>CAVPUK010000006.1:0-715655 GCA_963708935.1 uncultured Actinomycetota bacterium | reverse complement strand
GCAATCCACTCATTCGCTGCCTTCGACCGCGCCCGATCCGAGCGCCGATCCCAGGAGAGTTCAGTCATGACAAGTGTTTCCATCCGCCGTGCCGCGGTGACCGCCGCGGCCGTCGGCCTGACGCTGGCCGTCTCGGCCTGTGGCAGCTCCACCCCGGCGGCCAGTTCGCCGAGCTCGGCCGCGTCCCACGCCGCGGCCAGTTCCGCTGGGGCGACGGACGTCTCGACGGGCGGGTCGTCCGGTGGTGCCGCCACCCCGGGCACGGTGCAGATCGTCATCACCGAGGCGAACGGCTGCGTCGCGACCCCGAACACGGTCGCCGGCCGGTGCGGTCACCTTCCACGTGATCAACCAGGACGCCGCCGGTGTCACCGAGGTCGAGCTGCTCTCCGACCAGCGGATCCGCGGCGAGCGGGAGAACCTGGCCCCCGGGTTCGACGACACCTTCTCGGTCAAGCTGGACGGCGGCTCCTACGAGGTCTACTGCCCCGGTGCCAGCACCGAACGGGTCGCCGTTCACCGTCACCGGCGAGGCCGCCGCGGCCTCGACGGCGACGTCGCCGACCTGCTGCAGCAGGCGACGGTCGACTACGCCGACTACGTCGACCTGCAGACCGGCTCTCCTGGTCGAGGCGGTCGAGCCGCTGGTCGCGGCGATCAAGGCGGGCGACCTGGAGGCGGCGCAGACGGCCTACGCCGCAGGCCCGGCCGTCCTACGAGCGGATCGAGCCGGTGGCCGAGTCGTTCGGCGACCTCGACCCGGCGATCGACGCCCGCGAGTCGGCGACGTGCCGGCCGACGGACTGGACCGGGTTCCACCCGATCGAGCAGGCGCTGTTCGAGAAGAAGACGACCGAAGGGCATCGACAGCTGGCCGACAAGCTGGTGACCGACGTCGAGGACCTGCAGAAGCGCGCACAGCAGCTCGGTACCAACACCCGGAACAACGCGCGCCAAGGACCGCTACCAGCCGGACGAGGTGGCCAACGGCGCAGTCGCGCTGCTCGGCGAGGTGCAGACGTCCAAGATCACCGGCGAGGAGGAGCGGTACTCGCACATCGACCTGCTCGACTTCGCCGCCAACGTCGAGGGCTCGCAGCAGGCCTTCGCGGCGCTGAAGCCGGCGCTGAACGAGATCGACCCGACGGTGGTGCCGACGATCGCGACGAAGTTCGACGCCCTGACCGCGCTGCTCGACACCTACCAGGACCCGTCGGCGCTCGGCGGCTTCGTGCTCTACGTCGACCTGACCCACGCGACACCAAGAAGCTGACGGACGGCGCTGCTGGCGGTCATCGAGCCGCTGTCCGACGTCAGCGCCAAGATCGCCAACGCCTGACCCGAGACAGAATGGCCGATGAGTTCTGTCCCGCCCTCCGCAGCCGCGCCGTCGGGGGAGAACACGCCGTCGGATCCCGCCGATCCGCGACGTGCCCTCCCCGCCGGCCCGGGTGACGGTCCGACGAACCCGACCCGGCGGCGGTTCCTGGGCGGCGCCGGGTTGGCCGCCGCCGGCGTTGCCGTCGGCGTCACCGGTGGCCTGGTCCTGGGACGGAGTCGGGATGCGGCGGCGGAACCCGCGCCGTCGTCGGCCGGCGGATCGACCGCGACGGCGACCGGGACGGGCGGCGCGACGCCGACCGCCAGGCTGCACCTCCGGCGGCCGGGACCACGGACACCACCAGGGCGGCGGCGGTGGTCCCGTTCTACGGCGACCACCAGGCCGGGGTCACCACCGCCCAGCAGGAGCGGCTGATGTTCGCCGCGCTGGACGTCACCACCACCGACGACGAGGAACTGGCCAGGATGCTGGGCCGGTGGGCGGCGATGGCGTCCCGGTTCACCGCAGGGACTGCCGGTCAGTCCGACGCCGCACCCGCCGACGAACAGGCGCCGCTGGACACCGGCGAGGCGGAGGACCTCGGTCCGTACTCGCTGACCATCACCGTCGGCTTCGGCGCCTCGCTGTTCGACGACCGGTTCGGGCTGGCCGACCAGATGCCGGCCGCGCTGCAGCCGTTGGGCACGATTCCCGGGCGACGCGGTGATGCGCGAGGACATCAGCGGCGGCGACCTGTGCATCCAGGCCTGCGCCGACGACCCGCAGGTGGTCTTCCACGCGATCCGCAACCTCGTCCGGGCGGCCCGGGGCACGGCCGTGCTGCGCTGGTCGCAGCTCGGTTTCGGCCGAGCGTCGGCCACCGGCGCCGGCCAGACCACGCCGCGCAACCTGATGGGCTTCAAGGACGGCACCAACAACATCCACGCCGACGACACCGCCGCGATCGACGACCATGTCTGGGTCGGCCGACGAGACCGACCAGGCCTGGATGCGCGGCGGCATCTACCTGGTGGCCCGCAAGATCCGGATGGAGATCGAGCCCTGGGACGTCGACCCGCTCTCGGCGACCAGGAGAAGATCTTCGGCCGGGCGAAGACCTCCGGCGCGCCGCTCACCGGTGGCGAGGAGTTCACCCCGATCGACTTCGCCGCCAAGGACGCCGACGGGTGATCCGGTGATCGACGTCCACTCCCACGTCCGGCTGGCCTCGCCCGAGGAGAACGGCGGCATCCGGATCCTGCGCCGCGGCTACAACTACACCGACGGCCAGGACCCGGTGACCGGCAAGCTGGCCGCCGGGCTGTTCTTCATCGCCTTCCAGAAGGACCCGCACGCCCAGTTCAAGGTGCTGCAGACCCGGCTCGGCCAGTCCGACCTGCTGAACGAGTACATCGCGCACATCGGCGGCGGGGTCTGGGCCATCCCGCCGGGCGTCTCGGCCGCGGGGGACTGGTTCGGCAAGGCGCTATTGACCGATTGACCGGTCAGAACAACGTGCTGCCCAGCGGCCGCGCGGCACCAGCGGCGTCGACGGTGCCCGGCAGCACCGCGAACGCCGCAGTCGCTGTCGGGGTGGCGTATTTCATCAGATCGTCGACCTCGTCCAGCCGCACTTGGGTCTTGGCGAACGCCCCGACGTCGTTCTGGTAGCTGATGAACAGGTGCCCGTGATCGTCGGCCGTGGCGCGGTAGTTGTAGCTGCGGCGCAACATCAGTCGACTTCCGGTGAAGGACGGGTGCGCGGCCCGGGCGTGCGCACGCGCCGGCACCATGAGGTCGCCGGTGTCCGTCTTGGCATCCAGGTCGATCTGGTCGAACCGGCCGCCGCCCGACAGCGGCGAGCCATCCTGCCGGTGCCGACCGATCACCCGGTCCTGGGCGGCGGGTTCGAGCGCCCGGAAGTGCTCGGTGTTCAGCCGGAACCGCCTGACCACGCAGATGGTGCCGCCGGCCAGCGGTCCATCGCCGATCCAGACGTCGGCGTCCTGGTCCGCCGGCGTGCGGGGAACGATGATGCCGTCGAAGTAGCCGAACGGGTTCCGGGTGACCCCCTGGTCGGCCGGCCCTCGGTAGCCGTAGTCGGACCACCGCAGCCGGTATCCCGCGAGTGTCCCGACCAGCCGAGACAGCACCGGCTCGAGGACTGTGGGGTCGCTTCCGTTCACGGTGATCAGCAGGTCGCCGCCGAGTCTGCTGGCCGGCAGCGCGGCGTCACCGGCAAACCGGGGCATTTGTACCGCTTTCGCCAGATCCGGATGGCTGCCGGCGGCCAGCGCATCGGCACCGAGCCCGACGGTCACGGTCAGGTCGCGGGGCCCGTCCGGGGTCAACGCCAGGTCGGGGTCGTTCGCATCGGTGACCCGGGCGATCTCCTCCCCGAGCGCGGCCAGCGAGACGGACACCGTCGCTGGGGTCAGATCCAGATCAGCAACGGCCACCAGGGCGGAGGATTGGGGGGTGGCCGGCCGGGTGACCCCGGCCTGATGGACGCCGGCGGACGGCACCGGGTTCGGTGTGCGCACCGCCGTGATCCGCTCCGGTGCGGTGGCCCGACCGATCGCGTAGCCGCCGACCCCGGCCGCACCCGCGGCGAGCACTCCGCCGCCGGTGCCCAGCAACAATCTTCGCCGGCTGACGCCGGGCGACTCGGCCTGCGGGGGCTCGGTCATCCCGAGGTCTTCGGCAGGGTCAGTCGCGGCGCGGCGGCGTCCGGGAAGTCGGCCGTGACCCAGTCGGACCCGAGGCGGACCTCGGCGCGCCGGAGCAGAGCGACGGCGTCGACCCAGAGGCGCAGCGGCGAGGTGTCGGCGGTGACCTTCGTCGTACCGTCGAGCGGTTTGTCACTCGGCGGGGCGGCGAAGACGGTGACCGGGGTGCCGTCGACGGTGTCGGTGCGCAGCCACATGGCGCCGGCCTGCTGCAGCAGGACGGGGTTGTCCGGGCGGTCGCTGCCCAGCCCGCCGAGGGTGATCAGCAGAGCGTCGAGCCGGGACGAGGAGGCGTCCAGGGGATGGCTGATCCACGCCTGGTCCGCCGGGTCGAGGATCGGCAGCACGGGGTTCCCGTCCGCGTCGGGCGCGACTGTCGTGCACGCCGACGGTCGTGCCGTTCCACAGCAACGCCTGCGGTGAACGACGAGCCGGTCACCTGCCGCGTATCCGATATGCGAGCCGTAGTCGATCCAGCCCTTCAGGTGCAGCTGGGTGGCGTTCTCGGTGACAGTGGTGGCGAACGGTCGGGAGCCGGCGTCGAAGTTGTTGAATCGTACGGTGGCCAGCAGCTGGCTCTCCTCCGTGTTGACCGCCCGCGGCTGCGGCGCCGACCCGCTGCGAGCATCCGGCACCCCATGACCACCAGCAGCGCAAGCATCACCGCGCCTGCCAGCCGGCGCGACCGAATGGCGATCACTTGACGGCCTGCCGAGGTCGCCAGCAGGTCCGCGTCGGGAGCGGTGACGGCGGACAGGTCTGGCATGGTACCGAGGCGGGCAACGGTTCCGGCTGCTGGACGCCGGCGACAGGCATGTTGGGCTGGTCCGGGGGCGGTGTGACCTTCTTGAAGCTCACGCCCGGTGGCGCCTCCGGGCCGGCCAGCGCGGTCTGCGCGGCCTGCCTCGCGGTCGGCGGCCGGAGCAGGCGGCCCGCAACTGCGGCGAGCAGCGCCACCGGCGCAGTCGTCTGCGGCATCGCTGCGCAGTTGCCCACCGCCGGGGTCCGCGCCGCCGACACGTTGGCCACGTCGACCCGATTGTTGTCGAAGACGTTGCCGGAGAACGAGTTCCCCTGCGCCGGCAGATCCTCGGTGTTGGTCATCAGCCACGCCGGCCCGCTGGTGTCCGGTGATCCGGTTGCGGTCGATCGTGTTCGCTGCCCGCCGCTGATGCCGATCCCGGTGGCGAACCCGCCGTCGGCCTGGGCGGGGGCGTCGGCCGTCGTCGTTGTCGCTGATGAGGTTCCCGACGACGGAGTTCGCGTGCTGCGGGGTGAACGCCTCCTGATAGCTGGACAGCAGCGTCAGCCCCACCCGGTTGTCCGGAGAACCGATTGCCGGTGATGCACCAGCGAGTCGGAGGCGTTGGCGTCCTCGAACCCGACGGCGTTGCGCTCGGCGATGTTTCCGCTGACCAGGATGTCGCACTGCGGTGCACTGACCCACGTAGATTCCGCTGTCCGCGGAACCGGAGGCGTAGGAGTCGCTGATCACGCCATGGCGGGAGTCGAACGAGTAGATCCCGTACAGGCCGTTGTTGTAGGCGGTGACGTGGTCGACCCGGAAACGCTGCAGCGGTGGAAACTTAGTTGGGTCCCAGGGCTGGTAATTTCCCGCCGACTCCGCCGACGGGCCGTTCGCGTCGTGCAGGCCGGTGAACAGCACGCCGTAGAACGTGGCGCCGGTGACCGTCAGGTTCTCCACCCGCACCCCGTCGGCGATCACGACCACGGCGTAGGGTCGGATTCCTCCGCCGTCGATGACGGTTCCATTGCGATCTTCGCCGCGGACCGTCACGTCGGGAGTGTTGATCTCCAGTTGTTCGGAGTAGTGCCCGGGTGCGAGGAGGATCGTGCCACCCTTGGAAACCTTGGCAGCGGCCTGCTCAAGGGTCTGAGCGTCCTGGGGAACCCTGACCAGCATGGAACTCGCGGCGCTCGCCCGCTCCGGAGAGCAACCAGTCGTTCCCAGCAGGCCGATGGCACCGAGCGCGCAGAGGACCGCCACGACGAGGAACGAGGGGCGGGGCGACACCTCGTCAAGCATAGGGCCGAGAAAACCGCCAATGGGTCGCTTCCCCGTGGGGTGAGTTCGCACGCGGACCACAGATCGTCGAATCTCATCGCTTCGCGATCGAACATTTGCGTTTTACTCACAGCGGGTTAACACTCTGTGTGTCCTGTCGAGCATAAGTTGGCGCCGGTCCGTTCTGTTTTGCCCGAGACGCTTAGGTGATGCCTGTGGCCCAACCGAGCCTGAGCGTCGCGCGGCGGCGCGGCGACTCGTCGCCGCGACGGTCTCGCTGGTTCTGACCGTCGGCGCGCTGACACTGGGCGTCGGCGGCAGAGTAGGTAACGCCTCGGTCCCTGCGTCAACCGCCGCCGCGGCCAACGGCACGGTCGGTCAACGGCACGGTCAAGGGCGTCGTCTTCCAGGACTTCGGCAGCACCGGTTTCTACACCACGGGCAACGCCGCCACCGGCGAGCCCCGCAACCGACCGATCGGCGGCGTCACCGCGACGGCCTACGACGCCGACGGTGACAGGGTCGGAACAGCCACCAGCGGCTCCGACGGCGACCTACACGATCAACGTCAGTGGGGCGAAGTCCAATTACCTGCGTGTGCAGTTCTCCGGTTGGGACCCCAGCGTCTATCAGCCCGGCTTCGCCGCGCAGACAGCGATACCTGCCAACTCAAAGGGTGAAAACGACACATCGGTGCAGTTCACCGAGCTCGGCACGCCGGAAGCCGCGCACGTCGACCTCGGCCTGGTCATCCCCGACCAGGTGATCCAGGGGGACGCACCGATCGCCACGGCCATCGAGTACGCCGGGGACCCGAGCAACGCGAACACCCTGGGCACCGATGCCGCGCTGGTGGCGCAACCGTGGTCGGACTACGGCGCAGCCGAGGACCCCGCCTGGCCGTTCAACCGGGTCACCCTGGCCACCTTCGGCCAGGTCGGGGCGATCTGGGGCACCTCGTACATCCGCAACGGCAACGTGATGCTGGCTTCGCCGGTGGTGAAGCGGATGTCCGGTCTCGGTGGAGTGGGCGGCTCCCGGGCGCTCGGCAACATCTACCGGGTCAACGACGTCCTGAACGCGGACGGAACCCTGAATTCCTCGACCCCGGCCGCCTTCGGTGTGGTTCAACGTGCAGGACCTCAACGTGGCGGACGCGGGTGCCAGCAAGGTCGACCTGGGCACGATCGCGACCAACACCGACAGGGGGCTTTCCGACCACAAGACCCCCGCCAAGGACCTCGACGGCTTCACCAAGTCGGCAGAAGTCGGCATCGGTGGCATGGCCACCTCGCTGGACGGCCGGGCCATGTTCATCGCGAACCTGCACGACAAGTCGATCTACGGCATTCCCCTGCCGCTCGACGATCCGGGCGCGACCCCTGGATACGCGGTGAAGATCCCGACCCCGGTCGGCGTGACAACCAGCAGCTCTGGGCGCTGTCCACCTACAAGGGCCGGCTCTATCTCGGGTATGTGGACACCGGCGGCCGACCTGGCCAAGCGGCGTCATCCGTCGGCCTGAAGGCCTACGTCGTGTCGATCCCCCTCGAGGATGCGGTCGATAGCGTCGTGCGCGGTGGGCGGGCCACCGCTACCTGGCGTCCCGAGATCACCGTCGACCTGGGATACGCCAAGGGCTCCAACATGGAGAACTGGCCGACCCGGGGCGGCGACCTGACGAGCCGCGCACCACCTGCAACAACGGGCAACCCAGTGCCGGCTCGCCGAACATTGACGCATCGTTCCCGCAGATCAACCGGTGGAACACCTGGACCAACAGCTGGTCCTGGAACTCCTCGGGCGCCGCGGTCGACACCGACGACCCGTTCAACAGCGCCGTCCAGACCGGCGGCGGCACCGTTGGCCTGCCCGGCGGATGCGGCTACGGCACGGGCTGGGAACAGGTCGTACCCGCAGCCGGTGCTGTCGGGCATCACCTTCGACATCGACGGCTACATGATCCTCGGGCTTCACCGACCGCAGTGCCATGCAGAGCGGCAACCGCAACTTCGCCGCGACCTCGACCGTTACGACCGGACGCTACTGGGAGTCCATCTCCAACGGCGACACGCTGATCGCCGCGCCAACGGCGACCGTGGCCGGGCGTGCCCTCCGGCTGCCCGGGCGCGACCGGCCAGAACTTCGTGCTGGAGTGCAAGGGACAGGTCGGAGCGCGGCCCCAGCGCACCGCTGCGGCTGGCACGCCGACCCAGAACCCCACGTTCAGCAACGGTGAGGGTCCCGGCGGCGGCGAGTTCCTCAATGATCGGCGCGACCAGGGGACCGGCGGCAACCACAACGAGAACACGCTCGGCTCGGTGGTCACCTACCCCGGCGTCGACGAGATCGCCTCCTCGGCCATGGACCCCTACAGCGGCATCAACCGCAACGGCCTCATGTGGTTCGACCAGAACACCGGAGTGGCCACCCGCGGATTCGACCAGGTCGTCGGCGACCAGAACAACCAGTCGAGCACCTTCCAGAAGGGCGGCGGCCTGGGTTCCACCGCGCTGCTGGGCGTCGCGGCGCCCGTGGAGATCGGCAACCGGGTCTGGCTGGACGCCGACCACAACGGACGCCAGGACCCTGACGAACCGGCGATCAACGGCGCCCCGGTCCAGCTGTGGACAGCCGACCCGGCCAGCACCGGACACACCGGTGTGCAAGATCGGCGAGACCACGACGGCGACGCTCGACGGCCAGCCAGGTACCTACTACTTCCGCTCCGACGAGCCCGACCTACAGAATGTCGACTGCGCGCGGGCATGACACCGTCAACTTCGTCCCCAACGCCGACTACGTTGTCGTCTTCCCGCAAGGCAGCGGTCTGGTCCAGTTCCGGGGTCCGAATGCCGGCCATCCCGGTTTCATCGGTCTGACCTGGGACCAACTCCAGCGGACAACGCAAGCAGGTCTCGATCTCGGCCAGCGCCGGCAACGGCGGCACGAACTCCCTCAACGACTCCAACCCGAACGTGTCCACCGGACGGGCGTCCGTCACAGTCGGCGGGCCGGGCGAGAACGATCACACCATCGACGCCGGCTGGTACGGCGAGGCGCCGTTACAGGTCGAGAAGACCGTCACCGGGCACGCCCCGGCGGGCCAGAAGTACACGGTCACGGTCACCGGCGCGACCAACTTCCGCGGTGACGACCGCCTCACCACGGCCGGGAGCGATCCCGGCGGCCGGGATCCCAAGGTCGCAAAGACGAGCTATGTGCTGACCCCCGGCACCCCGGTGAGCAGCGGCCAGAACCTCCCGTACGGCTACGAGCTCACCCTCAAGGAGACCGACCCGGGGCTGCCGCCGGACGCGGTCACCTACAAGCCGGCCGATCCGGACAACCCCGAACAGGCGCGGGTGATCATCGGCCCGCGCCAAAACGGGGCGCCCATCACGCTGGAGGTCACCAACGCCTACGGCGCCTTCCAAGTGGTGAAATCGCTGAACGGCGACGATCAAGCCCAAGCAGCGTCCACCGACCTCGAGTTCACCGTGGACTGGACGTCGGACCATCCGGACAGCGCCGGCGGCAAGACATCCGGCACGATCACGCTCAAGGGCGACCAGGTCGCCGAACCGACACCGGCCTTGTGGTTCCCGGTCGGCACCAAGATCACGCTCTCCGAGGCGACCCCGACCAACCTGCCACCGGGAGTGAAGTGGACCGGCGGGACCTGGACGGCGGATCCGCCGAACGTGATCGCCAATCCTGACGGCACCGCCACGGTGACCATCATCAGCAACAACCAGGTGCCGGTGCACGTGGCGCTGACGAACACGGTCGAGAACGCACTGGGCAACTTCACGGTCACCAAGAAGGCAACCGGCGACTTCCCCGACCTGACCGACCCGATCTACGCGACCGTGCAGATCCCCTTCACCTACAGCTACACGATCCCCGGGGAGAGCCCGGTCACCGGCCAGACGTTCGCCCTGAACCAGGCCAACAACTTCACCTTCACCTCCCAGGACTACCCGACCGGGACGAAGGTCACGGTCACCGAAGGCACTCCGACCGGAATACCGCCGAACGAACTACCGCCGAATCTGTCGATGGACTTTGTGGGCTGGTCCGGAACCGGAGTGACGAGCGTCGGCCGGACGGCGGCGTTCACCATCGGCGACGGGACCACCGTCGAAGCGGTGATCACGAACTCGACGAGTGAACGCGTCGGAACCTTCGAGGTGACAAAGGCCTTCCAGGATGCGGCGGGCGATCCGATCGAGCCGGACGACCCGCGGCTGGCCCCGGTCGTCATCACGGTCACCTGGACAGCGCCGGACCAGCAGACCGGCAAAATCGAGCTGAACTTCGCGAACGGCTTCACCGCAGGTCCGGTCGACGGCGCGGGTGACCCGGTCACGTTCCCGCTGGGCACGGTGATCTCGCTCGAGGAGACCGGCATCACCGGGGTACCCCCGGGTGTCCTGGTCACACCGACCGCCTGGACCCCGCCCGATCCGGACGACCCGACCAAAGGCCAGGTGACCATCTCGGACGAGATCCTGCCGGCCCAGGCGACCTTGGTGAACGGGGCGAGCATCGTCCCCGGCACGTTCGCGATCCACAAGGAGCTGGACGGCGACTTCGATCTCGACGATCCCCAACTCGACAATGCATTTTTCACCGTCCTGGCCCACTGGGACGCGCGTCCCGACATCGGCCAGCCTGAGGGCAACGTGTCCCTGTTGCTGAACGAAGAGAACGGGTGGAGCACCGAACTCGGTAAGACGCTGGCTGTCGGTACCGTCGTGACGCTGTCAGAACCCGAGGCAGGCGGGCTCCCACCCGACGTTGGCTGGGACGGCGAACCTGCCTGGAGTGGCGACGGAATCACGGACAACGGCGATGGCACTGCGACGCTGACCATCACCGAATCCGCCACGGTGCCGAGCTTCGTGATGACCAACACCCTGACCAAGCTGACCGGGACCTTCGGTGTGGCCAAAGAAGTTTCGGGCGACTTCGACTTCGACTCACCGGAGCTCGCCGGGGTGAAGTTCACCGTCAATGCGTCCTGGCCCGCCTCGTCCGGTCAGCAGGCCGGTTCGACCCAACTGGTGCTCGACGCCGGTAACTCCTTCACCGCAACCTATCCGGAACAACTGGCCACCGGCACCGTGGTGACGCTTTCCGAGGTCGAGCCGTCGGGGACGCCGCCCAACGTGCAGTGGAGCGACATCGTGTGGTCCGGTGACGGAATCAGTGTGAATCCGGACGGCACGGCCTCGATCGTCATCGGGGACGGCACCTCGCCGACGTTCACCGTCACCAACACCGTCCTGAAATTGACCGGCACGTTCGGAGTCGCCAAGAAGGTCGACGGCGACCTCGACATCAACTCCCCGGAGCTCGCCGACGTCTCCTACACCGTCACCGCGAGTTGGCCCGCCGCGCCGGGTCTGGACGCCGGTTCGCTGACCGTGGTGCTGAACGCTGACAATGGCTTCTCCGAGGACGCAGGGATCTACCTCCCGACAGGGACGGTGGTGACGCTGTCCGAGATCAAGCCTTCTGGCGCGCCCGAGGATGTCGAATGGGGCGCCGTCACGTGGTCGGGCACCGGATTGACGGTCAACGCCGATGGGACGGCATCGTTCGTCATCGGCGATGACACGGCACCGGAGTTCACGGTCACCAATACGGCGACCAAGCTCACCGGCACCTTCGGGGTCGCCAAGAAGTTCGCCGGCGACTTCAATGCGTCGTCGCCAGAGATGGCCGGAGTGACCTTCACGGTGAATGCGGCGTGGTTGCCGGCGCCCGGCCTCAAGGCCGGTTCGGTGACGATGAAGCTGACTGCGGCCAACGGGTTCTCGGCCCCCTCCGGCGTGCAGCTGCCGCTGGGGACAACCGTCACGATCACCGAACTGGAGCCGTCGGGAACCCCGCCGGACGTCCGCTGGGACGACGTGACCTGGTCGGGCGACGGCATAACGGTCAACCCCAACGGCACTGTGTCCTTCGACATCGGCAACGGGACATCGCCGCAGTTCTCCGTCACCAACCACGCCACGAAATTGACCGGGACGTTCATTCTGGCCAAGAAGGTCGGCGGTGACTACAACCTGTTCTCGCCCGCGGTCATCGGTGCGACCTACACGGTGACGGCGTCGTGGCCGGCCGGCCCGGGCGTCAAGGCCGGCTCGGTGACGGTAATCCTCGATCAGGAGAATGCGTTCCGGGCCGAGTCCGGAGTGGACTTGCCCACTGGGACCGTGGTCACCCTCTCGGAGGGCACCGAATCCGGCGCCGCCCCCTCGGTGAACTGGGTCGATCAGGGATGGGCGGCCGACGAGGGACTGACCGTCAACCCCGACGGGACGGCATCGTTCGTCGTCGGTGACTCGACCGACGAGACGACGGCCGAGTTCGCGGCGGTCGACGTCGCCGACAGGCTCACCGGTTCGATCTCACTCACCAAGCAGGTGACCGGCCCGGGTGCCGCCTCGCTGCCACCGGGTACGACGTTCACGGTGGACTACACGTACGAGGGCCTCGGCCTCAAGGGCCCTGGAACGGTGAGCTTGGTCAACGGCCAGACCGTCACCTTGCCCGATGTCCCCGTGGGGGCCGTCGTGACCTTGACCGAGGTGACGGCGACCGGGGGCATCTCATCCGCCTATGCGTGGGTCGCGCCGGTATTCGTCCTGCCGGACGGCACACGCTCCGCCGCGCCGGCGAAGTTCACCGTCACGAAGGCCGATCAGGTCCTCTCCGTCGAGTTGGACAACCCGACCGTGTTAGTGAGCGCCCCGACCCTGCCAGTGATCGCCAACACGGGTCTGAAGGGGCCTCAACTCATAACCACCGGCCTGACCCTGATCTTCCTCGGCGGATTGCTGCTGATCCTCGGCTCCCGCCGACGGTCGTCGTACAGGTCGTAACAGGCCGCTACCGGATCCCGTCGACACCATGATCGACACATCGAGAGCCTGAGGCGCCGACAACCCGCCCGAGTGGCGTTCCACCACCGCAGACTGTCGAACGACCCGCCGACGACGCCGAAGCACAGGTCGCCTAAATGATCTTCATCCACAAGTCTTGACTATTGCTCATGACGCGCCTGGGTGTCGAAGTCAGCTGGTGGGCCGCGAGCTCCGGGGAATGAGAGGGTCAGATGGTGATGGCGATCTTTCCCTTGACCGCTCCGGCTTCGAGGTGCCGCATTGCCGTTGCTACCTGGTCGAGCGGGTAGGTGCGGTCGATGCTGGAGGTCACGGTGCCGGCGGCGAGATGGTCGGCGAGGATCTTCAGGTCGCTGGCCCGCTGCTTCGAGGCCAGGCCGGTCAACCGCTGACCGATGAATGGGGTCAGGATCAGGGCCCGCAGCTGCCGGCCGATGCCCCCAGTGAGATTGCCCTTGCTTTCGCCGCCGACGATGACGGCGGTCCCGGTGGGGGTGAGTGCCCGGCGGAGCCTGGACAGTGGGGAGTTGCCGGCAATGTCGATGATCAGGTCGTAGTGGTGCACGCCGTCGGCGAAGTCGTCCAGGGTGTAGTCCAGGACATGATCGGCACCCAGACCGGTGACCAGTGCGAGCTTCTGAGTGCTGCACACCCCGGTGACCTCCGCCCCGGCGGCCTTGGCCAGTTGCACCGTGAAGCTGCCGACGCCGCCCGAGGCGCCGATGACCAGTACCCGCTGTCCCGCTCGCACCCGACCGGCAGCCAGGGCCTGCAGCGCGGTGCCACCGGATATGCCGACCACCGCCGCCTGCTCGAACGAGGCGTTCGCCGGCTTGTGGGCGAGTTTGTCCTCCCTTGCGGCAGCGTATCCGGCGAAGGAACCCCTGCTCATCCCGAACACCTCGTCACCCACGGCGAACCTGGTCACCGCCGCACCGACGACGACGACCGTGCCGGCGACATCGACCCCGGGCACCCGGTTCTTCGGTCCGCGGTACCCGAACCCCATGACCCGCATCAGATACGGCGTGCCCGTCATCAGGTGCCACGTTCCCCGGTCAAGACCGGCCGCGTGCACCCGTACCAGCACCTCGTTGTCGGCGATCTCGGGTCGTTCGATCTGCGCTGGGCGCAGCACATCCGCGGAGCCATAGCGGTCCTGCACCACCGCCGGCATCATCCGTTCCGTCGATGCCGGGCCGGTGTTGGCCCCCGCCGTCTGCTTGCTGTCGAATCCCATGATTGCTTCCCTTTCCAAGGCTGGCTGTCTCGTGGCGTACTTAGTAAGGGACTGTACTCGTACTTAGTACGTCAACGCTAGGGTGCCCGGGTACCAATCCCCACAGTCGGGTCTGTGGTCGACCGAGGAGGATCGTCGGTCAACTTGTGTTGCCAGACCATCGAATCGACGCGGAACTCCGGATCTCTGGTTGAGGCCGGTCAACTCCGCGTCCCGCCATCGGCGATCGGGCATCGGCCGTCGTCTCGATGGTGGAATCCGAGGAACGGCCGTCCCCACCGCGGTTGGCCGGGCATCGGCTGCCGCACTGCGGGCGTAGCGATCCAACTGCCGATCTCGTACTAAGTACGCGTGTATGGTACTAAGTACGAGTCGGCTAGTCGTCGGAGGCATGGTGTCGCAACCAATCAGCAGAGTCAGGGAACGCGTTCCGCTGAGCCGGGAGCGGGTGCTGACCGGTGCGATCACCGTCGCCGACGTCGGCGGGATCGGGGCGCTGACCATCCGCACGCTCGCCCAGGAACTCGGTGTGAAACCGATGTCGGTGTATCACTACGTCGCCAACAAGGACGAGATCATCGACGGCATCGTCGATCTCGTCTACGCCGAGTTCGACCTGCCGGTGCCCGGCGGGGATTGGCGGGCCGAGATGCGACGTCGCGCGGGATCCGCTCGCCGGGTGCTGGCACACCATCCCTGGGCTACCCCGTTGCTGCAGTCACGTCTGAACCCCGGCCCCGCGACGCTGCGGCACCACAACGCCTTTATCGCCACCTTGCGTGCTGCAGGCTTCTCGGTGAAACTGACCGCCCACGCCTTCGCCCTGATCGACAGCTACGTCTTCGGGTTCGCACTCTCGGAAAACGCGCTGCCCATCCACGGCCCGGACAGCGTCGCCGACACAGCCGCGTCGATGATGCACTTCTTCGACGCCGAGGCCTACCCGGCACTGCTCGAGTTCACCATGAAACATGTCATGCGACCCGACTACGACTTCGGCGCAGAATTCGAGTACGGGCTCGACTTGATCCTTGACGGCCTCGCCCGATCAATTCCCGACAACGGCGGCACACCTCCAAACCGGCCGCCGAGCAAACCCCGAAGGCCAGCGAAGGCGCGATTGGAAACGCCCAGCGGAGAATGACCGTTTGGTCGTCGGCGCTGCCCCTACGCCGGACGGCTCGCGGGCCGTGACCGCACTACGGTGCGCGGTGTCAGAGTCGGTGATCCGGGCGCGCGGCAGATTTGGAGCGCCAGCGGTCGCCTGGCGCGGCCAGGTACTGGCGGGCGACGTAGCCCCAGGGGATGACTGCCAGGATGACGACGACCCAGAGGTTCTTGTTGAACACCTCCGTGGTGGCGGTGTTCATGCCGTCCCCGGTTAGCTGCGGCAGGGCGATGACCGCCAGCCAGGTCAGTTTCCACAGCGACTCAAAGAGCAGGATGGGCAGCATTTTCACCGGGTACTTCAGCCCGAGGAGCGCCAGGACCGACATCGCGACCAGCAGGCATTGCACCACCCCATCCCAGAGAGGCCACGGCCCGTCGTGGGTGATGAAGGCCGGCCACTTGACTATGGCGAGCCCGCCGCCCATGACGAGGTACCCGATCCTGAGCACGTAGAGGCGGCGAAGCGACAGCCCGCGCCCGAGGGCGGGGCTGGTGTGGTCGTCACCGGCGGCGCGTCGGTGTCGGCGGGCGTGGTGGTCGCGGTGTTGATGGCAGGTGTCATCGGGGGTCTCCTTCGGGTGGGCAGGCGTCGCCGGCAGGGTCCGTGCGTCTCGCCGGAGTGGTCGGAAGGGTCGACATTTCGAGCTCTCCGTTTGGTGGGGTGGTCCTGGGCTGGCGGTGGAAGAAGCATGGTGTGGGGCGCCGCCTTTGATGTTTGCTCGGCGGCCGAGGAATGCCGGGTGGGCCTTGGTTGGGTTCCCGGTTGGTCGGTGCAGTGGTCATGCCGTCTCCCTTGACGAGGTGGTGGTGAGTGTCGGTACGAGGCCGTGCTTGAGGTTGAGCACGGCGTCGCGCACGTCTTCGTCGACCAGGTCGGCGTTGAGCGCGATGGCGGCCGCGGAGCCGGCCCCGGCGGCGGTGATGACCTGGGCGCGCGGGTCGACAACATTTCCGGCGGCCCAGACGCCGGGAAGGGTGGTGCGCCCGGTGTTGTCGACGGTCACCCACCCCTGGGCGTCGGCGGCGCATCCAAGGCCTACGAGCAGGGTGTTGTTCGGGACGAAGCGGGGCGGGACGAACAGTGCGTCGCACGCTATGACGCAGCCGTTGTCCATGGTCACGCCCCGAAGATGGTCCGCGTCGTCGATGACCAACTGGTCGATGGATCCTTCGACGATGCCGACGCCACGGGCGAGCAACTCGAATCGCTCGGCGACCGTAAGCACGGCGGGTGGGGTGAAATACACGAGATCGTCGGTCCATTGGCGAACGATCTGGGCGTAGCGGACCGCGCCCGCCGTGCCGCCGATGACGCCGAGCCTTTGATCGGCGACCTCGTGGCCGTGACAGTAGGGACAGTGCAGGACATCGCGGGCCCACCGTTCGCGCAGCCCGGGGACGTCCGGAAGTACATCGCGCACACCGGTCGTGACCAGTAGACGCCGCGCCGAAATCCGCTGCCCGTCGGCCAAGAAAACCCAGAACGCGTGACGACCATTCGGCACGAGATCGGTGACGGCCCCGTTGACCACTTCGCCGCCATAGCCGGTCACCTCACGCCGGCCTGCTGCCAGCAATTCCGCCGGTGGCAATCCGTCGCGCGACAAGAATCCATGCATGCGGCCGGCCGGGGCATTGCGCGGCTCCCCAGCGTCGACCACGAGAACCCGTCGGCGGGCCCGTGACAGCACCAAGGCTGCGGACAGGCCGGCCGCACCTCCACCGATAATGACAACGTCGTATTGACTCATGCCTCAAGGTTGGAGCCGACCGTGCCGTTCACCTACGAACGTTGCCATTTCTGGGAATCCGGCGTCAGATGAGCCCGGGGCCGGACGCCTCAGCCGCGGTGATCGCCGCCACCCTCGACCACGTCGGTGCCCGTCTTAAACGACTCCGCGCACAACGCCGGATGAGTCTTACCGATGTCGCAACCTCGACTGGGATCTCGAAGAGCACGATGTCCCGGCTCGAGACCGGGCAGCGTAGGCCAACCCTCGAGCTGCTTCTTGCGCTCTCGCACGCCTACCGGGTGCCGCTCGAT
This sequence comes from uncultured Actinomycetota bacterium, assembly GCA_963708935.1. Lineage (GTDB taxonomy): Bacteria > Actinomycetota > Actinomycetes > Mycobacteriales > Nakamurellaceae > Nakamurella. The sequence continues at coordinate 698,208 of CAVPUK010000006.1, read as the reverse complement.
GACCTGGTCGCCGCGCCTGAGGAGGGCGATCCCCGCCTTCACCTGAAGCCTGGTCACGTGAAGGGCCGCACGGTCATTCCATTGACCCGGCAACCCGACGGTATGCAGGCCTGGAAGATCATCGTGCCAATCAGCAACACCATCCCAGAACCACGAACGCACGACGGACACGAGTGGATCTATGTGCTGTCCGGCCACCTGCGTTTCGTCCTCGGCGACCAAGATCTGCTGCTCGGTCCAGGCGACGTCGCTTCCTTCGAAACCACAGTCCCGCACTGGTTCGGGAGCTCCGGCGACCAACCCGCAGAGATCATCAGCATCTTCAGTCGACCAGGCGAACGGATGACCGTCCGCACAGAAACCTCTCGACCCGCCTAACAACCGGAGGCCGAGTTGGGGGGTGGACGAACGTGCGTCACCACCACTTCTGACGGGCTCGGGTCAGGACGCGGGCGCGGACCTTGTGCAGGCGGGGCATGAGGCCACAGCTGACGATCGGCACGGCGATGGTCATGAGCACGAAGGTGCGCACGACGGGGCTCATGGTGTGGAGCAAGTCGCCGAGCGCGCGCGAGATCAAGGGCGGTAAGGCACGACATAAGCATCGGCGCCATCTTCGTCGCGCTCACGCTTGCCACCTCGGGTACTGGACGATGGACCTGCCAAGCGACAAGATCGGTTGTGATTGCTGTGCCCACCGGGGACGAAGAGCCGCGCAGCGCCGCTCAACCAATCACGGATACGTGAGGAAACCACGATGACTTATTCGATTCTCGGTCTGGACCCGGCCAATGGTGACCTGGGGGTGGCGGTGCAATCAAAGTTCCCGGGCGTGGGAGGTCTCGTGCCGTACGGCGCGGCCGGTGTCGGCGCGGTCGCTACCCAGGCTTTCGCAAATCCGCGCCATGGATCGGTGGGGCTGACGCTGCTGAAATATGGTGCGACACCGCAACAGGCGATCCAGGTTCTCCTGAACTCCGACGACCAGGCAGCTAAACGCCAATTCGCTTTGATCGACAAGAACGGTGGTACCGCGGCGTACAGCGGATCTGATCTCGACAGCTGGGATGGGTGGTCTGGCAGCGCGGCGGGAGAGGGTTGCATCGCGGTCGGGAACGGCCTCGCTGGAAGCGATGTCGTGCACGAAATGGTCGGCAGTTTCCAACAGGCGCCGGCACGCTCGCTCGCGGAACGTTTGATGACGGCGCTGTTGGCCGGTGAAGGAGCCGGCGGTGACATCCGCGGGCAGCAGTCCGCCGCGTTGCTGGTGGTTCGGCACGACGGCGGCTACGGATCGCTGGACGACCGCCACGTGGTCATCTCGATCTACGATCACCCCCGGCCGATCGAGGAACTGCAGCGCTGTTATGCGCTGCACCGCCTGTCATACTTTCCGAGCGAACCGGGCAACCTGGTCACGATCGGGCCAGAACTCGCGCTCGAGCTCAAAGGGTTCATGGCCCGGCAGGGCTTCTATTCCGGCGAACTCGATGACCGTTGGGACGGCGCAGTCGGCCGGCGGCTCGAGCTCTTTCTCGGCAGTGAAAATTATGACAATCGGATTGACAACGGTGGCTTGTTCGATCTCGAAGTGCTCGCCGACCTGCGCAGGCGATATGGTCCGACGGCGACGTAACGATCGGCGAGCGACGGTTCTGTGTGCAATGGTGGGAATCGTCGACAGCATCATTCTTTTCGAGATATGGGGCAGCATGTGCAGATGGATGGCTTACCTGGGGGATTCCATCACGGTGGACGAGTTGGTGTTCCGGCCGGTCCACTCGATCATCGATCAGAGTCTGCACGCCAAGATGACAGGTGTCACCACCAATGGTGACGGCTTTGGTATCGGCTGGTACGGCGATGGACCGGCCCCGTCGCTGTACAAGGGAACCCATCCCGCCTGGAACGATGAGAACCTGCGCGAGATCGCCGGCCAAATTCGCACCCCCTTGCTGTTCGCCCACGTGCGGGCCTCGAGCGGCACACCCGTGCAGCGCAGCAACTGCCACCCCTTCCGCTACGGCCGTTGGTTGTGGATGCACAACGGGTCACTGGCCAACTTCGACGCGGTCAGGCGTGACCTGCTGCTGGCGATCGACCCGACGCTGTTCACGCAGATGACGGGATCGACAGACACCGAGACCCTCTTTTTCCTTGCTCTTACCTTCGGGTTGACCCAGGATCCGCCGAACGCTGTGGCCAGGGCGGTCGGGTTCGTCGAAGAGGTCGGCAAGCGACACGGGGTGAAATTCCCGGTGCACATGACGGTGGCGGCCAGCGACGGTGATTCGATCTGGATGTTTCGCTACTCATCAGAGGGGAGCACAAGCTCGCTGTATTACTCGACGGACATCGAGCAGGTACGTCAGCTGTACCCGGAACTGCCGGTCCTGAACGAATTGGGCGACGACACGCGGTTCATCGTCTCCGAACCCCTCCGAGACCTCCCGGGTGCCTGGAAAGAAGTACCCGATGGTTCGTGGGGAGTGATACGCCGAGGCGAACAAGCCATCCAACCATTCACACCCATCGCCAGCACCTAGTGGTGTCGGTGTGATCTGGTTGAGGGTTGTTCGTTCTCGCCGGACTCGGTGATGATGTCGTCGGCGGTGGCTTTTTAGACGAATGGGTTCGGGTCTTCGTTCCAGTGGGTGGCCCAGTGGTGATCGCGATGGTCAGGTCGGAGGCGACGTTGAAGTGCCGCGGTGGAGTCGTTTGTCGGCGAGTTCTTTGAACCACCGTTCGATGGTTGAGCCAGGAACTCGAGGTGTTTGTGAAATGCAGATACCTCGGCTGGCCTGGTCGGTTGCGCAGCTGTCATAGTGCTCCCTGAACCTCTCACGTGCGGCAGCTGGACGTCGTCGGCCAGTGGATCGGTCGTCCGTTCATGGACTCCGTGGGTGGATTCAGGTCTAATACGCAGGTGACCGCCGTCGCCGTGGTGTTCGCGGCCCTCGTTCTGGCATTCAGCGCTTCCGCTGGTTGGTTGAGCCGGGTGTATGTGACCGCACCGATCGCGTTCGTCGTGGCCGGAGCGGTGATTTCGGCGGCCAGTTCTTCGGCGAGTGTGGACGCTGCCGAGGGGACGAAGGTGGTCGCCGAGGTGACCCTGGCCTTGATCTTGTTTCATGACGCTGCGCAGGTGCGGCCGCGGCAGATCGAGGCCGAACGGGGGTCGGTCGTCCGGCTGCTGTTCGTGGGGTTGCCGTTGACCGTGATCTTCGGTTTTTTGGCTGCCCGGGTGTTGTTCCCGGCGATGCCGGTGATGGTTGCGTTGCTGCTGGCGGCGGCGTTGGCGCCGACCGACGCTGGACTGGGCGCGGCCACGGTGTTGAACCCGGTGGTGCCGGTGCGAATTCGACGTGCCCTCAACGTGGAGAGTGGCCTCAATGACGGTTTGGTGACCCCGGTGGTGTTGTTCGCCATCGCGGCGGCGGCCGGCGAGGAGGGTTTAAGTGCGGGGGTCAGTGTCGTTGAGGCACTGATTGATCTCGGGTCGGGTGTGGCGTTGGGCGCGGCGGTCGGCGCCGGAGGGGGTCTGCTGCTGGGATGGTCCCGGCGTCACGGCCTGAGTACCCCGGACACCAGGTCTCTCGGTGTGCTGGTGCTCCCTATTTTGGCGTATTGCCTGGTGGCGCTGGTCGGCGGGAACGGTTTCGTGGCCGCCTTCGTGGCGGGTACGGCGTTCACCGCGTCGGCGTCCTGGGTCGATGATGAGGTGTCGGCGCTTGACCGGACGCAGGGGCTGTCGGAGTTGTTGGGTTTCGCGGTGTGGCTTCTGTTCGGTGTGGCTGCGCTGCCGGTGATTCGCGACCATTTGGGGTGGCCTGGTCTGGTGTTCGCGGTGTTGTCGCTGACGGTGATCCGGATGGGGCCGGTGGCGGTTTCGCTGATCGGATCAGGGATGCGGGTTCAGAGTGTCGCGTTCATCGGTTGGTTCGGTCCTCGTGGTTTGGCGTCCGTAGTGTTCGCGCTGCTGGCGGTGGAGGATCTGGAGCTGAACGATTCGCTCCACACGGCGATCGCAACGCTGGCGATGACGGTTCTGCTCAGTGTGATCCTGCATGGCCTCACCGCTGATGTGTTCGCCAGGCGGTACGGCGACTGGGTTGAGCGGGTCCGGCCAGTACACGAGACAGCCCCCGCGACCGAACCCCGCGTACGCCGATCGCTTGTGCCACGGTGGCGGAACCAATCCTGACCCACACCGCCTTGAATGAGGTGCGAAGAGGTCTTGGTCGCACATCATTGTCTGAGCCCGGGTGACCCAGGGCGATCAGAACGATGCTCGGAGGGCAGGATGTGGCGGCATTCTTGGTATCCGGGACGTATCGGCTCGAGACCCGGGATTGTTTACGTGGGTAGGGCGAGTTGTTCGCTTGTAGTTCATGTGTTGAGCGCGCGGTCCACCGGGTGACGTGCCTACTATTCCGGAACCTAATGATGGGACTGCTGAGGCCGGGGTGATCGCCGTGAGGGTTGTGGTTGCGCTCGGCGGGAATGCGTTGATGCGGCGTGGGCAGCCGATGACGGTCGAGACCCAGCGGGTGAATGTGGGGGTGGCCTGCGATCGGTTGGCGCCGATCGCCGAGCTGCACGAGTTGGTGGTCTCGCACGGCAACGGGCCGCAAATCGGGCTGCTCGCGCTGGAGGAGGCCGCCTACGAGGCGGCAGCCGATTCACCGCTTGATGTGCTGGGCGCGGAAACCCAGGGCATGATCGGCTATCTCGTTGAGCAGGAGCTCGGGAACCGTCTGCCGGTCGAGAAACCGTTGGCGTCGCTGTTGACGATGATCGAGGTGGACCCGGACGATCCGGCGTTCGAGAATCCGACGAAGCCGATCGGGCCCCTGTATACCGCTGCTGAGGCGGAAAAGGCGGCGGCCGAGCGGGGGTGGACGTTCAAGCGGGACGGGCAGAGCATGCGCCGCGTGGTCCCGTCGCCGGCTCCGCAGCGGATCTTCGAGCGCCGCCCGATCGGCTGGCTGCTCGAGCGCGGCTGTGTGGTGATCTGTGCAGGGGGCGGCGGCATCCCGACCGCGTATCGATCAGGGCGCGAACTGGTTGGTGTCGAGGCGGTGATCGACAAGGATTACGCGAGTGCCCTGTTGGCTCGCGATATCGATGCCGATGCGCTGATTCTCGCGACCGATGCGCCTGCCGCGTACGTGCATTTCGGTCTTCCGGATCAGCGCGCGATCCGGCGGGTGCATCCGGACTCGATCGAGCACGATTACCGCGCCGAGTTCGCTGAGGGGTCCATGTTGCCGAAGGTGTTGGCGGCGTGCGATTTCGCTCGGAGGACGGGCAAGCCGGCGAGCATCGGCGCGCTCGATGATATCGAGGCGATGCTCGCCGGGACCGCGGGCACGCAGGTGTCCACCGAGGTTCAGGGTATTGAGTTCGGCTCGCCGGATCCGCTGTGAGCCGTCGGAGAAAGGAGACAAGGCTATGTCGTTAGGTGTCTATTCCGAGGTCGGCAAGCTGCGCAGGGTCATGGTGCACCGGCCAGGCCTGGAGCACACTCGGCTGACGCCGTCGAGCGCCGCTGATCTGCTGTTCGACGACGTGCTCTGGGTTCGGCAGGCCAAGGCCGAGCACGACATGTTCTGCGACGTGATGCGGGAGCGCGGCGTCGAGGTGTTCGAGGCCGAGAAGCTTCTGGCCGAGGCGTTGGTCGCGCCGGGGGTCAAGGACTGGGTGTGTGATCACATCCTGAGTGAGCGTCAGGTCGGGATCGGAGCCGCAGGGCGGGCGCGGGAGTGGGTTGCCGAGGCCGAGGTGGCGCAGGTGGCGGAATTCCTGATCGGCGGGATCACCAGGAGCGAGGTGGAGCGGGATGTCGGTCTGGTGTGGGAATCCGCTGACCCGACCAGCATGCTGCTGCCGCCGTTACCGAATTTCCTGTTCCAGCGCGACCCGTCGTGCTGGATCTTCGACGGCGTCACCATCAATCCGATGACCAAGCCGGCACGCCAACCGGAGACGATGATCGTCGAGGCGATCTACAAGTTCCATCCGATGTTCGCGGCGGAGAAGTTCTCGATCTGGTTGGGCGGCTCGGATGAGCACTGGGGCCGCACGCACGTCGAGGGTGGCGATGTGCAGCCGATCGGGAACGGCACCGTCATGATCGGGATGGGCGAGCGGACGACACCGCAGGCCGTGCTGTGGATCGCTCGTGCGTTGTTCCGAGGCAGGTTCGGCCCGCCAGGTATTGGGTGTCAGCCTGCCCAAGTCTCGCAGCTACATGCATCTGGACACCGTGATCACGATGTGTGACCGCGACCTGGTCACCCTGTTCCCGCAGGTCATCGGGGGCGCCACGGACATGGTCCATCAGGCCTGGCGAATCGCCTCAGGACCTGGTGATCGAAGAACTGAACGGGTCGTTGCCCGAACACATGGCCGCGGCGCTGGGAGTCCCCAAGATGCGCGTGATCGAGACCGGCGGCGATGTGTTCGAGGCTGAACGCGAGCAGTGGGACGACGGCAACAACGTGGTTGCGCTTGGAGCCGGGCGTCGTGGTCGCCTACGAGCGCAATGTCGGCACCAATACGGCGCTGCGCAAGGCCGGCGTGGAAGTGATCACGATTCAGGGCTTCGAGCTGGGCCGCGGCCGCGGCGGCTCCCACTGCATGACCTGTCCACTCGAACGTGACGCAGCGTTCTGATTCCATAAAGGAGATTCGTGATGGCGTTCAATCTGAGAAATCGCAATTTTGTCAAGGAGATCGATTTTCAACCGCGGGAGCTACGTCTTCTGCTCCAGCTTTCCGCCGCGCTGAAGTTGGCCAAGTTCGCCGGGAACGAAGTGAAACAGCTCGGAGGGTAAGGAGATCGCGCTGATCTTCGAAAAGACCTCGACCCGGACGAGGTCCTCGTTCGAGGTCGCGGCATACGACCAAGGCGCCCACGTCACCTATCTCGACCCATCGGGTTCGCAACTGGGCCACAAGGAGTCCATCGAAGACACTGCTCGCGTGCTCGGCCGCATGTACGACGCCATCGAGCTGCGTGGCCATGGGCAGGCCGAGGTGGAAACACTCGCCGAATATGCCGGGCGTTCCGGTGTACAACGGCCTCACCGACGAATGGCATCCCACCCAGATGCTCGCCGATTTCCTGACCATGCACGAGTCGAGCAACAAACCCTACGACGCCATCAGCTACGCCTACGTCGGCGATTGCCGCTACAACATGGGCCGCTCCCTGCTGGTCATGGGGGCGTTGATGGGAAGCGATGTCCGCCTCGCCGGGCCGGCGGAGCTGCACCCACCCAAGGATGTGGTCGAGCTGGCGGAGGAGATCGCCGGGCGCACCGGTGCTCGGATCACGATCACGGATGACGTCAAGGAGGCTGGGCGTGGGGTCGACTTCATCCACACCGACGTATGGGTGTCGATGGGGGAATCGAAGGACGTCTGGACGGATCGGGTCGCACAGCTCAAGCCGTATCAGGTCAACGCCGCTCTCATGGACGCGACAGGAAACAGCGGGTCAAGTTCATGCACTGTCTGCCCGCCTTCCATGACCCGAACACCACCGTTGGCGGCGAGATCATGAACCACACCGGCATGACCGACGGACTGGAAGTCACGGGCGAGGTGTTCGACTCACCGGCCAGCATCGTCTTCGACCAGGCCGAGAACCGCCTGCACACCATCAAGGCGATCCTCGTCGCCACGCTCGGCTGACCCACGCGAGCACGACCCCGTCGACGAGGGTGCGTACGGGCGGCCAGCCGGGCTCGGCCGGCGTGCAGGGAAACACAGCACAAGGCAAGGGGAGTCATGACGGACACGACAGCATCCAAGGAAGATCCGGCAACGACCGGCGCAGCGCCAAACCGTTTCGGTCTGCCGACAGCCATCGCGCTGATCGTCGGAAGCATCATCGGCGTCGGCGTGTTCAACCTGCCCACCTCCCTGTCGACCTACGGTCCGATCAGCCTGGTATCCATGGGCCTTACCACCATCGGGGCGCTCGCCCTGGCCATGCTGTTCGCAGCACTGGCCCGGCGCCTACCTGCCGACGGCGGCCCGTACGCCTACGCTCGGGTGGCATTCGGTAACGGTTTGGGGTTTGCCAATGCCTGGTCGTACTGGATCACCGCGTGGGCAGGGAACGCTGCCATCGCGGTCGGCTGGGTGCTGTACGTCGAGGTCTTCATCAACACCGGCCATAACCGCTTCTTCTCGATCGTGCTGGTCCTCATCGGATTGTGGATACCGGCAGCGATCAACCTTTCCGGCGTGAAGAACATCGGATCGGTCCAGGTAGTCACGACCGTCGTGAAGTTCGCGGCCTTGGCGTTCATGTCGACGGTCGGCCTGTTCTTCATCCACAAGGCCAACTTCACCCCGTGGAACATCAGCGGAGAGAGCACCATCACGGCGATCGGCGGTGGCATGGCCATCGCACTGTTCAGCTATCTCGGCGTTGAGACCGCAGCAGTAGCGGCCGGGAAGGTCAAGGACCCCGATCGCAACGTGCCCAAGGCCACCATTTTCGGCACCCTGGCCACCGCAGTGGTGTACATGCTGTCCCTGATCGCGGTGTTCGGCATCCTGCCGAGCGAGACCCTGTCGAAATCGACGGCACCCTTCTCCGACGCCGCCAACGCCATATTCGGAGGCACCTGGGCGGGCTATGTGATGGCGATAGCGGTCATCATCTCCGGGTTCGGCGCCTTGAACGGGTGGACCATGATCTGCGCCGAGATGCCGCTTGGCTGCAGCGAACGACGGGCTGTTTCCGCAACAGTTCAAGCGCATCTCGAAATCGGGCGTTCCCGCGTTCGGCGTGATCGCCTCGACCACGTTGGCGTCCATCACGATGATCATCAACTACCTGGGGTCCACCGGTGCCACCGTCTTCACCACCCTGGTCCTGATGACCGGGCATCACCGCGGCCATCCCATACGGCTTTTCCGCGCTCGCTCAGATCAAATGGCGTTTGGTGGACCACCGGACGCTGGAAACACCCAGGTTCGTTCGCGACCTGGTCGTCGCGGTCGTGTCACTGATCTTCTCCATCCTTTTCATCGTCTACTCCCGCAACACCGGCCAGAGTTTCTGGGTGTACTGGGCGCCATTCATCCTTGCCGGCGCGGCTTTGCTGCTCGGCGTCCCGGTCTACCGATCCCAGCGCAAAGTGATGTCTGCGCCCGGCCCGACTCCTGCCTACCGCTGACCCCCGATGTCGCTGCGCCCGAAACGACGACGAGCGGCCGAGCTCGTACCCGGGGGAGGTCGCGGCATGAGGACCAGAACGAGTGGCGGTTTTGTCGGGGCTGTTCGCCTGCAGCGCGAAAAACCGGGCTGTCGCTTACGATCCGTACCACCGGCCAGGATTTCCGAGCGACCGGGGCATCGTCGGAAGGTACGTCAGCCATGAGTCCGAACACGAGAGGTCGTTTGACCAGATCGGCACTGGCTGCGGTCACGGGCGGCGCTGACCAGAGATGAGCGCCCCCGAGCAACCATCCAAATCGATGAATGTGCGGCAAGCGGCGTTCATCGGGGTCGGCGCGATGGTCGGCGCAGGCATCTTTTCCCTGCTCGGCGCGGCCGGCGAAGTGGCCGGTGCCGCCGTCTGGCTCTCGTTCCTATTGGCCGGTGTCGTGGCCGGACTGCAAGGATATTCCTTCGCCAAGTTCGGAGCGCGCTACCCGTCGGCCGGCGGACTGCTCGAATATGTCGCCAGAGGATTCGGCGACGGACACTTCACCGGCATCATCGCGTGGCTCGTCTTGGCCACCAACGCGATCGTGACCGGCATGGTCGCCACTTCCTTCGGCAGCTACGCCAGCAGCGCGCTCAACCTGGACGGCCAAGCCGCGGTCAAAGGCTTCGCGATACTGATCGTCGCTGTCATGACGCTGCTGAACATCCTTGGCTCCCAGGCTGTGGTGCGCATCCAAACCCTCATCGTGTTCGTGGTGCTCGGCATCCTCACCCTTTTCGCAGTCGTCACCCTGGTGAACCTCAACCCGCACTTGCTCGCCTTCTCGGGCTACCCGCCATTCCGGGACATCGTGTCGAGTGTGGCGCTCACGTTCTTCGCCTTCCTGGGCTTCGGCATCATCACCTTCACCGCGAAGGATCTGCCGCACCCGTCGCGGCAGTTACCACGAGCGATGGCACTGGCCCTGGGCATTGCCACAGTCATCTACGTCGCCGTGTCTCTGGGCGTGTTCGGCACGCTCACCGTGGACAAAGTGATCGAATCCGGGGGCACGGCGCTTGCCGTGGCAGCTCAGCCCGTGCTCGGCCAGGCGGGCTACTGGTTGATGACGATCACCGCCCTGTTCGCCACCTCGGGTGCGACGAACGCCGGCCTATATCCCGCTGCGGGCCTGTGCGAACAGATGGCGACCACCGGCCAATTCCCGCCCGCTCTGGGTCGCCGGGTGGGCGGCAGAGCACCATCGGGTCTACTGCTCACGGCAGCGTTGGCGGCCATTCTCGCGGTGGGTTTCGACCTGACCGCGATTGCCTCTATTGGCAGCGCCATCGCGCTCATCGTCTTCGGTCTCGTGACCGTAGGTCATCTACGCGTACGCAAGGAAACCGGTGCCCGCGCCTGGGTTCTCGTGCTCGCCACCCTCAGTACCCTCGTCGTGCTCGTCGCGTTCACCCTCACCACGCTGGTGAACGAGCCGGCAACCGCATGGGCCATAGTGTCGATCGTCGTGCTCAGCATCGCCATCGACCTCCTGTGGAAACGTCGTCGATCCGCCCAGCAATCCGGCAAGTCTGGACAGGCTCTGGCGTGATCGCGCTCCGTGTCCCGGTGGAGTTGGCGCTCGACAACAATGAACGGGTGCGGACGTTCCGGCCAGCGCTGGCGCCGCGGGTGCAGTCGGCCAAGTTCTGGGTCAGAGTTGATGCCCTAGGTTTGACCGGTGGCCGCCGAGCCCGGTGCTCACGTTCTCGGCCGGTCGACATTCGTGTTGTCACCGGGGCAGCCGCCGGTTCAACGGCCGCTGGGAGGTTCTGTCGATTGGTGAAAGTGAGATGACCGTCATGAGCGGCAATGCGACCGACAATTCGGGTCCCAGTGCGGACCGGGACGCGCCCGAGCCATATGTCCGCGAGGCGGTCGATGTCTCGGCGGCCCTGGGGTCCGACCTGTCGAGCGGTTTGACCCGCACCGAGGCCACGTCCCGCTTGTCTCGATACGGTCGCAACGAGATCAAAGGGGAGAAGCCGCCGTCGATCCTGGTTGTTGCGCTGACCCAGCTGCGAGATCCGATGAACATCATGCTGATCGTGGTGACAGCGGTGAGTTTCGTGATCGGGCAGGTCTCGACAGGCGTCATCGTCGGCCTTCTGATCCTGCTGAACGTGGTTCTGGCGTCGCGTCAGGAGCTGAAGGCCCGGGCCAGCGTGGATGCGTTGTCGAATCTGCAGGTCCCGCAGACGAAGGTGGTCCGCGAAGGAGGTCTGGTCCTGATCCCGGCGGTCGAAGTGGTGCCCGGTGACCTGGTCCAGGTCGAGGCTGGTGACGTCGTTCCGGCAGACGGGCGGATCGTCAGGTCCGCGACTCTGGAGACGCAGGAAGCCGCGCTCACCGGGGAAAGCGCACCCGTGCCCAAGGACAGCGCTGCCCTCCCGGCCGGCGATATTCCGCTCGGCGACCGGTCGAACATGCTGTTCCAGAACACTTCGGTGACCAGGGGCACAGCGTCGATGGTGGTCACCGGAACCGGCATGAACACCCAGATGGGGCAGATCGCCACGATGTTGACGTCGGTCACCCGGACTCGGTCGCCGTTGCAGAAGGAGCTGGACACGCTGACCCGGGTGTTGGGCATCATCGCCTGGGCCGCAGTGGCTTTCATCGTAGTCGTCGGGCTGGTGCGGGGTGTCCCGGCCAAGGAACTGTTGCTTTTGGGTACTGCGATGGCGATCTCGGCGATCCCGACGGGGCTGCCGGCGTTCGTTTCCGGGATGCTGTCCTACGGCGCGAAGCAGTTGGCCGCGGCCAAGGCCGTGGTGAAGAACCTCACCGATGTGGAGACACTCGGCGCAACCAGTGCGATCAACACCGACAAGACCGGCACCCTGACCATGAACCAGATGATGGTTTCCACCATCTACGCGAACGGATCCTGGTTCACCGTCGAGGGCGCCGGCTACGGCAAGACCGGCAAGATCCTGTCGGTCGCGGACACGCCGGTCCCCGATTTCGGCCGATTGGCGTTGGGGCTGGTACTGGACAGCGACGCGACGGTCGCGGACGACGGGGCGGTGGTCGGCGACCCGACAGAGGCAGCGTTGGTGGTGCTGTCCGCCAAGCTGGGCGTCGACGCCGAGGAGACCCGGCGGGCCTACCCGCGGATCGCCGAAGTTCCGTTCGATTCCGAATACAAGTTCATGGCCACCTATCACCGGGTGCCCGACGACCCGGCCGGTCGGGTGATCGAGTTGGTCAAGGGTGGCCCGGATGTGGTGCTGGCCCGCTGCACCCAGTCCGGTGGACCGTTGAGCGGTTCGCAGGTGCCGATCGACGAGGTCCGCGCCGCCATCGAATCCGCGAATGCCCGGATGGGCGAGAAGGGTCTACGGGTGCTGGCCTTCGCTGCCCGTTTGGTTCGGGACGACGAGTTGCAGGCGATGAAGGACGATCCCATGTCGTTGACCCACGACCTGGCGTTCGTCGGGATGGTGGGCATCATCGATCCGCTTCGGACCGAGGCGAAGGCGGCCGTCGCCATCGCCCTGAAGGCGGGCATCGACGTGCGGATGATCACCGGCGACCATGCGGTCACCGCCAAGGCCATCGGCGAGACCCTTGGCCTCGGCGCGGGAGCGATCAGTGGCACTGAGCTGCAAGCGATGTCCGATGACGAGTTGAAACGACAGCTGCCGCAATTGCACGTGTTCGGGCGGGTCTCGCCCGAGGACAAGCTCCGGCTGGCGCGCGTGATGCAGAGCCAGGGGCTTGATCGTCGCGATGACCGGGGATGCCGTCAACGATGCGGCAGCGCTCAAACAGGCCGATATCGGTGTGGCGATGGGCAGTGGCAGCGAGGTCACCAAGCAGGCCGCCAGGATGATTCTGACCGACGACAACTTCGGCACCCTGGTGCATGCGGTCGAGCTTGGCCGCCGGGTCTACGCGAAGATCGTGTCCTACGTCCGGTTCCAGATGACCCAGTTGCTGTCACTGGTCATGCTGTTCATCGCGGCAACGGCTTTCAACATCAATCAGGGAGTGGCGCTCACTCCGACCATGGTGCTGTACCTGCTCTTCTTCGCGACCGCTGCCGGGGTTGTCGTCATCACGGTCGACCCGGGAGATCCGGATGTGATGAACCGCCCTCCACGCGACCCGAAGATCCCGATCACCAATCGCTCGGCGATCATGTTCTGGATCCTGTACGGCCTGGTGTTGTTCCTGGCAGCCCTGGTGCCGCTGGTGGCGGGCCCGGACACGCCGAGTGTCGACAAGGCCAGCGCATCCATGACGATGACGTTCGCAGTCATGGGCCTAGGCACGGTATTCAACGCACTGACCAACCGCCGCGACCCAACCAGCGGGCTGACCGCGCCGATCCTGCAAGCACTGGCCATCTCACTGGTCCCGGTAGCGTTGATCGTCCTGGCGACCCAGCTGCCCGGTCTGCAGTCCGGCTTGCTGACCACCTCGTTGACCGGCCTGCAGTGGCTGGAGTGTGTAGGACTAGCGCTGTTGTTGCCGCTGGTCATCGAAGTCGGCAAGTGGATCCGCCGTCGTCGGGGGCCGGCGGTTCCGGTGGTCGATACCCAACGCGCAGTCGCTCCGGATCGCGCCACCGTTTAAGTCATCGCCTGAGCAGCAAGCATTCTTCGACCCTTGCAGATGCGAACCTGACTGTTGAAACCGTGGCATGGGCCTGGGTCGGTCGTCGTTTGTCGGCCTCAGCCTGTGCTCGTCGGAGGTGAGCGGAACAGAGGTCTCAGGTCGACGTCCGGGTCTGTCTGCACGAGCAGTTCGTCGCCTTCCTGCAGGACGGTGGTGCCACGGATCTGCACGAGTTGTCCGTCACGCCGGATCATGTTGATCCACGCGTCGTCACCGATGTCGAGGTCGGCGACGCTGCTGCCCTCGGCCGGCGCTCCAGCGGCGACCACGCATCGGTACACGTCGTCCGGTTCGTCGGTGAAGCGCAGGCCGACCGTGAACGGTTCCGGCTGCGACGTGGTCATCGGCACTTTGAACAGGCGGGCGAAGGTCGGGACCAGGCCGCCCTGGACGACCACGGAGATCAGCACGACGACGAAGATGATCTCGTAGATTCGTCGGGCCTCGGTGCCGCCGGCACCCAGGATGTAGGTGCCCAGGAGGATGGGGACCGCGCCTTTCAGGCCGGCCCACAGGATGAAGGCACGTTCGCCGATGTGCAGTTTGATCCCGGCGGTGACGGCGCCGACCAGGATCGGTCTGATCAACAGGATCAGGATGGCGGCGATGGCCAGCCCGGTCCAGAACACCTCGGGCCGGATGGCGTCGCGGATCGAGATGGACAGTCCCAGCACGGTGAAGGCCACGATTTCGCCCAGTCCGGACAGTCCGGAGGTGAACCGCTCGATCTCCCGTTTGAAGGGGGCGCGGATATCGCCGATCAGAATCCCGGCCACCAACACGGCGAGGAATCCGGAGCCGAACAGCAGGGTCGCCACGGCGTAGATGACGACGGCGGCGGCAGCGGTCCTGATCGAGTACAGCGCCTCATTGGGCAATGGAATGCGCATCAACCTGGCCAGACCCAGTCCGCCCGCGATGCCGACCGCCACCCCGACCACCATCTGCAGGGCGAACTGACCCACGCCGGTGGCGACCGCGCCGATCCCGCCGCCGGTGGTGCCGAGCAGCACCGCCATCAGCGCGATACCGACCGGGTCGTTGGCGCCGGATTCGCCCTCCAGGATGGTGCCGGCCCGTCCCTCGATCTCGCGTTGGCCGAGAACGGAGAACACCACAGCCGGGTCGGTAGGGGACAACGCCGCACCGATCAGCATCGCGGTGGTCCAGCCGAACCCGAACAACACGTGAGCGGTGAGGGCCAGCGCGCCGGCGGTCACCGCGGTCCCGGCGACACCGATCCACACCACCGCGCCGGCCGAGGTGCGGAACCGCTTCCAGCCGATGTGCATGCCACCGTCGAAGAGCACGAAGATCAGAGCGACCGTCACGATGCGCTCGTTGATCTCGGGGGACAGGGTGCCCAGCTTGGGAAACAGATCCGAGACGATGGCCGCGGCGACCAAGAAGACGGCCGGCGCAGGCACTCTGATCCGTTCGCTGATCCGGTTGGCGAAGACCGCCAGCAGGATCGCGGCGGCTACCAGGCCGACCAGCCAGGCGAACGGTTGCGCATCATTCACGGAGGGCTCGGATCAGCGGTAGTGGCATCCTGGGATTGTCCCCGACCCGCCCGGCCCGTTCCGCCACCCTCCCCGGACAGCGTCTCGCGGGCCGGGACGACCGGCGCGATGACACTATGTGGTGGTGCAGACCGGCAGGCGATCGGTTCGGGTCGAAGACGTCGTCATGTCCGTGGTGCAGGGCGGGCACGGGCGGCCGGTGGTGTTCGTGCACGGCAACCCGACCTCGGCCCAGCTGTGGCGAAATGTATTGGCGCAATTGAGCGACGGGTTCGGCCAGTGTCTCGCGGTCGATCTGATCGGGATGGGCAGATCCGCCAAACTTCCCGGGGCCGGTGGCGGCTCCTACCGGTATCACGTCCAGCGACGCTACTTCGGCAGACTGCTCGATGAACTGGACCCGACCGGCACATTCGCCTTCGTCGGCCACGACTGGGGTGCCGTGCTCGCGGTCGACTGGGCCAGATCCCATCCGGAACGGGTCCGTGGGATCGCCTACCTGGAGACTCTGGTCGCGCCCGTGCAGTCCGGCACCCCCAACGAACCAGAGCCGACCGTCTTCGGTCCGCTCCGTTCGGCTGCCGGGGAACAGTTGGTGTTGCAGGACAACATATTCATCGAGATGGTTCTCCAGGCGGGCACGTTGCGCCCGCTGGGCGTCGCCGAGCTGGATCTCTACCGCGAGCCCTATCTCAGTCCTGGCGAGGATCGCCGGCCGATGCTGGACTGGGCTCGGGCGATTCCCATCGATGGTCGACCGGCCGACGTGCACGACATCGTCGCCGGGAATGCCCGATGGATGGCCACCACTGCGACGCCGAAACTGTTCATCAACGGCGACCCGGGCGCGTTGCTGACCGGCCCGCTGCGAGAGCTGTGTCGGACCTGGCCCCGCCAGGACGAAATCACCGTTCCGGGAATGCATTTCCTTCCCGAGGACTCGCCGGAACCGATCGCCCGCGCGCTGACCGAATGGCTGGCCGGTCTTCGGTGACGTCGCCCGCGATGAGTTGAGTCACCCGCGGTCGCGAACTGCGGGTCACTGCCGCGGGGTTCCCGGGTCGGCAGGCCCCGGTCGAGGGCGGCCAGGCGGGCGTTGTAGGCATCGAGCAGTTCTTGGTCGATATCCACATCGCGAACTGCGTTCACACGGCTATAGTCCCGCTTCCACGACGCGGGTCATCCGTGCCGCCCGCGCGAGGGTGCCCATCAGCGGCGCCCGCGTCCCCAGTTGAGGGCGCGCAGGCGCTGAACCGATCCGTCGAGCGTCAGGTCGAAATCTTGAAGGCGGCCGGGTTCAATTCCATCCGGACCGCCCATAATCCGCCCACGCCCCATCTGCTGGAGGTCTGCGACCGGATGGGCATGCTGGTGTGGGACGAGGCGTACGACCACTGGGCGGGGGGCAGTTTCACCCCCGACTACGTCGCCGACCTCGCTACCTTCGTCCGGCGCGACCGCAACCATCCGTCCGTCATCATCTGGTCGACCGGCAACGAGGTCAACAATCCGGTGTTGGGCCGGCAGTTGCACGACCAGGTCAAGGCGCTGGATCCGACCCGGCCCGCCACCCAGGGCGCCACGCCGTTCGACAGTGCCGCCGATCCGCAGTACGACTACACCGACGTCACCGACGTGCACTACGGATTCACCGACCGGGCGGCCCTCCGCGCGAAGTTTCCCGACCGGGTGATGACCCACAGCGAGTCCTGGCCCGCCACCATCTACGACGACTGGAAGTACGCGCAGGACAACCCGTGGTTCGTCGGTAGCTCTGCCGGTGCCACCATCACGGCCGCCCCGGGGACACCGGCCACCCGCGTCGCTGCGGCTCACCTCCGACGTCAAGACCCTGACGACTGGCCGTGACGATCTGGCGCATGTGCTGGTCGAGGTCCTCGATCGCCGAGGACACATCGTGCCCGATGCCGTGAAGGAGGTGTTCTTCTCCACCACGGGCGCCGGCACCCTGGTCGGCGTCGGAAACGGCAACCCGCACAACATCGACAGTTTCCAGCAGCCGCACCGGTTCACCTGGCACGGTAAGGCACTGGCCATCCTGCGGCCGGACACCCGTCCGGGCACGCTGCGTCTGGTTGCCACAGCGGACGGCCTCGACTCCGCCGAGCTCCTGCTCCGCGTTCACCGTTAGCAACAGGGATCAGCCGATTTCACGCCGCACCTCCTCGACGCCGTCGGGGAGGTGCGGGTGCGGGCACAGGCGGTTCGGATGAACGATCTGCGTTCGGGCGAGGGCATGTCGTCTATGACTCGTTGCCCATTCCTGCCCCGCCACGGTGAATAGTTGTAGAGCTCAGCAAGAAGCTATTGACACTAGCTCAAAGGCGGTGAATGCTAGCTGCATGGGTAGAGCAGCGGCGGGCAAGAGCCACGCAGCGGTCGCACGGAGGTGACAGACCATGCCTAGGGCGGGGCTCACCCGAGATCGCGTGGCGGAGGAAGCGGCCGTGCTCGCCGACGAGGTTGGTCTGGGCAAGCTGACGTTGGCTGCGCTGGCGGGCCGGCTCGGCGTT
The DNA here is from genome assembly GCA_963708935.1 of uncultured Actinomycetota bacterium. Lineage (GTDB taxonomy): Bacteria > Actinomycetota > Actinomycetes > Mycobacteriales > Nakamurellaceae > Nakamurella. The sequence continues at coordinate 680,292 of CAVPUK010000006.1, read as the reverse complement.
CGGCAGCCTTCTCTCTACAAGCACATCGACTCGCTGGCCGGTCTTCACCGCGACATCGCTGTGCACGCGAAACGGGAACTGGGCGACGTGCTCGCTCGAGCGTCGGTAGGTCGTTCCGGGGCCGACGCCATCTCGGCGATGTCCCACGCCTACCGGGACTGGGCGCTACAGCATCCTGCCCGGTATGCAGCTTCCAACCTCATGCCCGCCCCGGGGGACATCGAAGACGAAGCCGTCTCCGTCTCCGCCATCCAAGTCATCGCCGACGTTCTCACCGCCTATCACCTCGAGGGTGACGACGCCGTCGACGCGATCCGCGCCTTTCGCTCGACGCTGCACGGCTTCGTCTCCTACGAAACCGCCGGCGCCTTCCGCTGGAGCGCCGATGTGAATCGGAGCTTCGAACGGCTCGTCCGCGGATTCATCGTCGCCCTCACCGACTGCGCACCCGCCTCCACCCAGCCCAGCTGACCACCCGTCAACCGCCACCACACCACTGGAGAAAATGACCATGAGCAGCCAAGAGAACGTCACCACCACCTCAGACCGAGAGGCAGCCACTGCGCTCGTCGACTCCTGGATCGCGCTGTGGAACGGCGACTATGACATCGCAGAAACGATCATCTCGGAGAGCAACCGCGTGCACGCCGCGATGTTGGACGGCGGCGATGGCAGCGCCGTGGCCGGTGTCTCCGGAATGAAGGAGTTCGTCGCGCAGACGAGATCCCTCTCGTCCGATCTCATCTTCTCCATCGATGTCGGCCCCCTCGTGGACGGCGACCACGTCGTGGTCCGCTGGCTGGCCAACGGACACTACGGCGGCGGCCTCCCCGGAGCCGGTGCACCCGCGGGTACCGAAGTCACCATCTCCGGCACTGACATCCTGCGGGTCTCCGGCAACCAGATCGTCGAATACTGGCTCAATGCCGACATGCTCGCCCTGATGACCCAGCTCCAGGTCGGCGCCGGCTGACCGCCGAGCGGGTCACTTGACCGATCGTCGCGACGGGTCCGCCACCATGACCGAACGTCATGGCCGTCAACCATCGGGTTCCGATACACCTCCACCGACACGCCAAGATCAACACTGAGGGGTGGGAGTTGGTGAGCGAACCGATCATTGCCGACGAATCGGCACACAGCCGGGTCGAGCGGCACGCCACTTGGGCCGAGCTATTCTTCGACCTGGTGGCGGTGGCCGGTGTCGCCGCTCTGTCACATGTTCTCGGCTTCGACCTGGACGCCGCGACGCTCGGGCTCTATGCCCTGCTCTTCCTGGCCTTCTGGTTGTCCTGGACGACGTTCATGCTGTACGGCAACGTCGCGGCCGGGCACACGCACGTCATTCGCCTGATGGTCGGGATGTTCGGGCTCGGGGTCATGGCAGCGGCGGTGCCGGGAGTGGCGCACAACGTGCTGGGCGAGGGCAGCAGCGCTCTGCCGCTCGACGTCTTCGCCATCGCGTACATGGCGACCCGGATTTATGGGGCGCAGTCATGGCGACGCGGGCAGGTCCTGGTGGACTTCCCGGTCGTTCAGTACTCAGGCGGGTTGCTGCCGTGGTTGGTATCGATCTGGGTCGACCAGCCGTGGAAGCTCGTGCTCTGGGCGGTGGGAGCCGGGCTGGACCTGTTCCTGATCCTGGTGCTGTCCGGCCATCGGATGATGGCCCAGTTCCAGGCCAGGCTCACGGCACGGACCTCCGATCGGAGGCAGCGCCGGGCCTCCCGGGCCAAGGGCGGGGCGCCGGTGATCACGGGCATCTCGGTCGACGCCGACCACCTCGCCGAGCGGCTGGGGCTGTTCGTCATCATCGTGCTCGGCGAGTCGGTCGTGCAGGTCATCGACGCGGCGGCCGAAACGCAGTTCAGTATCGGCGTGCTGGCCAGTGGACTGGCGGGGTTCGTATTGCTGGCCGGCATGTTCGGCCTATCCGTGGTGTTCGGGTACGCCGGCCTGCCCCACCTACGCGCCGGGCGCATCGCCGCACGGGCCGCCCTTGGCCTGCACTGCCTCATCACCTGCGTGCTGGCCACCGTCGCGGTGTCGCTGGCATCGGTGGTCGAGCACGGCTCGGAACCGCTGTCCGGGCAGGCTCGCTGGCTGCTGTGCGGCGCCATCGCGGCCTACTTCGCCATCGGAGTCACGACCGGCGTCGTCAGCCACAGCTCAGACCTGCAGAGAACAGTCTCGCGCGTCATCACGGGAATCGCCGTGCCCATCCTGTTGGGCATACTCGGCTCGGGCCTGAGTGGCCGCACCCTGGTGATCTGCCTGGCCGCGGTCGTCCTTTCGCACCTGTGGTTCGAACAGCGCCTGGCGCCGGTGGAGAAGGATTGACAACGCGCATCCGGTCGCCGGCTCAGGCGACTCAGGCAGTGAGACTGTGATCGTTGGGGCGAGTGAATCTGAAAACGCAATGGAGGTTGTTTACGTTGTAAAGCAACCCTTTCGCCATGCGACAAGGGATTCTTTAGATTGCTGGAAGGAGATGCAACTTGGTTCGAGGCCACCTGTTCGCCGAATCGAGCCGTGATCCCGATCGAGTGAATTCGCTGTTGATCGTCTGTGTTGGCTGGACGACGACGTATGTTCCTCTTACCCGCATTCGTCACGAGGTGACGCCCGTTCGACGGCGGGTATGAGTAGACGATCACCTGGGGGAAGACAATGGTGAACTTCGCCGAGCCGCTGCGTCGAAAAGGATCAGCCAAGGTCCGAGATGTCCAGCCGGCACCGGACCCGGTCCTCAAATCGATGCCTCTCATCACCGCTCAGCAAGGGCTGGGAGCGCCTGCCTTTGTGCCCCGTGTCGGTCCGGTGTCCGGCCTGAATGCCGGTCGGGTGGCGGCGGGTGAGGGGGCGGACCTGTCAAGTCCGCACAGCCACACAGGCGAGTGCGGGCACCTTCGCCGCGCCGTCGGCGCCAACTCCCAAACCGATGATCCGCTCGGCGGGTCGCCGTTGGGAGCCGAACTGGCCGGGACACTGAGACGCCGACGTGGTGCGGGCGTTGCACTGGATGAACACATAGCCGCTCGGATGGGTGGCGCCTTCGGTGCCGACTTCGGCGCGGTGCGGCTGCATACCGACGCCGAAGCCGGCCGTGTCTCACGTTCGATCCAGGCCAAGGCATTCACCCACGGATCCGACATCTACTTCGCCGACGGCGCTTACGCACCGAGTACGCCGGCCGGGGAACACCTGTTGGCTCACGAACTGGCCCACGTCACCCAACCGGCTGTGGCCGGCGAACCGAGAATCGGCCGTGCGGACGACCCGGCTGAAGCCCACGCTGATCGGGTTGCTGACTCGGTACTAGGCGCACTGCGGCGGCAGGCCGTGCGGCCCGCAGCCCACCAGGCCCGGCAACAAGCAAACCCTGGGGTCAACCCGGCGCTGCGGCGGCAGGTTGACCCGCCCGGAGGGGGCGGCGCCAAGACGATGGCGCCCGTCCGCCAGGCCACGAACGTGGGAGCGACGGGGAATCCAGCGGTGGTGACGAAGAACGTCGCGCCGCCGGGGAAGGACAGCGCCCAAGAGGTCCTGCTCAAGCAGGTGGCGTTGGAGTACGCGGAGAAAGTCATCGCTTCCGTTGAGCCGATCGAGGCGAAGGTCACGCCTATTTTGCAGAGCATCGCCAAAGCTAACGTAGGCAAGCTCGTCGGTCTTGAGCACAAGCTGAAGACACCTAAATCGTTGCAGGGCAAGCTGGCCGACCTGGTTCGTACCCGCGTCCAGGGCTCGCCGGACCGTCAGACCCTGGCGAATGCCTTTGAACTGGAGGCGGCCAACATCAAAGATGCTCTGCGATACACGATTGTGGTTCCCCCGCCGGCGTACGCGGTTCTCGCGGACTCGAAACTGAAGGACGCCTTGGCGGACGTGGGGGCCACCCGGATCAAGGCCAGCAACGCTTGGGCGGAGAAGGATGCATCTTACAAAGGGTTCAACTCGGCGTACCAGATCGGTTCCGCGGACCAGAGTGTCACATTTGAGGTGCAGGTTCACACGCCAGAAAGCTGGGACGTCAAGTCCGAGATGCACCAGCAGTACGAAGACGCCCGGAAGGGCACCGGTATGTCAAAGGCGGGGAAGACCTGGCTCGAGAACGTCATGAAGGCCCGATGGAAGGCTGTAGAGGTGCCGGAAGGTCTGGACGGCTACGACAAGAACATGAAGAAGAAGTGAATATGACCTGGTACGTCGCCAAAGACCCGGACGGTTCAATTTCGCGTGTTATCCGAATCCGAGACGAGCCCGGTGGGCTCCGGGGCGAGTACCTGCACAATGGGGCCTGGGTGCGGGACGAGGTCGTTCTGCAGGTCATACGAGACGACACCTGGGGTTCGCCGGTGAGCGTCGAAGAAGGCGAGAAGATCGCCCACGACCTCGGAGCGGCGGACTGAGCCGATCGACCCGGCCCGCGCGGCGGCAGGAGCTCGTCGGCATGACTCATCTGTGAAGGGTGGTCGGCCGGCGTCGCCGACCCGGCAGCTAAGTTCGCCCAGGATGGGCGCCTGATACGAGGGAGTGTGACTCCTCCCTGCAACCCGGCGATCTGCACGGCGACATTCTGACTGTCCAGCTCGGTCAGTCGTTCTCGACTTCGAAATCCCAGGACGCGAGGGTGGCGTGGTTCGGGGACCAGCGCATCAGACCTTCCCCCGTCCGCATGACGGCGCGTAGCTCGAAGGTGACGTGCTGTCCCGGTTTCACCGCTGTGGGGAGCGGAGGCTGACCCGGGACGGTGGTGGGGTGATAGATGGTCCCGAGATGGTCGATGGAACTGAAGTCGGCGATGTCGATGGGGAGGTCAGCGGTCGCGTCGGTGAGGGTGACCGTCCAGGTGCAGGTGGTCGCCGGCCCCTGATAGGGCAATCCTTCGCCGGGCACGTCCGGGCCGGTGACGGCGGCGTGGACCGAGCCGCCGGGAAGGTGGACGTCGACGACGTCGCCCTCGGTGGTGAGCGCCGGCCGGGCGGCCGTGCCGGTGAGCATGCTGTCCGGCTGGATCTCGGCGGCCGGGAGGTAGGTGGGCAGCGATCCGTAGGTGGGCTCGGAATCGGTTGGGCGGGAACTGCAGCCGGCCAACCCGAGCACGGCGATTACCGCGAGAATGGCTGCGACCTGCCGGTGGCGGCGGCGCGGACTGCGCTGGTGCACAGTCCGCCCGCCGCCGCTGGTTGGAGTCAACGCCGATACCGGGCGTTGTTGAACACGTCCTGGCCGAACGGTGCCAGTCCGGGCTGGGCGGCAAAACCCAGGTGGCCCTTGCGGTCCAGGCCACCGGAGACGGTTCCGGCCGGCAGCTTGCCGTGGTCGTTGCCGTTGCTGACGCCGAAGATGTCCTCCATCGTCCGCAGCCAGCTGTAGTGGTTGTAGAACACGCTGCTGGTGGTGCCCGGGGTGATCAACGGGCTGATCAGGACGCTGCCGGTGTCGCCGCCGCCCGGGGTGGCGTCGTTCTCGTCATAGAGCGGGTCCGCGGTCTGGCCAGGGAGGAGATACCCGGGTGCCCCTTCCGCGCTCAGGGTGAGCGAGCTGACCGAACCCGTTGGGGTGACGGCGTTACCGCTGGCATCGACCAACTGGAAGGATCCGTCGACGACCGACCCGGTCGGGGAGGTCGCCTTCTGCGGGCCGGTGTCACTGACTGTGCCGACGAATGTGTTGAGCGGGATGGGGCTGGTGCCACCGGGTCCGGTCTTGTCGACGGTGTCGACGACGCCGCGGCCGGTGTCGTCGGCCAGGATCGAGTTGTCCAGCACGTAGGTCGACGAAGCAAGCGCGGCCACGGTGTCCGTGCGGGCGCCCGGGCTGTTGCCGGAGCCGCCTCGGACGATGCCGGGAACGCAGTTGGCCGGGACGAGGGTCGGGATGGTCTGGGTGCAGGCCGGCGGCCGGTCGATGAACCCGTTGTCACCCGGGCCCGGGTAGAGCTGCTGACCCTTGGCGTTGGTGGCCAGGGTCGAGTTCGGCCCGGTGGGCTCGGAGTGGAGATTCCGGCCGAAGACGTTCTGTCCCGCTGCGTCGGCCTTCAGACCGGCGTCGGCGTTCGGTTGTTCCTTGAGCGTCGGGCCGTAGGCGTTGGCGTTGTTGAAGCTGTTCCCGGTGTAGGTGAACGGTGGGTTGCCCTCGTCGAAGGTGACGTCGATCAGGCCGCCGTCCTTGAAGGCGGCGGACTTCTCGATCATCGGGATGTAGTACTGCAGGAAGAGATCCGAGGCGTAGAGGCCGCCGGTGTAGTTCTTCGGCGTCGTCAGCTCGGGGTTGGGCGCGCCTTTCTGGTAGATCGGTTGGCCGGCGGACGTGAAGGCTCCGGACAGGTTGTTGCCCTTGCAGATCGCGTCGTGGGCGTCGCTGCAGTTGTTGGGAGTGATCCAGCTGAAGGCCGGGGTGGTCGACTCGTGTTGCAGATCCTTGTACAGGCCACTCTTGCTGCTGTCCAGGTTGGCGATATGCGCTTTGTCGCAGTCGGTCCCCCCGCCGGCCGGGGTGGTCAGGCCTGGCTTGGTCTTGCCGGTCGCGGTGACCGTCCCGGTGATCGCGTGGAACCATGGGAACGGGAAGTGCTTGGCCACGTACTGGTCGTTGGCCTGCGCGCCGGTGAAGCTGGTGACGCCGGCGGGGAACGGGTGCGCGGCGGTGGCGCTCATGAACGTCGGGTTGGTGGTGGGGTTGTTCGCGGCGGTACCGGGGCCGCCGCAGACGGCGTCCTCACGGCCCGGCTGGTTACCGAGGTCCTGCGCGTAGCCCTTCCAGGTCTTCCCGACCGCGTCGAGCTGGTTGAAAAGGGTGGGCGCATCCGTCGGGTAGGTGCATCCGTTGGTCCCGTTCGGAGCGTTTGCCCCGCTGGGCTGCGCGGCGTTGGCCAGCGATGCGACCTGGCCGTAGTTGGCGGCGTTCTTACCGGTCTTCTTGGTGATGATGCTGGCGTTGCTACCGAAGTCGTAGTCCTCGACGCTGCAGTCGGATTGGGTGTCCTGCTGGGCCGATTGCCCGGAGACCATCGAGATGTAGTTGTCCTGGCTGAAATGCCCGGTGCCGTAGTAGTTCTTCAGCAGTACTCCCTGCGCCGGCAGCGTCTTCCAGAGGTAGCTGTTCTGGTTCAAGCCGGTGAACGTGGCGTCGTAGGACTTGTTCTCCAAGATGATCAACCAGACGTGCTTCACCTGTCCGGCCTTGAGCCCCGTGCTGCTGATCGTGGTACCCATCTGGGCCGGCTTCTGCTGGGTGGGGTCGGCCGAGGCGCTGGAGGCCACACCGATGAAGGCCGTAGTCAGTGCGACGACTGCGGCGGCGGCGAGGATCTTCGCGCCCGCTCGTGCGGTGGTGCGGAACTTCATCAACATGCTCCCCGGGGTAAGAAGTGTCGGGCGGCTGGATGGACCGTCCCGACTGAGCAGCTTGCCCAGGTTGGGCTCGGGAGAGAAGGTCGGCCGGGCAAACCATCGGTGACTTCCAGGTGAACACATCCTGAGAGTGAGAGTCCTTGCGTCCCAGCAGTAATCAAGTAGTAAACAAGGTTAAGCAAGTCGTAAACAAGTACCAGAATCCGGGTCGTCCGGCAGGAGTTCAGCCAGACCGCCAGTGATCGGGCTGGATTGCGAGCATTGTTCCGAAATTGCCATTTAGGAAGATTACAAACCCCACTCCCGCCATTCGCCGGTGCATGTAACCAAATGCCCCTGAACCGTCGCGTGGTGTTCATCAGCCGTTTCTTGGATGACGCCGCTGATTCCGACAACATGCTTAGCGTGCCTCATGGCGTAGTCGAAGTTTCGGGGGAGTGCGGATGCAGCAAGGATCGGCCGTGCGTGCGCGCGGGATCGTCAAGTCATTCGGTGATGTGATTGCGTTGGACGGCGTCGACATCGACGTCGCCGCAGGACATGTGCACGGGCTGGTCGGCCCGAACGGCGCCGGCAAGACGACTCTGCTTGGTTTGCTGTTGGGCCTGGCCGTCGCGGACAGCGGAACGTTGGAGGTGCTCGGCCGGCCGGTTCGCCGCGCGCTGGCGCTCCCCGAAGGCGTCGCGGGTTTCGTCGACGGTCCCGGCCTGTATCCCGCGCTGACCGCCCGACAGAACCTGGTCGCCCTGGCTTCGCTGCGCGGCGACCGCAAGCCCGGCATCGACGACGTCCTGGACACAGTCGGCCTGACCGACGTCGCGGACGACCGGGTGCGAGGCTTCTCCCTCGGCATGCGCCAGCGACTCGGGCTCGCCGCCGCCCTGCTGACCCACCCGCGCCTGCTGGTCCTCGACGAACCGGCCAACGGCCTCGACGCCGCCGGGACCCGCCACATCCACCGCGTACTCGCTCGCCTCGCAGCCGACGGCGCCTCGGTCATCATGTCCAGCCACCGCATGGACGACCTCACCGCGCTGTGCACCGAGGTCAGCCTGCTGGCCGGCGGCCGGGTGGTGTTCTCCGGGCCGGTCAGCAAGCTCGCCGCGGAGACCGGTGAGATCGACTACCGGCTCCGCACGTCCGACGCCGCCACCGCCCGACGCCTCGCCGACGACGCTCCGACGGTCCGGGTACTGCCCGGCGACGACCTGCTGCAACGTCAGGACCCACAGGCTTTGCTCGTGCGAGGGTCGATGGAGTCGCTCGAGGATCTCGTCGCCAGGCTCGTCGGCGCCGGAGTGGCCATCCGCGAGCTCGCTCCCGTCGTGTCGCCGCTCGAGGCCGCCTACCTCGCACTGGTCGGGGCCGATGAAGACCGGGTGGAGGACGGCGCACTGCCGTCCGCCGGCACCCGGGGACCGACGATGCGACCGACAACGGAATGAACCTGTGACCACTCCGACCACCACCCTGGGCGAACCGACGGCGTCGCCTTCGCAGTCCGACACCGCACCCGCCCCGCTGTGGCGGGTCTACCGCTTCGAACTGGTGAAGCTGCTGGCCCAGTGGCGGCTGCGTCTGGTGGCCATCGTCTGTTGGCTTGCACCGGGTCTGGTGGTGGCCGTCATCAGCTCGCAGACCACGTTGCCTTCCGACACCGTCTTCGGGCGCTGGATGGGTCAGACCGGGTGGGCCGGGTCGCTGGTCGTGCTGGGCTTCGCGGGCAGCTGGGCGCTGCCGCTGCTGACCGCTCTGGTCGCAGGCGACGTTTTCGCCGCGGAGGACCGGCAGGGCACCTGGCGGCACCTGCTGGTAGCGGTGCGCTCACCGCAGCGGATCTTCTGCGCCAAAGCGCTGGCCAGCCTGACGGTGGTGCTGGCGCTCGTCGTGGGGGTTGCGGTGTCCGGTACCGTCGGCGGGCTCGCCGCCGTCGGCGACCGGCCCCTGGTCGGACTGGACGGCCATCTCATCGCACCGGGTTCCGCCACGGTGTCGGTGGTCCTCGCGTGGATCGTCGTGCTGGTACCGACTCTCGCGTTTTCCGCCATCGGGCTGCTCGGCTCCGTTCTGTTCGGGCGCTCGCCGATGGGCCTGCTGACACCACTGGTCCTCGCTCTCGTCCTCGCGCTCGCCCAGCTGCTGCCGCTGCCGGTGCTCCTGCGGGTCGCCCTGCCCAGCTGGTCCTTCCTGGCCTGGCGCGGGCTGTTCACCGATCCGGCGCAGACCGGGCCAATCATCGCCGGGGTGGTCGTCGACCTGGTCTGGGCGCTGCTGGCCGTGGTCCTGGCCTACGTGATCTTCCTGCGCCGCGACTTCACCGACCCCGCCTACGACGGCGCCGGGCCCCGCGTTGCCGCACTGGCGCTGGCGCCGCTGGTGGTGCTGACGGCCGTCGCCGTCGCCGTGTTCGCCGCGGTCACCCCCGCGTCGGGATCCGGCATCGACCGACCGAAGCTCGAAAGTTCCCTCGCCACGGCCTACGCGCACCTCTACCGGCTGCAGACCAAGGAGCTCGTCCGCCCGGACGTCCCCGAGGCGCAACTGCAGACCGGCGCAACGTGCGACAAGGGCGGCGACCTCGTGGAGGATGTCGGCCCCGGGAACGACTGGCGTTGCGTCGTCACCTGGCACATCCCCGGCGCCACCGCCGTCGGGTCGGCGATCTACCAGCTCGACGTCACGCCCGACGGGCGTTACGTCGCCGACGGGGACGGTCCCCAGTCGGTCAACGGATTCTTCCAGGTACGGACCCCCGCCGGTGCTGTACCGAATCCGCTTTGGCAGTTCGACGGTTCCGTCGATCTGTTCACCGCAACACAGAAGGGTTGACACATGCAGGTCACACGACAACGGCGCCCCCCATCGGCGCGACGCCGTCTCGGCCGCCGGTCGCGGATCGTCGCCGTCGGCACCACCGCGATCCTCATCGCGGGCGCCGGCGCCGCCTACGCAACCACGACGCATTTCGGACACCGCCAGGTCGGCACGCAGTACAAGGACGGTCTGCAGGTGTCCGCCGACCAGGTCATCCAGCCGCTCGGCGATCGTCTGTTCACCAAGTACGGCAAGTTCATGGCGTCGACGCCCAGCCCCGACGGGCGTTACCTGGCCGTCACGAGCACCGACAAAAGCGTTGTCCTGCAGATGTTCGACCTGAGGGACTACCGCCTCGTCTACACCGTCGGCTCCGCGACCTTCGCCAACCAGTCGACCAAGGACGGCACCGTCGGGCAGGGCGGCCCGGCGTGGTCGCCCGACGGCAAGACGCTGTGGCTACCACAGGCCAACGGACTCACCCGGTACCCCGTCCAGGCCGACGGCACGCTCGGTGCAGGGGTGTCCGTCAAACTCCCCGTGGTGAACAACGCGGCACCGCTGCCGGGCAAGGCCGTCTACTCACCCGACGGCAAGGCTCTCTACGTGCCGGTCAACGGCCAGAACACCGTCGTCGCCCTTGATCCGGTCACCGGCGCTGTGCAGCACACCTGGAACGTCGGCATCGCCCCGCGCGAACTGGCCTTCGTCGGTACCAAGTTGTACGTGAGCAACGAGGGCGGCCGGCTGGCCAAGCCGGGCGAGACGACGATCAACTCGTACGGCACCCAGGTCCCCGCAGACCCGTACTACGGCACCTCGACCACTGGCACGCTCAGCGTCATCGACACCTCGTCGACCTCGGCGACCGTGAAGTCGATCGCGGTCGGTCTGCACCCCACCGCCCTGTTCGTCAGCGGCAAAGCGTTGTTCGTCGCAAACACCAACAGCGACACCGTTTCGGTGGTCAACACCGCCAAGGACAAGGTCGTCCAGACGATCACCACCCAGCCGTGGGCGAAATCGACCGTCGGTTACGAGCCGACCGGCATCGCCCTCATCAGTGGCCACCTGCTCGTGACGTTGGGGCGGGCGAACGCAGTCGCCGTCTACAAGTACTCCGGCGCGCCGCAGGAACCGGTGAGCTACCTCGGCCTGCTGCCCACCGACTACTACCCCGAGGACGTGACGGTTTCCGGCGGCCAGGTCGTGGTGACCAACACCCGCGGTATCGACGCCCGTGGGCCGGAGCTGACCTTCGCCAAGGGCCCGGGCACCGTGCCGGCGACGGGACACGGCACCCACAGCACCACCGGGTCGCTGACCAAGTTCACGCTGCCGACCGACCAGCAGATCGCGAAGGACACCGCGACGGTGTTCGCCCAGAACGGTTGGGGCACCAAGGATGCAGCCCAGGCGAAGGGCAAGGGCAAGGCCCCCGTCGCCGTGCCGACCAGGGTCGGTGACCCGTCCACCATCAAGCACGTGTTCGTGCTGGTGAAGGAGAACCGCAGCTACGACCAGGTGTTCGGCGACATCGCAAAGGGCAACGGGGACCGCAGCCTGACCCAGTTCGGTGCGAAGGTGACGCCGAACCAGCACGCGCTGGCCAACCAGTTCGGGCTCTACGACAACACCTACGACATCGGCACCAACTCCGCCGAGGGCCACAACTGGCTGATGCAGGGCGACAACCCTGAATACACCGAGTCATCAGCGGGCGAGTACCTGCGCAGCTACGACACCGAGGACGACGTCCTGGGTCACCAACGGTCGGGTTTCCTCTGGACGGCCGCTGAGGATGCGGGCAACAGCGTGCGTAACTTCGGCGAGTTCACCCAGTTCGAGACCAAGCCGGCCGACGCGACCTGGCAGAAGTACTACTGCGCCGCCAGCAACGTCGACAAGGGTGGGGACCCCGCGCAGCTGACCGACCCGTCGATCAAGCAGGACACCGAGTCCCCGATCCCGTCGCTCAACGCGATCACCAATCACGACTATCCGAAGTTCGACACCGACATCCCCGACCTGTACCGATATGACGTCTGGAAGCAGGACTTCGAGAAGAATGGTCCCGCGAACCTGAACATGTTCTGGTTGTCCAGCGACCACACCGGCGGCACGCCCGACCCGCAAGCTCAGGTCGCCGACAACGACCTCGCGGTCGGCAAGATGGTGCAGGAAATCTCGCACAGCCCCTACTGGAAGGACTCCGCGATCTTCGTGGTCGAGGACGACACCCAGGACGGCGCCGACCATGTCGACGGTCATCGGGCGCCGATCCAGATCATCAGCCCGTATGCGCAGCACGGTGTCGTGGACAGCACCTACTACACCCAGCTCACCATGGTCCGCACCATCGAGCAGATTCTCGGCGCCGAGCCGCTCAACCAGAAGCTCGCCGCCGCCACACCCATGTACGGCGCTTTCACCAACAAGCCCAACCTGACGCCCTTCACCGCAGTGAAAAACCAGATCCCGCTGACCGAGGGTGTGAGCCCTGCACCTGCTTGCGGCGCGGACACCGTCGGCAACACCGCGGCGGCCGCGATGAAGACCGCGGCGCCGACCGTCCCCGCTGCGCGGCAGGGCGTCGCTGCTCAGTGGGCCGGCTGGGCCAAGAGCCAACGCTTCACCGGCGACCGGGCCGTGCCCGACTACGCCGACCCGGAGCAGATGAACCGCTACACCTGGTACCGGACCAACGGCTTCACCAAGCCCTACCCCGGCGATTCAAAGATCTACACCCCCACACAGGTTCCCGGCGCTTATATCCCGAGCTCGGACACCGAATGACCTGACCCTGAACCACCAAGCCACGACGGCCCGCCATCACCCGGCGGGCCGTCGTGGTTCTCCCCGCCTGACCCTGTGACCTGGCATTGTCCGCTTCGAATGGTCGGCTGCGAAAGTGGACACGTTCTTGGATGGCGTACTGCTCGAGCGGCCCACGACGCACTTCTTCAAGAACGCCTGAGTTCGAACCAGGACCTGCGTTGCCGCGCGCCAGACGTCATGAATCCGAGAGGTTCACCGATGTTGTGCGGGCGGCGGTCAGCTGATGTGCTCAGCGGTGTCGTCACATTGACCTGTCCCCCTGCGACAGTGAGGTGGGCAACTGCGCGTCGCTTGTCGGGGTCGTCCAACGCCCAGGCCATCCCATCTGTGCCACATCGACCGCACCTGTTCGCGGGGTGATGTATCCCGCCCGGCCGCCGTCTCTGGTGACTACTCCCATCTCGCTCTTCAGGACGACGTAGAGCTCGTTGACCAGCGTGGCCTCGATCTCGAAGTAGACGAACGAGTGTGCCCGGGGGACCTGCCTCCCCAGATCAAAATGACCGTCAAGGTTTCGTCAAGGTTTTTGGTTCTGGGGTCAAGACCCCGTCAGGAACACGGTTTTCGGCCGCCGGCAGTCCTACCTTCATGTTCGTCGGCCCGTTGGGTCGCATGGACAGGCCCCGTTGTGGGGCAGCGCAAGAGGACGGGTGAATTACACGATGACCATCGTCGCCGCGGTTGTGGCGGTGTTGCTGCTGGGATACCTGGTGGTAGCCCTGGTTCGACCGGAGAAGTTCTGATGAGCCCCGCGTTGGCTGCGATCTTCGAGATCCTGCTGGTTGCTGCGGTGTTGGCGGTGATCCATGTGCCGTTGGGTGACTACATCGCCCGGATCTTCACCTCAGGGAAAAACCTGCGGGTGGAGTCCGGTCTGTATCGCGTGCTACGCATCGACGCGAAGGCCGACCAGCGGTGGTTCACCTACGCGATCTCGGTGGTCGCGTTCAGCGTGGTGTCGATCCTGGTGCTGTGGGCCCTGCTCGCCGGACAGGCCCACCTTCCATTCGATTTCGGCCGGGCCGGCATACCGAAGGCACAAGGTTTCAACACTGCCGTCAGCTTCGTGACCAACACCAACTGGCAGTCCTATTCGGGCGAGTCCGCGTTGGGTTACACCGTGCAGGCGATCGGTCTGACCGTGCAGAACTTCCTGTCCGCTGGTGTCGGGATGGCCGTGGTGGCCGCCCTGATCCGCGGGCTGGTCCGCCGGCACACCGACAGGTTGGGCAACTTCTGGGTCGACCTGACCAGGATCAGCCTGCGGCTCCTGCTGCCGTTGTCGTTCGTCGTCGCGTTGGTCATGGTGGCCGGTGGTGTCATCCAAAACCTCTCCGCACCAGTGGATGTGACCACCCTGGCGGGTGGGACGCAGACACTGCCCGGTGGCCTGGTGGCCTCGCAGGAGGTGATCAAGCAGCTGGGAACCAACGGGGGCGGCTATTTCAATGCGAACTCCTCGCACCCGTTCGAAAACCCGACGGCCCTGCTGAACCTCTTGGCAGATCGTGCTGATGCTGGCCATTCCGTTCTCGCTGCCCCGGACCTTCGGCCGGATGGTCGGCAGTCTCAAGCAGGGCGTCGCGATCCTGGTGACGATGGTGATCCTGTGGGCCGGCTCGCTGGCCGCGACCATCGGATTCGAGGAGGCCCACCACGGGGTGGCGCTGCAGGCCGCGGGCGCGGCGATGGAGGGCAAGGAGCTCCGTTTCGGTATCCCGATCTCCTCACTTTTCGAGGTGTCGACCACGCTGACCTCCACCGGTGCTATCGATTCCACACACTCGTCGTACACCGGTCTCGGCGGGGGCGTGCTGTTGTTGAACATGCTGCTGGGTGAGATCGCTCCTGGCGGAACGGGTTCCGGCCTGTACGGAATCCTGATCCTGGCCATGGTCGCGGTGTTCATCGCCGGCTTGATGGTCGGGCGCACCCCCACCTACCTGGGCAAGCGGATCGGCGGGGATCAGATGAAGTGGGTCGCCGGGTACATCCTGACCACCCCAGCCCTCGTGTTGATCGGAACCGGTATCGCGCTTCTGGTGCCGGCGGCGAAGGCGTCGGTGCTGAACAGTGGACCGCATTCGCTGACCGAGATCACCTACGCCTTCGGCTCCGCCGCCAACAACAACGGCTCCGCCTTCGCCGGGCTGAACGCCAACACCAACTTCTACAACATCGGCCTGGGCCTGGCGATGCTGCTCGGGCGGCTGATACCGATCGTTCTCGTGCTCGGCCTCGCTGGATCGCTGGGTAGACAGGGCTTCCGGCCCGACGACTCGGGCACGCTGCCCACCCACAAGACCCAGTTCGTCACCATCCTGCTCGGCGTCGTCGTTCTCGTCGCCGCGTTGACCTACCTGCCCGCGCTCGCGCTGGGCCCGATCGCCGAGGGATTAGCATGACCGCGCCAGTATTGAACGAACCCGTCGTCGCTGCGCCAGCGGACGGCCGAGACGCATCGCATCTCGGCGGGCGTCTTCCGCCCGAGGAGTCTGCTCGCGGCGTTACCGAACGCATTGAGAGCGCTTGATCCGCGGGTGATGTGGCACAACCCGGTGATGTTCGTCGTCGAGGTCGGGGCAGCGCTGACCACGGTCACCGTGTTCACCGACTTCAGTGGGTTCACCGTGTGGATCGCGGTGTGGCTCTGGTTGACCGTCATCTTCGCCAATCTGGCCGACGCAGTGGCCGAGGGCCGTGGCAAGGCCCAGGCCGCATCACTGCGAGCCGGCCGGGACACCGCCGAGGCGCGACGATTGGACGCCGCCGGGCATGAGACCCGTGTGGCCGCAGGCGATCTGCACAAGGGTGACCTGGTGGTCTGCGAGGCGGGCGACATCATCCCGTCCGACGGCGAGATCATCGAAGGCGTCGCCAGTGTCGACGAGGCCGCCATCACCGGTGAGTCGGCGCCGGTGGTCCGGGAGTCCGGCGGGGACCGGTCGTCGGTCACCGGCGGCACCCGGGTGCTGTCCGACCGGATCGTCGTCCGGATCACCGCGGAACCGGGGTCTTCGTTCGTCGACCGGATGATCGCCCTGGTCGAGGGATCGGTGCGGTCCAAGACGCCGAACGAGATCGCACTGAACATCCTGCTCGCCAGTCTGACCATCGTGTTCCTGATCGTGGTGATGGTGCTGCAGCCGATGGCCACATTCTCCGGAGCCACCCAGTCCATCGCTGTGCTGATCTCACTGTTGGTGTGTCTGATTCCGACCACCATCGGCGCCTTGGTCTCAGCGATCGGGGTGGCCGGCATGGACCGGTTGGTGCAGCGCAACGTGTTGGCCATGAGCGGCCGGGCCGTCGAGGCGGCCGGAGATGTCTCCACCCTGCTCCTGGACAAGACCGGCACCATCACCTTCGGCAACCGGCAGGCCGCCGAACTCATCACCGCCCCCGGGGTCGCGATGGGTGACCTCGCCACCGCGGCGCTCAAGGCGTCGCTGGCCGACGAGACGCCAGAAGGCAAGTCGCTGGTCGAGTTATGCGAAATCACCTACGGTGTCACCGATACGGTCGTGCCGGCCGGGGCGGAGCCGATCGAGTTCTCGGCCCGGACCAGGATGAGCGGCGTCGACCTGCCCGTCGGGGGCCGCGCTCGCGACATCCACGGCCTTCACAGCATCCGCAAGGGTGCCGCGACGGCGGTCACCGCCTGGGTGATCGAGCACGGCGGCGCGGTGCGACCCGAGGTGAACGTCGCCGTCGATGCGATCGCGTCCTCCGGTGGCACGCCGCTGCTGGTTGCCGAGGTCAACGGTAGCGGCGCCCGCGTTCTCGGTGTCGTTCATCTCAAAGACGTCGTCAAACCCAATATCGCGCAACGATTCTCCGAGCTCCGCACGATGGGGATCCGGACGGTGATGATCACCGGTGACAGCGAGCTCACGGCAAAGTCGATCGCCGCGGAGGCCGGAGTCGACGACTACCTCGCCGAGGCGACCCCGGAGGACAAGCTCGCCTACATCCGCAAGGAGCAGACCGGCGGCCGGATCGTCGCGATGACCGGGGACGGCACCAACGACGCACCGGCGCTCGCGCAGGCCGACGTCGGGGTGGCGATGAACTCCGGCACCACCGCGGCCAAGGAGGCCGGCAACATGGTGGACCTGGATTCCAGCCCCACCAAGCTGATCGACATCGTCGAGATCGGCAAGCAGTTGCTGATCACCCGCGGCGCGCTGACCACGTTCTCGCTCGCCAACGACGTGGCGAAGTACTTCGCGATCCTGCCGGCCATGTTCGTCGTAGTGTTCCCCGGCCTGCGACGCTCTGAACATCATGAAGCTCTCCTCGCCGCAGTCCGCGGTGCTCTCGGCCGTCATCTTCAACGCACTGATCATCGTCGCGCTGATCCCGCTGGCCCTGCGCGGCGTGCGCTACACCCCGTCATCGGCGGCAAAGCTGTTGTCCCGCAACCTCTGGATCTACGGCCTCGGTGGTCTCATCGTCCCGTTCATCGGTATCAAACTCATCGACCTCGTCGTCTCCCTCATCCCCGGAATCGGATGATCCACGTGTCCAACATGAATGACCTGCTCGACCGACCCGCAGAGCCGGCCCCTCCCACCGAATCGGAGACGTCGCCCAAACGACCGAGCATCGGCGCCCTGGCCTCTATCACCGGCCGGCAACTCCTGGTGGCGCTCCGGTTCCTGATCGCGATGACCGTGATCCTCGGCATCCTGTATCCGCTGCTGGTGCTGGGCATCGGTCAGGTTCATCGCCCCGGCCAAGGCGAACGGCTCGCTGGTCAGCGTGGGTGGCGCCGTCGTCGGGTCCAGCCTCATCGGGCAGAACTTCACCGACGCCAAGTGGTTCCAGGGCCGGCCATCCGCGGCCGGTAGCGACGGCTACGACTCGATGTCCTCGGGCGGGTCGAACCTTTCGGCGGACAGCGCGGACCTGCTCAAGTTGGTCGAGGAGCGTCGCGCCGCCATCGCCAAGGCCGACGGGGTCGCGCCCTCCGCGGTCCCGCCGGACGCGCTCACCGCATCCGGATCCGGCCTGGACCCCGACATCAGCCAGGCCTACGCCCTGATCCAGGTCAATCGGGTCGCGAAAGCCCGCAACCTGGATGCAACCGCGGTTCGCAACCTGGTCGAAGCTCAGACATCGGAACCGATCCTTGGCTTCATCGGCCAGGAACGAGTCAATGTCCTGAAGTTGAACATCGCCCTGCAGACGATGAAGCCGTAGTCGGAGATCGAGATGATCGGCGACGAGAGCGTCATCCCTGACCCTGCCGGCGAAGGGGTGGTCCCCGGCCCTGGGCCGGAGATCTCGCCGTGCATCGATGCCGGTCCGATCCCGCCGCCGAGACGGCGAGCGGGCACCGGGCGGCTCCGGGTGTATCTCGGAGCCGCTCCCGGGGTGGGGAAGACCGTAGCCATGCTCTGTGAGGGCCGCCGGCGCAGCGAACGCGGGACGGACGTGGTCATCGGTGTCGTGGAGGACCACGGCCGGGAGTACACCCGCGACCAGGTCGGCGCCCTGGTGGTCATTCCGCGGGCGAGGATCGAACATCGCGGGATCACCCTGGGCGAAATGGATCTCGGCGCCATCCTGGCTCGCTACCCGCAGGTCGTGCTGGTCGACGAACTGGCCCACACCAACGCGCCAGGGTCAGCGAATGCGAAGCGATGGCAGGACGTCCAGGTGTTGCTCGACGCCGGTATCGATGTCATCACCACGGTCAACATCCAGCATTTGGAATCGCTCAACGATGTGGTGGCCGGCATCACCGGGATCACCCAGTCCGAGACGGTCCCGGACGAGATCGTGCGGGCCGCCGACCAGATCGAACTGGTCGACATGAGTCCACAGGCGCTACGCCGCCGCATGGCCCACGGGCACGTCTATCCCGGGCGGGTCATCGATACTGCGCTGGGCAACTTCTTCCGGGAAGGAAACCTGACCGCCCTGCGGGAGTTGGCCCTGCTGTGGGTGGCTGATCGGGTCGACGAGGGCCTGGAACGGTACCGCCGCGAGCACGGGATCACCGGAACCTGGGCGGCCCGAGAACGCGTGGTCGTGGCGCTGACCGGGGGGCCCGAAGGCCCGCTGTTGCTGCGCCGTGGCGCCCGCATCGCCGGGCGGGTATCCGGACGAGACCTGGTCGCCGTCCACATCGTTCGCTCCGACGGTAGCATCGGAGCACCCACGGCTGAGATCGAGCGGCAACGCTTGCTCGCCGAAAGCCTCGGCGGCAGCTTCCATCTCATCGTCGGCGAGGACATCGCCGATGCTGTCCTGGATTTCGCCCGCGGCATCAACGGCACCCAGATCATCGTCGGAGCCTCCAGGCACGGCCGATTGACCCAGCTGGTGCGACCCAGTACCTCGATGGCCATCGTCCGCAACTCCGGCGACATCGACGTCCACGTGGTCACTCACCAGTCCACGTCGCCGCGGTTCCCGCTGCCCACGGTCCGATCCGCCGGCCACCGGACCATCTGGGCGTGGGCGGCGGCCGTGGCCGTACCGTTGGTGCTGGCCGGGGCCATGCTGCCGCTGCGCCAAGTCTTCAACCTCCCGACGGTACTGTTGATCTTCCTGCTCGGTGTGCAGATGACGGCGCTGATCGGTGGGGTATTGCCGGCTGTGGTCACTGCCTTCATCGCCAGTGGGCTGGCGAATATTCTGTTCACTCCGCCCTACGGGACGTTGACCATCGCCCAGCCGGCCAACGTGTTCGCCCTCGTCGTGTTCCTGGTGGTGGGGGTCAGCGTGGCCTCCATCGTGGACCGCAGCCGTGAATCGGCGTTGGCTGCCGCCCGCGGCCAGACGGAAGCCCAGATCCTCGCTGCGGTGGCCGGCGGCGCAGCCGGCCCCGGCGACCCGCTGCTGGCCGTTTTGGAACAGGCCCGAGTGGGATTCGGGATGACGGCTGCGGCTCTGCTCTCCACCCCGAGCACAGCGGCGGCGACGTCCGGAACCCGCCGGGCCGCGGGCTCGCCGACCGTGGTGGCCAGTGTCGGGCAGTCGTCAGGTGAGGCGGGGGAGCCTTCCACCGTGGTGAATGCGGCCGTGCCGGCAGAGGCCGGCGATACCTTCCAGCTCGCGCTCTACGGGCATCCTTTGGCCGCCGCCGATCAGCGCCTCGCCGAGGTCATCGCCGCCCAGGCCGGGGTGGCGGTCGACCGCAACCGGCTGACCAGCAGGGCAGCTCAGGCCGAGCGTCTGCAGCAGACTGATGGGGTCAGAACCGCGATCCTGGCTGCGGTCTCACATGATCTGCGCACGCCGCTGGCCACCATCAAGGCGTCGTTGTCGAGCCTGCGCGATGTGACCGTGACCTGGACCCCGCAGGACCACGATGATCTGCTGGCCACCGCCGACGGCGCCGCCGATCAACTCGACGCGCTGCTGGCGAACCTGTTGGACCTGTCCCGATTGCAGACCGGAGTGCTGATTCCGCTGCGGGTTCCCGTCTCGGTCGACGAAGTGGTCTATCGGGCGCTGATCGGGCTGCCGGCGCAGCGGATCGATGTGGATATCCCCGACGACCTTCCGCTGATCGATACCGACCGCGGGCTGCTCGAGCGGGTGGTCGCCAACATCATCGGCAATGCCGTGCAGCATTCGCCGACCGGCAGTCCGGTGCAGATCCTGGCCGGCGAGGTCACCGTGTCCGACGGGACGGCCCTGCAGATCCGCGTCATCGATCGCGGACGTGGTGTGCCGGTCCAGGACAGGGAGGCGATGTTCGCTCCGTTCCAACGTCTGGGCGACGCCCCGGAGGGCTCCGGTGTGGGGCTGGGCCTGGCGGTGGCCCGCGGCCTGGCCGAGGCGGTCGATGCCTCGATCGACGTCGAGGACACTCCGGGCGGCGGGCTGACCATGATCGTCAACGTGCCCGTTGCGGTACCGCGGACAGCAACCGGCGAGCGCGCGGCTACGAGATCACTTGGGCCCAAGACGGTTGCTCCGCGTTAGTGGGGAGCAACGATTCAACCAGTGTCCTGGTCATGTCTTCGGGCCGAGCAAGCCGGACCACCTGGACGGTCCGACAGCGAACCGGTCAGCGAGTTCTGTCGGTGTTCGCCGGTGGCCTGGTGGCGAGAGCGCCGCCGACTTGTTCGGCAAGCATCCCGGCGACGCGGAGCTGCGCCCGCGATGGTCGCACAACTCTGGTGGAGGCCGTGAGAACGTAGTGCCCGTAGACGGTTCCGGCGTAGCGGACCTGCAGGGCGAACGACGTGTCAGTCGGCAGGCCTTTGCGGCTGATGTCGATGTCATGCCCGTTCCGAGTCAGGGTCCCGTCCGAGGTCAAGGCGGGCAGACCGTAGTGGACGGCCGGGTCGAAGCGACAACCATCAATGTGCAAGAGCGCGACGATCTGATTCGCGACCAGATTGATCAGCTCGGTCGGCGTCGCAGTTCCGGCCGCCACGGCGGCCGCGGTACTGACCAGGCCATCCAGGTACCCCTGTTCCCGGCTCGCCTGGGCTTGTTGTCGCCGACCCCAGATGGCGATCTCGCTGACCGCAGCGCCCACGATGAGCAGGAGCAGGGCCGTTCCCAAATCGGCGGACGAATGGATCGTGAATGTCCGAAAAGGCTCGGTGAGGAAGAAATCGAACCCGGCGGCAGCGGCCAGCGCCGCAGCGATGCCGGCAATTCGGATACCGGTGGACGCCGCTGCGACCACCAACAGGACCAGCACGAGTGCGGCGTTGGTGTTGGCGATACCGCTGCGCACCAACGAAAGTAGCCAACAGGCCAGCAGCGGTACGACGATGGCCCCGGCAATCACGGATCCACGATGGGCACGCAGTACCGGATCGATACGCATGTCAAGCCCCTTTCTGGCGGACACCGGCCCGGAAACACTGCAGCGGCAAGGCGGCCGACCGATGCAAAGCCCACGAACGGCATGCGGTGTCAATGGATCGCTTCAATGCCATCACCGTAAAAGCGAAGAGCAGACCCTGCTACGGGTCTTGACGGAATCTTGACGCGGCACGGCCTGATCTTGACTTCATCAAGACGCTCCGGCCGTCAGGCCTGGTTCCAGGCCGGAAACGGCCGTGGCCCGAAGGTTTCGCCCTTCGGGCCGCAGCCGCCTCATTCCTTGTCGATCAGCTGGAGATACTTGAGATTCACCGCGTGGCTATGCGGCAGCGCGCTGACGTGGGTGGCCGGGCGGTCGATCAGTGCCCCGATACGGCGAGGTTCTGCCGATTGGAGGTCTCGGCGGATGACTCCGCCGATAGCCGACGGGCGGTCCAGGTGGCCCGCAGCGTGGAGGCACCGGCCGGTTCCTGGCTGTACTCGTCGGTCACATTCACCTGCCCGAAGCCCGCCTCGAGCAGCGCTCCCCGAACCTGCTCGTCGGTGAAGAAGTACTGGCGGTGACGTTCGGTGAACGTGTCACCATCTGCGGTCCGGGTGACGTCGATTCTGGTATCGCACGACCGTGCGCGGACGTCAACTGTGTTGCCGATGGTGAATTGATAACCGTCAGATTTGCCGGTGACAACCGGGTTGGACGTGGTGAAGTCCATCATCGTGTCGGTGTGTATATCGAAGACGAGCCAGCCGCCGTCACGGAGTCGGCGCGACAGGGCAACCAGGGTCGCGCGAAGTTGGGTGGGGGTAAGGTAGTTCAGCCCGTCGAAGGTGGAGACCGCCGCGTCGAAGATGCCGTCCACGCTCAGTTCCGGAAGCGTCTCTTGGACGAGAATCGCCTGCGGACCGAGGCGTTGGCGTGCGCGGGCCAGCATAGCGGTCGAGCCATCCACACCGACGACGCGATACCCGAGGGCGATGAGCTCTTCCGCCATCAGGCCGGTGCCGCAGCACACGTCGAGGACGGCATGGACACCGAGATCGTCCGACTGCCAGAGCTGGTGGAGGAACGTCGCCCAGCGGTCGTAACACGGGTCTACGACGACCTCGTCGTAGATCTCCGATAGCCGCGTATACGCGTCAACGGCAGTCATCTGCGCCGTCGGTGACCGTCCGTCAGATCCCGAGGATCTTGGCCTTGGCCGCCGTGAACTCCTCGTCCGAAAGCACTCCCTGGCTGTGCAGTTGTGCCAGCTCCTGCAGCTTGGCGATCATCTCATCCTGGGGAGGCGCAGCCGCTGGCTCCGGCGGCTCCGGCGCAGCTGCTGGCTCGGGCGCTGCCTGAGCTTGTGGTTCTTCGGCCGGCTGGTCGTACTTGTTGGCCTGGCGGCGGGCGACCCGACCGGACACCGCTGTCGCGGTGCCGGCGACGACGGCCGTTCGGGCTGCCATGCGTAGTAATCCCACGTGAATGCCTCTCTGTTCGTGGATGGCTGGTATGGCTATGGCGTGCTGAGGACGGCGTCAACGACGCCGGCCGGGATGCGGATCTGGTCGATTATGACGGCGTCGGCAGCTTGAAGGGCATCGACCATTTTGGCCGCCCAGGCATTCTCGTACGCAATCAGCAGCGTTGAGCTGTTCAGCGCAAGATCGTCGCTGACCTCTTCGGCGTCCTCCGGCCCGAGCGCGCCCGGTTGGGCGACATCGATACCGAGGAAACTGGGCCCAGTCTCTGGATCCAGCTCGCCCGCCTCGATGGTCGTCACGACACCGTCTGCGTCCTTCATGACGAAGAGCAGATCGATCACCCGGATCGTGCCGCTGTCGACCAGCTCCAGCAACGTCGGGGCTATCCGACCGGTGAACTTATTTCCGGGAAATCCGATGATGAGTACATCGACAGGACCAACTCCCATGATGCTTCCTCCTTGTAATCGTCCTTTTCAGACAAATCCGCCCGCCAGTGGAGAGCGTAGCCGTCCCGGAAGCAGGCGGGGTGATCGGGGCGGGTACCGGCCTCGATCTCCGACGCCTTCACCGCACCAGTCGACCGAAGCGTGCGTACTGATTTCGACTGCCGGATGTCACATTCGACCAGCGTGGTTCGTCATCTCCATGTGTCTGCGTCTCGGCTTTCCGCCGCGACCGCCTCTTTCGACAAGGAGTAGTTCGTGACCAGTCCGACGACTGACCTGAAAAACCCGGAGTCTGTCAGCGATCTCGACCCCAAGCGCTGGTTGGCGCTGGTGGTGATCGGGATCGCGCAGCTGATGGTGGTGCTCGATGCCTCGATCGTGAACATCGCCCTGCCCGACGCCGCGACCGCCTTGCACATCTCCGATGCCAACCGGCAGTGGATGGTCACTGCCTACGCGCTGCCGTTCGGTGCACTGTTGCTGCTTGGCGGCCGCATCGCCGACTATCTGGGCCGCAAGCGCGTGTTGATGATCTCGCTGCTCGGCTTCGCCGCGGCATCCGCCCTCGGTGGCGCCGCGCAGACCGGGTGGATGCTGTTCGGTGCCCGGGCCCTGCAGGGCGTCTTTGCTGCGATGCTGGCGCCCGCGGCGCTCTCCCTGTTGACGGTCACCTTCCGCGAGGCCAAGGAGAGGGCTTTGGCCTTTGCTGTGTTCGGCGCCATCGCGGGTGGTGGTTTGGCCGTCGGTCTGCTGCTCGGTGGTTTGCTGACCGAGTACGCGTCGTGGCGTTGGTGCCTGTTGGTGAACATCCCCATCGCCATCGTCGCCTTCCTCGGTGGGAGCGCGGTGCTCAGGGAATCGAAGAACGAGGCTCGCGGGACCCATTACGACGTTCCGGGTGCGGTCCTGGTCACGGTCGGTCTCGGCCTGCTGGTGTGGGGCTTTACCAGGGCCGCCAATCCGGACCTGGGCTGGACCGCTGCGCAGACGCTGCTTTCGCTGGGTGCGGCCGTGCTCCTGCTCGCCGCGTTCGTCTGGCGAGAGACGCTGAGCCCGGCTCCGCTGCTTCCGCTGCGGATTCTGAAGGATCGCAACCGTGCCGGTGCTTACCTCGTCGGCCTGCTGGTCGGCGCCGGATTGTTCGCCGTGTTCCTGTTTCTGACCTATTTCCTGCAGATCGTCCAGCACTACAGCCCGATCAAGGCGGGGGTGGCATTCCTGCCGTTCAGCGCCGGCATCATCCTCGGCGCCGGTATCGGTTCGCAGCTGGTGCTCAAAATCGGTCCGCGGTTTGTCGTTCCGATCGGGCTGGTGATGGGTCTGGCCGGGCTGCTGTGGTTGTCCCGCATCAACCTTTCGACGACCTACTCGGGCGGCATTCTGCCGGCCATCATCGTGATGTCGGTCGGCATGGGCTTCATCTTCATGTCGACCGCCAACGTCGCCCTGGTGGGCGTCTCCAAGGATGACGCAGGCGTGGCCAGCGCCATGGTGAACACCACGCAGCAGGTCGGCGGATCGTTGGGCACAGCGCTGCTGAGTACCTTCGCGCTGACCGCGACCACGAGCTATATCACCGGCCACGCGGCCGAGATCCGGTCTGCACCGAGCAAGGAAGCGGCGCAGACCATCCAGGCGGCCGCCGCCGTGCACGGTTACAGCGTGGCGTTCGTCGTCGCGGCCTCGTTCTTCGCGCTGGCAACTGTGGCCTCGTTGCTGCTGATCAACACGGGCAAGGATCGGCTGCCGGCCGAGGGTGCCATGACCGCTTGACTCCGGCTCAGTGAGCGCGCCGCCGGGCGGGGGTCGCGAGTTCCGCCTCGCCGTAGCTGTTGTCGTCCGGGTTGACGGTGACCCCCGGCGCCACGAGTTCGTCGATGCGGTCCAAGATCTCGGCGGACAGCGTGATGTCGGCGCCGGAGAGCTGGGAATCCAGCTGTTCCATGGTGCGGGGGCCGATGATGGCGGAGGTGACGGCGGGGTGGTTGATGACGAAGGCGATAGCTAGGTCGATCAGACTCATTCCCTGCTGTTCGGCGAGTTGGGCCAGGGTTTCGACGATGTCGAGTTTGCGCTGGTTCGCTTCTGTGCTCATGTCGAAGCGCGCCTTCGGCCGGGCCGAAGAGGTCGGCGTCGCGTGAGCACCGGTGCGCCAACGGCCGGACAACCAGCCACCACCGAGGGGACTGTAGGTCAGGATGCCCATCCCGTGCCGTTGGGCGGTCGGCAGCACGTCGGTCTCGATGCCGCGCACCATGACCGAATAGGGCGGTTGTTCGGTGACGAAGCGTTCGAGCCGGCGGTCCCGCGCAACCCACTGAGCTTCGACGATCTGGCTGGCCGCGTAGGACGAGGAACCGAGGTAGCGGATCTTGCCCTGCCGCACGAGATCGGTGAGGGCGCCCAACGTTTCCTCGACATCGGTGTCCTGGCTCGGCCGGTGCACCTGATACAGATCGATGTAGTCCGTTCCCAGACGGCGCAGCGAGTCCTCGACCGACCGGATGATCCAGCGGCGAGAACCACCCCGGCGGTTCGGTTCGTCGCCCATCGGCATGAAGAACTTCGTGGCCAGCACCACGTCGTCGCGGTGACCGGACAGGGCCCTGCCGACGATGCGTTCGGACTCGCCGGCGGAGTACACGTCGGCAGTGTCGACGAAATTGATGCCCGCGTCCAGCGCGCGGTGGATGATGCGGATCGAATCCGTTTCGTCGGCGTTTCCCCACGGGCCGAACATCATGGTGCCCAAGCACAGCGGACTCACCGATACGCCGGTCCGTCCGAGCATTCTGTTCTGCATATCAATTGCACCTTTCAACATGAGTTACTCGGGCGGTTTTCAAACAAAGGGTGCTCCGGGGCGAATGGCCCGGATGGGTTGCTACGGCTTGATCATCACCTTGAGTGCCTCGCGGGCGTCCATGGCGGCGTAAGCCTGCGGCGTGTCCTCGATCGAGACGGTGCGGTCGAACACCTTGCCAGGGTTGACCGTGCCGTCGAGCACGGCGGGGATCAGCTGCTCGATGTAGGCGCGGACCGGCGCCGGACCGCCCGTGAGGGTGGTGTTCTTGCCGAAGAACGGCCAGCCGATCGGGCCGTCCTGGTACTGCGGGACACCGACGCGGGAAATCACCCCGCCCGGGCGGACGATGCCCACGGCTTGTTCGTAGGCGGGCAGGTGACCGACGGCCTCGAGGACCTTGGCGGCGCCGCCCTTCGTCAACTCCAGAACGGTGTCGATGCCTTCCTGGCCCCGCTCGGCGACGACATCGGTTGCGCCGTACTCGCGGCCGAGGTCGGTGCGGGCCAGGTGCCGCCCCATCAGGATGATGCGTTCGGCGCCGAGCTGTCGGGCCGAGAGCACGGCCAGCAGTCCGACTGCACCGTCGCCGATGACGGCGACCGTGTCGCCGGTGGTGACGCCGGCTCGGTGGGCGGCATGCCAGCCGGTTCCATACACGTCGGACAAAGTCAGCAGCGAGGCCAGCAGGCCGTCGTCGGCCGTCGCCGGGTCGATGCCGGGGACCTTGACCAGCGTGCCGTCGGCCAACGGGACCCGGACGGCTTCGGCCTGGCACCCGGCGGTGCCGAAATCGGCGCTGTTCCAGAACCCGCCGTTGACACACGCGGTCTGCAGGCCGGCCAGGCAGAACTCACAGACGCCGCAGGAGATCGCGAACGGGGCGATGACGAAATCGCCCTTGGCCAAAGTCCTGACCTCGGCACCGATATCGGTGACCACACCGATGAGCTCGTGGCCGATGCTGTTGCCGCCGGGCGTGTTACGAGCGGAGTGGTAGGGATGTAGGTCGCTCCCGCAGACGCAGGCGCGGGTGACCTGTACCAAGGCGTCGGTGGGTTCGAGGAGCTGGGGGTCGGGGGCGTCGGTGACGCGGACGTCGCCGGCGGCGTAGATGAAGGTGGCACGCATGAGGGTTCTGCTTTCGTCCGATCGTGGTCAGTCGGTGGGAGTGGTGAGTTCGTTGATGGCGGCGAGGGCATTCAGGGTGCGGGGGTAGCCGATGAACGGCACCAGCACCGTCAGGACGGCCAGCAGCCGGGCCCGGGTGTTGCCCACGTTGAGGTTTCCGGTGACGTGTCCGCGCAATTGCGGGTCGGCTCCGCCGAGGGCGGCGAGCATCGAGAAGGTCAGCAGTTCACGGGTGGGCAGGTCCAGGCCGCCGCGGGCGACGGTATCGCCGAAGCAGTTGCCGGTCAGGTAACGCTGGAAATGTTTGCAATCCTGCGGGGCATCCGCATGCATCTGCGCCACCCTGCCGTCACCGACGATGCGTTCCTGCACCTTTCGGCCGCGTTCGTGCCGAGTCTCGGGACGGCTGGTGGCCTGCTCGGGCAGCGGCAGCTCGATGCCGGCGGCCGTGAGGATGTCGTTGGCGGCATGCAGGTAGTCGAACGCACGGGCCAGGCCGACGTACGGCACGGCCTGGTAGACAAGCTCTTTGAGCTCGACCGGGCTGACACTGGCATGGGCGAGTGCGGCGGCGGCCAGCACTCGGAATTCACCCAGTCCGCCCGCAGCCAGGGTGGCGGCCAACTGAACCAGCAGCCGGGTGCGCAGATCGACTCGGTCATCGAGATCCGCAGCATCGCTGATGATCTCGTCGAAGGCGAAGTTATCGAAATAGGCGATGAACTCGGGATCGGTTCGGGCGAGCGCGGAGTCGCGTTCGCCGAACAGTTGATCGTGGTTGGACTTTGCCGCGGGGCTGATCGTCATGGGCTCAGACCTGCGCTGCCGTATGAGCAGCGGTGTACTGCTCGTTGGTGACCGGCTCGAGCCAGGTCGTCGCTTCGGCATCACCGGCGGCGTCCAGGATCGCGTAGTGACACATCATGTTATCGCCGGTCCCGCCGTGGAAGTGTTCCTCACCGGCCGGAGTCCATACGCTTTCACCGGCCCGCAGCAGGACGGTGTGGCCGTCGCGGGTGCCGACCAGTCCGATGCCATCGGTACAGACCAGCAGCTGCCCATTGGCATGGCGATGCCAGTTGGTGCGGGCGCCGGGGGTGAACCGGACCAGCCCGACCGTCAGCGCAGAAGTACCGTCTCCGCCGAAGACCGGGTTCATCCAGACATCGCCGGTGAAGTTCGCCGCCGGGGTTTTCACCGTCTTGGTGGCGGGATTCTTGTTCATGTCTCTCCTCGAAACGAATTGGTTGATCAGGCGGGGTCAAGGCGCAGGGTCGTGGCGCGGGCAGATTGAGCGGTGATGCGGTCGACCGGACCGGGCCAACGTCCGTACTTGCTTCGATACGCCTGATCGAGACTGTCATCCAGCTCGATGTCGTCACCGACATGATCGCCAACTTCGACGAAGTGCACGTCGCGGAGGAGTGCCCTGGCGGTCACGACGCCGGTGTGCCGGGACTGGACTCCGCGGTACCACGCCGCCTCCTGCCCGTGGACGGACCTGACGTAGAACGAGTCCCCGTGGCGGACCACCCAGACGATCCGCGGGGAACGGAGGGTTCCGTCGGATCGGCGGGTACTGACCTCGATCTCGTCGGTCGTGTCGATCTCGGCCAGTTCGTCTGTTGCCCATTCGGTTTCGCTCGAATCATCAGTCGACATGTCGGCTCCCTCGCTCGTCGTCGCTCGTTCATCCGTTTGGTCTCGGATGCGTACGTCCTCAGTCAAGCCTGGCCTGCGCACGTGGGGGAGGGTCTGTCCTTCCAGGTAATGCCAGTGCCTCCTTTGTCCCGCCTATCGGGCCTACGTTGGGGACGTGGACAACCATGCCGAAATCCGTGACTTCCTTGCCTCCCGCCGCGCTCGGATCACCCCGGAACAGGCCGGCCTACCCGCGTACGGCGGCAACCGGCGAGTCAAGGGGCTCCGTCGTGAGGAAGTCGCCCTGCTGGCCGGCGTGAGCATCGACTACTACGTGCGGATGGAACGCGGGAACCTCGCCGGCGTTTCCGATCAGGTGCTCGAGGGTGTCGTGACCGCACTGCAGCTCGACGACGCCGAACGTGAGCACCTGCGTTCGCTGGCTCTTGCCGCTGGGTCCAATGCCGCCCGCCGGCCTCGGCCGGCGCAGGGCGCCGTGCGACCCGTCATTCAGCAGGTTCTGGACGCCATTACGGAGGCGCCGGCCTGGGTCCGCAATGCCCGGCACGACATCATCGCTATGAACCCGATGGCCCACGCCCTGTATTCACCCGTCCTGGACTCCGCGGCGGCCGGGGCGACGAGCCAACGACGGGCCAACACCACTCGATTCATCTATCTCGATCCTGCGGCGCGCGAGTTCTTCGTCGACTTCGACCGGATGGCCACCGATGCTGCCGCCATGCTGCGCCTCGAAGCGGGGCGCCACCCCTACGACAAAGACCTC
The DNA here is from genome assembly GCA_963708935.1 of uncultured Actinomycetota bacterium. Lineage (GTDB taxonomy): Bacteria > Actinomycetota > Actinomycetes > Mycobacteriales > Nakamurellaceae > Nakamurella. The sequence goes on along the minus strand of CAVPUK010000006.1, from coordinate 650,205 downwards.
ATCACCCTGGTCGGCGAACTGTCCACCCAATCGGAACTCTTTCGGCAGCATTGGGCCTCGCAGAACGTCAAGTTCCACCGCAGCGGACGCAAACGGCTCCGACATCCAGCTGTCGGCGAACTCGACCTCAATTTCGAGGGAATGGAACTCTTGGCTGATCCGGCCCTGCAGCTGAACATCTACACGGCCAACCCTGGCACCCCGACCGCGGACGGTCTCAAACTGCTGGCCTCTTGGTCGGCGACCCGGGCGGCCGACAGGAAGCGGATGCGCGAGCCGACGGCGTCATCTGACTAGCAGACTCAATATTCAAGGCCACTCCGCGTCGATGTGCTTCTCGATAGAGCCCGGCATCTACCTGCCCGGTCGCTCTGGCGTACGGATCGAAGACATCCCAACATGACCGAGACCGGCGGCCGCCGCCTGAACAACACCGACCATCAGATGCACATCGTGTCCTGAAGTCACCCCCAGGAATCGAACCAATTCTTACCCCGCTCAGCCGCTGCTGACAACGCAAACACCCGGCCTGTCAGTACTCCCCGTGATCAAGCAGGTCCCGTTGCGGGTTCACCGGGCATCTGCTTAGCTCAGTTGGCGGCGAGGTAAGCGTCACAGGTTCTCGCGTCCGACGGCGCTGGACCTGCCGCAACCGGCACCGCCAAGTCATGCTGATCCGAACGAGAGGTAGTCCCATGTCCGAACTCATTGTCATCGGGTACGACAACCCGGTGCACGCTAGAGCCGCCTACGACGAAGTCATGGCGCTGCAATCAGATTTCATCGTTGACCTGCGTGGCGTGGCCATCGTGACGGTCGACGCCGAGGGGAAGAACCACGTCGAGACCCCGCAGAAGATCGTCGGACTGGGCGCCGCCTCGGGCGCGCTGTGGGGGATGCTGATCGGGCTGTTGTTCTTCGTTCCGTTCTTGGGCGCGGCCCTGGGCGGCGCCATGGGTGCGCTCTTCGGCAAGCTCGGGAAGTCCGGAATCAATGACACCTTCCGCAGGCAGGTCCAAGACCTGCTCCAGCCGGGCAAGGCGGCCGTGGTGATCATGGCCGAGAAGATCACCGAGGACAAGTTCACCGAGCGGATGGCGCGCCACGGTGGCGAGGTACTCAAGACGTCCCTGTCGGAGGCTGACGAGCGGGAACTGGCCCACGACCTCAGCGGCTCCGAGTCGTAGAAGCCGTAGTTCAACCTGCCTGAGCAGCGCTCGGTTCTGGCGGGATCAGTGGTGAGGATGGGCACCCGGCGGTCAGCCGCCGCCCGCGTCGGCGGGTGGCGTTCCCGGGTGCCCATCATCGCGTCGCCACGGCCGCTTCGACGTCGCTGCGATGGTCTGCTGTCAATGTGGAACGCGCACCTGCGCGGAACCGGTGGGAGACCAATCCTGCTGTCCCGGTGGCGGATACCTACGTCCGGAACTCAGGAGCCTGCGCAGCACTTTCGGGGTCCTCCGACCATGGTGCTGCGCAGGCTCCTGGGAGCTACAGGCCCGGCAGCACCCGGGTGTGCTCGACCCGGACGGCCTGCAACGCGTTCGGGTTCAATCCGAGCAGGGCAAGGATCGTCGGGGCGATCTGGGTGGTCTCCACGTGGCTGCGGTTCACGCCGTGGTGCTTGCCGCCAGCACCGGAGACCACGAGTGCGACATCGAGATCGGCCGGAGCGTCCCCGCCGTGTTCGGCGATCTTCTTCACCCCGCCGGTGTAGACCACCCCTGGTTGGGCGATGCCGATCAGGTCCGGCGCGTGGGTGTCGCCGTTGGCAGCCCTGACGAGCGTGTCTGCTGCGGCACCGGTGTAGACCCGGGTCAGGCCCGAGGACCGGACGGTGGCGGAGTAGACGCCTTTGGGGTCGGTGATCAGGTTCGCCGGTGCCTTGTGCTGCAGCAGATACGTCTTGGCGAAGGCCAGCGCTGCAGGGGAGCGGTTAGAGAGCCAGAGCAACATGCCGTCGTCGTCAACGGAGAACGCCACCAATGCAGGCGCTTTGGGATAGGTTGCGGCCCAGGCGGTGTCGAGGCCCGCGATGATCTGGCTGTCGTTTACCCGGCGTAGGGTGGCCGGGTCGGTCGGCGCCTGGCCGTGTTTGGCCGACAGGATGACGGTGGTCTGCGCGGCGAGCCCGCGGCTGTCGATAGCACCGGTCATAGCCGCGACCTCGGTGTTGATGTAGTCCAACGCCTTGCGCAGCAGTGGTCCCGGGCTACCGTTGGCCAGGTAGCCACCGGCCAGACCCTCGGAGATGGGCAGCTTCTCGGCGGTGGACACGGACTGGAAGTTCATTCCGAACACTGCCGGTGTGCCGACCCGATGCGTTCCTGAGTGGTCGAAGCCGTTGATCTCGTTGATGATCGCGGCAACCTTGGTGCTGTCGTACACCTGGGTGAGGGCGTTGTCAGTGGTCCAGTCGTCGCCGGCAGCGTCCGCGACGCTGTTGATCTCCGGGGTGAACAGATCCTGGACCCCGGTACCCGACGGCCCGCTGAGGATTTCGTACGCGGGGTGCTTGTCCGACCAAGCCGTACGCAGTCCGTGGGTTCGCGCCACGTCGAACACCGTGTTCACCCGCACGTACTGGTGCGGGTACACGGGTAGGCAGGTTTTGGGGTCGACGGGTAGGGTGCCCGGGTCCAGCAGCGATTGCGGGTTCGGGGTCATGGCCAGGATGGCCGTGGTGATGGCCGGTGCCGCCGCAAGCGTCTGGGCCAAGGTGTTGGTGGGCAGGGCAGTCAACGCCGGCGCGGTCAGCCCTTGCCCGGCGTCCAGGGTGATCGGATTCTGGGACCGGTCGGCCGCTTCGGTCCAGGAAACCTCGGTGCCGGCCGGGGCGGTGCTGCAATCGCGGGTGCCCGGGGCCAACAGGCGGTGGTTGTACGTGTCGTCGTAGAAGACGCCGGTAGTACCCGGCCCGCCGCCGGTGAGCTGGGCCACCATGCCCGGAAACGAGTCGGACGGGAACGTCGTCTTGGCTTTCGTGTACTCGGTGCCGTTGGACACCAATCGGGCCAATGCTGACCGGGGATGCGCTTGGATATACCAGGCCAGGTCGGACTGATGCAGTCCGTCGACCGAGAGCAGCAGCACGTGCCGACTGGCGCCCGGCAGTCGAGTTGCGGCGCCGGCCTGGGCCTGGGTGGACCCGACTCCGGCGCCCGTGAGCAGAAGTGCGGCCGCGAGGGCTGCCGTGCCGACGCGATACCGCTTGTGGATGAACATGTATGCCCTCTCCGAGCCGACCGGTGTCGGGCTCGGTGACAGGTTTAGTACTATTCGCGCGGTAGTAACACCACATTGCGGCCAACACCGGCCGAACGTCAGGTGAACCGCCGGTCGGCTTGCACTGAGTACTATCACACACGTAGTATTTAGGCTGTCAATCTGCCGACCGCGAATTGAAATGACGATGACCGAAGGTGGATAAGGCGATGGCGGAGTTCAAATTGGGCATCCTGGTCGGCTGTGCCGCTGCGCTGGTTCTCGCGTCGGGCTGCACGGCCTCATCCAGTGGCGCGGCCGTCGAAGCCAGTTCCGGAGCTGTGCTGTCGGCGCCACTTTCCCATCCTGCGCCATCGCGGCTGTCTTCGGTGGTGACAGCACCTTCGTCGAATTCCTCGGCCATGGCATCGCCCAGTCGGCCGACGGGCACCACGCCGTCGTCCACGACGCTCCCTTCATCTGCGGTGTCGGTGAGCGTTTCGGCCGCCCCCCTGACCAAAACGCCGTCGTCCACGACGACCCCTTCATCTGCAGTGTCTGTAACCGTTTCGGCCGCCCCTCCGACCAAAACGCCGTCAACAACGACGACTCGGACTACCGCGTCGACCATCCCCAAGGTGCGCGTGCCGGGTCGCTACTACTTCCCAATCAGTCATACGGACAACATCGACTACGGCCAGACGCACCATGACTACCCGGCGACCGACATCTTCGCCCCCTGTGGCTCCGACATGGTGGCGGTGACCAATGGGGTCATCCAAGAGATGAGCCGGGTCGACAAGTGGGATCCGGCCACCGACGATCCCGCGGTTCGAGGCGGTCTGTTCATCAGTCTCGTCGGTGATGACGGGGTGCGCTACTACTCGGCTCACCTACGTGACATCCTGCCCGGTCTGGTGCCCGGCAGCAGAGTGCACGGCGGCCAGGTGCTCGCACATGTCGGTGACACCGGGAACGCGAAAGGCCTTGGGTGTCATCAGCATTTCGGCATGTCGCCGCCTTGTGGTCCTGGTGAGTGGAGCATCCGACGTGGCACGTTCTACCCGTGGCCCTACCTGGATTCCTGGCGTTCCGGTGGCCAGAAGTCTCCGGTGGCGCAGATGAGGGCCTGGCGGGCAGCTCACCGTTCCGAATGCGCTGCGCACAAGCTCGACGGCACCTGAGTGTCGGTGGCGGCGATCCTCGGCGAACCGCCCGATCGTTGCCCTCGGCTCTCACCCGAGAGGCTATGCCGCCTCGGTGCGATGCAGGTGGCTGACCGACGGGAAGATGGCCCAGCCAGCGCCGCCGGGCTCTGACACGACCCGAAGGACGGAGTCACATCGGTACCCGAGTCGGAAGGCCGGGTCGAGGATAGGGGAAGCAACGCTTCTCGGCTCGGCCCTCCGACGCGACGAGAGCCCACTGCTCAGTCCGCCGCAGGGTTGGTGGCATGCGGTAGAACGTGGTCGCAGCCGTTGCGTGGTGATGCTTGTCGATGTGATTGACCTTCGCCGAATGCGAAAGCCCTTTCGGAGTCTGACCGCTGCAGCGCGTCGAGGTGCTGTCCTGATGGGCTCAGCGAACGTTCACGTCAATGGCGCGACGACTCAGGCCGTTTCGGACGGGTCTTCAGCGGCCATAACGCGTTCCGCGGTCGCCGGCCCTGGAATACCGGCCAGCGTCGGCTGGATGTCCCGGCGAGTCCGGGCCAGATAGGTAACCAACAGCGTGATCATCAGGGCCGAGATCGCCGTGACGACTCCGTCGCCCAGCCCGAGTCCCGACAGTGCTGCGGGTTTGCCGAGCCAGTCGGCGATCGAGGCGCCCAGCGGTCTGGTCAGTACGTATGCGAACCAGAACGCGACAACTGGGTTCAGGCCGAATTTCCACCAGCCCACGGCTGGAATGAGCATGAGGGCGCCGAACACCAGCGCAGAGGTGAAGTAACCGAGCCCCATACTGGCCGCAGTCAGGTCGCCGGCCGCCGTCCCCAGTGCAAATGTCGCCAGCACCGTTATCCAATAGAAGATTTCGCGCCGCACAGTGAAGATGCTGTGGATCGAGAGGGTGCCCTCGATGCGGTACCACAACGTGAACAGCAGCGCGACGATCCCGGCATAGAACACGGTTGACCCGGCGTAAGGGATGCCCAGGCCCTTATGTAGGACGTCGGCGGCCATCGTCCCGAAGACTGCCACCATGCTGACGGCAAACCAATAGACTCCGGCCACATATCGGCGGGTGCGGAACTGCAACCACAGGCCGACCATCAGGCCGACCAGCCCGAGACCCCCCGCCAGCAACAGGTTGTGCCCGGCCAGGTAGTCCGACGCGGCCTCGCCCATGCCGGTGGTCAACACCTTGATGAGCCAGAACAGGGCGATGATCGCCGGTACCTTGGCCGCCGTTGGCTCGACGAAACCGAGCCTGTCCCAGGTCAAACGTGGCATATCGATGGGGCCCTTTCTCGCCGACGCCTTTTGGGTGGGTACGGACTGACGGATCGATCCGGTCACCCAGCAACCAACACGCTACTATCTAGGAGGTAGTACCAATGTGAAGCTGGTGTGCATCCCTCGCCGAGCACTGCTCCGGTAGGGGTCGGGACGGCGTCCGGCTCACCGCGGCCCTGGTGCGCGCCGTCAATCCTGCCGACTGATTGACCCGAGGGTGGTTCCGATGGATACCTCCCGACGCGCGATGGACCCAGAGCAAAGCTGAAGGATCAACCAACGACGTGACCGGACGCAGGCTGGTCCGGCGATAATGCTGCTGTCACGCCGATTCCCGAGAGGCAACTGAGTGTGGGAGGAACAGCATGAGCGGCTGGGCCCTGTTCGTGACGGTGTTCCTGGCCTGCGTGGTCGAGGCCGTGGAAGCGGTCACCATCGTGTTGGCGGCGGGAACCGCACGGGATTGGCGATCGGCCATGATCGGCGTAGCGGCTGGGCTGGTCACGCTGGCGGCCGTCGTGGCCCTGCTCGGCCCGGCCGTCGCCGCCATTCCGATCGACGTCCTCCGGCTATTCGTAGGTGGACTGCTGTTGATCTTCGGCCTGCAATGGCTGCGTAAGGCGATCCTGCGGGCCTCCGGCTATCAGGCGCTGCACGACGAAGAGCTCATCTACGCGCGGGAACTGGCCGACGCCGCGGTGTCAGGGTCGCATCGTCGCGGCTGGGTCACGGACTGGTATGCCTTCACTCTCTCGTTCAAGGGCGTGGTCCTGGAGGGCCTGGAGGTCGTGTTCATCGCGTTGACGTTCGGCGCCAATCAGCACAACATTCCGCTCGCCGCGGTGGCCGCGGCCTGCGCGGTGGTGTTGGTCGCGGGTGTCGGTTTCGCCGTGCGGGCGCCCCTGGCCCGGGTACCGGAAAACACCTTGAAGTTTGTCGTGGGCATCATGTTGACCGGGTTCGGCATGTTCTGGAGCGTGGAGGGCGCCGGAGTGCGGTGGCCTGGCGGCGACGCAGCTCTGTTGGCGATCATCCCACTGACCGCTTTGTTCGCGGTGACCCTCGTGGGCGCGCTGCGGCAGGCGCACAGAGGCAGTCTGGCCGCCGGGACCAATGCAGGAGCGTCGTCGTGATCAGGCGTATCCGGGCATTCGGCGCCTTCTGGTACGACTTCATCGTCGGTGACGACTGGGTGGTCGCTGTCGGCGTGGTTGTGGCCCTGGCCCTAACCGGCATGCTCGCCCGGCACACGACCGCCGCGCTGTGGTGGATAGTTCCGTCAGCAGTGGTGATTCTGCTGCCCTTCAGCCTGTTCCGCGCAGTGCGCAGGCAGCACAGCGCCACCCGCCGTCGTCCCTAGGCACCCTTTTGTGGGACATGACTCTCGGGCTGTGGCTCCGCTACTGCGACCGCTCTATCTGGTCGTCCCGGGCGTTGTCAGTCGAGCGGTCGGGATCCATAGGTGAATGGTGGGTGCGGGTCTCGGCTTTGATCGCCGATTCCGCGGCCGCGATCTGGTCGTCGAATGCCTTCGGATAGGTTTCGACAATTGCTGCTGGATCGTCCAGGAGACCAGAGTCATCCGCCGGATCGCGGACCTCCGATGACTGGTCGACCACGGCGCGCTGGGCCGAATCTGGGTCGTTCATATAGCTCGCAGCCCTGACACCCGCGTGCAGCAGGGGCGGATCTCGTGCAGATCCGACCCACCGGGGACTAACGATTGCGCGGTGCGGGTCGCCTTCATGACTGACAGGTTCCCTGGTATCGGCGATGTAATCGGGACTGGCCGCCGTGGCACCTCCGGTCGAGATGGAGATCGGTCAGGCCAGGGACTCGTTGACGGCCAGTGGCGACTCTTGTGTAGCTGGGTGAGCCGGCGGGTACCGGCCAGGGGTGCATCCCATTTCAGGGTGCCGTTCGAGGTTGGAGGACCCGTTGGCGTCGAAGAAGCCGGTATCCAAGAAGTCTGAGCCACCCGTGCCGGGAGCTCCGGGCGTCGAGCCCCCGACGTTGGCCGAGCCGACGAAACCGCGGAGTCCGCTGCCGCCGAAGGCCGATCAGCAAGGTCCGGACACTCGGACCGCCACCGGCGCACCGACCACTGTGTCCCCGACCGATGTGGCCCAGCAGGGCGCCTTTCTGACCACTGCGCACGGCGCCCGGTTGCTGGATACCGACCATTCCCTGAAAGCGGGATCGCGCGGACCGACTCTGCTGCAGGATCACCACCTCCGGGAAAAGATCAGCCACTTCGACCACGAACGCATCCCGGAACGCGTGGTTCATGCGCGTGGAGCCGGCGCGCACGGTGTGTTCGTCGGCAACGGCGCGGCTGACGGCATTTGCCAGGCCGGTTTCCTCAGAAGTGGCGCCCAGACGCCGGTATTTGTCCGGTTCTCCACCGTGCTCGGCTCGCGCGGGTCGGCCGATCTCGCCCGGGACACCCGCGGTTTCGCGACCCGCTTCTACACGGATGAGGGCAACTACGACCTGGTCGGCAACAACATCCCGGTGTTCTTCATCCAGGACGGCATCAAGTTCCCGGACGTGATCCACGCCGGCAAGCCACACCCGGACCGAGAGATCCCGCAGGCGCAGAGCGCCCACGACACGTTCTGGGACTTTGTGTCCCTGCACACCGAAGCGCAGGCTCACACCATCTGGAACATGTCCGACCGAGCGCTGCCCAGGTCGTTCCGCACCATGGAGGGGTTCGGTGTGCACACCTTCCGGATGATGAACGCCGATGGCGAGACGTGTTTGGTGAAGTTCCATTGGAAGCCCAAGCAGGGCGTGCATTCGGTGACCTGGGAAGAGGCGCAGCTGGCCAACGGCAACGACCCGGATTTTCATCGCCGCGACCTGGCCGACGCCATCGAAGCCGGCCACTACCCGGAATGGGATCTGGGAGTGCAGGTCATGCCGGACACCGAAGACCAGATGTTCGAGGGCATCGACCTGCTCGACCCGACGAAATTCGTGCCCGAAGAGCTGTCGCCCGTCCAGATCCTGGGCACCATGACGTTGAATGCGAATCCGGTGAACTACTTCGCCGAAACCGAGCAGGTGGCCTTCAACCCGGCCAATCTGGCGCCCGGCATCGACGTCACCAATGACCCGTTGCTGCAAGCGCGGCTGTTTTCCTACCTCGACACGCAGATCACCCGCCTCGGCGGACCCAATTGGAACCAGATACCGATCAATCGCGCCCACGCGCCGATCAATGACATGTTGCGTGACGGCCTGCACCAAGACGCGGTGCACGGGGGTGCCGCCCCGTATCGCCCGAACTCGATCGACGGCGGCTGCCCGTTCACCGCCGGCTCCGGCGATCACCCGTTCATCGACTTCCCGGTGCCGGTGGCCGCAGCGTCGAAGGTGCGGGAGAACCCGGTGACCTTCGACGACCACTATTCACAGGCGAGCATGTTCTACCGCTCATTGTCTCCGGTCGAACAGGACCATGTAGTCGCCGCGTACACGTTCGAGCTGTCGAAGGTCTACGAGCAGGTGATCCGGGAACGACAGCTGTTGGCGCTGGCGAATATCGACCCTGACCTCTGCGAGCGCGTCGCAACCGGTCTGGGTCTTGCGGCACCGGCGGCCACGACGAAACCGGCGGGCACGGCCACGACCGCGGCGATCAGCCAACTCGGCGGGACCTGGCCGGTCGCCGGCCGGATCGTCGGCGTGGTGATCGGACCCGACAGTGGCGCGGACGAAGTCCAGGCGTTGAGTGGCGCATTGACCAAGGCCGGAGTGCTACCGCTGGTGATCGGACCGCATGGCGGGAAGGTCGGGTCGATCTCCGTGCAGCGGACCTACGCGAACGCGGCATCGATCGAGTTCGACGCCCTCGTGGTCGTCGGGGAGACACCGCCGGCGGCAGATGCGCTTCCCTCGCTGGACGCGAAAAGCGCTGCCGAGGAAGGCCCGGCCACCGGTATCGATCCCCGGGTCAGCAAGCTGGTCGCCGAGGCGTGGCGACACGCCAAAGCCATCGGGACGACCTCCAGCGCGACCTCCGCCGCAGCGGTGCTACCGCCCGACGCCCCGGGCATCGTCACCGGCAAGCCGACCAAGGTCGCCGCCCAGATCCTCGAGCTGCTGGCCGCACATCGGGCCTGGGAGCGGTTCCCCACCTCGAAGAGCTCCTGACCACGCTGACCGGCCCGCAGGCCGCACCGTCTCCGGGTCGGTCAGCCGGTCTCGAGGCGCTGCCCGCTGGGAACCTGTAGCAGCCCAGGGCACTGGTAGCTCCGTTGCCGCTGCCAACAAATGTCGGGGGGCTACCAGGTCGCGGGACTCCGGCCAACTGGACGGGTCGCGGCGACGATAAGCCGCGGAGTTCGGGGTACTAGCCAGGTGAAATCGGGGTCCGAGGCCCCGATCCAGCTTCGAGTTCACCGGAAGGAATCGTTATGCCGCAGGACGAGCCGCAACTACCCAGCACCTTGGAAAAGTCCGCCGACAAGATCCAGCGGACGTACGAACAGACCTTGGAGAGTGCCGAGGAGCAATACGACGGCGACGAGGAGCGGGCCCACCGGACGGCGTGGGGCTCGGTGAAGCATGTCGCCGAAAAGCGGGGCGACCATTGGGAACTCAAGGACGAGCCAGGCCCATCCGACCCGCGTTCGAAGAAGTCCACCAAACAGAAGCGGGCCGGTGAGGGCGAAACCTACGGTGGAGTGGACGTAGAGGGCAACACCCGGCAGGAGCTGCTGGACCGGGCGAAAAAGGCGGATATCCACGGTTACTCACACATGACAAAGGCGGAGCTGGCGAAAGCACTGCAGCGCCACGAGTAGCTCGATCTTCCGCGTCCAGCCGAGCCCGCGCGGCCGCGCAGCCCGGCCGGTATGCAGCAGAGGCACGCCGAACGCGAGATCCGTCAGGGCTTGATGACGACCTTGACACAGCCATCGGCCTTTTCCTGGAAGGTCTTGTAGGCGCGGGGTGCGTCGTCGATCCCGACGGTGTGCGTCGTCAAATCGAGCACCCCGAGCGGATCCGCCGGGTCCTCGACGAGGGGAAGTAGGTCGTCCACCCACCTTCGGACGTTGCACTGTCCCATCCGCAGTTGGATCTGTTTGTCGAAAAGATCCATCATCGGCATCGGGTCGGCCATACCGCCGTAGACACCGCTGATGGACACGGTTCCGCCGCGGCGGACAGTCTTGATGGCGTTGTTCAACGCGGTCAACCGGTCGACGCCGACCTTTTCGATGAGCGGCCGCGCGAGCACGTCCGGCAGCAGTCCCACCCCGGCCTGGGCCAGTTTTCCAAAGGTCGCGCCGACGGACCCGTGCGCCTCCATCCCGACCGCGTCGATGACCGAGTCCGCACCGCGCCCGCCGGTGAGCTGGATCAGTGCCGCCGGCACGTCGTCGATCGAGTCCGGGTTGATGGTTTCGATGCCGTGCCGCTCAGCCATGCCGCGGCGTTCGGCCACCGGTTCCACACCGATGACGCGATATCCGTGGTGCTGTCCGATGCGTGCGGCGAACTGTCCGACCGGTCCCAACCCGTAGACGACGAGGGTGCCCCCGTCCGGGACGGCGGCGTACTGCACGGCCTGCCAGGCGGTGGGCAGGATGTCGGACAGGAACAGGTACTTCTCGTCCGGCCCATCCTGACTGACCTTGATGGGCCCGTACTGGGCTTGTGGCACCCGCAGGTATTCGGCCTGGCCGCCGGGAACTGAGCCGTACAACGACGTGTAGCCGAAGAGTGAAGCGCCCTTGCCCTTGTCGACGACCTGGGTCGTCTCACACTGTGATTGCAGGCCCCGTTCGCACATCCAACAGTGACCGCAGGAGATGTTGAACGGCACCACCACTCGGTCGCCAACGGCGATGTTGTGGACCTCGGAACCGATCTCGGTCACGATGCCCATCGGCTCGTGGCCGAGGATGTCGCCGACGGAGAGATAGGCGCCGAGGACCTCGTAGAGGTGAAGGTCGGATCCGCAGATCGCGGTGGAGGTGATCTTGACGATCGCGTCGGTCGGCTGCACGATCTCGGGGTCCGGGACATCGTCGATCCGGACGTCGCGTTTGCCGTGCCAGGTGAGGGCCTTCATCGGGCGACGAGTCCACTGCCGGCAATGACCAGGAACTCGCCGAGCAACATACGACCGACGGCCTGCCATCGATCAGAACGAACGTTGTTACGCATGTGAAAAGCCTCCTTGACTTGAGCTACCACGCCTTCCATTCCCGTCGCCGCGGCCTGTCAAGCGCAACCGAGGGATCAGTCTTCGGGGGGTGGATGCGGTGGCGTAAGCCTGGCCAAGGTCAGCCGACGGCCGATTCGAAGTCCACGAGGATTCGCGTTCTGACCTATTCGGCGGGTCGCACACAGGTCGCCCCTGCACTACACAGCAAGTGCACAACATGTGCATGACAAGGCCACAGCCGCATTGTCCATGATCAGTGGGTAGCTTGCGCCGAAGGAGAATCGTGACCATCGCTTCGTTACCCGCCGACTTTCGTCGCCTCGAGTCGTCGACCATTTGCGTTTGCGCCTGTGGTGGCGGCCGGTGACTGCACAAATGGTCAGCCGCCCGACCATTGCCGGTATCCCGGTGAGCTCCGCCCGGGCCCGACTCGATGCGGCCGTCCGGCTCGCTTCTCTCGTCGCTGTCTGGGCGGCGTTGTTGTTGGTGACCTACTGGTGGGCCACCGGCGGCGGGATCCAGGACCTGACCGGTTGGGAAGCGGGGTTGACGTCCACCGGCCGGTTGACCGGTCTGCTGGCCTCGGTTTTGCTGTTGGTTCAGGTGCTGCTGATGTCGCGGCTGCCGCTGCTCGAGCACGCTTACGGACAGGACCGGCTGGCCCGGATTCACCGGCTCGTCGGATTCACCTCGTTCAATTTGTTGATTGCGCACATCGTGCTCATCACCTGGGGTTACGCCGCCGGCGAGCTGCGCCGCACCCCGGCGACCTTGTGGGACCTGACCATCCATTACCCGGGCATGTTGCTCGCTGTCGCGGGAACCGTCGCCTTGTTCATGGTCGTGTTCACCAGCATCAAGGCGGCCCGCCGCAAGCTGCGGTACGAGTCGTGGCATTTGCTGCACCTCTACGCCTACCTCGGAGTCGGGTTGGCGCTGCCGCACCAGTTGTGGACTGGACAGGACTTCCTCGCCTCCACCGCCCGCACCGTTTTCTGGTGGGGGCTCTGGATCGCCGCGATGGTCTGCGTGCTGGGGTGGCGGTTGCTGCTGCCGCTATGGCGCAGCGCCCGGTACCGCGTCCGGGTCACCTCGGTGGTCGCCGAGGACGCCGATATCATCTCGGTGTATCTGCGCGGCAACGGGTCTCGGCTCAACGCGGAGGCAGGACAGTTCTTCAACTTCCGCTTCCTGGCGGGTAAGGGTTGGACCCGCGCGCACCCCTACTCGCTGTCCGCCGCACCCGACGGCCAGCACCTGCGGATCACCGCCAGGGTGGTCGGGGATGGCGGCGCCGCCCTGGCCGCGCTGCGTCCGGGTACCCGGGTGCTGGTGGAAGGTCCCTATGGTCGGCTCAGTGCCCGGGCCAGGACCCGGCCACGCGTGGCGTTGTTCGGCGCCGGTGTGGGTATCACTCCGCTGCGGGCCATGGCCGAGGCGCTGAGCTACGCCCCGGGCGAGGCCATTCTGTTGTACCGATTCTCCGGCCGGCCGCTGTTCGATCGGGAGATTCGGCAACTCGCGGAACAACGTGGCCTGCAGGTGGTGTTCCTGCCCGGGCACCGCCGTTCCGCTGGTTCCTGGCTCGGCTCCGGGATCGGCCCCATCGACGACCGGACCGCGTTGACCCGTTGGGTTCCCGACATCGCCGAGCGCGACGTGTACGTCTGCGGACCTGAGCCCTGGACCCAGGACGTCCACCGAGCCGCCGCCGCCGCGGGGCTCCCTGATGATCGCTTCCACGTCGAAAGCTTTGGGTGGTAACCACAATGAGACGAATCGTGCTGTTCCTGATGAGTACCTTGACTATCGTGGTGCTGCTGTTCGGCTATCACACCTCCACCTCGTCGAAAGCGGCGGGCGGCGAGACGGCATTTGTCTCGACCCCGGTGGCTGGGTCGGCTGCCACCGCCGGCAGCGCGACCGCTGCACCCACTCCGGCGGCGTCATCGGCCGCGTCGGTGGCACCGGCAATCACCACACCGACCGACCCGACCCCGTCACCGGCCACCGACACGACAGCTGCCGCGACCACCGCAGCGGCCGCGCCCACCACCAGCAAGGCCAGCAGCCCCACCACCGCCAAGGCGACAACGAGCACCGTGACCGGCGACGTCACCGACACCCAGTGGGGTCCGGTCCAGGTGCAACTCACCATGGTCAGCGGCAAAATCACCGCCGTCTCGGTCCTGCAGTATCCGAACGGGAACGGTAGGGACGCTGAGATCAACTCTTACGCCCTGCCCATCCTGGTGCAGGAAACCATCACCGCCCAGAGCGCGAAGATCGACATGGTCAGCGGCGCCACGGTCACCAGCGACGGCTATCTCGGATCACTGCAGAGCGCGCTGGACAAACTGTGATCGCGACCGAACCCGCCATCGAGGCCGTGCCGGACCTGCCCACTGCCCGGTACGTGGAACACGTGATGGGGATGCCGATCAGCCTGGCCCTACGGGGCAGACACACCGACGACGAGCAGGCCTCCGCCGCCTGGGCCAAGGTGATGGCCGAATTGTGTCGGGTCGATGCCGTGTTCAGCACCTACCGGGAGGATTCGGCGGTCAGCCGCCTGCGCCGCGGGGAGATCAGCGTCGCCGACTGCCCGCCCGAAGTCGGCGAGGTGCTGGCGCTAGGCGAGGCGGCCGAACGAGAATCCGACGGCGCGTTCAGCATCCAGCTGCCTGACGCTCACGGACGACCCGTGTTGGACCCCACCGGGGTGGTCAAAGGCTGGGCGGTGGAGCGGGCAGCGGCGACGCTACGGGCGTTGCCGGGCACCGACTTCTGCCTGTCCGCCGGCGGCGATCTGACCTGCCGCACCCTGAACCCTGCGGGGCCGCCGTGGCAGATCGGAATCGAGGATCCTGCTGAACCCGACCGCATCCTGGCCGTCGTTCCCCTACACACCGGGGCGCTGGCCACGTCGGGCACCGCCCACCGTGGGCAACACCTCCTCGATGCCCGCACCGGTCGCCCACCTGCCGAGATCGCCCAGGTCACCGTCATCGCGAAGTCGTTGACCTGGGCCGACATCGACGCCACCGCCGCTTACGCGCTCGGCCGAAACGCCGCGAACTGGCTGCGCAGCCGCCCCGGCCGCACCGGTCTGATCGTCTGGAACGACGGCAGCACGACCACCGTTCGGCCGGGTCAGTGAGGTGCCTAACGTTCGGGATTACGCGACATGGTCTGCGGTACTGGCTCTTGCCATTCTGATAAGAATCAGAAGCGTGCAGTTTGCGAGTCGAAAGGGTCTGGACGGAGCGAATTCGCCAGGTCGGACAGGGTTATCCTGGGCCGGCCCGATCATCGGCGTCTGACGATCCTCAGGAGCGATGGCGGCAGCACGCCGGTGATGGCGACGTCCGCGGCGATATCGCGGAGCTTTCGGTTGACGTTCTGACTGGCGGTCCGCAGTTGGTCGAAGGCCTGCTGACTGGTGAGTTTGCCGTTGGCCATCAAAATGCCCATCGCGATGCCGATCTCGCGATTGGTCTCCAGCGCGCGGGTCAGGTGAGTGGCGGTGTCGTGACGGGCAGCGGCGAGCAGCGCGACGGAGGCGTAGGCGGCGAATATCGACCCGGTCGCGGTGGATTGAACGGTGAAGGCGCCGGGCTGGGTGGTGTACAGGTTCAGCGCGGCTCGGTGTGTGTCGGTCACGAACAGCCGGAAGCTGAGCATGCTACGCGCCGGTGTCTGCTCGACGATGGCCTGGGCGAAGCGCGGCCACCGGTGCTCCTTGCGCAGATCCGGTGCCAACTCGACGCCGTTCGAAGCAATGGCTTCCAGGCCTGGGCCTTCACCGAATTCGTACTGCAGCTGATCCCACTGATATGGCAGCTCGTCGGTGCCGGCGGTGGTTCGGGGTGGCCGGTTTTTTTCGACCACGGTCATCGAGGCGTACTCAGCGCCTGGGATCCCGCGGACGGCAAACTCCACCAAACGCTGTTGGGTGAGTGGCTGGTCTGCTCCGTTGGCCAAGGACAGCGCCAACTGCCCGAACTGATCGGCCATGATGGCCAAGGCATCACCGTTAGCGGAATGATTTGTGGGGGCCTTCATCGATTCACAGCTTCTCCGGCTGCGGCGCGACGCAACCAGCGGTTCGCGCGGTTCCCAACGTCAACGGGCCTCAGTCGCGACGAATGAGACCCCAGCGCGCGAGCGCAGGTCTAAGCAGGGTGTGACCAGCGGCCACAGGACAATTGTAGCTTGGAAACTCGTTGTGAGACGGTCGCCGGCAGGGTTCCGCCTCATCATCTGGGGGGCCGGCGGCCACCCGTTGGTACGGCGTCCTCTGCGGCGCGTCGATCTACCGAGTGACCGCGGCCGGAGTTGTCCAGATTCCCCGCCTGCAACACTCAATCTCCGTGGCGTCGAAGCGAGCTTGGCGCCGCAAGGACACCCGCTCGTCGACCGCGCCTCCCGGCGACGGCGAATGAGCGACAGGTTCCACCGGGACCAGTTCGGCCGACATCGCTCATCGTCTTCACGTTCCGGGGCGTGCAGGACTCGCCGACACCGTCGGCTGGGTGGGGATGGTGTGGGTGGCAGACGCGGCAGCGGCTGCGCGGTCGACCGCGCGCAGCGGTGCTGGACGATGGCGCACGGCGGCCACGACGGCCAAGGCCACTCCCGCGGCACACATGATCGCCATCAGCAAGCATGCACGGGACAGCCCGGCCGCGAGTGCGTCCGCGGCCGCCGCCCCGCCCGCTGTGTGGTTGTCCGTGACGCTCACGTACACGGACCCCACAGCGGCGACGGCGAGGGAGCCGCCGACGTAGCGGGCCATATTCGAAATGCCGGAGGCTTGCCCCACCTCGTCGGGAGACACCACCGCGGTAGAGGCGGCCGAGGCCGGCCCGTTGGAAAGGCCGAGCCCCGCCGCGGCGACCACCAGTGGTATCACCAGGATCGCGTATGTCCAGGACGATTGGAGGAAGGAGAGAAACACCAGACCCAGGGTGGCAGCGACAAACCCGATGCCGATGGCAGCCCTGGTCCCGATCTTC
The DNA here is from genome assembly GCA_963708935.1 of uncultured Actinomycetota bacterium. GTDB lineage: Bacteria > Actinomycetota > Actinomycetes > Mycobacteriales > Nakamurellaceae > Nakamurella. The sequence goes on along the minus strand of CAVPUK010000006.1, from coordinate 633,343 downwards.
ACGGCGATCGGTGTGATCAGTGGTGTGATGGCTATCAGGGCGCCCGCTGCCGGCAGGGTCGCCAACCCTGCTTCGAATGCACTCATGCCGAACGCCGCGGGATCCTGGAAATAGAGACTCAGAACGTACATCAGTCCGTTGAGTACACCGGCGACGATAAGGATGGCCAGCGTCGAGCCGACGAGCGCGCGATTGGCGAAGAGTTGCAGGTCGACCAGCGGGGCCGTCACTCTCCCCTCCACGACGATAAAGACGAAAACTGCGACGGCGGAAAGGATCAGACACCCGATCGTGGGCCAGGACGTCCAGCCCCACTCACTGCCTTCGCTCAGCGCCAACACGATCGGCACAAGGATCACTGCGATCAAGATCGTGCCGTACACGTCGATCGAACGAGGTCGATCCGGATCCCGTGATTCGGCAACGGTCATCATGGTGAGCGGAATGCACACCGCGGCGATGGCCGCGTCAATCCAGAACAGTCCCTGCCAGCCGGTCGAATCGACCAGTATCCCGCCGACCAGCGGGCCGAGGGCTGCGCCGGCCGCAGATGCCGCGCCCCACAGGGTGATTGCCTTCATCTGCGACGCGCCCGAGGCCGCGACCGAGAGCAGGCTCATGCCGCACGCGAGGATCGTGGAGCCCGCCGCACCCTGGATCATCCGGCCGATGATCACGCCGGCACCCTGCTGGGAGAGCGCGATGAGTACGCACGACGCCACGAAGAGAATGAGGCCGCCCAGGAAGATGCGCCGCCGCCCGAAGACATCGCCCAGCGCGCCGGAGGTCACGATGACCGCGGCACCGACGAGCATGTAGCCGGTGACCGCCCATTGCAGCTGTGAGATGGGCGCATTCAGGTCCTGGCTGATGGCCGGCAGCAGAATCGTCACGGCCGAGGTGTTGGCGTTGACCACGAGAGCCGAGACGCAGGCGACGGTCAGCACACCCCAGGGGGCGGAACGGCTGGTCACCACCGAGCCGGGGGTGCTCATGAGCGCTCTATCAGGTCGGCGGCCTTGATGCTCGCGTCCTGATGTCTGTCCCAACTGCTCCGGGCAGTAGTCATGGGAATCAACGACTCACCTTTCAGGATTCGCCCGTCCACGATGACCGGCCGTCCGACCAACGAACGACGCACCGTTGGCGAGAAGCGACAAAAGTCGAACTGCCCGAGCGCGTTCATGGGATTTTCGCACACCACCCCGCGATCAGAAGGCAGCGAGATACTACGAGTTGAACACGGCCCGTACCGGAAAGTAGAGAAAGACGACAGCACCGGCGGCGCGCGGTGCGACCGATCTGTCCGGATACCAGCTCGCCGGCCCGTTCCAGGCCCAGCTGACCGCGGTCAACCGACGCCGACGCTATTCCGCCGCCGGCCGCAGATACCTGGCCATCAGGAGCTGCACGTCATCGGGGAGTGCGGGCGCGCCGAAGTAATACCCCTGAGCGGTATCGCAACCGAGCTCGCGGAGCGCCTCGACCTGCGCCGATGTCTCCACCTCCTCCGCCGTCACCGTCATGCCGAGCGTGTGGGCCAGGGAAACCAAGGAGCCGACGATCTCGGCGTCGACGGTGTTGTTGCCGCCGGCAATTCCTGAGCCTTTGATGAAAGTGCCGGCGAGCTTGAGTTCACAGACCGGCAACCGGCGCAGGTAGGTCATGTTGGAGTACCCGGTACCGAAGTCGTCGATGGCGATCCTGACGCCGATGTCGGCCAGCTGTTGGAGTATCACGAGCGGTTCTCCGTCAGTACTGATGACCGCGCGTTCGGTGAGCTCGAGTTGTAACTGCTCGGGCTGCAGCCCATTGGCTTCGAGCAATTGCTCGACCACTTCGATCAGCTGGCGATCCGCCAGTTGTCGCAGGGCGATGTTCACGCTGACTCGGAGCGGCTCGGCGAATCGACCACCCCAGCTCCCGGCCTGCCGGCACGCGGTCTCCAACGCCCATTGCCCCAGCGGCACGATGATTCCCGATTCCTCGGCGGCAGCGATGAAACGGGCCGGTAGCAAGTGCCCGAGTCGGGGATGCTCCCACCGCAGCAGAGCTTCGACTCCGCAGGGCATGCCGCTCCGCAGGTTGAAAAGCGGCTGGTAGTACAGCCGAAATTCGTCGTGTTCGAGAGCGGCCGGCAGCATCCTGGTGAGCGTGTACTGGGCTACGTCGCGGTCATCGCGCTCGGCGTCGAACAGCGCCCAGCGCCCCTTCCCGTCCGCTTTTGCCCAATACAGGGTGATATCGGCGGCCCGCATCAGGTCGGCCGCTGCGGTCGCAGTCGACTCGCGCTCGACCAGTCCGGCGCTGGCCGTGACCCGAAAGTCGCGGCCTTCGATGGTGATCGGTTGGTCGACCGCGCCCAGCGCATCCTCGGCGACGGTGATGACATCCTGCGGGCCACTGGTGTTCTCGACGAGGACGACGAACTCATCACCTCCCAGCCGCGCGACCAGATGTCCCTTCGTCGAAAGGGCTGCTTCGAGTCGGTTGGCGATCTCCACCAGCACCTGATCGCCCACCGCGTGGCCGACGCTGTCGTTGATCGACTTGAAGCCATCCAGATCCATCAGGCAGAGACCGACTCGGCCGAGTCGCCCGGGCGCCAGCAAGACCTGCTCCAGCCGACGATGAAACAATGCCCGGTTGGCCAGACCCGTCAATTCGTCGTGATGGGCCTGGTATTGGAGTTTATTTTGTAGCCGCTGCAAATCAGTGACGTCCTCGATCACCGCGATCTGAAACTCTGGATTGCCGGCCACATCCCTGATCAGCGAAACGGTCAGGTGTGTCCAGATGTCGCTGCCGTCGCTGCGCAGGAACTGCTTGGCCGTTCGGAAACTTTCCCGTTCACCGCGAATGAGTTGCTCGTACAGCACCCATACTTTTTGCACGTCTTCCGGGTGCATGAAGTCGCTGACGTTCCGCGTGCGCATCTGTCGAACCGAATAGCCCAACATCTTTCTCAGTGCCGGGTTCGCGTCCAGGATGTTGCCCTGCGCGTCGCCCAGGCCGATGCCGATGGCGGCGCCCGCGAAGACTGCTCGAAAACGGGCCTCGCTCGCCCGCGCCGCCAGCTCGGCCTCGCCCAGCGCTGCCGAAGCCGCAGAGCGGATCTCATCCTGCTCGGCCAGCGTGCGTTCCTGCAGGCGATGGGCGTAGCCGGCCGCCAGCGCGCCCTGCACCGCGCCGACCCGGATCATGACTCGCTCGGTGATCTCGGCGCCGCCGACTAACAACTCCGGCAACAGCGCGACCGTCCTGGCTACCGACTCCGGATCGGTGAAATGGGCATCCACCATCGCCCAACCCACTTCGGCGGCTCGGCTCGGGTCGAAGGGCCGGCGCCGCCAGACCTCCAGCAGTCGCCGGGTCGGAACAAGTAGATGCTGTTGCGTCTCACCCAGATCCATCGGGACATAACTCGTGCCGACCACCGAACGTGCCCACCGGGCCGCGAAGGTCGCTAGATCGGGCGCGGCCAGGTCCGGCTCCGGCGCTGCTAGGCCGTCCAACCCTTCATCCCCACGCCCGCGAATCCGACCATTCGTTCCGAGTTCTTGGTTGGCTCTGCACTCGGGTCAGGACGCCATTCCTGGATGGGCACCAGGCCGGGCTCGACGAGGTCGAAACCGTCGAACAGTGTTCGAATCTCGGCCTGTGAACGCATCGTCATCGGCGTCGGCGTGCGCGCGTACAACTTTTGGTGGCTGTCGGCCAGAGCAGGTTGCCCGTCCTGACTCGCGTGCGAGATCAGCAGCAGGCTGCCCGGCGCCACAGTCTCACGCAGCCGCGAGATCACCGCCCGTGGATCATCTTCGTCCGCAATGAAATGCAGCACGGCAACCAATAGGACCGCCACCGGTCGGTCGAAGTCGATCAGTTGCCGAATCAATTCGTCGCCGACGATGCGATCGGGATCCCGCAGATCGGCGTGAACCACAACCGTCTGGGGATCGCCGGCCAAAATGGCTCGGCTGTGGGTCACGGCAACGGGATCGACATCGACGTAGACCACCCGCGACGTGGGGTCGGCCTGACGCGCTATTTCGTGAGAGTTGCCAGCGGTCGGGATGCCCGAGCCGATATCAAGGAACTGGGTCACGCCCTGCGCGACAGCGAACCGAACAGCGCGACGCAGGAACGCCCTGTTCGCGCGCATCATCATCGGCAATTCGGGCCACATTCGGATCGCTTCCTGGGCCATCTTCCGGTCGGCCGGGAAATTGTGAAAGCCACCCAGGTAGTAGTCGTACACGCGGGCGGCGCTCGGCCGATCCAGATCGATCTCAGCCGGCGCCCAACTCGGTCGTAGCAACTGACTACCTCTCGTTGTGGATCAGCCCGATTCGACAATGCGCAGACTACCCGCACCACTCACGAGGTGCCCAGGGACGATTAGCGTCCGGGTCGTCGGATCGTCAGCCCGAGTGAAAGTGCGGCGGGCGCACACCTCGGGCTCAGTGGTGGTTCGGCAGATACGCCGCGGCGGCCTCGATCACCTCATGGATCTGGGCCAGGCTGGCCGCCCCGATGAGCAGGACGATGAGCGACAACGTCATTGTCGCCGCGAGCCGGGCCGGGCGGGGGCGGGGAGCGGGGGCCAGCAGGGCTTGCACCCTTGAGGCCACTTGTAGGGCGCCAACGCCCAATACGGGCACATTGCCCGCCAGCGAGAGGCCCGTGGTTGCCCTGGCCAGGGCGGACCGCAGCAGCGCCACCCGCGCGAGTGCTCGGCCGGCGGTCCGGCGATCACCGATGCCGACGGCCGCGTCCTCGTCGGCCCACCGCTCGACGCCGAGCCGTACGGCAGCGGATACCCGACGCAGCAAGGGGTTTCCGGCCGCGGCGATGTCTGCGACGTGGACGTAGAGGTGATGTCGCTTCGTCAGGTGCGAGAGTTCGTGGGCGGTGAGCACCCGTCGTTCATCGGGACTGAGCTCACTCAGGAGGCGCTGACTGATCACCACACAACCCCGCAGACCGGCCACCGTGTAGGCGTCCGCAGAGTCGTCGTCGAGGATGACCACCGGGCCGCCGCCGGCGCGGATGTTGCGGCAGAGCCGGTCGGCTCGGACCAGCGCGACGACGATGGCGCAGGTGCGGATGGCGCCGCGCAGCAGCAGCACCATGACGGCGACCGCGGCGAGCGCTCCCAACCAACCCGGGATCGGGATCTCCGCCCGAATTGTCACAGCTGACCAGTGCCCGTCCGCGGCGACCGCCGTCAGGGTGGCGATCACCGCAACCGCGATGGCCGTGAGCGCCATCCCACTGGCCAGGGATACCGCCAGTGCGGCCGCTGCCAGCAGCACAACGGCCTGGGCCGGGCGCATTCTGGCCACTACTGAATCCGCCGACCGGCCCACCAGCGCGCAGGCCGCCAAGGCGACCAAAGCCGCGAGTAGAGGGAAGAACACCGGGCTCAGCCTGCCCTGTGCTCGGAGTGGTCCAACAGTTCGGCGAGCAGGCGCTCCTCCTCCGGGTCCAGTTCAGCGACGAACCGGGCCAACACACCGGCTCGATCCGACCCGTCGGACAGCAGGCGACGCATCCGACGGGCGGTGACGGCGTCGTCCACCGCATCGGGCGGAGCGGCCAGCGTGTACCGGTAGGCGCGTCCCTCTCGGATTTGCGTCAGGGCTCCCTTTTCCGCCAACCGCGACAGTGTGGTCATCACCGTGGTGTAGGCGGGATCCCCGGACAGCTGCTTCTGGACCTCGGCGACAGCCACCGGTACGGGAGCACCGGCCACGACCGCCATCACTGCGGTCTCCAACGGGCCGGGCGCACGGCGATCGGACATCAAGCCTCCTGCTACTATCAACCTAATAGTACTAACCGAATCCTCGTTGTCCAGTGTGCCATGTGCGCATCAAGGGAGAAACATGAATGCGCTCAGCGTCCCGTCGCCGCACGGAAGTACACGGCGGCCGGCGTGACGCTCGCGTCGGGTTTCAATCCGCTGGATGCCACCAGCGTCATCGCGGCGACCGGACTGATCGGGATCTTCTGTGTGCTGGTCGCCGAGACCGGTCTGCTGGTCGGCTTCTTCCTGCCCGGCGACTCGCTGCTGTTCAGCGCCGGACTGTTGGCCGCCAGCCATGGCGCCCTGCATCTCCCGTTGGCCAGCGTGTTGGCGGTGGCTGCGGCCGGCGCGCTGATCGGTGCGCAACTCGGATTCATCATCGGTCAGACCGCGGGGGTACGACTGCTGGAGCGGACCAAACGCCCCGCCCTGCGCAATGGCATGGACCGGGTGTCGGAGGTCATCGACCGGTACGGTCCGGCAAAGGCGATCGTGCTGGCCAGGTTCATCCCGGTGGTGCGCACGGTGATGAACCCGATGGCCGGCATGATCGGCGTGTCGACCAAGCTGTTCACCTTCTGGCAGATCATCGGCGGGTTGCTCTGGACCGTCAGCGTCACCATGGCCGGCTATTGGCTGGGCTCGCAGATCACCGGTATCGACAAGTACCTGCTGCCGATCATCGCCGTGGTCGTCGTGATCTCGCTCATCCCCGTCGTCCTGGAACTGCGCCGCCTGCGGCGCGACAACCGGGCCAGGCCGTCCGGCCCTCACAACAGTCCCGCAAGCGAACACGGACCGGAGTCCACTGCATGAGCACCACCATTTCCTACGCCGAGGCCATCGTGGTCGGTGCCTTCCAGGGCGTGACCGAACTCTTTCCGGTCTCCAGCCTCGGACACTCGATCATCATCCCGGCGCTGATCGGCGGCAGCTGGGCGAAGGACCTCGATGTCTCCACGCCGGAATCGCCGTACCTGGCGTTCATCGTCGGGTTGCATGTGGCCACGGCCGCGGCGCTGCTGGTGTTCTTCTGGCGGGACTGGGTACGCATCATCGGCGGATTCTTCTCCGCGATCCGCCACCGCCGCATCAAGACCGACGCCGAAAGACTGGCCGCGCTGATCATCCTGGCCACCATCCCGGTCGGCATCGCCGGACTGCTCCTGGAGCACCTGTTCAGGACTGTGCTGGGCAAACCCCTGCCCGCCGCCGCATTCCTGTTCGCCAATGGCCTGATCCTGTTCCTCGGGGAACGGTTGCGCCGTAGAGCCGCACCCGTCACGGCTGCCGCGCCGGCGGTCGGGGTCGGGGCCCGCGGAGAGGGGGAATCGCTGATGCGTGGAGTCGACCTGGACGAGGGCCTGGACGACGAGCAGGCCGACCTGCGCTCCGACGCCCGCATCGCCGGACTCAGCCTGAAGCGCGGGGTTCTGATCGGCTCTGCGCAGATCCTGGCGCTGCTGCCCGGGATCAGCCGATCCGGCGTCACCATGGTCGCCGGGCTGACCCAGAACCTCTCGCATCGGGACGCCGCCCGTTTTTCCTTCCTGCTGGCCACCCCGGTCATCCTCGCCGCGGGTGTGCTGAAGGTGCCCGACCTGTTCGGGCCGCTCGGCGCCGGTATCGGCGGCCAGATCCTGGCCGGCAGCATCGCCTCGTTCATCGCCGCCTACCTGTCCGTCCGATTCCTGGAAAAATACTTCCGCACCAAAACGCTCATCCCGTTCGCCATCTACTGTCTGGTGGCAGGGGCGGTGTCCTTCACCATCCTGGCCCTGCGCTGACGGTCATCGATGGGGCGTCTTGTCTGGTTGTCGGCGACCGTCCAGAGAGCGGATGTTGATCGATGCCTTGCGGCGCAATGGGTCCCGGATCGATGACGACGGCGTTGTCGACGATATCGGAAGTGGCGTAACAGTTGCCGCCCGGCTCGAACGACGCGGTCGGTGCATTCGCCTGGCTGCCGTATGCGCTGGCCGCACTCGGGGTCGTGCTGCTCCTGCTGGGCGCTGCCCTGTGGTCCCGCAGCGCTGGACCGCTGGCCCTGCGTGCGTTTGTCGTCATCCGGGTCGGCGCACTCACGCTGATCGCCTCGATGCTGGTGTGGCTGGCTGATGCCGTCACCGAGGGCGATGGCTTGACTGCGATAGACGTGCCGGTCTGGTCGTGGATGGTGGCGCATCGGACGGCCTGGCTGACCGGGTTCATGACGACGGTGACCAGAATCGGCGGGACCGCCGGAATGACGGTGCTGGCCGTCGCCGCCGTGGCGATCCTGATGCGGCACAGGGAGAATCGTGGGGACGGGGTTCTGGTCGCGATAGTGGCCATCGGCGCCGGGCTGCTGGTGGCGATCAGTAAACCGCTGATCGGTCGGACCCGTCCACCTCCGGCGTTCCGGCTGGTCGTCGAGACCAATCAGTCATTCCCGTCTGGTCACGCCTTGGGCTCGGCGGCGATCATCGGGGTGATCACCGTCGTCGTGCTCCGGCGCATCGGAAAGGTGCTGGCGCGAGCGGCGATCCTGATCGGTGCCTCCGCTCTCATCTTGCTGATCGGAGTCAGTCGCCTCTATCTCGGTGTGCACTGGGCCACCGATGTCATCGCGGGCTGGATCGGCGCGGCCGGCTGGCTGCTGGCCTGTCTTACCATCCAGAGCGTGTGGCGACGCACGCATGTCGCACCCCGGGCCACGCGATGATCATGCTGGCGGATTGGCGCTCCTGTCGGGGCTGGACAGGTGGTCCTCCGGAGACTGCCGGCTGCTGGGCACGCCAGGCCTGACACAGCGGACCGGACCGGCGCATGGTTCACGCCGGTCCGGTCCGTTCTGCTCAAGCGTCAGCGACGACGGGAGACTCGACGACTCGTCCGACGGGCAACGCGACGACTACCGAACATGCTGTTTCACCTTCTCTCTGCACCTGCACTGCAAGAACACCCCCACGTCAGTTTACGGCGCGGCTGGTCTCGACCTCGTGGTGAACGGCAGCCTCTTCGGCCGTCACCAATCCGGTGACCACCAGGTCCAGTGGGCTGATGAAGCCGTCGCTGAGGCGGAAGCCACCGGCGTCGACGAGCGCATCCCGGAGGCCGACGGCCCAGTGGTGTTCCAGCAGCACCAGGGCGGCAGCGGTACCGGCCGGGATGTCCTCGAGGATGTCCCACTCCTCGGTACTACCCAGGAGTGAGCCTCCTTCGCTTGCCGCTTCGGCGCCGAGTTCAGCGCCCGCTTCGGCGCCCTCCTCGCCGTCGATGCCGAATCCGATCAGCGCACCGATGACACTGCCCATTTCGATGGCTTCCTCGCGGGACAGGTTGCTCAGGTGGAGGATTTCGATCTCGCCGTCATCGTCCTTGTGAACGGCAAGGGCATCGATCACCCGTACCGAGTCGCTTTCCCTGAGTTTCTCCAGCTCGGTGATGATCTGGCCGTGGAAGTTCGGATGCGGAAATCCGAGCACGATGAGTTGGACTGGTCCGATGGACATTGATTTGCCTTTCGTGGGCTTGCAGGGGTCTTCACGCTATGCCGGGCGCCACCTGGGTCGCATCACACGAAGTAGGTGAACTGGGGCCGGCCGCGGTCATCGGTGCTCGCCGATCACAGCTCTGGCCGCTGACCGTGCTGCGACGCGATCTGGGCCCTGACCGCCTGATCGACATTCGGGTGGATCCTGTCCGGGCCGATGAGCTCCAGAACGCCGTCGCGCCCCAGCAGCGTCAGGACGCCGGGTTTCACCCGGGCCAGCCGCAGGCCCACCTCGGCTTGCGCGGTGAGCTCGACGATCTCACGCAACTTCGCTGATCCCTGCGAGTCGATGAAGTCGACTCCGCCGCAGTCCAACACGATGGCAATGGTCCCCGAGGACGACAGGGCCACCTCGCGAATCCGGTCTTCCAGTGCGTCCGCGGTGGCGAAGAACAGGCCGCCTTCCAGTCGCAGCACCACGATGCCGGGGAACTGCTCGTCATCTGGGTGTTCGGCCAGCTCGCGGAACGCCTGAGTGCCAGGTTTTCGTCCCAGCAGGGGCATCGCCGGACGGGTGGCCACCGAGACGAGCCAGATGAGCGAGAGTCCGATACCGATGACGACTCCGGCGAGAACACCGGCCAGGAGTGTGGCCACGATGGCAGCCATGGCGATCCAGAAGTCGAACCGCTGCACCCGGGCCAGCCGGCGCATCTCGGGTAGATCCATCATGCCCATGACCACAGCCTCGATGATCACGGCTGCGAGCACCGCCTTGGGCAGACCCGAGAACAGTGGCGCCAGTACGACCAGGGTGAGGAGAACCGTCACACCCGAGGTTAGTGAAGCGAGGCCGGTGCGCGCCCCGGTGTGGTCGTTCAGGGAACTCGCCGACAGGCTGGTGGAGACAGGCATGCCCTGGAACAGGCCTGCGCCGACGTTCGCCATTCCCTGGCCGACCGACTCCTGGTTGATGTCGATGCGGTACCGATGCCTGGCCGCGAAAGTCCGGGCGTCGCCCGCGGTCTGGGAGAAGCCGATGAGCACCAACGCGACCGCCGCGAGAGCGAGGGTGGCCGGGTGGTCCCGCGCCAGCTGCAGGTCGGGGACCTGCAGGCTGGGCAGCCCCCGGGGGATATCTCCCACCAGGGCCACACCGTGGGCGCCGAGGTCGAACAACCACGACGCGACCAGACCGCCGACGACCAGCACCAGCGCGCCCGGTACCCGCGGCGCGATAGCCCGGAGTCCGAAAACCACCGCCAGCGCGACGATGCCGACCACCACGGTGGCCGGATCTGCGTCGCCGAGCGTCCCGATCCATGACCACAATTCCTGAATCGGGTTCGTCCCGCTGACCTCCGTTCCGGTCAGCTTTCCGAGTTCGCCGATCACCACGTCGATCGCCGCCCCGAACAGAAAGCCGGTGACCACGGCCCGAGAAAGGAACTGCGCGATCCACCCCATCCTCAGCACGGCCATGATGAGGAACAAGGCGCCGGAGGCGAGCGTGATCAGCGCCACGAACGAGGCGACATTCTGGTCGCCGGTGACCCCCGCAGCCGCGACGGCGCTCGCGGCCACGGCGGCCAAGCCTGAACTCGGGCCGGTCGATATCTGTCGGCTGGTCCCGAACATCGCGTAGATGATGGCGCCGGCCGCGGCGGCATACAGCCCGTTCTGCAGTGGGATACCGGCGATCCCGGCATAACCGAGATTCTTCGGCACGATCAGGGCGGCAACGGCGACGCCGGCGAGCAGATCGCCCCGTAGCCAGCGTCGCTGGTAGGAGCCGAGCCAACCGATCATCGGGACGAAGCGGCGAAACCCCGATGCGGCGCCGTCCGGGCTCGTCGATTCATTCGGCATGACGGTTTACGCCGCCTCGTGGGCAATGATCGACCGCAAGGCGTCGGCGCGTTGATCCGTCCACCCGGGCGGCTGGAGGACCGTCGCCCAACCGTCGACGAACTCGAGGGTGTACGAGTGGCCGTGACCGGGCGCCACGTCGACCGGTTCCAGCATGTCCATCGTGACCTGCCAGAACGTGACGAACGGAATCCAGGTCATGTCGCCGGTGGCGTCGGGTCCCGGCGGTTCGGTCAGCCAGTCGGGTCGGTGCAGGATCAGGTCCGGGCTCAGCCACACGATCGGATCGGAAGCATGTTGCAGGTACAGGACGCGGGAACCGTTCCACGGCACCGCCGGCACGCTCGGAGTGGACGGGTCGTTGGCGAAACGCACGGTCCTGCCGTCGCGATAGATCGGTTGCACCTCGGGGCTGCCCGCGTCGCGGTTGACGGTGAATTCCCGGTGCAGCAGATTGAAACTCGGGGAGCCGGCCAGCAGGGCGCCGTCGGTGCGGTTGGCCAGGTCGCCCTCGCCGCTGAACGGGCTTTCCGCCGCGAACGATCCAAGACTCAGCCCGAAGACGAACAGCTTCGGACGGGTCGCCGCCGGCATCCCGGACCACTTCTCGTACACCGCGTCGAACAACGCCCGGCCGGCCTCCCGTGCGCGGCTCTGATCTACCAGGAACGACGCCCAGGACGGCAGGTAGGAGTACTGGATCGCAATGGCTGCCGAGTCGCCACCGGCTTCGTACTCGAAGGCATTGATGGCGCCCGGGTCGACCCAGCCGGTTCCGGTGGTCCCCGCCATCAACAGATACTTCCGCTTGAACCCGCCGGCCCTCTCCAGATCGGACACGGCCAGCCGAGCACGATCCTCGGCATTCGCGGCGGAGGCGATGCCGGCGTACGAACGGATCGGTTCGAGGGCGCGAGTGCCGGAGAACGCGGAGATGTCGGCTTGAGTCGGGCCCTTCCCGGCGAAATTGCGACCTTGATAACCCAGTGAATCCCAGGCCACCAGTGATCCCGGACCGCCGGACCGAAGTGCGGTGGTCGGCTGTACTGCTGTCTCGCTGGTAGTCGTGTCCCGGATCGCGAAGATCCGATCGGTCAGCCCGAGGATCCCGTCCACCAGGACGCCACTGACCAGACCGAAGACCAGAGCAGCCACCAGAACCCAACCCAGCGCCCGGGCGGGCCGCCGACCCATCCAGCGCGCCAGCGTGCGGGCAACCCACCGAAATATGCGGCGGACACCTCGCGCGACGAAGATGAGCAGCAGGAAAACCACCACGGCGACGACCGGCAGCAGCACCTTGGAGAGCAGGTCCTCCGGCGCGGCATCCATCAGTACCCGGAGGGCATGCTGGCCCTGCTCGCCGAGGATGGCGGCCACGATCAGGGCCACGCCGGCCACGATGATGAAAATCCGCCAGGACAGTCGGCGAGGCTCCCGGGCCGGGCGGTCGGCGAACTGCCGCCAGACGAATGCCCCGATCACTCCGAGGCCGTACCCGATCGCCGCGGTGATCCCGCACACCGCACCCTGGAAGGGTCCGGGACGCGGCACCAGCGACGGCGTGAAAGCCAGGCAGGTGAAGATCAAGGCCACCCAGGCACCGGGCAGGCTGAAGTGGTACCAACGGACCGGGCGCTGTTTCTGTCCCGGATCGTCACCCTCGCTCGTCGACGCTGACGAGTCCTCCGAGGCGGCAGCCGGGTCCGGGTCCAGATCCGGCGAGTCGGTCTGCTCCACATCCATCGTCCCGGGCGGTGTCGTCATACGGTGTTCCCCTCAGTTCTGTTCAGGTCGAGAGCAAGGTCGATACCGCTGTGTGGGGCCGATCATCCGGCCAGCTGCACGAAGATTATCCCGATACCGTTGACCGACCAGTGCGCCAAGATCGGCGCCAGCAGGCTGTCGCTGCGAACCCGGAGTTCGCAGAACAACACGCCCGCAGCACCCGTGAACAAGATAGTGCCCAGTGCTCTGAGAACGATCCCGAAAGTCCCGGCGCCGAGGACCTGGTCGGCCGCATGATTGGCCGGCCCACCGGCCAGCGACGGCAAGGTATGCCACACACCGAACAGGGCGGATGAGATCGCGGTCGCCGCCTTTCGGGTCGACCGGCTGCGCAGCAGTCCCCACAGGACGCCGCGGAACGCCAACTCCTCGGGAATGACGGTCGCCAGCGGAAGCACCACCAGCACGGTGACCAGGGTGTGCGGCCAGGTGTTCACGGCCGAACCGGCCATCAGCGAGCGAATGTAGGGCACCAGCAGGGCCAGACCGAAGCCCGCCACCGCGATCGCGGCGCATACGCCTCCCCAGCGCAGACCTCGCGTCCAGGTGGATCGGGCGAGTCCGAGATTGGCCGCCCGCAGTCCCGAGATCCGGGCGATCACGGCCAGCGCGACGGTGAAGCTTATGCCGATCGCGACGTTGGCGGCCGAGAAACGATTGGTGGCCACGTTGGCCACAAGCATCACGAGCAGACACGAGGTCAGTGACAGCCAAAAGGGAACACGTGTCGCCGCCGTCCGCGTTGGGTTTACCCGGGGAGGCAGACCGGGCGAGTCCGGCAGCGATGTCATCGTGTCCGGCGATGGCGCGGAGGGCTGCCTGAGGGCGGCTCGAACGTCCGGACCGAGTATGGAACCGGCGTGCCCGCCGTGCTTCCGACCATATGGCCCCCTTGCCCTGAGGCACAGATGCTGACGAACGACGGACGTCTACCGATCAAGGGTATACAGCAGACAACGCGGCAGCAGTTACTGACTCGTCGAGCCTCCGACCGGGAGATCTTGGAGGAGTAGGACTTGGGCGACGGTCATGGCTTCGATCTCGGCTGGGTCGACACTTTCGTCGGAGGCGTGGATGCGGGCGGCGGCCACGTCTTCGGGGCCCCAGAGGATGAACTCGGCGTTCGGCGCGGCGTCTTGGAGTGTCTTGAGCAGCGGGATGGAGCCGCCGGATCCGGCCTCGGCGACGGGTTTGCCGTAGGCGGCTTCGAGTGCGGCGCGGGCGGTGTTGTATCCGGTGCCGTCGGTCGGGCAGCGGAACGGCGGTGCTTCCTTGGTGCGCTCTACCGTGACGCGGGCACCCCAGGGGGCGTGGGTCTCCAGATGGCGGACCAGCGCATCGAGCTCGGCGACGGGATCCGATCCTGGGACGACCCGCATCGAGATCTTCGCCGTCACCGCAGGAATGAGCACGTTCGAGGATCCGGCGATGGACTGGTCATGTCCAGGCCGATCACCGAAATCGACGGTTGCGACCACAGCGTTGTTCCGACGGATGCACCGCCGACCAGCTGCACGCCGTCGAGCAGGTCGGCGCTGGCCGTGAATTCGGCCGCCGACAGATCTCCGCCGGTCCATTCGAACCGGGAAACGCCGTCGACGGCGACATTGCCCACGTCGTCCTGCAGCGTCGTCAACAGCCGCGCCATGGCCATCATCGCGTCCGGGGCGGCGCCGCCGAACACTCCGGAGTGCAGTGGGTGTTGCAGGGTAGAAACGGTGACCACGCAGGCGACGTCTCCTCGCAGGGTCGTGGTGAGCGCGGGTTCGCCGACCTTGAGGTTGCCCATGTCGCAGATCACGAACAGGTCGCAGGCGAACAGGTCCGGGTTGGCTTCGACGAAGGCCTCGAGGTTGCTGTTGGTTTCCTCCATGCCCTCGACGATCAGCCGGACGGTGCACGGCGGCTTGCCGTCGAAGGCCCGCAGGGTGCCCAGGTGGATCGCGATGCCGCCCTTGTCGTCGGCGGCGCCCCGGCCGTAGATCCGACCGTCGTCCTTGCGGGTCGGCGTCCACGGGTCGCGACGTCCAGCCCTGTTCCGGGGGTGCGGGTTGGACGTCGTAGTGCGCGTAGAGCACCACGACCGGTGAGCCTTCGGGGCCGGGTATCTCCCCGTAGATGGGCTGGTAGCCGGTCGGCACCTCCATCCGACGGGCATTGGTCACGCCGGCGTCGCGGAACAGTTCCAGCGTGCGGTCGGCCATCGCCTCGACCGGTTCGGCCGGATAGCCGGGGAACGCCACCGACGGCACTGTCACCAATTGGTCGAGATCCCGGAGGATCCCGGGCATCAACGTGGAAACCCGGGACCGTACCTGCTGCACATCCATGACGGGGACCCTTCTGGTCGATCTGGTCTAGTGGAGGACGCCACCGATGAGCAGGCCGGCCGCGACGACCGACACCCAGGAGACGAGCATCGGGACGGTGAACGAATGCCAGACCGGGATCTGGCTGAGCTTGGTCGATCCCGACTTGTCGATCGAGACCGCGGCGATCTGCGAGCCGTTCGCCGGGAACAGCCACACCCCGACCAGGGACGGCCACATCGCGGTGATCAGCCAGGGAGCCATCCCCGCCGCCAGTGCGATCGGCACCAGGGTGCGGGTGGTCGCCGACTGACTGGTCGTCAGCCCGGCAGACGAGGAAGATCGCCACAGCCAGGAACAGTGGGTGGTCCTGGTCACGATCTTGCCCAGCTCGTCGATGATCTTCGGATTGCCGGCGATGAAGGTGTCCGCCATCCAGGCGATGCCGAACAACGCGATCGCCGCGACGATGCCGGCAGACAGCAGGGGCTGCTTGAGTACTTCGCCGGGATCGATCGTGGCCGACCAGCAAGATGATCAACGCGACGGTGAACATCACCAGCTCGATCACGATGGTCATGCTCAACGGGGCGGCGTCCTCCCCGGAACCCACCGTCGGCCGCAGACTCTCGAACAACCCCATCAGCACGATGACCGCGACCCCGGCCAGGAAGATCAACGCCGACCGGCGCCCACCCGGCCGGGTCGGCGGCGACGCCGGGTCGGCAGCGCCGGCCGCCGGGGTGGCCGGCCGGTCCACGGTGGATACTGCCGTCCCACCGGGTGCGGTCGGCGCCGCGATCCGGGAGTTGGCGATGGCGAGCGCCGCCGTGCGGGTCGCAGGCGGGCAGCTTGGCCATGACCTTCTCCGGCACCTCGACCTCGCCGGCCTCGACCCGACGCAGATACTCGGGGTCCTCCCACAACTCGCTTACCGATCCGCTGCTGCACCAACGCCGTCACGATGCACGACACGATCGCCGCCGGAATGGTGATCTTCAGAATGTCCGGCAGGGTGAAATCCTTGGGCAGCAACGTCAGATACGCCGCCATCGCCGCCGAGACCGGGCTGGCCGTGATCCCCAGCGCCGAGGTCACGGTCGAGGACGCCAACGGTTTCTCCGGACGGATCCCGTTGCGGTAGGCCGTCTCGTGGATCACCGGGATCAGTGCGAAATAGATGTTCGACGTGCCCGCACCGACCGTGAACACGAACGAAACCAACGGCGCTACCAGCGTGATCCGGCTGGGGTTCGCCTGGATGATTCGAGAAGCGATCACCACCAACCAGTCGATCCCTCCGGCTGCCTGCATGGCCGCCGATGCCGTGATCACCGCGATGATGATGAAAAAGGCATCGACAGGTGGCGAGCCGGGATCCAACTGGAAAACAAACACCAGAACGGCGGTGCCGGCCGCCCCCCACAGGCCGAGGCCGATTCCCCCCATTCGCACACCGAGGAAAATGGCCCCGAGGACGACCAAAGCCTCAAGTACAACCACCACGGTGTCCTCCTGCTCGCGACGCTGCGATTTCTCAGCCAGGTCTGGTTAAAGACTCGACGCTACATAGCCTGCAAACGGACAGTACTTGCGAAACGCTCACTGCAAAGCGAATTTTGCATGAACAAGAGCGCTGAGGTGGTGCCGATCGACGACGAATGGCGTTATGGGCCGTCAGGACTCTTTGTGGGGCACCGGGACGCCGCGTACGTAGGCGCGAACGGTGAGTGCGTCTGCGCTGTTGAGGATGTCGGTGGCGTGGTGGATCGATTCCTCTGTGCCGTGGACGATGACGAGATAGCGGTCCGCTTTCAGTTCGTCTTCATACACGGCGACCTGGTCCTTGGGAACACCCAACCCGATGAGCGCGCCCAGTCCGGCTCCGAGTCCGGCACCGATGAGCGTGGCCGCGAGCCAACCGCCGGCCGCCACCCAGCCGATACCGGGCAGCCAGACGAAGCCGAGCATGAGCCATCCGCTCATGGCCCCCCAGAATGCACCCCAGCTGCCGAAATGGCCGGCCTCGTTACCGTTGTCGACCCACCCCTGGATCTCCTTGACGTTCCTGACGCCCTTGCCAACGATGGAGACGTGATCGGAGTCGTAGCCGGCTTCCTGCAGTGCCTGAACGGCTTTGAGCGCCTCGTCGTGATGCGGGTAGATGGCGATCGTCGAGTTCTGTTCGCTCTGATCGACTTTCTCCGCTGCCATGCCGATTCCTTTCACTTTCTTGTTCCGGCCGCCCGGTCGGCCGAACGACGGATTAGTGGTGCCAATGTTCAACCCGGGCGATCGGCTTGTCCAGAAGTCCGCCGCCCGCGTTTCCGGGAAGCTACGCGGCAAGCACGTTGTCAGGGCGTGGACGTGGTCGTCTCGCCCTCGGGTGCCGCTTTGTTGGGGGTGGTGGCCGGTGTGCCATCCTCGGTCGGACTTGTCGTCCCGGGTTTGACGATGATGGCCGGGGCAAGCTGGGTCGTCGTGACGACCGTCGTCGGATTCACGGTGACCGAGTTCGTCGGTGTGCCGGAGCCGGCGAGCACAACCACGAGAGTGATGCCGGCCAGAACCACGATGGTGCCGACGATGAAGGGCCAGATCCCCGAATTGTCGCGCTCCGGAGGTGGCGGCAGCGGGGCATTCGCCGGGCTCACTGCGCCGACCGGCGCAAAGACACCGCCGGCTCCGGCCTGGGCCTCCTGCCATTGCAGTGGGCGCCCGGGCTGGTTGCCGGCCGCGGGTTGGCTCCAACCCGGCTCTTGCGGTGGCATCGTCATCGCGCAACCTTCCTGATTGTCAGTCTGCCATGCGAACGCATCGGCCGGGCCCGCGCTGGTTCGAGAACGCCTGGGGTGCAGCGGGACACGCTCTCCCTATCTGGCAATGTCGCGACCGTGGGCGGTCAGAGCCCAGATGACGAAGACGTCGAGGGCGATGATGAGCAGGCTCCAGACCGGGTAGTACGGGAGCCACATGAAGTTCAGGATGGCGCTGAGCGACGCCACGGCGACCCCGACGGCGCGGGCCCATACGGCCCCCTTGAAGACGAAATAGCCCGCCACGGCCACGACAAGGCCGATGATCAGGTGGATCCAGCCCCAGACCGTGAGGTCGAACTCGAAAACCCACTTCTGGCCCGCGACATAGAAATTGTCGTTGAACAGCGCCACTAATGCCTGAACCACCTGGAAGATGCCGAGAATCATGAGCATGATGCCGGCGAAGACGGTGAGGCCGACTGCAGTATTGCTCCGCGGCGACGAGTTGGATGTCATGTGTGCTCCTTCGAGGGGTCAGGTCATCGTACGACCTTGATCATCGCGACGTGTGCGACCGTGGCATCACTCGGTTGGTATGAACCCTGCAGCCGTCGGGTCGCCCGGTGGTGAAGGTCATTCGATATGACTGAGTGAGCACCGGTCATCATCAACAGGCGCAGTGCTCTGGCTGCGGAGTCGGGTCAGATCAGGTTCAGCTCACGAGCCCGGTCGACGGCGGTCCGACGGGTGTTTACCCCCAGTTTGCGGTAGATGGACTGCTGATGGGATTTGACCGTGTGCGCCGTGACGAACAGGTCGGACGCTATTTCCGCCGAATTCAACATCGTGGGCAGGTAGCTCAACACAGCGAGTTCTCGTTCCGTCAACGACCCGCCGGTCGTCGTGCCGGCGCCGACCGCGGGGGCATCGCCATTGATCGCCGAGGTCAGGATGCCAGTGAACTCGAGGTGGCGGGAGACGAGATGCCGGTGTCGAGCGAGCAGGTCGTGGATCTGTGAACCGGCCAGCAGAAAGGGCCGGTAGATATCCTCGTCCTGGGCGAGATCAATGGCTTTGGTGAGGGCAGTCAACGCGGCGGTGAACCGGTGCATTCGGTCTGCGACGACCGCGGTCAGCACCCAGGCATCGACCATCGCTACCCGGTACGGCAAGGCGGTCGCGTGGATCCGGTCGAGGAGGTCAAGTGCGGCGCTCGGCTGACCCAACATCAACTGAGCCCTCGCCATCGCGATGTGCTCCAGTGCCCAGACGTATCCCGGTGGTTCACTGATTTCGCCGATGAGAGCAAGGGCTGTCTCAGGATCCTCGGTGGCCAGGTGAACGTCCGCGTGGGTAACGGTGCACCACCGTGCCAACATCGGCGGAAGCTCGCCCGCCTGGGCGCTGATGTTCTGCAGCTGGGTGGAGGCCGCGCGGGCTTCGGGTTGCCGGTGCGCGGTGACTGCGATGCCGACCGCGACAATGCCCAGGGCGACCCGGCAGGCGGCGTCGGAGCTGGTGCGGCTGAGAGCCAGACCTGACTCCACGGTCGCCGTGGCCAGGTCGAGTTGGCCACGGTCGAGTTGGGCCATCGCTCCCGCGGTGAACAGCCCGAGGGCCTGAGGTTGGCTGGTCCACCCGCACCGGCCGGCGAGATCCTGTCCCTCGCTGACGCGTCTTCGTGCTTCGGTCAATCGACCGTGGACGACATCAAGGAGCGAAAGATGAGCCTGGGCACTGAGTTCGGTCAGGCCCAGACCGTTTTCCCGGCAACGGATCTGGACTGTGTTGAGGGTCGCTTCGGCAGTTTCGAGGTCGCCGGTCCACAGCTGACCGACGGCCAGGTTGTTGGTGGCGACCAGCCGATGTTGGCCGGAGGTGGGCAGGTTCCGCTGGGGAACCCGGTCGAGGAGTTGCAGCAGCCCGAGAGAGGCGGATGCCGTCAGACTCGGGTTGTGGATGCGGGAATGAGTCACCCGTAGGACGGCGATGAGCGCCTCGGCCGCGTAACGGTCGTCGTCGGAGACGTCCGCCAACCTGTGCGCGGCGGAATCAACTGCTCTGATCATCGATTCGAAATCCTGCCGGCGAAGGTCGCGGACTGCAGCCGCCAGCAGCATGCCGGTCGTCGGATTCGTCCTGGCGCGCTCGGCGGCCGGCTCCAGCGCCGACGCCAGGGCGGCCGCATTGGGCGTGAGCATCTGGGGCCACGCGATTTCGGTCAGCAATCGGCTGACTTCATCCCACTGCTCCGCGGCCACGGCGTGCCGGATCGCCTGGATCGGTTCGTCGTGGGCGGCGAACCACCGGCTGGCCCGCAGGTGCAGTTCCTGTACCGCACCAGGTCGTTCGACTGCCAACCGGTGAGCCAACACCGATCGCAGCATGGGGTGCACGCTGAACCATTCGTTGCTGCCGGCCAGTCCGACCAGCAAGGTGTTCTGGGTCATCAGCCGCTCCAGCACGAGCTGACCGTCGCTGCCCCCGGTCAGCTCGTTGGCGAGGGAGCCGTTGATCCGGTCGGCCATGCTGGTCGTGAGCAGAAACTCCCGATCCACGGCTGTGAGTCGGTCGGTCACTTCCTCGATCAGGTACTCGGCGACCAGTCGGTTGCGGCCGGTGAAGTCGGCGATCCCGCGCTCCAGGTCGGCAGGGTCGAGGCGCATCAAGGCCAGCCGCAGGCCGACGGCCCACCCCTGAGTGCGGTCCAGGAGGACATCAAGCTGCTGCCCCGTGGGACGAATGCCATTGCGGCGCAGCAATTCCAGCGCCTCGTCGCGGGTGAAGGCGAGGTCGTCCGCACGGATGTCGGTCAGGTCGCCGTTGACCCGCAGCCGATTCAGCCGCAGGGCCGGGTCAGATCGAGTGGACAGGACCAACCGCAGCTGAGGTGGTTGATGCTCCAGCAGCTGCCCGACGGACTCCTGTACCTGGGTGTCGTCGATCAGGTGGAAGTCGTCCACCACCAGGATGACCGTCTCGGTCAACTCGGCGAGCGCCGACCGCACCACCGACAGTTCTCGGTCCCCAGAGTCTTTGCTGGGGTTTGCTCTCGGCAACACGGGTCGGACCAACGCGGGGCTGCCGGACAGGACGCCGGCAATGACGAGTGCGCCCAGTACGTCGTTCCAGAACGCCCGCAGGTCATTGTCGGTCTGGTCGACCGACAACCAGGCCACCCGCCCGGCGCCCTGGCCATGCGACCAGGATGCCAAGGTCAGGGTTTTGCCATACCCGGGCCCGGCGCTGACCAGGGTGACCGGATGATCGACGGCTGCGTTCAGCTGGCCCGTCAGCCGGGGGCGCGCCACAAAACCTGACGACACCCGCGGTGGCGACGCCCGCAATCGGAGCAGACCGCTGAACTGTTCAGACATGCGTCTCCAAGATTAAGCAGACTGCGCCGTTCGCGAAAGCTGTCTGCTCACGCTTCACACTAGAAACTTAGCTGCGTTTCGACGATACGTCCCTCCCTCATTTGGCCCTACCTTCTTCGCGCCTCATCACTGGCTGCAGGTCTATTGGCGGCAACCGAGTGGGGTCGGTCCGTCGGCTCGGCGAACGAGGATCGGTCGGGCTTCTACACTCACCCGAAACGTTGACCGTCGCGATGGATCGAAAGCGGGTCGCCGATCGTCGAGTGGTGGCGCCCGTCGACCCTGCTGAGCGGAAGCCGGTGCTCATCGCGTTGCAACGCCATGATCAGGAGTCTGCGATGCAGATACGGAGTCAGAGCGGCAAATCGTCGATGGTGCAGCAACTGCGGCGCCGGCCGTCGCTGCGGGCAGGCGTGACCCAGCTGGTGTATATAGCCGTCGGCGTCGGCCTCGGGCTGCTGTTGCCCACGATCGACCTGGGCACCCGGCTGCCCAGCGGCGAAGTCGTGGCACTGCTGGCGGGCAGCTCCGCCGGCCTGCTGGCGCTGATCGGGATCGTCTTTGCGCTGCTGTTCCTGGTGGTCCAGTTTGCCGCGAGCGCGCAGTCGCCGCGGCTGGTGCTGTTCCGCGACGAGCCGCTGGTGTGGCACGCGTTGGGCCTGGTCTTCGGGGTCATGGTCTACGCAATGACCTGTGTGGTCGTCATCGCCGACGACGCGACCACCAGTGTGCTGGTCCCGACCTCGGTGATCGTCCTGGTCGTGCTGACCGTGGTGATCGTTCGCCAACTGCAGGTCGATGCGCTGAAGTCGATCGACCTGGCCACGACGCTGGACCAGGTCACCGCACGTACCCGGGCCGTCATCGACGGGATCTACACCGAGCCGTTTTCGCCGACTGTTCCGCCGCCGGTGGCCGTGCCTGAGAACGCAGCGCAGATCCGCTGGCCGGGCACCCAGCAGGTCTTGCGTCAGATCGACCTGCCCCGGCTCGGCGACCTGGCACGCCGGGAGGGTGCCACCATCCGGCTGACACTGATGCCCGGGGACCTCGTTCGCGAGCATGCGGTTGTCCTGCAGGTGTGGAACGCGCAGCTACCGGACCCGGACTCGCTCCTCGAGTGCCTGGACGTCGGTATCGACCGATCATTCGCCCAGGATCCGCTGCTGGGATTCCGGCTGCTCAACGACATCGCGTTGCGGGCCATGTCGACGGCCATCAACGACCCGGCCACCGCGGTACAGGCGCTGGATTCCATCGAAAGCCTGCTGACGACGATCGTTGTCCGCGACCTTGCCATCGGGGTGTTCGAGAGCGGCAAGGGCAGAGTGATCTTGGACGTGTTCGATTGGGAGAAGTTCCTCGCCGCCGGTGTTGACGAGATCGCCGAGACTCAGATGCATCCGATGGTTCGACGGAGACTCCTGGTGGTGCTCGATCGGGTGCTGGCCGTGGCGCCGGCCGAACGACGCCCGACTGTCGAGCAGCGGATCGCACGGATGAGAGTGGCGTCCGGCTGATGCCGAAGGACAGCGCCGGTGCTCTCATACGGTTTGGGGGAGTCCAGATCGTTTCCGGCGTGGAAGTGTTCGCCACACACAGAACGACGCGATTCGGCGATCGGAGGTGGCTGATGACGGCGATGCAATTCGAAATCCGGGTGGCAGGTTCCATTCCGCCAGGTGTCCTGGAAGAGCTCGGAGGGGTCCGCATGGTCAGCCAGTCTCTCGAAACTGTGCTGCAAGGCCCGGTACTCGATCAGGCTGCGCTGATCGGCATCATCAATCGACTGCAGGGATTGGGTGTCGAACTGCGCGGATTCCGGCAACTCCATAGCGGTGCCGAAATGTTGCCAGGTGTGCCTGGTAGCGGGTCCTGAGGGCTTGGCCGTGCCTTCTTATGAGCTCCGCATTGATGGTTTGGTCGGGCCGGTGGTGATGTCGGCGTTGGCCGGTTTCACGAGAGCTGAAGACAGCGCCAACACCACGCTGACCGGCACGGCAGCCGACATCGAAAGTCTGGTAGCGGTGGTCGCCCTGCTCAACGCGCGCGGTTTCCCGCCGATCGACATCGCGATCAACCACCCGAACGCCGTCAAAACCATAGGATCCGAGCTGCCGTCGTCAGTTCACGCCCGTGGTAGGGGAGTGCCCCGCTCACCGCGGTCTGACTTCATCGCAAGCGCCTGCGGTGCCGGACGAAGGACGCATACCATCCCGACGACGCGGAAGAGAAAGCGCCATGACTGAGCCCGGAGGCAGAGCCGACCAAGTGGAGGCTCCGCTCAATCGCCGGCTGGCCATCCTGCTGTCGATGGCGATGTTCGTGCTGGTCGTGGATACGTCATTGATGAACGTGTCGATTGCGGCCGTGGTCCGCGATCTGGACACCACGGTCAGCGGGGTCCAGTCGGCGATCGCGCTGGAGGCCTTGGTGTCCGCCGCGTTCATCCTGATCGGCAGCAAGGTCGGCGACCTGATCGGCCGCAAACGCGCCTACGTGCTCGGTCTGCTCGGCTACGCGGTCGGTGCCACGGCCATGACCCTGGCCCAGGGTTTGACGGCGATCATCATCTTCTGGGCTGTTATCGGTGGACTCGGCGCGTCGCTTTTGCTGCCGGCCATGCAGTCCCTGATCCACGGCAATTTCCAGGGCGCGGCGCAGAAGAGGGTGTACGCCCTGGTCGGCGCGGCCGCAGCGATCGCCGCCGCCGTCGGGCCACTCCTGGGCGGCTTCATCACCACCTACCTGTCCTGGCGGGTGGGTTTCCTGCTCGAAGTGGTGATCATCGCGGTCGTACTCTCCGGCATCAAACTCGTCAAAGACGTGCCCTACACCGGTCCGCGAGAGGTTGATGTCGTCGGCGCGATCCTGTCAGTGCTGGGCATGGGCGGCATCGTGCTCGGCATTTTGGTCTGGCAAGAGGGCGGCGAAGCGGTCGGCGTGCTGCTCGCGGTCGGCGCGGTCGCCATGGCCTCGTTCGGCTATTGGCTGGTACGTCGCAAACGTCGGCTCAAGGCGACGCTGATCGACCCTGATCTGTTCCGGTCGAAGATCTTCCGGTTCGGCATCACCGAGCAGATGCTGCAGCAGATCGCGCTGGGCGGCACTATGATCGTGCTCCCCATCTACCTGCAGATGGTGCTGGAGTACAACGCGATGCAGGCCGGCCTGTCGCTGGCTCCGCTCTCGTTGTCCATGTTCGGTATCGCTCTGCTAGCAGGCAAGAAGGCCGGTCATCGGCGCCCGGCCGCCATCATCCGATGGGGCTTCGTGCTCCTCACCGTCGGACTCGTGGTGCTCATCCCGATCGTGCCCCGCGCGGAGTCCGGGTGGTACTTGCTGGTCCCGCTGATCGTGGCCGGATCTGGGCTGGGGCTGCTGGTATCGCAGCTGAACAACTACACGCTGGCCCCGATCTCAGAAGAACGGGTGAGCGAGGCCGCCGGCGTCAACTCCGCGGCGGGATCGTTCGGCCTTTCGTTCGGGCTGGCCTTCGCCGGGGCGATCATGCTGGCCTCCTTGTCGATCGCTTTCACCGACATGGCCAGCTCCAGCACTGTCCTGTCGGCGTCAGAGCAGCAGCAGGTCGCGACTGCGCTGGAGCACGACGCCGAGGTGATGAGCAATACCGCACTGGCGGAGCAACTCGCCGGCCAGCCGCCGGCGACTCAGGCCGAGATCATCCGGATCAACACGGATGCCCGGCCGCTGGCCCTGCAGATCGCACTACTGATCCCGATTCTCGCCGGGTTGCTGGGCCTGCTCAACTCGTTCCGGATGATGCGCTTGCCCGACCCGAAATCATCGGGGTCGGCCGAGGGAATCATCGCCGGTTGACGGTACGGCCGGTTGACGGTACGGCCGGTTGACGTACGACTGCCGCAGCCGTAGCCGGGTCGCAGCGGCCAGGACATTCCCCAGGCGCAGCCGACAACATTCCGAAGGGCAACCGTGCCGGAAGCGGAAGCAACCCTGCTCGGGGTGGCTGCCCGGCGTCAGTTGCTCAGTCGCACCAACAGGAATCCGCCCATCAGCAAGAGGATCATGCCGGCGAGATAGCAGAGCAGCAACCACGCGACGTCGGTATTGGTCAACACGTTGATCAATATCCCGCCGATGATGACGGCCAGCCCCACGCCGATCAGCGTCCAGACCGCAATGCGCCGGCGCGAGTGGCTACGAGCGCCGGCGTCCGGCCCTCCAGTCGAGGCCATCACAGACACCCCTCCGCGCCGATTCGACGGATTCCCATGGTGAGCTACCTTCCGACTCGAACGCGCAACAACTGACTTCATCTGATCGTCGTAGGTTACCTGTCGGACTGGAACGGACACATCAGGCGGCGGCCAATTCCGCGATCAGACTCGATTCTGCGGCCCGCACCAGGGCGAGGCAACGAAGGCAGCCGGGTGCCCGACGGCCCGTCGGCGAGTCCACTGAGGGCCCGTTTCCTGATGCAGGCGTCGGTCTCATCCGTTTCGGTGGATGCTGTCGCTGGGTCGAGTGCCAGGCTTGTCGTGCCAGGCTTGTACTGTCGGATGAAGGCCGTACTCTCACAATGGTTCGCTCGGTGAGAAGCTATGGTTCGGCCGTTTTTCCGTGTATCAATCGAGCGACAGACGTTGTCTCGGTGCGGTTTCGGTGCGTGCGTCGAGGAGGCGTTGATGGCGACAGGTGCGAACGGCTATCACCCGGGGGTGACGGTTGGTCCAACGAGCGAATTCAGCTTGTTCTTCAAGGTCAAGCCCGGGGACGGTGAGTCCTTGCGCGCGGCTCTCACTGACCTGCAGAACACCCCGGGGTATCGGCCGGGGGATTACGGCATGGCGATTCAGTCGATCCATGA
This sequence comes from uncultured Actinomycetota bacterium, assembly GCA_963708935.1. Lineage (GTDB taxonomy): Bacteria > Actinomycetota > Actinomycetes > Mycobacteriales > Nakamurellaceae > Nakamurella. The sequence goes on along the minus strand of CAVPUK010000006.1, from coordinate 607,108 downwards.
GGCACGGTTCGTGCTCTTCGACGGTGACACCCAGTTGGCGTTCATCACCAGCTTCGATGGGCCGTGGGACGCGTACATGGAGGACTTCTTCTTATCGGGGCCGACTCTGGGGTTGTTCGTCAAGATCTTCCAACACACCGAGGGGTACTCCGGCCTGCCCGATCTTGCTGCTGTCAAGGCGTTCGTTCTCGGCGCGGAGCAGACCGCAGCCGCGTATGCGCGTAACTACGGCGGCACGGTCAAGGAAATCCGTAAGGCGCAGCGGGTGAACGCGGCGTTCCAGCAGGTGCTCGACCACCCGCAGGCGGCCGAAGCGCTACAGCATCCGGCGATGCAGGCCCTGCTCGCGGAGGCCTCCGATTAGGGCGCGGACCGAGCTTTCGGACGCCGATGTCTGACCACATTTCCGGCCCTCGGGCGTTGGCCGATCCGATCGCTGACATCACCGACCTGTATGCGTTTCCGAGTCCGTCCGAACCGCAGAAGCTCGTGCTCGTGATGAATACGCTGCCGTTTGCCCAGCCGACCGACTTGTTCTCCGACGGGCTGATCTACCGGTTCAGGCTGCGGCCCCTCACCATCGCGGCGGGCGGCGGCGATCAGGGGTTGTTCGACAGCAGCGGCGCCGAGGTCGTCATCGACTGTGTCTTCTCCGATCCGACTCACTCTCCCGATGGGTCGCACGTGCAGGACGGCACCTGCACTCTCAGCGTGGGCGGCTCGGCCTCCTGTCGGGTGGGCGATCCGGAAGGCGGCGCCGGGGCGGGGATCCGGGTCTTCGCCGGGGTTCGCTGGGACCCGTTCATCATGGATGCCCCTGCGGCCTTGAAGACGATCGCAACCGGAAAGATGGCCTTCACCGACCCGAGCTCCATCTATCTCGATGGCAAGGACGTACTCAGCATCGTCGTCGAGATCGACGCGGCGGTCCTGGGTGGCGCGCCGCTGGTCGGTGTGGTCGCGGAGACGCTCACCCGGGGACGGTTCAACGTCAGGATCGAGCGGGTGGGTAGGCCCGAGGTCAAGAACATGATGCTGGCTCCGAAGCAGTTCGACACGGTGAACCGGGACCTGGAGATCCGCGACCTCTACAACATGGAGGACGCGTTTCACCTCCAAGACGGCTATCTGGGTGCCTACACGGCCCGCTTGAACGCGAACCTGGCGTTCTGGGACGGGCTCGACGGAAAAACTGACTGGCCCACCGACGAGGCCGGAAATCACCCGCTGACGGATCTGGTGCTCGCGGACTTCCTGGTCGTCGACATCACCAAGCCGTACGCGGAACGCGGGTCCTACCTGGAGATCGAACTTGCCGCACGGCGCGGCCAGGCGCACCGGACCTGTGGTGGACGCGCCCTCAACGACGATGTCATCGACATCCTGTTCACCCAGCTGATCAATGCCGGGAACGGACCGGTCATCCGTGACGGCGTCGATTCGTCGAGCCGGCCGTCCGGGCACACGTTTCCGTACCTCGCAGCACCCAATCCAGACCCGCCCAAGCTCCCGCCGCACCACTAGCGATTCGAAGGTCGGTGACGAAGTGACCGCGACAACAGAGCCTGATCTCGAGCTCGACGACATCCAGGCCGGCGCCCTGTACGAACGGCCTTCGCCCTATGTCGGGACGCACCTGCTGCTACGGATCGACAACCGCGACGACGGTCGGGAGCTGGTCCGGCGACTACACGGATTGGCCGGTCCCGCGCGTTCTTGGCCCGGTGCCGCGGCCGGCACGTCGGTCACCGTTGCGTTCACTTACGCCGGCCTCGAAGCGCTCGGCGTACCGCAGGCCTCCCTCGACAGCTTCCCGTCCGAGTTCCGGGAGGGCATGGCCGCACGGGCAGCAATCCTCGGCGACACCGGCGAGAGCAGCCCCGAGCACTGGGAGAAGCCGTTCGGCACCTCGCAGGTGCACGTCGCCATCGCTGTGCTTTCCCCGGATCCGGCGTTGTTGCAGGCGGCGACCGAAAAGGCTTGGCACGCCCAGGAACAGTTGCCCGGAGTCGAACTGATCTGGCGGCAGGACTGCTACCAACTCCCGACCGGTCGAACCTCCTTCGGGTTCAAGGACGGGATCGGTCAACCCGCGGTCGAAGGGAGTGGCCGGCCATCGTCAAACCGGCACGAGCGGCCCCTGAAGGCCGGCGAGATCATTCTCGGCTACCCCGACGAGACAGGCGAATTACCGCCGATGCCGACCCCGGACGTCCTCGGGCGCAACGGCACGTTCGTGGTCGTCCGCAAGCTGCACACCAAGGTTGCGGCCTACCGTCGCTATCTGCGTGACCGCGCCGCGACCCGCGCGGAGGAGGCCCTGCTCGGAGCGAAGATGGTGGGACGCTGGCAGAGCGGAGCTCCACTGGCACTTGCACCCACCGATGATGACCCTGGTCTTGGCGAGGATGCCTTCCGCCACAACGACTTCGGTTACGCCGACGACGCGCGCGGGCTGAAGTGCCCGGTTGGCGCGCACGCGCGGCGAGCCAATCCACGTGACGCTTTTGACGACGACGGCAGCGTCAACGTGCGCTTGCACCGGATGATCCGGCGTGGCACCAGCTACGGCCCGATATTGCCCGAAGGCGTTCTCGAAGATGATGGTCTCGACCGCGGGATCATCTTCGTGTTCGCCGGGTCCCACCTCCGGCGGCAGTTCGAATTTGTCAAGACCCAATGGCTCAATGACGGCATCTTCGTCGGTGCCCCGGCCGAGAAAGACCCACTGGTGGGAGCGAATGACGGAACGGGGACTTTCACGATTCCGCAGCGCCCGATCCGGCGTCGGCTGACCGAGCTCCCGCCGTTTGTAGTCACCCGTGGCGGCGAATACTGCTTCGCGCCCAGCCTGCCGGCGCTGAAATGGCTGGCGGAACTCAGTTCATGACCAACTCAACCGATCGGAAAACACCATGGCGGTAGAAAGCTCGTCCGGGACAGACCGGTGGAAGTCACTGGATTTCGGCCCACCGGCCCCCGATGTAGAAGAGACCGAACCGCCGGTGCTCGTCGACTACCGGTTCGGTGACCGCATCGCCGTCATCACCCTGAATCGACCTCGCGCCGACAACGCCATTACCACCGAGATGGGGGCACTGCTGACCGAGGTCGTCGAGACAATCGCGGTCCGCACGGCCGTACGCGTGGTCATCCTGACCGGCGCGGGCGAGCGCGCCTTTTCGGTGGGTAGCGATCTGCGCCAGCGCAAGAACATGACCAAGGAAGACTGGTTGCGGCAACGCCAGGACTTCGACCGGACCCTCTACACGGTCCGGCAGCTCCGCAAACCGATCTTCGCCGCCGTCAACGGGATTGCCTACGGCGGCGGTAGCGAGCTCGCCCAGAGCGTCGACTTCATCATCGCCTCCGATACCGCGACCTTCGGGCAGCCCGAGGCGATGCTCGGCCTTTCCGCCGGTGGCGGCTCACCGGTCTTGCTGCCACGGCTGCTGCCACGGGCCAAGGCACTCCAGATGCTGATGACCGGGGATCCCATCACGGCCGCGGAGGCGTACCGACTCGGCATGGTGAACGAGCTCCACGAGCCAGCAGAGTTGATGGCAGCGGCCGAAAAGATTGCCAACAAGATTGCGAGCAACTCGCCCACCGCCGTGCAGGCGGTCAAGCGAGCGGTGCACCTGGGAGAAGGACAGCCGGTCGAGCAGGCCATCGCCATCATGATGGACGCCCACTGGCGCTCGGCCGTCCATCCCGACCGCATCGAGGGCATCGGCGCCTTCAACGAGGGCCGTGAACCCACGTTCCAGGATTCCGACTACTGATCATCGGCAATACCGACGTCCCTCACGCGACAACCAATCCCAAACGGAGACAACGACAATGACAGTCAGCGACGACCTGCAGGCCAGACGTGCGGCATTGGTCATGATCAACCCGGCCCCATACAACGCGGAGGCGCCGCCGTCGGGGCTGAGCGGAGACATCACGCCCAACGAGCTCCACTATGTCCGCAGCAACTTTCCGCTGCCCACGCACGACGGTACTTTCGAGGTCGGCGGCGCTGTGGAGAGACCCCTGACCCTCACCATCGATGATCTGCGGGCCCTGCCCGCCTACGAGCACGCGGTGACGTTGGAATGTGCCGGCAACGGACGCCTGGAGATGAGGCCGCTGCCGACCGGGGAGCCCTGGGGCGACTACGCGGTTTCGACAGCCCGCTGGAAAGGTGCGCTGCTGGCGGATGTGCTGGCGCTGGCTGGCCCGTCGGCGGAGGGCACCGACGTCAAGTTCGAGGGTGCCGATCGCGGCGCCTACCACCTCAAGCCCGTGCTGCCGGACACCAGCAGGACGGATCTCGCGTTCGAACGGGCGCTGCCCCTTTCCCTGGCCGCCGATCCCGAGGCGCAGATCTTGATCGCGTACGAGATGAACGGCAAGCCGCTGGGTCTCGACCACGGCGCTCCTTTCCGGATGGTCGTGCCCCATTGGTATGCCGTGGCCTCGGTCAAATGGCTCAAGCGAATCGACGTCTTGACCGAGCCGTTCGTCGGCGAGTTCCAAACCGGTCACTACATGTATCAGTGGCCCGATCGACCGCAGGACGCAGTCGAGCACATGCGGGTGCGGGCCCGCATCACCGAGCCGTTGTCCGCTTCGGTTCTCGACCTCGGCCCCTGCACGGTCCGTGGCAAGGCTTGGTCGGGGGAGGGACCGGTGACCAAGGTCGAGATCAGCCTGACCGGCGAAGGTGACTGGGAGTTGGCGGATCTGCAACCGGCGGCCGGCCCGTATCAATGGCAGGACTGGTCCTATGTCTGGGAAGGGGCCGGCGTGGGACGGCACACGCTTCGCGCCCGGGCCACCGATGCAGCGGGCAACGTCCAACCCGAACTGCCACCATGGAATCGGCTCGGTTACGGAAACAATGCCATCGAGGTCATCTTCGTCGACCGACGATGACCTGATTGGTGAAGGGGCTCATTGAGGCATCGGGCCGAGAGCCAGTTGGAGTTCGCGCACGAACGACGTTGGCACCTCCAGCATCGGGAAGTGCCCGCCCCGGTCGGCCACATTCCAGTAGGTCAGATTCCGGAACCGTTCCTCGACCCAGCGGCGTGGCAGTTTCTCGATGTCAGCGGGGAAGATCGTGACCGCCGCAGGAACGCTCACCACCTCGTCGTTCCCTCGCGGTGGAAAGTTCTCCCAGTAGAACCGGGCGGAGGAGCCGCCGCTGGCGGTGAGCCAGTACAAGGTCGCCATGTCGAGGATCCGGTCCCGGCCGACGGCCGCTTCCAACGATCCCTGGTGGTCGGTCCACAGGAAGAACTTGTCCAGGATCCAGGTCAACTGCGCCACTGGTGAGTCGACCAGCGCGTAGGCGATCGTTTGCGGCCGAGTGGACTGCTGCAGCGAGTAGCCACCGCCGACGCGCCAGAAGCGGCGGGTGTCAACGACCCAGCGCCGCTCGGTCTCGGTGAGAACGCCTGGCCCGCCTGCAGGTTCACTGACGTACGGGGTGAAGGTGTGCAGACCGGCAACGAGCTCCGGGTGACGACTGCCGAGCGCCGCAGTGATCCGACCGCCCCAGTCTCCACCGGCGGCGAGGAAGCGCTGATAACCCAAGCGCTGCATCAGCTTCGCCCACGCGTCTGCGGTGCGCTCGACACTCCAACCAGGGGCGTCGGGCTTTCCGCTGAACCCGAAGCCGGGCAGCGACGGGGCCACGATGTGGAAAGCCGGTGCGTCAGGCGACCGCGGCTCGGTGAGCTCATCGATGACCGCCAACGGTTCGATGACAGAACTGGGCCAGCCGTGGCTGAGAATGAGCGGTCGGGCATCCGGGCGGCTCGAGCGTACGTGCAGGAAATGTACGTCCAGTCCGTCGATCTCGGTCACGGCCTGCCCGTGATCGTTCAGCTCCCGCTCCAGGCGCCGCCAGTCGTATTCCTCCGCCCAATAGCGCATCAGGTCCGCGACATAGCTGCGCGGTGGACCCTGGCCCCAATCAGCCTCTCCGTCCGGGGCCGTGACAGTCTCGGTTTCGGGCAAACGCGTGCGACGCAACCGGTCTCGTAGGTCGTCGAGGTCAGACTCGGCCACCTGCAGGCGAAACGGGCGGATCTGGTCAGCAGCTGACGTCATCGAGCTCCTCTTTCCTCTGTCCTACTGGTACTCGCGGTTCGGCCCGTCGAGCGAAGAGGTACGCCGGAGTGGATCCGCAATCCCGCTGGGGGAACGCTGTCGCTGTCACTGTGGGCAGCAAGCAGATCGCTACGTAGCTGGGTCTCAACCATGAAGATTGATCCTTGCCGAACACGTGATAATTCGCCGTCACAGCCGGATATGGGCCAGCATCCAGCCGGAATTCAGCGAGCCGGGTAATCTCACGCCTACGACGAAAGCTTAGCCGAGGCGCAAGCAAAACCCTGCTCACGTCGCCTGGCCCGGCCGTTCCTCACTCGCGAGCACGTTGCCTTTTCCGCTGCAAGGCGTCCAGTGCCGCTTTCAGATCAGCCGAGGCTTCCTCGGCCCGCGTGCGCGATACTCGTTGCGCAGTCGGATTCCCGACCTCGGCCAACGACTCCTCCTGAGCCGCCGCTACCGAATTGGCAACGATGGCGCGTTCACACCACTGCTCGATCGACTCACCGGGTTCAGCGCCCACTAATTCATGATGACTTGGCAGGGCCCGGAGCGAGAGATAGCCACGCCAGCTCCGTCTGTTTGCTCTGATCTTCACCCTTATGGTCGATCTGCACTGCTGGTCTGTGACCTCGGAGCCGGTTGCGAAACTGGATTTTTTTCGAACGCTGGACGCCCGGCTCTCGATTCGCGCCTCTAGAGGCTCAAGACACGAGGCGTGGCCGGCCGCCATCGGTCCCACGCAGTCGCAGTCGCGATGGAGATCGCCAGGAGCAGCAAGCCGCCGACCACATCCAGCACGTAATGATTACCGGTGGTGATGACGACAGCGACCATGACCGCGGGGAACAGCCAGACGAGCAGCGCCAGCCGTGGATTTCTGTCGCGCAATGCCAGCCACGCGGCGTAAGCGCACAGTGCCGACCATCCAACGTGCAGGCTCGGCATCGCCGAGAAGTGATTCTGCCCGTTGGTCAGGTCCCGCGAGGCCCCGGCGATTGGGAGATCGTGCTCGGCGACGACGTCCGCGATCCCGGCCAGCGCGAACCGCGGTGGCGCCATGGGCAGTAGCCAGAAGACCAGCAACGCCAACGGCGCCATGACGAGCAGGGTGCGGCGGACAGCGGGATACACCTCGGCATGGCGGAAGAGCACCCAGAGCAATACGAGGGCCAGCGGTAGGTAGTACAGGCGGTAGTAGAGCACTGCCGGCTGGATGAGCGTCGGATGGTGAGCCAGCCATTGGTTGGCCCGTACTTCGATGTTCAGGTGTAGCGAACGTTCCACTGATTGCAGGGCCTTCGCATTCACTGTTGCCGAACGGACATCCCTCCCGGCCCGGTCGTGCAACCAGGAGAACGACAAAAATCCGACGACCAACCCGGCTAGCTCGGCCACCGGTCGACGCCAACCCCGCGACGCCAGGTCAGCGAGCCCGCTCATCGCGGGTTTGCGGGCCATGACCAGGTCATGACTCAATTGTGGGGGATGCCGGCTGAACGGCGCGCGCGCCCCGGCCTATGGCAAGCCGTCAACGGTCGGTGCCCGTCGCCTGGCAGCTCTACGCCGCGGGCGCAGCTCTACGCCGCGGGCCATGAGGGAGTGGGAATGGCTCGCGGACTCGGCTATCTGATGCCGACCCCGCCTGGGATTCCCGTCCCATCGGGTGTGCTGACCCGATCGATGAACCCATAGTTGTCCGGATCGGACACCTCCGATGCCACTGGCGACGGAATGTGGTACTCCCATCCGAACAACTGGCCGAAGAATTGTCGGAGCCGTTCGGGGTCGCGGCCGATGACCTCGAAATGAACCACTGGGTGCGGCATGAAATTTCCTCCTGATCTCGAGGCCGGGCTTCCCGGCACCAGTCCGACGAACGAGCGGCCGTCCATTCGACATCAGCGGCCCGTTCCGCGATAACGCCGACGTCGAGCCCCAGCCAATCGGCAAACTGCGCGGCGGCCGAAAGATTGCCTGTCCAGGGCCGGTCGTTCGACGGAGGTGGGCTATCTTCCTCGAAGATCCCCGGTCGGGCCGAACGACCCGACTCCTTGGCTGGATCGACGATCCGGGGTTGTCGTCGCAATCAGGAGGGATGGTCAGCCATGGGCCTGATACTGGTCACGATCGTGGCGGCGATCCTGTACGTGCCACTGGTCGGGTTGGCCGCTCGGCGGGTGCTGGGGTCGGATACCGCGCGGTGGCGTATTGCGCTGGTTGCCGTGGTGGTTTTCGGTTGCAGTCTGCCGTTCACCTGGTTGACCGCGAAGTCGGCCGGGTTGGTGGACGCTTCGGGCAAAACGGTTGTGCCGGTGTGGGTCTGGTTGGCCTTCGGTGCCCTCACCTTCGGCTGGGTCTTTGCGATCGGGGTAGCGCTGTTGGTGGCGGCGGAAGGTATCTCGCCCTCGCACACGCGAATGGGACCGATCTCCACGTTTCGTTCACTCGCGGCGCGGCGCCGCCGGACGCGTCGATATCTGCAGATCGTCGCGATTGCCTCCAAACACGGTCTGGGCGGCGCATTTCAGAGCCGGCGTGCCGAATCGAGTGAGACCCGGAGCGCGGCGCAGCAACGCGCCGCCGCATTGGTGGCCGCGCTGAACGAAGCCGGAGTCACCTTTGTCAAGTTCGGGCAGGTGCTCTCCACCCGGCGTGATGTGATTCCACAGCCGTATGTCTCGGCGCTGACCAGCCTGCAGTCCGCCGCCGCGGTGGTGCCGTGGCACCAGATCAAGGCGGCCATCGAGTCCGAACTGGGCGGCCCCCTGGACGGCGTCTACGCCAGGGTGGACGAGAGACCACTGGCGGCAGCGTCGGTTGCTCAAGTGCACACCGGTGCCCTGCTGGACGGTACGGAGGTGGTCATCAAGGTGCAGCGCCCGACGGCCAGAGCACAGGTCGAAGCCGACGTCGACATCGTCGTCCGGCTCGCGCGCCGACTCGAGGACCGGACGGATTGGGGCAAGGATTTCGGAGCCGTCGCGATCGCCGACGGTTTCACCAGGTCGCTCCAGGACGAATTGGACTATCGGGTCGAGCTGGCCAACATGGACATGCTGGCCACCGTCAATGCGAGAAGCGGCTCCGGACTGACGATTCCACGCGCGTTCCCGCTCGCCAGCGGCCCGCGGCTGTTGACGATGGATCGGCTGGCCGGGATACCTCTGGCGTCGGCCGGGGACGGTCTGCAGGCGCTACCCGCGGGGGCGCGCCGGCAACTTGCTGCCACCCTGCTACGTGCTGTGATGGAACAGATCCTCGTGCACGGGGTCTTCCATGCGGACCTGCATCCCGGCAATGTCCTGCTCCAACCGGACGGCTCGCTGGCCCTCATCGATTTCGGCGCGGTCGGGGTTCTGGACCGCAGTACCCGAAGACTGGTGGCCACTCTGCTGATGGCGGTCGCCAACGAGGACGACATCTCGACCACGGACACCATCCTGATGCTGGTTCGCGCGCCGGAAGACACTGACACCGACGCCCTCCGGCGCGAGATCGGGGTCGTGCTGACCTCCATGTCCCGCAGCAGCGGCGGCGGCGCATCGGTGTTCAACGCCATGCTCGACGTCATTCGCTCCCACCACATGGCGCTCCCGGCGCCGCTGGTGAGCGCCTTCCGGACCCTGCTCAGCCTGGAGGGTTGCCTCGCCCTGATCGATCCGGATTTCGAGTTCTTCTCCGAGGCGCTGTCCGAGGTCCCGCACATTCTCCGGGAAATGGTCGATCCCAAGCGCGAGGCGGCCACCATCCAGGCGCGCGGAGCCGTTCTCTATGCGATGGCCAGCCGACTGCCCGGGCGCTTGGAGACGGTGACCGAACAGATCGTGCAGGGCCGATTCGCGATACGGCTCCATTCGTTCGGCGCCTCGACCGAGCGCGGATGGATCCGTGAACTGGTCTCGGAACTCGTTGGCGCGGTCATCGCGGTCGCGGCGATCGTGGTCGCTGCCGTGCTGGTGGTGTCGGATACCGGTCCATACATTGCCCCCAACGTCCGGACGCTGTCCTTCATCGGCGCGGTAGTCGGCCTTTTCGGCTTTCTGCTGATCCTTCGAGCCGTTCGCCGGATGTTCCGGAAGGAGTGAGTGCAGCCTGGTTCCGCAGATCCCACCTTCGCTGCACATAGTGCTCGAAGGTCTGGCGCCCCCCGCCCAGATCCGATTGTTGCGAACCGACAGGGATCGGAACATGCCGTTCATAGTCATTGGGCTACTTCAATACCCTGTCTGAGGACGAGCGTCCGAAGGCCGGGCCCTGGGCCGGACGTGGCCCCTGGTGATGTCGGCGGCCCCTGTAGATTGACGGCAGGGCATCCACAACCGCAGCGCGGCAGCCCATGCACCTGACCAGGGAGGCGTCATCGAGAACCTGGCAGTCACGGGCACCGGGCAGGTAAAGGCGCCCAGGCATTCTCGGGCTGGGGCCGATCCCGGCCGGAGCTGGTCGACAGTGCCGGTCAGATGACCCCCGCGGCCGAGCCGGAACTTGAAGCGATCCATCGACTTCGCGCTGTCGTGCGTGGGGCGGTGCGCGACGGCCGGCGGAGCCGGGCCGAGTACTCGACCGATGCCGGCAACTATCGGGTGGTCCCCGCGGCGGTGGTGGAGCCGGTCGACGTCGACGACGTGCTGGCCATCCTGGCGGTCAGTCGGGAGACCGGGGTCCCGGTGACCAGTCGGGGTGGCGGAACCTCGGTGGCCGGCAACGCGATCGGCGCCGGCATCGTCGTCGACTTCGCGCGGCATCTGAACCGGATCGTCGACATCGACCCGACCGCCAGGAGCGCACTGGTCCAGCCCGGTGTGGTGCTGGTCGACCTGCAACGACGGCTCGCACCGCTGGGCCTGCGCTTCGGGCCGGACCCTTCGACGCAGGATCGCGCGACCATCGGCGGGATGATCGGCAACAACGCCTGCGGTCCGCACGCCGTGGCCTATGGCCGCACCGCCGACAACGTCCGAGCGCTGACCGTCGTGGACGGGCTGGGCCGCCGGTTGGACACGCGGGAAGGGGCGCAAGCAATTCCGGGCCTGACCGATCTGATCACGAGCAGTCTCGAACCGATCCGCACTGAACTGGGCACCTTCGGCCGGCAGGTGTCCGGGTACTCCCTGGAGCACCTGCTGCCCGAAAACGACCGCGATCTGGCCAAGGCGCTGGTGGGCAGCGAAGGCAGTCTCGGCGTGATCCTGGATGCCACCGTGGATCTCGTCCCGATCAGTCCCGCCCGAACCCTGGTCGTTCTCGGCTATCCGGACATGGCCACCGCGGCCGACGCGGTGCCCGCGTTGTTGCTCCACTCCCCTTTGGCCGTCGAAGGTCTGGACGCGCGGCTGGTCGACGTGGTCCGGCGGGCCAAGGGGTCGAGCTCGGTGCCGGACCTGCCCCGCGGCGCGGGCTGGCTGATGATCGAGGTCGCCGGACAGACGGATGCCGAGGCTGCCGACCGAGCCCAGCTGTTGGTTCGGGATGCCGCCGCCCTCGACTCGATGGTCTTCGCCGCCGGTCCGGCCGCCGCGGCCCTGTGGAACATTCGGGCCGACGGGGCCGGGTTGGCCGGCCGCACCCCGGACGGGAGGCAGGCGTGGCCCGGTTGGGAGGACGCGGCTGTTCCGCCGGCGCGCCTGGGTGGGTATCTGCGAGAATTTGAGGCGCTGATGGATTCCTACGGTGTCACCGGGCTGCCGTACGGGCATTTCGGCGACGGATGCGTGCATGTTCGGATCGACCTGCCGCTGGAGCGCGGGGGAGAAGTGTTCCGCCGGTTCATCTTCGATGCAGCCGAACTGGTGGTGCGGTACGGCGGCTCGTGTTCCGGTGAGCATGGAGATGGCCGGGCGCGCTCGGAATTGTTGCCGTTGATGTACTCCCCGCGGGTCATAGACCTGTTCGCCGCGGTGAAGGCCTTGTTCGATCCTGCCGACCTGCTGAATCCCGGCGTGCTGGTCCGGCCGGCCGCGATCGATGCGAATCTCCGTCGGCCGCAGGCCCTTCCGCTGCTGGCCGGAGGCGGGTTCAGCTTCTCCCGCGACGCGGGCGACTTCACCACTGCGGTGCACCGCTGCGTCGGCGTGGGCAGATGTCGGGCCGACACCTCAGCCGCCGATGGCTTCATGTGCCCGTCGTACCTCGCGTCGGGAGATGAGAAGGATGTCACCCGAGGCCGGGCCCGGGTGTTGCAGGAGGTCACCAACGGTGGGCTGATCTCCGATTTCGATTCCGTCGAGGTGCGTGAGTCCTTGGACATGTGCCTGTCCTGCAAGGCTTGTGCCAGCGAGTGCCCGGCCGGGGTCGACATGGCCCAGTACAAGTCCGAGGTGCTGTACCGCAGCTACCGGCGCAAACTGCGGCCCGTCAGCCACTACAGCATCGGTTGGCTGCCGCGCTGGCTCACCCTGCTGAGCAAGCTGCCACGGGTCGGCCCTGCTGCGCTCAACTCACTGACCTCGGTCCGGGCCGTGGAGCGCCTCATCCTACGCGCGGGTGGCATGGATCCGCGGCGTCGGGCACCGAAATTCGCGTCATCCACCTTTCACCGGTCCTCTCGCCGGAATACCCAGCATGGTCACCGATCCGGCGCGAACCCCCTGGCTGATGCCGAGAATGCGGTGGTGCTGTGGGTCGATACGTTCACCGACGGCATGAATCCCGAGGTCGCCACAGCGGCGGCCAAGGTGCTGGCCGGCGCCGGCTACCACGTGGTCGTTCCGGACCAGGTGGCGTGCTGTGGCCTGACCTGGATCACCACGGGCCAGCTCGACGGCGCCAGGAGTCGGCTTCGACGTCTGCTGGACATTCTCGGACCGTATGCAGCCCAGGGTATCCCGATCGTCGGTCTGGAACCGTCGTGTACGGCGGTGCTGCGGTCGGATCTGCTCGATCTGCTGCCCGACGACCCTCGGGCGGCCCAGGTCGCCGGCCTGACCAGGACGCTGGCCGAGCAGCTCTCCAGCAGAGACGGCACCCCGGACGCCTGGGCTCCGCCGGATCTCACGGATGTCGAAATCCTGGTCCAGCCACATTGTCACCACCATGCGGTCATGGGCTTCGACACCGACCGGAAGGTGCTCGTCGACTCTGGGGCGACGGTCTCCACCGTCAATGGTTGCTGCGGACTCGCCGGCAACTTCGGCATGGAAAAAGGACACTACGACATGTCGGTCGCTGTCGCCGAGAATGCGCTGCTACCCGCCCTGCGTAATAGGTCCGCCACGACAGTCGTGCTGGCCGACGGCTTCTCGTGCCGGACCCAGATCCAACAGCTCGGCCACACCGGATCAACGACGCTCGCCCAGCTGCTGGCCCGCGGCCGCCCCTGAGAGAATCAAGCCGACAGCCGTTGTCCGATCGGGGCTGCGGCGTTCGTAGTCGAGATGAGCGGCTACCCATTCGGGGCCGACCAGAGACAGGAGATGATGCGAGATGCAGTATCTGCTTTCGGTGATCCACGACTCGCCCGAGCTCGCCCCGGCGGAAGAGATGGCCGCCATCGACGTGTTCAACGCCCGGCTCCAGGTCGACGGACACTGGGTCTTCGCCGGTGGCCTCGGCTACCCCGATGCGGCCACGGTCGTCGACAACCGAGGCAGCGAGGCAATTATCACCGACGGGCCTTTCGCGGAGTCGAAGGAATACCTCGCGGGGTTCTGGATCATCGAGGCTCCCGATCTCGATGTGGCCCTCACCCTCGCCGAACGAGGATCGAAGGCCTGCAACCGGAAGGTCGAGGTGCGTCCGTTCCGGTGAGCCCGGTCGATGTGCGGGCGGCGATGACCCTGGCGCACCAACAGGAGTGGGCCAGAGTGGTTGCGGCGCTGGCCAGGAGGTTCGGCGATCTCGACATCGCCGAAGAGTCGGCGGCCGAGGCGTTCGCGACCGCAGTCGTGCGGTGGCCGGTCGACGGCGTGCCGGCCAACCCCGGCGCCTGGCTGACCACCACCGCGAACCGAAAGGCCATCGACCGGATCCGGCGTGAGGGCAAGCGCGCCGATAAACACGCGGAAGCTCAGATGTTGTACGAGGACGACCCACCCGACACCCATTCGATCGACGACGAGCGGCTCCGACTGATCTTCACCTGCTGCCACCCCGCCCTCTCGATCGAGGCCCGTGTTGCGCTGACCCTGCGCTTGGTCGGTGGTCTGACCGTGGCCGAGATCGCCCGGGCGTTCTTGACCCAGGAGAGCGCCATGAGCCGGCGCATCACCCGCGCGAAGGTGAAGATCAAACAGGCGCGCATTCCCTATCGGGTGCCGGCCGCGGAGGACCTCCCGGGACGGATCACCGGTGTGCTGGCCGTCCTCTACCTCGTCTTCAACGAGGGATACCTGGCGACGGGCCCGGACACCGATCCAGTACGACGTGAGCTCACCGGTGAAGCCATCCGACTTACGCGGTTGATTCGCGCCCTTTTGCCGCAGGACGGTGAGGTAACCGGCCTACTGGCCCTGATGCTCCTCATCGAATCCCGTGGCAACGCCCGGGTTTCGGTGGCCGGCGAACTGGTGATGCTGGACGAGCAGGACCGGGAGGCCTGGGACGTAGCCCTGATCGCCGAAGGTCATCAGTTGGTGCGCGAGCGACTGGCCGCCGGAGTGGCTCCGGGTCGCTACCAGATCCTCGCCGCGATCAACGCCGTCCACACCTCGGCCCGCCGACCATCCGACACCGACTGGTCTCAGGTCGTCGCCCTGTACGACCTGCTCATCCGCATCGACCCCTCGCCGATCGTTGCTCTCAACCGGGCCATAGCGGTCGGCGAGCTCGACGGCCCACAAGTGGCACTGGCCGCCGTCGACCGCCTGGAGGGCAGGCTGGCCGGGTATCACGCCTTCCATGCGACCCGCGCCGACCTGCTGCGCCGGCTCGGCGAGGATGGCGAGTCGCGCGTGGCCTACGACCTGGCGATCGGCTTGGCCGGCAACACCGCCCAAATCGCCTACCTGCGTCGTCGCCGTGACGAGCTGAGTAAAGGATCCGCAGGTGGCGTCAGCTGACCGGCAGGCCGGCCAGCTGTAATGCCGAGATTCCCACGGTGGCGACCGACAGCACGATGAGACACACACGC
This sequence comes from uncultured Actinomycetota bacterium, assembly GCA_963708935.1. Lineage (GTDB taxonomy): Bacteria > Actinomycetota > Actinomycetes > Mycobacteriales > Nakamurellaceae > Nakamurella. The sequence goes on along the minus strand of CAVPUK010000006.1, from coordinate 591,933 downwards.
GCGGGTTTGTAGCCGAATGAGGAGGTGACGCCGGCGAAAAACAGCGCTATGGCCAGTAGAATGGTGTTGACCACATATTTATTGGCGATTTCGCCGGCTTTCTGGCTGGCATTGGTCGACTTTTCCGATGCACCGATCGCATTCTGGTAGGGCCCGAACTGAATGGCCAGATACGCCGGATTCTGAAAGAGGATGGTCGGTGAGCCACCGGCAGCGATCTCGGCCTGCCATTTGTCCAGGAAAGGCAGAAATGCTGGCCGGATGAGGTTCTTGCGGTAGAACTGGGCAAGTTTTACGTTGTCGCTCTGCACGGCCTGCGCATACTGCGCGACCGACGAGGCATCGTAGGAAACCTGCTGCGTGGCCAGTCCGAACAGCCGGCTGGCTTCGACGCGCTGATCGGAGGAAGTACGCGCCAGATCTGATTGCGCGCCGTTCCATTGCGAGGACTGGTATCCGCACCAGGCGGTTCCGACGGTGGCGATGCCGAGCAGCAGGACCGCCACCATCTGGATCAGCCGTTCAGTGAGCGATGTCGACGTGCCCTCGGTCACTGGTCGACCGGTTGGTCTTGTTCATCGGGGGTTGGTGCGTTGGCGCTGGTGCTACCGATGCCGGGAGAATCGCCGGCTGCGCGCATGGCCACCGAGAGCGTGCCGGTGCGTTGGACGAGTTCGCGCCAGAGGTCGGTCTCCCGATACCGCCAGGCGGCGTCGCCCGAAGTCCCCAGCTGTTCGCCCAGGGTGGCGTCGTTGAGGGCGCGGGCGGTCCGGGTCGCGGCCTGCGCCTCCTCAAGACGCAGCTCGTGCTGCGCTCGTGCGGCCGCCTGGATAACGTCTCCGGTGCGACCGAAATCCGCGTCGCCGAGCACCAGAGATGTCACAACGATGCCGTCGGGTAGCAGGGCCTGTGCCACAGCCAGTCGGAGGTTTTCCTGACAGCCGGCCCGGGCGGGACCGAACAAGTCGCCAGCGCCCACCTGCTCCTGACTCAGGTAATTGCGTACCGCCCGGCTGCTCTCGTCCCGCACGATGCCGAAAATGCCTCCCGGGCCGAACCTTTCGTGCACGAGACGCAGCTGATCGACGTCGAGCCGGAATCGGATCGTCAATGACAACGTCACGGCCACCCGGTCGCCGAGCGTGACCGGCCACGAAGGCCCGGCTTGGTCCAGGTCGCCGAAACGATCGGCAGGCCCGGTCCGGTCGCGTCGACGGCCCTCACCGGGTGGTGACTCCTGCGCTGGGTCGGAGCCACCGACTCGGTAGGACATTTCGATCGATGGGTATTCCTCGACCATCCGACGACGGAAGGCCAGCACGAAATGCGGGCCGGGCAACAACGTGGTGTCTGTTGCCCGGCCTTTGGACATCACCAGCCCGAGGCTTCCCGATGGCACCCGGACCAGTGATGCCGCAACGATGACAAAGATCAGCAGCCCGATGATCGGGATCAGCAGAACCAGCAGGATGATCCAGGCAATCGTGTTCATGCAGTCTCCAAAGGTGACTGTTGATGCGCAGACAGATCAGCTGAGGACTTTGGCCTTCTGAGCGGCGAATTCCGCGTCGGTGAGGACACCCTTGTCGTGGAGTTCGGCAAGTTTCCCGAGTTGGCCGGCGGTATCGACCGGAGTTGCCGCTTCCTGGACGTAGCTGCGGAAGGAGTCTTCGCTTGCCTTCCGTTGGGCTGCATCGCGGCGGCCCATACCGCTCCCACGGGCGATGAGGTAGATCAGGATGCCGATGAACGGCAGGATCAGAACCAGCACCAGCCAGGCGGTTTTGCCCCACCCGTTGAGACTGTCATCGCGGAAGATGTCCGTAGCGATGCGGAAGATCAGGAAGAACCACATGACCCAGATGAAGAAGTACATGGTGGTCAGGAAGATGTTCCACAGGGGATAATTCATGATGTGCAGTCCTTTTGGATAGGTAGACATGAGGGTCGGACGAATTATATGTGGGGTCCTGATTGCTTCTGTCCAGCAGCCCACTCAGGCCCTTGGCGGGGGCCTGGATCGAGACTGCTGCGATCCGCCCCCCATCGGGCACAGCGCGACTCCGGCCTTGCCCGGCCGACAGCCAACCCGGGCACCGAGATCGTTCATAGCGTTGAGACTCGCACCAGCGGCGAGCCGGCACATCATCCACATCGGATAGGGCCGTCGACGTACCGGCCCGCACAGCGTCGGAGCAGCTACCCGAATGCTGATCAGGCGTCGGCCTGCTCGAGTACCTCCTCGGCGCGCTCCCGACTGCCTTCGGCCAGGCCGCGGTCGCCACCGGCACCCACTGGTGCGCGAGGGCGCGGATGATCGGCGCGGCCGAGAGGTACCAGCGGTTGGTACGGACGAGCGGTCGTTGCCGTCCTCGGTGCGACGCTCGACGAGTTGACTGGTCCGGAAGCAAATGGTGTTGCCGAATGGCAAGCTGGGACTATGTCGAACCAGGCGCCCTCGAGTCAGACGATGTCGAACCAGCTGGATCGCACCCTCGATGCCGTCGGGCCGAGACTCAAGCGGCTGCGGCTGGGTCGCAACATGACGCTGGCCGATCTGGCCGGCCAGACGGGCATCTCGACCAGCACACTGTCGAGACTGGAGGGCGGGCTGCGCCGCCCCACACTGGAACAGCTGCTGCCCTTGGCCGGCGCCTATGGCGTCACCCTTGATGATCTGGTCGATGCGCCGCCGACCGGAAATCCCCGCATCAACCTGCGCCCCATTACCCGCAGCGACGGATCGACGATCATCCCGCTCACCCGTCGGCCCGGAGGCATCCAGTCGTACAAGTTCGTACTGCCCACCGGGAATGATGGCGCGGTGCCTGACCTGCGGACCCATGACGGTTACGACTGGGTGTACGTCCTGGACGGTCGGCTGCGCCTCGTTCTGGGCGAACACGACCTCATCCTCGAGGCGGGCGAGGTGGCCGAGTTCGACACCAGGACGCCGCACTGGTTCGGCGCCACCAGTTCCGGGCCGGTCGAGTTCCTCAGTCTCATTGGCAGGCAGGGTGAACGGGCCCACGTTCGCGCCGCTCCACGGTCCCCTTCGTAGAACTGTTCATCCTTCGTCGGGGTGGCTGTCCGACGGCGCAGCTTCCACTGCCTTCGTCCGTCCCTGTCGGCGTTGCCAGAACGTCAGCGTGACCAGGCCGGGCAACAGTGGCAGCAGCAGCGTGGCTGCGCGCCAGATGACCATTGCCGCAACGAGGTCGGCCGAGTCGACGACGCCCTCGTGATTCACGAGCACGATCAGCGCAGCGTCCAGCACACCGAGCCCGGCGAACGGGAAGATGGTCAGCGGATACAGGCTGAGCAGTGCCGCAAGGACCGCCCAATAACCGATGTGTTCACCGGGGATCCCGACGAAGCGCAGGCAGACGACGAGCACGAGTCCATCGACGACGATGAATCCGAGCATCGCCGGTGTCGCCTGGCCGATCCGCCTGATCAGTCCCGATGCGGACTCCTTCTGGAATCGAACCATCGCCGCCGCCCAAGCGTCGGGATCCACGGTGGGTCGCAATCGTTTGACGATCGTGGCGGCGCTCCGGCCGAGCCGGTCGGCGGCCCGTTCTCCTCGGGATATCACTATCAGCGACCAGACCAGGATCACCGCGGCCGCCGCACCCCCGATGGCCATCCACACCTGGATCGGCTCGACGGGCAGGGCCACCGCGGCGAGCAGGATCCCGGCGATCGGCGCCACGAATCTGGCCAGATAGAAGACGAGCGTGTCCAAGACCAGCGCCGCCGCTCCGCGGGTGGTCTCCACCCCGTATGAACGCAGGATCGAGAGGCGGAGCACGGCATCCGCCGGTGGCGGGCTGAGCGTCTGGATCAGCGTGCCGGACAGTGCGGTCGAAAGTGCTTGTCGTAGTCGCAGACCAGGCAACAGGATCAGCAGGGTCGAGGCGTTGACGGTCTGCCGAACGGCGACGATCAACGCGATGACGACGAACTCCCACCAGACCAGCCGGGCCAGGGCACCCCCGACCTCGGCCCAGTCCACGGCCCGCAGCGCCTGCACGGCGAGCCAGATTCCCAGGAGAACGAGCAGGATCTTGCCGGCGAGCAGCAAGGGTCCGCGCCACCGTGGCGCCGGTTTGTCGGTGCCCTGCGCCGCGGCCGTCTCGCCAACCACGAACCACCATCCCTCGATGTACCCACGCCTGGAGTTCATCGCACCACATCTCGGACTGTGAGCCAGCTATGTGCTGGGCGTCGCGATCGGAGCGGTGGTCAACCGTTGGTCTGGAACGTCGACGGACTAGCGACAAGTGTCTCTGCGGGAACCGGATCTCCGCCGCGGACAGCGTCGCAGTCAAGTAGCGGCAGAGCGTTGACTATCCGGTGGTCAACGACTAGAATCGAACATGTGTCCGATGATGATCCTGTATCCGCCGACGGTCCGTCGATTGGTGTCGCGATCAACCTCGCTGAGCTGATGGCTGCGATCAACAAGCTCGCTGCCGACGGATCCGACCGGGAACTGATCGACCAGATCACCGGGTTGGAGCGGATCAAATCCGCCTGTGCCGCCGCGCAGGCGCGGTTCACATACGCGTTCACGCTGTCCCAGCAGGCCGACGGCGCCGCCCGGAAGGTGCAGCCCGACCGCACCCGGCGCAGCATCGCCGCGCAGATCGCGCTGGCCCGCCGGGACTCCCGGTTCCGCGGGCAGCAACACGTCGGCCTCGCCCACGCCCTGGTACTGGATATGCCGCACACCCTGGCCAGTCTGAGTCGCGGCGAGCTCACCGAATACCGGGCCCGGACCATCATCGAACAGCTGGCCTGCCTGACCCCGGCCGACCGCACCGCGGCCGACACCATCATCGCGGCCGAGCTCCTCGATCTGGGTGACCGGAGCGCCCAAAGCCGGGCCGCCGCGATCGCATACCGGATCGACCCCGACGCCGTGATGAGCAAAATCCGCGGCGCCGTCAAAGACCGCCACGTCGGGCTCCGTCCCGCCCCCGACACCATGAGCCGACTGTCCGCGCTGCTGCCGGTCGCTCACGGCGTCGCGGTCTACGCGGCCCTGAGCAAACACGCCGACCACACGGTCGCCGCCGGCGACGGACGGGCCCGCGGCCAGATCATGGCCGATGAACTGGTTTCCCGCGTCACCGGCCACGCCATCACCGGCTGCGACACCTACGGCGCCCCCACCTACGCCACGCACCCCGAGTCGGAAGACCTGGACGGCGACGAAACCGACGACCGGGCAACGGGTCCGGCCCGGACCGGTACCACCCCAGCTGAAGCCGCCACCGACAAGCCCGACCCAGCCAGCACGGACGGCCGAAAGACAGGTGGTGCGACCACACCGGCGCCCACGGCAACGATCCGGCCCCGCGGGTCAGAGAGTGCTCACGCCCGGACCGCCGGCGGCCTCCAAATCAACCTGATCATGACCGACCGGACCCTGTTCGGCTGCGACGATGAACCCGCCCAAGTGATGGGCCATGGCCCCATCCCCGCCCAGTTGGCCCGATCCCTGATCGGCGGCCACGCCGACCAACACACCACAACCTGGGTCCGGCGGCTCTACACCGACCCCACCGGTACCCAACTCGCCGCCATGGACTCCCAACAGCGACTGTTTCCCGCCAACGCCGCCGCCTTCTTGATCGCCAGAGACCAAACCTGCCGCACGCCCTGGTGCGACGCCCCCATCCGACACCTCGACCACATCACCCCACGCAGCTACGGCGGCCCCACCCACACCGACAACGGCCAAGGACTGTGCCAAGCCTGCAACCTGAGCAAACAGACACCCAACTGGGCAAGCCAAACCGGCCAGGACGGTGTCATCACGACCACCACCCCGACCGGCCACATCTACCCCAGCAACCCACCGCGACCACCCACCTCAGACCCGTGGCCGCAGGTATCAGCACTCGAACAACGACTCGCCGCCAAAGCCCTGAGCGCGGCCTGACCAAAGCCTGGGTGAGGCCTGGCTCCGGGGTGGTTACCGGTTGCGCCTTCTATCGTTGCCCGCTACCGGGCGCCCTATATGAAGTGACTGGTCCCTTCCTTCCCGGCACACTGGCCTGATGGATAAAGGTCCTAAGGGCGAGCCGTGGGTGGCCGACGCAAAGCAGGCGGACGTGGTGGCCGGCTTGTTGGACGCCTTCAATCGCGAGTACGACTCACCGACGCCGGGCGTGCCTGTGCTGGCCGACAGGCTCAGCCGATTCCTGGCCCGCGACGACTTGATCGCTGTGCTGGTCGGCCACCCAGCTGTCGGACTGGCCCTGCTGAGCCTGCGCCCCAACGCCAGCTATGACGGCCCCGTGGCTGTGCTGGATGAGCTGTACATCGCGCCGGATTTCCGGAACCGCGGGCTCGGCTCGGCGCTGCTGGCTCGCGCGGAAACTGTGGTCCGGCAGCGGGGTGGCGAGTTGCTCGAGATCAACGTCGACGGTGTCGACACCGACGCCCGCCGGTTCTACGAGCGTCACGGCTACAGCAACAGCGAGCCGGGCGATGATCAGCCGCTGCTGTACTACTACCGCGAGCTGGGAGCCGGCGGATCCGCGAGCAGGGATACCCAAGACTGGGCGAGCGACCGGGACCGAGGAGTGGTCGAATGAAGGGCCAGGAAGCCCGATCGCGAAACCCGACAGCCACGAAACCCGTCAGCACTGTGAGGTACCGACTGTGCAGAGCCGCACACCCACCCGTGAGTCGTTGGAACCGATCGAGCGCGCCTCGATCGACGAAATCCGAGCGTTGCAACTGACCCGGCTACGGGCCACCGTCGGGTCGGCCTATCGGAATGTGCCGCACTACCGGACAGCTTTCCAAGCCGCCGGAATCCACCCGGAAGACATCCGTCAGCTGTCCGACATTTCGAAATTGCCGTTCACCACGAAGTCGGATCTGCGCGAGAACTATCCGTTCGGCATGTTCGCCGTGCCGAGGCAGGAGATCTCCCGAATACATGCGTCCTCCGGCACGACTGGCAGGGCCACGGTCGTTGGCTACACCAAGGGCGACATCGACACCTGGGCCAACCTGATGGCTCGCAGCCTGCGGGCGGGTGGAGTTCGACCCGGCGATCGGGTGCATGTGGCCTACGGCTACGGGTTGTTCACCGGCGGACTCGGCGCTCACTATGGCGCGGAGGCGTTGGGCTGCACGGTGATCCCGGTGTCCGGCGGCATGACCGAACGGCAGGTGACGTTGATCCGGGATTTCGAGCCCGAGGTCATCATGGTCACGCCGAGCTACATGCTGGCCATCGTCGACGAGATGGAACGCCAGGGCGTCGATCCGGCGTCCACTTCGCTTCAGGTCGGCGTGTTCGGAGCCGAACCGTGGACCAACGACATGCGCGCCGAGATGGAACGCCGACTGGACCTGCACGCCGTCGATATCTACGGACTGTCCGAGGTGATGGGCCCCGGGGTGGCCATGGAATGCGTGGAAACCAAGGATGGACTGCACATCTGGGAGGACCACTTTTATCCCGAAATTATCGACCCGATCACCGGCGAGGTATTGCCCGACGGGCAGGAGGGGGAGCTGGTGTTCACCTCGCTGACCAAAGAGGCGATGCCGGTGATCCGGTACCGGACCAGGGATCTCACCCGATTGTTGCCGGGTACGGCACGTTCGATGCGGCGAATCGAGAAGATCACCGGCCGTACCGACGACATGATCATTCTGCGTGGGGTGAACCTGTTCCCGACCCAGATCGAAGAATTGATCCTACGGACGCCGGCGCTGTCGCCGCATTTTCAGTGCGTGCTACACCGCAGCACGGGGCCGATGGATGAGATGACCGTTCAGGTCGAGCGGCGGTTGGACGCGACCGGCGCAGACGCAGCAGCGGCCGCAATCAGTTTGCGCTCATTGATCAAGAACATCATCGGTGTGAGCGTGGAGGTCGCGGTGCTGGAACCTGAAGGCGTGGAACGCTCCACCGGCAAGATGCGCCGGGTCGTCGACCAGCGGCCCCCGCGATGACCTGGTCCTCCGGCAGGCGTCTAACGGGTTCGAGATCCGGCGTCAACGGCGAAGCCGGAGCCCGTCGAAGACGACCGCCACCACTGTGTCGGCGAGTTCGTCGGCCGGGTGATTGCTGCCGGGCTTGAGCCACTCGGTCAGTGAATTGACCGTGCCGAACAGCAGCCTGGCCACCACCGCAGGGTCAAGATCCGGTCGGAGCGTTCCGTCGGCGACGGCCTCCTTGACCAGGTCGGCGACCAGGTGGTCGACCCGACGGCGCCGGGCCAGGGCCTGCCGTTCGATGTCGCTGTTGCCACGAACCCGCAGCAGCAGCGTGACGTACGGCAGTCGCTCGACCAGAACGGAAATGCTGCGCCGCAACAGCAATTCCAGCCGCTCGACCGCAGCGCCGTCGGCGACCTGGATTTCATCGGCGGCATTTTCCAGGCCGGTCAAGGCGCGGTCCAGAGCCAGTTCGAGTAGTTGCTCCTTGCTTTCCACATGGTGGTAGATCGAGGATTTACCGATGCGCAGCCGCGCCGACAGATCGTCCATGCTGGTGCCGTCGTAGCCACGTTCGTTGAACACCTCGACCGAGGCGGCCAGTACCGACGCCAGGTCGTGCCCGGGCCGGCCCGGCCGGCGAATCGGAGTGTTCATGACATCTGCCCCCTGCCCATGTCGCCCGCCGAACCGCTCATGACCGCGAACGTCGAAACTGACCTATAATAACCGAACAGACGGTCGGTAACTCCGGTGCCTCGGGGCGAATGTTCGGTGGAGGTCGCGTTGACAGTGTTGTCGAGCTATGTAGCCGGCGGGTGGACGACCCCGGCCGGCGATGGCGCCGTGGTGCGCGACGCGGTGACGGGCGACGAGATCGCCCGACTGTCCACCGCGGGCATCGACATGGCCGCGGCGCTCGATTACGGACGGCAGGTCGGCGGACCTGCGTTGCGGACCCTGACGTTTCATCAACGGGCGGCCCTGCTCAAGGCGCTGGCCTCTCATCTTCGTGAGCACCGCGACGAGCTGTACGCGCTGTCGGCCCGATCCGGCGCCACCCGGGGCGACTCGATGTTCGACGTGGATGGCGGCATCGGTGTGCTGTTCAGCTATGCGAGCAAGGGTCGCCGCGAACTGCCCAGCGAAACCGTCTTGCTGGACGGTTCGATCGAGCCTCTGGGCAAGAGCGGAACCTTTCTGGGGCAGCATATCTGGACCCCGCTGCGCGGTGTTGCCGTGCAGATCAACGCGTTCAATTTTCCGGTCTGGGGTCCGATGGAGAAGTTCGCCCCGGCGTTCCTGGCCGGGGTGCCGAGCCTGATCAAACCGGCCAGCCCGACGGCGTACATCACCCACCGGTTGGTCGAATTGATCGACGGTTCCGGGTTGCTGCCCGATGGCGCCATCCAGCTGATCACCGGCAGCGCAGGTGATCTTCTCGACCACCTGACCGAGCAGGATCTGGTCGGGTTCACCGGCTCGGCCAGCACCGCCCGCAAGCTGCGCGCCCACCCGGCGGTGGTGGCCAACAGCGTGCGCTTCACCGCCGAGGCCGATTCGTTGAACTGCTCCATCCTGGGGCCGGACGCGGTGCCCGGCACACCGGAGTTCGACCTGTTTGTGAAGTCGCTGACCACCGAGATGACGGTCAAGGCGGGTCAGAAGTGCACGGCCATCCGGCGAGCGATCGTCCCCAACGGACTTTTGGACGCGGTGGCCGAGGCCGCCTCGGCCCGGTTGGCCAAAGTGGTGGTCGGAAACCCCGCCGACCCGTCCGTCCGGATGGGCGCGCTGGCCGGCCTCGAACAACGCGAGGACGTTCGCCGCTCGCTGAAGGCCCTGCTGGACGTCTCAACTGTCGTTTTCGGCGATCCCGAGCAGGTCGACGTGATCGGCGCCGACCCGGATCGTGGTGCGTTCATGTCGCCGATCCTATTGCGCGCCAACGGTGATCGGGCCGAGCCGCACGAGGTCGAGGCGTTCGGTCCGGTCAGCACGTTGATCGGCTACGACACCCTGGCCGACGCCATCGCGCTGGCGGTCCGCGGCCGGGGCAGCCTGGTCGGATCGCTGATCACCCATGATGCCGACGTCGCCCGCGAGATCGTACTGGGCATCGCACCGTGGCACGGCCGACTGCTGGTCCTGGACCGGGACGATGCCGGCGAGTCGACGGGACACGGTTCGCCGTTGCCCGCGCTGGTGCACGGCGGTCCCGGGCGGGCCGGCGGCGGCGAGGAGATGGGCGGCCTGCGGGGCGTGCAACACCACATGCAGCGCACCGCCATCCAAGGGTCGCCGGACATGCTCACGGCCATCACGGGCCGCTGGACGGCCGGTGCCCGGCGGAACGTCGATGAGCGGCATCCATTCCGGAAGTCGTTGGCGGAGCTACGCATCGGCGACAGCGTGGTCGCCGGCCCGCGCACGGTCACGATCGCAGACATCGACCAGTTCGCCGAGTTCACCGGCGACACGTTCTACGCCCACACCGATGAAACGGCCGCGGCGGCCAACCCGTTCTTCGAGGGCCGGGTCGCCCACGGCTACCTGGTGGTGGCCTTCGCGGCCGGCCTGTTCGTGGACCCGGCCCCTGGCCCGGTGTTGGCCAACTACGGTCTGGACAACCTGCGGTTCCTGACCCCGACCTATCCCGGTGACGAGCTGACCATCACGCTGACCGCAAAGGCCATCACCCCGCGCGACGGCGACTACGGCGAGGTGCGATGGGACGCCGACCTGACCAAGCAGGACGGGTCCTCGGTGGCCAAGTACGACGTGCTGACCATGGTGGCCAAGCAGTGGCCCATGCCGACAGGGAGTGAGGGCCGATGACCGGAATCCTGGACCAGCCGGGCGAAACCCACGCGGGCCAGACCCAAGGCGGTGAGACCCTTGCGCTGCAAGCGCATTTCGACGACACCATCGCCCGCCAGCACCGGATCGAACCACGCGACTGGATGCCGGATGCCTACCGCAAGACGATGATCCGGCAGATCGCCCAACACGCCCACTCGGAAATCATCGGGATGCAACCGGAGGGCAACTGGATCACCCGGGCACCGTCGTTGCGGCGTAAGGCGGTGCTGCTGGCCAAGGTGCAGGACGAGGCCGGGCACGGCATGTACCTCTATTCGGCGGCCGAGAGCCTCGGCGTCGACCGGGCGGACCTGACCGACAAACTGGTGCACGGTCAGCAGAAATACTCCTCGATCTTCAACTATCCGGCGCTGTCCTACGCCGACGTCGGAGTGATCGGCTGGCTGGTCGACGGGGCCGCGATCTGCAACCAGGTGCCGTTGTGTCGCAGTAGCTATGGCCCGTACGGCCGGGCCATGGTGCGGATCTGCAAGGAGGAGTCCTTTCATCAGCGACAGGGTTACGAGCTGCTCATGACCATGATGCGCGGTACCGATGGGCAGCGAGAAATGGTGCAGCGGGCCGTGGATCGCTTCTGGTGGCCGGCGCTCATGATGTTCGGCCCACCGGACGACGAGTCCCCGAACACGGCCCAGTCGATGGCCTGGGGCGTGAAACGGCACACCAATGACGAACTGCGGCAACGATTCGTCGACATGTCCGTACCCCAGGCCGAGAAGCTCGGGGTCACCTTTCCGGATCCGGAGCTGCGCTGGAACGACGAGCGGGCCCACTACGATTTCGGCACACCCGACTGGGACGAGTTCTGGGCCGTGGTCAAGGGGAATGGACCCTGCAACGCGCAACGAGTGGCGCATCGCAAGGCCGCTCACGACGACGGCGCCTGGGTCCGCGAGGCCGCCTTGGCCCATGCTGCGAAAGCACGGTCATGACCGGGGATCTGACGGCGGAGGGCGGCCACGGCGCGGTGCCGTTGCGCGGCATTCCGGTCGAGCCGGACCCGGCCAAGGTCCGCTCGGACTGGCCGCTGTACGAGGTTTTCCTGCGGGGCAAACGTGGGCTCAACCATGTGCACGTCGGGTCCCTGCACGCTGCCGACCCACAGATGGCCCTGCATCACGCCCGCGATCTGTACACCCGGCGCAACGAGGGCGTGAGCATCTGGGTCGTACCGGCTGCGGACATCACGGCCAGCAGCCCGGACGAGAAGGACCCGTTCTTCGCGCCATCCGGCGACAAGGTGTATCGACACCCGACTTTCTACGACATCCCCGACGATGTCCCGCACATGTGAAGGGACAGTGGATGTCCGAGAACCTGGAAGACGATTTCGCGGCGCACGCCCTGGCGCAGGACATCGAGGATCACCGCTGGGCTTTCGGGACCGGCTTCACCGATGCCTTGGCGGGGGTCGACACCGTCGTCCCCGAAGGCGTTGATGCCGATTCGCTGGCCACCTATTGCCTCATGCTCGGCGACGACGCGCTGATCCTCAGCCACCGACTGCAGCAGTGGATGACCCGGGCGCCGGAACTCGAAGAGGAGACCGCGATCGGGAACATCGCGCTCGACCTACTCGGGCAGGCCAGGATGTTGCTGGCGCGGGCAGGCAAGGCCGACGGCACCGACCGCAACGAGGACCAATTCGCCTTCTGGCGCGACGAGCGGGAATTCCGCAACGTCCGGCTGGTGGAACGAGCCGACGGGGATTTCGCCGAGATGCTGGCCCGGTTGCTGGTGTTCTCCACTTGGCGGCTGGCTCAGTTCGACGCCCTGCGTTCGTCGAAAGACCCGGTGCTGTCGGCGATTGCGGCCAAGGGCGTCAAAGAGCTGGCTTACCATCGCGACTACGCGGCCCGCTGGGTGGTCCGCCTGGGCGATGGCACGGTGGAATCGCACGGCCGGATGCAGGCCGCGTTGGTGGCTGTCTGGCCGCTGGTGGATGAGTTGTTCCGGGCACATGCGGTCGAGGCCGCGCTGCCAGGGGTCGCCGTGGACGCCACCACCCTGCGCGGCGAGGTGGACGTCGTTCTCGACACCGTTTTCGCCACCGCCACTCTCGACCGGCCCGGCGTCGGCGCCCTGGCCGGGGTGCGCGGCCACTACGGCCGAGATGGTCTGCACACCGAGGCTTTTGGGTACATCCTCGCCGAGCTGCAGAGTGTGGCCAGGGCGCACCCGGACGCGACATGGTGACCGCCGCCCCGGCGGCCGTGACAGCCAAGGACGTCGCGGCTCGGGTCGAAGACCCCGAACTGCCGATGCTCACGCTGGCCGACCTCGGGATTCTGCGGGACGTGCAGCAGGTCGGGGACGTCGTGACCGTGGTCATCACGCCGACCTACTCGGGGTGCCCGGCCATGCTCGAGATCAGCCGAGATCTTCGATATCGCCTGCAGCAGGCCGGCTTCGCGCACGTGACGGTCCGGACGGAGCTGTCGCCACCGTGGAGCAGCGACTGGATCACGGACGAGGGCCGGGCGAAGCTCAGGGCCGCCGGTATCGCCCCACCGAACCCGTCAGGGCCGGATGACGTCGGTCCCATCCCGTTGACCCTGCGTGCGCCGGTCCGTGACGTGGCCTGCCCCCATTGCGGTTCCCGCCAGACCCGGCAGACATCAGCGTTCAGCGCGACCGCCTGCAAGGCGCTGTATCGCTGTCTGGACTGCGCAGAGCCGTTCGAGTACGTCAAGGAAATTTGATGATAGGAAGTCAGGGCCGGGCAGCGGCAGGTTCGCGCAACGAGTTTCATCCGCTGCGGGTTGCCGAGATCGAATCGTTGACCGACGACTCCGCAGCCGTCAGATTCGAGGTCCCGGACGACCTGGTCGCCGCCTTCCGTTTTGCTCCCGGCCAGTCGCTGACTCTGCGTCGTGGAGACGAACGCCGTTCCTATTCGATCTGCGCGCCGGCCGGTGGGCCGCCCCGCATCGGCGTCCGTGAGGTGCTGGGCGGCTTGTTCTCCGGCTGGCTGATCCGCGAGGTCCGTCCCGGCGACATCATCGACGTCCAGGCCCCGACCGGGTCGTTCAGTCCCGATCTCACCGCGCCCGGCCGGCACGTGCTCATCGCCGCCGGGTCCGGGATCACCCCGATGCTGTCGATCGCCGCCTCGGTCCTGCAGGCGCACGTCGAATCCACGGTGACGCTGATCTACGGCAATCGGCGCAGCGATTCGGTGATGTTCGCCGACGAGGTCGCCGACCTCAAGGACGAGTACCCCACCCGGATGTGCCTGGTGCACGTGCTGTCCCGGGAACCGCAGGAGGTCGAGCTGTTCAGCGGCCGGCTGGACGCCGATCGGTTGAGGCGACTGCTCCCCGCGACGCTCCAGGTGGCCGACGTCGACCATTTCTGGTTGTGCGGCCCGTTCGGCATGGTGACCGACGCCATCGAGGTGCTCACCGAATTCGGGGTCAGCCGAGACCGGATCCACCGCGAGTTGTTCTACGTCGGCGACGAACCGCCGGTAGAGGTGCGTCACCAGGATGCCCCGACCGGTCCGGGCTCCGAGGTGACGGTGGTGCTCGATGGTCGCAGCACCACGACGGTCGTACCGCCCGACCTGGCGGTGCTCGACGGGGGACAACAGGTCCGCCCCGATCTGCCGTTCGCGTGCAAGGGTGGTGTCTGTGGGACCTGCCGTGCTCTGGTGACCCACGGCGAGGTGCGGATGCGTCGGAACTTCGCGCTGGAGCAGGCCGAGCTGGATGCCGGATATGTGCTGACCTGCCAGGCGTTGCCGGTCTCGGCCGCGGTCACGGTCGACTTCGACTCCTGACGGCCCGGCCAGCAGCTGCCGAGATTGCCGGCTCCGGACGGCGCTCGTCGTGGGCATACTCGATGGATGGCCGTCAGCGCTGCGCAACTGACCGATCGGGTGATCGGGGTGGGCCGGTTCGCCGTGGGCATCTATGCCAACCGGGCCCAGAATCTGTACCACGGGATCGTCAAGGGTGATCCGCTCAGTCAGTTGCAGCTGGCGATGGGGCGGGTGGATCCACCCGCGCAGTACGAACGAATGCGGGCCAGGGGACCGGTGCTCCCGACCAGGCTGGGTAACCTGTCCACGACGAGTTACGCTGTCTGCCAACAGGTCTTGCGGAGTCGGGCCTTCGGAGTGACCGATCCCGCGGCGCCGCGCCCGGGCGAGGACATGCTCGATCTGTCCCTGCTGGCGCTCAATCCGCCGGATCACGGACGGTTGCGGCGGTTGGCCGCCCCCGCCTTCACGCCCCGGCGGATGGTCGCCTACCAGCGGTTGGTCGAAGCATCCACGGATCACCTGCTGGACAGGGTGACCGGGCAGGAGCGATTCGATCTGGTGTCGGCGTTCGCCTCGCCGCTGCCGATCGCGGTGATCACGAGAATGCTCGGCCTGGCTGATGATCCGGATCGACTGCGCCGGGTGGGTGCGACCACGGCGTCGGCGCTGGACGGAGTCCACTCGATCCGGCATGCCATTCAACTGTTCTTGGCCGACCGTGAGTTACAGGCGAGCCTGGCCGCCTTGATGGCTCGCGCGGCCGAAGAGCCAGGCGATGATCTGGCGTCCGCGCTGCTGGCGCAGCAGGACGACACGGTGACCACCGCTGAGTTGTCGTCGTTGGTGGGGTTGCTGCTGCTGGCCGGGTTCGAGACGACGGTGAACGCCATCGGCAACGGTGTGCAGGCGCTGCTCGCGGACCGACAGCAGTGGGAGCTGCTGGTAGAGGATCCATCTCGGGCCGAAGCGGTGGTGGAGGAGGTGCTGCGGTTCGCACCGCCCGTACAACAGACGGCACGGGTGCGGTTGTCCTCGTCCGAGCCGACGGAGTTGGCCGGGGTACCGGTGCCGCCCGGGCAGTGGATCCTGCTCATGTTGGCTGCGGCGAACCGTGATCCTGCCGTCTTTACGGATCCGAACCGGTTCGATATCTCCCGCGCCAACGCCGCCGATCATCTGGCGTTCTCGGGCGGCATCCACTACTGCCTGGGGGCAGCCCTGGCGCGGATGGAATTGGCGGTCGCCTTCCGGACCTTGGCGGTTCGTTTTCCGACGCTCCGGCAAGTGGGGCCGGCAGTGATGCGACCCGGGACGACACTGCGTGGGCCGCGCCGGCTGATGGTGGCCCGCTGAGTCGATCTGGGCGCCACCCGAAAAGCCGACGATCTGCCTGAGCAAAACGAACCGCGACCGCAGATGATGGACGGGCGGGGCTCGTCAGGTCAGGACGGCGACCCGAGAGGCTTGGCCTGCTCTGGTAGCTCTGTTCAGCCCGGGCGGTGCCTCGGACGGGTGCGGTCCACGCCGAAGTGTTCTGGCGCTACGGTTGTCGCATGTCGAGCGATCTCCACACCTACGACACCCACCTGCTCTGGTCCGGTAGCACCGGGAGCGGGTACCGCGACTATCGGCGCGATCACCGAGCGGCAGCGCCACCCGCGGCCGAAATTGCCCTCAGCGCCGATCCGCACTTCCGCGGTGATGCCCGGTACACGAACCCCGAGCAGCTTCTGGTGATGGCCGCAAGTTCGTGTCAGCTGCTGTCATTTTTGGCCATTGCCGCCCGCCGTGGTGTCGACGTGGTCGACTACGACGACGAAGCCCGCGGCGAGATGCCGGACGGGGCAACACCAATGCGACTCACCCGCATCCTGCTCAAGCCGGTGATCACGGTGGCGGCCGGCACCGATCGCGATCTGGTCGAGCAGCTTGTCGCCGATGCCCACCACGACTGCTACATCGCGAACACCCTCAATGCCGAGGTCGTCGTCGAGCCGACGGTGGTCAGCCGCTGAACTTCGGGCCCGCCGGGCCGGGGGCGGCGAACAGGTTCCTGGTAGGTGCACTTGGCCGGGGTCGGGCTCCTGGTGCCGTGACGACCGGCCGAGACCGGCTCGTCCAACGCGTTGCTAGACCCTCGGACTGGACGCGAAAAGGTTCAGACCCAGGAGGTCGGACAGGAACTTGGTAGCCAATTGCCCGCGGACGCTGTTTCCCGCCGAGTCAAGCGGCGGAGAGAAGGTGGCCACCCCGCCCTTGCCGGGGGCAACGGTGATGATGGCGCCGCTGACACCGCTCTTGGCCGGCAGTCCGATCTCGTAGAGCCATTCTCCGGAACGCTCGTAGAGACCGGCGGTGGCCAACACGGCGAGTACGCGGCGACACACCCCGGGACTGACGACCCGCTCCTTCGTCACCGGATTGACCCCACCGTCGGCCAACGTCGCACTCATCACCGCCAGGTCGGTGACCGTCACGTCGAGAGAGCACTGCCGGGTGTAGACATCGGTCGCCTGCGCCGGATCGAAATACAGGCGTCCATACCCGTGCAACAAGGTGGCAATTCCCCGGTTGCGATCATTGGTGGCGGTCTCCGAGGCATAGACCTCTTCATTAACCTCCAGCGTTCGGCCGGCAAAGCGGGACAGGCCGTCGCGAATGAATGCCCATTTTGCGTCGGCGGTGTCGCCGGGGGCCAGGCTGGTGGCCGCGATGGCACCAGCATTGACCAGCGGGTTCATCGTGCGGTCGTCGTTGAGCTCGATGGCCATCACCGAGTTGAAGGGCAATCCGGTGCTGTTGACGCCCAGCTGCAGCCGGGCTTGCTCGTGCCCGAGGGCCTCGCAGATCAACGCGAACACAAAGGGTTTCGACACACTCTGGATCGAGAAAAGGACCTGATCGTCACCGACGCCGAAAGTGTTGCCCCCTACCCCGACGACGGCCAGTCCGAACAGGTCTCGGCGCGCCCTGGCCAGGGCCGGGATGTAGTCGGCGACGTCACCGTCGTCGACGCCGCCGTACAACCGGTGGGCCTCCCGCATCAATGCTGCGACGGTCTCGGCCGGCGGCAGCTCACCGGTCGAGACGGTCGGTTCGTGGGCGGCCTCGTCGGCGCTGATGTCTGCATGCACGCCCCGGACTGTACGGGGCGCCCACATTCGGACTCTGGAATGCGGGCACTCGGGAATGTTCTGCCCGACCTCCGAGTTGCGCACGGCAGGTGCGCCGTGGCCCCTCATCCCAACCCGCTCCGGGCTTTCCTGTCCGGCGCGTCGGAAAGTCAGCGAGTTCCCGTTTCATCACAGGTGAGAGGTTCAGTCATGACCACCACGTCCGGACGCTCGGTGAGCCCCGTGACTGTGGCGCCCAGTGCGCCGCCAGTACCGCCGAAGCTTGCCCGCATCGGCGGCGGCTTCATCCTGCTGTTGGGTGCCCTGACGGCCGTCGGCCCGTTCACGATCGACATGTATCTGGCCGCGTTCCCGCAGATCACCACCGACCTCGACACGACGCCGGCCGCGGTACAGCTGACCATCACCGCGACCCTCATCGGTCTGGCCCTGGGGCAACTGTTGATCGGCTCGATCTCCGACGCGATCGGCCGGCGGAAACCGATGCTGACCGGGCTGGGGCTGTACATCGCCGCCTCGGTCGGCATCGTCTTCGTCCAGTCGGTCGAGTTGCTCACTGCGCTGCGGTTTCTGCAGGGATTGGGAGCGGCAGCGGGGATGGTGCTGTCGATGGCCATCGTTCGCGACCGCTTCGAGGGCATCCAGGTCGGCAAGGCCATCGCCCGTTTGATGTTGGTGGTCGGCGTTTCGCCGTGTATCGCCCCGTTGATCGGTGCCCAGTTCCTCCGGCTGGGGTCGTGGCGCTACATGTTCGTCACGTTGGCCGCGGCCGCGATCGTGTTGCTGGTGCTGGCGTTCTTCCTCCTGCGGGAGTCGCTCCCCGCGGAGCTTCGCCGCTCGGGCGGAGTCGGTGCGGCAGCCAAGTCCTACGGATCGCTGCTGCGAAACCCGATGTTCGTCGGGCTCGCGCTGTTGGCCGGATTTGCGATGGCGGCACTGTTCACCTACATCTCCTCGGCCACATTCGTGTTCCAGAACGGCTTCGGGCTGTCTGCCAACCAGTTTGCCTTCATCTTCGCGGCCGGTGGCCTGGCGTTCACCGCCGGGACTCAACTCAATGGTGCGTTGCTGGGCCGCATCGCGCCGGAGAGAATCCTGCAGGCCGCGGTGCTGGCCGCGCTGACCGTGACCGGAGCGATGGTGGTCGCCTCGGTGATCGGGCTGGGCATCTGGCCGTTGATCGCCTTGCTGGTGGCGAACATGTTGATGATCGGCGTGCTGCTGCCGGCCATCTCGGCCATCGCGTTGGAGGCCAACGCGCATCGGGCGGGCAGCGCCGCCGCGTTGCTCGGAGCGACCCAGTTCGGTATCGGAGCGGTGACCGCGCCGGTGACGGGCCTCTTCCCGGAGGGCTCAGCAGTCGCGATGGCGGCCGTCATGTTCGCCGCGACCGCCGTCATGACGACGATCCTGTTCGCGATTCGGCCGGCGTTGCGTCGAACCTCCGCGGTGCAGCGCACCCTGGCCCTCTCGGCTGCTACTCGCTGAATCCCCACCCAAAGGCAGGAACGAACGCGAGGCGCCCCAACGCCGGATTCCACCAGGGCCGGGGGAGTCAGTAATCGCCCTGCACCACGTTGATGAGCTGGTCGCCGGCGAGGTAACGCGTCAGTTGGTCCCGGACCAGGGCGAAGGCCCGAGGACCGGCCTGCTTCACGTGACCGGCAGCGTGCGGGGTGATGATCACGTTGGGTGCGCTCCAGAGCGGGTGACCGTCGGGTAGCGGCTCGGGATCCATGACGTCCAACGCCGCACGCAGGCGCCCGGACTTCAGTTCGGCGAGCAGCGCGGCGGTGTCGACGATCTGGCCGCGGGCTACGTTGACCAACAGCGCGCCGTCCGGCATTCGGGCCAGGAAGTCGCGGTTCACCAAACCGGTGGTTTCGGCGGTGAGTGGGAGGGTGAGGACCACGATGTCGGCGTCCGGCACCAGGCCGGGCAGCTCGCCGATGCTGTGCACGCCGTCACGAGCGGTGCGCGCGACCATGATCGGGTCGGCGTCGAAGCTGCGCAGGCGAGTGGCGGTCTGTTCACCGAGATCACCCGCACCGACGATCAGTACTCGCTTGTCGCGCAGGTCATCGGCCTGCACCACGTCCCATCGTCCGGCGCGCTGGGCGTCCTGGAAGTACGGGAGGCGACGCTGCGAGGCGAGGATGAACAGCAGCACCATCTCGGCCACCGAACTGCCGTGCACGCCACGTGCGTCGCAGAGCACGATGCCCGGCGGCACCCTGCCGACGAAGTCCTCGATGCCCGCGCTGGTCAGCTGGATCACCTTGAGTTCCGGCATCGCGGCGAACATGGTGGGCAGGTCGCCGGGTTCCTCGACATGTGGCACCCAGAAATCGGTCTGCGCGAGTTCCGCCGGCTTCGCCGACTGTCCGTCCCAGGCGATGACCTGTACGGCGTCACCCACCGGCCCCAATAGCGAGATCGAATCCTCATCCGGAACGCACACGACGGTCATGCCCACACCGTAAGCGAAGTGACCTGACCGTTCGTATGTGGCCTGCTGGCGGCGCTCATCACGTGGATTCGCCGATGTCCAGGGTGTAGTCGATGCGTCGGCTGAAAGCAATGCGGCCGTGCCCGGTGGCGCCGCCGCGGTCGTGTATCAGCATGACGAGGTCGAGGGCAGTCCTGGCTACCAGGGGGATGTCCACGGCCAACGTGGACAGGCGCGGGGAAGCGAAACGGCCGATCTCCAGGCCGTCGACGCCGAGCACCCGGATCTGCCCCGGTACGACGACGCCGGCCAGATGTAGCGCCCGGAGCACCCCGAGCGCCATGACGTCGTTGAATGCCACAATCGCGTCCGCCCCGGACAGTTCGTCGAGCACTCGCCGCGCAGCCTCGAACCCACCGCGCAGATCTGTGGTGGCCGAGCCGATCCGGGTCGACTCCAGACCGACCGCCGTGAAGGCTTTTTGGAACTGAGTCGCTCTCGGGCTGGGCTCGATCTGGTCCAGCACAACAGGGTTGCGGACGCCCCGCTCGCACAGGTGATGCACGGCGGCGCTGATCGCCGGCCCGCGATCAAGCGTCACCTGACCGTGCGCCGAGCGCGTCGCCAGTGAATCGATCTCGACCAGCGGTAGATCTGGCAGCCCGCTGCGGGAGGGTGGGAGGCCGACGCTGATGAAGCTGATGATGGCGTCCACCTGGCCGGCGAACTCGTCGACCATGAATCGCTCGGGCGCGGTGTGCGCCCGCTCCGTCAGAATCACATTCCAATCGGCGGCAGCGGCCAACTCCAGCACCTCGGAGGCCAGCTCCGCGTAGTACGGATTGCCGAGGTCATCGATCAGCAATCCGAGCGTGCGGGTCTTCCGGTTGACCAGACCCCGGCCGAACCGGGACGGCCGGTACCGAAGCTCCCGCGCGGCGGCCAGTACCCGGTCGCGGGTCTCGACCGAGATACCAGGCATGTCATTGACCGCCCGGGTAACCGTCTGCCGGGAAACACCGGCGGCCGCGGCAACGTCGTTGATCGTCGCCGGCGCTTTGGCCACCTCAGTCCTGCAGATCCAGCCACGCCACCTGCGTCGGCTCCAGTTGAACCGAGAGGCCCGCCATCGAGGATCGGCTCTCGGCGATGGTCCGGGGCCCGAACAGCGGGAAGGTCGGGAACGGTTGGGCCAGCACGAAGGCCAGGGCGATCGCGGTGGCCGGAACGCCCAGTTCGGCGCCGAGCTGCTCGGCCCGACGTTTGCGTTCGAAATTGGCGTCGCTGTAGTAACACCGCACCAACTCGGCGTCGCTCCGGTCGTCGACCGAGGCTCGGGCGAAGAAGCCGCGCGCCTGTGACGACCAGGGCAGCAGCGGTAGCTGGCGTTCGACGAGCCAGGCCTTGGAGTCTGCGTCGGTCATCTGGATGCAACCGGCCCACGGCACGTCGTAGGCCTCGGCCAGGCCGAAGTGGTTGCTCAGCACGGAGAATCCCCGCTTGCCGTTGGCCTGCGCGTAGGCCTGGGCGGCATCGACCCGCTCCGGCGACCAGTTGGAACCCCCGAAGACCGTGATACGGCCGGCGTCGACGTGTTCGTTCAGCACATCGATGAATTCGCCCACCGGGATCTCCGGATTGTCCCGATGCATCATGTAGATGTCGGCGAGGCCGTGCTGCTGACGATCCAGGGATTCGGTCAGCTGACGGGAGATCGACTCCGGGTCGCAGTGGGGGGTGTGCGCACCCTTGACGATGACCACCAGTTCGTCCCGGATGCCACGATTGGCGACCCACTGACCGAAAAGCTTTTCGTAGTAACCCTTGCCGTAGAGCCATGCAGTATCGAAGGTGTTCCCGCCGGAGCTGAAGAAGTGGTCGAAGACGGCCGAGGCGTGGGCCAGGTTGGGTTGGTTGTCGCAGCCCATGATCAAGCGGGACAACGGCTTGCCGAGCCCGGCGATGGCGCCGTACGGCATGTGGTGGTCCGGGTCGACGGCCAGTGGGGCGCCGGAAACCGTGGCGATGTTCGCCGTGTCGGTCTCGAACGGGTACCGCAGGCCGATTGCGGCCCGCCAGCGATCGAGAACCATTGCGGTCCCGAGAGAGTCATCCAGCGTCAACTCGGCCGGTTCGGAATTCGCGGCGGCGGCGGCAGCCAGCGCGTCGGCCTCGAGGGCGTAGGACTTCTGATCGTCGGCGTCGTTTTCGAAACGGAACACCTGCGGCTCGGCGCCGACCTGCCGCAGCACCAGCGTGGTGTCGGTGCGGATGGTCCAGGGGTCGTTCAACTGGATCGAGCCGGACGATCCGTACACCGCAACGGATTCCGGATCGGCCAGCCGAACCCCGGTCCGCACGGACGCGGTGATGCCACCGGCGAAACCCAGCTGAGCGGTCGACCACTCGTCGACACCGGTTGCCCCGATCGTGCCGACGGCCTGCAGGGTTTCCGGCTCGGCGAAGGGCCGGCCAACGGCCGCGCCGACCACCGCCCGCGCCATGGACACCGGGTAGCCGCCGACATCGAGAATGCCGCCGCCCGCTAGTTCCGGATCGAAGAGCCGGCCGGTGGGCGTCCCGACGGCGAAGGAGAAGCTGGCGTCGATGTGGCTCACCTGCCCGATCGCACCTTCGGCGATCAACCGCAGCAGCAGCCTGGTCTGCGGGTGGAACCGGTACATGTAGGCCTCGAGCACGGTGACCCCACGGGCGCGCGCGGCGTCGACGACCGCCATCACGCTCCCGGCGTTGGGGGCCAAGGGTTTTTCGACCAGCACGTGCTTCCCGGCCGCGATCGCGGCCAGCGCCAGCCGGGCGTGCGTGGTGTGCACCGTCGCGATGTAGACGGCGTCGACCGATGGATCGGCCAGCACCTCGGCATAGCTGCCGACACTGACCTCGCCGCCGACTTCATCGGCCAGCGCCTGGGCCCGGCCGAGGTCCGAACTGCCGACCGCGACCAACCGTCCGGTCCTGGTCGAGGGCAACTGCGAGACGAACCTGCGGGCGATGGTTCCGGGGCCGAGAACGGCCCAGCGACAAGCGTTGTCCATGAGAAGCACTCCAACTCGAAGAGACCGTGAACGTTCACGACGACAGCGACACTAGTTTCGCCGGCCGGGCATGTCAACGCTCCGCCGGCCCAGGCGACTCGCTGGGCGGCGTGGCCGCCCGCCCCGCGGTCTCATTCAGTGGCGCATGGTTCAGCGGCGCGTCATTTCAGTGGCCCGCCACTCACCGGCACACGGTCAGGTGCCGGCGACGGCCGCGGCGTGGTGCTCCCGCTCGCTCAGCTTCTCGTCCAGTTTCTCGCCCTCGATGTCGGGATCCGGCACGTAGCGGGCGTACCAATCAGGGTGGTACCAAACCTTTTTCCCGATGATGGCCATGACAGCCGGAATGAGCGTGAGCCGGACGACGAACGCGTCGATGCCCACCCCGAGCGCGAAGCTGAAGCCGATGGCCTTGGTGATCGGCTCCGGGGCCAGCAGTACCGAGACAAAGATCGAGATCATGATCAGCGCGGCAGCGGTGACCACCCGGGCCGATTGACCGGTGCCGATGATGACGGAGCTGCGAGCGTCGCCCGTCTTGGTGAACTGCTCCTTGATCCGCGAAACGACGAAGACCTCGTAGTCGCTGGACAACCCGAACATGATGGCGATCAGGATGACGGGTAGGAAACTCAGGGTCTGAGTGGGCTCGACCCCGATCAGCCCGGCACCCCAGCCCCATTGAAAGATCGCGACCTGGGCACCGAGCGCAGCACCGGCCGATAGCAGGAACCCGATGATCGAGGTGATCGGCACGATGATGGTGCGGAAGGCGAAGGTCAGTAGCAAGAAGGCCAGGATCACGATGGTGATCAGGAAGATCGGTAGCGCGTCGAACAACTTGGCCGACACGTCGATGTTGGTCGCGACCAGGCCGCCGACCAGCAGCTTGGCCCCGGTCGACGCCTCGAGTGCGGTGCGGTCATCGCGGATCCGGTCGACCAGGTCGCTGGTGGCCTGATCATTGGGCCCGGTTTCCGGGACGACGCTGATCACGGCGATGCCGTTGGTGACCGCGGCGACGGACGAGGACGCCACGCCCGGTAGCTTGCCCAGGGCGGTGCTGATCTGGGCGGCCGCAGCCGGATCGGTGACGTCCTGGGCCACGACCGTGAGCGTGCCGTTGTAACCCGGACCGAAGTGGGCAGTGGTGAGATCGTAGGCGCGGCGCGAGGTGTCGGTGGTGGGATTGGACTCGGCGCCCGGCAGCCCGAGGTTCATCCTGGTGATCGGGATGCACAGGATGGCAAGCACCACCACGCCGGTGATCAGCACCGGGACGCGATGCCGGACCACCCAATCCGCCCAGCGGTGTCCGCCCAGCGTCTCCGGCTCGGTGACGGCCTTGCGCGCGGCGGGTTCAGCGCGCCGCAGGAACGGGATGCGGGTGAACCGGCCGGCTCGGAAACCTAGGAAGCCGAAGATGGCGGGCACCAAGGTCATCGAGATCAGCAACGCGATCAACACCGTCCCGGCGCCGGCCAGACCCATGGTGGTCAGGAAGGGGATGCCGACGACGGAGAGCCCGCACAGGGCGATGATGACGCTCAAGGCGGCGAAGACCACCGAACTGCCGGCGGTCCCGGCGGACCGACCGGTGGCCTCGTAGGGCGCCATCCCGTCGAGCAGATAGCCGCGGTGCCGCGACAGGATGAACAGGGCGTAGTCGATGCCGCAGGCCAGGCCGAGCAGGGAGGAGACCGCCGTCGCCGAAGACGCGATATCGACGACCGAGGCCAGAGCGGTCACCACAAAGGTCGTGGTGACGACGCCGATGATGGCGGTGATGATCGGCAGGCCGGCGGCGACGAACGAGCCGAAGGTGATGATCAACACCAGCAGTGCCACCAGGATGCCGATGGCCTCGGAATTCACCGCGGCGGCGGCGCGCGGGTAGACGGCGCCACCGAACTCGACGTCAACGCCGGCCGCCCTGGCACCGTCGAACGAGGCATCCATCGCATCCAGGGTGTCCGTGCTGACCTCGGCCGCGGTGACGTTGTACAGGACGCTGCCGAGCGCGACATGCTTGTCCCGCGAGATCGCCTTGGTCTGGAAAGGATCGGTCGCACCGACCACCTGACCGCCGAGCGCCCCGGCCTTCTTGACCGACGCGGTGATGGCGGTTTGGTACTTGCTGCTGGTGATGTCGTCGTTCGGCGTGGCGAAGACCACCTGCGTAGACGCCCCCGCGGCGGCGGGCAATTTGGCCTCCAGCACAGACACCGCCTGCTGGGCCTCGGTGCCGGGGATGGTGACGGCGTCGTTCGTCTTCCCGCCGCTTGCAGAGGCGATGATGCCGGCACCGATGAGGACCACCAACCAGGCGGCCAGGGTCACCCAGCGATTGCGGAAGCACCAACGGGCCAGTCCATACAGGTATGTGGACAACGAAATTCTCCTCGTCGGGTCGCGAACCAGCGCCGCCGCCCACGACGAACCGCCTTGCCGAGAACTCTAAGGCCGATCGGTCCGAGCTCGGCGGACCGGCCCTGCGCCGTCGGCAAATCGACCGGGTGCTGTTCCTTTCCGATTCACGCACCGTTCACTCGCCGGCTCTACGTTTTTCCGGGCGGCACCGCTCCGGGTCGATTCGCAGCTCGACGCGCGCCGACGTTCACGAGGATGGGAAGACTATGGACACGACGTTGTTCGCGGTAATCATGGTGGTGATCACCGCGCTGGCCTTCGACTTCACCAACGGTTTTCACGACAGCGCCAACGCGATGGCCACGTCGGTGGCCACCGGGGCGCTGAAGCCAAAGGTCGCAGTCCTGATCGCCGCCGTGCTGAACGTCGCCGGCGCACTGCTGTCCACCGAGGTCGCGAAGACGATTTCCGGTGGCATCGTTGTGGACTCGAAGGTGACGCCGGTGATGATCTTCGCCGGCCTGGTCGGCGCCATCCTGTGGAACCTGACGACCTGGTTGGTCGGTCTGCCGTCCAGTTCATCGCATGCGTTGTTCGGCGGCCTGATCGGCGCGGTGATCGTCGGCGCGGGGATCTCGGCGGTCAATGTCGGCACAGTTTTGTCCAAGATCGTGTTGCCGGCGGTGATGGCCCCGCTGGTCGCCGGGGCCGCGGCCGCCGGAGCCACGTATCTGGCCTACAAGTTCGTGAGGAAGCCCGAAGAGGGCAAGGGCGCCGGCGGGTTCCGGCACGGCCAGACCGTCTCGGCCTCGTTGGTGGCGTTGGCCCACGGCACTTCGGACGGGCAGAAGACGATGGGCGTCATCACCTTGGTGTTGATCACCGCCGGCTACCAGGCATCAGGCTCGGGTCCGGAACTGTGGGTCATTCTGTCTGCCGGTCTGGCCATGGGTCTGGGCACGTACTCCGGTGGCTGGCGGATCATGCGGACCATGGGCAAGGGCGTAGTCGACGTCAAGGCGCCGCAGGGCTTCGCCGCCGAGACCGCCTCCAGTGTCGCCATTCTCGCCTCGTCCCACCTCGGGTTCGCGCTGTCGACCACGCAGGTGTGTTCCGGGTCGATCGTCGGCTCCGGGCTGGGCAAGAAACTGGCCGAGGTGCGCTGGGGCAAGACCCGCAAGATGGTCTACGCCTGGCTGCTCACCCTGCCGGCTGCGGCCGCGGTCGGCGGCGTGTCCGCGTTCGTGGCCGAGAAGGGTGTTCTCGGCACGCTCATCGTGGCGGCGGCCCTGATCGCCTGCGCTGCCGGCATCTGGGTGATCTCCCGCCGCAATCCGGTCACCAGCTCCAACGTGAACGATTCCGGTGATGTCGAAGTGTTCACGGCGGAGCCGGTCCACGCGGCCGTCTGAACCGTCCGGTTCGTCAGCCACCAGAGAGTTCGTCAGCAACAGAGAGAGGGATATTCGTGAAGATTGATTGGGCTTCGTTGGGTGTCGTCGCGGTGGTCACGCTCGCGGTCACCCTGGTCGTGGTAGCCGTCGTGTCATTGGGCATCGCATCGCTGGTCACGGCCGACAACCGCCGCACCGCAGGTAATTCCGGGACTGCAGCCCAGGCTGTCGGCTACCTCTGTTGGGCGATCGGCGGACTCATCCTGCTCTATGGCCTCTACTTGATCATTCCGCAATTCCACTGATCGACAAGCGCATCGGATTGCGGTGAGCGGTTGGCCCTTCGTCAGCCCGCTGATCGGGGACTGGGGGGAACGCATGACAAGGGTGCTCATCGTCGACGACGACGTCGCGACGGCCCGGGAACTTTCGCAGCTGCTGGTGCGGCGGGGGTTCGATCCGATGATCGCCCGGAACGGGCCGGCCGCATTGGTCGAGTTCGACCGGGCCGTGACCGATTTCGTGCTGCTGGAGTTGCTGCTCCCGGGAATGGACGGTTTACAGCTCTGCCGCGAATTACGGACGCGCGGCCGGGTGCCGATCATCATGGTCACCGCCAGGGACGGCGAGATCGACAAGATCGTCGGGCTGGAGGTGGGCGCCGATGACTATGTCACAAAACCGTATTCCATTCGGGAACTCATTGCCCGAATGGACGCGGTACTCCGCCGGCGCACGGTGGGTGAACGATCCGATGACGTGGTATTGGCGGCCGGGCCGATCCGGATGAACGTCAATCGGCACCAGGTGACGGTGGCCGGCCGGGAAGTGGTACTCCCGTTGCGGGAGTTCGAATTGCTGGAAGTGTTGCTGCGCGAGGCCGGGCACGTGCTGACCCGTTTGCAGCTGATGGACCTGGTGTGGGGTCAGGGTTATGGCGGCGACCCGAAGACGCTGGACGTACACATCAAACGACTACGGACCAAGATCGAAGCCGACCCGCGCCATCCTGTCTATTTGCAGACCTTGCGCGGAACCGGTTACAGCATCAACACTGCACAGCGAGCCTCGCCGCGGACTGCACAGTGGGCTTCATACGGGCAGGAAAGGGTTTCGACATGACGAATATCGCGAGTCTGGCCGGCCAGGGCTACAGCTTGGCCGAGGAGGCCGGCTTGATGATCGATTCCGACGATGACGATCCGATCCTGCTCGGCCCGGATGGCTTGCCGGTCAATACCTGGCGGGAGGACTATCCGTACCAGGAACGGCTCACCCGACCCGAATACGCAGTCACCAAGCGGGCGCTGCAGATCGAATTGCTCAAGCTGCAGAACTGGGTGAAGACAACGGGACAGCGGGTGGTGGTGCTGTTCGAGGGCCGGGACGCCGCCGGGAAAGGCGGCACTATCAAGCGTTTCACCGAGCATTTGAACCCGCGCGGCGCTCGGGTGGTCGCCCTGGACAAGCCGTCCGAACGCGAGCGGACCCAGTGGTATTTCCAGCGGTATGTCGCCCACCTGCCCGCCGCCGGGGAGATCGTGCTGTTCGACCGGTCCTGGTACAACCGGGGTGTCGTCGAGCGGGTCATGGGATTCTGCAACCAGGAGGAGTACCTCGAGTTCATGCGGCAGGCGCCGCAATTCGAGTCGATGCTGGTCGCATCCGGCATCCATTTGATCAAGCTCTGGTTCTCGGTGACCCAGGGCGAGCAGCGCACCCGGTTCACCATCAGGCAGATCGACCCGGTCCGGCAGTGGAAGCTGAGCCCGACCGACCTGGCGTCGCTGGACAAGTGGGAGGCCTATACCGATGCCAAGGAAGCGATGTTCTCCTACACCCACAACGACCTGTCGCCGTGGACGGTGATCAAGAGCAACGACAAGAAGCGGGGCCGGATCAACGCGCTCCGGCATGTTCTCGACGTGCTGGACTACACGGACAAGGATCCTGCGCTGATTGGCCGACCTGATCCGTTGATCGTCGGCTCCGCCGCGGACATCTTCGAGCCCGGTGAACACCGACGCAGGCCGTTTCCACAGATCTGAGCGCCCTCGCTTCACGATGACCTGGTGTCGTGGGCTGTCGCGGGAGCGGTCGTACCGACCGATCCTCCGCGCTCCCGGCTCGGGTGACCCGAGTGTTGCCGCACGGCTGGAGGTTCGCGCATGGACGAGATCAGCATTGCCGCCCTCATCCTGATCCCGCTGGTCGCGGTGCTGTCGCCGTTGCTGTCGGCCGGATTGAGCCGGTTCATCCGCATTCCGTTGGTGGTCTTCGAGATCGTGCTCGGCCTGCTGATCGGGCCGTCCGTCCTCGGTTGGGTCGAGCCGACCGCCTTCACCACCGAGTTGTCGGAGTTCGGGCTGGCGATGTTGTTCTTCCTGGCCGGAAATGAGATCGACTTCGAACGGATTCGGGGACGAGCACTGAACCGGTCCATCGTGGGCTGGGTGGTCGCGCTCGTCGTCGCGGTGCTGGTCGGGGTGTTGGTCGCGCCGACCGCGGCCGCCGGAGTGTTCGTCGGGATCGCCTTGACCAGTACGGCTCTGGGGACGCTGATGCCGGTGTTGCGGGATGCCGGCGAGTTGCGAACTGCGTTCGGCACCGCCGTGATCGCCATCGGCGCGGTGGGGGAATTCGGTCCGCTGATCGCGATCTCGCTGTTCCTGTCCGGCCGTCAGCCCGGAAAAGCGACGGTGGTGCTGGTGATCTTCGTCCTCATCACCGCGGGGGCCATCTATCTGTCCAGCCGGGGCATGCACCGTCGGCTGCACGAGCTCATCAACGCGACGCTGCACACCAGCGGTCAGTTTGCCGTGCGGCTGATCATCCTGGTCCTGGCCAGCCTGGTGGCGCTGAGCCTGGCCCTGGACCTGGACATGTTGCTCGGTGCTTTCGCGGCCGGTGTGCTGACCAAACTTCTGCTGGTCAATGCGCGCCCAGCGGATTTGGAGGTCATCGAGACCAAGATCGAGGCCATTGGGTTCGGATTCCTGGTACCCGTCTTCTTCGTCTTCACCGGGGTGACGTTCGACCTGGACGCGCTGGTGTCGAGCAGATCAGCCTTGATCATGCTGCCGATCTTCCTGGTCCTGCTGATCGTCATCCGCGGTCTATCCGGGTTGGCCACCGCCCCGAAGGGCACCTCAGGCAGGGACAAGCGGGCCATCGTGCTGTTCACCGCGACCGGTCTGCCGATCATCGTGGCGGTGACCGGAATCGGTGTCAAAACCCACGATCTCACCTCCGGTACGGCGTCTGCCCTGGTCGGGGCCGGCATGCTCTCGGTGCTGCTGTTCCCGTTGTTGGCGCTGGGACAGCACCGTTCCAACGACACGCCGGCCGCCGGGCCGCCGGTGTCCGACGACGATCGCGTACCCGAGGAGGGCTGACCGGCGCTCAGGTCGATCCGGGACCCGGCGAGAGCTCGCCGTCGTCCGGAACCAGCGTCGGTGTGTCCCGGTCGAGGGTTTCGCCGCGGAAGAAGGGCGGCGCGACGAACCGCCAGATGATCATCAGCACGACACCGACCAACAGGGTGCCCACACCCAGCAGGAACGCGCCGCCGACGCGCCAGTGCGGCGCGAACGGCAACTGCCAGACGGTGTAACTGGCCGCGCCGGTGGCGTCCGGGTCGAGCCAGTCGTCGTGCAGACTCCAGGCCAGAGCGAAGTAGAGAATGATCCCACCGAGGCTGGGCAGGATCCCGCGCATCCACAGATTCCGCCGGCTGCTGCGGAGGGTATGGCGGTAGTACCACGTGCAGGCGAAGCCGGTGAGGCCGTAGTAGAACGCGATCATCATGCCCAACGCGGTGACGGCGTCGGCGATCACGCCGGTGGGGTTCGCGACATTGTTCAGGATCACGTACAGCACGATCGAGACGCCGCCGAACGTCAGGGTGGACACCGACGGGGTCAGGTACCGCGGGTGCACCTTGGCGAAAACGCGGGGCAGCGCTTTGTAGACGGCCATCGACAGTGTGGTGCGGGCGGTCGGCAGGATCGTGGTCTGGGTGGAGGCGGCCGCCGAGGTCAGCACCATCAGCACCAGCAGGTGACTGAGCGTGGAGCCCAGCCAACCGCCGCCGAAGACGGCGTTGCCCAGAACGGACAGCACGTCGCCGAAGTTGTCCTCGTTGCCCAATCCGATGCCGGTCGTCCCGACGCCGGCGAAGGACTGTGCGGCCAGCGTGACGAGCGTGTAGGTCACCACCAGCAGGATGGTGGACAACACCGCCGCACGCCCAGGAGTCTTGGCCGGATCGGTAGTTTCCTCGTTCACCGAGACGGCGCTGTCCCAGCCCCAGTAGATGAAGATCATCAGCAACAGGCCCCGGAAGAACACCGAGAAGGATTCGATGTGGAAGGGGTTGAACCAGCCCCAGTCGACGTGGATCGAACCGGGCGTCGCGTGGCCCGTGCCCACCCGGACCAGCGCGACGACGGAAAAGATCAGCAGGATGATCAGTTCGATGGACAGCAGCACTGTTTGCAGCCTGGCCGAGACCGTGATGCCGACGTAACAGATGTAGGTCATCAGCACGATCCAGAGCACTCCGACCAGCAAAACCCAGTTGCTGGTCGGATCGTGCCCGATGCCGTCGGCATTGAACAACAGGAATACGTACTGGCCGGCGACCTGCGCGAGGCTGGCCATCACCAGGATGTCCGCGGCCAGGATGCCCCAGCCGCCCAGCCAGCCGGTCTTGGGGCCGAAAGCCCTGGTGGCCCAGGTGAAAGTGGTGCCGCAGTCCGGGTCGGCCTTGTTCAGTTCCGAGTACCCGATCGCGGTGAACAGCATCGGGACGAACGCCAGGATGACGATGATGGGCGATTGCAGCCCAACACCGACGACGATGAACCCCAGCGTCGCTGCCAGGCTGTAGGCCGGGGCCGTCGACGCCACTCCGATGACCACGCTGGCGGCCAGGCCGAGGGCACCGGCCCGCAGTCCCTTGTCGACGACCTCGGCGGACGGAGACTCCGTGCCGCCGCGAGGTGCTGTTCCACTCGTCATGGCATACCCCTTGACCTGGCCGGGCGGCGACGGATCTCGCCTCGACACGGCGGAGGTCCTGTACCTACTGACGCATCGATTATGAGGACCTCTGCGGTGCGTCGCCATCTCCGGCCTGACGGACGCCCGCCCGGGTCGCCGAGGCAGCGGTGATCAGCCACCAACAGCCGGTTACGAGCGGGTGGTGGCACTGGCGGGAATCGCCAGGTAGCTTTGGTTTTCGGGGGTTGTTCGCGCATAACAGCCGGAGGTCGACTTGAACGAATTGTTGGACATCAGCCACAGGGTTTCGCCGGTCACCGTGATCGGATCCGGTGTGGTCAGCCCCGTTGAGGCGTTCACCGACGGCCAACATTTCTACTTCGACGACGCCACGGTGGCCAGAGTGGGCGCGCACCTGACCGGATTGGTGGATCTAGCCGGACGTCCGGTCCGGATCGAGCGCACCGAACAGGGGTGGCACGAGCAACGTGGCCAGCACATTCGGCAGTTGCACCAACGGCATGTCCGCGGCCGGGTTGTCTACCGGTTCGACGACGAATGGCTGTTCACGGTGGTATCGCCGTCCTGAGGTCCGTCTCGTCATCAACGACCGTCACCGGTAGGTGCGCTGCTGGCGTGTGCGCTGGCGTCAGTCTTTCGGCTCCGTCGGCAGGGCACGCACCGCAAGCCTGGTGACCAAAATCTTCAAGGCTCGTCTGCTCGCGCCGCGAAAAGGTGCAAACTGCGTGGGCAACGACACCGGAGCCAGGCCGGCGGATCGTCCTGTGTCCTGACCGGTAGCCGTGCTTCGGGCACGACGCGGGCGCGGGGCATGGACGGCTCTCGCCGCGGCAGCGAGGTCGTCCCCAGGTTCTCGCTGTGGGATGACTGTGAACCTACTGGCTCGGCGAGAGGCTCGGCTGCCGCATGGTCCGCCGCTCTATCTACTTGACAGTCAAGGCAATTCTGGGTGATTATTTGCTGGCGCACATACGTAGCACTGCTGCTCGGTCTTGCCGGTCAAACAGCCGGCCGGCAAGACCGAGCAGCTCGCTCGATATTGGATGCGCCTCAGTCCCGGCCTGTGGTCCCTTTCGGTCGACCCTGTTCAGCCCGCTTCGACGCTCGAAGCAATCTCGTCGAGTTGCGCCACAGCTGCCGCGGGCAGCTGCAATCCCGCGCCGATGACGTTCTCGCGCAGGTGTTGTGCCGAGGAGGTGCCCGGGCTGAGCAGGATGTTCGGCGATCGCTGCAGCAGCCAGGCCAACGCCACGGCCATCGGAGTGGCGTCCAGCCGCGCCGCGACGTTGGCCAACGTGTTGGACTGTAGCGGGGTAAATCCGCCGAGCGGGACGTACGGCACGTGGGCGATGCACTGCTCGGCGAGATCGGCGACGAAGGAGTCGTCGGCGCGGTTCGCGATGTTGTAGAAATTCTGCACGCAGACCACCGGCGCGATGGTCTGCGCCTCGGCGAGCTGTTCGGCACTGACGATGCTGAGTCCGAGATGCCTGATCAGGCCATCCTGTTGTAGCTCGGCCACGGTGCTGAACGGCTCGGCCAGCGATCAGGTGGTCTGACTGTCGAATGCGCCCACCCGCAGATTGGCGACGTCCAGGACGTCGAGTCCGAGATGAGTCAAATTGTCTTGGACTGCCTGGCGGAGCTGTGCCGGCGCAACTGCTTTCGGCCAGTCGCCGGCCGCGTCGCGCAGCGAGCCCACCTTGGTCACGATGCGGAGGTCCGCCGGGTAGGGGTGCAGTGCCGCCTTGATGATCTCGTTGGTCACGTATGGACCGTAGAAGTCGCTGGTGTCGATGTGGTTGATGCCCAGGCCCAAATGGATTCGGAGACCGAAGGGATGATTGCGCTACTGGGCTCCCTCACCGCAAGGATTGAAGACCTGACCGAGCGGACTAGTTGTTCGCCGCCAGCTGGGAGGCAGCCGCGGTGGGATGCAGATCGGCCAGGCGTAATTGATGCGTCGGCGGATCCGGGAACTGGATGCTGGTCTGCAGGTGCAGATCCGGCCCGACATGCAGCAGTTCGCCAGAGCGCAACGCCCCGATCTGTGCACACGGCCGGACCGGTCAGCGACCGAGGGCGTTGTACGCCAACTGGATCAGCTTCTGGGCGATCGTCATGCAGACGATGATCACGATGAGGCCCAGGAACCCGCTGACCTGCACTTCGCCGCGGAAGATGACACTGATCGCGCCCAGAAACACAAACTTCGACAGAAACATGACGAGCCAAACGCCCAAGCCCATGCGGAGCTTCTGGTAGCGGTCACCACGACCCCGAAAATAGGAGACGATTCGATCCTTGATGGCGAAGGTCAGATACGTCAATATCTCCATGACGACCGCGACCGCAAATGTCACCGAATAGGATTTTGTGTAGAGCAGGCTGGTGTAGTCACTGAAGAAGGCCAGCACCACCGAGTACAGCAGGATCCCGCTGACGATGTCGTCGAACATCTTCTGTTTGATGGTCTGCCTTGTCGCAGTGTCCACCATCCCCGCAGCATAGCGGGGGTCGGCATGATCAGTATGAATAGTGATCGAACTACCGTCGAATGGCGGCAGGGGGACGCGATGCCGGGCCGAGGTTCTGGCTATGGTCGGCGCCGGCTCCGGTCCCAGCCACCCGCTGGCGCGTCGTGAATACGACGCGCACGGGCTGCCCTACGTCGACGCAGCCGGTGCGGTCGGGGGTCTCGCTGAGGCGCTCACTGTCATCCGGCGGCTGTGGACCGACGACGTGCCGTTCGATTTCCACGGTGAATACGTCGATCTCATCGGGGCGGTCGGCAACCCGGAGCCCGTCCAGAAACCGCACCCGCCCATCATGATCGGCGGCCGATCGGCAGGGGTGCTGCGCATCGTCGCCGAGCACGCCGATCTGTGGAACATCCCCGGCGGCGATATCAACGATGCCGTCAGCCGGAGTGCGCTGATGGATCGCTACTGCAATGAGATCGGTTGAGATCCGGCTGCGATCCTCCGCTCGATCGACCTGTCGGTTTCCTACGACCAGCCCGGCAGTACCCGAGACGCGATCGCCCAAGCGCTCGGCGCCGGCTTCGCGCACATCGTCCTGGGACTGTCTGTCCCGTACTCGCCAGACGTCGCGCGGTGGGTCACCGACGAACTCATCACGCCGTTTCGCTAGAGCTCGCGGGGAGATGCTTGTTCGTCGGCCCAGCTGGGTACCGGGAACCCATGAGCGAATCCACACCTGACAGCGCCACACCTGACGCCCCTGTAGCGGATGTCATCGGCGGGGCCGGTCCCGATCCGGACAACTCGGCCAGCAAGGATCCAGCAGATTGGGTCACGGGCGATGAACCGATCACGGGCCCACAGCGCAGCTACCTGGACACTCTGGCCAGGGAAGCCGGGGAAGAGCTGCCCGGAAATCTCACGAAGGCGGAAGCCTCCGAGCACATCGACCGGCTGCAGAAAGTCACCGGCCGCGGTCAGTCCGAGTAGGGCACCCTGGTAGTTGGACGTCAGCCCTCAGACCGGATGTTCGGTCCACAACTCGACGATCGGCAGCAAAGCCGGCCACGACGCGGCAAATCCGTCGTGCAGGCGCACCGAAGTGACGCCGCCTGTGGCCATCCACTCCAGCCGGGCTGACTCATAGTTCTGGGTCAGCTCGGCTGGGCGGATGAGCCGGGCGACGACGGTCGTATAGCTCCAACCGCCGTGATCGTCGACGAAATCGGCCACGACCTGCACATCGGCCGGGGCGACGCCGATTTCCTCCTGTGCCTCGCGCAACGCCGCATATTCCGGGGTTTCATGCCGCTCCCGCGCTCCGCCGGGAATGCTCCAGGTGTTGCCGTGATGAGTGTGCTCGGAGCGAAGCTGAAGCAGCACTTCGGATCTGCGAACGAGCAGCAACCCAGCTGCGCCGTAAAGCCCCCAATGCCGATGGCCCAGCCCGCAGCGTGTCCACCCATCGCCCGACCTCACACTGGATCCGCGATGACATTGCTGGACAACGCCGGCCCGGGCGCTGTCTGTGGACCCATGTGCACCACAATGCCACCACCCCATGGAGGCGCGCCGGCGGGCCGGTTCGCGCCGCGGTGGCGAGCACCTTTGGTCAGGGTGTGGATAACTTCTGCGGGCTGTCGGTGGGCTGTCGTACACTTGTTCGATGCAGGCAGACGGGGGTGTTGACGCAGGTCACCGGCCTGCCGCGGCTCGCTGACGGCTGTTCCGCGGTGGTCGCGCTGGCCGCGTGTCGCGGCCGCCGTCGACGGACTGTTGGCCGTCGACCTGAGCCTGCCCGGGACGGCCGATCTGTTGGATCTTTTGCGCGAGGTGGAACGGCAGTCCCGCCGGCTCGCCGCCGCCTCGGTCGCGGTGATCGGACAGATCGACACCCGCGGTGTGGCCGCACCTGAGGGCTGCCAGTCCACCGCCGCCCTGGTCCGGCAGGTGATCATGATCGGCAAAGACGAATCCTCCCGCCGCGCCCGCCTGGCCGCCGGAATCTGCCCGACCACCGGGCTGTCCGGGGCCAGCGGTACCAGCCCGGTTCCCGTTGGTCGGTGCCGCCGTGTCGGCCGGTGAGGTGGGGGTGCGGGAGGCCGCGTTGATCTGTTCCACCATCACCGGGTTCCCCCGCCACCACCCACCCACGGTGGTGGAAGCAGCCGAACAGTTCCTGGTCGACCAAGCCGCGGTGTTGGACCCGAAAACGTTCAAACAGACCGCCCGGGAAATAGCGTTGATGGCCAACCCCGACGGCACCCCCGATGATCGGGACGCCCACGAGAAGATGGAATTCCACCTAGGCCGACGGCGGGAGGACGGGCTGACCCGGTGTTGGGGGTTGTTGGACGACCTGACCGCCGAAGCACTGCGGGCGGCGTTCGGATCGATGTGCTCCCCCTCCGCGGAACGCCGCAACGACCGGGTTGATGTGCAATGGCCCAACGATCCCGGCGACGAGCGGTGACGTGACGGCGGTCGACCCGGGCGGCATCGACCCCGACGCCAGACCCGAACCGGGCGATGCCCGAACCAGACGACCTCGCCATCCGGCACCGGTGCCGAACGAGCGAAGACGATGCCGCCCGACCTTTCCTGCCCGACCCGGACCGGCCGACCTCGATCCGGACGGCGACGCGACGAACCGAGAGTCCAACCACGACCAGACGGCCAGCGCCGACGATCAGACCACCGGCGCGGGTACCCACACCGATGTCGACGCTGCCTTGGAGCCGGATCTGCGGCCGTCTCAGTCGGCGGGCGCCGATCAGGCCGAAGATGCCGCCGCCGCAGCGGGTACCGAGTGCGGCGATGCCGCTGCAGGACAGTCCGAGACGGACCAGCCACCGATGTCCCGGATCGGAACCGGCGAGAACAAGCCGGCAACACCACCGGGCCACCTCGACGACCGGCCACCGGACCCACCACCCGACCTTGCGCCAGGAGTGGCGCCGGACATGTCGCCCGGTGATGTAGAAGGCCGTCCGCGCAACGGTTTCGGTGTTGCGGCGCCAACCGACCACCTCGACGGCCGGCCGCCAGACCCGCGCCCCGAGCCTGCACCAGTAGCAGCACGGGATCTGCCGACCGGCGAAGTAGAAAGCTGTCCGCACAACGCTTTCAGTGCTGCAGG
Organism: uncultured Actinomycetota bacterium; assembly: GCA_963708935.1. GTDB lineage: Bacteria > Actinomycetota > Actinomycetes > Mycobacteriales > Nakamurellaceae > Nakamurella. The sequence goes on along the minus strand of CAVPUK010000006.1, from coordinate 554,260 downwards.
CGGCCGCCGGGATGACAATCTCAGCGACGGTCAGGCGGCGGTGGTGGGCCCGGTGTGGCGGGCGCCGCGGCTGCCCTACGAATGGGCACCCCTGGGATCCGTGCCCTCCGACTACCAGCCGGCGGACAGATCGGTCGACGTACCGCCCGACCTCGACGGCGTGACCCCTGCACCGGAACCGCCGCCGGACCGCCGATCGGCCGGAACGAAACGGGCGCAAGCCCTCGCCGTCATCGTCACCCATTTCCTGGACGCCGGCGTCGCACCAACCCAGGGCGGGCAACGGCCCCACATCGTCGTCACCATCGACGAACAGTCCCTGACCGACCGGACCCGGCCGGCCCGGCTGGGCTACGGCGACCAACTCCCCGCCGGACAGCTACGCATGCTGGCCTGCGACGCGAAAATCATCCCCGCGGTGCTGGGCGGCGCATCCGAGGTCCTCGACGTCGGCCGGTCCATGCGCACCTTCACCGCCGCCTGCCGCACCGCGATCCTGCTGCGGGACGTCGGCTGCGTGTTCCCCGGCTGTGGCCTGCCCGGCCGGTGGGCGGAGTTCCACCACATCCAACACTGGGCCGACGGCGGACCATCGGATCTGCACAACGGGTGCCTGCTGTGCAAACGGCACCACATGCTCATCCACCAGGAACAGTGGCAGGTCCGGATGGGCGCCGACCGGCTCCCCGAGATCATCCCGCCGACCAGCCACGACCTGGAACAACGACCCCTGCGCAACACCCAGCACCGACCACCGGTCTTCGCCTGGCCCCAAGTCGGCTGAGCGACAACCAGCCCACAGCGGTGCTCCAATGGACGGGATCGAGCGCTGGCAAGTGCTTGTGTCGCAGGCGACCTCGCCCCCAACGGCGGCGCTCAGTTGTCGACGCCAGGTTCCGCGAGCGAGCCTGCATCTCGTTGGACGTCGATCAGACGGGCACGGTGAGCCTGTATGTCGTCCGACGGCGCGCGAGCTTGTATCTCGTCATATCGTCGATCAGCGGGCGTCGTAGAGCCGGCATTTCGTTAGCCGTCGTCAGATGGCAATGCTGAGCCGGCATCTCGTCAGCCGTCAGTCAGACTGCCACGGTGAGCCGGATGGTCACTTCGTCGCCCAATTCGAGCCCCTCGGCCTTTCGCACCCATGCCTTGACCGGGAGGATGTATCGCCCGTCCTTCGGAAACAACGATGTCGTCCATTCCGTCGCGCCGACGTGTGCGGCGACAGGGATCATCCCCCAGCCGTACGAGACCATCGGCGAAACCCTCTCCAGGGCAGCGCATTCTTCGTCCGGGACGGTGACGAAGTGGAACGGCGATGGGCCTCGCCAGAACCAAATTTCTCCGCTGAATCCGAGATCCATTCGACAAGGGTAGGCGGTGGCCGGACGACGGGATTGGCGGCACTGCGGAACGCCGCGGTGCAGATCCGTACGTCTTCGGTAGGTGCAGGTCGGTCGACTTGACCCGTCTTGTGGTTGGCCGGCCGGTCCCTGTCGTCGGTCGGCTCGTCCCCATGATCAATAGGCCTCCCCGCGGCCGAGGGACAGGACGCGCCGACGAAGCCCGCAAAGCGGTGGTAGGCCGGCTCGTGCTTGTGCCCGCCCAGCCACTCTCCGGTGAACTCTCTAGGGCAGAATGTCTCAATGCCTGCTGCCGCGCCGCGCGTCCGTGGGAGCGTCGATTTCGTTGGGGAGGGGCCGTGTCGTAGGGAGCGTCGGTGTCGTGGGAGGGGCGGTGTCGTAGGGAGCGGCGGCGCGTTCGGCCAGCGGACGCGAGCGGCGAGCGGGAATCGGCGATCCGCTGCTGGCCCTCCTGGCAGGTCCGTGGATAAGTCCGGCCCCAACGGAAAGGTGTGATATGAGTTTTGCAGAAAGAACGACACGGCCCGTGATGGTGACTTTCCTGATGGTGGTCGTCGTGATCGTCGGGATCCTGCAGGTCATCGCCGGCGTGTTCCTGATGGTGTTTCACCGCAACGCAGAAGTGGTCCGGGCGGCCCAGACGACTCCGAACAACGTGCTGTGGGCCGGCATCGCGGCGGTGTTGACCGGGCTGATCTACCTGGCGGTGGCTCAAGGTCTGGGTAGCGGTAACGGCGTCGCCCGATTCCTTGTCGCGCTGGTGTCGGTGGTCAATATTGCGTTCGGCATCCTCGCTATCTTCAGTTATCACGGCCAGGTGCTGAACCAGGCAATAGCGGCGATGATTTTGGGCTTCATCCTCTTGCTGATCCTGTATTCGCCGCAATCGAATGCGTTCTTCCGCAGCAACTGACGTTCCGTCGTCGAATTCAACTGCTGACCACGCTGAGTACCCGAGCGCCGAGACGGGTCACCACGAGTCCGGTGGGGTCAGCTGGCCGAGGTTGGATCCGGCGTTGTACTTCAGTGATTTCTCGGAACGCCTGGCCGATCAGACTGCGGTCCAGCGGCCAGAGATCCCCGCCGTCGACGGGGAGACCGCGAAGTCGTCGCAAGCTACGAGCCCCTGCAGGGGTTTCGTTCCTGTCAGGCACCAGCAGGCATTCCACGTTCTGGTGGGTCAGCTCGAGGAACGGCTGCGCCGCAAGCGTTCCGGCCATCACGAACGGTGCGGGGGCAAGCATCGCGGCGCTGATGGGAACATCGGAGGCCAAACCGGGGCGATGAACTTTTGGCGCCAGAGGGCGTCGGTGTGATCTTCACCTGGGGCACCATCTTCGGACAGAGGTTCGCGCGACTCAGGATGTGTGCTCGGCCTCGGCCTCAGCGCGGTTGCGTTGTCCGCCCAGCGCGTAGATCCCGGCCGCGACGGTGCCGAGGCACAACACTGCGGCGCTCAGCCCCATCGAGATATGGATACCGACCGCAGCGCCCAGCAGCCCCACGGTGAAGCCGCTGCCAACTCGCAGTCCGTTGGCGGACATGCCATACAGACCGATGATCCGCCCGCGTTCACCCGGCGGGGCCTGTAGCTGGACGACGGTCTGCCCGATGGACATGGCGGCGAGATTGGCGACACCCCCGAGAACCAGCATGACCACCGCGACGGCATAGTTGCCGGTGACCGCGAAACACAGCGTGGTGAGCCCGTAGATCAGCGTGCTGACGACGGCCGCCTTGACGTTGGGCCTGATCCATCCGGTGGCTTCCATCACGACGCCGCCGATCACGCCGCCGGCGCCGTTGGCGAAGAGCAATACCCCGTAGGCCAGGCCCGCGGCGGCTCCGGCGCCGAGGTCATTGGCGAAGATCGGCATCGAGGATTGCATGGACGCGCCGATGAAGAACGACCCGAGGCCGGCCAGGATGATCATGCTGACGATCGTGTGGTTGCCGCGGACCTCCCGGAAGACCTTGAAGGAGTCGAATGCCCCGATGCGAACTCTGGGGACGATGCCGTCGCGGGTATGGCCGGTGAACCTGGTGCGGAACAGGAACAGAGTCAAGGGCAGGTAGAACACGATGTTGACGAAGATGCCGGCTGTGGGGCCCAACCCAAGCAGCAGTGCTGACCCGACGACGGGTCCGAACAAGATACCGAGGCTGCGGAACGTGGCATTGAGCCGAACGGCGCTGGGCAGTTCGGCGCTGCCGACGAAATCGTGCAGCATCACCTGTTCGCCGGGGCCCCACAGTGCCCCGGCACAGCCGTGCAGAACCAGCAACACGCACGCTTCCCAGACCTGCAGCGAGTCGGTCAGGAAGAGCACACCCCACGCCGCCGAGACGAGCATGAACAGCACCTGGGCGGCCTGGATCAGCCGGCGGCAGTCGTAGCGATCGGCGAGTGAGCCGAAATAGACCGAGAACAGCAGGAACGGCAACCAATGGCTGATGACCTCGAAGCCGGCCAGAGCGGGGGAGTGGAACTTCTCCCACAGCACCCAGTAGGTGATGACGTGCTCGATGTTGTCGGCCATCATCGCCATGCCGGCGCCGAAGAGGTACGGCCGGCAATCACGATTGCGCAGAGCGGCGAACTTGGCCACCGCGATCGGTGGGCTTGGCGGTTGCTCGACCACCGCGGCGGCTTCCGGCTCGGCGATATGGGTGGCAACGCCGCAGGCCGCGCACATCCGCAGATCATCTCCCTCGACACTTCGCCCCGCGGACACGGTCGTCCCGGGTACGTGGTTCCCCGCTAACCAATATGGCGCATGGGCACGCCGTTCCGAAAACCGCCGGCCCACCCAGCCAAGCGCCGTCCTGGTGCTTCCCGATGTCGGGCACACTCCTCGTATGACCGATGCGAGCGACCGTGGATCACGAGTGGCCAAGGCCTCGGCTGCCGAGCCGGCCAAGGGGGCCGCATCCGAGACACCGCGGGTCGACCGGGGCAATCCCGCCCATCCTGCGGTGCACCGGGCCGGTGTGCTCGGTCTGGCGGTGGGTGCGATCGGGGTGGTGTTCGGTGACATCGGAACCAGTCCGCTCTACGCAATGCAGACGGTGTTTTCCATCGACAACAACGCGGTGAAACCTACGACGGCAGATGTGTACGGCGTGATCTCGCTGGTGTTCTGGTCGATCACCGTCATCGTCTCGATCAAATACGTCGTGTTCATCCTCAAGGCCGACAACGATGGTGAGGGCGGCATCATGGCCCTGGCCGCCCTGATCCGCCAGAAGCTGCGACCGCGCAGCCGGCGGGTCGCGGTGGCGATGATTCTGGGGGTCGTCGGTGCATCGTTGTTCTACGGCGACAGCCTGATCACGCCGGCCATTTCGGTGCTGTCCGCGGTCGAGGGCGTCGAGGTCGTTGCGCCGTCTGCGCACAGCCTGGTGCTACCGATCGGGATCGCCATCGTTGTGGTGCTGTTCCTGGTGCAGCGCTTGGGAACCCATCGAATCGGGCGGCTGTTCGGGCCGGTCATGGTGGTGTGGTTCGTGGTGCTCGCAGCGACCGGATTGCCGCACATCGTGGCCAGCCCGGGCATCTTGCGCGGACTGTCGCCCAGCTACATCTTCTCCTTCGTCGCCGATCATCCGTATACCGCCTTCATCGCGATGGGGGCCGTGGTGTTGTCGATCACCGGTGCTGAAGCCCTCTACGCCGATATGGGCCATTTCGGCCGGCGGCCGATTCGGATGTCGTGGTTCCTCATCGCGTTCCCGGCACTGACCTTGAACTACCTGGGTCAGGGCGCACTGATCCTGGACGACCCCAAGGCCATTTCCAATCCGTTCTACTTGCTGGCACCGCATTGGGCACGAATTCCGTTGGTGGTACTGGCGACCTGCGCCACGGTCATCGCTTCCCAGGCCGTCATCTCCGGGGCATTCTCCGTCTCCCGCCAGGCCGTGCGCCTCGGCTTCCTGCCCCAGCTCACCGTTCGGCACACCTCGACGAAGGAGAGCGGCCAGATCTACGTGCCCGCCGTCAACTGGTTGCTCTTCGCCGGGGTGCTGCTGTTGATGTTGGTCTTCCGTTCGTCCAGCAAGCTGGCTACCGCCTACGGACTGGCGGTCACCGGGACGCTGCTGCTGACCACGACCCTGTTCCTCATCCTGGCCGGTTCGAGTTGGCACTGGCCGAAATGGCGACTGATCGTGGTTGGTGTGGTGTTCGGTGGGGTCGAGCTGACGTTCTTCGCGGCCAACCTCACCAAGGTGGTGCACGGCGGTTGGCTGCCGCTGTTGATCGCGATCGTCATCGTCACCGTGATGCTCACCTGGGAGCGCGGCCGCCGCCTCATCACCGCCCGCCGTGTCGAGGCCGAAGGCCCGCTGCAAACCTTCGTCGAAGAGCTACGAGCCCGACCGGTACCGCGAGCCACCGGCACGGCCGTGTTCCCGCATCCGGGCAAGGCGACCACTCCGCTGGCGCTGCGGGCAAATACAACGTTCAACAATGTTCTGCACGAGCACGTCGTCATCGTCTCGATCCAGACGGAGAACGTGCCCAACATTCCACCTGCAGAGCGGTTCAGCTTCGACGAACTCGGCTACGCGGACGACGGCATCTCGCACCTGAACATCAGGGTCGGTTTCCAGGATGAGCCCGACATTCCGGCGATGCTCCACAATGCGGTCGGCATGACCGCAGAGATGGAGTTCGACCCGGACGAGGCCTTCTATTTCCTGTCCCGGATCACCATCGAGCGAGGCGACCATCCCGGCATGGCGACCTGGCGAAAGCGGCTCTTCATCGGGCTGGCGCACAATGCCGCCAGCCCGGCGACCTTCTTCGGGCTGCCGGAGGAGCGCACCGTGGTCATGGGCTCCCGAATCGACCTGTGAGGCAGGGGTTTACCTTGTGACCTATGTCGGTGACAGTTCGGCCGGGTAGGCCATTTCCGCTGGGCGTTCATTTCATCGACGGCGGCGCCAATGTGGCCGTCTATTCGTCGGTGGCGGATGAGGTGTTGCTCTGCCTGTTCGACGCCGATGACATCGAGACACAATTCTCGCTGCCCGGGCTGGACGCCGGGGTGTGGCACGGATTTGTCGAGGGCGTAGTGGCGGGGCAGCGGTACGGCTTCCGGGTCCGCGGCTCGTACCTTCCCGAATCGGGTCTGCGGTGCAACCCTGCCAAGCTCTTGCTCGACCCCTACGCCCGAGCGATCACCGGATCGGTGTCTTTCGGACCGGCGGTCTACGGCTTCGACGTCGACAATCCGCATCGTCCCAGCGCGCTCGATTCCGCGAGTTCAATGCCCAAAAGCCTGATGGTGGCGCCGCTTCCCCCGATCGGGCCGGATTCCGAGGGGCCCGCCGAAGGAGTCAGTCGTCCCACCCGCCACCTGGCCGACACGGTGATCTACGAGATCCACGTCAAGGGGTTCACCCAGGAACACCCCGAGATTCCAGTTCCTCTCCGAGGTACCTACGCCGGACTGGCCCATCCGGCCGCCATCGCCCACCTGCAGCGATTGGGTGTCACCGCGGTCGAACTCCTACCGGTACACCAGAGTGTGCCCGAAGCATTCCTGGTGGATCGCGGCCTGACCAACTACTGGGGCTACAACACGATCGGATTCTTCGCTCCGCACGCCGAATACTCGGCCGCAGCGCGGGCCGGTCAGCCGGGCGGACAGGTTGCCGAGTTCCAGGAGATGGTGACGGCCCTGCACGCCGCGTCAATCGAGGTCATCCTGGATGTCGTCTACAACCACACCTGCGAGGCGGGCCCGGAAGGGCCGACGTTGTCGTTCCGTGGCTTGGACAACGCTGCCTACTATCGCTTGGACCCGGCAGACAACTCGACCTACATCGATACTTCCGGCTGCGGCAACTCCCTCAACGTCGGCAATCCCGCGTGCCTTCGGATGATTCTGGATTCGCTGCGCTATTGGGTCACGGAGATGGGCGTCGACGGCTTCCGGTTCGATCTGGCCCCGTCCTTGGCGCGTCAGGATGGTGGCTTCGACACCGTCGCCGCGTTCTTCGACCTCGTCTGGCAGGACCCCGTGATGGCCCAGGTCAAGCTGATCGCCGAACCATGGGACGTCGGCCAGGGAGACAGCTACGACGTCGGGCGTTTTCCGGCGGGCTGGAGCGAGTGGAACGGCAAGTTCCGGGACACGGTGCGCGATTTCTGGCGCAGCCACGAGGGTCTGCTACCGGACCTGGCCACCCGATTGACCGGCTCGCCCGACCTGTACACCCAGCATCGTCGCGGCCCGGATGCCTCGGTCAATCTGATCACCGTGCACGACGGGTTCACCCTGCTGGACCTGGTGTCCTACAACGACAAGCACAACGAGGCCAACACCGAGCACAACCGCGACGGCACCAGCGACAACCGATCCTGGAACTGCGGTGTCGAGGGCCCCACCACGGATCTCGACATCCTGACGCTGCGCGCCCGGCAACGGCGCGCGATGCTCTCGACCTTGCTGCTGAGCCGGGGTGTACCGCTGCTGCTCGGTGGAGACGAGGCGGGTCGGACTCAGCAGGGCAACAACAATGCCTACTGTCAGGACAGCGAGATTGCCTGGTGGGACTGGTCTTCCATCGACTGTGAGCTGGTTGACTTCACCGCCGAGCTGATCGCTATCCGGCATCGCCATCCGGCCCTGCGGCGCCGCACCTATCCGGTCAATCCGAACACCATCCGGTGGTTCACCCCGACCGGCGCGCCAATGACGTCGGTCGATTGGGCCGACAGGGGTGCCCGCTGCATCTCGTTGGTGGTATCCGGCACCGCCGAACCGGATATCGGTGACGACGGCGCGCCCCTGCTCGACGATGACCTGGCGTTGTTGATCAACGCGTGGTGGGAACCGCTTGACTTTTCGCTCGACTGGGATGGTGTCGACACCTTCGTCGTCGAGTCGGACAGTTATGACCCGGGACGCCGGGGCCAGTCCCTCACCACCGGATCGGTGATCGTCGGACCGCGTTCGGTGCTGCTGCTGGCCCGGGGTGGACGGCCCACCGGCGCGGGCGACGTGCCGGTGGCAATGGCGGTCAAGAATTGATGACCATCAGCACTCCGTATTGGTCCGCCGTTCGTGTCTTGTTCACCTGAAGCCGAATTTCGGCACGGTAAGACCGGATCTTTCACTCGATGTGGGCTATAGGAGATCGGTCGCAGGCGGCACACAATGAACCGGGAACGTGGACAGTGGGTCGGGCGCCGAGGGGACGACGTGAGCGAGACAGTGCCAAACAAGGCAGCAGTGGATAGGGCAGCGGCAGGCAAGGCGGTGGCGGACAAGGCAATGCTTGGGCTGGGCGACTCCATCGATAGCGAACGATCTCGGCTGGCCGAGGCTGACGCCGGCTCGGTGCCGTGGCGGGACTGGGGTCCCTATCTGTCCGAACGCGCCTGGGGGACCGTGCGGGAGGACTACAGCGCGGACGGCGACGCCTGGTCGTTCTTTCCGCACGACCACGCCCGGTCCCGGGTCTACCGCTGGAACGAGGACGGGATGGCCGGTTTCTGCGACGAGACGCAGAACTGGTGTTTGTCTCTCGGCCTGTGGAACGGGGTCGATCCGATTCTGAAAGAGCGCATGTTCGGCCTCACCGGGCCGCAGGGCAACCATGGCGAGGACGTCAAGGAGTACTGGTGGTACCTGGACGGCACGCCGACCCACTCCTGGAACACCTGGCGATACCACTATCCGCAGCGGGAATTTCCGTACGGCGATCTGGTCGCCGAGAATGCCCGCCGCGGCAAACTCGAGCCGGAATACGAATTGGCGGATACCGGCATCTTCGACGACGGCCGCTATTGGGTGGTCACTGTGGATTACGCCAAGGCCGGCGCGCGGGATCTGCTCATGCAGATCACCGTGGAGAACGCCGGCCCCGACGAGGCCACCATCGACGTGCTGCCGACTCTGTGGTTCCGCAACACCTGGTCCTGGGGGTATCCCGAACACGAAAAGCCGAATCTGCGCTGGGCCAACAATCGCATCGTCGGTGCCCACTCCAAGTCAGGCCCCATGGTGCTGATCGGCGACGGTGCCCCCGAGGCGCTCTTCTGTGAGAACGAGACCAACAACGAGCGGCTGTTCGGCGTAGCGGGGGGATCCCCGTACCCCAAGGACGGCATCAACGACTACGTGGTCAGCGGGGCGGCGACCGTGAACCCGGCTCAGACCGGCACCAAGGCGGCGCTGCGGTACTCGGTGACCGTGCCGGCCGGCGAGTCCCGAGTGATCAAGGTACGGATGGTGGGTAGCCCGCATCCGGAGGTCGACGGGGACCCGGCGGAACTGACCGGCGAACTGATCGACCTCGGGTCCGAGTTCGACAGCGTGATCGGGGTCCGTCAGTCCGAGGCGGACGACTTCTACGCCTCGGTCATCCCGGCCCACCGCACCGCGGACGAGGCCGAAGTGGCCCGGCAGGCGTTCGCCGGCCTGTTGTGGGGCAAGCAGTTCTTCCACTACGACGTGAAGCGCTGGCTCGACGGGGACCCGGGCCAGCCGGCGCCCCCACCCGGTCGCGGTGCCATCCGAAACGGCGACTGGCGACATCTGAACAACCACGAGGTCATCCTCATGCCGGACCCGTGGGAGTACCCGTGGTTCGCGGCCTGGGATCTGGCGTTCCACTGCGTGACCCTGGCGCACATCGACCCCACTTTCGCCAAGGGTCAACTCGTGCTGTTGCTGCGCGAGTGGTACATGCATCCGAACGGCCAGATTCCGGCCTATGAATGGAATTTTTCCGATGTCAATCCTCCGGTGCACGCCTGGGCCGCGGTCAAGGTCTTCGAGCTCGACGGCAGCACCGATTTTCATTTCCTGGCCCGGATCTTCCACAAGCTGCTGATCAACTTCACCTGGTGGGTGGACAACAAGGACTTCGGAGACAACAACCTGTTCGAGGGCGGGTTCATGGGGCTGGACAACATCGCCCCGCTGGACCGTTCCACCCTGCCACCGTCCGAGGGCTACCTGGAGCAGGCCGACTCCACCGCCTGGATGGGCATGTATGCGTTGGACATGCTGGACATGGCCTTGCGCCTGGCGCAGAACGACAACGCGTACGAAGATGTCGCCATCAAATTCTTCGAGCATTTCCTGGCCATCTCGGGAGCGCTGAACAACGCCGGCCTGTGGAACGAGGAGGATGCCTACTTCTACGACATGCTGCATCGCTCGGACGGCGTCGACGTGCCGATCAAGGTCAAGTCGCTGGTGGGCCTGGTTCCCGTCACCGCGGCCCTGAGCTACGGCCACGTGGTGCTGGAGAATCTGCCGGAATTCCGGGCCCGAGCGCAATGGTTCCTGACCAACAACCCGGAGTTCATGAGCTCGCTCCACATGCAGACCGTCGACGGTCAGGTGCACCGATTGCTGGCGATGGTCTCGCCGGAGCGTCTGGTCCGGGTATTGGACAACGTCTTCGACGAGGCTGGGTTGTTGTCGGGCTACGGCATCAGAGCCATCTCGGCCTGGCATCGCGACCATCCGTTCAACGTCGAGGTCGGTGGGGAGATCCACTCGGTGGACTACGAACCGGCCGAGTCGACCAACGCACTGTTCGGCGGCAATTCAAATTGGCGTGGCCCGATCTGGATGCCGCTGAACGCACTCCTGGTCGAGGCGTTGCGCTCCTATGACGAATTGTCGCCGGGCACGGTGACGGTGGAGTACCCGGCCGGGTCGGGGAACCGCCGCACTCTCGCCGCCGCCGCCGACGACATCAGCGATCGCCTGGTCTCCATATTCCTGCCCGGCGCCAACGGCCGCCGACCGGTTCACGGTGGTTACGACCTGTTGGCCACCGACCCCAAGTGGAAGAACAACATTCCGTTCCACGAGTACTTCCACGGCGACACCGGAGCGGGACTCGGCGCGGAACACCAGACCGGGTGGACTGCGTTGGTCGCGCACCTGCTCCTCACCGGCCCACACTCAGCACCAGAAGAACCGGTCGCCGCCGCGCCGGACCACGCCGCCACCCGACAGCGCGAACCCCTGGTGCAAAACGTCCTCTAGGAGATCAGATGGTCGAAGCTGCAGCACTACGACGTCATCGTCATCGGTACCGGCGCCGGCGGGGGAACCCTCGCTCACCGGTTGGCACCGAGCGGGAAGAAGGTGCTGATCCTGGAGCGTGGCGGCTATCTGCCGCGGGAGCGGGACAACTGGGAGTCCACCGAGGTCTTCGTCAAGGGAAAGTACCGCGCACCGGAGTTCTGGCTCGACCAGCACGGCGACGAATTTCCACCCGAGGTCAACTACTACGTCGGCGGCAACACCAAATTCTACGGCGCGGCCCTCTTCCGGCTACGCCCGCAGGACTTCGGCGAGATCCGGCACCACGACGGCATTTCCCCGGCCTGGCCGATCAGCTACGACGAGCTGGAGCCGTATTACACCCAAGCCGAGCATCTCTACCGGGTGCACGGGGCGCACGGTGAGGATCCCACCGAGGGGGCGGCCAGTGCCCAGTACAAGTTCGCGCCGGTTCAGCACGAACCGCGCATCCAACAACTGAGTGACGACCTGGAAAAGTTGGGGCTGCACCCGTTCCACCTGCCCATCGGCGTGGACCTGACCCAGGACGAGAACGGCAAGGCCACCAAGGACAGTGGCTGCATCCGCTGCAACCGCGTCGACGGGTTCCCCTGCCTGGTGCAGGCCAAGTCCGACGCGCAGGTCATCTGCGTCGACCCGGCGTTGAAGTACGACAACGTCCAGATGATCACCCATGCCTACGTCGAGCGACTCAACACCGATGCGACCGGACGCACGGTCACCGGGGTTGTCGCCAAGCTGGGCGACGGTTCGACGGCCACTTTCAGTGGGGACGTGGTGGTGGTCGCGGCCGGGGCGGTGAACTCCGCGGCCTTGCTGCTGCGCTCGACGAGCGACCAACACCCCGGCGGGCTGGCGAATTCCTCCGATGTCGTCGGCCGCCATTACATGCGGCACAACAACCTGGCCTTGATGGCGGTATCGAAAGAGCCGAACGACACGGTGTTCCAGAAGACCCTCGCGATGAACGACTGGTACGCCGGGTCCGACGACTGGGACTTCCCGCTGGGCGGCATCCAAATGCTGGGCAAGTCCGATACCGAGCAGATCCGGGCCAACGCTCCGCGCCTGGCCGGAAAGCTCTCGCCGGGTCTGCCGTTCGAGGTGCTGGCCCACCACGCCGTCGACTTCTGGCTCTGTGGCGAGGATCTGCCCCTGCCCGAAAGCCGGGTCACCCTGGAGCAGGACGGCCAGATCCGGCTGTCCCTCGATTCCGGCAACAATGTCGAGGGCGTCAAACGACTCATGCACAAACTGGAGAGCATGCTCGGCGATCTGGGGATGAGCAAGCACCACCTCTTCGACCACAGCATCTACATGCACAAGGGCATGCCCATCGGAGCCACCGCGCACCAGGCCGGCACGGTTCGCTTCGGCGCCGACCCGGCGAGCTCGGCGCTCGACGTGAACTGCAAGGCCCACGACGTCGACAACCTCTACGTGGTCGACACCAGCTTCTTTCCGAGCATCGGCGCGGTGAACCCGTCGCTGACGGCCATCGCCAATGCGTTGCGGGTTGCCGACCACATCGCCGACCGGATCAAGTGAGCTGAACACCGCACCCGCAACCTGTTTCATGTCTATCGTCACCCGTACAGCTATCCCGAATGGAGACATAACTGATGGCAACTGATTCGGTCAACGCGTTGGTCATCTTCGGAGCGACCGGCGATCTCGCCAAATTGGAGACGTTCCCGGCGCTGGTCGGGTTGGTCGACCGAGGCGTCTTGGACGTTCCGATCGTCGGTGTGGCCAAGAGCGGTTGGGGATTGGAGCAATTTCGGGACTACGCCGCGGCCTCGCTCAAGCTCAACAACATGGACGCGACCACTCCCGCGGCCGTCAAGCTGCTCAGCCTGTTGCGTTACGTGGACGGGGATCTCGACGATGCCGCCACCTACGAGGCGATGTCGAAGGAAATGGGCCCGGGTGAGAAGGCACTGTATCTACCTCGAAGTGCCGCCATTCCTGTTCGGCCGCATTGCCAAAGGCATCGCCGGCGCCGGCCGGGCCAAGGGCGCCCGGGTGATGGTCGAAAAGCCGTTCGGCGGTGATCTGGCCGGCGCGCAGGCGCTGAACGCGACCATGCACGAATACTTCGCCGAGGACGACATCTACCGGGTCGACCACTGGCTCGGCCTGGATCCGCTGGACAGTGTGGTGCTGGCGCGGTTCGCCAACTCGGTGATCGAGCCGCTGCTCAACCGCAACTACGTCGAGAGCATCCAGATCACCATGGCGGAGGCCTTCGACGTGGCCGACCGTGGCCGGTTCTACGACAACACCGGCGCCATCAGGGATGTCATCCAGAACCACATGCTGCAGGTGCTGGCCACCGTGATGGCGGAGCCGCCGGACGGTGGTGGCGTCGATTCCTGGCTGGACTCCAAGTCCCGGGTGCTGGGGGCGCTCCGGCCGCTGACCACCGACGACGCGGTGTTCGGTCAGTACGACGGGTACCACGACGTGGTCGGTGTTGCGGCCGGTTCGAAGACCGAAACCTACGCTGCCATCAGGCTTTCACTGGATTCGTGGCGGTGGGCTGGGGTGCCGATCGTCATCCGCGCGGGCAAGACGCTGGCGGTCACCGCGACCGAGGTGAACATCCGGTTCAAGCGGCCACCCTATCTCCCGCCCGTACTGGAGACGGTCGAGGGCAACGACGAGCTGCGGTTCCGGATCTGGCCGGAGAGCGCGATCGGGCTGACCCTGATCGGCAAGAAGCCCGGCGAGGGCTGGCATTCCGAGGTCGAGGAGCTGCCGTTCGCGCAGCATCCGGGCTCGGACATGCGTCCCTACGACAGGCTCATCGGTGCCGCCCTGGACGGCGTGCGGTTCTCGTTCGCCCGGCAGGACGCGATCGAGGCCGCATGGCGGGTCGTCGACCCCATTCTGGGCGGGGTCATTCCGGTGCACCCGTACGCCCGCGGCAGCTGGGGTCCGAAGGAAGCCGACGTGCTATTGCCCGAAGGCGCGGTCTGGCACGACCCGGTCGGCTGAACCCCGGCTTTTCCCATGCGTCGAACGACAGGAGCACGTGATGGTTCAACCACAGCGACACCGAGTCGTGATCGTGGGCGGCGGCTTCGGTGGTCTGTTCGCGGCCCGGTTCCTGAACCGGGCCGACTTGGACGTGACCCTCATCGACCAGCACAACCACCACCTGTTCCAGCCGCTGCTCTACCAGGTGGCCACCGGCATACTGTCCGAGGGCATGGTGGCTCCGGCCATCCGGGATGTGTTGCGCCGCCAGCACAATGTCGGGGTGGAGTTGGCCACGGTCACCGCATTCGATCTCGAGGCCAAGGTGGTGACGGCGGCCAGGCCGGACGGGTCGGCGCGGACCTATCCCTACGACAGCCTGATCGTGGCGGCCGGGGCGGGGCAGTCGTATTTCGGCCACGACGAGTTCTCCCGATGGGCGCCGGGGATGAAGACGATCGACGACGCGCTGGAATTGCGGGGTCGGATCTACGGTGCGTTCGAGACTGGCCGAGACCGAACCCGACCTCGAGGCCCGACGTGCCCTGTTGACCTTCGTAGTGGTCGGGGGCGGGGCCACGGGTGTCGAGATCGCCGGTCAGATCGCCGAATTGGCCCGCAACGCCCTGAAGGGAAACTTCCGGACCATCAATCCGGCGCAAGCCAGGGTGGTGATCTTCGATGGTGGCAACGAAGTGCTGGCCAACTTCGGCGACCGGCTGTCGAAGAAGGCCGCAGCCGAATTGCGGCGGCTGGACGTCGACATCCAGTGTGAGCGGATCGTGGTCGACGTCGATGCCTTCGGGGTGAGCGTGAAGACGCCGGACGGCACGATCGAGCGGGTTGACTCCCGGACGAAGATCTGGGCGGCCGGCGTGCAGGCTTCCCCGCTGGCCGGACTGCTGGCCGACGCCTCCGGCGCGCACACAGACCGGCCGGGACGCATCGAGGTGCTTCCCGACTGCTCGCTGCCCGGCCACAGCGAGGTGTTCGCCATTGGCGACATGATGTCGCTGAACAAATTGCCGGGGGTGGCCGAGGTCGCCATGCAGTCCGGCATCCATGCCGCGAACACCATCAAGCGGCGGCTCGCCGGCAAAGAATCCGTTCCGTTCAAGTACCGAGACTTCGGCAGTGTGGCCACGATCGCGCGGTTTCGCGCGGTGGCCAGCGTCAAAGGCATGAGGTTCTCGGGATTTGCGGGTTGGGTGGTCTGGCTGGTCGTGCACATCGTCTTCCTGACCGGTTTCAAGAACCGGTTCCAGGCCCTGTTGCACTGGGCCAACACCTTCATCGGCGGTCGTCGCGCGGAGCGCACCATCACCTTCCGTCAGGTGCTGGGCCGGGTGGCGATCGACGAGGCCGGCGGACAGCAGTTCCTCACCGGACTCATCCCTCCTGCCGATCCGGCGCCAGCGGCGCGTCCATGACCGATCGATCGCCGACGGGGGTCAGGCAACGTGAGCCGGGGCCGGTTGATCGGCGCCTGCTCGCCTACACCCGCGGAACGCGGCGGTACCTGGCAGCGACCGTGATGCTGGGCGGATTCACTGCGGGGCTGGTGGTGGCCCAGGCTTGGCTCATCGCCACGATCCTCGCGCGGGTGGTCAGCGGCCACGAGACCGCAGCCCAGGTCGGTGCGCTACTCGGTGCGCTGCTCGTGGTCATCGGGTGCCGCGCCGCGGTCGGCTGGCTCGGCGAGCGACTGGCCGACCGGGCGTCAGCGGCGGCGAAGTCGGACCTGCGGACCGCCCTGCTGGATCAGCTGGCCGGGCTCGGCCCCGCCGGTATCGAGCGGGAGCGAAGCGGCAGCCTGGTCGTGCTGGCCACCAGTGGGATCGACGCGCTGGACAGCTACTTCGCGCGCTACCTACCGCAGCTCTTCCTGGCCGTGATCGTTCCGGTGACCGTCATCGCCGTCACCGCCGGGGCCGACTGGAAATCGGCACTGATCATCGCGGTGACGGTTCCGCTGATTCCGTTCTTCATGGCACTGGTCGGGGCCACCACCAAGGTACGGATGCAACGACAAGCTGGCTTGCTGCAACGGCTTTCCGGGCACTTCCTCGATGTGGTCGCCGGCCTGCCGACGCTGAAGGTATTCGGTCGGGCCAAGGCGCAGGTCGCGGCCGTCCGGGACATCACCAACCGTTATCGCACCGCGACGATGGCCACGCTGCGGGTGGCGTTCCTGTCCTCGTTGATCCTGGAACTGCTGGCCACGTTCTCGGTGGCGCTGGTCGCGGTTGCGGTCGGGCTGCGGCTGCTCGGCGGCCATCTGACATTCTCCACGGCCCTGTTCGTGCTCATCCTGGCGCCCGAGGCCTATCTGCCGCTGCGGCTGCTCGGCGCGAACTACCACGCCAGTGCCGAGGGGATGACGGCCGCTGCGGACGTCTTCGACGTGCTCGAGCGGCCGCATGCCGGCTCGCGGCACGGGCACGGACGTGCCCGACCCGTCCCGATCTGTTCTACAGGTCGAGCATCTCCAGGTCCGGTACCCCGGCAGGTCCACGGCGGCCTTGCAGGACCTGAGTCTCACGGTCCATCCGGGCGAGATCCTGGCGATCGCGGGGCCGAGCGGCTGCGGAAAGTCGACGCTGCTGTCGGTCCTGCTCGGGTTGACCCCGGCAGCCGGCGGATCGCTGCAGATCGGCGATACCGACCTGGCCGGGGTCGATCCCGACGTGTGGCGCGCGCAGATCGCCTGGGTTCCGCAGCGGCCGCACCTGTTCGCCAGGTCCATCGCCGACAACATCCGGTTGGGCCGCCCAGGGGCGACCGACGACCAGGTCCGGGCGGCGATCGCCGACGCGGGCCTCGACGAGGTGATCGCCCGGCTGCCCGCCGGGATGATGACCGTCCTGGGACACGGCGGAGACGGGCTGTCCGCGGGCGAGCGCCAGCGGGTCGCCCTGGCCCGGGCTTTCGTGCGGGATGCGCCGCTGCTGTTGCTCGACGAGCCGACCGCCAATTTAGACGGTCGAACGGAGCAGACGGTGCTTTCGGCGGTGCGTCGGCTGATGGCCGGCCGCACGGTCGTGATGGTGGCGCATCGGCCCTCGCTGCTGGCGCTGGCCGACCGCGTCATGGAGCTGCAGTCGGTGGTCGCGCGAGAACCGCTCATCGAGCCGAATCTCGAGATGGCGCCGGTGGTCTCGCGATGATTACCGAAAGGTCGCGCGCTCCACTGGGTCGGACCCTGCAGCTGGCCCGTCCGGTCGGAGGACGGCTGTTGCTGGCGACCCTGCTCGGCGCCGGGGCCGTGGCCGCAGACATCGGGCTGATCGCCACGGCGGCCTGGCTGATCTCCACCGCTTCCGAGCACCCGAACCAGTCGGCGCTGGCCCTGGCCATCGTCGGCGTTCAGTTCTTCGGCCTGACCCGCGGTTTCTTGCGGTACGGCGAGCGGTTGGTCGGCCACGACGCTGCCTTCCGGCTACTCGCCGACCTGCGGGTGCAGGTCTACCGGCACCTGGAGCGGCTGGCGCCCGCCGGCCTGCCGGCGTTCCGGCGCGGGGATCTGCTCACCCGCATCGTTCGAGACGTCGACTCCCTACAGGATCTGATCATCCGGGTCGTACCACCGTTCGGCACCGCGGTGCTGGTCGGCGGGTGCACCGTCGCGCTGATGTGGTGGATGCTGCCCGCCGCGGGTCTGATTCTGGCCGTCGCTCTCATCCTGGCGGCCACCGTCGTACCGGGGCTCACCGGAATGCTCGGCCGCCGCAAGGAGGCGCGTTTCGCCGCGGCCCGCGGTGAGTTGGCCGCCGCCGTTGTCGATCTCACCGAAGGAGCGGCCGAACTCATCGCCTTCGGTGCGATGGATTCGCAACTCGAGGACGTCCGCCGTCGGGACGCCGAACTGACCGCCATCGCCGCCCGGTCGGCCGGCACCGCAGGTCTGGGGTTGGCCATCACCACGCTGTTGGCCGGGCTGGCCTGCTGGGGCTGCCTACTCGTGGGTATCCCGGCAGTGATTTCCGGTCAGCTGAATCCGGTCAACCTGGCGGTCATCACGCTGATTCCGCTGGCGGCGTTCGAAATCGTGGTCGGCCTGCCCATCGCCACCCAGGCCTTGCAGCGGGTTCGGCAGAGCGCGGCCCGGGTCTTCGACGTTGCCGATGCACGCACCCCGGTCAGCGACCCCCAACCGGCCGGCCCGGTACCCGCCGGACCGATCGACCTACTGGTCGAAGCGGTCAACACCGGCTATCCCGATGCCGTGCACCCGGCCCTGCTGGACGTGAGTCTGTCGCTACCCGCCGGACGCCGGGTGGCGCTCGTCGGTCCGAGCGGAGCGGGCAAGTCGACGCTGGCCTGGGTGCTGGTCCGATTCCTGGAGTACCAGGCCGGGTCGGTCATGATCGGCGGCCATCCGATCGACGGCATGGCCGGTGATGATGTGCGCGACGTGGTCGGACTGGTCGATCAAAGCGCGTACCTGTTCGATGCCACCATCGCGGAGAACCTGCGGGTGGGCCGACACGACGCCACCGACCAGGAACTGCTTGCGGTACTTGACCGAGTCGGGCTGGGCGACTGGCTGTGTGACCTGCCGGACGGTGTGGCGACCGCCACTGGGACGCACGGATCACGACTGTCCGGCGGGCAGCGGCAACGGGTTGCGCTGGCCCGAGCCCTGCTCGCAGATTTTTCGGTACTGGTGCTTGACGAACCGGCCGAACATCTGGACATGGCCGCCGCCGACGCGCTGACCGCGGACATCCTGGAGTCCAGTGGCGACCGCTCGCTGCTCTTGATCACCCATCGGCTCGCCGGCCTCGAGTCGGTCGACGAGATCCTGGTACTGGACAGCGGATCGGTGCTCGAACGCGGCACTCACGACGCTTTGCTCGCCGCCGGTGGGCGGTACACCGACCTCTGGTGGAGCGAAATGCGGAGCGAACGGGTCGCCACCGCCCAGCAACATTTCCGTCCCAATCCGTCGAGCCATGAATGAGGCCCCCAATGGCACGTCCAGAGAAATCCACGCCGCTCTCGGCAAGCGAACAGGCTCGCTTCGAAGAGATCGAAAAGTCCTTCAACGCCGCCGATCCGGCCACGGCGAAGAACTCGATCACTACCCTGCGGCGGCGGAGCAACACGCTCGCCGGTGTCCTGTTCGCGGTCGGAATCGTTGCGCTGATTGCCGGAATCGTCGAAACCCAGGATGCGTTAGCCGTCGGAGTCGTCATCAGCGTGGTCGGTTTTGCGGTCATGGTCTGGGCGGTGACCCGACTTCCCTGGTTCAAGTCGGTCGGGCGGCAGGACCGATAGATGCCCGCCATCACCATCATTGAAGGGCGTCACAGCAGATGAGTACCGACCTCGCCCGGTGGCAGTTCGCCACGACCAGCATCTATCACTTCCTGTTCGTGCCGGTCACCATTGGATTGGCGTTTCTGGTCGCGCTGTTGCAGACCACCTGGTATCGGCACCACAATCCCGAGTTCCGCCGGCTGACGCGGTTTTTCGGCACCCTGCTGCTGATCAACGTGGCGATCGGGACGGTGACCGGACTGGTCCAGGAATTCGAGTTCGGCATGAACTGGTCGAACTACTCGCGGTTGGTGGGCAATATCTTCGGTGGCCCGCTGGCCATGGAAGGGCTGGTCGCCTTCTTCCTGGAGTCGACCTTCCTGGGAATCTGGATCTTCGGGTGGGACAAGTTGCCGAAGAAAGTTCACCTGGCCTGCATCTGGCTGGTTGCGGGGGCCGCCATGATCTCGGCGGCCTTCATCATGGCGGCCAACTCCTGGATGCAGCATCCGGTCGGGTACGTGATGAACGCCCAGCACGAACCGGTGCTGAACAATGTCTGGGCGTTGTTCACCAGCCCGGTGTTTCTCTGGTCGTACCCGCACGTGATCCTGGCGTCGCTGGTCACCGGCGCGATCGTGATGCTGGCCGTGTCCGCGTGGCAATCTGCGACGCAAGCGGCACGTGGCGGCCTTCCGCCGGACCGCGGTGATCTCGCTGGTCGTGCTGGCCCCGGCCGTCTTTGTCAACATGTTCATCGGTAGTGAGCTCGGGGTGGTCGAAGGTACCTATCAGCCGATGAAAATTGCGGCGGCGGAAGCGCTCTGGGAGACCTGCCCGTCGCACTGCCCGTTCTCCCTGCTGCAGATCGGCGGCGGTAAGAACGACGAGACCCCGACGCAGTTGCTGCAGGTACCAGACCTGCTGTCGGTGCTGGCCACCAACCATCTGGACGGTGAGGTACAGGGATTGAACAACCTGCAGGCCCAGTACGTCACCCAGTACGGGCCGGGAAACTACATCCCGAATGTGTTCCTGCAGTACTGGGGTATGCGGGTGATGGCCTACCTGGCAGCGCTGATCGCGCTGTTCGCGTTGTGGGGGTTGTGGCTGATCCGTCGTAAGACTCTGGAGCGATCGAAGTGGTTCCTGCGGATAGCGCCGTGGGTGGTGATCAGCCCGTTCCTGGTGAACACGGCCGGCTGGATATTGACCGAGAACGGCCGGCAGCCCTGGATCGTGCAGGGGCTGATGACCACCTCCCAGGCGGCCTCCCCCTCGGTGACCAGCGCCGACATCTGGATCTCGCTGATCGTCTTCGTCCTGCTGTACGCCGCACTCGGCGTCGCCGATGTCTATCTGATGATCCGTTACGGGCGCAAGGATCTGGCCGACGACAGTCATGACGACGGCGACACAGCCTCCGACGGATTGGAACAGCCGCACAAGCAGGACCAAACTTTAGCCGGTTTCATCTACTAGGGGGCGACATGCTGCCGAACTTGTGGTTCGTGATCGTAGCCGTCTTCTGGGTGGGATTTTTCATCCTCGAGGGTTTCGACTTCGGCGTCGGAATGCTGCATTCGTTCGTCGGTCGGACCGAGATCGAGAAGCGGATCGCGGTCAATTCGATCGGGCCGGTCTGGGACGGCAACGAGGTGTGGTTAGTGGTCGCCGGTGCCGCCACGTTCGCCGCCTTTCCGGCTTGGTACGCCACCATGTTCTCCACGTTCTACCTGGCCATGGTGCTCGTTCTGGTGGCCTTGATCTTGCGCGGCATGTCATTCGAATTCCGCGGGAAGATCAAAGATCCACGCTGGCGGTCGGCCTGGCGGTGGTCACTGACCATCGGGAGCGCACTGATCCCGCTGCTGCTGGGTACGGCCTTGGGTGATCTGCTCTACGGGCTGCCGATCAATCAGGCGGGTGACTACACCGGCACCTTCCTCCAGTTGCTGGCGCCGTTCGGGCTGTACACCGGCGTCACCCTGACCGTGCTGTGCCTGTTCCTCGGCGCCACCTACCTGACACTGAAAACGGTCGGGGGACTCCGGGAACGACTGGCCAAGCTATCCGGCCGGCTCGGCTGGCTGGCCGCCGCAGTTGTCCTCGGTTGGGTGACCTGGAGTCACCTCGGGTTGAACGAGGGATTCGTACCGAAACCCGTCGATGCGCTGGCCCTGGCGGCCGTGGGGGGCGGCGCTCTGCTGGCCGAAGCGCGTGCTGAAGGAGCCGCTTTCGCTGCTGGCGCGGTCGCCATCGGCAGCGTCGTCGCGTCGATCTTCTTCGATCTGTTCCCGCAGGTCATGATATCCACCACCAATTCGCTGTACAGCCTGAGCGTGGCCGGCTCGGCCAGCCCCGACTACACGCTCAAGGTGATGACCGTGGTGGCGGTGCTGTTCACCCCGGTGGTGTTGGCCTATCAAGCCTGGAGCCTGTGGATCTTCCGCAAGCGGCTCGGTGCACCTCCGGTCTCGGCCGATCCGATGATCGCCGACCATGCGCCCGCGCCCGACGCGTCGACAGCCGAGCCGCTGTCGACTCCGCCTACCTCGACCGAGACCCAATCCTGAAATGTCAATGACGACAAAGGAAATCTCATGACAAGCCTTGCCACATCGCCATTCCCGCCGATCGCCGACTATGCGTTCCTGTCGAACTGCCACACCGCAGCCCTGGTGGCGCCGGACGGCTCTGTCGACTGGCTGTGCTTCCCCAGTTTCGACAGCCCCAGTGCGTTCGGCAATCTCCTCGACCGCGGCGCCGGGTACTTCCGGTTCGCGCCGTACGGGATCAACGTGCCGACCCACCGGGACTACGAACCGGGCACCAACATCCTGGTCACCACCTGGCACACGCCTGGCGGCTGGGTGGAGATCCGCGACGCGCTGACCATGGGTCCGCGGACCGGACCGGACGAGACCACTCCGCACACCCGGCCGCCGGCCGACGACGATGCGGAGCACGTGCTGGTGCGGACCGCGGTCTGCCTGGCCGGCACCGTGGAGGTGGAGTTGGTCTGCGAACCCGCGTTCGACTACGGGCGGGTGCCGGCCGTCTGGACCCTCGACGTGGCCGACGGCGCAGAGCCGCACTGCGCCGATGCCACCGGCGCCGGCCAGACGCTGCGGCTGCGTTCGGATCTGGCGTTGGGCGTCGAGGGCAGTGCAGTGCGCGGTCGACATGTGCTGCAGGAAGGGGAGAGCGTCTTCTGCGCCATGTCCTGGTCGAACACCCTGGAGGGTCCGGTCGACCATGCCGACGCGGCGCGCAGATTGGTGGTCACCAGCCAGTTCTGGCGGCGCTGGCTGGCCAGGGCGCGCATCCCGGACCATCGGCTGCGCCGCTATCTGGAGCGATCGGCACTGACGATCAAGGGCCTGACGTACATGCCGACCGGTGCCACCGTGGCCGCATCGACCACTTCGCTGCCGGAAACGCCTGGTGGAGAACGCAACTGGGACTATCGCTATACCTGGATGCGGGACACTACCTTCACCCTGCAAGCGCTGCACCTGCTGAACCTGGACTGGGAGGCGGACGAGTTCGTCCAATTCGTCGCCGACGTCGAGCCGAACCCCGATGGCGATCTGCAGATCATGTACGGCGTCGACGGCCGCCGGGATCTGACCGAGACCACCCGGGACGATCTGTCCGGCTACGAGGGTGCACGTCCGGTCCGGATCGGCAACGGGGCCTTCGATCAGCGGCAGAACGACGTCTTCGGCGCGGTGCTCGATTCGTTGCTGCTGCACACCCGGCGCAGTGACCGGCTGCCGCGTCGGCTGTGGCCGCTGATCCAGGCTCAGGCGGACGGTGCCATCAGAGTCTGGCAGGAGCCGGATCAGGGCATCTGGGAAGCCCGCGGCAAGCCCCAGCACTACGTTTCGTCGAAGCTGATGTGCTGGGTGGCGATGGACCGGGCGTCGAAGCTGGCTGGGATCCGGGGTGAACCCACCTTGCAGGCGCAATGGGCGGAGGTGGCCGACGAGATCAAGGCCGACATCCTGGCCAGGGGACTGACCTCCGACGGGGTGCTGCGCCAGCACTACGACACCGACGAACTGGACGCCTCCACTCTGTTGGCCGCGATCTTCGGATTCCTGCCCGGCACCGACAAGCGTCTGCACGCCAGCGTGATGGCCATAGAGGAACAGCTCACCGAGCACGGCTTCGTGCTGCGGTACCGGACCGAGGAGACCGACGACGGGCTGTCCGGGAAGGAGGGCACGTTCCTGATCTGTTCCTTCTGGCTGGTGTCGGCGTTGGCGGTGGTGGGGGAGATGCAACAGGCCAAGGACATGCTGGAGCGGTTGCTGCGGATTGCGTCCCCGCTGGGGTTGTACGCCGAGGAATTCGAGGTGGTCTCGGCGCGCCATCTGGGCAACTTCCCGCAGGCCTTCTCCCACCTCGCGCTCATCGAGGCGGTGGCCAGAATCATCGTTGCCGAACGGATCGAGGAGAACTCACTGTGACCATCAACAAACGCGGGCTCGACAAGACCGGCATCAAACAGTCCGGGAAGGGTTGGGAAACAGCACGGGTGCTGCTGCGCGGGGCGATCTCGGGCGCAGTCGCCACGGCCACGATGACCGGTGCCTACACGCTGGAACGACGGATCAGGCGGCTCACTCCCGGTCTCACCCCGATGGACTACGACGACGGGGTGGTGCCGGGCCAGATCGTCCTCCACATCCTGCACCTTCCGGATCTCGGGGCCAAGGAGGAGACCACGGTGGGCCTGTTGCTGCGCTGGGGCTACGGTTCCGCGTTCGGCATCGCCCACGTGATGCTCCGGAAGCGTTTTCCAGAGCCGAGGGCGACGGTGATGTTCGGATCGGCCCTGCTGACCGTCACCTTGAGCATGTTCCCGCTGCTCGGTCACACCCCACCGCCGTGGAAGTGGCCGCTGGCATTGATGGCCACCAGCGTGGGCACCCATGTTGCCTACGCGGTGGCCGGCGCCGTGACGGACGATCGGCTCTCGAAGATCCTGTACTGAAGCCGGGCTGACAACGCATATCTTCCTGTCAGTCGCTCCGGTGGGCTATCTTCGGCACGTGACCGCGCTCGTGGCAGCGGCGGCCGGAGCAGAGCGGATCAGATGGATGTCGGTTTCGGACGATTTCGACGTGGCCCGGACCTTTGCCGATGTCGCCACGCATGCCTCCGGTTGCGGTGCTACCGTTCGTTACATGGCCAACGATGCAGGCTCAGCCCGTCATTCGGGCTGGTCAGGTGTCCTCGAGGCGTTTGTTGCCCGGTTCGAGCGGGACGGCATCCGCCTCCGCGAGATGTGCCTGCTCTACCTCTTGGCGACGGCACTCGTCATCGCAGCGGTCGTGGCGTTCTTCGTCCCACTGTTCTGGATCTTCTCCTGACCCTGGATCTTCCCCTGACCCGGATCTTCTCCTGACCCCGCGGTCAGCTCTCTGCTCAGCTGACCCAACCTGACCAACACCGCCGGATCTTCGGCCGACTCGAGATGTCTTCGTCGGGGTGTCGATCGGACCCCGACCCGTTCGTAGCCAGGATGAAGGATCGGCATGAGGCCGGTCCGGCGAGAGGAGACATCATGACCGAGTATCTGCTGGCCGTGCACAACGTCGAGGGTCAGCCCGAACTGTCGGCTGCGGAGCTGGAGCAGGCTTACAAGGACACCGACGCCTTCAATGACCAACTGAAGGCAGAGGGCGCCTGGGTATTCGCCGGCGGCCTACATCCCGCGACCACCGCGACCGTGGTCAAGGTCCAGGACGGCGAGGTAATCACCACCGACGGGCCATTTGCCGAATCCAAGGAGCAGCTCGGCGGGTTCTGGGTGATCAAAGCCGACGACCTCGACCAGGCCCTCGCACTGGCGGCCCGGGCCAGCGTGGCTTGCCGAGAGCCCGTCGAGGTGCGTCCGTTCCAGGACATCTGACCGCTGCGCCGGTCCGCCCACCCCACCAACGGCAGAACGTTGACGCACCATGCCTTTCGATCCATCCGGGCCCGTGTCGACCGATCGCATTGCGCAGTGCTTCCGGCAGGAATACGGCCGCACGGTGGCCACCCTGGTCCGCTCCTTCGGCGACATCGACCTCGCCGAGGAAGCGGTTCAGGAGGCCTTTCTGGTCGCGGTGGACCGTTGGCCGGCCGCCGGGCTGCCACCGAATCCGGGTGCCTGGATCACCACCACGGCCCGCAACCGGGCCATCGACCACCTGCGGCGGGAGGCGTCCCGGCATGACCGGCACGAACAGGCCGCGTTTCTGCAGGATCGAGACGAACCGGGACCGGTGGGTGCAGTGAGTGACGACCGACTGCGGCTGATGTTCACCTGCTGCCATCCGGCTCTCGGGCAGGGCGCGCAGGTCGCACTCACCCTGAAACTGCTGGGCGGGTTGCAGACCCCGGAGATCGCCCGAGCTTTCCTGGTGCCGGAAGCCACGATTGCGCAACGCATCGTCCGGGCCAAGAAGAAGATCACGGCCACCCACCTGCCGTATCGGATCCCCACTGAGGCAGAGCTCCCCGATCGACTGAAGCCGGTTCTCGCGGTCATCTACCTGGTCTTCAACGAGGGCCACCTCGCTTCGGGCGGCGACGCCCTGGTCAGGGAGGACCTGTGCGTCGAGGCCATCAGACTGGCCAGGCTGCTCGCCGAGCTCATGCCCGACGAGGGCGAAGTGCTGGGACTGCTGGCGCTGTTGTTGTTGACCCACGCCCGCCGGGACGCGCGGGTGACAGCGGACGGAGCGATGGTGCTCCTGCCCGATCAGGACCGATCCTGCTGGGATCGCGCAATGATCACCGAAGGGCACGAGCTGGTGCGGAAGTGCCTGCGCCGCAACCATCCTGGCACGTATCAGATCCAGGCAGCCATCGCCGCCGTGCATGCCGACGCCGCGATGGCGTCCGAAACCGACTGGCGGCAGATCCTCGCCTTGTACGGACAGCTGCTGGAGGTCGCACCGACGGCGGTGGTGGTGTTGAATCGGGCCGTCGCGTTGGCCGAAGTGAACGGCCCCGGTGAGGCCCTCGCCCAACTCGACGGCCTGGCCCTGCCGCATTACCAACACTTCCATGCCGTCCGGGCCGACCTGCTGTTCCGGCTCGGTCGATTCACCGAGGCCGCCGAAGCGTACGCAGCGGCGAAAGCGCTTGCCCACAACAACACCGAGCGCCGTTTTCTGGGCCAACGGCAGGCGCGGGCGCTGCAATGCCGGTCAATGTCCGACTGACCGGGCGCGGTACCGCAGCTCGTCCATGAGAATGGCGAGCAGCCGGCGGGCCTGGTCTCGCTGGTCCGGCTCGCCGGCGATCAACGCGACGCCGCCGATACCCATCAGGACGTCTGCGGAGTCGACGTCCGCCCGGATCGTCCGCTCGTCGTCGCCGGCCCGCAGCAGCAGGCGAGGGCGTCGGTCAACGATTCACGGGTTTGCTGCCGCAGACCGTCCCTCGCCGCCAGCACGTCCCGGAGCGCCTGCGCCATATCGTGTTTCGCAGCCAGGAAATCGAGAAAGCGGTCCACCCGGATGGTCAGCGCTGCGGCCGCCGTCATCGTGGTGAGCAGCACAGGCCTTCAGCGAGGCCTGCGCGCCGTCGCAAGCGAACGCCGTCGCGGCAGCCGTGAGAATGCGGTCGTGGTTCGCGCGGGCATCGGCCCGCAACGTCCCGGAGTTGTCGGTTGACACCCCTTTATCGACCCCCGGTCGGTGGTCTTTACGAGCCGATAGGTTCGCAGGGATTGCCGATATTGGCCACGCGCGGATCACATCGTCACTCGGCATCATCGATCTTGTCAGCGGCGCCGCGACCCCCCGGTGGCGTCGCTGACCATCGCAAACTCTGCGAACGGCAGCTCGGTCGCATTCATCCGGGGCATTTCATCCGACGGAGAAGGTCTGGAATGAATCAAGAGGCGTTGACCCGCTGGTGGCGCAGCCTTTCGCCGGCCGCGCGCGAACAGCTGATCCGCGATCCATACGCTCCGATACCCGCCAACCTGGCCAAACAGGTAGTGCGCAGCAGCCTGGTGCTGCTGCGCACTTACTGGCCGGACACCTACCCGGCCGGCCCGAGTTTCCGGCTTCCGGATGATATTGCGCAGTGGGTTCGCACCATGTCACCCGCCGACCAGTTCAGTGCCCGAGCCGGTGTCACTGATCGACGAGCCTGAACGGCAAGGCAACGCAACCGCCGTCCACGAACCGCTATGCCTGCCGCCCAAAAGTCGTGGGTCAGACGCCCTGCAGCGCTTGGATCCGGCCTGACGTCACCGCTCCGACGAATTCGGCGTAATCCTTTTCGTTCTGATCTGCGTAACGCTCGGAGAAATCGGCTATTGCGTTGTCGAAGCTGTCGTCGGTGCCGAGGTAGGCCGCGATCGCCACGGCGTCCCCGGATCGGGCGTGTGCTCGCGCCAGGGTCCGGCCACACAGCGCGCCATACAGTTGGAGCCCGGTGGCCGTCATCGCCTCGACGACGGCGGAGACCTTCATGTCGCGGAGCTGGCGCCAGTAGAAGTATCGCCCGGCGGGACCTTTCGACCAGCCCAGGTAGATGTCGCTGGCCGCCTGCATCAAGCGCTGGCCGTGGACGACGCGCTCGCCCGCATGCTTGTAGACGCTCTTGGCCAGATGGCCCTCCAGCACCGAATCGGTAGCCTCTTTGATCTGTAGGAACAACGGGTCCCCGGTGTCGCGGCCCTGCAGCAGGACGATGAAGGCAAACGTTCCGACGCTCCCGACGCCGACGACTTTGCGTGCCACGTCGATGATCTCGAACCGCTCGAGCAGGTGGCGCCGATCGGGCTGGAGCGACTGGCGGTACTGGCGGAACTGGTCGCGGAGCAACTTTTGAAGGGCGGCCGGGGTCATGCCCTGGGCAATGTCGAGATCACGGAAGGGCACGACGACGGGCGGCTGGCTGACGATTCGGTACCGGCCGTCCACCAGTTCGCCGAGCTTGCTCAGGGCCTGGAGGCTGTCCCTGGTGTGAGCCTTGGCGATGGCCTTCCTGGCCGTCTTGACCGCACGCATTTCATCGGCGGTGAGCTGGGCGGACTGCTTGACCGGCTTTTCCTTGACGGCCTCGCTCTTCTTCTTGCCGCCTTTGCCCTTCTCGCCGCCGGCTTTGCCCTTCTCGTTGCCAGACTTGTCCTTGCTCTTCTTGTCCTTGTCCTTAGTGGCCGGGCCGGCCTCGCTGACGGCCACCTCGGCTGCCTTCATGCCGCCGGAGAGGGCCCGTTCCAAGGCCTTCTCGAGATCGGTCTCGGACAGGTTGGCGTACCAGACGTCCATCGTTCGCATGGTGGCGAATTCCGCCATGGACTCCCGATAGGACCGCACCGAGGCGAGCGTCGCTGCTCGAGCCTCGGCGGCCGAGAAGCCGTTGTTGCGCGCGGCAATGGTGAAACTGGCGGCCATCCGTTTGACGTCGTATTCGAACGGGCCAGGCAGGGTCTCGTCGAAGTCGTTGAGGTCGAAGAGTAGGCGCCGCTCGGGGGAGGCGAAGCCACCGAAGTTCGACAGGTGCGCATCCCCGCACAACTGGACCAACAGCCCCGACGTGGGGGTGACGGCCAAATCCTCAGCCATGATCTTCGCCGCGCCGCGATAGAAGGTGAACGCGGACAACATCATTCGTCCGTGTCGCAACGGGATCAGATCCTGCGCACGGGTCGCGTTCTGCGATTCCAGCAGGGCGACCGGATCGGCACGGTCGGGCGCTGGTTCCCAGCCGCCGTGGCGGGACGGCGGAATCTGCTCGCGCGCCGTCGCCCCCCGCGCCGCGCGCTCCTCTACCGTGGGGTGGGAGATCGGTTGTGCGGTAGTGGCGCGCGCGCTGGTGGTCATTTCGTGCCCTACGTTTCTCGGGTCGAGTAGTTACGAATACGCTTGGCGCTGCCGACGGCAGTTCAGGACAGCATCCCACTCCCACGCACGACCGCAATCCCCCAGATCGGATGAATGCGTCTTTATCGCCACCCGTCGATCGTCCGGGTCCGGTGGACTACGGAGTGGAGCCTTACTACGGTGCAGAGCTCGCATGCAGCACCCTGATCACCGCAGCCCGGATCGGTCCCGGGATCGGCGCCGGCCGCCGCGAACCGCGATCGACGTAGACGTGGACGAAACTCCCGTGCGCAGACGCCGTGTCGGCGGCCGTGCCGCCGGGTCCACATCGGAAGACCGCCAGCCGGTAGGTGATGCTGGTGCGGCCCAGTCGTTCGCAGGCCAGGCCGATCGCGAGCTCGTCGGGGAAACTGAGTTCCGAAAGATAGGTGCACGAGCTCTGGGCGACCACGCCGATCACGGATCCGAGGCGGGACGACTCACCAACCTCCCGGTCGAGGAATGAATTGACCGCCGTGTCGAAGTATTCGTAGTACGTCGCGTTGTTCACGTGCCCGTACGAATCGTTGTCGTTCCAGCGCGTCGCCACTCGGTGCAGGACGGGGTACACGTCGGTCATCGAGATCTCCGGAGAATGTCGGGTCGCGCGCGGGGCGCAGCATTTGATCAGTTCAGGCGGACCGACTGTGGCAGAGTCGGGAGAGAGGCGCGGCGGGCACGGACGTGAGGGACGAGGTGGCGACAGTGTCGCAGAGAACGGCATGATGATGTCGCAGAGAACGGCATGATGATGTCGCAGAGAACGGCATGGTGATGTCGCAGATCAAGGGCATGGTGATGGTCCGAGGCGGGTGGTTCGCCATGGGGAGCAACGACTTCTACGCCGAGGAGCGACCGGTTCGGCAGATCGAGGTGGGCGATATCTGGATCGACGAGCACCAGGTGACCAACGCCCAGTTCCGCCGGTTCATCAAGGACACCGGCTACATCACGGTGGCTGAGTCCGCGCCGGACCCGGCCGACTTCCCCGGCGCCGCTCAGGCTGATCTGGTGCCTGGATCCCAGGTATTCGTCGGCACGCCGGGCCCGGTCCCGCTCGACGACTGGACGCGATGGTGGGCGTGGGTACCCGGCGCCGACTGGCGGCACCCCGACGGGCCGGCCAGTACCTTGCACGGCCGCGACCTGCACCCGGTTGTCCACGTGGGCTATGAAGACGCATTGGCGTACGCGCAGTGGGCGGCAAAGGAGTTGCCGTCCGAGGCCGAGTGGGAGCACGCGGCCCGCGGCGGCCTGCCCGGCGCCACCTACGCGTGGGGGGACGAATTCGCTCCGGGCGGGAAATTGATGGCCAACACCTGGCAGGGCCGCTTTCCCTACGAGAACCTGGCGCCGCCCGGAGTGCAACGCACGTCCGCCGTCAAGCGATTCGCGCCCAACGGGTACGGGCTGTTTGACGTGGCCGGCAACGTGTGGGAGTGGACCAGTTCGTCCTGGACGGATTCGCCGGGTGACGCCGTCGAAACGGTGCATGCGTGCTGCGGCCCCACCAGCTCGGCCCTCACCGAGGAGGACCGCCGCGTGACGAAAGGCGGCTCGCATTTGTGCGCGCCGTCGTACTGTCACCGTTACCGCCCAGCCGCCCGACAGGCTCATGCCGTGCGGAGCACGACCGGTCATCTGGGCTTTCGCTGCAGCCGCCCAACCTGACCACCACCAGCCTGACCACCACCCATTTCCGGCTTGGATGAGGCTGAAGCGGCAGACTCCGGCCCACCAGGTCGACGGTGACGTCCGGAGTCTGCCGGTGGATCAGGCCTGCAGATCCTCTGACAATTCCTTTTCGTCCGCTTCGGACAGCGAGGTCTTCAGAACCGTGCCGCCGAAAGGCCCCATCCGGTCACCGAACTTGTCCTCCGTGATCTTCGTGGCCATGATGACGACGCCCGCTGTCCCCGGCTTGAGCAGGTCGTTGACCTGGGCCCGGAACTGATCATTGATCCCGGACTTGCCGAGCTTGCCGAACAGGGCGCCCATCAGGCCGCCGACTGCGAGTCCGACGAAGGGGACGAAGAACAGCAGACCCAGCAGCATGCCCCAGAGTGCGCCACCGGCCGCGCTGGCGCCGACGATCTTCTGCGGGGTCTCGACATGACTCTTTCCTTCGGCATCAACCGTCACGATGGCCAGCCCGTTCAGGGTGACGACGTAGTCGGCTTGCAACGAGAGGACCTCGTTGTACGCCGCGGTTGCCTTTTCGTGATCGTCATAGCCGATCACGATGAGTTCGGACATGTGGTGCTCTCCTCTAGTTTGGCCCGTGCTGCCACGGGCTCGGGCGGGTCACTTCCAGTAGGCCACAGACGATGGCTGCCGCATGAGGCATCGGTGCGGTGGGTGCACAAAAATCCGTGATCTGTGGTCGACGGGTGACCCTATTCCGGGGTGCCGCCGGGCCAGAACCCGGGCCGCAATCGCCCATTCCAGATCATCGCCTGCGCATCGTCACGGGCCCGACGGGCGGCACGCTCACAGGTCGGCGAGCTTCCCGTAGACCGTGTTCCAGTCGTCCTTCGTGCTGACCACGGTCCAGCCGAGTTCGGTTGCCTGCGCGGTCGACGTTCCGGCCCGCGAAGACGGGCAACCGACCGGTGGTCACTCGGCTCACAAAGTCCAAGATCGCGTCCTTGACGCTGCCGTCGTTCCAGCTTGCCAATACGGTCTCAGCCACACGCTTTTCCTGTCCTATCGAACAAAACCGGTGGTGTTCAGGCCATCATCCACGTCGGCGGAGTGATCGGATCGAAGAAGCCGACTGCGTTGGCCCTTTCCACGGCCTCGTAGCGAGAGACCGCACCAAGCTTGCGGTATACGCCCAGCGCCTTGGGTTTTGACCGTGTGACGGGGGACCGACAGCAGCAAACCCATCTCCACGTGCGGTTCGCGCCCGGGCCAACATGCGCATGACCTCGCGCTGGCCGCCGTTGCGGGCCAGATGCTCGGCCAGCACGCTGGCCGTGAACTGGAAGTGGGACTCAGCCATTGTGGTTGCGTTGCAACCAGTTCCTCAGCTTCCGATTGCCAATCGTCGGTCCGGATCCGGGTCGGATGACCGAGATCGAGCGATGCCCGAGCGGCCAGGCAGTCCGCGTGCGTGAGCTGATCGTCGAGAGCACTGAGCGCGACGACGTCACAGTTGTTGGTGCGCAGGCGATTCAGCAGAGTAGTCCGCAGGACGGCCTTCTCGTTCGGGTGCAGGGGAGATACTGGCTGACCATCGGCGCCTGGTGACGTGCCCGCGACCTTGGATCGATCACTTCCAGGCTGGGATTTGTCGGCTGACCGCCGGCCCGCGCACGTCTGGCCCTGGCCGGCGTCTGGCAGGCGGCTCCGTCGCTGGGAGCTGTACCGAGGCGCGGTGTCGTCAAGGCGTGGTCCGATCCGGTGCGAGTTGACTGCTATCTCGACCAGACTGTGGCAGCCCAGCGGGCCCGGCGCCTCACCCAAGGTGGGTACTTCTGGCACCCCGGGTATCGGTATCGCGGTCGATCGGGTGTACTGGGCATGCAGTTCATCCAAACGGAGGGTTTGTGGCTGTGGAAAAGGTACTTGTCAAGGTCGCCAAGGCGTTGCTCTGGCTGATCTACATCTGGGTCTCCATCACCCTTGTGCTGTTGCTCTTGACGTT
This sequence comes from uncultured Actinomycetota bacterium, assembly GCA_963708935.1. Classification (GTDB taxonomy): domain Bacteria; phylum Actinomycetota; class Actinomycetes; order Mycobacteriales; family Nakamurellaceae; genus Nakamurella. The sequence goes on along the minus strand of CAVPUK010000006.1, from coordinate 521,052 downwards.
CATCCTCGAGCTCTTCGGTGCCAACCCGTCAGCAAATTTCGTCGACTGGGTCTACCGGTCGGTCGACAACGCGATGGCGCCCTTCCGCGGGATCTTCCAGCCAATCGAGCTGACCGACAAGTCCACGCTGGACACGTCGGTCCTGTTCGCGATGATCGTCTACGGGTTTGTGGCGATCGGGCTGCACGTCGCCATCGACTGGGTCAGCGGGCTGGTCCGGAAGGCTCAGCTGCGGAGTGCCCAGCAAGCGGCTCTTGTGCCGGCCGCCGTTGGCCCGACTCACGTGGTGCAGCTGACCGGGGCCGCCGGAGCCGGCGCCTCGGCGATCCTGACGCCGACCCAATCCGGCACCACGATCGACCTGAGCGCGACCGGGCTGGATCCGGCCCGCAGCTACAGCGTCTGGCTGCAGAACGGAAACGGAGTGCGGGTATTGGCCGGCTCATTTGCGCCGGGAACCGCCGGCGCGGCGAACGTCTCGCTGGCCACCACCGCGGAGGTCTACAACAGTGTCGGCTTCGGGCTGACCATGTTGCCGTCGGCCACGGATCCGACTGCCATCGACATCCTCACGACAAGGCTGTAATCGACATCGGCGTTCAAAGGAGAAGCCAATGACTGAACCAGGCAACGAGGCGCAGGCGAATGACGCCCCGGTCGGCGAGCAGGAGGACTCCTTGGAGCGGGCGGCCGCCGCAGGCCCACCGTTGCAATGGGACAACACCTACGGTGACGCCGGCGACGGCCGTCCCGAAGTCGGCGAGCACCCGGACCTGATGTATCAGATCTTCCGCGAACCGGAGGAGCTACGCGAAGAACGCGGCGAATAGCCCGTCCGTCACGGGGTAAATCAAACAGGTCTGGATTGGTGCCGTCACCCGTCGCGACGCCGTGGATCGAGCGCGTGCCCTGAACCTGATCTAGTGGTGTGTCTGTCGTACACCAGTGCCGCTCCGAAAGTACATCGCTCGGTGTAATGTCGAACGAGTGGAGACCCTCACCTTCGGCGCGGTCCTGGCCAGATTCGGCCACGCGTTGTCGGACCCCACCCGCGCCCGGATCCTGCTGGCCTTGCGGGAAAGTCCCGGCTACCCCTCCGACCTGGCGGAGCTGCTGGGCGTCAGTCGACAGAGTCTGTCCAACCATCTGAGTTGCCTCCGCAGCTGCGGTGTGGTGGTGGCCGTCCCCGAGGGTCGCCGGGCTCGCTACGAGTTGGCCGACCCCAGGCTCGCCCATGCCTTGACCGACCTGATGAGCGTGGTGCTGGCGGTCGACCCCGACCACTGCCGCGCGATGATCGTGCCGGCGATGAGCCACGATGGCTGACCCGGACAGGCACGAGCACGCGGACGCAGCCCACACGCATAGCGTGGCCGTGGATGCTGATCGCCGCTATCTCACCGGAGCCCTCGCGCTGATCGTCGCGTTGCTCATCACCGAGGTGGTGGTCGGGATCATCGCCGGCTCGCTGGCCCTGATTTCCGATGCCGGGCACATGCTGACCGATGCGGCCTCGCTCGTGCTGGCTCTGGTCGCGATCAGGCTGGCGGCCAAGCCGGCGAAAGGTCGCTGGACCTATGGATTCAAGCGCGCCGAGATTCTGTCCGCCCAAGCCAACGGCCTGACCCTGCTGCTGCTGGCGGTCTGGTTCAGCTACGAAGCAATTCGTCGGCTGATCAACCCGCCGGAGGTACAGGGTCTGCTGGTGTTCATCACGGCTCTGGTGGGCATCTGCGTCAACGTTGTTGCGGCCTGGCTGATCTCGCGAGCCAATCGGACCAGCCTGAACGTCGAAGGCGCGTTTCAGCACATCCTGAACGATCTGTACGCGTTCATCGCGACAGCGATCGCCGGCCTGGTGGTGATGGTCACCGGATTCAACCGAGCGGATGCGATCGCCGCCCTGGTCGTGGCCGGGCTCATGTTCAAAGCGGGGTACGGCCTTGTGCGGGAGTCCGGCCGGATCTTCCTCGAGGCCGCGCCGGCCGGGCTGGACCCCGACCTGATCGGGCCGGCGATGGCCGACCGTCCAGGCGTTGACGAGGTGCACGATCTACACATCTGGGACGTCACCTCCGGCTTGCCCGCTCTGTCGGCGCATGTGCTGGTCGATCCGGACGGTGACTGCCACGCTGTTCGCCGTGACCTGGAAGTCCTGCTCAAGGGCGACTACAAGATCGACCACACCACCTTGCAGGTCGACCACACCGAACGCTCGCTCGCCCTGGGTGGTGCCGGGCTGGGGCTCGGCGAGAACTGCGAGGAGCCACACGGAATGCGACACCATCCGACTCTGAACCAACCGGGCGCAGCGGCGCGGCAACCCCACTGACCGCAGCCTTTCGTCGGCGCCCGCTCGTACAATCGCGAATTCGGACATTGAAGAACATTTCGAATTGAACGGAGCCGGAAAACCTGGCTGATGACGCGACGATGCGCCGAAATTCATTTGTGTTGTGTTGCGGGCTCACGAAACCGGTGCGACGATGAGTTTCGTTTTAGTCGGACCCGAAGGAGTGTCCATGTTCGCCAAGACAATTGTCCGTATTCTGGCTGCGACATCCTTGGTGGCCGCGGCGTTGATTGCGCCCCAGCCGGCCTGGGCGAGCATCGGCGCCCAGGCGTCGCCCACCGTCCGGACCGACAAGGGCACCGTCCGAGGTGACCGCGTCGACGGCGTCGACAACTTTCTGGGTATCCGGTACGCGGCACCTCCGGTGGGGGCACTCCGCTGGCGCGCGCCGCAGCCGGCCGCGGCCTGGAGCGGAGTGAAGTCCGCTATCGCCTTCGGGAACAGGTGTCCGGCGTTGGTCAGCACGAACGGGGCCCGCTCGACCACCGAGGATTGTCTGTTCGTCAACGTGCAGCGCCCGTCCGGAACCAGCAAACATTCGGCGCTTCCGGTGTACGTCTTCATCCACGGGGGCGGGTTGGTCAACGGCAGCTCGAACCAGGGCGACGGCTCCAAGATCGTCCGCGAGACCAACGCGGTGGTCGTGACGATGAATTACCGCCTCGGGGTCTTCGGCTTCCTGGGTTTACCCGGCCTGGAGAAGTCGGTGGGCAATGGCAATTACGGATTGATGGATCAACAGGCCGCGCTGCGCTGGGTCCAGCGCAATATCCGGGCATTCGGCGGTAATCCCGCCCGCGTGACCGTCGGTGGCGAATCTGCCGGCGGCTGGTCGGTCTGCGCCAATTTGGTTTCGCCGCAGTCCCGCGGCCTGTTCTCGCAGGCCATGATGCAGAGCGGCTCCTGCTACAGCCGCTCGCAGGCCGACACCGAATCCGATAGCAAGGCCTATGCCGCTTCGGTGGGCTGTTCGTCGGCCGCAACCACCATCAGTTGCCTGCGGGCCAAGCCGGTGGGCGCATTGCTCGACGCCAGTGCAACCTTCTCGCCCACCTTGACCAGTGGCACCTCACTTCTGCCGATTCCGACTCAGTCGGCGGTCACGCAGGGCCGATTTGCCCGCGTGCCGATCGTCGTCGGCAGCAATCGCGATGAGGGGCGGACTTTCACCCAGGGCGCCATCGGTCAGGGCAAGGCCGAGTATCTCGATTTCCTCCGGTCGACCTTCGCCGGCAACGCTGCGGCCGTGCTCAGCCGCTACCCGTGGCCGAAGAACCCCGACAAGTTCACGGTTGCCTATCTCGAAGGTGCCATCACCACCGACGCCGGTCTGGCGGCCCGGATCGGCGGTTGCACGCAGTTGGCGCTGACCAACACATTTGCGAGGTACACCCGGACCTTCGCGTACGAATTCGATGCCCGCAAGGGTCCCGGCCTGGTGCCCATCCCCGGCTATGTCTGGGGCGCCGGTCATGCGGCCGAGTTGGCTTATCTGTTCCCGAGTTTCGACAACGGCACCCCGATTGCTCCCACGTTCAATGCCGGCGAGCGCCAGCTGGCCCGCAACATGGTGCAGTACTGGGGCGCGTTCGTCTTCCAGGGTCGGCCCGCAGCGCAAGGGCAGGCGAATTGGCCGCGTTACGATGCGACGCACCAGATCATGTCGCTACGGGTGGCCGGCCAGAGTGCGCTGATCTCCGAGCGGACTTTCCGCCAGGAGCACCAATGCGGATTCTGGGACTCGATCCCTTCGGCGCGCGCCTGACCCCCCGACTCCCGGTCAGGCCGCGTTCTCGATGGCGAACCCGCGGACGAGCGCAGCGAACCTGGCCGGCTGATCGAGGGGGATCAGCGTGTAGCTGTCATTCACTTCGACGAGCCGACCACGAGGGAAGATCTGGGCCAGACTTCGCCCATGCTCGGTGGGCATCACCCGGTCTTGCGTGGCCCAGACGATCAGCGCGGGACGGTCGAAGCCCGGCAACGCGGCGGCCAGATCCACCAGCAACGTGGGTGCCACCGCGATGGCGCGCAACACCTTGACTGCGTCCCGGCGAATGCCGGGCTGTCCGAGAACGGGTTTGATCCAGCTGGCTGTCACCGCATCGCCGCGCTTGGTCAGCCAACCGAAGGCCAACGGCAGTCGCCTGATCGGCCGCACCCGCAGCTGCTGCATGAACAGCCCGAACAGGGTCGGGGAGAGTTTGCCGGCGAGCACGATCGTCTTCCCGGTGAGGCCGGGTGGGAAGTTGTCGAACGCGTCGCAGGACGCCAACACGATGCGACCGATCCGTTCCGGTGCGGTGCAGATGACCTGCTGCACGATGGCCCCGCCGGTGTCGTTGCCGACCAGCGTGACGTCGGTCAGGTCGAGCCGAATCATCAGCTCGATCACCATTTTGGCGATGCCGGGTATCGACAGGTCGGCTGCTTCCGGCATCGGCCGGCGGTGGGCGCCCATCGGAAGTATCGGCACCACACACCTGTGATCGACCGACAGCTGTCCCACCACGGCGTCCCAGAGCGTGGAATCCATCATCAGGCCGTGCACCAGCACGATCACCGAGCCGTCGCCGCCGGTGTCCAGATAATCGATGGTCCCGGCCGACAGTTCGATCTCCTTGGTCAGCACGCTGCCCTCCGATCTCTCGAATCCGGACCAAGTGAACCACGTGGTTCACTTGGAGTCCAGACCCAGCGTCCGCTCGGGCTCGTCGCTATTCCTCGGCGGCTTCCTCGCGGTCCAGGGCGCGCCCCAGTGCGTCCAAACCTTCGTCGATCCCCGTCAGGTCACCGCTGGTCAATCGGGTGATCAGAAAGCCGCGAAGAACAGCCAGAACCATGTGCGCCACTTCGAGTTTGCGACGCTCGGACCAGGTGCCAGGGCAGATCGACAACAGTGCCGGCAGATATTGCGCCGTCGCACCCCGGCCGAGTTCGGTGTAGCGCTCCGGGTCGTACATGTTCAGACCGATGGCCTGATCGAGCACCCTCGATTCCTCGCCGAGCAGGACCGGCCACAGCGCGCGCACCCGGCCGGACAACGTGTCGCCGGCCGGCGACTGCGCCGCCGCCGCCATACCCCGATCTATTCGCCGTTCGCGGAGCCGCGGGATTGCTTGCCGTAGCAAGTCGTCGGCTCCCTCGAAGTGGTAGAGAAGCACCTTGTGCGTGGTTCCGGCCGCCCGCGCCGCGCGCCGCAGCGAGAAGTCGACGAGCCCATTGATCGCAAGGTCGTCGGTGACGCGATCCAGCAACTCCCGACGCCTGGCCTCACCGCGGGCCGACCCCGTCGATCGTCGGTAACCGGCGGTCGGCGGTGCTGTCTCCGGCGGTTGGTCCATCACGACAGCATCCCTGATCCACTCGCCCGCGGCCGGGAATGGGCGTCATGGCGTGCAGCGCACCGCGAGCGCCGGCCTGGGTGAAACAGACCGTTGTGGCGATCGCCGAGCCGAGAGCGGCGGGCGAGTCACCCCAGAGCCATCCGCCAAGCCCGAGTGCTCCGAATGTCGCGTGTTCATCGGTGCATCTGTTCCGATAACCCGACGACGGAGATAGCCTGCTGGCAGCAGGTCACCGACGGTCGCGCTCATCGTTTCGCTGGGAGGAACTATGCCGGTTCCCGTGACCGTGCAGCCCGCAGGATCCGTATCGATGCGGCCGATTGCGGTGATGCGTACGGTGGCCGGACCCCTCCTTGTCGTGCTGGCGCTGCACCTGGTGGCCTTCGGCACGCTGTTGGCTTTCGTCATTCCGGGCCACTTCCAGGTCAACGGCAAGGTCTTCGGGATCGGCTTGGCCTTCACCGCCTACGTTCTCGGCGTTCGCCACGCGTTCGACGCTGACCACATCGCGGCGATCGACAACACCACACGCAAGCTGGTGGGGGAGGGACGGAAGTCCACCAGTGTCGGACTGTTCTTCTCCGTTGGACACTCGAGCATCGTCTTCGTCATGGCGTTGCTGATCGCAATCGGCGCCAAGGTGACCTCCACTCTGGTGTCGGACGACTCCTCTGCCCACCAGGCACTCGGACTCATCGGCACCTTGGTGTCCGGCATCTTCCTGCTGCTGATCGGCTTCATCAACCTGATCGCACTGGTCGGAATCGCCCGCGTCTGGCGGGACGCCCGCGGCGGCGGGATGGACGACGTGGCGCTGGAGAAGGCGCTGAACTCCCGGGGGTTCTTTGCCCGCCTGCTGCGACCGGTGATGAATCGGATCACCCGACCAGGGCAGATGTACCCGGTCGGAGTTTTGTTCGGCCTCGGGTTCGACACCGCCACCGAGATATCGCTACTGGTGCTGGCGGGCGCTGGCGCTGCGACCGGGTTGCCCTGGTACGGGGTGCTGGTGCTGCCGTTGCTGTTCGCGGCCGGGATGAGCCTCTGCGACACGCTGGACGGTGCGTTCATGCACAACGCGTACCAATGGGCATTCATCCGGCCGGTCAGGAAGATCTACTACAACCTGACCACCACCGGACTCTCCGTCGCGGTAGCCCTGCTGGTCGGCGGAATCGAGATCCTCTCGCTGTTGCACGACAAGCTGGGATGGACGGATCCGATGACCACCTGGATCGCGGGCCTGAGTCTTGATCTCGTCGGCTACCTCATCGTCGGGCTCTTCTTCCTGGTCTTTCTGGGGTCCACCGCGTACTGGCATCTTGCGCGTGTTGAGGAACGCTGGACGGCGAGGTTAACCCCGGCCGATGGGCAACTGGCGCCTCCTCCCGGGCGTTCGTAGTCAGCTTCTTGTCGAATTCTTCCGCGCGCTATTTCAACGACGACTTCCGCGTCACGATCGACCAGTCGGCTGTGCCGATCATGTTCAACTATCGGAATGCTGCTGAGCTGCAGAAAGGCGGGAATGGACTGGATTCTCGACGGATCCAGTGAACAACCCGGCGTCAGCTGCTCCCTGCGGGAGGGTGAGGATGTGTTCCACACCTATTCGGCGTTCGGGCGAGGAACGGAACAAATGGCCGGCGCGTACGACATTCTGGATCTGACGGCCGCTGCGGATATTCGCCTCGCCCAGATTGAGTGATTCCGGCGGCTCGTGTCTCGACGAGCACCTCGCCCGCAGCGGGCTCCGGTACCGGCAATCCAGCGAGTGGAGCGGTGCAATCCGCGCTGAGCTTGGCGAATTCGTTGTGAGAGGTCACTGGGTAGCTCGCCTATGCTGGCTGCAGGGCCATCGAAAGACGGTCCACAGGGAGGGTGGTTCATGTTCAGATCACCGGCGGATGCGACAGTTCAACCAGTGGTTGGTCAACAAGCCGACAGCTTTGTCGCCAGACCAGGTCGCTTGCGTTGTGCGGTCATCGCGACGGGCGCGATCCTGACGATTTTCATCGCTGGTTGCAGCTCCAGCAGTGGCTCCAACGATTCCACCGCTGCGTCACCGTCGGCGGTCACGTCCGCGCCGTCTTCATCGGTGGTCGCGCCACCCACCGCAAGTCCGACGAGCAGCGCGGAACTGTGCGCAGCTCGGGATCAGCTGAAGGCTTCGCTGTCTGCGCTGGTCAGCCCCGCCCTGCTCACCGGTGGGGTCGCGGGCATCAAGTCCGCAGTCGCCGCTGTGCAGAACTCACTTCAAGCCGTCGCGACGGCCGCCAAATCTGACTATGCGCCCGAAGTAGGCGCGGTGGGGTCTTCGCTCGCTCGGTTGCAGGCTGCCGTTGGTGGACTGGGTAGCGGTGGGGCCACCATTACCGGTCTGGCCGCCATCGGCTCCGACATCGGCGCGGTGGGCACTTCGACCACGGCCTTGTTGGCTCAACTGAAGTCCCGCTGCAGTTCCTGACCACGGCCTCGTCGGCCAGTTCCTGACTACGGCCTCGTCGGCCATAGCACTGCGCGAGCGACGCACCCGCTTCGGCAGCCGGTCGGCTACGTCGGTCAGTCCGTCGACAGAGCTCATGAACTGACCTCAACGGGCAGCGAACATGAGTCCCGGCCGCGGCGATCCACCTTGGCCGCCCAACCTGGGCGAGGACAATGAGCCGATGATCCCTGACGAGACGCTCGCCGCGATGTCCGCGGGCGAGCGCGCAGACCTGGTGCGCCGCATTCACGCCATCACGGTGGCGCAAGCAGAGGTCGGGCGTCGAATCCTGTTCGCGCGCAGATGGTTTCCCCGATTCCTGACCATCGGCTGCGTGGTCTTGATTCCATGGACCATCGGGTTGGCGGTCACCCTGCCCAGGCGTTATGTCACGAGCCATTGGCGGGCGGAGTGGATCGGCTTCGACATCGCCCTGATGGTCGGTCTGGCGATCACCGCGTGGAGCCTGTGGCGTCGCAGGCAAAGTGCAATTCCGGCCGCGCTGATCACCGGAACCCTGCTCTTCAGCGATGCCTGGTTCGACGTACTGAGCGCCAGCAGTCGCTCGGACCTGTTGATCAGCCTGGCCTCGGCGGTCTTCGCCGAAGTTCCGCTCGGCATCTTTCTGATGTTGATCTGCTGGCGGCTGCTCCGAATATCCGCGCGCATCACCTATGCCGTGCCCGCCGACCGACCCATGCCCTCGTTGTGGCGATTACCGTTGCTGCCCAACACCTCAACCCTTGAGTTGGCGTCCGGAAAGCGTGAGGCCGCGGGCATCTGAGCTACTGACGAGGCATCTGTCAGCCGCGCGCGTCGTAGTCAATCCTGGCGGTCGGTCACGGCGTCGACGGATTCTTCCAGGAGGTCCGCGAGGCCACGGAGCTTTTCCGCCACCTGGGCGCCCAACGGCGTCAGGGCGTACTCGACCCGCGGTGGGATCGCGGTGACCACCTCACGGTTGACCATGCCGTCGCGCTCCAGGGTCTGCAGAGTCTGGGACAACATCTTCTCGCTCACGCCCTGCACCTTGCGGCGCAAGGCATTGAATCGGAAACCACCTTCACCAAGCGCCAACAGGGCGAGGATGCCCCACTTGCCGGCCACGTCTTCGAGGGTGGCTCGCGAGGTGCAGTCGCGAGCGAACACATCGACCACCAGCTCGTCGCTGGGGCCTGCCGTCCACGTGTCCACCTGGGTAGCGTACCGATGTTGCGGCGGATTGGAAAGTGCTGTCTAATGAGCACGCGCTATCAAATAGTTAGTGCCTAATGACAGCGGAGGAACGAGCATGCCTACCTACGGAATCACCGGCGCTACTGGCCAGCTCGGGCGGCTGGTCGTCGAAGCCCTGCTCCGCAACGGCACCGAGCCGGCCGACATCGTGGCCATCGTTCGCACCCCGTCGAAGGGCGCCGATCTGGCCAACAAGGGTGTGCAGGTCCGTGCGGGCGACTACAGCGTTCCCGGAGCTTGGGGTGCAGCGCTGGCCGGCGTCGACACGCTGCTGCTGGTGTCTTCCAGTGAGGTGGGACAACGGGTCCCGCATCACCAGACGGTCATCGAGGCGGCCAAGTCCGCCGGCGTCCAGCGCATCGTGTACACCAGCATCCTGCGCGCCGACACGACGCAGATAGTGCTCGCGCCGGATCACAAGGCCACCGAGGAACTGCTGCTGGCCTCATCGCTGAGCTACACCTTCCTGCGGAACAGCTGGTACATCGAGAACTACACGGCCCAGATCGGCCAGTATTTGGCCCAGGGCGGGATCACCGCGGCCGCCGGCAACGGACGAATCGCGGCTGCCGCCCGCGCAGACTTTGCCGCCGCGGCCGCTGCTGCGCTGACCGGTGCCGGGCACGAGAACAAGATCTACGAACTCGGCGGAACACCATTCACGCTCGGCGAATTGGCCGAGGTCATCTCGGCCGCGACCGGAAGCCCGGTGGCCTACAACAGCGTCACCGGAGCCGAACTCGTCGCCATCCTGACCAACGCCGGGCTCGACGCCGGGACGGCCGGATTCGTTGCCGCCCTTGATGAAGGGACCGCGCGCGGTGACCTGGATACGGACAGCACCGACCTGGTCACGCTCATCGGCCGACCGAGCACGCCGGTGGCAGAAGTGGTTCGTGCGGCGCTGTAATCCCGAATGCGGCACCATGGTCGGCATGGCGCTACCAACTGTGACGCTCGGTCAGGTGGTTCTGGACTGCACCGATGCGCGAGCACTGGCCGAGTTCTATCGCGAGCTGCTGCATTTCGACTACCGCGCGGGCGACGAGGTGCCGGCGGCCGGCTCGGTGGATGCTCGCGGGCAGGACTGGCTGGTCCTGCGCAATCCCGACGGCGGCTGGCAGCTCGCCTTCCAACAGGTGTCCGAGCTGCCGGAACCAACGTGGCCAGACGGACCGCACCCGCAGATGGCCCATCTGGACCTCTCCGTGCCGACGGTCGATTCGCTGAACGCCGAGCACAGCCGAGCGCTGCAATTGGGTGCCCGGCTGCTGCGCGATCGTTCGGACGACCCGCAGGAGCCACTTCGGGTCTATGCCGATCCGGCCGGCCATCCGTTCTGCATTTTCGTCACGGGTTAGGGTCGGGCGATGGCCATCATCCATCGGACGACCTTGACCCCGGGCAAGCTGGAATTGATCGCTGCGTGGCTTCCGAGCCGGCCTTGGTATCGGGGAAACGGTCGACCGGAGCTGAGCAAGGCCGGTGGGTTTCGGCTCGACGACCCGGCGGGTGAAGTCGGTTTGGAATTCCTGGTCGTCAACGATCAGGTCGGTGATGAATGGGTCACCTACCACGTCCCGATGACCTATCGGGCAGCCCCGCTGGACGGCGACGTCGGCTTGATCGGCACCACCGAACACGGGGTGCTGGGTCACCGGTGGGTCTACGACGGACTCCGCGATCCGGTCCTCATCGGCCAGTTGTTCGCTTTGCTGCAGGGTCGCGCGCAGCCGCAGGCGCAGAGCGAGAGCAACACCCCGGACGCCACCGTGACAGTGGATCCGGCCAACGATGGTGCGTCCAGGATGACCGGATTCGCGCCGGCCGGTGATGTCGCCGGAGCGTCGGTGATCACGGTGGACGCTGCCGACCAGCACGGGTCGGATCGACACCTGGTGGTGCGGCTGGTCCGGGTGCTGGGTGCGGACGACTCCCCGGTGGCGGATCTGTCGCCCGGTGGTGGATCTGTGACGGCATCGTGGATGCTGCCCGACGGATCTACCCGGCGTGGTCTGTTCGTGGTCGGCGACCGGACCGGCGGAGAGGCCTGATGTCCGGCTGGGTGATTCTGCTGGTGGGCGTCGTGCTCTGCTTCTTCGGAGTGGGGTCGGTGCACCTGGCCCTGTTGGCTTCGGGGTTCGGTGTGGGGTGGTTGCTCGCCGACGTCTTCAACGCTTCCACCGGCGTCGCGTTGCTGATCGGGCTCGGCGGCGCCGTGATCGCCTGGGCCGTCGTCACGCTGGTCTTCAAGGTCGCGCGGTTCGTGGTCGGCGTGATCGTCGGGTCGATCATCGGCGCCAAGCTCTACGCGATCTTCGACACCGGTTCGGGCAGCGTGGTGCTGGCGATCGTGGTGGTGGTGGCCACGGCCATCGTCTTCGGCTTCCTGGCCGACCGGTACCGGGGCCGCGTGCTGGTGTGGGCCACCGCGATCGGCGGCGCCGGCCTCATCCTCAGCTCGCTCGGTGTCATCTGGCCGAGCAGCCTGGGCTTTCTCCGGAATCCGAACGCCGGCACCCAGCAATGGACCAGCACCTTGATCTGGATAGCGCTGACCGCTGCCGGTTGGCTCACCCAACGCCGCCTGTTCGCCAAGCGGCTCAACCTCGAGCGGGCCAATGCGCAGTAAGCCCGTCAGATGCGCTGAACGGGTAACCGGGAACGAATCCCGGTGGGCAGCGTTCCTCTAGCGACATGACTTTGAAATTTGCCGTCCTAGGTGATTCCATCGCATACGGACAGGGCGCATCCCGCCCGGAAGACACCATCGGCGCCCGGCTCATCTCCGCGCTGGCCGAATCGGGCACGCCGGCGGAACTAGAGGTGTTCGCTGTGCCGCGGGCGCGCAGCGATGCGTTGGCCGGTCAGGTCGAACGTGCGGTGCGCTGGGGAGCTCGAGTCGCGCTGATCATCGTCGGTGCCAACGATCTGACGCACTTCGTGCCCACGCAGCAGGCCGCCCGTCAACTGGGTGATGCGGTCGAGGCGCTGCGGGTGGCCGCCACCCAGGTGGTGGTGTCGCCTGCCCCGGACCTGTCCGTCGTGCCGTGGGTACCGGCACAGATGCGGGACGTGGTGAAGAACGCCAGCGCGGCCCTGCGCCGGGCGCAGACGGAGGCCGCCTTCGACCACGGGGCGAGAGTGGTCGATCTCGGCCGTGCCATGTCCGCCGTGTTCGCAAGCGACGTCGGCATGTTCTCCGACGACCGGTTCCATCCCTCCAGTGCGGGCTACGGGCTCATTGCCGCCGGGCTGCTACCGGCGGTCCGGGCGGCCGCTGCGCTGGCTGCCGACCAGTTCTGATCGGTGTCGTCGGCCCGTTCTGCGCGGAGCGCGGGTTGCCGAGCCCGGCCTGCAGACGCTGAATCAAGGAGAGATGGCGTAGTGCAAGTGGACGGCGCCACCGCCGAAGGTTTTGTGATCGACCAGATCGAGGGCCAGTCGTATGCCGGGCGGGAGCCAATTCGTGCCTCCGCCGATCACGACCGGGACGATGATCAGGTGGCATTCATCGACCAGTCCGGCCGTCAGTGCGTGCGTGGCGAGCCCGGGGCCGCCGACGCTGATGTCAAGAGCTGCCTGGGCTTTCAGTGCCCGGATGGCCTCGGGGTCGAAAGTCGACTCGACTCGGGTCCGCGGGCCGGTCGCCGACGCCAAGGTCGTGGAGTAGACGATCTTGTCGGCGGCCTGCCAGATCTGCGTGTAGTCCCGGACCGCGGCCGGCGGATCCGGCAAAGTGTGTGCGGTTTCCCAGAAGAGCATCGTCTCGTACATCCGGCGGCCGTAGAGATAGGTGCCGATCGGTCGCTCGAGATCATTGACGAAGGCATGCAGCTCGTCATCAGGCGCCGCCCAGTCGAAGTTTCCGTCCCGGTCGCAGACGTACCCGTCGAGCGATGCGATGGCGGAGTAGACCAGCCGGACCATGCTCAGATCAGCTCCAGCAATGTGGCGTTGGCCTGCCCGCCACCCTCGCACATGCTCTGCAACCCGTACCGGAGTCCCGCGTCGCGCATGTGATGCACCATCGTGGTCATGATCCGGGCGCCGCTCCCGCCGAGTGGATGGCCCAGGGCGATCGCCCCGCCCAACGGGTTCAGTGACTTCTCGTCCGCACCGATGTCGTGCAACCAGGCCAGCGGTACCGGCGCGAAGGCCTCGTTGATCTCGAAGACGCCGATTTCATCGAGGTGCACGCCGCTGCGGGACAACAGCTTTCGGGTCGCGGGGATCGGTGCGGTGAGCATCTTGATCGGGTCGTCGCCGGCCAGTGCCACGCTGTGCACCCGCGCGATCGGCCGCAGTCCGAGCTCCTTTGCCTTTTCGCTGGTCATCATCAACAGGGCGGCCGATCCATCGCTGATCTGCGAGGCGTTGCCCGCGGTGATGAGGCCGTCGGGTCGAAAGGCCGGCTTGAGCGAGCCGAGCTTCTCCACCGTGCCGCCACGCCTGATGCCCTCGTCCGTGGTCACCGGGCCCGCCTCGGTCTCGACGGCCACGATCTGTCCGTCGAACCGACCGTCGTCCTGCGCGGTGGCGGCCAGCTCATGGGATCGCAACGCGAACTCGTCGAGCTCGGTGCGGGACAGGCCCCACTGGCGCGCGATCAGTTCTGCGCCAGTGCCCTGGTCCGGGAATACGCCATAGCGGGCGGCGAACCCGGCGCCCAGCGGATCCTGCCCGGCAATCGACGAGCCCATCGGCACCCGGCTCATCGACTCGACACCACCGGCCACGACGACGTCGTAGTGGCCCGCGATCAGTCCGGCAGCCGCGAAATGCACCGCCTGCTGAGAGGACCCGCACTGCCGATCGACCGTCGTGCCCGGCACACTTTCCGGCCATCCCGCTCCGAGCACCGCATTGCGGGCGATGTCGCAGGTCTGCTCGCCGACCTGCGAGACACACCCCCAGATCACGTCGTCGACCAGTATCGGGTCAACGCCGGCTCGCTCCGCCAGGGCGCGCAACACGTGGGCGGACAGGTCAGTGGGATGGACGGACGCCAACCCCCCGTTGCGCTTGCCGACCGGCGTCCGGACAGCTTCGACGATGACCGCATCCCGCATGACGTGCTCCCTCTCTGGTGGATCGTTGGTGCAGGGCCAGCCGCTCACCGGCCCGGGAAGTCCATTCTGCGCGTCGTCGCCCAGTGCTGGTTCGAGGTCAGCCGGGGCAGCATCAGACCGTCGCGGTCGCGCACCAGGCGTGCGCGGTCACCCTGAACGGTGCGGCCGGCCGGCCGAGCAGTTCGAAGCATCTGTCGTGCAGCGTTTCTCGCTGCCCTTCGTTCAGCGATTGGTGGAACGCGCCGGGCGGCCCGACACCCAGCGGCATGGGGCTCCACCAGTCGTCGAAACCGGTGTAACCGGCGGTGGCCGCAAGTTCTGATTCCTGGACCGCGGTCAGTCCCGCGTCCGATAGCAGTCCGGCGATCTCACCCTGCTGGGTGCCCAGACGGCGCGCCTCAGCGGCCTGGGCGGGATCGATTTCGGCCGCGGCGCGGAAGAACGTGTTGATCAACGGCATCCGGTCGTAGTTCCACATGCAGGCGGCGACCACGCCGCCGGGCTTGGTCACCCTGACCATCTCCCTGATACCGGCGGACGCGTCTGTCATGAACGGGACCACCAGACACGCCAGCGTGACATCGAAGGAACCGTCCGCGAACGGCAAGTCCTCGGCGACGCCGACCCGTACGTCCGCGCCCGGGTTCCGCTCGCGGCACCCCTCGACGAACGGAGTCGAGGGGTCGATGGCGGCGACGTTCTCCGGACCCAGTCGGGCCACCAACTCTGCGGTCAGACCACCCGGCCCGCAGCCGACGTCGAGCGCCCGCGCGCCTGTACCGACGCCGGCGGCATCGGCCAGGGCCGGTGCCAGGCTCGGCAGATAGCGTCCGATCAGCAGGTCATAGCCCTTGGCCGGCACCGAGAATGATGCGCGGATCGCGTCGTCCCGTTCAGCCACGTCAGAACCCCTTTCCGCTCACGCCTGGGCAGCTACGAAACGGTGCCGTAATTCACCGATGCCGTCGATATGGGTGACGAGTTCCTCGCCGGGCTGCAGCCAGCGCGGTGGCGTGCGGCCGAGCCCGACACCAGATGGTGTGCCGGTGAAGATGACGTCACCCGGCAACAGCGGCATGGTCGCGGACAGTTTGCTGACCAGCGCCGGGACCGAGAAGATCAGACCGCTGGTGCGGGCGAGCTGGACGGTCTCACCGTCGATGGCGCAGCCCAGTTCCAGGTCGTTCGGATCGTCGAACTCGTCCAGGGTCACCAACCACGGCCCGATCGGTCCGAAACCGGGGAATGACTTGCCCAGACTGAACTGCGGTGGAGCCGCGGCCAGCTGCAGTGTCCGCTCCGAGATATCTTGCCCTACTGCATATCCGGCCACGTAGGACAGGGCGTCCTCGATCGGGACTTGAAAAGCGCGCCGTCCGATGATTGCGACGAGCTCCACCTCCCAGTCGGTGTGGCCGCCCGGCGGCAGGGTGATCTCGCCCCGAGGGCCGATGATGCTCGAGGCGAATTTGGTGAAGACGGGGGGCTCCGTGCCCGGGGCGTCGAAGCCGGACTCCGCCGCATGCGCGGAATAGTTCAGTCCGATGGCCAGAACCTGCCGGGGGAGTGGCGCGGGGGATCCGAGGTCCTCGACCCGGAAGGGGTCGCCGGCCGGCAGGTCGGCGTTTCGGGCCCAGGACGTGAAGTCGTCCCACACGTCGTACACGGCCTGCGGGTCGGGTCCGAACTGGGCAGCAGAAGCGCTCTCGACGTCGACGGCGGTGTCTCCGTCGATCAGCACGAGTCGTCCGGCCAGGTTGGCGATGCGCACGATCAGGTTCCTGTTCTCGAGCGGAGGTGGTCCGCATCGGTGTCTGCAAATGAGTCGATTCGACTGTTTGAGTGGACGCTACGCCCTGGGTGGCGGCACTACACTGCGGTCGTGACTGGAGTCTGCTGTCGGCGCTGGAGCCACATTGTGACGCCGGCGATGGGAGATCCGGGACCACCGATGATCGGCGATTCGGGCCAGGCCGAAATGAAGCCTGACAGGTGAGCGACAATTCCGATCCGGCAACGCCTTCAGCCCCTGACTCGCGACCGCGAGGGCCGAACTGGTTCCGCGAGGGTGAGGACCCCGACTACCGGTTTTCCCTCGCCAACGAGCGGACGTTCCTCTCCTGGATCAGGACTTCGCTGGCTCTGATCGCCGGGGCAGTAGCGGTCGTCCAACTGATCCCGCCGTTCCGCGTCCCGGGTGGTCGGGGCGTCCTGGGCGTGGTACTGGCGCTGACGGGACTGCTGACCGCGGCCACCGCATATTTCCGTTGGGCAGCCAACGAACGAGCCATGCGTCGCAAGGAGCCGCTGCCCTACAGCGGACTGCTGCTGACGGTGGCCGCGGCGTTGTCCGCGACCGGAGTAGTGGTCGTGATCCTCGTGCTCTTCGAGCGCCATTGACCAACCCGAGGATGCCGCCGGGGGGGAACGCGGGTGACACCGGACTGGCCGCCGACCGGACAACCCTGGCCTGGACCAGGACGGCGTTGGTCGCCGCCGCGCTGGGCGCGTTGCTGCTCCGCACCGGCCTGATGCACCGCTGGCCGCTGTCGCTGGCGGCCGCGGCTGTAGCGCTGATCAATGCTGCGACCATTGCCGTCATCGGGCATCGGCGGGCGGCCGAGACAGCCACCCGGCGTCTGCGCGGTGAAACCGTCGCGGCAGTCGGTGGGATCCGACTGGCCGCCGTCCTGACTGCGTTCACCGTGGCGCTGGCGGCTGTTTCGATGGTGTTGTCCTGACGGCGCCGTCACCCGAATGCCTGCGGCGCAGTGGCCGTTCGGCTGGCGGCAACGGAGGCTACTATCCAGCCATGCTGATCTTTCTCATCGTCATCCTGGTCATCTGCCTGATCGCAGGAGGCTTCGGCCTCGCGGTCCATGCCCTGCTGTGGCTGTTCTGGATCGCGTTGATCATCTTCATCATCGCCCTGGTCTTCGGACTGATCGCCAAGGTGTTCACCGGCGGAAGGAATTCCTCCAACCTCTGAGCAGCGGCCAAATCTCACCGTCGCGGACCTGTCACGCCGGGACACCCGTGAGGCCGTCGCGCTGCTCTCCCGCAAACCGGGTGCGACCAGCATCGGTTTCGGGCTCGGCTGGGTGGTCGGGATCGTCGTGGGCACCGTGGTGTTCCTGGTGACCTGGGGCAACGCCGATCTGGACACCGACTCCGGCCCGACCCGACACGCCGGCCGGCCAGTCTTACGACTGGTCGGCCGGCGGAACCTCAGGCCAGGATGCGGGCCTTCTGGGCGTCGAATTCCGCCTGGGTCAACACGCCGTCGGCCTTCAGCTGCCCGAGCTTGCTCAGCTGGTCGAGCATGTCGCCCGTTGAGTCAGTGGCCGCGGGTGGCGGCGGGGCCGCGTAGACCGGCTGCTGTGCGGCCTGGCCCTGCTCGTACGCGTCGGCCTCCTGCTCCTGCATGGCCTTCTTGTCGTGATGATCGCGAACAGCGCCGCTGACTGCGGTGGCGGTACCGGCGACGACCGCCGTTCTGGCGGCCATGCCGATCAGCCCCGGCCTGCCGCCTCGCCTTAGACCTCGTCCGAACATGATGTGCTCCTTGTGGTGAGACCCTGCTAGATGTGGGTGGTGAGACCTTGCTGGATGTAGCTGAAATACCAGGCCTGGACGGAACTCGATCGGTCGACCAGCTTCCGCTTTGGTCGCGGATCGCATCCCGCCCTGATCAGTTGTCGACCAGACCGACGAACGCGCGCTCCACGTCTTCGGCCGGTATGCGGTCGAACGCCAGCACCTCTCCGCCCGCGTTGCGGAGGGCGGTGCGGAATTCGTTCGTCCAGATATTCTCCCAGACCAGTAGCCCGGCGGCCGTGCCGACGGGCAGCTCTTCGGCAGCGGCGGCCAGGTCTTCCTCGCTGAGCAGGCCGCCGTATTCTCCGTCGAGGTTGGCGTAGATCTCGGCCAGCTCGTCGTCGAGCGAGTCGATCTCGAGAGCGGTTACTTCGCCGGCGCCGTCCTTGCTGATGAAGACCAGATCGATGATGCGAATGACGCCGCGGTCGACCAGACTGGCCAGGGCAGCGGCAATTTCCCCACGGAACTTCCCGTCCACGAAGGTTGCCAGAACGTAGTCAACTGGTCCGATTTCCATGTGCACACTCTTTCGATGTCGGTTCGATGGTCGGTCAGGTCCCGCCTTGGCTAGAGGTTAGCCTGGCCCGATGGCAGTGTCCTCGCTCGCCATGGGTGAACGGTCCCCGCTTTGGATCGGGGCCGACACCGTCAGTGCTCGCGCACCCAGCGATTGGCGCGTTCGACGGCCGCGTCGGTCGATGCACCGAGGATCGGGGTGGCCTGGAAGACCTCGACGAGTTCGTATTCGGCGGAGCCACGGTTGCGCTCCCATTGGGCACCTAGATGCGGGTCCACTCCGCTGAGGAACAGTCGACCGCCCTCCGCCTGCAGGTTTCTGGCGTACGTGCCGACGACCAGGAAGAAGGTTGCGCCCAACTCGGTCCGACCGCGGAGCCGGATAACGACCGCGGCCGGCCGTGAACCCGCCGGATCGGGCAGATGTGACTGCAGGGTCCGGGATCCGGCGTACAACAGACTGCCGTAGATGTCCAACACCACCACCGAGCCGCTCTTGATCACAGGTTCCGGCTTCTCCTCCCGCCAACCGGCCGGCGTGGGCACCAGTCGGACGATCTTGAGGTCCATCGCCTCCTGGTTCAACTGCAGGATCAGGGAGAGCGCGACACCCACCCCGACCGCCGCGGCTACGGGCAGGAACAACGTCGCGGTGAACGTGGTGAGCAGGGCCACCCTGGACGTGGCGCTGGTCCGCATGATCGTCATGATCTGCGCCGGATGGATCGATCCGACCCCGGCGACGATGAGCAGGGCGGCGAGGGTCGGCTGGGCCACGAGGCCGACCAACTTCGACAGCGCCAGCAGGATGACCAGGAGCCAAACTCCGGTGAAGATAGCCGTCCAGCGCGTTCGGGCGCCACTGGCCACGTTGAGGGCGGTCATCCCGACCGACCCGCCGACCGGTATGCCGCGCACCAATGAACTGGCGACATTGCCGATGCCCTGGCTGAAGAAGTCCCTGTCCACCGAGGTCGGAACGCCGGCCGGATTCGGCGCGGCTTGCGCCACTCCCGCACCCTGCACCAGCACGATCGCCGCCACGGCGAAGGCACCACTGACGAGGCTGACCGAGAAGGCCCCGAAATCGGGCAGCGCCGGCAGCGGTACGCCGGCGGGTATGGCCCCCGAGTCGTGCACCCTGGCCACGCTGTCGGCACCGACGACGGCGACCACGGCGGTCGGCACGACGAGGGCGATGAGCGCTCCGTAAGGGGCCAGCCGGGTCCGGGCCGAGATGATGATGAGGGCGGCGGCCGCGAGCCCGGTGAGCACCGAGGGGACATTGATCCGGTTCGGGTGGCTCAGCACCGAGATGGCCTTGGCCAGTGGATAGGACCCGGTCCCGGTGGCGCCGGTCAGGCCGGGTATCTGGCTGAAGATGATGTTGACCGAAACACCGGTGAGAAAGCCGGTCATCACCGAATGCGAGACGAACCGCGTGTACTTGCCGAGCCGAGCGAGCCCGGCACCCACCATCAGCACCCCGGCCATCAGGGTGAGCAGCGTCATCGCGCCGGCACGTCTGTCCGGTGGGACCGACGCCAATGCCGAGCCCGCGGCCAGCGCGGCGGCACTGGTCGTCGTCACCACCATCAACCGGGTACTCGAGGTGAAACCACCGGCGATCCGGCCCGCAGCGCTCGCGTACAGGCCATTGACCGGACTCACTCCGACGAGCAGACCCGAGGCCATGCCGTCCGGCACGCTGCCGATTGCCCCCGGGATGGCGGCGACCATCTCACGCAGGAAAGTGGAGCGGTCAGGCAGTCGACGACGCCAGGCTGAAAGTGGGCCCCACACGTGTCGTCCCTTCGCTCGCCCGGACAGGCGATGGGACCCAGGCTACGGTAGCGGCCGAAGCCGCCTGCGCAGCCCGCGAAACTACTCCGTAGCCGTCACCGGCGACTCGGCCAGTGCGGCGTCGACGATCAGCGCTACGCCAATACCCGCCAACCAGATGTCTTTGGCGACAGGAGTTCCGGCCTGGGTCGGGCGCAGCTTGCTGTCGTGCAATGCCGGGGTGCGGACGTAAATGCCGAGCAGGCTGCCGGCGAATCCGGTCAGCGCAATGCCGGCCAGTCCGGCGGGTACGACCGGAAACAGCAGAATCGAGCCGATCGCGATCTCGCTGACCGCGAGGACCTTGAGGAAGACGGTGGGGGACAGCTTGGACACCGCCGGGTAGGCGCCGACCGCCATCCCATGGAGGCCGGCTGCGGTCTGCGCGTCGCCCTTCAGCTTGCCCAGACCGGTATTGAGGATGAACGCACCGGTAACGGCACGGAGGGGGGCTCGACGGAGCTTGGCGGCGATGGACATCGGTTCTCCTCTGTGGCGGCCTGAAATGCTCGTGTCAGCTTGGCACACCGTCTGGGACGGCCACGGAGGGTGGCCTGCGGTGCGCAGCCTTCGTCTCGCCTAGTACCCCGGTCCGACGCGGCCGACACATCTGCGTCATTTGACCGCTGTGGCATTACTTTTGACCGCTGTGGCCTTGCATTCGACCGCTGTGGCATCCCGGCGCCGCTCACCGGAGGTGACCGTCGTACGGATCTCAGCCAGTAGCTGGGGCCAGACCTGGACGGGCAGATCGTGGCCCATCCCGGCGATGGTGACCAGCCGCGAACCGGCAATGGCCGCGGCCGTGGCCAGCCCGCCCGATATGTTGACCAACGGGTCGGCGTTGCCGTGGATGACGGTGCAGGGCACCGTAACTCGCCCTAGCGCGGCTGTTCTGTCCGGGCAAGCCAGGATGGCCGAGAACTGACGCGCCCCACCGGCCGGGTCATACCGACGGTCGTAGGCGATGCCGGCGACCTCCCGGATCCGCTCGAAGTCTGCCGGAAAGCCAACCGATCGAATCTTGGTGTACATCGCGACACTGTTCGCGATGGCACCGTCCCGGTCCTGGGCGGGCTTGGCCCGGACCAAGTGCGCCAGGACGTCCGGTCGAGGGCGGCCGACGAGCAATGAGCCGGTGGTGGACGAGATGGAGACCAGGCTCCGGACCAGTTCAGGGCGCAGCAGAACCAGGTTCTGAGCGATCATCCCGCCCATCGAAACGCCGACGATGTGCGCGCTCGGCCAGCCGACCGCCTCGATGAGGCCGGCCGCATCCTTGGCCATGTCGACCAGTCGGTAGGCAGGCTTGGCCAGCCCGAGCAGGCTACCGATCGGCTTGCCGGGGCCGGCCGCGTCGAGGTGGGTGGACAGGCCGACGTCCCGGTTGTCGAAGCGGATCACCAAGTGCCCGCGATCGGCCAGCTGCCGGCAGAAGTCGTCCGGCCAGGCGAGCATCTGCGTGCCCAGCCCCATGATCAGCAGGACCGGGATGCCGCCGGGTTCACCGAAAGTCTCGTACGCGATCTGCATGCCGTTCGAACGGACCGCACTGACCCCAGGCCAGTGTTGCGCGGGCTGCGGCGGCTGGATATCTGGTGCGTCGCCGCCGACTTCCGGGATGCTCATCCAGACAGCCTAGGCAAGGTCCGCCCGGTCACCGGAGACCGGGAACGCAGATGACCAAGAACACATGGGGTACCAATGATTGGGGTACCAATGATTGGTAGGCTGACCGTATGGGAAGCCGACTCGTCGATGAGGAATCAGATCCGCTCGCGTTGGAGCGCCAGGTGTGCTTCGCCTTGGTGGTCGCGGCGCGCAGCGTCGTCTCGATCTACCGCCCGCTGCTCGAACCGATGGGGCTGACGCATCCCCAGTATCTGGTCATGCTCGCGCTCTGGCAGAGCGCCCCGTTGTCGGTCAAGGAACTCAGTCGACGTCTACAGCTCGATCCCGGCACCCTGTCGCCGCTGCTCAAACGGCTGGAAAGTCAAGGCCTGCTGCAGCGCGAACGTGATTCCACCGACGAACGGCTACTTGCCGTCACCCTCACCCCCGAGGGAAAGTTGTTGCGGGCCAAGGCGGAGTTGATCCCGGGCGCCGTCGTGGACCGGCTGGGTATGGACGTGGACGCCCTGCAGGGGCTGCACCAGACGCTGACCGACTTCATGTCGGCCGCAGACGAACCGACCTCGAACGGACAGTGAACATGGTGATGACCTCAGAAACGATCGTGATGACCTCAGCGCGTCTGGCAGCGGCAGTGACGACCAGCGACGGGGGGTTCAATGTGGGCACGCTGTTGATGTTCGTCGGCGGAGCCGTCCTGTTGGCGTTCTTCTGCTCCATCGGAGTCATCGCCCGCATGCGGGAGAACCGCCTGGAGGCTCGGCGGCAGGCCGTCGCCGCGCCGCCCACGACCGAACGATCTCCTCGGAACGAGCCACCGACCTCGGCGTGATGGCCGCCGATCAGGCGCCGACCTGGCCCACCAGCTGACCGACGCCGTAGGTCACCGCCATGGCCAGCGCGCCGCCGGCGACCACCCGCAGCACCACCTTCCCCACAGCCGATTGGCTGAGCCGGGCGCTGACGGTGCCGGTCAGCGTGAGTGCGACGAGGACCGCGCCGAAGGTCACCGGAATCCGGGCGGCAGCCGGTGGGATCAGGATCGCGATCAGCGGCAGAAGCGCACCAACGGTGAACGCGACGGCCGAGGCCAGCGCGGCTTGCCACGGGTTGGTCAGCTCGTCCGGGTCGAGGTTGAGCTCGATATCCACGTGCGCGGCAAAGGCATCGTGGGCGGTGAGCTCTTTCGCCACCAGCTGGGCCGTCTGCTCGCTCAGACCCTTGTCCCGATACATGGAGGCCAGCTCGGCCAATTCCTGGTCCGGACTCTCGGCCAGTTCCCGCCGTTCCTTCTCGAGCAGGGAGCGCTCGGTGTCGCGCTGGGTGCTGACCGAGACATACTCGCCCAGAGCCATCGACACTGCGCCGGCCACCAGGCCGGCCACCCCAGCGGTGAGAATCGAACTCCGGGCGGTGGTGGCGGCCGCCACCCCGATGACCAGGCCGGCGGTCGACACGATGCCGTCATTGGCGCCCAGCACGCCCGCGCGGAGCCAGTTCAGTCGCGACGACAGACCGGCACTATGTGGCTCGGGGGTGAGGTCAGCGATCTCCGGGAGTGGGGCGCCGCCGGGGACCGCCGACGGATCGACTCCTTGGCCGCCGATTTGATCTCGCGTGGAATTCACAGTTCGAACGGTATGTAGTTTCGCGCCGCGGTGCCAGCATCCACAGCCTTACCTCACGGATGTGCGAGACAACCGCCGAGCCGGAGACGAACGTCGCCCGCGATGAACGCCCGAGCTGAACGTCGGTGGGATGAAGGTCCGAGCGTGGAGCAACCCGCCCAGTTCCGTCCTGATCATGTCGGGTGCATCCGCTCGCGGTCGGGCCGTCGTAACCAAGGACGACACGTACGGACAACCACGACGAGAGGATCTTCCGAGATGAACCGTCTCATCGCCGCGCTTGGCGCGGCAGGACTGATGGCGGCAGGCACCCTGCTGCTGGGGGGTGGCACCGCCTCCGCGGCGGCCGCCGACATGGCCAGTGTGACTGTCGTCCACGGCATTCCGAACACGCCGGTCAACGTGTTCGTCAACGGCAAGTCGACCTTGGCCGACTTCAAGCCCCTGACCGTGGCCGGCCCGTTGGAACTTCCGGCCGGGACCTACGACGTCAAGGTGTACCCGGCCGCTGACACGGCCGGCACCGGAACTCCGGTGATCCAGGCTTCGGCGACCGTGACCGCGGGTGAGAACGTCTCGCTCGTCGCCCATCTGTCGGCCGACGGCAAGCCGACCATCACGCCCTATGTCAACGACACCTCGTCGATCGCCGCCGGAAGCGGGCGTTTGATCGTGCGACACGATGCGGCCGCACCAGCCGTCGATGTCCGTGCGAATGAGAAGGTCGCGTTCTCCGGTCTGGTGAATCCCAAGGAGGTCTCAGCTGACCTGCCCGCTGGCACGATCAGTGCGGACGTCGTGCTGGCCGGCACGAGCACGGTCGTCATCGGCCCGGCCGATGTCACGGTGAAGGAAGGCACGGACACCATCGTCTACGCCGTTGGTTCTGCCGCGGACAAGACTCTTGGTGTCGTCGTCCAGTCGATCTCCGGTATGGATTCGGCGCCCGGCGGAGTTCCGGCCGGCTCCGGCGGCCAGTCGGCCGGCTTGTACAGCCAGCCTGGTTGGGTAGCCGCGATTGCTGCGATGGGTGTGCTCGTCGCAGCTGCAGGCATGTTCGCGTTGCGTTCGGGGCGTCGTCGGGAAATCGGCGACTGACGCGACCATGGATCATCGACGACGAGCGGTGGGCCCCCGGAGAGCTATGCCCGGGGTGCTCCTGCTCGTCGTCGGTGTATTGATAGCCGTAGGTGCGCCGCTGGTCTGGTCGATGGCCCATCAGGACCCGGCCTTGCGGCCGATCGACCAGGGTGTTGCCGTGCAACTGGCCCAGGCCTCGAGCCGCGCACCAGAATCGACCGTCGGCCCGACCCCGGACTCGGGCCGGACCATGTCCAGCACTCCAACCTCGCAGACTCGGAACTCCTCATCGACATCAACTCCCGCACCCCGGGTTTCGCCCGGACAGCAGCGGGAAAGAACGACCATGCCGATCACGACGAAGCCCACGAAGGTGACGTCCCGACTCCGTGCCGTCCCGGCACCCGCCAGCAAGCCGGTCGTCGTAGCCACACCGCCGATTCCGGCGATCGGCACCCCGGCCCGGTTGCAGATACCGGCGATCGACATCGACGCTCGGGTGGAAGCGGTTGGGGTCGACGCCAAGGGCGACATGGCGGTTCCGGAACAGGTGCAGCAGATCGGTTGGTACCGATTTGGCGCGGCGCCAGGATCGTCGGCCGGATCTGTGGTGATGAGTGGGCACGTGGACTCGGCTGTGCAGGGCCTCGGCGCCTTCTCGAAACTGGGCGACCTGAGAGCCGGCGACTCCATCACCGTTTCGGATGCGACCGGCCGCCGGCTGCGGTATCACGTGGTCGGTCGGGAGGCCTTCGACAAGAAAACCGCTCCGATGGCGGACCTGTTCTCCCGCAACGGAGCTGCGCGACTCACCCTGATCACCTGCGGCGGCGACTTCGACTCGTCCATCCGCTCATACGTCGACAACATCGTGGTCACGGCGATTCCGGGATGACCGAAACTCGCTCGGACACTTCGCCGTTTCCCATTCCGGACGAGGCGGAGCAACAGCTGGCCCAGGGGTTCGCGACCAGCGACGCCTGGACCCTGCGGAAGGTGTACGACCGGTACGGCACCCAGGTCTACCGGGTGGCGCTGGCCAGCCTGAACAACTCGAGTGACGCAGAGGAGATAACCCAGACGGTTTTCGTCGACGCGTGGCGGGCCAGGGACAGCTTCGACCCGGCCAAGGGCTCGTTGGGCGGTTGGCTGATGGCGATCGCCAAGCGCCGCTGCATCGATCGGATCAGGGTGCTGGAACGCAACCGGCGGGATGTCGTCGCCGTCGCCGCCGGGTCGGTACACAACCACGAGGTCCCCGGCCCCGAACAGGTGGTGGACCAGATCGTCGTGGCCGACCAGCTCGCCAGGCTGCCGCAGAGTCAACGGGCAGTGCTGGAACTGGCCTTCTACGACGACTTGACCCACAGCCAGATCGCATCCCTGACCGGGCTCCCGCTCGGTACGGTCAAGAGTCACCTTCGTCGGGGACTCGAACAACTGCGGCGTCGATGGGAGGTGGACGGTGGAGCATCTTGATCCTGATCAGATCGCGCTGATGGCCCTCGGCGAGCAGACCTCGAGTGATCCGTCCACGTCCGAGGGTGCGCCGTCCCCGCAACAGCACCTGATGGACTGCGACGTATGCCGGCACGAGTTGGCTCAGCTGACCCGAACCGTCGAACTCGCCCGCGAGGCGGGGGAGCTCGGTCTGCAGTCCCCGGTGGTGCTGCCTGCTTCGATCTGGAACGGGATCGCCGGTGAACTGGGCATCGGCGCTGCGCCCCCTGCAAGTGCCGACCTGTCCGGCCGCGTGCCGCGGCAGCGCGTCCTCGACTCCATCGAATCCCGCAGTGAGACGGCCGGCTCCGATGAGGATCGGACTGTCGGCCGCGGACGACATCTGGCCAGTCGGGGCCATGGCGGACGGAAGCCAGCACGAATGGCCTGGCGTCGCGGACTCGTGGCGACGGCCGTGCTGGTGGCGATAGGGGCGGGCGTGGGAGCCGGCATAGCGATCGGCCGCCACAGCGGGGCGGTCGCGACGGCCTCGCAATCAGGCGCTGTCCTCAAAGCGATGCCGGCCGGTCCGCCGACCGCGCACGGGACAGCGACGGTGACCCAGGGCGAAGCCGGTACGACATTGAGCGTCGCCGCCAGTCATCTCCCGCTGCGGCAGGGCTACTACGAGGTATGGCTGTACAACCCGCAGGCGGACAAGATGATTGCCGTCGGGACTCTCGGCTCCGGCGGCGACGGGGTCTGGACCCTGGCTTCGACCATCGATCTACGCTCCTACAGCGTGGTGGACGTCTCGGCCCAGGACTTCGACGGCAATCCGGCGCACAAGGACAGCGTGCTGCAGGGACCGCTCACCCAGTGACGCCGAGGCCGGCGCCGGCGAGCTCAGAATCGACCGCCCACGCTGCCTCCGCCGCCTCCTCCGCCACCGCCTCCGAAGCCGCCCCCGCCACCGCCAAAACCGCCTCCGAAGCCACCGCCATAACCGCCGCCGTAGCCACCTCCGCCACCGTTCAGCAGACCGCCGAGCAGACCGCCGAGAATTGCTCCGGTGAAGGCACCGCCGCCACCGCCACCGATTCCGGCGTGTCCACCGCCGCCCGGGCCCTGCCAGCGGCCGACATCGTTCTGGGCCAGCCGAGCCGCTTCGTCGGCCATCTGTTCGGCCTGGCGCGACTCGGCCAGCGCGGTCGCCAGATCGGACTGGCTCAGGTTCTGCGCGATGGCCAGGTGTCGCTGGGCCTCCGCGAGCCGGGTGCGGGCTTCGCTGCCCACGGCGCCCTTGCGAGTGGCGATGAAGTCACCGGCGCCGGAGATCTTGGCGGCTGCCGAGTCCAATGAGGCTTGCAGGGCCGCGCCGGCCCGCAGCTGGGTCTGCTGCGCCGATCGGGTGGCGGCCAGGATGTCGTCCAACGTGTCGTCGGCTTCCTGGATGCGCTGGGTGGCCAGGATCGGGTCGCGTGCGCCATTTGGTCCCGCCACCGCGGCCAGCGCCGTTTCCACCTGGCCCAACTGCGCTCCGATGCCCTGTCCCGCCCCGCCGATGCCGCCTTGCGCATAGGCGGCCTTGGCGGTGGCGAGTTCGGCTTGGACCGGAGCCAATCGGCTCGGTAGCTGCGCCGAGGCCTGCGAAAGGTTTGCGTCCAGCTTGTCGATGGCGTCGAGCAGGGTGGTCGCCTGCGCGACGGCCTCCTGGGCGCTGCGGGCGGCCACCACCGCCGGCGTGGTGTCTGCCGCCGTCGCCTCCTGCCGGGCCGTGGTCACGGACGACCTGGCGAAGTCCAGTCGGTCGCCGGCTTCGGCAGCGTTGTTGATGACCGTGCTCAACGCGGACGGCGCGTAGCTCGAACTCAGGCGGGCCAGGGTGGCCAGATGGTCGGCGACCCGGGTGTCCTGCGCGGCGATCGCGGTCTCCAGTTCGGTCAGCGCAACGGGCAACCGGTTCTTGAGGTCCAGCATCTCGTCGAATCGTTCGCTCTGCGCGTCGAGCGCGGCGTCGGCATCGGTGCAGCTGGCGATGATCTGGTTCATCCAACCCCGCCGGGTGGCTTCGTCTTCCGGGATGTCGTCGTCGATCTGCTGCCGTAGCTGAAAAGCCGCGGCCAGGGAGTTGCGGGCGGTTTCGAAGGCCGCCCGGAAGTCAGCCATCGCCGGCTTGCCGAAGGTGGACTCGGCCAGGTTCAGCTGGGCCTCACTGGTGCGCACCGCGTTGTCGGTGGTGATCAGGATCTGCACGCTGCGATCGGAAACCGACTGCAGCGGTTCCAGCGGCTCCGCCGGCTCGGTCGCAGGGCGGTCAGCGCCGCCCGCCCCACCGGCCGAACCCGCACTGCCAGGACCATTCGCCGCCTTGGCCTTCCGGGCCTTCCGGAACCACAGGTACCCGCCGACCAACAGCACCAACAGCACAAGCCAAAGGATCCACGTCTTGCTGCCCGAGGACGACGAGCCGCCCACTGTGGTCCGCAGGCCGTCGGCGGCCGCCACGGCAGCCCCTGGCCAGTCGCTCGCCTTCAGCTGCGGCACGATGTCGTCCTGCGCGATGGTGTTCAGCTGACTGGTGCTCAGCACCGAGCCGGTCGGGGCGGTGAACCCGTAGGCCCGGTCCTTGGTCGCGACCGCGAGCAGGACGGTGTCCGAGCCGAACCCCGACAGTGCGGCCGATTGGGCCGCCCACTGGTCACCCGATTCGCCGTCGAAGCTGTCGACGTAGACCACCCAGAGCTGGATCTTGTCCTCGCCGTAGAGCTTGTCGATCGCGTTCTGAACTTCAGCCGTGTTGCCACCGAGGGAATTGTTCTGGTCGGTGATCTGATCCGGGATCCGGTACGGCGGGACGGCACGGGCCACGCCGGACCCGATCAGCAGACCCATGGTCAGCAGCAGCATGACCAGGCCAGCTCGCATACCCGACTTCGGTGTCGATCCCGGTGACGTGCCAGACGACGACATGCAGTGATCCTTCCTAGGCGAGCGGTGACGACCTGCTCGGTAGGTTGCAGCCTATCGGCGCGGTCGGCGCCCTGCGGGTGGGCCAAAAACCCGGTTGGCGCCCCGGAGCACCGAAGTTGATCACTCGAACGCCGATCCGGTCGCTACCTGGCGCAGCTTTCCAGGGCCGGCAATGCTTAACACGGAGGGAACTTTTCGCGTCGCTCAACGAAATATTCCATTCCTACGCTCGCCCTGATCGATCGTCGCTATCCATCGGGGGCGCAACATGAGCGAAGACATCATCACACCGGCAGCGGACCCGATCGAGGGCGTGCTGCATGTGCCGAATGCGACAAAAGAGACGCTGGAGGATTACACCCTTCGGTTCGCGCCACGCAGTTATCGAAAATGGACGACCGGGGTCGTCGCCATTTCTGCGCTCGGCGGCATCGCCTACCTCGCGGACTTCGCGATCGGGGCAAATATCGGTATAGCGTATGGCACCGGCAACGCGCTGTTCGGCATTCTCGTGTTTGCTGTCGTCATTTTTGCCACCGGCTTTCCGCTGGCCTACTACGCAGCCCGGTACAACATCGATCTGGACCTGATCACCAGAGGGTCGGGGTTCGGTTATTACGGTTCGGTGGTCTCCAACGTCATCTTCGCGACCTTCACCTTCATCTTCTTCGCGCTCGAAGGCTCCATCATGGCCCAGGGTCTCAAACTCGGCCTGCACATTCCACTGCCCATTGGCTACGCCATATCGACGCTATTGGTGATTCCCTTGGTCATCTTCGGCATGAAGGCGCTGTCGAAGCTGCAGGTGTGGACCACGCCGCTCTGGCTGTTCCTGATGGTGGTGCCCATGGTCTACCTGCTGATCAGCCACCCGGATTCGGTCTCGACCTTCTTTGCCTACGGCGGCCAGGACAACCAATCGGTCAATTTCGGGTCGATCATGCTCGCGGCCGGCGTCTGCTTGTCCCTGATCGCGCAGATCGCCGAGCAGATCGACTATCTCCGGTTCATGCCACCGAAAACTCCCGAGAACAACCGGCGGTGGTGGCGGGCTGTCATTCTGGCCGGCCCCGGCTGGGTGTTCTTCGGAGCGATCAAACAAATCATCGGTCTATTTCTGGCGGTCTACATCATCTCGAACATTCCGGGCGGCGCGGCCGTGGCGAACCAGCCGGTGCACCAGTTCCTCGAGATCTACAAGAACATGATGCCGGCCTGGCTGGCGATGACGCTGGCCGTCATCCTGGTCGTGATCAGCCAGATCAAGATCAACGTCACCAACGCCTACTCGGGATCGCTGGCCTGGACGAACTCCTTCACCCGGATCACCAAGCACTACCCGGGCCGACTGGTCTTCGTCATCTTCAACCTGGCAATTGCGCTGGCCTTGATGGAACTCAACATGTTCGACTTCCTCAACACCATCCTGGGTTTCTACGCCAACTGCGGTATGGCCTGGGTGGTGACGGTGGCCGCGGACATCGTCTTCAACAAGTACCTGCTCAAACTCTCGCCCAAGGTGCCGGAGTTCCGGCGCGGCATGCTCTACGCCATCAACCCGGTCGGATTCGGTTCGATGATGATCTCGGCCGGTGTGTCCATTGCCGTGTTCTTCGGTGCTTTCGGCGAGGGCATCAAGCCGTACTCGCCGATCGTGGCCATCGTCCTGGCGTTGGTCCTCCCGCCGGCGCTGGCGCTGGTCACCAAGGGCAAGTACTACCTCCGGCGCACCGACGACGGCATCGGCCTGCCGATGTTCGACGAGCACGGCAATCCGTCGGCGGAGCACCTGACGTGCCACGTCTGCCGACTCGACTACGAACGCCCCGACATGTGCGCGTGCAAGACGCACGATGCCTACGTGTGTTCGTTGTGTCTGAGCACCGACAAGGTCGGCGATCACGTACTACCTGCTCAAGTCTGATTCGGCTCATCCGAATAGACCGCTCTGCGGGTTCTTGCTGGGCGCGATTTCCCGGGCCCACTTGGCGAAGGCCTCCGGATTTCGGGTCTGCAGCAGGACACGGCCGGGGCCGACGAAGTCGAAGACGAAACCCTCACCGGACTTCATGGACTGGATCGACCGGCCCTGGACTGCCCGCCGCATCCGGAACTGGATGTGCAGGTCGTAGGCGACGACGTGGCCGGTGTCGATCACCACTGGCTGGCCGGGCTCGAGATCGAACACGTCGATGGCGCCATAGCAGCTGACCAGCGCCTGGCCACTACCGGACGCCCTGATGCCGTAGCCGCCCTCGCCGCCGAACAGGCTGGCACTGCCGCCCCACTGAGTATCGATCGACACCGTGGCCGAATTGGCGATCCAGTTGCCTTTGGCCAGGTAGTAAGGCCGATCGGGGGCGATGTCGACGACCGCGATGTCACCGGGCAGGACGCCTGCCACGTCTACCCAACCGCCGTCGGCGGGTGCGGTGTAAGTGGTCACGAAGAACGATTCGCCGCCCAACACCGATCGTCTCAGCCCGGCCATCAGCCCGCCGTCGGACTTGGCGGCCAGGTCGACGCCGGCGGAGTGCGCGATCATCGCCCCAGACTCGACCCGCGCGCTCTCGCCAGGGGCGAGGAACAGCCGGCCGACCGTGAACGCGGGGTTGTGCCTGAGTTGGATCTGCATAACCTGCAACCGTAGTCAGCTGCGGCTCGGTCTGTGCAAATACCTGTCAATGCCAAGGGTCGGGCAGATGCAGCAGGACGTTGCGGTCCAGGGGAGTGCCCGCGGTGGGGTGCCTGCTGAAATCGTCGGGCCGGAACTGCCAGTCGTTGGCGGCCAGCTGACGTGACAACCCGGCCATGGCGGTCACCGACTCCACCTGACCCGACCACGGCAGCTCGCCCGAATGGTCGACCATGGTGAGGGCCACGGTCAGGGTGCCGTTCGGCGACTTCAGCAACTCCACGATGCGACCCTGCTGCGGAAAATCGATGAGCGAAGGGGTCGTCACCTCCCACCATGGGTGACGACCCGAATGCGGGGTCACCCGGGTGATGTGGGTGTGCCCGTTGAGCCACAGCACAACGCATGGATGGGATTCGAGCACACCCTCGACCTCGCCGGCCAGCACGCGGCGGGGTGCACCTGGCGGAGTGCGATCGTTCACCAGGTCAGCGAGGGTGTGGTGAGAAGCAAGTATCACCAAGCGTTTTTCCCGGTCGGCTTCGTCGAGTTCGGCGTCCAGCCAGGCCAGTTGACTCTCGTCCAGGCTGCCCTGGTAGCCGCCGTGCTCGTTGACGGCGTCGAGCACGAGGAGCGTCACGGACTCGTGGTCGTGGCGGTAATAGGCCGCCGGCCGGCCCCGGGTGAAGCCGTGGCCGCTCGGCCGGGCGTCGGGACCGAAGTGGGCGGCCACGAATTCCTCCCGGGTGATGGTGCGGCGCAACGGGTCGGGAGTGATGGTGCGGAAGGTCATCGCGTTCCACTGGTCGAGTCCGGCCTGTTCCGCCGAGTCCACCCCGCTGCAGAACCGGGCGATTTCTTCGAGCGACCAATGGGCGGGCACGTCGATCGCCTTCTGGTCGCCCATCGAGGCCAGCTCGAACTGCCCGGTGGCCGGGATGTTGCCCTGCACCAACTGATCGTGGTTGCCGTGCACCGCAAACCAGGGCATCGCCAGCCCCGGTGACGACACCGGGCGCCGGATCGCGTCGAGCAGCCCTGGTGCGTCGGGGAAGCCGTACAGCCTTCTGGGTCGGTCCAGCCGCGGTGGCTCGTCGACCCAGGACGTCGGATCCGGATGCCAGAACGACTCGTGCCAGTTTTCGTGGTCGGCAACGCCCTCGTACCCGGTCGTCGATCCGGAGTCCGGATTGATCATGCCGCCGTCGAGAAGACCGATGTACCAACCGAGTTCGTTCGTCTGGGCGTTGTCCACGACGTCGCCGGTGGTGATCGCCCAATCGATCTCGGCGCCACCGACAGGCCCGGCGCCCACCTTGTTGATCGCTTCGACCATGGCCACACCGACCTGCACCGTCAGGCAGTCCTGCGCGCGATAGGCGCCGATGATGCCCAGGGTGTCCCGCAGCGGCGAGTCGGGATCGGACCAGCGGTCGAGGAATTCGCCACGCGCCGGGGACTGCGTGTCGCACAGATGCAGATCGGACAGGTGAGCGATGGTCAGCAGCGTTTTCGCCTCACCGGCAACGGAGTGCGGACCGGCGGGGAGGAGCTCGGTTCGCGCCAGATGCTGTTCGCCGGCTGCAACCGCCAGTTCCCAGTAGCCGAGCGGCGAGCGCCGGCCGCCACCGATCGACGTGCCGTGGGTGAGGGTCACGATCGGAAGTATGGCGCCGGGGACGGGGGTCGTCCCGCGCAGGTCGTCCGGGGCAGGAGGTTCACAGCGCGGCGACGAAGCGTTCGACCGCGTCGGCCCGGTCCGCCGGGTAGGAGATTCGGCGGACGGTGGTTGGAGTAGCGAGCCCGAGCGGGCGGCGTAAGAATGCGGTTCGATGGAGGAGGTGCTATCGGTGGGGGGTGGCCGACTCGCATTCCGGTGCATGGGGAACGGGAGAGTGGTGATGTCAGCAACAGCAGAAGTCGGGGCCAACGCGGCGACCGTGCGCGCGTTGTTCGAGGCCTACCGCGCGCAAGATCTGGCGTCCGCACAGGGGCTGCTCGGCGAGAAGTTGACGTTCACCAGCCCGCAGGACGACCACATCGACAGGGCCGCGTACCTGGATCGGTGTTTTCCGACGGCGAGCCGGTTTCGCACCCAGGAGATACTCGAAGTGCAGGAGGCGGGCGCCGAAGGGGTGTTTCTCCTGTACGAGTATGAACTCGAATCCGGTGCGCGTCATCGGAACACCGAATTCATCACGGTCCGCGCCGGGCAGGTGATCGAGATACAGGTCTTCTTCGGGGGCCAGGTGTGATCCGGGCTCCCCGGCGGTCAGTGCTCGGCGCCGGCCAACACCGTGGCGGTGCGAATCGGGTCCACCTCGTCTGTGCCCTGCAGACCGAGCATCGCCGCGACGAGCTCCTGCTGATCGGGCGACACCATGACCACTCCGCCCGGCGCGGCCAACGAGTCACTCGCCGGGAGCGGGCGCAGGCACACCAGATCGCCGACCCCGGCCCCGCTGGAGCTGCCCAGTACCGAGATCACGGCCCCGGTCAGTGCGTCTCTCGCCGAGAAACCCATTCCGCGGTCGACGCTTTCGATCAGGAACAACCCGCGACGGGTAGTCGACCAGGTGATCAGCAGGTCTCGCTCATCGTCGGGCAGGGCGGCCCCACGGGTCTGCAGAAACTCCTCGAGCAGGCCGCCTTCGAAGATGGCGATGTCGGTCAACGTCGGGTCGAGCACAGCACTCACTAGTGCTGCCGGCCCGGCTGCGGGATCGACGCTGGCGGCGGCCATCTCGATGACCAGGTCGCGGCCATGGCCGGTGCGCACCCAGCCTGCCACCTTCTCGTACAACCACTCCCGCCGCGCGGCCAGGTCGAAGGAAGATCGGCCGAGATGGCAGCGCTTGTATTTCTTGCCCGACCCGCACCAGCAGAGATCGTTCCGGCCTACGTCGGTGCGGATCTCGCCGACGAACCGCGACACCATCCTCAGCTCCGGATCGTCGGCCGGGACCGCCGCCCGCTGTAGCAACGAAACCGCCCGCGGAGCATCGCCGCGCAGTGAAGCCAGACTCGCCAGTTCACGCAGCGACGGGTAGAAGTCAGCGTCCAGTGCAAGGGCACGTTCGTACAACGCCTCGGCCTCCGTGAACGCCGACAGCAGGTCCTGACAGCGACCCAGCAGCCAGTGCCAACCGGCCTGCGCCCGGCGCGGTGTCTCCGGTGCGACGGTTTCCAGGATCATCGCCAGCATCGAGCCCAGATGTGGGTCGCCGTCCAGACTCTCGTCGGCGATGGCCACCGCTACCATCGGCTCGGCGAGGGCCGGCAGGTGGGGCAGCAGTGTCAGGACGTCGATCTCCGG
Source organism: uncultured Actinomycetota bacterium (assembly GCA_963708935.1). Lineage (GTDB taxonomy): Bacteria > Actinomycetota > Actinomycetes > Mycobacteriales > Nakamurellaceae > Nakamurella. The sequence continues at coordinate 485,897 of CAVPUK010000006.1, read as the reverse complement.
TAGCTCGTCCGCCAGCTCGCCGCTGTCCATCCATTCGTGCATGGCGTCGTGCAGTTCGTCGACCTTGTCGATAAAGGCCAGCACGGCCAGCGATTCGTCGTCGGCAAGTTCGTATGTTTCGGAAATCCGCCTCAACTCGTCGGCTTCGGTGTTCGCATCATTGGCCGCGTCGAAGTCAAAACCTGACACCGCCACCATGCCGTCCTCGTGATCCAGCTGTTGCCGGACCAGGATGTCGGTCACCGGCCAGCCCGGTGTGGTGAACAGATCGAGGTGCCGGACACAGGCCAGGAGCAGGAACTCCTCGAGGGGGATCGCGCCAACCGGCTCTGCGGCATCGGTCAATTCGGCCGCTTCGGCTTCCTGGTCGGCCTCGAACTGCTCCTGGAGTCGGAGGTTCTCTTCAACGTCGACATCGTCGTCCCACTCGTAAACCGGGACAATTCTCGGCAGGTCGTCACCGAAGACCTCCATGAACTCTTTGAAGAACCCGAGCGTCTGGGCCAGCAGCTGATGCTCCTCAGGTTCGGGCGCGGACTCCAGATGGAGTCCGTTCGGCGTCACCGAAATGGCGATCAGCGAGTCTGCCGGGTACCCGGTGAGCGTGCCCGCTTCCAGTCGGACGACCGGCTGCAGGGTGGCGTCGTCGATGGCGTCCTCGATCAGGTGGCCGTCCAGCACGTTGAACGGCGCCCCGTCGATGAGCGGCCAGAGGCCGGCGAAGTCGGGGACCGTGGCCAGTTCATCGCGGTCGATCTCCTCCGCGGTCAGCCGATGGGTGAAGACCCGTCCGACCAGTACGGCCGGGACGTTCACGATCAAGGGCGGGGTCACGACCTCGATCTGCGCCAGGTCGCCAAGCGCCGCGTCGCGCCAGAGCTCGGTGAGCTGCTCGTCGGTGGTCGGCAGGCCACGCTGATTCAGCGCATCCAGCAGGTCTGGTCGAGCGATCGCGGGAGCCGTGCTCATGACCTCGACAACGGCTTGCGGGCGGGTCTGCTTCATGTCCACCATCCTGCCGCCGGCGCGCACCGGGGCTGCACCACGATCCACATGGAGCAGTCGGCTATCCACATGGAGCAGTCGGCTATCCATATTGATCAGCCGGCCGAGGCCATCGCGATCCTCAGGTACGAACCGGGAACAATCCACGACCGCCCTCCGTTGGAACGATCAGTAAAGTTGAGTCGGAGTGGCTCAAGGACGTTTGACAGCGGCCAGCAGGCTGGGCATGCTGGCAGCAGACCTTGACTCGTCGAGGCTCATCCGGGGACAGCAGCGCAGCTCAACACCAGCCCGGGCAAGTGCATCAACACATGGGTCCGCATCAGCCGATGCGAGCCCCAGTACTCATAGCAGGAGGAACGCATGTCGCGTGCCGTCGGTATCGATCTCGGTACCACCAACTCGGTTGTCGCTGTCCTGGAGGGCGGCGAGCCCACCGTCATCGCCAACGCCGAAGGCGCCCGCACCACCCCGTCCATCGTCGCATTCGCCAAGAACGGCGAGGTGCTCGTCGGTGAGGTGGCCAAGCGTCAGGGCGTGACCAACGTCGACCGGACCATCCGTTCGGTGAAGCGTCACATCGGTACGCCGTGGACCGTCGACATCGACGGCAAGTCGTACACGCCGCAGGAGATCAGTGCCCGCGTGCTCGGCAAGCTGAAGCGCGACGCCGAGTCCTACCTGGGCGAGCCGGTCATCGACGCGGTCATCACCGTGCCCGCGTACTTCAACGACTCCCAGCGCCAGGCCACCAAGGAGGCCGGCGAGATCGCCGGTCTGAACGTCCTGCGGATCGTCAACGAGCCGACCGCCGCTGCCCTGGCCTACGGCCTGGACAAGGGCGACAAGGAGCAGACCATCCTGGTCTTCGACCTCGGTGGCGGCACGTTCGACGTGTCCCTGCTGGAGATCGGCGACGGCGTCGTCGAGGTCAAGGCGACCGCCGGCGACAACAAGCTCGGCGGCGACGACTGGGACGAGCGCGTCGTCAACTGGCTGGTCGACAAGTTCAAGGCCGCCAACGGCATCGACCTGACCAAGGACAAGATGGCGATGCAGCGCATCCGCGAGAACGCGGAGAAGGCCAAGATCGAACTGTCCTCGAGCCAGTCCACCTCGATCAACCTGCCGTACATCACCGTCGACTCCGACAAGAACCCGCTGTTCATGGACGAGTCGCTCTCCCGCGCCGAGTTCCAGAAGATCACCTCCGATCTGCTGGACCGCACCCGCAGCCCGTTCCACCAGGTCATCAAGGACGCCGGCGTCAAGGTCGGCGACATCGACCACGTGGTTCTGGTCGGCGGCTCCACCCGGATGCCGGCCGTCACCGAACTGGTGAAGGAACTGACCGGTGGCAAGGAGCCCAACAAGGGTGTCAACCCCGACGAGGTCGTCGCGGTCGGCGCGGCCCTGCAGGCCGGTGTGCTGCGCGGCGAGGTCAAGGACGTGCTGCTGCTCGATGTCACCCCGCTGTCGCTGGGGATCGAGACCAAGGGCGGCATCATGACCAAGCTGATCGAGCGCAACACCACCATCCCGACCAAACGCTCGGAGATCTTCACCACGGCCGAGGACAACCAGCCCTCGGTGCAGATCCAGGTCTTCCAGGGCGAGCGAGAGGTGGCCGCCTACAACAAGAAGCTGGCCATGTTCGAGCTCACCGGCCTGCCGCCGGCACCGCGTAACGTGCCGCAGATCGAGGTCACCTTCGACATCGACGCGAACGGCATCGTGCACGTCACGGCCAAGGACCTGGGCACCGGCAAGGAGCAGTCGATCAAGTTGACCGGCGGCTCGGCCCTGTCCAAGGACGAGATCGACCGGATGATGAAGGACGCCGAGGCGCACGCTGAGGAGGACAAGGTCCGCCGCGAGGAGGCCGAGGTGCGCAACCAGGCCGAGGCTCTCGTCTTCCAGACCGAGAAGTTCGTCAAGGACAACGACGAGAAGCTTCCCGAGGAACCGAAGGCGCGCGTCGCCGAGGCCACCGCGGCCGTCACCGAAGCCCTCAAGGGCACGGACATCGCAGCCCTCAAGACGGCGGTGGAGACCCTGGCCAACGAGTCCCAGCAGCTGGGCGCGGCCATGTATGCGGCCACGGGAGCCGAAAGTGCCACCGACGTACCGGGAAGCACGGGCGCGGCCGGCGGCCAGGAAGAGGAGATCGTCGACGCCGAGATCGTGGACGACCAGAAATGATCTCGAGCGACGACCAGAACGGGCATGGGGGAGGTGAGGAACCCGTGGTGATCAACGACAAGCGTCGCCTCGATCCGGAAACCGGAGAGCTGCGCAACCCCAGCGGGGGGTTCTTCTCCTCGCCGTTCAACCGCAAGTCCGACCCGTCCGACCCGGAGGAGGCCTTGCAGCCCCTGTCGGTACAGACCGATGCGGATCTGGCGGTCGAGGCCGCGCAGCAGGAGGCCGCGGAGCGGACCGCCGACCTGCAGCGGGTCACCGCCGAGTACGCCAACTACCGGAAGCGGGTCGACCGCGACCGGGAAGCTGCCGCAAAGGCTGCGACGACAAAAGTACTGACCGATCTCCTGACCGTCCTGGACGATATCGACAATGCCGATCGTCATGGCGATCTCGTCGGCGCGTTCAAGGCGGTCGCGGACAAGCTGACCGGAGTACTCACGAAGGCCGGGCTCACCCAGTTCGGCACAGTCGGTGACGAGTTCAACCCCGCGCTCCACGAGGCGGTGCAGTTCGCCACTTCTTCGGAGGTCACGGCGCAGACCGTCACTACGGTGATGCGACACGGCTACTCGCTCGGTGATCGATTGGTGCGAGCTGCCGTCGTCGGCGTGACCGGTCCAGAAGCGGAAGCCGTCGAACCGGCGAGCCCGGAGCCGACTGATGGCGACGAGATCGTGGACGCCGAGATCGTCGACGGCGACACGGCTCCGCAGAGCTGACGTTTCACCCTTGATATGAGTGATTGACCGATAGGGAGGAGGTTCCTGGTGAGTGCCAAGGATTATTACGAGAAGGACTTCTACGCCGCGCTGGGCGTGAGCAAGACGGCGACCGCCGCCGAGATCAAGAAGGCCTACCGGAAGCTCGCCAGGGACCTCCATCCCGACAAGAACCCGAACAACAAGCAGGCCGAGGAGAAGTTCAAGACGGTCTCCGAGGCCTACGACGTGTTGTCCGATGACGCGAAGCGCAAGGAGTACGACGAGGCCCGGCAGTTGGTCGGTACCGGCGGATTCCGCGGCTTCGGCGGCGGCCAGCCGGCCGGCGGCGCCGGCGGGTTCGACATCAATGACTTGTTGCGCAACAGCAATGGCGGCGGTGGGTCCGGTGGGCTGGGTGACATCTTCGGCGGCTTGTTCAATCGGAATGCCACCAACACCAGGGCGGCCAGGGCCAAGCGTGGCAGCGATGTGGAGACCGAGGTGCGAATCTCGTTCACCGAGGCGGTCTCCGGGGTGACCGTGCCGATCCGGCTCGCCGAGCGGAGCACCTGCCCGACCTGCCTGGGCACCGGCGCCAAGCCGGGGACGTCAGCCCACGACTGCCCGGTCTGCAACGGCACCGGGTTGACCACCCGTAACCAGGGTTCCTTTGCATTCTCCGAGCCGTGCACCAATTGTCATGGCTCCGGGTCCATCATCGACGACCCGTGCCCGACCTGTCACGGCGAACGCACCGTGCTGACGTCGCGCACCCTGTCGACCAGAATTCCGGCCGGGGTGGCCGACGGCCAGCGCATCCGGTTGGCGGGCAAGGGCGATGCCGGTACCGGTGGTGGCCCACGTGGTGATCTGTTCGTCGTCGTGCACGTCAGCTCACACGAGTTGTTCGGCCGCAACGGAGACAATTTGACGCTCACTGTTCCGGTGACCTTTCCGGAACTGGTGCAGGGAACCACGTTGACCGTCCCGACGCTCACCGGCTCGGTGCGACTCCGGGTCGCCCCGGGCACGGCATCTGGCCGCAAACTGCGGGTCAAGGGGGCCGGCGTCAAGCGCAAGGACGTGACCGGCGATCTGATCGTCACGGTCGAAGTGGCGATCCCGCAGAAGCTGTCGGCCGAAGCCGCCGAGGCGCTGGAAGCGTTTGCCGCGGCTCAGACCGACGACCCGCGCCCGGCCATCAGCAAGGCACTCAAGGCTGCGCAGACTTCGTCGTGACCAGTCCGCGAGAACCCATCGCCGGATCGTCCGATCCGGCCGCCAGAACCTCGGTGTCCCAGGTCGATGTCACGGTGGCGTTCGCCAGTAGTGAATCGGCCGGCTTCGAGTTGGATGCGCCGTTGTTCGTCATCTCCGTTGCGGCGCAACTGGCCGGCATGCATGCACAGACGCTGCGGTCCTACGATCGCGAGGGCTTGGTGTCGCCCGGCCGCACCTCCGGTGGTGGCCGCCGCTACTCGCGTCGCGATATCGAATTGCTGCGCGAGGTGCAGAAGCTCAGCCAGGACGACGGGGTGAACCGGGCCGGCATCCGGCGGATCATCGAACTCGAGGCGCAGGTTGATGCGCTGCGAGCCAGGTCGAGCGAATTGGCCGACGAGATCCGTTCCCTGCATGCCGATCTCACCCAGTCCCAGGCCGATGCCGCCAACGCGGCGGCAAACGCCATTGCCGGTCTACGTCGAGATGTGGTGCCGTGGCAGCACACCACCTCGGCCATGGTCACCTGGCGCCCCCAGCGTCGGCGCTGACCGCATGACGCCGGGCTGAGGTCAGCTACCGATGGCCTCGGTGAGCAGCTCGCCGTCCTCTACCCGGTCCCACGCGTCGGAGAAGTCGTCCAGCGTGCCCGCCGCGACTGCCTGCTCGAACGCGTGCAGCCGCCCGAACACGAATCCGGACATACCGTCGGTGTCAGGATGCCGGGCCAGCTCGGCGAGCCAGGCCGCAGCCGAAAGAGCATCCTGATGCTCGCCCAGGACCTCCTGAATCTCTTCGATGGCAGCGGCGAACACCACCATGTTCTCGCCCAGGGTGACACCAGCGGCTTCGGCGGCGTATCGCAATGCCTTGGCGCCCTTGCGAACATCGTGCAGCACGGGGCTGCCGAAGGGATCCGCCAGCGCCTGACCGACGAGGGAGGCCAGACTGCGCCAAGCCGTGGTGACGTGGGTGCCGAGCTCGGTAGTGGCCGGTTTGCCGGCGCGACGGGAGAACGGTGGCGTCGCGATGAAAGCGTCCAGGTCGCGCAGGAGCTGGAGGTACTCCGGCGTTCGGATCAGTTCCGCAACATCGGCCAGCGCCGCCGGGAGCGCCCGGGCGAATTCGTCGTCGAGACGGCTACGCGCCGCGGCGGCATATTCTTCCGGCTCGTCGATCAGCTGGCCGTCCAGTCGGGCTCGCAGCACCTCGAGATCACGCGCCCGGCCCAACACCGCACCGAATTCCTGAAGCCCGCCACGCAGGCTCCTGGTCGCGCCGGTGGCGAACAACGGCGAATAGACCGCCAGCACCGACCGCAGCCGGCGCGCGCTGGCTCTCGCGTCGTGCAGGGCGTCCGGCGTGCCCTCGCGAAGCGCACGGTCGGTGCGGATCAGGTTGTCGCGCAGCTTCGCGATCGCCCCGATCATGGCCGGCCCGGCGCCTTTCGACTTGGCGTTGCCGGCCGCCGGACCGCCGTCGTCCAGCGCCCTGGCGAGCTTCGAGGCACTGGCCGCCGGTTTGGCCCCGGCCGCCTTCAGCAGGGTGACGACGGCCGCCAGCTGGTCGCGGTTGCCGGCCAGGATTTCCACCTCGAGCTCGCGCCAGTTGGTCGGTTGGGATTCGACGTACTCGCGCCGGTCCGCCGCGGTGGACGACTCGGGCCGCGAAGCGAGCAGCCTGGTCGACGACACCTGGTCGTCGGCGACCTCCACCATCGGCGCGCCGTCAGGATCCAACAGACGGCGCACGGTTCGGCGGTTACGGATGCGGGCCACCGGCTCCAATGCCCGGCCCCGAGCTGCGCCTTGCACCAGATCAGCCAGCGCGGCCGGCACCCGGGCCACCAGCGGATCGGCCTGGTCGGGTTCCAGCGGCAGCCCGACCTCCGTCCGTGCCCCGGCGATGGCCGGCAACTTGAGGTGCCAGCCGGCGTCGTCACCGCCGGTTCGGTGGCGCAACGTCAACTTCGAGTGCAGCAGGTCGAGTTCGCTGGTATCGAAGTACACCGCATCCAGCTCGTGGATCACCGGATCGGCCGCCGCGGCGAGCCCGACCGCCACCAAGCTGCGCCGGCCGGCCAACTGCGGCAGGGCGACGTCCGGGCCGACTTCCAGCTTGGTCTCGATCTCCAGATGCCGCGTGGGCCCGCTGGGCTGCTGGGAAGGCCTGCTCTGCTGTTGGGAAGGCTTGCTCGGCTGCTGGGAAGGCTTGACTCTGAGCTGCTCGGACGACTTGCTCTGCTGCGATGCCATGCGTTGGTGTTACCGCACGAACGGGCGATGACCAAATGAGCTGCCGACGTTGCCCACGGAGCGCGGGGCGTACCGCCAGGCGGTGGCGAACGTCAGAGTTGAGCGGAATACACTCAACTTTGGTGCGTTGATCCTGCTAGACGCGTTTCCCCGCCGGTATGAAAAGCCGGCGGACACCCACTCGCCCAGCACTGAAAGGCAGTAGAACTACAGACATGAACACGGACATCCTGACCACCAAGAGTCGCGAAGTACTGGCGGCCGCGATCGGTGCGGCCACGGCGGCGGGTAATGCCATCGTCGAGCCGGCCCACTTGCTGGACGCGCTGCTGTCGACCGAAGGGTCCACCGCGCCCGGCCTGCTGCGCGCGGTAGGCGCCGACACGGCTGCGATCGGGGCCCGGACCGCCGCCATCCTGACCCGACTGCCGTCGGCGAAGGGCGCCACGGTGGGGCAACCCCAACTCTCCCGGGCCGTCGCGAACGTGGTCACCAATGGCGAGCAGATCATGCGGGCCGGGGGTGACGAATTCCTGTCCACCGAGCACCTTCTGGCCGCGCTGGCCGCGCCGGGCACCGACGTCGGCGATCTGCTGGTCGCCGCGGGGGCCACCACCGATGCCCTGGTCGAGGCGTTTCCTGTGGTGCGCGGCGGCGATCGCAAGGTGACCTCAGCGGATCCCGAGGGGTCTTTCCAAGCCTTGGAGAAGTACGGCGTCGACCTGACCGAGCGGGCGCGCGAGGGTGCGATCGACCCGGTCATCGGCCGCGATCAGGAGATACGACGGGTGGTTCAGGTCCTGTCCCGTCGGACCAAGAACAACCCGGTGCTGATTGGCGAACCCGGCGTGGGCAAGACGGCGGTCGTCGAGGGGCTGGCCCAGCGGATCGTCGCCGGTGACGTACCGGAGTCGTTGCGGGGCAAGAGGTTGATCTCGCTCGACCTGGGTGCCATGATCGCCGGCGCCAAGTACCGGGGTGAGTTCGAAGAGCGACTGAAGGCCGTTCTCGACGAGATCAAGGGGTCGAACGGCCAGGTCGTCACGTTCATCGACGAGTTGCACACCGTGGTCGGGGCGGGTGCGACGGGTGAGGGCGCGATGGACGCGGGCAACATGCTCAAGCCGATGTTGGCCCGCGGCGAGCTCCGGATGGTCGGAGCGACCACCCTGGACGAATACCGCACCCACATCGAGAAGGACCCGGCCCTGGAGCGTCGCTTCCAGCAGGTGCTGGTCGGTGAGCCGAGCGTCGAGGACACCGTCGCGATCCTGCGCGGACTCAAGGAGCGGTACGAGGCGCATCACGGTGTCCGGATCACCGACGCCGCACTGGTCGCCGCGGCCACGCTGTCCGACCGGTACATCACCGCGAGATTTCTGCCGGACAAGGCGATCGACCTGATCGACGAGTCGGCGTCTCGGCTGCGCATGGAGATCGACTCCAAGCCGACCGAGATCGACGAACTGCAAAGGGCTGTCGATCGACTCAAGATGGAAGAGCTGGCGCTGGCCCGGGAGTCGGATGCGGCGTCCGTCGACCGGCTGGTGCGACTGCGCCGCGACCTGGCCGACCGCAACGAGCAACTGGCCGCGCTGACGGCGCGGTGGGACGCGGAGAAGTCGGGCCTCAACCGGGTGGGCGAGTTGAAGAAGTCACTCGACGAACTGCGCATGCTGGCCGAGCGGGCACAGCGCGAGGGCGATCTGGCCAAGGCCTCCGAGTTGCTCTACGGCCGGATCCCGGCTCTGGAGCGGGAACTCGCCGATGCGTCGTTGGACGCATCGACTGATTCTGCCGCTGAGGCACTCCCACCCATGGTGTCCGAGGAGGTCGGACCGGACGACATCGCCACCGTAGTGGCCGCTTGGACCGGTATCCCGGCTGGTCGGTTGTTGGAGGGCGAGACGGCGAAGCTGTTGCGCATGGAGGACGAACTTGGGCGCCGGGTGGTCGGGCAGGCCGCCGCCGTCCGGGCGGTTTCCGATGCCGTACGCCGAGCCAGGGCCGGGATCTCGGACCCCGACCGGCCGACCGGGTCGTTCCTGTTCCTGGGGCCCACCGGCGTGGGCAAGACCGAGTTGGCCAAGGCGCTCGCCGACTTCCTGTTCGACGACGCCCGCGCCATGGTGCGCATCGACATGAGCGAGTACTCGGAGAAGCACTCCGTGGCCAGACTTGTCGGAGCGCCCCCCGGGTATGTCGGATATGACCAGGGCGGTCAGCTCACCGAAGCCGTCCGCCGCCGGCCCTACACCGTGGTGCTGCTGGACGAGGTGGAGAAGGCACATCCCGATGTCTTCGACGTGCTCCTGCAGGTGCTGGACGACGGTCGGCTGACCGACGGTCAGGGCCGAACCGTGGATTTCCGCAACGTCGTCCTGATCCTGACCTCGAACCTGGGCAGTGTGCACATCGTCAACCCGGACTTCGATGAGAAGCAGCGGTACGACGCCGTGATGGCCACGGTGCGCAGCGCCTTCAAGCCCGAGTTCCTCAATCGGCTCGACGAGGTGGTGTTCTTCAACGCCCTGGACATCGAGCAGATCGGTTCCATCGTCGACATCCAGGTGCAGGCACTCGCGGCCCGGCTGGCCTCGCGTCGGCTCACGCTGGACGTCACCGCGGCCGGACGCGAATGGCTGGCGATCGAGGGCTTCGACCCGCTGTACGGCGCGCGTCCGCTCCGTCGGCTGATCCAGTCGGCCATCGGTGACCAGCTGGCCAAGGAGCTGCTGGCCGGCAAGATCCGGGACGGGGACACCGTCCTGGTGGATGCCATCGAGGGCGAGTCCCGACTGGCCGTCGGTCCGGTCTACGCCGTTTGAGCCGCGGGAAGCTGGACGCCCGGGGTGGGCAGGTCGGACAGCCCCGGGCGTTCCCGCAGACCGTCGACGACAAAATCCAGGTAGCGGCCCCAGACCGCGGGATCGGCCGTGCGTGGGTGTAGCGCCAGGCTGGAGATCATCATCATGATCACCGGCAGGTCGGCGACCTCGAAGTCCCGGCGTAGGTGACCCGAGGCCTTGGCGGCATCGACCATGCGGCCCAGCGGCTCGGCCATCCGGGCACGAGCCTGGGTCAGGCGCTGCTCGCCATGCTCCGTGCCGTGCAGGACCTGTCGGAGGCCACGGTCCTGCGCCTGCCCGGCCACGGCGTTGCGCAGGAAGCCGACCAAGGCCGTCCAGGCATCAGGATCCGCTGCGGCCGCTTCGGCCCGGGCGACCAGGCCCTCGATCTTCTCCTCGAAGAGCGCATTGATCAGCACCTCCTTGCTCGGGAACCGCCGATACACCGTGCCTACGCCGACCCCGGCATGGTCCGCGATGTCATCCAGAGTGACGGTCAATCCGCGGGTGGCGAACACCTCGGCGGCCGCGCCGAGGATCTTCTGGCGATTCAGTTCGGCGTCCTTGCGCAGTGGACGATCGGTCGCGTCGCAGGCCAACGGCGGGCAGTCTTCACCGTCACGACTGATCATGGGATCAGCCTACGTCTCGGCCGAAAAGAAGTGGAGGGAGCGTCTCAACATAGTGTAATGTTCTGGTGAACGGAGGTTGCCTCCACTTATCAGGAGAACGAGATGACGACGTCAGTAGCCGAGGCGGGCACGAAGAGCGGGCCGGACGGCCGACTGCTCTTCTTCCGTATGACGCTGCCGGCCCTCGCGTCGCCACTGCTTCCCCCGCATGTGTTCCCCACCGACGTGTTACCGATCGATGTCGTCCCGGCCGAGATCTCCCCGCCACCGGAGATCCAATCGCCGCTCGCAGTCGCCGGACCCGGCCGGGTGACGGTACCGGCGAACGACCGCACCCGGCCGTCGCCCAGCAGCATCGTTCGCACCGTGTTGGTCGGGACCGTCCTGGCCGCGGCCGTCATCGCCCTTGTTGTCTGGCAGCGGCACCGGCTGTCCGACCTACCCCGAGTCCTGGCCGACGCCAACTGGATCTGGATCGTGGCCGCCATCGCCTTCCAGGCCATCTCGGTGGGCTCCCTGGCCCGGCTGCAACGCCGCCTGCTCAACGTCGACGGCCGACATCATCCCTTCGGTCCGATCCTGGCCACCACCTATGCCGGCAACGCGATCTCGGTGTCGCTGCCGATCGTCGGGTCGACAGCCTCGGCGGTCTTCGCCTACAAGCGCTTCCTGCACATCGGTGCCGAAAAGGCCACTGCTGCCTGGGCTCTGGCCGTCGCCGGCCTCTACTCGACGATCACTTTCGTCACCATCTCGGCCGTCGGTGCGCTGCTGACGGGTTCGGTGGGGTTGGCCCTGGCCGGCTTTGTCACGTTGTTCGCAGGGGTCGTTCCGGTCATCACCCTGCTGGCCGGTCTGCACAACCCTCGGGTCCGGCCGTTGGTCGTCCGCCTGGTGACCAGGTTCCTGACCATCGGGCAGCGGGTGATCGGCAAACCCACCGGTGACCCTGGATCGATCGCTGCGTCAGCCGTCGACCAGGTGGCTGCGCTCCGGTTGGGTCTGCGTAACGCCTTCATGGCCGCGCGCTTCGCCTTCCTGAACTGGACGGCGGACATCGCCTGCCTGGCCTGCGTGCTGGCGGCCGTAGGGGCTCCGATTCCCTGGCACGGCCTGATTCTCGCCTGGGCGGCCGCGGCCGGTGCCTCGTCGATGGGGTTGACCCCCGGCGGGTTGGGCGTGGTCGAGGCCGCCCTGAGTGTCGCGTTGATCGCCGCCGGCCTGCCCGCCGGCATCGCCGTCAGCGCCGTGCTGCTGTACCGCTTCATCAAGCTCTGGCTGGTGCTGTTCGCCGGGGCGATCACGCTGCTGGTGATCCGGGCGAAGGGCCGTAAAACCGCGGAGCTCGTCGAGAGGTCGCTGGCGCGGACCGCCGCCTAGCGTCAGCGGTCAGCGGTCACGGCCATGCGACCATCAACCGCGCGATACCGAACCATTTCGCCGCCCACTCCCATCCCCGACCCCGGCGGCCCCGAACCATCTGTACCCGGTGTCCCGGATCAGCGACACAGCCAGCGACCCCGACCGCCGGCCGCCGCCCGATCGGGACGCCGGGGCCCACCGATCGCCACGACCGGACGCGAAGTTCGTCAGCCGTCCGTCCGGACGCCGGTGGCCAGGCCGGCATGGAGCCGTCACGAAGAGTCTGGGCGTAGTGGCACAGGAGTAGTGGGACAGGCGCTCGACGAGAAGCGCACGGCACCATCACCGCGTGACGGCAATCGGATGAGGACGAACCTGTGAAGACGATCGACGAGGGCGCCACCGCAACTGATTTCGAGCTGGCCGACCAGACCGGGACACCGCGGCGCTTGTCCGCCCTGCTGGAATCCGGGCCGGTGGTGTTGTTCTTCTATCCTGCGGCGATGACCAGCGGCTGTACCGCTGAGAGCTGCCACTTTCGGGATCTGGCCGCGGAGTTCGCGGCGATCGGGGCGCAACGCGTAGGTATCAGTGCCGACCCGATCGCCAAGCAGGCCGAGTTCGACCAGGTGAATTCCCTCGGCTACCCGCTGCTGTCCGACGAGGACGGCACGGTCGCCGCCTCATTCGGGGTCAAGCGCAGGTTCATCACACCCGTCAAACGCGTCACGCTGGTGATCGGCACCGATCGCACCATCCGCAAGGTGATCAGCAGTGAGCTGTCGATGGACACCCACGCCGACACCGCGCTCAAATACCTCAGAGCGCACTCGCCGGCTAACGAGTCCGGCGCCGGAACATAGAGCGCCCGCCTCGACAGATAACGTCATCCGTATGCCCACTGCCTTGGTCACCGGCGCCACCGCCGGCATCGGAGCCGCGTTCACCCGCCACCTGGCGACGGCCGGCTACGGCCTGGTCATCGTCGCGCGAAATGTCGAGCGCCTGCACCAGGTGAGGGCGACGCTGCTTACCTTCGGCTCGCCGGATGTCGAGATCATCGCCGCGGATCTGGTTGACCCGGACCAGCGTGCGCTGGTGACCGCCCGGTTGGCCCGGGGCGGAATCGATCTGCTGGTGAACAATGCCGGCGTCGGACTCGGGAAGGACTTCCTGGCGGCGAGTGAGGCCGAACTGCTAGCGCAGTTGGAAATCAACGTGACGGCGCTGATGCTGCTGACCCACGCCGCCGTTCCGGCCATGGTGTCCGCCGGACACGGCGGCGTGATCAACGTGGCCTCCGTGGCCGGCCTGATCCCGGGACGAGGAACCACCTATGCGGCCTCGAAGGCATTCGTGATCAGCTTCAGCGAAGGTTTAGCGATGTCGCTGGCCGATACGGGGGTGCGCATCCAGGCGCTCTGCCCCGGATTCGTCCGCACCGAGTTCCACCAGCGGGCGTCCATCGACATGACGAAGGCGCCGGCGCGGGCTTACGTGGATATCGACGAGCTGGTGGTGGCCTCACTGGGGGATCTGCGGGCGAACAAGATCGTGTCGGTGCCGGGTCGGCTGTACGCCACGATCGCCGTGGCCAGCCGACTGCTGCCCAGGGCGCTGGTGCGCAATTTCGGTGCCAAGGTCAACAATCGCAGCCGTACGTGATGCGCCCCCGGAACTGATTCGGTCAGGGCTGGTACGGCGGCGCCACACCCCAACCCCACCGCGGCACCGGGGCTTCCGTGACCACGTCGGCATCATCCTGGGAGTTCGCCAACGCCAGCCGGGTGCCCCATTCCACGTAGCCCACGAAGGCGGCACGGAACTCTGGATCGTCCGGCAGCTCTGCGTCGTCGGCGGCGTGGCTCATCAGGGTGGCGAAGCGGAACCGTTGCTGGGCGGTCAAGTTGAGGCCTCGATGGTGGGCCAGCATGGTGGGGTAGCCGCCCAATTGCTCCGTGTAGCGAGCCGGTCCGCCGAAGACCTCGCACCACCAAGTGGTCACGTGTCGTCGATGGGCCGCGCTGACGCCACCGGGGAACAGCGGCCCCAGTAGGTCATCCCGCTCCACCCGGTCGTAGAAAGCGTCGATCAACCGCTCGAACGCACCCTCCCCGCCCGCCCAGTCGTACAGCGTCGGCGTCCCCGAGTCAGTCATGCTTGCAGTGTAATCAATCGCTCTGGACTCAGACCTGCAGATGGTCGACCAAGGTCGCCACGAACGCATTCTTGTTTTCGATGTGCGGCGAGTGCCCGGCTCCGGGTACCACCACCTCGTTGTACCAACCGCCGGCAGACGCGTACGCGTCGAGCACCGAGCGGGTCTGGCCGACCATTGGTTGCGCGGGTTGGACGTCCGCACCGGGATAGCCCGGAACCGCGCCGAGGGCGCCGAGATGGGCCAGGTCGAACATCGAAGTGTCCGAGACGATCTGGTCCAATTCGCCACGCATCCACAAGATCGGTGGCTGTGGGCTGACGTCGACGATGCCGGAGAGGTCGAGGTAGATCGGCGCCATGGTGTTCAGCACACCGTGCGCTCCGGGTGCGACCCCGGGCCAGGTGTCCGACGGGCGGGAGTCGCCCGGGTAGTTGTCGTCGCCGAGGCTGGTGGACAGCATCGAGCGCAGGTACAGGGCCTCGTCCTTCCGGTCCCAACCCGGGGCGACGTAGAACGAGCGCAGGGTCGTCAGGGGTGACGCCGGCCCCTCGCCCTCGTCGCCCTCGTCGATGGCCTTCACGAACTCAGCGTTGGCCGTGCCCCCACCGGAGCCCGCCCCGTCCGGGGAGATCAATGCCCCGTCCAGGCCTGTCGACCCGCCGAAACCATACGGCGACACCGGGTTGATCAGCGTTGCCGTCGTCACCGATGCAGGTCGGTCGATGATCATCTGCATGACCACGCCGCCGCCCATCGACCACCCGACGAGGTCGACCTCCGTCAGGCCGAGTGCATCGATGGTGGCCCAGACGTCGTCGGCGAAATCGCGCAGACCACGGGTGGCGTCCACCGGGGCGGTGTCAGTGCCGCCGAACCCGCGCAGATCGACCGCAATCGGCCGGATGTGCTCGGGCAGCAGGGCCATCACCGGGAAGAAGAACGGCGACGAGGAGACATTCCCGTGGATGAAAATCACCGGGCGGCCGTCCATCCGGTCGGCCACCTCACGGATGCAGACGGCCAACCCAGGGGTGTCGATCATGTTGACGGCGATGTTCGGGTATTCGGCCACTGACAGGTCCTCCAGGTGAGCAGTTCGGGCACTTCGATCAAACCAGCCGTTCATGTGAGCCACCGCACCGGCCGTGTCGATCCACCTGGTCCGACCATTGAGAAGGAAGTCCGCAGCCAAGGAAATGCACCGGTATATGTCACGCTTGCCTGGTGAGCGCGCAAACACCCGAACAGGACTCGTCCCCGGCCCCCGTGCCCGACGCGGCGGCCACCGCTCGATTGGCTGAACTGGTCGGCGAACTGGCCGTCGTGCACGGCCGGGTCACCCTGTCCTCCGGGCGGGAAGCGGACTACTACGTCGATCTGCGTCGAGCCACCCTGCACCACGAGGCCGGTCCGCTGATCGGCGTGCTGCTGCGCCAGCTGACCGCGGATTGGGAGTTCGAGGCAGTCGGTGGACTGACGCTCGGTGCTGACCCGGTCGCGGTGGCCATCATGCACGCACCGGGTCGGCCGATCGACGCCTTCGTGGTGCGGAAGGCGGCGAAGGCACACGGTATGCAACGTCAGATCGAGGGACCGGACGTGGTGGGCAAGAAAGTTCTGGTCGTCGAGGACACCACCACGACGGGTGCCTCGCCGCTGCAGGCGGTCCAGGCGCTGCGGGCCGCCGGGGCGGACGTAGTCGGCGTGGCCACCATCGTGGACCGGGCCACCGGCGCCGATGAGGTGCTGCAGGCGGAGGGCCTGACCTACCGCTATCTGCTCGGCCTGTCCGATCTGGGGCTGGGCTGACCATCGACCCGGAGCAGCCGACCCGGGGGACGCACAGCGACGAAGCCGGGCCGACCGAATGGACAGCGGCCGAGCAGGTCGGCGTCGGCCCGCACCCGTTGCCTTGGCCTGTCGACGCCAGATACGACCAGGAGTTGTTGGCCAACGGTGACCGCCGCAATGTCGTCGACGCCTACCGGTACTGGCGGCGGGACGCCATCGTGGCCGATCTGGACCGGCACCGGCATCCCTTCCAGGTGGCCATCGAGAACTTCGGGCACGACCACAACATCGGCACGGTCGTGCGCACCGCCAACGCCTTCGGTGCGGCCAGCGTGCACATCGTCGGGCGGCGCCGCTGGAACCGCCGCGGTGCGATGGTGACCGATCGGTATCAACATCTCCACCACCATGCGGACGTGGCCGGGGTGGCCGAGTACGCCGCCGGTCACCGCCTGACCATCGTCGCGGTGGACAACATCTCCGGCTCCGTGCCCATCGAGACCGCCTCGATCCCACGAGAATGCTTGCTGCTGTTCGGTTCGGAGTCCGATGGGCTTACGCCGGAGGCCAAGGCCGTGGCCGCGCTGACGGTCTCGATCGCCCAATTCGGGTCCACCCGCTCCATCAACGCGGGAGTGGCGGCCGGCATCGCCATGCACGCCTGGATCCGGCAGCACGCCGACTTGTCGAAGGCTTGGTAGCAGCTCGTCGGGCCCGCAACAACTCACACGGTGCACAGCGCCGGGAACGGTAGATTCTGCCGGTGAACCTCGACCTGTCGACCATCCAGACCAGCGCGCCGTGGGTGCTGATCGCGATCGCCGTGCTCGGCCTGGTGCTGGCCATCGTCATCAAGAAGATCATCGGCAAGATCATCGTGCTGGTGCTGGCCGCCGTGATCGTCTTCGTCGGCTGGCAGCAGCGGGCCAAGGTCGTCGATTTCGCCAACAATCTGCAGACGTCGGCCTGCACGTCACACCCGACGTTCTTCGGAATCCAGATCATCTACCCGGGCTGCCCGACCACGGTCAAGAGTTGAACCGCCTGCTCGACGCCGGCCTTCCACCCGCAGAGACAAAGGTTTGCCCGAGATGAATACCGACAGTGCCGTCACGTGGCTCACCTGGCTGTTGGCCGGGATCGGGGCGGTCGCGGTGGTGCTGATTGTGATGATCCACCGATGGGCGGGTCGCGTGGTCGTGCTGGGGCTGGCCGCTCTACTGCTGGTGGTGGTCTTCGCTGTGCGAACGCAGATCTCCGCGATCCCCACCGACAGTCCCGAGCCGCTCTGCAAGGGCGGCGTCAGCTGGTTCGGTGTCCATCTCACTGGCCCGGACAGCCTCTGCACGAAGTACCGGTGACCCCGCGGAGGTGTCGACGGCTGCGCCCGCTCGCCGCTGGCGGATGTGCAACAGGGCGGGTACGGCGGAGACCAGCACGACCACGACCACGGCTCCGATGAGGATGACGTCGACGTGGTCGGCGATGAACTGGATCTGGCCGAGAAAGTACCCCGCCGTCGTCACGCCGGCCACCCAGATGACGCCGCCGATGGCCGAATAGAGGGCGTAGATGCGGAAATTCATCTTCGACACGCCTGCCATCACCGTGGCAACCGTCCTGACGACGGGCACGAACCGGGCGAGGATGATCGAGCGCCGGCCGTATCTGTCGAAGAAGGCGGCCGACTTCTCCACGTATTCGGGTTTGAAGAACCTGGCGTTCGGCTTCTCGAAAACGAGCGGTCCGCCCTTGTAGCCGATGCCGTAGCCGACCATGTTCCCGACGAAGGCCGCCACCGAGAGGATGGCGATGGCCGCGAAGAGGTTGACGTCGAAGGTGCCCTTGGCCACCAGCAGGCCGGAGATGAACAACAGCGTGTCGCCCGGCAGGAAGAAGCCGATGAGCAGGCCGCACTCGGCGAAGATGATGAGCGCGATGCCGAGCAGGGCCCAGGACCCCATCGAGTCGACGAGGCCCTCGGCATTGAGCCATGACGGGAGGATGCCGGCAATTTCGGTGGGATTCACAGCCATGACGATACCGGTGAACCTGTGCGGTTCGGTGTGAGTCGGCCGCGGTGCCTGTGACCGACGCCGCAGGTGGCGGGCACTACAGCGGTTGCCGGACCTACCCGGATGGTCGCCGATCGGCGTCGCGACTACCGTTTGGTCATGGACGCCATCGACGTGCAGACAGAGCCGCAGAGCACCAGGTCGGACGACGTCGTCGAGGCCCTGCGGGCCGCGCTCGGCCGGACCGCGGTCATCGTCGATCCCGACATCGTCGCCGCCTACAGCCGGGACATGATGCCGCTGGCCCCGAGTGGACGCCCGCTCGCAGTGGTGCTGCCGACCTGCACCGAGCAGGTGGTGGCCGTGGTTCGGATCTGCGCCGCGCACGGGGTGCCGATCGTCCCCCGTGGAGCGGGATCGGGCCTGACCGGTGCGGCCAACGCCGTGGACGGGGCGGTCACCGTCGTGATGACGAAGATGAACTCGATCCTGGAGATCGACGAGGGTAACCGGTTGGCCGTCGTGCAGCCCGGCATCGTCAATCTGGATTTCCGCACGGCCGTTGAGGCGCGCGGGCTGTTCTACGCACCGGATCCATCGTCCTACGACTGGTGCACGATCGGCGGCAATCTATCCACCAATGCCGGCGGCCTGTGCTGCGTGAAGTACGGCGTGACCACCGATGCGGTGCTAGGACTCGAGGTAGTGCTCGCGTCCGGCGAAGTGCTGCGTACCGGTCGCCGCACGGTCAAGGGAGTCGCCGGCTACGACTTGACCAAGCTGCTCGTCGGCTCCGAGGGGACGTTGTGCATCATCACCGAGGCCACCCTGGCCTTGCGGCCCAAGCCGGCCGCGCCGGTGACTCTGGCCGCGGCCTTCGCCAGTGCCGAGGACGCCGGGCGGGCGGTGACCGGCGCGATCCACGCCGGGCTGGTGCCGTCTCTGCTGGAGATCATGGATGCGACCTGCATCAAGGTGGTCGAGGCGAAATCCGGGGTCAAGCTGCTCGGCGACGGCCCGACCCCGGCCGCTCTGTTGATCGGACAGTCCGATGCGGGACCAGGAGTCGGGCGCCGCGAGATGGATCGACTCGAAGAGGTGTGCCTGGGGGCGGGGGCGACCTTCGCCTATGTGACCGACGACCTGGCCGAAGGTCGGATGCTGCTGCAGGCACGGCGCGACGTGTTGCCTTCGCTCGAGCTCCTGGGCACCTGGTTGACCGATGACGTCAGTGTGCCGCGCACCGAGATTGCGGCGCTGATCCAGCGGTGCGAGGAGATTTCGGCCGCGGTCGGCCTGACCATCGGGGTGGTCGGACATGCCGGTGACGGCAACATGCACCCGACCATCGTCTACGACGCATCGGACCAGGAACAGCGGACCGCGGCCGAGTTGGCTTTCGGTCAGATGTTGGACGCGGGCCGGGCGCTGGGCGGAACCGTGACCGGTGAGCATGGCGTCGGCCGGATCAAGCAGGACTTCCTGGCTGCCGAGATCGGAGCGGTCGGGCTCGATGTCCACCGTCGGATCAAGCAAGCCCTGGACCCCGCGGGCCTGTTCAACCCCGGATCGATGTTCTCGATGACCTAGGTCATCGCCATGGTCAGGCCTGGGAAGGACCCGTGGATGAGAGCGACTACATTCGACGACACCGCCGAGTTCCTGGCCGCCCTCCGGCCGTTGATCGCCGCGGCCCCGGACCGCTGCAATACCTTGAACACGGTGCTGCACAATCAATTGGCATCGCCCTATTCGTCGAGCGAGCCCGTGCAGGTCGCCCTCATCGACGACGTCGGCGCCGTGCTGGCCGCGGCGCTCCAGACGCCGCCGTATCCGTTGACGGTGGTCATCAGTCCAGCTACCAGCGACGAGAGTGCTCTGGCTATAGCACTTACCGCTGCGGTCCTGGCGAAAGAACCTACCGTCGAAGCCGTTTCGGGGCCGGCGGCGGATACTCGGGCCTTCGTCGGAGCCTGGTGCGCAGTGACCGGAGCCGTGGTCGACCAGTCCAAAAGGCTTCTCCTGCATCGGCTCGGCGACTTCAGGCCACCCGTCGGCGTCCGCGGTGAGGCACGGGAAGCAGTACCCAGCGATGCGTCCGATACGGAACTGATCGCCTCCTGGTGGTACGACTTCGCCTTAGAGGCCAGAACGCATCCGAGGCCGTTCTCCCCGAACCGTGAGGTGCTCGCCAACCGTGCCACCCGCGGCCACGCGACCCTGCTCTGGTGCATCGACGGCCGACCGGTCGCGGTGGCGGGCGCCGGCGCCGTGGTCGATGGGGGAGTGCGCATCGGGCCGGTCTATACCCCGAGAAGTGATCGAGGGCATCGCTTCGGATCGGCCGTCACGGCCGCCGCCGTCAACTCCGCCCGGGGGCGAGGAGCAACATCGGTCGAGTTGTTCACCGACGCCGACTATCCGACGTCGAACAACATCTATCGTCGGCTCGGATTCGAACAGATCGAGATCTTCGAGGAGGTGACGCTCCGGCCCGGCCGGTGATCGACTGGGGCGCTCAGGCCAGCAGCGTGACCAGCCCGACGGTGATCCCGACCAGCAGTCCGAAGATGGTCGCAATCAGGATGATCTGCAGCAGCGACAGGCTCGGCTTCGGTTGGCCGCCGGCGCGCTGCGCAGGGGCCGAGCCGGATTGGGTGTCGGGTCGAACCTGCTTTTCGCCACCGGCCATCGCTCGCAGGGCTTGCGAGAGCACGCGTTCCGGATCAGGGGAGGGTCCGTCGATACCCTGCCCGCCGCCGCTCGTGGCCCGAGGTCGGTCGCCGTGCGGCCCCGACCCCGACGTGGTCATCGCGCTCTCATGATGTCGCCGAGCTTTGCCACCGCACGACTTGCCGTGGATTTCACCGTGCCCTTGGACAGGCCGGTGGCCTCGGCGATCTCGGCTTCGGAGAGGCCGCCGTAGTAACGCAGGACGAGCACCTCCCGTTGCCGCGGGGCCAGGTCGGCGAGAGCGGTGACCACGGCCTGGTGCTCGGCGGTCAGCAGGGCCAGGGACTCCGCGGATCGCTCGGTGCCCGGGTGCGGGGGCACGTAGGCGCGTGCGGTGCGTCGCCGGCGCAGCATCGACCTGGATCCGTTGACGACCGCGGTCCGCAAGTAACCGATGGCCGCGGCGTTGTCCCGCAGGCCGCCCCAATTACGGAACAGGCCCGCGAACGCCTCCTGCACCACGTCCTCCGCGCTGGCCTGATCGTCGACGAGCAGGATGGCCAGTCGCACCATGCCCATCCGGTGGGTGCGATAGATGTCGTCGATCGTGACGTCCGCCCTCGGCTCGGCCGCGGGAGCAGTTGCGAAGCCCGGGGGGTAGCTCGGTTGCGTCTGGCCAACAGACGAGAGTCCGGGTGCGGTGCTCTGGGTGGGTGGCCCGGCCGGCGTGGCCACGACACCCGGCATGGTCGACGTCGACCGACCCGGGCCCGTAGGCGCGGCGGCGAAGTCGGGATTGAGTTGGGCCAAGGTGCCCAAGGTGCGCTCGACCGCCGACTCTGCCCACGGGTCGTCCGCCGTCATGAATTGCCGCTCCTCCCAGAGCCCCGCCGGATTGCAAGGTTCATCACGTCGATCCTGACACGACTGCGCGGCCGGTGTTGCGGTTGCCGCCCAGGGCTGGTGCCGCGAGCCGTGCACACCATGTTTTTGCAGGTCATCCACGCCGATCTCGCAGTGCATTCACAGGCGATTACCACCCCGCTCAGCCGTGCTTCGCTATCTGGCCGTGACCACCTGCCGGGGCGGGTTACGCAATCGTTACGGGCAGATCGCCTGTCTGGGCTTGCAAACCGCCGATGAAAACGCTTTCATTGCTCGTGTTGTGAGCACCCTCACATGGACTTTCCCCCCAAGAAACGGAGGTCGGCCGAGTGTCTCGTACGTCGGCTAACAAGGCGATGGCCACCATCGCCGGGATCAGCGCTCTCGCCCTGATCGTCACGGCATGCAGCAGCAGCAGCACGCCCGCAGCGGGCTCATCTTCCGCGGCTTCATCAGCAGCGGCTTCCGCTCCGGCGGCATCCGCGCCCGCAGCGTCAGCTCCGGCGGCATCCGCCCCGGCGGCGTCCGCCTCGGCTCCCGCAGCGTCGGGTTCCGCTCCGGCGGCCTCGTCCGGCGCCCCGTCCAGCTCGGCCAGCCAGGCCGGCCTGAACGACGACGCCACCTGGTGTGACTACCTCAAGAAGACCTACCCGGGCATCTCGGGCAAGAGCGTCTCCGGCTACGGCAGCATCGCCTCGACCGAGGCAGCGCAGCTGCGGACGTCCTGGAAGGATTTCGAGGCCTGCACCGGCGTCACCGTGAACTACCAGGGTGACAAGAACTTCGAGCAGCAGATCGTCATCAAGGCCAAGTCGGGCAACGCCCCGAACATCGCCTTCGTGCCGCAGCCCGGCCTGCTGGCCACGCTGGTCGCCACCGGCAAGGTCATCCCGGCCCAGGCCGATGTCGCGGCGAATACCGACAAGTACTGGGACCCGGGCTGGAAGACGTACGGCACCATCGACGGCAAGTTCTACGCCGCTCCGCTCGGCGCCAACGTCAAGTCGCTCGTCTGGTACTCGCCGAAGATGTTCGCGGCCAAGGGCTACCAGGTCCCGACCACCTGGGACGAGCTGATCGCGCTGTCCGACAAGATCGCCGCCGATCCCGACGGCGTCAAGCCGTGGTGTGCCGGTGTCGAGTCCGGTGCCGCCACCGGCTGGACCGCCACCGACTGGCTGGAAGAGGTCGTCCTGCGCGAGGCCGGCCCCGACGTCTACGACCAGTGGATCGCGCACAAGGTGAAGTTCGCAGACGCGCCCATCGCGGCACGCGCTGGCCACGGTCGGCAAGATCTGGAAGAACCCGAAGTACGTGAACGCGGGCATCGGTGACGTCTCCTCCATCGCCACCACCGCGTTCGCCAAGGGTGGCCTGCCGATTCAGACCGGCAAGTGCTACATGCATCAGCAGGCGAACTTCTACGGGACCAACTTCAAGGGCACCCCGACGTTCTCCCCGACGGGCGACCTCTACGCGTTCTACGAGCCGTCCATGGGTGACAAGTTCGGCAAGCCGGTCGAGGTCGGCGGCGAGTTCGTCGCCGCCTTCTCCAGCAACCCTGAGGTCGAGGCGTTCCAGTGGTACCTGACCACCGCGCACTGGGCGAACAACCAGTCCAAGGCCTCGGTCTCGCGCGTCTCGGCCAACAAGGGCCTGCTGCTCGCGAACGTCAAGGACCCGATCAACAAGCTGTCGGTCACGATCCTGCAGGACCCGAAGGCCGTCTCCCGTTTCGACGCCTCCGACCTGATGCCGGCCGCCGTTGGCGCCGGTACCGAATGGAAGCAGCTGACCAACTGGATCACCGGTCAGGACGATGCGACCACCCTGTCGACCATCGACTCCAGCTGGCCTGCCAGCTGATCGGCGATCCACCCGCAGTACACCGCGGCAGCCCAGTTCGGAGTTGCCGGGACCGCAGTTCAAGTTGTGACAGCACTTCATTGCTGAGGAGCTAATTGCGAGCAGGCGGGCTTTTGTTGATTCAAGAGCCCGCCTGCTCGCTTGTTGTTGCGTAGCAGTCCGCGTCAGTCTCGAATACCCGTTTGGAGGTTAGCGTTGACCGATCAAATGCTCGTCGACAATCCAGGACCGACGACCCAACGGCCGGAGAATCGGGCCCCGCGAACGCTGGGGTGGTTGACCCCGGTGGCCTGGGCACTGGTGCTGCTGGCCATTGCCCTGATCATCTTCGAAGGGCAGAGTGCGTCCAGCGGCCCCGGCATTCTCTACGATTCGCAGAAGTCCCACGGCTGGTTCGTCGACATGATCTTCCAGCCCACCGTCTGGGAGCAGAAGGTCCTCGTGATGATTGTCGCGATCCTGATCTTCGTGGTCGATCATGGGCGTGATCCTGTGGCTGGTGGATCGGCCGCTGGTCCCCAACGGCACGCTGGTCGCGGGCTTCCTGGGGCCGGTCATCATCGGACTCGCCGGTGGGCTGCTGTACCCGGCCATCGCGACCATCGGGCAGTCGTTCCACAGCTTCGACGCCTCCGGCAATGAAGTGGCCTGGAACGGGCTCAGCAACTACACGCACTTCTTCACCTCGGCGAATATCCCGATGTTCGTCAATACCGTGCTGTGGATCTTCCTGGTGCCGATCTTCGCCACCGCCTTCGGACTGGTCTACGCGGTGCTGGTCGACCGCACCCGTTACGAGGCGGCCGCGAAGGCGCTGATCTTCCTGCCGACCGGCAGTCTCGCTGGTGGCGGCCTCGGTCATCTGGCGGTACGTCTACTACCAGCCCGGCCCCGGAGGGTCAGGGCCAGATCGGTGGCCTGAACGCCATCGTCAGTGCCCTCGGCGGCACCCCGCAGAACTGGTTGATCAAGTACCCGATCAGCACCATCGCGATGATCATCGTCATGATCTGGATCCAGGCGGGCTTCGCGATGACGGTGCTCTCCGCGGCCATCAAGGCCGTGCCGGACGACATCATCGAGGCGGCCAAGATCGACGGGGCCACCGGGATGCGACTGTTCCGGAGCATCACCATCCCGACCATCCGCCCGACGTTGGTGGTGGTGCTCTCGACGGTGGCCATCGCCTCGCTCAAGACGTTCGACATCGTCAATGTCATGGGTAACGGCATCAGCAAGAACGACATCCTGGCCAGCGCGTTCTACTCGGCCCTGTCCAGCCAGCAACCCGGCCTTGCCGGTGCGCTGGCCGTGATGATCTTCATCCTGGTCTCGCCGGTGATCATTTTCAACGTCATCCAGATGAGGAAGTCGGAGGCCATTCGATGACCACCAGCACACCACCGCTGATCGTCGCGCCCGAACCCGAACTGTCCGCTCGCAAGCTCAAGGCGCAGATGCGGGCCCAGGACGCGAAGACGAAGCTGTCGCTCGCCGTGGGCCTCCGTCATCGCGGTGATCATTGCCGTCGCCTGGACCATTCCGACCGTCGGTCTGCTGGTCAACTCCACCCGTATGCAGCCGGGGCCGAGCACCTCCGGTTGGTGGAACCTCTGGAAGGCGCCGTACACGTTCACCTTCAGCAACTACACCAACGCCTGGAACGGCAACGGGACCGGAGCTCCGCTGTCCGCGTTCATCCTGAACACGTTCGTCATCACCCTGCCGGCCGTGTTCATCCCGATCACCTTGGCGCTGCTGGCCGCCTATGCGTTCGCCTGGATCGACTTCAAGGGCAAGAACGTCCTGTTCATCGCGGTGTTCGCCATGCAGATCGTGCCCATCCAGGTGGCGCTGATCCCGCTGAACACGCTGTACGTGAAGTTCGGCCTGAGCACCTCGTTCTGGTCGATATGGCTCTCGCACACCATCTTCGGTCTGCCGCTGGCCATCTTCCTGTTGCACAACTTCATGAAGGAGATTCCGGGCTCGCTGATCGAGGCGGCCCGGGTCGACGGCGCCGGGCACGTGAAGATCTTCCTCCAAGTGCTGCTACCGCTGCTGGTGCCGGCCATCGTGTCGTTCGCCATCTTCCAGTTCCTCTGGGTCTGGAACGACCTGCTGGTCGGGCTCACCTTCTCCGGCGAGAACACCCGGCCGATCACCGTCGGCATCCAGGGTCTGACCACGGCAGTTCCAGTCGTCGGCCGACATCCTGCCCGCAGCAGCCATCATCGCCATGTTGGTGCCGCTGGGTGTGTTCCTCTCCCTGCAGCGGTTCTTCGTCCGAGGCCTGCTCGCAGGCAGCGTCAAGGGCTGAGATCATGGCCGATTACGGGCTCGCCCCGATGATCGGCATCGTCGAAGTCGCAGCACTGGCCGGTGTTTCGCCGGCGACGGTTTCGCGGGCACTCCGGGGCCTTCCCGGAGTGTCCGCGTCCACCCGGCAGAACGTCGAACAGGCCGCCGCCACCCTCGGGTATGTGGCGTCGCCGTCCGCGGCCGCCCTGACCACGGGGCGGACCAGCGCCATCGGCGTGATGGCTCCGTGGATCTCCAGATGGTTCTTCAGTGCTGTGATCGAAGGTGCCCAGGACGTCGTCGCCGAACAGGGCTACGACACGTTGCTGTATCCGCTGGGCGCCAACGCCGGGCCGCACGCCAACGTGGTGGACACGCGGGCCCTGCACAAGAGAGTTGACGGCGTACTCGGTCTCAATGTGCCGCTCGGTCTGCAACCGTCGTCGTTGCGAGACCTGCGCATCCCGATGGTGACTGTCGGTTCGACCATTCCAGGCATCTCCGGAGTGGTTGTCGACGATGTCGAGGTGGGCTACGCGGCGACCTGCCACCTGATCAGCCTTGGCCACCGCCGGATTGCGTTCCTGGGCAAGGACCCGGACGACAACTATGGCTTCACGGTGGCGTCGGACCGCGAACGCGGTTACGAAAAGGCGTTGCACGAGAACCGGATCCCCGTCGATCCGGCTCTGATCGGGATGACCGGATTTCCCATCGAGGCGGGCGCCGACGCGCTGGACAAGCTCTGGCGGGAGGCCGGCGGCCATCTGGATCGGATGCCGACCGCCGTGTTCGCGGTCTCCGACGAGGTGGCAATGGGCGTGCTGTACGCGGCGCGGCGTCTGGCGATCCGCGTTCCAGAAGAGATGTCGGTGATCGGGGTCGACAACCATGACATGTCGTACCTGTTCGACCTGACAACGATCGGCCAGCCGGTGCGCGAGCAGGGCCGGATCGCCGCCGCCATGTTGCTCGATCACGTGCGGATCGCCGAGCCGCCCGCGCCCAGGGTGGTGCGGCTCAACCCCAAGCTGATCGTCCGGAACACCACCGCGCACCCCCGGGTGGACCCGGGGCACTGAACTCTGCGGTCTACCCATGGCGACGCAGTCGCCCGGTCGACCTCAGGAGCTGATCAGCACCCGCTGCGCGTCGCGGGCGGCGACCTGCCCGGCCCGCCGACGGTCCATGGCCACTGCGAACAGCACCATCACCGCGCCGGCCGCCGCCAGGATGGCGCCGACCCACATGGTTCCGGTCAGCCCGAACCCGACCTTGATGACGTACGCGCCGCCCGCCGCGCCGATGGCGTTCGCCACGTTGAAGGCCCCCTGATTGGCCGCGGACACCAGACTGCCGCCGGTGCCGGCCGCCACGATGATCCGGTTCTGCACGATCGGCCCCAACGAAAAGGCCACCGCGCCGAACAGGACGAGAGTGATGGTGGCGCTGACCGGGTTGTGCGAAGTGACAGTGAACAGCGCGAGCAGCACGGCGGTGGTCGCCAGACCGACGGCCACGGCCGGCATACCGAACCGGTCGCCGAGGCGCCCGCCCGCGATCGCGCCCACGGTGGTTCCGAGTCCGAAGAGCACCAGCACCACGGTGATGCCGTTCTCGCTGACGCCGGCCAGCTGACTCATGATCGGACTGATGTAGCTGTAGACCGCGAACAGCGATCCGAAGCCGATGGTGGTGATGCCGAGTCCGAGCCAGACCTGCTTGCGGCGGAACGAAGCGATCTCGGCGCGCAGATCCATCCGGACGTCGTCGACGGGTAGCCACGCCCGCAGGGCGAACACGGTCACCACGCCGATCAGCGCAATGGCGGCGAAGATCACCCGCCAGCCGAACTGTTGCCCGAGGAAGGTAGCGGCCGGCACCCCGATCACATTGGAGATGGTCAGCCCCAGGAACATCAAAGAGATGGCCTGGGTGGCCTTTTCGGGCGCGACGGCCCGACGGGCGGCGATGGCGCCGACACCGAAGAACGAGCCATGGGCCAGCGCGGTGACCACCCTGGCGATCATCAGCACGGTGTAGGACGGCGCGAGCGCAGACATCGTGTTCCCGACGATGAACACGCCCATCAGGGAGATCAGGGTCTGTCTGGTGGTGAGCCGGGCCGACAGCGCCGTCAGTGTCGGTGCGCCGATCATCACGCCGATCGCGTAGGCGGTGATCAACAGACCCATCGCGGGGATGGTGACTTCCAGGCCGTCGGCGATCTGGGGGAGTAGTCCGATGACCACGAATTCGGTGCTGCCGATGGCGAAAGCGCCGATGGCGAGGGCTATGAGGGCGCGGGGCATTGCCGATCTCCTGCTGCTGGGTGGTCGATATGTGAGGGGACCGCGGTGTCCGTACCTGGATTGTGCGCCTCTCGAAGCATCTTGTCGAATCGTTTCGACTGGATCTGGCCGATTCTTTCGATCGGCTGGTCGTCGGCGACTGACGAACCGTTCGGATGCGCGATAATGAGCGCGCAAGACGCCGGTCGGCGAGATGTTCCGGCCGTCGGATTGCCAGTGGCCCCATCGTCGCGGCCCAGTCAGCGAGCAACTACAGGCCACATCACAGGCGCCGGCCGTTCGGCCGCGACCCGAAAGGATCCCCATGCCCCTCGCAACTCCTGAGACTTATGCTGCGATGCTCGACCGGGCCAAGGCTGGAGGATTTGCCTACCCGGCCATCAACATCACCTCGTCGGAGACCATCAACGGAGCCATCAAGGGCTTCGCGGACGCCGGTAGCGACGGCATCATCCAGGTCTCCACCGGAGGCGGCGAGTTCGCGTCCGGAACGTCGGTCAAGGACATGGTCGTCGGTGCCGTCGGGCTGGCCGAGTTCGCCGCGGTCGTCGCCGCCAGGTACGACATCACGGTGGCGCTGCACACCGACCACTGCCCGAAGAACAATCTCGACAAGTTCGTCCGGCCGTTGTTGGAAATCTCCGCCGAGCGGGTCAAGAACGGGGGCCTGCCGCTGTTCCAGTCGCACATGTGGGACGGGTCCGCGGTGCCGCTGGCCGAGAACCTGGAGATCGCCAAGGAGCTGCTGGCCCTGACCAAGGCGGCCAACGTGATCCTGGAAATCGAGGTCGGCGTGGTCGGTGGCGAAGAGGACGGCGTCACTCACGAGATCAACGACAAGCTGTACACCTCGCCGGAGGACTTCATCGCGACGGTGGAGGCCCTGGGCGCACCGGAGGCCAACAACTACATCGTCGCCGCGACGTTCGGCAACGTGCACGGCGTCTACAAGCCGGGCGGGGTCAAGCTCCGCCCGTCCGTGCTGAAGGAGGGCCAGGACGCGCTGGCTGCCCACCTCGGCCTCGAGGCAGGGGCGAAGCCGTTCGCGCTGGTCTTCCACGGCGGATCCGGCTCGTCCGCGGAAGAAATCGCCGAGGCGGTCTCCTACGGCGTGGTCAAGATGAACATCGATACCGACACCCAGTACGCCTTCACCCGGCCGCTGGTCGGCCACTTCTTCCAGAACTACGACGGCGTGCTGAAGATCGACGGCGAGGTCGGCAACAAGAAGGCCTACGACCCGCGCTCGTACCTCAAGCTCGGTGAGGCCGGTCTGGCCGCCCGGGTGGTAGAGGCCTGCCAGCAGCTCGGCTCGGCCGGCACGTCCCCCGGCGCCAAGTAACTCCCGCAACCGCTCAGCGGCCCCGCCTCCAGATACCTATCGGAGGCGGGGCCGTTTGCGTCTCATCATCGGTTCTGGCACCTGAAGGGCGGCTACGGACGTCCCGGTGCCGCAATTGATGATCTTGCTCAGGTGGCGACGGGCTCTTCGAGAGGGTCGGTTGCGGGTTGCCGGGTCCGTGCCTTGGCGGTGGCCAGGACCGATCCGATGATGACCAGCGGGAATCCGATGGCCATGCCGACCGTGAACGGTTCGTTCAGGATCACGACGCCGAGGATGATCGCCACGGCCGGGTTGATGTAGGTGATGACGGTGGCG
The DNA here is from genome assembly GCA_963708935.1 of uncultured Actinomycetota bacterium. Lineage (GTDB taxonomy): Bacteria > Actinomycetota > Actinomycetes > Mycobacteriales > Nakamurellaceae > Nakamurella. The sequence goes on along the minus strand of CAVPUK010000006.1, from coordinate 456,003 downwards.
CGCGCCGGGCCGGCCTCCGCGATCAGCGCGAAGAAGACCAGGAAGGCCACGGCCGTGCAGATGACGGCCAGCCCGATGACGGACCACCCGGCCGCCGCGGAGATGTGCGTGGGGCGCAACCACACTGCGAACGGGGAGAAGATCACCGACGCGACGATGAGTGACGCGGTGACGACGCCCATCGGGGGCAGGTCGGCCAGCTTTCGATTGATGATGATCGGGCCGGTCGCGTAGCCGATTGCGGTGCCCATCACGGCGGCTACCGAGGCAAGGTCGTCCAGCTGTACGTCCAGGCCGACGAGCGCAACGACGCCGGCCAGGCCGATCCCCAGGCCCAACATCCGCCTGGCGTCCAACCGATCACCCTGTCCGTGATCCGCGTTGCCTGCCCGGGGAAGCAGGACAAGCAGCACGGCCGCAATGAGGGGGACGACGGCCAGCAGCAGCCCGGCAGTGGAGGAATTCAGTCGGGTCTCGGCGTGGCCCAGCAGCCACCATGGACCGACGATTTCGACGACCGTGTAGAGCAGGAGCCACTTCCATCGAACAAACACGGGCCGGAGGGCCTGCTGTCGCAGCGCGATCGGCAGCAGCAGGATGGCGGCGATGAAAGTCCGACCGAAGGCAACCGCAACCGGGTCGATCTCGGCGACCGCAACTTTGATCATCAGGTAGGGCACGCCCCAGATGAGGCTGAGGGCAATGAAAAGGGTCCAACCGCGGCGAGTCATCAACACCCTTTCCGATCCACGTCTCTGCTGGTGGCAGCCTAACTCTTCCGATGGACCTTCGGCCACAGGGTATTTCTACCGATCATCGTCCGGTCAAGCTATCGAATTGCCCTTGATCGGTCTGGTCGACAGGGGCCGAGGTGGTCGTCGACATCCGAATGACACGGTTGTGATTTCTGTCGTGCTCGGCGTGTCGCAGATGGGGTTGGTGGGGCACAGCGAGAATACTGAGTTGCCTGGGAGTCTTGTGACTTGTGTGACGTGTGATCTACGGTGAGGCGGGCGGCCCGGCAGGGGCGCCTGCCGGTGGTCGTGGCTCCCCGCTCCGCATCCCCGGCGTCGGGAAAAATGTCGGATTGGTCGAGCGGGGGCGTGTTCGGCGGCGGTGTCATGCAAGGGGAAGAGGCATCGCCACGACGCAATGAGAACGGCTGAGCCGGCCTGACGTGCCACGGTGACCTTCGTGCACTGGCTTTCTTTGGCGTACTCGTGCGCGTTGATGACGAGACGAACGGCGGCCGGACTAGGACGCACCTGTGCGAAGAGCGCTGGCACTCGGCACTACCATCGCGGCGGTTTTCGCCGGGATCACCATCTTCATGACGAGTTCGGCAGCCGCCGATCCGTCCGCCTCGGCCTGGGCTTCACTGCGCCAGTGCGAATCGAGCGGGAACTACAGCATCAACACCGGCAACGGCTACTACGGGGCGTATCAGTTCGATCAGGCGACCTGGAATTCCGTCGGGGGATCCGGGTCGCCGGCGAGCGCGAGCCCGGCCGAGCAGGACTACCGGGCGCTGTATCTCTACCGGATGCGGGGCTGGTCCCCATGGGTCTGTGCCTCGCTGGCCGGTCTGCACGAAGACTCCAGTGCCCGGTCGGGGAGGGTGCCCAGCCGCGCGGACAGCGCCTACATCGGCAACGGCGGAACCCCCAGCTACACCCCGGTCACGACCAGCAGCTGCAACGTCGGGAAATCGACCGGGCCGGCCTGGGGTGGCACCACCTTCGTCGAAGGCAAGACCTACCGGTCACTGGTCTGCTGGCAGAAGCAGATGGCCAGCCGTGGATACAGTTTCACCGGGACCGGTTACTTCGGCGCCAAGACGTTGGCCGCGGTCCATGTCCTGCAGAGCAAATCCGGGCTGAAGCAGAGCAACGCCATCGACAGCCGGACCTGGGCCGCGGCCTGGGGCCGAGTTGCCGCACCCGAACCGGCCCCGAAACCGCCAACAGCGAAGCCGACAACCCGAAGCCGACAACGCCCAAGCCGGCCCCGAAGCCGTCGTCGGACCTCTGGCCCGGTCTGACCGCCGCGGTGTGTCACGTGGGTGCGAAGAAGGCTCCGGCGTGGCCGGACAAATCCTTCACCATGGGCGCCGACGACCGGAATCTGGCTTGCTGGCAGATGCAGATGGGTCACCGCGGTTACAACCTCCACGGTGTCGGGTACTACGGAGCCAACACGCTGGTCGCAGCGAAAGACATCCAGAATCGCAACAAGCTGGGTGGGAGTGGACTGATCGGACCGAAGACCTGGAAGGCCGCATGGGAGGGCAAGGCAAAGGCGTGACGCATAACCCCAAGTAACACCAGCGGCGGCGAACGAGCTAATCAGATGTCCCCTGTTGGATCAGCCAAGAGAATTCGATGAATCCGTAACATCCTTTGGCGTAGGGGCGACGAACAAGGTGTAGCCGCCCAGCGGGTGCCCTGATCGCCCGTTCCCCGCTCGATGCCCGAGCCGAGAACGGAGCCCGAGAGGCCCAAGTCATGCCGACTTGGGCCTCTCTGCTGTCCGGGGCAGGCTTGTTGGCGCTCCGGCGGTTCCATCGGTGAGGGGCGCCGGTCAGAAGGTCAGGCGAACAGCGGAGGTAGCACGAAGAACATCACCAGCGACCACGTCACATGGGTCAGCATCGGTGCCATGATCCCCCCGGTGGCCCGCCGTTCAAGGCCCAGGATGAGGCCCAGGGTCAGCGCGGCGAAGACCAGCATGAAGTTGCCGGTCGCCACCGTCGCGATGGTGTAGACGCCCGTCGAGATCAGCACGGGCCACTTGCGACCGATCGCGGCGAACAGCGCACCGCGAAAGAAGACCTCCTCGGCAATGCCGTTGAGCACGGTGATCAGCAGGACCACCCAGGTCGAGCCGAATCGCGCATGGGCCAGGACCGAGTTCACCAACCGGTGCACCGCCGGGATGTCCCGCACGATCAGCGCGCCCACCACGAACAGCGCGCCCGCGGCCAGTCCGAGCAGGACCGGCACCACCAGGGGTCGACGGATGCCCCGCGGTGTGTCCTCCCAGCCCAGGTGCAGGGGACCGGAGGCGAATCCGCCGGCCACCCACAGCGCAGCCAAGCCGAGCGTCAACGGATAGAACGCCGGATCGGCCGGCTTCACGGACAGCGAGATGCCCAGGAGCGTGGCGCCCAGCACGACCACCACCGCGACGACGATGCGGCGGCGGCGGAATGCCGCGTCGCTCTGCTGATGGTCGCGGTCGATCTTGTCGATCAGGGACGGCCGGATCAATCGACCGATGCGGCTTTCCGTGAGGTTCATCGACGCTGGGTCATTCGGCTGCGCCGTCGGCGACGATCTCCGCCTCGCGTTCTGCCAGCGCCTGCCGGACCGCTTCGTCGTACCCCATCGGGTCGCCCGGGACCAGCTTCCTGATCGCGTTGCCGTCGCGGACGACCACCTCGTTCGTCATCGAGTCGATCAGGTTGCGACTGGTCTGGAGGTCGACGTCGGTGACCAGGGTCAGCCAGCCGGACGACAGTCGCGGGGTGAGCAGCGGAACGATGAACAACGGCAACGGCCGCTTGTTCTGGATCACCGCCGCGCGCTTGAGCATGTCGACGTAACGCAATACCTCCGGTCCGCCCACGTCGTAGACCTGGCCCTCCGCTTCCGGGGCCTCGAGCACACCGACCAGATAGCGGATGACGTCGGGCAGCGCGATCGGCTGGGTACGGGTGTTGACCCACCGAGGCGCCACCATGATCGGCAGATGGGCCACCAACTGCCGGGTGAGCTCCCAGGAGATACCCCCATGACCGATGACGACGGCGGCCCGCAGCACCGTCACCGGCACGCCGCCCTCGCCCAGCAGTTCTTCGACCTGACGGCGGGACTTCAGGTGCGGGGAAAGCTTCTCGTCATCAGCACCCAGACCGCCCAGATAGATGATCCGGCGCACCCCGGCCGCCGCCGCCGCCACCCCGAAAGCCCTGGCTGCCTGCGCATCTCGTTCGACAAAATCGCCGGAATCCAGTGAATGCACGAGGTAGTAGGCGGCGTCGATGTCGGCCAACACCGGCGGCAGCGTGTCCGGATCGGCGACGTCGGCAGCCATCGGTTCGCCTACGCCGGTGTATTTTTCCGGCGACCTGGTCATCGCTCTGACCTCGTGTCCCGCCTCGATCAAGGCGGGGCAGAGCCGTGATCCGATGAATCCGGACGCTCCCGTGACCAGAACGCGCAGCGCCATGATGTGGCCTTTCGGTTCGAGGTGACGAGGTGTCACGCGAATTTTTCCACCAGTGGGCGGCCTGTGGACAACTGCTCGGAGTTGTCCCCATGGGTGTCGGCCCTCCACATCGGGTTACTGAAGCATTCCCAACAAGGCCGGGCGGCGAAACGATGCTCTGCGTCACTGCATGAATTCATGCCCAGCAAGCTCGACGAATGGAAGGGAGACACATGGATGGCATCGCCATCACCACCGAGCGCATCGCCACGGCCGGGGCCGGCGTGTCGGAGGTGGGAGATTCACTCACCAGAGAAATCGCGACGATGGATGAACTGCTCGCCCAGATCAGATCGGGGTGGCAGTCCGAGACCGCGGCACCGCAGTTCGCGGCGACGATGCAGGGGTATCTGGACCAGGCCGGTCAACTGACCCGGGCCCTGCTCAGCCACGGCGCGACCCTGACGGCCACCGGGCACAAGTTCGCGGAGGCGGAGTCCTCGCTCGCGCAGGGATTGGGAGCGGCCTGATGTCGTCGATCAAAGCGAACTACGGCCTGATGGCCGCTGGACAGGATGGTCTGGTGTCGACCTGGGGACGGATCGAGGCCCACCTCAGTCGGCTGGACCAGACGGTGGCCTCCACGGCGGACATGGAGTCCGAGGCGCTCCTCGCCTTCACCGCCCTGAAGACGAAGTGGAACGCTGCCGCCGCGGACCGACAGCTGGTGCTCAAGGGTCTGGCCGAAGCCGTGGGTAGTGCGCGGTCCTACTACCAGCAGGTTGACCGGGCCCTGGCGGCGCAGTTCGAGATGTAACCCGGCCGCCGGTCGTCAGGTCGTCGGCGTCAGGTCGTCGTCGGCGGTTGGCCGGTGGTCGTCGGCGGTCGGCAATACCGGCAGGATGGAGGTCATGACTGGACCGAATCTGCTGGGACCGCCACCCGTCCGCCTGCCTGTCGACGCCGCGGAGGCCGACCTGACGGCGGGCAACTCCGCCGAGTCGGTGGCCCGACGCCACCCCACCTCAAGCCTGGTGTGGGCAGAATTGGCAGAAGCCGCGCTCGACCGCGGTGACGACGTCGCCGGATATGCCTACGCCCGGGTCGGGTATCACCGCGGCCTGGACCAGCTGCGCCGGAACGGGTGGAAGGGTGCGGGTCCCGTGCCGTGGTCGCACGAGCCGAATCGCGGATTCCTCCGGGCGCTGTCGGCGCTCGGCCAAGCCGCGGCGTTGTTCGAGGAGCAGGAGGAGGTCAGTCGCATCAGGGCATTCCTGCTGGACGCCGACCCGAACATCCCGGCGGACATGCTGCCCTGACGTCCGCGAAACCCCGGGACCCATCGACGACGGCCCCATCCGATCGCGATGGATCCGGCCGTGACCCCGGCGCCGGCTCGCTACAGCAGCCCGCGGACCAGGCGTAGCGGCTCGGTGTGCTTGTAGAAGATCCATCGATCCATCTGACGGGCGAACACTTTTCCGTCGCTGATCACCGATGCCGGGGTCGTGCCGATCTGCACGGCCCGGCCCCGGTAGGTGCGCGGGCGCCGCCCCACCCCGAGGATTCGCTGGAACAACAGCGTGACGACCAAGCCGCGCTCGTTGTCCGGCTCGACCAGCACATGGGTCGCTTGGCCCGAGAGCGCGCGGGTCTCGTCGACGTAGACGGTGCCGCGGACGGGCATCACCGTCCCCAACCCGACCAGCACGCCGCCGACGTCATCGCGCACCAGCGGCACCAGATCAGGGTCCCCGACGAGCGCGAGCTCCAGACCGGCGGCCCCCAGCGGGAGCGACCACAGATCGGTCACCGAGGTCGCTCGATCGGTGGCGAACCCGACGATGACCGCGCCCAGCAATTCGCGCCGGAGCAGTCGCAGCGCCACCGCGGCCAGATCGGAGTCGTCGCCGATCACCACCACCCGATCGGTCAGCATCGGATCGATCTCCTTGCCGGGGCGCGGCCCGACGAACTCCACCGGTCGTGGCCCACAGCGGGCGAGCGCTTCCCGCACGGTGGAATCGGCCTCGGCCGCGGTTCGATCAGACCGACAGCAGAGCACGGATAAGGTCATCACCCACTACCCTTCCTCTGGCGACAGTCGCACGAAGCTGCGATCAGGTGTAACCACGCAGCCACGATCTTGAGGGAGTGTGCCATGTCGGTGATGGTCCTCATCGGCGCCCAGTGGGGCGACGAGGGCAAGGGTAAGGCGACCGACCTGTACGGCGAGCGGGTGCAGTGGGTGGTGCGCTACCAGGGCGGAAACAACGCGGGTCACACCGTCGTGCTGCCCGACGGCCAGAAATTCGCCCTGCATCTGATCCCCTCCGGCATCCTGACCGCCGGCGTCAACAACGTCATCGGCAACGGTGTGGTGATCGATCCCGGAGTCTTGCTCACCGAGCTCGGGGGACTCGACGAACGTGGTGTCGACACCAGCCGACTGTTCATCTCCGCCGACGCGCACCTGATCATGCCGTACCACGTGGCCATCGATAAGGTCTCCGAGCGTTACCTGGGCAAGGCCAAGATCGGGACAACGGGGCGTGGTATCGGGCCGGCCTACCAGGACAAGGTGGCCCGACTCGGGGTCCGCGTGCAGGACCTGCTCGATCCGTCGATCCTGGCCCAGAAGGTCGAGGCAGCGCTCGACATCAAGAACCAGATCCTGGTCAAGATCTACAACCGCAAGGCGCTCGATGCCGGCCGGATCGTGGACACGGTGCTGGAACAGGCGGAGGGCTTCAGACACCGCATCGCCGACACCCGGCTCATGCTCGGTGAAGCCGTTCGCAACGGCGACCACATCCTGCTCGAGGGATCGCAGGGCACACTGCTGGACGTCGACCACGGCACGTATCCGTACGTCACCTCGTCCAACCCGACGGCCGGCGGCGCTGCCGTCGGTTCGGGCCTGGGCCCGACCTCGATCACGTCGGTGCTCGGGATCCTGAAGGCCTACACCACCCGGGTGGGCTCCGGGCCGTTCCCGACGGAGCTCGAAGACGAGTGGGGCGAATATCTGCGGAAGACCGGCGGCGAGGTCGGCGTCACCACCGGCCGGCTGCGTCGCTGCGGTTGGTTCGACGCCGTCATCGCCCGCTACGCCACCCGCGTCAATGGGATCACCGACTACTTCCTGACCAAGCTCGACGTTCTGTCCTCACTGGAGTCGGTGCCGATCTGCGTGGCCTACGACGTGGACGGCGTGCGGCACGACGAGATGCCGTTGACGCAGACCGGTTTTCACCACGCCAAGCCGATCTACGAAGAGCTACCTGGTTGGTTCGAGGACATCTCGCACTGCCGTAGCTTCGAAGAGCTGCCGGCCAACGCGCAGGCCTATGTACGACGTGTCGAGGAGCTCTCGCAGGCCCGCGTCTCCGCCATCGGGGTCGGTCCCGGCCGGGACCAGACGATGGTCCTGCACGACGTCCTGGGCGGCTGACCCGGAGCGACCGTCAGGACCAGCTGACTCGCACTTTTTCGCGCCGCCGGCCGAGCACCCGCCCACGTCCGGGTGGCTCATGCTGCCCGCAGTCAGGCCCAGCTGACTCGCACCTTTTCGCGCCACAGGCCGAGCACCGGCGCGTGCCCGTGCTCGGCGATCTCGTCACCCCGGTTCCACAGCCCCAGGTAGAGGTCGGCGGCGGAACCGGTGAGCACGGCATCGGGCGCCGGAGTGGCTTCGGTGGAGGTGACCGGCGTTCCGGTCCCGATGGCGACGGTCCAGGCCCGGTCCGCGTCGGTGGGTGCGACCGTGACGACGATCCGCTCGTCAGCTCGCAGGGTCGAGCTACGCCTGGGAACGAAACCGAGCAACAGTTCGTCGATACCATCGACGGCCAACTCCTTGGAGATCGCGGCCGCGGTCGTAGTGGGCATGTGCCCCAGGCTCGCCGACATCGCGTCAACTCGATGGATGGTGCTCTCGTGGGCGCAGCGCCTGGCCCAGAACAATCGGGGTGGCGGCGCGTCACGGAGAAAGACCAACGCCGGCCCGTCCACGGCGGTACGCAGAGTCTCGACGAGGGCGGTAGCTCCAACGGAATACCAGGCGAGCAGGTCGTCGCGGTTCGCCGGGGCCGCCAATTCGGTCCCGAGTTCCGCGTCCGACAGGTTCGCGGTGCGGCCCTCGCCGACGATCTTCGCCGCCCATCGGCACACGCCGCCGTGATGTTTGAGCAGGTCGGCCACGGTCCAGCCAGGACAGGTGGGGACCGGATCGGCCATCGAGCAATCGGCGGCGTCGGCCTGCAGGGCCGCGGTGTGCCGTTCGACCACCGTCACGTACTCGTCGAAGCTCATCGAGGAAGGCATGCCGTCAACCCTTCCATGCCGGGCGGACGGTCGGCCGAGGTGGCCGGACGGCGGGCTGTTGGATCCGCCGGCCTGCGGCTACCGGATATGGTCGTGGCCGTGCGCATCCTCGTCATCGGTTCAGGTGCCCGTGAGCACGCCTTGCTGCGGGCTCTGCGCCGGGATCCAGCCGTGACCGATCTGTTCGTGGCGCCGGGCAATGCCGGTACCGGGGCGCTGGCCATTGCGCATCCTGTCGACGTGGCAGATGCAGTCGCGATTGCTGACCTTTCCGAAGCGCTCGGTGTCGATCTCGTGGTGGTCGGGCCGGAAGTCCCACTGGTCAACGGCGCGGCCGACGCCGTACGCGGGCGTGGCATCGCGGTTTTCGGGCCGGATGCCGCGGCGGCTCGGATCGAGGGCTCGAAGGCGTTCGCCAAGGACGTGATGATGGTGGCGGGGGTACCGACCGGGGCCGCGGTCCCGGTCGGAGCGCCGAGCGAGGTAGCGGCTGCGCTCGACCGTTGCGGCTCGCCGTACGTCGTCAAGGACGACGGATTGGCGGCCGGAAAGGGCGTCGTGGTGACCTCCGACCGGGAGGCGGCCGTCGCACACGCTCTGGCCGTGCTGGATGGCGGTCACCCTGTCCTGGTCGAGGAGTTTCTCGCAGGACCGGAGGTGTCGTTGTTCGCAGTGTGCGACGGGAAGCGCGCGGTCCCGTTGCTGCCCGCCCAGGACTTCAAACGACTGGGCGACGGTGACGACGGTCCGAACACGGGCGGAATGGGCGCCTATGCACCGCTCGACTGGGCGCCGGCCGACCTGGTGGCCCAGGTGCAGCGCGAGGTGCTCGACCCGGTTCTGGCCGAGATGGCGGCCCGTGGATGCCCCTTTTCAGGCCTGCTGTACGCCGGCCTGGTGTTGACGTCCACCGGACCCAAAGTCATCGAGTTCAACTGCCGGTTCGGCGACCCGGAGACCCAGGTGGTCCTGGAACTGCTGGATTCCCCGCTCGGCGGCCTGCTCGCCGCCGCGGCCGCGGGCGACCTGGAACTGGTGTCGCCACCGTCCTGGAAGTCCGGGTCCGCGGTCACGGTCGTGATCGCCGCAGAGGGTTATCCGGTGCAGCCGGTGACCGGCGACCCCATCTCGGGAGCCGAGGCCGACGGCATCCTGCACGCCGGCACGAAGCGGGGCGACGACGGACAGGTGCGCTCGTCCGGCGGCCGAGTGCTGTCCGCGACAGCGGCCGGACCGGACCTGGCTTCGGCTCGCAGCGCGGCCTACGCGTTGGTGGACATGATTGCGATGCGGGGCGCGCAGTACCGGACGGACATCGCCGCAAGTGCCGCTGCCGGACTGGTTCGACCGCCGGCGCGCGATCCGTCCTAGTCGGGTGGGTCTAGTTCGGCCCGGATCTGTGGCGGGCCGCGACGCGTGCACTGGAGATGCTCATCCGGCCGATCGCCTGACGCGGCCTCCATCCGGCGACTCCGCCGCCTGATCTCGGGTCCAGCCGCCTGATGCGCCGCCTGATCCCGCCAAATGACCCGCCAATGACCCGGCCGTGCAGCCAGCGGTTCGATGCTGTGATCGATCACCCCATCGCGTGGCGCAGGATGGGGTGGTGCCCTCGTCCAAGTTGTTCATGCCGGCCCACCGGGCGGCGGTCGCCCCATTCCATGTGATGCGAGTGCTCGCGGCAGCGGCCAGACGGGCCGAGACCGGTGCGCAGGTCTTCAATCTGACCGCCGGGCAGCCGTCGACGCCGGCTCCCGCTCCGGTGCTCGCCACCGCCCGACGGGCGCTGGATCAGCATGTTCTCGGCTATACCGAGGCACCTGGCATTGCGCCGCTGCGTCGGGCGATCGCCGACCACTATGCGTACCGCTACGGGCTCGGTGTCGATCCGTCGCAGGTGTATGTCACGACCGGCTCGTCAGGTGGGTTTCTGCTGGCCTTCCTCTCGGCCTTCGACGCCGGTGATCGGGTCGGGCTCGCTCGTCCCGGTTACCCCGCGTACCGGAACATCCTGGAGGCTCTGGGGTGTCAGGTCGTCGATCTGCCGTGTGGCCCGCAGACGCGTTACCAGCCAACGGTTTCGATGATCGCCGATCTGGGACTCAACGGTTTGGTGCTGGCGTCGCCCGCGAACCCGACGGGGACGTCGCTGGAGCCGTCCGAGCTCGCCGAGATCACCACGTTCTGTGCAGCGGCAGGGATTCGGCTGATTTCGGACGAGATCTACCACGGCATCAACTATTCCGGGCGCCCGACCTGCGCCTGGTCGACCGATCGGTCGGGGTTCGTCATCAATTCCTTTTCCAAGTATTTCTCGATGACGGGATGGCGGATCGGCTGGATGCTGGTGCCCGACGACCTGGCCGACCCGGTTGATGCCCTGGCCGGCAACATGGCCATCTGCCCGCCCGCCCTCGCGCAGTATGCCGCGGTGAGCGCTTTCGACGCCTACGACGAATGCGACGGACACGTGGCGCGATATGCGGAGAACCGGACCGTGTTGCTGGACGGGCTACGCCAGCTCGGCATCGACAGGCTGGCCCCGGCAGATGGCGCGTTCTATGTCTACGCCGACGTATCGCACCTCACCGACGATTCGCAGCTGTTCTGCGCGCGACTGCTCGACGAGGCCGGCGTGGCGGTGGCCCCTGGTATCGACTTCGATCAGATCGACGGCCACCGGGCCCTGCGGATGTCGTTCGCCGGGTCGATGTCGACGGTCACGGGTGGGCTGCACGCACTCGGCGAGTTCCTGGAGCGGGGCTGAGTTGCCGCGCATGCTGTCAGCGCTGGTCGAGTCGCTCGGCGGACCGACGTCACGCTCGGCGGGCCGGTGTCAGCCGACGAGCAGCGAGAATCCGTCCGGCCCGGACACGATGGACACTTCGGCGAGACTGTCGACGACCAGGTCGGCGTGCAGCTGATCGCGGGTGCTGGTGGTGGTGACGGCCAGGGTGGCGCACCCGGCCGCGGCGCCGGCCGCTACCCCGGCCGGAGCGTCCTCGACGACAAGACACCGCGAAGGGTCGACACCCAATCTGGCCGCGCCGGTGAGGAAGGGCTCCGGATCAGGCTTTCCCCTGGTCACGTCATCAAAGGTGACGACGGCGGCCGGGGCCGGCAACCCGGCGGCGGCGATGCGAGCGGTGGCCAGCGCTCGGGTCGCCGACGTCACGATGGCGACCCGGTCGGCGGGTAGCGCTTTGAGCAGGGCAAGAGCTCCCGGCAGGATGGTGATGTCGTGCACGTCGGTCAGCTCGAGTTCCGCGATCCGAGCCAGGCCCTGCGCAATCCGATCAGCGGGCAGGAGTGCGGTGACGAGCTGTGCGGCCGGTTGACCGTGCCCGGCCTCTAGCGCGGAGCGCGTCAACCCGTACTCCAAACCCCAGGTGGCCCAGGACCTTTCGACGGCCGGCGTGGAGTCCACCAGGGTGCCGTCCATGTCGAAGAGGACGGCATCGAAAGTTCGGCCGCCGATGGCCGGCTCGACATTCACGGTCGAGGTGCGGTTGGTCGTCAGCGGGGATTGTTCGGTCACGCCATCCAGTTTAGAAAACCGCGGACCGACCCGAACGCAAATGTGACCGGTCTCCCGCTGCCTGAGGCGACCGGACCAGAAGAAGCAAAGCCCAAGCTGTTGACTGTGGCGGCCGCAGACTGGGCTTCCGCAGGCCGGGTTGAGTGAGGTCGACACGCCACGGCGGTCTTCCGGGAAGGAACCACGGACAGCTACGATCCGACTACAGCACAGCTGGGGTGTCTTTCGGAAATGGGGTATCCAATGACAGAGGTACGGTCCGGGCAACCAGCGAAGCGTCGGGTGACGGCAAAGCTCGTCATCGTGCTGATCCTCATTGCGCTGGCCCTGATCTTCATCTTCCAGAACACCGGTAAGCGCGAGGTGAATTTTCTTTTCTGGACAGTTTCTGCGCCCACCTGGATCTGGTTGCTGATCGTGCTGGTCGTCGGCGTGATCATCGGTTCGATGTTCCCGTGGTTCCGGCCGAAGAAGAAGTAGGTTCGGGGCTGACGCCGTCGGTACCAGACCGCGGTAAAAGCCGTCGCCGGCGCGCGAAACGTCGTACCCCCGCAGACGCCGGCCCCGGTCGGTCGAAGGTGCAACTTCCGCTCTGCCCTGACACGAGGTCGAGCCTGACACGAGGTCGAGTTTTCGACGGCGCGCGGCGCTCAGGTCACCGCGCCGAGGGCAGGGTCCGCCCTCAGACTTGGTCGTACTTTCGCAGCGTGTTCCGCCGGGGTTTCTGTTGCGGGTCGATCCATCTGGGTGGGATGAACTCGGGTAGGCCGTCGGCGGCCATCCGGATGACCCACTCCTCTTTGTGGATCTCGGTGTGGTGATGCCGGCAGAGCAGGCAGCCGTTGTCCAGGCAGGTGCGACCGAAATCCCTCTCCCAGAAGTTGATGTGGTGTCCGTCGCACCAGTCGGGTGGCCGATCACAACCCGGCCACGCGCATCCCCGGTCCCGGGCAACCAACGCCCGGCGGAGGTGCGCCGGGAACGTCCTCGATGCTCGCCCGACGTCCAGGACTCTCGGACTTGCTACCCAGGATCATCGGGATGATCTGCGCGTCGCACAGGAACTTGCGGGCCTGGGCGGGGCTGATCATCGCCCCCGAGTCGAAACTGGCGCCCGAGATCATGCCGGTGATGGCGTCCCAGTTCATCGTGATCGTGACGTGCGGGCGTTCGCCGCCCTGCATCGGTGCGCTGGCCGTTGTTCAGGAACTGGCGCCATCGCCTCCACCAGGGCCTGCGCGCTCCGCGTCGCCGCCGGGCGGGGGTCGCGGACGCCGTCCTGTTCGGGTCGGGGTGCCGCGAGCCCGTCGATCGCCTTTTTGACCACTTCGACGCCGTAGTCGTCCAACTGGCCCTTGATCGGCGTCAAACCGGTCCGGGTGGATCTGGTGCCGAAGTGCAGTTCCATCTTCGACGCCGGTGTGGTGTCGTCCAGGTCCCCGTCGGGATCGACCTTGTCCAGGATCCGCTGCGCGGCGTGGCCCAGGTAGTTCGGGTCGCAATCGATCGCCGTGTCCACCAGGGTCTGTCTCGCACAGGTCCCGCGCTTCGGTCGACGCTTTCGGCGGGACTTTGGCCATGGTCTCGACGATGATCTTGACGTGTTCGGGCCCGACGGCGCCGCAGTCCACCGCTTCGGCGAGTTCGGCCAGGATCGGGGGTGCTTCGGCGCCGGTCGGCATCAGGCGGGGAAGGATCTGTCCGGCGGCGGCGACGCGGGCTTTCGCATCCGCCGGCGAGATGACCAGCGCCTGCCGCAGCAGCGCCGCGGTCGAGCTGCAGGACCGATCGGCGGCGATGCCTTGGGTGTCGATCTCCCCGGCCTGATGCACTTGTGCGGCGTAGACGGTGCGGGCGATCACCTCGAGCCGGCGACCGAAGTCCAACTGGTCGTCGGGCAGCAGTTTCCAGAACGCGCCATCGACGATGTCCCGGAGTCCGGACAGCACCGTGTCGGCCAGGGCGTTTGCCTGGTCGATGTCGGTGAAACCGCCGCTGGTCCATATTCAAAACCCTACTCAGCACCACCGACAGTCGACCCCGACTACGACGCCATTCCGGACCGTCCCGCGTTACGAATAGGTCACGATCTTCCGGAGCTGAAAATTAACGGCTGCAACGCAACTCGGGCTGCCGGATCGGCCCTGGTGTTCGCCGGCCGGGGTGCGGCCGGGCCGGTGAACCGCTGGTGCCGATCGATCCGGCTGATGATCGCCGAGTCCAGAATTGGCGCCTTGAGTTTACCTGGCGCCCCGGGGATATCGCCGGAGCGCCAGGCTCTCGTCAGGCGCCTGGGAGCCGCACTCTCACGCCAGGGCCAGAGCGGCCAGCGGCTCGGCGACCACGTTGACATTGAAGCCGCATTCGGCGCTGAACAGACCGTCGACGACAAATGTGCGTATGGCGTTATCCTTGAACGCCGGGAAGCTCTTAAAGTTCGGATTTGTCCATCCCAGGCCGGTATCGAGGTCCGACCATTGCCACGAGAAGTCACCATAGCCATCAGTGCCGGAGCTGTAAGCGGTGTACGCGCCGACCGTTCCATAAGCCTGCAGAGTGGCGCGGAAGGGGACGGAGTCCACCTTGCCCTGCGCAAGGATCGTCTTGACCGCCACGCTGGTCTGAGCAGGAATCTGGATCTCGACGCTGCCGGTGAACGTGACGGACTCGGAATGGCCGTTCTTGAAGCCCGCGGCGAAACTCAACTCGACCGAGGTGCTGACCTCGCCTTCCCCGACAATGGGCAGCCCAGCAGTAAATTTCGCCGCGGCGCCCAACTTCAAGCCCGCACTGATGTTCCATTCGTAGCTGTCGGTGTAGTTGCGCGAATAGGTGACAGTCTGCTTGACCGATGCCCCGGTCGGATTGCGAATTTGGGATTCCTGCAGTACCACGGGATGATGCACGATCTTGTCAGAGAGCCCCGGATAGTCCAGGCTGAGCAGCCGTACCTTTACTTTCGACGTGTCGAATTTGCTCACCGGCCTGGCGTTGACCGACCACATCGGTGGTTCGGTACCCGATTTGGTGTACTGGTTCTCCAGTGCACTCAATAGGACAGCATTGACGTCGACCTCGGTCATGACGGGATTCCAATCTGGTTCACAAGAACCATAGGCATTGGGTGACAGCAGGTAGTTGGAGAACGAGCAACAAGCCCGACACCGAACTCCAAGACCCGGGCCTGCATTCTGGTGCCCGAGCTCATCACGTTTATAGCCGACGGAATGGGGGTTGTACATGGCACTGAGTGCGGCGTGACTGGACGAGTGGCCCTGGGGGACTCACGGGTTTCTCATGGCAAATTCCGCCTCTACGACCTATGTTTATAGCGCGCATTCGTGAACATTCGTTGGGACGGCAGTGATTCACTCGCCGATCTCGCCGGAGCGGGCCAAGTGGCTTGCGGCCCAATCGCACCTCAAAGCCGTGCTGTGCCGCACAATTCCAGGTACGGATTCACTCGAAAGAGCGACGGGCAAGCTCCTGCATTTTCACAATGGCCAAGTGCTGGACCACCGGTGCATAGCAGACATGCTTTTCCGTGCGGGTGTCGCAGCAACCAGGTGAAAGATGATTGTCTGCCGCCGCTGGTGGTCAGGCGCCCGCAGACATATTCCCGGTCAGCCTAGTCAGGTGGTTGCTGCCCGTAGTTCACGGAGAGCTTCGGCGCGTCGTACCACCGCGGTCTTGGCCGCCTCGACGCGGTGACAGGAATAGGCAATTCCACCTCGGTCGACAAAGTGGGTCCCGCCGGCGGGGTGATCCCCGGCCGGCAGGTTGATTCCCGCGGGCGGGGTGATCCTGCCCGTGACAGCGATCCCCGGCTGGGGGACGGCTCTACGGCGAGCCGTGGCAAACGCGCCAATGTGATGACGAGTCCGCACCCCGGGGGAACCCCGAGCAGAAGTTCAGGGTTGATCCCCGACGCGGCGCGACGGAGAAGAGTGCACTCTGGTGTTACCGCGCATCAACAGGTTCGCGAGATGAGCTAGTCGAAGTCGGAGAGTGTCATGGGAAACGTCCTGAAAGTCGTCGGCGCAATCGTCGTCATCTGGATTGCGTTCAGCATCATCGGGGCGGTGTTCGGCTTCGTCGCGCACGCCTTCCTCTGGATCGCTCTGATCGGCGGCGGGGTCTACGCCGTCAGCGCGATCAGCAACCGCAACCGCCGGTCGATCAGCAACAACCGCCGCTGAACTCCTCGACGTCGCAGATCCGGAGGGACGTCAGCCGTCCAGTCCGGGGTCAGGCGTTGAGTGCCAGGCCGATGCCGCGCAGGTCCAACCGGGCCTGGGCGGCATTGGTGAAGACGAAGCCGTGGATGCCGAGCGCTTTGGCCCCGGCGATGTTGTCGGCCCGATCGTCCAAGAAGGCGACCTCGGTCGGCTCGGCGCCAAGGTTGTCCAGCAAGTGTCGGTAGATGTCCTGGTCCGGCTTGACCAGACCGAGATCACCGGAGAAGAAGAGCTGGTCGAAGGCTGCGGCCCACGGCTGCACCTCGACAAGTCGGCCCATCGACGACGGGGCATTGGACAGCACCGCGAGCGAGGTGTCAGATGCGGCCAGATCATCGATCAACTGCAGCGTGTCGGGATCGACCGCGCTCCAGCCCAGGTCATCCCGACGGACGAGCTCCTCGATGAGATCGGGCTCGGGCGCGGTCGTGCCCGTGGTGGCGGCGATCGACGTCCAGAACACGTGGGCGTCGGAGCGGCGGTCATAGTCAGGCCGATGCTCGAAGTAGGCGGCGGTGAACGGTTCCGGCTCGGCGAGGAGTAATTCACCGAGTTCGGCCAGCGCGTTGGTGTGCTGGAGAACCACATCGCCGAGGTCGAAAACCACCCACTTGATCATGGGCTGATCCTGCCAGCACCGGCGGCGCGAACTCGACGGCCGGCCGGACCGAGTCAGGCTCAGGTGACGACGATGCTGCGCGAGTCGTAGCCGGTGGCGCCATCCGGCAAGACATCCTGCACCTTGGAGGTCTGGACTGTGCCGGTGCCGTCGGTCGCCCTGGACTGCACCGTGTGGGTGCCCTTGCCGGCCTTCCAGACGAACTTCCACTGCCGCCAGGTGTCGACGGACGCGTCGCCGGCCAATTCGGCGGTCTGCCACGGGCCGTCGTCGATCTGCACCTCGACCTTGTTGATGCCGCGGTGCTGCGCCCAGGCGACGCCGGCGATCGTCACGTCGCCCGCCGGGAACTGGGCGAACCCCTTGGGGACGTCGATGCGCGACGCCGTTTTGATCGGGCCGTGGTCGGACCAGCCACGCTGGGTCCAGTACGCGCTCTCGTCGGCGAACTTCGACACCTTCATGTCGACGATCCACTTGCAGGCCGAGACATAGCCGTAGAGGCCAGGAACCACCATCCGGACCGGGAAGCCGTGTGCGATGGGCAGCACTTCACCGTTCATCGCCACGGCCAGGATGGCATCCCGTCCGTCGACGAGGGCATCCAGCGGGGCAGTCTGGGTGAAGCCGTCCTTGCTGGTGAACAGCACGCAATCGGCGCCGCTGTTCGGGCCGGCTTCCTTGAGCAGGGTGTCCAGCCGGGTGCCGATCCAGGTGGCATTGCCGGCCAGATTGCCGCCGACCGGGTTGGACACGCAGGTCAGGGTGATGTCCCGCTGGATCTGGGGCCGGGCGATCAACTCGGGATAGTTGATGCTGACCTCCTTGTCGACCAGGCCGTGGATCTTCAGCTCCCACTCCTCGGCCGTCACATTTGGTGGGACGAAAGCGGTGTCGACGCGATAGAAGCTGTCGCTCGGCGTGACGTAGGGCGTGAGTCCGTTGATCCCGAAATCGACGCCCGCGGGGATGGTCTGCTTCGAGGTCGGGACCGGCACGATGGCCTTCGCGCGGCTGGCCGTCACCTGGGCGCTGCTGGGGATCCAACGTGAGATGGCGCCGGCAGCCACAGCGACGACGGCCCCGATGGCGGCCAGCCGGAAGAATTGGCGACGATCCATGCCGGGGCGTGCGTCCTTGGCCGGGCGGCCGGCCGTCGATGCGACCGCCATCGGGTGCTGATCACCGGACGTGCCGGGCTTGGCGTCGTACAGCACTTCCTCGATCGGATCCGTCGGGGTGACGGCCGTACCGGAGTCGGCCGCGGTGCGCCCGTCGCCGGTCGGTAACGGGTGGGCGTTCTTGCCCACCGGTGCCCCGGTGGACAGCAGTTGCGGTTCGACGGTCCGGCGAAAGACGGTGACCAGCAGGTACACCCCGGCCGCCCCGCCGACCAGGATCGGAAGCGCGTCAAAGGCAATGGCTCCGGTGGTCGTGTAGATGGCGCCGATGGTGATCAGGATCAACAGCACGGTGATGCCGGCCGCGATGCGTGGACTGCGGCGGGCCACCAGTCCGATGATCAACGCCACGATGAACAAGGTGATGTACATGCCGACCCGAAGGGCGTCCTTGTCGTGCTGCCCGAACGTTCGGATCGCGTATTCCTTGAGCCACTCGGGAGTGAGGTGGATGAAGGTGGTGCCCAGCGAATTGATCGGCGACGACGCCGTGGACAGCGCGCCGAGCCAGACGCCGACCGCTGAGATCAGCTCGGCAATCCCGATCGCGAGCCCCATGGCGACCAGCCCGACGAGCGCGGACACGAGATAGCTCGGCTGCCACGCAGCGCCGGACGCCTTGCTGGCGGGAGTCCGGTTGGGCGTCGGCCGGGAAGTGGTTGTCATGCGATTCCTTCGGTGCGAACAGGCGTTTGGATGGCCTGGGACGCAGGCATCACTCGAGTCTGACGCGTGCAGCTGCGGATGGAGGCATTCGGCGTCGATCAGTAAGAACCCGGTAAGAGATGGCGAACCGGTGATCGATTCGGAATCAGCGGAGCCATCCGGAGTGCAGGTTGCGCCGAATCACTGATCGACCTTCCAGCCGGTAGGCCCGGCCGATCTTCAACGGACCCAAGGGAATGTGCAGATGTCTGCTTCCAACCCGCAGTCTCGGGCGCTGTCAGCGGTACCGCCGCTGCGGAGCGTGCGGGACGTCGCCCGGGACTCTTCGGGTCCGGCCACCCCCGAAGACCTGCTTCGACGGACCGCACTCGGCGACGAGCGGGCCTTCGAGGCCCTGTACGACGCGTTCGCCGGCCGGGTCTTCGGACTGGCTCGACGGATCGTCCGAAACCCCAGCCAGGCCGAGGAAGTGGCGCAGGAGGTCTTCCTCGAAATCTGGCGGCGAGCGACGCGGTTCGACGCCGGAAAGGGCTCGGCCACGTCGTGGATCATGACGTTGACGCATGCGCGCTCAGTTGACCGGGTGCGGTCGGCACAGGCCTCCACCGATCGGGAGCTCAAGGTGGCATACGCCTCACACGAGATCGAGATCGATACCGTCGTCGAGGCAGTCGAATCGGCATTCGAGCGAAAAGCCGTACAAAAGTGCCTGACCACCCTCACGGATCTGCAACGCGAATCCGTCACGCTGGCTTACTACAGTGGTTACACCTACCGTGAGGTAGCCGAGTTGCTGAGCACACCGTTACCGACCATCAAAACCCGGCTACGGGACGGCATGATCCGTCTGCGTGACTGCTTGGGAGTAGGGGCATGACCACCGATCAGCATTTGAATACCGGCGCCATGGCGCTGGGCTCGCTGCCCGAGGACGAGGCAGCCTCTTTTGTCGACCACCTGGAAACCTGCGAGATCTGTGCCCAGGAGTTGGCTGGTTTCCGCGAGACGGCCGCCATCCTGGGTAGCTCGGTCGCCCAGACTCCCCCGGCGAGTCTCCGCCGATCGGTGATGGACGCGGTCGCCCGCACCCCGCAACTGCCGCCGCTGACCGACAGCACGTCCGGGACGGGTACTGTGCTCGGTCGGCACCGTCAGCCGGCAGCGCCGGAAGAAGGCGATACCGCTTCTTCCGAGGAAAGCCCGGAGCGGCCCGACGACCATCTCGCCGAGGTCATCCCACTTCATCGCGCCTGGTATCGCCGGACGCAGGGCCTCATTGCCGCAGCTGTGGCGTTGCTGGTCATCGGCGGTGGTGCCGGCATCGTCATCGCCAACTCGTCCTCGCCGGCGCAGCAGACGGCGAGTGAGTGCGTGGCCGCGGCTCCGGACAAGGCCGCGCTGACGCCGAACGTCGGCTCCGGTGGGGACGTGACCCTGGCTCCGTCGTGCAACACAGCCGTCGTGAACATGCCGAAACTGCCGGCCCCGCCTGCCGGGAAGACCTATCAGGTCTGGGTGCTCAGCGGACAGAAAGCCACCTCGGCGGGTTTGGTGACGCCGGCCGCAGACGGAACCGTGCCTGCGGTCACAACTCCGGTGCACGCCGGCAACACCGCGGTCGGTGTCACGGTCGAACCTGCCGGCGGTTCTGCCCAGCCGACCAGCGCGCCGATCTGGGTGGTCCCGCTCACCGCCTGATGCTGTGATGACGCCGAACGCCACCGCATCCGCGGTACTCTTCGGGACGTCTCATGGCGCATGTGCGGAGTCAGTCGTCCTAGGCCCGCAGATGGGTAGCCGAAGGGTGTGAAGCAGGGCACACTGGGCCGAACGGCCTACCCGATCCATGCGCGGTCATGGTGTCAGCAGGTATCACTCCCTGCGCGATGCGTTTCGTCACCCGCTGGAGGGATCGACCGATCCGGCTCCATCGAGAGGATCGCGCATGCAGACACCCGCTCCGCTGGACTACGCCAGGGCTCACAGCGTCGAGGAAGCGCTGGCCCTGTTGGCTGAACACGGCCCCGATGCCGCGTTGATCGCTGGGGGCCACAGCCTGATCCCGATGATGAGAATCAGGCTGGCCCAGCCGGAGTGGGTCATCGACATCAACGATCTGACCGAGCTCGACTACATCAGGGTCGACGGTGGGCACCTGGCCATCGGCGCCCTGACCCGCCACGCCACGGTCCTCGACTCCGCCCTCCTCGCCGAGCACTACTTGATCTTCCGCGACGCCGAAAAGGTGATCGCCGACCCCATAGTGCGCAATAGAGGGACGGTGGGTGGCTCGATCGCGCAGGCGGACC
The DNA here is from genome assembly GCA_963708935.1 of uncultured Actinomycetota bacterium. Lineage (GTDB taxonomy): Bacteria > Actinomycetota > Actinomycetes > Mycobacteriales > Nakamurellaceae > Nakamurella. The sequence continues at coordinate 434,917 of CAVPUK010000006.1, read as the reverse complement.
CCGCCGAGGACCTGGCGACTGTTGCGTCTGCACTCAAGGCCTCCGTGGTGCTGCGATCCGCGGCCGGCTCCCGAACCGTGCCGGTTCGGGAATTCCTCGACGGTCCGTTCATGACGTTGCGCGAGGAGAACGAGATCCTCACCGAAGTGCGGGTTCCGGTCCGTCCCGGCGTCGGGTCCTCCTATCAGAAGGTGGAACGGCGCGCCGGGGACTGGGCGGTGGCCTCCGCCGGGGCGATGCTGCTGCTGGACGGCGAGACGATCGCCGACGCCGGGATCGGTCTGGCCGCGGTCGGCGTCCCCCATCACTGCGCGCCGGCGGCGGAGGACTACCTGATCGGCAAGACCGTCTCCGCGGCGACCTTCGCCGAAGCCGGGCGACTCGCCGCGGAGGCCAGCAATCCGCAGCCCGATCAGCGAGGTCCGGCCCGCTACAAGAAACATCTCGCCGCCGAACTCACCATCCGAGCGCTGACCAGGGCCGCGGCCCGGGCTCAGGGAAGAGGCTGACATGCAGGTCACCATCACGGTCAACGGAGTGGATCACACCAACGAGATCGAGCCGAGAATGCTGCTGGTGCACTACATCCGCGAGACGCTGGGATTCACCGGCACGCATTGGGGCTGCGACACCTCACAGTGCGGAACGTGTGTGCTGTGGATGGACGAGCAGCCGGTGAAGAGCTGCACCGTGCTGGCCGCGATGGCGGACGGGCATCGGGTGCGCACCGTCGAGGGTCTGGCCGACGGGGCGACGCTGGACCCGGTGCAGACCGCGTTCATGGCCGAACACGGCTTGCAGTGCGGCTTCTGCACGCCGGGCATGATGATGACGGCCCGGCATCTGCTCGATCACGAACCTGATCCGTCAGAACAACGCATCAGGGAAGCCATTTCGGGACAGATGTGCCGATGTACCGGCTATGAGAACATCGTCCGGGCGGTGCGCAACGCGGCCGGCCATCCCTCGCATCCGGCGGACGGCGCGAAATCCGATGCCGCTTCGCCCGAATCGGCCGTCGAGGTGTCGGCATGACATCGACGATGCCCAGGGTCAGCCCCGCCGGCAATCCGATCGGGTTCGGCCGGATGGCCCGTTTCGAGGACGCCAGATTCCTGCGGGGCCAGGGGAACTACGTGGACGACGTGCGCATGCCCGGCATGTTGCACTCGGCCATCCTGCGCAGTCCGCACGCGCATGCCCGCATCGTGTCGATCGACACCACCGCCGCTGCCGCACTGCCGGGGGTGCACGCCGTCATCACCGGTGAGATCCTGGCCGGCCTGAAACTGGCCTGGATGCCGACCCTCTCGGCCGATGTGCAGGCCGTGCTGGCCACCGACAAGGTGCGTTTCCAGCATCAGGAAGTCGCCTACGTGGTGGCGGACAGTGAGTACATCGCTCGCGATGCACTCGATCTGATTGTCGTTGATTACGACGTGCTCCCGCCCGTGATCGATGCGAAGAAGGCGATGGATCCTGGCGCTCCGGTGATCCGTGACGACATCGAGGGCAAGACCGACAACCACATCTTCGACTGGGAATCGGGGGATCGGGACGCCACCGACGCGGTCTTCGCGGCCGCCGACGTTGTCGTCTCGCAGGAGATGCTCTATCCCCGGGTGCACCCCGCACCGATGGAAACCTGTGGCACGGTGGCCTCGATGGATCCGGTGACGGGCAAGCTCACCGTCTACTCGACGAACCAGGCGCCGCACGCCCATCGCACCATCTACGCCCTGGTCGCGGGCATCCCCGAGCACAAGATCCGGATCATCTCGCCGGACATCGGCGGCGGTTTCGGCAACAAGGTCGGCATCTATCCCGGCTACGTGCTGGCCGTCGTCGGTTCGATCGTCACCGGCAAGCCGGTGAAGTGGATCGAGGACCGTAGCGAGAATCTGATGGCCACGTCCTTCGCCCGGGATTACCACATGAAGGGCTCGATAGCAGCAACCAAGGACGGCAAGATCACCGGCCTGCGGGTTGACGTCCTCGCCGACCACGGGGCCTTCAACGGCACCGCCCAGCCGACCAAGTTCCCGGCCGGTTTCTTCCACATCTTCACCGGCTCCTACGATCTCGAGGCCGCACACTGCTCGGTCACGGGGGTCTACACCAACAAGGCCCCGGGTGGCGTCGCCTACGCCTGTTCGTTCCGGATCACCGAGGCGGTGTATCTGGTCGAGCGGATGGTCGACCTGCTCGCGGCCGAGATGAGCATCGACCCGGCCGAACTGCGGATGAAGAACCTGCTGCGCCCCGAGCAGTTCCCGTACACCTCGAAGACCGGGTGGGAATACGACTCCGGCGACTATGCGCACACCATGCAGGTCGCGCTGGATCTGGCCGGCTATCCCGAACTCCGCCGCGAGCAGGCGGAGAAGCGTGAACGCGGAGAGCTGATGGGCATCGGCATCTCGTTCTTCACCGAGGGTGTGGGAGCAGGACCGCGCAAACACATGGACATCCTCGGCCTGGGCATGGCCGACGGCTGCGAGCTGAGGGTGCACCCGACCGGCAAGGCCCAGGTCCGGCTGTCCGTGCAGACCCAGGGGCAGGGCCACGAAACGACTTTCGCGCAGATCATCGCCCAGGAATTGGGGATCCCCCCGGAGGACATCGAAGTCATCCATGGGGACACCGACAACACCCCGTTCGGCCTCGGCACCTATGGATCCCGGTCCACCCCGGTGTCCGGGGCGGCGGCAGCCATTGTGGCGCAACGAGTCAGGGCCAAGGCCAGAATCATCGCCGCGGCGTCGTTGGAGTGCAGCCCGGACGACCTGGAATGGGATCACGGACGTTGGCAGGTCAAGGGCGACCCGTCACAGGGTCGCACCATCCCGGAGATCGCGATGCTCAGCCACGGCAACCTGGAACTGCCGGAGGGCGTGGAGGGTCATCTGGACGCGTCGGTGGTCTACGACCCGCCCAATCTGACCTACCCGTACGGGTGCTACATCTGCGTCACCGACGTGGATCCGGGCACCGGAGAAGTCAAGGTCCGACGCTTCATCGCGGTCGACGACTGCGGGCCACGGATCAACCCGATGATCGTCGAGGGGCAGGTGCACGGCGGCCTGGCCGACGGTATCGGGATGGCGTTGATGCAGCTGATCGCCTTCGACGCGGACGGCAACTGCGTGGGCGGGTCGTTCATGGACTACCTCATCCCGACCTCGCTGGAATGCCCCAGTTACGAGCTGGGGGAGACCGTGACACCGTCGCCGCACCACCCGCTGGGGCTCAAGGGCGTGGGCGAGTCCGCCACCGTCGGGTCGCCGCCGGCCGTGGTGAACTCGGTACTGGACGCCATCTCGCCGTTCGGCGTCCGGCACGCAGACATGCCGCTCACCCCGGCCAACGTCTGGATGGCTATGCAGGGCTCACCCATGCGCACCGACCTGGCCGTGACGTGAGTGAGCATCGTGGACAGGAACAAGCACGAGGATCGACCCAGCGCGGAGCGAGTGAAGCAATGAGCACTTGCGCGAAGACCAGGGAATCAACATGAGCAGTGCGGCTTTGGAGGTGCGGTCGGCCCAGCTGCGGGCCGACCGGGTGCCGTTCGTGCACGCGCGGGTGGTGGTGGCGGAGCGGCCTACCTCGGCCAAGCCGGGAGACGAGGCGATCGTATTCGCCGACGGGCGGATCGAGGGCTTCGTCGGCGGTACCTGCGCCGAGTCGACGGTGCGACTGCACAGCCTGGCCCTCTTGGACGACAGGCTGTCGAACTCCAGGCAGCCGCTGCTGTTGCGGATCAGTCCGGAATCGAACACCTCGACCGTGGCCCGGCCGGGCACGATGACCGTTTACAACCCGTGCCTGTCGGGCGGAAGTTTGGAGATTTTCTTGGACCCCATACTGCCCTCACCGCTGATGTTGGTGCTGGCCAACGGACCGATCGCCGACGCACTGGCCCGGGTCGGCCGGGCGATGGACATGCAGGTGGAAATCGTGGAGCAGGCCGAGGCCGAAGAACAGCTGGCATCCGCCTCCGCGGTGGTCGTGGCCTCGCACGGCCGCGACGAACCGCCGGTGCTGACCGCCGCCCTGCGGGCCGGCGTGCCCTATGTCGGGCTGGTGGCCAGTCGGAAGCGTGGACAGGGCGTGCTGGCCGAGCTGGACGTCACCGCAGAGCAGTTGGCCCGGGTGCACACCCCCGCCGGGCTGGACATCGGCGCGCGGACGCCCTCGGAGATCGCCGTGTCGATCCTGGCCGAGATCGTGTCGCTGCGGTCGCGGACGACGGCGCCCGTGGACTGCGTCGTACCCGCGGAACCACCAATGCCGACCACCGCCATCGATCCGGTGTGTGGCATGACGGTGGCCGCGGTACCGTCGACGGTGCACCTCGAGTTCGACGGCGGCACTGTGTACTTCTGCCGCGAAGGGTGCCGGGATGCCTTTTCGATGGCCCCGGCTCGATTCGTCATCAGGTGACCGAAACCCTTGGCATGCCAAGTGATCTGCCGTCATTGATCCCGTCCGTCGCGGCGCTGGGGTCGCTGTTGGAGGAGGGCGGTTACCTACCCGACGACGGACTGGCCACCGCCCTGTTTTGTGCCACCCGCCTCGGGCAGCCGCTGCTGCTCGAAGGAGAAGCAGGGGTCGGGAAGACCTCGGCGGCCCAGGCCCTGGCGGCCGCCCTGGACACCCCGTTGATCAGGCTGCAGTGCTACGAGGGCATCGACACGGCGGAGGCGTTGTACGAGTGGAACTATCAGCGGCAACTGTTGGCCATCCGGCTGGCCGAATCGAGCGATCGCGAACTCGGTGAGAGTGACCTCTTCGGCCGTGACTACCTGATCGAGCGGCCGTTGTTACGGGCGGTCGAGCACGCAGGTCCACGCCCCGCGGTGCTGCTGATCGACGAGATCGACCGCGCGGACGAGCATTTCGAGGCCTTCCTGCTTGAGCTCCTCGGCGAGCAGTCGATCACCATCCCGGAGATCGGGACCATCAGGGCCAACGTGCCGCCGATCGCGATCCTGACCTCGAACCGCACCCGGGATCTGCACGACGCGCTGAAGCGTCGTTGCCTCTACCACTGGATCCAGCATCCGTCGGCCGATCGGGTCGCGGCGATCGTGCGGCAACGGGTTCCGTCCGCCTCCACCACATTGGCCGCTCAGGTCGCCGGCGCTGTGGCGCGTCTGCGAACGCTCGACCTGCAGAAACATCCGGGTACCGCTGAGGCCATCGACTGGGCCACCGCTCTGGGCCTGCTTGGCATCTTCGAACTGGACGCCGACGCCGTCGCAGGTACTTTCGGTTCCACCCTCAAATACCGCGAGGACTTCCAGGTGGCGGTCAAGGCGGGTGCCGGCTGGATTGCCGGTGACTGAAGCCCTGGAGTCGGCGGATGTAGCGGCCGTCTGCAGTGCCTTCGCCGATCGGCTGGGCCAGTCCGGCATCGGCTGTGGGCCACACCAGATCTCCCGCCTCGCCGGCGCCATCGAGCTGGCCGGCCCGGTGGCGACGGCCGAGCTGTACTGGCTGGCCAGGGTCACGCTGATCGGGTCGCCCGGTCAGATCCCGGTCTTCGACGCAGTTTTCGATCAGATCTTCCGCGGCCTGGTGGATCTCGCCGATTTCCGGGGTGACCGGCCATCCACCCCGGCGACGAAACGGCAGCGAAGCCTGTCCAGCGACGGTGCCGACCAACGGGCCGGAGAAAGCGGCGAGCAGCCGGACCAGCCGCCGATCCTGCCGTCCGTCGGGTCCGAGACCTCGGGCCGGGACGACGACGCAGCGGGCGATGCGGTGCTGGCCGCGGCATCGGCCCAGGAGAGGTTGGCCCAGCGTGACTTCGCGAAATGTTCGGTCCAGGAGTTGGCCGAACTGGACCTGCTGATCAGCCGCATGCGAGTGGTCCTGCCGACCCGACCGTCTCGTTGGGTTCGGCATCAGCCGCCCGGCCGGCTCGACCTCCGGCGGACGCTGCGGAGCGCCCACCGCACGGCCGGCGATCCGGTGCGTCGTGCCTACCGTCGGCGCGGTCGCGCCGTCCGGGGTCTGGTGCTGATCGCCGACGTGTCAGGGTCGATGCAGAGCTACTCGCGGGTGTACCTGCGGCTACTGCAGAGTGCGGTCGTCGGCGCGCACGCCGAGGCCTACATCTTCGCCACCCGGCTGACCAGGGTCACCCGGCGGCTCGGAGATCTTGAGCGGGACAAGGCCATCGGCCGGGCTCTCCAGGAGGCGCCGGATGTCGCCGGTGGCACCCGGATCGGAGCTGCCATCAAGGATTTCCTGGACACCGATGGTCGACGGGGGCGGGCCAGGGGAGCGGTCGTCGTCATTGTCTCCGATGGTTGGGAGCGCAGCGATCCTGCACTGCTGGGTGAGCAGATGGCCAGGTTGCACCGTTTGGCCCACCGGGTGATCTGGGTCAACCCACGAAAGGCGGCCAGCGGGTTCGTCCCGGCCACCGGCGGAATGACCGTCGCCTTGCCTCACGTCGACAACTTCGTTTCGGGTCACTCGCTGGCCAGCCTGCTCGAGGTCCTGGACGCCGTCCGGCGCAGCTGAGCGCTCGGTCTCCCAACTCGGTGCAGCCACTCGCTGCAGCCAACTCGGTGCAGCCCAATGCGGTGAGGTGTGTCCGCGGCGACGATCATGTCACTCTTTCGAGCATTCTGGTCCGGCCAGGTGCATAGTGGGGAAAGGGAGAACTCTTCGAAATGTCCTGTGTCGTCCATTCTCGGTGGTGAGGAAATGGTTCAACCGATTAACGAATCGACGCGACAAGAATTGCTGGCGCTGACGTCCAGCGATGACCTGATGGACCTGGCCCGGCAGCTCCGCGAACAGGGCGTCGAATCGCTGCTGATCTGTCGGCCCGGCGGTCGGATCGCGCAGGTGGTCACCGATCGGCAAATCGCTCAGTTGGCGACTGCAGAGTCCGGTCCCTCGCTGCGGCTCGAGACGACGCAGCCCGCAGTCGCTTCCCCGCCCGTCGCCAGAAATGGCGGGTCGGTGGTGCCACAGACTCGACGCCCGGACGACGCCGTCGTGCCCGTCGACCTGGGTGCCGATCATCCGAAGGTGAAGGAATACGCCGTCAAACCGGGTGAGAGTGCCACATCCAAGGTCGCCCGTTTTGGGTCGTCGCCGGTCACCAGTCGGTAGATATTGGGCGCGCCGGAGACCGGATATCTGGTGGTCTTTCCGTTCACCGTTGCCGTGACGGTTCCGGTGCCACCGATATCCAGGTAAACGTCAGCCGCATTGAAGTTGAGCCGGATCGCCGCACCCGACTTGGCCGTGATCGATTCGTCGTCGGCCGACCATTGGCCCGACAGGGCAAATTCGTCATCGGGGACAGTGGCGGGATAGTGGTAGTCCTTGGTGCCGGCATCCAGTCCTGATGGTCCCGCGTAGGTCTGCTGGAGCTTCACTCCCAGGTAGGTCTCCTGGGTCAGGTCGTCGGCCGTCGGGGTCTCGTCATCCACCGTGGTCGCCTTCGGCAGGGCGACCCCCGGCTTCTCCGCGGCGAGCAGTTGCCGGATCAGGTTCTCCATGGCGGTGTAATTCCCCTCGCCAACCGAAACGTGCCGCACTTTGCCGGTCGAGTCGATCAGGTATTCCGCCGGCCAGGATTGATTGCTGAATGCGTTCCAGGTGGCGTAATCGTTGTCGAGGGCGACCGGATAGCGAATGCCGAGACGTTCAATGCCCGCTGCCACATTGGTCGGGACATGCTCGAATGCATATTCGGGGGTGTGAACACCGATCACCTCGAGCCCATCGGCCGCATAGGCGGAGTACCAGGCGTTCACGTGCGGGATCGCCCGCTGGCAGTTGATGCACGAGTAGGCCCAGAAGTCGACCAGCACCACTTTTCCCTTGAGCGCGGCGATGCTGATCGGCTTGGCATCGGGGGTATTGAGCCACTGCGAGATGCCGGCGATCTCCGGCGCCGGGCCGCAGTCCTGCAATCTCGCCCGCAGATCCTGGCCGCAGATCGCCAATTGTTCGTCCTGCGGCGGCGCCCCGACCGCCTGTGGCACCGAGGTCGCGCCGGCGTTGTCGAGCGCAGTGTTCAGCCCGTTGGTGTAATCCGGAACGGCGCGCTGCAGCACGTCGGTGACGTTGAAGGTCAATGCGACGGCAAGTGCGATGACCACCACGCCGGCCCCGACCCGGATGCCCCGTTGATGCCGGCGGAAGACCGAAACCCGTTCGGCCACCTGACGTCCGGCCAAGGCGAAGAACAGTAGCGGGATGGCCGTGCCCACCGCGAAGGCGAGCGTGAGCGCAACGGTGCCGCCACCGATGTGGCCGGTGGCGCCGGCCACGGTGATCGCGGCCAGCACCGGGCCGGCGCAGGGGACGTAGACGGCACCCAGGGCAAGGCCGAGGATAAAACCGCCGCGGGCACCGCCACCGGCGCGTGCCGTCCGGAGCACCGGGATGCGGGCGAAGGGCCGTTCGAGCACCGCTTCGAATCGCGGCACGATCATGCCGACGCCGAGCAGGACCAGCACGATCAGGCCGGCCCACCTGATCACCCCCTGCGGTAGGTGCAGGGCACGCAGGATCAGGGTGCCCAGCAGAGTGAAGACGCTGAAGCTCAGCACCAGACCGGCGATGACCAGGTAAGGCCGCTTGTTGTCGTTCCGCTCCAACGTCTGCACGTCGGCAGGCGCGTCCCCGCCAGCTGCGCCGCCGGGGAGCCGGGCAGCTTGCGTTCCGCCGGCCAGGAATACCGCCGGGAGGACGGGAAGGACGCAGGGTGAAATGCCGGTGATCAGGCCGCCGACCAGCCCGATCAACACCAACGTGAACAGCTGGACCTCCAGGGACAGGAATGTGGAGCGCGCGGCGGATGGACCTGCCGATATCGCTCCCACGCTACGACGGCGACCGTCGATCAACGGCAGGATGGCCGGTCGGCGCCGTGGTTGACAGCAAGCCGTAACAATTCCGGGTGCGTCACGCGGCCAGTTTGGGGACCTCGTCGGGGTGCACCGGCGCCCCGTGTTGGCGAGGCCCGGTCTCGACGATCACCATGGCGACCAGCATCAGGCTGCCACCGACGGCGATCCGCCAGGTCAACGCCTCACCGAGGAAGGCGATGGCGAAGAAGGCCGCCCAGGCGGGCTCGGTGGACATGATGATCGCCGCCCTCGACGGCGCCAGGTAGGCCTGCGCCCACGACTGCACGATCATGGCGAGGGCGCCGGAGATCAGGGCCATGTAGAGCAGGGCGACCCAGTCGAAGGTGCTGCCGGGCAGGGTCAGTCCCCCGGTTCGACGATGGTGGCCGCGACCAGGCTGACGAGGCCGGTGGCGACGATCTGGACGACGGCCAGGCCGAGCGCGATGTGCCCGGTCGACCACGCACCCAGCCCGACGATGTGCAGCGCGTAGATGACCGCGGAGACCAGCGTGATCGCCTCGCCGAAACCGAGATGCAGCCCGGAAAGCGCCAGGATGGCCAGACCAACGGTAGCGATCACCGCGCCGATCCAGACTCGGGGGCCGATCGCCGTTCGGAGGATCAGCGCGGCGCAGATCGGGGTCAGCACGACGTACATACCGGTGACGAACCCGCTGACGCTCGCCGAGGTGTGCGCGAGCCCTTCGGTCTGCACGATCTGGGCGACCCCGTAGGTGACGCCCAGGATCGCGCCCCGCCGCAGGTTGCGCCGGGAAAGCGCCCGGACGGAGCGATAGAACAACAGCAGCATGACCAGACCGGCGATGCTGAACCGGACGGCCAGGAAATTCAGCGGTGTCATCCGCTGCAGCAGGCTCTTGGTCAGCGGGAAGCTCGACCCCCACGCCGCCGCGACGGCCAGCAGCCCGAACAGCGCGATCAGCACGGTGCGGCTGGCGGCGTTCTGCGCGGCGGTGCCACCCGGCGACGAAGTGGGCGAGCCGGGCGTGGACACGAAACGCGATGCTCCCAGATCGCGACGCCAACGGAAAGTGCGGCCGTTGACACGGTGGGTGAGGAACAATGCGACCAGGCGGGGCCGCGATCCGCTGCTGGGCAGATCAGCTGACCCGTGCAACCGTGAGTTGCGCAGTTCCGTCTCATCAGCAGAGTGGAGGTTCCGCGTGGGGCCGGAGGAGGATGCCGCATTCTCCCGGTATGTCACCGCGCGTCGCGATCATGTTCGACGAACGGCCTACTTGCTGTGCGGTGACTGGCACCGCGCGGACGACCTCACGCAGATCGCGTTCGTCAAGCTCTACGGGGCCTGGGAGCGGGTGCGCGATCCGCGTGCATTGGACGCCTACGTGCGGTCGTGCCTGGTCCGGGCGACCATCGACGAGTCGCGGCGACCCTGGCGCCGGGAACGAGCGGTCGAGGTCCTGCCGGAGGTGCCCGATTCCTTCGACATTGCCAGCGTCATCTCGGACCGTGCCCTCGTGCAGGCGGCGATGGAGCACGTGCCGCCCAGGCAGCGGGCCACGTTGGTGCTGCGGTACTTCGAGGGACTCGACGTAGCGGAGGCGGCGGCTGCGCTCGGTTGTTCAGAAGGCAACGTGAAGTCGCAGACCGCACGAGGTCTGGCGGCGCTGAAAAAGGCCCTGCGGGAGCTCGGCGAAGCCGGCGGGACCGACCCGGAACGGGAGAACGATCGTGGGCAGGGAGGTGATGGGCGATGAGCACTCGAGATGGCAGTGATGGCAGTGACGGCAGTGACAACCGGACGGCGGACGAGCGGGCTTTGGCCGCCCTGTTCGCCTCGCTGGTCGACGACGCACCCGCCTCCGAGGTCTCACCCGACGAGGTAATCAAACTCGCGTCCCTTGAACAGAACGCAGCGCTCGACCAGCGAATCAAGCGACTGAAGTACGGGCGAAATCTGCTGCTCGCCGCAGCACTGGCTGCGCTGGCCGCGATCGTGCTGCCGAAATTGGGACATTCGTCGTCGGGGACGACGGCGGCCAGTTCGAGTGAGGCAGCTGCAGCATCATCGTCGGCCGGGTCAGCCGCTGCCGGTTCAGCTCCCGCGGCCGCGGCGATCCCCGGGGTCGCCGGCGGTTCGGGCACGTCCGCGGCCTCATCGGGTGGCGTCTCGTCGGGTGCCGCCGCAGCCGATGAGTCGGAGGCGGCTGCGTCTGCACCGCAGTCGTTGGCTTCCGAACCGGCCGGTTCGGCCGCCGCGAGCGCGGCAGCCCCCGCCCCATCAGCCCCGGCAAGTTCCGCCTACGCGGCCAGTTCGGGTGTTGCCTCGTCGGCCGGCGCGAAGGAGCCGACAGCTACTGCGGCCGGCTGCCCGTCGCTGACTGGTAAGGCCCTCGCCGCCGCTAGATCGGCCCTTCCGGCCAGCCAGTTCGGCACGGTGACCGCGTTGACTGATTGCCGTGCACCGGTGCCTGCCGGACTGGTCGGAGGGGCGACCTTGACGGACGCGGCCGGGCAGCAGCTGACCATCTCTGCCAGTAAGGCCTCGCCGGGCGCCTGCGCGAAGAGCGCACCGGTCTGCTCGCCCGTGCCCGGTGTCGACGGTGCCTATCGGCACGTGACCAGCGCGTCGACCACGATCTGGGTGTACGACGACGGCTATCAGGTGGCGCTCACCCGCACCGGCGGACCGACCACCGCAACGGAGCGGGCCCAGATGATCGCGGCCGGCAAGGCGGTGATCAGGGCGCTCCGTTGAGGCGTCGCGTTCCCGACCCTGAGCCTGGGACAATGAGGCACGTGACTTCTCCTGGATCCACCCCCGTGCCCACAGTGCCGACCGTGCCGACGCCGACGGCCAATGTGCTCGCCGGGCGGTACGCATCGCCCGAGATGGTGGCGATCTGGTCGCCGGAGAACAAGATCGTCGCCGAGCGCCGGCTGTGGCTGGCCGTGCTGCGAGCCCAGTCCGGCCTCGGGCTGACCGTCGGACCGCAGGTGGTCGCCGACTACGAAGCGGTCATCGACCAGGTCGACCTCGCCTCGATCGCGGCGCGCGAGCGGATCACCCGGCACGACGTGAAAGCCCGGATCGAGGAGTTCAACGCCCTGGCCGGACACGAGCAGATCCACAAGGGGATGACCAGCCGCGATCTGACCGAGAACGTCGAACAGGCGCAGATTCTGCAGGCGACCAGGCTGGTCCGCGATCGCACGGTGTCCCTGCTCGATCACCTGGGTCGGCGGGCCGCCGAGTACGCCGAGCTGGTGATGGCGGGCCGTTCACACAACGTGCCGGCCCAGGCGACCACGTTGGGCAAGCGGTTCGCCTCGGCCGCCGACGAGGTACTGCTGGCCTATCACCGCATCTCGTCGCTGCTCGAGCGATATCCGTTGCGCGGTATCAAGGGTCCGGTCGGCACGGCCCAGGACATGTTGGACCTGTTGGGTTCTCCGGAGGCGTTGGACCAGCTGGAAACGGAAGTCGTCGCCGAGGTTGCCGGACGGGGCACGTCGGTGCTGACCAGCGTCGGCCAGGTCTATCCCCGATCCCTCGACTACGAGGTCGTGTCGGCGCTGGTCCAACTGGCGGCCGGGCCGGCCTCATTGGCCACCACCATCCGGCTGATGGCCGGAGCCGAGCTGGCCACCGAGGGCTTCCAGCCCGGGCAGGTCGGCTCGTCGGCCATGCCGCACAAGATGAATGCCCGCTCCTGCGAGCGGGTGTGCGGACTGGCGGTCATCCTCCGCGGCTACGCGTCCATGACCGCCGAGTTGTCCGGCGCGCAATGGAACGAGGGCGATGTGTTCTGCTCGGTGGTCCGGCGGATCGCCCTGCCCGATGCCTTCTACGCCATCGATGGTCTGCTGGAGACGTTCCTGACGGTGCTCGAGGACTTCGGCGCCTACCCGGCCGTGATCGAGCGCGAGCTCCAGCGCTATCTGCCGTTCCTGGCCACCACCAAGGTGCTGATGGGGGCGATCAGGGCGGGCGTCGGGCGGGAAACCGCACACGAGGCGATCAAGGAGCACTCGGTCGCGGTCGCGCTGGCCATGCGGGAAAGTGGGCAGACCGACAACGACCTGACGGCTCGGCTGGCGGCGGACGACCGACTGCCGCTGAGCCAGGAACAGTTGGACGCGCTGTTGTCCGATCCGCTCTCGTTCACCGGGGTGGCCGCGCGGCAGGTCGGCGCGGTGTTGGACAAGATCGCCGCGGTCAAGAAAGACCACCCTGCGGCTGCCGCCTACTCGCCAGGCGAGATTTTGTAGCAGCGACCGTTGCTCGAACCGTGCATGTAGGTTAGCCTTACCTTGTTCGACACGGAGCCAGGTTCCACGAACGATTCGGTCAGTCCCGCGGCGGGGACGGAGCACAGCTCCCGGATCTGCAGTGAAGCCTGGGGGCCATGCCTGTGCCGCCTGTCGATGGCCGGTGCGTACTCCCTCGGGAGGACGCACCGGCCGATTCATTCCCGCAGCCCGGGACGCCTGACCGGCGCAAACCCGCTTACCTCCTCAGGCCGACTTGCGTCGCCGGGTCGGTGTCTTGGTGGCGGCCCTCTTGCTCGTGGATTTCGCGCTGGTGGGTTTCTCAGCGGTGGACTTCGTTGACGTCTTGTTGGCGGACGCCGCGCTCGACGCAGATCTCTTGGCCGGCGCCGTTTTTTCGGCCGGCTTTCTGGTCCGTTTCGCCGGGTCGGCCGCGGTCTGGTGCGTGGCCACGCTGCGCTTGAGTGCGGCCAATAGGTCGACCACCTCGGCGTCCTCGCCCTCGTCGGCCGTCGGCGTCTCGAACGCTTCGCCGCCATCGAGCTTGGCGTCGATCAGCTGCTGCAGCTGTTCGCGGTACTCGTCGTCGTATTCCGAGGGCGAGAAGTCCCCGGCGAAACTGTCGACCAGGTTCATGGCCATCTTCAACTCCGGCGCCTTGACCGCGACCTTGGTTTCCAGCGAGGGAAATTCGGCCTTTCGCACCTCGTCCGGCCAGAGCAGCGTTTGCACCATCAGCACCTCGTCGCGCACTCGCAGCAGCGCCAGCCGGGTCTTCTGTCGGAGTGCGAAATGCACAACGGCGACCCGGTCCGTCTTCTCCAATACCTGCCGCAGCAGCACATAAGCCTTGGGCGACTTGCCGTCCGGCTCGAGGTAGTAGCTGCGATCGAACAGCACCGAGTCGATCTGATCGGCCGGAACGAAGCTGAGAACCTCGATCTCGTGACCCGAGTTGACCGGCAACTGGTCGAAGTCCTCGTCGTCGAGCACGACGGTGCGGCCGTCGTCGCTCTCGTACGCCTTGGCGATGTCGGCATAGGCGACCTCTTTACCGTCCGCCTCGCAGATCCGTTGGTACTTGATGCGGCCGCCGTCGGCACGGTGCACCTGATGGAAGCGGATGTCGTGGTCCTCCGTCGCGCTGTAGACCTTGATCGGCACGTTGACCAGACCGAAGGCGAGTGAGCCTTTCCAGATCGACCTCATGCGGATTTCCTTCCTGCGCTGACCGGGTTCGCTCCACAGGTAGTTGTATCCCGACCGGGTCACGGTCACACTGCCCCAGGTCGGCTGTGATGGACTGGGACCGATGCCGCTGCCCGGGTGGGCGCGCGACGCTGCGAGAGGACGCTCCACGATGACTGCGCACCAGACCGACGTTTCGCTGAACGGCAATGCCCTGGCGGCGCCGTCGACGTTGCCGTTCGGCCTCCCGCCGTTCGCCGATATCGAGGCCGCGGATTTCCCGCCCGCCTTCGAGGTGGGGATGGCCGAGCACTTGGCGGAGGTCGAGGCGATTGCCGCAAATCCTGCACCGGCCACTTTTGACAACACCTTGGTCGCGCTGGAAGAGGCGGGGGCGTTACTGGCTCGGACCAGCTACTTGTTCTTCAATCTGGTCTCCGCGCTGGCCACCCCGGAGATTCGTGACATCGAGACGGAGTTCGCCCCCCGGCTGGCGGCTCACAGCGATCAGATCCGGCTCGATCCGCGGCTCTTCGCCCGGATCGATGCCGTCCACGCAGCCCTGGCCGAGCTGGGCCTGACCGACGAGCAGGAGGCGTTGGTCCGGCGCTATCAGCTGGACTTCGTGTTGGCCGGCGCCCGGCTCGACAGCGCCGGGCACGCCGAGCTGCGCCAGCTGAACCAGCGACTCTCCAAGCTGTCCACGAAGTTCCAGCAGAACCTGCAGGCCTCCACCGAGGCGGCTGCCGTCGTCGTGACCGAACGCGGCGACCTGGCCGGACTCAGCGATGAGGAGATTGCCGCCGCCGCAGCCGAGGCCACCGAGCGCGGCCACGATGGCAGTTACCTGATTCCGCTGATCCTGCCCAGCGGCCAACCCTTGATGTCGACCTTGCGCAACCGGGACGTCCGTCGGAAGCTCTACGAAGCCTCGGTGACCAGAGCCTCGGCGGGGGAGCACGACAACGGCCCGCTGGCGATCGAGATGGCGAAGCTCCGGGCGAAGCGGGCCAACCTGCTGGGCTTCGCCACCCACGCAGATGCGATGGTCGCCGATCAAACGGCGCAGACCAGTGTCGCCGTCGATGCCATGCTGGCCCAGTTGATCGAGCCCGCGGCCGCTGGTGCGTTCGCGGAGGCCGAGATCCTTACCGAACTGGCCGCCGCCGATGGTATCGAGTTGGCCCCCTGGGACTGGGCGTTCTACTCGGAACAGGTTCGCGCCCAACGTTATTCGGTCGACACTGCCGCCTTGCGACCGTACTTCGCGCTGGAGCGGGTCTTGCGCGACGGAGTGTTCTTCGCCGCCGGTCAGGTCTACGGCATCACCTTCGAGCCGCGCCCCGATCTGGTCGGCTATCACCCTGACGTGCGCGTCTGGGAGGTCCGGAACGCCGACGGCAGTTCGATCGGGCTCTATCTGGGTGATTTCTTCGCCCGTGAATACAAGCGCGGCGGCGCCTGGATGAACTCGTTCGTCGAGCAGTCATCCCTGCTCGGCCACCGCCCGGTCGTGGTGAACAACCTCAACGTCACCAAGCCCGCTGCGGGCAGTCCCGCACTGCTGACGCTGGACGAGGTCAATACGCTGTTCCACGAATTCGGACATGCACTGCACGGCCTGTTCTCGGATGTGACGTACCCCCGGTTGTCCGGTACCAGCGTGCCGCGCGATTTTGTGGAATTCCCCAGTCAGGTCAACGAGATGTGGGCCCTGTGGCCAGAGGTATTGGCGAACTACGCGGTGCACGTCGAAACAGGGGAGCGGCTTTCCGCCGACGTGGTCGACGCGATCGAGGCGGCCCGGCTGTGGGGTCAGGGTTTCGGCAATGTCGAGTACCTGGCCGCGACGCTGCTGGACCAGGCCTGGCACCGGATCCCGGCGGATCTCCAAATTTCGAATGCAGTGCATTTCGAGGACGACGCGCTGGAGAAATCCCGGCTGGCCATGGATCTCATTCCACCTCGATACCGGACCAGCTATTTCCAGCACATCTTCGCCGGGGGCTATTCGGCCGGCTACTACTCCTACATCTGGTCCGAGGTGCTGGACGCCGACATCGTCGACTGGTTCCGGGAGAACGGTGGGATGACCCGGGCCAACGGAGACGAGTTCAGATCCAAGTTGCTGTCCGTCGGCGGCTCCGTCGACGCGATGGACGCCTTCCGCGCCGTTCGTGGCCGGGACAAGGATCTGGCTCCGCTGCTCAAGCGCAGAGGACTGGATCGCCGGTCGTGAGCGGATACCCGGCCAAACTGACCGACTACCAACATCTGGCGTCCGGCAAAGTTCGCGACCTGTACGCGGTCGACGACGAGTTGCTGCTGATGGTGGCCAGCGATCGGATCAGCGCCTACGACCACATCCTGCCGACGCCGATCCCGGACAAGGGCCGAATTCTCACGGCGATGAGCATCTTCTGGTTCGAGCTACTCGCCGACGTCGTGCCGAATCACGTGGTGGCGGTGGACGACCCCCGCATTCCGGCCGAGCTTCTCGGGCGTGCACTGTTGGTGCGCCGGCTGGAGATGGTGCCGATCGAATGTGTGGCCCGCGGCTATCTGACCGGTTCCGGTCTGATCGACTACCGCGCCACCGGCGCCGTCTGCGGGGTGGCTCTGCCGCCCGGTCTGGTCGAGTCCTCGCGACTGGAGACACCGATCTTCACGCCCGCCGCCAAGGCCGAACTCGGCGCCCACGACGAGAACATCGCCTTCGAGGCCGCCGAGGCCATGGTCGGTGCCGAGCTGGCAGAGCGGTTGCGGGACACCACCTTGGCCGTCTATCGGACGGCTGCCGATCATGCGACGGGCCGGGGCATCATCCTGGCCGACACCAAGTTCGAGTTCGGGTTCGGCGCCGACGGCTCGCTGGTGCTGGGCGACGAGGTGTTGACTCCCGATTCCTCGCGCTACTGGCCGGCTGATGGTTACCAGGCCGGTCGGGTCCAGCCGTCCTACGACAAGCAGTTCGTCCGGGACTGGCTGACCTCGCCGGCCTCTGGCTGGGATCGGGGGTCCGAGCTCCCGCCCCCGCCGCTGCCCGACGACGTGGTCGCGGCCACCCGAGACCGCTACGTGATGGCGTACGAGCGGGTGTCCGGACTGCGGTTCGCCGATTGGGCCTCCTGACGCCTCTGCTCAGCATCGACTGGGCCGACCGTGGTTTTCCGCGCGGCCGAGGCGAAACTGCCCGACGTCACCGGCCCGTCTGCGTGGAGCGGATGCATCAGTTCGGTCCATCTGAGGTGGCCCCGCCACTACGAAAGGACCGAAGCTCGCCGCCTCCACAACGCAGCTTGGACCTGTTCGATCACTCCCGCTGGGTCCCTCGTGAGGTCTAGCCAGGTAAACCTGAGCACGGTCCAACCGGCACTGATCAGCGCGTTCTGTCGAGCCCGGTCACGCTGAAACCGGTCGGGGGCGTGATGCCAGGCCCAGCCGTCGACCTCCAGCACGATCCCCTCGCGCAGGAACACGAAATCCGGCCGGATCGTCGCGCCGCCGACCATGATCGGATAGTTGACCCGCCATCCAATGATCTCGGCGTCGTGGAGCAGTCGGACCATTAACCGCTCGCTGATCGCCGCCGCTCCATCGGCGGCCGCGATCAACAGGTCGCCTGCGGCTCTGGAACCATGGCGTCCCAGATTGCGCTGGTGAGCCTCTTGCAGCTGCGACAACTGCACCCGCCGCTGGAGTGCGCGGTCGAGCATGGCCGGGCCTGCCTGGCCCAGCGCAACGGCCCCGAACAGCGCACTCAAGGCCAGGGATGTGACGCGAATGCCGCGGTGAGTGGTTGTATCCACCCGATCCAGTGGCCGTCGCACTACGGACACTTCGGTTCGGGAACGACGATGACCGGTCCGCGGCGTGGTCACCTCAACCACTGTCGGGAGAAGGTCTGTCAGATCCCACCACCAGGCCGCGGCGGCCCCGCTGACGACAGCAGATGCGCCGGCCCAAAGTGACGCCGCTCGTACTTCGGTTGCCGCAGACCGGACGTGCTGAGCCGAGAGATAAACACCGGGCTGGATGACCGACCAGTCGCCCTCCTCGAGGCGGGTTCTGATCGCGGCAATCGTCAGGCCGGTAGCCAACGCCTGGGACCGACTGATGACGCCGTCTTGGTCGGCAATGGTCTCGTTGACCTGACGAGGAAGGCCGGACATCGACACAGCCTGATCGACTGGCTGGGGTGACCGGCCGAGTTGTCCACACCATCCACGCTTTGGTCCATTTGTGGTGGCAGAGCCACCTCAGAAGGACCGAATTGCTGGTGGGCGGGGCGGCGCGCGGAGCCGGATAAACTGGATGGGTATCTCCAACCTGAAGAAGGGACCACCGCCGTGGCGCGCGTGGCAGTTGATGTCGTCATCAAGTCCGAGATCCTCGACCCGCAGGGCAAGGCCATCCTGGCCGCACTGAGCCGGACAGGTCATCCCGGCATCAGCTCGGTCCGTCAGGGCAAGCACTTCGACCTGGAGGTCGACGACTCGGTGACCGACGAGCACCTGGAGGACATCGCCGCGCACCTGCTGGCCAACTCGGTGATCGAGGAATGGACCGTCACCCGGGTCCCGGACACCGCGAGAGCGCCCAGTGACCGCTCGGGTCGGGGTGATCACCTTTCCCGGCACGCTCGACGACGTCGACGCCGCGCGGGCCGTCCGGTACGCGGACGTCGAGGCGGTGCCGCTCTGGCACGCGGACGCCGACCTCAAGGGCGTCGATGCGGTGGTGGTGCCCGGCGGCTTCTCCTACGGCGACTACCTGCGGGCCGGCGCGATCGCGGCCCAGGCCCCGGTCATGCGGTCGGTGATCACGTCGGCCCGGCAGGGCATGCCGGTGCTCGGGATCTGCAACGGATTCCAGGTGCTGTGCGAGGCCGGACTGCTGCCGGGCGCGCTGGTCCGCAACGCGGGCCTGAAGTTCGTCTGCCGCGACCAGTGGCTGCGCGCCGAGAACACCACCTCGGCCTGGACCACGCGGTACGAGTCAGGAGCCGAGATCCTGATTCCGTTGAAGAACGCCGAGGGACGTTACGTCGCCGCCGAATCGGTGCTCGACGAGCTGGAAGGCGAAGGGCGGGTGCTGTTCCGGTACGTCGGGAGCGAATCCGAGCACTCGCCGGCCAACCCGAACGGCGCGCAGCGTGACATCGCCGGGATCTGTTCGGCCGACGGACGTGTCGCCGGCCTGATGCCGCACCCCGAGCACGCCATCGACCCGCTCACCGGCCCGACCGACGACGGACTGGGATTCTTCCTGTCAGTTGTGGATTTCCTCGAAGGAGCGTCAGTTTCTTGACCACGACCGATGTCACCGCCGGTGCGGCCACCGATCTCACAGCCGTCGATTCGGTCGAAAAGGCCAGGGCCACTTCCGATCAGGTACAGCCTTACCGGGAACTCGGCCTGAAGGACGACGAGTACCTCCGCATCAAGGAGATCCTCGGCCGGCGGCCGACCGAAGCCGAGCTGGCGATGTACTCGGTCATGTGGTCCGAGCACTGCTCTTACAAATCGTCGAAGGTGCACCTGGCCTATTTCGGTGAGACCACCACCGACGAAATGCGTTCGCGCATGCTCGCCGGTATCGGTGAGAACGCCGGCGTGGTCGACATCGGCGACGGCTGGGCGGTCACCTTCAAGGTGGAATCGCACAACCACCCGTCGTACGTGGAGCCGTACCAGGGCGCGGCCACCGGGGTCGGCGGCATCGTCCGCGACATCCTGGCCATGGGTGCCCGACCGGTGGCCGTGATGGACCAGTTGCGCTTCGGCCCGGCCGATGCGCCGGACTCGCAGCGGGTCGTACCCGGCATCGTCTCCGGCGTCGGCGGCTACGGAAACTCCTTGGGACTGCCCAACATCGGCGGCGAGGTGGTGTTCGACGAGTCGTACGCCGGCAACCCGTTGGTCAACGCCGGTTGCATCGGGGTACTGCGCGCCGCGGACATGTACACCGCCCACGCCAGCGGGGCCGGCAACAAGGTCATCCTCTACGGATCGCGGACCGGCCTGGACGGCATCGGTGGGGTGTCGGTGCTGGCCTCCGACACCTTCTCCGGCGACGGCAGTGCGGGCGCCGGCAGCAATGCCAGGCGCAAGTTGCCGAGTGTGCAGGTGGGCGACCCGTTCGCCGAAAAGGTACTCATCGAGTGCACCCTCGAGGTGTTCGCCAAGGATCTCGTGGTGGGCATCCAGGATCTCGGTGGTGCCGGATTGTCCTGCGCCACTTCGGAACTCGCTTCCGCCGGCGACGGGGGCATGCACATCGTGCTGGACCTGGTGCCACTGCGCGCCGAATTCATGAGCTCGGCCGAGATCCTGTCATCGGAATCGCAGGAGCGGATGTGCGCGGTCGTCACGCCGGACAAGGTCGACGCCTTCCTCGAGATCTGTCGTAAATGGGAGGTGCAGGCCGACGTCATCGGTGAGGTCACCGACTCCGGGCGCCTGGTCATCACCCACCACGGCGAGATGGTCGTCGACGTTCCGCCGCGGACCGTGGCCCATGAAGGCCCGGTGTACAACCGTCCGATCGAACGCCCGGCGACACAGGATGCGTTGCAGGCCAACACATCCGCCCGCCTGTCGCGGCCGAAACAGGACGAACTGGGCGATCTGGTCCTGAAGATGGTGGCTTCGCCGAACCTCTGCAGCCGCGCCTGGGTCACCGATCAGTACGACCGATACGTGCGGGGCAACACCGTGCTGGCCCAGCCGGCCGATGCGGGGATCGTCAGGGTGTCGGACGACTCCAATCTCGGCCTGGCCATGTCCACCGACTGCAATGGCCGCTACACCATGCTCGACCCGTACACCGGAGCTCAGCTCGCCCTGGCCGAGGCGTACCGCAATGTCATCACCACCGGTGCGACGCCGACCGCGGTCACCGACTGCCTGAACTTCGGTTCCCCCGAGGATCCGGCCGTGATGTGGCAGCTCTCGCAGGCGATCCACGGCATCGCCGACGGTTGCGCGGTGCTCGGGATCCCGGTCACCGGCGGAAATGTCAGCCTCTACAACCAGACCGGTGCCACGGCGATCCTGCCGACCCCGGTCATCGGCGTGCTCGGCGTCATCGACGACGTCCGTCGCCGGATCATCCCCGGGATCGGCCACGATGACGGCGAAACGCTGATCCTGTTGGGCGAGACCCGTGACGAGCTGGACGGTTCCGAGTGGGCCAGCCTGATACACGGTCACCTGGGCGGACTTCCGCCCAAGGTGGACCTGGAAGCGGAACGGCTGCTCGGCGAAATCCTGCTGGCGGGCTCGCGGGACGGCATGGTCTCCGCGGCCCACGACCTCTCGGAGGGTGGCCTCGCCCAAGCGGCGGTCGAGATGTGCCTCACCGGTGAAACCGGCGCCCGACTGGTCCTCCCGCCGGACATCGATGCGTTCGTGGCGCTGTTCTCGGAGAGCTCCGCCCGCGTGCTGGTCGCCGTACCGCGAACCGAGGAACTCCGATTCACCGAGATGTGCTCGATGCGGAGCCAGCCGTGGGTGAAGGTCGGGGTCGTCGATGCCGACAATCCCGAAGGGCAGTTCCTGGACATCCAGGACGTGGCCAAGATTCCGCTCAGCGACCTCCGGACGGCCTGGCAGGGCACGCTTCCGGCCATCTTCGGGCCGACGATCGTTGGTTCGTCGTCGCTGTAATCGCCGCACGATGACCGCGACCGTGACCGAGGTGTGCGTCGAATCGACCGCCGGGGCCAGGGCAGCTGCGCAGGGTGGAGCCGATCGAATCGAGCTGTGCGCGGCCCTGGAAATCGGCGGCATCACCCCGTCGGTGGGGGTGCTCGAATCGGTCGTCGATATCATCCCAACCCACGTGCTGATCCGGCCCCGGGGCGGACACTTTCGCTACGACAAGTACGAGATCCGGGTGATGGCAAAGGATATCGAACACGCCATCGATCGCGGTGCGGAAGCTGTGGTGATCGGTGCCCTGACCGACGACGGCGACGTCGATCTGCCGGCCATGGTGCGGCTGCTCGGCGCGGCAGCCGATGTACCGGTGACGTTCCATCGGGCCTTCGATTCCGTGCGCGATCCGCTGGCCGCGCTGGACGACCTGATGGAGCTGGGCGTGGAACGTCTGCTCACCTCGGGCGGGCACGCCACCGCCGAAGCAGGAGCTCAGGCCATTGCTGAATTCGTCCGACGCTGCGGCGACGATTTGTCGGTGATGCCGGGTAGCGGCATCACCCCGGACAATGCCGCGTCGATCGTGAACGCCACCGGGGCCGGTGAGATTCACTTCTCCGCGAAGCGGCTGCTCGCGGTCACGTCCGGCAACCGGGTCGGCGTCGGACCGCTGGATGGCGGACCCAGGTACGTCACGGATGTGGAGCTGGTCAGGGCGACGGTGTCAGCGGTGTCCGGCTCGGGCGACTGAGCTCCGCCGACTCGGTCAGTACCGTGTGGACGCCTTGCGCCGCGAGTCGATGCCAGACCCAGAACCGCCGCAGCATGGTGTGACCGGCCCAGGGGAGCACGGTGCGGGTCAGCCGCGCGCCTGCATGCTCGGCCCGCGCTAGCCAGGGCCGAGTGGTCTGCTCCGGGATGACCCGATCGCGACCGGCCTGGATGACGACCACCGGCACCCCGGCCAACTGGGCGGCCGGATCATTCGACGGGATCCAGGGGGTCAGTCCGACCACGCCGGCGATGTCCTGGTCTCCGCCGACGCGCAGCGCTACCCGGCCACCAAGGGAATGCCCGACCAGCACAATCGGGATTCCGGGTTCGCGGTTCCGGATGATGTCGAGTGCCCAGCGAGCATCACGCAGCGCGCCGTCGCCGCTGCCGTTCCAACCTCTGGTGGAAAAGCGCAGCCGGTACACGGTCGCGTCCGGCACGTCCCGGGCAATCGCTCTGGCCACCGGCCACAGCCGAAGGACGGCCAGATCCCGCCAACGGGTCGACGCGAAGGAATCGGCGCTGCCGCCGTGCAGCACCAGCACGGCAGCGCGCGGCGACCGTGTTGATCTGGCTGCGGAGTGGACGAGCTCGGCGCCATCGGATGACTTGATCACTCCCGTCATTCTGCGCTCGGACGGTCAGGGATGGGTGCCGGCCATCGTTAGGCTGCTCACCAATGGCGAGACGAGCGGTGTCACGGGACGAGGCCGCCGGCGCGGTCGCGGCTATCAAGGCGCTCCCGGTCGACGAACTGGGCGACGTCATCGCAGATCGTGACCAACTCAAGGTGCTGGTGCGCGCGACGCTGGTCTACTTCGGGCAGCTTTATCCGGGGCGTTCGGTCGAAGTGCGGGTGCCTCCATATTCGGCCGTCCAGGCCATCGAGGGGATTCGGCACACTCGCGGCACCCCGCCCAACGTCATCGAGACGGACGGCCCGACCTGGCTGGCCCTGGCCGCCGGCCGCCTCGAATGGGCCACCGCCATCGATACCGGCCGAGTCAGGGCCAGCGGCACACGGGCGGACCTCACCGGTTATCTGCCACTGAATCCTGATGCATGACTGACCTGCGCTCCTGCCGGCTGCGAGGGCAAGCACCCCACAAACGGTCGCCAGCAGTGAATTGGCCCACGTCAATCGGTGAGATCTGTCCCATCTGCGGCGTGGCCCGCGCGTCTGATCGTTAACGTCGCGCACCATTGACAGGTCGCGCACAGCTGCGGCACACCGGCTGCCCGGGGGAACCCGGCAGGCTCCGGGGACGGATACGGACGAGCGGGCGGGCCGCTCCGCACCTCGCCCAACAACGACCGGCGGCAGCGTTCACGCAGCGGCGTTCACCGGCGGCAGAGTTCAAAACGACAGCAACGTTCACGCCGACAGCAACGAGAAGGGGCAACCGAGCATGCGAATGCGCGTCGCTGTCTCGGTGGTCTCCGCCGTCGTGTTGGTTGTCGGTTCCGCCGTCGTGGTCACCGCCGTCCGATCCGAGGCGAAGGAATCCGCACACCCAGCCGCGGTCACCTCGGCGGTTTCACTGGCCAGGGCGGCCTCGCACGACGACGTCACGGTGCCGGCGCTGTCCACGTCCAGTTCGGCGCCCGACTCGGTCGCCATCGCGTCGGAGAGCCAAGCCGCCGCCAGCCAGGCACAGGCCAGCGCCGCGTCGGCCGCGAGCAGAGCGGCCGCGTCGGCGAGCATTGCAGCGGCGAGCGAGGCAGCGGTGAGTGAGGCCGCCGCCAACAAGGCCTCCGCCAGCAGGGCGTCCGCGAGCAAATCATCTGCCGCAAGCGCGGCGTCGTCCAGTAGCGCAGCGGCGTCGAGTTCGGCTGCGGCGATCAGTTCGGCCGCCGCCAGTAGAGCCGCGGTAGCAAGCCAGGCCGCCGCGGCCAGCAAGGCCGCGGCCGCATCCAGCGCGGCGTCAAGCGCCAGTGCCGCCGCCCATCCCGCTCCGGACACCAGTGATGCCGTGGGCAATGCCGTCGAAGAGGCGGCAGAGAACGGCATCATCCAGTCGGTGGTGGTGATGAACAAGCAGACCGGCTCGACGACGACGTCGTTCAATTCACACGCCGCAGTGCCGTCGATGAGCCTGTTCAAGATCATCATTGCGGCCGATGTCATCGATCAGGCCGGCGGTCTGGGCAACGTCGACTCGGACACGCTCGCCGAGCTGCACCAGATGATCATTGCGTCGGATGACTCGATCGCTCAGGACTTCTACGACGACGACGGCCAGGGCGCCATCGTCACCAGGGTGGCCGACAGGTACGGCCTGGCCGAGACGACTCCGTCCCCGGAACCTCGTTACTGGGGTGACGTGCGGATCACCGCGCACGACATGGCCTCGCTGCTGTATCAACTGCTGCACAACAGCGATACGTCTGCCTGGTTCACCGAGACCATGCAGGGCTCGCTCGACATCGGGGCCGACGGCTTCAACCAGAATTTCGGCGTGAACTCGGTGCCCGGTTCGGGCTCCAAGCAGGGGTGGGGTTGCTGCCTCGGCGACGTCATGGCGATCCACTCGATGGGCTTCACCGCCAACCAGATCATCGTCGTGCTCTCGACCGCAGGCCCCGATGTGTCGTACACCCGGCTGGGCACCTCCACGCAGCTCGCCCACGATCCGGGGGCGCAGGCGTCCCTGGCCTCGGTGACCAGAACGGTCGACGCCGCACTCCCGCCTTCGTGACCAGTGACTCGCGTTGACGAAGGCCGGTGGCCCGCTCCAACGGGTAACATGGGGTACCGCTGTTCCCCAATGACGATCTTCCTTGGGTTGGCTGAATTGTCCTGAGTTCGATGTGGACCGTCAGCTCGAGGTTTCTCTCTACTGCGCCTTCGACAGGAGCACGGTTACGTGGGTACCGGTCAGTCACCGACCAGTTCCATCCCCTCTTCGACGTACGGTGATCCGGCCTCCGGGCTCAGACCGACGCTTCCGCTGACGGTCAGAGATCCAGAGTTGGATGCCGCGACCGATCAGGGGCCGAAGGAGGAGTGCGGCGTCTTCGGCGTCTGGGCTCCGGGCGAGGAAGTCGCCAAATTGACCTACTACGGCCTGTACGCACTGCAGCACCGTGGACAGGAAGCGGCCGGCATCGCCGTCGCCGACGGCAGTGAGATCGTCGTGTTCAAGGACCTCGGCCTGGTCTCGCAGGTGTTCGACGAGCAGACCCTGTCCGCCCTGCGTGGTCACATCGCGGTCGGCCACTGCCGGTACTCGACCACCGGCTCCGGGAGCTGGGAGAACGCCCAGCCGACCTTCGCCACCACGTCAGTGGGCTCCGGTCTGGCGCTAGGCCACAACGGCAACCTGGTGAACACCGCTGAGCTCTCGCTCGCCGCCAACAAACTGGCCGGCAAGGCCGGAACATTCAAGTCCACCACGGACTCCGACATCGTCACCAGGCTGCTGGCCGAGGCCGCGACGGACGTCGGCATCGAGGCCGCCGCGCTCAAGCTCTTCCCGACGCTCAAGGGCGCGTTCAACTTCGTCTTCTGCGACGAGCACACGCTCTACGCGGCACGTGATCCACACGGCGTGCACCCGTTGGTGCTCGGCCGGTTGGATCGCGGTTGGGTGGTCGCCTCCGAGACTGCGGCGCTCGATATCGTCGGTGCCTCGTACGTCCGCGAGGTGGAGCCCGGCGAGCTACTGGCCATCGATGAAGACGGCATCCGCAGCGAGCGCTTCGGGCCGTCCGAGCCCAAGGGCTGCGTCTTCGAGTACGTCTACCTGGCCCGCCCGGACACCACCATCTCAGGCCGGGGGGTACACGCCACCCGAGTGGAGATCGGCCGGCGGCTCGCCGTGGAAGCCCCGATCGAGGCCGACCTGGTCATCCCCACGCCCGAGTCAGGCACGCCGGCGGCCATCGGTTACGCCCAGCAGGCCGGCATTCCCTACGGCCAGGGCCTGGTCAAGAACGCGTACGTCGGCCGCACCTTCATCCAGCCGTCGCAGACCATCAGGCAGCTGGGTATCCGGCTCAAGCTCAACCCGCTGCGAGACGTCATCCGCGGCAAGCGACTCGTGGTCGTCGACGATTCGATCGTCCGCGGCAACACCCAACGTGCGCTGGTGCGGATGCTCCGCGAAGCCGGTGCGCTCGAGGTGCACGTCCGAATCGCGTCGCCGCCCGTGCGCTGGCCTTGTTTCTACGGGCTGGATTTCGGCACTCGGGCCGAGTTGATCGCCAGTTCCAGCGACGTCGAGGACGTCCGCCGGTCGATCGGCGCCGACAGCCTGGGCTACATCTCACTGGACTCGCTCATCGCCGCCACCGAGCAGCCCAAGAACCGTCTCTGCAGTGCCTGCTTCACCGGCGAGTACCCGATCGCGATCCCCGACCAGGTGGGCAAACACGTGCTGGAAGGCATTGGTCGCGCCGTGACGGGCGAGAACGCCGGACAATCGGTAGCCGCGTCTGTGCACGCCCACGCGGAAGCCTTCAGCCGGCCCTGAGCTGCCCTGCCGATCGTCCGCGAGCGCGGATTTCAGTCATCGGTCGGACTACCACGGGAGTGCGGTTCGGCCACGAAGAAAAGAGACCACCACTGTGAACGCGGATGCGCCCGGACCTCGTCGACACCCGATCGGTTCCGGTGCCACCTATGCAGGTTCCGGTGTTTCCATCGCCGCCGGCGAAGCCGCCGTCGACCGGATGAAGCCCTACACCGAGAAAACCCATCGCCCCGAGGTGATGGGTGGCATCGGCGGCTTCGCATCGCTGTTCCGGTTGCCGATCAACAAGTACCGGGATCCGGTCCTGGCATCGTCGTCGGACGGCGTCGGGACGAAGTCCGCCATCGCGCAGGCGATGGACATCCACGACACCATCGGCATCGACCTGGTCGCCATGGTCGTCGACGACCTGGTGGCCTGTGGGGCTGAACCGCTGTTCCTGCAGGACTACATCGCCTGTGGGCAGCTCGATCCCGAACGGATCGCCTCGATCGTCTCAGGAATCGCTGACGGCTGCGTGAAGGCCGGCTGCGCGCTGGTCGGCGGCGAGACGGCCGAGCACCCCGGATTGATGGCGCCGCAGGACTACGACCTGGCGTCCACCGCGGTCGGCATCGTGGAGGCCGATGACATCCTGGGACCCGATCGGGTGCGCCCCGGGGACGTCCTGATCGGTATGGAGTCGTCCGGCGTGCACTCGAACGGTTACTCGATGGTGCGGCACGTGCTGCTCGACATCGCGAGGCTGTCCTTGGAGGGCTACGTCGAGGAATTCAGCAAGACGCTGGGCCAGGAGTTGCTCGAGCCGACCAGGATCTACGCGCTCGACTGCCTGAAACTGGCCCGCGAGGCCGATGTGCACGCCTACGCCCACATCACCGGCGGCGGTCTGGCCGGAAATGTCGGACGGATCATTCCCTCCGGGTTGACCGCGGTGATGGACCGTAGAACCTGGACGCCGCTGCCCGTCTTCGGCTACATCGCCGGGCACGGACGGATCCAGCGTGAGGAGATGGAATCGGCGTTCAACATGGGCATCGGCATGGTGGCCGTGATCGGCGCCGAAGATGTCGATCGAGCGATGGCGGTGCTGACCGCCCGGCACGTCCCATCGGTGGTGCTGGGCACGGTGGAGCGCACCGGACACGAACAGCCGCGGGCGACATTGAACGGCGACCACCCCAGGTTCTAGCCCGGTTAGTGAGTATCCGTCGGCTACCTTCGGCCAATGGATGCTCGGTGGGCCAGGCCCTGGTTCGGATTGACGGCACTGCTGGTCCTGGTCGAGATCGTCTCGACGATGGTGGTGACGGCACGCGACCAATCGGCGTTCGGCGGGAGCGCGATCAACCGGGCGTTGAACATCTTCGCGTTCTTCACCATCCAATCCAATGTGCTCGTCGGCGTGGTCTGCCTGCTGTTGGCGATCCGGCTGCACCGGAGCTCGACCGTGTTCGCGTTTTTCCGGCTCACCGGCCTGATCGCCATCACGGTTACCTTCATCGTCTTCCATACCGTGCTCAGCGGGCTGCTCGACCTGGACAGCTGGGCCGCGTTCAACAATCAGCTGCAGCACACAGTCGTTCCGATCATGGCCATCGTCGGCTGGTTGATGTTCGGCCCCCGCGGCCTCACCAGCAAGGCACTGGTCTGGTGGACCGTGGCCTTTCCACTGCTGTACATCGCTTTCTGTGCGATCCGAGGTCCGCTGGCGTCCAACTGGTACCCGTACCCGTTCGCCGATGCGCACGCGCTCGGATACCTGAGGGTGATCATCAACGGGTTGTGGGTGTCGCTGCTGTTCGTCGGGCTCGCAGCAGGTGCGCATCTGCTGGACCGCAAGCTCCGGCGATCCCCGTCCGGCGACCCGGTTCCGGCCGCATGATGCGGAACCGCCGGCCAGTCCGGAGCGCGACAGAAAGGCGATCGTGAACGACTTCGCCCACGATCGCCTTCAGCGGTGACTGCTCAGATCAGTCCGACGCGATCCAGACCGGACTCCGGTCAGCGTGTGCTGGCCCTACCCGAGCTCAGCGGCGGGCTGAGCCGTTCGCGTAGGTACTGGCCGGCGGCTCATCTTCATCGTCGTCATCCACGATGTACTTGGCGTACAGCGAGTACTCATCTTCCTCGCCCTCATCCTTGACAACAGGAGCCGGATGATGCACCGGTATCCCGCGAAGTTCCTGAGTCAAAGCATTCGGGTCGAAGGAGGATTCGTGGTACTTCAAATCCCTCGCGACCTTGGTCTGCTTTGCCTTCTGACGGCCTCGCCCCATGAGCGGACCCCCTTGCACGTTAAAGCGGGGCGGCCTTTCGGCGGCCCCGGCATCTGTTGTCAGTCGTAGCTCGATCGTACAGGTTTCCCGGGCCGCCTCCCACCCCGCCTGGCGGCCGGAGCGGCACGGATCGCGGTGCGGAGATGAGGACCGCCGATCAGAGCACCCCGGGCGCCAGCTCGACCGTGCCGACCTTGTGTCCGCCGCCCAGCACCACACCGGTACCGAGCTCGTCGAGCAGGTCCGAGGACAGCCCGAGGGCGCGCAACCCGGCCACCAGAACCGGCATCCTGGCCCGGTCGCCACCGTCGGCGATCTTGACCGCGACCGTTCGCCCGTCCGGTAGCGCCGCGCAGTGCACGCCCTCGGCTCCGCCCTTGACCAACAGGCCGCGGTGGGCCCGCATCAGCCTGGTGTCCTCGCGTCCGGTCCCACCGACCATCTCCGGGAACTCCCGCATGGCGTCCGCGACGTGACGCTCCACCGTTCCTTCGGCGGCCGCGTTGACTCGGCCGAAAGCCCGCGCCAGGGCCGTGAGTGAAATGGCGAACAGCGGCGCCCCACAGCCGTCGATGCCCACGGCTGACGGTTTCTCGTCGGCCAGGCGACCGATCTGGTCGTGTACCGACTGCTGCAGTGGGTGATCTACGTCGAGGTAGCTCGCGGTGTCCCAACCGTGTTCAACGCAAGCGGTGAGCATGCCCGCGTGCTTGCCGGAACAGTTCATGAAGATCTTCCGGGGTGCGCCACCAGCCGCGATGACCTCGTTCC
The DNA here is from genome assembly GCA_963708935.1 of uncultured Actinomycetota bacterium. Taxonomy (GTDB): domain Bacteria; phylum Actinomycetota; class Actinomycetes; order Mycobacteriales; family Nakamurellaceae; genus Nakamurella. The sequence continues at coordinate 404,625 of CAVPUK010000006.1, read as the reverse complement.
TGGCCGCGTCGTTGAGTGGTAGCGCTTCCGGACACCGGAGGTCACCCTCGCCCAGCGACACGCGCGCGAGCATCGCCTGCACCCGGTCGATGTGCATCGGCTCCCCGGAGTGCGACGCGGCGGAGATCGCCAGGTCGGCGCCTTCCAGTGCGGCACCGGCCTGCAGGATGGCCACCGCCTGGAACGGCTTGCTGGACGAACGGGGGAAGGTCGGCGCTTCGACGTCACCCCTGGCGTGCAGCACGGAACCGTCGCTGTCGACGATCACCATGGCGCCGAAATGACTGCCTTCGTGAAAGCCGGACCGGATCACCCTGACCAGTTCGACATGGTTAGCAGTGCTCGTGTATCGGTCGGCAGTGCTCGTGTATCGGTCGGCAGACATGCTCATGAATCGATCGTCCTGTTCTGTGTCTGTTCGTCTTCGAAAAACGACAAGCTGCGGGTCAGGCGAGACCCAGCAGCGTTCGGGCGGCCCGCCGATCCAGCGGCGGCCGCCCGGCGATTCTGGCCAGCCCACTGGCCCTGGCCACCAGGGCGGCGTGATCCCGTGGGTGGGCCGCGAGGCCGGAAAGTGCGTCGTGCTCGGGGGCATCGACCCAGAGGTGACCGCCGGCGGCGAGTGCGGCGAGTAACGCAGGCAGAGCTGCCGCTCCACGTCCGCAGATGCCAACGCCGGCCGGGTGGGCCGCGACCAGTCTGGCGACCTCGGCCACCACGCCGGGCAAGTCGGAGGCGTCCTGAATCGTCGCGTCGACGAAATCGGACCCGATCACATCGACGTCGGGTGACGGCGAGTCACAGGTCAACACCAGCCTCGTTTGCTCCCGCAACGCGGACACCGCGGTGGAGAGGTCGGGCTGGTCGACTGCCAGATGCAGGCGGGTGGCACCGACCTGCTCGGCGTCGATAGCGGTCCGTAACAGGTGCCCGATCGGGCCGGCGACCGGGGCGACGGTGATCAGGGTGCCGGCAACCTCGTCAGCCATCGAGCACCATCCGCAGCACACCGGGGTCGATGTTGCTCCCGGAGACGATGGCCACCGCGTTGCCCGGCGGCAGTTGGTCGCGATGGTGCAGGTAGCCCGCGGTGGAGACGGCCCCGGACGGCTCTGCCACCAGTCGGGCGTCGAGGGTGAGCCGGCGGGTGGCGTCGATGATCTCCTGCTCGGTGACCGTGATGATGTCGTGCACCTGGGTGCGGATGTGCGCCCACGGCAGATCGCCTACCGAGGGGGTTCGCAGTCCGTCGGCGACAGTCCGCGCCGTGTCCGCAGATGCCCAGGCGCGCCGTTCACCGGCCCGGAAGGACTCCGCGGCGTCGCCGGCCAGTTCGGGTTCCACGCCGATGACCTTGACCTCCGGAAGCAGCGCGGCCAGAGCCGCCGCGACCCCGGAGATCAGGCCGCCGCCGGAGACCGGGACCAGCACGGTGGTCAGGCCGCCGGGCACTCGCGCCAGGTCCTGGGCAATTTCGAGTCCGATGGTGCCCTGCCCCGAGATCACGTTGCGATCGTCGAACGGCGCGATCATCGCTTTGCCGGTCTCCTCGGCCAGCTCCGCCGGGCGACTGAATCGGTGCTCGACCGGGACGAGTTCGACGGTGGCACCGAGGGCCCGGGTCGCGTCGACCTTTCGCGCGGGTGCGTTCTCGGGGATGACGATGTGGGCGTGCACTCCGAAAACCTTGGCTGCATAGGCCACCGCCTGGGCGTGATTGCCGGATGAATGGGCGAGCACCCCGCGGGCCCTGACCTCCGGGGCCAACCGGGACATCGCGGTCACGGCGCCCCGGATCTTGAAGGCGCCGATCGGTTGCAGCCCTTCCGGTTTCAGCCAGAGCCCCGGCCAGGGTGACGAAAGCAGCGGCGTCCGTACGGCAATGCCGGCGATCCGGGCCGCCGCATCCTCGATCTCGTCGATGCGGACCAGGTCCAGCAACGTATCCGGCTGCATCAGCGGCGCCGGATGTCGGTGAAAGTTCGTCGATCGACCGCGGATTGTGGCGGCCCGGAGGGAGCATCGTCGATCAGGTCGTCGGGATCGATGGCGGCGTCCACCCCGTCGGCGAACAACGGGGAGCCGGCGGCCAGCGATCGCTTCACCATGGCCAGCGCGATCGGTCCGTCTTCGTGGTGGTGCGCCACGGTGCCGACCCGTCCGACCGCTCGTCCTTCGGCCGTGGTCACCGTCGACCCGGTCTCGGGCAACCGGTCCTGTGATCCGTCCAGGTGCAGCAGTACCAACCGACGTGGGGGGCGTCCCAGGTTGTTCACTCGGGCCACCGTCTCCTGGCCGCGATAACAGCCCTTGTTCAGGTGGACTGCCGTGGCGAGCCAATCCACCTCATTGGGGATGGTGCGTTCGTCGGTGTCCACGCCCAGCCGGGGCCGACGGGTCGGAATGCGGAGCGCATCCGCCGCCCAGCTGCCGGCCGGGTTGGCGCCCGCAGCAAGCAGCGCCGCAGCGGTGTTGGCCAGTGCGGACCGAGGCAGGAACAGGTCGACATCTGCGCCAGAGCTGCGTACGAAACCACCGTCGGACAGCGCGGTCGCGCCGGGGGACAGCTCGACCGGGAGGCCGACGGCGGCCAACACGTCGGCGGTGGACGGCCCGGTGACCCGCAGTCCGGCCAGTTCCGCCGCGGTGACCTCGACCTTGGACCAGAAGATCATCATCTCGAGGTATCTCAGGAGCGCCGCGGCCGTGGTCGGCTCGGTGTCGAGGTAGGTCACCCCATCGATCTCGGTGACACCGAAGTGATGCTCGACGTGCCCGTTGGGCGAGAGCACGAGCGCCTGGGTGACCGCCCCCGCCGGCAGATCGGTGAGCAGCTGGCTGGTCAGCGTGTTGAGCCAGGTCAGTCGCTCCGGGCCGGAGACTGCGATCACACCTCGGTGCGACAGGTCGAAGACCGCAGCGCCTCGCTCCGCGGCGCGCTGCTCGCCGATCGGATCGCCGTAGTGCCAGGCAATTCCGCTGTCCGGGCCGTCCGCCGCGACGGCGCCCGGAAAGCCGAGCAGCGGTGAGCGGTAAGCGGAATCGATGCTGGGGACGGCGGGCGGATCGTTACTGGGAAGTGCCACAGCCACCATCCTAGGCGCGGCCGGTGATGCACACCTCGACCCAGTGCGGCCCAGGTCACATCGGGTGGATTGCGCTTACCGGCGGTCAGGACGGCAGAATCTGCAGATCATGGCAGGTGACGACGAAGTCTCCGTTCTGAATGCGCTGAGCGGCCCCGTCTTCAACGGGTCGGGTGTGACGCCCTACGTCGAACTGGACCGGACGCAGTGGGCGTCGCTGGCCAAGGCCACACCCCTGCCGTTGACCGGGGAGGAACTCGAGCGAGTGTCGGGGCTGGGTGATCCGATCGACCTCGCCGAGGTGGACACCATCTATCGACCGTTGTCCCGCCTGCTCAACCTGTACGTCGGTGGCACGGGAGCGCTGCATCGGGTGACCTCGACGTTCCTCGGCGAGCGTGAGTCGCGCACCCCGTTCGTCATCGGGGTGGCCGGATCGGTGGCGGTCGGGAAGTCGACGACGGCGCGGGTGCTGCGCGAGATGCTGGCCCGGTGGCCGGATACGCCGCGCGTCGAGTTGGTCACCACCGATGGGTTCCTTTATCCGAACGCTGTGCTCGAAGAGCGAAATCTGATGTCTCGCAAAGGCTTTCCCGAGTCCTATGATCGCAGGGCGCTGATGCGATTCGTGGCCGAGGTGAAGTCAGGTGCGTCCGAGGTGCGGGCCCCCAAGTACGACCATCTGACCTACGACATCCTGACCGACGACGAAGTGGTGGTCCATCGACCCGACGTCCTGATCGTCGAGGGTCTGAACGTGCTGCAGCCGGCCCGGCTGGGGGAAGACGGACGGAGCGCGCTGGCGGTCAGCGATTTCTTCGATTTCTCGATCTACGTCGATGCCGAGACCTCGGACATCAAGCGCTGGTACACCGACCGTTTCCTCAGTTTGCGGCAAACTGCATTCGCTGATCCCGATTCGTTCTTCGTCCGCTTCGCGAAACTGACGGATCAGGAGGCCGTGCGCTTGGCCGGCGAGTTCTGGGAGAAGATCAACCAGCCGAATCTGGTCGAGAACATCCTGCCCACCAGGGGTCGAGCCAATCTGGTGCTCACCAAAGGCCCCGACCACGCCGTCACGAAGGTGCGACTGCGCAAGCTCTGAGCCGGCCAGGGTGGCGATGTGACTGCGTAGAGAGCGGATCGACATACGCTGAGCCCCGTGACCCGACAGATTCTCGATGAAGCGAACTCCGCGCCCGGAGCGGACCCTGCGCCCGGCGCACCCGCAACCGCGCCGCAGATGCTGGTGGCCTTGTTGGACGGTCGACTCGTGCCATCGACGGCGCCGTTGCTGCGCCCCGACGATGCTGGGGTTACTCGCGGTGACGGAATTTTCGAGACCACGCTCGCCGTCGGCGGGGTGCCGCGTGATCTGGACGAGCATCTGGCCCGGTTGGCGAAGTCCGCGAAGATGATGGACCTGACGCTGCCGGCGGAAAGTGAGTGGCGCCGGGGGATCGATGCAGTGCTCGGCGCGTGGACCGGGCTGGAGATGGTGCTCCGCCTCGTGGCCACGCGCGGACCCGAGCACGGTATTCCGACCTGTTACGTCACCGGCTCAGCGGTGTCATCGGCGGCGGTGGCGCAGCGCACCGCAGGTGTTCGGACGTTGCTGCTGGATCGCGGACTGTCCGGACCGCAGGTGGCCGCTGCTCCTTGGTTGCTGGCGGGCGCGAAGACGCTTTCCTACGCCATCAACATGGCGGCACTGCGTTACGCCGTGGCCCACGACGCGGACGACGTCATCTTTGTCGGATCCGACGGCGCAATCCTGGAGGCGCCGACGGCGACCGTCGTGGTGGCCAACGGCCGCACCCTGTTGACCCCGCCGCTGGACGGGGTGCTGGACGGCATCACCGTGGTCCGGTTGATCAGGGCGGCCCAGGCGGCGGGTTGGGACACCGCGTATCGGCGGTTGACCCCGCAGGACCTCGCGGAGGCCGACGGCGTGTGGCTGGCCTCCAGTGTTCGCCTGCTCGCACCGGTCGTCAGCATCGACTCGGTCAAACGGTCGGATGGCGGGCTGACCACCGAATTGCTGTCTCTGCTGGGCTGCCCGTGACGTGAGCTGTCCCGATACGAAAAAGGCGGCCGGGAAACGAATCTCCCGGCCGCCCCTATCGCAAGTCTGGTCAGCTCACCGGCGCCACGCTGGTGAGGTACTTCGAATTCGGCGATCCGATTCCGGTGACGTCATCCCAACCGGCGACTGTCGTCAGCGAGGAATCCTGGTCGAACGTCCGGACCGAATAGAGCAGTCCGCCGCTTGTGTCGAGCCCATTCTTGTAGTCGACACGGATGTTCCCGGCGTCCTTCGGCTTGCCCTTGACGTCGGTGAAGGTGCCTGCCTTGGCCTGGCCGTAGATGGCTGGGTTCAGGAATCCGAGCCCGCCGCCCGCGTGCTGGATCAGCAGCGCGGTCATGCCGGCGAACAAGGGCGACGCGAGACTGGTGCCGCCGATGCGGTATTCGCCGTACTTCTTGCCGTCCGGGAAGGTCTGCGTCTCACCGATCAACATGCCGGTGGTCGGGTCCGCATCCATGGCGACGTCCGGGACGGCTCGCCCGGCCGGAGCTGACGCGGGCACTACACCGTTCTGGTAGTCGGGTCGGTTGAACAGGGTCGAGTAGCCGCCGCCCGCTCCGTAGAGGTAACCAACCGGGGCCCAGGACTTACCGTCGGCCGAGAGCGAGTACTTCTCGGTACCCCAGCCCGTGTTCAACGAGAGCTTGCCTGCTGCGTTGATGCCGGAGGAGGTGCCGCCGACCGCTGTCACATATGGATCCGACGCGGACGAGTCGGCCTGCTTGATACCCGTGTTCGCAGCCTCGTCGCCGTTGTCGCCCGACGAGAAGGTGAAGCTGATGCCCTGCAGCGCACCCTGCAGGAAGACGGCCTCGTTGGCAGCAATCGCCCCGGTGGTCTCGTCCTGATCGGGCTCACCGTAGGAGTTGGTCACGATCTGGACCTGGTTCTGATTGACCACCTTGGTGATCGCCGCGAGGAAATCGTCGTCGTAGCAGCTGGCCGCTGCGTAGTAGTGGATGTTCGCGCCAGGCGCCATGGCATGGACGGCCTCTACGTCCAGCGTCTCCTCGCCGTACCAGCCGCTGGGATCGCAGGCGGCCTGATGGGTGAACGTCGCCGGCACTGTCTGCTTCAACTGGCCCTTGGCGTAGGCGCCATCACCGTGGTTGACCGCATAGGTGTTCGCATCCTTGGCGATCGTCGGCGCAGCGTAGGCGTCGACGACGCCAACCGTGACGCCGGTGCCGTCGAGGTCAGTGGTGCCTTCGTAGGCGGTCCGGAACTGAGTACCGGTGTACCCGCAGACGGCGTAGGGGAGATAGACGCCGTTGAACTTCGGCAACTTGGTCTTGTAGTCGGCCTGCGTTGATGCCGTCAGCTGGCCGTAACTCAGCGAACACGGGTGCGCGTTCACGAAAGCTGCCGGGGGGGCGGCCGCCGGGCCGGCGCCACTGAGTTGGGTCTTCTTCATCGACGGCGTGGTGTCGATCCCGGTCACGGTGAGCACTGACGTGGCCAATGCCGCGGGTACGGTCAGCGCCGTTGTGTTGGCCTGCACGGTGACGCCGTCATGGGCGAAACGCTGGATGGTGGTGCCGAAGGCCGCTTGGGCCTGCGCCACTGTGCCGGTCACCTGCAGGTAGGCGTTGTACTGCGCCACCGACCTCACGGCCAGTCCGTCAGCGGTCAGCCACGATTTCACCGCGCCGACCGTCGCACTCGTCGGGTCGTACTGCCGGTGATAGGCCGCTGGCGTCAAGAAGCTGCGGTAGCCCGCTGATCCGGGCGTGGAAACCGATGCGACAGCGGCCTTCTCGCTGTCGACACCGCCTCGCGGGGCCAGGTAGACGCGGAAGTTCACGGCTGTCGCACTACTCGCGGCGCCTAGGTGTTTCGCCTTCGCCAGCCAGTCCGGGGTGCTCTTGGCCACCGCGTGGTGCTGGCTTGGTGAGACCGCCGGTGCCGCGTTTGCGACCCCGGTCTGGCTCCATCCGGCGACCACCATCGCCGTCACCGCCGCACAGGCAGTGACTCGTCTATTCACTCGCATGCATCGTCCTCTCGGGTACTCCGATTGATTTCCCAGCCATCAATACCCGATACCTAACCCTGGCTAAACGTCAAGGGGATGGGGGGCGGTGAGCCTATTGGTCCGCAGCCATTCGGAGAATCAGGTGAGATATAGATTCGGATGACCGTTATTGTGCGCCTAATACCTCGTTCGGCGGACACCCATCTGCCGCCTTACGTTCGAGCCTGATCCGGCGTATCAAGCCATTGCAATTTGCCGTTTGTGCGGCGCGACGATCACCCAGCACCGGATCGACTCGGAAGGTGCCGGGTTCGACACGCCACGGCCGACGAACCTGCTTCGGCCCAGTGCTGCCGGACGTGGGCCGGTGCGGTTGAATCACAATATGGACCCGCGCGCAGGCCAGCCTGCTGAACCCAGCGATCTCGTCGATGTGGACGCCCTGTTGGGTGCTTACGAGGATCTGCACCCGGATGTGTCCGACCCGGCTCAGATGGTGGTGTTCGGCACCTCGGGCCACCGTGGTTCCAGCTTGGACACCGCATTCAACCGTGACCACATCCTGGCCATCACCCAGGCCATCTGCGAATACCGCACGTCGCAGGGCACCGATGGGCCGCTGTACCTGGGAGCCGATACCCACGCGTTGTCCGGACCGGCCACCTCGACGGCGATGGAAGTGTTGGCCGCCAACGGGGTCACGGTGATGCTGGACGTCGATGACGGCTACACGCCGACGCCGGCCGTCTCGCATGCCATCCTCAAGGCCAATCGCGGCCGCACCAGCAGACTCGCGGACGGCATCGTGGTCACGCCGTCGCACAATCCGCCGCGGGACGGCGGGTTCAAATACAACCCACCCAACGGCGGTCCGGCCGATTCGGATGCCACCTCCATCATTGCGGCGCGGGCGAACGAACTGCTGGCCGCCGGCCTGGACGGCGTCAAGCGGATTCCGTACACCGAGGCCCGGACCGCCGACACCACCGGCTTCTACGACTTCACCGCGTCCTACGTCGGCGATCTCGAGAACGTCATCGACATCGACGCCATCCGCAACGCCGGGGTCAAGATCGGCGCCGATCCCCTCGGCGGGGCGTCAGTGGCCTATTGGGCCGCCATCGCCGAGCGTCTGCACCTTGACCTGACGGTCGTGAACGAGCGGGTCGATCCGCAGTGGTCCTTCATGACGCTGGACTGGGACGGCAAGATTCGGATGGATTGCAGTTCGCCGTATGCGATGGCCTCGCTGGTCAAGCGGGCCGGGGAATTCCAGATCGCCACCGGCAACGACGCCGACGCCGACCGCCACGGCATCGTCACGCCCGATGCGGGCCTGATGAACCCGAATCACTATCTGGCCGTGGCGATCGACTACCTCTACCGCAACCGTACGGAGTGGTCACCGGACGCCGGAGTGGGCAAGACTCTCGTGTCGTCCTCGATGATCGACCGGGTAGTGGCCGACATGGGCCGCAAGCTGGTCGAGGTTCCGGTCGGGTTCAAGTGGTTCGTGCCGGGCCTGATCGACGGGTCCATCGGGTTCGGCGGAGAAGAGTCCGCGGGCGCCTCCTTCCTGCGCAAGCGCGGCACCGTTTGGACCACCGACAAGGATGGCATCCTGCTCGCGCTGCTGGCCTCGGAAATTCAGGCGGTGACGGGTAAATCGCCGTCCCAGCGGTACGCCGAGCTGACCGCCCAGTTCGGCGATCCGGCCTACGCCCGCGTCGATGCGCCGGCCACCAAGGCGCAGAAGGCCAAGCTGGGCAAGCTGTCTCCCTCGGACGTCACCGCGGACACCTTGGCCGGGGAGAAGATCACCGATCGACTGGTGGCCGCACCGGGCAACGGCGCCGCCATCGGCGGTCTGAAGGTGACCACCGAGAACGCCTGGTTCGCCGCCCGTCCGTCCGGCACCGAGGACGTCTACAAGATCTACGCCGAGTCGTTCAAGGGCCCCGACCACCTGGCCCAGGTGCAAGCCGAAGCCCGCGACGTGGTCTCCGCCGCCCTCGGCTCCGCCTGACCCGGCTCCGCCGCCCGGCTCCGCCTGACCCGGCCGCCGCTGCCGCCCGCGCGGATCAACTAGCGTCGAATAGCCGAACTTTCACGCTTTGGGACGGGTGCGACAGAAGTTGCCGAGTTCATCCGCGCGGGTCTAGTTGAGCGACGAGAACGGATCCTGGAACACCATCGGTACACCGCTGCGGTAGGCGAGCCCTCTAGGAGGACCTGGAAGACGGAGCCCCGATGCCCGTGCAGGTGGTAGGCCCGGCGCGCACCGCCTTCGGGGAGTCTGCCGCATCTCCGATCGCCTGATCGGTCCGGCTCTCGGATGCGCACAAAACAGCCCCGCAGCAGATGCTGCGGGGCTGTTTTAGCTGCGGAATTCCAGCGCTGGCTGGGTCCAGGACGTTGGGCTCAGCCGAAGAACGCTTTGTCGCCACGAAGATGCACGGCGTTGTAGAACAGTCCGGCGGCTTTGTTGCACACTGCGCGCTGTGGGGCCTGGAGGTATTTGTGCGGGAACTTCGACGAGCACTGCAACTTCATGTTCGACAGGAATCGGGAATCGATGGAGTTCTTGCGAGCCCTGGTCGGATCGAACTTGAGTGCGTGGTGCTTGCTGGCCTTGCCGTAGTTCCGGTAGCCGAAATCGTGTCGGTCACAGGACTTCTGGAACACGGAGCTGAAGTAGGCGAGCGAAAGTCCGGAGATCGGCGACACCCAGACGACGGCAGGCACGCTGCACCCGTCCTTGCTCCAGTTCAGGGCCTTCGGATACTTTGCCTTGTACTTTGCGTAGTTACCACCGCCGACATTTTCGTATTCGACGGCACTGGCGGCTGCCCGAACCGCCGGTGTCGGTGAAGCCGACGCCATACCGGCCGAGCCGACAAGAATGGCCGCGATCATCGCAAAGACGACCATTACCGCACGAACCTTCATCTGAATTCCTGTTCTTCTGGCCAGAAGAGTTCCTGGCGGCCGGGGTGGGTCAACGAAGGTTAAACGACTCCGCCGGCGGAGAACCAGAGCTCAGCAGGATAAGTAAATTATTTTTGCGTCCGGGCTGGTGGGACGGTTCGAAGGTCAGTCGGCGATGCGCTCGAGGGCTGCGCTGGCGTGCAGCGAAAGCTCGATGTCGGTGTGTGCCCGCTCTTCGACGTAGGCCAAGCGGCCGTCGGGAGTGATCCCGTACAGCCTGGTGGTGCCCACCACCGGCGGCGCGCTCGGGGCCGCCAGGTGGCATCCGTCGCCGAGTCGTTCAAGGGCCCCGACCAGCTGGCACAGGTGCAAGCCGAAGCCCGCGACGTGGTCTCCGCCGCCCTCGGCTCCGCCTGACCCGGCTCCGCCTGACCCGGCCGCCGCTGCCGCCCGCGCGGATCAACTAGCGTCGAATAGCCGAACTTTCACGCTTTGGGACGGGTGCGACAGAAGTTGCCGAGTTCATCCGCGCGGGTCTAGTTGATCCGCGCGGGTTGGCGCGTCGGGGGTGGCGACGTGGCAGGCCGCGGCGTGGGCTGGGGCGAGCTCGCGTAGCGGGGGGGTGACGGTGGCGCAGGTGTCGATCGCGACCGGGCAACGCCAGCGGAAGCGGCAGCCGGGCTCGGGATTGATCACCCGCGGCGGCTCGCCCTTGTCGTTGGTGGCATCGAGCGACAGTGGCGCCCGGGGGTCGGGCACGGCCGACAACAGCAGCTGGGTGTAGGGGTGCTTCGGGTTCGCGAGCACCTCCTCGGTCGGGCCCGACTCGACGATGTGACCGGCGTACATCACCATCAGCCGGTCGGAGACGTAACGCGCGCTGGCGATGTCGTGGGTGATGTAGAGGAAGGAGACGCCTTCCTGCTCACGGAGATCGGCCATCACGTTCAGCAGTCCGATGCGGATGGATACGTCGAGCATCGAGACCGGTTCGTCCGCCAGGATCAACGTTGGCTTGTAGGCCAGCGCCTGGGCGAAGCCGATGCGTTGCCGCTGGCCCCCACTCAACTCGTACGGGTAACGGTCCAGGATCTGTGGGGCCGGCCGCAGCCCGACCATCTCGAGCACCCTGACCGCCTCGTCGCGACGTTGACTCCGGTTGAGCTCGGGACGGTGCAACGTCAGGCCGCGCAAAATGCCGTGGGAAACCGGGTACGCCGGGTTGAGCGACGAGAACGGATCCTGGAACACCATCGGCACATCGCTGCGGTACGCGAGTCCGTCCTTGCGGGACCGCATGGACTGCAACGACTTGCCCTGGTAGAGGATGTCCCCGCTGGTCGGCTGGTACACCCGGGCCAGCAACCTCGCGATGGTGCTCTTGCCGCTGCCGCTCTCACCGACCAGCGCCACGATTTCCTTCGCGTCGATCGACAGGTTCACGTCGTCCACCGCGTGCAGCGTCTTCCGGGACAGGTTGCCGCCGACCTTGAAATGCTTGGTGAGGCCACGGGTTTCCAGCAGTGGAACTCGCTGCGGGCTTCCGCTGGGTGCGGCGGACCGGTCGGACGTGGAGATCGTCACAGGTTCACCTCGCTGGTTTCGGCCGGCTCGATTGGATTTCCTGGGCGATGGAGCAGGCATCTGCTCGCGACCTGGCCGACGGGGTAGAGCTCGGGGGTCTCATCGGAGCATTCGTGTTGCGCAACCGGACACCGGTCATGGAAACGACAGGCACTGGGCAGTCGACCGAGATCCGGTGGGCTGCCTGGGATGCCGGTCAGTCGGATGCGCCGGCCGCGAATGGATGGGAAGGCGTCCAGCAGTCCGCGACTGTACGGGTGGCTGGGATTGTCGAAAACGGTTCTGGTCGGGCCGATCTCGACCACCTGACCGGCGTACATCACCAGCAGCTGATCCGAGAAATGGCTGACCAGCGACATGTCGTGGGTGACGAACACGACGGCGAATCCGAGCTTGCGCTGCAGTTCGCGGATCTGGATCATCAGCGAGCGCTGCGCCACCACGTCCAGCGCCGATGTCGGCTCGTCCATGATCACCAGATCGGGGGTGAACAGCAGGGCCATGGCGATCATCGCCCGTTGCCGCATACCACCGCTGAGTTGGTGCGGATAGCTCTTGAGATGGGTGGCGTCGATGCCGACCAGGTCCAGCACCTCGGCGGACCGATCGGCGATCTGCCGCTTGGAGAATCGACCGTGAGCCTCCAGCGCATCCTTGAGCTGGGCGCCGATGCTCAGCACCGGACTCAGGGCGTTCATCGCGCTCTGCATGACGACCGAATAGTCGCGCCAGCGCAGCACGTTGAGCTGCCGCTCGGTCATCGTCACCAGGTTCTGACCGTTGAACAGCACGCTGCCACCGGTGATCGAGGCCGGCGGGCTCAGTAATTGAGCGATGGCGAAGAGCATCGTCGACTTGCCGCAGCCGGATTCCCCGACCACGCCGACGAACTCACCGCGCCGGACCTGTAGATCAACCCCGTCCACCGCACGGACGCCCTCGCCTCCGGTCGCGTACTCGACGGTGAGGCCGTCCACCTGCAATATCGGAGCGTCCGACTGCTCGGGAAAGGACGTGATCTCAGACCTTGCTGCGCTTGACACGTCGCCTCCTCACGGGCCGCAGGGCCGGGTTGCTGATCTCGTCGAAGGCGTAGTTCATCAGCGCGAAGGAAGTGCCCAGCAGGGCGACGCACAGTCCGGGTGCCAGCGACCACAGCGGCATGCCGGTCTGCAGGGCCTGCTGGTTCTGCGACCAGTACAGCATCGTGCCCCAGCTGATCGAGTTCGGATTACCCAGTCCGAGGAACTGTAACCCGGCCGCGGTGAGCACCGAGTAGAGCGCCGCACCGAGGAAATTCGCCACGATCAGGGACGTCATGGTCGGCAGGACCTCGTGGACGACGATGTACGACCGTCGCTCGCCGCGCACTCGGGCCGATTCCAGGAAATCCCGATTGCGGAGCGAGAGTGTCTGCGCCCGAAGCTGATTCGCCCCGTAGGACCAACCTGTGACCACCAGCACGATCAACACGACGGTCAGCGTGCCGGTGCCGGCGTAGGTGGCCAGGATGATGATCAGCGGGAAGGTCGGAATGACCAGGAAGATGTTGATGATCATCGACAGCACGTCGTCGGTGACGCCGCCCAGGTACGCAGCCGAGACGCCGACCAGCACCGAAAGGACGGTCGCGAAAAGGCCGGCCACCACCGCGATGACCAGCGATTCCCGGGTGCCGTACACCAGTTGGGCCCAGATGTCCTGACCGAGCGATGTGGTGCCGAGCGGGTGGGTCCAGGAGGGTGGCAGGGCGGGTGGGAACTGCAGGGCGTTCGGATCGGTCACCGGGGTGAACCACTGCGGCACCAGGGCGAAGATGGTGAAAACCAGCAGGATGAACAGGCCCACCACGGCCTTCCGGCTGTGCAGCAGCGAACGCCAGAGACCGCCGCGCCGGCGCGGCGGTGCCTCGACGGTCTCGGAGCCGGCCCCGCCCACCAGGAGTGCAGTCATCTGATCAGCCCTTCGTCCGTGCGCGCGGGTCCAGGTAGGCGATGGCGAAGTCGCAGAGCAACAATGCGACCAGTACTGCCACCGTGAAGAGCATGAACAGCACCTGCATCACCGGATAGTCGGTGCTCTGCACCGAGTTGTAGAGCAGATAGCCCAGACCGGGATAATTGAAGACGTACTCGACCAGGATGGCACCGGAAATCACGAAACCCAGCGACATCGCAAAGCCGGACAGGTTGGGCAGGAATGCATTCCGACCGGCGTAAGTGGTCATCACCCGCCAGCCGGACAGACCTTTCGCGCGGCCCATCCGAACGTAGTCCTCAGCCAGCACGGTGATCATGTTGTTGCGCATGGTCAGGATCCAGGCTCCGATCGAAGCGATCAGAATGGTCGTGGCCGGCAGGATGGCGTGCCACAGCACACTGCCGATGAACTCCCACGTCCAGCCGGGCTGCAGACTCGGATCGTAGTTGAAATCGCTGGGCAGGAATCCGTTCGTCCACACCGAGAAGACCAGGATCAACAGCAGTCCCACCCAGAAGTACGGCAACGCCGAAGTGATGACGAAGACCGGGGGCAGGATCGAGTCGAGCTTTCCGCCGCGCCACCAACCGGAGACGATCCCGATCAGCGACCCGACGACGAACGCGACGACGGTGGTGACGCCGACGAGGAACACGGTCCAGGGCAGCGCATGCAGGACGATGGTGCTGACCGGCTCGCCGAGGCTCCCGCCGATCGACACCCCCCATTGTCCGGTGAGCATGTTCTTCAGGTACTGGAAGTACTGCTCGAACACATTCTGGTTGGGCTTGTAGCCGAATGAGGTCAGCATCTGCTCGAGTGCCGCGGGCGACAGCTTGTTCAACGTCCGCACCCGCAACGCATCGACCGGATTGCCCGGCATGAATCGGGGGATGAAGAAATTCAGGGTCAGCGCGGCCCAGAGGGTGATCACGAAAAAGCCGAGCCGCCGCAGGATGTATCTCATGACGACCGCCTCCTCTCAATCGCCGTCTGGGCCGCGAACCGACGTTACTGGCATGGACAACAAGCTGAAATGGACAAACCTGAACCTGCTACTGGGCCGACTTCGAATACAGGTGGAGCAGCACCTGGCCGGTGTCCGGCACGTTGAACGCGGCCGGCTGGGCGTATGGGTTTTCCGGTGTCGGCCAGCCTTCGATGTCTTTGGTGTTGTACTGGAACCAGTCGACACTCTCCGTCATCGGAATGACCGGAACATCCTTGAGCATGGCATCGCTGATCTGCTTGACGATGGCGACCTGAGCAGCATCGTCGGCGGAGGCGTACTGGTCGAACAGCTTGTCGACGGCCGGGTTGATATAGCGCTCGAAATTGCTGGAGGCCGGCTTGCCGATCGGAGCGGAGTTCTTCGAGTACAACACCTGGCGGAGCTCGTAGTAGGGCGTCGGGCCCCCGACGCTACCGTAGTAGGCCAGGTCGAAGTCGCCGTTGTACAGCTTGCTGTTGTAGCTCTGCTGCGCAAGATCCTGGACGGTCAGCTTGATCCCGATCGGGGCCAGGTTCTGTTTGATGACCGCGAGGGAGGCGTCCCAGTCGGTGTAGCCGGTCACCGTGATGACCGACAGGTTCAACGGGTTGGACGGCGAGTAGCCGGCGGAGGCCAGGAGCGAGGTCGCCTTGGCCACATCAGGCTTGTCGTAGCCGGCGGCTGTGACGGCTGCAGCGTCGTAGTACTTCTGGAACGTGGGCACCACGATGCCGCTCTGGTTGGCCGCCGGCTGCTGGCCACCCTCACCGATCAACGCCACCTGGCTACGATCGACGGCAAGCGCAATTGCCTGTCGCACAGCGAGTTTGCTGGTTGCGGCGTGCGAAGGGTCCAGGTTCGGGTAGAGCGCCACGTTGCTCACCGGCGGCGACCAGGTGTGGTTGTCGGGCGACTTGTCGAGGTAGAAGGTCTTGATGCTCGGGATGAACTGGCTGCCCCACTGTGACTTGCCGTTGGCCAGATCGAGGTTGGCCGGGCCGTTGTCCAGGTAGGCCGGGTACTGCACTTTCTGGATGTAGGGCTTCCCCTTCTGCCAGTACGTCGGGTTGGCGAGGTACTGGATGTTGTTCGGAGCGCACGGACTCACCTTGAACGGTCCGGTCCCGATCGGGTTCGGGTCGCCCCAGGTATCCGGATGTGCCGCACCCGGGCCGGTGCCGCCGAAGATGTGCTCGGGCACGATGGCGACCTGATTGGCGAAGTTGAAGAAGTAGGTCGAAGCCGGGCCGGCGAAGGTCATGGTCACCTGATCACCGCTGGCCACCACACTTTTCATGCCGGCGCCGGTCCACAGCGCGTACAGGTCCGTGCTCGGCAACTTCTTCATCAGGTTGAAGGTGAACGCGACATCTTTGGCGGTGAAGGGCTGGCCGTCACTCCAGGTCACGCCCTGGCGGATGTCGAAGACGATCGACGTCTTGTTGGCGTTCCACTTGTAGGAGCTGGCCAGCATGGGCGTCTCAGCCTGGTTGTTCAACAGGTTCACGTACACCAGTGGCTCGTAGACGAACCCGATCGACTGTTGGTAGACGGCCGGGTTGAACGGGTTGAACTGGCACGACCAGGTCTGGCCCCCCACGTTGGCGATGGTCACCTGGCCGCCCTGCTTGTAGCCGGCCGGTGCCGCCGAGCCGCTGGCCGGAGCCGAGGAACTGCCCGAACCGGCCGGGCTGCCGGCTGCGGAACTCGCGGCGCCGGAGGCAGGCGGTGCCGACGACGACGATCCCGAGGACGCCGATCCCGACGACGGGGACGTCGACGTCGTCGACGAGCTCGAACAGGCGACCGCGCACAGGCTTACCGCCATGAGAACGGCGATTGCTCCTTTACGTTTCATCTGTGATTGCCTTTCTCTCTGCGTTTTCAAGGCTTGCCCCGGTCTCGGCGAAATCGGCGGCGGGATTGACATGCGGGTGGCCGCCTACGGTTCGCGGGCGGCCGCCGCTCCGACCTCACTACCGCGGAGCGCCGCCCGGGCGATCAGCAGTGCGCCGCGCAACGGAGCGTCGAGCGGGAAGCGAGCCATCATCAGTTCCGGTGGATAGGGCACGGCCGCATCGAGCGCCTTACGCAGTCCGCTGTGGAACTGGTGCCATTGGGCAGTCATTCCACCGCCCACGACGATGCGTGCCGGATCGACGGCGATAGCCAGGTTGACCAGGTGGAAGGCCAGTTCGGTGGTGAAGTCCGCGACCAGGGCGGCGGCGCCGGTGTCGTGCAGGGCGGCGGCGAACACCTCGGTTGCGGTGCGTGGCCGAGAATCGACCGTGCCGGCCGAGCGGCTCAAACCCATGCCGCTCACCGCGTCCTCCAGGATGAGGCGCTCCGTGGCGGACCGACCGACATCGGCCACTGTCCGGAGGTTGTAGCCGATCTCGCCCGACGCGCCGTTGCGCCCGGCGATCACCGTCCCGCTCGCCACGATGGCCACGGCAAGGCCGGTGCCGAGGTTCAGGTAGATGCCCGGGTCACAACCGGCCAGCGCCCCGTCGGTGGCCTCGGCGAACGCAGCCGCCTTGACGTCGGTGGCCACGGCCACCTGTGCCCCCGGGAAGGCCCGAGCCAGCTCGAGTTCCAGCCGGAGGTCGTCCCAGCCCGGAATGGCCGGCGCGAGCTCAACGCCGTTCGTTCCGGGGATTCCGAAGGTGGCTGCACCGACGGCTACGACTCGCGGGTGGTCCACGGAGGCGAGAAGGTCTCGAGCGCAGGACATTCCGAGTTCGAAATTGCTGATTGCGCCCGCGGCGGGGACCGTCGAGACCGAGCCTTGAGCCAAGCGCCGCCCGTCGACGTCGGACAGCGCGGCGGCAATCTTCGTGCCACCGAAATCGAGACCGACGGCCACTGGTGTGTTCATCGGGTCTCCTTCCGGGTACTGTTCGACTGGTTGTTAGGAAAGTAACCTACCGACCAGACGAAGACAAGGGTCCGGCACCGGACGCCTGAAAATGCGGATATACGCCGCCGATAGGATCGCGACGTGAGGGCGGGCAGATGAGGGACATTGCGCTGGGGCAACCTCCCGCCCGCCCACAGTCGATCAGGGCGATGAACGAAACCCTGTTGCTGGGCTTGATTCGCGAGCAGGGGACCGTCTCCCGGGCGGAGCTGGCCCGGATGTGCAGTCTGTCGAAGCCCACCGTTTCGTTGGCTCTGGCCAATCTTGAGCGCTCCGGGCTGATTCGGACGTCCGGCGTGCGCACTGGTCTGCCCGGACCAGCGGCCGTGCTGTACGAGCTCTCGCCCGAGGCGGGCTTCGTGCTCGCCCTGGATGTCGGCCGACAATATCTGCGGGGCGCCATCACCGACTTCGCCGGCTCGGTACGGGTCCGATCCACGGTCAAGGTCGGCGCGACCAGCGGCCACGGATTGGTGGTCGACCTGATCCGGCTGGGCCAGAACCTCTGTGCGGACGGCGGGCTCGGCCTCGACGAGATATCGCAAACGGTATTGGGCAGCCCGGGAGTGCACGACCCCGGGCGGGACGTGCTGGCCCTGGCCGGCAAGCTGACCGGCTGGGACGCGCACCTGCTCGATGAGCTCAGAAAGACGTTCGGCGCAGCATTGATGATCGAAAATGACGTTGACGCCGCCGCGCTGGCCGAGCAGGAATTCGGACACGGCCGTGGGGTCGACAGCTTCGCGTTCGTGTCGGTCGGCACCGGAATCGGGATGGGGTTGGTGCTGAACGGCCGACTGCATCGCGGTGCCCATGGCGCCGCCGGCGAAATCGGCTACCTGCCCTTGGAGAACGAGCAGAGCTCGGATCCGAGGGACGCCCGTCGTCGCGGCAGCCTGGAGGCGTCGGCGTCGGCTGCGGGCATCGTGCGCTCCGCCAGACGCGCCGGCCTTCGCGGCCCGATCTCGGCCCGAAGGGTGTTCGCCGCCGCCGCCAAGGGTGAGCGACGAGCGGTCGAAATCGTCGCCGCAGAAGCGACGCTCGTCGCGCAGGCGGTCTGCTCCGTGGTGACCGTGGTCGATCCCGACCTGGTCGTGCTCGGCGGGGGAGTAGGCCGGGCCGCAGGCTTCGTCGACCAGGTCCGCAGTGAGCTGTCCTTGATCGCTCCGGTGCTCCCAGAGTTGCGGGTCAGCGCGCTCGGCGACGACGCCGTCGTCGATGGTTGCCTGGCGGCCGGTGCGGATCGCCTGTGGCACAACGTGAAAGCGCAACTGGCTGCTGACAGCTCGGCCGAATCGTCGGCTGTCGTCAGGTGACCAGGGGTCTTCAGTCATCGGCGAAGAACGCCGGAAGAAACCGTCGGTTGACCGTCAGCAGCTCGTCCAGCAGTGGTTCGGCGATCTCCCACTGCCGCACCAACGGATGTGCCAGCAGCGCCCGCGCGGCTACCCGCCGATCTCCGGTCACCGCTGCTTCGACGGCCAGGATTTCGTAGGCCGTCACGGCCTGGACCAGCCCGAGCATCTCCGACGGCAACCTCGGCACACCAATCGGATGCACGCCGTCGCGGTCCACGAACGCGGGTACCTCGACCACCGCGTCGTCCGGCAGCCCCTCGATGACCCCGTTGTTCCGTACGTCCACGTAGTGATGGGCGCCGTCGCCGGTGAGCAGGCTGGTGACCAGCGCCGCGGCCGCCTCGCTGTAGTAGGCGCCGCCACGTTGTTCCAGTAAGGCCGGCTTGTGATCCAGCGCCGGGTCGCGGTACATCTCCAGCAGCTGCGCCTCGATGGCCTGCACCTCCTCGGCACGGTGCGCACCCGGCCGTGTTTGACTGCGGAATTCCTCGTCCGTGCAATAGAAGTAGTGCAGGTAGTAGGACGGAATGGACCGGGTGACGGACAACACCGCCGCCGGTATCCGGACTTCGGTCGCCAACGCGTCCAGCGACTCACCCTCGAGCATGCCCGGCAGCCGGTCCTCCCCGTCCACCTCGACAGAACGGATCCAGGACAGGTGGTTCAGGCCGGCGTGGCCCAGACGAACGCGTTCCGGTTCCACTGCGAACTGTTTCGCGATGCGCCGCTGGAAGCCGATGGCGACGTTGCAGAGTCCAACGGCGCGATGCCCGGCGTGTTGCAGGGCCCTGGTCACGATTCCGACCGGGTTGGTGAAGTCGAGGATCCAGGTGTCCGGTCCGGCGAGTGCCCGGATCCGGTCGGCAATGCCGAGCACGACGGGAACGGTACGCAGCGCCTTGGCGAAACCGCCCGGCCCGGTTGTCTCCTGGCCGATGATGCCGAACTTGTTCGGGACGGTCTCGTCGGTCAGCCTGGCGGCCTGACCGCCGATCCGGAGTTGGATCAACACCGCCGACGCTCCGGTCACGGCGGTGTCCAGATCCGTTGACATGACAAGCTTTCCGCTGAAACCGGTGCGAGCCAGAATGCGCTGGGCCAGACCGCCGACGATGGCCAGGCGCTCCGGGTCCACGTCGTAGAGCACCAATTCGCGAAGGCCCAGCAGCTCGGCACGACGGGCGAAGCCCTCGACGAGTTCCGGGGTGTAGGTGCTGCCGCCGCCGATCACGGTGATCCTCACGAGTGCGCTCCTTCTGTTGCTGGGTATGGGCTTCGCTGCGCCCGTCCGGGTGCCGTCGTTCGCTGACCTGTCTGGTGACCGTCGAAGGCCGCGGATCTGGCTCGTTGGACGGCGAGCGCGGTGGCGCCGACCAGCACCGCATCCGCGCCGAGTTCGGAAGTCTCGATCCTGGGCCGCAATGGAGTCAGCTGGGCGAGGTGTTCGATCACCCGAGCCTGCAACAGCTCTCGATTCGCGCCAATGGCGCCGCCCAGGATCACCAGCGGCGGGTCGAGCACGGGGGCGAGACAGGCAATGGTGTACGCGATGGAATGCGCGGTGTCGCGGACGATGTCGAGCGCTACCGCCGAACCCGCGGCCGCGGCGGCGAATACCGCGCGAGGGGAAATGTCGCCGGTCATACCGGATTCGCTGGCCCGGGACTGGATGTAGGCCGAGCCCATGTGCTCCTCCAGCGGCGGATGCACCGTTCCGATCCGACTTGCCCGGTTGGTGGGCAAAAAGCCGACCTCGCCTGCTGCGCCGTCGAAGCCGCGATACAGCTGGCCGCCGATGACGATCCCGACCCCGACGCCGTAGCCCAAGGTCAACAGGGCGAAGTCATCGACGCCGACGGCGAGGCCGCAGACGCGTTCGGCCAACGCCGCGAGATTGACGTCATTCTCCAGAGTCAGCGCGTTCGGTAACCGGCCCGCCAACGCGACGGCAAGGCCGGACCCACCGTCCGGTAGTCCCTCCGCGTAGTGCAAGCGCTGACCGTCGCGGCTCACGGCTGCCGGCACGCCGATCACCGTCTGGGCGAGGTCGCCCATTGTGATCCCGACTTCGGCTGCCGCTGCGGCCAGCAGTTCTGCGATCTGGCCGGCCAGTTTGCCGGTGCTGCGGTCGAGGGCGGCCCGCCGATGGGCACGGACCCGGCCGGTGATGTCGGCGATGTTGATCTTCACCCAGTCATGGCCGATATCGACACCGACGGCGAATCCGGCCTCCGGTCGCACGCTGTAGAGCGCCGCGACCGGACCTTTCCGGCCGACCACGGTGCCGGTCTCCTCGACCCAGCCCCGCTCGATCAGCGTGGCCAGGGCGATCGCCACCGTGGGCTTGGAAAGCCCTGTGCTGCGTGCGATATCGGCCCGGGTGGCGCTTCCGACCCGATCGATCTGCTCGAGCACCGCGCGCTCGTTGATGGAACGCAACAGTCGCTGGTCGCCGGCCGGAAACTGGGTCATGACACCTCCTCGTCTGTGGTCTACGATCTAACAGATAAGTTTCCTTTCTATTTCGATCTTGGCAACGGTGGACTTCGAATGTGCTGCATTGCAGCACCGACGCGGAAGGTTCCAGACGTGGCGACACTCTTGGACAGCAGGTCGAGCGGGGCGGACGGGCTCGCTTCGGAACGCCCCGCACGCAACAATTCGAGCTCGCTGCGACGGGCCCTGCGGGTGCTCGACGGTATTGCGCACTACCAGGGCCACCCGGCGGGCGTCAGCCTCACCGCGCTGGCCGCCTCGCTGGACATGTCGAAGTCGACGGCGCTACGACTGATCGGACCGCTACGGGAGGAGGGACTGGTGCATCAGGACCAAATCTCGGGTCGCTACCGCCTCGGTCCGGCCGCTGTTCGGTTGGGTGTCGCGTTCGTGGCGCGCGTCGATCTCGATCTACTGGCCGGTGATCTGCTCCGCGACCTGAACAAGCAGTCCGGCGAACATGCCTCGATCGTGCTGCCTGGCCAGCACAGTCGAAGCGCCGGCTCGGTCGTACTGATCGCTTCGACCGATCTGAACGCGATTGCGCTGGCCGGACAAGGGCCTCGCATCGCCGAATTGCTGCATGGCCGGGGTTGGTGGATCGAAAGCGAGGGCGACGCAGGCGGCCACAGCACCCTGGCGGCTCCGGTTCTGGATCACCGGTCCCGGGTGATCGCTGCCGTCGAGTTGACGCTGGCCTGCGGTGGATTCCGACCGCCGGGCTCGGCGATTGCCCCGACGACCAATCTGCCCAGCCTTGGGTCAGCGGTCAGAGACTGCGCCGCAAGGCTTTCCGATCGACTCGGCGCGCCGCTGGGCAGTTCGGATCTCGCCGTGGGTGCCACTTCGTGATGGACGACGGCACAGCGCCGCGGTCCGAGCGCACAGTGCTGGCGCTGGATGGCGGGAACAGCAAGACCGATGCCGCGGTCGTGACCGCGACAGGTGAGGTGCTGGCGCGGGTCCGGGGCAGGGGATTCCGCCCACATCTGGGCAAGGACGCGGCACTGGCCGGTTTGCGCGAGCTGGCCACCTCGGCACTGGCCCGGGCCGGCCTGTCCCGTGCGACGTTGCTGTCAGCCTGTCTGGCCAACTCCGACCTCCCGCAGGAAGACAGGGAGTACGGCGAGTGGTTTGCCGCGCTTCGCCTGGCCGACCGGGTCGAAGTGACCAACGACGTTTTTGCGTTGCTGCGCAGTGGAACCCGGGCCCGAGCGGCCGTCACCGTGGTGTGCGGCGCGGGCATGAACTGCGTCGGCGTCGCCCCGGGCAAGGAGCCGGTTCGCTTTCTGGCGCTGGGCACCTTCACCGGCGACTGGGGCGGCGGCGGAACCCTGGCGACCCAGGCGCTGTTCTGGGCCATGCGTGCCGAGGACGGACGCGGTGGTCCAACAGCGCTCGCCCGCGCCATTCCCGATCACTACGGACTGGCCACCACGCACGAGGTGGCCGAGGCCCTCCATCTACAGAAGATCGACTGGCATCGGACGCACGAATTAGTGCCGTTGCTGTTCGAGGTCGCCACTGCGGGCGACCCAGTGGCGTTGTCGGTCGTCAGCAGGCAGGCCGACGAGGTCATCGCCTTCGCAATGTCCGCCCTACGCCGGCTGGACCTGCTCGAGTCGGAAACCGAAGTGGTGCTCGGCGGCGGCGTGCTGGCCGCCCGGCAGCCGGTGCTGCTCGAGCCGATCCGCGCGGCCCTGGCCGAGCAGGCCCCCCTGGCCTCCGTCACGATCCCCGAGATCCACCCCATCGTCGGGGCCGTGCTGCTCGGTCTGGAGCATCTCGACGAAGGTGCACCGGTCGAACCGGACCTGGAGAACAGGATCAGGGTGGCGTTCGGAGAGCCCGCGCAGGAATTCGTGACCGCGCCGCGCGGCTGAGCACGCACGGTTGAGAGCGGCGCGGTTGAGAGTGGCCAGGTTGAGAGCGGCGCGGCCGAGCTGCTGAGCCGGGCCGGCTCAGCCGGCGACGCGATCCAAAGCTGCGCTGGCGTGCGGCGCGAGTTCGATGTCGGTGTGTGCCCGCTCTTCGACGTAGGCGAGGCGGCCGTCGGGAGTGATCCCGTACAGCCTGGTGGTGCCCACCACCGGCGGCGCGCTCGGGGTCCGCCAGGTGGCATCCGTCGACAGCGCCCAGGCGGTCAGTGATCGGGGCTGCCCGTAGAACACCTCGATCCGACCCTCCGAATGGGCGACCAGCAGTTCGATGGATCCGTCCGGCTGCGGTCGGAAGAATCCGACCTCCCGCGAACCGGGGGCCCCCGCGGCGCCATCGGCCGTCAACGCCCAGGTGAGGGATTCGTACTTCAGGAACGCCCGTCCGTCATGAGAGACGGTGATCTGCTGACCGAACTGCGGTTGCTGGATGCCGGGCTCGTTGCCGAAGACGCCGGTGCCGCGCCATACCCCGATCAACGGGAGTAGTGACAGGCAGGCGTGATCGACCTCGGGGCCGAGGCGCACGTTGGCGGTGTCGGCCGGGATGGGCAGTTCCGGCACGGAATCGATGTTGACGGCTCGGGTCTTCGCGGCGCGCTCTTCGGCGGCCTGGACAGCAGCGTCGCCGCTGCCGCGGACCACGGCATCGGCCGTGGCCGGCTCGGTCGCCGCCGGAGTCGCCTCGGGCTCGGTCACCGGTCCTCGTGCAGCAGTCGGTACACCACGTAGAAGGCGAACCAGGTGATCAGTAGGGCCACCACGACCAGGAGCGAGGTGTAGAAGATTTCCACCCGTGCAGCCTATCGTCCGGTCGCGCGCGACCGGACGACGACCGGACCGGCGGGGTGCAGAATCACAGCAGGCAGAAGGCCCGACCCCGGTTGACCGAGGCGGGCCTTCCGATCAGGCAGAACGAAGCGCTCAGACCTGTACGTCCACCTGGTGGATGCCGATCTGGGAGGAGAGCCCTTCGGTGCCGTTGCCGGCGCGGGAAAGCACCCGCACGGTCCAGTCGCCAGGAGCCGCGAAGAACCGGTAGTAGCCCTCATCGGACGTCACCACCTCGGCAGTGAACTCGTCCGTGCCGTCGAGCAGGCGAACGAAGGCGCCGGCCACCGGGCCGTTGTCACTGAACACCGTGCCCTGGATGATCGAGGCGTTGGTGATGTCGGTGCCGGGCGGCAGGTCGACGGTCTGGGTGGGGGAGCCGCACATGTTCGCTGTCCATTTCTCTGCGGGAATTCGATCTGCGGGGGAGGTCGGTCTTCGGTAGGTCGGTCTTCGTTAGGTCGGTCTGCGCGGCGTCGGCGGGGAACGCCGCGGCAGAGGGGGTCAGGAACCGATGGCGACCGGCACACCGATCAGCGAGCCGTACTCGGTCCACGAGCCGTCGTAGTTCTTGACGTTCTTCTTGCCCAGCAGCTCGGCCAACACGAACCAGGTGTGGCTGGAACGCTCACCGATGCGGCAGTACGCGATGGTGTCCTTGCTGTCGTCCACGCCGGCGTAGAGTTCCGCGAGCTCGCTGTCGGAGCGGAAGGTGCCGTCCTCGTTCGCTGCCTTCGACCACGGCACGTTGACCGCCGTCGGGATGTGGCCGGCCCGCTGGGACTGCTCCTGCGGCAGGTGGGCGGGCGCCAGCAGCTTGCCGGAGAACTCGTCGGGGGAGCGCACGTCGACCAGGTTCTGCACCCCGATGGCGGCGACCGTCTCGTCCCGGAAAGCTCGGATCGAGAGGTCCTGATCCTTGGCCACGTACGACGTTTCGAGACGATCGGGCACATCGGTGGTCAACGGACGCCCGTCCAGCTCCCACTTCTTCCGGCCACCGTCGACCAGCTTGACCGCTTCGTGGCCGTACAGCTTGAAGTACCAGTAGGCATAGGCGGCGAACCAGTTGTTGTTGCCGCCGTACAGGATCACCGTGTCGTCGTTGCTGATGCCCTTGCTGGACAACAGCTTTTCGAAGCCGGCCTTGTCGACGAAATCGCGACGGACCGGATCCTGCAGGTCGGTCTTCCAATTCAGCTTCACGGCACCGGCCAGGTGGCCGCCGTCGTAGGCCTTGGTGTCCTCGTCGACCTCGACGAAGACCAGGCCGGGAGTGGACAGGTTCTGCTCTGCCCATTCAGTGGTGACAAGTGACGCCTCGCGACTCATTGTTTGCTCCTTGATGCACCAGAGGCGGGTCTGTCCGCCGGGTTTGGATTTCAGGTGCGCATCCGGCATGGGCCGGTGCGCCGGCATGCGGGGTAAGGGTGACGGTGAGAAACCGCGGGAGCTCGGGTGAGCGGGAGTTGCCGACTACCGCTGCGAGCTGGGGCACCCGGTGACGCAACACAGCGCACTGCCGACCCTGACCAGGTCGACCGCTCGCCGGGAAGTCAGCATTGGGCCCATGCCTGTAACGGTAGCAGCCTCCGAGCCGGGCAAATGGTCACTTCTCCGAGGTCGGCGCAGCGGGAAGTCGCAGCTCAGGTCGTTGCGTTCACCCGGACGTCGTTCGCGCTGGCGGTCAGGATCAGGTTCGAGCCGGAGGCCGTGAGGGTCGCCGCGTCCAGGGTGAAGGGCAGGTTCTTGAGCGGAAGCGACAACGACAGCCCTTTGGTCAGGTCGGTCAAGCCGGACAACGAGATGCCGGCAGCGGTCAATCCGGTCGCATCCAGATGCAGGTTCCCATCGGAGTATGACGCGACCAGGTCTGCGGTCACCGGAAATTCGTGCGAGGCGATGGTGACCGAGGTGGAGAGCCTGATCGCCCCGTTGGTGCCCTCGCTGATCGTCACGTTCGGTTGCTTCATAGCCGCGGTGATCGCGGAACCGGGGACGACGCCGCTCAGCGTCGCGTGTGCCGCGGTCAAATTATCGGTGTTGCCCTTGATGGCATCGCCGAGAGGAAAGTCGACGTCGTACAGTTCGATCGTGGTGGCGATGCCGGTGATCGGACCGGCCGTCACGTCCTGGGAGCTCAGGGTGACGTTCTGGTAGTGCCCGGGAATCGCCTGGACCAAGAACGAGAACCCGTGGATGTCCACCGCTGGGTCCGGCGTACCGGTCTGCTCGCCGATGGTCTTGCTCGCCTGACTCTCCGCGTAGTACCGACCTCCGATGTCAAGGCCGACAACGATGACGATCAGCACGAACACGAAGATCAGCAGTTTGCGCACGCTGCTGATTGTGCACGGCCGGGTCGAGAATCCCTGCGAGCAACATGTCAGATCTATGCGTGGCTATCGATCCAGCCGACGATGCGGGTGATCAACTCGGTGCTGCAACCAGATTCGGCATGACCCATGCCGTCCTCGATCCAGAGTTCGGCGTGCTCCGCGCTCGCGGCGCGCAGGTCGACGGCGTGGGCCGGGGTGAAGTAGCGGTCGTCGGTCCCGTGGACCAGCAACAGCGGGGTGGGTGCGATCTGCCCGACGACCTCCAAGGGGGTGGCCGGTATTTCAGTCCACGGGACGCCGAGCCGCACGCCCAGAAATCGTGCGGTGATGGGTCCCAGTCGGCTTTCCAGCAGCCAGTGCACCCTGCGCATTGGGAGCGTCTCGCGGATGTACCACCGAGACGGGCTGGAGATCGCGACCACCGCGTCGACGTGCTGGACGCCGAGCGCGGCCTGCCGCAGCGCAATGGACGCGCCCATCGAAAAGCCCACGCTGAAGACCTGCCGGTAGCCGAACGAACGAGCGAAAGCGATCGCCGTGTCCAGGTCCAGCACCTCATCGCGCCCGACCGAGGCGAGCCCACCGGAACGGCCGTGCCCTCGGAAATCCAGGGCCACCACACCACCGAAATCGGCGAAGGCATCGATGACCGCCCGGGTGGATGATTTTGCGATCGAGTTGGTGAAACCGTGCCCGATCACGAAGGCGGGACCGCCAGGCCGGCCGGCCAGGTGGACCCCATGCAGCGCGACCCCGTCGGACGTCGACGTGCTGATCCATCGACCCCTGTCGCTGATTCCGCCCCCGGCCCTGCTGAGCTCCGAGAACCCGGCCGGGCCGCTGGTCAGCGTGCCCAGGATGACGCCGTTCCAGCGCTCACCGAGAAGCCGAACGCGCGGACCAACTCGTGGTCACACGCCCGCGATTCGTGGCAAGCGTCACCCCCGGCGGTCATCACTCGATCGTAACCGAGCGCTAGGTACGGCAGCGTGGCTCCTATTTTCCTAGTGACGACTAGAGGGGAAGTCGCCACGATGTGGGGCCTTGGTGCGACGTGGCAAGAGCACCTATGTCCGGACGTTAAGATCGGCTGGATTGGTGGGGTGTACACGATTGCCGGCTGAAGGCGAGGAAGCGATCCATGGATCTGCTGTTGCTCACCGCTGATCCACTACCGACCACGGTGCTTCCAGCGGTGGACCTGCTTCCGATCAAGGTCCGGGCCGCTGCGCCCGAAGCTGCCTCGCTGGTCACCTCGGGTCCGTACGATCTGGTTCTGCTTGACGCCCGCCACGATCTTGCTGCCGCCCGGACCTTGTGCCGGCTGCTGGGCTCGGACGGTTTGGCGGTCTCTATCCTGGCCATCGTCACCGAGGGCGGGATGGTCGCCATCGGTCCGGAGTGGGGCGTTGCCGACGTGGTGCTGGCCAGCGCCGGGCCCGCCGAAGTGCACGCCAGGCTGCGGTTGCTCGAGTCAAGGACGAATGCGTCCGCGAACTCCGGGCTGATCAGCCTGGGCGAGCTGACCATCGAAGAAGACACCTATACGGCCCGGTTGCGTGGCCGTCCTTTGGAACTCACCTACAAGGAGTTCGAGCTGCTGAAGTTCCTGGCCCAGCACCCGGGTCGGGTCTTCACCAGGGAGCAGTTGGTCACGGAGGTCTGGGGCTATGACTTCTTCGGTGGCACCAGAACGGTGGACGTGCACGTCAGACGGCTGCGCGCCAAGCTGGGCCCCGAACACGAAGCCCTGATCGGCACAGTCCGGAACGTCGGTTACAAGATGGTCCCGCCGGCCAGGACCGCAGTGCGTGACGGGTCCGCCAGCTCGGCAGGGATGTAGGCACCGGCGGGTGAGCTGGAACAGCACGCTCGACGGCCGGATGGTCGAGGCGGTCCGCGAGCTGGCTGCGGCCGCTCAGGCCGCAGACGGGGTTGCGCCATTGTCCGGCCACCTGCTCGAGGCGCTGGGAACGGGCCAGGACGAATACATCGTGGCCTCGGTCGGCGATCAACTGATCGGGGTCGCGGTGGCCCATCACAACGATCCGGTGGAGCTGGTGGTTCGCCCGGAACATCGCCGAGAGGGCCTGGGCACGGAGCTGCTGCACACCTCGATCGCGCGCTCCGGCGCAGTGTGGGCCCACGGTGACCTGCCGCCTGCCCGGTCGCTGGCCGGCAAGGCTGGTCTGGTCCGGACCCGCGAGCTACTCCAGCTCCGGCGGCCGCTGAGCCGGCAGTGGGCGAGCGCAACAAGTGGCGCAGGCGCCGCCGCCGAACGGAGTGCAACTCCGCGCGTTCGAACCCGGACACGATGAACGACAGTTTCTGGCGGTCAATGCCAGGGCGTTCGAATGGCATCCCGAGCAGGGCCGGCTGGACCTGGCCGGGCTGCAGGCGGAGATGGCCCAGCCGTGGTTCGACCCGGCCGGCTTCATCCTGGCCGTGGACGAGCGCGACGTCGTGCTCGGATTTCACTGGACCAAGGTGCATTCGGATGGACCCGTCCCGCTGGGTGAGGTCTACGTTCTCGGCGTCGACCCACTGGCCGCGCTGCACGGTGAGCCGATCAGGGGTTTGGGCGGACCGCTGTTGGCGGCCGGCCTGGCGCACCTCGCGGGGGCCGGGCTCGAGACCGTCCTGCTCTATGTCGAGGGCGACAACGCCCGCGCGTTGAAACTCTATCGACGGCTGGGTTTCGACACTTTTTCGACCGACGTGGTGTACCGCCCTCGTCCGTGATCGGCGGTCACACACCGCAATCTGACGCACGGCGCCCGCGGTGGAGTCCGACGTCCCGTTTTGACGCACCGATCTCTTGTCCCTCGTTCACCGTCCGTTCACCTAAGCCCGCCCGACTGTCCACTCTGCCGCCCTAACGTCCGTAATGCATCGCGGTCAGTGGTGTGCTGCTCCTTATGGGGCAGCTTGGTTCGAGAAGTGACTTTCACCTGGAGGATTGGCGTGCAGATCACGCGAACGAGTGCCCTGTTGGCCCTGCTGGCCGCCGGCGCGCTCACCCTGAGTGCCTGCGGTAGCGACAACAACAGCACACCGAGCAGCTCATCGAGTTCCGCGGCGTCGAGCGCCGCCGCCGCGCCGGCGTCCTCGGCCGCGCCCTCCGCGATGGCGAGCGCACCGGCTTCGGCGATGGCCAGCGCACCGGCTTCGGCCATGGCCTCTGCTCCCGCGTCCGCAATGGCATCCGGTTCTTCCGCGCCGGCCGCCGGTCTGACCTTCGCAGGCGCAGGATTCACCTGTGCCACCGGCAGTCTCCGGTCATCGGGCTCGACCGCCCAGGGCACCGTCATCGCCCAGTGGATCAAGGACTACAACACCAAGTGCAGTGCCACGCTGAACACGTACGGCGGCGGCGGTTCCGGTAAGGGCGTCACCGACTTCATCAGCAACCAGGTCGATTTCGCCGGCTCGGACTCGGCGCTCAAGGAAGCCCAGTTCGCCGATGCGAAGACCAAGCGCTGCAGCAACAATGACGCGATCAACCTGCCGATGGTCACCGGCCCCATCGCGTTGGGATACAACGTTTCCGGTGTCAGCAAGCTGATCCTGACCCCCGATCTGCTGAGCGGCATCTTCGGCGGCAAGATCACCAACTGGAACGACGCGGCCATCGCCAAGGTCAACCCTGGCGTGACCCTGCCGACGCTGGCGATCGCCACCATTCACCGGTCGGACAGCTCGGGTACCACGGACAACTTCACCAAGTACCTGACCGCGGCCGGCGGGTGGACCTTCGAAGGTGGTAAGTCCTGGACCGCCCCGGGCGGCACGGGCGCTCAGGGCAGCGACGGCGTCGCCAAGGCGGTCAGCACCACCGCCGGTTCCATCGGCTACGTCGAGTGGGGCTTCGCCCAGTCCAACAAGTTGGCCATCGCTCAGATCGACAACGGTGGCGGCGCGGTCGAGCTGACTGCCGAAACGGTCGGCAAGGCAGTCTCCGCGGCGACCGTCACCGGCGTCGGCAAGGACCTCTCGCTGAAGCTCGACTACACGACCAAGGTCCCGGGTGCCTACCCGGTCATCCTGGTCACCTACGAGATCGTCTGCTCGGCCGGCAACGGCGCAACGGGTGCCTTGCTCAAGTCCTTCCTTGGCTACACCGCCACGGACGGGCAGACCACTCTGACCACGCTCGGGTCGGCTCCGCTGCCGGCCGAGATCCAGACCAAGGTCATTGCCGCAGCAAAGTCCCTGTCCTAATGCTCGACGGACCGGCCGAGCCCAATCTGGTGACAGTGCGGGCTTGGCCGGTCCGATTGTTTCGGTCACCATTCATCCATGACCAATTCGCGGCGCCGCTGGCGTGGCATCGGAGCTGTTCCAATGAGGGGCAATGTCGAATCAAAGCGCTGGCGGTCCGATGACTGACGGCACCGACCCCAGCGAACGTGACGCAGCCGAGGCCGAACTCGTCAAGATGGCCGGCGAACACACCACTCCGGCCACCGAAGCCGCGACCAAGAAGCTGGTCGGGGTGGCGCGGACCAACTCCCAGATCCACGCCACCCCTCGCCCGGAGGTATCGGCGCAGCCGCACGGCCAGAGCATCAGCGGCCGGTCGGTGCGTCGCGGCGACAAGATCTTCAAAGACCTGGCCGCCGGGTCCGGCGCGCTGCTGCTGGTGGTGATGGCCGCCATTGCCGTCTTCCTGGTGTGGAAGGCGATCCCGGCCTTCACCGGGCCGAACCACGGCAACATCTTCACCACGCAGAGCTGGCTCTTCCCGTCGGACGACCCGACGGACGTGCCCACCTTCGGCATCGCGGCGATCTTCTTCGGGACGGTGGTGTCCGCATTCATCGCGATGTTCATCGGCGTACCGATCGCCATCGGTATCGCGCTGTTCATCGCGCTCTACGCCAAGCGCCGGATGGCGACCGCCTTGGGTGGCATGATCGACCTGCTCGCCGCGGTGCCCTCGCTGATCTTCGGCATGTGGGGTTTGTATTTCCTGGTCCCGTCCACGAGAGGGTTCCAGAGCTGGCTATCACAATATTTCGGCTGGCTTCCGTTCCTGCACAACCGAACCGCCACCGGGGCCAGTCAGTTCGGCCAGAGCCTGCTGATCGCCGGTGTCGTGCTGGCATTGATGATCATCCCCACCGTGTCCGCGGTGTCGCGTGAGGTCTTCCTGCAGGTGCCCTCGGAGACGAAGGATGCGGCCTGGGCCCTGGGCGCCACCAAGTGGGAGATGATCCGCACCGCGGTGCTGCCGTTCGGCCGGGCCGGAATGATCTCGGCGGCGATGCTGGGACTGGGCCGGGCATTGGGTGAAACGATCGCGGTCGCCCTGGTCTTGAGTTCCGGCTTCATCATCAATTCGCACATCACCGAACAGGGCGGCGACACCTTCGCCTCCACGATCGCACTGAAATTCGGCGAGGCTGCGTCCAACAACCAAGGCATTGCGGCGCTGGTGGCGGCCGGGTTGTTCCTGTTCCTCATCACGCTCGTGGTCAACTCGATCGCGCGCATGGTGATCGCCCGCAAGAAGGAGTTCACGGCATGACCACGTTGACCAGATCCCCGGCCAAGGCGACTCCGTCGGCGCTGGTCGGGGCGCGGCTGCCCAAACTCGCACCGGCCCTCGCGGGGTTGGCCGGAGTGGTGCTGGCGATCGCGCTCAAGGCGGCTCTGGGCTGGACGGGCTGGATGACGGCCTTCTTCGCCGCCGTCCTGCTGTTCATCATCGTGCTGTCGGTGTGGTCGTTCTCGGTCGAGGGCAAGCGTCGTGCCATGGACCGGTTCGCCTCGACGCTGATCTATTCGAGTTTCGTGGCCGCCGTTGTACCGCTGCTGCTGATCCTGGGCTACATCGTCGTCAGGGGTTGGCCGGCCCTCAGTCTGCATTTCCTGACCCACTCGATGAGCGGCGTCACCGCCGACGATCCGGGCGGCGGGGTGTATGCGGCGCTGCTCGGCACCATCGAGATCGTGGTGCTGGCCTCGGTGGTCGCGATTCCGCTCGGCCTGTTCACCGCGATCTACCTGGTCGAGTACGGCCGCGGAGTGTTCGCCCGATCTGGTCACCTTCTTCGTCGATGTGATGACCGGCGTGCCGTCGATCGTGGCCGGCCTGTTCGTCTACACGTTCCTGTTGCTGGGTACCGGGCTCCGACCCTTCGGCGCCGCCGGTTCGATCGCCCTGGGCATCCTGATGCTGCCGGTCGTGGTCCGATCGTCGGAGGAAATGCTCCGCCTGGTGCCGCGCGATCTGCGAGAGGCCAGCTATGCGCTCGGCGTCCCGCGCTGGCGGACCATCGTCAAGGTGGTGCTGCCGACGGCCATGTCCGGCCTGATCACCTCCGGACTGCTCGCCATCGCCCGGGTCACCGGCGAGACTGCGCCGCTGATCCTGCTGGTGGGGTACAGCGACCGGATCAACAAGTCGCCGTTCTCCAGTGACCAGGCTTCGCTGCCGATGATGGTGTGGGACCAGCTGGGCAAGCGCACCGGAGCCGGCGGCGTGTACGGGGACTCCCGTGCGTGGGGGGCCGCGTTGGTGCTGGTGCTGTTGGTCCTGATCCTCAACGTCGGCGCCCGCCTGCTGGCCCGGCTGGCGCGGCCGAAGTCCCGCTAGGTCCCCCGGCCGGGCCGCACGCCACCCAAAATCGCACGGTATGAAACAAGAAACGAAAGGGCTTGCCTGACATGGCAAAGCGCATCGACGTCGAAGATCTCAATGTGTACTACACCGACTTCCTGGCGGTGGAAGGCGCGAACATCAACATCGCGCCGCTGACGGTCACCGCCCTGATCGGCCCGTCCGGTTGCGGCAAGTCGACCTTCCTGCGAACCCTGAACCGCATGCACGAGGTCATTCCCGGCGGTCGGGTGACCGGCGTCGTCGAGTTGGACGGGGAAGACCTGTACGGTCCGAACATCGACCCGGTGAACGTGCGTCGGACGGTCGGGATGGTCTTCCAGAAGGCGAATCCGTTCCCGACGATGTCGATCTACGACAACGTCATCGCCGGCTACAAGATCGCCGGCACCCGGAAGTCGAAGAGCGACTTCGACGACATCGTCGAGCGTTCGCTGCGCGGCGCGAATCTCTGGGAAGAGGTCAAGCAACGGCTCAACCGGCCGGGAGCGGGCCTGTCCGGCGGTCAGCAGCAACGGCTCTGCATTGCCCGCGCCATCGCGGTCGAGCCCGAGGTGCTGCTGATGGACGAGCCGTGTTCGGCCCTGGATCCGATCTCGACGCTGGCCATCGAAGATCTGATCAGCGAGCTCAAGGGCAGCTACACGATCGTCATCGTCACCCACAACATGCAGCAGGCGGCCCGCGTCTCCGACCGCACGGCCTTCTTCAACCTGGCCGGCGTCGGTCAGCCCGGCAAGCTCGTGGAGTACGACGAGACCGCCAAGATCTTCTCCAACCCCACCCAGAAGGCCACCGAGGACTACATCTCCGGCCGCTTCGGCTGACCTGATCGGCTGGGCTCGGGCGCGTTTGGGTTTGGGCTTGGGTTTGGGCTGACTGGGTCCGAGGTGCGAGCGGCGCTGGGCTGGGCATCGAGCGGAGGGCCAATTCACGGGTCAGGCCCTGTTTTCGCAGATAAACCCTCCGCTCGATGTGACTGGGCGGGTCAGCCAGCCAGCATCGCGCGGATATCGGCCACCAGGTTCCGCCGATCACGCCAGATCATCGAGCTCGTCACCGCGTGGGTCTGCCAGCCTGCCCTGGCCAGCGCGTTGTATTTGGCACGATCCTTCGTCAGGGCCTCGCCGGTGTGGAACTCGACGCCTTCGTACTCGCACCCCGGCCCGGCCCTCCGACCAGCCGAGGTCGAGCCGATAGCGTGCGCCGCGCCCGGTGGTGACCCAGAGCTGCGGCGTCGGAGACGGCAGCGCAGCCTCGATGCAGACCCAGCGGAGCCAGGACTCACCCGGCGATTCCGCACGAGGGTCGGCGTGCGGGATCAGGTCGCGCACCAGCGTTATTCCTCGAATCCGGAGTTCATCTGCCACCTCGACCAGAGCAGGCTGGGCCAGCCGGAGCGTGGACAGAGCGGGTCCAGGACAGCCAGCACCTTAGCCGGCTCCCGCTCCCGGCATGCGACCCTCACGGCCGTCTCCGCCAGACTCGTTGCCCAATAGCCGTTGACGAGCACCGACGCCGTCACCAGCTCACATCTGTGCTGCACCAATCCTCGAAGTTCGCTGGACCAGTCGTGGGCGGCGAGGACATGAGTGCCCGGGTCGTTGGAGATGTCGAAGCCGTGGAGCTGGGCTGCCGTATGCAAGCATGCCGTCACCGGACGTCCCAGGCCCAACCGTGCGGCTTCCAGTCTGGTCTCGGGCTCGTCGACTCCGCAGACAACGCATATCCGTTGCGCCACAACCGAACCACGGTGCCATCTCGTATCAGGCGCATCAGCGTGCGGTCACCGACCGCCGCCCGGAGCTGGGCACCCGTCACCGCGCCGCGTTGTGACTGCGCCAGCATGACGAGCTCTGGCGGTAATCCCTCGACCATGTCGGTCATCCTGGGTGGACACGATCTACTCGACCAGCGTCCGGCCGGAATTGTGGATGACCACGCTGTATGTGGATGACCTGCGCACCATGCTGCCCGGCTCAGTAGCCCTTCTGGCTCCCATCGAGCGGAGGGCCTATTCGCGCAAAACAGGCTGGCGCCGCAGATAACTCCCCGCCCGATGCGCAGGAGCTCCGCGCACCCCACGGGCGAAGGCCGAAACTAGGTCAGCGTTCGGGCGCGGCGTACCCGGCGACGGTGGTGTCGCCGCCGACGTTCTCGCCGGTGACGAGGAAGACCACCCGGCGGGCCACGGCGACGGCGTGGTCGGCGAAGCGCTCGTAGAACCGGCCGAGGAGGGACAGATCGACAGCGGGTTCGACGCCGTGCGACCAGTCCGGGGACAGCAGCGCGGCAAACATCTCCTGGTGGAGGTCGTCCATCAGGTCGTCCTCGGTCTCCATCACCTTGGCCAGTTCGGTGTCCCGCTCCAACAGAACCCGCCCGGCCTGATCGGCCAGATGCACACCGACCCGGCCCATCCGCTCGAAGATCGGCCGCACTTCAGCGGGGATGACCTGGGCCGGATGGCGTCGCCTGGCTGCCTTGGCGACATGCATGGCCAGCGCGCCCATGCGCTGCAGATCGGCAACGATCCACAGTGCGGAGACGACGGTACGCAGGTCGGAGGCCACCGGGGCTTGTAGCGCCAGGATCTCGAAAGCAACCGCTTCGGCGCTGGCCCGCATCTCGTCCAGCTGGACATCGGTGGCGATGACCTTCTCGGCCAACACCAGATCGGCGGTCAGCAGCGCCTGGGTGGCATCCCGTAGCGAATCACTCGCGACCTGGCACATTCGCGCGCCGTGGTCGCCGAGGTCGTTCAATCTGATCTGGTAGGCCTGGCGCATGAGATCAGGATAGTGCTGAGCGGGGTGCTGACGCCGCACAGCCGGTGTACGGGCGGTGAACTGAGCATGTCGTTCCGGAGCCCGGAACGATGTTCGTCAGCCGGAGCCGATCAAGCGCAGGTTCCGGCTCCGGCGTTGACCGACGCGAGGGCCGTTGACGCGAGGGTCGTGGACCGCGTCGACGACTGCGCGGTGGTGGAGACCGAGGATCCGGTACTGATGGCCGTGCTCAGCGAAGCGGGGGCCAGGTCGCCGAGGGTGACCGCGCTGATGGTGCCGTCGTAGGCCGAGCCCAGCATCAGTCGCACCGACTTACCGAGGCCGGGAGTGACGACGAGCGTGGAGCCGGGCACGGCGGCTGCCACGGTCAGCGCCGCGGCCCGGTTGGCCGGCGCGTACATGACGGTGGTGCCGGTCTGGGTCTGGCCTTCCGGCTTGTACAGCTGGTCATCGCTGATGTGGAAGCCGACCGCGTTCAGCTTCTGCTGTGCCTCGCCGGCCACGTTATCCTGGCCCGTCACGTTGTAGATCTCGAGGTTCACCTTGGCCGGGGCCACCGTGAGCTTGAGGCTCGGCGCTGCCTTGGTCTTGGTCGGGGCGGGCGTCTGCACGGTGGTGGTGGCCTTGGTCGCAGCGGCGGTTGACTCACCGGGCAGCGGCAGGTCGTTCACCAGGTCGTCGAAGACCACATTCGCCTTCGCCGTGTCGACGTCGAGCGCTCCGTCCACCGTCGTGCTCGGCACAGTCGGCAGCGTGTAGAACGTGACGTGCGCCGGGTCGAGGCTGCCCAGCGAACCGGCGAGGGTGACCAGATCTTCAAGTTTGACGTTCGCGGTGAAGGTGTTCTTCGCGAAGGCCTGCAGGAAGTTGTCCAGCTTGCTCGGGTTCAACAACGTCCCGGCCTGGGTCACCTGGCGAAGGATCGCGGATAGCACCACCTGCTGGCGCCGAATCCGGGCGAGGTCGGACTCACTGTCGCCGATCACGTCTCGGGCCCGCACCAGGTTCAGCGCCTGGACGCCTTGGATCACCTGGCTTCCGGCAGTGGGGACCACAGTGCCGAGCACCGTATCCACGATGGGACGACAGACGTCGACGGTGATGCCGCCCAAGGCGTTGACCATGGCCTGGAAGCCGGAGAAGTCGATGCCGATCATCCTGGTGATGCCGAGACCGGTCAGCTCCTGCACCGCAGTCACGGTGCACTTCGGACCGCCCACCGAGTAGGCACTGTTGATGTGGAAGATCTGTCCCTCGCTGACCGGGAAGTCCTGGTCGGATACGACGCCGGTGGTGGAGTTCCACGCCTTGCACTTGGGCGCCGGGATGAGGGTGTCGCGCGGAATCGACAGGATGGTGACGTGCTGTCGGTCGCCGGAGATGTGGGCGACCATCAGCGTGTCGGAGTTCGCCGTACCGTCGGTGCCGCTGCCCTCGTTGCCGGCGTCGCCGTTCTTGCCCGACCGCGTATCGCTACCCAGCAACAGGATGTTCTCGGGCGCGTAGGTCGTCGCCGGCTTGACCCCGACGGTTGTGGTCGCCCCGGCCGAGTTGGTCTCCACCATCGGGGCTGTCCTGGCGCTCGAGATGTTGGGGTCGGTGCTGTTCAGCGCCGTGACTGAATGGTCGGCGATGCTGGCGTCGGCCCGGTCCTTGATCTTCCACTCCACGCCCACACCGAGCAGCGTGATGACCGCGACCAGGGCAGCGATCGAGCGTCCCGCGTAGAGCCAGCCGCTGTGTCGCCGGCGCGGCCGGCCGCTGGGGTGCTGGGTGTGGGTGCCGGAATGAGGCGGGGGCCCGGCGGGGCCGGCTCCGGCGGCTAGCGCGCCGCTTGAAGCTGCGGTGCCGTGGTCGATGTGGCTCTGCCGCCGGAGCGCTTCACGGATGGAATCGGCCTCGGCGCGGTCCGCCGCGCTGCCGGTCAGTTTAGGGATGAAGTCGGTGCGGGGATCGTCGCCCAGATCCCTGATCGGTGCGCGGTCGTCCGGGCCGATCCGAGGGGGCAGTAGAACGGTGTTGTCGTCCTGGGCAGTCGCCGGCGGCGTGGCGGCCGGGGGCATGGTTGCTGGGGGCGTGGTTGCTGAGGGCGTGGTTGCTGGGGGACTGTCGGCAGACCAGCCTGGGGCCAGGAACACCGTCGCGTCGTCGGAGGTCTCGGTCGGATCGGTGGAGGCGGTCGCGGGGACGGGCTCCACCGTCGGGGCTGTCGTTGCGGCTGTCGGTGCGGGTATGGACGCCATGTCGGCAGCGGATGTCCCTGCCGACCCGGACGGCCCAGTCGACGCGGTTATGTCAGTTGCCGCCGGGGTGTCTGCCGGATCTCGCGGCGGGTCGGCCGAGAGTGCTGCGATGAGTTCGCTGGCCGGGACAGCGTCGTCGGCCGCCCTGCGTCGCCGCCGGCCTTCCGGTGGCGCGTCTTCCGCGTTGCCGAGTCTGGCCAGCAGGTCGTCGACGCGGGTGGCGTCCAGCGGATCCTGGTTCCAGCGGCGCGGTCGTTCCCACGGAGCCGAACCTCCGGATTCACTACTGGTGACGTCGTCGCGGGTTTGCTCGCCGGTCTGACCATCGCCGTCAGCGGTTCCGTCGCGCGGCTCGTCGCTCACGCGACCTCCTTGTTTTCTCTTGCCAGTTCGAGTGCTGTCTCGCGTTGCGCCACCAGTGTGTATACCCGGCGTGCAGACGAATCATCTGTACCCGAGATGTGCATCCTAGGGACAGGCTGTGTTGCTCATCTTTCCCAGCACGCACAAGGGTCGGTGCGAGCACGGCAACGTCAGAGGAAGGACGTTCGACAGCCGGTCGCGTTGCCTGGGTGGCGCCAACAATGCGGTGGCTCTCCCAGGCTTGTGTGTTACGCATCCGCCGAGGTCGCGTTGGGTGTCGGCCGGGGAATGCGGTATCGGCCAGGGAAGGTGTTCGTCAGGAAAGGCAGAGCGCGGGCAGCCAACCCTTTCCGTCCTGGATCGCGACGTGCAGATCCGTCAGATCGGTACTGGTGATGCGGTCGCCCGTGTACACCCGGATGAGGGTCGGCAACGAGTACACCGCGCCGGGCAACGTGCCGCTGGTCGGTTTCCAGCCGGGCGCCGGCGCCAGCCGGGCGTACACCGGCTCGAAGCTGATCGTGCTGCTGGCCGACGGACATCTGGACTGAACGGATGATTGGCCCACGGACACCAGCGTCGCCAGCTGGGCCTGCTGCGCGCTCGTCGGGCCGCCGGCCGTGGCATTGAACTGCTCGATTGTTTGCTGGACGACGGTCACCGCGTCATCCTGCCCAGCCGGGGCGCTGGGTCGTGCGCAGGCCGCTGCCAGTACCAGTAGAGCCAGCACCGCCACCGGCCTTCGATTCACCTCAGCCGCCGCCGGTGTCAAGTTCGGCTCCGACCGGTACCACCATCTCATCAGGGTCGTCGAGCCACCCGTACGGCAGAACCACGCGACCCTGCGGCGAGCCCTGCCGGCCCCGCGGCCCTTCCGCGGCCTGCGGGAACGGCTGGTCCAGGTCCAGTCGGTTCAGCAGAATGTCGAGCTGGTCGAGATTGGACACCATGCCCAGCTCCCGCCTGATCTCCGAGCCGGCGGCGAAACCCTTCAGGTACCAGGCGATGTGTTTGCGCAGGTCACGGATGCCTCGCTCCGGCCCCATCTCGATGCACAGCAGTTCGGCATGCCGCTTCAGAATGCCGGCCACGGCTCGCAGGTCCGGAGGCGTCGGCAGCGGGCGTCCGTCGAAAGCCGCTGCCAGCTCGGCGAAAAGCCATGGTCGGCCCTGGCAGCCCCGCCCGACGACGACGCCGTCGCAGCCGGTGGCAGCCATCATGTCCAGCGCGTCCTGCGCGCGGAAGATGTCCCCGTTCCCGAGCACCGGGATATCGGTGACGATCTCCTTCAGCCGAGCGATGGCCGACCAGTCGGCCTGCCCCGAATAGTGCTGGATCGCGGTGCGCCCATGCAGGGCGACGGCGGCGACCCCGGAGTCCTGGGCGATCCGACCCGCGTCCTGGTACGTGACGTGTTCCGGATCAATGCCGATGCGCATCTTGACGGTGACCGGAACGCCATAGGGCGCCGCCTCGCGGACCGCGGCCTCGACGATGGATTGGAACAGCTTTCGCTTGTACGGCAGCGCGGATCCGCCACCCTTGCGGGTGACCTTCGGGACCGGGCAGCCGAAGTTCAGGTCGATGTGGTCGGCCAGATTTTCCTCGACCACCATTCGAACGGCCGCAGCCACCACGTCGGGGTCGACGCCGTAGAGCTGGAGCGATCGGGGATTCTCGGCCGGCCCGAAGCGGATCATCTCCATGGTCTTCCAGTCGCGGGCGACGAGCGCACGGGTGGTGACCATCTCGCAGACGTACAGCCCGGCCCCGAATTCCCGGCACAGCCCGCGGAACGAGGTGTTGGTGATGCCGGCCATGGGCGCCAACACCACGGGCGGCCAGACGGCGAAGGGCCCGATGTCCAGGACATCGGCCTTGGCGCCGGCCGGTGGGACCGGCGTCGGACCGACCGCCGCCGCGGGTGCAGGTGGCAGCTGAACAGGGACGGTCGCGGTACTCACAGACGATATTGTCCCGCGTCCGGACCGATGCTTGCTCCGGATGGGGTGTGAATCTGGTGGTCGGAGGTCAGCCACGCTCGTTCCGTCCTCTCGGATGGCAGGCTTGCGCCATGACGACTCCCGCGCTGGGCCGGCTCGAACTCACGCCGGCATCACCCGACCTCGTGGCGCCCGTGGTCGCCGAAGCCTTGCGGGACTGGGCCCTGGGATCCGCCGACGCGCCGTCGACTCGCCGGGTGCCGGTGTTCACCGCGGCGATCGATCCGGCGCTGTCGGACACCGCGGCGTTCTGCCAGCACTACGACGTGCCGCTGGCCGCCTCCGCCAATTGTGTGGTGGTCAGCGGCAAGCGTGACGGGCAGGAACGTTGGGCCGCAGTGGTCGTGTTGGCGACCACCAGGGCCGACGTCAACGGTGTGGTGCGTCGACGCTTGGACGTCCGCAAGGTGTCGTTCGCGCCGATGACCCAGGCGGTCGAGGTGACCGGCATGGAATACGGCGGGATCACGCCGATCGGCCTACCGGCGGACTGGCCGATCCTGATCGACCAGGCTGTCGTCGAAGCAGGCCTGGTCGTCATCGGGTCCGGCATCCGACGGTCCAAGATCGTGATCGAGGGTGCGGCCCTGGCCGGCCTGCCGGGCGCCGAGGTGATCGAGGATCTGGCCGGATGACGTCCGGGGTCCGTACAGCGCGCGCGTCAAGGAGTTGACTCCTGTCGCCACAGCCAAAACACCCACCTGTTCACACGCGCATCGAAAGATGATCAGCGCGCGGCGGCCGGGCGGCCGGTCAGACGCTCGCGAGGTGGGGGAGCACCTCCTCGCCGAGCAGGGCGATGTGGTCCAGGTCGGCCAGATCCAGCACCTGCAGGTAGAAGCGCTCTGTTCCGGCCTCGGCGAAGGCGCCGAGCTTGTCGACGATCTCGGCCGGCGAACCGCCGATGGCGTTGTCCCGCAAGTCATCGACATCGCGACCGATCGCGGCGGCCCGGCCGCGCAACTCCGCCGGAGTCCGGCCGCAGCACACCGTGTCCGCCGCCGAATAGACCAGCTCGGTCGGGTCGCGTTCGATGGCCAGGCAAGCTGTACGGACCCGATCGTGTCCGGCTCTTGTGGCCGCGAGGTCCTTGAAGCCGACGTTGTAGTCGTCGGCGAATCGGGCGGCGAGTGCGGGGGTGCGCTTGGGTCCGCTGCCACCGAGGATCAGCGGCACCTTGGGCCGGCCGCCGGCATCGCGCTGAATGGGTTTGGGCAGCCCGGGTGCATCGACCAACCGGTAGTGAGCGCCCGTGTGATTGAAGGTCTCGCCGACCGGCGTGGCCCAGAGGCCGGTGAGGATCTCGAGCTGCTCGGTGAGTCGGTCGAACCGTTCGCCGAACGACGAGCCGAAGTCCAGCCCGTAGGCCGAGTGTTCCGCTGCGAACCAACCCGCACCGAGGCCGAGGTCGAGTCGCCCACCGGAGATGTCGTCGATGGTCGCCGCGGCGATGGCCAGCATCGACGGGTGCCGAAACGTGGCCGCGGTGACCAACGTGCCCAACCGGATGTCGGGGACCTCGGCGGCCAGCGCGGCGAGGCTGACCATCGAATCCGACGGCCCCGGTAACCCGTTGCCGTCGCCCATCGCCAGGACATGGTCAGACCGGAAGAACGCGCTGAAACCGGCCGACCGGGTTGCCTGCGCAGCGGCGAGCAGCGTGGCGTGACTTGCCCCCTGCTGGGGCTCGGTGAAGATGCGAAGATCCATGCCCCGAACAGTAGGGCCCCCGGCGGATGGTGCTCGGCCGCGAGGGGCGTGCGGGCAAATGGACGGACCTCCCACCCCGTCGAGAATCGAACTCGGCCGTCCGATTGGATCCGCGGGCGCAGGTGCGCTGATTCCCAGCCGAACGGTAGCGCCAAGTGGCGATTCACGGCCGAATGAGCCAGTTGTTGCGCAGGATGCAACGAGTTGCGTAATCGAAACATTCGCGGCATTCCCACGGAGGTTTCCCCTTGCTACGTTCGGCAGCAGTTCACCGGTCGGATCCCTGTGCAAGGCGATTTCGTCATCTTCGGGCGTGACGCTCCGCAGGTTCCCCCATCTTGAGTGTCCCGATGTCCCGAGGAGGATGAAGTGCGAGTTACGACCACCCAACGCGGTTTGCGACACAGCGGTTTGATGCACAGTGGTTCCAGATTTGGAAAGAGTGCTTTGAATCGAACGGGCGCCATCGCCGGTATTGCGGTCTTCGCGCTCCTGGCCGGGGCCTGCAGCTCCAGTAGCACGGCCGCCACCAGTCCTTCCAGCAGTGCCGCGGCGCCCGCCTCGTCCGCTGCCGC
This sequence comes from uncultured Actinomycetota bacterium, assembly GCA_963708935.1. Classification (GTDB taxonomy): domain Bacteria; phylum Actinomycetota; class Actinomycetes; order Mycobacteriales; family Nakamurellaceae; genus Nakamurella. Next base: position 361,803 of record CAVPUK010000006.1, on the reverse strand, counting down.
CCCGGCTCCGGCCAGTTCCGTTGCGGCGCCGGCATCGGGTGCTGCTGGCTCAGGAAGTGCCGCCGCTCCGTCGAGCGCCGCGGGTTCCGCAGCTGCCGGCGGGGGCGACGCCAAGACCGCCACCTCGGCAGCTGACCTCGGTGGCATGGACGCTTTGGTGGCAGCGGCCAACAAGGAAGGGGCGCTCAACGTGATCGCCCTCCCGCCGGACTGGGCCGACTATGGCGAAGTCATCAAGGGGTTTCAGGCCAAGTACCCGAATATCAAGTTGACGTCGCTGTTGCCCGATGCATCCAGCGCGCAGGAGATCTCGGCTGCCCAGACTGCCAAGGGCACCGACCAGGCCCCGGATGTCTTCGATGTCGGATCGGCCGTGGCGTTGGACAGCGTGCAGTACTTTGCGCCGTACAAAGTCGCGGCCTGGAAAGACATCCCGGACGCCAACAAGGAGCCGACCGGCCTTTGGTACAACGACTACACGGGCGTGATGTCCGTGGGCTACAACGCAGACCTGGTCGGCGGCGACCTGACCTCGCTCGATGAACTGGCCAAGCCCGCATTGAAGGGTCTGGTCGCACTGAACGGCGATCCGACACAGGCCAACTCCCCCCTCCAGGCGGTTGAGATGGCCAGCTTGGCGAATGGGGGTTCGCTCGACGACATCTCCAAGGGGGTCGACTACTTCGCTGGACTGAAGAAGGCCGGCACGCTGTCGTCGACCAAGTCCTCGTCACAGGCGGTCGCGGCCGGTTCGATCGGGGTGGTCTTCGATTGGTCGTACAACCAGTTGGCCATCACCACCGCAGGGCAGAAGGCAGGGTTGACCTGGAAGACATTCACCCCCAAGGGCGTCACGTTGACGTCGTACTACAACCAGGCCATCAACAAGGACGCACCGCACCCTGCCGCCGCCCGGCTGTGGGAGGAATACCTCTACACGGCCGCTGCGCAGAACTTGTGGATGAAGGGTGGGGCCCTGCCGATCCTGCTTCGCCTCGATGAAGATTGCCGGCACCTTGGACCCGGAGGCAGTCAAGAACCTGCCGGCCATCAGCGGCGACGTGGTGCAGATGAACGCGGCGCAGAACACCAAGGCGAATGCCTATCTGGCCGCAAATTGGGCCAAGGCCGTCGGCTGATCCCGATCCCATCATGAACGAGCCACATAGCGGTCCGCAGTGACCGTCGCCAACGCTCAAGAGCAGGCCACCACGTCGCGTGGTGGCCTGCTCCGGCGGATCGGGCCCAAGCTGGGCACCGTTCCGTTCCTCGCCTACACCGCGTTGTTCCTCCTGGTCCCGACCATCATCGTGATCATCGGGGCTTTCCGGTCCGACGGGGGCGGATTCACCTGGGCGAACGTGAAGGCACTGAACAGCGAGCCCGTGCTGTTCGCATTGCGGCAGTCATTGCTCCTGTCGCTGTATTCGGCGCTGATCGGCGCAGTTGTCGGCGGGGTAGCGGCGTACGTCATCTCCACCGGGAATCCGAACGGGATGATGCGCAGGGTCATGACGTCGGCGTCTTCGGTGTTGGCTCAATTCGGCGGCGTCATGCTCGCCTTTGCCTTCGTCTTCACGTTCGGGCGAACCGGTCTGGTCGGTCGCTTCCTGAACAAGGAGATGGGTATTCCCATCGATCCGAACTGGCTGCCCAGCCTCCCAGGTCTGACGCTCGTCTACAGCTATTTCCAGATTCCGCTGATGATCATCATCTTCTTGCCGGCGGTCGATGGCATGCGCCCGCAATGGCGCGAGGCGGCTGAATCGTTGGGTGCGTCGTCGTGGGTGTTCTGGCGCCGGGTGGCCGGGCCGCTGCTGACCCCGGCGTTTCTGGGTTCGTTGTTATTGTTGTTCACCAACGCCTTTTCGTCGTTCGCGACTGCTGCGGCGCTGATCGGCACCACGGATCCGTTGGTGCCGTTGCAGATCCGGCATGCGCTGATCTCGGAGACGGGTTCCGGTAATGCGAACTTCGCCAAGTCGCTCGCGTTGATGATGATCATCGTCGTCGCGGTCTTGATGTGGATCTACTACCGGATGTCCAAGCGGAGGGCTTCGCGATGGCTGGCGTGATAGCGGAAGCTGCTCCCACGTCCGCGCGGTCGACGGGCGCCGCCCCGCGCAAGATCCGCGCATCGTTCCGCCGCAAGCAGGCCGTATTTCGGTGGGTGGTGGTGGCAATAGTCGGGATCTTCATGTTGCTGCCGCTGGTCGGCCTCTTCGACTTCTCGACCCGCCTGTTCAACGGGAAGCGCACGTGGTCGACCTGGTCGACCTTTCTGCATCCGGCCCAACTACAAGAGGCCGCTCCTGGCCTGGTGAGCGGTCTCGGGATCACCTTGGTGTTGTGCCTGGTCACAACGGTCCTGACCATAGCGCTGCTGGTTCCGACGATGACCTGGATCCGGCTGAGAGTCCCCGGCGTGGCAAAGCTGGTGGAGTTCATCTGCCTGCTGCCGCTGACGATTCCGGCGATCGTGTTGGTGGTCGGCCTGGGTCCGATCTACCGGGTGATCGGGAAGGTGTCGACCGCATCGGTCTGGCTGTGTTTCGCCTACGTCATCCTGGCGTTGCCCTACGCCTACCGAACCATTGATGCGGGGCTCGCTGCGATCGACGTCCGAACGCTGTCCGAGGCGGCAAGGAGTTTGGGTTCGTCTTGGAGTCGGGTGATGTGGAAGATCGTGTTGCCCAACATCCGGTCGGCGGTTATCGGCGCGATGTTCCTCACGGTCGCGCTGGTGCTCGGGGAATACACAGTTGCCTCGTTGCTCTTGAAGAACAACCTCCAGGTCGCCTTGTTCGCCCTGGGTAGCAGCGCCGGCGCGGATCCGAAGTTGACTGCGGTGATCTCGCTCGTCGCACTCGTTTTCGGTTTTGTGCTGATGTTCGGGTTCAGCTTCATCGGCAGCCGGAAGCGAAGGATGCCAAAGGTCACCACGCCAGGAGGCGTTGCGGCACTGGAAGAAGCTCCGGCCGTTTTCGTCGGACCGGGCGCTGCACCCGGCGAATGAACCCTCACGCAGAACTCGATGGATAGCAGGATCAAGTGACAACGATTGAAGCCCTGACCAAGGCAGGCGTCCGGGTCGAGCTACGTGGCCTGCAGCGCAGTTTCGGGGATGTGCATGCTCTCGACGGCATGAGTCTGGATATGACGCCCGGCGAGCTGGTGGTGCTGTTGGGGCCTTCGGGATGCGGAAAGACCACCGCACTGCGGGTGCTGGCCGGGCTCGAGGACGCGGACGCCGGACAGGTTGTCGTCGGCGGTAAGGACATCTCGTCCGTGCCGACCAGCAAGCGGGACATGGGTATGGTCTTCCAGGCCTACTCACTCTTCCCGCACATGACGGCGCGGGAGAACGTCGCGTTCGGCCTCCAACTCCGGGGACTCGGGTCGGCGGCTCGAAACAAACGGGCGGTCGAATACCTGGAATTGGTCGGGTTGGACAACCACGCCGACCGGTACGCGCACCAGATGTCTGGTGGCCAGCAGCAGCGAGTCGCACTGGCCAGAGCGCTGGCCATCCAGCCCAAAGTGCTGCTCCTCGACGAGCCGCTGTCGGCGTTGGATGCGAAGGTGCGAGTGCAATTGCGCGACGAGATCCGGCGCATCCAGCTGGAAGTCGGCACCACCACGCTGTTCGTCACCCACGATCAGGAGGAGGCGTTGGCCGTCGCCGACCGGGTTGGCGTCATGCGGGCAGGCAAGATCGAGCAGATCGATCAGCCGGACGTCATCTACTCAGCGCCGAAGACTGCGTTCGTCGCCGGTTTCATCGGCTTGACGAACAAGGTCGCCGGCATCGCTTCCGGGGGGAGCGTGTCGTTGCTGGGCAGTTCCGTGCCATTGCTGGCCGGCTCGCCGGAATCGGGCGCGGTGACCGCGCTCGTTCGACCCGAGGCGTTGCGGTTCACGCCGGCTGCATCGGGCAACGGTCTCGGCGCGGCGACCGTTGTGGCCACCAGCTTTCTCGGTGCACACGGGCGCGTCCAGGCCAGGCTGTCCGACGGAACCCTGCTGCTGGCCCAGATGTCGGTGGGGGAGACAGTTGCACTGCATGCGGGTGATGTGGTCGATGTGACGGTAGAGGCCAGTCCGGTGCTGGCCACTCGCTGAGCCAGCTGTCCTGACGAAGGTCAACTCGATCAACCGGCGGTGCCGACTGTTGACGTCCGTCGTCCGTCCGCGATACGGCAGGATGACGGCATGAGCCTGCCGACGCCCGATCCCGCCGCCCTGCTCGTCCTTGCCATCGAGGTGGCCAGGGCGGCGGGGGCCGAGCTGGTCTCCCGCTACGGCCGGATCGAGGGCCTCGACACGAAATCATCGGCCACCGATCCCGTGTCGGACGCCGACCGGGCCGCCGAGGCGATGATCGTCAAGATGTTGCTCGCCGCCCGGCCCGATGACGGACTGATCGGCGAGGAGGGCGCATCCAGAACCTCCGGCTCCGGGATCACCTGGGTGATCGACCCGCTCGACGGCACCGTCAACTACCTGTACGAGTTGGACAATTTCTCCGTCAGCATCGCGGCGGAGGACGCCGCCGGCGGTTTGGCGGGCGTCGTCTTCGATCCGATTCGCAACCGCATGTACACGGCCATCCGCGGCCGTGGCGCCTTTGTCGACGGCGTCGCACTACACGTCACCGAGCCAGTGGCGCTCGACAAAGCCTTGCTGGGAACAGGTTTCGGTTACACATCAGAGCGGCGGACGGCGCAGGCCGCGATCATCGCGCGAGTGCTGCCGCAGATTCGCGACATCCGGCGATTCGGTTCTGCCGCACTGAATCTCTGCCAAGTGGCCGGCGGTCAACTGGACGCCTACTACGAGGAGGGTGTCCAGCACTGGGATGTCGCCGCCGGTGGGCTGATCGCCACCGAAGCCGGCGCCCTGATGACGACCAGTGGACTTACCGGTGCAGACACCGGCTGGCTCGTCGCCGGGCCGAGTTTGCACGCCGCGCTGTCCGTCGCTCTGCAAGCCGCCGGTCGGTAATCCTGCAACCCGCCCGGTCGTTGATCCTGCGCCCCGCCGTTAGTCATGCTGTCGCAAACCGATCAGCTAGGCCGCGGGCACTGCCGTAGCGCCGGTCAGCGCGCAGTCCTGCTGATGTCCGTTCTGCAGACCCTTGGTCAGCGCCGCGGCTCGCTCCTGCGGGGTGCCATGGCTCGCGACCTCGGTCGCGTCGCTGATCGCCGTGATGAGGGTGCGCTGAACAGCGGCAAATCGGGCCGTGTCCAGGACGCCTGCAGAGCCTTGCTGGTGGACCCAGACGCCGGACAGGCAATCGGCCTGCTGCTCGATCTGCTGGGATGCGGCGGGGGTGCTCGCGCCGTATTCAGGTTGCTTTACCTGCGCCTGAACGACATGCCCGAACTCGTGTGCAACCACGACGGCCAGCGCGTAAGGCCGGTCCGCTTCCGTGAAATGACCATCGACCAACGTCGTCAGCTTCGGGTCGAGATAGACGACGTTGTCGACCTGACAGGTGAAGGCCGGCGCCGTTGTCAAGGCAGATCGGCACTCGGCCGGGACCTGCTCGGCGGCGGGGTCAACGACGACCCTATGGTCGACCGACAAGTCGAGCCGGGCCGACCAGAACTCGGCCAATGACTGGCCCAGGCATTGGTCGATACCGTTCTCGTCCGACGGCGCGACGTCGGGACAAAATTCGAGCGCGGCGGTACCGGCGGCTGGTGCGGCCGCCGGATCTGCCGGTGTCGGCTTGGCGGCCGTCGGATCGGCGGGCGTTGGCTTGGTCGGGATCGCGGCCTGGGTCGGGAGCGGCGAAATCGTCGACGGAACGGTGATAGCCGGTGGCACCGTGTTCGGACCGCTGCGGGGCGTGCTCGAGGCAGCGGGGCCATCGGCCGAGGCCGCGACGACCGCAGTGCCGCCCTGGGTGCTCGCGCAGCCGACAGTGATGAGCGCGAGCAGGGCCAGCGCGGCCCAGCGAGAAGTCCTGATCATGGTCTCGACGTTAGGTGGGCTTCGTGGGGTGGGCCGGTGGTGCACTGTGGAATTGGGTGTGTGCTGGGGACTCAGGAAATCACCGGTGTGCCGCGCGGTGGCCGTTGATCACCGCCCGGAAGAATTCGAACGATGCGCGGGGTGAGCGCGCCAAGGTCTCGGGATCCACCCGTACCAGACCGAACTGCTGGGTGAAGCCCTCGCTCCCTTCCCAGGCGTCTGTGAGACCCCGGTGGAAGTATCCCCGAACATCTACTCCGGCGGCCACGGCGTCGTTCACGGCCGATAGATGTCCGCGAAGATACTCGATCCGGCTCCGGTCGGGCACGAATCCTGCTGCCCCGACCTCGGAAGCCGAATCGCCATAGGCGGCACCGTTCTCGGTGATCACCAGCGGCGGCAGTCGCGGATAGCGTTGGGTGAGTTGAAGGAGCAGGGTGGTCAACGATTCCGGCGCGACGGCCCATTGCGAATCGGTCACCGCGGCGTCGTGGTCCTCGACGAGCGCGAACGGAATGGTGGCGTTGTCCGGCGCGGCGCCGACCACGGTCGGGTGGAAGTAGCTGACGCCGTAAAAATCCAGGGGCCTGGAAATTGCTTCCAGGTCGCCGTCGGCGACTAATCCTGGCGAGCGATCGACGAGAGGTTGGAGTAGGCGCGGATATCGGCCAAGGAGAATGGGGTCGGCGAACTGTCTATTGTGGTAATTGTCGTAGATCGCTGCGGCAACACGGTCTTCGGGCGATTCGCCGGCTGGGCTGACCAAGGTGTGGCGGTTGGAGATTCCGACTTTCGCCGACGATTCGGCGGACAGTGCCTCCCGCGCCCTGGCATGACCCAGCAATAGATGGTGGGTCACCGCAAAGGCATCAGCCAGCAAGGTCAGACCGGGAGCGTCGACTCCCAGAGCGTGTCCGTAGGCCATGTGTACCAATGGATCAGCGATGGTGGTCCAGCGCTGCACGCGGTCTCCGATCCGACGGGCCACCTGCGTCGCGAGATCCCCGAGAGCGCTGGCTGTGTCGCGCTCGAGCCAGCCACCGGCCATCATCAGGTCCACCGGCAGATCCCAGTGGTAGATCGTCACCCATGGTTCGATCCCGGCTGCCAGGAGTTCGTCCACCAGACGGTCGTAGAAGTCCAGACCGGCGCCGCCGTGATCGGATCCGCCCGGCGTCACCCGTGACCAGGAAATCGAGAATCGATATGCATGGACGCCCAACGCGGCGAGCAGGGCGACGTCTTCCTGGTACCGGTGATAGTGGTCTACGGCGGTTGCGCTGGTGCTGCCGTCCACCGTACGTCCGGGAACGGCACTGACCGCATCCCAGATGGAGGGACGCCGCCCGGCGAGGTCATGAGCCCCTTCGATGGACCAGGCCGACGACGTCACCCCGAATTCGAAATCAGCCGGCAGATGGGCCAGCTCCACTCTGCGCTCCCATTCGGCCGGCCGATCGGGCGCAGGCAAACCGGTTCAGTCCCTGGGGATATGGTAGGTGGTCAGTCGCGCGTCCCCGATATCGAGCTGCTCCCAACCGATTTCGAGCTCCAGCACGGCGATGGCGGCGGTTGGAAATCGTGACCGGAGCGCATCGAGTTGCGAGGCGTCGCTAGCGGGGCCGGCGAGTTCCATGGCCAGTCCGGGAATTCCCGGCGCGTGTCCGACGACCAGAAGAGTCCGGATCGAATTGTCCGTGATTCTGATCTGCCCGAGGATGTCATCCGGCGTACCGTCGTAGATCTCGGCCGCCTGCCGAACCGATGCTGCGACCTTGCTGGCCGCGACGGTCTGCTGGGTTCGAACCGATGTAGAAGTCAGAACCTCGTCCACCGGAGGCACCGCCGTGCGCAGCCAGTCGCCGGCCAGACCGGCCTCGCGGCGGCCACGGTCTGCGAGGGGCCGGTCGTGGTCGCGGACACCACCGGGGTAGGCCGACTTCGCGTGTCTCATCAGAACTAGAGTGCGGGTGCTAGACATCCTCGACTCCTCTACTCGACGGGCACCAGCATCATCGCACTGGCCCTGCGCCGCACGTAGGCCAACCGGTAGCCAGGTCGGTCTTGACGAATTTCCGAGCGTCGATGCGGGTGCTATAAACCCTGGTCAGGGGCGGGTTTCGGGTTTCAGAACTGCTGAGCGGGGGAGCCTGACGACGGTGTGTGGGGTTGCCAGATACCCACCCGCGGGGCGTAAGGTAACCACCAAGTACGCGATGTGCCGTAGTTGCCCTTACCCGATCTGGTCCAACAGAGGTGCCAGAAGATCCTGATGTCGAGGAGCCTTCTGTGTCTGTATCTGTTGACTATCGATCACTGGACGACGAGATCCCGCAGCGGGATACCCAGCTATCTACGAGTATCGCTGAAGGCCGGACCGGCTGGAACCAACGGCCTTCCAAGGCCCGGATCGCATCCGGGTCGGCGCCTCATCGCTCAGTTACCCGCATCTACCCGGTCAGCGATGAGACGACCCCGGCCACACCGTGGACGGCTGGCCCCGACGCCGCGGAGCCGGACCCGACCGCACCCCGCGAGGCGGGCGCCGGACGCCGAAATCCCGCCCGTGAAACGGATCGAGCCGTCCGGGTCGCCGGCCTGCTCACCGCCATGGCAGAGTGCCAGGATCCGGTCGAGCGCAAGCGTCTCGAGTCTGCGGTGGTGGTCGAGCACCTGAACGTGGCCAAGTCGATTGCGTCCCGCTACCGGGGTCGCGGGGTCGAGCGCGGTGATCTCGAGCAGCTGGCCAATCTGGGGCTGGTCAAGGCGGTCTCGCGATGGCGTCCCGGGTTGTCGGACGATTTTCTCCAGTTCGCGGTGCCTACGATCTCGGGTGAGATCAAGCGCTATTTCCGCGATCATTCCTGGTTGGTCCGGCCGCCCCGTCGGATCCAGGAGCTACGGGCCGCGATCGCCGTCGCTGAGCGAGATTTCCAGGAATCCGGGGTGTTGCGGCCGTCGGATGCCATGGTTGGCCGGCAACTGGGCGTGCGCGATGTCGACATCAGGGAGGCCAGGGCGGCCGCGGGTCTGTGCCGACCACCGTCCGTTGACGCCGACTCCGGTGCCGGGCTGTTCATCGCCCAGCAGTGGAGCGGGGGAGATTGCATGACGGCCGTCGACGACCGGATGTCGTTGGAAGTGGTACTGGGTACCCTGACGGCGCGGGAGCGCACGGTCGTCGGCATGCGGTTCAACGACGGCATGTCCCAGGCTCGCATCGGCGAGGCGATCGGAGTCAGTCAGATGCAGGTGTCGCGGATTTTGCGCGATGTGGTCGGCAAGCTGCGGGATCGTTGGCAGCAGGACTAGACCTGGCAGCAGGACCAGACCTGGCAGCAGGATTCGGCCTGGGTCGGCAACTACGCCGACGCGCCCGGCGACTCGGAATCACCGTCGCCGGGCAGTTCCCCGGTCTGCAGCAGAACCGTTGCCACGTCGTGCAGCTTGACGTTGTGTTGCTGCGAATATCGCTTGAGCACGCCGAAGGCCTGATCGGCCGTCAGTGCGAATCGTTCCATCAGCACACCTTGGGCTTGGCCGATCAGATGCCTGGAATCGACTGCGCGCCAAAGGTTCTGCTCATTACGGGAGCGGGCGAGGCTCACGGAGGCATGAGCCGCGACCACCTGTGCGGCCTCGATGTCCTCCGTTGAGTACTGGTAGGAGGGCCGCGCGTAGAGGTTGAGCGCACCCAGCACCGTCCGACTGGTGAACAGGTGAACGCTCAGGATGCTGTGCAGACCCAGTTCGGCGACGCGTGGGCCCCAGTTCGGCCAGCGCGGATCGGTCGCCGTCTCCGGCACGACGAACAACCCGTTGGTTTCCGCCGCGGTCAGGCAGGGTCCTTCGGTGAGTTCGTACTGCAGCGCGTCAGCCTGATCGACGACCGGGTGCGAGCTGGCCACCGTCTCCAGCGCGCCGTCCGCGTGCACCAGAGTGACACTCGCGTACTCGCAATCGACGCTGTCCAGGGCCAACTGCACGATTTGCTTGATCGCCTCTTCGGGCGAGCGGTTGGCTGCGATCTCGCGGGTGCGCTCGGCGAACAGGAGAGCGCTCAGTCTCGGTTTGCTTTCGGTGTGCATGGCGGCCTGTCTCGGGTGGTGATGGTTCGATCGCTGCTTCATGATGCCCGAGCGGAGCCACCGGTGGGGAATGCTTCGCCTGGCCAACGATCGACACCGAAGACAGCGGCAACCGAGTCCCAATCCCATGGAGGGCGATCCATGCGGTCTTGCTCGGCGTTTTGCCCGTTATTGTCATGTTGAGGCCGCACGGTGAGAGATCGGATGCGGCCGATGATCGGCACGTGACGGATCAGCGGGCGGAAGGAGTCGGCGATGACAGACCCTACGGCTGTCTCGACACCGGGCCGCGCATTCTCGCAGCGGAGCTGGGTCGCGCGAGTCGCCGGCCTGTCCGCGGTGTTACTCCTGGTCACCGGATGTTGGACGTCGAATCTGTTCGGCAGCAAATCGGCGGTCCCGTCGACGTCGGTGTCGGTGTTCAAGGTGGAGATCGGCCAGTGTTTCAACCCGCCTCCCGGCACGCCGACCCAGAACCTCTCGGAACTGACCGCCATTCCGTGCACTGCCCCGCACAACCAGGAGGCCTATGCCGCCGTGGTCTACAAGGCTCCGCCGGGCGGCAATGATTCGGTCTATCCGGGACCGGAGGCTCTGGCTTCTTTCGCCAACGGCGCCTGCGCTCAGGCGTTCCAGAGCTATGTGGGAGTGTCCTACCTCGACTCGTCCCTGTTCTTCACGTACCTCCTGCCCTCGGCTCGAAGCTGGGAGAGTGGCGAGGACAGGACGGTTCTCTGCTTCACCACCACGACCGGAAAGCCCTTGGTGGTCAGCGTCAAGGGTTCGAAGATGTAGCAATGCGTAGTCAGGAGACCTGATGGGCAACCCAGTAGTGGTGACCGGGGCGATGACAGCCTGTTCCTTCGGCATGGCCCCGAGCACTCTGATGGTGATGCCACCCCGCCCGATCGTGGAAGGTCGCCCTGCGGCGGTGATCACCGACATCGCGCCGATGGTGAACATCGTGCCCTTTGGGATGTGCATGACCCTGTCCAACCCGGTGGTGGCTGCGGCGACCGCCGCGGCCCTAGGTGTCCTGACGCCGATGCCTTGCGTCCCAGTGGTTCCGGCGCCGTGGACGCCGATGGCTCCGCGAACCCTCTTCGGCAACATTCCGGCCTTGGTGGCCGGATCGATGTGTACCTGTGCCTACGGCGGAGTCATCAACCTGACCTTTCCCGGTTCGATGAAGTCCCTGGCAGGTTAACCAGCGCCCGAGCTCCTGAGTGGGTGCGGGGCGAATGGGTGAGAACCACCCCGATTCAGAGATCATTTTGGCGAACGGGTGACTTGTATTCTCAATACTCGCCGGGAATGTCATAGTTTGAGGCGAATCCTCTGCAGCTCGATGAACGAAGCGTCCATCAGGGTTGCACCCAAATTTTCGGCCCAGCTTCTATCACGGCCCTCCATCCCCGGTGCCGGCAGCTCGCTGACGCGCGCCACAAAACCCTCTGGACAGGAGTGGGAATGCCCACGTATACCGCACCAGGTGTCTACGTCGAAGAAGTCATCTCGACCCAGAAGGTGCTGTCGGCGGCGCCGACGGCCATTGCTGCCTTCGTCGGCTTCACCGAAAAATCGCCGACCGACGACCCCAACGATCCCGACGGCCTTGCGCCTCGGTTGATCACCAGTTGGACGCAGTTCGAGCAGACCTTCGGCGGATTCACCAAGGGCGCGATTCTCCCGCTGTCGGTCTATGGGTACTTCGCCAACGGCGGCTCACTGGCCTACATCGTTCGGGTACCCAACACCGCGCCTTCCGGCCAGCCGTCGCGCCGTGAACTGCCCGCGGCCGACCGCGCCCTCGGTTTGCCGATCGCAGTCGAAAGTCTCGAGCCGGACGCAGATATCAGTCTTCAGGTGAGCACCGCCGACACCGGTAGTACGGAGGACGACGGGCCGAGCCCGTTCAACATCTCGCTGCTGTCCAACGGCAATGTCGTCGAGTCGTACGACAACCTGACGCTCGGCAAGGGCGATCGCAATGTCGCCACCGTCATCAACGCGACCTCCACCAGGGTCAAGGTCGAGGTGCTGCTCGACGCCAAGACGGATCTGTCCAGTCAGATCGAGGTACTCAAGCCCGGCACCTACCAACTGGAGAAGGCGGCGCCGACCCCGGTAGCGGTCAACGGGCGCAAGTTCGCCGGGTCGGAATCAGCGCGCAACGGCATCAATGGCCTGGCTGTCGCCGAGGGCGTCACCATCGTGGTGGTGCCCGACCTGATCACGGCTGCGACAAAGGCCGACGGCTCGGTCGATCTCGGCCTGTGGAAGGCAGTCCAGACTTCGCTGATCACGCACTGCGAACTCAACGGAAACCGGATGGCCATCCTGGACGCCCCTCCCGGCATGAGCCCGCAGCAGATCAAGGAGTGGCGCAGCGATGTCGCCATGTACGACTCGGCCTACGCTGCGCTCTACTACCCCTGGATCAAGGTGGAGAACCCAATCGGTACCAATGGCGACGCCGAGGTGCTGATCCCGCCGAGCGGGCACATCGCCGGTGTCTGGGCCCGAACCGACGAGACCCGTGGGGTATGGAAGGCGCCGGCCAACGACACCATTCGCGGCTGCCTGGACATCGAATATGCAGTGACGCAGAACGAGCAGGCGGTGCTGAATCCCATTGGCATCAACTGCATCCGGCCGTTCGGGACTAGAGGCATCCGGATCTGGGGTGCCAGGACGCTGGCCAGCGACACCGACTGGCGCTACATCAACGTGCGTCGACTGTTCAACATGGTCGAGGCAACGATCGCCGAGGGTACCCAGTGGGCTGTCTTCGAACCCAACGACGTGACCTTGTGGGAAGGCATCAAGCGCACGCTCAATGCCTTCCTGCGCGGACTGTGGAGTGCGGGAGCACTTTTCGGGCAGTCGGTCGATCAGGCCTTCTACGTCAAATGTGACGCCGAGACGAACCCGCCAGAATCCATCGACCAAGGGTCTGCTGATCGTCGAGGTCGGGATAGCCCCGGTCAAGCCGGCCGAGTTCGTTGTATTCCGCATCGCGCAGCACAAGCAGACCGACAGCTGATCTCGCCAGACCGGCGGCGGGCGCAACGATCTGGTCACGCCCGCCGCAGGTATGGCGTACCAACCGACGCCGCACTACCTTGAATCGACTGATCTTTTTGCTTCACGTTTGAATTCCCACCAGCCAAGGAGCACAGAGCATGCCCAACGACTTGATCAGTACCGATCCGATCGTCTCGCAGAACTTTTTCCTGGAGATCGACGGAAGCATTGTGTCGATCCTGTCCAGCGTCAGCGGCCTGGACATCGAGATGGAGGTAGTGGTCACCGAACAGGCCGGGGCCAACGGCAAGGTCCAGGTGGTCAAAACCCTGGGCAAGGCCAATAAAGCACCCGACCTCTCCCTCACTCGGATGGCGCCGCCGGATATGACCCAAGACAAGCTCTGGGGCTGGTTCAACGACATCCGGGACAAGGGCATCCTGCTGTCCGACCGCTCGAACAACCGCAAGAATGGGTCGATCGTGATGTACGACTCAACCAATGCCGAGATCGCCCGATTCAACTTTACCCATGGCTGGCCGTGCAAGAATCTCCACCGACCAGCTGTCCGTCGAATCCAACGATCCGGTGAAAGAGACCATCACCCTCACAGTAGAAAGCCTCGCGAGGGTCAAGTGAGTCTGAAGACCCAATATGAGTTCACCCTGCCCCGGGGTTATGTCGATTCCGGCGGCGGGGTGCACCGTGTTGGCGTGATGCGATTGGCGACGGCTCGGGACGAGTTGGAGCCGTTGCGCGACCCGACGGTGGTCGGTCCGGACGACCCGCGGCTGACGGTGCTGATCTTGGCGCGTGTCGTCCAGTCGCTCGGCGACCTGGTCATGGTGACCCCCCACGAGATCGAGGGCCTGTTCGCCGCCGATCTGGCGTTCCTGCAGGACTTCTACGGCGTGATCAACTTCGGGAACCAGGAGGAGTACGAGGCCTTGCTGGCGGCCCAGTCCGCTTCGGCCCCACTGACCGGCTCACCCTCCGCTCCGCGTTCCTGCGGCCGGGGGCAACGGCGGAGCAACGGGGGATGCGCCCGGTCAGAGCCGTCCCCAACCGAGGGCGCGGGTCGAGGAGATTCCACGCAGTCAGGGCTGATCGGCCGTGCTCCGTTATCCCGTCGACGCGCTGTGGCAGGAGATCGCCTATCTGGCGTATCACCTGCACTGGCCGATGGACGACCTACTCGACCTCGAGCACATGGACCGGGTGCGGATGGTCAGAGCGGTGGCCGGTCTGAACGAGCGAGCGTGGGAGGCAGTCCGTGAGTTCGCCTGATGCAGCCCGCGCACTGGGTAACGAGCCGCCCGTTGCGTCCCGCTTCCTGTTCGAGGTGGATGGCGTCGAGATCGGATTGTTCGCATCCGTTCGGGGACTGGCGGTCTCGTCGCAGACAGAGGATGTCAAAGAGGGTGGACAGAACGGTTTCGTCCATCACCTGCCTGGTCGGCTGGAATGGCCGAACATCGTCTTCAGCCGAGGCTTGACCCAATCTGATGCCTTGTTCGATTGGATGAACAAGACGGCAGGTGAGGGATTCTCGGCCAACAGCAACAAGATGAAGCGATCAACCGGCGCCATCACGGCGATCGCATCCAATGGCGACCGGTTGCGCACCTGGAGTCTGGACAGCGTCTTCCCGGTTCGCTGGAAGGGGCCGGACTTCGACACGATGGCCGGCACAACGCTGAGCGAGGAGCTCGAAGTCGCCCATCACGGGTTCAAAGCCAGCAATGTGAGCGCGTGAGCGCAGACATGACCTCGCCCGTGGTGCCGTCCCAAGGCGGAGCAACTGCGCTGGGCAGGTCTGCCGCGCGGCGGTGGTCTCGACCGGGCCCGCCGGGGCGCCGTCGGCCGGCGCCGCTGGGAAGCGTCGCAGCCGCCGCAGCCAGGTTCTCGGCGGGTCTCGCCCGGCCGCCGGAGGTACGTCGGCAGTTGGCCGGCCCGGGTGAGATTCGACCCGGCAGGCTCCCCGAGAACCTCCGACCGCCGCGGTGGTGGCGGCCGCCGGCCGAAGCCGAGATCTCTGTGACGGCTCAGGGCTCCCACCCCTCGCGACCGGCCTCGGCGGCCCTGCGCCGCACTGTGTTGACTGGTTGGAGCACCGCCGCACAGGTCGAACCGACCCTGCCTTCGCGCGGCCTGCGACGGGCTGCTGCGGCGATGCCGACCGATGGCAGCCGGGCGCCAGGAGGTGTGACGCTGAACATGGCAGGCAGCACAGTCCCAGTTCGGCGCATTCCCGAAGTCAAAGCGGCCGGTGCAATGCAGGGTGCGGACAGAAAACTGGTTGCCCGAAGGCCTGCCCCCAGCCGGCCGCCGGGTTCAGGTTCAGTCCCATCTTCGGGCACGGGAGCCGCTGGTCCACCGGGGGTAGTCACGGGGGACGGTGAGATCCGGCGCTCCGTCGCCGTCCCCCGAGCGGGTCTGGGCAACACCGCGCCGGCTGCCCCAGGTCGGCCGGGTGCGCTGAATCGCGCGCGCGCGAACGGAAGTGCGCCTCGCCAGCGGGATCGGGCCAGCTTTCCCGATTCAGCAGTCGGTCGGGGTTGGGTCGCCCGTCGACGAGCCGTCCAGGCGACAATTGCCGAGGAGCGTGGCGCGCCACCGGCAGTGCATCACGCGGCCCGGCCCACTGACCCGCGCAGCGCCGAGAGCCTGTCTTCTGCCCTGCGTCGATCCTGGGCGCGACCCGCGTCGGTGGCCAGCAGCGCGGTGAGCAGCACGAGAACCGAGGTCAGACGCACCCCGGCGTCCGGATCCCTAGGCGGCGGCGCCGCGCCAGGCGGCGGCGGACAATCGGGCTCGATGGCCGAATCCCGGGAGCCGGCGGCAGGTTCGGGACTCGCCGGGTTGCGCAAAGGTGAAACGCCGTCGGATATGACGCGCGCGCGGACACCCGAAGTTCATCCACCGGCAACGCCGGCCCAGACGTCGCTGGTCACGTTGCCGCCGAATGCACCGCAGATATTGCGGTCGCTCTCCGCAGAATCCTCCGCAACGGACCCGACTGTCACAGCGAGTGCCCAGTCTGCCAATTCATCCGCGCCTGATCCGGGTCGCGCTGCCGGTGCTGGCCTCGTTGGCGCCCAACCCGGCACGAGTGCTCCGTCTGCACCACCGCCTGACGCCCAGACCGTTGGTGCCGGTGCGCAATCCGTTGGTGTCGGTGCTCAATCGACTGGTGCTGACGGGCAATCCGTTGGGGCCGTGGCGATTTCGGCGGTCCGCCGACAGGGTGCTTTTGGTCGGACATTGCACCGAGCAGGCGGCGCCAGGCCGTTGGACAGTGCCTTGCGGCGATCGATCGGCGGGGATCTGCGCAGTGCAACCCTGCCGCGAGCGGCCGGCGCACTGCCAGGCCCCGACATGAGCACTGAACTGGGTCGCTCGGTGTCGGGTCGGATCGACATCAGGACGTCGGCCAAGCCGGTCGCAGGCAGGCCTCCGACGCTGATGCGCTCGTCGAATTCAGCAGCTCAGCCCCCGACTGACATGTCGGCCGCGTCGACTTCGCGCGCGCCGTCAGTGGATCTGCGGCGGTCGCCTGCCCCGGCCAGCCCGGCTGGTGGCTCCACCTCGAGCCGAGCGGTCGCGCCCGTCGTCGGTCCGGCAGGCGCCCGCACCGCTCCGACTGGCACGTCCACAGCCGAGAGTCTGCCCGCACGATCGGTGGATCTGCGGCGGTCGCCCGCCCAGGCTGGTCCGATGAGTGCCCGCATCACCCCAGCCGCCACGAGCCCGACCGAGTCAACACCTGCAGGTACCACCCCCCTCGGCGCCACACCGACCGGCGCCACACCGACCGGCGCCACACCGACCGGCGCCACGCCGACCGGCACGCCCGCCCCGGTGGCTCGCGTGAGCGACGCCCCGAGCCGCGCTGCTGCACCAGTTGCGCCACCCAGCGCCGGCGCTGGCATCTCCGGTCCGGCGCCGGCGAGCCCGATTGGCCAGGCGCCCCAGCCGAATGCCCCAGTGACGACACTGCCGGCCGTCGACGGTTCCACGACATCGCTCAGACGCTCGTCGGCAACCGCAGACTTGCCGGCGATCGAGCGCGAAACCCCTTGGGACGTAGTGGTTGCGCGACGAAGAGCAGGGCCAGTCGTTCTCAGATCGATGGCCGGTCCGGGCGCCCGACCCGCCGCCCCCTCGGCCGTCGCGCCGACCGAATCTGTACCGGGATCGAACTTGTGGCTGGGTGGTCGGCCCTCGCCGGCTGCGTGGCTGCGAGCGGCTGGGTCGGAAACCGAACCAGGTAATCGTGCGACTGCTCGCGGAATCGGTGGCATCGCGGTCGGAGCAACCGGTCGCACCATCGCGGTGCGACGATCGCAATTCGGCCTCGGACCGGTCATCGCCGGGATTCCTGCGGTCCGCGGAGTCGCCGGCTCGGTCAACCGAGTCGGATCGTCGGCAGTTGTCCTGACCGGTGCCGGCCCGGTTCGTCCTGCCCCGGACCAGGATCGGACCGGACACGCTGGTGGGCGGCACCGGTCGGCGACCACTCCGAGCCCGAATGAGCCGGTCCGGCCTGCGGCGGTTTCGTCGGCGTCACCGGTCGGTGATCCGCAGCGTCAACAACGGCAACGTCAACGACAGTGGGCGGCAGGATCGGCTCGACCGGTGCGGCGTTTCGCCACCTCAGCTCCGCTGGCACGCGCAGCGGATCCCCGCCCGGCCGCCAGGACCGGCCAATGGAGTGGCGGAGCGTCGAGCTCGCAGCCTGTTCCCGGCATCCACCGGCGTTCGGCCTCCCGCCAAGATGGCGCTGGCGCCGGGCACAGCAGTCCGGTGGGGGCTCTCCCGATGCCAGGCACCGTCGGGGCACTGTTGGTTGCGACCCGGACCGTGGGCGCCGGAACCGGCTGGAGCGGCGACGGCCACGGCAACAGTTCTGGGCAGCAGGCGACCGCGCTCCGCCGGAGCGTGGGCGTCCCGATCCAGGCGCCGGTGAGCCGGACGACCCGACTTCCGGCCCGGGCCACCGCTTTGCCGCTGAGCCGAGCGGACGAAGACCCGTCAGCGACGGGGTCGCCATCGGTCTCCTCCGGCACGTCGGCGACAGCCCGAGCGGTGGCGGCGTCCCAGCCAAATGCGACTTCGCGGTCCGCAACCACGGTGTCCGGAACCAGGGCAACGGCTGGATCCTCCGCAGGCCTTTGGGTGTCGGCGACGTCGAGCCCGGAGGTCAGGAACGTTCGGCGAGCAGTGGCCGAACCAACGCGTGCCGGCTTGGCCGCAGACGCTTCGACCGTGCGTGCTGGCCACGGAGATTCGCCGACGACGGCGCGTTGGTCGATGGTCGGACCCAGCTTGCTGCGGTCGACGGGGCCCTTTGCCACTCCACTTCTGACGGTCGTACCCATCGACACGGCGACATCGGCAGGGCGAGCGGCGGCGATGCCGGCCGCCTCGGTGCTCGGTTCCACGCTTCGGCGCTCCGCCTCCATGATCGCTCCGGCCGCAGTTGCCGGGTCCTCAGTTCGGCGGTCCGCACCCGGAAGCGGGCCGGCGTGGGCTGCCGGGTTTGCCCTTCGAGGCTCCGCCTCGCGCGCCACGCTGACCTCGCCGGCCGGATCTCCGATCAGGCGGTTGGCGTCGACATATTCCGCATCGCTTCCGGCACGTGCGGCTCTCCGGCCCGGGGTGAGATCCGCTTTCGGTGTGGCCGACGCGCCGACCCGAACCGGTCCCGGTGCTGCTGCCGCCGCGCACCCGGACCAGGTCGGGGCGCGCGGACGAGCGTCAGCGCAGCCAGGCACTGCCCGACCTGTGACCGAGCCGAGTTGGTTCGGCGGCGCCGTCTCGACGCCGATTCAAGTTGCCCGCGTGCCTCTCGGCCCAGCCCCGACGGGAATGCCGGTGCGCCGCAGCCAGTTGGTCCCGCAGCCGGCCGGACCGGACCAGGTCGGCGGCGCCGGCGCTGCGCTGCCGCAGACCGGCCGGTCCGCCCAATCCGCTGGTACCGGCAGTCGTGGTCCAGCCGCCACGACGCTCACTGCGCCGGCCGCCCAAGCAACACCGGCCGCGTATCCCACCGGCGCTTCGCCAACCGGCCGCCCATGGTTCTCGCCGGCGATCCGGCGGTATTCGGACCGCTCCGAACGCGATGTCAGACCAGCGACCGCGTCCCTGCTGGCGCGGCCCGCCGTTGCGCCCCCACGAAGTGCGCCGCGGGGCGCCTGGCCTACGTCGAGTGGCGCGAAACCGGCTGCCATGGCGGCGCCCACGTTCATGGCGGCGCCCCCATTCGCCCCGGTCGGGACCAGCGGCGGCCCACCAATTCCGAACGTCGCTAACTCTGGAACATCCGCGAATCCGCACCAGCAGGCGAGCACAACAATTCGCCGTAGTCTGGTTGATCAAGTACCTGCTTCACTGTTCGAGAGGGCCAGAACACAACTATCCGGTCCGCCCGCCGGCGAGCAGTCTGCCGTCGCGATCCGGAGGTCGTTCGAGATGAATCCCCAGCAGCCGACGCACTCCGAGGTCGGCAACGCCGAACAGCGCCCGGGCTCGATTGCGGCATCGCTCACTCCTCGCGAGTGGGATCAGCTGGTCGACATCATCGTGGAGCGCCTGGAGGACCGCGTTTCGGACGAGTTGGCTCGCCGCGGCCGGCGTTTCACCCCCGGGGTGATGTGAGAATGCCAGATTTCCACAGCCACCAATGGGCCGGGGATCCCCGGGCCGCTCGATCCGATCAGCAGTACCCGCACCAACGGAGGTCGTCATGGCGTTGACCGAGAAGGCGTTCCTGGAGATCGAGGGCACGGCCGAGACCATCCCGTGCATGTTCAACCCGTCGGAGCTGGCGGTCTCCCGAAGCAACAGTTGGTCGGGCAATTCTCTTGCCGGCCAGGGTGTTCCACAGTTGCACTACCAGGGCGCCTCGTCCGGTTCGATGTCGCTGGAGTTGACGTTCGACACCACCGACACCGGCCAGGCGGTCACCACCCACACCGGCAAGGTGTTGGCCCTGATGGACGTGGATTCCACCTTGCCCGGCACGGATGCGCAGTCGAACAATGCCCGTCCGCCCTACGTCGTCTTCCATTGGGGCAGCCTGCATTCCTTCAAAGCCGTCGTCGCCAGCATCAACCTACAATTCACCTACTTCTCCTCCACGGGTGTCCCGCTGCGAGCAAAGGTCTCGCTGACGCTGACCCAATTCCAGGAGTCGAACGCGTTCGGCCCGCAGAATCCGACGTCGGGTACGCCGAGACCACACCGGGTCCATCGTGTACAGCCAGGTGAGACCCTCGATCGTATTTCGGCAAAGTATTACGGAGATTCGACGAGGTGGCGGCAGATCGCCTCGGCAAATGGCATTTCGGACCCGTTGGCCATCCGCAACGGCGCCCTGCTGTCAATTCCCAGGGTGCAGCAGTGACAGCGCCCCCGATGGGGGCGATCGCCCCCGAGGTGCTGGCGAACGGAGTGGCGCTGTCGGCCGCCGTGCTCGAACAACTGACCGGACTGCGGGTGAAGTCGAGCTTCGGCCTACCGGCGCGGGCGACGCTGCGGTTCGACGACATCGGCTATTCGATCGCGGCCGGGTCAACCTTCGCGATCGGCACCACCATCACCGTCCAGATGGCGGCCGGTCAGAAATTGTTCACCGGCGAGGTGACCGGCGTGGATCTTCAACTGGACCGCGGTGTCCCGGACTTCGTGGTGATAGCTGATGACCTCTCCTACAAGATGACGCTGGGAAACAAGATCCGCAGTTTTGCCAAGATGAAGTACTCCGACATCGTCCGCTCCATCGCGGGCGAATACGGCTTGTCGGCCACGGTGGACGACACGGCGACCCAATACGACTATGTACAGCAGACCGACTCCGACTTCGGCTTTGTGAGCGAGATGGCCGAGCGGGTCGGATTCGACTGGTGGATCGACGAACGCGCGTTGATGTTCAAAAAGCCGGTGGGCGGGCAGAGTGCCGCGATCCTGACCGTCGGCGAGGACCTGCGGCAATTCTCCGTCCGCGCCAGCGCTCTGCATCCGGGCGCGACGAAGGTGACCGGCTGGACGCCCAAGACCAAGCAGGGACTCGTCGGACAGGCCAACGCGGCCGAACCGGGTCTGTTGCCGACCGCCAACCTGGTCAACGGCTATGCGAAAGTCGACTGCGCTGGCGGCCAAGTCAGCCGTCTCCACGTCGGCGGACAGTCCGATGGCGCAGGAGGAAGCCGGGCGGCTCGCGCAGCGGGCGGTCAATCGCTGGGCGGCCGGGGCGGTCACCGCCAGGGGCACCACGCTGGCGAATTCCGCGATCAGACTCGGTGGCCAGGTCACTGTGGCCAATGCCGGACCGGCCAACGGCGGCTATGTCGTCACCGACGTGGAACACAGCTATAACGAGCAGGGGTTCGAAACCCGTTTCGCCGCAGGTGATCGCCGCCCCAGTGGCCTGGTCGACACGCTGACGGCCAAGAAACAGACCAGCTTTCGCCGCGATGGGCTGGTGATCGGTGTGGTGACCATGGTGGGGAACTCGCAGGGCTCGCCGGGTGACATCAAGATCAAGTATCCCGGCGTCGACGACCAGTTCGAGAGCGGTTGGGGCCGAATGCTCAGTGTGGGCGGTGGCGGCAATCGTGGCGTCACGTTCATGCCCGAGGTCAACGACGAGGTGATCGTCGGCTTCGAGGGCGGGGATCCGCGCAAGCCGGTCATTCTCGGTGCCCTGTTCAACGGCCGGGATGCCCAACCCGCCTTCGTCTCGGCCGGCGGTCAGGTTGCCTCCCGCCAGATCACCTCGCGACTTGGCCATGCAGTGGAGTTCGGGGACGGAACCTCGCCCGACAAGCAGTACATCTCGCTGACCCTGGCCGGCGGGCAGAGCTCGGTGATGATGTCCAAGCAGGAGTTCGTCGCCAATGTGCCCGCAGGCATTCCGCTCACCATCAGCGCCGGCACCGCCAGCTTCAAGATAGGTACCGATGGTTCGGTCACCATCCAGGGCAGCAAGATCACCCTCAAAGCCGATACGGACGTCGAGATCTCGGGCCTGAACGTGACCACCAAGGCGTCGGTGAAGAACTCCGCCAGCGGCACCATGGTCGAGGTCAAGGCCAACGCCCAGGTGGAGGTGTCCTGCGACCGGCCCTGCCATGATCAAGGGCAACCCGGTGATGGTGAACTGATGGCTGTGCTTCCCGGATCGTGTCCGGCCGACCAGAGCGAGGTGAGCTGAGATGGAAGAAATCGCGTTGCCGTCCACCGGTTCCGCTGAGCCGGCTCACTACGACGCAAGTTTCATCGGTCGCGGCTTCTACTGGCCGATGCAGGTCGATCACACCGGCTCGATCAGACTCACCGACGGTGCTGCCGACCTGGATCGTTCGATGGCCGTCGTACTGGCCACCGCGCCCGGCGAGCGCGTCATGCGACCTCAGTTCGGTTGCCGCATCTGGGATCTGCTGTTCGAACCGGTGACTCCGAATCTCCTGGGCTTGATGGCGCAGGCGGTGCGAGATGCGTTGGCGCAGTGGGAACCGAGGGTCACCATCGAATCGGTCGACCCCGTGCCGGACAAGAACGACGCCGCCCTGATCGTCATCGACGTCACCTACCGGGTCAAGGCCACCAACGACCGGCGGAACCTGGTCTACCCGTTCTACGTGATCCCGCACGAGGAGACCTGATGGTGCTGCCTGCCCCGAATCTGGACGACCGGACTTTCCAGGACATCGTCGACGAAGCCAAGCGATTGATTCCGCACTACACGCCGGAGTGGACGAACCACAACGTTTCCGACCCCGGGGTCGCCTTGATCGAACTGTTCGCCTGGATGAGCGAGATGGTCCTGTACCGGGTCAACCAGGTGCCCGATCGGCTGTTCGTCCATTTCCTGAACCTCGTCGGCATCGAGCCGTTTCCACCATCGGTGTCCAAGGCCCGGGTGACGTTCTGGTTGTCGGCGGTGCAGGACGTGCCGGTCATCGTGCCGGCCGGGCTGCAGGTCACCACCACCGGAGATGGTGGCGGAGATGACTCCTCGGTGGTCTTCTCGACCGTCGAGGAACTCCTCATCCGGCCGCCGGTACTGGTGAACGCACTGACCAGCGACGCCAAAGCCGTTCGGATGACGCCTGTTTTCGATGATCTGAAGTTCGTCGGTGCGTCCGTGTCCTGTTTCACCACGACAGACGCGACCGGAAAATTGGCCCCGGGCAACGCTTTGCTCCTCGGATTCGCCGATTCGCTGGCCGGCATGGCCATCCGGTTGACGGTGGCGGCGCACGCGCAGGGCATCGGGGTCGATCCCCGCAATCCGCCGCTGGCCTGGGAGGTGTGGAACGGCGAGGCGTGGATCTCGGTCGACGTCTTTTCCGACAGCACCGGAGGGCTGAACCGGGACGGCGAGATCGTCCTGATGGTGCCGGCCGAGCACGACTTCCTCACCTTGGGGGACACCTCGGCCTACTGGCTGCGGGTGCGCCTGTTGACGCCCGTGCCGGGTCAGCCGACCTACCAGGCCTCGCCACAGCTGGACGGCCTCGAGGTTGCTGCGTTGGGTGCCACCGTCGAGGCCGAACACTCGTCGAAGGCCGGCACCGAGCTGCTGGGCCGGTCGGATGGCAGCCCCGGCCAGGAGTTCCGGGTCAACTTCCCACCGGTCCTACCGCGCCGCGGCGGCGAGACCGTCCGGGTCACCGATTCGGCCGGCAAGGTCGAGTGGACCGAGGTCGAGGACTTCTCGGTCTCTACCGCGGCAGATCCGCATTTCGTCTGGGATTCGGCCTCGGGCATCGTCCGCTTCGGCCCACGGGTGCGCTACCCGGACGGCTCGGTCCGCCAGCACGGCCGGATCCCACGCGACGGCGCCGAGATTGCGGTCACCGAATATCGTTACGGCGGTGGGGCTTCGGGCAACGTCGGGGCTCGGACGCTGACTGTGCTGCGGTCTGCGGTGCCCTACATCTCGGGCGCGGTGAACCTGCGGCCGGCCGTCGGTGGGGTGGATGCCGAGACCGTCGGAGAAGCAAAGACCAGGGGTCCGCTCACCCTGCGGACCGGTATGCGAGCGGTGACGGCCGGCGATTTCGAACGGCTGGCGCTCGAATCGTCCATCGAGGTGGCCAGGGCCAGGTGCCTGCCGTCGGCGAACGGCCATGGCCCGGTCCGGATGCTGGTCGTGCCCCAGGTACGCACGGACATCAGAACCCACCAGCTCGACGACTTCGCCATCACCGCGCCGCTCATGCGCAGAGTCCGTGATCACCTGGACGCCCACCGGATCGTCGGCACCGCCATCGAGGTTGGCACGCCCTACTACCAAGGGGTTTCGATCGCCGCACTGCTGCACGCACCCGCCGGTCGTCCGTTGGCGCTGGTGCGGCAACGGGCTATCAACGAACTGACCAGGTATGTGCATCCGCTGGTCGGCGGCGCCGACGGCAGTGGCTGGCTGTTCGACGCCGATCTCAATGCGGCCGCAATCGCCCAGCTGCTGGAGAGCGTGGAAGGCGTCGACCGGGTGGACGAGGTGCAGCTCTTCGAGTTCGATCTTCGCTCGGGCCAGCGACTCGGAGCGGGGCGCGACGTGATCCGGCTGGACACCCACTCGCTGTTCCTGTCCGGAGCACATCGCGTGGTCGTGCGATGACGCCTGCCAGGAGCGCGGGATGACCGGGCCGCCGGACGGCGGTTGGCAGTTGCCGGGCGGCGAGAGCGGGCCGGAACAACGCGGATCGGCCGCCGGGTTACCGGACGCCCAGCCGTCGTCGTCCGATGAGCCCGGCACGGATCTGATGCGTCGGGACGAGTCCGCCGCGGTGGTGGGCACCGTCGGCAGGGCGCGGGCGACCATGCCGCTGGATTCGGATGTCACCAGGGTGCCGCCGCGGGTGCGCCGTGATTCTCGGGTCGGGCCGCCGCCACGGCACCCGCAGTGGTTGATCAACCAACTGCCGGTCGGCATGCTGCAGAGCGATTTCTTCGTGCGGTTCGTCTCGATCTTCCAGGAACTCGGCACCGCTTTGATGGAGGACGCCGACCTGGTGCAGCATGTGCCGGACGCGGCGGTCACGCCGGTCCCGATGATCAGCCATCTGGCCAGTTGGATCGGCGTGGACACCATCGATCGGTCCCTGCCCGAGCGGCAGCAGCGGGTGATCCTGGCCAGCTCGGCCAAGGCGCTGGCGCACCGAGGGACGGTGCAGGGTTTGAAGGGCTATCTCGAGATGCTGTCCGGCACCGACGCCGTCGTGGTCGACGGCGGCGGGGTGTGGGCGGAAGGCGATGCGCCGGATGACTGTGCCTGGGTACGGATGACGGTCGGCGGCACCGGTCATCTGTCCGAAGACGAGTTCGTGGCGATGGTGCGGGACGAGATCCCGGCCCACGTGCGCGCGGAATTGTGGATCGACGTTCGCCGGGTCATGTCCACGGTCGAGGAGGAATGGTGAGCAGGAGAAGTTCCGAGGCGCAGGCACGCGCCGCCGCGGACCGGGCGTATTTGGAACAGGTACGCGGTGACGCGGCAGCCGACAGCGGCTCTGCCGTCGGTCAGCCGTCGGCGGCGGGCACCGCACTGCCATCACCGCCCACGCCCGCTCCCCTCGAGCAGACGGAGGTGATGCCGCATGTCCCGACCGCGGCGCCATCGCCGGTGTTGGGAGTTTCGCCGATTCTCGGCGAGCAGGCAGCACCCAGTGCGCCGCCGGTGGGGTCGTTCCCAATCCCACCCGTCGGCCCGCCGGGCCCGGCGTTCCCGAGTCAGACCGCTGTCGCGGCGGCGAGTGCGGCGGGTGGGCCATCATCCGCGCGGCCATCGACCGAAGCCTCTGACGCCGCCGGGTCGGGGCAGCCGCTCGGCCAACCCGAACCGTCGCACGGCATGGGCCCTGGCCCACTGCGCAAGGCAGGCGCGCGCCGGGAACCTTCGTTCGTCGAACAGAACCCGGTCGGCGCAGGCACAATTGCCACAGCCACTCTCGCTCCGCCGCAACAGTATTCCGCCCCGCAGTATTCGGCCCCGCAGTATCCAGCTGCGCAAAGTGCGGCCGTACAGTATGCGGCTTCGCCATCTCCGTCGTCGGAGCAACGCGCACCGTTGCTGTCAGCGGGCGCCGACCTGCCGTTGCTGCTGGGCCCGGACGGCATCGCGCCGAAGGGTGACCTGGTCACCTGCCCGGAATGCGGGGAAATGGCCACCGTCGACGCGGCGAAACGAAACTCGCAGGATTTCTGCCGGAATTGTGATTTCCCGCTGTTCTGGGCCAGATCGACGGTCATCCTGCCCTCGGATCAGGAGACGGGTGCGTCCCTGCGCCGGTTGCCAGGAACGGTCGGCCGGGCGGCCACCGCCGCGTTGGTGTGCCCCCATTGCGGCGAGCCCAATTCACCGACCGCGCAGAACTGCGTGCGGTGTCTGTTGTCCCTGCACCCGGTAGAGCCACCACCGCCGGCGCCGGTGTACGTGGCGCCACCGCCACCGCCACCCATGCCGGTACCGATCGGCCGCGAATACCCGCTGTGGTGGATCCTGCTGGTTTCCGGTTGTGCGATGGCGATCATCCTGATCGTGGTGTGGATCGCGGCAAACTGATCGGGCGCCCGACCGATCCCGCGTCCACCCAGCCGGGTCAGAGCTCGCCGACCACCACTCCCGGATAGGCCTCCTCGACGTGGACCACGGTGGGCGTCGGCGCCTCCGTGCCGTCCTCGGCTTCCCATTTCTGCTGCAGCGTCAGACTGAAAGCCTGGGCTTCGTCGAAGGTCTCGAACGGGCCGACGGCGCGGGGAGCGCCGAACGCGTGCTCCTGGCTCGCGCCGATGATGACGACAAACATGGTGATCCTCCCGGGTTAGAACGTTATTGGAACATCTCCGCGGCGCGGTTGATCCTGGGGGCTACACCGACGAACACGGCCGGCGACTCAGACCAGTTTCTTCTCGAAGCACATCGAGAAGGGCATCGTCTCGGCGTAGGGCTCGTAGATCGGGATCGGGATGTAACCGAGACTTTCGTACAGGGCAACGGCTTCGGGTTGGCGGTCTCCGGTCTGCAGGATCAGCCGGTCGATATGCGCAGCTCTGGCGATCCGCTCCAATTCGAGCATCAACGCCCGACCGAGTCCGCGACCGCGTTGGCTCGCGTGCACCACCACGCGTTTGACCTCCCAGTCGCCGCGCAGCTCGCGCAGCGCAGCGTGAGCGACGGGTGTTCCGTCCTCGTCGAGGGCCAGCACCGTGGCCCGCACGTCGTCGGGATCGACCAGCAGCGCGGCCCGACGCCGCTCGACAACGTCGGCCGGCTCTGGAGCGTAGGCGGGAGCCGCATAGCGGGGAAAGATTTCGACGTCCATCAGTCGACGCAGTTCCACGGCCCTGGCGTCGTCCCAGCTCACCAGCCGGAACGGAGGTGAAATGTGGTCCGGCGCAGTCAAGGGTGTTCCTCCCGGGGCGTGGTCGTGAATCGATGGCCGGCGGCGGCCGGATAGCCCTGCGAGATTACCCGGTGCTAGGGCACCACGACCTGGGCGATGTTCACGACGTTCGCTCCTGCCTTCAGCACCTGGGTCACCGTCTTCGTGTAGTGGATCGGAGCGCGCCGGATCGGTCTGGTCGATCCAGTCGGCGGTGAAGCTGTACGACTTCGCAGCAGTCAGGTCCTGGAACGTGGTCGTTGCCGGTGCGTCCGGTCGTCTGTGCCGGCTTGTCGGCCGGCGTGATGGTCACCGTCGCCCCCTTCGTCGGCCACGTTGGCCAGGTGGGTGACGTTGACCGTGGCCATCGCCGCGGTGTACGGCAGCGTCGCCGTGACGACCAGCGACTTCGCCGGGGTGAACGGCTTGTCCGTCACGGCGTCGAACACGGCGCCGGCCGGCGGGGTCGCGGTCAGGGTGAAATGGCAAGTGGAGCACTGCCCGATGACCACGGCCGGTGCGTCGGCCGGGGTGGTCTGGGTGACGCCGACCGCCTTGTCCGAATAGATGCTCGTCCCGTCACGCTCGATGTCCACCGGGACCGTGATCGCGGTGGCATCCACCCGGTCGGTGACGGCCTGGAGTGCCACCGACGGTGTCACTGTGAAGGCGGTGAGGTGCCAGGGTGCTGGATTTTGTGTCGGACGTGGTCACCGAACTGTCCGGTACCTCCACCTTCTGGCCCGTGGTGCCGGGCCGCGATGGAGACGGTGTACGTTGTCGACGGTTTCAGGCACAGGGTCACCTTCACCCGAGCCATTGAGAGTGCCCGTGGTCTTGGTGCCGCTGTCGGCGGTGACCGCAAACCCGCCCGCACTGGTGGCGCCGCCGTCGACGGTCATCGAGACGTCGAGCGCCGACAGCTTCGGTGTCAGCGTCACCGTGGGCGATGGGGTGACCTCCGAGTTGCTCGGGTCCGGCGGAGTCCACCTTGAACGTGGTCGCGGTCGCTCCGAACATGGCCGCATCCACGGTGGGAATGAACGAATAGTCCCCTTCCGGCAGGTAGACCTTGGCAGTAGCGGTACTGGTCGTCGCACCGGCCACCACGGGTGCCGTGATCGTCTGCGAACCGGTGGTCCCGGTCTTGGTCAGGGTCAGGTCCAGCGATGTCGGCGCCGTGAGGCAGGAGTTGTTGGCAAATTGCACCTGCAGCGCGACCAACGACTGGCCGATGGCCAGCGGGAACGGGGTAGTCGGGATAACTCCCGAGGTGACCGGTGGTTGCGGCACGGTGACCGTGTCGGGCGCGAGCACACCTGCGAACGGCGCGTCGCTCTGGTTCATCACCTGCACCTTCCAGGTGCCGGTGCCCAACTGTGACAGGACCAGGTCGTATTCCGGTCCGGTGCCCGGTGGGATGGCCACCGTCCGCACGACATCGGCAGGCAGTCCTTTCGGAGCAGTGGGCGGCGTCAGCACGACGCTGGCTCCGGTCAGGGAAACCGCTGTCCCGGAAACGGGTTTGGCCGTCGACGTGATCTTCAGCGTGACTGGGCCGCTGGCTCTGCCGGTGAGTTGCAGTGGGGCGAGATCGGGTGGCGTTGACGTGAGAGCGGAGTTCATCACCACCGTGGTCGGGAACTGGGCGTAGGCGTAACCCGGGTATTCGCCCACCAGCGTGTACTGGCCGTCGGGCACCCCGACGAAGTGATAGGTGCCGGTGCTGTCCGTCTGGACGCTCAGAGGCTGCCCGTTCTGGTCCTTCGCGATCACCGCGATGTTCTGCTGCGTCCGGAGTGTCGCGGTGATACCCGCGGGATGCGACGAGTCAGCTAACAACATGGTCCCGCTCTGGGTGCTCGAGCGTTCGTCCAGGCTCAGCACCAGTTGTTGCGGGGTGAGCCCGGCGACCACCTGGGCCTGCAACGTGACCGTGCGGTAGGACGACGTTGCGGAAGTGACCGACACCGTATAGATCGAGGGACTGACGGTGGCGAAGTTGACGTACTTCCCGGTCGGGGTGCTCCCGTTGACCACCGTCCCGGTGTTGCTGGTCTCCGCGCAGGAGTAGGTGGTGCCGGTCAGCTTGATGGTGCAGGCCAACGGGGTAGGGCCGCCGGCGAGTGAAACCGTCACCGCGGGAAGGGCTTCGACTCCGTTGACGGTGAGATGAATCTGCAGGGCAACCGGATTGACGGTCAGTCGCACCTGCAGCACGCCACTGTCGATCGGCAGCGCCGTACTGCCGGTGTCGGCCGTCATCGCATAGGTGGTGGGAGCGATCACGACGGTACCCACCTTGGTGGCGTAGCCGTTCTGGCTGGCTGTGACCCGCCATGTTCCGTTCAGCAAACCCTGCGCGGCGTTGGTACCGGTGATGACGAGATCGCCGGTGGCGGAGGTGGTTCCGGTGAATATTGGGCCGGTCGGCGTGGTGCCGGACAGCCGTTGGACGGACACCGGTACGGAGGCCAACACCACGCTGTTGTTCCCGTCGCTGGTGACGCCGACGGTGTGCAACGTGATGCTGCCCAATGGATTGACCGTGACCACGCAACTGGTGACACCGCCGGGCCAGACGCGCAGCCCGGTGTGCGCCACGCCGCTCGAATCGGTGCAGGAGACCGCGGTCGTGGTCTTGTCGAAGGTCGCGTTGGCGTAACCGGCCGCGTGCACCGTCACGGTGTAGTCGCCCAACGGTGAAAGCGCCGGGAAGGAAACCACATTGGAGTTCGACGGGCCGTTCACCGTGCTGCCGGTGATGAGGGTTCCGGACAGATCGAAGGTGGCGCCGTTGACCGGGCTGTCGTCGGAGTGGTCGTTCACCGTGATCTGCAGGGTGCTGGGGGCGGTCAGCACCAAGCTCAGCGGCGGGCAGGTCTGCGCATTGCAGGTCCAGACCAGCGATTGAGACAGATAACCGGCCATGGCCACGGAGACCTGGTAGGTCCCTGGACTGACCAGGCCAGCCGGGGCGCCTGCCTCCTGCCAGCTGATCGCTCCGTTGGTCGGGTCGGCGGCCGTGGCCGCGAGGGTGGCGGTCACGGCATTCACCCCGGCCGGTGAGGTCACCGAGACGACCGCGCCGACCAGCGAACCGCCGGCCGGGTTGGTCGCGACAGTGCCGCTGAAGGAGGGCTGCTGACTCAACGTCAGATCCGGTCCACAGGTCTTGTCGCCGGCCGCACAGGTGAAGGCCGCGCTGGTCTGGGTGCCGTACCCGGGCAGGGCCACCCTGATCGAGTAGTTGCCCGGCAACGTGATTCCGGTGTAGGGCTGTGCGCTGTCCACCCATCTGAAGTCAGCGGACAGACCGGATCCGGGTACCAAAGACACGCCGAGGCCTGGCGTGTTCGGGGGCTGGTTGACCAGGGTGACGGTGGCCTTGGTCCAGTCCACGCTGGTCGCGCCCGGGGCCAGCGCGCTGACCGTTACCGAGCCCGTGCCGTGCGGGTTCATCAGCAACGCGATCGTGCCGATGTCGCAGCTGGACGAGCCGCTGGCACACGTGAACTGAGTGCTGACCGGTTGGTAGCCGGGTTTGGCGAAGGTCAGGCTGTAGGTCCCGGCCGTGACCACGCCGGCGGGCTGCGTCGGGTCGTTCCACTTGATCGTGCCGGTGGTTGCGTCGACGCTGACCACAACCGGATTCGTCGGGTTGGGCTGTGAGTTCACCGCGACCGTGATGCCGTCCAGGCCCTGGGCGGGTGTGGTGTCGATGGTCGGCGTGATGGTCACCGACCCGGTGACGCCCGGCAGTCGACCGAGGACGAGCGCAGGGGAGGGCTCACACGTCACATCGCCGGCGGAACAGGTGAAGGGTGTGCTGGACTTCGTCCCGAAGCCGGGCAGCGACACCACGATGACGTACGTACCTGGTCGCGTGATGCCGACGCCGGCGACACCGGTGTCGGGAAGTGACGAATCGCGCCAAGTGAGCTTCGCGGTGGTGGCGCCGGACGAGGCAAGTCCGATGCTCAGGCCGCCGCTGCCGGGAGCCTGGGTTGACAGGCTCACCGTGGCCTTGCTCCAGTCCACGGTCGAAGTCCCCGGCAGCAGGCTGTCCACGGACACGACCCCAGTGCCCTGTGGGAACTCGAGCAAGGTCACCGTGCCAGGCCCGCAGGTGCCGGCCGAACAGGTGAAGCTCGAGCTGAGCGACTGGAACCCGTCCTTGGCGAACAGGATCGTGTAACTGCCCGGAGAGACGATGCCGGCCGGCTGGGTGGAGTCGGCCCAAGTCAGGGCACCCGAGGTCGTGTTGATTGCCACCGAGATGGTGGCCGACGGATTGGGCTGGGCGGTCACCGTGGCGGTGACGCCGACAAGGCCGCCCGTGTTGTCGGGAGTGACTGTCGCCTGCGTCTTCACCGTCCCGGCAAAGCCGGGCAGTCGGCCCAGCGCGACAACGGGTGGCCCACAGGCAGTGGCGCCAGTGGCGCCGGCAGCACAGGTGAAGCTGGAGCTCGATCCAGCGCCGTAACCGGGCAGGGTCACGGTCAGCGCGTACGTGCCGGAACGGGTGATCCCGTCGTACGGCAGACCACTGTCCTTCCAGACGAAGTCGCCGACCAGCGGGAGGGCCGGGTTCAGGTCGCGAGCCACCGTGATCCCGAGCGCCTCACTCCCGGGTGCTCGATTGGTGAGCGTCACCGTGGCTTTGCTCCAGTCGACGGACGTCGTCCCAGGTAGCAGCGCATCAACCGCAACCGTGCCCGCTCCGGCAGCAAACATCTTGATCGTCACCGGATTGTTGGCATTGAAAGGGCAGGTGAGTGCGCCGGTCGGGCAGGAGAACGATTGGGTGACCGACTCGTAACCGGGCTTGGCGAAGGTCATGGTGTAGTCGCCATACGAGATCACGTTCTGCGGCTGATTCGGGTCACTCCAGGTCAACGATCCGTCGGAGTTGACGGTGAGTGCAACGGATTGGGCCGGGTTCGGCTGTGCACTGAATGACACAGTCACGCCGGCGAAGTCGTTGTCCGGCACGGTGGGTCTGATGGTAGAAACCGTCTTTACCGAACCGTTGAACCTCGGGAGGGGGACCAGGGTCGCCGAGAGCGGATCACAACCAGCGACATACGTTGCACCGCAACTAACCGAGATTGCGCCCGAACTGTAGCCCGGGAGGCTAACCGTGAACAGGTACGGCGCTCCCACGGCTGTCGGCTGCGCCAGATTTCCGGGAAGGCCACTGACCTGAAGGGCCAGGTCCTGGAAGGTGACGGCGCCCGTATCACTGACCGAAACCGATATCGACCCGGCAGCAGTAGGTTTCGACGACACTGTCACCACGGCGTTGCTAAGTTTGACCCCCAGCGGGAGATCGGGAGCGGTGATCTTGCCGCTGATACCGGCCAGCAGACTCTGCGTCCATTCTGTCGCCGCGGTGCCCTGCGTGCCGAAGCGGCATGGCACACCGAGGCCACACCAAACCGAGGCCGTCCCAGATGCCATGCCGTCGGCTGCCCCAGTCGCAGGGAGGGTCGCATAGCCGAGCTCTGTTGAAGTCAAACGATAGAGTCCGGGGACAGCCTTACCCGTGCCGAGGTTCGAGTCAGTCCAGGTGAGCGTTCCGTTGGGCGCGGCGGTGACGGTGATGTTCCCGGCGCCCGCCGGTTTCCTGGTCACCACGATGTTCGCCTTTGAGGCGTCGGTATCGATTCCGCTGGGCGCCTTGAGCGTCAGGGTCAGCACTGGTACGGCAGATGGTTGGGCGAGCAGGTTGATCGGCGGGATGACTCGCACCTCACCGGTTCCCGTGATCACCACACCGGTGGCCGAGTAGCTCTGCGTCTTCTGCCCGAGTTGGGCCACGTTGATCGAAAGCGGTAGGGCCACCAGGGATTGCTGGCTTCCGGAGCTGCCCTGGATGGTGACCACGGACCGGCCGGTCACAGACGTGGGACAGTCCGCGGACTTCAGTGGGAACTTGCCGGACCAATCCGCCGGAATGATCGCGTAACAACCGTTGCTGTCGGTCGTCACCGAGACGGTGCCGGACACCGAGTTGCGGCCGTTGAAACCCACGATCCCGGTGACCTGGACGACCGCGTTGGGCACATCCTGGGTGGTGCCATCGACGGCGACAGTCACGTGCCCCACGACCGCCCCGATCGGTGCGGTGATGACGATGGTCAGTGCAACGGTCTGATTCAGAGCGATGACACCCGTTGGCGCAGAGCCCTTTCCTGGCGTCAGTTCGGTCCCGCCGGTCGAGACCTGACCGGACGCAAGAGCAGTGAATGAACCGAGGAGCCCGGTGATCGTCAGAATGCCGTCGTCACTGGTGGAATCGCCAGGCAGCGGGTTGCCGTGCCCGACGTTCGCGGAATCGACGATCTGGACGGCGGCACCTTTGGCCGCCGACAGGGCCAGGCTGAGCGGGTTGGCCTGCAGGACGGTGACTGCGGCGCGACCCAGCCGATCCAGTGCGGTGTCGAAGCGGAAATCGCCTCCGAGGTCCAGTTGCACGGCCAACGCCTGGCTCCGCTGATATTCCTTGTCTGTGGGCAGCACGATGACCTTGTAACCGCCGTGTACCAGGCCTCGGATCTCGTAGCTACCGCCGGTGCCGGTCAGCGAGCATCTGGCCAGTGGGGAGCCGGTGACGACGCAACTGGTCATTTCGGCATTTGGCGCGCACGTCGTCGGCGTCGCGACATCGGCCGGAACGGCCACCACGCAGCTGGGCGTGACAGGTGTACCGACATGGGTGGTGATGGTGCCGGTGATCAGTCCGAGCGGCGACAGGCTCACCTGCGGGGCCGGGACAGTCTGGCCCTGAGCCACCTGCACGGTGATGGTCGTCGGTTCGTAACCGGGCGCAGCCAGGGTGACCTGGTAGAGGCCGGCCACCAGTCCGGGATGCTTCTTGTCGCCGACGCCGGGCAGGGTGTAGTTGCCGGCACCGTCCGAGATCGCTTTGATCGGCTCGGTCCCTCCGGCGGTGCCCTTGGACGGGACGAGCGGTACCAAGGTGGATGCCGTGACCAGGCAGTTCTTCGGTGCAACCGCCGTCGGGGAGCGATCGCAATTGACCGGTCCCTGGGTTCGCGAGTCGACTGCCCGCCCCCTGATCCGGGACGTGTCCGGCAGTTCGGTGTCGGCCGCCCCGACCAGGTGCAGGTTCACCGTGGTGCTCGCCGCGGCGGTCACCACTACGGTTGCCGACGACGGCCGACGTCCGTATTGCGAGGCTTGCAGCACGTACGTGCCCGGCGGAACGCCGGTGAACCGGAAGGCTCCTGCCGGCGCCGAGGTGGTCATCGTCTTGTAGGAGACTTCGGACCCGGTCAAGGTCAAGCCGGCGCCGATCAGGCCACCCTCCTTGCCGTCGCCGACGACCAGGCCGCTCACGGTGCCGTAGGCCTTGGTGAGTGAGACGTTCACGGTGGCCGATGAGCTGCCCTCGGCCAGTGAGACCTGCCGGGTCTGCGAGGCATAGCCGGGGCCGGACACGGTCACCGTGTAGGTGCCGGGGGTCGGCAGGTCAGGAAGGCCGAACGAGCCGATCGGGCCGGAGGTCACCGTGGTGGCCGTCCGGCTGGCGGCAACGCCCTTGCTCGTCCCCGACGCGGTCACCGTGATGCCGCCGAGACCGCCGAGGTGCCCGAGCCCGTCGATGCCGCTGACCAGCCCGTTGATCGCCGCGACGCCGGTTTTCAGGGACAGGTCGATTTTGCCCGTGCCCCCGGCGGCCAGGGTGACCAAGCTTGACGCAGAACCGAAACCGGTGGCGTCGACGGTAACCAGGTAAGTGCCGGGGGTGGAGAGTCCGTTGACCGTCCACGATCCCTTCTTGGCGCCGGTCGTGCTCTTGGACACGGTGCTTGTCTGCAGCGCGACGGTGCCGTCGGTGATGGTCACCGAGGCGGCCCCCACTGCACCGGCAGCCGAGGTCACGCTCCCCGACAGCGACCCGTTGCCGGGAACCAGGGCCACCTTGATCGGGGTGGCGGCATCCAGGGTGGCGGCGTCGATGACGAAACGCTGGGTGGCAAAGCCGGGCTTGGCCAGGGTCAGCAGGTAGTACCCGGGTGACGTGATACCGGAAAAGGCGAAACTTCCGTCAGCGGCGGACTTCGTGGTGCGGATGCCGGATTCGGCCGCGGCCGGAGCGATCCGGACCGCTTCGGCGGGCACCTTGCCGATCGGTCCGGTCGAGATCGACCGGAGCGCGCTGGCGGTGGCCGCGTCGGTGGCTCCGGCCGCCGGTCTGTGCGCCCGCATCCGACGCTTCTACCAGCGAAGTCGGTTCGATCGAAACCTGGACGCCCTTCGGTGTCGTCCCGGTCACCGTGCCGGAGAGTTGGCCGCCGGCAGCACTTCCGGAGCCTGATCCGCCCGAGCCCGAGCCGCCTGAGCCGCCCGACCCTGATCCGCCCGAGCCGCCGGAACCGGACCCGCCCGAACCACTGGAGCCGCCGGAACCCGCGCCGCCCGATGTACCTGCCCCGCCCGACCCGGGAGCACCCGAGGTCGCGTTGGCCGCACCCGGTGCCAGCTGCGTCGTCGATTCGGAAGCCTGCGTTGATTTGGACGAGAAGTAATTGGACAGCTTGGGAATTCCGATGACGGCCCCGGCGGCCCAGATCGAGATCACCAGCGCGGCAATCAGCAGGCCGGTGATCCGTCCGCCCATCAGCGGTTTGGAGCGAAGCGTGCCTTCCATGAACTCCGGTGCGCCCTGGCCGCGCGCGGCCACGGCGAAGGTATGGGTGCTCTGGTGGCCGATCAATCGGGGATGGGTGACCCGTACCTTGCCGGGAACGGTGATCGTCCGCCCGGCCGGCACGGTCACCATCGTCGAACTCAGGGACAGCGACGCACCGCGGGCCGCCGATGCGGACAGCGACAACTCCCGGTCGAAACGGCCCGGGTTGGTGATCTGCACCTTGACCCGTTGGGAGAAAACGGCGACCGCACTCTGCGGAGTCAGCGTCATGCTGATCGGATCGCGGCTGTCCACCGCCAGGGTCGACTCGGCCACGCCCATCGTCGGCGTGCCGTTGCCACCGACCGGCGTCGCCTCGGCGGCGACCACGAATGGGTACTTGGCGCCCAGGGTGCCACGTTCGGGGACCAGCGAGAGGGTGATCCTGGTGGTCTCACCCGGCTCGATCGGTCCGACGGGCAGCGGCGGCGGCACCCAGCGGCTGTCCAGGCCGAGGACGGTGATGCGCAGGTTGGCCGTAGCCGGCCCACGGTGGGTGACGAACACCTCGAAGGTGGCCGAAGTGCCTGCCCCGCAACTGATCGTCTTGTCGAGTTCGACCAGCGGACTGGTGTCTCCGGCCGCCGGACCGACGCCGGGTCCCGGAGGTGTTGAGGTCATGGAGCGCCCGCCGATGTTGTCGATGTACTGGTGGCTGCGCTGCTGGTGGCCGTGACGGCCGCCCCCAGAGCCGTGGTGGGGTTGGTCGTCGTCGCTCCCGCGCCGCCGGCCGTGGTCGTTCCTGTGGGTGCCGGCGCGCCCGTCGTCGACGCCTCGGTGGTGCCGGCCGGATTGGCCGTGCTGGGGATGATGCCGATCGTCAGGTTCAAGATGGTGGCCTTGCTCGGCTGGACGACCACGCTGGCCGAGCCGAGCGATCCCGCAGTCGGGCTGCGTACTTCGACCACATAGGCCTGGGGGGCATCGACATCCGGGAAGCTGTACGAGCCATCGGGTCCCGTCGTCGTGGTCCGGTAGACGGTTCCCGGATAGAGGGCCGCCTGGTAGAGGTCGACGTCGAGTCCGGCTACCGTGCCGCCGGTGCGGTCGATCACCTTGCCGCTGATCGAGGCAGGCTGGATCATCACCGGGTCGTAGCGGAGCACCTGACCGGCGGTGACCGTGATGATCACACTCGTCGGTGCCGTGCCCGGTCTGTTGACCGACAGTGTGTAGGTGCCGGGAGCTACGCCGGTGATCTCGTAATCACCGAGATTCGATGCAGGGAGCGAAGCGCTGGACACGGTGTAGGTCTCGGTGCCGGACGAGAGCGTGACGACAGCTTCGCCGACTTTTTGAGTGGAGCCGGTGTTGGAACGTTGGGTCACGGTGCCGTTGATGATCGCCGAGGCGGATGTCATGCCGACCGCGATACCGGCACCTGATCCGGTGCCGCCGGTCATCTTCCCGTTGGAGTCCAGGGACACCGCGACGGTTTGCGACTGCAGATCTGCCCGGGAGAACGTCACCGTGTAGGCGCCCGGTATCGGCAACCCGGCCACCGTCCAGGCACCCACCTTGCCGGTCGACTGGGTCACGGTCGAGACGGTGGTCGCCCCGCTGGTCACCACTACGGCCACTCCAGGTGCCGGCGTGTTCGCCGGTAGCAGCGTCACCGTTCCGGAGAGCGATCCCGACGACCTGGCCATGGCCAGCTGATCGCCGGTGAGCTTCTGCCCGGATTCGAGCGTCACCGTCGAGCTGACCGTGGTGAAGTTCTCCTTCGTCACTGTGACCGTGTAGGTGGCGGGTGTGACCAGGCCACGTAGCGTGAACGTGCCCACTGCCCCTTCCGTCAGCGAGACGGTGGTAACCACCGTCTTCCCGGTCGTCGCGGTGACGACGGCACCCGGTAGCGGGCCGTCCGGACCGATGATCGACCCGGAGATCAGGCCGTCACCGGTGCGCAGGCGAAGTTGGACGCCCTTTCTGTCTTCACCACCTCCGAGGTCGATTCGCTGTGTCGCGGTGGCATACCCGGGCTTGGAGACGGTCAGGTCGTAGACGGCCGGCGACGGCAGGTCGTTGACCGAGAAGGTACCGTCGGCGCCGATCGGCAGGGTCTGTACCACCGCACCGCCATTGGCCGAATCGGCCGGTGCGGTGCTGGCCGTCACCGGCTTCTTGGGTGTCGTCGGGACTGGACTCGCCTTGGTGACGGCGGGCGAGCCGGCCGGCGGGACCGGTCCGGCGGTTACCAGTGGGAGGGTGGTCG
Organism: uncultured Actinomycetota bacterium; assembly: GCA_963708935.1. GTDB lineage: Bacteria > Actinomycetota > Actinomycetes > Mycobacteriales > Nakamurellaceae > Nakamurella. The sequence goes on along the minus strand of CAVPUK010000006.1, from coordinate 323,376 downwards.
GGGTCGGCGGCGCACCGCCTCGCGGAAGGTCGGCGGCCGGGATGGAAACGGTTAAAACGGCTGCGGCGACGTCGTCACCCACCACCGTTCCGGAGACCGTGGCGGGGAGACCACCGAGGGTGATGTCCAGGTTCGTCAGCTGCTGACCGGCGGCCAATGCGATCGCCTCGGCATCGGCCCCGGTCAGGGCTTTGGGGTACCAGATCTCGGCGAACCCGGCACCACGGAACCGGAGCTTGTAGGAACCGGCTGGTAATGACGGGATCGTCCACTGGCCCTTTTCGTCCGTGGCTGTGCTGGTCAGCGGTGCGGTCAGCTCTGCGGCATCGAAAAGTTCGACGGCGACGCCGGCGGCCGGCGCACCGTCGGTGATGAGTTTGACCGTGCCGCCCATGGTCGAGGTACCGGTGCTGGAGTCCGACTGCTGGGCGGCCGCCACCTGGATGGCCAGGTCGCGGTCGGACGCAGAGACGCCCACGAGCCTGGACAGGGCAATGGTGATCACGATGGCGAAGACGGTCACCGCGAGCAGCAGGCTGAGCAGCGAGATCACGCCGCGGGCGAGGCGAGCCTTCTGCAACATCGAGCCGGTGGCCAACGGGTCGATCTTCGGTGGAACCGGGACGATCGCCCCTGCTACGGTCCGCTGGCCCGGCGCCGGCGGGGCCGCAGGCACACCATCCGGACCGGTGAGCCCGTCGTCCGGGGTGATCCCGAGGCCGAAGGTGCGCACCACCGGTGTGCCGAACCAACGGCGTTTCGCCGTGGTCTTCAGATCGGTGATCGCATGCTCGCCGGGTGCCAGCGTCACCACCGGCGGGATGAAGGTGAACTCGATCTTCTCCTCGGGATCCAGGCCGACGGGCCGGGCGTTGACCACCGTGTTTCCGGTGTTCTCCAGGACGAGGCCGAACCTCCCGGTTGACCCGCAGATCACCGTCATCGGGCTCAACGCCAGCTTCAGCGCCTTGCGCGAGGGGACGAGAACGTCCACCTCGATGACCGAGATCGCTTGCGGTGGCGTCAGTTCGCGCACCTGCACGGCGATCCGCCGGTCGCCGGCGCTCAGCCCGCGGGGAATGCTGATCGTTGCGTGCACGGTTTGCGCCGTGTCCGGGAACAGGGAGAGATTCTCAGTGTCCAGCTGCACCCAGCTGGGATCGGCGCCGAGCACTCGCAGGTGGTACCCGCCGATCAGGTCGCCGGTGTTGGCGATCTGCACCGAGATCGTGAACGGGGCGTCCTCGGTCAGTTCGATCCGCTGTGGAGAGACGGTTACCCTCATCGCTCACCCACTCTCGGACAGTGGGAAGTTCTGGGTTGTCACGCCGCCGGCGGTGACGGTGACCAGAGCAGTGCGGCCGACGTTGGTCGGCGATGTGGCCGTGATCGTGTAGGCGCCCGCCGGCAGCTGGTCGATCACGTAGCCGCCGCTCGGGGTCGACCCGGACGCCGCAGTCGTGGTCACCGGCCACTTGCGTTTGCCGTCGGTGGCCACCACAGTGGCGCCGATGACCGGCGCGCCGCCCGGTCCGGTGACCTTTCCGCTGATCCGGCCGAGAGCGGCTGCCATCACCACTCGCAACGGAGCAACCGGGGCGGTTCCGGTGAGGTTCACCGGAACCGTGGCCGCGGCAAAACCGGCCAACGTGAAGGTGAGTGTGTAGGTCCCCGGAGAGGGCAGACCGGCCAGGCTGAAGCTACCGACAGCCCCGTTGGTCAGGGTGGTGGTGGTGGGTGGATCAGCGGCACCGCCTACCGTCACGACAGCGCCGCCGACGCCCTTTCCGGTTGAGTCGACCAGCACGCCGGTGACGTTGCCGGTGCCCTTGGCCAGCACCACTTTGAGGGCGTTGTTGGACTTGCCGGGGCCGAGGTCGACCACCTCGGTGGTCTGGCCGTAACCCGGGCCGGAGAAGGTGATCACGTAGGTTGCCGGCGTCGGCAGCTGCCCGAGCACAAACTGTCCGACCTGCCCGGTCGTCGGGGTGCCGGTGGACAGCGCTGCACCATTCACCGTGGTGCTCACCGTGATGCCGCCGAGCGGGGTGGTGCCGTCGGTGACGGTCCCGACTATCTGGCCAAGGCCGGCCGAGAGCAACACCGACGGCTCGAACCGCTTTGCCCCGCCGTTGACGTCGGTCTGCAGGGTGGTCGGCTGATAGCCACTCGCCGTGAATACCAGCAAATAGCCGGCCGGAGCCGGCAGGTTCGGGATGGTGTAGGCGCCGGCCGCATTTGTCTTCACCTTGGCGATGGTCTTGCCCTGGGACTTGCCGGCCAGCGGCCGGACGGCCACGGTGGTGACCACCTTGTCCAGGGTGTCACCCGGGTCGACAGATCCGGTGATGGTGGCGGGCTTACCGGTGATCACGGCGTCGACATCCGCTGTGATCTGGCCGCTGTCCGCGGTCACCGGTAGCCCGCCCGTCCAGGTGAGCGCTCGAGCGTGAAACACGGTGCGGAAGCCGGTGGCGGAGAACCGCATCTTGTAGTCGCCAGGGAACAGACCGGCGACCTGGTAGGTGCCGTCGGCTTGGGTTGCCGCAGAGCTGACGACCTCCAAATTGCCCTCCGCCGTGGTGCGGAGGGCCTCGACCAGGATCCGGCCCACCGGTTTGCCGTCGGTTGACGCGGTGACTGTGCCGGCGACCGTGCCACCCAGGCCGGCCGGCATGGCTCCGGTCTTCGGCAGCGCCCCCGCGGGCGGTTCACTCGCGGGCTCCGCAGTAGCGGCGCCGCCCGAGTCGCCACCGGAGCTCGAAGCTCCGGCCGACCCCCCGGTGCCCCCGGAGCCCGATGTGCTGCCCGACGTGCCTCCGGAACCCGCGGTGCCGGCGGAGGCGCTCTGCTGCGCCCCCGAAGATCCGGTTCCGCTGGTGCCGTTGGCGGCCTGTGACACCTGTGCGGACTGTTGGTCCGGCACTGCTGCCACCGCGAAAAAGGAGGCCGGCGCGGTTTTGGTCATCGGGTCCCCGGCGAACACCTTGCCCAGCCCGAACAGGAAGACCGCCGCCCAGAGCGCGATGATGCTGAGCAGGATCAGCGCGGTCATCATTCCCCGGGTCAACCAGGGACGTTGGCGCAGTGTGATCACGATGGTCTCGGTCAGCGGCTCCTCGCCGGCGGGCGACTCCAGCTGGCCGCCATCCAGTGCGGCCGCCTCATTGGGAGCGCCGGTCTCGGCCGGAGCGATTGCCGGAAGCAGCGTTGTCGTCGTCTCTACTGCGGCGTGCAGACCGGTCGAGCCGACGGTGACCATGGCCGGGGATGTCAGGGCTGCGCTGTTGGTGGCCTCGGCCAACGGCCGTGCCTCTGCCGTCAGCGTGATCGGCCGGTCCAGGTCCGAACCCATGATCATCCTGGGGCCGCGCACGCTGACCACGACGTCGCCGGCCAGCCCGGGAGGCACCACCAGCCGGTTCGGCTCCAGAATGACCGAGATCGCCTTTTCGGGGTCGTTGGCCTTGAGGGAGACATCGAGCGGGACGTTGCCGCGGTTGGCCACGGTCAGCACGTAGCGGGCGGAGCGGTGGGCGCGGATCACCGACGGACTGGAGGCCAACCCGATGGCCGGCGCCTGCGGCACCAGCAGGTCGACGTCGACGTAGGCGGGCGCCGTGCCGGTCTGCCGCGAGTGCACCTCCACCGTCATCGGGTGCCGGCCGGCCGGGAAACTGGTGGGGAGCGCAAGGGTCAGCGTCATCTGACCGGCAGAGTCAGGGAACAGCGGCAGTACCGGCGGTCGGCTGGTGACGTGTTCGTCGGGCAGGCCGACGATCCGGGCGGTCACTCCGTCGATGACCTGGCCGGTATTGATCACGTCCAGGGTGATGTCCGCTCGCTGGCCCGGGGCCAGGTCGAGCAGGTCGGTATCCGCTCTTACCCGCACGCCGGTCAGTGCCTGCCAAACCTGGGACGGAGCGCGGCCTCGGCGTCGGCTTGTTCTTTGGTCCGAGGAGCCACCAATCGCTCGATCCGCTGCACGCTCGTCGCCTGGTCGACGTAGGGAAGCGCGTCACTGGCGACGGTGATCAGTAGCTCGAAGGAGGGCTTGATGGCGCCACCGACGGTCGACCAGACGTCCTTGGCCCGGTTGTTGTCGTGCGGGGCGACGGCCATCTGCACCCCAGACATCATCTCGGCGGGGAGATGCTCAGGCAGCAGGACCTGATTCAGGATGAACAGGGTGAGGACGTCGCCGACCAACTGGTGCTCGTCACGCACAGAGCCGGCCCACGCCGACACCAAGTAGTGCAGCTGGAGCATGGGCAGCTGGCCGCGGCGCTGGACGCGGCCGTCGACCACCCGGTCGACGGCTGGGCGGGCCGACTGTGGCGACCGGCCCACGCCGAAGAGGAACAGATTGACGGTGATCCTGTTGAGCTGCGCGGACCAGGTTCCCGACGGGGAATCGAACGACACGTCGCCCACGGACGCCGGCAACGGAAGCTCTTGGCGGACCAAGGCTTCCAGTCCGGTGTCGATGGTGGGGATGATCATGTGACGCTCCTGGTGGCAACGGCCGAGACCGCGAATCCGAGCACGTGTGGAAGCTCCGGCGATCGCCGGTGCGCAAATCACTCACAGCCGACGGAAAGTCGACCGCAACGCTCTCCAGATTGCAGGGTCAGTCGCGCGGCGTCCAGCGGCGAATTGTCCCGTGCGGTGCTTTTCGTCCCACCCCGGCGACGCGGAGAGTGAGTGCGTGATGCAATGGTAGTCAAATCTAGGCCAAATGGGTGATGATCGGAGAACTTTGCGTTGCCGATTAGCTGAAATGCCCCAAAAAACCATGTACGAGTGACTCAAGTTGCTGACCACTACTCCAACGAGTGGATATTTCCGCCGGAGGTTTCAATTCGGCCACGGGGGGTGCGCGACGGCAAACAGCCAGGGAATTCTGCTGGAACGGGGCGTCTGCGGTGGGTGCTGCCGGAGGCGTGTTGATCATGGCCCACTATGGACTCAGCCCCCACGTGGGAATCGCCGTCGCGGCCGGTTTTGGTGGCCCGGGAGACCAGAAAGCATGGTATTGATGATCGCCGACCAGCTGGCCAACGTCTGCGCGGCGATGCAGCTGGCTGCCCAGCGCCGGGGGCTCGCCGAAGCCGATGGCTGGCTGGCCATCTGGTCGACGCTCGGTCGAGATCATTCGATTCCGACCGAGGACGACGACACCGACAGACCTGACGGCGACGAAGGCGAAGCGGATCCGCTCGGGGTCATCGCGTCGGTTTTCGGCCTGCGTCCGGTCGAAGCCGACCTGCTACTGGTGGCGGCGGCGCCGGATCTGGATCCCAACGTGGCCAGTGCCTACGGGATCCTGCTGGGCGCACCGGGTCCGCAACCGGCGTCGGTCGCGCTGCTGCTGGAACTCGTCGGCATCCCGCTCCTGTCGGGCGCCGGACGTGCGCTACTCGGGCAAACCGCTCCCTTGCGCCGCTGGGGCCTCCTCCACATCGCCACCGGACCACTGAACCTCGGGCGAGCCGTGACCGTCGGCGAGGATGTGGTCGGCGCCATCGTGGGACTGCCGGTGCCGGAGCCCGTCTCGCAGGCAATGGAACTGGACCCGATCGACCCGGCGACCCTACCCATGACCGGATCGGCCGCCCAACTATCCGCAGCGCTGGTGGCCGGCACCGGACTGTGCTGGGTCGAGGATCCGGCGGGCGCCGCCGGCGTGGCCACCGCAATCACGGCCTTCACCCAGGCCGGCATCGCCTTCACCGTCTTCGATCTGGCCCGACGTCCGAGCGGGCTGACCCTGACAGAGGCTGCGTTGCACGCCGTCCGTAGAGCCGGGCTACTGGCGACGGCGCTGGTGCTGTCGTCGGCCGAGGTCATGGTGGGCGACGAAAACGCCGCCGAGATGGTTGACCTCCTGGCGCGAGCGCCGATCCCCGTGGTGCTGATCGGTCGTTGCCGCTGGAACCCCGCCTGGCTGCGATCGCTTCCCGTCGTGGTCCGGGCTGCGCCGCTGGAGCCAGAACAGCGGATTGCCCTGTGGCGGGAACACTTGACCGCCGAGCAGGTTCCGGCCGACGCTCTCGCGCCCTACCGGCTCACGCCCGAACAGATCGCCGCGGCCGGACGGCACGTAGTGGCGCAGGCCGTGCTGACGGCGCGGCCGCCCGACCGGGCGCTCGTCGCCGAGACGGTACGGCTGCTCGGTGGGTCAGGCCTGATCCGATCCGGTTTCGGCGCGACCAGGACCAGCTATGCGGACCTCCAGCTCCCGCCGGCCACGCTCGCGTCCCTGCACCGGCTCGGTGACTGGGTCCGGCTGCGGGACAGCGTGATCTCGAAGGGCCAGGTTCATGGCGCCGGCGGCAAGGGCACCGGCATCGCGGCGCTGTTCACCGGCGCTCCGGGGACGGGCAAAACCCTTGCCGCGCATGTCATCGCGGACAGCATCGGACTGGACCTGATGCAGGTCGACCTGTCCGGGGTGATCGACAAGTACATCGGCGAGACGGAAAAGAATCTCGAGCGGGTGTTCGCGGAGGCCGAGAGCCTGAACGTGGTCCTGTTCTTCGACGAAGCCGACGCGCTATTCGGCCGCCGGAGCGAGGTCAAGGACGCGAAAGACAGGTACGCGAATCAGGAGGTGTCGTATCTGCTGCAGCGAATGGAGCACTTCAACGGCATCACCATCCTGGCCACCAACCTGCGCGGGAACCTCGACGCTGCCTTTTCCCGCCGGATGCATTTCATCATTCATTTCCCTGATCCTGACGTCCCGACCCGCCGCCTGCTGCTGGCCCAACTGCTGAGCAAGGCCGGTGAGCTGGACCCGGCGGATCCGATCGACCTCGATCACCTTGCGACGACGGTGGAGTTGGCCGGCGGCGATCTACGGAACATCGTCCTGGCCGCCGCCTACGACGCGGCGATCGACGGCACCGGCGTCGGAGCCCGGCACCTGCTCGCCGCAGTGCTGCGCGAGTACGCAAAGCTGGGCCGACGCCCTCCGGCCGGGCTGGGCTGAAACACGCTCCGCAAGTGGAACATCGCAACGTTCCTGTCCCCGGACTCGAGAACAGGTTCAGGACAACCGAGCCGCGCGGGGCTAGCTGAGGCGGTGCGTGCCCGGGCCGGGCGGGGGCTCGTGCGACGCCATCCATTCGTTCGGTGCGGTGTCGTCATTCGCCCTGATCACGACGACCACATCGCCCGGCTGCAACACTCGGATCTTGCCGGAGTCGAAGCGGTGGGACATGCCGTTGCGGATGACGGTCAGCACGATCTCGCCCTGGGCGATCAGTCGTCCGGGCGACAGGCCGATGTCCTGGCGCCGGACGGGGCGCTCGACGATCTGCAGTCCGGCCACCGGCTCCAGCAGATCCTCGATGACCTCGCCCGCGTTGGGGGCGATGATCGACAGACCGAGGAGCCGACCCGCAGCCTCAGCGGTCGGGATGACGACATCGGCGCCGCCCTGTCGGAGCACTCCGATGTTCTGTGCCTCGCGGGCCGCCGCCGCGATCGTCGCGTCGGGCGCCATGCGTCGGGCGGTCAACGTCACCAGCACGTTGGTGTCATCGCGGTCGGCCGCAACGATGACCCGTTCGGCACCGGCGACGGAGGCCTGCTGCAGTACCTCTTCGCGGCGCGCGTCGCCCAACACTCCGACGCACCCGGCGGCCGTCGCGGCCTTGATGCAGGCGCCGTTGATGTCCACCACCACGATGTGATCGGCGGGATAACCCTGATCTCGCAGAGCTTGGACGGCCGATCTGCCCTTCATCCCGAACCCGATCACCACGGTGTGCTTCTTCACGCGTCGCCTCCAGCGGTGATAGCGAAATTGCTGTCTGCTCCGCTCGGTGAGCACCTCGATGGTGGTGCCGACCAGCACGATCAGGAAGAGGAATCGAAGCGGAGTGATGAGCAGGACGTTGGTCAGGCGCGCAGATTCGGTGACTGGGGTGATGTCGCCGTAACCAGTCGTCGAGAGTGTCACCGTCGCGTAGTACAGGGCGTCCAGTCTGGTGGAGAGCTTGCCGTCCAGATCCCGGTAACCGTCGCGCTCCAGCCAGACGACCGCTGTGGTCACGACGATGCACAGCACGGCGATGAGGACGCGGAAACTGATCGCCTTGAGCGGTCCGTGCGCTCTCTCGGGCAATTGAACCCGTGCGCTGCTGTCCCTGATCACAGCCGGACCCTACGTTCCCGCAGTCACGAACAGATGGCTGACCCTCCCGACGGTCGGTGGGGTCAGGGCATCTCGCGCTCGGCCAGGAAGGCCTCGAACTGGGCGCCCAGCTCGTCGGCGGTCGGCAGCGGCGCCGATTCGGCGAGCAGTCCGCGGCCGGTGGCGGAGACGAAGGCGTCGTACTGCTGCTCGAGCGCCTGCACCATCTCGGCGATCTCGGTGTTCTCCTCCAACTGCGTGGCCAGCTGCACCTGCACGGCGGCGGCCGCGGCATCCAGTCCGGCCGTGGGCAGCAGCAATCCGGTGCCGTCCGCCAGCGCCTGGATCAGCGTCCGGGCGGTCTCCGGATAGTCGGACCTGGCCACGTAGTGGGGCACGTGGGCGGCGAAACCGATGGCGTCGCGACCGGCCTGTCCGAACCGGTACTCCAGCAGTCCGGTGGCGTGGCCGGGCACCTGGACCGTGCCGATCCAGTCCTGCGGCGCCTGGATCAGTTCCGGCCGGGTGGCGTGGGTCGACATGCCGGTGGGGCGGGTGTGTGGCACTCCCATCGGGATGGCCATCAACCCCACGGTCAACCGGACGTTGAACCGGTCGGCGATCTGGCCGACGGCAGCGGCGAACCGCTCCCACTGCACGTCCGGCTCGGGCCCGGTCAGCAGCAGGAAGGTGGACCCGCCCTCATCGACCATGGCGCGCACCACCAGCTGCGGCGCGTCGTAGTCGATGAACGCGTTGCGGGCAAAGGTCAGCGTGGGACGTCGGGCCCGGTAGTCGATCAGCTGGTCGACGTCGAACGTCGCAACCACGGTGCCCTCGAGCTTCTCCAGCAGTTGGGTGACGGCCAGGCTCACGCCCGACCCGGCATCGACATAGCCGTCGAGGGCGTGCACCAGTACGGGGTTCACCAGATCGTCGATCTGCGGGACTTCGAGGTGCAGCTCGTAGAGCTCACCCGGTTCGCCGGCCATCTTTGCGGCCCTCCTGAAACGTCAGCAGCTCTCGAAAGAACCGGCGGTGGTTGCCCGCAGGTCCATTGTGCGTCGTCCGCGCACCTGTCAGGAGCCAACCGGCGGTCCGGGTTGGGCATTCCCGCCCGCGGGGAGCACGACCACGCAATGAGCAGCCGAGATGAGCTGGTCAGCGCGCGCGTCGGCAGTCGAGCAGCCGGTCAGTCGAGCAGCCCCGTCAGTCGAACACCACCGTGCGCAAGCCATCGAGCAACACCCGATCCTGCAGGTGGTAGTCCAACCCGCGGGCCAGCACGCTCTTCTCGATGTCCCGTCCGCGCCGGGCCATGTCCGCGGCCGAATCGCTGTGATCGACCCGAATCACGTCCTGGTCGATGATCGGCCCGGCATCCAACTCGGAGCTCACATAGTGGCAGGTGGCGCCGATGATCTTCACCCCGCGGGTGCGCGCCTGGTGATACGGCCGGGCGCCGCGGAACGACGGCAGGAAGCCGTGGTGGATGTTGATCAATCGGCCCTGCCACCGCTGACACAACTCCGGCGGCACCACCTGCATGAACCGGGCCAGCACGATCGCGTCGGGCTGGTGGGAATCCACCTCGCGGCGGATCTCCTCGAACGCTGCCGCCTTGCCGGCCGGGTCACCCGGTACCGGGATGTACCGGAACGGCAGACCGAACATCGCGGCCACTTCGCCCAGGTCCGGGTGGTTGCCGATCACCGCGGCGATGTCCGCCCCGAGCGCCCCCGAATGCCAGCGCGCCAGCAGTTCGTAGAGGCAGTGGCCCTCCCTGGACACCAAGATCACGGTGGTCTTTCGGACCTGCGAGTCGGTGACCTGCCACTGGTGGGCCCGGAGTTGGCCGGCAACCACCTCGAACCTGGCCCGCAGCTCGGCGATGTCGAAGACCAACGAGTCGGCTCTGATCACCTGGCGGGTGAAGAAGTGACCGGAGTCCGGGTCGGAGTGATATGCCGCCTCCACGATCCAGCCGCCGATGTCGGCCAGAAAGGTGGTGATGCGCGCGACGATGCCGGTGTCATCCGGACAACTCAGCGTCAGGATGTAGCGGCGATCCGACGCGGCCGGCCCGGTCATCGACGGATCAGGACGCCAGGGCGTTCGCGGTGTACCCGTTCTCACTGCTGAGCAGGGCGTCGACCTGCTCGACGATCACGGCTTCGATCTTGCCGCCGAACAGTGGGATCGGCACGCTGGCCGACCCGTTGACCGCGAGGCTGGATCCGGCCGCGGACGGGGTGAGTGCGATGGTGCCCTTGAGCGTCGCCGGCGCGCCCTTGATGACCACCGCGAAATCCGCGGCGTAGCCGTCGCCGTCGGCACGCCAGTCCTCGGTGCGCTCGGTGATCGGGTCGCCGGAGATCATCGACGCCACCATCGACGGCAGCGCGGAGGCCGGGATGGCCTGTCGGGTCACCACTTTGGTGTCAGCGCCGTCGGAGTCGAGGCTGACCACCTCGGGATCGTTCCCCCCGGTCGCCTCCAGGCGGGCCTCGAGGAACGCACGGTCGGTCAGCAGCGCGTAGACCGCCGCCGGAGCAGCGGCGAATTCATAGGTGTTGGAAAGGGACGTGGCCAAGGTTGTCGCTCCCGGGTTGTGCAGGTCGGCGTGAACCGCCAACAGTAGGCCAGCCGCTGGGTAGCGACTACGTGCCGGTGGCGCTCGCGTCGTCGAGTCGTTCGCCGAGGCGGGTGAGCGCGTCGATCACCATGGCCTGGTAACCGTCCGGCGGTTCGGCCGACCACTGCAGCGCGCGGGTGGCGTCCAGTCCGCGACGGAGCTGGTCCCGTGCTTCCTCGAGCCGCCCGAGTTTGCGGTACACCTCGCCGAGATTGAGGAGCAGCGAGGGATAGAACCCGGCGACCGGACTGTCGATGCCCACCTCGGCCACCCGTTGGTCGGTCAGCTCGTCGGCCGCCGCCAACGCCCGTAGATCCCAGAGCAGTTCGTCCTCCGGGTCGTCCTGGACGTCGGCCATCGAGTGGGCGATCCCGACCCGGTGCATGGGATCGCCTCCGGCGCCCTCCTGGTCCCAGGCCCGGCCCAGTAATTCCCTGGCTCGGGCCCGGTCACCGCTGCGCCCCAATCCGATGGCTTCACCGACGGTCATCATCACCGGGTCAGGGCTGGTCATGGAGTACTCCTCTGGGCAATATCGGCGGCTGGGCAATATCGGCTGCTCGTCGTCGGGAGAACAGTTCATTTCGTACAGGTGTCATTTTGTACGCGTGGCCTGGAACCCGTCGGTCCGACACTTGAAACCAGTCGGGTACCGGAGCGACCGAGCCCCATTTTCAAGGAGTTGATCCTGCCGCTACCTGCGGTCGCCGGAGTACGCCGAAACCTGGCTGATGGTTCTCCGTGCGCTGCAGGGCTTCTGGCCGCGGCCATGGTTCCGGCTGCGCTCGCCGTCGTGGTCGCCGCGTCCCCGGTGGGTGAGTGGGGCAGCGCGCTGGCCATCTTCTTCGGGGTCCGTGCCGGCCTGACCGCCATCGGCCCGATCGCCGGCGGCTACTTGACGCAGTGGACCTGGCGAGCGATCTTCTGGATCAACATCCCGGTCGCCATCACGGCATTGGTGCTGACCCTGTTGGCCGGCATCACCACGCGCGGACGCAAGGAGAAGATCGACCCGGAGAGGGCAGGACGCCGGTCGGGGCGCGGTTAACCTTGGCCGGTGTCCACTGCTGTCCGTCTCGCCGACCTCACCACGCTGCACCTGGGCGGGCCGGCGCCGGCGCTGGAAACCGTGACCAGCACTGAAGAGCTCGTCGAGGCCATGCAGCGACTCGGCCGAACGAACGTGCTGATCCTGGGGGGTGGCTCCAATCTGGTCGTCGCCGACGAAGGCATCAGCAGCCCGGTGGTCCGAATCGCGATCCCCGGAATCGCGATCGGGCCGTACCTTTCGGACGGGTCGGTCGAGGTGACGATCGGGGCCGGTGAGAACTGGGACGGCGTGGTCGAGCAGATCGTCGACGCCGGCCTCACCGGATTGGCCCCGCTGTCCGGCATCCCGGGCAGCAGCGGTGCTACGCCCGTGCAGAACGTCGGCGCATACGGCACCGAGATCGCGGAGATGCTCACCGCCGTCACCCTGTACGACCGGACCACCGGCGAGCTGCGTCGCCATCCGGCGGCCGATCTGCAGCTGGGCTACCGCAGTTCCTCGCTGCGCGGTACGGATCGGGCTGTCGTCACCGACATCACGCTCCGACTCGGCCGGGCGCCCACCACGATCAAATACGCCGAGCTGGCCCGGGCGCTGGGCGTGGAGGTCGGGCAGGGCGCGCCCGAGATGGCCCAGCGCGAAGCCGTGCTCGGCCTGCGGCGTGGCAAGGGCATGGTGATCGAGCCGGGGGTTGACGATCTGGACACCCGCAGCGCCGGGTCCTTCTTCACCAATCCAATCCTGGACTCAGGTCAGGCGGCGCGGGCCGATCGTGCCATCAGAACCCGGCTCGGTGACGACGCGACCTATCCGAGCTACCCGGCCGGCGAGGGTCGCGTCAAGCTCTCTGCGGCGTGGTTGATCGAGCGGGCCGGCTTCAGCAAGGGCTACGACGGCCCCGGCGGCCGGGTGGGACTTTCCACCAAGCACACCCTGGCCCTGGTCAACCGCGGCGGCAGTACGGCTGACCTGCTGGCACTGGCCCGTGAGATCAGGAACGGCGTCCTCTCGACGTTCGCGGTCGAGCTGCACCCCGAGCCGGTACTGGTCGGAGTGACGCTCGAGGTCTGACTCGTTCGGCCTAACGACAAGTCCGTTCGTGGCCGGCCAGACAGGGATTTCACCGTCAGCCCTTACCGTTAGAGGTCTGCTGGCAACGGCTGTGGGTGGAGTGTGCGCGAAGGCGCCCGTTCAATGGAGTGGAGAACAAAGGTGCGCAAGCGTTCAGTTCGGATTTTCGGCCGTCGTACAGCAGCCGTGGGCGCGTTGGTAGCGGCCCTGGCCCTGGTCGCGGCCGCATGTTCGTCCAGCCCCGAGATCGTCACGGTCACTGTGACCAGCGGTCAGGCGGCTCCGTCGTCAGCGGTCGTCGCGCCGGATCTGACCACGGCGGCGGCGTCGTCGTCGGCACCCAGCGCGCCGTTGACCACACCGCCGGCCAACACCGTTCGGATCAGCGCCACTCCTGCTTTCGGCACCAAGAATGTTCCGCCGAACAACCCGGTCAAGGTTTCCGTCTTCGCGGGAAAGATCACCCAAATGACGATGTCCGGAGACGACGGAACCGACATCGCGGGTAAGACAACGCCGGATCAGACCAGCTGGGCCACGTCCGAACGGCTGAACTACAACACCACCTACACCATCTCCGGCATCGCTACCTCCAACAACGGCAAGCCGACCAAGATCAGCGGCAAGATCTCCACCGTCAAGCCGGCGAGCACCGAACGGGCCTCCATCCAGATCCCCGACGGCGCAACTGTCGGTGTCGGTGCGCCGATCATCGTCACTTTCTCCGGTGTGGTGAAGAACCGGGCTGCCGCGGAGGCGGCGTTGAAGGTCACCACGTCCGCCGGCGACAAGCTGCAGGGCAGCTGGGGCTGGCTGCAGGACGAGGACATCCAGGGCAAGGGCGTGGTGCAATCCCAGGTGCACTGGCGGCCGACGGCCAGCCCGGTTTCCGGCACCACGCCGTACTGGCCGGCCAACACCAAGGTGCACGTCGAAGCCGATCTCAAGGGCGTCGACTACGGCGGAGGGCAGTGGGGACGGGAGGACTTCAACTCCGACTTCAAGATCGGGCGTTCGCAGATCGTCATCGCCGATGCATCGACCTTTCACCTCATCGTGACCGTCGACGACAAGGTGACCAAGAACTATGCGGTGTCCTACGGCAAGGAATCAGTCCCCGGCCGGGCGACCGTCACCGGCATCCACATCGTCACCGAGAAATACCCGACCTTCGCCATGTGCAACCCGCAGTTCGACTACTGCAACGCCGAGGAGAAGTGGGCCGTCCGGATCAACAACAACGGCGAGTTCATCCACCAGAACCTCAAGGCCGCAGCCGCTTTCGGCATCGCCAACGTCTCGCACGGCTGCATCAACATGGGTGTCCCGGACGCGCAGGACTACTACAACTCGGCGATCTACGGCGACCCGGTCGATGTCACCAACACCGGCGGTCCGGCGATGAGCGAGAAGGACAGCCTGTACGACTGGATCTACTCGCCCGACGAGTGGAAGGCGCTGTCCGCCCTGTAGTCGGCGGCCTCGACAGCGACAGGCACAATTGATCTTGTGACCACCCGAATTTCGGACCGGCCTCGGCTGCGACGGCTGGCCGCGATCTCACTACACACGTCTCCGCTGGCCCAGCCGGGTACCGGCGACGCCGGCGGGATGAACGTGTACGTCGCCCAGACTGCGACGCGGCTGGCGGCGCGGGGCGTCGAGGTGGAGATCTTCACCAGGGCGACGTCGTCGGACTGCCCGCCGGCGCAGGAGATGGCCCCGGGTGTGCTGGTCCGGCACATCGTCGCCGGCCCGTTCGAGGGCCTGGACAAGGACGAGCTGCCCGGCCAGCTCTGCTCGTTCGCAGCCGGCGTGATGCGGGCCGAGGCCCGCCAGGATTCCGGTTACTACGACTTGCTGCACTCGCACTACTGGCTCTCCGGCCAGGTCGGTTACCTGGCCAAGGACCGCTGGGGGGTGCCACTGGTGCATTCGGCGCACACGCTGGCCAAGGTGAAGAACGCGGCCATGGCTGAGTCGGACTCGCCAGAGCCGCGGGGGCGTTTGATCGGTGAAGAGCAGGTCGTGGCCGAGGCCGACCGGCTCATCGCCAACACCGACGCGGAGGCGCACCAGCTGATCGACCTGTACGGTGCGTCGCCCGACCGGATCGACGTGGTGCCGCCCGGGGTCGACACCGATGTCTTCCGGCCCGGATCCAAGCGCGAGGCGAGGGCTGCACTCGGGATTGCGGCCGATGAGCTGGTGCTGGCCTTCGCCGGCCGGATCCAGCCGCTCAAGGCCCCGGACGTGCTGCTCCGAGCGGTCGCCGTCCTGCGCCGGCAGTACCCCGACCGCGCGTTCCGGGTGGTGATCGTCGGTGGCGCCTCCGGCACCGGGCGCATCGCTCCGCACCGGCTGGAGGAACTGGCCGTCGAGCTCGGCCTTCAGGATGCCGTCGACTTCCTGGAGCCGATGGCGCCCGCCGATTTGTGCCGGGTATTCCGCGCTGCCGACCTGGTCGCCGTTCCGAGCTACAACGAATCGTTCGGTTTGGTGGCGCTCGAGGCCCAAGCCGCCGGAACACCGGTGGTCGCCGCGGCGGTCGGCGGGCTCCGGGTCGCGGTCGACGACGGGGTGAGCGGGCTGCTGGTGCCCGGCCACGATCCCACTCGCTGGGCCGACCGGCTGGCCTCCGTCCTGCTGGACCCGTTGCTGCAGGCCACGCTTGCCGCCGGTGCGCCCGTGCAGGCTGCCCGTTTCTCCTGGGACCGCACGGTGGACGGCCTGCTGGAGAGTTATCAGCGGGCTCTGATCGCGGCCCCCGCGGTTCGGGTATGACGGGGCGCGGGTATGACGGGAGCGCGGTATGACGTGGGCGCGGGTATGACGGGAGCGCTGGTATGACGGCCGTCCGACCGCAGGTCGGGCAGGTCGAGGACGCACTCAAAGAACTGGGCGTCGAATTCACCACCGAGCCCGGGGATGCCTTTCTGCTGACCTTGCCGGGGGAGCGTCGGCACCGCACCATGCTCTGGCTGATCGTCGGCACCCACGAGCTGTTGATCGAATCGTTCGTCTGCCGAGCGCCGGACGAGAACCGCGAGGATGTCTATCGTTTCCTGCTGCAGCGGAACTCCCGCCTACGCACGGTCGCCTACGCCCTGGATGGCGACGGGGACATCCACCTGGTCGGCCGGATCGGCCTGACTGCCTTGGGTGCCCATCCCGCAGAGGAGTTGGACACGGTGCTCGGCGTCGTGTTGACCACCTCGGACGACGACTTCAACCAGATCTTGGAGCGCGGTTTTGCCGGCGCCATCCGGCGGGAGTGGGCTTGGCGTTCCTCGCGCGGGCATTCCTTGAAAAATCTGCAGGCGTTCCAGCACTTGATCGACTGACGTGCTCGCCGATGCCGGCTACCAGCCCCAGGATCCCGGCGCACCCTTGAACGGGCCGACCACGTCGTCGGTGATCCAGCCCGCATAGAAGCCACCGTCCTGCGGCCGCACGATTTCTCCATCGACCTCGCAGGTCAACACCGACGCGGAGAACGCCAGGTAACCGGCGATCTCGGCGAATCCGTTGGTGGGCCGTTCATAGCTCCAGGCCGCGGCCTGGAGCAGTTGACGTCCGGCCCGGAGATCCCAGTAGGTGGCACCGCCCTTCCACTCGCAGGTCGTCGACGGGTGGGACGACAGTCGGAGACTTTCCTCGTGAACTGACGATCTGGGCAGGTACCAGGTCGGCGGGTGACTGGTCTCCAACACCCGGAATGCGGCATGGGTCTCGGCGACGACCTGGTCGCCGGCGCGAACCACGACATGCTTGCCGGAGCGCTCGAGCCGCGGCGGCCGCGGATAGTCCCAGACGGATTCCTGACCGGGGCCCGGCCTCTCCGGTACGACCCCATGGGGGAGCGGTGTCCTCATGTCGACCATGATGCGCGCGATCGGGACGCCGGCGCTTCGGCGGCTGTACGGCCTGCTCAGCCGTGGCCAAACCGTGACCCAGGTCGTGCAGCCGATGGGGGTCGTCGCGCCGTCTTGGCGGTGAACTGCGATCGCGCTGCCGGTCCACGTCTGTTCTCCAAGCGGCGCGACTCATCCGCCACGGCACCCAAAGCCGCCGTCGATCATCGGGAGACACGATGCAGCACAAGACATCTGAGCCGGTACTTCATCGTCGTCCGGAGCGCCGCCAGGTTCGGCGGGCGGCCGGTGCGATGGCTGCCGGCCTGGTGGTGATGCTGGCTGCCGGCTGCACCTCGAGCGAGACCGCATCAGCCTCGTCGTCGGCCGCATCCTCGGAGGCGGCCGCCGCGGCTTCGGCTCCGGCCATGTCCGTTGCGGCCGCTGCGGGCGCTTCAGCCGCGGCTCCCTCCTCGGCGGCCGCCTCGGCGGCTGCGACTGGTGGCGGTGCCAAGGCTGCCCCCGGCGGCAAGATCACCGACGTCGGCGCCCAGGTCGAGGCCGGCGATCGCCAGGTCATCAAGACCGCCAACGTGACGATGAACGTGATCGTTGCCTCGACGAACAAGGGCGCGGCCGCCGACCTCGCCAAGGAACAGGACGCTGTCGACAGCGCTTACGTCCAGGTCACCGCACTGGCGACCGGCGCAGGCTATGTCAGCGCGGTCAACGGTGGCGGCACGACCGTGTCGATCACGTTGCGGGTGCCGGTCGACGGGTTCAGCAATGTGATGGACGCGCTGGCCGGCATCGCCCCCATCGCGAGCCGACAGATCTCCACCCAGGATGTGACGGCCAAGATGGCCGATGTCGGCAGCCGGGTCGCGACCATGAAGGCCAGCGTGGCGCAGGGCCGCGCGCTGCTGTCCAAGGCGGTCAAGATCGGTGACGTCATCGCGATCGAGGGTGAAGTGAACCAGCGGGAGGCCGACCTCGAGTCGCTGGAGAGTCAGCAGGCGGCGCTGGCCGGGCAGGCCGCGCTGTCCACCATCACCGTGGTGGTGCGCGGATCGGTCACCGGGGTCAAGAAGGCGGTCGTGCCGCCGAAGCCGGCGCCGCCGGCGGCCAGGTCGGGATTCATCGGGGGACTGGCCAACGGCTGGGATGCGGTGCGGCACATCGGCCACGCAGTGCTGACCGTGGTCGGCACCCTCATCCCGTTCCTGCCGATCTTTGCCGTTGTCGCCATCGGATTTCTCTTCTGGTACCGCCGCATCCGCCGCACGTCGGCGCCGGTGTTGGCTACCCAGCCGGGCGATCCGCGACCGACCGAATGACCGGTTCACGTCGGCCCCCCCGGCCGAACCTGCCGCGGTACTTTGCCCAACATCGATCGCCGCATCGTCCGACGTGTGATGGCAAGCCGCCCGACTTCTTCGGCGACAGGCCGCTGCGGCAGACTGTGGCCCATGACTTCGACTCTGATCCTGCTGCGTCACGGCGAGAGCACCTGGAACGCCACCAACCAGTTCACCGGCTGGGTGGACGTGCCATTGTCGGAGAAGGGCACCGGTGAGGCCAAGCGCAGTGGCGAACTACTCAGGTCGGTCGGGCTGCTCCCCGACGTCGTCCACACGTCGCTGCTGCGCCGGGCCATCATGACGGCGAATCTCGCGCTGGACGCCGCGGACCGGCATTGGATTCCGGTGCGACGCACCTGGCGGCTGAACGAGCGCCACTACGGCGACCTGCAGGGCAAGGACAAGAAGCAGACGCTGCAGACCTACGGTGAGGAGCAGTTCATGCTCTGGCGTCGTTCCTACGACGTCCCGCCGCCGCCGATCGGCGACGACAACGAGTACTCGCAGGCCGGCGACCCGCGTTACGCCCCGCTCGGCGACGACGCGCCCAAGACCGAATGCCTGGCCGACGTCGTGGTCCGCCTCGAGCCCTACCTCCGTGGTCCCATCGCCGATGACCTGGCCGACGGCAAGGTGGTGCTGCTCGCCGCCCACGGCAACTCGCTCCGCGCGGTGGTGAAGCTACTGGACGGCATCAGCGATGCGGACATCGCCGCCCTCAACATCCCGACCGGGGTGCCGCTCAAGTACGAATTGGACGCCGACCTCCGACCGCTCACTCCCGGCGGGATCTACCTCGACCCCGACGCCGCGGCCGCCGCCATCACCGCCGTCGCGAACCAGGGCCGCTAACCCACCCCCGCCTGGCCGCGCGGATCAACTCCGACGGCGCGGATCAAGTCGGACGATTTGTGACGCCTGTGGCGCGAGTCAACGAGTTCATCCGCGCGGCGCGGCTTGGCCGTGGCCCGCCGGTCAGGTGAACACCAGGTGAACACCGCACGGGGGCCAGCCGTCGAGTCGGCCAATCCCGGCTTGTAGCGGCGTCCGGTGGCCGGTCGGGTCGTCGGGCAGCACCTACCATTCGATGTGTGTCGTGGATCGGGTATCTGGCCGTCGCCCTGGGCGGCGCCGTGGTCGGGCTGCTCATCAGCCTGGTCGTGCTCCGCCGTGCTCCCAGAGTGAACGCACCGGAGACGTCTGACCGCGCGCTGCTGGCCGAGATCGCGTTCACCGCATCCACGACCGGCTATGCGGTACTGGACAACGAGGCTCACCTGTTGGTCTTCAACGCGCGCGCAGTGGAACTCGGGGTGGTGCGCGCCGGGCTGATCGAACACCGCATTGCCGCTGTGCTCGGGCGGGCGAAAGTGGCCGGCGAGCCGATCGATGTCGAGCTGGGACCGGTCGAGCCCATCGCGGATCTGGCCGGACCACGACCCAATCCCGCCGCCGTCCAGGCGGTGGTGAGGTCCACGGTCGACGGTTTCGTGGTCGTCTCGGCGACCGACGAGACGGAGGCCCTGCGGTTGGAGTCCGTCCGCCGCGATTTCGTGGCCAACGTCTCGCACGAGCTCAAGACCCCGGTGTCGGCCATCGGTCTGTTGGCCGAGGCGGTGCTCGACGGCTACGACGATCCCGAACACGTCCAGCGATTCGCGGAAAAGCTGCTGCGCGAGTCGGTTCGACTCGGTGCGCTGGTCAACGAACTGATCACCCTGTCCCGCCTGCAGGGTGCCGATCCGCTCCCGGATCTCGCTGTGCTCGAGGTCGATGCGGTGGTTGCCGAGGCGGAAGCCAGGTCCTCGATCGTGGCCGAGACTGCCGGCATGACGATCACTCTCGATGCTGCTTCCGGCCTGTTGGTCCAGGGTGACCGGCAGATGTTGGTCACCGCCGTGGTCAACCTGCTGGCCAACGCCGTCCACTACTCGCCGCGTGGCAAAACGGTCTCGATCAGCCGCCGGGTCTCCGAGGGATTTGTCGAGATCGCCGTCACCGACCGTGGGATCGGTATCGCGCCGGAGAACCAGAGTCGGGTGTTCGAACGGTTTTTCCGGATCGATCCGGCCAGATCAAGGTCCACCGGCGGGACCGGGCTGGGATTGGCCATCGTCAAACACGTTGCCGCCAACCACGGTGGTTCCGCCGTGCTGTGGTCCCAGCCCGGCACGGGCTCCACCTTCACCCTGCGGCTACCCGAGTTCGTTCCCGACAGGACAGACATCGACCCGTCCGTCGCCCCGCCGACCGCAATCACCTCGACCGTGACCCCGCCAACAGTGACCCCGCCGACCGTGACCCCGCCGACCGTGACCCCGCCGACCGTGACGCCACCTGCACACGACGACACCACTCCGCGGAGCGAACTGCTCGCGGGTAACAAAGGAGCACAGTGACCAGGGTTCTGATCGTCGAAGACGAAGAATCGATGGCCGACCCGTTGGCCTTCCTGCTGAGGAAAGAGGGCTTTACCACCACCCTGGCCGCGACCGGTCCAGAGGCGTTGGCCGAGTTCGACCGGACGGGCGCGGACATCGTCCTGCTCGACCTGATGTTGCCGGGGATGAGTGGCACGGAGGTGTGCAAGGCACTGCGGGCCAGGGCGGCCGTACCGGTGATCATGGTGACGGCCCGGGATTCCGAGATCGACAAGGTGGTGGGTCTGGAGCTCGGGGCCGATGACTACATCACCAAGCCGTATTCCACCAGGGAACTGATTGCCCGGATCCGGGCAGTGCTGCGGCGAGGCGCCGAATCCGAGGACGGCGCCGAATCCACCCTGGCGGCCGGCCCGGTCCGGATGGACGTCGAGCGTCACGTGGTCTCGGTTCACGGAGAACAGGTGTCGTTGCCGCTCAAGGAGTTCGATCTGCTCGAGTACCTGATGCGCAATACCGGTCGAGTGCTCACCCGCGGGCAATTGATCGATCGGGTGTGGGGTGCGGACTACGTGGGCGATACCAAGACGCTGGACGTGCACGTGAAGCGGCTGCGCTCGAAGATCGAGCCAGACCCGGCCGCCCCCCGATACCTGATCACGGTGCGAGGTCTCGGCTACAAGCTGGAGACGTAGCACGCACCGGTAACGTGGGGGCCGTGAGTTCCCGCCCGCGCCCGCCGATCCCGGTCGGGCTGTCCACCGCCGCGTCCTTCCCGGAGACGACGGCGGCGGCGTTCCAGATGGCCGCCGAGGCCGGGTACGACGGCATGGAAGTGATGGTCCAGACGGACCTCACCAGTCAGACGCCGGATGCATTGAGCCGGCTGATCGATCAGTACCAGATACCGGTGCTGTCAGTGCATTCACCCTGTCTGCTGATCACCGCGACGGTGTGGTCGTCGGATCCGTTGGTCAAGCTGGCCAGGTCCATCGAGATGGCCGAGAAGATCGGTGCGCCAACGGTTGTGGTGCATCCGCCGTTCGTCTGGCAGCGCAGTGCCGCCGCCAATTTCGCCGAGGCGGTCGCCGAGCTGCAACTGCGGACCGAGGTGGTGATCGCGGTGGAGAACATGTTTCCGGTCAAGGTGGCCGGCCGGTTGGTCAATAGCTACCGCCCGCACTGGGACCCTGTCCCGGCCGGTCACGCGCATTTCACGCTGGATCTGTCACACACCGCGACTTCCGGCTCCGATGCGCTGGACATGTTGCACCGCATGGGTTCCCGTCTCGCTCATCTGCACCTGGCCGACGGCTCCGGGTCGGCCAAGGACGAGCACCTGGTGCCCGGGCGCGGTGGCCAGCCCTGCGCCGAGGTGCTCCGGCTGCTGGCGCGCGACGACCTGCAGGGCGAGCCGTTCAGCGGTGCGGTCATCCTCGAGATCTCTACCCGAGCCGTCAAGGCCGAGCAGCGCCGCATCGACGTCGCGGAGGCGTTGGCCTTTGCCCGGCAGCATCTCTCACCCGTCGAGTCGAAGTGAAAGGCGCGACATGACCAGCGCGCTCGACGCGTTTCTGACCTTGCCGCTCGGCACCCGGGTGGTGGTCAGATACCGAGTTCCGGGCGGAGCGACCGACGTGCTGGGCCCTTTGTTGGCCAGGTCGGAACTCGATTGCCAGGTGCGCGGCAAGGCCGGGCCGGTGACCATCCGGCTTGCCGATATCGTTGCCGCCAAGCAGATTCCACCCGCTCCGGAACCCCGGTGGAGAGGCTGAGCGAGCGCGACACGGGGCTAGCTCAGCACGATGGATCTGGTCAGATTTCGCGGGGCGTCCGGATCCAACCCGCGGTGCAGCGCCAGACTCACCGCCAACCGCTGGATGTGCACCAGGGTGGCCATCGGGTCTCCCGGGCTGACCTGGACCGACGCACCGGTGGCAGCGATCTGCTCGACCAGTCCGGGTGGTGGGGTGCCGAGCGACCACACCAGGGTGTGGGGTTCGGCCAACGAGATCGGACCGTGGCGGTAGTCGTACGACGGGTACGACTCGGCCCAGGCCAACGCGGCCTCGCGCATCTTCAGGGCTGCCTCGTTGGCCAATCCGACGCCCGCACCGGTACCCAGGAAGGTGAACTGCACCTTCTCCTCCCAGCCGTCCGGCAGTTCAGCGGTCAGCGCCTTTTCCGCCTCGGCGATCGTGGTCGTCAGGTCTTCGCCCAGTCCGGCGCGCAGGAGAGCGAGAGTGCTGGTGGCGAAACGGGTCTGCACCACTGATTGTTCGTCCGCGAAGGGCAGCAGGATGTTCCGGCTCCCGGCCGTGGCGCCGGGGGAGTCCGGATCGCCGACGATGGCGAGGCTGGGCTGGTCCGCGGGCAGCGCCGCGAGCAGGTCCAGAACCTCGGTGGTGGTACCGGATCTGGTGATCGCGACGATCAGATCGTAGCGGCGGCCGATCGGGAATTCGGAGGCCGCGAAGGCGTCGGTCAACCCGTGGCCGGCCCCTTCGCGTAAAGCGGCGTAGGCCTGGGCGACGAACCAGCTGGTGCCACAGCCGACGACGGCGATGCGCTCGCCGACCCCGGGCAGCAGTGTTACCGACTGCCGGGCAACTTCCACTGCCTGGCGCCACATATCGGGCTGGGTCTCGATTTCGGCGGCGACGAACGCCGCCGGTTGCGATGAGACTGTCATGCGCGATTACTCCTCGAAAGTTGGAACGGCGGAGAGTTATTTCACTGCGCCGGCGGTGAGTCCGCCGATGAGACGCTTCTCGATGAAGGTGAACAAGATGACCACCGGAACGATCGCGACGATCGAAACCCCGAATACGTACTGCCATTCCGCCGTGTACAGACCGAAGAAGCGGGCAGCGAAACGGTCAGCGGTTGCTTGTCATTCGTCGTCATGATGATCGACGCCGCGGATCAACGACGGAGCAAGCACGGCATGGCCGACCCGAGTTGACGGGCCCGCCCCGGCGGCTTGGATGCTCTTGGCTCTGGTGTGACCGGGATTTTCGGTTCTGCTGGCACGGTTGTCGTGCTCATGACTTGACCTTTCCAACCGGGCCACTCGGGCCGGAGTGCTGCTCCTGTCACCACCGCCGCCGGATACGGCGGGGTCGGTCCGATGCGGGGAACATCGGATGCTTGCGTGGCGCCCGAGCCGAACTCGTTAGATCTGAAACGGATGCAGAAGACTGTTCGCAATGTGGTTGAAACACGCAATTTCAGTCACGTGGTTGCAGCATGTTGCATGTGGACCGGTCCGTCAAGACCTGTCCTACAGCTGTGACCTAAGTGTTGTGAACAGCCCCGTGTTGTGAACAGCCCAGTGTTGTGAACAGCTTCGTGGTCGGGTCTACCGCCTGTCGGGGCGGCTGGTCCAATCCGGGAGACGTGCACCCGGCCGAGCCGGTCCGGCGATGTCCGGAGAGAGGCGAACGATGGGGGACGCCCCGTACCATGCTCGGGTGAGCCTGCATCTGTACGACACGGCGACCCGCGCCGTTCGGCCGTTCGAGCCGATACGCCCGGGCGTGGTTTCGTTGTACAACTGCGGCGCGACCGTGCAGTGGTCTCCACACATCGGGCACCTCCGAGGCGCCGGGATCGTCTACGACGTGCTGCGACGTTGGCTGGCCCATTCCGGGTACGAGGTCGTCCACGTCCGGAACGTCACCGACATCGACGACAAGATTCTGACCAAAGCGGCCGAGGCCGGCCGACCCTGGTGGGAGTGGGCCAGCACTCACGAGCGCGCTTTCAGTGATGCTTACGACACTCTCGGCTGCCTTCGTCCGTCCATCGAACCCCGAGCCACCGGTCACATTCCGCAGATCATCGCCATGATCGGCGAGCTCATCGAGGCCGGTAAGGCTTATGCCGCTGCCGGCGACGTGTACTTCGCCGTCCGATCACAGGCCGACTACGGCTCGTTGAGCGGGCAGCGGCTGGACGAGATGCAGCAGGGTGAAACGGAGGGCGCCGGTAAGAAGGACGCCGCCGATTTCACGATGTGGAAGGCGGCCAAACCGGGCGAGCCGTCCTGGGATTCACCGTGGGGACCTGGCCGCCCCGGGTGGCACATCGAGTGCTCGGCGATGGCCAGGGCCTACCTCGGTGACTCCTTCGACATCCACGGCGGCGGGCTCGACCTGGTGTTCCCGCATCACGAGAACGAGGCAGCCCAGTCCCACGGAGTCGGCGAGCCGTTCGCCCGCTTCTGGATGCACTCCCACTGGGTGACCATGTCCGGCGAGAAGATGTCCAAATCGCTCGGCAACGTGTTGTCCGTTCCGGCGATCACCCAGCACACCCGGCCGATTGCGCTGCGGTACTACCTGCTCAGCGTGCACTACCGGTCATCGATCGAGTACTCCCGCGAAGCACTGGACGACGCGGCCAAGGCGTTCGAACGCATCGAGGATTTCTTGCTCCGGGTGGTCAAGCGGGTCGGCCCGATCGAACCGACCGATGTGCCGGGCGCATTCACCCAGGCCATGGACGACGACCTCGGCGTCCCGCGCGCTCTCGCGGTCGTCTTCGACCGGCTCCGACTCGGGAACGCGGCCCTGTCAGCCGGTGATCACGCCGCCGCCGCGGTCGAGGCGGCCCAGATCCGCGCCATGCTGGCCGTGCTCGGACTCGACCCCTTCGCGGCGCCGTGGGTCGACGCCGCCAGTGACGACTCGTTGCACGCGGCCACCGACAAACTGATCTCCCAATTACTCGCCGAACGCACGGCCGCCAGGGGTGCGAAGGATTTCGCCAGAGCGGATGAGATCCGCAAGACGCTGGCGCAGGCGGGCTTCGCCATCGAGGACACGGTGGACGGCCCTGTGTGGTCGGTCAACCCGCCGGCCGAATAGACCAACACTGTCGTTCTGGACAGGAACGCAGCTTTTGCACGTGCACACAGGAATGAGGTGACGCCGACATGGCCGGGAATTCCCAACGCCGCGGGGCGGTCCGCAAGACAGGGACGAAGAAGGGGGCCGTCGTTGGTTCCGGCGGACAGTCCCGACGGGCGATCAAGCCGAAGGGCCCGACGCCGCCGGCGTCGGAGCGCACCGGTCACCCGGCGGCCCGCAGGGCCGCAGCGGCGGCTCGGCGCGAAGCGACCCCGCAGGGCCGGCCGCAGCGCAAGGATCGCGGCGACCTGCCGGAGACGGTGGTCGGCCGCAACCCGGTCGTCGAGGCGCTCCGGGCCGGCGTTCCGGCCATGGCGCTCTACGTGGCGCAGGGCATCTCCGTCGACGAACGGACGTCCGAGGCCGTCGCGCTCGTCGGGAACAAGGGGATCGCTCTGCTGGAGATCTCCCGGCCGGAAATGGATCGGCTCACCGGCAATGCCATTCATCAGGGTCTGGCGCTGCAGGTCCCGCCCTACGACTACGCGCACCCCGAGGATCTGCTGGCCAGGGCCAAGGACTCGGGGCGACCGGCGTTGATCATCGCCGTCGACGGAGTGACCGATCCTCGCAACCTGGGCGCCATCATCCGGTCGGCGGCCGCCTTCGGGGCGCACGGCGTACTCATCCCCGAGCGGCGCTCGGCCGGCGTCACCGCGTCGGCGTGGCGCACCTCCGCGGGCACCGCCGCCCGGATCCGGGTGGCCCGCTGCACCAATCTGGTTCGCACCCTCAAGGACTACGCAGCGGCCGGCCTGATGATCGCCGGCCTGGATGCCGACGGCACCGTGGACACGGACGATTTCGATCTGGCCACCGGCCCGCTGGTGCTGGTGATCGGCTCCGAGGGTCGTGGACTGGCCCGCCTCACCCGCACCGTTTGCGACGTCACCGTCTCGATTCCGATGGCTCGGACCGTGGAGTCACTCAATGCCTCGGTGGCCACTGGCGTCGTCCTGGCCGAGGTTGCCCGCCGCCGCCGCGTGCTGTGAGACACCGTAGACACAATTGACACGGGTGAACTCAGCTTCACCTGTTGGCCGCTCCACGTTCCTTCCCCGTCCCGCGACCTCGCGGCTGAGCACGGCTGAGGCCGGCTTCAGCCGGTGAGCACCGCGATGACCTTGTCGAGCATGGCGCGATCAGTGTTGCGCCCCAGCACAGCGGCGGCTCCGCCGAGCTCTGCGATGTGCGCCAGCACTTCGCGGATCGCATACTCCGGCGCGTCCTGGATGCCTGGCGGAATCCTCGCCGGGTCCGGTCGGTCAGCCTCCGGAATGCGGCCGAGGAGCTGGGCGAGGATGTCCGGCATGGCCGTATTGGTGCGGAGGAAGTCGGCGACGATGACCTCGTGGTCGGTGCCGATCAGATCGAGCAGCAGCGCAACCGTCGTGCCGGTGCGATCCTTTCCGGCCGCGCAGTGCAGCAGTGCCGGGCCGCCATCGGCGACCGCCTCGATCACCTCGCCGAGCCGTATCCCGGCACGATCGATGATCGCCAGGTAGAAGTCGGCGAGGATCTGGTGTCCCTCGGCTACCGAGCTGGACCGCAGTCGAGGGCCGCGCGGTGGAGCATTTTCGTCGGCCGACGGCAGGATCTGGTCGGCAACGGGCACCCTGACGATCCGTACACCTGTGGTCTCGACCGGGGTCCAGTCGGGGGGAACCTGCTCGTGCGGCTCCCGCAGGTCGACGATCGTGGCGATTCCGGCGTCTCGGACCATTGCGATGTCGGCCTGGTCCAGATGGAACGGCTGGGCTGAACGGAACAACCGACCGGGCCGCAACGGGCCGCCACCCGACGTGGCCACGTCCCGAAAGTTCAACAGCGCCATGACTTCTCCTGACTGGGTGTGGATCGGACCTGCCGGGACAGTAGATCGTGCCGGGCTCGGGTCGGCGACACCGGGTACGACCACTCACGCCTGCACGGCGGCAAGCTGACCCGCACGTTGTCACTGCCTGTACCGACGTCGGCTCAGCGGGGTTAGAATATGAGAACGATTATCAAGTGCAAGCGCTGTTCGGGAGATCTGCCACATGAAGCGCCCCATCACCAAGCTCGGCCTCGGCGCAGTGCTCGCCGCCGTCACACTGCTGTCTGCCTGCAGTTCCGCCTCGTCGACAACGGTGAGTCCAGCCGGGTCCGGCAATGCGGCGACCAGCAATGCGGCCCCGGTCAAGGTGGTCGCGTCCACCGATGTTTGGGGCAGTGTCGTGTCGGCGATCGGTGGTCCGCACGTGAGCGTCAGCTCGATCATCACCGATCCGTCCGCCGACCCGCACTCGTACGAGGCCAACGCCCGCAACCAGCTGGCCGTTTCCAGGGCCTCCTTGATCATCGAGAATGGCGGCGGATACGACGATTTCGTCGATCGGATGGTCAGCTCGGCCGGATCGAAGGCTACGGTCATCAACGCGGTCGACGCCTCGGGCTACACCGGGGCCGATCTCAACGAGCACGTCTGGTACGACTTCCCGACGGTCGACAAGGTGGTCGCGAAGATCACCACCGCGTTGACCGCGGCCGATCCGGCCAACGGCCCGGAGTTCTCCGCCAATGCGGCGAGCTTTGCCGACAAGGTCGCCGCACTCCAACAGCAGGAGCTCGACATCAAGGCCAGGAGCGCCGGCGTCGGCGTGGCGATCACCGAGCCGGTGCCGCTCTACATGCTCACCGCGTCCGGACTGGACAACAAGACACCGGCCGCCTTCAGCGAAGCCATCGAAAGTGACAGTGACGCGCCGGCGTCCGCGGTCGCGCAGACCCTGGCCCTGTTCAGCGGCAAGCAGGTGAAGGCGCTGGTCTACAACGAGCAGACCACCGGCCCGCAGACCCAGCTGGTGCTCGTCGCCGCGAAGAAGAACGGGATCGCCGTCGTCCCGGTCACCGAAACGTTGCCCTCGGGCACCGACTACCTGAGCTGGATGACGGCCAACCTCGGTGCCATCGCCAAGGCGGTGGCATGACAGACATCCACTCCCCGCACCCCTTCTCGCACCCAACGGGGCGGCCGGGCGTTCGGGATGATGACGCGGTGGCCCAACCCCCGTCGCTCGACGCTGAGCCGTACCGGCGCGGCGGGAGGTCAGGAGCGCCCGTCACCGGCCCGGTCGTCCAACTCTCCAAGGCTGGCCTGTCCTACGGCGCTCGAGCCCTCTGGTCAGATCTGGACCTGCAGATCCAAGCCGGTCAGTTCGTGGCGGTGCTCGGCGCGAACGGCGCTGGAAAGACCAGCCTGCTCAAGGTATTGCTCGGCGAGCAGCAGTTGACCAGTGGCTCGGTGCAGATCGATGGTCGGCCGGTGACCCGGGGCAGCGACGTGGTCGGCTATGTGCCGCAACGGGTTGGCATCGATTCGGGCACCATGGTCAAGGCCAGGGACGTGGTGCGGATGGGCGTCGATGGTCATCGTTGGGGTGTCGCGCTGCCGTTCGGTGCCCGTCGCCGGGAATCGCGCCGGATCGTCGACGACGTGCTCGCGGCCGTGGGCGCCACCGCATTCGCCGACGCCCCGGTCTCCATGCTGTCGGGTGGCGAGCTGCAGCGCATCCGCATCGCCGAGGCACTGGCCTGCGATCCCGCGCTGTTGATCTGCGACGAACCGCTGGCGGCACTGGACCTGCGACACCAGCAGGAGGTCGCGGCGCTGATCGACCAACGCCGCCGCGAACATGGCACCGCCGTCATCTTCGTCACCCACGAGATCAACCCGGTCCTGGAGTACGTCGACCAGGTCCTCTACCTGGCCGGCGGCCGGTTCCGGTTGGGTCCGCCGGACGAGGTGATGACCTCGGCATCGTTGTCCGCCCTGTACGACGCGCCGGTCGATGTCATCTCCGCGCACGGCCGGCTGGTGGTGGTGGCCGCCAACGACATGAGCGCGGGACTGCACCAGTCGACCGACGACCACGGCGCCCACTCTCACGGCGTCGACGGACGCCTGCACGGAACACACGACCACGGGCAGCACGACCCGAGCGACAAGACGGGCTGGGCGAAATGAGTCTCTGGGACCGGATGTTCAATTTCCAGGACTACGGCGCGCTGGTGGCGTTGGTGCACAACTCGATCATCGCGGGGGCGCTGCTCGGGCTGACCGGGGGCGTGATCGGCGTGTTCGTGATGATGCGCGACCTGACCTTTGCCGTGCACGGCATCAGTGAACTGTCGTTCGCCGGTGCATCGCTGGCCTTGTTGCTCGGGGTCAACATCGTGGCCGGCTCGGTGGCCGGATCGCTGATCGCCGCGATCATCTTCGGGTTCCTCGGCGTCCGGGCCCGGGAGCGATCCTCGGTGATCGGCGTCCTGATGCCGTTCGGCCTCGGCCTCGGCGTCCTGTTCCTCTCGCTCTACCAGGGCAGGTCGGCCAACAAATTCTCGTCGTTGCTCGGTCAGATCGTCGCCGTGGACAACCCGCAGCTGCTCTGGCTGCTGGTGATCACCATCGTGGTGCTGGGCTCGCTCACCATCATGTGGCGGCCGTTGGTGTTCGCCACCGTCGACCCCGAGATTGCGGCAGCCAGAGGGGTTCCGGTGCGGGCCCTGTCCCCGATCTTCATGGTGGTACTCGGTCTCGCGGTGGCCATGTCGGTGCAGATCGTCGGCGCGCTGCTGGTCCTGTCGCTGCTGGTCACTCCGGCTGCCGCAGCCATGCGAGTCACCGCGTCGAGCATCTGGGTTCCGGTGCTGGCCACCATCTTCGCCATTACCTCGGTGGTCGGCGGCATCCTGCTGGCGGTCGGCGGCACCCTGCCCATCAGCCCCTACGTCACCACGATTTCCTTTGCGATCTACTGCATCTGCCGCGTGGTCGGCGCCCGGCGGACGCGCCGGGGTTGGACTCGTCGCCCGGTTCCCGCTGCGGCCTGATCCGGGCGGATCGAGCGGAGGACCTACTCGCAGAAACTGCCCGCATGCGCCCGACAAGTCCCCGGTCGATACCTGTTCCGGACAGCAGCACGGGCGGCCCGAGGTTCCGGACCGCCCGTGCTGGTTGCGCTGCCGTTGGCTACCGCAGCTTGTTACTTGAGCAGCGTGGGTGCGTCGGCCGGCACCGCGCCGGACGTCGCCAGCCGCAACCCGGTGGACTTGTCGAACACGTGGATGTGCTCCGGCTCCGTGACCGAGGCGCGGATGGTGGCGCCGACGGTCGGGTGGGTACGGGCCTCGGCGCGGATGATGAAGCGGTCGCCCTGCTCGTCGGTGCCGTGCACGAACGACTCCGCACCCAGCTCCTCGACCACCGAGACGTTGATCGGCATGCCGTGATCGGAGAGAGTCAGGTTCTCCGGACGAACGCCGAGGATCACGCTGGAGATGCCCTTCGAGCTGGCCTCGGACAGCTGCTCGCGGGTCAGCGGCACGATGACGTCACCGAACTTGACGCCCTCTGCGGTCAACGTCGAGTCGATCAGGTTCATGGCGGGGGAGCCGATGAAGCCGGCGACGAAGACGTTCTTCGGGCGGTCGTACAGCTCGCGGGGGGTGTCGCACTGCTGGAGAACGCCACCGGGAGCCAGTACGGCGACCCGGTGACCCATGGTCATGGCCTCGACCTGGTCGTGGGTGACGTAGACGGTGGTGGTGCCCAGCCGGGCCTGCAGGCCGGCGATGTTGGCGCGGGTTTCCACCCGCAGCTTGGCGTCCAGGTTCGACAGCGGCTCGTCCATCAGGAACACCGAGGGTTCGCGGACGATGGCCCGGCCCATGGCCACCCGCTGGCGCTGGCCACCCGAGAGGGCCTTCGGCTTCCGGTCCAGGTACTTCTCCAGATCGAGCAGGCCGGCGGCCTCGCGCACCTTGGAGGCGATCTCGGTCTTGTTGACGCCGCGGAGCTTGAGCGCGAAGCCCATGTTCTCGGCCACGGTCATGTGCGGGTACAGGGCGTACGACTGGAAGACCATCGCGATGTCCCGGTTCTTCGGCGGAACGTTGGTGACGTCCCGGCCGCCGATCAGGATACGGCCCTCGTTGATGTCCTCCAGGCCGGCCAGCATGCGCAGCGCGGTCGACTTGCCGGAGCCGGACGGCCCGACCAGGACCAGGAATTCGCCATCCTCGATGTCCAGGCTGAGCTTGTCGACGGCGCGCACCGGCGGGCTGCCTGGGTATACGCGGGAAGCTTCGTCGTACTTGACGTCTGCCATGAATTGTTCCTTCTTCCGATCGGCCCGGCGCTCGCGGGCGGGCTTGGGTGGCGTTCACCAAGTGATCCCTGCGTGCGGAGCAACCCGCCGGTCAGCATCACCTGTGGTGCTGACCGCCACGGTAGCGACTGAGGAGGCGGTTGAACAGCCCATCTCGGTAAGCGCTTTCCAAGAGGCCGGATCTTCACTCCTTCGGGCTAACGCGGCCCGGTTGGGCGCAAATTCACTGCTCCGCCGCGCTCGGGGCGGTCCGCTACGGCCCGCCCTGCACTGCCGCCCGCGGCAGGCGGCTACCGTGCTGGCATGGAACGTTCGCCGCGGTCGAGGCCGCCGGCCACCCTGGCCTCGCTGGCGGCGGAGCTCGGGATCTCGCGGACGACGGTGTCCAACGCCTACAACCGACCCGATCAACTGTCCCCTCAGCTGCGCACCAGAGTGATGGACGCGGCCAGGCGGTTGGGCTATCCGGGCCCCGACCCGGTGGCTCGGTCGCTGCGTACCCGCAAGGCCGGCGCGATCGGCCTGCTGCTGACCGAGCAACTCTCGTACGCCTTCCGAGATCCAGCCGCCGTGGCGTTCCTCGAGGGCTTGACCCTCGAGTGCGACCACGCCAGGGTCGGCCTGCTTCTGGTCCCGGCCAGTCCCGACTCCGACGACACGTTGGCGGTCTCCAGCGCCGCGGTCGACGGATTCATCGCCTATTCGATGCCCGACGACGACCCGCACCTGGCCGCCGTGCTGACCCGGCCGGTGCCGGCCGTCATCTGCGACCAGCCGGCGGTCACCGGCGCCGATCTGGTCGGCATCGACGACCGTGCTGCCGCCAGGGAGATCGCCGAACATCTGCTGGCGCTGGGACATCGCCGCATCGGGGTCATCTGCATGCGGCTCGGCCGGGCACACCGCGACGGCGCGGTCGATCTCGTCCGGCAGCAGGCGGCGCACTACCACGTGCAGCGCAACCGCCTTTCTGGTCTGCGTGATGGGTTCACCGCGGCCGGGGTCGCGTGGGACAGGGTGCCGGTGGTCGAGCGCTTCGAGCATTCGATTGCGGCGGGCGCATCTGCGGCGGCGCAGGTGCTCTCGCTCGATCCGGGCATCACCGCGTTGATCGCCACGTCCGACGTGCTGGCTCTCGGGGCCATCGACGAACTGGTCCGGCGCCGGCAGCGGGTGCCGGAGGACGTCTCCGTCACCGGCTTCGACGGCATCAAGGCGGCGGCCGATGCCCAGCTCACCACGATCGTGCAACCGGTCGGGGAAAAGGGCCGGCAGGCGGGCAAGATGCTGCTGGACCCGGCGCGCAGTACCCGGGGGCGACGGGTGGTACTCCCGACCACCTTTCTACCGGGGACTACCTCTGGACCGCCGCGGCTCTAGTCAGAAACGCCGCGCGACAAGCTGTTCGGACGCCGGCCGGGCCACTCGATCTTGCCCAGCTCAGGTCCCGGACGCGTCCTGAGACCGCCGACCACCGGCGCGCCGTCTGGCCGAGTCCAACACGTGCAGCAGGTCGGCGACCCGGGCCGGGTCACCGATGCGCACGTCCGCAGCAGTTGCTCCACTGCCGACTTTGACTCCGACGTCGTCGGCACCCAGGGACAGGAAGGCGTTTTCGTCCGTGATGTCATCGCCGATGAACAGGATCGCGGTGCAGTGATGGTCGCGGGCGAGCGACTGCAGAGCGCGGCCCTTGTCGGTCGCGACCACAGTGAGTTCCAGAACCATCTTGCCCCGCAACAGGTGCACGCCCGGCCACGTGGCCGGATCGTCTTCGATGGCTTCGGTGACCGCCCTGGCGTCGGTCGGGTCGGCGTTGCGTAGATGTACCGCGATGCCGGTCGGTTTGGGCTCTAGTGTGACACCACGGTATTGGCTGGTGATGCCCTGGAGCGCCCGCCGCAGCCTGGCCAGCCGCTGCGATGCCGCCGGCGGCAGCTCACTGTGCCCGGTGTGCTCCGGGTGCTGCGAACCGTCGGTGCGCAACGAGGACACCTCGGCCCCGTGGCTACCGATCAGTTGCAGAGAATCGGTCTCGCCCAACAGCATTCGTAGATCAGCCAGTGATCGGCCGGAGATGACGGCGACGACGGTGCCCGCAATGGTGGCGAGCGAGCGGAGCGCCTCGACCGCCTCGGGCAGTGCCCGGGCGGTCGCCGGATCGTCGACGATCGGTGCCAGCGTGCCGTCGAAATCGGTGCCGATCAGCAGCCGATCGGTCTCCGAGATCTCGGTGAGCGCCTCGATCACGTCGGCCGGCAACCGGTTCCGGGCGTCGGCGACGTGGTCGCGGGTGCCTTCCAGCGCCGAGAGGAAGGCGGCCGCCCAGCGGTCCACGTCATGGGTGAGGACCTGGCGCCGCAACGATCGCATCTGCCGCCGGGCATCCACCGACGGCATGGTCAGCGCAGCGCGCAGACCGTCCTTCACGCCGTCCATGTCGTACGGATTCACCTGCAGCGCGGCCCGCAGCTCCCTTGCGGCCCCAGTGAACTCGCTCAACAGCAGCACTCCGCCGCCGTCCACCCGGCAGGCGACGTACTCCTTGGCGACCAGGTTCATCCCGTCCCGAAAAGGAGTCACGGTCATGACGTCGGCAGCCACGTAGAACGCGGCCAGTTCCTCGCGCGGCAGCGACTGGTGCAGGTAGTGGACGGCAGGCCGGCCGATCTTGCCGAAATCGCCGTTCAGGGAACCGACCTGGCGCTCGATACCCTCGCGCATCCTGATGTAGGAATCCAGTCGTTCCCGGCTCGGCGTTGCGATCTGGATCATCACAGCATCGTCGACAGCGGGATCCTTCTCGGCCAA
The DNA here is from genome assembly GCA_963708935.1 of uncultured Actinomycetota bacterium. GTDB lineage: Bacteria > Actinomycetota > Actinomycetes > Mycobacteriales > Nakamurellaceae > Nakamurella. The sequence continues at coordinate 289,007 of CAVPUK010000006.1, read as the reverse complement.
CAGTTCGCCGAACGCGCGCAGCCGGACGTCGATGCCCTTGGTGTAGTCCAAACGATCGACCCCCAGCACGATCTTGCCGGGGTTTCCGAGGTCGGAACGCAGTTTCCGGGCGGCTGCGTGCACCTCCGGGGTGGCGGCCAATGCCGACTGCGCCGCTGAATCGATGGAGATGGGGAAGGCCCCAGCCTTGATCCGGCGGCCGTCGAAGTTCAGCAGCCCACCGCTGGCCGGCACGTCCAGGAGAGTTTTCGCCAACCGGAGAAAGTTTCTGGTACCGCCGGGCAGCTGAAATCCGATCAGGTCGGCGCCCAGCAGGCCGGTGATGATCTGCCGCCGCCACGGCAGTCGATTGAACAATTCGGCCGGTGGAAAGGGAATGTGCAGAAAGAAGCCGATTCGGACATCGGGTCGCATGCGGCGCAGCATCTGCGGAACCAGTTGCAGCTGATAGTCGTGGATCCACACCGTCGCGTGCGGTGCTGCGACTTCCGCGGCCCGGGCGGCAAATCGCTCGTTGACCACCCGATAGGAGTCCCACCACTGTCGGTGGAATTCCGACGGCGCGACCGCGTCGTGGTAGAGCGGCCACAGGGTGGCATTCGAGAAACCCTCGTAGTAGCAATCAACCTCCGCACCGGTGAGGGAAATCGGGTGCAGGGTCAGGCCGTCGGCCGTGGTCGGCTCGATCTCCACGTCGGGAGTGCCCGGCCAGCCGATCCAGGCGCCCTCGCGACGGGAGAGAATGGGCGCCAACGCAGTGACCAGTCCGCCGGGCGCCTGCCGGGCTTTTGTGCTGCCGTCCGGCTGCCGCTCCATGTCGAAGGGCAACCGATTGGCCAGGACCACCATCGAAGCCTGACCGATAGTGGGCTTTGCACTGCTCAGGGTCGACTCCGAACCGCCCGAATGGGTCTGTTCCGGGGACTTCGAATCGGTAAGGGTCACCGCCCCACCCTAACCGTGACGCATCGGGTCGTTCCCCGCGATGTTGGCTTCCTACACCCCGGCGCCTACGAACTGCAGGTCGCTCAGTGGCCGAACGGATCCGCGTCTCGCCCCGGCAGCCAGGAGCGGCCCGGGACACCCCAGCCGTTCGCCTTGATCATCTTGCGGGCCGCCCGCTGGTTTCTTCCGACCAGTCGATCCAGGTACAGGTAGCCGTCCAGGTGGTCGGTTTCGTGCTGCAGGCAGCGGGCGAAGAACCCGGTGCCCTCGACTTCCACCGGTCGGCCCTGCGCATCGACGCCGCTGACCTTGGCCCAGTGGGCCCGGCCGGTCGGAAAGTTCTCCCCTGGGACCGACAGGCAACCCTCGAAGTCGTCGTCCGGGTCGGGCATGGTCTCCGGAACCCCGTCGGTCTCGATGGTGGGGTTGACCACATAACCCTTGCGGCGGGCGCCGCCGTCGTCCGGGCAGTCGTACACGAAGACGCGACGACTGTCGCCGACCTGGTTGGCAGCCAGACCGGCGCCATTGGCAGCGGTGTTCGTCTCGAACAGGTCGTCGATGAAATGGGCCAACTCGTCGTCGAACAGGGTGACCGGGGTGGTCGGACGATGCAGAACGGGCTCACCACAGATCACGATGGGGTGGATGGTCACCGCGCAATATTACGGCGACCCAGCCGAACCACCTGCACGACGAAGACCGGCAGGCCGAATGCCGCGCCGCCGTTGGTAAGGCTTCAGTAAGCCAGGCGCAAGGCGCTCGCCGCATGGAAAGGGCGTCCAGGTGGTCAATCCGCTGACTACTAGGACGTTTCGTTACCTGTTCCACAGCTCCACCCGCTTCTGAAATCCGGGCATTCGGGTGTAGCGTGCCAGGAAGTAGTAGGTCAGCCTTACCAAACGCCCACCCCTGACGTCCGACTCACCACCGCTTGGAGGCACCGATGCTGGCGACGTTCGTCATCGGTCTCCGCGAAGGTTTGGAAGCCGCGTTGATCGTCGGCATCATCGCTGCGTTCCTCAAGCAGAGTGGTCGCCCCGACGCGCTCCGCAAGATGTGGCTCGGCGTCGTGGTCGCGGTGCTCCTGTGTCTGGCCGTCGGCGTCGTGCTGCAGAGCGTCAATTCCTCGCTGCCGCAGCGCCAGCAGGAGATGCTGGAGTGCATCGTCGCCGGCATCGCCGTGGTGATGGTCTCCTACATGGTGCTCTGGATGCGCAAGCATTCCCGCAGCCTGAAATCGGATCTGCAGACCGCCGCCGGCGGCGCACTGGCGGCCGGATCCGCCACCGCCCTGGTGGTGATGGCCTTCCTGGCCGTGTTCCGCGAGGGCTTCGAAACGGCTGTCTTCCTCCTGGCCGCCTTCCAATCCGCCGTCTCGCCCACGCTGGCGGCCGCCGGGGCGTTGCTCGGCATCGTGATCGCGGTCGGCCTGGGCTACCTGATCTATCGCGGGGGAGTCAGGCTCAACCTCTCCCGGTTCTTCCGGATCACCGGCGTCGTGCTCGTCTTCGTGGCGGCCGGCCTGGTGATGAGCACGCTCCGCGCCGCCTACGAGGCCGGCTGGCTGGTCGTGGGACAGCAACACGCGGTCTCGCTGACCGTGATCGCCCGGCCCGGAACGGTCCAGGAGTCGCTGCTGACCGGTGTGCTGGGCATCCGTTCGTCGATGCCCGTCATCGAGGTCGTCGCCTACTTCCTCTACCTGATCCCGATGCTCGCGGTTGTGCTCTGGCCGGCCAAGCGGGCGCTGACCGGACGCCGACTCGGCCAGGTGCTCGTCGGCACCGCAGCGGTCGCCCTGGTGCTGGCCGCGGGGCTGTTCGCGTTCGCCCCCGCCGCGCCCCAGGCGTCCACCGCGACCCTGCAGGTCAGGTCGTCCACCACCGGAACCGACCCGGATACCGGAAACGCCCTGACCGACTCCACGAACGGTTCGGTCAAGGTTGCCATCGATGCGAATGACGGCCACGCCAAGCTCGAGCGGTGCGCTGTCGGTCGATGCTGCCCTGCAGCTGTCCGGTTCGACCACTCTGGACGGTGTTTCGCTGGCGCAGTACACCGGTTCGGCGGTCGCCACGCCGGTCGCCGCGACCGTCGGCCTGCCGGCCACGTTGACCCTGAAACAGCTTGCGGCACTGAACAACGGCCGGCTTCCCGTCGGATTGTCGATCAACGGCAGCTCAGTCGGGTCGGTCACCGCCACCTACACGGATGCGGTGACCCCGACGGTGACCATCGATCCGGCGACTGGCACGGTGGTCGATCTCAAGGTCACCACCGTCCGGTCGCTCGTGGTGAAAAGCGCTGCCGGACAGACGTTTCCAGTTGGAACGGTGACCACCGCCGAGACCGCGGCCACCGACCCGTCGGTCAAGGCTCAGCTCGCGGCCGTCGCCGGCATCACCTCGAGCCGCGCCGATCACGAAGTCCTCGGTGAGGTGATCCCAGGTCTGCTCGTGGTTTTCGCTCTCATCCTGCTGGGTTTCGGCTTGCCGCACCTCGTCGGAAACCGAAAGGACCCATCGGTCACGGTGCCGAGGCCGCAGCCGACAGATGTTGCACACGAACAACTTGTGGTCGCGAGCGGGAGCAACCGCCAGACCTGACCGCACAACTGCCCACCCGGACGATGCGCCAGATCGGCGCCGTCCGGCGACTTCCCGCCTTCCCGTGGGCGTATCCGCATCAGCTACCCCACCCGACAACCCCAGGAGCTCACCAGATGTCCACCACCCGAACCGGTCCCGCGGTCGCCGCCGCCGGGCTGCTCGCGGCCGCTGCTCTCCTGATCTCGGCGTGTGGTTCGAGTTCTGACAACGCAACCTCCAGCAGTGCGTCGGCGGCCGCGTCGTCGGCGCCGGCCGGCATCTCGGTGAGCAGCGCCGCCGACGCGTCCTCGGCAGCGGGGTCCAGTGTCTCGAGTCCCGCCGGCGGCCCCAGCACCGTGACCATCAGCATCACCGATGCCAAGGGTTGTGTCGCGACGCCGAACACGGTTCCGGCCGGCCCGGTTACGTTCCAGGTCAAGAACATCGACGCGACCGGCATCACCGAACTGGAGCTGATCTCCGACCAGCGGATCCTTGGCGAGCGGGAAAACCTGACGCCTGGTTTCGACAGCACATTCACCGTCAAGGTCGACGGCGGCTCCTACCAGATCTACTGCCCGGGCGGCGCTACCGAGAAGATCCCGTTCACCGTGACCGGCAAGGCGGCCGCGGCTGATGCCGGCGCATCGGTGACGACGCTGCTGCAACAAGCCGCCGTGGACTACGCGACGTACGTCGACAACCAGATCGAATTCCTGATCCCGCCCGTCGAGGAGCTGGTTACTGCGATCAAGGCCGGCGACCTGAAGGCGGCCCAGCTCGCCTACGCCAAGGCGCGGCCGTTCTACGAACGGATCGAGCCGGTCGCCGAGTCGTTCCCCGATCTGGACGCGGCCATCGATCTGCGCGTCGGTGATGTCGAGGCAGGGACCAAGTGGACCGGGTTCCACCCCATCGAGAAGGCGTTGTTCGTCACCAAGTCGACCAAGGGCCTGGATCCGCTGGCCGACCAGCTGCTGACCGACGTCAAGGATCTGCAGACCAAGGCCAAGGCGCTGTCCGTCGCCACCGTCGCGAACAACGGCAAGGGCTACCAGCCGTTCGAGATTGCCAACGGCGCGTCCGGTCTGCTCGACGAGGTGCTGCAGTCAAAGATCACCGGCGAGGAAGAGGCGTATTCGCGCATCGATCTGCTCGATTTCCAGGCCAACGTCGAAGGCTCGCTACAGGCGTTCGCCACGCTGGAGCCGGCGTTGAACGAGATCGACCCGACGCTGGTCCCGGCGATCTCGGCCAAGTTCAACGCGCTGAGTGCCACCCTGGATCCCTACCGCAACCCCAGCGCGCTCGGCGGGTGGACTACGTACCCTGAGCTGAGCGCGGCCGACAAGAAGAAGTTGACCGACGCACTACTGGCCGTCCAGGAACCGCTCTCGGCCATCTCAGCGAAGATCACGAAGTAAGAACATGTCTGAAGGCACCACCCCGGGCGGTCCCGCCGAGGGCACCGCAGTGCGAGAGCCGGCCCGCGGTCCGTCCCGCCGCAAGTTCTTCGGCACCGCGGCGGTGGCCTTGGTGGCCGGCGGCGGAATCGGCTACGGCATCAAGAGTGCCAGTGACAGCGCCGCGAGCGAGTCCGGCCAACCGGGCGGCGCCACCACCACGGACAGGTCCGCGGTGGTGGTGCCCTTCTACGGTCCCCGGCAGGCCGGTATCACCACCGCGCAGCAGGAGCGGCTGATGTTCGCGTCTCTCGACGTGACCAGTACGGACCCGCAGGACCTGCAGTACCTGCTCGGTCGCTGGGCCGCCCTGGCCGCCAGATTCACCTCGGGCGAGACGGTCAGCAAGTCTCCGGACAAGCCGGACCAGCCGCCGTTCGACTCGGGAGAGGCGCTCGACTCGGGACCCTATTCGCTGACCATCACGGTCGGTCTCGGGGCATCCCTGTTCGACAAACGGTTCGGGTTGGCCGGAAAGATGCCGGCCGCGCTGGAACCGATCGGCACCATTCCCGGAGACGCGGTGCTGCAGCCCGATTTCACCGGCGGCGATCTCTGCATCCAGGCCTGCGCCGACGATCCCCAAGTCGTATTCCACGCTGTTCGCAACATGGTCCGGGCCGCTCGCGGAACGGCGGTGCTCAGATGGTCCCAGCTGGGCTTCGGTCGGGCCTCGGCCACTGGAGCGGGACAGAGCACGCCACGGAATCTGATGGGCTTCAAGGACGGCACCAACAACATCCATGCCGACGACGTGGATGCCACGGACGCCTACGTCTGGGTGGATGACGAAACAGACCAGGCCTGGATGAAGGGCGGCTCATATCTGGTGGCCCGGAAGATTCGGATGGAGATCGAATCCTGGGACACCGACGAACTGTCCGACCAGGAAAAGATCTTCGGCCGGACCAAGGTAACCGGCGCCCCGTTGACCGGCGGCACCGAATTCACTCCGATCGACTTCGACAAGAAGTCGAGCGACGGCGCTCCGGTCATCGATATGCGATCGCACGTCCGACTGGCCTCCCCGGAAGGCAACAAGGGGGTGCGAATCCTGCGGCGGGGATACAACTACACCGATGGGCAGGATCCGAACACCGGCAAACTCGCGGCGGGACTGTTCTTCATTGCGTACCAGCAAAATCCGCACACCCAGTTCAAGGTGCTGCAATCCAAGCTGGGATCGTCGGACCTGCTCAACGAGTACATCGCCCACATCGGAGGCGGGATCTGGGCGGTGCCGCCCGGCGTGCAAGAGGCCGGCGACTGGTTCGGCAAGGCACTCTTCTCGGTGAGCTGAGGTCGACTGATCCACCCGAAATCACCCGCGGAGATCCCGGAAGTGGTGCTGGCATTCGCTGCGCAAACAAACCCCCCGGTTTGCGTACGCCGTACGAGAGTTTGTCGAGGGTGGCATCGGAAACTCCGGCGTGAGGAGTACACAAAGTAGTGAATCTCGGGTTTACATTGCTCCGAATGTGTCTAAACCCTCCCTTCGTGTGTTTAGATGAGCCGTCGCTTTGGTGCGGGCAACCCGACCCGCCGACCCAGCGGCGACGATTGAAAGCATCGGAGAAGTGAATGAGTCAGGCCGTCGATTCATGGTCGAAGGAGATGTTCGCCGCCGCGATCTGTCGGCTGTTGCGCGACTCCCGCCGGCGGCAGAAGCTGACCCAGGCTCAGGTGGCCGCCCGCACCGGCGGATTGATCTCCAAGGCAGCACTGGCCAATTATGAAACGGGGCATCGATCGCTTCGGGTCGATGTGCTGTGGGTCATCGCCAAGGCACTGGGCGAGAACATCGGCAACCTGGTCGCCAGCGCCGAGCGTGGCATCGGCCACCGTCAGGACGCGGACGGTGCCAGTTCGATCACCGTCAACATCGAAGAGATCATGGGAAATGACGACGTCCGGCTCGCGTCGGTCCGGCGCTGGATCGAACTCCAGGGTGCCAGGCAACAGTCGACGACCGGCGTCATGACCCTCGATCCAGGCGCGGTGAACGCATTGTCGTCACTGATGGGGGTCAGCGACGACGAGTGCCGAGCGATCCTCACCACGGTCACCGGCCGGTTGGACCAGGCCGGTCGCCCGGTCGAGCCCGACCCCACCGCGGTCTGAGCGGCCTGGCGAGGTCCGGAGCACGGTCCGTGACCGACTAAACTCGTGGCCGGGTCGACCGACTTGTCGGCCAGGCCGCCGTGGCGCAATTGGTAGCGCACCGCTCTTGTAAAGCGGGGGTTGTCGGTTCGAGTCCGACCGGCGGCTCTGGATTTGCCGGCGCCTGATTCCGCTGCGGTGATGCCGGTCGGCGCGTTCACATGTGGTCCAGGGGCATGGCCGTCATGGCGACGGCCGACAGCACCGAGACCTGTCGGTCCCCATCGCCCTCCAGCGAACGGCGCCGGGTGCCCCATCCGGAGCGCGTCGACGACCCACAGCCCGCTCCCACTGTGCCGACGATGGTCAGCATGTGCTCGCCGGGTGCGGCTCCTCGGCTTTCGACAGCTAATTTCCTCAGGGTCGATCAGGGTCATGCCTGATATCCAGGTGCGGTCGGTCTGGCACAGTGGGCATGTGCAGGAAACTCATCGGGTCGAGGTCGGAATTCTCGGCCCGCTGACCGTCAGGGTGGGTTCGGATCATCCGCCGATCTCGGGCGCGCGACTGCGGCGGTTGCTGCTGCGATTGGCCGTCGACGCCGGGTCGGTCGTCTCCGCGGGGGAGTTGCTCGAAGCGGTCTGGCCGGACGACGAAACGCGGCCGGAGGGTGCCACCAACGCACTGCAGTCGTTGATCTCCCGGTTGCGCCGGGTGCTGACCGATCCGGCGAGCATCCAGCAACTCCCCGGCGGATATCGGCTGGCCGTCGACAAGACCGATCTTGACTCCCATCAATTCGCGATGCTGGCCGCCCAGGGTCGAGCGGCATTGCGTTCCGGCGATGCGTTGACTGCCCTGGAAACGTTGGAGTCAGGGCTCGAACTCTGGCGCGGCACGCCGTTGGCGGACGCAGACGGAGCCGACTATGCAGACTCGGTCATTGCCCGCCTGAACGAGCAGCGGATCCAGGCCACCGTCGACCTTTTCGATGCGCACATCGAGCTGGGCCGGGCCGCGGATGTGGTCGCCCGCCTCGAAGAGTTGGCCACCGCTGACATGCTGCAGGAAGCCTTCACCGGGCAGTTGATGACCGCGCTGGCCGCCGCTGGTCGCACGGCAGATGCCCTGGCGGCCTACGAACGGCTGCGCGTCCGACTTGCCGACGAGCTCGGTGTCGACCCCGATCCGCAGCTGCAAGCCAAACATCTGGCCCTGCTCCGAGGTGAAATGCCAAGTGTCCCAGCTTCGGTCGGCACGGTCGGCCAGTCACATCGACCGGCCAGGCGAACGAACATCCGCGCCTCGTTGACCAGCTTCATCGGCCGGGCGGTCGAATTGCGCAGGATCGAGGAGCTGCTGGAGACCGGCCGACTGACCACCATCATCGGTCCGGGGGGCGCCGGCAAGACCCGGTTGTCCGCCCAGGCCGCTGCGGCCTGGCAGGACCGCACGGCCGACGGAGTCTGGATGGTCGAGCTGGCCCCGGTGACCGAGGCGGCGAACATCTCATTGACGATGCTCACTGCGCTCGGCCTGCGCGAGGCGAAGGTCCTGGACCGACGATTTGACCAAGCTGCCGCCCGTGACTCGGTCGACCGGCTCTTCGAGGCGCTGGAGGAAGCCGACACGCTGCTCGTCATCGACAATTGCGAGCACTTGATCGCCGCGGTGGCCGAACTGATCGACACCATCCTGGCCCGGTGTCCCGCCGTCCGCGTGCTGGCCACCAGTCGCGAACCGCTGGGCATTGTCGGGGAATCACTGTGTGTCATACCCCCGCTGGGTTTGCCGCCGGTGGCCGCCACCGCTACCCAGGCGGCGGAATATCCTGCCGTCCAGCTGTTGGCCGAGCGTGCTGCGGCAGTCAGTGCGGGGTTTGCGGTCGACTCGACAAATGTCGGTGACATCGTCGAGATCGTCCGGCGCCTGGACGGTTTGCCGTTGGCCATCGAACTGGCCGCCGCCCGGATGCGGGTGCTGCCCGTGCACGAGATCGCGCTGCGGCTGTCCGACCGGTTTCGCCTGCTGACCGGTGGCAACCGCGCCGCGATGCCGAGGCATCGAACGTTGCGCGCGGTGGTCGAGTGGAGTTGGGATCTTTTGAATCCCTCGGAACGGCTGCTGGCCGAACGGCTTTCGGTCTTTCCCGCTGGTGCCACCGAGATCGCGGCCATCGCGATCTGTGCCGATGAACGACTGCCCGCCGCGTCAATCCCCGATTTGTTGATGTCGTTGGTCGACAAGTCCCTGCTCCAGGTGGTCGGCAGTGAGCCGGTGCGCTACCGGATGCTCGAGACGATCAGGGAGTACGGGGTGGAGCGGCTGGCCGAGCGGGACGAAGCCGGCGCCGCTCGGGGGGCACACGCCACATACTTCGCCGCACTCGCCGAACAGCTCGAGCCGGAGGTACGAGGCCGCGGTCAGCTGGTGGCCATCGCCATGCTGAACGACGAGCAGGACAACCTCGCCGCCGCGCTCCGCTTTCTCGGCGATTCCGGGCAACTCGATGCGGCCGTGGACATGGCACTCGCCCAGGTCTGGTACTGGAATATGTCTGCCAGCCACACCGAGAGTCTGGCCTGGATGGATTTCCTGCTCCAACTCCCGGGCATCGAGGCCCAACCCGCGGTGGTGTATGTGAGAGCTGCTGGGGCTCTTTCGCAGCTGTTCTCCGGCCTGGCCGACCTGCAGGTGGCCGAGCAGAAACTCCAGGCTGAATTCGCCGTCATCGCCGACGATCTCGAGTCTGCGCCGCCGCCGAAATGGCCGGCGCTGGCCTGTCTCGGTCCGCAGCTTTCTTTCTTCGGCGACGACAAGCGTGCGTTTCGTCTGTCCGATGAGCTCATCGATTCGCCCGACCCCTGGCTGCGGGCGACGGTCCGCACCATGCGGGCTGGATTCGCCGAAAATGTAGGTGATCTCGACTCCATGCGCGTCGATGTAGACGCTGCGCTCGAGGATTTTGAGGTGATCGGCGATCGTTGGGGCTTGGCCACGGCACTCAACTCGCGGGCCTGGATTCGCACACTGGTCGGCGAGCTGGCTGGAGCCGTCGAGGACTACGAACGGGCGCTGAAATACCTGAGGGTGCTTGGCAGCGATGACGACGACCTGTTGGTTCATCTTCGCCTCAGCGGGCTGAAGGTGCGGATGGGTGATGTGCGCGGCGCATACGAGAGCCTGCAGATAGCTCGGGGCGACGAGTCGGGTGCTCATGGCGTGGTGAGACGGGTGTTCGCCGACGGGGTGGAGGCGCACCTGTTGTTGTCGATGGGAGACGAGGCGGGCGCGATGGCCATTTGTGACCAGCTGCGCGCCACGCTGCACAAGCGCGAGCCGGCGCCGTACATGCGCGGCCACATGGCTGCGCTGACCCTTTCGGTCACCGCCGCGTTCGCCGTGCGAATCGGGGACCGGCGCCAGACAGAGCGCGATCTCTCGGAGGCCTACCCGCTGGCCCGGGAGACCAACGACATGCCGATCGTGGCCTTGGTGGGGGTGGGCACGGCCGGCCTGGCCATGCTCGGCGGGCGCTACCGGGACTCGGCGCGCATGCTCGGCGCGGCCGCCCGGCTGCGCGGAGGGGATGACTTCACCGAACCGACGGTCGGGTATTTGAAGGGCGTGCTCGAGGCCGCGCTCGGCGGAGAGTTCGACCAGGCCTACGCCGACGGCAAGCTGCTCTCCATTGACGCAGCGCTGAAGCTGTTGGATCCCGCCGAGCTGATCGCGACACCTGCTCCGTCTGTTCGGTAACTCCGTCTGTTCGGTGACTCCGTCCGTTCGGTGGCTCCGTCTGTTCGGTGACTCCGTCTGTTGCGTGACTCCATTTCTTCCGCGATAGCGAGAAGCCCAGTGCCATAACGACACTGGGCTTCTCGTGATGACGGTCGGCGTCAGATCACACGCGCTTGCGGTATCCGCGCATGGCCAGTGGGACGAACACGATGACGAATATCGCCATCCAGGCCAAGGTCCAGAGCAGGCTGCCCAACACCGGACCGCCGGTCATCAGACCACGGACCGTGGTGACCAACTTGGTGATCGGGTTGACGTTGACGAAGGCCTGCAGCCAGCCCGGCATGGTCGAGGTCTGCACGTACGTGTTGGAACCGAACGAGAGTGGCAGCACGATCAGGAACATGATGCCCTGCACCGCACCCGGTGTCCGGACGATGGTGCCGACCCACACCGAGATCCAGCAGAAGCACAGCGCGAAGCCGACGGACAGCGCAATCGCGGCAATCGCCGAGATGGCATTGGTCTCGACCCGGTAACCCATGATGTAGCCGAATCCCAGGGTGACGATGCAGAGCACCATGTAGCGGGCGAAGTCGGCCACGACGGCGCCGACCAGCGGAGCGGAGCGGGCGATCGGCAGTGAACGGAAGCGGTCGAAGACCCCCTTCTCGATGTCGGCGTTGAGGTTCTGGCCGATGGCCACACCGGCCATGGCGATGGATTGGCCCAGCAGGCCCGGCAGCAGGAACTGCAGGTAGCTGCTGGTCGAGCCGCCCGCGATGGCGCCGCCGAAGATGTAGGTGAAGAGGACCAGGAAGATGATCGGCTGCAGAGTGACGTCGACCAACGCCTCCGGGGTGCGCCAGGTCTTGATCAGGCTGCGCTTGGCCAGGACGAACACGTGGCGTAGCGAATTGGCCGGCGACTTTTCGTCGGTGCTGGTATCTGGTGCGGTGTAGGTGGTTTCGAGAATTGAAGTACTCATGCTGCGGACTCCTCGGCGGATGCGGTCCGGCCGGTCAGGGTCATGAAGACCTCGTCCAGGCTCGGCAGGTGGAGGGAAAGCTCGGTGACCGAGATTCCTGATGTGGTGAGTTCGGTGACGACGGCCGGGAGGGCATCCTCGCTCGCCACAGCGACGCTGAGGGTGTTGCGTCCCGAGACGATCGGGGCGGCGCCGCTGATCCGGGCGAGGATGCGGTTGACCTCGTCCAGCCGGGCCGGATCGGTCGGGCGCACCTCGATGCGCTGGCCACCGATGACCCGCTTCAGGCCATCCGGCGTGTCGTGGGCGATGACCTTGCCGTGGTCGATGACGGTGATCTCGTCGGCGAGCGCGTCGGCCTCGTCGAGGTACTGGGTGGTCAACAGGACCGTTGATCCGTCTGACACGAGACGGCGGACGACGCCCCACATGTCCTCTCGCTTGGCCGGGTCGAGGCCGGTCGTCGGCTCGTCGAGAAAGATGACCTTCGGCCGGCCGACGAGGCTGGCGGCCAGGTCGAGACGCCGGCGCATGCCGCCGGAGAAGGTCTTCGCGGTGCGGCCGGCCGCATCCGACAGATCGAACCACTCGAGCAGCTCCGCGGCGCGGGCCTTGGCGTCGCCCTTGGTGAGGTTGAGCAGCTGGCCGATCATGATCAGGTTCTGGCTGCCGGTCAGGTCTTCGTCGACTGAGGCGTACTGGCCGGTGAGCCCGATGGTCTGCCGCACTTTGTGCGCGTCCTTGACGACGTCGTATCCGGCGACAGTGGCGTGGCCGGAGTCGGCGCGGAGCAGGGTCGCGAGCACGCGGACCGCGGTGGTCTTGCCGGCGCCGTTCGGGCCCAGGACGCCCAGCACGGTGCCGGCCTTGACGGCCAGGTCCACACCGGCGAGAGCTTGGGTGGTGCCGAATCGTTTGGTGAGGCCCTCGGCCTCGATGACATATGACATGGTGTTGCTCCCCATGATGGCTACTGGGCCGAGTTGGATCTCGGCGTCTGGACCGATCATGTGGTAGTCCACTGACGCGGCGCGCACACGTTGCTGACAGGAATTCCTGCAGACCGCCTCAGCCGCTGACACGAGGCCACTAAATCAATACTGAAGACACGGTTTGCGCTGCTCACGGCGGAAATGGATTTTGATCACGTGGTTTGCGCTGTCCGACGGATCCCGTCGACGCGGCCTGGGCGACTTCGTCAGAACGGGGGTTGTTCTGTGTCGGTGGTCGGCCAACGAACGTCAACGGCTGTCGAACGATCCCCGCTGGCTGCCGAGATCAGTTGGTAGAGGCTTGTTTCCACTCTGCCGATGGGCGCGATCACGGTCTTGCCGAACAGTCGTCGTGCCGGGCTTGCGTCCTCCTGGGCAGAGCGCTTTTGCCGTGCGCTGAGCTGATGGACGATCTGCTGGATCCGTTGGCGGGTTCGGTCCGGCCCGTCTCGTTCGGCTCGCCTTCGGATGTAGGCGCCGGCGATCTCATCGAGGGTGGACGAGGGCGGTTCGGGTGGCGGTGCTGGCTCTGCGCACGCGGCGACGTGCTCGTCGTCGGCGATACCGATCCGACCGTCGATGCTGCCGCCGGCTGCGCCGGCAGTCCAACTCTTACCGCCTATCCGGGCATCAGGCAGGTGCCGGTCCTGGTCCGGCAGGGCGTGTTCATCGGGATGGTCGAGGTAGCGGTGGCCTGTCGGGCTGGTCCACTTCAAGGTCACGCCATCAGCCGCGCTCCGCGTCACTGACCAGTCAGTATGGGTCTTCAACAGGTGATTGTTCTTGCAGAGCGGATTCAGGTTTGCAGGTTCGGTGCGGCCGCCGGCCCTTGGATCGGAGTGGTCGAACGGGTCGCGGTGATCGAGTTCGCAGAGGTGCGCGGGTTGTCGGCAGGCCGGGAATCGACAGGTCGAGTTGGCTGCGATGACCTGATCGCGGACGACCTGCCGCGGTGGATACGTGGTGGCGCCGACCGCTACGGCGTATCCCTGTTCGTTGACGGCAATGACGGTGAGGGAAGCGATCGAGCTGGCGATCATCCTGGCTACGTCTGCGGTGATAGCACCGTGCCCGGCCAGAGTTCCGGGGTGGTCGGCCAGCGCAGCCAGGGTGGTCGCGGACATCGTGACGTTCAGGTGAGCCGACCGGCCGTGATGCGTCATCACGCGAGCGAGCGAAACGCTCTGCGGCAGATCAGCACTCGCTGTGCCGCAGGCAGACTGGGGAGATACTTGGGCGTCGGCCAGGTTCGCGGCTGGCTCGGATTCGTGGTTGGGCAGTGGCTCCTGCGCGGTGGTGGAGCTGGGATATCGCTGGAGCGTCGGCGACGTTGGCAGCTGGTGTCGGTTCGCGGTTGGGCAGGGCCCTGTCCGGCGGGCTTCGCGCACCGGCGGCAGGATCGGTCCGCCTTGGCCGTGGCTCGTAATGTTGTGATCGGGTTCGGACTCCCGGGTGGCCTTCATCGGGGTCACATCGACGTGGCCGTCGGTGAGCAGCGAGACGCAGATGTCGATCAATGCGTCGGCGCGGCGGGCGCCAATGGGGCGGCCATCCTGACCAGCGGTGGCGCGGGCAATCGAATCCAGCAGTTCGTAGACGCTGACAGCTCCTTCGGCCGGCAGGATGGCCTTGATCACTCCCATTCCGTCCTCGCCCACCTCGCGGACCACACATCGTTCGGCCCGAGCTGCCTCTGTTCGCTTCCGCGCGGCGTCCGGATCGGCGGCGATGACCCGGCGGTCGATCATCGGCTTGCACTGCCCCGGCGTGCGAGTGATCGCCAGCTCGACCGCGGCGGCCTCCACGCCCGCGCGCAGTTCGTCGGGCAGCAGGTGAGTGCGGTCGGCGATGACAGCCGCGCGCGCCCGATCGATCCGCCCGTCCCGCAGCGCGGAGAGGGTGGCAGGAAGGTGGTCGACCATTTCGAGTGCATCGCTGACGCGCCGGGACGCGCCTCGCGGCGACTGACACAGCGCGGCGGCGATCTCGGCGGACGCCATCCGCTGGGCCTGCTCGCGGATGAGTACGTCAAGAGCGTCGACATCGATGGTCCCGTCGGGAAGCTTTGCCTGGCCGCCCTTCTCGGTCAACATCTCGATCAGGTCCGACAGATCGCCACACCGCCCGGGCTGGGCAAATTCAGCGACCGCTGTCAGCTGCAGCGCCTGCACGTGGGAGATCAGCTTCTCAGCCGCGACGATCAGCTCTACGAGTTGGCTCGGCGCAAGCCCAGCCGGTCGACCGGCGACGACCGCCTCGAACGAGGCTGCACACGGAAGGCCAGCGGCCAACTCAGCCCAGTCCGCGGATTCGTTCATACGTTCGATTCTAGCACGGTGACCTGCTCTTCAGCAAGACTCGACGGAGAGGGATATTTGCTCAGTCCACCGCCTCGTTGCTGCCTGAGGCGAACTGCCGAGCAGTGAGCCCAGGCATGCGGGAACGCTCGGGCGCGGGATCGGTCGGGCGCTGGGGCCGCCGGCCGGGTGCAAGCCCCGACCGGGCATCGGACACGAGCCTGCTCGGGCCATGGCGTCGGTTCGAGCCACTACCGGGGCGTACCACCCGAGCAGAAGGCGTTCCCTCATTGTGGGTGGTCACCCTGCCCGATTGGGAGCACATCAATCCCACGCTTTGGGGTGATTTCGAACGACGGACGGGGACGAAGTGAGCTCTGTGTCCACCGGTGGGTGACATTCTCGCATCATTCGTCCATCCCGTTCATCGGTGATGTAGGTTCAGCTCGTTCCGGCGGCTCCGCATCACCGACCAAACGGCCGCCCACTCATCGGGGAGCGAAATGCAACGATTGCGCGGCAAGATCATGGTCCTCATCTTCGCGTTGTTGGGAACGGTGATAACCCCATTGGTGGCGGCAATGCCGGCCAATGCCCGGCCGGTCTGCGACACGCCTTATGCGATTTATTCGATCAGTGGAAAGTCGTTCACCTACTACCCGACCAACGTGTACAGCGCATGGGCGAGCTTCCGCAAGGGCGGGACGATCAACTACTCGTCCAGCAAGACTCTGACCGTGAGTGCCTCTGTCACGGCTACGGTCTCGGCGGAGGCCGGAATTGTGTTCGCCAAGGCTTCGACCAGCCTGGGCATCACGGTCGGTGGCTCCTACTCGCATTCGAAAACCTGGTCCTACACCGCCAATGTGCCGGCCACGACGACCTACAAATACCGGCTCCACGCGTATCGGTATGCAGCCAACTTCACGGTGACGAAGAAAGTCCTCAACCAGTCCAATTGCACGTACACCGTCGCGCACGGTTACCCGGCAAAGGTCTACCACGCCCCGCCGAAGAGCTCGGCCGATAAATACATCGTCTGGCGCCTCGACAAGGCCAAAGCCTGACAAACTTGCGACGTTCCCTCGTCGTCTGAGGCTCCCCGCGTGCGGACGACTGCGCCGGGGAGCCTTTGGCGCGCCGAGCGGCTATCGGCTGGTCGGGCAAATTCGGGTGACGCCGATCGGCTGGGCCGTCAGGATGGCCGGATGATCACTGACCGAGCGCTGTCCGAGATGGCCGAACGAATCTGCGCCGTACCGGGAGTGGTCGCTGTGGTGCTGGGCGGCAGCCGGGCTGCCGGAACTCAGACCCCCGAATCAGATGTCGATCTCGGCCTGTACTACCGGGAATCGCTCGATGTCGACGATCTCGGCCGGCTGGCGGTCGAGATCGCCGGCGAGGGCGCAGCGGTCTCACCTGTCGGCGGTTGGGGGCCGTGGGTGGACGGCGGTGGCTGGCTGACCATCGACGGGACACCGGTCGACTGGATCTATCGGGATCTGGATCGGGTCCGCGAGTGCTGGCAGCGGGCCGGCGAGGGGCAGTTCGACTTTCATTTTCAGGTTGGCCATCCCTTCGGCGTACCTGACTTCGCCTATCCGGGGGAGTTGGCCCTGGCAGTGATTCTCGCCGACCCGACCGGTGAGCTTGCGGCGTTGCAGGACGAGACGCAGCGCTATCCGACGGCACTCCAGAAAGCATTGATCGGCCGCTTGTGGGAGGCGGACTTCGCTCTACGGGGGGCGCGAAAGGCCCTGTCCAGGAGCGACACCACCTACGTCGCGGGCTGCCTGTTCCGGGTGGTGCTGCTGTGCGCCCACGCGCTCCACGCGCACGCCGGTCGCTGGCTGACGAACGAAAAGGGAGCTGTTCGCTCGGCTGGGAGGCTGCCGCAGGCCCCGGCGGACTTCGAGTTCAAGGCCGCAGCACTGATGGGCCACCTCGGCGCCGGTGCAACGGAACTCGAGAGGTCCATTGGTCAAGCCACCAACCTCGTCGCCGAAGTCGCGACGGCGTGCCAGGTGCGGCCCAGCTGACCGAATCGGCCCGATAATGACCGAGTGACGTAGCCAGGCTGCCCACATTCGGTGCCCTCTTGCGTTCGACACCTCGGTGCACCATGGTCAGATCGGTCGGGAACGGGCACCAAGTCACCGATACGGGCAGCCGGGTCGATCGTCGAAGGAGACTCAGATCAGCGAGCGGGAGGGCGTCATGTACGCCGTCGAGCGTCGTCGCCAGATCCTGACTGTCGCCCGCCAGGACGGTCGGGTGGCGGTGGCCGAATTGTCCGAGCGGCTGCAGGTCGCGCCGGAAACGGTGCGGCGGGACCTGGCCGATCTGGAGAAGCAGGGCCTGGTCCAACGGGTGCATGGCGGCGCCCTGCCGACGGATCGGATCGGTTTCGAAGGCACCCTGAGCAGCAGGTCCGTGCGCAATCAGGCGGCCAAGATCCGAATCGCGGCCCGGGCGGTCGGCGAGCTGCGGGACGCGGAAGTGATATTCCTCGACGAGGGTTCCACCGCAGTCGTGCTCGCCGGATCACTGGATCCGGAACGTCCGTTGACGGTGGTCACGGCGTCGATTCCGGTAGCGCAGGCGGTGGCGGCCCATCCGCGCATCTCGTTGATCCTGCTCGGCGGCCCCGTGCGCGCCGAATCCTTTGCGGCCGCGGGCGATTGGCCGGTCCGGATGCTGTCCGAGTTGGTCATCGACGTGGCGTTCCTGGGCACGAACGGACTGTCCGCGGAGCGCGGGCTCACCTGTCCGGATCTGGGCGTGGCCGCGGTCAAGCGCGCGGCGGTGGCGACTTCTCGGCGCAGAGTGTTACTGGCCGACGCCACGAAATTCGGCAGTGATTCGTTCGTGGTGTTCGCCAGGCCCGCTGATCTGGATCTGGTCATCACCGAGGTCGCAGCAAACAAGCGTCTGGTGCAGACGATTCGTCAGCAAGGAGTCCAGGTGGTTCTCGCATGATCATCACGGTGACGCCCGCCCCGGGTTTGGACCGCACTTATACGGCTGCGGAATACCTGGAGGGCCGGGTCAACAGGGCGCAGACCAGCACGGTGGAGGCCAGCGGCAAGGGCGTCAACGTGTCTCGCGCCCTGGCGGCCGCCGGCGCCCCGACCGTTGCCGTCCTTCCGTTGGGTGGGCCGGAGGGTCGACACCTGGCCGAGTTGCTCGGCACAGACGCGGTGCCCTTCCTCGCGGTGCAGACCGAAGTGGCCACCAGGACGAACACCACGCTGGCCATCACCGGGCACTCGACGACCAAGATGAATGCCCCATCCCCCCGGCTACCCGACGGGGTCTGGGCCGACGTCAGACGGATCGTCGAGGATGTGCTGCTGCAGTATCCGGGTGCCTGGGTGCTGTGCTCGGGTTCAGTGCCGCCCGGAGCGGAACAACTGCCGGCGGAGTTGATCGAGCTGGCCAGACGTAATGGCGGCCGCAGCGCGGTTGATTCATCGGGGGCCGCCCTGACCGCGGCGCTGGAGGCCCGGCCCGATCTCATTGCCCCCAATCACCTCGAGTTGGCCGAATTGGTGGGCGTCGACCCGCACACGCTCGATCCGGACGGGGTCGAGTCGGGCGGCCACAGCCTGGTCGGGTTGACCGCCGGTTGGGCCGGCACTCTGGCCCAGCGAACTGGGGGCGCGGTGTTGGCCACCCTGGGCGCCAGCGGTGCGGTGTATGCCGACGCGACCGGGTCGTGGCACGCGGTCGCACCACCGATCGTGCCGGTCAACACCGTGGGCGCCGGAGATGCGCTGCTCGCCGGCTTTCTGTCTATGGCGGGTCCCGGGAGTCGGGCCCAGCTGTCGGACCCGATGGGCGCCTTGGCCACGGCTGTGGCCTGGGGCACCTCCGCCTGCGCCATGGCCAGCACGTCCGGAGATGTGGCGGCCGGCGCGGACGTCGCCGCTGTGCGCGTCCACAAACTTCGCTGAACCACCAAGCAGAATGGAAGCTGATGTCTGACAACAATTCTCCGCTGGATCTTCTGGTCGTCGGCGACGGCTTCATCACGGCCGACGACTACCGAGCCGCGTTGACGAATCTTCCCGCCGACGAGGCCGAGCGGCTGGCCCTGCGTTCAGTCGCCCTGGCCGGAACGAAGTCCGAACACCATGCCGCACAGGCGATCATGGAGGTCAGAGGGCCCAATCAGGTTGCGCCGTCGCCCGAGATGCTGGCCGCCATTCCGGGGGCTGCCGTGCTCGGACTGCATTTCGCACCCGTCGGTGCCGATGTCATCGCTGCGGGCACCGACCTCAAATTGATCTCGGTGGCCAGGGCCGGACTGGAGAACATCGACATCGCCGCGGCCACGGTTGCGGGCATCGGGGTGGTACCGGCAATGGGCCGCAACGCAGGTGCGGTCGCCGAGTTGCAGATCGGCATGATCCTGGCCGAGACCCGCAACATCGCCAGGGCCGACGCCTCGATCAAATCAGGCGGATGGCGCAAGGACTTTCCGGGCGCCCGGGTCGAGATCGCGCATTCCACCGTCGGGATGGTCGGCTTCGGACACGTAGGACGTATTTTCTGCCAGCGCATCTCGGGTTTCGGGCCGAAGCTGCTGGCCTATGACCCGTACGCAACTGCGCAATCACTGGCGGAGTCGGGCGTCGAGCAGATCTCCGACCTGACCGAGCTCTTCGCGCGTTCGGATTTCATCGTGGTGCAGGCCAGGCTCTCGCCCGAGACCAACAGGTTCATCAGCACGGACCAATTCGGGGCGATGAAGCCGTCGGCATACTTCGTCAACATCGCCAGGTCCCGTTTGGTCGACTACGACGCGCTGTACGAGGTGCTGGTATCCGGCGCCATTGCCGGTGCGGCGCTGGACGTTTTCGACGACGAACCGCTTCCGGCCGATTCCAGATGGCGGAGCCTGGACAACGTGACGATGACGACCCATTTCGGCGGGGACACCAGCGGGACGAACATCATGTCGGCCCGCATGGTGGTCGGCGCCGCAGCCGAATTCGCGGCCACCGGACGCGTCTCGAAGGCGGTCAACGCCAAGGACCTCGGATGGCTGTGAGGCAGTATCTGCTCGGACTGGACGCCGGGCACACCGTCATCAAGGCGGCGGTTTTCGATCAGGTCGGCACCGAGATAGGCCGCGGGTCGCGAGCTACGGCCACGTTCAGTCTGCATCCGCATTGGCAGGAAAGGGATATGGGTGTCGTCTGGGCGTCAGCCGCCGGCGCCATCTTGGATGCGCTCGCCACGGCCGGCATCGACGGCTCCGAGGTGGCGGCCGTCGGGATCGGCGCGCACGGCGATGGGCTGTACCTGGTCGATGCCGAACTGCGGCCGGTCAGAGCCGCAATTCTGGCCACCGACACCAGGGCCGCCTCTTACTGTGCACGCTGGAACACCGGCGAGGTCGCCGATGCGCTGCTGGGCATCACCGGCCAGGTGCCGGCCGCCTACGCCCCGCCGGCCACGCTGTCCTGGTTGCGGGACAACGAGCCCGACACCTTCGGCCGTGCGGCCCACATGCTGTTCTGCAAGGACTGGCTGCGCCTGCAGTTGACCGGCCAGGTGGCCACCGATCCGACCGAGGCCGGCGCCGGGCTCAGTGACGTCCGTGCCAGGTCGTGGTCGCCCGAGGCGCTCCGGCTCTGCGGGCTCTCCGAAGCCGCCCACCTGCTCCCACCCATCCTGCCCAGCGGCGCGGTGGCCGGCCACGTCACCGAAACAGCGGCCCGGGCAACCGGTCTGCGTCCGGGCACGCCGGTAGTCACCGGTAGCCATGACGTTCACGTTGCCGCTCTTGGCATTGGCGCGCTGACGGTGGGCAGCGTGAGCGCGATCATGGGCACCTTCAACATCAACCAGCTCGTCACCACCGAGGCACCGCCATCCTGGCAGTGGCAGGCCAGAGGTTCGCTGACCGACGACCGATTCATGCTGATGTCGACCTCGCCGGCCGGCGCCACCGCGGTCGACTGGGTGCGGCACGCGAGCGCCGACACGGCCGACACCATCGGCGAGAGCGTCGCGTTGGCACTGGCCGACCGCAATGGCTCGGCCGTCGCCGCTGACGATCCCTATTTCCTCCCGTTCGTCTATGGGACGATGCTGAACCCGGCCATCGGTGGGTCGTTCACCGGGCTCGGAAGCTGGCATGGTGCCACCGATCTGCTGCGCGCCGCGCTGGAGGGGGTGGTCTTCACCCACCGCTATCACCTCGAGGCGCTGACCGGCGCCGGTCCGATCGATGTCCGGCCGGTGCGGCTGGCCGGTGGCGGCACCCGGAGTGCCGGCTGGACCCAGCTGTTCGCCGACGCCACCGGTTTGTCGGTCGAGGTGACCGACGCCGTCGAATCGGGAGCTCGAGGCGCTGCGATGCTGGCCGGCGTCGGCGTCGGCGTCTACCGCAATGTGGACGAGGCCGCCCAAGCCTGCGTCACCGTGACCAGAAGCCACCATCCGCGGACAGATCGGAAGCCGTTGCTGGACAGTAGGTATGATCATTGGACCCGGACTGCGCGCGCACTGCAGACGGTGTCGGCGCAGGAGCACGACAGATCAGCGATCGGAGAATCATGACCCTGCAGGATCCGCGGCCGTTGCTGGCGGCGGCCAGAGCCGGTGGATACGCGGTCGGTGCGTTCAACGTCATTCAACTCGAGCACGCGGAGGCGATCGTCGCCGGCGCCGAGGCCGTGGGACTGCCGGTGGTACTGCAGGTTTCGGAGAACACCGCGGTATTCCACCGCGGGCTGGCCGGGATCGGTGCCGGTGCCATGGCCATCGCCGGCGCCGCCACGGTGCCCGTGGTCGTGCACTTGGACCACGCCGAAAGCGAAAGCCTGATCGACCAGGCAGTTTCGCTGGGTTTCACGTCGGTGATGTTCGACGGTGCCAAGCTGGACTACCAGGAGAACCAGTCGAGAACAGCTGCGGTGGTGGCCAGGTGCCATGCGGCCGGGGTGGCGGTGGAGGCCGAACTGGGCGAGGTGGGTGGCAAGGACGGCGCCCACGCACCCGGCGTCCGTACCGATCCGGCCGAGGCAGCGGCCTTCGTCTCGGCCACCGGAGTCGACAGCCTCGCGGTCGCCGTCGGCACTTCGCACGCGATGGCAGACCGCTCGGCGATCGTCGATCTCGACCTGATCCGGCAGCTTTTCGAAGCGGTGACGGTGCCGCTCGTGCTACACGGTTCTTCCGGCGTCGACGATCCAGGATTGGTCAGAGCGGTACAGGGCGGCATGACGAAGATCAATATCGCCACCCGGCTGAACCAGGTGATGACGGCTGCCGTCCGGCAGGTGCTGGCCACCGACGCCGCTGTCACCGACCCGCGCAAATACCTGGGTCCGGGGCGAGATGCGGTGGCCGCAGAAGTGTCCCTGCTGCTGCGCCTGCTGCGCGGGTGAACTTCGCCGCCGGTCATTAGGCATCGCCGGTCATTAGGATCAAGAGGCCGGCGGAGTTGCCGCGTCCCGGAGTGAGAAAGAGGCATGCCATGGGTCAGTCCACGATCACCGCGTCCCGTATTTCCGAGGTCATCTCGGCGGTGCCGACCGGCCTTTTCATCGGTGGCGAGTGGGTCGACGGCCACGGCGGCGTTCCGGTCGAGGACCCGTCGAACGGCGAGGTGCTGACCGAGGTCGCCGATGCCACCCCGGCCCAGGGTCTGCTGGCGTTGGACGCCGCGGTGGCGGCGCAGGGTGAGTGGGCGGCGACGGATCCGCGGTTCCGTGGGGAAATCCTGCGCAAGGCCTTCGAGCTGTTGATCGAGCGGGCCGACGAATTTGCGCTGCTGATGACGCTGGAGATGGGCAAACCGCTGGCCGAGGCGAGGGGCGAGGTCACCTATGGCGCCGAATTCTTCCGGTGGTTCTCCGAGGAGGCCGTCCGGATCGCCGGGCGCTACGCGATCGCCCCGTCAGGCGGCACCCGGCTGCTGACCATGAAGCAGCCGGTCGGTCCGGTTTTCGCCATCACACCGTGGAACTTCCCGTTGGCCATGGGCACCCGCAAGATCGGACCGGCGCTGGCCGCCGGTTGCACCGTGGTGATCAAGCCGGCCGCGCAGACCCCGCTGACCACGCTCGCGCTGGCCAAGGTGCTCACCGAGGCGGGGGTTCCCGACGGTGTGGTCAATGTCGTCACCACCTCGAGGTCGGGCGCACTGTCCGAGCCGATCATCCGCGACCCGCGACTGCGCAAGCTGACCTTCACCGGATCGACGCCGGTCGGCCAGCGGCTGATCGAGCAGTCGGCCCAGCAGGTACTCAAGGTCAGCATGGAACTCGGTGGTAACGCACCGTTCGTGGTGTTCGGCGACGCCGATCTGGATCGCGCCGTCGACGGCGCGATGCTGGCCAAGATGCGGAACATCGGCGAGGCCTGCACCGCGGCAAACCGATTCATCGTGCACGAGTCGGTGGCCGACGAGTTCGCCGCCAGGCTGGCGGCACGGATGGGCGCCATGAAGATCGGGCCCGGCATCGACGACGGCGTGCAGGTGGGACCGCTGGTGGACGCGGCTGCGGTGCAGAAGGTCTCCGAACTGGTGGCCGATGCGCTCGACTCCGGCGCCAAGGTGCTCACGGGCGCGAAGACGGTAGGCGATCGGGGATATTTCTACGCCCCGACGGTGCTGACCGACGTGCCGCCCACGGCGGACATGTTCCACCAGGAGATCTTCGGGCCGGTGGCCCCCATCACCACGTTCACCAGCGACGCCGAGGGCATCGCGCTGGCCAACGACACCGAATACGGCCTCGTCGCCTACGCCTTCACCGAAAACCTGACCCGGGCGTTGACGGTCGCGGAACGGCTGGAGACGGGCATGGTCGGGATCAACCAGGGCATCGTGTCGAACCCGGCGGCGCCGTTCGGCGGCGTCAAGGCCTCGGGTATCGGTCGTGAGGGCGGCAACGAGGGCATCGAGGAGTACCTGGAAACGAAGTACGTCGGGATTGCGCTGTGAGCTTCCGAGTGTGACTCGAAACGGGAATCTCCGGGGTTCGCCAGAGAGTTGCACGAGGTAAGTAACGACAATTCTCGAGGAGCCATGACATGAGCGATCTGCTCGATCTACCGGTGACCACGCTGACCGGCGAGCCCACGACGTTCGGCGAGCTGACTGCGGGCCGGGTGGCGCTGGTGGTCAACGTGGCCAGCCGTTGCGGGCTGACCCCGCAGTACGGCAAACTCGAAGCACTGCACGAAGAGTTCGCTGCCCGCGGGTTCACCGTTATCGGATTTCCGAGCAATCAGTTCGGCGGCCAGGAGCCCGGATCGGCGGATGAGATCGCCGATTTCTGTTCGGCGACATACGGAGTGACGTTTCCGATGTCCGACAAGGTCGAGGTGAACGGTGCCGGTCGGGATCCCATCTACGCAGCACTGACCGCGACGCCGGACGCCGACGGCGCCACCGGTGACGTGCAATGGAACTTCGAGAAGTTTCTGGTTGCCGGTGACGGGTCCATCGTGGGCCGGTACCGGCCCCGGACGGAGCCGGACGCCGAGCAGATCCGGGCGGACATCGAATCGCTGCTCGGCTGAGCTGTATCAGTCCGGAGGCCGAGCGCTCCTAGACATCAGCAACACCGCGAAGTCGAGCGGTCACCATCGGAGTCGGCGGCAGGTATGCCTCCTGTTGCCAGCGGGCCAAGGTCCAGACCGGCCACGGTCCGCAGCACCGCCCCCCACCCGGCGCCGGGTCGGGAGGCGACGCCGATCCGATGGGCCGCGCAGGTGTTGACCATCGAGCGGAGGCGTTATTCCCGCGCTCGGCCCGACATGTCGGGCACCAGTCCCCGGCCGATGCCGTCGGTGAGGCAGGCGAGTCAGCCGCCGTACCGCATGGCCGCGGCCTCCCAGGCCGCATCGTCCTCGTCCGAGCCTTCCGAATCGCCGTACGAGTCGCCGAACGCCTCGTCGTCGTCCGGATTCAGCAGTCCGTTCCCCATCAGGTCCGGATCCAGCATGGCCTGTTCGTCGGGTCGGAAGCGCAACACGTTGTCAATGTAGGACTTGACTGCCTTGTCGATGGACACCTCGTGGCCGGCCGCCTCGGACAGGAACCAGCGATGTTCCAGCACCTCGTGGAAGATCTCGGCGGGTTCCAGCTTGGCGGCCAGATCGTCCGGGATTGCTTCCAGCACCGGCTCGAAGATGTCCGTCACCCAGTGCCGGGCCACGGTGTCCTCATCGACCTCGGTTTCCGGCATGACCGCCCGCGATCGGTAGGTGTCCAGGTCATTGAGGATGCGCCGGGCCTGGTTCTCCTGCATCTTCAGCCCGGTCAGGGCCAACATCCGCCTGCGGTGATGTCCGGCCTCGACCACCTGGGTCTGTACCAGGACGTGCGGATCACCGTCCTTCTCGTTGATCTGGATCTGGGCAACGTCATAGCCCAAGTCGTTGAGTCGTTTCAGGCGCCGCTCGATGCGCCACCATTCGTCGTCGCCCAGTGTCTGCGGCTGCGTCAGTTCCGCCCACAGCCGCTCGTACCGGTCGATCACCGAAACGGCCGTGGCCAGCGGATCAACCTCCTCGGAGAGCAGCCCGGACATCTGCAGGTCCAACAACTCGCCGGCCAGGTTGGTCTCGGCGATGTCCAGATCCTGCTGCCGCTGGCCGTCCGACAACTGCGGTCGCATCTCGCCGGTTTCGGCATCGACCAGGTACGCGGCGAGCGCGCCCGCATCCCGGCGGAACAACGTGTTCGACAGTGAGCAATCCTTCCAGGCGAAACCGACCAGATGTAGTCGGACCAACAACTCGGCCAGCGCGTCCAGCAGCTTGGGCTCCAGATCGGGGTCCAGACGCCGCGAGAACAGTGCTCGATAGGGCAGCGAGAATCGCAGATGCTTGGTGACCAGTGCCGCATCCAACGGTTCGCCGTCCGGGGTGGTGCGGTTGGCGACGACGCCGACGGCCTGGACGACCGGAATGCCGGCCTTGGCCAGATCTCTGAGCAGCTCGTACTCGTGCTCGGCCAGGCCCTGGCTGATTTCCTTGATGGCGTAGACGATCCCGCCCATCCGTACGAACCGGACGACGTGCCGGGAGATGCCACGGGGCAGACTGACCAACTTCTCCTTCGGCCACTCCTCGAGCGGCGTTGACCACGGCAGAGTCAACAGGTCGGTCGGATCAGGGCCGCTCGCGAATTGCATACGCACGTGGTCAGCGTGGCACAGCAGGTTCGAGGACGCACCCAGGAGGTGGTGCGCGTCCTCGCGCAATGTCGGCGGCCGACTCAGCGGCGAGGCAACCGCACCATGGAACGGTCGATCGCGGCCAGATTCGCGGCACCGACCCCGGCCATGGCCTGCCTGAGCTCCGCGGTCAATCCCGACAGCACGTCGACGACCCCGGCCGATCCGCCGGCGGCCAGACCCCAGAGCGCAGGCCGACCGATACCGACTGCCGTGGCACCGATCGCGAGCGCCCGCAGCACGTCGACGCCGGACCGGATGCCGCCGTCCACCGTCACCGGGACCCGACCGTCAACGGCGGTGACGATGTCGGCGAGCACCGTCGCGACCGGCGCAACGCCGGCCACCTGGCGCCGACCGTGGTTCGACACCACGACGCCGGCCGCGCCCGCTTCGATCGCAATGATGGCATCGTCGGGGTGCATCACGCCTTTGACGTGCACCGGAAGACCGGTGGCAGCGGCAATCTCGGTGATGATGTCGGGTCCGAGGGCCGGTTCGATCTGAGCCGACATCTGCGCCCAGGCCATACCCGGATAATTGCCGGGCAGCGCGGTCATCAGGTCCCTGGTGGTGCTTCGAAATGGGGCGTCGCCGAAGGTGCCGGCATTGTCGACGGTCAGCACCAGGGCGCCCGCGCCCGCGGCCACGGCCCGCTGCAGGTAATCGTCGGTCAGCCGGCGATCCTTCATCACGTACACCTGAGCCCACCACGGGTGCGGGGCGGCTGCCCCGAATTCGGTGATCTCGACGGTCGCCGAACTGGAGTAGACCATGAGTGCACCGACGGCGCCGGCCGCGCGGGCGGTGGCGGCTTCACCTTCGGGATCGGCCAACGAGTGCGACGCGGTCGGCGCGACCATGACTGGGGTGGCCAGCTGCGTCCCGGCCAGCAGCAGCGAGGTATCCACCCCCGCCAAGCTCCGGAGCACCCGCGGCACCACGTCGATGGCCTCCCAGGCGGAGTGGTCCTGCTCCGCCTCGCCGCCGGCCACCGAACGGTAGTAATCCCAGGAAATAGGTTCGAGTCGAGCACGGGCCGCGCGCTGCAGGGCGTCGAATTCCATGCACCGATCCTGACGGGGCGTTGGAGTCGCACACCAACCGGGTGGCTGGTGCAGGTGTCGCGCGCTCGGGCACGGTGCCAGGAGTGCCGAGACGACGGGAGAAAAGGGTTCGGTGGCAGCAACTTTCGAAGTAGATCAGCTCGCAGTGTGGGTGGCCGAGGACGCCGAGGCGGCTGGACTGGCCGCTGGCGCCGAGGTGGCGGCCTATTTGCGGGAGCTGACGGTCGCCCTCGAGCGCGTTCGGGTGGTGTTCGCGGCCGCGCCGTAGTGATGCGGTGGCGTTGGCCGGGTGCGAGCCCGGCCGTTACACGACTCCGGTCGGCGGGGAAGTGGAACTCGAGGCCGACGGTCGGCCGCGGGTGGCGGGTCGGCAGTACCTGGCCGGCGCGGCGTTGGATCTGGCTGCCGGCTGCGAGACTTCCGGGACTGACCGGATTCTCGCTCGGCCGGCGCTTCGGATGGCCACCAGGGTGCCGGGTCGGGTGCTGGCCCGCGCCGGTGCTGCGGGCCGGGGTCGGCGACCCTGGTCGGGAAACCCGTTGATCTGGTTCGCTTTCGCTGGGCACCGGGAGATCCGGATCTCCAGATGCTCGGAATCAGCCTGCCGCTGCAGTGAGGGCCTGGAACAGCCGGATGTCGGTGTCCGTTTCCGGATGCCACTGCACCGCGAGCACGAACCGGTCGGACTGGGCCTCCATGGCCTCGGGGATGCCATCCGGCGACCTCGCGCTGATCACGAAGCCCGGGTGCTCGGCGACGGACTGGTGATGATGGCAGCGGGCCACCACCGTCGGCCCGAGGAGGCCCGCGATCCGGGTGCCCGGCACGGTTTCCACCTCGACCGGCCCGTAGAGGCCGGGCCCCGGGGAATGCTTGTCGTCGCCGACCAGATCGGGGACGTGCTGGTGCAGCCGACCCCCGGCGCGCGAGGCCATCACCTGCATGCCACGGCAGATGCCCAACACGGGCAACCCGAGGTCGTCCGCGGCGTCGAGCAAGGCGAACTCGGAAACGTCCCGATCGTCCCGCCACCCGGCAGTGTGGATGTGTGGCTCTTCGCCGTACCGGGACGGGTTGACGTCGGCGCCACCGGCGATGACCAGCCCATCCAGCCGACCGACCAGCCGGCTCACATCGTCACCCGGACCGACGGGCGGCAGCAACACCGGAGTGCCGCCGCCGGCGCGCACCGCATCGACGTACCGCACCGGCACCAGCACTGCGGGGACGTCGTGCCACTGGCCCCAACTCGCTGGTTCGCGGTAGGTGCTGATCCCGATGACTGGGCTGCTGGTCATCGGCCCATCCTTCCCGATACGGAGATGAAATCAGTCGAGCGGGGTGACGTAGGCGCCCGAGATGCCGCCGTCGACCAGGAACTGGGAAGCGGTGATGAAGCTGGACTCGTCCGAGGCCAGGAACAACACGGCGTTGGCGATCTCATCCGGCTCACCGAACCGGCCCATCGGGATGTGCACCAGCCGTCGGGCCGCGCGCTCCGGATCCTTGGCGAACAGCTCCTGCAGCAGCGGGGTGTTGACCGGTCCAGGACACAGCGCGTTGACTCGGATTCCCTTGCGGGCGAACTGGACTCCGAGCTCGCGACTCATCGAGAGCACCCCGCCCTTCGAGGCGGTGTAGGAGATTTGCGAGGTGGCTGCACCGAGCACGGCCACGAATGAGGCGGTGTTGATGATCGAGCCTTTGCCCTGCTCGATCATGTAGGGCAGCGCCGCCTTGCAGCACAGGTAGACGCTGGTCAGGTTGACCTCCTGCACCTTGCGCCAGGCGGCCAGGTCGGTGGTCAGGATGGAGTCGTCCTCCGGTGGCGAGATGCCGGCGTTGTTGAACGCGATATCGACGCTGCCGTAGGCGTTCTTGGCCAGTGCGAACAACGCGTCGACGTCTTCGGGGCTGGTGACGTCGGTGCGCAGGTAGCTGCCGCCGAGTTCCTCCGCGACCCCGGGGCCGCGGGCGTCGTCGATGTCGCCGATGACGACCTTCGCGCCCTCGCTCACGAACTTTCTGGCGGTGGCCAGTCCGAGACCGGAGCAACCTCCGGTGATGACAGCGACCTTGCCGGCGAGACGTCCAGACATGTTGGGGGAGTTACCTTTCGGGCTGGATGGGGATTGGTGCGTCGACCTGTATGACCCACGTGCACTCGTATGGCCGTCGACCGTGCTACGAGTGGGCTGGGTTCATACGAGTGGGCTGGGTTCATACGGGTCGGCGTGGGACTACGTGGCGATGAAGACGTTCTTCACCTCGCTGAAGGCGGCTGGAGCGTCGGGGCCGAGTTCGCGGCCCAGGCCGGACTGCTTGAACCCGCCGAACGGGGTCCAGTAGCGGACCGAGGAGTGGGAGTTCACCGACAGGTTGCCGGCCTCGACGCCGCGGGAGACCCGGATAGCGCGCCCGACGTCCGAGGTGAAGATCGAACCGGACAGGCCGAAGTCGCTGTCATTGGCCATGGCGATCGCGTCTGCTTCGTCGTCGAAGGGAAGTACGGCGACGACCGGACCGAACACCTCCTCGCGCCAGATCGGGTCGGAGCTCGACTGCGGGATGACCACCGTCGGCGGGTACCAGAAGCCGTCACCAGCCGGGGTGGACCCAGTGAAGGCGACATCCGCGTCGTCGACGTAAGCGGATACGGAGGCGTGCTGCCCGGCCGTGATCAGCGGGCCCATCTCGGCCTCCTGGTCGCCCGGGTGTCGCACCCGAAAGCTCTTCACGGCCGGTTCGAGGAGTTCCATGAACGCGTCATAGGCGCTGCGCTGCACCAGGATCCGGGAGCGGGCGCAGCAGTCCTGGCCGGCATTGTCGAAGACCGAGCCCGGCGCCGCGGCCGCCGCGGCGGCCAGATCGGCATCGGCGAAGATGATGTTTGCGCTCTTCCCACCCAGCTCCAGGGTGACCGGTTTGACCTGCTCGGCGGCGCCGCGCATCACGCCCTTGCCGACCGACGTCGAGCCGGTGAAGCAGACCTTGCGGACCAGTGGGTGGGTGACGAACCGCTCGCCGACCACCGAACCGCTGCCCGGGATCACGGTGAAGACGCCGTCCGGGATGCCGGCTTCCAGGGCCAGCTCGGCGAGCCGGATGGCGGTCAGCGGGGTGACCTCGGCGGGCTTGAGCACGACGGTGTTGCCGGCGGCCAACGCGGGACCGAAACCCCAACCGGCGATGGGCATCGGGAAATTCCACGGCACGATGATGCCGACCACGCCCAGCGGCTCGTGGAAGGTGATGTCGATGCCACCGGCCACCGGGATCTGTCGGCCGAACAGCCGCTCGGGGGCGGCGGAGTAGTAGTTCAACACGTCCCTGACGTTGCCGGCCTCCCAGGTGGCATTGCCGATGGTGTGCCCGGAGTTCTGCACTTCGAGGTCGGCCAGCTCGGCCAGGTGGTCGTCGACCACGGCGGCGAACCGTCGCAGCAGTCGGGCCCGGTCGCCGGGGGCGACCGCGCGCCAGACCGGGAACGCCCGGTGCGCCTTTTCGATCGCCGTGTCGGTCTCGACGAGCGAAGCGCGCGGCAGGGTGGTCAGCTCCCGTGCGGTGGCCGGGTCGATCAATGTGGTGGTGCCGCCCTCGCCACTGAGGGTGCCGGTGTACGTGAGAGTCACGCTGGTCAGAACCTTTCGAATCCGCGACGCAGTTCCCAGTCGGTGATGGCCGACTCGAAAGCGGCCAACTCGGTGTCCGCCGCATGCACATAGTGATCGACCACATCGTCGCCGAACGCCGCCCGGGCGATCGACGATGCGTCGAACAGATCCCGGGCGGCGCGCAGATTCGTCGGCACGGTCGGCTTGCCGGACGTGTAGGCGTTGCCCACCAGCTCATCCTCGAGGGGCAGTTCGTTCTCCACGCCGTACAGGCCGCCGGCCATCATGGCCGCGATGGCGATGTAGGGATTGACATCCCCGCCGGGCAAACGGTTCTCCAGCCGGGCGGATTGACCGTGTCCGACGAGCCGGATCGAGCAGGTCCGGTTGTCCAATCCCCAGGCGACCGTGGTCGGCGCAAACGAGCCGGCGGCGAATCTCTTGTAGGAGTTGATGTTCGGCGCATAGAGCAGGGTGAACTCGCGCATCGTGGCCAGGATGCCGGCGATGAAGTGGTCGTAGAGCGCGGTGCGCTGATTCGTCGCGGGATCCCAGAACACCAACCCGCCATCGGTGCCGCGTAGCGACAGGTGGATGTGGCAGGAGTTTCCCTCGCGCTCGTTGAACTTCGCCATGAAAGTCAGCGACCGGCCGTGCTGCTCGGCGATCTCCTTGGCGGTGTTCTTGTAGACGACATGGTTGTCGGCCGTGGCCAGCACTTCCTCGAACCGGAAGGCGACCTCGTGCTGGCCGAAGTTGCACTCGCCCTTGGCCGACTCAACGGTGAGTCCGGCGGCGAACATGGTGTTGCGGATGTCGCGGAGCAACGGCTCGATTCGGGTGGTGCCAAGGATCGAGTAGTCGATGTTGTACTGGTTGGCCGGAGTCAGCCCCTTGTAGTACGGAATCCCAGGCTTCCTCGTAGGTGTCGTTGAACAGGATGAACTCGAGTTCGGTGCCGGCGAACGCGGTAAAGCCCAACTCGGCGGCCCTGGCCTGTTGGGTCTTGAGGATGGACCGTGGGGACTGCTTGACCAACTCACCGTCCAGCCAGGTCAGGTCGGTCTGGATCATCACCGAGCCGGGCAGGTGCGGGAGGAGTCGGATGGTGTCCAGGTCGAGGGCGAAAATCATGTCGCCGTAGCCCTTTTCCCAGGACGACATGGCGTATCCGGGGATCGTGTTCATGTCCGCGTCAACCGACAGCAGGTAGTTGCAGCCCTCGGTGCCGTTTTCGAGTGCTTCGTCGAGGAAGAATTGTGCGTGCAACCGTTTGCCCTGCAAGCGGCCCTGCATGTCGGTGAAGGCGACCACCACCGTGTCGATATCGCCGCCCGTGATCAGGTCCTTGAGCGTCTCGATGCTCAGCAGGCGCGGATTGCGTGGGTGGTGGCTCATGTCTTTTGGCTCTTCGCGCAAGCGCTCATCGCTATTCGCTCCGCTCCTCGCTCGTGCCTCGCTCGATGCTCGCTCATGATTGGTGTGCCCTTCTCAAGGGGTCGTCGTCAGCACACCGTAGTGCCCGGTGCGCCGACGACGACCCATGGTGGTCAGTACTGGACCGGGTACTCCGGTTCGGTGCCCGCCGCTGGGTTGATCTGGTTGATCGGTCCGGTGAACCACTTCTTCACCGACACGTGCCAGAAGATCCACAGCAGGATCAGCACGCCGCCCACCAGCAGCGGGGTGTAGTTGACGTACTTCCAGGCGAAGTTGGGATCCCAGGGCATCCCGCCGTTGGAGGTCGGGAAGAGCGCGATGATCGAGGTGACGACGATTTCGATGAGGGCCAGCGGGGCCAGCCACTTGTAGTGTTTGCCCAGGTTCCAGCTGCCGACCTTGAACGAGGAGCCGGCGCGCCAGCGGTAGAAGATTGGGATCGCGAAGGCCAGGTAGAGGCCGACCACGCCGATGGAGACCACCGCGAAGAAAGCGACAGGTACCGGGGCGCCGTTGACGTCCACGGCGACCAGGGCAGGGAGGGTGATCAGTGCAGCGATGAAGGCGGTCAACATGACGCCGTTGGCCGGCACCCGGTTCTTGCTCAGCGACGACCAGAGTTTCCAGCCGGGAACAGCCCGGTCACGACTGAAGGCGAACAGCATGCGGGACGAGCTCGTCGTGCAGGCCACCGTGCAGAAGAACTGGCCGACAGTGGAAACCAGCAGCACGATGGCCACCCAGCCCGAGCTCATGGCCTGGTTGAAGATGACCGACACCGCGCCGCCACCCTTGGAGACGTCGTCCGAGTTCTGCACCGCGAACAGGAACGCCAGCAGTAGGATCCAGCCGCCGATGGCCGAGTAGAAGATCGACCGCCAGATGCCCTTGGCCGCGGCGCCGGCCGCGCTCTTTGTCTCCTCCGAAAGGTGGGCCGATGCGTCGTACCCGGTGATCGTGTATTGGGTGAGGATGGCCGAGATCGGCAGCACGAAGAACAGCCAACCGGCCCCGCTGGTCGCCCCGGAGAACATCCCGGTGTTGTTGATGGTCTTGGCGAACACGTCGTGGAAGCTGGCGTGGTGCGCCGGAACCAGGAACAGGATCAGGATCACGGCGGCCGCACCGAAGACGTGCCACCACACCGAGACGTTGTTGATCACGGCCAGCAGATGGCTGGAGAAGATATTGATGACGGCGGCAATGACCAGGATGATGACGAAGATGATGAACACCCTGGTCAGGCTGTAACCGTTCATCCAACTCGTACTGAAGGTGCTCAGCGTCAGATCGAGGAACGTCGCACAGCCGTAGGCCACCGACGCCACGATGGCGATGAGGCCGATCAGGTTCAACCAGCCGGTGTAGTAGCCCGCCTTGGGTCCGCCGAGTTTGCTGGCCCACCAGTAGATCCCGCCCGAGGTGGGGTACGCGGAGACAAGTTCGGACATGCACACGCCGATGATGAGGATGAAGGCCGACACGATCGGCCATCCCCACGCGATGGCAGCGGGGCCACCGTTGTTCCAGCCGAGCCCGAACGAGGTGAAACACCCGGCCAGGATGGAGATGATGGAGAACGAGATGGCGAAATTGCTGAAGCCGGACCAGGAACGGTGCAGTTCCTGGGTATAGCCGAGCTCGGCCAACTGTTTTTCGTCGTCGCTCAGTTCGGGCGTTGCGGTCACAGAGTTTCTCCTTCGGGACGGGGGGTGTTGCTTCCTTGGGCCTGACCGGCGGCAGCGGAAGTCAGGAGATCTTTGAAGTCTGGTGAATCGAAGGTGCTGGCGGCTCGGTCGTACTTCTCCATCGCCCAGCCCCAGAAGTCGAAATCTATTTCATTCAATGAGTTCTGGATGGCACCCCACAGGGTCCACCCGTATTGGGAGACCAGAGCCTGCAGCCGCGCCCTTGCCGTCATGTCCGGCCGGTGCTCACCGAAGTAGTAGCTGACCAGCAGTTCGAGTTGTTCCTCGTGCAGGTTTGACTCGCTCCAGATGTTGCCCAGTTCGAAACAGGGATCGTTGTTTCCGGAATACTCGTAGTCGATGAGCCACAGCCTGGTGCCGTCGTCGATGAAGTTGGCGGCCAACAGGTCGTTGTGGCAGGGCACGGTGGCCGGGGCGTGCATGGACAGCACGGTACGTACTTGCGTCCACTTCTCGGTGAATTCGAGGTACCGATCAGGTAACCGAAAACCGTTCTCCAGTATCGTCTTCAGGTAGCGATCCCGAATTCTGAACATGTCGAAATCGGAGACGAAGCGCGGGCCGCGATGGAGTCTGCGGCAGGCGTGCGCCACCGCAGGTACATTCTCGTCTCGACGGAGGTCGGCGGCCTCCAACGTGTGACCGTCGATGTATTCGATCAGTAGCAGGCCGGCTTCCGGGACGAAATCCACTACCCGGGGGGCGATCCCGGCCCGGGACGCCGCCACCGAATTCAGGTGCTCGGCGTCGCGGTCGATGGCCAGCAGACCGGACGACGGTCGGGAGAGCCGAGCGACGTAGGTGCCCGCCGCGGTGCTGACCTTGAAGTTGCTGTTGGTGAGTCCGCCCGGCAATGGCTGGCGGCGGCGCCCGATCCCGTGCAGGGCCGGGGCCAGGTCCAGTCGTTCGTCGACGGACAACGCACCGACGTCGGTGGGTGAATTGATCACCACCACACCTCCGGACGTCCGCTCGGCAGCCTGCGACTACGGCCCGGCAAAATCCCCGACTGGGGATGGCGAGATGGTAGGGCACAGGAGCCCGTACGGTCTAGACCAAAGGGAGGGTCAACCTCACTCGGACGAGTGGAGAGCACAGTCGACAATGGATCGCTGGGACGACGGAATCCGCAGCGCCGGGACGGACTTTGCACAGAAAGGGCCAGATCGCCGCAGGTCGCGTTGTCGTCGATTTGCTCACGCCACTGCTTGGCCACGGATTCCGCAATCCGACTGCCGGTCACCGGTGTCTAGACCGAACAGGGGATCAGCACTACCGTGGGCCGAACGCATGCGGACCCCAGCGAGAGGCCTGACGAACAAGTGGTCAACCCCGACGCGGCTCCGGGACTGCCCGAGCGCGCGCGCTTCGTGATCATCGGTGGCGGCGTCGGGGGCGCGAGTATCGCCTACCACCTCGCCAAGATGGGCGAACGGGACGTCGTGCTGCTGGACCGCGATCAACTCACCAGCGGGTCCACCTTTCATTCGGCGGGACTGGTCGGCCAGTTGCGATCCGACCCCACCCTCACCCGGATGAACATGTATTCGGTGCAGCTCTACCGGGAGCTGCAGCTCACCGACTCGCCGCCAGGTTGGACGGAGAGCGGCAGCATCAGGCTGGCGTCCAGCCCCGAGCGTCTACACGAGCTACGTCGACAATTGGCCTGGGCCAAGGTTTTCGGCCTTCCGATGGAAGAGATTTCAGCGCAGACCGCGCAGCAATTGTTTCCCGCGATGAGCACCGCAGGGGTCTACGGCGGGGTGTACCTACCCTCCGACGGGCAGATTGATCCGTCCCAGCTCTGCTATTCGCTCGCCACCGGGGCCAGGGCCGGTGGCGTGCAAATTTTCACCCACACCCGGGTGTCGGAGGTGCTGACCGAGGGTGGCCGGGTGCGGGCCGTTCGCACCGATCGTGGCGACATCGAGGCCGAGATCGTGGTCAACTGCGGCGGGATCTACGCCGCCGAGATCGGGCGGATGGCCGGCATTCGAGTGCCGATCGTGCCGATGTCGCACCAGTACGTCGTCACCGATCCCATGCCGGAGGTCTCGCCCGGAGACGGTCGCACATTGCCCAGCCTGCGGGATCCCGATCTCCTCGTGTACTACCGACAGGAGGGGCGCGGCCTGCTGATGGGGGGCTATGAACGGAATGCGTTGCCGTTCACCGCCGATCGGTATCGCTACGACAATGTCCCGGCCGATTTCAACGGAAAACTCCTGCCCGACGACTGGGACCGCTTCACCGAGATCGCGGACAATTCGGCGATCCGGGTTCCGGCCATGGGGGAGGCGAGGATCCGTCGGCTGATCAACGGGCCGGAGGCCTTCACCCCCGACAACGAATTCTGTCTCGGTCAGACCGAAGTGAACGGGTTCTTCGTCTCCGCCGGCTTCTGCGCCCATGGCATCGCCGGGGCCGGCGGAGTCGGCCGGCTGATGGCCGAGTGGATCGTCGGGGGCGAACCGTCGATGGAGGTCGCGCACATGGACATCAATCGGTTCGGCCGCCAGTACCAATCGCCGTCGTTCACCCTGGGTCGGGTGCTGGAGAACTATCAGACCTATTACGACATCAGGTATCCCGGCGACGAACGCGTCGCTGGACGCCCGCTGCGGCGCTCGCCGGCCTACGGCTGGCACCAGCAGCACGGTGCTGCCTTCGGCGAGAAGAGCGGCTGGGAACGGGTGAACTACTACCGGAGCAACGAGGATCCGGCGGCGAGCAGTCGGCCGCAGGGCTGGGCCGGCCAGAATTTCTCCACCGCAGTGGCCGTCGAGCACCGGGCCGCGCGGGAGGCCGTCGCGTTGTTCGACGAATCCTCGTTTGCCAAGCTGGCCGTGGCCGGATCGGATGCCGCGGATTTCCTGGAATGGGTCTGCGACAACAGGGTGGCACGTGGGGTCGGGCGAGTGACCTACACGCAGTTGCTCAACCGCCGGGGTGGAATCGAGGCGGATCTGACCGTCACTCGCGTCGGACCGGACTCGTTCTGGATCGTCACCGGGACCGCAATGGGCTCTCGGGACGGCGCCTGGCTGCGGCGACAGGCCAGAGCGGGCAACTTCGACGTCACTATTACGGACATCAGCGGCCAGTACGCGTGTTTCGCGCTCTGGGGTCCGAGCTCGCGGGATCTGTTGTCCA
The DNA here is from genome assembly GCA_963708935.1 of uncultured Actinomycetota bacterium. Classification (GTDB taxonomy): domain Bacteria; phylum Actinomycetota; class Actinomycetes; order Mycobacteriales; family Nakamurellaceae; genus Nakamurella. Next base: position 251,700 of record CAVPUK010000006.1, on the reverse strand, counting down.
GGCTGACACCGGTCGACCTGAGCCATCGGGAATTCGGATTCATGACCTCCCGGGAAATTCCGGTGGGGGACATCCCGGTCCGCGCGCAGCGGGTGACCTTCGTCGGTGAGCTGGGCTGGGAGCTGTATGCGTCGGCCGAATACGGTGCGGCGCTGTGGGAACTCCTCTTCGAGGCCGGGGGCGAATACGGGATGGTGGCCGCCGGCTACCGGGCGATCGAGAGCCTCCGGCTGGAAAAGGCCTACCGGGTCTGGGGTTCGGACGTCACCGGCGAGACTGACCCGCTCAGCGCCGGCCTGGGCTTCTGCGTCGACTGGGACAAGGACTTCCTCGGCCGGGCAGCGCTGTTGGGCCTGCGCGACGCCGGTCCGGTCCGGCGGTTGTGCTGCCTGGTGCTCGATGATCCGTCCATGCTGGTGCTCGGCGGGGAGCCGGTGCGCATCGATGATCAGCTGGTCGGCCGGGTGACCTCGGGCGGCTTCGGTCACACGGTGGGCAAATCCATCGCCTACGCGTACCTGCCGACCGCCGTCGCGGACGAGGGCACCGTGCTGCAGATCGACCTGTTCGGCGAATGGGTGGGGGGCAGGGTCGGGGCCGACATCTTGTACGACCCGACGGGCCGGCGGATTCGCGCCTGAGGACCGCGGTCGATCGACTGTGAGGCCGCCCAAGGAGATAAACCCGCTGGTCGGTGCGGCACTGGCGTCACGGGCAGCTTCGTCGTCAGACTCGGTTGCGAACGATCCGGAGCAGCCGGCCCGCTCCGACTGCGTCATCTTGGGCCAATCCGGGCCACGTCCCGCGTCATACAGTGGACTGATGGATCGGCGCTGGGGCGGACTGCTGGTCATCTTCGTGGTCGTGGTCGCCGCCTTCGTTGTTCCGTCTGCCGGCGGAAGGCAGATTCGCGGCGTGGCCCTGGCTGCGCCCATTCCCGGACCGCCGGCGGTGGGCGACTGCCTGGCTGTGTCCGAGACTGACGCGTGGCTCCAGGGGGCGCACCCGAGTTATCGTCCGCAGGCCCTCGCACCGTGTGCTGCTGCACGTTTCGGCGAAGTGGCGGCTGTGATCGTGGACCGCCGGACGCACATTCCGGCCGTACCCCGGATCCAGACCCCGGCTGACGGATCCGTGGTGACCGACGACCCCAACCAAACCGCCTGCTTCGAGGCGTCCGCACGCTATCTCGGGTTGCAGGTGGGCGCAGATCACAACGCCGTCATCGCATCCGACTGGTCTCCGCTGAGCAATCTGTCGACCGCACCCTCCGGACCCACCCCACTGCAACAGCGAGCCGGTCAGAAGTGGGTGGCCTGCGTCGTCTTCGTCCACGGTAGAGACGGGCCGTCGGTGTCCTATCCGAGCAGTCTGCGGGACACCTTCGCCGAGGGGACCGAACCCGCGGCTCTGGCCGTCTGCCTGGACAGCCCCAACCTCGGCCTGGCCAGGTCCACCGAGTGCGACCGGTCGCACACCGTCGAGGCGTTCGGCGCCATGACCACCGCGCGTCCGGGCCTGTCCCAGGCAGGGCTCGATCGCACCTGCCGTGCCCTCGTGACGCGGCTGACCGGCATGACGGATCCCTCGGCCGGGGGCCGGCTGAAGGTCATCGCCGCGACCATCCACGGTGAGATCGGAACGCCGTCCGTCGGGCTCGGTACGTCCGACGACGAGAGCGGCTATGCGGCCTGTCTGGTAGTGAGCCCCGACGCCCATCCGCTCCTGCACACGTTGTTGGCCCTCGGCGCCAAACCAGTGCCCTGGGCGTCCTGACGGAGGCCACACCTCGCTCGGAGTGAGCCGTGAGACTCGTGTGACAGATGAGAACGATGTGACGTCACTTACTACAAGTTGTGGTACGCCGATCCGCTGACACGCCGGATGCGCTGGACCACTTGTCGCCGGGCGTGCCACGATAGGGCGGAGAATGACAACCGTGTGATTCCGGGTCCGCGTTGGTGGTTCGACGGCCCGGTGGAGTCTTTGGAGGTTTGGATGGACAGCGCTGCCGCACGGCCGGAACGCAATGACAGCACTCAGGTCGATGGCACCGCAGCGACGGCGGACGGGCTCTCTCGTCGAGACCGCGACATCCTGGCTTTCGAACGCCAATGGTGGCAGTACGCCGGGTTGAAGGAACAGGCGATCAAAGAGATGTTCGATCTCTCGCCGACCCGGTACTACCAGGTGCTCAACAACGTCATCGACAATCCGGCCGCGCTGGCGGAGGATCCGCTGTTGGTTCGCCGGTTGCGCCGGTTGCGCGCGACCAGGCAGAAGACCCGGTCGGCCCGCCGGCTGGGCTTCGACGCCTGACACCCGAAGGCGGTGGCTATCGGAGCGGTGGTGTCGGGATCCGCTATCGGAGCCGGCGCCGGCCCTGAACCCGACCGCGCACCTGGTTGAGCGCGCCGCGCCGTCTGGCGGCCGGTAGCGGCCGACCCTCGGCATCCCGCCCGGCCACTCTGCGTCGTCGCGGCATCCGCACCGAGAGTCGCAGCCGACGTGTGGACGAGCGCGCGATCCGCTGCGCCCTCGCGTCCATCCATAGCTCGGGGTGCCGCTTGAGGTATTGGAACTTCCAGCTCGCGTAGGGCAGGTGCAACAGGTAGAGGGCCATGCCGATCAGCAGGATGATCTGCGGCTCGTAGAACTCGAGCGCCACCGCCAAGACGGTGAGGGCAAGCAGCGGCACGATCAGACTGGGCGGAACGCGCACCGATTTGAGGGCGATGGTGGGCAGTCGGGACACGGCCAGCGCAGCGATCAAGGTCAACCAGGCGGCGACCACCCACTTGTTGCTCCAGAATCCGTCACCGAAGCGGATGAACAGCAGCAGCGGTGCGGTGGACAGCAGGCCGGCCCCTGGCGCGGGCACCCCGGTGAAGAACCCGCGCGCATAGGGCTTCGGGTCGTCGTCCTCGAGCAGCGAGTTGAACCGTGCCAGGCGCAACGCGACACAGACCGCGAACAGCAGGCAGAAGGCCCAGCCGTAGTCGATCGGCTTGCCGGTGTTGAATTTCCAGACGTAGGCCACCAGCGCGGGCGCCACGCCGAACGACACCAGATCAGACAACGAGTCCAACTCGGCGCCGATCCGGCTGGTCGAGTTGAGCAGTCGGGCCGCCGGGCCATCCAGCGAGTCGAGGATGGCGGCGATGCCGATGGCCGCAATCGCCGGGAACCACTGGCCTTGCAGTGCGAACGCGACGCTGGTCAGCCCGGCACTCAAGGCCAGGACCGTGATCGCGTTGGGCAGGAATCTGACGCCCGGAACCGCGGCCACTAGACGGTGCCGATCGGAACGGTGTAGTTCAGGCTCGCGCCGGCCGGACGGGTGTCGATCAGGACGGTGCCGACAGGGACGGTGTCGATCAGGACGGTGCCGACAGGGACGGTGTCGATCAGGACGGTGCCGACCGGGGCGGCGTAGTTCAAGCTCGCGCCAGGCGAGTGGGTGCCCATCAACAAGCGGCGCCGGGCAGATGCGCCAGCACCGTTTCACCGCCGATCGTTCGCTGTCCCAGCAGGACCTTCAGGTCGGATCCGGCCGGTAGGTAGGTGTCCACCCGGGAGCCGAATCGAATCAGGCCGTAGGTCGCGCCGGCCAGGACGGGGGCGCCGACGCCCAGATCGCAGACGATCCGGCGGGCGATCAGTCCGGCGATCTGGGTGACGATGACCTGCTCGCCGTGTGTCGAGGCGATCGCCAGCGAATTGCGTTCGTTGACCTCCGAGGCCTTGTCCAGGTCAGCGGACAGGAACTGGCCCGCATGGTAGGCAGCCGCGGTGATCACACCGTCCACCGGGATCTTCTGCACGTGCACGTCGAAAACGGACAGGAAGATGGAGACCCGCGTCAGCGGCTGGTCTCCGACACCCAGTTCGGCCGGTGGGACGGCTTGTTCGATCAGCGAGATCAATCCGTCGGCCGGCGCCACCACCAGCGCGGTACCCGTCGGAGTCACGCGCCGGGGCGACCGGAAGAACAGTGCCGAAGCCGCCGTCCCGATCAGCCCGACGCGGCCGACCAAGCTGCCGAACTTGCGCAAACCCACGCTTCGGAGCAGGAATCGCAGGCCCAGTGAGCCGGCGAGCGCTCCGTAGACGATCGGCTTTCCGCCGGGATGCATGGGCGGCACCGTGCTGCGGATCAACTGGGCCAGGTGCGAGCCACCGGCCGTACTGCCGGCGGACGGGGAGCCGGACGCCATGAGCGGATCGCCTGCACCTTCTGCGCTTGCGCGCGCTCGTCTCGCCTGCCGGGACACGATGGTGTCCGCACAGACCCCGTGGCGCGAAGTGCACCCGAGATCAACAAAGAACACGCTATCGGAATCGGCTGATCAATCGGGCCGGGACGCACCTCCGCCCGCTCGGAGCAACATCACACCAGGAGCGGCCGTCAGATACTGACGCCGTAGTCCTGGGCGATGCCGGAGAGGCCAGAGGCGTAGCCCTGTCCGATCGCGCGGAACTTCCAATCGGCGCCGTTCCGGTACAACTCCCCGAACACCATCGCCGTTTCGGTGGAAGCATCCTCGGTCAGGTCGTAGCGGGCGAGCTCGGCACCGTCGGCCTTGTTGACCACTCGGATGAAGGCATTGCGGACCTGTCCGAACGACAGCCGTTTGGTGTCCGCTTCGTAGATCGAGACGGCCACCACCACCTTGTCGATGTTCGGTGAGACGGCGGCCAGGTCGACGGAGATGACTTCGTCGTCGCCTGCACCCTCGCCGGTGAGGTTGTCGCCGGCATGCTCGATCGAGCCGTCGGGCGAGCGCTTGTTGTTGTAGAAGATGAAGTAGTCGTTGCCGACCACCCTGCCGTCTGCGCCCACGCCGATGGCGCTGGAATCCAGATCGAAGCTGGTGCCGTCGGTGGTCCGCGCGTCCCAGCCCAGGCCCAGCGTCACGGCCGTCAGACCGGGTGCCGTTTTCGTCAGCGAGATGTTGCCGCCCTTGGTCAGATTCACGCCCATGTTCATGCCTTCCGCATCGGTTCGTCTCCGGCCACGCCGGCTGCACGATTCCACCATGGCCGATCCCGCCCGGGTTTGCCGGCCGATTACCTGATTCGGGCAGATGGCCGCGCGGGCGATAGCGTGGCCGACATGAGTCAGGCGCGGTCCGTCCCACCTCAGCAGGGCCCGGGCATCGTCATGCCGATCGGCGGTGCCGAGGACAAGCTCGGCCGGATGACGATCCTGCGGGAGGTGACCCGGCTGGCCGGGGGTCCGGCCGCTCGGATCGTGGTCATCTCGACGGCTTCGTCGCTCGGCGACGAGATCACCCACGCCTACCTCCAGCTGTTCGCCGGCCTCGGGGTCGAAGACGTGGTGGGCATTCGGCCGGAAAGTCGGCAGCAGGCCCAGGATCCCGCGTTGGGCGCCGCCGTCGAACGGGCCACCGCCGTCTTCATGACCGGCGGCAATCAGACGAAACTGGCCACCGTTGTGGTGGGCACTCCGCTCGGGGATGCGATCGTGGCCGCCCACCTGCGTGGCGCCGTGGTGGCCGGAACGTCGGCTGGGGCCAGCATCTGCTCGGAACACATGGTCTCTTTCGGCAGTGGCGGCTCGACGCCAAAATTCCGGGTCGGCCAGGTGTCGCAAGGGCTTGGGCTGCTCACCGGCGTGATCGTCGACCAGCACTTCACCCAGCGCAATCGGTTCGGCCGGCTGCTGGCCCTCGTGGCGGCGAACCCCGGCCAGCTCGGCGTCGGCATCGACGAGGACACCGCGGCGATCATCTCCAGCGCCGGCCTGCTGGAGGTCAAGGGACGAGGCGTGGTTACCGTCATCGACGGGCGGGACGTCATCACCACCGCGTACACGGCCACCGGCAGCCAGCCGTTGATGATGTCCGGACTGAAGCTGCACACGTTGCCCAGGGGCGCAGTTTTCGACCTGAACGACAGGTCGCTGGTCTTTGCGCCCGGGCTGGCGCCGGCCGAAGGCGAACCCGCCATCGCGACGCTCGAAGACGTGCCCAACGACCTACGCCCCCGAACCAGGCGGATCGCTGCGGAGGGCGCGCACACCACCACGGCGGAATTGCGGCGCCGCCCCGCGTCTTCCTGAAAGCGGCCCGGACCACCCGTTCGACCGCGCCTTTCTCCGTCATCCGTCGGTAGGCAATGATCAAGGCCACCAGCTGCCGGACCAGACGATGTGCGAAAGGCTCGAGATGACCCACTCCTCGCCACCCGACCAGCAGCGCGCCATCAGGGTCAACGAGCTCCGCGTCTATCGCGGCCCGAACTACTACTCGTACGAGCCGGCCATCCACATGGTGCTGGACATCGGTGCGCTCGAAGACGCACCGACAGACGTCCTGCCGGGGTTCACCGAGCAGTTGCTGACGTTGCTGCCGGGTCTCCGGGCGCACCAGTGTTCCCGTGGACACGAGGGTGGATTCGTCGAGCGGCTGGTGGAAGGTACCTGGACGGGGCACGTCAGCGAGCACGTGGCGTTGGAGCTGCAACGCACGGCGGGGCACGAGATGACCCGCGGCAAGACCCGTTCGACCGGCGTCCGTGGTGTGTACAACGTCATCTACGGCTACCTTGACGAGACCGTGGCGACGCTCGCCGGGCGGCTGGCCGTGAAGCTGGTCAACCACCTGGTCAGCCTGGTCGACGAGGAGGAGGAGACGCCGGGCCGGGTGGCCGTGGATCACGAATTTGATTTCCAGGCCGAGCACGAGGCGTTCCTGCGCACCAGTCAGCGGGTGGCGTTCGGGCCATCGACCCAGGCCATCCTCGAGGAGGCGATCGCCCGCGATATCCCATGGCAGCGCCTCAATTCCGGCTCGCTGGTCCAGCTCGGGCACGGCAAACTGCAGCAGCGCATCCGGGCCACGATGACGTCGATGACAGGCTCGCTCGCGGTGGACATCGCCTCGGACAAGGAGCTCACCAATCGGCTGCTGGCCGCGGCCGGCCTACCGGTGCCCACCTCCGAGGTGGTGCGCAACGACGATGACGCCGTCCGGATGGCCAGGCGAATCGGCTATCCCGTCGTCCTCAAGCCGTTGGACGGAAACCACGGCCGCGGCGTCGCCATCAACCTGAACTCCGAGGAGGAAGTCAGGGCGGCTTTCACCGAGGCCTACGACCAGTCTCGGCGCGGCTACGTGCTGGTCGAGTCGTTCATCACCGGCAAGGACTACCGGGTGCTGGTGATCGGCGGGAACATGGTCGCCATCGCCGAACGCGTGCCGGCCCACGTGATCGGTGACGGCAAGAAATCGGTCGCCGAGCTCGTCGAGCTGACCAACTCGGATCCGCGGCGCGGCGTCGGGCACGAGAAGGTGCTCACCCGCATCGAAGTCACCGACGGTGCGGTCGAACTTGTTCGTGCGCAGGGCTTCGAGATGGACGATGTGCCGCCGGAGGGCGAGATGGTGAACCTCGCGCTCACCGGAAACATGTCCACCGGCGGCATCTCGATCGACCGGACCTTCGAGGCGCACCCCGACAACGTCGATATCGCCGAGGAGGCGGCTCGCGTCGTCGGTCTCGACATCGCCGGCATCGACTTCCTGTGTCCCGACATCACCCAGCCCGTACGGGAGACCGGCGGTGCCATCTGCGAGGTCAATGCGGCGCCCGGCTTCCGGATGCACACCCATCCGACCATCGGCGAGCCGCAGTATGTGGCAAAACCCGTGGTGGATCTGCTGTTTCCGCCGGGAACCGCGTCACGGATTCCCATCGTGGCGGTGACCGGGACCAACGGCAAGACGACGACCAGCCGGATGATCAGCCACATCTTCAAGAGCATCGGTCGCAAGGTCGGCATGACCTCGACGGACGGAGTCGTCATCGACGACCGCCTGGTGATCCGTTCCGATGCCTCCGGACCCCGGTCCGCTCGGATGGTGTTGCAGAACCCCCGAGTGGACTTCGCGGTGTTCGAGGTCGCCCGCGGCGGCATCCTGCGAGAAGGCCTGGGCTACACCCGCAATGACGTCGCCGTGGTCCTCAACGTCGCGCCGGATCACCTCGGACTGCGGGGCATCAACTCCATCGAGCAGCTCGCGAAGGTGAAGCAGGTCATCGTCGAGGCCGTGCCGAAGAACGGCGCCGCGGTGTTGAACGCCGACGACGAGTTGGTGGCCGGCATGCGGCGCGCATGTTCCGGAGAGATCGTCTGGTTCTCCATCAAACCGAACAATCGGATGATCGCCGACCACTGCCGCCGCGGCGGCAAGGCCATCATCCTGGAGAAGGGCGAGCTGGGCGACCAGATCGTTCTGGTGCATGGTCGGCGCCGAATGCCGCTGGCCTACTCGCATCTGCTGCCGGTGACTTTCGGTGGCAAAGCCATGTTCAACGTGCAGAACGCCATGGCGGCGGCGGCGGCGGCCTACTGCTCGGGCGCGCACCTGCACGACATCCGTGCCGGCCTGAGATCTTTCACCTCGTCCTTCTATCAGGCGCCGGGTCGGATGAACCTGACCGAAGTCCGCGGAGTGAAGGTGATCGTGGACTACTGCCACAACGCTCCCGCCATGGTGGCGCTGGGCGACTTCGTCGACCGGTTCTTCGAGGACATGACCGGAATCGAACGGCCGCAACGCATCGGCGTGGTGGCCACCGCCGGCGACCGCCGCGACCAGGACATGGTCGACCTGGGATACCAGGCGGGCAAACACTTCGACCGGATCATCGTCCGCGAGGACGAACGGCTCCGCGGTCGTCAGCCGGGCGAGACCGCGGCGTTGATCGTCAAAGGTGCGCAACAGGCCCACGATGAGGGTGCGCGGGTGAAGGAGATCGAAGTAGTACTCGACGAGATCGATGCCACCTCGGTCAGTATCGATCGGGCCAACGCCGGCGATCTGGTGGTGCTCTGCGTCGACCGGGCCCGCGCCGTCTGGGATCAGCTTCAGACCATCGGCACCCTCGCGCAGGCCGGCGCCGGCGACGAGTTCAAGGAGGATTGAGTCGAGCCGGTATGAGGGATGGACAAGACACAGAAGCGAGGCGGCCGGATCGGTTGTCACCCAGCGATCTGTTGCTGCGTAACGCCAGGCTCGAAAGCGGGGCTCGCCCGCGGGATCTGCTGATCAGCGCCGGCAGAGTGGTGGTTGACCCGGTGGGCACCGGTGGCGGTGAGGTGCTGGACCTCGAGGGTCGGTTGCTGCTGCCCGGGTTGTGGGACGCGCACGTTCATTTCGACCAGTGGGCGGCCACGAAACAGCGGCTCGACCTGTCCGGTGCGAGGTCCGCGGCCGAGCTGGCTGCGCTGGCTGGACAGCGGCTCGCACATTCTCCGCCGCCGCCCGGGGTCATTCTGGTGGGTTACGGCTTCCGTGACGGGCTCTGGCCGGATGTGCCGACGGCAGCCCTGCTGGACGCCGTCGCGCCCGATGTGCCGGTGGTCATGGTCAGCGGAGATCTTCATTCCGCCTGGCTCAACACCGTTGCGCTGCAGCGATTTGGCCGGGCCGGCGAGATCGGGGGACTGCTCAGGGAGAACGACTGGCTGCCGATCATGAACGAGGTCCTGTTGGTCCCGACGACGGTCAGTGATGTCTGGGTCGCCGAGGCGGCTGCTGAAGCGGCAGCGAGGGGAGTCGTCGGGGTCGTCGACTTCGAGGCCCCCGACAGTGCCCTGTCCTGGGCGCGCCGGATGGCGGCGGGCTTCGACGCCATCCGAGTGGTGTGCTCGGTCTGGCCCGCGGCGTTGGACACGGCAATCGGTCGTGGATTGCGCAGCGGTGACGCGGTACCAGGGACCGGAGGAATGGCTACCGTCGGTCCGCTCAAGGTGATCACCGACGGATCGCTGAACACCAGAACTGCCTATTGTCATGACCCCTATCCGGGCCTGGAGGGGTCACCGCATGCTTGTGGAGTGCTCAGCTGCCCGCCGGAGGAGTTGATCCCGTTGATGCGCAAGGCTTGGGCGGCTGGGTTGGAGACGTCCATCCACGCGATCGGGGACCGGGCGAACTCGCTGGTGCTCGACGCCTTCGAGGCGGCGGGCAGTCGGGGAACCGTCGAGCATGCCCAGCTTCTCGACCTCGCCGACTTCAACCGCTTCGCTGCGCTGGGCATCACGGCGAGCGTTCAACCCGAGCACGCCCTGGACGATCGCGATGTGGCGGACCACCATTGGGCCGGCCGTACCGACCGGGCCTTTGCCTACGGTCGGTTATTGGCGGCAGGTGCTCGACTTGCGCTGGGCTCGGACGCGCCGGTCGCCCCGTTGGACCCGTGGATCTCGATGGCCGCTGCGGTCAGCCGGACGCGCGACGAACGGCCCGCCTGGCATCCGGAACAGGAATTGCCGATCGCAGTTGCGTTGTCGGCGTCGGCCCGCGGGCGAGCAGCAATCGCGAGCGGCGATGCTGCCGACCTGGTGGTGCTGGATCGTGATCCGTTCACCGCGACAGCCGGCGAGCTACGGACCATGCCCGTCGCGGGCACCATGTTGGGCGGGCGCTGGACCCACCGGGCCGGAATTTAGGCGCTGACCAATGCTTGACGAGCAGTGAGAATGCCGGAGGGGCCGACCATCCGGACGACGGCCCGACGCCACCGACACCCGTGGCACAACGAGATGGTGGAGGAACCCAGTGGCTGACAGCGATTTCAAAGCTCTGCCCGACGACGCGTCGGTCGACGAGGCGCTTGCGTTTTTCGACAGCTATCTCGAATTCCGACAGAAGTTCGAGCGCGTCCCGGGCGTGCAGGCGGCGGTGTTCGCCGGCGACAGGGTCCGGCTGTCGACCGCCTACGGCTTCGCCGATCTCGTCGACGAGGTGCCCCTCACTACCAGGCACCTTTTCCGGATCGCCTCGCACTCCAAGACTTTCACGGCCACCGCGATGCTGCAGCTGGTCGAGGCGGGCGCGCTCCGGTTGGATGACCGGGCCGACGCCTGGGTGGACTATCTGGCCGGAGCGCCCGCCGGGGCGGTGACCATTCGCCAGCTGCTGTCCCATTCCTCGGGCCTGTCCCGGGACAGCCGCAACGGTGATTTCTGGCAGCTGGACGGCGACTTCCTCGATCGCGAACGACTGTCCGAGGTACTGCTCGACCCGGCGGCCGCGACACTCGGAACGGACGAGCGGTTCAAGTACTCGAACATCGCCTATTCGCTGGCCGGCTTGATCATCGAGGCGGCCTCGGGAGTCTCCTACGGCGAGCGAATGCGAACGGCGATCCTCGAGCCATTGGGGCTCGTCGACATCGGACCCGAGCTCGACCCGGACCGCGCTGCTGACTATGCGACCGGCTACAGCTCGCTGGCGTACGGCGACGAGCGGGTGCCGATCGAGCATGTCAACACCAGGGCGATGGCGGCGGCCACTGGTTTCTACTCCACCGCATCGGATCTGGTCCAGTACTTCGCCGCGCACTTCATCGGCGACGAGCGGTTGCTCACCGACGCGTCCAAGCGGGCCATGCAACACCCTTGGTGGAAGGTGGATTCGAACGACCGGCAGTACGGGCTCGGCCTGTCGGTGGCCAAGGTGGGCGAGCGGGAGCTGATCGGCCATGGCGGCGGCTATCCCGGCCACATCACCAGTTCGGTCGCCGACACCAGGGCAGGTCTCGCCGTGTCGGTCCTGACCAATGCCATCGACGGCCCGGCCGAGTCGATGGCCCACGCGGGAGTGAAACTCATCGACCTGGCCGGCAGCAAACCGCGACCTGCCGATGGCGCGGACCCGTCCCGGTTCGCCGGCCGGTTCGCGTCCGTCTGGGGCGTGCTGGATATCGCCGTGCTCGGTGGCCGTCTGTACCGTGTCCACACCGCATCACCGGACCCGTCGGAGGACGCGGCCGAACTCGAGATCGTCGACGAAACAACGCTTCGGGTGATCGGTGGATCCGGCTACGGCTCGTACGGAGAATTGTTCGAGTACACCTTTGGAGCCGACGGCCGGGTCGAGCGGATGCGTGGGGAGAGCGGGGCAACCGTGCTCCCGATCGAGTCGTTCACCCTGCCCGACCGGGTCACCGTGCGCGGCTGAGTCAGTCGCGACCAGCGACGCCGCGGTGGATGACCAGGCGGATCCAGCTCATGCTTGCGTCTCCACGGCCCCCGGTTCCCGTCCGGCGACCAGTTCCTTCAAGGTCTGCACCACCGTCGACGGCGGGGCGCCGTCGGCGACGGCCAGCCCGGCCAGGTAACAGGTCAGCGGGCCGGCGATGCGGGCCACATTGTGCGCCACATCCCTGGTCAGCTCCAGCAGTTCGTCGCGCAGGTCCGCCGGAATGGCGGCCGGTGTCAGCGACAACGCCTGCGCCGCGTCCGCGATCCAATCGTCAAGCGTGCTCATGTTCGATCCTGGTTCCTCGCCCGATGCTCATCCCGTCGACGCTAGTCGACCCCTCGCGACGTCCACATCGGTGACATCCCTGAACCGGGGAGTCTCAGCCGAGCAACCAGACCTCGACGTTGTCGCCCGCTTCCAATCGGCCGACGTCCGCCGGCACGACGATCATGGCGTCGGCGCCGGCCAGCCAGGACAGCAGATGGGAACCCGGTCCGCCCCAGGGGGCCACCGTGCCGGCCGCCGCGTCGAGGACCCCGCGACGGAACTGGCGCTTGCCGACCGGTGAGTCGATCGTCTCCGAGAGCGGGAGCTCCGCCGCCGGCCGGGTGATCTGCTGGTATCCCATCGCCGCCCGGATGGCCGGTCGAAGGAAGACCTCGAACGAGACGTAGGAGCTCACCGGGTTCCCCGGCAGGGTGACCATCGGAATACCGTCGAAATGCCCTGCGCCCTGCGGCATTCCGGGCTGCATTGCGACCTTCGCGAACTCCACCCCCTGGCCGGTCAGCGCGTCCTTGACCACCTCGTAGGCGCCGGCCGATACCCCGCCCGACGTCACGATCAGATCGATGCCCGCGATGGCGGCCCGTAATGCGGCTCGGAAGGCGTCGACGTCATCGGCGACGAAGTGGGCGACGGTGGCGTGGGCGCCGGCCGCGGTGATGGCGGCGGCCAACATGTAGGAGTTCGACTCGTAGATCTGACCAGGGCGCAGCGGCTGGCCCGGCGCGACGAGTTCGGTCCCGGTCGAGAGCACCAGCACCTCCAGCGGCCGCCTGACCGGGAGAGCGGCAAAACCGAGAGCGGCGGCCACGCCGACCTGCGGTCCGGCGATCACCGTGCCCGCCTTGAGGACGACCGCGCCTGCCACGACGTCCTCGCCTTTGCTGCGGACGTGCACGCCGGCCGGCGGCGCACTGTCGATCCGGACCGTGTCGGTGCCGCCGTCGGTTCGCTCGACCTGGATGATGGTGTCGGCACCGGCGGGCATCGGTGCACCGGTCATGATCCGCGCCGCGGTGCCGGCGGCCAGCGGGTCGGTGTCCTGCCTTCCGGCGGGAATGTCCTGCGACACCGTCAGGGTGAGCGGGAACCCGGTGAGGTCCGCGGCCCGGACGGCGTAGCCGTCCATCGCCGAGTTCGGGAACGGCGGCAGGTCGATGGGTGCGATCAGATCCCGGGCCAGCACCAGCCCTGAGGTCTGGGCCAATCCGATGACCGTGACCGGACTGGGGGACAGCAGGTCCGAGATGACCCGGGCGTGTTCTTCGACGGAGCGCATCGCTCCATCCTCCCTGCAGATCGGGCCGGCCCGGCACGCGCCCGCGGATCAGGAAGGGTCGTCGGCCCGGTCGGCCACCAGGGCCGCGATCTGATCCACGGATGCCTCCGAGCCGCCCCGTCGGAAGATCTCGGCCGCCATTTCTGTCCGCTGCTCGAGTGCGCAGACGGCAATGGCGGAGCCCGGCGGCAGGCCGTGGTCCAGCAGGAAAGTCAGTGCGGACAATTCATCCGGCAGATCGACCACATCCAGCACACCCGCTTCGGCCGCGCCGGATCGCCACAGGTCCTCCATCTCGCCGGGTGGTCGGCCGCGCAGATACTTCGCCCGGCCGGCGATGACCAGCAGATCGGCTGCGGCCGCGGCCATCTCACCCATGGCGTGGATGGCCTCGTCGGTCCGATCGCCGGCGGTCCCGACCACCACGGCCAGCTCTCCGCCCGCGGTGCGCAGCGCGCCGGCCACCTCGAGCAGCGATTCCAGTGAGGCCTCGTTGTGGGCCAGATCCAGGACGACGGCGGCCGTGCCGACCAGATAGACGTTCAGCCGACCTGCGTTGTGCTCCGCGTCCGGGGTGAACGACCGCAGACCCACGCGGACGGCCTCGATCGACGCGCCGACCCCCAATGCCGCGGCTGTCGCGGCCAGCGCATTCGAGACGTTGACCCGGGAGGAACCGGCCAGGGTCAGCGGGACCTCGGCCACCGGCAGCACGGTGGTCGGATCGAGGCCCCGACTGAGCACGACGATGTCGCCGTCGATCACGGTGATGGCCTTGCCGCCTGCCTCGAGGGCCTCGTCCAGGTAGGGGTTGTCGGGATCCGGCGAGTAGAACCACGGTCGCGCCCTCGACACGGACCGCATGGCCCGGACCAGCGGATCATCGGCGTTCAGCACGGTCCAGCCGGAGGCCTTGGTGATCTTCACGACGACCGACTTCACCTCCGCCAATTGCTCGATCGTGTGCACGCCGAGCAGCCCGAGGTGATCGGCACTGATGTTCGTCACGACCGACACGTCGTTCGCGGCGGTGCCGACGCCGCGCAGCAGAATCCCCCCGCGAGCTGTCTCGGTCACGGCCACCGTCACGCGTGGGTCGGAGAGCACTCGGGCCGCGCCGCCCGGCCCCGACCAGTCACCGCTCTCCACCTCCACCCCGTCGATCACGATGCCGTCGGTCGACGACCAGCCGGGCACCCGCCCGTCCGCCTGCATCAGATGCGAGATCAATCTCGTGGTCGTCGTCTTACCGTTGGTCCCGGTCACCGCGATCACCGGAACCGCGGGGCGCAGCGGACGGACGATTTCACCCGGATCCACGCCGGCCATGCTCAGGCCGACGTCGCCGATGGCCAGTGCCGGATCGACACCGCCCTTGGTGATCCGATCGAAGGCGATCGCCGCGGCCTGCGCGAAATGCTCGGCCGTACCGCGGCGGCGGAACGGGAAGGCCACCACGACGGTGCGATCGTCACCCGCGCGCGCCACGGCCGCCACTCGGGTCCGGATGGCCCCGCCGCTGCGGCGGACCACGGCGGCGGCCAGCTCGGCAGCCGCGTCCGATCGCGCAGCTGAGTCGGCCATCCCGACCGCCGGATTGCGGACCTTCAGCGCCCGCTGCCAACCGACGACGGTGGCCGGATCGGCGGCCATCACGCCGGTGGCATCCAGGGTCAGCTTCACCGCGGGTCGCGCGAAATAGAGATTGGGTCCGGTCAGCACCCGCAGTTCGATCGGCACCTGGTCGCTCATCCTGCAGAACCCTACGGTCAGCCGACCCGAGCACAGCCGCAGACCCGTCGGTTCTCCTCACCGTCGCCGCCGGCTGGTGTGCGCACCTCTACTCTTGGGCTGTGTCGGTCGACCTCTCCGGGCAGCGCCTGGGCCACTACCTGGTGCAGGAGGTCATCGGGCGAGGCGGAATGAGCATCGTCTACCGCGCCGTCGACGAGCGGCTCGAGCGCTCGGTCGCCCTCAAAATCATGAGCGACAACCTGTCGGCCGATGCCGAGTTCCGCGCCCGCTTCGCCGAAGAGGCCCGCGCCGCGTCGGCCATCGACCACGTGAATGTGGTTCCGCTGTACGACTTCGGCGAGGTCGATGGCTCACTATTCATCGCCATGCGCCTCGTCGACGGAACCGACCTCGCTCGCGAGTTGGTCAACGGGGCCATGCCGGTTCCCCGGGTGCTGGATCTGCTCGGCCAGGTCGGTGCCGCCCTCGACATGCTCCACGAACGTGGCCTGGTCCATCTGGACGTCAAGCCCGCCAACGTGCTGATCACCCGCAATGAGTCGGTCGGCAGGGAGCACGTGTACCTCGCTGACTTCGGGCTCACCAGGCGGGGCCCGACCGGGCATCGGATGACCTCGGGCGACTTCCTGGGGTCACCGACCTACGCGGCGCCGGAACACCTCCGTGGCCAGGCGGTGACGCCCCGGTCGGACGAATACTCGTTGACCTGCATGCTGTTTGCGGTGCTGGCCGGCCGGGCGCCCTACCTCGGCGACGTGCGTACGGTGATCACCGGCCACCTGTCAGGTGTGATCCCATCGCTTGCGGCGCTGACCGGCCTGCCGCCGGCGATCGACGCAGTGATCGAGCGCGGCATGGCCGCAGACCCCGCACTGCGCTACCCGAGCAGTGCCGAGCTGCTCGCCGCTGTCCGGACGGCGCTGGGCTACCCCGACCCGGCAACGACGGCGCCGGTCACCGGTCCCATGCTGACGTATGGCCAGTTCGGACAGTTGCGTCCTGCGCCCGTCGCCGCCGACGCGGACGGCCACCGACCGGCCAGTCATCGGGTTGCGGCCCAACGAGCCAGGTGGCCGTGGGTCCTCGGGGCGGTGGTCGTGCTCGCGCTGGCGGTCGTGGTCGTCCTGCTCGTGGTCGGTGGCGGTTGAGCAACCGGCTCGACTTGCTTGCACTCGACCCCCGAGAGTGCCAGTATGAAATTGGCACTCGGGGACCCTGAGTGCCAGGTCGATTTCGGTGAGTGCCGGTCGGTCCCAGGTCTCCGATGGCCAGGATCGCCCAGTACGTCCGTCGCGGGCATCGGGAAGACCGAACAAACGCCAATTGCTTACCGCGCCTGCCCGGCCTGCCGGTCGAGGCGGTGCGGCCGATCTGGAGGATCTACACCTCATGGCCAAGCTGATCGCTTTCAACGAGGAAGCGCGTCGCGGGCTCGAGCGCGGGATGAACATCCTCGCCGACGCCGTCAAGGTGACATTGGGGCCGCGCGGCCGCAACGTCGTCCTGGAGAAGAAGTGGGGCGCGCCCACCATCACCAACGATGGCGTGTCCATCGCCAAGGAAATCGAGCTCGAGGACCCGTACGAGAAGATCGGTGCCGAGCTCGTCAAGGAAGTTGCCAAGAAGACCGACGATGTTGCCGGTGATGGCACCACCACGGCCACCGTCCTGGCTCAGGCCCTGGTCCGCGAAGGCCTGCGCAACGTCGCAGCCGGCGCCAACCCGTTGGCTCTGAAGCGCGGGATCGAAAAGGCAGTGGAGGCAATTTCCGCTCAGCTGCTCGATGACGCCGTCGAGATCGAGACCAAGGAGCAGATCGCGGCCACCGCCTCGATCTCCGCCGCTGACGCCACCATCGGCGAACTCATCGCCGAGGCCATGGACAAGGTCGGCAAGGAAGGTGTCATCACCGTCGAGGAGAGCAACACCTTCGGCCTGGAGCTCGAACTCACCGAAGGCATGCGCTTCGACAAGGGCTACGTGTCGCTGTACTTCGCGACCGACGCCGAGCGCCAGGAAGCCGTGCTGGAGGACGCCTACGTCCTGCTCTACGGCTCGAAGATCTCCGCGGTCAAGGACCTGCTGCCGATCCTCGAGAAGATCATGCAGTCCGGCAAGCCGCTGCTGATCATCGCCGAGGACGTCGACGGCGAAGCGCTGGCGACCCTGGTCGTCAACAAGATCCGTGGCACGTTCAAGTCGGTTGCCGTCAAGGCTCCTGGCTTCGGCGACCGCCGCAAGGCCATGCTGCAGGACATCGCGATCCTGACCGGTGGCCAGGTCATCTCCGAGGACGTCGGGCTCAAGCTCGACTCGGTTGATGTCGCCCTGCTGGGCACCGCCCGCAAGGTCGTTGTCACCAAGGACGAGACCACCATCGTCGACGGTGGCGGCGAAGCCGAGCAGATCGCCGGCCGCGTGGCCCAGATCCGCTCCGAGATCGAGAAGTCCGATTCGGACTACGACCGCGAGAAGCTGCAGGAGCGGTTGGCCAAGCTGGCCGGCGGCGTTGCGGTCATCAAGGCCGGTGCCGCCACCGAGGTCGAGCTGAAGGAGCGCAAGCACCGCATCGAAGATGCCGTGCGCAACGCCAAGGCCGCCGTCGAAGAGGGCATCGTCGCGGGCGGTGGCGTCGGACTGCTGCAGGCCGGCACCAAGGCTCTGGCCACCCTGACGCTCACGGGTGACGAGGCGACCGGTGCCAACATCGTCCGCGTCGCCATCGAAGCTCCGCTGAAGCAGATCGCCATCAACGCCGGCCTCGAAGGCGGCGTCGTTGCGGACAAGGTCAAGAACCTGCCTGCGGGCCAGGGTCTGGACGCCGCCACCGGCGAGTACAAGGACCTGATCGCGGCCGGCATCATCGACCCGGCCAAGGTCACGCGCTCGGCGCTGCAGAATGCCGCGTCCATCGCCGCCCTGTTCCTGACGACCGAAGCGGTCGTCGCGGACAAGCCGGAGAAGTCCTCCGCACCGGCTATGCCGGGCGGCGGGGACATGGACTTCTAAGTCCTGGCTCTGTAGCACCTGCTCGACCTGCACTTCATCAGGGCGGTCCCACTTCGGTGGGGCCGCCCTGATGCGTCTGCCCGTCCCGGCTTGCTCTTCCGGCGGACCATCGTGGCCTGCCAGTCGGCAACGGCACCCTGCCCGGGCCGACGAGCCTCGAGCAGACGACGCCGGCCGACCGCCGGACAGCCTCGGCCGCCGCTGTCGCGACGTAATACCGTTTGCCCGGCCCGGATTTTGCGGGTTTCGTCGTGCATTGGGTATTACGTCGCGACGTGTTTCGCACCGAGGTCCTAGGCCGGCCGACTCAGACGCCGGCATTGGGGTCAGTGCCCGGCGTAGCGGGCCGGAGACATCCCGAATGCCGCAGTGAAGTCCCGGGTCAAGTGCGCCTGATCACTGAAGCCAAGACTGCGGGCGACGTCGGCCCAGACGACCGGTGTGCCGTGCGAAGCGGCCTCCGCCGCCTCCAACAGCCGATATCGACGGATCACCTGCTTCGGCGGCAGGCCAACGTGTTCGGCGAACAGCCTCTGCAATGACCTGATCTCGATGCCGGAACGCTCAACGACATCTTCCACCGTGCACAGCTGTCGGTCGTTGGCGATCATTTCGGCCACCGCGACGGCATCGACGGTGTCGGCAGGGACATCGCCCGGGGTCCGGGCCACGAGAAAATCAACCAGTCGCTCGGCCCGGATCGACTCGACGACCTGGGCGGCCCCGCGGGTGTCGCGAACGGCGGTCACCAGCTCAGCGCCCGCTGCCCAGTGCTGCGAAATCTCCACGGTGACGTCGATCCAGTCCCGTGCCGCCGACCCCAAGAACGGCCGGGCCCCGCCCGGCCGGAACATGACGGCAACGGCCCAGCCTGCGCCGGTGAGGCGCTGCCGGCCCAGTCGGGTCGGCACCCCATAGACGGCGGCACGGTCGGCCTCGATCACCACGTTGACGCACGGATGGGCCAGGATCGGCTGTTCGAAGACCTCGTCGGGCGGCAGGTCCCAGCTCACACACCACAGTCGGTCGACGTAGGGCGCCAGCATGGCGGGCGGCGGGTAACGGTGGAGCGCAAAGTGGTCCAGGGCCGTGAGTGGGTGCACGATGCCCCGGGTGTCGGTCATACCGGTCAAATTAGCCCGTCCATCCTCCGGTCGCCTGTCGCGTTCCTTCAAGCACGACCGCCACGGGACACCTAACGTCGAACGCATGACTGATACCTCGACCCTGGAATCCGTGCTGACCAAGACCGCCACCGTGCTGGACGGCGTCCGGCCCGATCAGGGCAGCCTGCCGACGCCGTGCGAGGAGTACACGGTCGATCAGCTGGTACAGCACATGGTCAGCTGGGCGCGGATCTTTGCCAACGCCGGCGCCGGCGATCCGCAGCCGGACAACGCTGCCGACTACACACCCACCGACGCTGCGGCAGAGTTTCACGAAGCCGCTGCGAAAGCGGTGTCGGGCTACGGCACGCTGCCGGACGATGCACCAGTGACGATCAGCTCAGGGTCGACGCCGGCCGCCGCATCCGTGGCCATGATGACGGGCGAATACTTGGCGCACGGCTGGGACCTGGCCACAGCGACAGGCCAGCCGGTCGAATACACCGATGCCGAGGCGGAGGCCGCGCGTGCCGGCTTGGCACCGCTGCTTGCGCCCGAATACCGGGGCAAGGGCATGCCGTTCGGCGACATCGTCGCAGTGCCGGAAGATGCCAGCGGCCTGGACAAGTTCTTGGGCTTCGCCGGCCGCAGACCTGCCAGCGGCGCGCCGGCCTCTGAACGTCGGACCGTAGGCGGTTCACACGCGTGCACAGTTGACACGAGTACGAAATGTCCGATCGTTAACCTCGTCCAGGTGACCGATCTCGCGGCGCTGCCGATCACCGCGGAGACGTCGACGGCAGTGGCACCAGCTGCAGTGGCACCAGCTGCAGCGGTGACCGGCGGCCATGTCATCGTGTGCGGGTTGAGCGGCATCGGCATGCGGATCGTCGAGCAGTTGTATCGCTCCGGTGAGCAGGTCACGGTGTTGACCGAGTTCGCCGATCGGTCCCAGCTGGACGTGGTCACCGCTTGGGGTGTGCGGACGGTTGCCGCGCACGGCAGTTCGGCGGAAACGCTGACCGCCGCGGGCATCCAGACCGCGCGCGCCGTCGTCTGCGTAGTCGCCAACGAGATCGCCAACCTGGAGATGTCCCTGGTGGCCAGGGAACTGCGTTCGGACGTCCGGGTCGTCGCACAGCTGGGGAACCAAGCCATCGGCCGGGCCGTCGCCGACCGGAACGGCCCAGGTGGCGTGCTCGACGTGGCCGAACTGGCTGCACCAGGCATCGTCGAGGCCTGTCTGAGCCGCCGCATCCACGAGATGCCGATCGGCACCGAGACGTTCCTGCTGGTCCGACTGCCGGTCGACCGTCCGTCGACGCTGCGGGGGCTCTTCGGTGCCCTGGCCCCCGTCGCCGTGTTGCGGCCGGGGTCGGGCAACCTGGGTCCGACGGTGGTCAACTGTCCGGGGCGGGACTTCCAGGTCCAGCCCGGCGACATCGCCGCGATGTTGGGCACGGCCGGCGATTTCGCCCACCAGGACATCGACCTCGAGCACGACGCGGTCGATCCGCCCCGATCGCGACCATCGATCCTGCGGCGGGCGGTTGCCGCGGTGTCCGGTGTCATCTCGGATTTCGACAAGGGCCTCTACCGGGCACTCGCCGTGCTCGGCACCCTGGTGGTCACCTCGACGATCGTGCTCTGGCAGGGCTACAAGCTGCCGGGTATGAGCATCCTCGATTCGTTGTACTTCAGCACGGAGACCGTGGCCACCGTCGGCTATGGGGACTTCAACTTCGTCGATCAGGCGCCGTGGCTACGCATCTGGGCGATCTTCCTGATGTGCGCCGGCATTACCTGCACGGCCGTCCTGATGGCCTTCATCACGGACATGCTGGTCAGTCGCCGACTCAATTCCGCGATCGGTCGCCGCCGGGCGCGGGGACTGTCCGGCCACGTCGTCGTGGTCGGGTTGGGTTCGTTCGGCATCCGGGTCGCCGCAGCACTCGTCGCGGCCGGCAAGGAAGTCGTGGTGGTCGAGCGCGACTCCGACAACCGCTTCCTCAATGAGGCCAACGATCTGGGGGTGCCGGTGATCTTCGGCGACTCCACGCTCCGCTCGACGCTGGACGCCGCGCGAGTGGCCGACTCCTCGGCAGTGGCGGTGATGACCAGCAACGACATGGTCAACATCGAGACCGCGATCGCGGTCCGAGATATGTTCAGCGACGTCTGGGCCAACTCCGGCGGCGTGCCGGTGGTGACCAGGGTGTTCGACCGATCGCTGGGACGCACCGTCGCCCGGCGGTTCGGGTTCGAGAACGTGCAGTCGACCGAGGAGTTGACCGCACCGTGGTTCGTGGGGGCGGCGCTGGGCCTCGAGGTGCTCGGCTCCTTCCAGGTCGCCCAGCAGACCTTCATGGTCAGTCGGTTGACCGTCGAAACGGGTAGCCGGTTGGCCGGGTTGGCCATGAATGAGCTCTCGGCCAACACCAGGGTGATTGCGCTGGAGCGGGCCGCTACCGGCGTGATGGAGCATCCACCGCGACGGGGCACCCGCTTCCGGGGTGGCGACCTGGCCTATCTGGTCGGGCCGTACGAGGAGTTGCTGGGCGTGCTGAGTCGCGCCCGCCAGCACTAGTCGCCGGCGCCGGCACCAGCGGCCGGAGAGGTAACCGGCTGGTCGAATCGTTTGAAATACTCGCTCGGTGATGAACGGGCGGCAGCGCAGCATCGCTCTGCTCGTGGCCGGTACGTATTTCATGGAGAACCTGGACGGCACCATCGTCGCCACGGCGGCGCCCAGTATGGCCAGGTCGCTGGGCGTCACCTCGGCGGACATCGGCATCACCATCACCGCCTATCTGCTGACGCTGGCCGTGCTGATCCCGCTGAGTGGCTGGATCACGCAGCGCTGGGGCGTCCGGACCGTCTTCCTGTCGGCGATCGCCCTGTTCACTCTGGCGTCGTTGCTCTGCGGGCTGTCGACCAGTTTGTTCGAACTGACGGTGTTCCGCGTGCTGCAAGGGGTCGGCGCGGCAATGATGGTTCCGGTCGGCCGACTCGCCGTACTCCGAAGCACCGCGAAGCAGGATGTGATCAGGGCGATCGCCCTGTTGACCTGGCCGGCGCTGGCGGCTCCGGTGATGGCACCGCTGCTCGGTGGGTTGTTCACCACCTATCTGACCTGGCACTGGATCTTCTTCGTCAACATTCCGTTGGGCTTGATCGCGTTCGTGGTGGCCCTCCGGCTGATTCCGGGAGACAAAGAGACCCGACCACCGGGTCTGGACTGGCGCGGGCTGGCATTGACCTGCGCGGCCGTCGCCTCGGTGGTGGTGCTGGCCGACCTGTTGGCCGGGGCCAGCGTCCCCTGGACACCGGCAGTGGCCCTCGGCGTGATCGCGATCGCCATGTGCATCGCGGAGATCCGTCACCTACGCCGGGCTGCGCATCCGCTGTTGGACATCAGCATCCTGCAGGTCCGCACGTTCCTCATCTCGCATCGCGGCGGCTCGATCTTCCGACTCACCGTCAATGCTGTGCCGTTCCTGCTGCCGCTGATGTTCCAGGATGCGTTCGGCTGGACGCCGGTGAAGGCCGGGGCCCTGGTCATCTTCGTGTTCATCGGCAACCTGGCCATCAAGCCCACGACCACGCCGCTGCTGATGCGGTTCGGATTCCGGACCGTCATGATCAGTGCCTCTGCCTGCGCCGCGGCCAGCATGGCGCTGGAGGGGATGCTCTCCGCCGGCACTCCGATCGTGCTCATCGCCGGGCTGCTCATGTTCGGCGGGATGGCCCGCTCGGTCGGGTTCACCGCTTACAACACGCTCGCGTTCGCCGACGTACCGCCGGCCGACCTGCCGGCGGCCAACACCCTGTCGTCCACAGTTCAGCAACTGGCCATTGGGCTCGGCGTCGCGGTCGGCGCGGTCGCACTGCGAGCGGGGACGCCGATCTCCCGCTGGGCGGACCTGAACCCCGGAGTCGGGCCCTACCGGATCGCGTTCTTCGTCATCGCGTTGCTCACCCTGGTGCCCGTGGTGGAGGCAATCCGGGCCGACCGCAGCTCCGGTGACGCGCTGCGGGCCGGCAAGAAATAGCCTTCCGATGCCCCGTCGGGCCCGACCGGCGTCAGGTCGGGGGTTGGTAGTCGGCGATACCGGGTGCGGCCTGCAACCAGATCAGTGGGCGGAGGCCGCCCGGTGATCGGGGATCCGCCAGGGCGACCGAGGACACCCGGGTGGCCGGGAGGGCCGATTCCACGACGAGGCCGGGATCCGATGGTCCGAACAGTGAATCGACGGACGCCGGGCCCACGGTGGTCATGGCCGTTCGGATGCCCGCGTGGGTCAGGGCGTGATCCGTGCAGGCCTGGGCCAGCAACCGGCCCCAGGTGGCTGCCACTCCGAAGCCGGACATCAGCTCGGGGCCAGGATCCGTCTGCCCGGAAGCGACGAATGCCGCCGCCACCGCCGCGGCGCCCGGGTTGTCCGATCCATAGGCCGGAGCGGCCAGACTCACCAGGAGCCGACCCTGCGGATTCGGGATCTGGCCGGCGTCGTATCCGTTCAGGTTGGTGATGACGTGCACGTCGGGCCCGGTGGTATCGAGGGTGGCCTGCACCTGGGCGGGATCGGCCAGCACCAGGACCGCCTCGACTCCGGACCACGAGCCGCTGGGTCCGGTGGTCGTGCGGTTGACGAGTGTGACGTCGTTGCGTTTCGCCCACCAGTCGACGCCGGCCAGGGCGTTGGCCGCATCGGCGGACGTGTCGGTCAGCGTGCCGAGAATGCTGCCCTGCTGGAGCTTGCCGGTGGAGCGCAGGTAGGCCAGGGCGTTGATCGCCTTGATGTCCTCGGTGGCCCCGACGATGACCGGGCCGGTCCTGGTCAGCTCCGCGGAGCTGCCCGCCAGCGTCAGGTTCGGCAGTTGGTCGGCGCTGGATCGGGCATCCATCGCCGCGCGGTCGGACTGGGCCGGAAGGCTGATCAGGCCCAGGGTCGAGCCCGCGATCCGGGCATATGCCGCGACCATGGATTCGGTGGTCGTCTTGGTCCGGGTATTGATCGTCCGACCACAGATGCCGCCTGTCGAGTTGATCGTGTTGCGCCAGAGCTCCACCCCGGTGGTGAAGCCGCGGTCCACTTTGGTGTCCACCAGCAGCCCGAGGGTCATGGTGGTGTCGTCGACGCCGACACCGGTGAGCAGACCGTTCGGCGTCACCGGGGTCGGACTGACAGTGGTGGTCGTCGGTACGGGCGGCGCGCCGGTCTGATGGTCGAGCTTGGCCGTGGTCAGCGTGACGGTTCCCGACGAGCCGAGGGTGGTTCCCGAGGTACACCCGGCCATGAACAGAACAGCGCTCACGCCGACGGCGAGCAACCGGAGTTGCGATGGACGGCGAGGCACGGGCCAACGGTACCGGCGAGCCGATCGGAGAGGCCCCGGGATTACCGAGGTCGGATTACTCCCCGCCGGGCACCGCAGGCCCGAGCAGGTCGTCGGCATCCATGATCCGGTAGGCGTAACCCTGCTCGGCCAGGAATCGCTGGCGATGCGCGGCGTAATCAGTGTCCAGGGTGTCGCGCGAGACCACCGAGTAGAAATGTGCCTGTCGCCCATCTCCTTTCGGCCGGAGCAACCGGCCGAGGCGCTGTGCCTCCTCCTGGCGGGAGCCGAAGGTTCCGGACACCTGCACCGCGATGGTCGCTTCGGGGAGATCGATCGAGAAGTTCGCGACCTTCGAGACCACCAGCGTGGTGACCTCACCCTTGCGGAAGGCGTCGAACAGTCGCTCCCGCTCCACGTTCTTGGTCGATCCCTGGATGATGGGTGCATCCAGCGCGGCGCCGAGTTCTTCCAACTGGTCGAGATAGGCGCCGATCACCAGGGTCGGCTCACCCCTGTGCTTGTCCAGGATGGCCTGCACCACCGGCATCTTCGTCCGGGCGGTGGCGGCGATCTTGTACCGCTCCTCCGGCTCGGCCACGGCGTAGGCCAGCCGCTCGGCGTCGGTCAACGTCACCCGCACCTCGATGCACTCGGCCGGCGCGATCCAGCCCTGGGCCTCGATGTCCTTCCAGGGGGCGTCGAACCGTTTGGGGCCGATCAACGAGAAGACGTCACCCTCCCGACCGTCCTCGCGGACCAGCGTCGCGGTCAGGCCCAGCCTGCGCCGGGACTGCAGATCGGCCGTCATCCTGAACACCGGCGCCGGTAGGAGATGCACCTCGTCGTAGATCACCAGACCCCAGTCGCGCGAGTCGAACAGATCCAGATGCCGGTACACCCCACCGGATTTGCGCGTCATCACCTGATAGGTGGCGATGGTGACCGGCCGGATCTCCTTTCGCTCACCCGAGTACTCGCCGATCTCCTCCTCGGTCAAGGTGGTGCGGGCCAACAACTCTCGCCGCCACTGTCGGCCCGAGACGGTGTTCGTGACCAGGATCAGCGTGGTGGCGCCCGCTCGTGCCATCGCGGCGGCGCCGACCAATGTCTTACCGGCCCCGCACGGCAACACCACTACGCCCGAGCCACCGGCCCAGAAACCTTCGACCGCGTCCGACTGATAGCCGCGGAGCGTCCAATTCGCGTTGTCGAGTTCGATCGGGTGGGCCTCACCGTCGACGTAGCCGGCCTCGTCCTCGGCCGGCCAGCCGACCTTGAGCAGCACCTGCTTGAGTCGACCGCGCTCGGAGGGATGTACCAGCACCGTGTCGTCGTCGATCCGGGCGCCGATCATCGGCGCGACCTTCTTGTTGCGCAGGATCTCCTCGAGCACGGCCTTGTCCCGGCTGACCATGATCAACCCGTGCGTCGGGTGGGTCTGCAGCACCAGCCGGCCGTAACGGGCCATGGTGTCGACCACATCGACGAGCAGGGCCTGGGGCACCGGGAAGCGGGACCAGCGGACCAGTGCGTCGACCACCTGCTCCGCGTCATGTCCGGCAGCGCGGGCGTTCCAGAGCGCGAGCGGCGTGATGCGATAGGTGTGGATGTGTTCCGGCGAGCGCTCCAACTCGGCGAACGGTGCGATGTTGGCCCTGGCGGCCGGCGCATCGGGATGACCGATTTCCAGCAATAAGGTCTTGTCGGACTGAACGATCAGCGGTCCGTCGGTCACGTGTGTCCTTGTTGGTCGCAGTATTGGGGCGCAGTATTGGGGATTGTGCAGTATGGGGATTGCTCGGTGCGGGAGATTGCTCGCGTGCGGTGGTCGGTACTGCGAGCGTCAGTACGTCAGCCCGTCGGTACGGCTGGGTGTTCGGCACGGGCGCCCATGCTGTCGAGGACAACCTCTCCAGTGTGCGCCAACGCCGGTGCCGGCTGGTCCTGCTGCGGTACCAGTTAACCCAACCGGTACGACAGATGGGCCATTCCCAGCCAGGTGTGATGGTTGCCCGCCCAACACCAGCCGAGTCGCGGGCGCTTCTTGCTGACCCAGAGGGCAGTCACCCGTCGGTCACCACAACGCGAGCCGGCCATCATGAAGCAGTTCTGTTCCCGGAGGATCCCCGGGAACATGGTCACCACGGCGACGCCCTCCGCGACGGTGAGCGGGCTGCGTCCGGATCCCAGGATTTGCGGGAGCGTCTCGTCCGGAGTGGCGCCGAGGAATTCGGGCCCGGTGGACACGTCCACGGCCAGCTGGAAGGCGGCCGTCTCGGTAACCGCGGGGATCGGCCGAAAACGGGCCAGGTCCTCGGGCGTCATATCGGTGAACCCACCCCCGGCCGGCAGCTCGAGCGCCTCGGCTGCCGGTTTCAGGCCCACGACCTGCTCGCCGACGACCAGGACGAACGGAATGCGGTGTTCGGTCGGCGGCGGCAGATCCCGCAGGTGGATCCGGAGTGGGTCGACGGCTGCGCGAAACTCCGCCGACGTCATCCCGGCCAACGCCGGGTACTTCTTGAGCTCGAGGACGGCGCACTGCCGGTCGAATTCCTGCTGGTGGAGGGGCTCGCCCAGGTCGGTGGTGATCGGTTGGATGGTCATGACGACTCCTCTTCGATGCCGTACGCAGGCGAGAGTCTTGAACGTCCGAGAGCCGCCGAAGGTTCCCCGCTAGGGTGGCCTGGGCCGGTGCCTCGCCCGCTGTTCCCTGCCGAAAGAGCCCGCATGACCGCTGCTCAGTTGCCTGGCGTTGTCGCCGAACTCCGCGCCGCCGGGTGCGTCTTCGCCGAAGACGAGGCCGCGCTGCTCATCGAGGCCGCGCAATCGCCGGACGATCTTGCGTCGATGGTCGGGCGGCGGGTCTCCGGTCTACCGCTGGAACACATCCTGGGCTGGGTCGAGTTCTGCGGGCTGCGGATCGCGGTCGGCCCAGGTGTCTTCGTGCCCCGCCGACGCTCCGAGTTTCTGGTGCGCCGAGCCGTGAACCTGGCGCCGTCGGATCACCAGCCGGTGGTGGTCGACCTATGTTGTGGCTGCGCAGCGATCGGCACCGCCGTCGTGGCGCTGCTCGGCCACGGCGAGTTGCACGCCACCGACATCGACCCGGCCGCCCTGCGATCGGCGCAGCAGAACGTGCGACCGGTCGGTGGTCACGCTTATGTCGGTGACCTGTACGAGCCGCTGCCGCAATCTTTGCGGGGCCGAGTCGATCTGCTGGTGGTCAATGCGCCTTACGTGCCGACCCAGGCCATCGCCCTGATGCCCGCCGAGGCCCGGCTGTACGAGGCTCCGGTCGCGTTGGACGGTGGCGCGGATGGTCTCGACGTGCAGCGACGGGTCATCGCCGCGGCGCCGCGCTGGTTGTCGACCGGCGGGCACCTGCTGATCGAGACCAGCGACCGGCAGTCCTGTTCGACGGCAGAATTGGTCGAGAGCTGCGGGTTGGCCGCCGAAGTGGCGACCGACGACGAGGTCGGCTCGACCGTGGTGATCGGGACGTCGAGGTGAGTGGTGTCACCAGGATTTGACCGGCGAATCAGGTGCCGGAGCTGTACACCACCGGCGATCAACCGGTATGCTTAGCTGAGCACAGGGTTTTGTGGCGCCGGGGGTGGGACGGGGCCCGTCCCGACTACCCCGGAGTTTCCCTGTGACCGCAGCGCCCTTGTTGGCCGCGCCCACGACACCACCCACAACCACTGCCCTCAAGAGCGTGGTCGATCAATACCGCGTCCTACCCGAGTTGGCGGGTCGCGCCTTCCTGCCGATGGCGTTCCTGGCCCGGCTGCCCGTTTCGATGACGCAGATCGGCACCGTTGTGCTGGTGTCGACGACGTTCGGCTCGGTCGGAGCCGGTGGCGTGGCCGCCGGATTCCTGGCGGCTGGAGCAGCCATCGGCGGCCCGGTCGTCGGTCAACTCGCCGATCGTTTCGGTCAGCGCGGCGTGATGCTGACTGCCTCGCTGCTCAACGCCGCCACCACGCTGGGCCTCGTCGCTCTTGTCCTGGGCCACGCGTCGTTGGCAACCGTCTCGGCGCTTGCGCTGCTGTCCGGCGCCTCCACGCCGCAGATCGGCTCGATGGTCCGGGCCCGCTGGGTCAGGATGACCAAGGGCGGTTCGCGGCTCGGCTACGCGATGTCGTACGAGGGTGCCGCCGACGAAACCGCTTACGTCCTCGGCCCGGCCGCCGTGAGTCTCATGACGGCCATCGCCTCCCCGGCGTTGGCCATGGTCACCGCCGCGCTCCTGGTCGGCATTTTCGGCTCCGCGATCGCGCTGCACCCCACCGCTATGGGCGCTCCCGATCGGAGCGCGCCGAAGGGCGAGCGCACCTGGACCAATCCTCGGGTCATCGCGCTGATCTTCGGCAGCATGGCCATCGGCTGCTTCTTCGGCGGTATGCAGACCGGGGTGACCGGTATGGCGACCGAGGCGGGCGTGGCCGGAGCATCGGGCGGCATCTACGCGATCATGGGGGTCGGCAGCGCGATCGCCGGCCTGTCCTGCGCCGCCATCCCGGCGCGATTCCCTCTGCAGAACCGGCTCATTGCGTTCGCCGGTGCCATGGCTCTGCTGGTCACGCCGCTGATGTTCGTCTCCGGCCTGCCGGCGATGATCGCCATCATGGTGCCGCTCGGGTGCGCCGTCGGGCCGTACATCATCACGCTGTTCTCGCTGGCCGAGCGCGAGGTCAGCGCCCAGAAAGCGGCCGGCGTGATGACGCTGCTGTCCAGTGGGTTGGTTGTCGGCTACGCCATCGGCTCCAGCGTCGGCGGCGCGCTGGTCGATTCTTCTTCGCCGGCCGGTGCTTTCGCGGTCTCGGCCCTGGCGATGACGGTCGGTACGACCATTGCGGTGGCGATGCGCTCCCGCGCCGGGCGGCGGATCGCGGCCTGACCGTAGCAGCTCAGGCCCCCTGTTTTGGGGGTCTCGAGCCCCTTACGTGGGGGTAGAGGCCGATGGCCGACCTGCTCGAAACTGGGCAACGCGACGAGCGCTGATCGACCCGGCAAAACTGGTTCCGGCCAGCCGTTCGGAGGTGTCGCGTTGATCATCGTTCGTCGCCAACTCGATTTCACATCGACCCCAGGACGGGCCCCATGAAGATGTCGCGTCGTGATGCGTTGAAGATCGGCGGTCTGGCCGCAGTCGGCGGGGCAGCACTGGCGATCCCGCTAGGGCATTCGGTCAGCGGTTCCACCCCCAGTCTGCTGCCCTCCAAGAACATGCCGGTGCCATACCGGACGACGTTTTCACGTCTAGGGGTGCTCGACAAGGTCGGCCACGAAGACTTCCCGGACGACGGCATGGGCCCGATCGACTACTACGACATCGTGGCCAAACCCGGATCGGCCAATCTCGTGCCGGGCTTTCCGGCCACCAAGCTGTTGGGTTACGAGGGTCTGATCCCGGCGCGTCGGATCGACGTCAACGTCGGCACCCGCATCGTGCTCAAGATGCACAACAAGCTGCTGCCATCCGACGGCACCTTCGGTTCGCCGATGAACCTCTCGACCCACCTGCACGGCTCGGCATCGCTGCCCCAGTACGACGGCTACGCCAGCGATCTCACCCGGCCCGGGCAGGTGAAGACCTACCACTTTCCGAACATCCAGTCGGCTCGGACGCTGTGGTACCACGACCACGGCGTGCACTGGACAGGACAGAACGTCTACTCCGGGTTGGCATCGCAATATCACCTGCACGACGAGATGGAACAGTCGCTGTTACCGCAGGGCGAGTTCGACGTGGGCCTCATCGTCTCCGACATCATGTTCCAGGCAAACGCTTCTCAATTGTTCGACGACCGGACCCACGCCGGGCTGTGGGGTGATGTCATCCTGGTCAACGGCAAGCCGTGGCCGGTGATGAAGGTCAAGAAGCGCATCTACCGATTCCGGGTCCTCGATGCGTCGATCTCGCGGTCGTATCGCTTTGCGTTGTCGCCGCAGGCCCCGATGCGGATGGTGGCGACCGACGGTGGTCTGATGCAGAAATCGCAGGCGGTCACCCAGTGGCGGCACGGCACTGCAGAGCGCTACGAGATCCTGATCGATTTTTCGGGGTTCAAGGCGGGGCAGCGGGTGGAGTTGCAGAATCTGAGCAACCCGAACAACCGCGATTTCTCCAACACCAGCAAGGTGATGGCATTCGACGTGGTCGACGACGCGTTCGACACCAATGATCCGTCAGCCCTGGTGATGCCGGATGTGCTCAATACCGGCAACGAAACGATGGCGCTGAAAGAAAAGCCGGGCATGAAGGTCCGGACCATTCGGGTCGAGCACAACGACACCACCAACGTCTGGAGCCTGAACGGAAAGACCTGGGACCAGATCGTGGCATCCGGGTATCGCAACGTCATCGCCAATCCCGGCTTGGGTGACACCGAAATCTGGGAGATCCAGAACAATTCCGGTGGCTGGTTCCATCCGGTGCACATTCACTTGATCGACTTCAAGGTGTTGAGCCGCAATGGCAAGGCGCCGTTCCCATGGGAGCTGGGCCCGAAAGACGTGATCTATACCGGCGAGCTGGAAAAGGTGCGGCTGATCATGAAGTTCGGCACCAAGGACACCAGCAGTCCGTTCAGCGTCCAGGTCGGAAAGTACATGATCCACTGCCACAACCTGGTGCACGAGGACCACGACATGATGAGCCAGTTCAGTGTCGGGTTGCCATCGGACCCGACCGGGACCATGGTGGCGAGCGGGTTCGTCGACAAGAACGATCCGATCACGGCCGACCCGGCCGTTGCCGACACGACTTGAGCCCGCAATGCGCTGGAGGGTGACCGCGGCGGCGGCGGTGATCATCACCGTCGGCGCGGTCATCGTCCGTACGCAATTCCTGGATACCGTCTCGGTGACGTCCAACAGCATGAGCCCCACGGTGTGCACCGGGGACATGCTGCTGTTGTCCCGGGAGCACGGGGACGACTCGGCGCGGATCGGCGACATCGTCACGTTTCCCACCCCGCATGACGGCGGAAAGGCAATCAAGCGGGTCGTTGCGGTGGCCGGTCAGAGTGTGGTGATCAAGGACGCCGACCTGTTCGTGGACGGAAAGCCGGTGGTGGAAAGCTATGTCGACCACGCCAGCATCGACGGTGTCTACACCGCAACGGTTGTGGTGCCGGCCGGGACGGTGTTCGTGATGGGCGACAACCGGGAGATCTCCATCGACTCGCGGGCCTACGGGCCGATTCCAACGGCGATCATCGACGGCCGGCTGTTGCGAAAACTCTGGTCGGGATGCTGACCCACGAGCCGCAACGTTCCACTACCGATCCCGATTCGGAGTTAACGACATGGTTCAGCTGAATGCGCACCGCCGCAACGAAAGCCAGGAGACTCCCAGACCGAAAGCGGGTCCCGGTAACACATCCGGCCCGCTGGTCGGGGCCATCCTGCTGTGTGGAACGTTCGCCATCGTCGTCGCCAGGTGGCTGACCTCGACCGGATACCGCCCCGTACCTTTCGGGCTGCCGGATCCCGGTCCGCTGACCTCGATCGGCCTGCCCACCGCCCAATTCGTCCACGAGCTGGCCGGGATCGCTGTGGTGGGGCTGCTTTTCCTGCGGGTCATCCGGCCACGCTCGGCAGATCAGCCGGCCGACCGTCGCCTCGCCGAGATGACGACGCGTTGGGCGTGGACCTGGGTGGTCAGCACCTTCGTCTGGATCGTGTTCACCATGTCCGACCTCATCGGCGTCCCAATCTTCCGACTGTTGGCCCACCTCGACCTGATCGTCATCGTCGCCGGCACCGACCGGGTTCTCGGCGAGTCCGCCACCCTGTGGGTCGCGCTGGCCGTAGCCCTGTTCGGCGCCCGACTGGCGAGAACCTGGCAGGTGGGCGTGCTACTCCTGGTCTCATCGGCCGCGATGTTACCGACCGCGCTCACCGGTCATGCGAGTCACCACTCCTCGCCGATGGTCGCCTCGGTGGCGCTGGCGATCCATGTCATAGCAGCGGCCCTGTGGGTGGGCGGGCTGCTCGCCCTCGTCGTGCATCTTCGGCCCTTTCCCGCGTCTCTGCAGCGAGTGGTCCCGCGGTTCAGCTTCGCCGCACTGATCTGCATCACGGCGGTGGGGATCTCCGGGGTGGTGGAGAGTGCAGTGACTCTCGACGGTTGGGCGGAACTGTGGGAGTCGAACAGGGGACATCTGATGCTGGTCAAGGTCATTGCGCTCGTCGTCCTGGCGGCGGTCGGCTTCCTGCACCGTCGCCATACCATGGTGTCGGCGACCAGCGGACGACTGCTTCCCCTGCTGCGACTGGCCGCGGCCGAACTTGCGTTGATGGCCGCAACCGTCGGCATTGCGGTCGTGCTCTCCGTGACCGCGTGATCCAGATCAGTGATGCAGACCATTGTTGACCAATATCCGGCAGCAGCTGCGTGGATTCGTCAGTACCCGAGGTTTGCCTAATCATTACGGTCCGATGCGCACGTTCAACTGCCGAACGGCATCACCGATAATTCATGAGCCGCAATGTGTTTAGGCCGGACCATAGCTGAATGCGTTTGAATCATCTCCGGCAATTCGACCAATCATCACCCTTTCGGGTAACCGCCGAACCCCCTACTTTGGGGGTTCTTACCAGGGAGTCCTGCCGCCTAGCGTCACGCAATGACGGGTGATATTTCATCGCCGTCGAAAGCCATCGGCCTCCTTTTCGGGTGTGCCGCCGTTCTATGGGAGGCAGCAGTGCGTAATCGAAGGCGATACCTGCCAGCGTTGATCGCGTTGGCGATCGCGATACCGACGGCCGGCTTGATAGCGCCGGCCGCTCAAGGGGCCGTGGGGCCGGTCGGTGCCGGATTCACGGTCACCACGGGCGACCTCTCGTTCATCTTGAAACAGATCAAGATCGCTGAGCGGCATTCGGCCACCTTGGATGCCACCCACCCGTGCAGCACTCTGCTCAACCATGCCGGTGACGGCATTCCGGATGCTGAGCAGGTACCGGACACCCTCACCTCCTACGGCCTTCGCACAGTCGACGGCACCTGCAACAACCTCAAGGCCGGCGACCAGAACCTCGCCGCCGCCGATCAGCCCTTTCCAAGGTTGACCACGCCGGTGTTCAAGGCGGCCGAAGGAGCCCCGGCCGGCTTCTTCGGCCCCGGCAGTCCGGCTATCCCCTCTTCGTCGTACGCGCAGAAGAAGGGCTTCGTCTTCGATTCACAGCCTCGCACGGTCAGCAACCTGATCGATGACCAGACCTCGACCAACCCAGCCGCGGTGGCGGCGGCAGCGTTCCCGGTGCGCACCCAGGGCAACCCAGGTTTGCACCCCTGCACCACCGATCCGGATCCGACGGCTCAGTCCCCGATCGAGGGCGTTCCGGCCGGATGTGTGCCAAGCCACCAGACCCTGTTCATCCCCAACGTCACCACTGACGTCGGGCTGTCCCCGCCCTACAACAGCCTGTTCACCTTCTTCGGCCAGTTCTTCGACCACGGCGTCGACCAGACCGTGAAGAGCGGCGGCACCGTCTTCGTGCCGCTCAACGCTGACGATCCGCTGGTCACCCTCGGGCCGGACGGCAAGGCCAACACCGGCGACGAGGTCCCTGTCGGTCAGCGGTTCATGGTCCTGACCAGGGCGCAGAACCAGCCCGGTCCGGACGGCATCATCGGCGACGATCCGGCCACCGCGGTCGACGAGAGCGCCGACGACGTGCAGGACGCGAACAACACCGACACCCCGTGGGTGGACCAGAGCCAGACGTACACCTCCCACCCGTCGCATCAGGTCTTCCTGCGTGAGTACGCGACCAGCACCTCCGCCGCACCGTTTGGTGCCACCAATCCGGCGTCGATCTCCACCGGCAAGCTGCTCGGCGGGCTTCCGGCCGGCCAGACCTACCCCGGCTCACCGGACGGCACGGACGGTATCGGCACCTGGGCTGCGGTCAAGCTCCAGGCGGCGAACCTGCTCGGGCTCAAGCTCGTCGACGCTGATGTCACCAACATCCCGATGATGGCGACGGACCCGTACGGCAAATTCCTGCCCGGGCCGGCGCGCGGGCTTCCGCAGTACGTGACCAAGTCCGGCCTGGTGGAAGGCGACCTCGCCAACCCGGTCCCGGTGCCGGCGGACGTGCTGCATTTTGACACCCCGTTCCTGACGGACATCGCCCACAACGCCGATCCGAGTCCGCAGGACACGGACAACAACCCGGCGACACCACCGGTTGCGCCGGTCCCGGACAGCGACTCGACTCCGTCGGCCGACTTCGCGCACCAGCCCGCCGGCACCTACGACGACGAAATGCTCAACGCACACTTCTCCTGCGGTGACGGCCGGTGCAACGAGAACATCGCACTGTCGACCATTCACCAGATCTTCCACTCCGAGCACGACCGCCTTGTCGACTACATCGACGGTGTGCTGACCGGTGACCACACTGCGACCGGAGTCGCAGCGCTGGCGCAGTGGAAGGCCTTGGGCGTCAGCGGTTACGGCTACGGCGAGCGCCTGTTCCAGGCCGCCCGCTTCGTGACCGAGATGGAGTACCAGCACCTGGTCTTCGAGGAATTCGCTCGCAAGGTGCAGCCCGCCGTCCGTCCGTTCCACGTCTATTCGCCGGACATCAACCCGGCGATCGACGCCGAGTTCGCCCACGCCGTCTACCGTTTCGGGCACTCCATGCTCGACGACACGGTTGCTCGCACC
The DNA here is from genome assembly GCA_963708935.1 of uncultured Actinomycetota bacterium. GTDB lineage: Bacteria > Actinomycetota > Actinomycetes > Mycobacteriales > Nakamurellaceae > Nakamurella. The sequence goes on along the minus strand of CAVPUK010000006.1, from coordinate 216,212 downwards.
AACACGGCGGCCGACGGCACCAAATCGGATAATTCGCTGGCGTTGCTGACAGCATTCCTTAACCCGCCGGCCTACTTCGACGGCGGCGCTGCGGGGACTCTGACGCCGGCGCAGGCTGCCGGCAGCATCGTGATGGGCTCCTCCGATCAGGTCGGCAACGAGCTCGACGAGTTCGTCACCGAGACACTGCGGAACAACCTGCTCGGCCTGCCGCTCGACCTGCCGACCTTGAACATGTCCCGGGCTCGTGAGGCGGGCGTCCCGCCGTTGAACGATGTCCGTCGGCAGATCTTTGCCGAGACCAACGACGGTCAGCTGGCTCCCTACAGCAGCTGGAGCGATTTCGGCCAGCACCTCAAGCACCCGGAATCGCTGATCAACTTCGTGGCGGCCTACGGCCTGCACCCCAGCATCACGAGTGAGACCACGTTGGCCGGCAAGCGTGCGGCGGCCAAGCTGATCGTCGACCCGGCCGATCCGACAAACCCGGCCATCCCGACCGACGCCGCCGATTTCATGTTCGGCGCCGGCTCCTGGACGAACACCGCGGCCGGAGTGACCACCACCGGGCTGGACAACGTCGACCTGTGGGTGGGCGGCCTGGCCGAGATCACCAACCTGAACGGCGGGCTGCTCGGCAGCACCTTCAACTACGTCTTCGAGACGCAGCTGGAGAAGCTGCAGGACGGTGACCGGCTGTACTACCTGGCCCGCACGCCAGGTGCGAACCTCCGGACCCAGCTGGAGAGCAACTCGTTCTCCGAGATCATCCAGCGCAACACCGACAACACCGACACATTGAAGGCAGATGCATTCGCCACGGCCGACTGCAAGTTCCAGCTGTCCCATCTGGAGGGCACGCCGGCGGGCTTCACCGCCCACGGTGCGCTGGTCGCCGATGATGTGACCACGCCCGATTGTGACGAGAGCAAGTTGCTGTTGCGGCAGCCGAACGGCACGATCCAGTACCGCCAGTTCAACACCGTCGACCCGTCCGGCATCAACGGACAAGCGGTCTACCAGGGAACCGACGGCAATGATCGCGTCTACGGCGGCAACGACAACGACACCTTCTGGGGTGGCAAGGGCAACGACGTCATCGAGGGCAACGGCGGTGATGACGTCGCACTCGGCGGTGAAGGCAACGACATCGTCACCGACCTGTCCGGAGCCGATGTCCTCAAGGGCGGTCCCGGCAACGATGCCATCGACTCGGGCATCGGCGACGACATCAACATGGGCGGCGACGGTCAGGACTTCATCAATGCGGGAGCCAACGACAACGAGTCGTTCGCCGGTCCTGGCAACGACTTCATCATCGCCGGGCAGGGTGCGGATGCTGTGTTCGGTGACGGTGGCGACGACTGGATTGAGGGTGGCACCGGCCAGGATCTGCTGCAGGGCGATCACGGCGCGCCGTTCTTCGACGATCCCGCCGAGACAGCCCCCGGCAACGACATCTTCATCGGTCAGCCGGGCGAGAACGACTACGACGCCGAAGGTGGCGACGACGTGATGGCCCAGAACGCCGCCGTCGACCGTAATGCTGGTGCCGCCGGCTTCGACTGGGCGTTCCACCAGTACGACACGGTGGGTGCCGACGACGACATGGAGATCAACAACAATCTGGTCGGTGTGCCGATCCAGGTCGTGGTGAACCGGGACCGCTGGCAGGAGACGGAGGCCGATTCCGGCTCCGCATTCAACGACGTCATCAAGGGCACCGACGTCGCGCCCAGCACGGTCGGCGGAGCCGGTTTCGCCGGCTGCAACGTGCTCGATGTCGCTGGTGTCGCGCGGATCGTGGGGCTGGACCAGCTGGTCACGTCCTTCTCCGACGCCACTTCAGCCGGTCATCGACAACTCCGCCGCAGGGCGCTGCCCGGTGACGGGCGTTGGTGCCACGGCAACGGATGCCGGAACGATCTGGGGCGAGGGTGACATCCTGCTGGGTGGCGCCGGCAACGACACCATCACGGGTCGCGGCGCCGACGACACGATCGACGGCGACAAGTACCTGGCTGTCCGGATCAGCGTCCGGACGGACCCGGCCGATCCGGCCAGCGAGACCGGGACCACCGATCTCATGGAGCACAAGGCGACGAGCGGGGACTTCGGGCCCGGCACGGCAGGCATGACGCTGCAGCAGGCAGTGTTCGCCGGCCTGGTCGATCCCGGAAACCTGGTGGCTGTGCGGGAGATCCTGTCCGCACCGTCGCTGCCCGCCGACTGCGGTGCGGCAACGCCGCTGAACTGCGACACCGCGGTGTTCCTCGGTCCGCAGGCCAGCTACACCATCACCCCAGGTGCCGGTCGGCAAGGTCGTCGTCACCCAGGTCGGCGCGGTGGTTGCACCGCAGAAGACCAGTGACGGCGATCGACACGTTGTCGAACATCGAGCAGGTGACGTTCTCGGACGCCACCGTGGCGTTGGCCGTCCCGGCTGCGCCGGCGATCGTCTCGGCAATCGCGACCAACCGCTCGGCCACCATCACCTTCACCGCACCGACCGGCGGACTCCCGCTGACCGGCTTCACGGCGCAGGCGGTACCGGTGGGAGGCGGAGTCACCGTCACGAGCCTGGTGACTGACGGAACGGCGACCACCGCGACGGTGAACGGTCTGATCAACGGCGTCACCTACAACCTGCAGGTTGCGGCGACCAACGCCTTTGGTACGGGTCCCTTCTCGGCCCCGTCCAATACCGTCACCCCCTCCACGGTGGCGGGTGCGCCGACCATCGGCACGGCCTCGGTGCTCAGCCCCACTTCCGGGACTGTCACCTGGACCCCGCCGGTGAGCAATGGTGGATCCGCCATCACGGGCTACTCGGTGCGGGTGCTCAACGCCGCGGGTGCACAGGTCGGGTTGCTCCGGCCTGCCGGCCCGGGCGCCACCAGCCTGGTCGTCACCCTCACCACGGGTCAGGCGGTCCACTTCACGGTGGCAGCCGTCAATGTCCGTGGAACGGGTGCCTTCTCTGCCAGTTCCAACACCATCACCCCGGTGGCGGCGGCGACGGCTCCAGGTGCACCGGCAATCGGTACGGCAACCGCGGCTTCCAACAGCTCGGTGACGGTTAGATGGACCGCACCTGCTACCGGAGGCTCGGCGATCACCGGATTCTCGGTGCGGGTGCTGGATGCGGCTAATGCCCAGGTCGGCGTTCTCCGCCCGGCGGCAGCCGGAACCACCAGCCTGGTGGTCACCGGTCTGACACCGGGTGCCGCCTATCACTTCACAGTGACGGCGACGAATGCCATCGGAACGGGTACTGCCTCGGCCAGCTCGAACACCGTCACGCTCGTCGTGCCGGGTGCGCCGGTCGTCGGAGTGGCAGCCGCGGCAAGTGCTACCTCGATCACCGTCAGGTGGACGGCGCCGGCAGTGACCGGTTCTGCCATCACCGGGTTCTCGGTGCGGGTGCTCAATGCGGCGAATGTCCAGGTCGGTATTCTGCGCCCGGCGGCAGCCGGAACGACCAGCCTGCTGGTCACCGGATTGACAACCGGTGTGGCGTACCACTTCACGGTGACGGCAAGCAACGGCGTCGGTACCGGCGCTGCCTCGGGGAACTCGAACACGGTCTCGTTGATCGTGCCAGGAGTGCCGGCCATCGGCGTGGCCACGGCGGGCGCATCGGGCGGGGCACCGGTCAATGCGACTGCTCGGTGGACCGCGCCGGTCGCAAATGCCGGACCGGCGATCACCGGATACCGGGTGACCGCCCTGCGGTTGAATGCGGCGGGAACGGTGCTCTCCACCACCGTGTCCGCGGTGCAACCGGCAACCAGTCGGTTGCTGCTGATGACCCTGCCGGTCGCCGCGAACTACCGGTTCACGGTCGCTGCAGTGAACGTGGTGGGCAGTAGTGCCCAGTCCGCCCGTTCGAATCTGGTCGCCGGGCGGTAAGCCCTCCCAGACCACAGCCGGGCGGGGGTCAGCGATGACCCCCGCCCGGGCCGGCGATTCGGACCTGCGCCTCGCCCATTTCGGGCGGGGCGCAGCTTTGTGTCCGACCGGCAACTCTTCGTGCTCGGAGGTCAGGCGCTGAACGGAGCCGGGTGGGATCCACGAACGATCCCTGCCGGCTGCCCATCCCTTCCATCGCTGCGATCCGAGACGCGTCCCGCCCCATATCGGTGCGCGGCGCAGGTCTCTGGTGCTTCAGGCTCGGCCAGTGGCCAGCGCGGCCGCTATCGCTCGCCCGGCGATCAGCCGTCCGTCGGCATGTTGGAGTAGGTCCCCAGCGGATGTAGCTCCGACCTCGTGCGAAGGTCCGTCCGGGGAGCTCACCCGGCCGAACGTTCAGCGTGCGTAGGGGTCGGTCAGCAGCGGCACGTCATCCGCCACGCTGCCTCTGGGCATTGATTCCGTGGTCTCTCAGTCCTTGCCGACCGGCGTTGGGCATGTGGGTGTCACCGGAAGCAGCACGGAGACGATCGGTGCCGCCATTCGAGCCGCTGCCCACGGTCAGGGAGCCGCCGAGATCGGCGACCCTGGCCATCAACAAGCGCAAGCCCAGATGGCCCTCGGCCCGGCGGTCGAGCCTTGCCGGATCCAGTCCGACGCCGTCGTCGATGATCGCCAGCTGTACCGCGGCGTTCGACTCGGGAGTCATCGTGGCCATCGTCAGAGCGCGACCCGCACCCGCGTGGCGTGTGCATGTTCGAGCACATTGGCCAATGCCTCGCGACCGACGCGATACAGCGCGGCCACCGTCTCGCCGTCGAGCTCGGGCACGGACTCGACCACACATCGACATCGATGCCGCGTTCGCGGAGCGGTTCGGCGAGATCCCGCATCGTCTGTGGGAGCTGACCGACCTGCAGGTCGGGCGGATACAGGTCCACCATCATCCGGCGCAGCGATTCCGTCGCCCGGAAGACGGTCTCCTGCACCGTGCCCATCAGTCGATGGTGCGGCGTCGGTACCGTCGGCGCGATCGCACCCAGGGCGTAGCCGATCCCGGCCAGGTCCTGGATCGGACCGTCGTGCAGATCGGCCGCGATCCGTACGCGTTCCTTCTCCGACACGGCCAGGTGACGTTCCAGCAGCATGCTGCGCTCCGCTTCGTGCCGCCGTACCCGGCGGGCCAGAGAAGCGGCGATCGGCACCTGGATGACCTGCAGGAGAACCAGCGGTACCAGCACCAGCGGAAGCAGTTGCCGGGTGAGAGCGTGCGCGGTCTGGCTCACTCTGCCGTAGTCGTAGTAGGCCTCGAAGGCCAGCTGCGACTGCTTGTCCCTCGGGGAACGGAACATAGACCTCGACGTAACCCTTCGTCCCTGCCGGTGCCTGCGCAGGGTCTGCTCACTTCCTGCCGGTCGGCGAACCCGGAGCTGACCGTTCGGGTGGTGATCGCCGCGATCGCCTCGTCCGGTGGGATTCACTTCGTGCCGATGTCGCGCGCGTCACTGGCCCAGACGATCCGGCCGTTCCGGTCCCAGACCATCGCCTCAACCAGGTAGCCGTCCTGGATTCGTCCGGCAATGAGTCGATCGAGATCCTTTCGTGCAGCCGATCCGGCTGTCAGCGCGTCGGGCAGCAGCGGGCTGACGACGAAATTGGCGATTCGGGCGGTGGTCTGTCTCCGCATCTGCGAATGCTTCTTTCTGCGCGACCGATCGACAGGCGAACACTGCGCCCACCGACAGCAGCAGAAAGGTAGCTGCCGCGACCGAGTAGAAGATGGTCAGCTGCCGGCGTACGGTCATTCGCGGCTTCGAGTCGGCGGAGCTGCTGTTGTGTTGGATTCGTCACCTGGACCGGAAGCTGTGTCAGCGGCCACCCGGCACACCGATGATTCCCAAGGTCTGTGCCTTGATCACCGCTTCGAGCTGCGTCGTGACACCCAGCTTGCTGTGCAATGCCTTCATGTAGCCGCGGCAGGTGTGCACGCTGACGCCGAGAATGCGCCCTATTCCTTCGGTCTGCACGCCCTGGCCGAGGTACTTCAGCACTTCGAGCTCCCGGTTCGTCAGCGGGGACACGCCTGGCCGCTGACGCATTCCGGGTCCGTTCCGGGGCAGCATTGAACGTCGACGGGGCGACCAGCATCTGGCCGGCCCGGATGCGACTGAGCACATCGATCATCTCGCTGAGCGAGCCGCCCTTGGGGATGAACGCGCAGGCCCCGGCCTGTGCTGCCCGCGAGATCCATTCGGGTTCGGTGTATGCGGTGACCACCGCGATCAACGAATTCGGCGAGACCTCGCGAATGTGGCGGCTGGCGAAGAGCCCGTCGTGAGCCGGCATGTGGATGTCGGTCACGACCACCGTGGGCTTGAGTTCTGCCGCTCGGGAAATTCCGGCGGCTGCAGTGGTGGCGATTCCGACGCAACACATATCGGGCACGGTATCCAGGGCGGCCGCAAGCAATTCGGCAAAAGATTGATGGTCGTCGATGATCAGGATGGTGGTTGTCCGCCCGCCAATCTGCTCGGTCGCGGACGGCAAGGTAGCTGCGGACACCAGTGCGCTCGATTCTCCATTGACGAACAGCATTAGGGTTGAGACGTGATAGGCCGAACGAATGAGACGATGTCCTGATTGTCCGGTAGTGATGCACTTCTGCTTTTCCAGAATAGACCAATCGTGTGGCGCATGTCTACTATTTCACGCTTTGTGACCAGATTACGTCGCAGAGTGTCACAGCTGATAGCCGATGCTGGCAACAGTGGACGTGCCCTGGTGCGACGGTCTAGACCTGTAGCCAAGCGAAGCAATGGCGGCCGGAACCTCAGTTCGAGTGCCGCTCCAGGAACGTGAGGACCTCGGTCTCGTCGACGCCGGGAAACACGCCTGGCGGCATGGCGGCGAGCAAGTGCGAATGAACCTTCGCGCTGGGCCATACCTGATCGGCCCAGCGATTGGCCAGTTCGGGCGGGGGCTGCGCGCAGCAAGCTGGATCGGGGCAGCGGGACCGCGAACGTTCCCTGGTCTCCCGGCCCCGCATCCACTTCGCGTTCGCGTACGGCATGCCGACGCTGACCGAGAAGTCGCCGGCCGACGTTCGATCGACAATCGCCGTGCACCAGTAGGTGCCGGATCCGGTATCGGTGTACTGGCGGTAGGCCGCGGAGACGTCGGCCTGGTCGAAGACCACCCGCGCCGTCCAGTATCTGCAGACCCGTTGACCCTCGATGGCGCCGACCGCGTCGGTAGGAAAATGCACTCCGTCGTTCTCGTAAGCCTTGTAGATGACGCCCGACGACGAGATCCGCATGAAGTGGACCGGTAGGTCGAAATGCTCGGTGGCCAGGTTGGTGAACCGGTGCGCAGCCGTTTCGTAGGACACCGCGTAGGCGTCGCGCAGGTCCTCGATCGAAATATCCTTGGCCGCCTTGGCTGTGGCCAGCATCGGGACTGCGGTGCGCTGCGGTATCAGCAGCGCCGCAGCGAAGTAGTTGATCTCCACGCGCTGGGCCAGGAATTCGCCGTAGTCGGCCGGTACCCGGTGCCCGAGGACGACGTGACCGAGCGCCTGCAACGCCAGCGCACGGGAATCGTGCTGACCGGGTTGCGGCTGCGGGAGATAGACCCGGCGATTGGCCAGGTCGGTGACCGTCCTGGTCGAGGACGGCAGGTCGCCGGTGTGCACCAGCTCGAAGCCCAGATGAGCCGCGATCTTGTCGACCCCGGCGCGGCTGATCGGTCCGGCGTTGTATCGGGTCGAGGTCAATAGATCGTCGGCGGTCTTCTCGATCTCACCGAAATAGTTGTGCTGCCGGCGCATCCTGTCGCGCAGATCGGCATTGGCGCGGCGGGCCTGCTCTGGGGTAGCCGCCCGGTCGGCCTGCACCTCGGTGAGCGCCCGGTGCATGCCCACGAGTGCCTCGAGTGCCTCGGTCGGGAGCCTGGGTCCGGTACGGACAGCCGGAACGCCGAGGGCCCGGAACGAATCGGCCCGCTGCGCGCGCTCGAGTTCGATCTCCAACGCCGCGCGCCGGCTCGGCGCCTTCCTGCTCAGCAGGTCCGCCAAATCGGTGTCCAGAGCACTGGCCAGGGCGGTGAGCATGGACAGTTTCGGCTCCCGCTTGCCGTTCTCGATCAGCGAGAGCGCCGAGGCGGACATGTCGGTCAGGCTGCCGATCTCGTCAAGAGTCAGGCCCTTGGCCCGTCGCAGGTGCCGCAACCGTCTGCCGATGGTCAACAGGTCGGTTTCCGCGTCCGGGTTCACCATCTCTGCACGATATCGCAAGAACTGCAGTTCTTGACATCACATTGTGCTTGAAGTGATGGCTTTCATGACACCACAGTGGGGGACCACCGAAACGGAAGGTTGCCGAACATGACCGCAAGCCCGATCACAGACACGACTTCAGCTCTGCCCCAGGGTGTTTCGCCCGGGCGAATTGACGAGGTCGCCTTACTGGAGCACGAATGGGCCACGTCGGAGCGTTGGGCCGGCATCGATCGGACCTTCACCGCCACGGATGTGGTCAACCTGCGTGGCAGCGTGGTCGAGGAGCACACCCTCGCCAGGCTCGGCGCCGAGAAACTGTGGAATCTGTTGCAGAGCAACAAGTTCACCCGGGCGCTCGGTGCACTGACGGGAAATCAGGCCGTGCAGATGGTCCGCGGGGGACTTGAGTCCATCTACCTCTCCGGCTGGCAGGTCGCCGCCGACGCCAACCTGTCCGGCCAGACCTACCCTGACCAGAGCCTCTACCCGGCCAACTCGGTGCCCGCCGTCGTGCGCCGGATCAATAACGCGCTGCTGCGGGCCGATCAGATCGATCATTCCACCGGGAAGAGCGACATCGACTACCTGGTGCCCATTGTCGCCGACGCCGAGGCCGGCTTCGGTGGTCCGCTGAACGCCTTCGAGCTGATGAAGTCGATGATCGCCGCCGGAGCGGCGGGGGTGCATTGGGAGGATCAGCTGGCGTCGGAGAAAAAGTGCGGTCATCTCGGCGGCAAGGTGCTGATCCCGACCGCGCAGCACATCAGGACACTGAACGCGGCCCGGCTGGCCGCCGACCTGCTCGGCGTCCCCACCCTGGTGGTGGCCCGCACCGATGCGCTCGCCGCCGACCTGCTGACCAGCGACGTCGATCCGATCGATGCCCCGTTCACCACCGGCGAGCGAACCACTGAGGGATTCTTCCGGGTCCGCAACGGGATCGAGCCGGTGTTGGCCAGGGCGAAGGCCTACGCGCCCTACAGCGACCTGATCTGGGTGGAAACCGGCACCCCCGACCTCGGCCTGGCCAGGGAGTTTGCTACCGAACTGCATCGCGAATTTCCCGGAAAGAAGCTGGCCTACAACTGCTCTCCGTCGTTCAACTGGCGAGCGGCATTGTCCGACAACGAGATCGCCAGTTTTCAGGATGAACTCGGCGACCTGGGATACGCGTTCCAGTTCATCACCCTGGCCGGCTTCCATGCCCTCAACCACTCGATGTTCCACCTGGCCAACGGGTATGCCCGCACCGGCATGACGGCCTACGTCGAGTTGCAGGAGGCCGAGTTCGCCTCCGAGGCCGCGGGCTACACGGCGATCAAGCACCAGGCCGAGGTGGGCACCGGTTACTTCGACAAGGTGTCGACGGCGATCAACCCGACGTCGGGAACTCTGGCCCTGGCCGGCTCGACCGAGGCCCAGCAATTCCACTGACCCGCTCCGTTTCCCAACGCAGAAAGGCTTGACATGACCTCGACGATTTCCCGGATTCCGACCGTCCGCGGGCCCGAAATCCCCCGCGGCGACGATATTCTGACCCCGGAGGCGCTGGCTTTCGTGGCCGCTCTCGACGGCGCCTTTGCCGGTCGTCGCGCCGATCTCCTGGCGCAGCGCCGTTCCCGGGCGAAGCGTATCTCGGCCGGCGAAACCCCTGGGTTCCTGGGGACATCCCGTTCCGTCCGCAACGACAACACCTGGCGGGTGGCGACCCCGGGTCCTGGGCTCCTCCAGCGGCGGGTCGAGATCACCGGGCCGACCACCCGCAAGATGACCGTCAATGCGTTGAACTCCGGGGCTGACATCTGGATGGCCGACTTCGAGGACTCAACGGCGCCGACGTGGCGGAACATCGTGACCGGTCAGCTCAACCTGTTCGACGCGCTGCGTGGGAATGTGGACTTCACCGAGAATGGCAAGGACTATTGCGTCGGCAGCACCCGTCCGACGGTGATGATGCGACCGCGCGGCTGGCACCTGTGCGAGAAGCATCTGACCATCGACGGGCGACCGTTACCCGCATCGCTGGTTGATTTCGGCCTCTACTTCTTCCACAACGCGCAGACGCTCATCGACTCCGGGGCCGGACCGTACTTCTACCTCCCGAAGTTGGAATCCCAATTTGAAGCCAGGCTGTGGAACGACGTCTTCGTGTTGGCCCAGGACCTGCTGGGTATTCCGCAGGGCACCGTGCGGGCGACAGTGCTGATCGAGACGCTGCCGGCGGCGTTCGAGATGGAGGAGATCCTCTACGAACTGCGGGACCATTCGGCCGGGCTGAACGCCGGGCGCTGGGACTACATGTTCTCGTACATCAGGACGTTCGCGAATCGCGGGCCCGAGTTCGTACTGCCCGACCGCTCTCAGATCACCATGACGACGCCGTTCATGCGGGCGTACACCGAACTGCTGGTGGCCACCTGTCACCGCCGGGGTGCCCATGCGATTGGCGGGATGGCGGCCTTCGTCCCGGACCGCCACGACGAGAATGCGACAAGAACGGCCCTGAACAAAGTCAGGGCCGATAAGCAACGGGAGGCCGGCGACGGTTTCGACGGGTCCTGGGTGGCACATCCGGGGCTGGTCACCGTGGCCAGGGCGGCCTTCGAGCAGGTGCTGGGTGACCGGCCGAACCAGCTCTCCAGGCAACGTTGTGAGGTCAGGGTGCACCAGGCCGACCTGTTGGATGCCGGCACCGCGCGGGGCCAGGTCACCATGGACGGACTGACCACCAACATCTCCGTGGCGCTTCGCTATCTCGCGGCGTGGGTCGGTGGGTCGGGTGCGGTGGCGATCGACAACTTGATGGAGGATGCGGCGACGGTGGAGATCTCCCGGGCGCAGGTGTGGCAGTGGATCCACAACGAGGTCACGTTGGCCGAGGGGCCGAAGATCACCAGGGGTTTGGTGCGTCGGCTGCTGGCAGACGAGTTGGTCAGGCTGCGCCCGACGACGGATCCAGGGCAGCTGGATGCAGCACGGGACATCTTCGAATACGCGGCCCTGGGCGACACCATGCCCGGCTTCTTCACCCAGTACGGCTACGTGAAGTACCTGCTGGAGGGCGGCATGCGAATGACCGGCCCGCTGTCGTCGGCCGACCTGCGGATGTCGGAGCAGGTCGTGCGGTAGATCGGTCGCGCGGTGGTCAGCTGGGCGGGTCAGCGTCGACCCGCCTCCACCTGGTCGGCGCCGGCGGCCAGGTGGTCGGCGACGGCGGCCGGAGCGATCGCGATGTCGGCACGTCGGCCCTGGGCAAGAACCAGGCCGAGCAGCCCAGGAAATCGCTCGTCCAGCTCAGCTCGCCGGAGCCGGTTCAGCCGACGGGTGCCCGCGTCGTACTGCATCAGCACGCCGGCCTCCCGCAGAACACGGAAGTGGTGGGAGCCAGTCGACTTGCCGACGGGCAGATCGAAAGTGCCGCACGGAACGTCACCGTCGTGATGAGCAAGAGCGGCCACGATCCCGAGCCGGACCGGGTCGCTCAACGCTGACAGGACCGAGGAGAGGTCGATGTCATCAGCCTTCGGATGGTCGATCGAGGATGAATTGCGGCTGGGCACCCGGCCAGTCTGACAGGGATGTTCGCATTTCGTCGAACACCGCACTATGTTCGTCTCATGTCGAACATCAGGAACGTGGACATCGACGCCACCCGCACTCGGCTCGGGCGGGTCGGCGTCTGGCTGGGTGCACTGGGATCGTTGCCCGCGGCCCAGGCACGCGATGCGGTTGGTCAGATCGAGGCGATGGGTTACCCGACGCTATGGATCACCGAGAGCCAGAAGGAAGCCTTTGCACACGCCTCGCTGGCGTTGGCCGCTTCGGAGCAGCTCACGGTCGCAACCGGGATCGCGAACATCTGGGCCCGCGAGCCCGAAACCACCGCGTCGGGTGCCAACACGCTCGCCGACGCCTACGACGGGCGTTTCGTGCTGGGCCTCGGTGTCGGTCATGCCAAATTCGTCGCGCGGTACGACAAACCGCTGGCCAAGATGAGCGAGTACCTGGATCGGATGCTGGCCGCCGCCGACTCCGGGCCGACGCCGCCGGCTCCAGTGCCATGGTTGATCGCGGCGCTCCGGCCCAAGATGCTGGAGCTCGCCGTGACCAAGGCACAGGGCACCCATCCGTACTTCGTTCCGGCCGAGCACACGGCACTCGTCCGTCGCACTATCGGTCCGGAGCCGTTGCTAGCGCCCGAGGTGGCCGTCGTGCTGGACGCCGACCCGGAGACGGCGCGGGCAACCGCCCGCGGATACATGAAGGTCTACCTGGGCCTGCAGAACTACACCGGCAATCTGCTCGACCTGGGTTTCGACGAGTCGGACCTGGCCGACGGGGGCAGCGACCGATTGGTCGACGCGGTGGTGCCGTGGGGCAATGCCGAGACCATCCGGCGGCGAGTACAGGAACACCTGGAGGCCGGGGCAGATCACGTGTGCATCCAACCGCTGACCGGCGGTCACGGTGTCGGCCTGCGGCAACTTCAAGAGCTCGCGCCGGCCCTGCTGGGGTGAACCAGGCGGCGGCCGCTGCGCTGGCTGCCGGTCTGCCACTAGTCGGCTGGGCGCAAGGGAAAGGACCGTAGAGGATCCGGAGTCATAGTCGACACCGAATCCTCTACGGTCTTCGCACTTTGTGGATGAGTCATCCGGCAACCCGCAAGTCCGGCCATAGTCAGACCATGCGTGCGCGGCTGAAAATGCCTCTGGGGCTCACTCAGCTCGCCCGGCAACAGGCGGGTGTTGTTTCGCGTCAGCAGGCGCTGGGTTTCGGCCTCACGCCGACGGTGCTCGCGCGTCTGGTGGACGAGGGCCGTTGGGCCCGAGAAGAACCTGGGATCTACCTGGTATCCGCGACAGAGCCGTCCTGGCTGAGCCGAGTCTGGGGCGCCGTCCTGCTCGGCGGGCCGGACGCTCGCGTGGCTGGTCTGGCTGCGGCGGCACTATCGGGCCTGGTGGACGATGAACCGCTGCCGATCGAGATCCTGATTCCGTTCGGCAGGCGCGTGCGGAACCGTGACTGGGTGGTATTCAGGCAGGAGCGCGATCGAGTGCGAGCTGTATCGACCAGAGCGGAACCGCCGCGTATCCGGATCGAGGACACGGTGCTGGATCTGTGCGCTCAGGGCTCAGAGAGTGCTTGCATCGACTGGGTCACCGTCGCGGTGCAGCGCAGACTCACGTCACCCCAAGAACTACGCGCCTCGCTCGCGCGCCGCAGCAGGCAACCGCACCGCAAACTCCTGCACGGCTTGCTCACCGACGTGGCGTCGGGGGTACACAGCACCCTGGAACATCGCTACTTGCACGACGTCGAGCGAGCGCACGGCCTGCCCACCGCTTCGCGGCAGCGCACCACCGACGGTCGTCGGGAATTCGTCGATCTGCTCTACCTGGGGCGAGCTCTGGTGGTGGAGCTGGACGGGAAGGTCGGCCACGTCGGCGAGGGTCGGTTCCGGGACAGACGACGTGACAACCGGAACGCCAGACAGGGTCTGTCAACCTTGCGATTCGGCTGGCACGAAGTGACCGGAGACCCGTGCGGGGTGGCGCTGGAAGTGGCAGAGATGCTGATCGGCCTGGGCTGGTCGGGCTACCCCGAGCAGTGCCCGCGCTGCCGGTGAAAGCGGACCGAGCGCAAAAGCGTGAAAAGCTCGGAGCATGACGACCGGTGAAACGAGCATCGACCAGGTGCTGGCCCCACCGGACGCAACCGACCCGGGGTCCTTGTTCGACCGGTTCGGCGAATGGGCGGTGGGCCGCGGGATCGCGTTGTACCCGCACCAGGAGGAGGCCCTCCTGGAGATCGTGTCCGACGCCAACGTCATCGTGGCCACGCCGACCGGTTCCGGAAAGACGATGGTCGCCGTGGCCGCGCTCTACACCGGGTTGGCCACGGGGCGCCGCGCGTACTACACGGCGCCGATCAAAGCCTTGGTGTCGGAGCGATTTTTCGAACTGACGGACATCTTCGGGGCCAAGAACGTCGGGATGATCACCGGTGATTCGTCGGTCAACTCGGCGGCGCCGATCATCTGCTGTACGGCGGAAATCCTGGCTTCGGTGGCGCTCCGCGGTGGCGCGGACGCCGACCCCGGCATCGTGGTGATGGACGAGTTCCACTACTACGGCGACCGGCAGCGCGGCTGGGCCTGGCAGGTGCCGCTGCTCGAACTACCGCATGCCCAGTTCATCCTGATGTCCGCCACTCTGGGCGACGTCCGCTTCTTCGCCCGGGACCTCACGGAACGAACAGGTCGCCCCACCACCCTGATCGACGGAGTGGAACGCCCTGTCCCGCTGCACTTCTCCTACGTGACCGTGCCGCTGCAGGAGACCCTGGAGGACCTGCTGGCCACGGCGCGGGCGCCGGTGTACATCGTCCACTTCACCCAGCAGGCCGCGCTCGAACGAGCCCAGGCGCTCACCAGCATCACCGTCGCCACCCGGGCCGAACGCGACCAGATCGCCGACCTGATCGGGGATTTCCGCTTCTCGCCCGGTTTCGGCCGGACTCTGGCGCGGCTGGTTCGCCACGGGATCGGCGTCCACCACGCGGGCATGCTGCCCAAATATCGTCGGCTGGTCGAGAAGCTGTCGCAGTCCGGCCTGCTGAAAGTGATCTGCGGAACGGACACCCTGGGCGTCGGCATCAACGTGCCGATCCGGACGGTGTTGTTCACCGGGCTGGCCAAATACGACGGTCACAAGACCCGCGTGTTGTCCGCGCGCGAATTTCACCAGATCGCCGGGCGGGCCGGTCGGGCCGGCTTCGACGTCGCGGGCGACGTGGTGGTGCTGGCCCCCGAGCACGTGATCGAGAACTACAAGACCGCAGCCAAGGCGGCGCTCGACCCGAAGAAGAAGAAGGTGGCGAAGCGCAAGGCGCCCGACGGTTTCGTCGGTTGGAGCGAGGCCACTTTTGACCGACTGGTGTCCGCCGACCCGGAGCCGCTCAGTTCGCACTTCCGGGTCAGCCACGCCATGCTGCTCGGCGTGCTGTCGCGCCCGGGCGACGCGTTCGCCGGAATGCGCAGACTGATCGACACCAGCCACGACCCGCGCAATCGTCAGCTGCAGCATTCGCTGCGGGCGCTCGCCATCGGCAGAGCGCTGCTGGCGGCTGGCATCGTCATCAAGCTCGACGTCCCGGATGACCAGGGCCGCAGGTACCACATGACGGCCGATCTGCAGTTGGACTTCGCGCTGGACCAGCCCCTTTCGCCGCTGGCGCTGGCTGCTCTCGAGCTGCTGGACAGACAGGCGCCCGAGTACGCCTTGGAAGTGGTGTCGCTGATCGAGGCGACGCTGGAAGGGCCCGGCCCGGTGTTGTCCGCGCAGCGTTTCAAGGCGCGTGGCGAGGCCGTCCAAGCCATGAAGGCCGACGGCATCGAGTACGAGGAGCGGATGGCGCTGCTCGAAGACGTCGACTACCCGAAACCACTCGCCGACCTGGTCGAGGTCGCGTTCGAGTCGTACCGGGCGGGTCATCCGTGGGTGACCGAATATCACCCGGAGCCGAAATCCGTGGTTCGCGACCTGTACGAGCGCGCGATGAACTTCTCCGAATACGTTGCGTTCTACCAGCTGCAGCGATCCGAGGGAGTCGTGCTCCGATACCTGGCCGACGCCTACCGGGCCATGCGCCGCACGGTGCCGCAGGATGCCCGCACCGAAGAGCTGTCGGACCTCATCTCGTGGCTCGGTGAGCTGGTCCGCGGTGTCGATTCCAGCCTGCTCGACGAATGGGAAGCCTTGGCGCATCCCGATGTGGATGACGCCGGCGGGCTCGCCCTCGGTGTCCGGCCGCCCACCGCCGCACGGGGAGTCAGCGGCAATGTCCGGGCTTTCACCATCATGGTGCGGAATGCAATGTTCCGTCGGGTCGAGCTCGTATCGCTGGGCCGCTTCGACACGCTGGGCGAGCTGGACGGGGAATCTGGCTGGGATGCGGAGCGCTGGCGCGATGCGGTCGACCCGTACTGGGACGAGTACGAAGATCTCGCCGTCGGAGCCACCGCCAGGTCGGCGCAGCTGATCGCCATCGAGCAAGGCACCGAGCACTGGTCGGTCCGGCAGACCTTCGACGATCCGAACGGCGATCGGGACTGGGGGATCAGTGCGGAGGTCTCGCTCGAGGCGTCGGACGAGATCGGCGAACCGGTGGTCCGCATCATCGAGGTCGGGCCGCTGACCGCCTGAGCGGCAGCGGACATCGCGCGTGGCACGCTGGTCAGGTGAGCGCTTGCGCGAAGAGCCAATCGGCGCGAGTGAGCATCGCAGCGAGGAACGAGCGAGGAGCGGAGCGAGGAGCGATGAGCGCTTGCGCGAAGAGCCAGACGGCGCGAGTGAGCATCGCAGCGAGGGACGAGCGAGGAGCGGAGCGAGTAGCGATGAGCGCTTGCGCGAAGAGCCAATCAATATGAGTGGCTCGGCCGATCCAACCCCCACCGATCGACTGCAGTGGCGGGCGGTCGAGATTGGGCCGGGCGGGATACCACCCGAGCAGGTCCGGCCGAGCGGTCCCGATGCACCGGGTACCCCGCCGCTACCCCATGCGGACGTGCCCGATGCCTGGCGGAACTGGATGCAGGCGGCGGATGCGGCGGTGCCCAGCCGTGGCCGGCTGTCGAACGCAACCGTCGGCAAGATCGTCGGCGGACTCGTGGCCCTGGCTCTTGTCGTCGGGCTGGCGTTGTGGGCCAACGCCAGCAACCCGTTGAAACGCGGCTCGACGCAGATCGCGGTCTCGGACTGTCTCACGTCCACCGGTCAGCGCATCGGCGCCGTGGTGGCCTGTGACAACAGTGCAGCGGACTTCATGGTGGTGGGGCGCTACGGCGATTCCTCGGACCCGACCGACTGCAGTGCCTCGCCCGCCGACGTCGCGGTGATCCTGAGCGGGCCGACGGTCCTATGCCTGGACTACGTGGCGACGGTCGGGGACTGCATCTTCGCCGGCTCCAACGCCACCCAGGTCGGCAAGGTCAACTGCGACAGCACATTGCCGGGCGTCTATCGCGTCGACAAGGTGCTGCGCAACAACATCGACCCGGCCGACTGCCCGACGGGCACCACGCAGACGCTGGTGCACCTGCACAATTCCGAGGTCATCTGCCTCGGTAGAACCTGATGAGCGATGATCAGCCTGCGTAGGCCTTGCTCAGCGCAGACATGGTCTGCCACTGGGACCAGGGGATCGACCAGTCGTAGACGTCGCCTTCGGACTGCGACATCGGGATGGACGAGTTGGTGATCTCCACCGGGTCGCCGTACATGGTCTGGTCGTAGAACGCCTGCGCGTTGGTCATGGTCAGGTTGGCGCAGCCGTGGGTCACGTTCTCGTATCCCTGGACGTCGGCGGTCCCGTCATTGGCGTGGATGAAGACGCCGCTGTTGGAGATCCGTACCGCGTAGTACGCCTTGAAGTTTTTGTAGTGGTACGCCGGGTTGGACATCAGATGCAGGTATTCCTTGCTCATCACGATGTACGTGCCGCCGCGGGTGACCCGGCCGGGATCGCTCTCCAGCCCGAAGGACGTGGGGAAGTCGAAGAGCAGCTTGCCGTCGCGGTAGACCTTGAGTCGGTGGGTGGCGATGTTGCCCTTGGTGATCTCCGACCGGCCGATGGTGAACGACGAGGTGATGTCCTCCTTGCCCCACAGATTGTTGCCGTAGCTGACCCCATACAGGTTCGCAGCGACCTTGACCTTGGTGCCGGGCGCCCAGTAGCTCTTGGGTCGCCAGTCCAGGCCCCAGCCGTCGTCGTGCTGGATCCAGGCGAACGAGCCCGCCGTCTTGGGCACCGTGGTGACGGTGATGGCCTTCTCGATGTTCTGTCGGCCCGTGGTGTCGTCGATGTCGGTGCCAAGGGCGATCATGATCGGGGCGCCGATGCCCACGGTGTCACCGTCGGTGGGCGAGATGCTGGCGTTGATGACGTCGTCCGGGTTCACCGTTTCGTAGCTGCCCTTGAGCTCCACGGTCTTCCCGTTGACGCCGACGGCCTTGCCGGACAGCGTGTAGGTGGTGCCGTAGCCCAGCGGTTCGGCGACGGTCCAGCTGGTCTTGTCCGCGGACAGTTTGCCCTTCACCGCAGTGCCGTCGGGATTGGTCAGGGCAATGCCGGATAGGGTGCCGTGCGCGGACCTGATGACGATCGGATCGAGCGGGGCGATCCCGGTGCTGCCCAATTTCGGGCTGCCCGAGTAGGTCGCCGCCGGGATGATCTTCGGCGGGGCGGGTTTGGCGGTGGTGGTCGGCGTCAGGGACGTGATCGGCGTGGACGTGATCGGTGTGGACGTGATCGGTGCGGAGGAAACCGGGCTGGACGGCGGCTCGGTGACGGGAGGAACGGTGACGACCGGCGAGCTGGACGCAGCGGAACTGGTGACGGCAGCCGGTACGGGCGACGGGCTCGAACTCGTCGACGTCTTGGCAGTGCAGGCCGAAAGAAGAGCCACCGCCAGCGCGCCGACGATCACCGATCTGATACGTGTTCCGTGCATTGAAACCGTCCCGCCCGCTAGTCAAGTCACGTTGCCGCGTGTCGAATCTTCCGAGTCGGTCGTCCGGTTGCAGGGTCACTGACGAGTCCGGTCCTTCTCGGGATATCTGCAGAGTAGACGGCTGGTGTCACGTCCAGGTTGCGTTTACACCAACCTGACATCTGGCGTGTCGTCGCAGGTGGCGGGGCTCAGATCGGTTACCGGCCGGTAGGGGAGGTCGGAACCGACTGCACGCCGGTGATCCGGTGCAGGGCGAAGGTTCGCATCTGGTCCCGCAGCCGATCGAACGCCGCCACCGCGCCGCCGGAGACGGCAACCGGCTCGATCATCCGGCGGGTGGTGCCACCGTCGGAATCCACGTAGCCGATCCAGACCGCCCCGCGATGATCGGCCGCCTCCCGCAACAGGGCCAGCGTCTCCGCCGGCGTTTGGTCGGCCAGTCCGTCAGA
This sequence comes from uncultured Actinomycetota bacterium, assembly GCA_963708935.1. Classification (GTDB taxonomy): domain Bacteria; phylum Actinomycetota; class Actinomycetes; order Mycobacteriales; family Nakamurellaceae; genus Nakamurella. The sequence goes on along the minus strand of CAVPUK010000006.1, from coordinate 197,065 downwards.
GCTGTCGTCCGCACTGCGCATCCGAGCGACCAGGGCGGTGAGCTGATCGTCGGACGGGGCCGGCGGTTCGCGACGACGAGCCGGGGTCAGGATCGCGCCGCCGGTTCGCTGCGGCGCCGCCCGCAGGTCGATCACGGCGCCCCCGGCATCCTCCGCCGCCGGTACCAACCCGGCCGAGCGGAGCGGAGCGAGCAGGTCCTCCAACCGGCTCGATGAGATCGCGACCGTCGGAGCCAGTCGCCGGACGAGCAAGCCGGACGCAGCCGCCTGCGCGATGGCCTGGTCGATCAGGGCCGGGTCTTCGCTGCGCAGGTACGCCGCCGCCGCGCCGATCCGCAGCACACCGTGCCGGCGCGCAACATCGTCGATGAGGTACGACAGGGCCTGCGGCACTCCGGTGATCGAGTGCTGTTCGAACAGCGAGTGCAGTTCGGCCGTCGACGCACCGCCGTCGAAGGCTCGGCGGAGGCTGTCCGGCGTCACCCGGTAGACGGTGGCGCTGCCCGCCGACTCGACCTCGGCAGCGGCAGCCAGCCTGGTGGCCAGCTCGGGTTGCAGTCGGCCCGGTGCGACCACGGTCAGATCGGCCTGGACCATGACCTTGTCGACGGGCTCGGGCAGCGCGGTCTCGAGTGCTGTCGCCGCGGCAGCCTGCCCCTGCGTGAGCAAGGCACGCCCGGCTGTGGACAGCGAGTGAAAGGCAACCAGCCCGAGCGAGGTGGCTTCGGTGATCACGGTGCCGGCGACGTGATCGCGCCGCTCCGGGGTACGCAAAGGGGCCGCCCAGGCCAGCCGGGCGTTCAGACCTGCGTCGTCCAACCCGGTGCCGGGCGCCAACTCGGCGAGAGTGCTCAGCACGAACCGACGGTCGGCGGGTCCGCGAACCCAGGAGATCTCCGCGGACAACGCAGCGAGGACCTTCCCGGCCGCATCCCGCTGCCCGGTCCGGGCCGGATCCCGGCGAAGCGTGAGCCAGGTATCGGCCAGCAGCGCCCACGATGTCTCGTCGTCGTCATCGGCAAAATCGTCGGCGGCCGGAGTCGGAGTCCAGGAGTTGACACTCGACGGGGACCGAGGCTCGCTGGTGGTGATCAGCCCGGTCGCGGCGAGCAACTCGAGGTGCAGCGCGGCCAGCGCCGGGTCCAGGTCGAGTTCCTTGGCCAGGCGGCGCATCTCGCGAACGCCGAGGCCACCCGATTTGAGCACCGGGGCGGGCAGCTGGCCCAGCGCCTCCAGCAACCGGTTGGCCGTCGCCACGGTCGCCAGCGCCTGACCGGCCGCCGTGCCGTCCACGGTGTCCTTCCCGCGGTCGACCAGCGTGACCGGCGGACTGGTGACGTGCACGGGGCCGAGTGGCTCGTCACCACGTAAGGCCAGCCCGACCTCGCGCGGCAGCACGACGGTGCCCGGGTCGAGGCGGAGCAGCAGTCCGACGTCGACCAGCGAGCGGACCAGCGGCACGAGCGGTCCGGTCGTGCCCACCGACCCCCGGGGCCGTCCCTGGGCCAGCCGGGCCAGCAACGCTCGGCCCTCGTCGGAGGTCTGCGCCAACGCCTCGGTGAGCTCGGGGCCGGTCAGCGGTCCACTGGGCCCAAATCCGCCGGGGAACTCGCCCATGGCCGGGGGAACGGCCGACGACGGCCGGACCGCGTCACCGCCGCGGATGAGGGCCAGCGACTCCAGTTCCGCAAACACCCGCTTGACCTGGGACGTCGGGGCGCTCTTACCGAGGAACGCGCTGACCTCGGTGGCCTTGACCGCATGTTGGTGCGCGCCGAGCAGGACGACGGACTCCAGTACCTGGACGGCGAAGCGGTTCAACGTCTCCAGCACCCGCCACACCGACGGTGGGCTGTCCAGTCGACGGGCCAGCACCGAGAGATCCGTGGGTGCGGGAACCGTGAGGTCAGGACGGGCGCGTAGCAGCGCGACCAGGGCTGCGTCGTCTCGTCCGCGCAGCCAGTCCAGGGTGGATGGCATCACCTCAACGTTACTTGCCCCGGGCGCACGGCTCACCCAGTTGTCGGCCCCGTGCCATCCGGGCCGCCGGCCGCATACCGACGGGCCGATTCCACCGACCCTGACTGGCCGCGCTGATCAACATCGACGGCGCGTGTCATCGGGTTGACTCGCGTCCCATCGTCCCCACAACCGTGACGATCAACTGCGCACCCGCAAGTTCAACAGTGCGGGCGGGGCGGGTTGTCGGGCCACTGTCGATACGGGAAGATGGGCACGGGTGGCGTTGCCGCTCGCCTGACGGTGATCGAGCCGGCAGGCCCAGTGGTGGGTCGTCCGCAGATCCGCGACGCACGAGGAGGACCTGTGGCCGGTAAGCCGAACAAGGGTGTCGACCCGGGATGGCCGCAAGTGGCCGAGGACGAGCACGCGGTCAGTGAACTCGTGTCTGACCGTCAGGGCGCACTCTCGCCGTTCGGCGAGGTGGAGTTCCCGCTTCCCGGCGACAAGATCCCCTACATCCACCCGGTCACGGTGATCAACCGCTGACCGGCCCCCGGGTCGAAGTGGCCGGGCTGCTGTTGGCGGCCGGCTCCGGCACCCGATTCGGTCGACCGAAGGCGCTCGTCGACACCGGTTCCGGCCCGTGGGTGCGCAACGCCCTTGCGGTATTGACAGATTGTGACGAGATCGTGGTCGTCGTCGGGGCCGCTGCTGACCAGGTTCGGGCCCTCCTGCCCGCGCGAGTGAACATCGTGACCAATGCCGACTTCGCCGCCGGTATGGGGTCCAGCCTGCGGGCCGGTCTCGAAGAGTTGGCGACCACCCGGGCCGCTGCCGCACTGGTCATGTTGGTCGATCTACCGGACGTCACCGCGGGTGTGATCGAGCGGCTCGCATCGCAGGTGCGCCTGTCCCGCATCCCGGCCGACATGTTGGCCAGGGCCACGTATGGCGGCACCCCGGGGCACCCTGTCGTCATCGGCCGCCATCACTTCCCGGGAGTGATCCAGAGTGCGGCCGGCGATGCCGGTGCCCGCGACTACCTGGCGGTGCACAGCGTTCAATTGATCGAGTGCGGAGACATCGGCGGCGGCCGGGACGTCGACTCTGCCGATCAGCTGTGACCGACGATCGAACCGGACGGCGAAGCGCGCCCGACGACCGGGATACGCTCAGACTGCCGAGCCAGCAGCTTGGCCGCGCGCCCATCTCGATTCCGCGGACCTGCGGGGCGCACCGAAACCGCTGCTGATCCGGCCGCCCCACCAAGGAAGGTTCCACGAATGGCGATTCCAGGACCCGGTTACTCGATCACCATGCGAGTCGCCGCGCCCCCGTCTGCCTCTGCGGCGGGCGACCTGACCTCTGCCGTCGGACGAGCGGGCGGCGTCATCACCGGCTTCGACGTGGTCGAGTCGGCCGCCGGGCTGATGGTGGTCGACCTGTCGGCCAACTGCCTGTCCGCGGATCATGCGGAGGCGCTGACCGACGCCGTGAACGCGCTGCCCGGCGTCGTCGTCCGCAAGGTGTCGGACCGGACCTTCCTGGTCCACCTCGGCGGCAAGATCGAGGTGACCTCCAAGGTCCCGCTGCGCAACCGCGACGACCTCTCCAGGGCCTACACGCCCGGCGTCGCCCGCGTCTGCATGGCCATCGCGAAAAACCCGGAAGACGCACGCCGGTTGACGATCAAGCGCAACACCGTCGCGGTCGTCACGGACGGCACCGCCGTGTTGGGGCTGGGCAACATCGGGCCGGCCGCAGCGCTGCCCGTCATGGAAGGCAAGGCGGCACTGTTCAAGAAGTTCGCCGGCGTCGATGCCTGGCCGGTCTGTATCGACTCCACCGATACCGAGGAGATCATCCGCACGGTGCAGCTGATCGCCCCCGTCTACGGCGGCATCAACCTCGAGGATATCGCCGCACCAAGGTGTTTCGAGATCGAGCGACGCCTGCGCGAGTTACTGGACATTCCGGTGTTCCACGACGATCAGCACGGTACGGCCATCGTCGTGGTGGCCGCGCTGCGCAATGCGTTGCGGGTGGTCGGCAAGAATATCCGTGACTGCAAGATCGTCGTCTCCGGCGTCGGCGCCGCCGGCAACGCGATCATTCGCCTGCTGCTGCACCAGGTTCCGGCCGACATCATCGCCGTCGACATCAACGGGATCGTGTACCGGGGCCGCGAGGGCATGGATCCGAATCTGGCTGAGGTGGCGTCGAAGACGAATACCTCCGCGGCGAACGGATCGATCCATGACGCCATCATCGGTGCCGACGTCTTCATCGGGGTTTCCGCGCCGAACATCCTGACCGCAGTCGACATCGCCAAGATGAACACCGACGCCATCGTCTTCGCGCTGGCGAATCCGGATCCCGAGATCGACCCCATCGAGGCTCAACAGCACGCTGCTGTGGTCGCCACCGGTCGCTCGGATTTCCCGAATCAGATCAACAATGTGCTGGCTTTCCCCGGGGTCTTCCGTGGACTGCTGGACGCACAGGCCACCATCATCACCGACGAGATGCTCACCGCCGCGGCGCTGGCCATTGCCGACGTGGTGGCGCCCGATCAATTGAACGCTTCCTACATCGTCCCCAGTGTGTTCGACGAGAAGGTCGCGAAGGCCGTCGCCCGGGCGGTGATCGCGGTCGCCCGCGAAGGTGGCCATGTCGCCGGCGGCGCCAAAGAATCCGCTGCGACGGCTGGGGCGTGAGTGAGCATCGAGCGAGGTACGAGCGAGGAGCGGAGCGAACAGCGATGAGCGCTTGCGCGAAGAGCCAGGTGACACTGAGTGAGCATCGAGCGAGGTACGAGCGAGGAGCGGAGCGAACAGCGATGAGCGCTTGCGCGAAGAGCCAGGTGACACTGAGTGAGCATCGAGCGAGGTACGAGCGAGGAGCGGAGCGAACAGCGATGAGCGCTTGCGCGAAGAGCCAGATGGCACAGTGAACGGGCCGTCGTTTTCCCATACGGATGAGCACGGCGCGGCCAGGATGGTCGATGTCAGCGCCAAGGATGCTTCGGCGCGGTCCGCGGTGGCCACCGGCCGCGTACGCACCACCGCGGAGGTCATCGACCTGCTGCGCCGGGACGGACTACCCAAGGGTGATGCGCTGTCCACCGCGCGGGTGGCCGGCATCATGGCCGCGAAGAAGACGCCGGAACTGATTCCGCTCTGCCATCCGATTGCGCTGTCCGGAGTCGTCATCGACCTCGACCTGACCGAGACCGCTGTCCTGATCACCGCCACGGTCCGCACCACCGACCGCACCGGCGTCGAGATGGAAGCGCTGACCGCGGTGGCCGTCACCGGACTGACCCTGCACGACATGATCAAAGCGGTTGACCCGGCGGCGGTGCTGGACGCCGTCCAGGTCGAACGCAAAGAGGGCGGCAAAACCGGCATATGGCTTCGGCCGGAAGAGTGAACACATGAAGAGATCAGCAGTTGTCATCATTGCCTCGACCAGGGCGGCCACCGGCGTCTACGGTGACCGAACTGGTCCCGTCATCGCGCAGTGGTTGGCGGACAAGGGCTTTGCCGTCGAGGGACCGATCGTGGTCGCGGACGGTCCGCAGGTGGAAGTGGAGTTGCGGAAGGCAATCGGTGCCGACCTCGTGCTGACCTCCGGCGGAACCGGGCTGTCCCCGACGGATCGCACACCGCAGGCCACTGCTGCGGTGATCGACTACGAGGTGCCAGGTCTGGCCGACGCGATCCGGCGGGCCGGCGGTGACGCGGTACCGACGGCGATGCTGTCGCGGGGTATTGCGGGCGTCGCCACTCGCACGCTCATCGTGAACCTCCCCGGTTCGACCGGCGGGGTCAAGGACGGGCTCGGCGTTCTCTACCGGGTCATGGCCCATGCCCTGGAACAGATCTCGGGTGGGGATCACCGATCCGGGGGCGGTATGTGATGTCCGGCAAGGTCGCACTCTCGGGAGTGACCAAGGATGTGCTGGACCTGGCGGCCCATCAGGCGGCAGTCCAGGACCCGGCGGCGGGCGCCACCGTCACCTTCGCTGGTGTGGTCCGGGACCACGACGACGGTCGGTCGGTCGCCGAGTTGGAGTATCAGGTGCATCCGTCGGCTGCCGCTGCTGTCGCGCAGGTGGCAGCCGACATCGCCGCCCGCCCTGGGATCATCGCCGTCGCGGTGACTCACCGATACGGGCAGCTCAGGATCGGCGATACCGCGTTGGCGGCAGCGGTATCGGCTGCCCACCGCCGGGAAGCATTCGATGCCTGTTCCGATTTGGTGGATGAGGTCAAGAAGCGCCTGCCGGTCTGGAAGCGGCAGGTGTTCGCCGACGGCGCCGACGAATGGGTCGGCTCGGCCTGACCTCATTCGCCGACGTCCAGCAGCTCGCGCGCGTTGACCAGAACGAGCGCGCTCGGCATCCGCAACGCCCCTTGTTCAGATCCCGGGTCGCAGACATGCGAACGGGCCGTGACCATTTCTGGTCACGACCCGTTCGTCAGAGCATTTTGCTGCCGAAATTTACAGAGCCGGGCCGGGGAGCTTGGGCAGGCTCCAACCGGGCTGCTTCTGCGCCCAGAGCCAGACGAAATACGTCTGCGCGGCAGAGACGATCAGGCAGATCCAGATTCCGAAACCGGGGCCGACCGAGTATCCGTCACCACTTCCGCCCTTTGAGAAAATCTCGATCAGGGCGATCAGGGTGATCACGAAGCCGGCCGCCGCGATGATCATCAGCACCAGCGGCTTGACTTGACTGACCGCCTGTCCCATCGTCGCCCGCAGGCCGACGATCACCGAGACCGCGACGCCGCAGACGGTGGCGAGCCACCAGTATTCGTGCCACGCACCGGCACTGGAGCTGACGCTGTAACCGCCAAACGAAGCACTGGCCGACAGCCAACCGAAGAAGCTGAAGATCAACAGCACGATGCCGGCGCCGATGATGATCCAGTCGCTGGTCCCGACCTTCGAGGCATCGAAGGCCGGCTTGGCTGCCGCGCCGGCCGGCGGGGGATAGGCGGGTGATGACCCCGGTGCTCCGTACCCAGCCGGGGGCGGAGGCTGGTATCCGGGCGCGGGCGGCGGGTAGCTGCCGGCCGGGGGAGGTGGCGGGTAGCCCTCGGCGCCCGGGGGCGGCGGGGCATATCCCGGAGGGGGTGGCGGCTGGTAGCCACCGGGGGCCTGTCCGGGTGGTGGTGTGTAGGCGGGTGGCGGGGTGTATCCGGGTGCGGGCGGCGGGTAACCGCCGGCCGGGGGTCCGGGTTGCGCGGGCGGTGGATATCCACCGGGCTGTGGTTGATCCGGAGGCGGGTACCCTCCGGCGGGGGGTTGGGACACAGGAACCTCCAGGTGGGGGCACGGGCACGGGATGTACCCAGGTGACAGGCCATGAACCTGTCCACCGAACGGTAACGTCCCTCGGCCTGCCACCGGAAGTGGACACGCTAGGTAAAGCATCGTTGGCGGAACAGTCATCTCCCGGTCCCAGGAGTGCACTCTGCGGCCGGCTGATACATGACCCACTCGACAGGCCGGTCAGCCGCCGGCAAATGGTGGAAGGACGTCCAGCACACTGCCCTGGGTGACGGGCTCCTGCTGTCCGTGCACGGCCGTCTCGTCCAGCAGAAACGAACATCGGCGCAAGACCATGGCGAGTTGGGGGCCGTGCCGATCGATTGCGGCCCGCACCACGTCGGCGACCGTGGCCGGCGGACGGACCTCGATCTGTTCCTGGTCCACTCCCGCGGCAGCCCGCGCGGCAGCGAAAAACCGGACCGTCACAAGATGCTGGTCAGCCACCGATCGCACTCATCGGCCGATCCGGCTGCAGGAACGATGGGTCGTTGATGCCGTGTCCGGGCAGCTTGTTCCACATGGCCGCGCGCCAGGATTCGGCGATGTTCTCGTCGGTGCCGCCGGAACGCAACATGCCCCGCAGGTCGGTCTCGGTCTGCGCGAAGAGGCAGTTCCGAATCTGGCCGTCGGCAGTCAACCGGGTACGGTCGCAGTCGCCGCAGAAGGGCCTGGTCACGGAGGCGATGATGCCGACCGTGCCCGGGCCGCCGTCGACATCGAACAACTCGGCGGGCGCTCCGGCCCTGGCCTCGCGATGCGGGGTCAGGGCGAACTGCGCGGACAGCGCCGCCTGGATCTCGTCCGCCGTCACCATCGAAGCGCGATTCCACCCGTGGCCCGCATCCAGCGGCATCTGCTCGATGAAACGCAGGTGGTACCCATGCTCGACCGCGAATCCGAGCATGTCCGCGGCCTCGTGGTCGTTGATGCCGCGCAACAGCACCGCGTTGATCTTCACCGGGGTCAGCCCGGCGGCCACCGCACCATCCAGTGCGTCCAGCACATCACGGAGCCGATCGCGGCGAGTGATCTTGGCGAAGGTCTCGCGCCGCAACGTGTCCAGCGAGATGTTCACCCGGTTCAAGCCGGCGGCGGCGAAGTCCGACGCCCGGCGGGCGAACCCGATGCCGTTGGTGGTCAGCGACATCTCCGGTCGGGGAGCCAGCCTCCCCACTTCACGTACCAGCTCGAGAATCCCCTTGCGCAACAACGGTTCCCCGCCGGTGAACCGGATCTCCGTGATGCCCAGCCGCTCGACGGCAATGGTGATCAGTCGCAGCAGTTCGTCGTCGGTCAGCAGTTCCTGGCCTGGTAGCCAATCCAGGCCTTCGGCCGGCATGCAGTAGGTACAGCGCAGGTTGCACTTGTCGGTCAGCGAGACCCGCAGGTCGATGGCCCGTCGACCGTGGCTGTCAACCAGAAACGGCGAGGGTTCGCGTACCCCGACGGACGGTCCCGCTGCCGCGCTGCCGCGGAGCCCGAACATTGGGATACCGAGGGCCGTGGTGGTCATGCCGCCAGAGTAACCGGCCCACTCGCCCGGACCGGAATTGGCGATGGTCCATAGTGGTCGGATGACGGCGTTTCCCGAACCGCGTGCTGCGGTATTCCCTGATCCGCAGAGTGTCGCCGCCGCGCTGGAGAGCACCGGCTACCTGCCGGACAACGGAATCGCCACGGCGGCCTTTCTGGCCGATGCGCTGCGTCGTCCCCTCCTTCTCGAAGGAGAGGCCGGCGTCGGCAAGACATCGCTCGCCTCCGCTCTGGCGCAGGCCCGCGGCACCGAGCTGATCCGACTGCAGTGCTATGAGGGAATCGATGCTGCTCAGGCTCTGTACGACTGGGACTTTCCGCGTCAGGTGCTGCACCTGCGGGCCGCGGAGGTCGGTGCCTCGGTCTCGTCGGAGTTCGACCTCGAGCGAGTCGAGAACGAGCTGTACAGCGAGCGGTTCCTGGTCGCGCGCCCGATTCTGCAGGCGTTGCGGAGTCCCGGTTCGGTATTGCTGATCGACGAGATCGATCGGGCCGACGACGAATTCGAAGCGTTTCTCCTCGAAGCGCTTTCCGACTTTGCGGTGACGATTCCGGAATTAGGGCGCATTCGCGCCACCATTCCGCCATTGGTCATCCTCACCTCCAATCGAACCAGGGAGGTGCACGACGCACTGAAGCGTCGGTGCCTGTACCACTGGGTCGAGCATCCGAGTCTGGAGCGGGAGGTGGCCATCCTCCGGCGTCGGCTGCCGGAGGTCACCCAGACCCTGGCCGCCCAGGTGGCCGGTGCCGTGGCCAGGCTGCGCGATGCCGATCTGTTGAAGCCACCGGGCGTCGCTGAGTCCATCGATTGGGCGATGGCCCTGACGGCCTTGGGTTGTCGTCAACTGGACCCGGAATCCGCCGCGATGACGTTGGGGGCGGTGCTCAAATACCGGGAGGACACTGACCGGGTCATCGCGGGCGGGATGTCCGCGCTGCTGGCGTCCTGAGTCGCCCGCCGATGCGTGAGACCGCAATGCCGCCGATCGCCATGCCGCCGATCGCCGGGCGCGACGGCACGGTGCTCTTTACCGCCTTCGCCGTCGCGCTGCGCGCCGCCGGTCTGTCGGTCGGACCCGAGCGGGTCGCCACCTTCCTGTCCGCCACCGCCGCGCTGTCCGCGGCCGATCCGCGGGACGTCTACTGGGCCGGGCGGCTGACCTTGACGGCGGGTCAGGAGGACATCGACCTGTACGACGTCGTCTTCGATGCCTACTTCAGCAACCGAACCGCTCCCGTCGGCCCGCGCACCCGGCGGCCGACGGCCCAGTCGGCAGTGCTGTCGATGCAGCAGGACGACGGCGCCGGGGGAGAGGGCCCTGACGAGGGGCCGGAGCCGCTGCGAGCCAGTGCCGCGGCGACCGAGGTGCTGCGACATCGTGACTTCGGTGGCCTGTCGGTGGCCGAGCGGCGGGAACTGTCGGCCATGCTGGCGCTGCTGGGACCTGGTCTACCGCAACGAGTGTCCAGACGACGTCGGCCGGCGCCGCGTGGGCCGGTCGACGTCCGGCGGACGGTCAGGGCGATGCTGGCCACCGGCGGCGAACCTGGTCTGCTGCAGCGCCGGCGGAACAGCCGGCGGCCCAGACGAATCGTGCTGCTGGTCGACGTGTCCGGATCGATGGCACCCTATGCGGACGCGCTGCTGCGTTTCGCTCATGTCATCGTCCGCCGGCAGCCCGCGGCCGCCGAGGTGTTCACCATCGGCACCAGACTGTCCCGCGTCACCCGAGCGCTGCGACTGGCCGACCCCGATGCGGCCCTGCGGGCCGCGGCCGACGTCATACCCGACTTCTCTGGCGGCACCCGGCTCGGCGAGGTACTCCAGGTATTCAGCGACCGGTGGGGTCAGCGGGGTATGGCGCGGGGGGCCGTGGTGGTGATCTTCTCCGATGGCTGGGAGCGGGGCTCCACCGAATTGCTGGCCGAACAGGTGCAGCGACTGCGACGTCTGGTCCGGCAATTGGTCTGGGTGAACCCGCACAAGGGCAAGGACGGCTATCTTCCGGTGCAGACTGGGGTGGTGGCAGTGCTGCCGCACATCGACGCGTTCGTGTCCGGGCACTCCCTGGCGAGTATCGAGCAGCTTCTGGAGGTCATTCGCGATGCGTGACGTGATTGCCGAACTTCGGCATTGGTGGGACGCCGGCGATCGGGTCGGAGTCGGGACCGTGGTCGGAACCTACCGGTCGGCTCCGCGGCCGGCCGGCGCATCGATGCTGGTCGGGCCAGACGGAACGGCAGTCGGTTCGGTATCGGGTGGCTGTGTCGAGGGCGCCGTCTACGAGCTGGCCGCCAGCGTCCGTGACGGAGCCGATCCGGTGCTGCAGCGGTACGGCGTTTCCGACGACGACGCTTTTGCGGTCGGGCTGACCTGCGGCGGGATCATCGACATTTTCACCGAAGAGATCTCCCGACGCGCCTTTCCCGAGTTCGGCGAGCTGGCCGACGCGATCGCATCTGACGCCCCCGTCGCACTGGCCACTGTCATCGAAGGTGCGCCCGACCAGGTCGGCCGACACCTGGTGATCTGGCCGGACCACCGCGCAGCCGGTCTGGGATCGACCCGGATCGACGACGCCGTCACCGATGATGCCCGCGGTCTACTGGCCTCCGGTCGCACCACGATCCTGACCTACGGTCCCGACGGCGAACGCCTGGGCGACGGCTTGCGAGTGTTCGTCGCCAGCTTCGCGCCGGCTCCACGGATGCTGGTGTTCGGTGCCATCGACTTCGCGGCCGCGGTGGCCAAGGTCGGCAGTTTCCTCGGCTACCGGGTCACGGTCTGCGACGCGAGGCCGATCTTCGCCACCCCGAAACGATTCCCGGACGCCGAAGAGGTGGTGGTCGATTGGCCGCACCGCTACCTGAAATCCCAGGCGGCCGTGCTCGACGCGCGCACGGTCATCTGTGTATTGACCCATGATCCCAAGTTCGACATTCCGGTGCTGGCCACGGCGCTCTCGTTGCCCGTTGCCTACGTGGGCGCGATGGGCTCCCGGCAGACGCACCAGGACCGCCTCGAGAAACTCGGCGAAGCTGGTGTGTCGCCGGAGCAGCTCGCCCGGCTCTCCTCGCCGATCGGACTGGACCTCGGGGCGAGAACACCTGAGGAGACGGCTGTCTCGATCGCTGCGGAGATCATCGCGCGTCGTTGGGACGGCGGTGGACGTCCGCTCTCGGCGCTGGTGGGGGCCATCCATCGGGAGCCGATCGCGCAAGCCGTGAACGGCTGACCCTGCGCAATTGCCGCCCGGCCGGACTTGTCGGTGTCATGCCGGACACTGGGGGGCATGGGGAAGAACAATCAGCAGCGGCGAGCGGCCAAGCGAAAGGCCAGGGCCGCATCGCGACCGGCGCCGGGTCCGGCTCCGCACCCGTCCGCCGGCCAGGCGTCTGCGGACCCGACGGTGTTGTTCGCCGCGGATCCCGCCGACCGGGCCCGCGACCTGTTGGTGGCCGGTGCCCGGGTGTCGGGGAATCCGCTCGCCCTGGATGACGCCGTGCAGGATCTGGTCATCTTCGGCGGCACGGTCGGCGCCGGCGACGGGCAGCTCGCCGCGCGGACGGCCACCACCCTGCTCTTGGAGCAGATCGACCTGTCGTACGCACACGGTTGGCAGCCGGCCGACCTGGTCCATGTGGCCAGGCGGGTACTGGGTACCAGGCTGGCCAAGCTCGCCGGCGCCCTCGTGATGCAGCACGCCCGGTTGGCCAGGGCCGTCGTCCGGGCCCCGCAGGAATGGGCCGATCAGCTCGTGGCGATGGGCGTATCGACGACCGACGAAGGAGTCGATCGAAATTGGAACGTGCTGGGGCACATCGATTTCCGGCAAACGATCTGGGAGAGCTGGCATGACGTTCTCGGGCTGATGGGCCACTGGTCGTTGCTGGTCGGGATGCCGGCGCTGCTCCCGACACCGTCGTCCTGGCCCGCGGCTCGACGCGTGACGCCGGGTCCCGTTCGTCCGGCCGGCCACGATCCGAAAAAGCTGGCTACCATCCGTGCCTTGCTGGCCAAGGCCGAGGCCACCGAGTTCGTGGAGGAGGCCGACACCTTTACCGCCAAGGCCCAGGACCTGATGACGCGCTACGCCATCGACGAGGCACTGCTGGCCGATCCGGACGACGCCATCGATATCCGGTCCCGGCGGGTCCACATCGACAATCCCTACGCGGCAACCAAAGCGCAGCTATTGGCGACGGTGGGCAAGGTCAACCTGGTCAAGACGATCTGGGACGACCAGCACGGCATCGCCACCATCGTCGGGCTCCCGGTCGATCTGGATCTGGCCGAGATGCTCTTCACGTCGTTGCTGGTCCAGGCGACCAAGGCCATGACGGAGGCCGGTGCGGTTTCCGAAGGCGGCCACCGGCTGGATCGATCGCCGTCGTTCCGGCGGGCGTTTCTGCTTTCCTACGCCAATCGCGTTGGCGAGCGGCTCACCGATGCCGGACAGCATGCCCAGCAGGAGGAGTCGGTGTCCCGCGGCCGCGATCTGGTACCGGTGTTCGCGCGCCAGTCGGCCGCGGTCGACACCGAGTTCGCCCGGCTGTTTCCCCGCACCACGTCATCCGGCGCCAAGCGGGTCGACGCCCGCGGTTGGCAGGCCGGCCGCGCAGCCGCTGACCGGGCGGTGCTTGCCAGAGGACAGGTCGACGGCAGGAGTGCGTAGGTACGTCCGGGTCACACCAGACCGACCCGCCCGGAATGCCGGCCGCCGTCGATCGGTCAGCGGTTCATCTGCCTCGTTGCGCGCACGGTCCATGCGCGCGGATCGATCGGGCCGGATGTACGCCGCGGGCGCATCGCAGATGATCTTGCCGGATCCGTATTTGCGGTCAACTTGACTCGGAAGACCCTCGGTTGCGGCAGCGCAGAAGACACAGTTGCAGAGAGTCGATCTTCCAGGCATCGTCGTGATCACGGTCACTTTTCGGGCTCGCTCGCCGCTCCGCCCGAAACGTCTCCGTGGCCCGCCAGCACTGCGCCAGGCAGTCTCTCACCGCACCCGTGTCACTCAGCTGTGTCAGCAACCAAGTTCAGATTGTCCCCAAACAAGGGAGTGCCAATGACGGCCCTGTCGGTCAAGGTGGATGGAGTCAAGTACTCCGATGACGTCGAACCCCGGATGCTGCTGGTGCAGTATCTCCGCGAGAGATTGGGGAAGGTGGGGACGGTCGTCGGTTGTGACACCAGTAATTGCGGTGCCTGCACCGTCCATTTGGACGGAAGCAGCGTGAAATCCTGCTCGATCCTTGCGGTCCAGGCTGACGGAGCCGAGGTACTGACGGTCGAGGGATTGGCCAGCGGCGGCGAACTTCATCCCATGCAAAAGGCCTTCCACCAGTGCCACGCGCTGCAGTGCGGCTACTGCACCCCCGGCATGATCATGCAGTCGATCTCGTTGTTGAGTGAGAATCCGCACCCGTCCGAGACGGAGATACGAGAAGGTTTGGAAGGCAACCTCTGTCGATGCACGGGATACCAGAACATCGTGGCGGCAGTGCAATCGGTGGCCGCCGAAATGTCAGCACCGTCCGCTGAGCGCTCGTTGGCCACGGCCGGGGTCGCTCCCACCGACGAGACGGGATCCCTGCGATGACAGCCACTCTCGATGCGCCATCGGACGCACCGGTCAATGAGGTCGGCAAGGAGCGTCGCCGCAAGGAGGACGCTCACCTGATCACCGGGCGCACCCGCTGGACCGACAACATCGTGCTGCCGGGCATGCTGCACCTGGCGCTGCTGCGCTCGCCGTACGCGCACGCCAACATCACGTCGATCTCGGTGGCCGGTGCCGCCGAGTTCCCCGGTGTCATCGGCGCCTGGGCCGGTACCGACTTCCCGGAGCAGGGCGGCCTGCCCTGCGCCTGGCCGATCACGGCCGACATGAAGTCGCCGGTGCGACTGCCGGTCGCGGTCGAGCGCGTCAACTGCGCCGGCGAGGTGGTCGCCGTGGTCGCGGCCCGCAGCAAGGCCGAAGCCATCGACGCTCTCGAAGCGATCCAAATCGACTACGAGCCGCTCGACGTGGTGCTCGACATGGAAGCCGCGTTGGCGGACGGATCGCCGCTGGTCCACCCCGAACTCGGCACCAACAAGAACGCGGTCTGGGTCTTCGATGCTGCTGCGGCCGGCACCGGCGGTGATGTGGTCGCGGCGCTCGCCGCCGCCGAGAACGATCCGGATCAGGTGGTGGTCGAGCGGGTATTCCGCCAGCAGCGACTGATCCCGGCGTTCATGGAGCCGCGATCAACCGTCGTGGATCCGACGTCCGAGCAGATCACCATGTGGTCGGCTACTCAGATCCCACACGTGCTGCGGGTGCTGATTGCGCTGTCCCAGGGCATTCCGGAGCACAAACTCCGCGTCATCGCCCCTGATGTCGGCGGTGGGTTCGGCGGCAAACTGCAGACCACCCCCGAGGAGATCATCACGTTGATGGTCGCCCGCAAGCTGAACAAGCCGGTCAAGTACACCGAGACTCGCTCCGAATCGCTGATGTCCGCCCATCACGGGCGGGACCAGATCCAGCGGCTGAAGATCTCTGCGCGCCGCGACGGCACCATCACCGGCTTCGATGTCGACCTCTTGGCCGATATGGGCGCCTACCTCGGCACGGTCGGTCCGGGCGTCCCGATCCTCGGCGCGTTCATGTTCAACGCCATCTACAAGATCCCCGCGTACCGGTTCACCTGCACGAACGTGTTCACGAACAAGACGCTCACCGACGCCTA
Organism: uncultured Actinomycetota bacterium; assembly: GCA_963708935.1. Lineage (GTDB taxonomy): Bacteria > Actinomycetota > Actinomycetes > Mycobacteriales > Nakamurellaceae > Nakamurella. The sequence continues at coordinate 181,483 of CAVPUK010000006.1, read as the reverse complement.
CCGAGGTGCCGGGCGTCCGGAGGCCACCTTCGGCGTCGAGCGCATGATCGACGAACTCGCGGTCGAGCTCGGTATGGAGCCGATGGAGCTGCGGAAGAAGAACTGGATCACCCACGAGGAGTTCCCGTTCACCACCGTGTGCGGGTTGACGTACGACTCTGGCAACTACGAAGCAGCCACCGCCCAGGCGATGGAGCTGTTCGGGTACGACGAGCTCAGGGCAGAACAGCAGCGGCGCAGGGAGTCCGGCGATCCGGTGCAGCTGGGCATCGGTATCTCGACGTTCACCGAGATGTGCGGTCTGGCCCCGTCGCGGGTGCTGGGTTCGCTGTCGTATGCGGCCGGTGGTTGGGAATCGGCCTCGATCCGGATGCTGCCGACCGGCGGGGTCGAGGTGATCACCGGATCGTCGGCCCACGGTCAGGGTCACGAGACGGCCTGGTCGCAGATCGTTGCGGATCAGCTGGGTGTGCCGTTCGAGAGTGTCGAGGTCATCCACGGTGACACGCAGTCGTCCCCGCGAGGGATGGACACCTACGGCTCGCGGTCGCTGGTGGTGGGCGGCGTGGCCGTGATCAATGCCGCCCAGAAGGTCATCGCAAAGGCGAAGGTGATTGCCGCGCATCTGATGGAGGCCTCCGAGGACGACATCGAGTTCGCCGCGGGCAAGTTCTCGGTCAAGGGCACCGACACCTCGATGGCCATCGGCGAGATCGCCTGGGCCGCCTTTGCCGCGCACAACCTGCCGGACGGGGTGGAGGCCAATCTGGACTCGGAGGCGACCTTCGACCCGGACAACTTCTCCTTCCCGCACGGAACGCATTTGTGCGCAACGGAAGTGGATACCGAGACCGGCAAGGTCAAGATCCGTTCGTACGTCTGCGTCGACGACATCGGTGTGGTGGTCAACCCGTTGATCGCGGACGGACAGGTCCACGGCGGCCTTGCCCAGGGCATCGCGCAAGCGCTGTACGAGGAGGCCCAATACTCCGAGGACGGACAACTGACCTCCGGGACCTTCGTCGACTACCTGCTCCCGACCGCGGCGGACCTGCCGTCCTTCACCACCGGTAGGACCGTGACGCCGTCAACGACAAACCCGTTGGGCGCCAAGGGCGTTGGCGAGGCCGGCACCATTGCCTCGACACCGGCGGTGGTGAACTCCGTGGTCGATGCCATCCGTCATCTCGGGGTGACCGATGTCGAGATGCCCTGCTCTCCACAGCGGGTCTGGCGGGCGATCCAGGCCGGCCGAAGTGGCGACCCGGCGGCCGGATCGGCTGGTGGCGACCAGATTCCGATTGCCGGAGCGCAGACCGAAGGTGTGCTGTCCACCGGCGTTCCCACCGGAGGTTCCGAATGATTCCGTCGTCGTTCGACTACACCGCCCCCGACTCGATTGATGCTGCGCTGGCCGCGCTGTCCGAAGCAGGCGACGACGGCAAGGTGCTGGCCGGTGGTCAGTCCCTGGTGCCGGTGCTGCGGCTGCGGATGGCGGCGCCGGGAATGCTGGTCGACCTCCGGAAGATCCGCGAGCTCACAGGGGTGCGGTTGGACGGCGGCGACGTGGTGATCGGCGCCATGACGACGCATCACGAAGTGGTGAACGACCCGATCGTCGGCGAGCATCTCGCACTGCTGTCGAAAACTGCTGCCACCGTTGCGGATCCCCAGGTGCGGCACCGCGGCACCCTCGGCGGTGCGCTGGTTCACGCGGACCCGGCCGGCGACCTCGGGGCGGTCGCCGTTGCCCTGGATGCGGTGTTCGAGATCGCCGGTCCCAACGGTCGACGCTTGGTCGGAGCGGCGGACTTCTTCCAGGACTACTTCACCACCGACGTGGCCGAGAACGAACTGCTGGTGTCGATCCGGTTTCCGTCCTTCAAGGGTTGGGGGGCGCACTACGAGAAGTTCACCCGGGTCGCGCAGTCGTGGTCGATCGTCTCGGTCGCTGCGGCGATCAAGGTGACCGACGGCGTGGTGTCGGAGGCCCGGGTGGGTCTGACCAACATGGGCCCGACGCCGATCCGGGCGGCTGCGGTCGAGGCTGCCCTTGTCGGCGGACCCGCCACCGCCGAGGCGATCAAGGCAGCGGCGGCCTCAGCAGCGGAAGGGACCTCGCCGGTGGACGACACGTCGGCCGCGGCCGACTACCGCGAACACCTGGCCAGGGTCCTGACCGAACGGGCGGTGTTGGCTGCCGTCGGCTGACCAGCACCCGAAGACCGTAGTGGATCCAGAGTCAATGACGACTCCGGATCCGCTACGGTCTTGGTCGTTCAGCCCGATGCGATGCAATGCGCCGCTCGGCTGCGGGACGGGGCGTTGGCCGTTCGCTCGCCCCGATGTACTGTGCACATATGACACCTCGCTGGTATGCGTATTTTGAGTTGGCTCTGGAGGAGACAACCGCTTAACGCATAGCGAGCACTCCAGAGCCACCAAGGCAGGGACACGACGTCCCTGCCTTTCGTCGTTTCAGACGGGCTGGCCAGGAGGACATCCCGTCACTTTCAAGACAGGGATCAACATGTCGCCACAAACCTCAGACCTACGCGTCAGCGCGTTCGAACCGCTACTGGCACCGGCCGTCCTTCGCGATCGCCTGCCGTTGAGCAGGGCCGGAGAGCATGCCGTGTCGACCAGTCGGCGCGAGATCGAAGCGGTGTTGACCGGGCAGGACGACCGGCTCCTGGTGGTCGTCGGCCCGTGTTCGGTGCACGATCCGGTGGCCGCAATGGAATACGCGCACCGGTTGAAGCCGTTGGCGGACCGGCATTCCGACGAATTGCTCATCGTCATGCGGGTGTACTTCGAGAAGCCCCGGTCGACCGGTGGCTGGAAGGGCCTGATCAACGACCCCCATCTGGACGGCAGCCACGAGGTCGCGGAAGGCCTGGCCATGGCCCGTGGGCTGTTGCTGGACATCGTCGAGCTCGGGCTTCCCGTCGGCTGCGAGTTCCTGGAGCCGACCAGTCCGCACTACATCGCCGACGCCATCAGCTGGGGGGCCATCGGCGCTCGCACGACCGAGAGCCAGATCCATCGCCAGCTGGCCTCCGGCATGTCCATGCCGATCGGATTCAAGAACGCCACCGACGGCGATGTGCAGGTTGCGGTGGATGGGGCGACGGTGGCGGGCCAGTCCCAGGTCTTCTTCGGCATCGATGACGAGGGCCGGGCATGCGTGGTGTCCACGGCCGGCAACGAGTTCGGGCATGTGATCCTGCGTGGCGGCAAGAACGGCCCGAACTACGACAGCCGGTCACTGGCCGCGGCGGTGGCGTTGATCGAGCAGGCCGGGATGCCGGCCAGGGTCGTCGTCGACGCCAGCCACGCCAACAGCGGGAAGGACGACGTCCGGCAGATCGCGGTGGCCAGAGAGCTGGCCGCTCAAGTGGCTGCGGGTGATCCGATCAGCGGCATCATGCTGGAGAGCTTCCTGGAGCCGGGCCGGCAGAACCTGACCGACGCCGGCCTGCCAGGACTCGTCTTCGGGCAGAGCATCACCGACGCCTGCATGGGCTGGGACGACACCGTCGAGGTGCTCGGAGAGCTGGCCGAGGGCGTCCGTCTCCGCGCCCGCCGCCTCGCCCCCGCCCACCCCTGACCCCCGATCCACCTCCCGCGCTGATCAACTTCCACTGCGCTGACGAAGTCGACGACTACCGTCCCTCCAGTCCCAAATCGGCGAAGTTGATCAGCGCAAGGGAAGTTGATCAGCGCGCGGGGGCAGCGGTGGTGGCGAAGCGCGTCAGACGAGGGCGGGGATGACCTCGCGCTCGAAGAGCTCCTGGCCGGAGGTGTCGTAAGCCAGCTCGGGGAAGTTGACGATGGTGTAGGTCAGGCCGAGCTTTCGCATTTCGGTGAGGTTCTCGACGATCTGCTCGGGCGTGCCGATGCAGGCACCCGACGAGTACTGCTGGACGGCGGCGGCGGCCCGCTCCGCGCCGATCTGCTTGGTGTAGTGATCCAGCGCCCATGCTCGGCGGTCGTCCACCTCGGCCTGGGTCGACCCGATCATCACGTTGTAGTTGGCCGAGCGGGTGATCGCCTCGTAGTCGGTCCCGACGTCAAGGCAATGCCCTTCCAGGATCGACGATTTCGCCGCGAACCCCTCAGGTGTGCCGTCAAAGTTGGTGTACTGCGCGAACTTTGCCGCGATCCGCAGGGTGACCTTCTCGCCGCCGCCGGCAATCCAGAACGGGATTCCGCCCTCCTGCAGGGGGAGTGGCCGGACGATCGCTCCGTCGACGGTGAAGTGCTTGCCGGCAAACGTGGCGGTGCCGGTCGTCCAGGCCTGCTTCATGATCTGGACGCCCTCGTCGAGCGCGCGCAGCCGGTCACCGGCCGACGGGAAACCGTAGCCGTAGGCCCGCCACTCATGCTCGTACCAGCCGGCCCCGATCCCCATCTCGGTGCGGCCACCGGAGATGATGTCGATGGTGGCGGCCACCTTGGCCAGGTAGGCCGGATTCCGGTACGCCATGCAGGTGCACATCTGACCCAGCCGCACCCTCGAGGTGGACGCGGCGAAGGCGGCCATCAGGGTCCAGGCCTCATGGGTGGCCTGGTCGGTCGGCTGCGGCACGGTATGGAAGTGGTCATAGACCCAGATCGACTCCCACGGACCGGCATCGGCGCGTTGGGCCAATCGAGACATGGTGGCCCACTGCTCGGCCGGCTCGATGTCCACCAGATCTAGCCGCCAGCCCTGCGGGATGAACGTGCCGAAGCGCATGCCGTGATCAGAAAAGGTCTGTGCGGGTGAGGTCATCTTCATCAAATTACTCATCGCTGCGTTGGCGGCACCGCCCGGGTCAGCGGCCGAACCAGACCTGTCGGTGCCCGGGCGGGGTCTACTCGACGCCGAGCATGACCTCGGTGGACTCGACCAGTACGGTCGCCGCGTCGCCGACCGACAGGCCGAGTTCCTCGACGGCCTCGCGGGTGATGGTCGCGGTGACGGTCTGCTCGCCGCCGCCCAGCTTGACCTTGCCCGACGCCATGACGGTGGCGAGCGTGAGGTTGGTGATGGTGCCGGTGAGCTGGTTACGGGTGGACAGGGGCATGAATTCCCCTGATGAGACTGGTTGATATGGCGAAGTTACCGAGCTGAGTCGTCCTGTCGACAACGGTCCGCAGGTGCGGCACGAACGAAAGGCACGACCCCTCGGTTGACCGCCGCAGGACGGCAGTGTGCTGGACTGACGTCCTCGACGAAACCCATTCCCCTCGCACCACTCGCGGCCGACCGGGCCGGTGAGAAATTCACGAACGAAGGGCCAGCATGGCAACGATCACGGTCGGCCAGGAGAACGGCACCGACATCCAGATCTACTACGAGGACCACGGCAATGGCCAGCCGGTGATGCTGATCCACGGCTATCCCCTCAACGGACGGTCCTGGGAAAAGCAGGAACGCGTGCTGCTGCAAGCCGGTTACCGGGTGATCACCTACGACCGGCGCGGATTCGGCAACTCCAGCCAGCCCACCATCGGATACGACTACGACACCTTCGCTGCCGACCTCAAAGCACTGCTCGACCACTTGGCGCTGCCGGATGTGGTGTTGGTCGGCTTCTCGATGGGCACCGGCGAAGTGACGCGTTATCTCGGCACATACGGCTCCAAGGGCATCAGCAAAGCCGTGCTGATGGGAGCGATCCCGCCGTACCTGCTGAAGACGGGCCTCAACCCGGATGGCGTCGACGGGTCTGTGTTCGAGGGCATCAAGGAGGCCGTGGTCACCGACCGGCCGGCGTACTTCAAGAATTTCCTGGACAACTTCTACAACGTTGATGTTCTGGGCGGTACCCGGATCAGCGACCAGGCCTGGCAGAACAGCTTCAACGTCGCCGTCGCGGCCTCCGCCTACGCGGCCTACGCCTGCGTCGACACCTGGCTCACCGACTTCCGCGACGACCTGCCCAAATTCGACATCCCGACGCTGCTGATCCACGGAGACGCCGACCGCATCCTGCCGTACGAGTCGACGGCTGCCCGGCTGCCGGCGCTGATCAAGGACCTGGAAGTGGTCACGGTCCAGGGCGGCCCGCACAACATCGCCTGGACCCATCCAGACGTGGTCAATCCGGCGCTGCTGGAATTTCTCGCCAAGTAGGGCGCCGACCCGCTCAGGAACCGGTTGCGTGGCCCGAACGGTCAGGCCGCCGGCCCGCATCGGCGTCCGGATCGCGTGAGGCGTTCCGCAGATGCGGTACTAGGGTGTCCGACATGACGCAATTCCGCATCAGCGAGGCGGCCGGCCTCCTTGGGGTCAGCGACGACACCGTCCGGCGGTGGGTCGACGCCGGCTCACTCACTGCGGCCCGGGACGCAGCGGGCCGCTCCGTCGTGGACGGCGCGGAGCTGGCCGCCCTCGCGCAGAGTCATGCCCATGCGGTACCCGATCCGTCCGGGGTGAGTCGTTCCGCCCGCAATCAGTTCGTCGGGCTGGTCACCTCGGTGATCGCGGACAAGGTGATGGCTCAGGTGGAGATCCAGTGTGGCCCGCACCGGGTGGTTTCGCTGATGAGCAGCGAAGCGGTCAGGGAACTCGGACTGGAAGTCGGGTCACTGGCCGTCGCCGTCGTCAAAGCCACCACGGTCATCGTGGAAACCCCGAAAGGACGCTCGTGAAATTTTCCCGACTTGTCGGAGCCGTAGCGATCGGAGCACTGGCGCTGGCCGGCTGCTCATCGAACTCCACGGCCAGCGACTCGTCGACCACCAATGCCGGGAGCTCGGCGGCCAGTTCTGCCGCGGCGGCACCGGTTTCGTCTGCAGTCGGCTCGTCGGCTGCCACCCCCTCGGCTCCCGATTCGTCGGCTCCCGCATCCGCTGCGGGCTCCTCGGCTCCGGGCTCCGGTGCGGCACTCTCCGGCACGCTGAAGGTCGACGCCGCAGCGTCGTTGAAGAAGACCTTCGATGTGCTCGGGGCGGAGTTCGAGAAGGAGAATCCGGGCGTCAAGATCTCGCTCTCGTATGACGGTTCGGCCGTGCTGGCCACCCAGATCATCGGTGGCGCACCCGTCGACGTCTTCGCCTCGGCGGACAACAAGAACATGACGAAAGTGACCGACGCCAAGCTGATCACCACCAAGCCGGTCGAGTTCGCCACCAACACTCTGCAGATCGCCGTGGCCAAGGGCAATCCGAAGAACATCCAGAACCTCAAGGACCTGACCGACCCGGGCCTGAAGGTGGTGCTCTGCCAGGAAGTGCAGCCTTGCGGGGCCGCCTCCCAGACCGCTCTGAAGGCCGCCGGCGTCACCGTCAAGCCGGTCAGCGAGGAACAGAGCGTGACCGCCGTGCTGACCAAGGTGGCGTCCGGTGATGCCGACGCGGGACTGGTCTACAAGACCGATGTGCTGAGCTCGGACGACAAGGTCGCCGGAGTCGATTTCGCCGAATCGGCCGAAGCGGTGAACCACTATCCGATCGCGCCGCTCGACGAGGCGCCCAACCCGGCCGCCGCGAAGGCGTTCGTCACCCTGGTGACGGGACCGACCGGCCAGAAGGTGCTGGCGGGCGCCGGATTCGGACCGCCGTCGGCATAGTCGACGACGCGGCGCGGCGCCCGAGTGCAGGTGGGAGAGGATCACGGGATGAGGGGTGTCGTGAAACTCGATCAGGACAGCTCGGTTCGGCTACCCGCGACGAAAACCGGACGGGGCGCCGAACGGCCGGCCAAGCCGAAACAGGGCTTCGCCGGCCGTTCAGTGCCCCGGCTGCTGTTCGTTCCGGCGATTGTCGGCGTGCTCTTTCTGCTGCTGCCGCTGGTGGCCCTGTTCGCCAAGGCCAACTGGTCGTCGCTGCCGGCCGCCATCACGTCGGACGTCGCGGTCCAGGCCCTGACGCTCTCCCTCAAGACCGGGGTGGCGGCAACGTTGGTCTGCCTGGTCCTGGGGATACCGATGGCCATGCTGCTGGCCAGGTTCGAGGGCCGGTGGGTGTTGCCCCTACGTGGACTGGTCACGCTGCCACTGGTGCTACCGCCGATGGTGGGGGGCATCGCCCTGCTGTACCTGCTGGGCCGGAACGGACTGGTCGGCAACTACGTGAAGACGGTCTTCGGCCAGATCCCTTTCACCACCGCCGCCGTCGTGATCGCCGAAGCGTTTGTCTCCCTTCCTTTTCTGGTGCTGTCCTTGGAAGGATCGCTGCGCACCGCCGGAACCAGGTACGAAGTCGTAGCCGCCACCCTGGGCGCCGGCCGGTGGACCGTCTTCCGTCGGGTCACGCTGCCGCTGGTCGGCCCGGGATTGATCGCGGCTACCGTGCTCTGCTTCGCCAGAGCGCTCGGTGAATTCGGCGCCACCGCGTTGTTCGCCGGTAATGCACCCGGCATCACGCAGACCATGCCGCTGGCCATCTACGCCGCGTTCAACGGCGGCGGTGTCGACCAGGACGCCGCCATCGCCATGTCGTTGCTGCTGGTCCTGGTGTCGGCGGTGATTCTGGTGCTGATCAGGCCGTGGCGCACGGCCACGCTGCGATGAGGCGGACGACGTGACCGGTGAACTGTCGGTCGCCGTCGAACTGGCCCGGCAGGAGTTCACTGTCAAGGCGGTGTTCGATGTGCCGGCCGGGGAATCCGTCGCCATTCTCGGCCCGAACGGGGCCGGGAAGTCCACGGTGCTGGCGATGCTGGCGGGGCTGCTGGCGCCGGATTTCGGCACTATCCGTCTCGACGGGCGGGTGCTGACCGAGGCCGGCCGGGCTGTGCTTCCACCCGAGAGTCGACGCGTGGGTCTGATGGGGCAGGATCCGCTGTTGTTTCCCCATCTGTCCGCCCTGGAGAACGTCGCCTTCGGCCCACGATCGCAGGGCCGGCCCAAGGCGGTGGCCAGGGCCGCGGCCGGCGAGTGGCTGGACCGCATGGGCTTGGCGGGCTTCGCCTCCCGTCGCCCGGCCGCGTTGTCCGGCGGTCAGCGGCAACGGGTGGCTCTGGCCCGTGCCCTGGCGGCCGAACCGGACGTCCTGCTGCTGGACGAGCCCCTCGGGGCGCTCGATGCCCAGACGGTCCCGGAGATCCGGCAGGTACTGCGGACCTACCTGCTGGAGACCGGGACGACCAGCCTGATAGTCACGCACGACGTGCTCGACGCGGCCGTGCTGGCCGATCGGGTCATCGTGATCGAACGGGGTGAGATCGTGGACGACGGCCCCACCACCACGGTGCTGACCGCTCCGCGATCGTCGTTCGGCGCCACGCTGGCCGGGTTGAACCTGTTGGGCGGCAGCGTTTCCGAGTCGGTGCGCAGCGGTGCCGGGATCGTCTTGACGACTGCTTCCGGGCTGGCCCTGCGCGGAATCGCCGCTGAGGACATCGACGCGGGAGCTGTGGCCGCCGCGGTATTCCGGCCGTCGGCGGTGTCGGTGTACCTGAACAGTCCGGTCGGCAGCCCCCGCAACCATTGGCCGGTGACCATCGCCTCCCTCGAACCCGGCACGGCGGCGGTCCGGCTGCGCACGGCCGGCGATCCGGAAGTGGCGGTCGATGTGACGCCGGCGGCGGTGGCTGAAATGGGACTGGTGGCCGGGGCCGAGGTCTATCTGTCCGTCAAAGCCACTGAGGTGCTGGTGCACCGGCGCTGACTGCGGGCATCCGGGAACCGGCAGTGGGCGGTGGTGGAAGATGGGTGGGTGAATCAACCGACCGAATCGCCCGAGCCGATCGTCACCCCCAGACCCAGGGCCGCGCCGTGGTCGTACCTCATGGACATGGACGGAGTCCTGGTCCACGAGGAGCACATGATCCCGGGCGCCGACGAGTTCATCGCCGAACTCAATGCCCGTGGCACCAACTACGTCGTGGTCACCAACAACCCGATCTACACCAGGCGAGACCTGCGGGCCCGGCTGTTGGCCACCGGTCTGGACATTGCCGAGGACCGGATCTGGACCTCCGCACTGGCCACTGCCCGGTTCCTGCACAGCCAGCGTCCCGACGGGAGTGCCTACGTGATCGGCGAGGTCGGCCTGACCACCGCGATGCACGAGGCCGGATACATCCTGACGGATCGAGATCCGGACTACGTGGTGCTCGGCGAGACGCGGACCTACTCATTCGAGGCCATCACCACGGCCATCAGGCTGATCGACAAAGGCGCTCGGTTCGTCGCCACGAATCCCGACGCGACAGGGCCGAGCCGACAGGGTCTGCTCCCGGCGGCCGGCGCGGTGGCCGCACTGATCGAAAAGGCAACCGGCAAGAAGCCCTACTTCGTCGGCAAGCCCAATCCGCTGATGATGCGATCCGCGCTCCGGGCGATCGGGGCGCACTCCGAATCGACGCTGATGATCGGGGACCGAATGGACACCGACGTCATCGCCGGGCTCGAGGCCGGGCTGGCCACCATCCTGGTGATGACCGGTATCTCGACGCGGGAGAGTATTGAGTTGTATCCGTTCCGGCCTTCGCTGGTGATCGACAGTGTCGCCGATCTGGTGGGCCACACGGATGATCCGTTCGGAACGCTCTGATTTTTTCCGGTAACACCAGTAATGCCAATCTGAACGATGAGGCGAAGGGATCAACGATGACCACTCCGGCGCTGCTGTCCTATTCGAGCGCGGTGTCGTCCCAGCCGTTGCTGGGCGACACGATCGGGCAGAACCTGGAGCGCACGGTGGCGCGGTTCCCCGATCAGATGGCGGTGGTCGACGCCGCAACCGGAAAGTCCTATACCTACCGCGAATTCGCGGACGTGACCGACTCACTGGCGTTGGCGTTGCTGGCCGACGGGGTGAAAATCGGTGATCGGGTCGGCATCTGGGCGCCGAATTGCGCGGAATGGATGATCACTCAGTACGCCACGGCCAAGATCGGGGCAATCCTGGTCAATATCAATCCGGCCTATCGCACTCACGAATTGGACTTTGTCCTGCGCCAGGCGGGAATTTCGGTGCTGGTGTCGGCACGGGAATTCAAGTCGAGCAATTACGCCCAGATGATCACGCAGGTGCGGGACCGGTGCACCGCGCTGCGCCGGATCATCTACATCGGCGGGGATTTCGACGAGCTGATCGAGCAGGGCGGTCGAGCCGACCGTTCGGCGTTGGCCCAGATCGAGCTGGGTGCCGACCAGCCGATCAACATCCAGTACACCTCCGGGACAACGGGTTTCCCGAAAGGTGCGACGCTCTCGCACCACAACATCCTGAACAACGGGTATTTCGTGGGCGAGGGCTGCGGCTACACCGAGCAGGACGTCATCTGTGCGCCGGTTCCGCTCTACCATTGTTTTGGCATGGTGATGGGGAATTTGGCCTCGACCACGCACGGTTCGTGCATCGTCTATCCTTCGCCGGGATTCGATCCGGCGGCCACTCTGGCCGCGGTGCAGGAATACAAGTGCACGTCGCTGTACGGAGTGCCGACGATGTTCATCGCCGAACTCGCACTGCCGAATCTCGCCGAGTACGACCTGTCCAGCCTGCGGACCGGCGTGATGGCCGGCTCGCCCTGCCCGGTCGAGGTGATGAAGAAGGTGATCTCCGAGTTCGGCATGGCAGAGGTGACGATCTGCTACGGCATGACCGAGACCTCGCCGGTGTCCACCCAGACCGGCCTGGACGACGGCCTGGACGAGCGCACTTCGACGGTCGGCCGGACCCATCCACACCTGGAATCGAAGGTGATCGATCCGGCGACCGGTCTCACGTTGCCACGGGGCGAGCCGGGCGAGCTGTGCACCCGCGGCTACTCGGTGATGCTCGGCTATTGGGACCAGCCGGAGAAGACGGCAGAGGTGATCGACGCTGCGCGCTGGATGCACACCGGCGACATCGCGGTGATGAACGACGCCGGATATCTCAACATCACCGGACGGATCAAGGACCTGGTGATCAGGGGCGGGGAGAACGTCTACCCGCGCGAGGTGGAGGAGTTCCTCTACACACACCCCGACATCATCGACGCGCAGGTGATCGGGGTGCCGGACCAGCGCTACGGCGAGGAGCTGATGGCCTGGATCCGGATGCGCGCGGGCACAACGCCACTGACCGACGCCGACGTCCGCGAGTTCTGCACCGGCAAACTGGCCCACTTCAAGATCCCGCGGTACGTCCACATCGTCGATGACTTCCCGATGACCGTCACCGGCAAGGTTCGCAAGGTGCAGATGCGAGAGGAGGCCGTCGCCCTTTTGGGTCTGCAGGGCGCGGCGGCCACCACTACGGCGTGAGTCGGCAGCCACTTGGCTGCCACTCCGACCGCCGCTGGGGCCATCACTGCCGTGGCCCGGGACGAGACCTCACAGCCGGGCAGCGCGGGCAGCCTGACGTCGGGAGTCCGTCGCGCCGCGCCGTCCCTGCTCGTACCGCTGCCGCCGCCGACGGCGCCGGCGCAGCGCCGGGATCGAGATCACCAGCCCGATCAATGCTCCGACGGTGTTGGCCGCGACGTCCTGCAAGGACGCCATCCGGTCGGGCAGGAAGACCAACTGACCCAACTCGATCAACGCCGAACCGGCCGCGGCCGCCGGTACGACCAGATAGTTGTGCCGGCGCAGCGCCAGCGAGCCCAGCAGCCCGAGCGGGATGAACATCACGACGTTGGCCAGGTTCTGGATGAGATTGAAACTGATCCAGTACGGCAGTCCGTTGGCATGCGCCTGCGCCAGATACCGGTGCAGGGCGTCCTGTCCGCTTGGATCAGGGGGGCCTGGCCAGAAGACGATGACCACGACGACGGCGATGACGGACGTCAGTAGCACGGCTGCGGTGTGCCGAGCAGCCCGATCCAGCCGTGCCGGGTCGACGACGACTGCCCGCTGACCGAGAGCGTCCGGTCCGCTCGCTGGATCGCTGTAGGCAGTCATCGCTCGTCATCGTAAACGCGCGGGCAGGCTCGGTGGTGTCCGTTTTCGGCGACTATCCGTGGTCGAGATCACACAACTCGTAACGTTGCGATCACCTTCAGGCCTCAGGCTTGGTCCGGCACCTCGTCTGGGCGCCGGCCGCGCTTACCCTGAAATACGTGAGCTTCACCGTTGGTTTCGACCTCGACATGACCCTGATCGATCCACGGCAGGGCATGGTCGAGGTCTTCGACGTACTCGCGGCGGAGTTCGGTGTACCGCTCGACGGAGCCGGTTTCGTCACGCGTCTCGGACCGCCGCTGAGTCACGAGCTGGCCCGCTACGGCCTGAGCGAGGACCGCATTCGCGAGATCGTCGCCAGGTACCGGGCGATCTACCCGGGCATTGCCATTCCCAAGACGGTTGCCCTACCCGGAGCGATCGATGCGCTGAAGTCGGTGGTCGATCGCGGTGGCCGCACGCTGGTGGTGACGGCCAAATACGGGCCCACTGCGCAGGCTCACCTGGACGTCCTCGGGGTCGAAGTAGACGCCGTGGTCGGCGACCTGTGGAGCACCGGCAAGGCTGTCGCGCTCCAGGAGTACGGGGCCGAGGTGTACGTCGGAGACCACCTCGGCGACATCACCGGAGCCCGAGCCGCCGACGCCTGGGCAGTGGCCGTGGCCACCGGCCCGATCAGCGCGGCCGACCTCGCTGCGGCCGGCGCCGACGTGGTGCTCGACGACCTGACCAGATTCCCGGATTGGCTCGACTCCTACCTGCTCGCAACGGTGCACTGAGCGCTCGAGTACTGGACGCACGAGGTAGTGAGCGCTCGACCCTCACTTCTCGGCGGCGGCCGCCTTGCGGGCGGCGAGTGCTGGGGACGACTCGCGGTTCTCCCGGACCACGCCGACCAGGCCCAGCCCGAGACCCACCGGTGCCAGCATCGCGGCCAGATTGACCCAGAGCGGAAGGTCCCGAGAGCCAGAGGCGAACAGGATCATGTCGACCAGGATGGCGACCAACCCGACGGCGAATACAGCCATGCCGATCTTGGCCAGCGGCGCCGCCTTGCGACGGGACTTGGACCGGGCGGCAGTGCGCACCCCCGCTGACCCGGTGTCACGGCCAGGGGTCGGCGAAGCGGCGGCGGGGCGGGGGCTGGACACCACCCCAGGATAGTCCGACGGCGAGCCGCCGGACTTGCTGCGTTGGAGGCCCCAGGTTCGCGCAGACCAGGGAAGCCTCGACCAGTGCGTAGTGTTGATGGTTGTGCCCGCACAGCGGTGTGGGCAGGACGGCCGCACGATATGGGCCGTCAAGAGCGTGATAGTCGAGAGATGGTGAGTCTGGTGCCGGCCGGCAAGGTGAAGTGGTACGACGCGGAGAAGGGTTTCGGGTTCATCGCCCAGGAGGGCGGCGATGACGTCCACGTCCGCTCAGCGGCGTTACCCACGGGAGTCGCGGCCCTCAAACCGGGTCAGAAGGTCGAATTCGGAGTGGCTGACGGTCGTCGCGGTCCGCAGGCTCTGCAGGTCGTGATCCTGGAAGCGCCACCGTCGGTGGTGGCAGCGACCAGACGTCCGGCCGAGGAGCTGCATGGTCTGGTCGACGACATGATCAAGATGCTGGAGTCGAAGGCCTTGCCCGATCTACGACGCGGCCGCTACCCGGAGCGGGCCATCGCCGGACGGATGGCCACGGTGTTGCGTGCGGTGGCCGGCGAGTTGGAGTCCTGATTCCGGGCCTCCTCCCCCGGCAGAACAGGCCGCCATCCCGATGGGATGGCGGCCTTTCTGGCTCATGAACTCGGTTGCGCCCAGCACTCAGGGTGCTGGATCGGACGTAACTATCTTCGGTTCGACGATCAGCACCCAGGTGCGCGAGGCCGCGATCACCGTGGTTCCGCCGGCGTCCTGGGTCGGCAACAAGCCAGATTGGACCTCAACCCTGGTCAGTTGACCGCCACCGGGTGGCGCGAGCGTGTAGGCCAGTTGCCCGTCGGTGAAAACCTCCGTCCGCCCGGTCAGTGCCTTTCCGGCGGAATCCTGGTATTCGAAAACCACCAGCCACGGGTCGTCGCCGATCTCGGTCGGCACGTTGATCTGCAGCGGCTGAGCGGGCGCCATGGTCAGGTGACCGTCGTTCGCGGTGTCCGGACTCGGCGGGCAGGAGACCGTCAGGGCGGTGGTGTCGACCTGGCACCACAGCTCGGGCTCGACGTCGACCGCGGTGCGGTTGCCGTAGAAGGTCACCACCGGTCGCGGCACGGTGCAGCTGCTCAGTAGTAGGGCGGCGGCAGCCAGCAAGCCGGTCAGCGCGGCCAACCGGGCGGGTCGTCTCATCGGTCAGTGCCAGCCTTCCGGGTCCGGCGCTTGGCCGGTTCCGCTCGTTCTGAACTCGGGGGTCCGCTGTACGTCGGCCCGTTGTATGTCCCACCCGGGTAGGCCGCGGTCGGTGGGCCGGGCCGGGTGAGGCGATCCGTGTCGTGGCGTTCGGTCTTCTTCGCCGTCCGGCTGCCGCGCTGCGGCAGCTTGGGAAACAGCGACTTCCCGGACCGAATCAGCCAGCACTGCACCAGACCCGCCACCAGCAAGATGCCGACGGTGCCGAAACCGATCGCGTAGACGTTGGCGTGGCCGAAGGTCCAGACGCCGCCGAGCAGCAGTCCGAGGACGCCGCCGAACACCCAGGCGAGCTGCAGGATGGATTCGCTCTTGCCGAATCCGGACGCCCGGCTTTCCTCGGGCAGGTGGTGCTGGATCACCGAATCCAGGCTGACCTTGGCCAGCGAGGAAGCCGTCGAACCGACGAATCCCAGGATCGCCGCGGTGGCCAGCCCGGGTACCAGCACCGCGACGACGGTCGCGACCACGACGCTGACCAGGGACAGCAGCGAGATCGTCTCGGGCGCGGACAGCGAAAGGCGGGCGCCCATCGTGTTGCCGACGAAGCCACCGATCCCGGCCGCCGCACCGATCACCCCGAGCAACAGGAGTTGGGTGAACGCGCTGTGCTCGGGCTGCGGGTACTGGCTCTTCACCACGAACGCGATGAACAACGCCAGGAAGCCGGTCTCCACCCTGATCACGCTGTTTGCCCACAGCGTGGCGATCACCACCGGTGGGAACCCGCGTTTGACCCCCGTGTCGGCCTGCTTGACCGGCACTTCGCCCGCGGTCGACTCGACCCAGGCTGGGATTCGCAAGCACAGGATGCCGCCACCGACCGCGCAGGCGGCGGTGAACCACAGCGCCCCGGGTGAGCCGAAAGCCTTGGACAGGCCGGCAGCCAGCAAACCGGCCGCGCCGCCCGCGATCATCCCGAAGGTGGTCAGCCGCGAATTGGTCTTGACCAAGGTGATCTGCTGCGGCAGCACGCGCGGAGTCAGCGCCGCCTTCAGGACGCCGAACGCCTTGGACAGCACCAGGTTTCCCAGCGCGCAGGGGTAGATGACCCAGGGATTGAAGTTGCTGAAGTTGAAGGCCATCAGCAAGGCCAGCAGCGCCCGGCCGAAGCTGGACATGGCCAGCGCGAGTCGTCGGCCGTGCTGCAACTTGTCCAGCATCGGCCCGATGAACGGCGCGATGATGGCGAACGGAGCGACGGTGATGACCAGGTACAGCAGCACCCGGCCGGTCGACTCTGCGGCCGCGGCGGCGAAGAACAGGGTGCCGGCCAGCGCCACGGCCAGCGCGGCATCGACGGCGTAGTTGGCCATCACCGCATAGGTCAGATGCTCGAGTCCGGACTTGTCGGCCCCGTCGGCCGTGGTGGCCCGGTGGAACATCTGGACGCCGCGCTGGGTGAGCTCCCGGCTGCGCAGCGCGGCCACCCGGGTAACGGTGAGCTTGCGTGGGCTACGGATGCCAGGGGCACCAGGCACCGGCGGTTTCGTGCCGGAGGCCGCCGCCAGCGGTTCGGAGTACGGCGGCAGGTGGCTGCCCCGCGGCAGCGGCGGCCGGAAATCCTGCCGATCGGCGTCCGGTGCGGCCGGCGCGGGAACCGGGTACCCACGGACGTCCTCGTCATACCGTCCTGATTCAGCCGGCGGTCCGCCGTAGGGAGCGGGGCCACGACCCGATCCTTCGTACCAATGGTCGCCGCGGGACGGATCGTTCTGGTGCGGAACGTTTTCTGTGGGACGGCCGCTGGGCACTGCGGTGGTCTGGGACGTCCAGCTCGGTCCGACCGGCGGCCGGACCGCGGACGACTCGCCTGACCACGGCTGACCTGACGTGGGCGGCGGCAGGTGGGGCTGGGGAGATTGGGGCTGGCCCGGCGGGTAGGGCTGGGCCGGCGGATAACTCGGTGGCCGGTCGTATCGGGCCGGGCCGCCGGGGGGCGTGCTCGCTCGGGGGACGGCCGTCGTCGCCTGCCAGGAGGGGCCGGATGGAGGAGCGTTCGGCGGCGGCGGTGGAACCGCGGGCCGACCCAGAACCGTGGTCGGCTGATCTTCCGGCTCGCCGTACTCGTTGTAGCGCGGAGCGTTCGGGTCGCTCCGCGGCGCCGGGGGGCGGCCGCTCCGACCTACGGGCAGGTCGGAAGCAGAATCGACTGGCCGGTCGTTCCCGGCGTTCCCGGGACCGGGACCGGACTCGCTCACCCCCTCATCCTGCCCCACGTCGTGCCGCCCACGTACTGGGTTGGCCAATGGCAGAAGGTAAGTCGTCCGGGGTGCCATGCGGCAAGATGGACTGGTGAGTTCTGACCCAACGCCGACGACCCTCGTAGAAGACTCTGTGACGGGTGCCGGGTCGACCGTGCACGATGCGGACCCATCAGCTCCGTCGCAGGTCAGCGGTGATGCAGGGGACGATCCGGCGCAGCCCCAAGGCCCCACGGTGGTGCTGCTCGACCCGGCTGCACTCCAGTTGGCCCGCCAGGCGGCCGAGGCCGAGGCCGGCCGAGCCGAGCACATCGGCGAGTTCCTGGTCGCGCTGGCCGAGGACGAGATCGCGATCACCGCGCAATTCGCGGCCGCGCAGCCCGGCTATCTCGGCTGGCACTGGTCGATCACCCTGGCCGTCATCACCGAGGATCACCCGACCGTCAGCGAGGTGGTGCTGCTCCCGGGCGACGGCGCGCTGCTCGCGCCGGCCTGGATCCCGTGGGAGCAGCGCATCCGACCGGGCGACGTCGGCATCGGCGACCTGCTGCCGCTCGTCGAGGACGATCCCCGCGTCGTGCCCGCCTACCTGCAGTCGGACGATCCCGCGGTCGAGGCCGTGGCTCGCGAACTGGGTATCGGCCGGGTCCGCGTACTGAGCCGGGAAGGTCGGGTCGACTTCGCCGAGCGCCTGCACGACGGACATTTCGGATCGGCCGACGAAGTCGCCCTCGCTGCGCCCGCCCACTGCGTGACCTGCGCGTTCTATCTACCGCTGGCCGGCTCGCTCGGCCAACTGATCGGGGCCTGCGGCAATGAGTACTCACCGGCCGACGGTCGCGTGGTGGACGCCGGCTACGGCTGCGGCGCGCACTCGGAGACCGTGATCGTGATGCCCGCCAGATCGGCCGCGTCCGAAGTGCTCATCGACGAGGTGTCCCTCGAGGTGCATCGGCGTCCCGAAGCGGCTGTGGTGACGGACGACCTGGCCGCGGACTCCGTTCTCGGCGATCCGGTCGTCGATGGCGACGGCCCCGACGCTGTCGACGAAGTCGTCGTGCTCGATGCCGCCTCGCTGGAGGCGATCGACATCGACACGGTCGACCCCGACGTTCTCGGTGCGGAATTCGCCCAGGGCGAGTTGGCGCAGGCGCTCCTGCTCGATGCGGACTCGCTAGATGCCGACGTGCAGGCCGAATCGGACCCGGCAGTGGACGAGGGCCAGGACCGACTGCCAGCAACGGAGTCGGCTGTGCCGCTCGCCGATGCCGATCAGACCTCGGCAGAACAGGGCTGACGCGCTGACGCGTCCGGTCCGGCCGGCAGGAGCAGCGTCGGCCGACCCGTTCGGCACCGAGGCGCTGCGCCGGTCGGTTCTCCAGGCGTGGGCCTCGTCACCGGCTCGGTTCCGTGAGGATGCCAACGCCGAAGAGGCGCTGGCCACCGGCGGATACGCCGACCGGCTATTGATCGAGCTGGCTGCCAACGCTCTGGACGCGGCCCGGGAGGCGGGCGTGCCCGGCCGCATCCGGTTCACCCTCGACACGTCGGGGCCGGTGCCCGAACTGCGTGCGGCGAACGTCGGTGCCCCGTTGACCGCCGCGGGCGTCTCCGGTCTGGCCTCGCTCCGTGCCTCGGCCAAGCGCGGGAGGAGAGCGACCGTCGGCCACTTCGGCGTCGGATTCACCGCGGTACTCGCCGTCTCGGACGAACCCGAAGTCTGGTCGCGGACCGGCGGGGTGCGGTTTTCCCGCACCGGGACAGCCGCCGCCGTCGCGGCTCTCGAGGTCGACGCGCTCGATGCAGAGGTGAAGGCCCGGGACGGGCAGGTGCCGGTCCTGCGCCTGCCCTGGCCGATTGAAACCGTTGAGGGACAGGATGATCCGGTCCCCGAAGGGTTTGCGACGCAGGTGCGGCTGCCGGTCCGGGCCGGGCTGGCCGCCGGGCTGGCGGCACTGCTGCGCGAGGTCGGCGACGATCTGCTCTGGGCGTTGCCCGGGCTGACGACGCTCGAGGTGGAGCTGACCGGTGCCGCCCTGCGCGTGGTCGAGCGAGTGGATGGCGACGACGGCGTCACGGTGATCCGGCACGGTGCCGGCAGTACGAGCTACCGGGCGGTCACCGGTCACGGGATCATCCCGGTCGAACTGCTGGCCGATCGGCCGATCGAGGAGCGCGATCGGGACCAATGGCAGCTGACCTGGGTGCTGCCGGAGGTCAACCCGGCTCGCCCCGCAGTGCTGGGATTCGAGCTGGACGCCCCGGCCGACCCGGTGTTCCTCGGAGCGCCGACGCCGACCGATGAGCCGTTGTCCCTGCCGGCTCGATTGGTCGGCACCTTTCCGGTGGACGACACCCGGCGCCGCCTCGCGCCCGGTCCGCTCACCGCCTACCTGCTCGGGCGGGCGGCCGCCGAGTATGTCGAGTTGTTCGCTTCGACACCGCGCGACCACCAGCTTGCGCTGGTCCCGTCCGCAGGTTTCCCGCTGGGCCCGGTCGATGCCGAACTGCGCACCCAGATCGTGCGTCTGCTGTCCGCTGCGCCAGTCGCCCGCACCGTCCGGGAGGAGTCGATCCCGCCGTCGCAGGCCTGCGTGATCCTGGGGATTTCGGACGCGGCCGCCCGGCTGTTGGGCCGGGCGGTACCTGGTCTGCTGCTCCCGCCCGGTTCGACGGCGCAGGCCGAAGCGCTACGGGCGCTCGGCGTGCTCACCCTGCCGGTCGCGGACGCGGTCACCGCGCTGGCCGGGATCGACGGGGCGCCGGCGTTCTGGCACGCGGTCTACCAGGCGTTGTCCGACCAGAACAGCGAAGACCTGGCCAATCTCCCGGTACCGCTGTCCGGCGGAGGTCGACGGATCGGTCCGACCGGATGCCTGCTGCCCGGGCCGGACGCGCTCGACGACGACGTTCTGGCCCGCGCCAGTCTGCTGGCCCCCGAACTCCGCCTGGTTCATCCGGACGCCGCCCACCCGCTGCTGTCCAGGCTCGGAGCCCAGCCGGCGAGCGCGCCCGCCCTGTTGGCTGATCCCGCCGTCGGTCAGTTGTTCCACGACTTTCGGCAGGATCTGGAGGACTCGGACCCCGATCCCGGCGATCTGCGGGAGTTGGCCCGGCTGGCCTTGGACCTGGCCGGCGACCCTGCTGCCGGGCAGCTCGACGACGTGGTGCTCACCGACGCCGACGGTGAGGCCTGGCCGGCGGGCGAACTGCTGGCGCCCGGAGCCCCGTTGGCTGCCGTGTTGGCCCCGGACGCCGACCTGCCGATGGTCGGCGCCGAGTGGCTCGATCATCGGCTCGAGGTGCTGGCCAGGCTCGGCGTCCGTACCGGCCTCAAAGTCGTCTCGGTGGACGACGCCGACGCCGACCTTCCTGACCTGCGGGACTGGTGGGACGAGGTGGTGGGCGACGGCTTGCCGCCGGAAGGCTTTGAAGCGATCGCCGATCTCGACCTGATTGACGATGAGAAGTGGCCGGAGTTCTTGGCGTTACTCGCCGCCGACCCGGTCGCGCTGCGCGCCCTGACCTCCGGCCCCGAGCCGACGTACACCCAGTGGTGGCTGTCGCGTTTTGCGCTGCTCGCCGGGTATCGACCCGGTCATTGGCGCACCGCAGGCGCCGGCGAACTGTCGGGTCTGTTCGACGAGTTGCCCGTCGCCGTGGATTCCGCGGTCGCCCACGCGATCGGGGTGTTGACAGGCGCGGCAGATGCCGTGAAAGCCGACCCAGCAGAGTTGATTCACCGACTGTCGGACCCGGAGCGAACCGTGATCGCCGGCGCGGTGCCGGGCCTCACCCGGCTGGTCGTCGAGGCACTACAGGTCGATCAGCGGATTGCGTTGCCGGCCGCTGTCCGGACCTTGTCCGGCGCCGTGGCCGACGCCGACGACGCGCTGGTCCTCGACCTACCCTGGTTCGCCCAGGTCGTCGACGCCGCGACACTGGTCGCCGGCGGCGATGATCCGGCGCGGGTGGGCCGGCTGTTCGAGCTCGACCTCGCCTCCGAAGTGGTGACCGTCGCCGTGCTGGGCACTCCGACCGAGCCGGACCCGACGCAGCTCGCCGCCGCCGGACGTGCCGCGCAGAGTCTGGGAGTCGAGCTCCGCGCGCTCTTCGCAGCGGGCACGCCGGCTGGCGTCCAGGGCTTGGCCGTCCGAGTGGGACAAGGTTCGCCGCAACGCGTTTCGTGGTGGTCGGCGTCGGGTGCACTGCTCACCGACGGGTCGCCGGAAGGGATCGGCCGAGCGGTGGCCTGGCGGGCCGGTCGATGGGCCGACCGCCATCGGGTGGTGGCAGCTGCCCGCGGCGATCTGGTGGACTTCGCCGAAGACGGGATCGCCTGACCTACTCCGGTCAGATCTGCTCGTCGAGCGCCATCTGTTGGGCGGACTTCCCGCCGCGGCGGGCGGCGCTGCGCTGCCACGCATAGACCGAGAGGCCGAGCCCGCCCAGGAACGTGCCGGCCGCGGCGGTCCAGAGCCACACCATGTGGTCGTGTGCCCGCAGGCTCGGAATGTTGAACAGCAGAACCACCAGCGCGACGAACCAGACGACGGTGACCGGGACGACGATGTGGAACAGGTTCGCCTTGACCGGCGGTAGCTCGGGCGGTACGTAGGCCTGGGCCGACGGTGGGTCGATGGACACCGGCTCAGGGTAGTCCGCGTCCGGATCGCGGCCCACGACACTGGTTCGACGCGGTGTAGGGGTGGCGGTGGTCCGGCGGAGGTGACAGTGTGTTGCCAACGAAACCTCCGGCGGCGGCAAAGCCCGGCGGCTGATCAGTAAGGTGCCTATCGATATGCCCGACGTCGCCCCGCTCGCGAACGAACTACGCCTGGCCATCCACCGGCTGACCAGACGGCTGCGCCAGCAGCATCCCACCCACGAGATGACGCTCACCCAGATCTCGGCGCTCGCCATCATCTGGCGTGAAGGTCCGATCACAGCGGGTGATCTGGCCCAGCGTGAACAGGTCCGCCCTCCGTCGATCACCAGGGTCGTCGATGGCCTCGAAGCCGCCGGCGTCGTTGTCCGCAAGGACAATCCGGCCGACGGCCGCCAGGTGCTGGTGGAGATCACCGACGAGGGCGTGCGCCGGATGGAGCTGTACGTGGAAGCCCGCGAAGCGTGGCTGGCTCAGCAGCTCGCCGAACTGTCGGCCAAGGATCGGGAGATCCTGCACCAGGCGGCGTCGATCCTGAACGACCTCGCCGGGCGCTGAGCTCGGCGGGCAGTTGCGGCGCGGCTTTCGACTTGGCGCGTCCGCTACTCGGCCGGTCCACGGATCTCGGATGACGCGGGTCCGGCTCGTCGGTCGGGCCAGGGCACAATCCGATGGTGGCCGAGCCGATCATCGTCACCGACCCGGACGACCCGCGTCTGGACGACTTTCGTGACCTCACCACCGCGGACCGCAGGCCCGACCGTCCGGGCGGCCGCGGCCTGGTGATCGCCGAGGGCACCGTGGTCGTTCGTCGCCTGATCGCCTCGGCCTATCCCGTCCGGGCGTTTCTGGGCGTGCGAAAGCGGTTCGACGAGCTCGGAACGGATCTACAGAATGTCGAGGCCCCGTACTTCGTCGCCACCGCGGAGCTGATGGCGAAGGTGGTCGGCTTCCACCTCAACCGCGGTGTATTGGCCACGGCCGACCGGATCTCCTTCCCGCCCGCGGCCACCCTGCTGGATTCCGTCTCGTCCGCCGTCGTGCTGGAAGGCGTCGGCGACCACGAGAACCTGGGATCGATCTTCCGCAATGCCGCAGCGCTCGGCATCGGCGCGGTGTTGCTCGCCGAGGGATGTGCGGACCCGCTCTACCGCCGCAGTGTCCGGGTGTCCATGGGCACGGTGTTACTGGTGCCCTTTGCGCAGCTTCCGGGGGCCTGGCCCGCGCCGGCAGATCTGCTGCGGAGCAAGGGTTTCGCCGTGGCGGCATTGACCCCGCGGCCGATGGCGGTCGACCTGCGTCGGGCCGGGCTGACCGGACGGCGGGTCGCCCTGCTGCTGGGGTCGGAAGGCCCGGGCCTGTCCGAAGCCGCTCTGGAAGCCGCAGATCTACTCGTCCGGATCCCGATGGCACCCGGAGTCGATTCGCTCAATGTGGCGACCGCAGGTGCGATTGCGTTCGCCGAGATCGCGGCCGGATCGTGAGTCCGGCGGAAGCAGGCCCACGAGGTGGCCGGCTTCGGAACATGCGGCACACTGAACCCATGTCTGCCTTGTCGTCCCGGATTGTGGTGGCCGACTTGACCTCGGCCCCGCTCGCGGTGGACGGCTCACGATGACAGGACCAGTCGGACCATCGACCCCGGCGCCGGACACGAGCGAGTCTTCGGGTGGCGTCGGTCTGAATCCGGACCTGGAACCCACCGACGTCGACCAGCAGCGGTCGAACGACGGGTTGGCTGCCTCGGCCGGCTTGGACGGCGACGGCATCGGCGATGAGATCGATTTGGCTGCCGAGGACGTGTTTCTCGACGACGAGGGCGATTGGGCCTGGGTCGAGGAGTGGCGCGAGAGCGATGAGCCGGTGCCCTGGGGTCCGGGCCTGACGGTCGCCGGGTTCACCCTCATCCTGGTGGCCAGCGCCGTCTACGTGCTCTCCTCGGGTCTGTCGGACCGTCCGCTCGTCGGGATCGCCGTCAATCTGCTGGTTGCGGCTGGGCTCGGTCCGGCCCTGTGGCTCTCCCGCGGCCTGCCCGTGCTGCGCTGGATCGCGGCCGGTGCCGTCGCCGGCGTGCTGGCCGCCTGGCTCTGCGTACTCGTCTTCCTGGTCTGAAGCTCGGGGACCAAACCACGGGTGTGCGGTCGGCAGCTGAATTCGCCTGCTCGACGCACACCCGCGGCGCGGCTTCAGACCAACGACTCCTGCCAGGCCGAGTGCAGTCCCGCGAACCGCCCGCCACCACTGATCAGCTCCGCGGGGCTCCCGTCCTCGAGGATTCGTCCCCGTTCCATCACCAGCACCCGGTCGGCGATCGCCACCGTCGAGAGCCGGTGGGCGATGATCACCGCTGTCCGGTTGTGCAACACGGTGTGCAGCGCGGCCTGCACGGCCCGCTCGGACGGGATGTCCAACGACGCGGTGGCCTCGTCGAGAATCAGCACGGCGGGATCGGCCAGGAACGCTCTGGCGAAACCGACCAGCTGACGCTGACCGGCCGACAGCCGCCCGCCACGCTTGCGAACATCGGTATCGAACCCCTCCGGCAGGTTCCGGATGAACGTGCCGGCCCCGATGGCATCAGCTGCGGCTTCCACCTCCGCGCGCGAGGCACCCGGCCGCCCGAGCGCGATGTTGTCCGCCACCGAGCCGGAGAACAGGAACGACTCCTGGGTGACCATCACCACCCCTCGGCGGAGGTCCTCGGTGGACAGCCGGGAGATATCGACCCCGTCGAGCAGCACCCGCCCCGATGTCGGGTCGTAGAACCGCGCGAGCAGTTTGGCCAGCGTCGACTTTCCGGCCCCCGTCGCACCGACCAGGGCCAGGGTCTGCCCGGCGGGCAGTTCGAGGTCGAAGGTGGGGAGCACCTCGACCTGCGGGTTGTAGGCAAACTGGACCTGCTCGAAGGTCACCGTTCCGTCGACCTCCGGCAGCGGGATCGGATCGGGTGACTCGGGCACTGACGGGCGCTCCTCGAGCAGCCCCGACAGTTTCTCCAACGCGGCGGCGGCCGACTGGTAGGAGTTGTAGAACATGGCCAGCTCGTCCAGTGGGTCGTACATCCGGCGGACATACAGCAGGAAAGCGGTGAGCACGCCGATCTCCAGATGACCGTTGATCACCTGGACCGCACCGACGATCATCACCGCGGTCAGCGTCAGGTTGCCCACCAGCCGCACCGCCGGCGTGTACTTGGCCAACGCGATCAGGCCATCTCCGTTCGCCTGGGCATTCTCGGCGTTGAACTTGGCGAAGATTGCCTCGTTGCGTGCCTCCCGGCGGAAGGTCAGTACGGCACGCAATCCGTTCATCGTCTCGGTGAACTGCACGATCAACGACGCAATGGCTGTCCTGGTTCGGCGGTAGATCACCCGGGAGGTGTTCTGGAACCTCCGGGTGAGCACCAGGATCGGGACGAAGGCCAGCAGCGCAATCAATCCCAGCGGGAGGTCCAGGAACAGCAGCACCACACTGATGGCGAAAACCGACAGCAGCCCGGAGATGAGCCCGTCCAGGCCCTGTTCGAACAGGTCGGACAGGGTATCGAGGTCGCTTGTCATCCGGGAGATGACCCGGCCGGACGTGTACTTCTCGTGGAACGAGAGACTCAGCTCCTGCGAGTGATTGAACACCCGGCCGCGGAGATCGAGCATCAGCGACTGCGCGATGCGCGCCGACAGTCGAATGAAGATCGCCTTCGTGACCGCGTTCAGCATTCCGGCGCCTAGATACGCCACCGCCGTGAAGGTGAGTGGGCCGCCGTCGCCGTTCGCCAGCGCTGGCACGGCCGTGTCGATGCCGTACGCCACGATCAACGGGCCGACCAGGAAGGCCAGTTCGCTGATCACCACGACCACGGTGGTCAGCAGGACCATGGCCCGGTGCGGGCGGAGCAGGGACGCGAGCAGCCGACGCGACCGGGCCTGGAGCTTGATGCCGACGTCGGTGCTGATGTCGGCGGTGTCCTCGGAGGCGACGCCGCGCCAGCTCTCGTCCGGCAGGCTGTCGTCGGCTTCCGGGTCGAAGCCGATCGCTGGGGTGGTCGTCACGCGTGCACCTCCTCTTCGTCCTGAATCTCTGCCGCGGCCCGGCGCGGCCCACTGGGTCTGGCCGCCTGGTCGTCCCGGCTGGCCAGTAGGTCGCCGTAGGCGGGTACCGCGGCCATCAGCTCCGAGTGGGTGCCGACCGCGGTGATCCGACCGCGCTCCAGCAGGGCGACCCGGTCGGCCAACATGACCGTGGAGGCCCGGTGTGCAACAACCAGGGCGGTGGTGGATCCAAGCGCAGCTCGTAGGGCCCGCTCCACTTCGGCCTCGGTGTGGATGTCCAACGCGGACAGCGGATCGTCCATCACCAGCACGGCTGGGCTGCCGACCACGGCGCGCGCCAACGCCAGCCGTTGCCGTTGCCCTCCGGACAGGGACAGCCCCTGCTCGCCGATCCGGGTATCGAGTCCCCAGGGCAATTCGTCCACGAAATCGGCTTGCGCGATCGACAACGCGGCCCGGACCTCGTCGTCGGAACCGTCCGGTTTGCCCAGCAGGACGTTCTCCCGGACCGATGCGGAAAACAGCGTCGCCTCCTCGAAAGCCACCGAGACCCGGGAACGGAGCACCTCCAGATCGAGGTCCCTGATGTCGACGCCGTCCAGGATGACCGAACCTCCGGTGACGTCGTACAACCGGTTGATCAGCGAGGTCAGCGTGGTCTTTCCCGACCCGGTGGCTCCGACGATGGCGACCGTCTCACCCGGCCGCAGCTCGAGGTCGACGCCGCGAAGCAGCTCCGCGGGTCGCCCGGAGCGCGACTGGGCATCGGCGAACTTGAACTGCACGTCTTGCAGGACGAGATGACCGGCGGACCGCGGGGGAGAGGTCGGATACTCGGGCGAGGTGACCGTCAGCGGTGAGTCCATCACCTCGAAGTACCTGGCCGATGCGGCCGCGGTGTCGTTGGCCATGGCCAACAGCCAGCCGATCGAGTCGATGGGCCAGCGCAGGCCCAGCGCGGTGCCGAAGAACGCCACGAGGACACCCGCCGACATGGTGCCGTGGGCGACGTCCCGGATGCCCAGCACCAGAGCGATGCCCAACGCGATCTCGGGAAGGGCGATGATCACGGCCCAGAGCACCGAGATGACCCGCGCCTTCTTGAGCTCGGTGTCCCGCAGGTCGCGGGCCTGGCGCAGGAACAACTCGCCGAGGTGAGCAGACCGCCCGAACGCTTTGAGGATCCGGATGCCGAGGACCGACTCCTCGACCACCGTGGCCAGGTCCCCGACCTGATCCTGGGATCCACGGGCCAGGATCTGATACCGCGACTCGTACGAGAACGAGAGCAGCACCAACGGAATGGCCAACGCAGCCACGATGAGCCCGAGCTGTACCGACAGGAACAGCAGGATCCCGACGCCGATCACGAAGGTGGCCACGTTGACCACCAGGAAGACCAGCCCGAAGTAGAGGAAACGCCGGACGGTCGACAGATCGGACACCGCCCGGGACATCAGCTGCCCGGCCGGCCACCGGTCGTGGAACGACACCGGCAGCTTCTGCAGTCGCTCGTACAGGGCTGCCCGCATGCTGGCCTCGACCCGCATGGCCGGCCGGGCCGCCAGCACCCGGCGGACCCAGAACAGGGCCGCCTCGGCCACGCCCAGACCCAGCAGGACCAGCGCCGGCGCCCACAGCTCGGACAGCTGGCGGCGGGCGATCGGGCCGTCGATGATCCAGGCGATGACCAGCGGAAAGATCAATCCGCAGATGGTGGCCGC
This sequence comes from uncultured Actinomycetota bacterium, assembly GCA_963708935.1. Taxonomy (GTDB): domain Bacteria; phylum Actinomycetota; class Actinomycetes; order Mycobacteriales; family Nakamurellaceae; genus Nakamurella. The sequence continues at coordinate 153,623 of CAVPUK010000006.1, read as the reverse complement.
AATCGCAGCGATCGCGGAGGCACCGAGCGACGGGAAAGCCGGTTTGGCGTACGGGATCAGCCGCCGCAGGGAGGCGATCGCCGACTGGCGGGCCGCTGGATGGCCTCGCTCTGGCGACGGATCGACGTCGGATCCTGGACGGTGTTCAGTGGTGGGCACCTGGGGTGGGGTGAGGGAAGGGGCAGTGGGCTTCGACATGACTGGCTCAGGCTACGTGCCCACACCGACAGCGTTCCAACGGTTTATCCGGTGCACTTCGGGGGCCGGATGGCCCGCAGAACCGCGTGTCGCATCGCGGTCGCGGTGACGAACTGCCGGACCTTTGACGTCCGGCTCGCGGTCACATCCGCCGGTCAGCGACCGGTGGACTTCGTGCCCAGCAGCACGTCCTCCCAGGATGGCATGGCCGGTCGTTGACCGCGCCGGGCCGGCTTGGCCGGTGCCGGTCGGGCGGTTTCGGCAACGGGGCGGGTCGTCTCCGGACCGGGCCGGGTGCCGGGAATCGGATGCTCGGGAGTCGCGGCCCGTGACGCGGGTGTCGACGGTGCCGACGACTCGGTGCCCGTTCTGGCCTGCTGGGCTCGAGCCATCACCGGGTTGACCCCGGTGCGTTCGTCGGTGATGGTGTCCTCGACGATGCGTTCGGCGTTCCCGTCGAGCACGGTCGAGCCACCCGTCAGGTGCTGCGAACCGGCGTTCGGGGTCGCCGAACCCTGCGGCGTCAGGTTCTGTGGCTGAAGGGGGGCGCCGAAACGACTGCCGCGGGTGGTCGGCCGGTCTCGGGTCGGGCCGCCTGGGCGGGCCACCGGAGCGGTGGGCGCGGCGGACGGCAGCCGGCTACCGGCGGGATGCGCTGACCTCGACGGTTCGCCGTTCTTGACCGGGCGTTCGGTGGCTCGGCGCGGCTCGAGTCTTGGTTCGAGCGCGGCAGGGTCGGAGACCGTGGGCGCGGGCAATCCTGGATCGAAGACCGCGGAAGAGACGCCCACCGGGCGAAGTGGCCGCAAGATGCGGAGTGCCGGATCGACGATCTCGGCGGCGGCCTCGTCGCGGGCACTCAGCGTGCCCCCGTCCGGGCCAGGGTGAAACAGCCAATGCGCCCGGTTTTCCGACCGCCCGGCGTTCCAGGTCAGCGCCAGCACCCAGCCCTCGTCGTCCTTGAAGGCATCCCACTTGACGTCGCCGTCGTGGCCGCGGGCGGAGAGGGTGGCCGCGACGGTCTCGGCCACCGACACACCTGCGGTGATGCCGTCGATGGCCGGCCGGGCCTTGATGGCCTTTTCCGCGACGCTGGCCCGCTCCAGCAGCACCGGGTAGGCGAAACGCTCGACCCGTAACGCACTGGTGCCGGCGATGGAGGCGACCTGTTCGACAGTGGCACCGGCCCGGATGCGGGCCTGGATCTCCTTGGGTCGCAGCTGCGACTCCAGTTCGATCTCCAATTGGCCGAAACGCGAGAGGTCGCCGCGGGCGCCCGCCCGCAACCGGTCGTCGCACGGAATGGAGAACTGTTCGCCAGTGGTGGCGTCCTCGCACACCAACGTTTGACCGACGATGCCCTGCTCGCCTTCGGCCAGACCCAGTACCCGCAATGGGCGCATGGCGTTCTCCTCCCGCGCCGACAGAAAAGTTCCGCCGGCTCTCCTTTGGCAATTTATCCCGCAGGTCGTCGAGGCTTGCCCAGGCGCGCCGCGCGAAAAAGGCCGCGAACGAGCCGCCGGCCGGACTCGGCCGGCGGCTCGTTCGGGCCGAGTGGGACTGGTGTGAATTCGTGTGACGGAAGTGACCAAAAACCGGTCAGAGGTGGTCGACGACGTAGTCGATGCACGCCGTCAACGCTGACACGTCGTCGGGCTCGATGGCCGGGAACATGCCGATCCGCAACTGGTTCCGGCCGAGCTTGCGGTATGGCTCGGTGTCGACGATACCGTTGGCGCGCAATGTCTTCGCGACGGCCGCGGCATCGACGTCCGCGTTGAAGTCGATCGTCCCGACCACCTGGGAACGTAATTCGGGGCGGGTTACGAATGGGGTGGCGAAGGCCGACGTCTCCGCCCAGTCGTACAGCCGGCTGGACGAGTCCGCGGTGCGCTTGGTGGCCCAGTCCAGCCCGCCCTGGCCGTTGATCCACTCGATCTGGTCGGCCAGCAGGAACAGGGTCGCCACGGATGGGGTGTTCAGCGTCTGATCCTTGGTGCTGTTGTCCAGCGCGGTCGCGATGGATAGGAATTCCGGGATCCAGCGATCGGTGGCCGCGATCTCGGCGACCCGGTCCAGGGCCGCCGGCGACGCCAAAGCGATCCACAGCCCGCCATCCGAGGCGAAGACCTTCTGCGGAGCGAAGTAGTAGACGTCGGTTTCGGTGACGTCGACCGGCAGGCCGCCGGCGCCGGAGGTGGCATCCACCAGCACCAGCTGGTCGGCGGTAGCCCCGGCCGGGCGTTTCACCGGTACCGCGACCCCGGTCGAGGTCTCGTTGTGCGCCCAGGCGTACACGTCGACGTCGTCCTGCGCGACGGCCTCCGGGGCATCACCGACGTCGGCCTTGATCACGGTGGGATCGGCCAGGAAAGGCGCGCCCTTGGTGACGGTCGCGAACTTGGCCGAGAACTCACCGAACGCGAGGTGCTGAGACTTGTTCCGTACCAGGCCGAGTGCAGCGGCATCCCAGAACGCGGTCGTGCCGCCGTTGCCCAGGATGATCTGGTAGCCGTCTGGAAGTGAGAACAGGGCGTCAAGACCGTCCCGAACGCGGTGTACGAGCGACTTGACGCCCGGCTGCCGGTGCGAGGTGCCCATCACCGACGAACCCGAAGCGGCCAGCGCAGCGAGCGCCTCCGGCCGCACCTTGGAAGGGCCGCACCCGAATCGGCCGTCGGACGGTTTCAGGTTCTCGGGCAGTACCAGGGTGGTCAGATCGGCCATGACAAGCGGCTCTCCTCGTTGTGAGCGGGGCGTACGGATGGAATACGTGACGGGCAGTTTCGGTGTGTGGCTGCCGCCACAGTTTCGGTGCGTGGCTGCCGCCACAGTTTCGCTGTGCGTCCTTCCATTGTTTCATTGGCACCGAGGCCGATAGCACGCGCATGATGCCGATGGCCCGGGCGACCGGGGCCGTCACAGACCAGGGAGAACAAAATGCCAGGTTTCAACGAGCAGATCATCGACGAGTTCCGGGCCAACGAGGGCAGGGTGGGCGGGAACTTCGAGGGCGCCCCGTTGCTCCTGTTGCACTCGACCGGGGCGAAGTCCGGCGCCGAGCGGATCAACCCGATGATGTACCTGGCCGACGGCGACCGGTACCTGGTCTTCGCCTCCAAGAACGGCGCGACGACGAACCCCGACTGGTACCACAATCTCAAGGCCAATCCGCGGGCCACCATCGAGGTCGGCACCCAGACTTTGCAGGTCGACGCGACCGATCTGGAAGGGGCGGAGCGGAGCCGGATGTATGACAAGCAGGCCGCGCTCTACCCCGGCTTCGCCACCTATCAGGAGAACACCGACCGGGTGATCCCGGTGGTGGCGTTGACCCCGGTCAGCTGATCTGGCCGATCAATTGGCTGCGGCCAGTGCGCCGAATCCGTCGACGGATTCCGGTTTGCGCGGTTGATGTCCGTCGTAGATCGCCGACGGCCGGACCAGCCGGCCGAGCCGTTTCTGCTCCAGGATGTGGGCGCTCCAGCCGGCGGTTCGTGCGCAGGTGAACATGGCCGGCATCATCGCCGCCGGGACACCGGCGAAGTCCAGGATGACGGCCGCCCAGAACTCGACGTTGGTCTCGATCGGCCGGTCAGGGCGTCGTTCCCGCAGTTCGGACAGGGCCGCCTGCTCCAACGCCGCGGCGGCTTCGTACCGTGGCGCGTTCAGCTCCTGACAGGTCCGCCGTAACACCCTGGCGCGCGGGTCCTCGGCTCGGTAGACCCGGTGTCCGAATCCCATCAGCCGGTCGTGCCGATCAAGGATCGCCTTGACCACCGAGGCGGCGTCGCCGGTGTCCTCGGTGGCCTTGATCATCGGCAGCACGCGGGCAGGGGCGCCGCCGTGCAGCGGGCCGGACATCGAGCCGACGGCGCCAGTGAAGCACGCGGGGACATCAGCTCCGGTCGAGGCGACGACGCGTGCGGTGAAGGTGGAGGCGTTCATGCCGTGCTCGGCGGCCGAGACCCAATAGGCGTCGATCGCTCGTACCTGGTCCGGTGATGGCTCGCCGAGCCACATGGTCAGAAATCGCTCGACCACACCCGGAGTGGCGTCGAGCAGCGATTGGGGTACCTCGGGCCGTTCGCCGCGCGCCGATCTGGCCGCGTAGGCGAGTGTCGCCGCGGTGGTCTGGGCCAACTGGTCACGAGCCTGTTCGTCGGTGATGTCCAGCAGCGGTGCGAACCCGCGGGCCGGCGCCAGGAGCGGCAAGGACGCCTGCACATCGACCCGCACATCGCCGGAGGCGAAGGCAGGCAGCGAGATGTCGACGGGCAGATGGGCTCCGAAGGAGTCGTCGACGAGCAACGACCAGACATCGTCGAAACCCACCCGGCCGACCAGGTCATCGATGTCGACGCCGCGATACCGCAGGGCACCGCCGTCCTTGTCGGGCTCGGCGATCGCGGTGTGGAACGCGACGACGCCTTCCAGTCCGGGGACGAAAGGCGGTGTGTTCTCGAGAGTCTGGGGACCGGTCACTGCGGTCATTTCAGGCACCTCCACTTTGAGGGACGACGTCAGCTCATCGAGGTCAACGTCAGGTCGATCGAGCAGCGCAAATGATCTGGGCCCGGCCCGTGTGCGCCGGTGGCCGGGCGGGCACGATAACCACCGTTCACCCGAGCTTCACGTCACTGTCCTCCATCGACCTGTGTGGCTGCCATGTTTCACGTCGGTGCTCTTCATCACTGTCTGCAGAGCTTCTGTTCGCCGCCACCGGTAAACGTTAGCTAAAGTAATGGCTGACCGTCATTCAACGGTCGGACGCAACCGCAACGGAGCATGATCAACACGTGACGCTCGACGATCTCGCCAGGATGCGCGAGAACTACACGATGGCCGGCCTCGACGAGTCCGACCTGGCCGCCGATTGGGTGGCCCAGTTCGACGCATGGATGCACCAGGCGGTCGAGGCCGGGGTGACCGAACCCAACGCCATGGTGCTGGCCACGGCCGGGCCGGGCGGCAGGCCCGCGGCCCGGACGGTGCTGGCCAAGGGTGTCGACGCTCTCGGCGTGGTGTTCTACACCAACTACACCTCGTCCAAGAGTCACGATCTCGACGAGAATCCCTGGGCGGCCGTCACTTTCCCCTGGTATCAGCTGCAGCGTCAGGTACATGTGCGCGGCCGGGTGCATCGCGTCGACGAGGCGACGTCGTTGGCCTACTGGCGGCAACGTCCCCGGGTGTCGCAGATCGGTGCCTGGTCGAGCCCGCAGTCCACGGTGGTCAGCGGCCGTGAGGAACTGGACCGGTTGCAGAGCCACGTCGAGGACCAGTTCGGCGATCGCACGGACGACGAGCGCGGCGAGATCCCGCTGCCGCCGCACTGGGGTGGCTGGCGGATCGAACCGGTGACGGTCGAATTCTGGCAGGGCCGGACCGGACGCATGCACGACCGACTGCGCTACCGGCTGATCAGCGACCAATCTCTCGATGATCGATGGGTGATCGAGCGGCTGGCCCCGTGAGCGGCGAGCCGCCCTCAACCTCTCCTGTTCCGGAAGACCTACCTGCTGTCCCGCCGCGCGACCGGACCGGCTGGCTGAGCAAGATCGTGCCCGACCCGCGCCCGCTGCAGATCCCCAACTACCGGCGGCTGTTCGTGTCGCAGATCGCCACCGTGGTCGGATCCGCGCTCACCGCGGTGGCCGTCCAACAGCAGATCTTCGACCTGACCAACAGTTCCGCGCTGGTCGGGCTCGCATCGCTGGTGGCCCTGGTCCCGCTGGTGGTGTTCGGGTTGATCGGCGGTGCCGTCGCCGACACGTTCGACCGACGCAAGCTGTTGATGATCACCTCGACCGGCATCGCGGCCACCAGCCTGGCGCTGTGGGTGACGGCGTTGGTGAATACCCAGCACGTCTGGGTGATCATGGCGCTGCTCGCGGTCCAACAAGGCTTCTTCGCCGTCAACCAGCCCACCCGGAGTGCCGTCCTGCCGCGCATCGTCCCGGCCGAGCTGGTGCCCGCGGCCAACAACCTGAACATGACCGTGTTTGCCACCGGTGTCATCGTCGGGCCGCTCCTGGTCGGGGTACTGATCCCGCTCACCGGCCTGCCCTGGCTCTATTTCATCGACGCGCTGACGTTGACCGGAGTCCTCTACGCAGTGATCCGGTTGCCACCGATCGCACCGGCCGGGGCCGCCGGTCGTGGACGCGCGAAGGTGACCGACGGGCTGATCTATCTCCGGGCCCGCCCGCTGCTGCTGATGACCTTCGTCGTCGACATCATCGCCATGGTGTGCGGCATGCCCAGGGCGCTCTTCCCGGCCATGGCCGAGCACACCTTCGGCGGGCCGCCCGGCGGTGGTGTTGCCCTCGGGATGCTCAACGCCGGCCTTGCGGTCGGCTCGCTGCTCGGCGGCCTGACCGGTGGGTGGATGACCAGGGTGCACCGGCAGGGCCTGGCCATTCTGGCCGCCGTCGTGCTGTGGGGGATCGCCATGATCGCCTTCGGCAGCACCTCGATCCTGTGGCTGGCCGTGCTGTACCTGGCCATCGGCGGCTTCTCCGACCTGGTGAGCTCGGTCTACCGCTCGACGTTGCTGCAGGTGGCGGCCACCGACGAGATGAGAGGCCGGATGCAGGGCGTCTTCACCGTCGTCGTCGCCGGCGGCCCGCGGTTGGCCGATCTCGTGCACGGCGTGGTCGCCGACGCCACCTCCACCATGTTCGCGGTGGTGGGCGGCGGCTTGCTCTGTGTCGTCCTCACCATCGTGGCCGGCTGGTTCGGCCGACCGCTGCGCGACTACGACTCCCGGAATCCGAGCTACGAAGAACCGGGTCGCGTGGTCGGGCACTCCGCCTGATCCAGCTGGGTGGCGGTAAGTCGTGCGAGGTCGGGTCGAGATATGCCATCGTGGGGCGATCGGCTGACGAGCGGTGCGACGACACGCGAGGAGGGCTTCGTGACCCAAGGCGGTCCGCCGGACTGGGGTCGATACGGCCAGCCACCGGCTGACCCTTACGGCCAGAAGTTGCCCGAGCCGGGTGGGACCGCCATGACCAATGGCTTCGACCCGGTTACCGGGCAGGCGTTACCGCCCGGCCCGGCCCCATACTCGGTCGTCGATCCGTACGCCGCGCCGGCCCCGCCCGGCTATCTGCCTCCTGGATATGCAGGACCTGCGTATCCGCAGCCTGGCTACCCGGCACCTGATTTTCCGGCGGGCTATGGGACGCACGGGCCTCCGGGCTACGCGGGCCCGGTCGGATATCAGGTTCCGGCCGGATATCAGATCGTCCCGATGTATCCCGCGCGGCCACCGAAGCCCGGCGGTGCAGTGGCGGCCGCCGTGCTCGGGTACATCCAGGCCGGGTTCGTCCTGATCGGGGGGTTGTCGCTGTTCTCCGGCGCGGCCGGATTCGAGATCCTCGACACCCGGCTCGGCGGCGAGCTGACCGTGGTCGCCATCCTGGCCGTCATCGCCGGTGGCCTGCTGGTCGCCGGTGCGACGACGCTGCTGAATCGGAGGCCCGCGCTGCTGAACGTGGGTGCGGCCCTGTCGCTGGTCATCTCGATCTACTTCGTCGTCCGGCTGTCGAACTTGGAGTTCGGTGTCGTCTGGGTGCCCGTCATCTACGCGGTGCTGCCCGTTCTGGCCATCGCTTTGGCTGCCGGACGAGAGGTGCGGGCCTGGGTGCGAGCCGGCACCTTCGACGCCGGATAGGGCGATGCCAGGTCGTCCGTTGTCGGGGTGCAGGATTGCCGGGGATGAAGCATGGCTAACAGGAGGCACTCGTTCATGGCGTATCCCACACCGCACGCACCGCAGGACTGGGCACCGTATCCGCGGCTCGACGACGCGGTCCGGGCTTACATCCGCGATGCCGATGCGGCGCTGGACGCTCTGTACGGCGTCATCGAGCCCAGCGCGGTGAAGGCGTTCACCTGCGAACGGGTGCCGTCGACCCAGGTGTGGGGTGAGTCGCTGTGGCAGGAGGTGGCCGTCACCGACGGGCAGCGGCTGATTCTGTGGCACGGCGACGACGAGACCGACGACGACCGCCCCGACGTGTTGATGTTCTCCTCATCGGTCCGCACCATTCCGCTGCACGCCATCGTGGATCAGGGGTTGCGGAACCGGTTCAAGGCAGAGCCGGACGGTACCCGCACGATGCACGCCGTGATGCTCTACCTGTCCACGCAGACCCCGGAACGGTCGATGACCGAACTGACCGAGGCGAACGAGACCAGGACCGTCCAGTACGTCGAGACCTACCGGTTCTCGAAATCGGTGACCGACGGCGGCCTGGCCCAGATGCAGCGGCTGCTGCAGTTCGGCCGGGCGGTATCGCATTTCACGGCGGCCGGCCGATGACCCGCCCCGTCTCCGGGCAGCAGTTCGAAATCCGCCGCGGGGATGCTGTCGCCAGGGTCGGTCAGGTGGCTGCCGTGCTGCGCGAGTTCTCGGTGGGTGGCGTCCACTTCACCGAAACCTGGCCGGACGATCTGGTCGCGCCGATGGGCTGCGGGATGCTGCTGGCGCCGTGGCCCAATCGGGTTGCCGGCTGCGCAGTGGACGCTTGACGGCAAGGTCCAGCAGCTCGACGTCACCGAACCCTCGCGCGGCAACGCGATCCACGGCTTACTGCGCAACACCGCCTACAACTTGGTGGAGCAGAACCAGGACAGCGTGACGCTCGCCGCGTCGGTCTATCCCCAGCACGGTTACCCGTTCATCCTGGATCTCGCCGTCACCTACGCCTTGACCGCCGACGGTCTGCGGGTGACGTATCGGCTGACCAACGCGGGCTCGGCCTCGGCTCCGTTCGGCATCGGCGCCCACCCCTATCTGCGGGTGGGGGCCGTCCCGGCCGCCGATCTGACGATCACCGTGGCCGCGGCCACCCATGCGTTGGTCGACGACCGGATGATCCCGGTCTCTCGCGAGTCCGTCGCCGGAACGCACGTCGACCTGCGGTCCGGTCTGCGGGTCGGGGATCTCAAGGCCGATGCTGCGCTCACCGATCTCGACGTCACCGACGGCCGGGTGACGCACCGCCTGGCGGCGCCCGACGGCACGGCGCTGGTCCTGTGGGCCGACGAGGTCTTCGGCTGGGTGCAGGTGTACTCGCCGGACAACTTCCCGGGGCCCGGCCTGCCCGACCGGCGCGTGGCCATCGCCGTGGAGCCGATGACCTGTGCCGTGGACGCGTTCAATTCGGGCGACGGACTGCGGTGGATCGAGCCCGGAGCGTCCTGGACGGCATCCTGGGGGTTGCGTCCGGAAGGTTTTTGATCGATCCGCGGTTGATCGAACCGCGGTTACTTGACCTGCATCGCTACCCATTGGAGAAACTCATGACTGAACACGACATCCTCGGCCAGGTCCGCACGTTGGTCGACCAGGAGCACGAACTCCGCGCCAAGCGGGCCACCGGCGAGATCGATGCGGGGGAGGAGCAAGCGCAGCTCCAGCAGCTGGAAGAAGCCCTCGACCAGTGCTGGGATCTGCTGCGCCAACGCCGCGCCAAGACCGAGTTCGGCGAAAACCCCGAGGACGCCTCCGCCCGCGCGGTGAAGACCGTGGAGGGCTACCTCCAGTAACCGGGGTCAGCGGGGGCGTTGCTCGAACCGGTGCAGCGCCTCAGCCCGTTCGGTCGGGTGGTCGACGATGGGTTCGACGTACCCATTCGGAATACCGTCGGGCAGGTCCCAGGGTCGCTGGACGGCCTTGCCTTTGATGTTCGCGAGTTCCGGCACATACCTGCGGACGTAATCGCCGTGCGGGTCGAACTTCTCGCCCTGACCGATCGGGTTGAAGACGCGGTAGTAGGGCGCGGCCTGCGCCCCGGCGCCGGCCACCCACTGCCAGCCGAGGGTGTTCGACGCCAGATCCCCGTCGACGAGGTGGTTCAGAAAGTGCTTGGCGCCGAGTTGCCAGGCCAGGTGCAGGTCCTTGATGAGGAAAGACGCGACCGCCATCCGCACCCGGTTGTGGATCCAGCCCTCGGCCAGCAGCTGTCGCATGCCGGCATCGATGTAGGGGTACCCGGTCCGTCCGGCCTTCCAGGCAGCCAATCGCTCGTCGGCTTCCTTGCCCTGGTCCCAGGGCAGCTGGTCGATGGCGGGGTCGGCGGAAACCTGCGGCAGGTCAGGGCGGTGGAACAACTGATCCGCGTAGAACTCGCGAAAGGCCAGCTCGCGCCGATAGGACGTGGCTCCCGCGTTCCGGAGCGGTGCGAGGTCAGCCAGGAGTGTGCGCGGATGGATGCAGCCCCACTTCAGGTACGGCGAAAGGTGGCTGGTGCCAGTGTGATCCGGGCGGTTCCGCTCGTCGTCGTAAGCCGTCACGGTCCTGTCGAGAAACTCGGCCCACAATCTCGCTGCCGCACCTTCACCGGGATCCGGCAGCACGAGATCCTTCGGGATTGCCGACGTCAGTCGTTGCAGGGCATAGGGTTTGCCACCGACCGAGGACGGATCGAGCCAGCCCACCCGGCCACCGGACCCGGCCGGCTTGCGCCAGCCATGGGAGCTCCAACCGCGAAAGTACGGAGTGAAGACGGCATACGGGCTACCGTCCGGCTTCCGCACCCGGCCTGGTGCCACGGCGTATGCCGAACCGGTCGCGGCCAGCTCGATGTCCTTGGCCCGCAGAGCCTTTTCGACCCGCTCGTCCCTGGCGCGCCCATACGGCCCGTAGTCGGCGGAGACATGGACCGAATCTGCGCCGATCTCACCCGCCAGTCGGGGAATTTCCTGCTCCGGGCGTCCGTGGACGATCAGCAACCGTCCGTCCATCGACTCGGACAGTTGGTCGAGGCAACCGGCCAGGAAGTGCCTGCGCGGCGCGCCTGACGGCTTGAGCAGCGCATCGTCGGCCACGAAAACGCCGAGGACGTCCCGGCTCTGCCCACGGGAATCGTGGGCTGAGGCGAGCAACGCGGGGTGGTCGTCAAGGCGTAGGTCCCGCCGGAACCAAAGTAGTGAGGTCGCCACGCCGCACTGATTCCCGCGGGCCGGCGATTCAATCCTGTCGGCCGCGCCGACCGGTCAGCGCGCGTCTTCCCGGATGTAATCCCTTGCCGTGTAACCGGTGTAGACCTGCCGCGGGCGACCGATCTTGGTGGCTGGATCCTCGATCATCTCGCGCCACTGCGCGATCCATCCCGGGAGCCGACCGATGGCGAACAGCACGGTGAACATCTTGGTCGGGAAGCCCATGGCCTTGTAGATCAGACCCGTGTAGAAGTCGACGTTGGGGTAGAGCTTGCGGGAGATGAAGTAATCATCGTGCAGTGCAACGTCTTCCAGCTGCTTGGCCAGGTCGAGCAATTCGTCGTTCGCGCCCAGCGACTCGAGGATGCCGTCGGCTGTCTGCTTGACGATGGCCGCACGCGGGTCGTAGTTCTTGTAAACGCGATGCCCGAAGCCCATCAGCTTGACGCCTGGCTCCTTCTTCTTGACCCGATCCACGAACTTGCCGATGTCCCCGCCGTCGTCGCGGATGGAACCCAACATCTGCAGGACGGCCTCGTTGGCGCCGCCGTGCAACGGACCGAACAGGGCGTTGATGCCGGCCGCCACCGAGACGAAGAGATTCGCGTTCGCCGAGCCGACCAGCCGCACCGTGGAGGTCGAACAGTTCTGCTCGTGATCGGCGTGCAGGATGAACAGCTGGTCCAGCGCCTTGGCCAGCTTCGGGTCTACCTCGTAGGGCTCGGCCGGGAAACCGAACGACATCCGGAGGAAGTTCTCCACCAGGCCGAGCGAATTGTCCGGGTAGAGCAGGGGCTGACCGACCGTCTTCTTGTAGGCGTAGGCCGCGATGGTCGGCAGCTTGGCGAGAAGCCGAACGGTGGACAGCTCGACGTGCTGGGGATTGAACGGATCCAACGAGTCCTGGTAGAAGGTCGACAGCGCGCTGACGGCGCTGGAGAGCACCGGCATCGGGTGGGCGTCGCGCGGGAACCCGTCGAAGAACCGCTTGAGGTCCTCGTGCAGCAGCGTGTGCCGGTTGATCCGGGAGGTGAAGTCGGCCAGCTGGGTCTCGGTCGGCAGCTCACCGTAGATCAGCAGGTAGCTGGTCTCGATGAAGGTCGAAGACTTGGCCAACTGCTCGATCGGGTAGCCGCGGTACCGCAGGATGCCTGCGTCGCCGTCGATGTAGGTGATGGCCGACGTGGTCGAACCGGTGTTGGTGAAGCCCGGGTCCAAGGTGACGACGCCGGTGGTGCCCAAAAGCTTGCCGATTTCGACGCCGGAGGCGCCTTCGGTAGCGGGAACGACCTTCAGCTCGAGGGTGGTGCCGTTGTAGGTGAGGGTTCCGGACTTGGGCGCCCCAGATGTTGGCGCCGCTGGAGCCGGGGATTCCTCGACGGGCGCGGGGGCGGGCGGCGGCGTGTCAGCCGGTGTTGAATCCGAAAGGGGGGTCTGGTCGACCTCGGACATGAACGTCTCCGCTTCTGCACAGTTTGTGACCACCGCTGGGCCCCCGACCTCTGCGAGAACCGGGTGGGTCACCGTGGTCCTCGATGGGCGGAGTGGAACTCATCTGTTCGCGAATCTACTTCGCGCCAGTCCGATCTAGCCAACTGGGTGCGATGATCCGGCGCTGCGTATGGTCACGTGTGAGGTTGATCCCATAGCCGGTCCGGCGTGATCACCCCGCAGGCACCAGGTGAAGAAAGAGTGGTCGACGGAGCAATGAGCCTGACTCTGGCCGGAATTCTGGCCGAATCCGCGTTGCGCTATCCCAACCGCGACGCCGTGGTGATGGGCGATGAACGGATCACTTACGCGGATCTCTGGGAGCAGAGTCGTCGGTACGCCGGCGTGCTGGCCCAGGCCGGCGTGGGTCCCGGCGACAAGGTCGCCATGTTGATGCCCAACGTCCCCGACTTTCCCAGGGTCTATTACGCGGCACTCTCGCTCGGGGCTGTGGTGGTACCCGTTCACTCCTTGCTGGTGGCCAGGGAGATCGTCTACGTCTTGCAGAACTCCGGAGCCAAGCTGTTGGTGGCAGCCGCCCCGCTGTTGGCCGAGGGCGCACCCGCGGCGGAGGCGGCCGGCATTCCGCTGTTCGGCGTGATGGGCGGCGACAGCATCGACCGGCTCGACCTGCTTGCCGCTGACGTGGCGCCCGTCGATTCCTATGTCGAGCGGGACGCCCATGACGAGGCCGTCATCCTCTACACCTCGGGCACCACGGGATCGCCCAAGGGCGCTGTGCTCTCGCAGCTGAACATGACCATGAACGCCATCGTGTCCGCGACGTCGGTGATGTCGTTGACCGCAGAAGACGTCATCCTCGGCTGTCTGCCGTTGTTCCACTCGTTCGGCCAGACCTGCGCCATGAACGCCGGGTTCTTCGCCGGTTCAACCCTCGTCCTGCTGCCCCGCTTCGACGGGGCGGCCGCGATGGATGTCATCGACGCCGAACGGGTGAACGTGTTCATGGGCGTCCCGACGATGTACATCGGGCTGCTCGCCGCCGCCCGAACCGACTCCCGCCGCCCCCAACTGCGCATCGCTGCCTCCGGTGGGGCCAGCCTGCCGGTGGCAGTGATCGACAAGTTCGCCGAAGTGTTCGAGGCCGATATCTACGAGGGCTACGGGCTGTCGGAGACGGCGCCGGTGGCGACGTTCAACCAACCGGTCTTCGGGCGCAAGCCGGGCACCGTCGGCCGGGCCATCTGGGGCGTCGAGGCGGAGATCGCCGCCGCCGAGGTCGAAGGCCGGATCGACCTGCTCCCGGTGGGGGAGATGGGCGAGGTAGTGATCCGCGGCCACAACATCTTCCGGGGCTACCTGAACAATCCGGAGGCGACCGCGGCCGTCATGGTCGGTGGTTGGTTTCGGACCGGCGATCTCGGTGTCAAGGACGAGGACGGCTTCCTGTCCATCGTCGACCGGAAGAAGGACATGATCCTGCGCGGTGGCTACAACGTGTACCCGCGCGAGGTCGAGGAAGTGCTGGCCGGCCACCCGGGTGTGGCGCAGGTGGCTGTGGTCGGGTTTCCGAGCGAGGTGCACGGCGAGGAGATCTGCGCCGTCATCGTCCGCTCGCCGGAAGGCGCCGACCTTGACGAGGCCGGGCTGATCGAGTGGTCGCAAGGCCAGCTCGGCCGCTACAAGTATCCGCGCCGTGTGGAGTTCGTCGAATCCTTTCCGATGGGCCCCAGCGGCAAGATCCTCAAGCGGGAAATCATCGCCGGCCTGTAACCCGGTGGCCGTGCCGCCCGCGGGGATCAACCTCGCCGGCGGGGATGAAGTTCGGTGACTCCATCCCCAGATCGGCAACGTTCATCCCCGCAGGATTCTGACGCGCGGGCTCAAGTGGCTCCTGACCTCCCGGTTTGGCTCGGCTACTTTTCATCCTGCCGATCTGCGTTGGCGTGGATGGCATCTCGGAGCCACTGCGTCAGTCCCGGTGCGACGTCTTCGTAGGTTTTGGTGAACCGCTCGTCGGCCAGATACATGTCCCCAAGGTTCCGGTGCATGTCCAAGGAGCAATCATAGAATTGCTCGATCGATCGTCGGTGCTCCTCCGCGAGTTCCATCGCGGTCACGGTGGTCGGCGCGACCCCGGCGACCATTGTGGCGGCCATGCGCCGGTTGAGATCGTCGCCGGCGGCCTTGATCTCGATCCAATCCTGCTTGCCGAGCTTTGCCGTTCGTGACTGCGATTGCGCCCACGCCGGGCTGTCACCCCAGCGCTGTTCTGCCTCTGTTTCGTAGTCCTCGCTGTAGTTCGGGCCGAAGATCTCGAACTTCTCCTCCGGCGTCAGTTGAATTCCCATGGTGTGTGCCTCCATTTCCTTTTCTACGGCCGCCATCATTTGACCGAGCCTGATGATGCGTGCCTCGAGCAGCTCGCGTTGCTGGCGAAGATGCGCCCCCGTGGTGGCGCCCGGGTCCGTCAGCATGGTCAGGATGTCCTCGAGAGAGAACCCGAGTTCCCGGTAGAACAGAATGTGGCGGAGTCGCTCGAGGTCGGCATCGGAGTAGAGGCGATAGCCTGCTCCGCTGCGCTCGGCCGGCTCCAGCAGCCCGATCTGGCCGTAGTGGTGCAACGTCCGGACCGTCACACCTGCCAGATCGGCCACCTGGCCGACCGAGTAGCTCATGTTCTCTCCCTGGGCGACTCCGTCACCGGGCCAGCCGGGTTAGTTCGGCCTGGCATCCCGGTCGGCTGACCGGGTCAGTAGAAACGATGCAGCCTGACGCTACGTCAGGGTCAAGTGCATTGCTGGAAAACCTGGCCCGGAAGCCGCCGACGCGGACAAACGAAAGAGGCAGCCCTGGACCGGATGACCCAGGGCTGCCTTGTTCGCCGGGAGTCGGATCAGGTGGTGGCCTTGGTGAGGTCGTACACGGTGACACTCCCGACGGTCGTTGCCGTGTAGTGGGCGGCGACCCAGGCGGTGATGGCACTGCTGGACCCGTCACCACCCTGGCCGCCACCCATGCCACCGCCGGAGATGAAGTAGTGGATGTCGCCGGCGGCGACGTAGGCCTGGAACTGGGCCAACGTCGGCGATGGATCCGAGCCGGTGAATCCGCCGATGGCCATGACTGCCTTGTCGGTGGCCAGGACGTAGGTGGCGGCGGACTGGGAACCAATCGAGGCGGCGGCCCACCGCGAGGTGGTGTTCTCGAGCAGCGTCACCAGAGCCGCGTTTGTCGACGTACCGCCGGCGGATCCTCCGCCGAAGCCGGCGCCGGGGGTTCGCCCTGTCGCACCCGCCGTGCCGGCGGTTCCGGTGCCAGCTGCCGTTCCCATGCCGCCTGCCGTTCCGGTGCCGCCGGTCGGAGCGGTTCCGGTGGGTGGATTCCCGGTGAAACCTGCTCCGGTGGGCCGGGTTCCACCGCCGATGCCGCCGCCGAAGCCACCCATCCCACTGACTGCCGGGCCTGCGGTCGGAGTGGACCCGGTGTGTGCGGTGGCCAGGGTGTCGATGGTGAAGGCGGCTGATCCGCCCATCGCGGCAATGGAGCCGACCAGCAGTCCGATGACCGCGTACTTCTTGAGGCGGCCTACCGAGGCGGCCAGGATGGCGGCGCCGAGAATGCCGCCGATCAACACGACCCAGCGCAGCCACGGCAGGAAGCTTGGGCGCGTCGCGGTTCATCAAGTAGTACGACCAAATCGCAGTCACCGCGATCATCAGCGACAGCGATCCGCGCGCCAGCTGAGAATCCCTGCCCCGCCACAATTCCCGACCGGCGATGGCGACCAGCCCGGCGATGCCGGGGATGAGGGCCACCGAATAGTACGGATGCACCGTTCCCTGCATGTACGACAAAACGATTGCGGTCACGATCATCCAGCCGCCCCACAGCATGATCCCGGCGCGGGTCCGGTCCGTCCGCGGCGCCCGTCGGGTGAACCACATGCCGGCCACGAAAGCGACCAGCGCGGCCGGGATGAGCCAGGAGATCTGCGTTCCGAAGGAGGTGCCGAACATCCGGGTCAGGCCACTGGCGCCGCCGAAACTGGCCCGCCGCCGCCACCGCCGCCGCCGTTGCCGGTGCCGCCGAACAGTCGGCCCAGGCCGTTGTAGCCAATGGCCAATTCCCACAGCGAATTATCGGTGGAGCCACCGATGTACGGCCGGGAGTCGGCCGGCCACAGTGCCACCAGGGCGACGAACCAACCCGCTGACACGATGACGGCGCCGAGAGCGGCGAGCAGATGCCAGAGGCGAGTCGTGAGCTTGTTCTCAGAGGCGATGAGGTAGACGAGAGCGAAGGCGGGCAGGACGAGCAGGCCCTGCATCATCTTGGTCAGGAAGGCGAAGCCGATTGCGGTGCCGGCCAACAACAGCCAGCGGAGGGCGTGGGACTTCTGGCCCGGGGCTGGGCTCTCGATGGATCGAACGATGAAGTAGGCACCGGCGGTCATCAGCAGTACCAGCATGGCGTCGGGATTGTTGAAGCGGAACATGAGCGCGGCAACCGGTGTCAGGACTAACAACGCACCGGCCACCAATCCGGCCGCATGCCCCGACGTCCGCTTCACCGCCGCGTACAGCAGTGCGACCGTTCCGACGCCCATCAGGGCCTGCGGCAACAGCATCGAGAACGACGAGAACCCGAAGATCCTGGCGGACAGGACCATCACCCACAGCGAGGCAGGGGGTTTGTCGACGGTGATCGAATTGGCCGAGTCCAGCGAACCGAACAGCCAAGCCTTCCAACTCTCCGTACCGGACTTGACCGCAGCAGCATAGAAGTCATTGGCGTAGCCGGACATCGACAGCTCCCACAGGTAGGCCGCCGCCGTGACCAGTAGCAGGGTGAGCAGCAGTGGCCGTGCCCACCGGGGGTCGTCAACGCCACCGCGAACCAGTCGATTCACGAAATTCCGTTGCTGAGGCGGGCCGGCCGGACTGCCGGTGGCCGATTCCGATGGATCGGCCGGTGGTGGCGCGGGCAGATTCACTGTCTTCGGGGCGGAGGTCATCGTCATGGTGTGGATTCCTTTGCAGGCGCGGAGCTGGAATAAGTCTTCGAGGTCAGATGCAGGGGTCCCGGCGGACCCAGGTGACCGCCGAGGAAGCGGTGTGGCGGGTGAACTGCCGATTCCAGGTGGTGCGACGGGGATTCGCCAGGCAGATGGGGCAGGTGGGCCCGGCAATCGGGCTGAGGTCGACGCCGTCGGTCGAAACTGTTGAGGGAGTTCCGGTTTCGCTGGTCATAAAGGAAGCCTCAGGCATCGGGCTGTGCCCGTCCGTTGCTCTTGCTTTGGGCTTCCTGAGTGCGGGGGTGCGGGGGCGGGGGTGCGGGAGTGCGGGCGTGTGGAAGGCGACACGGGTGACTTGTATGAGCCCACGGCACCCGTATCACCGTCAGCGGTGCTACAAGTGCACCCACCTGATACGGCTGCGCACAGGTCATACAGGTCGGGCCGCCGTGGTGATACCGAGAAGACCGACGAGCGCGGGCTGGCCCAGCGCGCATCTTCGGGCGGCCCCTTCCAAACGCGCTGCCACCGCCTCGGCAGCAGCGGTGAGGCGTCGACGACAACATCTGACGGATCCCGGTGTGTCGGTTGGGTCTCCCCGCGCGGCCGTCATAGGTTGGCCAGCGGTGCGGGCTTGATGACATATCCGAAGCCGCGGACGGTGTGAATCATCGGCTCGCGGCCGGCATCGATCTTTTTGCGCAGGTAGGAGATGTAGAGCTCGACGATGTTGGCCTGCCCGCCGAAGTCGTAGTTCCACACCCGGTCGAGAATCTGGGCCTTCGACAACACCTTCCTGGCGTTGCGCATCAGGAACCGGAGCAGTTCAAATTCGGTCGCCGTCAGGGAGATGAGATCCCCGTCCCGGTGGACCTCTCGGCTGTCCTCGTCCAGCGTCAGGTCGCCGACACTCAGGGTCGGCGAGTTGGTGCTGACCGAGAGCTTCGAACGGAGCAGCAGCGCGCGCAGCCGTAGCACCAGTTCCTCGATGGAGAACGGTTTGGTCACATAGTCGTCGCCGCCCGCCGTCAGGCCGGCTATCCGGTCCTCGACCGAATCACGGGCGGTCAGGAAAAGGACCGGTACGTGGTCGACCTCGGCCCGGATACGCCGGAGCACCTCCATGCCGTCCATGTCCGGCAGCATCACGTCCAGAATGACCAGGTCAGGACGGAACTCGCGAGCCGCGGTGACGGCGGACTGTCCGTCGCCCGCCAGGCGGATATCCCAACCTTCGAATCGCAGCGCCAGGCCGACGAGTTCGGACAGAGTCTGCTCGTCGTCGACGACGAGGGCCTTGATGGCTCTGTTGCCGGGTCCCCGCAGGGACTCCCGGTTGCTGTCGGTGGTCGGGACGAATCCGGCGAAGGGGGTGGTGATGGTCATGGACCAAGTGTGGGGCGGGCGCCGATGCCCAGGCTAGGTGCGCCCTGTGGCCATCCTGTGAGGCATCGACGCTGGTCAGGACGTGTCTAATGCTTGGCTGCCGCCGAGAGGAGCACGGTGGCGTCATCCACGGCGAGCATGGAATGCCGAGCCGCCGGGATCAGCAGAAGGTCGCCTTCCCGGCCCTCCCAGGTATCGTCACCGGCGGTCAGTCGGACCCGTCCGGACAGCACCAGAATCGTTGCGTCACCGGGATTGTCGTGCTCCGAGAGCGAGCTACCGGCGGTCAGTGCGATGACCGTCTGGCGTAGCACATGCTCGTGCCCGCCATAGACCGTGCGGGCACTGCGTCCGCTGGACGCGGTGGCCGCCGAGCTCAGCTGTTCCCGGGCCAAGGCTTGCAACGAAAGCTTCTGCATAGCCAGAGTGTGCGCCCTGAACGGCGAAATTCGCTCGTTGAAATCCTGGTCGGCCCTGGCAGAAGATCCGGCTGTCAGCCGGCGGCGACCAGACTGCGTTTGAAGATCCAGCCCCGCATCAGCAGGAAGCGCAGCACGGTGGCCACCAGGTTCGCGCCGACCAGCACCGTCAGTTCGAGGAGGCGCCCGGCGGCCGGAGCAGTGGCATGCAGGACCGCCAGGGACCCGCTGGTGATGGCCAGTCCGAGCAGGAACACGCCAAACCCCTGCAGTTGGTGTCGGCCGGCGCCGGCACGCTCCCGGATGCCGAAGGTGAACCTCCGATTGGCGGCAGTGTTGGTTATCGCGGTCATGGCCAGGGCCAGAAAGTTCGCCGGCTGTGCACCCATGAACGAATGAAAGGCGACGAACAGCAAGAGGTACGCGAGCGTCGAGATCACCCCGATGGCGGCGAATCTGACCACCTGTCTGGTCATACCCACTGGTACTCCGGGGGTTTCGGGCTCGATCGAGCCGCGACCGAGCTGGCCGCGAACGTGCGCAAGGGGTAAGGAGCCGGTGGCCAGGGCCCGACCGACGCGCCAGACACCCTTGAGATCGGTGACGGCGGTCGACACGATGTCGACGCTGGAGTTCGGGTCGTCGACCCAATCGACCGGGATCTCGTGAATGCGGAGCCCGGATCGTTCGGCCAACACCAGCATCTCGGTGTCGAAAAACCAACCGTCATCCTGCACGAGTGGGAGCAGCTGCTTGGCGACGTCGGCGCGAATTGCCTTGAAACCGCATTGGGCATCGGAGAAGTGGGCGGACAGCGTTCGCCGCAGAATCTGATTGTAGGAACGAGAGATCAACTCCCGCTTGGCTCCTCGAACTACCCGCGACCCACGGGCCAATCTGCTGCCAATGGCCAGGTCCGAATGTCCGGTGAGCAACGGCGCTATCAACGGGAGCAGGGCGGCCAGATCGGTGGACAGATCGACGTCCATGTAGGCCAGCACCGACGACGAGGAGCCGCTCCAGGCCGCCTTCAACGCCAGGCCGCGCCCCCTTTGCGTCAGATGCAGGACACCGACCTCTGCGTAGTGGTCGGCGAGTTCGTCGGCAATCTCGGCCGTACGGTCGGTCGAAGCATTGTTGGCGATGGTGATCCGGAAGCTGTACGGCAGGGACGTCGACAGGTAGGTGTGCAACCGGCGTACAGCCTGGGCCAGGTCATTCTGCTCGTTGTAGACGGGGATGACGACGTCGAGAGACGTGATCACTGCGGGCTGATCTGCCTGGGCAAATAGCGGGTCTTGCGCGGCGGCCGGCCGCTCGTCCGGGGCGGCGATGATATCGGAGCCAACAATCTCTATGGTCATGAAAACCACCCTCGGGTACCCCACTGTGGGTATTCAAGGCCGGTCCTGTGGCCATTCTGTGAGCGACTCCGTGCGACATTCCACGAATGTCCTGCGCGACCAGCCCGCGGTCAGGTCTGCGACAGGGAAGGAGCGCCAGAAGACGCGGGCAGGGGATCGACTGTTGTGGAAGGCGTTTCGACGTGATCGGGCAACCACACCCGGGCGCAGGTGCGGCCGGGACGGCTCTGCACGGTGACGGTGCCGCCGTGCGCGGAGATGACCGCCGCGACGATCGCGAGTCCGAGGCCGGTCGAGCCGGCCGCCCGCGAACGCGAGGAATCACCGCGAACGAACCGTCCGAATATCTCCGGCTGCAATTCCGTTGGAATTCCGGGGCCATTATCGGTGACGGTCAGCACAGCCCCGCCAATTTCCCGTCGGACCCCAGTCACCACGACAGTCCCCGGCGGCGTGTGATTGCGGGCGTTCGCCAACAGATTCGCCAGCACCTGGTGCAGTCGAGCGCCATCGCCGGTCACCGTGACCGGTTCGTCCGGCAGGTCGAGCTGCCAACGGTGGTCCGAACCGGCCACCCTGGCGTCCGACACCCTATCGACGGCGAGCATCGTGAGGTCGACCTCCGCGCTGTCCAGCGGCCGCCCGGAGTCCAGACGAGCCAGCAACAACAGGTCGTCGACCAGGGTCGTCATCCGTTCTGATTCGGACTCGACCCGGCGGAGTGCATGGGCGACCGCGCCAGGCTCGTGCTCGCCGCGGCGGGCTAGTTCCGCATAGCCACGGATGGCGGCCAACGGCGTCCGCAACTCGTGAGAGGCGTCTGCGACGAACTGTCGGACCCGGGTCTCGGATGCATGTCGTGCTGTCAGCGCTCCCGAGACGTGACCGAGCATCTGGTTGATCGCGGCGCCGACCGAACCAATCTCGGTGCGCGGGTCGGTATCTTTCGCCGGCACCCGGATCGCCAGATCCACCTCGCCCTTGTCGAGCGGGAGCGTGGCGACCTTGCGGGCAGTCGCTGCGACCCTTTCCAGGGGACGGACCGCCCGGCGGACGATCGCGAAGATCACCAGGCCGCCGAGGATGACCGCAGCACCGGCCACCAACGCCATGATCACCGCCAGCCGTTGTTGAACGTTCTGGACGTCCTCCATAGGCAGGCCCGCGACCAGAACCGTGCCGCTCGGCTGGGTGTCGGCGACGGCCTTCACCCGATACGAACCCTCACCCTCGATGGTCACCGTGACCGGTTGCGCATTAGGCGAAAGACCCGTGAGTTCAGAACAGTCGCTCGGAGAGAGGGCCTTTGGGACGGCTCGGTACCGGCCGGCTGACGTGCTCGCTGAATCGGCCGATGTCGTTGAATCGACGAGGACGGCGCAGGTGGATACGGTGCCGTCGGAGACGGTGGCGAAGAGCGTCCCGGTCCGGTTGCCCACGCGATTGAGCGAACCCGTGCCTGCGGGGGTAGTGGTCCCGTCGTCGGCGCCCGGAGGCTGCTGCCCGGCGATCGTGCCGCGGGAATCCGGGGGCCGGATTCGGTCGGTCGTTCCGTTGAGCTGCTGGTCCAGCTGGCCTACCAGATACTTGCTCAAGAAAATCTCGGTCGTGACGCCGATGACGACACTGAGCACGATGATCAGCCCGACGATGCTGGCGATCAGCTTGGTGCGCAGAGTGACTGCGCGCCTGAGCTTCGGTGCTGGGCTGGACGTCGGCGCCTGCGAGGACACAGGTTCAGCCGACCGGCTTGAGGACGTAGCCGAAGCCGCGCATGGTGTGGATCATCGGCTCCCGGCCCGAATCGATCTTCTTGCGCAGGTAGGAGATATACAGCTCGACGATGTTGGCCTGCCCGCCGAAGTCGTAGTTCCAGACCCGGTCCAGGATCTGGGCTTTGGACAGCACCCGCTTCGCATTGCGCATCAGAAAACGCAGCAGCTCGAATTCGGTCGCGGTGAGCGCGATGAGTTCGCCGGCGCGATGCACTTCGCGGGAGTCTTCGTCCAGGGAAAGGTCGCCCACGGTGATCAACGATGAATCCGCGGTCAGGGCAGTGTGGGATCGGCGGAGCAGGGCACGCAGGCGCAGGACGAGCTCCTCGATCGAGAACGGCTTGGTGACATAGTCGTCGCCACCGGCGGTCAGGCCGGCGATCCGATCCTCCACGGCGTCTCGCGCCGTCAGGAAGAGCACCGGCGTGCGTTCCGATTCGGTGCGCAGCCGCCGCAGCACCTCGAGGCCGTCCATGTCCGGCAGCATCACGTCGAGCACCACCAGGTCGGGTCGCATCTCGCTGGCGGCGGCGATCGCCGATGCGCCGTCGCCGGCCGTGCGCACATCCCAACCTTCGTATCGCAGTGCCAGGCCGAGCAACTCGGACAACGTTTGTTCGTCATCGACGACCAGCACCTTGATCGGGCGGCCCTCCGGCCCCCTGAGCGCCTCCCGACCGTTGTCGGCCCTACCGTTTTCCATGCGTGGGGTGAACGTCGCAAAGGGAGAGCTCGTCATGAATTTGATCCTGGGGGATAGCTGTGTGCCCTGGCTAGGTCTTACCTGTGTCAAAGCTGTGTTTTTCCGATCACCGCCGGACCGTTCCACAGCGGGTTGGCCCTGGCCGCACAGCAGGCCGACAGTTGGTGCCCGAAGTCTGGAAAACCACGGCGTAGTCGACCCGCCGTCGGCCGCCGACCTGCCGGCCGCCCGTTACCGGTTTCACGAAAGGCCGGGCCGGGATGACCCAGGGTGGCCCGGGCGGTGGAACAGCCGGTGCGGGAGGCGCAGGCGGATTCGGCGGAGCGGCCACCGGCACTGATCCGCGCGCCGGATCAGCTGGGCCAGGCAGCCCTAGTTAAAGCGTTGGACACACAAACCGGGTAGCTTTGCGGCGAGCCGTCACCCAGGGTGTCGGTTCGATCGCCCCCGAAGATCAGTTGGCTCGCATGGGAGACGCCGATGGACTCCGTTAGATGCGCCGCCGTTTGCCCAGCTCAGGAGGCTGCATGTGCGGTCTGAGCGGCGAGGTCCGGTTCGACGGCAGCGCGGCTGACGTTGACGCCGTGGTGCGGATGTCCTGCGTATTGGAGCCTCGTGGACCGGACGGGCAGGGCGTCTGGCAGAACGGACCGGTGGCCCTGGCTCACCGACGCCTGTCGATCATCGACCTTTCCGCGGCGGGTTCGCAGCCGATGGTGGACTCCGAGCTCGGTCTGAGTGTGGTGTTCAACGGGTGCATCTACAACTATCGGCAGCTTCGCGATGAATTGGCCGGGTTCGGCTACAAATTCTTCTCCACGTCGGATACCGAGGTGGTGCTGAAGGCGTACCACCGCTGGGGCACCGACTGTGTTGACCATTTTCTGGGCATGTTCGCCTTTGTGATCGTCGAGCGGGGCTCGGGTCGCGTCATCCTGGCGCGGGACCGGTTGGGCATCAAGCCGTTGTACCTGTCGCAGCAGGGCGCCCGGCTGCGATTTGCCTCCAGCTTGCCCGCCCTGTTGGCGGGCGGCGACGTGGACACCACGATCGACCGGGTGGCGCTCCAGCACTACATGACCTTCCACGCGGTGGTGCCCCCGCCGCTGACCATTCTCGCCGGGGTTCGCAAGCTGCCGCCGGCCACCCTGCGGGTGATCGAGGCCGACGGCAAGAGCAAGGACATCACCTACTGGAACCCTGCGCACGCCAGGGCCGAGCAGTACGCAGGGCTGTCCAGTGGCGACTGGGAAGACCTGGTGCTGTCGAGCCTGCGTACCGCGGTGCAGCGGCGAATGGTCGCCGACGTACCGGTCGGGGTGCTGCTCTCTGGGGGTATCGATTCCAGCGTGATCGTCGCACTGCTGGCCGATGAGGGTCAGAAGGGCTTGCAGACGTTCAGCATCGGGTTCGAAGCGGTCGGCGACAAGGAGGGCGACGAGTTCGAGTTCTCCGACATCATCGCCAAAGAATTCGAGACCGATCACCACCAGTTGATGATTCCTTCCGCAGATGTGCTCGATGGCCTCGACGGCACCATCGGGGCCATGAGCGAGCCGATGGTGAGCCACGACTGTGTGGCGTTCTACCTTCTGTCCCAACAGGTCTCCAAGCATGTCCGGGTCGTGCAGTCCGGGCAGGGCGCCGATGAGATTCTCGCCGGTTACGACTGGTACCCGCCACTGGCCGGGGTGGCGGACGACGACGTCGAAGCTGCTCTCGCCGTCTATTCGTCCCGATTCTTCGACCGGCCGCACAAGGATCTGGCCGGGATCCTGCAGCACGAATGGCTGACCGAACAGGACCACAGCCGAGCGTTGGCCCGGGAGCACTTCTCTCGCCCCGGCGCCGACAGTGCACTGGATCGGGCCTTGCGGTTGGATTCGCTGGTGATGTTGGTGGACGATCCGGTCAAGCGGGTCGACAATATGACGATGGCCTGGGGTCTCGAGGCGCGCACGCCGTTTCTGGATCACGAGTTCGTCGAGCTCTGCGCCGCGGTGCCGCCGGCCCTCAAGCTGGCCCACGGCGGCAAGGGCGTACTCAAAGAAGCTTCCCGAAAGGTCCTACCCGCGGCGGTGATCGACCGGAAGAAGGGGCACTTTCCGGTGCCGGCGATCATCAACCTGGAAGGCCGCTACCTGGCAAAGGTCCGCGAGGCGCTTCTCGCGCCGGAAGCCAAGGCGCGCGGTCTGTTTCGTCCTGAGTACGTCGAGAAGCTGCTGGCGGAGCCGAATACTCATCGCACCAATCTCGGGTCCAACCAGTTGTGGCAGATCGGGCTGCTGGAGATGTGGCTGCAGCAGCATGGCATTGCGTAACGACACCGGGGTGATCACTGGAGTGCGCGCGCCACGTCCCCGCTATTTCGACCAAGGCATGCGACATCCAACCGTCGCCTTCTTCGACACGGTGACGGCCATCGCCACCGTCCCGGGTGCCTGGTGTCCTTCTTTGTCGCCGGCGGGCGACCAAGTCGCCTACATCACCGACCGGTCCGGCGTCCCGGCTGTGGAGGTGGGGCCGACCGCCCCGTCCGCGGGCGGCGGGACGGTGTTGGTTTCCGGGCCGGATCAGGAGGCGATATCGGTCGCCTGGTCGCCCGACGGAAACTGGTTGACCTACCTGGTTTCTCCCGGTGGCTCGATCCGCGCCGAGTTGCACGCGGTACGGCCGGACGGCACCGATCGCCGGCGGCTCGCCGGTGGTGGTGAACGGGAGACCGTATTCGCCGGGCTCTGGACACCGGTGGAGAACCGGTACGCGTTCACCATCGCCGACGGCAGGTCGGCGAATGCCTCGGTGTGGTTTGTCGACGTCGAATCCGGCGAACTGGCGGAAGTGCCATCGTCGGTTGGAATCGGCTTCTGCACTGTCACTTCCATCAGTGCTGACAGTGCCAGACTGGTGGTGCGGTGTGGCCCTCGCAACCGACGTCGGCTCCTGATCCTCGACGTCGAGACCTCGCATGTGCCGGTACCGTTGCTGCAGAACGACTTTCCGGACGGCGGTGATACCGGCGAGGATGGTCGGTTTTCCCCCGACAACCGCTCTGTCTATCTGCGCAGCGGCGCCGGCCGCGAGCATGCGGCGCTGTGCAGAGTGCCGCTGGATGTCGAGGGGCTGCCCGGTGCGTTGACGGTCATCGCCGAACGAGCCGATGCCGATCTGGAGTTCTACGCGCTCCGGCCCGATGGGGACACTGCCGTCATGGTCTGGAATGTCGGAGGCGAAAGCCACGCGGAGATAATGGATCTGACCGATGGCTCCGCGGTCGCCATCCAATTGCCCGAGCCGGTCATGCCGGGCTGGTCGCTGGGACGTGACGGCAACTCGATGATCGCCGAGGTCACCGGGCCGATCAGCCCGCGTACGCTGGTGCACCTGTCTCTTCCGGATGGACTCGGCAGCCCGACGGTGGCGCGACGGCTGTCCGGGATGCCGGCCACTGACTTGCCGGACGTGCTGGTCTCCCCGGCCCTGCACTGCTACCGGTCGTACGACGGGCTGGAGTTGCACGGCTGGCTGTACCGACCGCTCAATGCTCACGGCCCTGGCCCGTCGGTGATCTCGTTCCACGGCGGTCCGGAAAGCCAGGAGCGGCCGGCATTCTCGCTGTTGACGCAGTCACTGGTGGCGGCCGGAATCACCGTATTTGCCCCGAATGTCCGCGGCTCGAGCGGCTATGGGAACACCTTCATGGCCGCCGACGACGGCGCTGCCCGAGCCAACTCGTTCCAGGATGTGCTGGCCACGGCCGATTTCCTGTTGGAGAACGGTTGGGCCCAGGCAGGTTCGATCGGCGTCCAGGGTTGGTCCTACGGCGGTTATCTGGTGTTGACCGCCTTGGCCCGTTGGCCGGACCGCTTTGCGGCCGGGACCACGCACGCCGGAATGTCCGACCTGCTCTCCTTTTTCGCCGAAACCGAAAGCTGGATGTCGGCGGCGTCGGTCACCGAATACGGTGACCCGGTATTGCAGGCCGATCTGCTGCGGGCACTTTCCCCGCTCACCCACCTCCATCAGGTCAGATCGCCCACCCTGCTGGTGCACGGCGATCAGGACACCAATGTGCCGGTGGGCGAGTCGGTGCGGGCGCACGTCGCGCTGAAATCCGCCGGGGTGCCGACCGAGCTGGTGCTCCTGCCCGGGGAAGGTCACACCATCGTCGGGGCGTCGCGGCGGGCGGAGCTGGCCCTGGCGATCTGCAACTGGTTCGTCCGCTGGTTGGTGCGAGAATGACGACCCCGCAGTCTATTTCGCGTCAGAGCCTGGTGGATGGCTATGGCACGGTACCGCTCGACGAGGCTATCGACGCCACCGGTGAGGTACGGGAACCGTATCGGCGCTTACTCGCGAAACTGGACGAGATCGGCGAACACGGCATCGATGCGCGCCGTGTGGAGCTGGAGAAGTACCGAGCGCACGAAGGTATCGTCTTCACCGCTCATATCGACGGCGAATATGCCGAGCAGGTGTTTCCGCTGGATCCGGTGCCGCGGCTGATCGACGCATCGTCCTGGGCGCACCTGCAGGCCGGCGCGGCGCAGCGGGCGCGGGCCCTGAACGCATTTCTGGCCGACATCTACGGCGGCGAGGCGCAGGCGGCCATCATCGCCGACGGAATCATCCCGGACCGCATAGTGCGCAGTGTTCCCGGCTACCGGCCGGCCGCGGCCGGGTTGGCTCCGGGCGGTCATCCACGAGCCACCGTTCATGGTCTGGACCTGCTGACCGACCAGGATGGCCGCTGGGTTGTCTTGGAGGACAACCTGCAGGTGCCATCGGGTTTGGGCTACACGCTGGCCAACCGTCGCAGCCTGGCGTCCGCGTTCCCCGAGCTCGGTGGCACGGTGCCGAACGTCCGCTCGCCGGAGGTGATCGGCTCCCTGCTACGCCGCGCCCTGGTCGATGCTGCGCCGCCACGGTGTCAGCGCTCGGAGCCGCAGGTGGTGGTGCTCTCGGACGGTCCGTCGAACTCGGCCTGGTATGAGCACCGGACCTTGGCGGCCGAGATGGGAGTGCCCGTGGTGCATCCCGACGATCTGGTCGCCGACGGTGACTATGTGGCCGCTCGCACGACCAACGGTCTCTGGGGTATTGACGTGGTGTACCGCCGGCTCGGCAACGACGAACTGTTGGGCGAGACGGCCGTCGGCGAGTTGCTGCGGACGGCCGCCGCGGCCGGCACCGTCTCCATCGCCAATGCGCCGGGCAACGGGGTGGCCGACGACAAGGCCATCTACGCGTTCGTCGGACCGATGATCCGCTATTACCTCGGCGAGGAGCCTGTCTTTGCCGACGTGGGTACCTGGGTGCTCGGCGAGCCGGATCAGTACGCGGCCGTGCGGGGCCGGATGGGAGAATTGGTGGTGAAGCCGGTCGACGGATCTGGCGGCGAGGGTGTGATGATCGGACCCGAGTTGACCAAAGCCCAGGTGGCCGAACTCGAAGAGCACGTGGCGCAGGCGCCGCACCGATTCATCGCACAGGAAGTCATCCATTTCTCTACCCATCCCACTCTGATTGGGCCGAACCTGCGCCCTCGGCATGTGGATCTGCGATTGTTCGTCCTGTCGGGCGCCGAAACGGTGGTGGTGCCGGCCGGGCTGACCAGGGTGGCCCTGGCCGCGGATGGGCTGCTGGTCAACTCGTCCCAGGGTGGCGGTTCGAAAGACACCTGGCTGGCCGGCTGAGTTCGTCGTCATTTCCCACGCCGGGATGATTGACCTAGATGCCGCCCGGAACGGGAGCGGTCTGCGTTACGGTGAGCCGTGGATGTCCGGAAGATGATTGTCTGCCTGTTTCTCCCAGCAGCGACCCTGGCCGGTTGCAGCAGCGGGTCCGAGGGTGGCACAGCGGTTCCTGGAATCGTCGCCACCACGACCGTCATCTCCACCCAGGTCGGTCCTACGGTCACCGCGCCGGCGGTAACCAGCGTGACCACGCGGTCGGTATCGACGTCTGTGACTGTGCGCACCACGGTCGTGCAGCCGGTGACCGTGACTGCCACGGTGACCAAGGCGTCCACAGCGCCGACGAAGAAGTCGACCCCGGCTTCGCGTTGGACCCGGCATCCCAACAGTGCCGGTGTGAATGATGACGTCGCTTTCCCTGACAGCCTGCCCGGTTGGACGATGACGACGAACTGGCAGGCCGGTCTCCGGGCGTTTCCGAACAGCTGGACGCCCGCCGCCGGTCCTGATGGCGGTCGATTCCCCAGCACGATGAACGGTTGCGATACCCAGCGCTTCCTGGTCCGTTGGCACGTCCGGGGTGCACAGATCAAGGCGGCGTGGGCGGATGCGGCCGGCGACAGACACGACCAGCTGACGGGCAGCAACGGCTGGTTCGACCTGGACAGCTGCGGGACTCCGGAGTTCCAGGCCTTGGCCGGTAGCGGTGGAATTGCCGATGTGTCGGTGGATGTGCAGCAGTACGCAACCGCCTGACCCACAAGCAAGGGCGCGTCCATTCCCAAGAAATGGGCATGCCGCGCCACCAGATGAGGTCGAATTCCTGCTGCCTGCTGCGCTCCGACCGCTCTGCTGTGGGCATGGCTCCGCCCTCAGACTTGGTCGTACTTTCGCAGCGTGTTCCGCCGGGGTTTCTGTTGCGGGTCGATCCATCTGGGTGGGATGAACTCGGGTAGGCCGTCGGCGGCCATCCGGATGACCCACTCTTCTCTGTGGATCTCGGTGTGGTGGTGCCGGCACAGCAGGCAGCCGTTGTCCAGGCAGGTGCGACCGAAATCCCTCTCCCAGAAGTTGATGTGGTGTCCGTCGCACCAGTCGGGTGGCCGATCACAACCCGGCCACGCACAGCCCCGGTCCCGGGCAACCAACGCCCGGCGGAGGTGCGCGGGGAACGTCCTCGATGCTCTCCCGACGTCCAGGACCTCGGACTTGCTACCCAGGATCATCGGGATGATCTGCGCGTCGCACAGGAACTTGCGGGCCTGGGCGGGGCTGATCATCGCCCCCGAGTCGAAACTGGCGCCCGAGATCAGCCCGGTGATGGCGTCCCAGTTCATCGTGATCGTGACGTGCGGGCGTTCGCCGCCCTGCACCGGTGCAGCGCCGAGGTCCAGGAACCGGCGCATCGCCTCCACCAGGGCCTGCGCGCTCCGCGTCGCGGCCGGGCGGGGGTCGCGGACGCCGTCCTGTTCGGGTCGGGGTGCCGCGAGCCCGTCGATCGCCTTCTTGACCACTTCGACGCCGTAGTCGTCCAACTGGCCCTTGATCGGCGTCAACCCGGTCCGGGTGGAGCGGGTGCCGAAGTGCAGTTCCATCTTCGACGCCGGTGTGGTGTCGTCCAGGTCGCCGTCGGGGTCGACCTTGTCCAGGATCCGTTGCGCGGCGTGGCCCAGGTAGTTCGGGTCGCAATCGATCGCCGTGTCGACCAGGGTCTGTTCGCACAGGTCCCGCGCTTCGGTCGACGCTTTCGGCGGGACTTTGGCCATGGTCTCGACGATGATCTTGACGTGTTCGGGTCCGACGGCGCCGCAGTCCACCGCTTCGGCGAGTTCGGGCAGGATCGGGGGTGCTTCCGCGCCGGTGGGCATCAGCCGGGGAAGGATCTGTCCGGCGGCGGCGACCCGGGCTTTCGCATCCGCAGGCGAGATGACCAGCGCCTGCCGCAGCAGCGCCGCGGTCGAACTGCAGGACCGGTCCGCGGCCAGACCTTGGGTGTCGATCTCCCCGGCCTGATGCACCTGGGCGGCGTAGACGGTGCGGGCGATCACCTCGAGCCGGCGACCGAAGTCCAACTGGTCGTCGGGCAACAGTTTCCAGAACGCGCCATCGACAATGTCCCGGCAGTCCGGACAACACCGTGTCGGCCAGGGCGTTTGCCTGGTCGATGTCGGTGAAACCGCCGCTGTCCATATTCAAAACCCTACTCAGCCACCACCGACAGTCGACCCCGAATCAGACGCCATTCCGGGTCGCTCGCAGGTCACGAATAGGTCACGATCTTCGGGAGCCGAAACGTGGCACGCCTGCAACGCAACTCGGCTGTCCGAGCCGTCCCGGTATCCGGCTCCCCGTTCTTCAAGGCGCAGTTGCTTTTCCCGGAAAGGACTGCTGCGCAGGATCTCAATTGTTGATCAACGGCAGGGATGAACGTGCCCCTTTTGGGACCGGAGTGACAGGAATAGACAATTTCATCCCCGCCCGCGAAGTTGACCCATGCCGGACGAGATCATTCAGACGATGAAGCATGATCCATGCTGGAGGTTGGTTCTGGGTGCTGGAAGCCGGCGCCGACGGGTTGCTGCGGGTCGCGGGATGGGCGTAGGAAGAACAACGCTGCTTGCGAGGGACAAATCGGACGCCTGCATATCCAACTCGCTTAGCCTGACTTACTGCACCAGTGGGGTCGGAAACAATGAGCCCGTGCGGCGCGGGCATTACGCCATCGCCGAGATCTTCAAACCGAACGGAATCTATCGCCGATGGGGCTGGCCCGGGATCACTGCCTACCTGGTCGGATTCGTGTGCATGATCCCGGTCTTCTCCGCGGCGCCGTTGTTCACCGGGTTCGTGGCGAGTGCGATGAACGACGCGGACATCTCCATGTTCATCGGGCTGCCGATTTCGGCCGTTCTGTATTGGGCGTTGACCCGCAATCTCGACGTCGACGCCGGAGCTGCGTTGACCAAGAGCCAGCAGGCGAACTGGAAGACCCACCAAACAGCAAGATAAGTCAGGCCGGGTAGACCTTTCCGTCTGTTTCGGTCACGGCCACCACGGCCAGGGGCTCGGTTGCGGGTCCGTTGATGACTGCACCGGTCGCCGGATTGAACCTGGAGCCGTGCAACGGGCAGACTCCGGCGCCGTCGATGATGCCGCCCTGGTGGGTGCAGACAGCCGTGTGGGCAACCACTTTTCCGTCCTGTTTGGCCAGGATGACCTGGCCACTCGGCGCGTCGGCGATCAGGCCGGAATCCGCCGGGATATCGCTGACCGAAGCAATCGCGGTCTTGCCAGCGGCGGACCCCGAGGCGGCGGCGGACCCTGACCCGGCGGCGGACGAAGCCGCCGCAGTGGTGCCCGGGGTGGCGCCGGCACTGCTCTTCGAGGCGCAGGCGGCGCAGGCCAGCAGGGCGGCCCCGGAGGCGGCAATGACGGTCCGACGCGGCCAGGAAGCGGCGGCAGCGGGAAGTGGTTCGGCGGTGATCGAGTCGGTCTCGGTCTGGGCAATCATCGACATGGTTGTCCTCACTGCTCGCGGTATTTCGGTGGGCCCGCGGACTGGCGTCGGCCAAGGGCTGAGGGAATCATGTCAGGTCAACAGGTGAAAGTGGTGTGACGATGCTGTCAGCCAACGACCGACGCACAGCACTCAGCGGGCCAGCCGATCCAGCTCGTCGAGCTGATCCGGGGTCAGCGTGATCGAGCCGGCAGCCAGGTTCTCCCGAAGGTGGGCCACGCTCGACGTGCCGGGAATGCAGAGAATGGTGGGGGAGCGCTGCAACAGCCAGGCCAGCGCGAGTTGCATGGTGGTGGCGCCGATCTCACCGGCCAGACCGGCGAACTGATCAGCGGCCAGTGGGCTGAATCCGCCGAGCGGGAAGAACGGGACGAACGCAATACCGTCGGCGGCGCAGATATCGACCAGGTCCTCGTCCTCCCGCTGAACGACGTTGTAGGCGTTCTGCACGCAGGCCACCGGCGCGATGCTCTGGGCCTCGACGAGCTGTTCGCGCCCCACGTTGCTCACACCGAGATGCCTGATCAGGCCCTGTTGTTGCAGGCCGGCCAGCACTCCGAACTGCTCGGCCAGGGAGCCCTCCCGCATCACCCCGCCATGCTCGTCGGCCATCCTCAGGTTGACGGCGTGGATCTGCTCGATACCGAGGTGATCGAGGTTGTCGTGCACGGCATCGGTCAGCTCCTTCGGCGAGAGTGCCGGTAGCCAAGCCCCTTCCGGGGTCCGTCGGGCCCCGACTTTGGTCACCAGCACCAGATCCTCCGGATACGGGTGCAGCGCTTCCCGGATCAATTCGTTGACGGTGTACGGACCGTAGTAGTCGCTGGTATCGATGTGGTTCACGCCCAGAGTCACGGCTTCCCGCAGGACGGCCAGCGCCTCGTCGCGGTCGCTCGGCGGGCCCATGATGTCCGGCCCGGAGAGCCGCATCGAGCCGTAGCCGAGCCGATTGACGGTCAACTCCCCGCCGAACAGGTGAGTTCCGGCGGCAGCGGCGGGACTGGTCATGAATCGCTCCTGGGTTTTGCGGATCGTCGGGCGGGAACACGTTCGATTGTGCCTGCTCGTTTTGCGGGCATGCCGGGTCCTCGCCTCTGCAGGGTCCTGAACGCGCGACGATCTTGGGGAGTATCGATGAAGGCACGCACGCTGCTGAGGACCGGTGCGGCGGTCCTATCCACTGCCATCACCGGCGGTCTGGCCACCGACCCCAACTCCACGTACTACCAGGGGCTGAAGAAGCCATCCTGGCAACCGGCCCCGCCCGTGTACGGCATCGTCTGGACACCCCTGTATGCGGATCTCGCGGTGACCACAGCGCGGGCCGCTGACGCCCTGGAGCAACAGGGCAAGGTGGCCGAACGGGCAGCCCTCATCCGGGCGCTGTCCGCAAACCTGACGCTGAATGCCTCCTGGAATTGGCTGTTCTTCAAGGCCCACCGGCCCTGGGTAG
Source organism: uncultured Actinomycetota bacterium (assembly GCA_963708935.1). Taxonomy (GTDB): domain Bacteria; phylum Actinomycetota; class Actinomycetes; order Mycobacteriales; family Nakamurellaceae; genus Nakamurella. The sequence continues at coordinate 119,687 of CAVPUK010000006.1, read as the reverse complement.
CGGCCGCGGAATGTGCCGCGTTGACCGTCAGCTCGGCCGACCTCGTGCGACGGGTGGTCGCTGCGGACCGGCGTGCGGGCTGGGCGCTGCTGCCCTATCCGCTCTGGTGTGGATTTGCCACCGCGCTGACCGTCGCCATCGCCCGTCGCAACCCCCGCTGACCCGTATCCGGGCGCTGATCGCGCTCCAGCGCTCAACCTGGTGCAGCGCTGACTCAGTCGAGTGCTGTACTCAGTCGAGTGCTGTACTCAATCAAGCGCGACGATCATCTTGCCGATGTTGGCTCCGGCCAGCAGATCTATGAAGGCCGCTGACGTGTTCTCCACCCCGTTGACGATCGTCTCCTGGTAGACCAGCTGGCCCGAAGCCAGCCAGCCACCGATCTCGGCAGCGGCGTGCGCGGCCCGCTCCCGATGGTGGTTCACCAGAAATCCGGTCAGGCTTACGCCCTTGCCGATGATCAGGGAAAGATTGCGGGGGGCCGCCGGTGGCTCGGTGCTGTTGTAGCTGGAGATGGCCCCACAGATGGCGGCCCGGCCGAACAGCTTGAACGCGAAGATCGCCGCCTCGAGGTGCTCTCCGCCGACATTGTCGAAGTAGACGTCGATGCCGTCCGGGGCCGCGCTACGAAGGGCCCGATTGACCGAACCGTCGTGATAGTCGAACGCCGCGTCGTAGCCGTACTTGCTGGTCAGCAGGTCGACCTTGGCCTTGCTGCCGGCGGACCCGATCACCCTCGACGCGCCTTTGAGTTTCGCGATCTGCCCGACGAGCGACCCGACGGCTCCGGCGGCACCGGAGACGAAGACGACCTCACCGGCCTTCATCCGTGCGACGTCGAGCAGGCCGACATACGCGGTAAGGCCGATCATGCCCAGGACGCCGAGGTGGGCGCTGTCCGAGACTCCGGGAATCGATTCCACCTTCCGGAAGTGCCTGGCTGGTCCCTGGCCGTACTCGCGCCAGCCGTATTCGTGGAGGACCAGATCGCCTGGCTCGAGGGCGTCCGCGTTCGAGGCCACCACCTCGCCCAACGCGCCACCGGTCATCGCCTGGTCCAGCTGGAACGGCGCGATGTACGACTTGACGTCGTTCATCCGCCCCCGCATGTACGGATCCACCGACAGGAAACGATTGCGGACCAGTACTTCTCCGTCGGCGAGGTCGGGCAGTTGGACCGTCTCCATCCGAAAATCGGCCGCCGTCGGCGTACCTACCGGACGCCGGGCGAGATGCCATTCCCGGCTGGTGATCTTCTCGCTCATGGGTGGTTCCGTTCTTGTGTTCCGCCAGCTGTGCAGCGGTGAGTGGACTGCGCTGATCTGATGGGATGCCGCCGAGCCGCACAGTACGCGCGGCTCGCCCCCGATCGCCAAGGGCAGGCAACAAGCCTGGCCACTGACCTTGATCCGTGGTCGGGGCCCCATCAGTGGCAGAGTTGAGGCAACATCACGACTGACCGGCCACGCAGTGGCAAGCGACAGAAGAAATGGACACCATGACGGCGCAGCTTTCCGACCAGCGAACCGACAAGATCGACTCTGCCCTCGCGGATCTGGCTGCCGGAGCCGGTCGCTGGGCCGCCCTGGGCCTCACCGGACGGCGGGAATTGCTGGAAGCCGTCGGCTCCGCGGTTGCCGCGGTGGCGCCGGAGTGGGTCTCGGTGGCGGCCGGCTACAAGGGTCTGCCGCCGGAATCGCCGCTGATGGGGGAGGAATGGCTCTCCGGCCCGTACGCCGTGCTTACCGGGCTGTCCGCTCTGGCCGAGAGCATGCGGGCGTTGGAAGCGGACGGCAGCCCCCTGGACGGCTTCGATCTTGGTACCGCCCCGGGTAATCGGCTCAGTGTCAAGGTGCTCCCGCACGGCATCTTCGACGAACTCCTGCTCAGCGGCTTCTCGGCGGATGTCTGGATGCAGCCCGGCGTCACCGCGGAACAGGTAAGAGCGCAAGCCGGCCTCGGCCAACGAACCCTCGGCGTCACCGGCGGCGTCGGACTGGTGCTCGGCGCGGGCAACATCACCTCTATTCCGCCGCTGGACGTGTTGTACGAGTTGTACGCCCACAACCGGGTCGTGATACTCAAGCTCAACCCCGTGACCGACGCCATTCTTCCGGTCTTCACGGTCGCATTCGCCCCACTGATCGAGGCCGGCTTCCTCCGGATCGTCACCGGCGGCGCTGACGTGGGCCAGTACCTCGTGCACCACCAATCGGTGGCCCACGTACACATCACCGGTAGCGCGCTCAGCCACGACGCCATCGTCTTCGGTACCGGAATCGAAGGGGCGGCGCGCAAGGCCGCGGTCCACAAAGGTGCGGCCGAGCCGTTGCTGGACAAGGAGATCACCAGCGAACTAGGAGGCGTCTCGCCGACTATCGTGATTCCCGGCGAATGGTCGAAGGCCGACCTGCGCTTCCAGGCCGAGCACGTGGCCACCCAACGACTGCACAACGGCGGCTACAACTGCATCGCCGGCCAGGTAGTGATCATGTCGTCGGACTGGCCGCAGAAGGACGAATTCCTGGCCGAATTGCGCTCGGCGATGTCGAGGGCGCCCGGCCGTCCGGCCTACTACCCGGGCAGTGATCAGCGGGTGGCTGCGGCGAAAGCCGCTTATCCGCAAGCGGAAACGCTCGACAACGGTAGGCTGCTGATCCAGGCCGGCACGGGCTCGGGCGAGAACGCTTTGAACGTCGAGTATTTCGCCCCCGTGCTGGCCGTCACCCAACTGCCGGGCACCGGCCTGGCCTTCTTCCGGGCCGCGATCGCCGCCGCCAACGACGATTTCGTCGGGACGCTGGGCGTCAATGTCATCGTCCACCCGCGCACGTTGCGCGCGGCCGGCGCGGTATTCGAAGACGCATTGGCCGAGTTGCGCTACGGCAGCATCGCTGTCAATGCCTGGACCGGGTTCGGCTTCCTCACCGCGCGGGCCAGTTGGGGGGCATTTCCTGGGCACACGCTCGGCGACGTGCAAAGTGGGATCGGGGTCGTACACAACGCTCTGCTGCTGAATTCCGTCGAGCGAACCGTGGTCCGCGGCCCATTCCGCCCATCGCACCGGGCGCTGGGGGCCGGCGAGTTCACCCTCTCGCCCAAGCCGCCGTGGTTCGTCACCAACAAGACGCAGGCCATCACCGCTCGCCGGTTGACGGAATTCGCCGCCGATCCCGGCTTCGCCAAGCTGCCAGGAATCTTCGCGGCGGCGCTGCGCGGTTAACGCCGCTCAAACCGGAAGTACCGCATACGCGCGGACCGGGAAAGTTCCGAAGCCGGCGACTTTCGGCGGTACCGCGTGTAGTCGGGCACCCCGATCCGGCAGGTCGCCGAGCCTGGTCAGATGTTCCAGCACCGGGATACCGGCGGCGAGCAGCAGGCTGTGAGCCGGGCGTTCGCCCCCCGGTCCCGTGTCGTCGATATTCACCGAATCGATGCCGACCAGCAGCGCACCCTGTTCGATCAGGAATTCGGCGCCATCGCGAGTCAGGAAGGGCGCCGGCTCCCCGTAGGCGGGAGCGCCGAAGTGGCGGTCCCAGCCGGTATGGAGCAACACGGCGCGTCCGGCGATATCCAATGGCTGCAACGCATCTGCGTCGATCCCGCGCGCAACACACCCGACGAAGCGACCCACCACCGTCGGCAGGTCGGCCAGTTGACCGAGCGGAAGTCCGGCCAGATCGACGCCGTCGGGATATCGGTGGAACGGGCTGTCCAGGTACGTGCCGGTGTTGCCGACCATGCTGATCCGGTCGATGGTGAATTCAGTCCCGGGGGCGTAGACGGCCCGCGAATCCGCACGACTGAGGTGCGGAAGAATTTCCGGTCCGGGAAGCCCGGGGTAGGTGGTCATGCCCTGATGGATGACGTGGCTCAGATCGATCAGCTTGGTTTCGGCGGTCATCGGTTCCTCGGGTGCAGGGTAGGTCGGTCAGAGTGGCCCGACGGGACATTCGGTGGTGTCACAGATCGGGCTCGAGCACCACGAGTGCGATCTCGCGGGTGGTGGCCTTCTGATAGTCGCCGTAGAAGGCATGATCGGCCACCACCTGCGGCCACCAGAGCGCTCGTTCGGCGGCAGTGGCGACCCGCGCGCGGGCATGGACCCTGCTGCGGCCGGCGAAGGACACTTCGACATCCGGATTGGCGATCAGGTTTCCCAACCATGCCGGCGGCTTGTCGTCCCCACCGCGGGAAGCCACCACTACGTGGGTGGCACCCATCTGCATCGGCGAGGTCAGCAGCACCGTGCGAGGCTTGCCGGACTTGCGACCGACCGTGGTCAATTCGATCACCGGCATCTTCATCGCCGTCCAGCCGAGCTTGCCCATGCTGAACCACTGTGCTGCCCGGTGGACGGCGTTCATGGCTTTCAGAGTCAGGTCGCTGGGCACGCCACGACCGTAGCGTGCCGCTCAGCCGGCGACGGGCACAGGTACATCCCAGCGGCCCGCTTCACCCCAGTTGCCCAGCGACTCCGCGATCACATCGAAGCGAACGCGGATCTGATCGACGACGAGGTCGCCTCCGGCCACCAGGCCACCCAGCAGCAGGAAGAAGTCGGTCACGCTGGTGTCGTTCTGACCCTCGAGCAGCGAGAGGTGGTCGATGATCCCGATCCGCCGCGGTGATAGGTCGATGTTGGGCACCACCGTCGAGTTGAAGTACTCGCGGAAGTCGTCCGCGATGGTCTGCACCTGCTCCAGCAGCTTGGACAGCTCGTCGTCGACGGCGTCCGGGATCAGCAGGCTCGGATCCGGTTCACCTTTGTTGCTGACGTGCAGCTTCCACAACACACCACGAATTGCCGCGTTCTCGGTCATGATCGATCTCCCTCCGATGGACGAAATGGTCTACTGATCGGAGGATCTTCGGGGCGGCCAGATACAGCCGCGTGATGACTACGAGATTGGCCCTGATCCGCGCCACGCGTACAGGTCCCGGAGCAGTGCGATTTCGGCGCCATGGTGGATGAGTTCCCGATGGATGTGCAGTATCAAGGCCGCCATCGAGGCCTGTTCGAAGTCGGGTTCGCCGGACGGGGCCATCAGGTCGTCTTCGGAGAGCGAACGCACGCCGGCGACCCATGCTGCCTCGAGGTCGTCGAGCTGGGCCAACGCGTCAACGGCGTGCTCGGGATAGTCGTAGGAGTTGTAATCCGTTGCCGGGCCACCGAAGTGGGTGGCGTTGCGCATGGCGAAGATCCCGACCAGGATGTGCCCGATTCGCCAGGCAATCGTGGTGACCGGAGCGGGCGATGGTTCGGGCTGGTCCCAATCCAACAGCCAGCCGCCCGAGCCGGCCGCCATCGCCGTGGTCGCCTCTGCCCGGGGCCGCAGACTCCAGCAACCGTTCACCGGCTCCCAGAGGTATTCGTCGTCGGTCAAACCGACCAGCCGGGGACGGAGGTGGTTGTCCCAGTGCCAGGTGAACTGATCCAGTAGCTCTGCCTTCAGGTCGAATGTCATCTTCCAGCTCCCTCGATCGAATGGACTGGCCTCATGATCGCGCTCAAATAGGACAGTTCTGGTCCTGATTCGGCTGGCTGCCGGCCCTGGGCATGCCGTCGGCCGCAGACAGGCCGCAACCGGCCCGATCGATGCTGTTGCCTACAGCCGAGTCCATTCGGTGGCCAGCTGGGCGGTCTCGGTGCGGCAGACCATCCGGACGGGCCCGGACGGTGGCCGCGGCAGTCGGAAAGATCCGGTCTGATCGGCGTCGACTTCGGCGAACGGGCCGTCGGCGGTGGACAGCGTGATGTGGCCGGCCTGCATGGGAACGAGCTGCCCGATCACAAAGCCCCGGCTGACCTCCAACTCCAGACTGAGCTGGTCGCTGTGGAAATCGAGCAGCCGCAGATCGCCGGAACCGCGGACTCCGACGGCGGCGCTTTGGCTGCTGTCGATCAACGACAGCAACTCCAGGTCCTGGTCCACCGTCCGCCACGCAAAACTTGCTCTGGCCGCGGACAGTACGCGGTCTGACACCGGTAGGGCCGAGGTGGCATCTTTCACCGCGGCCAGCAGATCGTCGTCAACATGCACCCACTGAGAGTGAGTCATGGCGAGCACCTCCCTGTTCCGGTACGCCGTGCTCCGCGGCCAGCAGCGCGCGGATGGACGGAGTGGCGCGCAGCTTGTCCAAGTACCTCGCCCTGGTGGGGCCGATGCTACCGACCGGCATGCCGAGTTGTCGGCCGATCGCTTCATAGGTCAGCGGCGGGTCCGCCACCAGCAGCAACAACAGCCCCCGCTGGTCTCCGGTCAGCTCGGCCAGACCATCTCGCACGGCCTGGTTGCGCTCCATCCGGAGTAGCTCGACGTCCAGTTCCACGGTGTCGGGTACGGCGTCCAGAGGTGAGTTCTCGATCGGGTCGACCGGCACCGCCTTGGCCCGCAGCCGGTGCACCCGGAGCGCCTCGTTCTTGGTGGTGCGGACGATCCACGCGGGCAGGGCCATCGGTTCGCGGATGCGGTCGAGATTCTCGACCAACCTCAGCCATACGGTTTGGCTCACGTCCTCGCCGTCCTTCTCGGTCATTCGATACGTCCGCACTACCGACATCACCAATGGGAGGTAGCGATCCACAATGCGGTTCCACGCCGCTTGGTCGCCGTCGGTCGCGCGGTGCACCAAGTCGGTGATCGACTCTGTCTGGCTCACGACTGGTCACTCCTTGCCTTGGCGGAGCAGTTCGGTCTTTACCGAAGCTTTTACCAAGGAGCGGGGACGGATGGAGAAGATACGAGTTCTAGGCCGAGGGAATTCCCGGTAGCAACTGGACGCCACGACAAACCGTGGTCACCGGCAGGCCGTTCTCGACATACGAGTCGGTGACCGGGAAACTGTTCAGGTCCGAGGTCAGGTACCGCACCGCATCCAGCGCACTGTGCACGGGAGGGACAAGGTTTGCCCGGTCCGGGTTCTGGACCAGCCGGGCGATGGCCCCGGCGATCTGCGGAGCCGCGAACGAGGTGCCGGACCCTATGCCCCACAGGTGGTTGCCATCGAACCTGCTGCCGGGGCCGGTCTCTGTCCCGGATTCCTCGGTTCCGAGTACGAACGTCGAGAGAATCCCCTCACCAATCGTCCAGATGGTGATCGCGGCACCATGATTCGACCAGTCCGCCGGTTGCCGGTCCGGGCGTAGCGCCCCAACCGAGATGACTCCTGGGAAAGCCGATGGCCAGGTCGGCGTGGTGCTGCCGGAATTGCCGGCCGCCGCCACGACCACCACGTCGGGGTAGTTGGCGGCCAGGAATTCGAAGGCATCGGCGAGCCCCAACGGTTCGTGGTCGTCGATGGTGTCGGTGCCCAGGGACAGGTTGATGACGGCAGCGCCATCGGTCGCGGCCTGCTTGATGGCAGCGCCGACGGTCACCTCGGAACCGATGCCGTCGCTGTCGATGGCCCGGTAGATCCGTACCTTCGTGGTCGGCGAGACCAGTGCGATGATGCCCGCGACGAACGTCCCGTGGCCGGCGGAGTAGTCCAGATACCCATCGGCCGTGTGCGTTCCGTCGTTGGAATACTCGTCGAGGGGATCCCGGTTGTCGTCGTCCTCCGTGCCGGCCAGCCAGCCATCGAGGCGGTTCTCGATGTTGACTCCGGTATCAACGACGGCCACCGTGATCGGATTGCCGTCAGGTTGGGCCCACGGCGGCGGGTAGGGCACCGACAATTCGGTCGACAGGATGGCGGACTTGCTCTTGAGGACCACATTGCAGGGGAGAATGTGGTCTTGCGAGATGGTCAATCGCCGGCCTCGTACGTCGTCGAATATGGCCATCAACTCGTCAGCGGTCATCGGATTCGGGTAGGTCAGTCTGAGCAGTGGCCCGGACTCTGCTGCACCGCCCGACCGGGCGCGATGTACGTGGGCCGAAGGACTTTCGTCGGGTTCGGCCACAAATCCCTGCTGCGTCAGCACCGCCCGCAGCTCGCTGCCGTCACCGTCCGCGCCATCATCCCAATCCGTTCGGCGGACGAGGACACGTTCGGTGGTCAGCACCACTTTTTGGGTGCCGTCGACCCGCGAAAAGGGCAGCCGGAAGGGGTCATCCAGCCGGTCACGCCGGTTGTCGAAAGTGATTTCGGGGTGCCGAGTCTGCAGGGCTTCGATCTGTTGGATCTGCCACTCGCTGGCCGGAACGTCTGGGCCGAGCAGCTCACGCTGCCTTCGGACCGCGGCTCGGTCGGCCGGAGTCGGCTCCAGGTCCCGGCCCGCCGGGAACACCTCGGGAAATGGCCTGCCTGCACTCGGCGCGCTTTCGTCCACCGGCATGGAGTGTCTCCTCTGCTCTTGCCCTGCTCGTTGGTGAGTGGTGACTCAACTACGCCGCTCCCAATGAAGAGTTCAGCCACCGATCCCAGATACGTAGATCTTGTGTCTCCTACGCCGCGCCGTAGGTGTTGAAGGCGCACCAGCCGACGAAATCGGTCGGATCGCTCTGGTCAACGGACGCCCTCGCTGCGTGCAATGAATCGCTGAGTCGCTCACCGGCGAGAATCCTGGTGTGCAGCACCTTCATCAACGGGACCGAGGCCTGGTCCGGCACCACCACGATGCTGGCCACCAGGGCACCGGTGCCGCGGGCCATCAATGCGCTGACAAAACCGAGCACCTCATTGCCCTCGTAACTCACATCGGCGGCTGAGTCACACGACGCCAACACCATTCGGTCCGGAGCAATGCCGCGGACGTCGAGCTCGTGGACGGTCAACGCACCATCGCTGAGCGCCAGGGCCGAAAAACTCGGGTTGTCCGATCGCAGCCGGCCGTGGCAGGCCAGATGGGCAAGTCCCGCGCCGGACAACGCTGCCGTCACCGCGGCCACCGTACTTTCGGGCGGCGTCAGGACGGTCGGCGCGTAATGGAGGCGCCGAAGTTGTTCCACCTCTGCGGTGGCCCCGGGTAGGTCAGGGCCCGCGACCAGGACGACAGGCCCGACGGGGCGGAGGTGATCCGTTGCCGCCCAGAAGGATGCGGATGGCGCGACGACCACCGGCGCCCGGCGCAGCGCCGACCACGGGATCCGCTGCAGCGCGCCGATCGGTACCACCACGGTCGGAGCGTCGGGCGGCAGCGAGAGGCCGGTGAACAGACGGTGTTCCAGCGCTGTCAGGGCCGCATCGGCGGCTGCCCTCGCCGCCAGGATGCCCGCGGCCGATCGGCCCGGTCTGGACAGCCGGCGCAGCGCGAAGAGCAACAGATCGACATCGTGCGAGACGTCCGCCAGCGGTCCGAGCCGGACCAGGCGGGTGCGGCGGCGCTCGAGTACCACCGCGAGCAGGTTGCCGTCCAATAACCCGAACTCGACGAGTATTCGGTCGTCGAGCAGGCGGCGCAGCACCGCAGGCGACGTCGAATCGCGCTCCGGTGGGACGGTCGATCGGCTCACCCAGGTAGCTCGCCGAATTTGGTTTTCGATTGCCGTCTGTCGTTGCAGTAGTGCCGCTACCGCTGAATTGTTTTCGTTCGGCGTCTTGGATTCAGACTCTTCGAGGGCGGCGAGTTCCAGCTGCACGGATCGGAGCGCGGCCAGATCGTCGTCGATGCCGATCGCTCTGGTCGGCTGCACCGCAATCAGGGCGGCCGCGCGCGTGCGTTCCAGCCACTCGAAGATCTGGGTCCGAGTGCCCGTTTGCAATAAGACGGAAAGTCCCAGCCGACCCAGTTCGGCGCCGTGCCCGGAAGCCAGCACTCTTAGCTCCAGCGAGGCGAAGGCATCGCGATGCTTGGCCAGGTCGGCCAAACCGCCGCGGCAGTGGCGCAGTACCGCTGCTTCCCGCTGCACGATCGTATCGTTCAACGCACCCGCCAGCGCCCCTTTGAGTCTGATCAGCACCGGGGTAGAGGCGCTCGCGAGCTCCTGCGCGCGCCCGAGGTGGTGTCGTGCCAACGGTTCTCGCTCGAGGGCCAGGGCGGTGCGGCCCGTCGAGAGGTGCGACTCCACCGCCCGCCCGGTTAAACCCAGACGCTCGAAGGTCGCTGCGGCGCGTCGGATCTTCGTCAACGAGTCTGCGGTGGCAAGTCCGAGTCGCACCTCGGCATCGACCATGACCGTGGTGGTTTGCGCAGCCCACTCCTGCCTTCGCTGCCCGGAGAACATCGAGGCCGCGACGGTCGACGCATCGATCGCGGCACGTGGATCATCGCGCAGCAGAGCAAGTCTCGCCCGCCGGACCTGACCCTCGGCCACCATCAACTGCACCCCACTGCGCGAGAGTTCATCAATGGCCCGATCAATGATCTCGTCCGCCTCCGGCAGCAGCCGAAGATCGATCAGGGCGTCCGCGTACTGCAGGTAGTGGGAGCCCAGCGGCAAGCCGGCGGCGAGATACAGCTGTCCGGCTTCCTCGAATTGCTGAAGGCTCTCCGAAAGTCGTCCGGCCTGCATCGTGGCCCAACTGCGGGTGGTGGCCACCCCGGCCCGGATCGCCGGATTGCACTCGCGGGCCAGCACGGTGGCCTCCTCCAGGTGATTGACGGCCGCATCGACATCACCCAGCATCATTTCGATCTCGCCCAGATTGTTGGCCGTCTTCGCCTTGACCGTCACCGACGCGGTCTCGTCGTCCAACACCTGCCGGTACATCTCGGCGGCCTTGGACAGCCGGCCGCCGTTGTGGAACAGCACGGCCTGCTGCAGTTGTAGGTCCGATCTCTCGGAACCCTGCACCAACGCCGTGACGGCATCCAGATCCCGTTGGGCGGACTGCATGCGCCCCATTTCCTGGCTGATCCCAGAACGAGTCAGCAATACCTGCACCAGCTGACGATCCAACCCGTGCCGGCGACATAACCGAGCTGCCTTGTCCAGCAGCGCTTTTGCTCGCTGGTTGGCGAAGCCGGTGCGCTCGGCAAAGGCCTGCGCCCGAAGAATGACGACCAACGCCGGCACATCCCGATGGGCGCCGGCCAACGTGGCCAGCTCGGCCATCGATTGCGTGAGTTCCGGTGATGTCGGGTCATCCTCGATGCGCCCGTACAGGTGCAGCGCGCGAGCAAGCAAGGCGTCGTCGATCACCTCGGTCCGGGACGCTTCGTCCACAGCACACCGATCTTGTCGTTGCCTGGCGTGGTGTTCGCTGGGCCTGGGAGAGCTCCTGCTTCGGACGACCCTAATGCCCCCGGGTCATCTGCGCACGGGTGTTTCGTCCGGGCTCATCGGAAGAGCAGGGCCAAACCACCGCAGACCGGAACGACAACCCACATGACGAAGACGATGAAGACGGAGACTGTGCCCACGGCGTCGTCGACCTTGGCCTGCCAGCCGTGCCGGTGGTCCGGCTGCAGGACGAGCGGCGGATGCCCGATGAGGGATCCGGGGCGATCGAAATCCCCCGGGTGCCGGTGCGGGACCGGTCCGGGGGAGTAGCCCATGCGCTGCTCGTCGGCAGCGATGCTCGAATTCGAACGCATGGCCGTCACACCTCCTCGATTCTCGAGGTTTCTATGTTCAGATCTCTTCGTCCGGGCCCAGGGGCTTCTCGGCCTCCGCCTGCTCCAGCTCGGCGATCTCCGCGGGTGTCACGTCCGGAGCATGAACCGCGTCGCTGTAAGCCTGCAGTTCTTCCTTGTGCTCTTCGTATGTCTGTTCGTTTGCCATCCGTCCAGTATGCAGAGATTGTCCCTGGTTGGCGCGCGGGAGGGCGTTGACGTAACGGTGCCGCAGATGGGTTACCCGGTGTGCGGCGGCCAGGTCGATCCGGTTGGCGATCAGGTCCTACAGTCGGGCTTCGATCGCGGTGATCACTCGCGGGTCCGTGGCCGAGGGTACGACGAACGGTCGCTTGTCCACCGTCTCATCACCGAAGCAGGTGTCACCTCACCGGAAAGAAGTTGGCGAGTTATTTCGGCCCTGGGGCTTGAAGCGCCCGGCCAGGGGAAGATCGACCGTTGACATCGATGCCCGGTCCGTCGTCGCGCCTGCCGCGCATCCGCTCTCCGGCCGCCGCGAGCATGGCCATCACTTGCGCCTCGCTCGGAGGCGAGAAATCGCCATAGTGATAGCCCACCGCCACGAACCTTCTCGGGACGAACGCACAGACCGCCTTGTCGGCTCCTAGGAACTCATGGCTGATCCCGGCCGGACCCACCGGCACCGCCAGGACCACCCGAGCTGCACCGAGTTCGCGAGCCGCCTGGCAAGCCACCCTCGCCGTCGACCCGGTGGCGAGACCATCATCGACGATCACCGCGGTCCGGCCCGTCAGAGCGACGCGGTCTCGGCCCTGGCGCAAATACGCGACCAGCGCGTCGAGCCGCGCTCGCTCACGCCGTTCCACCCTCGACAGTTCCTCCACGGTTACCTGCGTGTGAGCCAGCACATCGGCGTCGACCACTCGCCCGCCGCCTTCACTGATGGCGCCCATGGCCAGTTCGGGCCGAGACGGGACGCCCAGCTTGCGGACCACCAGAACATCAAGCGGCGCGTCCAGTGCTTCCGCCACCTCGAACGCGACGGGCACCCCACCGCGCGGTAGGCCCAGCACCACCACATTCTGACCGCGCAGGCAGTCCAGCAGACGGGCGAGCCTGCGACCCGCGTCCACCCGATCGGCGAACAAAACCAACTGCGGTCACCTCAATTCGGTCGACCGGCTCCCGGCGAGCTCAACGTCCTTCTGATTGCCCCAAAGACGGCGGGCCGCGACCCCGCGATGATGTTCTGGCCAGATCAATTTTGCGAATGTCGACCGCCTGTTCAGCGCTGGCTGCCGATCACCGGCCAATTGGCACTGGCTCGTTCGGACGGTGCACGACGGACACCCAGGCGTCGTCCCAGCGGTCGAAATGTCGGTAGTCGGTGGGGGTTTCTTCGGGTCGTGATCCGTCGGATCCGAGGTGGGTGAGCACGGCCCGACCCAGCGGTGCGGAGGGCAGTCCCGGCGGGTGGGTGTGCAGCAGCCCGCTCATGCGTTGCCAGGCATCATCCAATTCCGGAGCACGGACCGACCAAGCTCCGGCGGTGACGTTCTGTATGCCGACTCCGCCGGGCCCGGGTTGCGCCGCGGTGCATTGTCCCGGGATGTTCATTTCGCAGTTCGAGCACCTTCCACATGCGATCGTCAACCGCAGGCACAGCACGTCTCCGACGCGGGTCATGGACGGGCCTGCGCCGACTTCGAGCACGTCAGCGAGGCTTTCGTGACGGACGAGTGCCCCTTCGACGTGGTCGAGGCGGCCCTGGTAGATGGGGCGATCCTGCGCCCAGATCCGGGTCGCCGTGATCTGGACGATCGCGTCGATTGATCCTGTCGGGGCCGGCGGTTCCAGGCTGCGCACATGGACCAGGCATGGTCCGTCATAGGCAAGAGTTCTCATGTCGATCGCTCCTCTGTAGGTGACGGGAGTGCGGGAGTGGCGCCGTCGGCGTCGTGTCGACAATCCGGTGTGTCGGGTTCGGCGTGGACATTTGTGGGTTGGGGCGTGCGAGGCGAGGACACACTCGTTGTGCTCCCGCCCGTCGGGTGGTGCTGGGAGGATCCGATCCTGGCCACCGCTAGCCGACCGGCCGGGCCGTCAGCCGGCTCGACGTGGGTGAGAACTGACGCCAAGACGATCTGGCTGACGATCTGCCGGTAGGAAAGTCTAGTCCGCAATTTCCGGCGACGACGGGCGGCAGTGGAACATTTCGTTCCGGACGGCGAATGTGCGGTGGGAGCCCAGGTCGCGGAAAGAGCCGTCGAGAACAGGCCGGCGACCAGCGCGACGGCTCCGGCAATCTGATCGGGGTATGCGGGGGCCATATCCGTCCGGCGAGGAACTCGGGCACGACCACTCGCTGGCCCCGTCGAGAGGGCGGCCCCGTGAGGGATCTGGCTGTGCCCCTAGCAGGATTCGAACCTGCGACACACGGTTTAGGAAACCGATGCTCTATCCCCTGAGCTATAGAGGCGACTAACCGGCCGGCCGTCAGGAACGCCGACTCCGAGCGCATGCTTGGAGCCACCGACGGGGCGGTCGATCGTGCTCTGGCGACCGACGCGATCGTCCGAGCTTCCCGAGGATAGCCGCCCCGCGCAGTGCCGGTGAAATCGGCGCTCGCACCCAACGTCGCTCGGTATCGACGCCCCTTCACCAACGGCGAGAGCGCTCAGAACATGATCTCGGAGGACGACGACCCGCCGTCGAGTCGGTTTGGTCAGACAATCGAGCGCGACTGACGCTGCTCACCACCCGGCCGCGATGTCGGTGGCTGCCTGCTCCATCATGCTGCGGAGGTAGGCCTCTTCACCCTCGACGCTCCGGGGGCGGCCGTGCAGCACTGTCGGACGGCGCGCACTGTCGGGTGACCGATTCGGGATCTGCCGCTCGGGCTGCGACAGCGGGGTGGGACGGCTCTGCCGAATTCGTCTGGGCCTTGCGTTCCGATGTGGTCATCGTTGACCTGCTTTCTCGCCGTGCGTCTAGCTCGCCCGCCTGCCGAAATACACCGGCCGGTACAGCTTCTTGTCCTCACGTTGTTGTACCCGGAATCGGCGATTCCTTAAACGTACGAGCATGTGTCAGTTGCCACCGGGCGCGTGCCACGCTTGGGAATAGGGCGGTCCGCTCGTGCCAGTTAGGGTCGACGCAAAGGTCCTTGGGCACCAACGACAAATGGAGCGAGGCAACAGTGCGAAGTCGGCTCGCCCTCGCCGTGGCCGGCGCGGTCCTGGTGGCAGCGACCGCCTCGGCTCCCGTCGCCGTGGCTGTACCGAACATGCTCACTGCACAGCAGGCCGTGGACCAGGGCGTCGCCGCGGCAGCTGACGATGGGGTCAGCCAATATGTCGCGCTGGTCGATCGGAAATCCGGCAAACTCGCGGCGTCGAGCGGCGGGGACACCCAGGTGATCTCCGAATCGATAGTGAAACTGTTCACGGTGGCTTTCTACCTGGTCAAGTACGACGGCCAACTCCCGGATCAGATGGCCGCCGACCTGCACGAGATGATCGTCCACTCCGACGACAGCATCGAATCGGAGTACTGGACCACGGCCGCCGTGCCGGCGATGGCCGCTCGCTATGACCTACCCAATACCGCCAACGGCCCGAAGACCGGCCCGCACGACTGGGGCTGGGAATACATCACGGCGAACGACGAGGCGAAGTTCCTCTACGAAGCGTCTGTCGATCCCGTGGTCGGGCCGTTTCTCACGGACGCGATGGCCAACGTGGCCTCGGTCGGCGCGGATGGGTTCAACCAGGGCTACGGATTCAACGCGTTGAGCGGAGACCACGGCTCCAAGCAGGGCTGGACAGATCGAAACACCTCGCAGGCCATCAACATCCACTCGGTCGGCTGGACCGATCGCTACTACGGCGCCATCCTCCAGACGTCCGACTCCCCGCAGTACGACACCATGCGAGAGGACTCGACTCGCACCGCCGACCTCATCGCCGGGCTCCAATCGCCCGAGCAGATCCAGGCGGCGGAGTTGGCGGTGACCAGAGCGGCAGTCAGTAGCGCGGCGCGCGCCCTGCAGGCGGCCGCAGCGCACCTTCTGGCCCTGATCGGGATACCCATCAGCTGACCCAGTGCCTTCGGCTGCCGCCGATTGGCTGACGCGTGTATCTGACCGAACCCTCGTCACTCCTGATTGATGTGCGTTCCAGCAGCACGCCCTGACAAAACGCGGCCGTGAGTTCACGCGTCCAGGCACGTCCTGCGCCTGGGGCATCAACGTCCTGCCCTTCTGCCGCGATCCTCTGTGCCCGGAATTGCCGCCATTGATTGCTCAGACTGGGAGTCGAAATGGAAGTGACCGCGGTGCCGGCGACTGACCTTCACTTGCCAGCAGTCCTCGATGAAGCAACTGACGGTTCGCGGAGCTGGGCAGGAACCGAGACGCCTTTCCTCGTCATGGATCTGGACGTAGTGACCACTCGCTTGGACCAACTTCGCGCGGCCCTGCCCGCCGTCGAAGTTCTGTATGCCGTCAAGGCGAACCCGGCGTTGGATGTCATAGCGGCGTTGGCCCGGCGCGGCACGCAATTCGACGTGGCCAGCCCCGGCGAGATCGATCTGTGTTTGGGACTCGGTCTGTCACCGGATGGATTGTCCTACGGAAATACCATCAAGAAGGAACGCGACATTGCCTACGCGGTCGACCGTGGCGTCACTAGATTCACCGTGGATTCGGCAGCCGAACTTCAGAAGGTCGTTCGGCGGCTGACGTCGGGAACCGTATCGATCCGGGTGGCGACCAACGGGGCGGGCGCTGATTGGCCGCTCTCGCGCAAGTTCGGCTGTAGTCCGACGGAAGCGTGGCCGCTGATGTGCCGCGCCGCGTCGGCCGGCCTCGACGTGGGTCTGGCGTTTCATGTCGGCTCCCAACAGCGGGATCCGGCGGCCTGGGACAAACCGCTGGCCGAGGTGGCCGCGCTGGCGGAACAGTTCGGTGCGCGCGGGCACCGACTCGCCACGGTCAATCTGGGCGGCGGACTGCCGGCCTCATATGTGGATCCGATCCCCGATATCGGCGGCTACGGCAGCGCCATCGCGGAGTCGATCGCCCGACATCTCGGGCGCGAGTTCGCCGGCCGGTTGTTGATCGAGCCGGGGCGATTCCTCGTCGGCGATGCGGGCACGATCCATTCCGAGGTCGTGCTCGTCACCGATCGGGATGACGATTCCGGCCGTCGCTGGGTGTTCCTGGATGTCGGCCGTTTCAACGGGCTGATCGAGACCATGGGCGAAGCGATCCGCTATCGAGTTTCGACCGAGCGGGACGGTAGCGCTGTCGGACCGGTGGTGCTCGCCGGACCCAGCTGCGACAGCGTAGATGTGCTCTATGAGGCCCACGAGTACCAGCTGCCGCTCGCGCTGCAAGCCGGTGACCGGGTGGCCCTGCACGCCACCGGCGCCTATACCGCTTCGTATTCATCAGTCGGTTTCAACGGATTTCCGCCCTTGCGCTGCTTCTTTCGGCACACCGCCGAAGTTGCTGCACACCCGAGCGGCTCATCGTGATCAAGCGGTTTCCGGTGGTTGCCCTGGTGGTCGCCGCGTTGTTCTTCGGGGTGGCGCCGGTCGGTACGAAATACGTACTGGACGGGTTGGGCCCGGTGACCGCTCTGGCCATCTCATTACTGGCGGCCACCGTCGTGTTGTGGGCCTTGTTGCTCCGCCGCGGCTACCGCCGGCCACATTCGCTGAGGCGGGTGATGGTGCTGGGCACGCTCGAACCGGGCGTGGCGTACCTTTTCGTCGGCTTCGGACTGAACCTGACCACGGCGTCCAACGCCGCATTGGTCAGCGGACTGGAGTCCGGGTTCGTGGTGGTGCTGGCAATCATTTTCCTGCGGGAGCGGGCGAGTTGGGCGGTGATCGCGGCCGTCGGGATTGCGGTACTCGGCATGGTCGTGCTCGAAGGGACCTCGAGCTTCGGGGCGCCCGGGGTCGGTGACCTGCTGATGATGCTCGGCACGCTGTCCGCGGCCGTCTACACCATCGTCGCGCGTGGCCTGTCGCCCGAGGAGGACTCGCTGTCCGTGACCGCGCACCAATTCGGCTTCGCCACCGTCTTGGTGTTGCCAATGGCCATTTTGGCCTGGGTCAGCGGCTCCGAGCCGGTTCCGACGGGTGTACCCGTTCAGTTCTGGGTCGTCGCCGCACTGGTCGGCGTCTTCGGATTCGGGTTCAGTTTCGTGCTGTACAACGCTGCCATCGTCTGGATTGCGGCCGGTCCGGCCGGCGTCATCATCAACCTGTCCCCAGCCTTCGGTCTGACCAGCGCTGTCCTGCTGTTGGGTGAGACACTCACCGCCGCCAGAGCGATCGGCGCCGGCCTCATCGGCCTCTCGGTGGTGCTCTTCGTCTGCGTCGAGCGGGCCGGCGAACAAGCCGGGCATGACCAGGTGGAGGAACCGGCCCTGCTGTCGCGCCGCGGCGCCGAGGTCCCGTAACGGCACGCCTACCGGCTCAGGAGATCTCCGTCCTCGGGAGGGAGATCGGCCAACAGGCGCCGCAAGGCCACCCGATCCGCGCGGCCACCCCGTCCCGCGACAGGAATGGCACTGAGCACGACGATCTGGTCGGGCAGCGCTATGGGGTCGATCACCTCGGGCAACATCGGCGCGACGGTCATGGCGAGCGGGTGGTGCAGCAACACCACGGCCTGGGTCGGATCAGGTGGCCGGTCATCCCGGCTGTTGGACTGTTTTGGTTCGCCCGCCAGTGGCCGGTCGTTCACCGGCTGCCCCGCTGGCTGCAGGACGAGAACCGCTCGCTCATCGCCGATTTCATTCGGAATGCCCACCATCGCGGCGTGGCCGACCCCGGGCAGCGCCTCGATCGCGCTCTCGTACGGTCCCGGATAGATCTGCGCTCCACCGCGGCGGATCATGTCCTGCTTGCGCCCCATCAGCACGACCGTCCGGCCCCGGAGGACGGCCAGATCGCCGGTGGCGTGTTCGGTCAGCGGGGGTTGGCCCAGATACCCCTTCGCCAGGCTCGGGCCGCTGACGATCAGCTCGCTGTCTTCGGCGATCCTGGCCTCCACGCCGGGTTGCAACTCGCCGACCAGGTCGCCGTCCGGATCGGCGGTGAGCTTGTCGGCGCCCTCGGCGATGGCGATCGGGAGAATTTCCGTCATGCCGTAGATCGTGAGTAGACGAACGTCCGGCAGCACGGCCTGCATTCGTCCGACCAGGGGCGGCAACACCGGAGCGCCGCCGGCCACGATCTGTTGCAGGTCAGCCGGTTTCGGCGCCAGATGTTCGGATATCGCGGTGAGCACCGCAGCCAGGTCTGCGGGAAACAGGAACGCATGGGTGGCGCCGCCCATGCTCTTGGCGAACCTGGCCGGGTCCACCCGCGGGACCAGACCGGGCGCCGGTAGGCGCCAGTGCGCACCGGAGGTCAGCGCCGGCAAGCCCAGCATCAGTTGGTCGGTGTAAACCGTTGCCCGGTGGTCGATCTGGTGTCGAGCGGCGAGCCCGGACAAAGCCGATCCGAGTGAACCTCTGGTGTGGACCACCCCCCTCGGACCATCCGACGTGCCCGCAGTGAACAACACGGCGGCCTCGGCTGCCGGGTCGGCCCGCAGACCCGGAAGTGGCTCTTCGTCGGCACTTCCGCGTGCCTTGCGCAGGGCGGCGAAGGACAACGTTCCCCTCGGCACCCCCGGCAGCCAGGGGCCGGCGCGTAGCGTCCGGATACCCAGGTCGCCGTAGTCCGGCCGCTCGGTTCCCCGGGTCAGAAAGCGCAGCGGACGGATTGGGCCGGCCGCATAGACCTCCGATTCCGCCGCCATCCAGGTGGCGCCGGTCTGGGCGGCGCGGAACGCGAAATCATCGGAATTCGAGCCTGGTTCTATGAACACGACGCAACCGCCGGCGGCGACGACCGCCAGGGCGAGCACGACACCGCCCGGGTCAGGGCGGACACCGAAGAGTAGCCGGTCGCCGGTAAGGAACCCGTTGCTGCGCAGTCCTTTTGCTGTCGCTACGACAGCCACGGCCAGATCTCGATAGCGCAGCGTTCGGCCACGGTGCCCCGACAGGGCCGCCCGGGCCGGGTTGACCACAGCGGCCTGGAGAATGGCCTGCAGAAGGTCCTGCGAGTGCCCGGCGACCTCGTCCTGCTCAGCCACGTTTTGCCGTCGGTCGAGCTCTACCTCGCTCCACCTCTGCCCTCCCCCCGAACTCTGATCGAGTCCCCGTGAGACAAGAGGGTACGGCCCCACGGGCGCTGACAGGCCACAATTGTCCCGTCCGGGGGTTCCGTCCGCCGCCAGTCGCTCACTGGTTGACCCGGCGGGTGGCGCGGACAGCGGAGCCGACGGATGAGAACCGGTGGTATGCACTGTTCATGACGCAACGCATCGCCGAGGCAATCCTGTTCGACCTGGACGGGACGCTGGTGGATTCAACGGCGAGTGTCGAGCGCAACTGGCGGCGATTGGCTGCGCGGACCGGGTGGTCGTACGAGGCGATCGAACCGTTGATCCACGGCATCCCGGGGAAGCAGGTACTCCGCATGATCGACCCGGACATGCCCGAATCGCTGGTCGCGGAACTGAACGAATTCATGGTGGTCGGGGAGTCCACCGACACCGATGACTGCATCCCGCAGCCGGGTGCTCTGACGGCCCTTGACCAGATACCGACCACACGATGGGCGATCGTGACCAGCGGCAGCCATCGGCTGGCCACGGCGCGGATCGCCGCGGCTGGGCTCCCGAAACCGAGATTCCTGATCACCGCAGATGACGTTGGCCGGGGTAAGCCACACCCGGACCCCTACCTGCTCGGGGCCAAGTCCGTCGGGCGAGCACCGCGGCGGTGTCTGGTCTTCGAGGACGCCCCGGCGGGGGTCGAGTCGGCTCAAGCGGCCGGCATCCCGGTCATCGGTCTGCTCACCACCCACCAGGTGCTCGACGCGCCGTCCGTGCGCACCCTGGCGGACGTGGAGTTCTCGGCGGACCGGGTGGGAGTGATCGTCACCTATTGATCGACGACGACGGTTTGATCCTGGGACCGGTGAATTCCGCTCAGCCACTGGCGTGTCGAACCACTGTCTCAGTCGTCGACGCCGCGGGCGATCAGGGCGTCGCCCATGGCATCGGCCGACCGCAGCGCTCGGACCACCGAAGGGGCGATGAGCGCCCGGACGGAAAGCCCATGGCGGCCCGCAGCGAGATCAGCATCAGATCCCGGGCGGTACTGCGTCGGCTGCTCACTGCATCGGCGATAGGTCGGGATGTCCCGGCGCAGGACCACTGACCGTCCCGATGCCGCTCGGGGACTGGCCCGGTGGCCCCGGACATTGCCCGCCGGGGCACGATGAGCCGATGTCCGGCACGCCTTCCGACCCGGTGAGGGGCGCGAGCCGCGCGCCTGCGGTCATCGGACTCGAGGTGCGCGGCGTGGGCGGCGTTTCTATCTCGGTCCGGATCCGGCCGGCGGTGGGTCTCGTGGGTCTGGTGCCGGTCCTGCTCGTCCACGGGTTCGGATCCAGCGCCAAAGCCAACTGGTCGGCCACCGGGTGGCTGGCGGGTCTGGCCAGGTCGGGGATCACCACGATCACCGTCGACATTCGTGGTCATGGGCTGTCGGCGAAGCCCCACGAGATGGCTGCTTACTCGCTCCCGATCGTCATCGCCGACCTGAGAAACGTGCTGGCGGCGCTGCCCGCCGAGTTGGGTCCGCTTCTCGAGATCGATCTGATCGGCTACTCGATGGGTGGCCGGTTGGTCGGCGAGCTGGTGGCGGCGTCCACCGATTCCCCCGCCTATGCCGAGCGGGCGCCCTGGGAAGCCGGTTTGCCGGCCATTCGTCGGGCGGTCATCGGTGGTTACGACGGGCGCCCGCTGCTCGACGGCGTCCAGGGCCCCCGCGGCGCGGAGTTCGCGGCCTTCGCGGCCGCCTTGGACGGTCGGCCCGGCCCGGACGGTCCGGGTCGGAGACTCGCCGGCATCGCTACCGCGACCAGCGGTAACGACCTCGAGGCCCTCTCGGCATTGGTGGGAGGGCTGAGTCGGGAGGCAACGTCGCTGCCGCCTGAGGCGGTGGAGGTACCAACGCTGGTGGCGGCTGGGGATCGGGACGACATCACCGATGACACGAGGTGGTGGGCCGCCCGGCTGCCGCGCGGCGAATACCTGGGGCTGTCCGGCCGCAACCACATCACTGCGATCACCTCGGCCGCCTTCCGATCCGCCGCCCAGGAGTTCCTGACCCGCTGAGGACCCGACTACTTCCAGGTCTCGAACGGTCGGTCCAATGTCCACCCCGGACCGAGGCCCAGTAGTCCGCCACCGGTCGCAGAGCCGTCGCCGGCCTGCCGAGTCAGGATCCTGAAGTCGCCGTTGACAGGATTGGACAGGGCCTCGAACTCGGCGACGGTCCAGCCCATCAGCGCCATGCAGGCCAGCCGCATCGCCAGCCCGTGGGTGACCAGCAGCACGGTGCGACCGGCCTCGTCGGCGGCGTCGGTCCAGGGCGCCGTCAGACCGGCCAGGAATCCCGACACCCGGTCGTAGACGTCGGCGCCGGATTCGCCCGAAGCCAACCGGTAGAAGAAGTGCCCAAATGCGTCTCGCTCCCGGCGCTGCCGGACCTGGTTGGCTGGGTCCTGCAGGTTGCCCCAGTCCTGCTCGCGGAGCCGGGGCTCCTCGCGGATGCGCCGCACCCGGCTACCCAGGTCGAGCAGTTCCAGGGTCTGCCAGGTGCGTCGGTAGGGGCTGACGAAGACGTCGATCCGGGGCGCCCCGAGGAGCTCGCGAAGTCGTGCACCGGCCGCCTCCGACTGCCGTCGGCCGCTCTCGGTGAGAGTCATGGCGTGGTCGGGAATCCGGCAGAAGGCCGATTCGTCGACGTTCCCGACGGACTCGCCATGCCGGAGGAGGATCAGCCGCATGGCGCCGATCTTGCCCCAGCGGCCGCCGGGGCCACTGGCGCGGTGGTCTCCCCGTGATGGCTAGTCTCCTTGTGACAGCTTTCGGCTCCCTGCCGGGGCCGGCGTTCAACCGGAGGTTTCAGCATGCCCACCACGCCACACGCGGGCCGAGCACTCATCGTCTCGATCACCGACCAGCTTGTGCACGGTGAGGGCGACAACGGTGCCGGCGCACTGGTGACCGAGCTGCTGACCGAAGGCGGATTCGTCGTCGACGGATCGGTGGCGGTGCCCTCCGACGCACTGGACATCCGCAACGCACTGAACACGGCGGTGATCGGCGGCGTCGACCTGGTGGTCACCGTCGGCGGCACCGGCATCTCGCCGCGGGACGTCACTCCGGACGTGACGAGCGAGGTACTGGACCGGGAACTGCCCGGCATTGCGCAGGCGCTGCGTTGGTCGGGCATGGCGGCCGGGGTGGTCGACGCGGTCGTCTCACGCGGGCTGGTCGGCGTCTCCGGCTCGACGTTGGTCGCCAACGTCGCCGGGTCGCGGCAGGCCATCCGGGACGGGCTGGCGACCTTGATCCCGCTGGCCGCCCACGTCATCGGCGAACTGTCCGACCCGGAGATCTAAGCTCTCGTCGGAACGATCGCGATCTGCACCGCTGTCCGAACGGTCAACCAATGCGGCGAGTGGCAGGCTGTTCAACATGAACCTGCCCCCGAGCGATGGCGCCGACTCGAAGGCGGAATCCAGCGAACCGTCGACAGCCCGTCGGGTCATCGATCGGAAGCTGCTGGACGAGATCTTCGGCGACTTGCTGCCCGAGACCACAGGCGACGAACGGGGTTCGGGTTCGTCGGCCGACGGCTACAGCGAGCAGTGGTACCGGGACAACAGGCCACCGCACCACGGGGGCTGACCCCGGTCAGCTGTCCTTCTGGAAGTCGAGCTGGTCTGTTGCAGCCGCTTCCGGGACCGAATGCTCGGTGAAAGTCATCTTGCCGCTGGCCAGCAGGTCCCGAATCTGCACCAGCAGGTCGAGTTCGGTGGGGTCGACGGCCACCGGCTCCAGATTCTTCTTGCGGCGCTCGGCCAGCTTGTTCATCGGAATGACGAAGATGAAATACACGACAGCGGCGGTGATCACGAAGTTGATGGCCGCGGTCAGCACGCCACCGATGTCCACCAGCGTTGCCGAATTGCCTGGCACCAGGTAGAACGCCAGCCCGTTGACACTGTGTCCGCCAATGCTGGCGATGATCGGGTTGATGATGAATTTGCTGAAACTGGCCACCAACGCGGTGAATGCCGTGCCGATGACGACCGCAATCGCGAGTTCGATGATGTTGCCGCGCATCAGGAAATCTCTGAAGCCTTTGAGCACCGGAACCTCCGTCGGGTGTTGGGCGCCCCCCAAGGCGCGCGTTCGCAGGACTGGGCGAATGTTACCGGCACGGGTTACGGAACGTAGATCATCAGTAGGTCAACGTGACCAGGCTCAAGTGAAACGCATAGCTATTGCGCCGGTGAGGGCGGCCGCAGTGACGCGGTCCGCCACACCGATCGGCACGGCGACCACGACGAGCGGTTTGGCCGTGTCGGATTTCGACGGCGGGGGGATGGCCAGCACGACGGCGTCGGCGGCCAACATCGTGGCCCGGCCGTCCTCGGCGACGGACAGTACGGCGACGTGCACGCCCGGGCTCAGCAGATCGACGGTGCCCGCATCGGCCGGGCGGATCGGGACCGCGACCCGGCCGGCGCCCGGGTCGGGCCCGTCAGCGGAGACCAGTCGCACATCGGTCAATACCTCGCCCTTGCGGACCGGAGCCGACAGCAGATGGCCGACGGCTTGCGGCGGATCACGCAGTGCCCCATCGGGAATGCTCGGAAGCGTCACCGAGTCCAGATCGGTCTGACGCAAGGTGGCTCCGGCCGGCAGGTCCCGGATCACGGCGACCGCGTGCAGGCCAGGAGCAGGTCCCGGCCGACCCAGGATGGCCAGCGCGCCCGCCGCGATCAACAGGGCGACCGCCACCGCGCGGCGCACCGTGCGCGATCGGCGACCACCTCGCCGGCGGTTCTGGGCCGCGCCGGACAGCCGGTCCGGCCAGCGTGGCTGCAACCCGGGTGCCCTCTTGGTCATGCCGATCACGCTAGGGCGCGGATTGCCTCGAACTCCCGTCTGGACACCAGGTTGTGGATGGCCAAGGCCATGTGGACAACTCTTGGCTGCGGGCGGCGGAACGCGCCCGGCGGGTTGATCAGCCGCCGGACTTGGCGGTGCTCTTCGATGCGCCGGACGACGTGCTGCCCGACGAACTGGCGCTCGATGACGTGCTGCTCGACCCGTTGCTCGACGAACCCGACGAACTGGACGAACCGGAGTCGCTCGACTTGGCCGTCGTCCCAGCCGACTCCTTGGCCGCCGTCTTGCCGGCATCGGAGGACGAGGAACCCTTGTCGGACTTCTCCGACTTGTCGCCGCCGCCGGCGACCGCGCCGGCCGCGCCGGACCGCGAATCGGTCCGGTAGAAGCCGCTGCCCTTGAACACGACGCCGACGGAGCCGTAGACCTTCCGCAGCTTGCCCCCGCAGACGGGGCACGCCGTCAGCGAGGCATCGGAGAAGGCCTGGACCTGCTCGAAGCGATGCCCACAATCAGTGCAGGCGTATTGATACGTGGGCACGCGTTCCTCCGGCAGTGACCTCGCGGCTCGAGCGCGCGGGGCGATAAGGGCTGATGTCTGGTGGTGTTGCGGTGTCGTGTCCTACCGTCGACTGCTGGGATGTGTCGACGCCGAGCACTTCGTTGGCACTCGGTGCACGAGACTGCCAGATCGATGATGCTCCGACTAGGTCCAGTGGTGCAAACGGGTGGCTTCTGAGCTGGGAAAACGGACAATTCCAGCGACGGGAGTGACGGCTGCGGTGACAGGCTTGTCGTGTTGCTCGGCGGGCACGATGTCGATCACTTCATCGTCGAAGAGCACCGCGATGAGCTGCTGCGTTTGGCCTCCGGACGTCAGCGCGCCCTCGCCCGTCAGTCGGGCGAGGGTGCGGTCGTAGTGGCCGCCGCCCCGGCCGAGGCGGCGGCCCTCGCGATCCACCGCGAATGCCGGCACCAGGATGGCATCGGCGGAGCGGGCTGCGTCGGGGCCCAGCCGGGGACCGGATGGCTCGGCAATGCCGAACGAACCCGGCATCGTCGGCCCGGGATAGCGGCACCAGTCCAACGGGGAATCCGCGCTCACCACCGGCACCAGGACGGTCGTGCCACCCGCCACCAGCCGGTCGAGCAGCTCGCCGGACAGCGGTTCGCTGGCCAACGGCAGATATCCGCAAACGACCCCGGACCCGGCCAGCAGCGCGTTCAGATGCTCGACGTTCGCCCGCGCCGCCGCGGATCGCTCACCGTCCGACCGCGACTTGCGGGTGGCGCTGATAGTGCGGCGCAGGGTGTTCTTCTGCGCGGCCTGGTCCTCGCGATGCCGGTTCCCGCCGGTCACGGTAAACGGCTTCGGCTGGACCAACGCTCACGTCGATGACGTGTCTGCGGTGGTGTCGGAGATCGACGGCACGGGCGAGACAGTACCGTTACCTCCCATGACCGACGACGAAGTGTCGCGCGCCGGACCGGTCGCTACCCACCGACCGTTCGCGGCATCCGCTCGAACTTCGATCATCCCACTGGATCAGGAGACCTGATGCGTTCGGTCACCGACCAACTCGACATCGTGCTGGCAGCGGCGCTGACCCCACCACCGGTGCGGGTGGCCATCTCGGAGGCGCAGGGCCTGTTGTGCGCGGAGGAAGTAGTGGCGTCCGCTGCGCTGCCGGCGTTCGACCAGGCCGCTGTCGATGGCTATGCCGTCAGATCCGTCGACATCCAGGGCGCGTCGCCGGTCAACGCCATTGCCCTGCCCGTCGTCGGCGAGATCAGTGCCGGCACCAGGGCCGCCCATCGATTGCAGCCGCATCAATGCGTCTATGTCGCCACCGGAGCTCCGCTGCCGACCATCGCCGACGCGGTGGTCCCGCGGTCTGCCGCTGAGCGATCCGGTGGTCGGGTCAATATCTCCAGGGCGGTCGGCTCGGGTCAGTACGTCCGGCGGACGGGCGAGGACGTGCAGCCGGGAGACGTCGCCGTCCGCTCCGGCGCCTTCATCGGCTCCGCTCAGGTCGGTCTGCTCGCCGCCGTGGGCCGGGACAAGGTGCTGGTGCACCCGAAGCCGCGGTTGTCCATCATCTCGGTCGGCGACGAGTTGGTCGACGTGTCGCGTTCCCCTGGCCCCGGTCAGGTCTACGACGTCAATTCCTTCGCGCTGGCCGCGGCCGCCCGCGACGCCGGCGCCGAGGTGAACCGGGTCGGCATTGCGCCGCAGGATCCGCGGAAGCTCAGGGAGCTGGTCGAGGCCAGACTGCTGGTATCGGAAGTGGTGGTGATCTCCGGCGCGGCCGGTGGGCACAGCGCCGAACTGGTGGTCGAGGCGCTGGCCGAGTTGGGCGAGTTGGATCTGACCAGGGTGTCGATGCAGCCCGGGTCGGCCCAGGGCTTCGGCCGCCTCGGTCCGGACGCGGTCCCGACGTTCCTACTTCCGATCAACCCGGTGTCGGCGCTGGTGGTCTTCGAGGTCATGGTCCGGCCCGTGCTCCGGGTGATGCTGGGCAGGCGAAATCCCTACCGCCGCACCGTGAGTGCCCGGACATTGGAACCCATCATCTCGCCCGAGGGGCGGCGGCAGTTCCTGCGTGGTCAGCTCATGCGCGACGAGGACGACGAGTATTTGGTGCACATCCTTGGCGGCGGCGGCACCCACCTGCTCGCCTCCTTGGCGGAGGCCAACTGTCTGGTGCTGATCGACGAGAGCGCCACCGAATTGCCTGTGGGAACCGAGGTCTCCGTTTCCTTTCTTGCTCAGCGTGCCTGAGTTGAGGTGACGGCCGACGGTTGGCCACCCAGCGGCCGACACCCGGGCTGGCCGGCGAGATTGGGGCCGGTCCAGGTACGAGCCGGCGCCGTGCAACTCCGGCCGCTCCGCCGCGCGGACGGCGACCGGTGGCAAGCGATCCGGATCCGCGACGAGGCCACGATTTCCCCTTGGGACGCAACCAGTGCGTTGTCGTGGAGGGATCGACACAATCGCGCGCAATGGCATTCGCATCGGTCCTTGCTGCTCTCAGCTGCTCGCCGCGGCGAAGTCCTGCCGTTCGCCATCACCCTCGGCGGCCGCTTCGTCGGCCAGGTCACCATCGGTGGTATCCAGCGCGGGGCGCTGCGGTCGGGCTGGGTCGGCTACTGGGTTGATTCGACCGTCCAGAATGGCGGCGTGGCGACCGGCGCCCTGGTCCTGGCCGTCGGTCACGCGTTGGGACCGGTTGGCCTGCACCGCATCGAGGCGACGATCGCCCCGGAGAACCGGGCCAGCCAGGCCGTCGTCGCACATGTCGGGTTTCGCCAGGAGGGTTACTTGCAGCGGTATCTGGACATCAACGGAGCATGGCGTGACCATCTGCTGTTCGCCATGACCCGGGAGGAATTGCCCGGGGGTACCTCCGAACTGATGGCCCGTTGGCGGAGTCCACTACGAGATGCTCCGGTGTTCCCGCCCGCCATCCCGCCCGCCATCCCGCCCGATGCCGCCGGACCGCGGACTTCGGGCGGCTGAGTTCGCGCAGCCGGACTCTCGACTTCGGGTTGACCCGCCAGCCGGGTGACGTTCGCGGGCGTGTCCTCCGGGGCTGAACGCAGGTGAATCGCTAGCGTGAGCGGCAGGCCTGCTGCATTTGTCCGTCCGGCCGACCGCATCTCATCGAGAGGAGGCCGCGATGTCCATCCCTACGTCGCTCATCTTCGTGATCCTGATCGCCGCCTGGCTCGCGGTTCTGGTTCCGATGGTCGCCCGACGGCGGGAGACAGTTCCCGAGACAGAGGCGGATGGAAGCACTTTCCGAGTGCTGCGACGCGCGTCCGCCTCAGTGCGCCGCCGGCCGAAGCTTGCCCGGCGTGACGAAGTGGAAGAGGACGACCTCATGGGTGATCAGGACAGCGATGACCTCCTGGACGACGAGGCCCTCGACGAGGAGCTCCTCGATCAGGACGAGGACGACCTCGACGAGGATGACTTCGACGAGGATGACTTCGACGAGGACGACTTCGAGGAGGTGGCCCAGCCGGAGCCGGTTCGGGTCGGCCGCCGCCAGCAGACCGTCAGTGCCCGTAGCGGGTCCGAGACGGTCGCCGTGATCGAGACCGAAACCTTCGAAGCCGAATACTACGAGTCGAGGAATGTCCGGGAATCCGCAATCACCGGTGCTCGGCCCGGTTCGTATCAGAAGGCGACCGAATACGACGTTGCCCCCCAAGCAGAACCGGTTGGCGCTCGCCGCTCCGGAGCCGCGGCCGATTTCGATGACCAGCATCTCCGTCCGATTCCACGTCGCCCCGGCCGCGGTGGCTACGACCCCGACGCGGCGGAAATCGCCCGGGCGTACCGCTATTCGCGTCGTCGGCGGATCACGGTTGTCCTTCTCGTTGCCACGCTTGCGCTCTCGCTGGCTGCATATTTCGTCAAGCCCATTCTGTGGAGTGGCGCCGCGCTCTTTGGGTTACTGCTGGTTGCCTACCTCGGTTATCTCCGCCGCCAGGTCCACATCGAGGCCGACATTCGGGAACGCCGGTTGGCGCGGTTGGCCAGAGCTCGGCAGATCCGTCCGGAGTATCCTGCCGTCCATGACGAGATGCCCCTGCCGGCGGCCCCTTTCGCCGGGCCGACTTCGCAGGTGCCACCCGCAGGGTTCCGTAATGGGCGCCAGATCGTCGATCTCGAAGATGATGACCCGTCGTTCGACGACCTCGAGTTCTACCGGCCCATCACATACCGACGCGCTTCGGGCCAGTGACCTCTATGCGCCTCGCCCACTGAGCAGGTCGCGATGACGTGGGTTTGCCAATGACGCCGCCCTCCGGAGATCCGAACCGGCAGCTGGGTTGGGCTATCCGGTTCGACTGGGGTCAGCCCGGCGCCAGCGCCATTTCCCAGGGCGCCGCCGCGGTCGTCGTGGTTGACGTGTTGTCGTTCACGACGTCGCTGTCGGTGGCGATCGATGAGGGCGTCGAGGTCTACCCGTTCCGCTTTCGCGACGCCTCAGCGGCGGCTTTCGCGGCCACCAGGGGCGCGGTCCTGGCGATCGGCCGTCGGGAGGCCGGCACCTCCGGAGTCAGCCTTTCTCCGTTGTCGGTGCAGGATGCCGCCCGCAGCGGACCGCTGGCCACCGCTCGCAAGTTGGTGCTGCCGTCGCCGAATGGGTCGGCTATCGCCCGGCAACTCGCAGAGTCGGGCTCGGTCGTGGTCGGCGCCTGCCTACGCAACGCCAAGGCGGTGGCGAACTGGATCACCGCCGGTGCGGTGCGGGGGCCGGTCGCCGTCGTCGCCGCGGGGGAGCGGTGGCCGGGCGACCAGCTACGGCCCGCGGTCGAGGACCTCTGGGGTGCCGGTGCCGTAGTCAATGCGCTGCAGCTGGCCGGCTTCGGGCCTGCATCACCGGAGGCCGCCGCCGCCGCGGCCGCCTACCGTGAGCTGGGCCGCGGTCTGAGCAAAGCGTTGGCCGACTGCGCTTCCGGGCAGGAGTTGATCGGCGACGGCTACGGCAGCGAGATTGCCCTGGCCGCCCAGGAGAACGTGTCGGCCAAGGTGCCGGTGCTGGTCGGAGAGTCCTTCCGGTCGGGCTGATCCGCGTTGATTCCCGGCGGTCCGCTGGTGTTCTGGGCATGGGTTCCGCGCTGGTATTCTTTGCTCTGTTCACGGAGAGATCCGGGTTCGGGGCTGTAGCGCAGTTGGTAGCGCGCTTCGTTCGCATCGAAGAGGTCCGGGGTTCGATTCCCCGCAGCTCCACCAAGTTTCCCAGGTCACGCAAGCGGCACTGCTGCGCGGGGGCCGTCCGGTCGACGCCCCCCGCGCGTCGCGCTCAGTTGATGCTGACCACCGTCTGCCCGACCCGGCTGGTGCCGTCGCCATAGTCGATCACGCCGAGGTAGTGCTGGGCGGGATCGAGGCCGGTCCAGGCCACCGTCAGCGGGACCGACTGGCCGCTGTCACCGGGCTGCTCGCCGGCGTCACGGTGAAGTTGCCGTTGCCGTGTGAAAGCACAGCGAACTCGTACCCGGTCGACGGTCAGCGGCGATGTCGGCCCCGCCGGGTTGGCGAACAGGTCGACGAACGCTGAGTAGTTGCCGGGGCGGTGACGTTCACCGTTTCGTCTGCTGACCCGCCGGCACTCTGGCCCGCGAGGGTCAGTTGGCTGCCGGGTCCCTGCCGGTAGACGAACAGGTCGACATCCGTTCCGGTCGGGTAATCGCTCGCTCTGGTCTGGAACCTGGTCAGCTCACCGTCGGCCGGAATCGTGAAATCGACGCGCGCTGTTCCGGGCCCGGTCGCCGGCGCGGCCGGGTTGAATCCGGTCGGCGTCCGTGCACCAGGGATCGCCGGGTGCACCGGTGCCGGGTACAGCCCGTTCCCGGCCGCGGTCAATGTCCCGGTGAAGCCCACCTTGGGGGTGACGGTCAGCGATCCGCTGGCCCCGCTGCCCGACGCGGTGGCGGGCGCCGACGTCGGGATCGGCTGCACCGCGATGGTGCTCCTGACCCGGTGCCCGAGGAGGTCCGACCAGGTCAGCGAACCGAAGGCGTACGCGCCGAGAGGTGCCGTTGTGCGGGTGAGCGCGACCTTGAACGTCGCGGTGCCACCCGGCCGGATCACCAGGATGCTGGGTGTCACCTTGGTGGTGAAGCCCGCCGGAGACGCCACCGAGGCCTTGTACGCCGCCCAGTGGCGGGTGGTGTTGGTGACCGTGCGGGTCACCGTATCGCTGCCGACCAGGTCTCCCATGGCGATCGTCGGGTAGTTGAGGTCGGACGGCGAGATCGAGCCGACCGGGTCGCACACATCGGTCCCGTCCGGCAGGCCGAGGTGGGTACCGATGCCGCAGGTGTACTGCAGCCACTGGGTGTAGGTCGAGTCGTAGACCAGGCCGGGGTCGAAGCTCTCGGCCGGAACCACCTCGCCGGCGCCCATCTCGAACGGGGTGGCGTCGCCGGCCAGCCCCTGGATCGGGCTGCTTCTGATTGTCCTTGACGGTGGCGCCGGTCATCATGGCCGACTTCACCCACATCGGGCTCCAGTCCGGGTGTTTGCTGAGGATCAGCGCGGCCACCCCGGCGATGTGCGGTGTCGCCATCGAGGTGCCGGACTCGGCGTCGTACAGGTTGCCGCTGTGGTTCGCCGGGGAGACCGCCGCGATGACGTCGACGCCGGGCGCCATGATGTCGGGCTTGAGCAGGCCGCCGCCGCTGGACTTCGACGGTCCCCGGCTGGAGAACGACGCCACCGCCGGCGCCTCGACCGTGATCGCGGTCGCCGGCCGAGAGCGCCGCCGTCGGGGCGGCGGTTGCCGCCATGTACGCCTTGATGGCCGCCCCGGCCACCTGGTCGACGTGCACCGTCGGCACGAAGTGGAAGTCGGCGTTGAGCGAGTTGGCCGTCGGGTTGTAGAGGATCATGCCGACGCCGCCGGCGTCGCTGACCGCCTTGCTCTTGTCGATCCGGGCGTTGACGCCGCGCTTGCAGAGCACGATCTTGCCGGTGACCTTGGCCGGGTCGAGGGTGCCGGTGACGCAGAGCTCGGCGTTGGCGACGGTGGCTCCGGCGATCACGGCGCTCGACCGAGTCGATCAGCGGCGCGGTCGGGACCGCGGCGCCGCGGCCGACCCCGGTGTAGGTGGCGCCGTTGCCGAGGGTGACCGACTGCGGTGAACTGCTGGTCGAAGGTGCCGGCCGCGACGGTGGTCTCCCACGGCATGGCGTTGTCGACCGTCGAGGCGCCGGGACCGGCGTTGCCGGCGGCCGCGGAGACGAAGACGCCGGCCTGGGCGGCGTCCAGGAACGCCAGCTCCTCCGGCGCCGAAGCTGTCGACGTTGTCGCCGATCGAGTAGTTGATCACGTCGACACCGTCGGAGACGGCCTGGTCGATCGCCGCGACGATGTCGACGCTCGTGCCGGCACGGGGTGCCGGCCGCGTTCTCGTACAGCACCTTGTAGACGGCGAGGCGGGCGCCGGGTGCGACGCCCTCGAGGTCGCCGACGTTGGTCGCCGTTGACCATGGCGTTGGCCACGTGGTCGCCGGCGGCGGTGCTGGCGGTGTGCGAGCCGTGGCCGTCGTAGTCGCGCGGCGAGCTGAACTCGCCGGGATTGCGCGGTGGCGAGGCCGGCCGGCGTTGAACCAACGCGCGCCGATCACCTTGTTGTTGCAGGTGACCGGCGCTTCGATGCCCGGGTCGCAGGTGCCGTGCCACTTCGCCGCGATCACCGCGTCGTCCTGCTTGCGGGGCTGGAGCGGCGCGAAGCTCGGGCTCTCCGGCCAGAAGCCGGTGTCGATCACCCCGACGATGACGCCGTCGCCGGCCTTGGTGTCGCCGCCGAACTCCTTGTTCCACACGCCCTTCGGCCCGGTCAGCCCGAGGAACTTCGGCGTCGGCGGGGTCTGGATGCTGACGATCTCGTTCTTGAAGACGTTCGTCACGGTGGGGCTGGTCCGGAGCTTCTGCGCCTGCGCGGCCGTGAGCTCGACCGCCACCCCGTTGAACGTGGTGCTGTACTCGTAGACCACGTTGGACGCGCTCACCGAGGCGTTGGCCAGGGTGGCGCGTTGCCGCGCGAGCAGCAGCTTCTGGTACCGCTGCGCTCCGGCCGAATGCGCGTCCAGCCGCTCGCCCTGGGTGGGCTCTGGTGGCCGGGAAACCGGCAACCGTGCCTGAGTAGGCCGCGACCGGCGCGCCGACCACCTGCACGATGTACAGGTCGGTGGCCGCGGCCGGTTGGCCCTGGGCGACCGGCGCGAGTACTGCGCCGGTGACAACAGAGCCGGCGATCGCAACGATGAGCAGCAGGATCCGCACGGAGCGGCGAGAGCGGGTACGGGTCATTCTTCTGGACCTCCGGGTCCTTGAACGAGTGTCGGCGTCGTGAGCGTAAGTCTGATACTGGGTGATTTGGAAGAGATGCGAGGGATGGTGCTTTTTGGCGAAACTACCCATTCGGCATAGAGGTAGACAGAACGGCCGAGCGAGGCGACTCGTCTCAACCGTCACGGGGTTTGGTACCGGTCAGATTGTGTGGGCCGGCTGCGGTTGGAGCACGGGGCGACGGGGCCAGGGCGGCGATGCCAGCCGGTCGGTAGACCGAGTCGAACGACGTGATCTTCGACCGGGTCCGCCACGTCAACCGCGTCCCGTCGGAACGTCATCAGCCAGGGTCGATGGTGGTCTGTTCGGCGGCCCCGGACCGGTTGCAGATCGGTCCGCATCGGAGCCTGGTCGGCGATGTCACCTTGAACGGAACTGTTGACCGGTTCCCGGGTCGATGAGCCGAACGGGGCTCGGGTCCATGTGGGGGCCGCAGGAAAGGCAGCTCCGGACCATACGTCGTTCTACAACCCGCCGCGAGATACTGCGGTCGTGGACACCGACGATCCTGTTCCCCATGGCCCGGTTCGAGTCGTCGCCACCACCATGCTCAAGGCTGATGCGCGGGCCCGACTGAGCGAGCAGATGGGCCCGGGCTTCGTGGTCATGGACATTCGCAAGGCGCCGAGATCGGCCGACATCGTGATAGCCCCTGTCATCAGCGAGCAGACCATCTCCGCCCTGAAGCAGATGTTTCCGGAAGCCAGGGTGGTCCTGGCCGAGGTGGAGGACTGGGCTGTCGGTGTCTCGTTTCCCGGGCCGGTGCAGCGGGCTGTCAACGCCGGAGCCGACGGCTATGTAGTGGCCGGCGACCTTGCCGCGCTGGCGGACTTCGCCGCTTCGGACCTTCAGCTGGCGTTGAACCCTGGCCGGCCAGGGCAACTGGGCGCGTCTTCGGTCCGTAGCCCGAGTGCCGACGAAGCAGTCATGTTCGAACTCAGTACCGTGAGCGACACCCGACGCGCTCTCGAGTAGATCGTTTTGCACCGCCCGGTCGCTGCTCACCTGAGTGGCCTTGCGTGACAACGGGTTCGTGCCCTCGTCATCCGTTGAGCCCTGCTGGTCGATACCGTTGCCTACAACCGGCAGACCGAGCTCGCTACGGCCTACGAGGCCAATCGTTGCGCTACGTGGCGGCTTGATCTGGTGGGTTCGACCCCGCCGTCGGGCTGGCTGATCTCGGCCCACACCGCATCGAGGGAAAGCCCGAGGACATCGGCGATCGCCGCGATGGTCGGGAAGGCAGGGGTGGCTACGCGTCCGGTCTCGATCTTTCGAAGCGTCTCCGGCGAAACGCCGGCGTCGAGCGCCGTGTTGAGCATCGACCGCTGCCCCCTGGCCCGACGCAGTAGGGCACCGAGGCGCTGTCCGCGGTCGACCTCGGCTGGAGTGAGTGGCAATCTGACCATGATGCCGATTGTAGTACCGGTATGATAAAACCGGGATAGTTATTGGATCGCAGTTATCAATGGTTGGTCGAGGAAGGCGCTGCATGATCGAGATACTGAACCGCACCGAACTGTCGCGGGCGAAGGACACCGGCGCGTTGATAGCCGGCATCTTGCAGACATTGAAGGCCCGCAGCACGGTCGGTACGAATCTGCTGGACATCGACCGGTGGACCCAGGACATGATCGCCGAGGCCGGCGCCCTGTCCTGCTACGTCGACTACGCCCCATCCTTCGGGCGCGGACCATTCGGTCACTACATCTGTACGTCGGTCAATGACGCTGTGCTGCACGGATTGCCGCACGACTACCTTCTCGCCGACGGTGATCTGCTGTCCCTCGACCTTGCCGTCTCCCTGGGCGGAGTCGTCGCCGACTCGGCCATCAGTTTCATCGTGGGCGATGGGACGTCTGCCGAGAATGCAGCTGGTGTTGCGATGATCAACGCGACCGAGCGTGCGTTGATCGCCGGGATCGCCCAGGCCCGGCCGGGAGCGCGTATCGGCGATATCTCCCACGCCATCGGCTCAGTCCTGAACGACGCGGGGTATCCGGTGAACACGGAGTTCGGCGGTCATGGCGTCGGATCGACGATGCACCAGGACCCACACGTTCCCAATACGGGGCGGCCCGGACGGGGATACAAACTGCGCCCTGGACTGATGCTGGCGCTGGAGCCATGGGTCATGGCGGATACGGCTGCTCTCATCACCGACGCCGACGGTTGGACCCTGAAAAGCGCCACCGGCTGCCGGACGGCCCATAGCGAGCACACGATCGCGATCACGAAAGAGGGCGCCGAAATTCTCACCCTGCCACCGACCGGGTAGTAGCGGGCCTGAATTCTCCGCCTCGCTACCGCCCTCCGCATGGATCGACTTTGCAGGCAGGGATGAAATTGTCTATTCCTGTCACTCGGGTCCCAAAGGGGGCAAGTTCGTCCCTGCCTGACTAAGACATTCAGGTTCTGTGCGGAGTCCTTTCCGGGAAAGCAACTGCGCCTTGAAGAGCGGCAGAGCTGGGATACCGGGCGGGCTCGGACAGCCGAGTTGCGTTGCGCGCGTGTCATTTCGGGTCCCGAAGATCGTGACCTACTCGTGACCTGCGGAGGCCTGGAATGACGTCTGATTCGGGGTCGACTGTCGGTGGTGCTGAGTAGGGTTTTGAATATGGGCAGCGGCAGGTTTCACCGACATCGACCAGGCAAACGCCCTGGCCGACACGGTGTTGGCCGGACTCCGGGACATTGTCGATGGCGCGTTCTGGAAACTGTTGCCCGACGACCAGTTGGACTTCGGTCGCCGGCTCGAGGTGATCGCCCGCACCGTGTACGCCGCCCAGGTGCATCAGGCCGGGGAGATCGACACCCAAGGCCTGGCCGCGGACCGGTCCTGTAGTTCGACCGCGGCGCTGCTGCGGCAGGCGCTGGTCATCTCGCCGGCGGATGCGAAAGCCCGGGTCGCCGCCGCCGGACAGATCCTGCCCCGGCTGATGCCCACCGGCGCCGAAGCACCCCCGATCCTGCCCGAACTCGCCGAAGCGGTGGACTGCGGCGCCGTCGGACCCGAACACGTCAAGATCATCGTCGAGACCATGGCCAAAGTCCCGCCGAAAGCGTCGACCGAAGCCCGGGACCTGTGCGAACAAACCCTGGTCGACACGGCGATCGACTGCGACCCGAACTACCTGGGCCACGCCGCGCAACGGATCCTGGACAAGGTCGACCCCGACGGCGACCTGGACGACACCACCCCCGCCTCCAAGATGGAACTGCACTTCGGCACCCGCTCCACCCGGACCGGTTTGACGCCGATCAAGGGCCAGTTGGACGACTACGGCGTCGAAGTGGTCAAGAAAGCGATCGACGGGCTCGCGGCACCCCGACCAGAACAGGACGGCGTCCGCGACCCCCGCCCGGCCGCGACGCGGAGCGCGCAGGCCCTGGTGGAGGCGATGCGCCGGTTCCTGGACCTCGGCGCAGGCACCGATGCAGGGCGGCGAACGCCCGCACGTCACGATCACGATGAACTGGGACGCCATCACCGGCCTGATCTCGAGCGCCAGTTTCGACTCGGGGGCGATGATCAGCCCCGCCCAGGCCCGCAAATTCCTCTGCGACGCGCAGATCATCCCGATGATCCTCGGCAGCAAGTCCGAGGTCCTGGACGTCGGGAGAGCATCGAGGACGTTCCCGGCGCACCTCCGCCGGGCGTTGGTTGCCCGGGACCGGGGATGCGCGTGGCCGGGTTGTGATCGGCCTCCGGACTGGTGCGACGGACATCATATTCGCTTCTGGGACAGGGATTTCGGTCGCACCGGCCTGGACAACGGCTGCCTGCTCTGCCGACACCACCACACCGAAATCCACAAAGAGGAGTGGGTCATCCGGATGGCCGCCGACGGCCTACCCGAGTTCATCCCACCCAGATGGATCGACCCGCAGCAGAAACCACGACGGAACACGCTGCGAAAGTACGACCAGGTCTGAGGGCGGAGCCATGCCCGATTCATGCCCTGCCGCTTGCTGGAACTCCCGTGCTCCCGGATCGATCAACGATCAACTGCCCGGCCGACAGATGTCCGATGTGCGGCCAGGGCGGCTTCTGTGCGGTCAGCTTCGGATCAGATTGCGCAGGAGTCGCCTTCGCAGGACTCCCCGCCTCCGGCCAGCACCTTGAGCGGATGCTCTTCCTGCCACGCCTGTTCCATGACCTCCAGCAAGGAATCGGCCGGTTGGGCGCCGGAAACGCCGTACTTGTCCTCGATCACGAAGAACGGCACACCGGTGATTCCGTACGCCCGGGCCTGGGCTTCGTCGGCTCGCACCTCTGCGGCGTAGCGGTCGCCGGCCAGCACGGAGGTGACCTCATCACGATCCAAACCGCCCTCAACCGCTATCTCGATCAGCGTCGGCCGGTCACCCACGGCGCGGCCTTCGGTGAAGGTGGCCCGCAGCAGTCGCTCCTTGACCTCATCCTGGATCCCGCGGGCGGCAGCCAGGTGCAGGATGCGGTGGGCGTCGAAGGTGTTGCTGTGCTGAGCGATGTCGAAGTGGTAGTCCAGGCCGTCCTGGGCTGCGGTCTGCGTCATCGACGCGAGCATCTCGCGAGCCCGGTCCGGGCCGGTGCCCAGCTTTTTGCCGAGCCGGGCCGCGTAGTCGGTACCCGCTTCGTACTGCGTCGTCGGGTCGAGCTGGTAGGAATGCCAGGTCACGACGACCTCGTCGCGGTGGTCGAATCGCTCCAGCGCGGACTCGAAACGGCGCTTGCCGATGTAGCACCACGGGCAGACGACGTCGGACCAGATATCGATATTCACAGCGGGGTCAACGACCGGCCTCCGAGGTCCATTCCCGTCGAGGTACCTGCTGGTCGGACGGTGTGGTGAGGCCCCGCGCGCCAACGCTCGTGTTAACTTCGAGTCGCGGTTGACATACCTGCTCCACGGCCGCCGAGTGACCGGCTTAGGAGTGCTCTGACCAGCGAAGATGTCGAGGGGGAACGTTTCAGTTGATGGCGGCCAGCACGCTGAGCAAGACGAAGACGAAGGCCAGGGGCGCCGCCTACACGGTGTTCGGTCACCTCCCACCGCGGGTCCGACGCGGGTTGGTCGGCGTGGTGACTCCATCGTTCACGGTCGGCGCGTTGGCCGTGATCCACGACAACGGTCGGATCCTGTTCGTCACGCAGCTGCATCGGCCGGGCCTGTCGTTGCCAGGGGGCCTGTTGAAGAAGGGTGAGGCGTCGCGGGCGGCGCTCGCCCGGGAACTGTCGGAGGAACTCGGCATCGACACCGCCGGGTTCGCGGCCACGCCGGATACCGCTCACGTCGATGCCGGCAAGAAGCGCGTCGATCTGATCTTTTTCCTGGCAGCGGACCGATCGACACTGAAGCCCGCGGTCGGGTCCGAGGTGCTGTCATTCGAGTGGCGCGCGATCGACGACCCGGCCCTCACCCCACAGACGAAGGAAATCCTCGGCACGGTCGCCGCTCGCCTTCCGACATGACTTCGGCCATCACCGATGTGGTCGGCGTAGTGCTGGCCGCTGGCCGCGGATCGCGGATGAGTCCGATCACCGATCGGGTCCCGAAACCATTGCTCACCATCAACAACGAGCGACTGCTGGACCTTGCGGTGCAACGCGTCTCGCCGTTGGTGACCGACATCGC
This sequence comes from uncultured Actinomycetota bacterium, assembly GCA_963708935.1. Classification (GTDB taxonomy): domain Bacteria; phylum Actinomycetota; class Actinomycetes; order Mycobacteriales; family Nakamurellaceae; genus Nakamurella. Next base: position 80,705 of record CAVPUK010000006.1, on the reverse strand, counting down.
CGTCAACGCCCACCATCTGGCGGATCAGATCGCTGCCGCAGCGGAGGGATTCGCGCAGCCGGTGCACGTTTCCTTCGAGCGGGAGAAACTGCTGGGCACCGCGGGTGCGCTGCGTCAGCTGCGTGACTGGGTCGACGGTCGCCCCGTCCTGGTGGCCAACAGCGATGTCTGGCTGTCCGGCTCGATCGACGGTTTTCTCGACGGCTGGGACGGGACCCGACCGCGGCTGCTCGTCCAGGACCTGGGCCGCCCCGCCGACTTCGGACATCTTCGCTATCTCGGAGTCAGCACGGTCCCGGCGAAAACTGCTGCGGCCCTTGAATATTCGCCCGACGGGCTGTATGCCTCGGTGTGGCGGGACGGATACGCGGCTGGCGAGCTCGAATTCGTCACGTTCACCGGCCGATCGTTCGACTGCGGCACCCCGGCCGAGTTCCTGACTGCCAACCTCTCAGCCGCGGGCGGCTCCTCGGTGGTCGCTCCCAGCGCGGTGGTGCACGGTTCGCTGGATCGGTGCGTAGTGCTGGCGGGGGCCGGCGTGGCAGCCGACGAGCAGTTGGTCTGCGCTATTCGCGACCGGTTCGGGAACACCATGACGGCCGACCCCGCCCAGGTACAGGTCATACCTCGCATCTAAGTTCGGAGGCATGGAATATCGCTACCTGGGCCGCAGCGGTCTCAAAGTCTCGACCATCACCCTGGGCACCATGACGTTCGGCGGCACCGGGGGTTTCGCCGCCGTCGGCAACACCGATGTGGAGACGGCCAGACGTCAGGTCGACATCGCGCTCGATGCCGGCGTCAACCTGATCGACACCGCCGATGTGTACTCGGACGGATTGAGTGAGGAGATCGTCGGGGCGGTGATGGCCGGCCGTCGCGATGCGGCCCTGCTCACCACCAAAGTGCGATTCGGGATGGGCGGCGCCGGCCCCAACGACGAGGGCCTGTCCCGGCACCACATCATCGGCGCCTGCGAGGCCAGCCTCCGCCGATTGGGCACCGACTACATCGACCTCTACCAGCTGCACGAATGGGACGGCCAGACCCCGTTGGAGGAGACGCTGGCCGCCTTGGACGACCTGGTCCGCGCCGGCAAGATTCGCTACATCGGGGTTTCCAACTTCGCCGGGTGGCAGCTGACGAAGATCGCCGGGGTGGCCCAGCGGAATCAACTGCCGCCGGTGGTGAGCCAGCAGATCCACTACACGCTGCAGGCTCGCGAAGCGGAATACGAGTTGGTCCCGGCGGCGGTCGATGCGGGGATCGGAATCCTGGTCTGGAGCCCACTGGCCGGTGGTCTGCTCTCCGGCAAATACCGTCGAGGGCACCAACCGCCCGCCGGGGCCAGGGATCTCGCCGCCTGGGGCGAGCCACCGGTCCGCGATCAGGAGTTGCTCCACGACATCGTCGAAATACTGGTAGAGATTGCGGACGCCCGAGCGGTGTCGGCCGCCGAGGTCGCGTTGGCCTGGACTCTGAGCCGGCCGGGCATCAGCTCGCTGGTGATCGGCGCCCGCACCGAAGAACAGTTGCAGACGAACCTTCGCGCGGCCGAACTGACCCTCACGCAGGACGAGATCGACCGGTTGGAAGTGGCCAGCCGACCGCCACTGCTGTATCCGTTCTGGCATCAGGCCGCCGGCGGCACGTCCGGTCGACTGTCCGCGGCCGACCTGACCTTGCTGAGTCGGCACATGGGCTGACGGCCGTCGTAACCTGGGACCCATGACGACCCTGCAGCAGGCGATGGCCGCCGGTCCGGTTTTGCTGGACGGCGGCCTGGCCACGTTGCTCGAGGCCCGCGGGCACGACCTGTCCTCGGACATGTGGTCGGCCCGGCTGTTGTTGGATGACCCGGCCGAAATCGTTGCGGCGCATCGGGAGTACTACCTGGCCGGCGCGCAGGTGGCAATCACCGCGTCCTATCAGGCTTCGTTCGAGGGCTTCGCCGCGCTCGGATTGGACCGGATCGCCGCCGAACAGGCCCTGCGAAAGTCGGTCGACTGTGCACTGCGCGCACGGGACTCGTTCGACGACGGGGTGCAGCGGTGGGTGGCCGCCTCCGTCGGCCCCTACGGCGCGATGCTGGCGGACGGATCGGAGTACCGCGGCGACTATGGCAAGACTGCTCTCGAACTCCGGGACTGGCACCGGCCGCGCTTCGAGATCCTGGCCGACTCCGGTGCCGACGTGCTGGCGATCGAAACGATGCCGTGCCTGGCGGAGGTTCGAGCGCTGGTCGACCTGCTCGATGAAACGTCGATGTCGGCCTGGATTTCGCTGACCGCACTGAACGGACGGACCAGGGCGGGGGAGCCGATCGAGGAGGCTTTCGCACTGGCGGGCTCGAGCGCGCAGGTCATCGCCGTAGGAGTCAACTGTTGCCCTTCGGAGCAGGTGGCTGAACTGGCCGGGATCGCCGCCACGGTGACCGGCAAGCCCGTGGTGGTCTACCCGAACAGCGGCGAGATCTGGGATGGCGTGGCCCGGGCCTGGACCGGTGATCCGAGCTTCCGGACCGCCGAGGTGAAATCTTGGACGGCAGCCGGTGCCGCCTTGATCGGCGGGTGCTGCCGAGTCGGGCCGGCAGAGATCGAGGAGTTGGCGGCCGCGTTGCACGGCGCAACCAGCGGCTGACCCCGAAGCGGACCGGTACCGCGACGCAGCTGCCTGGAGGATCATCAACCGCCTGAGGAGGGAGGTGACCGGCATGACCCAGGTGTCTGAGGAGCGTGCCGACACGATCATTCGTCCGCTGCTGGTCGCCGCCCGACTTTGGTCGAGCGGCGCGGGGGTCGATCTCACCGCGATCGCCAGAGTGCGAGAGGCGGCGGTGCTGACCAGTCATCGGCACTATCTGGCCCACATTCCGGCATACGCCCGACTCGCGAAAGAAAGCGGAATTGCCGAAGACACGACATCCGATGTCATTCGAAGACACCTGATAGTCGCCGAATCGTATTTCAAGAGCTACGACCAAGCCTGGATCGACAGTGATTTACTTCGGCTGAACAAATGGCTGGCCGACATGTCCACCGAAAATGTCGGAGCCCTGGCCGAGCACTCCCGGAATGCCCAGGAGTGGCGAATCGAATTGCGTCGGGCTGGTGTCTACGTCACCTTTTCCAGCGGCACCACAGGCGCTCCCGCCATCGTTCCCCGCGATCGGCTCACCCTGGCCGCCCTGCAGAGCAGCAGCGGAGTGCGGTTGCCCTGGTCGCTGCCGGCCGACGGTTACGACTGCATGCTGCTGACCACACCGGGGATGGGGTCGGGGATCCAGGCGGGCGCGTCCGGACTGGCCCGCGCCGCTCGGCGCGCCCATCATCTGGCTGCCGACCGACCGGACGCCGCGCTCGACTTCCTGGCCGGTGCCGCCCGGGACAACGTCCCACTCCTGATCTATGGCTCGCCCGCCGGGCTGGCCGAATTGGCCCAGATCCTCGATCAGCGCGTCATCGCCGCACCCCGGGGCAGTTGCGTGGTGACCGGCGGCGGTTGGAAGACCGGGCGGCCGTCCGACGGGCTCGCGGCACTACCGGCGCTGCAGGCCCAGATTGCCGAACGACTGGAGCTACCGGCCGACCGGTGCCGGGACACCTTTTCCACCGCCGAGCTGAACACGGTCTTCGTGTCCTGCAGCCGTCAGCGCTATCACGTGCCGCCGATCGTCGAAGCTCTCGTGCTGGAGGATGATCTGACGCCGCGGACGGCCGGGCCGGGGCGCCTGGCCGTACTCGATCCGTTCGCGAACTCTTATCCGGGTTTCGTCGCCACCGGTGACCTGGTCACTCTGGCCGCGGACCCCTGTGCCTGCGGGCTCAGCGGCCAGAGTCTGCAAGGCGAGATACGTCGAGCGCCGGGCGCAGCCGAGCGCGGCTGCGGGATCGTGAGCAGTGCCGAGTGACCCTGGCCGAGGAGCTGTTGGGTGACGAGCGCCGGATGGCGGGCGTCCGGATCATCCGGCTGCCCAGCCTGGCCAGGGGGCGGCTGGTGATGCCGGCGTGGCCCAGGGTGGGTGAGGTCCGGGAGGCGGTCGCCGCCGGAGTTGCCGGAGTTCACGGCCCCACCGCCGACGGCAGCTATTTGATCAGCCACCCGGTCATCGATCGCTCGACGCTTTCATCCACCGGCGAACTGCAGATCCAGGTGCTTCCGGCGCTCGACCCGGCCGAGTTGATCGAGCCGGATCCCGGCGCAGCGCTGAGCCGGCTGATGGCCGTCCCGATCAGCGAGATCTGTGCCTACATCGATGAAGTGGGCACCGCGTGGCGGGGGATGCAGTCTTTCGTCAACGAGGTTCGAGCCGCCACTTCGGCGCTGGGCGACCGCATGCACGCGGCGATCGGCGCGCAACTTCCGGACCTGTTCGACGGTTCGGCGGTGGCCGCTATGCTCGCGGCGGAACTCGGTGACAGCACCCTGCTCGATGGCTGGACGGCCCTGCCCGGCGACCCGCAGAGCGGGATCACGGCCCGAATGGCGCGCAACGTTCCCGGGCTCGATCCCGGGCCGCCGGTGGGCCGGCCGCGACTGCGGGCGGTGCCCACTCGCCAATTGCACCTGACGGCCGGAAATACGCCGGTCGTCCCGGTGACCTCGTTGCTCTGGGGCTGGGCTACGAAGGGCGCCTGCGCGGTCAAGTCTCCGGCGGGGTCAGTCGCCGTGCTGGCCTCGCTCGCGGCAGCGATGATGTCCGTGGATCCGACTCATCCGTTGACCCGGCACACCAGCCTTGTCTATTGGCGGGGCGGGTCGGTGGCAGCCGAGCAATTGTTGCTCGCCGACGGCGCCTTCGACCGTCGAGTGGTCTGGGGTTCGGCCGCCACCATCAGCAGCGTGCTCGAGCGCGGCGGGTCGACCGAGACCATCGTGATGCGGCCACGTCACGGGCTCGGTGTGATCGCCAGGTCGGCGATCCGGGACGACTTCGAGTCGGTGGTGCGGCGTGCCGCCGCGGATTCGATGATCGCCAACCAGGACGCCTGCATGTCCTCCCTGCTGCACCTGGTCCAAGGGGACGAAGCAGAAGTGGATGCCTATGCCGCGGCTCTGGCCAGGGCCCTTCGGGACTGGGATGTGGCTCTCCCGCAGGGGCTGTCATCGCAGCGGCCCGTCGGCGGCGGCCTCGCGGTGCTGCGCCGGGGAGTCCTGGCCGGAGGCCGATGGACCATCAACGGCCAGTGGCCGAGCCCGACCTCGGCGGTCGTGGTGTCCGATCTGCCGTTCGATCTGTCCCGGCACCCCGGCCACCGCCTGGTGCTGGTGAGACCGATCGCCGAGCTGACTGACGCACTGGTTCACCTGTCACCGGAGGTGGCCTACGTCGGGATCGCGCCGGAGAGCATTCGGCTGCAGATCGCCGATGCTGCCGCGGCGCGCGGCGTCGACAACGTGCTGCCGCTGGGGGAGGCCGAGCGGACCTTCGCCGGACGACCGCACGACGGTATGCGCATACTCAGCCGCCTGGTGCGCTGGGTGAACGGTTGACCGGCGCCGTGTTCTCGGCGCGCCGGAGGTGCGCCTCGATCAGCCCGGCGACATGTTCCGGTGCCTCGAGCGGCGCCAGATGGCCGGTGCCCGAAACGGTGTGAACCGTCGCGGCCGGCACGGCCAGCGAGATGGATCTGGCACACGCGCGGTGCTCGATCAGATCCCGCTCGCCGATCAGCACCAGCAGCGGAGCCGCCAGGTCGGAGAGGTCGGTTACGCGTTGTGGCACCTGGGTCAGCTTTTGCATGCCACTCAGTTGTCGCATACCGCCGCCGGCCAGTTCGGTCCAGCGATGTTGTCCGATCAGCTCCCGCACTCGGGTAGCGACCTCCGGGCGGGCGTTGACCCCGGCGAAGATGTCCGGGGGGCAGCGCATCCACAGGTCGGTGAGGTGATCACCGGCGCCATGTAGCGCGTACATCCTGGCGAGGTCGGCGTAGCGGTCGACCACGCCGTGTCCGTGCGGCATGCCGGCCAGGGCCGGTGCGGACAACGTCCACGAACGGAACGACGATCGATACCGCGTCGCCATAGCCCAGGCGATGACGGTGCCGAACGACAACGCCACCACGTGACGCACACCGGCGGCTCGCGCCCGGGAAACCAACAGATCGGCCAGCGCCGCCAAGTCCTCGTCGTCACGCAGTGCGCGAGACCGGCCGTGCCACGGCAGATCGACGCCGATGTGCCGCCAGCCGGGCAGCGCCGCCCACAACGGCTCCCAGGCCTGGGCGCACATCGTGTAGCCGTGGAGATACAGCACGGCCGGCCCGGTGCCCCTTTCGATCACGGCCAGGCCGTCCCAGTCCGGCATGGCGCGATCAGCTTGCCGGCTCTGCGGAGTTCGCCGGTTCGGCGAAGGCAGCGCAGAACGATCGGTAGTCGACGATCAATTGATCGCCGCCCGTGTAGTCGGGAGTGACGCGAGTGTCGAGGTGGTTCCAGACGACGGAGTCCTGCTCGAATGCCAGCTTGCTCCCGCTGACCAGCGACGCCAGTTCGCGCACCGTCGCCGGCCCGGACTCCCGGTCGCGCGGCAGCGCCACGGTCACCCGGGCCACGCACCCCCCGTCGGAGCTCGGCGTGGCCGAGGTGATCACGACCATGGGTTGATCGACCGGACCAAGTTCGGAGACGACGACGGTCGGGCTGAACACCCGCGCCGAGAAGCGCGTGCTGACCGGCCCATCCGGCTCCGTTTCGGACTGCCACTGGTTGGCCCTGACCATGTCGAATTCGCCCTCGACGAGGAGCGCGCCGGTCCCGTCCAGATGCGCCGTCAGCCGCGGTCTGCGGTCCAACGCGTGCACGGTGGCGAAATGATCTTCGTCGAGCACATTTTCGATCACGTATTCCGGCGGCACCGACAACGGCATCGCGAACGCTTCGACCAGGTGGTGCGTCGTCCCTAGCTCGTCGAGATACCCCGCGAGACCGGTGTCGTGGTCCGGCTGGAACAACACGAACAATCCCTTGGCAGCCTGCACGGTGCGATACCCGTGCACCTGGAAGCGGCCGCCGGAGTCCTCGCCGAGGGCTACCCGGTGCCCGTGGAAGGGGCAGATCACTGCATCTGCGTCCAGCCGTCCACCGAAGCCGAGGTGTGCCCCGCGGTGCGGGCAGGTCCCGTCGAACACCCGATAGCAACGCGAGGTTCGAGCCGCAATGAGCGTGCGCCCACCGGCGTCGACGGCGACCACCTCCCCGTCCTCCAACTCCGAGACGAAGGCCACCTGCGTCCAGCCGACATACATAGCGAGTCCTCCTGGGCCGACGCGAACTTCTAAAGGGGCATCGAAATGGAATCTACCTCCATCGATGTCCTCGATTCGTTGACCTCTTTCCGATTGTGGGCGTAATGTCCATTCATCCCAGCAGCGTTGGAGGTCGACAATGACCGAACCGAGCAATCCATTCCGCAAGGCGCTCGAGGGCGCCGAGAATGACAAGACTCCGGTGCGCCCGGACCGAACGGTCACTCCGGTCCGGCGAACCCAGATGCGCACCGTTGCCGAGATGCATCTGGTGCCCGACGAGGTGCTGAAGGAGTCTCCGAAGATCGCCGCGTTGACTGTCCGTGACCTCAATGACCTGGCCCTGGAGTTCTCCGGTGTCCCGAGCAACAACGAGCTGGTCAGCAACCTGTCCCTGGACGACATCCAGGACATCGAAGGTGTCTTCTACCAGTTCAAGGTGGCGGCCGGCCGTGACCTGATCAAGAAATCGCCGAGCGGCAAGGCCGGCAGCGTCGACGTCTCGTGCTGCTGCTGCACTCCGTGCTGCTGTTGCGCGGCAACGGATATGTCGCACACGGCCTGAGACCGCGAGTGACCGATGTAGAAGACCGGGTCGACGCTCCCGACGATGTTCTGCTGACCTCCCGCGGCCTTCGTCTGTCACCTACCGGGCCGGACGAGGTGGTCGTCAAGCGGGGCGTGGTGGAACTTCGACTGCGTTTCACCGCTGCGACAGTCACGATGACGCGGATACTCCAGATCGCCGAGCCGGGCGTCTGCGCCGGCGTGATCGCGCGCCAGTTCCCGGACGAGCAGCGCGCCATCGTGGAACGGATTGTGACGGCGCTGGTTGCCCGTGGCCTGCTGGCGCCGGAGGTAGGTGACGATCCGCAGGCTGTGTTCTGGCGTGGGCTTGCCGGCCATGCGCCGGCCGCTCAAGAGCGACTGCTGGCTGCTCGGGTGCTCGTGATCGGAACCGGCTCGGTCGCAACGGCTCTCACCGCCGCACTCACCGACTGCGGGGTCGGCCTCGTCGACACTGCATCGGTGCTGTCGGATGCTGCGCTGACGCCGGAGCGGCCCTGGGACCTGTGCTGCGCTGCGGCCGACGGCTCGCCGGAACCAGGGTTGACCGACATTACCGCCGCCGCGTTGAGCGCCGGGGTGGTCCACCTGCCGGTCTGGCTGGACGATCTCGTCATCCACGTCGGGCCGCTCACGCATCCGTACGACACAGCCTGTCTGCGTTGCTATCTGCTACGCGTCGATGCGTCCGACACCGAGTTCCGCATGCACAGGTCACTGGGCGAACCGGTCGGCGGCGCCGGTGCCGGCGCCGGCTTTCTGCCGACGATGCCGGCCATGGCCGGCCAACTGGCCGCCACCGAAGTGGTCAAGCAGCTGGCCGGGCTGCCGGTCACGGCCGGTGGGCGGATCATCACGATGAGCCTGGTGCCGTTCCGGGCCGAGTCGCACCGGGTGCTGCGAGTCCCGCGCTGCCCGGAATGCAGCGGTACCGCTCGACAGGGCGCGCCGGTCATCTCGCTCGGATCGCAGCTGTAGGTCGCGATGACGATCCTGGATGCCTGGCCGGATCTCGTCGACGCTCGCACCGGCATCATCCGCGAGGTGGCGGAGCTGCGGATCGACGACGACGATCCGCCGTTCGTGCATTACCTGTCGACGTCGTCCAACACCGAGGCGTTCGGCCTACTGCCTAATTTCGGCAACAACGGGGGTGTTGGGACCTCTGCGCGCAGTGCGCTGGCGAAGGCCCTCGGTGAGGGGGTTGAGCGCTACTGTTCGGCGTTCTTCGACGTCGACGACTTCGTCTGGTCCAGCTTCGCCGATTTGAGGTCGGCTGCGACGGCGCCGGAATCGTTCGCGCTGTATTCCGGCGAGCAGTACGCAACAGCCGATTTCCCCTGGCGGCCCTTCGACCGCGACGCCCCGGTCGCCTGGACTCGCGGCCGCTCGCTGGTCACCGGCGAGGAGCTGTTGGTGCCGGCAGCGTTCGTCCATGTTCCGTTCCACTATCTATCCGACCGTCCCGATACGCCGATCACGCAACCGATCTCGACCGGCTTGGCGTGTGGGGCGGGTTTCCGTGCGGCCGCGTCGTCCGCGCTGTGCGAGGTGATCGAGCGGGACGCCTTCACACTCATGTGGCAGGCCGGACTGACCCGCCCGCGGATCCGGCAGTCGACGCTCCCAGCGGTGATCCGGGACCTTGTCGACCGATACCGGTCTGTCCAGCTCACCGTGCATCTTGTCGATCTGACCACCGATGTTGGTTGCCCGACGGTGATGTCCATTGCCGAGGGCGACGCCGACACCTCGCCGGCGCTGGCCGTGGCCAACGCATCGCACCCGAACCCGGTGCTGGCCGCCCGCAAAAGCCTGGAGGAACTGGCGCATACCCGGAAGTTCGCCGCGCAGGTGATGGACTATCAGCCGGCCCTTCCGGTGGACGTGGCCGGCGGTCATCCCGAGGTGGACGGGCAGCGCGCCCACCTGCGCTTCTACTGCGATCAGCCGAGCAAGACCTTCGCAGCCTTCTCGTTCAGTGGCCCGGAATGCCGTGATCTAACCGAGATCGGCACCGTGGCAGACGATCTCGACGCGCTGGTGGCCGCTGTCGCAGCCACCGGGGAGGACGTCATCGCGGTTGACCTGACCACTCCCGATGTGGCCGAGATCGGATTGTCGGTCGTCCGGGTGGTGGTACCGGGCTTCCATCCCTTACAGATGGGCCACGGCAATCGTTGCCTGGGTGGCCGCCGGTTGGCCAACCATCCGTCGTCGGTAGGCGGTGGACGGTTCGAATTGCCGCACGACAATCCTTATCCTCACCCGTTTCCGTGAAGCCCGAGCCAATTCCGATCGATCGAATGAAGGACGGTGAGAACAAATGCACCCGGTCGATCAATTCCTGCTGACGGAAGGGGAGGATGCGCTGTGGGAGACCTTTCACGAGAACTCCAAGACCAGTCGCCACGAGCCGCACCTGTATTTCGGTCGGCATCCCTCCGACGCTCAGGTGGTCGCGATGATGCAGGGCCTGCGTGACGTCAAGCCCTACGATGATCGACCGAAACTCGTCCTGCCGGTTGACTGGCCGGCCAGTGACCTCTCGCTGGATGACGCACTGCTCAAACGGGCCTCGGCGCGGGAGTTCGGAACTGGCCGTGTCGGAATCGAGGCGCTGGCCGCGATCCTGCGATGCGCAGATGGCGTAACTCGCGACAACGCGGACACCACCTTTCCCCGGCCGTTCCGGGCCGCCCCGTCCGGTGGAGCGCTGTACCCGTTGGAAATCTACGTCTGGAACCTGTCTGTCGAGGGCGTTCCGCCAGGGCTGGCTCACTTCGATCCGGCCGCCCACGAACTGGACCTGCTGGGCCCGGTCGACCGGGACCGACTGGGCCGGTGTTTTGTGCAGGGTGCACTGCTGGAGTCGGCTGCGGCGGTATTGCTGGTCTCCGCCGTCTTCTTTCGGTCGGTGTTCAAATACGGCGATCGGGGTTATCGATTCGTGCTCTTGGAAGCTGGACATGTCGTGCAGAATGCGATCCTTGCCGCCGCCGGACAGCACCTTGCGGCCGTCCCGATCGGTGGCTATTTCGACCGGGACGTCGACCGGGAGCTGGGTCTCGACGGCTTGCACGAGTCCGTGGTCTACGCGCTGGCCATCGGGTCGCGGTGATGACAGCCCAGACCGCCGACCACCGGATACCCGAGACGTCCGTACTGGCCTGGCTGCTCGATCCGGTCTCGCCATCGACGTTCCGCTCCCGGTACTGGCAACGACGCCCACTTCATGTCCGCGGGTCGGCCGAGAAGTTCGCCGGACTGTTCGGCTTGGCGGCTCTGCGTGATGCCATCGATCACGCGGGCGGTCGCGTCGCGGTGCGGGTCAGCGGCGATCACGAGGGCGACGGGGGTGCCGCGGCGGCGCACTTGCTGATCGACGGGTCCGAAGTAGCCGACCACATCCGTTCCGGCACGTCGGTGTGCATCGACTCGATCGATCGGGTGCAGCCCCGCCTTGGCCGCGTTGGCGTTGGCGTTGAAGCGGGACCTGGGACACGCCGGCCCGGTGGATGTGAAGTGCTACTACTCGACCCCCGGCTACGGCTTCAACACCCATTTCGACGCGCACGTCGTGACCACGCTGCAGATCGAGGGTCGCAAGCGCTGGCGGTTCTCGCCCACGCCCGGGGTGGCGTATCCGACGGGCAACGCGTTTCTCGATGACACCGGGACGATCCGTTACGTCGGCCGCACCCCGAGTTCGCTGGCCTCCTGGGAGAAACCCACCGTCGATACCGACGCGCACGTCGAGGTGGTACTCGAACCCGGAGATGTGCTGTGTCTGCCGGCTGGAACCTGGCACTCGGCGAAGGCCGACGGTGACCACTCGCTCGCCCTGAACATCTCCTTCCCGGCCGCTGACCCGATACCACTGCTGTTTGGCTTGTTGGGCGACGGACTCCGGCAGCTGCCGGAGTGGCGAGCCGGCATTCCGCTGGCCACCCCGGAGTCAGCTCTTCCGGAGACCATCGGCACCTACCTGGCGGACCGACTTGACGAACTGCGGGCAGCGGCGGTGGGTCTGGGGTCCGATCCGGGACTCGTTCAGAGGTGGCGCGACGCGGTCGACCATCCGGACGGAACCGGGGTGGCGACCGGCACACCGGTGGTTTCCGCTGCGGCCCGGGCCGCCGCCGACCGCGCGGGTGACGACGGAGATCTGCAGTGCGTCCTTGGTGTGATGGACGCGCAGCGCTCTGCCCGCTGGTACGCAGCCGTACTGGGCTCGACGGTGTTGCGCGCCATCCCGGAGTTCGGTTGGGTCGAGGTATCCACTCCGGTGGACGGTGTGACGCTCGGGCTGACCGAGGTCGGAAACTCGACCAGCAACGCCGGCGCTGTTCTGGACTTCCGGGTGGACGATCTGGAGCGGATCAGGAGTGTGCTTGCGGCGCAGGGGGTTCGGATCGACGAGCCGGTCACCGATGTGCCTGGAGTGGCCAGCTTTTTGTCGGCTCGCGATTTGGACGGCAATCGCTTGATGTTCTTCTCGACGGACGACGACAGCTCACGGGGGCGCGACCGATGACGACGGGGGAAATAGTGGGCTATGGAGTGGACCGACTGGCCGGTCGGGTGGTGGTGGTCACCGGTGGTGCCAATGGAATCGGCCGCTCGTACTGCATCCATCTGGTCGCCGCTGGTGCCAAGGTCGTCATCGCGGACCTGGACGAGGTCGGAGCGCAGGCACTGGCCGCCGCGCTCAACCAGAAATTCGGCAGCTCGAGGGCTCTGGGCGTCGGCACTGATGTGACGTCTGCCGATTCGACGTTGTCGCTGGTCGCCGGCGCGGTCGCAGAGTTCGGGCGGGTCGACGTCCTGGTGAACAACGCCGGCAGCTATCCGCACGTGTCCTTCGACGACATCGATCTCGAATCGTGGCGCCGGGTAGTGACCCTGAACCTGGAGAGCGTCTTCCTGTGCACCAAGGCGGTGCTGCCGGTGATGCGTGACCAGGGTGGGGGAGCGATCGTGAACGTCATCACCAACCTGGTGTTCTCCGGGCTGCCCAACATGGCGCACTACATCGCGGCCAAGTCCGGGGTGTTCGGTCTGACCAAATCACTGGCCAGAGAACTGGGTGACGATCGGATCACGGTCAACGCGCTCGCGCCTGGTGCGATCATCCCGGATGCCCAACTGTCCAGCGTCGGTCGGCAGACCGTTGACGAAATCGTGCGCTACCAGGCGCTCAAGCGCCCGCAGAAGGCCGCCGACCTGGTCGGCCCGATGCTCTTCCTGTGTTCCACCGACGCCGCTTTCGTCACCGGGCAGGTCCTGACGGTCGACGGCGGTCTGACCATGCACTGAGCTGCCCGCGATGATTCCGCAATTCGACCCGCGTTCGGAGCAGACTCGCCTCGATCCGTATCCGCTGTATCGAGAACTGCGCGAGTCGCAGCCGGTACAACACCTCGTCACTCCGGCAGGACCGGATCTCTGGTTCGTCTCCCGGCACGCTGAGGTACTCGAGGTGTTGCGGGACAGCAATTTTTCGGCCGCCGGCGGGCAACGGGCCCGGCAACGCACCAGCGGACTGCCGACCACAATGCTGAACACGGACGAGCCCGACCACGGCCGTCTGCGTTCCGTAGTCGGGCCGGTGATGAGTGCTGCTGCCCTACAACGATTTCAGCCGGTAGTCGATCGTCTCGTTGCCCGGCACGCCGACGACCTGCGGACCTCGCTCACCGGTGGCGCGGAGGTGGATCTGGTCGGCGCCTTCGCCGTTCCGCTGGCGGCGGATGTGCTCGGCCGTTTCCTCGGTGTGCCTGAGGCGGACCTGGCCGCTTTCTCGCAATGGGGCGAAGCGGTTGCCGTGCAGCTGGATCCGTTCGCTGATCCGCAGCCGGATTCGCCCGCTGAGCGCGCCATGGCCGAAATGCTCGACCGCTTCGCGGACTACCTGGTGGTGCCCGCCGCCGACAGCGCCCTGGAAGTTCTGGCGCGTGGCTATGCGGATGGTCGACTCAGCGCCGGAGAGGTGATGTCCACCGTCGGTCTACTGGTAGTCGGTGGACTCGAGCCACTGGCGGATGTCTTGGTGTCGGCGATCGCCGTGCTGCTGCGCATCCAGCGACAACCGTTGGCGGACAGCGAGATTCGCCGAGGCTTCGAGGAGTTGCTCAGATATGACCCGCCGATCCAGTTCACCGCTCGGACCGCCGCCGCCGACGTTACCGTCGGCGGATGCCCGGTGCTCCGCGGACATACGGTGATCGCGTTGCTGGGCAGCGCGAATCGGGACAGCGCCCGGTTTGCCGACCCGGACGCGGTGGTCCTGGACCGGCGGACCAATCCGCACCTGGCCTTCGGGGCCGGTCCGCATGCCTGCCTCGGCGCGCCGCTGGCTCGGGCCGTCGGGCAAACGGTGCTCCGCCGGATTGGGCCGCTGCTTCCGTCGCTGCAGCCCAATCTTGCCGCCGCCCTGCGTCGACCCGGGTCCGTTCCGCGAGGCTATCTGCGCTTTCCGGTTCGTCAGGTCGGTGGGACGTGACCCGGCAGGTCGCCGAGAGCGGCGACGACCTCACGGGCGGCTCGGTAGCCGCTGGTCAGTGCGCCCTGCACCAGACCGCGCAACTCCGCCGTTGCGGTGGCCTCGCCGGCAAAGAACACCCGCCCGCCCAACGGCTCCCGCCAACGCGCCGCGGCCACCTCCGCGTCCGGTCTGGGCACGCTGAACGTGCCGGCCGCCCATCGGTCGGCTGCCCAGTCGTGGATCTGCACCTCGGCCACCCCGGCGGCAGTGGGCGCGACCATGGCGAGCACGTCCGCGGACCGGCCGGAAAAATCGAAGCTGCGCGCCCTACCGGCGGCTGCGCCCTTGATGTGTCCGACCACGACGGGACTCCCGGCCCTGGTGCGCCACAGTCCACCCGGCTGGTCCAGCAGCATCACCCACCCGGTCCCGGTCGGTGGGCGGTGCGTGGTCAGCACGACCACCAGTCCGTCGCCGGACGCCAACACCGGCACGCTGCCATCCCTTTCTGCGGTCAATTCGGGGTTGAACGAAACGTCCTGCGCAGCCAGCGCTCCCGGCGGCACGGTCACGACGACGGCAGCGGCCCGAACCGCGGACGATCCGGCGCCTCCGACTACCACCACCCCGTCGGGACGATGCCTGATCGATCGCACCGGCTCACCGAATCGGACGTCAACCCCGGTGATGAGCGTGGAGATGATCCGGTCGAAGCCGCCCGGGATTTCTACCTCACCATCGCTGCGGGCGTGCAGTATGAACGCCACATCCGCGGCGGCAAGTTCGTCCGGTGGGCCGCCGACCACCTGCTCCCACCACGCCAGTGCCGCGGCTCTGGCGGGCTCGGACAGGCCGCCAACCGCGTCGGCGACGGTTCCGGTCCTCTGATCGAAGAGTCTGGCCAGCTGCCAGGGCGCCGGCGGCTGGTCGCGGTTGATCTCGGCCGCCGATCGGCGGACCCCGTTCCTCACCAGGTGCACGTCGATGTCGGGCGGGGCGGGAACCACCTCGATCCCGGCCCAGGTCAGCAGCTCGGTCAAGGCCGGGTCGGCCGTCAGGTGCACCACCTGGGCCCCGATCTCCACCAGGTCCCCGCGAGCCGTGCGCCAGGTCAGGACTCGACCGCCGGGTCGGTCTCGCGCCTCCAGGACGAGCACGGAACGACCGGTGGTCAACAGCGCCCTGGCGCAGGCCAGGCCGGCCACCCCGGCGCCAACCACGACGACGTCAACGTCGGTGTCCAACGCGGGGTCGAGGGTGGGGTCGGCAGCGGGATCTTCGGCACTGTCGGCGGCCCGCACACCATTGAGGCTATCGACCAATGACGCCGGGAGCAGCGGATATCGGACAGCTGGTCGGGCAACTGTTGGCCGAACTCGACTTGCGGGCGAAGCCGGCCGCCGCCGGACCCGCCGACGAGTTGAGTGAGTTGCTGGCGATTCCGTGGCGGGACTGGGAGCTGGATCCGACCCGCCGTTCCTCGCTCACCGAATCAGGTGCGCCATTCGAGCTATCGGTCAAACTCGATGGGGGGCAGGGTATTTCGTTACGCTACGTGGTGGACGTCGCGGACCGCAGGCTCGACCTGTCCGCCAACGCCGCGACGTATCTGACCGCGGTGGAGCGGACCGGACAGACTGCGGCGGCCGCGTTGTTCGATCGGTACCTGGCCTCGACGCCCGTCGGGGCCCCAGCCAGGGTGATGGTCGGCGTCGGCTTCGCGGGCGGCGGGCGGCGTCGCGCAACGGTGTACTTCCCGGCGTCATGGCTGCCCGTCGGGACGCTGGGCGAAATGCTGCCCGACGGCGCCCTGGGGGCGGCCGAGACCGAGCAGGCGATCGTTGACCCCGCGGTCGAGGTGATCGGCTACGACGTAGTCGATGGTCGGCTGGCCACCTGCAAGACCTACCGGTGGCTGGCGGTCGGACCTGATCTGCCGATGCCCGTCGGGGTCGGCGATCCAGCCGAGGGGCCGGCTCGCATCGTCCGCGAGTTCGTGGTCGATGTCCCCGCAGAGCTTCGGGCGAGGTCTACGTTTTTGCAGCGGACCGTTCGTTGGGACGGACCGGCAGCACCATCGGAGAAGCTTTTCTTCTTCAGCCGCGGCTGGGGCTGGTCGAGTGGCCCCGGTCTCGCCCGGCTCTTCGCGTTCCTGGTCGGCGAATTGGGCGTCGACCTGCGCCCACTGGTCACGATTCGCGAGGCGTCCGGCCGGTTCGGGCTGCCGTTGCACATCGGTTTGGTGGCCGTCGGTGGCTCGGCAATTTCACCGACGGTGACCTGCTATTTCTGGCCCGTCGGCCACTGATCCGCTGGGTGGGTCCGGTTGGCCGACGACCGGACGAGTACGGCCAGGGCGAGCAGGGCAGCGACCTCGGTCAGCGCCAGCCCGCGTTCGATCAGTCCCAGCGGGATCACCTGCCACCAGGCTCCCGGCGTGGTGGCGATCGCATAGAGCATCGGCACGAACCAGAGCAGGGACGCGGCCGCCAGCCAGAACGCCCAACGAGCCGACCGCGGTTGAGAAGGGCGCCCACGGCGGCGCGTGATCGACATCACCGCGACCGGCAGCGCGATGAAGGCCACCAAACTGGCCAACCGATGGATCTGACCGGTGTGGCTGATCGCGCCGAGGGCCCAGTTGTGTTTCGGAAAGTTCACGATCGCCAACAGGCCGCCCACCCAGAGCGCCCCGAAGACCGTCCCGACCGAGACGGGCGGGACGAGCCGGATGATGACGGCGCCAACGAGGACCGCAACCGACGACAACGCCAGCATGATGACAGCGAGGTTGAAGGCCCAGCCGGAACTGGTCAAGGCGTACTCGCTGATGGTGCGGTGTACCGGCGAGATGTCACTGGTCGGCGGCAGCAGGTGCAGGACAGCAAAGATCGCCAGCGTCAACGTCACACCGCTCAGTGCCGCTGCACCGAGCAGCCTGGCGGCCAGCGACCGGTCCGCCGACCGGGTTTCCCGGGGACCGCTGCTGACCTGACTGACCACATGGATCCCTTCGCGTGTGGCTGCGCATCACGACGGTCGTCGCATCGATGACCACGGTACGTGTCGTCGGCTTGCCACGAACTCACAGTTCATCGGTAACACTGGAAGGGTGCTACCCACTGTGCAAACGCGCGCCCGCCAGGGCTCGTCGTCGTGGGCTGCTCGCTGGCTGTTGATCGGCATCCTCGTCGCGGGCGTGATCGGCATGCACGTGCTGAGCCAGCATGACTCCGCTGGCGGTCACCGGTTGGTGATCGATGCGGTCACCGCCGACTCACCGCGGTCCATTTATCCCGCTGCGGCCCAGCAGGTTTCGGATTCCGCGGCACCGTCGCTTCCGGGCGGGGTATCGGGACTGACCGCGGCCTGCATTCTGGCGCTCGTCGTGGTCGGCGGGTTGGTGCTGCTCTTCCTGGGTCAGGCGCGTCGCGACCGGGATGCTGCCGGGCGATTTGTCTTCGACGTGATCGGGCGCGGTCCGCCGGTGCCCGGCCCTTCACGGCTTTTTCTCTGCGTTCTGCGGGTCTAGAGCTGCGACGTCGACGCCCATGGGCGTTCGGCGCCGACCGCTGACGCATCGCTCCATCGCGATGTGCTGACCCTCCTCCCGCACGAGAAGAGACCTCTGATGACCCTGATTCCGCGATACCTGAAGGTGCTCGCCGTCGCGATCGCCCTGTCCACCACCCTCACCGCCTGCACGCTCGGCCAAGACTCGACCGGTGCCGGCAGTCCGGTAGCGGTCGACAGCACCGCTTCGCCGCCACTGACTACGACGAGCTCAGTGCAATCACCGCCGTCCGCTCCGAGCACAGAACAGCCCGCCTCGGCCCCACCCGAGCTCACCGCCCGACTGACGACCCCACCAGCAGCCCCCGGCGACCATCCCGAAACCCATCGCGAAGATCAGCACGATACCGGCGGCCTCGTCGCGGCCGAGGTCTCCCCGATCGAGCCGGTGACTATAACCGTGTCCAACGGTGCCTTGGACGCGGTGCGAGTGACGAATCCCGAGGGCCGCGCAGTGAAGGGAACGTTCTCGCCGGACAAGATCGGCTGGCGTTCCGCGGAACCGCTGGGGTACGGCCGGAGCTACGCGATCGCCGCGACCGCGACCAACCTCGACGGAGTGAAAACCAAGTCCGCCAGCACTTTCACCACGCTGGAGCCGCAGGACACCGCCTATCCGTCGTTCTTTCCGAACCCGACCATGAAGACCATCGGAGTGGGTCAGCCGATGGTGGTGAGCTTCGACAAGGCGCCCACCGATCGGGCCGCGGTGGAGAACGCGTTGACCGTCACGACGGTGCCCGCGGTCAAGGGCTCCTGGTTCTGGTGGGATGACAAGACCTTGCACTACCGAGCCCAGGACTATTGGAAATCCGGCACCCAGATCACGGTCGACGCCGACGTCTACGGCGTCGACCTGGGGGACGGGTTGTACGGCGAAACCGACCGCACGCTGAAGGTCACGGTGGGCCCGTCGAAGGTCGCGAAGATCGACGACGCGACCAAGCAGATGAAGGTGTACCGCGACGGCGCGCTGGTTCGCACCATTCCGGTGTCGATGGGCCGCAACCAGCAGATCACCGTCGGAGGCACGGACATCTCTTTCGTCACCCCGTCCGGCACCTACGTGGTGCAGGAGAAGTACCAGGTCAAACGCATGAGCTCCGCGACCTACGGCCTGCCGACCAGCTACGAACTGGGCTACGACAAGGACATTCCGTTGGCCGTTCGGCTGTCGGCCGGCGGTATTTTCGTACATTCCGCGCCGTGGTCGGTCGACGACCAGGGCGAGCGCAACGTCTCTCACGGCTGCATCAACATCAGCCCGGAGCACGCAAAGTGGTTCTACGACAACTTCTCCTACGGCGACGTCGTGACCGTGGTCGGCACCTCCACCTCGTTGGAGCCGACCGACGGATATGGCGACTGGAACATCCCGTGGAACGAATGGAAGCAGGGTTCGGCCCTGGTCTGAGACCAGGCCGCCCGCCGATCAGCCGGCCGACCTCGGCGGTGGATCGCTGATGGCCAGCAGGGTGCGAAATCCGCTGGCCGCCTCGGAGACGGCCTCCCGGGGCCGGGGTCCGACGCCCAGCGAGCTGGCGAATCCGTGCGTCAGATCCGGTTCGCGGCGGGACACCACAGCAACGCCGGCGTCGGCGAGCTGGTGGCCGAACTCCTCACCCTCGTCGCGGAGCGGGTCGAACCCGGCGGTGACCAGGTAGGTCGGTGGCATGGTGTGCAGCTCGTCCTGCGGGGTGGCGGCACGCGGGTCTTCGGACGGTGGCGCCACCCCCAGGTAGAGGGTCGCCATGGCCGAGATGGCCTCGTTCGTCAGGAAGAACTCGGTGCCGAACAATCGCCGTGATCTCGTGTCGGCCAGCGGATCGACCGGCGGGTAGAACGCCAGCAGGCCGGCGGGGCGGCGGTGGTTCCGGTGCTCGTGGGCGACGGTGATGGCCAGGTTGGCGCCCGCGCTGTCCCCACCGACGGCGACCCGGCCGTCGGACTCCAGTGCGTGGCCGTGCTCCAGCGCAAAGCGGTACGCGATATTGCAGTCCTCCAAACCGGCCGGGAACGGAAACTCCGGAGCCAGCCGGTAGTCGACCGCGAGCACGTTGACCTCGGCCTTGGCGGCGAGCTGCTCGCACAACCGGTCGTGCGAGTCGAGGCTGCCCGAGACGAAGCCGCCACCATGGAAGAACAGCAGCAGCGGCCGATCGTGGCCGGTCCCATCCACCGTGTAGAGCCGGCCGTCGATCGTCGTGCCGTCGGCGCGGGGAATCTCGATGGGCCGGTAGCGGGCGCCGCGAATGGGTCTGCCCTGGCCCGCGACGTCCATCACCTGCTGGGAGAAGCGAACGGACTCGACGTCGATCGCCAGCGGCGTCCGTGCCGTCGACCGTTTGACCACCCACCGCAAGAACTGCCAGCTCGGGTCCAGCTGCTGTTCGTCCACCACGATCGGAGCGCCGGCCAACAGCCGTTGGATCGGGCGGGGGAGCCCTAGCACACCGCGGAGCAGGCTGCCGATGAATCGAGGCGACCTGGTGATCGGTTGCATCGCGACCCCTTTCGCCCTGGCGAACCACTTACGACGAAGGTAGCCGAGCGTGCGCGTTCAGGGCATCGACGGTGCGGTGACCGCGGGTTGGTCGGCGTCGGGATGGGCAGTGGTTCCGTTGTCCGGCGGCAGCGCTGGAGCGGACGCGGTGATACGCAGGATCAGCAGCGTGGCGCCGCCGACGGCGAGGATGAGGCCGAGCTTGATGACGCGATAGAGCAGGGCGGCTGCGATCGCCAGATCCGCGGGCATCCCGGCGGCGATCAATGCGGCACCGAGCGTGATCTCGACAACCC
Source organism: uncultured Actinomycetota bacterium (assembly GCA_963708935.1). Taxonomy (GTDB): domain Bacteria; phylum Actinomycetota; class Actinomycetes; order Mycobacteriales; family Nakamurellaceae; genus Nakamurella. Next base: position 60,029 of record CAVPUK010000006.1, on the reverse strand, counting down.
CCAGACCGCCCGGAGTCAGACCGAGGGTGGAAACGCCGCTGCCCGCCGCCCAGGCCAGGATCAATCCGTGCCACGGAACGGTGCCGTGCACTGCGAGGATCGCGCAGGTCAGGCAGGCCAGGTCCAGGATCCAGTTGACGAACGCCATCGAACCGGCCACCAGCCCGCTCGACCTGTTCAGCCGCAACGAGATCAGCTGGTCGAGCGTGCTCGAACTGATCTGGTCGGCGTTGCCCGTCGGGCGCTTGAACAGCCGCTGCGTCAGCCGCAGGATCGCCGCCAATGCCGTCGTGGCGCCGGCGTGCACTCTGGGCCGCCGCAAGCCCAAAAGCACCAGGGAGATGGGGATGACTCCGACCAGCACGGTGATGGCGCCGGTGATGGCCAGCGCCGGCGAGCCACTGATCATCGCACCGATCGCCGCGATGACCGCGAAGCTCACCGTCGAATAGATACCGGAGATGGCCAGGGCCCAGGCGGCCAGAGCCCGATCCACGCCGATGGAGGTGAATCGGCGGTAGACGAAGACGGTGGCGGTCGCCGAACCGACGATGGGCAGGGAGATCGAGATGGCGTTACCGGCCCAGGTGGTGGCCAGCACCGAGGGCAGTGGCCGGCGGCCGCCTCGGACACTGATCAGTCGGCGTTGCTCTCTGGCCAGCGCGCCGATGGAGGCGACCTGAGCGACGATGGCCAGCAGGATCCAACCCCACTTCGCGTGCATCAGCACCCGCGGCAGCGCGGCCAATCGATCGCGTTGCCAGACGAGCAAGCCGATCACCACGCAGCACAACGAGACCGTGAGGATCAGCTTCAGCGGCTGCGCCCGGGGTCGCGCCTGGGCGGGCACCTCGGTCGTCGTGGTCACTGGCCGTCCATTCGTGTTGATCGTGTGATGACAGTGTGACGGTCCCCGCTGCCACGTCGCTGAGATGCAGCGCACATGCCCGGTTCGCCTGCGGTGCCCGGCTGGGCCCGCTGCCGGTTCGACGTCGTATCGTGCCGGTACGCCCAATCCGGGTCCACGAAGACGTGAAAGCGGAACTCCGATGAATGATGTTTCCAGTACGGCAATGTCGACGATAGCGATTTCCAGGGTCGGCGTGGTCGGCGGCGGACTGATGGGGTCCGGGATCGCCGAGGTCTGTGCCCGCAACGGACTCGACGTCATCGTCTCGGAGGTACGCGCGGAATTTGCCGATGCGGCCCGACTGCGGATCGAGAAGTCCCTGGCTCGGGCGGTCAAGGCCGGCAAGGCGACGGAGGACGAGTCAACGCAGGCGCGGGCGCGGATTCGGATCGTGGTTGGTCTGGACGAACTGGCCGATCGTCACCTCGTGATCGAGGCGGCGACCGAGAACGAGCAGCTCAAGTTGGCGGTCTTCACCCAACTGGACAAGATCGTCGTCGACCAGCAGGCCATCCTGGCGTCCAACACCTCATCGATCCCGATCTCCAAGTTGTCCGTGGCCACCGGGCGGCCGGACAAGGTGGTCGGTGTGCACTTCTTCAACCCGGCGCCCGTGCAGAAGTTGGTCGAGATCATCCCCAGCCTGCTGACCAGTGCCGAGACCACCGACCGGGTCGTGGCATTCGCGTCGGAGACGCTCGGCAAGACGGTGGTGCGGGCCAAGGACCGGGCCGGGTTCGTGGTCAATGCCCTGCTCATCCCATATCTCCTCTCGGCCGTGCGGATGTTCGAGGCAGGTCACGCGACTGCCGAGGACATCGACAACGGCATGGTGCTCGGCTGCGCCCACCCGATGGGGCCGCTCCGGCTGCTGGACCTGGTCGGACTGGACACCACCAAGTTCGCCGCCGAGTCGATGTACGCCGAGTACGGCGAGCCGCACTACGCCCCACCCGCCCTGCTCTCCCGGATGGTCGAGGCCGGGCTGCTCGGTCGCAAGACCGGCCGCGGCTTCTACGATTATTCGACCTGACCCCCGCCCCGTCTCCGCGCGGATCAACTAGCCCCGCGCGGATCAACTCGACCCGTTTGTTGCTGATGGGACGTGAGTCAACGAGTTGAGCCGCGCAGCCGTAGTTGATCCGCGCGGGGGACGGGGGACGGGACAGAGCGTCAGTCGGCGTAGAGGTCGTCGAGCTGGTCCATGTGCTGCTTCTCGACGATCTTGCGGCGGATCTTCATGGAGGGGGTGAGCTCGCCGTCCTCGACGGTCAGGTCGCGGGGGAGGATGACGAACTTCTTGATCGTCTCCCACCGCTCCAGCTTCCCGTTGAGCTCGTCGACGTAGCCGCTGATCAGCTCGCGAACCTTCGGGTCGGCGGCGAGCTCCTCCGGGGTCTTGCCGGCCAACCCATTGGCCTCGGCCCATTCGACGATGGTCTCGGGATCAAGGGTGATCATCGCCGAGATGAACTTCCGACCCTCGCCGTGCACGATGATCTGCGACGCATACGGGCAGACCGCCTTGAAGATGCCCTCGATCTTCTGCGGCGCAACATATTTGCCGCCTGAGGTCTTGATCAGATCCTTCTTGCGGTCGGTGATGGTCAGGAAACCGTCCGCCAGCTGGCCGATGTCGCCGGTGTGCAGCCAGCCGTCCGCGGTCAGCACTTCTTCGGTGGCACCGGGCAGATTGTGGTAGCCGCGCATGACTCCTGGTCCACGGACCAGGATCTCGCCGTCGGCGGCGATGATCACCTCGGTGCCGGGCAGCGGCGGTCCGACGGTGCCGATCCTGGTGTCGGTCGGCAGGTTGACGAACGTGGCGGCGCTGGTCTCGGTCATCCCGTAGCCCTCGAGCACGGTCATCCCGGCGGCGTCGAACCACTCGGCCACGTCGCGGGACAGAGCCGCGGAACCGGACACGAAGAACTTGATCTGCCCGCCCATCACGGCGCGGATCTTCCTGAACACCAACCTGTCCGCGATGGCCAGCTGCACGGAGTGCTTGCGGGTGAGGGCTTCCCGCGACTGCCGCCGACGAGAAGCAGCCAGTCCCACCGCGAAAGCCCAGTCGAAGATCTTCGACTTCAGTCCGCCGGCGTCCTGGCTGGTCAGCGTGACCTTGGCCCTGACCTTCTCGAAAATCCTTGGCGCACCGGCCATGAAGGTCGGCTTGACCACGCCGAGGTTCTCCACGATCTTGGTCAGGTCCCCGTCGACGGCGGTGGCGAAGCCGATCTGCAGCTGGATGGCGATCAGCATCTTGCCGAACACGTGGGAGAGCGGCAGCCACAGGTACTGCACGTCATCGGGTTGCAAGATGCCGAGTTCGGTGACGGCGTGACCTTCGTAGGTCCAGTTGTCGTGCACCAACCGCACGCCCTTGGGTCGGCCGGTGGTCCCCGAGGTGTAGATCAACGTGGCCAGGCTCTCCGGCTCCAGCGCATCGATGCGGGCGTCCACCGCACCCGGCTCCTTCGCCAGCAGCTTTCGTCCACGCTCGACGAGCTGGGCCCAGGAGATCACCTTGTCGCCGTCGCCCTCGCCATCGATCAGCACCACGGCCTTGAGATCGGGCAGGTCCGCGCCGGTCAACTTGGCGGCCTGGGCCGCATCCTCGGCGATCGCCACCACGGCGCCGGAGTCGGCCAGGATGTAGCTGACGTCCTCGGCGGTGGTCGACGGGTAGACGGTGGTGGTGGCGCCACCGGCGCACGTGATGCCCAGGTCGGCCAGGATCCACTCGAGCCTGGTGCCGGCGGCGATGGCGACGCGGTGTTCCGCTTCGACGCCGAGATCGATCAGGCCGGCGGCGATCTCGTAGACCTGTTCCTTGGTCTGCGCCCAGGACAGGGACTCCCAGCCGGTCGGCGTCTGTCGGCGGAACGCTTCGCTGCCAGGCGTCGCCGTGATTCGCTCGCGGAACAGGTGTCCGAACGAAGTCGACCGGGTGTCGGTGCTGACCGTGCTTGCCATCGCGTCCTCCTTGACGTCAACCGCGCGCGAGGCGGGAGATCCGGGGACGGCAGCTGGGGAGACCGGGACGCGGATCAGCGCGGAAGTTCTTGCTATGAGATTACGTCCCGCGAGGGGTGGATTCAGCGCAACCGGGTGACCTTGACCGTCACCTCGTTACCGCTGGCCTCCGGGCCTGCGTAGACGCCCTTGACCGGTGGCACGTCGCGATAGTCGCGTCCGCGCCCGACGACCACGTGTGACTGGGAAGGAGAGGCAGCATTGGTTGGATCGAACGGAACCCACGCCCCGTCCCACCACTCCACCCAGGCGTGCGACTGCCCGGTGACGGTCTTGCCGATCTCAGCTTTGCTGTCCGGGTGCAGATATCCGGAGACGTATCTGGTGGGGATGCCCATCGCCCGCAGCAGGCCGATCCCGAGGTGCGAGAAATCTTGGCAGACACCACGTTTCTCGGCCCACGCCTCCTGCGCCGAAGTGAAGACACCGGTCGCGCCCTGCTCGTACTTCAGCGACTTCTTGAGCATGGTGCAGACGGCGCGCCCGGCGGCTGAGGGGGTCTCCGCGTCGGCCCGCAGTTGCTCGGAGATGCCGGTGAGCTCGTCGTTGAGGTCGGTCAGCTGGGTGGGGGTGAGGAATTCCTCGAACCGGTCGTCGACACCGGACGAGGCCAGCTGCTCCCAGCTCATCGTCGCGATCTCGGCCGCTCCGTTGCCGTACCCACCCGGACCGAAGTCCGCGGCCGGGAACGTCTCCACCGTCGAGGTGGCGGTGACGGTGAGGTGCCGGTGCGGGCGGTGCACGTCGAACGAGGCCACCCTGGTGCCGAAGTAGTCGAGGTAGCTGGTCACCCCCTCGAACGGGTCGAGCTCCATCCGCGACGACAGCACCGCCTGGCCGGGCTCGTCCGACGGTTGCATCCGGACCTCGTTGTACGAGGTGGTCACCGTGTCCGGGTAGGTGAGCTCGGTGCGGTGCACGATCAGCAACCGCCAGATGTCGGAGCCGTACATACCTTGATCATTGGTCGATCCGTTGGCGCCGGACATCAGACCATCACCCCGTCAGATCCGATGTTGGCCCAGGTCACTTCGTCACCGCGCCGGAAGAAGGAATTGCTGATGGCCACGTGGGCACTGGCCACCGTCCGCTGCAGGCTGGACAGCAGGTGTGGCAGATCGGCACCCAGCTCGGTGCCGGTGCGGTAGTCCAGCCCGGTCCTGGTGCGACCCACGATCCGGCGGGCCGATGACGGGTCCCGCCGCGGATCGCGCTGCTGCATCGAGCCGGCCGCCTCGAGCTCGGCCAGCGAGCCCTCGGCCGCGGTCAGGCAGCGCAGCACGGAACGCGGAAACTTCCGGTCCAACAAGGCGAATTCGATCGCGGTCCGCTGGCCGATGGAGCCGCCGTGCTCCCGGACATAGGGCTCCCACCCGCCGCAGGCACTGACCAGCGCGCGCCACGGCGGCACCGACCCGGTCTCGGAATCGGCGGCCGCGATCAGCCGGATGGTCATGTCCGCCCGCTCCAACGCCCGGCCGACGGCGAGGAAATGCCAGCCCTCGTCGTGGCTCATCACCTGGTCGGTCAGCCCGGCCGCGATGGCGCACCGTTCGGAGACCCAACGCAGGTAGGTGTGCGGGCCACCGCCGGTCGCCGCGCGGGACCGCAGGCCGTGCCAGGTGACGTTCAGGCACTCCCAGACGTCCAGCGGCAGCGCATCCCGGACCCCGCGGGCGTTGTCCCTCGCGGCGATGAGCGCGCCGGACACGGACGAAGCTCGTTCGGTGTCGAACACCAGGGTGCGGACGAGCTTGCCGGAGTCCGCCCCCTCGACCTCTTCGTCACCGGACAGACCCATCGAATCGACCAGCGACCTGATCACCTGATGGTCAGTCGCCCAGGACCCGGTGGGCAGCAGGTGCAGGTAGGTGTCCAGGATCCGGGCCGTGCAGTCGGCGCGTTCGACGTGCCGACCCAACCAGTACAGCGACTCCGCGATCCGGCTCAGCATCGCTGCTCCTGTTGTTGTTGTCCCTGCTGGTGGCGCAGGCCGTCACCGTCCTCGAGCGGAGTGACCGGTGGGTCGAAGAAGAAGGCGCCGGTGCTCTGCGCGGGGGATTCCTCCCAGCTGGAGAACTGGCTCTGGCTCTGCGACTGCGCCGGGAACTCCTCCGGTATCGGGAGGTCGTCGAGGATGATGCCGTGGGCCTGGCCGGGAGCCTGCGCCTGATCCCGGATCGGGGCAACCGGCTCGTCCGCCGCGGCCAGCACCCAGGTGTCCTTGGAACCGCCACCCTGGGATGAGTTGACCACCAGCTCGCCCTCGGGCAGCGCGACTCTGGTCAAGCCGCCCGGCAACACCCAGACCGAGTTGCCGTCGTTGACGGCGAACGGACGCAGGTCGACATGCCGCGGCCGCATCTTGTCGCCGATCAGCGTCGGGACGGTGGACAGCGCGATTTCCCGCTGCGCGATCCAGCCGCGCGGGTTGTCCAGGATGGCTTCGCGGGCCTTCGACAGGGTCGACGAGTCGGCCTGCGAACCGATGACGATGCCCTTGCCGCCGGAACCGTCCACCGGCTTGATCACCAATTCGGCCAGGTGCTCGAGCGCGTATTCCAGGTGGTCCGGCTCTTCCATCCGGTAGGTGTCGACGTTGAGCAGGATCGGTTCTTCGCTCAGGTAGTACCGAATGATGTCGGGCACGTAGGTGTAGACGAGTTTGTCGTCGGCGATGCCGTTGCCCACTGCATTGGCGATGGTGAGATTGCCGGCTCTGGCCGCGTTGATCAGACCCGGCGAGCCCAGCATCGAATCCAGCCGGAACTGCATCGGGTCGAGGAACTCGTCGTCGAGCCGGCGGTAGATCACGTGCACCGGCATCTCGCCGGCGGTGGTGCGGACGAAGACCCTGTTGTTGCGGCAGATCAGGTCTCGGCCTTCGACCAGCTCGACGCCCATCTCGCGGGCCAGCAGTGTGTGCTCGAAGTAGGCGGAGTTGTAGACACCGGGGGTGAGTACGACCACCGTCGGGTCGCTGACGTTCGAGGGACAGACGGCGCGGAGAGCGGCCAGCAACCGGCCCGGATATTCGGCCACCGAACGGATCTGCTGATCACCACCGGCCTCGGACAGCACCTGCGAGACCGCCTGCCGGTTCTCCAGCACGTAGGAAACCCCCGACGGCACCCGGACGTTGTCCTCCAGCACCCGGAACGCGCCGTGCTCGTCGCGGATGAGGTCGACACCCGAGATGACGATGCGGGCGCCGTCCTGCCCGTCCATGCCGGACACCTGGCGGTGAAAGTGCGGCGACGTGGTCACCAGGCGACGCGGCACGACTCCGTCGTCGAAGATGCGGCCGGGTCCATAACAATCGGCCAGGAAGGCTTCCAGCGCGCGGACCCGCTGTGGGACGCCGGTCTGGACGACCTTCCACTCCTGCGCCGTCACGATCCGGGGAATCAGATCCAGCGGAAACGGCCGCTCCACTCCGCCGAGGGCAAAGGTGATGCCCTGGTCGAGGAAGGTGCGGCCCATGATGTCGGCCCTGGCCTTGAGGTCTGCGGCGGACAGCGTCTGCAGCGCGGCGTGTACTGATTCGTAGGCAGGCCGGATGACGCCGGGGCCCGAGAACATCTCATCCCACGCCCGCCCGAACGGATAGTCCTGGAACAGGTCGGCCATGTCCCGAACCGTAGGTTCGGCGTGTGACGGTGACGCTACAGACGCATTTCCCGGCATGACTGAGGATTGTGGCCCTGTGGCGCTCACTTGTCCCGTAGGGGGGTCGGTGCGTGTCCGCCGATCGTCGTGCGATCAGTGGGCAGCCGGCCCGCCGGGCACCCGTCGAAAACGTTCGTAAAGGATTCGTCTGGAACGATCGCCATGTTGGATTGGCGATGATGTAGCGGGGCATCGCCCGGCCGAAGGGACGAGATGAGTACTTCAGGAGGCAACAGGGCGATTCTGGCCGCCTTGGCGGCCAACCTCGGGATCGCGGTGGCCAAGTTCGTCGGCTATCTGCTCTCGGGATCGTCGTCGATGCTGGCCGAGTCGGTGCATTCGCTGGCCGACTCCGGGAATCAGGTCTTGCTGCTGATCGGCGGCAAGCGGTCGCGGCGCACGGCAACCCCGGAGCATCCGTTCGGATTCGGACGCGAGCGCTACATCTACGCATTCATGGTCTCGATCATCTTGTTCACCATCGGCGGCGTGTATTCGATCTACGAAGGTGTCCACAAGCTGCAGCACCCGGAGCCGATCGAGCGCGCCTGGATTCCCATCGCCATCCTGTTGGTGTCGATCGGGCTCGAGAGTTTCTCGCTCCGCACCGCGCTGGGCGAGTCCAAGGAGCACCGCGAAGGAATCTCGATCCTGGAGTTCGTCCGGCGGGCCAAGGCTCCCGAGCTGCCGGTGGTGGTGCTGGAGGATATCGCCGCGCTGACCGGCCTGGCGCTGGCGTTCGTCGGCATCGTCATCTCGGTGATCACCGGCGACGGAATCTGGGACGGCATCGGCACCGTCGCCATCGGCCTGTTGCTCGTCCTGGTCGCCATCGTGCTGGGGATCGAGGTCAAGAGCCTGCTGGTGGGTGAGGGTGCGTCTCCCCAGGACATCGCCGCGATCGAGGCGGCGGCACTGGCCGGCGACGGTGTCGAACGGATCATCCACATGAAGACGCTCTACCTCGGACCGGACGAGCTGATGGTGGGCATGAAGGTCGCAGTGGCCGCGACCGATTCCGCGCAGCAGGTGGCCCAGACCATCGATGCGCTCGAGCAACGGGTCCGCGCCGCCGCCCCGATCGCCCGGGTGCTGTACATCGAGCCCGACATCTACGACAGCGGTCGGGTCGCGTCGGCCGGCGCTGCCGGTGGTGCAGCGGCTGCCGTGGTCGACAGCCACGCGGCTGCTGCTGCCGACGTGGCGGGTACGCCGCACGACTGAATGCTCTCGCTCGTAGGGTGAGCGCGGCGGGCCACCCTGGCCTGTCTTGCGCACTGCAGCCGGAGGACAGCCCATGCCCGCCCACCCGCTCGATCCGCTGACCAGCTCGGAGATCACCCGCACCGTCGAGCTCCTGCGGGCGACAGGTGCGGTGGGCGAGACGTTCCGCTTCGCCTCGATCACCCTGGCCGAGCCGCCGAAGGCGGACCTGCGGGCGTGGCGAGCCGGCGACCCGGTGCCACGCCGGTCGTTGTCGGTCTTCTGGGATCGCCAGGACAACCAGACCCGCGAGGCCGTCGTCGATCTCGTGTGGGGCGTTGTCGACAGCGTGATCGAGGTCCCCGGAGTGACCCCGAATTTCACGGTGGACGAGTGGCACGATTGCGAACACGCGATGAAGGCAGAGCCCCGCGTCGTGGCCGCGCTGGCCGAGCGGGGAATCATCGATCTGTCGCTGGTGGTCATCGACGTCTGGACCTACGGCAAGGCCCTGATGCCGGCCCAGTGGCAAAGCCGCCGGCTGGGTTGGGCCGATATCTGGCTGCGCTCCAGCACCTACGGAAACCCCTACGCCAACCCGGTTTCGGGGCTGAAGTTGATCGTGGACATGAACACCATGGAGCTACTCCAAATCGACAACGACCATCTGGTGCCGCCGGCGCCGGTGATGGGGGAGTACGAACCCGACCTGGTGCCCGGGCAGGTGCTCCGCGACGACGTCAAGGCCCTGCACATCACCCAGCCGGACGGGGTCTCGTTCGAACTGGACGGGAACGAATTGCGCTGGCAGAACTGGTCGCTCCGCGTCGGCTTCAACTATCGCGAAGGACTGGTGCTGCACCGGGTCGGATATGACGACCACGGCGTGCACCGGGATATAGCGAATCGGATTTCGCTGGCCGAAATGATTGTCCCGTATCGGGACTCCAGCTTCGACCACTATCGGCGGACGGCCTACGACATCGGCGAGTGGGGCCTGGGTTACATGACCACCTCCCTCCAGCTCGGGTGCGACTGCCTGGGTGAGATCCGCTACCTGGATGCGACTCTGGCCGACAGTGCCGGTGTGCCATATACGGTGCCGCAGGCCATCTGCATCCACGAGGAGGACAATGCTGTCCTGTGGAAACACGTAGACAACAATGGTCGTGCCGAAGTCCGACGGATGCGGCGACTGGTGGTTTCGGTGCACGCCACGGTGGCGAATTATGAATACCTGATCTACTGGCGCTTCTACACCGATGGCAATATCGAATGCGAGATCAGGGCCACCGGCATCATGGTCACCACCCCGATCGCGCCCGGTGCTGACGACGCCGGCCACCGGCACGTTGGTTGACCACCGCACCTATGCGCCGTTCCACCAGCACTTCCTCGTCGCCCGGCTGGACCTGGACGTGGACGGGCCGCAGAACTCCGTGCTCGAGGTGGACTCGTTCGCACCCGAAGTCGGCCCGGACAACCCGTACGGGCTGGCCATGCAGACGCGAGCCACTCTGATCGCGTCCGAAGTCGACGCGGGTCGCGACTACGACTTCGGCGCACAGCGCTCGTGGAAGGTCACTAATCCGCAGCGTACCAACGCCTTCGGCACTCCGGTGGCCTACAAGCTGGTGCCCGGAGCGGCGATTCCGCCGATCATGGCGCCGGGCACTCCGCAGTTTCTGCGGGCTCCCGTCATCGGCCACACCCTCTGGGTGACCAGACACCACGACGACGAGAAGTGGCCCTGTGGGACGTACCCGACGCAGAGCGAGCACGACGACGGCATCACCCGCTGGATCGCCGACGACGAATCACTGGAGAACACCGACGTGGTGCTCTGGTACGTCTTCGGCATCCACCACATCACCCGCACAGAGGACTGGCCGGTGATGCCGGCCGACACCATCTCGTTCTGGCTCAAGCCGTTCGGCTTCTTCGACCGGAATCCCTCGCTGGATGTTCCGCCCACCCCTGTGGCGGACCACTGCCACTGACGTTCCCGACGCTGGAGAATAAGTTGACTGCAACTGTCAGTTGCGAGCGCTGGTCTCTGGCGCCGGGTCGAAGAAGGGCCACGGCGAGATCCGCCGTGGCCCTGGTTCGAGGTCAGGACCGAACTACAGGACGATCAGGCCGCCGGTCTTGTCGCGGGCGGCGGTGAAGCGAGCCGTCGCGTCGGCCCAGTTGATGACGTTCCACCAGGCCTTCACGTAATCGGCCTTGACGTTCTTGTACTGCAGGTAGAAGGCGTGCTCCCACATGTCCAGCAGCACGATCGGCACCTGGGCGAACGGGATGTTGCCCTGCTGATCGAACAGCTGCAGCAGGTTCAACCGCTGGCCGAGTGTGTCCCACGCGAGCACCGACCAGCCGGAACCCTGGATGGCGTTCGCGTTGGCGCTGAACTGCTTCTGGAAGGCGTCGAACGAGCCGAAGAACTCGTCGATCGCCGCACCGAGCTCGCCGGCGGGCTTGTCGCCGGCGCCGGGGGCCAGGTTCGGCCAGAAGATCGAGTGGTTGATGTGGCCACCGAGGTGGAAGGCCAGGTTCTTCTCGAGCAGGTTGACCGTCCCGAAGGACTCCTTCTCGCGGGCTTCCGCCATCTGGTCGAGCGCGGTGTTGGCGCCCGCGACGTAGGCGGCGTGATGCTTGGAGTGATGCAGTTCCATGATCTGGCCGGAGATGAAAGGCTCGAGAGCTGCGTAGTCGTACGGCAGCTCGGGCAAGGTGTACTGGGCCATGACGGCCTCCCTCACGATTCGTCGGTGGGCACGTCTGTGCCCTGTGTGGATCCTCTTCAGGTCCTTTTTCGACCCTATACCCGCAGCTTTCGCGCTCCCGCGGGCGTCCGTCCAGTACCCAGTTCGTCGGCGGCGTACACGGTTGCGGTCACCCCCAGGACGGCAGCCAGGTCTCCATGTTGAGTTGATCCGGCGTCATGGGTGTGCCGTTGAGCATCGGCAGCAACCAGATGAAGTTGGCGACGACGAGACCGACGTACAGCGCGACGATGCCGATCGAGAGATATCGCCGCTCCACCCCGGCTCTGGCCCGCCCCATGATGTCGCCGAGCACCAAGCAGATACCGATCACCAGGAACGGTGCCAGCGTGGTCGAGTAGAAGTAGTACATCTGGCGGTTCAGGTTGGCGAACCACGGGATGTAACCGGCGCCGTAGGCGACCAGCACCGCGGCATACCGCCAGTCGAGCCGGGCGATCGCCTGCCACAGGGCCCACGCGCAGACGAACAACGAGATCCACCAGAGCGCCGGGGTGCCGATCAGGAAGATGCGTTCGACGCAGTCGGTTCGTCCGGTGCCGCAACCGGTCTGGTTGTCGCCGACGTAATACAGCACCGGCCGGGTACCGATCGGCCACGACCAGGGTTTGGACTCCCACGGATGGCGTTGGGCCGGGTCGACGGGGGTGTCCAGAGTGGAGTGGAAGTCCAGCATCTTCCAGGTCCACTGCCACAGCGCGTTGTCCCACAGCCCGGCCAACTTGTACCAAATTCCGCTGCCGTGCCAGTCGCCGGCATTGCTGGGATCCCCGACCAGGACGTGTCGGGGAAACGCATCCTCCGAGAACAGCCAGGCCCACCACGATGCGATGTAGACGCCGAAGGGGACGACCACCAGCGACCAGAGGGAGGGTGCGACGTCCCGTCGCAGGGTCGCGACGACCGGCCGCCGCACACCGATCTCGCGTCGCGCCGTGAGATCCCAGATCACGCTCAGCACGCCGAAGGCGGCGATCCAGTACACGCCGTTGTACTTGATCGCCAGGGTCAGACCCATGAAGAAGCCGCAGCCGAACCGCCACCATCTGGCGCCGAGCGCGATGCCGGCCTGATCGCCCCATCTGCGCCAGAAGGCCAGGACTCCGGTGCGTTCGGGCGCCAGGAAGTTGTTGAACTCCGAAGCGGCCAGGCGCGCCCTGGTCTGTTCCCGATCGGCGATGAGACAGGCGAAGGCGGCCAGGATGAACACTTCCTGGAAGACGTCGAGCAGCGCCGTCCTGGCCATCACGTAGCTGACGCCGTCGCAGATGATCAGGACCCCGGCGATGCCGCCGATCAAGGTCGACCTGGTCAACCGGCGCACCACCCGGATCATCAGGAAGATGACCATGGTGCCGGCGATCACCGAGGCGAATCGCCAGCCGAGAGGTGTGTATCCGAAGAGCTTCTCGCCGATGGCGATGAGTTGTTTGCCGAGTGGGGGATGAACTACGACGCCGTACGCCTGGTTGTCCTCCACGCCGCTGTTCCGCAGCACCTCGGCGGCCTGCACGGCGTAGTACTTCTCGTCGAAGAGCGGGGTCCCGTGGTCGCTGGCACTGCCGACGTTCCAGAGCCGGGTGAGCCCGCCCACCATGGTGATGACGATGGTGACGAGCCAGCCGCGCAACCGATCGGTCGGGGGAGCGGGCAGTCGCCGTCGCCTTGGCACCAGCGGTCGTTCGACCGCCGGGATCTCGCCGATGGCCACGACTCCGGATGCCGGATCCGGCCGCGCCTGTTCCGGATCTTCGTCATCGACGTCGAGCACCGTCGCGCGGCCGATCAGTCGATCGTCATCGACCAGGTCCTCGTCCACGACGTCTGGCTCGTCGCCGCGGGGGACGACAGTGGGCGGGGCGGTCATGGGGACGATCGTAGGGTGAGGACATGAAAATTGAGGTCAAGGTGCCGTCCGGGTCAGAGACAGCCGGGGCACCGCGGGTCGGGCGCCTGGTGCTGGCGGGCACCCCGCTCGGTCGGGTCTCCGACGCCTCCGCCGGCCTGATCGAGGCGCTGAGGTCGGCCGACGTCATCGCCGCCGAGGACACCCGACGGCTGCACCGGTTGGCCGCTGATCTCGGAATATCGGTGTCCGCCACCGTCCTGTCCTACTACGAGGCCGTGGAGCAATCCCGGATTCCCGGCCTGCTCGACCGCATCCGGCAGGGCGACGAAGTCGTCCTGGTGACCGACGCCGGTATGCCGTCGGTGTCCGACCCCGGGTACCGGTTGGTGGCCGCCGCGGCCGCCGCCGCGCTGACCGTCACTTCGGTGCCCGGTCCGAGCGCCGTCATCACCGCGTTGGCGTTGTCCGGCCTGCCCTCCGATCGGTTCACCTTCGAGGGCTTCCTGCCGCGGAAGGGCGGCGAGCGGGCGACGGCCCTGTCCGCTCTGTCCGGCGAGCCGCGAACGATGGTGTTCTTCGAATCCGTGCATCGGCTGGGCGACACGCTGACCGCGATGGTCGCGTCCTTCGGCGCCGACCGGCCGGCCGCGCTGTGCCGCGAACTGACCAAGACCTACGAAGAGGTCCGACGCGGCACGTTGGGTGAACTGGCCGCCGGTGCCGAAGGTGTGCGGGGCGAGGTCACATTGGTGGTGGGCGGTGCTTCGGCGGACTCGGCCGGGCCGCCGTCGGACGAGGCTTTGGGTGCGGCCGTCGCCGAACTCGTCGCCGCTGGTTCGACCCGGCGGGACGCGGTGGATGCGATCGCGGCCCGGTTCGGGCTGCCGCGCCGCACGGTCTACGCGGTCGGACATCGCAGCTGAGGTTTTGTCGTTGCCGTCGGGGCTACGGTCGTGGGGAACGATTTGTCCAACGAGGTGGAGCAGATGTCCGAGCTGAAGCAGAAACTGCGGTCCGACATGACGGCTGCAATGAAATCGCGTGACACGCTCACGCTGGGCACGCTTCGCATGGCCCTGGCCGCGATCACCAACGAAGAGGTCTCGGGTGCCGTCGCCCGGGAGTTGAGCGACACCGAAGTGACTGCGGTCCTGGCCAAGGAAGTCAAGAAGCGCAAGGAGTCTGCCGAGGCCTTCGACGGGGCCGGGCGCACCGAACTGGCCGAGAAAGAACGCGCCGAGTCGGCCGTCATCTCCGCCTACCTGCCGGACCAGCTCTCCGATGACGAGATCGCCGCGTTGGTGGCGTCTGCCGTCGCCGATGTCTCCGAATCGACCGGCGCGGCGCCCACCATGCGGCAGATGGGGTTGGTCATCAAAGCCGCACAGGCCAAGGCGGCCGGTCGCGCCGAGGGTGCGAAGGTTGCTGCGGCAGTGAAGGCCGCGCTGGCCTGAACCCGCGTTGGACCCGGGTGACGGCGGCCCATCGCCATACGGAAGGCTGGACCCCGGTCCACGCCCGCTTTAGCTCCGGAGGTCACCTATGTCCGACACCACCGCCACCGCCGACATCGGTGTCACCGGGCTGGCTGTGATGGGCTCGAACCTCGCTCGCAACTTCGCCAGCAAGGGTTTCGTCACGGCGGTCCACAACCGCACGAACGCCAAGACCGAGGCGCTGCTGGCCGAGCACGGATCCGACGGGGACTTCGTCGGGTCGACGTCGGCCTCCGAGTTCGTGGCCTCGCTGAAGGTGCCGCGCAAGATCATCATCATGGTCAAGGCCGGCGGTCCGACGGACGCCGTCATCGACGAGCTGTCCGAGTTGCTGGAGCCGGGCGACATCCTGATCGACGGCGGCAACGCGAAGTTCGCGGACACCATTCGACGCGAGGCCGCCGCCAAGGTGAAGGGCATCAATTTCGTCGGCTGTGGCATCTCCGGCGGAGAGGAGGGCGCGCTCAACGGGCCGTCGATCATGCCCGGCGGCTCCGCGCAGGCGTACGAGTCACTGGGACCGATCCTGGAGAAGATCTCCGCGCACGTCGACGGGGCGCCCTGTTGCACACACATCGGCGAGAACGGTGCCGGTCACTTCGTCAAGATGGTCCACAACGGCATCGAATACGCCGACATGCAGCTCATCGCCGAGGCCTACGACCTGCTGCGCCGCGGCGCCGGGCTGGAGCCCGCCCAGATCGCCAATGTCTTCGCGGACTGGAACGCCGGCAAATTGGACTCGTTCCTGATCGAGATCACCGCCCAGGTCCTGCTGCACGTCGACGCCAAGACCGAGAAGCCGTTCGTGGACGTGGTGGTCGACGCGGCCGGGATGAAGGGCACCGGGACCTGGACCGTGCAGACCGCGCTGGACCTCGGCGTGCCGGTGTCGGGCATCGCGGAGGCCGTCTTCGCCCGCGGCCTGTCGTCTGCGTCCGCCCAGCGCGCCGGCGCCAAGAACCTGCCCGGTCCGACTGACGCTTTCGAGGTCCGAGACGTGGGCGGCTTCATCGAGGACGTCCGCGAGGCGCTGTACGCGTCGAAGATCGTCGCCTACGCGCAGGGTCTCGACGAGATCGTGGCCGGCGCGACCCAGTACAACTGGGACATCGACCTCGGTGCGGTGGCCCGCATCTGGCGTGGTGGGTGCATCATCCGGGCCGCCTTCCTGAACCGGATCACCGAGGCCTACGACGGCAAGCAGGAGCGCCCTGCGTCGCTCTTGTTCACGCCCTACTTCACCGACGCGCTGCGCGAGGCGCAGGGTTCGTGGCGCAGCGTGGTGGCCGGCGCCGCCCAGTCCGGCATCCCCACCCCCGGCTTCGCCGCCGCCCTGTCCTACTACGACGGCCTCCGGTCCCCCCGACTCCCAGCAGCGTTGATCCAGGGTCAGCGTGACTTCTTCGGCGCCCACACCTACCGCCGCGTCGACCGCGAAGGCACCTTCCACACCCTCTGGTCCGGCGACCGCTCCGAAATCGAAGCCTGACCCTCGCCTCGCCCTCCCGCGCGCCTCGCAACCCTCCCGCGCGGATCAACTAGCGCTGCGCGGCAGAACTCGGCCCGAATGGGATGCATGTGACGGGAGTCAACGAGTTCATCCGCGCGGCGGGTCGAGCTGCCAACACTTCGGCGGCGGCCCGACTCGGCGCAGGGCTGCCGCTTCGTGGGCACGCCGAGGGATGATCCACGGCCGGCTCACCGCGTCGGACCAGTTGTACCTGGCAATCGCAAAGCCGGCTCGCCTGAGCAGCTCCTCCCTGACGGTTTGGGCAGTCACGACGACGTCGGCGTCCGGTCGATTGTTGTACTTCAGCGCGCCGTCGGCCTCGATGATCACACCGGTATCGGGAATGAGGTGGTCGACGCGAAACCACTGTCGATCTGTGCGAACCCAGACATTGGACAGCGGCACCGGTAGCTTCGCCGTCAGAAAGCTGAAGCGGCCCAGCGACTCCAACGGGCTCTCCGATCTCGGATCGGCATGTTGGGCTACCCACAGGGCCGTGGCCATACCGGGATAGGCAGTCATGTTCCCGATGAGATCGAACAACGCAGCGCGGTCAACGCCTCGGCGCAGAACGGCGTCGGCGGTCACCAGGCCGTCGATCGGACCCTGATGTCGGGCAACGTCAATCGCCGCAAAGGCTGGGCTGACCGTGCGAACGCGGTCCCGAGTGGTCCGGTGGAACGCCGGCAAGTACCCGTGGCGAATTTTCCCGAATGGCGACCGGTCATGGCCGATGTGGGGGTCACCAGGTCGGATCGCAGTCGGGAGATCCGGCGGCTTCCACAGGGTGGGCAAGCCGATCAAGGCCGCAGCGGCAGGACCGGTCAAATGCGCATCTGCAGCGATGCACAGAGCGAACCCGATGGCTCGCAGCCGGAACCGCTCCCATTCGCTTCCCTCGGACCAGGTGCCGGCCGGCACGAAGGCCGATTTGGCAATCCGCACCAGCTCCTCGCGTTCAGCGAGCCGCAGTACCAAACCCCTTGCGACACCGCAGGAGTCAGCATCGCGGAGGTGGATGACCGGGCCAAACCTGGTGAAGAGATCCGAGGCCTGCCGTCGGTCAGATATGAGTCCCATCGCTCGGACCCTGCCTGGCAATCTCGGCGCGTTCCACCCGGAAAGTTCAATTGTGGATAAAGACGGGCGGTGTGGATGCGCGAGTCGCACTCTGCGCGGATGTACTCGTTGACTTCCACCTCACCAGTCCCAAACGGCCTGAGTTGATCCGCGCAGGGCTAGTTGATCCGCGCGGCGAAACCACGTCGGCGGACCGCAGCACAAAAAGGGGCGCCCGCCGCAATGGCGAGCGCCCCTTCAGTGGAACAGGTCAGGCGTGGGAGACGGAGGCGCCGAGGTCAGCGGCTTCGGCATCCAGGTCAGCGCCCGAGTCAGCCACGGCGATCGCCTTGGGCTGGGGGCGGATGGCCACCAGCACCAGGATCACGGTTGCGGCCAGGAAGCAGGCTGCGACCAGGAAGCCGCGGTCGGCACCGACGGTGAAGGCGTGTTGTGCCTGTTCCAGCGCCGTCGAGCCGGCCGGGGCGACAGCAGCCTTGGAGGCGCTGCCGAACACGTTGACCAGCACCGCGAGACCCAGCGCACCGCCCACCTGCTGCATGACGTTGACCAGTCCGGACGCGGCGCCGGCATCGGCCGGGGCCACGCCACGCAAGCGCGGTGGTGGTCAGCGGGACGAAGGCCAGGCCGTTGCCCAGACCGAACAGGACCAGCGGTCCGAGCAGGTCGAAGTAGTCGCTGGAGGCATTCAGCTGGGTCATCCAGAGCAGCCCGACCGTGGAGAACGACAGTCCGACGGCCATCACGATCTTGGCCGACACCCGGTTGGTCAGCACCCGGGCGGAGAACTGCGACGCACCGAACAGGACGATGGTCAGCGGCAGGAAGGCCAGTCCGGTGACGATCGCCGAGTAGTGCAGCACGTCCTGCAGGAACTGGGTGAGGAAGAAGAACATCCCCATCATGCCGGCGACCAGCAACAGCCGGGCGACGTACGAGGTGACCCGGTCGCGGCTGGCGAACAGGCGGAGCGGGACGATCGGCATCTTCGCGCGCTTCTCGATCAGCACGAACGAGGTCAGCAGTACGACGCCGACGGTGAATGCCGCGACGGTGACCGGGTCGGTCCAACTGGTGGAGGCGGCGCGGACGAATCCGTAGACGAGTCCGGTCATGCCCAGCGTCGAGGTGATGGCGCCACCCAGGTCGAAATGCCCCTTGTTACGGGCAGTTTCGGGGAGCACTCGCAGTGCGACGGCGATGACGGCAATACCGATCGGCACGTTCACGAACAGCACCCAGCGCCACGACGCCCACTCGGTGAGGATCCCGCCGGCGATGAGGCCGACGGCGCTGCCGCCGATGGAGACGGCGGTGTAGTAGCCGATGGCGCGGACGCGCTCCTTGGCATCGGGGAACATCGTCATCAACAGAGCCAACGCGGACGGTGCGGCCATCGCGGCGCCGACACCCTGCAGGGCGCGAGCGGCAAGCAGCAGACCGGAGGTGGCTGCGAAGCCGCCCAGCAGTGAGGCCACCGAGAAGACGGCGATCCCGGCGAGGAAGACCCTTCTCCGGCCGAGGATGTCGCCGGCGCGAGCGCCCAGCAACAGCAGCCCGCCGAACACCAGCGTGTAGGCGTTGATCACCCAGGACAGCCCGGTGGGCGTGAAGTCGAGGGCGGTCGAGATGTCAGGGAGGGCGATGTTCACGATGGTCGCGTCCAGGACGACCATCAATTGAGCGGTCAGCACGAGGCCGAGAATGATTCGCCGCCTGCGGTGGGCGGCAATCTCGGCTGCACCCGATGCAAGGGGGGTACCGGATTGAACTGCGGTGGACTGGGTCACGACGTCTTTCCTTCCACGCCCTTCGAGGGCGTACGATCGAAGCGGATGGTCCCTCCGGATCGCATCCGGAGGGTTCCTCCGGTTACGACTATACGGAGGCTGCCTCCGGTTGTGCAAGCTAAATACTGAACTTTCTGCGCGAGGAGCGTGATCCCGATGACCCGGCTCGATGAGGCGCCGACGGGTGCCCCTGTGGCGCCCGTGGCCGATCTGGTTCCGGACCAGACAAAGCCGCGACCGCTACGCGCTGACGCCCAGCGAAATCGCGACAAGCTGATCGAGGTCGCCACCACCGCGTTCACCGAGGACGGCGTCGATGTCGCCCTGGAAGAGATCGCTCGGCGGGCAGATGTAGGCATCGGCACGCTGTACCGCAACTTCCCGACGCGCGAGGCCCTCGTGCTCGCGGTCTACCGAAAGCAGATCGACGGGCTCCGGTCGGCTGCTGAAGAGCTGCCCAAGACCCTCGGCCCGGCCGACGCCCTCCGCGAATGGATGCGTGGCTTCGTCGAGTACGGCGCGGTGAAGAAGGGTCTGGTGACCCTGCTCAAGTCGATGATGCAGACCGACACCAACCTCTTCGACCAGACCAGGGCGATTCTGCTGGAATCGGCCGGTTCGTTGATGACGGCGGCCGCCGACGCGGGGGAGATCCGGCCGGACTTCGCTCCCGGTGACGTGATCAGGGCGCTCGGCGGCATCTGCATGGCCACCGACCGGCCCGATGCCGGGGCTACCGCGGTGGCCCTGGTCGATCTGGTCTTCGACGGATTGCGATTCGGCGCGCCGGTCAAGGTCTGACGTCGGGGTCGGATGCGGTCAAACCCGTTTCCACCCGAGCACTAACCTGAAGTCATGAGTTCAGTTCTGACCGCGGTGGCGTGGCCCTACGCCAACGGTCCGCGGCACATCGGCCACGTTTCCGGGTTCGGAGTTCCTTCCGACGTCTTCTCGCGCTATCAGCGGATGGCCGGGAACGACGTCCTGATGGTCTCCGGTACCGACGAGCACGGCACGCCGATCCTGGTGCAGGCCGACGCCGAAGGTGTCCCGGCGCACGTCCTGGCCGACCGGTACAACAAGGTGATCGTCGAGGATCTGCAGCAGTTGGGTCTGTCGTACGACCTGTTCACCAGGACCACCACGCGCAATCACTACGCGGTGGTGCAGGAATTGTTCCGGACCGTCTACCGCAACGGCTACATGGTCCCGAAGACCACGATGAGCGCTATCTCTCCGTCGACCGGCCGCACGCTGCCGGACCGCTACATCGAAGGCACCTGCCCGATCTGTGGTTACAACGGCGCCCGGGGCGACCAGTGCGACAACTGCGGAAACCAGCTGGATCCCATCGACCTGATCAACCCGAGGTCCCGGATCAACGGTGAGACACCGGCTTTCGTCGAGTCCGAGCACTTGTTCCTGGACCTGCCGGCGTTGGCCGAAGCGTTGGGCAGCTGGCTGAACACCCGCGACGACTGGCGACCGAACGTGCTGAAGTTCTCGCTGAACCTGTTGGCCGACCTCAAGCCGCGCGCCATGACCCGCGACATCGACTGGGGAATACCGGTTCCGCTGGACGGATGGCGCGATCGCAGCGACAAGAAGCTGTATGTCTGGTTCGACGCGGTCGTCGGGTATTTATCGGCCTCGATCGAATGGGCCCGACGCTACGGCTCCGACGCCGATGCCTGGCGTCAATTCTGGTCGGACGAGACGGCCCGCCAGTATTACTTCATGGGCAAGGACAACATCACCTTCCACTCCCAGATCTGGCCGGCGGAACTGTTGGGCTACAACGGACTTGGCGAGCGCGGCGGATCGCCGGGCGCGTTGGGCAAGCTGAATCTGCCGACCGAGGTGGTCTCCAGCGAGTTCCTGACCATGAGTGGGTCGAAGTTCTCCACCTCGCGCAAGACCGTCATCTACGTGGGTGATTTCATCCGCGAATTCGGCCCCGACGCCCTCCGCTACTTCATCGTCGCGGCGGGTCCGGAGAATCAGGACAGCGATTTCACCTGGGATGAATTCCTGCGCCGCAACAACTCCGAACTGGCCAACGAGTGGGGGAACCTGGTCAACCG
This sequence comes from uncultured Actinomycetota bacterium, assembly GCA_963708935.1. Classification (GTDB taxonomy): domain Bacteria; phylum Actinomycetota; class Actinomycetes; order Mycobacteriales; family Nakamurellaceae; genus Nakamurella. The sequence continues at coordinate 38,610 of CAVPUK010000006.1, read as the reverse complement.
GTCGGTGTCGATGGCGCACAAGAACTTCGGCGGAATTCCGCACGCCGGGCACCAGGACCGAACTGGACGTCACCCTGCTCGACGCCTCGGGCGCCGCCTTCGAGAACGTCGGGAACCTGCTGGGCCGCAGCCGGTTCAAGCAGGCGATGGGCGAGGCGATGCGGGTCGTTGGTCTGGCCAACAAGTACATCTCCGACACCGAGCCGTGGAAGTTGAGCGGCGACCCGGAGCGACAGGCCACGGTGCTGCACACCGCTCTGCAGGTCGTCGACGATGCGAAGACTCTGTTGACCCCGTTCCTGCCCCATTCGTCGCAGGGCGTGTTCGAGGTGCTCGGCGGCGAGGGTGTCTGGGCGGCACAACCGGAGATCAAGCAGGTGACGGATTTCGACGACGACGTAGAAGGTGTTGGCGCACCGGCGGTTCGGGACTATCCGGTCATCACGGGTGACTACAAATCCCAGCTCGCGGTCTGGGCCCGGCGCGACATCGTGCCCGGTACCAAACTGTCCAAGCCGACGCCGTTGTTCGCCAAACTGGATCCGAAGCTCGGCGAAGAAGGGCCGTCCTGGGCGCCGATCACATGACGGTGCACGAATCGGTCCGGGAGCGACAGTTGCCCCCGGCGCCCGAACCGCTGCCGATACCGGTGGCCGACGCGCACACCCACCTCGACGCCTGTGGCTGCGAGACCGCGGACGACGTGGCGGCGGCGATGACGCGGGCCGCCGCCGTCGGCGTGGCCAAGGTGGTGACAGTCGCCGACGATCTGGACTCAGCGCGCTGGGTGGTCGATGCTGCCGGCTGGCATCCGGACCTGTACGCCGCGGTCGCCCTGCACCCGACGCGAGCGGACCAACTCGACGATCACGCCAAAGTGGTGCTGGAAAGCCTCGCGCAGAACGACAAGGTGGTCGCCATCGGCGAGACCGGTCTGGACCACTACTGGGACGCGGCGCCGCACGAGATGCAAGCACAGGCTTTTGCCTGGCACATCGACCTGGCCAAGCGGACCGGCAAGGCGTTGATGATCCATGACCGCAACGCCCACGACGCCGTTTTCGATGTCCTGAACGCCGAGGGCGCGCCGGATCGGGTGATCTTCCACTGCTTCTCCGGCGATGCGGCGATGGCGCGACGCTGCGCCGACGCGGGCTACGTGATGTCATTCGCCGGACCGGTCAGCTTCCGCAATGCCGCCGACCTGGCCGCCGCCGCGGTCGTCGCGCCGGCTGACCTGATCCTGGTGGAGACGGACGCACCGTTCCTCACGCCGCACCCGTTTCGGGGAAAGCGCAACGAGCCGTACGTGCTGCCGTACACGGTGCGAGCGCTGGCTGCCCTTCGAAACCAGGACGAAGCCGCCCTTTGTGAACAGGTGAATCAGACCACAATGCGCATGTACGGCATTCGGGTGAATTGAGCACGGAATCCGGTGAATATTCGGATTTCGAAACAACCGGACGGCGATATGTGAACGCTCTAGAGGTTGCCGTCCTGTGGTCGGGCCGTTATTGTCCTGTGATAACAGCCGGGATGGGGAAGTCTCGGGTGCACGGGGCAGGTGCTGTGAGCAGGACCTCGAGTCTTGCAGTCAACGCCTGCCCTTGGCATGTCCGTGGGTGATCCTGCCACGGACTAGGCCACGCATCCTGCCCCTGCCCGATCGGCACAAGGTATGGATGTGACTTGGCTCCCAGCAACGAAGCGTTCGACTCGCACGACGAGTCCACGCAGGCCCTCTTCAACCACTTCGGTGACGACCACGCGAGTGCGAGTACCGACCAGACCGCCGCGACGGGCGGAATCCCGGACGACGATCCCGAATCGGGAAGCAGTGAGTTTGCCCCTGAGGCGGTCGAAGATGACCGGACCGGCCAGGTCAGCGAGGACAACGCGGCTGACGCATCGCTTGCTGGAGCCGCACCCGTGCCTGCCGTACAGGCCAAGAAACCCCACCGCTTCCGGAAGCCGGCCCTGATCAGCGTCGCCGCGCTGGTGTGTGCCCTCACGGTCGGTGGCGGAGTCATCGCCGCCAAGACCAAGACGGTCACCATCTCGGTCGACGGCTCGCAGCGCCAGGTCACCACGCTCGCCGATTCGGTCGATGGCGCCCTTGCGGCCGCCGGTCTGTCGGTCGCCTCGCACGACACGCTGGCCCCGGCCGGCGCGGCCAGCATCTCGGACGGGTCGGAAATCGCCCTGAACCGCGGTCGCGTCTTCACGGTCACGATCGACGGTAAGAAGCAGCAGATCTGGACGACGGCAAGAACGGTCGACCAGGCACTCGCCGAGATCGGCCGCAACCCGGCTGACTACCAGCTCTCCGCCAACCGCTCGCGGCAGATCCCGCTGGGCGGCCTGCAGGTCACCGCAGCCACCCTGCACACCGTTTCGCTCGCCGGGTCACACGTGAAGGCAGCCAGCGTCACGTCACCGGCTCGCACCGTAGGCGCACTGCTGGATGCCCAAGGCGTCAAGCTCGGCAAGAACGACCGTGTCTCGCCGGCCCTTGGCACCACGTTGACCGACGGCGTCACCGTCACCGTCCGCACACTGCCCACCGTGGTGATCGCCGACGGCGCCGGCAAGGCGATCAGCAAGGTGTCGGACGTCAAGACGGTCAGAGACCTGCTCCGGGCCCAGAACATCAAGGTCGGCAAGCTCGACGTCGTTCACCCCGCGTTGGACACCGCACTGGTGCAGGGCCTGAAGATCAGCATCACCAGGGTCGGCTACTCGCTCGTGACCAAGACGATCACCGTTCCGCAGCCCGCCGATCAGACGGTCGAGGACGACCAGATGGACAAGGGCACCTCTGACGTCACCCAGCAGGGTCAGGCGGGTTCCGTGCAGGTCACCTATCGGGTCAAGACCGTCAACGCCAAGGCCGGCAGGCCGCAGGAGCTGTCCCGCAAGACCACCAAGACGGCGCAGGCCACCATCACCCACGAGGGCACGTACGTCGCCCCGGTCGAGGCGCCGGCTCCCACCACGGCGGCCGCGTCATCGAGTTCCAGCTCGAGTTCGTCATCGTCGTCGCCGTCCAGCAGCGCGGCTGCCGCCCCCGCCCCGGCTGCCAGCAGTTCGGGCGTCAATTGGGATGCCATCGCCAATTGCGAATCGACCAACAACTGGTCGATCAATACGGGTAACGGCTATTACGGCGGACTGCAGTTCGACGAGGGCACGTGGTTGAGCAACGGCGGCGGGCAATACGCCGACCGGGCGGACCACGCTACCCGGGAACAGCAGATTGCCATTGCCAACAAGGTGTACGCAGCTCGGGGTCTCGAGCCGTGGGCCTGTGGTTACGCCGCCGGCGGCTGACCCACACACCGGAGACGTTGCGCGCCAACGTATTGCACTGAAGAGAGGCCCCACATTTCTCGATGAAATGTGGGGCCTTTCCTCATGGTAAACCCATGTGAGATGCGTCACGAATTGCAGCTTGACGAAAGTGTGACGCGTCCGCTATTGCAGGTTTGTTCATCCTCCGTTATTATTTCGTTATACCCGCCGGGATGAGAATCTCTGAGCGTGTGTCCACGCGGCAGCCCGATGAATGCGATTCGGATGCGCTATCCGTTCGGCGCCTTCCGGCGTCCACTGTTCGGTGACACCACGTTCATCTCTGCCCGGAATCTGCAGAAGGAATCGGACCCTACGTGAGCAAGCACCAGGCGGCGGATGAACAGCCGCAGGCATCGGACATCTCCTGGATCCAGGGGCTGGCCAAGCCTGCCGACTCGACGCCGTCTGACACACTCCCGTTCTACGGCAACCTCGTGGCCCGCGCGCCTCGCCATTTCGCTCCAGGTGAACTCCCGAGCGAGGCTGAGCCCGTCGGCTCCACGACGGGACCGATGGCCCGGCTGACGGCCGATCGGATCGACTCACTGATCGCACACCTGGACGCCTCTCCCGAAGCCCAGTCAAACGAGCCGGCAGCGGCGCCCTCAGAGCTTGAGCTCGCCCACCAGGTAGAGCCTGATCCAGCCGAGGCTGAGCCCTCGATGGCCGATTCGGCAGAGACTGATCCGTCAGAGGCTGATTCGGCACAGACCGATCCAACCGAAGTAAACCACCCTGTGACGGAGGCTGAATCGGCGCAAGCAGAACCAGCGGACGCGGGTCAGGTCCGCGCTCCGAAGCGCGCCAAGCTGCGCAAGCCGCTGCTGATCGCTGCGGCTGCCGTGCTGAGCGTCCTGACGATCGGTGGCGGCACGGTCACCGCCATGCAGAAGCACGTCTCCATCGTTGTCGACGGTCAGGCTCGCCAGGTGAGCACGATGTCCAGCTCCGTGGCCGGCGCGCTGGCCGCCGCCGGGATCAGCCCGGACAGTCACGACACGCTCGCCCCGGCGATCAATTCCTCCATCTCGGACGGCTCCAAGATCGTGCTGGATCGCGGCCGCCTGCTCACGCTCACCATCGACGGGCAGCAGCGCAAGGTCTGGACCACCGCCCGCACGGTGGACGAGGCGCTGGCCGAGCTCGGCACCAGGACGGCTGACCTGTCCCTGTCGGCCAACCGCTCCCGCGCCATCCCGGTCACCGGGCTCGACCTGAGTGGCTCCACGCTGCACACCGTCGGCATGTCGGTGGCCGGCGCAAAGGCGGCGTCCTCGACCACGACCGCCAAGACCGTCGGCGATCTGCTCGTCGAGAAGAAGGTGACGTTGGGTCGCCGCGACACGGTCACGCCGGCTGCGGCCACGAAGCTCACTGACGGCCTTGTCATCAAGGTCAACCGGGTGGTCGTCAGCCGCACCAGCAGGGCCGTGTCGTTACCCCAGCCGGCCGCGAAGTCGGTCAAGGACGCGACGATCGCCACCGGAAAGTCGACGGTCGTCCAGCAGGGCAAGCCGGGCCGCGAGCTGATCACTTATACCGTGACCACCGTGAACGGAAAGCAGACGGCGAAAAGGGAGAGCGGCCGCAAGACGGTGGTGGCCCCGGTCGGGACCGTCACGCATGTCGGGACCAAGACGACGTTCACCTACCAGGGCAACGAGGTCTTCACCAACGACACGAGCTTTGGCGTCAACTGGGATGGCCTGGCCAATTGTGAGTCGACCCACAATCCCAAAGCCGTGAATGCCAACCCATCGGCCGGTCTACCGACCTACGGACTCTTCCAGTTCGACATCCCGACTTGGGCGACCGTCGGCGGTTCGGGCAACCCGATGGATGCCTCGCCGGAAGAACAGTTGATGCGGGCCAAGCTGCTCTACCAGCAGCGCGGGCTGGAGCCGTGGTCGTGCCGGGACGCCGCACACTGACCTTCAACTCCACCAAGCAGGCCGCAACGGATTCCAGTCGGGGGATCCGTTGCGGCTTTTCACTGTCAGCCGATCGGTCGGTTCCGGCCCTGCGCACGTGTGAGGATGGTTGTTGTGAGCGATGACAACCCGCAGGTGAGCTTGCTGGGCGCCATCGAGATCCGGAGGCTGGCCGCCGAGTTGGACCTACGGCCCACCAAGCAGCTGGGCCAGAACTTCGTGCACGACGCCAACACCGTCCGCAAGATCGCGGCCCTGGCCAACCTTGATTCCGCCGGTCACGTGCTCGAGATCGGGCCGGGGCTCGGATCGCTGACCCTCGCCCTGCTCGAAGTGTCGACGAGGGTCACCGCCGTCGAGATCGATGCGCGGCTGGCCGACCTGCTCCCGACGACGATCGCCGGCCACGCCCCGGAGCGGGTCGGCGACCTCACCGTCATCACCGCCGACGCGCTGGCTATCAAGGGAGCCGAGATCGACGGTGAGCCAACGGCTCTCGTCGCCAATTTGCCGTACAACGTTGCGGTGCCGGTTCTGCTGCACCTGCTGGCCGAATTGCCCAGTCTGCAAAGGGTTCTGGTGATGGTGCAGGCCGAAGTGGCCGATCGGCTGGCGGCGCCGCCCGGCTCCCGCACGTATGGTTCGCCCAGCGCGAAGGCGGCCTGGTACGGCACGACAAAACGGGCCGGCTCGGTTTCACGTTCGGTGTTCTGGCCGGTTCCCGGGGTGGATTCCGCATTGGTGGCCATCGATCGTCATGCCGACCCGATGGTCGGCGACCGGAAGGCCGTGTTCGCCGTCATCGACGCGGCATTTGCCCAGCGTCGCAAGACTTTACGCGCCGCACTGTCCGGCTGGGCCGGTTCCCCGGTGCGCTCCGAGGAGTTGCTGCGAGCGGCCGATGTGGATCCCGTGTTGCGCGGCGAGATGCTCGACATCGCTGCGTTCGTGCGCATTGCCGAGTCGAAGGCCCGCGCGGATGCACAGGTCTCGCCGTGACGAGGCGACTGCATCGGGTGCCGACCACCGTACGGGTCCGCGTCCCCGGCAAGATCAATCTGTACCTCTCGGTCGGTGCTCTCCGCGACGACGGCTACCACGATCTGGTGACGGTCTTCCATGCCGTTGATCTGGTCGACGAACTGACCATCGGCCCGGCTGCGCGTCACAGCGTCCAGACCATCGGATTTGATGGCGTGCCGACCGGCGCCAAGAATCTGGCCGGTATCGCGGCCCGCCTGCTGGCGAAACGGACGAACGCCGGTGGCCCGGTCGCCATCGAGATCAACAAGCAGATTCCCGTGGCCGGTGGCATGGCCGGTGGAAGCGCCGACGCCGCAGCCGCACTGGTCGGCTGCGCATCGCTGTGGGAACTGGACATCGGTCGTGACCAGCTCTCGCAATACGCAGCCGAACTCGGGTCGGACGTTCCGTTCGCGCTCACCGGGGGCACCGCCGTCGGCACCGGTCGCGGCGAGCGACTCTCACCGGTGCTGGCCAGGACGCCGCTGCACTGGGTACTGGCCCTGGCCGAATCCGGTCTGTCCACTCCGGCCGTCTTCGCCGAACTGGACCGCCTGCGGACGGCCGGAAATCCACCACAGGTAGACGGCGTCCAGGAGATGCTGACCGCGCTGGCCTCCGGCGATCCGCTGCAGGTCGCCGCGGCGATGGGCAATGACTTGCAGGCCGCGGCCATCTCGCTGCAGCCCACACTGCGCCGGACGCTGCGGGCCGGACTGGCCGCGGGTGCGCTGGGCGGGGTGGTTTCCGGATCGGGACCCACGGTGGCCCTGCTGTGCGCTGACCCGATGTCCGCCGGTCAGGTTGCCGCTGAGCTGGCCGGATCCGGGACCTGCCGCGCTGTCCGGGTCGCATCAGGCCCGGCGCCCGGAGCCAAAGTGATCGGCTGAGCATGATGGGTTGAGCATTCGCCACTTGTTCTCCCGGGTGATTCCCGGGCCCGCAATTCGCTAGGAGAAGTTCCGCCGTTATGGCCAATCTCGTCAATCTGGAATCCGCTACCGTCATCCACGGGGTTCGCGCTGTGCTGAGCGAGGTGTCGCTCGGCGTGCAGACCGGGGATCGGATCGGGGTGCTGGGGCTCAACGGGTCCGGCAAGACCACGCTGCTCTCGCTGCTCGCCGGTCTGGCGACGCCTGACTCGGGCCGGGTGTCGCGGCTGCGCGGCGTCTCGATGGAGGTGGTCACCCAGTCCGATCAGTTGGAGCCCGGGTCGACGGTTCGGGACATCGTTCTGCACACCTTCGTCGACGGCGACCACGGCTGGGCCTCCGATTCGTCGATCCGCGGCATCCTGGACGGGCTCGGGCTGGCGAACATCGGGCTGGAAACCTTGGTGGACAACCTGTCCGGCGGTGAACGTCGGCGTGTCGCGCTGGCCGCCGCGCTGGTCACCGACGCCGATCTGCTCATCCTCGACGAACCCACCAACCATCTGGACATCGAGGGTGTGGCGTGGCTGGCCGCCCATCTGCTGGCGCGCCGGTCGGCGCTGGTGGCTGTCACTCACGATCGCTGGTTCCTCGACGCGGTGGCCAACACCACTTGGGAGGTCGTGGACGGCGGGGTGCAGATCCGCGAAGGCGGGTACAGCGACTGGGTGTTCGCCCGCGCTGAGCGGCTGCGACTGGACCGGGCGGCTGAGGAGACCCGGAAGAACCTGGCGCGCAAGGAACTTGCCTGGCTGCGCCGCGGCGCGCCGGCCCGGACCTCCAAGCCGAGATACCGGATCGAGGCCGCGGAGGCGCTGATCGCCGACGTACCGGAGCCGCGGAACACGGTGGAGCTGCACAGCTTCGCCCGCAAGCGGCTCGGCAAAGACGTGCTCGATCTGGAAGGAGTGACTGCGACCGTCCCGACGCCCAACGGCGATCGGGTGCTACTGGACGACGTGACCTGGCTGGTCGGTCCGGGGGATCGCATCGGGCTGGTCGGCATCAACGGATCCGGCAAGTCCACCCTGCTGCGCGTGCTCGTCGGGGACCGACCAGTGACGTCCGGCGTGGTCAAGAGGGGTAAGACGGTCAGCGTCGGCTACCTGTCGCAGGACGTGGTCGAGCTGCCCGCCGAGCTGCGGCTGCTCGAAGCGGTGACCGAGATCGCCGGCACGGTGAATCTGGGCGGCAAGGACATTTCTGCCGGTCAGCTGGCCGAGCGCTTCGGATTCACCAACGAGCACCAGTGGACCAGGGTCGCCCAGCTTTCCGGCGGCGAGCGACGGCAGGCTGCAGCTGCTGCGCATCCTGATGGCCGAGCCGAATGTGCTCGTGCTCGACGAACCGACCAACGATCTGGATACCGACACCCTGGCCTCGCTGGAGGATCTGCTCGACTCCTGGCCGGGCACCCTGATCGTGGTCAGCCACGATCGGTATCTGATCGAGCGGGTCACCGATGACGTGGTGGCTCTGCTGGGTGACGGGAAGATCACCCACCTGCCCGGTGGCATCACCGAGTACCTGCGCCGTCGTGCGGCAGTGGAGGTCGGGTCGGTGTCCGGCGTCGCGGCCTCCAACGGGTTGCCGGCCCCGACCGGACCGGCGCTGGATGCAGCGACCACCCGCGCGCTGCGGAAAGACCTGCAGCGCTGGGAGAAGAAGATGGAAGCGTTGCTGCGCAAGGAGAAGGACCTGCACGCCAAGCTGGCCACGGTGGGCGCCGACTACGAAACGGCAGCGGACTACAACGCGCAGCTCGTGGTCATCGCCACGGAGAAGGACGAAGCGGAGACGGGCTGGATGGAAGCCGCCGAGGCACTCGAACAGGCCTGACCGGTGCCGGCGCGGCGCCGGAATCGCGTTCGTCAGGCGAGGAATTCCAATATCTGAGTGGAGAACTCGACCGGCGCACTGGTGTGCGGCTTCTTCGCCCCGGGCACGGTGGCCCTGACCGAGTCCGGAATTCCGGCCGCGATCAGGTCGAACAGTGCGCGCTCGCCGACCTCGGCCGCGCCGCTGCAGAGCACCAGGGTCGGCGCGGTGATCCGATTCAGCGAATCCCACCAGTCCGGGTCCGCCTGAGACAGCTGGTCCAAGATCGACTTCGCCCGCGAGAAGCCCTGCAGATTCTGCCGGAGTTTCCCGCGCCGCAGCGTGGTCACCGCTCCCGACAGCGCCATGCCCGGCGACATCCGGGCGTTGACCGGAGGTCCCGACTTCGGCGGGGCGGTGGGCTCGCACAGGATCAGTCGACGGATCAGCTCCGGATGTTCGGCGGCCAATCGGGCCGCCAGGTATCCGCCGAACCCGTGCCCCAGCAGGTCGATCGGATCTTTCCCGAGGCTGGGGAACATCAACGCGAGATGGTCGACATAGGCGGCCAGATCGGCGCCGGGAACCGGGTCGCTGCGGCCGCTGCCGGGCAGGTCGATCGCGACCAATTCGCGGTCAGCACGCACCAGCGGCGTCGTGAGGTGCTCGAAAGTGGCAGCAGACGTCCCGAGGTCGTGCAGCATCAGCACCGGTGTCCCGGTGCCGTTCGAGTAGACCCGTATTTCCCGGTCGTCGATGCATAGATCGTGTACAGCGCTGTACGTCACAGTCCTATCGTGCCCTGTCCACGGCAGAACGAGAAAACGCACAGGTCAGCGGGTACGCCGGCGGCGGCGCACCGGGCGTCGTCACTGCGCGGCGATCTTGCGGAGTCCTGGCTCACCCTCGTCGACGTGGTAGTCGTTCCCGACGGTGTCGTCGAGACCATCCCGGACCTTGAACGCCCGCAGGATGAGGGTGATGACCACGACGACCAGCAGGTTCGCCACCAGGGCGACGATGCCGACGTAGATCTGGATGGTCGAGCCGCTGAACGGATGCCAGCCGAAGATCGACAGTTTGCCGAGCTGCAGCGCCGAGCCGCCGAAATGCTTGCTGCCGTTACCTGCGTTCGGGATGGTCCAGAGCAGGTAGAGCCCCCAGCCCAATCCGACCACCCAACCCGCGATCAACGCCCGTGAGTGTTGCCAACGGGTGTAGAGGGAGATGGCCACGGCTGGGAGCGTCATCAGGATGATGACGCCGCCGATGAGTTGCAGATCGATGGAGAACTGCGGATCGATGAACAGGATGAAGCCGACGGCACCGAATTTGACCACCAACGACGCCCATTTCGCCTGCTTCGCTTCCTGTTTGGCCGTCGCGCCCTTGTTCAGATACTCCTTGTAGATGTTCCGGGTCCACAGGTTGGCTGCGGCGATCGACATGATGGCCGCGGGTACCAGGGCGCCGATACCGATAGCGGCGAAAGCGACTCCGGCGAACCAGCCGCTGAACTGCTGGTTGAACAATGCCGGCACGATGGTGTTGGTGTCCGGCTTGCCGGTGGCGTTGTTGACGACGGGTTTGGTGCCGGCCGCGATGGCCATATAGCCGAGCAGCGCCAGCAGGCCGAGCAGAAACGAGTACGCCGGCAGCGCCATCATGTTCTTCTTGATGACGTTGCGGCCGCGGGAGGCCAGGATCCCGGTCGCCGCGTGCGGGTACAGGAACAGGGCCAGCGCCGAGCCGAGGGCCAGCGTCGCGTACTGCAGCTGATTGTTGTGCGTGAGCAGGATCGAACCCGTCGCGGGCTTGCCGTCCTTGGGCGCGAACTTGGCCGCCGCGGTGTCGAAGACGTGACCCCAGCCGCCGAGGTGGGTGGGCAGGTAGACGATCGCCACGATGATGACGATGTAGATCAGCCCGTCCTTGACGAAGGCGATCAGCGCCGGAGCGCGCAATCCCGACTGGTAGGTGTAGAGCGCCAGCACGAGGAAGGCGATGAACAGCGGCAGGTGCCCGACGAAACCATGGCCGTTGATGCCCATGGTGCGGAGCACTGCCTCCAGGCCGACGAGCTGCAGCGCGATGTACGGCATGGTGGCGACGATGCCGGTGATGGCGACCAGCAGAGCCAGGATCGGCGAGCCGTAGCGGCCGCGGACGAAATCGGCGGGGGTCACGTAGCCCTTGGTCCGCGAGACGGACCAGAGGCGCAGCACCGGCAGGAAGACCAACGGGAAGACGACGACCGTATACGGCAACGCGTAAAAGCCCAGGGCCCCGGCGCCGAAGACCAGCGCCGGAACCGCGACGAAGGTGTACGCGGTGTAGAGATCGCCGCCGACCAGGAACCAGGTGATCCAGCCACCGAAATTCCGGCCGCCCAGTCCCCATTCGTCCAGGTGGTCCATGCTGTCGCCGGCCTTCCACCGGCTGGCCATGAAGCCCATGATCGCGACACCGAAGAACAGGATCGCGAAGACGATGAATTCGGTCCAGTGGCCGGTCACAGGATGACCTCATCGCCGTCTGCGGCCGGATCATCCGGACCGACGGCCACCGGGGGTGGCAATTCGCCGGAGGAGGGTGTCTTGGTGGCGACGTACACGATGGCCACACACGCGACGCCGACGAAGACGAAGGCGAGTTGGTACCAGTAGAAGAATGGCATGCCGAAAAGGCGTGGTTCGTCCTTGTTGTACCAGGCGGTGATCAGCATCAACAAAGGCAACAACAGCAGCAGGTTCCACCACCGCCAGATCAGTCCGTTGGGGCCTCGACCCTTTGGTGCGTCCGTGTCGGGTGGGTTCGGAACCGGTTGCGCCATCTTCGCCTCCACAAGTCCCGCATCGTCGCGGTTCGTGGTGCAGGCTAGAACGTGATCATGATCGCCGATAGTAGGCGCTCCCATTGGCGGGCTGTTTGTCCCCTTTTACCTCCGGATGGGTTAACGCCACCGCTGCTGCGAAGGAGTTATCGAGAGTAAACGGCACCGACCAAGTCGTCGATCTCGGCACCGCTGGGCGAAGCGCTGCTCGCCCCGACCTTGGTTGCGGCCAGCGCACCGGCGGCGCAGGCCCGCTGGATCGCGACCCGCGGCTCGGCGCCCTGGCTCCAGGCCACGGCCAGCGCCCCGGTGAACGCATCTCCGGCACCGGTGGTGTCGATCGCGTCCACCTTCGGTGCCGGCACGCTGAACTCCTCGTCCGGCCCGCGGTAGCGGGCGCCGGTCGATCCGAGCGTGGTCACCAGGTGGGGGACCTGGGCCAAGGCTGCCTCGCCCAGCGCTTCCGCCTCACCCTCGTTCACCACCAGGATCGTCACTCCGGCCAGCAGCTCGGCGGGCAGATCGCGGACCGGCGATGGATTCAGCAGCACCGGAACACCTGCTGCGGAGGCGATTCCGGCCGCCGAGACCACCGCGGACAGTGGGATCTCCAACTGGCACACCAGAATGCCGGCGTCCCGGATGACGTCTCGGTCGGCGTCGGTCAGTCCGGAGACGGTGCCGTTGGCGCCCGGGATGACGATGATCGTGTTCTCGGCGTTCTCATCCACCGAGATGGCGGCCAGTCCACTTGTTCCGTGGATTCGTCGGAGCAGTTCCAGCGATACGCCGCCGGTTGCCAGCGCGTCCGCCAGTTGTCCCGCGAAGTCGTCGTCGCCGACCGCCCCGATGAAGGTGACCTGCCCACCGGCCCGCGCGGCCGCGATGGCCTGGTTACCGCCCTTACCGCCGGGGATCTGGCTGAAGGTGTTGCCCAGCAGCGTTTGTCCCGGTTCCGGTAGGTGGTCCACGGTCGTCACTAGATCCATGTTCACCGATCCGAGTACGACGATCGGGCCAGTGGGGAGTGAAGTGGTCATCGGGATCTTTTCTGTTCCGGGGTTTCCGCGGTGCGGTCACGAACGTGGTCCGGCCGTGGCAGCATCGACCGTAGACCAGCCTGTGAGATTGTGTTGCTCATGAGCGCCTTCGTCGACGCCTTGCGCAACGCCGCGCGGGGAGAGGCCGGGATGACCACCGGCGAGCCGCGGACTCCGGTCCGCACTACCTGGTCCGAGATTCACCAGCGGGCGCTGGCGGGAGCAGCGACGCTGGCCGCGCGCGGCCTCGAGCCTGGCCAGGCGGTGGCCATTCTCGCCGGCACGCCGGCCGAGGTGGCGCCGGCGGCGCAGGCGGTCTGGTTGGCCGGCGGATCGGTGACCATGCTGCATCAGCCGACCGCCCGCACCAGGCTGGAGCACTACGCCACCGAAACGATGACGACCCTGACCGTCATCGGCGCCCGGGTGGTGATCATCGGTGAACCGTTCACTGAGCTGGCCGGCGTGCTCGACGGCACGGGAATCGAAGCGGTGACCATTGCAGATCTGGCCGCCGGTGATCCGTCCGAAGCGCCGGACGTACAGCGAGGCGATGCCGATCCGGTCCTGCTACAGCTGACGTCCGGGTCTACCGCCACACCGAAAGCGGTTCGGATCACCCACGGAAACCTGTGGGCCAACATCGAGGCCATGTGTGCGACGGCCCGGCTGCGAGCCGAAGACGACGTGATGGTGTCGTGGCTACCGCTGTTCCACGACATGGGCATGGTCGGATTTCTGACGTTGCCGATGTGCCGCGGGATCGAACTGGTGACGGTGACTCCGCCTGATTTCCTGGCCAAGCCGCTGTTGTGGCCGGAGCTCATCAGCAAGTACCGGGGCACGGTGACCGCGGCGCCGAACTTCGCCTACGCCCTGGCCGCCCGGGTGCTGCCGCGGGCGACGGACCTCGACCTGTCCAGCCTGCGCTTCGCGTTGAACGGAGCAGAACCAATCGATGTGCGTGCCGCGCAAGGCTTTCTGCGTGCCGGCGCCGCATTCGGCCTTCCGTCCACTGCAATTGTCTGTGCCTACGGTATGGCCGAGGCCACTCTCGGTGTGTCGTTCCATCCGTGGGGCACGCCGCTCAACATCGACTCGATCGAGGCGGACGCGCTCGAGAACGCGCGGCGCGCCGAGCCGGTGGAGGCGGATTCGCCCGGCGTGCGCCAGTTCCCGATGCTCGGTCCACCACTCCCCGGCATCGAGTGCGTGGCGATCGGGGAGGACGGCGAACAATTGGGGAACCGCGAGGTCGGGGTCCTGCACCTGCGCGGTGACTCCATCACCGAGTTGTATCTGACCGTGGACGGTCCGCGGCCGACGCGCGGCGCCGACGGATGGCTCGACACGGGTGATCTCGGATATCTCGTCGATGGGGAAGTGGTCGTCTGCGGGCGGGTGAAGGACGTGATCATCATGGGCGGCCGGAACATCTATCCCACCGACGTGGAGCGGATCGCCGAGACGGTGGAAGGCGTTCGAGCCGGCAACGCAGTGGCGGTCCGTTGGTTGGAAGAGGGACGGCGGGAGTCCTTTGCAATTGCCGTTGAATCGCGGGAGGCCGCCGATCCCGAAGCGGTGGAACGGATCTCTGGGCAGGTGCGTTCCGCGGTCACCGCGGCGATGGGCGTCCGGCCGGCACTGGTGACTGTGCTGTCGGTTGGTTCGCTGCCGAAGACGCCGTCGGGAAAGTTGCAGCGGTCGGCGGCTGCGGCCCTGCTCGGCTGATATCTCAGGCTGACTGCTGATCGGGCCAGTTCTCGACTGGTAGCGGGTCGTCGTGGGTGGTGTAGGTGTGTCCGGTGGGGGTGGTCCATCGGGTGGTGTGGGGTCCGGTGCGGGTGGTGTGGTGGTCGGCGTGGGTTTTGGCGCGGTGGTCGGTGCGGCATTTGCAGCCGAGGTTGTCGGCGGTGGTTGGGCCTTCGGGGGCCGGTACGAGGTGGTCGATGTCGCAGCGGTGGGCGGGTACGTGGCAGCTGGGGTTTTCGCAGGTGCCGTCGCGGAGTTTGATGGTGTGGCCGAGTTTTCGGGATGGGAACCGGCCGAGTTCGTGAGTCTGCAGCAGGTTCCCGTCTTCGTCGGTGAGTAGGCGGTAGAACAGGGTGCCGGATTGCCGGGCGAGGTCGCGGATGGTGTGGGCCGGGACCAGTGCGGAGCGGTCGGCGAGTTGGCCGGGGGTGTTGGTGGAGCCGAACAGTGATTGCACGGACACGACGACGCCGATGGTGACCGGCAGCGGGCGAGCCGGGTGGTTGGCTGGGCAGGGCGTGACGACGACCTGGCCGGCAGCGCCGTAGTCGTGACAAGTTGGTGCGTCATCGGTGTTGTCGGTGCTGGCGCCGGGAACCTGCCGGAACGCGGATGCGGGCAGGTCGAAATCGTCGTCAGGATTCCAGGGCTTCCCAGAGTCATTGGCCGCGGGGAGATCTTGGTCTTCGACTGGGCCGGCGTCGACTTCGCCTTTTTCTTCTTCCTCGGCTGCGCTCTCGTCCTGTTCGTCGTGGGTCCAGGTGGCGTGGCAGCCGTTGCTGGCCCGGCCGAGGAGCAGATCGACCAGTACGTCGGCGCGGCGCTGTTGGTGGGTGCGGGGGTCGCCGGGTTCGGACTGCCCGGCGAGGGCGTCCAGGACCTGATCGATTGCGGTGGCATCGATCGAGGAAATGGCGGCAGACAGGAAACTGATCCCGTCCAGGTCCGGCCGGACCGAAACGTACCGGTCGGCCAGGGATCGGCGGAGCCGTTCGTCGGTCTGGTCGGGTTCGATCCGGGCGACGAACTGGTTGAGCCAGCGGCCCAGCAGTTCCGCGGTCTTGCAGGTGGCCACCGGGACGACCAGGGCGTTGAGCAGTTGTTTGGACGAGGTGCGGGTCAGCCGCAGCAGGGCATGGTTGATCTTCGCGGCCTTGAGCTGGTCGATGTCGCCGGCCAGCCACGCATCCCACGCGTCGGGGGCTTCCTGGCCGAGGCGGGCCGCGATGCCCACGGTGCGCTGCACCGCATGTTTGGTGGTGGTGATCGCCAACCCGATTTCCATCGCCGCGAACTCACCGGCCTCGTAACGCGGATCGGCGCCTACGCCGACCCGGTCGGCGATCCGCCGCCGGTCCAACTGGGTGCGGGCCTGGTCGAATTCCATCATGGTCGCGGCCAGCTGGGCCTGCGCCGCGGCCAATATCCGCTGCTGCGCGGACAGTTCGTCGATCAACTCCCGAGCCCGGTCCACGGTCGCAGCTGTGCCCTCCCCCATACCAACCAGTCTATCGCACCTGCTCCCATATAGCTACAGGTCAAAGCCAAAAATCGAACACGAGTACCCCATCCCTGTCTGAGTCAAGTTGATGACGAGACGACTGTTAGCCCTCGTCATCACGGCCAGCGCCGGCCGAACTTGTGTAAAGCTCCGAATCGATATTTGCTGGCGCCTACCGAGACTCGCGCCGCTACTGTGCTGAGCCGAACCATTGCAGGAACTGGCCGTGGCCGCCTGCGTAGCCCACGGCAACGCGATCCTTGCGCAAGACGAACACCGACGTCGTCGGATCCGTTGGCGGCGGGAGCCTTTCGCCGTTGCCGAGGTCGATCGATGAGCCTTCGTTACTGATCCAGTGGCCCGGTAGGTCCGTCACGGTCGAGACAAACCGGGCCCGGTCCTCGGGACCGAGATAGGCAAGCACTGCGCTGTGAAAGACCACGAGCGTCGCGCCGGACGGTGCCTGACCCGCCAACTCCCTGACGCTCGTGTTGAGATCACCGGCGACCAGCAGCGGAGGATCAGCTCGTGCGACATCAATCGCTGCGGAGAGTTGTGCGAGCCGAGCATCCTGCCCCGGCCAGACCAGCGTCTCGAGCCATCGGACGTCGCCGTCGTTACTCACGTTCAGCGGTGCCAGATCGATACCCGCCCGCCAGACGACTTCAGGCAGGGCTGTCGGGATAGGCACAGGACCACTGATCGCGCATCTCAGCACGGCCGCGCCGGGCTGTGTTGGCGGATCGACCCGATCGTCAGAGCCATAGTGGTAGCTGAACTTGTCAGGGTAAAGGCACAGTCCTGCAGAGGCTCCGACCTCGAGCAACGCGAGAGGCCCAGGTATGGGAGCCAGCAGGGGCAGCAACACCGCCAGCCGACCTACTTCGTTGGTCTGGGTGCGCTTGGCGAGGACTACTTCACGGATCTCGGGCCACCTCGACAGCAGCGCCTCGCGGAAGTGGATGAACGGGCCTGGTTCGACACCGACGTACCGGGCAGCGGCGAAGACCAGATTCGGCTGCTTCTTAAGCCCAGGTAGCGTTTGGATGAGTTCCAGCAGCTCGGCGTCATCGGCCACGCCGTCGGCCCATTCCTGATAGCAGGCCGAGTTGCCTCGCGCCTCGCGGGATGCGAACGTTCGGTACAACTCCTGCGTCAGCATCGATTGATGCTTTCACGTCATGGCGCTTGCTCCCCAGCCGTTGGGCGAACTCCGCCGCAGTCCCGTTGGCGCAGCGAAGATCTCCTTGACTCAAGCTGGGATCCAGTACACGAGTACTACGTCCCTGCCTGAGGCATCCCGGAACGGTCGGATCAGAAATCTCGGCGCAAGGCCAAAGGCTCAACCGGTGGCCGACCACCCGGGTTCGCCCCGGAGGCCTACCAAATCCGCAACACCGTCGAGCGCGGATTTCTCGGGCTCAAACAATGGCGCAGCATCGCCGTGCGAACCAATCGCCTTGACGATGCTCTTTAATCGGGACATGACGATTTACACCTGGCGGGGACCCTTCACCAACAGTGAGCTCAACTCGCTTCACGCCGAGGCATTCAAGACCAGGTTGTTCTCGGACGACGAGTGGGACTGGCAGGCATTGGTGTCCAGGCACAGCCTCGGCTGGGTGGTCGCTCGAGATGGCGACAGCCTCGTCGGTTTTGTCAACGTAATTTGGGATGGTTTCACTCACGCCTGGATTCAAGACGTCATGGTCTCAACAAGCGTCGGACGGCGTGGCATAGGAACTCATCTCGTCGCTGCAGCACGCGACGCAGCCAGAGCTGCTGGGTGCGAGTTTCTTCATGTGGACTTCGAAGCCGACCTACAAGGCTTCTACTTTGACGCCTGCGGTTTTGAGCCCACTCAAGCCGGGCTGATGCGCCTCTGAGTGGGACTTCGAAGGGTGCGCCGTTGATGATCTCGACGTAGGTCACCCTGGGCAATCCCACGATACGGATCTGCCCAGCCAACATTCGACGTGACGCAAGCAGCTTTGTATCAGCGAGCCGGCATAACTCTCCGCAGTGGTAGAGCCCGCTGTCCAGCGGGACGAGGCGGGTCGAAGGAGACAGCATGTCCGACAATTTGTATGCAGGCGTATCGGTCCAGGTGTATCCGGGCGGCGACGCGACGTTGAGCACGCCGCACAGCGACGTCGCTGCGTTCCTGGACTACGTCCGGAAGTTCAACTCGGTGAACTTCCACGCCAAGGACGACGACGTCCGTGAGTGGCGGTTCAACGCCGAGTACGACAACTGGCAGGACAGCCTGGGCATGGACTCGGTCAAGGTGCTCTACCAGCACGGGCACATGGGGATGGGCGACGACGGCCATTTTGTCGCGGCGATGGGCCGCACCTGGGACAACACGCTGCAGTCGGACTCGACCAGGATGTCGTTCGGCGATCAGCGCCTGCGCTACCTGCTCCTGCACGGCTGTGACTCACTTCAGATGCATGCCGGTCAGAATCCGTTCCGCACGTGGGGCGAGCCCAACAAGGGTGCGCGGATGATCTTCGGTTTCGACGGTCTCACCTACGACGTCGACGGCACCGGTGCCGGCTTCTTCCGGGAATGGAACACCGGCAAGTCGTTCAGCCAGGCCTGGCAGGACGCTGCGCTCGCCACCACCAGAAACCATCGGCCATCCTCGACCGCCTGTGGCGCCACCGCCGAAGAGGCCCAGGACCGGCTCTGGAACGAGCGGATGTTCTACGGCGAGGCGGTTTCCGACAACTGGTACTGGTGGCGCTGGGCCGGTCCGGCCCCGATCGAGGTCGTCCTCGTCATCACCATTCCTGCGGTGCCGATGAAGCTGGCGCTGCAGCGCCGGACAGCCGACGAGCGCACAGCCGCTCATCTCGCCGACCGGTTCAATGTCCGATCCATGGTCGCTCAGCCGTGGTCGCCGGATTCGGATCAGCAGGGACCGCCGGCGGACGTGTTCGCCGGGCGGCGGCTCGTGCTGCACCCAGACGGGTCTTACCAAGCCTTCCTCGCGGAGCCGGACCGGTCGGCCAGAGCTATCGATCCATCCGAGGCCAGGGAGATCGCCGACCGGACCATGCGCGAGCTCGAGTTGGAGACCGAGATGGTGTTCGACGGACTGACCATGACCCAGCACGCCGGGGCGAGCCGTGACGGCGACGAAGCTGAGGTGGCGATCGCCGACTTCACCGCGCACTACCGCCAGACGTACGACGGAACCCCGGTGGCCCGGGGCGGCGACGGACACGTGAGCATCGTGCTCGACCCGGCGGGGACCGTCTGCAGTGTCAACGACCGCACGGCGTCAGTAGCCGAAGCCACCGAAGCGGCGCCGTCCGACGGCACCGATATCGACGTGGACGGCGCGCTCGGTCGCGCGGAAGCCGACATCGAACGGCGGCTGCGGTGCGATGGCCGTGGCGACTCGGAAGTCGTGGTCGTGCCGGACAGCCGCGACGTCTGCTACCGCTTCGACCGGGACTCTGCCGTGCTGGTCGCCCGCGAGGAGGTCGAGATCCGCACCGGGCAGTACGCGATCCGCAAGGTGGTGGAGGTCGCGCTCTAGCCGCGCGACAACGGCGCTAGTGGAGCCGGTTCTGCGTCTCGAGCAGTCCGTACTGGATCAGAGACTCCACGGCGTCGGCGGCATTCTCCAGGTCGATCGGCAGTTCCTTGCGCTCGGCCGCGGAGAAATCACGCAAGACGTAGTCGGCCGGATCCATCCGGCCCGGCGGCCGGCCGATGCCGCAACGCACCCGCAGATAGTCCTTGGTGCCGAGCGACGCGGAGATGGACTTGAGTCCGTTGTGGCCGCCCTCACCGCCGCCCTGTTTGACCCTGATCACCGACGGCGGCAGGTCGAGTTCGTCGTGTACGACGATGACGTCGGTGGCCGGGATCTTGAAGAACCTGGCCAGCCCGGCGGTCGGTCCGCCGGACAGATTCATGTAGGACTTCGGCTTGGCCACCACCGCGCGAGCGCCGGCCAGGCGCCCTTCCGCTACGTCGGCACCTGCCTTGTGCGACTTGAACCGTCCGGAGAAACGAGCGGCCAGGACCTCGGCGACCATGGCCCCGATGTTGTGCCGGTTGCCCGCATAGGCCGGGCCGGGATTGCCGAGACCGACGATGAGCACCTGGTCGGGTCGCTCGTAGGGCGCCGTCATCGGTGGTCCTTCCGCGGTGATCATCGGTTGCGGCACCTGACGGTCGGGATTCGACGCTCAGGTGCTGGAAATGTAAAACAGCGGGCGCGGCCGGAGAACCGGACGCGCCCGCTGGGTCGTGCAGGAGCTATCAGGCCTCTTCGGCCGGAGCTGCCTCTTCGGTGGTGGCGGCTTCTTCTTCGCCGCTGTCGGCCTCTTCGACGATCGAGACCGAGACCACCAGGGTGTCCGGGTCGCTGACCAGCACGGCACCGTCGGGCAGGGTGACCTGCGACGCGAGCACCTGCGAGCCGATTTCCAGGCCCTCGAGGGAGACTTCCAAGTGCTGCGGGATGTGCAGGGCCTCGACCTCGATGGACAGGGTGTTGGCGTCGGTCAGCACGGTCGAGCCAGGCGCGGCGTCGCCGACCAGGACGACGGGGATGTCGACGGTGACGCGCTCGCCACGCTTGACGATGATCAGGTCGACGTGCTCGTAGTAGTCGCGCAGGGGGTGGCGGACGACGGACTTGGCCAGGGCCAGCTCGTCGCCGTCCGGCAGGGCCAGGGTCAGCACCGTGTTGGCGCCGCCCTTGATCGCCCTGGCGAATTCACGAGACGGCAGGGTCAGGTGACGAGGGTCGGTACCGTGGCCGTAGAGCACGGCGGGGATCTTTCCGGCGGCGCGGATCCGGCGGGCGAAGCCCTTGCCGAACTCGTTGCGGGACTCGGCTGAGAGGCGGACCTCGGACACTTGATGCTCCTAGCAAACGGTGGGTCTGGATGTTCCGGCTTGTCGTGACCACGGCGTGCGAAAAGAACACGAGCGGATCTTCGTCAAGCGACCCACCGCGTCGATCACGGTGACCGGCGACCCGAAACTGCAGGTCCGCGCAGCCACCCTCGCCGAGGCAACCCCCGAAGTCTACCGGCCGAACCGGATGCGGCCAAACCAGTGACTACCGGCCCGAACAGCGGCCACAGGTCAGTGGTCGACGAGCGTGACTTCGAACGAGTACTGACTCGCCCGGTAGACGTGATGGCCCCATTCAACGGGTCGCCCGGAATCATCGTGGGTGGCCCGATCCATGGTCAGCAATGGACTGCCCTTCCGCTCGTCCAGCAGCTGGCATTCCTCTGCGGTGCCGGCCCTGGCACCGATTCGCTGCTTGGCCACCCGGATGTGTACTCCCTTGGCCCGCATCAGCTGGTACAGGCCGCGCGCTTCCAGATCGGACTGACCGATGCCGGCGAGATCCTCGGGGAGATAGTTCTCCAGGATGGCGAGCGGCTCCCCGTTCGCGAACCTCAGGCGGCGCAGCCGCAGCACGCTGGATCCCACTGGGACATCGAGAAAACCACTCACCTTCTCGGTGGCCGGGATGATCTCGTTGACCAGCAGCGTGGTACGGGGCGTTTGGTTACCGCGGGCGAGATCGTCGAACAGGCTGGTGAGCTCGACGGGCCGGGTCACCTGACCGTGCACCACCTGGGTGCCAACGCCGCGCTTGCGCACCAGCAAACCCTTGTCGACCAGTTCCTGGATGGCCCTGCGCATGGTGGGACGGGACAGTCCGAACTGGTCCGCGAGGCTGATTTCGTTGTCAAGGCGGGCGCCCGGCCCGAGTTGTCCCGACGAGATGGCCTGCTCGATTTGTTGGGAAACCTGGTAGTACAGCGGAACAGGGCTCGATCGATCCAAGTCCATGAACAGGTCCCTCATTGGTCCTCCCGTCAGGTGGCGTCAGCGTACGCCCTCAACGCCTGACGGCCGAATGACAGAATGTACTAACAAACTATTGACATGTAGCCGATCTTTCGCCACCCTTGGAGCATCACGGCAGAGCGGCCACGGGTATCTCGTCCCTTCCCGCCGCCACCAGGTGAAAGGAGCGGCGTGAGCGGGATTCTCGATGTGGTGACGATCGGCCGAATTGGTGTCGACCTCTACCCCCTCCAGGACAACGTGGGCCTCGAGGACGTGGAAACCTTCGGCAAGTACCTCGGCGGCAGTGCCACCAACGTCGCGGTTGCCGCGGCCAGACACGGTCGCAGCAGCGCGGTGATCACCAGGACCGGGCCCGATGCCTTCGGCACGTACGTGCACAAGGCGCTGAAAGAATTCGGGGTCGACGACCGTTTCGTCTCCGTGGTGCCGGATCTGCTGACCCCGATCACCTTCTGCGAGATGTACCCACCGGACCATTTTCCGCTGCTGTTCTATCGGCTGCCGACGGCACCGGATCTGCAGATCCGAGCGGAGGAACTGGATATCGACGCCATCGTGGACGCGGGTATCTATTGGTCGACGGTCACCGGCCTGTCCGAGGAGCCAAGTCGCTCGGCACATTTCGCGGCCTGGGAGGCCAGGGCCCGCAAACCGTCGACCATCCTGGATCTCGACTACCGCCCGATGTTCTGGAAGGACCCGGCGGAGGCCAGTGCACAGGTGCGCAAGGCACTCGCGCACGTCACGGTCGCGGTGGGCAACAAGGAGGAGTGCGAGATCGCTGTCGGTGAAACGGAACCGATGCGGGCGGCCAAGGCATTGCTGGATGCGGGCGTGGAGGTCGCGATCGTCAAACAGGGCCCGAGGGGTGTCCTGGGTATGACGAAGGACGTCACCCTCGAAGTGCCGCCGACGCCGGTCGACGTCATCAACGGATTGGGTGCCGGGGATGGTTTCGGGGGGGCGCTCTGCCACGGACTTCTGTCCGGCTGGGATCTCGAGACCATTCTCCGGTTCGCGAACGCAGCCGGCGCGATCGTGGCGACCCGGCGCGAATGCTCCAGTGCCATGCCGACCACCGCCGAGGTAGAAGCCCTCCTGAAGGAGGTCGGCAATGACTGAAACAGTCAGTGTTACAACAGATACCAATGTCCCAACGATTACCACCGGACGAACGATCCGGGAGCGGCTGGCCGAGATCACCGAGGTCCGGGTCGCCGACCCCGGGGCAATCTTGCGGGCGGCTGCGGCCAGAACCAAGCGGGACACCATTCGTGGCGACGGTCGGTTGATGATCGTGGCCGCCGACCATCCGGCCCGGGGCGCCTTCGGAGTCGGCGACCGGCCGATGGCGATGGGCTCACGGATCGAGCTGCTCGACCGCCTGGTCACCGCCCTTTCGCGTCCCGGTGTTGATGGCCTGCTGGCCTCCCCGGACATCCTGGAGGACCTGCTGTTGCTCGGCGCGCTCGAGGACAAGGTCGTCATCGGGTCGATGAACCGGGGCGGCCTGCAGGGCGCCGAATTCGAACTTGACGACCGGTTCACGGGATACGACGCCCGTGGTTGCGCGGAGATGGGGCTCAACGGCGGGAAGATGCTCACCCGCATCGCTCTGGGGGACCCCGGCACCGTGGCCACCATGGAAGCGACTGCGCAGGCGGTCAACGAATTGTCCGATCGCAAGCTGCTGGCCATGGTCGAACCTTTCTGGTCGACCAGAACGGGCGGACGGGTCTTCAACGATCTGACGCCGGACGCCGTGATCAAGTCCGTCGGAATCACCAGTGCACTCGGCCGGACCTCGGCGTACACCTGGATGAAGCTGCCGGTGGTTCCCGAGATGGAGCGAGTGATGGATTCGACGACGCTGCCGACCTTGTTGTTGGGTGGCGATCCGTCGACGAGCCCGGAAGAGACTTTCCAGAGCTGGCGCGAGGCTCTCGCGCTGCCTGCGGTCCGCGGTCTCGTGGTCGGCCGAACCTTGCTCTACCCGAAGGACGACGATGTGGCGGCGGCGGTCGACACGGCCGTCTCGATGGTCCGATGACTACGGATCCGGGTCTCTACCTTCCGGCCGGTTCGACGGCGGAGGGCGACTTCGACCTCGTCATCACCCCGGAATCCGCGGGCTGGGGCTATTCCAGCCTGCGGGTGGTCACGTTGACGGCCGGCACGCCAGTGACGTTCGAGACCCGCGACCAGGAGATGATCGCCCTGCCGCTCTCCGGCGGTTGCCACGTAACGGTCGATGGAAAGACTCTGAAGCTGGAGGGACGGACCGGCGTCTTCGACGAGGCCACCGATTTCGCCTATCTGCCAAGGGATTCGATGGTCGAACTGGTCAGTGACGACGGAGCGGTGGTCTCGTTGCCCGGCGCGAAAGCGAGCAGGCGGCTCCCATTTCGCTACGGTCCGGTGTCCGGCGTGCCGGTCGAGTTGCGCGGGGCCGGCTCCAGCAGTCGCCAGGTGAACAATTTCGCCACTCCGTCGGCCTTCGAAACGGACAAGCTGATCGCCTGCGAGGTCATCACTCCCGCCTCCAACTGGTCTTCCTATCCGCCCCACAAGCACGACGAAGTCTCTGAAACCGAGACCGAGCTCGAGGAGATCTATTACTACAGCTTCCGGTCGACCGCTCCCGCGGGAACCACCACTGGCAAAGCCGGTGGCTATCAACGGGTCTACGGCACGACCGAGCGCCCGATCGAGGTGCTGGAGGAGATCGCCGACGGAGACGCGGTGTTGATCCCGCATGGCTGGCACGGCCCCGCGATTGCTGCGCCCAGTCACGACATGTACTACCTGAACGTGATGGCCGGCCCCGGCGCGGAGCGTGCGTGGCTGATCAGCGACGACCCCGATCACGGCTGGGTCCGCCAGACCTGGGCAGACCAGCTGGTGGATCCGAGACTGCCGTTCTACACAACGTCCGAGGGAGACACCGTATGAGCAGCACGACCGACACCCCGGCCACCACGGTGCGGCTGACCGTCGGCCAGGCGATCGTCAAGTTCCTGGGTCAGCAGTACTCCGAACGAGATGGCATACGGCGCAGGTTCTTTGCCGGCTGCTTCGGCATCTTCGGGCACGGCAACGTGGCCGGCATCGGTCAGGCCCTGCTGCAGGCCGAACTCGACGAGCCCGGCCAGCTGCCGTACCACCAGGGTCGCAACGAACAGGCCATGGTGCACATCGCGGTTGGGTTACTCGCGCCAGAAGGATCGGCTGGAAACCTTTGCCGTCACCGCCTCCGTCGGTCCCGGTGCGGCCAACATGCTGACCGGCGCCGCACTGGCGACCGTCAACCGCATCCCGGTGCTGCTGCTGCCGGCTGACATCTTCGCCACCCGGGTCGCCTCGCCGGTCCTGCAGGAGCTGGAACAGCCGTACGGGTATGACGTTTCGGTCAACGACGCCTTCCGCCCACTGTCGAAGTTCTTCGACCGGGTCTGGCGACCGGAGCAATTGCCGGCGGCGCTGCTCGGCGCGATGCGGGTGCTGACCGATCCCGCTGAAACTGGGGCTGCAACGGTGTCCTTACCGGAGGACGTTCAGGCCGAGGCCTTCGACTGGCCCGTCGAACTGTTCGCCGAGCGGGTCTGGCGGATTGCCCGGCCGGTCCCGGAGCCCGAGGTGATCGCGGCGGCGGCCGAGATCATCAGGGCGGCGAAGCGGCCGATGATCGTCTCCGGTGGTGGGGTGACCTACGCCGAGGCGAATGAAGAGCTGCGGGCCTTCGTGGACGCAACCGGCATTCCGATCGGCGAGACGCAGGCGGGAAAGGGCTCGCTGCCGTACGACCATCCGTTGAACGCCGGCGCGATCGGGGCCACCGGTACCACCGCGGCCAACGAGATCGCCGCCGGGGCAGACGTCATCATCGGTATCGGCACCCGCTACTCGGACTTCACCACGGCCTCCAAGACGGTCTGGCAGCACCCCGGTGTCAAGTTCGTCAACATCAACGTGGCGGGTCTGGACGCCGTCAAGCAGGCCGGCCTGCCGGTCGTCGCCGACGCCAAACGCGCGCTGCCGGCCCTGCAGGAAGCGTTGGCCGGCTACCGGACCGAGCAGCGCTACCAGGACCAAGCCACTAGGCTCGCCGGAGAGTGGGACGACAGAGTTGTTGCCTCCCATCACAACGGCTATGGGGCGCGGACGGGCATCCTCGCTCAGAGCGAGGTGCTGGGCGCAGTTGAGGCCGTGATGGAGCCGCGGGACGTCGTGGTCTGCGCGGCCGGCTCGCTGCCGGGCGACCTGCACGGCATGTGGCGTACCCGGGACCGCAAGGGTTACCACGTCGAATACGGATTCTCCTGCATGGGTTACGAGATCCCAGGGGGCATCGGCATCTCCATGGCCGCGCCCGACCGGGATGTGTTCGTAACGGTCGGCGACGGCTCCTACCTGATGATGCCGACCGAACTGGTCACCGCAGTGCAGGAGGGCATCAAGATCATCGTCGTCCTGCTGCAGAACAACGGTTTCGCCTCGATCGGAGCCCTGTCCGAGTCACTGGGCGGGCAGCGGTACGGCACCAAGTACCGCTACCGGTCGGCGGAGTCGGGTCGGCTGGATGGCGGCGTGCTGCCGGTCGATCTGGCTGCCAACGCGGCCAGTCTGGGCGTCACCGTGTATTCGGCGAAGACGCTCGAGGAATTGAAGGACGCGTTGGCCAAGGCCAAGGCGTCCAGTACTGCGGTCATGGTGCACGTGGACACTGACCTGTACGAGCAGTCACCGGCCGGCGACGGCTGGTGGGATGTGCCGGTGGCCGAAGTTTCCACCATCGACACCACCCGGGAAGCCAGGGCGGCCTACGACAAGTTCAAACTGGAGCAACGGCAGTACGTCACCCCGACTTCCTAGTCCGACAACCCGCTTTCGAGAGGATGCATCGAACATGACAGCAACACAGGAAGCAGTTGCACCGCAGGTGGAGCAGGAACTGCCTGTCGTCGGACACTGGGTGGCGGGCGCGCGCAGCACCGGCACCAGCGGCCGGACCGCCGACGTGTTCGACCCGGCCACCGGTCAGGCCACCAAGCAGGTCGCTCTCGCGTCACGGGAGGATGCTGACGCCGTCATCGCCGCGGCGGTCGCGGCCTGGCCGGATTGGCGGGACACTTCCCTGGCCCGCCGGACCCAGGTCCTGTTCGCCTTCCGCGAGCTGCTCAACGCCCGCAAGGAGGAGCTGGCCGAGCTGATCACAGCCGAGCACGGCAAGGTGCTGAGCGACGCCCTGGGTGAGGTGTCCCGCGGTCAGGAGATCGTCGAGTTGGCCTGCGGCCTCTCGCATCTGCTCAAGGGCAGCATGACGGAGAACGCCTCGACCAAGGTCGATGTCTCCTCGCTCCGGCAGCCGCTCGGGGTGGTCGGCGTCATCTCGCCGTTCAACTTCCCGGCCATGGTGCCGATGTGGTTCTTCCCGGTGGCGATCGCGGCCGGGAACGCGGTGGTGCTCAAGCCGAGTGAGAAGGATCCGTCGTCCTCGATCTGGCTGGCGGAGTTGTGGAAGGAGGCCGGCCTACCCGACGGCATCTTCAATGTGCTGCAGGGCGACAAGGTGGCGGTGGACGCCTTGCTGGAGAGCCCGTCGGTCAAGGCGATCTCGTTCGTCGGGTCCACGCCCATTGCCCGGTACGTGTACGAGAACGGAACCAAGAACGGCAAGCGGGTCCAGGCCCTCGGCGGGGCCAAGAACCACATGCTGGTGCTGCCCGACGCCGACCTCGACCTCGCCGCCGATGCGGCGGTCAACGGCGGCTTCGGCTCGGCGGGGGAGCGGTGCATGGCGATCAGCGCGCTAGTGGCGGTCGACAGCGTCGCCGACGAGCTGATCGGGAAGATCACCGACCGGATGGCCGGGCTGCGCACCGGAGACGGCCGCCGCGGCTGTGACATGGGACCGCTGGTCACCGGGGCACACCGGGACAAGGTGGTGGGCTACATCGAGCAGGGCGTCGAGGCCGGTGCCGAGCTGGTCATTGACGGTCGGGACAAGCCGGTCGACGGCGCGACGGAGGGTTTCTGGGTGTCCCCGACGCTTTTCGACAAGGTCACGACCGAGATGTCGATCTACACCGAGGAGATCTTCGGCCCGGTGCTCTCGGTTCTGCGGGTGACCGGCTACGACGAGGGTCTACAGCTGATCAACTCCAACCCCTACGGCAACGGCGTCGCCATCTTCACCAACGACGGGGGAGCCGCCCGCCGCTTCCAGAACGAGGTCGAGGTGGGCATGGTCGGCATCAACGTGCCCGTCCCGGTCCCGGTCGGCTACTACTCGTTCGGCGGCTGGAAGAACTCGCTGTTCGGCGATACCCACGCCCACGGTGTCGAGGGCTTCCACTTCTTCACCAGGGGCAAGGTCATCACCACCAGGTGGCTCGACCCGAGCCATGGCGGCATCAACCTCGGATTCCCGCAGAACATCTGACGTCGACCTGTTCGAACACAACCCATTCGAGAGGACAGGATCAATGAGGATTCGTAGAGCAACCGTGATGGGCGCCGTAGGTGTGCTCATCGCCGGCCTCGCTCTCACTGGGTGCAGTAGTACCGGCGGAAAGAAGGCCGTCGAGGCCAGCGCGGCACAACAGCAACTCGGGTCCGGGGTGAGCACCCCGCGGTACAAGGTCTGGATGGTCACCCACGCGGCCCCCGGTGACACCTTCTGGGACATCGTCCGCAAGGGCGCCGAAGCCGCAGCGGCGAAGGACAACATCGACCTGAACTACGTCGGCAATCCCGACCCGGCCGGCCAGGCCCAGGTGGTGCAGCAGGCGGTCGACGCGAAGGTCGACGGTCTGGCGGTGACGCTGGCCAAGCCGGATGCCCTCAAGGCGCCGGTCGCCAACGCGGTGGCCGCAGGGATCCCCGTGGTCGGATTGAACGGTGGCCTGTCGGTGTGGAAGGAGATGGGACTCAACGCCTATTTTGGTCAGGATGAGGGCCTGGCCGGCCAGGCGGTCGGCGAGCGGTTGAACAAGGAGGGCAGCAAGCGCGCCATCTGTGTCGTTCACGAGCAGGGCAATGTGGGCCTCGAGGACCGGTGCGCGGGTATCAAGAAGACCTTCAGCGGAGACATCGAGGTGCTCCAGGTCGACGGGACCAACATCTCCGGTGTGCAATCGGCCATCTCGGCAAAACTGCAGCAGGCCAAGGATATCGATCGGGTGGTGACGCTCGGTGCGCCCTTCGCCATGGCCGCCGTCCAAGCCGTGAAGGACGCAGGCTCGTCGGCCAAGGTGGCAACGTTCGACACCAATGCCCTGCTGCTGAACGCCATTCAGATCGGCACCGTCGAATGGGCCGTCGATCAGCAGCCATACCTGCAGGGGTATCTGGCCATCGACGCGCTGTGGCTCTATCTCAGCAACGGCAACATTCCCGGAGGCGGCCAGCCGGTCCTGACCGGCCCGGCGTTCGTCGACAAGACCAACGTGACTGACCTGATCGGCTACGCAAAGGCCGGCACCCGATGACGGCGACCATGCCCAAGACGGCGCCGCCCGCCGATCGCGACGATCGGGTCAAAACGCGGCCGTTGTTCGCCCGGCTCCTCTCCCGGCCGGAAACCGGTCCACTGGCCGGCGCTGTCGTCATCTTCGTCATCTTTCTCAGTGTCGCCCCGGTGGTGCACACCCAGGCCGGAATTGCCTCGATCCTCTACACGTCCGCCATCTACGGAATCATGGTCGTGCCGGTCTCTATGCTGATGATCGGCGGTGAGATCGACCTCTCGGCCGGCGTCGCCATCACGACGTCCGGACTCACCGCATCGATCTTCGCCTTTCAGTTCACCACCAACGTGTGGGTGGGAGTCCTTGTCGCTCTGGTGGTCTCACTAGCGGTCGGATTCTTCAACGGCTGGTTGTTGACCAAGACCAAGCTGCCGAGCTTCCTGGTCACCCTGGGTACCTTCTTCATGTTGCGCGGCCTCAACTTCGGCATCACCAAGTGGATCACCGGAAATGTGTCGTCGGATGCGACGGACGACATGGCGGGTTTTCCGTCGGCCCACGCGGTGTTCGCCGGCCAGGCCACTGCCGGGAACGCGGTCTGGAAGATTCCCCTCCTGTACTGGGTGATCCTGGTGATCATCGCCTCCTGGATTCTGTTCAAGACGAAGGTCGGAAGTTGGATCTTCGCGGTCGGCGGGGACGCGAATGCGGCTCGGGCCGTGGGTATTCCGGTGAAGCGGATCAAGATCGGCCTGTACATGGCGGTCGGATTCGGCGCCTGGCTGGTCGGTATGCACCAGGTCTTCAGCCAGCAGGGTTCGATCCAGACCGCGGCCAACACCGGGCTCGAGCTGTATTTCATCGCCGCGGCGGTGATCGGCGGTTGCCTGCTGACGGGCGGGTACGGGTCGGCGTTGGGCGCCGCGATCGGCGCCGTCATCATCGGCACGGCGCAGCAGGGCATCGTCTACGCCGGCTGGAGTTCGGACTGGATCTACATGTTCCTGGGCGTACTGCTCCTCCTCGCCACGCTGCTCAACCTGCTGGTCCAAAACCAGGCATCGAAGAGGTGACGAGATGACCAACGCAGATCAGACCACGGCTGGGACTGCCGGGTCCGGCGACGTTTTCGACGTGGACGACCCGACGCACGCTCCGGACGGAGCGGAGAACCCCGGGTTGCCCATTCTCCGGCTCACCGACGTCGGCAAGTCGTACGGCAACATCCATGCACTCCGCGGGGTCTCCCTGACGGTCCGCCAGGGCGAGATCACCTGCGTGCTGGGTGATAACGGTGCCGGTAAGTCGACGCTGATCAAAATCATCGCGGGTCTGCACCAGCATTCAGAGGGCAAGCTGGAGATCAACGGTGAGGAGGTGCACCTGACGTCACCTCGGGAGGCGCTGGATCGCGGTATCGCCACGGTGTACCAGGATCTCGCGCTTGTGCCACTGATGTCGGTGTGGCGCAACTTCTTCCTCGGTTCGGAGGCGACGGTGGGTAGCTGGCCGCTGCGTCGGCTCGACGCCGCAGGCATGCGAGCCACCGCCGAGGAGCAGCTCTTGCGGATGGGTATCGAGGTGGGCGACGTCGACCGGCCGGTCGGCGGGCTGTCGGGGGGCCAACGTCAGTGCATCGCCATCGCACGGGCGGTGTACTTCGGCGCGAAGGTGCTGATCCTCGACGAGCCGACCGCTGCGCTCGGCGTCAAGCAGTCGGGCGTCGTGCTCAAGTACATCGCCAAGGCCAGGGACGAGGGACTCGGGGTCATCTTCATCACCCACAACCCGCACCACGCCTACCTGGTGGGATCTCACTTCGTGATCCTGAACCGCGGACTCGTTTCACTCGACAAGCCGCGAGCCGACATCGGTCTCGAGGAATTGACCAACGAGATGGCCGGTGGGACCGAGCTTGCCACCCTGGCGCACGAGTTGCAGACCCAGCTGGATGAGCCGCTGATGCACCAGTCGGATGCGACAGCATGAGGAGAACCAAATGACGGTCAACGTCGGGGTAATCGGCGTGGGCATGATCGGCAAAGACCACATCCGGCGATTGACCACCGTGCTGGCCGGGGCCGATGTGGTGGGCGTCTCGGATGTCAACGTCGAGGAGGCCCGTCGGGTGGCGGCCGGGTTGGGTGCCGCCGCCGCCCACCCGACCGGTCAGGACCTCATCGCCGACCCGGCCGTGGACGCCGTCGTGGTCTGCTCCTGGGGGCCCACCCACGAGGAATATGTACTCGCCGCGATTGCCGCCGGCAAGCCGGTTTTCTGTGAAAAGCCGTTGGCCACCACCGAAGAAGCCTGTCGGCGAATCCTGGAGGCCGAGTCGGCTTTCGGGCGGCGTCTGGTCCAGGTGGGGTACATGCGCCGGTACGACTCGGCCTACCGGGCTCTGAAGGCGGTGGTGGACAGCGGCGAACTCGGCGCTCCGTTGATGATGCACTGCGCTCACCGGAACCCCAGCGTGCCTTCGCATTACACCAAGGACATGGCGATCACCGACACTGCCGTGCACGAGATCGATATGGTCCGTTGGATGTTCGGCGAGGAGATCGTCTCGGCCACGGTGCTGACGCCGCGCAAGAGCCGACTCGGCGGCGAACTGCAGGATCCGCTGATGTTGCTGCTGGAAATGGATGGCGGGGCACTGATCGACGTCGAGATATCGGTGAACATCCGCTATGGGTATGACATTCGCGGCGAGCTGGTGGGCGAGGAGGGCACCGTCGCGTTGGGCGAGTCCAGCCCCGTCGTGGTTCGCCGGAGCAACGCGTTCTCCGGTCGAGTGCCCGCGGACTGGCGGGAGCGGTTCATCGGTGCCTACGACGTCGAGTTCCAGGAATGGATCAACGCGGTAGCGACCGGCGGCGAATTCGGTCCCAGCGCCTGGGACGGCTATGCGGCTGCGGTGGTCTCGGATGCCGCGGTGCGGTCCCTGTCCGGCGGCGGCGGCCGGGTCGACGTCAAGCTGGGCGACAAGCCGGCCCTGTACTGGCGGTCTGACCGTCGTGCGTGAACCCATCGGAGTTGCCGTCGCCGGGTTCGGGTGGATGGGCCGGGTCCATACCCAGGCGTATGCCCGTGTCCTGCACCACTTTCCACAGCTGACCCTGGCGCCGCGACTGGCCGTGGTGGCCGACGAGGTACCGGGCCGGGCGGATGAGGCGGCCGCCCAGTATGGGTTTCGGGGCGGCAACCCGCGATTGGCGGGACATCGCTGCGGACCCTGAGGTGCGCGCGGTCAGCATCGCGGCACCCAATTTCCTGCACCAGGAGATCGGCGTCGCGATGGCGCGGGCCGGCAAACACATCTGGATCGAGAAGCCGGTCGGGCTGAGCACCGCCGACGCCACCGCTGTCCGGAATGCCGCGCAGGAAGCCGGGGTGCGGAGCGCCGTGGGCTTCAACTACCGGAATGCCCCTGCCGTGGTGGCGGCGCGTGAGCTGATCGCCTCCGGCGAACTCGGCGCCATCACCCACGCCCGGTTCCGACTGCTCAGCGACTACGCCGCACACCCCGAGGGGGCACTGAGCTGGCGGTTCGAGCGCGAGCGCGGCGGCAGCGGCGTGCTCGGTGATCTGGCCTCGCACGGGGTCGACCTGGCCTGGTATCTGTTGGGCGACATCGACTCTCTGGTTTCCGACACGGCCACCTTCTTGACGCAACGCCCGCGCCCGACCGGCGCCACCAGTGGACACGCACGGGCGACGGGCGGGCAAATGGGCTTGGTGGAGAACGAAGACTACGTCTCCGCCTTGCTGCGGTTCGCCTCCGGTGCCCGCGGGACGCTGGAGGCCAGCCGGATCGCGGTCGGCGAACAGAACAACTACGGCTTCGAAGTCCATGGCACCAAGGGTGCGGTGTTCTGGGACTTCCGCCGGATGGGCGAACTCGGCGTCAGTTCTGGGGCCGCCTACCAGGACCAGTCGGTCAGCACGATCTATGCCGGACCGTCGCACGGCGATTACGCGGCCTTCCAGCCCGGCTCCGCCAACAGCATGAGCTACGACGATCTCAAGGTGATCGAGGCCTACAACTTCCTCCGGTCGATTGCCGAGGGAACGCCGTACGGCAGCACCCTTGATGACGCCGTCCGTAGCGCCGTCGCCCTCGACGCGATGGCCGAATCGGCAGCGTCCGGTGCCTGGGTGTCGCTCCGGCGATGATCATCGGAGCCCAAGCAGGCAAGTTGGGCATACGTAATCTCGTCGCGAGCTCAGCACCCTCCTGGGCTCTGCGACGCGGCCGCCCCAGAAGCTGACCTGGAGTGATCCCCGCGCAATTGATCGATGAGTTCGTTGGTCACCAGCGCCGCTAGAAGGACATCGTCATCCAACGTCAATGTGATGCGCATGCTTATGTCCCCTCAAAGTTCGAGAAACGTTCGTAATACCCGGCCGATCAAGTTCATCGAGACGACGTCAACCAATCCGAGACGGCGAACCATGCGGCGTTCACTCACCGAGCGGATGTCCTCGCAACGCGCGTAACTCGTGGCCGTCAAACCATTTCCAGGCCCGGCCTCGATTTCGATCCGGGTCGGCAGGTCATTCTTCGTTCGCGTGATCGGCAACACCGTCAGGACGCCCGCATGTCGGTTCCACTCATCAGAGGAGACGACCAGTGCGGGCCTCTGGTAGCCCTGTTCGTGCCCCATGGGCTCGCCGAAATCCAGCATCCAGATCTCGCCGCGCCGTCCGTCAGCCACGAGGTAGATCGTCGGATGTCGCCCGCTCCCACGCCGGATCTGGCTCGAGCGCATCAGGGTGATCAGCTAGAGCCTGGCGCGTCTTCCGCCAAAACTCGGCGCTCTCCAAGGCATCGAGCGCCCGGTCGACCACATCGCCGATGCTCGAGCCGGTCTCTGCCGCAACGGACGCTGCCCGCGCCCGCGTTGCCTCGCTGACTCGAAGAGTGGTTGCCATGCTGTCAGCATACGTCAGCGCATGCGTAACTGTATGCGACTGTTACGCGTCCGCCCCAGTCAGGATGCCGGTCAGAAAGGCGAGTGAGGCGGCGACGTCCGCAAGAGCGGCCCCAGCCTGCTCCGGGCCGGACAGGATGGTGTCCTGTTCCATCACGTACCAACCGTCATAGCCGGCCGTGTGCAGGACGCCGAGGATGCCGGTCAGGTCGACGTCGCCGGTGCCCAGCGGTACGTACATGCCGGCCGAGACTGCTTGCGTATAGGTCAGGCTCGCCCCGCTGCACCTGCCGGGCGAGATCGGCCCGCACATCCTTGAGATGGGTGTGGGCGATTCGGTCCGGTGCAGATGTGGCGAGGGCCAGGACGTCGTTGCCGCCGATCATCAGGTGGCCGGTGTCCAGGGTCAACGCGATGCCCGAACCGCTCAGCACCCGGTCGACTTCGGCGGGCTTCTCGATCATGGTGCCGACGTGCGGATGGAGGGTCGGCACGATCCCGCGTTCTGTCGCCGCAGCAGCCAGTCGGTCCAGATTCTCCAACAGGCATCGCCAACCGGCGTCGTCCAGTTCCGGACGGTCGTCGTACCCGTCGACACCGGTCGCCGCGGCAAGAACTAGCGTGCCGGCGCCGGCCGCAACGAAAGCGTCCAACTCGAGCAGTAGGCCGGGGAGAGGGTCGTGCTCGACCTGGTGGAGCAGGACCGGCACGAAACCGCCAACGGCTTGCAAGTCATGGGCCGCAAGGGTTGTGGCTCTTCCAGCAGGATCGGCCGGAAGAAATGTGTCCGGTCCGAATTCGGTGGCGGCCAGGCCCAACTCGCGCATCTGGTTCAGTACCAGGTCGGGCTCGAGTTGATAACCCCAGCCCGGCACCTCGCAGACTCCCCAGGAAATCGGCGCGCCGGCGATTTTGTCGATACCGCTCATCAGCAAGGAAACCTCTTCGTCGAGGGAACTGGTCACCTTCCACTCTGGCGCTTCGACGACAGACTGTCAACAGTATGTCAGGACAAACCGTCGGACGGGTCCACATACGGACGTATCGTCGAAGCATGGCCGGGCGGCGCACCAACCTCGCATTGCTTGCGCTGCTGCCGCTGGCGACGATCACGGGTGCGGCCACGTTCCTCGTCGGGAGCGGCCCGATCGCACTCGTGGTCGTTGCGCACGGGGTGGTCGGTCTCGCACTGGTGGTCCTATTGCCGTGGAAGTCGATGATCGTGCGACGCGGGTTGCGGCACCGGCGGCCGGGCCGGTGGATGTCGGTGACGCTCGCGGTCGCGGTGATCGTGGCCTTGGTGACCGGGCTGGCCCACAGCACCGGGTTGCTGATCTCGGCGTTCGGGATCACCGCGCTCCAGGTGCACGTCGGGGCCGCCCTGGTCGCCTTGGTCCCCGCCATCGTGCACGTCCGGCAGCGTCGTATCCGTCCGCGGGCGACCGACTTCTCTCGCCGGTCAGTGTTTCGCGGTGGTTTGGTGGTGGCCGCTGCGGGCGGGCTGTACGCAGCTCTGGCCGGCGCCTCGGACTTGTTCGCTCTACCGGGCGCGCGTCGCCGGGCGACCGGGTCGTACCAAGTCGCCTCGGGTCAGCCGCACCTGATGCCCAACACGTCCTGGCTGCTCGACCGGGTGCCGGTGATCGACCCGGCTGCGTGGCGGTTGACCGTCTCGTCGGGCGGCGCGTCCAGACAGTGGTCGCTGGCCGAATTGGCTGCCTGCGACGACCAGGTGACCGCCGTGATCGACTGCACCGGTGGCTGGTGGTCGGAGCAGGTGTGGGCCGGCGCTCGGTTGGCCCGGGTTTTGCCGGACGGTGCGACCGGCAGCGTCGAGGTCACCAGCGCCACCGGCTATTCGCGAAGGCTTCCGCTCACCGACGACCTGCTGCTCGCCGTCTCGGTCGGCGGGGAACCGCTGTCGCCTGGACACGGCGCGCCGCTGCGGCTGGTTGTTCCGGGCCGGCGTGGCTTCCACTGGGTGAAGTGGGTGGTGAGTGTCGAGCACGACGGGCGACCCTGGTGGCTCGAGCCGCCCGTCCCGCTGCAGTGAGCGCGCCTTGAGGTGGGGTCGGCACCGGCGTTTTGCTCAGGCCGAGCCGGTTGAATCGACCTTGTGATCAACTCGATCGTGTGGTTCCAAACGAGATTCGCGGCAAGCTGGAAGACGGCGATAGTCTTGCGATGCTTTCCCCTGACATCGCCGGAGCGGACAACGGCTTCGACCAAAGATCGGAATTGAGTGATGCGTGGTGCTGCGAGAACTGCTCTTGAGCGGTAGGGGAGATCCGGGTTGTTGCTCGTCTCCTGTGGCGCTTGCAAACAGGGACTGAAGCCAGTGGCGCGCAAGGGCATTCAGGTGCCATCCGAGTCTGGTCCTGCTGCGGTGACAACGGGAGACGCACGTATGGGTGCGAACAGTACCGTGGGGTCAGTTAGTCGGCGCGACCCATACGGACAGATCGTCCACGCACTGGCAGCCGCGCAGAAGCCATCGAAAGGGGCTCCTGCATATTCTCGATTTGTCAACCGGAGGCTTGGTCGGTTACTCGCGGCAGCCGCCTTCAAACTGGGTTCCACACCCAACCTGGTCACCACGGTGAGCGCGATCTTCTCGTTTGCCGGGATCGCATTGATCGCTTTGGTTCGGCCCGCGCCATGGGTGGGGCTGATCGTCGCCCTCCTGCTGGTGGTGGGGTACGCGTTCGATGCTGCTGACGGCCAACTGGCAAGGCTCCAAGGGGGCGGCAGCCCGTCGGGCGAATGGCTAGATCACATGGTCGACGCGACCAAGATCTCGAGCTTGCACCTCGCCGTTCTGATCGGAACCTACAGGTTTATCGACGTCCCCAGGATCGCGCTCCTCGTGCCGATCGCGTTCACTGTCGTAGCAGCTGTGATGTTCTTCGGCATGATTCTGAACGACCAGCTCCGCCGGCAGCAGGAAGCTCGAACGGGGAGTCGTGTTGCGCGAGGATCAGCCACTTCTCTAGTTCGCTCCATCCTCGTTGTTCCGACGGACTACGGCCTGTTGTGCCTGATCTTTGTGCTCCTGGGTGCGCCGGTCGCTTTCTTCTGGGTTTATTGCTTCCTGTTTGTCGCCAACGCCGGATTCTTGCTCTTGGCTAGTTTCAAATGGTTCAGCGATATGAAGGCCTTGAACTGAGCCGTCGGTCAGCTTGATTTCCAGCCAATAGGTCGCGCAAGGAACTGACGAAAGCATCCACGTCCTCCGTGGTGGTGTCGAACGAGCACATCCACCGAACCTCTCCGATCGCCGGGTTCCAGTCATAGAATCGGAACAGTTCACGCAACTCGTTGGCGATCGTTGGATCCAGGACAGCGAAGACCGCGTTGGCCTGCACCGGCTGCGTGATTCGTACGCCGTCCAGGCCCTGAGCGCCCTCGGCGAGCCGGGCGGCCATAGCGTTGGAGTGCTGCGCCGACCTGAGCCAGAGGTCACCCTCGAGCAGAGCTATGAGCTGGGCGGACACGAACCGCATCTTGCTGGCGAGCTGCATGTTCAACTTCCGCAGGAACGGCAGTGCTGCGCTGGCCCGACCGTCTTCCGAGCGCATGACGACAACCGCTTCACCGAACAACAAACCGTTCTTCGTCCCGCCGAAGGAGAGCAGATCGACGCCGGCTTCGCTGGTGAACGTCCCTAACCCGGTACCGAGCGTTGCCGCTGCATTGGCGATGCGAGCGCCATCGAGATGCAGCAGCATGCCTCTGTCGTGCACGTGGTCCGCGATGGCCCGGATTTCGTCCGGGGTATAGACGGTGCCAAGCTCCGTGGTCTGAGTAATTGAAACGGCAAGCGGTTGAGCTCGGTGCTCGTCCCCATCCCCACGCTTGACGGTCGATCAGCTCAGGGGTCAGCCGACCGTCGGTGGTCGGGACGGTGAGCAGCTTGAGACCGCCGACCCGCTCGGGGGCAGCGTTCTCGTCAGTGTTGATGTGAGCGGTCTCGGCGCAGACAACCGCACCCCAGCGGGGGAGAACCGACTGCAGGGACAACACGTTCGCGCCGGTGCCGTTGAACACCGGGAATGCCTCCACACCTGGGCCGAAATGTCTCGCCATCACTGCCTGCAGGTGCGCGGTATAGACGTCCTCCCCGTAAGCGATCTGGTGGCCACCGTTAGCCTCCGCGATTGCTGC
>CAVPUK010000005.1:0-710106 GCA_963708935.1 uncultured Actinomycetota bacterium | reverse complement strand
AGGCTCTTCGCATTGAAGCTGGGTGTTGGGTTTGATCCCTGGGCGACACGCCGGGGCTGAGTTGCGCTGATGTGGGGCCTGGGGCCCTCACGATCCGTGTTCACGGCCAAGTGATCACGAGCGAGGAGCCCCAGGTGAACCAGGACAATACCGCTGTACTGATGCTGCCCGGATTTCTGCTGTTGGAGAGCGAGGTGGTGAACAACGAACTGGTCCTGACGGTTCAGACGCCGCGGTATCCGGTGGGATGCTCGGCGAGCGGGTCGGTGTACCGGAATCGTCGTCTGGCAACCCGGGTGTTGTGTGGATCGACTGATTGACCAATCAGGACGATAATAACGAAGGGTCCCGGCCCGAACCAAGGGAGCGTCTTATGGCCGACATTATCGATCAGCTGGTCGTGGCCATGAACAATCACGACTTGGCGGGCGCTGCGGGCCTGATGCATCAGGACTACCGCAGTGAACAGCCAGCGCACCCGAGCTTCTCCTTCGTGGGCCGAGCTCAGATGCACGCCAACTGGGCTGCGATGTTCGCCGGATCCCGGATTTCGGGCCGAACTTCGTCGATCGGTCGACGACGGTGACACCACCTGGACCGAATGGCACTGGTCAGGTACTCGAAATGACGGCCAGCCGTTCGAGATGCGGGGAGTGACCATGTTCGAGATCCTTGACGGCCAGATCGTGGCTGGACGGCTGTACATGGAGGACGTCGACCGCCAAGCGGTCAGCCTCGACCAGGTCGTCGAGACGCGTTCGGGTCACCGGCCGCAGAGTCCCCGGGATAGCCCCTCATGTTGGCAGGATAGGCAGCGCGCCGCGATGCGGGCAAGCCCTCATGAGGCGGGCGGCGGAAGCAGGCCACGTTGTCGACCCGACCGCTGATCGGCATGCCGCAGACAATGCGCACGCGGTCCGGGGGGTTAGGCGGCGAACTGCTCAAGCTGGCCACGGATCGCGTGTGCGGACTGCTTGGGCCGACTCGAAAGCCGCGATCAGCCCTGCCAGATCGCCAGTGCGGAGCTGGGTTGGCTCGGCCGGGGAGAAGCCGAAGGCTTCCCAGGTGGGCACCGCGGCGGCTTTGGCGAGGCGATCTTTGGCGCCGGCGCGTGTCGAGCAGCAGCCTTGCCGGAGCACTCCCGTGCGTGTCAGACGGCATCTCGGACAACCCTTCGCGGTGAAGATGCCGGTTAGCCGAAGCCACGATGGTGACCACCTTGGCAGGTCGATCCGGGCGATACCCCGTCTGACCTGCAGTAATACTGGTGGGCGATACAGGGATTGAACCAAGGCCGCTGCCGTGTCGGGCAAGCGCTGCTCGCCGGGAGTGCTGTTGGTGGTTCTAAGCCCGGAAATCGGGGGGCGTCGCGCTGCGGCGCATCGGACACTTCTGTATGTTTCAGGGCCGTCAGGCGCCTAGTTGCTTGCGGCAGCAATGCCCAGCAGGCATCGTACTGAGCACCATCGGCCTGCAGGTCCGCAGCTACATCGACGACGTGCGCCCGAAAACGCCGCCTAAAACTCAAGATCAACATTGGCGTTTCACAAGCCCAAGGAACGCTAGACGCACTACCGCAAGCTCCTGTGCGCTGGGGCCCAAGTCACTGCCATATGCGACTGGGTCCGCATTCACCGTCCAACGAATACTGCCTAAGCTAACAACAGCAAGCGTCGTGGCTAGCCTAAGACAGCAGCAGGTCAGAGGTGCACACGACAATCAGCTACGACAGTGCCAAGGACACCGCTCTCGGCTCACCGTCCACCTGAGGACTTTCATGGTTCTCCACGGAAGGCACGAGATCCGCTCTTGGTGTTGGTCAGTTGGAGTAGCGGCCCCAGCTGATCACTTCAGCTTTCACAACAACTGGGCCAGACCAGTGTTGAGCGACTCGAAGCTCTCTTGTCAAGCGGCAGCGTTGGTTTCGGCGTTCGGTACCTGTTTGAGCCGTTTAGCGTCTTTCCACATGTGTCGGATGAGGACGTTTGCGAGTTGCCTTTTATGGCTGCGCCGTGCCTCTCGCGGTGTTTTGCCCTCGTTCTTGCGACGTGCCAGGTAGGTCTTCGCGGGGTCGTGCATGCGGGCCTGGGTGACGTGGATGATGTGCAGCGCGCTGTTGACCTGACGGTTGCCTGCCATATCAAGGCGATGCCGGTTCGGCGTGCCGTGGCCTTCACCTGATGACGCCGCGACTGGGGCTGCTCCGCACCAGCGCGCGAATTGGGCTTCGGTGTGAAACCGTGCCGGGTCACCCACCTCGGCGAGCAATGTCATCGCGGTGACGACTCCGATGCCGACCAGCTCGGTGAGTGTGCATCCCAGCTCGGTGAGCAGGTTCGGGATCTGGTGGTCGATTTCTTTGAGTTGGACGTTGAT
The DNA here is from genome assembly GCA_963708935.1 of uncultured Actinomycetota bacterium. Taxonomy (GTDB): domain Bacteria; phylum Actinomycetota; class Actinomycetes; order Mycobacteriales; family Nakamurellaceae; genus Nakamurella. The sequence goes on along the minus strand of CAVPUK010000005.1, from coordinate 707,730 downwards.
CGCAGCGACGGCATCGCGCGTGGCGTCAAGGCGGCGGAGTTTCAGTTGATCGGCCGGCCTGAGCGCAGCGCGATCGATCTTGACGTTGGGCAGTGCTGTCAGTGCGGCCATTACCCTGCTGGTGTTCGGGAGTTGATCGCGGATCGCCAACGGTAATGAAGTGAGCACCGGCTCAGCCTCGGTGAGGTGCCGGACCCGTTGTAGTACAACCGATTCCCGCCAGGTGCGGATCGTGTGCAGCGCTTCCCAAGCGGCGGGTGGATCGGTGGCGTGCTTGGCTGCCGGTGGAAGTCCGGGATCGGCGAGGGTCTCCGCGGCGATGGCTTGGGCGTCGGTGATGTCGGTTTTGGCGCGGTGCCGTCGACGACGCCGGTCGTTGGTGCGGCTGGCTTGCACCTCGCGGACGTCGTATCCGGCGGCCGTGAGTGCGCGGGCGACGGGGCGCCCTAGACCGGACGAGCCTTCCACTCCGATCCGGTCGATGACCACGCCGGCATCAGCGAGCACAGTGATCAGTGTGGTCAGGCCGCTGACGCTGATGTCGAACGACTCACAGGCCAACAAGCCGCCGGTCGATGCCACTACGGCGACCGTGCCGGACCGTTTGTGGGGGTCAATGCCGGCGACTGCGTGCACCGCGTTGTCGATAACAGTGGCCATGAAAGCTCCAGTTCTGCGACGCGGCTCGACTACGGTGAGGGCTCGGGCCTGGGTCGCCGGCAGATCTGGGTTGAGTTGTGCAGGCTCTCTTCAAGCCAGGCACCCGGGCCCGGCCCTCGGGGCGGCGGACCCGACAGTTCGAATCAAGGACAAGATCGTCAATTGCGTTCAGAGTCATGGTCCGCCGGTCGACCCTGCCCGCGAAGCCGAGCCGACACAACGAGTCAAACACCCAGATCGCGTTGGTGCTGCACAACACCCGCCGAATCTCCACGTCGTAGTCCAGGAACGGGATGAACTCCTCCCAGGCGTTGTCCCAGAGCCGAACAGTGGCCGGGTATGTGGCGCCCCACCGTCGGCGAAGTCCTCGAACGCCGACCGGGCCGCCGCGGGGTTCACGGCGCTGTAGATCGGTTTCACGTCCCGCCGTACCGCGTCCCAGTCCTTCTTCGAGGTCAACCGGAATGTGTTGCGGATCAGATGGATCAGACACGTCTGCACCGTTGTCTCGCGGCCACACGTTGCCGACCACCTCCGGCAAGCCTTTCAGCCCGTCGCAGACCAGGAAGAACACGTCCTTGACGCCGCGGTTCCGCGAGATCGGTCAGCACGCTCATCCAAAACTTGGCGCCCTCACCGCCGGTGCCGGCCCACAACCCCAGGATGTCCTTGCTCCCATCCAGCGTGACCCCGATCGCGGCGTAGATCGGCCGGTTGGCGACCTGCCCGTCCCTGATCTTCACCACCAGCGCGTCGATGAACACCGCCGCGTACACGCCGTCCAACGGCCGGGACTGCCACGACTGCATCTCCTCGATGACCTTGTCGGTGATCCGCGAGACCGTTTCCTTGGACACCGAGGCGCCGTAGATCTCTTCGAAGTGCGCCGAGATCTCCCCGGTGGTCAAGCCTTTCGCATACAGCGACAGCACGATCTCATCGACGCCGGTGAGCCGGCGTTGCCGCTTGTGCACGATCTGCGGTTCGAACGTGCCGGCCCGGTCCCGGGGCACGTCGATCTGAACGTGCCCGGTGGCCTCGGTCAGCACCGTCTTGCCGCGGGTGCCGTTACGGACGTTGTCGCCGACCGGGTCGCCATGCTTGGCATGACCGAGATGCTCGGTCATCTCCTCGTTCAGCGCGGTCTCCAGGACCGTCTTGGTCAGCTGCTTGAGCAGCCCGTCCGGGCCCGGTCAGGGACAGCCCCTGCTCCCGGGCCCGGCGCACCATCTCCACCGCCGCCTGCTGCTCCGCCGAGCACCGCAGCCGGTGGCTTCTTCTTCGTCATGTCCAGCAGTGTCGTCATCGAACGGCACCTTCCCCGCCAAGCCCGCAGGCTCAGCGTGTCGGGGCCACAAACACCGTTCCGGTTACAGTGACGAAACGCGCAAGCGTGGCTGACCTTCGAGCGGTGTCTATTCTTCACATTGACTTGGCTATTCATAGGCGCTGACGTGGAACACACTGGGATGGATCGAGCGGTGCCGGTGTACCAGGCCTCAATCAGTCGGTGATCGGATTCTGGACAGTATCGTCGTCGAGGTTCTTAGTGGCCGTACCGTCGCAGACGCATTCCGTGCACCTGTGGGTTTCATGGATACTGGTCCGGGATTCTGGCCGAGGCTATGGGAAGGTCAGAAGGTGAGGGTCCATCCTTCATTTCTGGTTTGGTCTTCGGTGTAGGCGACGCCGTCGACCTTGAGTCCTGTGTCGTCCAGCACGGTGATGAGGCCGCCTTGATTGCCCAGCTGGACCGGCGCTTCGATCGGGATCCGGATGGCGTCGCCGGCCTTCAGAATGGGGCCGGTCAGCGTCATTCGTTCCTTTATCCGGTCGAGGAGGGCCCACCCGGTCAGGTCGACGTCGTCAGGGGTGGCATTGAGCAGGGTCACCGATTCGGCTTCCGGGGCAGGTCCGATCGGGTTCACCAGGGCGCCGACGATCCGGACGTGGTGGTCGGTGCCGTTGTCCGGGGGCTGCGGGGTCGGACCCGGTTCGCCGCCCACCGGGTGGCCGGTGGTGTCATCGGTGTGCCACGCCTGGGACTGGAACGCGAGGAAGATCGCCACCCATTGGTTCTCGGTGGGGAAGTGGAACAGCAGGCCGCCGTCCTGCCAGACGCCGTCGTCGCTGGCGAACCGGCCGCCGTTGCCCTGGTTCATGTGGATGTCGTGGACTCCGTTTCCCGGGGCGAATCCGAAGATCTTGTCCGGGGTGTCGTCCTCGGGACCCCACCGTTGTCCGAAGGCGTAGAGCCGGGCGTCTGGGTCACCGATCGCCCGCGAAACGAAATGCTCCAGCCGGTCGGACAGGTCGTTGTCGGGTCCTGGGCTGTTTCCCGGTAGCGTCCGCATGGTGGTGTGGTCGAACAGGTTTCCGCGGATGTAGTCCAGTGCGTCGGTGCCGGGTCGGCTCGGGATCGGGTGGAAGTCCTCCACCAGGTCGGCCAGCGTGGTGACGATGGGATGGTTGAACGTCTCATCGGCGATGTACAACAGGTCCGGAGGGCTCTGCGCGGACATCACGTTCACCGCGATCCGATAGTCGGTGCCGGCCGCATGCACCAGCACCTGGTAGTGCGGTGACTGGGAACCGGGTTCAGCCTTTCCGGCCACCGCGCGCCCGACGAGTACCCCGTAACCGGTAAGGGACATTCTGACCTCCCGCATTCGTCATGGGACCGGTCATCGTGATCCGGCCGGAATACGAACGGATGGATCGGCCCACAACCCGGCGCGATGCATCCTGATGACCACCGAGTACCGACCATCGGCCCTTGGGGCATCTCAGCTTCCGATGATGGCGGACCGGTCGACCGCAGGCCGCCGGTTCGCACCGCCACCACCGAGGTGCTGCGTATAGGACCGAACTCCGACACCGCTGATACCTACGAGCACGGAGCTCAGGGTCGATCCTCGCTGGCATGCTCAAGCTTCTAGTGAGAGCCATCACCCGGCCTGTCTTCCAAGAAATTGGCACCATTCAGCATGGGATTTCTTCCAACTCGGAGGGCGGCACAAAACCTCCGTCTGACCGGCCTCGGCTGTGCCATCGCGCTCCTGGTGTACGCCGCGGTCCTCACGGCCTGGCTGCGCAGACCCGCAGTCGGGTCATGACCGCGGACGCCTTGGACCCCCTGATCCATGTGCCATCGCGACTGCGCATCCTGGTCACGCTGGCCGCGCTGGGCGACGGTGACACCCCGACCTTCACCCGGCTGCAAGACATGCTGGACCTCACTGCGGGAAACCTCATCACCCACCTTCGCAAGCTCGAGGACGCCGGCTACCTCCAGACGCAAAGGACCGGCAACGGCGCCTCCTCCCTCACCAGGGTGACTCTGACCCGGCGCGGACGCACCGAACTGGACATCTACACCGCAAACCTGCGCGACCTGCTCGCCGGACTTGACGACCATCGACCCCATTGATCACCTGCTCATCGGGCCGGACTCAGCGCAGCCGGTCAACTCAACCTCGCCCCTGTGTGATGGTTGTCTTGAAGCCCACGGGTTTGTCGAGGACGTCCGTTGAGCCCGGGAACTGAACGCCGGCTGCCACTATGGGGTCGAGAATCCACGGCCCACGGGCGCTTTCCGGCGGCCCTACTGGGGCTGCGAACAACCCTGCACGGTCCCGTTGCATCACCGAGGCGCCTGCCGGTTCCCGAACGGGAATGGTCACATCTTCCCACTCTGGGCGACCCTGTCCGAGATGCTCGTGGAGCGTGGGTTCAGCACCGCAGCGGTCGGCAAGTGGCACCTGACCGCCGAGGACGGGATGAACCACGCGTCGATCCGACGAGACTGGCCGCTGGGCCGGGGTTTCGACCCGTTCTACGGTTCTCGGTGCGGAGACCAACCAGTGGTACCAGAATCTGGTGCACGACAACCATCCGGTCGACCCGCCGGCCCCCCAGATCAGGGGTGTCACCTGAGCGTGGACATCACGGACAGGCGCGATTCAGTTCTTCGATGATCTGAAGGCCATTGCCTCGGACCGCCCGGTGTTTCCTGTATTACGCGCCTAGCACAGCAACCGTCGAGATCGCCTGCGCTACTGGCACCCCCGGGTTGCTCGTCGGTCCGTTCGTCCCGGTTCCGGAAAACAACTGCAGCCATCTGGCCGCGGGGTGGATGTCGAGTGCGCCGGGCCCGCCTCCGACCTCGTCACGTCGCTGCCAAATGGGGAATTCACGCTGCCGTTGCTCGCCGCTGCGGTCAGGGCGGTGGGTCAGGGAGCCCACACGAACCGTATGATCGGCCCATGGCTACCATTTCTGTGGCCGGCGACGACCTCGTCGTAGAAGTCACCGGGCGTGATCGTTTCTATGCCCTTAACAAGTCTACGGTCACACTTCCCCTCGAACACGTCGTCGCTGTAGGCGCGGGCGCCCAAATGGGCAGGCCGCTAATGCCCGGTTTCCCCTGGCTGGCAAACAGCTTTCCCGGAGCGTTCACGGTAGGTTCTTACCGGCGTCGGGGCAAATGGACTTTCTGGGTTGTACATGATCCCAAGCAGACAGTGCTGGTGACACTGCGAAACGAACACTATTCGCAACTTGTAATCGAAGTCGAGGATCCGGGAGCGACCATTGCGTTGGTTAACCAGGCCCGCAACAGTCGTGGATTTGAGTAGCATGTCGGCCAGGATCGTGCCGACGAGTCGGATCGTGGCAGCGCGTTATTGGTGTCCTGCCAGAATACGACATATAAGTAGTCGGCATGGGTATGGCGCGTGCCGGTCGACCCAAGCTCGAGCTGGCTCTGACGGAAGATGGACGGGCACAACTGATGTCGTGGTCGTGGCGGGTGACGACGGCGTTGCCGTTGCGGTCGCGGATTGTGCTGGGCTGTGCGGCGGGTTTGGACAACAAGCAAGTCGCGGTGCGGGAACGGGTGAGGCAGGCCGCGGGCGATAAGCCCGGAGGCGCTGCGGTGAGAGGTGTCCGACGGGTCGAGTGCGGGAATGCCCTTGCCCGGCAGGAGGATCGGACTTCTCTACGCGACGCGGCCGTCGCTGGCTCAGCAGCTAAGGGATCAAACGCGTGGTCTCCCTTGCCGTCCCGGTCAAGGCATGAGACTCCGAAGGCCCGGACGATCAACGGCCAGCGGGTGACTACTGATATCGAGGTCCCAGTTCCTCCATCGGGTTGAGTCGGGCCAAGCATCAACGCACAGCGGCGTTAACGTGCGGCGAATGACGAAGGGGACAAGGTACCTTGCACCGCGGGTTTGGAGTCCTCGCAGTTGGTGGTTGAACCAGGCGGGCCCGCACAATTGTGGGTAGCCGAACCCACGCGCCTAGTCGTTCTACCGGGCTGCCGGGTTCGTCGCTGACGGAGCTGTCCAGGTCGAATTCGGAGTTCGGGCGATGAGCATGGCGCGACGCTGAAAGCCTGCCTTTGGGGGTCGGTCGCAGTAGGCGGCGAAGGGGGAAGGACGGGTCGTCGGCGTCGGTCCGAGTAGCGCGGGCCTCGGCGTCAGCATTGTCCTTTCGGCGTTCAGGCGGGTCGGCGGCGCAGGAGCCAGAGCGTCGTGCCGAGGGCCAGCAGGGTCAGGGCGGTGAGGCAGCCGAACTCGATCCATTGGAAGGTCCAGAAGCGGCTGTCGGGTTGGTAGCTGGTGACTGGTTGGTAGCCGTGTCCAAGTAGGTATTGGTTGGGATCGAAGCTGTCGCCTGCGCCGGGCGCTGCGGCGTAGACATTTCCTGAACCGTCCATCTGCACACCGATGGTGTGCAGGACCGAGTTGATCTGGGTGTCACTGATCCGGTTGCCGCCTTTGGTCCACCACTGGTCAAGCGGCAGGTCAGTCGGGGACAGGTTCAGGCTGGTCGTCGTCAAGGCCGCGAGGTAGTGCGCACGCACCTGGGAGGCTAGATATGCCAGGCCGAACCAGGCGCCGAATGCGGTGACCAGGGCGGGTAGGACCCGGCGGCACAACATGCCGGCCAGGACGCCCAGGCAGAAACCGGCCAGCGCCCATCCGGCGCCGGCGATGCCGGTGACCGGGAACACGGTGGTCTGCAGCCGCTGCACTATTCCGCTGTCGATCAGCGGTTGATTGTGCCAGCTCACCAGCAAACCGAAGGCGCCGACGATCACGGCCACGCCCAGGGCGCCGGGAACGAGGACGGCGACGGCCCAGCGCATCCGGCCCACTCCCTGGGTCCAGGTGTAGCGAAACGTCCCGGTCTCCAGTTCGCGGGCCAGTACCGGGGCACCGGCGAACACGCCGACGACCCCGGGCAGGAACACCAGGATCACCCCGACCAGCCCGATCTGGGCGTAACTGTCTTGAAAGTTCTGCCATTCGAAGCGGCAGCTCGCCGATCCGGGCGGCGTGCAGGCGGCCGCCGTGGCGTATGCGGACCGGGTCCGCTGACCGGTGAGGACCAGGTCGACGCCGAGCACGGCGAGGACGCCGAGGATGGCGAGCAGCGTGGCGCGGTACCGCCGCCACACCACCCAGACCAGACGGGTCCACGGCACCGGCCGCACAGCAGCGGCAGGTACGGATGCGAGGGTGGTCATCGGGGTGTTCCGGTCAATGCGGGCGCAGGCGCGCTGGCGGTTTCGCGGAGATAGGCCAGCGCGAGTTCTTTCACACCGACCGGCCGGCCCTCAACGGTCGGCGGTAAGGCCGAATCGGTCGAGGGCAGCCGGACCAACCGGTGGCTGTAGTTGCCTGTTCCGGTGGACTCGATGACTTCGCAGCTGGGACGTCCGGGCGTGTCGACGCCCGGGCCGGTGACCAGGCGGTGACAGGCAAGCAACGCCTCCGCCGGGCCGTCCAGCCGGACCCGGCCATGGGCGATCAGCACCAGGTAGTCCGCGACACGCTCCAGCTCGGCCAGGTTGTGTGAGGCAAGCACCACCGACAGGCCGTCGTCGGCCATCGCGGTCATCACCGTGGCCATGAAGTCATGCCGAGCCAGCGGGTCCAGTGGACCGGTCGGTTCGTCGAGAACGAGCATCCGTGGATGCCGGGCCAGGGCCAGAGTCAACGCCAGCCGGGCCTGTTGTCCCCCGGATAGCTTCCCGGCCTTCACTTTGTTGTCGATAGCCAGTTCGGCGAGCCGCTGCCGGGCGTAGGGCATGTCGAAGTGCAGGTTCAGATTGTCGGTCAGGTGCACTATGTCGGCAACCGACAGATGCCGGTACAGCGGCATGTCCTGGGCCACGAAGGGGATCCCGTCCGGTGCGGCCAGCGATGCCGCCGGTGTCCCGCCCAGCACCCGCACGGTCCCGGCGGTCGGCGGCGTCAGACCCACCACCAGGTTCAGCAACGTGGTTTTCCCGGCGCCGTTGGGACCGACCAGGGCAACCAGGTGCCCTTGGGGAATGGTCAGCGCGCACTGGGTCAGCGCCCAGAAACCGCCGTACCGGCGGCCGAGCCCGACCGTTTCAATGACATTCATGCCGCCCCGCCCGCCGATCGCCGATTGCCCTGCGGAGCGCCGCGACCCTGCGAAACATCGCGACGCTCAGCGAAATCCCGCAACGTGCTGGTCACCAGGGCGGCGATACCCTCCCCGTCCAGACCGGCGGCGTCGGCCTCCTCCAACCAACCCCGCAGGGACCGCCGCAGCCCGGCCAACTGCGGCAAAGTCGCCTGGCCCAACGACCCGTCGGTGAACGTGCCCTTACCCGGTCGGCCCGAAGTCAGGCCCTTGGTCTCCAACTCGCGGTAAGCCTTGAGCACCCTATTCGGATTGATCGCCAAGTCCGTCACCACCTCGCGAACCCTCGGCAGGCGATCCCCCGACTTGAGATACCCCAGCCGCAGCGCCTGCTCGACCTGCTGAACCAACTGCAGATAGGTCGGCACCCCCGACGCGGGATCCAGCCGGAACACCAGGCGCGAGGCCGTGGCATCCCCCGTCCAGCTCTTTACCTATCACCATAGTTAAAGATTACGACGATGCGGGAGGAATGCAAGTAAGTCAGCCGGATCCGTTTCCCGGCGACCGGGTGGGTCGGGTCGCCGGCCGCAAGTGCCGGCGTATTGCTCCCCGCGTGGCCAGCCAATTACATGCGGCGTTCGCTGCCCGTCAAACACTGTCTATGCTCCGAGTCGGCATGCGGCGGGCGCCGTCGCGATGTGGACTGCCGTGTCCGTCCTAGGATTCTGCGCGGCAATTTGGTGGCTTGACCAGCCCTCCGGGCGCCGCCGGACGATTCAGCCTTCCCAAGCTGCGGAGTCTCCGGACATGCCGAGGTTCCCCTGTGTTTGTCAACCGGCCTTGGATTCGTTGTCGGCAGGTTCGGGAAGTGACTTTTCCGAAGAGCTGACCATTGGGGTTGGGTCAGTCGCGCTGGATTTCGTTGCCGCCCCCGAGTGTCCTCCCGGGCCTGCCTTCTGGTTTTGCGTTCGTCGGCGATCATCACGCGCCAGACCTTTTCCGCCAAGCGGCGTTTGAGGCATCGCATCACCTCGTTGTGGTCCTTCCCGGCGGCGATCTTGGTGTCGTAGTAGGCACGGCCGATGCTGTTGGGCATCCGGGATCTGGGTCAGGGCGGCCACGTGGAGGGAGAGGTTGAGTTGGCGGTCGCCGCCACGGGGCAGCCGTTGACGGGAATGTTCTGCACTCGCCATCTCCACGGGTGCGACGCGGGCGGCCGGCGGTCCGGGTCCGCCCGACCAGCCGGGCCGCGATGACCGGGCCGATGCAGTCGATGGCGGTGAGGGTGGTGCCGTGTTCGGCGACGGTGTTGGCCTGGGTGGTCAGCGACTTGACTCGTTGGTCGGTGTCCTTGATCTCGCTGACCAGGTCCCGGCAAAGGCTCCTTGCACGCTGCCTCTGCGGCACCACTGACCCGGACCGCGGCCAGCAACGTGGTAGCTGCCGAAGCGGTGAGCTTGCGGTCGGCGCCGCCCGGGATCAGGTCTCGACGACCGTGCAGCTGGTTGATCAACCGGGTGCGGTGGGTCGTGACGTTGGTGCGCCGCTCGTCCACAATCACCATGACGGGCGGCGAGATCCTCAGCAAGTATCCGATTCCCGTCTCCGGACAATGCTGCGACGCCGGCAGCCGCGGAGGCGCCGATGACGTCGTCCTTGCGAGGGGTGCCCCAGGAGAGTTGACGGATCCGGGCGGTCGAAGTCGACGGGATGTCTTGGACCTGCTCGCCCCGGGTGACCAGCCACAGCGCGAGATGTCGCCCCAAGCCGCGGGCGTTTTCTACCGCCCATCGTCGTTCATCAAAAGCTTGCTGCCCACGTCAAGAGCCGGCGGTAGTCGGCCAGGCCGGCATCGATCTGCACCGTCGCAACCGTTCGGTGAGTGGCCTGGGTTGGCCTATATTTTCGGCGGGCGCTCGTTCAGCCTTCGTGTCAGCTGACAAGGAAGTGCCAGCCGATCCACCACCAGGCCATCACGATGCCGATCTGGGTGCTGCGGCGACGCATCGCCCAGCGCAGCGCCCGGGCCAGTGTCGGAACCCTGGGCGGCCGGTAGCGGGCCAGCAGTTCGAGCACGCCGAGTGAGGCAAATAGCACCCCGTAGATCGCGATCGTGACAATCCGACTGGTCATCGCGGCTCGTCGCCGTTCCCGGGTATGGCGCGGTGTTCGGGGGGTGCTGCGGTCCTGGAGCGGGGCTGGGTCTGTCCGTGGGTGTCCGGCTGGGGCGCCGCCCGGGCTGCTGTGATTGTTCTGATGAGCCAGAAGCCTCCGGCCGACCAGAGCAGCAGAAAGATACTCCGGCCCGGCCACGCGTCGAGCCACACCGACACGATCGCGCTGATCGTCGGGTGTGCGTAGCTCGGATCGATCGGGTTGGGCTGCAGGATGAACGACGTCAGTTCCCACAGCGCGATGGCCACCCCGATCGCGACCCAACCGATCCAGCCTCTTCCCACCCGCGGTGCATCCGCATCCTCGACGCGGCGGGCGGCGATCACCGCAGCGGACAGCAACCCCGGGACGATCAGCGCGGCCTTCATCGGCCAGGTGTTGAGCTGCCAGCCACCGGCGATCACCGCGTAGAGGACGAGCCCGACCGCAGCGACGCCCCGCCGCCCGCCGGACAATCCGATACGTGCCGCCGGGACCGGGGCCGGCGTCCGGCGGAGCCGGTCCAGGACGATCACCGCGACCGTCCCGAAGAACAGGATGGTGTCGAACGGGTTCCGCCGGATGATATGCACGATCCCGGCCACGATCAGCACGAGCACGGTCGGCTCACGCAGGACCGGCCACCAACGATGCCCTTCGATGCCGCTCACGGCTCATTCCCGACCGGGGTCCAGGTCGACCGTGCTCATACGCCCACGCTAGGACCGTTCGACCCGGCAAGGAAGCCCGCGGCAATCAGGTGGCCGTTGCCGGCGCACGTTGCGGTTAGCCGCGATGATCGACGTCGACCTCACAGCTGGGAAAGCATCGCCCGCGCCCTGCCCACCGATTTCGGCTTCGCCATGGTGGCCCATCCGGGGAAACCGGGGGTGCTCTACACGTTCCCGATCCAGGCGGATAGTCGACGCTATCCACCCGACGTCCGTTGCCGCGTCTACCGGTCAACCGATGCCGGCGCGACGTGGCAGGCATTGACGAACGGGCTGCCGCCGGACGATTTCTATCCGGTGGTGCTCAGGGACGCGATGTGCGCCGATGATGCAGGTACGACCGGCGTCTACTTCGGCACCAGGTCCGGCGAGGTGTACGGCAGCCCGACGAAAGCGATTCCTGGTCACTCATCGCCGACCATCTACCTGATGTCCTGTGCCTGCGGTCCTTGCAGGTGTGAGGAGGGGAGATGGTCTTCTCAGGAGCAACTGTCGACGTGACAGTGCTGATACCCGGGGTATTGCGTGCCGAGTGCGGCGGCGCATCGGTGCTGACTTTCCGCTCGGCTCCAGTGCTGCGGGCGTTGTTGGACGAGCTGGCGTCCGCTCAGCCGCGCCTTCACCGGCGCATTCGCTCGGAGCAGCAGGAGATCCGCCGGTACGTGAATGTGTAGGTCGACGGTGAAGACTGCCGATCCACCGGGTTGCTGGACACACCGCTTAGATCCGGTTCACAGGTGCAGATCCTGCCGTCCGTCGCCGGCGGCTGAATCAGCCGGCGACGGGCACCTCGAGAGCCTTGGCCCGAACGCTGGGTACTGTGATCGCATCAGGCCGGGTCGGGGCAGGAATCGCGGTCCAGCACGGTCGTGCGATCCCCGACGGGAGGACTTCCTAAAGGAGTTGGATCAGCCGCCGATCTTCGAAACCGCCAGTAATACTCAATCAGTCGTGTCCATCCACCAGCGGGTCGAACGACCCGCAGCCATCCTCGGGAGTTCCTTCGCATGCCTGAAACCAGAACTCAATTCGGCGTTGACCTGATCACCTTCTATCACCCGGACTTCTGGAACGTCCGCAACTACGACGACATCGTCGAACTCCGCAGAAAGGATCCACTCGCCCTGTGGAGCACCATCCTAGACGGCATCACCAAAGCCGGGATCACTTTGCTGGAGATGACATTCCCGCCGGCGGACTGGCATTCGGCGGTCGAAGCGTACGGATCTGCGTTTGCCTTCCGCAAGGAATTGGCATCCCGCGGGCTGACACTGAAGAGCGGATTCCACATCGCCCTGGATTGGCGGCCGGACACCGACCGCAAGCAGGCCGCCGCTGACGCCGCCGCCTACGCCGAATTCATCCGTGACGCCGGTGGCGACACGATGGTGGTGGGCCCACCCATGCGGCGGAGCCGCGATAGCGTGCCGCCCTTCTTCGTCGACCAGCCGTACATGGCCGAGATCGCCGACATCTTGCACCACGTCGGCGACGCGACCATGCGCCTCGGCGTCCGGACAGCAGTGCACACCGAAGCTCACTCGATCTTCTGTACCCGACGCGACGTCGACCTACTGATGACTCTCACCGACCCCAACTACGTGTTCATGTGCCCAGACACCGGACATCTGACCCTGTCGGGTGCGAACCCCACCGAGGTGATGGCGCATCACAAAGACCGGATGATCATCTCCCACTGGAAGGACGCGATCGGTCCCATGGACGCCGACATACCTATCGACGAGGGCGTGCACCTGGCGCACCGCGAGTACTTCCGCCGGGTCGGGGCGGGAGCCATCGACTGGTTCGCCTGGGACCGTCTGGTCAACGACACGCCGGTCGCGGGAGTAACTCTGCTGGAACTGGACGCAGTTCCAGATCCCATCGGCGAGATGATCGCCGCCCGTACGTACATCGAACAGGCTTTGAACAAACACCCCTACCCCGATTTCCCAACAGGCGCAAAGGACCAATGACATGGTCACCATCATCGGGAGCAACCGCCGAGTTCCCTGTTCTGGTTGCGCCAGCGATAACAGCGGCATTGGCGTTGTCCGGTTGCGCGTCAGCCTCTCAGACCGGTGGTAGTAGCAGCCAGAGCGCAGCAAGCCCTGCGATTTCGCATAATGGCGCAACCGCGGACACTACTCACCACCGCAGCGACCCAAAACCCGCCGGCGCTTGACATGAAGCATCATGGATGTCTTTCAGGCTCAAGTTCTCCGGGGGGGCCGGACATGGCATCTCTCTCGACAGCAGATCCGTTGACTGGCTTTGGGATCCGAGGTGGTGTGGAGCCGGGCGGCAGCGGAGCCGCTGGGTCGTTGATCGAGTGGGTGTCGTCTTCCGGGACCATGCGAAGTCCCGCGCGCTGCGGCCGGATGTGGGGACCGGAGCGGCTGGCCCAGCCCTGTTGTGGGGCCAGCGGTTCCAGGGCAGCTTCGTCTTTGATCGCGATCCCAAGGCCGGGCCGGTCACCCAGCACGATGCCACCGTCGAGGATTTCCTGGTCTACATCAATGCCGATCGGGTGATACAGATCTTGCACCTCAGCCACCAGGAAATTGGGCAGGACGCCGGCGGCCGGGACCACGGCGGCGGTGTAACCCACCGGACTGATCGGCAGGTCATGACCATGGGCGAGGTGGCCGGCACGCAGAAAATGGGTGATGCCCCAACCGCTGCCGACCTGAGCGATGTCAATGGCGTCCCCGTCGATCAGTGCCCGCAGCTGTTCCAGGCCAGTGAGGTTTTCGCCCGATGCGACTCCGGACTGTACGTGTTGGCGGATCGAGGCGTGGCCGCTGACATCCCATCGACGCACCGGTTCCTCGACCCACGTCAGGTCGAAAGCCTCTTCCAGCGTATGCAGATAGCGCACCGCCTGTGATCGATGCCAGGACTCGTTGGCGTCGATCATCAGCCCCGGTGCGGAGCTATTCTGCCGCAACACATCCTGCAGCAGGCCGAGGCGCCGCAAGTCATCCGTGATTCTGCGGCCCCCCTTGAGTTTCCCTGATGTGAATCCCCGCTCGACGAACTGTTGGTACAAGCGCACCAGGTCCTCGTCGGCCAGTCCGTAGTCCAGTCCAGAGGCGTAGCCGGGCACGAATCGATCCCCGGCCCCTAGGAGTCGCCAGAGCGGTTCTTCAGCCAATTTGGCCTTGAGATCCCACAGTGCGCAGTCGATGGTGCCGATGGTGCCGAAGACGCCGCCGGTGTGGCCCAGTTTGAATGTGGCGGAGAGCATCTGGTCGTACAGCTGGACGACCGACCGCGGGTCGGCTCCGTCGATCACCGGATACAGTCGCTCGATGTCGGCGTGTGAGCCGAGGGCAACGCCTTCGACGCCCACGTCGGTGCTGATGATCAGAATGTCGACCCGGGTGCTGGTTCCGGTACTGACGCCGTTGACATCACCTACGACCCGGGACCACTCGTGTCGGGTGGCGAGACTGCGATACCCCGTGATCTTCATGGTCTCCCCGAAATTGTTTCGCTACCAGTGTCAATGGTCAATCCTGTGCTATCGAAGCTCATTCCTTATTACCACCGGCCGTCATACCGGTGACCAGGAAGCGCTGGGAGAACAGAAATACGATGAGTACCGGTAGAACCGAGATGATGGTCGCTAATGCCAGGGTGGGCAGACTCACCGAGCCGGATCCGACTGAGCTCGGGTTGAACGCCGGCGTGGAGGACAGCAGGCTCGATAATCCGACCTGGATCGGGTATCGATCGCTCAGCGGAAGCATCACAAACGGCAGGAAGTAGTTATTCCAGTTCTGCACGAACGAGAAGAAGCCGACCAAGCCGATGATCGGGGTGGCCAACGGCAGCGCGATCCTGGTGAAGACCTGCCATTCGTTGCAGCCGTCCAGACGTGCCGCCGCCAGCAGGCTGGACGGGATGCTGGTGGAAAAATAGATAAAGGTCAGATAGACCCCAAAGGGATAGAACGAGAACGGCAGGATGACCGAGAGCGGTGTGCCCACCAGTCCGAGTGTGTTCATTTCCAGGAAGACGGGAATGACCAAAGCCGTATTGGGCATCAGCATGACCACCAATGTGGCGACCAGAAGCGTGCGTCGACCTCGGAACTCCATCATGGCCAAGGCATATCCGGCCGGTATCGATACCCCCAACGTGATCACCAGGGCGGCGATGGAATAGTAAACCGAGTTGAAGAACCAGCGCACGACCGCGCCGTCCTGGAAGCTGAAAAGTTCATCCCAGTTTCCGTCGGAAGCTGGAGACCGAACCGGGTGTGAAGGCGCCGAGGTGAGTCAACTGCTCACCCGACTTGGTGACGGTGATAAGCAGCCAGATGATCGGAATGATGAAGAACACGGTGAACACCGCGAGCAGACAGTCCCGCGATCGTTCGGCCGCTCCAGCCGGCGAACTGGCCCAGGGGTGCTCTTGTGCGGGCGTTCCGCGACGCTTGTCATCATGCCTCTGTTTCGAACAGGCCACCGCGAGCCACGAAGACCGCCGAGACGATGAGGGCCACCAACAGCAGCATTACGGAAATGGCGGCAGAGCCGCCGAGATCATTGAGATCAAAGGCGTACTGATACGCGAGTTGGTTGAGCGAGTAGTCGTTGGGCACGACGGCGTTGCTGGCTTGCGACAACAGGGTTGGCTCGACGAACAACTGGGTGCCTGCGGCGATACACAGAACCGCCATGTACGCGATCCACTTACGCAACAGGGGCAGTTGAATGCGGAAGGCGGTCTGAATTGCATTCGCCCCGTCGATCCGAGCGGCCTCCATGACGTCGATGGAGATGTTGTTCAATGCGCCGTACATCACCACGATCCAGCCGCCGGCGCCGGCCCAGAACGAAATGATCGTGAAGATCACCGGCAGGTTGCCGGGTGCCAGTGTGTCGGTGAAGCTGGAGAAGCCCATCCATTGCAGCAACGGTGCAATGGGGCTGGATCCCGGATCCAGCATGAACAGCCACAAGAGCACGCTCGATGCGCCGGCCAGCGCTCCTGGCATGTAATAGAGAAATCGAAATGATCCGCTGAGCCAGGGACGGCGGATGCCGTGTACCACCAGAGCGAGCCCGACCACCAGGATCATCATCGAGATCACCCAGATGGCGATGTATTGGGCGACGTGTTCGACCGCCGGGAAGAACCGGAAGTCGTTGACGACGCGGTTCACGTTGGCCAAGCCGACCCACCCGCCGTTGGCGTTGGTCAATGCCAACTTGATGGCGTAGATGGCTGGGCCGATGCCGAAGGCCAGGGTCAGCACGAGGTAGGGCGAGACGAACAGCAACCCTGGCCAGGTCCGGATGGGCCGCCGCCGGCGGCGCGCCGATGCGCGCCGCCGGTCCACCCGAACGTCGTCCGGGACAACGGTTGGAGAGGTCATTGAACTGTGTAGCCCGTCACCTGCGCCTGGTTCTTGATCGCGGTCTCCCAGGTCGGCAAATTGTCGTTTACCGACTTGCCGGAATTGACAATCGGGGTCATGGTCTTTGCCCAGATGGCTTCCTGACTGAACTCGGGAGAGCCCCAGCCGGGCCAGATCTGGCCGCCGGCCGCGATCATCGGCTGCAAGCTCGTGGCGAAGTACTTGCTGGCCTCCTGCTTGGCGATCCACTTGGCACCGGCCGGCGCGTACGCCGGGTAGCCCGGTGCGAGATCTACCTGGTAGTCGTCCGCGGTGGTCACGAACTGCGTGAACTTCTCCGCCGCGGCCAGGTTGGTCGAGTGGCTGGAGATGAACCAGGTGCCGCCGCCGACGTCACCGGTGACTGCCGGAGCGCCTCCCCAGCTCGGGGGGGCGGCAACGCCGAGATGACCGGCCGGCAGTTTGAGCGCAGCCGGGTTGTTGAACACCGCCCCGGCATACCACGCCGGGCCAGGCAGCATCAG
Source organism: uncultured Actinomycetota bacterium (assembly GCA_963708935.1). GTDB lineage: Bacteria > Actinomycetota > Actinomycetes > Mycobacteriales > Nakamurellaceae > Nakamurella. The sequence goes on along the minus strand of CAVPUK010000005.1, from coordinate 690,884 downwards.
CACCTTGCCGGCGTACTTCTTGGCGAAGTCGGTTGACAGCACGCTCAACGTTGACAGCGACTTGTTGGCGACACCCGCGTCGATCAGTTTCGCGGCGCGCTGGCAGTTCGGTCCGGTGGCGTCGACCGTGATCGACTTGGGCCCGGTGACCTGGTTGGCGCCGCACTGGCTAGCCCACATGAACACCTCCGGCGTCCAGGCGTCCCCGACCGATCCGGTGACAAACCCCGGGTGTTCGGTGGCGACCTTAGCGCTCAGTGTCTGGTAGTCCTCCCACGTCTTCGGGACGGTGTAGCCGAACTGGGTCATCAACGACTGGTCGAACCACAACACGTTCTGCGCCAGGTCGTTACGCAGGCAGTAGACGTGGCCGCTGATGGTGCAGGGGTCCAGCGACCCCTTGGTGAAGTTCGACAGGGTGCTCCGCGGCACCAGGCCCTGGTCCAGCGGTGCCGCAAAGGCCTGTTTGCCATTGGTGGACTGACTCGCCCAAGCGGCGTCGTTGTTCTGCGAGGAGAACACCACATCGGGCCATCCCTGCCCGGCGCGGTCGATCAGTCCGATCTTGGTCTTGAACGAATTCGACCCGTTCGCCGATCCGTCGTAGGTGACCACATTGATCGGCGTCCCTGGGTTGGCCTTTTTGAAGGCATCGGCCGCAGCCACTCGGTCGGAGTCCACCCACACGGTGATGGGCGCCGACGCCGACTGAGCAGCCGTCGGGAACCCATAACCGCCGCCTGCGCCGCTACTGCCAGCAGCGCTGCTGGCGGCCGCAGGGCTACCCGCGGTGCTGCTGCCACCTGCTGCGGCAACGGTTGTCGCACCAGCTGCCGCACTGCTGGTGGTGGTGCCGGGACTGCTGCTACTGCTGCTACTGCAAGAAGCGAGGGATGCGACGAGCAGGCCACAGGCCACCGCAGGAGCGGCCAACCTGAGCAAGCGGTGACGCGGGGAACGCGAGGATTGCATGGCTCTTCCTTCTGGTTTGTCGAGCATCATGAAGCACCGAGCCAGCCGTGAGCGGCGATGCTTACGTGCGCGTGGTCAATGTTTCGGTCTTGGTCGCCCAGAATGCGGTTCGGACTTGGTGTATCTGAGTGGTTACTGCCATTCCGGTGCAGCCTGGCGCCGACGTGCAGTGCGGTGGCGGTGCACACAGGTCGTACAGACCGGTGCCGGCGATCGCGCAGGTCTACGACTTCACGCCCGTCAACTCCTTCTCAACAGCCTCGGCGCAGAACACGGGATCTGGCGTTCGCCGCGCTCGATGAGTGACATTCATCCCCCAGCGGCCGTTTGTCAAGAGCAGATTTTTTGAGGTAGCCAAGTCGTAACCCGATGCACGATGCCAACTCGATCGCCGGGGCGCCCGCGCGGAGGAGGGGTGAGCAGCACTGTCCACCGGGTATGGTTTAGGCGCTGATGGTTGTCAGTCATGGAGGCGGACCGACTGCGAAGGAGAAGGCGATGGCGGTCGAAGATGAGTACCGACCCGCCTACCGGCGGGCGGTTGATCAGCTCATCGACCTCATCGCGGAGCGTGGTTTACATCCGGGCGATCGGCTGCCGACGGAACTGGAGCTGGCGCAGCATCTTGGTACCAGCCAGCGTGCGGTACGGGAAGCAATCAAGATGTTGTCGGCTATCGGACGGGTCCGAGCCGAACGTGGCCGCGGCATCTTCGTCGGCGACGACCGTAGCCTGCTCACCGGTCAACGACCGGTGTCCTTCCGTCCGACCGACCTGGCGCACATCTCGAGTTTGTTCGAGTTCCGCGCAATTCAGGAATGCGAGACGGCCCGGTTGGCCGCGCGGCGGGCCACTCCGCCCGACGTCAAGACCATGGATGCTGCCGTGCGCGACGGCGAGATCGCCGTAATAGAAGCCGATCTGGACCGATTCACACGGTCGGACGATGCTTTCCACAGCGCCCTCGCCGAGGCGAGTCACAACTTCTTCCTCATCGACGCGGTCTCGCACATCCGCGCGTTGCAGGGCCAGGTGAGCTTCTTGGAGCTCGGGCGCAACATCGCGAACGCCGGGCGTGGCGTGAAGGAACATGGCCTGATCCTCGAGGCCGTCCGCAACGGCGAGGATCAGTTGGCCGCCGATCGCGCGGGCGAACACGTGCAACGGTCGCTTCACGACTACCGAAACGCCATCGAATCCCGGCTCGCCACGAACACACCCCCGGGCGAGGCCCGTAACGCCTTCCAGTCATCCGAGCGCGGATCACGCCTCGCTGACGCCAGTGGCCGTCCGGACTGAGCGATTTCTTGAGGGCATGCTGCCCACTCTTACCTGCTGTGATGTCCACAGCTAAGTACTGGTCCGACTGCTACTGCGGGCTCTCGACCATCTAGATCAACGCGCTATCTGCGTGTCATCTCGGCGAAACTTGCTCTTGACAACCAGTTCCGTTGTTGAAATAAATGTCATTGATCATTCAGATCAATCTGATTCGTGGTCGGTGACGCAGCAGCTCAGGTTCGCACCGGCCAGCCGAACCGCCTCGGTGGGGCTGCGACTGACTGCCGGGAGCCCCACCCCGCTTAACTATCCGACATACCTGTCTCCGGCAGGGAAAGGCACGTGATGTTGAAAGCTGTCTACCAGGGTGCCCGCATGGTCGCGATCGAATCCGCGGAGCGGACCGAGCCCGGTGCGGGTGAGGTCCGCATCGATGTGGCGTTCACCGGCGTGTGCGGCACCGATCTGCACGTCTTCCATGGGGACATGGATGCGAGGGTCGATCCGCCGGGGGTGATCGGACATGAGATGTCGGGAACGATCGAAGCTCTTGGCGCCGGGGTGTTCGGATGGGCTGTGGGTGACGCAGTTTCGGTGATGCCGTTGGTCTGGTGCGGCCGGTGTGCCGCCTGCCGGGCCGGGCACAATCACATCTGCCAGAACCTATCGTTCATCGGGATCGATGCTCCGGGGTCGATGCAGCAGTCGTGGGTGGTTCCGGCCCACACCCTCATTGCGGTCCCGCCGCAGGTCTCGCTTGCTGATGCCGCGCTGATCGAGCCCACTGCCGTTGCCGTGCATGATGTTCGACGGGCCTCGATCCAGCCGGGGGAGAAGGTGCTCGTCGTTGGTGGTGGTCCGGTCGGGACGTTGATAGCGCTGGTCGCCCGCGACGCCGCGGCCGACGTGCTGGTCGCCGAACTGGATCCGTTCCGGCGTGCTTTCGCCCGGAATCTGGGCTTGTCGACCATTGACCCGACCCAGCAGGACGTAACCGAACACGTACAGACCTGGACCGATGGCGCCGGCGTACCGGTGGCGTTCGAGGTGTCCGGTGCGGAAGCCGGCGTGGCCACCGCGATCGATGCGCTCGGCGTGCGTGGACGGCTCTGCCTGGTGGCGATCCACCCCCGACCCCGGGCGGTGAACCTGCACCGGTTCTTCTGGCGCGAACTGACTCTCATTGGTGCCCGGCTCTACGATCGTTCCGACTTCGAGCGGGCGGTGGAATTGATAGCGGCCGGTACGGTGCCGGTGCAGAAATTCATCACTCGGATCGAACCGCTGCAATCCGCGGCGGCGGCCTTCCAGGCGCTGGAGAGCGCTACCGGTCAGATGAAAATCCTCATCGACTGCTCCTGATCAAACACATCCGAGGACGGACACGTGCCCAGCAGTACTGTTTTCGATCCGCACCAATTGTTCGACCTGCACGGCAGGACAGCGGTTGTCACCGGTGCCCGCCGCGGTATCGGTCTGGCGATCGCCACTGCCCTGGCTCATGCCGGTGCCGACATCATCGCGGTCAGCGCCGGTCTGGAGTCGTCCGGCGGCGAGGTCGGGGATCGGGTCCGGGCCACGGGTCGAAAATTCACCGGCTACCAAGTCGATTTCGCCAACCGGGGCGCCGTCCAGGAATTCGCCGACAGCCTCACCGACACACCGGTCGACATCCTGGTCAACAACGCCGGCACGATCGCCCGCGCACCGGCTGCCGATCACCCCGACGCCGAGTGGGATCGGGTGATCGCTGTGGACCTGTCCAGCCAGTTCGTCCTGAGCCGGGAGATCGGCCGGGCCATGCTGGGTCGGGGGCACGGCAAGATCATCTTCACCGCGTCGTTGCTGAGCTTCCAGGGTGGGATCAACGTGCCCGGGTACACCGCGGCGAAGTCGGGCATCGCCGGTCTCACCAAGGCACTTTCCAATGAATGGGCCGCCCGTGGCGTCAACGTCAACGCTATCGTCCCCGGGTACATCGCCACCGACAACACCCAGGCGCTGCAGGACGATCCGAGCCGCAGCAAAGCGATCCTGGAGCGGATACCGGCCGGACGCTGGGGTGCGCCACAGGATTTCGCCGGGGTCTCCGTCTTCTTGGCCTCGGCCGCCTCGGACTACGTGCACGGCGCGTTGATCCCGGTCGATGGTGGGTGGTTAGGACGATGACGGCCGATCACCAGCCTTCGTCGCGAAGCCTGCAGAACTCCATCGGGCTCGCGCAGGTCCTCGCGCATCGGCTGATGCCGATCGTGGTGATCGAGAATCCTGACCGGGCGGGCGGCCTGGCCGAAGTACTGGTGACCAGCGGTCTGCCGGTCGCGGAGGTCACCCTGCGTACCCGACAAGCGCTGACCGCGTTGACGAACATGGCGGCCAATCCTGAGATGCTCGTCGGAGCAGGTACAGTCACCAGCCCGGAGCAGGTGGACATCGTTCACCGTTGCGGCGCAAGGTTCGTCGTGTCCCCCGGATTGGATCCTGAGATCGTGCGGTGTTGTCATGAGCTCGGCATGCCAGTGTTTCCTGGGGTGGCGACCGCCAGCGAGGTGCAGGCAGCGATGCGCCTGGGTGTGGACACCGTCAAACTGTTCCCGGCCGAGACGATCGGCGGGCCGGCCATGGTCAGCGCACTGGCCGGCCCGTTTCCCGAGATGCGATTTGTGCCGTCCGGCGGAATCAACGCCGAGCGGATGCCCGCCTACCTGCGGCACCCGGCCGTCGCGGCGGTCGGTGGTTCCTGGATGGTGCCTGGCGAGGCGATCGAGAACGGTGATTGGAATCGCATCGCGTCGCTGACGCGACAGGCGGTCGACTCAGCAAAGGTGGCATAGTGGTGATCTCGGTTCCGCGCGACCCGGCGTCCTGCACTTTCGATGCGGTCTCACTCGGCGAGGTCATGTTGCGGTTCGACCCGGGGGAGGGGCGGATCCGCACCGCGCGGTCCTTCCGGGTATTTGAAGGTGGCGGTGAATACAACGTCGCCCGCGGTCTTCGGCGGTGCTTCGGACTCCGCTCGGCCATCGTCACCGCCGCGGTCGACAACGAGATCGGCCGACTGGTCGAAGATCTCATCCTGCAGGGCGGTGTCGACCCGTCGTGGATCACCTGGGTGCCCGACGACGGTATCGGCCGGCAGACCCGCAACGGCTTGAACTTCACCGAGCGCGGGTTCGGCGTGCGGGGTGCGGTGGGCTGCTCCGACCGCGGACATACTGCCGTTTCGCAGTTGATGCCGGGTTCGATCGACTGGGACCACCTCTTCGGGGATCTCGGAGTGCGCTGGTTCCATACCGGCGGCATCTTCGCGGCGCTGTCGGAATCGACCGCCGCAGTTGCCCTGGAGGCGTTGCGGGCCGCCAAGCGACACGGGACGATGACCTCCTACGATCTGAACTTCCGGCCGAGTCTGTGGAAAGCGATCGGCGGATCGCAACGGGCGCAACAGGTCAACCGGGAACTTGCCCGCCACGTCGATGTGATGATCGGTAATGAGGAGGACTTCACCGCAGCTCTCGGCTTCGCGGTCCCGAACACCGACCACCACCTACAGGACCTGGACGCCGCCAATTTCGAGAAGATGATCCAGATTGTCACTGCCGAGTTCGACAACTTCCAGGTGGTCGCCACCACCCTGCGAACCGTCCGCAGCGCCACCGTCAACGACTGGGGCGCCATCGCGTGGTCGGCGCCATCCGGCTTCGTCCGGGCGACCCACCGCCCCGCCCTGGAAATTCTGGATCGGGTGGGCGGAGGAGACAGCTTCGCCTCCGGGTTGATCTACGGTTTGCTGGAAGGCACTTCGCTCCACGAGGCGGTGGAACTGGGTGCGGCACACGGCGCACTGGCGATGACCACCCCTGGCGACACCTCGATGGCCAACCTGGCCGAGGTTCGGCGACTGGCCCAAGGCGCGGGCGCCAGGGTCCAGCGGTGACGGCCCGGATGTCACTTGCCACCCGATCGATCCGCGAAACAGGAGTCGAGGTCAGCGTGCTGGGCTTCGGGGCGGCCCCGATCGGCAACCTCTACCGACCGCGGACTCCCGCCGAGGCCGCCGACGCGATCGACGCAGCCTGGTCGGGCGGCGTCGGCTATTTCGACACCGCCCCGCACTATGGGCTGGGCCTGTCCGAGCGGCGCCTCGGTGCCAGGCTCGGCGGGCTCCAGCGGTCGGAATACGTGCTCTCCACCAAGGTCGGTCGGCTACTCGAACCCAACCTCTCTCCGATCGGGTCCGACCTGACCATCGGCGGCTTCGCGGTACCCGACGATCTGACGCGGGTCCTGGACTACAGCGCCGACGGGGTCCGCCGAAGCATTGAGGCCAGCCTGCACCGACTGCAGCTGGACAGCATCGACGTGGCGCTGGTCCATGATCCGGACGACCACGCGGACCAAGCGATCAACGAAGCGATCCCGGCCCTGCTGCAACTGCGGGACGAGGGCGTCATCCGGGCCGTCGGTGTCGGCATGAACCAATGGCAAATACCGCTGCGGGCCGTAGCGCAAACCGACATCGACGTGGTGATGATCGCCGGCCGGTGGACTCTGCTGGACCGGTCCGCCCTACCTCTACTGGATCATTGTGCGGAGCGGGGGGTCGCGGTGCTGGCCGCCGCCCCGTTCAACTCCGGTTTGCTCGCTTCCGTCCGGCCGGCCGCCGGCGCCCGCCTCGACTACGCGACTGCACCGCCGGAGATGCTCGAGAAAGCCAGGCATCTGGACGCGGTGTGCCGGGCCGCCGGTGTGGAACTACCCGCCGCTGCGCTGCAATTTCCCCTACGACATCCCAGTGTCGTGTCGGTGGTCGCCGGATTCGGTAGCGCCGCCCATGTGCAGGCCGCGCTGTCCAGAATGGCCGCGCCCGTGCCGGATGAGATCTGGGCCGAATTGGATCGCGCAATGGAGGCAATACGATGACCGGGCAGCGTTTCGCTTCGGTGATCCGGCTGCGACCGGAAAAGGAAGCAGAGTACCGGCAATTGCATGCGGCGGTGTGGCCGGACGTGCTGGCCGCGCTCCGCGGCGTCGGGGTCAGCAACTATTCGATCTTCCTGCGCGACGGGATGTTGTTCAGCTACATGGAGTATTCCGGTCAGGACTACGCCGCCGCCATGGCTGTGATCGCCCGAGACGAGGCGACGAGGCGGTGGTGGAAACTGACCGATCCGTGCCAGGAGGTGGTGGATACCGCCGAACCCGGGCAGCAGTGGGTCCCGGCCGAAGAGGTGTTCCACCTTGACTGAGCCACCGGTGCCGCGACCGTGCCAACGGATCGACTCGCACCATCACCTCTGGGACCTGGCGGTCCGGGACCAAGCCTGGACCGTGCCGTTCCCGGTGCTCCACCGCAGTTTCACGATGAGCGACCTGCGACCGGGACTGGAGGCAGAATCGATCGACGGAACGGTTCTGGTGCAGTCGTTGGCGCTTGCGCAGGAGACCCCCGAACTCCTGGACATCGCCCGTACCGATTCGCACATCGTCGGGGTCGTCGGTTGGGTCGATCTGACCGCCCCGGATGTGGGTGACCGGCTCGCCGAGTTGGCCGATCCGCTACTGGTGGGAATCCGGCACCTGGTGCAGGACGAAGCCGACCCGGATTGGCTGATGAGGCCGCGGGTGCGCCGGGGTATCGCCGCCGTCGCCGCGGCAGGACTGGCCTATGACTTGCTGATCAGACCCGCGCAATTGCCGGCCGCTATCGAACTCGTCAATTCACTGCCGGACGTGTCCTTTGTGCTGGACCATGGTGGCAAACCTCCGATCGCGTCGGGGCTGACGGAACCCTGGAAGCAACACCTGACGGCGCTGGCGGCCCGGCAAAATGTCGCCGTCAAGCTGTCCGGGCTGGTCACCGAAGCCGGCCACGACTTCGTATCCGGAACCTTTTTGCCCTATACCCAACATCTGCTCGACTCCTTCGGGCCATCGCGGGTCATGTTCGGATCGGACTGGCCCGTGTGCCTGCTCGCAGCCTCCTATTCCGAAGTAGTCGGCCTCGCCGAATCCCTGACCCAGGCCCTATCTCCCGCCGAACGAAACCAAGTGTTCGGCGGGACATCGATGGCTTGGTACGGACTGGAATAGCTGCCCGCCGGCACGGTCCGCCAGATCGCCGAGCGGCTGCTGCAGTTGCGCCGGGGCTCTGGCCGCGGTGACAAGTGCCTCTTGACAATTGCCTGACGTGGATAACTGTCAGTGATATCGACGAAACCGAGGCTTGCGCGAGCACCGTGGGCCGAAAGATCCTGTGCGGAGTCCCGTCGCTCGGGTGTCTTTGACAGTGCCGACAGACCTCGGCCACTGACCCCCTCGGGGATCGGGTTCTGACCCGTCAGGTGACGACTTTCCCAGGGGTGCTCCTGCTCTCGTCTGGGCGCACGGTCGACCCGGGAGCCTCCACCGGACCGGGTCGCGATTGAATGCGAGTCGCCCAGGAGCCGAGCGACAGTGATCTGGCTGATCCCACTCACAGGTTGAAAACACCCCTTGACATCCGACGGAACTAGGAGATTAATGTCATTCATGAGCTTCGCTAATGTGGCGTAGATCGCAGGCCGAAGACTTAAGTGGGGCCCGACAAACCTGGAGTGCGACACCTCCCTGGGTTCGATCGGTTTGCAATGACATCTTTCGGGCTCGGCCGAACTGAACTTCCGTCAGCAGAGTGCTGGGGGTTAGAGCTGTCCATGAGAGGGCGTCGCAGTGACTGTTAGGTCTCGGCCGACATTTGCCGGCCACAGAGTTCAGATGAGGCTGGTGGCCATGAGTGGCGCACTGGCCCTGTTGGGGGCGGGAGCGGTCGGTGTGGCGTCGCCGGCCGCGGCTGCGGCTATGTCGTCTGCCGCAATCGATTCCAGTTACGAGATCTGCGTGGTCCCGTCTGGCGCTACCACGCCATCGGGGTGCGATCGGGTCGTTTCGACCTTGAGCGACGCGCAGACGGCGGTCCAGGCGAACAACGCATCCCAGGACGTCACGGTTGAACTTGCGACTGCGACACACAGCATTACATCGCCGTTGACGTTCGGCTCTGCCGATGGTGGGCAGAACGGACATCACGTCACGTGGGAGTCTGCGCCGGGTGCGACGCCGGTGATTTCGGGTGGCAAGCAGGTGAGCGGCTGGACGTCCTACAGCGGCACCATCTATCAGGCGAACGTGGGAGTCGGGACGAACACGCGCAACCTCTACGTCAACGGTGTCGAGGCGCCGGATGCGGGTTCGCCGATCGGCGGCTCCGCGGCCGCGTCGCTTGCGACGGTGAACACCACCGGATTCACGGTGACCAACGCAGCCCTCATGAGTCAGCTCGCTTCGGCAACTGACGTGACCAACATGCAGATCGAACACCGTGGCCAGTGGACGGACCATTACTGCCCGGTGGCATCGATCACCAACTCCGGCGCCACGATCAACATGGCGCAGCCCTGCTGGGCGAACAACATCATGGGCTGGGACACGGGTTACTCGAAGAGCGGTGACTACATCGAGAACAACCTGGCCTTTCTCGACAAGGCCGGGGAGTATTACCTGAATTCGTCGACAGGGGTGCTGTACTACTACGCGCCGGCGAACACGACCATCGATCAGATGAACAACAGCAGTACCTTCGACGTCGAGCTCCCGCTTGTTCAGTCGATCCTGGACATCAGCGGTACCAACGCCAGCCCGGTCCAGAACCTGACCTTCACGGGCATCAAGTTCCAGGATTCCAGCTGGCTCCTGCCGAGCCAGCCCGGTGGTTACGCCGACCAGCAGCAGAACTATTTCTCGTTCCTGGACTACTCCAAGACGATGACAACCGCCAACGGCTACCCGGCCAACTACACGTATCCCGGCGCAAACAACACCGGAGCGCAGTTCGAAGCGACTCGCCGGTTGTGGTACGAGGACCCTGGCGCGATCCAGGTCTCGGCGGCACATGGCGTCACCTTTGCCGGAAACACTTTCACGGACCTGGGATCGGCAGGCCTGGCCATCGGCGAAGATGCCGAGGACATGACGTCCGGCGTGCCGTACGACTCGCAGAACATCACGGTGGCCAACAACACGTTCAACCAGATCGCCGCAACCGGCATCATGATCGGCGGCATCAACTACCCGGCTGCCTCCGCACCTGCCGATGCGGCCTACAACAACAGAGACATTCTTGTTGAAAACAACAAGATCACCGGCACCGGCACGAACTACGTTGATTCCGACGGTATCCAGACCAACAACACCACCCATGCCGTGATCACGAACAACGAGATCGACAACATCCCGTACGACGGTATCGGCACCGGCTTCGGCTGGGGCGCATTCGATCCGGGCGGCAGTCAGGACTACAACAGCCGAGGGCTGTACAACGCCAACAACTATCCAACGTCGATGGCAGGGTCAATCGTCCCGACGACGGCGACGCCACAGCAGAACAGCGTCGTCACAGACAACCTGGTTTACAACACAGGTAAGGGGGCTCCGAGTTTCTCGTGCTGCGCCGGCCCTTACTACAACCTGTCCGAAGATCCGAACGGAGTGTTCACCGGCAACTACATGTACGGGAGCAACCCGGGTCAGGGCGGGTTCTACGAGGACGAGGGTTCGCGATTCAATAGCTACTTCAACAACGTGATCCAGGACTCCACGGTGTGGGCCGGGGTGAATTCATACGCGAACAACAACTCCGACGACAACCTGTACACCGGCAACTGGTACAACAACAACGCCAAAGTCAACAGCACCACCGATACCGGTAACCCGCACTACAACGTCGTCTACGGCAACACCTCGGTCAGCGGCACCAACTGGCCCGCTGGTGCGCAGCAGGTGATAGCCAACGCCGGTTTGAAGACAGGCCTCGGCTACCCGGCGCCGTCGATCACCACCCTGCCCTCGGCGACGATGACGGTCGGCTCGGCGAGCAGTTTCCCGCTCTACGCGAGCGCCTCGCCAGCGCCGAGCTTCACCGAGACCGGCGCATTGCCCAACGGAGTCAGCTTCACCGACAACCAGGACGGCACAGCAGCGTTCTCCGGAACACCCGCTGCCGGCACCGCCGGGACGTACACCGTGTCGGTAACGGCGTCCAACGGCGTGGGCCTCCCGTCCGTGCAGACCTTCACTCTGACTGTGTTGGCCCAGTCGCCGACGGCGACCACGGAGGCGATCACCGGCAAGGTGACGGACGCGGCGACCGGGGCACCTCTGGCCAACGTCTGCGCCTACGTGTACTTCACCCGCACCGCCACGACGCCCGCCTACCACGCGTGCACGAATGCAGCCGGCTCGTACGAGATGGATGCAGTGGTACCTAATGCGCTGCAGGCGATCAACGCATTGGACACGTCCCACTACTTGGTGCAGTTCGTGGATCCGGCTGGCTACCACACCACCCAGTGGTACAACGCCACGCCGACAGGGGCTCCCACCGAGTCGGGCAGCAACGCCATCCAACTGCAGGGCATGCTGGGCACGGCCATCACCGGCATCAATGCTGCCATGGACCTTCAACCTGTAGTCGTCGCAGGCACTCTCACGATCACCGGCAGCCCGCTTGTGGGTAGCACATTGACTGTCGATCCCGGTGTTTGGTCACCGTCGGACGCCATCCTGGCCTACCAGTGGTTGTCCAACGGCTCGCCGATCTCGGGCGCTACCGGTAACACTTACATCCCCGTTGCTGCTGACATCGGCAGTCAGATCTCCGCCACTGTGACCGGCACCAAGGCTGGCTATGTCGGGGCGTCGGCGACGGCGACGGCTCCTGGGACGGTTCAGGGCGTCGTTGTCGCAGGCACTCCGACTGTGACGGGCAACCCGATCGTGGGCAGCACATTGACGGTCGATCCCGGTGTTTGGTCACCGTCGGACGCCATCCTGACCTACCAGTGGTTGTCCAACGGCTCACCGATCGCCGGCGCGACCGGTAACACCTACATCCCCGTTGCTGCTGACGCGGGCACGCACCTTTCGGCCACGATGACAGGCAACAAGTCCGGCTATGTCGGGGCCTCAGCCACGTCAACGGCCACCGGGGCTGTGACCAACCCGGCTGTGGCTGCCGCGGTGACACTCACCTCGGCGTTCCCTCCGTCGGCTGCGGGCTGGTATATGCAGAACGTCACAGTCACCATGGCAGCCCCCGATACCGGGCAGAAGGTGCAGTACAGCCGTGACGGTGGAGATTGGACCGCCTACAAGGGGGCGCTCTCGGTCAGCACAAACGGGATCACCACCCTCGATACCCGTGTGTTGGACAGCAAGGGAAACCTCATCGGTGGTTCCATGTCCGAATCGGTTGTCAAGCTCGATAAGTCGGCGCCCGTGGCCACGGTGACTCGTCTCCCGAGCGTGGCCTCCGGAACTCCGCTCAACCCGCTCTCGTTCACGTTCGCCGCGACCGACACCTTCTCCGGTGTGGCGAGCCTCCAGTACGAGATCAACGGGGGTCCTTGGACCACCGCGGGCACCGATCCGCTGGTCCTGGATCAGGTGGGCACGTACGCCATCGCGTACCGGGCAACCGACGCGGCCGGCAATGTCTCGGCGGTCAAGTCGATCTCGGCCACGATCAAGGCCGACACCGCGACCAGCGTGAAAGCCGCGCCAGCGAAGGTCAGCGCAGGCTCGCCCATCACCATCACTCTGGCCGGCTACAACCGCTACGACAACGTCCAGATCAGCTACGGCGCCAACACGGCGACTGTTCTGACCGATGTCAACGGCGCCGCGAAGATCACCGTCTTTATCCCGGGGGGCACGGCCAAGGGGGCGATGAGTATCACCGCCACAGGCTCCAGCAGTCCGGCCACAGCGAGCACCACAATCACCATCAACTAGCATCACCATGAAGTAGCACGCAGGCGAAAAGGGATGGACGACAACAGTCGTCCATCCCTTTTCGCGCTGCACCCTTGTTCCGATGGCCTGATTCGGACGATACCTGTTGACCACCGCTGGGGGTGAGGGTCTATCTCTTTAAGGTGTTTGGGGCGTTGCTCATCAGTAGGTCTCCGCGGCCGGGCCGGTCGGCGAAAGTGACAGGCGAATGCGTTCAACGCAGGTTTCCACCGCATCGTCCATCTGGTGCGGCCGGTCCCGGTCGGGTCCAACGACCGGGTGACTAGGTACAGGCACTTTAACGCGGCCAGCTCAGTCGGGAAATGCCCGCGGGCTTTGATCGCCCGCCGGTACCGGGCATTCGACGACTCGATCGCATTCGTCGAACAGATCACCGTGCGGATCTCCACGTCGTAGTCCAGCAACGGGGCAGCCCTTACCGGGCTACCGCTGCGATCGGGGTGATCTGGCCGAGGCGATCGTGCATCTGTGCGTGGTGTATCTGATCCGCGCGTCGTTGCGGTACGCGTCCAAGAAGGACTGGGTCCGTTGACCCCAGTCGTTGAGGCCGATCTATCAGGCCGCCGACGAACAGGCCGCCACGGCGCAGCTGAACCTGTTCGCCGAGAAATGGCAGAAACGGTACCCGGCGATCGCGAAGCTCTGGCGCACGCCTTGGTCGGAGTTTGTGCCGTTTCTGGCGTTTCCGCCGGACGTGCGGCGGGTCATCTACACCACAAATCTGACCGAGTCGATGAGCGCCGGATTGCGCAATGTCACCCGTAACCGCGGCCAGTTCCCTTCAGAGCAGGTAGTTTTCAAGGTGCTGTACTGGCCGTGCGGAACCTGGACGAGTACCCCGTCCGCAGGTCGACATCAGAAGTGCCGGCTGAAACAAGCGCTGCAAGCATTCACAATCTATTTCGAGGTGAGAATCGCCTTACCTGGCCGATACCACCGTCGCTGTCGGTGGGCGCCACAACATGGATCGCGGTGATGCCGCGTCGGCTGGCTGCTCGAAAACCGAAGTCATGCGGTGGAGAACTTGCCCTGCATGTACGGGTGTACTGGGGGACTGGTTGGCCTGGTCGTACGGTTAAACGGTCGAATTTGACGCCAGACGATCAACGGCGCACAGGCGTTGAAGGGCAAAAGCATTGCAGGCCACGCTTCGCGAACTGGGGGTCGCCCGGGTGCGCTACGGGCCGCGTTTCTACTGGGCCGCAACGGCCGATTCGCTACCGCCGTGCTGGAGCTCCTGATCTGATTCCTCGGCCGTCCGGCGGCGACCGGGATCATTGCTCCGGTCTAGTATTGCTGTGTTCGTTTTCCCTTATCGCGCGGTGGAGTGTGGGAAGGTCGGGGATATCGGATATTCATGCTTCCCTTGAGTCTTACTCGGAACTCGTCAGTCTCCTCGCTCTGGACGCAGTGAAAACTGAGCGATCCCAATCGGAATGTCGCGGTAGTCTGTGGCGGCGAATAGTCAGTAGCGATGATTTCGATTCACTCCAGCGGTGGTGGCGTCGCCCCAGTAGCCGATATCGGTGGCCCATTTTCTCGATGCGCGCCCGAAGTTTGGACTCGATCACCCTCGAGCGACTGATCACTTTCGGTGGTTCAGCCCTCGTCGAAGCCGGTCCCTTCTGCCCCGGACCCATTGCGATCGAAGCGGACTCCGAATTGTTCATCCCTGCTCCTGTCCCCGACAGGTCAGAGACCCTGCCCCTGCTCCGTCTTGACCGGTCCGGGCACCCGCTTCGGGCGTCGGCAACTGGGGTCAGCGTGGAGGCGCAAGCCGGCGACGCGGAACATCGTGGACTCAGCAACAGCGTGTGCGATCCTGCAATAGGAGGTGCCCAATGGAATATCTCGTCACCATGACGACCCGGGTCCCGGATGGGACGTCGGAAGCCGAGGTTCAACAGATCCGCGACCGGGAGTCAGCTCGCTCGAAGGTGCTCGCGGCTCAGGGGCATCTACGGCGACTGTGGCGTCCGCCGCTCAAGCCCGGGGAATGGCGGACGCTCGGCTTGTTCGACGCCGCCGACGACGCTCTACTCGAGCAGGTCCTCGCTTCGATGCCGCTGCGGGTCTGGCGGACCGATCAGGTCGAGCGGCTCCTATCGCACCCGAATGATCCGCTTGGAGATGCGCCGAATCCGCCGGCGCCGGACAATGGGAGCAGCGAGTTTCTGACCTGGTTCACCCTCGACGTGCCCGACGACATGCCGCGCCCAGTCGTCGATGCCGCCACCGCGCAGGAGGCTGTCAGCGCTCGAACTTTGGCCGACGACGGACACTTGGTTCGCCTGTGGCGACTATCAATCGATGGCAGAGCGTTAGGCCTGTGGAGGGCGCACGACATCACGGAGATGCGGTCGCTGTTGGCCTCGTTGCCATTGGATCCTTGGTTGAACGAGGAAATCACCTTGCTCTCCGCGCATCCCAGCGACCCCGGGCTTGCCAGCGATGATGGCGGGAGCCGCTCGAAGCACACCTGACGCGGGTTCCGACGGTCACGGCAGTCACTCCGCCGGTGGCTGGATGTCGTCGTACACACGGACCGCAGTCAGGAGCGAATCCGGAGCGCGTTTGTGGACGACGATCCCCGCTTGAGGCAGCAGCGCAAGTGGCGCCGGCCGTCGACGGGCCACTGGCCAGTACGGGCGGAACACCACAGACCAATCGTCACGAGCTTCGGCGACAACCGCCACCGGCCAGGTAGTCTCACCGTCGTCGACCGCCAGGTGAGCGACGAGTTCCACCACGGCTCTGCCGCCCACACACGTGGACGACACGGTGTCGACCCGGGCATTGCGCTCGGCGAGCCGGGCCCGATTTTGCCGGACGAGCCGTCGCAGCCGCCGGTTGCCGTGGACCTCGCCGGCACGAGGATCGTAGATCACCACCTCGCCGGGCCACACCGTCTCCAGCGTGGGTATCACCCTTGTTCAAAGCGGCGAGGTATTGCGCGGCGGGATCGGCCTGGCCGCTGGCACGAGTCTGCAGGCGGGCCAACTCGACGGCGTGGCGAAGTCCGGAAACCACGGCATCGGTCGCTCTCCACCTTCCTTTTCACATGCACCGTTCACGCCGACGCATCCGCGACGGCTAGCGTCGCCATACTGAACCTTCCTTCCCCCGGCGAGGGTCGCGAACCCCACACCTTATCGAGGTCAATCGAGCCGTCCGCGCCCGGCCGCCGACACTACATAGCCAGTTCACTTATGTAGCCAAATGTGCCTCAGCACCTTGACATCTCGGACGTTTCGGCATCACAGTGGTGCCACCCAAAATGCCGCGTCCTCGGCAGAAGATCAGGCCGGCGGGCGATCAGTCCTACGGCACCCAGAAATTGGCGAGTAGTAACAGCTCGCTCGTCCGGGACATTGCCGAGGCACGCCTGGCCCAATTGTCCGGTGACGCGCCCGCACAGACGGAGGCCACGATGAATAGCACCTCAAGCACCGAAACCAAGGCCGGTAGCCCTCCGGTGAAGGCCGGGGAGGTTCGGCTCGAGGTAGTGCTGGTACCCGTTTCGGACGTCGATCGGGCCAAACGCTTCTACGAGTCGCTGGGCTGGAGGCTGGATGCCGACCTCGCCGTGGATGACGGCTACCGGGTGGTGCAGCTGACGCCTCCGGGTTCAGGCTGCTCGATCATCTTCGGCACTGGAGTCACCGCGGCACCACCTGGCTCATCCGAGGGCCTGCAGCTCTCGGTCTACGACATCGACCAGGCCCGTGCCGACCTCGTCGAGCGTGGGGTAGAGGTCAGTGAGTTGTTCCACGACGTGACCGGAATCTTCCATCACGCCGGAACCGGTGGACGGGTGAGCGGGCCGGCGCCGGAACACGCC
Source organism: uncultured Actinomycetota bacterium (assembly GCA_963708935.1). GTDB lineage: Bacteria > Actinomycetota > Actinomycetes > Mycobacteriales > Nakamurellaceae > Nakamurella. The sequence continues at coordinate 673,939 of CAVPUK010000005.1, read as the reverse complement.
GATTACGGCTCGTTCGCCGCTTTCAGTGATCCCGACGGCAACGGATGGTTGCTGCAGGAAATCAAGACACGCCTGCCAGGCCGCTGAGAGGGAAGAGATGGCTACCACGTACGAGTCCGTGGAGGACCTCGCCGAGGCTCTGCGGCGCGCGGCCGCAGCACACGGCAAGCACGAGGAGCGCACTGGCGAGGCAGACCCGGACTGGCCGGCCTGGTACGCGCTCTACATGGTGCGCGAGCGCGCGGGCGAACAGCTACCGACATGACGGCCGACTACGACGTGATCGTGATCGGCGGCGGGTCGCCCGGCGAGCACTGCGCGGCCGCACTGGCCGAGGGCGGACTCCGGGTGGCTCTGGTAGAACGCGAGTTGGTGGGCGGCGAGTGTTCCTACTGGGCATGCATTCCGTCGAAGACATTGCTTCGACCCGGCGAGGCAGTGCAGGGTGCACGGGATGCCGCAGGGATCGCAGAGGTCGACGTGGCAGCGGCCCTGGCTTGGCGCGATTTCATGGTCTCGGACTACTCCGATGCCGGGCAGGAACGCTGGCTCGCCGATCACAAGATCGATTTATTGCGCGGCAGCGGGCGTCTGGCGGGGCCTGGCGTCGTCGACGTCGACGGCACCCGCCATACCGCCGAGCACGTCGTCCTCGCCAACGGAGCCGACCCGGTCTTTCCGCCGATTCCTGGCTTGGCCGAGCTCGAGGGCGTGTGGACCAATCGCGAAGCGACCGGCATGAAGGTGGTTCCACGTCGCCTGCTCATCCTCGGCGGAGGCCCGGTCGGGGTGGAGATGGCCCAGGCGGTCAACCGTCTCGGCGGCCACGCGACCGTCATCGAGCGAAGCGAACATGTCCTCGCCCGGGAGCCTGCACCATTGGGTCAGGCGCTTGGCGAGGCTCTGCTCCGCGAGGGCATCGAGCTCGAACTGTCCGCGACGGTCACCGCCGCCCGGCGGGACGGACAGGACTACGTCGTGGTGCTGGATGACGGCCGCGAATTGCGCGGCGACCGGCTTCTCGTTGCGACCGGTCGGCGCCCCCGAGTCACCGGCGTGGGCCTCGAGACCGTTGGAGTAGCACCGAATCCCCACGGAGTGCCAGTCGACGCGCAGCTGCGAGCGGCGGAACGTCTGTGGGCGATCGGAGACGTCACTGGCTTGTGGCCGCTGACCCACGTCGGCAAGTACCAGGGTGATGTGGTCGCCTCGAACATCCTCGGGGCGCCGCGGGAAGCCAACTACGAAGCGGTGCCGCGCGCGGTCTACACCGATCCACAGGCTGCGGCGGTCGGCTCCGGCACCGGACTCTTCACCGTCAGCGTCCCACTGGCGGAGGTCGCGAAGACCGCCACCTACACACACGCGTATGCGGAGAGCAAAGGTTTCCTGACGCTGGTGAGCGACGGCGATCGACTGACCGGCGCCTACGCGCTCGGCCCCGATGCAGCCGAGTGGCTGCAGCAGGCGACATTGGCCATCCGTGCCCATGTTCCGCTCGACATGCTCGCCGACACCATCCAGCCCTTCCCGACATTCTCGGAGATCTACGTCGCGGCGCTGAAGGCGCTCCGTCAAGACATCGCGACTGCCCGGCGGCGGATCGGCACGGGATCACCCATATCCGTCGCGGGACCAGCTCAGCGCGAGCCGGCCCTACTCGGACAGACGGTCGTGGTGATCGGCGGCAGCGCCGGCATCGGCCTCGAGACGGCGCGCCTGGCCTCGGCCGAAGGCGCCGCCGTCATCCTGACCGGCCGGAATGGTGAGCGGCTGCAGCAGGCCGCGGACGAGCTCGGCGCGCAGCGCACTGCGACCTTCGACGTCCACGACCCGGCCGCGCTCGACGCCTTCTTCACCAGTCTGGCGGCACCGGTCGACCATGTGATGGTGACAGCCGGCCGGCCCTACTACGCGCCATTGGCGGCCATGGACTTCGAGGAGGCGCGCCGCGCCATCGATGCGACCCCGATGATGATGCTCGGCATCGCCCGACACGCCGACAAGCTCCGCCACGGAGGCACGTTGCTGTTCATGAGCGGCACAGCGGCCCGTCACACCGGCGTCGGTTTCGGCATCATCTCCGCACTGACCGCGGCGCTTCCGGCCCTGACTGCCAACCTGGCGCTCGAAATCGCACCAGTCCGGGTCAACCTGATCGCCGCCGGTTTCGTCGACACACCCTTGTCGGCATCGCTTCTCGGTGAACATCTCGACGAGCGGCGCGCCGAGCTCCGCGCCACTCTCCCGATCGGGCGCGTGGTGGGGCCGGCCGACGTGGCCGCACTCGCGGTGCACATCATGGCCAACACCGCGCTGACCGGCGCCACCTACGACGTGGACGGCGGTCAGCAACTCCTGTCACCCTGAGCGGCCGCTCGGTTGATGCGCAACGACAGATCTATCGCCCGGAGTGAAGGCCGACAGTCTCAAGAAAGGTTGAGGCGAGTATCGTCCATCCTCACAAAAGGGAGACCAACCTTGACTCAAACCCCTACGCCCACGTTCAAATTGACACGAGGGGCACAGATGCCCCGTATCGGGATGGGCACCTGGCCAATGGACGACGCCGATTCAGAACGCGCCGTCAGCACAGCCATCGATTCAGGCTATCGTTTGATCGATACAGCCCAGGCTTACGGGAACGAACGCGGCGTTGGGCGCGGCATCAAATCTGCCGGGACTCCACGAACGGATCTGTTCATCACGAGCAAATTCAACAGGGAATGGCACGGCGCAGAGCTCGTCAGAGCCGCGTTGCAAGCCAGTCTCGACCGTCTCCAACTCGACTACCTCGATATGTTCATGATCCATTGGCCCAATCCGGCGCACAACCGCTACATCGATGCCTTCGAGGGACTTCTACAACTTCACCAGGACGGTGTCGTCCGTGCCATCGGCACGTCAAACTTCAAACCAACCCACCTAGACAAGCTTCGCGCCGCCACTGGGGAGCTCCCGGACGTTAACCAAATCCAACTCAGCCCCGGAATTCCACGGACCGCCTCACGCGCTTACCACACCAGCAATGGCATTGCGACCCAATCGTGGTCACCGCTAGGTGGCCAAGAAAGCCCGCTTCTCTCGACGCCGATCGTGGCCCGCATCGCAGAGGCTCACGGCCGGAGCGCGGCGCAGGTCGTCCTGCGCTGGCACATCGAACACGAACTGGTTCCGATTCCGAAAAGTTCGGACCCGAGGCGTCTGGCGCAGAACCTGGACGTGTTCGACTTCGAGCTGAACGGTGATCAGATCACCGAACTTGACGCCCTTGACCTCGGCGGCGACGAGGTGACTGACTCCGACTACTTCGGCCATTAGCGATCGACCCACCGAGGCAGGCCGAGGCGCAGGGTAGAGCTCCCGAGGCTCCCTACAGCTGACCGTTCCAGCAAAGTCATCGAACACGACACCTGGTGCTGCACCCCAGCATTTCACGCTCTCGCCCCCGACGACACATGGATTGCCGCACCTACGCGCTCTCCCACCACCGCGACTGGCATTCACCGACCAACGAAAACTGGGTACGCTACACCGCCTCGGGCTAGCGGTGACATGCGTTTCCCGGAGATCAGCAGCAGGATGCCGACGACCCGGCCGAACACTTCCTGGATCAAGTAGCCCCACAGAACGTAGCGGGGCCTTTGTCGAGGGCGAAAATAGGTGGCTGATCGCATAAAGGGGGCCTCGTCGGGGTGTGTCGGGTTTCGAGGTTGCCTGCACAGACCACAGCCACCAGCCGGCGCACCTACACCTCAGCCACGATCACGAAACTTGAGCCAGAACCGAGTAATTCGAGGATTCACGTCGATAGTCGCCTGGGTGTCGTTGGTCTCGGGTCTGGCCCTGGTTGAGTGTCTCTGGCCCTGGTTGAGTGTCATTGTCTGCTCCTTGATTGTTCGGCGATCCCGGTGACCGCCTGTTGGACAAATCGTGCCCCTGACCGACTCGGGGAACGGTCGGGCAACCGACACGCAGTGTTCAGTTTCCGACGGTGAGGACCATTCGCGACGTCCGCGGACTGCGCCGGTCACCGGTTCACCTCCAGCACGTCCCCCTGTGCAGCGACTGTCACCGGCATCGGAGCGGAGACCGTCGCCGCTAACAGGTCCAGCTCGTCATCCGTCCGCGTCGGCGAATGATGTGTCAGGACAAGGGATCCCACCTTCGCGCGCACCGCGAGCGCGATAGCGTCGTTCACCGTTGCGTGCCCGTATTCGTCGGCCATTGCTCGTTCTGACTCGAGGAATTGTGCATCGTGCAGCAACACGTCCACGCCGGTGATCAACTCGAGCGCATCGTCGCTCACCCCCAGGGCCGGGCTGTGGTCGGGCAGGTAGGCCATGGAGCCATTGGCGTCCGATACCCGGTAGCCGAATGTCCGACCACCCTTGTGAACGAGATCGGCGGAACCGATCTCGAAGCCGGCGATGGGCAGGGAGCCGGACTCCACTGCCCGGAAGCTCCAGCTGCCGCGAAGACCTTCCGGTCCGATGGGGAAGTACGGTGGGGACATGTTGCGGGCCAACAGGTTCCGACCGGAGCAGCCGTCCTGCGCCGGGAGGTAGACGTCGACGGCACTGTCCGGATGGTCGCCGGCGTCGAAGAATGGCAGACCACAGACGTGGTCCCAGTGCAGGTGGCTGAGCAGGATCGATCCGTGAAATGCGGCTCCCGCCAACACGTCTGCGACCGATCTGATGCCTGTACCGGCATCCAACAGCAGGGTGGGATCGCTCTGGCCGGACGCCGTGATCGCAACGCACGAGGTATGTCCGCCGTAGCGGAGGAAATCGGAGCCGGGAGCCTGCGTCGACCCGCGCACGCCCAGCAGTTGGAGCTTCACCTGACAACCGGCCGGGTCGACGCGCGAGTTCCGGCGGTGTCCATGGAGGTCGCCGGAACTAGGAGACGGCCGGAGCGATGACAAGCAGCTGGGCGATCGCTTCGGCTCGGGCGATGACCGGCCGGGCACCTAAGGCTTCGGCAAGGGCTCGGGCCTCGGTGACTGCCTCCTCGACCCCGTCCGGTTTCCTGTGTCACGCTGACCCTGGTTCCACTCTCCGTACATACACCCACCTGATGCCGTCCTCTTCCGAAGGTTACCGGCCTACGATCGACTCGGCGGTTCGTGTACCGATGTGTACCCAGCGGTCCAGTGCCCGCTGGAAGCCCGTAAACAAACGGGCTCATGACCAGCTCGCCAAGAACACTGGAGGCCCCGGAATCCGGGGCCTCCAGTCATTTGTTGACCTTGGTCGACACCGGCAAGTTCGCACCCAGCTACGCAGCGTCAACTCCGCTTGCGTTCGGCCGGCCGAGGTTCAGCCGGCGGAGGCGAGCGAGCGTGGGCGTCGACGCGGGACGACGTGCGGGAGGCCCCGGCCGACCATGGCGAGGGTGCCGCCGAGGCGGCGGGGCCACGAAGGATCCGGAAGCGGCGCGAGCGGCGTGGATATTTCGGCGACGTCGACGAAAAATGTTTGCACTCGTCCGATGCCCTCGAGGTCCTGCGCGACCTCGTGCATCGCAAGGTCGGAGGAGGCGGGGCCACCGCTGCGGAAGAGCTCGTCGGAGACGAGGACGTACTCCGGCACCTTGACGGGGTTCTTGAGCAAGCGGTGGACGTAGATCACATCCATGCCGACGAGCTTCTTTCGGCGCTTGATGGTTTGGGTAGCGACATCCCCGACGTGCGCGACGAACTTCAATTTCAAGCCGCTGGTCTGCGTGCAGCTCTTGCAGGGGCAGATGTTGAGCTCGACGAGCCGACGCTCCGCGTGGAAGGCGCGATGCATGGCGACGGCCGCGTGGGTGATGGCGGACATCGTCGCAGGTCCGTCCAGCCCGTCGGCGTCGCGCGACAGGAAGGCCGCGTCGCCCTCGATCTCGATCAGGTCAAAGCCTCGGGCGGCGTCGACGATCTTGTCGAGCATGCGTCTCGTGGCCGCCTCCGCGTGTCCGAGCATGCTGCGGTGGAAGTCCATGTACTCCGTGTAGCCGCCGATGTCGGCGATCAGGAGCAGTGCACGACGAGTCGTCATGGGGGGACAGTATCAGCGCAGCGGGTCGTGACAGCCTTGGACAGAATGCCGGACCTGGGAGCCGAACGCTCCGGTTGGGCCGCTGCCGCCGGCTAATCGGCAACCCGGCTGCGGTAACGCTCCAACTCGGATACCGGCAGGCGACTTCCGGCGGCTTGCAGCAGCGAGACGACATCCTGCGTGCGCCGGTCGAGCCGTTCGGCGAGCACGAACGCCATATCGGCCACGATTGCCGTCGCGAGGCGTTCGTGGCGCGCGAGGCGGGTCAGGACGTCGTCCGCACGCCACCGGACCGTTCGCACCGGCGAGATCGCTCGAACTGTGGCAGTGCGAACAGCGGCTGGCAGGAACACCGAGAGCTCACCTAAAACCGCCCCCGGGCCGAGCGTCGCGAGGACCCGACCCTGTTTGAGGACCTCGACGTTTCCTTCGAGAATGGCCGCGACGCCGTCCGCTGGGTCGCCCTCTTCGAAGAGCACCGATCCGGCCGCCGCGCCGCTCATCGTGATCTCTTGGCTGAGCTGATCCAGGTCCTCGTCGACGACAAGGCGAAACGGACACACTGTTCGAATCGCTTCTTGTCGCTCCGCAGTCACGCGCCTTCTCCGCCGGTATCGATGGAACAGCGAGAACGATCCTAGGATGAGGGCAGGGCCGGGTCGCTGGAAGATACGGTAGCCCTCTTCTGGCTGATTTCGCGCGCCCTCGGGCGACGGTTGAGAGTCCGGATTCGGGTAGATCGTCGAGCCGAAGGAGGCGATGATGGGTCGGGTCCAATCGAGGTTCATCGAACGGGCGTCATGGCTGTTGAGGCTTCCACTCGAAACGCCGACCATTCGTTTCGACGATGAGGCGAGCGCCTGCACGCTCTGGTTGAAGCTCGACTATCTCCTGCCCAGCGGATGCACCAAGGACCGGATGGCGACCAATATCGTCGCGTACGCGATCGCATCCGGCGAGGTATCTCCCTCCACCGTCGTGGTCGAAGCCTCGAGCGGGTCGACCTCGATCGCATTGAGCATGGTGTGTGCCACCGTCGGCGTGCCGTTTCGCGCCTACATGCCCAAAACAGTCAGCGGCGAACGGGTCTTGATGATCCGCCGGCTCGGTGGCGACGTCGTCCTCACCCCGGCCGAACAGGGCATGGACGGAGCGGTCGCGGCATTGCTGCACGACTCCGGCACCGAGGCCGATCTCTACGCGGCCCGGCAGTTCGAGAATCCGCGCAACGTGTTCGCGCATCAGCATTCGACTGGGCCCGAACTCATTCAACAGGTCGGCGTTCGGCTTCACGGCTTCGTTGCTGGTGTCGGCACTGGTGGCACGCTGATGGGCGTGGCGCACGCGCTGCGTGATCACGGCTACGACACGATCATCGCTCAAGCGATGCCGACCGCGACATTCAGGGCGGACGGCGCCCCAGAGATCGCCGGCGGGATACCAGGCATCGTCGAGGGCATGAGTCGGCTCCTCGACCCTGACGCCGTTGGACTCGACGAGGCAGTGCTGGTCCCGGAGCCGGAGGCAATGGCTACCGCGCGCGAGTTCGGTCGTCGCGGCCTCGGCATTGGCCCGTCGAGCGGGCTCAACATCGCCGCAGCGCGGCGGCTTGCCGGCCGCCTCGGACCGGGGCATCACATCGCCACGGTTCTGCCCGACCGCATGGAGCGGTACTTCTCGACCGCATTGTTCGACGACGTGACGGCAGAGCTCTAGCGCATCCGTGGACGGGGTCTGACGCGTGCGCCGGCCTGGCTAGTCGTCGAGGAGTGAAGTCCCCAGCTCCCGCTCGGGCAAGACCTGGATGAAGTACTCGACTCCGAACATCTCTCGAAGGATGGCCTCGGGGAACATATTCGGATCAATCGGATACTGGGAACGATGTGCGGCCGTAGCCCGGATCTTGTACCCGACGAAGTCCGAAACATCGATGCATGTGCTCACTCTGGCATCGATCTGATCCCCTGATGGAAGCGATCTGGTCCAGACGTCCCGCTCTCGACGTCCGTCGATCGACAGAGGTTCCGACGCCGAGAACGTCAAGCTGGTCACGTCATCTACGGCAACCACGTGTGCGTTGCGGGGCTTGCCAGTGGCGATGCCCGTTTCTCCGATGAACTCGCCCGGGCCGGCATCGTCGACCACTTCGCACGCGTCCGTCCTCGCCCTCTCGGCGGATCTCGACACGACCAGAAAGAAGGAAGTGCATCATCGTCGCGGCTTCACCCTGCTCAATGAGGTATGAACCGGATGGAAACCATTCGACATTGACAAAATCAGCCGCATATCCGAGCGCCGTTGTCTCGCGCGAGAAGACCGACAGTGCGCGAACGAAATCCTTCGTGCCTTTGAACCGCGTTGTCAGGTCGACGACCCACTCGGCCAGGCGGTCGCGCAGAAGCATCCTGCTGCGCGGCAAATGGCATTGGAAGAGTCGGATCGGTGTGGCGGATCGCATCTCGAAACAGGCTGCGGTGACCGCCGCACCGACAGCTATGTGGTCCGGATGGCCGGAGAAACCGTCAGGAGCGAATGTGATCACTACGTCGGGCCTGATCTCGCTCAGCAGCTGCGACGCCAGCCCGACCAGGGTATGACTCTCCATTTTGGAGAGGCCGCTGTCCGGATAGTCGAGGCATCTCGTCTCAGTGAGCCCGAGTTCTTCTCCAGCCGCGTGCAAGTTCCTTCTCCCGAACTGCGCCCAACGTGGCGCGGGTCGCGACGCTCGCGTCCCTGATCTGGCCGGCTTCGCCCTTGGTAAGTGAGATCACTCGGACTGTCGGCGCCGGATCTCGCGTACTTGGCGAACGTGCCTCCGGCGCAGAGAGTCTCGTCGTCGGGATGGGCAAAAATTCCGAGGATACGCAGAGGCCGACCGGAAGTGTTCAATGAGTTGTTGTGCGCCACGGTTTCCCATCGAATCTGCTGTCCGTAGGTTGCGACCGGACGTGTGGGCGGCCGGTCGAGGTCGTACCGTACCTCCCTCGCCTGAGGCAACAATAAGCGAGCAGCATGCGCTGGCAGGCCGGTGAGGAATCCGACGCTGACGCGGAGGATCGTGACGCGATGGGGCCGCCCTTCAGGCTGCCTGGCGATGTCCGCTTGGAAATCGCTCGCTCCCGCGCACAGCGACGTTCTGACCAGCTCTGGTGATAGCGTGCACTGTTGTGCGCGGTTCATACCGCGAGGCGTTGGCATCGATGACTCGAAATCGCAACCTTCGGCTCGCGCAGCTGTCGTCGCTGTCGGCGTGGACGGGCGAGTTTCTCTTTCTTACCGCGATGACGGTCTACGCGTTCGACACCAACGGCGCGGTTGGCGTGGGTTTGATCGGTTTCCTACGGGTGCTGCCTGCGACGCTTGCGCTTCCCTGGTTGGGCGCGCTGGCCGACCGGATCTCGCGGCGCAAGTTGCTGGTCGTGAGTTGCGGGCTTCGAGCGGCGACCGCTGCCGGCGCCGCGGTGGCCGTCAGCCAGCCGGCGGTGGTGTACACATTGCTGACCGTTTCGACGGTGTGTCAGGCCGCGTACCGGCCGGTGCTTACCGCCTTGTTCCCCACGCTGTGCACCACACCGGAGGAGCTGGCCGGTGTGAACGCGGTCCGGTCAATTCTGGATGGGTTCGCGGCGCTGGTCGGTCCGCTTGCCGCGGCCGCGCTGCTCGCTGCGTTCGGCCCGTCAGCCGCGTTCGCTGCAGTGGCTCTGCTCGCCGGCGTCGCCGGCGCGCTCGCTGCCGGGCTGCGCTACCAGTCGCTGCGCCCGGTTGCTGCCGACTCCCCGGCCCAGCGGGTCGGTGTGGTCGCGGACGTGGTCGATGGTCTGCGCGAGCTACGCCGGCAGCGCCGAGCCATGGACGTGATCCTGCTGGGCGGCCTGCAATGCGTCGTTCGCGGCGGACTCACCGTACTGGCGATAGTGGTAGCGGTGCAGGTCACGGACCTGGGCCGCCCGGGGGTGGGCGTGCTCTGGGCGGCGTTCGGGGCGGGCGGATTCGTGGCGGCGATGGCATCGATCGGCCTTGCGGGAAGCAGCCGGCTAGGCACCCTCTTCGGTGTCGGGATCGCTACGTGGGGTGTACCGCTCGTCCTCATCGGACTGGGCACGAGCAGCTACGTGGCGGTTGGCGCGTTTGTCATCGTCGGCGCCGCCAACGCACTCGTCGACGTCACCGGATTCACGCTCTTGCAGCGACTCATCCCCGATCAGGCACTGGGGCGCGTGCTTGCCTTGACCGAGGCGGTGTTCTCGTTGGCGTTGGCGCTCGGCTCGCTGGCGATTCCGCTCGTCATTTCGGCGCTGGGCGACGCTGGCGCGCTCATTGTCACGGGCTGCATCCTCCCGGTGGCCGTCGCGGGGTGCTGGGCGGGGCTGCGGGCGATCGATGCCGATATCGGCGTGCGGAAGGACCGGATCGCGCTGTTGCGACGGGTCCGCATGCTTCGCCCGTTGCCCGTGCCGGTCATCGAGAGTCTGGCGATGCACCTGCGCTCGTCCCGAGTTGCGGCGCGGACCGATGTGTTCCGAAGGGGTGAGGTCGGCGACGCGTTTTATGTCGTCGAATCCGGTCGCGTGGCCGTGATCGTCGACGGGCAGGAGGTCCGTCAGCTTGGCCTCGGCGATGCATTCGGCGAGATCGCGCTGCTGCGCGCGGTTCCGCGAACGGCCACCGTCCGCGCGCTCGAGGACACCGAACTCGCCGCCCTCAGCGGGCCCGAGTTCGTGGCGGCGATCACTGGCTTCTCGGCAACCTTCTCCGTCGCCGAACAACTCGTCAGCGGCTACCTCACCGAAGACCTGCACCGTCACTGGCGGCGACCATTGGACGAACCCGAGAGCGGACCAGTTTCTCCCTAGTGCTGGATGTCCGACGCGCTCAGGGTCCGGATCCGAGACGCGCAGTCAGGGTCGCGAGCTGCTCGCGCAAGGACGCGACCTCGGCGATCAACGTGGCCAGCGACGTGTTCACCGAAGCAACCGGAGGCGGCGCGGCCGGCTCACCGGGGGCAGCGTCCTCGCCCGCCGCGGTGCTGGCGGTGTCGGCATCGTCGGGGTGGTTGTGGTCGAGCCGGAAGAAGCTCGCCAGCGAGCCGGCCAGCAGGCTCCCGCCGGCGTTGTTGTCAGGGCCGGATTCTAGGCTTGGTTCATACCTGCCGGGTCGCGGCTCCCTCCCTCCGCGACCCGAGAGGTCTTGTGTTTTGCCGGTCGTCGCGTCCGCACGGACGAGCACGGCGATGTCTACCGACAAGCTCCGCATCAGCTCGCTGATGACACACCGCCAGCCATACCGGCCGCCGACAGAGGTTGGCTTCGTTGCTGGTGGCGGTCGAGTTTGAATGACCCGCCGGGTGATGCTGGGGTAGCGGTCGAGCAGAACCTGGGGTCAGGGTGCGCCGCCGCCCGTGTCCGCCGTCTAGGTGCGGCAGCGCTTCGGCGGGCTGTGGGCCGAGGTTGCAGCCGGCGGCGAACCGGTCGGCGGCGTACTCGCTGCTGCGGCTGACGTGGGCGTCTGTCAGTGGGCACGCGACCGCGCAGGACCCGATGACCGACCACAGCACGTCACCGACGACGTCGTGGAGTTGGGCCGCTTGGATGACGGCGACGACCATCGCGGCAACACCCAGCAGCAACACCGGTCCGAGGGGTTGACGGCCGGCGAACGCCATACAGATCCCGACGACGAGGCGGCACGCGAACCGCCACTGCGCGGCCAGCCACAACGCGACCAAAGCGAACGGGGTCGCCCTCGTGGCGTGGTGGCCGAGTTCTTATCTGCACCAGCCAGGGCGCTGGATGCGGACCTCTATGGCCGGACTTCCCAGCCGCGGGCGCCACCGAACTGGGATCTCGGTCCTCACGCTATGTGGCACTGTTTCCTCTATTTGGTTCGCACTCTGGGCGTGTCGCTCAATTCAATTTTGTCGGTAGCTCGATTGGGCGCTGGAGGCGACGGTGCGATGCAGCGTGGGGGTGGCGAACAGAGCGCCGAAGGTGATGGGAGTGTCTGCGTCGCAGGTCAGCGTGATGGTGGACCCGTCGAGGTTGGCGGTGGCGCCGACAACGGCGTTGCGGGTGGTGAAGTACTCCTGGATCAAGGTCTGGACGTCGGTTCCTTCTGCGTTGTCGGTGATGGCCCCGGCTGCCGCTGCGGCGGCGCCGTCGCACAGGTGTTGGAGGCGTTGTCCGGCCAGGAACGCTGATCCGGCTGCGGTGACGCCGGCTCCCAGGATGAGCAGGCAGAGCATCATGCCGATGATCAGTGGGGTGACCGAGCCGGTGGTGCCGTCTGTGGTGTCGGTGGTCGGTGGGGGATTCCCCGGTCGTGGGCGGCGCGGGCGGTCATGGGCCCTCGCGGAGGTCGCCGATATGCACGGTGTAGACGCCGGTGACGGTGTTGTGGGAGCCGGTGACTGCGGTGGGCACGCCGGGAAGGCTGATGACGGCGGTGACGCAGATGTCGTAGGTGGCGCCGGCGTCCAGGCTGGGGTTCGTCGGGGTTCCGGTTTTGCAGTCGCTGCCGGGTTGGACGAAGCGGAGGGTGAGCCCGGAGTTGGGGATGTGTTGGTCGGCCAGGTCGATGGCGGCGATCTGTTGGGCGCGGGTGATGGCTTCGCCGATGGTGGGGGCGGCGTCGATGGCGCGTCCGGCGTCGCGGGCGGCTTGGCTGACGGCGAAGGTGGCGGCTTGTAGTCGGAGCACGCTGATCAGGATGTAGACGACCGGGATGAGTAGCAGCACGGCCAGGAAGATGACTTCGATGATGGCGCGGCCACCGTCATCATCCCCGGTCCGGTGGTTGTTGGCTTGATCGTCGGCGGTGGGTTCGACGGGCCCGAACCAGCTGGACTGCCGTCGGGGCTGCCGGTGCGGGGTCATTGCACGGTTTCCTTGACGGAGTGTCCGGTGACGGTGATGTCCGGCATGGTTCCGTCGAGGAGGCTGATGATTCCCGGGGTTCGCATGGTGCAGGTGACTTCGACCAGGAGGCCGTTGGTGGTGGAGGTGCAGCGCAGGGTGTTGCTGGTGGATTGGGCGATGCTGCCGTGCAGTAGTTGTGCGACTTTGGTGGCGGCTGCGGTGTCGGGGATGTCGGCGTTGGCGATGTAGCGGGCGGCGTCGGCCGATGCTGAGGTCAGCAGGGTGCGGGAATAGACCCAGAAGCCGACCGAGACCAGTCCGAGGAACAGCATGAGCAGCAGGACCAGGACCATGGCGAATTCTGCGACTGACGAGCCGGCGTCGTGGTCCGGCCGGGTTCAGCTCTTGCCGGCTCCGGAGACGGAATCGAAGGCATTTTTGACCGCGGTGGTGACCTGTTCGCGAAACACTGCCAGCAACGCGATGACGACGATGGCGGTCATGACGGTGATCATGACCCAGCCGGGTACGTCGCCGCGGTCGTCGTCCGTTTCCGGTGTCGCGGCCGTGGCGATGCGGTCGGCGAGAGCGAGGATCGCGGACATCGTCCAGACCTGCAGTCGCTGAATGAGTTTGGTTTCCATCGATTGCTCCTTGGTTGATATTCGGTGGTGCGGTCATTGGGCGACAGTGGTGATCGCGATGAGACCCGGATAGAGGGCGAACAGAATAGTGATGGGTAGGACGAGGAAAACAACGGGAACCATCATGGCGATTTCTTTTTTGCCACCCGATTCCAGAAGTTGGCGTTTGCCCAGGGCGCGGACGTCGGCGGCCTGAGCACGCATGACGTCGGCCAGTGGAGTGCCGCGTTCGATGGCGACGGCCATGCCGTCGAGGAACCGGGACAGTGGTTCCAGTCGGGTACGGTCGCGCAGCGCCGTCAACGCGACGACAAATGGTGTGCCGGAGCGAGTGTCGGCCAGAATGCCGGCGAGTTGGTCGACCAGGTGGCCCTGGGCGAGGCGGGAGATCCGCTCGATCGCGCCGACCGGTCCCTCGCCGGCGGTGACCGCCAAGGCCAGCATTTCGGCGACAACCGGGAATTCGGTGAGGATCTCCGCGTCGCGTTTGGCCACTGCCTGGCTGAGCCACCAGTCTCTGGCCAGTACTCCGCCGACGGCGCAGGCGGCGATGAGCAGAACCAGGGTCACCGGGTTGGTCTGTCCGAAGACGACGGCGAGCAACCCGATGCCCAGGCCGGCGGCTGTGGCCAACGCACCCCAGAGCACCTGATCGGCCCGGAACTGCTCGACCGTCATGGGCGAATCGAGGGACTCCAGCCGGCGCCGCACCGAGGCCTGACCGCCGACCATCCGGTCGACGACCTTGACGGCGTCGCGCAACAGCGGGGCGGTGAGTCGGCCCAGGGCCGTGGCGGTACCGGTGCCCGTTCGTGCGAGTAGTTGAGACTGGGCCGTGGTGTCGGCCAGGTACGGCGCGATGCGGTCGGCCAGGGTCGGGCGGCGCATCGGTGGCGATGCCAGCACAGCCAGCACCACCCCGGCGGCAGCGAGCCCACCGAGGATCGCGCCGATCACGGTCAGATTCAACGCAGCACCCGCTTGTCCTCGGGGAGCCGGCCAATTCGGATCATCATCCGATAGGCCACCAACGACAGCACCGCCCCGACGATCAGGATCAACGTCCCGGTCGGCGTGTCATACGCATTGAGCGTTTCCTGTTGCGTGGCCAGCAGAATCAACACCAACCACGGAGCACAGACCGCCATCCGAGCGGCATTCACCGACCAGGACTGGCGAGCCATCAGTTCGGCCCGGGTGCGGGCATCGTCGCGCAGGAATTGGGAGAGCGTGGTGAGCAGCCGGCCGAGATCAGTGCCGCCGACCTCGCGGGCCACCCGCATGGATTCACACACCCGATCGCCGACAGGGTCGGCCAGGGCGGATTTCAGCCGGTCGAGGCTGTCGTTGAATTTGCCCGTCGTGCGGTAGTCGGTACCGAAATGCCGAAATGGCTCGCGAAGAGCCTCCGGGCCACGGACTCCGATCGCCGAGAGGGCCTCGGGTAGAGAGAGCCCGGCCCGCACGCCGGAAGTCAGGTTGTCGACAACCTCCGGCCAGAGTTCCCGCAGGTCCGCCTGACGTCGGTGGCGCAACCGGGTGACCAGCAGTCGCGGGACGGCGCTGGCGAACGCCGCGAAGATGACCGACACCGAGATCGAGCGCGTGAGCACCACGCCGATCACTCCGACCAGGAACGCGGACAACACCTGCAGGCCGATCAACTGCCCCGGCGTGATTCCGGTGAGGCCGGCCTCGGCCAGCTCGTCGCGCATCCGATCCAGCCGCACGTGGGGTCGCGGCGGGCTGGGCCGGGCGGTCAGACCCTGCCACACCAGAAGCAGTCCAATGCCGAGCAGCAGGCCGACGAAGGTCCCCACGTCGGCCTCCCCCTCGGTCGTGGATGACAATGTTGGGAGGTAACTTATCCAAAGAATTGGTCAAGGCCGAAGTGCGATCCACAACCACCGGGCGATATCTGACGGTCGGTACGAAATGTCCGATGAGATCAACCGTCGGGGTGATGGCCGGAGGCCGCAGCGTATTCAGAGCGAGGGGAACGTTCCGCCGTTCGGACCGACGAAAGTGGTTCCGAAGAACGCCAGGCCGCCATGGCCTACTTGGCTGAGGCGAGCGGGGCCCGCTGGTCCAGCGAACTGAGGAGACGAAATGGTAGCGATCACTGTCACCATGAATGTGAGCCTCGACGGCGTCGTGCAGGGCCTCGGACGTCCCGACGAGGACACGCGGGGAGGTTTCGACCACGGCGGTTGGGGCGCCTGGCACCAGGACGAGGTGCTCGCCCGGGAAATGAGCGCCGGGATGAGCCAGCCCGGCGACATGCTGTTCGGGCGCCGTACCTGGCAGGACTTCGCCAGATCCTGGGCCGACCGGCAGGACAACAACCCGTTCACCACGCACCTGAACGCGGTCAAAAAGTATGTCGTGTCAACCACGCTGGACAATGCGAATACCTGGCAGAACTCGGTCCTGCTCCGCGGAGATGCCACCCATACCGTTGCCGAGCTGAAGGCGCGCGGCGGCAACGACCTCGCGATCGTGGGAAGTGCGGCGTTGGTGCGGGCGCTGCACGCTGTCGGGCTGATCGACCATTACACCCTGGTGATCCATCCGATCACTCTCGGATCGGGCAGCCGGATGTTCGAGGGGCCGGCCCCGCTGACGCAATACACGCTCACCCGCAGCGTCACCACCACCGCGGGCGTCATCGTGGCCTACTACAGCCGGCGCTGATCGCCGGACTTCTTGGGACGGCTGGGGCGGCCGCCGATGCCGCGCGGTTGATCGGTCCATCGCCGGGGAACCGACAGTGCAGTCCAAGACGAAGGAGCGCACTCGACGAAGGGATGCCCGGACATGGTGCGGCTGCGACGATCCCACCCCGACGAGGGGGGTCTGACCAGGCGACGCCGGGGCCGCGGCTGGGAGTACCGGGATGTCGACGGTGGTCGGGTCAACGATGCCGAAACGCTCGACCGCATCAATGGTCTGGTGATTCCGCCCGCCTGGCAGCAGGTCTGGATCTCGCCCTGGCCGAACGGCCACATCCAGGCGACCGGATTTGATGTCGCCGGCCGGAAGCAGTATCTCTACCACGCGGACTGGTCGACCAGGCGGCACACCCAGAAGTTCGAACGGGTGGTGGGTTTCGGTGCCGCGTTGCCGAACGCCAGGCTCCTGGTGTCCGAACATCTGGCGGAGAAAGGCTTTCCGAAGGAGCGAGTGCTGGCCACCGCCTTCCGGTTGCTGGATCGGGGCCATTTCCGGATCGGTGGCGAGGTCTATGCCGAGACGAACGGGAGTTTCGGGTTGGCCACCCTGCGCCGGGAACACGTCCGGCGACAACAGCGACAACTCGTCTTCGACTACACCGCAAAATCGGGACTGCACCGCACCGAACGGATTGCCGACCCGGAACTGTTGGGCGTGGTCGGCGGTCTGCTCCGCAGGGGAGGCGATATCGCAGAGTTGCTGGCCTATCGCGACCGCGCGGGCTGGCACCACGTCACCGGCGCGGATATCAACGAATATCTCAAAGAAGTGACTGGCGAGCCCATCTCGGCCAAGGACTTCCGTACCTGGCACGGCACGACGATGGCGGCCGTGGCCCTGGCCCAGCTGCCGCCCAAGCTGGCGTCCAAGACGGCCCGCGCGAAAGCCGAGCGGCAGGCCGTTGTGGCGGTCGCCCAGCAGCTGGGCAACACCCCGACCGTGTGTCGCGGCTCGTACATCGACCCTCGGGTGATCGACGCCTTCGAACGCAACGAGCGGATCACCGCCGCCGTCAACCGCGCCTTGCGGACCCTTGGGCCGGACCTGCCGGATGTCGTGGACGAGCAGACCGCTGGGGCCGTGCTGACCGCGGTGGCGGCGTCGCCGGCGGTCGAACGCGCCGTGCTGAAGCTGTTGCGGTCCTGACGTCGTCAGGTACGCGACGGCGATTCGTTGACGAGCGCCTTCTCGTACTCGACATCGGCGCCCGGGATCGCCGGGTACTCCAGCGCTGCACCCTCCCGAGCGATCGCCTGGCCGATGCTCTCGTGATGAGGCTTTTCCGGTTCCGCCTTGTCGTCGTAGACGAACCGCTTGCCGCGCATCGCCGATGCCACGATGGCGATCAGCAGCAGGAAGACCGAGGCGCTGAACGCGACCACGAGGCCTTGATGGAAAGCCTCGGCGATCAGATGGGGAAAGAAGGTCTGCCCGGTCAACGTGCTTACGTCCGCTCCGTTGCCCGGCTTCAACTGCGTCGGATCGACCGCGCCCATCAGCTGGGTGATCGGATTGTCGCCGAGGAACGCGGCAAACAGTGTGCCAACCGGCGGAGTCTGCGAAATGGCATGGGCGGCATTTGAATTGACGCCCAACCCGGTCAATCCGGCGTACATCGAGCTGGGCAACCGACTGGCCAGACCGATCGCCATCAGGGTGAAGAAGCCACCCATCGACAGCACCATTCCGGCGTTCATGCCGGTGGCCCGGATGCCGGAGGCGGCACCCCGTTCGGCCGCCGGAACCGAGTTCATGATGGCGGCCGCGTTCGGAGCAGCCACCAACCCCGAGCCGATGCCGTTGAGGGCGAGCAGGGCCGCGAACATGACGTAGTTGAAGTCGGCAGGGATGAGCATCAACCCGATGAACGTCAGGGCGGTCAGGATCAGGCCACCGGTGGTGAAGGCCCTGGCCCCGAAGCGATCCGAGAGTGCACCGGACACCGGCCCCGCCACCAGGAAGCCCACAGTCAGGGGCAGCATGTAGATGCCGGCCCACAGCGGGGTGTCGACGAATGCATAGCCGTGCAATGGAAGCCAGATGCCCTGCAGCCAGATGATCAGGATGAACTGCAGTCCGCCGCGGGCCATGGCCGAGGTGAAGTTGACGATGTTGCCTGCGGTGAAGGCGCGGATCTTGAACAGCTTCATGTCGATCATCGGGTCGGTCACCCGGTTTTCGATCATGACGAAGGCGACCAGCAGAGCGACGCCGATGATGACGCCGGCCAACACCATCGGGCTGGACCATCCCATGTTGTGCCCGCCGTACGGCTGCAATCCATAGGTGATGGCGACCAGGATGCTGATCAGGCCGAGCCCGAAGGTGAGGTTGCCCCACCAGTCGATCTTCTGGTGTTTGGCATTCGTGCGCGGTTTGTCGTGCAGGGACCGGTAACCCATCCAGGTGCCCCAGAGCCCGACCGGGACGCTGACCCAGAAGACGGCCCGCCAGTTCCATTCCGATAGCAGTCCACCGATGACCAGACCGAAGAACGAGCCCGCGAGCCCGGCAACCTGATTGATGCCCAGTGCGAATCCGCGCCGGTCGGCCGGAAAAACGTCAGTGATGATGGCGGTCGAGTTGGCCGTCAACATGGCCCCGCCGACCCCTTGCACGATGCGCAGGCAGATCAGTTCGATAGCACCGGCCGAACCGCTGCTCGGGACCAGGGCGCACGCGATCGAGGCCGCGGTGAAGATGGCGAAGCCCAGGTTGAACAGCTTTGCGCGGCCGTACTGGTCGCCGAGTCGACCGAAGGTGACCACCAGAACGGCGGTGACGAGCATGTAACCCATCAGCATCCACAGCAGGTAGCTGATGTTCTCCGGTGCGAGGGGGTCCAGACCGAGGCCCGCAAAGATGGCCGGCAACGAGATGAGCAGAATCGACGAGTTCAACATGGCGGCCAGCAGGCCGACGGTCGTGACGCTGAGCGCAACCCGCCGGTCGTGTGCGGCAGCGTGCACTTTGGTGGCGGTGGTGGTCACGGCTCGTCCTCTCGGTCGTTACTGATGCTAACGACAAGAGCCACATTACTGCGCGAAGACCAGTGTGAATAGCCTCACGTGGATCGACCTCGAAGAAACCGCCGCTAATTTCGGTTGGAGGTCAGAACATCGGTTCACCTCAATGCGCAGCGGCGGCCGCATCGACCAGCTCGGTCAGCTCCTGAACCGGGACGGAGCCGGGCCGTCTGCCTTGGCCGGCCAGCTGCGGCGGCGAGCAGGCGGAGCGTCTCGTTGACCGGGGTCCGCACGCCGTGCAGCCGGCCCAGCAGGACGATTTCTCCGGCCAGGTAATCGGTTTCGACCCGACCGGTGCCTCGCGCCAGGCTCTGCCACGTCGATCCGCCACCCCGGGTCAATCCCGGAATGTCGGCCATCGACCACCGACGGCGCGCGTCCGCGTCCTCATCGGGCGACGCGAAGTCGACGTCGGCCGCGCGCAGGACCAGCTCGCCCTCGGCCCGCGCCCGCTCGCGCAGGGCACGTGCGTCCGCGCCGTCGATCGGCCCGATGATGGCCTCGAGAGCATTGCCCAGGTTCGCCAGCAGTTTCGTGTACTTCCACCGCATCACCGCCGTGCTGTCGACTCCGCCCACGCCGGATTGCTCGAGGTCCGCACAGACCTGAGCCACGAATGGATCGGAGCCACGCGGATAGCGACCGACGGTCAACACTCCGACCAGGGGATCGGCAAAGGCAGCAATCTCGCCGGGCGCCAGATGGCTGGCCGGCAACATCACACAGACCCCGTAGACCTTGGCAAATCGCCGTAGCGCGATCCGCTCGCCTTCCACCCCGTTCTGTGCGCAGAGCAGGGGGAGGTCGCGACCGGCGGTCCCACCTCCGGCGATCGGCTGTCCACTCCACTGCTCCAGGACTTCGAGGCTGTCCTGCACTTTGACCGCGAGCAGCAGCACGTCGTCGCCCGTCAGCATCAGCTCGTCCGGGCCGCCGACGACGGGAATCGCCAGGCGCTCCGTACCCCGGGGGGTAGCGAACAGCAACCCGTCGGAGGCGATGGCGTCCCGGTGCGAGCCGCGGGCGACCAGCACTACCGAATGGCCGGCCCTGAACAGCGCGGCACCGATGGACCCGCCGACTGCGCCGGCGCCGATGACGATGTATCTCACGCCCCCAAGGTGCCACACGTGTGTTGGTGGTCGGCCCGGACCTGACCCGTCGGGCCGCACGCCGGGCAACGTGGGACGATCGTGATGAAGGTCCGGGACCCCGGATCGCCCTGGCGGTCTGACCGCAGTGCATCGTTCTTGGAGTTCACACATGGTGTTCGCAGACGCGCCGCACATCTTGCAGCGTGCCCTCGTCCGTCGACCGTCACCGAAGTTGGCCGACGGGCTGATCACCCACATCGACCGGGTGCCGATCGACATCGACCTGGCGGTCGCCCAATGGCAGGGATACGTGGATGCGCTGACCGGAAACGGTTGGCAGACCTTCGAGGTGCCCCAGGCGGTCGACTGTCCGGATTCGGTGTTCGTCGAGGATTCGGTAGTGATGTACGGGGGCACCGCGGTGATCAGCAATCCCGGCGCCGACGAACGGAAGCCCGAAACGGCCGGCACCGCCCAGACATTGCGCGAGCTGGGTTATCCGGTGCACACCATGACGAACGGGTCACTCGACGGCGGCGACGTCCTCAAAATCGGTTCGGTGGTCTACGTCGGCCGGGGCGGCCGCACCGATGCGGCCGGAGTCGCCGAGTTCCGTTCGATCCTGAGCGCACTCGGGGCGACGGTGATCGCAGTGCCGTTGACCAAGGTGCTGCATCTGAAGTCTGCGGTCACTGCACTGCCGGACGGGACCGTGATCGGCTATGCACCGTTGGTCGACGACCCCGGTTTCTTTCCCCATTTCCTGCCGATGCCGGAAGAGGGTGGATCGCATGTGGTCGACCTCGGTGACGGCCGGTTGTTGATGGCGTCATCGGCGCCGAGGTCGGCGGATCTGATCGCCGATCTCGGGTACACGCCGATCCAGGTCGACATCACCGAGTTCGAGAAGATGGAGGGATGCGTGACCTGCCTGTCGGTCAGGTTGCGCTCCGTGCCCTCCAATTAGTCCCTTCCCAGAATTAGTCCCTGCCCACCGATAGTCCCTTCCCACAAAGGAGTGAGATGAAGAAGATCATCAACCGGCCGGCGACGGTCGTGGACGAGGCACTCGACGGCATGGCCGCCGCACACTCCGATCTGCTGACTCTGCACCGCAATCCGACCTACGTCACCCGGGCAGACGGTCCGATCGCGGGCAAGGTGGCGTTGGTGTCCGGTGGCGGTAGCGGGCACGAGCCGATGCACGTGGGGTACGTCGGCGCGGGAATGCTCGACGCCGCCGTCCCCGGAGCCATGTTCACCTCGCCGACCCCCGACCAGATCCTCGATGCCACCAAGGCCGTCGACGGTGGCGCCGGCGTACTGCACATCGTCAAGAACTACACCGGAGATGTGCTGAACTTCGAGATGGCCGCGGAGTTGGCGCAGGCCGAGGGGTTGCAGGTGTCAGCGGTTGTGGTCGATGACGACGTCGCCGTACAGGATTCCACCTGGACTGCCGGTCGGCGTGGGGTGGGCGGAACGGTGCTGCTGGAGAAGATCGCCGGTGCGGCAGCAGGCCGCGGCGATGATCTCGCCGCCGTCACGGCCATTGCCGTCCGGGTGAACGGGTCTGTCCGGTCGATGGGCATGGCCGTCCGCGCCTGCACTGTTCCGCACGCCGGCGAGCCCTCGTTCGAACTCGCCGAGGACGAGATGGAAATCGGCATCGGCATCCACGGCGAGCCCGGCCGCGAGACCCGGAAGCTGGCCCCGGCAGATGAAATAGTCGAGATCCTCCTCGACGCGATCGTCGGCGACCTGCCGTTCGGCTCCGGCGACCGCACGTTGCTCTTCGTCAACGGCATGGGCGGGACGCCGGAGGTCGAGCTCTACCTGGCCTACAATTCGGCACGAAAGTACTTGGCCGCAAGGGGTATCGAGGTGGAGCGGTCGCTGGTCGGCAACTACATCACGGCCCTGGAGATGCAAGGTATGTCGATCACCCTGCTCAAACTCGACGACGAGCTCGTCGAGTTGTGGGACGCGCCGGTGCACACCGTCGCCCTTCGAAGAGGACTGTGAATGAACGTGGGTTACGACGCCGAGTCGTTGGTTGACGCGATCCGGGTGCTGGGCGTGGAGTTCGCCCATCGCCGGGCCGAGCTGACCCAACTCGACCAGGAGATCGGCGATGGCGATCACGGGGAGAATCTGGCTCGTGGTTTTTCGGCCGTACAGACCAAGCTGCGCGGCAGTGAACCGCAGACGCCGGCGAAGGTCCTCTCCCTGGTGGCCACCACCTTGATCTCAACGGTGGGCGGCGCGTCGGGACCGTTGTTCGGTACGGCATTTCTGCGGGCGTCGACGGCGCTGGGGGACTCGGTCGAACTGGACGGCGCAATGGTCGCCGCTGCGCTGGTCGCCGCCCGCGACGGTGTCGTCGCCAGGGGCAAGGCTGAACCGGGTGACAAGACCATGATCGACGCGCTCACTCCGGCGGCGGAGGCCGCCACCGAGGCCGCCGCGGCCGGCGCGGACGTGGCGGGGGTGTTGGCAGCTGCAGCTGCAGCAGCCGCTGCCGGTGCGGCAGCCACCACCCCGATGCAGGCGCACAAGGGTCGGGCCTCCTATCTGGGAGAGCGTTCGATCGGCCACGTCGACCCCGGCGCCCAGAGCACGGCCTACCTGCTGGCGTCATTGGCCGCCAGCGCCGCTGACCACCCGGAGGAGTAAATGACCGTCGGGTTGATCCTCGTTTCCCACAGCGCCGACCTGGCTCGGGGAAGCGCGGAACTGGCCCGGCAAATGGCGCCGTCGGTGTTCATCTCCGCGGCCGGTGGCACGGACGACGGCGGCATCGGAACGTCCTTCGACGCCATCACGGCGGCGATGACCGAGGCCGACACCGGTGCCGGAGCCGTCCTGCTGTACGACCTGGGCAGCGCCCTGATGACGGCTGAGACGGCCCTGGAATTCCTCGAACCCGAAGCCGCGGAGCGGATCCGCATCGTGGACGCGCCACTGGTCGAGGGGGCGTTGGCTGCGGCGGTGACCGCCGAGGGCGGTGGCGACCTCGACGCTGTCGCTGCCTCGGCGTTGTCCGCCGGGGAGCCGGCCGGGCTGGCGGCACACGGAGCGCACGTTCCGCCCGCTGTACCGGGCACCGCTCCGGCGGCCGGGCCGGACGCTGATCGGGCGGTGACGGCGACGGTCTCGGTGGTCAATCCACTCGGCCTGCACGCGCGGCCGGTTGCGACGCTGATCAGGGCGCTGACCGGGCTCGACGTCCAGGTGACGCTGGCCCGGCCCGGGGGTCCGACCGTAGATCTTCGAGCGGTGCTCCGGGTGGTGGCGCTGGCGCTGCGGGGTGGCGACCAGGTCAAGGTAGTCGCCACCGGCACGGACGCCACCGCCGCCGCGGCAACGGTGACGGCTCTCATCACCGGAGGTTTCGGTGAGACCGGGGATCTGCCCAGGCGCATTCCGCCCGCCGGGATGGGCGCAGCGCCCGCCCGGATGGGCAACGCGGCAGCGGTCGCCCGGCACGCGAGCGTGGTTCCGGCGGTCGTCGACGGGATGTTGACTGCAGTGCCCGGAGCGCCCGGCCTGGCCATCGGTCGACTCGTCCGGCTCGACCGGGCGCCGCGGCAGCTCAGCGGGGTCGAACTGCCAACGGGCCGGCGGTTCAACGGTCGGCAGCAGAGTAATCGGCTGGACTCGGCGATTGCTGTTGCGGCACAACGTCTGCTGTCCGGCAATCAGTTCGAGGTGGCACATGCGGTACTGCTGGCCGACCCTGACATGCGGGCGGCGGCCCAACCGGCGCTCGATGACGGATCGGCAGATGCGGCGGTGGCGTGGTGGGACGCCGTAGGCGCAACGGCTGACGGTCTGGCCGCCGACCCGGACGAGCTGGTCGCGGCTCGCGCTGTAGACGTGCGGGAGGCAGGTGCCTCCGTGCTGGCCGAGCTCGGCGTGGTGGTCGACCGGATCCCGGCGCATCTCGATGGCGCCGTGGTGTTCGCCGATGACCTCGGTCCCGGCGAAGTGCCGATCCTGCTCGAGCGTGGCGCGGTGGGTGTCGTACTGTCCCGCAGTTCGACAACGGCGCACGCGGTGATCGTCGCTCGCGGCCTCGGCCTGCCGATGATCTTGCGGGCCGGCCCCGAGATCGGCCGGCTGCCGGCCGGGGCCGAGCTGGTGCTGGACGGCGATTCCGGAACGATCGCGATCGCCCCGGACAGCCACGAAGGCGCCAGGATCAGAGATCGCATCGACGAGATGGCCCAGGCGTCGCGGCTGCGGACGCAAGCGGCGAAGGGCCCCGTTTTCCTCCCGGACGGACGACAAGTGCTGGTGGTGGCCAACATCGGCTCCCTGGCCGATGCGCGGGCCGCAGTTGATTCCGGTGCCGACGGGGTGGGTCTGCTGCGCACCGAACTGCTCGTGCTGGACCGGGACACCTACCCCGACGAGGACACCCAGACCGCCGACCTGGCGGCGATCTTCGAGGTGCTCGGCGACCGCCCTGTGGTGGTGCGGGTACTCGACGCCGGCGGCGACAAGCCGGTGACAGCCTTGGATCTCGACCCCGTTCACAACGGATTTCTCGGCATTCGCGGGTTGCGGTACCTGCTGGCCCATCCGCAACTGTTGCAGTCCCAGCTTCGAGCCATCTTCCGGGCGGCGGTGGGCCACCGGGTTTCGGTGATGGCGCCCATGGTCTCCATCGCGGCCGAGGCCGCCGCGTTTCGGGTGGCGGTCGACCGTGCGATCGCTTCCCTTGTCGCGGAAGGGATATCGCACCGTCCGCCCGACCAGGTGGGCGTGATGATCGAAGTGCCCGCGGCCGCCCTGGCCGCCGACGAGATCTGCGCGGTCACCGATTTCGTCTCCATCGGCTCGAACGACCTGACGAGCTACACGATGGCGGCGGACCGCACCGAGACCGGAGTGGCCGACCTGCTCGACCCGTCTTCGACTGCGGTGCAACGACTGTTGGACCAGATCTGCTCGTTCGCGCTGGCCGCGGGCACGCCGGTCGCGGTCTGCGGTGAGATCGCCGGCATGCCCGAGCATGCGCTGGCCCTGATCGCGCGCGGGGTGCACGAACTGTCGGTCGCTCCGGTGCGGGTTCCGGTCATCAAGGAACTCCTCCGGAGCAATGCGGTCAACTACCCGTCCACCACGTGATCGCCGTTGGGCAATCTGCTCGGGAGGTAACAGTGTTCTTCGATCATCCGCCCGCCGGCCGTCAGCCCGTCGATACCCTGCCGATGGTTGATCTGTCGCTGCTGGCGACCGACGGTGACGCCGCAAGGGGCCCACGCGCGGCTCTGCTGGCGGCCACCCATGACGTGGGTTTCTTCTACCTGGTCGGGCACGGTGTCCCGCAGACGCTCATCGACGAGATGATCGCGACGGCCAGGGGTTTCTTCGCGCTGCCCGAGCCGGACAAGATGGCGATCGAGAATCTGCGCAGCCGACATTTCCGGGGCTACACGCGGGTCGGTGGTGAGCGCACCCAGGGTAGGACGGACTGGCGCGAACAGATCGACATCGGCCCGGAACGTGCTCCCATCGAGGCTGGCCCCGGCATCCCGGACTGGGATCGATTGGAGGGCCCCAATCAATGGCCGGAGGCCATGCCCGAACTGCGCGACGTGGTCGCACGCTGGGAAGCAGAGATGCTGAGACTGGGCCGAGAGTTGTTGCGGTACTGGGCACTTGCTCTCGGGCAACCGGAGGATGTCTTCGACGAGGCATTCGCGTTCCGGCCGTCGACGCTGCTCAAGATCATCCGCTACCCGGGTCGATCGGGTGATCCGGCAGAGACAGCGGGCAGCCGAGCGCCCGGCGCCGGCCGGCAGGGAGTGGGTGCGCACAAGGACGGGGGAGTGCTGACGCTGCTGCTGATCGAACCCGGGACGCAAGGCCTTCAGGTCCAGTACGGCGCAGGCTGGATCGACGCACCGCCGATTCCAGGCGCCTTCGTGGTCAACATCGGCGAGTTGCTGGAGGTCGCCACGAGCGGATACCTGAAGGCCACGGTCCACCGGGTGGTATCGCCACCGGCGGGATCCGATCGCATTTCGATTCCGTTCTTCTACAACCCGGCCCTGTCGTCCAACATCCCGGTGCTCGCGCTGCCACCGGAGTTGGCCGCACAGGCGGCCGGCGTCACCGTGGACCCGGACAACCCCATCTATTCGACCTATGGCGCGAATCTGCTGAAGAGCCGCCTGCGGGCCCATCCGGACGTGGCGGCGATCCATCACGCCGATCTGCTGGCCCGCCCCGCACCGACGACGCCCAGCTGACCCGCGGTCGACCCGGGTGACGGCGCGGATCCGAAGGGGTCAGCCGACGATGTCGGCCAGCGTCGGCGCTTGGCCGAACAGGTTGACCCGAACCGCCTGCAGGGCAACCTCGATGGCCCCCTGCAGCACGCCGTCGGAGGTGAGGCCGGACAGTAACACCGGAGGACGGACGAAGCTGATCTGGTGCAGATGGGCTGCGACGAGATCGAGCAGGGTCTGGCCCCCGGCCAAGGCGACCGGGCCGCCCAGGACCAGCAGGCCGGGGTCGATCAGGTTGGTCACCGCCGCGGCGCCCACCGCGATCCCGGACGCCAATTCGGCGATCAGCCCGGCCCCGGCTTCACCTGCGGCCAATGCCGAGGTCACGATCAGCGCCGGACTTGAGCCTCGCACACCGTATTTACGGGCCAGGGTCCGTAGACCCTGGCCACCGACCAACTGCTGGAAACCGCCGGTACCGCCGCGATCTGCGCGCGGCGCTTCCACTCCGGGCACCCCGAGGTAGCCGATCTCGCCGGCGCCGCCGTGCGCTCCGGCCCGCAGGGCCCCGCCGAGCACCAGTCCGAGGCCCACCCCCCGATCCAGCCAGAGCAGCGCGTAGTCGTTGCTGTTCTGCGCCACGCCGTGGGTCCGTTCGGCCACGGCGGCCAGGTTTACGTCGTTGCCGTGGATGACCGGTATCCCCAGGGTTGCGCTGAGGGCCTCGATCAGTCCAGGCGCCTCCCAGCCGCGGATGTGCCGGGCATGTCGTAGCCGGCCGGTGGTGGGGTCGATGACGCCCGGAGTGGCCACCACCACGCGGTGGACGCCCTCCTTGGTCAACTCCCGCCGCGGCCAGCACGCCGTCGACGGCGGCCGAGATCTCACCGATCGGCCTCGCGACGCGCCGCTCTTGCACCGGAACCGGGAAGGTGGCGATGAGTTCGCCCGTCAAGGTGGCCAGGCCGGCCACGCAACCGCCTTGTTCGACGTGCACACCGATCACGTGGGCGGCCTGCGAATGGACTGCGTAGATGCGTGCATTCGGCCCGGGCCCACCGGCCACTACTCCGGTGGTGGTGACCAGCCCGCGGCCCTCCAGCCGGGAAAGCAGTGATGAGACAGTCGGTTTGGAGAGTCCGGACAGGTCGCCGACCTGCCCGCGGGTGAGCTGACCATGTTCCAGCAGCAGCCGCAGGACGACCTGGTCGTTGATCTCGCGCAGCAGTCTGGGCGAGTCCGCGCCGCGCTGACCGGGCAGGTTGATCGGCCCGGTGTTCTCTGCTGCGGACCCGCCGGGATCAGGATCGCGGGTGGTCACCTGCGCATCTTCCCAGTCAGCAGGTCGACGACGGCTCGGGTGTTCGCCAACCCGGACCCGAACGAGGCGATAGCCGGGGCTGGGACGCCGGCCACGCCCGTGGTCCCCATCTCGATGAGCACAGCATCTTCGCGCTGTTGACGGACGCTGTCGACCAGCGTCGACATCCAGGGATAGCGATGCCGGTCGCTGGTCACCACGAGCACCTGCGAAGCGTTCGCGACCACGCTCGGATCGACCGAGTCGGTTGGCGTGAGCACATACTCGACCGGGTCCAGCCCGGCCGGGATGGCCGCCATCGGTCCCCACGGCACCGAGCCGATGGCAAAGTTCCGCCCGGCTTCGCAACGGATCACCACCACACCCGGCCGTAGCTCCGGAAGTGGGCCGATCACTTGGAGAGCCCGGCGAGCGGTCTGCTCGGACAATTCCCGATCCCGCGCCGTGTCGACCGGCTCAGGAACGTCAGGCACGCCGAGCCAAAGACAGCGCCCGGCCGGCCGCCTCGTACAGACGCGACTCCGGAATCCGACCGGACAGGACAGCGGCGATCAACGCGCTCCCGATCGTGTCCAACAGTTCGGGGGTCGCGTCGTCCGCGCCCAGGCAGAGCAGGTCGGCCCCGGCCTGAATAGCCATCACCGCACCCTCGGCTATGCCGTAGGTGGCCGCGATGGCCGCCATCTCCAGCGCGTCGGTCACTATGGCGCCAGTGAAACCCATCTCACCGCGCAGGATGTCGGTCAGCCATCGGCCGGACACGCTGGCCGGGAGGGTGTCGACCGCGGGCACCAGAAGGTGGCCGGCCATCACCGATGCCACGCCGGCGTCGATCGCGGCGGCGAACGGCAGCAGCGCAGTGGCCCGCATCGAGTCGAGATCGGAATCGATCACGGCCACGGACAAGTGAGTGTCGACATCGGTGTCGCCATGCCCCGGATAATGTTTGGCGCATGCCGCGACGCCGGCGGCCTGATGTCCGGTGACAAAGGCCGCGGTGTGCCGGGCGACCAACTCCGGGTCGGGGCCGAACGAGCGGATGCCGATGACAGGGTTGAACCGGTCGGCCATCACATCCGCGCACGGCGCGAAGTTCAGGGTGATGCCGGCCTGGGCGACGAGCCGTCCGACCGCCCGACCGATCTGCTCGGTCAATTCGACGTCGTCGACGCGGCCGAGTGCCGCTACCCCGGGAAAGCGGGATCCGGTCGCCGCGTCCAGCCGGGTGACCCCGCCGCCCTCCTCGTCCACCGAGATGACCACGTCGCTGCGCTCGCTGCGCAACGAGTCGGTGAGGCGGCGCAGCTGGTCCGGGTCGCCGATGTTCGACCCGAACAGGCAGACACCTCCCAACGAGCCGGACACCCGGCGGCGCAACCATTCCGGCGCTGTCATGCCGTGAAAACCGGGTAACAGCACGGCGTCGGCGAGGGCTCTGAGGTCGTCAGCGATCGGCTCCGCAATGGTCGTCATCAGCCCTTCACCGCTGTTTTCATCGGGTTCTCCTCGATCTCCGCCGGGGAAAGCGGGTCAATGGTTAGGGAAGGTTCCCTATCCAATGCGACGAACGGTAGCGCGTCAAGGGCAGCGGTGACTTCAGCGGCAATACTGACGGTCGTGCCAGGAGGAGTGGTCGCGGTCGTGCTCGCTGCCGCCGTGCTGCACGTCGTCTGGAATACCTTGGTCAAGGTCTCGAAGGACGGCTACCTCGCGACGGTGCTGATCGCCGGCGGTGGTGCGGTGATGTGCGCCATCGCTCTGCCCTTCCTGCCGGGTATGAACGGTGCGGCGTGGATCAATGTGGTCGGCTCGGTGGTGATGCAGTCGATCTACTACCCCCTGGTCGCGGCCGCCTACCGGGCCGGCGACATGAGCCAGACCTACCCATTGATGCGGGGGACCGCTCCGCTGCTCGTTGCCATCGTCAGCGCCCCGCTGCTCGGCGAGGAGTTGACCGGCGCCGAGTGGTTCGGCGTGGCCCTGATCTGTTGCGGCATCTGGGGTATCGGGCTGGGTCCGGTGCTTGGCAGGTCCACCAAGAACCGCCGGCCGGTCGAGGGACGGGGATTTCACGTTCCGAAGGCGACCGTGCTGGCCCTGGTCAACGCGGCGGTGATCGCCACCTACACACTGATCGACGGCGCCGGCGCCCGGGCGTCCGGCGAACCGGTCACCTACACGGCGTGGATCTTCCTGTTCACTGCGCTGCCCATGGTGACCTGGACGCTGATCCGTCGACCCAGGGCGCTCGGTCATGCGCTGCGACAGGAGTGGTGGATCGCGCTCGTCGGGGGCTTGGGCAATGTCGGCGCCTACGGGCTGGTGCTCTGGGCCATGACCAAGGCTCCGGTGGCGGCCGTGGCCGCCCTGCGGGAAACCTCGATACTGTTCGCCACGGTCGTCGCGATAGTCATTCTCAAGGAGAAAGCGGACAAATATCGCATCGGCGCCACCCTGGTCATCGCGACGGGTGCCATCGTGCTGCGGCTGGCCTGAGCCGCCTGCACTGCGGTGTTGAGATTTCGATGGCCCGATCTCAATACTGGGTCCAGAGGTGTCAGACCAAGCCCGGCAGCCCATCCAAACTTACCGAGTTCTTCTGCTTCCGGTAGTCCACCAGACCGTCCTCGCCCTTCTTGGCGTTCGACAGGTCCAGCACGGTGCGGTCCTCGATGTAGGCAAGATGCGGGACGGCATATCCGCAGGAATCCGAGACCCTGGCCACGCTGACGACGATGATCGACCTGATCCCCGGATGGTCGGAGAACTTCGGGCGCAATTGGGCGAAGCGCGGCTCATCGGGCAAGACCACGGTGCCGGTCCCGTGCAGCCGGACGATGTTCGGCCGCCCGTCGAACGCGGTGAACATCAAGACGATCCGGCCGTTCTGCCGGAGATGGGCGATGGTTTCGACGCCGCTGCCGGTGATGTCGAGATACGCAACCGTGTGTTCGTCCAGCACCGTGAAGGTGCCCAGCATGCCTTTGGGTGAGACGTTGAGCAGGCCGTCCGGGTCGAGTGGAGCGGTGGCCACCACGAACATCGGCTGGGCGGTAAGCCAGGCAGCCAGCTTGGCGTCGATTCCTTCGTAGACTTTTCCCACTCCCTCAGGGTAGGCGATGCGGTCCATCAGATTCCTGCCATCAGATTCCTGCCAGATCCCGTGCACCCGATTGATGGTCTGAGCCGAACCGGCAGGTCAGCTGTGGACGAGGCAGCCGCGCTCCCGCAGCCCGTCCACGACCGGATCGTTGTCCTGGATCCGGTTCCAGCGCAGGTCGACCTTGTCCAGAGCCGGCAGCTGCAGCAGGAAATCCGGCGCCAGTCCGATCCGATTTTGCCGTAGGTCGAGTTCTCGCAGGCGCGGAACGCCGGCCAAGGCGCCGGGCACGTGCAGCAGGCCGTTGTCCCGCAGATTGAGGTAGCGCAGCTCCGGCAGGTTCAACCCGGGGAGATCGCAGATGCCGTTGGCTCGCAGGTGCAGCTCGCGTAGGCGCGGAAGCGAACACACTCCGGTCGGGACCGCCGTCAGCCCGGTCGACTCGGCGCGCAGTTCGACGAGCCCTGATAGGCGGCCGACAACGGCCGGCAGACGACCGATCGGGTTCAGGTTGACGTTCAGGTACAGCAGTTGGGACAGGAGCGCGAGCTGGTCGGGTAATCCGGTGAGTTGGTTGCCGTGCAGATACAGGTATTCGAGCCGGCGGCACCCGCCGATCGAATCCGGCAGATCGGTGAGCGCGTTGCCGGCCAGATCCAGCACCCGCAGTTGGCTCAGAGTGCCGACGCTGCCCGGCAGCTCGGTCAGCAGATTGTCGTACAGGTAGAGGTGGGTCACCGCCGGGTCGGACGGCACCCAGGTCAACAGGTGACGGCGGCTCTCGTCGACGACAACCGGATTCATCCCAGCAGCCTCGCACGAGCGCGCACCGACCCGCCGGTCAGCCACCGCCGACCCGATCGGCGCTGCCGTTCCACGGCGCGTCCTGGTCGGTCAGACGGGCGTCCGGTCAGCTCCGGGTGGCGATGGCCTGAGCCACCGAAAAGCACTCTGCCAGTTCGTCATTCGCCGGGTTGTTGGCACAGCGACGCTCGTACGCCATCATCACGACGCGGGGTACCCAGCTGTGGGCGGTCGGAGTGTTGCCATTGATCTGGAGCATCGAGGCGATCTCGGCCTTGACCTTTTCCTCGGCCTTGCTGTGCGTGGCAACCTTGGTCGACTGCTTGCTCTGCGTCTTTGTCGCGGTACTCATCGTCATCCCTGCATTCGCATCGATTACTTCACCGTTGTCCTGGCGCCGGGCGCAGCAGGACTTGGCGAGATGCGTCAACCCCCTGCGCACCTTTGCTATGGGAGTTTAACCGCGCAAAGGACTGATCCATTCCCGCGCATGGAGTTGGTGATGTTCGACTGGTCACAGTGACCCGGATCTCACGCACACCGTCGCCCTCGAGGCGGTCAGGCCTCGAGAGCGTCCGGGCGGCTCTTGTCGATCAGGTGATGGGTTCGGTGCTCAGGTCCTGCACGTTCTTCACCCGGTTCCAGCCGGCCACCAGCAGCTCGCCCAGGCTTCCGTCCGGACGCTGTGGGGTGTAGCGGATCTGCAGGCCGCCGTACTCGAAGCTGACCTGTTCTCGGGGTGATTGGTCATTGTCTGCGTATGCGATTGTCTTGACGGCTACCAATTTCATCGTGTGCTGGACGAACACGAATGGCTTGGAGTTACCGGCATTCTTCACGATCAACAGGTCCAGTCGCTCGAACGGCCGGCCGCTGGCGCAGTTCGAGAACAACACCGTGGACAGGACGTCGATCTTCTTGGTAATGCTGAACGGGTTGAAAGTGATCTTCCCGGCCCCGGCGCCGGTGCTCTGGGAGCCGATGTTGAGCGTCTGTTCGACATCGAACGAATAGTCCGATACCTCCAGCAGGGTATTTCCGGGATGCTGAACACCGAGCAGATCGGTGATCGGTGCGTGTGTCCCCTCGGTGTTCAACGGCGAACCGCCGTACGGGGTCAGGACGAGATACGAACTGGTAGCCATCAGACAAACGCCTTTCGGGAGAAGAAGGTGAACGAATAAACCGCTGTCGCAGCGAAGTCATCGAGGTCCTGCTGGACGGTGTAGGAACCCGAGACTCCCTGGTATTCATCGGTTCCGCCGATGATGGCAAAGGTCCCGTCGCCCTGATGGGACAGCACCCCGCTGCCCAGCAGCGTCCCGTCAGGTAGCACGAAGGTGTGCGTCTGCATGGATCCGGTCGCCTCGACGAGCAGATTGCGGCGATTGACCACCGTGGTGTGCCCGAAGAACTCACCTGACGGTTCGGTCGCCGTGGACACATGCAGCTGCCCGGTGATGATGGCCTGGTCGCCGACGCTGCGACGGGGACCGACCACCCGGATTTCCGATGCCGTCACGGTCAATCGACGGGGTGGGTCGTTCGTCGCCACGGGCGCGGCCGCATTCGAGTTGATCTTCCGCGTCGGCGCAGCCGCCTCGGCGGAGCCGGCCACGGATAGGCCGGCCAGGGAGATACCACCGACCCCGACCGCCCGGAGGGCATTCCGCCGCGACAGCCCGGTCAAGGTCGGCCACCGCCCGGTCGGCGCGCGGTCCTGGCTGGATTCATGGTCGATCACTCCCATCAACGTCGACGAACGCCGTGGTCCGGCGTCGTCACCTAGGAACGGTCGCGGCACCCGGTGATACGCGGCGTGCTGCTCGACGGGACCGAGGTCCGGGCGGCGGCCTGGCGTTCGCGTTTGCGGTGGTGGTCGTGGTCGTGGTCGTGGTCGGGATCGTTACCTCCCCGTGATTGACCTGTGAGCACGGTCACCACAAACTAGGCCGGAACCGGTTCCGGAACCGGTTCCGCTCGACGCAGAGCCGAGTCGAGGCCAGAGAGGACACCGCGTGCGCATCACCATCGCTGACGTTGCCCTTCGGGCCAACGTCAGCAAAACCACCGTTTCCCGGGTGCTCAACCGCAAATCCGACCTGGATCCGGGGACTGCGGCCAGGGTGCGCCAGGTGATCGACGAGCTCGGTTACGTGCCGAGTTCCGGGGCGGTCGGACTGGCCCGCGGTCGTACCGGAGTGGTCGGTGTACTGGTCCCGTCATTGACGTGGCCCTGGATCGGCGAGGTGCTGCAGGGAGCGATCGATGCCATCGAAACGGCGTCGCACGGTGTGTTGCTCTTCACCTGCAATCGAGGCGATGAGTCGATGCGCAGATTCGCCTCGCAGGTGTCGGCCAAGGCGTTCGACGGCTTGGTGGTGATCGAACCCGAAGGCACGCTCGACTACATCGCCGGCCTGCACGAAAAAGGTCTACCGGTGGTGATGATCGATGACCGGATCCGCGAACCACAGTTCCCGACAGTGGTTACGACCAACGTCGCCGGCGCCCGGTCGGCTGCCCGCCACCTTCTGGACGGCGGTCGTCGACGTCCGGCGGTGATCCGTGGCCCCGCCCGGTATGGCTGCACAACCGAGCGGATCGATGGCTTTGCGCAGGTCTTCACTGAGGCCGGTATCCAGATAGACCCCCGCCTGGTCGTTGACGGTGACTTCACCTTCGACGGCGGACTGGCGGCCGTGGCACATCTGCTGGATGACGGCATGCAATTCGATGCCATTTTCGCGCACAACGATTTGTCGGCCGCGGGGGCGCTGCGTGCGCTCCGGCTCGCCGGCCGGAACGTACCGGCGGACGTGGCCGTCGTAGGTTTTGACGACGTGCCGTTGGCCGCGGTGACCGAGACCCCGCTGACCTCGGTGCACCAGCCGCTCTGGGAAATGGGCACCACGGCGGCGCAGATGCTGCTCGTCCATTTCCAGGAGACGCCCATGGCCGGAACGAGGTACGTCATCCCGACGACGTTGACCGTCCGAGAGTCGACCTGACCCGTTTAGCCGCTCCGGCCGGCGAGCAGGGCCGGGAGGTCGATGCCGTGTCGGACGAAGCGATCGGCGTGCGGCGGGTAGCCCTCGGCCCGGACCAGTTGATTGTCGCGGCTGGTGAAGATGTCGGCGATCTCGACGACGCCGCCCTCGACTCTGCCAGGCAGCGCCACGATCTCGCGAACCCGGCGGTGGCCACCCGGATCGATGCCTACCTGCACGACCAGATCGACGGACGTCGCGACCGTCGGCACCACAAAGGCGGCGGTGACGTTCTCGCCGGCCAACAACGGCAGGGTGCACAGCTTGAGCACCGCCTCCCGGGCCGAATTCGCGTGCACGCTGCACATCCCGGGCAGCCCGGAGTTCAGCGCGATCAACAGGTCCAGCGATTCCTCCTGACGGACCTCGCCGACGATGATCCGTGACGGACGCATCCGGAGCGCTTCTTTGATCAAGCGGCGCAGCCGGATCTCGCCGTGTCCTTCCAGGTTCGGTTGCCGGGTCTGCATGGCCACGATGTCCGGAAGATTCGGCCGTAATTCGAAGACCTCCTCGCAGCTGATCACCCGTTCCCGCGGCGGGATCGAATTGATCAAGGTATTGAGCAGGGTCGTCTTTCCGGCCTGGGTGCCGCCGGCCACGATGATGTTGAGACCGGCGACCACGGCAGCCTCGAGGAAGCGGGCGGCGTGCGCCGTCAGCGATCCCCGGGCCACCAGGTCCTCCAGCCCGTTCGCCGCGACCACGAATTTGCGGATGTTCAGCGAGAGATGTTCACGGGTGATGTCCGGGATGACGGCGTGCAGTCGGGAACCGTCCGGAAGTAGGGCGTCAACAAACGGTGAGGACAGATCGAGGCGCCGGCCGGAGGGTTTGAGCATGCGTTCGACCAGGTCCCGGACCTCGCCGGGGGCCAGCACCGTGGTGGTGAGTTCGGAGACACCGTTGCGCGCCACGAACACCTTGCCGGGCTGATTGACCCAGATCTCCTCGATGTCCCGATCGTCCAGGAATCGTTGCAGCGGGCCGAACCCGGCGAGTGAATCGAACACGAAACGGGCGGCCCCCGGGCGATCCATCAGCGGGGGCAACGACGATGTCGGGACGCGGTCCTCGTAGTGGCTGATCACCTCGTCGATCAAGGCCCGGGTGGACCGTTGATCAGTGATCGGATCGACGCCGCGCCGGCGAATGAGTTCGCGGACCTCGTCGTGAATGTGCTGGGTCGCGGTCGTCATCTCGTCCTCTCCCACGTTGCGGTGGCAACGTGAGAACGCCTGCCACGTCGGCCGCTCGGCGTGCCAACCACCGGTCCGCCGTCGACGGTAACCCGGGAGGCAACTGCCCCGTCAAATCTGTGCACACCAGCTGCCATTAGCCCGGTTCTTCGGCCGCAAAGGCAGAGCACAGATCCTCGGCAAGGGCGAGGTGGCGGCCCCCGAATGACGCGCGGACCGACGTGACGGCGGTCATGCGTTCGGTCGCGTGATGAGGAAGGGTCCGGCGCGTCTCAAGACCGTATCCGAGCAGTGCTCGGCGTAGCGGACCGCCAATGCGGGCGGCCCGTCAATCTCGAACGAACGACAAAGGTGTGTTGTGACCCGTACCAGACGCGCGGCTGCGCGCGGCATTGCAGGACTGATGGCAGTCGCACTGATGACGGGCGTGGTGTCGGAAACCGCGTCCGCGAGCGCGCCCTCCTCCACGCCAAATTCGGATTCGGTCACAGATCCGCATTCTGTCGCTCGATTGGATGTGGCACCGCAGGCTCCCGGGGGGAGCAGCAATTACATCGTCTCGCTCGATCACGGGGCCGCTCTGGCGAATGCCGCAACCTCGGGCAAGATCGTGAAAAAGGTATCCGGGCCGGCGTTTCAGGGAGCAGTGGTGTCCCTGACGCCGGCGCAAGCCAAGACGTTGAAGGAAACGCCAGGTGTCGCGTCGGTCGAGCGCGACTCGGTGGTCTCCGCCACCGACGACACGAAGCGGCCATTGAATAGGGATCAGCCGACCGGGGGACGAGTCGGGGCTATGGCTGCGCCGGCAGGTCGAGTCGAGGCCACGTCCGTGGCCAACAGTTGGGGTCTGGATCGCATCGACCAACGGAACCTGCCGCTGGACGGCCGATACAACGCGGCCGGCAAAGGCTCCGGCGTGAACGTCTACGTGCTGGATTCCGGCATCGACTACGCCAACCCCGATTTCGCCGGTCGGATCGGCAACGGGGCTTTCGCGTACGGAGACAGCCCACAGGACGACTACGGTCACGGCACGCACGTATCTGGGACCATCGGGTCGACCAACTTCGGGGTGGCCAAGGGCGCGATCATTCACCCGGTCAAGGTTCTCGACTATGACGGCTCGGGTGAGATGAGCACGGTCATTGCCGGGATGAACTGGATCGCAGACCACGCAGCGCCCCATTCAGTGGTCAACATGAGCCTCGGTGGGGACTACAACCAGGCCGTCAACAATGCCGCTCGGGCACTTGTCGACCGGGGCCTGGTGGTTGTCGCGGCGGCCGGCAATGATGGCGATGACGCCCGGTATTACTCTCCCGCCAGCGAGCGATCGCTGCTGACCGTGGGCGCCGTCGACCAGCAGGACCACGACACGTATTGGTCCAACGACGGTCCAGGCGTCGACCTGTACGCGCCGGGCGTCGACATCCGGTCCGATGACGCTCTACGGCGGCAGCGTCATGATGTCCGGCACCTCGATGGCAGCACCACACGTCTCCGGCGCGGCGGCTGTCTACTGGGGGCTCCATCCCGCCGCTTCGGCCGGCGCAGTCGAAAACGCAATCAAGGCCCAGGCGACCCGCGGAGTCATCAAGTTCCCCTACGGCCAGTGTGGCTCGCCGAACCTCAACCTCAACGTCAGGTTCGGTGGCACCGCTCATCCCGGTGTCAGTGAGCGCGGCCAAGGCGGCGCCCGGCAATGTGCTGACCGTGAATGTGAACCCTGACCTCGGCAACTCCTCATACCTCTTCCGGGTGCAGAAGCGAAACGCTCATGGTTCCTGGGCGACACTGCCGGCTGTCTACAGGAGCGAGGGTGCCCGCGAGACCAAGTCGATCACGCTGGGCGCGGGGACCTACCGCGTCTTCGTGCCAGCGTCCGGCGCACACGCCTCGGCAGTCTCGTCGGCCGTCACGCTCATCACGCCCACGGTTCGGGTGTCCGCGAAACGCGATTCCACCAAGGGCAAGTTGCTGGTGAATGTCGATCCCGACAAGGGCGCCGGCTACTGGACCTTCAAGGTGCAGCGGCACGCCAAAGGAAAATGGTCGACGCTGGCCCAGTCGTACAACACCATGGGCGCCAAGGAGACCCGGACCGTCAACCTCGGCGCGGGCACGTACCGGATCGCCGTCTCCGCGAAATATGGATACCTCGCGGCGAAATCCGCGGCCGTCACCCTCATCAAGTAGCCGGACACATCCGGCCACCACGAGCGTCCCGCGCCTCCGATCGTGATCACCGGGCGACGGCTGGCCCCACCTGGCACGGTCTGCAGCCGTTGCCAGGTGGGGCCAACCTTTGTCAGAAGCCCGGCGCGCTGCCATACCGCTGGCCCGCTGCCATACCAGCAGCACGCTGTACCTTGGCCCGCATGCTGTGACGGGGGGCGGCACGCTGACAGCTGAATCAGGATCAGCGGTTGCCGTCGCGTGGTTGGCTCACCGGGGCGCCCAATGCGTTCCTTGCCGACCGGCTTCGCAGACAGGGAGGTGGCCGCCGTGCCCCCATCCACATCGATGGGCGGGTCGTCGATGGCGGCGATGCGCCGCATGCATCAGGACGACTCCGTCACCGGACACAAACTGGCACCCGGCATCGTCAACCGGATCCTGGAGTTCGCCCGGCCCTACCGAAAAGACCTGTCCTTCTTCCTGTTGGTGACGGTGTTCTCTTCCGTCATCGCGGTGGCCACTCCGCTGCTGGCCGGGGCGGTGGTCAACGAGATCAGCGAGCACGGCTCGACGGCGACGGTGGTCAAACTCGCCGTGATCATTGCCGTCCTCGCCATCATCGACACCGGCAATTCGTTGATCTCGCGTTTCTATTCGTCACGAATCGGCGAGGGCCTCATCTACGACATGCGCAGCAAGGTCTTCGACCACGTGCAGCGCATGTCGCTTTCGTTCTTCACCAGGACTCAGACCGGGGCCCTGGTCAGTCGCCTCAACAACGATGTGATCGGCGCCCAGCAGGCCTTCACCTCGACCCTGTCCGGAGTGGTCTCGAACGTCATCGGGCTGGTGCTGACCGCCGGGGTGATGTTCACCCTGTCCTGGCAGGTGACCTTGCTCTCGCTCATCCTGTTGCCGGTGTTCGTCCTGCCGGCCAAGCGATTCGGCCGCAAGCTGCAGACCCTGACGCGCGAGTCGTACGGGCTGAACGCGTCGATGACCACCACTATGACCGAGCGGTTCAACGTATCGGGAGCGCTGCTGGTCTCTCTCTTCGGCCGGCCGGACGAAGAATCCAAGTTCTTCTCCGAGCGGGCCGGCCGGGTGCGCGACATCGGCGTCACCACCGCCATGTACGGCCGGACCTTCATCGCCGCGCTCACCCTGGTGGCCGCGCTGGCGCAGGCGCTGACATACGGCCTCGGCGGTGCGCTGGCGCTCTCCGGGCAGCTGGACACGGGATCGGTGGTGGCCCTGGCGCTGCTGCTCACCCGTCTCTACGGGCCGTTGACGGCGCTGTCCAACGTCCGGGTCGATGTGATGAGCGCCCTGGTCTCCTTCGAGCGCGTCTTCGAGGTGCTCGACCTGGAGCCGATGATCAGCGAGCGGCCGGATGCCGTCACCCTGGTCAAGGGTTCTCGTGGGATCGAATTCGTCGACGTCCGATTCGCCTACCCGAGTGCGGATCAGGTGTCGTTGGCCTCCCTGGAGAGTATTTCGGTGCCGGACCACGCCCCGCGGCATCCGGTCCTGCACGGTGTGAGTTTCCGGGCCGAGCCAGGGCAGCTGGTGGCGTTGGTCGGACCATCGGGAGCCGGCAAGACGACCATCTCGCAGCTGGTGCCGCGGATCTACG
This sequence comes from uncultured Actinomycetota bacterium, assembly GCA_963708935.1. Lineage (GTDB taxonomy): Bacteria > Actinomycetota > Actinomycetes > Mycobacteriales > Nakamurellaceae > Nakamurella. Next base: position 634,014 of record CAVPUK010000005.1, on the reverse strand, counting down.
ACGCGGATGGCGGCTCGGTGCGGATCGGTGGTGTCGACGTGAAGGACGCCACCCTGCAGTCGCTGCGCGACTCGATCGGGGTAGTCGCCCAGGATGCCCACATGTTCCACGACTCGATCAGGGCAAATCTGTTGTACGCCAGGCCGGATGCGGTGGAGAGCGAGTTGATCGACGCGCTGACGGCCGCCCAGATCTGGCCGTTGGTGTCGTCGCTGCCGGAGGGTTTGGATACGGTGGTCGGCGATCGCGGACATCGCCTCTCCGGCGGCGAGAAGCAGCGGCTGGCCATCGCCAGGGTGCTGCTGAAGGCGCCCGACATCGTGATCCTCGACGAGGCCACGGCCCACCTGGACAGCGAATCGGAAGCGGCCGTGCAACAAGCGCTCTCGGCCGCGCTGACCGGCCGGACGTCGCTGGTGATCGCGCACCGACTGTCCACGGTGCGCAGTGCCGACCAGATCCTGGTCGTCGACGGCGGGCGAATCGTCGAATCCGGCCGGCACACCGACCTGATCGTCAGGAACGGTGCGTACGCGGACCTCTACCGCACCCAGTTCGAGCACCAGGCCTGAGTCGGCGCCCAGTACGTCGGCATTGGCGATCATTCGCTGCGCAAAGGGGGACGATGGGCAGGTGTCCTTTGCCGCGCCCGACTCTGCCCCGACCGGACTGAGCCTGCTGACCGAGTGGCGTCCCGACTACCTGATGATCGCGGTCATTGCTGCGGCCGGCTACGGGTACGTCAGGACGCGCCGCCGCGCGGCAGACGCCGGCATCGAATGGGCGCGGCATCGCGACGTGGTGTTCTGGGTCGGTATGGCCGCGTTGATCTGGACCACTCAGGGCTTTCCGGAGGCTCGCGGATTCCAGTTGATGTGGGTCTGGATGATCCAGGCTTTGCTGTTGCTGCTGATCGTGCCGATCATCCTGATGTCGGCCCAGCCGCTCGCCCTGGTGACGGCCGTCGACGGGCCGGACAGTGGCCCGTCCCGGCTGCTCGGCAGACGATCGCTGAGGTTCTTCGGCAGCCCGCTGGTCAGCCCGGTACTGGTACCCGTGCTCTGCCTCTTGCTCATCTTCGGCGGACTGGGCGCCTTCTCGGTGAGTTCGGTCTGGGGTGGCGGCGTCGTGCACATCGCCCTGCTGGCCGCGGGAGTGCTGATTGCCATACCCCTGGTCAACATCAACGATCAACGCACCTCACTGGCGGTGGGTCTGTCGCTCGGCGTCGGGTTCGTCGAGCTGGTCCTCGACGCCTTCCCCGGTATCGCGTTGCGCTTCCAGACCCACATGACACTGGTGCACTTCGCCGTCAACCGGCCGTCCTTCTCGCCCGTCCCGATCGACGACCAGCACACGGCCGGCGGCATCCTATGGGTGGTTGCGGAAGTGCTCGACCTCCCGTTCCTGATCCTCGCGGCCACCGCCTGGATCAAGGCCGACGCCCGCGACGCGGCCAAGATCGACGCCGAGCTCGACGCGCGTCAGCATTGGGCCCCCGACGGCGAACCCGTTGAGGCCCCGACCGTGGAACGACCATGGTGGCTGGACGATCCGAACCTGCAGGACCGTTTTCGTCGCCCCGGCGCCACCGACGCGCCGGGCCCGTCCTGAGCGAGACCGGGAGTCCGGGGAGGCGTTACGGTCGGGACGTGACCGACCGTGCAGTGCCGACCATCCCGCCCACCGGACCGACGCACCAGGACGACCTGGCGCTGGCCCTCCGGCTGGCGGAAGCCGCCGATGCCATCAGCCTGCCCCGATTTGGTGCGGCAGACCTGAAGGTCAACGCCAAGCCCGACCTCACCCCGGTTTCGGACGCCGACCTCGCGGTGGAAACGGCCATCCGGGAAATCCTGGAAGCCGAGCGGCCGGATGACGCCGTCATCGGTGAGGAATTCGGCAATCAACAGCCGGGTATGGACGCCCCTCGACGATGGGTCATCGACCCGATCGACGGCACCAAGAACTTCGTCCGTGGCGTGCCCGTCTGGGCCACCCTGATCGCGCTCTTCGACGGCGCCGAGGTCGTCGTCGGTGTCGTGTCGGCGCCGGCACTGGCCCGGCGCTGGTGGGCCGGAAACGGCGGGGGAGCGTTCACCAGCTTCGCCGGGTCCGCACCCAGACGCTGCACTGTCTCGGCCGTATCCGAACTCGCCGATGCCTCGCTGACCTACTCCGACCTGCAGGAATGGGAGGAAGATGGCCGCGGCGCACAATTCGCGGCGCTGTTGCGGTCGTGTTGGCGGACCCGCGGGTACGGCGACTTTCTGCCGTACATGCTGGTCGCCGAAGGAGCGGCCGACGTGGCGGCCGAACCGGAGCTCAGCCTCTGGGATCTGGCCGCCCTGGTCCCCGTGGTTCGCGAGTCCGGCGGTCGGTTCACCGACATCGACGGGGCGGCCGTCGGGCCGGACACGGTCAGTGCGCTGGCCACCAATGCCCTGCTGCACGACACGGTCATCGGGGCGTTGGCCCGGTGAATCGAGCCTGAAACTGCGCTGAAAGAGCGTGCGGCCCGCGGCGAGGTCACACGAAGATAACGACGTCCGGAAGTAGAGTGTGCAGCTGTGATCCACCTGTCCCACGTCTCGAAGAGCTATAAAACCTCGACGCGCCCCGCCCTGGAGGACGTCTCCATCGACGTCGACAAGGGCGAATTCGCGTTCCTGATCGGGCCCTCCGGTTCCGGTAAGTCGACGTTCCTCCGATTGGTGCTGCGCGAGGATGTGCCGACCACCGGCCAGATCCAGGTGGCCGGCAAGGACCTGGTCAAGCTGCGCCGGTCCAAGGTGCCCGCACACCGGCGCCGGCTGGGCTGTGTATTCCAGGATTTCCGGCTGTTGACGAACAAGACGGTCGAACAGAACGTCGGTTTCGCCCTCGAGGTCATCGGGCGCCCGCGGGCGGCCATCAAGAAGATCGTTCCCGAGGTGCTCGAGCTGGTCGGACTCGAGGGCAAGGCACGCCGGTTGCCCCATGAACTCTCCGGCGGTGAACAACAGCGGGTCGCGATCGCCAGAGCCTTCGTCAACCGTCCGCTGCTCCTGCTCGCCGACGAACCAACCGGCAACCTGGATCCGGACACCAGCGCCGACATCATGCTGCTGCTGGAACGGATCAATCGGACCGGCACCACGGTGTTGATGGCGACCCACGACAACAACATCGTCGATTCGATGCGCCGTCGGGTGATCGAGTTGCAACTCGGCAAGGTCGTCCGTGACGAGTCGCGTGGTGTGTACGGAGTCGGCCGCTGACCGGGCGCACCATCGCGCCGAAGCAGCGAGTAATACAGCAGCGCGAGTGATACAGCAGCGATTGATACAGCAGCGATTGATACCTAGGCGTTGCCCGAACTGAAGACGAATCGCGTTGGCCAGGTCCCGGCTGATGCGGTTGTGCAATTCCGCTGGCGCCGTGCCTTGGACGCCAACACCCCTGAGAGGAACAAATGCGAGCCGGATATGTGTTCAGCGAGGTCCTGACCGGACTCCGCCGGAACATCACGATGACCATCGCCATGATCCTGACGACGGCCATCTCACTGGGCTTGCTCGGCGGCGGCCTCATCGTCGCCCGGCTGACCGATGCCACCCAGGTTTTGTACGGCGACAAGGTCGAGGTCATCGTGTACCTGACCACGGACCTGTCGAACGCCGATCCGGACTGTCGCGACGCGACCTGCCAGGCCATCCAGACGGCCCTGAAAAACAATCCGGAGGTCGAGGTCTCGTCCTTCCAGACGCAGGCCGACGCCTTCAACCAGTACAAGGAACGGTTCGCCGGTCAGCCCGAGATGCTGGCCATCGTCCAGAAGGATGCGCTGCCGGCGTCTTTCCACGTCAAACTGCACGACCCCCAGCGGTTCAAGGCCATCTCCGAGGAGTTCTCGGGGCTACCCGGCGTTGATCAGGTCAACGATCAGAGTGACTTCCTGAACAAGCTCTTCGGCCTGTTGAACAGTGTGCGCAACGTGGCGATCGTGGTGGCGCTGATCCAAGCGTTCGCCGCGCTGCTGCTGATCTCGAACATGGTGCAGGTCGCGGCCTACACCAGGCGGACGGAGACATCGATCATGCGGCTGGTCGGGGCGTCCCGATGGCGAACCCAGCTGCCGTTCATGATCGAAGCCGTGGTCGCCGGCGTGATCGGAGCCGTGCTGTCCATCGGCCTGCTGATCGTGGCCAAGCTGACTTTCGTCGACAAGTTGCTGGGCTCGGTGATCAACTCCGGAGTACTGGCCCCGCTGAGTTCCGCCGACCTGGTGGCCGTGGCCCCGTGGCTGTTGATCGCCGGCGCCGGCCTTGCCTCGATCTCGGCCTACGTGACGCTCCGCCTCTACGTTCGCATCTGACCTGCTGGTTTGTCCGTGGGTCGGTTATTGGCACGAGGCAGCCGGGCCGGGCGGCTAGCCTGGAGCGGCTATGGCTACAGACAAGAAGACAGCAAGGGCCACTGACGCCCGCAATTCTGGTCGCTCGCTGATCGCTTCCAACCGCAAGGCGCGACACGACTACGCGATCATCGACACCTTCGAGGCCGGGATCTCGCTGACCGGCACCGAGGTCAAGTCACTCCGGGCCGGCCGGGCCTCGTTGATCGACGGTTTCGCCACGGTGTCGGATGACGAAGTGTGGCTGCGCAACGTCCACATCTCCGAGTATGCCGAAGGAACCTGGACCAACCACGCGCCGCGCCGGGCCCGCAAGCTCCTTCTGCATCGCTCGGAGATCGACAAGCTGATGCAGAAGCTGCGCGAGGGTGGTCTGGCCCTGGTGCCGTTGTCCATGTATTTCTCGAATGGCAAGGTCAAGGTCGAGTTGGCGCTGGGCCGGGGCAAGAAGGAGTACGACAAGCGCCAGACGTTGGCCAAGCGGGACTCCGACCGCGAGATCGCGAAGTACGCCGGTCGTCGCGCCAAAGGCATGGGCTGACGTAGCCGCACCAGCGACGATGTGGATGCCTGCACCGTTGTCGCCAGCGGGCCTCAGGGCCAGAGTCGAGTACATGCAACGCTTTGGATCCGGACACCGTCCTTCCGGCATGATGGTCCCTCCCCGGCCTCCCGCCGGTCCCAGCCGGTCCCGTCGAGCTGGACGGGCCGGCATCGCGCTGATCACTGTGGTGCTGACCAGCGTGCTGGCCGCGTGCGCGGGGGTCGGCGGCAGTGCCACCCGGGTGTCGATGCTGGTCAACCCGACCGCGGTCAGCACGCCGGCTACACCCGGGTCGACGGTCGGTCCGACCGATCCGAAGACGTCCGGGGGCCAGCCGCCGACGACCCCGCGGACTTCTGATCCCGGGCCGACCCCGCCGGTCGCGCCACCGCCCTGCGACAACGCTTCGACTGTGCCGACCACGACGCCGACCGGACGGCCGATCATCACGGTGACCCAGGGCGTCAACTCGTGGATCGCGAACTGGTCCGTCGAACCCCTCGGCCTGGCCGTCTACGCCGACGGAACGGTGATCGTGGCGCACGGGACCGGCGAGGCTGCCAAACCGCTCCCCGACATGACCATCGGTGTCGTCCAGCAGTGTGTCGTGGACTGGTCCGCCGGCGAGATAGTGAAACTGGCCAAGTTGGACATGGGTGATGCCGGGATCTCGGACCAGGGCACCACCACCCTCACCTATCGACCGGCGATGGGGAGCGGAGCCAAGATCTCGGTCTACGCACTGGGCGTGGGCGATGAACATGTGTTGTCCGGCAAGGAGAACCGCAGGCACTTCGCCGCCGTGCTGGATGCCCTCAAGGTTCCGCCCGCAAATTCGGCGGCCTGGCTGCCCGATCGGGTGCGCGTGGTGGAAAGCACGCTCGGTGAAGCGTCCCCCGACGCCCTGAAGTGGCCCGGTCCGAAGCGGCTGGAAGCGACACTGTCTGACACCCGCGGGGATCACCGCTGTGGCGTGCTCACCGGAGCGGCGGCAGCGGCCGTACTCAAGACCCTCGACGGTCGGCCGGTGTATTCCCAGTGGACCGACGCCGGGAAGACCTACGGTCTGCAGGTCGGTGCCTTGGTGCCCGGGCAGGACGGCTGCACCGATACCGACTAGCCGCGCAACGCGCCCGCCGGAAACCAGCGGCGAGCGGACCCGGCACCGGGTATGCTGGAGATGCTTGTCTCCCCGACGTTCGTTCTCGGGCCCGGGGGTGATTGGTCTCGACAGCGGCTGTCGAGTGAGGTGAAGCGGGCCGAGGAAGGCAACGATGATCTCGTAAACCATCCGTTGCAAAAAAATCAAGCGCCGACAACAGTCAGCGCGAGTTCGCCCTCGCCGCCTGAGCGAGTAGCGACTCCGTCAGTCCGGGTGTTCCTCCGACCCGGATACTGGCGCCGTTAAGGAGGATTACCGAAAGATCCGGTAACGGGATTTTTAGGGACATCAAACAGTTACTGGGCTCGTCACACCGGCAGGTTCGCATGACTGGTGGGGCCAAGTAGAGACAACGCGAGCTGCGCCCGGAGAAGCCCTCACAACACAACGTTGGACGCGGGTTCGATTCCCGCCACCTCCACAGTGGTGTGTCCTACGCCGAAGGCCTTCACCCCTCACCAGGGTGGAGGCCTTCGGTGTTTCTCAGACCGGTTGGGAGACCGGCAGACGATCCAGCCGGGCGATGATGGCCCTGGCCAACAACTCGACCGAGCCTGGGGCATGGGAGAGGAACAGATCGGGCTCGATGAGCTCGAGCTCCATCACCAATGGTTCCGTCTCGCTGCCGACCAGGTCGATGCGGGCGTAGAGCAATCCGTCGGCGCCACCGGGCGCCTGGGCCAGCGCGGCCGCGGCGACGGCAAGTTCGGCGGCAGCGGCCGGATGGGGCTCGTTGATCCCGCCGTACTGCTCCTGCACCCGGAATTCGCCGTCGACCGGAGTCTTGCGCACGGCGTGCGTGTAGACGCCCGCCATGAACATCAGGGACCGCTCGCCGGCCACCACCTCGGGTTGGTACGGCTGCACCAGCGCGTCCCCGGTGGTCAGGATCGCGCTGAGATGAGCAACCGCCTCGGATGCGCCGGAGCGAAAGCGCCCCACACCGCGGGCCCCGGCCGAAACGGCAGGCTTCACGATGATCTCCGCGGTGCCGAAATCCGGGAGGACCGCAGTATCGCCGCGTCGGTAGAGCCGGGTGCGGACCGTGGGTACGCCCGCTGCCGCCAACTCCGTCAGGTAGCCCTTGTGGCAGTTCCACCGCACGACGTCCAATCCGTTGACGACCGGCGTCGACAGGCTGCCGAGCAGGTCGAGAAAGTCGGCCAGCCGCTCGGTGTAGTCCCAGGTGGTTCGGATCACCACCAGGTCGGCGTCCATCTCCGGCAACCGGCTGTCGGTCCACGGCACGATGTCAGCCTCCACGCCCAGGGTGCGGAGGGCGTCGGCCACCATTGGGGTGTCAGGGTCGTCGTGGGGCAGCGATTCGGCGGTCAACAGCAGGATCTGGGTCACAGGAAAGATGCTGTCACAAAAGGCTTCCGCACTCACATCGCCGAAGTGGGGTCCTCGACGATGTCTTTCGGGGTCGCGTCTTTGGGCGTCCCGTCCTTCGGGGTCGCGTCCTTGGCCGTGCTTTTCGGTGCGGTGTCCTTTGGTGCGGTGTCCTTTGGTGCGGTGTCCTTTGGTGCGGTGTTCTTCGGCGGGCTGGCTCGGACCTGTTTACCGGCCTTGCGTTTCTTGGCGGTGGCCTCGTCACGCGTCCCACGCCCGGAGTCGTCGCCGTCGAAGCGGAGCCGGTCGAGCTCGCCGCGCAGGTAGTCGCGGGTGGCGATCTCGCCGATAGCGATACGCAGGGAGGCCAGTTCCCGGGCGATGTACTCGGTGTCGGCCTTGGTCTGCAGGGCGCGGGCCCGGTCCTCCTCCAGCGAGATCCGGTCCCGGTCGTCCTGCCGGTTCTGTGCCAACAAGATCAATGGAGCGGCGTAGGCGGCCTGGGTGGAAAAGGCCAGGTTGAGCAGGATGAACGGATAGGGATCCCAGCGGTAGTTCACCGCAAAGAGATTGAGCGTGATCCAGATGACCACCAGCAGCGTCTGCCAGAACAGGAACTTGCCGGTGCCCAGCACCCGGGCGAGTCGCTCGGAGAACCGGCCGAAGGCCTCCGGGTCGATGTCGAGCGAGAAGCGTCGGCTGCTGCGCGGCTGATCGAGCCGCCGGCTGGGGCGGACTTCAGGCACGTCCGGCCTCCTTCAGTCGGGCGGACGTCCGGGCGTGGGTCGGCATGTCACCCAGGCCCAGCTCGCGCCAATTGTCGGGCAGCAGGTGGTCGAGTACGTCGTCGACGGTCACCGCTCCGAGCAGATGCTCCTCGTCGTCCACCACCGGCGCGCAGACCAGGTTGTAGGCGGCGAAGAATCTCGTCACCTCGGCCAGACTGGCGTCCGCGGACAGCCGGGCCATGTCCTTGTCGATGGCCCCGGCCACCAGGTCGAACGGCGGTTCACGCAGCAGCCGCTGGGTGTGCACGCAACCCAGATACCGGCCGGTCGGGGTGGCTTGTGGTGGTCGGCAGATGAACACCATGGACGCCAGGGCCGGCGTCAGATCCGGCGACCGCACCCTGGCCAGCGCCTCGGCGATGGTCGCATCCGGGGTCAGCACGATCGGTTCCGGGGTCATCAGACCGCCGGCCGTGTCGAAGGAGTACTGGAGCAACCGGCGCACCGGGGCCGATTCCTCCGGTTCCATCAGCTCCAGCAGCCGCTCCTGGATGCCGGAGGGCAGCTCGGCCAGGAGATCGGCGGCGTCGTCGGGGTCCATGGCCTCGAGGATGTCGGCGGCTCTGGCCTCGTCGAGGTGGGCCAGCAGGGTCTTCTGGTCCTCTTCCGGTAGCTCCTCGAGGATGTCGGCCAGCCGATCGTCGTCCAAGGCGTCGGCGACCTCGTACCGGCGGGCGGCAGGCAGGTCGCGCAGGACGGTGGCCGCGTCGGCCGCCCGAATGCCCTCGAAGGACGCCAGCAGTTGCTGGGTGCCGAGCGTCGTGTTATCGGTCAGATCCGTGAGGTCGGTGCCTCGGACATCGGTCCAACTCAGCACCTGCATCGGGGAGCGGCGGGTCAGCACCCCGGTCCGTTCGCGTACGGCCAGCCGGGTGACCAGCCAGTCGCGGGTGCGTTGCCGTTCCATCGCTGCGTCGACCACGGTCGCTGCCGCGGCGCTGTTGGCGATCCGCACCCGCTTGTCGATCAGCTGACCGATGACGAGCACCTCGGTGCTGCGCTGTTCGAACTGCCGCAGGCTCACCGAACCGGTCGACAACGCCACCGCGTGTGACTCCAGGGAGGTCACCCGCAGCATCGGCACGAAGATGGGGCGCCTGGTGGGCAACTCGACGACGATCCCGAGCACGCGCGGGGGCTTTCGATCCAGGCGCAGCGCGGCGACGATGTCACGGACCTTGCCGATGGATTCGCCGCCGGGGCCGAAAACCGGGAGCCCGGCCAGCTGGGCGACGAAGACGCGGGGGGTAGCTGCCACGTGCTCAGACTAGGGCCCGATCCGCCTACGCCGGACCTGCGGGGCAACGGGGCCGCGCCGCACGGTCGATCGTCCGCCCCCCTCCGGCCGGGCACCTTTACGGCCACTTTCACATCTGGTGAACAGCTCAATTGCGTAGGGTGTCCAAGCCAGCCCGGAACGGGGGAGCCGCACGTGAGGGCTGCCCGCGATCGGACAGAACACCGTGTCGAGCACATCGACAGTCCAAACCGAAGGATTTTTCATGCGCATCCGGGCCGTCATCGCCGCCCTCCCGCTCCTCGTTCTCGCCGCCTGCGGAACGACCTCGTCGTCGACGCCGAGCAGCGGAGCGCCGGTATCCTCCGGAGCTCCGGCCTCCGCCGATTCGTCCTCGGCCGGGACCTCCGGGTCGGCGAGCTCGAGCGCCGTGCCCGACCTCGGACCGGCCGTGCCGCCTGCGACCGTCGTTGCGGCTGCCGTGCCGGCATCGCAGATGCCGACGGCCACCGGCAAGTTCGGCGAGAAGCCGACGCTGACCTTCCCCAAGACGCCGCCGCCCCCCAGCCTGCAACGCCAGATCCTGGTCGAGGGCACCGGCCCCACCACGGTGAAGGGCGACTATCTGGTCACCAACTACCTGGGTCAGGTCTGGGGCGGTGCCAAGGCTTTCGACAACTCCTACGACCGCAAGGCCACCAGCACCTTCCAGATCGGTGCGGGCAAGGTCGTCCCGGGTTGGGACGTTGCGCTCGTCGGTGTGAAGGTCGGCAGCCGGGTGCTGCTGAGTCTGCCGCCGGCCGATGGATACGGCTCCACCGGTAGTGCGAGCGCCGGGATCAAGGGCACCGACACCATCGTGTTCGTCGTCGACATCGTGAAGGCGATCTCCCCGGATACCACCGGCCAGACCGACGCGGTGAAGCAGCCGGCACCGAAGAACGCCCCCGTCGTCACCGGCGAGCTGGGTAAGGAGCCGACGATCACTATCCCGAAGGGCCTGGCCGAACCGAAGACCAGCCAGGTCTACGTGCTGGCCAAGGGCACCGGCGACAAGGTGAAGGCCGGATCCATCCTGGCCCAGCTCGTGGTGACCGACTGGACGAAGTCGCAGACCCAGTCGACCTGGCCGAAGGCCGGCGCTGCGGATTCGGCAACAACTGGTCTGCAGCAGATCACGGTCGACGCCACCGGCGCTTTGAAGGGATTGGTCGGCGTGCCGTTGGGCAGCCGAGTGCTGGTCGAGATCCCGGCCTCCACCGACTCGAGCACTGGCCAGTCGCAAGCCGCAGCGGTCGCCGTTCTCGACCTGGTCGCCCAGGCCTGACCCGGCCGGACGGGGCGACTATCCAGCTGCGCCCGTTAGCGTGATGGGACACGGTTGCCCGGCAAGGGTGATCTGAAGGGCCGGCGGCCCCTCGCCTGGCGAGGGGCGCCGGTCATTTCGTGAAGGAGCGAAGTGGCGCAGGCAAAGTCGTCGGGCAGCAAGCCCGGTAACGATTCACGCAGTGGCAAGCCGTCGAATGCGACGGGCACCGGACCCGGGTCCGCCGGCAGGTCGCCATCCGGCGGCCGACAGTCGGTCGCCGCCGCCCGCCAGACAAAGCCCAATTCCAACCGCACGCAGCTGATCATCGGGGCGGTCGCGGTGGCGCTGATCGCCATCGTGGTGATCGTCGGCCTGGTACTCAACAAGAAGCAGAACGCGTCGCCGGTCACCGACTACCCGAAATCGGTGAGTTCCACCTCGACGGTGAAGGACGGCATCATCACCGTGACCGGGCCGCCTTCCACGACCGGAGTGCTCACCATCGACCTCTACGAGGACGGACTCTGCCCGGCCTGCCAGGCCTTCGAGGGCCAGTTCGGGCAGCAGATCATGAAAGCCGTCGATCAGGGCAAGCTCACCGTTCGCTACCACTTCCTTAATTTCCTCAATCCGAAATCGGCGTCCAAGGACTATTCGACGCGCGCCTCGGCTGCGTTCCAGTGCGTCGGTGCGGTGCCGGCGGCCCAGGCACCCAAGGGCCTGTTCCTGAACTTCCACACCACCATGTTCAGCTCCGGAACCCAGCCCGCGGAGGATGGGAAGACCGATCTGTCGAATGCGGACATCGCCGCGATCGCGGTGAAATCCGGCGCGCCGCCAGCCGCCGCCACCTGCATCACCTCGGGCGCGAACATCGAACAGGCCAAGACCACGGCCACCGCGTCGGCGGCCACCCTGGCCGCCCTCGCGCCGAACGGCGCGTACGGAACTCCCAGTGCGACGAAGGACGGGCAGCTGCTGGATCTCAACGATCCGGCGTGGCTGACGAACCTGCTGGCCTGACCTGCGATGATGCGCCGATTAGGAGCTGCTCGGCCCCTCTTGGTAGTCTTTCCCAGCAGCTTCACGGGGCTGTGGCGCAGCTGGTAGCGCACCACACTGGCAGTGTGGGGGTCAGGGGTTCGAGTCCCCTCAGCTCCACCGTGAAAAATGGCTCGCAGGGCGGAAACAATCCGCGCTGCGGGCCATTTGGCTTATCGGGTCCGGATGGCCGAACGTGCGGGCGTTGCGCCCGCCGCCGTAGGTTGGCGGGGATGAATACCCGACCTGAGATCAATGGCAGTTTCGGCATGGTCGCCTCGACCCACTACCTGGCCAGCGCAGCCGGAATGGCCGTCCTGGAAGCCGGCGGTAACGCGTTCGATGCGGCCGTGGCGACCGGTTTCGCGCTGCAGGTGGTCGAACCACATCTGAACGGTCCCGGCGGGGACATGACCCTGATGTTCGCCGACCCCGGCGGCAGTCCGCAGGTGCTCTGCGCCCAGGGCCCGGCCCCGGCCGGCGCGACCGCGGCCCACTACCGAGAGTTGGGCTTGGACCTCATCCCCGGCGCCGGATACCTGGCGGCGGCGATCCCCGGGTCGACGGCCAGCTGGCTCGCGTTGTTGCGGGATCGCGGCACCAAGTCGCTGGCAGAGGTGATTCAGTACGCCATCGGGTACGCCGACGGCGGGATACCCGTCCTGCCGTCCATCCACGGCGTCATCGCCGGGGTCGCGCAGCTGTTCCGCGATGACTGGACGACGTCGGCGGCCGTTTATCTTCCGAAGGGAGAGATCCCGGCCACGGGCAGCGTGCTGAGTAATCCGACCCTGGCCCAGACGTATCGGAGACTGTTGGCGGCCGCTCCGACGGGCAGCAGCCGCGAGGCACAGATCGATGCGGCACTGGACGCCTGGTCGCAGGGGTTTGTGGCGCAGGCGATCGAGTCGTTCATCGCCGAACCGCGCCTCGACTCGTCGGGGCGGCGTCACCCGGGCGTGTTGACGGGCGCCGACATGGCCGGCTGGTCGCCCAGCTACGAATCGCCGACCTCGACGACGTTCGGCGATTGGACGGTGTTCAAGTCCGCCGCCTGGGGCCAGGGACCGGTTCTGCTGCAACAACTCCGGCTGCTGGAGCAGCTGGGCGTCACGCCCGGTTCCGGCGCGCTCGAGCCGGCCGAACTGGTGCACCTGGCTGTCGAAGCGAGCAAGCTCGCCTTTGCCGACCGCGAGGCCTGGTACGGCGATTCGGCTCCGGTTCCGTTGGCGGACCTGCTGTCCGACTCGTACACCGCCGAGCGAGCGCGGCTGGTCGACGGGACGGCCTCGCTGGAACTACGGCCAGGAGGCCCAGGAGGCAGGATTCCGCGATTGGCCACCGGTTTCGGCCCGCGCGTCGGCTCCGGTGAGGCGGCGGCCGGGATCGGCGAGCCGACGGTGACCCGGGACGGCCGGACCAATGGCGACACCTGCCACATCGACGTCGTCGATCGCTGGGGAACGATGGTCGCGGCCACTCCGAGCGGCGGCTGGCTGCAGTCGTCGCCGGTCATCCCGTCCCTTGGGTTCGGTCTGGGTACCAGGTTGCAGATGATGACTCTGGAACCCGGCCTGCCCAGCTCACTGATTCCCGGCCGCCGTCCCCGGACGACGTTGTCGCCGTCGATGGCCGGTCGCGTTGGTGCCGTCGAGTTGGCCTTCGGGACACCCGGCGGCGACCAGCAGGACCAGTGGCAGCTCGGTTTTCTGCTGCGGTTGCTGCTGACCGGTGCCGACGGTGGACGCGCGGCCGATGGCCTGGATCTACAGGCCGCGATCGAGGGACCGTCCTGGCACAGCACCCACTTTCCGAGTTCGTTCTATCCGCGGGAGTCCTACCCCGGGCAGCTGGTCATCGAAGATCGGTTCTCCGCCGCGACGCTCGCCGAACTCGCCCGGCGGGGCCACGAGATCGTCCCCACCGCACCCTGGACGCTGGGCCGAATGTGTGCGGTGGGCAGGGATCCGGAGACCGGGCGAGTGCGGGCGGGGGCGGATCCGCGAGGGGCCCAGGCCTACGCGGTGGGGCGCTAACGATGCAACCGCGCGTCGTCGTCCCCCGGCATCGTCTTCTACGGCTTGTCGGACTAAGCTCATCTTCGTCGCCGGTCCTGCCAATTGGGGCTGCCGTGACGCCAGTGCGCCGAACTGCTGGAGGACCGCCGTGACTGCCGTAGCCCCACGCCCCGTTGTGAGCCGGGCGTACCCGGTCAACAAACTCCGACCCGGAGTCGCGCTGCTGGGATATCTGAAGACCACGGATCCGAAGACGCTCGGCAAGATGTACATGGTCACCGCGTTCTTCTTCTTCATGGTCGGCGGTGTGATGGCGCTGATCATGCGCGCCGAACTTGCCCGTCCGGGCATGCAATTCCTGACCAACGAGCAGTACAACGAGCTGTTCACCATGCACGGCACGATCATGCTGTTGTTCTACGCAACCGCCATCGTGTTCGGCTTCGCCAACTTCGTCCTGCCGTTGCAGATCGGTGCTCCTGACGTCGCGTTTCCGCGGCTGAACGCCTTTTCCTACTGGCTCTACCTTTTCGGCTCCTGCATTGCCGTGTCGGGGTTTTTCACCCCGGGTGGTGCCGCCGCGTTCGGTTGGACCGCCTACACCCCGCTGTCCAACTCGGTGAACTCCCCGGGTGCGGGTGGCGACCTGTGGATCATGGGTCTGGCCGTCTCCGGCCTGGGCACCATCCTGGGCGGCGTCAACATGATCACCACGGTGATCTGCCTGCGCGCCCCCGGCATGACGATGTGGCGTCTCCCGATCTTCACCTGGAACATCCTGGTCACCTCGATCCTGATCCTGATCGCATTCCCGGTGCTCACGGCGGCGTTGTTCGGATTGGCGGCCGATAGACATTTCGGCTCGCATGTCTTCGACCCGGCCAACGGCGGGGCGATCCTGTTCCAGCATCTGTTCTGGTTCTTCGGGCATCCCGAGGTGTACATCATCGCGTTGCCGTTCTTCGGCATCGTTTCAGAGGTGTTCCCGGTCTTCTCCCGGAAACCGCTGTTCGGCTACCGGGGCCTGATCTACGCCACGCTGTCCATCGCAGCGCTGTCGGTCGCGGTCTGGGCGCACCACATGTTCGCCACCGGGGCCGTCCTCCTGCCCTTCTTCAGCTTCATGACCTTCCTGATCGCGGTGCCGACGGGGCTGAAGTTCTTCAACTGGATCGGCACGATGTGGAAGGGGCAGATCACCTTCGAGACGCCGATGCTGTTCGCCTGCGGCTTCCTGGTGACCTTCCTGTTCGGCGGTTTGACCGGCGTCATCCTGGCGTCTCCGGCGTTGGATTTCCACGTGTCCGACTCGTATTTCGTGGTGGCCCACTTCCACTACGTGCTGTTCGGCACCATCGTGTTCGCCACCTACTCGGGCATCTACTTCTGGTTCCCGAAGATGACGGGCCGGTTCCTGGACGAGGGGATGGGCAAGTTCCACTTCTGGACCACCTTCGTGGGGTTCCACATGACGTTCCTGGTGCAGCACTGGCTGGGCAACATGGGCATGCCGCGTCGCTATCCCGACTATCTGCCGTCGGACGGGTTCACCTTCCTGAACACCTGGTCAACCATCGGCTCGTTCGTCCTCGGTGCCTCCACGCTGCCGTTCATCTGGAATGTCTTCCGATCGCTGAGATACGGCGAGGTCACCACGGCTGACGACCCGTGGGGCTACGGCAACTCGCTGGAGTGGGCGACCAGCTCGCCGCCGCCCCGGCACAACTTCACCTCGCTGCCGCGGATCCGTTCCGAGCGGCCGGCGTTCGAGCTGCACCATCCGCACATGATCGAACGGATGAAGAGCGAGGCTCATCCGAGCCGGGATTGGGAGCCGCTCAACGAACTAGAGGGCAGCGAGCACCTGAGCATCCCGAAGAGCTGACCGCTCGTCCCGTCGAACAGGGCCTGCGCCGTGCAATCCGCGCGGCGCGGGCCCTGTTTCTATACTCGCAGGGCGCGGCCGGGCGGTTTGCTCTGCCGTTGAATGCTGAAAAGGAATCAACTCACCATGGCCTCCGTGCTGGTCACCGTCAGCGGACCGGACAAACCCGGTGTCACCGGCGTGCTGTTCACCGCCCTGTCCGCGCACCACGTCGACGTTCTCGACGTCGACCAGGTCGTCATCCGTGGCGCCCTCACGCTCGGGGTCCTGGTGGCGGCGCCCGGCGATCCCGAAGCCCTGCAGGAACATGTCGAGCAGGCCATGCACTCGCTCGGGATGCGGGTCAGCGTGGCGATCGACCGCGCCTCGGATTCCGAGCGGCGATCGGCCACGCACACCGTCGTCGTCCTGGGGCGGCCGCTGCAGGCCAAGGCCATCGGCGCGCTGGCCCGGACCTTCGGGGACGTCGGGGTCAACATCGAAACCATCGTGCGGATCGCCGACTACCCGGTGACCGGGCTCGAACTGTCGGTGACGGCGCCCGATGACGAGAAACTCCGAGCTGTGGTGGCCGCCGTGGCATCAGGGGCCGGCGTCGACATCGCCGTCCAGCGCGAGGGTCTGGCCCGCCGGGCCAAACGCCTGATCGTCTTCGACGTCGACTCCACCTTGATCACCGGCGAGGTGATCGAGATGCTCGCCGACCACACCGGAACGCGAGCCAGGGTCGAAGAGATCACCGCGGCCGCGATGCGCGGCGAGCTGGACTTCGCCGCGTCGCTGCGCGAGCGGGTCGCCATGTTGGCCGGCCTGGATGCCGCCGTGCTGGATCAGGTCGGGACGTCGCTGGAACTGACGCCGGGAGCCCGGACCACGATCCGCACCCTCAAGCGCCTCGGCTACAAGTGCGGCATCGTGTCCGGCGGCTTCACCCAGGTGGCCCGGCATCTGGTCGACGAGTTGGAGCTGGACTTCGTCGCCGCCAACACGCTGGAAGTGGTCGACGGCAAGCTGACCGGACGGGTCGAGGGCGAGATCGTCGACCGGGCCGGCAAAGCCAGGGCGCTGGAGCGGTTCGCCGCCGAATCCGGGGTGCCCCTCGATCAGACCGTGGCGGTCGGTGACGGAGCCAACGACATCGACATGCTGACCACCGCAGGCCTGGGCATCGCGTTCAACGCGAAACCGATCGTCGCCGACGCTGCTGATACGGCGCTGAACCAGCCGTTCCTGGACCCCGTGCTGTTCATCCTCGGGATCACCCGGGAGGAAGTCGAGGAGGCCGACGCCGCCGACGGTCACCTCCGCCGCGTCCCGCTCACCTGAGCCCCCGTCGGCATGGCTCAACTTCGAAGGCATGGATGAAAATGATGACTCCCGTCACTCAGCTCCCAAAGCGGCGAAGTTCGTCCATGCGACTGCCGTCGGCGCGACGACAGCAGGTGAGCCGGTGACCGGCGAAGTGCTGGAGCCGCTGCGGGCGCGATACGCCTACTGGCTCGGGCTGGACGACGATGAAGTGCTGGCCGATCGGGACGAAGCTGCCGGCGACATCCGAGCGTTACAGCTCATCCTCCGGATGGAGCGCGATCGGCCGCCGTCCTGGCACACCGCCCTGGCTCTGGCCGCGAGTGCAAGTGCCGCAATCTGTCTCGACCCGCGGTCCGAGCCGGGTGGCGAGTGGCACGAGGCCGTCCGGGACTACTGCGCCGGGCACATCCGCAAGGTCACCCGCCGCGGGCGCGGCGCCCAGTGGGAGGCCACCGCCGATCTGCCCGGCATCACCCTGACCTACGGCGATACCGAGGTCCGTGCGCTGGTCCCCAGTCGCGTGGAGGAACTCGACAAACGCGTCAGCAAACTGCAGGTGGGCGGCACCGATGTGGCCCCCGACGAGCCACTGACGGTGGCCGCCCCGGACGCCCTGCAGATCTGGCTGCCGCCGACTCCGGTGATGACCCTGGGCAAGGCCATGGCCCAGACAGGTCACGCCGGCATGATCGCGGCCGCGCTCCTGGTTGGCGATCAGCCGCGGTTGCAGGCGTGGATCCAGGCGGGCCTGAGCGCTTCGGTTCGGATGGCCACGAGGACCCGGTGGGCAGAGCTGGCCGCGGCGGCGGCCGACGACGGGACGGCCTGGACCGCCGAGCGGCTGCTGGCCGTGCGTGACGCCGGATTCACCGAGGTCGCGCCCGGCACGATCACCGCGATTGCCCGGGTGACCTGGTGATCCGGGTCAAGATGCAGTGATCCAGAGGCCGGCGTAAGGCGGCAGCCAGAGGTTGCCGTCGTCCCCGGCGGAGATGTGCGCGCCGGAAATCTGATCGACGCCACCGGTCAGGCCGACATCGTCGAGACGTGCCCCGGGCCAGGCCCGCCAACTGTCGGTGACGTTGTAGAGCTGGAGCATCGTCCCGAGCGGGTGCCGGCGCAGCACCGGCAGGATTCCGGGATCGCTCAGGTCGGGTATCTCCGCGGCCACGGAAGCGTGCAGGTGCGGGACCCGGGCCCGGACCGAGCTCAGATGCCGGAGAATCCCGAACATCCGACCAGCTATGGTCGAGCCTTCCGTCCTCAGCGATGCCAGGTCCCATGGCATCCGCGGCCGGTGGGTCCACCGGTTGTCCGACTCGTGTCCAGGCTCGTCAGCCCAGTCCACGTCATTGGTCAGGGCGAGTTCGTCGCCCATCCAGACCACCGGGATGCCGCCCCAGCCCAGCACCATCGCGTAGGCGACGAACAGCCGGCCGACGACCATGTCCAGGGCGGTGCTGTCCGGCGATTCGGTGGCCGATTCCAGACCCAGCAGACTCGCCGCCATGCCGCTGATGCGCCGGTCACCGGTCACCGGGTTGTACTGGAACACGAGCCCTCTGGCCGGCGATCCGGGGTACAGACCGGCGTAGTAGTCGGACAGGAAGACCCGGTGGTCGTATCCGGACAGCCCGACGGACGCCGCGTCTGCGTCGTCTATGGCCCAGCCGATGTCGTCGTGGCAGCGAAGGTAGGTGACCCATGCGGTCGTGCTCGGCGCCGCGGGCAGCCCCCGCAGCGCCTGAGCGGCGAGCCGGGTATCGCGGGCCGCCAACATCGACCAGATCTGCACCATCAGGGTGTTGTGGTAGGCGATGTCACTGACCTTGCCGTGGTGATCGCCCTGGCCCAGATAGTGCACCAGATCGTTGGGCCCGACGATGGCCTCCGCCTTGAAGTTCACTGCGGGACAGGCCATTCGGGCCAACGCACGGAGCGCCTGGGTGATCGCGTGCACCTCGGGCTGATTCTGGCAATTGGTGCCCAGTCGCTTGAACATGAACGCGATGGCGTCGAGGCGGAGCACCTCGACACCGGCGTTGGCCAGAAACAGAACGATGTCTGCGTATTCGTGGAAGACGTCCGGGTTTGTCCAATTCACATCCCACTGCCACGAGTTGAAGGTCGTCCAGACCCAGGAATTCAAGTCGTCGTCGAAAGTGAAATTTCCCGGGGCAAAATCCGGGAAAACTTCCGGGAGCGTGGCCTCGTACGCGTCCGGCATCGTGCGGTCGGGATAGATGTAGAAATAGTCCTGGATACCTGGCATCGCCCGCACGAGCCTGATGAGCCCAAACATGCTCGCGCGCCACGTGATTGAGGACGAGGTCGAGGACGAGACTGATGCCCTCCCGGCGCAGCGCGGTGGCCAGCGCCCGTAGATCGGCCATGCTGCCGAGGTCCGGCCGGACCGTGCGGTAATCCGCGACCGCGTAGCCGCCGTCGCTGTCACCGGGGCGGGGGCGGAGCAACGGCATCAGATGTAGATAGGTGACACCGAGTTCTTTCAAATACGGAATCTTCTCCTGCACTCCGGCCAAAGTCCCGGCAAACCGATCCGCATACGCGGCGTAGCCCAGCATTCGCGGTTGCTGGAACCAGTCCGGAGCCAACGTCCGCTCGGCGTCCAGTAGCCGCAATTCCGGGTCGCGCTCGGCGAAAGCCGTTGCCGCTAACGGAATCAAGCGCTCCGCCAACTGGTCCGCTGCGCCACCGGGATAGATGCTGACCAGGCCGTCGTGCAGATCGGACCACCAGCGATCCAGCCGGATGGAGAAGGTCTCCCGCAGGTCCTCGCTCTGCCCCCGCAGCGTGGCGTCGGCGATGGCGTGGACAGATTCCGGCGCGCGGTACATCGGGTCATTCTGGCTCACCTGCGGACGCCGGGCGACCGGGGGTCGAGGCCATGAGCTCATCAGCGGCGGGTACGAATTTGTCCATTTCTGCCACATCCGCACCAAACGGGCAACGTTGATCCCGCCGGCGACGATGATTCCCGCCGGGGCGGGGTCAGTCGATGACCGAGACGCCCGCCGACTTCATGGCCGCGATGGCCGCATCGGTGTCACCCGGGTTCAGCTCGACGAACCTGGTCAGGGACAGCGGCACCGTGGTGCGGTAGCCGAGGGCGACGCCGTCGATGGCGGTGGCCTTGACACACCAGTCGCCGGCCAGGCCGACGACGGTGATGGCCATGATCCCGTTCTCGTCCAGGATCGTCGACAGCTCGGTGCCTTTCGTGACTCCGGTATCCAGGTTGATCACCGAGAACCCCGAGTATCCGTCTTCCGGGCCGGACCCCTTGCGAACCACCGGCCCGTCCAGCGGGAGGCCCGGGACGAAGTCGGCGCCGGGGGAGCCGATCACGCAGTGCACCGGCCAGATTCCGCCGTCCGCGGCGAAATGCGGAGTGTGTTCGGGATGCCAGTCCTGGGTGTAGGCGACCAGACCTCCGGCGGCCAGCGTCCCCTGGATCTGTTCGGCAATACCGGGCAGCAGTTCGTCGCCGCCGGCGACGTACAGCGAACCGGCCGGATCGGCGAAGTCGTGCTGCATGTCGACCACGATCAGCGCGGACGTGGCGTCGAAACCTGTTGCTGTCATGGATGTCTCCGTGCTGTCAGGGGCCGGCGGTCAGGAATGCAGGACGGTGGTGGGAATGGCCGGGTCACCCTGCGAAAGCTTGAGGCCCTCCCAGGGCAGGCTGACCAGGGCGCGAGACAGCCGGTCACGCGCTTCCTGCAACGCAGGTGGCTTGTCGACCCGAGCCCCGGCCCGCACCATCGGCACCTGGAGTGGCACATCGCCGGTCTCGACGTCGGGCGCCGGGCCGGACAGTTGATAAATGACCTCTTCGGTCGCGGTACCGGTCGACCGGTAGCGACGCAGCGCGCCCTTCGCGCCGCCGCTGGATTGCTTGTTCTCGCTGCGCTTCTCCACCGGTCGGCCGTCCACCTCGACCATTTTGTACACCATTCCCGCGGTCGGAGCGCCGGAACCGGTCACCAGCGACGTGCCGACGCCGTACACGTCGACGGGTTCGGCCCGCAGCGCGGCGATGGCGTACTCGTCCAGATCGCCGGAGAGCACCACCTTGGTGCCGGTCGCGCCCAACGCGTCCAACTGCTCCCGCGCGGCGCGGGCGAGCACCCCGAGGTCGCCGGAGTCGATGCGAACGGCGCCGAGTTCGGGCCCGACCACTTCGATGGCGGTCGCGATGCCGCGGGTGATGTCGTAGGTGTCGACCAGCAACGTGGTCGACACCCCCAGGGCCGCGACCTGCGCGGCGAATGCTGCCGCCTCGGTGTCGTGCAGCAGCGTGAATGCGTGGGCAGCCGTGCCGGTGGTGGGTATGCCGAAGCGTTGCCCGGCGGCCAGATTGGAGGTCGCGGTGAACCCACCGATGTAAGCGGCCCGCGCCGCCGCAACGGCTGCTTCCTCGTGGGTCCGTCGTGAGCCCATCTCGATCATGGTGCGGTCACCGGCCGCCGAGCTCATCCGGGCCGCCGCCGACGCGATGGCGCAGTCGTGGTTCAGGATCGACAGGATCACGGTCTCCAGAATCACCGCGGAGGCAAAGCTCCCGGTCACCGACAGCACGGGTGAGCTCGGAAAGAACAGCTCACCCTCGGGATAGCCGTAGATGTCCCCGTCGAAGGTCCAGGTCGCGAGGTGATCGAGAGTCTGGCGATTCAGGATCGGTTCGAGGTGGGCCAGTGCGGTGTCATCGAAACGAAACCGGGTCACCGCGTCCAGCACCCGTTCCGTACCGGCGACCACCCCGTAGCGCCGGCCGTTGGGCAACCGACGGGCGAACACCTCGAACGTGCACCTGCGCTGAGCGCTGTCATCGGCGAGCGCGGCCTCCAGCATCGTCAGTTCGTACTGATCGGTGAGCAGGGCGGTCGTGGCCGATCCGGCCACGGGTGGTGCGTCGTCAGTCATCCGGCCACCCTATGGTCCGGTGTCGGGCCGCAGAGCCCGTGGGTCCGGAGCCGGGTGGTTCACCCAGAGCGGCGAGGGGTCGTGCCACACTGGATGGGTGAGCAGCAGTGCGCCGACAACCCGGGAAGTGACCGACACGCAGGACGTCACCAGCCCGGACACGCCGTGGGTGACGATCGTCTGGAACGACCCGGTGAACCTGATGTCGTACGTGACCTACGTGTTCCAGAAGCTGCTCGGGCACCCGAAGCCGCGCGCCGAGGCGCTGATGCTCGACGTGCACCAGAAGGGCAGGGCCACCGTCTCGGTCGGCAGCCGGGAGGCGATGGAAGCCGACGTGCTCAAGCTCCAGGGCGCCGGCCTGTGGGCCACGATGGCCCAGGACAAATGACCGTCGGCACCCTCGTCGCCGCGTTCGCCGCAAGAATCCGGGAGGCCTGATGCGGCTGTTCTACCGGCGATTCGGCCGGTACACGGCGGTGTTCGAACCGGAAGAGGCCACCCTGATCGCCGACCTGGTGGACCAGGTGCGGCAACTGCTGGCCGGCCGCCGAGCCGAGACCTCGGCCGACCCACTCGCCCGCATGACCGGCATGGTGATGTCCCCCTCTACGCCACCGACCGACCCCGCCCTGGCCCGGCTCCTGCCGGACTTCCATGCCTCTGATCCGGAACTCGCAGCGGGGATGCGGATGCTGCGGGAGCCAGATCTGATCGCGATGAAGGACCAGGCCGCGGTGACCCTGCTCGACTCCCTACCTCGGGGCGGCGGCACTGTGCATCTGGACGCGGCGGCGGCGCAGGCCTGGAGTTCGACCCTCAACGATGTGCGGCTGGCCTTGGCCGTACGGCTCAACATCACCGAGGACGATTTCGAGCCGCCCGCGGATGCGGATCCGGAAGGCATGGAGATGGCGATCTTCGCCACATACCGTTGGCTGTCGGCCGTCCAGGACTCGCTGGTCACCGCACTGATGGATTGAGCTGGGGGTCGCGGCCTCGCGACTGACGGCGGGGTCGGGAAACCCAGCGGTCGATAGGCTGGTGCGGTGCTGAGCATCCCGAATCGCATGGTCGAGGCCATCATCGCCCACGCCAGGGCCGACCATCCCGACGAGGCGTGCGGGATCATCGCCGGTCCGGCCGGTAGCGACACCCCAGTCAGGGTCATTCCGATGATGAACGCGGAACGTTCGCCGACGTTCTACCGGTTCGATTCCGGTGAGCAGTTGCGGCTGTACCGCGAGCTGGACGAGCGCGACGAAGAGATCGTGGTCGTCTACCACTCGCACACCGGGACCCAGGCGTATCCGAGCCGCACCGACATCGCGTACGCCGGTGAGCCGCAGGCGCACTACGTGCTGGTCAGCACCAGAGCGGCCGATTCGGTGGAATTCCGGTCATACCGGATCATCGACGGAGAAGTGACCGAAGAAGAAGTGGAAATGATTCCGTAGCTGGGGGACGTTGCAGTTAGACGTTGGTTGTTGTCCCGCGCTGCCCAACCACAGCCCAACCAGACGAGCTCGACATAGGAGAAGCAATGAGCGTTTCGGTGTCCGTCCCTACCATCCTGCGACCGGTGACCAAAGGCGAGAAGACGGTGTCGGCGGAGGGTGCGACGGTGGCCGATCTGATCGCCGATCTGGACTCGCGATACACCGGGCTCGGTGATCGGCTGGTCAAGAACGGTGCCCTGCACCGCTTCGTGAACATCTACGTCAACGACGAGGACGTGCGCTTCACCGGTGGCCTCGAGACCACGGTGGCAGACGGCGACCAGGTGACGATCCTGCCTGCAGTCGCCGGCGGCGCAGAGGCCTAGTCAAACGTGTCCAGGTACGACAGCCTGGTCGAGTCGGTCGGTGGTACCCCGTTGGTGGGGTTGCCCCGGCTCTCGCCGTCATCGAAGGTCCGGGTGTGGGCCAAGCTCGAGGACCGCAATCCGACCGGCTCCATCAAGGATCGCCCGGCGCTGGCGATGGTGGCGGCTGCCGAGGCTGACGGTCGCTTGCGGCCTGGTTGCACGGTCATCGAGCCGACCAGTGGCAACACCGGTATCTCGCTGGCGATGGTCTGCCGGATCAAGGGCTACCGGCTCATCTGCGTGATGCCGGAGAACACCTCGGAGGAGCGTCGCCTGTTGCTTCGGGCCTACGGGGCGCAGATCATCTCCTCCCCGGCGGCGGGCGGATCGAACGCCGCAGTTGCTGCCGCGAAGGTGCTGGCCGCCGACCATCCCGACTGGGTGATGCTCTACCAGTACGGAAATCCGGACAACGCCCGCGCGCACTACGAATCCACCGGCCCAGAACTGCTC
Source organism: uncultured Actinomycetota bacterium (assembly GCA_963708935.1). Classification (GTDB taxonomy): domain Bacteria; phylum Actinomycetota; class Actinomycetes; order Mycobacteriales; family Nakamurellaceae; genus Nakamurella. The sequence continues at coordinate 609,724 of CAVPUK010000005.1, read as the reverse complement.
GCCGACCTGCCCACCATCACGCATTTCGTGGCCGGCCTCGGTACTACCGGCACGCTCATGGGCGTCGGTCGCTACCTGCGCGAGAAGGTGCCGGACATCTCGATCATCGCGGCCGAGCCCCGGTACGGCGAACTCGTATACGGTCTGCGAAATCTGGACGAGGGGTTCGTGCCCGAGTTGTACGACGCCAGCATGCTCACGTCCAGATTTTCGGTCGGGCCGGAGGATGCGGTGCGCCGCACCCGGGAACTGCTGGAGGTCGAAGGGATCTTCGCCGGTATCTCCACCGGGGCCGTGCTGCACGCGGCGCTGGGCATCGCCGCGAAGGCGGACAAGGAGGGCCGGTCGGCCGACATTGCCTTCGTGGTCGCCGATGCCGGCTGGAAATACCTGTCGACCGGCGTCTACGGCGCCACCGACGACGAGGCCGCCGCGTCAGGTCTCGACGGTCAGCTATGGGCCTGACGGGGGCCAGGTGCGCCCGGGGTTCAGGGGACGATCAGGGCAAATCCCGGATGCCTGTCCGGAATTGATCGGTAGCCTTCAACCATGACGATGTCCTCGCTTCCGGTCCCCGTCGGCGGTACCCCGGCCAAGAAGGACCGCAGTTCGCTGCTGCCGGCCCGGGTCAAGCCGGCGTTGATCGTCGTCGGCAGCTTCGGTGCGCTGCTGGTGGTGATCGAGGTAGTGAACTCGGTGATGTCCACGGCGGCCGCGAACCGGCTGGCTGCCGACTTCGGCATCGTCCCCCGCACCTGGCACGGCCTGATCGGCGTCGTCACCGCACCACTTCTGCACGGTTCGTGGGGCCATCTGCTCTCCAACCTGGTGCCGCTGCTGATCTTCGGTTTCCTGATCATGCTCGGCAGCGTCCGTCAGTTCATCGCGGTCACCGCCCTGGTCTGGCTCGTCTCCGGGCTCGGCGTCTGGCTGATCAGCCCGTCGAACAGTGTCACCATCGGGGCCTCCGGCATCGTGTTCGGCTGGTTGGCCTACCTGGTGGCCAGGGGCGTCTTCACCAGAAGTGTCGGCCAGATCGTGCTGGGCGTGGTGCTGTTAGTGATCTGGGGCAGCCTGTTCTGGACCGGCATCGCCAAGGTGGCGGTCGCCGATATCACCGGCGTGGTGACGATTTCCTGGCAGGCCCATCTCTTCGGCGCTCTCGGCGGAGTGCTGGCCGCGTACCTGGTCGCCAAGGCCGACGGACCGCGCACCCCCAAAGACACCAAACCCGCCATCTCGCAGGGGTTTTGAGATGATCCGCCCAACGGCAGCGTCAGCAGCAGGGTGAACAATCACGCGCCGATCGGCATCTTCGACTCCGGCGTCGGCGGCCTCACCGTCGCCAGGTCGATCATCGACCAATTGCCGTGGGAGCACGTCCGGTATGTCGGTGACACCGCGAACGGGCCATACGGTCCGCTCGCCATCGACGAGGTCCTGCACCACGCGATGACGGTGGCCGACCATCTTGTCGACTCGGGTGTCAAGATGCTGGTGATCGCCTGCAATACGGCTTCGGCCGCGGGCGCATTCGCGGAGGCGCGACGCCGCTACGACATTCCGGTCGTCGAGGTCATCCGGCCGGCGGTCCGCCGTGCGGTCGCCGCAACCAAGACCGGTGAGGTGGGCGTGATCGGCACCTCCGCGACGGTCGCGTCCGGCGCCTACCAGGATGCGTTCGCCGATCACCCCGACATCGTGGTGCGGGCGCAGTCCTGCCCGTCGTTCGTCGACTTCGTCGAACGGGGCATCACCTCCGGGCGTCAGGTGCTCGGGCTGGCCCAGGCGTACCTGGCGCCACTGCAGCGCACGGACGTCGACACCCTGGTCCTGGGCTGCACGCACTACCCCCTGCTGACCGGCGTCCTGCAGCTGGTGATGGGGGAGAACGTCAACCTCGTCTCCAGCGCCGAGGAGACGGCCAAGGACGTCTACCGTCGACTCACCGAGGCCGATCTGCTCGCCGAACCGGGGATCGCACCGGCCCCGCACGAATTCCTGGCCACCGGTGACCCTGCTGCGTTCGTCAGACTCGGCCGGCGTTTTCTCGGCCCGGAGATCAGCAGTGTCACGTTGGCCGGCTGAAGGACCGGGCCTGCGCAATCCGGGCCGAGGCCATCTTCTTCTCTCCACTACGTTGGAGCCATGGTCAGAGAAGATGGAAGAGCCGACGACGAACTCCGCCCGATCAGTTTCACTCGAGGATTCCAGGCCCATCCGGCCGGTTCGGTGCTGGTGGAATTCGGTGGCACCAAGGTGCTCTGCGCGGCGTCGGTCACGCGGGGAGTTCCCAGATGGCGCAAGGGATCCGGGCTCGGCTGGTTGACCGCCGAGTACGCGATGCTGCCGTCGGCCACGCACGAGCGCAGTGATCGCGAGTCGGTCAAGGGTCGGGTCGGCGGTCGCACCCACGAGATTTCCCGGCTGATCGGGCGGTCGCTGCGCGCCTGCGTCGATCTGGCAGCGCTGGGCGAGAACACGATCGCCGTCGACTGTGACGTGCTCCAGGCGGACGGCGGCACCAGGACCGCGGCGATTACCGGGGCCTATGTCGCGCTGGCCGATGCCGTCACCTACCTGCGGCACGCCGGGGCGCTTTCCGACCCGCAGCCGTTGTCCTGCCAGATCGCCGCGGTGTCGGTCGGGGTGGTCGGCGGCCGGGTCCGGCTGGACCTGCCGTACGAGGAGGACTCCCGGGCCGAGGTCGACATGAACATCGTCGCCACCGACACCGGCACCCTGGTCGAGGTGCAAGGCACCGCGGAGGGCGCCACCTTCTCCCGGTCGACTCTTGACGCCATGCTGGATTCCGCGCTGGCCGGTATCAAAACACTGACCGAGCTGCAGCGGGAGGCGTTGGCGTCGCCGTATCCGAAGGAACTCGGGGCCAAGCTGTGAGCCGGGTGCTGTTGGCCACCCGGAACGGCAAGAAACTGGCTGAGCTGCAACGCATTCTGGGTGATCAGGTCACCGTCCTCGGTCTCGCGGACGTGCCCCATTTCCCGGAGGAGCCGGAGACCGGAGCCAGCTTCGAGGAGAACGCGGTGGCCAAGGCGGCCCAAGCGGCCGCGGCTACCGGCGAGATCTCGTTGGCCGACGATTCCGGGCTGGCGGTCGACGCGCTCAACGGCATGCCGGGGGTGCTGTCGGCCCGGTGGTCGGGTCGGCACGGCGACGACGCCGCCAACAACGCGCTGCTCCTGGCCCAACTCGGCGATGTACCCGAGGAACGCCGCGGAGCAGCGTTCGTCTGCGCGCTGGCGCTGGCCGTTCCCGGCGCCGAGCCTGTGGTCCGCCGCGGCGAGTGGCGTGGCCGTATCGTCCGGGAGCCTTACGGGGACAACGGATTCGGCTACGACCCGCTGTTCGTTCCGGCGGAGAGCGACGTAGCCGGCGACGGCCGGACATCGGCCGCTCTGGCGCCGGCCGAGAAGGATCGGCTCTCGCACCGCGGTCTGGCCATTGCGCTCATGCTTCCTGACCTACGCGTCGCCCTCGGGCTGGCCTGAGCGCTGACGTCTGCCGTCGCCTAGGAGATCTGGCGGCGGCCGAGGATCTGCCCGTCGCGCTTTCCGCTCGCCCGGGCGATGGCAGCCGCTGCGCTGGCCGCCAGCATCATCAAGCCGATCGCGAGGGTGACGCCGTAGTGGTGCCAGAGAGCCAGCTGGTTCGTGGTCAGCACGGAGTTCGTCCAGCGCCCGACGGTCACCGTCGCGGTCGTGTCGTACAACGCCCAGGCGCCCACGCCGGTCAGTACGACGCCGGGGATCACGGTGGCCCACGGTGACCACCCGTTCAGCACGACGGCTGCCAACAGCAAGAGGGCGCCGAGCGTGGTCAGCCCCGAATTCTTGATGACGACCGAATTCTGCGTCAGGTTGCTCGCCGCCGCGATCCCATATTTGCCGGCCAGCAGCAGGCCGCCCGCGGTGAGGATGATGCCGGCCAGTACGCAGATGAAGGCCGGTCCGACCCGGTTGGAGGTCTGCTCCGGCGTGGCCGCTACCGGCGGAGCCGCGACCACCTGTGCCGGGGCGTAGGCCGGGGCGTAGGCGGGTGCATAGCCGGGGGGTGATTGCGGATAGACGGACGTCATCGCAGGTTGTTCCGGGTAGGCCTGCTGTTCGTTGTACGGCGCCCAGCCCGCGGGCTCGGGGGAGCTCGATGTCGGGGTAGGGCCGGTCGTCGGAGCCGCCGTGCCGGCAGTCGAATATGAGCCGATGTGCTGGGTCGGTTCAGAGCTGCCACTGTAGAGCCGATCGGCCTCGTCGCCGGGGGGCGCAGCCGCGCTGGATCCAGTATCGGGCGCGCTGGATCCAGTTCTGGGGACGTCCGACGCCCCTTGGCCCGAGTCCTGCGACCGGGGACGGATCAGCTGTGTTTCCTCGGAGCCGCCGTCGCCCCAGGCCGTGGTGGCAGCTTCCGGACGTTCGCCGCTCGCATCGGGTTGGCTCACCAGGACCTCTTCCTACCTGCGAATTGTCGGTCCCCGGAATTGTCGCACCAGACGGGAGGAACCGCCGGAGGCGCGTGCGATCGGCGCGGGCGTGTCGGTAGGGTTGACCGAGGTCGCGGATTGCACGAGGACGGCAGCGGACGGGGTTGGTCTTGCGAAACATCGTGGTCTTCAGCGGGAGCGCACACCCCGAACTGGCATCGGAGGTCTGCGCCCAGCTGGATGTGCCGTTGCACCCGGTGCGGGTCCAACGATTCGCCAATGACTGTCTCGAAGTGCAGCTGCAGGCCAACTGCCGGGAGCGGGACGTGTTCCTGATCCAGCCGCTGGTCACCCCGGTGCAGGAGCACCTGGTAGAGCTGCTGCTCATGTTGGATGCGGCACGCGGCGCATCGGCCGCGCGCACGACCGTGGTCATGCCGCACTACGCCTACGCCCGTTCGGACAAGAAGGACGCGCCACGGATCTCGATCGGTGGCCGGCTGGTGGCCGATTTGCTGGTGACGGCCGGCGCCTCGCGGGTGCTGGCGATGACCTTGCACTCCCCGCAGGTGCACGGATTCTTCAGCGTGCCGGTCGATCACCTGCACGCGCTGCGCGAGTTGGCCGGGCATTTCCGCGGCTACGATCTGTCCAACACCACCGTGGTCTCCCCGGACCTGGGTAATGCCAAGGAGGCCGCCGCCTTCGCGCGCTTGCTGGGCGTCCCGGTCGCCGCCGGTGCAAAGCAGCGATTCGCCGACGACCGAGTGAGCATCAGCGCTGTGATCGGCGAGGTCACCGGGCGCGACGTCATCGTGCTGGACGACGAGATCGCCAAGGGCAGTACCATTCTCGAACTTGTCGACCGGCTGCGCGAGGTGAACTGCCGCTCCATCCGGGTGGCCTGCACGCATGGTCTGTTCGCCGGCGGAGCTCTCAAGCGCATCGGCGATCAGCCGGACGTGCTGGAGATCGTCTGCACCAACACCGTTCCCATCCGCAACGAGGAACGAACCGAGAAACTCACGGTGCTCTCGATCGCACCGGCACTGGCCGAGGCGATGAGTCGCATCCACAACGGCGAATCGGTCAGTGCGCTCTTCGACGGGCCCCCTCCGGCAGCCATCGGCGAGCCGTTGTTCTAGTACGGCCCTCGGCTGCTCAGGCGGCCAACCCCTGGGATTCGTCGAGGTTGGCCACCGTCCTGTTGGACTGCTGCGGGATAGCCATTTTCGGGCTCGGCACCGCTGACGGTTGATCGTCGGACCGGGTGATCAAGCTGCGGGCCCACCGCTCGTTGAACCCGGCCAGAAATCCGATCGCCCCCCAGAAGAACCAACTGTTGATAATCGCGAGCGGGGCGGCAGCGCCACCCGACTCGATCACCGCTGCGCTGGGATCGGTGACGACCGTGACGATCCCGCCCTTGACCAGAAAGACGACCGCAGCGGCGAAGAACCACCCCAGCATGATGCGATTGCGGGCCGCGCCGGCCGTCACCGCCTCGTAGTCGATGAAGGTCGCACTGGACAGGCGGATGAGAACGCTGACCACGGCACCGGCCCCACCGCCGCCGACGGCCACGAGCACATCGCGAACGGCGAAGAGTTCCCAGGTGGTCGGCGCGCGATCGAAGAACACCCGGATGGCTCCGATCGCCAGGAAGCCGATAGCGGCCAGCACCAGGATGCTGAGCCAGACGCCGAGGAAGAGTCCTCTGGTGTACTTCGCTCTGGCGCTGACCTGTTCCCGAGCGGCAAGGAATCCGCCTATGTCGGCGGCGTAGCCGGCCAGCAATATCCGGATCTGGTCTTCGCGGCCGGGCCCGTCCGGGGCCAGGTGCGCCGCGACCAGCGCCGATCCGATCAGCAATTTCGCGTACTGCAGGTCGGCCCCGCTGAGCACCCGCTGGACGCGAAGATAGGTGACTTCAAGAACGCTCACCGGTTCGGGGGCGATCGCCCTTAACCGGGCGAGATCGGTTGCGTTGATGGGGATCTCATCCGCGTTCGCCAGATCGATCGACAGTGGCGTCAGGGGACAGGGCCGGGGCGGGGCGAACAGGAGCCGCCAACGTCTACTGATGGCGCTGCGCAGTGGGCGAGACGGGCGCGTCTCGCCGGCTTTGTTCAACATTTCGTCATCACCTCCACGGGCGGCCACCATCACGGAAGGCCTTACCCGAACAGGAGAGATTGGATCGATGTGAAATACGTCAAGACCGATGATTGAGTGGGGCCGAAGGGAGTCGAACCCTCACTGGCACGGACCTAAACCGTGTGCCTCTGCCAATTGGGCTACGGCCCCACCGCCGCTCGCACGGCTGGATCAGACTACCTGCCGACGGCGGTCCGACCGGAAACCGGCGATCAGGCCGCGAGGCCGATGTCCCGCAGGACGCGAGCCACGTGCCCGGTGGCCTTCACGTTGCGCCAGGCTTTCTCGATGGTGCCGTCCGGCCCGATGACGAAGGTGGAGCGGATGACACCCATCACGGTGCGGCCATAGTTCTGCTTCTCGCCGTAGGCGCCGTAGGCCTTGAGCACCGTCCGGTCCGGGTCGCTGAGCAGGGTGACGTCCAGTCCGCTCTTCTCGGTGAAGGCGGCCAGCTTGGCGGGAGCATCGGGGGACACGCCGATGACGCTGACACCGGCCAGGTCGAGCTCGGGTTTGGCGGCGCTGAAGTCACAGGCCTCGGTGGTGCAGCCGGGGGTCATCGCCGCGGGATAGAAGTAGAGGATCACCCGCCGGCCGGCCAAGCCGGCCAGGCTGACCTCGGCGCCTTGGGCATCGAGCAGAGTGAAGTCCGGAGCCGCGTCGCCCACGTCGGGAAGGTTGGTCGTCATGGCGATAGGGTAATCAGCTGTACGCCGCGCTCCGAGCGGCCCTGCTAGAAAAGGGAGGCCACGTGGCCCGCGACGCCGACACCATTCAGGCGGAAATCGAGCGCGCCCGGGATGCGCTGGCCGTCACCATCGACGAGCTGTCGACCAGAAGCAACCCGAAACGGATCGTGGAGCAGGCCAAGGAGGCCGTGCTGTCCAAGTGGGCTGACCCGAGGATCAAATCGGCCATCATCGGTGCCGGCGCTCTCGTCGGCTTCATCGTCATCCGCCGTCTGTTCCGCTGACCCGGGCCGGCCACCGCAGCGCTGCGTCGGTCGGAGGGACCACCGGTCGGCATCTTTTAGCACGACGTGCCCCGAATCGCATCAGGAGACCTGTCCGCAGCCGGTATCCTTTCGCCTATCGACATCGGTCGGTGGCGGTGGGGTGTGATCGGTGCCGTCCGGGGTCCGGATTTGTGAGGCGGAGTTGTTCAAGTTTTCTGCGCGTCGATCGGTGCCAATTGCGGCGCTCGCATCGTTGTTGGTGCTGGCCACTGCCTGTACGTCCGGCGGGAACACCGCGATCAGCTCGACGTCTACCGCCCCGACCTCGATAGCGGTCAGTGCCGGTCCGGCGTCGTCGACCGAGGTTGCGGTGCCGTCCATCACGCCGGCCCAGAGCTCCGCGCCGGCGAGCAGTCCGGAAGCCGCGCCGTCGAGCGCCATACCGACTACGCCCACGACCACGTCGAAGGTCGTCGTCCTCCCGCCGGTGGCCAAGGTCACCGCCTCGCCCGCCTTCGGAACGCAGGACATGTCGCCCTCGCAGCCGTTGGTAATTTCCGTGTCGAAGGGCAAGATCACCAAGTTCAGCCTGAAGAACCCCGAGGGCAAGGTCGTCAAGGGTGTGGTGTCCGCCGATGGTGCGTCCTGGACCGTCGGCGAGGTGCTCGGCTACGGGAAGACCTACAGCGCAACGGGAACCGCGACCGGGACGGACGGCAAGGCGGTCGCCATCAAGGGCGAGTTCAGCACCGTCGAGCCCGACACGCGGGTCTCGGTCAATGTGTCCCCGGGCGACGGTGACGTGGTCGGCGTCGCCTCGCCGGTGATCGTCCGGTTCGGTATGGAACCGGCAGACCGCGCAGCCGTCGAGAAGCACGTGACCATCACCACCACGCCCAAGGTCGAAGGCGCCTGGGCCTGGATCCAGCACGACGACGGCCTCTGGGCCCTGGACTGGCGCCCGAAAGGTTATTGGCCTGCCAACACCAAGGTGCACGTCGACGCGAACGTCTACGGGGTGAAGTTCGGCGACGGGGCCTACGGCAGTGACGAGGTCACCAGCGACTTCAGCATCGGACGGAACCAGGTCGTGTATGCGGATGCCAAGAGCTTCAAGATCGTCGTCAAGCAGGGCTGCAAGGAGATGAACGACCCCGGCTCGTGCGCCAGCACTGTCGCCACCTATCCGGCGTCCTACGGTCGCGGCGACGAGGTCAACGATCCGAATCTGGTCACTCGCTCCGGCATCCACGTCGTCATCGAGAAGTTGCCGGTACACCTGATGATCGGGTCGCCGCCGTTCAACTACCACTCGACCGAGTACTGGGACGTTCGCATCAGCGACAACGGTGAGTTCATCCACGAGAACCCCAACACTGTCGACGTCCAGGGTGTCGACAACGTCAGCCATGGCTGCATCAACTTGTCACCGGAGAACGCCCAGGCCTACTTCAAGTCCGCCCTGATCGGCGACCCGGTCGAGGTGACCGGAACCAGTGTGGCGCTCTCCGACGCCGACGGGGACCTGTACGACTGGACGATCCCGTGGGACAAGTGGCTCAAGCTGTCCGCACTCTGAATCACCTCCCGTCGAATGACTGATGTTCGGATCGTCGGCGCCACCATCGTTCCTGCGGTCGGTCGGATCCTCCACGACGCGGAAATCGCCTTCTCCTCGAATTTCGGGCGGGTCACCTACGTCGGTGCGGTGCGCGGGCCGCTGGGGCCCGGTGACCTCGACGGGACCGGACGCTTGGTGATCCCGGGCCTGGTCAACGCCCACACCCACTCGGCGATGACCTTGTTGCGCGGCTATTCGGATGACGTACCGCTGCACACCTGGCTCACCCATGTTCGGGCCTTCGAGCTGCGCCTGACCGCGGCGGACATCCGGGCCGGCCTGCGATTGGCCCTGGCCGAGATGTTGCGCGGCGGGACGGTCGGTTTCATCGACATGTTCGCCTGGGACGCCGATCTGCTGGGCATCGTTGCGGAGGCGGGAATGCGGGTCTCTGCGGCGCCCGCAGTGTTCGGCTATGACGCCGTGGCCTTCCCGAATGCGGATCCTTCCCCTGGTTCGGACATGTTGACCCGCACCGCATCACTGGCGGCCCAATTCGCCGGCGAACCGCTGATCACCGTGGCCTACGGATTGCATGCGCCCTACACCTGCCCGCCCGAGCTGATCGCGGACGTGGCTCGCCGCAGCGATCGCGACGGGACCGGTGTGCACATCCACCTCTCCGAGACCACCACGGAGGTCGAGAGGTCGATCCGGAAGTTCGGCGCGACCCCGATCAGGCAGGTGGCCGACCTGGGTCTGCTGAACGGCAGAGTGCATGTGGCCCATGCGGTTCATCCGCGCGAGGGGGACGTCGAGCTGCTTGGCGCTCCGGGGGTGACAGTGTCACACAATCCGGTATCGAACCTGAAGCTCGGAGCCGGCGTAGCGCCTGTCCGCAGCTACCTCGACGCCGGTATCCGTCTCGGTCTCGGGACTGATTCGGTCGCTTCCAACAACACCCTTGACATGTTCGAGGAGATCAAGATGGGCACCCTGATGCAGCGGGGGATCGCCGTCGACCCGTCCGTGATCGCCGGAGCGGACCTGTTTCAGATGGCCACCGCCGGCGGTGCTGCCGCGTTGGATCCTTCGCTGTCCGGCGTTCTCGACGTCGGCGAAGCCGCGGACCTCACGGTCTTGGATGTGACCGGCACGACGGCGACCCCGTTCACCGATGCCACGTCCTTTGTGGCCTACGCGGCCCGGGGTACCGACGTCACGGATGTCTTCGTCGCGGGTCGCTGCTTGGTCGCCGATCGACGCGTCACGGTCATCGACGAAACGGCCGCTCGGGCAGACGTCGACGAGCGCGCAGCGCGGATCCGCGGCGAGCTACGGAGCGACTGAAAAGTCCGGTGTCGGACCGGTCGGACGAGGAGTCATCAGGGCCGCCCGACCAGGTTGGGGGCGATGTTCTCCTCGCCCCACCCCGGCGCCATCGGGGCTATCCCGAGCTGCCGGACGATGCTCTGCGCGGCGATGCTGACTGCTTCGGTGAAGGTCGGGAACGCCGGGTGCAGGTCGGCCACCTGCTCGATGCGCATGTTGCCGGCCATGCAGGCCGCGACCATCTGGATGACCTCGGCCGAGTACTCGCCGATCACGTGGGCGCCGAGGATGAACCGGTGGTGCCGCTCGACGATGAGTTTGCAGAACCCGTGGGGGTGTCCGTCGGCCACCGGCCTGACCATGTCGGAGTAGCGAGCGATGGCGACCTCGCAGTCGTACCGCTCCCTGGCCTCCGCCTCGGTCAGTCCGACGCCGCCGTACTCCGGGTCGGTGAAACTCCCGGTCGGGACGAGCTCGTGGCTGAACCGGCGTTTGGTGCCCAACACCGCGTTCTCCGCGGCGATGCGGCCCTCGTGGCGGGCGCTGGGCACCAACATGCTGACGCCATTGACGTCACCGGCGGCCAGGATGTGCGGGACGCTGCTCCGCAGGTCGGGACCGACCTCGACGTAGCCGCGGCTGGTAGCGATGCCCACGGCCGCTGCCCCCAGGGAGTCGGCGTTTCCTGGCCAGCCGACCGCGAAGAACACCGCGTCGACGGTCAAACGGTCCTGCTGGTCCCCGGACCGGTAGTGGGTGGTGATGCCGCCGGCCGTGCGTTCGAGTCGTTCCACCCTGCTGCCCAGTTGCAAGTCGATCCCACGTTCGGTGAACGCCTCGCCCAACGCGACCGACACGTCCTGATCAGCCCGGGACGCCAACCGTTCGCTGTGTTCGAAGATCGTGACCGAGGTGCCGAAATCGGCCAGGATGGAGGCGATCTGGGCGCCGGTGTCGGAGCCACCGATGATGGCCGCCGAGCGGGGGAGCTCGGTGATGTCAGGGATGTCGTTGTAGGTCAGAGCCAGTTCCGCACCCGGGATGGGCAGCCGGCCGGCATGCCCGCCGACCGCGATGATCACGGCGTCGCCGGTGAAGGTGCGGCCATCGGAGATCTTGACGGTGTGCGGGTCCTGGAACACTGCGGAGCCGGCCTGTTCGATCAGATCGATCCCGGTGGTCCTGATGAATTTCTCCAACCGGCGTTGATCGTGGACGTACTTGGCGACCCGTTGCGAGCTGGCCAGCGCAGCCGCCAGGTCGAGCTCCGGCAGCGCTCCGTGCAGCCCGAACCGGTCCCAACTTCGGGCGTCCCGCACCAACCGTGCTGCGCGGGCCAATGTCCGCACCGGGGCCGGACCGTCGTTGATGCTGGTGCCGCCGGCGCGCCTCGCCTCGACGAGCGTCACCTCCGCGCCGAGCTCCCGCGCATGCATCGCCGCCGTCACGCCGGCCGGGCCCCCACCGAGAACAAGAATCTTCACCTTGCGTCCCTCCAGTCACATTGACACACACAGTCAGCTATTGATTCTGCGGAGCTGCGGAAACTATTAGCTCCCAGGCGTTTCCGTACCTCGAGCCCTGAGAGTTTCAGTCGGCGAAATCCACGATGACCTTGATGTCGTCCGGGTTCCGGTGAAATGCGTCCTCGATACTCGGCGGCGCAACCCGCCGGGTGATCAATCTGGCCAGCCATCGGGGATCGGCTGCCGCCAACGCCTCGCCGGCCCGGTAGAAATGCCGACGGTTGGCATTGACCGAACCGACGATGACGTTGTTCTGCAGCACGAGCTCGGTGGCAATATCGGCGGCCGGCGGGCCGCTGGTCTGTCCGCCGCTGCCCACGCCGGTCAGGCACAGCACGCCGCCGGACCCGATCTGGCGGATCGAGTCCACGATGACCTGCCCTACCCCTGTGCATTCGATGATCACGTCGGGAGCGAACCCGACGTCACGCAGTTCGCCGGTGTGGTAGACCGCTCCGAGGTCGCCGACCAGTTCGGGTTTGAGGCCGGTCGGGTTACGGCCCAGGACGTGGACTTCCAGGCCCAGCTGGACCCCGATCAACGCGGCGAGCAGTCCAATCGGGCCGGTTCCGGTGATGAGGGCGGTGCGGGGCTGCCAGAAGGCCCTGGCCCGCATCGCGGCGACGTGTTCCCAGGCTTTCGCGACGACTGTGGTGGGCTCGAGCAGCACCCCGAGGATGCCCAACGCAGGGTCCACCTTGGTGAAATATCCCGGCTCGATGCGCCACCGTTCCGACATGAAGCCGTCGATCTGCTTGATACCGCGCTCCGTGTACTGCCCGTTGCGGCACATGTCCCACTCGCCGACGGCGCAGTTGGGGCAGGGGACCGGGTCCGGGCGCCGCACGATGCCGACCACCAGGTCACCGGGCCGCAGTCCGGTATCGGCGCCGGGATCGATGACCCGACCGAGCGATTCGTGTCCGAGAATCAGCCGCTGTCGGCCGGGCGCGGGCCAACCGTAGGCGCCGGAAGCAATCTCGACGTCGGTGCCGCATATTCCGGCCGCAACTGCCTCGACCATGATCGATCCGGACCGCTCTTCCGGTTCGGGTACCTCCTCGTATCGGACCGATCCGGCCACACCCGGTTCAACAGTCACGGCCCACACCGCGCACCACCTTTCCGATATCTCTCACTCGCCGTCTGCGGCCCGGACATCTTCGGCTGGTGCCGGATCCGGCTTGGTGTTCGGGAATACCAGTCGCTGGCTTTGACCGGGCGGGTCGATCAGCAGGTCCGCGACCAGGGCCGTCCATCCGGTTTGGTGCATGGCGCCGAGTCCGGCGCCGTCCTCGCCATGGAAGTACTCGTAGAACAGCAGGTTGTCTTTCCACGCCGGATCTTTTTGGAGGCGATCCACTCCGCCGTAGACCGGGCGACGTCCGTCTTTCCCCGGCAGCCAGATGCTGACCAGGCGGTTGCTCAGGTCGGCGGCGATGTCCCGCAGCGTCAGCTGCCGCCCGGACCGCGTTGGGTATTCCAGGGTGAAGTCGGGGCCGAAGAACTGGTCGTACTGCAGCAGGGCCCGGATCACCAGGTAGTTGACCGGAAACCAGACCGGGCCACGCCAATTCGAGTTTCCGCCGTACATGGCGGTGCGGGATTCCGCGGGTTCGTATTCGATGGTGGCGTCGGGCATCCCCGGCACGGTGTACGGCGTGGTGTGCCGCTTCGAGATCGACCGCAACCCGTGGGGTGACAGGAACGCGTCCTCGTCGAACAGGGTGGCGAACACCCGGGCCAGCTTGTCCATCGACACGACGGTCAGCAGCAGTCGGCGGTCGTCGCCATCCCCGCGGACGTGCCAGTCAAGGATCTCGTGCCGCTCGGCCTGGTCCAGCCGACGGGCAAATCGCTTGCGCAGCCGACGGATTCGGTCGGTGTCTCCGGTGGGGATGGCAATGGCCGGCAATGCCGGAATCACCCCGACCAACGTCTGTACCTTGATCGGAATACTCGCCCCGGAGGGGTCGATGAGCCGGTCGTAGAAGAAGCCATCAGCTGCGTCGTAACAACCGGAATCCTCGAGGGCGTCCATGATCAGAACGGTTTGCTCGAGGAACTTCACGACCATGTCCTCGTACACGGCGTCGTGCTCCGCCAGCGTCGTGGCCAACGCGAGCATCGCGACCGAGTAGTAGGCCATCCACGCCGTTCCGTCGGCCTGTTCCAATCCGAACCCGGGCGGCAGGTGTGAGCGGTCGATGGGACTGATGTTGTCCAGGCCCAGGAAGCCACCCCCGAACAGGTTGTTGCCGTCGGGATCCTGCCGGTTCAGCCACCAGGTGAAGTTCAGCAGCAGTTTGTGGAAGACCCGTTTCAAGAAGTCCAGGTCGGTGGCCCCGTCGATGATGAACACCCGGATCGCGGCCAGTGCGTGAACCGGCGGGTTGACGTCGTCGAAGCTCCATTCGTAGGCCGGTAGCGCCCCGTTGGGGTGTTGGAACCACTCCCGGAGCAGCACCTGCAGCTGGTACTTGGCGAACGCCGGATCCAGGTGCGCCCAGCTGATCGTGTGAAAGGCCAGGTCCCACGCGGCGAACCACGGATATTCCCAGGGATCCGGCATCGACAGGATGTCGAAGGAGTCCAGGTGCCGCCAACCGGTGTTGCGTCCGCTCCGGTGACCGGCGGGCGGGACGGGCTGGCCTGGGTCGCCGTCCAGCCACCGGTTCACCCGGTACGGGTAGATCTGTTTCGACCAGACCAGCCCGGCGCAGGACTGACGCAGCACCCGCATGGCCTCGTCACCGATATCTGCTGGGGCCGTTGCCGCGTAGAAATCGTCGGCCTCCCGCTCCCGAAGGGCCATCAGTTCATCGAAAGCACTGCCGTGCCAGGGGGTCGGACCTCCGGCGTGGTCCGGGTCGGGACGATGCAGCCGCAGCCGCAGTTCGGCCCGCCCGCCGGCCGGAACGGTCACTCGGTACCACCAGGCGGCCTTGGTGCCCACCTGGTCGGGGTTCACCGTGGGTGCGCCCGAGACGACGTGATCGTTGATGCCGTCCTTCGGAAAGGCCGTCAGGGGCGCCGCCCCGAACAATCGGACGGTGTTCGTCTCGTTGTCGCAGAACAACGCCTCCGGCACAGCGCCGTCCGGGCCGGGTGCGGCGTCGAGGCGGTAGCCCGACAGTCGCGGGTGCCCGACGGCAACACCGTCGCCGTCGAGGAACAAGGTGGGCGCCGTGTCACCGGATTCCTGCCAGCTGTTGTGGAACCAGAGCGTCGGCAGCACCGACAGTGTTGCCTCCTCCGGGGCGTGGTTCTCGATGGTGATCCGGGCCAGCACCTCGGTCGGTGACGCCTTGGCGTACGCGACATCCACCGACCAGTATCGGTCCTCGTCGAACGCACCCGTGTCCAGCAACTCGAACTCGGGCTCGTCCCTGGACCGGCGGGCGTTCTCCTGGACCAGCCGCTGATACGGGAATGCCGTCTGTGGGTAGTGGTACCGCCAGCGCAACCAGGCGTGGCTGGGCAGCGCGTCCAAGTACCACCAGTAGTCCTTGGCGTCCTCGCCGTGGTTGCCCTGCGGACCGGTCAGCCCGAACATCCGTTCCTTCAGGATGGGATCCGCTCCGTTCCACAGCGCCAATCCCAGGCACAGGTCGTGGTGGATGTCGGACATCCCGGCCATGCCGTCCTCGTTCCACCGGAACGCGCGCGACCGGGCGTGGTCATGCGGGAAGTAGCTCCAGGCATCACCACTGTCGCTGTAGTCCTCCCGGACCGTTCCCCAGGCCCGTTCGGACAGATATGGACCCCATTCGTACCAAGGGTTCGCATCGAAGAGGTCGTCTTCCGCTGCCCCGGTGGCCTGCGCCAACCGGGCATGCTCGGCAGTCCTCGTCCGGAGCGGAGCGGTCGTTGTTGGATCGGTCATCGGGTCCTTTCCCGGGTGGGCGGCAGGTCACGATCGTAGGAGGCTGCTTCGTGCCCGAAGCCTCGAAATCGCCTGTACAGCCATATATTCACCCAAGGTTTACCTGCTTCCCTTGGGCCCGCGACATACTGGTGCGCCATGCGCACGGTACGGTAGGGGAACCGGCCATCGTCGCCTGGGTCTCGTACGCCTCGCCGGTCGGCGAGCGTGCTCAGCAGGGACGCGTCACGGCACTGGCGCCGAGAATTCAACGGACACAGCCCATTCCCGGCGTCGATGAATCCCATGGTGATACCTGGGGTCTGCAATCGGCCCATTTCAAACAAGGGGACAATGCGATGACCAAAGCCTCCACAGAGACGGCTGTCGCCCGGACGATGATCGCGCCACTAGCCCTGGCGCAATTCATAGCCAGCTATGCAGCCACCAACATGAACGTGGCCATCTCGGCGATCGCCACCGATCTCGACACGTCGGTGCGGGGCATGCAGACGACCATCACCCTGTTCACCCTCACGATGGCTTCCTTGATGATCCCCGGGAGCAAGCTGTCGGACATCTGGGGCCGCAAGGTCTGCTTTGTCGCCGGCCTGATCGTCTACGGCGCCGGGGCCACCCTGGCCATGTTCTCCCAGGGGCTGGGCACGATGATCTTCGGCTATTCGCTGCTCGAGGGCGTCGGATCGGCCTTGATGATTCCTCCGGTGTACATCCTGATCACCGTGGCCGCCGCGGATATCAAGACGCGCGCCAAGTATTTCGGAGTGGTCAGCGGCGCCGGAGGGCTGGGTGCCGCTGCTGGGCCGCTGGTGGGTGGTCTGGTCACGACTGCGATCAGCTGGCGGGCATCCTTCGGCCTGCAGGTGCTGGTCGTCGTCGGCATTTTGGTGATGGCTCGCAAGATCGTGGACCCCGGCCGTCAGGGCCCGGCACCGCGGTTCGACCTCGTCGGTGCGATCCTCTCGGCTGCCGGGATGTTCTTCGTGGTCCTCGGTATCCTGCAGTCCGGCACCTACGGGTGGATCTCGTCGCGCACTGACTTCACCATCGGTGACACCACGGTGATCCCGGCCGGCGGCATATCCCCGGTGTGGCTGTTCGTCGCGGTCGGGGCATTGATCCTGGTCTGGTTCATCTGGCACATCCGCGGACGGGAGCGTCGCGGGCAGGAACCGTTGCTGCACCTGAGGCTCTTCCGTGACCGCATCGCCAACCTCGCCATGGGCACCCAGACCGTGCAGTGGCTGATCCTGCAGGGCACGTTCTTCGTCACCTCCGTCTTCTTGCAGGAAATCCGGGGGTACTCGGCAATAGAAACCGGACTCATGCTGACGCCGGCGACGCTGGGCATCCTGGTGTCCTCCGCCGCCGCCGGAAGGCTGGCCCAACGACACTCGCAGCGAATGTTGATCATCACTGGCTTTGCCGTGACGGCAATCGGAATGACCCTGCAGGTGGCCCTGGTGCGCGAGGACAGCGGGGTGCTGTCCTTCGTGCCCGGACTGCTGCTGATGGGTCTGGGTGTCGGCGTCATGCTCACCTCGTCGGTCAACGTGGTGCAGTCCAGCTTCCCCGACAGCGACCAGGGCGACATCTCGGGGCTGTCCCGCAGCGTGTCGAACCTGGGCTCTTCTCTCGGGACCGCCCTGACCGGCTCAATCCTGGTCGCAGCCGCCATACCGGGCGGCGTCCCCTATGCCGTGGCCACCTGTGTCCTGCTGGCCATCGCGCTGATCGGCCTGGTCCTCGCCATCCTCATCCCCAGACAGCACGTCTGAAGATTGATGGAGGCAAATTGTGCGCCATCAGGGACTCGAACCCCGAACCCGCTGATTAAGAGTCAGCTGCTCTGCCAATTGAGCTAATGGCGCCTGGTCGCCGTCTTCGGCGGGCGAAGCAGAACTCTACCTGCTAGGTAGGCGTGTCAAGAAACCCGCAGGTCAACCGCCTCTTTGTCGCCGCGTGCTGTTCTCGCCGCTGTCCGGCCGGCTGGCCGGCTTTCCCAGGTACCGGCGCAAACACCTGCGACCGCGGTCCCGCCGGTGATACATTTTCCGCATGACTAGCGCTGGCCAACTCTCGAACATGAGCTGGTGGCTGCCCGCCTGACGGCGGCCGCGACGTCAAGACAACCAATCCACAGGCCGCCTTCGGGCGGCCTGTGGTCGTTTCGCCCGCGAACGCCCCACGACTGCCCTGGGCGGCTTCCTGACCAAGGAGCCGACATGAGCACACTGCACAGCATCCGATCCGCGCCCCTGGACGACATCGCCGGCGGCGCGAGCCTCGTCGACGATGCGTCGTTCCGGCGAGCCCGGCTCAGGTCTGACGAGTTGGAACGCGAGATAGTGAGATCGCCCGCCGCGCATCGTGTTCTCAGTGGCGACCGACCCACGGGGGACCTGCACCTGGGCCACCTCGTCGGAACGCTGGCCAACCGGATCCGGCTCCAGCGGCTCGGTGTGCCGCTGAACCTGGTGATCGCTGACTATCAGGTCATCGCCGACCGTGACGCGGCCGGGCCGCTGCGGCAGCGGGTGCGACTGTTGGTGGCCGACTACCTGGCCGCCGGCGTCGACCCGGAGCAGACCTTGATCTTTCCGCATTCGGCGGTGTCGTCGCTGAACCAGCTGATGCTGCCGTTCTTGTCCCTGGTCAGCGACGCCGAGCTCCGGCGGAACCCAACGGTCAAGGCCGAGGCCGCGGCGGCGAATCGGCAACTCAGTGCCCTGCTGCTGACCTATCCGGTCCATCAGGCGGCCGACATCCTCTTCTGCGGAGGCAATGTGGTCCCCGTCGGCCGCGACCAGCTGCCCCATCTGGAACTCACCCGGACCATCGCCCGCCGGTTCAACGAGCGATACGGGGCGATCTTCGAACTCCCCGAAGCGCTCCTGTCCGACGTCCCGCTGTTACTGGGGACAGACGGCGAGAAGATGTCAAAATCCCGCAAAAACGCCGTTTCCTTGGGCGCCGACGAGGACACAACAGCCCGAATGCTGCGCCTGACCAAGACGGATTCGTTGCGGCACATCACTTATGAACCCCGCAGCCGACCTGAGGTGGCCTCGCTGCTGCAATTGATCGCCTCCTTCACCGATCGCTCTCCGATGGAGATCGCCGAACAGATCGGCCAGGCGGGCTCGGGCGCGCTGAAGACGTTGGCCGTCGACGTCGTCAACGATGCGTTGCGGCCCTTACGTCGCCGCCGTCAAGAGTTGCTGACCGACCCCCGGTATCTGGACGGAGTGCTGCTCGACGGCACCGCCCAGGCAAACGCCATCGCCAACGAGACCCTGGACCGGGTGCGGAAGGCGATGGGGATGGATTACCTGACCGGGTCGTGACGGCTATCGGCCGGCTCTCCGGGCGAGCGTGCGAGCTGCGGCACTCGACGCCCGGGCGAGATGGTCGGCGTCGGCGTTCACCAGTAGTCCCGACTCGACCACCGGCCTGCCGCCCACCAGCAGGAGTTCGAGCGGGCTCCGGGTGCCGAACACCAGGGTGGCGACCGGGTCGGCGATATCGGCGCCGGCGATCGTGTCGACCCGCCATAGGGCCACGTCGGCGAGCTTGCCGACCTCGAGGGAGCCCAGGTCGTGCTGGCGTCCGAGAACCGCGGCGCCGCCGATGGTCGCCATCGACAGCACCTGCCGGGCGGACATCGAGGTGGATCCGCCGCGCAGGCGAGCCACCAGCAGGGCCTGGTGCAACTCGTCATCCAGTCGACCCGACTCGTTGGACGCCGACCCGTCGACACCGAGTCCGACCGACACCCCGGCCGCCAGCAAGTCGGCCACCGGGGCGATGCCCGATCCCAGCCGGGCATTGGAGGTCGGGCAGTGCGCCACCGACGTGCCCGTCGCCGCAAACTTCGCGATGTCCGCAGGCGAGGGCCACACCGAGTGCGCGAACCAGACGTCCGGTCCCAGCCAACCCAGATCCTCGATGTAGTCCACCGGGCGGCGGCCGAACTTCTCCAGGCAGAAGGCCTCCTCGTCCATGGTCTCGCAGAGATGGGTGTGCAGACGGACGCCTCGCTTCCGGGCCAACTCTGCCGCTCCGACCATCAGCTCTCCGGTGACGGAGAACGGCGAGCAGGGCGCGAGTGCGATCTGCAGGCGCGAGTCGGGCGACGGGTCGTGCCACCTGTCGATGGCCTCTTCCGACGCGATCAGTGCCGCCTCGGTGGATTCGACCACGGAATCGGGCGGAAGGCCGCCGGAGGACCGACCGAGATCCATCGAGCCTCGGGTGGGATGAAAACGCAAACCGACCGTGCGGGCGCCCTCGATGGTCGCGCCCAGCACGTCGCCGCCGGACCTCGGGAACACGTAGTGGTGGTCGGTGGTCAGGGTGCAGCCCGACATCGCCATCCAGCCGAGGTTGGCGGCGGCAGCTGCGTACGAAGTCTCTTCGTCGATCCCGGCCCAGACCGGGTACAGATCCGTCAGCCAGCCGAAAAGTGTTGCGTCCTGGGCATAACCGCGGGTAATCCATTGATACAGATGGTGATGGGTGTTCACCAGGCCAGGCGTGGCGAGCATCCCCCGGCCGTCGATGGTTCGCGAAGCCCGAGCCAACCAGGAATTGGGTACGGCGCCGGCGCCCAGGGCCGCGATTCGGGTTCCATCGACGACCAGATACCCGCTGTCGTATTCGGTGCCGGCCGAATCGACGGTCGCAATGGCGCAGCCGGACACGACGGTGACAACGGTTGGGTCTGGCTGCATCTGGGCCACCTGTACGCCGAGGGGAGTGGGCCCATCGAAGATGACAGCAGCGAGTTTCGGGGGAGCGTTGTGGGCGTTTCGGCCAGATGACCAAGGCGGATGACCAATGGGGGAGACCAAGACTGTGAAAAAAGTTGAAGGCCCCGGCGAAACGCCGGGGCCTTCAACGTGGGGTGAGCGACGGGACTCGAACCCGCGACCACCGGCACCACAAGCCAGTGCTCTACCAGCTGAGCTACGCCCACCATGCTCGGTCCACCACCCGCCGGCTGGCCAGCGGGACGCCATAGTCTAACCGACGTTTCGAGTCCTCCGTACGCTTTCCCGCCGCCCCGACCCCACCAGCGACTGAGCGTGGGTCAGCTCGTGGGTGCGTTGAGGAGCATGGCTGCGACTGCCTGGGCCTGTTCGCTGCTCGGCCCCGGCTGGGCGACGAAGACGGTCTGCCGGTAGTAGGCCAGCTCACGGACCGACTCGATGATGTCGGCGAGGGCGCGATGCGCCATGCCCTTGGCCGGCTGTGCGTAGTAGACCCGCGGGTACCAACGCCGGGACAGTTCCTTGATGCTGGACACATCGATCATCCGGTAGTGCAGGTGGTCGTCCAACTCGCCCATGTCGCGGGCGATGAAGCCGCGATCGGTGGCGATCGAGTTGCCCGCCAACGGCGCCGTCCGGGGGTCCGGCACGTACTTCTTGATGTAGTCGAGCACCATCTCCTGGGCCTGCTCGACGGTTACCGTCGATGCTCTGACCTGCTCGGTCAGACCTGACTTCGCGTGCATCTGCTCGACCACCTCCGGCATGGACGCCAGCGCCTCGTCCGAAGCGTGGATCACCACGTCGATGCCGTCACCCAGGATGTTGAGCTCGCCGTCCGTGACGAGAGCGGCTATTTCGATCAGCGCATCGCTACGCAGGTCGAGGCCCGTCATCTCACAGTCAACCCATACCAGTCTGTCGTTCACAGTGTCTGACACTAGCCCGCGCCACCCACAGGCTTGAATCTCCGGCGGGGACCTTCCGTCCCCTGCCGAACGCCCGGTCCCCGGATACGCTTCGAACTCCTGGCGACGACAGTTGTCCGGAGATCTGATCCACAGGGGGATTCGATGACCAAGTCCGGCGCGGCGACCAGCAAGCCCGATCCGACCTCTGCGGCGGCCGACATCGCCGCCGGGTACGACACCTCGGCGCCCTGCGTCACCGTCGGCTCGATCGTGGTGGACGGCGAGGTGAATCCGTCGGCGCTCGTCCGCATCCCGCTGTCGATGTTCAACCGGCACGGCCTCGTCGCCGGCGCCACCGGCACCGGCAAGACGAAGACGTTGCAGCTCATCGCCGAACAGCTGTCCGCGGCCGGCGTTCCGGTGTTGATGCCGGACATCAAGGGCGACCTGACCGGCATGGCCGTAGCCGGCTCGCCCGGCGACAAGATCGCCACGCGAGCTGCCGACACCGGTGACGACTGGTCACCCGCCGCGTATCCGGTCGAATATCTGAGCCTGGCCGGCCAGGGGGCCGGGGTGCCGATTCGTGCCACCATAGATTCCTTCGGTCCGACTCTGTTGTCGAAGGTGTTGGGACTCAACGACACCCAAGAATCCACGCTAGGTCTGATCTTCCATTTCGCCGATCAGAAAGGGCTGCCGCTACTCGACCTGAAGGACCTTCGGGCGGTGATCGGACATCTGACCAGCCCGGAGGGCAAGCCCGACCTGAAGGAGCTCGGCGGCGTGTCCTCGGCGACGGCCGGTGTCATCCTGCGTGCTTTGACCAACCTGGATGCCCAGGGCGGCGACGTCTTCTTCGGCGAGCCGGAACTGCAGGTGAGTGACCTTTTGCGGACATCGGCCGATGGCCGTGGAATCGTCTCGCTGCTCGAGGTGGCCGGCCTGCAGACGCGTCCCGAATTGTTCTCCACCTTCTTGATGTGGTTGCTGGCCGAGCTTTTCGAGGAGCTTCCCGAGGTGGGCGACCAGGACAAACCGAAGCTGGTCTTCCTGTTCGACGAGGCCCATCTGTTGTTCGCCGACGCATCCAAGGCGTTCAACCAGGCGGTTCAACAGACCGTCAAGCTGATCCGGTCGAAGGGCGTGGGTGTCTTCTTCTGCTCGCAGCTGCCGACCGACATCCCGGGACCGGTGCTCTCCCAACTCGGCGCCCGCATCCAGCACGCCCTGCGGGCGTTCACGCCCGACGACCAGAAGGCGCTGTCGGCAACCGTGCGGACCTACCCGACGAGCAAGGTGTACGACCTGGCCACCGCGTTGACGTCGCTGGCCACGGGGGAGGCGATCGTGACCGTGCTCAGCGAGTCGGGCGCACCCACCCCGGTGGCCTGGACCAGGGTGCGGGCGCCCCGTTCGCTGATGGGACCGGCTGATCCCGCGGCGGTTTCGACCGCGGTGACCGCGTCTGCCCTGCAGGGCAAGTACGGACAGTCGGTCGACCGGGAGTCTGCGTACGAGCTGCTGACCGGTCGGTTGGCGGAATCCGGAACCGCGGCTACCGAAAGCGCGCCGGAAAGCACGGACGGGCTGCCGCCGGTGACTTCGGATCCGATCCCGATCCCGGAGCCGTACCACCCGTACGACGATGTGCCCGCGGCCGCGCCGGTCGGGCAGACGGCCCCGGCCGGGGGATTTCTCGGCGACATGATGAGTAGCCCCGTCGTCACGTCCTTCATGCGGTCGCTCGGAACTTCCCTCGGGGGCGCCTTCGGGCGATCGATCTCCGGCACCAGAACTCGGAGTCGAAAGCGACGTTAGCTGCTGGGCCCAGATCTAGATCTCCTGGTTGACCGGCAGGATGACCAGATCCCTGATCCCGATGTGGCGGGGCCTGGTCAGCATGAACATGATGGCGTCGGCCACGTCTTCGGATCGGACACCATCTCCGGCAGCCACTTTCGCTTCGATCTCGGCCGGGCTGGTGACCTGCCACAGGTCGTTGAGCACCACTCCCGGCGCGACCGCGCCGATCCGGATGCCGGATCCGACCAGCTGTCGTCGCACCCCGTGGACGAAGGCCTGGACCGCATGTTTGGACGCCGAGTAGACGGGCTCCCAGTAGATCGGCTGATGGCCGGAGACCGAGCTGGTGACCACGATGTCGCCGCCGCTGCCCGCCTCCCGCATCGCGACGACGGCGGCCTGCACCGTGTTGATGACACCGGACACGTTCGTCCTGATCAGATTGTCGAAGTCGGCCGGGTCACCGTCCCAGAGATCCCCGGGGACGTACACGCCCGCATTTGCGACCAGGACGTCCAGCGAGCCGAACTCGGCAATCGTCGCCTGGACCAGCTCGGATCCGGCGCCGGGTATCGAAACGTCAAGGGCCAGAACGCTGACCGGTCCGGGCAAGCCGGTCGCGGCCGCCGCCAACTTATCGATATTGCGCCCGGTCAGCAGGACCGAGGCGCCGGCCCGCGACACGGCGAGTGCGGTCGCCAGGCCGATGCCGGAGCCGCCACCGGTGACCGCAACGACTTTGCCTGCCAATAGGCGGTCCGTGCGCACAGGTGAGTATGCCGGCGCTCGCGACACGTCAGACAATGGAGTAGCCGCCGTCGATGACGATCGACTCGCCGACCACGTACTTCGACACATCCGAGGCCAGGAACGTCACCAGTCCGTCCAGATCCGCGGGCTCACCCATCCGGCCGGCCGGGATCAGGTGGTTCCAGTACTTGCCCAGCTCCTCGTTGGTGTCGAGAAACTTTCGGGTCATGTCCGACAGGAAGTAGCCGGGGGCAACGGCATTGACCCGAATGCCCTTCGAGATCCATTCGACCGCAAGAGATTTGGTGAGCTGGTCGACGGCCGCCTTCGACGCGTTGTACGACACCTGGTGCTGGGGGATGTTGACCACGAAGGCGGACATCGACGACACGTTGACGATGGCTCCGGTGCCGCTGGCCGCGAAAACAGCGCGGGCGAAAGCCTGGCAGCTGAAAAAGGTTCCGTTGAGGTTGACGTCGATGACCTTGCGCCACAGTTCGGGGGTGACGTCGACCGAATCGCCCCACTCGGTGATTCCGGCCGCGTTGACCAGGATCGACGGCGTGCCCAGGGAGCCGGCCACCGCGGCGATGGCGCCACCGATCGAGTCGGCGTTGGTCACGTCCGCCGAGATGCCCACCGTGCGGACGGACTTCGTCTGGGCGAGCTGGGCGGCGCTGTTCGTCACGTCCGGAAGCAGATCGATCAGTGCGATCTCGACACCGTAGGTAGCCAGCGCGGCGGCCATCTGGAAGCCGAGCCCACGCGCCCCTCCGGTGACGACAGCGATCTTGCCCTTCAGGTCCTCGTACACGTTCTGCTCCTCCATGTGCGCCGATCGGTACCGGCCACGTCGGCGGTTCCTGATGGCGAGAATAGTGCCGACGCAGTCGGCTGGGCCGTTTGGGTTAGGGTCGAGCCGACTGCCCCTGCGTGGTAAGGAGCCGCCATGACCGACGTCCCCGTAGCGCAAATTCCCTGGTACCGACCGATGTTGCCGAGAAGGCCGGACGAGGCGCATCGAGCATCGACGCCTCTGGAGTGCCTGTTCGATCTGTGCTTCGTGGTGGCCGTCGCCAGGGCGGGCGTGACGATCGAAGAATCGATCGGCCACGGCAATGTGGGCTCGGGGATCGTCAGCTACTGCACGATCTTCTTTGCCATCTGGTGGGCCTGGATGAACTTCACCTGGTTCGCCTCCGCCTACGACAACGACGATGTGCCCTACCGGATCTCTGTGCTGGTGCAGATCATCGGCAGCCTGATCCTGGCCGCCGGGGTGGCCTCGGCGGCCGACCCGGAGCATCCGGACTTCGCCGTCCTGGTGATCGGTTATGTGGTGATGCGGTTGGCCACGGTCTCGAACTGGATCCGGGCCGGGCGGTCGGACCCGACGCATCGCACCACCGCCTACCGCTACGCGATCGGCATCGTCGTCGTGCAGATCGGCTGGATCGCCCGGCTCTGGCTACCGGGGGAATGGCAACTGACCAGCTTCGTCGTGCTCGCGTTGCTCGAGCTGGCGGTCCCCGCGGTGGCCGAGCGCAGCGGGGTGACGCCCTACCACCCCGCACACATCGCCGAGCGGTACGGGTTGTTCACCGTGATCGTGCTCGGGGAGTCCGTCACGGCCGTTGTCATCGCGATCGAAGCCGGGATCCACGAGAACGAGCACAAGACCGCACTCCTCGGGCTGGCCGGGGCCGGAATCGTCATCCTGTTCGGGATGTGGTGGGTCTACTTCGACAAGTCGGCCGCGGGCATGCTGAGCACCCTGAATTCCTCATTGATCTGGGGGTACGGGCACTACCTGATCTTCGCCTCGATCGCCGCGGTCGGGGCGGGGCTCAACGTCGGCGTCGCGCACGAATTGGGGGAGATCCACGTGTCGGACACCGCAGCCGGGTTCGCGCTCACCGTTCCGGTGGCCGTGTTCCTGGTCGTGGTGTGGGTCTGGCACCTTCGACACCGACACACTCCGCTTGCGTCTGCGGCTTTCCCGGTCGTGGCGGTTCTGGTGCTGGCGTCGACGTTCACCGGCAACCCGGCAGTGGTGTCGGCCGTTCTGGTGGTGGCGCTGGTTTCCATCACCGTAGTCACTTCCAGAGGACCCGCCGTGCCGAGCGGTCCGAAGGTCTCGTTGACCACCAGGTAGCACCGCCGGCGTGGGAGCGTTGCTCACTACGATGCCAGTGTGGATGCCTGGGTCTGGATCATCGTGGTGGTTGTCGTCGTCGTGCTGCTGTTCCTGATCTTCGCCCGGCGGGTGGCCGGCGGGGTGGACCCGACGCAGCTGCTGCTCGAGCCGGAACTGGTCGGTCGGGTGCGGGCCCTGGCGCAGGACGACCAAAAGATCGCGGCCATCAAGCTGCTGCGCGAGGGCACCCCGGGACTCGGCCTGGCCGCAGCCAAGCAGATGGTCGACAAGATGGCCGCGTCGCCCAAGTCGGCTGCACCCGCGATCAACCTGGCCGAGCCCGTCGGCACAGTGGCGCCCGACGATGCGCCGAGCGCCTCAACCGTCCCGCTGGAGATCGAACTGCAGGCCCGATCGCTCAAAACCGAGGGTCAGGCCATCCAGGCGATCAAACTCGTCCGCGAGAGCACGCAGTGGGACCTGCGCTCCGCCAAGGCATATGTCGACGGGCTCTGAAGGGCCTGCTTCTGCCTGGCGATCAGAGTTCGAACAGTTCACCGTCGGCCGGCGTCAGCCAGCGTGAGCCCTGCGGCCCCAACCTGCCCAGCAGGCCCTGGAACAGCCCGATACCCGGTGCCGCCAGAATCTTCTCGTGAATCGGAAACGCCGACTCCGGGTTCACCGCGCGGTAGAACTCGATGGCCTCTTTGGCCGCCATCCACGGGGCCGCGGCCGGGACGGCCAGAATCTCGATCGATACGTCCGGCACGTCGAGCGAATCTCCGGGATGCAACAAGCGGCCGCCGATCAGGAAGCACGCGTTCGGGACGGTGGGGATGTCGGGATGAATCACCGCGTGGGTCCTACCCAGCACGTCGACCGAGGTGCCGACGTCGAACCGGTCGCCGGGCTGCACCGGCATGGCGGTGATGCCGGCATCGGCCAGGGGGGCGACAGAACCGGGATCCGAGTACACCTTGGCCTGCGGATTCGCCGTGACGACGCCGGGTAACCGGGCCGGGTCGAGGTGATCGGCGTGCTGATGGGTGATCAGGATGGCGGTGAGGTCGGTGAGGGACTCGAATCCGGCTGAGAACGTCCCCGGGTCGATCAGCACCTTGGCGTCGCCGTCGACAACCAACAGACAGGAGTGGCCGAGCTTGGTGATCTGCATGACTGCCACCCTACGACCGGCGGCCACACTGGCCGGGTGGACCCCGAACGGGCACCGGGCGGCGAAAACTGACGCCGCCCGGCGCCGCGCGCGAGTGCTAGCTCACGGGGTAGTTGGCGATGTACGTGGGCCCCGGGTTCGCCGCGGTGACGGGCGCGCCGAATCCGTTCACCACCGAGTCGATGCCACCGTCCGCGTTGAGGAACCGGGTCAGCAGGCTGTGCAGTTGCACCCCGGCGGTCTGCGGCACCACGAATGCGGTCGTCGCGTGGATCTCGACGCCCTGGTTGAAGAAGTTGTAGCTACCCATGCCGTAACCCTGGAAGGTCTTCACCTTCGGGGCGACGACGAACGCCGGATAGCCCTTGAAGTTCTTGTTCAGACTCCAGGCGGCCTGGCTGGGCGGGTCGTAGGGCATCTCGTTCTGGAAGAAGATGACACGACCGCCCTGGCCGTTCCAGACGACCTCGGTCTTCTGGTAGTGCTCGACGAAAAGACCGTAGGCGGTGACGTTGTCGCCGTTGACGATGAGTCCGGTAGCGGCGGTGTTGGTGGTCCAGCCGACCCCGGTGCCGTGATCGGCGCGCCAGGCCCAGATGTCGTCGAGGATGACGTTCGAGCTGTTGACCACCAGGCTGGTGGTCGCCTTGCCGGCCCCGGCCCCGCCGATCCGGAAGAACACATCCTGGATCTGGGTCGGATCCGACGACTTTCCGCCGCAGCCGTACCGGGCGCGACCTTCACTGCCGACCTGCAGCAGCACGGGCGAGTTCACCGGACCGGCGTCGAAGATGACACCGGACAGCTTGGTACCCGGCACATCACCGATGCGCATGGCCACGTTCCCGCGCTGCGGGCTCAACGTAGCCAGCCCGAGACCCAGAACGACCGTGTCCGGGCGGGAAACCACGATGCTCTGCTTCAGGTTGTACACGCCCGGGGTCAGGATCAGGTTCTTGCCCCGGGCGAGCGCGATGTTGATGGCCGTGGTGGACGTGTTCGGGTTGGCGATGAAGAAGTCCTTGATGGGCAGCGACTTTCCGGCCGTGCCGTTGGTCCAGGACGGTCCGACCGAGTCGTGCAGCACCTTGGGCACCATCACCCGGTACTTGCCCTTGGCGTCGGTGTACAGGTACGGCGCATCCGCGGTGACCGGGCTCTTGGCCACGTTGGTGTACGCGTTGCCGCTCGCGGTGCCGAAGTCGGTGGCCGGCGCTCCGATGGTGCCGGAGAACACCTGATTCCAGACGCTGTTGCTCCAGCCGTCCAGGTCGCTGTTGCGGACCAGGAACTGTTGCTGCGAGCCGTTCACCACAGTTCCACCGGTGAACTTGGAATCGGCGATGAAGCCACCGCTGGCGTACTGCGGGCCTGCTGTGCAGTAATCCATCAGCGAGACGCCGCCGTTGACCACAACCCGGCGCATTGGCGCGGCTTGCGAGACGGCCCAGAACTCGGTGGCGGTCTGGCACCCAGAGCCGCCGGCGACGTTGATCGTCAGGTTCGACATCGAGCGCCAGAAGTTGTCCAACGCGATGCAGTTGGGCGACCCGTCGTCGTTGGTGAAGCACTGGTTGTGCACGTCGACGGACCCGTTGATGGTGACGTCACCTGGTTCCTGCCCCAGCCCGGCCACCTGGGTGTAGTAGCCGACGTCGAATTTCAGGGGCGCGGCGGCGGTGCCGTAGCTGCCGGGACGGAAGAACAGGCTGTACCGCTGGTTGCCGAACTGGTTCGAGATCTGCTGCGTGGCGATGGCATCGACCGTCGCTTGGATCTGCGCCTGCGGCATGGTCGGGCTGAAGATGACGACGTTGTCGCCGAGGTCGGGCTGGCCGGACGAGTGCGGGAGCTGCGGCCGCGGGGAAGCCGTGGCCGGGCCGGCCGGGAGGATCAAACCGGCGAGAAGCACGACCGAGGCGGCGATGATCGACCCGGCTCGGACGGATCGCCTCCGGCTGCTCGGCGTTCGCGGCGTTCTCTGTGGGGGTGTGGGCGTGCTGCGCGTTAGGCGCATGGACATTCCTTCCTGCCCGGCGATCGTCGGGCTGTCATCGGCAGGCTGTTGCCACGAGACCTGGGCGGCAGGGCGATGTCGGTGACAGCAGACGCTTGGCGCCTGGGAGTCGCCGAGCAGCGGCTGTGCGGCAGGTCACAGCAGCAGAACACGGTTCATGATCCAACGGCAAGTAGCTGGCGGACCGGAACCTGATTTCTGCCGAATCATTTCTGCCGAATCTTTATGGCCGATGGACGAACCAGTGGTGGCTACCCGGCCGCGAACTGGAGTCGCACTCCCGGACCACTGGTCAGCATGAGGGTGCGGCCCGAAC
Organism: uncultured Actinomycetota bacterium; assembly: GCA_963708935.1. GTDB lineage: Bacteria > Actinomycetota > Actinomycetes > Mycobacteriales > Nakamurellaceae > Nakamurella. The sequence continues at coordinate 579,983 of CAVPUK010000005.1, read as the reverse complement.
CTGGGCTCCACCCGGTGGAGACGAAGAACATCCGGTCGTCGGCCTGTGCGAGCAGCCGCAGCCCCCGGTATCGAAAGTGGAACTGCTGATCCGCCGAGACCGCGGGCAAGGCAGACTCGGTGACGCCGGGCAGCTGCAGGAACAATTCCTCGGTGGTGTCGAGGACGACCGCGGGACGCAGTCGGATCTGCTGGCTCAGGGTGACGGCCATGCCCCGGCCGTACTGCTGCGCGAAACTGTTGGCGGACCAGAACAGACAGAGCGTGACGACGGCCAATACCAAAGTGGTGGCCGCTCGCTCACGAGATCCGGCCCGTCGGGCTCGGGTTCGTGTCCGCATCCTGTTCAGCGATCTGCAGTAGGCCAGCAACAAGACTCCGACGGCGAGCGACAGCGGAGCCAACATGGAGTCAGGGGCCGTGGTTCCCGGCGCGACGACGAAGAGCACCCCGGCAAGTACCAGCAAAAGGCCAACGGTGACGAGCCCCCGCCAGGCGATCAGCCACCAGCGGGCGTGCCGGTTTCGCAAGACGAAAGCAATGACCGAAGGCTGGACCCAGACGAAGACCAAGCTGATCAGCAGGATGGCGCCCACCGGCACGTACAGCGCCGCGACCGAGCGGAGCATGTAATCCTGCGGCGAGAATTGCAGCGTCGCCGCGTCGACGCCAAAGTACTCGTAGAACGAATCGGTCCACACGTACCCGAAATAGAGGAAGAGTGCCGTCAGGACGGTGACTGGCGCAACGAACCCGGCCAGCGCCCGGAAGTTGCGGGTGACGGCATTCGGCTCGTCGGTTTCCGTGCTCGAACTCAATTCGGGCTAGCCCGTCGACTCGACGGACTCGTTGGCCGGTGCATCCGAGGAGGATTCGGAAACGGAAGCGCTCTCGGAGGGACTTTCCTCCGCGCTCTGTTCGCCATCGGACAATGAACCATGGAGATTGGCCACCTGGCTGAAGTCGAGGACCACCGGACTTTGTGGACTGGCTGATTGAGCGGACGGAGCCTCACGGCAGGTCGGATTATCCTGCCCGGTACAGGTCAACTGGAAATGCACGGTGAGAACCGCATCGAAGGGATTCGATGCCGATGCGCCGGATGTCGGATCGAAGGTCAATTCGTTGCACTGATCGTCCGGACTCCCATCCTGGATGTCCTTCGGAGAGGTGGCGATCTGTTGGCCGGAGCAGCCCGCGGTCAGGTGGAAGTAGCCGTCTTCCGGGTCAAGTGACGTGTCCCCATAAGCGAGGCCGGTTTCGCCGGACTCGGCGAACAGCCCGAAGTTGTAGTGCGCAGTGTCGTTGGACGCGATGGTGATGTTCAGGTCGCCGAAGGTCTGGTCGTTCGGACCCCAGCCCGAAGTTCCGGAAAAATGCGAGCCGAGCGTCGGGGCCTTGACCTCCACGGTGCCTCCGGAGTTGTCGCCTTTCCCATTGTCGCTGTTCGCACCGTCACCCCGGGGCGTCGTCGGATCGGCTCCCACCGACGGGATCGGCTCGGTGGTCGGTGCCGTGTCGGTCGTCGACGTGGCGGTGGTCGCGGCTTCGTTCGAAGAAGATGTGGCCGGCGTGTTCGACGAACATGCCATCAGCAAGCTGGCCACGGCCAGCGCCGTCAGGATTGGCAGCACAAACGCACGGCGAGCCCGCAGCCTTTCTCCGTGGCGGACATGATGGTGGGTCATGATCGCCTCCTGGCGGTCGAGGGCGGACTGCGGTTCGGCTCCGACACCGGGGCCTATGACCATGAGGCAAGCGATAGCTCATCTGATACCACCGATCGGGAATTGTTCGCCGGCCAGGGTCAGGTGAATCGCTTCACCGCCAAACATCCCACCTAACAGCGGGATTCGCGAGTTGACCGGCGTCGGCAGCACTGCTAGTTTCGCTCCAGAGGTCATGAGTTCCAACGACAAGCTCCGGCTCGTTGGACAGCAACCCTCCGCTCGTGGCGGGGTGCTCCGGATGACGACCTGGCGGTGTTCAATTCGAACATCGCAAGCGCGTGGTTGCTCCGGCAGCCTTCACGAAATGGAACCAGACACCGTGAGAGGCATCGAAACCCCATCGATCGCACTGCGATCCCTGCTGGGTGTGTGTCGTCGACACGTCGATCTGCAGAGGGTCTCCAGCGCACTCTGTTGCTGATCACACCCGTGCCTCGACAATCGCACTGATCTGCTGCAGTCCTGCGGCCATGGACGGTTGTTGAGCCGTTGTCGTGCTTCGGCCGGGGTGAACCCACCTGTACCCGTTCGGCCGCAGGCCCGAGGCCCGGTCGCCCTTTCGTCTGCATCCAATCCCAGGAGATCCATTGTGTCAGCAGCATCCCTGACTCTTCCGACGCCAACTGCCCCTGCGGTTGCGCAGCGGGTAGCGGCATTGTCAACGGCGGCCCCCTACGCAGTGAGTGCCAAAGGTGCCCAGGCCGGCGTCATCCGCCTGGTCTCCGGCGCGCCGGCCCCAGAAGCGCTGCCGTTGACCGACTTTGGCCGGAGTGCCGCGGCCATCTTCGCCAGTCCCAGCCGGGGTGTGGCGGCCTTGGCGTACGGACCGCATGCCGGTCTTCCGGCCCTGCGGACCTGGATCGGCGAGCGGGAGGGCGTGGATTCGGCCCTCGTGCTGGTGACCAACGGTGCACTGCACGGCGTCGCGCTCTCGTTCGGTGCGCTGCTCGAACCGGGCGACGTGGTGGTACTGGACGATCCGGTGTTCCCGGACACTGTGCGGATCGCCGAGCAATACGGTGCGCAGGTCCTCCCGGTTCGGGTCGGCCCGAACGGCATCGACGTGCAGCAGATCGCCGACCACCTTGCACGCGGTGTGCGCATCAAGATCGTCTACACCGTTCCCGACTTCCACAACCCGTCGGGTGGAGTGTTGCCAGCCGCGGATCGAGCGCGGTTGATCGATCTCGCGCAGCGTTACGGGTTCGTGATTGTCTCCGACAATCCCTACCGTGACACCACTTTCGATGGCAGCTACGTCGAAGACTTCGACGTGGAATCGGGTGTGGTGGTCAGGGTCGGAACCTTCACCAAGACGTTGGGTGCCGGCCTACGATTGGGTTGGGTGGCGGCTCCCGGTTGGCTCGTGCCGCACCTGGAGAATCTGCGCCGCCGCACCGACTTCCACTCCAACACCCTCGGCCAGGAGCTGATCCTTCCGCTGCTCGGCGAGCCCGGTTGGTTCGACGAGCTGCTGGTACACAACCGTGCCGTGCACGGCACCAAGGCGACGGTGTTCACCGACGCCCTCCGTGAGCGGACCTCGGACCGACTTCGGTTCAGCGTTCCGCGCGGCGGGTTCTTCGTCTGGGCCCAGCTCAAAGATCGCACTCTGTCCATCGACCGGTTGATTGCGGCCGCGGCCGAGCAGCAACTGCTGCTGACGGCCGGCCGGCACTTTGCCGCCGACGGCGGTTCGCAATGGGACCGACACATCCGATTCGCTTTCTCTGCACCAACTGTCGACGAATTGCCGATAGCGGTCGACCGTCTGGTTGCCGCATTCGACTCAGCCAATTAACCCAGCATTCATCCGAAAGGCTCTCACCGTGAACGTATTGCGTCCTTCCCAATCCGGCCCGTCGCTGGTTCGCCGAAAGCGCACCGCCGGCGCCGTTGTCGCCGGCCTTGCGCTGGCCCTGGTGCTCAGCGCCTGTGGATCGTCCTCATCTGCCGGAACGTCTTCCTCGGACGGTTCCGTATCGGCAGCCGCCGCTGCTTCGGCACCGACCAGCGGTTCCGGAGGATCGGCCGCCGTCGACTTGTCCGGCGTCACCCTTCGGATCGGGGACACCGGATACGCCACTCAGCAGCTGCTACTGCAGAAGGCCGGTCTGGCCGACACCCCGTACAAGGTCACCGACAGCGTTTTCCAAGGCGGCAATCTGCAACTGGAGGCGTTGGGAGCCGGGGCGATCGACCTGGCGAACGCCAGCGAAATCCCACCGATCTTCGCAGCGCAGAGCGGGGGCGTCGGAACGCTGGAGACCATCGCTGTCCGCCAGGGCACGACGCTGCTGCAGGAGGTGGTGGTGCCGGCCGGCAGTGCGATCAAGACCGTCGCCGACCTCAAGGGCAAGAAGGTCGCCTACGTGCAGAACACCACCGCGCACCTGTTCCTGTTCGAATCCCTGGAGAAGGCCGGCCTGAAGTGGTCGGACATCACGCCGGTCGCGCTGTCGACCAGCGACGGACTCGCGGCCCTGCTGGCAGGGCAGGTGGACGCCCTTGCCTCATACGGCAATGCCATCATCACCGCTCACGCAAAGGGTGCGACCACTCTGGTGGATGCGCGAGACCTGCTGTCGGGCAACTACCCGTTCCTGGTCCTTCCCAAGACGCTCGCGGACCCGAAGCTGAAGGCCGCGATCGTCGATTTCTTCTCCCGCGAGCAGCGCGCCTACAACTGGGCGAGAGCTCATCCGGACGAGTGGGCCGCCGTGGTCGCCGAGCAGACCAAGCAGCCGGTCGAGCAGGCCAAAAAGACGTTCGTCGATGGCGAGAAACAGCGGCCGAGCAAGTTCGTCACTGTGACCGACGCCGAGATCGCCTCGCAGCAGGACGTCCTCGATACCTTTGTGCGGGCGGGCATCATCAAGAAGAGTTTCCCCATCGCGCCGTTCTGGACGACGGAATTGAATCCCGAACTGACGAAGATCGAGGCTGAGTACGTTGCCGGCTGATCAGCAGCTCTACGGCTCGCTACTGCAGGGGGCCGGCCTGCTCGATGAGTCGGGCCAGCGATTCGAGCAGGGGGCGCCACCGATTCCGGCGCAGGCGACTCCGGTGCGGTTGTCGCCGTCCACCGCGCATTCGGTGGCCACGACCGTTGTGAAAGCCAAGGGTCGGAACCTGAAGTCGCACAGGCAGGTTCCACGGTCGGTGCTCAAGATGATCAGTCCGGTGGTGCTGCTCGTCCTCTGGCAGGTGGCCAGCTCGGCCGGCTGGCTGTCGGACAACACCTTGGCCTCGCCGGCCGACGTGTTGGCGAAGGCGAAGGAGCTGATCGGGACCGGCGAGCTCGGGTCGGCCATTGCGGCCTCCGCCGCCCGGGTGGGCCTTGGTCTGCTCATCGGTCTATCGGCCGCGGTGATATTCGCCGTGCTGTCCGGGCTCTTCAAATGGGGCGAAGACATCGTCGACGCTCCGATCCAGATGCTGCGCACCATCCCGGTAGTCGGGCTCATTCCCTTGCTGATCATCTGGTTCGGCATCGGCGAGGAACCGAAGGTCCTGTTGATCGCACTCGGGGTTTTCTTTCCGCTCTACCTCAACCTGTTCGCCGGCATTCGGGGCACCGATCCCACCCTCGTGGAAGCGGGGCGAAGTGTCGGACTGACCCGGTGGGGGCTGATCTCCAACGTCATCCTGCCGTCGGCGCTGCCGAGTGGCCTGGTGGGCCTGCGTTATTCGATCGGCGTGTCCTGGTTGATCCTGGTTTTCGCGGAAACCATCAATGCCACTTCGGGCATCGGATTCCTGATCAACCAGGCACGCGATTTCTACGAGACGGACACGATCGTGCTCTGCCTCGTGCTCTATGCCTTGCTCGGCCTGATCGCCGATCTGCTGGTCCGAGGTCTTGAGAGGGTGTTGTTGTCATGGCGACCGACGTTCACAGCAAGCTGACATCGGGTCCGGCGATCGACGGGCCACCCGACGGACAGGAGCCGTTCGCCGTCCGTGTCCGCGGCCTGTCGAAATCGTTCGGCGACCGAAAGATCCTGAGCGATCTGGATCTCGATATCGCGCCTGGCGAATTCGTGGTGCTGCTGGGCGCCAGCGGCTGCGGCAAGAGCACGTTGCTTCGAGTCTTGGCCGACCTCGACCATGAGGTCGACGGGGTGGCCGAGGTCGCGAAGGCGCGTGCCGTCGCCTTCCAATCGCCCCGTCTGCTGCCGTGGAAACGGGTTTGGCGGAATGTGGTCCTCGGGCTGCCCGGTCGACCGGACCGGCAACGAGCCGAGGCCGCCCTCGCGGAGGTCGGCATGAGCCACCGGACCGACGTCTGGCCCAAGGTTCTCTCGGGGGGCGAGGCGCAACGCGTTTCGCTGGCCAGAGCGCTGGTGCGGCAACCGGATCTGCTGCTGCTCGACGAGCCGTTCTCAGCGTTGGACGCGCTGACCCGGTTGACCGCGCAGGCGCAGGTCGCCGACCTCTGGACGTTGCACAGGTGTGCTGTCCTGCTGGTCACGCACGACGTCGAAGAAGCCCTCTTGTTGGCCGATCGCGTTCTGGTGATGGACAAAGGGGTCATCGCCCACGAGGCGGTGGTCAAGCTTCCGCGACCCCGAGATGTCGGCCACCCCGAATTCGTGCGACTGCGGGCTGAACTGTTGGAGCGACTCGGTGTCGTCAATCACTGAGCACCGGTCCGTGTCGGCGGATCGCCCGTACCTGACCGCCGTCGGTGGCACTCGGGACACGGCCGACGCCCGACAGTGGGCGCTGCTGGCCCACTTGCGGACGGGACTCCCACCGGATCGACTGGTGACTGATGCGGCTGCCCTCGAATCCGCGGCCACCGACCGTTCCGGCATCCGCCTGCCGGGGATCCCGCTCGCGGTGGCCTATCCGCAATCGGTGCCCGAAGTGCAGATGCTGTTGCGCGGAGCCACCGCGTTTGCGGTCCCCGTCGTTCCCCGTGGCCGGGGGACCGGGCTCTCCGGCGGGGCGAGTGTGCCCAACGGGGCGCTGGTCATCTCCACCGAACGACTGAACCGGATCCTGCAGATCTCACCGGATGACGAGATCGCGGTGGTCGAGCCCGGTGTCATTACGGCCGAGCTCGATCGAGCCGCCGCGAGGCACGATCTGATGTACGCCCCGGACCCGGCCAGCCACGAGATCTCCAGCATCGGCGGGAACATCGCGACCAACGCGGGTGGTCTGCACTGCACGAAGTACGGAGTCACCAGAGAGTCGGTGCTCGCCCTCACCGCGGTGCTGGCCGACGGAACGTTGCTGCGCACCGGTCGGCGCACCATCAAGGGCGTCACCGGGTTCGACCTGACGTCCCTCTTCGTCGGTTCCGAAGGGACTCTCGGCGTCGTCGTGGAAGCGACGCTGCGGCTGCGGCCGCGGCCGGTGCGGACCACCACCCTGACGGCCTTCTTTCCCTCCTCGTCGTCGGCCGCCGACGGTGTTCTGGCCGTGGTCCGATCCAGGGTGCAAGCGTCCGTGTTGGAGTTTCTCGACAACGGCACGCTTCGAGCTATCGATCGAGCGCAGCGGACCGACTTGGCCGAGCGCGGCACGGCGCTGCTGATCGCGCAAACCGACGGTTACGGGGCAGATCTCGAAGCCGCGGTACTGGCGGACGCGCTGACCGCAGTCGGGGCTCGGGTCGACGTTTTGGACGAATTGGAGGCCGCCCGGTATCTCTGGCTGCGTCGCTCGGGTCGCGGTTCTGTCGATGACAGCTGGTTGGTCGGTGAGGACGTCGCGGTGCCCCGATCCGAGCTGGCCCGGATGATCGGCATCATCGAAGACATCGGCGCGGAGCACGGTCTCGACGTGGCCGTCGTCGCGCACGCCGGCGACGGCAACCTGCACCCGATGTTGTCGGTCCTGAAATCCGCGTCCGACGATGGGTTTCCGCCGGCCCGACTACAGCTGGCCGCCGACCAGCTGGTGCGGGCCGCCCTTGATCTCGGCGGCACCATCAGTGGTGAGCACGGGATCGGCATCGCGAAGCGACCCTGGCTCCGGGCCGAGCTCGGTGACACCAACCTTCGGTTGCAGCGAGAGCTCGCCAGGGTCTTCGATCCGTCCGGTGTCCTCGTCCCGCACACCTGGCTGGCCGACCTCGAAACACCAGGGCAGCATTGACCCGATAGTCGCCAAGGCTGCCGACGGCCGTCGCTGCTGTGGGCGGATCTGCTCCCGGCAGATGTGCTGGCGGCGGGGGGAGGGGGTTGCGCAGAGTGGGCTCATGACAACCCAGGAGCAAGTCCCCGAGTCCTTGGCCGAACAGCTCACCACGCAACTGCACCGCCGGCGCATCCTGCAGCTGGGACAAGAGGTGGACGATCCGGTCGCCAACCGGCTCTGCGCCCAGCTGGTGCTGCTGGCCGCCGAAGACCCGCGTCGCGAGATCCTGCTGATGATCAACTCTCCCGGCGGATCGGTCTCGGCCGGCCTGGCCATCTACGACACCATGCGGGCCATCGGTCCGGACGTCGCGACGTTGTCGATGGGCCTGTCGGCCAGCATGGGCCAGTTCCTGCTGTCGGCGGGAACGCCGGGAAAGCGGTATGCGCTGCCGCACAGTCGGATTCTCATGCATCAGGGCTCGGCGGGGGTGCAAGGAACGGCGATCGATGTCGAGATCCAGGCCGCCAACCTCGAATACACGAAATCCATGATGAACCGCTTGAACGCTCAGTTCACCGGTCAGAGTGTCGAGACCATCACCGCGGACAGCGATCGCGACCATTGGTTCACTGCTGACGAGGCCCGCGACTACGGATTCGTCGACCGGGTGGTGGCGTCTCTCGACGAGATTCGCCCGGCGGGCCGCGCCAACGGATTGGGGTACTGATCATGGCCCACTACACGGTGCCGACCGTCATCGAAAAGACGCCATCGGGAGAGCGGATCGTGGACGTCTACTCCCGTCTGCTGTCCGAGCGAGTGATCTACCTGGGCACCGAGATCGACGACGATGTGGCGAATGTCGTTGTCGCACAGCTGCTCTACCTGGACTCAGAGAGCAGTGGACAGGAGATATCGATCTACCTGAACTCACCGAGTGGCGCAATGTCGGCGACCATGGCCATCTACGACACCATGCAATTCGTCGAGGCGCCGGTGGCGACGACCTGCGTCGGCCAGGTGGGGTCGGGTGCTGCGGTCTTGCTGGCGGCCGGATCTCCCGGTCGACGATCTTTGCTGCCGCACACCCGGGTGCTCCTGCACCAGCCGTCCACCGGCGGTCAGGGCACAATCTCGGATCTGAGCCTTCAGACGCAGGAGGTGCTTCGGATCCGGGCGCAGATGAATCACGTTCTCAGTGCACACACCGGACAGAGCGTCGCGACACTGCTCGCGGATACCGAGCGGGACAAGGTGTTTACTGCGGAGCAGGCCGTCGCCTACGGTCTGGCCGATCGGATCATCCCGGCCCGCAAGGCTTTCCCGGCCGCGGTGGTGGCTTGAGCCAAGGGTTGGTCCGGCCGGTGTCAGGAAGTCGCCGGATGGTCAGGCGGCGAGCATCGTGACCCCGGTCGGTCGGCCGTTGGGCGTGGACATGTGCACGCTCGTGGTAATGAGCAACCGTCCGGATGAGGCGAGTAGATCAACCAGCCGCAGACCCAATGCGCCGCAGATGGACTCCAACATCTCCGACGAAGGGTCTTTGCGTCCGCGCTCCACCTCGGACAGGTACTGCGGCGAAACACCGGCCCGCTCGGCGACCTGCTGAAGGGTGCGTCCCTGGTCGATCCGCTCTGCTCGCAGAACCTGTCCGGCGAGCTCTCGCCACAGCGGGTCACGTGAGATCACCGGAGGCGCCGCGCTGCTTGCCGCGGGGAGGGACCCGTCTCGAGACGCCCGCCGAGGCTGGAATTCGAGGACCATGGCTTCGCTCATGTCGTCTTTCGCTTCCATGGGCCGACTCTAGAAGGACCTGCCGGCGACCGCACGGGTCAATCGCCCGTGTTCGCTCGGGGCAGATTTCCTGCGGTCTTCTAGACCGGATCCATTCGCCTGGGTGGAGTCGCCCGGTCCTCTCTGCCCGGCCCAGGGCCGCAGCCCTTTCGGGCCGGTCAATGACCCTACCGACGAATGGAGCGACAAATGAACCGTCGGGTCCGGCCGAGGATGTCGGTGGTGCAACGGGTCAGGCCAGAAAGCCCAGCGGCTGGGCGGTGGCGCCAACGATGGGCTGCGGATCCGTCCGGACGACCTTCGTCAGCAGTTCGGCGTAGACGGTGCGAAAGTCAACGTTGGACTTCAGGTCGGCATCCACCAGGTCCGTCAGACTCGGCTGTTCGCCGTAGAAGCCGCCCTTGACCGATGGTCCGGCAATGAACATCGGCCCGGCGGTGCCATGGTCGGTGCCATTCGAGGCGTTTGCTCCGACCCGGCGCCCGAACTCCGAATAAGCCATCACCACCACGTCTTTACCGTGGGCATCGGCGGAGATCTGAGTCAGGAAGGTGGACAGTGCTGTGTCCAGCGTGCCCAGTTGCGTTTGCTGTGTCCCCTTCTCGTCCGCGTGGGTGTCGAAGCCCCCGAGGCTCACCGTATACACGGTGGTCGGGACCCCTGCTTTGATGCACCGGGCCACCATGTCGAACTGGGCCGACAACCCGGTCTGCCCGCCTGCCGAACCAGCAGCGCTCGCGTCGTCATCCGGGTCGTCCACGCCCTCGACAATGCTGGTGAACGTTGCATCGACCTTTCGCTCCGAGCAGTAGGAGGCGGCCACCAAGGCTTGGAATGGTGTGTCCCCCGCGTCGGTCTTGCCCAATCCGGCGAACGCACTGCCCAGAGCCACTGGGAGTTTCGCGGATTTTCCGAGCGGTAATGCGGCTGCCGCCCCCTTGGCGCCAACCGCCAGCGGCGGCAGCACCGAGCCGATGTTGACCGCCCGGGTCGGGTCGTCGCCGATCAGGTCCAGCCATCGGCCAATCCAACCGGTGTTGATCGGCGCCATGGGCGATGCGGTCTGCCAGATGTCCATCGAGCGGAAGTGGCTGTGGTCGGGATTCGGATATCCCACCCCGCGCACAATGGCCAGTTCCTTGCCGGCCCAGAGCTTCGCCATTCCGGACATGGCCGGATTCAAGCCAAGTCCGTCACCCAGTTGGTGCACCTCCGCCGAGGAATAGGCGAAGTCGGGCCTGGCCTTCAAATAGGCGGGGTCTGCGTAGGGGATCACGGCACCGAGACCGTCGTTGCCGCCGTAGAGCGTCACGATCACCAAGATCGGAGTTCCGGTCGGCAGTGGGGCGGCAGCGGCCTTGCGCTGCAACTCCGGCCAGCTGACGTATCCAGCGGCAACTGCCGCGGCTGCGACACCGGCAGTACCGGATGCGACCAGGAACCGCCGCCTGGTGACGATATTCATCTCAGCCTCATTTCGACCTCAACATGCGCTGTCAATTGGTCAGGTACTCGGGGGTATTCAGTGCGACCGTCACCAGGCGCCGCGGGTCGGCGACGGCGTCCTTGAGAACTGTTGCGGTACGGGCACTCCACGCCGGCACGCCCAACAGATGACGTACGGCTTCGATTCGGTTGGTCGGCGCCGCAGCGCTGATCGCGTCGAGATTAGCCTTGCGGACCAGCGCGCCTGCCGTCGTCATCCGCAGGTCGGCGGCGGCCGTCGAGAGCCAGGCGGCTCCGGATGGCCAGCCGCTGACATTCGGCGGGTAGAAGGGGAGCTGTCCGAGTCCCCGCAGCGTCGCCAGCAGTTTGACGGTGGCGGCCTGATCCGGCACGGGCACCTGCAGCGCCCGTACCGCGCCGACCAGCCACTCGACCGGGCTGACGACTTTCGTGCCGGTCGCGGCAGTGAAGTCGGCCGAACCGAGCATTGCGGACAGCATCCCGGACACGCTTCGCTCGCTGCCGTAGCCGGCGACCCCTGCGTTGACCGCCGCGACCGTCGGTGCGTGGTCCGACACCAGCTGGCCGTACATGCGGGTGACGAGGTAGCGAGCGGAGGCCGGGCGCGCCAGAATCGCGTCGCAGTAGCCGACGTCGTCGAGATTGCCGGTCACTCCCAGCAGCGTTTTCGGGTCGTTGTCGTGCAGTTTCGGTCGCATCGCGGTGCTTCCGTCGGGTTTGATCCGCCACCCGGTCAAGGCTCGTGCCCCCTCGCGCACGTCCTGTTCCGTGTAGCCATCGCCGTGACCGAGAGCGAACAGTTCCATGAACTCGCGCGACAGATTCTCGTTCGGCGCGCCGACGGTGTTCTTCTGCCCGTCGAGCCAGAACAGCATGGCCGCATCGGTCAGCATGGTCAGCGCCAGCGGGCGGAAATCCGCGCGCCCCATGCTCCGCAGCTTCTGGTTCTGCGCCAGCATCCAGTCCGCCTTGCGTACCTTCGTCGCCGAGGTGGCGAAATGGTTGTGCCAGCAGAAGGTCAGCTTCTCGCCAAAAGGCTGGTCGACGGCGACCATCCGCCGTACCCACCAGCCCGCCAACTCCTGGAGCTGGCCGCGAAGCTGCTTGTTACGGGCCTTCCGCGCCGTGATGTCAGCGGCCTTGTCGAGCTTGGCGATCGCTTCGAATTGAGGCGGTGGCGTAGCGGCCGCACCGCGGTCCCGGGCGGGATCGGCCGCCAGGACGGTGGCCAGATACTTGGTCGAACCCAGCGCGGCGGCAGCGTCGACTGCCGCTCCGGTAGCCCCGAAACCGGTACGACGCACCAGCCTGGCCGCCGTGGCCCACGACTCGGCGGTGGTCCCGGATCTCACTATTGAGGCGTTCACCGTTCGAACGATGCCCGTCCCATGTTCAGAAAGTGTCAAGGTGCGGCTGCCGCTGCGTTCGGGATCACGGTCCGCCCTCCGGAGGGTGACCACTAGTTTGGACCTATGACAGCGCGCCGCATCATGGGAACGGAAGTCGAGTACGGAATATCGGTTCCGGGAGAGCCGGGGGCCAATCCGGTCATCACCTCGACCCAGATCGTGCTGGCCTACGCCGCGTCGGTCGCGGCCCCGCGAGCCCGTCGTCCGCGCTGGGACTACGAAGTGGAGTCGCCCCTGCGCGACGCCCGCGGGTACGACCTTTCGGCGCTGTTCGGTGCGGCCGAGCCCGATATCGACGACATCGGGGCCGCCAACGTCATCCTGTCCGACGGCGCCCGGCTCTACGTGGATCACGCGCACCCGGAGTACTCCGGTCCGGAGGTCACCAACCCGCTCGACGCGGTCCTGTACGACAAGGCCGGCGAGCGGGTGATGGAGGAGGCGGCCATGTTGGCGGCCTCCGTCCCCGGGTCGAAGCAGGTGCAGCTGTACAAGAACAACACCGACGGAAAGGGCGCGTCGTACGGCACTCACGAGAACTACCTGTGCCGCCGCGACACGCCGTTCCCGTCGATCATCGCGGGGTTGCTGCCGTTCTTTGCTTCACGTCAGGTGTTTGCCGGGGCGGGCCGGGTGGGCATCGGCCCGGCGGGAGTAACGCCCGGATTTCAGCTCGCCCAGCGGTCTGACTACATCGAGGTCGAGGTCGGCCTGGAGACCACGCTGAAGCGAGGCTTGATCAACACCAGGGACGAACCGCACGCCGATGCAGACCGTTGGCGTCGGCTACACGTGATCATCGGCGACGCCAACCTGTCCGAGACGGCCATCTATCTCAAGGTCGGGACCACCGCGCTGGTGCTGTCGATGATCGAGGCCGGGTGGCCGATGCCGGTCGAACTCGAGCACCCCGTGTCGGCGGTACATCAGATCTCCCACGACCCGACGCTCAAGGCCACGGTCAAACTCGCCGACGGCCGGTCGTTCACCGGAGTCGACATCCAACGGGCCTACCTCGACGCCGCGCAGGCTTTCGTCGCCGAGACCTACGGCGAGGACGTAGACAGGGATACCCGAGAGGTACTGGCCACCTGGACGGACGTACTGGACAAGCTGGCCGACGATCCCATGCGCCTCGCCGACACGCTCGACTGGCCCGCGAAACTCCGTTTGCTGGAAGGGTTCCGTAGTCGGGATGCCCTGTCGTGGGGGGCGCCGCGGTTGGCCCTGGTCGATCTGCAGTACGCCGACGTCCGGATGGACCGCGGCCTGTACAACCGGCTGGTCTCCAGGGGGTCGATGAAGCGGCTGGTCACCGACGACGCCATCCGGCTGGCGATGACCACGCCACCGGAAGACACCAGGGCGTACTTCCGCGGCCGCTGCGTGTCGAAATATCCCGAGCGGTTGGCGGCAGCGTCATGGGACTCCGTCATCTTCGACGTCGGCCGCGAATCCCTGGTCCGAATCCCGACCATGGATCCGCTGCGCGGCACCAAGGCGCACGTCGGTGCGCTGCTGGACGCGGCCGCGGATGCCGGTGAACTGGTCGACGCGCTGACCAAGCGCGGCTGACCCCTGACAAGCCGTTACGCGGTCGTAGCCGGGAGTCGCGGCTTGTTGTCGGACCGGCTGGGTAAAGTCGAACCCAGCGTCGATGCAACCTTCGGCACTTGACGCACGTGATGGGAGACCGACATGGCACAGGAGCAGACCACCCGGCAGGGCGGCGGCGATTCCGACGATGGTGAGGCCGGTGCCGACGCCGCAGGTCAGGAACGGCGCGAGAAGCTTGCCGCGGAGACCGACGACATCCTTGACGAGATCGACGGTGTGCTCGAATCCAATGCCGAGGACTTCGTCCGGTCGTACGTGCAAAAGGGCGGGCAGTGACTGATCGTGATTCCGGTTCGAACTGGCCCATCGCCGCAGTTCCGGCCGCGTACCTGACTCCGGGAGCGGGGTCGTTCAGCGAGTTCCTGGCCAAGGCCGAGCCGCATCTGTTGCCGGGTAACCGGTTCGCCGGTCTGGCCGAGCAGGTGCCGCACGGCACCACTATCGTCGCGCTGACCTGCGCCGACGGGGTCGTGCTGGCTGGTGACCGGCGCGCCACCATGGGCAATTTGATCGCTCAGCGGGACATCGAGAAAGTGTTCGCGGCTGACTCGCATTCAGCGATCGGCATCGCCGGAACCGCAGGCCTGGCGATCGAAATGGTGCGGCTGTTCAAGCTCGAACTGGAACACTACGAGAAGATCGAGGGTGTCCGATTGTCGTTGGACGGCAAGGCGAACCGCCTGTCGTCGATGATCAGGGGCAACCTCGGTGCGGCTATGCAGGGTCTGGCCGTGATCCCGCTGTTCGCCGGGTTCGACATCGACCGGCTTCCGACCGCCGATGCCGGGCGGATCTTCTCCTACGACGTCACCGGTGGTCGGTACGAGGAGCACGACTACTACGCCATCGGATCCGGATCCATGTTCGCCCGGTCGGCGCTGAAGAAGCGGTACGAGCGGGCGGCGGCGCTGCCGGTGGCCGTACGGGCCGCAGTCGAAGCGCTGTATGACGCGGCCGACGACGACAGCGCCACCGGCGGTCCGGATCTGACCCGGAAGATCTACCCGGTCGTCATCGCGGTGACGGCTACTGGTGCGCGCCGACTGACCGATGCCGAGGTCGGGGTGGTCGCCGAAGAAGTGGTGGCCGGCCGGATGATCAATCCCGGCGGCTGAGGCGTTCCTCGCCGCCGGCGACCCCGATAACCGAATTCCGAAGACAGCAGGAGCTAGAGCACCGTGACGATGCCCGTGTACGCCTCACCAGAGCAGTTCATGCGGGACCGCTCCGAATATGCCCGCAAGGGCATCGGCCGGGGGCGCAGCGTGGTGGTGACGACCTACGAGAACGGCGTGCTGTTCGTGGCCGAGAATCACTCGCCGACTCTGCACAAGGTCAGTGAGATCTACGACCGGATCGGGTTGGCCGCGGTCGGTCGCTACAACGAGTTCGAGAATCTGCGGACGGCCGGTATCCGGTTGGCAGACGTTCGCGGGTATTCCTACGACCGGCGCGATGTCACCGCCCGGTGGCTGGCCAATGCCTACGCCCAGACGTTGGGGTCCATCTTCTCCGAGCACCAGAAGCCGTACGAGGTCGAGCTCTGTGTCGCCGAGGTGGCGCGCTCCGTCGGTGAGCCGGTTCCGGCGCCGGGGGAGACCAGGCTGGGTGCCCCCGGCCAGCGCGACCAGCTGTACCGGATCTCGTATGACGGGTCCATCATCGAAGAGACCCGCTACATCGTGATGGGCGGCGCCACCGAGCCGGTCGCGTCGTCGATGGAGCAGCTCTTCTCCGCCGGCTGGGCGCTGGACGCGGCACTCGCCGCCGCTGTGACGTCACTGGGCGCCGGCGGGGACGGCGCGCCGCGCACGCTCGGCTCCGCCCAGCTCGAGGTCGCGGTGCTCGAGCGAACGGTGCCCGAACGGACCTTCCGTCGGTTGGAGCGGGAGACGCTCGACGCGTTGTTGGCCATGGATCGCCAGACTGCGATCGAGACCCAGCCGGCCGCCGGGGATCCCGTCGAGTCCTCCTCCGAGGAGCAGGGTCCGAGCTCGGAACACTAGGTATCACCGCGCCGGCCGCCGTGCTCCTGCTTGAATTGCAGTTCACCTCGCGTGTCTGACGTTCAAGGACCCTTGTGACCAGAGCTCTTCGCAATCACGTTCCGCATCTCGCCCCGGCGTTGGGGCGATGGCAGGCCAACGTACTGGAACCCCATCCGGCGCCCGACGGCAACGTCCCGGTGACGCACACGGCCTATCGCCGGTCGGGAGTGTTGGTGCATTCGACCGATCCGGATACCGAGACACGCATCCGGGCCGTGTTGGCGGAGGCGTTGGGTCGTCGCGCTTGGTCCGCTGACGACCTGCCTTCGGGTGTCCGACTGCAACCGGGATCGGACTCGGTCGAGCCCATCGATTCTTGGTCGCTGGTGGCGGAACTGCGCGCGCACTCCGATCCGACCGTTTCAGCGGGTGTGGGTCTGGACCACCTGTTGACAACCGCAGAGCAGTTGGGCGGCAACCCGTTTGCCTTCGGACGCGGACAAGTCGGGCTCGACAACTACGGAGATCCGGGTTTTGGGGGACGCGGCCCGGTCAACTTCGTCATCCCGGCACCCCGGCAGCCGGCCGCGGGCCGCCGGCCTCGCGTAGTGGTGCTGGATACCGGCATTGGCGACCATCCTTGGTTCGAAGACCGGCCGGCCCAGACCACCGTGAGCTTGGCCGATGGCCGCACGGTCGGCCCGACCGTCGACCCGGAGTCGATCAAAGGGTTGGACGCCGACGCGAGTGGAGCGATCGCCAACAGGTTGCTGGGCACCCTGGCCAGCCACTCCGGCCACGGCACCTTCATCGCCGGGTTGCTGCGGCAGGCCTGCCCAGAAGCAGACATCGTTGCGTTGGCGGTGATGGGTGCCGACGGCATCGTCCCTGAATCCACGCTCACTGATGCCTTGACCGTCATCGCGGAACGGCAACGCGAGCAGCCAGCGTGGGCCGACGCTCTGGTGCTCTCGCTCGGCTATTACGCCGAGACGAGTGAAGATCTCGCCTACAACACCCGGTTGAAGGCCATCCTGCTGGAACTGGGCAAGCTCGGTATCGCGGTGTTCTGTGCGGCCGGCAACGATGCCTCCAGTGAGCCCTCGTACCCTGCGGCTTTCGCCGTCGATCCGGCGTTCGCCGCGAACGACGTCGTGCCGCTGGTGTCGGTAGCGGCCCTGAACCCCGACGGCACGGTCGCACGCTTCTCCAACGACGGGCCGTGGGTGACCGGCGAAGCGCTGGGAGTCAACATGGTGTCGACCGCACCGATCGACACCAGTGGATCCGCAACGGGTGGCTTCCGGGCGTTCGGACCGATGGGCCGCCCACGCGGCGGGGTCGATCCGGACAGCTTCTCCGCCGGCTTCGCGTCTTGGAGCGGGACGTCGTTCGCGGCGCCGGCCTTGGCCGGCGAATATCTGCGAGCCCTCGACGCGCACGGCTTCCCGCCGATCAAGGAGCGCCGCGCCCTGGTCCCGACCGGCCGGAAACGGACAAACGGTCTCCCGCAGTGATTCTTGCGAACGCTGTGTATCAAAGCCGACGGCGGCAGGCTCTTGGTGGCCAGACGGTGCATTCCACGGTGGCGCGTGGTCTGTCCAACCACCAAGATCATCCTTAGGCTCTGAGCAGATGGTCTCTGGGCAGACCGACAGTTCGCTGTTGCTTTGCCCGGTCAGCTTGTTCCGCACGACCCGATTTTTCGAACGACCGCAATCGCCAGCTGGACCGCAATCGCTAGCACGACTCGGAGGCAACAGTGACCCGACCTGCCGCAGGGCCCGCACCCTCCGCGTCACCGAGCGACCCATTCGCCCGTTACGAGGGACGTGTGTTGGATCCGGCCACGGCCGTCCGGCTTCCCGGCGAACCGGCACCCACCACCACGGTCTACCGCGGTGACACGCTCCTGTTCACCGGCAGGAGCCGGGCCGAGGTGGAGCGACTGATCGCCGATGTCGCCGAACTGGCCGCCGCGCTGGATCTGCGAGTGGCCGGCCCGAACGTCTTCACCGAGATCGAGACCGCTGACGGTGAGGTCAGTCGTCGCCCGATCGCCGGATCCCGGGATGTACTGGCGCACAACAAGTTGGCCCGACTTCTCGCCCTGGCCGAGCAGGCCGGTGTGCCCCTGGTCGTTCCCGTCCGGTTTGAGTCATCGCTGGACGGTCCCGCTCCTGCGGTCGACGTCTGGCCACTCCTGCAGGCGGTCAGGACGCAGGGCGACTCCGTGCTGGTGCTCGCCATCGGGCTTGACCACCTCATGTTCTCGGCCGCGTCGATCTCGGGAAATCCGTTCACCCGCGGCATGTCGGCCATCATGGGCAACCCGTTCACCAGGGGCATGGCCGCCGTGAGCGGAAATCCGTTCACCCGAGGGATGGCCGGGGGCGTCGACCAATACCTCGCCGGCGGATCTGGCGGTCACGGACCGGTCAGCGTGGTTCTCGCCGCGCCGCGGCGGACGGCGAAGGCCTGCCACCCGCACGTGGTGGTTCTGGATACCGGTGTCGGGCAGCACCCGTGGTTCGAAGGCCTGCCGGTCGAGCGCCGTCTCACCCTGTCCAACGGGGACACCATCGGCTTGGACGTCGACGATGTGGCCGTCGATGCGACCAATCCCGAAGGCGCCGGATCCGTTCCCGACAAGCTCGTCGGCCTGCTGGCCACCCACGCCGGCCACGGGACGTTCATCTCCGGTCTGCTACGGCAGACCTGCCCGGACGCGGACATCACCTGCCTGCGCATCATGGACGGCGACGGGGTCGTGGCCGAAGACGAATTGACAGAAGCGGTGACCGCGCTCGCGGTTCGGCTGGACCAGAACAAAGGCTCCATCGACGCGTTGGTGTTGTCGCTCGGCTATTACGTCGAGACTGACGAAGATATCCAGTACACGGCTGGTCTCAAGCATTTGTTACTCGAATTAGCCACTCGCGGCGTGATCACGTTCGCGGCCGCCGGCAACGACTGCACCGACCGTCGGTCCTATCCAGCAGCGTTCGCCGATGCCCCCGAGTTCAACACCGTCGGCGCTCTGCCGTTGCTCGCCGTCGCGGCACTGAACCCCGACAAATCGGTTGCGCTCTTCTCCAACGATGCCGATTGGGTCAACGGCGAAGCCGCCGGGGCGAACGTGGTCAGCACCGCGCCGGTCCGTGCCGCCGGTGCCTGGTCGGCGGACACGTCGTTCCGCGGTCCGAACGGGGAGCGACGGGGCACCATTGATCCTGACCATTTCAGCAGCGGATTCGCCACCTGGAGCGGGACCAGCTTCGCGGCTCCGGTGCTGGCCGGGACATTTCTGGCGAAATTGGTCGAGCAGAACTGCCCGGCCGACGCCGAAGCTCGCAAACTGTTGGTTCCTGCTCGTGAGAACGTGGCGAAGAAGGAGCACTCCCGATGACGACGGAGACGAGACTCGTGGTAGCAGAATCCGAACCTGGCCCAGCACCGCAGGCGCAGGCAGAACCAGTTTCGCGACACCGGGTTCCGCCGCAACGGACCGCCACGAGCAGCCCGCGTGACTTGGGCGATCTCGTCACCCAGGCGGCCATGGCCTTCCAGGACTATCGGCTCGGCGTGCCCGGTGGCATCGACCGATTGGTGCGATTGGTCAGCCCGCTGCTCTGGCACACGGCCCGACAATGCGGCTTGTCAACGGCCGAGGCCGAGGACAGCGTCCAGCAGACGTTTCTGGCGCTGGTCCGTCGGGGTGACTCGATCTCCGATCCGTTGGCCGTGGTGCGCTGGTTGACAGTGACCCTGCGCCGGCAGGCCTGGCGCGACCGTGCGGCGGTCGCTCAGCGATCCGGCAACGAGCCGACCGATGACGACCTGCCGAGCGCGGTCTCTGCCGAACAGACCGCCGTGCTCACAGATGAACAACGCCGGTTGTGGGCGCACGTTTCAGCGCTCCCGGAACGGTGTAAGAGGTTGTTGGCGGTGATCGCTTTCGCCCCGCGGCCCGATTACGCGGCAATCGCGAAGGACATGGGTATGCCCGTTGGATCCATCGGACCCACTAGGGGCCGGTGCTTGGACAAGCTCCGCACACGACTGCAGGGTGAGGAATGGTCATGAGTGAGCATCGCAGCGAGCATCAGCGCTCGGAACCCATGGATCAGCGAGATCTCGACGTGCTGGGCGATCTGGTCGACATCTACGACCGACTCGACCCGATGCCCGAAATGCTGCCGGAGGTCGTGCTGTTCGGGCTCGAAATCTCTGACCTGGACGCCGAGGTGGCCAGGTTGGTCGACTCCGAGATGAGCCTGGCCGGCGCCGACGGCACCCGGTCCGTGGAGCACGCGAAGCGGGTGACCTTCTCGAGTGACAACCTCACCGTCATGATCTCGGTGCAGTCGCAGTCCGACAACGGGCTGCGGCTGGACGGCTGGGCGGCGCCCGGTGGTCGATTGCACGCCGAACTCCGCACCGATGGCGAGACGCTGACCGCGGAATGCGACGAGACCGGTCGCTTCGTCTTCGAATCCGTTCCGTCCGGCTCGGTGCAACTGGTACTTCACCCGACCGATGACTCAGACCCCACCATCCGTATCCCGGTGGTGACTCCCGCGTTGCACCTGTGACACTGAGTGGGTGATGTCAGGCTCACGCAACAGCGCGGACGGCGTCGACCAAGCGGCAGCCGTAGCTTCAGCGGTCGAAGAGCTCCTCGGAATCGCCCGGCATTCAGGCGATGCTGGTCGGCCACGGGTCGCGTTGCAACGGTGTGAGCGAGCGCTGACCCTGCTCGGCACTGCTCCCGCCGAATCGACGTTCGTCACGTCACTGCGGGCCAAGATCCTGATCACGGCCGCCTACCAGCACTCCGGTCTCGGCGACCTGCCGCGCGCACTGGCTGCGTTGGATGAGGCGCAGGTAGCAGATCCGCGGCAGGGTGCGGCCATCGCCGGGACCAGGGCTATGTGCCTCATGCGCGCAGGGCAGCACTCGCGTGCGCTCGGCCAGTTCAACGAAGCCATTGACGGTCTGCGCGACGGAGACCCGCGCCTGCTGTCGCCCGCGTTGCTGAACCGGGGCTGGCTGCACATGACGGCAGGGCGGCTACCGGACGCGCACACCGACACCGAGACCGCACGGAAGACCTCGGAATCCGGGGGCGATCCGTGGGGTGTCTTCATGGCCTCCCACAACCTGGGCTACATCCAGTTTCTGGCCGGTGACCTGCCTGGTGCGTTGGCGTCCATGGAGTCGGCTCAGCAGGCGGTCGATCAACCACCTGTCGGCATGCCATCGATGGATCGGGCGCGGGTCCTACTCGCCGCGGGTTTGACCCGTGAATCGTCGGAGTTCAGCAGGTTGGCCGTGGAGGACTTCGAACATAACCGGGCGCGCAGCGAACTCCCTGATGCGCTCATGGTTTCTGCCGAAATCGATCTGCTCCACGGGGATTGGCATGCGGCCCTGGCGAAGGCACGGCGGGCGAAATCGTTGAACCGCAGGCGTGGTCATGCGAATGCGGCTCTGCTCGCCGAGCTGGTCGAATTGAAGGCGGCCGCCGCCAGGCGAACTGAACACAAGCAGCGGGCCAGAGCAAAAGCCGATGCGCACAGCGCATCGCGGCTGGCCGCGGACCTGACCGCAGATCTGCCAACGGACGCCATTTCCGCGTACCTGATCTCCGCCGAGGCATATTTGGAAGCCGGGGACCTGGACACGTCGGAATCGATGGCTGCCCAGGCGTCCCAGTTGAGTCGGAATCCGCCGATGGCGACCAGACTGCACCTGCGGTTGGTGTCGGCGCGCCTGGACCTGAGCCGGGGCCGGCACGCCGACGGCCTGGCCCACATCCGCAAAGGGCTGGACGATCTCGCGGATTTCCAGGCCCGGTTCGGCTCGCAGGACATGCAAGCCGGCGCAGCGATCCACGGCGCTGCGCTGGCCCGTCTCGGGCTGCGCACTGCGGTCTCCACCGGTTCACCGGCCGCGATCCTGCAGTGGCTCGAACGCTCCCGGGCTGTGACGACCCGGCTGCCCGCAGTACATCCGCCGGCGGATCAGGAGTTGGGAGAGATCCTCGGTCAGCTCCGGCTCACCACGATCGACGCCAGGGCGGCGGCCGTCGCCGGCCACCCGGACCCGGTACTGGAACGCAGAATCTCCGACCTGCGCCGACAGGTCCGCGCCAGATCCTGGACGGTCAGCGGTTCGGGCGCTGTCCAACGTCCGCTGAGTCTCACCGCAGTGCAGCGATTGCTCGCCACCGATCCGTCCGATCCGACCATCGTTGCGTTGCTGCACGGCGTCGAGGAATCGCACGTACTGGTGATCAGCGCGCGCCGCGCGACCCATCAGCAGCTGACCAGCTGGCCGGCGATCCAGGACCGAATCCGCAGAGCCGCAGCAGATCTCGACCTGCTGGCCGCGCCACGAATCCCGGTGCCGGTGCTGGCGGTCGCCGAGCGATCACTGACAGCCAATCTGGGCGCCTTGGATCAGTGTCTGCTCCAGCCGATCCTGGCGAAGCTCACCGGCGGACCGGTGGTCGTCGTTGCTGTCGGACCGATGGCCACCCTTCCGTGGGGGCTGCTTCCGTCCCTGGTCGGCCGCCCGGTCTCGGTGAGTTCGTCTGTCACGGCCGCGATGTCGGCCGGGGGTCGACCAAGCCGGGCATTTCTGCGAGGGGTGCTGGCCGTCGCCGGCCCCGACGTACCGGGCGGGCCGGAGGAGGCCGCCGCCGTCGCCGGCATGCATGCGGGCGCCGGTCTTCTGGTCGGACCCGAAGCGACCGGCGAGGCGGTCTTGGGACAACTCCCACAGGGCGGCCTGTTGCACATCGCGGCCCACGGTCATCACGAGTCGGAGAGTCCGTTGTTCTCCTCCGTGCAACTGGCTGATGGTCCGCTGTACGGGTACGACATCGCGCCGAGTCCCTCGTTACCGGACCACGTCGTGCTGTCGAGCTGCGACGTCGGACGCAACGACGTGCGGCCGGGCGGTGAACCGCTGGGGCTGGCCGCCGCCTTGCTGCGAAGCGGGGTATCGACCGTCGTGGCCGGGGTCAGCCGCATCTCGGACCGCGTCGCCGCCGAGACGATGATCGTCTACCACGAGCACCTGCTGGCCGGTGACGGTCCGGCGGTGGCCCTGGCCGCGGCGATCGCCACCGCCGACGGTGCTCCGGCCCCGCTGACCTGCTTCGGGGCCGGCGCCTGAGCCCCGAGCCGTCAGCTTTCGATTTGCATCGCCTGTGAGACTGGATAGGTGGAACCGGGCATACCGCGCCAATCACCCAGTGCGGGTGAGCTGTCGGCGGTAGAACTCTGGACCCAGGCACGTTCTGCCAGTGATGACGGCAAATGGTCCACCGGGCTTCGTTTGGCCCAACGAGCGCTGAGCCAGCTCGACCGGCAGCCGGACGCCGACCCGGTGCTCCGCGCCCGCATCCTGGTTGCCTTGGCCTACAACAACTCCGAGCTCGGACGCACCGACCGAGCCCGAGCGTTGCTCGACGAGGCGGCGACGTGCGAGGAGGTGTTGCCTGCGGTCCGGGTGGCGCGGGGCCTGATCCTGGTCCGCACCGGACATCCGGATCAGGCCCTGGAAGACTTGGACGCCGCGGTCGACCAGCTGCGGCTGCTGGCTACACCGGGCGGCCCGGAAGACCTGGCCGGGGCATTGATCAACCGGGGTTTGCTACACATCGTCGCCGGCCGATTGGTGGAGGCGGCTGCCGATACGCAGGCCGCCGGTGCGATCGCCCGGGAGCTCGGCCGCGGCGACATCACCTTCATGGCCGACCACAACCTCGGCTTCGTCAGGTATCTCGCCGGCGATCTACCGGCCGCCCTGTCGGCGATGGAGGCGGCCGCCGCAGCGTGGCCGGGTGCGGCGCAGGACGGCGTATCGCCGCTCGACCGGGCCCGCGTGCTGGCCGCCGCCGGCCTGATCGATGCGGCGGGGGAACACATCGACCAGGCATTGGAGTTCTTCCGGCTCAATCACGCCACCGCGGACCTGGTCGACGCTTACTCGGTCCGTGCCGAAGTCGACCTGCTTGCCGGTGAGCCCGAGGCCGCCGCCGTCGCGGCGCGCAAAGCCGAGCAGACCGCACGCCGGCGAGGCAACGAGTCGGCCGCATTATCAGCGAGAACCCTTCGGCTGCAGGCAGTTCGGCTGCAGCGTCGGGAACGGCTGCGGGCCGACCCGGCCTGGCGGCACAGCACCGCGCAGGTTGCCGCCGCGATTCGCGATGCCGCTGAGGCGGGCGCGTTGACCTCGCGGCTGGACGAGTTGGGTCTGGCCGAGGAAGGCCGCACGACGATGCTGCTCCAGGCCGAGGCGCTGCTGGACGCCGACGATCTTCCGGCGGCAACCGACGTCGCGCTGGCGGCCCGGCGTCGCGCAGGTGTCGCGCGGTTGGCCACCAGGCTGCAGGGCCGGTTGCTCGATGGGCGACTGGCGATGGCCGCAGGCCGCCGCAGCACGGGCCTCGCACACGTGCGACGGGGACTCGATGAGTTGTCGCAGTTCCAGGCCACCTTCGGCTCGCAGGATCTGCAGACGGCGGCATCGGTGCATGGTCGCGAACTCGCTCAACTGGGGCTGCGGACCGCGGTCGAATCAGGGTCACCTGCGGCGATCTTTCAGTGGCTCGAGCGGGCCAGGGGAGTGACCACCCGTCTGCCGGCGGTCCGGCCGCCCGCCGATCCCGAATTCGCCCGGGAACTGGGGGAGTTCAGGGCCGGGTACCAGCAGGCGCGCCAGGCCGTGCTGGCAGGCGAGCGCGATCCCGGCCTCGAGATCCGGATCAGGGCCCGGCGGCGGCGCGTGCAGGCGATGGCGTGGTCCACGGCTGGCCACGGGCACGTACAACGTCCGATGAGTCTGGCTGCGGTGCAACGTCGATTGGCCGTGGACGCTCATGGCGCCAGCGTCGTCGCCTATATCCGCGGGGCCGGCGACCTGCACGCCCTGGTGATTACCGCGCACCGCGCCTCCTTCCGGCGGCTCGGTCCGTTCGAGCAACTGCAAGTGGCCATCCGGAGGGTCTCGGCCGATCTGGATCTGTTGGCCAGTCCGCGCATCCCGGATCCGCTTCGGGTCGTCGCTGAGCAGTCCTTGGCTGCTGGTCTGGCCGGTATTTCCGGCGAGATGCTGACCCCGATCTGGAACCTGATCGGGGCCGGCCCGGTGCTGATCACCGGCCTCGGGGTGTTGACCACGGTGCCCTGGGGCCTGCTGCCCGAACTGCGGGGACGGGCCGTGTCGGTGACGGCCTCGGTGACTTCGGCACTCCGGGACCGAGCCCGCCGACCGCTCTTCGGTGCCCAGGTACTGACCGTGGCCGGGCCGGGGCTACCCAATGGCGCGACCGAAGCCGAGCGTGTCGCGTCGTTGTACCCGGGCTCCACCGCGCTGGTCGAGGCCGCGGCTACCGGTCGCGAAGTACTGGGGCGGGTATCCGACGGTGGCCTGCTGCACATCGCCGCGCACGGCCATCACGAGGTGGAGTCACCGCTGTTCTCCTGGGTGCAACTCGCGGATGGTCCGTTGTACGGGTACGACATCGCACCCAACCCCGCGCTGCCCGACCACGTCGTGCTGTCCAGTTGCGATGTCGGCCGCGGTGACGACAACCGGCCCGGCGGCGAGCCGCTGGGCATGGCCGCTGCCCTGCTCCGCAGCGGGGTTTCGACGGTTATCGCCGGGGTCAGCCGGATTTCCGATGACGTGGCCGCCCGTGCCACGGTCCGCTATCACCAGCGACTGGTCGCCGGTGACGGACCGGCCGCGGCCCTGGCCGCCGCGATTGGCGCCACCGACGGTGCGCCGGCGCCGCTCACCTGCTTCGGAGTCGGTATTTGACCGCACCGTCCAAGATCTTCGGCCGTGCGGTCGTTATCCTTGGTCCACTTCTCATGGACATTCATCTCGCGGACCCCGTCACTGGCCGCCTGCTGTTCGGGGTTCGGCCATGATCGGGCAGCTCGTCCTACTCGCGGTCGGCGTTCTGCTCATCCTCGGCACGGCCGTGTACGTGGCCGCCGAATTCAGCCTGGTCACGGTGGATCGGGCGAAGGTCGCGCGACAGGCAGCGGCAGGTGACGGGCGGGCGAAGTCGCTGCTCATCGGCCTGAAATCGTTGTCCACCCAGTTGTCCGGAGCCCAGGTCGGGATCACCGTGACCACGTTGGCCCTCGGCTTCGTGATGGAGCCGTCGCTGGCATCACTGATCGCAGGTCCGTTGCGCGCCATCGGATTCGGCGACGCGACGGCTCAGTCGATCGGAGTGATCCTGGCGCTCGTCGTGGCGACGGTGTTGTCCATGGTGTTCGGCGAACTGGTGCCCAAGAACCTCGCGATCGCCGAACCGCTCGGGACGGCAAAGGCGGTGATCACTCCGCTGCGGTTTTCGACCATGCTGTTCCGTCCGTTGATCTGGGTGCTCAACGGCATCGCCAACGGTGTGTTGCGGGTTTTCTCGATCGAACCCCAGGAGGAGCTTCGCTCGGCCAGATCGCCCCAGGAGCTCCAGTCGCTGGTCCGTCGGTCGGCGGCCCAGGGCACCCTCGAGGCGCCGACCGCCGGCCTGCTCTCCCGCTCGATCTCCTTCTCGGGAAAGACGGCGGCCGACGTACTGACCCCACGGACCCGCGTCAGATTTATCAAGGCCACGGACACGGCCGACGCCGTGCTGGTCGCGGCGGCCGCCACCGGCCATTCCAGATTTCCGGTGTCCGGTGCCGACACCGACGACGTCGTGGGTCTGGTGCACCTCAAGCGGGCAGTGGCGATCCCGCCCGACGAGCGTTTCGGGGTCCGGGTCGACCAGCTTCTCACCGACGTTCCGGTCGTTCCCGAGACGATTCCGCTGGACGACCTGCTGGACCTGCTCCGCGAGCAGGGCCTGCAGATGGCCGTCGTCACCGACGAGTACGGCGGTACGGCCGGGATCCTTACGTTGGAGGACGTGGTGGAGGAACTCGTCGGTGAGATCACCGACGAGCACGATCCGGCCGACCCGCGGGCAACGCGTCAGCGCGATGAGACCTGGCTGCTGCCGGGTGACCTCCGACCCGATCAGATCGCCGACATCTGCGGGGTATCGCTGCCGGAATCCAAGGCCTACGAGACGGTCGCCGGCCTGGTGATCGCCCGGCTGGGCCGGATGCCGGAGAGTGCCGACACGGTCGAGGTGCAGGCGACGATGGTGGCCAACGCCTCCCTCGGCGTGCTGACCGCCCGAGTGCATGGCTCGGCGGACGACGTGCCGATTCCGGTCAACCCGCTCGACGACGTGCCGCGGGTGGTGCTCGTCCGGCTGACGGTCGCGGCCAGGGCCCGGCGCCGGATCGAGACGGTCGTGCTGTCGGCGGTCGGCCCGATCGAGGACCACGGTGAGCTGCGATGAACGCTTTCGGAAGAAGTCAGGTGTGTCGATGAGCTCGAGTTGGGCGCTCGTCGGCGTCGTCGTTCTCCTGCTCGCGCTGAGTGCGTTTTTCGTCGCGGCGGAGTTTGCCCTGATTTCCGCGCGTCGCACCGAGGTCGAGCCCAGGGCGGTCACCAGCGCCCGGGCCAGGATGACCTTGAAGGCGATGGAAGACGTCTCGGTGATGATGGCCTGCGCACAGCTGGGCATCACCGTCTGCGGGGTGTTGCTCGGTGCGCTGGGCGAACCTGCGGTGGCCAGCTTGCTCGAGCCCGTTTTCCACGACCTCGGGGTGCCCGAGGCCTGGTTGCATCCGGTGTCGCTGGTGGTGGCGCTGCTGTTGGTGGTGTCGGCCCACGTCGCCCTGGGCGAGATGGTGCCGAAGAACATCGCCCTGGCCGGACCGGAGAACACCGCGATTCTGCTCGCGCCGCCGCTGCGGGCCATTGCCATGTTCCTCGGTCCGGTTGTCCGCGGGCTCAACCACATGTCGAACGCTGTCGTCCGGCTCATCGGCCGCGAGCCCAAAGACGAGATCGCCTCGGCCTTCACCCGCGACGAGGTGGCCGGGCTGGTCGCCGAATCCAGGTCAGAGGGACTGCTCGACCTGCAGGAGCACAACCTGATCTCGTCGGCCCTCGACTTCGACACCGGCACCATCGATCAACTGCTGCTGGCCGACGCCGATGTGGTGTCGTTGCCCACCGGCGTGACAGCCGCCGAGGTCGAACAGGCCTGCGCCCGCACGGGCTTCTCCCGCTTTCCGATCCGCGACCGCGACGGGAGGTTCTCCGGGTACCTGCACATCCGTGACGTCATCGACATCCCGCCGGAGCGACGCGACGAACCGATTCCGGCGGCCAGGATCCGCCCCCTGCCGGTCGTCGAGGCCGGTACCGAGCTCCGGGTGGCCCTGGACCGGATGCGCCGCCGTGGCGCTCATCTGGCCCAGATTGCCGCGCCGGCCGTCCCTCCGGAATTCCCTGCGAGCGATTCCGACCCGGCAGCAGCGCTGACTGCGCTGGTCATCCCACCGGTCGAACCCGCACCTGCGGCCCGGCTCGGCCTGGTGACCTTGGAAGACGTCATCGAGGAGTTGATCGGCGAGATCCGTGACGCCACCCGTCGCCGACCGTCGAACGCTGCCGGAGCACTTGACCAACGGCGCGCAGTGACGCCCGATGTCACCAGGCAGAAACGCCGGGAGGCATAGTCTCGCCGTATGCAGCGGCGGATCATGGGCATCGAAACCGAGTTCGGCATCACCTGCACCTTTCACGGGCAGCGCCGACTCTCGCCGGATGAAGTGGCGAGATATCTGTTCCGCCGGGTGGTGTCGTGGGGGCGGTCGTCGAACGTCTTCCTCCGCAACGGTTCGCGGCTGTATCTCGACGTCGGCTCGCACCCGGAGTACGCCACCGCCGAGTGTGACGACCTGCTGACGTTGATCGCGCACGACAAAGCGGGCGAGCGGATCCTGCAGGACCTCGTCGTCGACGCGGAGGCACGGCTCGCCGAAGAAGGCATCGGCGGCGACATCTACCTGTTCAAGAACAACACGGATTCGGCGGGCAACTCCTACGGTTGCCACGAGAATTTCCTGATTGCCCGGGCCGGCGAGTTCTCCCGCATCGCCGACGGGCTTATTCCGTTCCTGGTCACCCGGCAACTGATCGCCGGGGCCGGCAAGATCCTGCAGTCGCCCCGCGGCGCGTCCTACTGCCTGTCGCAGCGGGCCGATCACATCTGGGAGGGCGTCTCGTCGGCGACCACCAGGTCGCGCCCGATCATCAACACCAGGGACGAGCCGCATGCCGACGCGGAGCGCTACCGCCGGCTGCACGTCATCGTCGGGGACTCGAATATGAGCCAGACGACCACCTTCCTCAAGGTGGGCAGTGCAGCGTTGGTGCTCGAGATGATCGAAGCCGGAATACCGTTGCGGGACTTCACTTTCGACAATCCGATCCGGGCCATCCGGGAGATCTCGCACGACATCACCGGCCGCCGGGCGGTGCGGCTGGCCTCCGGATCGGAGATCTCCGCTCTGGACGCACAGATGGAGTACTACTCGAAGGCCGTCGACTACGTCGCGTCCCGCGGTTCGGACAACATGTCCGAGCGGGTGCTGGACCTCTGGGGTCGGACGCTCAAAGGCGTGGAGACCGGCGACCTGTCAGGGGTGGACACCGAGATCGACTGGGTGATCAAGAAGAAGCTGATCGACTCGTATGCGGCCCGGAACGGAATGGAGCTGTCCGACCCCAGGATCGCGCAGATCGACCTGACCTATCACGACGTGCGTCCCGGGCGTGGACTGCATTCGCTCTTGGTCAAGAAGGGGTTGGCGGCGACCATCGTCAGCGACGACGAGATCACCGCCGCGACCACGGTTGCGCCGCAGACCACCAGGGCCAAACTGCGCGGTGAGTTCGTCGCGGCCGCGCAGGACGCGGGCCGGGACTACACGGTCGATTGGGTGCACCTCAAGCTCAACGACCAGGCCCAGCGCACCGTTCTGCTCAAGGACCCCTTCCGGAACACCGACGATAGGGTCACCAAGCTCATCGAGTCCCTCTAGGCGCCTCGTTGCCCGCGCGGATCAACTTCGACTGCGCGGACGAAGTCGTTGGCTCCTGTCACTCTGTTCCCAAACGGTCCGAGTTGATCCGCGCCGAGCTAGTTGATCCGCGCGGGGGTAGGGGTGTGGAAGGCTGGAGGGTGTGGCCACGGCGAAAGCGGAGCGTCTGCTGAACCTGGTGATCGCGCTGCTCAATTCGCCGCGTTTTCGGACGGCGAACTGGATCAGGGACAAGGTCGCCGGGTATGCCGACGCGCCCAGCGACGAGGCCTTTTTCCGGACGTTCGAGCGGGACAAGACGGAGCTCCGCGACCTGGGGATCCCGCTGGAAACGCCGGACGATGGATCGGACGGCTACCGCATCCCGCCGGGAGAGTTCGCTCTCCCGCAGCTGACGTTCACCCCGGCGGAGACTGCGGCTCTCGGGCTCGCCGCCCGACTCTGGGAGACCACGGCACTGGCCGGGGCCGGATCCAACGCCATCCGGAAGATCCGGGATGCGGGGACCGCCGAGCCAGAGGACGAGCAACACGCGCAGGCTGCGGCGTTGCTCCAGCCACGCGTACGCACCGGGGACCCGGCGTTCGCGCCCATCTACGCCGCGGTCCGATCCGGCCGCGCCATCGTCTTCGACTACCGCAAGGACCCGACGGACCCCGGTACGTCCAGGAACGTGCAGCCTTGGGGCCTGGTGTCGTTCGCCGGCCGCTGGTACCTGGTCGGGTACGACGTGGACAAGTCGGCCCAGCGCACCTTCCGGCTGTCCCGGATCGTCGGCAAGGTCCGGTCAGTCGGTCGGGCCGGAGCGGCCACCGTCCCCGAGGGCCTCGACCTGCTGGCCCTGGTGGCCCGAAGTGTGGAAGTACCGGCCGGCCGGGCGACCACGCTGTTGATCAAGCCGGGATCCGCGGCCGGTCTGCGCCGGCGCGCGCTGCAGTCCAGCGCTGACCTGGGCGACGCCGAGGAGCTTGATCCCGTCGGTCGACACGCGGGTTGGGACACGGTGCAGATGCCGTTCGCGCACCTGTGGGACACCGCCCGCATGATCGCCGAACAGGGTCCGGACGTACTGGTCGTGGAACCGCCGGATCTGCGTGAGGCAGTGATCCGGCTGCTGGTCGGCGCCCGGTCCACCGATGGTCCTGCCCTGACCGGAGCGCCCGGCAACCCGGTCCGCCTGAGCGACGAGGTCGCCAGTCGCACCATCGCCCTGGATGCCACATGAGGGATG
This sequence comes from uncultured Actinomycetota bacterium, assembly GCA_963708935.1. GTDB lineage: Bacteria > Actinomycetota > Actinomycetes > Mycobacteriales > Nakamurellaceae > Nakamurella. The sequence continues at coordinate 548,670 of CAVPUK010000005.1, read as the reverse complement.
CAACGTGAGCGAAACCGCCACGGACCGGCTCGCCCGGGTGCTGGGCCTGGTTCCGTACATCTCGCGACGGCCAGGCGTGGCGCTGGCCGATCTGGCGGTTGAGTTCGGGGTGAGTACCGAGCAGATCAACGCGGACCTCGACCTGCTCATGGTGTGCGGGCTCCCGGGGTATTACCCGGACGACCTGATCGACGTGGTGCTGGACGAAGAGGGCGGCACGGTCTCGATCGCATTCGACGCCGGCATCGAACGCCCGGTTCGGCTGACCTCAGACGAGGCGGTGGCGCTCACCGTCGCGCTCCGGGCGTTCGCCGATCTGCCCGGCCTGGTTGACGCGGACGCCGTGTACTCCGCTTTGGCCAAGCTGGAACAGGCCGGCGCCGAGACGGCCGGCGCGGTCCGGGTCGCCGCTGCTGATGCCGCCCCGGCTCTCGGTGCCGTGCGACAGGCCGTCGACGAGTCGCGTCAATTGTGGATGCGTTACTACACCGCCTCGCGAGACGCGCTCACCGAGCGCATTGTCGATCCGATCCGGCTCCTGGTCACCGACGGGCACGCCTACCTCGAGGGGTACTGCCATTCGGCCGATGCGGTTCGGCACTTCCGGGTGGATCGGATCGAGGAGATCACGGTGCTCGACGAGCCGGCTCAGGGCCAGCTCTGGGTCGATTCGGACATTCCGGAGCGGATGTTCCACCCGGATCCCCAGATCCCGCTGGTGACGCTCCGGTTGGCCCCGTCAGCGCGCTGGGTGGCGGAGTACTACTACGCGGAGGACGCCGAGGAGCTGCCCGGCGAGCCCGGGACCAGCGGTTCGGTTCGGGTCAAGCTGCGAACGGGCGGTGATGACTGGCTGGTCCGATTGGTGCTGTCCCTGGGCGGCGGCGCGGTGATCGAGGATCGTCCGGACCTGGCCCTGCGGGTGGCAGAGCGAGCGGCTGAGGCGTTGGCGGCCTATCGCTGAGGCCGGCCGGCGTCGGAGGTGGGCCGCGAACTGTCCCTGACCGCCGGGGCGCCGAACTACCCGTGACAGGTCGACGCGCATCATTCACAGCCGACCGCATGGCATCATCGAAGGCGGACCTCGCCGGTCCGCTCGTCATCCAAGGAGTATTCCGTGCTGCTTCGTCATAACAAGAGCGACGACGAGCCCAAAGACGGCACGATGTCCTTGATGGATCACCTGTACGAACTGCGCAGGCGCATCGGCTGGGCGGCGCTCGGACTGCTCGTCGGGACGATCATCGGTTTCATCTGGTACACGGTCGCAATCCCGGCGCTGCACATCCCCAACCTCGGCGACATCCTGACCCGGCCGTACTGCAAGGTCCCGGAATCGAAGCGGGTGTCGTTCGGTGGTGGCTGCCAGCTGCTGGCCACCGACGTCTTCTCACCCCTGCAGATCAGGCTGAAGGCCGCCTTCATGGTCGGCGCCGTCATCTCCAGCCCGGTCTGGCTCTATCAACTGTGGGCCTTCATCACCCCGGCCCTGTACGACAGGGAGCGCCGCTTCGCCGTCATCTTCGTCTCCTGCGCGGCGACGTTGTTCGCCTTCGGCGCGGTCCTGGCGTACTACGTGATCAGCGAAGGCCTGACGGTGCTCCTGGGCTTTGCCGGCAGCACCACCATCACCGGTCTGGACCCGACGAAGTACTTCTCGTTCCTGATAGCCATGTTGATCATCTTCGGTGTCTCGTTCGAGCTTCCACTATTGCTCATCATGCTCAACGTCATCGGCGTGGTGAAGGGCAAACAGCTCGCCCACGCCCGGCGGTACTCGATCTTCGGCATCGTGGTGTTCTCGGCGCTGGTGGTCCCCGGCAACGATCCGATCACCATGTCCGCGCTGGCCGCTTCACTCACCATCCTGTACGAGGTCGCGGTCCAGGTGGCCAAGCTCCACGACAAGCGCAAGGCCGCCAGGGAGACGGCCGAGGGAATCGAGAATCTGTCGGATGACGAGGCCTCACCGGATCCGACGACGGCCGGCGAACACGGCGGAACGGACGCTTCCAGCGGGGTAGGTGTGCCCACCCCGGTGCCGTCGCCCGAACCGATCTTGATCAACGAACCCGGTATGGACTTCGGCGACGCCACGTGACCGATCGACCTGGACCGGCCGTCGATGAACCAACCTCTCCCGCAGAGCGTTTTGCCCACTCCCGGGATCGGGCCGCGCACCCGCACCTGACCGACTTCGCGGCCGGCCGCCCGTTCGTCCTCGATGACTTCCAGGTGGACTCCTGCCGGGCACTCGAGGAGGGCCGAGGCGTCCTGGTCTGCGCTCCGACCGGCGCGGGCAAGACGGTGGTCGGGGAGTTCGCGGTCTACCGCGCCCTGGCCACCGGGGGCAAGTGTTTCTACACGACGCCGATCAAGGCCCTGTCGAACCAGAAGTTCTCCGACCTTGTGGCCGAGTACGGCACCGGCAGAGTCGGTCTGCTCACCGGCGACACCTCGATCAACTCGCACGCCGACGTGGTGGTGATGACGACCGAGGTGCTCCGCAACATGCTCTACGCGGACTCGCCCGACCTCGACGGTCTCACGGCCGTGGTGATGGACGAGATCCACTACCTGGCCGACAAATTCCGCGGCGCGGTGTGGGAGGAAGTCATCCTGCACCTACCCGCGAACGTGCAGGTGGTCGGACTGTCGGCGACCGTCTCGAACGCCGAGGAGTTCGGTGCCTGGTTGCAGACCGTCCGTGGCCACACCACCGTGGTGGTGGACGAGCACCGCCCGGTGCCGCTCTGGCAGCACATGTTGGTCGGTCGCCGGCTGTACGACCTGTTCAGTACCTCGAGCGCCGATTTCGACCCGTCCCGGCCCGGAGCCCGGCTCAAGATCGAGCCGGCGTTGGCCAAAGCGGTCGCCGACGCCGAAGGCCTGGCGGACCGGTTCGGCGGCGGACGGGGCCGCGACCGTGGAAATCGTGGCGGGCGGGCCGGATTCGGTGGGAACAACGGCGGATCGCGGTGGCGGCCGACGTCCCGCGTCGACGTGATCGAGCGACTGGACGGCTCCGGCCTGCTGCCGGCCATCACCTTCATCTTCTCCAGGGCGGGCTGCGACGCTGCCGTCGCGCAGTGTGTGCGCTCCGGGATGAGGCTGACCAGCGAAAACGAACGGGCGGAGATCAGGGCGGTGATCGACCGCCGTACGGCCGACCTTCCGGAGCCCGACCTGGCCGTGCTCGGCTACTGGGATTGGCGGGAAGCCCTGGAGCGGGGGATCGCCGCCCACCATGCCGGCATGTTGCCGGCCTTCAAGGAGACGGTCGAGGAGCTCTTCGTCGCCGGCCTGGTCAAGGCGGTGTTCGCCACCGAGACGCTGGCGCTGGGCATCAACATGCCGGCGCGCACGGTGGTGCTGGAAAAGCTGGTCAAGTACAACGGCGAGGGGCATGTCGACCTGACGCCAGGGGAGTACACCCAGCTCACCGGGCGCGCCGGCCGCCGTGGCATCGACGTCGAGGGTCACGCCGTGGTGCTGTGGTCGCCCGGTATGGACCCGCACGTGGTCGGCGGGTTGGCGTCCAAGCGGACGTATCCGCTGCGCTCGTCGTTCCGTCCCAGCTACAACATGGCCGTGAACCTGACGGACCGGATGGGGCGGTCGGCGGCAAAAGACCTGCTGGAGCAGTCTTTTGCCCAGTTCCAGGCGGACTCTGCGGTGGTCGGGCTGGTCCGCCAGCTCAAGCGCGACGAAGAGGCGATCGGATCGCACTTCAGGGCCATGACCTGTCACCTCGGCGACACCGCCGAGTACCTCGGCCTGATCAACGAGCTGGCCGCCCAGGAGAAGGGGGCGGCGCGGGCCGGTTCGGCGCGGCGCCGGGATGCGACCACGAACGACCTGATGTCACTCAAACGCGGCGACGTCATCTCCATCCCGGCCGGCCGGCGGGCCGGACTCGCTGTCATCCTGGATCCCGGAGTCGGCTCGGACGACTCGGTTCGTCCATTGGTCGTCACGGCCGGGCGATGGGCGGGGCGACTGTCGCCGATCGGACTTCCGCGGACCCGTGCCGAGCCTCGGCCGGGTCAAGTTGGACAAGTTCACCGACCACCGATCACCTGCCGTGCGTCGCGACGTGGCAGCCTCGCTGACCGCAGCGGTAGCCAACGGCACCGTGGTCAAGCGGGCCGCGGTGGCCCGCGGACCCGTGGACGACGTCGACATCACGGCGCTGCGGCGGGCCGTGCGTTCGCATCCCGTGCACGGCTGCGCCGATCGCGAGACCCACCTGCAGTGGGCCCGACGTTGGCAGCGACTGACGGTCGAGACAGCCGCTCTGCAGGCCCGGGTCGCCGGCACCCGCGGATCGCTCGGCCAGGCGCTCGACCGCATCCTGGCGCTGTTGGACCGCCGCGGTTACGTGAAGGGCGATGAGCTCACCGACGCCGGTCGGATGCTCTCCCGCATCTGGTCGGAAAGTGATCTGGTGGTGGCCGAGTGCCTGCAGAACGGCACCTGGGACGGGCTGGGTCCGGCTGATCTCGCGGGGGTCACCTCGATCCTGGTCTTCGAGGCCAGGCGCGAGGGCGTCGGTGCCCCACGGATGACCGGCGGTGCGGCGGCCGATGCGATCGCGGAGACGATGCGAATCTGGGCGGAGATCTCCGCGGACGAGGAAGCCGCCGGGTTGCCGTCCACCAGGAGTCCCGATCTGGGTTTTGCCGCGGCCGTGGCGGCCTGGGCCAAGGGCGAGACGCTCACCCAGGCACTGACCGTCGCCAATGCCACCGGCACCGACATGTCAGCCGGCGACTTCGTGCGCTGGTGCCGACAGGTGATCGACCTGCTGGATCAGATCAGGACAGTGGCGCCGCCGGCCCTGGCGAGGACGGCCAAGCAGGCGCTGACCGGGTTGCGTCGTGGCGTCGTCGCCCTCGGCGCGGTGTAGGCGGGGCCCAGCCGAGCGACGCGGCACGTATCACGGCACCCTCGTTCACCCTCCTGGGTCTGCGATGCCCCGGCCGCAGCCAATCGTCGACCGACGTGGTTGGATCAGCCGTAAATGGATCAGCAGCAGTTGGACCGGCAGTAGTTTGATCAGACACGTGACGCTGGCCCCCGTCGGCGTGACCGAGGAGGGCATGGGATGAGCACGCCGTACAACCCGGGCGGACAGCAGGGTGACCCGGCCCAGCCGTGGCAGCCGCAGTACGGCCAGCCGGGGTATCAGCCGCCGGCCCCCAATGAGTCCGGAGCTCAGCCGGCCTACGGTCAGCAACCGCCGCCGCCCGCCGCTCCAGCCGCAGGCTACGACCCGCAGAGCTATGGACAGCCCCCCAGCGGACAGCAGCCTGCCTACGGTCAGCCGTCCGGCTACGGTCAACCGTCCTACGGTCAACCGGCCGCCGATCAGCCCTACGGTCAGCAGCAACCCACCTACGGCCAGCCGGTCGCCGATCCGGCACCTGGGTACGGGCAGCCGGCATACGGCCAGCCGACGTATGGGCAGCCGGCCTACGGGCAACAGCCAGGCTACGGCCAGCAGCCGGCGTACGGTGCTGCGCCCGGTTACGAACAGCCCGTCTACGGGCAGCCCGCGTATGGGCAGCCGGGCTATGGCCAGCAGTCGGCCTACGGGCAGCCCGCCTATGGCCAGCCGGGCGCCTATGGCCAAGCGGCGACACCGGCGCCTGGCGCGCCGAAGAAGTCGAGCACAGGCCTGCTCATCGGCGTGATCGCAGCCGTGGTGATTCTGGCCATCGTCGCGATCGTGCTCTTCGTCTGGCCGGGCGTGATCAAGAAGCACGACACCTTCGACAACACCAAGGTCGCATCCGGGGTCAGCAAGATTCTCACTGCACCACCGCCGGAGGGTTACGGCATCACCGGGGTCTCCTCGGTCACCTGCCCGGCCGACAAGCCGGTCACGACCGGCACCACCTTCGACTGCACCGCCACCATCAACGGCGCGCCCAAGACCGTCACCATCACGGTGAAGGACGAGAAGGGCACCTACGAGGTCGGGGTCCCGAACTAGAGCTGGAGTGCGAACTCGGCCCGGGTGCTCTCAGCGCCCGGGCCGATGTCGTTCGGGGCGGTTGTTGTTTCAACCCCGGCGGCCAAGGGCGTCGACGAGCCGGGCCACCGGCGAACTCAGTCCGTAATCGCGGGACAGCTCCAACAGGCGATCCGGATCAACCGGGGCGGACGGCAACGCCCCGTCGCCATCCGGGGTCACTACCACGCCGGCATCGACGGCCACCCGGACCACCTTCGGTGCGACCTCCAGGTAGGGCAAGGCCGGGGTGAGCTTGACCCGTTGTGCCGTACTGAGTTTCGGTGACTTCGCTCGCACGGCCTCGATCACTGCCTCAATCGATCCGAAGTTGCTGATCAACGTCGCGGCCGTCTTGTCGCCGACCCCGGGCACCCCTGGCAGACCGTCGGACGGGTCCCCGCGCAGGACCGCGAAGTCCGGATATCTGCCCGCGGGAATACCGTGCTTCTCGGCCACGCCGGCGGTGTCCAGCAGTTGGACCTTGCTCATGCCAGCCCCGATATAGCGAACCCGGACCGGAGTGGGCTCGTCGCGGGCAAGTTGGAACAGGTCACGATCACCGGTGACCACCTCGACCGGGTCGCGGCGCTCGCGGGCGGCGAGGGTCCCGATGACGTCGTCCGCCTCGAAGCCAGGAGCGCCGGCTGTGGAGATGCCGAAGGCGGCCAGCACTTCCAGCAGGACCGGGATCTGTGGGCTGAGCTCGTCAGGCACTTCCTCAACGGCGGTCTCACCTTCAAGTAAAGGTTGAGAGTTGTCCGGTTCGGGGGCGACCCGATGGGTTTTGTAGGTCGGCACCAGCTCCACGCGCCAGGCCGGCCGCCAATCCAGGTCGAGGCATGCGATGACGCGGGTCGGGTTTCCGTCCAACATGACCCGACGCACGATGTCCAACGTCCCGCGGATGGCATTGACCGGCTGCCCCGACGGGCCCACGGTGGTGGATGGCACGCCGTGGAAGGCGCGAAAGTAGATCCCGGCCAGATCAAGCAGCTGCAGCATGCTCAGCGACGTTACCGGCCCTGGCCGACAGTGGACCCGGCTCCGCCGCTTGCCCGGGAACCAATGCACTTCCAGCCCACTGCTGCCGACCTGGGCGGTGGACGGCGACCACGCAACGGATCCTCGGTCGGCAAGGAAACCCACCCACTAAGCTCCCGATCATGTCCTCCGATCTCGCCTCGAGCCGTGCCGAACCCACTGTCCCGGGTATATCGGGGGCAAAGGCCTTCGCCGACCGGCTGCGCCGGCTGGCCAAACAGGCCGGCGCAGCCGGGGCGGACGTGGTGATCGTCTCGCCCGGAGCCGACCTGCACTACCTGGCCGGACATTCGGTGTCGTCCCACGAACGGCTCACCGCCCTGTTGGTGCCGGTGGCCGGACCGCCGCAGATGGTCGTCCCGGCGCTGGAACGGGCCGGTTGGGCCGGATCGCCGATCGAGTTGCTGGGCGTTCCGTTCACCACCTGGACAGACGGGACCGACCCGTATCAGGTGCTGGCCGCTCTGTTGCCCGCCGACGCCCGGGTGTTGTCCGTGGACGACCACATGCCGGCCGTGCACGCGCTCGGTATTTCCTGGGCGCGACCAGGTTCGGAACTCACCCTGGCGGGCAAGATCATCGGCGAACTCCGCATGCGCAAGGAAGCGGCTGAGATCGACGAACTCGCCGAGGTCGGCGCCGCCATCGATCGGGTGCAGGCCCGCATCGGCGAATGGCTCCGTGCTGGTCGGACGGAGGCCGAGGTAGCTGCCGACATCGGGGCTGCCCTGGTCGGCGAGGGACACACCCGAGCGGACTTCGTCATCGTCGGTTCGGGCCGCAACGGCGCCAGCCCGCACCACGAAGCCTCCGGGCGCGTCATCGAGCCCGGTGATCCGGTGGTGATCGACATCGGCGGCCCCAACGCCGCCGGCTACTACTCCGACTGCACCCGCACCTATCGCGTCGCGGGTAGCGGCGGGGACCCGGAATTCGATGCGGTCTACGAGATCGTCCGGTCAGCGCAGCAGGCCGGAATCGATGCGGTGAAGGTCGGGGCGACCGCCGAGTCGATCGATCAGGCGTCCCGCGACGTGATCGAAAAGGCCGGGTACGGGCCGTATTTCATCACCCGGACCGGACACGGCATCGGCCTCGAGGTACACGAACACCCCTACCTGGTCGCCGGGAACACCATGCCGCTGGAACAGGGCATGGCCTTCTCCATCGAGCCGGGAATCTATCTACCCGGACGTTTCGGCGTCCGGATCGAGGACATCGTCGTCGTCGGCCCCGACGGGGCAGTACTGATGAACAACGCCACCAAGGCGCTCACCACAGTAGGGGGATGACGAGCATGCTGGAAGAGATCGACGCCCGCATCGCGGCCGTACTGGCCGCGGACGGCCGGTGCTCGTACACCGATCTGGCCGACAAGGTCGGGCTGTCGGTATCGGCGGTGCACCAACGCGTTCGCCGCCTGGAACAACGGGGCGTGATCAGGGGTTACGCAGCCAGGATCGACGGCGAGCAGGTCGGGTTGCCGTTGACGGCGTTCGTCTCGCTCACCCCGATCGACCCGGCGGAGCCGGACGACTACCCGCAGCGGCTGCTCCCTCTGCCGCAGATCGAGGCCTGCCACTCGGTGGCCGGGGTGGAGTCATACATCGTCAAGGTCAGGGTGGCGTCGCCGGCTGCGCTGGAGGCCCTGCTGGCCCAGATCCGGCTCACCGCGAACGTGTCGACGCGCACCACGGTCGTGTTGTCCACGCCGTTCGAGGACCGCCCCGTCCTGGCCGGTGTGCCGGTCACCGCGGTCGGCACCGCACCGTCCACCCCGATTGTCGCCGACCTGCCCGGGGACTGAGCCGTCGGGCGGCTGACCTGCTGTCCGAGGTACGTGATGTGATCGGTGCATGCCCGACGCACAACTGTCCCATCCCGTTACGTCCCATAGCCCCGTGTCGCCACCAGCTCCGACCTATCCCGCTGCGGACCGTGACGACACCGTCGAGGTGCTGCACGGGGTGCAGATCGCTGACCCGTACCGCTACCTCGAGGAGCCGGACGCTCCACGGACGGCGGCCTTCGTCGGGGCCCAGAACGCTGTGTCCCGGCCCTATCTGGATGCCCTGGCCGGCCGGGTCGGCTTCCTGGACTTCACCACCTCCGTGTTGACCGCGCCGCGAAACGGGGTGCCCTGGGAACGCGGTGGCCGGTACTTCATGATCGGCAACCCCGGTGCGAAGGATCAGGATCAACTGTTCGTGGCCGACAGCCTGGCCGAGCTGCAGACCGACCCGCGGCTGCTGATCGACCCCAACTCCTGGTCGGCGGATGGAACCGCCGCGCTGACCGGTCTACGAATCAGCGACGACGGCGCGTTGGCCGGTTACGCCCGGTCCGATGCGGGTTCCGACTGGCGGACCCTGGGCGTGATCGATGTGGCAACCGGCGCTGACCTGCCCGACCGGTTGGACGGCGCGAAGTGGCTGGAGCCGGTCTGGCTGCCGGACGGTGCCTCGTTCCTGTATTGGCGGTACCCGGACGTCGAGACCACCGCCTCCGGCGCGTTCACCGATGCCGCCGGGCTCGGTGAACTCGCCCTGCACCGGTTGGGGTCGGACCAGTCGGGGGACGAAGTGGTCTGGCGCAAGCCCGAGGCGAAGGAGTGGATGGTCGATCCGTGGGTCAGCGACGACGGCAGGCTGCTGGTGTTGACGGCCGAGCCCGGTACGGATTCCAGAAGCACGATCACGGTCAGACGCCTCGCGCGCGATGATGCGGGCCGCAGTGTCGTGTTGTCGGGGGAGACGGCAGTGGTTCCGGAACTGGCGGACGCTCACCACGTGGTCGGGTCGGTCGGCGACACCCTGTACCTCCGCACCGAACGAGACGCACCCCAGGGTCGGCTGGTCGCCGTGGATCTGGCCGGGCCGGGCGACACCTGGACGACGCTGGCCGCCGGCGGCGACCACCGGGTGCTGGCCGCGGTCGCCATGGCCCGCGACTCGTTCCTCCTCGTTTGGTCGGTGGACACCGCCCAGCAGCTGGAGATCGTCGATCGGTCGGGGACGGTCCTCGCGGTCCCGGAGCTCGGCGATCTCGTGTCCTTCGCGGCTGTTCGGTCCCGCCCATCCAGCGACGAGATCTTCGTGGGTACAACGGGATTCGACCACCGCCTCCGGGTGTACCAACTGGACACGACGGGGGCCTCGCTGGTACTGGCCGGGCCGCCCGGTGCGGCCCCGCTACCGAAGATCAAGGCCGAGCGCCGGACGGCCCGGTCCGTCGACGGGACGGCCGTCCCGATGAGCGTCGTCCGGCTCGCGGATCTGCCTGCCGGCCCGCACCCCACCCTGCTCTACGGCTACGGCGGGTTCGACATTCCGCTGCTGCCGAGCTTCTCCGCCCTGTTCGCGGGCTGGATCGCGGCCGGCGGTGTACTGGCGGTGGCCAACCTGCGGGGCGGCGGCGAGTTCGGCGCGGCCTGGCACGAGGCCGGCATGGGTCACCACAAGCAACGGGTCTTCGACGACTTGTTCGGCTGCGCCGAGGCGCTCGTGGCCGACGGCATCAGCACGGCCGGTCAGCTGGCCGTCCACGGACGCTCCAACGGCGGCCTACTCGTCGGAGCCGCCATCACCCAGCGGCCCGAACTCTTCGCTGCGGCACTACCGACGGTCGGCGTGCTGGACATGTTGCGCTTCCACCTTTTCACCATCGGTTGGGCCTGGACCAGCGAGTACGGCACACCCGACGACCCGGACGACTTCTCGGCCCTGCACGCCTACTCCCCGCTGCACGCCCTGCGTGAGGGCACGGCCTATCCACCCACCCTGATCAGCACAGGCGACCACGACGACCGGGTGGTGCCGGCCCACTCGCTCAAGTTCGGGGCCCAGATGCAGTTCTGCCAGGCCGGACCGGCGCCGATCCTGTTGCGGGTGGATACCAGAGCGGGGCACGGCATGGGCAAGCCGGCGACGGCGCTGGCCGAGGAATACGCCGACCAGCTGGCGTTCGCCGCCCATTGGACCGGTCTCAGCCCGTCAGTCGCTCGCGACCAGTCGCATAGATGACGGGAATGGAACCGCTCGGTCCCTTGGTTAGCATGGGGAAAAGTCGTGACCGGCCGCCGGGTGGCGCCCCGATCACGTGACGCCGCTGCCATACCGAGCCAAGAAGCGAACTGATCTGTGACTTCCTCAACCAAGAGCGATTCCAAAACGGTCGAGTCGGCCGACTCACCCGGTCGCGCGGACGGCATCGGGTTCCGGTCCGCCCGCGGGCCGGTCTTGATCTCGTTGATGCTGGCGACTTCGCTGGTGGCACTGGATTCGACCATCATCGCCACGGCCGTTCCCTCGGTGGTCCGCAGTCTCGGCGGGTTCTCCGAATTTCCCTGGCTGTTCTCGATCTACCTGCTGGCGCAGGCGGTCTCGGTGCCGATCTACGCCAAGGTGGCCGACATGTTCGGCCGGAAACCCGTCATCCTGCTCGGCATCGGGCTGTTCCTGGTCGGGTCCATCCTCTGTGGCTGTGCCTGGAGCATGACCGCCCTGATCATCTTCCGGGCGGTGCAGGGTCTGGGCGCAGGCGCCGTCCAGCCGATGAGCATCACCATCGTCGGCGACATCTACAGCCTGGAGGAACGGGCCAAGGTGCAGGGCTACCTGGCCAGCGTCTGGGGTATCTCCGCCGTTGTCGGGCCCACCCTGGGCGGAGTGTTCAGTGAATGGGTGTCCTGGCGGTGGATCTTCTTCGTCAACATTCCGCTGTGTCTGCTGGCCGGCTTCATGCTGGTGCGCAGATTCAAGGAGAAAGTGGTCCGCAAGCCACACAAGATCGACTACACGGGTGCGACGCTGCTGACCGCGGGCTGCTCGCTGCTGATCCTCGGGCTGCTGGAGGGCGGTGACGCCTGGGCCTGGGATTCGCCCATCAGTCTGGCCATCTTCGCCGTCGGGGTCGCGGCCCTGGTCGCCTTCGTGCTCGTCGAACGCCGGGCTGTCGAGCCGGTGCTGCCGCTGTGGGTGTTCCAGCGCCGGGTGCTGGTCGGCGGCAGCGCGGTCGCCTTCGCCGTCGGTGCGGTGCTACTGGGACTCACGTCTTATGTGCCGACCTACGTCCAGGTCGTACTCGGGGCCACCCCCTTGATCGCCGGCTTTGCGCTTGCGACGCTGACTGTCGGCTGGCCCATCGCAGCGTCCTTCGCCGGCCGGTTGTACCTGCGGATCGGGTTCCGGTCGACCGCCTTGATCGGCGGCGGGATTGCCCTGGTCGGCACCTGCCTGATGCTCACTCTGGGCAGCCAATCCTCCATCTGGTCGGTGGCTCTGTACTGCTTCATCATCGGACTGGGACTTGGCCTGGTCGCCAGCCCGACCCTGATCGCCGCCCAGTCCAGTGTCGGCTGGTCCGAGCGTGGGGTGGTCACCGGTAACAACATGTTCAGCCGTTCCATCGGATCGGCGGTGGGCGTGGCTCTGTTCGGCGCGATTGCCAACTCGGTGATCAATGCCTCCGGTACTGCGACCGAGTCGGCGGCCACCATCAACCCGGCCTCGCATCACGTGTTCATCGCGGTCGTGGTGCTCTGCGCGATCATGTTCTGCGCGGCGCTCATGCTGCCCCGCCTGCGCGATCAGGTCGTCGTCTGAGGCGGCGCAACGCTCTGCGCAGAAGCATCGCCGACAGATGCTTGACTGACCCGGTGGATGCCGTGAGCGTGAATCGATGATGATCCTGCTACGGGGTGGCCGGGTGCACACCGCCGCCGACCCCGATGCCACCGCGCTGGCCATCACCGACGGCGTCATCAGCTGGATCGGATCCGAACACGCCGTCGACATCGCGGGTCGACCCGACCAGGTCGTGCACCTCGACGGCGCGATGGTGGCCCCTGGCTTCGTGGACGCCCACGTCCACACCACCGACGCCGGTCTGGCCCTGACCGGGCTCGATCTCGGGGCCGCCCGGTCGCTCGGCGACTGCCTGCGCCGGGTCGGTGAGGCCGCTCGGCTGCTGGGTCCACAGGATCTCGTCTGGGGTCACGGCTGGGACGAAACCCGGTGGCCGGAGAACCGTCCGCCGACCAGGGCGGAGATCGATGCGACCGTCGGTGACCGGCCGACCTACCTCAGCCGCGTCGACGTGCATTCGGCGTTGGTGAGCAGCGCATTGGTGAACCTGGTGCCGGATGCCGACGCCGCGAACATCCACCCGGATCTCCCACAGACCCGCGCCGCCCACCATGCGGTCCGCAATCGGGCGAAGGCCTTGCTCACGCCTGAGCGCCGGGCGGCAGCCCAGCGCGCGTTTCTGAATTCCGCCGCCGCGGCCGGCATCGTCGAGGTGCACGAATGCGCCGCCGGTGACGAGTCGGGACGGCAGGACCTGCGGGCTCTGCTCGACCTCGACGCACCGATCTCAGTGCTCGGTTACCTGGCCGCCGCCGTCAGCGACCCGGCGGAAGCGCTCGACTTGCTGGCGACGACCGGGGCGGTCGCGTTGGCCGGTGATCTGTCGGTGGACGGGGCCATCGGCTCCCGGACTGCGGCTCTGGTGCAGCCTTACGCAGACGATCCGAGTAGTTGCGGCACAAGGTATCTGACTGACGACGAGATAGCCGACCATCTCTGGGCCTGTGCCGTCGCCGGTGTACAGCCCGGGTTCCACGCCATCGGCGGGGACGGGGTCAGCGCGGTGGCCCGCGGATTGCGGCGGGCCACCTCCCGGCTCGGCGAGAACGGCACCATGCGCCTGGCCGGAACTGTGCCCAGGATCGAGCACGCCGAGATGGCCGACGCCGATGCCATCGCCGCCTTCGCCGCGACCGGCACGGTGGCGTGCGTGCAGCCGCTGTTCGACGCGTTCTGGGGCGGCCCGGACGGTATGTACGCCCAGCGCTTGGGCCGGACCCGGGCCGAACCGATGAATCCGTTCGCCGCGCTGGCCTCCGCCGGGGTCGCGCTGGCGCTGAGCTCCGACGCTCCGGTCACGCCGGCCGCTCCGTGGGCAGCGGTGCAGGCCGCAGTGCACCACCGCACGGAGGGTTCCGGGCTTTCCGCGCGGGCCGCGTTCACCGCGCACACCCGGGGCGGACACCGGGCCGCCGGCCGCACCGATCGCGGGGTCGGCACCGTCACCGTCGGCGCGCCTGCGCACCTGGCGATCTATGCGGCCGGCGAACTCGTCCGGCCGGCCGCGAATCCGTCGGTCGCCCGCTGGTCGACCGATCCGCGGTCGAGAGTGCCGTTGTTGCCGGACCTGACCCCCGGCGCTCCGCTGCCGACCACCCTCGCGACGCTTGTCGACGGCCGAGTCGTCTACGACGCCGGCCTGTTTCCGGATCGGATTTCCTGACCGGACCATCACCCGTCCGGCATTACGCTGATGGTGTGGCTTCTCCGACGGTCGATCAGGCGCCGTCCGCCGACCTCGTTCGCAGCACCAGGAAGCAGCTCCGAGCCGCCGGACGGCCCGGTCGACTGGGAACGTGGCGGCGCTCGTTGGTCGGTGTCGGCGGCTTGCGCATCCTGGCCGCGGCCGCCGGTGGATATGCACTGAACCTGTCATTCGCTCCGTCCACCCGGTGGTGGCTGGCCATGGTCGGGCTCGCCCTGCTCGGACTTTCCGTGCACGGCCGCAGGATCCGGCCCGCTCTCGGCCTCGGGCTGGTCTTCGGTCTGACCTTCTACGTTCCGCTGTTGAATTGGACGACGGTCTATGTGGGTCCGGTCGCCACGGCGCTGGCGGTGGCCGAGGCCCTGCTGTTGATGCCGGTCGGCGCACTCATCGCTGCGGCCACCCGACGGTTGCCGTGGTGGCCGATCTGGGCCGCCGGTATCTGGATCGCCGGCGAGGCCCTGCGGGCCCGATTCCCGTTCGGCGGCTTTCCGTGGGGTGGTATCGCCTACTCGCAGCCGGACGGACCGTTGCTGCCGTCGGCGTCGCTGCTGGGCGCCTCCGGACTCGCGTTCCTCACCGCGCTGGCCGGATTCGCGCTGGCCGCCCTGGCCAGGACGGTCTGGATCCACCGGACCTCACTACGGCCGCTACTGCTGGTCGGGCCCGTCCTGTTGGTCGCAGTCCCGTTCGCCATCGGGTTCGCCGGGCTGGCCACCGAACAATCCGGCCAGGGCGCACCGACGAAGGTCATTGCCGTGGTCCAGGGCAACGTGCCGGAGCCGGGTCTGGAGTTCAACGCCCGGCGTCGCGCGGTGACCGATCTGCACGCCCTGCAGACCCACAAGCTCGCTGCCGACGTTCGGGCGGGCAAGGCACCCAAGCCCGACCTGGTGATCTGGCCGGAGAACGCATCCGACATCGATCCGTACACGAACGCCGACGATGCCGCGGTGATCACCTCCGCGGTCAAGGACATCGGCGTTCCGGTGCTGGTGGGTGCCGTCGTCGGCAGTGGTACTCCGGGCGAGAACTACAACATGGGCATCGTCTGGGATCCGGTCACCGGTCCGGCTGCTGCGCTGTCGGATCAGACCTACTCCAAACGCCACCCGGTGCCGTTCGGCGAGTACATGCCCTACCGGTCCTTCTTCCGGATCTTCTCGGACAAGGTCGATCTCCAGCAGGGCGAGTTCCTGCCCGGCACCCGCCCGGGCAACCTCGACGTCGCAGGCGTCAACATCGGCGACGTCATCTGCTTCGAGGTGGTCTACGACGGCATCGTGCGCGACGTGGTCAACGGTGGCGCGCAGGTGTTGGTGGTCCAGACCAACAACGCGACCTTCGGCTGGACCAACGAGACCTACCAACAGCAGGCGATGAGCCGGGTCCGGGCGGTCGAACACGGCCGTGAGGTGCTGATCTCCTCGACCAGCGGGGTCTCGGCGGTGATCAGGCCGGACGGGCAGCGTGGAATCCCGCATCGGACTGTTCACAGCTGGATACGTCACCCCGAAGGTGCCGTTGATCTCGGCCACGACGCCGGGCACCGTCCTGGGTGGCCCGGTCGAATGGATTCTCACGATCGGAAGCTTGCTCGGGCTGGCCGTCGCCAGCTGGCTGGCCCGACGACGCCGTAAAGCGGATGTGGTGGGACCGGAGAGCGGACCGGTCGAGGTTCGAGTTTCGTCGGGCGGGTCCGACGCATAGGTTGTGCATCTGACCGTGGTCGCCAGCGCGAGAGCGTGACCCAGCCGGAGGATCCGGTTTGGGCGCCCCACCCGAGTTTCGTCCGACCCCATGACCCAGTTTCCTCGAGGAGAAGCAACACCTGTGAGCCCCGCCGAACATGCCGACAGCGCCGACGGTACCGAAAAGGTCCTGGTCATCATTCCGACGTTCAACGAGCGGGAGAACCTGCCCCGGATTCTGGACCGGTTGCGGGCCGCCGTGCCGACGGCCAGCGTGTTGGTGGTCGATGACGGCAGCCCGGATGGCACCGGTGACATCGCCGACGAGCGGGCCGGCGCGGACCCGATGATCGCGGTCCTGCACCGGACCGAGAAGAACGGTCTGGGGCCGGCCTATTTCGCCGGGTTCGAGTGGGGTCTGGCGCACGGCTTCGGCGTGCTGGTGGAGATGGACGCCGACGGCTCGCACGCACCCGAGCAGCTGCCCAGGCTGTTGGGCGCGTTGGATCATGCGGATCTGGTGATCGGGTCGCGGTATGTGCCCGGCGGTTCGGTGGTGAACTGGCCCAAGCGACGTGAGGTGCTCTCCAAGGGAGGCAACCTGTATTCGCGGCTGGCGCTGGGGGTGGGGGTCAAGGACATCACCGCGGGCTACCGGGCCTATCGGGCCGCGGTGATCGAGGCGATTCCGATGGATCAGGTGGCCTCGCACGGCTACTGCTTCCAGGTCGACCTGGCCTGGCGGACGATCCGTGGTGGGTTCCGGGTGGTGGAGGTGCCGATCACCTTCACCGAGCGGGAGATCGGGGTGTCGAAGATGAGCGGCGGCATCGTTCGGGAAGCGTTGCTCAAGGTCACCTGGTGGGGTGCCGAGCACCGCTGGCAGCAATTGACCGGCTTGGTAACCAGGCACAACAAGGCCTGACCCCGAGCAGGGACGGCAAAAAGCGGCTCCGCGCCCTGGTCGGGTGCGGAGCCGCTGCCTTGAAACGTAGGTCAGGAGGCGGTGCGACGGGCCTTCAGCTCGGCCAGTCGCTCGCCCAGGATCTCCTCAAGCTCGGCGATGGATCGCCGCTCGAGCAGCATGTCCCAGTGGGTGCGCGGCGGCTTGACGGCCTTGCCCTCGGGGGCGGATCCGTCGATGAGCACGGACTCGAGTCCGTGCATCCGGCAATCCCAGACTGCCGGTACCTCGGCGTCGTCCGCCATCGGCACGGTGAATTCATGGCCCCGCGGGCAACGGAACGTTGCCGTTCGGCGGGGCGCCAGGTCGTGGTTGCGATCGGCCTCGTAGCTGGTGCTTCCGAGTCGACTTCCGCGCAGCACGCGGTCAGCCATGGTGTTCCTTTCACATCGTTCGTTCCGGTGAGCACCGAAGTGCCGATCCGGAGCCGGGACAACTCACCCGGGTGGCTACCCCCTGAACGGGGAGCTACTCGTAGGTAACGCTGACACAGCTTCGTTCGTTCCCGTTCGCGCCCCGGATGGCCGGAAGCGCGTGCTGATCGCCAGCGACGATTGCCGAGTTGAGTGCCAGTGTTCGTCACTCACTCTGGAGACGCTGCAGCGGACGTTTGGTCACGCCGGTGTGACAAACCTTGTCCAGAATTCCTGCCCAGAAACGGTAAGGGGCAGGGAGCAACGCTAGCGCACTTTTGATTCCCGATGCCAGGGCATCCAATCCCGGCCCGGATTTGGTGACGGGTGCCACGTCGCCGACACCGGTTGGGCCGGGTCTGCGGCTCGGCCGTCGCAGACCGGCTCAGGCCTGATCGAGCGGCAACGTCGCCTCGGAGTTGGGCCCGAGATCGCCGGCGCGGTGGTGGCGGCGACAGAGCACCTGGTAGCGGATCTCCGCGTCGTCGAGCGCCGTGTCGGCCACCACCACCTGGGCGCCATCCCTGGCCACCTCACCGCCCACCACTCGGGCATTGAATCGGCCCGCCGCTCCACACCAACAGAGCACTTCCACCTGCAACGGCAGCACCTCGTCGGCAAGTTCGAACAGCCGGGTCGAACCGGGGAACATCCGTCCTCGGAAGTCAGTCGCAATGCCGAACGCGTAGACATCGACCTGGACATCATCGGCCAATTGGGCCAGCTGGTCGATCTGGTCGGGGGTGAAGAATTGCGCTTCGTCGACGATCAGGTAATCGACGCGACGTCCGGCCGCCCATGACTGGCGCACCAGTTCGGCGAGGTCCACCTCGTCGTCGACCTCGATCGCCGCCCGGGTGATACCCATCCGCGAGGTGATCTGGCCGCGGTGGGATCGGTCGAGGCGGGTGAGCAGTAGCCCGCGGCGTCCCTGCCGGGAATGATTGTGATCCAGTTGGAGTGCGAGCGTGGACTTCCCGCAATCCATCGGGCCGAAGAAGAATTTGACCGTCCCGGTGGGCACCTGACCGCGTCGCGACCCGGCGGCCGGCACCATCGACAGGGCTGTGGTCGGCTCGGGTGTTGGCGATGGTTCCGACGATGGGGCGGAGGCTGGCGCTGGCACGATCGGACTGTACTGACCCCCGTTCAGGACTGCCATTCCCCGCGATCGGACAGGACCTGCCGGAGCAGCTCCGGCCGGTCGGTCATGATGCCGTCGGCGCCCATATCGAGGAGCACTGTCATCTGCTTCGGGTCGTCGACGGTCCACACGTGCACCTCCAGGCCGGCGCTGTGGGCGGCTGCGACGAACGCCGGGGTCACCACCCGGACCTGCCCGAAGCGCGCCGGAACCTGGGCGGACACAGCTGCTCCGGCGGGCGGGCGGACCCTGAGGCGGGTGGCCGCTACCAGCAGTCCGACCGCGCGGGGGCCCAGCGAGGTAGCCACCCCCGGGCCGAGCGCACCGCGCAGCACGTCGAGTCGCTGGTCGGAGAAGGAACCGAGGCCGACCCGATCGGTTGCGCCCGAGACGCGCAACAGGTCGATCAACGGGCCGACTGCGGCATCGGACTTCGGGTCGATGTTGAATCTGGTGTCCGGAAAGGCATCCAGCACCTCGGCCATCAGCGGTATTGGTTCCCGGCCGCTGATCCGGGCCATCCTGACCTCGTCCCAGGTCAGCTCCGAGATGCGCCCGCGGCGGTCGGTGACCCGATCGAGACGGTGGTCGTGGAAGGCGATCAGCACCCCGTCGGCGGTGGCGTGCACGTCCGTTTCGAGGTAGCGGTACCCCTCCTGGACCGCTCGTCGGAATGCCGCCATCGAGTTCTCGCATCCCGCGAGATCGCCCACGTGCCAACCACGATGGGCGAACGCTCGCGGTCCCGACCCCGCGAGGTAAGCCGTCATCCCAGCAGTCTGTCACGCGTCCGGAGCGTCGGGCCGGGCAGGATTGCTCTGGGCACTACCGTTGGTCCGATGGCAAGGATCACGACACCGCAGCCTGCGACCACGGCTCACGGACGCGCACCGGGTCTCACGCGGTGCCTGTGGTGCGGACGCGAACTGCCCGCTGCCGACAAGGTCGGACGGCGGCGCCGCTATTGCGCTCAAGCCTGCCGGCAACGCGCGTACGAGAATCGCAACGCCCTGCATCGCGGCGAGCTCCCGCCGGATGCCGTGGTGCTGTCCGTCGACGAACGCAACGACCTGGCCGACCGGCTCTATCAGGTTCGCTGCGCCGCCGAGGACGTGGCCACGGCCCTCGGAGAGGGCGCCCAGCGGGACGAATTGGAGCTGCTGGTCGCCGAACTGTTGGTCGCGGCCCGCAGCGCCGAGCGGATCCGGTAGCCGGCCGGGGAACAACCCGGCTCTCAAGACTCGTGGCCACCGCTTGCGGTGCGCAGGATCAGCAGCGAGATTTCGCTCGGGGCAAAGATCCGAAACGGCGGTCCCCAGAAGCCGCTGCCGCGACTCGTGTAGAGCGTCGTTCGGTCGCCATGGTGGGACAGCCCGGCCAATGCACCCTGCTCCGCACGGACCAGGTAGTGGAAGGGCCACAGCTGCCCACCATGGGTGTGGCCGGAGATCTGCAGATCCACTCCGGCTGGCGCCGAGATCCGTACCGACTTCGGTTGGTGCGCAAGCAGGAGCACGGGCAGGTCCGCGTCCAGGCCGTCCAGTGCCGCCGCAAGATCAGCGCCGTGTCCGGGTACGCCGGAGCCCTCGGCGGTCAGGTCATCGATGCCCGCCACGGCCAGTCTGCTGCCGTCACGTTCGATGACGATGTTGGCGTTGTGCAGCACCGTCCAGCCCAAGCCCTTCATGTGGGCCAGCCAATCCGCCGCTCCGGACATGTACTCGTGATTGCCGGTGATGTAGACGCGGCCCAACTCGGCGTGCGCCGATGCCAGCGGAGCCACCTGGGCGCTGCGCTGGCTGATCGAGCCGTCGACCAGGTCGCCCGCGTGGGCGAGCAGGTCGGGTCGCAGCCCGTTCACCCGATTGACCAGCGCGGTCGACCACCGGGCCCGGTTGATCGGTCCGAAATGTGTATCGGCGATCACCACCAGGCGTAGCCCGTCGAGTCCCGGCCCGAGCCGCGCAATCGGCACCTCGACCTCGCGGACCCTGGGCACCCGGCGCGCCTGCCAGAAACCCCACGCACACAGCACAAAGACCCAGACCAGCACTGCACCGGCAACCCATCTGGACCGGCCCGGGTTCGGCACACCGGCGAGCGCCAGCACCAGACCGAGGAGCTGGCCGATGACCGTCCAGACGAACAGCTGCCAGACGATCCCCAGCCAGCTGTCGCCGAGGATGGCCAGTCCGTCGCGCCTGGCCTTGCCGTGCCCCTGCCACATCGCCAACGGAAATCCGACCAGGGCAATGACGGCGACCACGGTGCCGGCCACCGTCACAGCCGCCGGCCACTGCGGCGCCAATACCAGGCGCCACCAGGGAAATCCGTGCAAGAGCAGGAGTACGGCGACGAGAACGGGCAGAAAGACGCCGAGGCGAGGTCGCATCACCCGATCCTCCCAGTGACGCGCTGTGGATCGGTTCCGCTGCGCTGCCGGGGGGCTGGGTGTTGCCGAACGTCGCCTAGTTCTTCTTGTCCGAACCCTGATGATGCGGCCCAGCTCCGGAAACTGCCGTTCGCCGACCGTAGCGATGGAGCCCGAAACATCAAGCGGTGCTTGCGATCTCGAATCAAGCCGGCCAAGATTCAGGCCGCAGGCAACTCGAACCGGGCGCGGTCGGATGCGGCGACCATGTCCAAATCGTCCGGATGACGCTCGAGGTAGGACAACACGAAGGGGCAGATCGGCAACACGGTATGACCACCGGCCCGGATCTGGGTCAGCGTTCCGGAGATCAGCCGCGAACCCATTCCGAGACCCTCGAACTCCGGGTCGATCTCGGTGTGAATCAGGGCGTACTTATCGCCCTGCATGCGGTAGGCAAGCACTCCGGCCGGCATGCCATTGACGAACAACTCGAAGCGATCCTCCACAGTGTTGTCTCGAATCACCACGTTAGTGGCGGGTCCTTTGTCCGATGTGTCGCCGGTGCTGGCATTGTTCTCCATGACTCCACGATAGGTGGGTCCGCGACGCCGGCCACCGGCAGATGATCTTTGTCCGCATCTGCGAGGTCCGGCTTGATCTGCCCATGGAGCGTCGTCATGACACAGGCACTTCCCGCCAACCCGTTGGCCGTGATCCGAACGCGCCAGTACGCCGTGCTGCTGGTACTCGGCGCGATCCTCGGGATCCCGATTTCCGCGGTGGCCTATTTCTTTCTCTGGCTGGTGGGCAAGTGCGAGCACTGGGTCTACAGCGACGTCCCCGACAAACTGGGCCTCGGTACCGATCCGACGTGGTGGCCGCTGGTTCCACTGGCTCTGGCGGGCCTGCTGGTCGGGCTGATCATCAAGTACCTGCCTGGTCGGGGCGGACACTCGCCGGCCGACGGCTTCAAGACCGGCCCGTCCCCGACGTCGGCGATGTTGCCCGGAGTTTTCCTCGCGGCCCTGGTGTCGCTCGGCCTGGGGGCCGTCATTGGTCCCGAGGCCCCGTTGATCGCCCTCGGCGGGGGGGTGGCAGTCCTACTTGTCACCTTGGTGAAGAAGGACGCTCCGCGGCAGGCCATCGTCGTCATCGGCGCGGCCGGCAGCTTCGCCGCGGTCAGTGCACTGCTGGGATCGCCGTTGCTCGGCGCCTTCCTGCTGATGGAGGCGATCGGAGTGGGCGGGGCGACCGGCACGCTGGTGCTGATGCCCGGCTTACTGGCATCCGGTATCGGAGCGCTCATCTTCGTCGGGTTGGATTCGCTCACCGGACTGGGTGAGGTGTCGCTGGCTCTGCCAGGGCTGCCGACGTTCAACGAGCCGACCATCAAAGAGTTCCTGTGGGCCATCGTGATCGGGGTGGTCGCGGCGGCCATGGGGAATGGGATTCGAAGGCTGGCCCTGTTGATCCGCCCATTCATCGAAGAGCGATTGATCCTGATGACTCCGATTGCCGGTGTGGCAGTGGCGTTGTCGGCCATCGTCTACGCCTTGATCACCGGCAAGTCGACCACCGATGTGTTGTTCTCCGGGCAGAGCGATCTACCGACATTGATCTCGACTCGGGCCGAATACGCCGGGGGAGCGCTGGTCGCACTTGTCCTCTGTAAGGCAGTCGCTTACGGGATCTCGCTGGCCGCGTTCCGCGGTGGTCCGGTGTTTCCGGCGATGTTCATCGGCGCCACCCTCGGACTGTTGGTCGCAGACATCACCGGGATGCCGGTGGCCCCGGCCATCGGCATGGGCATCGGGGCTCTGTGTGCGGCCATGCTGCGCCTGCCGCTGACGTCGGTGCTGCTGGCCACCGTGCTGCTCGCTCAGGATGGCCTCACGGCTGCGCCCGTCGTCATCGTCGCCGTGGTGGTCTCCTACATGACGACCATCTGGATCGGACCCTCGCAGACCGCTGTGGTGCCGCCGGCTGATGGCGCGGCCGAACCCGTTCCACCGGCAGCCGGACCGGTTCCGTCCCCGGCCGACCCGGTTTCGCGCGCGGCCAACCCCGCGCACGGCTAGCCTGCCGGGCTGTCGGCAGCTTGGGCTAGCGTGCAGGGCATGGTTGCCATCGGTGCACACGTCGACTCCGCAGATCCCCTCACGGCGGCCGCTGCCGTCGGTGCGAGTGCCGCGCAGTTCTTCCTGGCCGATCCACAAGGCTGGAAGAAGCCGGTGGAACACGCCCATGCGGCGGACATCAGGGCCACCGACCTGGCGGTGTACATCCACGCGCCGTACATCGTCAACGTCGCCACCGTGAACAACCGGATCAGGATCCCGAGCCGGAAAATCCTCTCGCAGCACGCCGCGGCAGCGGCCGACATCGGCGCGAAAGGCCTCATCGTGCACGGCGGCCACGTCGGGTCCGATGCCGAGCTGGACCAGGGTTTCGAGAACTGGCACAAGGTGTTCGAGCGCGAGGAATTTCCGCTGCCGATCCTGATCGAGAACACCGCCGGTGGAAACCATGCCATCGCCAGGCGTTTCGACCGGCTGGCCCGGCTCTGGGATGCGGTCGGCCAGTTCGGGGTCGGCTTCTGTCTGGATACCTGCCACGCGTTCGCCGGTGGCGAGGAGCTGGCCGGCGTTGTCGACAAAGTCATGGCCATCACCGGACGGATCGATCTGGTGCACGCCAACAACAGCCGCGACGAGTTCGATTCCGGCGCCGACCGGCACGCGAACTTCGATTCCGGCACGATCGACCCCGAGCAGATCGCCGCAGTGTGTCGGGCGGCCGGCTCGGACGTCCTGGTGGAGACACCGGCCGAGGGTCAAGGGGCCGACATCTCCTATCTGCGTGATCATCTGGCCTGAGCGGAAACCGGTGCGACGTCGGGGAGACCATCATGACCATGTCGGCCGAGCAACTGCGCGACTACTGCCTGGATTTTCCGGCCGCGGTCGAGGACTACCCGTTCGACAGCAGCCCGGAGCTGTGCACGTTCAAGGTCGAGGGGAAGATCTTCGCGATCTGCCGGCTGACCGCGCCGCCGCCGCTCCAGCTGAGTTTGAAATGCGATCCGCAGATCGCCCTGACCCTGAGGGCGAGCCACCCGTCCATCATCGCGGGGTACCACCTCAACAAAAAGCACTGGAACACAGTCGCTCTGGACAGCACCGTGCCGGATCGACTGGTGCGCGAGATGATCCAGGACTCTTTCGACCTGGTGGTGGAAAAGCTACCGAAGCATCAACGCATCCGGTTGCGCTGACCGGCATGGTTGGCTCAGCCGGCGAATAGCAGCGCCGAATCGCCGAACTCGTGCCACAGATACCGGCCCTCGATCGCCGCGTCGTAGGCGTGCTGGGTCAGGACCTGACCGGCGATGGCCTCGACCAACAACAGGTGCGATGCCTCGGGGTCGTGCCAGCCGGTGATGAGCCCGTCGACGACCCGCGGCGGGGAGTGCGGAGTCACCACGTGTTCGGTCCAACCGGACGCCGCATGCGCCTTTCCGTCGGAGCCGACGGCCGATTCCAGGGCTCGGGTGGCCGTGGTTCCCACGGCCACCACCCGCCTGCCTTGCGAACGCGTGTGATTGACCAGGGCCGCAGTCGTGGGCGTGATCTCGAACCATTCCGGCTGTGGTCCCTCACTCGACTCCTGCGACGAGACTCCGGTGTGCAGCGTCACCGGGGCCAACATGACCCCGTTGCTGATCAGCGACGTGACCAGCCGGTCGGTGAACGGTCGTCCAGCACTGGCCATCTCTGCGCTGCCCGGAACCGTGGAAAACACCGTCTGGTATGCGGTCAGCGGAAACCGGCCGTCCAGGTAGCCGTAGCTGATCGGCCGGCCGGCTCGACGCAGTTCGACGGCCAAAGCGAGTGGATCCGACACCGATGCCCGCCACAAACGGTTGCCCGATCCGTTCGGCGCCTGCCGCTCGAGCGGGTACGGGCTGAGCAGCCGGACACTGACCCCGCCGGCCAAGGAAACGACGTCCTCCGGTGCCGCGTCCAGCAGCGGCGCTGCGGCATCGGGTGCACTGCGCAGTTCGACGACGTACGACAGGTCGTCCAGTCGGGTCGCGAGGTGCAACACCACCCGACCATGGCGCGTGCTGCGAGCATCCAGTTCGGCGGCGACTGTCGCGCTGTTGTTGACCACCAGGAGATCTCCGGCACGCAGATGCGAACCGATGTCCCGGAACCTGGTGTGGCTGATGCCGGCGGCCGATCCGACGAGGAGGCGGGTCTGGTCTCGGTCCAGCCCGCGAGCCTCGGCCGGTTTGGTGGCCGTTCGGTCTGTAGGCCTGGTGAACCGGGTCGTCGGAGCCATCAGGTCGGCGGTCATCGAGCTACTCCTGCGGTCGACACCAGGTCCGTCACCCGGTATCGACCACTGGCCGGTCGCTGCGCCAGCAGTCCGCATCAACAGCTGCGCCGCGCCGGCGGGTTCCGGCCGGTCCGAGATGTCCTCGTCGGGAAACGCGTCCTGCTGCATCTGCGTCCGCATGTCGCCAGGATCAACTGCGTACCAGGCAATCTCCGGATTCTCGGCCGCCAAGGTCAAAGTCAGGTGGTCCAAGGCGGCCTTGCTTGCCCCGTACAACCCCCAGTTCTCGTAGTGCTCGACAGCTGCGTCGGACGAGATGTTGAGGACAGCGCCGCGCGACGCGGACAACAAGTGCCTCAGCGCCTTCGAGAGCAGGACGGGAGCAATGGCGTTGATCTGGAACACGATCGCCAGACGTGTGAGATCAGCGGCGAGCAAAGGCTTCAGGGGAGTGGGGCCGAGCGTGCTGGCGTTGTTGATCAGCGCGTCCAACCGACCGAATCGATCGGCGGCTGCGACGAGTGCGCCGCGATGTGCTGCGTCACCGACATCGCCGACGACGGTGATCACCTCGGAGGAGTCCGGCAGGTCGGCTATCAGTTCCGCCAAGCCGGCAGGCCGCCGGGCGTCCACGATCAGTCGCCAACCATCGGCGGCCAGCACGACGGCCAGAGCGCGGCCCAGTCCTGCCGAAGCTCCGGTGATCAAAGCTGTCTTCATCATCAAATCCTTCCGTTGTCTACGGTTGGATTCAGTGTCCGACTTGAAGTGCGGTTGAAGTCAACAAGTCCGAGAACAATCTATACTTGAAGTCAACTCCAACTAAGGATACGGTTGGGTCATGGTGGTCAGTCAGCAGCTAACCGTGATGGACGTGGTGCAGCGCAGTGGATTTGCCGCCTCGGCCCTGCGCTTCTACGAGCGGGAGGGGCTGATCGAGGCGGGCCGCTCGTCTGGCGGACAGCGGCGCTACGATCGACAAGTGTTGCGACGCTTGGCCTTCATCCGGGCAGCGCGCAACGTCGGGCTGACCCTCGACGAGGTGCGTTCCGAGCTAGCACAGCTGCCGGAATCACGGACGCCGACGCCGGGGGACTGGCGCCGCATCTCCAGGCATTGGCGGCGGCGGCTCGATGACCGAATAGCCGCGATCGAGGCGCTGCGTGACCGCCTCGACTCGTGCATCGGCTGCGGGTGCCTGTCCATGAAGATCTGCACCCTCTACAACCCGGACGACTCGATCGGGCAGGCCGCTGTGCCAGCAGGGGCGGCACTGTTGCCGCCCCTGCTGCGCGAGGCACCCGGCGACGATCGGGGGAGAACCGATGCGGTCAAGGCGTGATGATCACCTTGAGTGCCGAGTTGGAAGCGGCGTTGTGGAAGACGTCGTAGGCGTCGTCGATCTGGTCGAACGTAAAGGTGTGGGTGCCCATCTTCTCGGACTGGATCCGTCCGCTCGCCACCATCTTCAGCAGCGTCGGAATCGAGACGGTGTCCACCAGTCCCATCGTCAGCGTGATGTTCTGGATCCACATCTCGTGCATGGGCAGGCTGACGGGTGCGCCGTGCACGCCGATATTGGCGATGGTGCCGCCCGGCCGGACAAGTGCGGCTGCCGTCAGCAGTGTCTCCGGGTAGCCGACCGCTTCGATGGCGACGTCGACGCCGAGGCCATCCGTCATGGCCAGGACATCGGCGACCACATTCGGTCCGACCTCGACCGTGTCGGTCGCACCCATCTCGAATGCCTTCTCGAGCCGGAACTTGTTGGAGTCGATGGCGATCACCTTGGAGGCACCGAACAGGCCGGTGGTCAGGATGGCGGAGAGGCCGACCGCACCGGCGCCGACCACGGCAACCGTGTCGCCGGGCTTCACGCCACCGGCCAGCACACCGACCTCGTATCCGGTGGGCAACGAATCGGCCAGGAAGATCGCCTGCTCGTTCGTGACGTTCGCCGGGATGGCATACAGCGAGGTGTCCGCGTACGGCACCCGTACCAGTTCCGCCTGCGTCCCGTCGATCAGATGTCCGAAGATCCAGCCGATCCCACCGACCGTCTGGCAGTGCGAGGGCATCCCGCGCTGGCAGTACTCGCAGCGCCCGCATTTCGTCACGGCCGGCACCAGCACGCGATCGCCAACACTGAATCCGCTGACCGCGGCGCCGATCTCCGTGACGGTCCCAACTGCCTCATGGCCGAGAATGCGGCCCTCGGTGACGGCTTCGACATCGCCGGCGAGGATGTGCAGATCGGTGCCGCAGATGGTGGTCGTGTCGACCCTGACGATGACGTCGGTGGGCTGCGCGATCGTCGGATCGTCGACGTCCTCCCATGACTTCTTTCCCGGACCGTGGTAGACAAGTGCCTTCATCGGGGGCCTCCATTGGCTGACCTTGAAAATCGCTGACTATCGCTGACTATTCAACGCTAGGTCGGAACCGCGATCGGCGGTCGTCTCAATATGGGACGGCCAACGCCCACTGCACGCCCACGTCAGATCTATTCGTCACAGTGACGAATAGAGGAATGGTGTCAACCGCCCAGCGGGTAAACGGGACAGGGTCCAGTCTGCGAATTCGCCCGATGCCGGCGGCCCGGGTTCGGCGGCTCATGCGTTGAAGGCAGTCTCAACCCCGGGCCCTGAGGCGTCATGGGCTCGCGTCGCCGGGACGGAGTTCCCGTGGCGGACGAGTTCCTGTGGCGCGGCGCCGACGTATCGGGCCCTGGATTGGACCGTCAATCTGGAACCCCGAATATGCGCTGCTTGAGTCTCGGCGGGGCTGCGTGTCGTGGTCGGCAATCCACAGGCGTGGCTTGGCGTCGGCGTCCGCATTCTCGAGCGCCATCGTAATGCCGATAATGTACATTATGTCAGGTCGGAGTCTTCGCATTGCGTTCTGATGAAACTCTTTGCCCTCCCCCGTCGAAGACAGGTGACAAGCTGTGCCGGAAAGCCGCACCTCACAGGCGAACCTGGCTACCTGAGCTCTTCGATGACCGTCTGCAGCGTGCGGGCAGTGCGCTGCAGCTCCCGAGAATGCGCCAGGATGCGGTCACGCTCCTGATTCAGGCGATCGGTCAACAGCGGCGTCCGCGCCGCCGTGTCCGTGATGCATGGCAGCAGGTCGGCCATGGTGACGCTGCTCAGACCGGCGGCAAACAACCGCTGGATCAGCCGAATTCGTTCGATCGCCGGCTGGGCGTACGTTCGCTGACCGCTGCTGGTCCGCTCGGACGTCAACAGACCTTGCTGCTCGTAGTACCGGATTGAGCGAACGCTGACCCCGGTTAGCTCGGACAGCTCACCAATGCGCATGCGCCCGGCCGGCGGTGTGAACGGGCTCATTGTTGCTCCACGGGTAGGTCTGCGAGCGGAATTCAACCTACCAATGATCGCATGAAGAATGGAGCTTGCCCTGACACTGGTGTCAGCTCGTACCGTGCATGAATGACACCCTCAGTGAAGCAGTTGCGAGTTGTGATCAACACGGAGGATTTCGCTGCGGCCCTCTCCTACTATCGAGATGGACTGGGCCTAAGCGAGTTCGCCGCATTCTCTGGTGAGAGCGACGCGCAGGTAGTGATTCTGGACGCCGGTCGTGCCACCCTGGAACTCGCCAACCCCGCTCAGGCGCGCTTCATCGCCGATGTCGAAACAGGTGGAATTCCCAGCAGTGGGGTTCGGCTTGCCTTCGAAGTGGAGGACACAGCCCGCGCGAGCAAACGTCTGGCCGGTGCGGGTGCCCAGGTGATCGCAGCGGCGGTGCGAACTCCGTGGAATTCGTTGAATGCCCGCTTTGCCGGACCAGCGGATCTGCAGGTCACGATCTTCCAGGAAATGGACCACACCGCGGGGCTGATCGGCGCCGAACTAGCCGATCTGGGCGGCGAATCGGGAGAGTTGGGACGCCTGGTCCGCCAGGCAACGGACAGCGCCGCGGCCGGTGTGCTGCCCTTCTCGGCCAGCGTTTTCCGTGGCGGGGTGCTGATCGGCGCCGGAACCAACTCAGCGTTGGCCGACTTGGATCCGTCGGCCCACGGTGAGGTGGTTGCGCTCCGCGACGCCGCCCGCCGCACCGGGTCGCTAGATCTCACCGGTGCGACCGTGTACTCCAGCTGTGAGCCGTGCGCGATCTGCCGGACAATCGCGGCAGCCAGCGGGATAACCGAGATTGTCTATGCGGCAGGACGAGAGCTGGTCCCCGCCCGATTCGATCCGGCACCGCAGGTCACTCACCGACTGATGGACGCAGTAACGGATCTGCTGCCGGGCATCGCCCGGCGCGGTGCGACGGATCTGTCCGAGGACCAGCTCGCAGAGCCGTTCCGCGCCTACCTGACCGCGG
This sequence comes from uncultured Actinomycetota bacterium, assembly GCA_963708935.1. Taxonomy (GTDB): domain Bacteria; phylum Actinomycetota; class Actinomycetes; order Mycobacteriales; family Nakamurellaceae; genus Nakamurella. The sequence goes on along the minus strand of CAVPUK010000005.1, from coordinate 518,983 downwards.
GCGATCGGTGATCAGGCTGGGTCTGAACGTCCCCAACTTCGGGCCCGCGATCGGCGGTCCGCAGTTGGTGGACTGGGCGCGGTTCGCGGACAGCAACGGGCTCTCGACCGCGGTGTTGCACAACGTCCGCGACGAACAGGCCCATCTCCTTGAGATCAAGAATGCCGTCGCGACCGCCCGCGGATCGCCTCGCTGGTGAACCTGACCATTCCGATTTGAACGAGTCCGGGATGACTCCGCTTCTGGGGAGCCCGGGTAGCCAGGCAGGCTGGCAAATTTCGGTAAGCGCCACGATAGGGGACGATTTACGCTGATGGTGCTCGTGGGGTTGGACGATGCCGGCGGGCAATCAGCACGAAAGTTTACGAACTTCCAGGGACCGGGCCATGGACACGTTGACGTTCAGCCAGCAGATCACCGCGCCGTCCGGAACGCCGTTCGGTGGCCCGGTGCGTGTGGACGTGCATTCCGACGGCGACTACCAGGTGCATTTCGGGATGAGTTCGAGCAGCATCTTCGTGTCGTTCGACTACACCGTTCGCGCCTACCTCAGCGCACCCGACTTCCCGACCATGGCCTTCGTCCACGCCGGGCACGTGCCCGCCGACGGCAGCGACAACCATGACGAGTCCGGGCACAGCGACCTGCTCCGGCTGTACTGGTCTCAACTAGAGGCGGCGCCGAGCTTCCAAGCGACCAAGGATTACGAGTGGGGCGGCGTCATCGGCACCGTCGCCGACATGGTCGACGACCTGGTGAACACCGGCGTCGGTATCGCCAACGGTGCTTTGGGTGCGGTGATCGGCGCGACGGAGGAGGCCGCCAGGTGGCTGGTGGCCTCGCTCAAGCCCACGGCGATCGTTGACGTGCTCGACGGGAAGGTGCTGCTGACGGCGATCGGTACCTTCTACGGCGTCGTCGGCGAGATCGTCACCGCTTTTATCTGCGTGATCGCAGACCTGCTGTTCGCCAATCGGCCCTTGAACGACGAGGAGCGCGCGATCGCTCGGAGCGTCTTCGGCGACACCATTCCTTACGACGACATCGTGCTGACGAATCTGGGCGGCCTGTCCGGGCGCGGATTTACTGCGAAGGGCGCGGACAACAAGATCTATGTCAATCTCGGGTCGCACTACCGGCACCCGTTGGAAGGCTCCGCCGGCTCGTCTTACACCCAGTACGGCCAGCTGCTGATCCACGAACTCACCCACGCCTGGCAGATCTCCCACGCCCAGTTCCTGCCCGGGCTGATGTGCAGCATGATCGTCACCCAGGCCGAGGACATTCTCGGCGACCACGTCTATCAGTACGGTCCGGCCGGTCCGGACTGGCCGTCTTTCAATCCGGAGCAGCAGGGCGCGATCGTTGACCAGTGGTACGCCGGCCTCGGTAACAGCATCGGGTACCGCCCGATGGACCAGGACAACCGCTACTTCCGGTACATCTGGGACGACATCCTCGGTCATGCTCCGCCGGCGGCCGCGCCGGCGAACCTGCGGTCATCGACGTCCACCGAGCTGGTTGCCACGTCTCGTCACAACGAGCAGATCGACTTGTTCTGGGCCGGTCCGGACGGCGCGCTGGACACCCAGTGGTGGGCACCCGCGAGCAACTGGCTCGCCGACCACGGGTCTTTCGCGGTGAGCGCTCCCGCCACTGCCGGGCCGGCCGGGCCGGTGGCGGCCCTGGCGCACACACCGAATCGCCTCGACGTCTTCACCGTCAACCCGGATGGCTCGGTGCTCCACAAGCAGTGGGCAGGAGATTGGAGCGCGCCCCCGGATCAGCTGACCGGCCCGGGCGGGGCCGGCCCCGAGTCTGCAGTCGTCGCCATTGGCCGTACGCCGACCCACGTCGATGCCTTCTGGATCGGCCCGGACGGCACCGTGGTCACGCAATGGGCGGAGGACCAGCCGATGCTGGGCTTCGGCGACCACCCAGCGTTCCCGGTCACCGCGCCGGGTGTCGCGCAACTCGGCTCCGGCCTGGCCGCAGTGGCTCGGCTGCCCGACCACCTCGACGTCTTCTGGGTCGGCCCGGACGGCGCGGTGTTCACGACCTGGTGGGACGGGCTGGACCCGCACGGCAACTGGGCCGACCACACTCCCTACCCGGTCACCCCGCCCGGCGCGGCCCGGTTCGGTTCGCCGGTAGCCGCGGTCTCGCGCATCCCGGAGCACATCGACATCTTCTGGGTGGGCATGGACGGCGCGGTATGGACGCACTGGTGGGACAGTGCCGCGGGAAACGGCTCGTGGACGGGCCACCCGCCTTTTCCGCTCACCGTCTTCGACGCGGTGGGCGCGGCTGCCGGACTCGCCGCGGTGGCCCGCAACCCGCTGCAGCTCGACGTGTTCTGGGTCGACCCGCGCGGTGCGGTGACTACCCATGCCTGGACGGCCGGGCCGCCGACGGGCTGGCTGCCCGGCGGCGCGTTTGCGATCACCCCGCCCGGCGCTGCCCGGACCGGCTCACCGGTCGCTTCGATCGGCCGCACCCCGGACCGGCTCGACGTGTTCTGGGCCGGTCTGGACGGCTCGGTCCAGACGCACTGGTGGCACGCCACCGCGGGCGAGGGGTGGGCCTCGCACGGGCCCTTCCCGGTGACGGCGCCGGCCGTCTTCGGTGTCGACGCAGCGACCGCGCTCGCGACTGCGGCCGACGCTCTGGCCGAATCCGGTCGGCTCTCCGACTCCGGTGACTACGACGGCGCCGCGGCTGCCGCATCGCGGGCCGTCCAGGCATTGCAGCGGATGACCCCGCCCACCGACTCGACCGCACTCGCCTACTGGCTGCAGCTGGGCAACGCGCTGCTGGACCTGATCGTCCGGCTGCGCTCCGGCGGTCACGGCGACCAGGTCGCCGGGCCGGTCCGTGAGGCGATCGCCGCGTTACAGACAGCGGCGGCACTTGCTGGGGACCCGATCACTATCGCTGGGCTGCTGCGTGACCTTTCTATTTTCGCCAGCGACGCGGGACAGGCCGAACTGGCGGTCACCGCGATCGTCCCGGCCGCGGCTGTACTCGCCACGTACCGGCCAACCGCAGACCAGCAGGAGCCGTACCACCGCGTCTACGCCGCGGTGCTATTCGACGTGGTCGCCCGCCAGGTCGCCGCCGGCCACCTCGAGGCGGCCGGCCCGGCGGCAACGGCCACGGTGGCCCAGTACGTCGCGTGGGCGGCCAGCGGCGGCGCGCCCATCGAGGCCGCAGACTCGCTCCACACCCTGGCGATATACACCGCTCGCGCAAACCTGCTCGACCCAGCCATCACCGCGGAGCAGGCCGCCGTCGACCTGCTCCGTGCGATGACGCCCACCGACGCCCAACGCGAACAGCGTCAGTTCTACCTGGCCCGTGCGCTCTACACCTGGGCCAGTGAGCTGCTGGCCGCTCACCGGCAACACGAAGCCGCTGGACCGGCGGCGGACGCGGTCACCGCCTACCAGCAGCTCCTGGAAATATCGGACAATGCGCAATACGCCGGTTTCCTGGCCGAAGCGGAGCAGCTGGTGGCCTCGTTGCAGCCATGAAACCACCGCCGGTGGTGGTTGAGTCGGCAGACTGTGATGGCGGTCGGACTTCGCGCCTGGTCCCGCCCGAGGTTACGTCGCGGCCCAAACGTTCGGCGTAGTCCATGTCTGCGGGATCGGCAACGGTGTCGAGGTCAATGCTGTCTACATCGACCATTGGTTGCGATGGTTCGTAGGAGTGACCGCCCCTGAGCGTCACGGGCCACCCACCTCGTTGTCCGTGACGCTCCGGCCTAGCTCCTTGACCCGTTTCAGGCGTCGACCGCGGCCAGATCGCCGGTTGGAAAGATGTCGGCTCGGGACCGCTGTGCTGACTGGCGAGTGCGTCGGGAAGAATGAGGCGAGCACGAAGGAGACCTCATGCCGCTACCGACGGCTCCGCTGGCCAAGCTCGGATTCCTCACCATCGGGGTCTTCGACGGCGCCGATCCCGGCCCGGGCCACGAGTCCACCCTCGAAGTCATCCAGCTTGGCGAGCAACTCGGGTTCGACAGTGCCTGGGTGCGACATCGTCACCTGCAGTACGGCATCTCGTCGCCCATCGCCATCCTGGCCGCGGCCACCCAGCGCACCAGTCGCATCGAGCTGGGTACAGCGGTCACTCCCCTGGCCTGGGAGAACCCGCTGCGGCTCGCGGAGGATTTCGCCACCGTCGACATCCTGTCCGGCGGTCGGTTGAACCCGGGTATCAGCATCGGTCCGCCGATGGGTTACGACCGCGTCAAGCAGGCGCTGTATCCGGACACGGCCGACATCGAAGACTTCAGCTACGAGCGAGTCGAGCGGCTGCTGCGGTTCATCCGCGGCGAGTCGGTCACCGACTTCAGCGGAACGGAGGGCATCGAGGTGTTCTCCGATCATGTCCAGCCGCACTCCCCTGGTCTGGCCCGTCGGATGTGGTACGGAGGTGCCAGCATCCGCTCGGCCCAGTGGGCCGGTGAGCACGGGATGAACCTGCTGGCCAGTAGCGTCGTGAAAGCGGAAGAGTCCCAGGACTTCGCCGAGATCCAGCTGTCGCACATCAGGGCTTTTCGGGCCCACCATCAGTTGGGTGCGTCGGCCCGGGTGTCGCAGGGGCTCGTTGTTATCCCGACCGATACCGCCACGGCCGAACAGCGAGCGAAGTACTTGCGTTACGCAGAGGGCCGGACCGCGCGCACCGCCACTCCGCAGGGGCCGGCCCGGTTGATGTTCGCCGTCGACCTCGTCGGAACCTCGGATGAGATCGCCGACGCCCTGTACGCGCATGCGGCCTTCCGGGAGATCGACGAGGTGGCGTTCGCCCTCCCGTTCAGCTTCGAACACCAGGACTATGTGCAGATCCTGACCGACATCGCGACCAGACTCGGTCCGGCGCTGGGCTGGCAACCGACGGGCTGACGCCCCGCAGTTCTTGGATTGCTCATGGCGCAGGTTTGGCGTGGGCAGGCGGGGGTAACCGGTGATCGTTAAGGTGAGGTTTGCAAATGCCTCGCAAACGCATCCGTGCAGTCCTCGAGAAGGGCTATTCAATGGGCAACGGACTCTTCCGCACCAAGTCGGTCGAGCAATCCATCAAAGACACCGACGAGCCGGGTCACAAACTCAAGCGCACATTGTCGGCCTTTGACCTGACGGTGTTCGGCGTCGCCGTGGTGATCGGGGCCGGCATCTTCACCTTGACCGCTCGCGCTGCCGCCACGAAAGCCGGTCCCGCGGTGTCGATCTCGTTCGTCATTGCGGCGGTTGCCTGCGGCCTGGCTGCGATGTGCTACGCGGAGTTCGCGTCCACGGTCCCGGTGGCCGGGTCCGCCTACACCTTCTCCTACGCCACGCTCGGGGAATTGGTGGCGTGGATCATCGGATGGGACCTGGTGTTGGAACTGGCCCTCGGCGCGTCTGTGGTGGCCAAGGGCTGGTCGTTGTATCTCGGGAATCTCTTCGACCAATTCGGCGGGAAGCTGTCCACGTCGTTTCACCTGGGTTTCCTGACCTTCGATTGGGCTGCGGTGTTTATCGTGGCCGCCATCACCTGTCTGTTGCTGACGGGCGCCAAGGTATCGGCGCGGGCCAATGCGGTGATCACCGGCATCAAGGTCGCCGTCGTGTTGTTGGTCATCGTGGTCGGGTTCTTCTACTTCAAGGCGTCGAACCTTTCGCCGTTCATCCCGCCCAGCGTGCCATCCTCCGCGACCGACACTCCACCGTTGGAACAGCCGCTCTGGCAGTTGGTGACCGGCGTGGCGCCGTCCAGCTTCGGAGTCTTCGGCGTATTGGCTGCGGCGTCCCTGGTGTTCTTCGCCTTCATCGGATTCGACATCGTCGCCACCGCCGCGGAGGAGACGAAGAACCCGGCAAGAGACCTGCCACGCGGGATCTTCGGTTCACTGGCCATCGTGACGGTGCTCTACGTCCTGGTCACCGTGGTGCTGACCGGGATGGTGAAGTACAGCGACCTGGCCAAAGCCACGGATAACGGCGACACCGCGACCCTGGCCAGCGCCTTCGCGCTGAACGGTGTCAACTGGGCAGCCAAGGTGATCGCCGTCGGCGCGCTGGCGGGTCTGACCACGGTCGTTCTGGTGTTGATGTTGGGACAGAGCCGAGTGATCTTCGCGATGAGCCGCGACGGCCTACTCCCGGTGAACATGGCTGCGGTCAACGAGAAGAGTGGCGTGCCGGTCAGAATCACCATCGGTGTCGGCGTCCTGGTGGCTCTGCTGGCCGGGTTTTCCAAGATCGATGTGCTCGAGGAAATGGTGAACGTAGGGACGCTGTTTGCGTTTGTCCTGGTGTCCATTGGCGTGATCATCCTGCGCCGGAAGCGACCCGACCTGAAACGCTCGTACCGGGTGCCGTTCGTGCCGGTGATCCCGATCCTGTCGGTGCTGGCCTGTGTCTGGCTCATGCTGAACCTGACCGCTTTCACCTGGGTCCGGTTCGTGGGCTGGATGGTGCTCGGGATCATCGTCTACTTTGCGTATGGCCGATCGCACTCGCGTCTGGGTCGCCGGGAGAGGGACGTGCACGGTCTGGTCCGCGACGAAATCAGGGCTACCTACGACGCCACCCGCAGCGAGACCGCCCGAGTTGGCAATGACGTCCCCGACGGGGCTACCGGTCGACCGCCCGCCGACTGAACAGTTAGTGCTGTCCACACTCCCCTTGGCCGGGTCGACTGCCGAGCAGCGCGCGCTGGACCGCACTAGTGTCCAAAGATGACTTCCTACCGATTCCTGGACGGCTCGGGTGATCTCGTCGCCGAGGGCGAGTTTCCCGACCATGCGGTGGCACTGGCCTGGGCGGCCGACGAGGACGAGACGGACGAGGACATCCAACGGGTGGAATTCCTTGGGCCGCAAGGCGATTGGCGCTGGGCCGGCGCGCTGCAGAGCTGAGCCGCCCGCTCCCCCCGTCAGGCGGGATCGGTGAGAAAGGCGGTGGCTGCGGCGGCGAGGTAGCCGGGATCGTCGACTCCGCACAACTCCCGGGCCGAGTGCATGGACAGTACCGGGATGCCCACATCGACCGTCCTGATGCCCAACCGGGTGGCGATCAGCGGACCGACGGTCGAACCACAGGGCACGGTGTTCTTGCCAACAAAGATCTGGCTGGGCACACCGGCGGTTCGGCAGGCCCGATGCCAGGCAGCTGCGCCGGGGGCGTCGGTGGCGTAGCGCTGGTTGGAATTGACCTTGAGGGTTGGGCCACCGTTGGGCAGCGATTGATGCGTCGGGTCGTAACGGTCGAGGTAGTTGGGATGGGCGGCATGGGTCACGTCGACTGAGAGGCACCGCGAGCGAGCAAATGCGGGGCCTCGCTGGTCGAAACCCCCGGCCAGCCGGGTCAACAGATTCTCCAGCAGTGGGCCCGAGGCGCCGGTCGCGGAGTCACTGCCGATCTCCTCGTGGTCGAAACCGACGAACACACCGATGAGATCGGACGACGTACCCGCCGTCGCCAGCAATGCCGACACCCCGGCGTGCACCGAGGCCAGATTGTCCAGGCGGGGTGCAGCCAGCAGATCCAGATGCTCACCGAGGCGGGCAGGTGGGGTCAGGTCGTGGACCACCAGGTCGTGCGCGGCAATCTCGTCCGGGTCGACCTCGGCCTCGGCCGCCAGGAAGGTGATCAGATCTCCGGCGGCAGGCTCCCCCAGCCCCCAGATTGGCAGCATGTGCTGCTGCGCATCGAGCGTGAGCCCCTGATTCACCTGGCGATCGAGGTGGATGGCCAACTGGGGAACCCGGAGCAGGGGTCGGCGGATGTCGACCAGCTTGGTACTGCCGTCGAACATGGCCAGTCGGCCGGCCAACCCGAGATCGCGGTCCAGCCAGGAGTTCCAGAGCGCGCCGCCATAGATCTCCACCGCGACCTGCCGCCAGCCGGCCCGGCCGATGTCAGGGCGGGGCTTGACCTTGAGGGTGGGGGAATCGGTGTGGGCGGCGAAGATGCGCATCGGCGTTCCCACGGTGACGGCTTCGGGTAGATACCAGGCCAGGATGGTGCCGTCCCGCACCAGGAAGCGCCCGCCGGTACTGCTGTCCCACGGTTCCGCATCCCGTTGCTCGGTGAATCCCGCGGCCGCGAGCCGGCGGGACACCTCGGCAACTGCGTGATACGGAGTGGGTGCGGCGGTGATGAAGTCAGCGAGGTCCTGCGCAGGTTCGTTCATTGCCCTGCATTCTCCCTGACGGCGCCACCGTGGAGTGCGGCGGTCCCCGGTAGCCAGAACGGCTGTCCTCATACCTGCTTCAGCGCCGCTCGCACCTACTCCAGCAGCTGCCCGGCCGTCCGCGGCATCAACTGTGCCCACGGAGTATGCGGCACGACATACATCAGCCTCGGGCTAGCCGCCCTGTTTCAGCTTTCGCCACCCACCTGCTCGGTTATTGGCGATGATCTGCCGAAACATCTCGCCCAGCGCCCGGGTATTGACCTGGTCGTCGCGGTAGAAGGCCACCGTCCTGGCAGTGGAATTGCCGGAGCCGCCGGTGATGATGCCTTCTGGGTCCGGCACGATGGCGCCGTCGTACAGGAAGACGTTGACGTGGTCCTTGGCTGCCAGCAGCGCACAGATATTGCCGTCGAGAGTGAAATACGGCTGCACCGTTCGCTTGATCGTCTCGGTCACTGCGGGGTCGACGCTATGGACCAACTTGCGGACCTGCCGGCATATTTCCTGTTGCCAGGGCGGTAGGGCGTTGATGTAGACATCCACCCGCGGATCCGCGCTCACGAGGCCAGAGTGGCATGGATTACGGCCGCGCGCATCTGGTGGATACACGGCATGATGATTCGGGGGCGGAACCTGCCGCGACCAAATCCGGCGCGACCAAAAGAGAGGGTGCGATCTGGAATGACGACTCGACTCAATCCGTATCTGAGCTTTCGTGATACGGCCAAGCAGGCGATGGAGTTCTACCGCGGGGTCTTCGGCGGCGAACTGACGCTGAGTACCTTCGCCGAATTCCATGCCAGCGAGGATCCCGCAGAGCAGGACAAGATCATGCACGGCATGTTGGTCTCACCCACGGGCCTGACGCTGATGGGGGCCGACACCCCCAATTCCATGGAATACCACCCCGGCGACAACATCTCCGTCTCGCTGTCCGGTGAGGACGAGGTGGAGCTACGGGGTTACTGGGACAAGTTGGCCGAAGGTGCGACCGTCACTGCGCCGATCAATCAGGCGCCCTGGGGCGACATCTTCGGCATGTGCACCGACAAGTTCGGGATCAACTGGCTGGTGAACATCACGCCCCCGGCGGCCTGAGGCGAAATCGCCAACTCGTGCCGTTCCGTTTGGGATGTGCACGGCTCGCCGTCTTCCCAACTCGGTCACGCTGAGGAATGATCACCTAGCGCTCAGTGTCTCCATCAGCAGCCGGGTCGACCATCCAGCGTCCTGGCGTGCGGTGCTGAGCCCCGACGAGGGGATGTGGTCGCGGTGACTTTGACTGTGCAGGAAAAGCCGCCACCGGCAAAGGACCTCGACCGCCGCAGCATGAACCTCGTCTTCATCACGGTGTTGCTGGGCATGTTGTTGTCGGCTCTGGACCAGACTGTGGTCTCCACTGCTCTGCCGACGATCGTCGGCGATCTCGGCGGTGCCGGCCATCTCACCTGGGTGGTCTCGGCCTACCTCCTGGCCGACACCATCGCAACCGTACTGGCCGGCAAGTTCGGTGACCTGTTCGGCCGCAAACTGGTCTTCCAGCTGTCGGCCGGCATCTTCGTGCTGGCCTCTGCCGCGTGCGGATTCGCGGGCAGCATGAGCTGGCTGATCGGCTGGCGGGCCGTGCAAGGGCTGGGCGCCGGCGGGCTCGCGGTGACGGCGACAGCGCTGATTGCGGACGTGATCCCGCTCCGCGAGCGTGGCAAGTATCAGGGCGCCCTCGGTGCGGTCTTCGGCGTGACCACAGTGCTCGGCCCGCTCATCGGCGGCCTGTTCACCGACCATTTGTCGTGGCGCTGGGCGTTCTACGTCAACCTGCCCATCGGCATCGGTGTCATCATCCTGGCGGCGTTCACCATGCCGAGCGTCAAAGCCGTTGTGCGGCCGGTGATCGACTACCTCGGAATTGTGTTCGTCTCGCTCGGTGCGGCCGGACTCACGCTGGGCCTGTCCTGGGGTGGCACACAGTACGCGTGGGGCTCCGCCACGATCATCGGCCTGTTCGTGGCGTCGATCGTCTCGCTGGTGATCTTTGTGATCGTCGAGGCCAAAGCCTCCGATCCGATTCTGCCGCTGCGACTGTTCCGTTCGTCCGTATTCAGTGTGTGCGTCATTCTCGCGTTCATCGTGGGCTTTGCGATGCTCGGCGCGATGACCTTCCTGCCCACCTATCTGCAGTACGTGAAGGGTGTCTCGGCCACGGCCTCCGGTGTCCAGACCCTGCCGCTGGTGGTTGGTCTGCTGGTCACGTCGATTCTGTCGGGCACGGTGGTCGGCCGCACTGGGAAGTACAAGATATTTCCGGTGTCCGGCTCGCTGATCATGGCGGTCGGGCTGTTCATGTTGTCCACCATGGATGCTTCGACCCCTTATTGGTCGATGGCCCTGGACATGCTCGTTCTCGGCATCGGTATCGGCCTGTGCATGCAGGTGCTGACGATCATCGTCCAGAGCACTGTCGATTACCGGGATCTCGGCGTCGCCACCTCTGGAGTTACCTTCTTCCGTACTTTGGGCAGTTCGTTCGGCGCCGCCATCTTCGGCACCGTCTACTCCAACGTGATCGGAAACAGCCTGCCCGCCGCGGTCATCACCGCAGGGCTCCCGCCTCGGGAAATCGCAACACCCGCACAGCTCCATTCGCATCCGGCTGCGCAAATCCAGCCCATCGTCGACGCCTACGCCCACGCCATCCACGTGGTTTTCCTGGCCGCAGTGCCAGTGGCGATCGTCGCTTTCGTGGTGGCGCTGTTCCTCAAACAGGTACCGCTGCGCGGTACCTCACGAGCAGGGGCAGGTGATGTGGGCGACGCTTTCGGCATGCCCGAAGGCGCGAACAGCGCACAACAGCTGCAGACGGCCATCGGTCGGCTCTTCCGCAAGCAGGGACGGGAGGCATTTGTCGCGATCCGCGAGCGGTCGGGCAGCGCACTGATGGTGGCCGACGGTTGGTGCGTCGGCCAGGTGCATGTGCGTGCTCGGCTCGGTGCCGACACCAGTCTGGAAGCCATCGCCCAACGACTCCGGATTCCCCCGCAGGTTCTGGAACCGGCGTTCCGTGCTGCCCGGGAGCACGGGTATCTGGCCGGACCGGACGAACAGCTCGAAGTGACGCAGGCGGGTCAGGTCGAGGTCGACAAGTTCGTCGCGTCGACTCGGGCCTGGTTGGCGACCGAACTCAGCGACTGGGGAGCCTCGGACGACGCGCTGCTGAGCGAGGCGCTGGGGAACATGGCCAAACAGTTCATCGACGAGGATCGGGAATTGCTGCAGGAGAAGGTTCCCGCATTGGCGGCGCACTGATGTCGGTGCGATATCCCCGGTTGCCGGGATTGAGCTGTGGTTCGGCCGGGTATGGGTGGAGCAGATTCTCGACCATCCCGGGGTGCTCGTGAATCGAGGCCTCGCCGCTTCAAACCCCAGGCGGTGAGGCCGCTTCATCTGCCGCATCGCGTTCGTCCCGGTCGGTCCAGGTGCAGACGCACACTTCGTTGCCTTCGGCATCGGCCAGCACCCAGAACGATCGGGCGAACGTGTCATCGATCAGGACTCCCCCGGCGGCCAGCGCCGCCGCCACCCGGGCTTGGGCCTCGTCATGGGCGACGGTGATGTCGAAGTGGACGCGGTTGCGTTGCGGGCGCGGCGAGTCCATCTGCTGGAACCAGATCGCCGGGAGTTGACCCGCCGGGTCCACGATGGCCGCCTCCGGGCCGGCCTCTCCGGGATCGTCCGTGTATGCCAGTACGGCCCTCCAGAAGGGCCTGACCGCTGGGATGTCCAGGGCATCGATGGCCATCTCCAGCATCTGCACCGGACGTTCCCGGGTTTGCGTGGTCGCTCCCCCGGTCGAACTGCCCAACGGCGAGACAGCATCCGAAATGCGTTGCGCCAGTGCAACGTCCGGAGCGGTTACTGCCCCGATCCGGCGGGTCTGGAGGGACAGTTCGACACGGTCGGGACGGAGATCGACGCGAAGATGATCGTCGGCATCGGGTCCGCAGGTTCCCACCGCCTCCGCCGCCACCCAGAGTGCCTGGTCGAAGGACTGCACGGCAACGCTGGTGGCCAGCGTCCCCAGCAGGTACCGCCAGCCGATGGCCGCGACAGCCTCAGACGCGGCAGTACGGGAAAGGGCAACCTCGCGTTCGTCCATCCCGCCAGTCTGGCATTCACCCGACCAGTCACGATCGGCCGCCGACTGACCAGCCGGACGTTATTCCAGGTCGTACGCCAAGTTCGGCCGGAGCCAGCGCTCGACGTCGGCCAGATCCATTCCGCGTCGCTCTGCGTAGTCGACGACCTGGTCCTTGTTGATCCGCCCGACGGTGAAGTAGCGCGATGACGGGTGGGCGAAGATCAGTCCACTTACGGCGGCCGCCGGCGACATGGCGAACGATTCGGTCAGCGTCATGCCCAGGGCGTCGGCGTCCAGCAGGTCGAAGAGCTCCTTTTTGAGCGTGTGGTCCGGGCTGGCCGGATAACCCAGGGCCGGGCGGATGCCACGGAACCGCTCGGCGTGCAGATCTGCCAGCAGCGGTTCGGCATCGGGCTCGAACCATTCCCGACGGGCCTGCAGATGGATGTACTCGGCGAAAGCCTCGGCCAGCCGATCGGCCAAGGCCTTGACCATGATGGCCCGGTAGTCGTCGTCCTCGGCCTCGTACTTTGCGGCCAGCGTCTCCGCGCCATGGATCGCGACGGCAAATCCGCCGAGATGGTCGCCCGCCGGGGCGATGTAGTCCGACAGCGCCCGGTTGGGCCGGTTTTCCGGTTTCTCGGTCTGCTGCCGCAGCATCGGGAAGCTGATGCCATCGGCGATCCCGTCCAGAATGATGTCGTCGCCGCGCGAGTGTGCCGGCCAGAAGCCATACGCCCCGTCGGCACGGAACGAATCCTGTTCGATGATCTGATCCAGCATTGTATTGGCGTCGTCGAACAACTCGCGGGCCACCGGCTGGTCCAGGATCTGGGGGTACTTACCTCGCAGTTCCCAGGCCAGGAACAGGAATTGCCAGTCGATCATCTTGCGTAATTCGGCGATGGGCGGGTGGATGACGCGCACCCCGGTGAAGTCCGGTACCGGCAATTCGCTGAAGTCGACCTCCTCGCGGTTGTCCCGCGCCTCGGCGAGGGGCAGGATCCGCTTGTGGTGCCGGTTGGCGTGCTGGACGCGCAACCGCTCCTGCTCGAGGCGGTTGTCGACGTCCAGTTGCTTGGCGCGATCCGTGTCGAGCAGGTTGGACACCACGCCCACCACCCGGGAGGCATCGATGACGTGGATGGTCGACCCGTCGTATGCCGGTGCGATGCGCACCGCGGTGTGCTGGCGTGACGTCGTCGCTCCGCCGACCAGCAGTGGCAGGTCCATTCCGCGCCGCTTCATCTCCGCGGCCACGCTGACCATCTCGTCCAGCGAAGGGGTGATCAATCCGGAAAGACCGATCGCATCGGCATTCTCGGCGATCGCGGTATCCAGGATCTTGGCCGCCGGCACCATGACACCGAGATCGATGACGCGATAGTTGTTGCAGCCCAGCACGACCCCGACGATATTCTTGCCGATGTCGTGGACGTCACCCTTCACGGTGGCCATCACCACGGTGCCCTGGCCGCGTTCGGCGTGCGCCCGGCCCTCCTGCCGGGCCAGCTCCTTCTCGGCCTCCATGAACGGCTCCAGATAGGCGACCGATCGCTTCATCGCCCGGGCACTCTTGACCACCTGCGGCAGGAACATCTTGCCGGCACCGAACAGGTCGCCCACGATCTTCATGCCGTCCATCAGCGGGCCTTCGATCACCTCGAGCGGGCGGGCCTTGGTCAACCGGGCTTCCTCGGTGTCCTCCTCGATGAAGTCGACAACACCGTGCACCAACGCATAGGACAGGCGGTCCTCGACGGGCGCATCGCGCCACGTCAGGTCGACGGTCCGGACCGTTGCCGAACCGGTTACCGTCTCGGCGAACGTGACGAGTCGGTCGGTCGCGTCCTCACGCCGATCGAAGATCACGTCCTCGACCAGCTCCAGCAGGTCGGCGGGGATGTCCTCGTAGACCACCAGCTGCCCGGCGTTGACGATGCCCATGTCCAGGCCGGCCTGCACGGCGTAGAACAGGAACGCCGAGTGCATGGCCTCCCGGACCACGTCGTTGCCGCGGAAGGAGAACGACAAGTTGGAGATGCCGCCGCTGATGTGCACGCCGGGACAGCGCTTCTTGATCAGCGGAAGAGCGTCGAGAAATGCCTTGGCGTAACCGTTGTGCTCGCTGATGCCGGTGGCGACGGCCAGCACGTTCGGATCGAAGATGATGTCCTCGGGCGCGAACCCGGCCTTCTGGGTGAGGATGTCGTAGGCCCGGCCGCAGATCGAGACCTTGCGCTCCGCGGTGTCAGCCTGACCTTGCTCGTCGAAGGCCATGACCACGACGCCGGCGCCGTAATTGCGAATTTGGCGCGCGTGTTCCAGGAACGGCTCCTCGCCCTCCTTCAGGCTGATCGAGTTGACCACGCCTTTGCCCTGCACGCATTTCAGGCCGGCCTCGATCACCGACCAGCGCGAGCTGTCGATCATGATCGGCAGGCGGGCCACCTCGGGCTCGGTGGCAATCAAGTTGAGAAACATCGTCATGGCGGCTTCGCTGTCCAGCAGATCCGCATCCATGTTGACGTCCAACAGGTTTGCCCCGCCGCGAACCTGTTCCAGCGCGACATCGACGGCACCCTGGTGGTTGTCGGATTCGATCAGCCGACGGAACCGCTTGGACCCGGTGACGTTGGTGCGTTCGCCGATCATCACGAAGCCGGTGTCCTTGCCGATGGTGAACGGCTCCAGACCGCTGAACCTGGTGTGGTGGTTCGGTTTGGCCAGCTTCCGCGGTGGTAGGCCGGCAACGGACTCGGCGATCTTGGCGATGTGCGCCGGGGTGGTGCCGCAGCAGCCGCCGACGATGTTGACCATCCCGGACCCGGCGAACTCACTGATGAAACCGGCCGTCTGATCGGGCGTCTCGTCGTAGCCACCGAAGGCGTTGGGCAGCCCGGCGTTCGGATGGCAAGCGACGTAGGTGTTGGCCAGCTTCGCCAGTTCTTCAACGTGCGGACGCATTTCCTTGGCGCCCAGCGAGCAGTTCACGCCCACCACGAGCGGATGCGCGTGCTCGATCGCACTCCAGAAGGCCTCGACCGTCTGTCCGGACAGGGTGCGACCGGAGAGGTCGACGATCGTCACCGAGATCCACAACGGCAGGTGCGGCGCGACCTCACGGGCCGCCGCGATTGCGGCCTTGGCGTTGAGCGTGTCGAAGATCGTCTCGATGAGCAGCAGGTCGACCCCACCGTCGGCCAGCGCCTGGATCTGTTCGGCGTATGCCGCCTTGACGGTGTCGAAGGAGACGGCCCGGAACGACGGGTCCTCCACCTTCGGAGAAAGCGACAGGGTCACGTTCAGCGGGCCGATGGACCCGGCGACGAATCGGCCGCCGAACTCGTCGGCGGCCTGCCGGGCCAGCTTCGCCGCCTCGAGGTTCATCCGGCCGACGAGATGTTCCAGCCCGTAGTCCGCCTGCCCGATGCTGGTCGCGGTGAAGGTGTTGGTCGTGGTGATGTCCGCGCCGGCGGCGAGGTACTGGCGGTGTACGTCGAGCACCACGTCGGGGCGGGTCAGGTTGAGCAGATCCGGGTCACCGGCGACGTCCAGCGGGTGCCCTTCCAGGAAGTCGGCCTGGTAGTCCTCCGGCTTGAGCCCGGCGGTCTGGAACATGCTGCCCCACGCGCCGTCCAGTACCACGACGCGCTGCCCGAGCAGTTGCTGCAGGGCCGCGGTCGTCTTGGCGGCTTTAGTCAC
Source organism: uncultured Actinomycetota bacterium (assembly GCA_963708935.1). Lineage (GTDB taxonomy): Bacteria > Actinomycetota > Actinomycetes > Mycobacteriales > Nakamurellaceae > Nakamurella. The sequence continues at coordinate 502,953 of CAVPUK010000005.1, read as the reverse complement.
GTTGATTTCGGTATCGAGCATCTGCAATGGCCTCCAGATCGGAGGCGCCCTTGATACGTCTAACCCGGGTCGAGCGTGGCGGACTTTCGGTGTCCGTCGCAGCGCCCCTCGACCTCAAGTATCCAGGGTACCGCAGCGACCCCGACCGGCGGGTGGGCCACGCCTGACCCGGCATTTCACTCGGTCCCGGCGCCTTCCCGCGATCGTGCTTCGCCGCGCAGTGCCCGGTTGCGGTCGATGTCGTTGTCGATTCGATCCAACAATGCGCGTAGAGCGTCCTTGTCGTACTCGGCCGGCAGCTCACGGGCGAGCATCTCCACAATTTCGGCCTGGGTCGAGCGCAACACGTTGTGGTCCTCGTCGAACCGCGAGGTGGTGGTGGCGTTGGGATCCCTGGCCTCCACCGCGGTCAGCATGGTGGCAATGGTGTCGAGATCGGGTAGATCACTCATGAAAACCTCGTCCTGAAAGTAGTCGTCACCCGACTCTAACGACGCCAGCTGTTCGAAGGTGGCCAGGGCGGGAGCCCGGCCGGCCGCGGCGACCGACGGGCTCCCGCAGTTGGTCAATGCGAGAGCATCACCGCGATGATCCTGGCTTTGCCGAACCCGGCGACGGCCTGCTTGGGTTGACCGCTCACCACGCTGTGTTCGGCGTTCGAGGTCAGCACCGCAGTGGCACTCATTGCCGCTGCCCCGCCCGCCACGATCGCGGACTGCGCCAGATCCCTGGCCACCGAGACCGGGACATCCTGTTGGGCGAAGTTGTACTTGGCGCCCGACATGGTGCCTGCCACGACGGCGAGCAGAGCCAGCATCTGGCTGGGATTGCGTACCGACCCGTCCCCGGACCAGTTTCGCTGGGCGATGGTCGCGTCCAGGGCCAACACCGCATTCCGGCTGCCCGGCTGACTTTCCAGCTGGTCACGCAAGACCTGCAGCCGCTGCCGGCCGGAATCCGTCCGCAGGCCCCAGCCGTACGGGAACAGCGGGTCGTAGTTCTTGTCGCCGACGTTCATCGGCAACTGACTCTCCGCCTTCACCCAGGTGACCGGGAGCCGCCCGGTGAACGGCCGCTTGCCGAACAGGACGTCGGCCACGCCGGCCCCTTCGCTGCCCGGCAGCCAGGACGCCACGACCGCCGTCGGCCTCCGGGACGATGCCGGTCAGGTCCAGCGGCCGACCCGAGACGTCGAGCACGACGCACTTCATCGCCCCGCACACCTTGTCGACCGCATCGCGGTCGGCCACGCTCAGCTGCAGGGTGTGCCCGTTGACGCCGACGTCACCCATGCCCTCGGCGTACGGCGTGTCGCCGACAGCGACGATGCCGATGTTCGACCCTGCGGTGTCGGCGCTGGCGCTTCTCGGAGTAGGTCACGGTCGCATTGGGAGCGACCTGCTTGATGCCGGCGAGGATCGAGGTCCCGCCGGGGATGTCACCGCTCTGACCCTGCCAGGTCAACGTCCAGCCGCCGGTCTGGTTGCCGACGTTGTCGGCCACCGAGCCGGCCACGTAGATCTTGGCGTTCTTCTTGAGCGGCAGCAGGTTTCCGGTGTTCTTCAGCAACACCTGCGATTCGGCCGCCGCCTTCCGCGCCACGGCGCGATGGGCCGGTGAACCGATCGTGGCCGCGTTCGTCCGGTCGGCGAACGGGTGCTCGAACAGTCCGAGCGCGAACTTCTGGGTCAGGATCCGGCGACACCGCGTCGTCGATCCGGGCCGTCGTGACGTCCCCGCTGCGCGTTGAGCGCGGTCAGGTCGGCGATGAAGTCCGTGTAGTTGTTCGGCACCATGATCATGTCGAGGCCGGCGTTGATGCCGATCTTGACGTCTGCCTTGTAGTCCGGGCTGATCTGGTCGATAGCGGCGTAGTCGCTGATGACGAAGCCCTTGAAGCCGAACTGGTTCTTCAGGACGTCGGTGATCATGGTCGCCGCGCGCGTGCATCTTGATCGGCGCGCTGTCCTGGCCGAGGATCTGCAGGCTCGAGTACGACGGCATGACGGATCCGACGCCCTTGTCCACGGCCGTCTTGTACGGGGCCAGGTACAGGGCGTTGAGTTGCGCCGGGGTGGCGTAGGTGACGCCCTGGTCGATCTTGTAGTTGCCCGTGGTCGAAGACCCGTACTTGGTACCGCCGTCACCGAGGAAGTGCTTGGCGGTGGCCAGCACGCTGGTGTTCTTGGCCAGACCTCCAGGCTGACCGTTACCGCCCTGCAGGCCGGTCGATGATCGTCTCCATCTGGCTGACCAGCGCCGGGTCCTCGCCGAACGACTCGTAGCTGCGGCCCCACCGCTCGTCGCGGGTCACGCAGACGCACGGCGCGAACGCCCACGGAATGCCGGTGGCCCGGGTCTCGGTCGCGGTGACCACACCCTCCTGCTGGGCGAGCGCCGGATCGCGGCGTGGCGCCGATGCCGATGTTGTGCGGGAAGATGGTGGCGCCGGCCAGGTTGTTGTCACCGTGAACGGAGTCGATGCCGTAGATCATCGGAATCTGCAGCGGCGTGCTCAAGCGCCTGGGTCTGGATAGCCGTCGACCATGTCGGCCCAGCCGGCCGGCGTGTTCGGGGTCGGCACCGACCCGCCGCCGGAAAGCAACGATCCCAGCGCGTACTTCGTGATGTCGGTGCCGTCACCGACCGCGGCGCGTTCGGCCTGGGTCATCTGGCCGACCTTGTCCGCGATGGTCATCCGTGACATCAGATCGGCGAGCCTGGCTGGCGATCGACAGCTTGTTGTTGAGGTAGGGCAGGCCGTGGGCGTTGATCACCACGGTGGGCTGGGCGCCGATCAGGTCCGCGCCGTCGGCGGACAACGTCACCACGATCGTCTTGGCCTCCCCGGGAGGCGTGCCGCCGGTGGTCTGCACCGTGAACGATTCGACGGTTGCCGAGGTGCTGCCGGCCGGGAAGGTCACCGATCCAGAGGTCGCGGTGTAGTCCGTACCGGGCACTGCGCTGCTACTGCCGCCACCGTCGAATAGCTCACGGTGAGCGGTGCGTCGAGCGAAAGTCCGGTCTTCAAACCGAGTTTCACGCTCACCGAGGCACTTTGTCCGGCGTCGACCAGGTAGGTGCTCTTGACTGCCGAGACCGTCGGCGTCGGCTGGCCGTAGACGGCGAAGTCGTCGAAGACCAGATGGCCACTGCTGTTGCCGGGCAGGTTGATGGCGCAGACCCCACATGGCCGTCAGGTTCAGCACGCCGTCAGTCGGTCCACCTGGCGGCTGGTAGTCGCCTCGTTTCACCAGTGCGTTGAACGGTTCCTGGATCTGCTTCCAGCCCGCAGAGGTGTCGTTGAAAAAGCCCTGCCAGAGTTCGGCGTGCTCGCCGTCGGTCCCGCCGTCCTTGATCTCGTACTCGACCTTCTGGCCGGTGGCACGTCCCCTTGACCCAGAACGAGAAGCCGCCGTACGCACTCCAGTCCTGAGCGGCCGGAAGGTTGTCGCTGAACCCGCCGTAACCGCTGACGGTGTAGGGCACATCGAGGGCGTGGTTGTCCGCGGCGGCGCCCGGCCGGTCCGAGGCCGGCTGGACAGACAGCGGCGGCATGCTGGCGGCGTCGCTGCCGAAAGTGAACAATGCCGGGCGATGCTGTGGTGATCGGTACCGTGCCTTCGAAGTTTTCGATGTTGGGCAAGGGTCCGGACGTCGCGCCGGCCGGGGTGGCACCCGAGACGGTGGCCAGGGACAGGACCAGCACGGCTGAACCGATCACCGCCACTTTCCGTCGACCCTTTCCGATAGTCGTCCGACAGCGGCGATGAAGGGAACCGTGCATCGACAACGCACCTCTCTGTGCGGTTGTGGCCGCCGCGCCGTGATGTGGCGGTGGCGGCCAAGCTGTGATGTGACTGTGCTCATACCAGCAGCCCGGAGCGTAGTGAGGCCGCTACAGCCAGTCAAGACATGCACGGACATTATTCGTGCGTCTAATGACCACTAGGCCGGACGGTTACGCCGGGGTCGCAGCCGTAGGCCGGGCAGCGCCGGCGCGGGCAGCCGGTTGATGGTGCCCCGGTAGCCCAGCACGGTTCCGAATTGTCGCGACTCCTGTTGCCACGCTTCGCGAAAGCCGACGATCTCCTCGTGGGACCTGCCGACGAAATTCCACCACATGAGGATTTCCTCGTCGAACGGCTTACCGCCCAGGATGATCACTCGGGCCGAGTTCGGTGTGCGATTCGTCAGCACGAATTCGGCATGCCCGGTGCCCAGGTAGCCGAGTTCCGAGCGGACGAGCTCGGTGCCGGCCAGGACGACGGCTCCGGTGTCGACCAGCACGCCGTGTTCGAACGATGGATTCACGGCAAGCTCGATCTCGCTGTTGGGCGCCAGCACGACCTCGGCTCCGAGTAGCGGAGTGTCGGTTGCGACCGGTGAGTGCGCGCCGGCCAGCGAACCGAGAAAGACCTTGACCGTGGCGCCGCCCAGCACGACCGGGTCCGGTGCGTAGTGCTGGAAATTACGTGGCCCCTGCCGGGTGCTGTTCGGCAGCGCCAGCCAGAGCTGGACTCCATGCAACACAGTGGTCTCCGGGGTCGACACCTCGGAGTGGGCGATCCCCCCGCCGCTGGTCATCAGGTTCAGCTCACCCGGTCGCACCATGGTGTGCACACCCGCCGAGTCGCGGTGCTCCACCTCGCCGCTGAAGAGCCAGCTGACCGTTTGCAGGCCGGTGTGCGGATGCGGCGCCACGTCCATACCACCCCGGCCGGTGACGTCATCCGGCCCGTAGTGGTCGGCGAAACACCAGGCCCCGATCAACGATCGGTGCTTCTGGGGCAGGGTCCGGCGCACCGACATGGCGCGCGGACCGCCGAGCGGTACCTCGCGAGCTGGTATCACCTCGACGCCGTTCGTGGCCCTGGCGGGCTCGTTCGCGCCGACCTGCAACTCGTCCGGGTGCTTCTCGAGGTTGCTCACCCGCCCATCTTGACCCTGGTACGCCGGGCTCGTCAGCGGGCATCCCCGCCCAGCCCGGCCCGACCGCGACTCGGGTTGGCCGGCTGCGGCTCGTCGGTCGCTTGAAATTCCGCCCGCACCCCGAGCAGGCGGATCGGCCGGTCCTGGTCGAACCGTTCCAGGATCTCCAAGGCGGCCGCCGTGATGACGGCGAGGTCGGCCGTCGCAAGAGGAAGGGTCGCGCTCCGCGTCGCCGTGACGAACGGCGCGAAGCGGACCTTCAACCCGACCCGGGCCACCAGCCTGCCCTCGTCCCTGACGTCGGCTGTGACTTGCTCTGCGAGCAACCTGATCTGATGTCGAACTTCCGGTCTGTCCACAAGATTCTGCTGAAAGGTGACCTCGCGGCTACGCGCCCGGGGAACATAGGGCGTTCCGAACACTTCGGTTCGCCCTTGACCACGGGCAATTCCCACGTAACGCGGCCCCATCGTCGGACCCACCTGCTCACCGAGCCCGACCGGATCCGCGGCCGCCAACTGATCGACGGTGGCGTACCCCAGCTCACCGAGTCGACGGGCCGTCTTGCGGCCGATGCCCCACAGCGCGTCGGTGGGCCGGTCACCCATCACCTCGTACCAGTTGCTCGCGGTGAGGGTGAAAAACCCGCGGGGCTTCCCGAAGTCGGTCGCCATCTTGGCGCGCAGCACGTTGTCCCCGATGCCAACGGAACACCACAACCCGGTGGTGGTCAGCACCGCCTGTTGGGCTTGCGCGGCAAGGGCTTGCGGATCCCGGGTCTCCGACCCGACGAACGCCTCGTCCCAGCCCAGGATCTCCAACACGACGGGAGTCTCGGCGAAGTTCCGAAGTACCGCCATCACCTCGGCCGACGCCTGCTCGTACGTCGGCCGATCGTGCGGGAGGAATACCGCCTCCGGACATTTCCTGGCCGCGACCCGCATCGGCATGCCGGATCGAACCCCGAACTCCCTGGCCTCGTAGGAAGCGGTCGCCACCACGCCTCGCTGGGTGGGGTCGCCGTTGCCGCCGACCACCACGGGTAACCCGGTCAACTCGGGCCGTCGCAATATCTCGACGGCAGCGATGAATTGGTCGAGGTCGACATGTAACACCCACGGGCCGTCACTCACTCGAGCATTGTGCTCCCACCCGCTCCGCTGGATCGAGATATCTCAGGTCGGTCGGGTTCTCTCAGGCCCGCCAGTGGTTCGGTCTGGTCAATCTGGCCGGAAACCTGGTCGAACCATCCCCGTGGGCGGCATTCAATTGGAACTGGGTGAGGAATATGGCGGTGGACAGATTCGCACCGCGCAGGTTCGTGGCCCGCAGGTCGGCGCCCAGCAGGTCGGCCAGGTGTAAATCTGCGCCCTGCAGGTCCGCCCCGATCAGATAGGCGCCCCGGAAGTCGGCGCCGCGTTGATTCGAGTGAGACAAACTCGCCCCCAACAGATCTGCACCGGCATGCTGAATCCGGCGTTGCTGCTTCCGGTCCCCGGCCACCGCTGCCCGGACGTTGGAACTGGTCTGCAGCAGCAGGACAGCGATCGACGAGCGCTGCGCGGCGACATCCAAGGCCAGGAGCTTTGCAGGCGGGGCGGAGACGAGGAAAGTTATCGCGTCCAGCGCGGCGTTGAGCCGGCGTCGCAGTGATCCTTCCGGCGGTGATTCTTTGGGCGGTGATTCTTTGGGCGGTGATTCTTTGGACGGTGATTCTTCGGGCGTCAGCGTCAGCGCTTCTTCGAGGTACCAGAGCAGCTCGTGCAGTTGCCGCACCACCCGGAAGACGGCAAACATCTCGCTCGCGGCCTCCGGCCCCGCCCGCCAGTCGCGACCGGGATAGATCTCCTGCGAGACCTGCTGCCCGGCGCCGAAGCAGTCATAGACCGTGCATCCGGCAAATCCGCTGGGACGCAGCACATCGTGAATGCCGCAGCGGAAGTCGTCGAGCAGGTTTCGGCACGGTTCGCCCGCGTCCTTGGTGAACGCGAAGTCCGCCGACGCGGTGAAGGGCAACGCCACACAGCAAAGCCCGTAGCACTTCTCGCAGTTCGCCTTCAGTTCGACCGGCGAAATCCCGTGCGACGAGGGCTCACTCATCCGACCTGGAACTCTGCTGCTGGATCTGCCTTCGCTGCCGCACTGCTCTCGCGCTCCACCAGCGCGTGCGGCACGACGATGTCCGTAGCCGCGGCGTTCGATCCGCCAACGCGCTCAGCAAGCAGCGATATGGCAGCGGCGGCGATGGCCGGCTTGTCCACTGCGATGGTGGTCAGCGTGGGCATGCTGAACCTGCCCTCCTCGACATCGTCGAACCCCACGAGGCGCATGCCGGTGGGCGGCTGGATCCCGCGGTCGTACAGGACGCGGAGCGCGCCGAGGGCGAGGCTGTCGTTGAAGCAGAAGGTTGCGTCGGGTGGGTGCAGCGAGCGCCAGGAGCGACTGCATGGCCTGTGCGCCGTCCTGCCGGTGAAACGAACTCACCGGCGGTACGAGCGAGGCATCGGCGGGCTGCCCGGCCGTCTTCAATGCGGCCCGGTATCCACGCAGCCGCAGCCTGGAGGTTTCCCGACCCGTGCCCGGCTCGGCTCCGATCGCGGCGACCCGGGTGGCCCCGCCGGCGAACAGGTGGGCTACGGCATCCTTTGCGGCCCCGACGTTGTCGGTTCCAGCGTGATCGAAGACCCCGGGGGCGGTGCGCTCGCCGAGCAGCACCAGCGGCACTCTTGGCTTGAGCTCCGCCAGTTCGGCGCTGACCAGTCCCAGCGCGGAGAGGACGACTCCGTCGACCAGACCCGAAGTGGTCGCCAGCTCCAGGATTTCGCGCTCGCGCTCGGCTACGCCGCCGGTCTCGTCCACCATCACAGTCCAGCCGCGCGACCGGGCAGACTCGATCACCTCGTGGGCCAGTTCGCCGAAGTACGGAACGGACAATTCCGGGACGAGCAGGGCGATCACGCCGGTATGGCCGCGTCGCAGGCTACGGGCCAGGACATTGGGTTGATAGCCGAGTTCGTCCAGGGCCTTCTGCACCCGCTCGCGCATCGGTGGCGAGACGTGTTGAAATCCATTGACGACATTTGACACAGTGCGCACGGAAACACCCGCTCGCACCGCCACGTCGCGCAACGTGACCGCCATTGACTCCCACCCTCCGCCATCTGCAAGTCCCCGCAGCAGTATGGACGACTGCACCCAGGTGGCGGTACGTCACCGTTCACGACCTGGATGTCGTGAAATCGTACTGGTCGGCCCGCTTGTCCGGTTCGTGCGGCGGACCGGACTCCACTCGGGAGAATGCTGGAGCTGACACTTGCATCGTTGCAAGTGCTGGTCCACACTATCCACACCAAGCCGCACCTCACCGCTGAGGCGCGGATGCCCCGGGAGGTCAACGTCCATGGCTGTGCCCATCCTGACGGTCATCGCCGCCCGGTAGCGGTCTTCGTCTTCATGGCGTTCTTCGCGAACATCCCCGATCCGCTCATCGAGGCGCTCCTACCGAACGATTACCGAGAGGAATCTAGTGTTCGACGCACGATTCACCGCCCATCCCGCCTTCACCGTTGGGGCCGTACCGCCGCGCCTGTTCGGCTCGTTCGTCGAACACATGGGGCGGTGCGTCTACACGGGCATCTACGAGCCGGGTCACCCGACCGCCGATGACGATGGGCTTCGCCAGGACGTACTGGAACTGGTCCGGGAACTCGGCGTGACGACCATCCGGTATCCGGGCGGCAACTTCGTCTCCGGCTACCGATGGGAGGACGGAGTGGGGCCGGCGGATCAGCGTCCGCGGCGGCTGGACCTGGCCTGGCACACCACCGAGACCAACCAATTCGGACTCAACGAGTTCATGCGGTGGGCGCGCAAGGCGCAGGTCGAGCCCATGATGGCCGTCAACCTGGGCACCAGGGGGGTCCGGGAAGCGGTCGACCTACTCGAGTACGCGAACCATCCCGGCGGGTCGGAACTTTCGGATCGCCGCATCTCCGATGGCGTCACCGAGCCACACAACGTGCGGATGTGGTGCCTGGGTAACGAGATGGACGGGCCGTGGCAGACCGGCCACAAGACGAGCGCCGAATACGGGCGGCTGGCGGCCGAGACGGCCAAGGCCATGCGGCAGTACGACCCCGGCCTGGAACTCGTGGTGTGCGGTAGCTCGAACATGGACATGCCGACGTTCGGAGCCTGGGAGTCCGAAGTCCTCGAGGAGGCTTGGGATGCCATCGACTTCGTCTCGCTGCACGCCTATTACGAGCCCATCGACGGTGATGTCGACTCGTTCCTGGCCAGTGCGGTCGGCATGGACCGGTTCATCGAGGCGGTGATCGCCACGGCGGATGCAGTGGCCGCCCGCCGCCGCTCGCCGAAACGGCTCGGTCTCTCCTTCGACGAGTGGAACGTCTGGTACACGAGGGACTTCGAGACCAAGGGCACCGCTGAGGAATGGGCGGAGGCGCCGCGGCTGATCGAGGACGAGTACTCGGTGACGGATGCGGTGGTGCTGGGCAGCCTGCTGATCTCACTGCTGCGACACTCGGACCGGGTGACCGCGGCCAGCCTGGCGCAGCTGGTGAATGTCATCGCCCCGATCCGGTCCGAGCCGGGCGGTCCGGCCTGGCGTCAGACGATCTTCCACCCCTTCGCGCAGACCGCGGCCAGGGCCAAGGGTGTGGTGCTGCGCACCACGCAGGCCGCGCCGACGGTGCCGACCGCCCGGTACGGGGACGCGCCCGTGGTGGATACGGTGCTCACCTATGACGAGGACTCCGGATCGCTGGTGCTTTTCGGCATCAACCGATCCCAGACCGAATCCGTCGCGGTGATCGGCGACGTCACCGCGTTCGGCGACCTGACCGTCGGTGATGCGCTCGTCATCGTCGATTCCGATCCGGCCGCGACCAACACGGTCGACGACCCGGACCGGGTCGTCCCTGTTCCGTTGAACAAGGCCGAGCTGCTCGGCGGCGAGCTGCACCTCGAACTGCCGCCGCTGAGCTGGGCGACCGTCACCCTGAACCGGGCCTAACACGCGGGCTGCGCTGATCAACTTCGCGGTTTTGGGGCTGGTGTGACGCGAGTCGCCCCGTTCATCCGCGCATTCGAAGTTGATCAGCGCGGCAGAGGTGAGGGCGGGAGGGCCGGCCGACGGTCACGCAGAGGCGATTAACGGCGTCGGGGGTCGATCTGACAAGGTAGTCGGCGGCCCGAAAGGGCCCCGGTGACCGTTGGTGCCGGCCGGGTCGAGGTCTGCGGCGGAGGTGTGGTGCATTGTCCGAGCTCGACGACCGGAATGATGTCGAGCGGGCCGACGAGCAGAGTTTCATCACCACCCTCTACGAACGCCTGGACCAGATGCGGGTGGAGACCACCAAGCTGCGCGACAGCTATCTCCGGGACAGCGACGGTACGCCCGGCGGGCGCGTGCAGCGTGACATCGCGTACGCCAGCCACAACCAGACCCTGGTCGACCTGAACGTCGCCGAGGACAAACTCTGCTTCGGTCGACTGGACCGGACCGACGGTGACTTCATGCACATCGGCCGGATGGGCATCTTCTCCGACGGCGAGGTCCGCGAACAACTGCTGATGGACTGGCGTGCCCCGTCGGCGCGCCCGTTCTACGTGGCCACTGCGGCCGCTCCGTTGGGCGTGCGACGTCGGCGTCACCTGCGGATCCGGCGGCGCACAGTCGAATCGATCTCCGACGAATACCTGGATCTGTCCGGGCTGGCTCCGGACGACCCGGCACTGGCTGCGGTCACCGGATCGGGGTTGACCGGCGAGGCCGCTCTGCTCGCCGCCCTCAATGCTCCGCGCACCGGGCGGATGGGCGACATCGTAGAAACCATCCAGGCCGAGCAGGACCGCATCATTCGTGCCGAGCGGGCCGGCATCCTGGTGGTGCAGGGTGGTCCGGGAACCGGCAAGACGGCGGTTGCCCTGCACCGGACGGCGTACCTGCTGTACACGCATCGCGATCAGCTGGCGAACCGCGGTGTCCTGGTGATCGGGCCCAACCGGACGTTCCTGAACTACATCGGCCAGGTGCTGCCCTCGCTCGGTGAGAACGCCGTCGTGCTGTCCACGGTGGGCGATCTGTTTCCCGGTGTGCGCGCGCAACGCGCGGAAACCGACTCGGTGGCCGTTCTCAAGGGACGCCTGAACATGGCCAAGGTCATCGCCAACGCCGTGCTCGATCGGCAGCGGATGCCGAAGACGACCATCGAGATCCCCTACGCAGGCGGCAATCTGCGAATCGACCGGCAGCTGTTGTCCAGAGCGCAGGAGCGGGCCTGGCAGTCCCGACTGCCCCACAACCGGGCGCGCAATATCTTCCTGCGCAGCGTCTTCGAGCAGCTGGCCCGGCAAGTGGCACGCCGCCACAAGCAGGGGCTCGCCGCGTCGGTCCCGCTCACCTCCGAGGACTACGAGGACATCCGTCGAGAGCTTCGTGAGGACGAGACGCTGCAGGGAGCGCTCTCCGGCCTCTGGCCCGCGTTGACCGCACAAACCTTGCTGCGTGGGCTGTTCAGCTCGCCGGTCCGATTGAAACTGGCAGCGTCGTTCCTGAGCGAGCCGGAACGCGATTCGCTGCTGACGGGTTCCGGGGCCGACTACGAGTTCTCCCAGTCCGACGTCCCGCTCCTCGACGAGGCGGCCGAACTCCTCGGCCACGACGACAGGCTCACCCTCGCGGCCGCGGCTCAGGAACGCGCCGAACGGCACGAGTACGCGCAGAGCGTGCTGGACATGCTGGACGACGGGACTCCAGGCGGCCCAGCCGCGGACATCGAGGCGGACGTCGGCGAGCAATCGCTGCTCGGCATGGTGACCGCCGCCGATCTGGTCGAGCTCCAGGATGACCGGGTGCTGTTGACCTCCACGGCGGAGCGGGCCGGCGCCGACCGGGAATGGACCTACGGCCACGTGGTCGTGGACGAGGCCCAGGAGTTGTCGCCGATGGCCTGGCGCATCGTGATGCGTCGCTGCCCGGTCAAGTCGATGACGCTGGTCGGCGACCTCGCCCAGACCGGGGACGCGGCGGGCGCTTCGTCGTGGGCCACCGTGCTCCGCCCGTACGTGGGGCGCGACTGGCGCTACGAAGAGCTGACCGTGAACTACCGCACCCCGTCGGAGATCACCGCTGTCGCGGACCGGGTGCTCGCCGCCATCAACCCGACCCTGACCGCGCCGACGTCGGTCCGTTCGACCGGGGTCGACCCGTGGTGGCTCACGGTGGATCGCGGCGAGATCGTTCGCCGCACCGTGGAGATGGCCGCCAAGGACGCCGCCGAGCCGGGCGAGCAACACCTCGCGATCCTGGTTCCGCAGGCGTTGTACGCCGACACGGTGGACGCGATCGCGGCCGGAATTCCGGCGGCCGGGTCAGCGGTCGACGTGGACCGGCCGGTAGTGGTGATGACGGTGCGCGAGGCCAAGGGCCTCGAGTTCGACTCGGTCATCCTGGTCGAGCCGGACCAGATCGCCGCCGAGTCCGCCCGCGGTCTGAACGACCTCTACGTGGCGATCACCAGGGCCACCCAGCGGCTGGGAGTGATCTACAGCGGAAGGCGTCCGGCGTTCGCCGACGCCGCGGCGGAGCCGGCCACCGGACTCTGGTGATCTTCGGCCGCAGCTCGCTCGACGGTCAGGATGCTCTCCGCCTCGTGCTCGGCCTCGTAGGCCTTGCCCCCACCGCGGAGTCCGAACAGCCGCTTGCTCCAGAGCAGCCACACCACGGCCGCGACGTTGACCAGTAGCAGGACCACTCGCAGCCAAGTGATGCGCTCGGTGAGCTCGTAGATCTCCCAGGGCAAGAAGATGCTGGTCGCCACCACTGCGAAATACTCGCCCCACCGCTTCATCAACCACAGCCCGGTGCCCTCGATGAACTGCAGGGTGGCATAGGCGATCAAGCCGACGGCGATCCAGACGAGCGTCGTCTCGGAGAGCGAGAAGACGTCGTTGATGCCCCGGACGATCTTCGAATCGTCCACGTTCCAGCCGATCTGGTCGGCCAGTGGCCGCAGCAGCGGCAGATCGGTGTTGAAAGACGCCCGGAGGTCACCCTTGGACTTTCGGAAGACGAAGACCAGGATGGCCAGGCCGAGCAGGGCCAAGCCACGCAGGATCCGCTCGGCCGCCAGCAACCGCATGATGCGCTTGTCGCGCAGCAGCCGTCCGCGCGGGACCTCGGGGGCATCGTCGGCCCGGCCTTTGCGTCTCGGTGGACCCACCACGTAGGTGGCGCACCGCAGACAACGCCATGCCTCCCCCGCCGGGGTGTCCACCCGCAACCGCTCTCGCAAGGCTGGTTCGTCGGGCTCGAAGGTCTCGTGACCATGGCGGCCGCAGGCGCTCAGATTCCAGTCCACAACCGAACAGTAATGGCCCGACTGCACGGGGCAGGTGGGCTCGGGCTCGAATCACCCGACGGCGCTGATCATCTCTCGCTGCCCGTTCGACCAGTCACCGCTCGTGCGGCTCCAAGATCAACGTGGCCGGGGCGCGGCTGTCGTGCAGCACCCACAGGCCCAACACCGCGACCACCGCCATCTCGGTCAACGAGAGCATGCGTTCCACCAGGCCGACGACCACCCAGGCGTGGATCGGTGTTACAGCCGAGATGATGGTCTGCACCGTCAGCACCACGAACCACCCGCCGGCCACCATCGACAGGCGAACCGCCCAACGTGGCCATCGGCCTGCCACTATCCGGTGATGCCAGCACATCAGACAGGTGCCGATCGGCAGGCTGAAAAAGGCGATCAAGGTCCAGGTCCAGTGCACCCGTCCGGCCAGCGACGGGTTGTTGCCGAATCCCTGCTTCGGGAACGTCACCAGCCCGATCAGTCCGATGCTCCAGACGAGGGTCATCAGCGCCCCCCACGACTTCCAGGGCACGATCTGCCGGACGATCAGCGCCAACAGGATCAGCATCGACGAGAAAGCCAGCAGCAGCACTCCCCAGTTGAAGATCCAGCCGTTGGACAGCAAGGCGTATTCGCTGATGGTGCGCGACAACGGATCGAGCGAGCGACTCGGTCGCACGACGTGCAGAACCCCGATCGCCAGGGTCGACACCACCACGCCGCCGATCCCGAGGACGGCCAATCGCCGGGCCAGCCTGACATTCCGGCGACTCGCGTGAGCTTCTTCGTCGAGCAGGTCGACCGCCAGCACGTCCGCCATTCGCGCCGCCTGGGCATCCGCCGACCCGGAATGCGATGGCGGCATCGGTCCTCCTCGACAGCGGGCGAATGTGTCTCACCGTACTGGGTTGGCCCCACGCATCGCCGGGGGTCCAAGCGGTGTACCGGACGACTCAGGCCCACCACCGACGACGGTGATGGGCCTGAGCGGCAATCGGTGGAACGGTCAGCGTTCGCTCTCCGCGCTCTCCCGCGAGGCGCTGCTCTCCGTCGCCAACGGCGATCTGCCCTCCGCGGTCTCCAACGGAACGCCGCTCTCCGGTTGGTTGGTGACGGCGCCGGCCTTCACCCCGGTCATGGCCAGGCCGTCCGTCGGCTTCTTGCCCGTGCCGAAGTGGTTGAAGGCGAGGTTGAGGACGAAGACCACGATGACCGTCGACGTGATGGCGGACCCGAAGATGGTCTGGAAGTTCTGCGGGAAGTGGCGGTAGAAGTCGGGGGCGATGACCGGCAGCATGCCGACCGACAGCGACACCGCGATGATCAGCAGGTTGTGGTTGTCCTTGTAGCTGACCTTGTTCAGGGTGCGGATGCCGATGGCCGTCACCATGGCGAACATGACGGTGCCGGCACCACCGATGACCGGGCCGGGCAGCGCCGCGACGATCGCGCCCATCTTCGGGATGAGGCCGAGGATCAGCAGGAACAGGCCACACATGGCGACCACCCAGCGACTCTTGATCCTGGTGATCTCGATGAGCCCGACGTTCTCCGCGTACGCGGTGTCCGGGAACGAGTTCATGAATCCGGCCAGCACCGCAGACAGCCCGTCGGTGGCCAGACCACGGGCCAGGCCGTTCTCGCTCAGCGGGCGGTCGACCATCTCGGCCACCGCCAACATGTCCGCCGTCGACTCGGTGTAGGTCACCAGCATCACGATGCACATCGAGATGATCGCGGCCGCCACGAATCTCGGATGCCCGAAGTGGAACGGTTCGCTCACGCCGAACCAGGACGAGTTCTTGACCTCGCTGAAGTTCAGCAGGCCCATCGGCCAGGCGACCAGGGTACCGACGACAATGCCGATCAGTACGGCGATCTGGCCGACGAAACCCTTGAAGAAGCGGGTGACGAGCACCATCACCAGGATCACCAGGCCGGCCAGCGCGATGTGCGAGACCAGGCCGTAGTCGTCGACCGTCACGCTCGCCGAACCCCCGGCGTTGGTGACCGCCTTGAAGCCCTCGCTGGGGTCGGTCACCACGATGCCGGCGCCGTCGCCGCTGAACGGCAGGTTGGTCGTGCTCTTGCCCGTGATCAGGCTGGCGTCGGCGCCCACCAGGGACAGCCCGATGATAGTGATCACGGTGCCGGTGACCAGCGGCGGGAAGAACCGAACCATCTTGGCGAACGGCTTGGCGATGATCAGGGCAAAGACGCCGGATACCAACAGGGCGCCGTAGACCACCGGAAGTCCGGCCTTGCCGCCGTACTGGCCGGCGATGATGATCATCGGATTCAACACGGTGAAGGTGGCGCCGGCGACCACCGGGAGGCGCACACCCAGAATGCTGCCGATGCCGACAGCCTGGATCAGGGTGCAGATTCCCGAGACCAACAGGTCCGCGCTGACCAGAATGGCGATGGAGCCCTTGTCGAGGCCCAGCGCCCCGCCGACGATGATCGGCACCGCGATGGCGCCGGCGTACATGATGAACAGGTGCTGCAGTCCCAGCACGACGAGTTTCTGTGGTGCGAGTACCTCGTCGACGGGATGCACCACCTTTTTAGTTCGGCCCGTCTTGTCGGCAATCTGAGTCATCGCTTCTCCACTCCCTATGCATGGGTACGACAGTCCGGTCCGGCAGGCCGGCTCTCCAGTCGAGAATTCGTCGCATTTCCATGGGTAATTCCACTGGAAACAGACGATCGAAGGACAAGGGGAAACATAGAACTCGCAGATGACGGACGAATTGCCTGCCTGCAGCGATTTGTTGCGGCGACCGGGCTGTCTGTGATGGCAGATGGACCCACTGTCACGGTTGCGTGACCGCAACGTGTCGTGCCCCGGTCGCCTCGGATTCGGGAAGCGAGCTACTAGTCTTGGCTCATGCAGCAGTACTTGGATCTGATGGACCGCATCCTGGTCACCGGCGTCGACAAGCAGGACCGCACCGGGACCGGCACCCGCAGCATCTTCGGCCATCAGATGCGGTTCGATCTGAGCGCCGGATTCCCGCTGGTGACCACGAAGAAGGTGCATCTCCGGTCCGTGGTCGTCGAACTGTTGTGGTTCCTGCAGGGGTCGACCAATGTCCGCTGGCTGCAGGACCGCGGGGTCAGCATCTGGGACGAATGGGCTGACGCCGACGGCGAACTCGGTCCGGTCTACGGGCACCAGTGGCGCTCCTGGCCGGCGCCGGACGGCCGGCACATCGACCAGATCGCGGCTGTCGTCGAATCGCTGCGCGCCAATCCGGATTCACGCCGCCACATCGTCTCCGCCTGGAACGTCGCCGAGGTGGGCGAGATGGCACTCCCGCCGTGCCACACCATGTTCCAGTTCTACGTGGCCAACGGCCGGCTGTCCTGCCAGCTCTACCAGCGATCCGCCGACGTGTTCCTCGGGGTGCCGTTCAACATCGCCTCCTATGCGCTGCTCACCGAGATGGTGGCCAAGGTGGTCGGGCTCGAGCCGGGCGACTTCGTCCACACGCTGGGCGATGCACACCTTTATTCCAACCATTTCGACCAGGCGCGCCTGCAGCTGACCCGCACTCCCCGACCGCTGCCGACGCTCGCCCTGGCTGACGGGATCACCGACCTGGACGGCTTCGAGTACACGGACATCAAGGTCGAGAACTACGACCCGTACCCGCTCATCAAGGCCCCGATCGCGGTATGACGCTCACCTTGATCGCTTCGGTCGCCGAGAACGGCGTGATCGGCAGCGACGGGGACCTGGCCTGGCGCAATTCCGAGGATCTCCGGCGCTTCAAGAGGCTGACCCTCGGCCATCCGGTGGTGATGGGTCGTCGGACGTTTGATTCGATCGGCCGGCCATTGCCAGGTCGACGGACGATCGTGGTGACTCGGTCGAAGGACTGGGCGGTCGACGGGGTCGAAGTGGCGTCATCGGTGGCCGAGGCGCTCACGCTGGTGGAGGGACTCGACACTTTCGTGCTCGGCGGCGGCGAGATCTACGCGCAGACCATCGATCATGCCGATCGCCTCGAAATCACCCATGTGGAGCTGGAACTGGCCGGCGATACGCATTTCCCGCCGATCGCCCCGGCGAGCTGGGAGCGGAGTCGGGTCGATCACCGGGATGGGTTCACCTTCGCCACCTACCGCCGGCGACCGACGCCGGTCAGTGACCTCGACGAGTTACTCCGGGCGCTCCGGCCGGAGTTGCACCGGGGTGAGTACCTCTACTGCAGCGTCGAGACGATGCCAGCTGGTGTCGATCCGGTGGTAACCGTGGCGGAGAACGAGGGCATCACCCTGGTGCTGCCCAGGGAGCAGGCGGACCAGGTCGGCATTGCGGGCATTTTTCCCTGTGCCTGGATCACCCTGCGGGTGCCGTCGGCCCTCGACGCGGTCGGCCTGACGGCGGCCATCACGGCTGCGCTGACGTCGGACGGCATTTCCGCGAACATCATCGCCGGATACCACCACGACCACCTGTTCGTGCCCGTCGACCGCGCCGACGACACCATGGCTGCCCTCGCGGCATTGGCCCACACCCGGGCCTGATTCGCCGTCCGCGTCAGCCGCGATTCATCCGCCGTACGGCCAATTCGGCCAGCATCGCCGCGGCGTCCGGCAGCACCGAGTCGTCGAACGCGGCCAACGGCGAATGGTTGGTCGGAGCGTGGTCGAAGTCCTCTGCCTTCGTTGCTCCGAGGAAGAGGTAGGCGCCGGGGACCCGCTGTAGTACCCGGGAAAAGTCCTCCGAGCCGGATAACGGGTCGGGCATTTCCTGGAATCGGTCGGGTCCGAACAGCTCTGCAGCTGTCGAGGCGACGAATTCGTACTCGCGGTCGTCGTTCACAGTGACCGGATACTCCCCCACAAAGCTGGCCTGCGCAGTCAACCCGTGCGCCGCGGCAATGCCCTCACAGAGCTTCACTGCCTTCTCGGCGACCGCGCGCGCCGCTTCCGGGCTGAAACTCCGCACTGTGGCATCGAAAACGGCGTCGTCCGGGATGACGTTGCGCTTGGTGCCGGAATGGAACGAACCGACCGTGATGACCACGGGGTCGAAGATGTCGAACTGTCGGGTGACCATGGTCTGCAGGGCAATGATGATCTCGCAGGCGACCGGGATGGGATCTTGTCCGCGATGCGGTGCCGACCCGTGGGCGCCGGCGCCGATGATCTTGACCTCCAGAGCGGCCGACGCCGCCATCAGGGTGCCAGGTCGAGCGGCGAACACCCGGTTCGGAAACCAGGAGGAGAACACGTGCAGGCCGTACGCCGCGTCCACCGGGCGACCGGCGGCCTCGAGGAGGCCTTCGTCCAACATCTGGCCGGCCCCGTCGTGCCCTTCCTCGCCGGGCTGGAACATGAACAGGACATCGCCGGCCAGTTCGTCGCGATGGGCGACCAGCAGTCGGACGGCGCCGACCAGGCCGGCCATGTGTAGATCGTGTCCGCAGGCGTGCATCGCCCCGCCGTGGGCGGAATCGCCTGCAGGAGCGAATGTCTCGCCCGTCTGCTCGACGACGGGCAGCGCATCCATGTCGCCGCGCAGCAATACCAACGGCCCGGGCCGTCCCCCGCGTAGCACCGCGATGATGGAAGTGAGCGACGTACCGGTCGTGAGCTCCAGGCCCAGTCCCTGGAGTTCGTCCAACAGAATCTGCTGGGTGACGGGGAGATCCAGACCGACTTCCGGAACGGCGTGCAGCCGGCGACGTAGGTCGATGAGATCTGGGGACAGGCGGGCAGCCTCGGCGACGAAATCCATGACACCGACCCTACGGTGATCGCGACTCAGCCCACAGACTCGCGGGTCGGCGCGTCACGTGGCCGGCGCCTGCCGGCTTCGCCCGACCAGCCGACAGCGGCGGCCCAGCCAGCAAACAGCCGACGCCGCAGTGTCGCCTCAGCCTTCGAGCCGATCAGGCGACCGAAGCCTCAGCCCGCCCCGCACCGTACGGCAGCACGATGCGCAGCGACGTCTCGATCGAAGATCGACGCTCGCCCCCGCTACCCAACCCGCGCTTGACCGAATTCTCGGTGACCCGATTCTTGGCCGCAGCCAACCGGGCGTCTGCCCTCAGGTTGCTGCTCACGGTGTCCAGCACGTCCGACATCTGCAGATCCAGCGCGTCGCAGATCGAGGCCAGCAGTTCACTGGAGGCCTCCTTGCGACCACGTTCGACTTCGGAGAGGTAACCCAACGACACATTTGCCGCCGTGGACACGTCTCGCAAAGTCCGGCTCTGACTGTTTCGCGCGTCGCGCAGAGTTTCCCCCAGTGCGTCACGAAGCAACATGTCGCACCTCCTCCCACTGATCGATGTTCCTGATCGTATTGCCCGGACCGAGATCTCAAGAAACCGGTCCCAGCTAACTGACCCGAATGTGCCGACCCGTTCTGAACTGCGGTTCGGCGCATCAGGTGCTTCCAAACTACTCCGCGACCCCGACAAGACCGATCTCGTTTCGGTTCCGCTGTGGGAAAAACGTCCAGAACGCGGTAAATGTTCCGTGCGCATCAGGTTGCCGGGCGATGACGTCGCAGGTGAGAGCATCCGCGCTGGTCAGGTGCGTGCTGCATAGTTCTGGAGCAACGCGACACCGGCGCGCACCGCCGCGTTGCGGATCTCCGCTCGACCGGGTGCGGCTCCGGGCCGGCCGGTCACCAGTTCGTGTCCGCCTTCCCAGCACATCGCCACGTACCAAGTGCCGACCGCAACTCCGTCCTGTGGATCGGGCCCGGCGACGCCGGTCAATCCCAGTCCGATCACCGATCCACACGCCTGCCGGACGCCCTGCGCCAAGGCGAGAGCGACATCGGGATCGACCGGACCACGCTCCGCCAGCAGTTCGGCGTCGACCCCGGCCAGCCTGTGCTTGAGCTCGGTGGCGTACACCACCAGCCCACCCCGGACCACCGACGAGGCCCCTGGCACTTCGGTCAGCAGGGCAGTCAACAGCCCCCCGGTGAGTGATTCGGCGCAGGCCACGGTCGCGTTGCGGCCGGACAGGCGGGAGATCAACTCGGCCAGGTGTGCGCGGTCGAGCCCCACGACGCCCGCCAGAGGCGCCCGCTCCATCAGCGTCCGATCGGCCCGGACGCCGGGTTCGAAGGCGTGTTCGGATTCTTGGACCTGATCAAGGCGGCCGCCCTGATCAGGTAGTCGATGCCGGTGACCACGGTCAGGATCACCGCTGCGACCATGAAACCTGCGGCGATCCAATGCATCGACGGCGGCAGCGGGAGGATGTACAAGCCGATCGCGACAATCTGGACGAGGGTCTTGGCCTTGCCGCCGGGGCTGGCGGCGATGACGCCGTAGCGCAGTACAGCAAACCGCAGCAGGGTGATCCCGATTTCTCTCACCAGGATCACGATGGTGACCCACCAGTACAGGTCGCCGAGCATGGACAGGCCGATCAAAGCGGATCCGGTGAGGGCCTTGTCGGCCATCGGGTCGGCAATCTTCCCGAAATCGGTGACCTGACCTCGCTTGCGGGCGATGTGCCCGTCGAATCGATCGGTGATGGCGGCGATGGCGAAGATCGCCCAGGCCAACCAACGGAACGCCGGATCGTGGCCGCCACCGGCGAAGAGCGCGAACAGAAAGACGGGTACCAGGATCAGCCGCAGCACGGTCAGGGCGTTGGGCAGATTCACCAGCGACACGCGCGGCTGTTCGGTCACGCGCGGCTGCCCGCCGAGATCGGGGCGCCTGACGGACGGCGAAGTGCTTCCGGCCCGCCCGCCGGGGTCGGCGCCGGCAGTACTTCGATCGGTTCGGCGATCAGGTCGATCCCGTCCGTTCCGATGACGGTGGCCCTGACCATGTCTCCGAGTAGCAGCCCGTCGGCGTCGACCAGCGTGGTGTTGCCGTCCACCTCCGGCGCCTGGTGGGCCGCGCGGCCGGCGACGCCGTCGGTCAGGTCGTCGACCAGGACCAGCACTTCGCTGCCGATGCGGTCCTCAGCTCGCTGCGAGGTCAGCTCCTCGACCAGCGAGGTGATGCGTTCCACCCGGGCGTCGATCTCGTCGTCGTCGATCTTGCCGGACAGGTCGAGTGCCGCGGTGCCGTCCTCGTCCGAGTACCCGAACACGCCGACTGCGTCCAGACGGGCGCCGATCAGGAACGCCTCCAGGTCGGCCAGTTCGGCCGCCGTCTCGCCCGGGAATCCGACGATGACGTTGGACCGGATCCCGGCTTCCGGGGCGGCCGCCCGGATCTGTGCGGTGAGTCCGAGGAAGGAGTCTCTCGAGCCGAACCGCTTCATCCGCCGGAGCAGGGTTTCAGCGGCGTGTTGGAATGACATGTCGTAGTAGTCCGCGACACCCGGTAGTTCGGCGATCGCCGCAACCAGACTTGGTTTCGTCTCGGCCGGCTGGAGGTACGACAACCGGACGCGGACGATGCCGGGCACGGTGGTGAGCGCGGCGAGCAACCGTTCGAGCTGGCGCTCGCCGGGCAGGTCCTTGCCGTACGACGTCGAGTTTTCACTGACGAGCACGATCTCGCGGACGCCCTGACCGGCCAGCCAGTGCGCCTCGGCGATGATCTCGGCCTCCGGGCGCGACACGAAGGAACCTCGGAAGGCCGGGATGGCGCAGAACGTACATCGTCGGTCGCAGCCGGAGGCGATCTTCAGCGGTGCCACCGGGCCGGCGTGCAGCAGTTTGCGGACCAGGACGGGGCCGCTGGCCGGGCCGGCCGTATCCCGGCCGTGTGGCGCGCTGTGCCCTGGCACGGACAGGGATTCGGCCGCAGCCGGCCGCGAGGTCGGCGAGATGGGCAGCAGCTTCCGGCGGTCGACCGGTACGTGGGACGGAGGCCGGTGGCCGTCGATGACGTCACCGAGCAGAGCGGCCAGGTCGGGGTAGGCGTCGAAGCCGAGCACGGCGTCGGCTTCCGGGAGGGCATCGGCCAGCTCGTTGCCGTAGCGCTCGGCCAGACAACCGACCGCCACCACCTTGGCGCCGGTATCGGCGGCTGCGAGCACGGTGTCGATCGAATCCTTCTTGGCACTGGCGACGAACGCGCAGGTGTTGACCACGACCACGTCGGCCGGAGCGCCGTCTTCCACCAGCCGATAACCACCGCCGGCCAGCCGGCCGGCGATCTCGGACGAGTCGACCTCGTTGCGCGCGCAGCCCAAAGTAATCAACGAAACTCTGGGCACAGCAGCAGACACGACGGACACACCCTGAGCCTAGTCGTCGCACAGCCTTCTGCCGGACCGCCACAACACGGACACAACATGCCGGGTGCCGATCCCGATAGGGTGCCCAGTTGTGACGCACGCCCAGCCCCACGATGGTTCGCCCGTCTCCGGCCGGTGGGACGCACCGTCGGTCGTCGTGCACCGTGCGCGAGCCGCGGACGTCCGGCGGATCAAGGCTTTGGTCGACTGCTACGCCGGCGCGATTCTGCTGGAGAAGACCCTGGCCAACCTGTTCGAGGACGTCACCGAGTTCTGGGTGGCGGAATCGGAGGGTCGGGTCGTCGGCTGTGGTGCACTGCACGTGCTGTGGGAAGACCTCGGTGAGATTCGCACCGTCGCCACCGACCCGACGGTCCGCGCGCACGGCATCGGCCGGGCCGTCTGCGAGGCGGTCATCGCCGAGGCCAGGCGGATGGGGCTGACCAGATTGTTCGTCCTGACCTTCGAGGTGTCGTTCTTCTCGGGTTTGGGATTCGAGCCGATCGAGGAATTGGACCTGACACCGGAGGCATTTTCCGAGCTACGGAAGTCCTATGACGCCGGCGTGGCGGAGTTCCTGGACCTGCCTTACGTCAAACCGAACACCCTGGGCAACACCAGGATGCTGAAGCACCTGTGAGTCGTGACGTGCGCCGTGCGCCCGTGCGGCCGGACGTCGAACTCAGGCCGGGGTCCGCTTGTCGGCGATGCGCGCGAGCGCCTCGGCGAGCAGGGCCTCGCCGTCCTCGTCGGTCCGACGTTCCTTGACGTAGGCGAGGTGCGATTTGTACGGCTCGGTTCGCCGCACCTGCGGGGGGGCCTGGCGGTCGAGACCGGCGGGCAGACCGCAACGCGGGCAGTCCCAGACCTCGGGCAGTTCGGCATCGAGCGCGAAGGACAGCGCAGTGCCATGGCCGTTGGCGCAGAAGAACTCGAGGCGGTGATGCGGAACCGGCTCACCGCGATGAGGCTCGCCCATCGGGCCGGCCCCAATTCGCGAGCCGCGGATCGGATTGCCTGCTGCCATGTCAGCCTTTCCGGTCGGGTTGCCGTTCGCGGGTGCCGTCAGGCGGGAGTCAGGCCCCGACCTTGATCAGCAGACCGACGCCGACGATCGAGACGAACCAGATCGCCGAGACGAAAAGCGTGAGACGGTCCAGGTTCTTCTCGACTACCGACGACCCCGACAGCGAGCTCTGCATGCTGCCGCCGAACAGGGACGACAGCCCGCCACCCTTGCCGCGGTGCAGCAGGATCAACGCCATCAGCGCGATGCTGGTGATGACGAGGATGATATCCAGAAACGTTTTCATGGGTGCCTAGCGTGCTAGTGAGATGATCCGGACAGAACTGCGATGCGCCGATTCTAACCCGGGAGCCCTCGCCACGGTGACCGCGACGAGGGCTGCGCAACATTGTCGTCGCGGATGCTCAGGTCAGGATTCCGACGGAGTTGGCGGCGAGCGACGCAAATTCGGTGCCGTCCAACGAGGCCCCGCCGACCAGGGCGCCGTCCACATCCGTCTGCCCGACGATCTCGCCGACGTTTCCCGATTTCACCGATCCTCCGTAGAGGATCCGGACCCCACCGGCGATCTCGGCGCCGTACTTCTCGGCCAGCGCGGCCCGCAGCGCAGCGCACACCTCCTGCGCATCGGCGGGAGTGGCCACCCGGCCGGTGCCGATGGCCCACACCGGCTCGTAGGCCAGCACGATAGAGGCGGCCTGCTCCGGCGTCACTGAATCGAGGGCGGCGAGCAGCTGGCCGACAGAATGTTCGACCTGGTTTCCGGCTTCGCGAATCTCGAGACCTTCACCGACGCAGAGGATCGGCACCAGCCCGTTGCGGTACGCGGCGGCCACCTTGGTGGCCAACAGTGCATCGGACTCGCCGTGGTATTCACGACGTTCCGAATGGCCGACCAACACATAGGTGCAGCCCAGCTTGGCGAGCATCGAACCCGAGATGTCGCCGGTGTAGGCGCCGGAGTCGTTCGGCGACAGATCCTGAGCGCCGTAGACGACACCCAGTTTGTCGCCGTCGACCAACGTCTGGACGGAGCGCAGATCGGTGAACGGCGGGATCAGCGCCACCTCGACCTTGGCGAAGTACTTCTCTGGCAGCGTGAACGCCACTTTCTGGACCAGCGCGATGGCCTCGAGGTGGTTGAGGTTCATCTTCCAGTTGCCGGCGATCAGTGGCTTGCGGCCCACCGGACCGCTCACAGCATTGGCTTTCGACATGTGGTTCAGGCCTCCAGAACGGCTAGTCCGGGAAGCGTTGCGCCTTCCAGGAATTCGAGGGACGCACCGCCGCCGGTTGAGATATGGGTGAATCCGGCCTCGTCGACGCCCAGTGTCCGAACGGCCGCGGCGGAGTCTCCACCGCCGACCACCGAGAAGGACGAGCCGGCCGCGATGACCTCCGCGACAGCCTTGGTGCCGGCCGAGAACGCCTCCATCTCGAAGACCCCGACCGGACCATTCCAGAAGACGGTGGCGGCGGTCGCGATGACAGCGGCGAACGTCTGCCGGGTGGCAGGGCCGATGTCGAGACCCTGCCAGGCCGCCGGAATGGCGTCGGCTCCGACGATCTCGGTATTTGCGTCGGGCGCGAAGTCGTCGGCGACGACCAGGTCGGAGGGCAGGACGATCTTGTCACCGAACTGTTCGAGCAGGCCTTTGCAAACCGGGATCTGATCGGCCTGCAGCAGCGACTTGCCGACTTCGTAGCCCTTCGCGGCCAGGAACGTGTACGCCATACCGCCGCCGATGAGCAGTGAATCCACCTGCGGTAGCAGCGCGGTGATGACGCCGAGCTTGTCGGACACCTTGGAGCCACCGAGGACGACTACGTACGGGCGCTCCGGGTCCACCGTCAGCTTGTGCAGCACCGCGGTCTCCTCGGAGACCAGATAGCCGGCGTAGTGCGGCAGCAGCTGGGCGACGTCGTAGACCGAAGCCTGCTTGCGATGGACGACACCGAAACCATCAGAAACGAACGCCGCATCTCCACCGACCAGGTGCACGAGGGCCTTGGCCAGGTCGCCGCGCTCGACGTCGTCCTTCGAGGTCTCCCGCGGGTCGAAGCGGACGTTCTCCAGCAGGGCCACAGATCCGTTGGCCAGTCCGGCCACGGCGGCCACCGCGGACTCGCCGACCAGGTCGGATGCGAAAGCGACCGGAGCGCCCAACACCTCGGCCAGCCGGGCGGCCACCGGAGCGAGCGAATAGCGGTCCTCCGGCGCCCCCTTCGGCCGGCCCAGGTGGGCGGTCACGACGACCTTGGCTCCGGCAGCGGTCAACGCCTGCAGCGTCGGCAACGAAGCGCGAATGCGGCCGTCATCGGTGATCGTGGTGCCATCGAGCGGGACGTTGAGATCGGATCGGACCAACACGGTCCGGCCGGCAACTCCGATGGCCAGCAGGTCGTCGAGGGTTTGCACGAGGGTGGGACTCCTTGAGAAGTGTTGTGCGCCAGCGCATGCGGCGCGTCAGGCATGAGCAGGCCCCGGCATGGATCAACTTTGCAGGCATGGACGAAATTGGCGACTGCTGTCACACACGTCCCAAAACGAGGAAGTTGATCCATGCCGGGGCATTCAGATCAGAACCAGCTTCAGAGCTTCGAGGCGACTAGCGCAGTGAAGTCGGCGAGGCGGTTGGAGTAACCCCACTCGTTGTCGTACCAACCGACGACCTTGACCAGGTTGTCGCCCAGCACCAGCGTCAGCGGGGAGTCGAAGGTGACCGAGGCCGGGGAGCCGACGATGTCCGAGGACACGATGGCATCCGTGGAGTAGTCGATGTACGGGGCCAGCGAGCCGCTGGAAGAAGCAGCCTTGAACGCGTCGTTGACGTCGTCCACGGTCACGGACTTCGACAGCTCGACGGTGAGGTCGGTGACCGATCCGTCCATGACGGGAACGCGCAACGCGTAACCGTGCAGCTTGCCCTTGAGCTCCGGCAGCACCAGTGCGGTGGCCTTGGCGGCACCGGTCGAAGTCGGGATGATGTTCTGCGCTGCGGCCCGCGCCCGACGGAGGTCGGAGTGCGGGAAGTCCAGGATGACCTGGTCGTTGGTGTACGCGTGGATCGTGGTCATCAGGCCCTTTTCGATGCCGAATGCATCGTTGAGCACCTTGGCCATCGGGGCGACGCAGTTCGTCGTACAGGAGGCGTTGGACAGGATCGTCTGGCTGCCGTCGTAGGCCGAATCGTTGACGCCCATGACGACGGTCAGGTCTTCGCCGGTGGCCGGCGCGGAGATGATGACCTTCTTGGCGCCGCCGGCCAGGTGCTTGCTCGCACCCTCGGCCTTGGTGAAGTGACCGGTCGACTCGATGACGACGTCGACGCCCAGATCGCCCCACGGCAACGCGCCCGGGTCGCGGTCGGACAGCACTTTCAGTTCTTTTCCGCCGATGGTGATGACTCCATCGCCGGCTTCAACCTCGTGCTTGAGCTTGCCGAGGATGGTGTCGTACTTCAACAGGTGGGCAAGCGTCTTGGTGTCCGTCAGATCATTGACGGCGACGATCTCGACATCGTGGTCAAGCGAGTCGAGCGCCCGCCAGAAGTTGCGGCCAATTCGGCCAAATCCGTTCACTCCGACGCGCACAGTCACGTGTGTCAGCCCTTCATAGTGGTTGCCCGGCCGCGTCCCGCTGACCCGTACCGGATCGATCAAGTGACACCGCCCACAGCGCCGGGGGCGACGCCCTCACTCTATCGGCTGACCAGGCCCACCGGAAACCGGCCCCGTCACGGGCCCGAAACATACTGAGCTATCGGCATTCGCTCGTCATCAGCCCCCGCGCACTCGACCTTCAGCTGTCGAGCATGTCCGGGGTGACTGCCGACTGTGCAGATGGCGTCAGTCACCCGCGCCACTCGTGCACTCGACCTTCAGCTGTCGAGCATGTCCGGGGTGACTGCCGACTGTGCAGATGGCGTCAGTCACCCGCGCCACTCGTGCACTCGACCTTCAGCTGTCGAGCATGTCCGGGGTGACTGCCGACTCGGTATCCGGGATGCCGTCTTCCTGCGCCCGCTTGTCGGCCATGGTCAGCAGCCGCCGGATGCGACCGGCGATGGCGTCCTTGGTCATCGGCGGGTCAGCCAGCTGACCGAGCTCCTCCAAGGACGCCTGGCCGTGGGCGATGCGGAGCTCCCCGGCTTCGGACAGGTGCGGCGGTGCGTCGGCTCCCAGGATGGCCAAGGCCCGCTCGACCCGTGCCTTCGCGGCCACGGCGGCCCGGGCGGATCGGCGCAGGTTGGCATCGTCGAAGTTCGCCAGCCGGTTGGCCGTGGCCCGCACCTCCCGCCGCATCCGGCGTTCTTCCCAAGCCAGCACGGAAGTGTGGGCACCAAGCCTGGTGAGTAGCGCGGCGATGGCGTCGCCGTCGCGCACCACCACGCGATCCGCACCTCGCACTTCCCGGGCCTTGGACGAGATACCCATTCGACGGGCAGCGCCCACCAAGGCGTACGCGGCCTCGGGGCCTGGACACGTGACCTCCAGCGAGGCACTGCGACCGGGCTCGGTGAGCGAACCGTGGGCCAGGAAGGCACCCCGCCAGGCAGCCTCGGCGTCGGCGAGCGAACCGGCCACGATCTGGGCGGGCAACCCACGCACCGGCCGTCCGCGCTGGTCCAGCAGACCGGTCTGGCGGGCGAGCTGGTCACCCCCGGCGATCACCCGCAGGATGAATCTGGTGTTCTTCCTGATGCCCGAGGCGGCGAGTACGTGCACCTCTGCGGTGTGCCCGAACAACTCCCCGATGTCCCGGCGCAACCGGCGGGCCACGGCGCCGGTATCCAACTCGGCCTCCACCACCACCCGACCTGCCATGATGTGCAATCCCCCGGCGAAACGCAGGACTGTCGATACCTCGGCCTTGCGGGCGGAGACCTTGGCGACGACCACCCGACTCAGTTCGTCCTTCACCGCGCCAGTCATCGCCATGCGGCGCCACTCCCCATTCGTCGTCGAGCAGTGTCATGTGTACGAGCAGTGTCACGCAGTCGCTGGTTACCCGCGGCCGTTTCCTGGAAATGCGGATTTCGGACGGTTCGAGACAACGGGGTGGCGAGGATGGGAGCCCGACCCGCCCCGTGCACCCGCCGCTGCTTGCTCAACTCCCCCGTCATCCTTCATCGCCCTGGACAACACCGGACCCAGGGCGCGGGCAAGTGCCGCCGGATCGTGCCGCGGAGTTGCCGGGTAGGCAATCCTGGCCAGTTCCAGACGGGCACCCATACGCTTCGCGGCTGCCGCAAGTCGCCCTGGTAGAGCAACCGCGTCCGAATCCGCCAGTACGGTATCGATCCTGAATTGCGGAGCGTGTGCAGAGAGTACGTCCAGGTGCTGCTCGGGCGAGAATCCTTCCGTCTCACCCGGTTGCGGCGCAAGGTTCAGCACCACCAACCGATCGGCTGCGGAAGCGACCAGGGCATCTGCGATGTCGGGCAGCATCAGGTGCGGCAGCACACTGGTGAACCACGATCCCGGACCAAGAATGACCAGGTCAGCCTGCCCGATGGCGGCGATCGCCTCGGGGCAGCCTGGCGCGTTCGGGGGGTCGATAGCCACCGTTCGAACTCGACCGGGGGTCGCGGCAACGGCCACCTGTCCCCGAATTCGACGCACCAGCGCAGTGTCGTCTTCGAGCCCTTCGACCTCAGCGACAATGTCTAACGGTTCACATGACATCGGTAGTACGCGCCCGCGCGCACCGAGCACGTGACCCATGGCATCCAGCGCCGCGACCGTGCTCCCCATCACCTGGGTCAGACCGACCAGGACCAGATTGCCGACCGGATGCCCGGTCAGCGCACCCTCCCCGGAGAACCGGTGCTGGAATGTGGTCGCCCAGAGCTGCCCGTCGGAATCCGGTGCAGCCAGTGCGGCCAGCGCCATCCGCAAGTCCCCCGGCGGCACGATGCCCGGTACCTCGCGCCGCAGTCGCCCGGATGAGCCACCATCGTCGGCCACCGTGACCACGGCCGTGAGGTCCGCGTCGAGCTGGACCAACGCCGAAAGCATGGCGTGCAGGCCATGCCCGCCGCCGAGAGCAACAACTCTCGGCCGCACCGGTGTCGGGACACCCCGTGTCTGGACATCAACCGGCCCGGGCTCGGCGCTCATTCCCGACCCAGATCCCGATGCGCCACCAGGACGGACAGATTGTCGGCGGCCAGCCGGCGGCCGAGTTCCTCGGCGACTGCGACCGAGCGGTGCTTCCCGCCAGTGCATCCGACTGCGAGGGTCAGATAGCGCTTGCCCTCGCGTTGGTAGCCGCCGCTGATCAGCTTGAACAGATCGACGTAGCGGGTGAGGAACTCGCCCGCCCCTTCCTGGGACAACACGTAGCTGGCAACCGCCTCGTCGCGACCGGTGAGGTCACGTAACTCTGGGATCCAGAATGGGTTCGGCAGAAAACGCATGTCGATCACCAGGTCGGCGTCCAGCGGCAGACCGTATTTGTACCCGAAGCTGAGCACGGTGAGCGAGGCCGAGCGCGGGCCGACGGTGAAGCCGCGCTCCACTTGATCGCGTAGTTGGTGCACCGTCAGATTGGAGGTGTCGACGATGACGTCGGCCTCGTCGCGCAGCGCGCCGAGCAGAGCGCGCTCGGTACGGATGCCGTCGGCCAGTCGCCCCCCGCCCTGCAGTGGGTGCTCGCGCCGGTTCGCCTCGAACCGCCTGATCAACGAAGCGTCGCTGGCCTCCAGGAAGAGCACTCTGGGCCGATAACCGGCCGCGTCGAGGTCTTTGATCACCGACGCCAGGTCCTCGGTGAATGCTCGGGACCTGACGTCCAGCACGACCGCGATCTTGGTCAGTCCACCACGGGCTCGCGCACCGAGATCGACCATGGTTGCGATGAGTTCCGGCGGCAGGTTGTCGACGACGAACCACCCGAGATCCTCGAGACACTTTGCCGCCGTTGATCGCCCCGCGCCCGACAATCCGGAAACGATTGCCACCTCGATACCACTCGGTGCGCTGTCTCCCACGTCTTCCCCGGCGGCATCACGGGCGCCCACGGAAAGCTCATCGGCGTTGTCCACGCGTCACACCCTCTCGGACTCGTCGGACGGGGTGGCCACCGGGTACTCGCCGGCCGCTGTTTCCGGCTCCGAACCCGGATCAGCGACCGATTGTCCGGCCTGCGCGGGCGTTCCGTCTACTGCTACTGACACCGGTGGTCGGTGTTGTCCGTGCTGCTCCTGACCTGGGCCCGATGCGTCGGGCCGGTGCAGCGCATCATGAACCGACTGGGCTGTCATTCGCCCGATGCCCGGCACGCCGGAGATCTGCTCGACGTCAGCCAGCCGCAGAGCAGCCAACGATCCGAAATGCTTGACCAGCGCGGTTCGGCGGGTCTGACCGAGACCCGCCACTCCGTCCAGGGCGGATTGAGTCATCGACTTCGACCGCTTCGCGCGGTGGTAGGTGATGGCGAACCGATGGGCCTCATCGCGCAGACGCTGCAGCAGGTACAGAGCCTCGCTGGTGCGCGGGAAGATGACCGGGTCGTCTTCGCCCGGCACCCAGACCTCCTCCAGCCGTTTGGCCAGACCACAGACCGTGACATCGGTGATCTGCAGATCGGTCAGCACTGCCGCGGCCGCGTTCACCTGCGGGGCACCACCGTCGACGACCAGCAACTGCGGCGGGTAGGCAAACCGACGCACCCGCCCGGTATCCGGGTCGATCGCCGGCGGGCGGCCCGACGGTGCGGCCGCCGGGTCGGCGTCGGCGGTGAACTCGGACTCGAGATCGGCCACCTTGCCGGACAGGCCATGGGTGAACCTGCGCCGGACCACCTCGGCGATGGACGCAACGTCGTCACCGGGCTTCTCCCTGATGGCGAAACGCCGATAGTCGCTGCGTTTGGGCAGTCCGTCCTCGAAGACGACCAGGGACGCAACCACATTCGTGCCCTGGACGTG
This sequence comes from uncultured Actinomycetota bacterium, assembly GCA_963708935.1. Taxonomy (GTDB): domain Bacteria; phylum Actinomycetota; class Actinomycetes; order Mycobacteriales; family Nakamurellaceae; genus Nakamurella. Next base: position 471,496 of record CAVPUK010000005.1, on the reverse strand, counting down.
GGAGATGTCGATGCACTCGATGCGCAACGGCGCGCTGTCCATGCCCAACGTCTCGGCCACCTCGACCAGGGCGGCCGACCGCGCCGTGAGGTCACTGGCCCGCTTGAGCCGATGCTGCGCCAAGGCCTCCGCCGCGTTGCGCTGGACCGTCAGGGCCAGGTCCTTCTTGTCGCCGCGTTGAGCCACTCGCAGCGAGACCCGGGCGCCCCGGAGATCGGCGAGCCATTGGGCCATCTCCTCGCCCTCCGGCGGGACCACGGGGACGAGGATCTCCTTGGGTACCGCGGTCGCACCGTCGTCGGCCGCGCGGCCACCGTAGAACTGCAGCAGAAAGTTCTCGACCAGCCGGCCCGTCCCCTCATCGTTGCCGCCGGCGCCTGCTGTCTCCGCGTCCACGTCGACGATCCAGCCACGCTGGCCCCGTACCCGCCCCCCTCGGACGTGGAAGACCTGCACCGATGCCAGCAAGTCGTCGGCGGCGATTCCGATGACGTCAGCATCGGTTCCGTCGCCGAGCACCACCGCCTGCTTCTCCACCGCCCGGCGCAGCGCGCCGAGGTCATCACGAAGCCTGGCGGCCTTCTCGAAGTCCAGCTCGCCGGCGGCGGCCGACATCTCGCGCTCCAGCCGGCGGATCAGCGGATCAGCCTTCCCGGCCATGAAATCGCAGAAGCTGTCGACGATCTCGCGATGTTCCTGGGCCGAGACCGCGCCCGTGCACGGCGCAGAGCACTTACCGATGTAGCCCAGTAGACATGGCCGGCCGATCTGTGCGGATCTCTTGAACACGCCCGACGAGCAGGTCCTGGCCGGGAAGACCCGCAACAGAAGATCCAGCGTCTCGCGAATCGCCCAGGCATGGGCGTAGGGCCCGAAATATCTGACCCCCTTGCGATGGGCGCCGCGCATGACCTGCAACCGGGGGTACTCCTCGCCGAGCGTCACCGCGAGCTCGGGGTAGGACTTGTCGTCGCGGTAGCGGACGTTGAAGCGCGGATCGAATTCCTTGATCCAGTTGTATTCCAGCTGCAGGGCTTCGACCTCGGTGGAGACGACCGTCCACTCCACCGAACCGGCCGTCGTGACCATCTGGGCCGTTCTCGGGTGCAGTCCGGCCAGATCTGCGAAATACGAGTTCAGCCGCGACCGTAGGCTCTTGGCCTTACCGACGTAGATGACCCGGCCGGTGGCGTCCCGGAACTTGTAGACACCCGGTGAGTCCGGGATCGTCCCCACCGCGGGACGGTAGGTGGCTGGATCTGGCACAGTTTCGAGGGTAGTCGAGCGCCCCGACAGCCGAAGTCGTCGCGCGTCAGGTCAGCGGCGATATCCCAGAGCCGCGCTGTATCCGTGGTGCGCTGTGTTGATGCGGCGCTGTGTCGTTGATGCGGCGCTGTGTTGATGACGGCTCCTGTGTCGACGTACACAACCCGTTGCCAGGACCGACGTCGGGTGGCTCACAGTTTGGATTGCAGGGCGATCGGTGACCTCATTTCGCGAGGCGCCGTGCGGGTGGTGGCTAGTGTTATCCCGGCCCGGCAGCGCTCTACGCGACCGGGCCGGGTGTCCGACCCGCGCGCGCACCGAGTCATCGGTGCTATTGAAACGATCGAGGAGTTCGATGGAAATCTGGCCAGGTACCGCCTACCCACTGGGTGCGACGTTCGACGGGACTGGAACGAACTTCGCCATCTTCAGCGAGGTGGCCGAGAAGGTCGAGTTGTGTCTGCTCGACGACGACGGGACGGAAACCCGGATCTCGATGCCGGAGGTCGACGCCTACGTCTGGCACTGCTACCTGCCGACGGTGCAGCCGGGGCAGAGCTACGGCTACCGGGTGCACGGCCCGTACGATCCGCCGAACGGATTTCGCTGCAACCCGAACAAGCTCCTTCTCGATCCGTACGCGAAGTCGGTCACCGGCCAGGTGGACAGCCATCCGTCGGTGTTCTCCTACGATCTCGGATTTCCCGACTCGAAGAATGACGATGATTCAGCCCCGCACACCATGCGTTCGGTGGTCATCAACCCGTTCTTCGACTGGACCGGCGACCGTGTTCTGCGGATCCCGTACAACGAGAGCGTGATCTACGAGGCCCACGTCAAGGGCCTCACGAAACTGCACCCAGAAATTCCGGAGAGCCAGCGCGGCACGTATGCCGGCCTGGCCCATCCTGCGGTGATCGATCACCTGACTCGTTTGGGCGCAACGGCTGTCGAGTTGATGCCGGTCCATCAATTCGTTCAGGACAGCACCCTTCAGGACAAAGGACTGTCCAATTACTGGGGCTACAACACGATCGGTTTCTTTGCCCCGCACAATGCGTATTCCGCCTTCGGTGACCGTGGGCAGCAGGTTCAGGAATTCAAGGCCATGGTGAAAGCGCTGCACGCCGCCGGCATCGAGGTCATTCTCGATGTCGTGTACAACCACACGGCCGAGGGAAACCATTTCGGCCCCACCATCTCGTTCCGGGGCATCGACAACGCCGCCTACTACCGCCTCGTCGAGGACGACCAGCAGTACTATATGGACTACACGGGCACCGGCAACTCATTCAATGTCCGGCACCCGCACTCGCTGCAGCTCATCATGGATTCGCTGCGGTACTGGGTGACCGAGATGCACGTCGACGGCTTCCGTTTCGATCTGGCCGCCACGCTGGCCAGAGAGTTCTACGAGGTCGATCGACTGTCCACCTTCTTCGAGCTCGTCCAGCAGGACCCGATCGTCTCTCAGGTCAAGCTCATCGCCGAGCCGTGGGACCTGGGACCCGGCGGGTACCAGGTCGGCAATTTCCCGCCGCAGTGGACCGAGTGGAACGGAAAATACCGCGATACCGTGCGTGATTTCTGGCGCGGCGAGCCGGCTACTCTCGGCGAATTCGCCTCGCGGCTGACGGGCTCGGCCGACCTCTACGAGACTTCCGGTCGCCGCCCGGTCGCCTCGATCAACTTCGTGATCGCCCACGACGGATTCACCCTCAACGACCTGGTCTCCTACAACGAGAAGCACAACGAAGCCAACGGTGAGAACAACAATGACGGTGAATCCCATAACCGATCGTGGAACTGTGGCGAAGAGGGTCCCACCGAGGACGCCAAGGTACTCAGCCTGAGGGATCGTCAGCGCCGGAACCTGCTCGCCACCTTGCTGTTGTCTCAGGGTGTTCCGATGATCGCGCACGGTGACGAACTGGGCCGCACGCAACAGGGCAACAACAATGCCTACTGCCAGGACTCCGAGCTCACCTGGATCAATTGGGAGCAGGCGGATCTCGCGCTGATCGAGTTCACGGCGTCGGTGGCCCGGTTGCGCAAGCAACATCCCACCTTCCGGCGCCGCCGCTACTTCGACGGGCGTCCGGTGACCCGTAGCGAGGGCGAACCCCTGCCCGACATCGTCTGGATCAACCCCAGCGGTTCGGTGATGGCGCCCGAGGACTGGGACTCCGGCTTCGGCCGCTCGGTCGGGGTATTCCTCAACGGCAACGGCATTCGCGGCATGGATCGACGCGGGGGGCGGGTGATCGACGACTCGTTCCTGCTGCTGTTCAACGCGCACGATCAAACGCTCGACTTCACCATTCCATCCGAGGAGTTCGCTCCCGGCTGGACCTGCGTGGTGGACACGGCGGGCATGCCGGAGGCAGCCGAGGCGACCAAGGCCGGCGAAGTCATCCCGGTACCGGCCAAGGGATTGGTCGTCCTGCAGGCGCTGGCCGAGAGCAGTCTGCCGGTCGTTCACGGTGCGGCCGCGGCCGTCCCTGCGGTCCCGCCCGTGCCCGTCCCGACCGCGCAGGCGTTCGAGACCGAGCCGGTCGAGCAGAGCGTCGTCCCCGCGACCCTGCCCCCAGCGGAGCCGAACCCGCCGGCCGCCGAACCAGAACCGGTCGTCGCGCCGGAACCCAAACCTCGGCGTCGGCGTCCAAGCACTGCGAAACGGCCCGCGCGCAAGCCTGCCCCCAAACGCTCGGACGCCGCCGGCGAGAACGGGTCGGAATGACCCGGGCGACAGCCGATCGGCCGGCCGTCCCGGCCTCTACCTACCGACTCCAGGTCACCCCGACCTACGGAGTGGACCAGGCCAGCGCGTTGGTGCCGTACCTGGTCCGGCTCGGCGTCGACTGGGCGTACCTGTCACCCATTCTCCAGGCCGAACCGGGCTCGGATCACGGCTACGACGTGGTCGACCACGGGAGAACCGACTCCGCTCGTGGAGGCCGGCCGGCCTTCGGTAGGTTCGCCGAGACCGCGCACGACGCGGGGCTGGGCGTGCTGGTCGACATCGTCCCGAACCACGTGGGCGTGGCCACTCCGGAGCATTCGCTGTGGTGGTGGGACGTGCTGGCGAACGGACGCCAGTCCGAGCACGCCCACGCCTTCGACATCGATTGGGAGTTCGGCGACGGAAAGCTTCGGGTGCCCATCCTGGGCGACGGCGACGACCAACTCGACGCGCTGGAGGTGGTCGGTGACCAGCTGCATTACTACGATCATCGCTTTCCCATCGCCGCGGGCACTCTGGGCGGAACACCACAGCAGGTGCATGCCCGCCAGCACTACGAACTGATCAATTACCGCCGGGCCGACGCCGAACTCAACTACCGGCGGTTTTTCGCGGTCAGCACGCTGGCCGGTATCCGGGTCGAGCTACCGGATGTCTTCGCCGCATCGCACGCGGAGATCAACCGATGGTTCGGCGACGGCTGGGTGGATGGCTTGCGTGTCGACCACCCGGACGGCCTGGCCGATCCGGCCGGCTACCTCCATGACCTGCGCGCGCTGATCGGTCCCAGATATGTGCTGGTCGAAAAGATTCTGGAGGGCGACGAGCGACTGCCGGTCGACTGGGACTGCCACGGCACCACGGGCTATGACGCGCTGGCCATCGTCGACCGGCTGTTCGTCGACCCGAACGGAGAACCGGTGTTGGACGAATTGGACACGGAACTGCGGGGCGGCGCCAAGGTCGACTGGTCGGCGATGATTGCCGGCACGAAACGGGCTGTCGCGGATGGCATCCTGCGATCGGAGGTACTGCGGTTGGCCCGGCTGGTACCCGACATCCCCGAGGCGGACGACGCCATCGCCGAGTTGCTCGCCTCGTTCGCCGTCTACCGAACCTATCTACCGGACGGTGACGGCGATCTGCGGGACGCGTTGGCCACCGCGTCGGCACGGCGGCCGTTGCTGGCCGAATCGCTCCGACAGGTGGTCGCCCGCCTTCGCGCCGCCGGCACCGAGTTCTCGATCCGGTTCCAGCAGACCTCCGGCATGGTGATGGCCAAGGGTGTCGAAGACAATGCCTTCTATCGGTGGACCCGGCTGACCAGCCTCACCGAAGTGGGTGCCGATCCTGCCGAGTTCGCTGTCCCGCCCACCGCCTTTCATGCGGCCCAGGCACTTCGGTGGGCATCTACGCCACACAGCATGACCACCCTTTCCACCCACGACACCAAGCGTGGTGAGGATGTCCGGGCTCGCATCTCGGCGATCTCGGAGATTCCCCAGGAATGGGCCGAAGCGGTGCGACATTGGAACCGCATCGCCCCCATGTCCGACGGTCCGCTGTCGAATCTGCTCTGGCAGGCGATCGTCGGCGCGTGGCCGCTGGACCGGGATCGGCTCCACGCCTACGCCGAGAAGGCCTCACGGGAGGCCGGAAACTCCACCGCGTGGATCGACTCCGATGTTGATTTCGAGCGGTCGATGCACGGCCTGGTCGACCTGGCGTTCGACGATGCGGGTTTGCATCAATCGTTGGTGGCCATGGCAGCCAGGCTCACGGTGCCGGGTTGGTCGAATGCGTTGTCCGCCAAGCTGGTTCAAATTCTCGGCCCCGGGGTGCCGGATGTGTACCAGGGCACCGAACTCTGGGAGAACTCGTTGGTCGACCCGGACAACCGGCGTCCTGTCGATCACCGGATCGCCGACGATCTGCTGGCCAGGCTGGACGACGGGTGGCAGCCGGACGTCGACCGATCAGGTGCGGTGAAGCTGCTCGTCGTCTCCAGGGCGCTGCGCCTGCGTCGGGATCGGTCGGAGCTGTTCAACGGGTATACCCCGCTGACCGCAACCGGCGCGGCCGCCGACCACCTGGTGGCTTTCGACCGCGGCGGGGTCATCGCGGCCGGCACCCGGCTCCCGATCGGGCTGGCCGAGACCGGTGGGTGGGGCAGCACCGTGCTGACGCTACCTCCCGGTGGGTGGCGAGATGTCCTGCACGGGAACGCCTCGCGGCTGCTGACGGGCAGCGCCCAGGTCGGCTCGATGCTCAATCACTATCCGGTGGCCATTCTGGTCCGGGAAGGCTGAGATCGCAGTGGATTTCGATGTGTGGGCACCGCGGGCATCGTCGGTGGCCCTGGTGGCCGATGGCGACGACATTCCCATGCGGCAGCGTGCCGGGGGCTGGTGGACGGCCGCGGCCGAGAACCCGGCCCGGTACGGCTTTCGGTTGGACGGCGCGGAGATACCGCTGCCGGATCCCCGATCTCGGCGACAACCCGACGGCGTGCACGAACTCTCGGCGACCTTCGATGCGGATGCCTACGTCTGGCACGACAAGGCCTGGACCGGGCGTCCGCTGGCCGGCGGGTTGATCTACGAATTGCACATCGGGACATTCACCCCAGAGGGGACCCTCGACGCGGCTGTCGACAAGTTGGACCATCTCGTCTCGATCGGTGTCCATTTCGTGGAGTTGTTGCCCGTCAACGGCTTCAACGGCGTACACAACTGGGGATACGACGGAGTGCTCTGGTACACGGTGCACGAGCCGTATGGCGGCCCGGCCGCCTACCAACGCTTTGTGGACGCCTGTCACGCGCGTGGTCTGGCGGTGATCCAGGACGTCGTCTACAACCATCTGGGGGCGAGCGGCAACTATCTCCCGCAGTACGGCCCGTACCTGCACGACGAGCACGCCAACACCTGGGGCTCCTCGGTCAATCTCGACGGCCCGGACTCGGATGTGGTGCGCCGCTTCATCATCGACAACGCGCTCATGTGGCTGCAGGACTATCACGTCGACGGTCTGCGACTGGATGCCGTGCACGCGCTGGTCGACAACCGAGCCATGCACCTGCTCGCCGAACTGACCGTCGAGGTGGAGGTGCTGGCCGCTCATCTCGGCCGACCATTGACCCTGATCGCCGAGTCGGACCTCAACGATCCGCGTCTGATCACCTCCCGCGAGGCCGGCGGTTACGGTCTGTCGGCCCAGTGGAGCGACGACTTCCACCACGTCCTGCACGTGGCGCTGACCGGCGAGACGAGCGGCTACTACGCCGATTTCGATTCGATCGGCGCTATCGCCAAGGTTTTCACCGGCGGGTTCTTCCACGACGGGACCTATTCGAGCTTCCGCCACCGTAACCACGGGCGTCCCGTCGACACCGCCACCACGCCGGCCTCCCGATTCGTGGTGTTCGCGCAGGACCACGATCAGATCGGCAATCGGGCCGCCGGTGACCGGCTCACCGCGCAGCTGGATCGGGCCGGTCTGGCTTTGGCGGCCGTACTGGTCTTCACCAGCCCGTTCACCCCGATGCTGTTCATGGGTGAGGAATGGGCCGCGTCCACCCCCTGGCAGTTCTTCACCTCGCACCCCGAGCCGGAGCTGGGCAAGGCTACCGCCGAGGGCCGGATCGCCGAGTTCGCGCAAATGGGTTGGGATCCGGCGCAGGTTCCTGATCCCCAGGAGTTGAGCACATTTCAGAACTCCAAGCTGGACTGGTCCGAGCTCGACACCGGTGAGCACGCAACGATGCTGGGTCTGTATCGCAGCCTGGCCGCGCTTCGTCGGCACTGGAGCGAGCTGACCGATCCCAGGCTTCCGTTGGTGCGCACCCACCATGACGACGAGCAACGCTGGTTGACCGTGGAACGGGGCGACTTGCGGATCCTGTTCAACTTCGCCGCCGAGCCGCGCACCCTCCCCTTGCCGGGTGGTCCAGGAAGCCTGCTGCTGGCCACAAGGCCCGGCTGCCGCCAGTCCGGGACGACGGCCAGGGTTCCCGCGCGCACGGCCGTCGTCATCGGGCCGGACACCTAGAACCGAAGTGCGCCTTCACATCCACAGCTCGTGCACAGGCGATCACAGCTGGCGCTCAGCCGATACACCGTGGCAGACCAGGTACGCGCCCTAAGTTCGCATAGCCGGTAGCCCGTCTGGGCTTGTCGACCGGCGTGCGAACGTGAAGGTGATGAATGGCTGCGATGTGGCTGAAGATGCGAGCCCGACCCTGGATCACGGCAGTGCTGGTCGTCGTCCTCATCGGAGCCGGTGGCGGCGCGTGGTGGTACTTCCAGCGGGACAGCAAGTCATCGACCGTTGCGGCCACCACTGTCACCCGGTCGGTCGCCGCCAGTGTCAGCACGATCCAGTCGTCGGTCTCGGCGTCCGGCACCGTCACACCCGCCGTGCAGGATTCGGTGTCGTTCGGCGCGTCCGGCCGGGTGACCGCGGTCAAGGTGGCGGAAGGCCAGACCGTCAAGAAAGGCCAGGTGCTGGCCACCATCGACACGGTCAGCCTGAAGGCGGCTCTCGCGTCCGCCAAGGCCACGTTGGCTTCGGCCAAGGCCAAAGTGACGGCGGCGCAAGCCGCAGTCGTGACCTCCCAGACCCAGGTCACCACCGATGAGACCGCGGTCACCACCGCGCAGACGGCAGTGGATGACGCGGCCGACACCAGCGATACCACCGACGACACGAGCGCCGCGACCCAGCTCACCAACGCCAAGGCCACGCTGACCACGGACAAGGCGCAAGTCACCGCGAACCAATCACAGGTGGTCTCGGACAAGGCCCAGGTCACGACGGCCCAGGACGGGGTGACAACCGCGCGGACGGCGCTGGCAGACGCTGTTCTGGTCTCCCCCATCACCGGCCTGGTCGCCACGGTGAGTGTGACGGTGGGTGATTCGGTCTCCGGGTCGACATCGTCGATTGCGTCTTCGAGTGGTTCCAGCGGGGCCAGTGGCTCCAGCGGTTCGGGCGGCTCTGCCGGGAGCGGCGCGTCCGGTGGCGGCACCAGCGGGAGCACCGGCAGCAGCGGCAGCACCGGCAGCTCGTCATCCTCGAGCTCGGCGCCGTTCCTGATCGTCTCCACCAGCAGCTGGGAAGCCAATGTCACGGTCGACGACAGCTCGATCAACCTGATCAAACCCGGCATCCAAGCTCAGCTCACCATCGGATCATCGGCGACGCCGATCTTCGGCACGGTGGCGTCCGTCGGCCTGATCTCGACCAGCTCGGGAACCACGGCCAGCTACCCGGTCGTCGTCACCATCACCGGCACCCCGACCGGCCTGCACGACGGCTCGGCCGCCACTGTCACCCTCATCTACAAGCAGTTGACCAACGTGCTGACCGTGCCGACCGCCGCGATCCACACCACCACCACGGGCAAGGTCGTGTACCAGACCGTCAACGGCAAGCAGGTGTCGACCACGGTGACCACCGGAGAGGTCGGCAACGGGGTCACCCAGGTCCTCACCGGTCTCGCCGAGGGTGACGAAGTGCTGGTGACCACGACTGCCGTCACCCGGAGCGGTACCGGAACGGGCGGCACCGGCCGAACCGGATCGGGTGGCTACGGCGGATACCCGGGTAGCGGCGCGGGCGGCTTCACCGGTGGGGGTGCGGGTGGCTTCACCGGCGGGGGGGCCGGCGGATTTGCCGGCGGCGGTGCGGGAGCCGGTGCCGGCGGGTTCACCGGGGCTCGGGCGGGTGGCTGAGATGTCGAGGAAGTCAGATCGGCGTCGGCCGGACGGATCCCCGACCGCAGAGATCCCGATCGTGATCGACCCGCCGATGCCCTGGGGCACCAGACGCGAGACGGGTTTGGACATCTTGTCGCCCGAGCCGGGCGCAGAGCCCGAGACCCTGCAGATGCCCACCGTGTCGGTTCCCGACGCAGCGGCAATGACCGCTCACGCCGGCGACGGACCGGTCATCCAACTCGATGACGTCGCCAAGATCTACGCGACCGGATCCCTGTCGGTGCGCGCGCTGAACGGGGTTTCGCTGCGCATCGACGAAGGCGAGTACGTGGCGATCATGGGCCCGTCCGGGTCGGGGAAGTCCACGCTGATGCACATCATCGGCTGCCTGGACGTGTTGTCCGAAGGCACTTACCGGTTGGCCGGCGAGGACGTCAGCGAGATGGACGAGATCGATCTCGCCCAGATCCGTAATCGGCGGATCGGTTTCGTCTTTCAGCAGTTCAACCTGCTGCCGTCGCTGAACGCATGGCGAAACGTGGAGCTGCCGTTGATCTATGCCGGGACGGCCAGAGACGTCCGTAGAGCGAAGGCCGTCGAAGCCCTTCGCCGAGTTGGTCTGGAAGAAAGGATCAGCCACAAACCAGGGGAACTGTCGGGCGGCCAGCAGCAGCGCGTCGCCGTGGCCCGGGCGCTGGTCGGCGATCCCGCACTGATCCTGGCCGACGAGCCCACCGGCAACCTCGATTCGACCGCGACCGAGGACGTGCTCGGACTCTTCGACGAACTTCACGAACAGGGCAGAACCATCGTGCTGATCACCCATGAGCTGGAGGTCGCCGAACGCGCCCGTCGGATCGTCCGCGTCCGGGACGGCGTCATCACGTCGGATTCGGCTGATCCGACAGTCGGAGCCCACGTCGCCGCGGCCGGTTCGCACCAGGTCGGGGCGAGCGCGTGAAGTTCCTCGAAACGCTCCGCACCGGTTGGGATTCCATCCGATCCCATCGACTCCGGTCCGGCCTGACCATGCTGGGCATCCTGATCGGAATCGCCGCGGTCATCCTGACTGTCGGCCTCGGACTCGGCAGCCAGCAGCAGGTCGGCGCCCAGATCAGCTCGCTCGGTAGCAACCTGCTGATCGTCTCTCCCGGCAGCTCGACCTCGACCAGCGGAGTTCGTGGCGGCTTCGGGTCGGCGTCCACGCTCACCACCGATGACGCCGCCGCTCTGGCGTCGAAGGTTGCCGCGCCCGACATCGGAGCCGTGGCCGGCGTCAAGACGACCTCGCTGTCGTTGACCAACGGCTCGACCAACTGGACCACCTCGGTGGTCGGCACCACGCCGTCCTGGTTGCCGGTGCGATCACGAAACCTGTCCAGTGGCCGGTTCATCACCGATGCCGACAACTCGGCGCAGGCGGCGGTCGCCGTGCTCGGGTCGTCGACTGCGACCGAGCTGTACGGCACGACCGACGCCGTCGGCCAGACCTTCACGGCCAACAACATCGAATTCACCGTCGTCGGTGTGCTGGCCACGGCCGGCTCGGACTCGACGACCAATCTCGACGACCAGGCCATCGTGCCGATCGCGACGGAAGCCAATCGGCTGGTCGGCGGCACCACCAAGAACGCGGTCTCGACCATCTACATCCAGGCGGCCACCGCCGACCAACTGTCGGCGGCCGATCAGGAAGCCACCTCCCTGCTGCTCCAGCTGCACCACATCACGAGCGCGAACTCGGCCGATTTCACCATCAGCAGCCAGGAATCACTGCTCAACACGGCCACTTCGGTCAGCAAGACCCTGACCATCCTGCTGACCGGCATCGCGGCGCTGTCGCTGCTGGTCGGTGGCATCGGCGTCATGAACATCATGTTGGTCTCGGTGAGCGAACGCACCAGAGAGATCGGATTGCGCAAGGCGCTCGGCGCCCCGCCCGGCGCGATCCGCCGCCAGTTCCTGGTCGAGGCAACGATTTTGGGGCTGGCGGGCGGAGTTCTCGGCGCGCTGCTCGGCATCGCCGGTGCTCGGGTGCTCCCCCACTTCATCTCCACCGTGCTGGTGGTCTCACCATTGGCGGTGGGCGGCTCCATCGCCATCGCCGTGGCCATCGGAATGGTCTTCGGCGTGTATCCGGCAGCTCGCGCCGCCCGGCTGGCGCCCATCGACGCGCTGCGCAGCGAGTGATGCCGACATGAGTAGATCGCAGCCGCCGTATCTGTTGCCACAAAACACTTTCCAGCCGCAGCAGCCCGCTGCGCCGACCGAATCCGAATTGAAGGACCTAGCCATGACGAACACCCTCTCCTCCCGGACCCCCGAGCTGCGGACCTCTCGCCGGTGGTCGAAGACGCTGGTGATCGGGGCAGCGACCCTGGCGCTGGCCGGATCGCTCGTCGCCTGCAGCAGTGCCTCAGGCACGGCCTCGCCGGCGAGCTCGACTCAGGCCGTCGCGCCGATCACCGAGGGCAGTGGCTCGGCTGGTGCAGCGGGCGGCGCGGGGGCGAACGGCGGAAACGGCACTGCGGGCGGAAACGATGCGGGAGGCGGAAACGGTGCGGGAGGCGGAAACGGCGCTGCAGGCGGAATCCGTCCGGCCGCTTACGGAACCATCGCCGCGCTTTCCGCCGGCACCATGCAGGTACAGAGCACCACCGCGCAGACGCAGGTGAACTACACGGCTTCGACGACTTTCACCCAAACCTCGAAGACCACGCTGAGCGCGGTGAAGGTTGGTTCCTGCGTGACCGCCGCTGCCGCCGTCGTCCGCACCGGAACTGCCGGACAGGCCCCGGCGAGTGGTGCGGCGCAAGCTCCCGCCAGCGGTGCGGCCCAGGCCCCGACGTCGCGCGCTGCGGTCACCGCACTCACGGCCGCCACGGTCGTCGTCACTCAACCGGTGTCGGGTAAGTGCATCGGCGGAGCCGGCGGCTTCGGCGGTGGTTTCGGCGGTGGCACCCGCCCGACCGGGCAAGCCGGTGCTGCACCGACCGGCGCACCGCAGGCCGGCGGCGCTGCCCCGACCGGTGCTCCCGGTACCGGTGGAACGGGTGCGGGTGGCGCCCGGAACTTCGGCGGCTTCGGCGACCGGACCTCGGGCAAGGTGACCTCCGTCAGCGGCTCGACCATCGTGGTCGAAGGGACCAACCGGCAGACCGGCGCCGCGAGCAAGGTCACCGTCACGGTCACGCCGACGACGGCGTACACCCAGACGGCAACGGCCAAGTCGACGGCGCTCAAGGTGGGATTGTGTGCGGTCGCCATCGGAACCGCTGATACCACCGGCGCTGTCGCGGCCAAGTCGATCGCGCTGAGCCCAGCCACGGCGACCGGATGCACTAGCGGCTTCGGTGCCGGTGGGTTCGGCGGCCGGGGCTTCGGTGGCGGTAACGGCACCGGCCAGGGCGGCGCCAACAGCGGAACGCCGACCACCAATGGCTGAGTTGAACACTCCCGGGGACGATCAGTCCGGCCGCGAAGGCCCGCAGACGGCGTAGCCGACGTCGACGGCTCACCGTCTCGGTCGTGGCCGTCGCAGCACTGGTGGCGATCGGCGGCGGGATCGCCTTCGCCAGCAGCGGAACAAAGGCCGCGTCCTATCGAACTGCCGTTGCCGCACTGGGTTCGGTCAAACAGACCACGACCTCAGCGGGCACCGTCAGCTACGTCAAGCAGGCCACCGCCGCCTTCCCGGTCGGCGGCACCGTCGCCGGTGTCGCGGTCAAGGTGGGTGACACCGTCAAAGCGGGCCAGGTGGTCGCCAACCTCGACCCGACCGATCTGGCCGCCGCCGTGACCACCGCCGAGCAGACCCTCACCACTGACAAACAGACCCTGGCCGACGATCTGGCCAGCCAGGCCGCCCAAGTGGCTGCCGCGGCCGTAGCCGCCACCGCAACGACGGCAGTGACGACCACCACCGCTGTTGCTGCAGCAGGCTCGGGGTCGTCGTCCGGCAGCTCGAGCGGTTCAGGGTCGAGCGGTTCAGGCTCGAGTGGTTCCGGCTCCTCCGGATCCGGCAGTTCGGGGTCCGGCAGCTCCGGCACCAGTGGATCGGGCTCCGGTTCTTCCGGCACCTCGGGTTCATCGGGGGCTGCTGGCGCTGGTTCGGGTAGCCGTTCGGCGGCTCCCACTACAACGGCAAGCCCAACCACGTCCACCAAGACCGGCTCGTCCGGGTCGTCATCCAGCGCCACCCTGGCAGAGCAACAAGCGGCCGTGCTGAGTCTTCAGTCCTGTGTCAGCTCGTTGCTGGCACCGGGCACCAACGGCGGCTCGGGATCCCCCGCACCCGGCGGTAGCGGCGGCACCACGGCAAAGTCGGGTGCGGGCGGCGCGAAGGGTGCCACCTCCAGGGCGGGCGGAGGAAACAGCGCAGCCGCCACGGTCGACAAGGCCGTCTGCAACCAATACTGGACCGTGCAGCCCGACAACGAGCAGAAGCAGTCGCAGCAGGAATTGATTGCTGTGGAGACGGCCAAGACCTCATCCTGTGTCCTGCTGGCTGGAGCAACGGCGGCGCCTGGCGCCACTGTCACCGAGACTGTGGCGCCTACGTCCGGGACCCCACCTCGGGGACTTCTCACCTCCACCTCCGGGACTCCAACGTCGGGGACCACTACCTCGGGCACCGACACTTCCGCCCCGACCACGTCTGCCCCAGTCACAGTCACCGCGACGGTCACCGACACCGCCACGGCGACAGAGACCACCACGGCGACAGAGACCACCACCGCGACGACCACAGTCGTACCCACGACAACCGGCACGTCCGATTCAAGCTCCGCGGACGCAACCAGTTCGACCGTGGCAAGTGGGGTGGCGTACGTCGTGGTGACCCCGGCGATGAAGGCGGCCATCGAAGACGTGGTGACCGGCGACGGCAACGCAATCGTGGCTGCCAACGCTGCCTACGTCGCACTGGCCCCGACCCGGTCTAGCAGCGGCAGCCGCACTTCGGGCGCGAGGCCGTCAGCTCCGGTTTCGTCGACTCCGGTTTCGACGACTCCAGCTCGGTCGGTCCAGGACTACCTGACCGGTTGCCAGTTGCTGATCAAACAGGTCTTGGACAGCCAGCTCGCAGTTCAAGCCGCCGAGACAGCCCTGGCGGCGGCCGAGAGTGCGCTGCAGAAGACGCTCGACGGCCTAGCAGCCAACACCGGATCCAACACCGGCGATACCAACACCGGCGATACCAACACCGGCGGTACCGGCGGCAGCGGTGCCGGCCGGAACGGCAGTGCGGGCTCCGCCAGCACGGGTGCCACGCCGACCAATGCCGCGAGTGGAGCCAACGGGACCGGTGCGGGCGCCACCGGAACTGGCGCAGAGTCCGGATCAGGAACCAGGACCGGCACAGGATCAGGAACTGGATCGGCCAGCACTGCCACCACGCAAGCCCAGAGTGGTTCCACCGGCACCGGAACGGGTGCGAGCACCGGCGGCACGGGAACGGCCTCCAAGACCGGAAACACAGGTACCGGCTCTGGCTCCACCACCGTCAACAACAACTCCGGTAACAACCAGGGCGGCGCGGCGGCCAAGGTCATCACGGCGGCCGACATAGCGGCCGACCAGGCCCAGATCGATCTGGATCAGGCCAACATCACGGTGGCCAAGCAGAATCTGACCGAGGTCGCGTTGACCAGCCCCATCGCGGGAACCGTTGCCGCCGTGGCGATTGCCAAGGGTGACGCGGTCAGCGCCAACTCGACGAGCAGCATCATCACCATCCTCGGGCCGGGTCAGTACGACGTGGCGACGACCATCAGTCTCTCGCTGATCGATCAGCTGAAGGTGGGCGACAAGGCGTCGGTCACGGTCAATGGGTTGACCACTCCGTTGACCGGAACGGTCGACCACGGTGGGCATTCTGAGTAGTTCATCCACATCGGGCAGCGCCACCTACCCGGTGACGGTGCTGCTGGACCCGAGCGATCTGACCCTCTACGAAGGGTCCGGGGCATCCGCGGTGATCACGCTGAGCGATGTCAGCAACGTGCTCACGGTGCCGACCTCAGCGGTGAAGACAACTGGTTCCCAGCACACGGTGTCGGTGTTGGACAACGGGGAGCTCAAGTCCGTGGTCGTCCAGATCGGGGCGGTGGGAACTGATCTCACCCAGATCACGGCCGGGATCACGGCCGGGCAACAGGTGGTGATCGCCGATCTGAACCAGTCCATCGCGACCACAACCAGCGCGGCCGCGGGTGCCGGATTGGGCGGCCTCGGCGGCTCGGGAGCAACAATCCGCGGCGCCGGGGGTCAGGGTGGGTTTACCGGGGCGGGCGCCGGCGCAGGCCGCCGAGCGGGCGGCTGACCCAGGACGCTTGACCTGAACGACGCAGGACGGCGGCTCGTCTCCAGCACGGGAGACGGGCCGCTCGTCTGTCGCATGCCAGTCAGACCTCGATGGTGTGCCGGGCCGCGAGCAGTGCTGCGTGGACGCTGCGCAGTTCGTCGACGTCCACCCCGGCCAGCGTGGTGGCAAAGGTCAGCCCAGGCCCCGCGGGTACCGGCATCTCGGACGGCACGACCAGTACGCCGAGCCCGGCGGCGGTTGCCGAGCGCGAGCCGGTGGGTGAATCCTCGATCACCAGCGCAGCCTCTGCGGGCAGGCCGAGTAATTCGAGTGCACGTCGGTATGGTTCGGGATCGGGTTTGTTGTTCAGCACCTCGTCCCCGCAGACGATCGCGTCGAACGTGTTCTGCCCCAGCGTGGTCAGCGCAATGTCCACCAGCTCCCGATAGGTGGCGGTGACCAGGGCGGTCCGGAGCCCGGCGGCCTTGACCGCCGCCAGGATCTGGACGGCACCGTCTTTGAACGGCAGCCCTTCGCCGAAGACTTCCTTGGTGTAGTCCGTCAGCATCTTGGCGGTTGCGGCCGGCGCGACGTGGACGCCGAGTTCGCGGTGCAGCAGGTCGATGGTCGCCCACATGTCCTGACCGACCATCGCCTCGCGGGTAGGCGCACTCAGCACGCCACCGTAGAAATGCGCTACGCGTTCCAGCGCGATGGTCCACAGGCGCTCGGAGTCCGTCAGCGTGCCGTCCATGTCGAACAGGACGGCCCGCAGCGGGTATGCCAAGGGGGTCGAGGTCACCTGCCAACACTAATGGCCCGGGCACTCATCCCCGCTTTCGTTCCGGCGGTCTGTCCGCTCTGCGCAAAGGCCGCGTCGCGTCATCTGCTGCCGACGTAGGGTTACCGGTGTGACACAAGCTTCGGACAACATGGGCGCGGGCACGTTGCGAAGTCCGGTGATGATTGCCGCCTTCGAGGGCTGGAACGACGCGGGCGACGCAGCCACCTCGGCGGTGGAGCAACTGGGTTTGGCCTGGGACGCCGCTCCACTGACCGAGCTCGACCCGGAAGGCTTCTACGACTTCCAGGTCAGCCGGCCGACCGTGCGCCTTATTGAAGGCGTGACCAGGACCATCGACTGGCCGACCACCAGGCTGTCGGTCTGCCGGTTGGCGACCGCCCCCTACGACGTGATCCTGGTGCACGGCATCGAGCCCAACTTCCGCTGGAAGGCGTTCTGTCAGGAGCTGCTCGACGTCGCCCTGGCACATGACGTGGCCACCGTCATCACCCTCGGCGCGTTGTTGGCCGACGTGCCCCACACCCGCCCGGTCCAGGTCACCGGCTCCGCGCACGACCAGCCGACGGCAGAGCGGTTGGGCCTGACCAACTCGCAGTACGAAGGGCCCACCGGCATCTCGGGCGTCTTCCAGGATGCCTGCGTCCAGGTGGGCATCCCGGCCGTCTCGTTCTGGGCCTCGGTGCCGCACTATGTCTCGCAGGCGCCGTCGCCCAAGGCCACTCTGGCCCTGCTGCATCGGGTGGAGGAGATCCTCGACATCGAGGTACCCCTCGGCGGGCTCCCCGAGCAGGCCGACGAATGGGAGATCGAGGTTTCGCAGATCGCCGCGGAGGACGAGGAGATCTCCGAGTACATCAAGGCCCTCGAGGAACGCGACGAGGAGGACGAACCGCTGAAACCCGCATCGGGTGAATCGATCGCGGCGGAGTTCGAGCGCTACCTCCGACGACGCGGTCCGAAGCCCGGCGATTCGCGCCGTTGAGGCTGACGGTGGTCTGCAAGGATGGACTGATCCACCAGAAGGAGCTTTGATGAGCAATTCCTACGGCACCGACCCACTTGCCCCCAATCCCATTGGCAGCACCGGGTTCATCGTGCAGACCTACAGCAGCCGGCACCTCTTCGTCCTCGGCGGGATCGACGTCGTAGCGGGTCTGATCGCGCTGATCTGGCCCAGCGCAACGATTACCGTGCTTGCGCTCATCTTCGGGATCATGCTGCTGGTCGGCGGGGTGATGGTCGTGGCTATCGGATCGCTGGCCCGCGGCGACGGCGGCGGCAGCTCGGTTTGGACCTGGGTGCTCGGCATCATCGCCATCGTCTCCGGGTTGATCTGCATCATCCATCCCGGAGTCGGCATCTGGGCGATTGCTCTGGGGTGTGTGGTCTGGTTCATGCTGACCGGCATCGGCTGCCTTTTCGCGGCAGCCGCTTCGCCGGCCCACCGGGTCTGGTTCATCATCCTCGGCGTGCTGTCCATCGCCGCGGCGATCATCCTGCTCGTCAACCCCAGCGCGGCCCTGGCCACGGTGGCGATCATCGCCGGCATCGCGTTCCTCATCCGCGGGCTCGGCGAGCTCGTCCTGGGTTGGCAGCTGCGCAAGATCTCGGCGTAGCCCGGTCGTGCAGATGGTTCGGGCCGGTCGTCGCGCCCCAGCAGGGTCACCATCAGTGAATATTGGACACGGACCGCATTGGTGAGCCAAGATGCTCACATGGTCTCGCCCCAGATGAGTTCGGCCCAGGGCGGGGTGGCTGCACCTGACGATCTGACTCCCGAAGCTCTCCTGGAGCGCGTCAGCACAGGCGACCAATCGGCGTTCAGCGTGTTGTACGAGCGTTTCTCGGCCCGGGTGTTCGGCTTGGCCACCCGCATCCTGCGCGACACCAGCCAGGCCGAGGAAGTCGCTCAGGAGATCTTTCTCGAGATCTGGCAGCGCGCGTCCCGATTCGACCGCGCCCGCGGTACGGCCACCTCGTGGATCATGACGCTGACCCACGGCCGGTCGGTCGACCGGGTCCGGCAATCGCAGGCGTCCAGGAACAGGGATCTGAAATCGGCCGTCGGCAGCTTCGACCGCGACGTCGACTCGGTCGCCGATGCGGTCGAGCAGCATTCCGACGCTTCGCAGGTTCGCGAGTGCCTGGACACCCTCACCTCGCTCCAGCGGGAATCGATCACGCTGGCCTACTTCGGTGGCCACACCCAGCGCGAGGTCGGTGACATGCTCGGTGCAGCACTGCCCACCATCAAGACCAGGATGCGGGACGGACTGATCAGACTGCGCGACTGCATGGGTGTCGCGGCCTGACCTCAGTGTCGCTTCCTGAGCTCAGTCCAGCGTGACCCCGAGCAGGGCATCGACCGCGAGGGCAACGGCCCGACCGTCCAAGGCGTCGTCGGCGGCCCAGGCATCCAGCAGGGCCAGCGCGGCAGGCGTGTCCAGATCGTCGGCCAACGAGGCCCGCAGGGCATCGACGACATGATCGGCCGGGGAGCCAGACCGCGCTGCAGCGGTTTTCCATGCAGCCAGTCGCGCCTGCGCCTCGGTCAGCAATCCATCGTCCCAGAAGCGGTCCCGACGGTAATGGCCGGCGAACAGCGCCAGCCGGATCGCCATCGGGTCGACGCCCGCCCGGCGCAGCGTCGACACGAAAACCAGGTTGCCGCGGGACTTCGACATCTTCTCGCCGTCGAGACCGATCATCCCGGCGTGGGTGTAGTGCTCGGCGAAACGCGAGACGCCGGAGAGCACTTCGGCATGAGCCGCAGAGCACTCGTGGTGCGGGAAGATCAAGTCGCTACCGCCGCCCTGGACGTCGATCGGCGTGCCCTCGGCGACGCCGAGCAGTCCCAGCCGGTTACCGGCGATTGCTGCGCACTCGATGTGCCATCCGGCTCGGCCGGCTCCGAGCGGAGATGGCCAGGACGGTTCTCCGGGTCGAGCCATCCGCCACAGCAACGGATCCAGCTCATGCTTCTTCCCCGGGCGGTCGGGGTCGCCGCCCCGCTCGGCGAAATAGGTGTTCATTGTTTCCCGGTCGTAGCGGGACTCGTACCCGAACCGTCCCGACGAGTCGGTGTCGAAGTACACATCCGGGTAGTCATCATCGGGCACCCGGTACGCCGCACCCGAGGCCAACAGGGCTTCCACTGCGCCGGCAACCTCCGACATCGCCTCGACTGCCCCGATGTAGTCGGCGGGGGGTAGCACCCGGAGGGCGGTCATGTCCTCGCGGAACAGTTCGATCTGCTCAGCGGCCAGATCAGCCCAATCGACCCCGTCCCGTTCTGCGCGTTCCAGCAGCGGGTCGTCGATGTCAGTGATGTTCTGCACGTAGTGCACCTGGTGCCCGGCATCGAGCCAGACGCGCTGCACCAGGTCGAAGGCCAGGTACGTCGCGGCGTGGCCGAGGTGTGTCGAGTCGTACGGGGTGATGCCGCAGACGTAGATCCTGGCGGTGGAACCCGGGCTGGTCGGACGCACCGTACCCGTCGACGAGTCATACAGACTCAGCACACGTGCTGCGGATTGTTGGGGCAGGGCAGGAACCGAGGGTGAGGGCCAAGAACGCACCTGCTCACCCTAGTCAAGGTCGGAGTGCGGGTCGGACCGTCCGGGCAGCACGTGCCGGTTGGCCTGGATCACACCGCGCTGCCAGCCGGCCAGACTGGTGCCGCGGATGGCCGTCGGTGGCGACGAGGCCGGAAACATCAGGTTGTCCGGGTCCCGGTGGTGCGGCAGGTTGAGTGCGTGGGCCAGCTCGTGGGCCAGCACCGTTTCGTCGTAGGTGCGTTCGTTGCCTTCGTCGAAGAGGGCGGATTGGGTGATCACCCAGTCCGCCGAGATGCCCAACGAGCACCCTGTGGTGTGGCCTGCGATGTTCCGGACCACGATGACGGTGATCGGCGCCCCGACCAAGCCCCGTTCGACAGCGGCATCGGCAGCAGGTTGGTGGCGTCGGTAGAACTGCGTCCGGCCCAGGATGTCGTCGATCACGAGCCCGCGATTCGCCCGCGGGTCGAGTGCGGCGGGGGGCGGGATCTCATCGATGGTTCTGATGCCGACCACCCGAACGCGCACGCCCGACTCCCGCCGCAGAATCTGATCCGCACGGGTCAGAGCCGGCCGTACTGCCTCGGTCGGGCACAGCGGGCGCCCGTTCTCGTCGCGGAGGATGAGCACCTGTACTCGCAGGACTCCCGGTGTGCGATGCCGTCCGTTCGTGGCATCAACCGCAGCCTCGCCCAACCGGGCCACTCCGCTCGCCACGTCAAGCGTCATGGCCGCGGCCGTCTGACCCATGGCCCGGGCAAAGCCGGTCACGGGCTGGAAGAACCGGCTCATCGGGCCACTGCCCCATGCATTCTCGACATCGGCGTGATTAGAGCGGCGGCCACGGGATGGGCGAACGGCCGCGAGGTGGCATCGGGTACACCGGATACATCTCGAGGTAGTCGATCCGCTTGGCCAGCGTGTCCACCTCGGTGATGGTGAGGTACCCACTCATCTCGGCACGCAGTTCGCCGGCCATGCCCCGGGCGAGTCGACCGAGGCCGTCCTTCACCGCGTCCGGGAGCGGTGTACCGGCCCAGCCCCACAGAATGGTCCGCAACTTGTCGTCGGAATGAAAGCACAGACCATGATCGACGCCCAGTACTCGCCCGTCACCGGGCAGCAGGATGTGCGAGCCCTTTCGGTCCGCATTGTTGACCACCACGTCAAAACCGGCCAGCACCTTCAGATTGTTCTCGTCGGCATGCACGACCGCTACGTCGGCGCCGTCGTGGTCCACCGCCCGCATGATCGGCAGCCAGCCCTTCGGGATTTTCTTCGCCGGGACCAGGTCCACCAATTCGGGGCTGTCCGCCGGTTGGTCGATCCAGCGTTGCACCATCCCGGTGCCGTAGGGCCCGTCCCGCATGATGGTCAGCGGCACGCAGTCCCAGCCGGCATACTCTGCGATCCGGTGGGCGGCGACTTCACGGTCGGCCAGGGTGCCGTCGGGGAAATCCCACAGCGGACGTTCGCCGCGGATCGGTTTGTAGACGCATTCGATGTCAACGTCGTCCAGCGTGGCAGTCGCCAGCAGCGTCAGATTCGAAGCATCGGTGAGCCGGCCCGTGATGTCGAGCGTGCCATCCGTCAGAACGTGCCGGACAGCCTGCTCGTCAAGTCCCCTGATCCCCGTGACGGGTTCGTTGGGGTCAGTGGCAGCCGGGTCAGCTGCCGGCACCGCGGTGATAACCGTTCAGCCGTGGGCAGATGTGCCCTTCCGGATCCAGCGGGTTGGCACAGAGCGGGCACGGCGGACGCCCGGCCGAGACCACCAGTTCCGCGCGGCGAGCAAAATCGCTGGCCTCGTCCAACGTCAGGAAGACGCGCAGCGCGTCCGGACCGTCCTCGCGATCCTCGAGCACGATGTCCTCGCCGACTTCTTCCTCGCTGAGCGCGAGCAGCTCGACGATGACCTGCGATTCCTCGCCGTCCCAGGCCAGACCCATCGTCCCGACCCGAAACTCGGCGTCCACCGGAGTGGTGAGGGTGAGGTCGTCACCAGACGCGCCGGCGGCCTCGGCCGTGCTGACGTCGAACCGCCGGGCCACCTCGCTGATCAGCGAGCCGAGCCGGTCGGCCAGTACGGCGACCTGTTGCTTCTCGCAGGAAACGGAGAAGATCCGGCGGCCGTCGGCGACCTGGAGGAAAAATTCGCGTTCGCCCGGTTGCCCGATGGTCCCGGCAAGGAACCGATCGGGTGAGCGGAAGACGTGGACCTGTCGTGTCATGGCGACTCCGAGCTTATGCCAACAGGCTGACGGAGGCGGGTGTCCCGGTCACGCCTACGCCGAGGGCAGAGCAGATGTGGCGCGCGTCTCAGCTGGACTCCCCGCCCGGCACCGCGTCCGACGTTTCTTCCGGAGCGTGGTGTCGTCCTGGCCGTGCGGCCCGTTCGGCCGGCAACGATGTGTCCGCGGCTCCTTTGTCCGCGGCCGCAGGCGGGGGCGGCGGCCGCAGCGAGCCGAGTTCACCGGAATCGTTGATGCGCTCGACGAACGGCCGCAATGGCGTGTACCGCACCACCGACAATGAGGCTGGGGCCACCATGATGCGCTGGAAGCCGTCCAGGTGCAGACCCAGCGCGTCGGCCAGGATGGCCTTGATGACGTCGCCGTGGGAGCAGACCAGGATGACGGCGTTGGGGCCCAGCTCGGAGCTCAGGCCGCGGATGGCCCGGACCGCTCGCACGCCGACGGCGGCCAGTCCCTCACCGCCGGGGAAGACCGCTGCCGACGGGTGGGCCTGCACGGTGCGCCACAGGTCCTCGCCGGCGAGATCCTTGAGCGCCCGGCCGGTCCAGTCGCCATAGTCCACTTCGGCCAGCGCGGGTTCGATCCGAACCGCGAGCCCGGTGGCGGCGGCGAGTGGGGCGACCGTCTGCTGGCAACGATCCATCGGCGAGCTGATCAGCGCGTCCAGAGTGATACCGGACAGCCGTGCGGCAACGGCATCCGCCTGTGCGCGCCCGACTTCGTCCAGACTGACGCCCGGTGTTCGCCCGGCAAGCACTCCGGCCACGTTGGCGGTGGACCGGCCATGGCGCAACAGCACAACGGTGCTCATCTGTCGACCCTCTTGCTCGTTTGGAGTTCCCAGTGCTCATCCGCGGTCTTGCCTGTCACGTCGCTGCCAGCGCACCGGTCGAGAGCGCGATGATCAGTACAGCGGCGACGGTCCAGCGATACCAGACGAACCAGGTGATCTTGTGGCCGGCGACGAACCTGAGTAGCCAGGCCACGGCGGCGTAGGCGACGACGAAGGAAACGAAGGTGGCCACCAGCGTTGGTAGCCAGCCGACCGCCACCGTTCCGTTGGTTCCCCCGTGCAGCGCGTCGGGCAACTCGTAGGCCCCGGCCCCGATCAGCGCCGGGATGCCGAGCAGGAACGACAGTCTGGTTGCGGAGACCCGGTCGAGACCGCGCATGAGGCCGATCGAGATGGTGGCTCCCGAGCGGGACACACCGGGGATCAAGGCCAGACACTGGCCGAATCCGATCAACAGCACGTCGAGCAGGTTCAAGTCCTCCTCGCCGCGATCCTGTTTGGCGACAGCCTCGGCGAGGAGCATCACCCCGCCCCAGAGGATCATCGCGAAGGCGACGATCCACAGGCTGCGGAGCTGGTGGGAGATGAAGTGCCGCAATGCGAATCCCACGATGGCGATGGGCAGCGAGCCGATGATCACCAGCCAGGCCATCCGGTACTCCGGATCGCTGCGCGCCTCCTTGTGCAACAGGCCGCGCACCCAGGCCACCACCAGCTTTTTGATGTCGGACCAGAAATAGATGATCACGGCGATGATGGCGCCGACCTGGATGACTGCCGTGAACGCGGTGATGCTCGGGTCGGCGATGTTGTAGCCGAGCATCTCGCTGACGATGGTCAGATGTCCGGTGGAGGAGACCGGGAGGAACTCGGTCAGGCCCTCGACGATGCCGAGGATGATCGCGGCGATCAGGCTCACGCGAGCACCCCGGCCGCGGTTGCTGCCTTCTGCACGATCCGGAGGGCTTCCGACCGGGCCTTCGGGTCGGGGTCGGCCGGTGAGACGCTCACCGACGTCACGCCCTGCCGGTCCAGCACCCGAAGGCGCTCGGCGATGCGATCGGTATCGCCGATCAGCGACGTCCGGTCGATGAACTCGAACGGGACCGCGGCGGCCGCGCCGGTGTAGTCGCGAGCCAGGAACTTCTCCTGCACCTCGTCGGCCTCGCGTTCGTAGCCCATCGCGGTGGCGATGCCGTGATAGAAGTTCACCTTTTTCGAACCCATTCCGCCGATGTAGAGGGCCGCGTTCGGCCGGACCAGCATGGCCGCCTGCTCCGGATCGTCGTGCACTGCGAGCGTGACCTGCACGGAGATGTCTATCGACGAGGGGTCGCGGCCGGCCGCGGTGGCGGCACGATGGATGCGCTCGATGTGCGCAGCGCCCGACTCGGGATCGAAGAAGATGGCCAACCAGCCGTCGGCGATCTCGCCGGTCAGAGCGAGGTTCTTCGGTCCGACGGCGGCCAGGTAGATCGGTACCGCCGGCCGAACCGGCTGCAGGGACAGCACCAACGGCTTGCCCGGTCCGTCGGGCAACGGGAGGATGAAGTGCTCGCCACCGGCGGTGACCCGCCGACGGGCGATCGCCTGGCGAACGATCTGCACATACTCGCGGGTCCGGCCGAGCGGGTCGCCGAATCGCACCCCATGCCAGCCCTCGGAGACCTGCGGACCGGAAACGCCGAGCCCGAGCCGGAACCGGCCGCCGGACATGGCGTCCAGCGTCGCGGCCGTCATAGCCGTCATGGCCGGCGTCCGTCCGGGGATCTGGAAGACCGCGGACCCGATGTCGATCCGCGAGGTGGTTGCGGCGATGGCGCCCAGGACGGTGGCGGCATCGGACCCGTACGCTTCGGCCGCCCAGACGACGTCGTAGCCGAGTTGATCGGCGACCACCGCGAGTTGCAGGTTGTCGCGCAGCTGGGCAGCCGACGTCACGTAGCCCAGGTTCAGTCCAAGTCGCATGGGCCTTGACGGTACCGGGCCGCGTGTACTGCCCCGGTCAGCGCCGCGGGGTGGCCCGATGCCGGTCCGCTGACGCTGCTCGTCGGTCACTCCCAGCGTTGCACGCATGGTTCGCGGTGCCGGGGCCACTAGGTTGGCAGCCATGGATTCTCGGCGGGTCGGGCGCAGTGGACTGGAGGTGTCCCGGCTCGGGCTGGGCACCATGACGTGGGGTCGTGATACCGACGCCGACGACGCCGCGACCCAGTTGGAAACCTTCGTCGCCGCAGGTGGGACGCTGATCGACACGTCGAACGTCTACGGCGACGGTGATGCCGAATCGATCATCGGAACACTGGTACCGGACGTCATCCCCCGCTCGGACGTGGTGCTGTCGACCACGACCGTCGGGGTCGGTGGGTCGCGAGGGAAGTTGCTGGCGGCCCTGGACAATTCGCTCCGCCGGCTGGACACCGACCACGTCGATCTCTGGCAGATCCACGCCTTTGACGCGGCTGTCCCGTTCGAGGAGACGTGCTCCGCGCTCCAGCGCGCAGTCGATTCGGGCCGCACGTCCTACGTCGGTCTGTCCGGCTACTCAGGCTGGCAACTGGCCACCATGGCCACCTGGCTGCGGGTGGCCGGCTGCCCTGTTGTCGCCGCCGAGGCCGAGTACTCGCTGGTCGAGCGATCGGTCGAGGAGTCCCTGCTGCCCGCGGCCGCTCTGCACGGGATCGGGTTGCTCGCCTGGGCGCCGCTCGGGCGCGGGGTGCTGACCGGCAAGTACCGGCACGGCACGCCGGCGGATTCACGGGGAGCGTCCCCGCATTTCACCCGGTACGTCGGCCGGCACCTCGGACCCGACGCCGCCCGCATCGTCGAGGCCGTCGTGACGGCGGCAGAAGGGCTGGGTACCTCGCCACTGGCGGTGGCCTGTGCCTGGGTGCGTGATCGGCGGGGGGTGGCCAGTGCCATCGTCGGGGCGCGGGACAACGCTCAGCTGTTGGGCTCGCTGGCGGCGATGGACATCACCCTGCCGGGCGAGATCCGGGCGGCCCTCGAGGACGTCAGCTCGCCCGACGCCGCCGACGACCCGCAATAGTGAGTACCCACTACGACGCGGCCGCTCCCCCGCTGGACGTCTTCGCCGAGTTTGCCGGCTCCGGCCTGTGGCCCGGCGTCGGCCAGTCCGTGGCCGCCGCCCTGCGTGACGCGGGCATCACATCTGCGGCCGGGGTGACCGTTGCGGCGCTGTCCGCCCTCCCGAAGATGACCCCGAAGCGAGCAGACCGGCTGTACACCTCGTGGATCGGTGTCGGCCAGACCTACTCGGTAGCGCAACTGCTGGTACCGCAAGGGATACCGGCCCGCTGGGCGGGCCGGCTGATGGAGGCGATCGGCGACGACGCCGCTGATCAGTTGCAGGTCGATCCCTGGCGACTGCTCGCGCTTCCGGACGCAACCGTTGCTCAGGCAGATCGAGTCGCGCTGTCCATCGATCCGGCGGTACAACGCAGCGATCCACGTCGCGGGCGTTCATTGGTCGACTGGACGCTGGCCCGGTTTGCCCGCCAGGGTCACACGGCCGCGTCGCTCGCGCAGGTGGCCGATGCGTTGCGCCCCTTCGGTGTCGACGCGGCCGATGCCATTCGCGCTGCCGTGGCGGCCGATCTGGTCGCAGCCGTGTCCGGCCCCGATCCGGGATCCGTCGAACCGTGGGTGGCCCGCACGGTCCTGGCCGAGGCCGAGGACGACATCGCCCGGCACCTGCGGCGGTTGACCGCCACCGCCCACTCGTTGGCCGGCGAGCGAGCGGTCAAGAACGTGATCAAGGAGTTGGACAACGTGCAGGCCGGTGCTGTGACACTGGCAGCCGGCCACGGGGTTTCGATTCTCACCGGTGGTCCCGGTACCGGGAAGAGTCGAACCATCGCAGCGGTGGTGGCGCTGTGCCATCGGGTCAGTGTCGATATCGCGCTGGCCGCTCCGACCGGTCGTGCCGCCAAGCGACTGGAGGAGTTGGCCGGTTCGCCCGCCAGCACGATCCATCGCCTGCTCGGTGCTCGTCGCGCCAACGGTTCGGTGGCTGCGGGTTTCGAGCACGACGCAGACAATCAGATCGAGGCGCAGCTGGTGGTCGTCGACGAGGCGTCGATGCTGGATGTCGAACTGGCGTCAGCGCTGTTAGCCGCGCTCAAGGACAAAACCCACCTCGTCATCGTCGGCGACCCCGCGCAGCTGCCGTCGATCGGCCCTGGCCGGGTGCTGGGCGACCTGATCGACAGCGGCACGATCCCGGTGACCGAGCTCAAGACCCTGTACCGCCAGACAGAGGGTGGGGCGATCGCCCGGCTGGCCATGGCCGTCCGCGGTGGCGAGTTGGCGCAGGTGCAGGACGAAAGCCGGGAGGTGGTCATCGTGCCGGCCCGCGGCTCCGAGGAAGGTGCCCGGCGGGTCGTGCAACTGGTGACCGACTCCATTCCCCGCGTCTTCGGCGTCACCGCCGATCAGTTGCAGGTGGTCACGCCCGTCCACAAAGGACCGGCGGGTACCCAGGCGCTGAACCGCGCACTGAAGGCGGTGCTGAACCCGGGGCGGGGGGCCGTTCGCGGCTTCGACGTGGGAGATCGGGTGGTGGCCACCGCCAATCACCTGGACGCCGAACCGACCGGGTACGCCAACGGCGAGGTGGGCACGGTCGTGTCCACCGGTGACAACTCGCTGCGGGTCGTGTTCACCACCGGCGAGTCGCAGATCTCCGGGAAATCGCTCGGCGATCTGCTGCACGGGTGGGCGATCACCGTGCACCGCGCGCAGGGCTCGGAGTGGGAGGCAGTCGTCGCCGTGATGCCGCCAGAGGCGGGAAACATGTTGTCCCGACCACTCGTCTACACCGCACTGACGCGTGCCCGACGCCATCTGTCGGTGATCCACGCGGCCGGCCCCATGCTGGCCAGGGCGGTGCGGTCGATCGGCGCCGAACCGCGACGGACCAGGCTCGAGGCCTTGTTGCGTAATCCACTTCCGGCCGGGCCGCAGGACGAAATCCCGCCGGATGATGTATGACAGAAGGTGCCGGCGAACGACATGACAGGAGGGTGATCGGCCATCGAATCTGCTCGATACCCACAACGCATCCCCCGCTGGGCCAGCTACCCGGACCCGGCCCAGGCGATGAGCGATTTCGAGTATCAGGGACTTCGCATCGACGCCAACACCACCAGATCCGCGGCCGCCACCATGCTTTCGCTGCGGGCGGAGTTCGCCGGTTGGGAGCTCGACCGGGTGCTGCGTTTCGAGGACGGTAGCCGCCAGGTGTGGATGCGCCGCAAGCGGTCCGCCGGTCTGCTCCCCGACCTCACCCCCTGACACCGTGCCGCCCCTCGCCGTGATGTCCGCGGTCCGGTAGATGGAGCCGGACGACGAAACGGCTGCCGGCGACTCGAACCCGGAAGACGCCGCGCTCGAACGAAAGTCCGTCCTGCGGGACTCCATGGGCGTCTCGGTGGCGACCGGCGCCTACGGCATCTCCTTCGGAGCCATCGCTGTGGCCGGCGGACTGAATGCCTGGCAGACCATGGCCCTGTCCCTGTTGATGTTCTCCGGCGGCAGCCAGTTCGGTCTGGTGGGCGTGGTGGCCAGCGGCGGCTCGCCCTGGGCGGGCGCGGCGACCGCCATCATGCTCGGCGCTCGCAACGCGTTCTACGGGCTCCGGCTCTCCACCCTGCTGGGAGTTCGATCGTGGCGACGGCCGCTGGCGGCCCAACTGGTGATCGACGAGTCGAGTGCGATGTCTCTGGGCCGCAGCACAATCCGGGCCGGCCGATTGGGTTTCTACGCCACCGGGATCGGAGTGTTCGTGTTGTGGAACCTCGGCACTCTGATCGGCGTGGTCGGGGCGTCCGCCATGTCCGATCCTACGGTGCTTGGCCTGGATGCGGCCGCTCCGGCAGCGTTCATCGCGCTGTTGGCACCGCGGTTGCGCGACGGCGAAGCGTGGGCCATCGCCCTGGTGGCGGCGATGATCGCCGTGCTCATCACTCCCCTGGTGCCGCCGGGGATTCCCGTCCTCGTCGCGGCGGCCTTCGGTATCGCGGTCGGTGCCTGGCCGCGGAAGGCTCCGCTGCCGATCGACGACGACGGCCCGAAGGAGGCGCACTGATGTGGATCGCTCTGCTGGCCGGGAGTCTCGGCGTCTACCTGGCCAAATTGGCAGGATTGTCGGTGCCCGAATCCGTGTTGACCAGGCCCACCGTGCAACGCGTTGCCGCCCTGCTGCCGATCGTCCTGCTCGCCGCGTTGATCGGCGTGCAGACGCTCGGACTGGGACAGAGCATTCATATCGACGCCCGGTTGGCCGGCGTCACGGTGGCCGGCATCGCGGTGTGGCGGCGGGCGCCGTTCCTGGTGGTGGTGGCGCTCGCCGCGGTGACCACCGCCCTCGTGCGGCACTTCGTGCCGGGGTCCTGACCCGTCAGCAGTTCCGCAACAGCCGGTCCAGCACCCGGGTCCCGAACTCCAGTGCTTCCACCGGCACCCGTTCGTCGACACCATGGAACAGCGAGGAGAAATCCAGGTCCGGCGGCAGTTTCAGCGGCGAGAAGCCATACCCGGCGATCCCGAGCCGGGCGAACGCCTTGTTGTCGGTCCCGCCGGAGAGCATGTAGGGCACCGGATGCGCCCCCGGGTCCTCGGCCGTCAGCGCGTCCTTCATCGCCTCGACCAGTGGTCCCTCGAACGGCACCTCCAGCGGAGGCTGCCAGGTCCAGGTGATATCGACGCCGTCGCCGACGATCTCGGCGATCTGTTCCCGGAAGTGCTCTTCGGAGCCGGGCAGCACCCGACAGTCGACCGTCGCCTCGGCGGTGGACGGGATGACGTTCGCTTTGTAGCCGGCCTTCAGCATGGTGGGCGTTGCGGTGTTGCGCAGCGTGGCATTGATGATCCGTGCGACCGGACCGAGCTTCGCGATGGTGCCGGCCAGATCGTCTTCCGGAAATTCCATGCCGGTGAGCTCGGTCATCTTGTCCAGGAAGCTGCGCACGGTCGCCGTCATGGTCAACGGGAACTCGTGGCTGCCGAGTCTGGCTACCGCATTGGCGATCCGGGTCACGGCGTTGTCGTCGTTGATCATAGAGCCGTGCCCGGCCCGGCCGTTGGCCTTGAGATGTGCCCAGGCCACGCCTTTTTCGGCAGCAGCGACCAGGTAGGCGCGACGGGCGTCATCCAGCGTGATGGAGAATCCGCCGACTTCCGAGATCGCCTCGGTGGCGTCGGCGAACAGCTCCGGATAGAAATCCACCAGCCACTGCGCGCCCCAGGTGCCCCCCGCCTCCTCGTCCGATACGAAGGCAAAGATGAGATCGCGCGGTGGCGCGTACCCGGTGCGCTTGTACTCGCGCGCAACGGCCAGCGTCATCGCCACCATGTCCTTCATGTCGACGGCCCCGCGGCCCCAGACGAAACCGTCCTGGACGGCGCCGGAGAAGGGGTCGACGGTCCACTCGGCCGCGTCGGCCGGAACGACGTCGACGTGGCCGTGGATCAGCAGCGCGCCCCGGGCCCGGTCGGTGCCCTCCAGCCGGCAGACCACGTTGCCGCGGCCCGGCACGGATTCGATGTAGATCGTCTCGTAGCCGACTTCGTCGAGCTTGGCCTGGATGTAACGCGCTGCCTGGGCTTCGCCGTCGCCGATGGTGTCCGGATCACCGGTGTTGACCGACTCGAACCGGATCAGCTCGCTGCAGAGCTGCACCACCTCGTCCTGGGCCCGGACCTGCTGGGTGGGCTGGTTCTGCGGTGACTCCGTCGGGGGCATGCTGCTTTCCTACCACCGACGCTTCCTCCTCGTGGTGACCGGGCAGCTGAGCCGGCCCCCGAGACCGTCCGGCGAGCCGCTGGTTCGAAGAACACGTCCGGATCCAGTAATGTGAGCGATCGCGATGCGCATCAGGCGCAGCGCGACCCGGTCCGGGTGGCGGAATGGCAGACGCGCTAGCTTGAGGTGCTAGTGCCCGCAAGGGCGTGGGGGTTCAAGTCCCCCCTCGGACACTGTGTTGACGTGCGAAAACGTGATGAAGTGGTCATCAGACGGTGGCTTTTTGGTCATGACGTCTAGTGCGTCCTTCAAAGCCTCCATGGACACCTACTGCCTGGCAGACGGGCGAACCAGCTTCCGGGTGCACTACGTCGAGAAGAAGTCGCGTCGCAGGCAGGCAATGAGCTTTGGAATAACTACCTCCGAAGACCCGCCGCAGTCGACGTACGGTCTCAATTCCAATCGACATGGTGCCTCAGCTGCTACAGCTGACGGCCGACCGTCCGCACGGCTCGCTACTCTTTGCCAACGCCCAGGGACGCCAGATCAGGCACGACACCTTCTGGGAACCAACTGGGACAAAGCCGTAAAGAAGGCTTGCAATCCGAAACATGAGGACGCTACCGCCGAATTTGAAGTCGCCACGTCTAAATCGACGTCCGAGAATTCATGACCTCAGGCATACCCGTGCTTCGAGGATGATCGCCGAGGGCATCGATTTGATGGTCTTGCAAAGGCGAATGGGCCATGAATCAATAACGACTACATCGACCGGTACTCGCATCTCTCGACGGAGTGGTTTCCAGAGCATCCTTCTCCATGATCGAAACACCGGTAGCACTCAGCCCTGGGCTTTGTCGGCTTTGGGCGGGACGTTGCCGGCGTTCCGCATTCGTGCGATGCGGCCCAGTACGTCGAACCAGAACGGCGCACCGAATCCGAGGGCCAGGGTGGTGATGATCAGCCCGAGGATTTTCAGGAGGTACTGCTGTGCCGTGTCGGGTGCCCGGCGCGGGTCTGCGCTGACATGCCCACCTTGGTGCGGCGCGGTCCACCCGATGGGCAGGGCCAAACCGTCCAGCGCGGAGGTACTGGTATCCACCTCGGAGGGGCTTTTGCCGGCAGCGTTGATTGCTTCCTGTGTCGCGGCGGCTTGCGCGACCGGCGATATCCACAAACTCTGGGCGATGTTGATGGTGTCGACGTTGAACAACACCGCCAGAGCTGCGCCGTAGCCCAGGATCCAGATCTGGACGCGTTTTTTGTACCAGCCGGCCAGCCGGTCCATCTCGTCGTCGAACCAGTGCTCCACCCGCTGCCGGAACCGATCCCTGTCCCCCTTGGCGTCGGTGACCATCCGCAGCAGCGTGCGCCGGGCCGGGTGATCGACCGGCAGTTCGAGCACGGCGGCGCGGATCCGCTCGAGTGGGTCCTTCTCGAGCGCGGCACGCAGTGCAGGCATTTGGCCGGCCAGCCTGGGGTCGTCGGCGGGCAACGCAGCTGCGTAGCTGTCCAACGCCGCGGCGGTGGGGGTGAGGCGGAACTGCTGCAGTGCAGCGGCCGCCTGCGGACTCAGGCCCGCGGTGGGGATGTCGTTCACGAGCAGAGCAACGGGTGGGGCGAGGAGGTCCAGCACCGCGGCGCTCAGGGCCCGACTCGGTAGATAGGAGACCCTGCGGTCTTTGGCCAGTCCGGCGTCCAGCGCGGCGATGATGGGGTGTTCCTTGATCGCCAACGCAGACAAGGCCCGAAGCTGGGGCTGCCCGGCCAAGTCGGCCGGAGCGCCGTCGACGGCGGACCCTGCCGTGTTCGCGGCGGCGGCCGGCCCACCGAACAGCGCGTACAGGCCGCGTTCGAGGCCCTGCGCGCGCCACTGCAGTTTCCCTGCTACGAATTCGTTGATCTGCGAGGCTGCGACACTGAACACCAGGTAGGCCAACACCAATCCCAGTGCCACACTCACCATCGATGACCAGCCCATGTGCGCTTCACCTTCTGTGTCGGTATCCCTTCAAGAGCCACGACACAGCCCCGCAAATACGTCATGGACACGAATGGCGAAAGGGTTCAGCCATTCGGCGTGTACTGCTTTGCCGTCCGCATGAAAGGCGCCTTTCGGTCGGTAGCCGAGGCGCCGGCCTGCACATACACGGCACACAGGCAGCCGTCGAGCGCGTAAGCCCTGGGAACGCGGTGGACAGGTCGGCACTTGCAGCAACATCCGGTCGATGCTCCGGTAACACGTGATCCAGGGGTCGCGCCTCTACGTGGAATCCTCGAGATTACGCACCATGACGGCGACAAACGGATTGGCAAGGCCGACACTGGCCGCGTGTTGATCAGTCGGGGCGTAAACACCTACACCGTGCCCGACGCCGACGAGTGTGGGCACGGTATGGCGCGGACCCGAACTGCGGGTCACCACCTGAATCACCACATGTGGTGATGTCGGCTCATCACATCGGCTTCTACCTTTCGACCACACCACCACAACGACCAGGAAATGCATCCCGGTGGGTGAGAGCGAAGGGGGTAGCACGATGAGCGAAATGTCGACGGCCGACGAGGCCGGACGGTACGAAATCCGACTCAAGGGCCACCTGGACAACCGGTGGGTCGCATGGTTCGACGGGCTGGCTCTCACCACCTGCAGCGACGGCACGACCACCGTCCAGGGTCGTTGTCGTCGACCAGTCCGCGCTGCACGGCCTGCTCCAGAAGGTGCGCGACGTGGGCCTGCCGCTGATCTCGGTCACCCGGGTCCCACCCGACCAGCCCGGTACAAAGCCGTAATCCTGTCGCCCATCAGCTGCGACGCCCAGCAGAAAACCCGCCGACTCAGCAATCCGAAGGAGAACGACATGACCACCATTGCGCCAACCATGAAAACCGCAGCACCGAAAAGGGTTCCGATGAGTTCTCTGCGCAAGACCTCGCTCACCGCGGGGGTGTTCTACCTGATCACCTTCGTCTCGATCCCGACCCTGTCCCTCTACGGCCCGGTGAGGAAGGCCGGCTACATCGTGGGCTCCGGCCCGGACACCCAGGCCATGGTCGGTGGGCTCCTGGAAATCATCGTGGCCCTAGCAGGCATCGGCACCGCCGTCACCCTGTACCCCGTCATCAAGAGGCAGAACGCAGGCGTCGCGCTGGGGTTCGTTTCCATGCGGACACTGGAAGCGGCCACCATCTTCGCCGGCGTCGTGAGTCTGCTCTCGATCGTGACGGTGCGGCAGGCCGGCGCCGGAGGAAATGCAGTGGTCACCGGTCAGCTGCTGAACGCCGAGTATCACTGGACGTTCCTGCTCGGACAAGCGCTGCTGCCGGGGATCAACGCCGTGCTGCTGGGCTCCCTGATGTACAAGTCGGGCCTCGTCCCCCGGATCCTTCCGCTGCTGGGCCTCATCGGAGCGCCCATCATCTTCGCCTCCGTCATCGCGAAGTACTTCGGCGTCTACGACGAGCAGTCCGTGTGGTCGCTGCTCGGGGCACTCCTGATCGCCGTGTGGGAATTCTCGCTCGGCATCTACCTGACCTTCAAAGGCTTCAGGCCCTGCGCTATCACCGCCGAGATGACCGCAACCGCCGCTACATCCAGCAACCGCGACCTCACCGCCTAGCCCAGCCCGGGAAAGCTCACAATCCCGTTCCCACTCGTCGCCGTCCCACCAGCAGTGCGGCAGCCGATCCCCAACCATCGC
This sequence comes from uncultured Actinomycetota bacterium, assembly GCA_963708935.1. Classification (GTDB taxonomy): domain Bacteria; phylum Actinomycetota; class Actinomycetes; order Mycobacteriales; family Nakamurellaceae; genus Nakamurella. The sequence goes on along the minus strand of CAVPUK010000005.1, from coordinate 436,587 downwards.
GGTGAGAACGACAAGCCCCCGTCAACCACCATCACTACGACAGCCGATGGCCGGATGCCGAAGGCGACCCAAGGAGAGCGCACCCAGGTGAGGCAGCAAAGGGCAGTGACGTGACGGCGGAGCGCACCCACAGTCAGGTCTCCGATGCAGTCACAGGTTCCGAATGTTCGCTACACCAGAAGCCCTTCCGAATTGCACTTCCATGTCGCCCCACGTCAACCCATCAGGGCCTGAAAGGCAAATATCATGATCGAAGTGGAAAATCTCAGCAAACGCTACGGCACCAAACTCGCCGTGGACGGATTGAATTTCATGGTGCAACCGGGAATCGTCACGGGGTTCCTCGGCCCGAATGGCTCCGGGAAATCGACCACGATGAGGATGATCGCCGGACTCGACCAACCCACCACGGGCCAGGTCAGGGTGAATGGCGGTGACTACCGGAGCTGCGCCGCCCCGATGACTGAACTCGGGGTGCTCCTGGAAGCCAAGGCGGTGCACACCGGCCGGTCCGCCCGCAACCACTTGCTCGCCCTGGCCCAGACCAACGGCATCCGGGCCGGCCGGGTCGACGACGTCATCGACACCGTCGGCCTGCGCGACGTCGCAGGCAAACGGGTCGGCGGGTTCTCCCTCGGCATGGGTCAACGCCTGGGCGTCGCATCTGCGCTGCTGGGCAACCCGCAGACCGTAGTCTTGGACGAACCCGTCAACGGGTTGGACCCCGAAGGGGTCCGGTGGATGCGCACCATGCTCAAAGACCTCGCCGCCGACGGCCACACCGTGTTCGTTTCGTCCCACCTGATGAGCGAAATGGCGCAAACCGCAACACGTCTGGTCGTCATCGGCCGCGGCTGCCTGATCGCCGACACCACGGTCGACGAATTCGTCGCCCTGGCCTCGAACCATTCGGTTACCGTCCGCAGCCCGGAAGCGGCCCGGCTTCGCGATCTGCTCCTCGGCCCGGACATCACCGTCACCACCGACGTCGGCGACTCCGACGTGCTGGGGGTCGACGGCCTGACCGCCGAACACATCGGCACCGTCGCCTGGCAGAACCAGATACCCGTCTTCGAACTGACCGTCCAACAGGCCTCCCTGGAAGAAGCATTCATGACACTGACCAACGACTCCGTCGAATACCGCTCCGTTGGCAACACCGGATCCGCACCGGTCGACACCGCGATGGTGACGCCATGACCAACACACTGGCCCCCGTATCGGCAACCAGCTCGGCCTCCACCCGCCTGCGGGTGACGTTGCCGCGGGTCGTGCTGTCCGAGTGGACCAAATTCCGATCCCTGCGGTCCACCGTCTACACACTGCTGGCCGCCGTGGCCTTCATGATTGGTCTGGGCGCCCTGATCACGGCCGTCACCGCGCATCAACCCGGCGGTCTGGAACCCGGGCAATCGCCGATCTCGACGTCGCTGTCCGGCATCTTCTTCGCGCAGCTGGCCGTCGGTGTCCTGGGAGTGCTGCTGATCACCGGCGAGTACAGCACCGGCATGATCCGCTCCTCCCTAACGGTGGTGCCCCGCCGATGGCCGATGTTGTCGGGCAAAATCGCGGTGTTCGGCAGCGTGGCCTTCCTGACCATGTTGGTCGCCAGTTTCTCGGCGTTCCTCGTAGGCCAAGCACTACTGCACGGGCAGCACCTGGACGCATCCCTGGCCGACCCGGGTGCTCTTCGTGCGGTCATCGGCGCGGCGTTGTACGTCACCGTCGCGGGAATAACCGCCCTGGCCTTGGGGGCGTTGCTGCGGAACACCGCCGCCGCGATCACCACGTTCGTCGCGGTGTTCTTCGTGATCCCAACCGTGACGCTCCTGCTACCCGCATCGTTGACGGACCACTTCGTGCAGTACCTGCCCTCGAACCTCGGTGGAGGGTTGACCGGCGACACCTCCGGGTTGGCCCACGCACTGTCACCGTGGACCGGATTCGCCGTGCTGTGCGGATACGCGGCGGTCCTGACGGGGTGCGCCGCCTGGCGGCTCCGCCGCGCCGACGCCTGACGCACGCCCAACCAGGTTGCTACAGCCCCGGGACACGGTGGCTGAACATGCGCCAAGCGCTGGCATTCGACGAAGTGAGGCAATCCTGTTGTCATTCAAGGATTTCTACGGTCTGGGCGACGAGGCGGGCGGCGCAGAGGGTTACCAAAACTTCACGTTCAGGCCGTGGACCAAAATCGCCTGAACCGGCTGAGGGACGGAAGAGCATGAACACAAGATCCTATGTCGGGATCGGCCTGCCCATCGCTTGCAACTTGAGCGTTGCCGTAGGTGGAACTGCGCTACTGGCGAGGCCAAGCCGGAAACGGCAAGCCCACCTTGACGGGTTCCGGAAGCGGAACAGTCGGCCGAACGCCGGCGTCGGTACCGTTGACCTCATGGACCAGCGCCCCGAGGTGCGGATAGGCACAGCCGAACGGGAACGTGCGCACAATGCCCTGAGCGAGTACTTCAGTCAGGGTCGCCTGGACATGACGGAGTTCGAGACCCGGTCGGGTCAGGTGATGGCCGCCCGGACCTACGCCGACCTGCAACCGATCTTTGTGGATCTGCCCGATGGGCTTGCCGCCATCTTTCCGTCCTCATCGGGGAGGGCCTCGCCCCTGTCCCGCAACCCCCGGCCCCGTGTGCCTCGTCGTACCATCCCGGTCGGGATGTTGGTTCTCGTCGCGCTACTTCTGGTGGTGGCGAGTCATGGGTGGATGCTGTTCCTGTTCTTCCCATTGTCGGGCGTCTTGTATCAACACCGTCCGCCGGACGGACGTGGCCGCACACCTGGGCCCGGTAGGTCTCCGCGACGCTGAGGAGCGGGATGGTGCCGACCGTTGGACCCCTCGCAGTATGAGGTGCCCTAGGCAGACTCGGACCAGCTCACGAGGCCGATGGTATTGCCTTCGCTGTCGGTGATGAACGCCATCCACTCGTCGGTACCTGCCCGACCGATCCTGTTGTCCAGGTGGCTGAAGATGACCTCCGGCTCGGCCTGGATTGTCACCCCTGAGGCTCTGAGCTCGTCGAGTGTGGTCTTCACATCGTCGACGCCGAGGTAGATCAGTGATGTCGGGGCGTTGAGATCGAGTAGCAGGCGCGTCTTGCCGAGCACGAAGAACGCGAGCCCGGGTGGGTCGAATTGGGCGGCCACGGGCATGCCGAGGAGCCGCTCGTAGAACGCGATTGCGCGGGGGAGGTCCTCGGCGCGCTGAGCGATCTGGACAAGTTCCACAGTGGCAAATTCTATCTGTCACGTTGGCCTCCGCGGCGGCGAGAGCGCCGCTGGCCACTGTCCCGGACACGGCACCGACTTGGGCGACGCCGGCAAATGCCGTCGGTACTCCCCCGTCCGGGGATAGGGTCGCGATCCGCGTTGCCCCGAAAACTACGCAATCAAAATGCCGCCGAGACCATGGGCCGCGGTCAGCAACCCCGCCGCACCGCAAGTACCTCGCCGCCGCCCAGTTCAACACCCGTCTTGCTCTTACTCAGGCCGCTATCCCGCCGGTGACGGCGTTCCTGGCCAATTCCGGGCTGACCGTGATTCGGAGTGGCCGCCGGGACGTGGTGAAAAGGCACGCACGGCAAAGGTGTCACCGTCGCCATCATCGACGCCTATGCGTCGCCCACGATTTCAGCGCTTCTGGTCAGACCCTGGCCCGATGGACATGCAACCTCGGCACGAAGGCGGTGCGTCTTTGACGCAACCGTCACGAATCTCGCAAACATGAAGGAGAACCCGATGATCAACATGGGCCGGGCAGGTCTGCTTGTCTGCGGCGCGGTCTTGTTGGCCGGCTGCGCGGCAGGATCGATCCCTACTTCGCGGCCGCCGGAAAACACCAGTCCGGCCGCCGCCTCACCGGTCTCGGTCTCGAGCCCGGCGGCCGGGCGAGCGACCATCGCCGGCGGCTTCGCACAGGAGGGCGGCATGGCCCCGGGCACAGCGCTCTCCCCTATTCCCGGCCGGGTGTCGGCATACACCAGAGCCGACGGCTCAGGCACTCCCGTCGCATCCACGCAGACAGACTCCAAGGGCCACTTCTCGCTCCAACTCGCACCGGGCACCTACTACCTGTTCGGAATCGATCCCAACCTCTACGGACCCGGACCCGACAATGGGCACCGGGTCAGCTACGACAAACCAGTCCGGGTGGTGGCGGGCACCACCTCCCGGATCGACTTCCGCGTGTTCGTCCCCTGACGTCAGTGCACGCGGCGCCCCACTGAGGCCCGACAGATCTGGTCGGTTCCAGGTTGCCGGACCCAGGCCCGGCGGGTGTGGTGGTGGATTCCCAGACCAGTCAGGCCGCGAAGGCGCCGACGCCGCAGCTGCGGCAGGCCCCGACGGCGACGTGGTATGTCCGGCTGGGCGCTGCATCGTCCGCTCTTGCCGTTCCGTCTCACACGGATGCCGATGCAGACTCGATCGGCACGGCTCGTGGTGGAACTCGCTCCTACATGTCACCCCAAGAGTTGGCGCAGGTCCGTGGCCAGTCGGGTGGTTTCCTGATAGCCGGCGTAGGTGCGCTCGCGTCTGAGTTCCGTGTATGGCCCTTGCCAGTCATCGGGCGAAGCCGTGAAGGCCTCGACGAACGCCTCGGCTTGCCGAGCCGCAGTGTCCATGCCAAGGCCGGCCCAAGGGTCCTGGGCAGTTCCGGCATCGCCGACGAGCGCCCACCCTGGGCCAGCCGGTTCCTTCCACACGCTTTCAGCCGGCAGCCCGGTGTAAACCCCGCTGGCCCATGTGGCCTCGTGGATGCGGTCAACGGTGTGGGGATTGCGCTGGAACGCCTGTTGGAGATGGCCCGCTGCATTGCCGAGAGAGTGCTCATGCTGCGCGAGCGGAACACTGACCGCAAGGCAGGCGAGCTCGGCGTCGCTGGGGAACACGTACGAGAACTGGTCACCGTCGAGCGAGAACTCCGGCCCGACATCGACTGGGCTGTGCCAGCCAGTGGCGTACCGGTAATACATCGCTCGCGCCGCGGGATGCCGCTCCTGGTCGGCCGCTCCGACCAGACGCGCGATGGTCGATCGCCGCCCGTCGGCCCCGACTACCACTCGCGCGCGATGGACGGTGCCGCGTTCATCTGTGACACCCACACAGACCCCATCAACGGTCACGATGTCAACTACCTTCGACCGGGTACGAATATCGACTCCGGTAAGAGCTGCCCGCGTGGCCAGGATGGCGTCGAGAGTGGACCGCCGCACCGACAGGCCGTAGCCGATGTTTCCGGGCTCTTGAGGCGGGCCTTGCTCGAAAGGGTTGCCGTCCAAAGAGAAATACTCGCATGACAGAGGCGGCGCACCCGTTGCGAGAACCTCGTCGAGCACGCCGATCTCATCCAGGGATCGGACCAGACCATCGCCGCGGAAGAAGTGGGTCGACAGCGTGTCGGAGGGGAAGTCCCTCGACTCGAGCAGCCGCACAGACACCCCGCGGCTGGCCAGTCTGATCGCCGTCAAACAGCCCGCGATGCGGCCGCCCACGACCACTACGTCCACCGCGTCCGTCACGGGCATCACGATACGGCTCCTGCCCTGGACCCGTCGTCAAATCACGCACATAATCCGAGGTCATCGTCGCCCGCCGCAGCGGACAGCAGTGGACCCTATGGTTCGTGGCGGCCATCGATCACCGCCATACGGCTTTTGCACTGCCTAGTAGGCACTCTCGCCGGCCCTGCTGATGGTCGTAGCTCAGGCGTGATCGCGGAAGGTATCGGACTGACCGACGATGCCATCAGGCCCGAAGGTGTCGACGTACCTGCCGAGCGCGGTGGCCAGATCGACCGCTACCGGCGGTCGGTCGGCCGGGCGCAGCCCTTGGAGCAGTTCGTCCAACTGGTGGTGAATTCCGCCGAGCCCCCACGTCGCGGCCATGTCGGTGAATCGCTGCTGAGCATGCGCAGCGTTGTGCTCGAACAGTTTGGCCAAATTCGCGGCATCGTCTGCGCTGAGCTGAGTCGGATCCGTCATCCGTGGTCCTTTCGTGCGGGCCGTCCGTCACCGGCTGGGTACCCAGTCCGGCGCTTGAGATGCGGTCAGGCACTGCCTTCTTTCGCACCGGGCGCGTGCCAGTCGCCGCCGTACAGACCACGGTAGGCGTCTACCGCGCCGCTGACCGTGGGATAGAAGCGGTCGTGGACCATCGGTTGTCCGAGCTGGTATCGGACCAGCTTGCGGCGCACCGGATCTTTCAGCTCGGCGAAGACCAGCTCGATGTTGTGCCCGGTGAGCTCGGCGTCCAGATCCTCCAGCATGTCTGCCGCCGTGGTGTCGATGTCCGTGACGGGTTCTGCGGCTAGCACGATCCACCGTGGTGTGGGGACGGAGGCGGCCATCTTTCGGATGACGTCACGAAAGTTGCGGGAGTTCGCGAAGAACAGAGGTGCGTCGAACCGATAGACCAACAACCCGTCCAGTTGCTGAGCCTCCGGGTAACTGTTGACATCGTGCAGACCGCGCATGCCTTCGACCTTGCCCAGTTGGGTCTGGTAGGGCCACCAGGCTCGACGGAAGACGTTCAGGATGGACAGCGCCACCGCCAGTCCGATGCCCGGCAGCACCCCCAGTAGAGCGACCCCGAGGAAGGCGCCGATCGACATCAGGCATTCAATGCGCGCCTGCCGCCACAGTCGAACTGTCGCCTTGATGTCGGCCAAACTGAGCGCGGCGGCGATCACGACGGCCGCCAGGGTCGACTGGGGCAGGTCCTTCAGGATGCCGGGAACGAACAGCAGCATCACCGTGATCGCCACGGCACCGACGATGCCGGTCAACTGGGTTTTCGCGCCCGACTGCTCGGCCACGGCTGTTCGGGAACCGCTGGTGCTCACCGGGAATCCTTGGAAGAGACCGGCCGCGACGTTGGCCGCACCGATGCCCACCATCTCCTGATTGGCGTCGATCTCCTGATTGTTGCGGGCGCCGAACACGGAGGCGGTGGAAATGGTGTCCGTCATCGAAACCAGTGCGATGCCGAGGGCTCCCCCGACCAGCAGGGGAAGATCACCGACCGAGACGTTCGGAACGGTGAACGGCGGAAAACCTTGCGGCAGCGTGCCCACCAGCTTGACGCCGTGACTGGCCAAGTCGAACACCGCGGCGGCGGCAATGGACAGAACGACTGCAATCAGGACGGCCGGGATCTTGGGCAGCCAGTTCTGGAGGGCCATGATCGTGATCAGAGCCAGCACACCCACAGTGAGCGCGGCCGGCACCGTTTTCTCGCCGACGTTCTGGATGAAGGCAGTCAGCTCACGAATCAGTCCGTCGGCATCGACCGAGAACCCGAAGAGCTTGGGCAACTGCCCGATGACGATCGTCAGGGCGAGTCCGTTCATGTAGCCGATCTGAGTCGGCTTGGAGAGCAGATCGGCGATGAAGCCGAGCTTGGCGAAGCCCGCAAAGATCAGGAACGCGCCGACGAACAACGCCAACAGGGAAGCAAGCGCGATCGCGCGAACGGGATCGCCGTTGGCCCCCGCCAAGGGGAGGATCGTAGCGGCGATCATGGGCCCGAGCGCGGAGTCGGGGCCGAGTACCAGGATCCTCGATGGCCCGAAAATCGCGTAGCCGAGCAGGCAGAGTATCGAGGTGTAGAGACCGGTCACTGCCGGCAGTCCGGCCAGTTCGGCATAAGCCATGCCTTGCGGAACGAGCAAGGCGGTGAGCACCAGTCCGGCGACCAGGTCTTTCGCCAGCCAACGCCGCTGGTAGGTGCGGACGGTGGACAGGCCGGGGATCGCGACGGACATCAGCGCCTTTCCGCTCGACGTAACACATCTTCATCACTCATGGTTGTGGCATCTGGTCTTGCCGTCCTCCGTGACGACCCGACGCGTCGACAGCCGACGCGAACCGCTGTATGTCGAGCCCATCCGGTCGCCCTACTGCCTGGTTCCATTGTGTGCGAACAGTGTCTCAGGGGCACTCCCGGCCGCTCGGTGGGGGTATCGGGGTCCGGGGGTGCTGTCGGGTCGACATCCGGGTGAAACGCTCGATGTCCTTGGGGTTGCGCACGGTGACTCGTGTTGTTGCGGTCGAGTCTTGTCGCCGGTGCGGAGGAATGCGGGCATATCGTCCGGTGACGCATTCAGCGACCCGTCCGATGACGGGACGACGGCGCCGAGCCCGGCCAGATCCGGCCGGACCGGGGATTGGATTGCCGTGGCAGAGCACCCCCACGACCGTGGGTCGGTCGACGATGCGGCCGCAGAACACGGGCCTGCGGGGTCAGAGCTTCCAGCGGTACAGCCTGGAGACGGCGCGCGGCTGGATCGCGGGTTGCTGGGCGGTATGCGGCTGGGTCGCGAGTCGCTGGGCGGTGCCCGGCTGCATGACGGGTCGCTGCGCGGTGTGCGCGGTGTGCAGGTCGACGTACCGGCGGACGGACTACCGGTGATCGAGCGCGACGCGGTCCGGCTCGTTGTGCGAGATATCGGTGGGGACGTGTTGTTGTTCTGGACCCATGACGTTGTCAACACCGAGCTCGGTTACTGGTGGGAGCTTCCCGGCGGCGGGATCGACCAGGGCGAGACCTACGTCGACGCTGCGATTCGAGAGCTTCGGGAAGAAGCCGGTATCCGCATCGTTGCTTCGCAGGTCGGGCCGCCCCGTTGGACCCGTACCTCGACGTTCCGCCATCGTCGCACCCGGCGCATCCAACACGAGGTGGTGGTGGTCGTTCAGCTCGACGTCCCTGCCCCTGCGGTAGATGGGAGCGAACGGCTGGACTATGAGCTGGAGGACTACGTCGATTTCCACTGGTCTCCCGTGCGCGACATCATCGCCAGTGCGGATCGGTTCTACCCGGGCCGCCTGCCGGAGTTCCTCTCGGGCCTGTTGGAGGGGCGCAGCATCAATGAGCCGTTCGAGCTCTGGTCCTGAGTTCGAGATTTGTCCTGGGCACACACTCCACCGACCTGAACGCCGACCCTGGGCGTGCCGATCCTGGGCGAGTGCGCCGGTGGGAACTCGGGGTCCACGGCCTGTCACCGCAGCACGTTATTTGGTTGACATCAGAACGGGGGTTCGTCGGGGAGTTCGGCATCTGGCAGTTGACGTCGGTCGGCGACTTGTTGGGTGTGGTCGGGTGAACGTCCGGCGCGATCGGGTTTGTCGCGGAGGTGCGCGGATCGCGGTCAGGTTTGCGGTGATGTTCGCCCGCAGCGCTGCGGAGGATGGGTCGGTCGCGGCGGGCTGTGTCGTCGGGGATTTCGGCGTGGTCGGGCCACGGGCGCGGGTGGCTCTCTGCTGCGACGTCGCACGGTTGGGGCGCCTGGGTGCAGGGTGTCGTGATTCGTTGGATTCTTCGTAGGGCGTGTTCGCGGGTGTGGTTTCGTTGGATTCGGTAGGGGTGGATGTCGATGCTGCCGGGGTCGGGGATGGTGTCGGGGTCTTCGAGTTCGGTGTTCGGTTCGGTGTGCTCGGCGCCGGCGGGGTGGACGGGGATGGTGGGTCCGGTCACGGTCGGTCCGTGGATGACGGTGGGCTTGTCTGGCGGTGGGAGTTGTTCCGGTGCAGCCGGGCCGGTCCGGTAGTCCGATTCGGCGGTGCGGGCAGTCGTGTCCCCCGGATCCGGGTTCAACGGTGTCGTGGTCGCTGTGCCGTGGCTGGGCGCAGACTGCTCCGCCGTTCCGGGTGCGCCGGGTAGTTGCCGTGGTTGTTCGGGGTGGTGCCATTCGTTGGGGAGGGTGAATTGGCGGGGGTGGCTGGTGGCGTGGTGTCCGGTGTTGGTGGTCCACTCGATGGTCAGGTCGGGTTGGAGGTGGGGGGTCCAGTCGGTGTGGTGTTTGAGCAGGTGGTGGAACTTGCATTGGGGTGTGATGTTGTCGAGTTGGGTGTGGCCGCCGGCGGAGGGGTTCTGGTGGTTGAAGGGCTGGAGGTGGTCCAGGTCGCAGCGCCAGGCGGGTTGGCGGCAGCCGGCGGCGCGGCAGGTCCCGGCGAGGGTGATGACTTGGTCGGCCAGGTGTTGCCGGGGTCGGTAGGTCAGGGCGCCGATGGCGGTGGCGGTGCCGGTGTCGGGGTTGACGGCGATGGTGGTCAGGGTGGCCCAGGAGGCGGCGATGGCGCGGAGCAGCGGCGCGGTGATGACGCCGTGTCCGTCCAGGTGTCCGGGGAGGTCGTCCAGCCCGGCGAAGGTAGTCAACGCTGCGGTGATGTTGAGGTGGGGTCGGCGGCCGTGCCGGGACATGGCCTGTTCCAGCCGCACCGCCTTCACCCGAGCCATCTGAACCGCAGCCACTTCGGCCGCAGCCTCATTGTCGTCGCCCTCGGCGTCGCGGTCGGGGTGGGGGTGATCAACCGGGTGGGCGGCGGGAACACCCGCGTCCGCATCCCCCTCCGGGTCGTTGGGCTCGGCGTGGGCCGGTTGGGCCGGCTCCGCACGACCGACACCGTCGTTCGCAGCGTCGGCGCCGCCGGGTTCGGTGTGGTCGCTTCCGGTCGTCGTGCCGCCGTCGGCAGCGAAAGCGCCGTCGTCTTGGCCGGTGGTGGGTACGGGTGTCGGGTCGGTGTCGGGCGTGGGGTCGGTCTGGTCGGTGGTGGTGGTTTTGTTGTCGTCGATGCAGGCGATCAGCCGGTCCAGGTCGACGTAGCCGTGGGTGAGTAGTTCGTCGGCGATGTCGGCCAGGGCGTCGGCGCGGCGTTGGTCGACGGTGCGGTCGTCCAACCCTTTGTTGGCTTGGGCGATCAGGTCGATCAGGGTGAACAGCATGACCGCGGCTTCGGCGGGCAGCATGGCGGTGATCACCCCGATGCCGTCTTTGTCGGGCCGGTGTGACACCGACCGGTCGGTTCGGGCTTTGATCCGGCGGTTTTCGGCGGCGGCGGGGTCGGCGATGACCACTTCCCGATCGACCAGGTTTTCCAGGACGGCTTTGGAGCGGCCTTTCACCCACGGCAGGATCCGCTGTTCCACCGTGTGGCACACCTCGGGGGAAAGGACGGCGGTGCGGTCGCAGATCATCCGGGCCCGGCCCACATCGACCCGGCCGTGTTCCAGCGCGGTCAGCGTCGCCGGCAACGCGGACACCAACCGTTGGGATTGTTGGATCCGGATTTTCGCGGTCACCGGGGACCAGTCCAACACCGCGGCGACCTCCGCCGCGGCGGCCCGGACGGCGGTGTCCGCGGTGACCTGTTCCACTTCGGCGGCGTCAATCTCGCCGGCGGCGTTGCGGCCCAGGCCGGCCTTGTCGACCAACGCGTCGACCAGGGCGGTGATGTCCCCGCACCGTCCGGGGCGGCCCAGTTCGGCCAGCAGCCGGGTTTGCACGCCGTGCACGTGCGCCACCAACCGCTCACAGGCGATCACCGCATCCACCAGATCCGCCGGCGGCAAACCGGACGGCACCGCCGCATCCAGGAACCTCAACGTATCCACCGATGGGCAGGCTGTGGCGGCCACCGTTGCCGCCGACCCCTGCCCCACCCGAACACCCCCAACGCCAAAGCTCGAACACCTGTACGTATCCTAGCTCACATTGCGAATGGGGTCAAGACATTGCCTTAGCCATGGCGGACCTCGCTCGATACTTGAAAAGCACTGTCCCGATGGGGTTCTGGGCTCACGCATCGGTCAGGACCGTGAGCGACGCGTGCACGGCGGACTGCACTTGCGAGGGGGTCCTGGCGGGGTCAATACGCCCAAGTACTGAGGGCGCCAATCTCGCGCAGGTCGGCTACCACGCCTTCCCGGCCGACCGGTCTACACCAAATGGGCGGGTACGGGAACGTCGGTCCAGCCGTCCTACATCCATTGCGCCGCGGCGAGTTGCACGACCGTGGAGTACAAATCGGGGACGCGCGCTCATATCGAGAGCCTCGGCTACACGATCGTCGGGAACTTCGGCGATCAGTACTCGGATCTGCAGGGCGGCCACGCGGAGCGCAACGTCAAGCTACCCAACCCGACGTACTACCTGCCCTCAGCTGATCTGGCCGGGCTGAGCGAACCGGGATTGTCGCCCCGAACCCACTTCACCATGGCTCCCGACGGATCCAGCGGCGCGACCCAGGGCGGCGAAGGGAATCCCGAACATCGACTCGGTCAAGAAGACCATCGCCACCTACTACGGCGACCCCGGAACCGGGATCTCCAACAAGGTGTCCTCGCCGTACATCAGCGAGATCAGCAAACTGGTCAAGAAGGTCACGCCGGCCGTGCTGGCCCAGTGCCGCGTCGAATCGCGTTTCCACAGCAAGGCCGCCGTGGTGTTCGACGCCGACGACACCACGTTGTGGACCTACGACATGGAGGTCGCGGATATGCACTTCAATTTCAACCCGGCCGAGCAGGACATCTGGGTCCAGCAAGAACGATTCCCGGCCACACCGGCGATGGTCGCGCTCGTCAACAAGGTTGCAAACGCCGGATGCACGGTCATCGGTCTCACCGGCCGAAACGATGTCCAGAAGAGCGCCACCCTCGGCAATCTGGCCAAGGTGGGTTTCCAGCCGTTCACCGGCGAGAACTACTTCACAAAGTGGACCGGCGTCGGCGCTTCGCAACAGCCCTCGTACATCACCTGCGCCGCAGCCAAGTGCACGACGATCGAGTACAAGTCGCAGACGCGCAAATACGTAGAATCGAGAGCGTTCGGCCGGTACGACATCATCGCCAATTTCGGCGACCAGTTCAGCGATTTGATCGGTGGTCACGCCGATCGTGCCATCAAGTTGCCCAACCCGACCTACTACCTGCCATAACCCGTTTGCCGGAGCCCCGCCCGCTCGCCGCACTTGCCGAGACGCACGGCGACCGGGCAGGGTGCAGATATGACAGGAACGCTCCGCCCAGCAAGTCGGCTCGACGCGGGCGCGGCCCGGATCGGCAGCGCCAACGAGGTCCTCGATGACCAGGCTGTCCGCGCATTCATCGCCGAGTCCCTCGCTGCCGAGGACCTCGACGGTCAGAGCGTGTGTGTGATCGTGCCGGACGGCACCAGGAGCTGCCCGCTGCCACTGCTGCTCTCGGCGGTGCACGCCGCGCTTCACGATCGGGCGACCCGGGTCACTGTGCTGGTAGCGCTCGGGACCCACGCGGCGATGAGTGACGCCCAGCTGGCCCGACACCTCGGATACCAGGAGGGCATGCTGGCGGAAACGTATCCGGGTGTCACGGTTCTCAACCACGAGTGGTGGAACTCGGAGACGTTCGTCTCGGTGGGCTCGATCGGCGCCGATCGGATCGGGGAACTGTCCGAGGGGCGGCTGCACCAGCCCGTTGACGTGGTCCTGAACCGCGCGGTCGTCGAGCACGATGTCGCACTGGTCGTCGGGCCGGTGTTTCCGCACGAGGTGGTCGGGTTCTCCGGAGGCAACAAGTACTTCTTCCCGGGGGTGGCCGGCCCGGCAGTGATCGACTTCTCGCACTGGCTGGGCGCGCTGATCAGTAGTGCTGAGATCATCGGTACACAGGGCATCACCCCGGTGCGGGCGCTGATCAACGAGGCCGCCTCGCTGATACCCACCCGTCGCCTCGCCCTGTGCCTGGTCGCCCAATCGGGGACCTCCGCCTTGCACGCCGCCTCCTTCGGACCGCCGGAAGCAGCCTGGGCGGCCTGCGCCGAGGTGTCGGCCGAAACTCACGTGCGCTATCTGGATGCTCCGGTGCAGCGAGTGCTGTCGATCATTCCGACCAAGTACGAGGACATGTGGACCGGCGCAAAGGGTTTCTACAAAGTCGAGCCGGTGGTTGCCGACGGCGGCCAGGTCATTCTCTACGCCCCGCACATCACCCAGATTTCGGCCATGCATCCGGTGATCAACGAGATCGGCTATCACTGCCGTGACTATTTCCTCGGTCAATGGGATGCCTTCAAGGATTATCACTGGGGCGACCTGGCGCACTCCACGCACTTGCGCGGGGCCGGCACCTGGGATCCGATCAACGGCGAGCGCGGCAGGGTCACCGTCACGTTGGCTACCGGCATTCCCGAAAACGTGGTGAGAGCAGCCAATCTCGATTATCTGGACCCCGACCTCGTCGACCGGCCGGCGATGGAGGCCGACCCGGACACGCTGGTGCTGCCCCAGGCCGGCGAGGTGCTGTATCGCCTACGGGACAACAGGTGACGACCCGAACCGATGAGGCCGCGGCACTCGAACCCGCTGCTCTCGAACGGATCCGGCGAGCGTTGTCCGGGGTCACCCGCCTGGGCGTGGCCTTCTCCGGAGGCGTCGATTCGTCCGTGCTGCTGGCTGCCGCCGTTCGTGTCCTCGGGTCGGACAAGGTTGTCGCCGTGCTGGGTGTTTCGCCAAGTCTGGCCGTTGACGAACGCACCGCCGCCCATCAGGTGGCGTCGTTCGTCGGAGCGCCGGTGGTCGAGATTCGAACCTACGAAGGCGACCGACCCGAATACCGAGCCAATGGGCCCGATCGGTGTTTCTACTGCAAGGACGAGTTGTTCACCCGCATCGATGACGAGGTGGCCCGTGACCACCGCCTCGACGCGGTTGCCTACGGGGAGAACGTCGATGACGCACGGCGACCGGACCGACCCGGCTCGCGCGCGGCGTCCAACCACCGGGTACTGCGGCCTCTGGTGGACGCCGGACTGGACAAGGCGGGCGTCCGCACGCTCGCCCGCTGGTGGAAACTGCCCTGCGCGGATAAGCCGGCCGCGCCGTGCCTGGCCTCCCGGATCCCCCACTTCGAGTCGGTGAGTCCCGAGAAACTCGGCCAGATCGAACGTGCTGAGGCCGGGCTGCGCGCACTCGGTTTCGCGGACCTGCGGGTACGCCACCACGGGGATGTCGCGCGCATCGAGCTCGAACCCGGCGATATGGTCTCGGCGGTGAGCGAGCCGATCAGGAGCGCCGTGCACCGGGTGATCACCGGCGCCGGATTCCGGTTCGCTGCCATCGATCTGGCCGGGGTGCAATCCGGTGCGTTCACCTTGCCACTGGTTTCGATCACGCATGACTGACTCGGCTGCCGACCTGTCCGCGTTCGCCAGTCTCGATGCGGATCGTCTGCACCGTCGGGGCTTTCCGGAGGCCATCTACTGCGAGGGAAAGTCGGCCGCGCAGGTGGGTTCGATCGCAGTTGCGCTTCGGGAGCGATCAGAATTGGCGCTGTTCACCAGAGCCGGCCCCGAACACGCGGCGGCGGTACTGGCCGCACTTCCGGACGCGCGGTACGACGATCAGGCCCGTTTGCTCGCCTGGCCGCCGGCTCCGCCACACCCGACCGGCGGCCTCGTCCTCGTCGTCTCGGCCGGCACGTCCGACCTGCCGGCGGCCCGCGAGGCTCTGCTCACCGCAAGCTATCTCGGCCGCCCGGTTGAGTTGGTGGTGGATGTCGGCGTGGCCGGTCTGCACCGGATCTTGGGCAGGCTCGACCTCATTCGGAGCGCCAAGGTACTGATCGTGGTGGCCGGTATGGACGGGGCGTTGCCGAGTGTGGTGGGCGGTCTGGTGCGCTCGCCGGTGATCGCCCTGCCGACCTCCGTGGGTTACGGAGCGTCGTTCGGCGGACTGGCCGCCCTGCTGGCGATGCTCAACTCTTGCTCGCCCGGAGTCGCCGTCGTGAACATCGACAACGGTTATGGCGCCGGATATCTCGCCGCCCAGATCGCCGCGCCGGCGGACTCGACATGACCGAGCCGGGTCGGCACCTGTGGATCGACGCATCCGCGGGGGTGGCCGGCGACATGCTGCTCGGCGCCCTGCTGGACGCCGGTGCCGACCTCGAGCGGGTGCAGGCGGCCGTCGACAGCGTCATCCCGGGCTCGGTCCGGGTGGACCGCTCGGTCGTGCGCAGAGCCGGACAACGCGCCACCAAGGCCGAGGTGGTCGTGCTCGTCGACGATCCGCCGCACCGAGCCTGGCCGACGATCCAGCAGCTGCTCGGACAATCCGATCTCACGCCGACCACCAAGGTCAGAGCTCTTGCCGTCTTCGAGAAATTGGCCGAAGCGGAGGCTCACGTGCACGGCATCTCGCCGGCGGACGTGCACTTCCACGAGGTCGGCGCGCTCGACTCACTGGCCGACGTGATCGGGGTCTGTGCGGCCCTGACGGACCTCGGTGTCGAGTCGATCAGCGGAGGCGAAGTGGCCGTGGGTGCCGGACGGGTACGGACCGAACACGGTGACCTTCCGGTGCCGGTCCCCGCCGTCGGCCGGCTCGCCGGCGGTTGGCTGGTGCGTGCGGGCGGAACGGGCGAGTTGGCCACGCCCACCGGGATGGCGCTGGTGACAACACTTTCGGCTCGGTGTGAAGTCCTACCGGCCATGGTCGTCGACGGTGTCGGTGTCGGCGCCGGCAGCAAGGACACGCCGGAGCGGCCGAATGTCACCCGAGTGATCCTTGGGACGAGCGAGAGTGGACCAGCGAAGCCCGCTCACGAGACGGCCGTGGTGCTCGAAGCGAATGTGGACGACATGGATCCCCGACTCTGGCCGGGCGTGCTGGAACGTCTGCTGTCGGTGGGCGCGTCGGACGCTTGGCTGATCCCCATCCTGATGAAAAAGGGCCGTCCCGCGCACACTCTCAGTGTTTTGTGCAGGCCCGATGCCGCTGCGGAGTTGCGCGACGTGATCTTCGCCGAAACCAGCACGATCGGGGTGCGCGAGCACCTGGTCCGCAAGCACGCGTTGGCCAGGGCCTGGTCGCAGGTCCAGGTAACGGGCGGAAGCGTAGTGATCAAGGTCGCGCACCGGGGCGGTTCGATCGTGCAGGCCACCCCCGAATTTGCCTCGGTCGCCGAGCTGGCTGCGGTCGTCGGCGCCCCGGTCGGTCTCGTTCTCGATCAGGCGATCGCGGCTGCCCACAGCGCCGGCCTAGTCCCGGGGAGCCCGGTGCCCGGTGATGCACAAGCAGCGGAACCCACCCGAAGGATGGGCTGATGACGATGACGGATCCCGGACCGCAGGGGCTCGGCGAGCTGGCGTTGCGCGCCGCCCGCGCCGGCGTAATGGCCATCCGCCGCGCCGGCGAGCAGAGCATCACTGCGGACTTCAAGACCGGATCACATGACATGGTCACGGCAGCCGACCGCGGCTCGGAATCGGCCATCATCGCGACGATCGCCGAAACCCGGCCGGACGACGACATCGTCGGCGAGGAAGGCGGCTCCCGGGTCGGAACCTCGGGGGTGCGCTGGTTGATCGATCCGCTCGACGGCACCGCGAATTTCGTCTACCGCCGCGCCGATCACGCGGTGTCCGTCGGAGCGTTGATCGGTGGACAGGCAACCGTGGGCGCAATCGTCCGGCCGGCCGACGGGCGGTGGGCCGCGGCCGACAATGGGACCGTCAGATTCGGCCGGGATGGTCCGGACGGCAGCGAGATAGACGAGCCGGCCCCGAACCGGATCGAGCGGTCGGCGCAATTGTCCGAGGCTCTGGTCTGTTTCGGCCTGCCGTACGACAAAGCGGCTCGCCAGCAGGTTCTTTCGCTGATCAGCTCGATCATCCCACTGGTCAGGGCCGTGCGGATCGTAGGTTGTGCGGCCGGTGACCTACTGGCCGTCGCTAGCGGCGAGGCGGACGCCTTCGTCGGCTGCGGGCTGGCCGAGTGGGATACGGCCGCAGGCAGGGCCATCGTCGGCGCAGCGGGCGGCGGCGTCCGCGATGTGGCCGGTGCGGCTTTCGATATCGTCATTGCGGGCGCGCCACAGATCGTCGACGAGTTGGCGCGAGTGTTGATCGCCAGTTGACCCACGAACCAGTCACAGGACGGGAAGCCATGTCTGACCAGGATGTCCGCCAGCAGCCGGTGCTGGTCATCATGGGCGTGTCCGGTTCCGGTAAGTCGACGATCGCCGGGTTGCTCGCGCAGCGTCTCCGATGGGACCGGGAGGAGGGTGACCACCTCCATCCGACGGCCAACGTGGCCAAGATGGCGTCCGGTATTCCGCTGACCGACGAGGACCGTTGGCCCTGGCTCGACGCGGTCTCGGCGTGGATCAGCGCGCACACCGCAGCCGGCCGGCCGGGCATCATCACCTGTTCCGCGCTGAAGCGGATCTACCGCGACCGGTTGCGCGGCGACGGCGTGCTCTTCGTCTACCTCCGCGGTACCAAAGATCTGATCGGAGAACGGATCACGGCCCGGACCGACCACTACATGCCGCCCAGTCTGCTGGAATCGCAGGTGGCGACGCTGGAACCCCCCGGGGCCGACGAGAACGCCCTGACGGTCGACGTAGGGCCCTCTCCGGACGTGATGGCTTCGGGCATCATCGATCGACTGCATCTGGTCCCCGTCGCCGGCAGCGGCTGAATACTGCCGGCTCAGGTCGCATCGCGTTTCGGCAAGGTGTTCTCCTCGATGTCCAACTCCCGCTCCAGGATCCGCAGCCCGGCGTCGCTCAGTCGACCCGCGTCCCGCCAGCGCACCAATTCGTCCCGCTGCGCGTCGATGACCGACCGGCGTACCCGCAGCGCAGCCTCATAGGCCGGAGACACCGGGATCTCGCCGTCCTCCGCCGCCTCGAGCACGTCCATCCGGTGCTGGTAGCGGTCCAGTCGATGCTCGAGGTTCAACCGCATCGCCGTCGTGGCCGACCGGGATGCCTCGCCGTCCTCGACCTCCTGCTCCAGCCGCTCGAGCCCCGCACGGGCCGCAGCGATCCGGACCTCGTTGCGCTGCAGTGCTTCCCCGGCCGCGTCCGCCTTCAACCCGGTGGCCCGCACCACCATCGCGAAGGTCAAACCCTGGCCGATGAGGGTCACCAGCACGACGACATAGGCGCAGAGCAGCAACAGATCCCGGTCGGGGAACGGCAATCCGTCCGTCGTCAACAACGGCAGGCTGAAGATGGCGGCCAACGTGATGACTCCACGCGTTCCGGCCCAGGTCAGGATCACCACTTCCTTGCCGTCGAGCCGTCCGTCGTGAACCGTATCGCTGCCGCCGAGACGGGTGTGCAGGCGACGCGGCAACAGTTGGGTGACCGACAGCCAGATAGGACGCAGTAGCAGCACTACGGCCAACGTCACAACCACGGCGGCGACGATCGTGGACGTCGGGTAGTCGCCCAGCCCGCGAACCACGGTCGGGAGCTGCTGACCGATCAACAGGAACACGAAGCCCTCGAGCAGAAAGTCGATGAGCCGCCACACGGCATTGGTCTGCAGTCGGCTGGCGCCGGAGGAGAACCGCGGGGTGTCATGCCCGACGATCAAGCCGGCCACCACCACGGCCAGTACGCCTGAGCTGTGGATCTCCTCACCCACCAGGTAGGCGGCGAATGGTGTCGCGAGCGAGATGCTGTTGACCAGCAGCGGTTGGTGCAGGGCCGATCGGAGCAACCGGACGACAACCGCGATCGCGATTCCGACGGCGATGCCGCCCAGGGCGGCCAGCAGAAATCCCAGTCCGAATTGTCCGAACGAGAAGCCGCCGCTGGTGGCACCGGCCACCGCGACCGTGAAGATCGTGAGCGCGGTGGCATCGTTCAGCAAACCCTCGCCTTCGATCAGCGTCACCAGCCGACCGGGCAGGCCGGCTCGCCGGCCGATGGCCAGCGCGGCGACCGGATCCGGTGGCGAAACGGCTGCGCCCAGCGCGATTCCGGCTGACAGGGTGATGGCCGGCACGAACAGATGGGTACCGACACCGACCAACAGTGCGGTGGCCAGGACCAGACCGACCGACAGGCTGATGACGGGGCGCAGATTCTGTCGGATGGCCAGGAGCGATGAATTGAGGGCGGCACTGTAAAGGAGCGGCGGCAGCACGAACGTCAGAATGGCCTCGGGGTTCAAGTGGATGTTGGGGCCGGGCAGAAAGCCGTAGATCAGCCCGCAGGCGGTCAGCAGCACGGCCGCCGGAAGTCCGGTCTTCTCGGCGAGAACCTCGACGACCACCACCAGAGCAACGCCGGCGACCAAGAACTCCAGGATGTGGATCATGCATCTCCCCGATCGTGATCGTGCGGGTGGCGGCGTCCCTGGATCGATCCTTTCATCCTCGGGAGGCGGGCCCCGCTCTGATGGCGCGGGCATCGGCCGCGCCGGGTCCGACAGATAGTGGGCTCGCAGGGCCCCAGGAATTCGGCATGCTCCCGCTCGGAGCTTGAGCGGCGAACGCCACCTGGCGGTTGCGCTGTGGTGACCGAGTTGCCGTCTCGCGGGTGGACAATCTCCAGATGGCTGCCTGTCGAATGTCCGCGTGGTGAGCGTTCCGCTGGACGACCGGCTGCACGGTGCCTACACCGCTGGAGCCGATCGGCTGGGGCAGGAATTTCGCGACGCCCGCGATCGTTTCGTCGCCTCGGATCCGGGTTGGGCCCGCCTCCGGCAGGGTGTCCGGGCGATCATCGCGGTGGGCAGCACTCTCATCATCGAATATCTCCTCGCCACCGCGGCCGGCCAACCGACCGTTCTGGCCATGCTCATCGGCGCGGTCGTGGCCATGCTGATGTCCACCGGCATTCGGGAAGCGCACCGCCCGGTGATCGCCAGAACGGCTGGCCTTGCGACGGTGATCGCCGCTGCCGGCGTCTCCCTGGGCGTCTTGACCGGTCAGCAACACCTGCTCGGACTGGTGACGTTCGTTGTGGTCTCGTTCGCCGCTGTCTGGGTCCGGCGTTTCGGCCCGCGGTGGTTCACCCTGGGATTCCTGTTCTGGCAGGGCTTCTTCTTTGCGTTGTTCCTGCATCCCGCGGTCGCCGAACTCCCGTTCCTCCTCGTTGCCGTTGGCGCCAGCGGGTTGTGGGTCGGTCTCCTGCTCCTCACAGTCCTGTACGACGATCCGCAACTCAAGCTTCGTCGGGTGGTCACCGCCCTGCGGGCCAGGGCGCGCGCGGGCATCTCCGCGGCCGTTGACGTGCTCGACGCGCGGGCAGACCCGAGCTCGGTGCGGCAGCTGCGGCGGCAGCTGGTGCAACTGGCCGAGGTCGCGCTCCTGCTGGACGGGCAACTCTCGGACAGAAGAGCGTTGCCCGACAGAGTTCCGCCCGGGCGACTTCGACGCTGGACGGTCGACGTCGAAATCGGTATGGACGAGGTTGGCGGCGCCGTAGTCGAAATCGCCACCCGACGCGATGAGCTGACGGCGGAGACGGACGCACTGGTTCGTGACGTGCTGGCCACGCTGGGTTGGGCGGACTACGAACGGGCGATGCAGGTTGCCCGGTTGCTCGAGAAGACCGAGGACCGAGCCGTTCCCGCGGTCCGCAGGCTCGGTGGCGCCGCGGTGTTCCTGCTACAGACGATTGCGCTGTGGAGCTCCGGGGAGCTCGGCGCGCCACGCGCCGATGATGACGACCGGGAAACCCACGGTGGGTCGAGCGGTGACGCCCTTGACGAGGCCGACGATTTCGAGCCGGTGGTCACTCTGGTCGGTGGGAACCTTCCGGGCTCTGCCGCGCTGGCACAGCAGACCATCGGCCGCAAGAACGCCGGCCGGTTCTCCCCCTCCCGGATGAGCCTGACCACCAGGCAGGCCATCCAGGCAGGTCTGGCCGCGGCGTTGGCGATCATCGTGGGTGAACTGATCTCACCGGCTAGGTTCTATTGGGCGGTGATCGCCGCGTTCGTCGCATTCGCCGGGACCGCAACCTCCGGCGAGACGCTGCGCAAAGGCGCCGGCCGAATTGCCGGCACGGTCATCGGTCTCGTTGCCGCGGTTGGTCTGGCCAATCTCACCACCGGACACCACGGCGTGGCGATCGCCATCATCCTCGCCTGCATCTTCCTGGCCTTCTTCCTGCAGGCAATCTCGTACGGCACGATGATCTTCTTCATCACGGTGGCCCTCGGCCAGCTGTACACCCTGCTCGGTACATTCAGCGACGAGCTGCTCGAGGTCCGCCTCTTCGAGACCGTCGTCGGGGCCACCATCGGCGTTCTTGTCTCGTTGCTCGTGCTGCCCACGCACAGTCGGGCCACCCTGCGGATCGCCCGCCAGACCTTTCTCGACGGCCTGGCCGATCTGCTGGACGCCTGCGCCGAACTGCTCGACGGCCGGACACCTGATCGAGATCCGATGACGCTGACCATGTTGCTCGACGACGGCGGTCGTCAGCTGGTGCGGACCCGGCGTGCGCTGACCAAGGGTCGGCTGTTCGGCGCGGACCGAATCGCTTTGCGCCATCGCATCTCGGTGCTGGGCACCTGTGGCGCATCGGCTCGAGCGCTCGCTGCTGCGGCCTCGTCCGGACCGGTGAATGCAGACCTGGCCTCCGCAGCCAGGGAGCTCGCAGTCGAGTCGCGCAGGCTGGCGGCCGCACCAGAGTTGCGGCAACCACCGTCACTGCCGCCGGGCATGCCGGACGTGGCGTCGCGGGTGCAGCCACTACTAGAAGCGGCAGAAGACACAGAAGACAGAGCCGACCCGGTTAGCCGAGCCGCGCTGCACGCGATCAGACGACTCACCGACGCATTGAGCCTGCTCGGCCCGTTGCGGCTTCCCGGCGGGCAGTGAGTGGTCGTTCGCCACCGCTCTGAAAAACCTGCAACCACTTGCAAGGATCTGTCGTAGTATTGCACGATGGCCAGACATCTAGCTGAGGTAGCAAAGCAGGCGGGCGTCAGCGAGGCAACGGTGAGCCGGGTGCTCAACAGCAAGCCCGGGATCTCGGATGCCACCCGCGCTGCCGTGCTGACCGCACTGGATGTGATGGGCTACGAGCGACCGACCGCACTGCGGGCCGGGCGGGCCCGGATGGTGGGCCTGATCGTGCCCGAGCTGTCCAACCCCATCTTCCCGGCACTCGCCGAGGTGGTCGCCGGCGCGCTGGCCCAGCGCGGATTCAACGCGGTGCTCTGCACCCGAACGGGCAGCATGTCCGAGACCGAGTACGTGGACATGCTTCTGGAACGGCAGGTGTCCGGAATGATCTTTGCCGGCGGTCAGTACGCCGAAGCCGAGGCGCCGCACGAGCACTACGCCCGGCTCTTCAAACTCCGGCTCCCAGTGGTGTTGGTCAACGCGGCCGCCGAGCACCTTGAATTCCCTCGGGTGTCGACCGACGACGGCGTCGCGATGGAACAGGCCCATGGACACCTGGCCTCGCTCGGGCATGGTCGGATCGGCCTGATACTTGGCCCGGCCGACCATGTTCCGTCCATGCGCAAGCTCGCTGCATTCGAGGCCGCGGCCCAGCGGGCCGGGGCGATCGTGGACCCGCTGCTGGTGGAACGGACGATGTTCTCGCTCGAAGGCGGCCAGGCGGCGGCCAACCGGTTGCTCAAGCAGGGCGCCACCGGCATCGTCTGCGCCAGTGACCCACTCGCGCTGGGCGCCATCCGAGCGGCCCGCCGCCAGGGACTGCGAGTGCCCTTCGACGTGTCGGTGGTCGGCTTCGACGATTCGGCGTTCATGAATTGCACCGATCCGCCCCTCACCACCGTCCGCCAACCCATCGAAGCCATCGGCCGGGCCGCCGTCGCCATCCTGACTTCGCAGATGGAGGGGTCGGACGTGCCGACCGAGGAGCTGTTCTACGAGCCGGAGCTGGTGGTACGCGGTTCCACCGCGCCGATGTTCGCTCGCACTGCCAGCCCCAGCTGATCCTGCTCGGGCCGGGCACCTCCGGTGGGTTGTTGTTTCGCGGACCACCGGACCCCAGATGCGTCAACGCGCCGCTTCGCTTGCGCAAAAACCCGCAAAGTAACAATTCTGCATCCCATTGTTCGAGTCTTGCATCCGGATATCCGGTGTGCGTAAGGTCCCTGTCGCTGGCTCCCAGATGATTGATGCTCGGGAGACCGCCACGACGCTCCCAACGACGGGGGTGACGGCTTCTCCGATCGGAATCTGAGGCGACTGTGGTCAGTGTCGACAGTGGCGGCAACCCGTGGTGGCGCAACGCGGTGGTCTACCAGGTCTACGTGCGCAGTTTTTGTGATCTGGACGGCGACGGAACCGGCGATCTGGCCGGTGTCCGTTCCAAGCTGGACTACCTCAAAGCGCTCGGTGTCGACGCTGTGTGGTTCAACCCCTGGTATCCGTCCCCGATGGCCGACAGTGGTTACGACGTGAGCGATTACCGGTCGATCGATCCGTCGTTCGGGACGCTCGCCGATGCCGAGACGTTGATCACCCAGGCCCGGGAAGCCGGTATCCGGACCATCGTGGACATCGTCCCGAACCACGTCTCGGAGGAACACGAATGGTTCCGCGCCGCGCTGGCCAGCCAACCCGGCTCGGTCGAGCGGGCCAGGTTCTGGTTCCGGCCCGGGACGGGTAGTCACGGCGAACTGCCGCCCAACGGCTGGCAGTCGATCTTCGGTGGCCCGGCCTGGACCCGAACCAAGAACGCGGACGGCTCACCCGGCGAGTGGTACCTGCACCTGTTCGCATCCGAACAACCGGACCTCAACTGGACGCATCCCGACGTCTGGGCCGAACACGAAGCGGTGCTTCGCTTCTGGTTCGATCGCGGAGTCGCCGGCTTCCGCATCGATTCGGCCGCCCTGCTGGTGAAGGACCCGGAGCTGGCCGAGGAGGAACTCGAATCTGCAGCGGGTGACCACCCGTTCACCGACCGCGAATCCCTGCACGAGGTCTACCGGCAGTGGCGCGACATCGCGGATTCCTATCCGGAGCCGCGCGTGCTCATCGGCGAGGTGTGGTTACCCGATGCTGATCGGCTGGCCCGCTACCTGCGCCCGGACGAGCTCCACACGGTGTTCAACTTTCCGTACCTGTCGTGCCCCTGGGAAGCTCCGGCCCTGCGTCTGGGCATCGACTCGACGCTGGCCAGTCACGCGCCGGTTTCGGCCCCGGCGACGTGGGTGCTCTCCAATCACGACGTCACCCGCCCGGTCACCCGCTACGGCCGCAGTGACACCTCGTTCTCCTTCGAAACCCGACGGGCCGGGCTGGCAACCGATCTCGAACTCGGGACCAGGCGGGCGCGAGCAGCAGCTCTGCTCACCATGGCGTTGCCCGGATCGATGTACATCTACCAGGGCGAGGAACTCGGCCTGCCCGAGGTCGAGGACATTGCGGCCGAACGCCGGCAGGACCCGATGTACTTCCGCTCCGGTCAGCTCAATCCGGGACGCGATGGCTGTCGGGTGCCGCTGCCCTGGACCGGCGACGAGCCGCCCTACGGCTTCAGCCCGCCGGACGCCACCCGCCCGCCGTGGCTCGATCAGCCGCCTGGCTGGGACGAACTCACGGTTTCCGCGCAGGCCACCCAGCCTGGATCGATGCTGGCGCTGTACCGGGAGGGCCTGGCCCTGCGGAAGATCGAGCCGTCCCTGCAGACCGGTTCCTTCGACTGGATACAGAGCACCGCTGCCCTTCTCGCGTTCCGGCGGGGCGAGCGGTTCGCGTGCTTCGTCAATTTCGGACCGGACTGCCAACCACTTCCAGCCGGATCGATTCCCCTTCTTGCAAGCGAGTCATTCGAAGGAGGTCAGTTGCCCCCCGACACCGCCGTCTGGTTGACGTTGCCCTGTCCCTAGCCGCACCCGCGATCCACCGAATGCACCGTCTCGCAACACCAATCCCAGAATCCAGGCTTTGACGTACTCCGGCACCCACGCCGGCCGTACCCCCGAAAGAAGGAGTGTCGATGAAGTTCAAACGCACCGGCGCAGCAATTGCCGTCGTGGCAGCGGCATGTCTGATCGCCAGCTGCAGCAGCAGTAGCACCAGCACCGGAAGCAGTCCGGCCGCCACCAGCGCGGCGGCTGCACCAGCCGTTTCGAGCAGCGCACCGGCCACATCGGCAGCCGGCAGTGCATCGGCCAGTGCGCCCGCGGCATCGGCCGCCAGTTCGCCGGTCGCCGCTTCTGCGGCCCAGAGTTCCGCGGCGCCGAGTTCGGCGGCCGGGAAACCGGTGACCATCAGTGTCGCTTCGCTCATCCCCGGAATGACAGCCGATGCCAAGACCCAGTTCAACAACCAGGTCAAGGAATTCGAGGCGGCCAACCCCAACATCACTGTCAAGCCCGTCGAATACCAATGGACCGGCCCGACCTTCGCGGCGAAGCTGGCCGCAGGCACCCTCCCGACGGTTTTCACCGTGCCATTCACCGACGGTCGCACCCTGGGTGACAACGGACAGCTGGCCGATCTGACCTCCGAGGTGAAAGCGCTCCCGTACTACGACAAGTACAACCCGGCAGTCATCGCGGAGGGCACGGACTCGTCCGGCAAGATCATCGCCGTCCCGACCGCCGCCTATGCGCAGGCCCTGCACTACAACCGAGACCTGTTCACCAAGGCGGGACTTGACCCGGACAAGCCACCGACTACCTGGGCCCAGGTGCAGGCCGATGCCAAGCAGATCGCGGCCAAGACCGGCATGGCGGGCTATGCGGAGATGGGCAAGAACGACAACACCGCGGGTTGGATCCTGACCACGCTGGCCTATTCGCTGGGCGGCCGAATGGAAACCGGCACCGGCAAGGATGCCAAGGCGACGCTGAACAATCCACAAACCGCTGCCGCGCTCAATCAGCTCAAAGCAATGCGCTGGACTGACAACTCGATGGGCGCCACGCAGGACTACGGCTGGAGCGACATCAACCAGGCGTTCGTCGCCGGCAAGGTCGGCATGTACGTCAGCGGCTCCGACGTCTACACGAACCTGGTGCAGTCGGCCAGTCTCGACCCGAAGATTTACGGCCTGACCACCATCCCGGTCGGCCCGAGCGCCGACGCCGCGGTACTCGGCGGCGGAACGCTGGCCGCAGTCAAACCGGATGCGAGTCCGGACGAGATCGCAGCCTCGGTGAAATGGATCGACTTCTTCTACGAGCAGCCGCTGGTCAACGAGCAGCAGGCGGTGCGGAACGCGAAAACGCTGGTCGCCTCCAAGCAGCCCGTCGGGGTCCCCGCACTGCCCATCTTCGACAAAGAGCAGTATGACCTGGCCAATACGTGGATCAAGCCCTACGTCAATGTGCCACTCGACCAGATGACCGGCTACACCGACAACATCTTCAACCAGACCTTGGCAGCAGAACCGGCAGCTTCCACCCAGAGCGTCTACCACTCGCTCGACCCCGTTGTGCAGGCCGTGCTGACCAACAAGAACGCCGACATCAACCAGCTGCTCTCCGCGGCCAACGATCAGGCACAAAGCCTGATCCAGCAAGGCAAGTGACGATCGGAGCGCACCGGACGGTGGCCGGAAACGCCAAGCCAGGGTTTTCGGCCGCCGCCCCACTTGCGTCCACCGAAAAGGCCATTCCAATGATTACCCAGCAAGGCGTTCGGCAGTCTCCACCGGTGCGACGGCCGCGGCGTAGCCCGGCCAGCTGGGTGTCCGGCGGCGGGCTGACCACAGTGCTCTTTCTGTTGCCAATGCTCTTCGTGTTCGGTGCCTTTTCCTGGTATCCGATCGTTCGCACGGTCACGATGTCGTTCCAACACACCAATCTGGTGCGGCCGGCCACCTGGGTCGGCTGGGACAACTTCAACAGCGTCCTGCACGATCCGCTGCTCCCGATAGCAATCAAGAACACCGCCTACTTCGCGCTGCTCGCGCTCATCTTCGGGTATCCCATTCCCCTGATCGCCGCAGTGTTGATGAGTGAGGTACGCAGGTCCCGCGGTGTATTCAGCGTGCTGGCCTATCTGCCGGTGGTCATCCCGCCGGTGGTGGCCGTGTTGCTGTGGAAGACTTTCTACGACCCGAGCCCGACGGGCGTCTTCAACACCATTCTCGGCTGGGTGCATCTCGGTCCCTATCCGTGGTTGCAGTCACCCACCACCGCCATGCCGTCATTGGTGTTGGAGTCGACCTGGGCGAATGCCGGCGCTACGGTCATCATCTATCTGGCGGCGATCACCGGTGTCAATCGTGAACTGTACGAAGCGGCCGGAGTGGATGGTGCGACGATCTGGAACAAGATCTGGCACATCACCCTGCCGCAGCTCCGGGGCGTTCTGTTGTTGACGATGATTCTGCAGATCATCGGCACGGCACAGGTTTTCCTCGAGCCCTACTTGTTCACCTCGGGTGGCCCCAGCAACTCAACCATGACCATCCTGCTGATGATCTACAACTATGCGTTCGGAAATAGTCTGGGCGGCGACTACGGCAGCGCGACCGCGCTCAGTCTCATGCTCGCCATCTTCCTCGGGCTCATGTCGATGATCTATCTGCGTGTCACTCGTTCCTGGAGTACCTCGTGACCGAATCAATCGTGGTCGCCGAACCACCCGTCGAGTCCAAGTCAAAGGTCAAGTCGCGCACCGACGACGCCGGTGAACAGTCGGTCATCACCTCGACCGATTGGCAACGGCCTGCGGTGCGGTTCGGGGTCGGCGGCGCACAATTGGTGCTGTTGATCTTCCTGATCGTCGCCGGGCTCGGACCCATGTTGTGGCTGGCGAAATCGGCCATCACCCCGACCATCGATACTCTCCAGCAGCCGATGGCACTCTTTCCGAGCGGCACGGACTGGAACAACCTGCACGAAGCCTGGGTGAACGTGAAGGTCGGTGTCTATTTCTGGAACACCGTCGTACTCGCTCTTGGCTCTTGGCTGGCTCAGTTATTGGTGGCCACCACCGGTGGCTTCGCACTCTCGGTGCTGCGACCCAAGTACGCCAAAGTGATCACCGGGCTGGTGTTGGCCACCCTGTTTATTCCGCCGGTGGTGCTGCTGGTCCCGCTGTACATCGAGATCGTCCACCCCCCAGTCATCCACACGTCGCTGATCGACAGCTACTGGGCGATCTGGTTGCCGGCCGGCGCCAGCGCATTCAACGTGATCGTCGTCAAACGCTTCTTCGACAACTTGCCGCGCGAGATCTTCGAGGCGGCGCGGGTCGACGGAGCCGGTGCGTTCCGGCTTTTCACCTCGATCGTCCTGCCGATGTCCAAACCCATTCTTGGCGTCGTCTCCGTCTTCGCCGTGTTGGCTTCCTGGAAGGATTTTCTCTGGCCGCTGCTGGTGCTGACCAACCCCGACGAACAACCACTTTCAGTTCGCCTGCCGGCGATCGAGCCGCAGACGGATCTCGGAGTGTTCCTGGCCGCCCTGTTGATCGCCACGATCGTCCCGATTGCCGGATTCATCGTTTTCCAACGGTCGTTCCTGCGCGGGTCCGGGCTGGGCGGCGCCATCAAGGGCTGACCCGTGTCAGTCATTGTTAAACCAATCGTGACCGAACTGTGATTGATAACCAATAGCCGGCGGGGCGCCCGGCGCCGGGTCGGCGGGTACCGTCAGCGCGTCATTATCCGCAGCGACGCAAACCGACTGTGGTTCAGTACTAGTGGAGGGGGTTCCACATGTCCAACAAAACGACGACGGTACTGCCGGTGGCTGGTCCGGCATTGAGTCGGCGGCTGGCGGCGGAGTTTCTCGGGACGTTCTGGCTGGTGTTTGCTGGTTGCGGCTCCGCCGTGCTGGCCGCCAAGTTCCTGAGTTCACCGGACAAGACCCAGCTCGGCATCGGATTTCTCGGTGTCGCGCTGGCTTTCGGGCTGACCGTCCTGACGATGGCCTACGCAGTGGGCCATATCTCTGGCGGTCATTTCAACCCGGCAGTAACCATCGGCCTGGCCACGGCCAAGCGGTTCGCCTGGCGGGATGTCGCGCCATACACCGTGGTGCAAATCATCGCCGCGATCGCCGGCGCGGCGGTCCTGTATGTCATCGCGAATGGCCAGCCCGGCTTCACGATTGACCACAACGCTCCGGGAGCGTTCGCCACCAACGGATACGGACACCTCTCACCGGGCGGTTACTCGCTGCTCGCCTGCCTGGTTGCCGAGATCGTGCTGACCGCCTTCTTCGTGTGGCTCATCCTGGGCGCGACCGACACCCGGGCACCGAAGGGCTTTGCACCCATCGCCATCGGCCTTGGACTGACGATCATCCACCTGGTGTCCATTCCGGTCACGAACACCTCGGTGAACCCGGCCCGGTCCATCGGTCCGGCGCTGTTTGCCGGCAGCGGGCCCATCAGTCAACTGTGGTTGTTCATCGTTGCGCCGGTTGTCGGAGCCGTCATCGCCGGCTTCAGCTACATCCACCTGGTGGGACACGAAGAGCCGCCGGTCCCGCTCCAGGAGGCCACGGCAGCGTAGTTCCGGCCCAGGGTCGAATACCGCGCCCGACGGCCAGTTGGGACGGTGTTCGACCGTTCTGTTCGCGACCTACGTGTGCTCGATGATGTGGTCTGTCTCGCGATCGGGCAGGCCGTCGTAGAACAGCCCCAGGACCTTGCTGAACACCGGCTCCGCGGGCGCCGCCCGCAGGAACAACGTCATCGAGGACTGCAGTTTTTGCGCATCGATCGATCCGAAGATCTGTTCGGCGGTCGCCCCTTGGGTTTCGGCCACGATATTCGCCGCGTCCAACAGGCGCTGCCGCAGTACCGGGTGGTGAAGATAGGATCTCGCCTCGTCGAGGGAGCCGATGGCGTACCGCTTGGCCATCGCGCTGCGTCCGAGCCCGGCAATCTGCGGAAAAACGAACCACATCCAATGGCTGGTCTTCCGACCGGCGTGGAGTTCGGCGATCGCGCTGTCGTACGTGCCTCCGGCGTCCTGCGCGAGGACGAAACGCTCGAGATCAAATTCGTCGTGCATGGTGGCCCCGTCAACCCTTCTCGAACATCGGAGTCGCTACCAGCGATCCTCGACCAGGCCGGCGATCTTGGTGTCGTACAGCGACTTGATCTGCGCCAGAACGCCATCGTTCAGGGCCGGGATACCGGCCGCCGACGCGTTCTTGACCGCTTGATCGCTATTGCGGGCCCCCGGGATCGCGGTGGTCACGCCCTCCTGTTGGATGATCCACCGCAGGGCCGCTTGAGCCGGCGTCACGCCCGCCGGTACCAGCGCCGAGAATTCCTGCGCTGCCTGGACTCCGGTGGCGAAGTCGACGCCGGAGAAGGTCTCCCCCACATCGAATGCCTCACCGTGGCGGTTGTAACTGCGGTGGTCGTCCGCAGCGAACGTAGACGCCGTCGTGTACCGCCCAGAGAGCAGGCCGGACGCCAGTGGGACTCTGGCGATGATGCCGACTCCGGCACGGACGGCGGCGGGCAGTACCTCGGCCAGCGGCTTGAGCCGGAAGGCGTTGAGAATGATCTGCACGCTGGCCGTGCCGGGGCGGCCGATGGCAGCCAGCGCCTCGTCGCAGGTCTCGACGCTGACGCCGTAGTGGGCGATCCGCTCCTCGGCGACCAGGGTGTCGAGCGCGTCGTAGACCGCGTCCGAGGAGAACACCGGCGTGGGCGGGCAATGCAGTTGAACCAGATCGAGCCGATCGACGCCGAGGTTCTTCCTGGACCGGTCGGTCCAGGCGCGGAAGTTGTCGAGCACGTAATTCTCTGGAACCTGCTCGAGCCGCCGGCCCATCTTGGTCGCGACGAGGATGTCGTGTCCGGCGTTCTCCCGCAGGTAGCGACCGATCACCTGCTCGCTGCGTCCATCGCCGTACACGTCTGCGGTGTCGAAGAAAGTGACGCCCGCAGCCGTGGCCGACTCCAATACAGCGAGGGCGTCGGCCTCGTCGACATTGCCCCAGTCCGCGCCCAGCTGCCACGTGCCCAACCCGATGACCGATACTTCGCGGCCGGTACGGCCCAGAGTGCGTTGTTCCATGCCGTCGAGCTTAGGTGGCGTCACGTCATGCCGTCGGCGGCGGCTGTGTCGACACACCCGAGTCGGGCTTGGACAGGTACGCCGCCACGGCCGACCTGACGAGGGCCTCGCGGGTGGTCCCCTCGCGGCTGGCGATGCGGTCCAGCTGCTGCAGCGCCGTCTCAGGTAGCTGGATCAAGTTGGCCGCGGCCGTGTGCCGATGCTCCCGCACCCCATGCGGGACGGGAACATCTGTCCTCGCCCGCTCGGCCGAAGGGCTGCCCGACGACGTCGACATCCACGCCGCCATGAACAGGACCACGGTCGCCGTGAGGTTGAAGAAGATCAGCAGACCGATGATCGGCCCGAAGATCTTCGCTGTGGGCGACGTCAGCAGCTCGGGCAGTAGATAGGTCAGTGCGAATTTGAGTACTTCGAATCCAATGGCGGCGACGAAAGACCCGCGCAGCAATGCTTTGCGCCGCGGGCGATAGACCTTCGGCGGGATGAATCGGTAGATGCCGGCGAAGATCACGGTGTCGGTGGCGACGGCCAGCAGAATCGGGCCGACCGTGGCAATCGGTATGGTCCACGTCGCATTCTCGATGCCGAGCCATCGGAGTAAGGCGGTCTGGGTCGTCGTACCGATCGTGGTCAACGCGAGCGAGATCGCTATCCCCGCTCCCAGCGCGGCCAGGTAGGCCAGGTTCTTGACGTAGTAGTGCCAGAGCGGTTCGGCGGCAATCTCCTGTTCTGAATCGAAATCTGGCCGCCACATGGCCTGGATCGCGCTGCGCAGGTTTCCCATCCAGCTGATGCCGGTGTAGAGCGCGAAGACAAGACCGATGATGCCGACCGTGAGCCTCGCGTCGATGGCCTCGTTCAACAGGGTGGTGATGTCCGCGGCCAACGAGCCCGGCAACAAGGAGCTGATCGAATCCTCCAATGAGGTGAGCAGATCGGGTCGATTGGCCAGCACAAAGCCGGCAACGGAGAAGCTGAGCATGAGGATCGGTACGACCGCCAGGAACGAGAAGTAGGTGAGAGCACCGGCGAACTGCCACCCCAGCCGGGCGCTGAACCGGTCCCAGGCCTTGATGCCGTGGTGGACGATTGGTCGACGGATCAGGCGCCTTAACCAATTGCCCATTGCCGACCACACGTTTGGACGCCTCTCCGCCGACCTGGCTACCACTTGTCCGGCAGCTTAGGTGCTCGGAACCTGCAATCGATCGCGTGTGGTTGTGGCGGGGCATCGCGGGTGGCCGCCTCTGCAGCGGAGCTATAGATGAGCTGCAGATCCCGGAAGAAACCTGGTCTTGACGCTCTCGGAGATAAGCTCAGCTGATTCCGTCGGTCAAACGCAAGGAAACAACGATGACTTCACGCTTCAGCCGAACGATAGCGGCTCGTGCGGCGCTGACCATATTCGTGTCATTGCTTCTCCTTCTCGGCCTGAATGCACCCGCGGGCGCGGCAGCGCCGTCTACCACCTCGTCGGTGACGGCCGCGATGGCTGCGACGGTCGCGCCCTTGTCCACGACGAGCAGGCTGACCGCCAGCGCATCGACGTTTCCGTACGGCCACGCGCAGCGCGCCTACGTGACTGTCCTCGACCGCAACGGGCACTCGGTCCGCGGGACGGCGAACTTTGCCATCGACGGCAGAGTCATTGCTCGCCCCGCCATTGGTGCCGGGGGACGCGCCACTGCAGTGATTCCGGCGGGCCTGGCGGTCGGACGGCACAGCCTGACGGTGACCTACGCGCCGGCCAACGGGTCCACGTTGCGGTCGACCGCGGCCAAGGCCTTCGACGTGACCCGGGGAAGTGTTGGCTGGTCCGTCAGTGTCCCCTACACCCCGACTTACGGCGGCAAGGTCGCTTTCAACGTCCGCATCCTCGGAGCGACGGCCGTGAACGGCCGGGTCACCCTCAGCTACGCCGGAAAGGTCCTGCAGCGCCACAATGTCGGTCGCGACGGTCGGGTCGCATTCCGCCTCTACGCGAAGTGGGGAGCGGGCACGCTTCCATTGACGTTCACGTACTCCGGCAACGGCACCTACAA
Source organism: uncultured Actinomycetota bacterium (assembly GCA_963708935.1). Classification (GTDB taxonomy): domain Bacteria; phylum Actinomycetota; class Actinomycetes; order Mycobacteriales; family Nakamurellaceae; genus Nakamurella. Next base: position 403,036 of record CAVPUK010000005.1, on the reverse strand, counting down.
GGCCGCCAGTAAAACGGTAGCGGTGCGAACCCTCAAGGCGGGATCGGTGACCCGGTTGTCCGCTCCTGCTGCGCTCGGGTTCGGGGTCGGCTCGCTCACCACGGCGACCGTGTCCGGCGCAGGTGCGACACCGACCGGCAAGGTCACCCTGTCGGTCGACGGCAAGGCTCGCTCGACGGCAGCCTTGTCCGGCGGAAAGGCCAACCCACGTCTGCCCGCACTGACCGGTGGCCGGCACACGGTCACCGTGTCGTATGCCGGTGATACGCGGCACAAGGCTTCGCGAGCATCCGCCACCGTCACGGCAGCGTCGAACCAGTGCCCGGCGACGGCGCGCGCCTGTGTCGACCTCACCCACTCGCTGACCTGGCTGCAGACCAACGGCAAGGTGACATACGGCCCCGTGTCGATCACGTCGGGACGCCCCGGCTACCGGACGCCGGCCGGCACCTTCAGCGTGTACTGGAAGGACATCAACCACCACTCTTCGGAGTTCAACAACGCCCCGATGCCCTACTCCGTGTTCTTCGTCGGCGGGGTCGCCTTCCACGAGGGCAGCCTGGCCGTGGAGTCGCACGGCTGCATCCATCTGAGCGCCTCGGCGGCCCAGTACTACTTCAGTCACCTGCAGAACGGCAATCAGGTGTCCGTCTTCGGCTACGCGCCGTACTAGCCGGTCAGCCCCACCTCTTCGTTTGCAGCCTGTCACCTGTCCATTTGACGAGGTGGCCGGCTGCAGAGGTTGCGACGCGCGCTGATTGTGGTCTCGCCCCGGGTTCCTCACTCGTGTTGAGCGGGCCGTCCCCGCGCTGCCTTGATCTCGGAACGCGCCTTCTTGCCGGCCAGGCGCCGCTCGACGGACCCGCGGGTCGGCTTGCTCGGCCGCCGCTCCGCCGTCGGCGGAGCCAATGCCGCCTGGAGGAGCTGCGCCAACCGCCTTCTGGCCTGTTCCCGATTACGGAGTTGGGCCCGCTGCTCGGAGACGGCAATGACGATCGATCCGTTGACCAGCTGGCGATGCAACCGCTCCATCAACCGCTCGCGCAGGTGAGTCGGCAATGCGGACACACCGGGCGAGTCGTCAGGTCGCCAACTCAGCTCGACCCGGCTGTCGGCCGTATTGACCCCTTGACCGCCGGGACCCGAAGACCTGGAGAACCGCCAATCCAGCTCGTCGACGCCGATGCTGAGCCTGTCGGTCACCCACAGCGGTACATCGATGCGATGGGTCCCCGATGCCGGTGCGCCGGCACGTTGCGGTCCCTGCATGGGGCTCATCTTCGCAGAGGGCACCGGACCCGTTCGGGCGCAACAGCCCAGAATCAGTGATTGTGGCGCGAGCGCCGGCGCGATCCGAACAGGATCGACGAGCCCGTCACCAGTAACAGCGCCCCACCGGCCAGCCACGGGCCGGTGGCAAAACCGGTGCTGGCCAAAGTCACCGCGGAAGTCGAGGTGGTGTTGGACACGGCGCCGACCTCACCCGAGGTGTCCGAGACTTCGGACGAGTCCGAGCTGGATGCAGCCGGGTCGACGGTCAGCGGCAGCGTCACGGACACCGGCGCGAACGAGTCGTCACCCGAATACGCCACCCGGAGATTGACGCTGCCGACATGCAACTCACTGGTGTCGGCAGTGATGGTGGCCTGGCCCGAACCGTTCAACGTGCCCACGCCGAGCGAGTCACTGCCGTCGTAGATCGTCACCTGGCCGGTGCCCGGGATGCTGTCGTCCGCCGCCGCGGCCAGCACGAACGCTGCGGCAGCGCCGCGGAGTGCCGGTGGGCTGGTGGTGGTAGCCGTGGTGGTGGCGGTGGGTGTGGTCTCAGACGGGAATGTTTCGACGGCGGTCCTGCCCTTCGGTTCTTGCCCCGCAGCCGGGTCGGAACTGGTGGATTCGTCAGTGGAGCCGGTGTTGGAATCGCTGCTGCTGAGACGCCGACTCGTACTCGTACTCGTACTCGTACTCGTACTCGTCTCAGTCTGGGTGGTCCGGCTGCTCGCCGTGGAGGTACTGGTCGGTGTGGTTGGCGTTGTCTCCGTGGTCGGCGGCATGCTCGTGGTTGGCGCGGAGGACTTCGTGGTCGCGACCGTGCTGCTGCTCGTGGTCGTCGTCGGAGCCGCAGTGGTCTGCTCCATCGGAACGCCCTGGACGGACACGTGCACCGTCAGCGTGTTGCCCACGGTGATGGTCGAGTCCGCGTCGACGCTCAGGTCCGGTACCGGTTTGCCGGCGGCGGAGGCCGCACCGGAACTCAGCAGGAGCAGGGTTGCGGTGGCCGCGAGGGCACCCAACGTTTGCAGGATCTGACGCTTCGGCAAAGCAGCTCGCATCATGTACTCCCCATCGCAGAGAATCGGTCAGACCGCACAGAACGGACTTGCCCTTGTGTTACCACAAGGTTCGGCCAGGGCCGAGAGTTTCCAACCGTTACACCCATTTGCTGGCCGGCCGGGAGAAGACTGCCGCGTTCTTGCGTGCTCATGCCGGGGTGGCGACGACCGTCAGATCCAGCGACATGGTTCGGCCCAACACCCGTTCCACGCCGGGATGGGATAGCAGCCGCACCGCCTCCTTCGACGGTAGGCGACCGCTCGCCCGGAACAGGAACGCGCCGTCGTGTTCGACGGGCGTCATCATGTCCAGGGTCACGTCGAGGACGGCACTGTCGGTGGCCAGCAGACCGTCGAGGAGCCAGGTCTGAGGGGTCGAGGCACGAACGGACCGGGACACGAATCCGATGGACGGATTCTTCGCACTGTCGACCAGGCCCGCGCCGTGCAACAGCGAGTCCATGCAGGCACTTCCGCTGGACAGAGAGGCCGTGCCCACGGTGACCGCCACCGTGCTGTTCACCGGATCAGAGGCCACATCCACGTGCCCGCTGACGTCAGGGAACGTTCCATGGGCGGTGGCGAGCATGCCGACCCGAACGGACACCCGCAATGTCGATCGGGCCGCGTCGATGGTCCAGCGCCCAGCCGGCAACGTGGCGGCCGGGGCGAAGCCGCCCGGGCGCGCGGCGTTGATCACCGATAGGGCTCCGGGAATCACGGCATCCGGACGTGGCATGTCTTGTCCTCGTCAGTTCTTGCAGCAGCGGCAGTTGACTGCCACCAAGAGCACGGACGCAGCCGTCCTGATACGGCGGTCTGCGCACGTAGAGTGCGTTGGTGAGCTCTCGTGCGGTTCTGCGTACGCCGGAGTCCGATGCCTGAGGGACACACGCTGCACCGGCTGGCGCGGGCGCAGCAGAAGAGGTTCGGTGGGCAGGTCATCGCGCTGTCCAGCCCGCAGGGTCGATTCGTCACAGGTGCCGAACTGCTGGACGGTCGGCGGCTGGTGCGCGTCGAAGCGATTGGGAAGCATCTGTTCCAGCATTACCAGGGTGCACCGGCCCTGCACGTCCATCTCGGCCTCTACGGAAAGTTCACCATGGGCTCGGGCGAGCCGCCGGAACCCCAAGGGGCACTTCGGCTCCGAATGGTCGCCGGCGATGCCTGGAGCGACCTACGCGGGCCCACGGCCTGTGAGCTGATGGATCCGCCCGCCGTCGACGCCCTGCGTAAGCGGCTCGGACCTGACCCGCTCGCTGCCGGCAGTGATGCCGGCCTTGCTTACCGAAAGATCGCCAGGAGCCGGGTCGCGATCGCCGCACTCCTGATGGATCAGAGCGTGCTGGCCGGCATCGGAAACGTCTACCGGGCCGAGATCCTGTTCCGTCATCGCCTCGACCCCTTCCGCCCGGGCACATCGATCGACCCGGCGCTGTGGTCGGACCTGTGGTCGGATCTGGTCATCCTGATGAGGGCCGGAGTTCGGACCGGCCGGATCGAGACCGTGCGGCCGGAAGACCGCCCCCGGCTTCGCGGTCCGCTGTCCAGAGCCGAGGCCGGCTACGTGTACCGGCGGAACGGCCTGCCGTGCCGAGTCTGCGGAACCTTGATCGCGACCACCGAACTGGTCGGACGTAACCTCTTCTGGTGTCCCAGCTGCCAGGCGCCGGCCTAAAACCCAGCGCTCGTCACTCCTCTGCGTCCTTCACGATCTCGCTGCCGCTCCAGCCGCCTTCGGTGGCGCTGCCGGACCGTTCGCCTTGGTCGCGGACCACCTCGTCCCCGCCCCAACCGCTCTGTTCGGTCGGGTCGTCGGCCTGTTCCTCGTGGTCGCGGACGACTTCGTCGGCTGCCCAGCCGGTCTCGCCGTCGGATTTGCCGCCATGGTCGCGTACGACCTCGTCGGCGCCCCACCCGGAATTCGACTCGTGCGCTGTGCCGGTCTCTTCGCCTTGGCTCGCCATCTCATCGGTCCTTTCCACGCAGCCGGTCCGCTCAGTGCATCCCGTCAACCACCATGGTTACCCGATTCCTCGTTCCCTGCAGACCGAGACCTGAGAGCGCGAGCCGCCGCCGGCGTGTAGGAATGATCTGGTGGATCGACGGATGGTCGGCATATTCGTGTTGGCGTTGGTCGCCTGCGTCGCGGTCGCCGCGCCGGGCGTCGTCGGACGTCAGTTGGCGGGAGCGCCCATCCCGGCAGTCATCCCGGATCCGCCAGAGGTCGGGCAGTGCGTGACGGGTATTTCGACCATGCCGGCGGTGGATGATGTCGGCGACGTCGACATCCCGGTCGACTATCCATCGGCCCAATTCGGCAGTTGCACCGGGCCCATCGTCGGTGAGGTGATGTCGGTGGACCTCACCCAGCACGAGCTGAGTCGGACCACCGTCGCTTCGTATCAGCTCGCAGGGTCGGCATGTGAGCTGTCCGAGGTGAACTATGTCGGGTCGGTCGGCCCCTTCGATCCCGCCACGATCACTACTCCGGGTATTGCCTGGCAGGCGGATGTGACGGTCGAATCGGTAGCCATCGGCCCGACGCACCTGCAAGCCGGCGGTGGTCAGAGCTGGACGGCCTGCGTGGGTGCCGCCCACGACCGCAGTAGGTATCGAGGAACGCTGCGCAGCGCACTGTCCAGCGGAGTGTTGCCGCCGACGTTCGCGACCTGCTGGAAATCGTTGAAGTCGGCAACCGAGCAGCAGATCGAGGAGCAGCAGGTGCTGTGCTCGACGCCGCATCCGATCGAAGTACTGGCCCTGACTCAGATCACGGATGCCACCACCACGACGCAGCAGGTGACGAAATCCTGTTTGGGGATGGCGTCCCGCGCACTTCGGACGGCTGACCCGACCCGCGGCGGTCAGGTGAGGATTGCCGCCTATTCGATGGACGGGTCCTCCGTCCTTCCACTGACATCGGCAGCCATGTTCCAGGGTTACTTGGGCTGCATCGCATCGGTCGATCCGCCGGACCGACTGACCGACACCCTGATCGGGATCGGCAGCAAACCGCTCCCGATCACCCGATGATCGGGCCGCCGGGCGAACTCAGTCCGTCTCAGGGCCCTGGCAGTAGTGGCAGTTGTCATCGCAATCGGGCGTGCCGACAGCGATGGCGGCCCGATGGTCAGGCACGACGCGAAGGTGCGTCCGGTGATCGGCCGACGACCGATCGCGGTAGGCAGAGTGCCTGTGCTGGTGTGAGTTCTTCTCGGATTGCTGTGGCGAGCTCATGATCGAAGGACGCACGACGGCCGCCCTGGTTCAGTGCCGACCCGTCGGGCCGGAGTCACGTAGCCGGGTGCCGTCGACCATGGAGCCCGATTGTTTGATGCGCTGGATGACCGGCGCGACTTCGACCTGATGCAGGCCGGGCGCCAGATCGCCGATCCGATTGACAAAGCGGTACAGACCGTCGACGCCGGCCACCGCGACCGCAGCCGCGATGTTGGACGAGCCGGTGGTCGCGCCGGCGAAGGTAACTTCAGGTTCTTGGACGAGCGCATTGCCGAATGCGTCGAGATGCTGCGGCTCCACCGTGAGCCAGAACATCGCCAGCAGCGGGAATCCGAGCGCGTCCATGGAGAGGTCTACATCGATGTAGACGGCGCCGCTGTCGATGAGCTCGTCCACTCGCCTGCGGGTGCGTCCGTGGCTCCAACCCGCTGCCGTGGCCAACGCGGCAATCGGCGTCCGTCCGTCGACCGCCAGCCCAGCGATCAACGGCTGGTCGTCAGGCAACAGCTCCGCAATGGTGGACCCGGCCGGCGCCGACGGAATCGGCCTGGCCAACGCCGCGACCGCCTGATCCCCCAGGCCACCGGAATAGGCGCTCCAGTCGTTGTCGTAGCGGCCGGTGAACCGGTGCATCACGATGCCGGCCGAAAGATTCAGCACCTGCTCAGTTTTCGGCAATCGCCGCAGCAACAACTCGTCGCGAGCGTCCTGGGTGCGGGCGCGCAGCGAGGCGACGATCTCGTTGCCTGCCCCGGTCAGCGACACCCAAGAGACGTCATGGCGGCGGGCCAGCGCGGCCGCAAGCGCGGCCGAGGCATTGGGGCGGCAGGTGATACGAACCATCCAGTCGAGTTGACCGAGCACGTTCGGGTCGACCACCCCGACGACTCGGACGACCCCGTCGGAGCGAAGGCCCCGGTAGCGCCTGGCCACGGTCTGCTCGGAGACCCCGATGACCTGCCCGATGAGGCTGAACGGGGCGCGTCCGTTGATCTGGAGGGCATGGAGGATTTTTCGGCTCAACTCGTCGATGTCGTCTGAATTTGTCTGCTGTGAGCTCGCCATGGAGGAATTCTATTCAAATCGTCAATCGGCTCACCAGTGGCGCGAGTTGGCTCGCACACTGGTCGAAGTGCGGTTGGCACGTCTTCACGAAATTCGAGATCAGGAGTTCTCATGCGCAAATGGCTGCCACTGGTGGTGGTGTCCCTCGGCACGTTCATGTTGCTGGTCGACGTCACGATCGTGAACGTCGCCCTGCCCGATATGGCCAAGAGCCTGTCCACCTCGTTTTCGGCGTTGCAGTGGGTGGTGGATGCTTACGCCCTCACGCTGGCCGCGCTCTTGCTCGGCATCGGCGGGCTCGCCGATGTGGTCGGGCATCGGCGCATCTATGTAGCGGGTCTGGCGCTGTTCGCGGTGTCATCACTGGCCTGCGGGTTGGCGCCCAACGCTGGTGTGCTGATCGCGGCAAGAGCCGTCCAGGGCGTGGGGGCGGCCGCCATGTTCGCGACCACGTTTGCCCTGCTCAATTCGTCCTACCAGGGCAAGGAACGCGGCATCGCCTACGGCGTCTGGGGAGCCGTCAGCGGCGCCGCGGCGGCCATCGGACCGGTGCTCGGCGGTGTGCTGACGCAGGGCCTTTCCTGGAACTGGATCTTCTTCGTCAACCTCCCGGTGTCCATCGTCGCCATCGTGCTGAGCCTGCGGGTGCTGCCCGTCGACCGGCCGCTGGCGGGAGGGCACGTCGACCTGGCGGGCACCGCCGCGTTCACCGTGGCGGCCGGCGGATTGACGTACGGCTTGATCCGGGCCGGTGTGGTCGGCTGGGGATCGTGGACCAGCTGGGGCCCGATGATCGTCGCAGCCCTCGCACTGGCGGCCTTCATCGCCATCGAGAGCACCAGTGCGAACGCCATGGTCGACCTGTCGTTGTTCCGCGGGCGCTCGTTCGTCGGCACTCTGCTGGCCGCGCTGGTGCTGAACATTTCGGCATTCGCAGCCCTGACGTATGTCTCCATCTGGCTGCAATCGGTGATCGGCCTGTCGCCGATCCAGGCGGGCCTGGTCGGACTCCCGCTGGCCGGCGCCGCATTCTTCGTCTCCGCATCCATCGGCCGGCTGCTCCACGACCGTGCACCCGGCCCGATCATCGGTGGCGGACTTCTGCTGATCGGAACAGGCGCGGTGCTCACTGCGCTGCTGCTGCACGACAATTCCAGCTGGCCGGCGTTGATGGTTGGCTATGTCGTGATCGGTGTCGGAGTCGGGCTGGCCACCCCGACGTTGTCGTCCGCCGCCATGGGTGCCGTCCCGGTCAAGCGCGGCGGGATGGCCTCGGGCATGGTGAACACCATGCGGCAGTTGGGATTCGCTATCGGCATCGCAGTGCTGGGCAGCATCTTCGCAGCGCGGGCGGCAGCCACGTTCCAGGCCGCCGGGAACCCAGCCGGTCAGGAGCTGTCTCACGCCCTGGCCGGTGGCCAGGCGGCCGGCATCGTGGCCGAAGCGGGCCCCGATCAGATCGCGGCGGCTACCCAGCTGGTGCACCGGGCTTCTATCGCCGGGTTGCACGGCGCGTTCTGGGCGGCCGGGATCATTGGCCTGCTGGCCGGTTTTGCCGTGCTCATCCTGGTCCGCAAGCCGGCCGATTCGCACCTGACCCGCCCGAATCCAAGCACGAAGGCGGCCTTGCCTGCCGAGGTCTGACCTCCGCCGCAGCTGGTTCCACGTTCCGTTCGAACTCGATCTGTGCGAACATATGTTCGTGTCCGAGACGGCGAGCATCCTGCATGCCGACCTCGATGCCTTCTTCGCGTCGGTGGAACAGCGCGACAACCCGCGGCTGCGGGGTCGGCCGGTCATCGTCGGGGGCGGGGTGGTGCTGGCCGCGAGCTACGAAGCGAAGGCGTTCGGGGTGCATTCGGCGATGAGCGGCTTCCACGCCCGGCAGGCCTGCCCGGACGCGATCGTGGTGGAACCGCGCTTCACCGCGTATACCGCTGCCAGCAAAGCGGTCTTCCAGGTATTCGAGCAGACCACCCCGTTGGTCGAAGGCCTCTCGATCGATGAAGCCTTTCTCGACGTGAGCGGTCTGCGGCGGGTATCGGGCAGCCCCGTCGACATTGCGGTTCGGTTGCGCCGACGGGTGCTGGACGAGGTCGGGCTGAAGATCACGGTGGGCATCGCGCGAACAAAGTTCCTGGCCAAGGTGGCCAGTGGGGTGGCCAAACCCGATGGGCTCCTTGAGGTTCCGCCCGATGCCGAGTTCGAGTTCCTGCATCCGCTGGCCGTGGAAAGGCTGTGGGGCGTCGGCAAGGTGACCGCGGCCAAGTTGCACGGCAGTGGCATCAGCACGGTCGGTGAAGTCGCCTCATTGGGCGAGCCGACCCTGATCGCTCTGCTGGGCAAGGGTTCTGGGCGTCACCTTCATGCGCTGGCCCACAACCATGACCCGCGTCGAGTGCAGGTGGGCAGGCGGCGACGGTCGATCGGCGCGCAACGTGCGCTCGGCCGGGGTCGGCGGACACCCGCTGAGATGGATGTGGTGCTGCTCGGTCTGGTGGATCGGGTCAGCCGCCGGTTGCGGGACGCCGATCGACGGGGGCGCACTGTGACACTGCGTTTTCGTTTCGACGATTTCACCAGAGCAACCAGGTCGCACACGCTGCCGAGGCCGACTGCTCAGACTCCGGAGCTGTTGGCGGCCCTGCGCGACCTGCTGTCTGCGGCCGGTCCGACCATCGCGGAACGGGGCCTGACCCTGTTGGGCATCTCGATCGCGAATTTCGACGGCGAGGACGATGCGGTGCAACTGGAGCTGCCGTTCGGCGAATTCACCGCCACCGCCCTGGATACGGCGCTGGACGACGTACGTCATCGTTTCGGTTCGCAAGCTCTCACGCGCGGCGTACTTCTCGGCCGCGACACCGGCTGGACCATGCCGATGCTGCCGGACTGATCGCGGCCCGGCGAATCAAGTGCCGGGAGCCTGCGGTGTAGTCGTGCACGTGGCTGTCGCGACGTAATACCCAACTGCCGGTGGCCGATTTCCGCTGGTGGCTCGGTCATTGGGTATTACGTCGCGACAGCGACTCATACCAGTCCACTCCCGTCAGTAGTCGGCGCGACTGCTCGAGACCTCCACCGTTGGGCACGGGGCCCTCCCGCCCGGTTGGCCGCGTTCACGGATGAATCGGATCAATAGCCCAGTAGATTGGACCCCATGGCGACGCGCGGCGGCCCACCCGCAGTAGAACTGATGGTTGGCGACCGGGACGTGCGGATCTCGAATCCGGATCGCGTCTACTTCCCGGAAACCGGCCACACCAAGCTGGACCTGGCGAATTACTATCTGTCCGTCGGTGAGGGCATCGTCCGGGCGCTACGCGAGCGGCCCTGCATGATGCACCGGTTTCCGGACGGCCTGGCCGGGGAGAAGGTGCATCAAAAGAGGATTCCGCGCGGCGCTCCGGACTGGGTCGAGACCGTCCGGGTGGATTTTCCGTCCGGACGCAACGCCGACGAGCTGTGTGTGACCCGCCTGGCCGACGTGATCTGGTCCGTCCAGATGTCGTGCGTGGAGTTTCATCCTTGGAACTCGCGGCGGGCCGATACCGAACGCCCGGACGAGTGGCGCATCGACCTCGATCCCGGGCCGGATTGCAGCTTCGGCACCGTGCGCAGAGTCGCCCACGTCGTACATGATCTGCTCGACGAGATCGGCGCGACCGGCTGGCCGAAAACCTCTGGCGGTCATGGCATGCACATCTACGTTCGTATCGACCCACTGTGGGGTTTCAAGGACGTGCGGCGTGGCGCCCTGGCGTTTGCCAGGGAGGTCGAGCGGCGAATGCCCGATGAGGTGACCACCACTTGGTGGCGCAAGGATCGTGACCCGAAGAAACTGTTCGTGGACTACAACCAGAACGCCCGCGACCACACGATCGCGAGCGCTTACTCAGTGCGAGGCGTGCCGAAAGGTACTGTCTCCACTCCTATTTCATGGGCCGAGGTGGACGATGTGGAGCCGCAGGACTGCACGATCGCCACTGTGCCGAAGCGCTTTGCCGAACTCGGCGACCTGCACCGCGGCATCGACGAGGCAGTCTTCTCCATCGAGCCGCTGATGGAATGGGCCGAACGCGACGAACTGGCCGGCGCCGAGGAAGTGCCCGAGTAGGACCTGCCCGATAGGACGTGCGAAGAATGGATCGGCCCAGGACAAGTGCGTGCGGGTCGCCCCGGGCCGGCCGAATACGAACGGGCATACTCCCGGCATGAACTTCCGAACCACGCTGCTGTTGGAAGGCAAGACCGCGACTGGATTGCTGGTGCCCGCTGAAGTCGTGGCCGAGCTCGGTCGAGGGCGTAAACCGGCGGTTTTGGTCACCATCAACTCGCACACCTACCGCAGCACCATCGCGACCCGCGGCGAGCGTTACCTGATCCCGGTCAGTGCGGAAATCCGGAAGATCACCGGGGTAGTGGCGGGCGACGAGGTCGACGTCACCGTCGAAATCGACGATGCGACGCGCGAAGTGGTCGTGCCGCCTGACTTTGCCGAACTGCTGGCCGGTGAACCGGACGCCAAGGCGTTCTTCGAGGGCCTCTCGTACAGCAACCAGTCGGCGCACGTGCTGGCCATCGAGGGTGCCAAAACACCGGAAACCCGACAGCGGCGGCTGAACAAGGCGTTGGAAACGCTGCGGGCGCATCGTATTCGCTGAGTCTTGTCGCTGAGACCCGCTCGGTGGGTACCGGTCGTCGAGTGCTGGTCATCGAGTGCCGGTCACTGCCCGTCGGCCGGATGGGTCGGCAACGGAAAAGCCTGACGCAGCACCCTGGCGACATCGTCCACGGCCAGCCAGAGCGGGCGGGCGCTTTCCGACTCCCCCGGCGTGAACTGGATGGTCACCATGACCGCCTCATCGGTCCAGCGCAAGGCCGTACACGGCCACATCTCATAGCTCCCGGCGCGATCGAGGACCAACCTGGCGATAGCCGGGACGCGCCCCTGTGGCCTGGTCGGGACCACGGTCGGGTCGACCTCGTTCAGATACCGATTTGGTGCGCCGCTCTCCACGCCATCATCGTATCGAACATTTGTTCGCAGTGGAACGTCTCGACCCTGACCGATGCCGGGCCAGTGCGACGAACAAGCGCGTCGCGCAAACACCGCCGCGCAAGCCGCCGCCCGGGGGGCCGGTAGCTGAGCTACCGACCCCCCGGGTGAGGTCTGCCTCGCGGACCCGCCGGTTACGGGACGCCCACGATCACCTCGCAGGTAGCAGACGCGGCGTCCACGCCGATCCCGCCGTTGCAGAGATCCCGGCCGGCGTCACCGTACAGCCGGTCATTCCCCGCGTCACCGGAGACGATGGCGTCATTTCCGGCACCGCCGCGGACCAGGTCGTTCCCGGCGTCGCCGTAGACGCGGTCATTCCCGGCGTCACCGGAGACCAGTACGTCGTTGCCAATACCACCGCGGACCAGGTCGTTGCCGTCATCGCCATACACCCGATCGATCCCGGCGTCGCCGGACACAATCGTGTCGTTGCCAATCCCGCCGCGGACCAGGTCGTTGCCGGCGTCGCCATACACCCGGTCGACTCCGGCATCACCGGACACGATCAGGTCGTTGCCAATCCCGCCGCGGACCAGGTCGTTGCCGTCATCGCCATACACCCGGTCGTTGCCGGCGTCGCCGGACACGATGGCGTCGTTGCCGGCACCACCGCGGACCACGTCGTTGCCGATTCCGCCATAGACCGCGTCGACGCCGGGGCCACCCGTGATCGAGTCGTTGCCACCCAGACCCTGGAGCGTGTTGGCCAGCGCATTTCCGGTGATGACGTCGGAATGTTGTGAGCCAACCACGTTCTCGATGGTGCTGTTCGACACCGCATCGGTGCCCTCACCGGTGGATATTCCGGCCGTGAGGTTCACGTTCACTGCCGTCAGCGACGTGTCGTACGCGACCGTGTCGATCCCGGTCCCGCCGTTGACGTTGTCATTGCCGGTGCGACCCCTGAGCACGTCGTTCCCGGCCCCGCCGGCCAGCACGTCGTTCCCGGCCGCGCCATCGATGCGATCATTACCGTTGCCACCGGCGAGGCTGTTGTTGCCGGCGTCGCCGACCAGCACATCGTTGAGGTTCGAGCCCACCAGATTCTCGACCCCCACGAACGTGTCCGTGCCTTCACCGACGGCGTGATTCGTCGCGAGGTTGGCCGATACGGCCGTCGCCGAGCCGGCGTAGGTCGCCGTGTCGATGCCGGCTGCACCCTGGATGGTGTCGTTTCCGGGGCCACCGGCCAGCACGTCGTTGCCGAACCAGCCGTCCAGGAAGTCGTTGCCGGCGTTGCCGTAGATCGCATCCCCGGCATCGTCGTTGCTGCCGCTACCCGGGTTGCCGACCAGGATGTCGTTGCCGTCGCCACCGACGATGGTGTCCGAACCCGAGCCGCCGAGGACGAAGTCGTCGCCGACGCCGGTGCTGATCGAATCGTTGCCCTCGTCACCGCAGACCCGGTCGTCCCCGGCGCCTGAATTGATGACGTCGTTGCCGGCCCCGGCGACGATCACGTCGTTACCCGCAGTCCCATTGATAACGTCATTTCCGGTCGTACCCACGATCGTGGCGGGTACCCCGAAGCACGCCGGCGGCGGGCCGTTCTCGATGTGCAGGTTCAGCAGTCCGTTGGCGGCCGCGAAGCCGTCGACCTTGATCCGGTACGTCGTTCCGCCGTTGACCGGGAAGCGCACCAGACTCCGCAGTCCGGTCCCTGAATCGTCGTCGGCGGCAATGACTTTCAGATTCGAGAACGCGGTGCCGGTGTAGACGGCGAGCGAGGTGTCAAAGGTGGTGACGTTGCTGCCGTTGTCCTCGGTGGAGATGGTCGCGGTGCCGGTGGTGGCCGGCGTCCAGGCCCACCAGTTGCCGTTGTCCAGACTGAACGGTCCGGGCTCCCCTGGCTCGGTATCCGAGCAGACGGTGAAGTCGAAGTCGTTGATCGGGCCGTTGCCGGAGAACACCTCAGGGGAGGCGAAATCGTTGTTGTTGACGGTCCTGGTCGCAGCGTCGAGGACGTTGATCCGCTTGCGGGTCACACCATTTCGAGTCACATTCGTCCCGGTGGCATCCAGGTCGGCCGCCACCGATGCGTTGGACAGCGGAACACCATTGCCGTCAACGCATTCCCGGAGCAACGCGAAGGCGCCGACCACATGTGGGGTCGCCATCGAGGTCCCGCTCTTCACTCCGTGGTTGTTGCCGGTCGGAACGGCAGCGTCGACGTTGACACCCGGCGCCCACCATCGAAGACCGGAATTGGAGTTGGTGAATGACGCAGGTACGTCGGAATCATCCGTGGCGCCGATCGCCATCGCGTTCGGTGCGCAACCCGGGAAGCTCATCTGGGTCGTCGAACCGTCGTTACCGGCCGCGACGAGCACAGCCACGCCGGCCGCCTGCAGCTGGCCGAAAAGTGCACCGGTGGTGGGATCCGTTGCGTTACAGGCTGCATCACCCGCATTGAACAGACCGCCACCGATGCTCAGGTTGACCGACACGATGTTTCTATTGGTGGAGTTCTTCAACGTCAGGACCCGTTGCAGCGCATTGTCGATCGAGGAGAAGAAGGCCGTCCACCGCGCACTGCCGGGGTTGTCCTGCGCCACCTTGATGGCCACGATCCCAGCCCCTCTGGCGACGCCTTCGTGACCGCCGGCGAAGGTGGCTCCGGCGGCGATGCTGGCCACGTGGGTGCCGTGGTCGCAGTCGGTGGAATGGGTGCATTCGTCAGCGCTGCCGAACGCGGTCGACGAGTTGCTGCCGCCCAGGCAGGAAGCGTCGGTGACGAAGCAGGCCTGCGAGACGATGCGGCCGCTGAACGCGTTGTGCTGGTTGTCCACCCCGGAGTCGATGATGGCCACCTGGTAGGCGCCACCATTGGTGTTGCCGTCGAAGTTGTTGCCCAGCACGCCTGCCGCATTGAGCGCGGTGGAGCCGATGACCGCGGTGCTGGTGGCCAGATCCGCACTGACTTGACCGTCCGGCGTCACCGATGCGACGTCGGGGTCGGCCAGCAGCGCGTCGAGACCTGCCGAGGTCACCTGGTAGACCGCGGCGGGCATGAGTGGGTACTCGGACAGCTTCTTCGAGCCGGTACCGGCCAGAGTCTCGGCGATGACGGCGTGCGCATCGGCGGAGTCCGCCTGCTGCGATTCGAGTCCGGCCGCCGATTGCCCGGCGGTCAGACTGAGCTTGGACTTGAGCAGGACGATGACCCTGGCCTGCGGCTGGGAAGTCAAGGTCTTGCGTACCGCGTCGACGGATGCCTTCGCCGGCTTGGCCGGGATGACAAGTTTGGCGCCATCGGCGTCGGAGGCCTGGCTACCCGCCGACTGGCCTGGTACGTCCGGCGTGTGTCCGGCCGTACTCCCGATGGTTCCGAGCTTCTCGGTCTTCTTGGTATGCGAATCGTCAGAGGCAGATCCGGCGCCGGCGCCGTTCTGGCCCACGTACCCGACGTACCCGCCGAACTGATCGGCATCGCCGCCCTGACTGTTGGGGTCGGTGGCTGCGGCGGCCGCAGCGGCTCCGGTGCGCGCCGACGTGCTTGCGCCGGCTGCAGAGGCGGTGCCGGTCATGCTGATCAGCATGGCGATCGCCACCCCCGCTCCCAGCGCGAGGCGCGACCGAGCGCGCTGTCTACTGATGTTGCTCATAGTGGTTCCTTCCGCGTTTGTGTGTGAGGACTTTTTCCGCGGTCCGGCCGGACCCGCTCGAGCAGTGACAGGAGGCTGGTGACAGCCGTGTCAGATACATGCCGGTAAAGAAAGCTTTACGGCGATCTATTCGCTGCGCACCTGAGCCATCCGATCGCGGTCACTGAGCAACCCCGCCGACCGTAGGGACGCCGTTGCGTAGGGTGACGCGGTGAGCCCCTCCTCTGCCCTGCTGATCGCGATCGCAGGCTTGCTGTGTGGCGCGATCAATTCGATCGCCGGCGGCGGTTCGCTGATCCTGTTCCCGGCCTTGCTGGCCACCGGCATGTCGCCGCTGACCGCCAACGTGACGAACTCCGTAGCGACGTGGCCCGGCTACGCGGGTGGCGTCGTGGGATTCCGGCCCGAGCTGACCGGACAACGCGCCCGGTTGCGGCCATTGCTGCTCGCCACGCTCATCGGTTCTACGGCCGGGTGCATCCTGCTGCTCGTCACCCCTCCGGGTGCCTTCGATCTGGTGGTTCCACTGCTCGTGCTGGTGGCGGCGGGCATGCTGGCCTTCCAGCCCACGATCAAGAAGATGGTCGGCGAGCCCCGTGAGGGCGGTCGGGTCTGGACCGTGCAATTCCCGGCCATGATCGCCGCCACGGTCTACGGGGGGTACTTCGGGGCGGCCCTGGGAGTCATCATTCTCGGCGTCCTGGCCCTCACCGTGCCGGACACACTGCGCAGACTGAACGCGCTCAAGGGCGTCGTGTCATTCGTCGACTGCTCGATCAGCGTGCTCATCTTCGGGTTCTTCGGCCCGGTCGACTGGGTCGCCGTGCTGATCGCCGCCCCGCTGACATTGGTGGGCGGGTACGTGGGCGCGCGGATCGCTCGGTATGTGAACGAGACCGCCCTTCGGTGGAGCGTGGTCGGCCTCGGCGTGGCGATTGCGATCTACCTGCTGATCAAGGGTGTGTAGGCACGGGCAGGTCTTGGTCGTGCAGAATAGGTGGTAGTTGCCTGTCCTAACGACTTGGGCACGCGCAGATCCGCGGGGAGCGAGGCAGACATGAGCGGTCGCGATCGGACGCCACCGACCCTGACGCTGCGGTCGATAGCACCCTCGGTTTTCCTGCCAGCCATGGTCTACGAGATCGGCAACGGCGCCACCGCTCCGGTCATCGCGCTGACAGCTCTTCATCTCGGGGCATCGCCCAGCACAGCCGGTTTCATGCTGGCCCTGCTGGGGGTGGGACAAATCCTCGGCGACATTCCCGCATCCGCGCTGGCCGACCGCATCGGCGACCGGAGGGCCATGATCCTGGCCGCCGGCCTGGCCATGACCGGCCTGCTCGCCTGCTACTTCGCTACCAGCCTGCTCGTCCTCGGCCTCGCGTTGATCATGGTCGGGATGGCCAATGCCACCTTTTATCTGGCCCGACAGTCGTATCTGACCGAGGTGGTGCCCGAAAGGCTGCGGGCCAGGGCGATGTCGACGTTGGGTGGCTCGCACCGGATCGGCTTGTTCATCGGCCCCTTCATCGGGGCCGCCGTGATCGCCCTGTTCGATCTGCGGGCCGCATACCTGGTGGCCATCGCGACCGCGCTGACCACGGCCGTGCTCCTGCTCGTGGTGCCCGACGTCTCGCTGCCGCCCGGCCACGTCGCCACGGTGCGCGGGGGCATCAGCTCGCGGGAAATGCTGGCCGATCATCGACGTCTGTTCGCCACTCTCGGGTTGGCCATTGTGGCGGTCGGTGCCGTCCGGGCGTCCCGTCAGACCGTTCTGCCGTTGTGGTCCGAGCACCTCGGGCTGACTCCGGCCCAGACCAGTCTGATCTTCGGAATCGCCAGTGCCGTTGACATGGCACTCTTCTACCCCGCGGGAAAGGTGATGGACCGTTACGGACGGCTGGCCATCGCGCTGCCTTCGATGACCATCCTCGGGCTCTCGATGATGGCCCTGCCGTTGACCACCGGCGCCGTCACGCTGACCGTGGTGGCCATGATCATGAGCTTCGGAAACGGAATCGGTTCGGGGATCATGATGACTCTCGGCGCCGACGCAGCGCCCGCCTTGGGGCGCATCAAGTTTCTCGGTATCTGGCGCGTACTCAGCGATTCCGGTAATGCCGCCGGTCCCATCGCGTTGGCTCTGGTCGCGGGTGCCGCCAGTCTGGCCGCGGGGATCGTCAGCGTGGGCTCGATCGGCCTGCTGGCCGCGCTCGGATTGCGGATCTGGGTTCCGCGGTACTCGGCCTTCGCCACGCGCAAGGCCGTGGCCGCGAAGGCGGAGCCGGCTGACGCGGCCATCTCATAGCGATCATCCCGGCCAAATCCGACTCGTTCACATTTTGCCTCCGTATCAATTGACTTCAGGATCGCCGAAGAGTTGCGGCGGCAGAGTAGCTGGAGGCATTTGTGTTTGCACTGAAATCGCTCGCGGTCGGTTCGGCGGCAGCCGCATTCTTCGCCGTGGGTATTCCGGCCGCGCATGCGGCCGCCACGGTGAACTACGCCGCGGCGGCCACCGACGGTGAATCCAGCGCGGACTGGTCCGGCTGGGATGTCACGGGCGGCGCCTACAAGTCGGTCTCGGCCTCGTGGACGGTGCCGTCCGTCACCTGCAGCCCCGGCGAGACCAGTTACTCGGCCTACTGGGTCGGCCTGGATGGGGACGGCAGCAAGTCGGTCGAGCAGACCGGCACATCCTCGGACTGCGACGCCGGCACGCCGTCGTACTCGGCCTGGTACGAATTTTTCCCGGAGAATTCGGTCTCCCTGCCGAACACCGTGAAGGCCGGCGACAAGATCAAGGCATCGGTCGTCGCGGTGGCGGGCAGCGATCAGTACAAGCTGGTGCTGACCGACACCACCCAGAACTGGACCAAAACCCAGACCGGTGCATCACCGTCCGGCAGCGGCGCGTCCGCGGAGATCATCGCCGAGGCACCCTCCGGTTCTACCAACGGAAACAGTGTGTTGCCGCTGGCCAACTTCAAGACCGTCACCTTCGCCGACGTGCAGGTCGACGGCAAGAACATCAGTGACTTCGCCAGTGCCCGCAAGATCGCGATGGTGGCGAGCGACGGTAGCCAGATGGCCAGCGTCTCGGCGCTGACCAACGGCGACTCCTTCTCCGTCAAGTGGCTGGGCAGCGGCGCTGACAGCACGGGCCAGGACATCAGCGGTCAGGGCTCGAGCGGTTGGCAGCAGATCGGCGACGGATCGGGCAGCACGGGATCCGGCGGCCAGGGCGACACGACCACGGCCGATGGCTGGGGCGACACTGGCCTGGGCGACACCGGCTGGGGCGATACCGGGCTGGGCGACACCGGCTGGGGTGACACGGGCCTGGGCGACTCCGGCTGGAGTGACTCCGGCTGGGGCAACACCGGTTTGGGCGACTCTGGCTGGGGCGACTCCGGCTACGGCTACACCGGTGGAAGCGACACCGGCAGTTACGGCTATGGCGACAGCTACGGCAGCTCAGACCTCACCGGCAGTACTCCTTGGGGTTATGGCTACGGAGACGACCTGAGCAGTCTCTGGCAGTCCTGAACCTTCCAACGGCCCTCGGGCCGATGCTGTGTAGCACTTTCTGCCCCCGCTCGGCGCACCTCGCCGGCCGGGGGCAGTTCGTGTTTCGGTGGGCCGGCCCGACCAGGTCGCCGGGCACCCACACATCCGCGGTCCCTGCGAAGTAAGGTGCGAGTAGCCGGCCAGGAGGGCGTGAGATGACGGACGACGCGAGATGACGGATCAGGGGGCGATCGGCGCTGTGGGCAAGGTTCTCGTCGCCACCCGGGGCACGGGTGGCTCCGGCGAAGTCATGCTGACGGTCGGCGGGGTACGCGAGTGCTACATCGCCGACAGCGACGCCCCGATCGAGCGAGGACAGGTCGTCATGGTCGTGGATGTGGCGCCCAACCGTCACGTGACCGTAGTGCCCTGGATGGACTTTCCGCTGCCGCAGTAGACCGTCTGCCACGAAACGGCCGGAGCCCGGCGCCCGGGACTCGACCCGCCCACGCTTCCGCACATCAGAAACCTCCGCACTTGGAAACATCCGCACTTCAGAAAGAGGCTCCGCACATGTTCGGTTACCGGGTTCCAGACCCCGACGAAGCACTCCTCATCTCCGGTGGCCGGTCCAGTTCCGGGGCGCCCTTCCGGGTGGTGGTCGGGCACGGCGCATTCGTGGTCCCGCTGTTCCGGCGGGCCAACCTGCTGTCGCTGGCGATGACGGAGTCCGAGGTCCAGGAAACGTGTGTCACCAAACAGGGCATCGCGCTCAACGTGAAGGCCGTGATCGCGTTCAAGGTCGGCAGCGACATCGAGTCGATCGTCTCGGCCGGCCAACGGTTCCTTTCCGACCAGGACCAGATGTCCATTCTCACCGGCCGAATCTTTGCTGGGCACCTCCGGTCGATCATCGGGTCGATGACTGTCGAGGAGATCGTGACGGAGCGGCAGAAGCTGGCGACCGAAGTCCTGGACGGATCAAAGGGCGAGATGGCGAAGATCGGCTTGACCGTCGACGCCCTGCAGATCCAATCGATCGACGACGGCCGGCTGGGATACATCCTGGCCATGTCTGCCCCACACAATGCCGCCATCCAGCAGGCGGCTGCCATCGCCCAGTCGAACGCCAATCAATTCGCCGCCCAGGCCGAGCAGGATTCGCTGCGGAAGCAGGCCGAGTACCAGCGACAGACCACCATCGTGCAGGCGCAGTACAAGGCCGAGGTCGACCGGGCCCAGGCTTCGGCGGCCCAGGCCGGCCCGCTGTCGCAGGCCCAGGCGCAGCTCGAAGTACTGCAGGCGCAGAAGGACGTCGCCGAGCGGAATGCCGAGCTGCGCGAGCAGCAACTGATCGCAGAAGTGGTCAAACCCGCGCAGGCGGAGGCGGAGAAGACCAAGATCCTGGCGGCCGCCGAGGCCGAGAAGATCCAAATCCTGGCCGCCGCGGCTGCGTCCAACAATCGGGTCGCGCTCGATCGGATGCTGATCGAGCAATTGCCGGAAATCGTGAAGTCGGCGGCGACGGGACTGAGCGGAGCCAATGTCACGGTGCTCAACGGAGCGGACGGACTCGGCGAGATCGCAGCCTCGCTGGTCGGACAGGGCTCGGCCATCTTCGAGGCTGTCCGCAAGAGCTTCCAGGGCGGGGCCCCTGGCTCGGCTCCGACCAGCAGGGCCAACCCCACGGTGAACACACCCGAGCTGAACTCCTGACGGGCGAAGCGGCGCCTTCCGCCAGCACGCGACGTGACGCCCCGAGCGCACCGATCGACTCAGCTTCCCCGCGGTCTGCTGGGTCGCCGTGCGGGATCAGCGCGGGCCTCAGTTCTCCGCACCGAGGACGCGCCGACCCCTGGCCCAGACTCCGGTGACATCTGCCGGGGTGGCCAGCGCAAAGACCCTGGCGAGGGCATCGGTCGGGTCGAGCGCGTTGGCGATGTTGACCGCGAGCGCCGTGCCGGCCGCCGGACGCAGCCAGACGGCATCGAACTCTTTGCCGATGCCGAAGTCACCGACACGGTGGCTCAGACCGAGCGCTCTGGCCCCGGCCCTGGTCGCGAGATAGAGCAGGTGGATCGGGGTCAACGGGAGACCCTGCTCCCCCAACAGCTGCTGCATGAAATAGGCCTGCAGTCCCTCTTTCAGTAGAAAAAGGCCGGTGCCCGCACCGACGTCCGAGCCCAACGCGACGCCGACGCCGTGTTCGATGTGGCGCCGCATGGGGAAGAGCCCGCTGCCCAGTGCTGAGTTGCTCGTCGGGCAATGCGATGCCCACGCGCCCAACGCGCCCATCATCTCCAGTTCCGCATCGCCGGTGTGGACGCTGTGCGCGAAGATGCTTCGCTCGGTCACCAGGCCGTGTCGGTGATAGGTATCCAGGTAGTGCAGTGAATCAGGGAAGAGCTCGGCCACCGTGGCCACTTCGGCGCGATTCTCGTTGATGTGTGAGGTGAACCAGACGTCGTCGGTCAGCAACTCCCCGCACGTCGCCAGCATGTCGTCCGACGTCGAGAGCGAGAACCGTGGTGTCACCGCATACCGGAGCCGACCCCGGCCGTGCCAGCGGTCGATGAGCCGCCGGCTCTCCTCGAGTCCGGTCTGCGGCGAGCTGAGCAGGTCCGGCCGCAGAATCCGATCGCTGACCACCAGCCCGCTGGTCACGTTCAGACCCCGCTTTTCCGACTCGGCGAAGAGGACATCCATCGCCGGTGCGAAATGTGAACCAAAGACCAGGGCAGACGTCGTCCCGCCGGAGATCAGGCCCTGGACGAACTCGCCGGCCACCGCCTTGGCGTACAACGTGTCGGCAAACTTGCTCTCCTCGGGCAGCGCACAACGGTCCAGCCAGTCCAGCAGCGGCATGCCGAGCCCACCCATCGCCCGCATCTGCGGAAAATGGACGTGGGTGTCGACGAAGCCGGGCACCACCAGCCCGCCGCTCAGGTCAACCACGGGCTCGGCGGGATAAGCCAAGCGCAGCATGGCAAACGAACCGCGATCGACGATCAGGCCGTCCTGGACCAGGAGGCCGCCGTCCTGGTCGACGGTCATCGCGTCTGCCGGATCTCCGTCGAACGGGTTACCAGAGGTGTCCATGACGGTGCCGCGGTACAAGGTCATCGGGCAAACTCCTTGCTGCTGCGGCCGTCACTCGGCTCGGTACCGCCGACCCCGGCGTCACTGGGCTCAGCGGCCGCCGCGGGCGACGACTGCTCGGCCAGCATGCGCCACACCCGGTCCCGGGAGAATGGAATCTGGTACGGCCGCACCCCCACCGCGCGCCGGATGGCGTTGCCGAGAGCGGGAGCGACCGGGTTGTACGGGCTTTCGCTCATGGACTTTGCTCCGAACGGCCCGAGGTGGTCGCTCGTTTCCGCGAAATAGACCTCGGTCACCGGGATGTCGGCCATCTGCGGCATCCGATACGTGCGGAAGACGGGATTGCCGATCGCGCCGTTCGCCTCGATGAGAACCTCTTCGTAGAGCGAACTCCCGATGGCCTGAGCGGTGCCGCCTTCTACCTGGCCACGACACTGTTCCGGGTTCATCACCGTGCCGGCGTCAGCCGCCTGCACCGATTGCAGAATCCGCACCTCACCCGTCCGGATGTCGACCGCCACCCGAACCGCGTGCACATTGAAAGCCAGCGAACGCATGTCGCCGAACTCGCTCCCGGCGGCCACGATGCCGTCGCCGCTGCGGCACTCCTGCGGGGCCGCCGCGATGATCTCGGCGAAGCGCAGTCGGCGACCTCCGGCCACGACGCCATCCCGGCCGACGATGCAGTCCGCGACTGCAGCTCCGGTCATGGCCGCCGCGGTGACCAGCAGCATCTCCCGGAGCGCCAGGGCCGCCCCGTAGAGCGCCTTTCCGGCCACGGTCGTGCCGGCGGAGGCGAAAGCGCCGGTGTCGTATTCCGCGCCGTCGGTGTCCGAGTTGGTCATCTCGATCCGGTCCACCGTCGTGGCCAGCACCGTCGAAACGATCTGGGTGTGGACGGTCGTCGTGCCGTTGCCGAATTCGCTGGTGCCGACGCCGAGTTGATACCGCCCGTCCGGGCGCAGTGTGACGGTGGTCTTAGAGATGTGACCGCGCGGGGCCATGGTAGCGATCATCGCGACCGCCATACCCTCGCCGACCCGCCAGTGTTCACCCTCGGGTGCGGCCACACCGTTGCCCCGATCCAAGGCCGCCTGCGCCAGGTCGAGACATTGATCCAGGCCATAGCTCCCGTACACCAGGTCTTTCTCCGGTTCCGGATGCACGACGATCAGTGGATCGCCGACCTTGACGGCGTTGATGCGACGGATCTCGAAGGGGTCGATGTCGAGTTGGAGAGCCAGTTCGTCCATGGCTGATTCCACCCCGAGGATGACCTGCCCCAGTCCATATCCGCGGAAGGCGCCCGACGGTGTGTTGTTGGTGTAGACGGCTTCGGCATCGAGCCGTTTGACCGGGCAGTTGTACAGGCTGATCGACTCGGCGCAACCATGGAAAAGCACACCGATCGCATGGTTGCCGTAGGCCCCGGTGTCGCTCAGCACATCGATTTTCATCGCCGTCAGCGTGCCGGCCGCGTCGGCCCCCAGGCTGACCTGAACCCGCATCGGGTGCCGGACGGTGGTGCGGGTGAATTCTTCTGCCCGGCTCATCTCGTACGCGACCGGCCTGCCCGTGCGTAACACGGCGATCGCCACCAGGTCCTCGGTCAGCATTTCCTGCTTGCCGCCGAAGCCGCCGCCGACCCGCTTGGTGAAGACCCGGACCTTCGCGGTCGACAGACCGAGCAGCACGCACAATTCGTCGCGCACCAGGAACGGCACCTGGGAACTGGTCCGGATGACCAGCCGACCATCGTCGTCGACCCAACCGATGCTGCCGTGAGTCTCCAGCTGGCCGTGCGAGACTCGTTGTGTCTGCCAGGTTCCGGTCACCGTGACGGCGGAGGCCGCCAGCGCGTCGTCGGGGTCGCCGCCCACACCGTCGTGGATCCCGACGATCACATTTCGCGCCGCGTCGTCGACCCGATCGCTCGACGTCAGCTCCGCATGTAGCGGCGGCGCCCCCGCTGACCGAGCCAGTTCCGGATCGAAAACGGCCGGCAGCAATTCGTAGTCGACCTGAATCCGCCGGCACGCCTCCTCGGCGACGGCCGCAGTCGTCGCCACCACCGCAGCCACTCGCTGCCCGACAAACCGCACCACGTCGTCCAGTACTCGGGTGTCGTCCGGGTCATCCAGCCGGTTCTCGTGTCGGGCAGTCGAAAAGCGCTGCGGCGGAACATTTTCGTGAGTGAGAATCAGCTCGACGCCGGCGAGATGCTCGGCCTCGGTGGTGTCGATCGACCGGATGCGAGCATGGGCGTGCGGAGATCCGAGAACGCGGAGGACCAGCGCACCCGGTAGGTCCGTGTCGAATGTGTACGGCTCCGTGCCGGTCACCACCCGTTTCGCCGCGGGCGGTGGGACCGACTGCCCCACAGTTGCTCCGTCGGGCACAATGGGTGGTGTGATCGCCGGACCAGCGACGCCCTGGGTGATCGCCTGCCGAACGGATCGATAGCCGGTGCAGCGGCAGATGTTTCCCTTCATCAGCCGCGGCAGGTCCGTGAGCTGGTCAGGTGCGAGCGTCGACGCTGTGACGATCATCCCGGCTGTGCAGAAACCGCACTGGAATCCGAAATTGTCGACGAAGGCCTGTTGCATTGGGTGCAGGTTTTCCGGGGCGCCCAGCCCGGAAACCGTAGTGATATCTCGGCCTTCCGCCCGGCGCGCAGGAAAAATGCAGGAATGGATTGGTTTGCCGTCGAGGATCACCGAGCAAGCGCCGCAATCCCCCGCGTCACAGCCCTTTTTCACTTCGAAATGAGTCTGTTCGCGCAGGAACGTCCGCAGGCACTGACCCGCCGCGGGCTCGCCGGTCTTCTCCTGGCCGTTGACGACGAACTTCATCCGACGAGCTCCCGACGGATCTCTTCGAGCAGCGTCCCGCTGACCTGACGCCGCCAATCCGCGGCGCCCAATGGGTCGGTGTAATACCCCTGGACGGCGTCGGTGTCGGCCCGCAGCCTCGATGCGCCCGGAATCTCGGGGTAGCGCAGCAGGACCGGCCGCAGCGTCGCCGCGGTGATGCAGAAGGTCGCCCGGCCGTCCTCGTCGACCCGGCCGATCAGGACGGCACCGGACCTGCCCAGTTCGGCCAGGGCGATCTTCCGGAATCCGGACCTGGCCCGCAATGCATACCCAGGAATATCCACGGATCGGAGAATCTCCCCGGGGGCGAGAGAATTGCTGCCGTTCCCGGTGACCAGTTCGGCCACCGCAATGCGGTACTCACCGCCGCCGGGCGTCCAAACCAGCGCTACCGCATCCAGCGCGGCGCACAGCGACACCATCGCGCCGGCCGCGAAGGACCGGCAGATGTTGCCGCCCACTGTGGCCACATTCCAGACCTTGAACGAGGCAAGCAGCGCGGACGCGGACTGGAAGAACAGCGGATGTGCGCGCCAACCCGCCCGGGGCGAGAGTTCGGCGAGCTCGGCGATGGTGCACGTCGCCCCGATCCGGAGGCCGTCGTCGGGGTATTCGATCGCCGGCCAATCCATCGTGGTCAGATCAACGAGCCCCCATGTATCGAGCTGAGGCTCGGAGAGGAGCCAGGTGCCGCCGCCCATCAGTCGCTCGCCGGAGGCCAACTGCAGATCAGCGCGCGAGGTAGCCGGCCGATAGCTGGTGACCGTGTTCAAATCCACCAAATGCTCCTGCCTGCTCGGATCCTTCTGGCCTAGCAAACCGCAGACAAATGTCGGGCCGGTAACAGCGGGTCCCAGGGCTTCCAGTCCCCCGGATGCTTCCGGACCTTCCGTCCACCTGGTGCTTCAGGATCTCCGGTCGACCTTGTGCTGTGCCGCCTGCGCCCTGGGTCGGAGCACAAGCAGGTCGACGTTGACGTGCGGCGGCCGGGTCACCGCCCATCCGACGGTATCCGCTACATCTTCCGCAGTCAGCGGCTCAGCTACTCCCTGGTATACGGCGGCGGCCTTGACCTGGTCGCCCCGCATGCGCTTCACCGCGAACTCGTCGGTGCGTACCATTCCCGGTGCTATTTCGATGATGCGCACCGGCTGGTCGAACAGCTCCAGCCGTAGGGTGGCCGCGAGCGCATGGGTCCCGTGTTTGGCCGCCACGTAGCCGCCGCCGCCCTCGTAGGCGGTGAACGACGCCGTCGATGACATGAAGACGATGGTTCCGGCCCCGCTGGCGATCAGCTGGGGCAGCAAGGCCTGTGTCGCGTGCAGGGAGCCCATTACATTGACGTCGAACATCGCCTGCCAATCGGCCGGATCACCGGTGGCCACCGGATCGGCGCCGAACGCACCGCCCGCGTTGTTCACCAGTACATCCACCTGCGGCAGGGAAGCAGCAAACGCATCCACCGCCGCCCGATCCGTGACGTCCAACTGATAGGCGGAGGCATCGATCTCGGCGGCGAGCGCGGTCAACCGATCCAGTCGCCGGGCGACGACGACCACCCGGTACCCGAGCTCGGCCAGCCGACGCGCCGTGGCGGCGCCGATCCCGCTACTGGCGCCCGTCACCACAGCAACGCCGGGAGAGCCGGGCACGGCCTGAGAGGGACTTTCGGTCATGCCGGGCTCCTTCGATCGTGGTCCCTGCAGCTTTGCACGACCTGGCGCCCACCGGCCAAGGGGGCGAGCGCCCGCCGGCGACGAGTGCCACGATGCAGGTGCACGATGCAGGAAACGCAATTGCAGATCTTCCCGACCTCGGCAGGAGCACGTCACGTGAGCACCGCACAGCCCGCCAGTGCAGCATCCAGCGATCTCCACGCGCACGATGACCGGACGTTCGTCGTCGTCGGCGCTGGACTGGCCGGCGCGAGGGCGGTGGATGCATTGCGGGCCAAGGGCTTCGGCGGCCGGCTCGTGCTGATCGGCGATGAAGCGGAGCGCCCGTACGAGCGCCCGCCCTTGTCCAAGGGGTACCTCAACGGGGTGGACGAACGGGACAGCGTGTTCGTCCACCCCGCCGAGTGGTACGACGACCACCAGGTCGATCTCCGCCTGTGGACGACGGTGACCGCTATCGACCGCACGTCGCGCCACGTGGAGATTGCGACGGGTGAGCCGATTCGATACGACAAGTTGTTGCTGGCCACCGGTTCGCGTCCCCGGCTCTGGCCGGGTCTTGCCGAGAACATGGCGGGGGTTCACTACCTACGACGGATCGGCCAGTCCGACGTGCTCAAGGCCACGATCGCTGCCTCCCGGTCGCTCGTTGTGATCGGCGCCGGCTGGATCGGGCTGGAGATTGCGGCTGCGGCCAGGACGGCGGGCGTGGCCGTCACCGTCGTGGAATCCGCCGACCTACCGTTGCTCCGCGTCCTCGGACCCGAGGTCGCTCAGGTGTTCGCCGATCTGCACCGGGAACACGAGGTGGATCTACGGCTCGGCGTCCAGATAGCCGAGATCGTCGTGACCGATGAGCGGGCCACCGGTGTGCGCCTCTCCGATGGCGTCCTGATCAGTGCCGACGCCATCGTCATCGGTATCGGCGCGATTCCGAACACCGAATTGGCCGGCACCGCGGGACTGGACGTCGATAACGGTGTCCTGGTCGACGCGGGGCTCACCTCCAGCGACCCTGATGTGTACGCGGCCGGGGACATCGCGAACGCGGAGCACCCGCTGCTGGGCCGGCGGATCCGGGTCGAACACTGGGCGAATGCCGACAGGCAGCCGGCGATCGCGGCCGGCTCCATGCTCGGCGAATCCGCCGGCTACGACGAACTGCCCTACTTCTACACCGACCAGTACGACCTGGGCATGGAGTACCTCGGCTATGTAGAACCGGGCAGCTACGACCGGGTCGTCTTCCGCGGTGACGTCCCCGGTCGGGAGTTCATCGCGTTCTGGACCCTGGGCGGGCGGGTGCTGGCCGGGATGAACGTCAACGTCTGGGATGTCCAGGACGACATCAAGAGACTGGTCACCGCGGGTTACCAGGGACGCGATGTTGACCTGTCGAAATTGGCCGACCCGTCGGTGCCACTCGCCGACCTGTGATGCGACGCCGCAGCTACCGGACTCCGGTCCACAGCTCGCGCTCGTGGGCTCGCGGATCGTGGACCCGGCCGCTCGTCTCGTCGAACCGCATCACGGTCCGACCGGCCCCGTAGGCCGGCCAACCGGGAGATCCGTCCCGGACGAACGACACCCAGGCCAGATGCATCTCGTCGGCCAGCGACTGCGGCGGGTTCGGTCCGGCGAGCCCGGTGCTGGCATGACCGAGATTGTCGAAGGCGAAGGCGATCTCGAGGGCGTGGCAGGCGCCGAGGTGCCCTCCGAACTGTGGGCTACGCCAGCCGAACTCGTAGACGTAGGTGTCCGCACCGAGGGCTCCCCGGGCCTCGGCGACCCGGATGGCGGGGATGCGGAAGAACCAGTCGGTGAGAACGGCGATCATGATCTCGCCCGGAGTAGCGTCCGGACGGTCCTGTTCGTAAGCCGCGATCACCTGATCGACGTCGGCTCCGTACAGCGCCAGCGTTGCCCGCAGCCCCGCCGCCCCGACCGCGGCGGATATACCGGTCGGTACCAAGAACAAGGCGAATTCCTCGGTGGTCGTGCCGATCAGCATGTCGATGCCGGCAGAAGCGCCGGCAGCGATGGCGTCGATCGGCCTGACCGGGAGTATGTCACCGTCGACGATGGGTTCGAAGGCCATCATGTTGGTGGTGATCTCAGCCCATCGCACCGGATCGGGCGCGGCGGCGATGTCGATCGACACTGCTTGCTGGGCCCGGATGAGGTCAGCCACCGCCACTGCTCCGAGGCCGTTTACCGTCGGCTCGACTCCGAGCCGGGCCGCGACTGCCGCCGTCACCTTGGCCGCAGTGGCCGGCGTCAGCACGTGCTGGCCCGCTCCGCTCTGCAGGATCACCCGGCCGAACAAGCCGGCTGCCAACGGCATCGCCAGCAGGGTGGCCACGCTGAACGCGCCGGCCGACTCCCCCGCCACCGTGATCCGATCCGGGTCGCCGCCGAATGCCGCGATGTTGTCTCTCACCCAGGTCAGCGCAGCCACCTGGTCGAGCATCCCGCGGTTGGGCACCGTGCCGGCGATGAGACCGAATCCGTCCATTCCCATCCGGTAGTTGACGGTCACGCACACCACCCCGTCCCGGGCAAACGCGGTGCCGTCGTAGACCGGCACTGCCCCGCTCCCGTTGACGAACGCTCCCCCATGGATCCAGACGTAAACGGGCAGGTCCGTGGCCTGATCCGGGGCCCAGACGTTGAGGTTCAGGCAGTCCGAGCCGGGCACGTAGGGATCCGGCAGGATGGCGTCCATGGGCGGCAGGTAGCCGGGTTTCGGCACCGTGGCACCGAATTCCACCGCATCCCGAGTGCCCGCCCAGCTGACCGCCGGCACGGGGGCGGCGAACCGGAGCGCGCCGAACGGCGGCTGCGCATACGGGATGCCCAGGAACGAGTTGACCCCGTCCTTCTCCCGGCCGCGCAGTCGACCCTGCGCCACGGTCACCACTGGATCCATCTGGTCCTCCTGAAATCGACGTTGACTCGTCGACCAGTGTCGTTGACGCGTCGAGCGGTCACTGTCGGGGGTATCGGTCACACTGGATGGACGATGAGCGACAAATACTTGACGAAGATCGCAGGCCTGCTGCGCAAGGCCGAGACAACGGACAACGAACACGAGGCCGACGCCTACCTGCAGGCGGCCCAGCGGTTGGCCACCCTGGCGTCGGTGGATCTGGCCGTCGCCAGAGCCCACACCTCGACGAAGGAAAGGCGGGCCGTTCCCACCCAACGCAGCATCACCATCGGCGAGCAGGGCAAACGCGGTTTGCGGACGTTCGTACAGCTGTTCCTCGAGATCGGTCGGGCGAACAACGTGACCTGTGACATCGCCCGCGACTCGACGCGGGTGTACGCCTACGGTTTCGACACCGACATCGACGCGAGCGGAAGCGCTCTATTCGTCGCTGGTGGTGCAGATGGTGCGTGCTTCCGACGAGTACATCAAGTCGAAGCGGTACGCGGCGGAAACGGTCGGACGCTGGGTGCGGGTCGATGGCGACGGCGGCCGGCCGGGCCGCCGGGCGCCCTCACACGAGTGGCGAGAGCGGCCGATCCACGCCACCACGGCGCGGGTGAATTTCCAGCAGGCGTTCGCCCTTCGGATCGGCGCCCGCCTGAAGGAGGCCACCGATCAGGCTCGGCAACAGGCGGTCCAGGCCGACGCCACCGGCAGCACCGGGGTCGAGATCGTGTTGCGCGCCAAGGAAGTCGAGCTCCGCGATCACTACAAGGCCAACTCGACCGCCCGGGGTCACTGGCGCGGGACGTCGGCGAATTCCGGCTATTCCGAACTGGCCAGCCGGGCCGGCGACCGGGCCGGCCGTACCGCCCGGCTGGGTGGCGAACATGCGATCGGCGGCTCGCGGCCGGCGATCGGTTGACATGGTCGTCGATCGTCAACGTTCGAAGGTGTACGAGGCAGAAGGACTGGTGCGCAGAATCTTTGATCGATCAGCGGACTTCCCCGTCATCGACGTCGCCGGGTCCCACCTGACGCTGCCGCCCGAGCGGAAGTTTGCCTCGCTGGCCTCCGTCCAGGCCTACCTCGAGGCCGTGTTGGATCTGCAATGGGTCCGGGCCCGTTGGCCCAGAGCCGCCGATCCGGTCTTCGTCCGGGCCAGGGCCGGGCAGAGCCGGGCCCACTACGAGCGTTTCCCGGCGACGATCGCGGTGCCGCTGCACGAGGGCGGAACCGCATGGGCGCTCCGTGAACTGGTTGTCCTGCACGAGATGGCCCATCACCTCGCGCCGGAGGCTGACGAGGTTCCACACGGACCGGAGTTCACCGGCCGCCTGGTCGACCTGCTCAGCGGGATCGTCGGTGAGGAGGCAGCATTTCTCCTGCGCGTCACCCTCCTCGACCTCGGCGCAGTCGTGGGTTGATCAGCCCGGTCACCTCTAGCCCACTGTGATGGCGTCCAGCAACTTCTTGAGGAACACCGAAGCCATCACCGGCGGGTAGTCGTTCGGCTTGCCGATCGGCGGTTGGACCGATTCCACCACGGCGTCCCAGTCGGCTTCGTAGAAGTAGACCAGCGAGACCAGGTCCTCGTCGGGCGCCTCCGCCTGCGGTGGCAGCACCCGGTGCCGATTGGACTTCCACCGGTCGCCGCTCCACCTGGCCAGCAGATCGCCGGTGTTGATGGTGAAGGCGTCCGGGTGGTACGGAGCGTCCTCCCAATCGTCGTCCGGTGACCAGACCTGCAGCCCACCCTTGCCCGGCTCGCGGTCGAGGATGGTGAACGTCCCGAAGTCGGTGTGCGGCCCGATCCGGAACTGACCGGGTTCGGGCTCACCCGCGATCCCGGCCGGTGGATACCAGTTGATGTTCATCGTGTGCGTCGAGTGGGTGGTCTTGTCGGTGAAGAATCCGGGGTTCTGCTGCAAGGCCGCCTCGGCGATCGTCAGCAACGTCTCGGCCAGTTCGCGCATCTGTCCGAGGTAGCGCTGAACGGCGACCTCGAGCGCGGGAACCTCAGCGGGCCAGACATTCTCTGCGAACCAGAAATCGTCGACCTCGGCGATGCCGGTCTTGTCGTCGGCACCGATCGAGTACGACTCCTTCAGATCGGGCGGGGTTTCGGTGCCCTCGGAATAGCCGTTCGCCTCGACCCCGGGCGGCAACCAGCCCCGGCCGCCGACCGTGACCGCGTAAGTCTGTTTCACCGCCTGCGGCAACCCGAAGAACTCCCGGGCCGCGATGCGCACCGCGGCCCGGTCGGCCCGGCTGACGCCGTGACCGGTGATCATGAAGAAACCAACCGATTGCAGCGCCTGGTCGACCTGGTCGGCCACGGCCGCCCGCTGTTCGGCGGTGCCGTCGAACCATGGCGTCAGGTCGATGGTGGGAACGCTACCCATCAGCGAGCCTTCGTGAACGAGGTGCCCGCCTCGCCCACAGCGATCGGCTGGGCCAGGGACTTGTACAGGGTGGCGTAGATCCCGAAGGCCAGTAGGAAACCGACCTCGAAGGTCAGATCGCCGACACCGGGTACATGGGTCGGGACGATGCCGACGTACTTGGTCTGGTTGGAGAACAGCCAGATCGAGACGATCACGCCGACCAACATGGCGATTGGTCCGGCCCAGTTCTTGTATCCGCTCGCTGATATAGACCATCTCATGCTCCTTCGACCTCCGGAGCAGGCGGTCGGCGAACACCACTCCGAGCCACGGGCCGATCCAGTAGGCGATGACCAGCAGGAAGTTCTCGTAGGAACTGATGTTGTTCAGCCCGATCCAGGCCACCACGAAGCCGGCCGCGCCCATGACGACGGCGACGACGGCCCTCGCTCTGGTCGTCGGCAGTTTGATGCCCATCGCAGCTGAACGACAGCGCACTGGAGTAGACGTTGAGGGCGTTCGCAGCGATCGCGCCCAGGCAGATGCCGAGCAGCGTCAGCTTCTCCAGCCAGGTCGGAAGCAGCGACGTGAACGATGCGACCGGATTGTCGTAGTTCCAGTCCGCTCCGCCGATGGCGGTGACTGCGGCCGCGCCGACGATCTCGAGCAAGTGCAGGACACGAAGACGCCAATGCCGGCGAAGATTCCGGCCATCCGTCCCGAACCGGGCTTCAGGTAGCGGGAGTAGTCCGACGCATATGGGTTCCAGCCGGCTGCGTAACCGAAGGTGGCGCCCAACGCGATCCAGAATCCGCCCGGAGTCGGTGAGTCACCGGGATTGGCCACGATCGGAGCCAACCCAGGATGTGATTTGGTCAGGATGATGATCGCGCCGATCACGAAGATCACCGTCAACACCGGGAACGCATATCGCTCGAACGCCTGGATCAGGTTGTGGCCGAAGTACGCCAGGCCCAACATGATGGCGACCACGATGACGAGGCAGACGTAACCGTTGATGTTCGTGAGGGCCTTGAGCGCCAAGGCGCCGCTCACGCTGTTGACGGCGAACCACCCGATACCGGCGGTGAGGGAGTTCAGACCCGCTGGCAGCCAATTGCCCATGAAGCCGAATGCTCTGCGGGACAAAACCATCTGGCAGAGCCAGAGCTCGGTCCCCAGCTCGACAGCACGCGCGTGCTAGATGCTGCCCAGAGCGGTCCCCGAGCACGATCGCGCCGACCGCCTGCCAGAACGTCAGCCCAGAACAGCACGCTGAGCACGCCCACCAAACCGTCGCGAATTCCATGTTCGGCGATGTCCAGGTCCAGAGCAGTCGCACCGGCTTACCGTGTCGTTCGGCGAGCGGTATGACCTCCGCCCCGCCTGGTTCGACGGCACCGACTTTCGAATCCGTAATTGCGATCGAGACGATGATTCTTCGAGAGAGACCGACATGAGACGAATCATGGGTGACCCGGACCGCCGCAACAAGTGCCTTCGTGTCAAGGTCATGTTTCCGACGCATGACGGACAGGTGGCCGCGTCCCATTCGCCGCTTTGGACGTTTGGAAACTGACGGTCAGTGACTGGTCGAACGCGTCCAGTCCGGTTCTCCTCGTCCGGCGAACCCCGGCCGTCACACTCAGGCCGGCCGCGATGGCGACCGCCGGCGGTCAGTCGCCGGTAGGCGTCCGTTCCAGGAACTCCATCAGCACCCGGTGAAACAGCTCCGGCTCGTCCAGGTGCGGAAAATGTCCTGCATCCTGGAAGATCTCGACGACACTGTTCGGCAACGCGTTCGTCACCGCCGTTGCGTGGGCCGACGGTATCAGCGAATCCCGGCCACCCCAGACGACCAGGACCGGGTTGCGGGTCAACGACTTCAACCGGGATACCGCGCTGACGGATTGTCCTTTGATGCCGATCACTGACCGTGACGTGGCCAGGAAGGCCGCCCGGTTGGCGGTGTTGCCGAATGTCGCCATGCCGGTCCAGGCCGCCGCGGTGCTGGCGCTGATGAACGGCTTGCCGAGGTAGGACACAAACCCCAGCGCCGTGTCGCCCACCCGGCGTACCCAGGGCACCCCGAGCAAGGGCAGCACCCATTCGCTGCCGGGCAGCGTTGCGGCGCGAAGCGCAGGGTTCAGATCGGCGCCCAGTCCGCCGCTGCTGACCAATACCAGCCCGCGCACTCGATCTGGAAACAGGTAGGCGAACTGCATGGCAATCCCGCCGCCGAGCGAATGACCGACGAGCGTGACCTGGTCGACGTCCAACGAATCCAGCAGGTCCCGCAACGCCGCAGCATGGGCTCCGAGCGAATAATCGCCGAGCGCACAGTCAGATTCGCCGTGCCCGGGCAGATCCGGAGCGATGACCCGGTGGCTGCGGGCGAGCGCGGACATCTCCGCCTGCCAGGTGCGGCGATCGCTGATCAACCCGTGGATGAACAGGACGGCAGGTCCGGACCCGAGATCGGTGAAGGCCAGTTGCTCCGGATCGGGATCGGCTGCGGCCGTCTCACATCCGACGGCGTGCCTGGTCATCCGTCACTCCGTCCCCAGTTGGTGAGCTCGACTGTACGGGAAAGCACCAGTTCTCCTGTTTGGCCAAGGCCGGCCAGGTTCGTCACGGTGAACAGCACCATGCGCAGGATGGCGTAGATCAGTCCCTGCCGGTTCAGGGTGCCGTCGGCCGTCGGGGTGAAGGCCAGAAACGGACTTGTCACCCGCCTGCGTCCTGTTTCCCGCAAATTGATCGTTCAATCCCAGCAAATGCCTGCAATATGGCATCAATGGTCTGGAGTCGCTGGTAGTGAAACCACCAAGAACGGCCACCGGGGCATTCCGAAACAATTGCCTTGGCCCACCCTTTTGAATTTTCCGCCGGCTCCTCCGATCCTCGGGTCCCGGTGAGCGGACCCGATGGTCCTTGGGCGAGGATGTCAGTGTCACACCCACTCAAGACCGGCTGGGAAGCGAAGACCAATGACCGAGCGCACCGACACTCTCGACATCTCGACGACCGACGCCTGGGCCGCACTGGCCGCGCACCAGACGTCGGTCGAGCCGCAGCATCTGCGGCAGATCTTCGCCGACGACCCGGAACGCGGCCGGGACCTGACCGTCGAGGCGGCCGATCTCTACATCGACTACTCGAAGCACAGGGTGACCCGTGAGACTCTCCAGCTGCTGGTCGACCTGGCGGTGACAGCCGGAGTCGAAGCCCGTCGGGATGCGATGCTCCGCGGTGACCACATCAACACCAGCGAGAACCGGGCTGTCCTGCACACGGCGCTCCGCCTTCCGTCCGACGCGGCCCTGACGGTGGATGGCCAGGACGTGGTGAGCGACGTGCACGAGGTCCTCGAGCGGATGGGCGATTTCACCGATCGGCTCCGGTCAGGGGACTGGGTCGGGGCCACCGGCAAGAAGATCAGCACGGTGGTCAACATCGGTATCGGGGGGTCCGACCTCGGACCGGTGATGATCTATCAGGCGTTGCGGGCCTACGCGGACGCGGGAATCAGCTGCCGCTTCGTCTCCAATGTCGATCCTGCTGACCTCGTCGGGAAGACTGCCGACCTGGACCCGGAAACGACCCTCTTCATCGTCGCGTCCAAGACCTTCTCGACGCTGGAGACCCTGACGAACGCGACGGCGGCCCGCCGGTGGCTGCTGGCCGGGTTGGGTCTGGACGGCGAGCAGGCCACCGCAGCGGTCGCCAAACATTTTGTCGCGGTGTCGACCAATGCCGAGCGAGTGTCGGCCTTCGGCATCGACACCGCAAACATGTTCGGCTTCTGGGATTGGGTCGGCGGCCGCTATTCGGTCGACTCGGCGATCGGCCTGTCCGTCATGTGTGCGGTTGGAAAAGAGAACTTCGCGGATCTGTTAGCCGGATTCCATGCCATCGACGAGCATTTTGCCACCGCTCCACTGGCCCAGAATGCTCCGGTGATCATGGGGTTGCTCGGAGTCTGGTACTCGAATTTCTTCGGTGCGGAATCCCGTGCGGTACTCCCCTATTGCAACGATCTGAACCGCTTTGCCGCCTATCTGCAGCAGCTCACCATGGAGAGCAACGGGAAGTCCGTCCGCGCCGACGGCTCACCCGTCAGTACCTCGACCGGCGAGATCTTCTGGGGCGAGCCAGGAACCAACGGTCAGCACGCCTTTTATCAATTGCTGCACCAGGGCACCCGGCTGGTCCCGGCCGATTTCATCGGATTGGCGGAGCCACTCGACGACCTTCCTACGCTCGACGGCACTGGCAGCATGCACGACCTGCTGATGAGCAACTATTTCGCCCAGACGTCGGTGCTGGCCTTCGGAAAGACCGCTGAGGAGATTGCTGCCGAAGGCACTGCGGCCGATGTGGTTCCGCACAAGGTCATGCCGGGCAACCGGCCGTCGACGAGCATCTTGGCTCCCCGGTTGACCCCGTCGGTGGTGGGACAACTGGTCGCGCTGTACGAACATGCCACCTTCGTCGAGGGCGTCATCTGGGGGATCGACTCGTTCGACCAATGGGGGGTAGAGCTGGGCAAGACCCAGGCCCAGCAGTTGACACCAGTTCTCACCGATGCGGTTGCTCCTGTGCCCCAGCGGGACTCGTCGACCGACGCGCTGGTGCGCCGCTACCGCAGCCAGCGGGGCCGAGCGGTCTGAGCCCGAACGGCTTCGAGCAGCGGGGAAGGTGCGCGGGAAAGATGACCGACCCGGATCAGGCGCCGGCAGGGCATGTGGTCCTGGCCCAGGTGGAGGGCGACTCGTTCGTGTCCCTGCGGCGACGTCCGACCTCCCGAGCCGAGCGCTACCAACTGGGTCGCAGCCTGCGGTCGACCGTTCCTAGGTCGTCGCTCGCTGATTGGACGCCGCCGACCGACCGGCCGGACCCGGTCGACCAGATCATCGAGTCCCACCGGGGGCGACTTGATTGGCTCATCCCGTTGCGGGTCGGTCGAATGGTGGCCTCGCCTTACGGGTTTCTGCGCGGGACGGCGATCGTGATGGCGCGCGATGTCGCCCATCTACCCGCGACCGGCATTACCCCGGTGATCGGTGGGGATGCGCATTTTGGCAATTTCGGGTTTTACGCCTCGCCCGAACGTGACCTGGTGATCGACCTGAACGACTTCGACGAGGCGCATCCAGGAGGTTGGGAATGGGATCTGCGCCGGCTGGTGGCCAGTATCTGGGTAGCTGGGCGGCAGAACAACCACAGTGAACAGACGTGTGCTGTCGCCGCGGCCGCCTGCGTCGCCGCCTACCGGGGCGAGGTGCGGCTGTTGGCCGATCAACCACTACTCTCCCGTTCCTATCAGCGGCTCGACGTCGACCGACTGTTGGCCACGACGTCTCAGCGGTCGCTGAAGGCGGAAATCGACCGTGCTGCCAAACGCGCCCGATCCAGGACGAGCGATCGCGCGCTCCCCCGCTTCACCGAGGAGCACGCCGGCCGTCGACGGATAGTCGAGGAGCCGCCACTGATCACCAGGGTGAGCGGCACCGAATACGAGATGGTGGGTGCGGCGCTCGATGAGTATCTGACCACTTTGGCACCGCACTGGCGCCGGGCTCTGGGCGGGTACACCCTCGTTGACATCGCCCACAAGGTGGTCGGTGTCGGCAGCGTAGGTCTGCGGGCCTACGTCGCCTTGCTCGAGGGCAGCAGCCCCGACGATGTGGTGTTCCTCCAACTCAAGCAGGCCCGGCGCTCGGTTCTGGCCCAGTACGTGCACGGCGGCTCGGCCTGGCATGCGCACCAGGGCCAACGGGTGGTCGAGTATCAGCAGGCGTTGCAGACGGTCAGCGATCCGTTGCTGGGTTGGACGGAATTCGACGGACGGCAGTACTACGTCCGGCAGTTCCGCAACATGAAGGGCACGCTGGCGCTCGATGCCATCGATTCCCAGGCCCTGGCCGACTACGCAGGTATCGTCGGCCAGCTGCTGGCCAAGGGGCACGCGAGAACCAGCGGGGCGTCGATGATTTCGGGATACGCCGGCGCTTCGGACAAACTCGACGTCGCATTGTCCCGGTTCGCCCGGCGGTATGCCGACCAGACCGAAGCGGACCACGCGGCGCTGGTGCGAGCGGTGGCGCAGGGCCGGCTCCCGGTCGAATACGGCGTCTGACACCTGCACGCTCAGTGCCGGTATGGGGGCCCGCTCAGTTGCCGGTGGGGCCGAACCGCTCCACCCGAATCGTCTCCGACGGCACCCCGACGCCCACCAGCAGGGTGCTCGCCGCTTCGGCGAAGTTGGCCGAACCGCAGACGAAAGCGGTCTGAGCCTGACTGGTCAAGGGCACGAGATCCGCAGGGGTCAGCCGGCCGATACCCCGGTCGACTGCGGGATCCTGGCCCCGGGTGAGCGCAATCGTGGCGCCCGCGGCCAGCAGCTCGGACGCGTAGGGCAACTCCACAAAGGTGCGACTGGATACCGCGAGTCGGAGCAGGCTCTGGGTGCCCGTGTGCTGGGCGTGCCGCAACATGGCGATCAGCGGGACCACCCCTGACCCGCCGCCCACTGCGACCGCAGGCGTGTGACCACGCCAGACGAACCAACCGCCGATCGGGCCACGAACCTCCAATTGGTCACCGGCCTGCACCACGTCGGCGAGAAACCCGGACACCTCACCGTCTTCCAGACGCTCGACGAACAGTTCGATGTCCGGTTCGTGCGGGGCAGAGGCCACCGAGTAGGACCGCTGCGCGGTGTACCCGTCGTCCGCACGCAGCCGGACCACGTAGTGCTGGCCGGGCAGGTGGTTGATCCGATCCGGGACGTCCAGCAGCAGCCGGACGCCGATAGGGTTGGGGTGACTCACTTCTCGGACAGTGGCGGTCCGCCACGCCCCAACCGGAGCTTCGGTGGTGACGGACCCAGGGCCGCCGTCAGCGCTAGTCACCCTGGTAACGCTCTTCCTTCCACGGGTCACCGTGGTCGTGATAGCCGTTCCGCTCCCAGAAGCCCTGCTCGTCGTGATCCATCAGGGTCAGCTTGCTGACCCATTTTGCGCTCTTCCAGAAGTACAGATGGGGCACCAGGAATCGCATCGGGCCGCCGTGTTCGGCCGGCAGCGGATGTCCTTCGTGATCCCACACCACCCAGGCCTTGCCGTCGGTGATGTCGGACAGCGGCAGGTTGGTGGTGTAGCCGGTGGTCGACCGGACCATCACGTGGGTGGCGGTCGGCAGCGGGGCCGCCGCCGCGAGCAGGATGTCCGCACTGATCCCGGAGAAGCTGGTATCGAACTTCGACCACGTTGTGACGCAATGGATGTCGCCGTTGTACACCGAACCCGGAAGCTCGTGCAGCTCTTTCCAGGTCCAGGTCGAGGGGCGCTCGACCAGGCCGTCGATGGTGATCGACAGCTTCTCGGGGTCCAGCCGGGGAGTGACTTCGGCGGTCAGTACCGGGAAGTCCTTCCCGACGTCGTACTGGCCCGGGGGCAGCCGATCATTGTGAGGCCGACGTGGGCGACCGCTGAATCCTCGCGTCATGGGTTCATTGTGCCCGACCGCACCGCCACGTCAACGGATGGACCCCGATCGATTCCAGCGGGGATGTCGATACTCTGCGCGTTGCTCGAGGCGGACCCGGGCCGTCGCCTGAGAATGCCTGGTGCCCACCAGTTCGCCCGGCCCAGCAAGATCATCAACGCCGGGAGGATCAAGATCCGCACCACGATGGCGTCCAGCACGACAGCGGCGGCCAGGCCGATGCCCAGCTCCTTGAACTCGACCATGTGCAGACCGGCGAAGATGGCGAATACGCCGACCATGACCGCCGCCGCACTGGTGATCACCGAGGCGGACGCCGTAACGCCCTGCTTGACGGCCTCCTTGGTCGACAGACCGCGATCGACCCCCTCCTTGATGCGGGAGATCACCAATACGTGGTAGTCCATCGACAGCCCGAAGAGGATGACGAAGACGAAGACCGGAATCCAGGCGATGACTCCACCGGACAGGTGGAATCCCAGAAGATCAGCACCCCAGTTGCTCTGGAAGACCAGGGCCAGCACGCCGAAGGCAGCAGCAGCCGACAGGAGGTTGGCCGCGATGGTCACCAGGCCGACCACCACCGACCGGAAGGTCAACATCATCAGCAGAAAAGTCATCAGCACCACGAACGCGATGACCAACGGTGCTCCGGACGAAAGCTCGTGCAGATAGTCGGCATTGTTGGCGATGGAGCCCCCGACGGCGACCTGCACGCTGGGCACACCGATCAGCGCATGTGGAATCACCCTGTCGCGCATGGCGTCCAACGCACGATCAGCCTGGTCGGTGCCTTCGGCAAACGGTACCGGCACGGTCATCACGCTGGTATCTCCGGCTGACTTGAGGTCGGGGTCCGCGCCGAAACTCGGGTTCCCGTCGATCCCGGCCTCGATCCGATGCACCACCGTGGCCACCCGGGCCGGATCCCCCGAGACGACAACGGTGAGCCCGCTGCGTTGGTCCGGGAATGCCGCAGTCAGCCGATTCATACCGGCCACGCTGGGCAGTGACTGTGGAAGATCGGCGATTGTGGAGTTCTTCAGGTGCAGGTGGGTGGCCGGCCAGGCGAGCAAGAGCATCCCACCGACCGCGAGCAACAGGGTGATCGCCGGGAAGCGCAGCGCGGGCCGTAGCAACACCGGCCACACCCGCGCCGGCCGATCCGCGTTGGTCAGCTTGGACAGCAACGGGATTCGCGGCCGATCCACCCGATCGCCCAACAATCCCAGGACGGCCGGCAGGACGGTCAGCGATCCGAGCACGGCCAACGCGACCACGATGATGCCGCCGATGGCCATGGCTGAAAAGTTGACGTCATGCAGTAGAAAAAGTCCGGCCATGGCCACCGTCACGGCACATCCGGAGACCACGACGGAGTGCCCAGCCGTCGCTGCCGCGGTCAGCAACGCATCGTGGCCGGACCGCCCTGCCCGTCGTTCCTCGCGTTCCCGCTTGAGGTAGAACAGCGAGTAGTCAACACCGACGGCCATTCCGATGAGGAGGATCAACTCCGCGGTCGATCCTCCGTCCGGCAACACATGTGAGGCCACCGTGTACAGGCCGACGGCCGAGAGGACCGAGCTGGCCCCGAGCAACACCGGAACTCCCGCGGCCAGCAGCGCCCCGAAGGCGATCAAGAGGATCAGGATGGTGATGGGCAGGCTCAGTACGAGAGCCGAGCTGAAGTCCCGACCCAGCTGGTCGTTCACATCGGCGTTGATGGCCTGGGATCCGGTGAGATCGATGTTGAGATCGGGATGTTGGGCGTCGATCTGGGTCACCGCCTCGAGCAACGGCTTCGGATCTGTCGAGTCGCTCGAGCCGTCGGCTGCATCCGGGCCATCGGCGAGCGTCACTTGGACGAGCATGGCTGACCCGTCGCCCGAGAGCACTGGTGCCGCAACACTGTCCACGGTGGCGAGCCGGTCCAATGCGTTCGTCACTCCGGCTGCCGCGTCGCGCATGACGGCCGGATCGGGGTGGCCGTTCTTTCCCGTGATCAGCACGGATTCGATGTCGTGACCTTGCAGGCCGGCCGCGGCAATCATCGCGGTCGCTCGGCCGGATTCTCCGGGGGCGAGTTGCGCATCCGTCGCACTGTGCATGCCGGCGAGATTGCCGCCCACGACACACATCACCACCAAGAGCAGCCAGCCTGCGATGGCGAAGAGCGGATGGCGGACGCTCCAACCGGCCACCCCGACCACGGCGGACTGGTGACGTCGGTCCGGGTGGGCCGCTCCACGACCCTGGGTCCCCTCGGGTCCAGCGGGGGTGGACGTGGTGGTCGACGACGGGGTCGGTGTTGTCGTAGTCATGACCGCGATCTCCTGACTCTGGGGAAATGTGACCGCCTCGCGGACGGGTAGCAGATGTGCCGTTCACCAGCGTCGCTTTTGCTGGTACGTACAGATAGCGGCTCAGCACGCCGAACCCCGGGAGCCGGAACCCTGAGACCGGGGCGGTCTTTCCCCCACTGGTTCAGGGGTCTAGCCCCCCGGACGGCAGAGCCGCGGTGAGTCAGAATCGAGGCATGACATCTCCGGGCCCCTCCACTGGGCACGCAGGCCCTGCTGGGCAGCCGGGTCCGATTGGGCAGCCCGGCCCCGCTGGGCAGCAGCGTGGCCCCGCTGGGCAACGGACCGCCAAGGCCGCTTTCGGCGCAGCCTGGCTGATCACCGTTCAGGGACTCCTGTCGATCCTGCTCCTCCCGTTGGTCATCGTGTCGTTCGCCTTGATCGTCATCTGGGTCGGGCTTCCACTGCTGTCTCTGGTGTTGTCACTGGTCAGGCGCTTGTCCATGTGGGAGCGGGCGCTGGCGGGGCGAATGCTCGGAGTCCCCGTCGAGCGGCCCTACCGCGACGTCGAGGGGGCCGGGCCGGTGGAAAGCCTGCGAGTTCGATTGACCGATTCGGCGACTTATCGGGATCTGCTGCAGCTGGTCATCTCGGCCACCCTCGGCTTCGCTCTTGGGCTGGTGTCCCTGATCTTCTTCCTGATTCTGCCGCTGGGTCTGCTGGCGTCGCCGGTGATGGTGCGGACGTACCTGAGCATCAGCTCGTTCGTGCTCCGACGGACCGACGAGCAGGCCATGGTCCAGCGAATCGGTGAGCTGTCGACGTCGAGGGCGGAGACGGTTGACACGCAGGCGGCCGAGATCCGGCGCATCGAGAGGGATCTGCACGATGGTGCGCAGGCCCGACTGGTGGCACTGAGCATGAACCTGGGCCTCGCCGAACAGCTGATGGACTCCGACCCCGACCTGTCCAAGGAACTGATCGCCGAGAGCCGGCAGTCGGCATCCGTAGCGCTGACGGATCTGCGCGGTTTGGTCCGTGGTATCCATCCGCCGGTGCTGGCCGACCGCGGACTGGTCGGCGGAGTGCAGGCGCTGGCGTTGGCTGCGCCGCTGAGTGTGGACGTCGACGCCGTTCTCGTCGGTAGGCCGGCTGCTCCGGTCGAGTCCGCGGTGTACTTCGCCGTTGCGGAGGCGTTGACGAACGCGGCCAAACACTCGAGTGCGCGGACGGCGTGGGTGTGGATGCGCCACACGTCAGGACGGTTGAGTGTTTCGGTCGGCGACAACGGGATCGGCGGCGCGGTGTCGACTCCCGGAGGTGGATTGCACGGAATCGAACGCAGGCTGGCAGCATTCGACGGGACCGTCACCGTGGCCAGCCCGACCGGCGGGCCGACCATCATTTCCATGGAGCTGCCGTGCGAGTTGTCATCGGAGAAGATCTAGCACTGCTCCGCGATGGGCTGATCCGACTACTGCGCGCTCACGGGTTCGAGGTGGTGGAGGCGGTCGACAACGGCCCCGGTCTCTTGCGGGCTCTCGTCCAGCATCGGCCAGACGTCGGCATCGTCGATGTGCGCCTGCCACCGACGTTCACCGACGAAGGACTCAAGGCCGCCATTGCGGCTCGCCAGCAGATTCCCGGGCTGCCGATCCTGGTGCTCAGCCAATATGTGGAGCAGCTGTATGCACGTGAATTGTTGGCCGGCGGCCAAGGCGGAATCGGCTACCTGCTCAAAGATCGGATCTCCGACCTCGACCAGTTCGTCGAGGCGGTTCGTCGCGTCGCAGGCGGCGGTACCGCGATGGATCCGGAAGTGATCGCCCAGCTGTTGGCCCGGCCCCGGACGGCAGCGCCCCTTGCGGGGCTGACTCCGCGGGAGACCGAGGTGCTCGGCCTGATGGCTGAGGGCCGTTCGAACGCTGCGATCGCCGGGCGGATGTTCATCACCGAGAAGGCCGTCGGCAAGTACAGCGCGGCAATCTTCGCGAAGCTGGACCTGCCGGTCAGCGAGGATGACAACCGCAGGGTGTTGGCCGTCATCAAGTACCTGGACCAGTGAACTCACGTCTTGCGGTGGCCGGGTCAAGTCCCCCGGGACAGGACAACCCCCGGGCTGCTCCTTCACCTGACGCATGAGTCGCGGTGAAGGGCCGACTGGACGATGGTCGGCAGCCCGGGGGTCGGGTGACTGTCCACTACTTGCCTGACCGCAGTTCCCGATGGGAACGGACCACGGTCCGACGTGATGGAACGGCGGCCTAGCGGCCAGCCACCTCACGAGTCCTGTACGTCTTCAACGTGGGACCACCTCCTTCCGGTTCGTCATCGAAA
Source organism: uncultured Actinomycetota bacterium (assembly GCA_963708935.1). Classification (GTDB taxonomy): domain Bacteria; phylum Actinomycetota; class Actinomycetes; order Mycobacteriales; family Nakamurellaceae; genus Nakamurella. The sequence continues at coordinate 359,099 of CAVPUK010000005.1, read as the reverse complement.
GTAACCGTGGATCCGGCGGTTCGCAACGAATTTTCAGCCGGACCACAAAAATCTGCAGCAGCCGGGCTCAGAGGTGGCGGCACCAGCCGGTTCACGCGCAACGTCGGGCCTGGTCTGCGGGGTCCGGGCCGGCTGGTCGGTCCACTGGGACCGCCCGATCAGTCTTCGCCATCCTCATCACCGTCGACGTCGATGACGTGCACCGCGGCCTCTTCGGCGGTTGCGCCCGCGCCGTCGATTCCGATGTCACCCGCCCAGAGGTCCTTGTCCGTGTCGACGTAGGCGCCCTCGTCGCCGTCGACCAGCCGTCCGGCCCGGAGGTCACCGACTTCGTCGCCGTACTCGGAGAACAGGTTGGCCGCCTCGCCCACGCCGACGTCGGGTTCTTCCGCCGCCAGCAGCTGGTCCAGGCTCAGACCCTCTTCTTCCTCCGACTCGGTCGGCACGTCCACGGACGGCTCCCGGTCGGGCGGCGAATATCCCTCGTCGAGCGGGTCGACCAGACCTCGGTCGAGGAGCGTGTCTCCGGAGTCGAGCTGGACCGAAACGTCATCGGCCGCCTCGTTCTCGCGGCCGGTGGGGTCGTCGTCAGCCATTGGCACAGTCCCTTCCATCGAGTGCAAACACCCAGTCGCAGTGGGATCGATCCCCTCGACTGCTCAGTTCCACCGTAGTCCGAGCTGCGGGCCGCGAAACTCAACGGCGGGCGGCGAGCATGGCTGTTCCCCGATCGCAGATTCCCCCGGGATGCCGCAGCCGAGAAGTCTGGCCCGTACCTCTGCGTTGGCACACGGCCAGAAGATGGTCAGCACTATCGATTCGAACATCGAGAGTTGTGCGGGTTCGTCGGGCACGGCTATAGCGCGTCAGAATGCACGGCGCAGGTTCAGAGCTCAAACGGGCGTGTTGTCGGACAGGGTTCGACTGATCCCTGGGTCAGCTCAGAAGGACGGTTCGTCGGGGCGGGTCCGACTGAACCGTCACGGGGTTTATGCCGTCTCTTTCTGAGTCCAGGAGGATGACGTCATGCCGAAGAAGATTGAGCTGAGCCGAAGGCGAAGGCCGTGCGGCTGGTGCGGGAGCACGGGCAGGACTACCCGACGGTGACGGCGGCCTGGCGGTGGCCCGGCAGCTCGGGCTGGGGAAGGAAACGGTCCTGGACGCCAAGCCAGACTGCCTATTGACAAACGCAACTACATATCAGGAGTCGTGGTGGCGCTGGCTTCGGCGTTCTCCCCGCTCGGCGTCGATTCGCTTGCCGGTACAGATTCGCTGACCTGTGACTCGACCTCTCTGTCGGCACATTGGCCTCGGCTCGGGTTCTCGGGTACCGCGCAGTCGCGAAATCCTTGCAGCTGGATGGTGTTCTGCCACCGGACGACGGAGCCGTCTGCGGCGGAGCACACACTGTCTTTGATGGCGCACGTTTCCTGCAACGAGAAGGTCAACGTCGCCGACACCGACTGGTCGGACTGGTCGATCCTGCTTGGATCGAATTGGATGACAATCTGGCAGACTGGTTCCTGGCTCGGTGCGAGCAGGGCAGGACACGTCGGGTTTCGCAGGGTGAATGCCGGGCTATCTGGCTGTAACGCAATGTCGGTGACTGTGGCCGTGGCGATGTGGTCCGAGCGATAGAACTGCGGCTGCGAACTGAACGTGGTGGTCGGACTGGCGGGAAACGCCGTCACCAGGGTTAGCGTTGCCATCTGATCTGGAGCCCAGGATCCTCCGCCCTCGCCCGAGAAATGAGAGCCCAGCTGAGGTCCGTTCACCAGGACCGATGATCGCTGGCCGCCGTCGGTCAGTCCCCCGGGGCCATTGTCGACATCCTGTCCGCCCGTTTCGGTGGTGACAGAGTGATGTCGCTCCAGCGGCGGCGAGCCGCCGGCAGCTCCGCTGCCGGCGCCCGAGGTTGAGCCCGCCGGCGACGGTTGCGCGCCTCCGTCGCAACCGGCCAACCCGACGGCCACGGTGATCGTCAACGCCGCGACAGCGCAGCACCATCTGTGCCGACGTGCTTGTCCACTCACGGCGACACTTCCGTTATCAGCTTCGGCATGATCGCCGGCCGATCCTCGAAGCCCTGCCCATCCCGACGGGTCGGCGCGGTGTGAACAGTCATCCCGTGGCCACCTTCGCCAGATGGGTGTGCAGCGTGGTGCCCAGTGGCGATCGGGGTGTTCCGTCGTCGTTGTCCAGAAGAGCTAACGCGCCAGGCCCCGGCTCGTCGTCCAACACCCACCACGCCCAGGCCAGATACCCGACGCCCGACTGGTCCGCCCAATTCATCAGGCTGTTCATATAGTCGGTGTTGACCGCCGCGTCATCGGTGGAGGATCCGAATTCGCCGAACACTACCGGCACCCGTTCGGCCACCGCACCCACTTCGCTGTTCCAGCAATTGATATCGCTACATCGTTGTCCGCGGTAGGAATGAATGGAGGCGACGAGTTGGTTGTCATCGGGTCGGCGCTTCAACCATTCCCGCAGATCGTTGGCGTAGTCGATCCCGGCGACCAGGATCGGCTGTTCGGCTCCGGCGCCGCGGATGGCCTCGACCATCTGCTGCATGCCGACCACTTCGTAAGTCCGGCCGCTCAGTTCGTCGGCGTCGTCGTTCTCCACCGGCGCCTGGCAGCCGCCGTCGCGCCAACACGCCCAGTCCAGCTGCAGCGCCCACGATCCAGCTGCGTCGTCGTACCGGCTGTACGGCTCGTTGAAGGCGTCGAACATGATCGACGGGTTGTCCTTGAACTTGGCGGCGACCGATGTGAAGAACTGCAACGATTCGGCATCCGGCATGGCCCGCTGACCAGATGTCTCTTCGTCCGGGACTTTGCGTGAGTGCAGATCCAAGATCACGACCAGCCCGGCAGTGTTGAGCTGCTCGACGAACGCGCCGACCGCGCCGGCGTAGGCGTCCTTGGAATAGTCGGCCGCCACATCGTTGGTGCCGTTCCAGCAGTCCTGATTCAACGGGAGCCGCACCACGTTGGCGTGCCAATCGGCGATTGCCCGGGCCGTGGCCGCGCCGGCGCCGCCCTCCGCCGAACTGCTCGACATTCCCCAACCCTGCGCACAGGCATACCCGAAACTCGGATAGTTGACGCCACGCGGAATCCAGACCTCGCCCGTCGTCGCATCTGTCAGGTGCGATCCAGACACCCGAGGACTGGCGGGCTCGGGCGGATTTCCCGTTGCATCCACCGCCGACGGGTCTGACCCGTCCCTCGTGGTCGTCGGGTTACCGGTGGGTCCGTCTGGGTCTTGGGACGCGGACGAGCCGACCACAGTCCCCTCCGATTTGGTGGCGCTCGGTACCGCGGACAGCGGTGCGACCGTATGCGTGTTCGCCGGTGCCGCCAGTGAGGATCCCGCGATGGGGGTGTTCGATGTGCAGCTCACGGCAATCAACGCGGACAGTCCGATGATTGCCGTGTACCGGGCCATTCGGTGGCGAGATGCGTTCACCACATCCGAGTCCTTCCGCTGGACGTTTCGACCAAACAAAGCTCAAACATCGACCAAGTTGCAAAGGCCGGCTAGTGGAAAAGGTCATTGTTGGCTGAATGCTGACGACGTGGGTGTCACCGGGCTGGTTTGGCCGAGAAAGTCAACCTGAAACCGCCCGTTATACCTGTGATGGAGGTGTACTCACCGCCTAACGTCCGGATGTCCCAGTCCCATTTAAGGTTCGTGCAGTCGCCGGTCATCGGAGTCGCGACGTCGACTGGTGTCGTATCGGCAGGAATGGAGGTATCTCCGCGACCACACTGACCGACGCGATTGTTGGATTTGTCGTCGTCCCCGCCAGCGCGTAATCGAAGACACCGGTCGACATGCCCGAGCCGACGGCGGTCATCGTGCCATGGATGGCACCGCCGTCTCGCGGAGCGGGCCTCGTGTCTGGCACATTCTGTTGGGTGGGATTCTCACCACGCCGGTGTAGACGTTCTTGCAGCCGTGGATGGCGGCAGGCGTGACCGAAAGTGCAGCGACCAACAGTGTTCTGGACATGATGACCTCCATTCGTAGGCCGCCCCGGCTCGGCTCTGGTGAACGAACCGCGATTCGAGCGAACGACTATCTCGGTAAGCACCCTGATTTCGCATGACGTCTCTCGCCTCGCGATGTGGGCGTCGCCTGAGCACCGGTGACGGCCCCCGGCATCCGTCTCCGATGTACCGCCGGACCACAGCTCACCGGAGTCGCGCTTTGAGGATCATCGCTTGTGGGGCATGCAGTAGTTCCAGCCCGCGGGATCGTGGCCGCCACCGGTGGGACATCGGCCCCCACTCCCGTCACCATTCCAGAACAGAGCGAGGCATTTGGGACAGAATCGCCAGTTGGTCTGCAGGCCGGCCGTCTCGGGCAAATCGTGGACGACGTTGTAGGTCCAGCCGACCGGGTCGTGGCCTCCACCCGCCGGACACGTGCCGGCACCAGCTGCGGCGAACAGGCCCAGGCATTTCGGGCAGAACCTCCAGTTGCTCTGCAGGTTCGGGCCGTCGGCAAGGTCGTGCAGGAGAACGAACTCGAAGCCGGCGGCTTCGTGTCCGCCGCCCGCTGGACAGCGGCTACCCGAGCCGTTGACGAACAGCCCGTGGCACTTGGGCAGAACCGCCAGTTCTCCTGATATTGCTGTGCCAACGCGCACCGATAATGGGCGTTCTTGTTGCCCGGGCCGGCGGAGTTCTCGACGATGAATTCGCCACTTCTGGAACCGTTGAAGGTGGTGTCGAGGTCGTTGTTGCCGACTTCTGGATTGCTGTAGTCCATGAGAAGGCCGACGTCACGACCTTGATAGCCCAGGTTGCCCACTGCTCCTTGGGCGAAGGTCGATGACGCTGCCTTGATCAGCGCCGCACCGAACGGGGCAATGGTGGTAGGCAGCGCCCCGTCGACGAACACGCCCGAGCTGCACCCGTATTGGGTCAGAGTCCAATACTCGGGGGTCATGTTCGCAACTTCGATGATGCATGATCGTTCCGCCCAGTCGGCGATCCACTGGACTGCTTCGTAGGTTGCGGCGGCGGCGCCGGCGACGGCGGCAGCCGTTTCGAGAATAGGCATGGTTCGTCCTGGTGTATGGGCGGCGATTTGCGAGCTGGTAGCCGGGCGGGCTGTCCCGGCGCGGTCCATGAAGTGACTGTCGACGGTGTCCCGTTCGACTGCGGGCGCTCGGGGTCGATTGACGTGTGCATCGCTGCGAAGAACGGCATGACATCGTGCTCCGACTTGACGATCTATCTGGTTCCGACCGGCACGGGCACCTTCACGCGCTGGCTCTGAGCGCGGTGGTCGAGAGTGCGCAGGGTTTGCCAGAGGGTCGTCCACACGGATGGGTGGCGTTGGCGGTTGCTTCGAGCTCGTTGTCGTGCTCGGGAAGCCTGTGCCTGGTCTTGCAGATCGCGGTGGTGGGCCGCGACCAGACCCTGCAGGGTGTGAGGATCGGTGTACATGGGGTTCTCCGTTCTCGTTGCCGTGACGCCGGCTGGTCAACTCGACGTTGGCCGCCGCCGGTATTCGTCCGCGCCCCAGCGCGGTTTCCGTCCGGTTTCCGTGCGGTTGACCGGTCCTCGGGCGGCGCTCACAATCACCATTCATGAGGGTGGCGTTCTTGGGTTCGCTGCAGGTTGAGGGTGGTCTCGCACTGCGGCCACGCACCAGGGCTGTCCTCGCCGCGCTTGCGGTGCGCCGTGGAGCGGTCGTCGCCCCGGACGCACTTGCGCAGGCCATCTGGGGTGAGCAGCTGCCGCAGTCGTGGCCCAAGCAGGTGCAGATCTGTATCTGGGATCTTCGGCGCGCGGTGGGCGCCGACGGCGTGCAGACCGTGGACGGCGGCTACCGGCTGACCCTGGGCGATCACAGCGATGTCGATCTGTTCGAATCATTGGCCACCCGGGGACGCGAGCTGGTGGAACTCGGCGAACCCGATCGCGCTGTCTCCACTTTTCGATCGGCGCTGGATCTGTGGCGCGGGGATCCGTTTCAGGATGTCGACGGTTGGCCGCCGGGCAGGATCGAAGCAGCCCGCCTGGAGGAGCTATGGCGCAAAGTCCAAGAGGACTTGATCGAGGCGCGACTCGCGGCCGGAGACCACCGAGAGGTCGTCTCGGATGCCGAGGCGTTGGTCTCCCAGGAGCCGCTGCGTGAGCGTCGGTGGGGGCTGCTGGCTCTCGCCCGGTACCGCTCAGGCAACCAGGCGGAAGCGCTACGCACGCTGCGGCAGGCCCGCCGGACCTTCGTCGAAGAATTGGGACTCGACCCCGGCCGCGAACTTGTCGATCTCGAGGCCGCGATCCTGGATCACGACCCATCCCTGCTGGGCGCCGTCAGCGGGACCGTGTCCAGACAGTGCCCGTACAAAGGTCTCGCACCCTATGACATCACCGATGCCGAAACATTCTTCGGTCGCTCCGACGAGATCGCCGAGTGTCTTGAGCGGTTGGCGTCGGTGCGGATGCTGGTACTTGCCGGGCCGTCCGGGTGTGGAAAGTCCTCTTTCGTCCGCGCCGGGCTGGTTCCGGCCCTGGGCCGGGCCGGTCGAACCGTCGTGGTGGTGATGCCGGGTTCGGACCCGGACGCTGCGTTGACGGCGGCGCTGGGAGCGTCGTCGGGCGACCCCATGGTCGTGGTCGACCAGCTGGAAGAAGTGTTCGCTGGTCGGCCGGCGGCGGAAGCACGGGCGTTCTGCGCTCGACTTGCCGCCTACGCCACCCTGCGTGGTCAGGTGATCTGCACCATCCGCTCGGATCACCTCGGTGATCTGGCGGGCGAACCCACCCTGGCCCGGCTGGTCGAGGACGGGCTGCACCTGGTCTCACCGCTGCAGGGCTCCGAGCTGCGCGCAACGATCGAAGGGCCGGCTGCGGCCGCCGGCCTGCTGCTGGAACCCGGCCTGATCGAATTGCTGGTGCACGAGGCCGACGGAGAACCAGGGGTTTTGCCGCTGCTCTCGCATGCGCTGGCGGAGACGTGGGAGCGCCGGGACGGTCGGGTGTTGACGGTGGCCGGATATCTGGCGACCGGCGAGATCCACGGCTCCGTCGCACGCTCGGCCGAACAGCTGTACCTGAGCTTGCCGGCCGATCAACAGCAACGCCTACGCGCTCTGTTGTTGCGGCTGGTGGTGCCCTCCCCCGACGGCGCGCCCATCCGCGTCCACCTGGACGCGAGCCGTCTGCAATTCGGAGTGGATCGCGAGCGGCTGGTCGAAGTGATGCTTCGGGCCCGTCTGCTGACCGCCGACGACGCCACCGTGCAGCTCGCCCACGAGGCGCTGACCACAGCCTGGCCGCGACTGCGAGCCTGGGTGGAAGAGGACGCTACGGGATTGCTTGTCCTGCAGAATCTGTCACATGCCTCGGACGAGTGGGAACGACTCGGCCGACCCGACAGCGACCTCTATCGCGGCGCTCGACTTGCGGCAGCCCAGGAATGGCAAGCCAACGCCACCCAGGAGCTCACAGCGACGGAGACGGAATTTCTGGATGCCTCGAGCGCGAGCCAGGAACAGGCACGCATTGTCCTAATCGAAGAGACACGGCGCCAACGACGACAAAACCGGGTCCTGCGATCGGCGCTCGCCGCAGTGCTCGTGTTGCTCCTCATCGCCTCCGGTGCCGGGGCTGTCGCCCTATCCCAACGTAGACAGGCCGAGGCGCAGCGGCGGGACGCTGCTGTCACAGCATTGGCGAGCGAGGCGGTCAGCCTGCGAACCTCGCGCCGCGACCTCGCCGCGCTGCTGGCTGTCCAGGCGCACCGGCTACGTCCGGATGCCAGATCCGAAGCGGCCCTGTTCGGCACGTTCACCGCTTCACCTGGGGTCGAGCGCATCGTGCACACTGAAACGAAATTGGGCCTGACCAGCACAGACGCCGAGTTCCTACGCGACGGGCAGACCGTGGCGATCGGCACCGCCGACGGCGGCGTCCAACTACGGAACCTGGCCACGGGTGCGATGTCCGCGCTGCCCGCCCTGTCATCCACACCCGGATGGCCGGTGTTCGACGTTGCAGCGGACGGCCGATACCTGGCCGCCGCCTGGCGGCCGTCCTACCAGCCGGAAACCGGCATCGTCACCGTATGGGACCTCAAAACCCATCGCCAGCGATTCACCCCGGTCACCGTCGACTTCCGCATCGGCGACGTCGCCGTCGCCCCCGACGGGTCGACCGTCGCGGTGAGCGGCGGCGAACAAGGACGGACTCTGATTTTGGACGGTGCAACCGGTTCGCCGCGCTATGACCTGCCCACGCTCGGTCGCCCGCACGACGCCGCCAATGTCGTTGTCACCGCCGCCATTGCCTTCACTACCACCGGGCAGCTCGTCGTCGGATCGCTGGCCGGGCCCATTCGGACCGTCGACCCGAAGTCCGGGGCCGAGGTTCGCCGAATCCATGCGACACCACAGTCATCCAACGGGTTCGTCGGTGTGAGCGCCGACGGTCGGAGCGTGCTCGCAGCGGGTAACTCAGCCACCAACCGATACGACCTCGAAACCGGTCAACCCCTTTGGCCACACCCGATAGCCGGCGACCGATGCAACACCCACACTGTCGTCGAAAGGCTGGGGATCATCCTGTGCGGACAATGGACCGGCCGAGTCACCGCCTTCGACTTCGCGACGGGAACCCCCCTCGGCGCCCGCTACGACGCGCAGCAGGGCCCGGTCTGCGCCCTTGCCGCCAACCCAGGCGGCGACCTGCTGGTCGAGGTCTCGGGGTGCGTCAGTAACGACGTCACCCTCGTCGAATGGCGTCTCGACGGAGGCGGCCCGATCAGCAAATTGGTAGCCGACACACCGACCCAGCCAGGAATCGACCTCCTAGGTCAGGCCGAAGCCCTGATCGAATACGGCAAAACACAGGACGAGCCCTACACGACCTACCAGCTGGACCTGGCAACACAACGACAACAGGCGTTGCCTGGGATATTCGGCTTCCTACCCACGTCAGACCCCGACATTGCGGTCGTCGTCTTCGACGACGGCAACACCGCTCCCACCATCGGGCGTTACGACCTGTCGCAGCGGGAAGCAATCGGCCCGGCGATCAACCCGTTGATAGTCCCTGACGGCGGCGTGTGGACGAACGGCCGCCTCGTAGTAGTTCGCGACGGAACCGACGACCAAAAGATCCGAACCTTCGACCTGGTGACCGGGCTGGCGGTCGGCTGGACGGAGGACACGCCCGCCCAACAGAACGCCACCGACATGGTCTTGATCGGGGACACCGCCTACGTCGCCTGGCTGTTGTCAGAGAACCTCGACACCTACACGGTCCAACGACGAGACGTCCGCACCGGAAAAGTGCTGGCCACCAGCCCACCCGGATACCAGACCGTAGCCGCCAACGGAGGCCGGGTCATCGCCGCCACCGTCGACGGTCGCCTCGCCGAACTCGACACCCAAACACTGCAGCCCATTGGCGCGCCGTTCCCCGGCACCAACGGACCAGTGGACTCACTCGCGATCGACAACGACGGCCATCGACTGCTCCTGGGCGCCGATAGAAACCTCCGCCTCTACGACATCCCGACCCGAACCGTGCTCGGTGATCCTCTCGACACCAACACGGACTTCGCAAGCATCAAACTCCGAGGCGACGGCAAACTCGCCGCCGTGGCCGCAAACGACGGCCTCATCGTCTGGGACCTCGACCCCGCCCACTGGGACAACGCCGCATGCCAACTCGCCGGACGCAACCTCACCCACGAAGAATGGAAACGCTACCTCGGCACCATTGCCCCATACAGCACCACCTGTCCCCAATACCCAAGTGGGCTCGACCCCTGACGGTGGACGTCTGGTCAGGCGGCTTCAGCCATCTGACGTTGCAGCTGTTCGAACCGTACAGGGCTGAGCATGTTCAGCGACGAGTGGCGCCGGCGGCGGTTGCAGACCGGCTCGATCGAGTCTCCGACGGCCGTCATGGCCTCCGACCGAGTTGCCCAGGAACGGCGGTCTGGGCATGTCAGAGCGAGTTTCGCCGACAACGCTTTGCTGGTCAAGAGGCCATCTCAACGTCAGAGCAGTCTGGTTCGATGCGTGAAAAGCGTTGCGGCGAAGCGCCTCTGAGGCTACGGAGGGGACGGAACGGGCTATGTGCCTCAGCGGCGGAACTCGGCGACCAACACCGCGGCGCCGAGCTACTCCCCCGGCTCAGTCCCCCTGCAGCACGGACAGGACGTTGCCGGCCGGATCGGTGAACCAGGCGATGTCAGGGCCTCGGCCTGTGGCCCGTCCGCGCATGATGCCCTTCTCGTCCTGTGGCATGCCGGGATACCTGGTCATCTCGACACCCCTCGAGGCGAGATCGTCCACGACGGCGTCGATGTCGTCGACCGGGAAGTTCAGGATCGTGTAGGTCGCCGGTACGTGCTGTTCACCCTTCGGATAGATGAGGGTCGTGCGATCGCCAGCAGTCGTCAAATTCAGCATCCCGTTCGCCTCGGTGACCGAAAGACCCAGGGCGTCCCCGTAGAACTGTCTGGCTGCCTCGATGTCGTTGACTGAAAACCCGCTGAAGGCTTCGGATTTCTCGAGCATTGGATATTCCTTTCGATCTACGGTCGGAGGTCGACGGCGGCACGCCGGGAGCTCCTTCAATGGTGAGCCGACCGGTGTCGGTGGGCTCTGTCAAGGTACGTAGAGACCCGGACGTCGGTCTCGACAGGTAGACAGAGAGCTTTTCCAGGTCCGGGAGAACGGTGGGCGAGATGAAGTACCTGATTCTGATCCAGAGCAATCCGGCGTCACGAGCGCTCTGGGAAACGATGACCGATGAGCAACGGTGGGCGTTCGGTCGGGCACACGTGGATTTGCACGATCAGCTGTTGGAGTCCGGCGATCTGGTGGTGTCGGAAGGTCTGGCCGATCCGGAACTGGCCAAACGGGTCTCCGTCCGCGACGGCACGACGATCTCCAGCGACGGTCCCTTTGCCGAGGTGAAGGAATACCTGGCCGGCTTCTATCTGGTCGAATGCGAGAGCATCGATCGAGCGGTGGAACTGGCCGCATTGGTTCCGGACGCCTGGACCGGCTCCGTCGAGGTGCGCCCAGTGTTCGACCTGAGCGTGTTCGACGTTTGATGGCCAGGTCCGCCCACCAGAGCACCGACGTCGAGTTGGTGTTACGCGAGGCGACGCCGCATGTGCTGGCCGCGTTGGTCCGGCGGTACGGCGACCTGTCGTCGTGCGAGGACGCCGTACAGGAGGCTCTGCTGGCCGCGTCCCTTCAGTGGCCGGTGGACGGGCTGCCGCGCAATCCCAGGGGTTGGCTGATCACTGCCGCATCGCGGCGCCGGATCGAGCACTGGCGCACCGATTCTGCGCGCCGGCGCAGAGAGCAGGCCTTCGCCGACGATCGCCAGCCGAACCAAGCCGAACCTGACGCATCGTCGGGCGAAGACGACACCCTCACCCTCTTCCTGCTGTGCGCGCACCCGTCCCTGAGCCGACCGTCGCAAGTGGCGCTCATCCTCCGCGCCCTGGGCGGGTTGACCACCGCCGAGATCGCCAGGGCTTTCCTGGTGCCGGAAGCCACAGTGGCGCAACGGATCAGTCGAGCAAAACAGCGAATCAAGGCGAGCGGCGCCGAGTTTGGCATGCCTCAGGCCGATGAGTTGCCGGCTCGGATGGCCGCCCTGCTGAGCGCGCTGTACCTGATCTACAACGAGGGCCACACGGCCAGTTCGGGCAGCGCGCTGCAGCGAATCGACCTCACCGCCGAGGCCATGCGACTGACCAGACTGGTTTTCGGTCAACAGCCGGACGACGGCGAGGTGGCAGGCCTGCTGGCGTTGATGTTGCTCACCGACGCGCGCCGCCCGGCTCGGACGGATAACGCAGGGAATTTGATTCCGCTGGGCGAACAGGACCGCAAGCTATGGAATTCGGCAGAAATTGCGGAAGGGGTAGCGCTGATCACGGCTGCTCTCGCCAGCACCGCCATCGGTCCCTACCAGTTGCAGGCAGCCATCGCCGCAGTGCACGACGAGGCGACCGCCGCGCAGGACACCGATTGGCGGCAGATCCTGGGCCTGTACGACCTGCTGCGGGTGCTCGCACCTGGCCCGATGGTGGAGCTGAGCCGGGTGGTCGCAGTAGCCATGGTCGATGGTCCCGCGGTCGGATTGGCCCAGCTGGATGAACTGGCATGCGAGCCTGCACTGGCCGCCAATCACCGCCCGGATGCGATCCGAGCGCATCTGCTCGAACTGGGCGGCGAGTCCGCCGCGGCGGCTGAGTTCTACGCCCGGGCCGCCCGCCGCACCCTCAGCGTTCCGGAGCGGCGGTACCTGGAGAAGCGGGCGGCCGCTTGCAGATCGCAGCCGGGGTGACCAACTCCGGCAAGGCGCCGAGGCTACCGGTCTCCTACTCGCCGACGCACGGGTCGTCGCCGCCGGCTTCGACTTCGGCACATCCGTCCGCCTTGAGTCGGGCGCCGACCGCCTCGGCGATCTCAGCGAAGGCTACGAGTTGGTCGGGCGTCAGAATGTCGATGAAGTAGGAGCGAACCGCATTCACGTGGCCTGGCGCGGCCTGCTCGATGGCTGCCCGACCGGTCGGCGTCAGGGTGATGAACGCTCCACGACCGTCGGTCAGGCACTCCTCGCGTCCCACCAGCTGCCGACTTTCCATCCGCCGGATGTGATGAGACAACCGACTCTTCTCCCAGCCGATTGCCAGCACCATGTCACGGGCACGCAACCGTTGGCCGTCAGCCTCGGACAGCTGGACGAGCACGGCGTAGTCGGCGTTCGACAGGTTGGAGTCGCGTGACAGCTGTCGGTTCAAGGCCGCGGAGAGCGGCATGTTCAGGTGCTGAAGCGCGCGCCATGCCCTCGATTCCTCGGGGCTGAGCCAATTGGTTTCGGTCACATGTTCACTTTACGTGATTGGTTGACGCATCACCATGTGGTGGTGGTGAAAGTCTCCATGACCTCGATCGCCCCGGTGCACGCCAGGTGGCTGACCGGCCCGACAACAAGCACACAGGCCGGGTGGCCCGCGACCTGACCGTTTCGGGCCAGTCGATCCACGTGATGCCTACTCTTCGGACCGGTGCTCGAAGACCGGGACGTCGCCGACGATCGGGTTCGTCCGACGTGAGGGCGCCAGGTACTTGGTGAACAGGTTGACGAAGGTGGCCAATCTGTTGCGGTTACCCAGCAGCAGCCAGATGTGCAGCAGCATCCAGGTCAGCCACGCCAGGGTGCCGGTGTACTTGATCGACCGGCCGGCGAGCTTGATGTCGACCACAGCAGCGCGGCGGCCGATCGTGGCCATGGTGCCCTTGTCGTGGTACTTGAACGCGTGCAGCGGACGTCCCACCACCAACGAGGAGATTCCTCGCCCGATGTGCAGTCCCTGCTGCTGGGCGGGCGTGCCGAGCTGCGGGAGCGGATCCGGAGTGACCGCGACATCGCCGGCCGCGAAGATGTTCTTCTTGCCGATGACGCGCAGCTGTTCGTCGACCGTGATGCGGCCGCCGCGGCCCTGCGGGAGTCCCCAGCCGGCCACCGCCTTCGGGATGGTGACGCCGGTGGCCCAGACGATGACGCCCGCCTTGAGGAACTGACCGTCGCCGAACAGGACACCGTCGGGCCGAACCTCCGACACCGAAGTGCCCAGCCTCAGCTCGACGCCACGCTCACGCAGCGCCTTGGCGGCGAACTCCTGCAGCTTCACGTCGAACGGGGCGAGGACCTTGTTGGTCATCTCGACCAGCACGATGTGGGTGCGTCGCGGATCCAGCTCCGGATAGACCGAGGCCATCGCGTCATTGCGGAGTTCGGCCAGGGCGCCGGCCATCTCGACACCGGTCGGCCCCGCGCCGACGACGACCATGGACAGGTCCTCGCCGGTGGCCGAGGCCGCAGCGTGCTCGAGGTTGGTGAAGATGCTGTCGCGCAGCTTGAGCGCCTGGGCACGGGTGTAGATCGCCATGGTGTTCTCTTCGGCACCCTTGGTGCCGAAGTAGTTCGTGGTGGCACCGGTCGAGAGCACGAGGTAGTCGTAGGCCATTTCCCCGCCGTCAGCGAAGGTGACCTTCTGCCCGTCGCTGTCGATCCCGACCACTTCACCCTGGCGGAAGCTCACGTTGCGCTGGGAAATCCGCGCGGCGCGCAGGAAGAAGGTGACGTCGCCGGGGTTGAGGCCGGCCGTCGCCACCTGGTAGAGCAGTGGCTGGAAGGCGTTGTAGGTGTGGCGGTCGACCAGTGTGATGTCCACGTCGGCCTTGCGCAGTCCACGGAGCGTCATCAGGCCGGCCATACCACCGCCGACGATGACGACGTGAGGGCGCCGACGGGCCGTCACGATCCGAACAGGTGCGCTGCTGTCAGTCATCTTGCCGAACCTCCTGGTGGTTGTGTTCCGCACTCTGGCAAACAAGCGATCCACCGGTGATGGTGAACAAAGCGCGAAGTATGTCAAGGCACCGGCGTCATTGAGGGCCTTCGCTGCTGGCCCCCGAAGCAGGGTCAGCGGTCAAATTCTGGCACATCCCGGAGACCGGCAATTTCACCGGCCGATCTGGTGGGGCCAGATGTTTGCACCACCAGGGGCTGCTGCCTCATCCGCCCGTCGGGCGAACCGGGACCGACGTGGTCAACGGTTGCTCGGCCACGGAAAATGTCGCCAGCGCGAAAACGGCCAATAAAAGCATGTCCAAAGAGACGGCCACGGCCTGCCAGAGGGCCCAGGAATGTGGGGCATCCCAGCCGGGAGTGGCGACTCCCGTGGCCGAGACACCCACCATGATGAGCGCGGCATCGCCGGCCACCAGCAGGCACCAGCCGATCCGCCGCCACCAGACCTGCGCCCAATGCAGACCCAGTGCCATACCGATGGGAAAGGCCACCAGCGCCACGATGGAGGCCACCATGTGCACCTTGGCGTGCCAGGAATGTTGTAGGCCGTCGGCGTCGGTTCGGACTATCCCCATCACCACCAGCCCCACGCTTCCGACGATCAACAAGAAGCCCACCGACCGCCAACGCCGGGGATTGGCCCTGAAGATCGACAGCGCGGCCAGCGCCACCACTGCGGTCCAGGTGGTGAACAACCACCCGTTCGGTCCGATCCCGTACTGCGATATCGAGACGTTCGGCGGGAAATAGTCGTGATTGATCTGCTGGAGCGCAACGCACAGCACCAGTGCCGCCAGCGTCGCGATCCGGCCGACGGTCAGCCACGCCACCGACCAACCGGCCGACTGCTCGCGCCCGGGCCGGTCGGCCAGGTCCGCGGATGGAAATGTCACCCCTCCATCATCCCGCCTGCCACTCGAAAACCGGCGGGCCCTCAATCAGCTGTTCGTCACAGCGGAGGGTCGAAGCGTCCGTCGACGGCGGTCCAACCCCCATCCACCAGCAGCACCGAACCGGTGACGAACGACGCGGCCGACGAGGCCAGAAAGACGGCTGCCCCGGCCATCTCGCCCGGCTCGGCCCAGCGTCCGAGTGCCGATTTCCGAGCGTATGCATCCGCCCAATCCGAGTCGGCCCGGATCTGGCCGGTCAGTTCCGTGGCCACGACGCCAGGTGCGATGGCGTTGAACCGGACGCCGGACGGTCCGAATTCCGCCGCTGCGGTGCGGATCAGTTGGACGAGTCCGGCTTTGGTGGCGGCATAGGCGCCTTGACCGGGCTCGACGGTCTGCGATCTGATCGAGGAAAAGGCCATGAAGGAGCCGCTGCCGCGCTCGGCCATGGCCGGCCCGAAGGCGCGGATGAGCGTGAACACGCCGCGGAGGTTGACGGCGATGACCCGATCGAACTCGCCGTCCTGATAAGCGGCCAATGCCTTCCGGATGTTGATGCCCACCGTGGTGACCAATATGTCGGGACAACCGCGGTCGAGCAGGTCAGCCACCGAAGCGGTGTCGGTGACATCGACGGCATGCCAGGCGAAGCCACCGGCGTCGCCGGTCGCGGCGGCTACGGACGGGTCCACATCCGCCACTGTGACGACAGCACCGTGCGCCGCGAGCGCCAGCGCCACTTCGGTTCCGATGCCGCCCGCGCCGACCACGAGCGCCGCTCGACCGCTCAGGTCGAACAACGTCCGATAGTCGACAACGTGGCCGGCTGTATCCATATCGCACTCTCTCTCCTGGTGGGCCGATGGCCGTCAGCGGCCGGCGGCGGGCGTTCCTGGCGACGTGTCGATCGGCGATCGAGCCGACGGAGCGAGATCCAGATAGCTCGACCAACTGCCGCCGGGCGTTCGAACCGATTCGGCGGCCAGCAGGCCCCGGACCAGGGCCCTCGTCACCACCTCGGCGGCGGCGCACAGGATGTGGTGCAGGCCGATCTCATCCGGTGCTGGGCGGCGGGTCGTCGAAACCGCAAACAGCGTGTCACCGTCGAACTGGGTGTGGACCGGGTTGAGAGCTCTGGCCAGCCCGTCGTGGCCGACGCCGGCCAGCTTGCTGCATTGCGCCTTGGTCAACGTCGCATCGGTGGCGATGACACCGATCGAGGTGTTCGTGATCGGGGCGGTGCGCAGGTGCGGTCCGGCCTCGGAAATGATGGACAGCAACGCATCTCGATGCTCGGGCAACGGCAGGGTCAACCCGGTGAAATCCTCCGGACGTAGATTTCGGGCACCCAGAAGTTCTCCGTTGTGCGGATCGATCGGGGTGCCGACGGCATTGGCGACTACCAACGCCGCCACCGTCGTGCCGTCCGGCAGCACCGCAGACGCCGTCCCGATGCCGCCCTTGATCCCAGCGGTCACCGCGCCCATCCCGGCGCCGACCAGGCCCATCCGGTCGTCGCCGCCGGCGGCCAGCGCCGCGTCGACCGCACGCGCGCCGAAGGACGGACCCGGTCGGGCGGCAAAGCTGCCGCCCCGGGCGAGGTCGAACAGCACCGCGGCCGGCACGATCGGGACCACCTCGTCGGCGGCGCCGACCTGGAACCCGATACCGGCTGCCGCGAGCGCGTCGGCAACGCCACAGGCCGCCGACAGCCCGAAAGCACTCCCCCCGGTCAGCACGATGGCATGGATGCGTTCCAGAGATGCATTGGGATGCAGCAGGTCTGTCTCCCGGGTGCCCGGCGCCCCGCCCCGCACGTCGACGCCGGCCACCATGCCGCCGTCGGGAGCGAGCACGACGGTGGTGCCCGAGAGGAATCCCCCGTCGCGCCGCTCGGCATGGCCCAGCCGGAGGCCGCCTACATCGCCGAGCGCGTTGCGCGGCCCGGCCGGGTAGTCGATCATCAGTGGTCCGACGATGTCGTCGACGGCCCGCCGAGGAAAATGCGGGCGGCGCGGATGTAGACCGCGGTGCAGGTCAAGATGTCCGCGACCTCAACGTATTCATCACGGCTGTGGGCAATCCATTTGCCGCCCGGTCCGTACACCACGGTGGGCAGGCCGGCATCCCGGGTCAGAATCGTGCCGTCGGTGGTTCCCGGGACTCCGCCCAGGACGGCGGGATGCCCGGTCACCTCGGTGTGTGCGGCCAGTAGCGCCCGGACGACCGGCGCGTCTTCCGGCGTGTCCACCGGCGGGCGGTCGTCGATCACGGTGACCACTGCGGTCAATCCGGCATCCGCCGCGATCTGTTCGGCCAGTCGGGTGATCAGGTGCAGCAGGCCGGCGTGCCCGACACCAGGAATGGTCCGCACGTCCAGGAACACCGACGACGAGGCCGGGATGACGTTGATCTGACTCGGGTCTCCCGCGGCCAACACCGTGGGAGTCAGATAGAAACCGCCGAGATGTTCATGGCTGCCGACAGATTCGGCGATCTGCCGTTCCAGCTCGGACGAGTCCCATCAGCAAGGAGCCCATGGCCGGCAACGAGTTCCGGCCCTTCTGCGGCATGGCGCCATGAGCCATCACGCCCTGCAGATCAACTCGCAGCCGGATCGCACCCTTGGCGACGGCGCAAACCTCACCGGCCTCCGGTTCGCACACGATCACTCCGTCGATACCGGACGAGGCCAAGTCGGAGGCAGCGAAGTGCTTGGCCCCCAGCATCATCCCTTCCTCGTCGGCGAGGGCCGCGACGATGATCCGGCCGTCGAACCCACCGAGCTGCATCGCCCGGGCGGCGTGGATCATCGCGGCCACGCCACCTTTCATGTCGGCCGAGCCGCGACCGAGCAGCCGACCGTCCACGATCTCGCCACTGAACGGCGGGAACGCCCAGGCGGTTTCGTCCCCGGGCGTCACCACGTCGGTGTGCCCCTCGAACATCAAGGTCCGGCCCGGCCCGCGCCCGTTGATGACCCCGACCACGTTCGGTCGACCGGAGGCGACCTCCTCCACGGTGACGGTCCAGCCGAAGTCGCGCATGACCGCGGCCACCAGATCGGCCGCCGGTGCCTCGACCACGTCAGCACCGGGCACCACCACGGTGGGGAGCCGGACCAGAGCCTGGGCGAGCTCGACCACGGGGGTGGTCTCGAAGCCGAAGTCGAATGGATCATCCATTGGGCCGATCCTGCCTCATGCTGGCGCGGGCCGACCGTCTGGCCCGGGCGGCTGCGAGTCCCTTCGACAGGGTGGGTACCGCGGCCAGGAGCGTACGGGTGTAATCCTGGGCGGGATTTCGGTAGACCTCCTCAGTCGCACCGGTTTCCACCAGGCGTCCGTCCTTCAGCACGGCTACCTCGTCGCACACCCGGCGGACGACGGCGAGATCGTGCGAGACGAAAATCAGGGTCAGCTCCCGCTGCTCGGCGATGGACGCGAGCAAGGCCAGGATCTGCGCCCGGACGGTGACATCGAGAGCGGATACCGCTTCGTCGGCCAGCAGGATCTCGGGGCTGGGGGCGATCGCGCGCGCGATGGAGATCCGTTGGCGTTGCCCTCCGGAGAACTGATGTGGGTACCGGCGGGCCGCATCCGCCGGCAGCCCGACCTGGTCCAAGGCGGTAGCGACGGCGGTATCCACGCCACCGAGTCCTTGGACCTCGAGGGGTTCGGCGATGATGTCGCGCACCCGCATGCGTGGGTCCAGCGAGCCCATCGGGTCCTGGAACACGAGCTGCATACTTCGCCGCAGAAAGCCGAGCTCGCCCTCGCGCAGCTCGGTGATGTCGGTACCGGAGACGGTCACGGTCCCTTGGGTGGGCTTGTCCAACCCGGCGATCAGCCGCATCAGCGTCGTCTTGCCCGAGCCGGATTCCCCCACGATCCCGAACCTCGCCCGGCGTCGGATCGACAGACTGACGTCGGCCAGTGCGTCGACGGTCGAGGGCTTGGTGAACGGCGAAGACTTCGGCAGGCTGAAACTCCGCCACAGGCGTACGACGTCGACGGCGGGCTGTTCCGGATCCATCGCGGACGCGCCGGTCATGGCAGGTCACCAGTGATCGACAGGTCGGAATCAGCGATCAGCTGCCTGGTGTGCGGGTGCACGGGCCGGGTGAGCACGTCGACGACGCTGCCCTGCTCGACGATCCGGCCCTCGAACATCACCAGTACCCGGTCGCAGATCGACGCCACGACGGCGAGATCGTGCGAGATGAACAGCAGCGCCGCTCGGACGGCTGTGCTCTGGGCGGCGATCAACTCCAGCACCTTGGCCTGCACGGTGACGTCGAGTGCCGTGGTCGGTTCGTCACAGATGAGCAGGTCGGGGCGGTTCGCGATGGCGATGGCCAGCACCACCCGCTGTCGCTGACCGCCGGACAGCTGGTGCGGATAGGACCGGGCCATCCGCTTCGGATCGGGCAGGCCCGTTGAGTCCAATAGATCGAGAGCGGCCGCCCTGGCCCCCTTCCGGGATTTCGTACGGTGCCTGATCATCGCCTCGGCCACCTGCCGGCCGATGGTCATCGTCGGATTGAGGGCTGTCATCGGTTCCTGGAACACGGTGCCGATCCGTAAACCCCGTACCGCAGCCAACTTTCGCTCCGAGCCCTGCGCCAGATCGGTGTCAACACCCGCCAGGCGGACCGAACCGCTGGCCGCCAGGCCTTCCGGCAGCAGACCGGCCACCGCCATGCAGGTCAGCGTCTTGCCCGAGCCGGAAGCGCCGATGATGCCCAGGCGTTCGTCGGGGGCGATGACGAAGGAGACGTCGTGGACCAGCTCGTAGGCGCCGGCGCTGATGGTCAGGTTCTGGACGGTCAGCATCTGGTCGGCCGGCTCGCTCACCGGGTCACCAGCCGTGGGTCGAGGCGGTCGCGAAGCCCGTCGCCGAGCAGATTGAACCCGAGCACAGCGAGTGCGATCGCCAGACCCGGCCAGATCAGGATGACGGGTGCATAGGTGAGCGCGGCGCTGTTCTCGTAGAGCATCCGGCCCCAGGAAGCGGTGGTCGGCCCTGCCCCCAGCCCGAGGTAGGACAGCGCCGCCTCGGCCAGGATCGCGATGGCATATGCCACCGAGACCTGGACGATGATCAGTCCCATCACGTTGGGCAGCACATGCCGGGCGGCGATGCCGAAGCGTTGCCGGCCGGCCACCCGGGCCGCCTGGACGTAGTCGGTGGTCATCACCACCACGGTCCCGGACCGAACTACCCGGATGAACGACGGGATGGTCGCGATGCCGATGGCGATCATCGCGGTGGTCAGCGAACTGCCCCAAATGGTGGCGAAGGCCAGCGCGAGCAGCAGGGCGGGAAACGCCAGCATCAGATCGGTGACCCGCATGATGAACTCGGCCGGTCCCTTGCCGATCATCCCCGCCAGAATGCCCAACGGTGTCCCGATCACCGCCGCGATACCGACGGCCAGGATGCCCACGTAGAGCGTGGTTCTCGCCCCGGCCATCAGCAACGAGGCGATATCCCGACCACGGGTGTCCGTCCCCAGCAGATGCCCGGCGGTGCCGGGCCCCGCCGCCGGGTGGTTCACATCGGTGTAGATCGTCGACCAGGGCGTCCAGAAGAAGCTCACCAGCGCGACCAGCAGGATCAGCCCCACGATCGTCCCGCCCAGCACAAGGGACCAGGAGAGCCTGCGTCTTTCCGGCGCCCTCCGGGCCTCGTTCACCAGTTCCGCCGTCATTGCTGCCGCAATCTGGGATCGATGACCGTGTACAGCACGTCGATGACGAACGAGACGAAAAGGGCGATGGCGACGAGGGTCATCACGATGGCCTGCACCTGCAGGATGTCCTGGTTACCCACCGACTCCACCAGCCAGGAACCGATGCCGGGGATGACGAAGACCTGCTCGATCACCACCGCGCCGACCAGGATGGTGACCAGCTGGACGCCCAGCACCGTCAGGATGGGGATCGAGGCATTGCGCAGGCCGTGCCGTAGCAGCGCCTGGACCGGGGTCAGCCCCTTCGAGCGGGCCGTGCGCAGGTAGTCCTGGCCCATCTCGTCGAGGACGGCCGATCGGACGTAGCGGGTCAACACCGCACCCTGGACCAGTCCGAGGGACAACCACGGCAGCACCATGTGCTGCAAGAACCCGATCGGATCGGTGGCCGGGACGACGTATCCCCCGGAGGGCAGCCAGCCGAGCTTCACCGCGAAGAGGGCGACGGCCAGGATCCCGACGAGGAAAGCCGGTATGGCCACCCCGATCTGGGTAACTGCCGAAAGCACCGTCCCGACCGCCCGCCGGTGCCACAGGGCGCTGAGCAGCCCCAGCGGCAGGGCGATCAACAGGGCGATGACCATGGCTCCGGCCACCAACCACAACGTGACCGAGAGTCGGTCGACCAGCTGCGGTCCGATCAGCGCATTGGAAACGAAGGAGGTGCCGAAGTCGCCGTGCACGACGCCACCCGCCCACGAGAGGTACTGACTGACCAGCGGTCGGGCCAGGCCCATCTGCACCCGCAGGGCCGCGACACTCGCATCGGTGGCCGACGTGCCGAGCGCGATCCGGGCCGGATCACCCAACCCGGAGAGCAACGCGAACACCCCGATCGAAGCCACCACCAGACTGATCAGGAAGATCAGCAAGCGCCGGATGATCCGCCAGAGCAAGGCCGGTCACCGACACCCAACGGGCCGACGGTCTCCGGCCGGAACGCTGCGCACCCGTGCTCAGCCCACGCTGAGGCCGGCCAGCACGAAGGCCTCGCCGACCGCGTTCTTGGGCAGGCCCTTGACATCCGCGTCGGCCACGATCAGGTTCGGGAACGACCAGAGCCAGGCGGCCGCGGCATCGTTGGCGAGCAGCACGACGGCCTTCTTGTAGTCCGCGACGAACTCGGCCTGGGTACCTGCGTCACCGGCCGCCAGCAGTTTCTGCACGGTCGGATTGTTGTAGCGCGTGTAGTACTTCGGGTCCGCCCACAGCGCTGCGATGTCACGTGGCTCGACGTGGTTGATGATCGTCATGTCGTAGTCCGCCTTGCCGAACACCTGGTCCAGCCAGACCGGGAACGTCACGTTCTTGGCCTTGACCGTGATCCCGGCCTCGGCCAGTTCGGAGATGATGATCGGCGCCGCGGCCGCCGCGTACGGAACGGGCGGCAGGGTGAGGTCAACAGTCAGGTCGGACTTTCCGGCCGCGGCGAGCAGCGCCTTGGCCTTGGCCACGTCGTGCGGATAGCGGTTCGATTCATCGATGAACCAAGGATCGTTGGGTGACTCGTGCGAGCCGATGACCGTGCCGTATCCGGCCCAGGCGTTCTGCAGGATCGCCTTCTTGTCGATGGCGTAGTTGATCGCCTGCCTGACCCGTAGATCGTTGAACGGCGCCCGGCCGTTGTTCAGGGTCATCATCACCTCGCCATCGGTGGCGCCCGAGATGATCTGGTACTTGTTGCCGTTCTTGAACTGGCCGAGAGCCTGCGGCGTCTGGACGGTGGACACGACCTGGATCCCGTTGGTGAGCAAGGCATTGTTCATCGCCGTCGGGTCCTTGAAGTACTTGAAGGTCACCGTCTTGACGGAAGGCTTTGTTCCCCAGTAATTCTCGTTGCGCTGCAATACGATGGAATCGCCCCGGTTCCAGGTCTGGAACGTGTACGGCCCGGTGCCGATCGGCTTGTTCGCCAGGTCGGCCACTCCCGTCCTCGAGAACATCGCGCCGGCCCGGCCGGTCATGTTGAAGAGCCAGGAATTGCTCGGCGTCTTGAGCGTGACCTTCAGCACGGTCGGCGAAACCACCGTGGTGGACGCAACCACGGCCATCTGCGCGATGTAGGCAGGCGGCTTCCACGATGTCGTGACCCGGTCCAGCGAGAATTTTGCGTCGTCCGCGGTGAAGGGTGCGCCATCGGAAAACTTCACTCCGGACTGCAGGGTGAAGGTGTACGTCTTGCCGTCCGGTGAGACCGTCCACTTCTGCGCCAGGCTGGGCACGATATCGCCGCTCTGGTTCAGTTTGACCAGGGTCTCGTAGACGTTGGTCAGCAGCACCTGGGGAATGGCCGCGCCGTCGGCCTGGGTGAAGTCGAGGCTGGTGGGCTCGAGGATGAAACCGATCGACAGGGATGAGTTCGATTCCGGAGTGCTCGCCGGACCGGTGCCGGTCGCCCCGGATCCGGGAGCCGACGAGCCGGCTGAACCCGGTGCGGCCGAGGTCGACGAGGTCGGGGTGACCGATTTCCCCGCGCTGCAGGCCGCCAGCAACAGGGCTCCCGTGAGGACGACGGCGAACGTGGTTCTGGTCCGGTGGAACCTCATGTGGAGAGTGCCTTCCTCAACTGATATCGGCTGGCGGGGCGCAGTGCTTGCTGGTGGGCTCGGTGCTGCTGGTGGCGGTGCTGCTGGTGGTGCTCAGAGTTCGCGGGGTGGGCTCAGCGCTGCTGATCCGGCTGTGCGGGTGGCGGTTGCGGCCCGGGGTTCTGCTGACCCTCGGGTGGGGGCTGATACCACGCGGGCGGTCCGGCCGGGGCCTGGTGCGCGGGCTGGCCCGGTCCCGACGGAGCCGGAGCGGCGTATCCCTGGTACCCCGGAGCCGGCGGCAGGTAGTGGGCACCGCTGGCGGGCGGGCCGGGCTGTCGACGCGGTTCGACTGCGGGCACCGGAGCGCGATACGGAGGCGCCGCCAACGCCCTGGCCGCGGCGGCCCTCGCCGCATCAGCCTCGGCACGCTCGCCTGCCGACCGGATCGCATCCTGGTCGGCCACGGTGAACTGGGCCTCCCTTTCGGCCTGCCGGACGGCCTCGGCGACCTCGGCAGACGAAGTGCCGTCGAACCAGTCCGCGACGTCGTCGTCCATGTCACCGGGGCGGGCCGGCGGATGGGCCGGATCGATCGGCTCGTCTTTGGACGGCTCGTAGCGGAACACCCCGTCGTCACCCTTGGCGCCCAACATCTTGGCGAAGCCCTCAAGAGACTTGCCGAAGTCGCTGGGAATCATCCACACCTTGTTAGCGTCGCCCTGGGCCATCTGCGGCAACGTCTGGAGGTACTGATAGGCCAGCAACTCGGGGGTCGGCTTGCCCGCCTTCACCGCGGCGAACACCTTCTCGATGGCCTTGGCCTGGCCCTGCGCCTGTAGATAGCGAGCGGCCCGCTCACCCTGGGCCCGCAGAATCCGCGACTGCCGCTCACCCTCGGCCGCCAGGATGGAAGCCTGCTTGGCGCCTTCCGCGGTGAGCACGGCTGCCTGCTTCTGACCCTCGGCCGTCTTGATGGACGATTCCCGTTGGCCTTCGGCGGTGAGGATCATCGCGCGCTTGTCCCGGTCGGCGCGCATCTGTTTCTCCATCGAGTCCTGGATGGACAATGGCGGATCGATGGCCTTGAGCTCGACGCGGGCAACCCGGATCCCCCACTTCCCGGTGGCCTCGTCGAGTACCCCGCGGAGCTGACCGTTGATGGCGTCGCGACTGGTCAGCGTCTGTTCCAGATTCATCCCACCGACGACGTTTCGAAGGGTGGTGGTGGTCAACTGCTCGACCGCCACGATGTAGTTGGCGATCTCGTAGACCGCGGCGCGCGGGTCCGTCACCTGGAAGTAGACGACGGTGTCGATGGAGACCGTCAGGTTGTCCTCGGTGATGACCGGCTGCGGTGGGAAGGACACCACCTGCTCGCGCAAGTCGATCCTGGCCCTGATCCGGTCCAGGAACGGTGCCAGCCACACCAGCCCGGCGCTGTTGGTCTTGTGAAAGCGGCCGAGCCGTTCGACGACAGCCGCCTGGGCTTGGGGGATGACCTTCACCGAGCGGATGACCAAGATGATCACCAGCACGACGACGATCAGCCCGACGATCAGAACTGGATCCATGACGGCCCTTCTATCAGCTGACTGGAGATAGCGGAAGCGTTGCTAGCAGAACTGTGCAGTGTGTGCACTTCGGTCGCGAGTCCCGCCGGGTCATGGTCCCCAGATCACCACCGCCGTCGCGCCGCGCACTTCCACCACGGTGACGGGGGTCCCCGGCGGTAGCGGGCGATGACCGTCCACCCCGAGGGCGGACCAGATCTCGCCACCGATCTTGACCTGGCCACCGGCGCCGTCAACCGTGGAGATCACGGTCGCCTTGGAACCGATCATCGCCTCGATGCCGGTACGAATCTTGGACGGGCCGCTGAACCGTCGTAACAGCGCCGGGCGGGCCCCGATGACCAAACCGACGGAGGTCAGCGCAAAGACGAGCAGCTGCAGCCAGAGCAGGTCCGGGGCCACCAACGCCACGCCGGTGGCCACGAGTGCACCACCGCCCAGCATCAGCAGAACGAACTCTCCGCCGAGCAGCTCGGCGAGCGAGAGCAGCACAGCTCCGCTGAACCACACCACCCAGGGCGACATGGCTTCATCTTGCCACCGCGGACTGAGCGCTCGGCGGTCGTGCGCTGTGACGCAAGTGAACTGTGCTCCGGTCGTGACATACCGCGCATTCGGGCCCCAAAGGCCTGCAGCCTCAGTGAGCGTCCGTTTCGACCGTGACGAAATCGATCAACCGCTCCACAGCGGTAATCAGCGGAGTGGCCAGATCGCGGTAACTGCCGACGGCGCCGTTGACTCGCCCCCACATCACCGCGGTGTCCGAAATACCCAGTGCGGCACACACTCCCGCCTTCCAGTCGACCCCACGGGGAACCTTCGGCCAGGCTTTGATCCCGACGGATTCGGGGCGCACCGCCTCCCAGACGTCGATGAACGGATGGCCTGTGATCAAGACGTGGGGAGAGGTCACCGTCGCCGCGATCCGCGACTCTTTCGATCCCGGCACCAGATGGTCGGCCAATACGCCCAGGCGACGTTGCGGCGCCGGCCCGAATCGAGCCACCGCCCCCGGCAGGTTGTCCAGCCCGTCGATCGGTTCCACGACGATGCCCTCCACCCGGAGGTCGTGGCCCCAGACCCGCTCGATCAGAGCGGCGTCATGAATACCCTCGACCCAGATGCGGGCGGCCCGGGCGGTACGGGCGCGCAATCCGGCGACGGCTCGGGAGCCGGACGCCGACAGTGCGGTCGCCGCCGGCGCCTGGGTGGGGCGGACCAGGGTCACCGGTGCTCCGTCGATCAGAAACCGGGCCGGTTCGAGCGGGAACATCCGCCGGTGGCCGCGACGGTCCTCCAGGGTGACCGAGCTCGAAGTGCAGACGACGACGGCACCGCAGAACCCGGACGCCGAATCCTCGGCCACGAGATCTCTCGTCGCCGCCACCTCAGGCACGCTTCGGCGTGGTGTGGGGGCGGACAGAACGTCATGGCCGTACGGATCGCCCGGCCGGCCGTTCGGCTCCTGCTGATAGCGAATCCGCACGCTGTCGTCATATCGGTTGGCCACGGGGGGTGACGCTACCTGCGGGCCCAGGCCCGGACCGGGAACCGCGGCCCCGGCGGGTCGGTTCCGGTCACCGCCGCCTGACAGCCGCTGCCATGTCCGGGCTGTCGGGACAAACCTTCGACCGACTCGGTCCGCTCACGTACCGTGGCCGTCATGTCTTCGATCCACGCCGCCACCACGCTCGCACTGTGGGCAGCTGCGCGCGCCGGCGGCTGCCCCACCGACAATGTGCTGGCTGCGGTCGACGCGGCCGGCCATCGGGTGGGCGTGCGGGCAGCCTCGGTCGAGGTTGCCCGCTCCACGGGGCTGCCGGGTCCCGGTTCACCGACGGCGGGTTCCATGTCCCTGCTCCCGCTGATGGCCGCCGGCGGGGTGCCCGACCTGCTGCTGCCGACAGCTGGTGACCTCCGGGGACTCCCGATCCGCGGCGATATCACGGTCCCGGCGTTGGACGCGGGTGCGGTCGTGGTGTTTCCGGATCTGGAGATCGGGATCATTCCGACCGACGGTCAGTGGCGGGTGCACCGGTGCGCCGGAGGTCATGGCGCTCTCACCCTGAGCGAGGCCAACGGCGAGATCGACGGAGCCATGGCGGACGCGACCCAATCCCTGGTAGCGGTGGACATCGCCCGTGGATCTGACCAGGTACGCGAACACGTGCGACAGAGGATGCTCGCCGAGGCGATCGATCTGCCGCCGGGCACCCCGCATGCCGCCTCCGCCCTGTTGGCCAAGGTCATCTCCCTCGAGGCCCTGCTGGCGGTGGCGGCCGGTCATGAGACCGCTGCGGTCACCAGTCGGGAGTTGGCCGTCGTCGACGACGCGCTCCGACCGCTGACGTTGGCTGTCCGGGCGGGCCGGCGGGCCGCGGTGGCGTCCGCCGCGCGGGCCTTGGCCACTGCCACGGTCAGCCGCAGTCGGCGCTGACCGTCCGTTGGGCAGGCTGTCGGCGACGTGGGCTTTTCCCGGGCGGCCGATTGCCGGTTGTGCGGAACTTGCCGATGACTTGCAACAAGGCCGGCGCGAAGCCCCCGACGAGCTCCACGTCGGCCCTGCAGGTCACTGATCCCACGCCCGAGGCCGGCGAATCAATCGCGCGGGTAGGGCCCTCATTCAGCCCGTACCTACGACTTCGTTCGCGTCATCTCGTGATCAATGATATTCCCGTCCCTCCGGGAATTGGGCAGTGCACCTCCGGTCGAGAAGTAAATCAGCAGTTCTGGCGGATCATTGCTGCGCCGCGGAACCGGATTCGCCCTCGGCAAAGCCGAGCGCGTGGAAACCGCCATCGACCATGATCATCGAACCGGTGGTGGCGGGGAACCAATCGGAGAGAAGCGCGCAGGCCGCCTGGGCCACGGGCGTCGGATCCGAGGTGTCCCAGCCGAGGGGGGCCCGCCCGGACCAGGCGTCTTCGAGGCTGGAGAATCCAGGGATCGACTTGGCCGCCATGGTGCGCACCGGGCCGGCCGAAATCAAATTGACCCGGATACCTCGCGGACCGAGATCGCGGGCCAGATAACGGGAAACCGACTCGAGCGCGGCCTTGGCCACACCCATCCAGTTGTAGGCCGGCCAGGCCTGACGGGCATCGAAGTCAAGGCCGACGATCGACCCACCGCGCGACATCAGCGGCAGGCTGGCCACGGCAAGTGCCTTGAGCGAGTAGGCGGATGTGTGCACCGTGGTGGCCACGTCCTGCCAGGCGGTGGCCAGGAAGTCACCGCCGAGAGCGCCGGCCGGGGCAAAGCCGATCGAGTGCAGTACCCCGTCGATGGTGGGGATGTGCTCGCCCACCCGGGCCGCAAGCGAATCCAGGTGGCCCTGATCGGTGACGTCCAACTCGACAACGGGAGCTTCCTCGGGAAGTCGCTTGGCGATGCGCTCGACCAAGGACAGCCGGCCGTAGCCGGTCAGGACGACCTTCGCCCCCTGCTCCTGGGCCATCCGCGCGGTATGGAAGGCCATCGATGCCTCGGTGATGACCCCGCTGATCAGCAGGTTCTTGCCGGTCAGGATTCCGGTCATGTGGTGATTCCTCGCATGTCTGTTGTTGGAATGACAGCAATGTGGCGCGGTGACCCTGGCGCCCCCGGCCGGTCAGTGACCCATGCCCAGGCCGCCGTCCACCGGTATCACTGCGCCGGTGACGTAGGCAGCCTGGTCGGAGGCCAGGAAGGTGACGACGCCGGCGATCTCGGCCGGATCCGCCAGTCGACGGAGTGGTATCTGGCCGAGGATCTCCGTCTTCCGGGCGTCCGGGAGTTCCCTGGTCATGTCGGTGTCGACAAAACCAGGAGCGACAACGTTGGCGGTGATGTTGCGCGAGCCGAGCTCCCGGGCGACCGACCTGGCCAGTCCGACGAGACCGGCTTTGGACGCCGAATAGTTGACCTGCCCGGCCCCGCCGGACAGTCCGACCACCGAGGAGATGAAGATCATCCGGCCCCAACGCTTCTTCAGCATCCCGGAGGCGGCGCGTTTGGCCATCCGGTAGGCGCCCGTGAGATTCGCATCCAGCACGCTGGTGAACGACTCCTCGCTCATCCGCAGCAGCAGGGTGTCGTCGGTGATGCCGGCGTTGGAGATCAACACCTCCACCGGTCCCTGGGCTGCTTCGATCTGTTTGAAGGCCTCGTCGACCGCTGCCGCGTCAGTGACGTCGCAGATCACCCCGGCCAGGCCGGCCGGCGGCTCGCCGCTCCGGTGGGTGACGGTTACGCGATGTCCGGCCGCGGCCAGACTGCGGGCGATGGCCAGGCCGATGCCACGGTTGCCGCCGGTCACCAGGACGGATCGGGAGACGAAAGTCGTCTCTTCCCCGGTCTGCTGCGCCGATGTCACTTGTACTACCTCCAGGAGTTGGTCGTGCCGGGCCAGCTGACCCTATCGGGACCGGGGCTCCCCTGCCGATTCGGTGGAGCGCACCCCGGAGTCAGGGGATCCGGCCACCGACGACCAGCGCGCCTGCCGCTCCGATCATCACCAGGATGGTGCCCGCGATCATCCAGGGCCGCGATACGTCCTCCTGCTTGATCTCGTAGCCGATCTGCTCGCCCAGTTGCGAATAGACCGACTTGAGCTCTTCGGCCGTCGCCGCGGTGTGGAAGTCGCCGCCGGAGATGCGGGCGATCTCCTGCATGGAGCTGGTGTCCAGCGGAACCGGGATCACCGATCCCTGGTAGGTGATGGTGCCGTGATCGGTACCGAACGCGATCATCGAGATCGGCACCTTGGCCGCGGCCGCCTGCTTGGCCGCATCCTCGACGCTGCGCCCGACTGTCTGCTTGCCGTCGGTCATCATCACGATCCGAGCGGGCGCCGGACCGTCGGCACCGCTGATGGTCTTCGAGAAGGTATCGATGGTCTGCAGGCAGGAGATGATGGCGTCGCCCGTTGCGGTCCGTTCGTCCAGCTTGAGGGCGGCGATGGCGGCGATGGCCGGAGCCCGATCCGTGGTGGGAGACACCAGCACGGTGGAGATCCCGGCGAACGAGACCAGCCCCAGGTTCACCCCAGGGGTCAGGTCCTTCACGAACTGGGTGGCCGCCTCCTTGGCCGCATCCAACCTGTTCGGCGCGACGTCGGTCGATTCCATCGACAGCGAGACGTCGATGGCCAGCATGACGGTGGCACGGTTTCTCGGCACCTTGGTGTCGGCTGTCGGTCCGGCCAGGGCGACGGTCAGCAGGACGAGGCCGACCAGAATGACGGCGGAGGGCAGATGCCGAACCCGGCTCGGCCGTCTCGGGGCCACCTTCTCCAGCAACTCGAGGTTCGCGAACCGCAGGGTGTGCCGCCGCCGCCGGCGCTGGGCGAGCACATAGCCGATTATCAGAGCCAGCACCACGAACCCGGCCAGGAACCACCACGGGTGGGCGAACGTCACCAGGCCTCCCCCGCATGTGATGCCGTCGACGCCGTGCTCCCGGCGGAGCCGGCGCCGGACCCGGCAGAGGGGCCGCCGGACCACCCGCGCTTGCGGCTGAGCACGAATCGCAGCACGTCAGCGATCCAATCCCGGTCGGTACTCAGGCTCAGCTGCGCCGCCCCGCAGCGCCGCAGCGTGGTGGCCACGTCGGCGCGATGCCGGGCGGCGGCCGCGGCGAAGTCCGAACGCAGCTGCGGAGTCGTCGAGACTTCTTTGCTGCGACCGGACTCCGGGTCCAACAGGGTGACAAGTCCGACCGCGGGCAGGGCCAGGTCGCGCGGGTCCGTCACCTCGATGGCCAGTAGGTCATGCCGGCCGGACAACGCCCGCAACGAGCGTTCCCAGTTGATGTCACCGAGAAAATCGGAGATGACGACGGCCAGGCCCCGGCGGCGCGGCGGCCTGCGGAGTTGCTCGATGGCAGCCGCCAAATCGCCGCGCTCACCCAGCGCCGACCGTGGGGTCGATGCGAGCGCCCGGAGAAGATGTTGCAGGCTGGCCTTGCCGCCGCGGGCCGGGTACCGGACGGTGCCGCTCCCGGCCGCCACCACAGCGCCAAGTCGGTTGCCGCCGCCGCCCGTGAGATGGCCAACGGCGGCGGCCGCGGCCACCACCAGGTCACGCTTCTCGCAGTTCGCGGTCCCGAAGTCCAGTGACGCCGAAAGGTCGGCGACCAGCCAGGTTTCCAGTTCCCGATCGGCCACCGTCTGGCGGATGTGGGCTTCCGTGGTCCGGGCGGTCACCGACCAGTCCATCCGGCGGACGTCGTCACCCGGGTAGTACGGCCGCGCGTCGCCGGGTTCTGTTCCCGGGCCGGGAACCAGCCCGAGGTGATTGCCCTGCAGCAGGCCGTCCAGGCGCCGCCGCACGGTCAATTCCAACGAGGTGAGCGCGGCATCCAGCCGGGTCGGATCGGCCGTCGAAGGGGGCGCCGACGACCACCCCGCCAACGGACGACCGGCCGCAACCCGTTCCGGCATCAGGCGGGGCCGGTGGTGAACGGACTGACCTGCGGCAGCGGTATCACCCGCAAGATGCTGGTCAGGATCGTGTCCACCGGGATCCCGTCGGCCAAAGCGTCGTAGGACAGCACCAGGCGATGTCGGAGCACGTCGGGGGCAACGTCGACCACATCCTGGGGCACGACGAAGTCGCGGCCCCGGACCAGGGCCAGCGCACGGGAGGCGGCGATGATGCCGAGCGACGCGCGCGGCGACGCGCCGTAGGAGAGCCAGGACGCGACGTCGGTCAGTCCGTGCTCGGCCGGCGTCCGGGTGGCGTAGACCAGGCGGACCACGTAGTCGACCAGCGCATGGTGCACGAACACGTTGGCGGCGACCTGCTGCAACCGGGACAACTCCGCGATCGGCAGCACCTGATGGGCCACCGGCGGCGTCACACCCATCCGGTAGACGATCTCGCGTTCTTCGTCCGGCTCGGGGTAGCCGACCATCAACTTGAACAGGAACCGGTCGCGCTGGGCCTCGGGCAGCGGATAGACGCCCTCGTTCTCGATCGGATTCTGGGTGGCCATCACCAGGAACGGATCCGGCATCGGGTAGGTGGTGCCGCCGATCGACACGTGCCGCTCGGCCATCACCTCCAGCAACGCGGATTGAACCTTGGCCGGCGCCCGGTTGATCTCGTCGGTCAGGACGAAGTTGGCCACGACCGGCCCGAGCTCGGTGTCGAACTCCTCCCGGCCCGCCCGGTAGATCCGGGTGCCGAGCAGATCGGACGGAACCAGGTCGGGGGTGAACTGGATGCGCGAGAACGTCCCGCCCACCACCCGGGCGAAGGTCTCGACGGCCAACGTTTTGGCGACGCCCGGCACGCCCTCGATCAACAGGTGGCCCTTGGCCAACAGGCCGACGAGCATCCGCTCGACCAGTCGGTCCTGGCCGACGATGATCTTCTTGACCTCGAACACAGTGCGCTCCAGCAGGGCCGCATCGCGGGCCGGCCCCGGCCGGTCGGCGAGCTGCGGCCCGGGCACCGGTGGACCGGAGACCTGCGCGTACGGCCGCGGAGTCGCCGGATAAGGCTGCGGTTGCGGCTGCGGTCCGGCCACGTAGGGACCGCCGTGCTTTCCGTCGGCCCCGGCCGGTGGGATATCCGACCTGGCCGGGTTGAATTCGGAACCGCTTGCTGCCTCGGCCGTCACCGGCTGCTCCTCACTGCTTCTGAACGAACTACTGCTGAACGAACTGCTGCTGAACAAACTGCTGCTGAACTGACTGCTGCTGGACAATCCCGTGCTGGACGAACTGCTGCTGGACAAACGCATGCCGGACGAACTCAGCCGGATCAATCGATGCTGGACGAACTCCGATGGACCGCACAGACGTGGGTGCCGTCGGCCCCGACGAAAGCGCTGATCTTCATCTCACCACGCCATCATGACTGGCCTGATTGTGAAGTTGCTGCGACTAGCCATCGACGCCCGCGGGATTCGGCGGCAGATCGTGCTCGGCGCCAGCCCATTCCCTCAGGTCAACTGTGGTGTCGATGTCAGCGGCGGTAGCCCGGTCGGCGGGCACTCTGGCGCCGACCAGCGGTCCGAGCAGATCGCTCAGCCTGGCGCCGTGCCAGGACGGCCGCGAGGCAGCCGCTCCCTGGACTGCCCGCGCCCGCCAGACTCCGGCCAGGTATTGGTCGTGCCCGTCAGGATCGACCAGCACGGCGCCGTCGACATGCTGCTTGCGAACGGCGGCGGTGAGTAGCGAAATCGCTTCGGCGTTGATGCCCGGCAGGTCGGCGGCCAACACCACCAACAGCTGATCGGCATCGAACACGATGGCGGGCGCGGACAGCGAGGACAGCACAGCCAGCCCGGCCGCCAGTCCCGCCGCCGGGCCGCCGTGCGGTGGGCGCTCCCGCGTTTGGATTACTCCGGGGGGCAGATCGCGAACCGGACCGACCACCACGGTGACCGCGGGTGCGACTGCGGCCAGGGCTGTGCTCAGCAGGGTCCGGCCGGCGACGACGAGAGCCGGCTTGTCCACCAGTCCGAGTCGCCGCCCGCTGCCCCCGGCCAGGATGATGGCCAGTCCGGGCGACTCAGGTGCCGACGCGGGTGGCACCGATGTAACCGTTGCCGAAATCGGCCGACGTGATGTGAACGTAGGCCCCGGAAAACGGGGCCTCCACCATCATCCCGTTGCCCGCATACATGGTGACGTGGTGGATGGTGCTCGGATCCGAGGTGTCGTTCGCGTAGAACAGCAGGTCGCCGGGCAGCAGATCGGAGATCGAGATGTGCTGCCCCAGGGTGTATTGGTACACCGAATAGTTCGGTATGGAGATTCCTTCCTGGGCCCAGCCGTACGAGGTCAGGCCCGAGCAGTCGAAGCCGACCACGTTGCAATCGTTCTCGGCACCATTCGGACCGCAGATCCCGGTGGTCGGCCCGACACTGTTACCGCCGCCCCAGGAGTAAGGCGTACCCACCCAGCGTTCCGCAGCCGCTACCGCGGCCTCGCCCTTGGCCGCCGTCCAACCCCCTGACCCGCTGGGCACCGCAGGCGGGCTCGCCGCCGGGCTGGATCCCCCGCTGGATCCCCCGCTACTACCGGTGCTTTTGTGCAGATACTCGCAGGCGATGCCGTTCGCGTTGCTGTCCAACGCTTTCCGATAGCCGGGTGAGCCCTTGTGCAGCGGTGCCGCGCCGGCCGCGATGACGGCTACGCAGTTCGGGTAGTACACGGTCTTCGCCGGGGCGTGGGCCGCGCGGTTGGCCGCGAGAGCGGTCTTGTGCGCACGCTGGGCCTTCGCTGCCGCTGCCTGGGCCTTCGCCGCCGCTGCGGCCGCCCGCAGCTGCGCCTGCTCGTCATCGAACCGCTTCTTGGCGAGCCGGGCGGCGTTCTGGGCAGCAAGCCGGTCCGCCGCTGCCTTGCGTTCGGCGGCGGCCGCGGCAGCCTGGGCGGCCGCTTTGGCCTGCGCCTGGAGCCTGGCCCGTTCAGCCGCAGCCGCGCGTGCCTCGGCCGCAGCCAGGGCGGCCGCTTTTTCCGCGGCCGCCTTCTCCGCGGCCGCCTTGGCCGCGGCCGCAGCCTTGGCCCTGGCTATCGCCTCGAGCCGCAGTCTTTCTTCCTCGGCCTTCTTCTCGGCCAGCCACTGGTTGTACATGGCCCGCTGGTTCTGCAGGTCCGAGACCTTGCTCAGGGCCAGCTCATAGTCGTTCTGCTGCTGGTCGAGCTGCGCGTTCAAGATGGCCAGCTGAGCCTTGCCGGCGACGAACGCATCACTCGCGGTCTGCTTCGCCGTCGCCGCATCCTTGGCCGCCTGAACCGCCGCAGCCTGGGCGGCGTCGGCCTTGTCCCGCGCCACCTTCGCGTCGGAATCCAGGTTGGCCTTGTCGGACAGTGTGGTCTGCAGTTTGGCGATGACGTCCAACTGCGACTTGGAGATCTCGGTCAGCAACTGCTGGCGGGCGAGCAGATCGCTCGCGCTGGACGCGTCCATCAGGGCGGACATGGAACCCAGCACCGAGCCCTGACGGAAGGAGGCGGCCGCGAACTCCCCCGCCTTGTCCTGTGCGACAGTGATTGCCGTACCGGCCTTCTCGGCGTTTTTCACGGCGGTCTGGGCGGCGGCCTCTGCGGTGGTCGCATCGTCCTGCGCCAGCTGTTCGTCGATCAACGACTTCTTGTACAGCTCGCCCTTGAGCTCGAGATCGTTATTCAGCCGGGTGATGTCACCCTCGGTACTGGTGACCAGGCCGGAGAGGCGCCCGACCTCGGCGGCCGAAGACGACGCCTGGGTCTGCGAATCCTGGATCTGCTGGTCGGACGGATTCGGCGGAGGTGGTGGGACGGCTCCGGCGGGTGCAGCCACACCAGCGAACAGGGCGACCGTCAGCAGCCCGCAGATCGCCGTAGCCAGGATGGATCGCATGCGGCCGGCAGACGCCACGACAACTCCTCCCCCGCGGCAATCCACGGTTGGTTCGATAGATCCTTGAAAGACCGCATAAACCTCATGCGTTTCTTCTGTCAATGCGACACGCCAAGTAGCACCTTGCCACTTTGTCCCCCCGATACGCCAGTAGTCACTGTAAACCCACATGTCCCAATCAGGACGAATTGGACATTTGCCGACGGGTTGGCCCGATGATCGCGACCGGATGACTGAAAGTCACCAGCGAATTGGGCCATCTGGGGCTGCGTTTAGGCCAAAGCCAGGGCCGGGTGCCACACCAGAGGAACGCCCACGGGCGATCTCGTTCGAGCTAAATCGCCGTGATCGACCTCTGTGCTCCCCGACGATCAGCCACACTGAACCGGTGGCGAGCACCCGATCGACGAGTCTGCCGATGCCGGCAACGTCGGGCTGGCGGCTTCGGTCCAATCGGGGTCAGTCGGAGTGGTGCTGGCCGCCGCCGGCCTGGCCCTGACTGTGGCGGGCATGTTTCTGCCCTGGGTCGCCTCCGGCGGAGTCCTGCGCAACAGCTACGCGATCGTCGGGATCGTCCAGCGGATCGGCATCGTCCGGAGCAGCGCGGGTTCGCTGGCGCTGTCACTGTGGCCGTTCGTCGGACCGGCAACCATGCTCGCTTGGATAGCCGGGATCCTGCGGCTGTGGCGGACGGCCGCCACGATCACGCTGGTCATCGGACTGCTGACCGGCGTCGTCGGCGCCGGAGTACTGGCGGTGGCCGGCGGACATAGCGCAGCCGGTGTGGGAGTTGCCTATCCGGGACCGGTCGTCACGCGTCATCGGTGCGACGTGTGCCGTGATCGGGTCCGCGGTAGTGCTGATCGACGCGAGACGCACGCGCCGGACGCGACGACCCGGTGACTTGTCGCCCACATCACGTATCAGTGCCATCGGGAGTGGGTCCTTCCCGTCGGAGTACCAACAGTGAAAGGGAACACCTCTCGATGAGCGAGCACAACGGCCCGCAGTATCCGCAGCAGCCCCAGAGTGGGCCGCCCCAGGGTTGGCAGCCCACCGGCCCGGGCGGCTGGCAGCCACCGGCCAACGCCCCCGCACCTGGCTACGGGCCGCAGAGTTACCCGCAGCAGGGCCAGCAGTCACCACCGACCTACCCGACGCAGGGTCAGCCGCCGCAGCCATACCTGAGCCACTCTCGCCCGCCCGCGGCCTATCAACCCCAACCCGGTCAACCCCAACCGGGCTATGCGCCACCCACCCCGGCACCCATGCCTCCACCAGCCGGCCGGAACAAGGGCCGCACCGCGATGGTGGTGACCGTGGTTGCCGTCGTGGTGGCCCTTCTGGCCGGTACCGGCCTGTGGTACTTCGGATTTCGCGAGACCAAGAGTGCCGGCGGGCAGGACAGCCCGCAAGCAGCAGTGAGCGCCATCCTGACGTCGTTGAGCCAGAAGGACCCGGTCGGCGTCGCCGACCAGCTGGACCCGGCCGAAGCCTCGCTGTTCGCGGATCTGAATGGCGAGTTCCTGACGGAGCTCAAGCGACTCGAAATCCTGTCGCCGAGCGCGAGCGCCGGTTCCCTCACCGGCTCGAAGGTGACGGTCACCGGATTGACTTTCGGCAGCGACCCCGACCAGATCAACGATCACGTCACGGTCGTCAAGGTGACCGGTGGCACCGTCGTGGTCGCGACCGATCCGTCCGAGTTGCCGCTGACCGACAAGATCAAAACTGCAGCCGGTACGGCGCTGGCCAAGGTCGAGCCGAAGAGCCAGACCTACAGCATCGCCGACCTGGTGGCCAAGTCCGGGAAACCGATCCGCATCGCCACCGTCGAGCACGATGGCAAGTGGTACCCGAGCCTGTTCTACACGGCGGCGGACTACTGGGCCCAGTCAGCGAAGGTCGGCAATCCCTCCAAGGCGGACTTCATCGCCCCGGCCGGTGGATCGAGCCCGGAAGACGCCATGACCAAGCTGCTGACGGCCGCAACCACTGGCAATTACGACGGCGTCATCGCGCTTCTGCCTCCCCAGGAGATGGCCGTCATGCACGACTACGGCAAGTTGATCACCGGTCAGCTCCCCTCGACCTCGAAGGTCGGACTTGGCGACGTCGCCATCAGCAACGCGTCGTGGAACGTCTCGGATGTGGCCGGCGGAAAACTGGTGTCGCTCAAGACGTTGACTGTCACGGCCGGCGGCCAGAAGGTCACGGTGGCTCATGACGCCGGTGCGGGCTCGTTGACCGTCACGGTGGCCGGCCAGCCCGGCATCACGCTGGACAAGAACTCGATAGCCGATTTTGTCAGCAAGAGCATGAACAGCAGTGGTTCCGGGTCGGGGTCGGCGATGGATCCCCAACTGGTCAAGATCATCGGCCAGGAGTTCGAGCAGCTGACCAACGTCGGCGTGGTGATGACGGAGGACGGCGGCCAGTGGTATGCCAGCCCCATGCGGTCCTACGCCGAGATCTTCGTCGGGCTGCTGAAGGGACTGCAGCCGGCCGACGTGGACTACCTGCTGGCCCTCGCGAGGAAGTAGCCGCCGCGCAGAACGCTCTCAGAGCCCGGATCGGAGCTTTCGGCTTCGATCCGGGCCCTTTGCTGTGCCAACCACACGCGTTCGACTGTTGCCTTCTCTAGCAGGACAAGCGTACTGTTTGGGTATCCGAGGTCGACGGTGCCCACGACGGATGATCTACTCAGGCATTCGCCAGGCATCTTCGAACCACGGATCCGTCCCTCGTCTACCCGGCTCGCCGCACGGGTACCTCCGCGTCAGCGGACGATTCGACCCTCCTGAAGGAGAAACGCGTGTCTTCCAGCAAGGACAGCTTCGGCGCCAGAGAAACTCTCACCGTCAGCTCGGGTGGGACCGAGAAGAAGTACGAAATCTACAAGATCAAGGGAGTGGCTGACCTCCAGAACGCAGCGAAACTTCCCTACTCGCTGAAGGTGCTGCTGGAGAACCTCGTCCGCACCGAGGACGGCGCGAACATCACCCGCGATCACATCCTGGCGTTGGCAAATTGGAACCCGGATGCTGAGCCCGATACTGAAATCCAGTTCACCCCGGCCCGGGTGATCATGCAGGACTTCACCGGGGTGCCCTGCATCGTCGACCTGGCCACCATGCGCGAGGCCATGGCCGACCTCGGCGGCGACCCGGACAAGATCAACCCGCTGGCGCCGGCCGAGATGGTGATCGACCACTCCGTGATCGCGGACGTCTTCGGCCGCGCCGATGCCTTCGAACGCAACGTCGAGCTGGAGTACGAGCGCAACAAGGAGCGCTACCAGTTCCTGCGCTGGGGCCAGACCGCGTTCGACGAGTTCAAGGTCGTCCCGCCCGGGACCGGCATCGTGCACCAGGTCAACATCGAGCACCTGGCCCGGGTGGTCATGGTGCGTAACGGAATCGCGTATCCGGACACCCTGGTCGGTACCGACTCGCACACCACCATGGTCAATGGTCTGGGGGTGCTCGGCTGGGGCGTCGGTGGCATCGAGGCGGAGGCGGCCATGCTGGGCCAGCCGGTCTCCATGCTCATCCCCCGGGTCGTCGGCTTCAAGCTCAGCGGCAGCCTGCCGGACGGCACCACGGCCACCGACCTGGTGCTG
Source organism: uncultured Actinomycetota bacterium (assembly GCA_963708935.1). GTDB lineage: Bacteria > Actinomycetota > Actinomycetes > Mycobacteriales > Nakamurellaceae > Nakamurella. The sequence continues at coordinate 320,015 of CAVPUK010000005.1, read as the reverse complement.
ACCATCACCGAGATGCTCCGCAAGCACGGGGTTGTCGGCAAGTTCGTCGAATTCTACGGCGAAGGCGTCGCCGCCGTGCCGCTGGCCAATCGGGCCACTATCGGCAACATGAGCCCGGAGTTCGGTTCCACCGCGGCGATGTTCCCCATCGACGACGAAACCATCAAGTACATGCGGCTGACGGGCCGGCCGGACGATCAGCTCGCGCTGGTCGAGTCCTACGCCAAGGCCCAGGGCCTTTGGCACGACGCCGCCGCCGAACCTGTTTTCTCCGAATACCTCTCGCTCGACCTGGCCTCGATCGTCCCGTCGATCGCGGGCCCGAAGCGCCCGCAGGATCGGGTCATCCTGTCCGAGTCGGTGCCGGTCTTCCGCGAGGCACTCAAGGCCTACGCGAACGGCGACGCCCATGACTCGGTGGACGAACAGGGACTGGAGACTTTCCCGGCGTCCGACGCTCCCTCGCACGACCCGAACCAGACCTCGCACGCCTACCCGCCGGTGCCGACCCACGTCGCCAATCTTCCGCGGCGAGCGTCGAAGCCGACCAAGGTGGTGATGGACGGGCAGGAATTCGAGCTCGACCACGGCCATGTCGCCGTCGCCGCGATCACGTCGTGCACCAACACGTCGAACCCGCAGGTGATGATCGGCGCCGCCCTGCTGGCCAAGAAGGCCGTGGAGAAGGGGCTGTCCCGCAAGCCGTGGGTCAAGACGACGCTCTCCCCCGGCTCGAAGGTCGTCATGGACTACTACGAGAGGGCGGGCCTGCTGCCGTACATGGAGAAGCTGGGCTTCAACCTGGCCGGCTTCGGCTGTATGACCTGCATCGGCAACTCCGGTCCACTGCAGGACGAGATCTCCGCCGCCGTCAACGAAGCCGATCTGGCCGTCGTCTCGGTGCTGTCCGGCAACCGCAACTTCGAGGGTCGGATCAACCCGGACATCAAGATGAACTACCTGGCCTCCCCGCCGCTGGTGGTCGCCTACGCGATCGCGGGTTCGATGGACATCGACATCACCCGGGACTCGCTGGGCGACGACGAGCAGGGAAACCCGGTGTACCTGCACGACATCTGGCCGTCGCCGGTCGAGATCGAAGAAACGATCGCGATGGCCATCAACCAGGAGATGTTCACCCGCGACTATGCCGACGTGTTCGCGGGCGACGAGCGGTGGCAGGGTCTGCAGACCCCGACCGGCAAGACCTTCGAGTGGGACCCGGACTCCACCTACGTCCGCAAGCCGACCTACTTCGACGGCATGTCCCCCGATCCCTCGCCCGTCGTCGATATCGACGGTGCCCGGGTGTTGGCCAAGCTGGGCGATTCGGTGACCACCGACCACATCTCGCCGGCCGGCAACATCAAGGCCGGCACCCCGGCCGCGCAGTACCTGACCGAGCACGGGGTCACTCGCAAGGACTTCAACTCCTACGGTTCGCGTCGCGGCAATCACGAGGTGATGATCCGCGGCACCTTCGCCAACATCCGGCTCCGCAACCAGCTGCTGGACGGTGTCGAGGGCGGTTATACCCGTAACTTCCTCTCCGGCGGCGAGCAGTCGTTCATCTATGACGCGTCCGCCGCTTACCAGGCCGCCGGCATCCCGCTGGTCATTCTGGCCGGCGCCGAGTACGGGTCGGGTTCGTCGAGGGACTGGGCGGCGAAAGGCACAGCCCTGCTGGGGGTCAAGGCCGTTATCGCCGTCTCCTACGAGCGCATCCACCGGTCGAACCTGATCGGCATGGGTGTCATCCCGCTGCAGTTCCCGTCAGGAGAAACAGCACAGACGATCGGTTTGACCGGTACCGAGACGTTCGCCATCTCTGGGATCACCGCGTTGAACGAGGGCTCCACCCCGAAGACGGTGACGGTCACCGCCACGCCAGAGTCGGGTGATCCGGTCACGTTCGAGGCCACGGTCCGGATCGACACGCCCGGTGAGGCCGACTACTACCGCAACGGCGGGATCATGCAGTACGTGCTGCGGAGCCTGCTCGCGGCTTCGAAGTAAGCGGCGAGGAATGCCCCGGGTCAGCCCGGACCACCTCGAGGCACGCCGTCAGCAGATCCTCGACGGTGCCCGTGACGCGTTCGCGCGTCACGGGTACGAGGGTGCGACGGTGCGGATTCTCGAGGAGGAAATCGGGCTGAGCCGCGGGGCGATCTTCCACCATTTTGCCGACAAGGACGCCGTCTTCATGGCCCTGGCCGGGCAGGACGCGGCCGCGATGGCCGCGACCGTGGGCCGCGAGGGCTTGGTGGCGGTGATGCGGAACATGATTGCCGCGCCCGACGCCGGTTGGCTGGGTACCCAGTTGGAGGTATCCCGACGAGCCCGGACCGATCCCCGGTTCAGGGACGCCTGGGCCGCCCAGTCGGCTCAGGTCAGGGTGGCGACCAGAGCCAGGCTCCAGCGGCAGCTCGAAGCCGGCGTGCTGCGCACCGACGTCGCCGTGGAGGTACTGGCCTCCTATCTCGAGCTCGTCCTGGAGGGTTTGGTCACTCACCTCGCCGAAGGGCTGCCCGGGGATGCCATGTCCGCGGTGCTCGACGTGGTCGAGATGTCTGTCCGCCGGAGCTGACGAGGCTCGCTCAGGCGTGTGCCGCGGCTGGAACGGGCCCCCGCCACCTGCGCCAGATCGCGAGCAGCCGGAACCCGGTGATGAACGCCGCACCGAGGAACACCGTGAGCGTGGAAGGCGCGCCCAGCTCGATGGCGGTGACCACCAGTGTGCAACCGACGATCGCCGGGATCGCATAGAGCTGCGAGTCGCGACGCAGCACCGCCGGGATCTCGTTGCAGAGCAGATCGCGCAGGATGCCCCCGCCGATGCCGGTGACCACACCGAGCATCACCGAGGCCAGTGGGCTCAGTCCGAAGCTCAACGCCTTGACCGACGCCGCCGAGCAGAACAGCCCGAGCCCCACTGCGTCGAAGAACGCCACCGAGCGGCGAAGTCTGGTCACCTGCGGATGGAAGAAGAAGGTCACCACGGTGGCGGCCAGCGGTACGACGAGCCACCAGGTGTGCAGCAGGGCGTCGGGTGGCATCGAGCCGATCAGCAGGTCGCGGATGACCCCACCGCCCAACGCGGTGATGGTGGCCAGCACCGCCATACCGATGATGTCGAACTGCCTGCGCACCGCCATCAGCGCGCCGGACAAGGCAAATGCTGCCAAGCCGATGAAATTGAGCGTCTCGATGATCAGCTCTTGCACGCGTGTGATGATCCCACGGGTGCTACACGTCAAGTGGGTAAGCAGGTTGTTCAGCCCGGCAGCGGCAGGTGACGCACCGGCATCGGGTCGCCAAGCTCAGCCGATCAGCGCCGACCCGCCTGATGTGTCCGGCCGGCTGGGGCCGCCAGTTCCCGCAATCGATTGAGTTGCTCGGACTGCTCGGCCTCGAGCTGCTCCTCGGGCGTGGAGACGGTGGCCGAACCGATCAGTCTGGTGACGGCGCGCAGGGCCTCGGTAGGTTGGCTGATCAGCGCGTCGACCAGGTCGGCGACGGCCTGATCCAGTTCGTCGCGGGGCACGGCGGCAAGCGCGAGGCCGATCCGCACCGCCTCGGTCGAGCCGATCCGACGTCCGGTGGCGCAGATCTCGAGGGCCCGCTGGTAGCCGACGGCGCGCACCAGCGGTCCGCTGCCGCCGAGGTCCGGCACCAGACCAAGACCCACCTCGGCCATGCAGAACTTGGCATCGTCGGCGGCGATCACCAGATCGCAGGCCAGAGCCAGCTGGAATCCTGCGCCGACCGCATGTCCCGACACCGCAGCGATGGAGATGAACGACGGGTCGGCCAGCCAGGTAAAACCGCTTTGGAAGCCGGCGATCATGTTGTGCGCGACCGTGTCCGGCGCCGATGCCACCTGGGTCAGCACGGAATCACCGCCCGGGACGAACATCGCCCGGTCCAGGCCCGCCGAGAATGACTCACCCGCGCCTTTCAGCACCACAACGCGGGTCGCCGCCGGAAGGCGAGATCCGATGTGCGCCAGGGCCTCCCAGGTCGCGGGAAGCTGTGCATTGCGGATCTCCGGCCGATTCAGGGTGATCGTCACCACGGAATCCGACTGCTCGACCGCCAGCCGTCCACTGGTCAGCAGGTCGGTATCGAACAGGGACGCTTCGGTTGGGGCGCTCACCCCACCATTCGTACCAGAGTTTCGCTTGTTACTTCTTCTTCGTCCGGGTGGCGCCGCCGCGCCCGCGCAGCGGGACGTCGGCATCTACCAGGAGCCGATGGACGAATCCGTACGACCGACCGGTGCCGTCGGCCAGCGCCCTGATGCTCTGCCCTTTTTCGTACTTCTTCCGTAGATCCGCGGTCAGTTTCTCGCGCGCGGAACCGGTGATACGGGCGCCTTTGCGAATGGCATTCGCCTTGCTGTCGCCGTTCTTGCTGGTCTCGCTGTGCTTGACGGTCGGAATTGATGGCGCCTGTGCCACGTCCGCACCTTCTTCTCGCTCGAGTCGGCCCGCTGTCGAGGCCGTGATGCGACGTCGACGCGGTGCTGTCACTGGTGGGTGTTCCACCAATGATCGAGCAGATTCACCGGACCCGCCACCGGTGGCGAGAATGAGCAGAGCTCACTCACCATCTGCGGTCAGGCCAGTTCGACCAGATCCAGGTAGTCGGCGGACCAGTGGTCTTCGCTGCCATCAGGCAGCAGGATGACCCGCTCGGGATGCAGGGCGGCCACGGCTCCGGGATCGTGGGTCACCAGTACGACGGCACCGGCGTAGCGGCGGAGCGCGTCCAGCACCTGCTCCCGGCTGCCCGGATCCAGGTTGTTGGTGGGCTCGTCCAGCAACAGGACGTTGGCCGCAGAGGAGACCAGACCGGCCAGGGCCAACCGGGTCTTCTCGCCGCCGGAGAGCGTGCCGGCCCGCTGCTCGAGTTGCTCCCCGGTGAACAGGAAGGTACCCAGCAGATTCCGCAGTTCCTGGGCGCCGGCGTCGGGTGCGGCGCTGCGGATGTTCTCCCACACCGAACGGTCGGGATCGAGCGTCTCGTGTTCCTGCGCGTAGTAGCCGATCTTGAGCCCGTGACCCGGTTCGACCGCACCGGTGTCCGGCTTCTCGCGTCCGCCGAGCAGCTTGAGCAGGGTGGTCTTGCCGGCGCCGTTGAAGCCGAGTACGACCACTCGGCTGCCCCGGTCGATGGCCAGGTCGACGCCGGTGAAGATTTCCAGCGACCCGTACGACTTCGACAGGTTCTTGGCGGTCAGTGGGGTCTTACCGCAGGGGGCCGGCTCCGGGAAGCGGATCTTGGCCACCTTGTCGGAGACCCTGACCTCGTCCAGGTTGGAGATCAACGCCTCGGCCCGACGCACCATCTGATGTGCCGCAGCGGCTTTCGTGGCCTTGGCCCCCAGTTTCGCGGCCTGCGTGATGAGCACGGCGGCCTTCTTCTCGGCATTGGCCCGCTCCCGCCGCCGACGTTGCTCATCCGTCGACCTGGCCTCGAGGTAGCGACCCCAGGTCATGTTGTAGATATCGAGTTCGCCGCGCACGGCATCCAGGAACCAGACCTTGTTGACGACGGCAGACAGCAGCTCGACGTCGTGGGAAATGATGACCAGGCCACCACTGAACGACTTCAGGAAGTCCCGCAGCCAGGTGATCGAGTCTGCGTCGAGGTGGTTGGTGGGCTCGTCGAGCAGCAGCATGGTGCCGTCGCCGGCGTCCGCGGCCGCGAACAGGATCCTGGCCAGCTCGACCCGGCGGCGCTGGCCACCGGAGAGCGTGCGCATCGGCTGTTCCAGGATCCGGTCCGGCAAGCCCAGGTTCGAGGTGATCCGGGCTGCTTCCGACTCGGCCGCGTAGCCACCGAGCGTGGAGAATCGTTCTTCGATGCGGCCGTACCGCTCGACGGCCTCTTCCGCTTCCTTGCCGGTGAGCTCGGCCATCTGGATGTGGACCTTCTCCAGTTGGGTGACAAGAACATCCAGGCCGCGGGCGGACAGCACCCGGTCGCGGGCCGTCATGTCCAGATCGCCCTCGCGCGGGTCCTGCGGGAGGTAACCCAGCGGGCCGGTGATGGAGACCTGACCGCCATGGGGAGCGCTCTCGCCGGCCAGCACCCGGAGACTGGTGGTCTTACCGGCACCGTTCCGGCCGACCAGGCCGACCCGGTCGCCGTGTTGGAGCCGGACTGTGGTGTCGGCGAGCAGGATCCGAGACCCGGCCCGCAGTTCGAGGCCGGTTGCGGTGATCACGTGAAGCTATTCTACGGGTCGGCGGCGCCGGACTCCGGCGAACGACCGGCCGCACGTGGTGAGTCTCCCCACGCCAGGGCTCATCCCTGCTGGTTACCGGCCGAAGCCCGCGTTCCGGAGGGCGTCGGCAAGTGAGCCGCCTGCCGGGCTCTTTGTCGCGGGCGCGACACTGCTTTTGGTCCGAGGTCCCCGGTTCTGCTCGGGCCGGCCGCCGCTACGGCCTGATTTCGTACCGGGCTCGTCGTCCAGCCGCAGAGTCAGCCCGATCCGCTTCCGGATCGGATCAACCTCCATCACCTTGACCTTGACCACCTGCCCCGACTTGACGATCTCCCGGGGGTCGCTGATGAACCGATTGGACATCGCCGAGACGTGCACCAATCCGTCCTGGTGAACGCCGACGTCGACGAACGCACCGAAGGCCGCCACGTTGGTGACCACTCCCTCGAGGATCATCCCGACCCGCAGGTCAGCGATCTTTTCCACGCCGTCGGCGAAGGTCGCGGTGGTGAACGCGGGACGTGGATCGCGGCCGGGCTTTTCCAGCTCGGACAGGATGTCGGCGATCGTCGGCACGCCGAACGAGTCGTCGACGAACTGCTCCGGTGACAGCCCGCGGAGCAGGGCGGTGTTCCCGATCAACTCGTTCATCCGGGTGCCGGTGCTTTTCAGAATTCGCCGGACCACCGGGTAGGCCTCGGGGTGCACGCTGGACCGGTCGAGCGGGTCAGCGCCGTCCGCGATACGCAGGAAGCCGGCGCATTGCTCGTAGGCCTTCGGGCCCAGCCGCGGGACATTCTTCAGTGCGCTACGAGAGCTGAAGGGGCCGTTGGAGTCTCGATGACTGACGATGTTCTCGGCCAGCGTTCCGGTGATGCCGGAGACGCGGGCCAACAAGGGCACGGAAGCAGTATTGACGTCCACCCCGACCGCGTTGACGCAATCCTCGACGACGGCGTCCAGGGACTTGGCCAGCATCGACTCGGCGAGATCGTGCTGGTACTGGCCGACGCCGATCGATTTGGGATCGATCTTGACCAGTTCGGCCAGCGGGTCCTGCAGGCGCCGGGCGATGGAGACGGCGCCGCGGATCGACACGTCCAACTCGGGTAGTTCGGCGGAGGCGTAGGCCGAGGCCGAGTAGACCGAGGCTCCGGCCTCCGAGACCATTACCTTCGTCAGGCCTGGCACCTGACCGATGAGCTCGGCGGCCAGCTTGTCGGTCTCCCGGGAGGCGGTGCCATTGCCGATCGACACCAGCTGGACCTGGTGGGTGACGACGAGTTTCTGCAGGGTGGCCAGGGCGGCATCCCAGCGGTTGTGCGGCTGGTGCGGGTAGATGGTGTCGAAGGCGAGGACCTTGCCGGTGCCGTCGACCACCGCGACCTTGACGCCGGTCCGGAACCCGGGATCGAGCCCGAGGGTCGGGCGGCTCCCGGCCGGTGCGGCCAGTAGCAGATCCCGCAGATTGGACGCAAAGACTGCGGCGGCCGCCTGCTCCGCACCCTGCCGCAGCCGCATCCGCACGTCGATGCCCAGCGAGACCGACAGCCGCGTCCGCCACGCCCACCTGACCGTCTCCCGGAGCCATTTGTCAGCCGGTCGGCCGTGATCGGCGATGCCGAAGCGGGCCGCGATCCGGCGCTCGTAGTCCGTCGGAATGGTGTCGAGCGGGTCTGGATCCTGGAGTTCCGCAGCGACCGTGACGTCCAGGATCTTTTCTGCCTCCCCACGGAACATGGCCAGTACCCGGTGAGACGGCAGCTTGGTCAGCGCCTCGGCGAAGTCGAAGTAGTCGGCGAACTTCGCGCCGTCCTCGTCCTTGCCCTTGCGGACCTTGGAGACCAGCCGGCCCCTGTTCCAGAGCAACTCCCGCAGTCCGCCGACCAGGTCGGCATCCTCGCCGAATTGCTCGACCAGGATGGACCGGGCCCCGGCCAGCGCCTCCGCGGTATCGGCGATGCCCTTGTCGTGGTCGACAAACGCTCGGGCTTCCCGCTCCGGGTCGGTATCCGGCGAGCGCAACAGCTTCTCGGCCAGCGGCGCGAGCCCGGCCTCCCGGGCGATCTGCGCCTTCGTCCTACGTTTCGTCTTGTACGGCAGGTAGATGTCCTCGAGGCGGGATTTGGTATCCGCTGCCGCCAGGCTCTTCGCCAGCGCGACGGTGAGTTTGCCCTGACTCCTGATGGCTTCGATGACCGCGACGCGCCGCTCGTCGAGCTCGCGGAGGTAACCGAGGCGCTCGGCCAGATCGCGGAGTTGGGCGTCGTCCAGAGTGCCGGTGACCTCTTTGCGGTAACGGGCCACGAACGGCACGGTCGCCCCGCCGTCCAGCAGTTCGACCGCCGCGACGACCTGCCATTCCTGCACGGCCAGTTCGGCGGCGATGCGGCTGCTGACCGATGGGATCGGGGTCCTGGGAACGGGTGTGGCGTCGAGCGGTTGGTTGGTACTGACTTCTGGGGACACGGTCCTGCTTCCTCACGTCACGGGCTGCTGTGCGCTCCGCATTGTGCCCTGGATCGGCACCCGTCCGGTCGGTGTATCCACCTTCACACCGGCGGCGGATGTCACCACGGGATACTGAACTGGTGATCCTGTCCCGAGGTTGGTCCCTTTTCCTGGTCGCTGTCGGCGTGTTCAACTGGGCCATCTGGCCTCGGTTCTCGGTCGCCATCTGGGGCGATCCCCGAGCCTGGTCCGGGGTTGTCGGCCATTCGTCGCCCACCTCGTTCCTGCTGGTCCATGCGGTCCTGGTGATCACCGCGGTCACCCTCGCGACGATCGTCGGTGTCCTCGGGATCCGCGGCTACCTGGCCGCCCGACGGCTTCAGCCGGCCTGAAAGCGCGCCTGCTCGTCCTTCGTCCGGACCACGATGCGCACCACCAGGCTGCGTTCGGCGACCGCTTCGAGAACCGCCCGTCGCGGTTCGGGGATGTCGCCGAACACCCGGGACGGCAAGCGGCTCAACGGTTCCAGGTGCGGGTCGGCCATCACCCGCTTCAAGGCCGCGGCGTCACCGGCCAACACCAAGCCGCCCAACCTTGCGGCCAGCGGCAACAGCAGGCGCTCGATGGTCGATGCCGAGTCGGCCAGCGAAGCGGTGAGCTGGTTGCCCCGGCGGCGCGCGTAGCGCTGCTGCGACCACCCGCCGGCTGCCGTTCGACCCTGCAGGTGAGCCCGATCGGTGGACGAGGACAGCACGACGCCTTCCTTGGCCGTGCCGATCGAGTGGGCGCCGCCGCGGACCAGGATCAGGCCCAGCAACCCGATGCTCGCCAGGTGATCCACCAGGGCCTCGACCGGCTCCCGATTCCCGATGGACATCGGGCCGAACGGCACTTCGATGGTGGCGGTGGTGCCGTCTCCGGCGATCAGTTCCAGCCGGTCGGGACGGGCGGCGAGATCGGCAACACCGGTGTTGCGTCCGGCGAATCGGTTCACCCAGCCGACGATCCGATGCGCCGAGATCTCCACCTCGATCCCGCCGCCGGCCGCCGGGCGGGGCCGCCCGACGGCACTCATCGCGGCGTGCTTCCGGGGTACCGGACGAAGCGGCTCCTGCGCTTCACAAAGCCGAGCCGGCGTCCCAGAGGCGGGCCGAGTGGCCGGCCAGAGTGGTGGCCGACGAGGCGGCCCTGTCGTCGGTGAGTGAGGCCACGTAGTCGATGATCCCGCGACCGCGGCCCCACCTGGCCAGGTCGTCGGGCGAACCGGCCGGGTCGCCGATGCTGTCGACCAACAACTCGGGACGCGTCCGGGCGAGCTGTCGGTAGGAGTTGGTGGCGAGTTCGACCAGGTCGATGAGTCGGCGCGGCGCTCGCGGGGCGTCGACCGGATCGGCCAGCCAGGAGTCCAGATCGCCGACCAGCGCGGCCATCACCTGGCCCTGACCACGCTGGAACATGGCCAGATCGGGGCGCTCCAGGACGAATCGCTGATGGACGAACTTGAGGACGGCGACCTCGTGCCAGCCCTGCCGGTCCAGCGAGACGTGACCGGCCCGCGGCGGCGGATCGGTCGACACCACCACGGAGTCCTGGAGGTGCGAGATCCAGCTCCGGGTGAACTCCCCTACCAGCCGCTCCGCGGCCAATGACGAGTCGAACGGCACGGCGAGCAGACCGTCGACAAGGTCGGTACCGACCCGTCCGACGGCGACGGCGAAGGCCTCGTCGTCGACCATCCAGCCATCCTTGTCGTGCAACCGCCGGCGGACGAGCTCCAGTGAGTTACCCGGCAGCCGTTCGTTGGCCTTCAGCTCGCGGCGGTCCGCCTTTTCCAGGGCGGCGCGGTTGCGCATCCAGGTCCGGAACTCGGCGGCCACCGAAGCGTGCTGCAGCACCCCGGCCCGGTGGAAGTCGTCGAGATCATGCAGTGAGTAGGCGATGTCGTCCGCGATGTCCATCACCGAGCACTCGACGGTCTGTCGCCAGGGCTTGATCAGCGGATATGTGGCCAGCACCTCCGTCATCTCCCCGGCGTCGAGGACGTAGGCGGAGAACTTCCCGGAGCCGAGCCCCTCGGTGCCGCGGCCACCACCCTTGGGCGGAGTGGCTGCCGCGCTGGGATGCGGCTCGGGCACACCGAACCGGGCCCAGGGGTACTTGAGCACCGCGGCGCGAACGGCCGCGGTGAGGTTGAGTCCCTCACCGCTGGTGCCGTGCACGTCGATCTCGGTGACGATCCGGAACGTCTGCGCATTGCCCTCGAATCCGTCGGCCAATCCGAAGCGCGATCGCGCAATGCGGTCCAGGACGCGTTCGCCGAGGTGACCGAACGGCGGGTGGCCGAGATCGTGGGCGCTCGCCGCCGCCTGCACGACGACCGGGTCGCAGCCGCCGAGGGATTCCAAAAGGTCCCGGTGGGGGCCGCGGTTCAATTTGACCGCGATGGCCCTGGCCACCGCGGCCACCTTGATCGAATGGGTGAGCCGGTTGTGCACCGACTGGCCGGCGGCGCCCTGCGAGATGACCTGGGTGACCGCCGCCAGTCGTGAGAAGTACGGCGAGAACCGGATGCGGTCCAGGTCCTCCCGGTAGGCCGATTCGACGTCCAGATCCGGCTGCGGGTTGCCCCGACGAGCCAACCTCGGGTCAGGGGTCATTCTGGTCGTGGCGGTGGCCGTCACTGAGCCACCAGCACATCGGTCTGGGAGAAGTCGTTGCCCTTGAACAACAGTGGTTCCATCCGTTCCATCGCCAGTGCGTAGGAGAAGCAATCGCCGTAGTTCAATCGTGCCGGATGCCCGGTCCCCCGGCCGTATCGCCGGTAGGCCAGTCTGGCGAGTCGCGCCTGCGCGGCGGTCACCGGTTCGATCAGGGCGCCGGCCATCTCGACGAAGCGGTCCAGGGTCAGGTCCAGCGCCGGCCCGAGGACCATGGCCGTCTCCAGCATGCTGGCGGCAGATAGACCGATCGTTCGTGAACGTTCGATTGCCAATTCGAACGCGCCCCCCTCCGGTTCCAGACGGATCACCGCCACGATCGCCGACGAGTCCAGGATCATCGCGGCAGACCCGTCTCGTCGTCGTACAGCTCGGCAAACGGATCGGCCGGAAGGTGGGTGAGCCGAGGTGCAGCCTCGACCGCCAGCGCGTGGAGCGCTGCCGCGATGCCGCTGCGGTCGTCGGTGAGTTCGGCCAACTGACGCTCCAGTGCCGTCTCGATGACGCTGGTCATGGAGCGTCCCGTGCGATCCGACAGCGTCTTGGCCAGCTCGTACACGCGTTGGTTCTTGATGTTCAAGGTTGGCATCACTGACCTCGTCTTCTACCATGGTAGATAGTCAGTCTACCTGGGTAGAATCTCTTCGGGTAGGGGTTCGGTCGCCTGAGCTCCAGTAGGCGCCAGATACAACACTGCAATCGCGCCGAGCAGCAACAGTCCGCCGACGATGGTCAGCAGCGGAAGCGGCTCGGCCAGCAGGATGACCGCAAGCACGGTGGCCGTCAACGGTTCGATCAGGGTGAGCACAGAGGCGACACTGCTCGGAGTGGTCCGCAGCCCGGCATAGAAGAGCGCATAGGCCAGCACCGTTGTCGCGGCGCCGAGATAGAGCAGCTGGGTGATCGAGGTAGCGGTCACGGCAAAGCCGGCGCCGGAGAGCAGCGCCGCCGGCAGCAGGGTGACGGCGCCGATGACGGTAGAGGTGGTCGTCATGACCACCGGCGAAACAGTCTGTGCGGCATGGCGACTCACCACCGTCGTCAGTGCGTAGCTGACGCCGGAACCAACGGCGGCGAGCAAGCCGAGGACGGGCCGGGGTGCGGCGGCGGACACCGATCCCGCTGATGAGACAGCAACCAGCACCAGCCCGGCTATCGCAGCGGCGACGACCCCGATCGTCCGCAGGCTCGGCCGGCGGTGGCCGGCAACCGACTCGATTCCAACGGTGATCACCGGAGCAATACCCAGACTGACGACGGTGGCCACGCTCACGCCGACCTCCGCCACCGAGATGAAATACAGCACCTGGTAGATACCGAGGCCGACCCCGGCCAGCAGCAAGGACCAGGGATGTGAGCGCAGCGCGCCGACCACCTGCCGAAGCTTCGGGCCGGACAGGATCAGCAGCAGCAGGGCTGCCACGAGCAGTCGGTAGAAGCCGATGGCGATGGGCCCCAGTCCGGACGATTCGTGCAGCCTACGGACGATGACGCCGGTGGTCCCCCAGAGTGCCGCGGCCAGGCTGATCTGGAGTAGACCCATGCGCGGGCCGATGACCCGGGAGGTGCGGGATCTGGCCGCCGTGAAGGTAGTTGTGGACAGTTTGATCAAGTGTTTCGACATTGGTGCGTGCTCCGAAGGCCGAGGCGGATGGTGGTCATCGCGTCTGACGGAGCGCAGACGTCACCCAGAATTGTCGGCGTTCAACCAGCCGACGGACAGCAGTGGGTCCTGGCTCCGGTCAGCGACTCGGAGGTGGCAGGACACCTGGAAACAGGGACATCGTCGGAGCGTATCGGACCGCCCGCACCGACTGCGTGCCATCGTCCGGCCGCCGGCCCCGTTGGTCAGATGTTGAAGCCTAGGGCTCGCAACTGCTCGCGGCCGTCGTCGGTGATCTTCTCCGGGCCCCACGGTGGCAGCCAGACCCAGTTGATCTTGTAATCCGCAACCAGTTCCTGACCCGCGCCCATCAGCGCTGCGGCCACCTGGTCCTCGATCATGTCGGTCAGCGGGCAGGCCGCACTGGTCAGCGTCATGTCGATGGTCAGTGTCTTCGACGGGTCGACGGTGAGGTCGTAGATCAGCCCGAGGTCGACGATGTTCACGCCGAGCTCGGGGTCGACGACGTCGCGGAGCGCTTCCTCGATGTCCTCGATGAGCGCTATGTCGACGGGTGCGCTCGGTACCGCTGCCACGGTCTCGTCGAGAGCGGCCGCACTGCGGGCCGAGCGATCGTCGGCCGAAGCCTCCGGAGCGGGGTGGTCGTGTCCGGCATGGTCGTGGGCTGCATGGTCGTGGCCCGCATGATCGTGCCCGGCATGGTCGTGCCCGGCATGGTCGTGGGTCTGGGTGGACGGTTCGGTCATCGCCGCGCTCCTATCTTTGATTCAGTGCGGGGGTTAGTTGACAGCCTGTACTGCAGCGTCTTTGAACGCCATCCAGCCCAGCAGCGCGCACTTGACCCGGGCCGGGTATTTCGCGACGCCGGCGAAGGCGATGCCGTCACCGAGGGTGTCCTCGTCACCGAGGACCTTGCCGCGGCTGGTGACCATGGTGTTGAACTCGTCCAGGGTGGCCAGCGCCTCGGTCAGCGGCCGGCCGATCGTCAGGTCGGTCATCACGGAGGTCGCGGCCTGGGAGATCGAGCAACCCATGGCGTCGTAGGAGATGTCCTCGACCACCGCGTCGGTGCCCGGCCCGGACAGCTTCACCCGCAAGGTCACCTCGTCACCGCAAGTCGGGTTGACGTGATGCACCTGGGTGTCGAACGGGTCGCGAAGTCCATGGTGATGCGGGGACTTGTAATGATCCAAGATTATTTCTTGATAGAGCTGCTCCATCTGCACGACGCGACTCCTAGTTCCCTGTCCCGAAGAAGCGCTGCGCCTCGCGCACCGCGTCGACCAGGACATCCACTTCGCCCGGGGTGTTGTAGATCGCGAACGATGCCCGCACCGTCGCTGCAATGCCGTACCGGCGATGCAACGGCCAGGCGCAGTGGTGACCGACACGTACTGCAACACCCGCATCGTCCAAAATCTGCCCGACGTCGTGCGCGTGCACCCCGTCCACGACGAACGAGACCGCGCCGCCGCGGTCAGTGGTGTCCGACGGGCCGATGATCCGGATACCCGGTACGGCCGAGAGTCGCTCCAGCGCCAGGCCGGTCAACTGGGCCTCGTGCTGGGCGACCGCCTTCATGCCGAGGGTTTCCAGGTAGTCAACGGCCGCACCGAGACCGACGGCCTGCGAGGTCATCGGTACCCCGGCCTCGAATCTGGCCGGCGGCGGAGCGTAGGTCGAGTGGTCCATGAAGACCTGCTCGATCATCGATCCGCCGGTCAGGAAGGGCGGCATCTGCTCCAGGAGGTCGTAACGTCCGTAGAGGCCACCGACCCCCGACGGGCCGAGCATCTTGTGTCCGGAGAAGGCCAGGAAATCGACGCCCAGCGCGGTCACGTCGACACTGCTGTGCGGCACCGACTGGCACGCGTCCAGCACGGTCAGGGCGCCGACCTTGTGCGCGGCCTCGACCAGGAGTTCCACCGGGTTGATCGTGCCCAGCACGTTGGACTGGTGGGTGAAGGCGACCACCTTGGTGCGCGCATTGATCAGCTGGTCGATGGTGGACAGATCCAGCCGGAAGTCGTCGGTGAGCGAGAACCAACGGAGGGTGGCACCGGTGCGCCGACACAGTTCCTGCCACGGGATCAGATTCGCGTGGTGCTCCATCTCGGTGACCAGGATTTCGTCGCCCGGACCGATGACGAATCGGCCGAACGGCCCGTCGAGTCCGCCGCCGCCGCCCGCGCCGGCGGTACCGATCGAAGCATTACCCAGCGAATAGGCGACCAGGTTGATGGCCTCGGTGGCGTTCTTGGTGAAAATGAGCTCTTCCGGACGCCCGGCGCCGATGAAGGCGGCGGTGCGCTCGCGCGCGCCCTCGTAGAAGTCGGTGGCTTCTTCGGCCAGCGCGTGGGCACCCCGGTGGACGGCCGAGTGATGAGTGGTGATGTATTCCTGCTCGGCATCGATCACCGTGATCGGCCGTTGCGACGTCGCCCCGGAATCCAGGTACACCAAGGGCTTCCCGTCCCGGACGGTGCGCTCCAGAATCGGGAAGTCGGCCCGGATCACCGAGACGTCGAACGGCTGCGTCTCGGTGGCCGGCGTCTGTACGGCTGTCACACCGTCCCTGCTCCCACGGTTCCAACTGCCGCGCCGGCGAACCGCACGTAGCCGTTGGCCTCGAGTTCGTCGGCCAGGTCGGGTCCGCCCGATTCGACGATGCGGCCGCCGACGAACACGTGCACATGATCGGGCTTGATGTAGCGCAGGATGCGCGTGTAGTGGGTGATCAGTAGCACGCCGACGGCCTCGCCGGAGGTCGTCGACTGCTCCTTGTAGCGGTTGACACCCTCGGAGACCACCCGAAGGGCGTCGACGTCGAGGCCGGAGTCCGTCTCGTCCAGAACGGCGATCTTCGGGCGCAGCAGGGACATCTGGAGGATCTCCTGACGCTTCTTCTCGCCGCCGGAGAAGCCCTCGTTGACGTTGCGCTCGGCGAACGTCGGGTCGATCTCGAGGTCGGTCATCGCCGTCTTGACCTCCTTGACCCACTTGCGGATGGGCGGGGCCTCGCCGCGAACGGCGGTGGCCGCGGTCCGCAGGAAGTTGGAGGTGGAGACACCGGGGATCTCGACCGGGTACTGCATGGCCAGGAACAGGCCGGCTCGGGCACGGGCATCGACCGTCATGGCCAGCACGTCTTCGCCGTCGAGGGTCACGGTGCCTGAGGTGACCTGATACTTGGGGTGACCGGCGAGTGAATAGGCCAGCGTCGACTTGCCGGACCCGTTGGGGCCCATGATGGCGTGGGTCTGGCCGGAGGTGACCGTGAGGTCGACGCCGCGCAGGATCTCCTGCGGGCCGTCTTCGGTGCTGACCGACACGTGCAGGTCGCGGATCTCGAGGGTTGCCATGTGCTTTGTACTCCAAATGTATTGCGGCGGAATATTTCTCAGATGCCGATGACGGCGAGTTCGGCTTCGATGGTCTCGGCCGCCCGCGCGATCACCGAGTCGACGCCCAGCTTGTTCAGCACTTCACCGAAGAAACCGCGCACCACGAGGCGGCGCGCGATCGGCTCCGGGATCCCGCGGGAGAGCAGGTAGAACAGCTGTTCGTCGTCGAATCGGCCGGTCGCGCTGGCGTGGCCCGCGCCGACGATCTCTCCGGTCTCGATCTCCAGGTTCGGTACCGAATCGGCCCTCGCGCCCTCGGTGAGCAGCAGGTTCCGGTTCATCTCGTAGGTGTCGGTGCCCTCGGCCCTGGCCCGGATCAGCACGTCGCCGACCCAGACGGTGTGGGCGGACTTACCCTGCAGCGCGCCCTTGTAGAGCACGCGTGACTTGCAGTGCGGAGCGTTGTGATCCATGAACAACCGGTGTTCGAGGTGCTGGCCGGCGTCCGCGAAGTACAGCCCGAGCATCTCGGCGTCGCCACCCGGCGCGTCGTAGGCGACGGACCCGACCACGCGGACCAGGTCACCACCGAAGGTCAGGGCGGCATGCTTGACGGTCGAATCGCGGCCGACCAGTACGTGGTGGTGCGACAGGTGAACGGCGTCGTCGGCCCAGTTCTGCTGGGACACGAAGGTCAGGTTCGCGCCGTCGCCGACCACGATCTCGACGTTCTCGGATAGCGTCGCTGAGCCCTCATAGGCCACCACCACCTGGGCGGTGGCATGGTGTCCGATCCGGACCACCAAGTGGGCCGCGATGGCTTCGTCGATCGAGTTGCCGTGGAACGTGATCAGGACGGGCGCAGCGGCGGTCAGTTCCGGGGCAATATCCACGAAGAACACCGAGTCGGCAGCGGCATACGTGCGGGCCGCCGCGTAATCGATCGGCTGGTACTTCGAAAGACCTTTGACCGCAGCCGCTTCCGGGCCGTTCAGCGAGGTTGCAGTGACGCCCTCCTGGCCTTCGACGGTGACGGTGAAGTCGCTCCCGGTGAATGGCGCATCGCTGTGCAACGCGCGGAGCCGGCGCAGCGGGGTGAACCGCCACGCCTCTTCGCGACCGGTGATCGGTCGGTGGTCGGCCGGATCTGTCGAGCCGACGCGATGGGCGTGCGAGCCGACGCCGACGTTTCGTCCGCCGACGACCGTCTCGCCCGCGTGGTCAGCGGGAGAGACAGGCCGGTCCGTTGTGATTGGCGAGGCCACTCTCAGCCCACCGCCCCTTCCATCTGCAGTTCGATCAGTCGGTTGAGTTCCAGCGCGTACTCCATCGGGAGTTCGCGGGCGATCGGCTCGATGAACCCGCGGACGATCATCGCCATGGCCTCATCCTCGGTCAGCCCGCGGCTCATCAGGTAGAACAGCTGCTCCTCGCTGACCTTGGAGACGGTGGCCTCGTGGCCCATCGATACGTCGTCCTCGCGGACGTCGACATACGGGTAGGTGTCGGAACGCGAGATGGTGTCGACCAGCAGGGCATCGCACTTGACCGTGGACTTGCTGTGGTGCGAGCCGGGATTGACCCGGACCAGCCCGCGGTAGGACGTGCGACCACCGCCGCGCGACACCGACTTCGAGATGATCGTCGACGAGGTGTGCGGGGCCAGATGCAGCATCTTGGCCCCGGTGTCCTGGTGCTGTCCCTCGCCGGCGAAGGCGATGGACATGACCTCGCCCTTCGCGTACTCCCCCGTCATCCAGACGGCCGGGTACTTCATGGTGACCTTCGAGCCGATGTTGCCGTCGACCCATTCCATCGTCGCGCCGGCTTCTGCTTTGGCCCTCTTGGTGACCAGGTTGTAGACGTTGTTCGACCAGTTCTGGATGGTCGTGTAGCGGCAGCGACCACCCTTCTTGACGATGATCTCGACGACGGCCGAGTGCAGCGAGTCCGACTTGTAGATCGGTGCCGTACATCCCTCGACGTAGTGCACGTAGGCGTCTTCGTCGACGATGATCAACGTCCGCTCGAACTGGCCCATGTTCTCGGTGTTGATCCGGAAGTAGGCCTGCAGCGGGATGTCGACGTGCACGCCCTTGGGGACGTAGACGAACGAGCCGCCGGACCAGACCGAGCTGTTCAGGGCGGAGAACTTGTTGTCACCGGACGGGATGACGGTGCCGAAGTACTCCCGGAAAAGGTCCGGGTACTGCTTCAGTGCCGAATCGGTGTCCAGGAAGATGACGCCCTGGTCTTCCAGCTCCTTCTGGATGGAGTGGTAGACGACCTCCGACTCGTACTGGGCCGCGACCCCGGACACGAGGCGCTGCTTCTCCGCCTCGGGGATGCCCAGCTTGTCGTAGGTGTTCTTGATGTCGTCGGGCAGATCTTCCCAGCTCGCGGCCTGCTTCTCGCCGGAACGCACGAAGTACTTGATGGTGTCGAAGTGGATGCCGGTCAGGTCCGCGCCCCAGGTCGGCATCGGCTGACGTTCGAACAACTTGAGGGCCTTGACCCGGAAGTCGGTCATCCATTCCGGTTCACTTTTCTTGGCCGAGATGTCCCGCACCACGTCCTCGTTGATACCGCGCCGTGCAGAAGCGCCGGCGACGTCACTGTCCGACCAGCCGAACGCGTAGTGGCCGAGCGAATCGATGGCCTGTTCCTGCGTGAGGGCTGACGGGGCATCGGTGATCTCGCGAGTACGTTCCGGAGCAGTCGTCATGACGGTCCTTCCCTGGGTGCTGTTGTGGCAATAGCGCGGCGATGTGGCAAGAGTGGGGCGGCGGAAGATCTGGTCGAGCTGTCGGAGCGGGTCAAGTCGGTGAGCCGGAAGCCAACAGGTCCGGTTTGTCGGGCGGACGCTGATGGGCCGCTGGGATGAAGGTCGTGCAGAAGGAATCCCCCCGCGCGATGGTGGCCAATCGCTGCGCGTAGGTACCCAACGCCTGCGTGATCACCGTCATTTCCTCTTCGCACAATTGCGGGTACTTCGCCGCCACGTGGGCTACGGGACAATGGTGCTGGCACAACTGCTCACCGACGCCCACCTGCTCGACCGAGGCACTGAAACCCGCACCGGTGAGGGCTCGGGCCAGGATCTCGCTCTTGGCATGGAGGTCGGTGGCGGCAGCGAGTTCGTCGCGGACCCCGTCGAGCAGACTTTCGGCGCGTCGCCGGGCGAACGCGGTGACCGCGTCTGGACCGGCAGTCTCCAACAGGAAGTCGAGAGCGTCGACGGCCATCGCGTCGTAGGCGTGCGGCAGGCGGGTGCGCCCGACATCGGTCAACAGGTAGGTGCGGGCGGGCCGACCGCGTCCACGTGGACCGACGGTGCTGGCCTCGCGGCTGACGATGGCGCCCTCGGCGAGCAGCTGATCGAGGTGCCGACGAATGGCGGCCGGCGAGAATCCGATGTGCTCGGCCAGCGCGACTGCCGTCAGCGGCCCACTGGCCAATAGCTGCTGGACTACGGCCTCCCGCGTCCGAACCTCGGCGCTACCGTCTGCCGGGGACCTCTCGGCCACGCCCTGATCGCCCTCATCGACCCGGCGCTTCGACGGCGTCATGCCATCGCTCGCATGGCGGGTCAATGTTTTCACAACACCAGTGTGACCTTTTTCCAGGCGAAGATCAAAGAGGCGAGCAGCACAGGATAAACAGAGTGACGTGGCCAAGGCAAGCCTTACCTACAAATCCCTCCCGGATCTGATCCCCAGGCCCTGCTCCGGTCGCGCTGATCAACTTCGCTTGCGCTGCAGAAGTCGCCGGCTTTGGGACGGGAGTGACGGGAGTCGACGAGTTGATCAGCGCTGTGGAAGTTGATCAGCGCGGGAGGGGTCGTCGGTGCAGCGGATCGGTAGCACCGCGGCCTCCTAGAATGCCCAGGTGACCATCGGTGGATCGACCAGTGTGGCCGGTCCGGAAGTCGGGGTGCTCGATCCGGTCGAGCGCAAGCAGTTGTCCAGGCTGCGGCTGTGGGGCACGGCCGGCGCGCTGCTGATGATGTTCGGCTCGACCTCCTCGTACGGGGCAGCCACGCCGATCCCCAACCCGGTCGACGGGCTCCGGCTGATCGGCCTGTTGTCACGAGTCGGTCCCGCCGCGCTGGCCATCTCGTACAGCGGCATCGGCCTCGTGGTCATGTGCTGGTTCTTGATCGGTCGCCTGACCGCACCGGGCCGGCCGCGACGGCTGTCCAGGACCCAACTGACCCACACGCTGGCAATGTGGGCGGTGCCGTTCCTGGTCACGCCGCCGATCTTCTCGCGGGATGTCTATTCGTACCTGGCTGTAGGCGCGATGATGGTGCACGGCGACAACCCGTACCAGTCCGGTCCGTACGACACGCTCGGCGACAGCAACCCGTTCGCCCACCAGGTCGATGCCAGGTGGCAGCACACGTCCACCCCATACGGCCCGGCCTTCCTGCTGATCGCCAAGGCCGTCGTCCTCGTGTCGGGCAATCACGTCATCATCGGAGTGCTCCTACAGCGCTTCGTCGAACTGATCGGGATCGCCCTGATCGTCTGGGCCCTGCCCCGGCTGGCTCGGCGGTGTGGCGTCGATCCGGTCAGCGCGCTGTGGCTGGGTGCGCTCAACCCACTGCTCCTATTCCATCTGATCGCCGGCGGCCACAACGAAGCCCTGATGATCGGTCTGATGCTGGCCGGACTCGAGATCGGCCTGTCGACGTCGCCGCTGCCCCGGACCAGCAGGGCCAGCGGTTATGACCTCTGGCGGCTGGCAGCCGGTACGGCGGTGATCACCATCGCTATCGGTATCAAAGTGACCGCCGCCATGGCACTGGCCTTCCTGGCGATCGCGCTCGCCAGACGAGCGGGCGGCCGCTGGAGCGACCTGTTCCGGGCAGCCGGCCTGATCGCGGGCGTCGCCGTGCTGACCTTCGGGTTGCTGACGGCGCTGGCCGGTGCCGGCCTGGGCTGGATCCATGCCCTGTCGGCGCCGGGAAGCGTTCAGTCGTACCTCTCGATCTCCACCACGCTGGCCGTGGGTGCCGGTCAGATCGGTCTGCTGCTGGGCCTGGGCGATCACACCAACGGGACCATTGAGGTGATGCAGCCGCTTGGCACCGCGGTCGGAGCGGCGCTGGCCGTCTTCGTGATGTGGCGTTGCTGGCAACGGCACCTGGAGCCGATCCAGGGGCTGGGCGTAGCGCTGGGCGCATTCGTCCTGCTGAGCCCGGTCATCCAGCCGTGGTATCTGCTCTGGGCCGCCTTGCCACTGGCCGCGTCGACCAGCTTCTCGGGTTACCGCCGGGCGACCGTCTGGCTGACGGCCATCTTCGCCGTGATCATCATGCCGAACGGCGCCACCATCCCCGTTTTCACCATCGTCCAGGCGGTCGTCGTGGCGGCCATCGTCGTGTGCGGAGTGCTGCTGCTGCTGCGCCGATCGGGCCTGCCGCAGTCGCATCCGCCGGCGGGTGGGCTGGTTCATCCGGTCGCCGGATCCCCGACAACAGTGATTGGCGTCCCACCGAGTAGTTCGAATGCCACGGATGACGTGCGCGATCCCTATTCTCGGGAAGCGTGACACCGACGCCACCTGGTCCTGGACTTTCCGGGATCGGGACCAACCCACCCGGCGAAGGCCGCACTGCGCCCGAGGCTTCAGTGCCCGATGGTCTACAGCCGGGCCGCAGCCGCTCGGATGCATCGCAGCCGGACGCGATCGTCGTGGAGAGTCTCCATCGCCGGTTCGGCACGGTGGCCGCAGTCGACGGTCTGTCGTTCCGCTTGGCCCGCGGTTCCCTGCTCGCGCTGCTCGGTCCCAACGGCGCGGGGAAAACGACCACCGTCGAGATCTGCGAGGGTTTCACCAAAGCAGACGCCGGCCAGGTGCGGGTGCTGGGCCTCGACCCGTGGCGTCAGGGCGCTGCACTACGCCCGCGCATCGGCGTGATGCTGCAGGCCGGCGGCGCCCACGCGTCGGCGCGGGTCGGCGAGATGCTCAACCTGATGGCCCGGTGCTCGGCAAACCCGCTGGATCCGGGCTGGCTGCTGGACATCCTCGGCCTGGCTTCCTCGGCCCGGACACCGATCCGCCGGCTCTCCGGCGGGCAGGTGCAACGGCTCAGCCTGGCGATGGCCTTGGTGGGCCGCCCCGAGATGCTGTTCCTGGACGAACCGACCGCGGGCATGGACCCGCAGGCCCGTCATCTGGTGTGGGACCTGCTCAGGGCGGCCCGCGCTGACGGAGTGTCCATCCTGCTGACGACGCACCTGCTTGATGAGGCCGAACTGCTGGCCGACCGGATCGTGATCATCGACAACGGCCGCAGTGTCGCCGACGGCACGCCCGAAGAGTTGACCGGCGGTGGCTCGTCGCAGCTGCGGTTCACGGCCAGTCCCGGCCTGCATCTCGATCTGCTCCGACGGGCGTTGCCGCTGGGTTTCCAGGTTCAGGAGACGGCGCCCGGACGCTACCTGCTGGAGGGCGACATCGTGCCGGCCACCATGGCCACCGTGACGTCATTCTGTGCGCGAGTCGGAGTGATGCCGACGAACCTGCAGGTCGGTGCGCGGAGCATGGACGAGGTCTATCTGGAACTGACGGGTAAGGAGCTCCGCGGATGACCGACTCGGTCAGCGAGGTGCCGAGCGCGCAGAGCGGTGGTGGCGTGGTCGCCGGCCCCTTCTCCCCTGGTGCCTTCACCCCGGACCCGCGACGGGCGTCGTCCTGGCAGATGGTGCGGGCCGCCTCCGGGCTGGAACTGAAGATGCTGGTGCGGAACGGCGAGCAGTTGCTGCTGGCGCTGATCATCCCGTTGGCCGTGCTGATCGGCTTGACGACGATGAGCATCGTCGACCTCGCGGCGCCCCGCATCGACACGGTGACTCCCGGGGTGCTGGCCTTGGCAATCATGTCGACGGCGTTCACCTCGCAGGCCATCACCACCGCCTTCGACCGCCGGTACGGCGTGCTCAAGCGGTTGGCGGCAGCCGGCATGGGACGGGCTCTGCTCATCGCCGGCAAGTGCGGCGCGGCGCTGGTGGTGATCATCTGTCAATGGGTGATCCTGGGCACGGTCGCCTTCTTCCTGGGTTGGCAGCCACACGGCGACCCGGCGTGGCTGGTGCTTTTGGTATTGCTGGGTGCAGCGGCATTCATCGGGCTCGCGCTGTTGCTCGGTGGCACCCTGCGGGCGGAAGCGGTACTCGCCTTTGCCAACCTGATCTGGTTCGCGATGGTGCTGGTCGGTGGCGTGGTGGTACCGCTGACCCAAGCCCCGGATTGGCTCCGCATCGTCGGTGAACTGACGCCGGCCGGAGCTCTGTCCACTGCGCTCCGGGATGTGTTGCAGAGCGGTGCCGCACCGAGCCCGGCGAGCCTGGCCGTGCTGGCTGCTTGGGTGGTCGTCGGCTGGGTCGGAACCGTACGGTGGTTCCGATGGCAGTAACCATGAATTCGACGGGTACGCAGGCAGTTTCGCGCCCGCGATTGCCCTGGTGGCGGCGCTGGGCCACGTTGCGGGTGCAAAGAGTGCTGGCCTGGCTCGCGGTGGTGGCGAACGGTGCCATCGCGGTGACCGGCGCCACCGTCCGGGTCACCGGATCTGGTCTCGGCTGCCCGACCTGGCCACAATGTCAGCCAGGTTCGTTGGTCCCGGTCTCGCGTTCCGGGATGGCCGCCTTCCATCAGGCCATCGAGTTCACCAATCGAACCCTGACCGGGGTCGTCCTCATCCCGTCGCTGGGCATCTTCCTGGCCCTGCTCCTGGCCCCGACCAAACGTCCGTCGCTGACCAGGCTGGCCGCCGTGCTGCCGGGTGGCGTGTTGCTGCAGGCAGTGTGGGGCGGAATCACGGTGCGCACCGGATTGGCCTGGTGGACAGTCGCCCCACACATGCTGATCTCGCTTGCGCTGCTGTTCATCGCGATTGCGGTGCTGGTCAGAGTCGGTGAGACGGATGACCCACCGGTCGCGTTGGTGCCGAGACCGCTTCGCGTGCTCACCTGGGCCACCGTCGGGGTTCTCGTGCTGCTGTGCGTGGCCGGCACCCTGGTCACCGCCGCCGGTCCGCACGGTGGTGACGCCTCGACTCCTCGGCTCGACGTCCCGGTCGAGTCGTTGGCGCAGCTGCACGCCGACCTGATGTTTCTGTACTTCGGCCTGCTCATCTCGCTGGTGGTCGGCTTCGTGGCTGTCAGAGCACCGAGGAGCCTGATCAAGCGCGCCGTCATCCTCGTAGTCGTGACCGCGGCTCAGGGCTTGATCGGGATCGTCCAGTACTTCACGGGTGTTCCCGAGGCTCTGGTCGTCTCCCACGTCCTCGGTGCCGTGCTGCTCGTCGCCACCGCCGCGACGGTGGCCATGGGCACCCGAAGCAGATCAGCGGACAGCGGTCCGGACCCGGTCCAGGCCTGACCTGCCGGCTCAGCGACCGGTACCAGCCATTCGGGCGCGATCGGCATGGCTCACGGTGATTTTCGCCGTCAACTCGCGGTCCCAGGATTCGACCGGGATCCCGGCCTGCTGACAGGCGACAGCGGCCTCGTCCATGCCTGGCAGGACAGCATCCGTGAACAGGCCATCGGCTGCGACGACAACGATCCGAGCCCCGGGGCGGCCCAGGTAGGAGACGACGGCGGTGCCGGGACCGCCGTGTTCGTCGACGAAGCCGCGTAACCGCGCGGAGACATGCGAGGTGTCCCGCGTGGCCGGCGCCGTCACCTCAGCGTCGCTCAACTCGGCCAGCCGATCACGGTCAACCCCACTGCGGAGTCGACGGCCCAGGCCACCGAGATCGCAGTCAGGTACAGGTTCGACAGATGGAACAGCGTCATCGGCTGCGCCGGGATCCCCCGTAGCACCCGGAAATGCAGGACGTGGGCGATGGCGAGGAACGCCAGGCCGGCGGGCACGGCCACGGCGGCGTAGATCCAGGAAGATGCCGGGATCAGCAGCATCGAGCACGC
Source organism: uncultured Actinomycetota bacterium (assembly GCA_963708935.1). Lineage (GTDB taxonomy): Bacteria > Actinomycetota > Actinomycetes > Mycobacteriales > Nakamurellaceae > Nakamurella. Next base: position 294,705 of record CAVPUK010000005.1, on the reverse strand, counting down.
GACCATCGCCCAGGAATAGATGACGATCTGTCGGACCACCACCCGCTCCGGGGCGACCACTGGCAGCATCGGCACTCCCGCTGCGGCATAGTCCTCGCGGTATCGCATGGCCAGAGCCCAGGTGTGCGGCGGCGTCCAGAAGAAGATCACGCCGAAGAAAACCCAGGCCGGCCAACCGATGTCACCGGTGATCGCAGACCAACCGATGACCACCGGCATACAGCCCGCCAGGCCACCCCAGACGATGTTCTGGCTGGTTCGTCGCTTGAGCCACATGGAATACACGAAGACGTAGAACAGGATCGCTGCTGCGGCCAGTACGGCGGCCTGCCAGGTGGTCGTCCAGGCCAGGAAGCCGCACGATGCCAGACCCAGCACGATGCCGAAGATGAGGGCATTCCGGGTGGGCACCAGATGCCGGGCCAGCGGCCGAGACCGGGTGCGGCGCATCACAGCGTCGATGTCGGCGTCGACAACGCAGTTCAGCGCGTTTGCGCTGCCGGCCGCCAAGGTGCCGCCGACCAGTGTCGCCAGCACCAACCACAGCGGTGGCACCGCCCGCTGCGCGGCGAACATGGCCGGAATGGTGGTGATCAACAGCAGTTCGATGATGCGAGGTTTGGTCAGCGCAAGGTACGCACCCAACCTGACCTTCGCAGATGTCGGCCTGGTGGGTGTCTCGACGGTCCCGGCCTGCCGGTCGGCGGAGGTCTGCGACGCCACCCGTGCCTCCGTATCACTGCAATCGCAGCACCATTCGGGCGCCGGCGAGGCGCTCTGACAGCGTCCGCCGGTACATCGTAAGGCGCCGCGGCCGGCGAATCCTGAAGCACCCCGCCGGTTCCGCGGGTTCGAGGCCTGCCGACCAGTAGCGATCGTGGGCGCGGCGTGAGGCCGCCGCCTCGCGGGTACTAGGGTTTGGAGCGGAAGAACGCGCCGCTCCCGGTCACGCTCCCGGGGGATTGCGACCGTGTCAGAACCCGCGGCCACGAATGGTCGCCCGGCCGAGGAAGGTCGCTCACCGTGACCAGTACCGCCCAGATCACCGAACTCACCACGGCGCATGTGCCAGACGACTGGTCCGAACTCGACAGCCGCGCCGTCGACACCGCCAGAGTGCTGGCCGCCGACGCGGTACAGAAGGTCGGCAACGGGCACCCGGGGACGGCGATGAGCCTGGCTCCGCTCGCCTACACCCTGTTCCAGAAGGTGATGACCCACGACCCGGCCGACGACGACTGGCCCGGCCGCGACCGGTTCGTGCTGTCGGCCGGCCATTCCAGCCTCACCCTGTACATCCAGCTGTACCTGGCCGGGTTCGGTCTGGAGATCGGCGACCTGGAGGCCCTGCGCACCTGGGGCTCGCTGACTCCCGGACACCCCGAGGTCCGCCACACCCGTGGCGTCGAGATCACCACCGGTCCGCTCGGACAGGGTCTGGCTTCCGCCGTCGGCATGGCCATGGCCTCCCGTCGGGAACGCGGTCTGTGGGACCCCAACGCCGCGCCGGGTGAGAGTCCGTTCGACCACTTCATCTACGTCATCGCCTCCGACGGGGACATCGAGGAAGGCATCACTTCCGAGGCCTCATCCATCGCCGGTCGCCAGCAACTCGGAAACCTGGTCGTCTTCTATGACCACAACCAGATCTCCATCGAGGACGACACCAACATCGCACTGTCCGAGGACGTCGCCGCCCGCTACGAGGCCTACGGCTGGCATGTCCAGAAGGTCGAGGGCGGTGAGAACGTGACCGGCATCCTGGAGGCGATCGAGAACGCCAAGGCCGTCACCGACAAGCCGTCGTTCATCCAGCTGCACACCATCATCGGGTTCCCGGCCCCCACGAAGATGAACACCGGCAAGGCCCACGGCGCCGCCCTGGGCGCCGACGAAATCGTGGCGATCAAGAACATCCTCGGCTTCGACCCGGACAAGTCCTTCGAGGTCGACGAGACCGTGATCAAGCACACCCGGCTGGCCCTCGACCGGGGCGAGGCGGCCAAGGCCGACTGGCAGAAGAAGTTCGACGCGTGGGCGACGGCGAACCCCGACAACAAGGCGCTGTTCGACCGACTGGTGGCCCGGGACCTGCCGGAGGGCTGGACCGACGCACTGCCGTCCTGGCCGGCGGACCCGAAGGGCATCGCCACCCGGGCGGCCTCCGGTGCCGTGTTGACGGCGATCGGGCCGGTCCTGCCCGAGCTGTGGGGCGGGTCCGCGGATCTGGCCGAATCAAACCTCACCACCATCAAGGGCTCGGACTCGTTCGGGCCGGCCGATGCGGCCACCGGCGAGTGGAAGGCCCAGCCGTACGGCCGGACCCTGCACTTCGGTATTCGCGAGCACGCCATGGGGGCGATCCTCTCCGGGATCGCCCTGCACGGCCCGACCCGCCCCTACGGCGGAACCTTCCTGCAGTTCTCCGACTACATGCGTGGCGCCGTCCGGCTGGCCGCCGTGATGGGCGCTCCGGCGGTCTACGTCTGGACCCACGACTCGATCGGCCTGGGTGAGGACGGCCCGACGCACCAACCGGTCGAGCACCTGGCCGCCCTGCGGGCCATCCCAGGACTGGCGATCCTGCGACCGGCCGACGCCAACGAAACGGCCTTCGCCTGGAAGGCGATCCTGGAGAAGCAGAGCGTCTGGAACACCGGGCCGGTCGGTCTGGCGCTGTCCCGGCAGAACGTCCCCGTACTCGCCGGGACCAGCGCCGAGGGTGTCGCGAAGGGCGCCTACGTGCTGGCCGACGCCGAAGGCGACCTGCAGGTGATCATCATGTCGTCCGGCTCGGAGGTGCAGATCGCGCTGGCCGCCCGCGACACCCTGCAGGCCGAAGGCATCGGCACCCGGGTGGTCTCGGTCCCGAGCCTGGACTGGTTCGAGGCCCAGGACGCGGGGTACATCGAAAGTGTGCTCCCGAAGGCGGTGACCGCGAGGGTGTCGGTCGAGGCGGCCATCTCCCAGCCATGGTGGCGCTGGATCGGCAGCCAGGGCCGCCCGGTCTCACTGGAGCACTACGGCGCCTCGGCCGATGCCGCGACGCTGTACCGGGAGTTCGGCATCACCTCTGAAGCAACGGTGGCAGCTGCCAAAGAGTCACTGGCCGCGGCCAACACGCCGGACACGGTCTCGCACGGCACGACGTCCCTCGAGGGCGCCGAGGCTGATCTCTAAATTTCCCGCATCCTGACGAAAGAAGCTGAGAATCATGACCGATCCACTCGCGGAACTCTCCGGGGCCGGCGTTTCGATCTGGTTGGACGACCTGTCCCGCCAGCGGCTGCACAGCGGCAATCTCGCTGAGCTGATCAGTACCAAACACATCGTCGGGGTCACCACCAACCCGTCGATCTTCGCGGCGGCCCTGGCCAACGGCGAGTCGTACCAGATTCAGGCCGACGAGCTCAAGGCCCGGGGCGCTTCAGTCGATGATGCCGTCCGCGCCATGACCACCGACGACGTGCGCGACGCCTGCGACCTGTTCAGCGGCCTGTACACATCCACCGACGGCGTCGACGGCCGGGTGTCCATCGAGGTCGAGCCCGGGTTGGCCCACGACACGGCGGGCACGGTAGCGCAGGCCCAGGAGCTGTACAAGATCGTCGATCGGCCCAACGTGCTGATCAAGATCCCGGCCACGCTCGCGGGCCTGCCCGCCATCACCTCGACCCTGGCCGAGGGCATCAGCGTCAACGTCACGCTGATCTTCTCGCTCGAACGCTACGAGGGCGTCATCGACGCCTTCATCGCCGGTCTCGAGCAGGCCAAGGCGAACGGTCACGACCTGTCGAAGATCCACTCCGTGGCTTCGTTCTTCGTCTCCCGGGTCGACACCGAGATCGACGCCCGGCTGGCGAAGATCGGTTCGGACGAGGCCGCTTCGCTGCGGGGCAAGGCCGCGATCGCCAATGCCCGGCTGGCCTACCAGCTCTTCGAGCAGAAGTTCACCGGCGACCAGTGGGCCGCACTTGCCGCCGCGGGTGCGAAGGTGCAACGCCCGCTGTGGGCGTCCACCGGCGTCAAGGACCCGAGCTACGACGACACCCAGTACGTCGTCGAGCTGGTGGCACCGAACACCGTCAATACCGCGCCCGAGAAGACCCTCGACGCGGTCGCCGATCACGGGGTGATCAGGGGCAACACGATCGAAGGCAGCTACGGCGCGGCATCGGCCACCTTCAGCGCCCTCGAGGCCATCGGGGTGGACCTCAACGACGTGTTCGAAGTGCTCGAGACCGAGGGTGTCGACAAGTTCATCAAGTCGTGGGAAGAGTTGCAGGCAACTGTGGCCAAATCTCTGGCTAGCTGAGACTCGACCGGCGTCCGGCCGGCGGCGCAACCCGCGCCGCCGGCCGGACGTGTCAGTGCACCCAGGCACGCACCGCAGGGAAGGAACCGCACCGAAGATGACGACCACCTATGTCAACCCACTCCGGGACCCTCGAGACAAACGGCTCCCCAGAATTGCCGGGCCGTCCGGGATCGTGATCTTCGGCGTGACCGGTGACCTGTCCCGAAAGAAGTTGATGCCGGCCATCTACGACCTGGCCAATCGCGGGCTGCTCCCGCCTGGCTTCGCCCTGGTGGGGTTCGCGCGCCGCGACTGGGCCAACGAGGATTTCGCCAAGGTCGTCCACGATTCGGTACGCCAGTACGCGAGAACTCCGTTCTCCGAGGAAGTCTGGCGGCATCTGTCCGAGGGTTTCCGGTTCGTGTCCGGATCCTTCAACGACGACGACGCGTTCGACGCACTGGCCGCCACCCTGGCCGACCTGGATCGGGTGCGGGGTACCGGCGGCAATCACGCCTTCTACTTCTCCATCCCGCCAGGGGCCTTCCCGGTGGTGCTCCAGCAGCTGCGCCGGTCCGGCATGTCCGATCCGCACGGCGACGAATGGCGCCGGGTCGTCATCGAGAAGCCGTTCGGGCACAACCTGGAGTCGGCCAAGGATCTCAACCAGCTGGTCAACGAGGTCTTCCCAAAGGAAGCCGTCTTCCGGATCGACCACTATCTGGGCAAGGAGACGGTGCAGAACCTGTTGGCACTGCGCTTCGCCAACCAGCTCTACGAACCGATCTGGAACTCGAACTACGTCGACCACGTCCAGATCACCATGGCCGAGGACATCGGCGTCGGCGGCCGGGCCGGTTACTACGACGGCATCGGGGCGGCCCGCGACGTCATCCAGAACCACCTCATCCAGCTGCTCGCGCTCACCGCCATGGAGGAGCCGGTTTCTTTCTCCCCCAAGCAACTTCGTACCGAGAAGATCAAGGTGCTCTCGGCGGTCCGGCTACCGGCCGACCTGTCCACCGGGACGGCCAGGGGTCAGTACGCGACCGGTTGGCAGGGCGGCACAAAGGTGGCCGGGTACCTGGAAGAGGACGGCATCTCCGCCACCTCGACCACCGAGACCTACGCGGCCGTGAAATTACTGGTGGACACCCGCCGCTGGGCCGGCGTGCCGTTCTACCTGCGCACGGGCAAGCGCCTCGGTCGACGGGTCACCGAGATCGCCGTGGTCTTCAAACGGGCTCCACACCTGCCGTTCTCGCAGAGCGACACCGAGGAGCTGGGCTCCAACGCCCTGGTCATCAGGGTGCAGCCGGACGAAGGCGTGACCATCCGATTCGGTTCCAAGGTGCCCGGCCCGATCATGGAGGTCCGGGACGTCAACATGGACTTCTCCTACGGGCAGTCGTTCACCGAAGCCTCGCCCGAGGCCTACGAGCGATTGATCCTGGATGTGTTGCTCGGCGAGCCGTCGCTGTTCCCGCAGGACGAGGAGGTCGAGCTGTCGTGGGAGATCCTCGATCCGATCGAGAAGTACTGGGCGAGGACGAACGCCCAACCGGAGCCATACTCCTCCGGAACCTGGGGCCCGGTGTCTGCCGACGACATGATGGCCCGCGACGGTCGTACCTGGCGGCGTCCATGAGGTGCGCAGTCGACCTTTCCGGCGCACCATTTCACTACGGCACGAAAGGCGGCCCCCGGTGATCATCGATCTACCTTCGACCACCTCCTCCACCATCAACAAGAAGATGGTCGAGATGCGCGAGCAGGGCGGCGCGAACGCCCAGGGCCGGGTCCTCACGCTCGTCATCATCACCGACGAGAACTCATCCGAGGATCCTATTGCCGCGGCCAACGGCGCATCCTTCGAGCATCCCTGCCGGGTGATCGTGGTCGCCAAGGGCTCCAAGCGCGGTGCCGCACGGCTGGACGCCCAGATCCGGGTGGGCGGCGACGCCGGTGCGAGCGAGGTCATCATCCTTCGACTCTGGGGCCCGCTGGCCGATCACGGTGCGGCCGTGGTGATTCCGCTCCTGCTGGCCGATGCACCGGTGGTGGCCTGGTGGCCGGGCGAGTCTCCGGAGTCACCGGCCGACGATCCGATCGGCGCGCTGGCCCAACGGCGGATCACCGATTCCGCCGCGGTCAAGCGCCCGATCGCTGCGCTGAACGTTCGCCGAGCGTCCTATCGTCCCGGCGATACCGACCTGGCCTGGACCAGGCTGACCAACTGGCGGGGCCTGTTGGCGGCCGCGCTCGACCAGCCACCACACGAGAAGATCACCGAGGCCACGGTGGCCGGCGCGTCGGACTCGGCTTCGGCCGACCTGTTGGCCGGTTGGCTCGCGCTGCAACTCCGCTGCTCGGTGAAAAGGATCAAGGTCGATCGCGCCGGTAGCGGCCTGCGCGCCGTGACGCTGACCCGGCGCTCCGGCGAGATCAGCCTGATCCGTCCGGAAGGCGTGACCGCGACCCTGACGGTCAGCAATCAGGCGCCCAGGGAGCTGACGCTACCGCGCCGGATCCTGCGCGACTGCATCGCCGAAGAGCTGCGCCGCCTGGATGCCGACGACGTGTATGCCGACGTGTTGTCCAAGGGGCTGGATCTGGTCGCCAAGCAGGCCGCAGCGGATGCCGCGACGGCCGTCCGGATCAGTACGAAGTCGGCCGTCAAGCCGCCGACCAGGACCCGCAAGCCAACGCTGAAAGCGGCGTCCAAGGCGACGTCGGCGCCCGACGCGGTCACCGAGTCTGCCTCCCAGACGCCGGCGGCGCAGAAACCGGCCGCGCGAAAAACGGCGGCGCAGAATCCCGCGGCGCGGAAACCGGCAGTGCAGAAACCTGCGGTGAGTAAATCGGCAGCGCGGACACCGGCCGCGAAAAAGGCCGTCGCCATGGCGAAAGTCTCGGCAAACGCGAAGCCCACCTTGACGGTGAAGCCCGATCCCAAGATCAAGTCGCCGATGGCGGCCAAGCCGGCGTCCCGACGCAAGGCGGCGACGTCCAAGACCGGAGACGGCCAATGAGCACGCATGAGGTGGTTGTCCACCGTGACGCGGATCAGCTGGCCGCGGCCACCGCAGCCCGGCTGATCACCAAGCTGGTCGACATCCAGGCCTCGGGGCGGGTGCCGCGCATCGTGCTCACCGGCGGTGGCTCGGGCATCGGCCTGCTGACGCAGGTGAATTCGTCGCCGGCCCGCGACGTGGTGGACTGGTCCCGGGTCGAATTGTTCTGGGGCGACGAGCGTTTCGTGCCTGTGGATGACGACGAGCGGAACGAAAAACAGGCCAGGGAGGCCCTGCTCGACCACGTGCCGCTCGACCCGGCCAGAGTGCATCCGATGGCCGCATCGGATGGCGAGTTCGGCGACGATGTCGACGCCGCGGCCGCCGCGTACGCGGAGATTGTCGGTGAGCATCCACATTTCGACGTGGTGATGCTCGGGGTGGGCCCAGAGGGGCATGTCGCTTCGATCTTCCCGGACTCCCCTGCGGTGCACGACGACCGCACCGTGGTGGCGGTTCGGGACTGCCCCAAGCCGCCGCCCACTCGGATCTCGATGACCCTGCCGACCATCCGGACCGCGACCGAGGTCTGGATCGTCACAGCCGGCGACGGCAAGGCCGAAGCGGTGGCCAAGGCCATTGGCGGGGCCGACGAGGTCGACCTACCGGCGTCGGGCGCTGTCGGGACGGCACGGACGCTGTGCCTGCTCGACCGAGGTTCGGCCAGCGAATTGCCCGCCACGTGATGCAGCAGACAGGTCCGCAGGCCGGAGCGCTGGGCAGCTGCTGAGATGCTTGAAGTACAAATGAGACCGCGGGAAGCTCCCGCGGTGCGGGGCGTATCCGTACGACGGATCGCCCCCGGTCCTCAAGGAGGAGAACCAGTATGAGCAAGCCCGCAGTGAAAGTAACCGTCACCGGAGCAGCCGGGCAGATCGGCTACGCGCTGCTGTTCCGGATCGCCTCCGGCCAGATGCTTGGCCCCGACACCCCGGTCAAGTTGAGCCTGCTCGAGATCACCCCGGCGCTCAAGGCGGCCGAGGGCACCGCGATGGAACTGGACGACTGCGCGTTCCCGCTGCTCTCCGGTATCGAGATCACCGACAACGCGAAGGATGCCTTCAACGGCACGTCGGTGGCCCTGCTGGTCGGTGCCCGGCCACGCGGACCGGGCATGGAGCGCGGCGACCTGCTGGCTGCGAACGGCGGCATCTTCAAACCCCAGGGTGAGGCCATCAACGCCGGCGCGGCCGACGACATCAAGGTGTTGGTGGTCGGGAACCCGGCCAACACCAATTCGCTGATCGCCCGCTCGCATGCTCCGGACGTGCCCGCCGACCGGTTCTCCGCCATGATGCGGCTGGACCACAACCGCGCCCTGTCGCAGGTGGCGGCCAAGCTCGGCGTATCGGTGGCCGACGTCAGCAACATGACCATCTGGGGTAACCACAGCGCCACCCAGTACCCCGACCTGTTCCACGCCAAGGTGGGTGGGCGGTCCGTCGCCGAGCAGGTCGACCAGGAGTGGCTCGAGGGCACCTTCATCCCGACAGTGGCCAAGCGTGGCGCCGCCATCATCGACGCCCGCGGAGCCTCCTCGGCCGCCTCGGCCGCCAACGCCGCCGTCGATCACGTGAACACCTGGGTGAACGGAACACCGGCCGGCGACTGGACCAGCGCCGGAGTCGTCTCCGACGGTTCCTACGGGGTGCCGGAAGGCCTGATGTCGGGCTTCCCGGTGACGGCGGACAACGGCAGCTGGAAGATCGTCCAGGGCCTGGACATCGATGATTTCTCCCGCGGGCGCATCGACAAGTCCATTGCCGAGCTGGTCGAAGAACGCGACGCCATCACCGGTCTCGGCCTCATCTGAGCCAGCGCACTTTTCGACACCGTGCCCGGAGCCGTAGCGGCGCCGGGCGCGGTTCGATGTGCGGTCAGGCCCCGCGCAGTGCGGCCAGTAGTTCGTCGCCGTCGGGGACGCCCAGTCCGGTGCAGGCATCCCAGCCGGCGCCGGCCTGAAATTGGCCGTTGTTGCCGACCGTGATGTCCCGGAACCCTGGCTGCACCGCGCCGGCAGCCACGCCGGCGTAGAGCGCCGGCTGCAGCAGCCCGAGCGGCCTGCCGAGGGCCTGAACCAGCCGCGCGGTCAGCGCGGCCCATAAAGGGGCAACGGCACTTGTGCCGCCGATGATCGCCTTGTTCCCGTCGATGAGCACCTGGTATCCGGTCTGCGGATCCGCATCACCGGCGACGTCTGGCACGCCGCGTCCGGACCTTCCGTTGGACCGGCTCGGCACCCCCGCCGTCTTCTGCCACTTGGGTCTGCTGAACTTGTTACTGACGCCGCCACCGGTCGCCCCCCGCCCGACACCGTTGTCCCAGACGGTCTCACTGCTGACGGTCCCATCGCTGGGATCGGCGTGCAGGCTGGTGCCGCCGCAGGCCAGCGCATGCGGACTCGAAGCCGGAAAGTCGCAGTGCGCCTTGTTGTCCGTGGCCCGGTCGGTGCTGCCGTCGTCGCCCGCCGCCGCGGTCACGGTGACGCCCAGCGTGGCTGCGTCGGCAAATGCCGAGTCCATCGCCGTCCGGGCCTGCGCTGTCCAGTCGTCCTCGCTCTGTCCCCAGCTGATGCTGATCGACGCCGGAGTCGGGTCGGCGTGCGCTGCATCGGACACGGCATCGAGGAAGCCGGCATCAGTGTTGGGAGCGAAGTAGACCAGCACATTGGCGCCAGGCGCCAGCGCGCCGACCACCTCGATGTCCAGCAACACCTCGCCGTCGGCGCCATTAGGGTCCTGGCCGGGCTCGTTCTGCGCACCGTCGACGCCGACCGCGGTGACAGTGGGACCCGTGATGCCCAGGCTGCTGAAATACGCATCCAGGTCGCTTTGGCCGAATCCGCCACCCAGTTCAATGATCGCGATCGTCTGACCGCTGCCATCGGTGTCGCTCGGGAACTTGTAGATCTTGCCCAGATCGAGCGGCGTGTAGCTGACCGGCTTCGGTGCTGCCACCGCTGGCATAACAACCCTGGTCCGGGCCTGCGGCCGATCGTCCAGCCCGAGAACGGCGGTGACGATGTCGCCGATCTCGGTGGGAACGGTCAGTTCACCTTCGCGCTGCCGGTAGGTGAACTTTCGGCCGGTGCGCTTGCTCACCGCCGTGGCGACCGCCAGCTTGGTGCCGAACAACGATTCCAGCGTGGCAGCCGAGCCCGAGACGAGGACCCGCCGGGACCCCGCGTCCGCAGTGACGACCTGTGCGCCGGCTGCGGTGACCGCATCGGTGACGGCCTTCACGTCGGCCGGGTCGGCGCCGTAGTTCTCGGCCAGCTCGGCCCTGCTGATCGGCCCCGGCAGGTCCTCGGGCAGCTCGGCGCGGCGCCTGAGCACCACGGTGACCTGGATCTGGTCTGACGAGGCCAGATCGCCGACCTTTTCCGACCCCGGGAGAGGCGCCCGGTCGCTGCCGGGAACGATCCGGCGCTCGACTTCGTGTTCTGGGACTGCAGGTTCGTTCGTCATACCCTTAGAGTGCGCCCGACCACCGACGCTGATACTCCCGCGGATTGGTGAGCCGCGATAAACCCCCGAATGCAGTAATCGGATAGCGCGCGATGCGTCGGCCGCTTCCTCAAATGTCCTCCGGCACGCCCTCGGTTGCGCCGGTCAGGGTCATCAGGATCGAGTCGAGTTCGTCCGGCCGCACGAGCACCTCGCGAGCCTTGGAACCTTCGGACGGGCCGACGATGCCTCGGGTCTCCATCAGGTCCATCAACCGGCCGGCCTTGGCGAAACCGACCCGCAGCTTGCGTTGCAACATCGAGGTGGACCCGAGCTGCGAGGTCACCACCAGGTTGATCGCCTCGATCAACTCGTCCAGATCGCCACCGATGTCGGGATCGACGTTCTTCGACGGGTCCGGCTTGGCCACGGTCACGTTCTCGGCGTATTCGGGCTCGGCCTGGGTCTTGGCGAAAGCCACCACCTCGGCGATCTCCTCGTCGCTGACGTAAGCACCCTGGATGCGGATCGCGTTGCGGACCCCCATCGGCAGGTACAGCCCGTCACCCATCCCGGAGAGCTTCTCGGCGCCCGGCTGGTCCAGGATCACGCGGGAGTCGGTCAGCGACGAGGTCGCAAAGGCCAGGCGGGACGGCACGTTCGTCTTGATCAGACCGGTGACGACGTCGACCGAAGGACGCTGGGTGGCCAACACCAGGTGAATCCCAGCAGCCCGCGCCTTCTGGGTGATCCGGACGATGGCGTCCTCGACGTCACGCGGGGCAGTCATCATCAGGTCGGCGAGCTCGTCGATGATGCCCAGGATGTACGGGTAGGGCCGGTACACCCGCTCGGAACCCGGCGGGGTGGTGATGTCCCCGTTGCGCACCTTCTTGTTGAAGTCGTCGACGTGCCGGACCCCGTGGGCCAGCATGTCGGTGTACCGCTGTTCCATCTCCTCGACGAGCCAGGCCAGCGCCGCCGCGGCCTTCTTCGGGCTGGTGATGATCGGCGTGATCAGGTGCGGGATGCCCTCGTACGGGGTCAGCTCGACCATCTTCGGGTCGATCAGCACCATCCGCACCTCGGCCGGGCTGGCCCGCTGCAGGAGCGAGACCAGCATCGAGTTGATGAACGACGACTTGCCCGACCCAGTCGCACCGGCCACCAACAGGTGGGGAGTCTTGGCCAGATTGGCGCTGACGAACTGACCCTCGACGTCCTTGCCCAAACCGATGACCAGCGGGTGTTGATCGCGGCGGGAGCTCGGATCGGCCAGCACGTCGCCCAGCCGCACCATCTCGCGGTCGGTGTTGGGCACCTCGATGCCGACGGCGGACTTGCCCGGGATGGGGGCCAGCAGCCGGACATGTTCGGAGGCCACTGCGTACGCAATGTTCCGGGTCAGCCTGGTGATCGCCTCCACCTTGACGCCGGGCCCGACCTCGACCTCGTAGCGGGTGACGGTCGGGCCGCGGGTGAAGCCGGTGACGGCCGCGTCGATCTTGAATTCCTCGAGCACCCTGGAGATCCGGACGATCACTTCGTTGTTGGCCGCGGTCTGCTGTTTCGGCGGCGCACCGAGTTTGAGAATCGACGTAGGTGGAAGCTGGTAGCTGCCGTCGACCGCGCTGTCCAATGTCAGTTGGGTGGCCTCGGTGACCTCCGGTGGAGCCGGGGTTTCCACCACGGCCGGCTTGATCACCCTGGCCCGACTCCGGACCGCTATCTCCTCGGTCGGCGCCGTGGCTGCAGCGAGTTCGGGTGCGATCGGCAGGACCTGGGTCAGCGCGGTGCCGTCGGCGTCGGCCTGCGCGGCCGCCGCGGCGTCGGCAGCCTGACGGCGCTTCGACGGTCGACGCAGCCTGGCGGTGGCAGCCAGGTCCACGTTCTCGTCCAACTGCACCTGGGCGCCGGCGCGGTAGTCATCGCTCGGGTTGAACTCATCGTCGGGTCCGTCGTAGTCGTCGTCGATGAACTCTGGTTGCTCCAAGCGGTCACCCCGGACCCAGCCGACCCCTCCGACCACCGCCGACGGCACGTCGCGGATCGCGGTCCCGGTGAGCAGCAGGAGCCCGAAGATGGCCAGCAGGGTGAGCAGGATGACGGCCGGCGCGGCGGTGACGCCGGCGTAGAGCGGTTGGCCGAGCAGCCAGCCCACGGCGCCGCCGGCCGACTCACGCGAGGTCGTGGAGTCGAGCCGACCATCGAGGGATGCCGCGTGGAAGACCTGGAAGATGCCGGTGACGGCCAGCGCGAACGCCACTCCGCCGATGATGCGGCGGGTTCGATGCTCGCGGTCGCCCTGGGTGCGCATGAGCACGACGGCGGCGACGAGCAACAGGGCGGGCAACACGACGCCCGGCGCGCCGAACATGACCCGTACCCCCTTGTCGATCCCGTTTCCAACAGGCCCGGCGGCCTGGAACCAGGAGCCGATCGCACAAATCACCGCCAGGGCGACCAAACCGAGCGCGAGCCCGTCGCGTCGATGGGCGGCATCGATGTCCCTGGCTGCGACCGCACCACGGCCGACCGCTCTGACCATGCTTCCTACTCCTCGAGCGATGAAGCGCCAGACCGCGCCGATCCCGCGGCCGATGCCCCGGAACATCCGGGTCAGCACCGACGGCCCGGTGGCTGCCGGCCGGGTCTGACGCGGCGTTGCCGACGTCCTGCGGGCAGCTGCCGCCGGCGATCCGGCGGATCGCGGCTTGGCGGTCGAGGTGGTCTTGGCGGTCGATCTGGTGGTCCGAGTTCCGGAGGTCTTGCGGCTTCCGGATTTCAGGCTGCCGTTGCTGGTGGTCAAACCCTTGGCCGAGGCCGTGGTCTTCGACGTCGCCGTGGACTTTGCTACCGCCGCGGTCTTGGCCCCACCCCTGGTTCCCGGCTTGGCCGACCCGGACCGCGCTGATCCACCGGACCCCGTACGGGAGCCGCTGGTGGTGTCGCCCGCTCCGGATCGCGGACGCGGCGAAGCAGAGGTCTTTTCGGCCATGGGTGTCACGCTAGTCGCTACCGTCACTCCTGTCCCACTTGCCGCACCAGAAATTGGAGCCAGTGCTACACCAGCTGGTCGGAGCCGGCCGAAGATGAACAGCAGGATGAAGCCGATCAGGTAGCGCGGCAGCGACTTCTGGAGGGCCGCGACCAGCACCAGGACGGCCCCAGCGACATGGCGATGAAGTTGTAGAACGTGACCGTCGAACCGGTGAACCGGTCGGCCAGCTTGCCGCCGATAGGGCCGGGCCAGCGAGCCGACCAGCGGGCCCAGGAAGGTCAGGTAGACGGCCTTGACGGGCGTGCGAGAACGTGCCCTTGAACTGCACCTGCAGCACCTGGCCGAAGGCGAACGCGAAGCCGATGAACGAGCCGAAGGTACCGATGTAGAGCAGCGGCGATGATCCAGGTGTTGCGATCGCGGCAGGCCCGCCGCATCGCGCCCTTCGCGTTCGACGGCCACCACCAGGTTGTCCATGTACAGCGACGAGCCGAGGGCGACCAGGACGATCAGCGGGATGTAGATGGCGACCATCACCCGCGGGTGTCCGGCGCCCGCGGTGGCCAGCACCAGCAGGCCGACGAGCTGCACCATGGCCACGCCCAGATTGCCGCCGCCGGCGTTGAGCCCGAGCGCCCAGCCCTTGAGTCGCTGCGGATAGAAGGCGTTGATGTTCGTCATCGACGACGCAAAGTTGCCACCGCCAACGCCGGCCACCGCGGCGACGATCAGCAACGTGCTGTACGAGACACCGGGTTTGAGCACGAAGGCGATCAGGACCGTGGGCAGCAGCAGTAGCAATGCGCTGAAGACGGTGAAGTTTCGCCCGCCGAACTTGGCGACGGCGAACGTGTACGGCAGCCGCAGTACGGCACCCGACGAGGGTCGGCACCGCGGTCAGCAGGAACTTCCCGGCCGGGTCGATGTGGTACTGCGGGCCGAGGAACAGCACCAGCACCGACCAGATGCTCCACACCGCGAACCCGACGTGCTCGGTCAGGACCGAGAAGATCAGGTTGCGCTTGGCGACCTTGGCGCCGCCGTTGTCCCAGAAGTTCAGATCCTCCGGGCGCCAGTCGGTGATCCAACGTTTGCCGCGCGAGACCGGCTCGAGGTGCGTTGTCGTGGTGGAGGTATCGGTCGTCGAACTCATGCGGACTCCTGCAGATTTTATGGGACGTTCGACGGTCGCCTGCGGGCGCGGCGACCGGTTCCTACTTCAGGTCAGCGCGGCTGAACCTGGATCACGAGCTGGCCGGCCCCATCGACGGCCACGGACCAGACGGACAGCGCGGGCTCCCCACTGGTGGAACAACCGGAACTGAGTTCGAATGCATTGAGGTGCAGCGGGCAGAGGACGACGTTCCCGTCGATCTGACCGTCGGCGATCGGCCCGCCGCGGTGCGGACAGACGGCCGAAACCGCATGCAGGGCACCGCTTCGCAGCCGGAAGATGGCGACCTGCCGGCCGCCCACATCGAAGGCCCGGCCCTGGCCGGGCGGAATCTGGTCGAGTTGACCCAGGTTGATGGTTGCGGCCGTACTCGGAGCCGTCGTCATCGGACCGGCACCTGCGGCAGGACTTCGAGCGGCAGCGCCGTTCGGAATTGCCCGGCATTGACCGGCGCCGTCCGCTCCTGCCACGGATCCCGATAGGCCGCAACGGATTCCGCGATGGCGGCATCGAGGTCCGCGGCGATACCCTCGCTGTCCTGGACCACGATGTCCCTGATCTTCTCGATACCGATCCGCGGCACGAACGCGTACGTGCGTTCCAGCCACTTGGCGTTCTGCCGGTAGTACTGCATGAAGCGGCCGGTCAGGGTCATCACCAGGTCGGGATCGTCAACGGTGGCCAGTAGATCGCCCTTGCGGATGTGTGCGCCGGCGGCACCCCCGACGTAGATCTCCCACCGGCCGCCGTCGATGGCGACGACACCCACGTCCTTGCAGAGCGACTCGGCGCAGTTGCGGGGACAGCCGGAGACGGCGAGCTTCAGCTTGGCCGGCGATTCCAAGCCCTGGAAGCGGGTCTTCGATGGCAATGCCCAGCGCGGTCGAATCGCCCACGCCGAACCGGCAGAAGTCACTGCCCACGCAGGTTTTCACCGTCCGGAAGCTCTTGCCGTAGGCGTAGCCGGAGGGCATGTCGAGGTCGGCCCAGACAGCCGGCAGGTCCTCCTTCCGCACCCCCAACAGGTCGATGCGTTGGCCACCGGTCAGTTTCACCAACTTGACGTCGTATTTCTCGGCCACGTCGGCGATCCGACGGAGCTGGTCCGGCGAGGTCACTCCGCCGCGCATCTGCGGAACCACCGAGAAGGTGCCGTCCCGCTGGATGTTCGCGTGGACCCGGTCGTTGATGAACCGGGCGTCCCGCTCGTCGATGTACTCGGTGTCCCACATCATCTTCAGCAGTGACGCCAAACCCATCTTCGACTTGGCGTCCTCGGCGCCGTGCGGCGCGAACGCCGCGAAGACCGAGGACACCGACTTGAGGACGGACACCGCCGCCCCTGTTGATCCAGGAGGCTGGTCGCAGTCCAGCCCGTCGAGCACAGCCCACCCCGGTTCGTCGGAATGTCCTGCTGGGGCTGCAATGTCAGCTGCGGGCGGCCCACAACTGCCGGTGTCGTGCTGATCCCGCACTGCAGTGAGCAGTAGGGGCAGTGGGACAGCGTGTACGGGGTCGGCGTGGATGAATTCCCGGTGTGAGGCGGGTGCCCCCGGCAAAACCAATTTCCCCGCCGAGATGCACCCGCTTATCGTTCCGGACATGACGTCTGGACGACCCTTCCTGCAACCCATCAGCCTGACCGGCGAGATCG
This sequence comes from uncultured Actinomycetota bacterium, assembly GCA_963708935.1. Taxonomy (GTDB): domain Bacteria; phylum Actinomycetota; class Actinomycetes; order Mycobacteriales; family Nakamurellaceae; genus Nakamurella. The sequence goes on along the minus strand of CAVPUK010000005.1, from coordinate 278,059 downwards.
TGACCCTGGAGCCACTGGCGAAGGAACATCACGACGGACTGGTGGCCGCGGCGCGGGACGGCGAGCTATGGAACCTCTGGTACACGTCGGTCCCCCGCCCGGAGGCCATGGCCGCCGAGATCGACCGCCGCCTCGCCCTCCAGGCGGGCGGATCGATGCTGGCGTTCACCGCGAGGCGGAATGTCGACGGAGCCGTGATCGGGATGACGACGTTCATGAACGCCGATGCCGTCAATCGACGAGTAGAGATCGGGTCAACCTGGAACGCTCGATCGGCGCAGCGCAGCGGGACGAATGCCGAGAGCAAGCTGTTGCTGCTGACTCATGCGTTCGAGACTCTGGACTGCATCGCCGTGGAATTCCGCACCCACTGGCTCAACCAACAATCCAGGGCAGCCATCACCAGGCTGGGCGCCAAGCAGGACGGGGTGCTGCGCAGCCACTCGCTGGCCAGCGACGGGACGCTTCGCGACACCGTGGTGTTCTCGATCATCGCCATCGAGTGGCCCGCCATCCGCGGCGAGCTGCGGCGCCGGCTCGCGGTTCACCGCTGAGGACGGTCGTTCGGCCGCCGAATCACCGTTCGTAGCATCGGGTTCACATCACCGACGCACGACAACCGCACCCTGGATGCGGTCACGTTCACCAGTGCCCCCGCCGCGGCCAGCTACCTGCAGACCGCGGAGCGGCTCGGTTTCGGGCCGGAGTTGATCGAAGCCCACCGGCACGACGTGCTGGTGGTCGCCGTCGGCCCGGTCACCGCGGCTCCGCTGGACCGGTCCGGCATCACGGTCGTCCAACCCGATCGAGCCCGACTCGGCTCGTTGGTTCGCGAGGTCGCGGCCGCGGTGCCGGACAAGCAGTCCAAACGATTGGTCGCGGCCGGCCAACGACTCGAGGTTCGCGGCCACGGGGTACTGCTAGACGGCGACTACCTACCCGTGGCGCCGACCGCCATGGCTCTGCTCGACCGTTTGGTGTCCCATCCGGGGCAGGTGATCAGCCGGAGCGAGTTGGCCGCCGTGATGCCCGGCGGCAGCGCCGACGAGCATGCCGTGGAGATGGCCATCGGGCGGCTGCGACCGCCCTCGGCAACCCACGGGTCGTCCAGACACTGGTCAAACGCGATTACCGCATCGCCTACGACCCGGAATTCGGCTCGAACGGTTACTGAACCATCATGTGGTCAGATCAGGGACGACCAGATCGCCGTCCGCGTCGACCTCGATCGGGGTCACCTTGACCACCGCGGCGACCGGCAGCGGACCGTACAGATGCGGGAACAGCTCGGTCCCACCGCTGGTGTTCTCCGCCACCACCGGCAGGTCCAGCAAATCCGGGTCGACGGTCAGCAGTACCACGGGTGCCTCGACGTCACGCCAGAATCGCCGGGCCACCCCGGCCACCTGGTTGGCATAGGAAAAATGCAGGAAGCCTTCGGATTCCAGAGTCATCCCGCGTCCGGAGACGCGATAGTTGCCCACGGTCAGAGCTGAGTCCCAATCGGCGTCGAAGGCCAGGTGGTAGATCAGTTGCTCGCCCATGCGCCGTCAGACTGCGAGCACGGTCGGGACGATCATCGGGCGACGGCGATAGACATCGCCGACCCAACGGCCGACCACCCGACGGACCGCTTGCGCGATCCGATGCGTGTCGGTGACGCCGTCGGCCTCGAGCTGGGCCAGTTCGGCCTCGACCAGCGGCACCACCTTCGCCAATGCCCCGGGATCGTCGGAGAAGCCCCGGCCGGCAATCGTCGGAGCGGCGACGGCACGCCCGGTGTGGGCGTCGATGGCCACCGTGATCGCGATGAAACCACCCTCGCCGAGGACCAGCCGGTCCGACAGCGTGTTCTCCCCGACGTCACCCACCGCGGCGCCGTCCACATAAACCATGCCGACGTCGATGTGCCCGGAGATCCGGGCCCGGCCGTCGATCAGGTCGACCACCGTGCCGTCGGGGGCCTGTACGACGCGCTCGGACGGCACCCCGGACATGATGGCCAGCCGCGCCTGCGCCCGCAGGTGCCGCCATTCGCCGTGCACCGGGATGACGTTCTTCGGCCGGACGGCGTTGTAGAGGAACATCAGCTCACCGGCCGAGGCGTGGCCGGAGACGTGCACCTTGGCGACGCCCTGGTGCACCACCGTCACACTGGCCCTGGCCAGTTCGTTGATCACGGTGAACACGCTTGTCTCGTTGCCGGGGATCATCGAGCTGGCCAGGATGACGGTGTCGCCCTGGATCAGGTTGACCTGGCGGTGTTCGCCGCGGGACATCCGGGACAGGGCCGAGAGGGGCTCGCCCTGCGAGCCGGTCGAGATGAGCAGCACCTGCTCCGGCGGCAGCTCGAGGACCTTGTCCAGGGACCGGACCAGGCCGTCGGGCACCGACAGCAGGTTCAGTTCCTGGGCGATCTGCATGTTGCGCACCATGGACCGCCCGACGAAGGCGACCTTGCGGCCGTGGTTCTGCGCGGCGTCGAGCATCTGCTGGACGCGGTGGACGTGGGACGCGAAGCTGGCCACGATGACCCGCTGTTTGGCGGACCGGATGTAGTTGTCCAGCACCGGGCCGATCTCCCGCTCCGGCGCGACGAACCCGGGCACCTCGGCGTTGGTGGAGTCCACCAGGAACAGGTCGACACCCTCGTCCCCGAGCCGGGAGAACCCGCCGAGGTCGGTGAGCCGGCCATCGAGTGGTAGCTGGTCGAGCTTGATGTCGCCGGTGTGCAGCACAGTGCCGGCCGGCGTCCGGATGCCGACGGCGAGCGCGTCCGGGATGGAGTGATTGACCGCGAAGAATTCGAGATCCCAGGCGCCGGCCTTGCGCCGCTCCCCCTCCACGACCACTTCGAGCTTGGGCGTGATGCGGTGTTCGCGACACTTGGCTGCGATCAGGGCGAGGGAGAACTTCGCGCCGATCACCGGGAGGTCCTTGCGCAGCCGGAGCAGCCAAGGCAGTGCGCCGATGTGGTCCTCGTGGCCATGGGTGATGACCACGGCGTCGATGTCGTCGACCCTGTCCTCGACCAGTCGAAGGTCGGGCAGGATGAGATCGACGCCGGGCTGGGCGTCCTCGGGGAACAGCACGCCGCAGTCGACGACCAGCAAACGCCCGTCGTACTCGTAGACCGTCATGTTGCGGCCGATTTCACCGATGCCACCAAGGGCGACGATGCGCAGGCCGCCCTTGGGCAGCCGCGGCGGTGGGATGGACTTGGACGTTGCTGTCATCGGGTGACAATCATTTCAGTGGGCCGATTTCTTCGAGGTCGAGTGCGATTTGCGCGGTCTGATCATGTGTTGCGGGAACCTGGGGCAGGCGCGGATCGCCCACCTCGAAGCCGGCCAGGCGCAGCGCGGCTTTGGCAAAGACAAGGCCGGCGCCGCCGCCGGTTCGCGACTGGGCGAGGTGAGCCGGCAGCAACGCTTCGTGGATGACGCGGGCGCGACGGAAGTCGCCGGCTTCGGCCGCATCGACCATGGCCCGCACGTGCGGGCCGACGACGTGGGAGATGATGCTGACGATCCCGACACCACCGACGGACAACCAAGGCAGGGTGAGCGGGTCGTCACCCGAGTAGTAGGCCAGATCCGAGTTGGCCATCACCTGCGAGCCGGCCAACAGATCGCCCTTGGCATCCTTGACGGCGGTGATCCGTGGGTGCTCTGCCAGCCGCAGCAGCGTCTCGGGGGCGATCGCGACCACGGAACGCGGCGGAATGTCGTACAACATCACCGGCAGGCCGGAAGCGTCCGCCACAGCCGCGAAGTGGGCCAGGAGGCCCTCCTGTTGCGGCCGGGAGTAGAACGGTGTGACGACGAGAGCGCCGTGGGCGCCGGCCTTTTCGGCATCTCTGGCCATTCGCACGGAATGCGCGGTGTCGTAGGTGCCGACCCCGGCGACGACGGTGACGCGGTCTCCGACAGCTTCGACGACCGCTTTGATGATGGCGATCTTCTCGGCGTCGGTGGTGGTCGGCGATTCCCCGGTGGTGCCGTTGACCACCAGTCCGTCGTTGCCCTCGCCGGCCAGCCGCTCCGCCAGGGCCGAGGTGGCGTCCAGGTCCAGCTCTCCGGCGGAGGTGAACGGGGTGACCATGGCGGCCAGGACGGTTCCGAACGGGCGGCCTTCCCTGCCAGCCGGACCGGCGATGAGCGTCGTCATGGATCAAAACTTACCGCCCCGACGGTCGACCTCCACCCGCCCGTACCGCCGCGATGTCCCCGGCACCACCGTCGAAGTCGATCCGCACCTCGGATCGGCCGCTGAGCCAGAGCAGGATTTCCGCGACACCGCCGTGCAGAACCACGCCCGGCGCACTGTCGACGATGTCCAGATCCTTGGACGGCACCAGCACGATCGGCATGTCCCGCTGGCCCGGCTCATCGGTCAGCCTGGCCGTGACCGGCACGCCGATCTTTCGCAATCGACGCAGTACCAGTGCGGAGCCCAACGTCCTGATCAACTGGTCGCGGGTGGTCTGGGCGAGTTCCCGTGGCTGCCAGTCGGGCTGTCCGCGGCGGGCGTCCTCATGATGGATGAACAGCTCCATCGCATTGCCCTTCTCGTCGAGCGAACCCCAGCCGAACGGGCTGAAGCCTGGTGGCCCGGACCGGAACAGCTCGATCTGATCCGTCCACGGCCGCGCCTTGTACCGAGCAGAGACACTCGCCGTCACACCGGCCAGCGGCTTGATCCAGGTGCCGGCGGCGGCGAGGACCTGGCGCTCCCGGATCAACAGATGCGCCAACAGGTCACCGGTGTCCCACCCCTGGCACAGTGTCGGCTGGTCCGGGCCGAGTTCTCCGAACAGGTCGGCGAGCGCTGCACGTTCTGTCTGAGCGAGGGTCATTCCGGCAACGGTACCGACCGGCCCCGCGAGCGATCAGGCGTCTGCCACCAGGGGCGAGGCGGCCAGTTCGGTGCCGTCCGGTAGCTGGCTGATCCTAAAATCGGAGAACACGTGGGGGGCAAGGTCTTGGAGACGACGAAGGACACCGACCGCGAGCGTCCTGATCTCCACGTCGGCCGCCTCGGTGGCTCGCATCCCGATGAAGTGACGCCAGGCCCGGTAGTTCCCGGACACCACCAACGCCGTCTCCGACGCCGCCGGTAGCAGCCCGGCAGCGAGTTGCCTGGCCTGTTTGCGCGCCAGGGTGCCATCCGGTGCATGCACCGCGGCGGCCTCGAGAGCGGCGAGCAGGTCCCGATGTGCGGCGACGGCGGTAGCCGCGGCCGCGGCGAATTGGGCGTGCAGGCCGGCGTCCGCGGCGACCGCCTCGGGCTCGACCATGACGGGACCGCCGGCCGGGATGAATCGCGGCGAGAGCTCGGAGTAGGAGAAATGTCGGTGCCGGATGATCTCGTGGGTGACGGCTCGCGAGATCCCGGTGAGATAGAACGTCGCGGTGCTGTGCTCCAGCACCGACAGGTGTCCGACCTGCAGGATGTGTTCCAGATAGCCCCGGTTGGTGGCCGTGGCCGGATTGGGCCGGTCCCAGGATTGATAGCAGGCCCGACCGGCGAATTCGGCCAACGCCTGGCCGCCGCCGGCGTCGCTGGAAAACGGCACACCCGACGGGGCCAGGAACTCGGTGCGGCCGATCAGCTCGATGCCGGGTCCGGCACCATCGGCCAGGGCTGCCGCTGGATCGCTCACCCGGCTACAGTGCTCCGCCGGCCGCGGCCGGCCCGGACGCAACTCCCTTGTCGCCGACCGTCTCCCGGGCGACGTAGGTCTCCACCTCGAACCAGTCGGTGCCGGCCCGCTCCGCGATGGTCAGCAGCGTGGTCATCGCGGCGACCTCCTCGACCTGCTCCGACAGGAACCAGAGCATGAACTGTTCGCCCAGGAAGTCGTTCTCCGCACGGGCTTTGGCGAAGAGCGCCTTGATCTGCTCGGTGACGGCGGTCTCCTGCCCGAGGGCCACCCGGACGGCGTCGGCGATGTCGGCGAACTCGGAGCGCACCTCGTCGATCCCGGGAATGGTCACCGGGATGTCACGGTCGATCATCCACTGGACCATCATCATCGCGTGGTTCCGCTCCTCGACGGCCTGGCGGTAGAAGTGAGCCGCCAGCTGCGGCAGATCACGGGCGTCGAACCAGACGGCCATGGCGATGTACTGCTGGCTGGCGTTGAACTCGTTGCGGATCTGAGCTCGCAGCAGGTCGGCGTAGGTGGTCGGGTGTTCGGTCGTGGTCATCCGCTCATCCTAGGAACATTCCCGGCCGGCAGACCACCGGCCGACGTTCGTCCACCGCTGAGGCCACAGAACCGTTCGATGACGTCACGCGCTGGTCACATTGGCGTCGTGAGGCCCTTGCGTGACGTCGCGAGTGGTGTCATAGTGGTGTCATGGACCTCACCCCCTACATCCGAAACCTGCGCGAAGATCTTCTCGCCGCGGCAGCACTTGGCGACGAGGAAACCCGTCGCGCGGCCGCCCTGCTGGGCGCCGCCATCGAGCCGGCCGGTCGACTGGCCATCATGAACGCCTTGTCCGATCTCGCTGCCGAAGTGACCGAGGCACTCGATCGGCATGTGGTCGAGATCAAGATCGACGGCCGGGACGTCAAGGTGTCGGTGTCGGACAAGCACCGCACCGCCGGGGAACCCACGGAAGAGGAAACGGACGGAGCGCATCACATGACCGCGGACGAACTGCGCAGGGCCATGCAGGAGGCCGGAGGCGAACTCTCCCGGACGACGGTCCGGTTGTTCAACGATCTGAAGTCTCAGGCCGAGCAGGCCGCCTCCAACGAAGGCGTCTCGCTCAACACCTACATCTCCCGGGCCGTCTCAGATTCGGTGCGCACCGCCGTTCCGTCCGGACGCAACGCCAAGCGCAGCAAAGGATCCGACGGCCGGCGTGACGGTAGAACCGTGACCGGCTTCATCCAGGGCTGACCCAGCGGCGCCGTTCCACGCACCCGCCGCTTCGCAGCACCAAGCTGCCCGCCATCCACTCCCACCCCCGCTGAAGAGGACCCGATGCATACCTTCCTGACACCAGAACCGCTCACCCTGGAGATCCGCAACGCCGCCGGTGACACCCAGATCGTGCTCACCGACACCCAGACGACGACCGTCGTCGTCACCCCCAGCGACAGTCACCCGCTCGGCTTTCTGGACGACATGTTCAAAGCCTTCGGGGGTGGTCGTGGCTTCGGTCGCAGCCGGCAGTTCGGCCGCGGTCCGTTCGGCGATCAGCCAACCGCGATGGCCGACCTGGGCAACACCGACACCCAGAAGGTGATGCTTGACGATCTGGCCGACGCGGTACGCGTCGAACACCGAGCGGGCGAACACGGCAGCGTCATCGTCGACACCGATCCGGCCAAGGATGGTTGGCGGTCCGCCTTCACCGTCACGGTGACCGCGCCGACCGGCTCGAACATCAGAGTGCAGTCGCAGTCCAGCGATGTCACCGTGACCGGGAGCGCCCGCCTCGTCGATGTGCGCACCGCATCCGGCGACGTGCAGCTCGACCAGACCACCGGCAAGACCCTGATCCAGACCGCCTCCGGCGATGTCGGTATCACCGCGGCCGGCGCCGAGGTGGACATCCGTACCGCGTCCGGTGACGTCGAGGTCGGCCCGGTCGCCGGCGACGCCCTGGTCCACACCACGTCCGGTGACATCCGCCTCGGTGCGGTGGCCGGGAACATCAGTGCGCGCAGCGTGTCGGGCGACGTCAAGGTCTCCGATGCGGTGTCCGGTCAGGCCGAGATCAACGCAGTCTCCGGGGACGTACAGATCGGCGTGCACGCGGGTTCGCTGGCCTCGATCAACCTGAGCACGGTCAGCGGCAGCACCGACACCGACTTCGAGATCAACGGCGAAGTGCCGGACGGCGACGCACCGGTGTTGGCGATCACGGTGAAGACCACCTCCGGAGACATCCGGCTCCATCGCGCCGCCTGACCAGGCGCCACAGGCACAGCCGCCCGCCCGGTTGACATTCCCCCGCGGGCGGCTGACGCCCCGGCTCAGAAGGTCATCGCGGAGCCGCCGCGGCGTGGATCGGCAGCTGGACCGTCGGCGGCAATCGCCGCCACCCCGCCGAAGTAGGGCCGGATCTGGCTCCACAGTTCGAGACGCTCGCCCGACTCGCGCAGGGCCGAGACCACCTCGTCCGGGAACCCGGGCTCCAGGTGGACCAGTTGCTCGGTCACCGACATCCGTGGCGCGGCAACGGCTTCAGCCGCGCTCCTGCCCTCGATCAGCACGCCGGCCATGGCCTGCAGCAGGGCCGGACGGATCCTGCTCCCGCCGGCGGCGCCACCCGCGAAGATCAGCTCACCCGCCGGATCGGTGACGATCGACGGCACCATCATCGATTGCATCCGTTCTCCCGGAACCAGTTCACCGCGGAGCAGTTCGCCCTCGCCGAGCATCGAGTTGCCATGCACTCCGGCGACCCAGATACCCGAGCCGAGGCCGAGGGAATGGGTTGCGGCACAGGCGTTTCCCCAGGTGTCGACGGCAGCGACGCTGGTCGTCTCGGCCCGCCGGGCCGGCCCACGCAGAGCCGAGATGAACGCTCTGGCCCGGTCGACACCACCGCGCCGCACTGCGGCCGGGTCGAGTCCGGCTGCGGTGGCTCCGAACGAGTCCAGATCGTTGCCGCGCACCTGCAGGGTGCCCGGCCCGAATGGGACCCGCATCGGCGCGAGGTCACGGACCCGGTAGTCGGCCATGTCCTGCAACGACAAAGCGCCACCGTCGGCCCGGACGGCCTCGACGATGGCGCGACCGATATCCCCGGTCGCCAGTTCCTGCGGACCGAGCCGGGCCAGCGCGTCCAGGGTCTCCGCCAGACCGCGGTGGTCGATGGTCTCGCCGGCCTGTAGCAACCGGCGGCCGCCGGTTCCGTCCGGCCGGGAGTACACGTCGATGCCCGCTCCGACCATCATGGCGGGAGCGATGTCCGGCAACAGCTGGGCATGCGCATCGGAGAACGGAAGTCCGGTCACGGCCAGCTCGTACGCCGGACGAACCACGTCTGCCCACGGCAGCAGGCCGAAGCGGCGATTCAACGCGGCGGCCCCCCAGGGGGTTCCAGGAACGGCGACACTGGGGCCGCCCATCGCGTACGGCATCGGGACGGTTCCGAACATCACCGAGATGTTGGTGGCCTGGCCGGCCACGGTGCCGTCCAGACCCGGTACCGCGACAAAGAAGTCCAGACAGGTCACGGTGCGGGTGCGCGCGTCGTAGACGGTGGCGAAACCTCCACCACCGAGGCCGCAGAAGATGGTCTCCGATACACAACCGGCCAGGATCATGGCCGCGGCGCTGTCCGCTGCGGTGCCTCCGGCGGCAAGCGCGGCCAACCCGGCCGCTGCCGTCGCCGGATGCCCAGCCGCGACGCCCGCCGGAATACTGGTCACGGCAGCAGGTTACGTCAGCGCCACCGATCGACGACCGGCCGCAACCAGCTCGGCGTGCAGATTGCCTCGCGGCATGATCGCGACCTCGGCCAGGCCGAGCCAACGGGCCATCCGGTCCAGCTCGACGATCGCCGACTCAGCAACCGCACCCGGAACCCGACCCGGCTCACACCAGGAGGCCTGCACCAGCAACCGTCCGGTGGCCCGGTCCGCCTTCAGATCGAACCGGCCGACCAGCTGGTCGTCGACCAGCAACGGGAAGACGTAGTAGCCGTAGACGCGCCTCTCCAGCGGGGTGTAGATCTCGATGCGGTAGTGGAAATCGAACATCCGCTCGGTGCGGGCCCGTTCCCAGATCAGCGGGTCGAACGGACACAGCAACGCCCGGCCGCCGACTTTTCGGGGCAGCTTCGCATCTCTGTGCAGGTACCCGGTCTCCTTCCAGCCCTGCACGGTGACCGGGATGACGATCCCCTCCTCGGTGAGTTCGGCCAGGGCTCGTTTCGCCTCGTCATTGCGGATGCGGTAGTAATCGGCCAGGTCACCGGCCGTTCCGATCCCGTGAGATCGGGCCGACAACGCCATCAACGCGCGTTTCGCGTCCGGTTCAGCGGGCGTCGGGGCCTGCGCCACCGGGGCCGGCAGGATGCGCTCCATCAGGTCGTAGACGCGCTCGAAGCCGCGGCGGTAGGACGTCCCGATGGCACCGATGGCAAAGAGGTATTCACACGCCGTCTTCGTGGTCGACCACTCCCACCAACCCGGCCTACCCTTCCCCGGCGCTGCCAGCACCTTCTCGATCTCGCCGGCCGAAACCGGACCGGCATCGGCCACCACCCCCAGCACCCGCTCCAGAAAGCCCGGATGGTCGGCACGCAGCTTGGCCGCACTCGACCAGGGTCCGTCCCGGAACTTCGCCTGCCGCCAACGCAGCAGGGGCTGGATCTCGATGGGTACCAGGGACGCAACGTGGGCCCAGGTCTCCAGCAACGTCCGATCCCCGGCCCGGCGCGGCCAGGCGGCGGTCGTCAGGAGGTCGACGGGATAGTCACCGAGCCGCGCGAACAACGGCAGATAGTGCGCCCTGGCCACCACGTTCACGGAATCGATCTGCAGCAGCCCGATCCGATCGACGGCCCGACGCAGATGGCCGCGGTGGTAGGCCGGCGGCTGGAGCGGCAACGCGGCCGACAGGCCCTGTGCCGCGATGGCCGTGCGGCGGGCCTGGGCAGCGGTCAGTTGCGGCATCACAGCACCACATGTTGCCAGGCGACACCGACAGGCCGATGGGCAGTTCGCGTTCCACGGACCGGGCAGTGCAAGATCTGGGTGCAGCCGGCGCGATGACCCACTGGCGAACGCAGCAGTGAGAGGGGCAACCGATGGGCCCGCACGAGCGCTGGACCGCGCTGCTCGACATCCTCGGCCGGGATGGCCGGCTCGATGTCGGTCTGGCTGCCGACGAGCTCAGCGTCTCGGCCGCGACCATCCGCCGCGACCTGGATCATCTGGCCAGCCAACAACTTCTCAGCCGGACCCGCGGAGGTGCGGCGCCGGCCAGCGTCGCCTACGACCTGCCGCTCCGGTACAAGACCGGGCGGCACACCGAGGAGAAATTCCGGATCGGCATGGCAGCCGCGGCGTTGATCCGCCCGGGCTCTGTGGTGGCGGTCAATGGCGGCACCACCACCTCGGAGGTGGCCCGCGCTCTGGTGACCATCCCGTCGAACGTGGACCACGACGGGGCCGGCGACAACCCTGCCTTCACCGTCGTCACCAACGCCCTCAACATCGCGAACGACCTGGCCGTTCGTCGCAACATCAAGCTGGTGGTGACCGGCGGGGTGGCCCGGCCCAGCTCGTATGAGCTGATCGGACCGCTGGCCGAGCCGGCGCTCTCCCGGCTGCACCTGGACTACGTCGTCCTCGGTGTCGACGGTTTCGATCTCGAGATGGGCGCGTCGGCGCACCACGAGGGTGAGGCCGCGGTGAACGCGCTGATGGTCAGCCAGTCGACCACCGTGGTGGTGGTCGCCGACGCCTCCAAACTCGGGCACCGCTCGTTCGCGCGCATCTGTCCGACGTCGGCCGTCGACATCCTCATCACCGACACGGCCGCCGATCCGGAACTGGTGGCCGAGTTCGTGGCCGCCGACGTCCGTGTGGTCCTGGCCTGACGTGGCCGACGCCCTGGTCCGGCCGGCGCAGGCCGACGACGCCCGCACGCTGGCCCGCTTGCAACTCGCCGTGTGGCAGCAGGCCTATTCCGAGTTGCTGCCGGCCGCTGCGCTGCTCGCCGACCCGGATCGGCAGACCGAACTGTGGTCCGCCCGGCTCGCCGCCGGCGGGCTGGTGCTGCTCGCCTTCGAAGGTCCGGAGCCGGTAGGGCTGGCGGCCACCGAACCGGACCTGGACGACGGCGTCGGGCAAATCGAGTTGATGCATGTGCTGCCACGGTTTGCCCGCAGAGGACATGGCGGGCGGCTGCTGGGGGCGGCCGCCGGCCAACTCCGCGGGCTGGGCGCCGCCTCCGGGGCCTGGTGGGCACCGGAGGCCGACGAGAGCATCCAGCAGTTCCTGCTCGGTGTGCGCTGGGCCCCCGACGGCTCGCGCCGGGTTCTGGACACGGGTGAGGGCACGTTCACCGAGATTCGCTACGCGGGCAGCCTGGATCTGCTGCTGGTCTGACCTCGGCCACCGCGGCGAGGTTCGCACTGATGGCCGGATTCGGCGGGACATTGCCAACGCGACTCGCGAACGTCAGGCGTCGGCCAACTCGATGGCGTGCCGCATGGCCGCGCGGGCGCGCTTCCGATCGCCCGCCAGGTTGTAGGCGTAGCCCAGCTCGTACCAAAGCCGCCAGTTGCCCTCGTCTGCCTCGACCTTGGTCTTCACCGTCTCGAAATACGCGTCGGCCGATGCCCGCTCGATCCGGCCCGACGGTCGACGGGCCAGCGCGGAGTCGTCGGGCAATTCGCCGTCGTCGGCCAGCTGTCGGGCCAGCCGGGCAGTGGCCGCGCCGAACCGCAGTTCGAAGACCAGCAGCACGGCGCCGATGATCGGCAGGATCAGCACCCCGATGCCGAGGCTGATCCCGACCAGGGTGCCGGTCTGGACCAGGTAGACGCCACGCTGGCCGAGCAGCCAGAAGTAGGCGACCAGCGCAGCCGCCAGCACGGCGACGGTGATGCGGGTGGACACCTTAGGGCGTCAGTCCAGACCGAGCAGCTGCTCGAGACCGAGGGTCAGACCGGGACGATCGGCGACACCGCGTACCGCAGTCAGCACCCCGGGCATGAACGACGACCGGTGCAGCGAGTCGTGCCGGATCGTGAGGGTCTCCCCCGCACTGCCCAGCACCACCTCCTGGTGGGCCACCAGGCCCGGCAACCGCACCGAGTGCACGTGGATGCCGTCCACCTGGTTTCCGCGGGCGCCGGGCGCCTCGATGGTGGTGGCATCCGGGATCGGGCCCAGCCCCGCGGTTTCCCGGGCGGCGGCGATCCCCCGGGCGGTGGCGATCGCGGTGCCCGACGGGGCGTCTATCTTTCCCGCGTGATGGCGTTCGACGATCTCCGCCGATTCGAAGAACCGGGCGGCCTGCCGCGCGAACCGCGCGGTGAGCACGGCCCCGATGGCGAAGTTCGGTACCACCATCACGCCGATGTCCGGCTTCAGGGCAAGCCAGTGCCTGATCTGCTCGGCGCCCTCGTCATCGATGCCGGAGGTGCCGACGACGGCGTGGATGTTCTGGTCGATGCAGAAGCGGATGTGCTCCAGCACGACGTCGGGATGGGTGAAGTCGACAACCACCTGGCTGCCGGCGTCGGACAGGGAGAACAACCACTCGCGACCACCGACCGCAGCGACCAGGTCCAGATCGTCCGCGGCATCCACCGCCAGGCAGACCTCGGAACCCATCCGACCGCGGGCGCCGATCACGCCAACCCGAAGAACCTCATCCGACATGGCGACGTTGCCTTCCTGTGTTCGCAAAGCTTGCCCGGGTGGCCTGAACCCGGCCCGCCGAGGTCGAGGACGCGGTGAGTTCTCGAAGTTCGGCGGGTAGGTCCGTCTGGGCACTGTACGGCCCGACGACGGCGGCGGTCAGAGGTTGGGTCAGCAGACGCGCGGCGAGCCGCGCCACCTGATCGGCATCGACCGCGGCAATGGCCGCCAGCTCGTCCGCAACCGATCGATACTCGTTGCGCACCAGCAGGTTCTTACCGATGCGGCTCATCTTGGACTCGGTGTCCTCCAGGCCGAGGATCAACCCGCCGGCCAGCTGTCCGTGCACGCGGGCCAACTCACGGGTGCCCAGGCCGTCGGCGGCCACGGACGCCAGCTCGAGGCCGATCAACCGGGAGACAGTGCCCAAATTCTCCGGTTGGCAGCCCGCGTAGACCGAAAAGGACCCGACGTCGGCGTAGCCGGAAGTCGCGGCGTAACAGGAGTAAGCCAGGCCGTGCTCCTCCCGGATGGTGCGGAAGAGGCGGGAACTCATCCCGCCACCGAGCGCGGCCGCCAACACCGACATCGCGTAGCGGCCCGGGTCGGACCTGCCGGGCGCGGGTACGCCCACGCAGATGTGCGCCTGCTCGGTGTCGCGGTCGATCACCAGCACGTCCGAGCGGGCTTTCGCCGTCCCGCGACCGAGACGGGGCAGATCGGGTGCTACGTCGGCTTGCAGCCGCGGCCCGAACGCCTTTCGGACCCAGCGCACCACCTCGCCGTGATCGATGCCGCCGGCCACCGAGACGACCATCTTGTCCGGCGAGTACCGACGCTTGTAATAGCCGGCGATCTGCGTGCGACGCATGGCGGAAATGGTCTGCTCGGAGCCGATGACCGGGTCGGCCACCGGATGTCCGGCGAACAACGCTGCTGCGAACGCATCGCCGAGGGTGTCCTCGGGATCGTCGTCCCGCATCGCGATCTCTTCCAGGATGACCTGGCGCTCGACATCCACGTCCGCCGAGGTGATCACCGCATCCAGCACCACGTCGCAGACGATGTCCACGGCCAGTTCGGCCGAGCTGGCCAGCACGTGCGCGTAGTAGCAGGTGTACTCGTGCGAGGTGAAGGCATTGAGCTCACCGCCGATGGCGTCGATGGTGGTGGCGATCTCGCGGCCCGATCGGCGGGTGGTGCCCTTGAAGAGCAGGTGCTCGAGGTAGTGCGACGCGCCGGCCAGCTTCGGGGTCTCGTCGACGGAGCCGACTCCGACCCAGATGCCGACCGACGCGCTGCGTGCACCGGGCACGCTCTCGGTGATCACCCGCAGACCGCCGGGGACCACCGAGAGCGTTACGACAGAACCGTCAGCGCCCCGTTCCAGGACAGTGGTACGGGTGCGTGCGGCCATCGGTTGGGAAAAGCCCGATCAGACCGACGAAGCAGCAGGCGCCGCGGCGGCCGACTCGGCCACCACCGGGATGAGCGAGATCTTGCCGCGGGCGTCGATCTCGGCGATCTCGACCTGGAGCTTGTCGCCGACGTTGGCCACGTCCTCGACCTTGTTGATCCGCTTGCCGTTGCCCAGCTTGGAGATGTGCACCAGGCCGTCACGGCCGGGCAGCAGCGAGACGAACGCCCCGAAGGCGGTGGTCTTGACGACCGTGCCCAGGAAGCGCTCCCCGACCTTGGGCAGCTGGGGGTTGGCGATGGAATTGATGATGGCAATCGCAGCCTCGGCAGCTTCACCTGAGGCCGCCGACACGTAGATCGTGCCGTCGTCCTCGATGGCGATCTCCGCACCGGTCTGCTCGGTGATGGAGTTGATCATCTTGCCTTTCGGCCCGATCACCTCGCCGATCTTGTCGACCGGAACCTTGACGGTGGTGATGCGCGGCGCGTTGTCGCTCATCTCGTCCGGGGCATCGATCGCCTCGTTCATCACCTCGAGGATGGTCAGCCGCGCGTCCCGGGCCTGGCTCAGCGCACCGGCCAGCACGCTGGACGGGATCCCGTCGAGCTTGGTGTCCAGCTGCAGGGCGGTGACGAAGGACTTGGTGCCGGCGACCTTGAAGTCCATGTCGCCGAACGCGTCCTCAGAGCCGAGGATGTCCGTCAACGCGACATATTCCGTTTTTCCGTCAACGGTGTCACTGATCAGGCCCATGGCGATGCCGGCCACCGGCGCCTTCAGCGGCACGCCCGCGTTCAGCAGCGACATGGTCGAGGCGCAGACGCTGCCCATCGAGGTGGAACCGTTGGAGCCCAACGCTTCCGACACCTGGCGGATGGCGTACGGGAACTCGGCCTTGGTCGGCAGCACCGGCACTAGGGCGCGCTCGGCGAGCGCTCCGTGGCCGATCTCGCGACGCTTCGGCGAACCGACGCGGCCCGTCTCACCGGTGGAGTACGGCGGGAAGTTGTAGTTGTGCATGTAGCGCTTGCGGGTCTCGGGGGAGAGCGTGTCGAGCTGCTGCTCCATCCGGAGCATGTTCAGCGTGGTGACACCCAGGATCTGGGTCTCGCCCCGCTCGAACAGCGCCGACCCGTGCACGCGGGGCAGATAGCCCACCTCGGCGGCCAGGGTGCGGATGTCGGACAGCCCACGGCCGTCCATCCGGATCTTGTCCTTGAGGACGCGCTGGCGGACCAGCTTCTTGGTGACGCTGCGGAAGGCCTGGCCGATCTCGGAGCCGCGGCCTTCGAACTGATCACCGAGGGCGGCGATGACGTCGGCCTTGACCGCGTCGGTTGCCTCGTCGCGCTCCTGCTTGCCGGTGAGGACGAGCGCAGCGGCAAGGGGCGCCGCCGCTGCGTTTTCTACGGCCGCGTACACGTCGTCCTGGTACGGCGGGAACAGCTTGAACTCAGCGGTCGGCTTCGACGACTGCGCTGCTAATTCTGACTGCGCCTCGCACAAGGTCTTCAGGAACGGCTTGGCCGCTTCCAGACCAGCCGCGACGACCTCTTCGGTCGGCGCGGTGGCGCCGCCCGCGATCAGCTCGATGGTGTTCTCGGTGGCCTCGGCCTCGACCATCATTATTGCTACATCGGCACCTTCGCCTGTGCCTACTATGCGGCCGGCCACGACCATGTCGAACACGGCCTTGGTCAGCTGGGAGTGCGTCGGGAAGGCGACCCACTGGCCCTCGATCAGGGCGACGCGCACGCCGGCGATCGGGCCGGAGAACGGCAGTCCCGCGATCTGGGTGGACGCGGAGGCGGCGTTGATGGCCAGCACGTCGTAGAGCACGTCGGGGTTCAGGGCCATGACGGTGATGACGACCTGGATCTCGTTGCGCAGTCCGGCGGTGAAGCTCGGGCGCAGCGGACGGTCGATCAGCCGGCAGGTGAGGATGGCGTCCTCGGAAGGACGGCCTTCACGACGGAAGAACGAGCCCGGGATACGGCCCGCGGCGTACATGCGCTCTTCGACGTCGATGGTCAGCGGGAAGAAGTCGAACTGGTCTTTCGGGTGCTTGCCGGCGCTGGTCGCGCTCAGCAGCATGGTGTCCTCGTCGAGGTACGCGGCGACGGATCCGGCTGCCTGCTGCGCAAGTCGGCCGGTCTCGAAGCGGATGGTGCGGGTGCCGAACGAACCGTTGTCGATGACAGCGGTGGCGCTCTTGGCGGTTGGATCAGACATGTGTCTCCTCTTTGGTGACCCGACCTCGTAGACCGGGTGGTGGTGCTCCGCGGCTGGACATCGGTGCTCAGCGACGGCGCCGCCACGCGTTCGCAGCGCTGGCTCAGTCAATCTGTGCCGGCCGTCGATCGAAGCCAACGGACCCGTCCGCATCTGTGCGGGTGTTCCGGTGGCCACTACCGAGGACCGGGCAGCGCGTGAATGACAGCGGTGCGGGTCGGTGGTGGCGGTTATTCAGTTGTGGGTGGTCCGTGCGGGCGGGTTTTTGTGCTGCCCCGTGCGCGCGCACGCGGCCCGCACGTACGCGTCAGGGGAGGCCCGTAGGCACTCCCCTGACGTGTCGACGCTATCGGCGCAGGCCGAGCCGCTCGATCAACGAGCGGTAACGGGCGATGTCGATGTTCTGCAGGTAGCGCAGCAGGCGGCGGCGCTTGCCCACCAGGGCCAGCAGGCCACGGCGGGTGTGGTGATCGTGCTTGTGCTCCTTGAGGTGCTCGGTAAGATCCGAGATCCTCTTGGTCAGCATCGCCACCTGGGCCTCGGCCGAACCGGTGTCGGTCTCGTGCAGGCCGTACTCGGCCAGGATGGTCTTCTTCTGCTCAGTGGTCAACGCCACAGTGGTGCTCCTTGCGAGGTTCTGTCACGTGCGCTGCCCGCACCGGACGAGGATGCGCCGGGGGGATGACGGTACCGGCCGCCACGGACTGAGGCCGGACCCAACTGACAACTTTACCATTCGCCCAGCCGCCGTTCGTCCGGTCGCTCGCCTCTGGCCAGCTCGGCCACGACGAGGCCGATCTCCCGCTGCCTGGCCAGGACCGCGTCACGATCGTCTGCGCCTGAGGCATCCCAGTTCGCCACCACTGCGTACGCAATCGAAGCGGCCGGCCCGGTCAGGATGCCCACGTCCGCACGGACTCCGGTGTCGGTGCCGGTCTTGTTCACCAGCCGCAACCCGCGATCAGCCACAAGATGGGACAACGGATCCAGACCCCACCCGGAGGCCACCTGGGAGAGGTCCAGGCCTTTGGCCAGCCAACCGAGCACCATCGTCCCGACCGGTTCATCGGCCCGCGCCCCGCGGTGCAATCGCACCATCAGGTCGCCCAGCTCGGCGGCACTGCCCGTGGACAGCGTCACCGGGTGGTCGGTGGTCCGGACGTCCCGGACCCGATCGTGAAGTGCGGTGTCGTGCAAGCCCATCCGGCGCGCGCTGCTCGCCACCTGGTCCAGTCCCACCCTGGCCAGCAGCACGTTCGTTGCCAGGTTGTCACTGGCCATCCCGACCAGTTCGCACAGGTCGTGAACCGGCAGCCTGTCCGTCGCCAGGTACTGCCAGATCCCGGAGTCCGCCACGGTCTGCCTCGGTGTCCTGGTCAGCCCTTCGGCCGGGTCGAGCCGCCCGTCGCGGACCAGTTCGGCAACATGCACCAGCAGCAGGATCTTTCCGACGCTTGCAGTGGCCAGAACCTTCCCCGGCTGCCGCTCGAACAGCACTTCGCCGGACTCGACGTCCTGGACCTGCACCGACCAGATCGCAGGGCTCAAGGACGGACGCCCGTCAACCGACGAACCCCAGGATCTGCTTGGTCTGTTCCACGTCGCGGCCGATCTGCTCGATCAGCTCGGGAACGGAGTCGAACTTGATCATGCCGCGCAGCCGTTGGACGAAGTCCAGAGCAACGCGCCGACCGTAGAAATTGCCGCCCTGGTCGAGCACGAAGGCCTCCACCGTGCGCACCCGGCCGGAGAAGGTCGGGTTGGAGCCGATCGAGATGGCAGCCGGAGACCGCCTGTCCCCCAGCAGGAACCAGCCCGCATAGACACCGTCGGCCGGCACCGCGCCGTGCGGGACGACGTCGAGATTGGCGGTCGGGTAGCCGAGTTCGCTGCCCCCACGGCCGTCGCCGTGCACGACGATCCCTTCCACCCGGTGCGGGCGACCGAGAGCCTCGCCGGCCGCCTGCACGTCGCCCGCATCGACACTGGCCCGGACCAGGGTCGAACTGACGGTCAGGCTGTCCTTGGCCACCAACTCGAGGCTGACGGCGGTGAAGCCGAATCTCGACCCGAGAGCACGCAGCAACGTGAGGTCGCCCGCCCCGCGGTGGCCGAACCGGAAATTCTCGCCGACCACGACGCAGGCCGCATGCAACCGGTCGACGATCACGTCGTGCACGAATTCCTGCGGTTCGACGGCGGCCATCGCCGGAGTGAACGGCAGCACCAGGAACGCGTCGATGCCGAGTTCCGCAGCCAGCACCGCCTTCCGGCGCAGGGTGATGAGTTCCGCCGGATGGCTGCCGGCCCGGACGACCTCGGCGGGATGCGGATCGAATGTCATCATCACCGCCGGCAGCCCGAGCTCTCGGGCCTTGCTCACGCATGTGTGCACCAGCTCTTGGTGCCCCCGGTGCAGACCGTCGAACACGCCGATGGTCAGTACGCACCGACCCCATCCTGGTGGGATGGCGTCAACTCCGCGCCACCGTTCCATGGCTGGCTCCTCCGTGCTCCGGCAGTGCTGTGACGTGGCCGTGGTGTCAGGTGACGCACTGCCCACAGCTTGAAATTGTCCCGGAGACCGCGTGTTCCGGGCCATCAGTATGAGCCGCGGATCAGCCCGCGGGATTCCAGACCAGCCGGGGCCTCGCCATCCCGGCCGATTCCTCGACCAGGGCAAGCAGCCCGGCGGCGCCGAACAATCCGTAGACGCCCGGAATACCGGCGGCCGGGATGGGGCGCCCGAAGCGCATGTCGGCGGCCAGCTCGTCATCGACGGTGCGAACGTCGAACGCTCCCCGAACGGCGTCGGGCGCCGGGATGATGGCTGCTGCGACATCGGCGGCAAATTCTGCGGTTATCTCGACCCGCTCCCCCCGTCCCGGCACTCCGCCTGGGCCGTAGACGTCGATCGCCGAGGCCACATCGAACGGTCCGACCGTAGTCCTTCGCAGCGCGGTCAGGTGACCGCCCACTCCCAGTCGAGCACCCAGATCCCGGGCCAGCGAGCGGATGTAGGTACCGGTCGTGCACTGGACGGTCACGTCCAGGTCGAGGTAATCGCCGCCGCGCCGCCGCGCCTCGACGTCGAAGCGTTCGATGGTCACCGGGCGTGCCGCCAGCTCCACCTGTTCACCAGCGCGCACCAGCGCGTATGCCCGTTTTCCGTCGACCTTGATGGCCGACACAGAGCTGGGGACCTGCAGGATGGGCCCGGTGAGGGCGGCGACTTCGGCATCGATGGCGTCATCCCCGACTGCGGCCAGGGCGGTCCCGTCAGCGGTCGCGACGACGTCGCCCTCGGCATCGTCGGTGGTCGTCGATGTGCCCAGTCTGATGGTGGCCAGGTAGGTCTTGTCGGTCAGCGCGAGGTGGCCGAGCAGCTTGGTGGCTCGTTCCACCGCGATGACCAGCAGTCCGGTGGCCATCGGGTCGAGCGTTCCGGCGTGTCCGATCCGCCTGGTGCCCAGGACCCGCCGGAGTCGGCCGACGACGTCGTGCGAGGTACAGCCGCCGGGTTTGTCCACCAGCAGCAGCCCGCCTCCGGCCGGGAGCACCGGGCCGCCGGCGGCCGTCATCTGGTTCCGCCGGTCATGCTGTCCTGTGTTTCGTCCATCCGGTCATCCTGCGCGTGGTCGGCCCTGCGTGCCGCGCGCGCACGCTCGGCCTCCAACGCCAGTTCGGCCTCATCGACCAATTCCCAGCGGTGAATGTTCACCTGAACCGGCACTTCCTCGCCCCTGGCCGCGGCCAGCAGCACCATCGCTCTGGTTCGCAGCCACCAGGTCAGCATGCGGGCCAGCCCGATCCCGGTCAGCACAACCAAGGCGACGAAGGCGAACCGAAACGCGTCGGCCGAGTGGACGGATGTCGTCGGCTCGACCAGATCGAGGATCTGGCCGACCAGGAAGATGCCGATCACCGCACCACAGAAGCCGCCGATGTTGACCAGGCCGGTCGCGGTCGAGATGCGGTGGCGAGGGTTGTAGTCCCGGGCGAGCATGAACGCCACCGAGGAGGTCGGGCCGCTGATCGAGAAGACGATGACCACGACGACGACCACGGCCAGTGGTGGCTGTCCGCCGGGCCAGCCGATCAGGGTCAGCCAGGCCAGGATGGCCAGACAACAGACCAGCACCGCCATCGGCGTCCGCACCTCTGGCCGGCGGCCGACGATCTGGCCGACGGCCAGGTTGGCGAACACCCCGCCGAGGACCAGGAGCAGCATCAGCGAGGACGCCCTGCCGCTGGAGTAGCCGAGGCCCTGGGTCAGGTACGGGAATCCCCACAGCACGGCGAACGTGGTGGGGCCGGCCATACACGTGAAGTGCACCCAGAAGCCCAGCCGACCGGATGGCAGTCGCCAGGCGCTCTTGACCTCGGTCCAGACCCGGCGCCCGCCGACCGGACCGCCCGCCGCCCGCTCCCCCGCCTCGCGGAAGGGGGCGGCCGTCGAGGGGCGGAGCAGTAGCGCGCCGTAGGCGATCGAGATACCACCGGCGATGGCAAACGTCGGCCGCCAGCCCAGGCTGTGCAGCAGCCCGGTCAGCGGCACCGTGGCGATGATGTTGCCCAGCGAACCGGCCAAACCGGTGAAGCTGGTCATCACCGCATAACGACGGGCCGGGAACCAACCCGCCACCAGCCGGAGCACGGAGATGTATGTCATGGCGTCGCCGCACCCCAGCATGCCGCGGGCCAGCAGGGCCGGCACGTAGGCGGTGACCAGGGAAAAGAGCACCTGGGCCACCCCCATGGTGAGGGTGGCGGCGAGCAGCATCCGACGCGGGCCGAACCGGTCCACCAGGATGCCGGTCGGTACCTGCATCAGCGCGTAGACGGCCAGTTGCAGCATGACGAACGACGACAGTTGCGCTGCGGTCAGATGCAACCGCTCGGCCGCCAGTGGGCCGGCCACGCCGAGTGTGCTGCGGTGGAAGACCGCCAGCACATAGACCCCGGCCCCGATCGCCCAGACCAGCCAGGCCTTTCCCGGGGCCTTGGCCGGCGGAGATGGTGTCGTCGTCGCGGAACCGACGGCCGTGGCGGCACTCATCTCAGCGTCCGGGCCGCAGTCGCCAGATGATCCACCGTGAGCGCAACGGCCTCTTCGATGTCCGCGCGGGCGATGGCGGCGGCGATGGCCCGGTGATCTGCGTTCGTCCGACCCATCCGTTCCGGATCGGCGATGCCGTCATGCGCGAGCAGGTTGGCCGCGCCCATCCGCATCTGGCGGTCCCGCAGCGAGCCGTACAGCCGGTTCAGGATGCTGTTGCCGGCCGCGGCCACGATGGTCGCGTGGAAGTCCCGATCGGCCGAGACGTACGCAGCCAGATCACCGGAGCGGGCGGCCGTCTGCAGGTCTTCGACCGCTCTGGTGAGCCGAGCGGACAGCAGCGGCGCTCGCCCGCTCTCGATCACCTGGCGGATGCAGTGGGTCTCGACCAGTTCGCGGGTGGCCAGGACATCCCGCCACTCCTGGGCACTCACCGGGAGAACCAGAGCGCCTCGCTTCGGCAACAGGGTGACCATGCCCTCGGCCTCCAATCGGAGGAGAGCCTCACGAACCGGCGTCCTGGACACCCCGGTCTCCTCCGCGATCCTGCCCTCGGCGAGCAGGTCGTTGTCGGCGAAGCGTCTACTCAGGATTCCGGTGCGCACATGCTGGTAGACCCGCTCCGCGGCCGAGGGGTGGGCTGATGTATCCATGATGTATCTATCCTGGACGATCGTCCGACTGCGAGGCAATTTCTGCGATCAGGTTCACATGCCGCCTGGAACTTGCTTCGCAGGTGGCGGCCGCTGCCCGCGCGGTCGTCGTGCGAGTAGCGGCCTGGTGAGACGTGTACCGGCCGAACGCGGGTCAGGAGGCGCTGGCGTGCAGGGCTGACGTCAGTGCGCTGATAGCCGCCGCAGAAGTCCCGACGAATCCAAAACCGGCCGCCCGGACATGCCCTCCACCGCCGAGCGAAGACGCGACAGCGGCCACGTCGACACCGGCCGCATCCAGCAATCCGGCTTGCGCCGACCTGGACCGCAGCGACACCTGCCAGCGCCCGGCACCCGTCTCCTTGAGCACCGCAGCAACCTGCGCTTCGGATGAGGTCCGCAGGATGTCGATCACCGAGTCGAGTTCCTCGGTGCGCATGCCGTCGGCAGTTGCTGAACTGATCACCGTCGACACCAGCCCCCGGCCGCCGGCGGCGAGCGGATCGAGGACGGCCGAACCCAGCACCCGCGACAGCATGTCGAGCCATCGGTAGGGATGCAGATCGGTGATCGGCCGCATCAGCTCGTCGGGATCGACGCCGGCATCGAGCAGTCGCGCGGCAAGTCGGTGCGCGGGCGCCGACGCGAATCGGAACCCGACGGTGTCCGTGGCCAGCCCGGCGTAGATGTTGGCCGCGATGTCGTGATCGATCGCCAGACCGAGGTGATCCAGCATGGCCGCGACCAATACGGTGGTGGACTCGGCCGATACGTCCACCAGGTGGTGGCGGCCGAATCGGGTGTTGGACGCGTGGTGGTCGATCACCAGGCTGCTGGCGGCGGTATCGAGGAGCCGACCGAGCGAGCCAAGGCGTTCCCGGGAGTTGACGTCCATCGTGATGACCAGGTCAGGCCGGGCCGGCACCTGCGCCGCCGCCGTGATCAGGTGCTGGCCGGGCAGGGCCCGGAGCGATTCGGGCACTTCGGCCGGCTCGGCGAAGGCCACTGCGACGTCGGCCCCGTTGCGTGACAGCGCAAGCCCCAGCGCCAGCGCGCTGCCGAGGGCGTCCGCATCGGGTCCGATGTGCGCGAGCAGAACGATGGAGTGCGCGGCGATGACGAGGTCGGCCGCAATCGTCAGATCTGTGGGCGCAGCGGAGTCGTACGCGATCGCCGCATTGGCCTGGCGGGCAGTGCCGTTGACCGGCGCAGTGCCGTTGACGGGTGCCGTGCCGTTGATGGGTGCCGTGCCGTTGATGGGTGCCGTGCCGTTGATGGGTGCCGTGCCGTTGACCGACCGGACCTTGCGTGGATGGGCCGACGTTCGGGCTCTGGTCACCGACACCTCCTACTTCCAGTGGCGAACGAGTACCCCTGACGGCCGAATCTGGGCAGAACCGCCGACCTGTATGCACCCGAACGGGCGGCCGATTCAGCTCTTCCCGGGTAGCACCGTACCTCCACTCGGATGCCGCATTCGCCTCACTGCGGATTAGTCGGCCGGGGCCGAGTGCAGCGCTGATTCAGCTGTCGCTCTTGGAGTTCGAGTCGTTACTCACCGGTGTCCAGCCGTCGGCGAATTCGAACTCTTCGTCGGTTTCGTCCTGTTCGTCCTCGTCCGCGGGACGAGGCACCTTGTACGGGTCGGCGTCGCCGGCGTACTGCGCTCCAGCGGCTTGTGAGGCGACCGCGGCGTCCGAGGCCTTCGCGGCTGCGATGAGATCATCGATCCGATGAGCGTTCTCCGGGATCGCGTCCAGCTTGAAACTGACCGTGGGGGTGAACTTGATCCCGGTCTCCCGGCCAACCGCACTGCGCAGTACGCCCGTCGCGCTGGCCAACGCTGCCGCCGTCGAGGCCACATCCTCGTCGTCTCCGTAGACGGTGTAGAACACCACGGCCTCCCGCAGGTCGGGGGTCACCGTCGCGGCGGTGATCGTGATCATGGCCAGCCTGGGGTCCTTGACCTTCAGCTCCAGTTCGGTGGCGACAATAGCGACGATGCGCTTGGCCAACCGTCGAGCCCGTGCCGAATCCGCCATCGGATTTCTCCTTCATCTCGTTCAGTTCGATGCCCGGCAAGCAGGCCTTGATGCATGGCGCCGACGCTAGCCGTCGTCCTCTGGCCCGAAGATCCGGCGGTGTGCCGTCAGCAGCTCGATTTCCAGCTCGCTCGCCACCTGCCGTTCGCAGGTGTCGAGGACGGCGTGCACCTGTTCAGGAGCGCCGGACACCGTCGCGATACCGATCAGGGCTCGACGACGCCGATCAGGGTCGCCGGCTTCGGTAACCGCGACATCCAGCCGCCGCAACCTGGCGATGACCGGTCGGATGACAGCCCGCTTGTACTTCAGCGAGTCGACCTCACCGAGAAGTACATCCAACTCGAGGACTCCGACATACATGTGCCGCTGCCCTCCCCAGGATCCAGACCAGCCGGCCACGACCCAGACCTGGGCCCGGTCGGCAGCACGTCAAGCGTGCGGCCGACCGGGCCGGTCCAGAACTCAGGCGCGGGGCTTTTCCCGGACCTCGTAGGTCTCGATGGTGTCTTCGACCTCGATGTTGTTCCAGGTGCCGAGGCCGATACCGCACTCGAAGCCCTCGCGGACCTCGGTGGCATCGTCCTTGAACCGCTTGAGCGAATCGATCGTCAGGTTGTCATTGATGACAACGCCATTGCGCAGCAGTCGCGCCTTGGCGTTCCGTCGGATCTCGCCCGAGCGGACGATGCTGCCGGCAATGTTCCCGAACTTGCTGGAGCGGAAGACCTCGCGGATCTCGGCAGTACCGACCGCGATCTCTTCGTACTCCGGCTTGAGCAGGCCCTTCAGAGCGGCCTCGATCTCGTCGATCGCCTGGTAGATCACCGTGTAGTACCGGATGTCGACGCCCTCGCGGTCCGCCAGATCCTGCACGCCACGGACCGGCTTCACGTTGAACCCGATCACGATGGCGTCGGTGATGACGGCCAGGTTGATGTCGTCCTGCGTGATGCCACCGACGCCGCGGTGGACAACGCGCAGGTCGACCTCGGCGCCGACGTCCAGCTTGATCAGCGAATCCTCGAGCGCCTCGACGGTGCCCGAGTTGTCGCCCTTGATGATCAAGGTGAGCTGTTCGATCTTGTTCTGCTCCAACGCGTCACCCAGGGTTTCCAGGGTGATGCGGCGACGGTTGGCGACCTGGGCCTTACGGGTCCTGGCCTGCCGACGCTCGGCGATCTGCCGGGCGACGCGGTCCTCCTCGACGACCATGAACGAGTCGCCGGCGCCCGGCACCGAGGTGAACCCGAGCACCTGGACCGGACGCGACGGGGTGGCCTCGGCGACGTTCTCGCCGTGATCACCCAGCATGGCCCGCACGCGACCGTAGGCATTACCGGCCACGATCGAGTCACCGACCCGCAACGTTCCGCGCTGGACGAGCACCGTTGCCACGGCGCCTCGACCGCGGTCGAGGTGGGCTTCGATGGCGACACCCTCGGCCGACATGTCCGGGTTGGCCCGCAGATCCAGAGCGGCATCCGCAGTCAGCAGCACAGCCTCGAGCAGCCCGTCGATGTTGGTCCGCGCCCGGGCCGAGATCTCGACGAACATGGTGTCCCCGCCGTACTCCTCGGCGACCAGTCCGTACTCGGTCAGCTGCTGCCGGATCTTGTCCGGGTTCGCGCCTTCCTTGTCGATCTTGTTGATGGCGACCACGATCGGCACCTCTGCGGCCTTCGCGTGGTTGATGGCTTCCACCGTCTGCGGCATGACACCGTCGTCGGCGGCGACCACCAGCACCACGATGTCCGTGGACTTCGAGCCACGGGCACGCATGGCGGTGAACGCCTCGTGACCCGGGGTGTCGATGAAGGTGATCAGCCGTTCCACATCGTTGAGATGGGTCGCGACCTGGTAGGCACCGATGTGCTGGGTGATGCCACCGGCTTCCTTGTCCACCACGTTGGTGCTGCGGATGGCATCGAGAAGCTTGGTCTTGCCGTGGTCGACGTGACCCATGACGGTGACCACCGGCGGACGGACCTGCAGATCGTCCTCGTCGCCCTCGTTCTCCCCGTAGGAGAGGTCGAAGGTGTCCAGCAGCTCGCGGTCCTCGTCCTCGGGGGACACGATCTGGACCTTGTAGCCCATTTCGTCACCGAGCAGTTCGAGGATGTCGTCCGACACCGACTGGGTGGCGGTGACCATCTCGTTGAGATGGAACAACGCCTGCACCATCGAGGCCGGGTTGGCATCGATCTTGTCCGCGAAGTCGGAGAGCGATGAACCACGGGCCAACCGCACGACGGATCCGTTGCCGCGCGGCAGCGTGACGCCACCGATCGACGGAGCCTGCATGTTGTCGAATTCCTGGCGACGCTGCTTCTTGGACTTGCGGCCCTTGCGAGCCGGACCACCCTGACGACCGAAGGCACCAGGAGCCGCGCCACCGCGAGCGCCACCACCGCGAGCCCCACCGGGACGGCCTCCGCCGCCACCTGCGGGTGCACCGGATGGAGCTCCACCCGGACCGCCGCGGTATCCGCCGCCACCCGCGGGAGCCCCACCGGGGCCACCGCGGTACCCGCCGCCACCTGCACCGGGACGGGTGCCGGGCGCGCCGGCCGCTGGCGGGCGACCGCCGGGTGTGCCAGGACGGGGACCGCCACCGGGCACGCCGGGACGGGCGCCACCTGGCGCCGGACGGGGTCCACCCGCGCCGGGTGCGCTGCCGGGACGAGCCCCTGGGGCGGACTGCGGCGGACGCGGTGCACCGGGCACGCCGCCCGGGCGTGCCGGAGCGCTGGCGGCACCACTGGGTCGGAACGGGTTGTTACCCATCCGTGGCGGACGCGGAGCGCCGGGTACGGCGCCGGCGGCGCGAGCCGGACGAGCAGGCGCCGCTGCGGCCGGTCGATCGGTGGCATCGGTGGGCCGGGAGGATGTGGCCTCGGCGGGAGTCGGTGCCGCGGTGAACGCAGGACCGACTGACGGCGTGTCCACGATCGGGGCCTGCGGGGCCGCCGGACGTGCGGGCGACGGTGCCACTGAGGCGGCCGGACGCTCCGTCACGGCGGGAGCAGCAGCCGGGGTCACCGGCGCGGCGGGTGTCGCCGCAACGGCCGGTTCGGCCGTGGCCGAAGTCGACTTGGGAGCGCTGGGTACCGGACGTCCGGGAGCACCCGGACGAGATGCTGTACTCCTCGGCGCGGCCGTCACCGTTCCGTCACCGTTGGCCGCTGTCCCGTTGGACGGCGTGCCGTTGGTCGCGCCATTCGACGGCGCTGCCGCCGGGGCCGACTCGGCGGGGAACGCGTCCCGCAGTTTGCGGACGACCGGCGCTTCGATGGTGGACGAAGCACTCTTGACGAACTCTCCGAACTCGTTGAGTTTGGAGATGATTTCCTTGCTTGATTTGCCGAGCTCTTTCGCGAGCTCATGCACTCGGGCCTTGCCTGCCACTGCTCTCCTTACGGTGAGGCCGGGCGGAAGACCGCTCGACCTCGTGTTAGTTGTACCGGCTCATTGCTGGGACTTCACGGCGTACTCACGACGGGTCGACCTGCTTTCGGTGTGTTCGGAGTTGAATCCGATGCTGCTTCGGGGCCGCCGGCTGCTACCCCGGCCCCAGACTCGTGCACCCGCCCACCCTGTTGCTCCGGTGGGAGGAAGGCGCGAACCTCCGTGCTGTCGAACGATACGGATGGGACTCGCAAGGCCCGTCCGAATGCTCGTCGGCGCTCCGCGACGTCCAGACATCCCACGCGTGGATGTAACCAGGCTCCCCTGCCAGGGAGCCGGCGCCGAAGGTCCGGGATCAGGATCCCGTCTACGGCCACGATGCGGAGCAGTGCTGACGCCGGAACTCTCTCGCGACAGCCGACACACGTGCGAATCGGTCCCGGGTTCGCAGCGCCGTCAGAGCGACCGGCTGCTGCACACATCGAGGGAGTTCCGTTCCGACACGATAACGTCGGCCGCGACGACATCGCACGGCCCAACCGGTCAAGTCTACCGCTTCACGGCACCGCTCGATCACCGGAGCTCGACCGCCTCGGGCCGGCGTCGCATTGGCTCCTCGATCAGTCCTGGGTCGGGGGCACGGCGGGCGCTGCGTCACTGCGGATGTCGATCCGCCATCCGGTCAGCCGAGCAGCGAGTCGTGCGTTCTGGCCTTCCTTGCCGATGGCCAGCGAGAGCTGGAAGTCGGGGACGATCACGCGGGCGGCCTTGGCGGTGGCATCGACCACCGTGACCGAGAGAGCCCGGGCCGGCGATAGTGCATTACCCACAAAGGTGGCCGGATCGTCGTCGTGGTCGATGATGTCGATCTTCTCGCCGCCCAGCTCGCTCATCACGGCGCGGACCCGTTGGCCCATCGGGCCGATGCAGGCCCCCTTGGCGTTGAGGCCGGCCACCATCGGCCGGACGGCGATCTTCGACCGGTGACCCGCCTCGCGAGCGACCGCGGTGATTTCCACGCTGCCGTCGGCAATTTCCGGTACCTCCAGGGCGAAGAGCTTCCGGACCAGGTTGGGGTGCGTCCGCGAGAGCGTGATCTGGGCGCCACGCACACCCCTGGTGACCGCCACCACGTAGCAGCGCAACCGCTGACCGTGGACGTACGACTCACCCGGCGCCTGCTCGGCGGCCGGGATGATTCCCTCTACCTCGCCGAGGCTCACCACGACCACCCCGCGCGCGTTCACCTTGGCGTCGGCGCTGACGGTGCCGGTGATCAGTTCGTGCTCGCGGCCGGCGAAGTCGCCGAACGTGCGCTCGTTCTCCGCGTCGCGCAACCGTTGCTGGATGACCTGGCGAGCCGTGGTGGCCGCGATTCGACCGAAATCATCCGGAGTGTCGTCGTATTCGGGCCCGGCCTCGCCGTGTTCGTCGACCTGGGCGGCCAGCACCCTGATGTTGCCGTTCTTGCGGTCGACCTCGACCCGGGCGTGGGACTGGTGACCGTCCGTGTGGCGGTAGGCGGTCAGTAGCGCCGTCTCCAGGGTTTCGATCAGGGAATCGAACTCGATCCCCTTCTCCTTCTCGACCGCCCGCAGGGCCGTGATGTCAACGTTCATCGTCTTCGTCGTCCTCTTCGTCTTCGTCTGCTGTGTCGTCGTCTGTTGGGTCGCCGTCGACCGGAACGTCCTGTTGGAACTTCTGCGCGGTCTCGTCGCCCAGCAAGGCCAGCACCTGGGCGGACGGCGCGCTGAATTCGACCTCGACTCTCGCCTTGGTGATCGAGTCGTAGGTCAGGGTCTGCGGATCCAGCCCGGATTTACCCACCAGCAGGTCGACCGTTTGGCCGCCCGCACGAACCACCCGGCCGAGCACGACAGTTCCGTCCGCTCGGGTGATGGACAGCAGTCTTCCCCTGGCTCTCCGGAAATGCCGGGGCAGGGTCAACGGACGGCCGATTCCGGGACTGGTGACCTCGAGGGTGTAGGCCGCGGCGCCCATGGGATCACCCGACTCCTCGAGAGCGTCGAGTTCGACCGAGATGGCCCGGCTGACGTCGGCCGCATCGTCGAGATCGACGCCGGCGTCAGAATCGATGACCACCCGTAACAACCTGCGACGGCCGGCCGCGACGATTGTCAGGTCCTCGAGGTCATATCCGGCACCGGCGACCACCGAGTCCACCACTTCACGCAATCGCGCCTGGTCTGCCGATGCCATGGTGCCTCCCGGCCGTCTGTAGTTGTCGTCACTGCAATGTTGGTCGCCGCTGTTGGTCGCTGCTGGTGGTCGCTGCCCGGGCCCCGGACCCGATGAACCGCCTGGCGAGTGTCGATCCTATCCGGATCTGCCGTCACGGGCCGAACCGCGCTGACCCGCCGACGTTGCCGGCGTAGGCGGTTCGCCCGCTTTCCCTCTGCGATGATGACCCCGTGTCTTTTCTTCCACGGTCGCTGCCAGGGCGACCGCCGTCCACCCCGCTGGTCGCCCGGCGAACCCTGATGTTCGGCGCCGGAGCGGCAGCCTTGATGGCGACCGCCGGCTGCAACCCGTTCTCCACGCCGACCAAGATCACCCAGACCGTTACCGCCTCGGCCGCACCCGCGGCCGACCCGATCCCGACGTTGATCGCCACCACTCGGCTGCACCTGGTGCGCTTGACCAATGCGATCGCCGCCGACCCCACCCTCGCGAAACGGCTCACTCCCTTGCGAAATGACCGGCAGTCCCACCTCACGGCCTTGATCGCCGAGCTCGCCCGAACCAGCCCGGCCGCAGCGGCCCAGGCCAGCGCCGCCCCGACGACTGATCCGTCGATCCCGGTGCCGAGCGGGTCAGTCCAGATCCTGGCCGCCCTGCGGTCCGACGCGGCCCAGGCCCAGGGTCTGTTCACGGACGCGTTCCCACAGGCTTCGCGTTATCGGGCCGCACTCTTCGGTTCGATCGCGGCCAGTCTGGCCAGCCACCGGGTGGCGTTGGCATGACCAGCCCAGTGGCGCCCCCGTCCGGCGATCCAGCCGCGGCGAGCACCATCCCGACGGGCAGTGCCCCCGCGACGACCGCACCGGCTCCGACGACCGCGACCGCCCCGGCGAAGCCGATCAAGCTGGCGGCCGATACCGCGAAGGCATTGAAGGCTGCCCTCGCTGCCGAACAGGTTGCTGTCTGGGGTTATGACCTGGTCGCCGGGTACGACCCGGCCGATGCCGACCTCATCGCCGTGATCAGGGCCGGTCATCTGGCCAGAGCCCAGGCCACCGCCAATCTGTTGGTCGCGGGCGGTTCGACCGCGCCCGGCCCGGCTCCGTCATACGCGCTGCCGAACCCCGTCACGGACGT
Source organism: uncultured Actinomycetota bacterium (assembly GCA_963708935.1). GTDB lineage: Bacteria > Actinomycetota > Actinomycetes > Mycobacteriales > Nakamurellaceae > Nakamurella. Next base: position 246,556 of record CAVPUK010000005.1, on the reverse strand, counting down.
CACCAGCGCCCGAGCCCTGGCTGCGACCATCGAAGGCGACTGCGCCGCCGCCTGGCATGGCGTGATCGGAGCTACCGACAACACGACGATCCGCAACGTCGCGTTGGCTGGGCTGTCGGACTCCGCGGTCTGGCTGACGTCCCTCAAGCTCGCCGGAAAGATCAGTCCGGCCACGGTGCCCTTCCCCGGCCAGCCGTAGCGCCGATCCCGTTCGGCCGACGCGGGTTACTCGTTGACCAGGTCGACCATCCGGTCGACGACCTCGGCGAGCGCGATTTCCCGGCTCTCGCCGCTGCGGCGGTCCTTGAGTTCGACCAGGCCGTTCGCCACGCCGCGGCCCACCACCAGGATGGTCGGCACGCCGATCAATTCTGCGTCGGTGAATTTGACGCCCGGCGAAGCGTTCCGATCGTCCAGCAACACGCGGACTCCGGCTTGATCCAGCGCGGCGGACAAATTTTCGGCCGCACCGCTGATCTCGGGTCCCTTTCCAGCGATGACCAGGTGCACGTCGGCCGGAGCCAGTTCGCGCGGCCAGATCAGACCCTTGTCGTCGTGGGAGTTCTCGGCCACCGCGGCCACCGCTCGGGATACACCGACTCCATACGACCCCATGGTGACCGTCACCCGCTTGCCGTTCTGGTCGAGCACCTGCAGTCCCAGGGCCTCTGCGTATTTGCGACCCAGCTGGAAGATGTGACCCATCTCGATCCCGCGAGCCAGCGACAGTGGCCCCGAGCCGTCGGGGGCCGGGTCGCCCTCGAGGATCTCGGCCGCCTCGATGACGCCGTCGCCGACAAAGTCGCGGCCGGCCACCAGCCCGAAAACGTGCTTGCCCGGCGCGTCGGCTCCGGTGATCCACGCGGTGCCGGGGACGATGCGGGGGTCCAGCAGGTAGCGGATCTTGGATTCGTTTTCGCTGCCCAGCACGCCCGGCCCGATGTAGCCCTTGACCAGCGCGGCGTTCTTGGCGAAGTCGGCCTCGGTGAAGGGTTCGATCTCGGCCGGTGACAGCTGAGCCTCTAGCCGCTTCATGTCGACGTCTCGATCGCCCGGCAGACCAATGGCCAACGGTTCGCTGGTCCCGTCAGGTAGCCGCAGCATGACGATCAGGTTCTTCAGCGTGTCGGCGCCGTTCCACGGCCGGTCCGCCCGCGGGAACCGTTCGTTGGACACTGCGACCAACGTCTCGATGGTCGGGGTATCCGGCGTGTCCTCGACCCGGGCCGGCGGGGCATCGTCGAACGGGATCGACGCCGGAACCGGCGTGAGCACCGCCTCGACGTTGGCCGCGTAACCGCCGGGTGAGCGGACGTAGGTGTCCTCGCCCACCTCAGAGTCCGCCAAGAATTCCTCGGACGCACTTCCGCCCATCGCGCCGGACATGGCCGCGACGATGACGTAGCGCAACCCGAGGCGCTCGAAGATGCGGATGTAGGCGTCCCGGTGTCGCTGGTAGGACGCCGCCAACCCGGCGTCGTCGATGTCGAACGAGTACGAATCCTTCATGACGAACTCGCGACCGCGCAGGATTCCCGCCCTCGGTCTGGCTTCGTCCCGATACTTGGTCTGGATCTGATAGAGCGCGAGCGGCAGACTCTTGTAAGACGAGCAGATGTCCTTGACCAGCAAGGTGAACATTTCTTCGTGGGTCGGTCCGAGCAGGTAGTCCCCGCCCTTGCGATCCTTGAGCCGGAACAGGTTGTCGCCGTACTCGGTCCACCGGCCGGTCGTCTCGTAGGGCTCGCGCGGCAGCAGAGCCGGGAAGTGAACCTCCTGGGCGCCGATCGCATCCATTTCCTCGCGCACGATGCGTTCGACGTTGCGCAGCACGCGATATCCGAGGGGCAACCACGAATAGATCCCCGGGGCCGCACGCCGCACGTACCCGGCCCGCACCAGCAGCTGATGGCTCGGCACCTCGGCGTCGGCAGGATCCTCTCGCAGGGTGCGCACGAACAGCGTCGACATCCGGGTAATCACAGCGATTCGAACTCCTCGATCGGGCGGCACCACAGACTGCGGCGCTCGCGCGGGTCAGCCTAATGGCCCTATTGGTGTGCCGTCGCCGTACTGGGTCGGCACTGTCTGGTCACGGCGCCGGCATTGCCTGGCAACTGTCTGGTCACTGTCTCGAAGCGGACTGTCTCAGAAGTCCCGGCCGAACACCTCGTTGCGGTGGCGGACCACGAAACCCAGCCGCTCGTACAACCGGCCGGCGCCGGTCGGCGAATCAGCGTCCACGCCGAGCTCCGCGATCTTGCAACCGGACTCGCCCAGCGCGACCATGCTCCCGGCCATCAACGCGGCCGCCACCCCTTGCCCGCGAACCGACCGGATGGTGCCGACCCGGTCGATGTAGCCGGTGCGGTAGCCGCGAGCCTCCGTCTCGGAGTCGTACTCGGCCACCAGGACGAACCCGACGACCTTCTCGCCCGCCAGCGCCAGCCGGGAGACCTCGGGACGGAACAACGATGACTCGGCAAAGGCATGACGCCACCGCTCGGGGTCCATCGGAACGGAACCCCAATGGTCGGCGAACGACTCGTTGTAGGCCAGCCGGGTGCTCTCGTCGCGCCTCGCCGACCACGGTTCGACGGTCAGCCCGGGCAGCGTCGGAATTGCCGGTGGGACGGCCAGATCGGCGCGCATGTCGAAGAAGTACCGCTGCACGGTGAACCCGGCCGAGGTGGCCAGCCCTGCGGCCGACGGCCGGCCGTGCGAGGTCCAGATCTTGAGCTGTGCTGGAAGGTCGGCGTGCCTCTCGGCTCGTAACGATCGCGCCTGGTCGATCAGTCGATCCACGATCGAACGGCCGACCCCGCTCCCGCGGAACGCCGGGTGAACCGAGCCGGTGAGATAGGAGATCCATCGATCGGTGGCGGGCGGGCTGATCAGCGACCCGAACCCGATCATCCGGTCATCGACGATCGCAGCCACGCTCCCGCGGGGCAGGTCAACGCCCGGCTCGGTCATGTCGTCTTCGAGTTCGGCCAGGCTGGTGAACATCTCAGCGGGCTCGGCAGCCTCGGCGGCCTGCATGATCTCGAAGATCGTCGGTGCATCGGACAGTTCGATCGCGCGATAAGTGACATCCATGGCCATGCACGGTAGAGCCATTCCGGTGGCGCGTGCCAACGAATTGGGTTCTCGGCCGGAGGGCGCACTGCTCGGCGCACGCTAGCGTGTCGCGCGTGTACGTACTGCTGCCGCCGTCCGAGACCAAGCATCCGGGTGGCCACGGGCAACCCCTCGACTTGGACCGACTGGCGTTCCCGGAACTCTCGCCGACCCGCTCCCGCCTGCTGGCTGCAGTCGAGACGCTGGCCGGCGACCTCCCCTCGGCCAGAACCGCACTGAAAGTGTCGGCCAACCTGGACAACGAGATAGTGCTCAACACCCGACTGTTGACCGGCCCGACCATGCCGGCCCTGAGCCGCTACACCGGCGTCCTGTACTCCGCGTTGAACACACCGAAGCTCAGCCCGGCCGAGACCCGTCGCGCCCAGGACCGGGTGCTCATCGCCTCGGCCTTGTTCGGCCTGGTCCGAGGCGGCGACGAGATACCTGCGTACCGCCTTTCGGCCGGCTCCAAACTGCCCGGCTTGGCGACCATGGCATCGCTCTGGCGGCCGGCTATGACGGAGGTGCTCGCCGGGCTCGACGCACCGGTCCTGGATCTGCGCTCCGGAGCCTACGCAGCCTTCGCACCCGCGCCCGGCGCCATCGCCGTGCGGGTGGTGACGGTGACCAGAGCGGGCGTGGTCAAGCCGGTCAGTCACGACAACAAGACCGTGAAGGGCATACTCGCCCGGATGGTGTGCACCACCAGGGCCGGCATCGCCGACGTCTCCGGACTGCTCCGCGTGGCCTACCGCGCTGGTCTCAACGTCAAGCGAACCGGCCCGCTCTCGGTCGACCTGGTCGCCCCGCCGGTGCACTGAGCGGGTTCCAGCGGTTCAGGCGCCGCTAGGTGTCGCCGTGCGCCGAGGGATCCAGCTGCGTCGAGCGGTCCGAAAGGCGCCCAGAGGTAAATCAGTTGCGCCCTGCGGTTCCCGCAGTGCACCGTGAACACCAGCAAGGTTCCGTGAGGTGCGGCGACCCGGTCGCCCGCGATGACAGGAGGCACTCCCATGACTGTTCGTGCGGTAGCCCCGTCCCCCATCTCGCCCGCCTCCCCGGTGCGCACCTGACGTTCGACGCCGGTGCGGCTCCGGCAGCGGGCATCTGCCCCCAGGAGCCCCGAAGTGCCTCGATTCCGCCTCTCCCAGCAACAGAGCTCTACCCAGCAGCAACAGAGCTCTACCCAGCAGCGCAGTGCTTTCCACCTCGATGAAGATGACATCGAGGAGTACGACGGCTACGACGAATTCGATTCGCCACCCGCGAACCGGCGCCGCCGGTCCGGTCGCCCAGCCGGCGGTCCGCCGCGGCTCGTAGCCGAGGGCAGGTCCGGGCGGGTGGTCGCCGACCGTGATGTCGAAGGCATGCCGGATGGCGCAGGCATGCCCGAATGCGCCGGCTCCGGGCCGGTGGACGACGTTGGCAGCCGGTCTACATCCGAACCGGTCCCGTATTCGTCCTATGACATCGCCTCGCATGGTCCGTCTCCGGTGCCGGACTGGCTGATCACCTCCTTCTCCGCCCTCGACACGCCGTTGGGCGTGCTCAAGAGCGGTAAGGAGGCGGACGTCAGCCTGCTCGACCGGTCAATGCCGGGCGGCCCCGGCTGCCTGCTCGCCGTGAAAACCTACCGGGACACCCAGCACCGGATGTTCCACCGCGACAGCGGATACCAGGAAGGCCGCCGGGTCCGGCGCTCCCGGGAAGGTCGGGCCATGGCCGCACGAACTGCGTTCGGGCGCGATCTGCTCTCGGCGAAGTGGGCCGGAGCCGAGTTCGCGGCACTGTCCTCGCTTTGGCGGGCCGGGGCCAAGGTCCCGTATCCGGTCCAGATCCTCGGGTCGGAGCTCATGATGGAATTCATTGGCGATCCCGATGGCACTGCAGCACAACGTCTTTCGACATTCGACGGGGACACGGCCGACTTCACCGAATTGTGGCACGACTTGATCAACAGCCTCGAGATCCTGGCGCACGAGGGGCTGACCCATGGTGATCTGTCGCCCTACAACGTCCTGGTGCACGACGGCGGTTGCGTGGTGATCGACCTGCCGCAGGCGGTGGACGTCGTCGCGAACCCGCAGGGTGGCACGTTCCTGGACCGGGATTGCCGGGTGATCTCGGAGTTCTTCGCCCGTCGCGGCGTGCTCGCCGCCGACGGCGATCTATTGGCGCTGCGCCTGGGCGGCATCGCCCGCGGTTAGCCTTGGGCTATGCCCCATTTCGATCTCGTCATCATCGGCACCGGCTCCGGGAACTCCATCCCGGGGCCGGAGTTCGATCACTGGAACATCGCCATCGTCGAGGACGGCCTGTTCGGCGGTACGTGCCTGAACGTCGGCTGCATTCCGACCAAGATGTTCGTGCACCCCGCCGAACTGGCGGATGCCGCCCGACACGGCGCCGAACTGAACATCACCGCACACCTTGACAAGGTCGACTGGCCGGCCATGCGGGACCGGATCTTCGGCCGGATCGACGCCATCGAGGCAGGCGGGCGTGCGTACCGATCGGGCGACGAATGCCCCAACGTCACCGTCTTCGCCGGCCGCGGGGTGTTCACCGGGCACAAGGCCCTGCACGTCGACCTGCACGATGGATCGACCTCCGAGATCACCGGGGATCGCTTCGTGCTGGCCGCCGGATCGCGCGCGACGATCCCGGACCTGCCAGGTCTGACCGACGGGAGCGTTGAATTCCACACCTCCGACTCGATCATGCGCATCGACGACCTGCCGGCCAGCATCGCGATCATGGGCGGTGGCTACATCGCCGCGGAGTTCGCGCACATCTTCTCCTCGTTCGGCGTCACGGTCACCCAGCTGTCCAGGGGACCGGAATTGCTGCGCCACCACGATGCCGAGGTCTCTGCGGCCTACACCGCGGAGGCCGCCCAGCGGTACGAAGTGGTGTTCGGAGTGGTCGGCGACAAGGTCAGCGCCACGGCGACCGGCGTCGAGCTCCAATTCCATACCGCAGCCGGTCCGCGCGTCCTGGAGGCCGAGATGCTGCTGGTGGCCACCGGACGACACCCGAACGGCGACACCCTCGGGGTGACCGCGACCGGAGTCGGCCTGGACGAGCGTGGCCGGGTCGTGGTGGATGAGTACCAGCGCACTGCGGTCGAGGGCATCTACGCCCTCGGCGACATCAGCACCGAACACCAACTCAAGCACGTGGCCAATCACGAGGCCCGGGTCGTCAAACACAACCTGGCCCACCCGGACGCGCTGATTCGCTCCGACCACCGGTTCATCCCGGCAGCCGTGTTCACCGACCCGCAGATCGCCTCGGTCGGCCTGACCGAACGCGACGCCAAGGCGCAGCAGGTCGACTACGTGGTGAAGAAGCAGTATTACGGGGACATCGCGGCCGGCTGGGCCCGTGAGGACAAGACGCATTTCCTGAAGGTGCTGGCCGACCCGGCCACCGGGTTGCTGCTCGGCGCACACGTCATCGGCCCGGAGGCCGCGACGGTGATCCAGCCGCTGATCCACGCCATGTCGTTCGGCCAGGCCGCGCACGAGGTGGCTCGCGGCCAGTACTGGATCCACCCGGCGCTGTCCGAGCTGGTGGAGAACGCCCTGCTCGGGTTGCCTGCGCCCACTGGCTCACCCTCCGCCGGGTCATGACCGAAGGAAACCCTGCGTCGGAAGCGGTCTCGGTGGAGGTGACGACGGACCCGCCGTGGCTGCTGGCTCCCCTGTTCCTGCGGGACTTCCTGCGGCTGCAGAGCGCCCGGCCGGGGCCTGGTGCCCTGCTCGAGCAGCCGCCGGCCGAGCGCTTCATCGACCCTTGGTTGATGCACTCGGTTCGCCCGGACCGTACCGTGCTGCTGACCGCCGCTGCGGCCGATTGGCCGGCCTGGTGGGAGCAGGCGGTGGATTTCCGGCCCGATGGCAGCACGCCCCAGCCGACCGCCGCGATGGCCTTCTCTCCGGCATTGAGGGATACCTGGCCGCAGGTCGAGCCCTGGTTTGTCAAGTGGCTGGCCCGGCGGCGACCGACCGACCCAGGGCCGCCCGTCGAGCGGATCCTGCTTGAGGAACTAGCCGAACGCCACGGCCTGCCGGCCGGCCCCGGAATGATCTCTGTGCTGGTCATCCCGGTGCTGGGCAGCCTGTTCATCCGGCCCGAGCCCGACCGGCTGGTGGTGTCGACGGGCCTGCGACGGGACGCCGACCGGTACCACCATCTGCTGGAACCGGTGCTGGCGAGTTACTTCTGACAGCTAGGGCAGGGTCAGGATTTCCGCACCGGTGTCAGTCACCACGAGCGTGTGTTCGAACTGTGCCGTCCAGGACTTGTCCTTGGTGGTGACTGTCCAACCGTCGTCCCACTGATCCCAGTCGATGCCGCCGAGGGTGATCATCGGCTCGATGGTGAAAGTCATGCCCTTCTCCAGGACGGTGGTCACACTCGGCTCGTCGTAATGCAGCACGACCAGGCCGGAGTGGAAGGTGCGTCCGATGCCGTGGCCGGTGTAGTCACGCACGACGCCATAGTCGAAGCGCTTGGCGTACGACTCGATGACCCGCCCGATCACGTTCAGTCGGCGCCCCGGCGCAACCGCCTTGATCGCCCGGCGCAAACTTTCCTCGGTGCGATCGACCAGGAGTCGGTGTTCCTCGGAGACATTTCCGGACAGGTACGTCGCGTTGGTGTCGCCGTGCACCCCATTGATATAGGCGGTCACGTCGATGTTCACGATGTCGCCGTCCTGGATCACCGTGGAGTCCGGGATGCCATGGCAGATGACCTCGTTGAGCGACGTGCAGCACGACTTCGGAAAGTTCCGATAGCCGAGCGTCGACGGGTACGCGCCGTGATCGCACAGGTATTCGTGGACGATCTTGTCCAGGGTGTCGGTGGTGACTCCCGGGGACACCGCGCTCCCCGCTGCAGCCATCGCCCTGGCTGCGAGCCGGGAGGCGAGCCGCATTTTCTCGATGATCTCGTCCGACTGCACCCATGGATCCGTGCTCTTGGCCGGGCGCGGCTTCCACACGTACTCGGGCCGGGCGATCGAGTCGGGGACCGACCGGATCGGCGTCGAAATCCCTGGCTGGATGGTGGTGCGCAACATGCATTCCAGCCTACGGTCTCAACGGTTTGGTCAGGTTGTCGGAACGGCCTTCAGGAAAGCGTCCGCCACCAGGTTGGTCCGCTTCGACGAGTCGCCGGCCACGATCAGCACCGAGAAGGCCAGGTCACCGCGGAAGCCGACGGTCCACGCGTGCGCGTGGTCCACACCTTTGGCGTCGACGAAGTCGGCCGTTCCGGTCTTGGCGTAGACCGTGCCCGCGTCCTGGAGTTTCTTCGCGGTGCCGTCGGTCACCACGGCCCGCATCAAAATCCTGATGTCCGAGCGGGTTGCCGCCGATCGGGGCGGGGCAGGCTGGTCGATGGTGGTCTTGGTCCCCCGGATCAGGGTTGGCGTCGGCATGTTGCCATTGGCCGCCGTCGCAGCCATCAGAGCGGCCGAAAAGGGCGTGACCAGCACCACTCCCTGTCCGAAGCCGTTCTCCGCCTTCTGCACATCAGAGTCCGCGGCCGGCACTTTGCCGGTCAGCGTGGTCAGGCCGGGAATCACGAAGTCACGACCGATCCCGTATTGCGCGGCCGCGTTCGTGAGGGCCGAGTCCGGCATCTGGGTGGCGAGTTCGGCGAAGGTGGTGTTGCACGATTTCGCGAATGCCGTCGTCAGCGGAACGGTGCCCAGTTCGAACCCCTCGTTGTGGATCTCCCGGTGCTCGACGACGATCTGACCCGGACAATCGACCGGCGTTGTCGGTGTGACGACTTTGTGGTCGAAGCCCGCCGTGGCCGTGACGATCTTGAACGTGGAACCCGGTGGATACTCCCCCATCAGAGCCAGCGGGCCCTGCGCGTTGGCCGGCTGATTCTGGGCCACAGCGAGGATCTCGCCGGTCGACGGCTGGATCGCCACCAGCATGGCCGGTTCCTTGGTCCCGGCCAAGGCGGATTCGGCAGCCTTCTGGACGGCCGAGTCCAGGGTGAGCGTGACGTTGGCCCCTGGTTTGGCCGGCTGCGCGGCAAGCGTGGTCAAATCGGCCCCCGTCGAATCGAGCGAATCGATCTCCCAACCAGGGGTGCCGACCACCAACTTGCTCGCCACCGGTTCGGCCTCCGACAACAAGATCTTCGCAAAATCCTTGGTGGCGGGCAGGTTTCGCGTGGTGGACGGGAAGCTGAGGCCGGAAATGGCGTTCAGCCCGGCACGGACGTGCTGATATTCACTCTCCCTGAGGTTGGTCACCGTGTAGCCCACCGATGGTTTTGCCGCCTTCACCCCTGCCACCACCGAGGCCGCGGTGACCGTCGGATCCAGCTTTCCAAGGATCTTCGCCAGCGATGCTGCCGCGGCGTTGACGTTGGTCATCTTGTTCGGCAGGGCAACCACCGAGTACACGGTGACCGGACTCAGGATTTCCTGATGATCTCGATCGAGGACGGTTCCGTCGGTGGCGTCCGTGGTCCGTAACGCAACCGTTTGGTTATCGCCCAGTTGGGGGTTGATCAGGGTCGAAGCCCACTGGGCCTTCCAACCGGTGGCGGTGGAGTCCCGAGCGAAGGCCCAATTCGCGGTGTACCTCCAGGTGATGCCGTCTTTCAAGGTCCAGGCGAACGTCGCGGTCGAGGTGGCGTTGTTCGCATCCGTCAACTGTGGCTTCGCCGAGGTCACCATGACCTTGGTCGGTGCGAGATCGTCGATCACCGACCCGACCGCCTGGGCGGCCGAGCCTGGATCGGACGTCAGCGCGGCGATCGGCTCAGCCTTCAGGCCCTGCCAGGCAGCCGCGAATGCGGCGACGGTGGCGTCCGGAGCCGGCCCCGATTCGACGACGGAAGGTGTTGCGGTGCAGGCAGCTGCCGCGACCGCGCAGGACGCAACGAGCAGCGCAACCTTCGCGCGGCGACGTTTGAACATCATGTTCCGGAGTATCTCCCGGAGTAGCTGAAACCTGCGCTGTCCCACGCCGTGTGCCGGACGTGAACAGGCGCCGGATCGGAAGCTGTTGGGGCCACGGCCGTTGATCATCAATGCGTCGGCGGGTCGTGATCGGGGTTCCGGCCCGGCGTCAGTGGGCGGCTATCCGGGCCCTCCGGATGCGCGGCCGACTTGGAGTGTGAGACTTGCGCGGTCCGGATGTGTCAACGGGTGGGACTGCAGTGACTGGCTCTTTAGTCCGGCTCTCTAGTCTGATTGTTTCCGGATGACGTGCCCAGACCCGCGCGACCCTTCAGGGAGCCACCGTGACCACTGCACCTGGCAATGCACCCATCACTGCTCAAGGTCCGTCCAAGTCCCGCTATCTCGCACTGACCGCGATGCTCTTCGCGGTGGCGATGACCTTCATCGATCAGACGATCGTCTCGATTGCCGTCCCTCGGATCCAGAGCGAACTGGATCTCAGTCGGGGCGGCGTGCAATGGGTCATCAACGGGTACATCCTGGCTCTCGCGGCGGGCTTCGCCTTCGGTGGCCGACTCGCCGACGTCGTCGGGTCGAAGCGCATGGTGCTGATCGGCATCGTCGGCTTCGCTGGATCGTCGGCGCTCTGCGGGGCGACCCCGACGGGCTCGTTCGCCGAAACGTGGATCGTCTTCTTCCGTGTGCTGCAAGGGTTCTCCGCAGCCGTCATGATTCCGGCTGCGTTGGCCGTGGTGGTGGCGTCGTTCCCGCTCCGTGAGCGGGGCAAGGCGCTGGCTATCTTCTTCGGGGTCAGCGGCGGCCTGACCGCCATCGGGCCCATCGCCGGCGGCTACCTGACCCAGTGGACCTGGCGGGCCATCTTCTGGATCAACGTCCCGATCGCGATCATCGCGATCGTGCTCGCGATCATGGCCCACATCAACACCAAGGGGCGCCGCGAGCCGATCGACTACCGCGGCGCCGTGCTGGTCGCCCTGGGCATGGGCCTCAGCGTCTTCGGATTCGAGCAGGCGGCCACCTGGAGCTGGTCGAACGCCGGCACCTGGCTCTGCATCGTCGGCGGGCTGGCGATCATCGTTTTGTTCGTCTTTGTGCAGCTGCGCACGGAGTACCCGCTGATCAAGGTCCGGATCTTCAAGGACAAGGCGTTCACGGTCGACAACGTGGTGCTGTTCTTCTCGATGATCTCGTTCGTTCCGGTCTTCTTCTTCGCCAGCGTCTATTCGCAAGTCTCGCTGGGCTACGACGCGAACAACGCGGGCCTGTATCTACTGGTGTTCTTCGCCGGGTTCGCGCCTGCTGCTCAGGTCGGCGGTCGCATCCTGGACAGCCGGGGAGCGAAGCCGGCGCTGATCGCCGGCTCCATCCTCGGCACGGTGGGCTTCACCTGGTGGGCCATCAAACTCACCGATCTGCAGCTCGGATCGCAGTGGATTGCCATCGTTGTCGCCGGCGCTGGCATCGGCCTGATCCTTGGGCCGGCCAGCACTGACGCGGTGAACCGGGCGATCGGCGCGTCCTACGGCGAAGTCACCGGGATCTCCCAGACGGTGCGGAACTACGGCTCGGCCTTCGGTCTCGCGGTGTTGGGCACCGTCCTGGGAAACGTTTTCGCCAAGCGACTGACCAGCACATTCATCAATGCCGGGGTGCCGGCCAACCAGGCCGGAGCCGCTGCCACCGCCGCAGCCAGCAGCAGTACCGACGGCTCCGGGTCGGGCGCTCCATCCGGGGCCCCGAGCGCCATCGCCGAGAAGATCCAGGCCGCGATCCCGCAGGACTTCGCGGTGGCGACCCGTGCAGTCCTGATTGGTATGGCCATCGTCCTGGGGGTTTGTCTGGTTGCCTCGCTCTTCCATCCGGGCGGCGTGGTGACCCACGAAAAGCCGGCTGAGGAACCGGCCCCGTCCGAGCCCGCGCAGGGCTGACTCCAGACCAGAGCTGTCGGCCGCGCCTGGGCTGGGTTGGTGCGAGCCGGGTCAGTGCGGCTGGTCGGGTCGGGTGGTCGGTGCGGGCTGGTTTGGTGCGGGCTGGTTCGTGCGGGCTGGTTCGGTGCGGACCGAACCACGGCGCAGTCTGCGCCTGATCACGGCTGGGCCGATGCGCAGGCCACGGCGGCTCGCTCCTCGGCCGTCAGACCTACGGCGGGCGGCCACCGGCGGCCACGGACCAAGTCTCAGCGCCTCGATCAGGCTGCCGCTCCCAGACCTCCCGATAGGTCAGCCGACCTGGGGCCAGGCGAAGACCGGTGGTCGGTGCTGGGTGTTGCGCAGGGGTCGTTGTTCCAGGTCGTGGCTGGTCGGCGGGATGATCTCGGGGAGCCGGTCGGTGCCCATCCGGACCTGCCACTGCTCCTGGTGGATGAGCATGTGGTGGCGTTTGCAGAGCAGGCACCCGTTGTGCAGATCCGATGGTCCGCCGTCGGCCCAGTGTTGGATGTGGTGGAACTCCGCCCACCGGCCGGGCAGGCCACAGCCGGGGAACACGCAGCCGACGTCCCGCAGCAGGATCGCGGTGCGGCAGGCGGCGGTGAAGGTGCGCATGGACCGGCCGACGTCGAGGACCTCGGATGCGCCGCCCAGCACCGCGGGGATGATCTTCGCGTCGCAGGCCAGCATGCGTAGCTGTCCGGCGGGGAGTTGGTCGCCGTAGCCCAGCCGGGCCGGCCGGGTGCGGTCGGTCAGGGACTGTTCGTCGATGGTCACGACGATGTGGGGTCGTTGGCCGCCCTGGGTTGGCGCGACGCCGGCGTCCAGGAAATGGGTGACGATGATCGAGAGGGCTTGCGCCCGTTTCGTTCCGGCCGATCGGCGGTCCGGCGGCGGTTCCGGCGCAGGGGTCACGCCGTCGAGGTCGGGCGGTACGTCGATCATGTCGCGGCCGGTAGTCGGAGGGCACGGATCCCGGCGTGCCCATTCTAGGGTAGCCGCGACGTCTGCGGCGGTGGCCGTCTGGTCGTCCGAGGGCACGGATCGCCAGGGGTGCCCATTCGCTCACGGGCGGCCGCGGCGCCGCGCCACACCGGACCTACCCCGGCCGCCTGACCGTCGCTGCGACCGTCGTGCGCGGCAGCCTTCTACAGCACCGGTCGACATGTCCGGCGCTACTCCTGGAGCACGGTCGGGTGGTGGGTCCGGTGGCCGGCCGTCGAGGTGGCCCGGTGGCGTCGCCGTCTCGCTCTCGCCGGTTCCGATCCGGGACGTCGGTGGCTGATCCGTCTCGGACTGTCCTGCAGCGGCATCGCCGCACTCGGGAACGGCCGCTGCGGCGGCGTCATCGTCGGCGTGATCGTTGCTTGCCGGCTGCAGATCCGACAGAGGAGGTGCGTCCGAAGGCTGATCGGCGGCGCCGCTTGCCGCATGACCAGCGGGCCAGTCGGTTTCGGTGGCGATGTCACTATCGGTGGCGGGGCCATCAAGGCCGCTCGTCGCATCGCCGTCCGGGTCGACGTCGGCCGGTCCGAGGTCGGGCAGGAAAGGTTGGGCGGCATCATCTTCGCGGTCGCTGCGGGCCGCTGGGTCGGGCACGTCCGGACCGGTGGCGTCCGGGTCGATGCCGCCCGGCACCCCGTCAGTACCGCCGTCGCCGTCGCTGGGCCACTGCACATCAACCCGGTCGTTGCGGCGTTCCGCGGAGGGGGAGCACATCGATCCGAACGCCGCCCGCAATGCTTCCGCGGTCAGGTCGTCCAACAACCCCCAACACCGGGTCAGCCCGTCCTCCCGGCGTTGCCCTAGGTGGAATTCCATCTTCTCGTGGGCGTCCCGATCATCGGGGGTGCCGTCGGGGTTGGCCATCAACGCTATTTCCCGGGCGGTCTGTTTGAACGTCTTCGGGTCCAACACTCGCAGCTTGGTCGACCAGGAACTGTTCGGCCGCCTCCACCACCGTGGGTGGGTGGTGGCGGGGGAACCCGGTGATGGTGGAACAGATCAACGCGGCCTCCCGCACCCCCACCTCACCGGCCGTCACCGCAGCACCGACCAACGGGAACCGCGCTGGTACCGCGGCCCCGGACAGCCCCGTCGAGGGGCAGATTCCGGCGGCCAGGCGGGTGCGGCGGGAGGATTCGTCGTTGCCGATCATGATCACCTGCCGGACCAGGGCCGCGGTGGACTGGCAGCCCTCAGGCGCGGCCACACCGCGAGCGTCGATCTGCCCGATCACCGCGACCGAGGCGGCGGCGAGCCGGCGGGACTGCCGTTCCACCTCGCGCAACAGATCCAACAACTCCGCTGTCCCGGGTAGGCTCAGATCGGCGGCCAACAATCCGTCGACAGCAGCCGCGACCGCGGCCAACGCGACCACCGCGGAACAGCCGCCTCGAGGCGCGGCAGGCTCGTGACCTGCGTCGACACCCCCGTCTGCCTGCATAGAACAAGTGTACGACAGCCCACCGACAGCCCGCAGAAGTTGTCCACACGCCCAGCGCATTGGGCAGAGGAACGCAGTCGCCGCTAGAGCAACACGGTCACAACAGCACCGCTAGAACAACACCGAGGCGAAGGTTCCGACCTGGCGGAAGCCGATCCGCTTGTAGGCGGCCCTCGCTGGCGTGTTGTGGTGGTTGACGTAGAGGCTCGGGATCCGGCGGAGCGTGTGGATGTATTGGACCAGAGACGCCACAGCCGGGGCGGCCAGTCCGCGACCTCGATACTCGGGCGCAACCCAGACACCCTGGATCAGGGCGGCCCGCGAGGAGAGCGCACCTATCTCTGCTTTGACGATCACTCGGTCACCCTCGAACCGCGCGAACGATCGGCCGGCCTTGATCAGCTCTTCGACCCGGGCGTGATAGCCGGCGCCGCCGTCGGGCCAGCGCGGGTCGACACCCACCTCTTCGGTGAACATGGCGACGGCCGCCGGGTAGTAGGTCTCGAGCTCGGCGAGTTGGACCGGCCGCATCAGCGGATCGGTGACGCTCTGCGCGCGCTCCGTGCAGGCCAACAGGGGTTGATCGGCGCGCACCTCCCGGGCCGGACCCCAACGCCCGGAGAGACGGTCCCACAGCGGCAGCACCAATTCAGCCGGGCCGAGGATAGACGCGCACCGCCGGCCGCTGCGGGACGCAGCCTGCGCGAACGCCTTCAACGAATGCTTGTCGCCGGATAACGGCACCAGATTGGGTCCGTCGAAACACACTCCATCTCGGCCGCCACCGACCCCCCAGAACTGTCCGCCCAACGCCCGCGGGTCCATCCCGGCCTGCTCGAAGCGCGCCGCCACCAAACAGGCCGCGATCGGATCGGAGGCCAGCACCTTCGCAACCTCGTCGCCGTTGGCGGGACCCAACACCCGGGCCGGCCCGACAGTCAGCATGGGCGTCCGCTCAGACCAGGCTGACCGAAGGCTCCCCACTGGGGGTGCCTGCCGCTCGCATGATGTCGGCCAGCTTCATCGCTTCCTCGATCAAGGTTTCCACGATGTCCGCCTCTGGAACCGTCCGGATCACCTCACCCTTGACGAAGATCTGGCCCTTTCCGTTGCCGGAGGCCACGCCCAGGTCAGCCTCGCGAGCCTCGCCGGGACCGTTCACGACGCATCCCATCACGGCCACTCGGAGCGGCACGTCCATGCCCTCGAGGCCAGCCGTCACCTCGTTGGCGAGCCGGTACACGTCGACCTGCGCGCGCCCACAGGACGGACAGGACACGATCTCCAGCCCCCGTTCGCGCAGGTTCAGCGACTCCAGGATCTGTAGGCCGACCTTGACCTCTTCGACCGGCGGCGCGGACAGCGAGACTCGGATCGTGTCGCCGATGCCTCGCGACAGCAGGGCGCCGAAGGCCACCGCGGACTTGATCGTGCCCTGGAATGCCGGCCCGGCCTCGGTCACGCCGAGATGCAGCGGGTAGTCGCACTGCTCGGCCAGCAACTCGTACGCCCTGACCATGATCACCGGATCGTTGTGCTTGACCGAGATCTTGATGTCGCGGTAATCGTGCTCCTCGAACAGCGAGCATTCCCAGAGAGCGGACTCGACCAGGGCCTCAGGAGTGGCCTTGCCGTACTTCTCCAACAGGCGCTTGTCCAGCGATCCCGCGTTCACCCCGATCCGGATGCCGATGCCGGCGTCCTTGGCCGCCCGCGCGATGGCGCCGACCTGGTCGTCGAACTTGCGGATGTTTCCGGGATTGACGCGGACCGCAGCACAGCCGGCGTCGATCGCGGCGAAGACATATTTGGGCTGGAAGTGGATGTCGGCGATGACCGGGATCTGCGAGTGCTGCGCGATCTGGGCGAGCGCCTCGGCGTCGTCGGTGTCGGGCACCGCGACCCGCACGATCTGGCAGCCGGACGCCGTGAGTTCCGCGATCTGCTGCAGCGTCGCGTTGACGTCAGCAGTTTTCGTGGTGCACATCGACTGCACCGAGACCGGGTGGTCGCTGCCGACCCACACGCCGCCGACGTTCAGCTGGCGCGTCTTCCGACGGGGCGCCAGCACCGGGATTTCGCGTTCCGCGGGCAGCGAGGGCATACCCAAACCGATGGCCACCGGACCGCCTGTTGCCTGAGACATCTTGCTTCTTCCGCTCGAGAGCCGCTGAAAAAAATGGGCCGTGCAAAACCGGAAACGCTGGACTGAACAGCGTCAGCCGAACAGTTTGACCGGATTCACCACGTCGGCCACGAAGGTCAACAAAGAGAGCCCAATGAACAACAATGCCACCACATAGGCCACCGGCATCAGCTTGGCCACGTCGAACGGCCCGGGATCGGCCCTGTGTCGAACCTTGGACCAGCCACGGCGAACCCATTCGATGGCCGCCCCGAGGATGTGACCACCGTCCAACGGCAGCAGCGGCAACAGGTTCAGCAGAAACAAGCTCATGTTGAAACCGGCCAGCAACTGCAGGAAAAGCTCGACCTTGTCCTTCGTTCCGGTGTCGGACGACAGGATCTGCCCGCTGATCTCGCCCGCACCGACGATCCCGACCGGTGAGTTCACGTCTCGCGGGGCGCCATGGAAGATCGAGTCCCACAAGGCGGGAATACGCGACGGGATGCTCACGACGGCGTGGGCGGCGTTGCCGATGAAATGGCCGGTGAGCACGAACGCCGACCCGATCGACTCGGTCTGGTATTCCACTCCGGCGCTGATGCCGAGGAAACCACCCGTCGTCGTGCCGGTCTGGTTGCCCTGGTCGTCGATGACGGCGAGGGTGTTGGCCACGATCGGCACCTGGACGGTGTTCTGCACGCCGTTGCGGTCATAGGTCATCGGCACGGTCTGGCCAGCGGATGCCCTGATCAGGTCGCGCATCTGATCCCAGCTGCTGATGGTCGTACCGGCGAAAGTGACGATCTTGTCGCCCGGCTGCAGGCCAACCTTGGCGGCCGGCGTGGCCGGATCGGTCGCGGCGCAGGTGGTCGCCGTCGACGTGGCCGGCAGCACGCACTGGCTCACGGTTGCGACGGTCGGCACTGTGGTCGGAACGCCCATTCCGACGACGATCACGACGAAGATCGCCACCGCGAGGATCAGGTTCATGAACGGGCCCGCGAACATCACCACGATTCGTTTGAACGGGTGCAGCTGGTAGAACTGCCGCCCCTCGTCGGTGTCGATCACCTGGGCCCGGTCACCGCTGCGGGAGTCCTCGATCAGCTGCCGGAACATACCCACCGGCCCCGAGGCGGTCGAGGTGATGCTCCGCCGTCCATCTTTTCCGGGCGGCACCATGCCGACCATCCGGATGTAGCCGCCGAGCGGAATCGCCTTCAGTCCGTACTCGGTCTCACCGCGCCGGCGGGAGAAGACAGTCTTGCCGAAACCCACCATGTATTGGCTGACCCGGACGTTGTAGAGCTTGGCGAAGGAGAGGTGGCCGAGCTCGTGCCACGCGATGGAGAACAGCAGCCCCAACGCGAAGAGAATGACGCCGATCGCGGTCAACAAGTGCTCTCGCTCCTAGGTGGATTCAGATAGTTCATTCGGGTCCGCGCTGTGGTTCGCATGGGCAGAACCGGTTCAGGCATGAGCGATCAATTCGTCCGCCCTGGCTCGCGCCCACTCTTCGGCTAGAAGGACGTCCGAGATGGCGCCTGGTTCGGCAGCGAATTGGTCCGCCTCACCAAGGATCCCCATCAAGATGTGAGAAATGCCGGTGAACGGACAGTTTTCCCAGCAGAAATGCGGCCACCGCCTGCTCGTTGGCCGCGTTGAACACCGCCGGCACCAACCCGCCCAGCGTTCCAGCCGACCGAGCCAGGTCGAGGGCGGGAAAGGCGACGCTGTCGACCGGCTCGAACGTCCAGGACGCGACCTGCGAGAAATCACAGGCCCTGGCCACGTTGCCGAGCCTGTTCGGCCAGCTCAGACCCAGTGCAATCGGTAGCCGCATGTCCGGTGGGGAGGCTTGGGCGATCGTCGACCCGTCCCGGAAGGTGACCATCGAATGAATGACGGACTGCGGATGGACCACCACCTCGATCCGGTCGTAAGGGACGTCGAACAGCAGGTGGGCTTCGATCAGTTCCAGGCCCTTGTTCACCAGTGTGGCCGAATTCACCGTCACCACCGGGCCCATGGACCACGTCGGATGGGCCAGCGCTTCGGCCACCGTGATGCCGGCGAGCTGCTCGGTCGACCGTCCGCGGAACGGCCCGCCGGACGCGGTCAGGACCAGCTCGGCCACCTCGTGCGCGGTTCCGCTGCGCAGGCACTGGGCCAGCGCCGAGTGTTCGGAATCCACCGGCACGATCTGCCCGGCGGCGGCCGCCCTGGTGACCAGAGACCCGCCGGCCACCAGCGATTCCTTGTTGGCCAGGGCCAGCGTCCGACCGGCAGTCAGCGCGGCCATCGTCGGTCCCAGACCGATCGATCCGGTGATCCCGTTGAGCACCACGTCGCACTCGACGGCGTTGACGAGGTCGGTCGCCGCCTCCGGGCCGGAGAGGACCGTCCGACCGGGAAGGTTGATCCCGTTCGGTGTCGCCACCGCAACGAGCGCGCCCGGATGAGTGGCAGCCTGCGCGGCCAGTAGGTCGGAATGGGCGCCGCCGGCGGCCAGGCCCACCACTTCGAATTCATCCGGGTGACCGGCGATGACCTCCAAGGCCTGGGTGCCGATCGACCCGGTCGATCCCAGGATCACCACCCGCCGATGTTCGGTGGAAGCTGACGAGGAGCGGGCGGCGGGGGTCACCACCTCATTCTCCCCGAAACCGGCTGAGCGCGGGATACGGTCCGGCAATGGACGACCGACGACATGGGGGGCCGCTGCTACCGTCCGCCGGGATGCCAGGTGCTGATCTCCCGGCCCGACCGGCGTTGCCCGGGGTCATCCACGCGCTGCAACAGGCCGGAACCGCGATACTTGTCGCCCCGCCCGGCTCCGGAAAGACGTCGCTGCTGCCGCTGGCGTTGGCCGACGCCTTCCCCGGCCGGGTGATCGTGGCCGAGCCACGGCGGATCGCGACCAGGGCCGCGGCCCGTCGGATGGCCGAACTGGTCGGCGCGCCGGTCGGTGGCGTGGTCGGCTATTCCATTCGCGGTGACCGGCAGGTGTCGTCGGCCACCAGGGTCGAGGTGGTCACCACCGGCCTGCTCGTACGCCGGCTGCAGCAGGACCCGGAACTGGCCGGAGTCGATGCCGTCGTGCTCGACGAGGTGCACGAACGACAACTGGACACCGACCTGGCCCTGGCTTTCTGCCTGGACATCCGGACGAATCTGCGCCCGGACCTTCGCCTGGTCGCCACCTCGGCCACTCCCGACACCGACCGACTCACCAGGGTTCTCGGGTCTGGCAGCGATCAGGCCACGGTGGTCACCGCAACGGGAGCCGTCCACCCGGTCGAGATCGTCTACGCGCCCCCGGAACGCCCGATCCCGCTGCTCCCCGACGCTCGGATCGACCCCCGATTGCTCGACCACGTGGCCAGCGTGGTGCGTCGGTCGCTGGCGGAGCAACCGGGCGACGTCCTGGTTTTTCTCCCCGGTGAAGCTGAGATCAATGCCGTAGCAAGACGTTTGCCGGACGTAGCCGGCTTGGCCGACGTGGTGGAGCTGTTCGGGCGACAATCGGCCGGCGAGCAGGACAGGGTGCTCCGGCCGGGCAATCGACGACGGGTGGTGCTGACCACCGCCGTGGCCGAGAGCTCGCTGACGGTCCCGGGTGTGTCGATCGTGGTGGACGCCGGGCTCTCCCGGGAGCCGCGGATCGACCACAGCCGGGGACTCGGCCGACTGACCACCACCAAGGTCTCCAAGTCCTCGGCCACCCAACGAGCCGGACGGGCCGGCCGACAAGGACCCGGACGGGTCTATCGCTGCTGGTCCCAGGCCGACGACGTTCACCTGGTTGCGCATCAGGCGCCGGAGATCGCCATCGCCGACCTGACCGGCTTCGCCCTGGCGGTCGCTGACTGGGGCCATCCAGGGGGCGACGGGCTGGCGCTGCTCGACCAGCCACCCGAGGCGGCCATCCGGACGGGAGTGTCCACCCTGCAGGATCTCGGCGCCGTGGATGCCGACGGCCGCATCACCCCGCGCGGCCGACGATTGGCGCGCATCGGAGTAACGCCCCGGCTCGCCCGGGCTTTACTCGACGGCTCGGACCTGGTCGGCAGCCGGCGAGCGGCCGAAATCGTCGCACTGATCTCCGGTGATGTTCCGCTCGGACACGGTGACGACCTGCTCGGCCGGTGGCGCGAATTGCGCAGCTCCAGAGGCTCAGCCGCCGGCGCGGCCTGGCGAGACGAGGTGGGCCGGCTGACCGCCGGCGCACCGGAGGTGCGTACCTCCCGAAGTGCCGTCGGCGATGATCTGGCCGTCGGCATAGTCGTGGGACTGGCCTATCCGGAACGCTTGGCCAGAGGCCGCCGTCCGGAGGATCCGGGCAACGGGAACTATCTGATGGCGGCAGGCACCGGAGCCCGGCTGGCCCCGGACACCGAACTGCGTGGTTCTCCGTGGCTGGCCATCGCAGTCGCTGATCGGGCCGCCGGACAGGTGGATGCACGCATTCGGGCCGCTGCCCAGTTGGACGCTGCGGCAGCCCAACAGATCGCCGGCGGCCTGCGCCGCACCGAGGACGAAATCCTCTGGCGCGACGGCGCTCTGGTCATCCGACAACGCGATTACCTCGGCGCGATCGTGCTGGCTGAACGCCCGCTGACGCGTCCCGATCCGAGCGCGGTGCAGGCGGCCGTTCGGGACGGGCTGATGGCGAGCGGCTTGAATCTGCTCACCTGGTCGGCCGGCGCCGATCAGCTCCGTCGCCGGCTGGCGCTGCTGCACCGGGCGTTGGGATCGCCATGGCCCGATGTCTCCGATGGCGCCCTGTTGGACAGGGCCGATACGTGGCTCGGCCCGGACCTGCAGAAGGTCCGGCGCAACGCGGATCTCGCCCGGATCGACGTCACCGCGGCGTTGCGGCGGTTGTGGCCCTGGCCCGCCGCCGGCCGCCTCGATCAGCTGGCTCCGGAGCGGATCGAGGTGCCATCGGGTTCGGTGGTTCGCGTCGATTATTCGGGCGTGGACCTGGCGGGCGACGGCAGTCCGGTACTCCCCGTCAAGGTGCAGGAGATGTTCGGTGCCCGGCAGGCGCCTTCGATCGCCGACGGTCGGGTTCTCGTTGTGCTGCATCTGTTGTCGCCGGCCGGCAAGCCGGCGGCCATCACCTCCGACCTGGCCTCCTTCTGGCGCCAGGGCTACCCGCAGGTGCGGGCAGAACTGCGCAGTCGCTATCCCCGTCACGCATGGCCCGACGATCCCTTGACCGCGATGCCGACCCGACGTCCTCCGCGGCGCGGATGACGTCCGGGCGCGTCAGCCACCCGGGCACACGTTCGCCCTTTCATCCGTGCCAGACTGACAACATGGTTGTGCCGTCACCTGTTGGAGGTCCCGTGTCCGGCTCGTCTCTCGAGAAGTTCCCGTCCGAAGGCGTGGACGCGCACGGTCCCGACGGCCACGGTGCGGTCGAGGTCGCTCATCACGCGGCTGTCGTCTCCTACAACCCGGACGCGCCCAGCGAAGAGTGGGGCTGGCACGGACATTGGGGCGAGTTCGCGCCGCGCGGCAAGGCCATGCTGCTGTGGCTCGGCGTCATCGGCCTGGTCTGCCTGGCGTTGTTCGGCAATCAGGTTTCCAACGTCGAGGACTACTGGGTGATCGGCATCGCCATCTTGATGGCCGGCTGGATCGTCCGGGGCAACATCGCGAACCGGCGCAAGCGCCGGATCCGGCCCTGACAGCGGACCACTGCGGTCCGGCCAGAGCCAGGTCGCCTCAGCCGACGAGTTCTTCGGCCGCCAGCTGGCCGCAGGCCGCGGCGATTTCCTGACCACGGGTGTCCCGAACGGTGCAGGCCACCCCTTGCGCTCGGACCCGCCGCACGAACTCGTCCTGCACGGCCTTCGGAGACGCATCCCACTGACTGCCGGGAGTCGGGTTCAGCGGGATCAGGTTGACGTGCACAAGCTGACCGAGGTGGTCGCGCAATAGCTCGCCAAGCATGTCGGCACGCCAGGGCTGGTCGTTGATCTCCTTGATCAGGGCGTACTCGATGGAGACCCGGCGACCGGTGGCGTCGGCATAGGCCCTGGCCGCCCGCAGTACCTCGTCGATCTTCCAGCGGTCGTTGACCGGCACGAGGGTGTCGCGCAGTTCGTCGTCCGGCGTGTGCAGCGATACGGCCAACCGCACCTGCATCTTCTCGGCGGTCAGCTTCTCGATCGCCGGGACCAGCCCGACTGTCGACACGGTGACGGATCGGGCCGAGATGCCGAGCCCGTAGGGGGCCGGCGCGGTGATCATCTTGACCGCGGCCAGCACGCGGTTGTAGTTCGCCAGCGGCTCACCCATGCCCATGAACACCACGTTGGACAGGCGTCCGGGTTCGCCCATCGCGCCGTCGCGGGCGGAACGAGCGGCCAGCCGGACCTGCTCGACGATCTCCGCCGTGGACAGGTTCCGTTGTAGACCGCCCTGACCGGTGGCACAGAACGGGCAGGCCATACCGCAGCCGGCCTGGGACGAGACACAGAGCGTGATCCGGTCCGGGTAACGCATCAGCACGGATTCGATCAGAGTGCCGTCGTGGGCCCGCCACAACGTTTTGCGGGTGTCGCCGTCGTCGCACGAGATGGAGCGGACCTCGGTGAGCAATGCGGGCAACAACGCGTCGACGAACTCCTGCCGGCCGCCGGACGGGAGGTCGGACATCTCCGCCGGATCCCGGGTCAACCCGCCGAAATAGTGCCGGGCCAACTGGTCGGCGCGAAATGCCGGTTGGCCCGCCTGCTTGACCGCCTGCTTGCGGGCGTCGCCGTCGAGGTCGGCGAGGTGCACGGGCGGCTTGCCGCGGCGCGGAGCGTTGAAGACCAGCGGGAGGGGTTTCGTCATGACGACTGCAATTCTCCCATGCACATTCTGCCCACGCGCCACCACTGGCACTACCGTGTTCGATCATGACGATCACTCCGGCCGTGCTGTCGGTCAACGTCGGGCGAGTGATGGCTTCCGAGCACGCCTCGGCGTCCTACACCGGAATCGACAAACGACCGGTGCAGCATCCGGTGCTGGTCCGCGCGCCCGGCCCCAAGCATGTCGGCGGCAGCGGACTGGCCGGCGATGACGTCTTCGACCTGCGGCATCACGGCGGCAACGATCAAGCGGTCTATGCCTACGCGCGGGAAGACCTCGACCGGTGGGCCGCCGAATTCGGCCACCCGGTGTCGTCCGGCGGCTTCGGGGAGAACCTGACCACCGTCGGTGTCGACATCGGCAGAACCATCGTCGGAGAACGCTGGGCCATCGGCGACACCCTCCTGCTCGAGGTGAGCGACCCACGGATTCCGTGCCGCACCTTCGCCGGCTTCCTCGGCGAGCGCGGCTGGATCAAACGGTTCACGGCGCGCGCCGAGTCCGGCACGTACCTGCGGGTCCTGCAGCCAGGACCGGTCAGCGCCGGCGACGAGATCCGGGTGCTGTACCGACCGGACCATGGCGTGACCGTCGCCACCGTGTTCCGGGCTTTCACCGACGGAGTCGGATCTGCTGGCGAAACTGGTTGACGTGCAAGCGCTGTCGGCGGAGGCGAAAGCGACGATCGCGCGCCGGGCCGGGTAGCCGGCTGATCGGGCCACGGCGCGACGCACCGGGGGTCGAGGGCACAATCGGGCAGATGAACACGACGCCATCCCCCGGTTCCTGGCCCTCCCCGATCTCCGCCGATCAGGCCGTGACCTCCGGTCGAGCGCTGGAGGCCGTCGCGTTCGCCGGCGAGCAGGTGTGGTGGTCCGAGGGCCGGCCGGCCGAAGG
Source organism: uncultured Actinomycetota bacterium (assembly GCA_963708935.1). Classification (GTDB taxonomy): domain Bacteria; phylum Actinomycetota; class Actinomycetes; order Mycobacteriales; family Nakamurellaceae; genus Nakamurella. Next base: position 222,203 of record CAVPUK010000005.1, on the reverse strand, counting down.
TGGCCGGGTTTGCGTCTGTACCACCGACGATCGGGGTGTGGTCGTCGACCTGCTGCCCGCCCCCTGGAACGCCAGAACGCGCGTCCACGAGTACGGCGGCACCGCGTGGTTGCCGGTGCCGGGCCCCGACGATTTCGACCTGGTCTTCGCCCAGCTGTCGGATCAACGCCTCTACCGGGTGGTCCGCGGCAGCGAGCCGGTCCCGCTCACCCCGACCCCGCCGATCGAGGCCGGCCTGCGGTACGCCGACCTGCAGCTGGACGTCCGCCGCGGGCGGCTGCTGGCGGTGCGCGAGGCGCATCGGGGTGACGGCACGTTCGGCACGGTGGATCGCACCATCGTGGCGATTCCGCTCGACGGCAGCGGCGCGGACGACCCGGCCGCGATCGTCGACCTGCTGGGCGCATGGCCGGCCGACGACTTCCTGGCCGCCCCGCGGCTGTCTCCCGCCGGTGACGCGTTGGTCTGGGTCAGCTGGAATCACCCGGACATGCCGTGGGACTCGACGACGGCGCACCTGGCCAGAATGGATCGGGCGGGAGCAGTCTCGGACGTTCGGACGATCGCCGGTGGCCCCGGGGTTTCGGTCGTCTCGCCTGGCTTCCTGCCGGATGGGTCAGTTCTGTTGATCAGTGACGAGAGCGATTGGTGGCAACCAATTCTCATCGATGCGCGAGCCGAGGGCAATCGGCGCCTGACCGATCGGCCCGCTGATTTCGCCGCCCCTCTGTGGGTGCTGGGTCGGCGGAACTGGGCCGCGGTCCCGGGCGGTCGGTTGCTGGTGCGTCCGGACGGGCGGCCTGCCCTGTTGGACACCTTCAGCGGTGAGCTGACCGAACTGGACCCGACGTGGACCTCGACGGGTGATCTGGTCGCGGACCGCTCCGGTCGGATGGCGCTCATCGTCGGTTCCGACGTGCAGCCCACCCAACTCGTGGTGATCGATCCGGACGGCCGACGGCAGGTGATCAGATCTGCGGCCGACGAGCTGCCCCCCGCCTTCGTGCCCGTTCCGGAGCTACGCACCTTCGGGGGCGTCCATGCCGTGCTGTATCCACCCACCAATCCGGACCACGTCGCCAGTGCCGGAACAGCGCCGGTGATCATCACCGTGCACGGCGGCCCGACCGCACAGCACAACCGGAGCCTGTCGGTGACCACCGCCTACTTCACCAGCCGCGGGTTCGCCGTGGCCGCGGTCGACTACCGCGGCTCGACCGGATACGGCCGGCCCTACCGCGATGCGCTGAACGGTCACTGGGCCGAACTCGACGTGGCCGACGCCATCACCGTGGCCACCGGCCTGCTGGCCGATGGGACCGCGGGGGCGGCGCTGATCAGCGGCGGTTCGGCGGGCGGTCTCACCGTCCTGGGCGCCCTCACCACACCTGGCAACCCGTTTGCGGCCGGCACATCGTCCTACGGTGTCGGTGACCTGAACGCCCTGGTGGCGACGACTCACGACTTCGAGTCCCGCTACCTCGTGCACCTCATCGGCGACGACCCGGCGTTGATGACGCAGCGGTCGCCGCTGACCCACGCCGACCGGCTGGCCACGCCGGTGCTTCTGCTGCAGGGCGGCAAGGACCCGATCGTCACGCCGGACCAGGCGCAGGAGTTCGCCGCGGCCTGTCTGGCCAAAGGTGTGCCGCACGCGTTGATCGTGTTCCCCGACGAGGGGCACGGCTTCCGGGCGGCCGCCGCCCGCAAGACCGCACTGGAGGCCGAACTGGCCTTCTACGGCCAGGTACTGGGGTTCGCCACACCGGGCGTCCCGGCCATCGAACTGAGCTGAACGGGTCAGGCAAGACCGAGCGACTTCATCCGCTCGGTGTGCCCGAGTTGCAACCGACGGAACAAGGCGGCGATGCCAGACAGGTCACCGGAGCCGGTGACGATCAACGTGGCCAGGTCGTCGTGGTCGGCCACCACGTACTGCGCCTGGGTGATTGCCTCGCCCAATAGGCGGCGGCCCCACAGCGCCAGTGCCCCGGTGAGCCGGGGATCCGCCTGGCACGCCTTGCGTACCTCGCGGACGGCGAACGAGGAGTGCCCGGTGTCGCTGAGTACCTCGAACACCAGGTCGCGGGTGACCGGATCAAGCCATTCGGCGATCTCCCGGTAGAAGTCGGCCGCCAGCCCGTCGCCGACGTGCGCCTTGACCAGCGACTCGAGCCAGGAATGCGGGGCAGTCGAGTCGTGGAACGCCTCGAGCGGGGCGATGAACGGCGCCATCGCGTCCTCGACCATCACGCCGAGCGTGTCGAGGTAGGTGGCCAACCGGCGAAAGTGGCCCATCTCGGCGGACGACATCTGGGAGAGCGCCACGCGTCCGGACAGCGTCGGCGCGTACCTGGCGTCGGCCGCCATCCGGTCGAAGGCCGATAGCTCGCCGTAGGCCAGCACCCCCAGCAGCTCCACCGTGCCCGGTGGCACATCGGCGGCTGTGGCCCGTTCTGCCGACTGCGCTTCCGTCATACGGCGTTCCTCTCGTCGAACGGCCCACTCAACATCACACAGCGTCCATATCCCACAGCGCCATATCTCACAGCGTCCATCCGCGTTCACTTCGCCTTCTCGCCGGGTTGTCCAGGCGGAGCACCCCGAGCCTAAACGCGTCGCGACGCCGTCGGAACGCCTGACGCTGACAAAGCGGCGCGCGCAGGATGCCTCCGGACCGCTTTCGCGCCCTGACCACGTAGAATCAGGTCGACAGGCGGCGCCAGGACGGCGCTGCCGCATTGTGCGCGCGTCGCCCGGGCCTTTTCCAGCCCTTCCATGACCGCCGATCTTCGGCGGATGTGATCTGCCAACGCGCGCGGACCGCACGGAAGGTTTTCATCACCCATGACCGAAAGTTCAACCAATACCGACACCGGGGACTCTGCCCAGATCGCCGTGGCCCCAGCCGATGTCGACCGAACCCCGAGCAATGACCAGCACACCGACGGGGTTCCGGCCGCCGTCGCGCTGGAGCACTCGGCCGACGCACCGCTGGATGAGGACGCGGTCTCGCACCCGCTCACCGGCGATGCGCCCGTCGCTCCGGAGGCGCCGACCTTCGCCGACTTGCAGGTCGATCCCCGCATCGTCCAATCGCTGATGGAGGCGGGCATCGAGCGGACCTTCGCCATCCAGTCGCTCACGCTGCCGATCGCGTTGATGGGTTCCGACCTGATCGGCCAGGCCAGGACCGGTATGGGCAAGACCCTCGGGTTCGGTGTTCCGCTGCTGCAGCGTCTGGCCTGGGACGACGGCGCCAAGGACGAGAACGGCAAGCTGGCCGCCGGCCGGGCCCCGCGCGCCCTCGTCATGGTGCCGACCCGCGAACTGTGCGTACAGGTCACCCGAGATCTGCAGGGTGCCGCCAAGTACCTGGGGCTCTCGGTGACCGCGGTCTACGGCGGCCGGGCCTACGAGCCGCAGATCGCCGCCCTCCAGTCGGGTGCCGACGTCGTCATCGGCACCCCGGGCCGGCTGCTGGATCTGGCCAACGGCGGCCACCTGCAGCTCGGTGGCATCAAGGTGCTGGTGCTGGACGAGGCCGACGAGATGCTCGACCTGGGCTTCCTGCCGGACATCGAGAAGGTGCTCGGCATGGTGCCCGACGTCAAGCAGACGATGCTGTTCTCGGCCACCATGCCCGGCCCGATCCTCACGCTGGCTCGCAGCTTCATGTCCCAGCCGACCCACATCAGAGCCGAGGTTGCGACCGAGGGCCAGACCCACCGCACCACCAAGCAGTACGTGTATCGGGCCCACGCCCTCGACAAGGTGGAGATGCTCGCGCGGCTGTTGCAGGCCCGCGGCCGCGGACTGACGATGGTCTTCACCCGGACCAAGCGCACCGCCCAGAAGGTCTCCGACGAGTTGGCCGAACGCGGATTCGCCTCCGCCGCCGTGCACGGCGATCTCGGCCAGGGCGCTCGCGAGCAGGCCCTGCGGGCATTCCGGGCCGGCAAGGTCGACGTGCTGGTCGCGACCGACGTGGCCGCCCGTGGCATCGACGTCGAGGACGTCACCCACGTCGTCAACTACCAGTGCCCGGAGGAGGACAAGACCTACGTGCACCGAATCGGCCGCACCGGCCGAGCAGGCAAGACGGGCGTGGCGGTCTCCTTCGTCGACTGGGACGACATCCCCCGCTGGAAGCTGATCAACGATTCCCTCGGCCTGGACTTCGCCGATCCGGTCGAGACCTACTCGAACTCGCCGCACTTCTTCGCCGATCTCGACATTCCGGAAGGCACGACGGGCCGGTTGCCGAAGGCGCAGCGCACCCGCGAGGGTCTGGCGGCCGAGGTCGTCGAGGATCTGGGCGAGACCGGCGGTCGGCGCCGCAAGGCGGCAACTGCCCCGGCGCGTTCGAACGGGCATGCCGGCGCTCGCGATGCGGCAGCCGTGGCGGTCGACCCAACGAGGGGCGCCGGTCGGGCGCGCACACCAGCAAGCCTGCCGAGAGCGTCGGCGAGTCCACCGGGGCGGCCGCGGACCCGGCTGAGGCGGTTGGCGAGGGTCCCACGACTCCCCGGCGGCAACGGTCCCGGCGCCGCACCCGCGGCGGTGGCGCCACCGCGAACGGCTCGACTGCGAACGGCGGCCAGGTAAACGGCGCCCTCGCGAACGACACCAGCGAGCCCGCTCGTCGAGCCCGTCCGGCGAGTGAGCCGGCCGGCCGGAAGCCAGCTCGAAGGAGGCACCCAGGTCGATTGCGTAAGCTCGCGCGAATGTCTCGGGATCCATCGCGAAGTTGTCTTGGGATTCAACCAGTCTCGGGATTCAGCACAGTCTTAGGATTCAGCACAGTGACTTCACCGCACCGCCGGAGACGGCTGCTCGACCGTTCGCTGGCCGTGGCTCTCGCCGTCGTTGTGGTTGTCGTCGGGCTGGTCGTCTACCACTACAGCGACATCCGGAACGCCGATCTGGTGACCGGCAGCGCGGCCCCGGTACCGGCGACGCCGTCGGCACTACCGACGTCGCTGACCCAGAAGTGGACCGCAGCAACCGACCCGGCGCTCGGCTCGGTCGCGTCGGCCTCCGGTGTCGTCGTCACCGACCGACCAGCACACGATCACCGCCCGTGATGCGGTCACCGGCGCCGTGCGGTGGACGTACTCCCGGTCGAACCGCAGCCTGTGCGCGGTGGGGTCGGGCGACGTCGGCCCGGCCCAGATGGCTGCTTCCGCCTCGGTCGCCGGGAATCACCACCGTCTACGGCGAGAACGGCTTTTGCTCGCAGGTCATGACGTTCGACCCGGTCACCGGCGCCCGCGGCAAAGTGCGCACGTCCCCGAACCAGCAGAACGGATCTCTGGTGTTCGGCGGCCCCTACGCCGGCTGGCTCGGGCCGACCCGCATCGAGGTCTGGCGCTACGACCTGGTCCGCACCATCCAGTACGGCGAGCAGATCAACCCGCCGAAGTCGGGCCAGTCCCGGCTGGGCTGCACCTTCACCGACATGGCGCTGGCCGCCAACCAGTTCGCCACGGTCGAGCACTGCCCCGAGGAGGGCACGAACGCCAGGGTCGTGCTCAACTTCGACGATCCCGGTTCGGTCGCCAATCATCCGGATGGCTGGGACAACTTCCAGCATTCCGTCCGGGCGGACATCGACACCGGCGCCGTGGCAGCGCGGATCGTCGGCGTAACGGCAGACCGGGTGGCCGTACTGGTGTCCGGGCCGAAGCCGGCGGTGGTCGTCTACGACGCCACGGGCAAGGTGACCTCCCGGACTCCGGTCGACATTCCGGCCGCCGACATCGTGGCGGCGGACAGCGTCAGCAAGCCGGCGATGGTCACTCCCGCCGTGCAGACGGCCGACCACCGATATTCGCTGGTCGGCAGCCACCTGCTCTCGATCTCAACGCCGACCATCCAGGCCGTTCCACCGAACACGTCGTTCTCGGCGGCTCCGACCACCACAACCAGCTCGGCCACCACCAGCAGCGGCAGTATCACCAACGCCCTGAATCCCCCGAAGACCACGGACATCGCGGATCTGAAACTGGACTGGGTGGCGGCGGGCGCCGTCGGTCTGCCCGGGATCGTCAACTCGACCGTGCTGATGCCGACCAGAAGCGGGTTGAGCAGTTTCGACGAGGCAACCGGGCCGCTGGACGTGAGCGCGGACGGGGCAGTCTCCACGCCGGTGGATCGCAGCGGTTACACCGGGCGGGTCGATGTGTCGGCCGTCGGCACGATGATCATCGAGGACCGCGGCAATACCGTTGTGGGCCTGAGCTGATGGCCGACCAGCTCACCCCGACATCCGCCGTGCGCGGCCGGATCCAGCACCAACGCCGGGTCTCTCGCGGCACTCACTGCGGCGCCGGCCGACGGCGCGGTCGCGGCGCCGGTCGTCCTGCTGGTGCCCGGCTACACCGGCTCCAAGGAGGACTTCGCTCCCCTGCTCGACCCGCTGGCCCGAGCGGGCTTCGCCGCGGTGGCCATCGACCAGCCTGGACAGTACGAATCTCCGGGTCCCGAAGAAGAGACCGCATACGCGCCTGCGGTACTCGGGGCCGCACTTGTCGACGTGATCCGCGGGCTCGCCGCGGGATCGTCCGTTGGTGCTGCTGGGTCATTCGTTCGGCGGGCTCGTCGCCCGGCAGGCCGTGCTGGCCGGCGCCCAGATCAGCGGACTCATCCTGCTTTGCTCCGGGCCTGCGGCCTTTACCAGCGGCAACCGGTACGACGCGCTGACCAAGGGCGCGCCCGTCCTGCGCGCCCACGGGGCGCAAGCGCTGTACGACGGCGGTCAGCGAGCCGCCGGCCTTGATCCGGATGATCCTGCGCCGCTTGCGCAGTTCTACCGGAACAGATTCCTGGCCTCGAATCCGCTCGGTCTGCTCGGGATGGGCCAGGCACTGCTGACCGAACCTGACCGGACGGCGGAGCTGGCCGCGGCGCTGGGCGGCACTTCGACTCCGGTGGCCGTCATCGCGGGCGAGGCCGACGATGCGTGGCCCCTGGACAGCCAACGGCAGATGGCCCGCACGCTGGGTTCGGAGCTGGTGTTGGTCCCGGGGGGAGCCCACTCACCGGCCATCGAGGCCCCGGACAACCTGTTGGCCATCCTTGTGCCACTACTGCGACAGTGGACCGTCGGGGCGGGCTGAGGTTCGACCGTTCCTAGTGCAGCCGTTGTGCGCCGTTGTGCGCCGTTGTGCGCCGTTCAGCGCCACCAACACCACCACAGCGCAATGAGCTCACCGATGATCACCGCGGCGGCCACCAGCGGCCGGGATCGGGCACCGAAGTGCCGCCTGCGCCCGTGCAGCACCTCACCGATCGCACCGGCGGCCAGTTGCACCACGATCCGGCCGGTCTGCGGCCCGCCGGCGGCCGACAGACCAGACCCGTCCACCAGAGCCGGAGCGGCAAACTTCAGCACGGCCAGCACCAGACCCAGCACCAGCGCGCCGGCCGACAGCAGTCCGGCGGTGGTTTCCAGTATCCGGACCGAGCGCGGGAGCACGGCCGATCTGCTTCGATCTGCTCCGACGGCCGGCAACGGCACCGTCGGGCTGGAACTGGATTCGGCTGGTTCTTGGAGAGGCCCGGGCAACGGATCAGCTCACATTGCCGAGCGGAACCGTGACCCCGCTGGTCCTCTCGACCAGGGCGGACAGCACATCCGGATCCGTGTGTTCCTGCGCCGAGCTGCAATTTCTTGTTGTGTCCGTGGTAATCGGAGGATCCGGTCGTCAGCAGACCGTGCCGGGCGGCGATCTCCCGTAGTTCGGCTCGCTCGGTCGTCATTGTGGTCCGGATGATCCACCTCGAGTCCGGTCAGGCCGATCGCGGCCAATTCACCGATCAGTTCGCTCGAGAGCACGCGGTGCTCGCCCCGACCGCGGGGATGCGCGATCACGCTGGCACCACCGGCCGCAGTGATCATCTTCACCGCCTTCGGAAGGTCCGTGTCGACCTTCCGCACGTAGTACTTGGCCCTGCCGGCCAGATACGTCGCAAAGGCCTCATCGACGGACGACACGACGCCGGCCGCCACCAGGGCGCGGCCGATGTGGGGGCGGCCAACAGGTGCGTTGCCGGCGATCGTCAACACCTGTTCGGCCGTGATGGGCACACCGTCGGCGACCATCCGCTCGACGATCGCCAACCCGCGGCGCCGGCGTTCCAGCTTCAACCTGGCCTGCTCCTCCGCGATCTCGGGGTCGGCACGATCGAACAGGTAGCCGAGCAGGTGGATGCTGTACGCCCAGCCGTCGCCGGCCACTTGGGTGGAGAACTCCGACCCTCGGATCAGGCCGAGGCCCGGTGGTCGGGCGGCGGCCGCTTCGGCCCACCCGCCGGTGGTGTCGTGATCGGTGATGGCCAGCACGTCCAGACCGGCCGTGGCCGCGGCCCGCACCAGCTCGGCGGGCGTATCTGTGCCGTCTGACGAGTCGGAATGGGTGTGCAGGTCGATGAGCATCACCCCCATCCTGCCCGGTTCGGTCGGGCCCGCCGCGCACCGGTCCGTCCTGGCGTGGTCCGCACCAAGCCGACACCCTGGACGAGTAGCCTGTGCCGGGCCCGCCAGGCTGCTGGCTGTCCTGGCCCGGTCGAACAGGCCGCCCATGGGTCGATGCCGCCCAGGATCGTCAAGGAGGATTCGCGATGCCCGTCCTTCCCCCACTCCCAGGGTTCATGACCATCGGCAAGAAGCCGCACCCACTGATTCTCAAACCCCGGCATCAGGCGCTGGTCGATTGCGGCGCCTATGCCGGCGGCCGGCGGGATTCAACCTGCTCCGATCCGGTCACCGCGTTGAACAAGGTCAGGCAAGATCGCCGTGGGTTCGTCTGGGTGGGCTTCCACGAGCCGACGTACGAAGAGATGGCAGCCGTCGCCGAGACGTTCGGCCTGCACGAGCTCGCTGTCGAGGATGCGGTGCACGCGTATCAACGACCCAAGATGGACCGCTACGGCAAATACCTGTTCTTCGTGCTCAAGACGGTCAAATTCGAAGAGCATTCCAGCCCGGGCAGCCCGGCCGGCGTGGTGGTGGCCAGCGGCGAGATCATGGTCTTCCTCGGCCGCGACTTCATCATCACCGTCCGACACGGGGAGCATTCCGAGCTCACCGGACTGCGGGCCGCTCTGGAGGCAGATCCCGAGCAGTTGTCGCTGGGTCCAGCAGTCGTGCTGCACGCGATCGCCGACCGGATCGTCGATGAGTATGTGGCCGTGGTCTCGGAGATCGAAGAGGACATCGACGAGATGGAGACGGCTGTCTTCGATCCCGACGAGTACGTCGACACCGAGCAGATCTACCGGCTGAAGCGGGAGATTCTCCGCTTGCGGCGGGCGGTCGCGCCACTGGTCGTGCCTCTGCGACTGCTGGCCAACCAGCCCAATCCGCTCATCCCGGAAGACGTGCAAGAGTATTTCCGGGACGTCGAGGACCACGTGTCGCACGTGGCGGAGCGGATCGGCACCTTCGACGAAATGCTGACCACGCTGGTGTCGGCGGCCCTGGCCGAGGTGGCCAACCGACAGAACCAGGACATGCGCAAGATTTCGGCCTGGGCCGCGATCGCCCTGGTGCCGACCGCGATCGCGGGCATCTACGGGATGAATTTCGAGCACATGCCCGAACTCGAATGGCGGTTCGGTTACCCGATGGCCATCATCGGCATCATCCTGGTCTGCTCGCTGCTGTACTACGCGCTGCGCCGCAAACGCTGGCTCTGAGTTCCGGTCAGTTCAGGCCGGTGGCCGGGACCGGAATTCGATCAGCCGCGGATGCCGAGTTCCATCCTGGCCAGCAGATTGCGGGCCTGCTCTGCGGTCCGGGGCTGGCAGAGCACGTCGTATCGGCGCGCCACGACCTGCGACGCGGAGGTGAAATCGCGCTTGCCCTTGGCCACCGAGTAGCCGAGGTAGCCCATCACCGCGCCAAACAGGGCACCGATGGCGACAGCGACCAGAATGAGTACGAAGCCGGCCTTCGAGCCGCCGTAGAAACTGAGCAGCAACCCGACGAACAGACCGAACCAGGCGCCGGAAGCCGCGCCGGCGCCGGCCAACTTGCCGGCGGTCAGCCGGCCGGTCACCCGCTCGACCATCTGCAGATCGGTGCCGACGATGGTGACGTCCTCGATCGCGAAGTCGTTCTTCGCCAGGTGCTCGATGGCGTCCTGCGCCTGGGCGTAGGTCGGGTAAGCGGCGACGGCGAACCCGGTCGGCGGAGTAGGTAGCGCCGGTGCGCCGGCACCGCCGCGGAAACGCAGCTGCGAACTTCCCATGGGCGATGTCACGTCGAAGGCCTTCCTGGTGCCGAGATCCCGCAGTGGAGACTCACATCTGATGAAAATGGTAGAGGGCGGCGAGCTGCCCGACGCCGAGGACTCCATGCTGGCACAGGTAGGTGTGCATCCGATGTGCGATGACGCGGGTCTCGATGCGGACCCCCGGTGACGCGGTTCGGGTCGGCCGCCCGGCACCGTAGCCTGACAGCAGAGCGGGACAACAGTTCTCGCTGCCGACAGCTGACGCAAGGACCACGCAGTGACCGCTGAAAATCTGACCGCTGCCGTCCGGGCCGCGCTGGCCGGAGTCAAGGATCCGGAAATCCGGCGCCCGATCACCGATCTGGGCATGGTCGACTCGATCGACATCAGCGACAACGGGATCGTCGAACTGACCGTCCTGCTGACCATCGCCGCCTGCCCGCTCCGCGACAAACTGACCGAGGACGTCACCGCAGCGGTCCGCGCTGTTCCCGGCGTCACCGAGCTACGTTTGACCCTCGGCGTAATGACGGACGCCCAACGGAGCACCCTGCGCGACAATCTCAAAGGTGGTGCCACCAAGGACATCCCGTTCGCCAGGGCCGAGTCGCGGACCCGGGTGTACGCCATCGCGTCGGGCAAGGGTGGGGTGGGCAAGTCGACCGTGACGGTGAACCTGGCCGCCTCGCTGGCGGCCAAGGGCCTGGCCGTCGGGGTCCTCGACGCGGATGTCTACGGCTTCTCCATCCCGCGGATGCTCGGGGTGACCGGAAAGCCCACCCGGATCGGCGAGATGATCCTGCCGCCGGAAGCGCACGGGGTGAAGGTGATCAGCGTCGGAATGTTCGTCGACGGCAACACTCCGGTGGTGTGGCGCGGTCCGATGCTGCACCGCGCCCTCCAGCAGTTCCTGGCCGACGTGTTCTGGGGTGACCTGGACATCCTGCTGCTGGATCTGCCGCCCGGCACCGGTGACATCGCGATCTCGACCGCACAACTGATTCCCACCACCGAGATCCTGGTGGTGACGACTCCGCAGCTGGCCGCCGCTGAAGTAGCCGAGCGGGCGGGCAGCATCGCACTACAGACCCGCCAGAAGATCGCCGGCGTGGTGGAGAACATGTCGGCGATGACCCTGCCGGACGGGACAGTGCTCGACCTCTTCGGGTCGGGTGGCGGCACCGTGGTCGCCGATTCGCTGAGCCGGGTGACCGGCACCTCGGTCCCGCTGATGGGGCAGATCCCGCTGCAGGTATCGCTGCGTGCCGCCGGCGACGCCGGTGTCCCGTTGGTGATCTCCGACCCCGATTCGCCCGCGGCCCTCGCGCTCAAAGCCGTGGCTGACGACCTGGCGGCCCGTACCCGCCCGTTGGTCGGCGTCTCACTGGGAATTGCTCCATCCCGTCGCTGACGGTCAGGTGGCATCCATGTCGAACGTCGCGGCGGCCAGATGCCTGGGTGCACCGGAGCCCGATGCGGCCGCGGAATACTCGGCACTTTGCGGTTCGTTCTTGGTCGGGACCGTCGGCTCGTTGATGACCACCGCGGGGATCTGAGGTCCGGGGGTGGCTGGTGGCGCCGTCGGGGTTGACCCTGGCTCCGAGGTAGCGACGGCCTCCACCGCCGGGTTGGTCAGGTCGGGCTTGGTCAGGTCCGGCTTCGTCAGGTCCGGCTTGGTCAAGTCCGGCTTGGTCAAGTCCGGCTTGGTCAGATCAGGCACGGTCGAATCGGACGTCATCTCGACCTGTTCGGGCTCCGCGGCCACTCCGGACCCGGTGGCCTGCGGCGCCGTGGTGGTCTGGTTGAGCCCGAGAAATCCACTCATCCCGCCGCTGAACTCCTCGCCGAGAATGTTCTTGGTGATCAACGAGCGGGGGTTGAGGTCGCGCAGCGAGCGCAACTCCTGGATCTCCTTGAGCGACTGCAGGTCGGCGATCTGGCGTTTCAGCTCCTCGAGCTCCGGGCCGAACTCGCCCTGTAACTGTTCCTGCGCGCCGGCAGCCATCGTCCGCACGGTCTTGAGTGTCGAGCCGACCCACTTCACCGCGACGGGGATTCGCTCCGGCCCGAGGACGAACATGCCGACCGTGATGACGATCAGGATTTCACCCCAGGACATGCCGAACACGTGGCCGGCCTCCGTCCCTTGGTTCATGGTCGCTCGGACCGTTGTCGTTGTTGTTCCTGCTCACCCTGCCGACCGATTCGGCCCTGTCAGCCTACCGGCGACGGCTGACCTGAAATCCGCTGTGCAGCGTCGCTCGGACACGCTCAGTTCGAAGCGGCGTCCGCCGGCGATGGGTCATTCCGCGGCCAGGGTCACCTGGACCTGAAACGTCTTTCCCGACCTGGTCACCGTCACCGGCACCGTGGCGCCGACCGGGTGGGACTGGACGGCGACCACGAGTTCATCCGCATTGCCGACCTCGCGGTCGCCCACCTTGGTGATGATGTCGCCTTCCTTGATGCCCGCCTTCGCCGCCGGGCCGCCAGTCACCACGTTCTGCACCTGGGCGCCATCGGTGGTGCCGTCGGTCGCCGATTTCGCGTTGACCCCGATGGTCGAGTGGACGACCTTGCCGGTGCGGATCAGCTCCTGCGCGATCGATTTCGCGAAGTCGATCGGGATGGCGAACCCGAGGCCGATCGATCCGCTGGCATCACCACCCAGCGTGCGAATCGCCGAGTTGATGCCGATGACGGCCCCGGCTGCATCGACCAGCGGACCTCCGGAGTTCCCCGGGTTGATCGCCGCGTCCGTCTGTAGGGCGTCGATGACCGCGTTGGTGTCCGATTCGCCTCCGGCCAGCCGGACCGGGCGGTCCTTCGCGGAGACGATGCCGGTGGTCACGGTGCCGGCCAGGCCCAGTGGGGACCCGATCGCGATGACGGAGTCGCCGACGAGCACCTGGTCCGACTCCCCCAGCTGCGCGACCGTCGCCCCGGTGATGTTCGCCTTCACGACGGCGAGATCCGATTCCGGATCGCGGCCCACGATGGTTCCCGGTACCCGCTTGCCGTTGGCGAAGACCAGCGTCAGCTGCGCGGTCGAATCGGTGGCCGCCAGCGAGATCACGTGGTTGTTGGTCAGCACATAGCCTCTGCCGTCGATCACCACCCCGGAGCCGGTGTCACCGGTATCTCCGGTCCTGACCTCGATGGACACCACCGACGGGGTCACCCTGGCTGCGATGGCGGCGACCGAACCCGGTGGTCGGTCGATGGCGGGCGTCACGCTGGCCACCTGGAATTCGGGGTCGGTGGTGACAGCAGTCAGCCGGCCACCGGCCCAGGCTCCGATCGCCGCTCCGCCGAATCCGAGCAGCAGCGCCAACACTCCGAGCACGATCAGCGCGCCCGGTCGGATGCGACGCTCGAAAAGGGCCTGACGCAGGGTGAACCGCTCAGCGAGCACCGGTTCGGGTGGATCCACCACCGGCTCGGCCAAGGCCGGCTGGCCCAGCCGGGCAGCTGAATTGGGTTCCCGCCAAGGGTTTTCGGGCTCGATGTGGTCCGGGACCGGCGGCCCGGCCGGTGGCCGGGCCAGACTCGGGCCATCGCCCGGCGGCCGACCGAAGGCGTCGGCGAGCATCTCGGGGACAACCTGGCCGACCGGAAGCGAAGGGCCGCCGGTGTTGCCCGTTCTGGGGCGCGGGGTGAACGAAGACGGCACCCCGGGCGGGCGACCGAAGGCGGCGGTCTGGGCCGGATCGACGGGTGGCCGCCACAGCGGTCGCATCGTCAGCTGGGGCCGCCCGTTCGTAGCCGGATCGGCAGGAGGTCGAGTCATCACCAGCAGGCTATTGCACTGCCGACAAGCCGCACTCGGGCGAGCGGGGATGTGCCGGTCACCTGGTACTGCGCGCCATCACGTCGAACCCCGGCGCCTGCGGTGCCGCAGCCGGCCTGGAGACAACGGTCGTGTTGGGCCTGGTGGAACGTACCTCGGGCTCGGCAGGGTGCTCGCCGGCGCTGACCACCACCACGGCTCCGACGGCGAGCCCGGCGACGAGGGCGCCAGCTCCCAACCGGAACCGTCGCCCGCGGCCGTGGGTCTGGTTCTCGGGAGTTCGCACCGTGCGGCCGGAGGCCGAGTCGACCATGACGCCGGGGACCGGGCCGGCCGGCGGCATCGCCACCGGGATCGATTTGAGGGCGTCGAACAGGCTGCCTGGCATCGTCGGCATGTGCGCCTGCCGTAGGTACTGCGAGGCGGCGGTCTGCTCAGCGACGTCGGCCGCGCAGGCCGGACACTTCACCACGTGCGCGGCCGCTCGCTGATAGGCGGTGAGACTCATCTCGCCGTCGGCAAATGCGACGACGACGTCAAGCGAGAGATGATCGTCGAATACGCCGCTCATGGCATCACCACCTTCGGCAGCAGCCCGCTGTGCACATTCCGGTACGACCCACCCTCTGCTCTGGCCTCACGCCGCCGCTCGATCGAGGCGCGCAACGCCTGCCGGCCGCGATGGATCCTGGATCGCACGGTCCCCAGTTTGACGCCGAGAGTCGCGCCGATCTCCTCGTAGGAAAGACCTTCGACATCACAGAGCACGACGGCGGCGCGGAATTCCGGCAGCAGCTCGTCGAGCGCCTCCTGCAGGTCGGGGTCGAGATTCGCGTCCGCGAATGCCTGCTCGGGAGACGGTTCACGGCCGGCTATCCGGTCCGTCTCCTCCGGCAGCGCCTCCATCCGGATTCGCTGGCGGCGGCGCACCATGTCCAGGAACACATTGGTGGTGATCCGGTGCAGCCACCCCTCGAACGAACCTGGCTTGAAACCGTCCAACGATCGGAACACCCGGATGAACGTCTCCTGGGTGATGTCCTCGGCATCGTGCGAGTTGCCGGACAGCCGGTACGCGAGCCGATAGACCCGATCGCCGTGGTCCTTGACGATGTCCTCCCAGGCGGGCGGGGTCCAGGAGGTCGGGTCGGGCGCAGCACTACTCCCGGAGCGGCCGTCTTGCGAAGGCAGGATGGACAGGGGACTCACCTCTTGGAAAGAATTCGTCGAACCCAGTGTGACCGATCAACTGCTGGAGTGGTGTGAAGAGCGGCCACCCATGACTTGCTGTTTGCGATGCGAACTGGTCGCGATCGCATGCTGCTGTGACTGAGGAACGGTCACTTGATCGGGATTGTTCCGCCGGCGGGTGTGAGCCGTCTGTGAACGTGGTCGGGCGCGGCTGTCAGGCGCACCGGCCGGCCGGTGCGCCTGACCCCACGGTGTGGTCCGGCCCGGTAGGTTCTGCTGCGACCGGTGTTTCGTTCCTCGTCAGTATCCGGAGGTATGCGGTGACCACCAGCAGGTCCTTCGCGGAGTTCTTCGTTCCGGAAAGTGACGCCGTCCTGACCGCCAGGGGGCGGGCTGCCGACTTCGGTTGCGAGCCGATCGGGTCGGGCGCCGGTACCGCGCTGACCTTCCTGGCCGCAGTGTTGTCCGCCAGGGCCGTGGTCGAGATCGGCACCGGAACCGGGGTGAGCGGGCTACATCTGCTGGCCGGCATGGCTCCCGACGGAGTGCTCACCTCCATCGACATCGAGGCCGAGCACCAGCGTGCGGCAAAAGACGTCTTCGGATCGGTCGGGGTGGCACCCGGCCGGGCCCGACTGATCAACGGCCGCGGCCTCGAGGTGATGCCGCGACTGACCGACGGCGCCTACGACCTGGTACTCGTCGACGCGGACCGCACCTCGTACCCGCAATACGTCGAACAATCCGTCCGGTTGTTGCGGATCGGCGGAGTGCTCGTCCTGGCGGGCGCCCTGCACGGCGACAAAGTCGCCGATCCCACCCAGCGCGATGCGGAGACGGTGGCCGTCCGCGAGGCCGGCCGGCAGGTCCGTGACGACGAGGCACTGGTCCCGCTGATGACCTCGCTTGGGGACGGTTTGCTGGCGGCGGTCAAGCGTTGATCTTGAGTGTCGGGCGGTGTCGGGCCGCCGTCAGGTTCATCGCTGCCGTCAGTTCCACCGCCGTCCTGTTCGGCACGGCCGGATGCTCCGGCGCCAGTGGCACCGCCGTGACCGTCAACTCGACTGTGTCGACCCGCGCGGCGGTGTCGACCAGCGCTACGGTCTCGACCAGCGTACGACGGTCGTCGACCAGCGCTGCGGCTCCCTCCATGATCACCACCACGCGGCCACCCTCGACCCCGGACTCGTCTCTGGACGCGTCGAGTTCGGCCGAGGGCGACCCGGGCGCCGACCAGAACGCCTCCTCTCCCCCGACAGCCTCATCGACTCAGTCGCCCTCGTCTGCCACATCAGCGTCGTCGCCCAGCAAACCGGCCACCACCACCGGGCCGAGCCAGGTCAGCGCCGACGTCAACGTGGCCGGGCCGGACAACGGCCCGCCATGTCCGGTCGCCAAGCAGTACTCGGACGAACCTCCGACCGGACTGCGCGCGGACGTCAAGGCGGCCTGGATCTCGACGAAGAAGGCTGCCGCGCGCAAGGGCGTGACCCTCTGCCTCAATGACGGCAAACGCAGTGCAGCGCAACAGGTAGCTCTGTTCAACGACTACGTCAAGCAGTACGGCGCAGCCGCGGCGCACTTCTACGTACTACCACCCGGCAAGTCCGCCCACGTCAAGGGATATGCCGTCGACGTCCAGCCGGCATCGGCCTATCAGTGGTTGCAGGCGACGAAGGGGAAGCTCGGCTGGTGCCGGATCTACGACAACGAGGCCTGGCACTTCGAGTACTCCCGCGTGTACGCGACTTCCGGATGTCCCGCCAGGCAGCCCAAACCGCTTGGCTAGCCGACGTCCTCCTCGGCGAGCCGGCTAGCGGGCGACGGTGATGCCCTTGCCGATGACCGTGATACCGGAGGCCGTCGTCGTGTAGGCGGCACGGTCGGCTTCGATGTTCACCCCGACCGTCGCGCCGGCCGGCACGACCACATTCTTGTCCAGGATGGCGTTGCGCACCACGGCATTCCGCCCGATCCGCACGCCGGGCATGATCACCGATCCCTCGACGCTGGCACCCATCTCCACACGGACGTTCTCGGAGACGACAGAGCGCCGCACGGTCGCACCGGAGATGATCGTGCCCGGACCGACCATCGAGTCCAGGGCCATCCCGTTCTCGACGAACTTCGCCGGCGGAAGCGTTGGCGGGACGGACAGAATCGGCCATTTCTGGTTGTAGAGATTGAAGATCGGGTGCACCGAGACCAGATCCATGTGCGCGTCGTGGTAGGCGTCCAGCGTGCCGACGTCGCGCCAATAACCCTTGTCTCTGGCGTCCGCCCCGGGGACCTCGTTCCGGTCGAAGTCGTAGACGTTCGCGGTCCCCCGCTCGACGAATGACGGAATGATGTTCGCGCCCATGTCGTGGATCGAATTCTCGTCTCCGGCATCGGCTTTCAGCGCCTCGATCAACGCATTGGTACTGAAGACATAATTGCCCATGGACGCGTAGGCGACGTTCGGATCGTCCTGCACGGCGGGAGGGTCGGCGGGTTTCTCGAGGAATCTGGTGATCTTGTGGCCGGACTCGTCGGTGTCGATGACGCCGAACGCGGTGGCCTCGTGTCGCGGCACCCTGATGGCGGCCACGGTAGCCTCGGCGCCGGATTCGATGTGGTCCGCGACCATCTGCGACGGATCCATCCGGTAGACGTGATCAGCGCCGAAAACGACCAGGTACTCGGGGTCGTCGTCGTAGACCAGGTTGAGCGACTGCAGAATGGCGTCGGCACTGCCGGTGTACCAGCGCGGACCCAACCGCTGCTGGGCCGGCACCGGCGTCACGTAGTTGCCGAGCATCTGGCTCATCCGCCAGGTGGTCGTGATGTGCCGGTCCAGCGAGTGCGACTTGTACTGCGTCAGCACGCAGATTCGCAAGTACCCGGCATTCACCAGATTCGACAGCACGAAATCGATGAGCCGGAAATTTCCGCCGAACGGAACGGCTGGCTTTGCGCGGTCGGCGGTCAACGGCCACAGCCGCTTTCCCTCACCACCGGCGAGAACGATGCCGAGAACTCTGGGTTTGACGACCATGGAAGAAACCCTATCCGGCCACTGCAGACCTCGCTCAGCGGGTGCCCCGGTGGCCCGTTAGGTTGATCACCATGCGTACCGCGATCCTCACCCGAGAATTCCCGCCCGACATCTACGGCGGCGCCGGCGTCCACGTCGATTACCTGGTGCGCGAGCTGCGCAAGTTGATCGACATCGACGTCCACGCCTTCGGCGACGACCGCCCAGGCGCCTCCGGGCATCAGCCCGCGCCCGACATCGCCGGGGCCAACCCCGCGCTGGCCACCTTGTCGGTCGACCTGTCGATGGCGGCTGCCTGTGGCGACGTCGACCTCGTTCATTCCCACACCTGGTACGCGAACTTTGCCGGTCATGTATCGAAGCTGCTGTACGGCATCCCGCATGTGGTGACGGCGCACTCGCTCGAGCCGCGCCGCCCGTGGAAGGCCGAGCAGCTCGGTGGCGGGTACCGCTTGTCCAGCTGGGCCGAGCAGACGGCCTACGAGGCAGCCGACGCCGTCGTCGCGGTGTCCGACGGCATGCGGGCCGACATCCTCGACTGCTACCCCACTCTCGACCCGGCGAAGGTCCACGTGATCCGGAACGGGATCGATACCTCGATCTACCGGGCGGTCGAGGACCGTTCGGTGCTCACGTCCAAGGGGGTGGATCTGAAGGCGCCGATCGCCTCGTTCGTCGGCCGTATCACGCGACAGAAGGGCGTCGGCCACCTCATTGCCGCCGCCCACCGGTTCGATCCCGAGATCCAACTGGTCTTGTGCGCCGGGGCCCCCGATACCCCGGAGATCGCGGCCGAGACCGCGACCGCGATCCGGACACTGCAGGCGGCCAGACCGGGCGTTTTCTGGTTCGACGGAATGCTGACTCTGGACGAGGTCAAGCAGGTGTTGACGGCTTCCACCGTCTTCTGCTGCCCGTCCGTCTACGAGCCGCTCGGCATCGTCAACCTGGAGGCCATGGCCTGCGGCGCTCCCGTGGTGGCCAGCGACGTCGGCGGTATTCCGGAGGTGGTCGAGGACGGTGTCACCGGCACTCTGGTGCACTACGACGCAAAGGACGGGCCCGGTTTCGAGTCCGCGTTCGCCGCCGCGGTGAACGCGACGGTCGCCGATCGGGCGAAGGCGTCAGCGCAGGGCGAGGCCGGCCGGATCCGCGCGGACTCGCAGTTCTCCTGGACGGCAGTCGCCGAACAGACGGTCGAGTTGTATGGCTCGCTGCTCGGACCGACCGGGGTCTGACTCCGACCGCCGGCGCGAACGTCACCTGACTTCGAGCCTGTCCCGGGGGCGATCGGATCTGTCCTTGAGATCGATCGCGGGCGCAGGCAGGCAGCGAACCGCCCGGGCCGCGACGCCGACTGTGATCGGCGAAGCGGACCGGGCGGAGGGGTATCAGCTGACGACAGCCTTGAGTGCATCTCCAAGAGCCGACGCCTCGTCGGCAGAAATCTCCACCACCAGGCGACCGCCGCCCTCCAGGGGCACGCGCATCACGATGCCACGGCCCTCCTTGGTCACTTCGAGGGGACCATCCCCGGTGCGGGGCTTCATGGCCGCCATGTACGACTCCCTCCACACTGTGCACATCGGGCCGTTCGGTCCGAGTGGGCGCTGCTCGCAACCCGTGTGCAATTCATCCGTACCGGACGGTGGTGCCCGTCCGGCGATCGACCCACATTCGTGGTTGCCCTATTCTCCCCCATGTCAGGCGCTGTGCCGACCGCAGGTGCCGCGGGGCCCGCCACGAACAGTGACGACAGCAGCGGATCCGTGCCAACGAAGGAGTCGACGATGACGCTCAGTTCCGGTCCGGGTCAGCCCTCAGCGACCGCCGATCCATTGTTGATCGGCGATTCCGGTGGTGTGCGCACCCTGACGTTCAACCGACCGGAGGCCTTCAACTCGTTCAATCTGGCCATGAAGCAGGCCACCCTGCGCGCGCTGACCGAGGCGAGCGCGGACGAGTCGGTCCGGGCGGTTGTCATCACCGGCAACGGGCGGGCCTTCTGCGCCGGGCAGGATCTCAAGGAACACCTCGAACTGGTCAGGTCCCAGGATCCGCGCCTGGCCACCACCGTCCGCGAGTTCTACAACGTCGCGATCTCCGCGATCGTCGACATGCGCAAGCCCGTCATCGCGGCCGTCAACGGCGCGGCCGCGGGCGCCGGTGCCGCCTTGTCCTACGCCTGCGACTTGCGGATCGCCGGCACGGCCGCATCGTTCTCGATGGCGTTCGCCGGGGTGGCGTTGTCAGCCGACTCAGGGGCCAGCTTCACGCTTCCCCGTCTCATTGGCGCCGGTCGGGCCTCGCGGATGATGTTGCTGGGCGAGCGGGTGGGCTCCGCCGAAGCACTGCGGATCGGCTTGGTCGACGAGGTCGTCGCAGATGACGAACTGGCTGACCGGGCAGCGCTGGTCGCTGGGACGTTGGCCAACGGCCCCACCCGGGCTTATGCCTGGATCAAGGCATCGATGCACGCAGCGGCGACGTCTGATCTGGCCGCCGCCCTCGAGTTCGAGAACCGGGCCCAGGCCGAGCTATTCGCCGGCGCCGATCACCACGAAGCAATCAGAGCCTTTGCCGAGAAGCGACCTCCGCTCTTCGAAGGCCGATAGTCGACCGGATGGCCGCGGTTCCGACCTTGGCCAATTCCGCCGTCAGCAGGAACGGCCCCGGATGGTGGCCCACCTCACGTAGTCTTGTGCCGTGGGACCTATGGGAGAACTCGGAGCGCTGTTCAACCCTGGCATGCGCCACGAAATCGAAGAACGAGAGTCGAAGGCCAACCGGCGCGAGGAAGAAGGCAACGCCCGCGACGGCGACCTGCGGATCGACCTCGCGTCGGGCGTAGCCGTCATCAACATCCCCGGCAAGCCCAATGCAGACTCGGCCACCGGCGACGTGGCCGTGGCCGGCGGCGATCCGGAGAACTCTGCCGAAGCCGACGTCGAGTCGACCGTCGACCGACGCGTACCCAACCCCGCACCATCCAGTTCGCGGTCGGCGGACCCAGAAACCAGTCGACGTTCAAGTTCCGCGGCGTCCGCACGGGCCGCCCGAGCCAACAGCGCGCGCGCCAAGAGCGCGACAAAGTCCGGCACCGCGAACCGCTCCAACGATTCGGCCGCTACGCCGGCCGCCGCGGCTCCACGCCCGGCGTCGAAGGCATCCCGCGCCGCCCGCTGAAATCTGGCGAAGCCCTGTGTTGGTCCAGATCGATGTTTATCTAGATTGGTGCTGGGCCAGATCGGTGTTGCTCAAGATCGATCGGCGGCGCAGGCCGGTCGGCCGGTCTCAGAGACCGGCTCGCCAACAGTTGGCGGCGTGATCGTCGACCATTCCCGTCGCCTGCATGAGGGCGTATGCCGTGGTCGGGCCGACGAACCGGAATCCTCGTTTCTTCAAATCCTTGGCCATGGCGGTTGACTCCGGAGTCACCGCCGGCACCTGAGGCGAGTCGGCCGGACGTCGGCGCTGCTCCGGCGCGAACGACCACAACAGCCGGTCCAGTCCGCCATCCAATTCCAGTGCCACTCTGGCGTTGGACATCGTCGCGTCGATCTTGAGGCGGTTCCGCACGATTCCGGCGTCGGCCATCAATCGCAACGCGTCGCTTTCGTCGAATCGCGCCACGTCCGCGATGTGAAACCCGGCGAAGGCGTCCCGGAACGCCGGCCGTTTGCGCAGGATGGTGATCCAGCTCAGGCCCGATTGAAATGCTTCCAGCGACATCCGCTCGAACAACGCATCATCGCCGTGCAGGGGCACGCCCCATTCGTCGTCGTGGTAGCTGACGTAGTCCGGCGTCGAATTGGCCCACGCGCAGCGCACACGATCGTCAATCTGCGGCGCCGTCGTGGCGGTCGCCGCCCTTGGCGCGCCCAGCCCGTCGGGATCGGTCACGCATCTGCCCCCGTGGTGTCGCCCGTGGCCGTGGCACCTGCCACGAGGCTGCCGTCCAGGACCCCTTTCGCCAGACGTTTCAGCGATGCGGTGAGCCCCCATCGGACCAGCGGCTCCGCTACTTTCCAACCGAGTCGCCCGACGACACCCAACGGGAGGTCGATTTCTTCGGCCCAGGTCACTCTGGCACCGTCCGGGAGCGGGTCAACGCGAAAGATGCCCGTTCCCTTGAACGCGTTGCCGGTGTGACGGGTGATCCACAGGTGAGGCGGCTGATAGACGGTGACGGTCATCGTGTCGAGGACACCGATGCCGGCGACGCCGGTGAGGGCTGCGATCTTGGAGCCGACGTGCGGCACCGCGATGTCGCCCTCGAGCGCGAACAGCTTGGTGGCGAGAATCCACTTGTCCTGGGCCCGGAGGTCGACCATGGCCGCGAATACGTCCTCGACGGACGCGCTGACGTCCAGGGTTGCTTCGACGCGAGCGGTCATCGGCGGTCGTCCCCGGTTGAGTTCCATGCGGGCGAGGTTTGGTCGCCTTCGGACGACGGCACTGGCGTGCTGACATCTCCGCCGGCGGGGAACGGATTGTCTGCAGCCGTGCCTGCACCGTCGAACTCGGACCCGTAAGCGCCTACGGTGACCGGCGTCCTTACCTCTGAGTCCGGCTCGGCCGATGCAGCGGCCAGATGGTCAGGGCCGTCGACGTCTGCGAACGCAACCTCATGGGCAGCCTCAGACCGGATCGGCTCGCCCCTCAGCTCCGCATTGTCGCGGCGGAGTTGGTCGATCTGTTCGCCCAGCCGCTCGAGGGTCCAATCGACATCGCTCATCCGATAGCCACGCAAGGCCACACCGAACCGAATCTTGCGAACGTCTTCGGCGGTGATGTCCTCTTCGGGTAGCTCGGCCGGCGAGGTGCGCGGGTCGAGCGGGGCCATCTGCTCGCCACGGCCGAAGACGAAGACGGCGAGAAAAAAGACGACCAAACCGATGACGGCGGCAACGACAAGGTAGAGCAGCACGGTGGTCACACCAACGATGGTGCCATGGACCACCGACATCGGTGGCCGACGGTTCAGACCATCCCGCGGCGCGGCGCGGCAGGAGGACGGGTACCGCGAATTGAGGCGACCATCTCCAGGACCCGACGGGTCGGCAACACCTGGTGCGCCCGGAATACGGCCGCGCCGGCCATGGCGGCGACCGCGGTGGCAGCGAGCGTGCCCTCCAGCCGTTCGTGCAGCGAGACGCCGAGAGTCTCGCCCACGAAGTCCTTGTTCGACAACGCCATCAGCACGGGCCAACCCGTGTCGACCAATTCGGCCGTCCGGTTGAGCAGCTCCAATCCATGCCAGGTGTTCTTGCCGAAATCATGCGTGGGGTCGATCAGAATGCCCGAGCGCGGCACGCCCGCGGCGACCATCGCTCGGGCCGCGGCGGTGGTCTCGTCGATCACGGACGCAACGACATCGCGGTAGGCCACCCGGTACGGGTTGGTTCTCGGGGCGGCTCCACCGGTGTGCGAGCAAACCATACCGGCGCCGAACCGCGCGGCCACTCGGGCCAATCCGTGGTCCACGCCCGCCCACGTGTCGTTGATGAGGTCGGCGCCCTCCTCGCAGGCCGCGCCCGCCACATCGGCCCGCCAGGTGTCCACGCTGATGATCAAGTTCGGATGAGCGGCCCGAACCTTGGCCACGAATGGGACGACCCGTTGGATCTCTTCGCCAACGTCGACCATCGGGCCGACCCCCGCCTTCACCCCGCCGATGTCGACCAGATCTGCTCCCTCGGCGACGGCCCGATCAACGGCGGCCATGGCCGCCCCGTCGTCGAACGTCGCCCCACCGTCGAAGAACGAGTCCGGGGTGCGATTCACGATCGCCATCACGGCGGCGCGATCGGTCCGGAGGGGTCGCCCCCGGAACACCACTGACTCCACGGTCTCAGCCTACGGTCGCCCAGTCTCCGGGCTTTCGGTCCGCGGAATACTGGTCGATCAGGTCGCGGTCCGACCAGTGGGGTTCACCCTGAGCCTCGACCGCCAGATCATCGTCCGCAAAGTCAACCTCCGTCGGTTCAGGATCTTCCGGATCGGGTGGTTCGTCGTCGTGCCAGGTCCTGCCCGGGCCGTCATCGCCTCGGGCAGGAGTTTGCGCACTGCCATTCGTGCCGGTCCGGGTGGTGGCCGCCCTGATCAATTCAGCCAAGGCCGCCTCGTCGAGCAGATCTGTCGGCGAGAACGACTGATCCACTGCCACGTACACGAAGGCGGCCCGAACGGCAGCCAATGGCAGCGCCAGAATCTGCGAGACCGCCAGGCGATAGACCGCGAGCTGCACGGAAGCGGCAAAGCGACGGTCGCCGGTCGGCGGCTGTCCCGTCTTCCAGTCGACCACGGTGCATCCTCCGTCGTCGTCGCGGAACACCGCGTCCACCCGGCCTCGTACCGGCTGTCCGGCGATCGTCATCGAGAACGGCAGCTCGACCTCGAACGGCACCCGAAGCGCCCAGCTGGAGGCCTCGAACTTTGCTTTGAGTCGATCGAGGACGGGGTCCGGATCCGGTAGCTGGTCGTACCCACCCGGCAGATCAGCGATCTCCATCAATGCGGAGGCCGTGAAGAATCGCTCCAGCCAGTTGTGGAAAGCCGTTCCCCGTCGCGCCTCGGGCGACGGCGCGTGCGGAACGGGGCGGCGGATGCGGCGGGCCAACGCCCCGGCGTCGGCGGTGAGCTCCACCAGACTCGTGGCCGAGATCGTCGGTGGCAGGTCCACTTCGATGGATCGCGAGCGAGACGATCGACGCTCGGCGAGCAGCGCTGCGACATCCCGTGCCCAGCCCTTCGGGTCGTCGCCGGCGTCCAAACCATCCAATCCACTCGGTCCACCCAACCCATACGACCCACTTGTTTCGGTCGTACCCGCACCGAGCAGAGACGGATCCGGAGCGGTGTCCAGACCGACTCGACCAGCGATCGCCTGGCGGACCAGATCAGCTCCGTGTTGAACGTGCCGACGTCGTGCGCCCAGTGGGTCCTGGGGCCAGATCGCGGTGCGCGGTGAGGCGGTCAGCGGATTGGTCTCCCCGTCACCCGGGGCGGGCGCCCAGGGTGCCGGCTCGGCCAGAGGTCCGGCGGCCTGGGCGATCTCCTCCAGGAATTCGCTCGGACCGTGCGGCTTGCTGCCGGTTCGTCCCCACTGGTGTCCGGACGCCAACAAGGTCAGCTCCGCCCTGGTGATCGCCACGTACAGCAGTCGTCGCTCTTCGACGGCCTGGATCGCCTTCAGTTCGTCGGTGTGCGCCGAGAGCGCACTGACCATGTCCTTCTGGTCGCCGCCTGGCGGCAGGCGCAGCTGTGGCAGGTCCGCCGCGTCACCGCGAATACCAGGCGGCAGTTGAGCCGCGTCGCCGAGCCAGGTGCTGCTCCGGGCGCCCGGGAAAACGGTGTCCGACAACTGCGGCACAGCCACGACTTCCCATTCCAGTCCTTTGGCGGCGTGCACCGTCAGGACCTGCACCCGGCCGGCGACGGACACCACCTCGCCGGGCGCCAGGCCGTCTTCGCGCTCCGCCGCGGCCAGCAGGTATTCGATCAGATCCAGCGGACCGCCCCCGCCGCCAGCGAATTCCGCAACGACGTCTGCAAAGGCATCCAGGTGAGCCCGGCCGGCCGGCGACGAGATACGCACTTCCAGATCGAGCCCGCTGGCCCGCTCGAGATCCGCGATGAGGTCAGGGAGCGGAACCGTGAGTCGACTCCGCAACCGGTGCAGTTCGGCACCGAGGCGGCGTAGTCGTCGAAACCCCTCGGCCGAGTACGCCTCCGCCGGCCCGGGATCAGAGATCGCATCGATCAGTGATGCAGAATCGATCTCCTCGCCCGGACTCGCCGCATCCAGGGCCTCTTGCACACCGGCGAGCCCACCGACCGCATTGGTTCCGTCGCCCGGTTGACTCCGGGTAGGTCTGGGCGTCAGGGTCGCGGCACGTTGGGAGAGCGCGGCGATATCTGCCATTCCGAGCTGCCATCGCGCCCCGGTCAGCAGTCGAAGAGCGGCCGGCCCGGCGGCCGGATCGACGAGGACACGGAGCAGCGCCACCAGGTCGGCAATCTCCGGCTCGCTGAGCAGACCGCCCAACCCGACGACCTCGACGGGAAGACCCACTGCGCGTAGTGCCATGGCCATCGGCTCCATGTCTCGGCGACGCCGCATCAACACGGCAGTCGTCGGTGGGGCTGCTGTGGCCGTCGGCCGATCGACGTTTCTGGACCCTGCGTTCGGTTCCGGCGACTCGACGGCTGGCAAACTGGGATCCCATCCCGCCCGTCGCCACCGTTCGGCGATCTCGTCGGCAACCCACTGCTCCTCGTCCTGCACGGTGTCGAACAGCCCGTAGCGGACTTCACCCTCGCCGGCTCCGACCCGCGGACGGAGTTCCTGCACCCGTACCGGACCTTGCCGGATGGCGGCCGACACGTCGTTGGCCACGTTCAGAATCGCTGACGCGTTCCGGAAGCTGGTCGAAAGAGCCAGTGTCGCTGCAGGTTCGTCGGTCCGGGCGGGGAAGTCGACCGGGAAGCGGGGCAGGTTCGAGGCGGACGCCCCCCGCCAGGAGTAGATCGTCTGGACCGGATCGCCGACCGCGGTCACTGGGTGACCGGTCGGGCGACGATCTGCACCGGATTCCGCAAACACCCCGCGGAGAATCACCCGTTGGGCGTGCCCGGTGTCCTGATACTCGTCCAGCAGGACGACTTTGTGACGATCCCGGAGCGCCTCGCCGATTCGCGGATGCGCGGCCACCAGCTTCGCCGCGACGTGCATCTGGTCAGCGAAGTCGACCACCCCCGCCTGGCGTTTGGCCTCGGTGAACGCGTCCACCAGCGGCAGGATCCAGGCGCGATCCTGTAGTCGCTTCAGATATCCGGCCAACCCGCTGTGCACGGCACCCCGCTGGGCCGGCGACGGCGGGGAGGTACGAAGGAGAGCCAGCACCGAGTCGATCTCATCGGCCAGCGTCTGCGGATCGATCAGATGATCGGCCAGTCCCCCGGCCATCGCGAGCAGTCGTTCGGTCACCTGATCCGGGCCGAGATCGGTTTCCAAGTCGCCGTCCCATCGGCCGACGACGCGCCGAGCCAACTGCCACGAGCCGGTGGGACTCAGCACGGATGATGCCGGCTCGATACCGGCCAGCGGGCCGAATTCGGCGATCAGCCGACCGCCGAACGAGTGGTAAGTGGAGACCTCCGGCTCGCCGCCACCCGCCAAGCCGCTGACCGCCGCCGCGGCACCCGCCCGGTCGGACGGGGCCGAATCGGTGTGGGCAGCCGCGGCCAGGGTGCGCAGGCGTTTCCGGATCCGGCTAGCCAGACCCGAAGCGGCCTTGCGGGTAAACGTCAGTCCGAGCACCTCATCCGGCCGGACCAGCCCGTTCGCCACCAGGAACAGCACCCGGGCGGCCATCGTCTCGGTTTTGCCGGAGCCGGCTCCGGCCACGACCAGAACTGGTTTCAGCGGCGCCTCGATCACTGCCACCTGCTCGTCGGTGGGCGGCGGCAGGTGCAGGATCGCGGCGAGCTGTGCGGCACTGATCATCTGGTCACCTGACGGCTCATCTGGTCACCTGACGGCCCTCGTTCTGCAACGGGCAACTGGTCCGCACCGGGCATCGTTCGCAGCGGGCGTTCTCCTGCGCGAATGCGGTTGCCGACGCCAGATGCGCCGCGGCGTCTCGAATGGAACCCAACCACTGCGCCGTCGACTCGGGCGTGAGTCTGTCCTGCTGCAGCACTTTCGGCCGCCCGGACCGTAGGTAGACCAGCTCTGCACCCCCAGGGCGGAGCGGCTGGGGTGGCGGGCCGCCCGCATCTGCCATCCCATCGACTCTCGGTGTTCCAGCGGGGTTCGGCGTGCCGGCGAGTTCCGGTGTGCGGGCGGTGAACGCGCCGAGGGCGATCGCGGCCTGGTAGGCCGCCAACTGAGGGTTGTTCTGGCCTTCGGCTTTGGTTGGCACCTTGGCACCGGTCTTGAAGTCGGTCACCACCACGCTGCCGTCGGCGAGCGCCGACAACCAGTCGACCCGGCCGACCAAGCGGACGGGATGTTGCTCGCCTCCGGACCGGGGCGCCGGTGGGATCGGGAGGTCCAGACCCAGCTCCGATCCGATCAACGTGCGGGGCGGATGGTTGTCGCGGACCCAGGCCTGGGCGGCCGACAGCATGGACAACAACCCACGCCTGGTCCGGTCCAGCTGCCAGGGTGGCAGACCCTCCTGTCCGCTCACGAATGTCTCTATCTCAGCTCGCAGGTCGGGCTCAGCAACGCCCGAGGCGAGGCCGTTAGCCATGGCGTGCACCACGATGCCCTCGATCTGGGCCTGGCCGGGCGCCGTTTGTCCACCGCGCCGTTCCAGGACGGCGCGCAGCCCGCAGGTGTTGAGGGACTCGACCAGCGACGGGGAAACGCCGATCTCGGCGCCTGGCGCGACCGGCGACCGGACGGTCGAAGACGCGGCGAGTCCGTACCAGTCGTCCGGGTGTGCGCCGGTGACACCGGCGGCCGCCAGCCGCGCCAGATGTGTTGCGGCGGAGGCTGCATCCGCTCGATCGGTGGCGGGGTCGGTCACGGCCCGCCGCAGGTCGGCGAGCAGATCTGTGAGGTGGAGACCGCGTCGGTCGGTGCGCTGGTTCGCCGCCGGCGGGCCATCCGGCACCACGGAGAGGTCGGCATCGAGTCCGGACAACTCCTGCAGGAAGCGTGATGGCGCTTCGTCCTGGGTGGATACGCCGGTAGCGATCAAGATTTTGCGAGCCCTCGTGCAGGCCACGTAGAACAGACGCCGTTCCTCGGCCAGCACTCCCGCCCCTGGGTGCACCGCCGGCAAACCGGAAGCCCGGTCCAACAACTCGCGTCCGGCGAGCAGACTGCCCCGTACTCGGAGGTCCGGCCACGTGCCCTCCTGCACCCCCGCGACAGCGACCACATCCCATTCCAGACCTTTTGCGGCGTGCGCGGACAGAATCGATACGGCCTGGTCGGGACGGACCTCGCCCCGGTCCGTCGGCAACCGTCGTCCTTTGACCTCCGCCACAAAGGCGGCCACTCCGGCGAGCGGCACCCGCTGCGCCAGCTCTGCAGCCATCGCGAACACGTCCAGCACTGCATCAAGCGTGCGATCCGCCCGCCGGCCCGTACCGCCGCCGCGCTCGGCCGCGGCCACCAGTGACCGTTCGGCGTCGCAGGCCTGCCACAACTCCCACAGCACGTGCTCGGCCGTCAGGCCCGACGCACCCGCACGAGCGATCGCCAACAGTTCTCGCAGTCGGCGGAGCGGGCCGGCCAGATCGGCGGAAAGGGTCGGCGGCAGTGGCGCACCGGCGAGAACCGAAGCGATCAAGTCAGGGCTCGAACCCTCGCCGGGTCGCGCACCACGCAGGGCGCGGCGGATGCGGCGTAGACCGAGCGCGTCTACCCCGCCCAGCGGCGAGGCCAACAGTTCCATGGCGGTGTCGCCGGTGAGCGCGACAGGATCGACACCACAGGCGAGAAGCTGGAGCAGGGCGGCAACGAGCGGCTCAGCGGATGGGACGTCGCCACCGCTGTCTCCGCCGATGGCCACCGGCACGCCGGCGACACCACATGCCCTGGTCAAGGCGGGCAGGCCCACCGTCGGAGACCGAAGCAGAATCGCCATCGAGTCCCACGGGACGCCGTCCAGCAGATGCGCGCGCCGTAACCTGTCGGCGATGTGTGACGCCTCCCGGGCAGCAGATGGAAATACGCCGATGTCTACGCTGTCGCGGGACTCGTCAGGGTTCGGCGCTGTCAGCACCCGGTGCTCAGCCGTTCCCGGCAACCTGGACGCCACTCGACGGGTGGCCTCCAGCAACGTTGCCGGAAGTCGGCGCGACACCGACAACGACACGGTTCGATCAACCTGGACATCACGCAGGGCCGATGGCTCCGCACCACGAAAGGAGTAGATGGACTGGTCAGGATCGCCGAACACGATCAGCTCATCAGCGCCGGTGGACAGCCGCGAGATCAGCGCGGCCTGAGCCGGATCCACGTCCTGGTACTCGTCGACGAATATCCGACGCACCCGGCGCTGTTCGGCGGCCAATAGCTCGTCGTGCCGGAGCGCACCCAGCGCCGCCGCAGTCAACTCCGCCTGGTCGAGGGCGACACCGAAACCGCTCACCCCCTGGCGCAGATCGCTGACCTGCTGGTACTCGCGCGCGAATTCGCCGGAGGCGATCCATTCCGGTCGCTTGTGCCGGCGACCCAGCTCGATCATCCGCTGCGGACTGATGCCCAATCCGGCCGACCGGAGCAGGACTTCGCGCAGCTCGGAGGCAAAGGTCGGCGAGGACAGCGCGCCGCGCAGGAAGTCGGGCCACGGGCGGCCGCCGTCAGCCACGTGACCGGACAGCAGTTCCCGCACCATCTGGTCGGCCTCGCCTGCCGCCAGCAGGCGCGGGATCGGCTCGGCCGCCCTGATCGCCTGGCTCCGGACCACCCCGAAAGCGTAGGAATGCAGAGTCCGGACCATCGCGGCCCTGGTCGTCAGGCACAGCCGGCGGGTGATCCGGGCCGAGAGATCGGCGGCCGCCCGACGCGAGAAGGTCAGGACCAGGACCTCCTCCGGCAGCACGCCACGGTTTGCGACCCGCTCGGCCACCGCCTCGACCAACGTCGTGGTCTTGCCCGTGCCCGGGCCGGCGAGCACCCGCAGCCGCCGCTCTCGGCTGTCGATCACCGCGAGCTGATCGTCAGTCGGGAAAATCGGGGCCGAAGCCGACCGAACCGGTCGCAACCGATAGGTGACGGACGGCGAGGTGGACATGAATCGATCCCATCACGTCACACCGACAGACCGGCTCAGCACACGCGGCACCGGTTCCCCCGGCGCTCTCGCGGCGCCACCCACCCCACACTTGTGGGCCGGATCAGTGCTTTGCCAGGATCACCGGATGGACATGGAATTGGCCGGCCGGATGCTTGATCAGGTGTCTGCGATCCCGCCGGGGTTCGTCGCTACCTACGGGGATATCGCGGCCAGGTCCGGGTCCCGATCCCCGCGCCTGGCCGGTCGGGTGCTCGCCGAACTGTCGGACGAATCGACGCCGTGGCACCGCATAGTCCGAGCTGACGGCACACCGGCCCAGCACCTGCGAGCGGAACAGTCTGCCCTGCTCTCATCCGAGGGTGTCGAGGTGATCGGCGGCCGGGTGGATCTGCGCCGCTTTCGCTGGCAACCCCGACCCGGCACCTGAACCGGCCCGCTCCAACCTGTCGATCTGGGCGGCGCCCTGAACCGATCTCGGCGGCGCGCTGAACCGATCTGGTGGGCACACCGAGCAGCCAGATCGAGCGCATCCATCCACCTACCGCCTGTTCATCCACAATCGAAAATTGACCATCGACCTCCCGGTGATGGCCCTTCATCGTTGCGGCATGACAACCACAGACGACATCACGACGGTTCGATTGACCGGACGGTCCGGCCTACTCGCTGCCGTCCCCGCCATGCTGGGATTCCATCCACAAGAAAGCTTGGTGATGGTGTGCATGGCCGGCCCGCGGCGGCGGGTCGGTCCGGTCATCCGGGTGGATCTGACGGATCCGACTGATCCCACCGCACCGTTCGACGCACCGATCGCCCAGCTCCAACACCACGCCGACCAGTACTCCGACGAAGTCGCACTGATCTGCTACACCGAGCAGGCCGGCCGACCGAAGCTGTTGGACGACGCACTGGTCGGGCTACAGTCCGC
Organism: uncultured Actinomycetota bacterium; assembly: GCA_963708935.1. Lineage (GTDB taxonomy): Bacteria > Actinomycetota > Actinomycetes > Mycobacteriales > Nakamurellaceae > Nakamurella. Next base: position 190,252 of record CAVPUK010000005.1, on the reverse strand, counting down.
CGGCGTCGTGGTACTGGATGCCCTGCTCATCCGGGATGGTCGCGCGGTGCCGGTCGGCCGGAGACCCACCTTTGGGAGTGTCCGTGACGAAGACGAAGACGAAGCCGACGCCGGCTGTGCGGTTCCCACCACGGACCACCCACAAGCCAGGGCGATGGCGGTCGCCTCGGCACTCCACGGCCGGGGAATCCTGCCGAACAGGCAGGCGCTGCGGGACTCGATAGCCGGCCCCACCGGTCGTGCTGCCCGCCAGGCGACGGCAGCGTTGCACGCTGCGGCGACCGGGCTGATGAGGGCCATCGGGCCGACGGGTCCGATCGACCGGACCAAGGTGCAGGACATGGCCATAACGGCAGTGGACCGTGCACTCACCGAAGTCGCCGGCGGCTCGGGCGTGGGCGCCGCTACCTCCGCAAGCATCGCGATCCTGCTGTGCGATGTCGAGATTCGTGACCTGCTCATCGCGCGCTCCGTGCGGGATTCGGATGAGCCTTGGGTTCCGATGCTGATCGCCGTGGCCTGCGCGACGCCGGACGAGGACGCGGCAGAGGTATGCGCGGTACTCGCGGTCGCCGCCTACCGCCGCGGCGACGGCGCACTGGCTCAGGTTGCCGTCGACAGGTGCCTGTCCACCGAGCCGGATCACCGACTGGCTCATCTGATGCTCGGCGTGATGGCGGCCGGGCTGCCCCCGGCAGAACTGGCTGAGCTGGCGCAGTCCAGTCAGCTCAGTCCAGAAACGGGCGAATGACTTCCGCCGCCGACAGCATCTCCACCAGCGACGACGGAGTGCTCCGCGGGTGGGCCAGGCTGACCGCGAGCCGGAACATCAAGGCCCGCAGCAACATCTGCGGCCATTCCGGCAGGTGGGCCCACTGCTCGAGAAGTTCGGTCTGCGCGCCACCCCAGCTCAGGGCATCGACAGCGATCACTGCAGCCGACCAGGAGGCTGGATGCCAATACGGGGTCATGTCGATGACCGCTGGCGGAGCCGAACCGGCGAAGAGCACGTTCCCGAACATATCGCCGTGGACCACCTGGCCGGGCAGATCGACCGGCTTGCGCCCGATGGCGAGTTCCTCGAGCAACCTGGCGCCGTGCCCGCCGCCGAGATCCCAGCGTGCGTCGACCGGTTCGCCCCAGGCCAGCCGGTCAGCCCAGCTGTACAGGTCATCGCGGTCACGCAGGTATCTGGGACTGGGGACGCCCGCAAGGGCCTCGTGCAGAACCAACGACGTCTCGATGATTTCGTCGTATCTGGGCTCGACCCGGCCGGAGACGAACCGCTGGGCCGACCACCCGGCGACTACCCAGCGTCCGTCCGAGGAGCGAACCGGTCGCGCGACGCGGATACCCGACACCCGAAGTTGCTCGAAGGTGGCGGCGATCCACGAGGCCTCGGCCGTGTTGTCAACGGGTTTGACGACCATGTCCGCACACCGAAATGCCGAACCTCGGCCGCCGGCCAGATGCTCCGGCTTCGCATGACCCGCGCCGAAGGCCGCGAGCACGTGGACAGGCGGCGGCGTGGGCACGACCAGACGCTACAGGCCCGACAGCCCCGTTCGTCACAGTGGCCGTCAGGGCGCGCGATCGGTGAACTCGGGACTCAGCGTGCCCCCGAGGTCACCGACCACGGACCGATCAGTAGCTGGGCAGGCTCGGATCGACCTGCTTGATCCAGGCCAGGACGCCACCACCGACGTGCACTGCATCGGCAAAGCCGGCTTTGTGCAGGACGGCGAGCGCCTCTGCCGACCGGGCGCCCGACTTGCAGTGCAGGATCACCGGTTTGTCCTGCGGAATCAGCGAAAGTGCTTCACCCGAGAGGATGTCGCCCTTGGGAATCAGCACAGAGCCTGGGATGGAGACGATCTCGTACTCGTTCTGCTCGCGTACATCGATGAGGGCAAAATCGTCGCCCGCGTCGATCTTCCGCTTCAGTTCGGTCGCCGAGATGGTGTGGGAAGCGGCGGCTTCCGCGGCCTCGTCCGACACCGACCCACAGAACACGTCGTAGTCGATGAGGGCGGTGATCGGCTCGCCCGCCGGATCGCGCCGGACTTTCACCGTCCGGTAGGTCATCTCGAGCGCGTCGTACACCATGAGCCGGCCCAGCAGCGTCTCACCGATACCGGTGATCAGCTTGATGGCCTCGGTCACCATGATCGAGCCGATGGACGCGCACAACACGCCCAGCACCCCACCCTCGGCGCAGGACGGAACCATCCCCGGCGGCGGTGGCTCGGGGTAGAGATCGCGGTACTGCGGGCCGTATTCGGCCCAGAACAGACTGACCTGGCCCTCGAACCGAAAGATGGAACCCCAGACGTACGGCTTGTTCAGCAGGACGCACGCGTCGTTGACCAGATACCGGGTCGCGAAGTTGTCCGTCCCGTCCAGGATCAGGTCGTAGCCGGCGAAGATCTCCAAGGCATTGTCCGAGTCCAGTCGGTCGGTGTGCAGGATGACCTTGACGAACGGATTGATCTCGGCGACCGACTCCGCCGCGGACACGGCCTTGGACTTCCCCACGTCCGACTGACCGTGGATCACCTGACGCTGCAGGTTGGACTCGTCGACGATGTCGAAGTCCAGGATGCCGAGGGTTCCGACGCCGGCCGCGGCCAGGTAGAGCAGAGCGGGCGAGCCAAGGCCGCCGGCCCCGACCACCAGCACTTTGGCGTTCTTCAGGCGCTTCTGGCCGATCATTCCGACATCGGGAATGATCAGGTGCCGGGAATACCGCTCGACCTCGGCCTTGCTCAGCGACTCCGCCGGCTCGACCAAGGGGGGTAGGGACGTCACAATTCTCTCCTAGAGGTGTTCTCGACCGACCACACCGCGGGGTGCCCGAGCGGCCGTTGGGATCGCGACCAGTCTGCCGTACCGCGACGCAACCAGACTCCTACCGCACGCCTTTCGCCGACCATGGCCGGCCCGGCGCCGATCTTTGCCTGCTGCCCATGCCAACTCACGCCCGGGAAGTTTTCTTCCCCGGGTCGGTCAGCCGTTGGCTTTCGTCGTGGTGGTCACCACACCCGAAGCCGAGCCCAGCGGGTACGGGTAGGGATTGAACCTGCACACCTTGCCGTCCATCGGAATAAGTTCCGGATTCAACGGTGCCAGGTCGTTGTTCGCCGTCGACCACGACTGCTGCATCATGACCGGGGCCAGGCCGCCATTGGTCGCACACGGCTGGTGCATGTAACCCAGGGCGTGGCCGACCTCGTGATTGATCGCGTACACGCGATATGAGCCACGGTCACCGTTGAAGGAGACCGCACCGCGCGCCCACCGCGCATTATTGATCGCCACCCGGTGCACGTCGCGGGCATAACAGGACGCTTCGTACTGGATCTCCCAACCGCACAACGCGTCTCCCCGGACCGTCATCTGGCTGGTCAGCGAGATTCTGAACGACGGTGTACCCGAATCGATCCGCTGCAGCGTGTAGGTGCCGGACCCGACCCAGGACCTGGGGTCGGCCAGTGTGTTGTCCACAACGGCCGCGAAATCCTGGTCGGCCTGAACGTTCTGGATACCGTCCTCGACCTCGACCGTGAAGGTGTACTTCTTGGATCCGGTGCCCATCGGCGCGGTCCGGCCGGGTACCACGTGCCAGGTGCCCTTGCCCTTCGCTACGAACGCCTCTCCGGGCGGCAGTGCGGCCGACGACAGTCCCTTGAAGGTGCCGCTCGGCACCGGCCCCGTCGAGCCGCTGACCGAGGTCGGAGTGGGGGCGGCCGGCGAACCAGCCGGGGCAGGGCCCACGACCGGGACCGTCGGGGTGGCCGCTGCGGTGACTGTCATGGTCGTGGTCACTCCGCTGACCACCGTCGTGATCGCGGACGCCACTCCGGACGATGCCGCGGCACCGGAGGCCGGCGGTTTGCCGACCTGGAGAATGACCAACACGGTCAATGCCACCAGGACCGGGATCGCGTAGGCCCGCCAGCCGTAACGGTGGAAGAACCAGCCGACCGCGCTGCGCCTGCGACGAACCGGTCGCGGTTTGCTCGGACGGGGGGACCTGTCGACCGGATCCCAGCTCGCCTTGAGCGGCTGCGGTCCTGGCTGCCGGCCGTCTCCACCGTCGTCCCAGAGGGTGGATCGCCCCACCGACGAATGAGACCGACCGTCCGTGGATCCTGGTGACTGCCGCCGAGACGAAGACCTTCCCCCCGCAGATCGGTGGGTGTCGTTGCCAGGGCGCGTCACGGTAACGAGGTTGCCACAGTGGCCGTGTGACCCGGGTGCGGCGCGCCCGGGTTCTCCCAGAGTCCGCCGACGGCGCGGGCGGTCGCGAGCGGGTCTTCCATCTGCGCGGTGTGACCCACACCGGGAATGACCAGCAGCGAAGAGCTTTCGAAGGCGGCCGCGGCCCGGCGGGCCAGGCGAACGTCGACCAACCGGTCGCGTGTGCCCCAGATCACCAACGTCCGCGCCGTCACACCCGCCGCATCTGCACCGAACGATCCGGCCCGCCGCAGATAGCTCCGCAACAGTGCCCGCAGCGATCCGATGGTGGACAGATGCGCCCACGGCAGCCGGGAACGCCAGGCCAACTCCGCCGCCGCGACCGCGTAGTCGCTGTCGGTCAGCCTGGCCGGATCGCCGAAACACAGCTCGGCCATTCCTCGCGCCCGGGCCATCGGGCTGATCGATGCGAGCCGGCGCACGGCCAACCCGGTGGTGCCGGGGACCAGGAGCAGCGCCAGAATCGGGTCCGCGCCCCGATCCCGGGTCAATCGGAAATCCGGCACGGCCGGGGAGATCAGCGTCAGGGTGTGCACCAGTTCGGGGTGGCGAGCGGCCAGAGCCGTGCACACGATCCCGCCGAGCGAGTTCCCGACCAGGTGAACGGGTCCCGTCGATCGGCGCCGGATCAGTACCGCCAGCAGATCGGCGTCCGCCACCAGCGAGTATCTGCCCCTCGGCGGGGGGTCGGAGCGCCCGTGCCCGGGCAGATCAACCAGGTAGCCCGTCGCTCGCCGGGACAACGCCCCGGCCAACGAGGTCCAATTGCTGGACGAACCGGCCAAGCCGTGCACATACCAGGCGTCAGGACCCGCGCCGTCCGGCGCATCGGGTTGAGGATCGGTGCGACGCAGGAAGACACCTCGCCCGTCGACCAGCTCGGTCCACCCAGGCGGTGGGTCGTCGGCGACGCCGGGGATTTCACCATCGAAGGCACTGAGCGCTGCGGTCGACCATGACATCAGGTCGTCGCGCGTCTCATCGAGCTCCGGTCGCGACCGGAGCGGGGTGGGCGTCGATCCGGACGTCATCAACCCATGGTGTCACCGCCGCGGCGGAGCGTGACCGCGCAACTCCGCCGAATTCTGCGAATGGCGACGCCCAACTTGTCCACAAGGGCTTCGCCATCCACATTCGACAGGCCCCGCTAGATGGCCGCCCGCCACGAGGCGACCATCGATATGAGCCGGATCGGGCCCGGGAGCGGAGGTTCTCGGGCCTCGGGTTGACCAACGGCAGCCGCACCAATTTGCCGGTACAGCTTCGATGACCACCCTTGCACAGCTCATCTCAGACAGGAGGGATAGCGCCATTTCCGGGCAATTCGATCTCGACGTGGACACGACGTTGATCCGCCGCGCCGCGGTCACGCTCGACCGGACGGCAGCAGGTTTCGGAGGATCCGGTCCGTCCGGAGCGATGGTCAGCCCCGGCCAGTTCGGACCATCCGAGCAGGCCGCGGTGGTGGCCGGCCTGATCAATCGCCGGACCCAACAAGCCGTGGACGCCGCATCGCAGCTGAGCTCGATCGCCGCGGGGCTGGCGACGAAGTTGCGGGTCGCGGCCGATGCGTTCGACCGGGCCGATCCGGCGCTGGGTCCTCGATGACCGCGGTATCCGGGCTCACCGGCGCGGTTCTCCTGGGCGTCCCTGATCCACGGGTGCCGGCCGCCGTGTTAAGTGCGATGGACAGCAGTGCGGCCCGCCGGGTTGCCGAGCAGATCTCGACGGCGGCCGCAGCCATGGGTTCCAGCGCAACCCACGGCGCACCTTCGATCGCGGACCTGGCCCGCGGATGGTCGAACCCGCTCGCCCGGCTCGGCGTCAGCCGACTGCTCTGGACGGCCGAGCAGACCGCCGGCATCCTCCAGGGACAGGCAACCGCGATCGAGGCCCTGTGCTCGACGATCGACCGCGCCAAGTCGAACGGCGCACTGGACATGACCCTGGCGTTGGCCGAAATCCATGCGCTGCAACGAACAACCGTCACCGACCTGCTCGGCGCAGCCGTCGGCGTCCCGTCGGCCGTCGACGCGGTGCGGCTGACCGGCATAGTCCGCCGGCTGTTCGAGCGCCTGACCGGCCGGATCGAGACCGTGAACGCCGCTCTGGTCACGCTCGCATCCCAGCTCGCCGGCTGCGATCCGACCGTGGGGCCGGATGCCTTGCGGGCCGGGGATCAGGCGGTGTTGCCGCCCGATCCGATGCGCAATCCGGCCCACCGCACAGATCGAGACAATCGGGCGCTGCTGGCCGCGGACCTGCATTCTGACGATCCGGCCCGGATCCGCTTTGCCATGTCGATCCTGGAGTCGCTGCAACGAGCCGGGGACCGGACCGGCGTCGTTCAACTGGTGGTGTACGACTCGGCCGCGTTTCGAGGTCAGGGCCGGGCAGCCATCTCCGTAGGCGACCTCACCACGGCCGCCAATGTCGCCGTCGTCGTTCCCGGGATCACCAACTCGCCGTCGTCGATGAGCGGTGGCCTCGACCTGGCCGCAGACCTCCGGGAGGAGGCCGACCGGCAGGCTCCGAAGGAGCAGACCGCCGTAGTCGCCTGGTACGGATACGACATCCCGGCGTCGTGGACCAAGGACCCTGGCACGAGTATCTCCACCGACGTAGCCGACACCATCGCGGCCGGGTCGGCGGCCAACGCCGCATCGGGCGCGCCGGTCCTCGCTTCCGACCTGTCGAAGATCAAGGCCATGTCCCAGACCTCCGAACGGATCTCCCTGCTGGGCTTCTCAATGGGATCAACGACCGTTTCGGAGGCGGCCCAATTCACCCTGCCGGTCGACTCGGTCGTCCTGATGGGATCGCCGGGCGCCGGTTGGAACACCGAAACGGCCTCGGGGTACCGCAATGTCCCGGAGTCAGAGGTATTCGTCCTGAGCTACGACCAGGACCCGGTCACCCTCCCGGTCACCGATCACCTGGCCTCGGATGCACTTGGCCTGCAGAGCCCGTTCGGCCCCGATCCAGCAGCAAATACGTTCGGCGGCAAGCACATCGACGTGGACAGCAATGTACCGCTGGTGACCGCGGCCGGTCTGATCCCGTCGATCCTCCGGATAGCCGGCGATCCCCGGCATCATTCGATGAAGAACTACATGGAAGGTCGGGCACTGGCCGCCGAGGGTGCGATCGTGGTCGGGCGAACCGACAGGGTGCCGACGAAGCGTGGCCGCTGACCCGTCCGAAAGGGGCGCCCACCAGCGGGAGGAAAACCGTCTGGGCTCACATCGGGCGCAGAATGGCCGAGTGCCGCCCCCTACGGATGTCCCGGTCTCCGTCATCCGGACGAACTACTACCTCGGGATACGGCAGACCCTGCTCGAGCACGTCCGGGATCGTGAAATCACCGGTGTCGGCGAGTTGCTGACCCCGGATCACCCCGGAGATCCGACCGGACCGCACGACCAACGCCAGGTCACTCTGCACATCCACGATGCCGACGATCTGGACGAGGCCATCCGCAGCGGAGTGATCGGCTTCCTGACTCCAGGTTTGACCGGTGCCGCGGCGATGAGTGTCCGGATCACTTGTGGTGAAGGGGCCGGGATCGACACGGTGGCCATGACGGCGCTCAATCTGATCGAATCGATCGAGCCTGATGGGCTGGTGACCACCGCCATGACGGACGGAACGGGCGGGCTCTTCCTTTTCGCTGGGGAGGTCAACACCCCAAGCAGGAATCGCGATCCCGCAGCCGTCTGGTCGGGTGCGGAGTCCGCGGCGTCGGGCCACGCGGCATCCGTACCCGCTTCGACGGGCCACGCGTCGGGATTGGTGTCGGCGCGGTACGCCCACGAGGTGGCGTCGAGAGCGCCGGAGATCGCCACCACAAATCCGGCGGATGCCAGTGGCCGGGCCCTGGTTCAAGCCCTGGAGCCGGGATCAGTCACGCCGGTCCCGTATTCGCTGGTCAGCGGGAACGCGACGGGCGTCGTGGTCCCCTTGACCCTCGACGAAGTGGCGGCCGCCAGCGCAGGGATGCCGTTGGACATCGAGTTCACCGACGTCCTGGACCGGATCGCCGGGTATGGCGACCTGGCCCGCGCGTTGGGTGGAGCGACAGCGCCCCCCGCGTAAGGTGATCCCTCTTGGACAGCGACGTGGGTCACGGGAGTGGGTCCGTCATACCTTCGTGGATGACCGGCCGTGAACCACTGACCGCGGCGGATCAGACGAAAGGAGCCCGTTCGTGACCGAGTCAACCCGGGCGACGCAGCGGCTGAGCCGATCTGATCGCCGCGCCCAACTGCTGCAGGCGGCCCGCGGCGCCTTCGTCGAACAGGGCTATCACGCCGCAGCGATGGATGACATCGCGGACCGCGCCGGCGTCAGCAAACCCGTTCTCTACCAGCACTTTCCGTCGAAATTGGAGCTATACCTGGCCCTGCTCGGCGAGTCGGCCGACGAATTGGTCTCGCTGGTCGACAACGCGCTGCACGACACCACCGACAATGACGAGCGCGTCCACCGTGCGGTGGGCGCCTACTTCAGCTTCGTCGCCGACAACGGGCAGGCCTATCGGCTGATCTTCGAGTCGGATCTGCGCGGACAGGTCAAGGTCGAGCAGATCGTGGACCGGGCGACCGATGCCTGCATAGCTGCTATCACCGACACCATCACCACCGACACCGGTGTCGACCCGGAGCGTGCCCGGCTGTTGGCTGCGGCACTCGTCGGGCTGTCCCAGGTGAGCGCGCGCTACTGGTTGACGCAAAGCCCGGGAGTGCCTCGCGACGAGGCGATCGAGATGCTTTCGACGCTGGCTTGGCGGGGCATTTCGCGCTTTCCCCGCCAAGCCTGAGCGAGCCGTCCGGCTCAGCCGGAGGTGGAGAAACCAACCCGACGAACGTCCGCCGGCGCAATCTCGATGTAGGAGATCCGGGCCGACGGAACGATGACGCGGCGACCCTTGTCGTCGACCAACACCAGGGTGCCGGTGTTGTCCTTCAGCGCCTCGTTCACCAGCGCCTCGATCTCGTCCGGCTGCGAGGACGAAGTGACCACCAGTTCTCGTCCACTGTCGGTCACACCGATCTTGATATCCACGCCGGGTCCTCATTTCTTGTTCGCACGACCGCCGTCCGGCCGTTGTGTACGGCCTGCGGTCTCTCCAGGGGTACTCCCCGTTGAGGCTAATGCAGCCCCGAGTCGGCCTGGGACTGACGGCCTGCGCCCACGGCGAACAGCTGAATCTGCGAGCCGTTCAGAACAGTCGACCCACGGTGTCGTCCATACCCCGCAGCCGGTCGTAGTCCAGGACCAGGCAGCGGATGCCGCGGTCTTCGGCCAACGTCCTGGCCTGCGGCTTGATCTGTTGCGCGGCAAAGACTCCGCTGACCTTGCCGAGCAGCGGATCACGGCTGAGCAGATCGACATATCTGGTGAGCTGTTCGACCCCGTCGATCTCGCCCCGCCGCTTGATCTCGACCGCGACAACCGCCCCCGACTCATCCCGGCAGAGCAGGTCCACCGGTCCGACCGGGGTGGGGTATTCGCGGCGGATCAGCGTGTAACCCGGGCCGAGCAGTTCGACCTGTTCGGCCAGCAGCACCTGCAGATGGGCTTCCACCCCGTCCTTCACCAGGCCAGGATCGACACCCAATTCGTGCTGCGAATCGTGCAACACCTCGTCGATGGTGATGATCAACTGCTCGCCGGCCTTGTTCTCCACCCGCCAGGTGCGGTCGTCCTGAACCAGCCAGCACGGTGGGCTCATCCAGTTCAGCGGCTTGTACGCACGATCGTCGGCGTGCACCGACACCGAGCCGTCCGCTTTGACGAGCAGCAACCTGGTCGCCAAGGGAAGGTGAGCGGTCAACCGACCCACATAGTCAACGGAGCAACGAGCCACCACGAGACGCACTGCGACACTCTAACTGCATCCGGCGACACTCCAACCGCACCCGGCGACACTCCAACCGCACCCGGCGACACTCCAACCGCATCCGCGACACTCCACCGGCGCCGGGTCAGTCGGTGAACTCAGGACGACGCTTGCCGAGGAACGCCGCCATCCCTTCCTTGGCTGCTCCACTCTGTGACGAAGCGGCCATCGCCTCCACGGCGATGGCGTAGGCATCGGATTCCGGGCGGTCCAGCTGCGCGTACAGCACCCGCTTGCCCCAGCCCTTGGACGATGCACTCCCCCGCGTTGCCCTGGCCAGCAGTTCTTCGACGGCGGCATCGAGCTCGTCGTCGGCCACCACACGATTCACCATCCCCCAGTCCAGGGCGGTGCCCGCGTCGATGACGTCACCGGTCAGGGCCAGCTCGAACAGCCGCTTGCGGCCCACCGAGCGCGCTACTGGGACGGCAGGCGTGTGGCAGAACCAGCCCGCCTTGCCGCCCGGCAACGCAAAGCCGGCGGAGGTCGCTGCGACCGCCAGGTCGGCCGAGGCGACCAACTGGCAACCGGCCGCCGTAGCCAGCGCGTGCACCCGCGCGATCACCACCTGCGGCATGGTGTGCATCAGCTCCATCACCGCCGTACAGGCGGCCAGCAGCGCGCGTACCCCGTCCACATCGCGGCCCATGACGTCGCCGAAATCGTGGCCGGCAGAGAACACCGGGCCATTGGCCCCCAGAATCACGCCGGTGGCGCTGCTGGCGGCAAGCTCTCGCAGCCCGTCGGCGATCTCCGCCAACATATCGGCCGACAGCGCATTACGCCGGTCCGGCCGGTTCAGCGTGACCCGACCGACCGAGCCGGCCACAGACACCTCGATGTGCCGATATCCCATGCCAGAAACGATATCCCGGGCAGCGGCACAGCGCCTGGCCCGCCACGGAGGTCAGAGAACGACGCGTTCGATCTTGGCTCCCAGCGACTGCAGGTCTTCGACGAAATGCGGGTAACCGCGGTCGATGTGGCTGACCTCGTGCACCTCGGTCACTCCCTCGGCGGCGAGTCCGGCCAGCACCAGGCCGGCTCCGGCCCGGATATCAGTCGACCAGACCGGTGCGCTGGAGAGCGTTTCAGTACCGCGCAGAGACGCGTGATGCCCGTCGGTGCGGGCATCGGCGCCCATTCTGATCAGCTCGTCGACGAACCGGAAACGCGCCTCGAACACGTTCTCGGTGATCAGCGAATGTCCGTCCGCGACGGCGGCGAGCGCCAGTGCCATCGGCTGCAAATCGGTCGGGAATCCTGGGTACGGCATCGTGATGAAGTCGACCGCCCGGGGGCGCCCTGGCATGTCCACCGAAAAGCCATCATCGAAGGCCTCGATCTGTGCCCCGGCTTGGATCAGCCGCTCCAAGGGCGCAGCCAAGTGCCTGGCGTCCACTCCGTGCACTCGCACACTTCCCCGGGTCACCGCGGCCGCGTAGGCCCACGTGCCGCCGACGACACGGTCACCAACAGTGCGGTGGTTGGTCGGGTTCAACGCGTCGACACCTTCGATGGTGATGGTGGCGCTGCCCGCACCGATGATCTTGGCGCCCATCTGGCCCAGCATGATGGCCAGGTCGATGATCTCCGGTTCGCGAGCCGCGTTGTCGATCACGGTCGTGCCCTGGGCCAGCACGGCCGCCATCAGAATGTTCTCGGTGGCACCGACACTGGGGAAATCAAGGCCGATCTGCGCTCCGCGCAGCCGCTCCGCCTCCCCGACGACCATGCCGTGCTCGATCCCCATGGTGGCCCCGAGCGCCCGCAATCCGCTTTGGTGCATGTCCAACGGCCGTGACCCGATGGCGTCACCCCCGGGCAGCGCCACCCGCGCGCGGTGACAGCGCCCCATCAGCGGGCCCAGCACGCAGACGGAGGCCCGTAGCCGTCCTACCGCAGGAAAGTCGGCTTCGTGGGAAAGTTCGGCGGGGGTGGTGATGGTGACGGTGTCATCGGTCAGTTCGACCGTGCAGCCCAACCCGATCAGTACGTCGGCCATCAAGGGCACGTCGAGGATGGCAGGGCAATTGGAGATGACCGTCGTGCCCTCCGCAAGCAGGGCCGCGGCCATCAATTTCAGCACACTGTTTTTCGCGCCCGCCACCGACACGTCGCCGGAAAGGCGGGCGCCACCGGTCACCAGAAAACGCTCGTCCACGGCAGGAACTCTAGTGCCCCCACCCGACCGGTCGAGCCCGCCGCAGGTCGGGAGCCTGTCGCACCGGCCGTCATCGGGGTCCGGCAACGATGCGTAGGCTCGGCGAAATGGCCGTTCACCTGACCCGCATCTACACCCGAACCGGCGACGACGGGACCACCGGTCTCTCCGACTTCTCCCGGGTGGCAAAAACAGATCCCCGCTTGATCGCCTACGCCGACTGCGACGAGGCGAACGCCGCGCTGGGCGTGGTGATGTCCCTCGGATCGCCCGAGCCACAGGTCGCCGGGGTGATCTCGCGGTTGCAGAACGAACTTTTCGACCTGGGTGCGGATCTGGCCACTCCCATCGAGCCGGAACCGAAATATCCGCCGCTGCGCGTTACCCAGGAGTACATCGACCGACTGGAAGCGGATTGCGATACGCACAACGAGAACCTCGAGGCGCTTTCCTCGTTCATCCTGCCCGGCGGTAGCCCGGCGGGCGCGCTCCTGCACGTTGCCCGCACCATCGCGCGTCGTGCCGAGCGCAGCGCGTGGGCGCTGATGGAAGTCGACCCGGAGCACACGAATCCGCTGGCTCCGCGCTACCTGAACCGGCTGTCGGACCTGCTGTTCATCCTCGGGCGGGTCGCCAACCCGGAGGGCGACGTGCAGTGGGTGCCTGGCGGCCAGCGCAGCAGCTAAAAGTCGGATTCGGGGGGCCTTGACCTCAGACCTCCCGGACGCCTCCGTGCTGGCGCCCGTTGACACTCCCGGTGGCCGGCGGAATCGATTCGAGCCATGACCGAAGTCCGGTCATCGCCTCCTCGGACAACGCCAATTCCACCGGGGAACCGCCGTCGGTACATCGCAGGACCACCGACCCGACGGGCAACAGGTCAGGTTCCGTTCCGGCCAGCGATCGACGCATACCCAGGGTCAGCTGATCCCGGCGGAGCACCCGGGAAGCGATCGGCAAGGGTGAGAACGAGCGATAAAGGATGAATTCACCCTCGCGATACCGGCCCTGGCCGAATGTCCAGCCGCTGCCGTCGGAGTCGAGCGAGGTGCGCCAGCAGACGTCGACACCGCCGGAGCGGGTCAGCAGATATCTGCGGACAGCAATGACGACGATGGACAGCACGAGGACAAGGAGCAGCACGAGACCTGCGATCTCTGCGCCCACGATGACCTCCTACCGTGCCGAATCGTTCGCTACACCGTCTCGCCGGAGGCGAGAAGTTGAGCCTGAGCGCGACGCAACTCGGCTTCGGCCTCGGCAGAGTCAGTGCCAGTGGCTTTGGCTCGCTCGTACGTCGCACGCGCGGCGGTGACGTCGATCTCGTCACTGAGCTGCGCGTCTTCCGCCAGGATGGACACGCCCTCCTTGGTGACCGAGAGGAACCCGCCGTGTACTGCTACCGAACTGACGCGCCCGTCGGGTGCGATGATTCGAGCCGCGAAGCCCTCCCGCAACTGCGCCAGCAGCGGAGCGTGGCCGGGCATCACCCCGATGTCACCGTCGACGGTCCGGGCGACGACCATTTGTGCTGGTCCCGACCAGATCTGTCGCTCAACGGCAACCAGGTCAACCTGCATCTCAGACACTGACGGCTCCGCCTCTTCCTGCGTTGGTCGATTCAGATGAGTCTAACCGACCGCCGGTCACCCCACTGCCGGGGCCCGAACGGGTGAAACACAGAGGGCCCTATCTCCCGAGAAGGGAAATAGGGCCTCCCGCAACAACTCTCACATCTGGAACACGTGCTGTGGCACATTCTCGGGCATTGAGTTTAGAGCGCCGAGACTATGCAAACTTCGGTCAGGACTCCAAGGACAATCGATGGCCTTTCCGCCTTCCGTTCGGCGCCGGGCGCCTCACTTCAGGACTCCAAGGACTTTGCCTTGGCCATGACGTCGTCCAGACCGCCGACGTTCAAGAACGCCTGCTCCGGGATGTTGTCGTACTCGCCCTTGGCGATGGCGTCGAACGCACCGATCGTGTCGGCCATCTCCACGTACGACCCGTCCATACCGGTGAACTGCTTGGCCACGAAGAAGTTCTGGCCGAGGAAGCGCTCCATCCGCCGGGCCCGGCCGACGAGGAGCTTGTCCTCTTCCGCCAGTTCGTCCATGCCCAGGATGGCGATGATGTTCTGCAGTTCCTTGTACTTCTGCAGAATCCGGATGACCTCCTGCGCGACCCGGTAGTGCTCGTCGCCGACGAATTGCGGGTCCAGGATCCGCGAGGTCGATGACAGCGGGTCGACCGCCGGGTAGATGCCCTTCTCGGTGATCGACCGGGCGAGTTCCGTGGTGGCATCGAGGTGGGCGAAGGCCGCGGCCGGTGCCGGGTCGGTGTAGTCATCGGCCGGCACGTAGATGGCCTGCAGTGAGGTGATCGATCGACCGCGGGTCGAGGTGATCCGTTCCTGCAGCTCACCCATCTCGTCAGCCAGGGTCGGCTGGTAGCCGACCGCGGACGGCATCCGGCCGAGAAGAGTGGAGACCTCTGAGCCGGCCTGGGTGAATCGGAAGATGTTGTCGATGAACAGCAGCACGTCCTGGTTCTGCACATCGCGGAAGTACTCCGCCATCGTCAGCGCAGAGAGCGCGACCCGCATCCTGGTCCCGGGCGGCTCGTCCATCTGGCCGAAAACCAGCGCGGTGTCCGCGATGACCCCGGACTCGGTCATTTCCGTGATGAGGTCGTTGCCCTCACGGGTGCGCTCGCCGACCCCGGCGAACACCGAGGTGCCACCGAAGTTCTTGGCGACCCGGGTGATCATCTCCTGGATGAGCACGGTCTTGCCGACGCCGGCCCCGCCGAACAGGCCGATCTTGCCGCCCTGCACGTACGGGGTCAGCAGGTCGATGACCTTGATGCCGGTGACCAACTGCTCGGTCTTGCCCTCGAGCTGGTCGAAGGGCGGCGGCTTGCGGTAGATCGGCCAGTGCTCGGCATCCTCGGCCGTGCCGGGGGCGTCCAGGCACTTGCCCAACGCGTTGAAGACGTGACCCTTCACGATGTCGCCGACCGGCACCGAGATGGGCTGCCCGGTGTCACTGACAGACGCTCCACGCACCAGCCCGTCGGTCGGCTGCATGGAGATGGCCCGGACGATGTCGTCGCCCAGATGCAGTGCGACCTCGAGCGTCAGAACTCGCTCATCGCCCAGTCCGGAGACCTTGACGTTCAGCGCGTTGAACAGCTCGGGCACCTCGCCGCGGGGAAATTCGATGTCGACGACCGGGCCGATGACGCGAACCACGCGGCCGGCGACTGCTGTTTTGGTGGCAGTTGTCATTTCTGATCAGTCACTTTCTCGGGACTAGTAGGCACGCTCTAATCCTCGTCGCTTCCTGCTGCAGCCAAGGCGGCGGCGCCGCCGACGATCTCGCTGAGTTCCTGGGTGATCTGCGCCTGCCGGGCCTGGTTGGCCTGGCGGGAGAGGATCTTGATGATGTCGTTCGCATTGTCCGTGGCCGCCTTGCAAGCGGCCCGCCGGGCAGCGGACTCGCTGGCCGCGGAATCCAGCAGCGCAGCGAAAATACGGGTCGTCACGTACTTCGGCAGCAAGGAGTCGAGCAGCGCCTTGGGTTCCGGCTCGAACTCGTAAGCCGGCAGCAGCGGACTGTCCGCTGTGGTTTCCACGTACTCGATCTCCATCGGCGCCACCCGGCGCACGGTCGGCGTCTGGGTGATCATCGATTCGAAATGGGTCGATACCAGGTGGATCTCGTCGATACCCGACGATCCGTCCTCGAGCTGACCGGCAGAACCAGCCAGGAACGCCGGCAACAACGACTCACAGGCCCGGACCGCGTCGTCATAGGTCGGTTTCTCGGAGAACCCGGTCCAGGACGTGGCGATCGGCCGCTGCCGAAAGTTGAAGTAGCCCACGCCTTTACGGCCGATCACGTACGGGATCGGGTCCTTGCCCTGCGAGCGCAGCAGCGCGGACAGCTCCTCCGTCGCCTTCAGCACATTGGCGTTGAAGCCACCGCACAGTCCACGGTCGGAAGTGATGACCAGAATGCCCGCCCGCTTCGTATCCGGCCGCTCGACCAGCAATGGGTGATCGAGCGTCGAGGCGGAGGCCAGAGCCGTCAGCACGTCGGTGATCTGCGCCGAGTAGGGCGCCGCGGCCAGCACCTTGGCCTGGGCCTTGGCGATACGCGAGGTAGCGATCATTTCCATCGCCTTGGTGGTCTTCTGCGTCGACTGCACCGCTTTCACACGCTGACGCAGGACCCTTACCTGGGCTGCCATTTCTCACCTCCGGTGTTCATTCCTGGCACTTGATCTGTCGGCACTTGATCTATCTCTGTCGGTTCCATCCGGATACCGTTCCGAGCGCTACTGCTTGGGCGGGGCCGGCTTGCGGACCTGCAACTTCTCCTGACCGACCTTGGCCGGATCCATCGCATCGAACTTCTGCTCGCGACCGAGCACGTGCCCGTCAGAGGTGGTGAACTCGTCGGCGAACTCCTCGAACGCCGCCACCAGTGCCTTTTCAGTGTCCGGGGTGAGGTCCTTGGAGGACTTGATGGCCTCCATGGGTCCGCTAGGCGCATGCCGCAGGTACTGCAGGAACTCGCCCTCGAACCGGCGGACGTCCTCCACCGGAACCCGGTCCAGATGCCCGCGGGTGCCGGTCCAGAGGGAGACCACCTGCTCCTCCACCGCGTACGGCGAGAACTGAGCTTGCTTGAGCAGTTCGACCAGCCGCGACCCACGGGCCAGTGCACGCTTGGACACTGCATCCAGGTCGGAACCGAAGGCCGCGAAGGCCTCCAGCTCGCGGTAGGCGGAGAGGTCGAGACGCAGCGTGCCGGAGACCTTCCGCATGGCCTTGACCTGTGCGGCACCGCCGACCCGGGAGACCGAGACGCCGACGTTGACGGCGGGCCGGACACCCGAGTTGAACAGGTCGCCCTCCAGGAAGCACTGACCGTCGGTGATCGAGATGACGTTGGTCGGGATGTACGCCGAAACGTCGCCGGCCTTGGTCTCGATGATGGGCAGACCGGTCATCGAACCCGCGCCCAACTCGTCGGAGAGCTTGGCACAGCGCTCCAGCAGACGGGAGTGCAGGTAGAAGACGTCACCCGGGTACGCCTCGCGTCCCGGTGGGCGGCGGAGCAACAGGGAGATCGCTCGATAGGCCTCTGCCTGCTTGGACAGATCGTCGAAGATGATGAGGACGTGCTTGCCCTGGTACATCCAGTGCTGGCCGATCGCCGAGCCGGTGTACGGGGCGAGCCACTTGAAGCCGGCCGAATCCGACGCCGGAGCAGCGACGATGGTGGTGTAATCCAGTGCGCCCGCGTCTTCCAACGACTGCCGGACGCCGGCGATCGTGGTGCCCTTCTGACCGATGGCGACGTAGATGCAGCGGACCTGCTGCTTGGCGTCACCCGTCTCCCAGTTCGCCTTCTGATTCAGAATCGTGTCGACGCAGACCGCTGTCTTGCCCGTCTTGCGGTCGCCGATGATCAGCTGGCGCTGTCCACGACCGATCGGGGTCATCGCGTCGATCGCCTTGATGCCCGTCTGCATGGGCTCGCTGACACCCTGCCGCTCGACCACCGACGCAGCCTGCAACTCGAGCGCGCGGTTCTCGTCGGCCTTGATCTCGCCCAGTCCGTCGATCGGCTGCCCGAGCGGGTTGATCACCCGGCCTAGGAAGGCATCGCCCACCGGAACCGAGAGCACCTCGCCGGTCCGGGTGACCTGCTGGCCCTCCTGCAGGGTGTTCGCGTCACCGAGGATGACGGCACCGATGGTGCGTACATCCAAGTTCAGCGCGACGCCGAGCACTCCGCCTGGAAAGCTCAGCAGTTCGTTCGCCATCGCAGAGGGCAGACCCTCGATCGTGGCGATTCCGTCCCCGGTACTCGAGATGACGCCGACCTCTTCTCGGGTCACCTCAGGTGCGTAGTCGGAGACATAGCCTTCGATCGCAGAGCGGATCTCGTCTGCGGAGATCGTCAACTCGGTCATCGCGTTCCCGTTCTGTGTCGTCATTGCCGGTCTGTCATCACTGCTGGTCAACTACTGCCGGAAGTCGTCAAGTCCTACCGACTCCACACCTCGCGAGGAGGCCTCAACTCGCCATTCTGCGACGGAGATCGGCGAGTCGGCCCGCCACGCTTCCATCGATCACTTCGTCGCCGACCCTGACTTTGATTCCGCCGGCCAGGTCAGGCTGCAGCAGCACGTGGACCGACACCGGTCGGCCGTAGATACGCGTCAGCGCCGTGGTCAGTCGCGAGATCTGTTCGATCGTCAGCGTGGTGGCCGCTTCGACGGTGGCGACGATCTTGTCCTTGCGGTCCGCGGCCTGGATCACGATCTGTTCGACCCCGTGTGAGAACGACCGGGCACCAGGATCAAGGGCAAGCTGTTCCAGCAGATCCGCGGTCAGCTGGTGGGCCCGGCCGTCGAGCAGCCGCCCGACCAGCGACGCGCGGGCCGCACCTGGCGTGATCGGGTCATCCAGGATGACCGAGAGTTCCGGCGAGGAGTCCAGGATGCGGCCGAAACGGAACAGCTGGTCCTCGACCTCGTCCAGCTCGCCTGCTCGCTCGGCGCGTAGGAACATGGCGGTCCGGCCCAGCTGGACGAACCCGTCGGCGAGGTCCCGTCCGGTGGCCCACGCCTGGCGCAGCACGAAGTCGATGATGCCGGCCGCAGGTTCGCCCACCTTGCCGGACAGCAGCGAGGCCATCAGACCGGCACGATGTTCGACATCCGTGGTTGCCTCGGAAAGCGTGCGGCGCAGGGCCGGCTCGCGATGCAGTAGGCCGCCGACACTCGCGAGGTCGGCGCCCAGGGCGCCCAGTCCCGTGTCGTCGAGGGTGGCGGCCCGCAGCAGCAGCTTCCCGGTAGCGTCGGACAGCGCCTGTTTGCTGGCGATGTGTTCCATCAGCTCTCCAGCTCGGCCAGGAACCGCTCGACGGTCCGGCGCTGGCGGGCCTCGTCCTCGAGGGACTCGCCGACCACTTTGCTCGCCAGCTCGACCGACACCCGACCCAGATCGTTGCGCAGCTCGGCCACGATCTGCGATCGCTGCGCGTCCAGCTGGGCCCGCCCGGCGGCCGCGATCCGTTCGGTCTCGGCGTGCGCGGAGGCGAGCATGTCGTCCCGGATGGCCTGAGCCTGGGACCTGGCGTCCTCGCGGATCTTCGCCGCTTCCTCGCGGGCGCCGGACAGCTGGCGCTGGTATTCGGTGAGGGCGGCTGCGGCCTCGTGTTGGGCCTCAGCAGCCTGGGCGATGCCGCCTTCGATGGCGGCCGTCCTGGCTGCGTAGGCCTTCTCGAACATCGGCCAGGCGAACTTTCCCAATACGACCAGCAGGACCACGAACGCGATCCCGGCGATGAGGACTTCGCCCCACGGCAAACCGATCGGGTTGGTGGTTTCGCTCGCGAGCGTGCTAGCGGCGTGCATCAGGTTGTCTCCCTCGACTCAGAATGGGGCGTGAACGAGGGGGATCAGACCGGCTTGGAGCTGAGGATGAACGGCACCACGAAGCCGAGAAGCGCCAGCGCCTCGGACACGGCGAACCCAAGGAACGCGTAGGTCCGGGTCAGGCCGGCCGACTCGGGCTGGCGAGCGGTCGAGGTGATGTAAGCAGCCCACACAATGCCGACACCGATACCGGGGCCGATCGCAGCGAGGCCGTAGCCGATGGTGCCGAGGTTGCCGACGATCTGGACCTGGGTGTCAGCGAGGGTAGCGACAACAGACATTGGAGTTTTTCTCCCTTTCGATGGATCTTCTGCGGTAACTGATCCCGCCGGCGCGGGAGCAGGTGGAGCGCGAAACGTCAGTGTGCGTCGGCGAGCGAGCTCTCGATGTAGATCGCGGCCAGCAGCACGAACACGTAGGCCTGCAGGGCGCAGATCAACAGCTCGAAGAAGGCCAGGAACAGGCTGGCCACGAACGGCAGGATCATGATCGCGTAGTTGAAGCCGCCCTGCTCGAACAGGAAGATCGTGCCGGCAGCTGCCACCCCGACGAGCATGTGCCCGGCGAACATGTTGGCAAAGAGTCGGACGGCCATGGTGAACGGCCGCAGGATGATGTTCGAGATGAACTCGATCGGGATCAACAGGATGTGCATGTACCACGGGACACCCTCGATGACACAGGACAGCTTGAGGTAGCCGAGGAAGCCGTGCTTTCTGATCCCGACGGTGTTGTAGACGAACCAAACCATGATGGCCAGGAAGGCCGGCACCGCGAAGTGCGAGGTGACCGGCAGCTGGGCGAACGGGACCAGCTCCCAGATGTTCATCACCAGCACGAACACGAAGAGGGTGGCCAGGAAGCCTGACCATTTCCTTCCGGCCTTGCCCAGGATCTCGATGGCGACGCCATTGCGGACGAAGCCGTACAGGCTCTCGCCGGCGAACTGCAATTTGCTGGGCACCACGGCCGACTTACGGGCCGAGGCGGTGAAGAAGGCCACGATGATCAGGGCACCGAGAACGAGCAGCACCATGGCCTTCACCGAGCTGATGACGGCGCCGCTGCCGATCTTGTCGAAGAAGAATGAATCCTCGACAGTCGGTGCTTGGAACCCACCACCCGTATCGGATGCGGCCAATAACAAGCTCAGGGACATTCGGTCTCCCTTCGGGTGCTGGCCGGAGGCGGCCCGGGTCGGGGGTCGGGGGTGGAACTCTCGAGTTGAGCTTTGGTGCGAAGTGGTTGTGCGTCAACGCTTGTCGGCTTCAGACCACCGTGCCTGGCGACCACTGCGTAGATGCCCAGCGCCATTCCCACGATGACCCCGACCGGCGTGAGGAACGTCGTCCCCCACCATCGATCGAGTAGCCACCCGATGCCACCCCACACGACGAAGCCGCCGATCAGGGTGGTCATCACGGCCCAGCCCTCATCAGCCCCGCTGGAGTTGGAGTCGGCTCTGGCCCGCTTCTTCATGGCCCCCGGACACTATCAGTAACCCACAGGTAACGCCGCACCCGGTAGGGCAAATTTCTACAACGTGTCGAAGATCGATCCACCGCCGGAAGGCCCCAGCGCCGACCACGTTTCGCCAGCGGCGCGACAGGTAATGGCGAGCTGTCCGATCAGCCCGGATCGACGTAGTAGATCTGGGCGGTCCAGACGTAGCGCATGTGTGCGCCCAGCCAGACGAACAGTCCTAACCCGACCCCAGCAGCCATCCAGCGGGTGTCGAACACCCCATCCCTGGGCATGACGGTCAACACCACGCCCAGCGCGATGATCTTGAACACGTAGCTCGAAAGCGCAGCCGCCATCACAAGTTTCGGGCTTCGTTGGCCGGCTTTGGCAATGATGACGGCCGAAAAACTGAAGAACAGACCAACGATCAGGGTGCCGAGGGCTGCTCCCGCCGCGGCCCGGCCCCCGGCGACGAGGGACCCGACGATCACCAGTACCGCACCTGCGACCAGCAGCGCGATCCAGCAGATCCGCAGGTGTTCCAGCGACCAGACCCCGCCTGACCTGCTGCGCTTGGCTGCCCGATGCGCCGCCACCACGTTCGCCGCCAATGCATCGGCCGATCCACTCGGCGCGCGTACCTTGTTGGCCGGCCTCATCGTCCCTGCTCAATCGTCGTTTCCGTCAGTCCTGGCGGCTGGCTGGTGCCTGTCGCGTTCACGATTCTCCCCCACCCGTCGGGTGGCCCGCACTCACAGCCAACGCCCGAGAGCGGCTCAGCCGCCTGGCCCTGACCCAGGGCCACATCGAAATGAGCAAGGCGGCGGCCAACGCCACCAGGATGGGCACGATCACCTGCTGCCACCTGGCGAACACCAGCGCGACCGAGCCGGCCGAGAGGATCAGCGCCCACATGTAAAAGATCAGCACGGCCTGCCGGTGGGTGTGCCCGATCGCCAGCATCCGATGATGAAGATGTCGCTTGTCTGCGCTGAACGGGTGACGTCCCTCCTTGGTGCGCCGGATCACCGCCAGCAGGAAGTCCAGGACCGGGATGAACACCACCGCGAGCACGACGATGACCGGGGCGAGCAGAGCAACAGTGCTCCGGGCGCCGAAGTTCGATGGGCTGGTCGTTGGGCTGAGTTGACCACTGGCGGTGATCACCGATGCCGCGGTGACCAGCCCGATGAACATCGATCCGGAATCGCCCATGAAGATCCGAGCGGGATAGAAGTTGTGCGGGAGGAAGCCCAGACAGGCGCCGACCAGGGCCGCGGCGATCAACGGCGGTTGCGATCCGATCGAATCGTCGCTGGAGACCATCAGCTGGTGGACGGAGAAGACGAAGACGGCGATTCCGGAGATGGCGGCCACCCCGGCCAGCAGCCCGTCGAGGCCATCGATGAAATTCATCGCGTTGGCCAGTACCAGAGTGATGAGGACCGTGATCAGCGCGCCCTGGGCCTGCGAGAACGTCACCGTGGTGCCACCGCTACTGGATGGGACCCAGACCTGCAACCAAGTGACTCCGTAGAGCACGAGCACCCCGGCCGCCAGGATCTGCCCGAACAACTTGGTGACCGCGTCCAGATCGAATCGATCGTCGAGCACCCCGACCAGCACGATCACCCCACCCGCGGCCAACACGCCCTGAATCGCCGACGACGAGTCGAAGGCGCGGCTCAGGGTAGGCATGTTGTGCGCGATCAGGACGGCGGCGGCAAATCCGAGGTAGAGCGCCACTCCACCCATTCGCGGAGTGGGCAGGCGATGCACGTCCCGATCCCGGATCGGCGTGACCGCACCGATCTTGCGGGCCAGGATGCGTACTCCGCCGGTGGCCAGGAATGTGACGAGCGCCGCAGTCGCCAGCACGAGCGCATACTCCCGCGCCGGAATCGCAATCTGGGCCACCGGCTCAGGGTAGTTGCGCCCAAGGGTCATGTCGTCCACTCACGAGACGCGTGGCCACCCTTCGTCACCGTCCGACAAAGCCAATTAGGCCATTCGAGCAACCCAACCCCGGATCAGGCGTCGAAGTAGGTGCTTGCCTTCGCCGGCGAGGACCGCTATCCCACGCCGGGACGTCGACGCGATCCCCGATAAGTCCGGCGGACAGCGGCGCTCCCAAGCCGGGAGCAGCTGCCCCGGGCCCGGTCCGCATCGTCGGACCGGGCCCGTGCGGTGGCCGGGGCCATTTGGTGAGAGACAAGGATCAACCGGCGTTACCGCCGCCTACTCGTCGACACCCTGCACCTGACCGGCAACTTCCCGCAACGCATCCAACGAGACCGCACCCTGCCGCAGCACGATCGGTATCGGTCCCGTCACATCGACGACGGTGGAGGCCACGCCGATCGGGGCCGTCCCGCCGTCCAGATAGACGCTGACCTGCTCGCCCAGTTGGGCCTGGGCATCCTCGGCAGTCAGTGCGGCCGGTGAGCCGCTGCGATTGGCGCTGGAAACGGCCATCGGACCCACCGAGCGAAGCAGATCGAGCGCAACCGGATGCAGTGGCATGCGTACCATCACGGTGCCCTTGGCATCACCCAGATCCCAGGACAACGACGGAGCATGCTCGACCACCAGGGACAGGCCGCCCGGCCAGAAAGCTTCCACCAGTTTCGTGGCGACCGGCGGCACGGCGATGACCAGCCCTTCGATGGTCTTCCATGATCCGACCAGCACCGGGACGGGCATGTCCGGCCCACGTCCCTTGGCGGCCAGGAGCGCGCGGACCGCCGCGGCGTTGAATGCGTCGGCACCGATTCCGTAGACCGTGTCGGTCGGCATGACCACCAGTTCGCCGGCGGCCGCCGCCTTGGCGGCAGCCTCCAACCCTGCACGTCGGGTCACCGGGTCATTGCACGCAAACGTCGTCATCGCCTCATCCTTCCAGCGGATCAATGGTCTGGCGTCATCGCTCGAGCAGGCACCGTATGTCAGTCGGGACTGCGCCTCAGTCGGTGTTGCGGTGGTCGTCGCGAGGCGTCATCGTGACCCGGCGAGCGGTGACGAAACGCGGGCGCCCGGTCAGATCCTGATGGTCTTCGACATCGGCCAGAACGCGGCGGGCGGACAGCAACGCCGGAACCGACTCACCGTGGGTGTCATCGTGCTCGATCGCCAGCGCTCCACCGGGCTTGAGCAGGCCGGCGGCGACCGAGATCAGTGGCTTGATCACCGACAGGCCGTCGGCTCCGGCGAACACCGCCTCGGCCGGATCGTGATCGGCCACCTCCGGATCGACGACCGTCCCTTCCGGCACGTACGGCGGATTGGCCGTCACCAGATCGGCCGTGCCGTCGAGATCGTTCACCAACCGCTGATCGAAGACGTCACCGCCGCGCAGGTCGATCGGTGTCCCGCCCGCGTCGTTGTGCAGTTCGAGATTGCGTCTGGCCCAGGCCAACGCGCCGTCGGCGCGCTCGATGGCATGCACCGTCGCGTCCGGGCGGGCCTGCGCGATGGCCAGGGCGATTGCGCCGGTGCCCGAGCAGAGGTCGACAACGACGGGTGCCACCACGTCCTTGATCGCCGCGAGCGACCATTCCACCAGCACCTCGGTTTCCGGTCGGGGGATGAAGACCCCTGGCCCCACCTGGATTTCGGTCCGTCCGAGGACCGCGCTCCCGGTCAGATGCTGGAGCGGCACTCTGGACGCGCGCCGGGCGACCAGCGACCGATAGCGCTCCACCCAGTCCGACTCGACCAGCGGGTGCAGTCCCAGCCGGGTTCTGGACACGCCGAGCATGTACGCGGCCAGCTCTTCGGCGTCGTACTGCGGGCTCGGCACGCCGGCTTCGGTCAGGGCTGCCGTCGCCGCCATGATCTGCACCCGCAGCGATTCACGCGCCACGGGGGCCGCTTCCGGCGAGCCGCTCAGCCCGGTCGGCCTGATCCAGGCTGTCCAGAACCGCATCCATGTCGCCGTCCAACACCGCGTCGAGGTTGTACGCCTTGAAGCCGACCCGATGGTCGGCGATCCGGTTCTCCGAGAAGTTGTACGTGCGGACCCGCTCCGACCGATCCACCGTGCGCACCTGCGACCGGCGGGCGTCGGCGACAGCCGCCGCAGCAGTGTCTCTGGCGGCGGAAAGCATCCGGGCCCGCAGGATCCGCATCGCGGATTCCTTGTTTTGCAGCTGCGATTTCTCGTTCTGGCACGAGACGACGATCCCGGTGGGGAGGTGCGTGATGCGGACAGCGGAATCGGTGGTGTTCACACTCTGGCCGCCGGGGCCGGAAGACCGGAACACGTCGATCCGCAGATCGTTGGGGTCGATCGACACGTCCACGTCCTCAGCTTCGGGCGCCACGAAAACGCCCGCCGCCGAGGTGTGAATCCGGCCCTGGGATTCGGTCACCGGCACCCGCTGCACGCGGTGCACGCCGCCCTCGAACTTGAGCCGGGCCCAGACACCGTCGGCCGGAGCCGGCGAGCCGGGAGCCTTGACCGCGACGGTGACGTCCTTGTAGCCGCCGAGATCGGACTCGGAGGCGGAGATGACCTCGGTCTTCCAGCCGTGCCGTTCCGCGTACCGCAGGTACATCCGCAGCAGATCCCCGGCGAACAACGCCGATTCCTCGCCACCCTCCCCGGCCTTGATCTCGACGATCGCGTCTTTGGCGTCATCCGGGTCCCGCGGTGTCAACAGGCCGGCCAATTTGGTGGACAGCTCCTCGACCTGGGCCGACAGCGAGGTGACCTCATCGGCAAAGGAGTCGTCCTCGGCGGCGAATTCGATGGCGGTGGCGAGGTCGCCGTTGGCGGCTTCCAGCGCCTGTGCCGTGGTGACGATGGGCGTGAGTTCCGCGTATCGACGTCCCAGCCGCCGGGCCAGGGCTTGGTCGGCATGGATCGACGGGTCACTGAGCTTGGTCTGCAATTCGAGGTATTCGGCGGTCAGACCGGCAGCCGGTCCGAGTGTCGAGTCCGACGCAGTAGAGGCGGCCATCGGCGCTCCCTTCTGATCGTGACGACTTTCGATGATTGGCTTTTGCTGTGCCGGCCGTGGATGCGGACCGCCGGAGACAGCAAACGGCGCCCGCCGACCTGATGGTCGACGGGCGCCGTGGCAGAGCTAGCGGCTGCGCTTGCCGTAACGGGCTTCGAAGCGCGCGACCCGGCCGCCGGTGTCCAGAATCTTCTGCTTGCCGGTGTAGAACGGGTGGCAGTTCGAGCAGACCTCGACGGCGATCTTTCCGCTGGTCTTGGTGCTGTGGGTCTCGAAGGCGTTGCCACAGCTGCAGGTCACCTCGGTGGTGACGTACTCGGGATGAATGCCGGTCTTCATGGAAATTCCTCTCGTAGAGTCACGGATCAGCCGCCGGGTCGCCTGCGCTGTTGCGCAACACGTGAACCGGAGCCGGACTCGACCTTGCAGTCTGCCAGATAGCAGTAGCAGAATGCCAAACGCAAGCGCCCCGCCCATCTATTCCGAGCCGCCGCCGACGCCCGCCGTTGTGCCGCCAGTACCGCGCAGGACGGTGATGGCCAGACCGCCCACCGGTAGTGGCGGCCGGCCCATCGCCTTGTTGAACATCGTCGGAATCGACGTCATCCGGGCGACCAGACCGTACTTGCCCACCAAGGCCGGCAATACGGCGCCGAGTTCGGATGGTTCGAGAATTCTTGCTCTACCGGCGATCGGCCTGCCCAGCGGCCTCCCGCCGCGCGTGCACGGGCCGATCTCGATGCGCGGATCGCGCCGGATCCGCTTTACCTTTCCGGCGGTCGGATTGGTCCAGACGACCAACTCTCCCGAGATGTCGACTACCCAAACCGGGGTCGGCACCCCGGTGCCGTCCCGACGGAAAGTGGTCAAGAGCACATACGACGACCTGGCCAGTATCTGAAACGGCGTGTCCACCGTGACGACGCTACGCAACGACGCCAGGCAAGGACGCAGCGCTGACCCGCCCACCTCCGTCCAAGCCGCCTGTCAACAGGCCGGTCCGGGCCTGGAGAACGCCCTGTTAGGGTCCGCTCGATGACCATCCTGCTGGCCCTGATGTCCGGGTTGATGTGGGGAGCGGCCGATTTCTTCGGCGGCAGTGCGTCGAGACGACTGCCGGCCCTGCTGGTCGTCCTGGTCTCCCAGGCCGCCGGTCTGGTGTTGGTGCTCCTGATCGCCGCGTCGGTCGGCGCGTTTTCCGCTCGGACCGGATACCTTCCGTGGGCGGTGGCTGCCGGCCTGGTCGGCGCCTTCGCGCTGCTGCTCTACTACCGGGCGCTGGCCATCGGCACCATGGGCGTCGTCGCTCCCATCGCCTCTCTGGGCGTCGTAGTGCCAGTAGCTATCGGCCTGTTCACCGGCACGTTGCCGACCGCGTTGTGCCTGGTCGGCATCGTGGTTGCGATCTCGGGGGTAGTGGCGACCGCAGGCCCCGGCACTCCGGACAGCGGGCAGATCAAGAAGCCCGGTCACGCCAGGTCGGTGTTGTTGGCCGTCGGGTCCGCCACCGGGTTCGGGGTCGTGCTCTTCGCCATCTCGGAGGGCGCGAAGTACTCGGCGGTGATGACCATGGTGACCATGAGGTGCTCTTCCGTGCCGGCCCTGCTGGTGGTGGCCGTCGTCGCATTCCGGCCCCGATCCGAGGCACGGGCCCAATTGGGCCAGCGCCGACCGTTGGCCGATTGGCGTCTGGTCGCCGTCATCATCACCTGCGGCGTGTTCGATGTCGGCGCCAACCTCCTGTTCGGGGTGGCGTCCGGTCGAGGTTCGCTGGCCGTGGTCGCGGTCCTCGGATCGCTCTACCCGGCCGGCACCGTACTGCTCGCCAGATTCGTCGACGGCGAACGGATGACCAGCGTCCAGAACGTCGGTGTGGTCGCCGCGCTCGCCGGGGTGGCGATGATCGCCGTCGGTTCCTGACGGGTCTACCGACAGCCGGAAGGGCCGTCCACCGGCGAATGTTCGCGCTGGACGGCCCTTCCGGATCCGGCGAGGTCAGTCGTTGCCGACTCCGTTGGTGGTCTTCGCCACCTGCATCAGGAATTCGACGTTGCTCTTGGTCTTGCGGAGCCGGTCGAGCAGCAATTCGAGCGCCTGCTGGGAGTCCAGTGCGGACAGCACCCGGCGCAGCTTGACCGTGATGGCCAGCTCATCCGGCGACAACAGCAGGTCTTCCTTGCGGGTGGACGACTGGTCGACGTCGATGGCGGGGAAGATCCGCTTGTCGGCGATGCGCCGGTCCAGCTTCAACTCGGCGTTGCCGGTGCCTTTGAACTCTTCGAAGATCACCGTGTCACCGGCCGAACCCGTCTCCACCAGCGCCGAGGCGAAGATGGTGAGCGATCCACCGTTCTCGATGTTGCGCGCCGCACCCAGGAACCGCTTCGGCGGGAACAGCGCGGTCGAGTCGACACCACCGGACAAGATCCGTCCGGAGGCGGGTGCGGCCAGGTTGTAGGCCCGCCCGAGCCGGGTGATCGAGTCCAGCAGCACGACGACGTCGCGACCCATCTCGACCAGGCGTTTGGCCCGCTCGATGGACAGTTCGGCCACCATGGTGTGGTCAGCCGGCGGGCGGTCGAAGGTGGAGGCGATGACCTCGCCCTTCACGGATCGCTGCATGTCGGTGACTTCTTCCGGACGCTCGTCGACGAGCACCACCATCAGGTGGACTTCCGGGTTGTTGGTGGTGATGGCGTTCGCCACCGCCTGCAGGATCGACGTCTTGCCGGCCTTGGGGGGCGAGACGATCAGGGCCCGTTGGCCCTTGCCGACCGGCATCACCAGATCGATGATCCTGGTGGTCAGGATGTGCGACTCGGTCTCCAGCCGCAGCCGCTCGTTCGGGTACAGCGGCGTGAGCTTGGTGAACTCGGGCCGGTCTTTCGCCAGTTCCGGGTCCTGTCCGTTGACCGAATCGAGCCGCACCAGCGCGTTGAACTTCTGCCTGGTGCTCGCCGACTCACCGTCCCGCGGAGCGCGCACAGCGCCGGTGACCGCATCTCCACGCCGGAGGCCGTTCTTGCGGATCTGCGAGAGCGAGACGTACACGTCGTTCGGGCCGGACAGATATCCGGAAGTCCGGATGAAGGCGTAGGAGTCGAGGACGTCCACGATGCCGGCGACCGGCACGAGTACGTCGTCATCACGCACTTCGGTGTCCGTGGGCGCGTCGGCAAAGCGATCGCGCGAGCGCCGGTTGCGATCGCGGAAACGGCGACCGCGACGGCCGTCACCGTCCTCACCGTCCTGTCCCCTGTCCTGACGGTTGCCGTCCTGACGGTTGCCGTCCTGACGGTTGCCGTCCTGACGGTTGTTCCGGTTGCCCTGGCCGTCGTTGTTGTTCCGGTTGCCCTGTCCGTCACGGTTCTGTCCGTCACGGTTCGCGTTCTGACCACCCTGCACGTTCTGGGTGTCGCGATTCTGAACCTCACGGGGACCGGCGTCGTTGCTCGTCGACTGCCCATCGGCCGCCCCGTCGGCGACGCGAGGGTCGCGATCTCGGCGGTTCCGGCGATTCCGGCGGCTGGTGCGCTGGCCGTCCTCACCCTCGTAGGACTGGCGTTCCGACCGATCGCCGCCCTGCTGGCCACCGGCCGCACTGCTCGCGGTCGAGGCACTCGCGTCACTCGAACCGCCGGCATCCGGTGTGGCTCCGGCCGAACCCATGGTCGATGTCGAGCCGCCGTTGACCTGTTGCATCGGAGCGGAATCCGGAGTGCGCTGGAAGTCGGAGGCGGCGGTGGATGACGAGTTCGACTCGATAGGCGGGGCGCCTTCGGCACGTGTCGCCGAGCGGCGTCGCGGCGGACGCTGCGGCAGATCGAGATCGAGTGCGAGAGCCGGCTCACCATTGGTACGCGCCGGACCGCCGCCATTCCTGGCTGGCTCGTCGCTCGGCGCTAGCGACTGGCCGGCGGCCTTCGCGGACGGGGCAGAGCTGGCTGCGCCGTCGGTGCCGCCGGCGTTGGTCGACCCGTTGCGCGGCGGCGAAGCCGTCGTCGCGGCCCGGCCTGCGGCCGAATTCTGGTGGGAGGCAATGGCCGACACGAGCTCGCCCTTGCGCAGTCCCGAGGTGCCCTTGATGCCGAGCTGGCCCGCAAGGGCTTTCAGATCGGTCAACACCATGCCCGAGAGACCGTCACCGCGGCGCGCACGTGCTGCAGTGGTGGTGGAGACGGGCTGCTCCGTGGTTTCGCTCACGAAGATCCTTCCTGTCCGACCCGGGGAATGCCGGTCGGGTTCGAAGCGCCGGCGCTAGGGCGGCGGCTGCAGATCCACACCCTGGCGGGCGTGGAGAGATGATCACCGCTCGAATTGCGGGCAAGCCCGGGATGCGGGCCAGATGTGGAGAGCCGTTCAGCGAAGGTCCGACACGGAGCATGGTGGGCTCCGTGCGGGAATCAACTGCTGAAGTACCGACTCAACTGCTGACTTCGACATCGCCAGAGATGGAACCTTCGGATCCCTGCCAAGACTTGGTGCGGAACACCAAGAGCGGGATGGTGGAGTTCGTGAATCGAATCCCCGAGATTCCGGCGGCACAGCTCACGACCGGTGATCGACCACCAGCCTAGACGCACGGCTGCCCCGGCGGCAACAAACCCGGCCGTGTCGGGGGTGCAAGTGATTCCCGTGCTCCCTCGGCCGCCCGGTGACCAGTCCAGGTAAGCTTGCTCGGGCTAATATTTGTACAGGTACAACGGATTGGTTCACGCTCGATGCCCGAATTCACCGCCAGGCGCAAAGCGCTCATCCTGGCGATCTGTTGCATGAGCCTGTTGATCGTCGGGATGGACGGCACCATCGTCAATGTCGCCCTGCCGTCGATCAGGACCGACCTCGGCGCCAGCGTCTCCGGCCTGCAGTGGGTGATCGATGCCTACACCCTGACTCTGGCCAGTTTGCTGATTCTCT
Source organism: uncultured Actinomycetota bacterium (assembly GCA_963708935.1). Classification (GTDB taxonomy): domain Bacteria; phylum Actinomycetota; class Actinomycetes; order Mycobacteriales; family Nakamurellaceae; genus Nakamurella. The sequence goes on along the minus strand of CAVPUK010000005.1, from coordinate 159,126 downwards.
CTGGGTCGACGGCCGACCGCGTCGGTCGTCGCCGCACCTTCCAGATCGGGCTGGTCTCCTTCACTCTCGGCTCCGCGCTGTGCAGCCTGGCACCCAATCTGACGTTGCTGATCGCGGCCCGCATCGTCCAGGCCATCGGTGGCTCGATGCTGAATCCGGTGGCCATGTCCATCATCACCAACGTTTTCACCGACCGCCGGGAACGGGCCAGAGCGATCGGGATCTGGGGCGGGGTCGTGGGAATCAGCATGGGCCTGGGACCGGTGATCGGTGGCCTGCTGATCCAGACCATCGGTTGGCGCTGGATCTTCTGGATCAACATCCCGATCGGTATCGCCGCGATCGTCTTGGCCCAGCTGTTCGTCCCCGAGTCGAAGGCGCCCCGAGCACGGCGGATCGATCCCGTCGGGCAAATCCTGGTGATTGTGATGCTGGGCACATTGACCTACGCCATCGTCGAATCGAGCCGGCTGCACTGGGGATCGACTGAGCTCTGGTCGATCATCACGATTTCCGCGCTCGCCCTCATCGCGCTCCTGATCTACGAACCGAGACGCGACGACCCGCTCATCGAACTTCGCTTCTTCTCCAGCGCCCCGTTCTCCGGTGCCACGGTCATCGCTGTTTGTGCGTTCGGTGCGTTCTCCGGATTTCTGTTTCTCAACAGCCTGTATCTGCAGGAGGTGCGCGGGTTCTCGGCGCTGGAGGCCGGGTTCACCGTGCTCCCGATGGCCTTGATGACCATCATCTTCGCGCCGTTGTCCGGCCGACTGGTCGCAGCCGGCCGAACGCGGCTGGCCCTGTTGGGAGCAGGCACGGCGATGACCATCGGGGCCGCCGGACTCACGGCGATGACGCAGAGCACACCATTGGCCTACCTGGTGGGCTGCTACGTCGTCTTTGCGATCGGATTCGGTCTGGTCAACGCGCCGATCACCAACACGGCCGTGTCCGGCATGCCGATCAGCCAGGCCGGCGTGGCCGCCGCCATCGCCTCGACCAGCCGACAGATCGGCGCGACCCTCGGAGTGGCGGTGATCGGGTCAGTGCTGGCCGCCGGAGCTCTGAGCGCAGCTGGATCCGGCACCGGATCGAGTCAGGCGGCAGGCATCGTCGACAGCGTCGGGACTGCTTGGTGGATCATCACCGGCTGCGGCGTGGCGGTTGGCCTGATCGGGTTGCTGTCCACCGGGCCCTGGGCGCGGTCCACTGTGAGCAACGTGGCCGATCTGATGCAGGCCGACGCGCCGGCGCAGCCAAGTGTGGCGCGATGACGACACACCTGACCGCCCGCGAGGCGGAAGTGACGGCTTGGCGGACGATCACCGAGACGGTGATGCAGCACTTCGCGGCCGGGCGAGCCGAGGTCAGCGATCAACTCGGCATCAGCTTCAGCAAGGCCAGGGTCCTCCGCCGGCTCACCGGCGGCCCGATGACCATGGGCGAGCTCACCACCGCATTGGCCACGGACGCGCCCTACACCAGCTTGTTGGTCGGCGACCTGGTCGACCGAAAGTTGGCCGTTCGCACCACGCATCCCTCGGATCGCCGCCGGAAGATGGTGGCGCTCACCCCGGCCGGCACGCAGATGGCACGACGAGCGCAGCACATCCTTGACCGGCCGCCGCCCGGGATCTCCGGCCTCACTGACACCGAGCTCGAGCAGCTCGCGAAGCTGTTCGCTCTGGTGGCGGCGGACCCCAAGCGCTGACCGTCAGCCCGGAAGTATCGCCGTAGTGGCACCGGTCGTGCAGATCGAGACAGGGTCAACCTTGAATCCCTTGCGCTGCCAAGACTCCAGGTCCAATTCCGCGGAGGTCAAGGCCAGTACGGATGGCCCCGCGCCGGAAACCACCGCGGCGATCCCGGCCGACCTCAGATCGGCCATCAGAGCCGCCGAATCGGGCATCGACCCTGCCCGGTACTGCTGGTGCAGACGGTCGGCCGTGGCCTCCAACAGGTAGCTCGGGTCGCTCGTCATGGCGTGCACCATCAGCGCGGCCGCAGCCACGTTCGCTGCCGCGTCTCGATGCGGAACCGTCTGCGGCAGAAGCGTCCTCGAGTGGTGCGTTGACGACGCCTGCGAAGCGGTGAACAGCACGGCGCGGACGTCGGGATGCACATCCAGCCGCACGGCCGACGGAATTCCACCCGGCTGGATCCAGGCCAGCGTGAAGCCGCCGAGCAGGGCCGGCGCGACGTTATCGGGGTGGCCTTCCATCTCGGTGGCCAACTGCAGCAATCGCTCCTGCGTCAGTTCCTGGCCTCCGCCGGGCAGCAATCCACGACCCAACAGCAGACCACCGACGATCGCGGCGGCAGAGGACCCCTGCCCACCACCGTGCGGAATGGCGTTGCGGCAACGCAACCAGACCGGAGGCAAGTCCAGATCCATTGCCCGCCAGGCACGGGCCATCGCGCGAACCACGAGATGGGTCTCGTCCCTTGGCACCTCACCGGCGCCGACACCCTCGACATCGACGCGCAGGCCCTCGGTGCGCAATGTTGCGCTGGCCTCGTCATACCGCTGCAGCGCCAGCCCGAAGCAGTCGTATCCGGGCCCGAGATTCGCCGACGTGGCCGGCACCCGGACCGTCGCCCGTCGACCCCCCACCGCCGCAGACGTGAGATCCCGGGTGGCTCCTGCAGTCTCGCTCACGCGAGATCGAGGGCCCTGGTCACGGCCGCCGCCTCGACTCCGATGACTACCGGAGCCGTGAGGCCGCCGAGCGCCGTTTGCGGATCTTTGAGGCCATTTCCGGTTACCGTGCAGACGACCAGGGCGTCGGCCGGCAGCCTGCCGTCTGCCGCCGTGGCCAGCAGGCCGGCGATGGACGCCGCCGAGGCCGGTTCCACGAACACACCTTCGATGGTGGCCAACAGTCGATAGGCCTCGAGAATCTTCTCGTCGGTGACCGCGTCGATCAAACCCCCCGATGCGTCCCTGGCGTTGATCGCGCCGTTCCAGGAAGCGGGGGCACCGATCCGGATAGCCGTGGCGATCGTCTCCGGGTTGGGGATCGGATGGCCCAGGACCAGTGGCGCCGCTCCGGCGGCCTGGAAGCCGAACATCCGCGGTGTGGAATCAACGATGCCATCGGAGTGATACTCGGTGTACCCCTTCCAATATGCCGTGATGTTGCCCGCGTTGCCCACCGGAAGCAGGTGGATGTCCGGCGCCCGGCCGAGTACGTCGCAGATCTCGAAGGCCGCGGTTTTCTGCCCCTCGATGCGGACCGGGTTGACCGAGTTCACCAACGCGATTTCGTCATGCGCCGCAGCGGTTTTGCGGGCCAGCTCCAAGCAGTCGTCGAAGTTGCCCTGGACCTGCAGGATCTTGGCGCCGTAGGCCACGGCTTGGGCCAGTTTCCCGGCCGCGATCTTGCCCTCCGGGATCAGCACCGCGCAGGTCAGGCCGGCCCGGGCGGCATAGGCGGCCGCCGAGGCCGAGGTGTTGCCGGTGGACGCGCAGATGACCGCTTTGGCACCCGCCGCGAGCGCATGGGTGACCGCGACCGTCATCCCGCGATCCTTGAACGAGCCGGTAGGGTTCGCGCCTTCGACCTTCAACCAGACCTGGGCGCCGACCCGGTCGGACAATGCGGGCGCAGGTAGCAGCGGCGTGCCCCCTTCGAGCAGGGTGATCGGCTTGGCGCCCGCCGGTATGGCCACCCGGTCGGCGTACGCCGCGATCAAACCTGGCCAACCGACGGCCGCTCGAGTCGCGGGCAGGGCGGTCGAATCGGTGTTCACGCAACATCTCCCATTACTCGCATGACCGAGGTCACCCGGTGCACCGAGTCCAGTTCGGACAGCTTGGCGACCGTTTCGGACAAGGCAGCATCGGGCGCCGTGTGGGTGACAACCACCAGGGTCGCTTCTGACCCCCGGCCCTGCTGCCGGACGGTCGAGATGGATACGCCTGCATTGGCGAACGAGGTGGCGACCGACGCGAGCACACCCGCTCGATCGTCCACGTCGAGGCTGATGTGGTAGCGGGACGGCACCTGGCCCATCGGCTGCAGCGGTAGCGCAGCGTAGGCCGATTCCCGGGGACCGCGGCCACCGCTGATCTTGTTGCGCGCCACTGCGACCAGGTCGCCCAGCACTGCGGAGGCAGTCGGCGCACCTCCCGCGCCCGGTCCATAGAACATCAACCGGCCGGCCGACTCGGCCTCCACGTAGACCGCGTTGTAGGCGCCGTCCACGCCGGCCAGCGGGTGGCTCTTCGGCAGCATCACCGGGTGCACCCGGGCCGAGACCGCGTCGCCGCCATCGATGGCCCTGACCCGCTCGCAGATGGCCAGCAGCTTGATCACGCAGTCCAACTCGGCGGCCGCCTGCATGTCCGCAGCGGTCACATCCGCGATGCCCTCACGGTGTACGTCTGCGGCACCGACCCTGGTGTGAAAGCCGATGGAGGCCAGAATCGCAGCTTTGGCCGCGGCGTCGAACCCGTCGACGTCGGCGGTGGGATCGGCCTCGGCGTACCCCAGTCTGGTGGCTTCCTTGAGTGCGAGCTCGTAGCTGGCACCCTGTTCGGCCATCTGCGACAGGATGAAGTTCGTCGTTCCGTTGACGATGCCCATCATCCGGGAGATGCGGTCTCCGGCCAGAGATTCGCGGATCGGTCTGACCAACGGAATTGCTCCGGCAACGGCGGCTTCGAAGTAGAGGTCAGCGCCGGCCGCATCGGCCGCCTCGTACAGCGCCGGGCCCTCCTCGGCCAGCAGTGCCTTGTTCGCGGTGACGACGGCGGCCCCGCGCCGGAGGGCGGTCAGCAGCAATTCCTTCGTCGGGTCGATCCCGCCGATCACCTCGATGATGACGTCGATGTCGTCCCGCGCGACCAGCGAGGCCGCGTCCGTGGTCAGCAGGCTCGCGGGAATATCAGGGTGGTGGTGCAGACGCCGAACAGCTACCGCCACCAATTCGAGCGGCGCTCCCACTCGCGCGGACAGCTCATCACCCTGCTCACGGAGCAGCCGGACCACCTGGGAGCCGACGACGCCCGCCCCGAGGACGGCCACCCGGACAGTCTTCACCTGCGGCCACGCCTGGAGGTATCGCGGAACAGCATGACGGCGTAGATCAACAGAGCGACCACCACCAGCAGCGCCAGCAGCGCGATCGTCACCTTCAACCAGGACGGCATTTGCGGCTTGATCAGCACCACCACGATCAGTACCGCAGCCAATCCGAGCAAGATCGAGGCTGGGACCACGGAAGCCTGTTTGGGAGCGTCGGAATCGGCGCCCCCGTCGGATGCGCCCGGCCCGTTCAGATTGCTCACCATGTCTCCAGAAGCATCAGGTCATCGTCGGTCTCGCGCCGCAGCAACTGACGGGAACTGCCGTCCGTCACCGCGACCAGTGGTGGCCGGGGTAGCCGGTTGTAATTGCTGGCCATCGCATAGCAGTAGGCGCCGGTCGCCGCCACTGCTAGCAGATCGCCGACTGCCAGGTCCGATGGAAGGTAGCAGTCGCGCACCACGATGTCGCCGCTCTCACAGTGCTTGCCCACCACCCGGCACCGAGCGGCAGGGGCGCTCGACGAGCGCGAGGCGAGCACCACCGTGTAGTCGGCGTCGTACAAGGCGGTTCGGATGTTGTCGCTCATCCCACCGTCGATGGAGACATATTTCCGCACCACACCGCCGTCCAGGGAGACGTCCTTGATGGTGCCGACCTCGTAGACCGTCACCGTGCCGGGGCCGACGATGGCCCGACCGGGCTCGACCGCGATCCGCGGCACCGCGAGACCGGCCGCCTGGCACTCGCGCTCGACGATCTCGGTCAGCGACTTGGCCATGGCGTCCACCGGCGGCGGTGTGTCGGCCGACGTGTAGGCGATCCCGAGGCCCCCGCCGAGGTCGAGCGTGGTGATCGATCCGGCCAGCTGCGGGTGGTCCGCGATGACGGACTTCAGTAGCAGCACCAGGCGGTGGGCCGAAACCTCGAACCCGGACGGGTCGAAGATCTGCGACCCGATGTGGGAATGCAGGCCGACGAGTTCGAGGCCTGGGCAGGCCACGATCCGCCGCACCCCCTCGGCCGCATCCCCACCAGCCAGCGAGAACCCGAACTTCTGGTCTTCGTGGGCGGTGGCGATGAACTCGTGGGTATGCGCCTCGACGCCGACCGTGACCCGGATCATCACCGGAATCAGCCGAACCTGGGCGTTCCCGTTCTGACTTCCGTCCGTCGCGAGCCGGACCTGCTCGGCGATGCCGGCCAGCCGGCCGATCTCGTCGAACGAATCCACCACGATGGCGCCGATCCCGGCGTCCACCGCGGCCTGCAACTCAGCCTGTGACTTGTTGGACCCGTGCAGAGCGATCCGGCCGGCCGGGAACCCGGCCAGCAGGGCCAACCGGAGTTCCCCGCCCGAACACACGTCGAGTGAGAGCCCCTCCTGCGCAAGCCATTTGACGATATGTGAGGTGAGGAATGCCTTGGCCGCGTAGTGCACGTCGCTGGCTGAACCGAACGCGTCGGCGAAGTCCTGGCAGCGGCTGCGGAAATCCTGCTCGTCCATCGCCAGCAGTGGAGTGCCGTACTGGGCCGCCAAATCGCGAACATCGTTGCCCGCCAACGTCAGTACGCCACCCGACCGCTCCGCACCACGCGGCCAGACTGCCGGGTCGAGGTCGTTCAGGTCAGTGGGGACCACCGACGTGTGGTCTGCCGGGATCTCCCCGTGTCGGGGACCGGCCGGATGAGCCCTCATCACATGCGCTCCGGGGCGCTGACGCCGAGCACGGCCAGGCCGTTGGCGAGAACTTGCCGAGCGGCCGCGCAGAGCCACAATCGGGACACGTTCGCCGACGTCACCGGCTCGTCCCCCATCGGCAGGACCCGGACCACGTCGTAGAACTTGTGATAGGCCGAGGCCAGGTCCTCGAGATATCTGACCACCCGGTGCGGTTCACGCAGTTCGGCGGCGGCCGCCAGGACCTGGGGGTAGGCGGCCAGCAGGGCGATCAGCTCGCCCTCCTGCGGCGTGTTCAACAGGGCCGCGTCGTAGTCGTCGCCCAGGTCGATCCCGAGATCCTGCGCCGACCGGGCCAGGGCGGACAGCCGGGCGTGCGCGTACTGGACGTAGAAGACCGGGTTGTCCGAGCTTTGCTTGGTCCACAGGTCGAGGTCGAGGTCCAAGGTGGTGTCGACGGAGTACCGGATCAGCGAGTACCGAGCCGCGTCGACCCCGAGGGCTTCGATCAGGTCGTCCAGGGAGATGACCGTCCCGGCGCGTTTGCTCATTCGAACGGGTTCGCCGTCCTTGACCAGGAAGACCATCTGGCCAATCAGCACCTCGACCACGTCTGGGTCGTCGCCGAATGCGGCGGCGGCGGCTTTCAGCCGGCTGACGTAACCGTGGTGGTCCGCTCCGAGCATGTAGATGCAGAGATCGAATCCCCGGGACCGCTTGTCCAGGAAGTAGGCGAGATCACCGGCGATGTAGGCGGGATCACCGTCCGACTTGATGACTACCCGGTCCTTGTCGTCGCCGTAGTCGGTGGAATTCAGCCACCAGGCGTTGTCCTTCTCGAAAAGATGACCGGATTCCTTCAGCCGAGTGACCGCCGTCTCCACCGCACCGCTGGCATGCAGCGAATCCTCGTGGAAGTAGACGTCGAAGTCGGTCCGGAAGGCATGCAGGGTGGCCTTGATCTCCTCGAACATCTGGTCCACGCCTTGGGTGCGGAACAGCTCGGTGGCCTGGTCGTCTGGCAGCGAAGCGACACCGGGGTTCGCGGCGGCGATCTTCTCCGCGATCTCGAGGATGTAGTCCCCGCCGTAGCCGTCGTCCGGCGCCGGCAACCCGCGAGCGGCGGCAAGCAGCGACCGGGCGAACCGGTCGATCTGTGCGCCGGCATCGTTGAAGTAGTACTCCCGCACGACGGTGGCACCCTGTGTGCTCAGCACCCGACCCAGCGCGTCACCGACGGCCGCCCACCGGGCCCCGCCGATGTGCACCGGACCGGTCGGGTTCGCCGACACGAACTCGAGGTTGATCTGCTTGCCCGCCAACGCATCCGACGATCCATAGGCGGTACCGGCAGCGACCACCTGGCCGACCACTGCGGCCGCCGCGGCGGTGTCCAACCGGATGTTCAGAAAGCCCGGGCCGGCGATGTCGACCGCCGCTATTCCCGGGATGTCGGCGAGGTAGCGGGCCAGCGTCTCGGCGATCTCGCGCGGCGGGAGCCCGGCCGACTTGGCCAGTTTCAGCGCCACCGGCGTCGCATAGTCGCCGTGCTCACGGGAGCGGGGTCGGTCGATCGTGATCTCGTCCGGCACCGTCACCGACAGGTCTCCGGCGGAGACGGCCTGGGACAGGGCAGCGCGAACAGCGTCGGCCAACTGGGCGGGATTCACCCACCCATTCTAGGAAGATCGCGCACCCTGTTTGTGCCACCAGTGATGGCTGCCGGCTCGAGGCACCTGTGATGGCCGAACCTGACCCATCACGGAAAGGCGCGCTCTCCCATGCCGGACCCAGCTCCTACTCACGCTGAAGTCACCGGTTCGCACCGTAGACTCCCAGCGGTCTCCTCCGGTGCCGCGCGGCCCGGTCCAGCGTGAAAAGAACGAGGTCTGAGCACCGATGATGGCAAGTGGTAAGAACGCCAAGAAGTCCCGTTCGGCCGCCCCCGTGGTCGCCAGAAGTCAGGGATTGCCGTGGCTGACCATCGGCGCTGTGGTCGTCGTGCTCTTGCTGATCGGCGGCATCTTCACCGTAGTGCTGAAGAAGAACAACCAGAACGATGCTGCGGCCGCGGCGGTGGCGCCATTCGTCCCGTCCGACACGAACAAGGACCCGTCCACCAAGATCGACGGCATCTACGCCGGCAAGAGCACCGTCGCCAGCAACGGCACGTTGAGCTTCACCGAGTACAAGGCGGCTCTGCACGTCGACTCGACCCAGCGCGTTGCCTACGACCGCTACCCGCCCATCGGCGGTCCTCACGACGCCGAGTGGGCCGACTGCAATGGCGACGTCTACACGGTCGCCGTCCGCAACGAGAACATGGTGCACCCGCTCGAGCACGGAGCGGTCTGGATCACTTACAACCCCAAGACGATCGCGGCCGGAGACCTGGACAAGCTCAAGACGCTGGTGACCGGCAAGACCTACATCTACATGAGCCCGTACCCGGATCTGGATTCGCCGATCTCGCTGCAGGCCTGGGCCCACCAGCTCAAGGTCACTTCCGCCTCGGATGTCCGGATCAAGCAATTCATCACGGCCCTGCAGCAGAACCAGTACATCGCACCGGAGCCAGGCGGCTCCTGCGATCAGCCCGGTTTCGCCGCCAACCCGCCGGCTTTCGATCCCACCAAGCCCGGCGCGGATGCCGTCCAGATGAACGGGGCCGGCCTCACCGCTGACACCCAGGAGGGCGTCGCCAACGCCGGCGACACCGCTGGCGAGTCCATCGCCCCGGCCAGCAGCGGTGCTGCCGCGAACTCGGCTCCGGCTAGCGCCGCCGTCTCGGCTCCGGCCAGCGCGGCCACCGCGAGGGCTGCTGCGACCTCTGCCGCGGCCACCACATCGAAGTAGAGCCAGATGACCTCACCCGACACTCGATCCCCCACCGAGCCATCCGGCTCGGAGTTGGACGATCCGCGGCCGGCGTCGCCAGTGCGCCGATCATCGATCCTGACGCGGTGGGGAGCTCGCGGCACCGCGCTCGTCCTCGGTATCGGCTGCTCTGGTGATGGTGCTGATCGGCGCCACCGTCGGGCTGGCGCTGGGCAGCGGCAGCCCGACGTCGACGAGCTCGATCAGCACCGACGGCCAGGATCCGGTCAACACCGGATTCGCCCGGGACATGGTGGTGCACCACGACCAGGGCGTCCTGATGGCGCACATCGCCGAGCTCAACTCCACCGACAACGAAGTCCGAGTCACCGCCTACGACATCGAATACACCCAGACGATGCAGATCGGCATGATGCAGGGTTGGCTCGACCTCTGGGGTGTGCCCAGGCTCACCGACGACGCCCACATGGCCTGGATGGGCTCGGCCGGAATGGACGACATGCAGGCCATGACGCACGTCCGCGTCGACGCCTGCCGGCGCCCTGTCCGACGGCGCGGTCATGCCCGGCATGGCCACCGACGCCGAGATCACCAAGCTGGAGGGCCTGAAGGGCACCGCCTCGGACATCTACTTCCTGCAGTTGATGATCCGGCATCACGAGGGCGGCGCGGCCATGATGTCGTACGCCGCCGACCATGCCGCGTCGCCGGTGGTGCGGAACTTCGCCAGCAAGATGCTCGAGTCCCAGACGTCCGAGATCGGCGTCATGACGGGCATGCTCGAGGCACGCGGGGCAAAGCCGCTGCCCTTTACCGCTCCGACCAGCTGAACTCTTCGATCTCTGCTCCGGTCGGCCTTTTCGCCGGTGGTGATGCGGTAGAGTTCTGCCTCGCGCCCCCGTAGCTCAGGGGATAGAGCACCGCCCTCCGGAGGCGGGAGCGCAGGTTCGAATCCTGCCGGGGGCACGCGCGAACAGCAGCCGGATCGTCTCAGTCGAGATGGTCCGGCTGTTGTCATTCCCGGCGCCTGGCCGACGGCCGGATGGTCCAATGGGCGCAGCACCGATCGGATTCTCCGCACGTTTCCGGACCGAGGAATCATGACCGATATCGATCTGACCGAGCAGGCCGCGGCCTTGTCTGGCTCGAACCCACAGGCATCATTGACCAAGGCCGGTGTCGCCCATGACGTGAAGGAATACCCGACGGCCGGCCACGCCTTCCTCAATGACGCTCCTGTCGGCCCCTGGGCGTTGCGTCCCATCATGAAAGCCGTGACCGGAATGGGGCCCGAACCGGTTGCCGCGGCCGATGCCTGGAAGCGCATCGATGCGTTCTTCGCCGAGCATCTGTCCTGAGGATCGCGTCGGATTGCCCGTTGTGGACAACTTCAGTGGGCTGTCAGTGGGCTGTCGTACACTTGTTCTATGCAGGCGGACGGGGGTGTTGACGCAGGCCACGAGCCTGTCGCGCCTCGTAGCGGCTGTTCCGCGGTGGTCGCGCTGGCTACTGTAGCGGCCGCCGTCGACGGGTTGTTGGCCGCTCGATCTGAGCCAACCCGGGACGGCCGATCTGTTGGATCTTTTGCGCGAGGTGGAACGGCAGTCCCGCCGGCTCGCCGCCGCCTCGGTCGCGGTGATCGGACAGATCGACACTCGAGGTGTGGCCGCGCCACAGGGCTGCCAGTCCACCGCCGCCCTGGTCCGGCAGGTGATCATGATCGGCAACGACGAATCCTCCCGCCGCACCCGCCTGGCCGCCGGGATCTGCCCGACCAACGGGCTGTCCGGGGCCAGCGTGCCAGCCCGGTTCCCGTTGGTCGGCGCTGCGGTGACGGCCGGTGAGGTGGGGGTGCGGGAGGCCGCGTTGATCTGTTCCACCATCACCGGGTTCCCCCGCCACCACCCACCGGCCGTGGTGGAAGCGGCCGAACAGTTCCTGGTCGACCAAGCTGCGGTGTTGGACCCGAAAACGTTCAAACAGACCGCCCGGGAAATAGCGTTGATGGCCAACCCCGACGGCACCCCTGATGATCGGGACGCCCACGAGAAGATGGAATTCCACCTAGGGCACACGCCGCGAGGACGGGCTGACCCGGTGTTGGGGGTTGTTGGACGACCTGACCGCCGAAGCACTGCGGGCGGCGTTCGGATCGATGTGCTCCCCCTCCGCGGAACGCCGCAACGACCGGGTTGATGTGCAATGGCCCAACGGTCCCGACGGTGCTGATGGCGACGGTGAGGGTGTTGATGGCGCGCCGACCGGCGGCGTCGACCCGGACGCAGTCGGCCCCGACGATGCCGAACCGGAAATGTCCGATACCACACTGCTCGGGTGAAGACGAGGCCGCCGAGCCTTTCCTGCCCGATGCCGCCTTGGAGCCGGATCCTGCGGCCGTCGCAGTCGGCGGGCGCCGATCAGGCCGAAGATGACGCCGCCGCAGCGGCTACCGAGTGCGGCGATGCCGCTGCAGGACAGCACGATCCGGACCAGCCGACCGATGTCACGGATCGGAACCGGCGAGAACAAGCCCGGCGACGCCAGCCGGGCCACCTCGACGGCCGGCCACCGGACCCACCACCCGACCAAGCCGACGGTCGGCCACCGGACCCTGCGCCACCCGCCGTTGCCCCGGACATGTCGCCCGGTGAAGTAGAGGGCCGTCCGCGCAACGGTTTCGGTATCGCGGCGCCACCCGACCACCTCGACGGCCGGCCGTCAGACCCGCCGTCAGCTGCTTGCCCAGCAGCGCCGGGCACGTCGACCGGTGCGGCGGAACGCTGTCCGCACGACGATCCACAGCCTTGGTGCAGGCGGCCGGTGGTGGGTCCGGTGTGGCGGGCGCCGCGGCTGCCCTACGAATGGGCACCCCTGGGATCCGTGCCCTCCGACTACCAACGCCGGCGGACAGAGCGGTCGACGAAGCCGCCCGACCTCGACGGCGTGACCCCTGCGCCGGAACCGCCGCCGGACCGCCGATCAGCCGGAACGAAACGGGCGCAAGCCCTCGTCGATCATCGTCACCCATTTCCTGGACGCCGGCGTCGCGCCGACCCAGGGCGGGCAACGACCCCACATCGTCGTAACCATCGACGAACAGTCCCTGACCGACCGCACCCGGCCGGCCCGGCTGGGCTACGGCGACCAACTCCCCGCCGGACAACTACGCATGCTGGCCTGCGACGCGAAAATCATCCCCGCGGTCCTGGGCGGCGCATCCGAGGTCCTCGACGTCGGCCGATCCATGCGCACCTTCACCGCCGCCTGCCGCACCGCGATCCTGCTACGGGACGTCGGCTGCGTGTTCCCCGGCTGTGGCCTGCCCGGCCGGTGGGCGGAGTTCCACCACATCCAACACTGGGCCGACGGCGGACCATCGGACCTGCACAACGGATGCCTGCTCTGCCGACGTCATCACGTGCTCATCCACCAGGAGCAGTGGCAGATCCGGATGGGCACCGACCGGCTCCCCGAGATCATCCCGCCGACCAGCCACGACCTGGAACAACGACCCCTGCGCAACACCCAGCACCGACCACCGATCTTCGCCTGGCCCCAGGTCGGCTGAGAGCCGGTAAGCTGGGCTGGACGAGCGTGATTGTCGGAGTAACCCAGCCGGAACGCCCGCGGACAGAGCCCGGTGGTTGCGCTCGACTCGCCGGTTGCTGACCCGGACCGGTGGAAGTGACGTTCATGAAACCGCAGCAGACCCAGGTGATCGCCTTCTGCCCGAAGACGCCCCTCCCACACGATCCATCGATGCGGTCGGAGCGAGCTCGGGATCAGGCCGACTTGGTGACCTTGGCGGCCGTGGACCTGGTTCGCGCCGGGGCCTTCGGCTTCTCAACTTCGGTAGTGGCTGCGCTCGCCGCGGGCTTGCGGGCCCGAGACTTCTTGACCGGCGCGGGAGCGTCATCGCCCTCAGTTTCTCCGGCCTCAGCCGGAGCGGCCACGCCCACGTTGCCCTTGTTGCGCTGCACGCTGCGCTGCAAGGCAGCCAGCAGGTCCAGGACTTCCGCGTCCTCTCCCTCGACGGCCTCGGGCTCCGGGAATGCTTCCGCGCCTTCGAGCTTCGCGTCGATCATCTGCTGCAGCTCTTCGCGATAGGAGTCTTCGTGCTGGTCAGGATGGAAGTCGTCGGCGTAGGAGTCCACCAGTAGCGCGGCCATCTGCTTTTCTGCGGGCGACAGAGTCACCGGCGTATCCAAAGACTTGAATGAGGCCTCGCGCACCTCGTCGGGCCAACGCAAGGTCTGGATCACCAATACGTCGCCGCGGACCCTGAGCGCGGCGAGTCGCGTTTTCTGCCGGAGCGCGAAGTGGACGATGGCCACCCGATCGTTTTCGGCCAGCGTTTCACGCAGCAGCACGTACGCTTTGGCAGACTTCGACGCCGGTTCCAGCAGATAGCTCGAGTCGAACAGGACTGGGTCGATCTGATCCGACGGGACGAAGGACAGCAGGTCTATCTCGCGCTCGGCGTTGGTCGGCAGGCTCTGCAGGTCTTCGTCCGTGATGATCGCGGTGCGACCGTCCTCGGCCTCGTAGGACTTGGCGATGTCGCTGAATGCCACCACCTCGCCGCACACTTCGCAGGTCCGCTGATAGCGGATGCGGCCGCCGTCCTTCTCGTGGACCTGGTGGAACTTGATGTCATGGTCCTCGGTGGCCGAGTAGACGGCGACCGGCACATTGACCAGGCCGAAGACCAGGGAACCCTTCCATATGGAGCGCATCGAACCATGATGGACCAAAGTCAGGCCCTAGGTGCGACAAAATGGGCCGATGAGCGGGCCGTCCTTGTTGCAGGCTGCCGTCGACGAGCTGTATTCGAGCCCGATGGCCGAGTTCACCGCGCGTCGCAAGGCGCTGGCGGCGGCCGCCCGGAAGTCGGGTGAACGGGAGACAGCGGGCGCGATAGCCGGCCTGCGAAAGCCGACGGTTTCGGCAGACACCCTTAATCGACTGGTCCGGGTGGCGCCGGACGAAGTCGGCGAGCTGCTCGATCTCGGTGCTGAACTGCGGGCTGCGGAGAAGGCGCTGGACGGACCCGCGCTGCGTGAGCTGTCCACCAAACGCCGGCACCTGGTGGGCGAACTGGCCAACCTGGCATTCGAGATCACTGACCAACAGAGCCCGTCGGCGGCCGTACGGGACGAAGTCACCGCCACGCTCAATGCGGCGTTGGCCGACGAGCAAGTGGCCGAACGACTGCTGTCGGGCGCGCTGGTCACCCAAGCCCGCTGGGACGGGTTCGGTTCGACCTCATTGCCGGAGCTTGCGGCCGTCCTGCCGATGGACCCGGCCCGCCGGTCGCGTGCGGCAAGAGCCGAGAGCGAATCCGAGGCGGCGGCAACGCCTTCGAAGCGCCCACCCAAGTTACCGCCGATGAGCCGGCCTGCTGTGCCCGAGCCGCGCCGAGCCAACGAGACGGCGGCCGCGACGGCTACAGATTCGGCGGCCAGACGGAGGCAGGAACAGGCCGAGCGAGTGGCGGCCGAGGCCGCGGCGGCCAGAGTTCAGGTAGAGGCCGAGCAGCGCCGGCGTGTGGAAGCCGCGCGATTGGAGGCGACCGCCGCGGCTGACGCCGCCGCGTCGGCCCGACAAACGCTGGTCGCAATCGACCGCCGCATCAGCGAACTCAGCCTGCAATTGGCACAGCAACGCAGGCTGCTGGCCGAGGCCCAGCGGCAGGTCCGAGGTGCGGAGTCCAGGGAGAAGGCGGCACAACTCGCCCTGACCCGGGCCGGTGGGTCGAAGTAGGTTGCCACGCCCGTTGCCAGGCGTCCGCCTGCACACGGCAGTCGGGTCAGATCCGGGTGCACGTGTTCTGGATCCAAGGGCCGGCGGGAGCGCCGCCCCTCAGTCGCGGCAGAGAATCTCACCGTTGAGCACGGCAAACCAGGCGTCCGGGTCGGCAGCCCACTCGCGCCAGCCGTCGGCGATTGCCGCAAGTCGCGCGTCATTGGCGAAACCGCGGTCTCTGGCTTGCTGACCGAACGACGAGGACAGCACCCGATCCGCCCACAGACCTCCCCACCACTCCCGTTCGGTTTCCGTCGAGTAGCACCAGACGGAGCCCGAGGAGGTGACGTCGGCAAATCCGGCCTGGTGGGCCCAGTGCCGCAGGATCGGTGCCGCGTTCGGCTCGGCCGCATTGCTCCGTGCGACCTGCTGGTACAAGGCCATCCAGTCATCGAGGGCCGGAACCCGCGGGTACCAGGACATCGACCCGAAGTCGGCATCGCGAGCGGCGACCACACCGCCCGGGCGGCAGACGCGACGCATCTCCCGTAGGGCGGCGACGGGGTTGGTGAGGTGTTGCAGCACCTGGTGGGCATGCACCACGTCGAAGGAATTGTCCGCCGCGTCCAGTTCGTAGACGTCGCCGACATCGAACTCGAGATTCGCCTGACCGGCCGCGGCCGCTGCTGCCTGAGCCACCACGTCCGCACTTGAGTCGATCCCCAGAACCGGGCCGGGCGCGACCAGCCGGGCGAGATCGATCGTGATCGTGCCCGGACCACAGCCGATGTCGACCACGGACAGGCCCGGTTGCAGCAACGGCACCAGGTAACGGGCGGAGTTGGCCGCAGTGCGCCAGCGGTGAGACCGCAACACCGAGTCGTGGTGCCCGTGGGTGTAGGTCGGCCGGGCACCGTCCGGCAGCGGTGTCGGCTGTGATGTCGTCATCGTCGAGTCCTTTCTCGTCGCGCAGCGGGCGCAATGAGCGCAGCGGGGGACGCGATGGGTACGGAATCCACCGTAACTGCCCTGTTCAGTTGTTGGGAAACGACTCTCATATGCTGAGACGCTACGACGAATCATGGCTCCGGGACACCGCCACCCGGGACCGTCGGCGGCAACGCAGACTAGTCTCGTGCAGCAGCCCAAAACGGGCGATCAGGCCCGGACAGTCCCGCGCTCTGCCAGGCGGGTGGGCGACGGGTGCCCGCACCCAGCTGTGGTGTGGTCAGTAGGTTCAGATCCTCAAGGAGCAACGATGTCCTCAGCAGGTTCATTGCGGGTCGGCATGGTCGGCTATGCCTTCATGGGTGCAGCCCATTCTCAGGCCTGGCGGACGGCCCCACGATTCTTCGATCTCCCCCGCACTCCGGAACTCACCGCGCTCGCCGGCCGGAACGCCGTGGCTGCACAGGCCGCAGCTGATCGGATGGGTTGGGGTTCGATCGAGACGGACTGGCGCCGGTTGGTGGAACGTGACGACATCGACCTCGTGGACATCTGCACGCCGGGCGACACCCATGCCGAGATCGCGATCGCCGCACTCGAGGCAGGCAAGCACGTGCTGTGCGAAAAGCCGCTGGCCAACTCCGTCGCCGAGGCCGAGCGGATGACGGCCGCCGCCGAGGCCGCCGCGGCCAGGGGCGTGTTCGCGATGTGTGGTTTTACCTACCGGAGAACCCCGGCCATCGCCCTGTTCAAGCGGATGATCGCGGATGGCAAGGTCGGTTCGATCCGCCAGGTGCGGGCGCAGTACCTACAGGACTGGCTGTCCGACGAGAACGGCCCGCTGACCTGGCGGATGGACAAGGAAAAGGCCGGCTCCGGCGCCCTTGGCGACATCGGCGCACACATCATCGATGCCACCCAGTTCGTCACCGGGCAGAAGATCACCGGCGTCTCGGCGGTCATGGAGACGTTCGTCAAGGAGCGCCCGCTGGGCGGTGACTTGATCGGGTTGGGCGGCCGGGGTGAAGTGGGCGCCAACGTGCCGAAAGGACCGGTCACGGTGGATGATGCCGCGCTGTTCACAGCGCGCTTCGACGGCGGACCGATCGGCATCTTCGAAGCCACCCGATTTGCGTTGGGACGGCGGAACGCATTACGGGTGGAGGTCAACGGCTCATTGGGTTCCATCGCCTTCGACTTCGAGGACATGAACACCCTGCAGTACTACGACGGCACCGATGCGCCTGGGGCCCAAGGTTTCCGGCGGATCCTGGTGACCGAACCGGAGCATCCCTACATGGACCACTGGTGGCCGGCCGGCCATGGCATCGGCTACGAGCACGGGTTCACCCACCAGGTGGTCGACCTGATCACCGCGATCGATCAGGGTAACCAGCCGACGCCATCCTTCGCCGACGCGCTCGGTGTGCAGCGGGTGCTGGCCGCAGTCGAGGCCAGCTCCGAGAACAACTCAACTTGGACGTCCGTCAGCGACTGAGCGGCACTGACCCGGTACGGGCCGCGCTGATCATGTTTGCGGCTTTGGGACGGGAGAGGCAGGAGTCAACCCGATCATCAGCGCCGGCGAAGTTGATCAGCGCGGCAGCGGCGCGGAGCCGGGGCGAGACGGCCGAAGAAGGCCGCAGACGAACATGGACAAGGCACGGCCGACGAAAGAGGAGATATGGACAGCATCACAGGTACCAAATCCGCGCTGGTGGTGCGCGGCGGCTGGGAAGGCCACTCCCCGGTGGAAGCCACCGATCTCTTCCTGCCCTTTCTCCGGGACAGTGGGTACGAGGTCCGCGTCGAGGACTCGCCGCAGGTATACGCCGATGCGGCCTACATGGCTGACGTCGACCTGATCGTCCAGTGCTACACGATGGGCGAGATCGAGCCCGAGGCGTTCCTCGGGCTGCGGGCGGCTGTCGAGGCCGGGGTCGGTCTGGCCGGCTGGCACGGCGGAATCGCCGATTCGTTCCGGAATACGGCCGACTATCTGCACCTGATCGGCGGCCAATTCGCCTGCCATCCGGGCAAGGATCCGAAAGAGATCACGGAGGCCGGCCCGGAGAACAACTACGTGCCGTACACCATCAACATCACCGACCACGAACACGAGATCACCGCCGGGATAACGGATTTCGGTTTGGTCACCGAACAGTACTGGGTTCTGACAGATCCGTACATGAATGTCCTGGCCACCACGACCCAGGCGGTTCGCCCGTGGGACCCCTGGCACCAGGAAGTGACCTCCCCGGCCGTCTGGACCCGGGAGTGGGGCGAGGGTCGGATTTTCGTGGCCACCCCCGGTCACAGCCTGGATGTGTTGCAGGACAGCAACGTGCGCACCATCATCGAGAGGGGCATGCTGTGGGCCAGCCGCTGAGGATCGGCATGATCGGGTGCGGCGCCATTTCTGCCCAGTATCTCGATACCTTTTCGCGGCTCGACTCGGTGCAGCTGGTCGCCGTCGCCGACCTGGACACGGCTCGAGCGGCAACCGTCGCCCAGGAGCAGGGCGTCCGCGCGCTGTCGGTCGACGAGCTGCTGGCCGACGCCGACGTGGACCTGGTACTGAACCTGACCATTCCGGCCGCCCACGCCGAGATCGCCCTCAAAGCCATCGCGCACGGCAAGAGCGTCTACGGAGAAAAGCCATTGGCGGCCACCAGAACGGAGGCCAAAACGGTGCTGGACGCCGCAGAAGCCGCAGGCGTCACGGTGGGATGCGCACCGGACACGGTGCTGGGCACGGGCATCCAGACTGCGCGCCAGGCCATCGACGACGGCGTGATCGGCACGCCGATCGCGGCTACGGCCACGATGGTCACGCCCGGGCACGAACGCTGGCATCCCGAACCCGGACTTCTACTATCAACCCGGCGGCGGACCCTTGCTGGACATGGGGCCCTATTACGTCAGCGCCCTGGTGACCCTGCTGGGCCCGGTCAGCTCGACCATCGGTGCGGCAAGCCACTCCCGGGAGAGCCGGACGATCGGATCCGGCGCACGGGCCGGAGAGTCCGTGCCGGTAGACATCGACACCCACGTCACCGGGGTGCTGGTGCACGCCACCGGCGCGCTTTCCACCCTGGTGATGAGCTTCGACGCGGTCGCCACCCACGCCAGCAACATCGAGATCCATGGCGACAAGGGCTCCTTGAGCGTCCCGGATCCCAACCGCTTCGCCGGCGACGTTCAGTCGTTTCCGTTGGGCGCCGACGGGTGGAGCACCCTGCCGATCAGCGCCGGGTACGAGAACAGCGGGCGTGGTTTCGGGATCGCCGACCTGGCCACCACCGGGCCGGGACAAACCCCGCGGGCCAGCGGTGAATTGGCCTACCACGTCTTGGATGTCATGGAATCGCTGCTGGAATCGGCGCACACGGGCCGAGCGGTCGACGTGCGGAGCAGCTGCACGCGTCCACCTGCGGTGCCGCTGAGCCCGGCGCCCTGACCAGGGGTCGAGCGCACCACAACTCGGGTCCGGCCGGCTTCCGGTCCGGCCGGCCGGGCCCGTCCACGACCGTGGACCACCCGGTCGTGCCGGACCTCTCACTGTGGGCGCGGACGGGTTCGAACCGCCGACCGCCCGGGTGTAAACCGGGAGCTCTTCCGCTGAGCTACGCGCCCTGGTGCGGCCATCGCCGCACGCTTGTGTGGCTGCTGTGTCCGTGGCCGCTCCGTCGGACCGCCGAGAAGCAGCAGCCGACCGGGGAATGATGCCATGCCGACGGCCGACCCCAAAACTGCCGGCCGACTACCGGCCCGGCGGTGGTCAGCCGACCGGCAGTGCCTGCACCGCTCGCTTCCAGGAACTCTGGTCCCGGGCCTCCCCTGGTCCGTTGACCTCGGCGAAGGTCACCACCCCATCGCTGCCGATCAGAAAGGTGCCGCGCAGCGCCATGCCGCCCTGCTCGTGGAACACGCCGTAGCTCTTCGCCACCGCGCCGTGCGGCCAGAAATCCGACAGCAACGGAAACTGGTACCCCTGCGCATCCACCCAGGCCTTGAGCGCGGGAGCGGGATCGGTGGAGATGGCCAACACCTGGACCTGTTCGTTCTGGAACGACCTCAGGTCGTCCCGCACAGCGCACAGTTCGGCCGTGCAGGTCCCGGAAAACGCGAATGGGTAGAAGACCACCAGCACGGCCTTCTGGCCACGGAAGTCGGACAGCGCAACGGGCGTCCGATTGGAGTCAGGAAGGGTGAAATCAGGAGCGACGGATCCGACCTCGACCGACATGGCAGCCCTCTTCTCATTCGTTGTTAACAGTGTTGGGTCTGGCCCGAGAAGCGTTAATTCGCGGGGCGTTCGCGCGACTGGTGGTTCAGCGGCCAGAATTCCGCACCCGGCCGGCGAGTACGTCAGCGCCTGATCCGGCCCTGCTTGGCTCGGGCAAGCTTTGCCGTCATCCATTCTGCCCCGCCGGAAACGGTGGTGGTCTGGGACAGGCCGGCCGTCTTCGTCGCCTCGGCGATGTCGCTGGGCTCGACGTAACCCTCGCGTCCGGTCTTCGGCGTCAGCAGCCAGATGACTCCGGTGTCGGCCAGCAGCGTGATCGCGTCAACCAGGGCATCGGTCAGGTCTCCATCGTCTTCCCGCCACCACAGGACGACCGCGTCCAGGACGTCGTCGGCATCTTCGTCTAGTAGTTCCGAGCCGATGATGGACTCGATAGCATCGCGGAGATCGTGGTCGACATCGTCGTCGTAGCCGATCTCGCCCACCACATCCCCCGCCTTCAGTCCGAGCCGGACAGCGACGCCGCTCTCAAAAGAGCCCTGCGCCTGTCCCGAGACCTCAGTCACTGTGTTCTCAAGCCTTCCCACTCGTCGTGCCGTTCGGCGGTGTCGCGTGTCCGACCCTCAGATCCGACCCACTCCACCTGGCGTACCTGCGTTCGCAGTGCCCCGGCGTGCACAACATTATGCAAGTCACGCCCCTTTCGGGAACTCCGGCCCACCTCATGGCCGACCTGGGCCGGTCGAGTGCCCCCGGACGGGTGGCCCGTTGCGGCAGAGCGCCCGCGGATGCGAGAGGATGAGAGATAGCGGCCACTCCCACCCGGGGTGGCCTGAATCCACCCGTTCGACGGCGGGCGTGCCCACCGCACACGATGCCGTCGTCGCCTGACGAGGAGATCCCTTGGCTTCCTCCAGCACCACGCCGCGCGTCGGCGGGGCAGAGACTGTTCCGTCCCGGCATCACCTGATCCGTGACGGATTCGCCGCCCAGTTCCCGGACGCCGATCCCGAAGAGACCCAGGAGTGGCTCGACTCCTTCGACGCCATGGTGGAAGCGGGCGGTCAACAGCGGGCGCGTTACCTGATGCTCCGGCTGCTCGGGCGGGCCGGCGAGCGGCACGTCGGCCTCCCGGCCCTGACGACGACCGACTACATCAACACCATCCCGACCGAGTCCGAGCCGTTCTTCCCCGGTGACGAGGAGATCGAGCGCCGCTACCGCAACTGGATTCGCTGGAACGCGGCCATGATGGTGCACCGCGCCCAGCGCCCCGGCGTCGGCGTCGGCGGACACATCTCCACCTATGCGTCCTCAGCCAGCCTGTACGAAGTCGGCTACAACCACTTCTTCCGCGGCAAGAACCACCCCGGCGGGGGCGACCACGTCTTCTTCCAAGGGCACGCCTCCCCGGGTATGTACGCCCGCGCCTTCCTGGAGGGGCGGCTGTCCACCGACACCCTCGACGGCTTCCGCCAGGAGGTCTCGCACCCGGGCGGCGGGCTGCCGTCCTACCCGCACCCCCGGTTGATGCCGGACTTCTGGGAGCACCCGACGGTGTCCATGGGACTCGGGCCGATGAATGCCATCGCCCAGGCCAGGGTCAACCGCTATCTGCACCACCGCGGCATCAAGGACACCTCCCAACAGCATGTCTGGGCGTTTCTCGGCGACGGCGAGCTGGACGAGGTCGAATCACGCGGCCTGATCCACCTGCCGGCCATCGACGGGCTGGACAACCTCACCTACGTCATCAACTGCAATCTGCAGCGCCTCGACGGTCCGGTCCGCGGCAACGGCAAGATCATCCAGGAGCTGGAATCGTTCTTCCGTGGCGCAGGCTGGAACGTCATCAAGGTGGTCTGGGGGCGCGAGTGGGATGCGCTGCTGCACGCCGACAAGGACGGCGCCCTGGTGAATCTGATGAACACCACGCCGGACGGTGACTACCAGACCTACAAGGCCAATGATGGCGCCTACGTGCGTGAACACTTCTTCGGCCGCGATCCGCGCACCAAAGCCCTGACCCAGGCCATGTCCGACGACGAGATCTGGGCGCTCAAGCGTGGCGGCCACGACTACAAGAAGGTGCACGCCGCGTATGACGCCGCCGTCCACCACGTCGGCCAACCCACCGTGATCCTGGCGAAGACGATCAAGGGCTTCCACCTCGGTTCGTCCTTCGAGGGTCGCAACGCCACCCACCAGATGAAGAAGCTGACGCTGGCCAACCTCAAGGAGTTCCGCGACGAGCTGCACATCCCGATCACGGATGCGCAGCTCGAGGCCGACCCGTACCAGCCGCCGTACTACCACCCCGGTGAGAGCGCGCCGGAGATCGAATACCTGCAGGAACGCCGGACCCGCCTCGGCGGCTACGTCCCCGAGCGACGTGTCACCGCCAAGCCGCTGACGTTGCCGGGTGACGACACCTACAAAGTGCTCGCGCGTGGCTCCGGCAAGCAGGAGATCGCCACCACGATGGCCTTCGTGCGGCTGGTTCGCGACCTGTTCAAGGATCCGGAGGTCGGAAAGCGTATCGTCCCGATCATCCCGGACGAGGCCCGCACCTTCGGGATGGATTCGTTCTTCCCGTCGCAGAAGATCTACAACCCGGCCGGGCAGCTCTACACGGCGGTCGACGCCAATTTGATGTTGGCGTACAAGGAATCCGAGCAAGGCGTGATCCTGCACGAGGGGATCAACGAAGCGGGCTCGATCGCCACCTTCACCGCGGTCGCGAGCAGCTACGCCACCCACGGCGAACCGATGATCCCCATGTACATCTTCTATTCGATGTTCGGGTTTCAGCGGACCGGTGACGGTCTGTGGGCCGCAGGCGACCAAATGTGCCGCGGATTCGTCCTCGGCGCCACCGCCGGTCGCACCACGCTGACCGGCGAGGGTCTGCAGCATGCAGACGGGCATTCACACCTGCTGGCCGCGACCATGCCGCATGTGGTCGCCTACGACCCAGCCTTCGGCTACGAGGTGGGGCACATCGTCAAGGACGGTCTGCGCCGGATGTACGGCGGACCCGAGCTGTCCGGTTCGGGCGTCACTGCTTCGGCGGGCGAGTTCGGCGGCGAGGACATCCTCTACTACATCACCCTGTACAACGAGCCCTATGTCCAACCGGCGGAACCCGACGGACTGGATGTCGACGGGCTGCTGAAGGGCATGTATCTGCTGTCCCCCGCGGCCGACACCGAGGGCAAGGCCAGAGTGCAACTGCTGGCCTCGGGCGTAGGCGTGCGGTGGGCCCTGGAGGCCCAGGAGTTGTTGAGCAAGGACTGGGATGTGGCGGCCGACGTCTGGTCGGTCACCAGCTGGACCGAGTTGCGGCGAAACGGGGACGAGATCGAGCGGGCGAAGCTGCTCGACCCGTCCGGTTCGCATCCGGAGCCTTACGTGACCACCGCGCTGGCCGACCGGCCCGGTCCGGTGATCGCCACCAGCGACTACCAGCGGGCGGTGCAGAACCAGATCGCCCCCTGGGTGCCCGGCGAGTTCGTCGCGCTCGGTGCGGACGGTTTCGGATTCTCCGATACCAGGGCGGCGGCGCGGAGGCATTTCCTCATCGATGGGCCGTCCATGGTGGTGGCAGCACTGTCCGCGTTGGAGCGCCAGGGTGGTTACCGGACCGGTGCCGCCGCCGAAGCCGTCCAGCGCTACCAACTACACGACGTGAAGGCCGGGACCTCGGGTAATGCGGGCGGTGACTCCTAGCCGAAGACCTTTCTCCGGACCGGCGTAACGGCTCGGAAACGGGTCGATTCCAGATCTAGCCAGGACAAAACCTGCACGGTATCTTTACGCCGTTGTTGCTCTTCTCCTCTTCGCCGGCGCACCCTGCAGGGGATTAGGCGCATCCCCTCGGTCGGAGAACGGCACCGGCCGAGGTGTTCGACCCCGCGGAGGAATCCGCGCACGACGCTCGAGGAGAGCAAGCATGGCGCAGGGCACTGTGAAGTGGTTCAACGCGGAGAAAGGCTACGGCTTCATCTCACCGGATGATGGCTCGGGCGACGTCTTCGTGCACTACTCCGCCATCGGCGGATCGGGTTACAAGTCGCTCGAAGAGAGCCAGCGGGTGAGCTTCGAGGTCGAGCAATCTCCGAAGGGGCCACAGGCGACCAACGTCACCCCGGAGTAGTACCAAGATCAACGGTAGTTCCGAGACAACCGTAGTTCCGAGACAACCGCAGGTCTGAGATCAACCGCACTGGGCCGGTGTCGCACCCGCGACGCCGGCCCTGCGCATTTCACCGCCGGTGCAGCCGTGACAGGCTGACCCGGTGAACTCCACTGATGCCGCGGCCGCCACCGACCGCGGTGCGGCGATCAGCGAGGTCACCCTGCGCAAGGTCGAGCGGGCATCCAGCAGCTTGGCCACCCGGTCCGTCGCCCTGATGGACGAGCGGCTCCCGTGGTTCCGGGCACTGCCGGCCCAGCAGCGCAGCTGGGTCACCCTGGTGGCGCAGGCGGGCATCGCCAGTTACGTCGACTGGGCCACCGGCGGTCTCGACGGATTCAAACTCACCGAAGCCGTCTTCGGCTCCGCACCAAGGGATCTCGTGCGCAGTGTGTCACTCCGACGCACGGTCGAACTGGTACGGATTGCGATTTCTGTTGCTGAGCAACACCTGCCCGCCTTGGGCGCGACGCCGGCCGAGGCCGCTGCGCTGGCCGACTCGCTGTTGCGTTACTCGCGTGAGGTGGCGTTCTCCGCCGCCGGCGTCTACGCGGCCGCCGCAGAGTCGCGGGGGGCCTGGGACCAGCGCCTCGAGGCACTGGTGCTCGACAGCATCGTCCGTGGCGAGGGCGGTGATTCACTGGCCTCCCGGGCTGCCGCCCTGAACTGGGACCTGTCCGGTCCGGTGATGGTGGTCGTGGGCTCGCCGCCCGGCACCGACCCGACCCGGGCGACCGGGTCCGTGGCCGAACGCAACCGGCCGCCCGTTCCGATGACGGGGCCGGCCGAACGAGCCGCCGAGCTGGGCGTTGCCGCGCTGGCCGGGCTACACGCCGACCGGCTCATCCTGCTGTTGTCCGCGCCGGAGCAGACCACGCTCGCTACCGCCGTCGACGCCCTGGCCGACGTCTTCGGGCCCGGACCGGTGATTCGTGGGCCGATCGACACCGGAATCGCGGGCGCCATGACCTCGGCGCGGGTGGCACTGTCGGGCAGCAGAGCGGTGGCCGCCTGGCCGACCGCGCCCCGCGCTGTGGACGCAGACCTGCTGCTGCCCGAGCGCATCCTGTCCGGTGACGAAGAGGCCCGGGCGCAACTGCGCCGCACGGTCTATGCGCCGCTGTTGGCCGCCGGCGAACCATTTGCCGCCACGCTCGATGCATTTCTGTCCTCGGGACGGGCTCTGGAACCAGCGGCCCGGTTGCTGTTCGTGCACGCCAACACCGTGCGCTACCGGCTGCGTCGAATCGGCGAGATCACCGGATTGGATCCGACGGACAGCCGAGATGCGTTCACGTTGCAGATCGCCCTGGCCGTCGGTCGCCTGATAGACGACGACTGATGCTGACCACGCTCGTTTGGCCGAATACGCACCCCTCTTTGTAGGATTCCCACAAACGCTGAGCGAGGACTTGGTAGCCCCGGCACCCAACGTCGACAGCAACAGCATGGTTTGCTGAGAGCGTGTTGGCCATAGTCGCCCCTGGACAGGGATCTCAGAAGCCCGGAATGCTCCTGCCCTGGTTGAGTCTGGACGGCGTCACCGAACTTGCCGAAAACTTCGGTGCGGCGGGTGGTCTCGACCTGATTCGGCTCGGCACGACGGCGGATGCGGACGAGATCAAGGAAACCGCGGTCACCCAGCCACTGGTCGTGGCCTCCGCTCTGTTGGCGGCGGCCACCATTCGAATCCCGGCCGACGCTCTGACCGCCGGCCATTCCGTCGGTGAACTCGCCGCGGCCGCAGTCGCCGGTGTCGTCGATGCGCAGACCGCAGTCCGGGTCGCCGCCGCGCGGGGTGCGGCGATGGGCGCGGCCTGTGCCATCACGCCGACCTCGATGTCCGCCGTCCTCGGTGGCGACACCGGGACCGTGCTGGCCGCGCTGGCCTCGCTGAACCTGGTGGGCGCCAACGTCAACGGCGGCGGGCAGATCGTCGCCGCCGGCTCGACGGCTGCGCTGGCCGCACTGGCCGAGAACCCGCCGGCCGGATCGAGGATCATCCCGCTGCCGGTGGCCGGCGCCTTCCACACGCCCTACATGGAGACGGCCAAGGCCGAGCTGGCCAGGGTGCTGGCCGGTGTGGACGCTGTCGACCCCTCGCGTCCGCTGCTGACCAACTCGGACGGCAGCGTGGTCAGTTCCGGTCGGCAGTACCTGGATCTGTTGACCGCCCAGGTCACCCGTCCGGTGCGCTGGGATGAATGCATGGCCACCATGGGCCGCCTGGGCGTCACCGGCGTCCTGGAGCTCCCCCCGGCCGGCACTCTGATCGGCCTGATCAAGCGCGACCTCAAGGGCGTGGCCACCCTGGCCCTGAAGTCTCCCGACGACCTGGACAAGGCCGCGGCATTCATCGACGAGCACAGCGAGGTAACTGCATGACGGCAGTCCGGATCTCCCATCCGTCCGCGTCCGTTGGGTCGAAGATCGTCGGGCTCGGTCACTACCGTCCCGAGAAAATCGTCACCAACGACGACCTCTCCAAGATCATGGAGACCAACGACCAGTGGATCCAGAGCCGGGTCGGCATCGCCGAGCGGCATTTCGGCGGCGAGCTGGACTCGGTCGCGTCGATGGGCGCCATTGCCGGTGGGAAGGCGCTCGCCGACTCGGGTCTGGATCCTGCCGACATCGACACGGTGATCCTGGCTTCCTGCACCGCCGAGACCCAGGTGCCGCACGGGTCCACCCAGGTCGCCGCCGCCCTGTCGATCCACGCGCCCGGTTCGTTCGACGTGAACGCGGCCTGCGCCGGATTCTGCTACGCGCTGGCCGCTGCCGATCACGCGATCAGGGCCGGCAGCTCCAAGAACGTGCTCGTCATCGGGTCCGAGAAGCTCACCTCCTGGACCGACCCGGTCGACCGGGCGACCGCGATCATCTTCGGTGACGGCGCCGGCGCCGCTGTGGTCTCGGCGTCCGACGAGCCGGGAATCGGCCCGGTGGTCTGGGGCAGCGACGAGACCCAGACCCAGGCCATCCGGATCGAAACACGCGACGCCAAGTTCATCCAGGAGGGGCAGGCCGTCTTCCGCTGGGCCACCAGTGCGATTGCGCCCGTTGCCATCCGGGCCGTCGAGCTGGCCGGCCTGTCGCTGGCCGACATCGACGTGCTGGTCACCCACCAGGCGAACCTGCGGATCGTCGAAGCCATCGCCAAGAAGCTCATCGCTGCCGGAGCCCGCCCTGATCTGCGCGTGGCAAAAGACATCGTGACCTCGGGCAACACCTCTTCCGCATCCATCCCGTTGGCTCTGGATCGGATGCGGGAAGCCGGTGGCGTCTCCCCCGGCGAACTCGTCCTGGCCGTCGGGTTCGGCGCCGGATTGACCTACGCCGGCCAGGTGTTCACCTGCCCATGACCGGCCAACGACCGAACCCTGCGCCTGTCGGGGCTGAACGACCCGACCAGCTGAGGCACAATTCGCCCTGAGCTCGGCGCTTTTCGATACGAACAGTTTGCCCAGCCGACACCTTCCGGGTCCCCGGAAGGAACATCACCACCGAAAGGAACCACCGTGAGCAACGAGGACACCCTCGCCGGCCTCGGCGAGATCGTCGAAGAGGTCGCCGGCGTCCCGGCCGCCGACGTCACCGCCGACAAGTCCTTCACCGACGACCTGGACATCGACTCGCTGTCGATGGTCGAGATCGCGGTCCAGGCGGAAGACAAGTTCGGTGTGAAGATCCCGGACGATGAACTGGCCAAGCTCAAGACCGTGGGTGACGCCGTCACGTACATCGAGGCCAACAAGGCATGAGTGAGCATCGCAGCGAGGCACGAGCGAGGAGCGGAGCGAATCTAGAGCCGAGCGCCTGCGCGAGGGTCGGGGAAATGTCATGAGTGACGACCACGACGTCGTCGTCACGGGTATCGGAGCCACGACGCCCATCGGCGGCACGGCGCCCGACACCTGGCAGGCCATGCTCGACGGCCGGATCGGCGTCACGGCGAACACCGCACCCTGGGTGGAGAAGTACAACCTCCCGGTGGCCATCCACGCGCCGCTGCTCGTGGAACCGACCGAGATCATCCCGCGGGTCGAGGCGCGCAGGCTTGATCGGTGCCAGCAGGTGGCGATGGTGGCCGCCCGTGAGGCCTGGGCGGATGCGGGCTCGCCGGAGGTCGATCCGGAGCGGATCGGCGTCGTGGTCGGAACTGGTATCGGTGGCGCCATGACCCTGCTGGGTCAGGACGACGTTCTGGAGCAATCCGGGATCGGCAAGGTGGCCGTGATGACCATCCCCATGCTGATGCCGAACGGTCCGGCCGCCGCCGTGGGTCTGTGGGTCAAGGCCCGCGGCGGCGTGCACGCCCCAGTCGCTGCCTGCGCCGCCGGCGCGGAGGGTATGGCTTGGGCGTACACGCTGATCAAAGCCGGTGAGATCGACATCGCCATCGCCGGTGGCGCGGAGGCCTGTATCCACCAGCTGCCGGTGGCGGGCTTCTCGCAGATGCGCGCGATGAGCACTCGCAACGACGACCCGACGACGGCCTCCCGTCCATTCGACATCGGGCGCGACGGATTCGTCCTGGGTGAGGGCGCCGGCATGATGGTGCTCGAACGGCGGGACCACGCAGTGGCACGCGGCGCCGAGATCTACGGCACGCTGGCCGGAATCGGTATGTCGAACGACGCTTTCCACATCACCGCCCCGGAGCCGGACGGCGAAGGCGGCAGCCGCGCCATCGCCAAGGCGCTGCGGTCGGCGGGCCTGTCCCAGGCCGACATCGGTCATGTGAACGCCCACGCGACTTCGACACCGGTCGGTGACATCGCCGAGTCCAACACCATCCGGCGCGCCATCGGTGACCACCCCGTCGTCACAGCCACCAAGTCGATGACCGGTCACATGCTCGGCGCCTCGGGCGCGGTCGAGGCGATAGCGACCCTGCTGGCCGTCAAGAATGGCATCGTTCCCGGCACCCAGAACGTGTTCGACCTCGATCCCAAGATCGAGATCGACGTGGCCACCGAGACCCGCAAGGTCGAACTCACCGCCGCGGTCAACGACTCCTTCGGATTCGGCGGCCACAACGTGGCGCTGGTGTTCACCAAGTAGACCGTTGGTCGTCGTCAAGTGGGCGTCGTCAGGTAGGCGTCGTCAAGTAGGAACTGTCGCCCGCCCGGCGACGCCGGAATCGATCCATCGACCAGACCGGCCCACACTCGGCCACGTCGGGATGTCAGGAGTAGCTGTGACCACCACCGCCGATCACCCCGCCCCGGCCGCTCAGGGCCCGCGCAAGCTGGACTTCCGCGAACCGGAGATCCGGTTGGCCAAGCTGCTCGACCCCGACACCGTGGTGGCGCTGCACGCGACGGATACGTCGGGCGTCTCGGTGGTGCGCGGCCGGATCGACGGTGCCAAGGTGATCGCCTACTGCACCGACGCCACCCGGATGGGCGGCGCCATGGGCTCGGCCGGCTGTCGGCACATCGTCGACGCAATCGACGCGGCCATCCGGGAACGCATCCCGGTCGTCGGGATCTGGCACTCGGGCGGGGCCCGGCTGGCCGAGGGTGTCGAGGCCCTTGACGGGGTCGGGCAGGTCTTCGCGGCCATGGTCCGCGCTTCCGGGCGGGTGCCGCAGATCTCGGTGGTGCTCGGGCCGGCTGCCGGTGGTGCGGCCTACGGGCCGGCATTGACCGACATCGTCATCATGGCGCCGGAAGGTCGCATCTTCGTCACCGGTCCGGACGTTGTGCGTTCGGTGACGGGCGAAGAGGTCGACATGGAAGCCCTGGGCGGCCCATCCGCCCACGGCCGCAAGTCCGGCGTGGTGCACATCGTCTCCGATTCCGAGGACGACGCCTATGTACGGGCGCGCCGGGTCTCCAGCCTGTTCTCCCGCCCCGGGATCGCCGGTGTGGCCGGCATGGCCGACGACCCCGAACTGGAACACGTCCTGCCCGCGCAGCGGAACCGGGCGTACAACGTCCGGCCGGTCATCGACCGGATCCTCGACGAGCCGATGGAGGAGCTGCAGGCGCGCTGGGCCCCGAATATCGTGATCGGTCTGGGTCGGCTGGCCGGACGGAGCGTCGGCGTGGTGGCCAACAACCCGCTTCGCCTCGGTGGCTGCCTCGACTCCACCTCTGCGGAGAAGGCTTCCCGGTTCGTCCGGATGTGCGACGCCTTCGGCATCCCGCTGCTGGTCATCGTCGACGTTCCCGGTTATCTGCCGGGCGTCGGCCAGGAATGGGACGGCGTGGTCCGTCGTGGCGCGAAGCTGCTGCATGCCTTCGCCGAAGCCGTGGTTCCACGGGTCACCCTGGTGACCCGGAAGGCCTACGGCGGGGCCTACATCGCGATGAACTCCAAGTCGCTCGGCGCCACCGCGGTCTTCGCCTGGCCGGACGCCGAGATCGCCGTGATGGGCGCCAAGGCAGCCGTCGGGATCCTGCACAAACGCAAGCTCGCGGCCGCCCCTGATGATGAGCGGGAAGCGCTGCACGCCGCGCTGGCGATCGAGCACGAGAAGATCGCCGGCGGCGTCAACCGGGCCATCGAGCTGGGTGTGGTGGACGAGGTGATCAGTCCGGCCGAGACCCGGCGCCGGGTCGCCGAAGCGCTGGCATCAGCGCCGGCCGGCCGGGGCGCACACAGCAACATCCCGCTGTAGACCTCACAGCGTTTTAGACCTCACAGCGTTTTAGACCTCACAGCGTTTTAGACCTCACAGCGTTTTAGACCTCACAGCGTTGAAGGCCCGACAGCGGGCTGAAGGTTCAGCACTTCGCCTTGGTGACGCTGCCCGGCACAGCCTGACCGACCGTCAGTCGGCCGTGCTGTGACTCGATCTGGTAGACGATGGTCCAGTCGATGCAGCCCACCGGAAGGTCCTTGGGCGCCAGGTCGGGATCCTGCTGCGAGGTGAAGTGCACGCCCACCCGAAGTGGGTCGGCGGTCATGGACCGCATCCAGATGCTCGAGTCGACCGTGGTCGCGTACGCGTCCAGCCACTGGGCACTGTTCTGGGAGTCGGCCATGTTGTCGGTGACCGTCTGCGTCCAACCCGCGTAGTTGTGCTGGTTGATGGCGTCGAAGTAGCCCTGCAGGAGTTGCTGCACGTCCGCCGCGCGGGGCTGGCGCTGGACGGCGGGCGCCATCTGCACCGTGAGGTTGTTCGACGGACCGGTAGAGGTGTCCGTGGCTTGCGTCGGGGCAGCGGGCTGGTGGGTGCCGCCGGCCGCCGACCTGCTCCCGGTATCGGCGGTCGAGGCGATCGTGGGCCCGGCTTCGGCGATACCGTCACGGTGGTGCGAGAGCGCCACCGCCGCGCCGGAGCCGACCACGACCAGGACGACCAGGCCGGTCAGCAGGCTGATGGTCAGCCGGCGCCCGCGGAAAGCCAACGCAGTTCCTGCCTCTCGGTGTTCTCACCCGCAGAGTGCAGGGATGGTCCACCGAAAGACGCTTGACCGGCAGGCTGGTTGTTCCGGCTCAGCCGACCTGATGGAGCCACGTCACGGGTGTACCGTCACCGGCCCGACGATAGGGCTCGAGTTCTGCATCCAGTTCGGCACCGATCGCGCTGGACAACGCGTGCCGCAGACCGTCCAGGCTGGTGGCACGCTCCATCAGCGATCGGAGTTGGTCTTCGGCCACGATGACGTCGCCATTTGCTGAGACGGCCGCGCGCCAAAGGCCTCTACCGGGCACGTGGCAGACCCGCTCGCCGTCCGCGCCGTGGCTCGCGTCCTCGGTGATCTCGAACCGCAACATGGGCCAGGCGCGCAGGGCCGACGCAATGCGAGCGCCGGTTCCGGGCTCACCGCGCCAGCCGACCTCGGCGCGCAGCTGACCCGGAGATGCGGGTTGCGCCGTCCAGGACAGCGATACCCGATCTCCCAGCACACTGGAGATCGCCCACTCGACGTGCGGGCAGATCGCCGCCGGCGCCGAGTGCACGAAGATGACGCCCTGCACCTTCGATGCACGCGTCCCACTCACGTCACGATTCACCACAGTCCACCTCCGCTCGAGCTCCATCGTCTTCCCCAACGTGGATGCACGGCCGGTCGGTGTTGCGTCAATCGTGTTCTGTTTTCGGCTGCTCATTCCGGCCCGCAACGTCATCGACCGGTCAGGCCAGGCGGTAGCGGAGTGTCGCAATGACAACCTTGTGGTCATTGTGCACTGTGATACCTCTCTAATGCCAGCTTTTGCCCTGAACCCGCTCCAACCAGCTCGAGTCAGTTGGGACTCGGGCCCGCCTCAGTCCGCCCCAGGCCAACTTCAGGCCGCCGGACGACACCGGAGCAGCGCGTCCGCAACCACCGATGCGTACAGCTGGCCACCAGCCGCTCCGGGATGCACTCCGTCCGGCCCGAGCAGGTTGCGATGGGCACCGATGGCGGCGTGCCAATCGGCGATGCACGTGTGCGGTCTCGCCGACGCCACGGCATTCAGATTTGTGTTGACGTCGTCCTGCCAGCTGTCCGGGACGAAACTGTTCACCAGGATCACCACGTCGGAGGCAGGCAGCTGCGCCAGTGCGGCGGCAATGTGCTGGGCCGAGTCGGTGCCGTTGGTGCCGAGGCCCACCACCAGATTCGAGCGCATCCCCCCGGTCGCGACCTTCCCCCCGATCAGCGGTCCCAGATCCCAGATCTGGCGGCTGACCACAGCGTCTATGTCGGCCCCGCCGAACCTGGCCAACAGGGCAGGCGCGGACGCCAGCATCACCGAGTCACCGATGGCGCTGATCCGCGGGCCGGTCGCCACCGCTGGTGGTTTCACCGGTACCACGGCCGGCGACGCCTTCCGGGTCGCGCTGGAGGCGGCATGCAGAGCGGGCCCAGCAGGCGAGCCCACGGCAGCGCTGGTCCGGGTGGCTGCGGGCGGCGAGGAGGCAGACGGGTGCGCCTTGACCGGTGTCGGTTGTGCCCTGGCCCGGACTTGGTCCGGGGTGCGACTCGCTGGTGTCGGGGCCGCGGTCCTGGCTGCTGTCGGCGCGAGCGGCGGAACCGTGACGACGGGCTGGGCGGACGGCCCCGGTGTTGGTTCCACACCGACCGGCCCGGTTGCCGCCGGGGACGGCGCCGACGGTGGGACGGCCACTTGTTGCGCTGCGCTGGCCTGCGCGAGGGCGGCTTCGCCGGCCGCCAGCGAAACGGCGAGTTCGCTCTGCTGGGGTGCCACCACGACGCTGCAGGCGGCCACCCCCAGCACGAGCCCGAAGGAGCCGGCGGCCACCCAGCCAATGGTTCGGCGTCTCGGAACCGGCTGACCGCCGACGAGGGTCCGCCTGATGTTCCGCAAGTAGCCGGCGACGCCGTGCCGGCGGATCGGCAGCTCCACCCAGCGCCAGGACATCTCGGTCGCGAGCAGTGCCGCGGCGATGGCCAGGACCGCCGCCCTGGCGTGCCCGATGGACGGCGCCAGAACCCGATCGGCGATGACCAGAGCCGGCCAATGCCACAGATAGAGGGCATACGAACGACGGCCCACCCCACGCAACAGGCGCAGGCTCAGCAGCGTGGGTACAGCCCCGCCACCACGAACCGTCACCGCCACCAACACCACCGCCGCGACGTTGACCACGAACAGGCCGCCCCGATACGTCGCTGTCCCGGTGTCCGTCAACAACACCGCACCGGCGGCGACCACCAACAACGAAATCGGCCCCGCCGCTGCCGACAGCCCGGTCAGCGGGACCCGTTGCCGGCCCTTGACCGGATCGATGTCCGACGACCGGCGGGCGAAGGCGAGGGCCGCACCGAGGAGCAGCCCGAATCCGTGCGTGTCGGTGCCCTCGTACGACCGGGTCGGATCCATCCCGACGTGAAATGTCGCCGCCATCGCCACCGCCGAGGCCAGTGCCAACGCGACCACGAGGGCCACCCGCCGCTGACGCCGTCTCAGCAGCAGGAGCAGCGCGATGCAGACGGCCGGCCAGAGCAGGTAGAACTGTTCCTCGACCGCGAGCGACCAGAGATGGGTCAGCACCGCGGGCTCGGAATTGGTGACGTATGAAGAGCCCTTGGCGATCTGGATCCAGTTGCTGGAGAACGTGAACGCTCCGAGGAACTGGCTGCGCAGGCCGGCGCTCAGATCGTGCCCCAGGGCGAGTGTCGCAGCGCTGACGACGGTGAGCATCAGCACCAGGGCGGGGAGCAATCGCCGCGCCCGGCGCCGGAAGAACGATCCGAACCTGATCCGCCCGGTCCGGTCGTGTTCCCGCTGCAGCAATGCGGTGACCAGGTACCCCGAGACGACGAAGAACAGGTCCACCCCGACGAACCCGCCGCGAAGCCCCGGGACGCCGGCATGGAACAGAATCACCGCGATCACGGCGAGCGCGCGGATTCCATCGAGTCCGGAGGCATAGCCGCGACGAGCCCGAGCCGGGGCGTTCTGTTCCATCGCGGTACCTCCTCGCTGTTTGGCCCTGCCTGCCGAACGAGCGAAAAGCCCAAGGGCGCAAGCAACTACCGGACGCCCGTTGGGCGGCCGTTGATCATTTGGATTTGCCCCGAAGTTTAGTGCATCGATACCTGTCGACCCGCTGTTACGACACGCCGCCGGTCGGGCTTACCTGACCTGCGCGAGCGGACCGGCTGACCCACCCGACGCGCGGCGATAGGCCTCGATCTCGGAGAGGATCGTGACCCGCTCCGCAGCCGGAGCAAAGGAGGCCGACACCGCAGTGGCGGCCAGGTCGGCCAGCCCACCCCGGTCCAGGCCGAGCAGATCCGCGGCCACCTGGTACTCACGGCACAGCGTCGTGGAGAACATGGGCGGATCGTCAGAATTGATCGTGACCGGCACGCCGGCGGCGACCAAAGTGGGCAGCGGATGCTGCGCCAGTGAGGTAACGGACCGCGTGCACACGTTCGACGTCGGACACACCTCGAGCGCGATCTGGTGCTCGGCCAGGTAGGCCATCAGCGTCGGGTCGGTCGCGGCTGCGATGCCGTGACCGATGCGCTGGGCGCCCAGGTCGTTGATGGCATCCCAGATGGTCTGGGAGCCGGTGGACTCGCCGGCGTGCGGCACGCTGTGCAGCCCGGCCGCCTTGGCCGCGGCGAAGTGCGGGGCGAACTGAGGACGCGGTACACCGACCTCCGGTCCGCCGAGACCGAAGCTGATCAGTCCGGCCGGACGGTGGCGCAGGGCGATGTCCAGGGTCGCGTCGGCGGCCGGCAGTCCGGCTTCACCCGGTATGTCGAAGCACCACCGCAAGACGATCCCGAAGTCGCGCTCAGCGGCAACCCGGGCATCCTCGATGGCGGCGCAGAACTCCTCGGCCGCGATACCGGCCCGCACCGAGGTGAACGGGGTCACCGTTAGTTCCGCGTATCTGACCTGCTGGGCCGCCAGGTTCTTCGCGACGTCGTAGGTCAGGCGGTAGACGTCCTGTGCGTCGCGGATCAGATCCACCACCGACAGATAGACCTCGATGAAGTGGGCGAAGTCGGTGAAGGTGAAGAACGTCGCGAGCTCGGCGGGATCGGCCGGCACCGTGGTCCGGCCCTCGTACCTGGCCGCCAGACCGGCCACCGTCTCTGGCGAAGCCGAACCCACCTGATGCACGTGGAGTTCCACTTTGGGTAGTCCCGCGATGAAGTCGGTCAGTTCGGTCACCCGGCGAGCCTGTCAGATGCGCGGCGGGGCGGCGACCGCAGCCGCGGTGACGCGACCCCTCGATCGACGGGCCGAGCCTCGATCGGGTGGCCGGCCGCAGGCTAGCGGTCGGTGAGGTCGCGAAGATAGCGGGCGTTGCGGACGGCATTCCCGCCGCCGTCATTGTTGAAGTAGCCGTAGACGTCCAGGCCCGAACGTTGCCAGTCGCCAATCCGGTCCGCCCACCAGTGCAGGTCGGCGTCGGAGTAGGAACCGCCGTAGAGGTACGAGTGGTCCGGTCCGTGCCAGCGCACGTAGACGAATGGCGCGGTCGCCCGCAACACGCAGGGCAGACCCGCTCCGCTCATCACCGTGTAGGCGGCGCCGCGGCGCTCCAGGATGTCGAACACCCGGTCGTCGAGCCAGCTCGGATGCCGGAACTCGACGGCCACCCGGATCCAGGACGGCATAGTGGCCAGGAAATAGTCGAGCCTGGCGTCGTCGCGCTGCTGTGCGGGCGCCAGCTGGACGAGCAGCACGGCCCGCCGGTCCGCGAGCTCGTGCCAACCCGCCTTCATCCGCTCGACCCAGACGTCGGGTCCGTACAACTTCTTGGCGTGCGTGAGCCCGCGCGGTGCTTTCGCCGAGAAGGCAAAACCGGGCGGCAGTTTGGCCCGCCAGCCGGCGAAGGTCGAGTTACGGGGCCAATGGTAAAAACTGCTGTTCAGCTCGACTGTCCGGAACTCCCGGAGGTAGAACTCCAACCGGCGGGCAGGATTGCCGGCCGGGTACAGCACGTCGACCCAGTGGTCGTAGCTCCAGCCAGAGGTGCCGATCATCACCGTCACGTGGCGTGCACTCCCTGGGCGACGACAGACATCACCCGGCTGGTCGGAGCGAGGACTCCTTGTGGGCCGCACGCGTTCCGCTCTTGTCCGACTCGACGATCCAGTAGGGACTGTCGGCGGAGGCGTTGAACTTCTGCCCGTCGAAGGTGAACTCCCGCACGCGGCGCTCGTGCGCCACCCCGTGGGTCGGACCCTGCGATGTGTTCCAGGAGACCTTGTCGCCCTTGCTGATCGCCATCGGCTCAAGGCATTTCTGGAACAGGCGACGGCGGATCGAACGGAGTGGGTGGGGCGAGCGGCTCCGGTGGCAACGGCGACGGACCTGGACCGGGCGGCTCGACCGGGCCGGGTGACGGCAGGGGGCGCTCCGGGTCGGGAATGTCGGGAACCGGGAGGTCCGGGGTGAGTCCGGTCCGGGGATCGATGGTCATCATTCGCTCTCCACTTCCGTCCGCAGTTGAGTCGGGACCTGCATCGGACACATCCCTCATTCAGTACCCCCGTGCGCCCCGGTCACACCTGCGCCCGCCCGCATCCGAGCCTCACCCGGTCGGCTTGGGCTGATCCGGACGGGCCGCCCGACCCTTGGCCAGGAGCTCGAGACGGTTGAGCGCCTCCCGATTACGCCGGCCGATCATCAGGTGCCGGACCGGCGCCGGAATCAGCCTGCCGGGCCCGGACACCGCGTCCTCGGACATGGTGACGGTGCAGCCCTGTGGGCTCGGCACCACGGCGATGACCACCTCGGCCTCGCCGGCCGGCCACGCCCTGGCCCGCAGCCGGAGCTTCCGCGGCGGCTCGTACTCCTTGGCCACCGTGATGTCGTCGATGAGCGCCGGCCAGGCTCCCACGGAGTGGTGGATCCGAGTGCCGGGTACCGGCCACCCAGGGTCGACGTCTCGGATCCGGGAGGCGCCCACCACCCAGGAGGCGTAGAGCCATCCGTCGACGAGGACGTCGAACACCTGCTGCGGCGTACAGGGGAATTCCTGGCTGATGGTCTTCACCATCGTTCTATTGCCCGGTAGCGGGGTATCAATCATGGGTGACCACCTCAGTTGACGCCATCGTGATCGGCAGCGGGCCCAACGGCCTCGTCGCCGCCAATCTGCTGACCGACGCGGGCTGGAACGTCCTCGTCCTGGAGGCGCAGAACACCATCGGCGGTGCGGTGGCCAGCAGTGACGACGTAGCACCGGGTTTCCAGCACGACACCTTCAGCTCGTTCTACCCATTGGCCGCCTCCTCGCCGGTGCTGGAACAGCTCGAACTCGAGCGATTCGGCCTCTCCTGGTCCCATGCCCCCGCCGTCGTCGGCACGCCGGACGCGGACGGCCGATGGGCGTTGCTGCACCGCGACCCGGCCCGCACTGCCGCCTCGCTCGACGCGTTGCATCCGGGCGACGGCCAGGGCTGGCTCGACCTGGTGGCCACGTGGAACGTCATCGGGGAGCCACTGCTCGAGTCCCTGCTGAGCCCGTTCCCGCCGTTGAAGGGGGGCGCCCGGCTGGCGGCCGCGATGCCGAGGGCCGGCGGCCTGTCGGTCGTCCGGCTACTGATCGAATCGGCGAGATCATTGGCCGAGCGGCACCTCTCGGGCGAGGCGGCCAAGTTGCTGATCGTGGGAAACGCGGGCCACGCCGACCTGTCCCCTGACGCAGCGGGTTCAGGGATCTTCGGACTGTTGCTCGCGATGATGGGTCAGCGTGTGGGTTTTCCGGCCCCGACCGGTGGCGCCGGGAAGCTGGCGGACGCGCTCGCCGCGCGGCTCGAACAGGGCGGCGGACACATTCGGCGTCGGGCCGAAGTGGTCGAGATCGTGGTGCGGAACCGCCGGGCGTTGGGCGTCCGGCTGGCGGACGGCGAGTACGTCCGGGCGACCAGAGCCGTGGTCGCCGATGTCTCGGCACCGGCCCTCTACGGCCAGCTGGTGGATTGGGATCAGCTGCCGGCCAGGACAAAGCGGCGGATGAAAGACTTTCAATGGGATCCGGGCACCGTCAAGATCGACTGGGCATTGTCGGGACCGGTGCCGTGGATTGCCACTCCGGACGCTGCCCCCGGCACTGTGCATCTGGCCTCATCGGTCACTGAGGTCGCGCGGTGGATGGGTCAGGTGACGGGCGGAGAGGTGCCGGCCGATCCGTTCATGCTGCTCGGCCAGATGACGACGACCGACCCAACGCGGTCCCCACCCGGCACCGAAGCCCTTTGGGCGTATACCCATGTCCCGCAAGAGGTACGTAGTGACGAGGCGGGGTTGATCACCGGGCGCTGGGACCAGTCCGACCTCGACTGGATGGCCGAGCGAGTGGAGTCCAGGATCGAGCGCAACGCCCCCGGGTTCACCTCCAGGATTACCGCCCGCCGCATTCTCGGCCCTCGTGAAATGCAGCAGCGTAACGCGAACCTGGTCGGTGGAGCGCTCGGCGGCGGTACCGCCGCCTTGCACCAGGAACTGATCTTCAGGCCGACGACCGGTTGGGGCCGAGCCGAAACACCAATTGGCGGACTGTTTCTCGGGTCGTCGTCGGCCCACCCGGGGGGCGGGGTGCACGGCGCCTGCGGTGCGAATGCTGCCCGGGCGGCACTGTTTCATGCCCGGTTCGGCTGGGGCCGCTGAGCCGGGCGGCCCGAGTTATCCGCTGGCCGGCCCGCCCGTCTCAGTCCGTCGGCTCGTCGGTAGCCGGACCTGCGGGGGTGGCGCCGCCCTCGTCCGACCAGTCACTCCCGACTTCATCACCCTGGGCCGGGTCACTCACCACGTCACCGCTCGCACTGTCGCCGCCCGAAGTGTCACTGCCCGGAGTGTCACTGCCTGGACTGTCACCGGCTGGCCTGTCACCGCCTGCATGTGACTCGACTCCGTTGCCGGCCGTCCAGACGTCCGCCAACTCCTCACTGTCGATCGGCTGGCCGCCGTAGCTCTCCGCCTCGGCCGCGCGCTGCCGCTCGTCCGCCGTCGACTGATCGCCGCCCTGTGTCGCCGCCTGCTCGCTCATCGCCAGCTCCCGCCTGCCGTCCCCGGCTCGTGACTGTCGCCTGAACCTGCTGGATCGACGACACCGCTGGGGTACCCGTGCTTGCGGTTGGCAAACCCGTGTCCGGCGCCCACAACGCCTGGCTCCACGCCCACCGGAGGGCGATCCATGCGCGGGAATGAATCTTCCCTGAGGCTGGTTGCAGCGGGTACTGGGTAGTTGACCAGTCAACCAGTTTGTATCTTCACCCGAGGAGCCAGCCATGCAGTTCGGAATCTTCACCGTCGGCGATGTCACGACGGACCCGACCAACGGGACAACGCCCTCGGAGGCGGAGCGCATCAAGGCCATGGTCTCGATCGCGGTCAAGGCCGAAGAGGTCGGCCTCGACGTGTTCGCCACCGGTGAGCACCACAATCCCCCCTTCGTTCCGTCGTCGCCGACGACGATGCTGGGCTATATCGCCGCCCGGACCGAAAAGCTGATCCTGTCCACGTCCACCACGCTGATCACCACCAACGACCCGGTCAAGATCGCGGAGGACTTCGCGATGCTCCAGCACCTCGCCGACGGTCGCGTCGATCTGATGATGGGCCGCGGCAACACCGGCCCGGTGTATCCGTGGTTCGGCAAGGACATCACCAAGGGTGTCGAACTCGCGGTGGAGAATTATGCGCTGCTGCGCAGGCTCTGGCGGGAGGAGGTCGTCGACTGGAAGGGCAGTTACCGCACGCCATTGCGTGGGTTCACCTCTACTCCGCGACCGCTCGACGGCGTGCCGCCCTTCGTCTGGCACGGATCGATCCGCACTCCGGAGATCGCCGAACAGGCCGCGTACTACGGGGATGGCTTCTTCGCCAACCACATCTTCTGGCCGAAGGAGCACTTCAAGCGACTGATTGATTTGTACCGCAACCGGTTCGAGCACTACGGCCACGGCAGCTCGGACCAGGCCATCGTCGGCCTCGGCGGACAGGTATTCATGCGCAAGAACTCGCAGGACGCCGTCAATGAGTTCCGCCCGTATTTCGACCACGCGCCGGTCTACGGCTACGGCCCGTCGCTGGAGGACTTCACCAGGCAGACGCCGCTGACGGTCGGCAGCCCGGAGCAGGTCATCGACCGGACGTTGAGTTTCCGGGAAACCTTCGGCGACTACCAACGGCAGCTGTTCCTGATGGACCATGCCGGCCTGCCGCTGAAGACCGTGCTCGAACAGCTCGACATCCTCGGCGAGGAGGTCGTTCCCGTGCTGCGCAAGGAATTCGACGCGTTGCGCCCGGCTCACGTTCCGGACGGCCCGACCCATCAGAGCCTGCTGGCCGCCGTCCACGAGCAGAGCACCGCACCCGAACTGGAAGGAGCTACCTCATGACGACATTCGCTGTCATCTCCGCCGGCCTGAGCCAACCCTCGTCCACCCGGTTGCTGGCCGACCGGCTGGCCGAGGCCGTCGTGGCCACCAGTGACCAGCCCGTGCAGATCATCAACATCGAGCTCAGGGAGCTGGCCCACGACATCACCAACAACCTGCTGACCGGTTTCCCCAGCGAGAAGCTCCGAGAAGCCATCGAATCGGTGGTCGGCGCCGATGGGCTCATCGCGGTGACCCCGGTGTTCAGCGCGTCCTACAGCGGACTGTTCAAGTCGTTCTTCGACGTAATCGACCGCGACGCGATCGAGAACAAGCCCACCTTGATCGCCGCGACGGGCGGATCAGCGCCGGCATTCGCTGGCGCTGGAATACGCGTTGCGGCCCTTGATGTCCTACCTGCGGGCCCGCACCGTACCGACGGCAGTTTTCGCCGCCACCGCGGATTTCGGTTCCGACGAACAGGGCGCCTCGCTGACCGGCCGGATCGATCGGGCTGCGAGCGAATTGGTCTCGATGCTGGAGGCGGGCAGCTACGCCGCCAAGGCCGACCCGTTCGATCTGCCGTTGTCGTTCGAGGAGCTGTTGAGCCGCTAGAACCAACCTTTGCGTTTGGCCCAGACCAGCAGCGCCAGCGACATCACCAACATGACCGCGAGCAGCACGATGAGCCAGCCCCAATGGGTTTGCTGGTTGACGATCACGTTCATCCCCAGCACGGACGACAAAGCCGTCACCGGCAGGGTGATGGCGGCGATCACGGCCAGCCGTTCGGCGGCAACCGTCATCTTCGTGTTCGTCCTGGCCTGGTAGAACTCGATAGTGCCCTGCAGATAGTCCTTCTGGCCGTCGGCCATCACCGACAAGTGGTGGAACTGGTCGATGGCGTCCTTGATCAGCTTCCGGCCCTCGCCGTGCCCGAAGGCATCGACGGTGAGCATCCGACCGTAGACCTCACGACTCAGCGTGGACATGGTCTTGACCGTCAGCAATCCGTGCCTGGCCCGGAACATCTCGTCGAGGAACTCCTCCGGATCGCCGAGATGACCGGCGGTGACCCGCTGCTCGAGTCCCCAGACGTCGGTGGTCAGCTCCGCTGTGAACAGTCGCAATCGGCCGGCCAACGCCGACAGCAGCGCGTGGGACAGCTCGTATCCGTGCTGTGGCCGCAGTTTTCCTGAATTCAGTCGGCCCAACACGGCCACGACTTCGACCCGGGCCGCGGCCGGGTCGGCCTTGGGGTTGAGCGGGCCGTGGGTGGTCACCAGAAACCGATCGCCGATGAACTGGTCCAGCTCGACAAAGTGCACGTGGCCGCCCTCCCCTGCCTGTGGGGCGTGTAGCACCAGGAAGCAGTGGTCCGGATAGAGGTGGACCTTCGGTACCTGGTTGCGCCTCATTGCGTCGTGAACGGCCAGCGGATGAAAGTGGAAGACGTCTTCCAGCACCCCGGCCGCGTCGTCTGTCCAGTCGCCGACATCGACCCAGACCAGTCCGTCCCGGCGCTCCAGCAGCGCGGGCAGGTCAGCCGCGGCGTGGTCGACCACCCCATCGGCAGTCAGAAACCGAACGTCCATCGCGACACCT
This sequence comes from uncultured Actinomycetota bacterium, assembly GCA_963708935.1. Taxonomy (GTDB): domain Bacteria; phylum Actinomycetota; class Actinomycetes; order Mycobacteriales; family Nakamurellaceae; genus Nakamurella. Next base: position 116,075 of record CAVPUK010000005.1, on the reverse strand, counting down.
CCGCTGCCGGCCGACGTTGAAGTGGGGTGGTACCGCTACAGCGCCCGATCGCCAACAGCCGCATCCATCGGCGGAACCTTGCGGTCCGGCGCCGACGGTGGGGTCTCGTCTGCCGTGTAGCTGACCTCCTCGTCCTCGCGTTCGTCGATCTTCTTCTTGACCCGCCCGAGACCCGGTACGGCGCCCATCATCTCGTTCACCTGCTTGGCGATATCGAGCAGATCCCGCAAGTCCGGCGCGACGGTGCCGAGGGTGTCCAGGACCGGCATGATGTCCGACTGCATCGTGGCTGCCACCTCCGGCAGCAGGTCGATCAGCCGCACCACGGCCTCAACCTCGTCCGGGCTGGTGGTCTCGGCGAGATGGGCGACCACCGGCTCGAGCTTGGCCAGGGTCGGCTCGAACTTCTCGGCCAATGGCACCAACGTCGAGGTCAACTTCTCCGTCCGTCCGACGACCCTCTCCGCGCGGCTGACGACCGCCTCGGTGCGGACGACCGCATCTGCGGCCAACAGCTGGGTGGTCTCGATCTGGGCGATGAGCGTGCGGGCCGCGCCCAGCAGCTGTTCGACCTCGGCGACGATGACGATCAGCCGAGGCACCAGCGAAATGGCCCGCTCGGCCGCTTCGTAACTCCGCTCTGCGATTCTCAGCACACCGTTGGGTCCGGGAATTCTCATCGTGCACTCCTGCTCCGGTTGAGCCGCCGAGCCTGCTACCGCCGACTGTACGTTCTGTCCCCCATTTGGCTATGCTCCAATCAGCTCAAGAGTGTCAGCGCAAAGATCCGGCTCGCTGACCGGCAACCCTTCTCCGCGATGGGGTGCCCCGGGGGTAGAGCTGGCCGGCCTGCCCGGCAATTCGCGGCTCTGCTCCCAGGGCCATACGGCGTTGGGAAGGACCCCTCGGTGGCAGCCAGTGCACACGGCAGTCCGCGACGCGCGGGCAGACCACCGAGCGACTTCATCGTGCGGGGGGCCCACGTCCTGGACGAGGCCGGCGAGTTCGGTGCACCGACCGACCTGCAGGTCGTCGAAGGTCGGATCGCCGCCGTGGCGCCCCGTCTCCCGGTGGACAGGTCGGTCGACGAGCTGGACCTCGACGGGCTCTGGCTGATGCCCGGCATCGTCGATACCCACGTGCACGCGGTGACCCACAGCTTCGACGGCTGGGAACAGTTGACGACCCCGTACAGCTACCGCATTGCCGAGACGCTGTCCGCCCTGCGTACTGCGCTGCACGCCGGCGTGACGCTCATGCGCGATGCCGGCGGGCTCGACGCCGGTGTTCGCGATGCCGTCGCAGCCGGGTTGGCAGACGGTCCCGAGCTGCAGGTCTCGCGTGGTTCCCATTAGTGCGACGGGCGGCCACGGAGACGGATTCCTGGCCGGCGCCGGGCTCGAGCTCCCTACCGACGGGATGGTCCCCGAGTACCTGGGCCGACCACCCCACCTGGCCGACGGCGTCGACGACATGCGGCGCGTGGTGCGGACGATCCTGCGCAGCGGCGCCGACTGGATCAAGCTGATGGCCACCGGCGGGGTGATGTCGGCCGGCGCCGACACGTCTACCGGCGAAGACCTGCCCGCCGCATTCACCGAGGAAGAAATTTTGGCCGCGGTCGCCGAGGCGGGGCGGCGGGGCAAGCCGACCATGGCCCACGCGCTCGGTGGATCGGCCATCGGAACCGCGGTGCGGGCCGGCGTCCGATCGATCGAGCACGGGCTGTGGTTGACCGAAGCGGACGCGGCGGGGATGGCCGCAGCGGGCACATTCCTGGTACCCACGCTCGGGATCTATGCCCACCTCGCCGAGCAGGCTGGCGCACTTCCGGCGGCCGTAGCCAGCCGGGCCGCCGCGGCCGGTGAGGTGCTCGGACAGGCCGCGCGCATCGCGAAGGCCGCCGGAGTCCCCATCGCCCTGGGCACCGACTTCGCCCGCCGGGACATGCACGGCCGCAACCTCTCCGAAATCACCCACCTGGCCCGGGCCGGACTGACCGGCGCCGAAGCCTTGCTGGCCGCCACCGCGCACGGCGCGGAGCTCTGCGGACTCGGCGACATTACCGGGCGTTTGCGAGTGGGCTACCGCTTCGACGCGATAGTGCTGGACACCGACCCCAGCGACACCGAGATCTTCACCGATCCGGAGTCGGTGACCGGAGTTTTCGCCGGCGGGCACGCGGTCCGCCCGCACGCACGGTGGCGATGTTGATATTCCGGGTTTCACTCCCCTGCCCCAGCTCCTCCCGCACCCAACGATCACCGATCAAGAACAGTTTGGAAAGCCGAACATCATGACAACCAACATCTCTCGTCGCCAGCTGCTGCGATTCGGCGTGGGCAGCGCCGGACTGCTGATCATCACACCGCTAGTGGCGGCCTGCTCGACGCCCAGCACTCCGATCGGCTCCACTGCTACCCCAACGGCCCCGGGCTCGCCGACGGCGGCGGTCTCGCCGACGGCGGCGGCTTCCAGCCCAGCCGCCGGCACCGCAGGTTCGGCGCCGGCCGGCTCGACTGCGCTGGGGGCCACCGTCGGTAGTGCGGCGCCCACGTCGGGCGGCGGGGGCACGCTCAAGTACGCGCGGACGACCGGGCCGACAAATCTCGACCCGCAGGCCGTCATCGTCTCCGGCGATGTCTATACGCTGAACCAGATCTTCGAGCCGCTGTACATCACCGACGTGAAGGGTGCCCTGCAACCACATCTCGCCACCGGCCACACCGTGTCGGCAGATGGCAAGACCTACACCTTCGCCATTCGCGGCGGGGTCAAGTTCTCCGACGGCTCAGCGATGACCGCAGATGATGTCGCGTTCTCGTTGCTGCGGAACCGGGACAACAAGGGGCCGTTGAGCTTTCTGAACGGGGTCATCGCCAACGCCAAGGCGACCAGCCCGTCCGAGGTGGTAGTCACCCTGAAACAGCCTTGGGCGCCGCTGGTCTCGGACATCTCCGCGTTCGCCAACTCGATCGTGCCGAACAAGCTGCAGGGCAAGACCGCAGCGGCCTTCTTCGCAGCGCCGGTCGGCACCGGCCCCTTCGTGCTGAAGTCTTGGGTGAAGGGCGGGACCGTGGTCCTGGCCCGCAACCCGCACTACTGGCAGCCCGGTCTGCCCTACCTGGATGCGGTCTCGTTCAGCATCGTGAGCGACGACAATCAGCTGGTGCAGCAGCTTCAGGGCGGACAGGTGGACGTCATCGATTCGGTGCCACAGGCCAACGTCGGCGACGTCAAGAGCAGTTCCAAGCTGGCACTGGTGGATGCCCCCCAGTGGTCGGTCGACCTCCTCTTCTTCAACGAGAAGGTTCCCCAATTCGCCGATCGCCATGTGCGGCGGGCGATTTCGCACCTGGTGAACCGCAGGCAGATCTCCCAGGCGGCCACCTTCGGCACCGCACCGCCGGCCGACTCCTTCTTCCCGCCCAGCCTGCAGTACTACGACGGCACGATCACCATCCTCGACTACGACGTGGCCGCGGCCAAGGCGGAGATGGCGAAATCCGCATCCTTTTCAGCGGGCTTTTCCACCGAGATCCTGGTGCCATCCTCCGATCAGGCCTGGAACCAGACCGCCCAGATCCTGCAGGAGGCGTTGAAGGCGATCAACATCACGGTGAAGATCAGGTCGATCGACACGGCCGCCTACAAGGCCGCGTTCACCAAGTTCGACTACGAGATGATGATCAACAACGCGATCAACGACATCAGCGATCCGGACGAGATGGCTTCGTTCCAGATCGACGACGTCAACGGAGGTTCGACCTCGTTCTGGACGGCGTACCACAATCCGGCCGCGATCAAGCTGGTCGGGCAGGCCGAGGCCGAGTTGGACGACGCCAAGCGCAAGTCGCTGTACAAGCAGATCCAACAGATCGTCGCCGACGATTCGCCCTACGTTCCGTTGACCTACCCGCCCGTACTCAAGGCCACTTCGGCAACTGTCACCGGATTCGTGGTCAACCCGGCCGGCGCCGTCCGACTGGAGAACGTCAAGGTTTCATGACGACGGACGTCCTCCCCGGTCCGTCGTCGCCGGACAAGAGGTCCGGGGCCGCTCGGGCCGTTGGCTCGAGCGGCACCTGGAGGTACGTCGGATGGCGGTTGTTGAACGCACTCGGTGTCGTCGCCGGTGTGGTGGTAGTGACCTTCCTGTTGCTGCATTTGATTCCCGGCGACCCCGCGCAGTCCATGCTCGGCAACAGGGCCACCCCGGAGGCGGTCGCCGCGCTCCGCGCCCAGTGGGGCCTCGATCGACCCTTGTGGACGCAGTTCGGTTCGTTCCTGGCCCGGCTGATCACCACCGGTGACACCGGTGACTCGCTGTTCTACCAGGTGCCCGCGCGTGAACTGATCTTTCCCAGGATCGGGGTGACCCTGGAATTGATCTTCATGGCCGGCGTGATCTGCGTGGTGATCACCGTGCCGCTCGCCCTGTGGGCCGCCATCCGCAAGGACCGCGCTGCGGACCAGGTCATCCGGATCATTCCCTCCGTCGGCGCCGGACTGCCGGCCCTCTGGGTCGGGTTGTTGCTGATCATCATCTTCGGCGTGCACCTGCAGTGGTTCCCGGTGGGCGGCGCCGGTCCCGGTCCGTGGCTCACTTTTCGCGGTCTGATCCTGCCCGCCTTCACGGCCGCCATTGCGATTTCCCCGGTGCTGATCCGAAGTCTGCGGGCCGGCATGCTCGAGGTCCTGGAATCCGACTACATCGCGGCGGCCAGGGCCAAGTCGCTTTCCGAACCTCGGGTGCTGCTCGCGCACGTGGCTCGGAACGCCGCCGTGCCCACCCTGACGCTGTTCGGGCTCAACCTGGCCTACCTGGTGGGTGGAACGGTGGTGGTGGAGCAAGTTTTCGCGATCGACGGGCTCGGCAACCTGATGCTCGATTCGATCGGCAACCGCGATTTCCCGGTCGTCCAGGGCATCGCATTGTTCTTCGCGATTGTCGTCGTAATCATCAGCCTGCTGACCGACCTGGCCGCATCGGTCATCGACCCGCGGCTGCGCTTCATCCGCCGGGACAGTCGGCGATGAGTGCCGCAGAGGTCGGCGCCGACACCACGAGCGCACCGGCCTTCTCCCGCCGGGAGTCGCTGGGCAGCCGGATGCGGCACAGCGCGCCCTTCGTCGCCGGCGCGATCCTCACCGGCCTGATCGTGCTGCTGGTGCTGCTCGGGCCCATCTGGCTGCAGAGCACCACCTATCAGGATCCGAACGCCCTGCTCTCCGGGCCCAGTGCGCAGCACTTGCTCGGAACCGACCAGCTCGGCCGGGATGTGCTGTCCCGCCTGGTCTCGGCCGGCCGCACCGACCTGCGCATCGCCATCCTCGCCCTGCTGTTCCCGGCCGCCCTCGGGGTTGTGGTGGGGACGTTGGCCGGCTATCGCGGCGGCTGGTTGGACACGGCTGTGCTGCGCCTGGTGGACATCGTCATCGCCTTCCCGTTCTACGTGTTGATCATCGCTCTGGTCTTCGTGGTGGGCTCCGGCGAGCGCGGCATCTACGTGGCCCTGGCCCTGGTGGGGTGGGTGAGCTATGCCCGGCTCACCCGGAACGCCACCGTCATCATCTCCGAGCAGGACTGGGTCGTCGCCGCCCGGCAGGGCGGCCTGAGCACGTCCCGAGTCATCTGGCGACATGTTCTGCCGCACACCGCGACCCAGTCGGTGGTGTTGTTCGCCTCCGACATCGTGGTCGTCATCGTCGCCGTCATCACCCTTGGCTACCTGGGGCTGGGGATAGCACCGCCCACCCCGGACTGGGGCACGATGATCTACGAGTCCAGGTCGTTCATCACCAGCAAATGGTGGCTACCGGCCCTGCCCGGCTTCGCTGTGGTGATCACCGGTCTCGGCTTCAGCCTGCTGGCCGACGGGATCGCGGACGTCTGGCGGGTCCGGCGATGACGAGCCCAGCGCTACAACTCACCGACCTGACCGTCACCTTTCCGGCCGGTCGAGACCGCCGGGAGGTGGTTCGATCCCTGGACCTCGAGTTGGTGGCGGGCACGACGCTCGGCATCGTCGGTGAGTCCGGTAGCGGCAAGAGCGTCACGCTGCGAGCCCTGATGGGTCTGCTGCCCGGTTCCGCGCGAGTGGCGTCAGGGGCATTGACGCTGTCCGGTACGGCCGTGCCGCTTACCGGAAAAGGTGTGCGCGCCGCCCGCCGGCGCCGACTGGCCATGGTGTTCCAGGATCCCCTCGCCGCCTTGGATCCGGTGATGACCATCGGCGCTCAGATCGCCGAGGTACCGCGGCGAGTGTTCGGCGAATCGAAGAAGGCCGCTCGGGCCACGACTTTGGACCTGCTGGCACTGGTGCAGATTCCCGACCCGGAGGTTCGGGCGGCCGCTTACCCGCACCAGCTGTCCGGTGGGCAGCGTCAACGGGCGGTCATCGCCATGGCCCTGGCCTGCCGTCCCGAGATCCTGCTGTGCGACGAGCCCACGACGGCGCTCGACGTCACCATCCAGGCCGAGATCCTTGCCCTGCTGCGGGATCTGCGGGAGCGTTCCGGGCTGTCGATGATCTTCGTCAGCCACGATCTCGCCGTGGTCAGCGCTATGGCCGACCGGTTGCTGGTGATGCGCTCCGGGCAGCTGGTGGAAACCGGTGGCACGGCAATTGTGATGAGCGCTCCCGAACAGGACTACACCCGGAACCTGCTGGAAGCGGTGCTCGAGTTGCCAGCCGTCGCGCCCGACTTGTCCAAGCCGTCGGCGCTTGCTGCGCCAGCGACCGGGCCATCCTCACCGGCGACCGCGCCAGCCGGACCGACGACCGTGCCACTGCTGACCGCGACGGGCATCGTGGCCGGCTACGGCTCGGGACCCTCCCGGGTGCTGGCCGTGCATGGCGTTGACCTGTCGGTGGCCGCCGGACGCATTCACGGACTCGTCGGCGAATCAGGATCCGGAAAGACCACCCTGGCCAAGGTGCTGACCGGACAACTCCCGAAAGATGCCGGGCTGATTCACCTGGACGGGCTGCCACTCCCAGACCGCCGCACCCGGGCCCAGCTCAGCGCGATCCAGATGATCTACCAGGACCCCTATTCTTCCCTCGACCCGCGAATGACGGTGCGTCAGACCCTGTCCGAGTTGCTCCGGTTGGTGCAGGGGCTGCCCCGGAACCAGGTCGAGGACAGATGCACGGAGCTGCTGAACCAGGTGCAAATGCCTGCCTCGGCCCTCGACGGCTATCCGGGCCAGTTCTCCGGCGGCCAGCGTCAGCGGATCGCGATCGCCCGGGCGCTGGCCGTGGAACCAAGAGTGCTGGTCGCCGACGAGCCCACCTCAGCGCTGGACGTCTCCGTCCAGGCCGCCGTTCTCGATCTGTTGATGAGGTTGCGCGACCAATTGGCCATCGGCGTGATCGTGATCTCGCACAACTTGGCGGTCATCCGGCATATCTGCGACGACGTCTCGGTGATGCTGGACGGTGTCGTCATCGAGACCGGCAGTGCGGCCATGGTCATCGACCACCCTCGCGAGCGTTACACGCGTGAGCTGATCGGCGCGGTCCCCCGCCTCCGGAAGGAATCGCCATGACGGTCAGCCCTGAGCCTGCCGGAACGGCCGGTCAGCTCCTGGATCTCGGTGTGGTCACCGCCGAAAGTGTCGCCGCCGTCGAGGATTCGGCGGCTCGGTTGCTCGGCACCGCCTCGGAAGTGCTGCTCTTCCAGGCCGAAGCCATCGTGTTGCTGGAGGCGGTGGCGAAAAACCTGGCCAGACCCGGGGTACGGGCGCTGAACGTGGTGAGCGGCCCGTACGGCGCTCTGTTCGGGCGCTGGCTCGCTTCCGGTGGAGCCGAGGTCGACACCCTGGCGGTCGCCTATGACCGGACCGTCTCGGGGTCTGACGTGTCGGCGGCTTTGGCTGGCCACCGCTACGACCTGGTGGCGGTGGTGCACGCTGAGGCCGCTACCGGCGGGGCGAATGCGATCGACGACATCGCCGCGTTGGTCTCCGCCCACGGAGCCGTGCTGGTCGTCGATGCGGTTGCCTCGGTCGGCGCACATCCGGTGACCCCGGACGGGTGGAGCGCCGACGTTGTGGTAGTCGGCGGGCAGAAGGCGCTCGCCGGGCCGGCCGGGGTCTCGGTGGCGTCCGTCAGTCAACGGGCGTGGTCGACCATGGACCAGAACCCTGGCGCACCAAGGCAATCCGTCCTCTCGCTGTTGGATCTTCGAGACGGCTGGCTACGGGCCGGCCGCACCTCGATCCTCGGTACACCGTCGTCCCTGGAGACGGTGGCACTTGGGCAGGCGCTCGACCGGGTGGCCGGCGAAGGTTTGGACGGCGTGATAGCCCGCCACCGATCGGCGGCCAGGGCCAGCCGCGCGGGCCTGCGTGAATTGGGCCTGCGGCCTTGGATCCGGGCTGACGACAACGCCGCTGCGGTCGTGACCACGTTTGCCGCGCCTGCTGGCGACCCGGCGGCCCTGGTCGATGCCGCCCGACGCAACGGGTCTCGCATCCTCGGGCGGACGCCGGGTTCGCTGGCCGCCACCACGCTGCGGATCAATCACACCGGTCGAGCGGCGCGGCTGGATGCGGTGCGCAACGAGCTGTCAGCGCTCGCCGCGACTATTGGCCGATCATCCGGCGCCGCGCTCGCCGCCGCCGAAACTGTCTGGCACGAGCAGAAACAGCGTTAGCAGCGACGACCGTTCGGCCCGCGCCATGCGATCAACACGGATCGACCGGTTTGCCGGGCTCTGGGCGATGCCGGCCGCCTGGACGAGCCAACGCGACAGGCGCTGGTGGAGCTAGGATCCGGCTTGGCCGCCCACGCTCGCTGTTCCGCTGGTCCCGACCGGTCCGCTGGTCATGCAAGACGTGTGCTCGCGGCTGGCCGGCCTGAGGTGTGGAACTGGCCAGATAACATCGTCCGAGTGTCCTTGACCCACGCTGTCGCCGTGCCTCACCGGCGCGCTGGGCACAAGGAGGACACCGAGGACACCGTCGAGCGCACCGCGCAGGGGGATCGGAAGTTCCGCCCGGACGTCCAGGGTCTCCGCAGCATCGCCGTGCTCCTGGTCGTCCTCTACCACTGCGGTGTACCGCGGCTCGGTGGCGGCTACGTCGGCGTGGATGTCTTCTTCGTGATCTCCGGGTTTCTGATCACGCGGCAGCTGCTGACCGAGCATCGGCGCGCCGGAAGGGTCTCGCTGAGCGGCTTTTACGCACGACGGATCAAACGGCTGTTGCCGGCGGCGCTCACCGTCATCCTGGTGACCGAAGTGGCCGCCCGCCTCTGGGGGCCGCCGTTGCAGGCGGTAGCGACGGCCAAGGACAGCATCTTCAGCACGTTCTACCTGATGAACTACCACTTGGCCGCGGAAGGCGTGGACTACCAGAACGCCGGAGGGCCGGTGTCGCCGCTCCAACATTTCTGGTCACTGGCGGTGGAAGAGCAGTTCTACATCTTCTGGCCGCTCGCCATCCTTGCCGTCGGCATCTTCTTTCGGCGCCGAATGGGGCGAGCTCTGGGCATCTTCGCCGCCGCGGCGGTCACTGCCTCCTTCCTGATCTCGATGGCCACGACGGAGCACGACGCCACGCTGGCCTACTTCGCCATCCAGACCAGGGCCTGGGAACTGGGTGCCGGCGCCTTGATCGCGATCGCCACCCCCGTACTGCTGCGACTTCCTGAGCTGGCAGCGGCAGCGGCCGGTTGGTGCGGGCTGATGATGATCGTCGCATCAGCCTTCCTGTTCACCACCAGCACGCCATTTCCCGGCAGCGCCGCTGCCCTGCCGGTGACAGGGGCGGCACTGGTGATCACCGCCGGCCTGACCGCGCACCGCGGAGGCGCGGAACTGGCATTGCGGGGTCCAGGCGCACAATTTGTCGGCCGGATGTCGTACGGCTGGTACCTCTGGCACTGGCCGCTGATCGTCCTGGTCCCCGCCATCGCCGGGGTGTCGTTCGGCTGGGGCGCGAACCTTGCGGTCGCCCTGTTGGGCCTCGGTCTGGCCGTGGTGACCAACGTGCTGATCGAGCAGCGAGTCGCGGCCAGCCGGTTCGGACGCCGCCGTTGGTTCCTGATCGGCGGGGCGATGTCTGCCGCGGTCGCGGCTGTGGCCGTGCTCATCATCGTGCTGCCGCCCGCTCCGCTGGCCAACAGCGGACCGGCCGACGCTCTGGACCTCCGACAATCCGGCTCTGCCGAGATGTCCGCCATGCTGGAGCCGCCTACGCCGACCCGAACGTGCCGTCGAACCTGTCTCCGACGTTGTGACAGGCCGTCGACGACGTACCGCCGACGACGGCCAATGGCTGCAATGCTCCGTTCCTGGTGACCAGCGAGCCGCCGTGCGTGTTCGGCGATGTGACGGGCTCGAAGACGGTTGTCCTGTTCGGCGACTCGCATGCCGAACAGTGGTTCGGCGCATTAGATGCACTGGCCAGGACCCAGGGCTGGAAGTTGGTGTCCTGGACGAAGGCCGCCTGCCCGATGGCGAATGTGTTGCTGATGAGCTCGCAACTGCAGCGACCGTTCACCGAATGTCCGGCCTGGCACGCGGACACCGTGCGGAAGATCGCCGACCTGCATCCGGACCTGGTCATCGCGAGCGGCAGCGACGCGCTGCCCGGCCCCGGATTCTCGAACGCAACCTGGACCGCCGAGACCACTGCGGTACTCACCGAGCTGGCAAAGTCCTCCAAGCAACTCGTCTACCTGGCCGACGTCCCGGCGCCGACGACCAACGTGCCGGTGTGCCTGGCCGGGCACCTGACCGACCCCCAGCGGTGTCAGTTCAGTCGAGAGTCCCAGACCGATGGGCTGACCAGCGAAAATCAGTTCCCGGCTCGGCATGCCGCCGTCCTCGCCGCAGTCAGGGGAATCGACGTACCGGTGATCGATCCGACGAACTGGTTCTGCTCGGCGGCCGGTTGCCCCGTCGTCCTGGCCAACACGCTGATCTACCGGGATGCGACTCATATGACGCAGTCGTACAGCCGGGCGCTGGAGCCGATGATCGGCCGGGCGTTGGCGGGCGTCGTGCCCTGGATCAAGGGCTGACTCGACCGACTGCGAATGTGCGCCGTCAGTTGTACCGGTGGTTTTTCTCTGGATGGCCGGCCGGACGCCGGCAATTGCGGTTGTTCATGCTCCGATGACCACAGAGTGCCTCGGGGGCTTCCTCCGCTAGATCTGAATTTGGTCGGTCGATCGCGGCTGCCGTGAGGACCTCCGCAGGCAGTAGCGCCAAGTCGGGCTCGAGGGCGACGGCGGGCGTCGACGAAGCGCTCGGCACGACCGGCTGACCTACCGCGTCGGGTAGCGCCGACGTCTCGGCCGCCGTTCGGGCGGCGGGGGCCGCCGCAGTCGCGCTCGGTGGCACGGCTGGTCTCGTCGCCGGCCGGGCGCTGTACCTGGCCTCCCGCATGGCCTGCATGGCACTGACTTTGCTCATGGCCCAAGCCTAGGTGGTTGCACCGACAGCGGGTCGCCGACCATTGGATCCCCAGGCAGTGGATCGGCCGGAAGGGGATCGACAGCGGCTGGACCAGCAGCGCGTGGATCGGCCGGGCCGGGACGATCAGCCCCAAGCTCTGCCGGCCCCGGATCGGGGGCACCGGCCACCAGGTCGCGGAGCCGATTCCACCTACGTTGGTAGTCCGCGTCGAACCGGCGTGCCGATTTGAGCGCCTTCTTCGACCCCGGCCGGTAACGGCGTCTGGCCCACCACGATTCCGGCTTCGCCAGTCGGATCGCGCCGATGATGGCGGCCAATTGGAAGAAGACTCCGATGATGCCGGTCATGGTCTTGCCCTTGAGCAGCGCTATGACCGAAATTCCCAGCGTGATCAGCAGGCCAACGACGGATGTCCACCAATCGGCGGAACCAACTGCGCCGGTCAGGAAATCCACGCCGCCGACGAGGATTCCGACGATGATCAACAAGCAGAAGATCGCATCCACCGACTGCCTGCCCGCCGGCGACCAGTACACATCGTCCAGATGCAGCCACAAGGCGAACTCGTCGAAGGCCAGACTGACGCCGACGCCGAACAATGCAGCGCAGACGTTCAGCGCTGTGCCCTGCGGCGACAGGGCGATGAGGGCTATACCCACCGAACACATGATCAGAATGCCGAAGACCTGGTGATGGATGTGCACACCACCGAAGCTGACATTGCGCAGCAACCCACCCGAGCCGTCGCCCGCACCGCCGTCGGCTCTGGCCGCAGCCGACTCCGCCGCCCGCTGTTGACGTCGAATTCGCCGAGTGATCAGGCGGGTCCCCAGAAATGTGACGAGGATGGCGATGAACATCCACATCACGGGCCGCAGCACGACAACGTCAGTGCTGCTGGAAACCTCGGTGTCGGACACAGCCAGCGTCAGGGTCGGCCCGGTCGCCCGGATGGCCCCCAACATTGCGTCACCATACGCTTTGTCCCCCGCGAGATTGTCAGCCCGGCCGCACCCCAGCTGCATCAGCCCGTTACGTCAACATGGCCGCGCCGTCGACGTCAGCCCACACGGCACCGGGTACTTTCGTTGATCAACAGCAAACTCTGGACGGACGGACGCCGATGCACCCTTGGCAGTGGCTCGCCCAACGCGACCGGGGGCTGTCCGCGCTGCGTCGGGCCACCCGAACGGCGATCGTCATGCCGTTGATGTTCGCTCTGGGCGACAAGGTGATCGGTGATCCAGGGCTGGCGACGTTCGCGGCCTTCGGATCGTTCGCGATGCTGTTGCTGGTGGACTTCGGCGGCCCGATGCGTGAGCGACTGCAGGCGCAGGCATCGCTGGCCATCGTCGGCGCGGTCTTCGTGTGTGTTGGGACGCTCGCCTCCCCCCAGCCTTGGTTGGCTACCGCAGCGATGACGTTGGTGGGATTCTGCGTGCTGTTCGCCGGGGTGATCAGCTCCGTGCTGGCCGCGGCCAGCACTTCACTGCTGCTGGCCTTCATCCTGCCCGTGACGTTGTCCGGCCCGCCGTCGGAGATTCCGGCCCGGCTCGCCGGGTGGGGTCTGGCGTCCGTGGCATCCTTCGCCGCGGTGGCCCTGCTGTGGCCGGCCCCGGCCCGAGAGCCGTTGCGGGCGCCCGCCATCAACGCCTGCCGCGCCCTGGCGACGCGGATGCAGGCGGACGTGGATTTTGTTCTGGGCGGCCGGCGGCCCGAAGATCTGCAGGCACACCAGGTCACGGCAGCCGCAGCGGTCGAAGCCGTTGCGGCGCTGCACAAGACGTTTCTGGCGACGCCCTACCGGCCGACCGGCTTGAGTAGCTCGGCGCGGACGATCGTGCGACTGGTAGACGAGTTGAACTGGCTCGACGCGATCCTGCAACGATCCACCGGCCCGATCACCTCGATGCCGATCAGCCACACCGCATGCAAGGTCAAACTGGCGGCCGCGCAGGTGCTCCGGGACGGTGCCGACCTACTCCGGTCCAGCGGGGATCCCTCGGCACTGCGGGCCGCTCTGGCGCGGCTCGACGAGACCCTGGACGCCATGGAGAAGGACGCCACGGTCGACCTGCCGGTAGATCGACGGCCGGTCGACGCCGCCTCCGCAGCGGCCGCCGGGAGCGGATCGGTCGACGAATTCATCAGCTCGCTCGACCCCACGTTTCGCGCCCAGGAGTTGAGCTTCGCGGTGTCGGCGATCGCCGGCAATATCGATCTGACCATCGCGGCGGAGCACCGCGGCTGGCGGGATCGCCTGCTCGGTCGTCAACCCGGCGATCTGTCGGGCCAATTGACCGCAGGATGGCAACGGGCCTCGGCACACTTCGACCGTCATTCGGTGTGGCTGCACAACAGCGTCCGTGGAGCGATCGCCCTCGGGCTTGCTGTCCTGGTCGCCGACCTCACCGGCGTACAGCATTCGTTCTGGGTGGTCCTGGCCACTCTTTCCGTGCTGCGGTCCAACGCGTTGAGCACAGGCCAGAACGCACTTCGCGGGTTGCTGGGGACGGTAGCGGGATTTGTTGTCGGCGCCGGCGTACTGGCGCTCATCGGCACCAACACAGCTGCTCTGTGGGCCTTGCTCCCGGTGGCGATCCTGGTCGCCGGGCTGGCCCCGGCCGTGGCGACATTCCTGGTCGGGCAGGCAGCGTTCACGCTGGTGGTGGTCATCCTGTTCAACATCATCGTGCCCGTCGGCTGGGAGGTCGGCCTGCTACGCGTCGAGGACATCGCCCTTGGCGTCGCGGTGAGTCTGGTGGTCGGCCTGTTGTTCTGGCCGCGCGGAGCTGGTGCCGCACTGGGTACCGCACTGGCCGCGGCGTACACCGACAGCGCCGACTACCTGGATGCAGCCGTCGCTTTCGGCATGTTGCGCTGCGATGCCAGCGTCCCGGTGTCCGCGCCGCCGACCACCATGGCCGACCGGGCGGCCGGAGCCTCCCGACGGCTGGATGACACGTTCCGCAATTACCTGGCCGAGCGGGGCAGCAAGCCGGTGCCGCTGGCTGCCGCCACCCGGCTGGTCACCGGCGTCGCAGCCCTTCGGCTGGCCGGCGATGCCGTGCTGAATCTCTGGCAACGCGACGACGGCACGGCCGGCGGCGATCGGACGGCCGCCCGCCGCGAAGTCCTGCAGACGGCAGCCGCGGTGACCGGCTGGTACACCGAGCTCGGCGAGAGTTTCACCGAGAACCGGGTGCTGCCCGAGCCGCTCCCACACGATCTACAGGCCGACCAGCGCTTGGTCCAAGCCGTCCAACACGACCTGCGTGACGAGGACGGCAAGGCCAACGCCACCGCGGTGCGGATGATCTGGACCGGTGACCATCTCGACGCGGCCCGGCGCCTGCAGACCATGGTGGCCGAGCCGGCCCGCGTCGCGCTGCTCGAGCGCGACGCGGACCCGTTGCCCCACTTGATGTCCGGCCATCTACATCGGCCGGCGCGAGCCTGAGCTACAGCACCACGATTCCCATCGGCGACGTGCCGGCCGGAAGCGGGGTCGGGGAGCTCGGGAGTTCGGTCAGCCGGGCGCCATCGACGGCGAAGGTGCTGATCACCAAGCCCCGCCCGCCGGTCACCGAGAGCGTCCGGCCGTCGGGCGAGAGCCGGGCGTCGACGGCACCGACGCCGTTGGTGAAGGGCGTCGTGGCCTTCAGCGTCAGGGCGCCGTCACGCCCGATGGCGTAGGTGGACAAGGTGGTCGAGGCTGTGTTGATGGCGTAGAGGTAGCGACCGTCGTGACTGATCTCGACCCAGCAGGGGGCCGTCTGCCCGTTTGGGACCGGCGACCCGGTGATGGAGCTCAGTACGCCGCGGCGACTGACCTGAAAGGCGGAGACGGTGCCGAGGCCGGGCCCGGCATGTGCGTTGCTGACGTACAGCTGCGACGGATCGGTCGGGCGGAATTCTGCTCCGATCGGCCCGAGACTCTCTGCCGTGAAGGGAGATCCGGGTGCCGCGACGAGATGTCCGTCGAACCGGACGGCGAAGCTGTCGATCAGCGACGGGTTGTCGCGGGTGCCGACGAGCCGATCACCGGTGGAGTTGAACAGCACGTCGCCGACACCTGAACCTTCCGGCACGGGGACGGTCGTGCCCGGGAGCGGGAGCAGCCGGCCGGTGTGGGTGAGGAAGAACCCGGCGTAGTTGCTGCCGCCGTCGCCCACGTTGGCCACGTAGACGAGCCCGAAGCGGTTGACCGCGATGCTCACCGGCTTCACGCCGCCCGAGGAGACGGGCGCCCCGACGGGCTCGGGAACGCCCCGGGGATCCAGGCGCAGCACCGAAATCTGGTTGCTGCCGGCGTCGACGGCCAACAGGAACCGGTGGTCCGGGCTGGACTGGATCGCACCCTGGGAACCCAGACCGGCACCCGACCCGGCCCCACCGGCGACGAACGGCGAGCCGGGAATGGGCGTCAGAGACCCGTCGGCATGCCGATCAAAGGCGGCAATCGTATTTGTCACGGCCGAGTTGTCATTCACGTAGGTGTGGCCCACGATGGCCGAACCGTGCGGCGTGCCGGCAGTGGCAGGGCCACCGAACAAACTGACTCCGGCGGCCACTGCGGCGGCGAAAACCGTTGCGCTCAAACGCTTACGCATATCACTCTCCCAGGGATTGCGGGACGGATCCTTGATGATCCGATGAGGTCCCGCTGGAAGTGAACGCCCTGGCCGCACCCGGAACCAGTGATTCGCCCAGGTCGTCACCGCCCCGTAAGGGCGCATTACGAATTACGGACCGATAAACCGACCACGATGCCGAGCGGTTCAGTCTTCCTCGAGATCCAGTTCGCCGATGCTGTTCGGGTCGAGCGTGACGTCAGCTGACCCCTCTACCTGGACCTGCACGAACGGAGCGTCGATCGCCACTGCCTCCTCGACCTCGTGCCGGAGGTCGGCGGCGAACAACTCGGCCCGGTCCCGGTCGAACCCTGGGAGCGGGACCAGCAGTGGGTCGGGCTGGTCGATGATAGAGATCTTGAGTGAGTAGGTCGGCACCGGCCGATGCTAGCCCACGCCCCGAGCGCGTCCCCTTGCCGCGGGCCGTCCTTGGGGTGACACTTGAGCGACCCAGGCCGTATGTGACGTGGGTGACATTCTCGATGTGCGTTCTGCCGGACGAGCAGGGACCGGCAGGGCTCGAGCCGGAGGGATCGTTCATGCCCGATCAGGTGGATACCGCAGCACTGCACCACGCTGTGGAGCAGTTGGCCCACGCGGTGGAGGGGATCGCCGCCCAGGCCGGCGATGTGCCCGCGGTGCGGCGGCTGCGCAACGACGTCGAACGTATCCAGATCGATAGTGGTGATTGCGCCCAACTGCATCCGGTGCCGCCGGCCCGAAAGCTGGAAGTCATCCCGGACACGCCGTATGACGAATCTCTGTGGCAGGGCGTGGACGACGAGGGTCTGGGCGGGTTCCATCAGGCGCCGGCCCCGCAGACCAAATCGCGCTTCCACCGGTGACCCCGACTCCCGAATCGGCCCGGCGCTGCGAATGTGAGGTCTCGTGATGGCGCGTGCCGGTTCGCCGGCCGGGGTGGGTGCGCCAGGTCGGGCTCTGGTGGGAGTGCCGACGCTGCGGACCGACCGGTGGTGGCGCTCGCCACTGATCACGATGCTCGGCCTGGTGGCGTTCATCGTCTACGCGACCTGGGCCGCGTTCATCGGCAAGAACTATTTCTACGAGCCGTACATCTCGCCGTTCTACTCACCGTGTCTGGCTGCTTCCTGCGCGTCGTCGGGGGCTCCGTCGCTGGGGATCTTCGGAACCTGGTGGCCGCTGTCCCCCGCTCTGATCATCCTGATCTTCCCGCTGGGCTTCCGGCTCACCTGCTACTACTACCGCAAGGCTTACTACCGCTCGTTCTGGCGTTCACCCGCCGCCTGCGGTGTGCCGGAGCCGCACCAGCGGTACACCGGCGAGACCCGGTTCCCGCTGATCCTGCAGAACATCCATCGGTATTTCTTCTTTTTCGGCCTGCTCTTCAACGTCATCCTGACCTGGGACGCGATCACCGCCTTCCGCAACCACGACGGAGAGTGGTTCCATGCCGGCATCGGCACCGTGGTCCTCGTCATCAACGCGACATTGCTGTGGCTCTATTCGATGTCCTGCCATTCGTGCCGCCACCTGGTCGGCGGTCGGCTGCGGCACTTCTCCAAACATCCGGTCAGGTACTGGGCCTGGATGAAAGTCTCGGTGCTCAACGAGCGCCACATGCTGTTCGCCTGGCTCTCGTCTGGGATGGGTGGCCTTCACCGATCTGTACATTCGGTTGGTCGCGAGCGGCACCATCACCGATCTGAAGCTCTTCTGATGGCCGGTCCGCAGCGCTACAAGTTCGACGTGGTCGTCATCGGCGCCGGGGGCGCCGGTCTGCGGGCGGCCATCGCCGCCCGCGAGTCCGGCAAACGTGTTGCTGTGATCTGCAAGTCGCTGTTCGGCAAGGCGCACACCGTGATGGCCGAGGGCGGGATTGCCGCAGCCATGGGCAATGTCAACTCCCACGACAACTGGCAGGTGCATTTCCGCGACACCATGCGCGGCGGCAAATTCTTGAACAACCCGCGGATGGCCGAGTTGCACGCCCAGGAGGCGCCGCAACGGGTCTGGGAATTGGAGACCTACGGCGCCCTGTTCGATCGCACCCCGGATGGCCGCATCAGCCAACGGAATTTTGGTGGCCACGAATACCCGCGACTGGCCCACGTCGGTGATCGGACCGGCCTGGAACTGATCCGGACCCTGCAACAGAAGATCGTGTCCCTGCAACAGGATGACGAGCGGGAACTGGGCGATTTCGAGGCTCGAATCAAGGTCTTCGCCGAATGCACGGTGACGGAGCTGCTGAAATCCGGCGGTGCCATCGCGGGGGCGTTCGCCTATTTCCGGGAGACGGGACGGTTCGCCGTCTTCGAGGCACCGGCCGTGGTCGTCGCTACCGGCGGGATCGGTAAGTCGTTCAAGGTCACCAGCAATTCCTGGGAGTACACCGGTGACGGGCACGCCCTGGCGCTGCGCGCAGGAGCCAATCTGATCAACATGGAGTTCGTCCAGTTCCACCCGACGGGCATGGTCTGGCCACCGAGCGTCAAAGGCATCCTGGTCACCGAATCCGTCCGCGGAGACGGTGGCGTGCTGAAGAACTCGGACGGCAAGCGGTTCATGTTCGACTACATCCCCGACGTCTTCAAGACGCAGTACGCGACCACCGAAGAAGAGGCCGATGGTTGGTACACCGATCCCGAGCACAACCATCGACCGCCGGAACTGCTTCCTCGTGACGAGGTCGCCCGAGCCATCAATTCCGAAGTCAAGGAGGGCCGCGGCACACCTCACGGCGGCGTTTTCCTGGATATCGCGTCCCGCCGGTCGGCCGAGGAAATCCGCAAGAAGCTGCCCAGCATGTATCACCAGTTCTCCGAACTGGCGGACGTCGACATCACGGCCGAGGCCATGGAAGTCGGACCGACCTGCCACTACGTGATGGGTGGTATCGAGGTAGATCCGGATACGGGGGCATCCTCGGTACCTGGCCTGTTTGCGGCCGGGGAATGCTCGGGCGGCATGCACGGATCGAATCGGCTCGGTGGAAACTCGCTGTCGGATCTGCTGGTTTTCGGTCGACGGGCCGGGGTCGGCGCCGCGGACTACATCAATACCCTCGCCGGTGTCGTGCCGGCGGTCTCCGACGCCGACGTGGATGCGGCGGCCGGTGCGGCGGTGGCGCCCTTTCGGGAGGGTGGTCCGTCGTCGGGCGAGAATCCGTACACGGTGCACAGCGACCTGCAACAGGTGATGAACGACCTGGTGGGCATCATCCGGCGCGAGGGTGAGATCGAGCAGGCCCTGGTCAAGCTCGACGAGCTCGATGTCCGGGCGGGATCCGTTTCCGTGGAGGGACATCGGCAGTTCAATCCCGGTTGGCACCTCGCGCTGGATCTGCAGAACATGCTGCTCGTCAGCCGCTGCGTCGCCGCGGCGGCCTTGCTGCGCACCGAGAGTCGCGGCGGGCACACCCGGGAGGACTTCCCGAAGATGTCGGCGGATTGGCGTCGACGCCTGCTGATCTGCTCGCTGACCGACGGCACCGTGCACATCGAGAACGTCGTGCAGCCCGAGGTCCGGAGTGACCTGCTCGCTCTGTTCGACCCGACCGAGCTCTCGAAGTACTTCACGCCTGTCGAGATGCCCAACGCTGCCGACCAGGAAGGCCACTGACATGGCGTATCAGGGCAAGTTCCGGGTGTGGCGAGGCGACGCCGATGGCGGTGAACTGCAAGACTTCGCGGTCGAGGTGAACGAGGGCGAAGTCGTGCTGGACATCATCCACCGGATCCAAGCCACCCAGGCCGGCGATCTGGCGGTCCGGTGGAATTGCAAAGCCGGCAAGTGTGGATCCTGCTCGGCGGAGATCAACGGCCGTCCGAGACTGCTGTGCATGACCAGGATGTCGACCTACGCCGCCGACGAGGTGGTCACGGTCACGCCGATGCGGACGTTCCCGGTGATCCGCGATCTGGTCACCGACGTCTCGTTCAACTACGTGAAAGCCCGTTCCATACCATCATTCTCGCCGCCTCCCGTGCTCGAGCCCGGCGACTACCGGATGGCCCAGGTCGACGTGGAGAGGTCGCAGGAATTCCGCAAGTGCATCGAGTGCTTCCTGTGTCAGGATGTCTGCCACGTCATTCGGGACCACGAGGACAACAAGGAGTCGTACGCGGGCCCGCGTTTCTTCATCCGGCTGGCCGAGCTGGACATGCACCCGTTGGACTATGCGGACCGCCAGGTAGCGGCGCAGGAACAACACGGCCTGGGCTTGTGCAACATCACCAAGTGCTGCAGCGAGGTATGCCCGGAACACATCAAGATCACCGACAACGCGATCATCCCGGTCAAGGAACGTGTGGTGGACCGGAAGTACGACCCGTTCGCGAAGATGTTCCGGCGCAAGCGGGAGTAGCCGGCACCGGAACAGACTTCAGACGCCGGCGTCGGCGAGTTCGCGGTGCTGTGCGCCCTCGGACGCGACCGGGTTACGCCTCATCGCGCGGCGACCCCAGACCTTCGGACCGATGAGGAGCAGGGTGGCCGGCATGACGATGAGTCGGATGACGACGGCATCCAGGATCACCGCGATGGCCAGGCCGATGCCGATCTCCGCAACGATCGAGATCTGCGCGCTGCCAAAGGAAGCGAACACTGCGACCATGATGATGGCGCCGCCGTTGACCATGGCGGCGGTATGGCGCAGGCCCTCGAAGACCGCCTCGCGATGGGTCCGGCCGGCCAGATAGGCCTCGCGCATTCGGGAGATCATGATGACCATGTAGTCCATGCTCAGACCGAACATCACGGCAAACAGCAGTAGCGGCGTCACGCTGTTGATCGACCGGCCGAGAGCATCCTGCAGGACGAGAGTCAGAATGCCCAGACTGCCGCACACCACCATGGCATTGAACAAGAGCGCCAGCAGCGGTAACAACAACGATCGGAAGGCCACCATCAGGATCAGGAAGGTGACCAGAGCGACGAACAGCACGATGATCGGAATCGACCGGACCACCACGTTGTCGAAGTCGACGCCCTGTGCGGTCACGCCGGTGACCGCGATGTCCACCCCGGCCGGAGCCGAGCCGGCCAGTTCGGCCCGGAGGTCACGAACCAACTGGTGAGCGGCCGTCGTATCCGGTCCCTCGGCCGGGGTGATCACCACCCGGGAGACGAGTTGGCCACCCCGATCTGACCAGAGCTGGCCCAAGACAACCTTTTCCGACGCCGACATCACCGCGGCCGACGGGTCCGACAGCTGCGCCGACAACGCAGCGCTGGGCACTCCGATGGTCGAGAGCGCCAGCACGTCGTGCACCGCTGAGTGCTGCTTCGCGACATCGGCGACGCGGTCCACGGCGGAAAGCATGGTCGCCGGTGTCGTTCCGGGTGCTCCGCTGACTACCACCTCCACCGGATAGAGACCCCGCTGACCGATGTCCTCGTTGATCCGGTCCATCCCGATCCGGGCGCTGTCGTTGGCCGGAAGAACAGTGGTGCTGGCCACCGGAGACTGCAGCACCAGTTGACCGATCGGCAGCGCCAGCAACAGGAAGACGAAAAGTGAACCACCCAACAAGAGCGCCGGCCGACGGAGCAACGAGGCCTGGCGGGCGGCCCAGGACGACCCGGCTGCTGGATCCCTTGGCTTCCGTGGCCGGAGTGAACCCCAGTTGATGCGGTGACCCAACAGTTTGAGCGCGGCCGGAAGGGCCGTCAGGGAAAGTACCAACGCGACGAGAGTGACCACCACGCCGCCCAGGGCGATGCTGGTGAAAGCCATCACCCTCGGGATGAACAGGGCGGACAGGGCCACGACGACAGCCAGTCCACTGAACAGCACCGATCGGCCTGCGGTGGACATCGCCCGGCGCACAGCTGAATCGACGTCCGCGCCGACTTGCAGTTCTTCGCGGAATCGCCGAATGACGAAGAGTGAGTAGTCGATCCCGACCGCCAGACCGATCATCGACACGATGTTGCTGTACAGGATCGAAAGATCGGTGACCTGCGCGATGAAATAGCCAACCCCGCTGCCGATCGCCAATGACGTTCCGGCCAACACCAATGGAACAGCCATTGCAGTGACGGACCTGAACACCAGCAACAACACGATGATCAAAATCGGAAAGGCAATCATCTCGGCGCGCTCGGCGTCGGCCTTGGACCGGACGTTCAGGGTGTAGTCGAGCGCCGGCTGCCCGGTGACGTGCACCTGCGCGGCAGCGCCGAGGCCGGCGCCGACTTTGGCCTCCAACGCGGGCACCATGTTCTGCACGTCCGTGTTGGAAGCGGTGAGTCCGACCTGTACAAAAGTGGTCCGGCCATCGGAGGAGATCCAATTGGGATGGGCGCGATAGTCCGTCACCTGGCTCGGGGCGAAGTCGGCAATGGCTGCCTCCGCGGCATCCACCTGCCGCGAAACGTGCCCGGTCTCGTCGGTCAGGACCACCAGCAGCGTGTTCGGAGACTCGTCGAACGCTCGCTCGAGGGTTTGCTGCGCGATGGCCCCCTCGGCGCGCGGATCGCTGAAACCTCCCGCCTTGAGCGCCCCGGACAGCTGCATCGCGAACGCCACTGCGGCGCCGAGGATCAACACCCAGGCGATCAACACCGCTCGCGGACGGGACAGCACAACGTTCATCAGGCGTTCCATGGCACTGCCTCCGACATTGAACGCGACCGTGCCGGCCGCTGGGATGGATCCCTCGAAAACGTGATTTCAATGTCACGACATTGATGTCATGACATTGGAAATGTACTCTATGCGGACAGGTGCTGCCGCACTTTCGTGTGACAACATGCATGTCGGGACATCGGTTTCACCCGATCGGTCCAGACGAAGGGAGAATGATGATGACCAGCACCATGCCGAGCGCGTCAGCCGCCGACCGGGAGAGAGCCGGCGAGATTGCCGCCGAACTGCGGTACCTGATCCTGGCCGCCCAGCGAGAGGGCAGCCGCAAGCTCGGCCGGGATCTGGCCACCATCGACCTG
Organism: uncultured Actinomycetota bacterium; assembly: GCA_963708935.1. Taxonomy (GTDB): domain Bacteria; phylum Actinomycetota; class Actinomycetes; order Mycobacteriales; family Nakamurellaceae; genus Nakamurella. Next base: position 93,075 of record CAVPUK010000005.1, on the reverse strand, counting down.
ACTCCTGCCCAGGCCGAAGTATTGATGGTGCTGGCCGAACGCGCGCCGATCAGCCTGGTCGACCTGGGCCGACTGATTGTCTGCGAGTCGGGCAGCCCGAGCCGGATCGTCGACGCCCTGGTCCGGCGCAACCTGGTGCACCGCGTTCCCGGAACGGTCGACCGCCGGACTGTTCTTTTGGAGCTCAGCGCCGCCGGCCGGGCTCTGCTCCCCGAGCTGCGCGCGATCGATGGGTCGATCACTGCGATGGCGGCGTCCCGCCTGTCGGTCGCCCAGCTGACGTCGCTGGCATCCGCGTTGCGGAAGTTGGTCGACGGCACGGTCGGCGGAGCCGCGGTGGCCCTGCGGTTCCGCGGCGATGACAGCGGCCGCCAGTAGAGCGGCCATCAGTACGTCACCGCGTACTTGATCTTCTTCAGCACCGATCCCCGCGACTGGGTGGCCAATTGCTTCTCGGCCACCATCTCCCGGCTGGTTCTGATTCGTTCGGTGGCGATCGCGATGGCCCGATCGATGGGCATGATCAGCGAAAGATCGAAGAGCTCGACGATTCGCTCCACTCGCTCTCCCACTGTGCCGCGGACGATATGGAGCGGAATACCCAATTCCTGGACCGTGTCGATGAGCATCCGATCCGCGACCGTCCGGTACTTCTCCGACACCGGCCGATGTCCGTCGGCCGCCATCTCGAACTCGACGGGCAGATGCACGAAGGCGTCATACTGCCGCAGCGAGCGCGCCTTGGCGACCACACCGTAGGCGTGCAGATACCTCTGCATGAACGGCTTCATCGGCATGCCGACAACTCGCTTCACGGCGCGATGGACCAACGGGGCCCCAGGATTGATCCCGAGCACCATCCGGGCTTCCCCGTAGATCCATTCGTGCAGAACAGATCCGTCCGAGATGAACGATCCGGGCTGTTGCGCCTCGCCCTGGATCCGCTCCTCGAGTCGACGGAGCCCCAGCGCCAGCAGGTCGCCGGCATCGAGGTCGGCGAAACGCTTTCCCGGGATCAGGTCGACCACAATTTCCCGGGCGGTGAGGGCGTCGGTTCTGGGTAGTCCCGTCGCTACTGACAACGCTTCGCTGGTCGTGGTCTTTCCGCTGGAGTAGGTACCTGACACGGCCAATCGTAATCTGTCGATATTCACTCTCATGCTCCTTCTGAGGTGTTGCCCGAAGAGGGCCTAATAGATCAGTCCGCCGTTGGCATTGATCACGGTGCCGTTGATGAAATCTGCGTCCGGACCGGCCAGAAATGCGATGGTTCTGGCGATCGACCGGGGGTCACCGATGCCCAGCAGCTGACGTTCGGATTTCTGCTTCCGGATATCCGCTCCGACGGCTGCGCCCAGCCCGGTGTCCAGCAGTCCGGGTGCCAACACGACGCTGCGGATGTTGTAGCGCGCGTACTCCTGGGCCACCACGTTGGACAGGCCGTGCAGGGCCGCCTTGCTCGCGGCGTAGCCGGCCTGGCCGGCATTGCCGACCACCGCGGAGAGTGAGGAGATGTAGATGATCCGGCCGTAGCGTCTGCGCATCATCATCTTCAGCGCGTGCTTGGTGGCCAGGAACGGCCCACGCAGGTTCACCCTCATCACCTCGTCCCAGTCCTGCGCCGACATCCTCACCAGCGCCTGATCTTTGGCGATGGCGGCGTTGAGTATCAGGGCGTCGAGCCGCCCCAACCCCTGCGCAGCGGCCACCAGGGCCGACGCGGTCGATTCGTCGCCGACGTCTCCGGGCACCAGCGTCAGCCGACCGGCGAATCTATCGGCCAACGCCCGCAGTTCGTTCGACGGCGATCGGTGGTTGGCGATGACTCGGGCGCCGGCCGTCAGCAGCACCTCCGCCGTGAGCAAGCCGAGACCACCACCCGCCCCGGTCAGTGCGATGACCCGTCCGTCCAGCTGATCAGCAGGCACGGGCGTGCCTCTCGATCTCCAGCCGGCTCGGGCAGTTCGGTCCTTGGAACGCGTGCTGTGCAATCATCTTCAGCTCCGCCGGGGTGGTGCGGGCCGACAACCGGCAGCCGAACCTGATCGAGGGTTCCTCGGCGTCAGTCGGCTCCAGTACGACGTTGGGCAGCAGACCCCTGGGAGTCCTCGCGATCTGATCCGCGACCGCACGGGCGAACCTAGCGCCGCGTCTGCGCAACTCGGCCGGCAGCCAGTCCAGGAACGGAATCTCCAGACTCACGACATCGGCACCCGGATCGGCAGCCAGAGCGGCAACACAGGGCGGCGCGTCAGCGAATTCCTCACTCATCACCTCGACCACCGTGGGCGTGCATTCGATCAGCACCAGAACCGGTTCCCGCCGGCTCCTTCGCTCGGCGAGTTCGTCGGCCTGTGACAGGTCAGGCCAGAGACCGGTGGGCACCCATTCGGCTGCGCCTACCCGACGCCAATGCAGCCTGCCGGCGCCCTCGAAGACCACCAGAACCTCCGCGCAGTCCATCGTGGCGCTCATCGCACACCGGCCGGCAGCTGATGAGCCAGTGCTGAGGTAGCCCGGAAGTCACCGAATTCTCCAGTCACGTCAAACGTCCGCCACGTCTGCCCGGCCAGTTCCACGGTTCGCGCGGTCTCGATGCCGACCGTCGCGGTACCACAGTCGCCGAGCGCCTGGTTGGGCGTCCGGCGGGACAGCACGGCCCGGCGCATCCACAGGGTATTGCTCCGGCTGCGCTCGAGTTGGTCGACTTCGTAGATCAGTACCTGAGCCAGCTGGACCAGCGCGATCATGGCGTCCAGCATCGACATCGACAACGGGTAGCCGCCTTCGAGACCCTCAGCGCCCCAACGCTCTTCAACTCCCCCGACGCATGCCCGAATGGTGCCCGACTCCGAGTCGAGGTCGATCTCGTCGATGTTCAGCTGCTGGGAACGGAACCCGACGCCGTAATGACGGAAGCTCGGTGGGCCGAGAATGTCGTTGGCGTCGGAGAAATACGCCGGGCGCAGGTCTTCGATCAACTCGCCGTGTTCGATCACGCAGTTGATCCGGAGCCCACCGATCCGGCATCGGAAGGCGGACCGAAACCCAAGACCGGACCCGGGAGTCGACCGGATCGATTCGTGCTTGGCGCTGACATCGAATCCGAGTAGATCTTCCTGCGGACGCGAGCCGGCCTGGAAGGACAACTCGGCGACCCACATCTGCCGGCGCTCCTGCGCCGAAAGGCGATAGGCATGCACCAGGTAGGCCTCGACCAGGTTCACTGCGAGGAGCAGCCCATCGGGTGTGGAGAGGTGCGGCCTCAGCCGGGTTCGCGATCCTTTGGTCGACCATTGCGACGAGTAGGTGAGGCTGGCCGTGCCGTGGATCTCGCCTCGGCCGTGATCACCGGGAACGACCTTGATCTGGGTCAGCCGCCGGACGACCCCTTTGTAACCCTCGCCGAAAAAGCGCCCGCTGCTGGATCCCAGGCGGTCGTCGACGGAACTGATACGGCAGGACGTCATTCGATTTCCTTACACAGTGAGGGCGCTACCCAAATGATGAAATGCGCACCATTGGCAGCTATCCGGATGCAAATTGGCCACCGACAACGTCGTCTCTGCGGCCTTCGACGAACAAGAGCAGAGGGCAATCGCGGTTGATACAGCCGACTTGAGTCGTCACCCGCCCGGTGCAGAATGCACGAAGGTCGTCATCCGGTCGGCGTCCATCCGGGGGTTCAAGCGTGCGACGTCCAGCGGGACAACTCAGTCGAGTTGGGCCTTGTGCCCGTCGTCGCCACCGCCGTACATAGCAGGCGCATCAAACTGTGCCGCTCAACGGTGCCGGTTGCTGCGGCGCGGCCCTTGCCGATATCGGGACTCCGCTGCAGCTACGGCACGGTGTCGTTCTGCTCGCGCGGTGCGGCGGGCTGCTCGGCCACATCGCCGAAGAGATCCGTACTCCGATCGCCAATCAGATCTTTCACCATGCCGAGAGCAATGCCTTTGCAATCGAGTAGCCACCGCCGAATGGCGAACAGTCGACGGGGAAGGGGGTTTCACACCCTGATACCGCTCATCCCGCCGTCGACGGCCAGGATCGTGCCCGTGGTGGACGAGGCCAACGGCCCGGCAAGGTAGACGATGGCGTTGGCCACCTCCGCCGCCGTGACCAAGCGGCCCATGGGCTGTCGCTTCCGAAGGTTCTCCGAGGCCGCCGCCGCGTCCGGAGCCGCATCCAGCAGACGCCCGACCCACGGAGTGTCGGCCGTACCCGGGGTGACCGCGTTGACCCTGATGCCCTCGTGCAGGTGATCGGCGGCCATCGCCAGTGTCATGGCCTGTACGGCGCCCTTGCTGGCCGCATAGATAGCGCGCTGTGGAACACCGACGTTGGCCACCACCGAACAGGTGTTGACGATCGCGGCGTGGCTGGACTGTCGCAGGAACGGCAGCGCGCTGCGGGTGACCCGGGCAATGCCGACGACGTTGACGTCGTAGACCCGGTGCCACTCCTCGTCGGAGCCCGTGGTGACGTCTCCGACGGCGCCGACCCCCGCATTGTTGATGAGGATGTCGATGCCGCCCAGCGTGGCAGCGACGTAGGCGACGGCTGCCTCCACCCCCGCCGACGAGGTGACGTCCACGGCAAATGCCGGGTAGATCGCGGTGTCCACGGCACTGATGTCGCGGTCCAGGATCGCCACCCGGGCGCCGCGCTCCAACAACAACGCGGCGGTGGCCGCACCGATCCCGCTGGCTCCGCCGGTCACGACAGCAACAAGACTGTCGAATTCGCTCATGTCATCCTCGGATCGATGTGAATTTTGGGCCCCGCTCCGGCACCGGCTGGGCGCCGGCCGGAAAGGATGTCGCCGGTCTGTTCCAGCGGTACGGTCGCGGCCACCAACGGCCGCGGATCAACGGCGCCAGCAGCGTACTTCTCGATGGTGCCCGCCAGACCTGGTGAGGCACTGAGGATACCGACGGCTGTGGCGTCCTTGAGCGCGAGATCTCGGATGTCGATCTGGCTCGGCGTTCCGGACGACAAACGCCCTCATCGGTCGTGGGCCGTCATCTGGTGGCCTCCTCGAGCAACTCGAGGATGTGCCGGTAGGTACGGTCCGTGGCCCGGCTCATCCCGATCTCGCAGGTTCGATTGGTCGAGGCATAGGCCGCAAAGCCCCGCTCCCCGATCTCCGCTGCTTCCCGGGCGGTCGCCGACGCGGTCAGCTCCGGGTGCAACATGCCGCGGTCTCCGGCGAAGGCGCAGCAGCCCCAGCTCTCCGGAATCACGACTTCATCCGAGACAACCCCGGCCAGAGCAGCCAGATCGGTGTCCAGGCCGAGCCGGGTAGACGAACAGGTCGGATGCAGAGCAAGGCTGGGCAACTTTTCGGAAACGGTCAGTCCCGGCAGTATTTCAGCCCGAGTGAAGCTGATGCAGTCGACGACCTGCAAGCTGCGGTACTTCCCCGGCGCGGATTCGACCAGCTGGCGCAGGCCCTCGGTGCAGGACGACGCGTCCGAGACGATCGGGATCTCTCCGGCTCGGCTGGCACGCCATAACACCGGCAGAAGAAAGTGCGCCATCTCTTCGTAGCCGTCGGTGAGACCCTTTGACTTCCAAGGCGTCCCGCAACACAACGAACCGATCTCAGCGGGGGTCGAGATCGACACCCCGGCCCGCTTGGCCAGCGTTGCGAAGGCCAAGCTGACACCGGGAGTCTCGGTGTCTGTACCGAAGATGGATCCGATGCACGCCGAGAAGTACACCGCTTCGGCACCTTCGGTGCTGATCGGCCGGCGGCGGTGCCCACCTTTCGGGAGGTCTTCGTTCCACAGCGGCACGGTGTCCGCGCCCAACATCCTCCGGCCCAGAATGTTCGCCCCTTTGACCGGTGCGGGCACCCGTTGTGCCGCTGTGAGCGCCTGGCCGGCGCCTCGCGTCACGCTCCCCCAGTGTTTGGCCGCCTGCTTCCACATGCGCTGCTCGATTCGGCCCCGCTGCTCGGATCTCAGTCGCTTCACCAGTTGACCGGTATCGATCAGCACCGGGCAGGACGTCTGGCACAGGCCGTCGACGGCGCAGGTATCGATGCCGTCGTACTGGTAGTCCTGCTGAAGCTCGGCGGCCAGCGCCAGGTCGCCGGCCCGTTCGGCTTTGGCCAGTTCGCGCCGCAGCACGATGCGTTTCCGCGGTGTCATGGTCAGGTCCTTGGATGGGCAGATCGGCTCGCAATAACCACATTCCACGCAGCGGTCGACCTCAGCCTCGACCGCCGGTGCGAGCTTGAGGTTGGAGACGTGGGAGAGCGGATCCTCTGTCAGCACCGCACCGGGGTTCAGCACACCGGCCGGATCGCACAGACGTTTGACCGCCAGCATCACCTCGTAGAGCTCATCGCCATATTGCCGCCGAACGAAGGGCGCCATGATGCGGCCGGTGCCGTGTTCGGCTTTGAGCGTGCCGCCGTTGCCGAGCACCAGCTCGACCATGTCCTCGGTGAACGCCACATATCGATGCAGGAGCTCCGGCTGATCGAAGCGTTCGTTGAGCAGGAAGTGAATATTTCCGTCCTTGGCGTGCCCGAAGATCACGCTTTCCTCGTAGCCGTGCCGCTCGAACAGGCCGGTCAGCTCTTCGCAGGTCGAGGCGAGAGCGGCGACCGGAACTGCGATGTCCTCGAGGAGGGCGGTCGTGCCGGGCGGTCGGTTGCCGGCGACCGTCGCGTAGAGACCTTTGCGGATGTGCCACAAGCCTGCCCTCGTCGCCGCATCCGAGCTCAGCACGGCGGGGACGGCGAGGGGAAGCCGACGCAACAGGGCGGCGCCGGCGGAGATCCGGTCCTGCAATGCTTCGAGGTCGGCTTCCTGGTACTCCACCAGCAGAGCCGCCTGCCGATCCACCCGCAGGTCGGCCAGCACGGACGGCGTCTGCGGATCCTGCTGACCTACCTGCAACGAAGTGGCGTCCATCAACTCGATGGTGGCCAGCCCGGCCGCGACCAGCTCCGGCAGCGCGTCGGTGGCCTGCCGGAGGCTGGAAAAGATCAACAACCCGGTTGCCGCAGCGGGTTTGATGGCCACGGTTCGCCAGGTCGCCTCCGCGACGAATGCCAGGGTGCCCTCGCTCCCGACGACCAGGTGCAGCAGTATGTCGACCGGATCCGAGTGATCCAGAAAGGCGTTGAGCCCGTAGCCCATCGTGTTCTTGAGGGAGAACTGCTGGCGCAGCAGACGCACGGAGTCGGCGTCGGCTCGCACACGATCTCGAAGCTCGAGCAGACCGCGGTGCAGCGCCGGATGCTGCTCCGCGAGTCGCCGGTCGCTGTCCGGCTGTGCGGTGTCCAGGACCAAGCCGTCGGCCAGCACGAGGACTGCGGATTCCAACGTGCGATAGGTGTTGAATTCCGTCCCGCACGCCATGCCGCTGGAGTTGTTGGCCACGACACCACCAATGGTGCAGGCGATCTCGCTCGCCGGATCCGGTCCCAACTGGTAGCCGAGCCGGGCCAGTCGTTGGTTGACCTGACGGATGGTCGCTCCCGGGCCGGTTCGGACCCGACGGCCCCCATCGAGCACGGTGATCTCCCGGAAGTTTCGCCTGGTGTCGACCAGCACCTGGTCGGTGCCCGCCTGGCCGGACAAGCTGGTGCCTCCGGAGCGAAAGGTCAGCGGAGCACCAGAAGCGGCGGCATTCCGGAGCAACGCGGCCACCTCGTCCACACCGGACGGGGTCACCACGGCTCGCGGCGTCAGCAGATAGTGGGAGGCGTCGTGGGCCATGGCCAGTCGATCCAACGATCTGACCGAAACTCCGTGCGGGGACGACCGTTGCAGTGACTTCAGGAGGCCGAGATCTTGACGCGGGGACGAGTCAGTGCGATTCACGCGAGACCTTGTCCCCGCTCGATCCGACCAGGAAATCCAGATCGGCTCCGGTGTTGGCCTGCAGGACGGTCTGTACGTAGAGCTTCTCCCAACCACGTTGCGGACTCGCATACGCGTCGGCGGCAGCCTGCGACGGCCTACGGGCGGCCAACTCGTCGGGTGGGATATCAATGTCCAGTCGACGACCCGCAACGTCGAGGACGATCACGTCCCCGGTCTGGATCAGCGCCAGCGGCCCGCCGGCTGCGGCCTCGGGTGACACGTGGAGTACGACCGTGCCGTAGGCGGTCCCGCTCATCCGGCCGTCGCAGATGCGGACCATGTCCCGAACCCCCTGCTGTAGCAACTTGGTGGGCAACGGCAGGTTCGCGACCTCCGGCATCCCCGGGTATCCCTTGGGTCCGCACCCGCGCAGCACCAGCACCGAGTCGGCGTCCACATCGAGGCCGGGATCGTCGATGCGGGCGTGCATGTCCTCGATCGAATCGAAGACCATCGCCCGACCGCGGTGTTGCAACAGGTGCTCGGATGCGGCGGCCGGCTTGATCACCGCACCGTCCGGGGCGAGATTGCCGTAGAGGACAGCGATGCCGGCGTGTGGCTGGACGGGTGTCCCGCGGACCGAGATGACTTCGGGATCCCAGATCTGCGCTCCGTCGAGATAGTCGACCAACGGTCTTCCGGTCACCGTCAAGGCCGTCGGGTCCAACAGGTCTTCGACCTCCCGCAGCACGGCCAGCAATCCACCCGCTCGGAAGAAGTCCTCCATCAGCCAACGGCCGGCGGGCTGGAGATCGACCAGCAACGGCACGTTCGATCCGGTGCGGTCGAAGTCGTCCTGGTCCAACTCGATGCCGAGCCGGCCGGCGATGGCCAGCAGGTGCACGACAGCATTGGTGGATCCACCCACGGCCGCCAGCGCCACGATGGCGTTGAGAAACGAGCCTCGGGTCAGGAAGGTACTGGGCCGACGGTCGGCGGCGACCATCTCGACGGCGAGTCGACCGGTCTCGTGAGACGCCTCCAACAACCGACTGTCGGCCGCGGGCGTGCCGGCCAGCCCAGGCATGATCGTGCCCAGCGCCTCGGCGACCACGGCCATCGTGGAGGCCGTACCCATGGTGTTGCAATGGCCCCTACTCCGGATCATCGACGACTCCGACTTGAGGAACTGCCCTTCGGACAACGTCCCGGCCCGCACTTCTTCGGACAGCCGCCAGACATCCGTGCCGCAGCCGAGGGCGACCCCGCGGAAGGTGCCGGTCAACATCGGACCTCCGGGCAACACGACCGCAGGAATGTCGACCGATGCCGCCGCCATCAACAGGGACGGAATGGTCTTGTCACAGCCACCCAGCAGGACCACCCCATCGATCGGGTTGGCGCGCAACATCTCTTCGGTCGCCATCGCGGCCATATTGCGCCAGAGCATGGCGGTCGGGCGGACCAAGGTCTCGCCCAGGGACACCACCGGCAGGTTCATCGGAATGCCGCCGGCCTCGTAGATCCCCTGCTTGACGCTCTCGGCCACTTCGTTGAAATGTGAGTTGCACGGGGTCAGGTCGGATGCCGTATTGGCGATGGCAATGTGCGGACGACCGTCGAAGGCGTGGGCGGGCAGCCCCCGGCGCATCCAGGCTCGATGGATGTAGGCGTTACGGTCGGTACCGGCATACCACTGCGAGCTGCGATGCTCAACCATCAATCGCCTTCCGATTACCGGAACAAGAGATCTAGAGTACATACCTTCTCGGTGACGATCCGGCACCCGACTGTTTCGCCGCCCCGGCGGCGGGGCATGTGCATGATGTGCCCATGAGTTCGCGTGAAGGAAAAGACTGGATCAAGGAGCGGGTGGCCGTGCTGGCTGCCGGCGCGCCGTTGACTGTCCTTGACATCGGTCCCGGCGTAGGCACCTACGCCAAACTGCTTGCCGGCCCCGATGTTTCCGGGCTGATCGGGCTGGAGATCTGGGAGCCGTACGTCCGGACCTACCGGCTCCGTGAGTACTACGACGAGATCATCATCGGTGATGCGCGCCTGGTCGAACTGCCGCAGGCCGATGTCGTCATCCTGGGTGACGTGGCTGAACACATGACCGAGGTCGAAGCCGTGGATCTCTGGGAGCGGGCCGGTGCGGCAGCGAAGCGCGCCGTCTACCTCTCGATCCCGATCGTGCCTTACCCGCAGGGTGAGATCGAGGGCAACGAGCACGAGCACCATGTGGTCGACGATTGGGACCACGACAAGGTGCTGAACGCATTCGCCGGGATCGGGAACTTTTGGCTGGGAACGGAGGTGGGCGTTTACGAGCGACTCACCGACGCGCTGATCCTGCTGGACACCTGATCTCTGGAAACCTGATACCTGCACCGCACCCTATTGGGGGTGGCCGGTACATCGTCCCGGGCAACCGGTGGGACCTCCTGTCCGCCGGCTCGGACCCGGACGCGCAGCTGTTGACCGAAGTGACTACCGCCCAAGACGTCTCGGTGGTCATTCCCTTCTACGACAATCAACATGACCTGGACCTGCTGCTGACGGGGCTGTCGGTGCAGAGTCATCCGCGCAGTCGGCTGCAGATCGTCATCGCCGATGACGGATCACCCGAGCCACCTCGGATCCCCGACGCTGCCCGCGGTCTGAACATTGCCGTCGTACGTCAGGACGACGCCGGTTTTCGCGCGGGCACCGCCCGCAACCTCGGTGTACGCCACGCCGAGGGCTCGGTGATCCTGTTCCTGGACGGTGACACCGTTCCCACCCCGGGCTACGTTCGCGCTCTGGGTCGCTTACCCGCACTGCTGCCCGATGCCGTGGTGTCCGGACGGCGCCGGTACGCCGACCTTTCCACCTGGTCGCCGGCAGAACTGCTGGCCTGGTTCGACGACGAACGCACAGCCCCAGAAGAGTGGGACGAGCTTTCGTGGCTGACGAACGAATATGAACGCAGCGGCAACCTGCTCATCACCCACCCGCGCAGTTACAAGTATCAGATCGGCGCCGTGCTGGGCTGCTCGCGGGAAATGTTCGACGACATAGGCGGTTTCGATGAGACGATCACCGGCTATGGGGGCGAGGACTACGACTTCACGTACCGGGCGTACAACGCCGGCGCCGTCCTTGCGTATGTGCCCGAGGCCGTGGCCTGGCATGACGGCCCGGACTGGGCCGGCCGCATCGAGCCAGGAGACGAGACCGCGCAGAAGAACCGGGAGGTGATGATGCTGGCCGAACGGATACCGGAGATTTCCATCCGCGGGCACGGTCAGACCTACCCGGTCGCCGACGTCGCCGTCACTGTGCACACTCCCGGTTGGCCATTGGGAGCCGGCGTGTTGTGCATCCGCTCACTCCTGACCGAACTGGATAGCTCCGTATGGATCGATGACGAGGCCGGCGGGAGCGACTCCCTGCGAACATGTTTCCGGCTCGACCAACGGGTGATCCAGACCCCGGTCGAGGACGACAGCAGCAAGTACTCGACGGACCGGGCCCGCCTACGGATGCAGGTGTATCGACCGTTCCGGGTCACTGCTTCCCTGACGCAGATGCTGATTCGGATGCTCGACGAGGACTGGGGCACCCTGACCGTGACGACCCATGGAGAGAAGGTACTGGACGTCGAATCGACCCGGTCCCGCCGTCGCCGAGAGCGTTGGTCGTCCGGTGAATACGTCTCGTTCGAGGATCGGGTCATGGATGCCACAGCGTGCGGGATCGATCTGATCCTGGGAGAACCGCGACTGGCGGCCGAGTTCGGCGGATACGCTGGTCGTTAGCGATTCCGTGCCCTCAAGAATGCGGGTACCGCCTGCCCCGCCGACACGGTCAACCACAACCAAACCGATCAGATATCAAGAAGTGCCGTCCGGCCCCGCCTACTAGCCTTTCGACCAACGGCCGGGAAGACGAGAAACCGGCCACGTCCAGAAGGAGTCCACGCCATGGCCACCAGCACCACGAAGAGTGAGTCCGTCGGATTCAGTGCGGCGGAGCGTGACGCCATGAAAGCGCGCGCCGCGGAGTTGCGCGCCGAGGGCAAGAAGGGCGCCAAGAAGGCCGACGGACTGCAGGCTGTACTGGACAGCATCGCGGCGATGACCCCCCAGGACCGCGCGCTTGCCGAGCGAGTGCACGTGACCGTGACCGCGAGCGGTCCTGACCTCTCGCCGAAGACCTGGTACGGCATGCCCGCCTACGCGAACGCTGACGGAAAGGTAGTCCTCGCGTTCAAGAACGCGGGCAAATTCAGCCTCCGCTACTCAACCCTCGAGTTCCAGGATCCATCGAACCTCGACGCCGGTGACATCTGGCCCGTGTCGTTTGCGATCGTCAACTGGAGCCCCGCGGTGGAAAAGAAGGTCGCTGAACTGGTGGCGGCGGCCGTGTCCTGAGCCGGTCACCCAAGCATCAACTTCCGGCTAAGCAACCCTGGTCCGTTCTCCCTGAAACTCATCTAGAGTTACCGGCGCAGCACGCAGCGTGATGGCCGCTGTCCGCGAACGCCGGACCCTCTTCTCGAGAAGGACTCATCGATGCGAAATCGTCTCGTCTTGGTCACCGCCGCAGCCATTGTTCTGTCGGTCCTGCCCGCGTTCTCGGCCGACGCATCGCCAGCACCGGCCGCGGAGGCCCCTGGTGCCCCAGCGCAGATCGCAGCATCGCCACGGGCAGCCGAAATAGGTTCCGTCACGGCAAAAGCGGCCCCAAAGACAACGGCGTCAGCGGTAACAACGATGGCCACCACTCGCGTGACTCCCGTGCGCACCCGCGTCTACGATGGCGGCTATTTCCAAGGAGCGGCCCGCACCAAGAACAGTCAGGAAGCGTTCTCGTCGCCGGCGATCGGCAACGTGACAGGACACAAGGACGGTGACACCGATGTGGTGGCCGGGTTCATCGACGGCACCATCCACGTCTGGAGCCAGCGGACCGGTCGTCAGGAGTTCGTGGTGCAGACCGGGGGGCCGATTGCCGCTGCACCCACCCTCATGCGGACGTCAGCCAAGGGCCCCTTGGTCGTGCTGACCGGCAACAAGAATGGCCACGTCTACGTCTATTCGTTCACCGGCGGCAAAACCAGGGTGCTGTTCCACAAGCACTTGAAGAGTGGCGTTTTCGGTACGCCGACGGCGGCTGATCTGGACCGCAACGGGAAGATGTGGATCATTGCCACGAGTTGGGACGAGCATCTGTATGTCTGGGACATCGCCGGCCACAACAAGCACGGCTTCCCGTACTGGGCTCAGGACACCATCTGGTCCTCGCCGGTGGTGTCCACCCTGGACGGCGATCCCTACCCGCAGATCATCTTCGGCTACGACTGCTCGGGCGTGCCCGGTGAGAGCTGTTTTGCCAGGTGGCATACCCACGGCGGCTTGCTGGTCGCGATCAAACACACGGGCAAGGTGGCAAGCGGATTCCCGGTGTTCATCCCCGGTCAGGTGGTCTGGTCAACTCCGGCCGTAGCCTCGCTGAAGGGCACCGCGTCGAAGCAGATCGTGGTCGGCACCGGGTTGTTCTGGAACAACGCCGGCAAACAGGTCTGGGTGTTCGATGCGCACGGTCATCGCATCAAGACCATCGGTATGAGCGGCCGAACCTTCTCGTCGCCGGCCATCGGCGATGTGCTGGGAACCGGCAAACCGCAGATCGTCATCGGTACGGAATACGGATATACGGACATCATCGACGGCGCCTGGCATCGCCGCGCCCACGTCTGCACCGCCGTGCTGAAGACCTGCGTGCATTCGCACTCGAGTCCCATCATCGGGGACCTGTACGGCGACGGTCGACAGGAAATTGTTGCCGTCGGCGGCAATAGTTTCTACATCATCGATCACACCGGCAGGAAGACCACCACGGTGCAGATCAAGGAGACCACCCTCGGGCTGGCCGCGTCGCCCTCCCTGGTCAACATCAACGGCCAGTCGACCTTGTTCTTCGCCCTGATGGCGAAGAGTCACGGCGGCACCCGCGCCCAGGTGATCTCCTACACGTTCCCCAAGAGACGGGCCGGGGCGAGTGCCTGGCCGACCTTCAAGGCGAATTTCAATCGGTTGGGCACCTCGCCGAAGAAGGTCATCCCGATCCCGGCGATCTGAGCAATCGGTCGGCTGGGCCTAGCCCATCGAAATATGGCGGCGTCCTCGACGTGTTCAGGGACGGCGGATGCCCTCGGCCAACAGCGAGGGAGCCTGTAGGCAATAGGAATCGGTGAGCAGCTCGACGAGCTCGGTCCAGTCGGTACTCCGGTCGAGCAGCAGTCCGACCACGTTCGTGCCCCAGCTGGCCCGGAAGTACGGCGGGCCAAGATGCTCGAAGGCGAGGACCTCTTCGGCTTCCGCGCGGAACGTGATCCGGAACCTCTGGTCCTCGCCGCCGAACACATGTGCGATCGTCGCCCGCCTGACCCGCCAGCAGACTCCCACCCACGCACGCTCCCGCATCGTCTCCGGAAACCGGGTCATGATCGTGTCGAGGCGATGCACCCAGGCATCTGGGACATCCGGTCTTTCTACGCTTGCCGCCACGGACTCCACCCTCGCACTCCCCACCGACGGTCGCTCGCATCGCTGGATCGGGTCAGGCTTGTTCACCCGCCGTTGGCTTTGCCGGGTGATGCTGATCGACGGCACGTACCAGGTTGGAGGACGCCGGTGTCCAAGGACGACAAGACGGTAGGCGACGTCGCCGGGCGTCAGCTGATCACCAAGGCGCGCGGGCGGGCCAAGGATCTGCTGCAAAAGAATATGCCGGAGCGATGGCAGCACAGCCTCGGAGTGGCCAGACGAGCGAAACAGCTGGCCGCGACCGTGTCACCGAACGACCGAGACCTCCTGGTCGCAGCGGCCTGGCTGCACGACATCGGATACGCAGCCAGCCTCAAGCGCACCGGCTTCCATCCTCTCGACGGCGGTCTCTACCTGCGCGATCATGGTTGGGACGAAGACCTGTGCGCCCTGGTCGCGCACCACTCCGGGGCCCGGTTCGTGCCGGTCGAGCGCGGGTTCACCGAGCAGCTGGACACCTTCGCGTTCGTAGAAAGCCCGCTGACCGACGGATTGACCTATGCCGATCAGACCGTCGGGCCGGGGGGCAAACGGATGACCGTCGCGTACCGCATCAACGAAGCCATCACCCGGCATGGCCCTGACTCCCCCAACGCCCGGGCCAGAGTAGACCGAGTGCCCTATCTATTGGCCGTCGCCGAACGCGTCGAACAACGTCTGCATTCCTGACGTCCCGATCTGGCTGGGAGCCGGACTACAGAACCGCGAGTCGGGTCTTGACAGGACACTTGTTTTTTGCAAGCGTGGATCCAACCACAAGTTGGACCATCCAGAGGGAGAGCAAGATGACCGCAATGTTCGTCAACCTGCCGGTGACCGATCTGGAGCGCTCGAAAGCGTTCTACACGGCACTCGGATTCACCATCAACCCGCTGTTCACGGATCACAATGCGGCCTGCGTCATCGTCGAAGAAGACCACAGCTACTTCATGATCCTGGTACGCGAGTATTTCCAGACATTCACCGAACTGCCGATCGGTGACCCGGCAGTGAACCCGTCGGTATCGACGGCCATCTTTGTCGACAGCCGAGAAGCGGTCGACAAGGCCGTCACCGACGGCATCACTGCAGGCGGCACGGAGCCGCGCCCCGCCACGGACTACGGCTTCATGTATCAACGCCAGCTCAACGACCCGGACGGCAACATCCTGGAGTTCGGCCACATGGACCCGACCGCCGCCGCCCAGGGTCCGGATGCCTTCGTGAGCCAGCAGGCCTGAGGTCGATGGCCGCACGTGACTACGGGCAGTACGGGGGCATCACCAGAGCCTTGGAGTTGGTCGGCGAGCGATGGGCCATGCTCATCGTCCGCGACCTGCTGGTCGGGCCGCGCCGTTACAGCGAACTCGCCGCGGGGCTTCCGCGCATCCCGAGCAACATCCTGGCCGCGCGACTCAAGGAGCTGCAGGCGGCCGGCGTCCTGCGCCGGGTTCCGCACTCGCGGGTGATCGTCTACGAGCTGACGTCCTATGGCCGCGAACTCGAACCGGTGGTGCTCGCGCTCGGCGCCTGGGGCTTCAAGGCGATGACCGATCCGCGGGACGAACAGATCATCACTCCGGACTCGATGACCATGGACCTGCGCACCGCCTTCCGACCGCAGGTGGCGTCACACCTGCCGAGGACGGCTTACGCCGGGCGCTTCGGTCTCGCTGAGCTGGTGATCCGGGTCGACGGCCCCACTCTCGACGTGACACGGGGTGACGGACCGGTCGACTTGGCCTTCATCGCCGGCCCGGGTATCCACCGGCTCATTTCCGGCGAGCTCGCCCCGGATCGCGCGATCGCGACCGGAGTGGTCGAGGTGCTCCGCGGGCACCACGACCTGCTCGACCGTTTCGCCAGCACGTTCCACCTGGCCGCCTGAACGGTCGAGATGATCCCCACCGCGGCGCCGTGGCCGCGGTGGAAACCACTCGACGTGCCGAATGCTCTCCTACCGGAGTGTCATTCGAGATGCGATGACCTTCCCTGCCCCTGGTTGGGGTGGTTCCAAACATGGCGTCGAAGGTCGCCGTAAGTCATCGGAGCGTCCGCACCACACCGATGCACGTCTAGCAGCCGACGCAGCGTCAGATGCCTAGCCATCAATGATGCGAGCGAGCGTCCGATCGGCGGGCGATCAGCTTTCCGAGTTCCCAAACCCCGAAGAGCAGGACGGCGGGGGCCAGCGCCAAGCCCCACTGGCCGAGAGTGAGTTCTGTCGTGCCGAACAATCGCCGCAGGACGTCCCACTGGGTGATGAGGACGGCCAGTGCCACCTCCGCTGCTGCCGTCCAATTCAGGTTGCGGTTGTCGAACGTATTGACCGTGAGCGCCGAGTCGGTCACGGCCCTGGCCTCGAAGGCAGCCACGATGATGAACAGCGAGAAGGCCGTCACGCCCATCGACGAGCCGATGGGCAGGCTGTGGAAGTGGGTGGTGCCGAAACTGATCAGCGCCAGAGTGAACACGGCCATGTACAGGCCGACCAGGCCGGCGGTGGTCAGCAGGCCCCTGGTCATGATCGTCGCGTCGCGGGACCGCGGCTTGAGCCTCATCAGACCCGCGGCCTGCCGGTCCATGCCCAGCGCCACGCCGAGCGGGGCGTTGACCAGGAAGTTGATGTACAGGATCTGGGACGGCGAGAACGGTTGTCCGGCAGCGATGTTCAGAATGCTGGCGCCGAGAAACGTAATGATGTAGGCGACCAGCTCGATGATCACGAAGCGGATGAACTTGTTGAGGTTGTCGAAAACCTTCCGGCCCTGCTCGACGGCCCGCATGATGGTGGCGAAGTTGTCGTCGGCGAGGATCATCCGGCTGGCGTTCTTCGCGACCTGCGTGCCGCTGCCCATCGCGATGCCGATGTCGGCGGCCTTGATGGCCGGCGCATCGTTGACGCCGTCACCGGTCATGGCGACGACCTCGCCCTTCTTCTTGAGCGTCTGGACGAGGAGCACCTTGTGCTCCGGTGCGACGCGACCGACCACACCGATGTCGTCGATGCGGGCGAGGCGCTCCTCCTCGCTGAGCGCGGCGAATTCCGACCCCAGCATCGCGGTTCCGGGAATGCCGAGCTGCTTGGCGATGGCCGCGCCGGTGGTGACGTCGTCACCGGTGACCATCCGGACCCGGATGTGGGCGTTCTGCGCATCGCGGACGGCAGCCATCGACTCGTCACGAGGCGGGTCGACCATCGCGACCAGCGACGTCAACTCCAGGTCCGTGACCAAGGCGAGGAGGTCGCCTTTCGGGTCGAACGTCGCGGGTTCGAGGTCCCGGAAGGCTGCGGCCATGACCCGGTGTCCTTCGCCCTCCATACGCAGCAGGGCGTCCTCCGCCCGCTTCTTCAGCACGGCGTCGTACGGCACGCTGGAACCGGCCGCCAGCGCGGTCGCCGCCCGTGACATGACGGCCGGGGCCGCACCTTTGACGAAACAGCGCACGACGTCGCGACCGGACGCGTCCTTGGCGGTATTGAAGGTGGCCATCAATTTGTAGGTCGGGTCGAACGGCAATGTGGCCAATCGCGGGAACTTCTCCCGGCTCACCTCGGTATCCAGCCCGGCCTTGGCGCCCAACACCAGCAGTGCGCCCTCTGTCGGGTCGCCGACCACCTTGCCGTTGACCAGCTTGGCGTCACTGGCGATCAGGAACGGCAGTATGGCTTCGTCGATCGAGCCCGATGACCCGACCGCGTGATGGACCGAGCCCTCCAGGCCGTAGCCGATGCCAGAAACGGTATATCGGTCGACAGCATCGAGGACCTCGACCGCCGTCATCTGGTTCATCGTCAAAGTTCCGGTCTTGTCGGAGTTGATCGCCGACGTGGACCCGAGGGTCTCCACCGAGACGAGGTCCTTCACGATGGCGTTCTCGCCGGCCAGTTCCTTGGCCCCGGCCGAGAGGATCACCTGTAGCACGGTCGGCAGCGCCGTCGGGATGGCGGCGATCGCCAGCGCAATGGCGGTCACGAACAACACGTCCGCGGCCTGGCCCCTGGCCAGACCCAACGCGAACATGATGATCATGGTGCCGAGCGCGGCGGCGCCGATCCACAGCGTCATCGTGTTCAGCTGCTTGGTCAGCGGCGTCTGTTCCTTGGTGGTGCTGGCCAGCATGCCGGCGATCTTTCCGACCTGGGCGTCGCCACCGACCGCCGTCACCAGCATGGCGCCACTGCCGTGGGTGACCGGCGTGTTCATGAACGCCATGTTCACCTGGTCGCCGGCGCCCACGTCCGCGTCCGGCAACGCCCTCGTCTCCTTCGACGACGGTGTGCTTTCCCCGGTCAGGGCCGACTCGTCGATATCGAGGGAGCTTGCGTGGATGATCCGGCCGTCCGCAGCTACATCGTCCCCGGCGGCGAGCAATACCAGGTCGCCTATCACGACCTGTTCCGCCGGGATCGAGGCCTCGACCCCGTCCCGCCGTACCCGGGCAGTGCGCTTGGTCAGCGACTTCAGCGCGTTCATCGCACTCTCGGCCTTGCCGGCCTGCCGCAGCCCCACCAGGGCGTTGACTAGGGTCAGCAGGGCCAATATGGCACCGGTGCTCCATTCACCGATGGCCAACGACACCACCGCGGCAATCAGCAGGATGATCTGCATGTAGCTGCGGTACTGCTCCAGGAACCGCCGCCAGCCCGGCACGGCCTGCTCGGCCGGAAGCTCGTTGGGACCGTTCTGAGCCAGCCGCTGGGCGGCCGTGGCCGCCGACAGCCCGCCGACAGCGTCCACTTCGAGCCGCCGGGCAACCTCCTGCGCCGATAGGCCGTACCACCTGGTCGTAACACCGGCTGCCGCGGTCACGTTGGCTGTCGTTGACATGGTCGTTCCTTTCACAGGCCGACTGTTCGCCGGACGCAGGTATCCCGTTGGACGGCGGCCGTCGACGCCGGCCGGTGCGTGAGAGCGCCGACGATGCTCAGAATTTCTCCGGGATATGGCGGAGGGCGAGGTGCGGGTCTACATAGTCAGGGTCGTTCTTCCGCTTGGGCAGCTTGACGTCCTGCTTCGGCATCGGGGTGTAGGGGATCTGGCCGAGCAGGTGGGTGATGATGTTCAACCGACCGCGCTTCTTGTCGTCGGTGTGGGCCACGAACCACGGCGCCCACGTCGAGTCGGTGGCCCGGAACATGTCGTCGCGGGCGCGGGAATAGTCGAACCAGCGGCTGTAGGACAACAGGTCCAGATCCGAGAGTTTCCAGACCTTCCGCGGGTCGTTGATCCGGCTCTCCAGCCGCAGGGTCTGCTCGTCGGGCCCGACCTCGAGCCAGTACTTGATCAGGATGATGCCGGACTCGACCATCGTCTTCTCGAACGACGGGGCCATTTCCAGGAATCGGGCGACCTGATCCTGTGGCGTGAATCCCATGACCCGCTCGACTCCGGCCCGGTTGTACCACGAGCGGTCGAAGACAACGACTTCACCCGCGGCCGGGAAATGGGTGACGTATCGCTGCACGTACATCTGGGATTTCTCCCGGTCGGTCGGTGCCGACAGCGCCACCACCCGGAACACGCGCGGACTCACCCGCTCCGTGATCCGCTTGATGGTGCCGCCCTTGCCGGCCGTGTCCCGGCCCTCGAACACGATGCACACCTTCGCGCCGGTCGCCTTCACCCATTCCTGCAGAGCGACGAGCTCACCGTGCAGCAGACGCATCTGCTTCTCGTAGGCCTTCTTCTTCATCTTCGGCACCGCGGCTCGATGGTCGTCGTCCGAGATCACCTGTGCACCCGCCTGCACGTGAGCGGCGGACGGCTTATCGGATCTCTTGGCCTCTTTGGACTTCTTGACCATCCCTACCAACCCTTCTCTGGTGGGGACTCGCCACGTCGGCGGTCCAGCACGTGGTACCACCTACGAATGTCACCGTGGCCCGTTCCCCCACCATCCTCGGTTGACCCCGGGGCGGCCTCATCAAAAACGGATGAAATCGCCCAACACCCACGCCCACAGTCCGGACCCGCCGGCTGAGGGTCAGCCGTCGCTAACAAATAGCAGCACCGTACGGGCCGGGTCACACTGTTCGTTACCCCGCGTCCGCCCGGCCGGGCCGAGACGGTCTGCGTCCGATCCTGCCATGTCGATCGTCGATACCCGGATCGCGGTCGGCCCGCTGGGCAATGAAGTGGGTCCGGACCTACGCGGTCAAATGCGGACCCCGACGTCAGCTATGCACACCGATGATCGATCCCTACCCAGTCGTCGGCACGGCTGTCGTTGTTTCCAGTCGGCGGCACGGCTGTCGCTGTTCCAGTTGGTTCCCAGGAACGCCAATCTGGCGAGAGGCGTCACGAAGTGGCGAACGGCGAAGCACTGGGGCGGCCGCTACCTGTCATGGCCGGTCAAGCGATGGGTCGGGTTCGTTCGGGTTATCCAGCGAGTCGGCCGTTCCCGGCGCCTTGCTCGCGGGTTTGGTTCCGGCGGCGGCGCGGATGGCCCGGCCTTGGGCGAGTTCTTCATCGTCTTTGGCGGTGGTCTTGTCGCTGGCCTTGGTGTCCCGAGGCGGTAGTTGTAGCGTTTCCTCGGCTTTGATGCCGGCCTGCAGCTGGCGTCCGCGTTCGGTTTCCGAGTCGAGCTCGGCGCCGAACAGCAACGCGAGGTTCGTGATCCACAGCCAGAGCAGGAACACGATCACACCGGCGAGGGAGCCGTAGGTCTTGTTGTAGTTGGAGAAGTTGGCCACGTAAAAGCCGAACCCGAGCGAAGCGAGAATCCAGATCAGGACCGCGATCCCGGCGCCAAGACTGATCCACCGGAACTTCGGCTGTTTGATGTTCGGGGTGGCGTAATAGAGGATCGCCACGATCGCGATCACCACGATGAGGATGACCGGCCATTTGGCGATATTCCAGATGGTGACGGCTGTGCTGCCCAAACCGATGGCCTTGCCGATGGCGGCAGCCAGTGGCCCGGAGACGACGAGGGCCAGCGCGACCAGAGCGGCCAGGATCACGGCGACAAGGGTGATCAGGAGCATCAGTGGGCGGAGTTTGTAGAACGGGCGCCCCTCGTCGATTTCGTAGATCCGATTCATCGCCCGGCCGAACGCCCCGATGTAGCCCGACGCGGACCACAACGCCAGCACGATCCCGAGGATCAGTGCCAGGCCTGCAGAGTGGGTCTGGGTGAGCTGAGTGATGCTGCCCTGCAGCGTGTTCGCTGCGCTGGGTGCGACCTGCTTGACGATGTCCAGCAAAGCTTGGGTGCCCTGCTGGCCTTGATGGAAAATGCTGAGGAGTGACACGAGGGCCAGCAGGGCGGGGAACAGAGCGAGCACCGCGTAGTAGGTCAGCGCCGCGGCCAGATCGGTGCACTGGTCCTTGGAGAACTCGCGCCCGGTTTTCTTGACGATGTATTTCCAGGTCGGCTTGGTCAGCTCGGTCAGTCGGTCGGGTTTGCGGTCGGCGTCCGAGGGCGGGGCGGTGGCGGCTTTGGTGCCGCTGGTGTGCTGCTCCACTGGCGTTCTCCTCGAGAGATCAAGTGTGGAAAGAGATGAAGGCGGGACCTGACATGACGCAGGTCCCGCCTTCTGTCCAGTAATCGGGGATTAGCTGTTCGAGGCTTGTTGTGCCACGGTGTCTTTCGCGTCCAACGCCTGGTCCTTGACGTCGGAGGCAGCCGAGACGCCTTCGTCTTTGACCGTGTCCACAGCGTCGGAGGCGGTGGACTTCACGGACTCCAGGGCCTGTTGGGCGGGTTCCTGCAGATGGCCCGCGGCGTCCTTACCGGCCTCGGTCAGCTGGTCGACCAACGGCTGCGCTTGGTCCTTGATGGCCGCGGCGGCCTGGGCCTCCGGCCGGGACGCCGGAATCAACGCAGACAGCAACAAACCCGTTCCGAACGCGATCAGCCCGGCCGCCAGCGGGCTGCCCTGGGTCTGGCGGGCCACCTTTCCCGGGGCGTCCGAGAGGGTGTCACCCACGCTCGCCATAGCGTCCCCGGTCGAGGACTTGGCGTCCGTGGCGGAGCCCATGATGTGGTCCTTGACGCCCATCACGGCGCCGCTGACCTTGTCCCGTTGCCGTTTGGCGATCTGACCGGGACTGACCTTGTCCCCCAACTCGTTCACGTCATTGGACAGTCCTGCCCGGGTGGCCTGGATCTGGGCCCGGATCACGTCAGGATCATTGCTGGTGGTCATCTGTTCTCTCCCTCATTTCCCTTGACAGCATTCGGGATCTTGCCCAACGTTTCAGCGGTTCGGTCCAACCCGCGGATCTCGGCGAACTCCTTCCGTCCCCGCAGATACAGCACCAGGCCGACGATCGCCCACAGGGCGGCGACGATCAGCGCGGACCAGCCGCGGCCCAGATGGTCACCGAGCGCCCACCACAGTGCAACCGACAGGAACAGCAGCACAAAATAGCCGGCGAAGCCGGCGCCGCCGAACATCCCCGCCCCCTTGCCGGCGCGTTTGGCCGACTGGGTCGCCTCGGCCTTGGCCAACGCGATCTCCTGCTGCACCAATGTCGACAGATCCGTGGTGATCTCGCCGATCAACTCACCCAACGACCGCGGGGACTCTTCCACCCCGGGCACCGGTCGGGCGGCCGGCTCGGAATGCCGCGGAGCCGCGGGGCTATCCGTCCGATAGTCCGCAGGCGGATACAGACCGGGACTCGGCCCAGCAGCGCCGGGCGCGTAACTGGTGCTAGCCGCGGGGTCGACCGGCGAACTCACCTGGCATCACCCAACACGTCGGAGCCGGGCTTGCCCGTCCAGTCAGGTACCGCGCCCGTCCCGTACAAATCGGATTCCGCGTCGGTCCCGTACAAATCGGATTCCGCCGAATGTGTTCCGCCGGGAACGACCGGCATACCGCCGTAGCCTGCGCGGGTCGGATCCGGGTATCCCCCCGCTATCAGTCCGGCGTCGAGCTGGGCGGTGCGCGCGGTGGGCAGCGCTCCCTGCTGCGTGGTCGCGGAGGTCCGCCCGGAAACGTCGCCGGAGTCAGCGGCCAGGCCCCGGGCCAACCGGCCGGCGACCACACCGGCACCCAGCGCGATGGCCAGGAACGTGCCAGGCCGTTGCCGAGCGAACGAGCGAACCTCGTTCAACACCGAACCGGGATCACGGACGTCGAGCCAGCTTGCGAACTGGTGAGCCTTGTCCGCTGCCTGATGCGCAACATCTGTGGCCAGCCCCGGCTCGACGGAGTTGTTCGCCATCGACCTGAGCTGATCCCCGACCGAGTGCAGGCCGCCCGCCAGTTTCTCCTGCTGGGCCTGGGCCTGCACCGAGAGTTCCGACTGCGCCTGCCCTAACAGGTGTTTCACCTGCCGGCCAGCTTCCGCCTTCACCTGACCGACCTGGTCCTTCGCCACCCCGGCAACATGTTGGGCAGCATCCGCCGCGCCGCCGGCGACGTTGGAGGCTTGGTCCTTGGCCACATCCGCGGTCGAGGGTGCCTCGTAATCGGCGGTCTGTGGGGTGAGGTAACCGGCGGTCTGCGGGGTGGTCGGTGCGTACCCGGTTGCGTAACCGCCTTCGGCGGTTTCGCCCAGGGTGGTGGACCTGAACTGATCGCTACTGCTGGTCATAGCCGTTCCCTTCAATCTGTGAGTTTGAGGCGAAGTGGTGGCTCAGCGGTTCTCTGGCCGGCCGGTCAGACCCTCGTCGGTGCCCTCATGAACCTCGATCTGTTCCTTGCGGACCTCACCGGACACCTGCTCGTTCTCGGTCACCGTGTCTGTGCCGAGCCGTACCCGTTCCACCGGAACGGCTTCGGTGGCCACCACCGGCCGCTCGGCATGCAGGATCACTTCGTGCTCCTCCTCGGAGATGGCCGGGCCGTCCAGCGCGTCACCGCGGTTCGCATCGGTGATCGGCTCCCGTTCCACCCGGACCTCTTCGTGGGACACCGGCACGGACACGCTCTGCTGCTCGGTGACGACATACTTCCGGAGCCGGGCTCGGCCGGATTCGACCTGTTCGGTCCCGACGTTGAGCTGCTCCTCGGACCGGGTCATCGCCTCATCGGTGGTCGCTCCGGACGTGTCATATCCCTGCGCAGAACGGGCCCGTTCTCCTACCTCGCGATACTCGCGCTCGGTGCCGCCCTGGTAGGCGCCACCGGTGCCCAGGTACCGTTCGTAGTAGCTGTAGAGGGCCTGCTGCTCGTCGGGGTCCAGATGCGCCGAGTCGGCCACATCGGGCGAATCCTTGACCACGTTCTTGTCGAACGGCAGCACCAGGTCGTCGCCGGCGAAGCTGGACCCGTCCAAGGGTGCGAAGTTTTCCTTCATGCCGAACAGACCGGTGTTCACCGTGATCCAGTCCGGCACACCCGTCTCGTCGTTGACGTAGACCTGCCCGACGGAGCCGATCTTGTTGCCCTGCGCGTCGACCGCAGTGCGGCCCACATACGTCTCGGGGGTTTGCGTGTTCGTCATACCGTTCTCCTTATGTCGCGGGATTGCCCGGGAATGGTAAAAGCCCGGGTGCGGTGGTGAGGGACGATGTCGGTGCCGAGGGCGTGCCTAGAGCAGGTTGCCCAGGCCTCCGGCGAATTTGCCGAGAAGTTCTTTCGGGTCTATGCCGAACTTGGCGAGCAGGCCGGCGTGCTGTTCAGTATCGACTTGGTCGGGCAGCTCACTGGCGGCCTGATCCGCCTGCTGCGTCTGGCCTTTGTCCCTCAGGAATTGCAGGATCTGGTCCTTGCTGATGTTCACATGCTCCCCCTACGTTCGGCGGTAGGTGTACCGAGTTGGAACGCCGCGTGGTCGTCGTCCTGGTGCTATCAATGCCCGCGGCCCGGCACGCTAAACCCGATACAGCGCAAGACGCACAAAGTTTTTTATTCTGTAAAAGCGCGCGGATGTGGCATACCGTGGCGGGCGGGCCGCTCAACGACGACCTGTCTCCGCAGCCGCACGCCAGGGGCGCGGACCTGCGTTATGAGGGAGAGCTACCCATGACCATGGGCGGCAAGATCAAACACGCCGACGCCGCAGCCCTACCCGTCGAACACCGCTGATCCCGCAGCGACTGTGGGCTAGTTGCACCTCAGAGTTGCCCGGCGTGCTGGCGTTGAACTGCTACGCAATCGGGCCAGCCCGCTGCTGAGCATCCCCTACTATCCGGCCGTTGACGGCCCGGCCGCGACAGGGGTGAGCAGGTGCCCGGCTGAGATGCTGGCGAAGAACAGGCCGGGCGGGGTAGAAGAGGTGATCGACCAGACCCGGACGTCTTTGCCGCCGTTGCCGGCATCCTTCTCGTGGAAGCGGACGCCGCTCCCAACCAGGGTGCCGATGCCGGCTACCAGCAAGTCCTGATCCCGCCACTGCACGGTGAAAACGGCGTCGCCGACGAAGTCCTGAAGGATTCTGGGGGTGCGCCCCCTGACGGCGACGACGGCCAGATCCTGGCCGGAGGGAACCGGGTCGGGCGTTGTAAAGGTCATGCCATCTCCTTGCTGGGTGTTTGGATGAAAGGGACGAGTACTGCACGATCGGCCGCGCAAGCCAGCTGAGACCAGCCAGGTTGCAGGTGGCTCGTAGGTCCGGCTGACGACACGATTGGTGGCGTTGTCACCCCGGTTCTCGACCTTGTGCATATGGATCGAGGTCCGCAGGCGCCGCAGTGAGATCGGTTGCCCCGACCCCGCTCTCACTGCGGTCCCTTCCGGACCTCGATCACTCGCGGCCGTCAACCGGCATTCCGAGGAACTGGTCAGCACTGATGTCTGTGCTCCGCGTGATGCTGAGGCCGAGGAGATCGAGGCTCAATCGAATCGAGCGAACAGGGTCGACGATGAGAGTGGACCAACTCCGGCGTCGAAGACCGGTCACGTGCCAGCGGTCCGCTGGCTACGGCGGGCGATGTAGGCGCAACGCGTCGAGGTCCCAGCGGCCGGCCGCGTCGACGGGTACTGGACTCGACATGAAGGCAACCCTTTCGCTAAAGCGACCGATTGACCGGCCGCGTTGCACTGCCGGTCGTCTGTAGGACCGGTCATCTTGAATACGCCTCCGGTGCTCGCGCATGACGGGCGCGTATGCCAGATAACAGCTTCGAAGGCTTTTGCCAGTCGGTCCACCTGCGCAAACGCTGCCTCCAGCGCCCGGGAGTCAGGAATCCGAGGCGTTGCCCGCGTCATGCTCGGTGCTGGAGAGCGTCCGCGCAGCGGCCGGCTAGACGGATCCCCGAACTGTCGCGCAGGACTTGAACGTGCGAGACGGCGGATCTAGGCCTGTCGCGGCAGCCCTCGCTGCGCCATGTCATACGTCGCCAGTACCTCGACCAGGAACTCCGAGGCGGCGGAACCAACGTCGTCGAGGTCCGCCCCGCCGCCGGTCTTGAGGACTTCGAGGAGCACCACATGGTGGATCTGCGCGAGTTCGAGCAGACTCAAGCCGTCTGACAGCGCTGCTCGGCCGATCTCATACCCCGCGTGTAGGGGTGCCTCATCACGGCGCGACAAATACCGGAGGAATGCGGCACGGTAGTTCTGTCGCAGGCGCTCGGCCTCACGGTCATCGCGGTGTGGCATGTTGCCACCGCCGACCGAGGTGAGCGAGCCCCTCCTCGAGGTCCAGGGCAGTCAACACGGGCCCCGTGTCCATTCCGAGCTCGACCATGGCAAACGCGACATCCGGTTGAATTCCGACGATGATCGTTTCGGCTCCGCGCAAGCGGGCCATTTCGCCGATGTTGCGCAGCGTACGTGTCCCGAAGGAGTCCAGTACATCCAGCGCAGCGACGTCGATGATGACGCCGCGCGAGCGGTGCACACCGATCTCGCGGATCAAGTCCCGCTGGAATCGGAGAAGTTGCGAATCATCCAGAGCAGTGTGGATGGACGCGATGAGATACGGCCCTTGGCGAAGGATAGAGACCAGCGCGAGACTCGTGTCCATCACTCGAGTATTTCACTCCGACGACTCACCGTGAAGCCGAGCAGCCTCTCGGCCTCTTCCAGGCCTCCTTGCAAATCGCCGATGGTGTTCATCTTGCTCAGGTCCACACCGATGGTCACCAGGGTCTGGGCGATCTCCGGTGACAGACCGGTAATGATCACGCTGGCTCCCATCAGGCGCGAGGCGTCGACTGTGCGGACCAAATGGTTGGCCACCGCCTCATCCACGTCCGGAGCACCTGTGATGTCGATGACCACGACCTTCGCCCGGTGTGTCCGGATGCCGCTGAGCAGTTGCTCAGTCAGCTGCCGGGCGCGCTCGGTGTCCAGGACTCCGATGATCGGCAGAATGAGCAACCGTTCGCGAACCGGCAGGACGGGCGTAGACAGCTCGCGTATCGAATCCTGCTGCTGCCGGATGACCCGCTCGCGCTCATCCACGAAGCTCACCGCGACGGTGTTGGCTATTCGGTTCGCGGCGGGCTCGTAGGCGTCCAGGACCCTGTTCAGCAACGGAAAGTCACCCTGGTACTTTTCGAACAGCGACCTCGCCAGCACATCGCGCAACAACAAAACGATTCCCACGACCTCATGGGTCTCCACGCCTCGCGGAATGATCCGTTCCGAGAGGTCTCGGGCATAGTGCTGGAGGGCTTCCACGCTGCCCGTCTCGAGCACTTCGACATAGTTGTCGTACACCGATGTTGTCTCGGCGGCCATTTCCTGAGGCGTCATCGCCTGCAACAGATGCGAATCCTGGATGCGCCCCGCCCACTCCTCTCGGAGCCTCGACCGGTGTTCACGCAGATGGGCCACCAGCTGGGGCAGCAGCTGCTCATGCTCTGCGCCCGGAAAAGGCGGAAAGGCATCGTTCATGTCAACAGTCCTTGATCTTTCGATCATCATCCAGCCCTTCGTTGCCACTTGGTCATGATCACTGTGGTTCCCCGCCCCGGTTCGGAGTGGAGTTCGAACTCATCCATCAGCCGGCGGGCACCGGGAAGTCCCAGACCGAGACCGTGGTACGTGCTGAAGCCATCCTGCATCGCGCGATGAATGTCCGCGATACCCGGACCGGCATCCCTGGCCACAATGCGCAACCCCGAACGCGGCTGCTCGAGGAGTTCCATGTATATCTGGCCCTCGCCGGCGAACCGAACGATGTTGCGCGCGATCTCGGATACGGCTGTCGCCAGCAGCGTGAGTTCCGTGCGACCGAAATTCAGCTGGGCGGCCAGGTCACGGGCAGCCTTGCGCGCCACGACAATGTCGGGGTCACCGTGGATGCTGATCCAGACCTCGTTCTCGCTGCGCTGACCCCGTTCCAGCAAGGGCTGGCTCAGCTCCGCACAGAGGCTGCACTCGAGCACATGTCGAGCCGCATCCAGCTCACGTTGGCGGCGGCGATCGCCACTGGAGATGGCGAACAGGACTGGACGGCACCGATCGGTGGGCACCTCCGCCGCACCGCGAAGGGCCAGCAGGTATTCGACCCTCAACCTGGCGCGGCTCCGGTTGAGCTGGGCGGCAACGGCTCCCGCGGTGAGCCCGACCTTCGAGCCGATCGATCGGGTGTCCTGCCCGGAAACTTCGTGGGCGACAAGGGTTTGCCGTTCGCGTTCCGAAAGGCGGCCGAGAGCGGCGGCGATGGCAGCGCTGTCCTCCCGTCGGAGCAGCTCCTCGTCGGGTGGCTTGCTGGGTAACAGGTCGACCACCCGGTGCTGGTTTCGCTGGTGGCGGTCACGTTCTTTCCACATCGATGCGATCAGATTGCGGGCGGTGACGATCGCGTAAGGCTCGAGCATCCCCGGTTCCACCCGGTTGATCGCCGCCAGTACTTTGACCAACGCCTCCTGAACGAGGTCTTCGGCTATCTCAGGGCTGGAGACCCGGGAATTGACGAATCTGGTGAGGACTGGAATCAACTCGGTGATATCCGCGTCCCGCTGGGCGTCCGCCAGCACCGTATCCGGTTCCGCAGAAATCATGTGAGCGACACCTGGCCGGGCAGCGTCCGTGACCAAATGGCCGAAGCACGGCTTACCGGCCACTGGCAAGGTGGCTGTCGCTCATTTGCGATTGGGACCCCCCCGTGAGAGCCAGTGATGTGGTCACCAACGAGTAGAAGACCGTGCAGCCTGCCGGGCAGCCAGGCGCGGTCATCGCTGATCGAGACGGACCCCGACAGAGCACGCCCATCCAACGCAGTCAGGCCTCCCGAAGTCAACGCTGTACGCCGTTCATCCTCGAGCCCCCAAGACCCCGGCTCAGTGGTTCCCCGGGAGCTGCGGTTCGTGATTCCTTTGGTGGTCTGCCTTCTCGGTGCTCAACTCGTGGTCCGCAGTTCGGCAGCGGGGGCCGCCGTCTGGGCGGACGCCGACCAACCACAGACCGACATCGGACGACAAACGCCTGGTTGGAACCATAAGACATATCTCCCCTGCTGGCCGCACCAATAAACCGAGCCCGATGTTCTTAACCCGAACGGGTGATGGCCCACGCGTGGTGTTGAGCTTGGGCAGAAGGTTCCGGGTCCTCGCTGAGCTGTGCGGGCAAACGGGGTACTTCCGGTTACGGGTAGGCCAGTCCGAAATTGGGTCAGCCCACCAGATCGAGACCGTGTTCCGGGCCCTCAGGTCTACGCCCGCCCAGTGGCGCTGTGCCGCAGGCACATGCGTTGACTCCCCTGCCGCATGACTCATCGCCCAGACGCACTGAATCACAGAGCATGACGCGGCGAAAACGTTGAACTTCTCGGTCCACGTTCTGGGCCGATGCGTTTCCGCAGCTATCCGCCTCTACGGGGTGACCGGCGCAGCAAGGCGGGCAACCGGGCCGCGTCATCGACGAGCCTGGCCGGCGTTTTCAGGGTGAACCGGTGGATCACAGGATTCGCGCCACCGGAACGCCCTAGTTTGCGCTCTCAGGAGATCCCTGAGTGCCATCAAGCAGTAGAAGGAGACCCAATGCAACGCACCCACCGTACGAACCGCTTCATCGCCAGTGTGGCCTTGACGACGGCCGCACTGCTCGGCGTGGTTGCTGTACCCGGAATCGCCTCGGCCGCGCCGGCCTCGTCTGTCGCGGCACAGCATTCGGCCATCAACGCCGCCCACCCGGCGCAGACCTCAGCGCCGGTGACCGGCACCGTCACCGACCAGGCCGGAGCCGTCACCCAGCTCACCGGCACGATTTCCAACCTGACTACCTCGGTGGTCAATGGTGCGCTGACGCTGACTGGCACCCTCACCGGAACCGGGCTCCCGGCCGGCGGAGTGCCCTTCAGCGCTCCGCTGGCCGCAGTCGGCAACGCGGCGTGCAGCATCCTGACGCTGAACCTCGGAGCCATCCATCTCGACCTGCTGGGCCTCGTGGTCGACCTGGCCCCGGTGAACCTGGACATCACTGCCGTGCCCGGTGCCGGCAACCTGCTGGGCAACCTGCTCTGCGGGGTTGTCCATCTACTGGACAACGGCGGGCCGCTGCAGGGCATCACGGCGCTGCTGAACCGTCTACTCACCGGGCTCGGTCTGTAGCACGATCGTCGTGGCAGCTCAGTATCCCTACGGTCTGAGCTGGCGCCTTGATCAGCTCCAACCCAGCCGGGTGTCATGTCGCACCGCTGTCGGCCATGCCGGTCGACAGCGGTGTGGCACGCTCGGGGTGCGAGAACGGCAACGCAATCCCCGCTGCCGGGACCGGACGACGGTGGTGAACCTACTGACGGCTCTGGGCGATCGGCATTCGGGAACCTCGTTGGCGCGCCGAAGTTTCCGATCTCACAATCGGCACAACCTCGCTGTTAATCGGACAGTTGCCGTGCAGGTCCGTATATAGGTTCAGGTGATCAAGCACCATCCGCTCGGTGCTGAACCGGTCGTGGGCGGCGACGCGGCAGCGAGCCCGATCCAGAGTGGCAGTGTCACGCAGGGCTGCAGCGAGGCCAGCAGTCGTCTGCCGCAGATAGCCGGTGACACCATCGTCGACGATTTCGGGGGCGGAGCCTTGTGGGGTGGTCACGACAGGAGTGCCGGTCGCGAGGGCTTCGATCATGACCAGGCCGAACGGCTCGGCCCATTGGATGGGGTTGAGCAAGGCGCGGGAGCTGCCCATCAATGCGTATTTGTCGGCGGGTCCGAGTTCCCCGATGTAGCTGATATTGCTGTCGAGGAGCGGTTCGATCTCGGCCTCGAAGTACTCGTACTCAGCGGGTTCCTGCATCTTCGCCGCGATGCGCAGTGACATGTCGGCGGCCCGTGCGATCTCGATTGCCTCCCGGACCCCTTTGCAGGGGTGCATGCGGCCGACGAAGCAGACATCCTCACCGCCCGCACCGACCGGGATGTCATCAACATCGATGCCGTGGTGAATGACCTTGGCGATCCGGATGCCTTCGGCAGTGGATGCCTGGTGGCGGGAGATCGCCACGATTGCGGTGTCGTGCTGCATGGCCTGGAATAGAGCTCGCTCGGCGGCCAGGAACGGGCCGTGGCTGGTGACGACCACCGGTACCTTCGGTGGTCGCCGCCGGTACAGCGGGCCGGCCAGGGTGTGGTCGTGGATGACGTCCATGCCGCCCATGGCGGCATAGCCACTGATGATGTGGGCGAGTTCGGGCAAGCTTTTCCCGATCTCGTTGGGGTCGGCTTCGATCGCGGGGGCGACCTGCGGGACGGGACACTCACTGCCGGCCGGAGCAGCGAGCAGTACCTCGTGACCCGCAGCGACCAAGCCGCGGGCGAGTCGGTCGACCACCGCCTCGGTTCCGCCGTACGCAGTGGGCGGCACCGGCACCCAGGGCGGCGAAATGAGTCCTACCCGCATGACGACCACCGACGACGGTTGCCGGAGCTGGGTTGCCGGGAGTGCGGATGCGCGCTGACCCGGCTGGGCGACGGTCCGGGCGTAGACGGGTGGGCCGCGGGCCGCGCGGTGTAGATGTGCATGTTTTGTCCAATCCCTCGAGCCCGAACGCTGAGCGCTAATCATCCAAGTACCCGACTCGGGACCGGTTGACACATGGTTCGGGTCAAGGGTTGTCGGTCAATCGTCATCCGCACCCGGCGGCGGCAACGGTTCTTGGATCAGCCGAACCGAGGAGGGCAGCCCCTGGACGGCCACCCGCTCGGAGTTCGGGTCGATTTCTACCTTCACGTCCAGCCGGGCCGCGGCGACCGGAATGCTGCGCAAGTGCAGCCGCCCGAACCGGGCCGGCAGTGCGGGCGCCAACCGCAGCTCCCTACGGGAGATGTTCGGATCAAACCTGAGCAAGGTACGCAACAGGTGCACCGGGGTGGCGGCGGCCCAAGCCTGCGGCGAACAAGACGTCGGATACGCAATTGGATCCCGGTATTGCTCGCGCGGGAAGCCGCAGAACAATTCCGGCAGTCGTCCGTTGAAGTGCGCGGACGCGTCGAACAGGCCGACGGCGATCCGTTGTGCCTGTTCGACGAACCCGTACCGCATCAGACCCGCGGCGATCAAAGCGTTGTCGTGCGGCCACACCGAGCCATTGTGGTAACTGGCCGGGTTGTAGGCGGCCATGTCCGTGGCTAGGGTGCGGACGCCCCAGCCGCTGAACATCTCCGGTGCCAAAAGTCGCTCGGCGACCTGTTCGGCCTTGTCGCGGTCGACGATTCCGCTCCACAAACAGTGCCCGATATTCGACGCACACGCGTCGACCTGCTGTTTCCGACGGTCCAACGCGATCGCGTAGTAGCCGCGGTCCGGCATCCAGAACTGGGCATTGAACTGCGCCTTCAACTCGGCTGCCCGGTCGGTCCACTGCCGGTGGGCCGACCGGTCATCCTGCACGGCAGCCAGCTGGGCCCGGGCCAGGTAGGCGTTGTAGACGTACCCCTGTACCTCGCACAGTGCGATCGGCGGTTCCGCCATGGTGCCGTCAGCAAAGTTGATGGCATCCCAGGAGTCCTTCCAGCCCTGGTTGATCAACCCCTGGTTTGAGGTGCGGGCATATTCGACGAAGCCGTCACGGTCACGGTCACCGAAGTCGCCGATCCATTCCAACGCCCGGTCGGCGGCCGCCAGCAAAGGTAGTAGGTCCTGACTTTCGATTCCCCACCGGCTCAGTTCGCCGAGCAGGATTACGAACAATGGTGTGGAGTCGATCGAACCGTAGTAGATACCGTGACCACCCAGCGCGCGGCCGACGTCCACACCGAGACGCACCTCGTGCAGGATCCGGCCCGGCTGTTCCTCGGTGAGAGCGTCCACCGAAGTGCCCTGGTGCTGGGCCAGCGTCTGCAAAGTACCCAAGGCCAGGGACTGGTCCAGCGGCAGAGCCATCAATGAGGTAAGCAGAGAATCCCGGCCGAACAAGGCCATGAACCACGGTGCGCCCGCAGCGAGCACGACCCGATCAGGGTGCGCCGGATCGAAGATCCGCAGCGAGCCCAGGTCCTCCTGGCTCCGCAATAAAGTCCTGGCGACCTGCTCGTCGTCGGACCATGCCTGTGGGGCCGCGGCCCGCCACCGGGTCAACCGCCTCGCCGGCTCGCTGTTCTCGATCGGCTGGCCCAGCGGAAATCCCGACGGATATTCCTGACCGTCGACGATCGGCCGGGCCAGCACACTGGTCCGCCACACCTCCCGGGGAGCCAGCGTGAACCGGTAACTCAGATGCTCCGCAGTCGCCTCGGCATCCGGCGATTCGATGATCACACCCCGCTGCTGTCCTGGCCACCGACAGTCGAACCGAATCCGACCGGGCACCGCCGTGGCCACGGAATCACGCGGTTCGGGCAACCGGCCACCCTTGACATCGAACAGGTCAGCGAAATCCGCCGCGACCCACAGGACCACCGAACAATCCAACGGGTCCGGACCGTAGTTGTGGACTGTCAGATCCTCGCGGAGCCCGCCGTCGATACGACGATCCCGTTCGACCAGCAGGACGCTGTCGGCCCGGCCCTCAGGGTGGGGGCTCTTACCCACGAAAACCGCGTGGTAGGGCTCCTGCACGACCGCCCCCAACGCCTCCACCGCAAGGTCGTTGACCACAAGGTTCCACCGCGACAAGACCCGCGTATCACCGATGAAAACGCCGTGCGGCGCGTGAGAGACCAGATCCCCGTTCGCCGCCGAAATGCAGAACGACGAACCCTCCACCACCGTCACCGCATCAACACCGACCGTCCCGCCGGCTGGGTCCGTATTCCACGCACTCACGGAGTCCTCCTCGACAACTACCCAATTCCCGCGCGCCCCACCGGCCAATTCGCAGTACGGATCCCGACGGCCCCGACGTCGCAGCGCTGGGGCGCGGCATCGCAGCGGCCAAGTACATTGTTCACCGGAGCGCCGCAGCCAAGTCGGGACCGGCCTCGCACCCAGACGCGGACGTCAACTCGCGGCTGCTACCTCGCGGATCGCGCTGATCGACATCTGGCAGATACCTGCGATCTCGTCGATGCTCAGATTCTCCGCGAGGAGCCTGTGGACACTGGCCGCCAATGCCGACCGGGCGGCATCCTGCTCTGCCCGTTCAACGGCTTGCGCGTTGTCGATCAAGTCCTGCGCCGCCGTGACAGCCGAGGCGCGCCGGCGCGACGCCGCACCTATCGCCTGTTTAGCGGACAGAGCATCTGTCGCCGCATCACGAATCTGATCTTGAGACATCGCCTGCCCAGTCCCCTTCCATCAGGAACCGACCGGACTCACACCACCTGCTCGGCGCGAATCAGGCACATGGTCCCGCCGCAGAACAAGGCATGCCCCGGGTTCACCGCAGAGCAGTCTTCACCTGCGCTACACGACGAACCACCGTACATCAGCCGAGCGTTCACACCCAGCGCGTCCTGCGGAGTGCGGCGAGTCGACTACGACCAGCGTTCGGTGGAGCGGGTGGACTCCCACAACGGTTACCGGCACCGAAACTTCGACACTGCTACTCGGTCCTCGTCCAGCGCGGGCGCCGAAACATGCGGCCAAATCGGTCGTGCAGCGATTCACCGGAATCTTGGAGCGCATCCACGTGAAACACCGGGGTGCCGGCCGGTTCGGGCAGTGCAGCAACCTCCTCGTCATTCAGGGCGCAGGTGACCTTGGTCGTAGTGATTTCGTCCACCTGGTCACGGTCCACGAATCGCAGACCAAGCCGGGTCGATATGACGATCCCGTCGAAGAGATCCTCCTCCGGCACCTGAAGAACGTGTTCAACGGTCCCGAACTGAACGGCCGATCGCGACAGCACCGGGACGCCCTTCGGTAAGGCCGAGTAAGCAATGGGCGTGCCGTTATCGATCAAGGGTTGTTCCTTTCCGCTCATGGACACGACGTCGACGTGCCCTCAGGAAACCGTATCCGCACCCGCCCGGGGCGGCGAGGCCTGAGGGGCTCAACCCGGACTACCCCCTTCGCCGGAGCCGGTCCAATTCGTGAGGACGAGCTCCATGTCGACACTATTCGCATCCCAGTTGTAGGTGCCGAACGGTCCACGGTCGAGGAATCCGAACTTCCGGTATAGCTCGTTCGGTAACCGGCGAGGAACTGCTGTTCGATCATTACGATTCCTGTTGTTCCGCCGGTGACTGCCGGCCTCTGCAGGCAGCCGAACTAGAGTGTTGAAATGTTGAACGACGCCGCCCACGCCCTTCTCCAATCCAGTGCGATCGCTCAGCTGATCACGATCAACGTCGACGGGAGCCCCCAGGTCAGCGGTGTCTGGATCGGACTCGACGGCGACGAGTTGGTGATCGCGTCCTTGCCCAAACGGATCAAGGTGCGCAACGTCGAACGCGATCCACGGGTAGCTCTGGTCGTCCAATCACCGACGAAAAGCGCACGGGGACTGGACGAGTACCTCGTCGTGCACGGGACGGCGCGCATCACCGAGGGCGGCGCACCAGAGCTGCTTCAGCAGCTCGCGAGGGTCTACCTGGGTCCGGACGTGGTCTTTCCGGCCCCAGGCGCGCCAGCTGGCTACATCTTCCACATCACACCCGAGAAGGTCCTTGGCGAGGGCAATTGGTCGAGCTAGTCGTTGCACCTCTGGAAGCCGCTACGAAGGGTTCTCGAACTTGAACTGGACTCGCACCGAATCGTCGCGAGGGACGACCAGAGTGACACCAATGTTCGACCAAACCTCCGGCACCAGGAATATCCGGCCGGATCCTTCGACCAGTCGGCGCAGGTTGCGGTAGCGGTGGTGAAAGCTCTGGTCAGGAGCCGCCGGCGGGGCCGTCTCCGCAACGGTCGCGGTCTAGCTCGGGGGTGGCGTGTCCCCGTGGACGACGACCACCGGGCAGCCGGCG
Organism: uncultured Actinomycetota bacterium; assembly: GCA_963708935.1. Classification (GTDB taxonomy): domain Bacteria; phylum Actinomycetota; class Actinomycetes; order Mycobacteriales; family Nakamurellaceae; genus Nakamurella. The sequence goes on along the minus strand of CAVPUK010000005.1, from coordinate 56,537 downwards.
TGTTCAGCACAGGCGGCACTGACCGAACCGAGGAGGAGCCCGGTGAAACCGCCGTGTCCGCGGCTGCCGACGATCAGCATCCGGGCCCCGTCGCTGGCTTCGAGCAGGATCTTCGCCGGGTTGCCTTCACGAACTTCGAACTCGAGCTCGGCTGGACGCTGCTCCCCAAAAACCTCGTCGATAGTCGCAATGAGGGCGTTTTCGGCATCCTGAGCGGGATTCCAGTCAGCGCCCAACGCCACCCAACCCGCGCCGAGCTTGCCGTAGCCGGTGTAGGGCTCCCACGCGGCGACGACGACCAGGGTGCTCGCTGACGCCCGTGCGAGGAACTTCGCCCAGCGGAGTGCCTGCTTGCTGGGCTCTGATCCGTCGACGCCAACAACGATGTGGCTGCGCTGCGGTGGAGTTTGATCGTCGGTCATTTCCTGCTCCTCTTGAGTGATCCTCGATGCAATCATGGCTATTGGTAGTTGAACGGCCTTCCAATTGTCCTGTTCAAGCGATTTACTGAGCGCAGGAACCTCACGGTCGTTCGTGGTTCTGCTCCTCTCCGCCGCACTGGACGGAGTCCCCGATCATCCCAAATCGGCCTTCTACCCGCGCGGTCAGCGGAGTGAGAGCCCAGACGAGTCGAGGTGCCTGATGCCCGAACCTACATCGCCCACAGCGCAAGTCGTGCTCACCCACTTCATCGTCTCGGATGACGTTGAACGGTCGCGGCGCTTTTACACCGACGTGCTCGGCGGCACGGTGGCCTTCACCAATGGAGACCTGACCTATGTCGCGCTGGCCAACAGCTTCATCATCATCAATGTCGGCGGAGGTCCGACCGATGACAAGCCCACCGTTACTCTGGAGACACCCCGCGATCCCGACCGGGTCAGCAGCTTCCTCAATCTTCGGGTCGCCGACATCGCGTCCGTGTACGCGGAATGGAGTGCTCGCGGTGCTCAATTCTTGACGCCACCTAAGCAGCACCAATACGAGATTCGGTGCTATATCCGCGATCCAGACGGCCATCTGATCGAGGTCGGACAAACGACCGATCCAGACGGGGACTGGTCGGCGTGGTTGACGTCAGGGTCGGCGTGATCACCTCGGCATTGTCGACGCCTCGTTGAGACGCCCGATCCGCTCCGGCCTCGACGATGACACGATTCCGTTGAATGGACTGGGCCGGCACGTCCAAAATAGGCCGACCCGTTGACCGTCAGAGGGCGGCGATGAAGGTCGCGATCATCACGGGAGCTTCGCACGGGATCGGAGCGGGACTCGTGGCCGGTTTTCGCGCTGCGGGTTACGCGGTCGTCGGCACGGCGCGTTCTATCGAGCCCGTTGACGACGTCAATCTGATCACAGTGCCAGGTGACATCACCGATCCGGTGACGGCCCGTTCCGTGGCCGACCATGCACTCGAACGGTTTGGGCAGATCGACACGCTCGTCAACAACGCGGGCGTCTATATCGGCAAAGACTTCGCCGACTACACGATCGCGGACTACAACGCCGTCGCTTCGGTCAACCTCGTCGGATTCCTGCACATGACGCAGGCGGTGATCCGGCCCATGATCGCCCAACGTCACGGGCACATCGTCAACATCACCACGAGCCTCGTCGAACACGCGAACAGCAGTACCCACTCGGCGCTGGCATCCTTGACCAAGGGCGGCCTGGCCGCGGTTACCCGCTCCCTGGCGATGGAGTACGCAGCAGCCGGAATCCGGGTCAATGCACTGTCGCTCGGCATCATCAGAACCCCGATGCACGACCCCGCGTCCTACGCCGACATGGCGGCGTTGCACCCGCTCGGAAGGTTGGGCGAGATAGAGGATGTCCTGGATGGAATCCTCTATCTCGAGCGCGCTGGTTTCGTGACCGGCGAGAGCCTGCACATCGACGGTGGGCAGGCTGCAGGCCGGTAGGCGCCTCCGCGAGAGTCAGCCGCCGATATTGAAGGTCAGTCGGGGTTTGGCGTTGTTGACCAGCGTTGTCGCCTGGGCCGGCCACCAGCCGCCGGCGGCGGGATCCACCTGGCCGTACTCGGGATCGATTGTGCCCCCGGCGATTCCGCGGTTGCATTGGCCGTCGGATTCGCCGATGGTCTTGATCCACAGGTAGGCATCGACCAGGGCGACTCCGGTATGGGCGGTGGGCCGGACCCCGATACCGCGGCCGGGCGGGTTGCACCAGGTCTGCGGATCGCCGGTGTACTTGCCGGCGGGGGGCGTCCAGGCGCCCTGCCCGTTCCGGCTGGTGTCGACGACGAAGTGGGTCAGGTTCGGCCGCGGGTGGCGTTCCTACGTTCTGGTCGAACCACGCATCTGTCCAGTGCCAGGTGCTGGGGTCGGTGGGCGATACCGCGTTGCCGGGAAGGCCGTCGTTCGGAGCGGCACCCGAGTAGTACTGGCTGGCGCAGTAGTCGGTGTGACCGGCGGCCCAATCCGGTCCTTTAGTGGCGAACCAGATACATTTTGACACCCAGGTGCCGTATTGATCGACTTGTTCCGTCGGCTGAAAATTCGAGACGTTGAGGAAGAAGCCCTGGGCTTTGGCGACACCGGCCTGGATCAGACGTGATGCCATGTCCCCGACGGAATGCCACTGGCTGTGCCCTGCGTCCAGGTATACCGAGGTGCCCGGCTGCGACTCAAGGGCACCGATCGCGTAATTGATGTCGGCGATACGCGCAGCCGTGATGGCTCCCGTCGGGTCGGCGGTCGAACCGCAGTCGGATGGAAGGTTGGCCAGCGCGTCAGGTTCCAGGATCACCACCGCTTTGCTGGATCCCAAACCTTTGGCCAGGGCCGCGATCCACGCCCGATAGTCGGCGTCGGACTGGGCACCGCCGGCCGAGTACTGCGAGCAGTCACGCAGCGGAATGTCGTAGGCGACCAGGACAGGGACGGCGCGCTGCAAAGCCGCTCGGCGCACCAGTTGTGCCACCTGACCCTTGACCTGCGTGGGGGTGCCCTTGGTGAACCATGTCGCCTCCGGCCAGCTGGCCAGCGCTGCCATGGCCAGCGCACCTCTGGTGTCGCGGTGCAGCAGGTCGGTGACGGCCTGATGTGCCGCCTCGCTACCTGGATCGACGTAGAACCTGGTGTTGGCAGCCAACTCTCGTCCGGTCGATGGAGTACTTGTCGTCGCCGGTGAGGCCGCTGCAGCGGCCCAGCCGGTGGCGCTGCACATACCTGCAGCCAACACCGTGGCCGTCAAGAATTGGATGGCCGATCGGATACGCACCTGATCTGCTCCCTTGGATCGGGCGACGGCAAGGCCGACGCCGAGCTCCGCGAGCCACGCCGATGTGGCCTGCGGCCGAGCCCGTGAGCTTTCGACCACGGTTGTGCAGACGGTGGGCGCCAGCTGAGATCCGCACGACCCGTGTCCGTTCGACCAGCCGTGGTCCGTTACCAAATGTGAGAGCGCTCTCACCGTCGGCCAAGACTGTCCCTTCGGCTCCGGGCTGTCAAGCCCTCGATCCGTTACCAGCAGATCTGTCCCTCCGCCTTCGGATGCCAATCGGCAGTCAGGCGCTGCCGCGCCGAATCATCTCAACGGGTAGGACGGTGGTCCGGTCGACGGCGATCCCGTCGACGAGCTGAAGAAGACGAGTCGCCATCATCTTCCCGACCTCAGCGATCGGCTGCCGCACGGTCGTCAACCCAGGGGTCGCCAGGCCGGCCTGAGGAATGTCGTCGAATCCGACGATGGCGATGTCGCGTGGGATCGACATCCCGGCCGATGCGATGACCCCCATCGCACCCAGTGCCATCAAGTCCGAAGCCGCAAACACCGCGTCGATCGAAGGATCACGGGCTAACAGTTGACGCATTGCATGTGCACCGCTCTCCAGCGAGAAATCACCCGAGGCCTGGTGCTTACGGGTGACGCGAAAGCCGTTCGCTCGCAGCGCCTGCTGGTAGCCGGCCAGCCGGTCCACCCCGGGTGACATGTCCTGTGGTCCGGTGATGGTGGCGATTCTGTTCGCTCCCCGATCGACCAAGACCTGGGTCGCCGACCGGGCGCCGGCGACGTTGTCGGAATCGACGTACCAAATGGCGCCGTCATCGGCAATGGGGCGTCCATTGACGATCGTCGGGACTCCAGCTGCGGTGAGCTCCCGAAGTAGCTTGTTGTCTGCGTGCAGCGAGATCAACAACACCCCATCGACATGCCCGGCGGCCGCAAACTGCGCGAAGCTCTCGGACTCCTGCTGAGACGCCGACAATACGAACAACAACTGTAAACCGGCGGCGCTGACCACCCCGTGCGCTCCACGCAGCATCCCGAGAAAGTACGGATCCGAGAAAATCCGATCCTCGCTCTCCGCCACCACGAACGCCACCGAATCACTCCGTCTCGTCACCAACGAACGAGCGGCCCGATTTGGGCTGTAGGCAACCTCGGCCGCCGCAGCCAAGACCGCGCTGCGCGCCCCGTCGCTCACATTCGCTGCGCCGCGCAACACGCGACTGGCCGTCGCCCGCGATACACCCGCGCGGGCTGCGACCATTTCCAGGGTCGGCCGGACTGTCCGACTCGTGCTCGTCAACACCCACCGCCCCAGCTCGAACAGCCGGACGGGGATGTCCGCTCTGCAGGCCCACCCTAGCCAGCAGTTGCGGAGGCGGACCGACGAACCGAGCTACGTGGCGGACGGCATGGTCCCGTCGTCCAGCGTGACGGACAAGCTGGACCGATGGGCGCCGAAAAACGCGGCTGCCCTGGATCGCGGCACGATGAGCCCCTCCCCGAGCAGTAGGAACGGCTGACTGCAATGCCGCTTATACCCGGCAATCGACGGTCTCCGAGGGACACGCCTGCGGTCGTGCGTAGCGTATGCCTGGCAAATTCGCGTCGACGTCAGCACCACCTGCCAACAGGGGGCACCGTGAGTCAGGCCAGCTTCCGCACCGGTCTCGAGCAGACCGGCCCTCCCCGTCCAGCCGTGGACGGCAAGGTCGGTCGGATCGCCGGCACGGAAGACTCCACGCCGCTGTTGTTCAGTGTGGCTCTGGAGCCGGACGCCTACCTGCAATTGGACGACGTAGTGGTCACGGTTCGAGTCGTGCCGGGCGTGGGGCCGGTGATGACCGCCGGCATCGTGACGGAGGTGACGGCCCGGCACGAGGGGGCGAGTTTCGGTTCCGATGTCTTCCTGATCTCGGATGGGGTACTGCCGGCCCAGGTCCAGGAGATCGCTGAGGTGATGACGACTCGGGTCGAGCCGGAGTGCTTCGTACCGCCCCGACCGGGTGAGATCGCCCGCCGTGCAACGGGTGACGAACGAGCGCAGGCTTTGTACTTCGACCAGATGAGCCAGAAGATCCCGGTCGGTTCGGGCCGCGACGGTGAACCGATCTACATCAACCTGGAGTTCCTCGACGGTACCCGGGGCGCGCACGTGTCCATCTCGGGCATCTCGGGAGTGGCGACCAAAACCAGCTTCGCACTGTTCCTGCTGCACTCGCTGTTCCGCTCCGGGGTCCTCGGATCCGAAGGCGGTGAACGCGAAGGCGCTGGTGTTCTCGGTCAAGGGCGAGGACCTGCTGTTCCTGGACCAGCCCAACATCCGGCTCAACGACGACCTACGCACGGCATACGCCAAGGTCGGTTTGCCGGCGGAGCCCTTCGCCTCGGTCGGGTTCTTCGCTCCCCCGACCCCAGGGGACCTGACCGGCAAACCGGACGTGACGGGCCGGACCAGCGGGGTGACCGGATTCTGGTGGACGCTGGACGAGTTCTGCCGGCGCGAGTTGTTGCCGTATGTCTTCGCTGACGCGGAAGACGAGCGGAACCAGTACACGATGGTCGTCCACCAGGTCGCGGCCCGACTGCGACTGGATGCGCAGCCAGCCGGCCGGGACGGCGGGATCAGCATCGACGGGCGGCAGGCCCGGACCTGGGACGAAATGGTCGACCTCATCGTCGACAAACTCAATGACGACGCGACCAGGGCGGACTGGGCGGGCCCGGTGACCGGGGTAGGCACGATCAACGCGTTCGTCCGCCGGCTCCGGTCCTCCCTCAAACCGTTGCGGAGCATCCTGCGGGGTGATCTGACCGCTACCGCGGCGCGGGCGATCGACACCGCCAATCAGCAGGTCACGGTGATTGATCTGCACAATCTGCCCGAGCGGGCGCAACGGTTCGTCGTGGGAGTGGTGTTGGCCGCCGAAACCGCCCGGAAGGAAGCCGCCGGGCCTGGCGGTCTACTTTTCACCATGATCGACGAACTCAACAAGTACGCACCGCGGGAAGGGAATTCGCCCATCAAGGATGTGTTGCTGGACATCGCGGAGCGGGGCCGGTCGTTGGGGATCATTTTGATCGGGGCCCAGCAGACCGCAAGCGAGGTGGAACGGCGGATCGTGTCCAACTCGTCGATCAAGATCGTCGGCCGGCTGGACGCGGCGGAAGCAGGCCGGCCGGAATACGGGTTTCTGCCACCATCACAGCGGCAGCGGGCCACCCTGGCCAAACCGGGCACGATGTTCGTTTCGCAACCGGAGATCCCAGTGCCATTGGCGGTGGAATTCCCGTTTCCCGCGTGGGCGACCAGGCTCTCCGAATGCGCGACCCCGCCAGTGACTGCGACCACCAGTGACCGAGGGGCGCGGCGCAGTGGCGACGTATTTTCCCGGCTTCCAGCGGCCCCGGTGGATGACGACGAGGACATCCCGTTCTGATGAAGATTCTCCACAGCTCCGACTGGCATGTAGGTAAGACATTGAAGGGGCGCAGTCGCCTCGAGGAACAGAAACTCGTGCTGGACGAAATCGTCCGGATCGCGCGCGAACACGAGGTCGACGCAGTCCTGGTCGCCGGGGACCTGTACGAAAACGTTGCCCCCACCGCCGATGCCCAGAGGTTGGTGGTGTCCACCTTGCGCAGGTTGGCCCGGGCCGGGATCGAGGTCGTTGCGATCGCTGGGAACCACGACCACGCCTCGACTTTCGAGGCCTACCGGCCGGTGATGGGCGACGCTGGCATCCACATCTACGGGGTTTTCCGGCCGGCGCCCGGCGGGTTGCACCGATTTACCACCAAGACAGGGGAAACCGCGGCCATCGCGATCCTGCCGTTCCTTTCCCAGCGATACGCGGTACGAGCCGCGGAGATCGTGCAGAACACACCCGCGCAGAACGTGGGCACCTACGACCAGATGCTCCGGGACATCCTCGCCAACCTGACCGCAGAGTTCGCCGCCGACACCGTCAATATCGTGATGGCCCACCTGACCTGCACGGGCGGTACTTTCGGCGGTGGGGAACGGGCCGCCCAATCCATCTTCGAATATCACGTGCCGGCCAGCATCTTCCCCGTGGAGGCCCACTACGTGGCGTTGGGGCATCTGCACCGCCGGCAGACCCTTCCCGCCGCCTGCCCCGTCATCTACAGCGGGGCACCGCTGGCCGTGGATTTCGGTGAACAGGACAACACCAACGTCGTCTGCCTGGTCGAAGTCACCCCGACGACGCCGGCGAAGGTGACCGACGTCCCGATCCTGTCGGGCCGCAGGCTCAGAACGGTCACCGGGACGGTCGCCGAGCTCACCGCACGCGCGGAGGAGTTCGGCGAGGACTACCTGCGGGTCTGGGTCACCGAGGCCGCCCGGGCCGGCCTGCGTGATGACATCGCCGATAGCCTGCCCAACGCGTTGGAGATCCGCATCCACCCCGACTTCTCCACCGCCGCCTCCGGCCGGAAGGTCACGGTTGACCGGGCGAACCGCACCCCCGGTCAACTGTTCGCCGACTACTGCGCCTCCGCCAACGTCGCCGACCCGAGGGTCGATGCGCTGTTCGCCACCCTGCACGACGAAGCCACCCACCCGGCCACCTGAGCCGCCGAGAACCGAAGGGAGACAATGGTCATGCGTCCCGTGCAGTTGGACATCGCGGGGTTCGCGAGTTTCCGCGACCCAGCCATCGTCGACTTCGCCGACGCCGACTATTTCGCGCTGGTCGGCCCGACCGGCTCGGGCAAGTCCACCGTGATCGATGCGATGACCTTCGCCCTGTACGGGTCGGTGCCCCGCTGGGGCCGGCGGAACGCGATCGCCGACGCCCTGGCCCCGACGTCGAACCGGTGCACCGTACGGCTGGTGTTCGACCACAACGGTTCTCGCTACGTCGTCGCCCGCGAAGTCCGCCGTTCCGGGGCGAGCATCACCCAGCGGAACGTCATCCTGGAAAGGCTCCCCGGCCAGCACGGCATCGGCGATGACGGTGAAACCGGTGAAGTCATCGCCGGTGACCTCAGAGAAGTCAATGAGCAGATCGAGCAGCTGCTGGGCTTGTCGTTCGAAGACTTCTGCAAATGCATCGTCCTGCCGCAGGGCCAGTTCGCCGACTTCCTCAAGGCGACTCCCAAAGACCGGCAGACCATCCTGCTCAAACTGCTCGGCGCGGAACAGTACGAGACGATCGGCCGCGCTGCCGCCCAACGCTCAGCCATTGCCGCACAAACCAAGAACGTGCTGACCGCCCAACTGGGCGACCTCGCCGACGCCACCCCCGAGGCTGAACAAGCCGCTCGAAAGACGGAAACCCAGCTGGCCGCGCTCGCCGTTGCCGTCGACGACCAGCTGCCGGCCATCGCCGACGCCGCGGCGCGGGTCGACACCGCGACCACCGAACACACCAAACTCACCACGGAACATGACCTGCTCGCTGCGGTTCAGACCCCACCTCAGGTCGCTGACCTGCAAGACCGGCTCGACCGAGCCGACACCGCCCTCTCCGCCGCCCAGGCCGCCGAGAGATCCGCTGAACAAGCGGATCAAGCCGCCCGCGCTGCGCTGGCCGAGGCTCCACCCCGCCACGAATTGGAAGCACTACTCGACCGATACCGAGAACACGCTGAACTGATCGCCCGTCAACCCATCCTGGCCGAAGCGGCCATCGCGGGCGCCGAACGTCAAGGCGCTCTGCGTCTTACGGTCGACCGAGTCGGCCAAGCGCTCGGCTCCGCACGCACCGCCAGAGACACCGCGCAGCAGGATGCGGCCACCGCAGCCGGCGAGCGCGAGCAGTTGCAGCAGCGCCGCACCCACCTGGCCACCGCGGTGACGCCCCCGGGGCTGGTTGGGCTCGAGCAATTCTCGACCACAGCTCGCGCAGCCGCCACCCAAGCCCGAGCCGTCCGCGCCAGCGCCGAAACAGCAGACCAACAGGCCCGGCAAGCTCTCCGCTTCGCTCCCGCGCGAGGACCACTGGAACAGGCTGGCAGAGACCTCTCCGAACAGGCAGCCCTGAGGGACCAAGTCAAGGGCCTGACCCGGACCGTGAAAAGAGCCGAGACCTCAGTCACGACGGCCACCGCGGCCGTCACGGCGGCCCGCGGGCAGTTGAATGATGCGCGGGAACGCCTGGAACAGAGCCGATCTGTTGATCTCGCGGCCGCTCTGCGCCCCCAACTCGTCGCCGGCCACAGCTGCCCCGTCTGCGACCAGACCGTCATCACCCTTCCACCCGCCCTCGACTCCACCGATCTATCAGACGCGGCCGCGGCTGTCCTTCGCGCCGAAGCTGAAGTCGAAGCGGCGCAACAGCAACAGGTAGCCGCCGCCCGAACGGCAGCCGCCCTGACCGCCGACATCACCGCAGCCGAAAGACGACTGACCCAGCTCCACAGTGCATTGCAGGGCCAACCGACCGAGCCGGCCGCCATCGACACCGAGCTGGCCCGGCTCGACGCGCTGGCCACAGCCGCCGACGACCGGCTGGCGGCGCTGCTCGAGGCCCGGGAGGCGGAGCGGACGGCGGACGTGGCCCTGGCCGATGCCGAACAACACACCACCGCCGCGCGGGCCCAACTGCGAAATATTCACGCGTCCTTGATCTCCGTCGGCGCACCAGAACTCGATGACACCGACCTCGTCGGAGCGTGGACCACTCTCACCGCCTGGGCCACCCGCGAGACTCGACAGCTCGACGACGACTTGCTACCGGCCGCCGCCCGGCAGCTGGCCGCCGCCAACGGACGACTCGACGACGCCCGAGCCATTCTCGACCGAATCGAACAAGAGCTTCGAACTGTGCAAGCCGAACACACCGCGGCCACCGCCGCGGCAGCCAGCGCCGCAGAAAGTCATCGGATCCTCATCGACCGGCTCAGCCAACTCGACGCCCTGCTCGACGGAGCCGACACCCAGCCGCAGACTGCCGCAGCACTGGCCGAACGCGAACACCTCGAACTCAAGGCGCAGACGACCGACACTGCGCTGGCCGCGGCCCGCACCACCCGAGCCGCAGCCGCTGCCGGGCAGGAACGGCGTCGAGCCGACGCGGCCGCAGCCAGGCAAGCGCTGCGTGTCACCCGAGACAGTCTGGTCGGCATGGGCGCCCCGGCCCTCGACGACGAGAACCTGGCCGCAGCATGGTCGACGCTCACCGCATGGACAGCCTTGCAGGCGCAGTCCCGCGCCGGACTGTTGGTCGCGGCCAGGGCGCGCATCGAACAGGCCACCGCGGACCACCGTGCCGCCCACGAGAAACTATGGACTCTGGTCGCCGACAGCGATGTGGAGCTCTCTGTCGGCATCACGCCAGGGGCTGTGCCGGCCGTGGTGGCCACCGCACTGGAACGGGCCCGCGGCACCGCGCAGCGGATCGCCGCCGACCGACTCCGCGCCGCGACCCTCACCGCCGACATCGACGCCGCCGAGGAACGGCACCAGGTCGCGGACCTGCTGGCGGACCTGTTGCGGTCCAACAAGTTCCCGCGCTGGCTCGCCGCGGCCGCCCTGGACACCCTGGTCATCGACGCCTCCGCAGCCCTATTGGAACTGTCCGGCGGACAATTCGACCTCACCCACCAGAACGGTGAGTTCATGGTCATCGACCACGCCGACGCCGACTCCACTCGGTCGGTGCGCACCCTGTCCGGCGGCGAAACCTTCCAGGCCAGCCTGGCTCTCGCATTGGCCTTGGCCGAGCAGATGTCTGCCCTGGCTGCCGAAGGCGCTGCCCAATTGGACTCGATCTTCCTCGACGAAGGATTCGGCACGCTGGACCCGGACAGCCTGGAAACCGTTGCCGACACTCTGGAAACGCTGGCCCACGGCGACCGGATGGTCGGGGTCATCACCCACGTCGCCGCACTGGCCGACCGTGCCCCCGTTAGGTTCGCCGTGCACCGCGACAACCTGACTTCCACCGTCGTCCGGGAGGGTGCATGACCACCCCTGCGATGGGGTCAGATTCGGCCGGGTCGCCGGGGATGCGATTCGCCGTCGACGGCTGGGACCCCGGCTACGGAACGAGCCTGGAAATGGAAGACGACCTCGGCGAATCCTCCGCGGACGTCACCACCAACATCGAGCGTGCCGAGAAGGACTGGGCCGCAATCAGTCCAACTCACGATGTCCGAACCCCAGGAGCGGTACTGTTCGTCGACGGTGTCCGCCGCATCGAGGCGCGCATCTGGATCGACGACCTCACCGACACTGGACCGGCCACCGACGCGTCCGCCGCGCTGTGTGCCTCCTACGCTGCCGGCACCGTCTGCTGCTGCCCCGCCGGCGCACACCTGCTCACCGCAGAACCCCGCCGCGGTCTGTTCACCATCGCGTCGCACGCCGTCGACATCCGCACCTGGGCCGGCACTTACGCCGTCACCCAAGCTACGCCTGACCCTGCGCAAAGCCTCGCCGTCGCCCTTTCCTCCGCGCTGCAACGAAAACTCAGCGAACTGGAGGTCTTCACCGCCGCCGCAGCCCGGGATTCGTTGCCAGATCACGGCATTGCCGCCGACGACGACCTCCTCGTCATCGACGGGCCGCTGCGTGGCAGTCAACACCTACCGCGCGCCCTGGGCTACATCAAATCGCACCGCAGCTCCTACCTGCCTGCCGAGCTACACCGCATGATCGGGACTCTGACCGCCGGACAACGCACGCCGGTATTCAAGATGGGCACCAGCTGGGAACGACATTCCTGGTATCTGCGCCTGCCATGCCTGCCGGCCGCGCCCTGGGCCGGCGTCGTCCGGCTGGAGTGCAACGCGGATCTCCCCGTCGTCCGGGCTATCGAACTGGCCAACCTCAGCCAGGCCGTGCTCCCCCGCTTCGGCTCCGTCGAATACAAGGATGCCCGCGCCCCCAACAACCTCTACCCCATTGCCGGTCTCGAACGAGAACTCCGCCGGCGCCTCGGCGACGCCCGCGTCCTCTACCGGTCCCTACGCCAAGCCACCACCACCGTATGACTGGCGGGCCGGGTGATCAGGACACCGTCCCGCAGACATCTGTCAGCGCCGGCCTGAGGGCTGTCCGGGACCGAAGTCCGAGGACATCCCCGACTGTCGCGAGCGGAAACAACTCCGCCTGAACCACCAGCGGAACAACACGCGGACCCTGGCGATCTTTCATACCCGGTACTGACGTTCCAGGGACCTAATGCCCTATCGCGCCGCCACGTTTTCCAGTGAGCTGAACCACGGAGAGGAGACGGAAATGGTGGAGACGCATAGCAACCTGGGTAGGCCGTCATGAACGGCGTACCAGTCTTCTTGCAGTGGGGTGTGGTGCAGATATCACTGGCGAATGTAGTCGTCATCGGGCTGATGCTGGTGCTGTTCGTGCTGGCCCTGGTCATTCCCTTCCCTGATGCGAAGGATTCCTTGGCGGCGGGTGAGATTCACGATGAACGCAGCTGACGGAACCGATCCCACAAGCTGGACCGTGCGATTGCGCGAGCGGCTCAGTCGCACCGTGCCGCCCGGCCAGTTGCTGCCGGACCGGCAACCGGCCTATGTGCATTCGTGGATCTACGTCTTCGGGGTCGCCTGTCTGGCCGCGCTGGTTTACGTCATCGCGTCCGGGGTGGTGCTGGCCGTGAAGGGCGCGGCGTGGTGGCACATCTCGGCGCTGGGCCATTTCGTGAACTCCACACACCTGTGGAGCGTCGAACTGTTCTTCATGTTCATGGTCGTCCACCTGTGGGGGAAGTTCTTCATGGCTGCCTGGCGCGGCCGACGAGCGCTGACCTGGATCACCGGGGCCGTGGCGTTCATCGGGTCCATCGGGACCGCGTTCACCGGATACCTGTCGCAAACGAACTTCGACTCCCAGTGGATCTCCACCCAGGCAAAGGACGGGCTCAACGCTGTCGGAATCGGCGCCACCTTCAATGTGCTCAACACCGGCCAAATGCTGCTCTGGCACGTGATGCTCCTGCCCATGCTGCTGGGCGTCCTCGTTGTCCTGCACGTGATCCTGGTCCGCCGGCACGGCGTGGTCCCGCCGTTCGACGCCGTCCCTCCCGACGTCCCCCATCCGGACACTCCGTCGCCACTCCCCGGGATCGATGACCACCCGGACCACTCGAAACCGGTAGTACCGGCGGCGCAGAGAGTTCCGTCATGAGCACCCCCACTCGGGCCCGGCGGAACCGGGACAACACTCCCGATTCGCACCTATTCCCGACCCGCCCCTACGACCTGGTCAAGGAGTTCGTCGTTGCCTTGGGCGTCGTCGGGTTGCTGACGCTGCTGCTGGCAGCGGTGTTCTCATCACCCGACCGGCCGGCCCTCACCCTGGCGAACTGGGCCAAGGCCGCGCCCGCCGACGTGATCGCCACCGCGACCGCAGAACTGGCCGGCACCTCGACCAGCGCCGGCTACGGGGCGCCCTACAACAACGCCTCGACCGGTCAGCAGCTCGGCCCTCTGCCGCTGCAGAAATGGGGTGGGGTCAGCACCCCGATCGACAGTGCCAACGACCTGGTGATCTCTCCGTTGGCCGCCAGCAGCGGCAGCACTGCGGACCCGCTGCTGGCCTCGGCGCTGCATGCCTGGCAGTCAGCAACCGATCAACAACGCACCAACTGGGCAGCTGGGTACGGCGATGCCCTGGCCGCCGCACCAGAGGCAAACCCGGCGAAGGTCGCCTCCGGCGATTACGGCCCGGTGCCCGTTTTGGCCGGCAAGTTCCTGACCCTGGCGAAGAGCGGATCCATGGAAGGCTTGCTGACCTCGAGCAGCACTTTCTATACCGGCGATGCCACCAAGCCCCTGCTGCTCCTCGCTGACGGCGCCTACCTGGAAGACCAGGCCCGCGCCGAACACCTCGGTGGTGACCAGTGGGGCATGATGAACGAAACCGGCAGATACCCCGGTCAGCCATGGATGTGGCTCTACACCTTCTGGTACCAGATCCAGCCATTCGCCACCTCCGACAACGCCGACGCGCTGGTCTGGGGTCTGATGGCGATCCTCACCCTCGCATTCATCTTCCTGCCCTACATCCCAGGGCTCCGATCACTACCCCGACACCTCGGCGTGCACCGACTCATCTGGCGTCAACACCCCTGATACCCGTGGGCTCGACCCTGACAGGGACGGCAGGTCAGCTGGCCCGAACAGGGTCAGGCGCGGCCAACGGATTTGTCGACCGAGCCGCGGCCTTGAGAAGTCGAAGCTGGATGGGGATTTCGGTCGGGGTTTGGGTGACTTTAGGCCCTATTTGGCCGCCACCTGCGCGTCCAGCATTGGTTCATGACGCGAACACAGCAGCGAACCGATGAGCAGTCGGCTGAGATGATTCGGGATGAGCTGGGCGGGTCGCCGGCATTGGCGGGTTCGCATCAGAAACCGCACGTCCACATCGCGTTCCGCGCCGACAACCGCGCCGCGGTCGACGCGTTCTACACGGCGGCGCTGGCGGCGGGCGGGACCGACAACGGGCCGCCTGGCCTGCGGCCTCACTACCACAAGGACTACTACGGTGCGTTCGTGCTGGATCCGGACGGCCACAACATCGAGGCCTGCTGCCACGCGCCCGCGTCGCCCGCTCAAGGTTAAGATGCGCGCGTAGGTCCGGATGCATGAGCGTGCGGTGGCGCTGGCGGCGCTTGGAATCCTGGCGGCGGTGTCATCGTGCCGCAGGGTGCTGCCGACCACCGCACAGGACGCGGGCAGCGACGGCGGTGCGCTAACCGTCGGCGACGCCACGCATTTCGACATTCCCGAGGCCGATGTGCGCGGTTTCGACGTCCCCACGCAGGCGCCGGTGATGCCGCGATGGAGGCGCCGGGCGATGCCGCGACGGAGGGGTGCGGGGCGACGCCGCGACGGCCGCCTGTCCCGCGGGCGTCGCGCCGCTCGACGTTTGCGGGTGCGGCTGCTGCGGCGAGGCGATGGGTCGCGCCTGCTACTACCCGTCGCGCGGCGAGACGCGCGCGGAAATTCCCAACCCGCCGGGCCAGAGCTGCTCATGGCCGGTTGCTCGTACGGCGTGCGCCACATCTGCTGCGCCGATCCAGGGCCGGAGGTCTCGCAGGCCTCGATCTGCGCGATCGACACTTCGATCGAGGATCTCTCGCGCTTCACGATCACGCGGCGCGACGGCGACGTGTGCACGACGCTGGAGCTGGGGGGCGGGGCTCCATCCATCACCGGCCCGCCCGGCCGGACGCGATGCATGGCGCGCGCCGTGCGACGGTTCAGCCGCGCCGAGGTTCGCGATCGGCGGACTGGGGACTGTCACGCCGGGCACGTCCGGCACGCTGCTGCCATTTCCGCGCTACGACGTTCACGTCGTGCTGTTCTTCGACAGCGGATCGGGCGTCGCCGAGGCGGTGCGCATCGACGGGGACGAGGTCGCGGTCGCGTCCCGATGCACCAGCGGCGCCTGCCCGCCGTGTGGCACGACCTGCCAGCTGGACGCGACCATCGCTTCACCACCAGCGGCGGTCTCGGCGCCTATCGTGACGCGACGGTCCTCGCGCCGCCGGCGTCGTACACGCGTCTCCGCCATCCGGAGGCGGTGCCGAGCACCGAGAGGTCGTGCGCGCCACCTTTCCCATCGTGCGGCGGAGCGTCCGTCGATGTGGCGGACGTGATGGCGGCGCTGTCGGATCCCGATGTCCGGGACGCGTTCACGCGCTCGATGGACGCGGCGACGCTGCCCTTCTACGGCGTGGACGAGCGGGGGGGGACGGGCTGGCCTCCCAGATCACGCGCGACGGCGGTGGCGGCTTTCTCATCGGAGAACCATGCTCGGACGCGCCGACTCGACCTTGCACGCCG
Organism: uncultured Actinomycetota bacterium; assembly: GCA_963708935.1. Lineage (GTDB taxonomy): Bacteria > Actinomycetota > Actinomycetes > Mycobacteriales > Nakamurellaceae > Nakamurella. The sequence goes on along the minus strand of CAVPUK010000005.1, from coordinate 40,499 downwards.
ATTCCGCCCGGACTGTCACGGCTGCTCTCGACGCTGGCGGCGCTCGACCAGCAGCAGATCGCCGACCCGAGCTGCGACTTCTCGCAGCCCTGATCGTCAGAGCCAGCGATCAGATCCGCAAACGACCGGATGCGGCGCCGTCGTGTACCGTCACGCGGCCCCGACTCTGTCATCGCTCGTCGAAGCTCAACCAAGGCGAGCGAATCCCCCCACACGGAGCCCAACGCAATGCACGGAACCTGTTCGCGGAACCCGCAATCCCTCAAATCCCCGGCCTTCGCGCTGTTCGGATTGTTCACGCTCGCGGCCGGCGCGCTCACAGCGGCGGGCTGCGCCGCGCTGATCCCCCGGCGGCGCGCACCGCAGCCCTGCGTTCCAGACGGGCAACGCGCCCGCGCCGACGATCCCGACGACGGTGCTCTCGTGCGTGTCCAGCGCGTGCGGCCGGGCGCGGGCGACAACCTGACCGCCCAGTTCAACGCCCTGTCGCGCGCGTCGATGGCGGCGGCGCCGGTTCAGTTGCCACGCAGCGCGGAGAGCGTTCTGTGCAAAACGATCGCGGCGTCGGACGCCTTCCATGCCTGGCGCGAGACGACGCCGGCCGCTTCGGCGGTCGCCACGATCCGTGAGCTCGCGCAGGCGACCGGCGCGAAGGCGATCGCGATCCCCATCATGCGCCTGTACGCGCGGTGCGAGCAGGACACGAAGACCGTGCGCGACGCGCGAGCGGGCGCGCCGATCGCGACCATCCAGGAGAGCACGCAGACCTGCCGCATGGACCGCACCAAGGACGTCGGTCTGTTCCTGTTCGGGGAGGACGGCACGCTCCTCATCGGGCGACGAGGCGCGTGGGAATGACCTCGCGCGAGATTCGGAGTCCGACATGACCGAGGTGCTCGCGAACATTCCGGCGACGTTCACGGCCTCGGCTGCGAGCGCGGGCGCGGGCGCCGGCGCCGGCTCGGCAGCCGCCGCCACGAACACGGCGACGGCCGGCGGCTTCGTCCCGGCGGCTGCGCCGGCCGCTCCCGCGGCGCCTCAGGGGTTGGGTCCGACCGATCCGAAGATCGACAGCGTGATTCATGACGTGAACCCGAAGGCGCCCGACGACTGCAAGAAGTTCGTCAAGGCGATCTGCCGCAGCGCCAGCATTCCCGACACAAGCCGCCTGCAGATGTGCGCCGGCTACGTAGCGACCGTCAATCAGCTGGTACACCAGCAGAAAGGGCAGTCGGCCGAGGCCTGCAAGGGCCTGCTGAAGTCGGCGCCGGCGAACTGAGCGGCGGCGTCGCGGGCTCAGGTCTTCGAAGCGAGAATGTCGACCTTCTCGATCTTCGGCGCCTCGGCGAGCAGCTCGGGCGCCTTGGCCATCAGCGCGGCGGCGATGCGCCCGTTGGAGGTGGGCGTCGCGGCCCGGTCCCCCCGAACGCGTCGAAGATCCCGAACGTCGACCGGTCGAACTGCAGCGCGTACCACACCATGGTCGCGCGGCTCCTCCTGCGCCAGCGGCAGCGCGCCTTCCAGAAGCTGCGCGACCTCGCTTTCCTTGCCGGGCTTTGCTTGAGCCTGACGAACAATCCTACTTTGACCATGGCGGCGACCTTTCCGCCCGCGCAAGAGGCGTGGGCGCGAGCAAGCGACGCCGCGCCCATCGACCAGGGGTCTCCTCCGTCTCCCTCGCCCCGCGAAGCGGGGAGAGGGTCGGGGTGAGGGGTCCGGCGCCCGAAGGCAGCGCGTGCCATGATCCCGCCCATGTCCGTTACAGTCCGTACGGCCCTCGTCACGGGCGCCAATCGTGGCCTCGGCCTGGAGACCGCGCGCCAGCTCGTTGCCCAGGGCCTACACGTCATCGTCACCAGCCGCGAGGCGCCGGCGGCGCGCGCGACCGCCGAAGCGCTGTCGAAGGGCAAGCCGCCGGGCAGGTCACCGCGCTGCCCCTTCCGCTCGACGTCGGCGACCCCGCCCAGATCACCGCCGCGGCGGAGCATCTGCGCAACGCCGGTGCAGCGCTCGACGTGCTGGTGAACAACGCCGGCATCGCGATGGACGGCTTCGACGCCGAGGTCGCGCGTCGCACGATCGACGCGAACTTCGTCGGCACGATGAGCTGACCGAGGGGCTGCTTCCGCTCGTGGCGCGGCGGCACGATCGTGATGGTGTCGAGCGGAATGGGCGAGGTGTCGGCGTCGCGACGGAGCTGCGTGCGAGATCACGAGCCGAAGCTGACGCGCGACGGGCTGGTCGCGCTCGCCGAGTTCGTCGACGACGTGGCGCCGGCCGCACGCGAGAGCGGCTGGCCGTCGACCGCGTACCGCGTCTCGAAGATCGCGATGAACGCGTACGTGCGCGTGCTCGCCCGCGAGCTCGGCGACCGCCGGATCATCATCAACGCGGTGTGTCCGGGTGGGTGCGCACCGAGATGGGTGGCCACGGCGCCAGCCGCAGCGTCGAGAAAGGCGCGGCGTCAATCGTCTGGGCGGCGACGCGCGTCGGCGAGCCGACCGGCGGCTTCTTCCGCGACGGGCGCCGCATCGACTGGTGACAGATCGCGCGCGTCAGCCTGCGGACGGCGGCCGGAGGCCGCGCGGGACGACGAGCCGCTCGACGGCGCCGAACAGCGCCTCCAGGCCGAGCGCCAGCACGGCGGCCGGGATCGCGCCCTCGAGGATCAGCCGAAGTCGTCGAGGCGGATGCCGGTGAGGATCGGCTGGCCGTAGCCGCCGGCGCCGATCAGCGCGCCGAGCGTCGCGGTGCCGACGTTGATCACCGCCGCGCGTCTTGATCCCGGCCAGGATGGTCCGGCGAGCGCCAGCGGCAGCTCGATGCGGCGCAGGCTGCGCGCGGCGCGGCAGGCCCAGCGCCTCGCGCCGACTCGCGCAGCGACGGCCGGGATGCCGGGCAGGCCGGCGTGCGTGTTGCGGACGATCGGCAGCAGGCTGTAGAGGAACAGCGCCGCGATCGCCGGGCCAGGCGCCGATGCCGAGCAGCGGGATCATGAAGACCAGCAGCGCCAGCGACGGGATCGTCTGCACGCACGCCGACCGCGCGCCAGCACGATCTGGCCCAGCGCGGCGCCGGCGCGCCGCCAGCGACGCCGAGCGGCACGCGCGCAGCGCGATCGCCGCCAGCAGCGACAGACGGCGACCAGCGCCAGGTGCTCGCGCGTGCGCGGCGCCAGAGCGCCGGCCAGCGCGTGCTCGCGCGGCGCGCGGCCGCGCCGGACGCCGAACCGCTCGCGGCGACGAAGTCGGCGGCGACCGTCGCTCTCGGGACGCTGTCCAGCTTGGCGCGCGCGTTCAGGCGCATCATCGTCGGTGTCGTCGATCTGGCCGGACAGCCGCCGAGCGCCGCGAAGGCCGCCGGCGCAGCGCGCCTCAGCGTCGGCGCCGGTAGAGCAGCACCGCCTCGTAGCGCGGGAAGAAGCCGCGGTCGTCGTTCAGCACGCGCAGGCCGTACGCGCGCGATCTCGGCGTCGGTCGAGTAGATGTCGGTCACGTCGAGCGTCGCCGCTCGCGAGGCCGCGGTATGGCCAGCTCGTGATCGAGGCCCGCTGGCGTCGTCGGGCAGGCCGTAGCGCGCGCGCCAGGCCGGGCCAGCCGTCGCGGCGGCCGCAGGAACTCGTTGCTGAGCGCCGACGCGCAGCTCGGGGTGCGCGGCGAGATCGGAGATCGTGCGGATGCCCAGCGCGCGCGGCCGCGCGCCTCGCGCATCGCCGAGCGCGTAGCGTGTTGTCGAACCCGAGCGGCCCGATGAAGCCGACGCCCGCGCGCGGCCAGCGCGGCCCGCAGCGCGGTCGAGTCCGCCGGCGCCGTTGCGGCCTTCAGGATCTCCTCGCGCAGCGTGCCGGTGTACTCGGGGTAGACGTCGAGCGCGCCCGCGACCAGCGCGTCCCAGCAGAGCCGCGTGCCGCCCAGCGCCGGCCGATGCTCGACGGGCGCTCCGGCGGCCGCCGCCAGCAGACGCGGCGGCGTTCGCCCAGGATCACCGACTCGGTGAAGGCCTTCGAGCCGACGCGGAGCGGCGGCGCGGCCGCAAGCGGCTGGCGCGCCACGCAGCGCGCGACGACCGCGAGCAGCGCCAGCGACGAGCCGCGCGCTTCATCGCCGGGCCCGCCGTCGCGGCCGATCCCGCGCCAGCCGCCGCTGGGCCTCGACGAACTGGGTCACGAACGGGTCGGCCGGCGCGCGCAGCAGCGTCGTCGATCGGCCCTGCTGGACGACGCGCCCGTCGCGCAGCAGGACGACGCCGTCGCGCGAAGAACGCCGCCTCGGCCAGATCGTGCGTCACGACGAGCACCGCCTTGTGCGAGCCGGGCGAAGATCGCGCGACAGATCGTCCTGCAGCTCGGCGCGGACCAGCGGATCGAGGGCGCCCAGCGGCTCGTCGAGCAGCAGCAGCGTCGGGGTCGAGCAAGCAGCGCCCGCATCAGGCCGACGCGCTGGCGCTGGCCGCCCGAGAGCTGCGCCGGGTAGCGGTCGAGCGCGTCGGCCGGGAAGCGGGTCAGCTCGACCAGCTCGTCGCGGCGCGCGTCGATCGCGTGCGGCGGTCCCAGCCGAGGTGGCGGGCCATCAGCGTCGACGTTCTCGCGCGGCCGTGAGGTGCGGGAACAGGCCGCCGTCCTGGACGACGTAGCCCATGCGCGCGCGCAGCGGCCTCGACGGCGTGCGGCGTCAGCGCGCGCGCCGTCGAAGGGGACCCGCCGGCGTCGGGCGGGACCAGGCCGATCATGAGGCGCAGCAGCGTCGACTTGCCGCAGCCGGTGGGCCGATCAGCACCGTCGTCCGCCCGGCCGCGAACGTCAGGTCGATGCCGTCGACAGCCGCGCCCGCTCCGTAGCGCTTGGTGACGTTCGCGAGCCGCAGCTCCATCGGAGTCGCAGAGTCTAGCCGCTCCGCGCGCGAAGCGCGCGCGCCGACGTTCAGGAGTCGAGGACGGCGGCCAGCTCGCTGACGTCGACGGGCTTGACCAGGTGGGCGGCGAAGCCGGCGCGCCGGCTCGCCTCCGAGTCGGAGGGCTGACCGTAGCCGGTGACGGCGATCAGCCTGATCGCCCGCCGCGTCGTGCTGGCGCAGCCGCGCGCCGAGCTCGCGGCCGTTCATGTCGGGCAGGGCCACGTCCAGCAGCGCGACCTCCGGCGTGAACGATTCGAGCTGCCCGAGCGCCTCGGCCGCCGTGAAGGCGAGGGCGACCTCGTGGCCCATGATCCGCAGCGCGCTGCCCATCACGTGGCGACGTCGCGGTTATCGTCGACGATCAGGATCCTTGCGCGCGACCGCTCCGGGGGCCCGCGCCCCGGCCGCCGCGCGCACTTCTATCTCCGTCGGGGCCAGCGCCGGCAGCCGCACCTCGAAGGTCGCGCCGCGCCCGCGTCCCGCGCTGCGCGCGGTCACCGTTCCGCCGTGGAGCTCGACGATGCTGCGGACGATCGTCAGCCCCAGCCCCAGCCCGGCGCCGTGCGGGACGTCCGGGGTCCGCGACCTCACGAACGAGTCGAAGATCTGCGGCAAGAGGTCGGGGTCGATTCCCGCCCGTTGTCCGACACGCTCAGCACGACGTCGGCCCCCGCGCGTTCGCCGCGGACCAGGATGACGCCGCCCGGTTCGGTGTGGCGGACGGCGTTGACCAGCAGGTTGCTGACGACCTGGGTCAGCCGCCCCTCGTCTCCGTCGACGATCAGCCCGGAGGGCGGCACCTCGGTGCGCAGCACCAGCCCGGCCTGCGCGGCGGTGGGCTGGACCGCCTCGACGGCGTCGCGGACCGAGCGCGAGACCTCGAACGGCCTCTTCTCGAGCACCAGCGTGCCGCGCGACACCCGCGCGATGTCCAGGAGATCGTCGATCCAGCCGCATGACCTGGCGGACGGGGCGCTCGAGATCGCGCACGTCCACGGACGACGAATTCCGCAGCGCCGCCACCTCCAGCGCCATCACGATCGGCGCGAGCGGATTTCTGAGCTCGTGCCCCAGCATGGCGAGGAACCGATCCTTGGCGCGGCTCGCCTCGGCGAGCTCTTCGTTCGCGTCCATCAGCTCCTGCGACGAGAGCTCGAACGCGCGTTCCAGCATGCGCCGCTCGTCGTCCGCCTGCAGGTACGCTTCGTTCACCTGCGTGACGAAGGCCTTCATCGCGTCGGGCACATCCGTCCCGCCCAGGACCTTGCGCAGCTGCCGACGCAAAAGCGGATGAAGATCGGCCACGGCCTACTCTTCGGCGAGGGTGACCAGCGTCATCGTTTGGTTGTGAGCTGGCAGGCGGTGCCGCGCGCCGGCGGCGCGATCTCGCCGTACGAATAGAAACCGGACAGCATCGTCTCGGGGCCGAGGACGTCGCGCACCGCCTCGATCTCCTCCTCGACGCGGTTGCGCAGGACCATGCGGCGCCCCGAGCAGCTGATCAGCATCGCCAGCGTCGGCCGCGGATGGCCGCCTTCCTGGGTCTGCGCGCGCCGCGTGCAGGGCGCCGTCGACCAGGCGATCGACGTTGGCGCGCATCAACTGCGCGTAGCCCCCTTCGGGGATGTCGCCCCCGAAGTTCAACGTTTGCGCCGCTTCGTCGATCGCGATCACCGTCCGCACCACGCCGCGCTCGTTGCGGTTTCGGCTCACCGAGAGGGGAAATGCAGCGCGGCGCTCGGCAGGGACGCCGCGTGTTCGCCCAGGTATCGCTTGTAGAGGGCCAGCGCCGACTGGCCGTCCAGCTCGTGAAGGACGTTCCCGGACGCGCGCGTCACCCGCCGGTGCGGCCCGAACGGATCCCAGCCGGAGGCCGACCCGTGTCCAACCCGGAGGCGATCCCCGTAAAACCCGACCGCGACAATCGTGTGCGTCTCCAGCCCGCGTTCGGACAGGACGACGGTCTCGCAGAACTCCGAGCCGTCGGCGGCCATGCCGCCGGTGACGACGACCCGCGGCGGCAGCACGTCACCGAGGCCGCCGACGACGTCGGGCCCGTAGACGTGCAGGCCGTCGCTGAGCACGAACACGCTCACCAGATCGTCGGCGGCCAGCTCACGGGCGATTCCTCGCGGGCGGCCTCGCGGCCGGCCGATGGGTCCGCCACCGCGCGGCGCGCGAAGCGCAGGCGCGTGTGCTCGAACCGAACGGCGGTGACCGAGAGCGTACCGTCCTGAACGCTGGTTCCACAGATCTCGCCCGCCGTCGAACAGCCGACGAGCGGGACGTCCGGGAAGGCGGCGCGAAGCGCGGCGAGGCTCGCGGGGTCACTGAGCACGTTGCGGGAGCCGAACGCGAACGCGACGTCGGCTGTCCAGGACATGACCGGCGCCGGCTGCCAACCGCCGGCCCGAAGCCATTGCACCTGCGCCGTCTGCATTGCGCCGCAAGCTTACGCGTCGGCCGGGTCGAGTAAAGGGCGCCCGGCCCGGGTGGCGTTGTAAAGGGCGCTCCGGCAGGGTGGCGTTGTAGGCCCTACCGGTTGCGACTACTCGTCGTCGGCTCGCCGGCGTCGCTCGCCGCCGCGCTCGAGCGCGCGGTACAGCGTGCGGCGATCGATGCCCAGCTTCTCGGCGGCCTTCTTCTTGTTGCCGCCGCTCTCGCCCAGCACGAGCTCGATGTAGCGGCGCTCGAGCTCGGCCAGCGTCGGGCGGTCGGCGATGATGCCGCCCTCGCCGCGCCGGTCGCCGCCCGCCGCGGACGCCGCGTCCCGGCGCCGCCGCCGACCTCGGGCGGCAGGTCCGACGGCAGGACGACGTTGCCCTTGGCGACGGCGACCGCGCGCTCGATGGCGTTCTCCAGCTCGCGCACGTTGCCGGGCCAGGCGTAGGCCGGTGCAGCAGCCGCAGCGCCTCGGGCGACATGCGCCGCCGGCGTCGCGCCGCTCGCGGCGGGCGAGCTTGGCCAGGAAGTGCGCGACCAGGAGGGGGATGTCCTCGCGCCGCTCGCGCAGCGGCGGCAGGCTGCACGGTGACCACGTTGATGCGGAAGTAGAGATCCTCGCGGAAGCGCCCGGCCTTCACCTCGTCGTCGAGGTCCCGGTTGGTGGCGCAGACCAGGCGCACGTCGACGCGGATCGACTCGGTGCCGCCGACCGGCCGGACCTCGCCGTCCTGCAGCGTGCGCAGCAGCTGCGCCTGCATCTTGGGCCCCATGTCGCCGATCTCGTCGAGGAACAGGGTGCCGCCGTGGGCCATCTCGAACAGGCCGCGCTTGGCGCCGACGGCGCCGGTGAACGCGCCGCGCGCGTGGCCGAACAGCTCGGACTCGAGCAGCGACTCGGTCAGCGCCGTGCAGTTGACCGGCACGAACGGCGCGTCGGCGCGCGGCGAGTGGGTGTGGATGGCGCGCGCGACCAGCTCCTTGCCGGTGCCCGACTCGCCCGTCGACCAGCACCGTCGCCGTCGAGCCGGCCACGCGCGCCACCAGCTTGTAGACCTCGAGCATGACCGGCGCTCTTGCCGACGATGTCCTGCAGCGTGGCGTCTTGCGTCTCGCGCGGGACGGCCTTCTGCTCGGCGACCAGCCGCCGGCGCTCGAGCGCGCGCGCGACCGTCAGCCGCAGCTCCTCGATGTTGAACGGCTTCGAGACGTAGTCGTAGGCGCCGCGCTGGATCGCCTCCATCGCGCCGGTGACGTCGCCGAACGCGGTGATCAGGATGACCGGCGTCGCCGGGCGCCTTGCTCGGTGAACGCCGCCAGCACGTCGAGCCCGCCCGAGCGCTCCATGCGCACGTCGGAGACGACCAGGTCGTAGCGGCCGCGCCGCGCGCGCGCTCGATGGCGCCGGCGCCGTCGTCGACCGCCTCGACCTCGTAGCCTTCGCCGCGCAGGATCTCGCACAGCAGATCGCGCGCGACGCGATCGTCCTCGGCGACCAGCACGCGCGTCGGGCGTCACGCGCGACCTCCCGCCGTCCGGCGGCGCGCGGCCGCGGTCTCGGCGCCCGCGGCCGGCGGCGGTCCCTGGCGCGGCAGGCGCACGGTGAACGTCGAGCCCTGGCCGGGCGCGCTCTCGACGGAGATGCGTGCCGCCGAGCGCCGCGCGTCAGCTGGCGGCAGATCGCCAGGCCGAGGCCGGTCCCCTTGCCGCGCCCCTTGGTCGTGTAGAACGGCTCGAAGATGCGGCGCAGATCGTCGGGCGGCGATGCCGTGGCCGGTGTCGCTGCACGGTGATGAGCACGTCGTCGCCGCGCGCGGCGTCGACGGCGATCGTCGACCGCGGCCGTCGCGCTGTCGACGGCGTCGAGCGCGTTGGAGACGCAGGTTGACCACGATCTGCCGCAGCAGGCCCGGGTCGGTGACGAGCTCGCCGCAGCGTCGGGTCGACCTTCGCAGCTCGACCGGCGCGCGCTTGCCGCGGGCGCCACGCCCTGCACGAGCTCGACCGCCTCGTCGAGCAGCGCGCGGCAGCGCGGTGGGCTGGCGCTCGGGCTCGAGCGGGCGCGTCGAGTCGAGGTAGTCGCGCACGATCTTGCTGATGCGCTCGATCTCGCGCGCCGCCACCTCCAGCCGATCGCGCAGCGCCGGCCGGCAGGTCGCGCTGCAGCAGCGCCAGCTGCATGTGCCCCGACACCGACGACAGCGGCGTGCCGATCTCGTGCGCCAGCTGCGCCGCCAGCTGCCCCAGCGTCGCCAGCCGCACCTTGGAGGCGTTGTCGAGCCGCATGTCGTTCAGCAGGCGGTTGAGCTGCGCCAGCGTCGCGTTCTTCTCCGACAGATCGTGCGTCGCCGCCTCGATCTCGGCGGCCAGGCGCTGGTTGAAGGCGCGGATCTGCGCGTCGGCCTGCGACAGCCGTTCGAGCATGCGGTTGAATCCTTGCGACAGGCGCCCGACCTCGTCGACGCGTCTCGACGGGAACGCGGCGCGACAGATCGCCGCCCTCGACGTCGCGCATGGCGGCCGCCAGCACCTCGAGCGGGCTTGCCGATGACCCGCTGCGTGATCAGGCCGGAGACCAGCGTCAGCACGATGACGAACACGACGGCGAAGATGATCGAGATGCTGCTCCTCGGTCTTCAGCATCGCCTCGACCGGGCCCAGCGTCCAGCGCATGACCAGCGTCGCCTTCCACGGGCCCTTGCAGGTCGACCGGCAGCTCGATCGGCTCCTCCTGCGCCTCGCCGGCGTGCTGCTGCCGGGTGAAGCCCAGCGGCTGGCGCACGAACGGCGCGAAGCGCGTGATCTCCGGGCGATCGCCGCGCGGCGCGACGATGCGGCTCGAAGGCGTGTAGGCCTCGCGGTAGACGTAGAGGTCGAGGCGCACGATGCGCGCTGTGGCGGTTCAGGTAGCCGAGCAGCTTCTCCTCCAGCTCGCGGTCGTCGGCGTCGGGCTGGACGCTCTTCAGATCCTCGGCGATGTCGTGCGCCAGCTCCTCGGCGCGGTCTGCGCGTCCTTGATGATCCGGTTGCGCGTCAGGAACATGCGCCCCCACGACGCCACGCCGACGGTGACCGCGACGCTGACGGCGATCAGCCAGATTTTGGTCCGGATCGTCACGGTGGAAACCCAATCCTACCCTGATCTATGGGCCTATACTCGGGAGCGGCGGGATGGTTCGGCTCGGCTGGAATAGGAGCGTCGGCCTGCTGGTCGCGCTGGCGGCGCTGGCGCCGGCGGGCTGCTACGAATGGGCGCCGGTCCGGCCGACGGAGCTGCCCAAGCTGAGCGCGGGCGCGCGTGAGCTGGAGACGGCCGACGGCGGGCGCTTCGAGGTTCGCGGTCGGGTGACCGCGAGGGTGATCACCTCGTTCGGCGCGGCGAAGTTCGCTCAGCCGCGGGCGGACATCGCCGACGGCATGCTGACGATTGAAGGTGACGACGGAGCGGTGGGGCATATCCCGCTCGACCAGATCAGCGATGTGCGGGTCGGGCAACTCAGCGTCATCGACACGACCGCCTCCATCGTGGTTCTCGGAGCGGCCGTCACGGCCAGCCTTCTCCTCTTCTTCGTCCTGCAGGGCCAGGACAACGCCAGCGGCGGGATCAAATAGACTTACCCGCATCATGCGGCTGATCGGACAGATTCAGATCACGATGGCGACCGCCGAGGCGGTCAACCGGGAGCCCGGCTTCTGGGACAAGCTGAAGCGGGGGCTGGGCGGCAAGGTCAACCTCGACACCGGCCAGGTGCGCGTCGCGCTGGAGGCCACGGCGCTGGTCGACACGATCAAGCGCGCGTTCGTGCGCCTCGGCATCGACAATGCGGTGTCGCTGGTCGTCGACGACACGGTCATCTTCCAGGACAGCGAGGGCCGTCCGGGCGATCTGCCGACCTGATCCTGGCGCTGTCAGAGCACGCGTCCGTGTTCGGGCGCGGCTTCCGCGAGATGAAGCTGGCGGTCGAGCACGAGGAGGCGAACCTGCACCTGCTCTGCGAGGTCCGCGCGGTCACGCAGCACCGACGCGGCGAACCGTCGGCGTATGTCTCGGTGGGCGGCCGCCTGCGCGATCTCGAACCGCGCACGGGCGAAACGGCAGAGGCCTACCGGGGGCGCGTCGAGCCGCTGGCGAAGGACGCGGGCCTGCTCGAGACGGCGCGTATGCAGTTCCAGTCGTTCGTCGGCCGGCTGGAGGCGGCGCTGCACGCGGCGCTTCCGGAAGCCACCGTCGAGGAGAAGCGCGCGGACGCCGTCGTCGTGCGCCCGACCACGCAGCCGACCGCGCCCGCCGAGGATCCGCGCAGCGTCGTCTACGATCCGTACGCCATCTACTACCCGAGCCCGATGAGCACGGTGCTGGACGTCATGCTGATCTCGTCGTTCATGAGCATGATGGCGCCGCCGCCGATGATCATGGTCGTCGCACCCGTCGGGCGCTCCGATCGGCGGCGCCGACACGATCGCCTCGCATCCCGAAGCGGTCGAGGCATCGGCCGTCGATCCGGGCCAGAGTGGGTCCGTCGAGTCCGATTCCGGCGCTGACTACAGCGGTGACGTCGGCGATGACCAGGACACGCTGGCCGACAACTCGGACCTCACCGACGACGGCGGCGGCTTCGACGACGGGGGCGGTGGCTTCGACGGCGGCGGCTTCGACGGCGGCGGCGACTACTGACCCGTCAGGGGCAGACGAGCGGCAGCGGCGCGGCCGGCACGACGAACGTCGGGTTCTGCGCGATGGATTAGGCGCTGCCGGGCGGCGTAGGTCCGCAGCGCCAGCGCCGCCGCCGACCTGGCGCCGCCGACGATCTCCACCGCTCGAGCGGCGGTGCTGCGCTGCAGCAGCTCCCGGCGGGCGATCAGCGCCTTGAAAACGATGTCGGACAGTTCGGCGTCGTTGGCCATGAGCTGCCGCAGGCGCTCCGGCGTCACCCGGTAGACCGTGCCACCCTCCTTCACCCGGCACAGCAGGTAGACATTCTGCCCGGTCAGCAGGTTCAGTTCGCCGACAAAGCCGCCCGCATCCACCACCGCGACGATCGCCGCGGGCACGTCAGCCGTCTCGGTCCGGACAACCTCCGCCGAACCCCGGTCGACCACGATCAGATCGACGTCTTCATCCCCCGGAGTGAATAGCACATCGCCTGGATGAGTTTCCTGCGGCGTGCCGTAGGCCAGAAGCCGGGCGAACAGCTCATCGCCCAGCCGTGGCGATGCGACGTTGGTCGGCACGAGCGGCTTGTCAAGCCGTCCGCGTGCGTGGCTGGCGCGCAGCCGATCCAGATCATGTGGCGTGGCCCAGGTCACCGGCCTGGCCAGGCCGGGCTGGCTGAACATAGAGCCGCGCGCAGCCCAGGGCGCGGCGTCGGCACGCGACAGTTCATTCATCGCTGTCACGCTTTCAGCTCTCCGGCCATCTGGTCAAACCTGTTGTCGTCGACGTAACCCCTAGCGGCGCCGGTATATACGTTGCTGCGAGCCTCGACCTCGTGGCACATCGAGTCATCAACGATCTCGATTGTGCGGGCGGAACTGCCCCCTGCTACCGGCCGACGGTGACCAGCGCTTCGTGCGCCGTTGGCCCCAGGGTGAGCTGCTCCAGTTCCAACAGCGCCCGTTTGCGCTCTAGACCGCCGGCGTAGCCGGTCAACTTTCCGTCGCTGCCGACTACGCGGTGGCACGGGATCAAGATGCACAGCGGATTCCGGCTAATGTCGGCGCCGACTTGCTGAGGGGCTCACATCACAGTTCAGCCGCCGGGTGAGGCTGCCATAGGTGATCGTCTGCCCATAAGGCACCTCCGCTACCAGATCCCATACGCGACGCTGCCGCCCGCTGCCGCGGGCCCGGAGCGGCAGGTCGAACTCCCGCCTCCCGCCGGCAGATATTCCTTGAGCTGCCGTGCAACCTCGTCGAATCCCTCGTCGGAGCGGCGGCCGAAGGACACCACGCCGCTGGCGCTACGCGCGAACGGATGAGCGGGACATCCTGGCTGCGATGGACATGACGCGCCACCCTGTCGGGGCTAGATCGTGAGCTCGGAGAGTGAGTCGGGTGGTGTCACTTGCGGCCGTCAGGCACGTCGTGATGGCGTCGGCGGCAGGCGGTGCGGCGCCTGGGTGTTCACCGGTGCGCCCACCGGCGTGACCGGCCGCGGCCGCTGCGGCTGCGCTGCGGCCGGTGCTGCGGCTGGTGACCAGGTGGTAGGCCAGCAGCAGGATCGCCGCGCCCGCGATGGCGGTGAGCCAGGTGGACAGGTTGAAGAACCCGTGCAGGGTGACCACGTGGAACAATTTCGTGGCCAGCCAGCCCCCGAGCAGCGCGCCGGCGATGCCGATCACGCACGTGATGATCAGGCCCTGTGATCTCCTGCCGGGGATCAGCATGTTGGCGAGCAGGCCCGCGCCCAGGCCGAGAACGATCCACGCGATGATACCCATAACCGGACTCCTGTGCTGCGATGAGCTAGCGGCCGGTTTGGTGCCGGATCGTGGCCGGGGGGACTGGCCCCGCCGTGGCTTCGCGATACCTTGCCGTCTTACTTGTCACCTTTCAGTTAAGCCGGAACCCCGGCGGCGGAAAGAACCGGAAACCGCAAACGTCATCACCCAGACCGATTACAAGCCATCCGCGCAGCCTCGCGGAGTAACGGCCGAACCGAGTCAGCCGGGCGCCCGGCGCCGCGGCACCGTCGAACGCAACCGGCGAACGCTGGTGGCCCGGAACCCATTCGAGGCAGTCGCGACGTGTCGCATAACTGGCAGTTGCTCCGGACACCGGCAGCCGCACCCGCGATATTCGCGAGTGCGTGGTAGCGGGCCGGATTTTTCATTTCCGGACGCGCGCGGCGCAGGCCAGCCGGCCCGACTGGCTCAGCTTCTCGCTCTTCACGGGTGGCGAACTTGGCGTCATCCCAGCGAGGGGTCGTCGGCGACCGGTCCCGATCTTAGGCGGCCCGGCGAGCTGCGTCCGTGACGTGACGTGGAGCTTGCGGAACACCTTGCGGAGGTGGTGATCGACGGTGCTCGGGCTGATAAACAGCTGCGCGGCAATCTCGCTGTCCGATGCTCCGGCCGCGGCGAGGTCCGCTACCCGCGTTTCCTGCGGTGCGCGAGCCGGTCCAGGGACTCCTCTGCGGCGGCCGCGGTCCGTGCGGTCGTCGGTGGTCAGCCGGGCATCGCCGGCGCGCAGGCCGCTGACCGCCGCCTTGGCCGCGGCGAGCGGCGCGCGCAGGTCATGGCTGACCGTCGCGAGCAGCGCCGTCCGCGCCCGGTCGGCCTCGGCCACCCGGGCGGCCTGCCCGGCCATGCCGCCCAGCAGGACCAGCCACCACGATCCGGGTTCAGCCGTCATGACCCGGCTCCCAGTTGGCGAGCCGGAAGTGCAGCCGCCTCGGGACCGTAGGCCACCGACACCAGCGCATCCAGGGACAACGCGGCCACGCTTTCAAGCGCGGTCAGCCGGTGCCGCTGCTCCTCGGCCGCAGGCGCGGCTGGTTTCGCGGCGACGGTAGTCATCCGGTCCTCCTCGCCGTACTCCGGTGAAATCCAATAGGCCGAACGAGCGGCGTTACTCGCCCTGCACCAGTGCAGCGCACCGCCCGGGACGCTGGCCAACACCTCACGGCAATGGCGCGATAGTTATCGGCTTCTGGCCAGCGACAGTAGTTCTCGGGAAGAACATTGCATCACGCACCGTAGCAGCGGTCGCCCGCCCAGCCCGGGCTGGCGAACCGGCGGTCGCGCCGGGTCCTTCGGCCGAGCGTAAGCCGCCGCGCATTCTTCCATTGGCCGCTCGTCACGAACCCATCGCCCGGCATTGTCCTGCGAGCACAGCCGCTCGGTTGAGTACTCGGCGTGGACCGTCCGTTGCCGGTGCGAGAGACTAGGAAATCCCGGGATTCGATCCCGGTACCGCGCCAGGCACGATTCAGATGTAGGAAGCACAATCACCATTCGCTGCATAGGTAGACGGACATGAAGCAAGGACAGGCGGACACGGTAACGCTGCCCAAGGCGGTAACAGGCGCCCCGCTGGCAATTGAGCTGCGGCATCTGCGTTACTTCGTAGCGCTCGCCGATGCGGGCAGTTTCACGCACGCCGCGGAGCGGATGTTCATCGCCCAGCCGACCCTGAGCCAGCAGATCCGGCGACTCGAAGAGATCGTCGGCACGCAGTTGCTGCAGCGTCGCCGTGAAGGCCTGCAACTGACCAAGGCCGGCGCCGTGCTGCTGGATGCGTCCCGCACCGTCCTGTCGCTCGTAGATCACGAGGTGAACCGGACCCGGCAGGCGGCGGGCCTGGGACGGCAGCGCCTGCGGGTGGTCGTACCGTCGCGGCTGCCGGATGCCCTCGCAATCGAGGTCGCCTCTGCGCTGCGGTCGGCGGCGGCCGCAGCGGATGTGGAGCTCGTCTGGATGGAAGCTCCCCTTGACGCCGAGTTCTCGCTGATCCGGCAGCGCCGGGCCGACGCCGGCCTGGGCTGGCTGATGACCAGCCTCGAGGCGCTGCCCGCCCCGCTCGATGCCATGAGCCTCGGCGAATTCGAACCCGACGTGTGGATCCCTGCGCTGCACACCGCAGCGCGCTGCGGCACGATCAGCCTCGACGAACTGACCCGCATGGACGTCATCCACGGGCCGCGCCAGGCGGAGCCGGGTACCTACGATGCCTGGACGCGGGTCCTGCGGACCGTCGATCCGCGCTTCGAGTTCACCGATCCGCCGCTCCGGCACTCGCTGCCGATGGACCTCGCCTTCGCCGCGACCGCGGACCGGCCCACCGCGGTGCTGACCGGCCCCAGCGTCATCGCCGGAAGCCACCCCGGGCTGATCCGGCTGCCCCGGCCGATGGTCGCCCATGACATGGTCCGGGTCGGGCTCGAGGACCATCCGCTGACCGCGACGGCAGCCCTGGTATGGAACGGCGACCTGCCCCGCCCGCTCCAGCAGATCCTCTTCGACGCCGCGGACGGCATCGCCTCGCCGGACCAGGCCTGGGCGTCGAGTACCGACGCGAAGGTCGGGCTCGAGGACCATCCGCTGACCGCGACGGCGGCCCAGGATGCCGAGCACGGGCCCCGCTGCCGCCCTGTAGGGCGCGGGTACGTCCCGGGTCTGGCTTGATATCGGCCCGTTCGACGGCGACGGCTATCTCACCCTGGCCGACGGATCAGGGACCTGATCGTCTGGCGCGGGGAGAACATCTGAGCACCGTCATCGTCACTTCTCCTGCCGGGTGCGGTGGTCGATAAGCCGCTTGTGAAGCTCGGTCGTGAGCCGGTGGATCTGCCGGGTCAGCTCTGTGTTGGTTTTGAGCTCCAGTTCCTGCTCGTTGAAGTCGTGATCCGCCTTGGCCTGCTGGAACGCCGCCTGCCGGTTCTGGCCGATCATGACAAACGTGGACAGGAAGATCGCTTCCAGCGACACGATCAGCGTCAGCGTCGGCCACGGGTTCTTCTCGAGGAACAGCATCCAGATAGCGAACAGCGCGACGTGCAGGTAGACGAAATTCATCGACCCCGCGAAAGCGGTAATCCTGTCCGCGATCCGCAGCTGAATGTCGGCGGCCCGCTGCGCCTGTTCCTCCAGGACCACAGGGTGATGCGGGAGTTTGACCGGCAGCGCAATCAGCCCTTTACTCCCTGCCTGGGTTTGTGAGCCATCTGTACCCGGGCCTGGCTTGGCCATCCCGCACCTCCTTCGGTACCTGCGGCCGACTACAGGCCTGCGTGGCCAGTCAGGCCAGGCAGGCGCCGCGATGTCGCGGCAGCCGCTTGCCTTTAACTCCACCCCATATGGTGATGCTTGAAAAGGCGATGGCACCTTTCGTGGCATTGTCCAGGTCTATGACTGCAGAAATTTTCCGGACCCGCGCATCGGCGGCCGTTCGGGATTTATTGTTCCTTCCTCCCGGACGGGGTTTTCCATGCGGCCGCGAGCTCAGGCAGGCCTGATTGCCCGAGACGAAGAGTGGGCACGTGCCGAGAGCTGAGAGCCTCAGGTGAGGCAAGCCGCCGCGTCGGCGGCCCCTGCGGCGCCTCTCCTTTTAACCGCGGGCGGCTGCAGGGGAGGCGCGTGTGCCGGGTTCATGCACCGTCGTTGTCCTGGGCGTCGCCGACTGGCGCGAGCGCGGCTTGGAGGTCAACCCAGTTGCGCCCACGGATTTCGAGTCCGTGTCCAGGCTCTGACGGGCCAAGGTGGGCGAAGCGCGATGTCAGCTAATGACGGGGATACGGCTAGAGCCCTGTGCGGTCAGTGGATGCCTCGCAAGAAGACCAAGGGAAGGTATCACGCCGCGGAGGGTTGGGAACGCTGCCGTGTGCGGGTGAGGGCCTGGTGCACCATCGAGATGACTAGCGCGATGCCGATCGGGACTGCGAGTGCGGTGGCCATGTTCATACCAGCCATGTGCCTGGTCGTTGAGATGCCGTCGAAATAGGCGACCGGAATGAATGCGGCGATGGCGCAGCTCGTCATGCACAGAACGAGGACCGCGCCGTCCCGGCGCCACGCTCCGCCATGCGGCACGAACAGCGCGGCGATCGCGATCAGCACCATCATTGTCCACAGCGGGACGTACCAAAGCAGGCCGAGGTGTCGCGGGAGCCGGTGCATCAGCCAGGTGAGCACGACCACACGGGATTCCGTCGCTCCGGGCGGATGACCGGCGCTTGGCGCATAGTCGCCTAGGTAAGTGACGCGGAGTTTCTGGGCATCGACAGCCGCGTGCTGCCCGATGCTGATGAGGCTGCGCGGATGGGTGAGCAGGAAGTGCGCGATGGTGCCATCGGACAGTTTTGCCTCGTACCGCGGATAGAGCGGATCATTCCGGACCGAGAGGGAGGTAAAGGAGTTGGTGCCGGCGTACTTGGCCCAGCTGAGAGGCAACCCGAGCGCGGCCAGGTCGGCGCGCGCGTGGTCATCATGCGCGGTTACGACTTCACTGAAGACCACATCCACGACCTGCTGGCGGTGCAGCAGGGTGGCGTAGTTGCTGTCGCTGTCCCACAATGCATAGGCCCCGGTCATCGTCGCCAGAAGCACGGCGACCAGGATTGCTGCCCTCGCCTGGGTTGTCCGGAAACGGCGCGGCCCGCGCCCGCCGTTCCCGGGCGCGCTGGCCAGCACTAGGGTCAGGCAGACGGGCACGGCCAGGATGAGGTACTGCTGTTTCGCCAAGATCGCGAGGAAACCACCCGATCCGGCCAGGGCCAAACCGAACACCGTCTCGCGCCGTCCCTTGCCGAGATATACGACACCGGCAGCGACCAGCAACAAGCCCGTCAGGGCGGCGGGCTCGCTGAATGGACTGGCGTAGACATCGAAGAACGCCGCGTCCGCCATGATCAGCCACGCAGCTGCCGCCACGGCCAGCTGCGCCCAAAGTCTCAGTCGCAGCCCGGTCGCCAGGCTTGCGATCCCGAACGAGACGATGACGCAGGTGAGCAGGCCTAGCGCGATCAGGTTAACAGTGCCAGGCAGGCCTAGTACCCAGGTCAGGATCCTGGCCAGTTCCAGCGGCACGAGCTGCGATGACGGATACCGGCCGGCCTGGGCGCAGGCGGCGGCCCGTGGAGCGAATTCGAAGTAGGCGTAGCGAAACCACTGGGGGGAACCATGGGTAACTGCCCAGACGCCCAGGTCGCACATCACCCGGGGGCCGTCATGGTTATCCGCTTGGCCGACTGGCGTGGGTGTCAGGAACCGGACGATGAACAACCCAAGCGAAACGGCAAAAATCGACAGCCGCAGGCCAGCCGATCTGACCATCCGGTTGGCTGGGCGGGCGGCCCGGTAGCCTGACAGGCCGCCGGTGCTGCCTGGCACAACCAGCTCAGCTCCGTCCGGGTCCGGCGGGGCGACGCTCACCTCCGCCGGATCGGCGTGCGTGCCGAAATCAGCTTCAGCCGGCTCATGGCCCATCAGCTTATGGTCCTGCACCAGGGCAGCCTTCGCCTGAGTATCCCCCGATCGCCCGGATCCGGCCGTCTCAGGAGCGAGCCCGAGCGCAGGGCGGCGCGGGGCGGTATCAGCGCGAGGAGTCGGCGGCGCGGGTGGCCTTCGAGGGCTCCGCCATGCGGCTGGCCGTCCCACCCTCGGCGCTGCGCTGGGGCCACGGCGACGGCCTGGTACTGCGAGGCCCGTACGACATCCACCCACGAGGCCCGTCGTAGCCGCCGGTGAGTAGCAGCGTGCTGTCCGGGCGGAACCGTGAGCCGGCCGCGGACCGTCCAAGGGGGAGGAAAGGAGGCCCGCTATGGCCGCTCGGGGAGTACAGGGCCTGATCGCCGTCACCGCCCTGATGGGACTAGCGGCGTGCGGCAGCGTCTCGGCAGGCAGCACCGGGCACCCGGCCTCGGCCAGCGCGAGCTCATCCAACGCGTCGGCGGCCGCCGCGGGAACGCCGGCCAGCGGGCCGCTCTGCGCGGACGGCCGGAGCGCGGACCGGGTCGTGGTCAGCCGGGCCGCGTCGGCGCGCGCGGTCACGCTCAGGGGCGCGGCCCAGGTACAGGCTATGGTCGCCGCGCTGTGCGCGCTTCCGCCCGTGCCGGCCGGGCAGCACTGCGCGGCTGCGTCCGCGGGATCGGTCCGGCTGGTGTTTGCGACCGGACAGCGGAGCTTCCCGGCGGTCACCGTGCATGAGTCGGGCTGCCGCAGCGTGACCGGGATGGGGGCGACCCGATGGTGGTCCGGGTCTTCGCAGTTCGGCGTGCTGTTCGACGAGGCGGTGGGCGGCCTGGGCCGGCTGGTGCCTGGCACCCACCCGAGCAGCGTGCCGCTCGGG
The DNA here is from genome assembly GCA_963708935.1 of uncultured Actinomycetota bacterium. GTDB lineage: Bacteria > Actinomycetota > Actinomycetes > Mycobacteriales > Nakamurellaceae > Nakamurella. The sequence continues at coordinate 20,379 of CAVPUK010000005.1, read as the reverse complement.
TCGTGACCGGGCTGGAATAGCACGTGCTCCCGGGCGGCGCGTGACGCCGCCCGGGAGCACGAATCGGAGTTACCGCAGGTCCCGGGACGAGCGGCTCAGTCCTGCTAGGCCCGGCAGGGGTTCCTCATGTCCCCGCTGTTGAAGTTGTTGATCAGCACTGCCGTGGTGAACCCGGCCTCTGGGTAGAGGGTGCGCAACAGCGGCCCGAACTCGGCCGTGGAGCTGCCGCCGAACTTATTCACCGTGCCCGGGATGAACCGGCCGCCCTCCTGCCACGTGCAACTCCCGTGCCGGAACGTGGTGGAGAAGAACGGGTAGAACTGCGCGCCGGCCGGCGGGTTGACGCAGTTGGCGCCGGTAACCCGGTCGCAGAACGGCGGGTTGGCCTGCGAGTCCGCGGCTTCGATGCGCGGCAGGTCGGTCTCGAATGCGATGGTCGAGTAGTTCTTTCCGCGGGTCAGCGGGCTGGTGAATAGCACCGGTGTGGGGTGCAGGGCCCGGTCAAGGAACGGGTTCGGGTTCGTGCCTGGCCAGTCGTTGCGGTACGACTGCCCGTCGTAATCCCCGTCCGCGGCGAAGCAGCCGTTGATCTTCACCACCGTGGAGTCGGTGCCAGGGACGCAGCCGGTGTCGTCCGCGTCCAGGCTCGGGTCCTGAGCGCCCGCCGAGGTGCAGTTGCCGTTCGCGTCGATCGCCAGGCAGTTCTCGAAGTGGCCGATCTCATCGGACATGGCCACGTTGTAGGTGTGGGCCGACCAGGTGTTTCCCCGCGGGTTCGCGGTCGAGTACTCGGGGTGGAACGCGTAGGGCGCTGCCTGGCAGGTGCCGGAGTTCGGGGTGTACAGGACGTGGGCGAACCCGTTGGCGGTCGAGGCGGTCATCGAGCCGTGCTTGCCCGTGCTGAGGTCGGTCATGTCGACCCGGAACCCGGCCGGCGTGTCGTGCATGTGGAACCGGATACGGTCGCCGGGGTTCATGAGCAGGTCCTTGTTCACGTCCGGGTTCACCGCGCTGAAGTTCGGGTTGGTGAAGGTCCCGGTGAACAACGGGTTGGCCGGCGCCTGGGAAACCCCGTTCCTGGTGACGTAGGCCCAGTTGATGGGCTCCTCGCCGCCGAGGATGAAGTTGTTGCACGCCTTGGTGTTAGCGATGCCAGTGTTCTGGTTCAGCCCCAGGCTGTCGATGGTCATCGCCGCGCAGTACTGATGTGCGGTACAGCCGAATCCCTCGAACTGGGGAACATAACCCGGCCCGTAGAACTGAAGCTCCATGAAGGCGTTCCCGGGATGCTTGCCGATATAGTCCGGCGCGTTCGGATTGCTGCCGACCAGGTTATTGCCGTCGGAGTCCGGCTTACACGTCTTGGTGAACTCGGGCGCGGACTCGGTGTCGCACAGCGTCAGCCCGAACCAGAACGTCGGCCGCAGCTGGAAGTTCCACGTGGCGCCCCCGGCACCCGACGCGTTCGGCTGGGTCTTCGGATCCTTCGGCAGGGTTATCGTGTAGGTCATGTCGTTGCCCGAACCGGGACGGCCGGACTTGAACAGGACGGACGGCTCGTCGTGGCCGACGTACTTGCCGCTGATGGTGCCGGCGGCATCGACGCAGGTCGACTTGTTACTCTGGCAGAGAGGCTCGTCGATGGTCCCTGCGGTGTCCTTGAGGACCTTGGCCTGTGAGGCGGCGTGGCTTGCGGCGCTTGCGGCGCTCGCCGGAAGCGCGCCGGCCGCCAGCAGGGGGAGGCTCAGGAGGCTGAGCGCAGCCAGTCTGGATCGCTTCAATCTCTGTCCTTTCGCCCATCAGCGAAGCCGGGGAGCGGGTGGTGGCTGCTGACGGATGGTCATATGGACTGCCCGAGTCGTCTGGCTTACCTGCCCGATCGGTCTCAGCGCATAGCCGTGCGAACCCCGGCTGCTCCTCCGTCCAGGGAGCAGCACGGAGCCTGCGGCGCCGCGACCCGCTGAGGCTGCGGACAGAACTGAACAAGATGAACATACAGTCGCGACTAATCGTGCCGAAACCCCCCAAAACCAAAAATCTCTACTTGACGCTTTCGTTATCGGGATCTGCTATCCGGCAAGTGATTCCGCGCGATGCGAATTAGCCGCGATTTAGCCGGCAACCGGCCACGTCCGGGTAAGTAACGCGTGAAATGGGCCATCTCATTACCATTTCCACCAGACATCAAATACCTCTGCTGTCACACAATCCCAGACGTTCACCAGGGTGCAGGCTGCTGGCCGGGGTTGGTGTTTTCATGGGTATATGACCGGTTATGCCGGAAACGGGCGGCCATCGACGCCTGCCGGACTGGCTCCTAGACCGGAGCCCCACCCGGAGGACCAGCCTGGAAGGCCGGGGGGCGCCCGGGTCACGCCGCAAGCTCCGCCGCCCGGCCCACCGCAGCGTCACCGAGCCCGGAACCGGTATCCGCACGTGGACCAGCGAGCGGGACAAGGACCCGGAGCCGTTCGCCTGGACCAAGACCGCGGACGAGATCCCGCAGACCTCGCCGCCTAGGGCCAGCCCTGAGGCACTGGCCCCGCTTGCCGGACGCGGTGCGGCCGCCAGATCAACTTGCGCGCGAGCGGCGCAGCACTTCCACGCACTGAGCGTAGTAAGTAGTCAGCTCCCGAAGCCACTCGGCCACAGGCGGCCGGCCAACCTCGCCCACAGGCAGATCAAGCTGCAGATCTGCAAGTGAATCAGTGACTCAGGACGCTAGCCTCCAGATAAGAGCCAACTGATGTCGTCTCCTGGGAGACTGAGCGTTCGTTGAAACCTGCTCGCTGCGGGTATCGTCCACTGTTTGTGAAGCATAGGCCGCGAGTGAGGTATTTGTCCTGGGCAGAAGGCTCGTGACGACCCCGGCCACCGGCCGACCCACGGCCTCGACTCAGCCGCTCGCCAACCCGCTCGTCCGCCGTAGGAGGTAGCCTGTGGCAGATACGATTCGACCGTATTCGGAGATCGACTACCTTGTTGCCGATCGCATAGCGACGATCAGCCTTAGCCGCCCGGACCAGCTCAACGCGTTCACTCATGTGATGCGAGATGAGCTGATCGACGCCTTCGACCGGGCCGACTCCGACGATGATGTACGGGTAGTGGTTGTCACTGGCCGGGGACGAGCGTTTTGCGCAGGCGCCGACCTTTCTGCTGGCAGCGACACATTCAACGCCGACCGGCGTCAGCGATCTGGGGCGACGGCCAAGACCATCGACGGCGTGCCGCGCGACGGTGGCGGTCAGGTAAGCCTGCGTGTCGCGGCCTCACTCAAGCCGGTGATCGCTGCCATCAACGGGCCTGCGGTCGGGGTCGGGGTCACGATGACGCTCCCGATGGACATCAGGCTCGCCGCGGATACCGCGAAGTTTGGCTTCGTGTTCTCCCGGCGCGGCCTGGTAATGGAAGCTGCCTCGAGTTGGTTCCTCCCGCGAGTCGTTGGCATCAGCCAGGCCCTGGAATGGGTGGCGACCGGCCGGGTCTTCGATGCTGCGGAGGCGTTGCGCGGGGGCCTGGTCGCCCGGACATACTCGGCCGACGAGTTGCTGCCAGCCGCGTACGCGCTCGCCAGAGAGATCGCCGACAATACCTCCGCCGTTGCGGTTGCTACCTCTCGTCAGCTGATGTGGCGCATGCTCGGCGCCGATTCTCCCTGGGAAGCGCACCGCCTCGACTCCAGGGGCATCTATGTGCTTGGCAAGGCGCCCGATGTCGCCGAGGGGGTTAGCGCGTTCCTGGAGAAACGACTGCCCCGTTTCCCGATGCGGATTAGCACTGACTTGCCCGACCTCGGACCCCAGTGGCCCGAGCCGCCGGGCTACCTCACGTAGCCTCGGGCCGCTGCGGTCGAGCGCACCTGACGTTAGATTGCGTACCGCGATTGTCGTCAGTAGCAGGCATGGTGGTGAGCGCCTAGTGTCGCCCCAGGGGGACTCCCCGCGGCCGGGGTCGCAGGCGCGGTCGTTCCCGACTTCGCTGTCGCGGAGGAACGCGCCAGGTAGGTGGAACTGAACTCCTCGAAGGGCATCTATTCCACGTCCAAGACGACCTTAAGTCGCTGCGATCAGTTCTCAGGAGGACCAGCTCATGACCGCGGACTTCTCACTGACCGGTGGTGTCGCGCTGGTCACCGGCGCTGGTAGCGGGATCGGCCGGGCAATAGCCCTAGGGCTCGCTAGCGCGGGCGCGCTTGTCGGCTGCGTCGATCGGGTCCCAGGCAACGTCGAGGCCACCGCCGCCCAGATTCTCGCCGCCGGCAGCCGGGCAGTCCCTTTTGTCGCCGACGTGACTGATCCGGCCGCCATGTCCGCAGCTGTTGCGCACATTGAGTCGGCGCTCGGGCTGCTTACGCTCGGGGTTAACGCGGCCGGCATCGCCAGCGCAGCTCCCGCCGAGACCATGCCGGAAGAGCAATGGCGGCACGTCATCGATGTCGACCTCACCGGCGTCTTCCTGTCGTGCCAGGCCGAGGGACAGGCAATGATCCGTAACGGCGGTGGGTCCATCGTCAACATCGCCTCAATGTCGGCAACCATCGCGAACCGCGGCCTGCACCAGGCTCACTACAACTCAGCCAAGGCCGGCGTCGTGCACCTCGGCCGAAGCCTGGCCTGGGAGTGGGCCGCGTCTGGCGTCCGCGTCAACAGCATCAGTCCTGGCTACACCTACACCCCGATGACACAGCGGCCCGAGCAACGAGACGCGATGCAGGGATACGCCAAAGACACGCCCCTGGGCAGGAACGCCCAGCCAGAGGACATGGTGGGTCCCGTCATCTTCTTGCTGAGTCGCGCGGCGTCATTCGTGACCGGCGTTGACCTCCTCGTCGATGGAGGCCACGTCATTTGGTAGCCAACCGGCGCTCACATTTTCTCGATTCCCGGACCCCGGACGCTGAATCTCGTGACACGAGACGATTGGACTCCGGGAGAGGCAGAGGCGTCGAGCATGCACGTGGCTGCGCACGGATCCGCCTGGCTCGGCATGTCACTGGGCAGTCGCCTTGGCGATATCCGATGGCGAGATCCAAGAGCCAGATCAGGAGCCAAACTGAGAGTCAACGATCGCAGGCGTGAGGGGTCGTCGACGAGGCGGACCGGATGGGCGGCGGGATCGCCCGAGCGTGAGTACTGTTCTGCATGTGTCTATCGAGCGGCGGGAGTTCTTGCTGCTCGCCGGCGCAGCCGTCACTGGGGCCGGACTGGCAGGGTGCACGAGCACACGGCTGACCGGCGAGCCCTCAGGCGGCAACAGTCCTAGATCAGCCGCTGCCGTATCGTCGCCGACGGTGAGCCCGCGCAGTGAGGCGAGTATGCGACTCGGCCCTCAGGTCGTGCACGGGTCACGGCACCGGTCGCAGGTGGCGCTAACCTTCCACGGCCAGGGACCCGTGTCGATGACCGACGCGCTGCTCGCTGAGGCAGAACGTGGGGGAGCGCGGGTCACGGTGCTCGCCGTCGGGACCTGGCTCGGGCAATACCCGCGGATCGCGGAGCGGATCCTGCGCGGGGGCCACGACCTGGGCAATCACACCATGCATCACCTGGACATCACGACCATGGACGCCTCGGGCACCTACGCGGAGATCGCAGGGTGCGCGCAGCGACTGCGCGCCCTGACCGGATCGATCGGCCGCTGGTTCCGGCCCTCGCAGACGCGGTACTCGACACCGTTGATCGAGCGGGAGGCCCGCAAGGCTGGCTACCAGACCTGCGTGTCGTACGACGTGGACTCGCTCGATTACACCGATCCTGGGCCGGACGCGATCGTCTCCACTGTGCTCGGATCGACGCGGCCAGGGTCGATCATAAGCATGCATCTTGGGCATTCCGGCACCGTGACTGCCTTGCCCGCGATTTTGCGCGGCCTGGCGAGCCGGGGACTACGCCCGGTCACCCTGACCGACCTGCTTTCCCCATAGTGGCGCGGCCGTTCTTAGCCGGCGGCGCGCCTTTCCGGGATAACCTGCCCGGACGACCAGGTCGCGGGGTTCGGTGACGGACTGCGCTCACCGACCAGGGCAGTTGTTTCCAGCTGGTCGGCCGGTTACCCGCGGCCGGTTTCCTGGGCAGTGGCGGGCGGAGTCGGAGCGGCTGAGAATGAGGATTATGGCGCGAGGCTGGCCGGGTCGGCTGGCGGGTGTGCTGGCCGTTTCGGCGCTCGCCGTGACCGCGTGCGCTAGCGGGCCGGGCGCCCCGGGGCCGCCGTCGGCCTATCTCGGTACGGTGGTGGACACGCCGGTGCCGGTCTCGGTGGCGGATCTGCCGCTGACCACGGACACGGGCCAGGTGACTAGCCTGGCCGCTTGGCATGGCCAGGTGGTGGTGCTCACCGACTTCCTAACCTTGTGCCAGGAAACCTGTCCGCTGACGACCGGGAACCTGCTGATGATGGACCACGCCGTCACGGCGGCCGGGCTGGGCCGCCGGGTGCATTTCGTCGAGCTCACCGTGGACCCGAGCCGGGACACGCCGTCCCGGCTGCGCGCCTACCGGAAGCTGATCGGGCCCCCGGCGAACTGGTCGCTGCTCACCGGAAGCCCGGCGGTCATCGGGCAGATCTGGCGGTACTTCGGGGTGTGGTACCAGCGGGTTGCCGAGGGCAGGCCGCCGGGGACCGACTGGCTGACCGGCAGGACGCTGAGTTACGACATCGATCATGAAGATGCCCTGGTCTACCTCGACGCCAGGGGACGGGAGCGCTTCGTCGTGGTGGGCAACCCCAACGCCAGGGCGGCGCTCATCGCGCCTGCCTTGCGCCGCTTCCTCAGCGCCCAGGGCCGCGCCGACCTCAGCCACCCCGACGCGAGCACCTGGACGGCGGCCGACGCACTCAGCCCGATTGCCTGGCTGACCGGTGAGATGATCCGGCTGCCAGCTAACTGAGCCGCCGGGTCAGGCGTGGCTGACAGGCAGGTGCAGGATCACCGACCCGGCGTGCGCGAAGTACAGGGTGATGGCCAAGGTCGCGCCAGCCGGCCGGGAGGCGTCTGGCGGCACGGTGAAGGTTGCGCCCGCGGGCGGGGCCGGGCCGCCGGAGCGCCCGGGGACCAGCAGCGGCCCGTAGTGCAGCCAATGATCCACAATCCCCGGCGGGGGGAGTTCAGTGCCGCAGCCGGTCAGGTCTGAGATCTCTCCGACATTGACCTGCTGGTGGTAGACCGCCACCGCGGCGCCGTCCGCGACGATCGCAGCGTCCAGCTGATCGGAAGGCTGCCCACTGGTGCTGACCTGTATGTACGTGGTCAGCGTGCCTGCACGTCCGGGACGCAGCGCGGCGGCGCTGATCGTTAGAGGACCGAGCCGCGCGATGACGTCACCAGCCCCGTGAGCCGGGGTCGCGCCGGCCAGTCCGGCCAGGAACAAGACCGTGCCCGCCAGCATCAGCCCAGCCCGGCGGGTACCGGCGCGAGGAAATCCAAGCCGGAGCCGGGGCGCGTTCACCGGGTTATCCCCGTGTGCCCCAGGGAGTAGCGGCCCGGCTGAGGCCAGACGCACAGCCCGTGCGGCTGCGGCCCCACCGGGATCCTGGCCAGCAGGTGGCCGTTGGCGGTGGAGATGCCGTAGACGACGTTGTCGTAGCGCCCGGACACCCAGAACACCTTCCCGTCGGGGGATAGGTTGCCCATGTCCGGGCTGCCCCCGCCGGGGATCCGCCACGTGGTGACGACCTTCCTGGTCGCGAAGCTGATCAGGGTGATCGTGCCGTTGCCCCGGTTGGTCACGTACAGGTAGCGGGCGTCGCGGCTCGGGTACAAGCCGTGCGCGTCCGGGCCGGTGGGGATGAACCCGGTCACCTTGAAGGTCGCCGCGTCGATCAGCCACACCCCGGCGTGGTTCTTGTCGGCGACGTAGAAGATCCGCCCGGCGGGGTCCAGCTTGATGTCCTGCGGCGCGGCGCCCGGCAGGTTCAGATAGCCGGCCACGCTCAGGTTGTGCAGGTCGACGCGGACCAGGCGGCCGGCGAACTCGCACGTGGCGATCAGGTAGGCGCCGGTGGCCGCGAAGTCGATATGGTCCACGCCCGCGCAAGTGACGTGGATCCGGTGCCGGAGGGCGAAGGTATGCGGGTCGCGGAAGTCCAGGTTCTGCCGGGCTTCGGCCACCACGATGGCGTAGCGCCCGTCGGGAGTGAAGTACATGTTGTACGGGTCGTCCACGCCGATATTCGGCCCGGCCGGCCGCCCGGTCCGCGGGTTGATCGGGGTGAGGCTGTTGGCCTGGTTGTTCGTCACGTATAGCGTGCGCAGGTCGTACCCGGGCACGACGTGCTGCGGATTGAGCCCGCTCTGGTACGTCCCGATCACCCGGTAGGTAGCCGGGTCGATGACGGTGACGGTGGATCCGCCGCTGTCCGGCACGTAGATGCGGTACGGAACCCCGCGTACGGCCGGGCTGAACATGTCCGGCCCGGCGTCGGCGTAGATGTTCGCCGGGTCGGCGACCGGGGGCATCCCGGCCAGCGGCACCGACAGGTCCGCGACCGGGCCCGCCACCTGCCAGGTCACGGGCGGATAGGATGCCGAACGGCCCGGCATGGCGCGCTCCGATGCCGGATGAGTCGCTCGGGCCGGTGCGGAAGCATCGGTATGCGATGCCGGGTGGAAGATCACCGCGAAGACCGCCACCACGGCTGCAACGGCCACGAGAAGGCAACCGAACCAGGTCAGGCGCCTGACCCTTCGATCCGTCGGCCAGCCAGCCTTGCCCATGCCGATCCTCCCTGGCCCCATAGGCTAGTCCTACGGTCCGGACCTACTCGTCCCGCCTCGCTGCCCGGGGACGCCAGAACCAGTGAATTCAGCTATCCATCGGCGGCGACGTTCGCATTTTGCCTTGGTGAAGGCGGCAGGGCGGTCGCACCGATCGCGAGGAGGCCGACTATTGCCATGAAGGTACTAAACCCTAGCGAAGACATGCGGGTAGCTGTGCGGTTCTAACCTGCCACCCGCGTTCGAGATGACATCGGACAACGATCCTCCCGGCGGATTCGCCCGTGGTATCAATGATGATACCATGGGGGCATGGCGATGACTCTCCGGCTTGCCGACGATGAGACCGAGGCGCTGCGCCGGCGCGCTGAGCTTGAGCACCGGTCGATGCAGGAGGTGGCTCGCCAGGCGATCCGCGAGTACGTGGAAAACCACAGCCGCGCCGACCTGCTGGACCAGGTGCTCGATGAAGAGCTGCCCAGGTACGCTGAGGCGCTCGAGCGGCTCGGCCAGTGATCTACCTGACGCTCCCGGAATTGCTGCACGTCGCCGGGCGCGTCCTCGGGCCGGAGGTCGCGGTCCGCGATTACGGGCTGCTTGAAGCTGCCCTGGCCCGTCCTCGGGCCACGGCGTTCGGCAAGGATGCCTACCCGTCCCTGGATGCCAAGGCAGCCGCGCTGCTGCACTCGCTGGCGCGCAACCACGCCTTGATCGACGGCGACAAACGGCTAGCGCTCGCAGCGGTGATCGCCTTCTACGGCCTGAACGGCCGCCGCCTGACGTTCACCAACGACCAGGCCTACGATCTGGTCATGAAGGTCGCCGCGGGCGACCTCGACCAGGTTGAGGAGATCTCGGCGATTCTCCAAGGCGCCACCGCGTCCCGCCAGTAACGTGCCACCGTATCTCGACTCCTGAGAAAGCACCGATTCCCGAGCGTTCGAACACAGGTGCTGAGCGGCAAGCAGCCGCCGCACGAGATCCGTCGGCACCTCAACCTCGGCAGCCGGTATTAACATGCAAACTCCACTGTTGCCGGGTCATCGGCGCGTATCGGACGTTATCTGGCCTGAGGTTTGGGTGGCGAGAATACGGCCCAGTGTGCGCAGTGCTACCGGTAGGCCGGTGGTGCTGACCGCGCCGAATCCGATCAAGAGGCCTGGTTGCGCTGGGCTCGTGTGGAAGCAGTCGTGCAGGCCGGATGTGACCAGGCCATGTCTGGCAGCGGCTTGCAGAACCTCCTCTTCGCTAAGCCCTTCCTGTAGCACGGCGGCGACGTGCAGTCCGGCGTTGGGAGAGCGGGCGGTGAGGTGGCAGGCTAGCGGCCCAGAGAGCGCCTCGGTAAGGATGTGGTGACGCTCGGCGTAGACGCGCCTGCTGCGCCGGATGTGCTTGTCGAGCAGGCCCTCGTTGATGAAGCCGGCCAGAGCGGTCTGCATCGCGATCGGCGGATGCCAGTCGATGAGCTGCCTCAGCGCGGCGATCGGCTCGGCCAGCGGCTGGGGCACCACAGCGAAGCCGAGGCGGACCGACGGGGAGAATGTCTTTGAGAATGAGCCCACGTACACCACCCGGCCGTTCGCATCGAGGGCCTGGAGGGGTTCCAGCGGCCGGTCGACGTAGCGAAATTCGGTGTCGTAGTCATCTTCGATGATCGCCGCGTCGTGGCGCTCTGCCCAGCGCAGTAGCGCCCTGCGCCGCGGCATCGACATCGTCATCCCCAGAGGATATTGATGCGACGGCGTGACATAGACGATGCGCGCTGAGGGCGGCAGCAGGTCCACGACCAGGCCCTGGTCATCGACTGGTGTGCCAGCGACGCTCATGCCGAGAGCCTCGAACAGGCGGATGGCCGGCACATACCCGGGGTCCTCGACAGCGACGCAGTCGCCAGGCTCAAGCAGGACCCGGGTCACCAGGTCGATGGCATGCTGGGTGCCACAGGTGACCACAACCGTGTCTTCGGTGGCCGCCACCGATCGCGACCGGGCCACCCAGCCGACGATGGCCCGCCGCAGCCTGATCTTCCCGGCCGGGTCGCCGTACAGCGAATGTTCGGCTGCGACGGCGGCGCTAACCTGGCGGCGCCACTGCGCAGTCGGGAACAGCGCGGGGTCCGGGAGACCGGGCCGAAGATCGAATCGGCAGCCGTACGGTGGCGGCCGGAAGTATGGAGACCAGCCCGCGAACCTCGGGCTAGGCCGGAGCGCGGCCGCTGGGCTCGCCCCCTTAGGCGGCACCGGAGACGCGGATGCCACCACACTGCCGCCGCCAGCGCGCCCCTCGGCGTAGCCCTCGGCCACCAAGCGGCCGTACACGATGGTCACCGTATGCCTGGATACGCCAAGCTCGCCTGCCAGCTGGCGGCTGGGGACAAGCTGATCCCCGGGAAGCAGGCGGCCCGCGGTAACGGCATCGCGGAGCTGCTCGTATAGCTGCGTAGTCAACGGCTTCCCGGCTCCGGGGTCAAGAAACAGGTCCATCTTGCTGGTCTACCATCAGCTTGGTATGGCCAAACAATGTCATCTTGGACCTCGACGGCAGACCATCTACTTCATAGTGTGCTGGTGTGCGGATCGGGCGAGATGCCTTGCTCGAGCGGGCACACGGCAACCAACCGTCGGCCGGCGGGCGGTCTCACTCAACCGCCCGTCGGCGGCGGCAGATGTGGTTCACCGGCCTTTTGTTTCGACCGAGAGGTTCAACGAAACAACGGGGGCGCCGGTGAACCAGCCGGATCCGCTTCAGGATGACGAGTTACCAGGGGAAACATCCAGCAGATCTGGCCCGATGATCCCGCCCCGCTCGGGCTATCTCCCCCCATCTCCCGAGCGGGGCGGTTCCAGGCTTCGGGCCGTGATCACTAGCGCTGTGGGCTCAGGGACGGTATACGGAAAGGAGTGTGTCGTGTCTGAGGTCCAGCCTCTGCTCGATGGTCTTTCCTTTGGTGAGTCGCTGCGCTGGCACCAGGATCGTCTGTGGCTAGCTGATTGGGGCACGCAGGAGGTCCTGGCCATTGATCACGAGGGACAGCCGGAGGTGATGGCCCGGGTTGATTTCCCGGCCTTTCCGATGTGCATCGATTGGCTGCCCGACGATCACCTGCTGGTCGTGGCGGCACGCGACGAGCGGCTGCTGCGTCAGGAACCGGACGGATCACTGGTGACCCATGCCGACCTGAATGGCCTGGCCGAGCGAGGGCATCCATGGAATGAGATCGTCGTGGACGGGCGCGGAAACACCTACCTCAACAACCAGGGCTTCGACTTCCCCGGCGGCAAGTTTGCGCCTGGAACGATCGCCCTGCTCAAACCGGACGGATCGGCCCACCGGGTGGCGGACGGGCTCGCCTTTCCGAACGGCATGGCCATAACGCCCGACAACTCGACCCTGATCGTCGCCGAGTCCTACGGCCAGAAGCTGACGGCGTTCCAGATCGGCACCAATGGGAGCTTGTCCGGGCCACGGGTGTGGGCCGATCTCGGCGATGGCGTGCCGGACGGCATCTGCCTCGACGCCGAAGGAGCCATCTGGTACGCCGACGTTCCCAACCAGCAGTGCGTGCGGGTCCGCGAGGGAGGGGCCGTGATGCAGACGATTCGGCTGGACCGCGGCTGCTTCTCTTGCGCACTCGGCGGTTCAGACCGGACCACGCTGTTCATGGTGGCCACCCAATGGCGCGGCGCCGAGCGCATGACCGACATGTCACGAACCGGCCAGCTGCTAGCCGTCCAGGCACCGGCCGCAGGCGCCGGCTGGCCCTAAGGCCGCCGGTCCGACGCAATCCCGTCGCCCCTGGCGAACCGTCGCTACCTCCAGCTGCAGCCGCTCGCGCCGCTACTCTCCGGCGAGCGTGTACCCCTGTGAGCCCATCGCTGGTTCCTCCGCCCATTCGCGGTGCGGGCGTGCTCGGCGGCGCAGTCGCGCTCGGTCGGCGGCGACCAGACCGCCCCAGACTCCGTGCTGGCCGATGTCCCAGTGCTGCAGGGATAGCGTCAGGCAGTGGCCGCGCACTGGGCACGTCGCGCAGATAGCGATGGCCGCGGCTGCCTCCTGGCGGGCCTGGCCCGGGTCGGCGCTGACCGGGAACCACTGGTCGGGATCAAGACCGCCAGCAGAACACTGGGCGTGCCTGATGACCAGAGCCCACAACGCCGACCCGGTGAACCGGCCGGGCATCGGTGCGATGTGATCTGCCGGGCTCATCGCTGTTAGCGGACCATTGGTGGCGTCGTTAGATGTCACTGGCTGACCCGGCCGGGTGTTCTTCACAGCGGCGGGGTGGTGCGGGCATGGCGCGGCAGCCAGACCGTCCGGTAAAGGAGACGGGCGGGTGCTGGCAGCTGGCTTAGTGCGTGCTCACGGATGTCGGGGCTGGCGCCGGCGAGGGCCCACGGGACCGTGATCGCGGCGCGCCGGGTGCTGCGGCCGCCGCGGATGGCCGCGGCGATTCCGCGGAGTTCGCCGGGGGACAGGACCTGGCTGATGAGTGGCAGCGCGTCGGCTTCCTCGTGGGCGAGGTGGCTGGCCAGCCTGGTCCGCAGCCTGGCCAGCAGCTGGCGGAGCCGCCGGGGGTCGGCATCGATGGTGAACGCGTCGTCGATCATGGCCTGCAGCGGGCCGAGCAGCTGGCGCTCATCATCCATCGCGTCGAGCAGGGCCTGCCCGTGCGGGTCGCCCGCCAGCTTGGGCAGGACTCGCGGCCACATAGCCGCGTGCTCGGCGGCGAGGTGAAAACGCAGCTGACCGCGGAACGTGCCCCAGCGGGCCCGGGCCGATGCGTGGCCGGCCGTGGCGTGCAGCACCTGGTCCAGGTCGCGGCGCAGCGCGTCGTGGATCGCGATCATCAGCGCCCAGTCGGCCCGCCCGGCGAGCTGCAGAGTGTGCGGTGGGGCCATCGGTGGTTCTCCTTCGCTGGGTCCAGGACAGGCCCGGCTGGTGCCCGGTGGGATGGCTTCCGTAGCGGTGCCCTTACCCGGAGGCAGGCACTTCGTGCCAGAGCCCGCCGTTGAGGTTGAGGTTGTTGCCCCGGGCCTGGCCGGGGGCCGAATCGCCGATGTAGGTGTACAGCGGGTGCCCGTTGTAGGTGACCTGGTGTGAGCCATCGGTTCGCCTGATCGTGCCGACCCGGCCCGGCAGGCCCTGCCCGGCTGCGGCGGTGCCGGTCACCGGGGGCCAGTACACGGCACAGCTCCCGTAGCACTTGGATGTGGCCGGGGTGTCGGGGGCGAACGAGTAGAGCGTGAAGCCCTTGGCGTTGGTGAGTATCGTCGTCCCGCCGATCGTCGCGGTCTTCAGGGCCGTCCCCGTGACCGCTGGTGCCGCCGAGTTGGCTCCGGCAACCACCAGCCCAAACAGCACCAGTGCCGCAACCGCCAGGCCTGCGGCGGTCATTCCGGCCGCCCGGGCGATCGCCGGGCGGATCTTGGCAGGGAATGTCGCCTGGGCCCCGGGAGCAAGCGCGAGCGCGGCCAGGACCACGAAGGCGGCCACCTCGACGACGCCGGCGGCGATGCCGGCGCCCGTGCGGACCTCCTTGAACCCGAACAGCCCGGTCCACACCGACAGGAGGTAGCCGCCGAGGGTAGCCAGGGCGAAGCCGGCTCCCGCCGCGGCCGCCAGCCTGGCTGGCACTCCGGCCGCCAGCCGGCGGGGGATAGCCAGCACCGCCAGCCCGAGGCCGAAGGCCACGATCACCTGCAGCAGGAACAGCCACCCGATCGTCGGGATCGTCCGGTACCCGGTCAGGTACAGGTCGAGATGGATCGCCGCGGTGGCGATCAGTAGACCCGAACCCAGCACACGCAGGACGACGGCGGGCCAGCTGGGCGCCGACCGTTCGGCATCCTCTCGCGCGGCCCGCCCCGCGCCCCATATCGTTCCCATCCTGGTCATGCTGTGCCGCTCTGTCATCTGTCAGTCCTCCGCGTGGACCTGGTGCGGGCCGGCTTAGTACCCGGAGCCTCCGCCGCCGGAGCCCGATGAGGAGCTGCCGGCGGGGGCGGTGCCGGAGGTGGTGATTTCGTGCCACAGCCCGCCGGCCGCGTTCAGGCCGTTGCCCTTGTTCTGGCCGGGAGCGGTGTCACCGACGAAGGTGTACAGCGGGTGCCCGTCGAAGGTGGCCTGGACCGAGCCGTCGGAGCGCTTGATCGTGCCGAACGTGCCCGTGACCCCGGCTGCGGTCACCGGTCCCGTCACCGGCGGCCAGTTCTGCGCGCACGTCCCGTTGCAGTTGGACTTGGCGGGCGTGTCGGGGGCGAAGGAGTACAGCGTGAAACCCTTGCTGCTGGTCAGCACCGTCGCACCCCCGATCGTGGCGCTCTTCAGGCTGCCCGCGGTCGCCGCGGCGGGACTGCTGGTGCTGGTGCTGCTGCCGCCACTAGTGGATGAGGTGCCTGACGAGCTGCACGCCGCCAGTACTGCCGCGGCCGCGGCGACGGCCAGCAGTGCCAGCAGCATCCGGAGACGGTTCCGTGCTTCCAGCCGGGTGAGTGACCTGATCATTGCTTTCTCCCTTTTGCTCCTGGACCCGCCCGTGCCCCTGCGCCGGGGGGAACCTGACGATTCCGCCTGGTAACCGACGATGCCGCACCAGCGGTCTCCCCGAATCAGCGCCAGCCCCAGGGCCGGCCCCCCAGCCAGCCCTAAGCATGGGCTGCCTGCTACCCAGTAGCCGTGCGGTCGGGGGCTGGCGCCGAACCCTGAGGGGTTGCCCGGAGCCGTTAGGGGAAATGTCCGGCGCCCTCACGGAAAACGCAGACCAGGCGCGATGCGCGCCTTTTAGGTTCAGCGGGTCTTGAGGAATGTGATCACGGCGAGGACGCGGCGGTGGTCATCGTCGGCCTCGTGCAGGTTCAGCTTGGTGAGAATGCTGCTGATGTGTTTCTCGACGGTGCCCTCTGCGACCCAGAGCCGCCGTCCGATGCCGGCGTTGGAACGTCCTTCTGCCATCAGGGCGAGCACCTCGCGTTCTCGCGCGGAAAGCGCGGCAAGCGGGTCCTCGCGCCGATGGGCGGTCACCAGCTCCCGCACTAGCGCAGGGTCCACGACCGAACCGCCCCTGGCGATCCGCTGCAGCGCGTCAAGGAACTCTTCCACATCGGCGATGCGGCTCTTGAGCAGGTAGCCGATGCCATCTCCGCCAGCCAGCAGGTCCATCGCGTGCTGGACCTCAACATAAGCGGACAGCACCAGGATCGCGGTGTCAGGCAGTTCCTGACGGATCACCCGGGCCGCCTCCAGCCCTTCAGTCGTGTGCGTCGGCGGCATCCGGATGTCGGCCACTACCAGGTCGGGCCCGGCCTCACGGGCCAGCGCAAGCAGCTGTGCGCCGTCACCCGCTTGCCCCACCACCTCGTAGCCGGAGTGGTCGAGCAGGCTGGCCAGGCCCTCGCGGAGCAGGACATCGTCCTCGGCCAGCACTACCCGCGGCCCGGTCATGACGGAGGCCGCCCCGTCCCTTCGGGGCCGGGCCGGGCGGTCCTGCCGCTGCTCGTCATGCTCTGCATTATCGGCTAGCCGCGGCGGGGACGATAGCGGGACACCGGGACGGCCGGTGCGCGCTGCGCCGCGCAGGCCGCAATGTACGGTCAGTGGCCTGGGCAGAGGTCTCTCCGGCAAGTCAAGAGCCCGTCCTTCCCCGTTGCGGGCCAGGGCCTGAGGTGACAGGCTCGGACCATGGCGGGCTCGGCGGGCCCCCGCCGGGCTGTCCGGAGTCGACTGAGCAGGTAGTTAGGGTGACCTCGTGGTCGCAGTGGCGGCGCGAACGGTTCTGGGTGGAGATCGTCCAGGCCGTCCTGGTGGGCGTCGCCGCGTTCGTTGTCGCGGCTGTGGTGAGCACAGCCGCGAGGTCTCACGTGCCTGTTGTGCTCCTGGGCCTGCTCCTGCTCCTGGCCGTTCTGGCTGTCGCCCGCTTGGCCGGGATCTTGTATGCGCTCCCGGTCGGGGTCGTGACCATCGAGGCGTTCGACTGGTACTTTCTGCCTCCGTTGCGCAACCTCGACGGGGCGACCGTGCTCGTGCTCGGCCTGTTCCTGGGAATGTCGGTGATTGTCGGCGCGGTCGCGACTCAGACCAGCCGCCGCGCGGCTGGGTCAGAACGGGCACGGGGCGTACTGGCCGACGAGCAGGCGGCGCTGCGGCGGGTGGCGACGCTGGTCGCCCGCCAGCCCTCGCCCGCAGAAGTCTTCGCGGCGGTGACCGAGGAGACCTTGAGGTCAGCGAGGCTCCTTCACCTCGATAGTGCCCACCTGATCGTCTACGAGCGGGATCAGAGCGCGACGGTGGTCGGGTCCTGGAACCTGTGGGGGCCGCCGATGGCGGTCGGCACGCGGGTACCGGTGGAAGGGGACAACATCATCGGTCGCGTCTTCCGCACGCAACAGCCGGCCCGCATCGACGACTACGGCGACGCCACAGGCCTGGTGGCCGAGAATGTCCGCTCCATCGGGATTCGCGCGGCGGTCGGGGTCCCAGTCCTGGTGGAGGGACGGCTCTGGGGGGTCATGGCCGTCGGCTCCTCGCGCCCGGAGCCGCTGCCCGCGGGCACCGAGATGCGTATCGGCGCGTTCACCGAGCTCGTCGCGACGGCGATCGCGAACACCGCGGCGCGCACGGAGCTGGAGCAGGTTGCCGCGGAGCAGGCGGCGCTCGGCCGCGTCGCGACACTGGTGGCCGAAGCCGTTCCGCCGGGCGACGTTTTCACCGCAGTCGCCGCCGAGGTCGCAGGGCTGTTCGGCGTTCCGCTGGTCGGGCTCTTCCGCTACGAGCGAGAAGGCGCTGCCACAGTGATCGCCGGGGCGGGCAAGGCGTCGCCCTATGTCGGCCGGAGCTGGCCCTATCCGGCCGATGACCCAGGCCTCATCGCCTCGTTGCAGCGGACCGGCCAGCCGCTCAGATTCGATGAATACACGCAGATCAGGAGCGCCACTAGCGGGCCAGCCAAGGAGCTCGGCATCGGCATGGCGGCGGGCGTTCCCGTTCTCGTCAGCGGTCGCGTCTGGGGTGCGGTGGTGGTGGCGGCCGACGACGAACGCCCGCAGTTGCCCGCCGATGTCCTGGACCGTCTGGCCGTGTTCACCGAGCTCACGGCCACGGCGATCGCGAATTGTGACGCACGGACCGAGATCGAGCGGCTGGCGGGAGAACAGGCGGCGCTTCGGCGCGTGGCCACCCTGGTAGCCAGGCGCGGGGAGACGGGGGAGGTCTTCGCCGCTGTTGCCCGCGAGGTTTCTGAGGTGATGCACCTGCCCGTTGCCGGTGTTCAGCGTTATGAGGCCGACGGCGAGACGATGACGGTGATGGCGACCTGGAGCGACCGGCCGCATCCGTTCCAGACGGGCACGCGCTGGCCGTACCACGTCTCGGGGCTCGCCGGACGAGTGCGGCAGACGGGTCGCGCGGGACGGGTGGAGGACTATTCACGCCGGCGTGGCGCCTTTGCCGCCAAGGCGCGTGAGCTCGGGCTCTCTAGCGTCGCGGGCGCGCCGATCATCGTGGACGGGATTGTCTGGGGGCTGATGACGATCGCGTCCACCGATGGATGTCTTCCCGATCGCGCGGAGGATCGTCTGGCCGACTTCACCGAGCTCGTGGGAACCGCCATCGCGAACACCCAGAGTCGCGCCGAGCTGTCCGCTTCGCGCGCCCGGATCGTCGCCGCCGCGGACGAGACCCGGCGACGCCTCGAGCGTGACCTGCACGACGGTATTCAGCAGCGTCTCGTCTCGCTCGCGCTGAAGGCCCGGACGATCGAGATGATGACACCGCAGTCCGCGGAGGGGATCCAGGGCAAGCTGTCGCTGCTAGCTGATGGTCTGGGCTGCCGCCCTGGATGAACTGCGAGAGGTCTCGCACGGCATCCACCCGGCCATCTTGTCCGAGGCCGGGCTCGGCCCGGCTCTCGAGGCACTCGCCCGGCGCTCCGCGGTGCCGGTCGAGCTCGACCTCAATCTCGGCCCGCGGCTTGGTGAGCACGTCGAGGCGGCCGGTTATTACGTCGCGTCCGAGGCGATCACCAACGTCGCAAAGCACGCACAGGCCTCGGTCATCGAGATGCGCGTGAACGGCTGTGACGGCGCCCTCACCCTGTCGATCAGCGACGATGGCATAGGCGGCGCCGACTCGAGCCGCGGCTCGGGCATCATCGGCCTCAAGGACCGGGTTGAGGCCCTCGGCGGAACGATCTCGGTCCTGAGCCCGCCTGGCCGCGGGACAGCACTGCGCGTCGAGCTTCCGGCCGATCCGATGGCCGTGCCCGCGCTGCCGGGCGGCACCCCATAGCCACCGCCGGCCGGGCCGGACGGTGAGTCTCAGCGCGCGGGAGCGCCGGGCGGGCCTGCTGGCCCGCGGCCATCGACGATCCGGCGAATCGCATCCGCCGACAGCTCTTGCTTCGGCAAGAACCCCGCCGCCGGGCTCTCGGCGATAGGACGCGCGCAATCGGCCGCCGAGTAGGTCGAGATCAAGATCACGGTCGGCCTGACATCCCAGTGGTGCGCGGCCAGCCGCCGGGCAAGCTCAAACCCGCTCTCACCCCCGAGCATGACGTCCACCAGGACAACCTCCGGCCGGAGTTCCTCTGCTCGCCGCAGCGCCTCAGCCGAAGTAGCGGCAACGCCGACGACGCGCAAGCCTTCCCGTTCCAGGCGATCGCGGGCGGCCTCCACGAACAACCAGTTGTCATCCACAATCAAGACACCGAGCCCCGCCATGTGAACAGCGTTCCAGCGTCTACGGTGCCGCGCATTGGAGCTAGCAGGAATCGAAAAAGTCGTGCTCTGATGCAGATCCGGTGCCGGGGAACCCATCGCATAAGGTGCGTCGTGCTCGTGCCGGACTTACTGGACAGGCGATGCAGGACCGGTCCCGGCGCCGGTGGCCTGGATGGCGGCGGCGATGTCGGACAAGTCGTCGTCCTTCAGCTCCAGGGTCGCGGCGGGCAGCCACCCGTCAACCTGACGGGGACTACGGGCACCGACGATCGCGCCGGTCACTCCGGGAAAGGTCAGCGTCCAGGCGACAGCCACCGCGGCGGGCGCGACGCCATGCCGCTCGGCGACCGGGCGCAGCGCATCGGCCAGGGCCAGGTTGGCCGACAAGGCAGGCTCGGTGAAGTCAGGGTGGTCGGCCCGCCAGTCGCCCGGCTCCAGGCGCGCCGCCCGTGCCGCGGTGAACGCGCCGGTGAGCAGGCCCGAGGCCATCGGGCTGTAGACGATCACTCCGGCTTCGTGCTCGCGGGCCCACAGCAGGACGTCGTCGGCGGCGTCGCGGTGGATCAGGCTGAACGGCGGCTGGATGGCGTCCACAGCGCCGATCTGCTCAGCCGCCTCCAGCTGCAAGATGCCGTGGTTGGATAGGCCTGCCGCGCGGATCTTGCCCTCGCGCTTGAGATCGTTGAAGAGCTGCCAGTACTCCTCCAGCGGCGTGCCGTCCTCGGCCGGCCAGTGCATCTGGTACAGGTCGATCCGCTCGACCCGCAGCCGCCGCAGCGAGGCCTCGACCTCGGTCCTGATGCTGGTAGGCGCGCCGACCCGGCGGGGCGCCGAGGACCGGTCGGCCTGATCCCAGACCAGACCGCCCTTGGTGAAGACGTAGGGCCGGTCCGCCTCGGGCAGCCCGGCCAGCGCGGCCGCCACCACCTCTTCGGAGTGTCCGAGCCCGTA
>CAVPUK010000004.1:0-771958 GCA_963708935.1 uncultured Actinomycetota bacterium | reverse complement strand
GCGCACTTCGGCCGCCTGGTAGACGAACGAACTCGACTCGGCCCGGTACGGGATACCCGCCAGGTCAAGGGCGTCCTGCAGGAACGGCAGTGCGAGACGCGTTGGTAGCAGTATCGCGATGTCTGACGGGCGAATCGCCCGCCAAGCCTGAGTGGCCGGATCCAGGACGGTCCAAGCCTCGGCCAGTGCCTGGCGCAACCACTGCGGCCACGTCGGCTGCTTCCGCTTCCCGGAGGGCATCGGCATTGAGTTTGACGGAGTGCTCGTGCGTCCCCAGAATCGTCACCGGGGCACCGTCATCAGTCTCCTCCCGGTGCTGAGAAAGTGGCTGGTAGGACGGTTGAGCATCCTCGACGGGCGTGATCAGCTCGTCCGAATACTGCGTTGACCCAATCCAGGACTGGGGACACCGTGCGGAAGTTGGTGCTGAGCGAGACCGGCGTGCCGACATGTTCCTTCGCTGCCAGGTACGTACGAATATCTGCTCGGCGGAACCGGTAGATCGACTGTTTCGGGTCGCCGACCACGAAGAGCGAACCAGGTGGAACGTCGATGTCGCGCCAGTCCTTGGCCCCACCGGCCGCGCCCGCAGCAATTCTCACGGCCAACTCGATCTGAATTGGGTCCGTGTCCTGGAATTCGTCGAGGAGCAGACGAGAGTACTGATGATGCAATGACTCCCGGACCTCGCCGTTGGTTCGCAACAACCGTCGACTCAACACCAGCAGGTCGTGGAACTGGAGACGGCCGTCCGCTGCACGGTGGGCGGCACTGCGAAGACACTCTCTGCGATCCATCTCGCCAGTGGACGCAAGGTGGCGTTAGCCATCGCTGCTAGCGCATTGCGATTCGCTCGACGAGGTCTTTGCAATCGGCCTTCAGACCGGGTAGATCGCGCCAAGCCTTCGATCGGCCGTGTGAGAACTTCAGAGCGCTCCCGGCGACGAGTGCGGACACGAGATCGTGGCCGTCCACTGCCGAGCGGAGATCGTCGGCCCAGAGGCCCAGAGCGGCCAGGGATGGTAGAAACTTATCACTGATCTCCGAGCATTCGTCCGCCCGCAAGTGCCAGCCGAGCGGCTTCATCGGCGAGCACGCCCACATCCGGAAACGGAGTGGGCAGCAGACTGGCGCCGACAACGCGATCTTCGACGAGGTCCCAATCGGATCCGAAAGCCTTGGCGAGCGAGCGAAGCTGCTCGAGGCTCGTGCCGCAGGCCATCGCGAGTAGGAGCTGCTCTGACAACTCGGGGTCGTCGAGCAACTCCCGCTGTAGGACGGACCAGCTCTCGTCAAAGGCCACCGAGGTGCCGACTTCATCGAGTACTTCGATCAAGGGAGGTAAGCCGGCCTCGATCGGATGCGTCGTCAAGATGCGCTGCGCAAACGAATGCAAGGTGCCGATGGCAGCCGAGTCGAGATCCGACAGAGCTTGCTCGGCGGCGTTCCTCTTGTCCTTGTCCGGATCGTCTCGCCACACCGACTCGAACTTGGCTCGCAGATCGATCACGCAGCTCCGCGCCGGCCTTTTCGGTGAAGGTCACCGCCGCGATTCAGCCCAATTCGAATACCATCGCTCAGCACAAGCATGGTCACCCGGCTCACCAGCGACTGAGTTTTGCCAGATCCCGCACCTGCTTCGACGAACAGGGTCGTCTGCGTTTCGTCCCGAATCCGCAGGCGCGCCGGTTTCGTCACTCAGGCGCTCGTCGGGGACTCGTCATGCCGTCACCTCAGGATCGATCAAATTGACGAGCTCGGCGAGGACGGCATTGCCCCGCTTGCGCTCCCAGCCCTCACGAACCTCGCCGTGGCCGATGCCATCCGGATTGCAGTACTGGCACTGGACCCACGAAAAGTCGGCCTGCTCGGGAGCCTTGGCAGGGAACAGTCCTCCGGCAATACCATCCACCAGGATTTCCAGCGTGCTGGCGTACTGCGTTTCGACTGTCAGGTGTCAGATCAATCGCGATTCGTTTGGGGCCGTCGGCACGTCGTCCCTTACGAACGAACCAGTACTGAGCACTGACTGGTCGAGTCGCCCAGCGATTGACGAGCGGCGTGCGCGTAGACGGGGAGCTGAAGGAGGGTGCCGGCGGCAACCGGATCTTTCTCCAGCACGCCGAATTTCCCTGGGTTTCCGGTCTTGATGTCGGTCACCAGCAGGGTTCCGTCGCGCGCCCGGTCCACTTTGTCGGCGCTCCCGCGCATTCTGACGAGGCGTCCAGACGGCAGGGTGATTTCGACAGCTGGGTGTGCGCCGGACCCGAATGTGAGCTCAGTGGTCAGGACTTCGGCGTCGCGTTCGCGGCGCCAGTCGTTGTCGTCCTGGAGCATCCGGTCCAGGTCCGACAGATGCGGATCCGCTCGGCGGCCCACGAGCAGCGGATGCCCGGTCAAGCCTCGAGTTTCGAAGTCGCTGGCCTTTGCTGACGCAATCGCCAAGAGCTCGGCCGTTGCTGCATCTGTCCAAGGAACTCCGTAGGACGGAAGTGCCCCCGACTGCTCACGGACGAACTCGTCCATTGACTCGTGGACGAGGTTGCCAATGTCGAGCGGGCTGATGGTGATCAGCACTTCGGGTTGCTCGAGCGGCTCGACCCTGAGTAGTCGCCGCATGAAGTACCCATGCGGACAAACGGCGTACGACTCAAGTTGAGTCGGTGACACCAGACGATCCGGGCTCGTGAAGTCCGGCAGCCCCGACGATGCCGGTCAGGTTGCCGTCGAAGCGGGTGAAGTCGTGACTCATGCGATGCTGAATCAAGGATGCTGCTGCGTCAACGCGTCGAGTCGCGCAGGATGCCCGCGCCCGCCGCTCGAACTCGCCACTCCTGTGCAGTGGCCAATCGAGTGGCTCGCAGCAGATGCACCCGCGAACGAAGGCGATCCCACAATCGCCGCTGATTTGGCGTCTTCCCATTGAGTCGCAGCGAGTTTGTCGTCGCCGGACAGTTTGCGAAGACTCGGCAAGCAGCCAGCGGCTCGGCAGCCGCACGGTACTGCGTCGCAGGTCACCGCGCGGAAAGGTGGCAACAACCTCGAGGTGCGGAGGCAAACGCCGCCAGCAGCTGCCGATGTTGACCCCCAACCCGATCCTTGCTGCCGGACAGCTGCTGGACTTTGTCGCGGACCTGATCGGGTAGCAAGGCGTCGACGTGCTGGCGACCAGGATAGGTATCCTCCGCCAGACCGATGACGTAGACAACGTCGAGGTCCAGACCGACGGCAGCCGAGATCGGACCAACGAAAACGCCCTCGCCGAAGTGCCCTACCCGTGGCCGGGCCGACTGCAGTTCTTGCGACAGCAGTTCAGCCAGGCGCGGCAAATCGGCACTGGCTTCGACGATTTCGAGTCGCCGCCATACCGCGGAGCGCCAACTCGATGGCCACGGCGGCGGACTGCTCGTCCGGCTGGCATGCTGCGGACATCGGCGAGTTCGCCGTAGAGGTCGTGGAACAGCTCGAACGCCCACGCCGACAATGCTGTCCAGGTCACCTTCTTGAGGCCCTGGTCGAGGCGGTCCCGGAGGCTCAGGACGAACGACCGCATCTGGTCTGCCGACTCGATCTGTCCATTCGCAGCGTCGATGCGGCCAGCGATCGGGTCGTCACGCGTCTGCTCAGTTGGCGATCGTGGCACGTTGACCATCGCTGTACGCCGTCAGTCGGTGATCCCAGTCGTCACCGCTGACGACTGCGGCCAGGCGCGAGACTCGCTCCCATCGAGAAATGGGTAGTCGGCCCGGTCCGGCAGGGTTTCGGACTGGGGCTTCCGACAACGCCCGAAAGACGTCAGGGCGTCGGAAGTCGGGTCCCAGTCCGAGAATCCCGAGGAAGCCTCTGGAGATGGCTCGTTCGTCGACGGCGCGAGGACCCGGTCCGTTGACCATGAGGCCGGCGGTGGCGAGCTGCTCGTGAAGTTGCCTGGCGTACGGGATCGAACGTCCGTAGAGGACTGCAATCCGTTGCGGTGCGGTCGTTGTCAAGGAATCGATCAGCTCTCGAACCACAAGTCGCACTTCGTCGTCCGAATCGGATGCGTGACGAATCGCGGTGGCAATCGGGGACGCCGCTGTCGTGACATCTGCTTGCAGTCCAAGGGCCTCGAGCATCTCGTAGAACGACCGCGTCTGCCTTGGCATCTCCCACCAGGCCGGCCAGGACCGTGAGTCCGAGTTGGGTCGGCCAGCTCCCGCGCCAAGTGGATCTCAGCATTGGACAACTGCTGGGGGAGATAGAGGACGACCGAGCCCAGCTCCTCGTCGGAACGTTCGCTGATCCGCCGCGCGGCGGCGTGAAGAAGCTCCACCTCGTCATAGCAGTGTCTTTTCGACGCGCGGCCGACACCGTGCGGTGCAGGTCGATGAGGCTGTGTTGCAGAGCGCCGGAGGCAGCGACGGCGTCGAGTGCGTCCTCGTCGAGGTCCCGTAGATCGCGATGCGCGTCCGTCAGCGCCCTGATCGTGGCGACATGATCTTTCACGCCGGAGAACACGCCGGGGTCGTCGTTCAGAGCCGTCCGCCAGGCCGCCGCGACGAAGGCCCGAGTTGCGGGCACGCGTGGACTCAGGCTCGCCGCGGCCAGTTGCTCCGCGAGCCGGGGGAGTGTGCTGATGTACAGACCGGCGACACCGGTTGTGCCCGGCAGGACACCGGTCGCCAACGAACGGCGCGCCGTGATGCCAGCAAGCTCGTTGGGTACCAGCAGCGTGACCGGCGCCATGGGGTCAGCGGCCTTGAGTTCCGCCATCAGCGAGCGCAACGCCGCGATCGCGGGGGCGCCGTACGCGGTCGTGATGAGTTGGCTGGTGCTGGTTGTCATCTGTCAACCCGCTGATAGCTGCGAATCGAGACGGTTTCTCGTGAAGAGGGCCACGATCTCCCGCACCCGGCGCTGCTCGTCGGCTGAAGTGTCCAGCCAGGCGATCATCGACACTGGTGTCTCCCACTTCTGGGATCGGTCGCAGGCCGTAGCCTTCGACGAACGGATAGTTAGTATGGCTAGCCGCCGGGCATGTGCCAAGAGCCGAGTACGGGTGTCACCCGATTGGGTCGACAGAGACCGTGGGTGCGGTCATGGTCCGGCCGACGTGTTGGGAACTGCGCGCACCAGCTGGATCAGCGCCGTCACCTCGGCGGAGCTGGGTTGCAGCTCGTAGGAATGGTGATGGCAGCACCGGCTCAGCCCATCCCACGCGGCTTGCGCCTTGTTGCCGGCGTCCTCACCGAGTTGATCCCTCAGGATGATCAACCTCGAGCGCATAGAAGCGCGTCCGAGTTGCGTCGAAGGTAAGTCGAGTTGCTGGTCGACGATCTCCTCGAGGGCCTGGCGTGCCAGGACTGCGGCCGCTCGCGGCGCGTGTCGCCCCGGCACGTTCGACCTGCCCGGTCAGAATGGCATCGGCCAACGACAGTCCATCGGCGGCTGTCATCGCACGGCCCGCAATTCCTTGACGGTGCTGCGAACGGCTCGCACCTCGTCGAGGTGGTCTTCAGTGGTGCCGGCATGTACGCCACGATTGCAAATCGTGAACGATTCCGAGCGTCGGCCAGCGGTCAGCCATTTCTTGATGTCGGCACCTTTGTCACCATGGACGGCCAGTGCGACCCGTTGCCGCAACGTGTTCGCGTCTCCCCATTGCTGTTCCACCGCTTGCCTTTCGAGTCCTTCAGAGATCCGCCGATCCTCGAAGACCTCGAAAGCTGTGGTCTCCAGCGCCATCCGGCACAAGCTGGGCACGATGCGGTCTTTGATCTCGGTCGGAACCCCCTCGTCGGCAGCGAGCGCGTAGGCGTCATCGAGGTATCTGGTGGCTGGGTGCAGCGATTCGGAGACCGTGACGGTGGATCCGTTGCCGCGGGTGACCTCGAGGATCTGGGCCTTTGTCTTGGCCCGGCGCACGGCCGACGGCAGGCGGTCGTCATGTGAAAGGACGATGACCTGGCGGTCCTTCGGCGAGCTCTTGGAGCACCTGAACGAATCCTTCGACCTTTGCGGGGTCCATCGCCTGAATCGGGTCGTCGAGCACGATAAATCGAAACGGGCTGTCCGGTGCTGTCGCTCGCGGCAGAAACAGCGCCAACGCCAAGGCATGCAACTCGCCCTGGCTCATCACGCCCAGCGCTCCCGCCTCCACCCCGTCGACCTGGGCGGTCAACTCGACTCGACGGTGAGTCGCCTGCCCCTCGAGACGGATGGAGCCGAGGTCGACGTTGGACTCTTGCCGCAGCTGGGCCCAGATGTGCCGCGCACGGTCTGCCAATGGAGCCAGGCGCTGATTGCGCAGATCACCCGATCTGGCCTTGAGCCAGTCGGACGCAGCCTTCACCTCGGATGCCAGCGGCGCCGACTCGATCAGCTGTCTGCTTCGAACTCACCCACTGGCCGAGCTGAATCGCCAGCGGTGCCCACAGGTCTTCCCGCGCTGCGAGCAATGAGTCTGCCTGCGTTCGGAGGTTCCGGAACGCCTGCTCGAGTGGGTCAATCGCTGCCACCAGATGATCAGCCAGTTCGAGGTCATTGGCGGGTGCTGCACGCCAGTCAGTCAAAGCGGTTGCGGCAGCGTCGAACTGCGTCAGCTCGTCGTCATCGTTGTTGCCGAGTTCCGGGACTCCGTTGACCAGTCGCTGCGCTCGGATCCGTGCGTTGTCCAATCGAAGTCTGGCCGCCCTGAGGTCCGCCAACTCGGCGTTCTCCGCGTCTAGTGCTGATTTGGCCTGCTGCGCCCAGGTCGTGTCGAGCAGCCCGACACCGCAGACCGGACATTCCATGTCGCCGTGAACTGCATGCAAACCGAGCGCCTGGCTTAGGACCAGTGAGCGCTCGACAAGGAGATCGGTGGCGGATGCCGCGTGTTCGGCAACAGCGACCACGGCTGCCTTCAGTTCGGCGGCGGCCTCATGGACGTCTGCACGATCGGGGCTGCCGATGTGGGTCAGTGACTTCAGGCGCGTCAGATTGACGTCTACCGAACCGCTTCCAACTGCGAGTTGCTGCAGCGCGGCCAGGTCCGCAGCGCGCTTGGCGACGAGTGCCGCCGCTTTCGCGGCACGGTCATCGTCTGAGCGCCGCGAGGTCAGCCTTGAGCTGTGCCAGCAAGGATCTCGCCGTTGCAGCCGGCTCCTGAAGGCGCTTCAGCGTGGAGGTCAGTCGTTTCTGGCCTTCCGTGATGGACTCCAGGCCGAGCAGTGGATTGAGCTTGTCGTGCAAGTCGCTCGGGCGGCCTTCCAGCACCCCGCCGAGTTCGTCGTATGACAGCAGCGGGCGATAGCGCTCCAATGGCGCCGCCCAGCCGAGACTGTCTCGCCCTGTCTGTCGTTTCGCGCCCTTGCGTTGCACCCAACAGGTACCGTCACCCAGGCTGGCGTCGGTCGACCAATCCATGCCGATGGTGAGCGTGCCCTGACCCTCCTCGGCGAGTTCGATCCGAATCTCGGCCGCCACCTTCTGATGGACGTTCCGCCAGTTCGCCGTCCAGACGGCACTCGATTGCTTGAGCCATCGATAGCTCCGACCGGTGAGGGCCATTTCCAGAGCCTCGGCGATGGATGATTTCCCGGAACCATTCCTGCCAGCGATGATGGTCAGACCTGGACCCGGATGCAGTGGCACGGTGACCGATTCGCCAATACCCCGGAACCCGGCGACGGTGATCGATTTGAGGAAGGCTCCGATCGGCGGCGGCGCATCGTCGACGGAAGCCGCAACCTGGGCGAGTGTCTGTCCGACCCCGCCGACCGCGTCGTCCAGGGCTTGATCGCTCTCCAGCGCGCCCAGAATGATCAGTCGGACTTCGTCGGTCAGTGTTAGATCGCCGTCGGCCAACTCGAGCACCGAGGAGATCAGTTCGTTCTGTGCCATCGCAGCTCTCGCGTTCCCGCCGAGGCAGCCCCCGTTGGCTGTCGATCGGACCCTATCGAATCCCGAGATTCTCTGGATCGTCACGTTCGGATGGACTTGGTGGCTTAGCGGGTAATATCCAGCATTCAAATTCGGAAGGGGCAGCAGGTGGGCTTGGTCAGTTGGTGGCGAGCACGTCGGAGTGGACCGAGCGTGCCCGCGAAGTCGCCGACAACGACGAGGAACCTATCCGTAAAGCCGTCATACTCTGTCAGCCCAGACGATCCGTTCTGCGCCGACCGCCGCCGTACGCCCGAACCCGTACGCGCAGGCACCCTTGGCATCCGCTCCGGCGTGGTGCGAGCTGTGCGATCTGGACCGACGATTCTGCGTCCACGGATTGGAAGATCGCCGGGCTGGCGATCACGTCTACGCAACCAGGCTCGGGTCGAACTATCACCTTCGCGACGACTGCAATGCGCTGACCGTGCCTAGAGCCATGTCTCTCGAAGCTGGTGGTGGCCGATCCCGCCTGTCTTCGATGAGCCGCGGGTCCGCCAGAGAGCAGGGTCTAGAACCATGTCGAATCTGCGCAGGTGGAACGGCGGCATCGCGCCGGCGATAGGAGCGGGACGGCTGGATATGTTGTCAAGCCGCGCGTCCAAAGCGAACGGTGTCAGCCGGTAGGCCCAATGGATGATGATGCCGTCCTCGACGATCGGCCAGTCTAATTTCGTTTGGCAGCTGTGACGTGCGCTACAAAGTGGGCCGCTCGATCTGGAACCCCAGCCCCTCGAGAACTCTCGCCACCGTGGAGTCACCACCGCTGAACTCTTGAGCGGTAAGCGCTGCACCGTGCTGATAGCCGTAGGCGGCACCGGCGATCGCCTTCGAGTCGTAGAACTTGCCTTCGTCGGACAAGGAAGTAGCTCTTCGCTTTCCCGAATCCGTACTTGGCGAGGAAGGCTTCGCGCCCCAGAGCGTTCGAACTCTTTGATGGCCGCAAAGACGGCGTTGGCGTCGGTCAGATCGGAAAGTGCCATGTTGGCAGGTTACCGACGACGCTCGCCCCTCACTCCGCGGGGCCGGGAAGACCCTCGACATTTGCCGGTTGAATCACGTGTCTCGCTAGCGTTGGAGAATGGGTCGATCAGCCCGCCACCCTGGCTTGCGTGAAGAGATCGGCGGGCATCGGGCGACTCAGCCTGCCAGGTGATTCCGATCGGTCGATCGCCGGTGTGACTGACGTAGTCGGCGGTTCCCAGGAAGGTGTAGGCCATGGTGCCGAGAGCGTCGAGCTTCGCGGCGCGGCTGAAGATGAGGATCTCGGAGCCGGCCGCGCGGTGGTCCAGGTATCGCTGACCGGTCTTGGACGCAGCACTCGTGGTCGACTGGCTCTCCCAGTGGAAAAGGGTGGGTGAGATGGCGTAATCCTGGTACATCGTGGTCGGCGAGTAGTCCGTCTCTGTCTTGCGCAACGTCACGAAGAATGCATCCAGGCCCAGTTCGTCGCTCCGCATCACGCCCTCCCGAAAATACGAAGGCAGGCGCTGCAGAGTCGCATGACCCAACGCGCTCAGGATTTCCTCGCGTTGGTAGCGGGCGTGGACCTGCAGCGGCACGTCATGGAGCCGCCCGTTCAGTGGCGACGGCAGATGCCGCGATTCGATCCAGGCTGAGCGAAATTAGGCTCGGCAGTTCCTCCCTTGCCGCCGGCTCCCGTGCAAGGGCTGCGAACCCAGCCTGCAGCGAGGGGTATCCGCCGCCGTCGGGAAAGAGCAGGAAGAACAGCATCCGGGCGAATTGCTGCTGGCGGTAGTCCAGTTGGCTGTACGAGCCTGCATCGTCAGAGAGCAGAGATAGGTAAGCCGCCGCCCGTTCGGCATCGTCGACATGAGCTACAGCTCGCACCCGTCGGAGAAGTGAACCCTCGGCGGCGGCGCCGGCCCTGCTCGGCAAGCCGGCCTCACGGCGTAGTCGAGTCCAACTGCGTCCTGACCGAGCAATGTCGGCCAGTTCGAGGCCCGACTCGGTGAGAAACTGGCCGAGCGAAGATTCGCCCTGCGCTCGGAGTTCTGTGACAATAGAGGCCCAACGGCCACCGATCTGAGTCTTGAGGTTGGCTAGGACCGCGGTCTGCACTTCGCGATCGAGCACGATCTGGGATCCAGAGGGTAAAAACGGAAAACCTCGGACAATATCTCGCTCCAGGCCCTTACGTGTGCTTCCGGTGAGCGCTCGATAGCGAAGATCGAAGCGAAACTTCTGATTCTGTAAGCCTACGAAGTCAAGTACGGTGAGGACCGCCTTGTTGGCATACCTGCGCAGACCACGTCCGAGCTGCTGAAGAAAAACGGTAGCGCTTTCTGTGGGGCGGAGAAAGAGCACGGTGTTGATCAGGGGAAGGTCGACACCTTCGTTGAACAGATCGGCCGTGAACAGGATCTTTAGTCGGCCTTCTCGTAGGTCCGAGAGTGCTTGTTGGCGTGCAGCAGTGGGCGTCTCGCCGGTGACTGCGGTAGCAGAGATGCCGGCGCCGCGGAACGCCTCAGCCATGTAGCGGGCATGTGCGACGGAGACACAGAAGCCAAGCCCGCGCATCGCGTTCGACGTCGACGACCTTGTCGGCGACCTCTTTCAGGATGATGCGGGCTCGGGCGTCATTGCCGGTGTACACGCCAGCCAGCGCGGACTGGTCGTACTTTCCGCGGGACCATTGGATCTTGGTCAGATCGGTGCCGTCGGCGATGCCGAAGTATTGGAACGGGCAGAGCAGTCCCTGGTCGAGGGCGTCCCACAGCCTGAGTTCATAGGCGGAACGGCCGCCGAAGAACGATCGGACATCCATTCCATCGGCGCGTTCGGGTGTCGCCGTCATGCCCAAGAGTTCTTGCGGCCTGAGGTGATCCAGCAGTCGGCGATAGGTGATGGCCTGGGCGTGGTGGAACTCATCGATGACGACGATGTCGAAAGCATCGACCGGAATGTTCACTGTGCCGTAGACACTCAGCGACTGAACGGAAGCGAACACGTGTCGCCAGCGCTCGGGTCGGGCTCCGTCAACATAGAGCTCGCCGAAAGTGCCATCGCCCAGCACTTCCCGGTACATCTGGCGAGCCTGTCGGAGGATTTCCTGACGGTGTGCCACGAACAGCAGAGAAGGTCGAGTAGCTGGCGACGGCCTCGCTGAGTTGGCGATAGTCGAGTGCGGCGACGACCGTTTTACCGGTTCCGGTGGCCGCCACGATGAGGTTGCGATGCCGTCCGTGGACGACCCGCTCGACTTCCAACGCTTCGAGCATCTCCGACTGGTACGGGTATGGGCGTACCTCGAGTCCGGAAAGAACGATCGTGGCATGGTCCGAGCTGGACCGGCCAGATGCTTCGCTCAGGGCGTCATCGAGGCGATCACGATCCCGCGCCGGGTCGTATGCTCTCGAAATTGTCGTCAGCCCAATAGGTCTCGAACGTGGCCTGAAACTTCTCCATCAATGATGGCGTGGCGATCTTGGAAAGCCGGACGTTCCACTCCAGTCCGTCAAGCAGAGCTTGCTGAGACAGATTCGACGAGCCGACGTAGGCGGTGTCGAAGCCGGACTTGCGGACGAACAGCCAGGCCTTGGCGTGCAAGCGGGTGCTGAGTCGGTCGTAGTGGATCTTGACTTCTGCACCAAACTCGTCGACCAAACGATCCAAAGCCTTGCGCTCAGTGGCGCCGATGTAAGTCGTGGTGATGACCCGCAGAGGGACCCCGCGTTCCTTGCAGCTGCTGGAGTTCGGCAGCGATCACTCGAATTCCGTGCCATTTGACGAAGGCGCAGAGCAGATCGACCCGGTCGGCCGTGGCCAACTCGGCTCTCAGTTCCGAGCCGAGCGATGGCTCGCCGTGGGCATTGGTCAGCAACGCTGCATCTGAAAGTGGAGTGGTCGGCCGCCAGGTGGAGATGGGAACGACGCCCGGGGATGCGCGTCGGGCGAGCGACATCAATTGTCGGACGTCACCACTGAGAGCATCGTCGGGCATCTCCAGGACGGATAGCAGCCGATTAACCAGGTCCACCCGATGCGGTTCCGACGACGTTGCCCGCAATCGGCGAAGGACAGCGTCGCGAAGATGGCGAGCCAGTACCTCCGGCTGCTCGGCTAGGTCCACGTTCCGAATCTCGGTGACGAGGTCTTGATCCGATGTGAGCTCACCCGATGATGCGGTCGTGAGCAAGCTTTCGTACAGCCCTTCGTCCACGCTGGGTACCCCCGACCTCAGAAGCGGCAATGCAAATGCCCGACCGCGCCGGCCGTGTCGCTGACAATCATTCTTTCATGGCGAACAAAGTCGAGCCGAACCCCCGCTCAGAGCCGGCCGCGGACGGTGACGACGCTGATTGCGCGGGTGCCCCAGGGCGCTACTTGATGGTCGATTTTGCTTGCCAGGCTGTGTGGGGCGCCGGTGGGCGAGGCTGTCGGGTTTACGAGAGGACCGCCAACGTGCACGGTCATGCAATCATCGGTCTGGTGATGCCCGACCTGGCGGAGATGATGCGGCCGAATGATTCCTCGGACGTTGTCTCCTGACCAATCCGTAGGGTCTTGTTATTGCCGTGGTAGTCGGAGGAGCCGGTCACGATCAGGTTCAGATCTTCAGCAATGACCCTGAGCTTGGCACGCGCTTCAGCATCGTGATCCGGGTGGTCGACCTCGATGCCGTCAAGTCCTGTTTCCTGAAGCGCACGAAGCTTCGACGCGGTCAGGTAGTCGCGGCCGCCTCGCGCCCATGGATGGGCGAGCACGGCGACGCCGCCAGCCGCTTTGATCATCGTGATCGCCAGATCGAGGTCGGTGTTGGGCTTGATGACCTTGAACTCAGGACGTTCGAGATAGTCGTCGAAGGCTTCTTTGATCGAGTTTACGACCGCAGCTGTCGACCAACGTTCGCGCGATATGCGGTCGACCGACGGGAGCGTCCGCGGCAGTGTCGAGCACCTGCTGACGGTTGATCCCCACCCCGGCCTCTACGAGCAAGTCCACGATGGACAAGCCGCGGGTCTCCCGATTGGTCCGCAGCCGCGCTTGTTCGGCGACGATGGCAGCGTCGGCGGGGTCGAACAGGTAGCCGAGCAGATGAACGCTTTTGAAGCTGCCCGTCTGGACCATTCGACCTGCGTCGAGAACTCCGCACCGGGCACCAGCGTAAGGCCTGGCGGCAGATGGCTGGTTGCTTCGGCCCAACCTCCGGTGGTGTCGTGGTCGGTGATGGCCACGACGTCGAGCCCGGCGTCGGCCGCCTTCTGCATGAGCTCGGCGGGCGAGTCTGTACCGTCCGAACATGCGGTGTGACAGTGCAGGTCAATTTTCAACGAACTCCTTCTCCGGTCGGCCCACTTATCGTTTGCCGCAGTCGCTGACACCAACCCAAACTAACCGACGTTGCCGGCGAAGAAGGCCGCCGCCGACGGCGCCAAGGGAGCGTCGACCTTGCGGCGGTACAGCGCGGCCGGCTTTCCGATCGCCTCCGTCTGGGTCCGACCCGTGTCGTCGAGATGGTGGATGACATGGCGGCGGAAGGTGTCCTTCATCAGGCCGTGCCCGAACACCGCCTCGTACAGCTGGCGCAGGGCCAGCACGGTGAACGTCTCGCCGAGCAGCCCGTACGGGTCGACCGACCGTCCGTAGTGCTCCCGTAGATCGGCGACGGCCCGCTCCACGATCTCGCGGTGATCGAACAACAGGGGCTCCCGGAGTTTGCCGTCGGGAAGAGCGATCAGTCTCCGATCGTCCGGGATCTGCTCGGCCGCGACTCCGGCGACGTGCCCCACGGAGAGCACCCAGCCGCGATCATCGCGCTTCGGGTCGTCGAAAACGTGTAGCTGGCGAAAGTCGACTCCGCCGAGACCCGCCTTGGTGACGAGCGCCCTTTCGGCTGCGGCCGCGAGGGTTTCGCCCTCATGCAAAAACGTTCCTGGTAGAGCGAAACCACCCAAGCGGTGCTCGACGACCAGGACGTGCAGCTCGTGCGAGCGCACCGTCAGCACAGCGACGTCGACCGCGACGGACGGTCGCGGGTAGTCGGTCAACGACTTTTGCTTCGAGGACTGGACCATGGACTTGACCTTAGCGCATCAGCGATCTATAGTTAGCGCATCAGCCATCTAAATCGAGGGAGTTAATCATGACAAAGTTGCACGTAGGTGCCGGAGAGCGACGCGGATCCCTGACGGTGTTCCCGGTCTGGCAGGAGCGGCTCGTCGGCCGGGCCATCGGACTCTCGACACCGCAGGCGGTGTCGGTCCAAGAGCTGGCCACGCCGGACGTCCCCCGTTTGCAGGTCACCAACACCAGCAGCAAGGCGGTTCTCGTCATCGACGGTGACTTGATGATCGGCGGGCAACAGAACCGCGTCGCCATCGGGTCGACGCTGATCAAGAATGGGGAAACCCTCGAGATCGAGGTGCGCTGCGTCGAGCAGGAGCGATGGCACGGCGACCGAAGACACGAGACCGGTCGGGAACGGGCCAGCGCGTTCGTTCGCGGCGGCACGAACCAGGGTGACGTGTGGCGGCGGGTGCACCTGGAGCGCGGTGTCCACCACGCTCCTCCGGACGTCAGTGATCTGCGGCCGTTGCCCGGCCAGTCCGGAATCCTCATCGCCGTCGGGGGAGTGCCCGTGCTGCTGGAACTGTTTGCGGATGACGAACTGCTCGCGGCGGCGTGGGATCGCATCATCCACGCCGCTGCCCGTGATGCGGCGAGCCGGCCGTCCCGGGGCACGAGTGGGCATGCGGCCCGCGAGTTCGTGGCCGCCGTCGGTCAACTCAACCCGGTTGACTCCGACGCCGCCGGAATGGGGCGTCGGATCGTCGCCCGTTCCGCTCGACTGGAATTGCGCGGCATCAGGGATGATCATCGCGTCCTGCATCTGTCCGTACTGGCCGTCGGGAGTGCCGCGTGAAGCTGACCGCGATTCAGAAGGACCGTGCCGCAGGCGTTCTGCTGGGAACGGCCGCCGGGGATGCACTCGGCGCCGGGTACGAGTTCAGCTACCCACGGCCCGAGACGCCGATCGACATGGTCGGCGGCGGTCCGTTCGGGTTCGAACCCGGCGAGTGGACCGACGACACCACCATGGCCATCGGCATTGCCCTGGTCACCGCGGAGGGGTTCGACATCCGGACGGCGGATGGTCTTGACCGAGTCGCGGCCAACTGGGCGCGTTGGTATGCCTCGGGTCCGAAAGACATCGGCAGGCAAACCAGCAAGGTGCTGTCCCGCCGCGACTCCAGTGCTGCGGATATGGCCGCAACTGCCCGTCGAGTGTCAGGGCGCAAGGGCGGCAACGGTTCTCTGATGCGTACCGCTCCGGTTGCCCTGGCCTACCTCGATGATCCGGCCGGCTGCTCCGACGCAGCCCTGCAGGTCAGCGCGCTCACTCACGATGATCAGCGTGCCGGTGAGGCGTGCCAGATCTGGAGCGCAGGCATCCGTCATGCCGTCGTCCACGGCAATTTCGACGGCGTCCGTGCCTACTTGCTGACCGCTGACGCGGACGTCAGGGACTTCTGGGGCCCGCTGCTGGATCAAGCGGAAACCGGTCAGCCGTCGGACTTCCCGAAGAACGGCTGGGTGGTTCATGCCCTGCAGACCGCCTGGTGGGCGATCAATCATGTTCCTGCCGATGATGCCGCGCACCTGCAAGCTGCTCTGGAAGCGGCGGTACGGGCCGGCGGAGACACCGACACCACAGCGGCCATTGCCGGTGGGCTGCTCGGTGCTCGCTGGGGAGCGTCAGCCATCCCTGCGAAGTGGCGGCGGAAATTGCACGGCTGGCCGGGGTTGAACGCAAAAGACCTGGTGGCGCTGGCCTCTCGCTCCGCACGCGGTGGAGCAGATGACTCGGCCGGCTGGCCGAGCATTCCGCGCATGACGTACCCCGGCTATCGGTCCGGCAGTGTCGTGGCCCACCCGCACGATTCGGGGCTGCTGCTCGGTGACGCCGGCGCCGTCGCGTTGGGTGGGTATGACGCGGTGGTCAGCTTGTGCCGGATGGGCTCGGAGGACCTCGGCGTCGAACACATCGAGTTCTGGCTGATCGATGCCGGGGCGCGCGAGAACGCCAACCTGGAGTTCGTCATCGAGGATGCCGCCCGGACCGTGCAGGCCCTGAGAGCGGAGGGCAAGACTGTCCTACTGCATTGCGTCGAAGGCCGCAGCCGGACGCCCAGCGTCGCCGGTCGATACTCGCTCCTGCTGGGCCAGGATCCGCAGGACGTGCTCGAAGCGATGACCTGGGCCTCGCCCAATCCGGAGCTCTGGGCGACAGCGACTGGTCGCGGTGGGTCATTCGTGTAGCGGTGGAGCAAGCCACGGCGAAGGCTTCTTCGCTGGTCGCTTTCCTGTAGTTGTGGGAAAGTCGGCCCAGGCCAGGCGCACTGACACCGCCCCTGATGTCACTGGCAAGGTTTCAAGCCGAGACAGCATCCGAGGACTGGAGACAGATCATGACGACTGACGTTGACCCGGCCGAGTCCGAGGACCGACGAGCCTGGACTTGGAGAGCTATCACGATGACCGAGGGACTGTGCGGCGATCACTGAGCCTGAGATCGGACGGAGGTTTGGAACTGACGGGACATGACATGGGCGGTGGCGTCGAGAGCGCATTCGGCTTCAGCGAGTACGAATTCGTCCGGACTCTGAATGCTGAGGCGGTGAAGCAGCTGACGACCAAGGCCGGCCTCGGATCTGGCCCGCTCCTGCTGGCGATCCGAGACCGATTCGCGACGTCGACCGACCTGGAGAAATACATCGCCGAGCAGGAGATCGAGTCGACCTTCTGGAGCAGGATCGGCGACTGACTCGGTCAGCCGGACTGCTTCATCCGCGCCACCAGCCGACCCAATTCGTCCACGCGAGGCGGGCTCGCCCGGCCATCGGCAGCGTGGGCAACGAAGGCGGATAACAGGTTTCCGTACCACCACATCTGGTCGTCGAAGCCGGCGTTGAACCGAAGCCAAACGGACGGCCCCTCCGCCTCGAGATCGTTGACGGTCGAACGGGAATTGTGGACCTTGTCGGCGAGAGACACCCGGATGATCCCGGGATCGCGCTCGGCCGTGAGGTGGTCGAGGTAGATCTGCTTGCGGACACGATAGTCCGGGTAGTCCTCGGACTTCGGGCCGGAGCAGCCCTGAACGATGGTGAGGACCCGTGGCCCGAAAGCCCGTTCGATCTCCGCTGCGCGGACCTTGTTCGGGTCTTGGTCTTCGAGGACGTCGTGCAGCAGCCCGGCAATTACTTCGTCGGGCGAACCCAGGTCTTCGGACACCAGGCCCGCGACGCCGAGCAAGTGACTGATGTACGGGATCGGCTGCCGTGGGTCGCCTGGTCCACGCTTGCGGAATTGGCTGGCGTGAGCATCGGCGGCGTAGGCAACTGCCTCCGCGAGCCGCGCGTTCGGCTTCTCGCGAGCTGGTCTGGTCCGATAACCCCGTGCTTGTAGTCCCCCACCGTTTCTCTTCGTAGCGTGAGCTCGGCATCGTCTGCGCGAGGAGCCAACTACCTGCATGCAGCTCCATACGACCCGGTTTGCCTTGGCTAACCGGAGTCTGTCAGCCCGGTGAGATGGGTGGCCCCTCAGGGGGCCTGCCGATTGCCGAGGGCGAGCCCGTGTCGCGTAGCGACCGCCGCGAGTCGCTTGTCGCGGGTCCACAGTCGGGCGTCGGCCGTGAGCATCGTTGCGGCTAGCAGGTGCGCATCGATGTACCCGATGCCCAGACCGAACAGCTGATGGGTGTCGATCAGCGTTAACACCTCGAACTCTGTCGCAGACGTCGCTTGCGGGAGATTGTTGAGCAGGCCGATGATCTCGCTGCGCCGCGAGAGATGGCCGAGCGCGATTTCACCCGTCACCCAGGGGTGGGCGAGAACCTGGCCAACTTGAAGTAGCGAGGCGAGCTCTGCGTCACCGCGGCGGAGGTGGTCGATCCAGACCGACGTGTCGACAAGGATCACGCAGTCGTCTGCCGGCGCGGTACGGGCGTCGCGTCCGGCTCACTTCCGGCAAGCCGAGCCAGCCGTCGGGCGCTCTCGCGCTCGATCAATGCACCCAGTGCCTGCCGAACCAGCGCACCCTTCTCTTTGGTCCCGGTCAGACGCTGAGCTTCCAAGACAAGGTCGTCGTCCAAGGCAAGGGTAGTTCTCATTTCGGCCTCCTGGCACGGTAGACACCATCAAGTGATGACGATACACGTGCGCGGTACCCCGGGCGTCGATCGGTGGCCGGGATGGTCGCCGTATTACGTGGGGCTGACGTTCTCGATGCGGTGTTCGACTGCTTGCGACAGCTACCTCTGCCCATCCGTCGGCGAGTCGGGCGAGTCGGGCCCGTCAAAGGCATCCATTGACTCATGAGTCAGCCGATCCCGGTCGGTCGGGGGGAGGCTCGGGTTGGTGCAGCGCCACGGCCGGCCGCGCACCACGAAATACCGCCGTCCGATGTCACTGACTTCGTCACCCGGCAGGATAGAGCGCGTGGCGGCGCGAGCCATCCTCCGGATCCGTTGGCCTCCAGCCGTCATAGCAACGGATGCCTTCAGATCCGTTGGTTGGCGCTCGAGACTGATACGCCGCGCGGGCTGACGGGCCGGGCTGGTCAAATCCCGGGACCCGCGTGATCGCGCAGGTACTCGCGCAGATACGGCAACGCGAAGTCGACGTAACCGCGGCGCGTGGAGTAGATGAGCTCAGCTGCGATCATGCGCAGCCGATACTGGCTGACGTAGTTGACGTCCACGTTCAGCCGGCGCTGGATGTCGGACATTCTGGAGGGACCGTCGTCCTGCGACATCGCCAGCAGGAACGATTTGTCGATGTCGGACGCAGCGCTCAGGGCCGGCTCGTGGATCAGCGCGCCCAGCCGGAGTCGTGCCCTGGTAACGCCTTCGGCAGCATCGGCCGCGGTGATCTCCTCCTCGCCCGGGTGCAGCCGCCAGGTCTGTGCGCCGACCAGCTGCAGCAGGAACGGATAGCCGCTCGCCCCGTCGACCATGAGCTGCAGGGCCTCATCTCCGACGCGGCGGCCGGCAGCCTCGATGGGTTCGCGGAAGCCGCGTTCGACGTCGGCGCGCGCCACCGATCCGAGTGAGTGCCGCTCCGCCCGGCGCAGGAAAGTGAGCACATCGTCGTTGACGACGTCGCTGACGCTGGCGGCCAGACCCGCGCCGGCGAAGGCGAGCTCGCGGCCGTCGCGGAATGCGTGCTGCACCGTGGTGGCGAGTTCGCGGAGCTCGGCCAGCTGCTTCTGATGGATCTCGTCAAGGGTGATCAGCACGCCCGTGCCGTGCGCGGCGAGCAGGTCGGTGAGCACCTCGAGCTGATTGCGCAGCCCGGCCTGGACCACGTGCCGTTCGACGGTGTCCCAGTCGACCCGGCCGATGTTCACCGGCGCCGTATAACCCTTCATTCGCCGCTGCACGGCGTCCGGGTCGAAGTCGCGCAACAGCTTCGGCAGATGCTGCTGGGTGATCCGGTCGACGAAACCCGGGGTGGCGGTCTCGCTGACGACCAGCCATCCTTGCTCACGCGCGCGGTCCTCGACGGCGTTGAGCATCACCGTCTTGCCGGTGCCGCGGGCCCCGGTGTAGAGCGTCGCGCGTCCGGACGATCCAGGCCCGTCCTCCAGCGCTTCCACGAAGCTCTCGAGCACGGACTCGCGCCCGACGAGCAGCGGGGGACTGACACCGAAACTGGCATGGAACGGGTTGGGCATGCCGTCAACCTACCATCGATCTTTAGAGTGCTTTAGACTCACTAGATTTGGTTAGAGTCCATCTTCCTCGACGACGGACACGGAGGCGTACCAGTCACGGTAGTCGGTGTTTCCGGCGAGATGCCGGTTCACATCAGGGCTTCCGTCCGTCCACCACACCGGCCCGCGCTCGCCTAGCGCCACCTTGGCCTCGTCGACCAAAGCTTTGGCGGCCTCGACGGCAGCGTGGTCATCGGCCCTGAGGGCGGCCTTCTTGGCCCGCCGGGCATCCATCAGCTCGTGGGTCAGCCGGTCCCGTTCGGCCGCGGGCAGGCTCGGATCAGTGCAGCGCCATAGCCGGCCGCGCACCACGAAGTACCGGCCGTCCGGCGTTACCAACTGCTCCACCCCGCCAGGGTAGAGCCACAGACGGAGCGTCTACGAGGGTGCTGTCGGTCCCGGTGCTTACCATTGGCGCAGCCTGAGTTCAAGTGAGAACCACCGTCGGAAGGGGGCGCCGTGCAGTACGACGACGTCGAGGCCCTCCGGCGGCACAACGAGGCTTGGCGACTGCTTCGAGCTGACAACGCACCGCTGATCCTGTCGTTCCTGGGCCGCGTCTTCGTGGAAGAGAACGTCCGGACGATCACGGCGGCAGCGCTGGCCGATCGCCTCGACGACGAGCTGTACGCCCTACGGCAGCGGCTCGGCGAGGACGCCTACCCGAAGTCGGCGAAGGCCTACCTGGACGACTGGGCCAGCAGCGACACCAGCTGGCTGCGCAAGTACTACCCGGCCGGTTCCGACGACCCGCACATGGACGCGACGCCGGCGGTGGAGAAGGCGCTGGGCTGGGTCGAATCCCTGACCGCCCGGTCGTTCGTCGGCACCGAATCCAGGCTGAACACCGTGTTCGAGTTGTTGCGGCAGATGGTTTTCGGCGCGGAGACCGACCCGGAGGCCAGGCTCGCCGAGTTGCGGCGCCGGCGCGACGAGATCGACGCCGACATCGCGCGCGTGGAGTCCGGCCGGGTGGAGGTGCTCGACGCCACGGGCCAGCGAGATCGGTACCAGCAGTTCGCGACCACCGCACGGGAGCTGCTGGCCGACTTCCGCGAGGTGGAGGACAACTTCCGCAACCTGGACCGTGAGCTGCGGGAACAGATCGCCGGCTGGACCGGGTCCAAGGGCGAACTGCTCGACGAAGTGCTCGGCAGCCGCAGCAGCATCAGGGAATCCGACCAGGGACGGAGCTTCCACGCGTTCTACGACTTCCTGCTGTCGTCCACCAAACAGGCCGAATTCACCGGTCTGCTGGAGCGCGTCCAGTCCCTGGAGATCGTCGGCGTCACCGACCCGCGCATGCGGCACATCCACTACGACTGGCTCGACGCCGGCGAACGGACCCAGGCCACCGTCCGCCTGCTGTCCGAACAGCTACGTCGCTTCCTCGACGACCAGGTCTGGCTGGAGAACCGGCGGGTGATGGACATCCTGCACAGCATCGAGTCGTCGGCCTTGCAGCTGCGCGGTGCGCCGACTGCCGGTCTCGAGGTGGAGATCGATGGTGCTGCGCCGACAATCGTGCTGCCGATGGAGCGGCCCCTCTACACTCCGACCGTCAAAGTGAACGTGGACAGCTCGGACATCGCCGACGGTGTCGGCGATTTCGACGCCAGCGCGCTGTTCGAACAGGTCTACGTCGACCCGGCCCGGCTGGCGCAGACGGTCCGAAGTTCGCTACAACGTCAACCGCAGGTCGGGCTGGTGCAGATCGTCAGAGCGCAGCCGCTGGAGCAGGGGCTGGCCGAACTGGTGACCTACCTGTCGCTCACCGACGACCTGTTCCAGATCATCTTCGACGAATCGACCACGGATGAGGTCAGCTGGCAGGACCAGGACGGGACCACCAGAGTCGCCACCATCCCCGGGGTCACCTTTCGACGCACTCACCGGTCCCGGGACACGCTGCACCTGGCCGGCGCGTCCTTCGAGGGTGGCACTCCGTGACGGGGCCGTCGCGATCCGAGCTGAGTTTGCCGCTCGCCGTCACCAGTCTGATGAAGGGCGTTGTCTATCGCGACACCCACGAAAAGGCTTGGCGCCACCTGATTCCGTTACAGAGCAGGGTACGTGACTATGTGGCGACGATGGGCCTGGTCGTCGTGGTCGATGAGGCCGAAGGCTATGCCTTCCTGCGCTCCCGGCCCGACGACGAGATCGGCGCGGACGGCGTTGACGACGACATCGGCATCCCGCGGCTGATTCCCCGTCGCTCGCTGTCCCTCCATGTGAGTTTGTTGCTGGCGCTGTTGCGCAAGAAGCTCGCCGAATTCGACGCGCAAGCGGCCGACACCAAGCTGGTGCTGCACCGTGACCAGATCGTCGAACTGATCCGCATCTTCCTACCCACCGGGACGAACGAGGCCCGGCTGACCGACCAGATCGACGCCTACATCGGCAAAGTCGTCGAGCTGGGTTTCCTGCGGCGGCTCAAGGACGACAACTCCTACGAGGTGCGCCGCGTGCTCAAGGCCTTCGTCGACGCCCAATGGCTTGCCGAACTCGACGCCAAACTTGTCGCCTACGCGTCCTTGCTGGCCGGAGATGGGGGATCCGATGACTGGTGACGCATTGTTCAGCGCTGTCACGCTCGAGGATCCGGAATTGCGCGCCGGTTATCGCCTGCAGTCATTGGAAGTCTTGAATTGGGGCACCTTCGACCACCGGGTCTGGTCGTTGCGGCTCGATGGCAGCAACACGTTGCTGACCGGCGACATCGGTTCCGGTAAATCGACTCTGGTGGACGCGATCACCACCCTGCTGGTGCCTTCGAACAAGATCTCGTACAACAAGGCCGCCGGCGCCGAGATACGTGAACGCAGCCTGCGCTCGTATGTCCAGGGCTATCACAAATCGGCGAGCAACGAAGCGACCGGTACGTCCCGGTCGGTCGCGCTGCGGCCGAGTGGCACCTACTCGGTTCTGCTCGGCGTGTTCGCCAATGAAGGGTTCGACGAGCAGATCAGCC
This sequence comes from uncultured Actinomycetota bacterium, assembly GCA_963708935.1. GTDB lineage: Bacteria > Actinomycetota > Actinomycetes > Mycobacteriales > Nakamurellaceae > Nakamurella. Next base: position 749,346 of record CAVPUK010000004.1, on the reverse strand, counting down.
TCGCGCAGGTGTTCTGGGACAAAGTCGGCGACCGCGGTCAACCAGAACGATTCTTCGTCGTGGCCGATCACGGCCTGACGATCGCCGGTGACTTCGCCAACTTCGGCAACAACCCGAAGGCCCTCAAGGCTCGCCTGTCTCGCGCCGGCGCGAAGGTCAACAACTACTTCCCTGGGTACGGCAAAGACTTCCGTCGAGCGCTGTGCATCGAATCCGAGCAGGCCATGGAGCTGTTTCACCAGACGGTCTCGATGAAGGCCGTGGCCAATCTCAACGAGTTCGTCCGCAACCACATGCTGGAGCCTTTCGACTCCGCAAGCTGGGTGAACACGCTGATTACCCATTTCGAGAACCTGACCCGCTCCCACGAGGCGGTGCTCAAGGCCCGGGCCCAGTTGGCCGAGCTCACCCCGCTGCTGGTCGACTGCGATACCTACGACGTTCTCGATGCGCAGGTGGCCGCTTTGACCGAGCAGCGCGCCGCGTTGCGCTTCTATCTGGCGGTTCGGCAGGCCGAGCTGCTCACCCGGCAGGCCGAGCATCTAGAGATCGAGCGCGTCGCCGAGGATGCGAAGCTGGGGACGGTGGACCGACAGATCGACGAGCTGCGCGCCCGGAAGGAGCGATTGGCGCTGGAACGCGCAGGTCATGGCGGCGACCGGTTGGCTGAGATCGAGTCGCAGATCGGTTCGCAGCAGATCCTGGCGGACGACCGCGAGCGGGTGCAACGGCGCTTCGCCGACCAGCTGGTCGAATGCGGACTTCGTTCTGTCGAATCCCAGGAACAATTCGCTCAACGCCAAACCGAGATTGCGCAGGCATCAGAGGCCGCGTCACAGGAGGTGGCCGACTGTCAGAACCAGTCGGCCGAGATCTCGGTCGAGCTGGCGAACATCCGCACCGAGTCCGACGAACTCAGGGCGGAACTGGCCAGCCTGCAGCAGCGGCGCAGCAACATTCCTCGCGAGTCATTGGCCTTGCGGACTCAGCTCTGCCGGGCGCTCGACGTGGACGAGGCGGATCTACCGTTCGCCGGCGAGTTGATCGCGGTCCGCGCCGAACACGCCGAATGGGAGGGTGCCGCCGAGCGGGTGCTACACAGTTTCGCCTTGTCGATGCTGGTGCCCGATCGGCATTATGCCGCGGCCAGCGGCTGGATCAATGATCACCATCTGGGCAGGCGGCTGGTCTACTACCGGGTGCTGCCGACCCAAGGTACGCCCTCTCGCCTCGGTGTCGACTCGGGCGTGCTGCCCCTCTACGCCGTGCTGGAGATCAAGGAGCCGTCCACCTTCTACAGGTGGCTGGAGCGAGAGTTGTTCAAACGGGCCGACTATGCCTGTGTCGACTCGATGCAGGAATTCCGTCGGGCCCGGTCCGCTGTGACCAGGCAGGGTCTCATCCGGCGGGAAAATCGAAACGAGAAGGACGATCGCCGGACCATCGGGGACCGGCGCAACTACGTGCTCGGCTGGGACAACGAGCAGAAGATCAAGGTCCTGCTCGACCAGATGACAGGGGTACAGAATCGGCTGAACACGGCCGACGGGCGGCAACAGCAGCTGGCGACCAAGCAATCCGATGCCTCGGCTCGCCGGGACAGGCTGACCCGGCTCGGCGCCCACCAGGAATTCAGTCAGATCGACTTCTGGAGTGTGGTCAGGCGAATCGCCGCTCTGCAGGCCGAATTCACTGCGCTGCAGGCTGCTTCCGCCGAACTCGAGCGAATCGGGCGTGACCTGGAGCAGGTCCGACTGAACATCGACGCCAGCGAGGAGCGCCGGAAGCAGACGACACTCCGAATCGGAGCGCTCGAGCGGAGACTGGACGACACGCGCGTCGCTTTGGCGTCGGCCGCAGCTATCAGCTCCGCCGACGGGAGCACACAGGCGCAGGCCCACTTCGCCGACCTCGCGAAACTGATACCCGAAGAGGCACTCGCGACGCCCGAAGACTGCGACCGCGTCAGGTCGGAGATGCAGGACGTACTGACCGCCCAGATCGAGGCCAAAGGCAAGAGCCAGACTGCCGCCGCCAACCGCATGGTCGCGAAGATGGCGGAATTCCGGAGGAAGTATCCGCTGGAAACCATGGAATTCGACAATTCGGTCGCCGCGGCGGCCGAATATCGGGAACTGCACCGGCGGGTGGCCACCGACGATCTGCCCCGGTTCGAGCAAGACTTCAAGAACGAGCTGAACACCAACACCATCCGGGATGTCGCCTCGTTCCATTCCAAACTCAACCAGCAGCTGGAGTTGATCAAGGACCGTGTGGCGACCATCAACTCGTCGCTCTCCGACATCGACTACAACCCGGGTCGCTACATCCGGCTGGACACCCAGCCGACTCTGGTCACGGACATCCGTGACTTCCGCAGCGACCTGCGCGCGTGCACCGACGATTCGCTGTCGGCCGACAGCTCGGACCAGTATTCGGAGCAGAAGTTCCTCCAGGTCAAAGCCATCGTGGAGCGGTTGCGGGGTCGCGAAGGCTTCACCGATGCCGACGAGGCCTGGACCAAGCGGGTCACCGATGTACGCAACTGGTTCGTCTTCTCGGCGTCGGAAAGATGGCGCGAGGGCGACGTCGAGCACGAGAGCTACACCGACAGCGACGGCAAGTCCGGCGGCCAGAAGGAAAAACTCGCCTACACGATTCTGGCCGCGTCGCTGGCCTACCAGTTCAAGCTGGAATGGGGCGCCACCCGCTCCAGGGATTTCCGGTTCGTGGTCATCGACGAGGCCTTTGGTCGGGGCTCGGAGACATCGACACGGTTTGCGTTGGAATTGTTCAAGCGGCTCGGACTACAGCTGTTGATCGTCACCCCACTGCAGAAAATCCAGGTCATCGAGCCGTTCGTGAAGTCGGTGGGATTTGTCGACAACCTGCAGGGCAGCGATTCTCGTCTGCAGAATATGTCGATCGAGGAATACCGGGAGCGATTGATCGCTCATGTGGCCGGGCCGGGCGGTCCGCCGGGTCCGGGTAATCGATGACAGGATCGGTTTCCCGGTCTGCGTCGAGTTGGACCGAGCCGGCGGATGCCCTGCGGGTACTGACCCGACGTTGGCGCACCGGTGAAGACCTGGGCGCGTATGCCGAAGGACGCGCCTTCGTGCCGATCCAGGTTCCGATTCGTCGTCCCTCGGCCGGCGAGCTTGCATCTCGTTTCGGCGAAGCGCAGGAGTGGACCAAACGGTGGGAACGGGCTGCCGGCAGCACTCTCCGCATCGAATACGTCGACATCGGCGGCCGTCGGGTGGGCGCCAACCGCATTCCGCTCCGAGTGTGGGTGGACACAGCGGAACAGTTGTGGCGGCATCTGAAGGTGGAGGGTGACGTACGTGGCTATGTCGACCTGGTGGCCCGGACCCGCGAGCGCGCCCCCGAACTCGTGCCGTGGATGCTGACCAAGCCGCACCACGTGCTCGAATTGCGGTCGAGTTGGGACCTATTGGTAGGCACCGTGTTGTGGATCGACGAACAGCCGGATTTGTCCACCCGATACCTACGCCAGCTTGATGTACCCGGCGTCGACACTAAGTTCGTCGAGCGGCATAGGGGAATCCTGAGCACGCTGCTGGACTTGCGACTCCGGCCGTCGCGGATCGACGTCACGTTCCCGCCGGTGGATTTCTTGAATCGATACGGCTTTCGTCGCAAACCTGGCTACGTGCGGTTTCGGCTGCTCGACCGGGACCGGAGTTCGGGGTTCAGCGAGATGACGGTGCGCACGGACGAGCTGGCCCGCTCGCCCTTGACGGCCAGACGGATCTTCGCGGTCGAAAACGAGATCACCTACCTCGCTTTTCCCGATGTCGCGGATTCGGCCATCATCTTCGGTTCCGGTTATGCCGCTGCCGCGCTGGCCCCGCTGACCTGGCTCGGTGACCGGGAGCTGGTGTACTGGGGTGACCTGGATACCCACGGCTTCGCCATCCTGAATGTCCTCCGGGCTTATTTCCGCGGTGCAACATCGATGTTGATGGACCGGCGGACTCTGTTCGACCACGAAGGCCAATGGGTCACCGAGCCGTCGCAGAGTGTTGGCGTGCTGGAACATCTCACCGATGCCGAGCAGCGTCTCTACGCCGATCTCGTCGACCACACCTTCGGCTCATCCGTCCGCCTGGAGCAGGAGCGCATCCGATTCTCGGCTGTGGAACGAGCGCTTGCGGAGCTGTCGATGCCTTCGTCCGGACGCTCTGGCTGAGTGACACCCAGTTACGTCGTCAACCACGCGTCCATTTTCGGGGTCCGCGGTGGGCAACAAGGCGATCCCGGTCACCTGCCGAACTGCGCACTGGACGAGTACCGTCCTTCACAATGGAATTCGGTGCGTGTGTAGCCGCTCGTTCCGTCGATGTGCGTAGCCCAGCCAATCACGGGCGCCGTCACGTCGACGTCGGAGATCGGGCAATGCGAACTCTCGCGCCTGGAGTACTTCCCGGCACGGTAGATGCATCAAAGGGAGGCCGGACAGATGCCGAGCTCAGATGAGATCCAAGACGCACAACGAGCGACATGGGCCGGGCTGTCGGCGGGCTGGGAAAAGTGGGACTCGGTCATCATGGATCAGCTGCGTCCCGTTGGCGCGGCGATGATCGACCGTCTGGACATCGCTGAAGACAATCAGCATCTCGACATCGCCTCAGGCACGGGCGAGCCGGGCGTGAGCATCGCGAAACTCGTACCGAATGGGCGTGTCGTGCTGACCGACCTCGTGCCGGAGATGCTGGAGATCGCAGCGCGACGAGCCAACGCACAGGGCGTCGCCAATATCGAGACGACAGTGTGCAGCGCCGATGATCTGCCGTTCAGCGACGCCACCTTCGATAGCGTCTCGGTGCGCTTTGGGTACATGTTCTTCCCGGACGTGGCCAAGGCGACGGCCGAGTTCACGCGGGTGCTCAAGCCGGGGGGACGTCTCTGCTCGTCGGTATGGGTCAAGCCCGAGGAAAACCCGTGGGCGGCCATCGCTATGCAGGCGATCGCGACCGAGGCGGCGCTGACGCCACCTGACCCGGACGGACCGAACATGTTTCGGTGTGCAGCCCCGGGATATGTCACTGCTCTCTACGAGAGAGCGGGACTGCGCCTCGTCGCCGAGTGGGACGTCAAAATCGAACTCGTCACGCGATCACCAGAGCAGTACTGGCAGATGGTCAGCGACTCCTCACTTGCCGCCGGAGCGCTACAGCAGATCGACGGACCGGCGCGGAAGCGGATCCAGGAACACGCCATGGCGAACGTCGTCGCGTTCGAGAAGGACGGCATGGTCAGGATTCCCGGAGTCGCGCGTTGCATCGTGGGAACGAAATAACTCCCTATCATACTCAGTGAGGAAATGGCTCAGCGAGGAAATCGAGCGTCTGACCCGCATCGAGGGCGTCGAGGCGGAACTCGCCCGTGGGGGCACTTTGAACCCGCGGCAGCTCCCAAATCTGCTGCGCCCAGCTACTTGACGCGCTACTCCTCCGTCAGTTCCTGCAGCTGCTCGGCGGCGCTACGCCGATCTCGTCGATCACACTTTCGGCTCAGCTGTCCGGTTGGAGCAAGAGCGCGTCCGGTTATCGGCCGTGGAACGAGCGCTCGCCGAGCTGTCCGCGCGGTAACGCGGTCGCGCTGGCTCAGTTAGGGCCAGTACAGGCGCGAAGCGGGCGTAACTTGCCTCTACAGGCCTTGAAGATCGCGGCGCAGCACCGGTGACAGCCGGGTATCAGCTTACGCAGCAGCGTTTTCGCGCCGCCTTGTCGAGCCAGAGCGACTGTCGGTGCGCGGTGATAGTTGTAGGGAAGGGAAATCGCGACCGAGTCAACGGGGGCCGAACTGAAATGACTGAACGCACGGAAGCTGCAAATCGATTGTCCCGTGGCCGCGTCAACGACGACGCGCAGTTCCCGGCGGTCGCGGCAGCACCGACGATGCCCGACTGGTATCCGGAGCTGCTGGCGTCGGTCGCGGGCCGGGTGTCGATCGGCCGGCAGCACGCAGTAGCGGCCGTCAACCAAGAGTTGGTGACCACCTACTGGGCCATCGGTCGCGACATCCTGGATCGGCAGAGCGAGCAGGGTTGGGGTGCGAAGGTGATCGACCGGTTGTCCGCTGACCTGCGCGAACGCTTCCCGGATGCCCGCGGATACTCACCGCGGAACCTCAAGTACATGCGGGCCTTCGCGTCGGCCTGGCCCGCAGAGGCAATTGTGCAGCGCAGCGCTGCACAATTGCCCTGGCGTCAGCACCAGGTTCTACTCGACAAGCTCTCTGATCGCGCAACCAGGCTCTGGTACGCCACCGAGGCGGTCAACTACGGCTGGACCAGAGAGCTCTTGGTACATCACATCCAAAGTGGACTACGCGAGCGCTCGGGCAAGGCGATCTCGAACTTCGCGGTGACGCTTTCGCCCGCGGACTCGGACATGGCCCAGCAGGCCACCAGGGACCCGTACTTGTTCGACTTCGTGGGGATTGCCGATAACCGCCGGGAGCGGGACCTCGAGGCCGGGCTTATCGAACACATGGAGAAATTTCTGCTCGAACTAGGTCAGGGCTTCGCGTTCGTTGGCCGTCAGGTGCACCTGGAGATCGGCGAGCAGGACTTCTACGCCGACCTGCTCTTCTACCACCTCCGTCTCCGCGCTTTCGTCGTGATCGAGCTCAAGGCCACGGATTTCGAGCCCGGTTATCTCGGCCAGCTGGGGATGTACATGGCCGCCGTGGACGATCTGCTCGCCCACGCGGACGACAAGCCGACCATCGGTTTGTTGCTGTGCCGGACGAAGAACAACGTGGTGGCCGAGTATGCGCTCCGCGGTTCCACCATGCCGATCGGTATCGCCGAATGGGCCACGACGGTCACCACCACGCTCAGCGAGGAAATGACGTCGACGCTGCCCCGCATCGAGGACATCGAGGCGGAACTCGCCCGTGAGGGGTCACGTTGAACCCGGACCAGCGCGAGATCTGTTGCGCCCAGCTACTTGACGCCCGCTACTCCTCCGTCAGTTCCTGCAGCTGCTCGGCGGCGGTCACGTTGCCCTGATTGGCAAGTCGGCGCAGCTCGGTCAGGTCGTCGAGCTCCGTCGCGACTTGGATGAGTTCGTCCGTGGCGGTCGCGCTGCCACGGTCGGAGAGCCGACGCAGCTCATCCATGTCGCCACGCTCGCCGGCGAGTTCGACCAACTCGTCGATCGCGTCCAGGTCACCACCGGCCGCCCGCATTCGCAGCTCGGACAACTCAGGTTCGGTCATGCTGGGAGCCTCCCACACACAGTGCCGCCGCCCAGGACGCGAGAGACGGCTAGCTGACACCCAGCAGATGCTCGAGAGCCAAGCGCTGGATCTTGGCGAATCCGAAACCCTTGGTGCGGGCCGAGACGATGTCGTAGTCCTCGAAGGTGCCACGATCGGCGAGCAGGTCCTGGTAGGTCTCGCCGTCGTTGAGGCTGGGCCGGCTCAGCTCGGCCACGCCGGCCTCGTCGAGCGCTTCCTGCACCCTGGGGTCGGCGCGGAATTCCTTGGACCGCTCGCGCAGCGTGATGTACAGCTCCATATTGGCCCGCGCCGATTCCCAGACCCCGTCCATGTTCTCGGTGCGCAGCGGCTTGTAGTCGAAGTGCCGGTCACCGTCGTAGGTCGGACCGCCGCCCGGGGCGCCGTTCTCGAGCAGGTCGACGGTGGAGAACGCCTGCAGCAGGTCGCCGTATCCGAAGACCAGATCCTGGTCGTACCGCGGGCCCTTCTGCCCGTTGAGGTCGATGTGGAAGAGCTTGTTCTGCCAGAGCGCCTGGGCGATGCCGTGGGTGTAGTTCAGGCTGGCCATCTGCTCGTGGCCGACTTCCGGGTTGATCCCGACCATGTCGGCGTGCTCGAGCTGCGAGATGAACGCCAGCGCATGCCCGATCGTCGGCAGCAGGATGTCACCCCGCGGCTCGTTCGGCTTCGGCTCGATGGCGAACCGCATCCCGTAGTTCTTGTCGATCGAATACTGGGCGAGCAGGTCGATGCCTTCGCGGTAGCGGTCGAGAGCGGCGCGGACGTCCTTGGCGAAATCGACTTCGGAACCCTCCCGGCCACCCCAGAACACGTAGATCTGCGCGCCGAGTTCGGCGGCCAGATCCATGTTGCGCATGACTTTGCGCAGGGCGTACCGGCGCACCGAACGGTCGTTGCTGGTAAAGCCGCCGTCCTTGAACACCGGGTCGCCGAACAGGTTGGTGGTGACCATCGGGACGACGAGACCGGTCTCGGCGAGCGCCGCCTTGAATTCGTCGATGATCTGCTGGCGCTGGGCCGGGGTCGATTCCGGCGGGATGAGGTCGTCGTCGTGGAAGGTGATGCCGTAGGCGCCGAGTTCAGCAAGCTTGTGTACCGCCTCGACCCCGGCCAGCACCGGACGCGTCGCCTCACCGAACAGGTCTCGAGCCTGCCAGCCGACGGTCCAGAGACCGAAGCTGAACTTGTCCTCACGGGTGGGCTGCGGGGTCATCGCTGTCTCCAGGTGGTTGCGGTCATGAGTCGGACATGTGTTGGCAATTGTGTTCCTCCCGCCGTGGCTCCCGTCCGCGGGGGTCTCGATTTGCGATGTTTCAACTACGTTCCGGGGACGCCTGCGGACGATCGCTGCCTTTCTACTTTCGCCACGAGCGCGTTGACATCACGCTGGCCGATTGGCCGCCGCCGGTGGCGAGGATCAAGATGGGTGGCATGTCGACCACCGAAGTCACGACAGGCACGCTGCCGGTCCCCGGCGCACGGCTGTACTACGAGGTGCGGGGGAGTGGTCCGCTGATCCTGCTCATCGGCAACCCGATGGACGCCAACCCGTTCGCCCCGCTGGCGGACCTCCTGGCCACCGACCACACCGTGGTCACCACCGATCCGCGGGGCATCAACCGGAGCCCGGTCGACGACCCGACCCAGGACGTCGCCGCCGAGGTGCGGGCCGAGGACCTTTCGAGCCTGCTGACCCACCTCGCGTCCGGTCCGGCGACGGTCTTCGGTTCCAGCGGCGGCGCAGTCAGCGCCTTGGCGCTGGCCGTCTCCCGCCCCGATCAACTGGACACTGTCGTCGCCCACGAGCCGCCGCTGCACCAGCTGTTGCCGGACAGCGAGGAGAAGAAGGCCGGCGTGGAAGAGATGATCGCCCGCTATCTCGACGGAGACATCGGTGGCGCCTGGGGCAAGTTCCTGGCCGATGCCAATTTCCAGCTCCCGGCGGGTGACCAGGGGCCGCAGCTCCCGCCCGAGCCGGACCCGCAGGCGGCCACCGACGAGCGGTTCTTCTTCGAGCACCTGCTGCGCCCGACCACCCGTTGGCAGCCCGACCTGGTCGCCCTGCACCGCAACTCGCCCCGGATCGTCGTCGGTGTCGGTGTCGACTCTGGTGGTCAGTTGTGTGACCGGACCTCGTGCCGCCCTCGCCGACAGCATCGGAACCGAACCGACCTACTTCCCGGGCGGGCACACCGGATTTGCCGAGGACCCCGTCGCGTTCGCCGCCCGCCTCCGGATGGTGCTGGGCGACGCTTGATCTCCGCCTAGACCCGCCCGGCTGCGGTGCTGGCCAGCGCCATGGTCTTGTCCTTGGCCGAGCCGGACCCGGTGGCCAGGATGACCGTGACCAGGGTGTCGCCCCGGTAGAACTCGATGGCGGCGTGCGCGCCGGCGAAGGTGCCGAAGGCGCCATCGCCGATCCCGGTGACTTTCGACGTGTGCCCGCTCGTCTTCGAGGTGGCGTGCAGGAAGTCCGCCTTGCCGTTGACCGTCACCATGTACACGCTCAGCGAGCCGTCCGCCGAGTTGGGGGTGCCGTACTCGCACTCGGTGTAACCGGCCGCGACGTTGCCCGACAAGGTGCCGGCGCCGACCGGTGATCCGATCGCAGCGCCGGCCTCCTGCTGGCTGATCAGGGAACACGCGCCTGCGCCGACTGCCGAAGCCGGGCGGACGGCGGCCGGGCTGGTCGCGGTCGGGCGGACGGCGGCCGGGCTGGCGGCGGCCGCGGTGCTCGGCAGGGCGGCCGACGATGAGACCGCAGCGGATGATGGTGTTGGGCTTGCACCCGTGGCACTTTCAGAAACGGCATCGGTCGCCTGGCTGTCAGAGGTAGAAGTGGCGGAGGCGGTGGGGGTGTTGGAGGCGGCGGAACTGGAAAGGGCGGGTGGCGAAATCGCCGGCGGTGCCGCGGCCGTGCCGCTCTGGCAGCCACTCAGCAGCAACGCAAAGGCAACGACAGCTCCGAGCAGTACGGGCAGTCGGGGAAGGCGCATGAGTTGCTCCATTTCTGCGAGGGGAATGGTCAGAGCCGGCCGAGAATTGCTGCGGCCAGGATCTTTTCCTGGGCCAGGCCGTGGTCCGGCAGACCATCGATATGCGGCCCGTTGATCTCCAACATGAAGCCTGCATCGCCCTTTCGGACGTAGAGGTTGGAACCGTTGGAGCCGTTGAGGTTCAGCGCCTCGTCGCCGACGCCCTGGATCGAGACCGGGGCGTGACCGGACGTCGCCGCCGTCTTCATCGATGTCCAATCGCCGACCTGCACCGAGGCGTCGGCGGCGAAATCGCTGGTCGACCACTGGCAGTCGCCGGGCAACACCAAGCTGGCCTTACCCAGTGGTTGCCCGACGGCGGTGTCCACCTCGGCCTGCGTCAACAGGGTGCATGCGTTGGGCGCTCCACCTTTTTCGGACGCCGATTCAAGAGCGCTCACCAGGCCCGCCACTCTGCCGGCCGTTCCCGACGCCCCGGCCGTGTCGGAAAGGGCCGGAACCGCCGCTGCGGCTGCGGGTGTCGGAACGGTCGGGCTACTGCAACCGGCCAGGGCCAGCCAACCGGCCAGCAGTGCGGAGACCATCGAGACGCTGCGTACCCGGAGATTGTTCATAGCGTTCACGCTAAGTAGCGCCACTACCTGCCCACACCCGTAGGAATACGGGTGAACTACCCGAAAATGCTCGGCCAGGTGCCCGAACGGTCTAACGTTGACGCAGCATCGGCGAGCCGTTGGCCACCGATCGTGCGGCGGCGAAATGAGGCACGATGCCGGACCTCGCAGCGTCCATCGTCGGCCGTGAATCCGAACTTGCCGCCGTCCAGGATTTTGTCAGCGACGTCGACCGCGGTGCGGCCGCGCTGGTCCTCCAGGGCACAGCTGGGATCGGCAAGACTTCGATCTGGAACCAGGCCGTTCGCGACGCCAGAGCTGCCGGAGTGACCGTACGGGTGTGTCGCTGCAGTCAGGCCGATGCCGCCTGGGCCTTCAGCGGTCTCGGCGATCTGTTCGATGGTCTGTCCGACGAGGTACTGGCCGAACTGCCTGCTGTGCAACGTGATTCGCTGTCCGCCGCATTGCTGCTGGCCGACACGGCTGACTTCTCCCCGGGCACCAGGGTGGTCGGCGTCGCCGTACTCGGAGCACTCCGCGCGTTGGCCAGGACGGGCCCGTTGATCTTGGCCATCGACGACATCCAATGGCTGGACTTCAGCTCTCGCAAAGTGCTGTCCTTCGCGGTCAGAAGGCTGACCCACGAACCGATCCGGCTACTGGCATCGTGCCGAACCGAGCTCGAGGGTAACCACGCTGATGATGACACCATTGGCAGCGAAGCCGATCTCGGGCTGCCCGGCACGAGAATCGTGATCGGCCCGGTCAGCATCGGGGTGATGCAGCGGATCGTCCATGATCAGCTCGGTCGCCCATTGTCGCGCTCCATCCTGGCCAGACTGCACCAGGCCACCGGCGGCAGCCCGATGATGTGCCTGGAAATGGCCAGGGCGCTCCAACGTCGCGGTCGGGAGCCAGCGGCGGGGGAGCCGTTGACCGTGCCGGCCGACCTCCGACTGCTGGTCGGCGACCGGCTCAAGGGACTGAGTCCGGATGCGCGACAACAGGTTCTGCTGCTCTCAGCGCTGGCCCAACCGACGGTAGGAACGATCGACGCGGCGATTGGCGACCGGGAGCAGTCGGCGCGGTGTCTGGCCGAGGCGATCGGCGCCGGCGTCATCGAGCTGGACGGCGAGCGCATCCGTTTCAGCCACCCGCTGCTGGCTTCCGTCCCGTACGCCGACCTCGCGCCGGACGCGCGTCGACGGCTGCACCGGCATCTGGCGTCCGTGGTCACCGAGCCGGAGGAGCGCGCCAGGCACGCCGCTCTCGGGACAGCGACGAAATCCGCCGAAGTAGCTGCGGCGCTGGACGTGGCCAGTCAACGCGCTCGCGGGCGGGGGAGTATCGACGCGGCCGCGGAACTCTCGGAATTGGCCGTGGCCAGTACTCCGGTCGATGACCGCGACGAACTCCTGCGCCGGACGGTGCAGACGGCCGAATACCTGCTGTTGCTGGGGGATCCGACCCGCGCGCGCACGATACTCACCGCGAGCCTGACTGGCGTTCCGCCCGGCCCGATACGGGTACCGGGACTCCTGCTCCAGGCCACCATCGCCTCCTGGGAGCAGGGTGACGCCACCGTGGCCGCCTGGTGCGATCAGGCCATGGCGGAGGCGGGCGACGACCGGCTGCTGCAGGCGCGGTGTCACGCAACCTTCGCCGAGACCTGTCCGAACGACGCCGGTACGGACCTGGCGCACGCCGAGCAGGCGGTGGCCCTGTTGGGTGAAATCGTTTACCCTCCAGCGGATCTGCTGGCCGGGGCGTTGACCAACGTGGCCTCGCACGGGTTGCGCATCGGGCGGGGGCTGGCGGTCGCGACCCTGGAGCGGGCCGTTGCGCTGCAGGCGGCCGGTCCGCCGGTTCCGATCAGTGACCGGGCGGCCATCGGTCTCGGAATGTTTCTGAAGGTGGTCGATCGCTTCGACGATTCGCGCACGTGGTTACGGGAGATGCGGACGTGTGCGATCGACGAGGGGGACGACAGTGTGCTGCCGCTCATCCTCGGGCATCTGGCCACCCTTGAGTGCTGGACGGGCGACTACCGTTCGGCGCTGACCCTGGCCGTGGAAGGCCGGGAGCTCGCCGCCCGCACGGGCATGAGGGCTCCGATGCCGGCGTCTGCGCAGGTATTGACCCTCGCGCACCTGGGTCGGGTGGCCGAGGCCAGGGTGCTCGCCGACGTGGACTTCGCTAGGGATGAAGCGCTGGGCTTTCGATCCGCGCTGGCCCTTCATCTGCGCAGCCTGGGCTTTGCCGAGCTGGTCGGCGGCAATCCGACGGCGGCCGCGGAGCACCTGCTCGCCGCCGCGGCGATTTCCTACGACGAAGTCGGGATTCGAGAGCCGGCCATCCTGCGGCTGCACCCTGATGCCGTGGCTGCCCTGGTCACGCTCGGCCGCATCGACGAGGCGCAGCGGCTGACGGCGGAATTGGATGTCAGCACCCGGATCAATGGCCATCCTTGGGCAACCACCATGGCCGGTCGGTGTCACGGACTGCTGCTGGCCGCGGCCGGCGATTTGTCCGGCGCTGCGCAACTTCTCGAACAGGCGATGGTCGACCATCGCAGGTTGCCGATGCCGTTCGAGGAGGGCCGGACCCGGCTGCTCTTCGGGAGCGTGCTGCGTCGAGCAGGCCATCGCAGCGACGCCCGTCGTGAATTTGAAGCGGCCCAGGCGATCTTCGTGCGGCTCGGAACTCCGGTCCATGCCGAACAGGCGCGCAAAGAGCTGGCCGGTGTCGGCGGGCGGCGCAGCCTGGAAAGTGAGCTGACCCCCGTCGAGCACCGGGTGACGAACCTCGTCGCTGCCGGACAGACGAACCGGGAGGTGGCCGCCGCATTGTTCGTCAGCGTCCGGACCGTCGAGGGGCATCTCGGCCACGTCTACCAGAAGCTCGGCGTCCGATCACGAACCGAGCTGGCCAGATGGGTGTCGGACCGCCCGGCGACGAGTACCTGAGGTGGCGCAGTACCTGACCTCACGCAGCAGCCACATTCGGGTACTTCCACTCGGGCGTCGCCGGAGTCATTGCTTCTACTGTCCGACTATGGCGGCATTCCTGGTCGAGCGTTACCTCCCGACGGCAGCGGTGGCGACGCTCGCCGCTTCGGTGGCCCGACTCGCCACGGTCTGTGCGTCATCCGGTCTCGGGGTGCAGTACCTGCAGGCCGCCCACCTGCGCGACGACGACACGTGTTTCTGTCTTTTCCGCGCGCCGTCCGCGGAAGCGGTTCGGCTGGCGAATGCGGCGGCGGACTTCCCGTTCGACCGGATCACCGAGGCGGTGTTGTTGGACTGCTCGACGCCCGGCGGGCGTCCTTGACGTCCCGGAGAACGGCCCAGCCGTCTGCCACCGGACCCAGGTGCGCAAGCTTGTCCGGGTTGAGAACGGTGCGGATGGTCTGGATCCGACCGTCCAGCACGTCGAGACTCCAGATGCTGAAGACCTTGTCGTCGCGATCGCGGAAAATGGCGCCCGGCTGACCGTTCACCTCGTGGGGTTCCAGCCGGCCGCCGACCCGGACGAATTGCGGGAAGGTCGAAGCCAGCAGCCGCACGGCATTGTCGCCCCAGAAGACGCCCTTGCCCCACAGCGGGGCCTGTCCGCCGCTGTCGGCGACCAATTCGACGTCGGCGGCGAGCAACTCCCGCAGCCCGTCGACATCGCCCTCGCGCAGAGCGTCGAAGAACCTGTCCGCCAACTCTTTTCGCTCCCGGCGGTCCGCCTCGAAGCGCGGGCGGCCGTCGTCCATGTGGCGCCGCGCCCGAACGGCGAGTTGTCGGCACGCCGACTCCGACCGCTCCACCGTCACAGCGATCTCGGCGAAACCGAACCCGAACACCTCGCGCAGGACGAAGACCGCACGCTCGAGCGGACTGAGCCGCTCGAGCAGCAGCAGCGCCGCCATCGACAACGAGTCGGCCAGCTCAGCCGACCGGGCCGGGTCCTCGTACGGGTCGGTCAGCAGCGGCTCGGGGAACCACGGGCCGACGTACTGCTCCCGGCGGAACCGGGCCGAACGCAGCACGTCGATCGAGATCCGGGTGACGACGGCGGACAGAAACGCTTTGGTGGACACGGGTTCTGTCGGGGTCGCGGCAAAGCGCAGCCAGGTCTCCTGCACCGCGTCCTCGGCCTCGCTCACGCTGCCGAGAATGCGGTAGGCAATGGCGAACAGCAGCGGGCGCAACTCGATGAACTCATCTGCCCGGGTCATGCCAGTTCCGCCTTGAAGCCCTGTCGCCAGGACGGGTAACGCAGCTCCCAACCGAGCTCGCGTTTGGCCTTGGCGTTCGAGAATCCGCGCCCCTGCGTCATCATCGTCACCACCACCTCACCGGCCAGCGGTCGGGCCAGCCACGTCGGAATGCGCAACGGCGGCTTCGCTCCGGCGCAGGACGCCAGGTAGGGAAGCCAATCGTGCGCCGGAGCCGGTTCGTCATCGACGATGTTGAACACCCCTTTCGCCTTTTGTTCCACCGCCAGTACGGTAGCGCCGGCCGCATCGTCCAGGTGGACCAGTGAGGTGTAGCCGGTGCCCCCGCCGACCACCGGGAACATCCGCTTGCGCAACATCTCGACCTGATCCTCGGTAGCACCCGGCCCGTACAGAGAGCCATACCGCAGGGCTGCGCCGCCGGCTGCGACGACCACCTTCTCCAGATACAGGACCGCCTCCATCACCGGGCGGGCGGCGAGACCGATCATGGGATCGAACGGATCCTCCTCGGTCTTCACCCAGCCGCCGCTGCGGATGCCGTTCCAGCTGCCGTAGCTCTGCGCGACGATGTGTTCGACGCCGGCGGCCTGTGCTGCGGCCAGCAGGTGGTCCGTCCCCTCGGTCCGTAGCCGGCTGGTCGTCGCGAACCACCGGTCGATGTGCTTCATGTCGGGCTTGCCGGTGATGGCCGTCATCTCGTGCACGATCGCGTCCGGCCGAGCGGCGGCCACGGCCTCGCCCACGGACGCCGCCTCCAATCCGTTCATCACCACGGCCTCCGCACCCAGCCGCCGGAGCAGCTCCAATTTGCCCGGACCGGTCGTAGTCGCCGTAACCTGATGCCCCCTGGCCACCAGTTGGGGCACCAGACGCCGCCCGACGGTCCCCGTTCCGCCTGCCACGAACACTCGCATGGTCATCACCCTTCCGTTTCCGCTTTCGACTTCCAGACTTCAGACGAGGCAGCCCCGGCAGCTGTGACACGAACGGTTTCGGGTACACCTGAGGTGTGAGGTCCGCGGATTCTCCGGGCCGCGGCAACGCTGAACGGGAGTGAGTAGATGACCGAACCGACGTGGCGACCCCAGCACACCGACCCGCTGTTGATCCTGGCCATGGACCACCGCGGATCCTTCGGCAAGACGCTGTTCGACGTGGTCGACGAC
The DNA here is from genome assembly GCA_963708935.1 of uncultured Actinomycetota bacterium. Lineage (GTDB taxonomy): Bacteria > Actinomycetota > Actinomycetes > Mycobacteriales > Nakamurellaceae > Nakamurella. The sequence goes on along the minus strand of CAVPUK010000004.1, from coordinate 733,064 downwards.
AAGCCGACCAACGAGCAACGTTCCGCCATGCAGAAGGCGAAAAAGCTGATCTACCAGGGCCTGTTGCACGCTGCGCCGCAGCTGACCGCCGGTCGGGCCGGCGTGCTGGTCGACGAGCAGTACGGACAGCACGTGGTCGACCGGGCCGGGCACGATCCGGTCGTCTTGGCCGTGCCCATCGAGGCCAGCGGCCACGACTGGTTCATCCTGCAGTTCGGCGAGCGGTGGCTCGAGCACCTGCGCGCGATCGATCCGGCCTACGTCAAGGTGCTGGTCCGCGACAATCCCGACTTCGCGGAAAGCTCGCGGGTCACCCAGCTCGAAAGCCTGGCCACGGTGAGCAGCCTGCTGCAATCGGAGGGCTATTCGCTGCTGTACGAACTGTTGGTGCCGGCCACCGACGAGCAGCTCGCTTCGGTCGGCGGCAGCGCCGACCGATACGACGCCGAATTGCGACCGGAGCTGTCCGTCAAAGTGCTGGCCGACAACCAGGACGCCGGGGTGGAACCGGTGCTGTGGAAGATCGAAGGTCTCGAAACCGTCGACGCCGCACAGGCTGTCGCCGCGCAGGCGCGCTCCGGCGGCCGCTCGGCGGACCTGATCGTGTTGGGCCGGGACGCCCCGGCGGAGCGTATCCATCACTGGCTGGCCGTGGCCTCCCAGGTGCCCGAGTTCGTCGGGTTTGCCATCGGCCGCAGCATCTGGCAGGACACGGTTGAAGCCTGGCACCAAGGGGACCTCGCCGACGACGAAGCAGTTTCGGCGATAGCGGCGACCTACCTGGACTTCGCGGCGGCCTGGAAGCCGTGATGCCGGCGCCCAGGAAGATCATTTTGGACTGCGATCCCGGCCACGACGACGCCATCGCCTTGCTCGTCGCATATGGAAGCCCGGCGATCGATCTCGTTGCGGTGACCACGGTGTGCGGCAATCAGACGGTAGATCTGGTGACCCGCAACGCTTTGGTGATCGGGACTGTGGCGGGCATGACGAACGTGCTGTTCGCCCGGGGCGCGGAGCATCCGCTGCGCCGCGACCACCTGGCCGCCGAGAGCATCCACGGTGCCAGCGGGATGGACGGACCGGCTCCGCGAGAACCCCAACTCCCGTTGGACCCGCGTCCCGCTGACCAGCTGATCGTCGACCTGATCATGGCGGCGGAGCCCGGCGAGATCACGCTGGTGGCCACGGCTCCGCTGACGAACGTAGCTCTGGCGTTGCAGCGCGAGCCGGCCATCGCCGGCCGGGTCGCCGAGGTGGCGATCATGGGCGGCGCCATCGGTCAGGGCAACATGACCCCGTCAGCCGAGTTCAACATCCTGGTCGACCCGGAGGCGGCGAAAGAGGTCTTCGACGCGCCCTGGTCGATCACCATGATGGGGCTGGACGTCTCGCACCAGGCCCTCGCCACTCCGGAGGTCCGCAGCCGGATCGTCGCGCTGGGCACCGATGTCGGGCACTTCGTCGACGAACTGCTGGAGTTCTTCGAGGCCCGGTACCTGGAGCACCAGCATTTCGAGGCCGCACCGGTGCACGACCTCTGCCCGGTCGTTTATCTCATCGACCCGACGGTCTTCGACCTCGTCCGCGCACCCGTCGCCATCGAAACCAAAGGTGAATTCACCGACGGGCGGACTGTTGTCGACCTGCGCCTGCCAGCCGGACCGGCCTGTCGGCACCAGGTGGGGACCGGCCTGGACCGCGACCGCTTCTGGGACATCGTCGTCGACTCGCTCGCGGCCATCCGACCCGTCTGAACAGCACCGGCTATTTCGAACCAGCGGCGGCGGCGTTGATTCATTCCAACTGACTCACTCGCGCGGGCGGGCACCGAGATGCTCCGCCGCCGCGGTACCCGCCTGCACGCCGGCCTGCAGGGCTTCCTGTGGAGATGCGCCGGCCAACCACCCGGCGAGCAGACCCGCGTTGAACGCGTCGCCGGCACCGGTGGAATCGGTCTCGTGTACCTGCGGCGCGGGCACACTGACCCGAGCGGTGGGGGAGTACCACGAAGCACCGTGCCGGCCGTGAGTCACCACCAGCGCGCCGACCACGCCGAGAACGGCGTCGATGCCGCCCAACGCGGCCAGCTCGGAATCGTTGGGCAGCAACAGGTCCACCCCGTCCACCCAGGACAGGAAGGTGTCCGCCCCGACGGACGGGATGTGATTGGCCGCCTGCGGATCCACCGACGTAGTCCAACCCGCCGCCTTCGCCTTGGCCAGGGAGTCGAGACCGGCGGGGCGGGAGTCGTTGTCCAGCAACACATATCCTGAAAGATGCAGGTGTGCCCGGCCCTCGACCGTAGGCAGCACAACATCGTCGGGAGAGAACGCCCGGTTCGCACCACGATCGGCCAGCATGGTCCGGTCGCCGTCCGGTGCCACCAGCACCACCACGCAACAGGTCGGCAGGTCCGGATCTACCGCGAACCGGCAGTCGATTCCCGCCGCAGACAATTCCGTGGCCGCGGTGCGGCCGGCTTCGTCGGCGCCGACCCGCGCGATCAGCGACACGTCGACGTCCTCGCGCGCCAGCCACGCGGCCGTATTGCCGCCGGCCCCGCCGGGAGCAACGGCCACTCGGGCCCGGGTGTCCTGCCCGAACACCACCGCGCCGGCCAGTTTGGCCACCACATCCAGGCCGACGTCGCCGACCACCGTCACGTGCGGGCGCCCGGTCATCGGGACCCGGCGGCCAGTGCCACCGCGACGTCGCCGGCCAGCGAAGCGTTGCTCAGCACCAGGTCGACATTGACCCGCAAGCTCGCCCCCTGCGTCTCGGAATGGAAGAACTCCAGCAGTCGCGGCGTCACGTCCTTACCGGTCACTCCCTCCGCGGCCAGCATGTCCAGCCCGGCGGCGAGGGTGGAGTCGTGCAGGGCCAGGTCCAGCTGCAGTTCGGGGGTGATCGGATTGGCCAGCACCACTCCGGCCGAATCGGTGGCCAGTTCGCGACGGGCCAGTACGACCGCGGCCGCCTCGGTGGGGGTTTCCACCCGCCACGGCACCGGATACCCGGAGTCCGAGAGATAGAAGCCCGGGAACGCGTCGGTGCGGTAGCCGATCACCGGCACCGACAGGGTTTCCAGATACTCGAGCGTGCCGGGCACGTCCAGGATCGACTTCACGCCGGCACACACCACCAGCACCGGGGTCGTGGCCAGCACACCGAGATCGGCGGACACGTCGAAGCTCTGGGCCGCGCCGCGATGCACGCCGCCCAGCCCGCCGGTGGCGAACACCGAGATCCCGGAACGGTGGGCGAGCGCCGAAGTGGAGGCCACGGTGGTCGCGCCGTCCCGGCCCAGCGCGAGCGCCACGCCGAGGTCGCGGACGGAGAGCTTGGCGATGTCGTCGGATTCGCACAGCCGATCGAGCTCGGCCGGTGACAACCCGACCCGCACCGCGCCATCCAGCACCGCGATGGTGGCCGGCACCGCACCGGCCGCCCGCACCTTCGATTCGATCAGGTCCGCCGTGACCCGGTTGTCCCCGCGGGGCAAACCGTGCGCCAGGATCGTCGACTCGAGCGCAACGACGGCTCCGCCTCCGGCCAGGGCATCGGCAACCTCGTCATTGATCTTCAGCAGCTGGGTCACACCGACGATGGCATCATGGGAGCAGCCGCAGCGCCAAACCAGCAAGCGAGGGACCAGAGATGACATCGACCGAGACGCTCCAGAAGCCCGACGAGCAGACCACCGATCGGTCCACCGACGACGGCCCGAAGATGTTCCACTACGTCCGCAAGGCCAAGATCGCCGAGAGCGCAGTGATGGGCAACATGGTCGTCGCCTTGTGCGGCGAGACGTTCCCGGTGACGAAGTCGGCCAAGCCCGGATCGCCGGTCTGCCCCGACTGCAAGAAGATCTTCGACTCGATGCCCAAGGGCCGCGACTGAGCCTGCCGTGGCGACTGAGCCTGAGGGTCAGTCCGTGGCGGGTGCCGGGTCCCGCTGCGGGTCGTAGCGCCGCCACCGTCGCATTTCCCGTCTGGACCGCCGCGGCGGGTAGTACTCCAGCAGCGCGTTGTTGAACTGCGCGCCGATGATGATCGCCATGGCGATGAAGTAGTAGAACAACAGGAACGTGATCGGCACGGCCAGCGCGCCGTAGGTCAGGCCGTGGCTGTAGACGTACGCGAGATAGACGCGGAGCCCGAAGCTGGCGACCAGGAAGACGATGGCGGCCAACAGGGCCCCCGGCAACCCGCGTTTCCACGCATGCCGATGCTTGGGCGCCAGCTTGTAGAGCGTGGTGAGCAGCACCACGAGGCCGATGATCAGGCCCGGGAAGTAAGCGATCCCGACGATGGTGCTCACCTCGTCCTGCCAGCTCCGCGGGAACAGCTTGGGCAGTGACTCCGGGCCGATGGCCAGGACGGGCAGCAGCAGTACGCCGGAGAACAGGGCGGCCAGGTACAGGCCCAGCGCGAAGAAGCGCTCCGCGACGGGGTGGCGAACCTCGTGCTGGCAGTAGGCGATGGTGATGGCCTCGACGAAGGCGCTCATCGCCGAGGATCCGGCCCACAGGCTGATCAGGAAGCCGACCGAGACGACGTCGGCCTGGCCGTTGCGCAGGATGGTGTCCACGGTGTTGCCGACCAGGTCGGTGGCCACCTCCTGGTTGAAGATCCCGTGCAGGAAGGTGTCGACCTGCTCCTTGACCTTGCCGATGGTGTCCGGGCCGAACCACCTCGCCACGTAACCGACCGATCCGAGCAGCGCCAGCAGCAGCGGGGCGGTGGACAGGGCGGACCAGAACGCGGCCTGTGAGCTCATCCCGAACAGCGAGTCGGCCCAGGCCTTGGACAGGGTGCGGCCGGCGACCTTGCGCCACCGGTGCCGGACCGGACCGTTGGCCAGTGGGTCTTCCACGTTCCGTCCCGTGGCGATCCGATGCCAGGGCACGGTCAGGCTTTCGGCCGGGGATGGCGCCTGCGGGTGAGGAACGGGATCGGGGCGTTCGATGACCGCGGTCGCGTCCGGCGGCAGATCGACCGGCATCGCGGCACGCTCGGACGCGTGCCCGGTGACCGGCTGCTGGACCGGAGCCATGATGGGCTGCGGACCCGGTTGCGGCCCCAGAGGCGACCGGACCCGGGCGGCGGGGAGCACCTGGGTGCGCTCCTCGTCCGAGTGGCTGGCACTAGTCACCACATGAGCATGCCTGTTCTTGGCCGTTGCGGGTGAGAAGACATTCCCCACCGCGACGAAGTTGTGACACTTCCCGCTCCGCCGCGCGTGCCTGTCGGTCGGTGTCTGCGGTCGCCGGTAACCTCGTCCGGGCCGGGCAGTCTGGTTCGATTCTTCGGGACGGGTGGGGGGAGCAAGCGGTGGCCTTCGTCCCGATCGGCGTCGATCCTCGGCGCCTGCGAGCCTGGCAGAACGAGGCGCTTGTTCGCTACGACGAGTCAGCCGGCAAGGACTTCCTGCTCACCGCCACACCCGGGGCCGGCAAGACGACCTTCGCCCTGGCCGTGGCCTGTCGGCTGCTGATCACCCGGGTGATCGACCGCGTGGTGGTCGTCGCCCCGACCGATCACCTGCGCACGCAGTGGGCCGACGCGGCCGCGCTGGTCGGATTGAATCTCGACCCCAAGATGACCAACGCGCAGGGCCCCGTCCCCGATGGCGCCCACGGTTATGTGACCACCTACGCGCAGGTGGCGGGCCGCCCGATCATCCACGCCGCCCGCTCGACCAAGAAGCGTTCGCTGGTCATTCTCGACGAGATCCACCACGCCGGCGACGGCTTGAGCTGGGGCGAGGCCGTGGGCGAGGCCTTCGCCGACGTGCACCGCCGGCTGTCCCTGACCGGCACCCCGTTCCGCACCCGTCCCGACGAGCGCATCCCCTTCGTCGGGTACGAGATGGACGGCGACCTGCTCCGGTCGGTCGCGCACTACAGCTACGGCTATCGACAGGCGTTGGCGGACACCGTCGTTCGCCCCGTCGTCTTCGCCGCGTACACCGGCGTCTCCCGCTGGCGGAACAGTGCCGGTGAGGTGGTGGCCGCCTCGCTGACGGATAGCGGGACCAAGTCGGTGGAGGCCGCCGCCTGGAAAACCGCTCTCGACCCTTCCGGGGGGTGGGTGCCGCACGTCATCGCCGCGATGGACGAACGGATCACCCACCTGCGGGCCACTGGCATGCCGGACGCGGCCGGCCTCGTCCTGGCCAGCGACCAGGACGACGCCCGGGCCTACGCCGGCGTCGTCAAACGCCTGACCGGCGAGCAGCCGATGTTGATCCTCTCCGACGACCCGAAGGCGTCCAGCAAGATCGAGGAGTTCCGTACCTCGACGAAGCGGATCGCGGTCTGCGTCAGGATGATCTCCGAAGGCGTCGACGTCCCGCGTGCGGCCTGCCTGGCCTGGATGACGAGCTACCGGACGCCGCTGTTCTTCGCCCAGGCCGTCGGCCGCGTGGTGCGGGCCCGCGGTATCCACGAATCCGCCACCGTGTTCCTGCCCGCGGTCCGGCCCCTGCTGACGCTGGCCGCCGAGATGGAGATCGACCGCAACTTCGTCATGGCGCCGCCGCCCAAGGACAACGATGGGGACGACACGCTGGACATGCCGGCGCCGGAGCCCGCAGAAAAGGGTGTCAACGAGTTCGAGACGCTGGATTCGCAGGCCGAATTCGCCCACGTACTGCACTCGGGCCGGGCGGTGACCGCCGAACCGATGTCCGGCCCGATCACCGACGACGACGAGGCCTACCTCGGGCTGCCGGGGTTGTTGACCGCGGAGCAGACCGCTGCGGTGCTGTCCCGCCGGGACTCCGATCTGCGTCGCCGGGTCGATGCGGCCGCCCGCAACCACCAGGTCGGCGGCCCCAACCTGTTCACGACGGAAGCTGGTTCGTCGGAAGGACTCTCGGATGGTCACGCCGGCTGGCGAGCGGCGGCCGAACTGCGTCGGGAGGTCAATCAGCTGGTCGGCCGGGTGGCGGCCAGAACCGGTTCGCCGCACGCGCAGGTGCATTCGCAGATCCGCCGGGCGGTCCCGGGTCCACCCTCGGCCGCAGCGGCGGCTGAGGTGTTGGAACGGCGTCGGGACCACCTGCTGGGCATGCTCTAGCCGGTCAGGCCCGGGTCAGCGCCGTGACCGAGCCGACGATGCCGATCGGACCGGCCCCGATGAACAGGTACCAACCGGCGCCGGCGTGGACGAACAGGTCGGCGACGCTTTGGTTGAACGTGTGGTGCCCGCGGACGAGCCACCACAGCGCCCCGGCGGTCGCACCGATCGAGAGCACAAGGGCGACGGCGCCGAGCGGGCGGTGGTCGATCGGCAGGAACATGGCCAGCCCCAGCAGGATCAGCGCCGCGCCGACCAGTGCCGTGCCGACCACCGAATAGGCCGTGATGAAGTCGCCTACCGACAACGACGCACCCGTCCGGGCGGCCAGAAAGCGCTCCCAGCCGGTGACGCCGCCGGTGGCATCGTGCAGACCGACGCCGCTGACCAACGACGACCACGACAGAAAGAGCTGACCGACGCCGAGCGCACCGGCGATCACGGTGATCAAGCCGGCCAATAGATCCGGTCGGGGCGCCCCCGGTCCCTGGTCCGACTTGATCGGCCAGGACACGCCGGCCGTCGCGCCACCACCCGGCCGGGCCGGGCCTCGTTGTTCGGGTGGAGCGGACATCGGTCCATCATCGCGCATGGACACCCGCGTCGACGGCGATCTTCGGATTTCGCTCCGTTGCGCCCGGCCGACCCCGACGATCTGGTCAGGCCGAGGCGATGACTTCCCGCACCACGACGTTGACCAGCCGCACGCCTGCTGCCTTGGCCCCTGCGAACGCAGCAGGGGCGGACCGCCGTAGCGGTCCGCCCCTGCGCGGACGACATGTGATGCGCTACCGGCCGGAGCCGGAACGCGACAGGACGTTAGTTGTCGGTGCGGTAGATGGTCGCGGCCAACTCTTCGAGCCGGGCGCTGTGCTCGCGGGCGTGATGACCGCAGAAAAGCAGCTCGCCGCCCTTGGGAAGGACAGCTCGTACCGAGGCGGCTGCGCCACATCGATCACATCTGTCCGCTGCGGTGAGTGCTGCGGGACTGGCCAGAATTCCGGTCATGTCGTCCTCCCATCTACGGCCACCGCGAACGGTGGCTTACGTGTACTTCTTATCCGACGCCACAGGGCTCCGGTCTGTTCCCTCCGAAGCCAATGTGTTACACCACATTTACCCGGCGGCTATCAAATGTTCGGCGCCCACTCCTTGCTGGACAGGTACCCAGCTGGAGTTGACTCCCAACATCTGCAAGTACTCACTCATGGTGCCATCCGGTATGGCCAAATCGGCCGGAATACGCGCGTGGCGAACGCCACGCGATTTCTGTGAGGCCACCCACCACGAGCGGGCGACCGCTTCCTCCTTACCGGACATCTGGAAGGAGGGCGGCGGGACGGGTTGGAATACCGAGATTTCGATCTGCGGTGGGCAGGTCAGTCCGGGCGAGGGCGCCATGGCCTGGTCGGCCGCTAGACGCCGGACCGTGACGAAAATGGCCGCCTGCGCCCGCCTTTGGAACCCGAGCTTGGCCAACACGACGGTCACGGTGTTCTTCACCGTCTTCTCGGCGATCCCGAGTCGGCCGCCGATCTCCCGGTTGGTCAGCCCGAGGCCGATCAGCGAGAGCACCTGATCCTGGCGGGCGGTGAGGGCGGCCGGGTAGCCGGCTGTGGAGGCTGACATGATCGAAGGATATTCGACGACTTGTAGAAGTTCTACATGAAGTAAAATAACTGTGGAGAGGTCGGAGGTAGTTGACAGTGGTGGGCCGTGGCGAGTTGGAGCGTGCCGTCGTGGACGTCCTCTGGGATTCCCCGGAACCGATGACGGCGCGAGCTGTCACCGACGCGCTGACCGGCCGCGAGTTGGCCGTGACCACGGTGTTGACCGTGCTGTCCAGGCTCGAGGGCAAGGGCATCGTCCGCCGCGCCCGAGACGGTCGGGCACACACCTATGAAGCAATCGCCGGACGCGAGGAACACACCGCCGATCTGATGCGTCAGGTGCTCGACACGGCCGGCGACCGGGACGACGCGCTGGCCCGTTTTGTCGGCTCGGTCTCATCGGGCGACATCGAAGCACTGCGCCGCGCGCTCGACGGCCGCTGAGCCGATGAACGTGCCGTTGTCCGGTCCGGGGCCGGCCAGCGGCAAGTAGGTTGGTGTGGTGCTGGGCGCCCCCGTTCTGGCCGCGGCCCTGGCCATGACGTCCGTGCTGCTGGCGGCGCCCGTCAGTGCGCTGCTGGCCCGCGCCGGCTGGATGCGCAGGGCGCCGCGCGCTTCGCTGGTGCTCTGGCAGGCCGTCTGCCTGGCCGCCGGCCTCACCATGATCGGTGCCGGGCTGGTGCTGGCGCTGGAACCCTTGGGCGACAACATCTTCGGTGCCTTCCAAGATTGGCTGAGCACGCTGAGCGCCGGGCATCCGCTGGCCGGGATGACCGGCGACGGCATCGTGGCCGGCACGCTGGCGGCTGCCGCCGCGCTCATCCTCTTCGGCGTGCTGATCCGCAGCATCCTGCTCACCGCGCGTCGACGGCGCGCCCACCGGATGGTGCTGGACCTGCTCACCACCGATCGCCGGCCCGTCGCCGCTGCCCGCGGACTCGATCTGCTGGCTGACGTCCGCATCCTGGATCACTCGACCGCCGTCGCCTACACCCTGCCCGGTTGGCACTCCCGCGTCGTGCTCTCGGCCGGCCTGCTCGACCTGCTGGACCGGGCCCAGCTGGTTGCGGTGATCGACCACGAGAAGGCGCACGTGCGCAGTCGCCACGACCTGCTCGTGCTGCCCTTCCAGGCCTGGGGGACCGCGCTCGGCTGGCTCCCCGGGGTGCGGGCGGCGGCCGAGTCGGTCGCCGAACTGACCGAGATGCTGGCCGACGACTGGGCCGTCCGGCGTTCGACGCCCGCCACCCTGGCCAAGGCGCTGGCCACCGTGGCCCTCGCCGGAGTACCGGCCGGTTCCGGAGTGGTCGGATCGCAGACGCCGGCCGTGGCCGGCCGGTCGGTGGCCACCAGAGTGAATCGGCTGCTGCATCCACATCCGCTGCCGCTCTTGCAGTTGACCTGCATCTACGTCGTCGCCGCCCTGTTGCTGGCCCTACCGGCCGTCGCCTTGTTCGTCAGCTGGCGCTAGCGTTCTGCGGCCCTGGATCTACCGGAATCGAGCGAACGGCTCCGAGCTGTCGGCCGCGCGTGATAGGAAACCAGGGTGAGTACAGCAGCCCAGTCAAACCCGTTCCAGGACCTCGATACCTTCGCCGCGCTGCCCCGGATGTCCGGCCTGACCATGTCGCCGGACGGCACCCAATTGGTGGTGGCCGTCAGCACGCCCGACCTCAAGTCGCACCGCTATCAGAGCGCGCTCTGGCGGGTCGACCCGACCGGTGTCGCACCCGCGGTCAGGCTCACCCGCGGCGCAGCTGGTGAATCCAGCGCCGCCTTCACCAACACCGGCGATCTGCTGTTCACCGCCAAACGGCCCGACCCCGAGGACGCGGAACCCGGCGAAGACCGAGCCCCGTTGTGGATCCTGCCGGCCGGGCTCGGCGAGGCGCGGGTGGTGGCCACCAGAGCGGGCGGCTTCTCGGGAGTCTTGGCCGCCGCCAAAGCTCCGGTCGTCGTTGCCCCGGCGCCGGTGTTGTCCGGCGCAGCCGATCTGCCGGCGGACGAACGACTTCGCAAGGCGCGCAAGGACGCCGGCATCTCCGCGATCCTGCACGACGGCTACCCGGTCCGGTTCTGGGACCACGATCTCGGCCCGGACCGACCGCATCTGCTGGCCGGAGACCTCGGCGCCGGCGATGCCGCCGGCCGGGTCGAGCTGCGCGATCTCACAGCGGCGCCGGGCGGTGCCCTGCTGGAGCAGGAGGCCGACCTGAGCCAGGACGGACGGTGGCTGGTCACCGGATGGCACCGACCGCTGCCGGGCGGCGACCAGCGCAGCGAGATCGCCTTGATCGAGGTCTCGTCGGGCACCCGAACGGTGCTCCGGGCCGACGTCGACGCCGACCTGTTCGCGCCGCACCTCTCACCGGATGCCACCCGGGTGGCCTACCTTCGCGAGCGCAGGTCCACGCCGACGACCGCGGTCGCGCTGTCGGTCGAAGTGGTCGACATCGCCTCCGGAGCGGTGAGCAGGCCAACGGCCGACTGGGATCGTTGGCCGAACGAGGTGGCCTGGCTGCCCGACGGGTCCGGCCTGTTGGTGGCGGCCGACCAGGACGGGCGTGGCCCGATCTTCGTCGTCGACCTGGCGGGCGCTCCGATCCGGCAGCTCACCACCGACGACGCCACCTACACGAACGTGGTGCCGGCGCCGGACGGGTCGGTCGTCTACGCCATGCGCACGAGCTATCTCACTCCGCCACATCCGGTGCGGATCACGCTGCGCGGCGACGATGCCGGACAGGTGGTGTCCCTGCTCGCCCCCGCGCCGCTGCCGGAACTGCCCGGTTCACTGGTCGACGTCCGGGCCGTGGCGCTCGACGGCGTCCCGGTGCGGGGCTGGCTGGCCCTGCCGCACGGCGCGGATGCTGCGCACCCGGCCCCGCTGCTGCTCTGGATCCATGGTGGTCCGCTGAGTTCCTGGAACGCCTGGTCCTGGCGTTGGACGCCCTGGGTGATGGTCGCCGCCGGGTACGCCGTGCTGCTCCCGGATCCGGCGCTCTCGACCGGCTACGGGCAGGACTTCGTGCAGCGCGGCTGGGGCTCCTGGGGTGAGGCCCCGTATACGGACCTGCTGGCCATCACCGACCGGGTCGAGGCGAGGGAAGACATCGACGCCACCCGCACGGCCGCGATGGGCGGCTCGTTCGGCGGATACATGGCGAACTGGGTGGCCGGCCACACCGACCGGTTCAAGGCCATCGTCACGCACGCCAGCCTGTGGTCGCTGGACGAGTTCGGCAGCACCACCGACGGCGGTAACTACTGGGATCGTGAGATGTCGCCGGAGATGACGACGAAGAACTCACCGCATCTGTTCGTCTCGCAGATCAGTACGCCGATGCTGGTGGTCCACGGGGACAAGGACTATCGGGTTCCGATCAGCCAGGGTCTGCGGCTCTGGTACGACCTGTTGTCCAAGTCCGCCCGGCCGGCCGACGGCGACGGACAGAGCCCACATCGGTTCCTCTACTTTCCGTCGGAGAACCACTGGGTGCTCACTCCCGGGCACGCGAAGATCTGGTACCGGGTCGTCCTCGACTTCCTGGCCGAACATGTCCTGGATGAGCCGGCCGCGCCGGTGCCGGGCCTGTTGGGCGGACCCGGGGCAGTGGAACCGGTGGCCGGTACGGAAAACTAGGAACCGTGGCCGATGAGAGCGATGTGCACGAGGTGTGGCTCGAGCTGTCCAGCGGGACCCGGGTGATCGTCGGACGGAATCTGCCGGACCAGATGACGGCCAGTCTGGTCGCCAACAGATGGATCGCGATCGCGCGCGAGGAGGACGGTCTGCACGAGACCAGCCCCGGAAGCGGCGTGGTGGTCAGGGCGACCGCGATCATCGCCATCAAGGCGCAGGTGCAGCCGGCCAAGAACTGGGCCCGCGGGCCGCGCGACGGCAGTTGGCTCTGAATACCCCCACGGGCACCCGCCGGGGTGGCGGCGCACCCCGGCGACCGGCACCGGTGCTCGAACTGCGCGACATCAACAAGTCGTTCGGTGATACCCCGGTCCTGGTCAACGTGAGCTTCACCGTCGAGCGTGGTGAGGTGGTGGCACTGACCGGTCCCAACGGGTCCGGCAAGTCGACGCTGCTCCGCTGCCTGGTCGGCTGGGACACGCCGGATTCGGGGGAGGTGCTGTTCGAGGGCGGCGCCTACCAGGACAGTTTGCCCGCGGTCCGGGCCGCGGTCGCACTGGCCCTCGGAGCCGGTGACGAGTTCGCCGACCTGACGGTCCGGGAGCACCTGGAGTTCATGGCCAGAGCCCACGGGGACGACAGTCCGGACGCGACGATCGACGAGGTGCTCGCCGAACTCGGCCTGGCCGAACTGCAGCAGCGGTTTCCGTTCACCCTGTCCCAGGGGCAGCGTCGTCGGCTGGGACTGGCCTCCTGCTTCGTCCGGCCGCACCGGCTGCTGATCCTCGACGAACCCGAGCAGAATCTCGATGTCCAAGGCCGACAGTGGTTGGCCGCCAAGCTTTCCGCCCAGCGGAAGGCGGGCGTCGGCGTACTGATGGCCTGCCATGACGGCGCGTTGGTGGCTAAGGTCGCCGACTCCGAGGTCGAACTGGCCGGCGACATCATCTTCGATGAAGCCGGCTTCGACGGCGCCGGCTTCGACACCGACGCGGACCCGGATTGATCGGCTCCCGCACGTCGCCCCGGCCCCCGGTCGCCTCCGACCCGGGCAGCTTCGCCCGCTATCTGCGTGCCGCCGAGCGTCGCGGCCGGCAACGCGGCAGCGGGGGATTGCGGTACGAGATCGTGGTCGCGGTGTTGTGGTTCGGCCCGGCCATAGCCATCGGGACCTGGCAGGACCTGGATCGTCCAGCGTCGGGTATCCCGTCGGTGAACTGGCTGTCGGCCGGATTGCTGCTGTTGGCCGGGGCCGCTTTGGTCGGCTTGGCGTCCGCCGCGATCGGGCCGGTGAGCGCTACTCGCGAGTGGCGGGCGTGGGTGTTGTCCACCCCGCTGGACCGCGGATATCTGCTCCGCCGTCGGGCGGTGGGCCGGTTGTCGTTGCTGCTGGTGCCGGGCATCGTCGTCGGCGCCGTCATCGCCGACGCGGCCGGATTTCGCCATCAGCAGGCCCTGGCTGCCGTCATCGTCGGTGCGGCCGGCGCCGTCGTGGCCGGCGGAATTGCGATGTGGCAGCAGCGGGAGACCCACGCGGGGACCCCGCGTGGACGCGGCTGGCTCTGGTGCGCGGCCGGGCTGATTCTCGTCGCGGTCCCGGCCAATCTGCTCACCGTCGACCGGCTGAGCCCGGACGCGCTGTGGACGGTGGTCGCCGCGGCAGTCCTGCTGGCGATCGGCTGCGGGTGGGCCGGGCTCCGTGGGGTAGGTCTGATTCCGTTGTCCACCCTCGCCGCCGGGTCGGGTTCCACCTCCTCGATCGCCCTGGCCTTGGCCGACCAGTCGCTCGCACCCCTGGCCGGCATTCTGGCTGCCGGCCCCGGGCGCCGCCCGACCCGTGCCGGCCGCCGCCCGCTGACCGGCGTCGGACAGGCGGCGCTCATCGCCATGGATCGGCGACGAACCTTGCGCAATCGCTCGGCCCTCGTGCGCTGGGGTGCCATGGTGGCTCTGCCCTACGCGGCCTGGGCCCTGCTGCACGGCGTCGGCTGGGCCCCCAGCGCCCTGGCGGTGGTCACCTTCGTCGCCGGCGTCGCCGCGGTCAGCGGCCTGTGCAACACCGTCAGGCAGTTCGCCGCTAATCCGCCGCTGGCTGATCGGTACGGGCTGGACCGTGGGCAGAGCAAGAGCAGTGCCATGCAGTTGCCTCGGATCGCCGCGCTGATCTGGGGGATCGCGGTGGCCCCCGCGCTGCTCATGCACACCCCGCCGGTGATGGCGTTCGTCGTTCCGCTCCTGGTCCTGGCCGTGGTCGAATTCCGAGCTCGGCTGGGACCGTTCCAGCCCAGCTTCGTGATGGGGGAGAAGTATTCGCACGACCTCGGCCGTCTGTTCGCCCGCGGCCCCGCCCTGCTCCTCGGCGGATGCGTGATCGTCGGCGTACTAGTCGCCGGCCTCCAACAACGCCACCTCTGACCAAGCGCGCCGCGCCCCATCGAGTGACGGAGCGCAGGCGGGCGCTCATCGAGCGGTGGAGGCATTTGCAGCGCCGGGCCGATCCGCGCGAATATCCCCTCCGCTCGACGTAGGCGCAGGCTGAGCCACGATCGAGCGGTGGAGGTATTTGCAGCGCCGGGCCGATCCGCGTGAATATCCCCTCCGCTCGATCCCGGCCCCCGCAAACACGGCCCAGCCTCAAAGCACGGGCCCCGCGTCGGATCGGGGACCGCAAACACAAACGGCCGGCCCCCAGAAGGGACCGGCCGCTTGTGACAGAGCAGGGTTTATTCGAGGTAGTCGCGGAGGACCTGCGAGCGCGACGGGTGACGGAGCTTGGACATGGTCTTGGACTCGATCTGCCGGATCCGCTCGCGGGTGACCCCGTAGACCTGGCCGATCTCGTCCAGGGTGCGGGGCTGGCCGTCGGTGAGGCCGAAGCGCAGCCGGACGACGCCCGCTTCACGTTCGGAGAGCGTCTGCAGCACAGCCTGGAGCTGATCCTGCAGCAGGGTGAACGACACGGCGTCGACCGCGACGACTGCTTCGCTGTCCTCGATGAAGTCGCCGAGCTGGGAATCACCCTCGTCACCGATGGTCTGGTCGAGGGAGATGGGCTCGCGGGCGTACTGCTGGATCTCCAGCACCTTGTCCGGGGTGATGTCCATTTCCTTGGCGAGCTCTTCCGGGGTGGGCTCGCGGCCCAGGTCCTGGAGCAGTTCGCGCTGGATGCGGCCGAGCTTGTTGATGACCTCGACCATGTGCACCGGAATGCGGATGGTGCGGGCCTGGTCGGCCATCGCCCTGGTGATCGCCTGACGGATCCACCAGGTGGCGTAGGTGGAGAACTTGTAACCCTTGGTGTAGTCGAACTTCTCGACCGCGCGGATCAGACCCAGGTTGCCTTCCTGGATCAGGTCCAGGAACGCCATGCCGCGGCCGGTGTAGCGCTTGGCCAGCGAGACGACGAGTCGGAGGTTGGCTTCCAGCAGGTGGTTCTTGGCCCGTTCGCCGTCGCGCCGGATCCAGCTCAGGTCCCGCCTCATCTGGGTGGTGACCTTGTCGCCGGCCTCGGTGGCCTGCTTGACCCGCTCGACCGAATAGAGGCCGGCTTCGATGCGCTTGGCGAGGTCGACCTCTTCCTCGGCGTTGAGCAGTGCGACCTTGCCGATCTGCTTCAGGTAGGCGCGGACGGAGTCAGCGGAGGCCGTCAGCTCGGCGTCCTTGCGGGCCTGCTTGAGGGCCTCGGACTCTTCCTCGTCGTCCCAGGTGAACTCTTCGGACTCGGCCTTCGCGGTGGCCGGAGTCGCCTTGGCCTTCTTGGCGGCCTCCTCGTCGACGGTCTCGTCTTCCTCGGCGTCGGGCTCGATGGCGCCGACCTCGATGATCTCGGACTCCAGGCTTTCCACCTCGATGACCTCGACCTCGACGAGCGCGGCCGGGTCGACGTCGATGACGTCGAGGGGCTCGACCGCGTCGTCGGCGACCTCTGGGGCCACGACGGTCGCGGGAGCCTTCGCGGCGGCCGACTTGGCCGCCGAGCTTCGCGCTGTGGGCCCTGGGCTTGCTGGCGGCCCGCTTGGCCGGTGCGGCCTTGGGGGCGGCAGCTGCGGGACCTGCCGGGGTGAGAACCGTTCCCTGGACACTCTGCTCGCTGTGCCCGTGTTCCGAAGTTTCGGTGTTGACGTGCGAAGAGGAAGCTGTTGCGCCTGCCACTGATGCCCTTTCACGAAAGATAGCCGTCTGCATTACTGAAGAGCTCACCTCGGGCGGCACCGTGCGACGGCGGGGCCTTGCGGGGAATACCGGATCAGGAGGACTGCCCGGAAGACGACTGTGCCAGTGTAACGGCGATCGGCCGCCGACGTGACTTTTCAACGCACCGACGGATGGATTCCCACAGGTGGGACACCTGCGCGCCGGCCGGCCGAGCTAGCTGGCGTTGGCCTCGTGAGCGGCCAGCGCGGCACCGACGATCCCGGCATTGTTGATCAACTGTGCCACCTTGAGCGGGGTCCGGCATTTGAGCAGCGGAACCCACTTGTCGGACTTCTTGGAGATGCCGCCGCCGAGGATGAAAAGCTCCGGCCACATCAGGTTCTCCAGTGCTGCCAGGTACTTCGACGCCCGCTTGCACCACTGCTCCCAGGTCAGGCCCTCGCGTTCCCTGGCCGACGCCGCAGCCTTGGTTTCGGCGTCGTGGCCGTCCAGCTCGATGTGTCCGAGCTCGGAGTTGGGGACCAGCTGGCCGTTGTGGATGATCGCGATGCCGATACCGGTTCCGAAGGTGACCATGATGACAACGCCGTCGTGACCGCGACCGGCCCCGTACCTGGCTTCAGCCAGGCCGGCCGCATCGGCATCGTTGAGCGCTGTGACCGGCCCCGGCAGCTGGGGTGTCATCACGTCGACCAGGTTGGTGCCCTTCCAGCTGGGGTCGACGTTGGCCGCGGTCTGCACCACGCCGCCGAGCACCACCCCGGGGAAGTCGACGCCGAACGGGCCCTTGTAGTCGAAATTGGCGGCCACCAGCCCGGCCGTCTCGGCCACCGCCTTCGGCGTCGCCGGCTGTGGGGTGTCGTGGCGGAAGCGTTCACCGATCAGCTCGCCGGTGGCCAGGTCGACGATGCCGCCCTTGATCCCGGTGCCGCCGATGTCGATGCCGAAGGCTTTGCCGGTCCGCTCGATGACCACGATGAAGTCTCCCTGTGCTGGATGTTCGTTTAGTCGGCGGACTGCCAGTCGCGCCGCCGATCTGCCAGACGCGAGGATCCTACTGACCCGGAAGTCCCCGCCGGTATCCGCATCGCGAGCGCTCGCGCGGGCAGGGACCGGTCGGCAGCAGCCGGGAGGTCAGTGGCAGTTGGCCGACGACGGGAGCGGCGGCACCGGGGCCGGCGGCCGGGCGGCCGCCGTCTGGCCTTCGATGACGGCCGGCGGGATGGCTGCGTCGTGGATCGCCTTCAACTGGGCGGTGACCGTAGCCGACACCGGCGCGTAGTTGTAGCCGTTGCCCAAAGCCAGGTCGACCGAATCCGAGATCCGGTCGTCCAGCACCAACTGCGCGCACGGCTCGACGAGTAGTACGGTCCGCGCTGCTGCGGTGCCGGCCTGCCCGTATCGGATCTGTGCCGTGCAGACCAGATCGTGCGCCGGATAGAGCGGATCGTTGGCCCCACCCAGGATGGACGTGAAACCGGCCGCGCGCAGGTCGTTGGTGACCGTCTTCGCCTGTCCACGGGCCGTACTGGCGTTGAACACCTGGAGCGTGACGACCGCCGGGTCAGCCGGCCGTACGCCGGTCAGCGAGTTGGGGTCGGCGAACTTGCCCAGGGTGGTGAAGATCGACGTCGTGGTGGCCGTCGTGGGCGTCGCGGTGGTCTTGGCTGTCGTCGGACCGCTGACGACGGCCGGGGAACCGGTCGTCGACTTGGCCGTGCTGCTCGACGAGGTGGGCGCGGGACCCGGTGAATTGCACGCGGTCGAGGCGGCCGGCACCGGCTTGAGCACCTGGAACCACGCAATGCCCGCCCCGATCAGCAATACCGCTGCGACGACCAGGATCGGTGTCCGCCGTCGACGGTGGTAGCGATCGGCTGGGCTGTCGGGGCTCACCGGGTTGGTCCTCCTGGGCAGGTCTGCATGGTCGCGCTGACCCGCGCGACGTTCTGGACAGGGTAAGCGGTGGGCGTGTCAGGTCACTGTCAGGCGAGGCCGTGACGCAACGGGTTCGCGGATTGCGCCGTTATCAGTTACCCTGCAGCCCGCCTCCCCGAACGACGCCTTGATCAGCAGGACTACAGCCAGTCGGGCAGGCGGCCGGTCGGGGTGTGACGAACATGTCACCAGCGGCACCAGATCAGCCGGCGATCCAGGGCACAAAATCGTTCGTCCCGGCGTTATCCGCAGGGCAACAGGGGGCCATATCGAGCGGGCATCGCCCGATGAACCACCGGAAGCATCTTCGAGTTCCATCCAACAAATATCGACAGCACCCAGTGAGACGAATGAGGTCACGACATGGCAACTGATTACGACGCCCCCCGCCGCAACGAGTCCGACGAAACGAGCGAGGATTCGCTCGAGGAGCTCAAGGCCCGACGCAACGAAGCACAGTCGGCTGTCGTCGACATCGACGAAAGCGACACCGCAGAATCCTTCGAACTGCCGGGCGCCGATCTGTCCGGCGAAGAACTCGTCGTCAAGGTCATCCCGAAGCAGGCCGACGAGTTCACCTGTTCCGTCTGTTTCCTGGTCCAGCACCGCAGCCGGCTGTCGGGTGGCAGCAATGCCGACGGCAGCAAGTTGGTCTGTGTCGACTGCGCCTGACGCGCAGCGATGACTGACAGCCAGCCTGCGGAGCCGAGCGGCGGCCGGTCCCGGATCGCGCTGCAGGTCGGCGAGTTCCACCGCAGCTACGAGCTGCCGTTGCGAACCTCGCCGACCTCGGACGTCGGCCAGGATCAATTGGAATTGCGGCTTTCGCTCATCGAAGAGGAGGTCGCCGAGCTCCGCGAAGCGGCCGAGGCCGGTGATCTGGTCGCTCTCGCCGATGCGCTGGCCGACATCATCTACGTCGCCTACGGCACTGCCCACGTCTACGGGATCGAGCTCGACTCGGTGCTGGACGAGGTGCACGCATCGAACATGACGAAGCTCGGAGCCGACGGTCGTCCGCTGCGCAGGGCCGACGGCAAAGTACTGAAGGGACCGGACTACCGGCCACCCGACGTGAAGTCGATCCTGACTGCCCAGCAGAGCGCTACCCTGGGCAGATGAGCAGCACAATCGGTCGCTGGATGAAGAAGCTCACCACCGACGACGAGACGGTCGACGCGGACGCGCTGAGCTCCGAGGTCGATGCCTCCGGCTGTCAACACGCGGCCGGCTGCTGGCAGGGCCAGCGGGTCACCATCATCGGGCGGCTGCGGTCGGTGGATCTCCGGCCCACCGACGCCCTGGCCACACTGAACGCCGAGCTCTACGACGGCACCGACGCGGTATCGCTGATCTGGCTGGGTCGTCGCTCGATCCCCGGAGTCGAGACCGGACGCACCGTCAAGGCGAAGGGCCGGCTGGCCATGCGTGACGGTCGCAAGGTGATCTACAACCCCGACTACGAGTTGATGCCGGCGCACGCGTGAGTTCACCCGAGCGCCCCGTCAACGGAATCACCACGGATGGAATCACTACGACGGGATCACCACGGACGGACTCCCGGCGCGCGTCGAGCCGTTGACCTCCGCCGCACCCGCCGACGTCGGGTCGGACGGTGTCCTGGCCGAGGCCGAGAAGGTGTCGCCGACCATCTGGGAGCAGATGGGCGGCCCGATGGGCATGCTCGACTCCGGTCTACCGGTCGTGGTCTTCGTCGTCGTCAACGCGATCGGCTCGCTGGGCTGGGCGATCGGTGCGGCCCTGGCCGCCGGCCTGATCATCGCCGCCGCCAGGCTGATCCGGCACAAGCCCGTCACCCAGGCTGTGGCCGGGTTGTTCGGCGTCGGTATCGCCGCTTTCATCGCCTATCGCACCGGCTCCGCGAAGGGTTATTTCCTCTTCGGCATCTGGTCCTTCGTCGCCTACGGCAGCGCGCTGCTGATCTCGATCCTGGTCCGGTGGCCGTTGATCGGCGTCCTCTGGGAGAGCGTCAACGGCCGCGGCACGGCCTGGCGATCAGATCGAAAACTGGTGCGCCGCTACGACTTTGCCACCGCGGTGTGGGTTCTGGTCTTCGCCGCCCGGTTCTTCGTGCAGAACCAGCTGTACGGCGCCAACAAGGTCGGTTGGCTCGCCACGGCCCGGTTGCTGATGGGATACCCGCTGTACTTCCTGGCCATCCTGGCCACCGTGCTCATCGTCGGCTCGTCCAACGGCATGTCGCTGCCGTCGATGAAGGGCAAGTTCGGCGGCAAAAAGGCCGGGGCCGACGCCGGCCCCGACCAGACCGCCTGACGTCCGGTCAGCTCAGCGCGCCTGTCCGGGTCAGCGCAGGGCGTCCCGGACCTGGTTTTCCACTTCGGTGGAGGCCACGAACAGCAACTCGTCGCCCGGCTCCAACGGTTCGTCGGGCTGCGGGACGATGACCCGCCCGCCACGCAGGATCGTCACCAAAGCGGAATCCCGCGGCAACCGCAGGTCCCGCACCGGCCGCCCGGCCAGCCTGGTGGTGGGCGGCAACGTCACCTCGACCAGGTTGGCCTGACCCTGCCGGAGCGTGAACAGCCGGACCAGATCGCCGACCGTCACCGCCTCCTCGACCAGGGCCGCCAGGATGCGCGGGGTGGACACCGCGACGTCGACGCCCCAGGCGTCGGTGAACAGCCACTCGTTGCGCGGGTCGTTGACCCGGCCGACCACGCGGGCCACCGCGAACTCGGTCTTGGCCAGCAGCGAGACGACGAGGTTGACCTTGTCGTCGCCGGTACAGGCGATGACCACGTCGCAGGTCTGCAGGCCGGCCTCCTCCAGCGAGGCAACCTCGCACGCGTCGGCCTGCACCCACTCCACCGCTTCGATGCGCTCTGGCTTGATGGCGCCGGGGTCGCGGTCGATCAGCATGACCTGGTGACCGTTCTCGACGAGCTCTCCGGCGATGGAACGCCCGACCGATCCGGCTCCGGCAATGGCGATGCGCATCAGATGCCTTCCAACGGTGAAGCCGCTGCCAGGTCGGCAATCTCGGATGTCTCGTGGGACAGGGCGGCGGCGTAGATGGCGTCGCCCTGCTGGATGACCGTCTCGGTCGTCGGCAGCACACCGTTCCCGAACCGGACGACGAAGGCAGCCCGGACCCCGAGCGCGTCCTCCATGGAATGGAGCGTGCGGCCGATCCACTCCTGGTGATAGGGCAGGTTGACGATGGTCACGGTGCCCGACGGGTCGCGCCACTCGCTGATCAGTCCGTCAGGGATGACGGCCCGCATCAGCCGGTCCGTGGTCCACGGCACCGTGGCCACGGTGGGGATGCCGAGTCGTTCGTAGACCTGGGCCCGCTTCGGGTCGTAGATGCGGGCCACCACCGTGGCCACGCCGAACTGTTCCCGAGCCACCCGGGCCGCGATGATGTTGGAGTTGTCGCCGGAGGACACGGCGGCGAAGGCGTGCGCCTCGCGGATGTTGGCTTCCAGCAGGGTGTCGCGATCGAATCCCATGCCCCGGATCTGCTGTCCGTGGAAGTCCGGCCCAAGGCGACGGAACGACGCCGGATCCTGGTCGATCACGGCCACCGAGTGGCCCAGTTTCGCCAGTGCCCTGGCCAGGCCCGACCCGACCCGGCCGCAGCCCATGATCACGATGTGCACTGTGTCCGTGCCCCTTTACGTTCGCTGCGGGAGGGATCTCACCGACTCGGGTTGACCACGTGAAACCTACCGCGTCACGCGGTGTGAGCCGGTCGTGAGTGTGCAGTGCCATTTGTCCACGTAGGCTCCCGTTCGTGTCCAAGCTGACGGCTGCCGCCAAGCGTGTGCTCGTGGGACGTCCCTTCCGCAGCGACAAACTCGCGCACACATTGCTGCCCAAGCGCATCGCGCTCCCGGTCTTCGCCTCCGATGCGCTGTCCAGCGTCGCGTACGCGCCACAGGAAATCTTCCGCACGCTGTCCATCGCCGGGCTGTCCGCTTATGCCTTCGCCCCGTGGATCGCCATTCTGGTCGCCATCGTCATGCTCGTGGTCATCGCGAGCTACCGGCAGAACGTGCATGCCTATCCCAGTGGTGGTGGCGACTACGAGGTGGCCACCAAGAACCTGGGGCCCACCGCGGGCCTGGTGGTGGCCAGCGCGCTGTTGGTCGATTACATCCTGACCGTGGCCGTGTCGACCGCGTCCGGCGTGGCCAACATCGGCTCGGCGGTCGGCGTGGTCGGTCGGCACCCGGTCGAGTGGGCGATCGGGATCATCGTGGTGATCACGGCGCTGAATCTGCGCGGGATCCGGGAATCCGGCAGTGCTTTCGCGATTCCGGTCTACGCCTTCATCGTCTCCATGTTCGTGATGATCGCGACCGGGCTGGTGCGGGCCGCGGTCGGCTCGACCATGGCCTCCGAGAGCGCGGGCTTCACCTTCGCCACCACGGCCACCACCAGCGTCACCGGGTTCGCTCTGGTGTTCCTGCTGGCCAAGTCGTTCTCCTCCGGCTCGGCCGCGCTGACCGGGGTCGAGGCCATCTCCAACGGCGTCCCGGCGTTCAAGAAGCCGAAATCGAGGAACGCCGCCACGACACTCGCGCTGATGGGCATCCTGTCGGTCAGCATGATGCTGGGTCTGGTCTTCCTGGCCAGGATCACCCACGTGCACATCGCCGACACCGAGGCCGGGGTCTCGCTGGTCGGTGCCCCACCCGGATACCAGGAAAAGACGCTGGTCGCGCAGATCGCCCAGGCCGTGTTCTCCGGGTTCCCGCTCGGGTTCTACATCGTCTCGTTCACCACCGGCCTGATCCTGGTACTGGCGTGCAACACGGCCTTCAACGGCTTCCCGGTGCTCGGCTCGATCCTGGCCCAGGACAAGTTCCTGCCCAAGCAGCTGCACACCCGCGGCGACCGGCTCGCCTTCTCGAACGGCATCGTCTTCCTGGCCGTCGTCGCCATCGTCCTGATCGTCGCCTTCAACGCCAACGTCAACTCGTTGATCCAGCTGTACATCGTCGGCGTTTTCGTCTCCTTCACCTGCTCCCAGGCCGGCATGATCCGGCACTGGAACCGGCTGCTGCGCACGGAGAAGGACCCGATGGCCCGCCGGCAGATGCGACGCAGCCAGACCATCAACGCCACCGGCTTCGTCTTCACCGCCGTCGTGCTGGTCATCGTGCTGATCACCAAATTCCTGGCCGGCGCCTGGATCGCCATCCTGGCCATGGTGATCATCTTCGCCACGATGAAGGCCATCAACCGGCACTACAGCCGGGTCAGCATCGAGCTCGCCGGCGACGAGGACGACATGGTCCTGCCGAGCCGGGTACACGCGATCGTCCTGGTCTCCAAGGTGCACCTGCCCACGATGCGGGCGCTCGCGTACGCCAGAGCCACCAGGCCCGACACGATCGAAGCGGTCACGGTCAACGTCGACCCGGCCGACACGGCGGCGCTGGCCCGGGAGTGGGAGGACCGCGGCATCCCCGTCGCGCTCAAGGTCATCGACTCCCCGTTCCGGGAGATCACCAAGCCGACCCTGGACTACGTCCGCCGGGCCCGGAAGGATTCGCCGCGCGACGTGGTCGCTGTCTTCATCCCGGAATATGTCGTCGGGCACTGGTGGGAGCAGATCCTGCACAACCAGTCCGCGCTGCGGCTCAAGGGCCGGCTGCTGTTCACCCCTGGCGTCATGGTCACCTCCGTGCCGTGGCAGCTCTCCTCCTCGGACGCCTTGGACCAGCGGATCAGGGCCAGGGCCGAGCGTGACTTCCCGCTCCGTGCGCGGATGCCGGGCGCGCCACAGCCCGAGGACACCGCCATGGGTCAGCCCCGCATCACCCCGGCGAACCGGCCCGTTGTCCCGGTGCGCCCGGTTCGACGCGGCTCGGACGACGAGTGACCAACCCGGAGGGTCCCGCCGCCGACGATCTGCGTCCGGGAGACCTGATCGAGGTCGAAGTCGGACCCGTGGCCCACGGCGGGCACTGCGTGGCGCGCTACCAGGGTCGGGTGGTGTTCGTCCGGCTCTCCCTGCCGGGGGAGCTGGTCCGGGTCCGGATCACCGAGGCGCGAAAAGGCTCGTTCTGCCGCGGCGACGCGGTTTCGGTGCTGCGCGCCGACCCGGAACGGGTCGAGGCGCCCTGCGTGCATTTCCATCCCGGTGGTTGCGGGGGCTGCGATTTCCAGCACGCATCGGGTGCCCGGCAGCGGGCCCTGAAGGCGAGCGTGGTCTCCGAACAACTGCAGCGGCTGGCCGGCCTCGACGTCCCGGTCACGGTCGAGGAACTTCCCGGCGGCGGCTTCGGCTGGCGCACGCGGGTGCGCTGGGCGCTCGATCCCGAGGGCCGCATCGGGCCGCGTGCCGTGCGTTCGCACCGGGTGGTCGGGGTCAATCTGTCGGAGCCGTGCCTGATCGCGGCACCCGGCCTGAACGAACTGGCGGCGACCACGGACGTCCCGGCCGGCGTCAAGCGCCCGGCGTCCGCGGGCATCCCACCGCGCCGCCAGGGTCGTCAGCTCCGCGGCCGGGCGGCCCGTCCGGAACTTCCCGAGGTGGTGCTGACGGCGGCCGGTGATGGCTCGCGGCTGGCCATCTGGCCGGACCAGCCCGGCCATCACGACCTCCCCGCCGTCACCGAACATGCTGTCGGGCGAGATTTCTCGGTCGCCGCGGACGGTTTCTGGCAGGTGCATCCGGCCGCCGCCGACACGCTCGCCGGTGCGGTGGTCGAAGCACTCGACGGCGTCGACCTCACCGGCGGTTCGGCGTGGGACCTCTACGGCGGTGTCGGACTTTTCACCCAGGTGCTGGCCGACGCAGTGGGCGCCAGCGGGACCGTCATCTCGGTCGAGGGCGACCGGATGGCTTCGTCGTTGGCCGTGGCGAACATGGCCGAACTGCCGCAGGTGTCGGTGGTGCTGGGTGCGGTGGAAAAGGCCATCGACGACCTCCCCGCGACGGTCGACGCGGTGGTGCTGGATCCCCCCCGCGCCGGAGCCGGCCCGGCGTTGTGCGAGCAGATCGCGGCCCGGGCGCCAGCGGTGATCGTCTACGTGGCCTGCGATCCGGCCGCCCTCGGACGCGATACCGCTGCGCTGATGACAGCCGGCTACCGGCTCGACACGTTGCGGTCGTTCGACTGCTTTCCGCAGACGCACCACATCGAATGCGTGGCCCGCTTCCTACCCAGCTGACGGTTTGACCGCTTCGACGAGCACCCGTCGCGAATGCGAGACGAAATAGCCGTTCTGCTGGATGTGCTCGTGCAGGGCGTGCAGACGTGGTCGGTACCGGTCCACCGTGAAGTCCGGGACCGTCCAGATCACCTTGCGCAGGAAGACGACCACCGCCGCGATGTCGTCAAAGCGCACCTCGAGCGATTCCTCCTGCAGCTGGACGAGATCCAGTCCGGCGGCGCGCGTTCCGTCGCGGACGTCCGTCAGGCTGTCGTCGGATCCGGGCTGGGGGCCCATCAGGAATTCGTACAGCTCCCGATTGGTGCCCCGGCCGATCTGCTGGGCGAAGTAGGAGCCGCCGGGGCGGAGCACGCGGGCGATCTCGGCGTAGTCGACGGTGGTGGGATGGCGACTGACCACCAGGTCCAACGATGCGTCCGGGAACGGCAGCGGGTCGCCGTCCGCAGCGTCGATGACGATGCCGCCCAAGGGTTTCAGGTTCCGGCGAGCGATCTCCGCGTTCGGTGGCCACGACTCGGTGGCGAAAAGCATCGGGGGTGGATGCGCGACGGTGGCCAGCACCTCACCCCCGCCGGTCTGTACGTCCAGCGCTGCCTGCACCGTGGCCATCCGCGCAGCCAGCTGGCCGGCGTACCCCCAGGACGGCCGTTCCTCGGTGGCCCGCCCCTCGAACCAGGAGAAGTCCCATCCGTCGACCGGGACGGCCGCGCCCTCCGCGATGAGTTCCTCGAACGAGCATCCATCGGCCACGGGGCCACTCTCTCAGGCCCTACAAGCCGATTCTTTTGGCCACTGTCGACGGCTTCGGCTACGGGGTGGTGGATGATCGCGCGGTGCGCATTCTGGTCACGTTCACCGGCGGCAGCGGGCACTTTCTTCCCATCGTGCCGATCGCGTGGGCGTTGGCCGATCGCGGTGCGTCGGTGCTGTTCAGTCCGCAGGAGGCGATGATTGCGGTCGTCGAGGCCGCCGGGTTCGAGGCCGTGGCCAGCGGTGGCCGCACCTTGGTCGACCCGAGCGCCAGGCTGCCGCTCCAGCCGGTGGATCGGGAACACGAGCAACGGGTGCTGCGCGATCATTTCGCCGGCCGGACGGCCCGAGAGCGCGCTGCCCGGTTGCTGCCGATCGCCCGGGATTTCCAGCCGGACGTGCTCGTTCGCGACGAGGTCGATTTCGGTGCGGCGGTGGTGGCCGAACACGTCGGGATCCCGCATCTGGCGGTGGTGGTGCTGGCGGCCGGCGGTCTGGCCACGGCGGAACTGCTGGCCGCGCCGCTGGGCGCACTGCGCTCCGAGTACGGGCTCCCGCCGGATCCGACTGCGGCGATGCTGCATCGCCACCTCACCCTGGTCCCGGTTGCGCCGACCTTTCGGGATCCCGACGATCCGCTGCCGGCCACGGCCCGGCACATTCGGCCAGCGGTACTCGAGACGCCCTTGGTCCGGACGGCTGTGTCGGGGACGGCTGTGCCCGGGACGGCTGTGCGCCCGGGACGGCTGCGCTCGGGGCGACGGCGCCCGGAATGGCTGTGCCCGGAACGGCCGAGCCGTCAGCGGGATCCATGACCCGCTCCGAACTCGAGCCGGCGTCCGTCCGCGCCGTCGAATGGTTGGCCAGGCGGGCCGACCGACCGACGGTCTATTTCACCCTCGGCACCGTGTTTCACCAAGAATCGGGTGATCTGTTCGCCCGGGTGCTGGCGGCCGTCAACCGACTGGAGGTCAACGTCGTGGTCACCGTCGGTCGGGAGATCAACCCGGCCGAGCTAGGTGACCAGCCGGTCAATGTGCTGGTCGAAAGGTATGTGCCACAGCAGGTTCTGCTGCCCTGGTGTGACGTCGTCATCTCCCACGCCGGGTCGGGCAGCGTGGTGGGGGCGTTGGCCTTCGGTGTTCCGCTGGTGCTCTTGCCGATGGGTGCGGATCAACCCCAAAATGCCGATCGCTGCCGGGCGCTGGGTGTGGCCCTGGTCCTGGACCCGCTGAGCGCGACGGTTCCGGCGATTCGAACCGCAGTCGCCGAGGTTCTGCACCACAATTCGTACCGCCGGTCGGCGCGCGAAATGCAGCAGGAAATTGCCCTGTTGCCCACTTCCGCGGATGCGGCAGAATGGGTCTTTGCTCTCGCCGGTCGTACGGTTCCACCCGGCGGCTGACCGGCGGGCAAAAGCAATGGGAATCTCGGCGTCGGCCGACAATAATTTGCGAGTAAACCTGTATCAGGCGGGTGCGGGCGGTGTCTTGTAGGGAGCCGACTGCAGCGCGGAGGTGAGTTCGGCGTGGACAAGATCGTTGGCATTGCCGGTGTGATCACCGCTATGGCCACTGCCTGCGCTGCGGTCGTCGGATTGATGCGGATGTTCCGGAGAGCTGAAACACCGGAAGCTCTTTCGACTGGCCCGGCCAGAGTGGACCCGCCTCGCCCGCCGGTGCCCACTCAGGCCTGGTCGGGTTCCGACCGGCCGGCGACGCCACCCACCCCCGCCCCGAATCCGACGTCCGCGTCCTGGTATCAGCAGATACCGAGGTTGCCCGGGAACAGTTGGGTATCCGATCCGGACCTGGCCAACTCAACGGTAGCCCACTCACCGGTATCCAACTCGGCGGTATCCGACTCACCCATTCCGGAGCAGCCCAATCGGCCGACCGGACCGCCTAATCAATGGTGGCATGGTGCGCAACCGGGCGAACGGATTCGCACGCCCAGCAGGTACGGGCCATGAGTAATGGCCGGGAAAACTCTCCCGGTGGCCCACCAAATGTATGGAGCGGTCCTCCGGACGCCGGAAGTGGAGCGCCCAATGTATGGCGTCCGGCGCCGTCAGTATCGCCCGTCGTCGGTGTCCAACAATGGCGATCTCCGAGCAAACCGGCCGGCCTCGCGCCACCGTCACCGCCACCGCTCACCGCCGCCCCGCAGCTTCGCGCCGAGCCGATTCTCGCTGCCGCGCCGCCGCGCCGCGCCGCGCCGCGGCTTGATGCCGCGCCGATGGCCGGCGCCGCGGCCGTGCCCTCGACCCACCGCCGGTGGATCGATCGCGCAGTGTTCTGGTACTTCCTGATGCTCGTCGCGCTCGTGCTGTTGTTGTTGTCCTTCTGGCTGTGGAATTCCCCGACCGCCACCCAATCGGGCCTGCCCACCACCGCCGTCGCGGCGCAGGCGACATCATGAAGGCCGCCGCGGTCATCCTTTCCCTGTCTCTCACGGCGGTCGTCTCGGCGGCCGTGATCCTGCTGTTCGGTCTGGCCAGTCCGGCGGCCGACCGAAGTTGCCCACTGCCCGCGACCTTGACGGCTCGGGTGACAACCTCGACCGGGTTCGTCTACGCGGGTGGGGGGTCCGTCCGGCTGGCCACGGTGGTCTCCACCACCAGCGCACGGCAGACGGTCCGAGCGCTGGGGCACACGGGACCGGGCGGGACCGGCAGTTGTGTTGCGCTCGGCCGGGGGACCGGCCGATGAACACCCCCGCAGTCGCCGGTCGGTCTGCCCTGATCAGGGTGCTGCCCTGGCACCTGACCGTGGCGTGGCTGACCGTCTGCCTGCTCTACGTGTGGCACGCCAGTTGGCTGCCGTCGCCGATGGCCGCCTTCGGGCTGAGCACCGTCATCGGGACCGCCGCAGCGGGCCTGCTGGTGGCAGCGGGGGCCCGAGGCCCCGGTGCGCGTTCGGATTCGGGAGCGCGGCCGGCCCCCCTGGCCGGTTCACGAACCATTGCCCGGCCGCCAGACGTCCCGGGCGAGCCGTTGGCCGCGTCCGCGCCACTTTCAACCCCGGAACCGGTGATCGGGTCGGTACCGCTGGCCCGCAACCCGTTCGATGCCCTCGGCGGCGACCTGGACGGCTACCCGTCCGTCCCGGCCGACGAGGTGCAGTGCCCGCACTGCGGGGGGTTCGATGCACAACCGGTTGCGCCAGGTTCGGCCCGATGCCGCACCTGCGCACAGGTGTGGCGTCCCGACGTGCCGACCACCGTATCCGTCCGAAGTTGGCTCCACCACAGGTAGATCAAGCCATCCGCGATGAAGGAGTGCCCGATGTACACACAGCCGATCGACCGCAATCATCCGGGATGCATCCTGTTCCTGCTCGACCAGTCGGCATCGATGGACGAACCGTTCGGCGGCACCGGCCGGTCCAAGGCCGCCGAGTTGGCCAAGGCGGTGAATCGGTTGCTGCGCAACCTCGTCCTGCAGTGCCAGCGCGGCAACGAGGTCCGCAACTACTACGACATCGGCATTGTCGGCTACGGCCAGACCGTCGGGACCACGCTGGGCGGCCGGCTCGCCGGGCAGCAACTCGTTCCGATCAGCGTCATCGCCGACTATCCGCTCCGAATGGTCACCGACAGCCTGCCCGGTCGACCGGAAGTCCGTATCGAGTTGCCGCTCTGGGTCGACCCGGTCGCGAACGGCGGCACCCCGATGACCGGTGGGATCGACCTGGCCGGTTCGTTTCTCGTCGACTGGGCCAATCACCACCTCGGTTCGTTCCCGCCGATCGTGATCAACATCAGTGACGGCGCCGCCACCGACGGCGACCCGCGGCCGATCGCCGCCCAGTTGCAGGACATCCGGACCTCGGACGGCAACCTGTTGCTGTTCAACGTCAACCTGTCGGGTGAGACGGTGACTCCGATCGAGTACCCGAACTCGCCGGCCGGCCTGCCGAACCCCTACGCCGTCGGGCTTTTCGAGATGTCCAGCGAGCTGACGCCGTACATGCTCGCAGTCGCCAGGGGCATGGACCTGCCGGTCTCCGCCGGGGCCAGAGGATTCATGTTCAACGCCGATTCCGCCAAGCTCAGCGAATTTCTCGATGTCGGCACCCGGGTGTCGCAGGTTGCCGACCGGTAGCGCGATGACCACTCCGGCCCGACAGATGGTGGCGTACTGGACGCCCAAGAACGACACCGCGATCTCCGATTGGGAGGACGGTGCCGCATACAACGCGGCGTCGGGCTGGTTCGCGGTGACCGACGGGGCATCGACGGGTAGCAACTCCCGGGAATGGGCCTATACCCTGGCCCACTCGTTCGTCCAGGACGCCGACCATGGGGTCTTCGAGCGCCAGGGTTTTCCCAAATGGCTGGACACGGTCCGGGCCGGATTCGATCCCAGCTCGGGCGAGTATCCGATTTCCAATGTGCCGCAATGGGTCCGGCAGACCGGTGAGTACCAGGGCGCGTTCGCGACGCTGGTTGGCGGTCGGCTCGACGGCGACCGCCTGGACGCGATTGCGGTGGGGGATTGTTGCCTTTTCCACCTCCCCGCCGGCCACGCCACTGGCGCCGGACCGACGCCGTTTCCGCTGGCGGATCCGCGGCAGTTCGGCACCAGTCCCATGCTGGTGCCCAGCGTTTCCAGTGGTGACAACAACCTGCTCGGCAGCGTGGCCCACCTGTCCATTCGAATTCATCCGGGCGATGTTGTATTCGTCGCCTCCGACGCGCTCTCCGAGACATTGATGCGCCGGCTGGATCAGCCGGCGATCTGGCAGCTGCTCGCGCGGATCGGACATCGCGGCTTCACCGACCTGTGCCGCGATCTGCGCACCGCGCGGCAGATGAAGAACGACGACGTCACCCTGTTCCGAGCCCTCGTCCCCCCACCCGGAGGTGCCTGGTGAGTCCCACGGCCACCTGGCCCGACCGCGCCCAGTACCAGGACTCGGTGGAAGCGCCGCAACACTCCTTCGACGATCCAGAACTGCGCGGCGCCACCTTCGCCCGCGGGAACTGGGGCCTGATGGCCTGGAGCGGAGCGCGGGCCATCGTGTTCCGGGCCGTGGACAGCACCGGAAAGAGCACCGCAGTGCGCTTCCTGCTGAACCGGGATCCGGAGGCGGGAACCCGCTACGAGACGCTGGCGCGGCACCTGTCGAGCAACCCGATTCCGGCGTTCGCCCAGACGTCATGGCTGCCCGACGGACTCAAGATCGCCGGCGCGCGCTACCCGTTGCTCAAGATGGAGTGGGTGGACGGCCTGCCGATGGACAGATTCATCACCGACAGCCTGGCGTCGCCCACCGCGCGGGCCGACCTGCGGGCCGTCGCGCAGGCCTGGGCGCGCAGTTGCCACTCGTTGCGGACCTCCGGTGTCAGCCACGGAGACGTGCATGCCGGGAACACCCTGGTGCTGGCGCCGGCCGGCGGGCCCATCCAGGTACGTCTCGTCGACTACGACAACGTGTGGGTACCCGGCCTCAACACCCCGTGCCGAGAGATCGGGAACGCGGCGTTCCAACATCCGGCCTACCGGGAACTGTCCGTCGGGCCGGACCGCGACGCCCTGCCGAACACGTTGACCTACCTGTCGCTGATCGGCGTGGCCAATGATCCCGCCCTGTGGATTCACCACGGCGAGAACGACGACACCCTGCTCTTCGCGCACACCGACCTGGAAGAGCCGTCGAGCCAGGTCTGGGAGGGACTGCTGGGAAGTTCGGACCCGCAGGTGGTGGCGGTCGCGGAGCTGACCGTGGGCTGGCTGAAGGGCTCGCCCGACCAGATCCGGTCGCTGGACCAGGTGATCGCCACGACCGCGGCCCAGATACCCGGGCAGCGGGCCGGGCACGGGCCCAACACGTGGCGCTCCCACACCGGCGGCCAGGGGACGCGGCCCTGGCCGCCGACCCAGCCGTCCGGGCCGCCGGCGCCGTCCGGGTCACCGGCGCCGGGCTTGCCCGCCGCCCCGATCCGCATCGGGCCCGTCCACGGCAGCCAGACCTGGGCGCCCCGGAAGATCCTCGCTGACCAGTGATCCCACGACCGAGATACCCAGCCGCACTAACACGTGCGCTCCCACACCGGCGGCCAGGGGACGCGGCCCTGGCCGCCGGCGCAGCCGTCCGGGCCGCCGGCGCCGTCCGCGCCACCGGCGCCGGGCCCGCCCGCCACGGCGGTCCCCATCGGGCCCGTCCACGGCAGCCAGACCTGGGCGCCCCGACCGGCACCCGGATGGCGACCGGTTCCGGCCGCGACGCAGCGCACGCCGCCCGTTCCGCCGAATCCGGTGCCGGTGGCCCCCAGTCGTTCCGGCGGGCGCGGGGCGATCCTGCTGGTGCTGCTGGCCGTGTTGGTGGTGATCGTGCTGGTGACCCTGCTGGTGTCGGGAGGTCAGCCACCGGGATGAACTCAGGGGGTCACGGCGGTGGCGCTGATCGCAGCCAGGTGACGCAGCGCGCCCGAGGCTGTCACATCGGCGGCCGAGAAGTTGCCGGCACCCGACACCCGGAAGATGTGCGACTGACCGGGCAGCAGCGTGATCAGCGCATCCTCGGAGACGGCCGCGGTCGACAACCGGTCCGCCATGAACGCCACATGCCGGGCCAGCGAGGTTGCAGTGACCACGATCTCGGCCACGTCGGGTTCGGCGTCGGCCAAGTCATCGAGTACCTCGACGTGCAGATCCGGGTCGGTCAGCCGCAAATCCTTGTCCACCACGAAGAAATGCAGGGCGACGGCTCCGGATCCCGTCCTGGCCACCAATAATTCTGCGGCCGGGTCGTCGGGGGTGCTGACCGCGGCCGGTAACGAGACCGATCCGCAGGCCAGCGTCGGCACTACCATCCGGGTGCTGTGCGCGGCGAGAACCGTTCCGTCGAAACGGATCCGTTGTATCGTCAGGTCGCCCCGCCAGGATGCGGTTCCGTCGTTGACGCCGAACACCTGCAGCGCCCCGTCGCGGGGTTGGATGGTCAGCAGGTGTGGGGCGCACGCATCCCGCAGCGCGTACCAGAGCAATTTCTTGCGGCCATCGCCGTCCACGGCCGCCCACGACGTGACCGGCCAGCAATCGTTCAGCTGCCAGACGACCGTCCCCATGCACCGGCCGCGATACGACCGGAAATGCTCGATGCCGAAGCGAATGGCCTCGGCCTGCTGGACGTACATGAGGTAGAGCCAGTCGTCGAAGTCCGAGGTAGTGGGCAGATGAGCAGCGGCGCCCCGCCGCAGCTTCAGGTTGCCGTCGATTGCCTTCTGGTGGTGCATCATGCCGGGCGACTCCGGCGTCAGCGGCCGCTCGCTGATACTGCGGCGGAGGGTGGCCGTGCTGGGCGGCGCCTGGTAACCGAATTCGGCGACGAAACGCGGAACATGGGACGAGTAGGCTGAATAGTCTGTGTCGTTCCAGACGTCCCAGATATGCCGCAGCCCATGGTCATCCGCGTTCGGGTAGATGTCCGGTGTGCCCGAGTAGGGGCTGCCCGGGTAGTAGAACCGCCCTGGGTCGATCTCGGCGACGATCTTCGGGAGCAGGTCGGTGTAGTAGCCCATTCCCCAGGTGCGGTCGCCGATCAACTCCTTCCAGTCCCAGTCCTGGTAACCCCAGATGTTCTCGTTGCAACCGTTCCAGATGGCCAGGCTGGGATGCGGCATCAACCGGGCGACGTTGTCCCGCGCCTCGGCGATCACCTCGCTGCGCAGCGGTTCTTCCTCCGGGTAGGCGGCGCAAGCGAACAGGAAGTCCTGCCACACCAACACCCCCCGCTCGTCGCACAACTGGTAGAAGTCGTCGGACTCGTAGAGGCCACCGCCCCAGACGCGGAGCAGGTTGAGGTTGGCGTCGGTCGCCTGCTCGATGCGGCTGCGCAGTCGGTCGCGGGTGATGCGGGTCGGGAAGCAGTCGTCCGGGATCCAGTTGGCGCCACGGACGAAGATCGGCCTCCCATTGACCACGAAAGTGAACGCGGAACCCGTTGCGTCGTCTGATGTGTCGACGGTGATGGTGCGAAATCCGATGCGGTGCCCGACTTCGTCCAGCAGACCCTCGGCGCTGTCACGCAGCTCGACGCGGAGTTGGTACAGCGGCTGTGACCCCATATCGTGCGGCCACCACAGCGCCACGTCCGGGACATCCAGTGTCATAGAGACCGTCGACTCGCCGGCCGGAACTTCGATCTGCATGCGAACGTCATCGATTGCGGCCGAGACCGTCACGGCGCCGTCCGTGGCCCGGTCGAGATCGACCAGTACCTCGACCTGCCCGCCGGCGTCGTTCACCGTCACCACCGGGCGCACTCGCGAAAGCCTTGCGGTGGACCAGCTCTGCAGGGTGACCGGCTTCCAGATCCCGGCCGTCACCAGGGTCGGCCCCCAGTCCCAGCCGAAGTTGCAGGCCATCTTCCGGACGAAGTTGAACGGTGCCGGGTAGGCGTTCGGCAGATCGCCGTGCTCGTCGCGCCGGGCCCGGGCGTAGTCCCAGGCCGAGTCGAAGACGACCTCGAGGTCGTTGGAACCGGGGCGCAGCACTGGCCCGACCGGAACCCGGTACGTGCGGTGCTGGTTGTAGGTGCGCGCGATCTCGGTGCCGTTGAGCAGCACCGTCGCGACGGTGTCCAGACCCTCGAAAACCAGCTCGTGTTGGTCGTGGCCACCCGGCGCCCAGTCGAACGAGGTGCGGTAGTGCCAACGCTGGTGGCCGATCCAATTCAGGCTGAGCTCGTTCTCGTCCAGATAGGGATCGGGGACCAGGCCGGCTCCGAGCAGGTCGGTGTGCACACAGCCGGGGACCTGCGCCGGGAGGGACGCGGGCAGCTCTGGAGCCGGCTGGCCGTCGGTCCGGTCGAGGGCGAGGGTCCAGCCCCGCGAGACGGCGCGACTCTGCAATGGCACGACTGATCCTCCTGATGGCGAGCGCCGGCCGGCCCCGATGGGCGGCCCGCGGCGCGGACGCTATCACTGCATCCGCGAGCTGCACCGGCAGTCAGGCCGGTGCGGTCACGTTCCGCTGGGCCTGCCACTGCAGGAGATCGCCGGGGGCGTTGGTGATGATGCCGTCGACGCCGACCTGGTGCAGGAACGCCCAGTCCTGCGGGTGATCGGTCGTCCAGGCCACCACGGCGATTCCGGCGGCATGCAGCTGGTCGACCACCTCGGGCCGGTCGCGAACCAAGGTGTGCCGCGGGTTGTAAGCCACGGCGCCGACCTCGGCACAGATCGCGACCGGGTCGTCGTGCAGCGCTTCGACCAGGAGCCCTACTGGCCGGCCAGGCTCGATCGACTGCACGTGCCGGAGGGCCGGTACCTCGAACGACTGCAGCAGTACCCGGTCGTCCCAGCCGGACGACTTGACCACGGCCAGCTCCGCCAGCACCTGGTCGCGGGTGTGCTCACCTTTGATCTCCAGCAGCAACGACCGCTGCGGGCTCAGGTTCTTGGCCACGTCGGCGAGCAGCGGGACCGGGGTCCGGGCGTAGGCCCTGGTGCTGCCGGTGGTGAACCAGGAACCGGCGTCCAACGACTGCACGTCCCGGGCCGACCAACTGCGGACCAGACCCTGGCCGTTGGTGGTTCGTCGCAGGTCAGGATCGTGCAGCAGGACGGGAACGTTGTCGACCGTCGGTTGCACGTCCGTCTCGATCCATCCGCATCCGACCGCCCAGGCTGCCTCGAAGGCGGGCATGGTGTTCTCCGGCGCGTTGGCGCTGGCCCCACGATGCGCGATCACCGCCGGGACGGGGCGGCGACGCAACAACTCCTCCACCAGGACGACAGACATGCCGCGTGAGAATACCGGTCAAACGCGGCATCGGTGCAGGCGGAAGGTCACGACTCGGTGAACGGGTGCAGTTGGCCGGCGAAATTGCGGCCGGCGGTGCGGATGACGCAACCCGCCAGTCCCCCCGGCCGTCCACAACGTGCCCTGCGCGG
This sequence comes from uncultured Actinomycetota bacterium, assembly GCA_963708935.1. GTDB lineage: Bacteria > Actinomycetota > Actinomycetes > Mycobacteriales > Nakamurellaceae > Nakamurella. Next base: position 696,807 of record CAVPUK010000004.1, on the reverse strand, counting down.
TACCGTCAGGGTTCAAGACAATGCAATGTGCCGGGTCGCACGGTCCGGCAGGAAACCGCCCTGCACACGCCGCGGACGAGACGAGGGAGGGTCTGTGTCACCACAGGGCACCAGCGCCGACGACGGTGCGGGGGAGCGCCTCAGTTCCAGGATCGGCCGTCTTTCCTCTCCGGCCGATCTGCGGGCGTTGAACGATGATCAGCTGGCCGAGCTGGCCGCTGAGATCCGCACCTTCCTGGTCCAGAAAACATCAAGGCGCGGTGGGCATCTCGGCCCCAATCTCGGCGTCGTCGAGCTCACCATGGCGCTGCACCGGGTCTTCGATTCGCCGGCCGATCCAATCATCTTCGACACCGGGCACCAGGCCTACGTGCACAAGATCGTCACCGGCCGGGCTACCGAGTTCGACCAGTTGCGGACCAGGAACGGGCTGTCCGGCTATCCCAGTCGTACCGAGTCCGTGCACGATTGGGTGGAGAACTCGCACGCCTCCACTTCGTTGGCCTACGCCGACGGTCTGGCCAAGGCATTTGCGCTGCGCGGCGAGCACAGCCGAACCGTGGTGGCCGTCATCGGCGATGGTGCGCTGACCGGGGGGATGGCCTGGGAGGCGCTCAACAACATCGCGGCCGCGAAGGATCGACCGCTGGTCGTCGTGCTCAACGACAACGGCAGGTCGTACGCCCCCACCACTGGCGGCATGGCGCAGCGGATGGCTGCCCTGCGGCTGCGACCTGGCTACGAACGTTTCCTCGGTCAGGTGAAGAACCGCCTGCCGCAAGCGCCGGTGATCGGCCGCCCGCTGTACTCGGCCCTGCATGCGCTGAAGTCCGCCATGAAGGACTGGCTGCTCCCGCAGACCATGTTCCAGGATCTGGGCCTGAAGTACCTCGGCCCGATCGACGGCCACGACATGGCCTCGCTCGAGGAGGCGCTGCGCAACGCCAAGGGCTACCGCGGTCCGGTGCTGGTGCACTGTCTGACGCAGAAGGGGCAGGGTTACGCGCCAGCAGAGAACGATGCGGCCGAGCAGATGCATTCGCCACCGGCCTTCGATCCGGACACCGGTCTACCGATCGCCGCCCCGATGAACACCTGGACCAGTGTCTTCAGCCGCTCGTTGGTCGAGATCGGTGAGGTCCGCAGGGATGTGGTGGCGATCACCGCAGCGATGAGCGGGCCGACCGGGCTCGGTGCCTTCGCCGACCGGTTCCCGGACCGGATCTACGACGTCGGCATCGCGGAGCAGCACGCGCTGACCTCCGCGGCCGGTCTGGCCATGGGGGGCATGCACCCGGTGGTGGCGCTCTACGCGACATTCCTCAACCGCGGATTCGACCAGCTCCTGATGGACTGCGCTCTGCACAAACTCGGGGTCACGGTCGTATTGGACAGAGCCGGGGTGACCGGGGAGGACGGGCCGAGTCACCATGGCATGTGGGACATGTCGCTGGCCGCGCTGGTGCCGGGACTGTCGCTGGCCGCCCCGCGGGACGCGGTCACGCTGGCCGAGGAATTGGCCGAGGCGGTTCTGGTCCACGACGGGCCGACCATGCTTCGGTATCCGAAAGGTGCTGTGCCGCAGGCAGTTCCGGCGTTGAGCCGAGTGTCGGTCAGTGACGGCCGGTTGGTCGGATCCCGCGGTGGCATCGGAACGGTCGACGTACTGGTCGAGCCGGCCCCTGGGCAGGATCAGGACGTTTTGTTGGTCGCCGTCGGAGCCTTCGGGGCGATGGCCGTCGATGCGGCGTCCCGACTGGCCGACCAGGGCATCGGGGTGACCGTCGTCGATCCCCGGTGGGCGCTACCGGTCTCGCCTGCGCTGACGTTGCTGGCCCGGAAGCACCGCATGGTGGTGACCATCGAGGACGGCGGCCGATCCGGGGGGGTAGGCGCGACGGTCGCCGATGTGCTTGCTCCCCTTGGGATTCCGGTCACCGTTCTGGCCTTGCCGCAGGAATTCCTGGAGTCGGCCGCCCGTGGCGACCTGCTCGCCGACATGGGGTTGAACGCGAAGGACGTGGCGCGGGGCATCACCGAGATGATCGCCGGCCGGGCCGGCGGTGCGGGCGACCGTCCCGCCGGCGGGCCGGAGAGCCCGAACGGAACACCGGTCAGCTCACCGACGAACGACAAACGAACGCTGGGAGATGTCTGACATGCGGGTCTTGGTAGTCGAGGACGAGCAGCGGCTGGCGGACGCCATCGCACGCGGATTGCGCGCGGAGGGGATGGCGGTGGATGTCGCCTACGACGGCACCGAGGGGCACGAGAAGTCCACCTACACCCGCTACGACGTGGTCGTTCTCGACCGCGACCTGCCCGGCATGCACGGCGACGAACTGCTCGCCGAGCTGGTGTCCTCCGGCGACATCACCCGGGTGCTGATGTTGACGGCTTCGTCCGGTCTGGACGCGCGCGTCGAGGGCTTGTCCGCCGGCGCCGACGACTACCTGGCCAAACCGTTCGCGTTCCCGGAGTTGGTGGCCAGGGTGCGGGCGCTGGGCCGCCGGGCGACGCCTGCCGCGCCACCGGTGCTGCGTTCGGGCGACGTCGAGCTCGACCCGGCCAAGCGCATGGTGACCAGGGCCGGCAACGCAGTCGAGCTGACCCGCAAGGAGTTCGGCGTCCTCGAGGTGTTGATGTCCGCCGCCGGCACCGTGGTTTCCAGCGAGGAATTGCTGGAACGGGTGTGGGACGAGAACGCCGACCCGTTCACCACGACGGTCCGGGTCACGGTGATGACGCTGCGCCGCAAGTTGGGTGAGCCGGGGCTGATCGACACCGTGGTGGGTGCGGGTTATCGAGTGTCCGCGGATGCCGCAGACATCACGCCGTAGCACGGACCCGCTGGCCGGCCCTGGCGGTCCGGTCGGCCCGGTCGGCGCTGTCGGCCCGGCCGGTCCGGTTTCCAGGACCGGGCTGGTGCCGCCGCACCGCAACCGGGCGAGTGCCCGTAACGGACTCCGGCTTCGGCTGACGCTGCTGGCCACGGCGCTACTTGCCCTGGTCGGGGCCCTGCTGCTGGCGCTGGCCTACCTGCTGGTCGGGCGCGTCGTCGCGGCCCTGCCACACTTTCCCGCGGGCACTCTGGTGCAGGTCAACGGGGTCACGGTGGACGCCGCCGTGGAAGCGGCCCGGGTCGTCGATCAGGGCCGGGAGACGGTGCTGGTGGTCGGCCTGATCGCGTTTCCCCTGCTGGTGGTGACCGGTGGGCTGCTGTCCTGGGTGCTGATCGGCCGCACGCTCCGTCCGCTGTCGACGCTGACCAGCGCGGCACGGGCGTTGTCCGAATCCTCGCTTGACCAGCGGATCGCCCTCACCGGCCCGCGCGACGAAGTGGCCGAACTGGCCGACACCTTCGACGAGATGCTGGGCCGGCTGCAGGCGGCCTTCGAGGCCGAGCGCCGGTTCGTGGCCAACGCGTCTCACGAGTTGCGGACCCCACTCTCGGTGATCCGCACCGAGGTGGACGTGACGCTGGCCGATCCCCGGGCGAGTGTCGCCGACCTCCGCCGGATGGGCGAGGTCGCGCGGGAGGGCACCGAACGTGCTGACCGCCTGCTCAATTCACTGCTGTTCCTGGCCCGGACCCAGGCCAGTGGACTGTCGGTCGTGCAACCGGTCGATCTGGCCTCGTTGGTCCGGCCGGCGCTGCTGGCGGTCGACGCCGAGCTGACCGCGCGCCAGGTCACGGTCGAGGTGACCGGTGAGGAGGCGCCCGTGCCCGGGGACCCCGCCCTCCTCGAGCGCGTGGTGGGGAACCTCGTGGAGAACGCCGTCCGGCACAATCTGCCCGGCGGACACATCAGCATCGTCACCGGTGTCGCCGGCGGGTCCGGATTCATCCAGGTCACGTCCGGTGGCACCGTCATCGATCCGGGTACGGTCGCGCAACTCTTCGAACCGTTCCGGCAGGGGGAACGCACCCGCACCGGCCATCGCGGCAGTGGGCTGGGACTGTCGATCGTCAGTGCCGTGGTCACCGCGCACGGCGGGACCGTGGTCGCCGCGCCCGTCGCTGCCGGTGGACTGCAGGTCAGGGTGGAGATCCCCGCCTGATCAGCGCGCCGCCCCGAGCGCTCCGAGCACCGCGGTGCTGAGGTATTCGGTGATCCGGTGGGTGGTCCAGCCGTGCGTCCGGCCGAGGTCGATGACCGTGCGCTCGTCGAACAGGGTGATCCACAGCAGGACAGCCGCCGAAACATCCTGTGCTGGAACGAATCCGGCGGCCACCAAGCCGTCGACCGCAACTGTCAGCGAGGCCACCAGGGCACCGACGCTCGGGTCACCCCGCTGAGCACGCTGCAACACACCTTCCGGTGATCGGAGGAAGCGCACGGCCGCCGACTCGCTCGTCGACCGGCGCACCCACAGAGCGCAGATGGCGCCGAACCGGACCAGGGCACCGTCGTCGTCCGGTATCGATTCGATGGCCTCGGTCAGCGCCTGGATCGACCTCACTTCGACGGCGAACAGCGCCTCGGCGACGTCGGAAAAGTGCCGGTAGGCCGTCGCCGTGCCCACGCCGGCCTGCCGCGCCAGGTCGGGCAGGGTGAAGTGCTGACCTGTCGTCTCCAGCAGCTCGCCCGCGGCGTCGAGCAATCGATCACGGGTGCGGCGGGCGTCACTGCGCATCGGCAGGTCGGATTCCGTGGCGCTCACCGCTTCATCATCGCCTGTCAGGATCAGCCCGGCCCGCATCGTCGTATTCGACCCTGCGAGAAGAACTTCTCGTTTCGGTTGCGAGTGACCGGGCCACTCAGGCAAGATGAGAAGAAGTTATCTCTTATCTACTCCTGCCGATCACGAGGAACCCATGATCACCATCGCACCGCCGGGGCGTCGAGCCCTCTCCGTTCTCCCGGGCCAGGTGCGCTCTGCTCGCCGGGTACCCGCGACCCGGCTGATGGGTGCGCTCGTCGTTGCCTCCTTCTGCTTGGTGGTCGCCGGCCCGAACCTGCCGACGGCCCTGCTGCCCGCGTACCGCGACGCCTACCGGATGACACCGTTCGGGCTGTCGCTCATCTTTTCCGCCTACCTGGTTCTCCTGGTGCCGGCGCTGATCCTGTGCACCCGGCCGGCCCTGCGTGCCCGAGCGGGCCTGCTGCTCAGCGTCGGCCTGGCGCTGGCCGTGGTCGCTGACCTGGTGATGGTGACCAGCCACTCGCCGCAGATGCTGGTGGTCGGACGTGCGTTGTCCGGCGTCAGCGTGGCGCTCTCGACCGGCGCCGCCGCCGCCCTCATGGTGGCCCTGGTCGGCGAGCGCGGGCGTGGCTCGGTCGCCACCGGCAACATCGCGGGCGCGCTGCTGGGCACGGTCTCCGCGGTCCTGTTGGCCCAGGTCGGAGCCGGACCGTCGGTCTACCTGGTGCACGGAGCCGCCGTGCTTGTCGTGTTGGCGATGTTGCTGCCGGCGTTGTCCGCCCGACGCGCAGCCCACAAACTTGCGCCCAACACTGCTTCGATCGAACCGGAGCTGGCTGACGCACCCGACCCGAAGACCCCGGCGCCGACGAGCTCGCCCGCGGTCATCAGACGGCACGCGGTCCTGGCGCTGGCCGTCGGCGCGGTGGGCTGGGCGATCCCTGGTCTGGTCACCGGTCTGGTGCCGGCGTTGCTGCGCGACTTCACCGGCCCGACCGCCGTCATCGTCGCCACCAGCCCGGCCATCCTGCTGCTGGGGTCGGCCTGGGGCCTGCAGGTGCTGGCCAAACGGCCGATCATGCGGCGCATCCGTGGGTACGAGCTGACCGTCGGCATCACGATGGGCGCCGTCGGTCTGACTCTGCTGACCGTGGGCGCGTTGGCCCGGTCGATTTCACTTGTTTACCTGGGCTGTGCGGTAGCCGCCGGTGGGCCGGCGCTGGGCTATCGCGGGGGCATGGTGCTGTTGACCCGCGGCCTTGACCCGGTGGCCCAGGGTGCGGCAACGTCCCGATACGCGGCGACGTCCTACGGTCTATCGGCGTGCGTGGTACTCGGGGCGGGCGCGATCGGAGCCCTCGGCGGCATGGTCACCGCGGTGACCGTCGGAGCAGGCCTACTCGCGCTGGTCGCTTTCGCCCTGCTGGCTACCATCCTGACCACCGAGTCGCCGCGCCGGACGGCACGTGCACTACAGGCGGTACGGGCCTAGGGCCGACTAGCTCGCGAAAGCCATCCGGCTGACCGACTCCGCGACGCAGCAGGGCTTGCTGGCCCCGTCGGCGGTGATGCTGACGGTCATCACCACCTGCAGACCGCCCGTCACCTCGGTCACTTCAGAGATGACCGCACTGGCCCGCACCGAACTGCCGCTCGGCAGCGGAGCCGGGAAGCGCACCTTGTTCAGTCCGTAGTTGACGCCCATGGTCACCCCCTCGAGCCGGTACAGCCCGCCCATCAGCACCGGCAGCAGCGACAGGGTGAGGAAGCCGTGGGCGATCCGGGTGCCGAACGGTCCGGCCGCCGCCCGTTCCTCGTCCAGGTGGATCCACTGGTGGTCGTCGGTGGCGTCGGCGAAGGCCTGGATACGGGCCTGGTCGACCAGGTACGGCTCGCCGGGTCCGATGGACTCGCCGACCGCGCCCAGCAGTTCTGCCGCGCTGGAGAAGGTCCTCATGCCAGGTGTCCGCCGATCTTGGTGTAGCCGCGTAGGAGGTCGCGGGAAATGATGAGCCGCTGCATCTCGTCGGTGCCCTCATAGATCCGGAACAGCCGGACCTGCCGGTACCAGCGCTCGATGGGCAACTCACGGGTATAGCCCATGCCGCCGTGTACCTGCATGACCTTGTCGATGACGTGGTTGGCCATGTTCGCGCCGAACAGCTTGGCCATCGATGACGAGTGACGTGGGTCGAGCCCTTGATCCACCGTCCAGGCCGCCTTCAGCACCAGCCATCGGGCCGCCTCGATCTCGACCTCGGAATCGGCGAGCATCCAGGCGATGGCCTGGTTCTCGCCGATCGGCTTGCCGAAGGTGACCCGGGTGTTCGCCTGATCGATCGCCATCTGCAGCGCCCGCTCGGCGATGCCGATCGCGGTGGCGGGAATCAGATACCGACCCTTGCCGATCCACTTCATCCCGAGTTCGAAGCCCTGCCCGACCTCACCGAGGATGTTGCGGGACGGCACCCGGACGTTGTCGAACACCAGGGCGGCCGGGCCGCCCTCGCCCATGGTGATGATGGGCTCCGACTTCCATCCCATGTCCCGGTCCACCAGAAACGCCGTGGTGCCGCCGCCGCGGACACCCTTTTCCTTGTCCGTCACGGCCACCACGATGGCGAAGTCGGCCTCGTTGCCGCCGGTGATGAACACCTTCTCGCCGTTGAGCACCCAGTCGTCGCCGTCCTGGACGGCGGCGAACTTGATGTTCGCCGCGTCCGATCCCGCGCCTGGCTCGGTGATGGCGAAGCAGGAGAGCCGCTCGCCGGAGATCGTCGGCTCGAGAAACTCCTTGCGCTGCTCGGCATTGGCGAAATACAGAATGTTGTCGGCCTCGCCACCGAACCGGAACGGGACGAAGGTTCGGCCGACCTCACCCGCGATCAAGGCCTGCATGACGGCGGGCAGGTTCATCCCGCCGTCTTCCTCCGGCGTCGAGAGCCCCCAGAAGCCGAAGGCTTTCGCCTTGTGCTGGAGTTCGACCACCTCACTGTGCTCCAGTCCGGGCTGATGGTTCCGTTCGCGGCGCAGCACCTCCGCCTCGAGTGGCATCACCTCCTTGCGGATGAAATCGCGGGCGGTGTCGCGAACTGCGCGTTCCTCGTCGGAGAGGGAGAAATCCATGATGAGCTCCTGGTTTTGGAAAAGAGTGGATTAGCGAACGCCGCCGTTGATGTACAGCGTCTGGCCGGACACGTAGGACGCTTCCTCGCTGGCCAGGAACGCGATCACATTGGCGACGTCCTCCGGCTTGCCCACCCGACCCAGGGGCGTGTTCTCGCTGGCCAATTTCTGATACTCCTCGGGTCGGAAGCCGACCCGTTCGGCTGTCGCGTCGGTCATCGCGGTGGCGATGTAACCGGGCGCCACCGCGTTGACGTTGATGTTGTAGCGACCGAGCTCCTGGGCGAGCGTGGCCGTGATGCCCTGCACCCCGGCCTTGGCCGCCGCGTAGTTCACCTGGCCCCGGTTCCCAAGGGCGGACTGGCTGGACAGGCTGACGATCTTCCCGTATTTGGCCTTGACCATCGGGACCGAAGCGGCCTGGCAGCACAGGAAAATGCTGGTCAGGTTGGTCGAGATGACGGCGTCCCAGTCGGGTCGGCCCATCTTGTACAGCAGGTTGTCCCGGGTGATGCCGGCATTGTTGACCAGGATGTCCACCCGCCCGAAGTGTTCGACGGCGGCGGCGACCATGGCATTGACCGAGTCGCCGTCGGTGACGTCGCAGCCGACCGCGAGCCCGGTCCCGCCGGCCGCAGTGATGGCGTCGACGGTGCCGCCCGCCCGCTCGACGGTGAGATCGCCGACGACGACGGTAGCGCCCTGTGCGGCAAGGAGTTTCGCCGTAGCGGCCCCAATTCCCTGGGCCGCCCCGGTGACGATGGCGACTCTTGACTCGAACCTGCTCACTGTTCTTACTCCTGACTTCGTTGTCTCGGGTCTTGCGGTCTGTGTCATGGTCTCGATCTCAGCTGTCTCGATCTCAGCTGTCTGTCGGCGCTCAGTGGCAGCGCCGGGCAAGCTACTGATACTTCTTGAGTTCTCGACGGGCCAGCGACCGGCGATGCACCTCGTCCGGGCCGTCGGCCAGGCGAATGGTTCGGGCCGCGGCCCACAACGCAGCCAGTGGCGTGTCCTGGCTGAGTCCGGCGGCGCCGTGCGCCTGGATGGCCTTGTCGATGATCCAACCGGCCGTCTCCGGGGCCGCGATCTTGATCGACTGGATTTCGGTGTGCGCACCCTGATTTCCGACTGTGTCCATCAGCCAGGCCGTCTTGAGGACCAGCAGGCGGAGCTGCTCGATCTTGACCCGCGAGTCCGCGATCCACTCGCCGATGACGCCCTGCTCGGCCAACGGCCGGCCGAAGGCGACGCGGGACAGCACCCGGCGGCACATCAATTCCACTGCCCGCTCCGCCATCCCGATCAATCGCATGCAATGGTGGATGCGCCCCGGTCCGAGCCGCGCCTGGGCGATCGCGAAGCCGGAGCCGGGTTCGCCGATCAGGTTGGTCACCGGTACTCGGGCGTCGACGAAATCGATCTCGGCGTGCCCGCCGTGGTCTCCGTCGTCGTAGCCCATCACGTGCATGCCGCGACGGATGGTGACGCCCTGCGTATCCGTGGGCACCAGAACTTGGCTCTGCTGCTGGTGTCTGGCCGCGGTCGGGTCCGTCTTGCCCATCACGATCAGGATCGCGCACCGCGGATCCATCGCGCCGGAGATGTACCACTTCCGCCCGTTGATGACGTACTCGTCGCCGTCCCGGACGATACTGGTCTCGATATTGGTGGCATCGGAAGAGGCGACGTCCGGCTCGGTCATGGCAAAACCAGAGCGAATGGTGCTGTCCAACAACGGATCCAGCCACTGACGTTGTTGCTCGGGGGTACCGAACTGGGCCAGCACCTCCATGTTGCCGGTGTCCGGCGCCGCGCAGTTCAATGCGATGGGAGCCAACGACGGACTGCGCCCGGTGATCTCGGCCAGCGGCGCGTACTGCAGGTTTGTCAGCCCGGCTCCGCGCTCGCCGGGCAGAAACAGGTTCCACAGTCCGGCTTCTCGTGCCTTTGCCTGCAAGTCGGCGACCACCGGCGGCGGTCCCCAGGCGCCCGGTCGCTCAGCCTGCTGCGCGGTGAAGACGGCCTCGGCCGGGTAGACGTATTCGTCCATGAACGCGAGCAGGCGGCGCTGGTAGTCGAGAGTCTTGTCGTCGTAACTGAAATCCATCACGTCTCCCGGGCGGGAATTGGGGTGTCGGGTAGGCGGGATTCTCCGAACCCGGCCAACCCCTGGTCGATCAGTGGCTGCACCATCTCGGCGATCCCGTCGAAGCCAGGACCCAGCGTGGCCCCGTGCTGGAAGCGGAAGTACACGCCCTCCAGGACCACCGCGAGCTTGAAAGCCGCAAAGGCGCGGTACCAGCCCAGGTCGGAGACGTCGCGCCCGGACCGCTCCGCGTACCGGGCGATGATCTCGTCTTCGGTCGGGTACCCCGGTACCGCGCTGATGGCGCTGGACACCGAGTCCGGCCCGTCGCCGTGCAGCATCGGTTGATCGGCATAGAGCAGCAGCAGCGCGAGATCGCTGAGCGGATCGCCCAGGGTGGACATCTCCCAATCGAGCACGGCCGTGATGTGGAAACCAGCGGACGAGCCGACCGCGACATCGATCAGCACGTTGTCGAGTCGGTAGTCGCCGTGCACCAGACCACCGGAGCCGGTTTCGGGAATGTCGGCCGCCAGCAACTCGGCCAGCTCGTCGATTCCGGGAAGGTCGCGGCTGCGAAGGCCGTCCAGCTGCCGCCGCCAGGTCCGCAGCTGCCGGGTGTTGAAGCCGGCCGCCTTGCCGAGGTCGGCCAGGCCGATGTCGGCCGGATCGACCTGGTGCAACACCACCAGCGTGTCGACGAGGTCGAAGGTCAAGCGGCGCAAGATATCCGGGCCGAGATCGAGGATGTCCGCGAGGCGGCGGTAGGCCGTCCCCGGACTCAACTCCATCAGGTAGAACGGGGCGCCGATCACGCTGGCGTCGTCGCAGAACAGCTCGGCTCGCGGAACCGGAACGTCGGTGGACCCGAGCGCCGAGATCACCCGGTACTCCCGGCTCATGTCGTGGGCGGAGGCCTGGACGTGAGAAAGCGGGGGGCGGCGCAGTACGAGCTCGGTGGTCCCGTCGGACACGGCGTAGGTCAGGTTGGACCGGCCGCCCGCGAGCAACGTGGCACTGAGCTTGCCGTGCAAGAGATCCGGCCGATGCGCGGATAGGTAGTCGGACAGCGCGATCAGATCTACGCCGGCGTCGCCGCCGGGTCGGCCGCTCTCGTCGGTTCCGTTGATGTTGGCTGCGCTCACAGCAGCTCGGCCCGTTCGAGCGACTGCTGTAGCCGGTTCATCCCGGCCAGCCAGCGGTCGGTGTCGGTGGCTCGCCGCACGGCATAGTCGGCCACCTCGGGATGAGGCAGGATCAGGAAACGGTCGTCGGTCAACGCCTCCAATACCGTGGCGGCCACCTGCTCGGGACCCAGTGCGGTGGCCCCGAGCACCGCCTCACCCAGCTCCCCGGTGCCATGGAACAGGGGAGTGCGGACGCCTTGTGGGCACAAGCTCTGGACCACGATCCCGCGATGGGAATAGGTGGCGCGCAACCACTCCGAGAAGGCCAGGGCCGCATGCTTGGTCACCGAGTACGGGGCAGACCCGAGCATGGTGAGGATGCCGGCCGCCGAGACGGTGGTGATCAGTCGACCTCGGCCGCGCTCCAGCCAGCCGGGCAGCAGCGCGTTGGCCGCGTGAACGTGTGACAGCACGTTGACGTTCCAGGCGAGCTCCCAATCGGCGGCGGGCGCCGATTCGGACCCGCCCACGGCCACCCCGGCGTTCGCGCAGAACAGGTCGACCGGGCCGTACGCCAGCCGGGCCGCCTCCACCAGGTCGCGAACCTGACCCGGGTCGGACATGTCGCCCGGCTGGGCCAGGCCACCGACCTGACCGGCAACTGCCTGGGCCGCAGGCACATTCGTATCGTTGACGACCACCCGCGCGCCCGCGTCGGCAAAGGCACGCGCCATCGCCGCACCGATTCCGGACCCGGCGCCGGTCACCACCACGCAGGCGCCCTTCAACTCCAACGCGGTCATGGAGCCAGCACCACGATCCGGCCGGTGGATCGGCCGGCGCCCAGGGCAGCCAGCCCGGCCGGTGCCTGATCGAACGGCAGCACGGACGAAACCTCGGGCGAGATCTTGTCTGCGGCCACCAGTTCCGCCAGAGCCTGGGTAGCCTCGACGATGATTTCGGGCTTTCGCTGGTGGTAGAGGCCCCAGTACACGCCGAGGATGCCGTAGTTCTTCACCAGCGCATGGTTGACCGCGGCCTTCGGAATCGTGCCGCTGGCGAACCCGACGACCAGGATGCGGCCCTCGAAGGCCACTGCCTTGGTGGAGGCGGTGAAGGCATCGCCTCCGACCGGGTCGTAGACCACGTCCGCACCGCCGCGTCCGCAGGCCTGCTTGAGGGCGCCGATCAGACCCTCGGAGTCGTACGCCGAGCGGTCGACTACCTCGTCGGCACCGCAGCGTTCGGCCACCTCCACCTTGTCCGCACTGCCGACGACCCCGATCACCCGGGCGCCGGCCGCCTTGCCGAGTTGCACGGCGGCCGAGCCGACACCGCCGGCTGCGGCATGCACCAGTAGCGTCTCACCGGCCTGCAGCCTGGCCCGACGGTGCAATGCCACCCAGCCGGTCTGATAGGCGATGGTGAACGCCGCTGCGTGCGCGTCATCGAGGCGGTCCGGTGCGCTGCTGACGGCGCTCCGGTCGACGAGCGCGTACTCGGCCAGCGCGCCGTGCGGCATCGACGCCACCCCCATCACCCTGGCGGCCTGGTCATCGTCGACGAGTCCGCACAGCTCAACTCCAGGTGTGAACGGGAGCGCCGGCTTCTCCTGGTAGAGACCGCGGACCATCAGCGCGTCCGGGAAGTTCAGGGCCACCGCGCTGACCCGGACCCGGAGCTGGCCAGGACCGGGTTCCGGGACCGGCACGTCGGCGAGGGTCATGACCTGTTCGGCCTCACCGAGCTCCGGCACCTGCCACGCCCTCATCCGACGCCCCCGGTGAGGGTGACGCCGCCATCGAGCACGAAGGTCTGGCCGGTGATCCACGACGCCTCGTCGGAGGCGAGAAAGGCGACGGCGCCGGCAACGTCGTCCGGCAGGCCCAGCCGGCCGAGCGGGTACTGGGCGGCCACCTGCTCCTCCCGACCGAGGTAGAGCGCCTCCGCGAATTTGGTCTTCACCACTGCCGGTGCCACCGCGTTGACCCGGATCTTGGGGCCGAGTTCGACGGCCAGACTTGCGGTCAGATGGATGACGGCCGCCTTGCTGACGCCGTAGAAGGAGATACCCGGCGCCGGCTTGACCCCCGCCACCGAGGCAATGTTCACGATGCTCCCGCCCCGCTCGGCCATGCCGGCGGCATGAACCCGCTGGGTCCAGGCCAGCGTGCCCAGCACATTGACGTCCAGGATCTTCTTCGCGGCGGCCAACGGCAGGTCCACCAGCTTGCCGAAGGCCGGATTGATGCCGGCGTTGTTCACGAGGACGTCCACCGGCCCGAACATCGCCGCCAGCGAGGCCAGCGTCTCGTCCTGGTGGTCCGTGTCGTCCGCTTTGCCGGCAAACCCAACCGCCACGTCAGCGCCGCCCAGGCCGGCAACGGCTTGGTCGAGCGCATCGGCGTTGCGGGCGGTGATCGCCACCTTCGCGCCCTCGGCCACCAACCGGTGGGCGATGGCCAACCCGATACCCCGGCTGGCCCCGGTCACCAGGGCGACCCGGCCGACCAACCGACGCGCGGTCGGCGATCCGTCTCGGGCCGCCGGCAGTCCCGGCGGTGAATTCTCTGACATGTGTGCGACTCCCTTGTCGTCGACGCCAGTGCATCACACTGCTAATTGAAGCATCAAGACCAGGTCCGGCAACGTGCCGACCCACCTCCGGTTTACGGCAGCGTCGAGACACCCGCGGGGTTGAACCGCCGGCCCACGACCTTGTCCGAGATGCCCTCGCGGTCCAGGTACGGGGTGATGCCGCCGAGCCAGAACGGCCAGCCCGCGCCGGTCAGCAGGGCCAGGTCGATGTCCGCCGCTGCCGCGACGACCTTCTCGTCGAGCATCAATCGCGCCTCCTGGGCCATCGCAGCCAACGCCCGGTCGCGAACCTGCTCTGCGGTCGATGGCTGGGCGCCCTGCTGCCAGAGCTGGGCGATGTCCGGATCGAGTTGCTGCTCGCCGGTCTCGGTCCAGGAGACCAGGGTCCGATGACCTGCCTCGACGATCCGTCGGAGGTTGTCGCTGACCGTGAAGCGATCCGGGTAGGCGCCGTGCAGCGTCTCGGTGACGTGCAGGGCAACGGCAGGACCGACCAACTGCAGCAGCATGATCGGCGTCATCGGCAGACCGAGTGGGGCCAGCGCGCCGTCGGCGACCGCCGGATCGGTGCCCTCGTCGATGGCCGCGATGATCTCGCCCATGAATCGGGTCAGCAATCGGTTCACCACGAACGCTGGTGCGTCAGCGGTGAAGATCGGTCCCTTCTTCAGGGTCTTCGCCACGGCCAGTGCGGTGGCCGCGGTGACATCGGACGTGCCTGCCGTGCGGACAATCTCGAGCAGGGGCATGACAGAAATCGGGTTGAAGAAGTGGAATCCGACCACCCGTTCCGGGTGTTCCAGATCGGCGCTCATCTCGGTGATGGAAAGCGACGATGTGTTGGTGGCCAGGATGGCGTCGGGTGCGATGACTTTTTCCAGACGGGCGAAGACGTCCTTCTTGGCGCCGAGCTCTTCGAAGACCGCCTCGATGACGAAGTCGGCGTCGGAGAAAGCCTGGTAGTCAAGGGATCCGGTGACCAGAGCGGTCAACCGGTTGGCTTCGTCCCTGGTCATCTTCCCCTGGGTGGCGCGGTCGGAGATCTTGCGGTGCACACCGGCCAGTCCCTTGTCGAGCCGGGCCTGGTCGACGTCGGTCAGCACCACCGGGACATGCAGTCGCTGGGCGAAGAGCATCGCGATCTGCCCGGCCATCAAACCCGCGCCGATCACGCCGACCTTGGTCACTTTCCGCGCCAACGAGGCGTCGGGTGCGCCGGCCGGCTTGCGGGCCCGCTTCTGAGTGAGGTTGAACGAGTACAGACCGGCCCGGAACTGCTGCGAGACAATGAGATCCGCGAGACCCTCGGCCTCAGCAGCCAATCCGGTGGCCAGGTCGGCGGTGCGGGACAGTTCGATCATTTCCAGCGCCCGGTACGGCGCGGGGGAGGCCCCGTGGGTCCGCAGGTCGGCGATGATTTGGCCGCGTTCCAATGCCGAGAGCCACTCCGCGTCGAACTCACGGCCGGTGTAATCGTTGCGGGACAAGGTCACTCGACCGTCGAGCACAGCCGCCATCCAGCGGAAGGACTCTTCCAGGTAGTCGGCGGCATCGATCACGATGTCCACCACCCCCAGCTTGGCGGCTTCCTTCGGACGCATCATGTGGTTCTGATTCAGCGAATTCTCGATGATCACCGTGACGGCGTTCTCCGGGCCGACGATCTTCGGCAGGAGTTGCGTTCCGCCCCAGCCGGGCAGGATGCCGAGAAACACCTCGGGCAGTCCCATCATCGCGGCGTTGCTGGCCAGTGTGCGGTAGTGGCAAGCCAGGGCGAGCTCCACTCCACCGCCTAGTGCAGCACCATTGACGAACGCGAACGTCGGAATCTGCGTGTTGTGCAGCTTGGCGAAGGTCGAGTGGCCGAGAATTCCGCTCTGCCGTGCAGTCTCGCGATCCACGACGGTGCCGATCTGCGAGAGATCCGCCCCGACGGCGAAGACGAATGGCTTTCCGGTCACGGCGATCGCGGTCGGCGCGGCGGCGATGGCCGCATCGATGGCCTCGTTGAGCGAGGCCAGCCCGGCGGGTCCGAACGTGGACGGCCGCGTGTGGTCGAGCCCGTTGTCCAGGGTGATCAGCGCAACCTGGCCCGAGATGCCAGGAATGTCCAGCAATCTCAGGTGCGACGTGGTGACGACTTCGTCGCCACCGACCGGTTTGCGCGGCGCCTGTGTCGGAGCGGTGGTCTCGGGCATCGTTCCGGTGCTCATTTCTCTTCTCCTGCAACAGCAGTGACCGATTGCTCCGAGCCGAAGTTCGGGTTCTCCCAGATGACCGTGCCACCCATTCCCAGGCCGACACACATGGTGGTCAGTCCGTACTGCACGTCCGGACGCTGTGCGAATTCGCGGGCCAGCTGCGTCATCAGTCGCACCCCGGACGAGGCCAGCGGGTGGCCCATCGCGATGGCGCCGCCGAACGGGTTCAGGCGGGCATCGTCGTCGGCCAGACCGAAATGATCGGTGAAGGCCAGGACCTGGACCGCAAATGCTTCGTTGATCTCGATGATGCCGATGTCGTCGATGGTCAGACCGGCTTTGGCCAGCGCCTTTTCGGTGGCCGGGATCGGTCCGTCACCCATGGTCTCGGGCGCGACGCCGGCGTAGGCGAACGACACCATCCGCATGCGCACCGGCAACCCGAGTTCCTCGGCTACCTCCGCCGCGACCAACAAGCAGCCGGTGGCTCCGTCGGTCAGGCCGGAGGCATTGCCCGCGCTCACCCGGCCGTGCGGACGAAACGGGGTGCGAAGTGTCTGCAGTGCCGTCATCGTGGTGCCCGGGCGGGCCAGTTCGTCCCCGGTCGCCAGGCCCCAGCCCTGCTCGACGGATCGGGTCGCCACTGGGACCAGATCGGGGGTGATGTTGCCGGCGGCAAGTGCCGCCGCGTACTTGTCCTGGCTGTGCACCGAATACGCGTCCGCCCGCTGCTTGGTGAGCTGCGGGTACTTGTCGTGCAGATTCTCGGCGGTATTGCCCATGTTGAGGGCGGAAGGGTCGACCAGCCGATCGGCCACGAACCGCGGGTTGGGGTCCGCGCCCTCGCCCATCGGATGGTGGCCCATGTGCTCGACGCCGCCGGCGATGACCACGTCGTAGCCACCGGCCACGATGCCGGAAGCGACTGTGGTCACGGCGGTCATTGCCCCCGCGCACATCCGGTCGATGGCGAAGCCGGGCACGGAGCGAGGCAGCCCGGCCAGCATGGCGGCGGTGCGGCCGATGGTCAGACCCTGATCGCCGGTCTGGGTCGCGGCGGCAACGGCAACTTCATCGATCCGTTCCGGCGGCAGTTCGGGGTTGCGGCGCAACAGTTCGCGGATGACTTTGACGATCATGTCGTCGGCCCTGGTCTGGGCGTACTGGCCCTTCTCGCCGGCCTTGCCGAACGGCGTCCGGACGCCCTCGACGAACACGACGTCCCGCAGGGTGCGGGGCCGCTGGGCGCCGGTCCTTGCTGGGGCGGCCGCGGTGGGCTGGGCCTGGATAGTCGATTGCTGTGCTGCCACAACGGCTCCCTGTCATCGGATCCGTCCCTGTTGCGCTGCGGTCAGCGCGCGAGTAGGACGGATCGACTGCTTGGTCTTCCCGGATCCCGGCGCTTCTCGCATGCTCTGCTGAGCCCGAGAGGCGGCGTCGATGCCGATGGCAGCATGCTACCGGAAAGGCTACTGGCCGGTAACTTGCGGATCAACGTCGTCGGCGCGGATCAACTCCGTCGGCGCGGATCAACTCCGTTGGCGCGGATCAACTCCCGCCATTTGGGACGGGTGTGACGCGAGTCGTCGACTTCATCCGCGCGCTCGAAGTTGATCCGCGCGGAACGCGGGAGGGGGTAGAACGACGTCGGGCTAGGCCGACGGAGCGGGCGGCGGTTCGGGCGCTGCGGATTCGGCGGCCGGGGCTGTCGGGACGGCTGGAACAGACGCGTCCAGCGCGGCGCGCAGCGCGTCGGTGGTGAGCTCCACCTGCCATGGTCGGGCACCGCCGGCGGCCAGCGCGGCGGCCAGGTCGGCGCCGTCCGGGGGGGTCCACATCGTCCGCCGGACGAGGTCAGGGGAGATCAGGTTCTCTACCGGCATGCTGATCCGGCCGGCGATTTCATTCAGACCGACGCGGGCGGAAGTGAGTCGAGCGGCTGCCCGTGGATCTTTGATGGCCCACTTCGCCGGCGGCGGCGGGCCGTCACCCGACAACGTCGAAGGCGGAAGCTCGGCGGCGGGCAGCGCCATGGCCCGGCGGATGGCATCCCACCAGGTCGACGACTGACGTCGCTGGATACGACCGGTAAAAACGGGGAGCGCGACCAGGGCTTCGAGCGACGCAGGCTTCGCGGTTGCGGCCGCCATGATGGCGGTGTCCGGCAGCACCCGGTGGGGCGCAAGATCGCGCCGGCGGGCCATGTTGTCCCTGGCCGTCCACAGCTCGCGGACGATGGCCAGCACCCTTGGATCCCGCACCTTGTGGATACCGGACGTACGCCGCCATGGATCGATCCGCGGGGGGGTCGGCGGCGCGGCCACGATGGCGGCGAACTCCTGGCGGGCCCAGTCGAGCTTGCCTTGCGCGTCGAGCAGTTCCTCCATGGCGTCACGAAGTTCGATCAGTACTTCCACGTCCAGCGCCGCGTAGGTCAGCCACGCCGGGGGCAGCGGCCGGGTCGACCAATCAGCGGCACCGTGCCCCTTGGCCAGGCCCAGCCCGAGCATCTGCTCGACGAGAGGTCCCAGGCCAACCCGCGGAAGACCCGCCAGTCGGCCGGCGAGTTCGGTATCGAACAGCGTTCGAGGTCGCATTCCGGCTTCGGCCAGGCACGGGAGATCCTGGCTGGCGGCATGCAGCACCCACTCGGAATTGGCCAGCGGTGCATCCAGGACGGCCAGATCACCCAGGGCGATCGGGTCGAACAGCGCGGTCCCGACATCCGGCCGGCGCAATTGCACCAGGTACGCCCGGGAGCCGTACCGGTAGCCCGAGGCGCGTTCGGCGTCCAAGGCTACCGGGCCCGCGCCCTGGCTCAGCCGGCGCGCCCAGTCCGCCAGCCGCAGCGGATCGACGATCGGCGCTACGTTTCCGTCGCGCGGCACCAGCAGGGGAGTGATCGGGGTCGATTCGGCTTCGGCGCTCGCCGTCCCGTCGGGCGGCGTCCCGACGGCCGGCTCCTGCTCAGGGACGACTACCGGATCAGCGAGACCACCTGGCGTGTGCACTGCCACAGTTTGCCTGACGTGTGGCGTTGCGTCGCCCGGATCAGCCCCGTCGTCGGAAGATGCGTTACCCAGATCGGTACTTCCGATCAGGAAATGACGCCGGCCCGCATGGCGAGAGCCACCATATGGGCGCGGTCCCCGGTACCGAGCTTGCGTCCGATGCGGGCCAGATGGCTCTTCACGGTCAGGGCGGACAGGTTCAACTCGTCGCCGATCCACTTGTTCGAGCGCCCATCGGCCACCAGGCGGATCACTTCGATCTCGCGCGAGGACAGGTCGTGGATGGAACTCGGGATGTTGGCCGCGGCCGGGTTCGCCCGCCGGCCGATCAGTACCCCGTTGACGCCCGCACCGACCGCGTCGATCACCGGACCGATATCTGCCGTCGGCGCCAGGGCCAGCACCCTGGCCCAGCCGGCGGCGCGCAGGGTGGCAATGATCCGGCCGGCGTCGTGCCCGGTGAGCAGACTGATCAGGGCCAGATCGCCAACGACACCGCGTTCGGTGAGTTCTTCGACTCCGGCCAACGAGGTGGTCGGGATGACGCGACCGATGCCAACTTCGATCAGACCAGCCTGCAGCGAATCACGGGTGGTCCGATCCGGATCAACCAGTAACACTGTCGCAGTTCGGAGCGAATTGCCCATTGAGCCCGGAGCGGGCTGCGAGTCGCGCAAGGGCGATCGCTGAGTGGGAAGGGCGGTCACCCCGAGGGGGAGTTCGTCGACCCTTCGCATAGAGCCCTGCTCGACACCGAGTATTGATGTGTTCACCTGTCTGCCTCCCGAAGCGATTGGATCTCGTCGACTGCTTTTCCACCTGTCATGGTGACCCCCGACGGGCAGTTGGATCCTCGGTGAGGAACGAACTTGGGACAGGCTTGCTCATTGGCGCACAACAAGTCTGTTCTCCCGTTGTGCACAGGTCAAGCACACGAAGCGGTCTAAAGTTGACCTTCAGTAATCGAGTGCTAACGCAGGCTCGAAGATCCCGGCCTACCTATCGCGGCGACACCCTCTGGCGGCAGACCGGCCGCGATGGCCAGCAACTCGGTGAAGGCGGCCAGGTGCAGACCGGTGTGTTCGTTCGTCGCGGTCCACGAAGCGCGTAACTCCAGGTCATCGGTCCTGCCGGGCCCGGCGATGTCGCCGAATCTGGTGGACGAGGTGGACGTGACAGTCCCACCGAGGGCGGTATATCCAGCACCCGACGACTCCAGACATTCGGTCAGCCAGCTCCAGGCGACGTCGGGCAACAGCGGATCCCGGGCAATTTCGTCGTCAACTTCGGCCGTTAGGAAGATGACAACGCGAAGAGTGCCATTCCATGCTGCTACGCCATCTGGGTTGTGCAGCAGAATAAGTCGCCCAGACGCTGACTCCGGTCTGTCACCACCCCACACCACTGCCGCGGACAATGCGTGGCTCCAAGGGGCCAGTCGAGTCGGGGCCGGAAGCTCGCCGAGTTCGATCTCCGGGCGGATGCGGACGACCGTGAGTTGCTCGAGGGCCGCCTGGAATGCGGCTGGGGCAATCTGGTCGGCCGAGGTGGTCATGGTCGGACCCTACGACGCCTCACCGACAGCACCGCGCTTCCCACGCCGCATCTGACAAAAGGCCATAGGACAACAGCCAGGGACGACGGCCACCAGGATCGGCCACGGAACCAGGGGGCACGCCGAACGGCCGTGATCCTCAGGTTCCGCACCCGGTATCACGGCCGTCGTCGCGCAGGATCGATTTCCGCCGACTACTCGGGCTGGGTGGGTTCCAGCCGCAGCGAAACGGAGTTGATGCACCAGCGCTCATCGGTCGGCGTCGGGTAACCCTCCCCGGTGAAAACGTGCCCGAGATGCGAATCGCAGGTGCCGCACCGGACCTCGGTGCGCACGGAGCCGAAACTGCGGTCGGTCAGCAACACCACGTTGTCCGCATCGGACGGAGCGTAGAAGCTCGGCCATCCGCAGTGCGACGCGAACTTGGCGTCGGAGCGGAACAACTCCGCGCCGCACGCCCGGCAGTGATAGACGCCAGTGGTCGTGGTATCGGTGTATTCGCCGGTGAAAGCCCGTTCGGTGCCTGACTCGCGCAGGACACGGTAGGCGGCCGGGTCCAGTTCGGCCTTCCATTCGGCGTCGGACTTGACAACTTTTTGTGAGGCGCTCATGACTTCAAAGCTACCTGCGCCGGACCTCGGGCACAGGGCGAGATCCTTACCGATCGCTGACGGTGAACAGGAATGATCTTGGCCGGGTCACGGCGGACACAAGGTGCCGTTGGCCGGCATCGTCCCTTTCAAGAGGTAGGCATCCACCGCGGCGGTCACGCAGCTGCTGGTCGGGTAGCTACCGTTGGTGCCGGACTGCCAGGTCAGCAGCGTGGCCGAATCCAGTTGCGCCGTCAGCGATCGCACGCCCGAATAGGGTGCCACGGGATCATCGACGGCCCCGACCACCAGGATCGGGGGTGCCCCGGTCGCGGTGAGGGCCGTCAGCGCACTCTCCGGCGCGGGCCAGGATCCGCAGATTCCGACGCGGCCGACGAGATAGGGCCCGAACAGCGGTGCGCCGGCCCTGGCCGCCTGGGCGGCCGAGCTCAGCGCCGCGCCACCCAGTCGTTGGGCATAGTCGTTGCACGCGTAGACCACCTGGCCGGCTTGCTGCTGTTCCACGTTGTCGCTGCCGAGAGCATTCTCCAGCACGCCCGCGATGCCGTCGGTGTCGCCTTGTCGAGCAGACCGCAGCGCGGTCGCGAGCTCGGGCCAACTCGTGGGCGTACCCGCCTGGTCGACAAAGGCGAGCAGCACGCTACCGCCGTTGATACGGAGGCCGTCCGAGCTGTCTATGCCCGCATCACCAAGGCTCTTGACCAGCTCTCGCACGGCGCCGACCGGATCGGCTCCCAACGGGCAGCCGCCCGGGAACGTCAGGCAGGCCGCACCGAAGGACACCAGCGCTTTCTCGTTGGCGGCGGCAGCGGCGGCCGCCTGCTTTTCGGGGGTGAGCGAGGGATCGGCCGGGCCGTCGAGCACGGCCGCGCCGACCCGGCCGGGATAGCGGTTCGCGTAGACCGCGGCCAGGGTGGCGCCGGCACCGCGGCCGACGATGTCGATCGTCTGCCGGCCCAGTGCTGATCGGATGCTGTCCAGGTCGTCGGCCGCGAGCACCGTCGAGTAGTCGGACAAGTCCGGTCCCACCATGTCGCCGCAGTCGAAGGTCAACGTGCGGGCGACATCGGCGATCTGAGTGCTCGCCGCGGGTGTGGTCGGGTCGGCGCCCAACGACAGCAGATCTGCGGAGCTGCGGGAGCTGACGCAATCGATCGGGACAGAATCACCGGTGCCTCGGACGTCCATCACCAGCACGGAAAAGTGCTGGAGGATCTCGGCCGGCAGGGCGCCCGCGACGGAGGCCACCCGATCGGTGCCGTTCTGGCCCGGATAGCCGAAGTCCACCACCAGCGGTGGGGCATCGGCCGCGGTGTCTGTCGTGGTCGCCTTGACCACGGAGATCGACAGGGTGCCGGACCCGGTGTTGTCGTAGGTCTTGGGTACCTCGACCTGTCCGCACTGCAGGACGAAGGATCTCTTGGTCAATGGGTCCACGGCCGGTATCTCCTCCGGGCAGGCAGACCAGGTGATCGGATCCGCCGTTCGGCCAGATCCACCGGGGCCGGTCGGCATGGTGGAGACCGTCGACTGCGGAGCGGAGAGGAGCGCGGACGGGCCAGAGGTGGCCAGTTCCGGCCGGTTGGAGGGTCCGATGGTGCAGCCGACCAGCAGGGTGGCCAACCCCAGAAACACGGCGCCGATTGCCGGACCAGGTCGTCGCCCTCCGCGCATCAGTCGGCGGCCCGGCGATAGCGGGTGAACAGCTGGTCGCCGTCGACGTGCACGGCCTGCAGACTCCATCGGGCGGCCATCGGCAACTGCACGTCACCCAGCAACGTTGCCGGTCCCGCCCCGAGCGTCATCGGGGATGTGGTCAGGCAGAGCTCGTCGAGCCGTTCCGCCGCGATCAGTCGGCCGAGCAGCCCCGGCCCGCCTTCACAGTGCACGCGACGCAGGCCCAGATCGTCCAACGCGCCGAGCATCACGCCGAAATCGACCGTCTCGTGCCCGGCCTCGATCATTGTCGCGGGATACCCGGACATGCGCTGCGCGCCCGCGGTGGTGGTGATGACGATCGGAGGTCGTTCGGCATCGGTGAAGATGCCCAGATCCCGGTTGAGCCCGCCGCCAGTGATCACCGCCACCCGGGGCGCACTGCCCAGCCCCCATCGCTCGCGTCTGGCCAGACGGCGGGCGGTCAAGCGGATTCCGCCGTAACCCTCGGTCCTGATCGTCCCGGCCCCGACCAGCAGCACGTCGGCCAGGTCCCGCAGGATCGCGAACAATCGCTGATCGGCCGCACTACCCAGACCGGCAGATTTTCCGTCGACGGCGACTCCCGCGTCGATCGAGGCCACCATGTTGGCTCGGATGACCGGCCGCCGGTCGATCTCGTCGGGCCATCGGTAACCGGCGGCGAGAGCATCGTCGTCAGGTGAATCGAGGTGGTCCGGATAACAGCGCTGCACCAGTCCATCCCATCACGCCACATGTGCAGTCCGGCTGTGCGGCGGATCTCAGGGTGATGAGACATCGGCCGGGCGGCTCGCCGCGGCCGGTTGTCTAGGCTGCTGGATCGTGGCCATAGACCATCTCGTCGATGTGATGCCGATCATCAGCCCCGGGCAACTGATCGAGGGGCTGGTACCTCCGCCCCGATTCAACGACGTCCGGTTCACCACCTACCGACCTGACCCGGCTGAGCGATCGCAGGCCGTCGCGTTGACCGAACTGACGCAGCTGGCCCAGGTGATAGCCGCTCCGCCCAAGAAGGGCTGGTTCCGCAAGTCAGCAGCGGCCGGGCCGGCGGGTGTCTATCTCGACGGTGGCTTCGGAGTCGGAAAGACGCACCTGCTGGCATCGCTCTGGCATGCAATCCCCGGTCCGAAGGCCTATGGCACCTTTGTCGAATACACGCATCTGGTCGGAGCGCTCGGGTTCGGTGAAACGGTGAAGCGGTTGTCGGGGCACCGTTTGCTCGCCGTCGACGAATTCGAACTCGATGATCCGGGCGACACCATGTTGATGACCAGGCTGCTCGGTCAGCTCTCCGACGCCGGCGTTTTCCTGGCGGCCACTTCGAACACCTTGCCGGACAAGCTCGGTGAAGGCCGGTTCGCCGCTGACGAATTCCGCCGGGAAATCCAAGGACTTTCCGATCGGTTCAGCACGCTGCGGATCGACGGTCCCGACTTCCGTCACTCGGGACTGGCGCAGGCACCACAGCCGATGTCGGACCCGGCCTTGCAGGCGGCGGCCGGGCACACCACCGGGGCGACCCTCGACTCCTTCGACGACCTGACCGCCAAGCTGGCCAAGCTGCACCCGTCCACCTACGGCAGATTGGTGGAAAGTGCTGCGGCCGTGCACATTTCCGACGTTCGACCATTACCAGACCAAGCCGCCGCGCTGCGCTGGGTGGTGCTCATCGATCGCCTCTACGACCGCACCATTCCGGTCCGCTCATCCGGGGTTCCACTCGACCAGCTCTTCACGCCGGAGATGCTGCGCGGCGGCTATCGGAAGAAATACCTGCGAGCCACCAGCCGCATCCTGGCCCTCACCCGCGAGAGCCGCTGAAACTGTGCCGGACTCGTGGGACCGTGCCGCCGGTCCGCCGGACCTGTATGACGCGAGCGCTCCCGTAGCACCGTCGACGGGCATACGGGTGCGGCCCAAGTCATACGGGTGCGTTCAGGTGCTACGAGTCGTGGGGCCGCTCCGCCGGTCCGCCGGACCTGTATGACGCGAGCGCTCCCGTAGCACCGTCGACGGGCATACGGGTGCGGCCCAGTCATACGGGTGCGTCCCGAGTCACGGGTGCGTTCAGGCGGAGCGGAACTCGTCGATGACGGCGGCCAGGGTGTCGATGGCGCGATCGAGTTCCTCGCGGGTGATGACGATCGGCGGGGCGAATCGGAGCGTGGTCTCGTGGGTTTCCTTGATCAGGATGCCGCGCCGGGCCATCTCTTCGCTGATGGCCCGTCCGGCACCGACTTCGGGGGAGAGCTGCACGCCGGCCCAGAGTCCGCGGCCGCGCACCTCCGCGACGCCGTGGCCGACCAATTCGTTCAGCCGGGCGTGCAGGTGTGCACCGAGATCAGCTGCCCTGGCCTGCATCTCGCCCGTTGCCAATAATTTGATGACGGCCCGCCCGATGGCGCAGGCCAAGGGGTTGCCGCCGAACGTCGACCCGTGCTGCCCCGGCTGGAGCACACCGAGCACGGAGCGCAGACCGACAACTGCCGACACCGGCATGATCCCACCGCCCAGCGCCTTGCCGAGGGTGTACAGGTCGGCCCGAACACCCTCGTGGTCCAGGGCCAGCAGTTCGCCGGTGCGGCCCAGTCCCGACTGGATCTCGTCGGCGATGAACAGCACGTTGTGCTCGTCGCAGAGTCGGCGGACTTCGGCCAGGTAGCCCGGCGGTGGCACCAGAACTCCGGCCTCACCCTGGATCGGCTCGAGCAGGATGGCGGCGGTGTTCGGCGTAATGGCAGCGCCCAATGCTTCCGTGTCGCCGTACTTCACTCCGACGAACCCGGGGGTGTAGGGGCCGTAGTCGGCGGTGGCTACCGGGTCGTCGGAGAACGAGATGATCGAGATGGTGCGGCCGTGGAAGTTTCCGCCGGCGGTGATGATCTGGGCCTGATTCTCGGGCACACCCTTGATGCGGTACGCCCATTTTCTGGCCACCTTGAGCGCGGCCTCGACGGCTTCGGCTCCGGAGTTCATCGGAAGCACCATCTCGGTGCCCGTCAACTCGGCGAGCTCCCGGCAGAACAGGCCAAGCTGGTCGTGGTGAAAAGCTCTGGAGGTCAACGTGACTCGGTCCAGTTGTGCCTTCGCGGCCGCGATCAGCGCGGGGTGGCCGTGACCGAAGTTGAGAGCCGAGTAGCCGGCGAGCATATCGAGATACCGATGACCGGCTACGTCCGTGACCCAGGCGCCTTCCGCCTCGGCAATGACGACTGGCAGTGGGTGGTAGTTGTGGGTGCACCAGGTGTCATCGAGCTCGAGGTAGAACTCGGGGTCTTGCCTGGTGGGCGCGCTGGTCACGGTATGGCTCTCTTCTGTCGGGTCGGCTGGCCTGCCCAAGAGCGTACGGGGGGCGGCTCCGCAATATCAGCGGCCAGACGACCGAGCACGGTGCGAATTCATGCGCAAGCGAGCCGATCCGCGGTCGAACGTTGTTGGGCTAAGCATTGGAATGACTGCGGATGGCCCTGGCATCCGATGCGCGCGGGCCTTACCCGTGGGAAAGTGATTCATGGCATCCAAGAAGTCAACCGAGAAGAAGTCCGGGCCGAAGAGCAACTCGGCTCGGAGTACATCGGCGAACAAGCGGCGCGCACCGGGCAAGAAGTCGGCCCGGCACGCCCATGTGCACCTGGAAGTGGTGGAAAAGGTGACCGCCGACCAGGACAGCACTGCAAAGGCGTTGCTGTTGCCCGATGGTCTGGTGGATCTGCGATCCATCGACAGCGGAGGCACGCCGATCGGGCCGAAGGACAAGAGCGAGGCCAAAGCGGCCATGGTCGAGATCGGCGCCGAACTTGCTGTGCTGCAGGAGAAGTTGGTCGCGCAGGCCATTCGTGGTGGCCGACGACGGATACTGCTCATCCTGCAGGGCATGGACACCTCGGGCAAAGACGGTGTGGTGAAACATGTCCTGGGCCTGGTGAACCCGGCCGGCGTCCACCTCACGTCCTTCAAAAAGCCCACCCCAGCGGAATTGACGCACGACTTTCTCTGGCGAATTGCCAGCCAGGTGCCGTTGGCCGGCCAGATCGGCGTGTTCAACCGGTCGCAATACGAGGATGTGCTGGTGGTCCGGGTGCACGATCTCGTCCCGAAGGAGGAGTGGTCGAAGCGCTACGCCAAGATCAACGAGTTCGAGCGGCGTCTGGTGCGTCAGGGCACTGTCGTGGTCAAGTGCTTCCTGCACATCTCCAAAGACACCCAACGGGAACGGCTGCTCGCCCGGCTGGACGATCCGACCAAATACTGGAAGTACAACCCGGGTGATGTGGACGAGCGCGAGTATTGGGCGGACTACCAGGGGGCCTACGCCGAGGCGCTGCGTCGATGTAACACGGTGGGTGCGCCCTGGTTCGTCGTTCCTTCGGATCGCAAGTGGTACCGGAACTGGGCGATCGCCTCGCTGTTGCTGGAGACATTGCGCAAGCTCGATCCGCAGTACCCACCCGCGGACTTCGACATCGAACACGAGCGACAGCGGCTCGCCGAGTCCTGATGCCGTTCGTGACCGCAACCCGAAGGTCACCGGCACAATGAACCGGTGACGCGGACTTCATCGAGCTGGACGATTCTCGTGCCGGTCAAGGACACCAGGCGCGGCAAGAGCCGGATCGACCTCCCTGCCGACCGGCGCGC
The DNA here is from genome assembly GCA_963708935.1 of uncultured Actinomycetota bacterium. Taxonomy (GTDB): domain Bacteria; phylum Actinomycetota; class Actinomycetes; order Mycobacteriales; family Nakamurellaceae; genus Nakamurella. The sequence continues at coordinate 669,503 of CAVPUK010000004.1, read as the reverse complement.
CCGGCTGGCGATGGCGATGGCGATGGACACGGTGACGGTTGCCGCGCAGTGCGGCACGGTGATCGCGATCGTCGAGACCGAGATCGACGCAGCCGCTCTGGGCGCCGTGCCCGGCGTGATCGCCCACCGCACCAGCGTGACGGGGCTCAACGAAGCCATCATGGACGGAGTCAAGGCCCGGTCGAGCCTGCTCATTGCTGATCCCTCCAGCTGGATCGGGGTGCTGCCCGGCGACCTGCCCGGGTTGGACGCGGCCGAACTCGGTCTTGTGCTCGACAGTTGCGCGATGCACCGGTCTTCGGTCGTGCCCGACCACCAGGGCGTCGGTACCACCTTGCTGGCCGCAACCGAAGTGGCCGCGCTCCGGCCGCAGTACGGCCCCGACTCGTTCCGACTGCACCAGCTTGCCGGCGCGGTTCCGATCGAGTTGTCGCCGACCTCGAGCCTTCGCTGGGACATCGACACCATCGCCGACCTCGGGGCCAGGCTGGGTCCGTTCACGGCAGCGGCCCTTCGTTGAGCCGCCGGACCGACCCGGGAGCCCTGGTCGACGGTGTTACCGTCGAAATGTGTACCGCAAATTCCTCCGACCCGGATGGATCGTCGGGCACCTGCTCGTCGTCGTGGCCGTCTTGGTCTGTCTGCGGCTGGGCCTGTGGCAGTGGCATCGGACACACGAGGCGACGGGCACGATCCAGAACCTGGGCTACACCATCCTGTGGCCGGTTTTCGGGGCCGCCTTCATCTACATGTGGGTGAGATTCCTGCAGTTGGAGGTGACCAAAGATGCGGAGGACGATGCGGAGCTGACCGCGATGGCGGCCGGCGACGGCAGCGAAGCGGGCTCGATCCGATCCGACGATGTGACGATCGACTCGGTCGGAGCGGACGAACTCCAGGAGGAAGGGCCGGCGGTTGTTTCGGGGGCGGCGATGCAAACCGACCTCACCCCAACAGAAGTACTCTCGGACGAAGCCGCTCGGATGGTTGACCAACCTCTGTCATCGGACGCGGCTGCGGCCGACGAGTCCGGTGCTTCCGCCACCGGGGCGGTCCCGGGTGTCGCGCGACGACCACCGTCGCGGGGCTACACGGTCGCTGTCTCGACAGTCGGCGACGACAATGAAGATGAAGATCCGGAACTGGCCGCGTACAACCGTGCACTGGCCGCCCTGGCCGAAAAGGACCACCGCCGTGCCCGCTGAACCAGCCTCCGCAGACTCCGTACCCCGCGCCGCCGCAGCGCCACCCCCGATGCCAAAGAAGGTCGAGTCGGCGCTGGCTCGTTACCGCATCGCGGCATTCATCGTCGGCTATGCATTGATCGTGTTGTGTATCACCATCGTCTTGAAGTACGTCTTCGGCCTCGATCAGGCCGTGGCCATCTGGGGGCCGATCCACGGAGTCCTCTACATCGGCTACGTGCTGCTCACCTTCGATCTGGCCTACAAGGACCGCTGGTCCTTGCTGGGCTTGCTCGGCGTGCTGATCGCCGGCGTGATTCCGGGCATCTCCTTCGTCGCCGAACGCATCGTGCACCGCAAGGTCGTTGCCCGTCAGAAGGTCTAGCCGGCACGGCCCTGGCGCACCGCAGATTCTCAGGCGTCGACCAGCAGCCCTCGAATCGGCCCGATCAGCCGCTCGGTCCGACGGGACACCGCAGCCAGCCGACTGACCCGGCGGTTGGGTGGCAGGTTCGACCGGGTGCGCTCGAGCTGTTCAGTGGCAACGGGTTTCCAGATGGTGTCGATGACAGTGGCCGGCTCGCCGTCGATCTCGTCGATGGCGCGTTCCAGATGTTCGGACCACAGCCGCAAACGGGTACGACGGGCGAGTTCGGCGTCCAGCGTGAGGATGTTCACCTCGGTGTCGTTGAACAGTGAATGCTCGTTCAGATTCGCCGAGCCGATGGTCAGCCAGCTGTCGTCGACGATGCCGACCTTGGCGTGCACATAGAGACCGTCGACGCGATCGCCGTCATGGGCATTCACGGTGGCCGGCAGTAGTCGCCCGGCATTGTTGTCGGCGTCGAGCAGGCGCCCGAGTTGACCCCGGGTGGTATCCGCCCCGTTGCTCGGCCGAGCTGGAAGCACCAACACCATCCGGAAATCGGGCCGCGGCGGATGGCGGAGTTTGTCGACCAGCACCTCGACGACCTCGGTCGACCACAGAAACTGATTCTCCAGATAGATGAGCGACTGGGCCGATCGCAGCGCTCGTAGATAGCCGTCCAGGATGCTGAACTCGCCGCGTTCGGCGAAGTTGTAGGTGTGTTCGGGCACGGTGCGAAGCAGTTGCACGGTGACCTCCCCCGCGGTCGGCTGCTCGATCGGCGCGGCCAGATCTGTGTGCGCCACTTCCTGCCAGCGATCACGGAAGTGCTGGGCGACGTCGGACACGATCGGCCCGCGCAGCCTGGTGGCGACGTCGTGCCAACCGGTCGCGCCGCGCGGCGGATGCACCGTCCTATCCCAGCGGTCGCCGGCCAGATCCGACAGATCGATCCCACCCACGAAGGCGACGTCGTCGTCGATCACGATCGTCTTCTCGTGGTGGCAGTGCAACGTGCGCTCCCGGGCGTCGAGCACGCACTCGACCCGGCCACCTCGGGTGAGCTGGTCACGTACCGCTTTCATCGCCTTGCGGGTGGGCTGGAACATCGGCAGGGGTGGTCCGGCCCAGAGCAGAACGCGGACATCGACCCGGCCGGCGAGCTCGGTGAGCAGCTCCGCAAGCGTCGGCGTCCCGCTGTCACGCCGCAACCGAAATTCCGGGGTGAGATGCCAACCGGCGATGTGGATGTGCGATTTCGCCGCCACCATCGCGTCGTACATGGCCCCCAACGCATCATCGCCATCGATGAGCACGTCGACGGCATTGCCAGGCCTGGGTTGCCGTGGACCCGGAACCCAGAGCGGATCCGCGGGTGGGTTCAGTGCGCCCCCGTGGCCGAGTTTGGTCAGCCGTCTCCGATGGTGCCGCTGCACGATGCGTTCCAGTTGATCGCCCGCGAGGTCGTCGAGGTTGTCGATCACCGGGCTGCCACTCTCCGTCCGAACGTCGTCGTCAGCAAAGACAAGTCGGACCTTTCGTCGTGTCGGATCGTCAACCGTCGCCGGGTTTCACTCATCATGGGTGATGACGGTCAAGGGCCGGAAACATAGCCTCACGTGAACTCGGCGCTCGCCGATGCCAAGAAAGGGAACACTCATGACCTCCAGACCGTACAGCGACCCACCCTTGTCCAGGGGAAAGGCGGCGTGGTCCGTCGGACTGAGCGCCCTCGCCGGAATGCTCCTGCTGCTGGCCGGCGCGTTCGGCTTCTTCCAGGGCCTCGCCGCCGTGGTCAAGGGCGACTTCTTCGTGGCGACGGCCCACAACACCTATGCGCTCAATGTCAGTGCCTGGGGCTGGATCCACCTGATCCTCGGCATCATCGCGATCGGCATTGGCTTCGCGATCCTCGCCGGGCGCACCTGGGCGCGCATCGCCGGCATCATCCTGGCGCTGCTCAGCGCGGCCTCCAACTTCATGTTCATCCCGTACTACCCGATCTGGGCCATCCTGATCATCGCGCTCGACGTCGCGGTGATCTGGGCGCTCACCAACTACGACCGGGCGAAGTAGCACCAAGTCCGGCTGGGCCCAGGCGCAACCACCACATCGCCCAGCGCCACGGTGACATGAGGTGTCGACAGCGCACGGTGACATCAGCTGTTGACAGCGCACGAGGGCGGGGCGGTCGGATCTTCGGCGGCCCCGTTCGGCGCGTCTGCCGGGTCCGATGGGCACTTGACGACCCACTCGGCATCGGGGACGGGTGTCCCGCCATCTTGGATGGACCGAATCGGCCCGGTGTCGGCAGTGTGCACCCGAGTGACCAATGGTGGGGGGATGGTTCTGAGCTCGATTGCGACTATCGAACCAAGCTCGAGGACGTGGAGCGAGGATTCGTCGCCACCTGGCATCTCCCGTCATCAATGGGCCGACGGTCACGTGGTGTGGGACGCGTCAGGGTTGTTCAGGACTTCTTCGGGTGCCGCGACCACGCGAAGCAGAAGACTCCGTAGCAGGCGAGGCCGAGCGCCATCAGGGTCAGCAGATAGGGACCGAACGGCTGCTCACGAAGGGTGCGGAGCGCAGCGTCCATGCCCCCGGCCTTTTTCGGGTCGAACGTGATGGCGGCGACGACGAACAGTATGCCGACGATGCCGAGCACGATCCCCTTGGCGACGTAACCGATCTGACCGAGCTTGACGATCGTGCCGGACACCGAACCGTCGAGATCTTTGGTGAACTTCTTGGAAATGCCCCGGTAGACAAGGCGACCGCCGACCACTATCACTACGAGACCGATGATCACGACCAGGATCTGGCCGAACGATTGGGCGAGCAGCTTGGCGGTCAGGCTCTGTTCGCTCGAGTTGCTGGACTTGTTCGACGAGGCCCCGGCGGCCGTGACTGCCGCGCTGATTCCCAACACCAGGTAGGTGATCGCCCGGCCGGCCGAGCTCAGCCGCCTGCGGGTGCGTTTGCCCTGGTCATCGATCTCGGGGTAGCCCCAAATGGCCTCGAATCCCTGCCACAGCACGAGCACGAACAGCCCTATCGCCGTGATCCAGACCAGGATGTCGCCGGCGGGATTGGCCGCCATCTCCTGGAAGGCTCCCTTTTGTGATGCCTGTTTGCTGCTGCCTGTCCAGGCCAGGTCGACGGCGATCCAGGCGACCAGCAGGTGGATGACCCCGAACACGATGAGCCCGACCATCACCAACCAGCCGAAGGTCTTGGTGTTCTCGATCTGCCGACCGGTCTGCTCGGCCTTATCACCGGCGTCCTTTGCCTTGTCCTCGGCGCGGCCTGTGGCACTCATCGTCGGACAACTCCTCATCTCGGGTGGGTCTTGGGTGAGACGAACAACCGGGCCGCCGATCCGGAGAGGATCGACGGCCCGGGTAGTCAGGTGCGAGGCCGATACGGCCCTTCAGAGCGTGTCAGTACCACATCTTCCGGCCGCCGACCGCGCGCCCGGTGGCCCCGAGCAGAGCGAAGATGACACCGACGACGACCAGGATGATGCCGATGGTCCACAGGATCGGGATGGCGGCAACGAAGCCGACGATCAAGAGGATGACTCCGAGGATGATCATGCTTGTCCTTCCGTTGGTACAGGCGGGAGATGTCCTGCCCGTGGATAAATTCTCGGTCACCGGCCAACCGGGTCTCGGTATGGTCGGGGATGTTGCTGCCCGGTGGTGCCCAACGGTCCGGGCGCCACCGCGCTTCCAGTAACCGGTCTCGCCGCCGATCAAACGTCGACGATGGAGTTCCACAGCAAAATATCCGTTTTGCGCGACTCGGGCGTCGCTACTCCGGACTCTCAGCCTGGGAGCCGCCGGTGCATCACAGCGCGCCTTGGGTGGCGGACCCGGCCGGTCGAGGCGTGTAGACCTTGACAATGCTGTCGCCGGCGAGCTTGCCGTTCAGCTTCGGACGCATGTCGGCCAGTGCCGCACCTCGCGCATGGGACTGCAGAGCCTCTGCACTGGTCCACTTCTCGATCATCACCAGGCTGTCCGCGTCCTCGTGCAGGGCATACAGCTCGCAACCCTCGTCCTCGGCGTGAACGCGGCCGATGGCCTCCTCGTAGAGCGCGACAACGTCGGCTCGATGGTCCGGCAGCGGGAAGATGGTGGCGACGACGACGACGGTCATGCGGTGCCTCGTTTCGAGCAGATGCCTTCGAATGGGGCTCCATCGAAACACACCGGGAAGGTCATCAGAACGGGGCGGGAGCCGCACGTTCACCGCCCACGCACGGCCCGGACGTTGCTCAGCCCAGTGCTGCTGTCCAGACCACCCGGCGGAGCCTTCCGTCGCCGTGCGGTGCCATGTCGACGATCGCAGTCTGCCGGAGCTGCAACACATCACCGTCCTGCACGCTTGCGGTTCGGGTCCTGGTGACGTGCGGACGGTAGCCCGCCCCGATGAAGTCGGGATGGTCGAACGCGGCGCCGGCCTCGTGCAACGAGGTGCATAGGGACTCATGTAGAAGTTGCAGGTCCGCGCTGGCTTCGACGACGGCGGCCGGCCGGTTCATCGCACGTCCAAAACCCTTGCTGTGCCCGGCCCGCACGGAGATGGCCGGCTGAGCGGCGAGCAATGGACGGATGGCAGCGACCACGGTTTCGAGTGAGGCAATTTCGAAGGTGGGGGCGACGGTGAGGTGCAGTGGCCAAGCCCGAAGGCTGAACCCGCTCCCGGTAGCAAGCGGTTGCAGCGGGAGGACGATCACGAGGCGGGGCATGCTCCGCAGATCAGGTTGCATCGAGACAGAAACGGGCGGCCCACTCAGGCACGCTGATGGACCGACACGGGACAGCCACGCGGCCATTCTTCCATCGACCGCCGGCTGAGCTGCGACGTCGACTCAGTAGCATTTGATCACTATGAAGAGCATCGGGTTTCTGTCCTTCGGGCACTGGTCGCCGTCACCGCATTCGCGGACGCGGTCGGCATCCGACGTGCTGCTGCAGTCGATCGATCTCGCGGTGGCGGCGGAGGAACTGGGTGCCGACGGCGCGTACTTCCGGGTGCATCACTTCGCCAGTCAGCTCGCGTCGCCCTTTCCATTGCTGGCCGCGGTCGGCGCCCGGACCAGCAAGATCGAGATCGGTACCGGCGTGATCGACATGCGCTACGAGAATCCGCTGTACATGGCCGAGGACGCCGGCTCGGCCGATCTCATCTCCGGCGGACGGTTGCAACTCGGCATCAGCCGGGGATCGCCGGAGCAGGTGATCGACGGTTACCGCTATTTCGGGTATGTGCCGGCCGACGGAGCCGACCATGCCGACCTGGCCCGGGAACACACCCAGGCCTTTCTCGAGGTCCTCCGGGGCGAGGGCTTCGCCAAGCCGAACCCGCGGCCGATGTTCGCCAACCCGCCGGGACTGCTCCGGATCGAGCCACACTCGCCTGGCCTGCGTGAGCGGATCTGGTGGGGAGCCGGTACCCGCAAAACTGCGGAGTGGACCGCCGAGCAAGGCATGAACCTGATGAGTTCCACGCTGCTCAGCGAAGACACCGGGGTGCCATTCCATCAGCTCCAGGCCGAGCAGATCGCGCGGTTCCGGAAGGCCTGGGAGGCGGCCGGTCACGAAAGGGAGCCACGGGTGTCGGTCAGTCGCAGCATCTTTCCGATCGTGAACGACCTCGATCGCGCATACTTCGGCCGCGAGGGTGGCAGCGAGGATCAGGTCGGTTACATCGACGGGGGCAAGGCCCGCTTCGGCAAGACCTACGCGGGAGAGCCGGACCGCCTCATCGGGCAACTTGCGCAGGACGAGGCGATCGCCGCCGCCGACACGTTGCTGCTGACCATCCCGAACCAGCTGGGTGTCGACTACTGCGCCCATGTCCTGGATGCGCTGCTGACCGAGGTCGCCCCGGCGCTCGGTTGGCGCTGAGCGCGGGCGGTCGATCGCCGGCACCAACCGGTCGCGACAGAGTTCAGTGGCCGCGCAGAATCGCCACCGCTTCGGCAGTGCCCCGCGCCCCGAGTCGCTGCTTGGCGTCCGCCAGCCGCCGATCCGCGGTGCGTCGGGAGACACGGAGCCGGGTTGCTGCCGCGCCGAGACTCAGCCCGCCGGCGAGCAGCCCCAGCAAGGCGATCTCATCATCCGCGAGGTCATCCAGCGGGCCGGAGTCGGTCGGCTCGCCAGCCCGATGGTCAACCGTGCCCAGTCGGCGAAGGTCGTCGCACAGTCGGTCGACCACTTCGATGGTGGCCGTCGCTTCGACGAGCAGGTCAGCTCCGCTCAGAGCCGCGGCCAGGGCGGCCCTGGCCGACGACTCGTCCGTCACCGTTCCCCGGCAGGCGGCACCGGGGCCGGCCGCTGCCCAACCGTCGACGATCCGGCGTCCCCGCAGGCGTGCTCGCTCGGTGGCTACCCGAAGCCCTCGGATCGCCGTCCGCTCGGCCACGGTGAACATCTGAGTTGCTGTCGAGACGGTCACGACCCGGCCGCATCGGCCGGACCGCCAGCGCCTTCCAGCGACCGGAACAGGGCGGCGGCGTGGTTCCGGCCGGTCGCTCCCAAACGGCGGGACGCGGTCTCGATCTGCGTGATCACGGTGCGCGGCGAAATGCTGAGCCGGACCGCGATCTGGGCGTTCGTGAGCCCGTTGGCAACCAAGGCCAGTACTTGTGCCTCACGTGCGGTGAGGCCGGTGGAAGACGGAGCCCTGGCCGCTGACCGCCGCTCGCCGACCTGACGTAGCGAATGCCGCGCCCACGCCGCGTGTACCACGAAACTCAGCTCATCGGCGCGGGATTCGGCCTCCCGCAGTGCGACGATCGCCGTGTCGACGTCACCGGCCAGGCGCAAGGCCTCCCCGCGAGCCCACGAACACCGCACCCAGCCGCGCCGGTGGTAGCGGTACCACGCACTCGCTGCGGCGTCGAACAGGTCGACTGCCTCGGAATACCGCTGCTGATGCAGTGCACGCACGCCCTCGATCTCTGGCCCGACGCCCATCAGCATCCGTCGTGGTGACGTCTCGGGCGCCGGCCCCGGATCGAGCTTCATCCCGAAACGCGCCCAGGCGCGGGTGACCCGACCGAACATCAAGTTGGGGTCGTCATCTGGCCCGGTCAGGAAGTCGTCCATGAATCGCAGGGCATCGGCGGGCCGTGCGCCGCAGAGCGCGGCTTCGCCCTTGACCCAGAGGAACTGATTGGCGCCCTGTTGGTCCGCAACGGCCTCGGCCATTGCTGTCTCCGCCAGCCGCTCGGCCTCCTCGACAGAGCCGAGGTCGATCAACGCCATACACAGCACCTCCCGGACCGAGTCGCGGGTCCTGGCGTCGATGGGCAACCGGAGGAGGTCCTGCGCCTGCGGCACCAACTCTGCGCAGCGACCGTCGTGGAAGTCGAGCTGGGTGACCTGGTAGCGCATCGACGTCTCCCAAACGCCGAAGCCAAGCGCGTGCGCCTGCGCGCGCATCTGTTCGGCGAGCGCACGTCCGACGGAATGATCACCGTCGGACTCGTGGAAGGAAATCAGGTTGTTCGCTGCCGTGAATCCGGTGTCGTAGTCGGCCTCGGCGAAGGCCGCGTCCACCGCAAGGGCGAGATCGGTGAACCCAGAAGGGATTCCCAGCATCGCCGCCGCCGTGCCGTGGAAGTACCGGGCGCGCGCGACGCCCACGCCGCGGTCCAGGGCCAGGTCCAGCCCGGTCTTGGCCAGGCCCAGACCGGCCTGCACGTTGTAATCGACGAACAGAGTGACCCGGGTCGCCTCGATCCGGAGCATTACCTCGGTGTCGGAGTCGAGCCCTGCGCAGGCGGCGAGGCCGGCCTCGATCGCCGGCGCGATGTCCTGCGCGGCCCCTCGCCCCCAGGCTCCGCGAGCTCGCAAGAGCCAGGCCGTGGCCCTGAGTTCCGGGTCGACGTCCGGCCGGTCGAGCCCAGCGAGTACGGACTCGACGCCCTGCCAGTCGTAGCCCTCGGACAGCGCCCGGCCCGCGGCCAGCCGGAGCTCGTCTGCCCCAGGACCGTCTGAGGTGGAAGCGGCGAGCCGGAGGTGCCCGGCTCGCTCGCCGGGGGTGGAAGCTTCATCGGCGGCCCGACAGGCGTTGCGATGGGCAAGTTCTCGATCCCCGGCCGCCGCGTAGTGCCGGGCCGCCTCGCCCGGCCCGTCGACCAGATGGGCCAAGGCGGTGTGGGCCCTGATCCGATCGGCGTCGGCCAAGGTCTCGACGGCCACCTCACCGAGCAGAGCATGCCGGGGCGACAGATAGCCGGCCTCGTCCTCGGCCAGCAGGTTGACCATCCGCAGTGCCTTCACTCCAGCGGGGTTGAGCAGTTCCTCCCGCAGTGGCACGCCGGCCAACGCGATCAGCAGGAACGTCTCCCGAGCGTCGGGGTCGAGGTCGCGTAGCCGGGCGGCGACGCTGCGGCGCAAGCCGGAGGATGCCGTCCCGTCCGACCCGAGTTCGGTCAGCAGCAACGGGTTTCCGCCTGAGCGCCGCACCAGGGACGCGACCGCTGCCTCGGCCAGCCCTGGGCGGTTCGCCCGCACCAGCTCGGCTGCCGCCGTCGGGTCGAGCGGCCCGACCTCGATCTCGATGAAGCCCGCCGCGCCCAGACGCTCCAGCACCGAAGGGGCCCCGGGGTCGCCGGACCGGACGGTCGTCACGAGTGCCAGCCGACCGGCGAGCGCCTCGACGACCTCCAGCGTGGCCGGGCCGGCCCACTGCAAGTCCTCCAGCACCAGAACCCCGTCGTGCACGGTGATTTGGACATCGGTGGCGACGGCGGCCACGTCAACCCCGTTCACCTGACGGCCCAGAGCCCGTTCCAGCGCGAAGTATTCGCGCCAGACCATCATGCTCAACGCGCCGCCCTCGAACTGCCGCCGGCCGGCCCGGCCCAGTCCTGCACTCCGGACAACCTGGCCCCGGCTCGACCGGTCCGGGGTGGATGTCGACCCGCGGAGGGCCCTTCTCACCAGTGTTGTCTTGCCCGCGCCCGCCTCACCGACCAACACGATCGGCCGGTTCAGGGCCACCGCTTCGCGCACCATCTGCAGGTGGGCTGCGCGGCCGACGAACACGGATCTCATAGTCGCACGGAGCGCTGCGATCGGCAGCCGTTTGGCCCGATCATCCGGTGGGAGTGGCGGGGTCGGGGAATGGCGCAATCTGCGGATGACGCCGACCTTACCTACGCGAGAGCCTCGACGTACTGGAGCGGAGGACGCCCCACCTCGCCGGCTACCACGGCGACCGGAAAGGAGAAAACAGTGAAGATGACCAAACAGACGGGCACCATGACGAGACAGGGACGACCGCTCGCACGGCTCCGCCGGATGGGATCCGGCCTGGCCGTGTTGGCCTTGGCCCTCGGCATGGCGGCCGCGGCCGCAGGTCCGGCGAGTGCGAATGTGTCGCCCGGAGCGGGAGTGGGCGGGCAACCCGGGGCCGGCGCGTCACCTGCGGCCGCGAAAACCGTTGCCGCCCAATCGACCGCAGTGCGATTGCCGGCCGGAGTGATGGCAGTGGCATCCGGATCGATCGTCTATGTGCAGGCCAACAACGTCTGGGTGATGGCGCCGGATGGCACCGGCAAGCGGCAGATCACTCGTGACGGGACGGCATCATCGCCATACCTGTCGCCCACCGAATCGAACGACGGCACGATCGTGGCCGTCCGCAACTCGGCCGCCGGGGATGTGGGCAGCATCTACGTGCTCAACCGGGCGGGTTACCTGATGAACCGATTCACGCCCCCGCAGTACGACTATCACGGAGTCGGGGTGTCGTGTTCTGCGGACTACCAGGTGGCGCCGACCGGAATCCAGCGGGCGACCGTCTCGCCCGACGGGCTGCACGTCGCGTATACGGCACGGGCCATGTTCCAGAACGTGGGCTGCAGCACCGTGGTGAACGTCTACAGCAGCTACGTCGTGGGGCGGACCGGCTCGGGACCGGTGCATCTGACCGACATCCAGAACCTCGACAGCAGCGAGGTCGGCGGATGGTCCGGCAACGGCACGATCCTCTTGTCGAACCTGGCCTTCGCCGAGGTCAAGCTGTACACGGTGTCCGTGCCCGGAAACCGGGCGGCGCTCTGGAAAGCTGACACGGACGAGTGGGACACGGCCTGGGAGGGGCCGAGCCGGGGCGGTGCCGTGCTGGCCACCGACGGCTGGTCGGCTGGCGGTGGCTCCAGTGTCGTCCGACTCTGGAACGCACCGAGTCTGACCGCGTCGCCGACGGTGCGGTGCGAGATCGCCGCAACCGCAGGTACTTCCGACCCGAGCGTGTTCGGCACGCCGCTGGCCTGGCCGGTGAGCATGGCCCCGACCGGGAGTGGCGTCACCTGGTGGGAGACCAACGGGGATGCCTCGACATCGACCCCAGACGAGGGCATCTACGTCACGGCGATTCCGTCCTCGGGCTGCCCGTCGAGCAAGACGCTGATCGCCTCCGGCGGCTCCTATGCGTTCTGGGGTTCGGCTGCCGTCAACGCACCCGTACCTCCGGACCGGGTCGCCCCGGTGGTCACTGTGACCGCGAAGCCGGCCGGCTACCTCCGCTCGACCTCGGCGACCATCGCATATCGGATCTCGGATGCGACAGACTCATCGGTCACCACCACCTGCACCCTCGACGCCAGAGCAACGACTTGCGCCAGCCCCAAATCGCTCTCTCACCTCGCTCAGGGCAGGCACAGTTTCGTGATCACCGGAAGAGACCATGCGGGCAACATCGGGCGTGCGGCGGTCACGTGGACGGTCGACACCGGGCTGCCACGGATCTCCGTGAGCGCACCGGCGCTGGTCACCACGGCGACCGTGGTGGGCTACCACTGGTCCGGGGCCGATTCGGTTTCTGGCGTGGCGTCGTATGACATCCAGTACGCAACGGCTTCCTACACCGGGAAGTTCACTGCGTGGAGGACGAGGTCCGTTGGTACCAGGGCAACGTCGTGGTCGATGACTGGTCTACAGCCCGGATACACCTATTGCGTGCGGGTTCGGGCCCGGGATCGTGCCGGCAATGTCTCGGCGTACAGCACGGCCCGGTGCACCACGCGCCCATTGGATGATCGCAGCTTGCACGCCTCCGCCGGTTGGTCCCGACCCAGGGTGATCGGGGCCTTCCTGCACACCGAATCGACATCCACCCACGCCGGCGCAACCCTCACCCTGGCCAACGCACGAGTCTCCCGCGTCGGCATCCTGGCCACGGTGACATCCAAGGGCGGCCCGATAGCGGTGTACCTGGGACGCACCAAGATCGGGACGGTGAGTCTGCGATCATCGACGAACCACTATCAGCAGGTCCTCTGGCTGCGGACGGTCTCCGCCCGCACCGGCACGCTCATCCTGAGGACTGCGTCGGCGGCGCAGGTGCGGATCGACGGCTTGGTCGACCTGCGAACCCCATGACCTGAAGTGCTTGGCTGGTGTGACCCGCGGTGGCTACCGCGGGTCACACCAGCGGGAGCCCACTGATCTGGCGCCTGGGCGGGGTAGCGGATGCTTGGCGGACAATTGGGATGCGAAAGTCGGTTGCCGGATGTCGGGGCGGTGGGATTGAGTCCAGGAGTGGATCGAGCTCTGCATTGCAACGAAATTCCGATCGACATCGAGTTGGTCCGCACGTTGGTGGGCCGGGTGATGCCGGATTACGCTGACGCGCCGGTGCGCCGCTTGGCATCGAGCGGCTCGACGAACGCGCTGTTCCGCCTCGGGGACGAGTTCCTCGTTCGATTGCCGCGCCAACCTGGAGGATCGGCGGCCATCTCGAAAGAGGCGACCTGGCTTCCGGTGCTGGCACCAGCGTTGCCAGTTTCCGTGCCTGAGGTGGTTGCCGTGTTCGAGCCCGACCGGGACTATTCCGAACGCTGGTCGGTGGTCCGATGGATCGATGGTGAACACCCCGAGGTGATCGAGGCTGAGACTTCCGTCCACCAAGGGCGGGAGAACCTGGCCAAGGACCTTGCCGCGGTCCTGGCAGCCCTGAGCCGGGCGGATGTACCCGCAGAGGCGGTCAACAACCCGGACCTGCGGTCATATCGCGGCGAGCCGATCGCGACCATGGACCGGGCGACCCGAGAGAACATCGAGCGTTGCCGATCGCTGGAGGATTTCGATTTCGACCTAGACGCCGCCGAGCGTTTATGGGACGAAGCCATGAAGCTGCCCGGAGCGGCTGACCGTCTGTCCCCCGGTGGTACCACGGAGATCTAGCGGCGGAGAACCTGTTGCTGCGGAACGGGAAGCTGGCCGCGGTGCTGGATTTCGGGAGCCTGTCGGTCGGGGACCCGACGGTCGATCTTGTGGTGGCTTGGGAAGTACTTGATCCTCCCGCCAGGGAATTGTTTCGAAGGCAGCTTGGCGTCGATGACGCCACCTGGCTGCGAGGCCGGGCTTGGGCGCTGTCCATCACGCTGATGATCTGGTACTACTGGACGACCATGCCGGAGCGGCGGGCCAGCCGCATGACAATAGGTCGCAACGTCCTGGCCGACGCCGGATATTCGGTGTGACCAACGCCTGGCAGCTCCTACCGTTCCTGACCGGGTTCTGGTGCCGCTCATCGGCCGATGTTGTCACCGGCTGCCGGTGTAACCGGCCACGCTACGCCGACCGGATCTAGTTCCGCTCTTGTGCGAGCGACCAAGACATCCCACCCCTGTCATACGCCAGGCGCATCGAGCGCTTTGGAGGGCACGACTGGGGGGCAGGCGGGTGACTCACTGGTGCACGGTGGCTCCGGCAAGTCATCCGTACTGGCTCTGACCTGCGGTAATGATGGTGGGCGATACAGGGATTGAACCTGTGACCTCTTCCGTGTCAGGGAAGCGCTCTCCCGCTGAGCTAATCGCCCGGGCATGTGCTGCTCGGCCGCGCCGACGTCGGCCGGAGCGTCGTCAGGTCCATTCGGGTTCGGACCTACCTGGTACAGCTTGTATGTCGCTCTCGTTCAACAACTCTTATTCAACAAACTCATCCAACAACACTCATCAACGACCGAACGAGGTGGGAACGGGATTCGAACCCGTGTACACGGCTTTGCAGGCCGTTGCCTCGCCTCTCGGCCATCCCACCGAGCAAGGCCATCCATCGAGCAGATGAGAGCCTGCATCGAGCGAACGACGGGATTCGAACCCGCGACCCTCACCTTGGCAAGGTGATGCGCTACCAACTGCGCTACGTTCGCACGCCCCGAGAAGTGAGAAGCTCCTGATGTTTCGAGCTCTTCGCTGCGCTGGGTGCGATTGGAAACTCTAGCCGACGGACAGGCTTGCTCCAAACCGGCAAGGGTAAAACCGGGCGGCCCGTGGATCCACCCCTCGGTCGAGGATCCTCGGGCCGGCCCGGTCAGCTGTGGGAGGTGCCGGGAAGCTGAAGGTCGTCCAGCATCGCGATTTCCTGGTCGAGGTCGAAGTACTTCAGCTCGGAGCCGAGCGGCACAGCGGCGAGCATTTCCTCGGCAAATGCGCTGAGCGGCTCGGGGTCGGCCAGCAGTCGAGCCCGGCCCGCCGGGGAGTTCAGTTCGAACACGACGCCGTCATGCGTCGGGAAGATCTGCACGTCGCCGGTGCCGGCGGGGATCCTGATGCCACCGATCAGCAGCTCGCGGGAGAAGACCCACTCGACGGCCTGTGACGAGGCGACCGAGAAAACAACATGGACCGCGTACGGGTCACGGGTGTGGTAGGTCAGCTCGGCTTCCACCGCCAGATCAGCCGTGTCGGTCACCAAGGTCATGTTCGCCGTGGCGGTCACCGA
This sequence comes from uncultured Actinomycetota bacterium, assembly GCA_963708935.1. Classification (GTDB taxonomy): domain Bacteria; phylum Actinomycetota; class Actinomycetes; order Mycobacteriales; family Nakamurellaceae; genus Nakamurella. The sequence goes on along the minus strand of CAVPUK010000004.1, from coordinate 654,195 downwards.
GACGTTGCGTAGGGCGGTTGGCTGGAAAGCCATTTCGTGCTCCTGTCCGATCTAGGCAGGCCTGGCGATGTCCGGCTGGTCTGCGTTTCTTCTTGTTCGTCGCCAATGAGACGAGGGGTTCTGTCAGCCGTCACGCGGGTTTGCCAACTTCACCCGATTGGGCTACTGGGGCGGCAGAACGCAGCCGATCGAGGGCTGATGCGGGACGATCTGCGGGGTCGGGACAGCCGTGCGGATCAGGTATCGTGAGGCCTGCACATTGGTCGGGTGCATTCGTGAGTCGTAGGCTCGCGGGCGATTAGCTCAGTGGGAGAGCGCTTCGTTCACACCGAAGAGGTCCGGGGTTCGAAACCCCGATCGCCCACCACATCACTGCAGGTCAGAGCCAGTCTCCGTAGTCAAGAGACTGGCTCTTGTCCGTCAGTGGGGGCCGTAGCAGAGTTCGGCGCGGATCGCCGGTCGGCCGCTCGTCGAGCGGCGGAAGCGTATCGTCGCAGTTGCTGAGACTTGCAGCCGGCCCGGGGTCGATGTCGCCGTCGAGAGAACGCGACATTGCTACATGCGCCGCCCGGATTCTTGACCGGGCAGTCGACTCTTTGGATGAATCCTGTGCAACCTGCTGCAATTGATCTGACCGATGCTCCGGTGAACGGACCGACACCCCGGCCGGGTGCTGCACCAGTGACCTCGGGTCGCCGCGACACCACGTCGCAGGTGCTGATCTACATCTTCTCTGCTGTCCCACTGCTCGCGCTCGCCGTGTGCGTGCCGTTCGCCTGGGGCTGGGGGCTGGGATGGATCGATGTGGCGTTGGCTGTGGCCTTCTACGTGCTTTCGGGCATCGGAATCACGGCCGGGTTTCACCGCTGCTTCACCCATAGCTCGTACCGACCCAGGCGCGGGCTCAAGATCGGACTCGCGGTCGCCGGCGAATTGGCATTACAGGGACCGATCATCGACTGGGTGGCAGACCATCGCCGGCATCATGCCTTCTCCGACCGGGAGGGTGATCCGCATTCGCCGTGGCTCTTCGGCACCTCGGCCGCGGCCTTGGCCAGAGGCTTCTGGCATGCGCACATGGGGTGGATCTTCAACCGCGACTTGACCAACCAGCGGCGGTTCGCGCCCGATCTGCTCGCCGATCGCGATATCAGGACCCTCAACAAGCTCTTTCCGGTCCTGACCGCGGTCTCACTCCTGGCGCCGGCGTTGCTCGGCGGGCTGATCACCGGCACCTGGGCCGGTGCGCTGAGCGCGTTCTTCTGGGCCGGGCTGGTGCGGATCGCGGTGTTGCACCATGTGACCTGGTCGGTCAACTCGATCTGTCACATGATCGGGGAGCGACCGTTCAACACCCGGGACAAATCGGCCAACTTCTGGCCGCTGGCGTTGATGTCGTTCGGCGAATCCTGGCACAACCTGCATCACGCCGACCCGACCTGCGCCCGGCACGGGGTTCTTCGCGGCCAACTGGACATCTCGGCGCGGCTGATCTGGATCTTCGAAAAACTCGGCTGGGCGACCAACGTCAGATGGCCGAGCCCGCTGCGGCTGGCCCGAATTCAGGCCACCGCCACCGAGATGGGCCACTGAACTTCGCGGCGTATCAGTCCGTCAACGACAGTTGGAAGATTTTGATCGTCCGGGTGGTGCGCTGCTCGTACAGCGCGAAATTCGGCCACGTGGCCAGCATGACCTGCCAGCGCGCCTCGCGTTCTGGGCCGTTGACCAGTCGAGCGGTGAACCGGTGTGACCTGCCGCGGATGGCTACAGTTCCGGCCAGCGCGGCGTGCAGGTTCCGCGCCCAGTCGGGTTCGCGTTGGCCGCCGAAATTGGAGCCAGCGACCAGGTAGTCCTGGTCGTACGGCACTGCCAGTAGCGCAGACGTGCGTGGCAGTCCGCTCTTTCGCCCGACCACGGTCAGCCTCAGGTTGGGTAGTCCGGCGATGTCCAGCAGCGTTCTGCGGCCTCGGGTGACGCGCTGCAGGTGCAGGTCTATCCAGACGATCTGGGGGAGCAGTCCGGGTAGCCACGATATCCGGCCGATGCGGATTGCCAGCGGTGTCAGCAGACCCATAATGCGAGCGTAGAGCATTGCCCGCCAAGGAGTTTCACACTACAAGGCGGAGCTCAGCGACGAAATCAGCCGACGTCATCGGCCGGGAGAACATCGGGTAGTCGTACTTCACGGCGTTGTCGTGCTCCTCGGCTGAGGTTACGCGACAACGCCCACCCAGTGTCAGCCGCGCGCGGGCAGGAGATGGTCGATCAATTCGTTGCGAAACTTCCCCGATGGGTCGAACTCAGTCAGCAGGCTCTGGAAGTCGGGCAGCCGCTCGTAGAGTCCCGCGATGACGTCTGGGGCCGTGTTGAAGACCTTTCCCCAGTGCGGCCGGGCCCGGAACGGAGCCAGCCGTTCTTCGATCGCCGTGAGGACCGGTGACACCGCGGTGTCATCGGGGATCCAGGTGAAATGGAATGCGATCGTGTCGGTGCGGTAGCTGGGGCTGATCCACAGGTCGTCGGCGGCCACCGTACGGAGCTCGGAGACCTGTAGAACGGCCGCCAGTTGATCCGCGATGTCGTCGAGGGACCGGAACGCGGCAACCGCGTGCTCACGGGGAAGCAGGTATTCCGACTGCAGTTCCTCGCCGCTGCTCGGAGTGAAGTCGAGGCGAAAATGCGGCAGTCGTTCGTTCCAGGGTCCGAACTCGCCCAATTGGGCGGTGGCGTGGGCCGGTGGCATCCCAGCCACCGGGTTGCGCGGCGAATCGGCGAGCGCGGCGCTGTGCCAAGTCTGCTCTGCGCCGGTGTCGACGCCGGGCTCGGCGCGTCGTTTGCGCCAGATCTGGTGTTGCCGCGGCGCTTTCCAGTCGCTGAAGATACTGACGCTGTACCCGCTGGCCATGATTTCGTCGAGGTGGTCGTCGATCTCGGCATCGGCGAGACCGTCGTATACATGTTGCTGCACGTCGAAGGTGGGGACGATGTCCAAGGTCAGGCTGGTCATGATGCCCAATGAACCGAGGGCGAGCACCATGCCGTTGAACTGCTCGCCGTTCGCTTCCCGGCTGCCGCTGATCAGTTCTCCGGTCGCCGTGACGAGTTCGATCGCGGACACGATGGCGGCCAGGTTGACGTTGCCGGTGCCGGAGCCGTGCGTTCCGGTCGAGCTGGCGCCGGCCACCGAGATGTGTGGCAGCGAACCAGTGTTGGCCAAAGCGAATCCGGCGCGCTGCAACGCCTGACCGAGTTCGCCGTACCGGGTGCCGGCACTGACCCGAACCTGAGCCCGCTCGCTGTCGATCTCGATGACCTGGGGGAGACCGCTGACCGTGATCAGATCCCCGGTGGTGTCCGCGATCCGGTTGAACGAGTGCCCGGAGCCGAGCGCCCTGACCCGGTCGCTGCCCGCGACCAACGTCTGGAGGTCGGCAATCGTCACCGGGCGGTGGTACCCGCTCGCGTTGAAGATGACGTTTCCAGCCCAGTTCGTTCGTGCCACATCCATGCTTACGCTCCTCCTGGTGAACGGCTCGGTGGCAACCATACGCAGCCGGTCTGAGTGCAGCGGATGGCTCGCGGGCTGCCGTCTCACCGGGTTGTCAGCTGCCCTGGACAATGCTCGGATGGCATCGAACCGACGCTTCCTCGTCCTGCACGGCTGGCAGAACCGACGGCCAAGAGGACATTGGCAGTTCGAACTGGTCGAGGGACTGCGGGCGAGCGGTGAGCAGGTCCTGTATCCACAGTTTCCCGAGCCCGATCGGCCGGACCTCGCGGCATGGACCGAACTCCTGCTGGCCGAGCTCGACCAGATGGGTTCCGGTGAGCGGGTCGTCGTCGCCCACTCGTTGGCCGTTCTGTTGTGGCTCCACGTCGCTAGCGGGCTGCCGGTGGGGCGCCGCGTCGACCGCGTCCTGCTGGTGGCCCCGCCGAGTCCGGGATATCTGGCCAAAACCGTCGAGATCGCCGCCTTCGGCCGGATCGAGCCGGATCCCGTCGCGTTGGCCAGAGCGTCGGGAAGTCCTCGCCTGGCGCACGCCGACGACGATCCCTATTGTCCCGAGGGCGCTGGGGTCGCGTACGCCTCGCTGGGTCTGGAGGCTGACATCATCAGTGGTGGAGGGCATCTCGACTTGGACGCGGGCTACGGACAGTGGCCCGCCGCTATGGCCTGGTGTCTGGATCCAGCCGTTCGACTCACCGCGCGTGATGGCTCGAGATGACGGAATCAGTTCCATTGGCCTACGCCCCGAGCAGTGGCACGACCTGTACGTCGCTCTGGCCGGCGCAACGGCGGGGCTGGAATGCCTGAACGCCTGGGTGCTACTGGTGGAGATTCTGCGATGCCCGGGCACCCGCGATCGATGATCGGTACGACCCACCGAGGCACAGCGGCGACGTCGGCACCACCTGTGACGTCGCGGACGGTCCGACTCGCGACCTCAATGTGATGACCCGAAGGGACAGCGTGCGAGCCGACGTCGAAGTCAAGGACGTGGCCGCTCCCGAAACTGCCCGTGTCTCTACCTAGCACGCTGCTCCTGGGGTCGAAGCTGGTGGTAGGAGCATCTGATCCGGGCTCAGATAGGCACCGGCCCCGACAGGATCGATCGCATGCAATCCTGCTTAGATCGGACACGACCTGCCATTGTGTTCTTGCGTCGCCAGTCAAGAGTGGGCCGGAACGATCTGCCGTGCTTCTGAGGAGATATCGATGACAACTTCCGGTGACGAGGGTCCGACCACCCCACCCGCGCCCCAGATTCACGGCGATCCGGAAGTTACCGCGGCCGCCGTGGCCGCCAACGGGAAGCGCTCGGCACCGGTGGCCGCGCGCCCGGCGGTGCTCATCGTCATCGCCGTGGTGATAGCACTTCTCGGCGGCGTGGTGGGTGGCCTTGTCGTGCATCTGATTACACCAACGTCCGCGGCGTCCTCCGCTGGGACATCCTCGGGTCGTTGCGACTCGGTGTCGCTCTCGAACAGTGTGCTGCCATCGGTGGTGACGGTGAATGTGCGCAACGCTTCGTCCGGCAGCAACGGCAGTGGCGAGTTCATCCGCGACGACGGCTACATCCTGACGAATGATCACGTCATCTCCCCCGGGGTGAACGGCGGTAGTTTCACCGTGCTGATGAGCAGCGGAAAGACGGCGCCAGCAACACTTGTCGGCCGGGCAATCCCGCTCGACCTGGCCGTGATCAAGATCGACTTGCCGGACAAGCTGCCCGCTATCGACATGGGCGCCGACCCTGTCGTGGTCGGTCAGCCGGTGGTCGCGCTGGGATCGCCCCTCGGACTCGATGGATCGGTGACCAGCGGGATCGTCAGCGCGCTCGGTCGGGACATCAGGGTCCCGGCGGACCAGGGAAAGACCGCACTGCTGAGCGGGGCCATCCAGACCGACGCCGCGATCAATCCGGGGAACTCCGGTGGAGCGCTCGTCGACTGCCACGGGCGTCTGGTCGGCGTGAACACGGCGATCGCCACCGTGCCGAACGAGGCCGGCGACGCGGGCGGCGGCAGCGTCGGTATCGGCTTTGCGATTCCCGCTGACCTGGCCTTGGCGGTTGCGGATGACCTGATCGCGACCGGCAAGTTCGCGATCCCATCGTTCGGTTGGTCGGTAGCCCCGGTGACTACGGCGATCGCGGCCGAGTTCGGGCTCCCGGCCGGAATGTTCGTCCGGTCGGTGACGGCCGGTGGGCCGGCCGCCAAGGCGGGCATCGTCCAGGGCGACGTGGTCACCGAAGTCGACGGTCAGCCGACCCTGGACGAGGAATCGCTGACTCGGATCGCACTGGCCCACAAGGCGGGGGATACCGTCAAGGTCACCTATCAGCGAAACGGCCAGCAGGCCCAGACGTCGATCATCTTGAGCTGAGCCGCATTTGTGCGCCTTCGCCGGTTCCGCTCCCAGTTGCGCGGCGAGGCCATGGTTCGATGTCCGGTACTGGCAGTCCTGGCGAATGGGGAGAATGTGCGCACGGATCAACGGTTTTCGATAGTCGCGCTGCGGACGGTCGCCTGCGTCATCTCCGCGGCCACCTGCCTGGCAATTGCCGGTTGCAGCAGCCAATCCACCGCTTCGGCATCGGCGCCGGTTTCCTCGGTTTCCTCGCTGCCCCCTCCAGCGCTCCGGCCTCCGCGGCCCAGGGCACGGCCAACCCCAGTACGACGATCGTGGGGACCTGGGGCACGGGCAAGACCTACACCAGTCCCGAGCAGCCCTTCGTCACATTCGTCGACGGCGGCACCTGGACCGCCTCGGACGGATGCAACAACGTGCAGGGCACCTGGAAGGAATCCGCCCCGGGCACGCTGGTGGTCACCTCCGGTCCGCACACGATGATGGCCTGCGAGGGAGCTCCACTGCCCAGTGCAGTCGCGAGCACGCATACCTACAAGCTCGCTGGCGAGAAACTGACGTTGTTCGACGAGACCGGCACCGAGTTGGTCTCCCTGGTTCCGCAGGCAGCCGAGGCCGCCCCCGCTCCGTCGCCTTCGGCGACGAGTGGATGATGGCCGGCCGTCCGTGAGCTGACGCCGTCCCGCCCCATGATGCTGGTGGCGTAGGCGGATTCCTCATGGTGATGTCTCCCCGCCCGTATTCCTTAGCCGGGGTACATAAATGTCCGCTGCTAGGTTTTGTCAACAACGCACAGCATTTACATGCATGACTCATATTCTTGAAATCTGGTACCTGATTGCCAGGCCTGAAGGTGGGCATAAATGCGCGGTTACCGCGTACGATCGGCATAGAACCACTGGACGCGGCGTCGCCTACACAGATGCCGCAGGTGCCGGGCCGCTCGCTAGCCAGTCGCCCGAATGCGCCTCGACGGGAGAATCCTTCAGCCCAGCCGGCGATGAGAGCTGTCCGTCTCGCCGCGATATCGGGTCAGTCATCTGTCGGTCCTGCTCGTGGGTGCTCGGACCGGGCGCCCAGCGAATGGACCGCTTCGCAGGTCCCGACGTCCGTTGCCTTTTCTTGCTCAGGCCCACCGCGCAGCCAACTCACGCACACGCAACAACTAATCGAAACGAGAGCGATCATCGATACAATTCCCCCTGTCGCGGAACGTAGCGAGAGACCCCGCAGGGCGCCTCGTCCGCCCAGTGATTACTCGCAGGTCCTCCAGTCGGCCCAGACGCTGAACCTGATGCGTCGCGCCTACACCTACTACGCCGTGCGTATCGCCATACTCGCTGTTGCCCTCGCGGGGGTCTGGGTCGCTTTCGCCTTCATCGGTGACAGCTGGATCCAGATGGCAGTAGCTGCGGCGTTCGGGATCGTCCTCACCCAGATCATCTTCTACAGCCACGACGCCGCCCACCGGCAGATCTTCCAGTCGCACAAGGCGAATGAGATCACTGCTCTGATCATGGGGACATTGATCGGCGGGGTCAGCCTGGCCTGGTGGAACAACAAGCACAACAAACACCATGCGGCGCCGAATCAGATCGGCAAGGATTCGGATATCTCTGCGTCGGTGGTGCATTTCTACCCACCCAGCGAGCTTCCGCGTTCGGGATTCCGGCGGTTCATGCATCAGCATCAAGGTTGGTGGTTCTTCCCGTTGCTCAGCGTCGAGATGCTGAACCTGCACGCGCAGGGTGTCCAGGCACTCGTCATGCGCCCGGGCATGAAGCATCGCTGGACGGAGGCCACCATGATGGTGGTGCGCCTCGGCGGATATGTTGCTCTGCTCTTCGTGTTTCTGTCTCCGGGTCGCGCTGCGGCGTTCCTCTGCGTTCAGCTCGCCGTGACCGGCATCTACCTGGGCACGTCATTTGCCGCCAGTCACATCGGCATGGCGATCCTGCCGCACGACTCGCGCATCGACTTCTTCCGCAGGCAGGTGCTGACTTCCCGGAATGTATCGGGCGGTCGGATCGCCAGTTTTGCCATGGGTGGGCTGAATTACCAGATCGAGCACCACCTTTTCCCGAGTATGCCAAGGCCCAACCTGCACAAGGTCCGGCCGATCGTGCAGAACTTCTGTGCCAACCACGACGTCGCCTACAACGAAGTGACGATCCTGCGTGCCTGGTACATCGTGGCGGCCTACCTGAACAAGGTTGGACTGTCGGCTAAGACCTTCCAGTGCCCGATGGTGGCCGGCCTGCGGTAGCAACCGCCTGAAGCACTCGGCGTGACGGATGGCACAGCGCATGGAAGCGTGCGTGCTTCCGAAGATCACTGCAGGTGGGAGTACCTGACGCCCTGGTCGGACCGCTGCCGCCGGGCCGACGGCGGGTCCCCCTCTGCCCACGGCAGGCCATGGTCGATTACCGTGCATGCTGAGAATGAGGTGTGCCCATAGAACGAGGTCGGCCCTCGTCTGACTCGAACCAGCGAAGAGCTGGTGACCGCAGGAAGGGTCTCCATGCGAGGCAATTCGATCCACCGTTTCAGCAATACTTCGGTCCTGTCAGTCTGTGCCATCGATGCGCCTCGCGTGGTCACGTCGGCTGAGATGGATGATCGGCTGGCCGACGTCTACACCAGGGTCGGCCTTCGGCCGGGCATGATGCAGCGGCTGGCCGGTATCCAGGAGCGGCGCTGGTGGAATCCGGAGACCACGTTCGCAGACGGAGCAGCGATGGCCGGTGCCAAGGCGATGGCCGAGGCGGGGGTGCATTCCAGCCAGATCGGGCTGATGGTGAACACGTCGGTGAGCCGGGCGCACCTCGAACCTTCCACCGCGGTGGCGGTCCATCACGCCCTCGGGCTGCCCAGCTCGTGCCAGAACTTCGATGTGACCAACGCCTGCCTCGGGTTCGTCAACGGCATGCAGTTGGCCGCAGCCATGTTGGAAAGCGGCCAGATCGACTATGCGCTGGTGGTCAACGGTGAGGACTCCCGGGCCATCCACGACTCGACGATCGGGCGACTGCAGAACGGCGATGCCAACGCGAAACAGGTGTTCTCCCAATTCGCTTCCCTGACCTTGGGATCCGGTGCGGCGGCGATGGTGCTCGGCCGAACCGACGCCCACCCGGAAGGTCACCGATTTGTCGGTGGCGCCACCAGGGCGAGCACCGAACACCACTTGCTCTGCGTCGGAGACATGGACGACATGCGCACGGACAGTACGGGTTTGATGAATGCCGGACTGGCACTGTCGATGGACCTCTGGGCCGAGTCCGCCGTCGACTTCGGCTGGGACACCGGCATGGACTGCTACATCATGCATCAGGTGAGCAATGTGCACACCCAGGCTATTTCCAAGGCGCTGGACCTGGACCCGGCCCGGGTACCGCTCACCTTCCCGACTCGCGGCAACCTCGGTCCCGCCGCGATTCCGGTCACCCTGGCCGGCGTTGCAGATGACCTGACAGCAGGGGATCGTGTGCTGTTGATGGGGATCGGCTCCGGCCTGAACGCGTCGTGTTCCGAGATCGTCTGGTGAGACGCGGTTCTCGATCACGTGTCGGGCCCGCGACGGTCCCGCCGCCGGGGTTGCCCGGTCTCGCGCCGGCCTGGTCACGCCTGGTCGAGGTGCCGGATCTTGACGGCATCACCAGAACCTTCCACGTCCTCGACTCCTGGTCCGGCACGCACGGCATCGATTCGGCCGGTGTCGATTCAGCCGGTGTCGAGCCGGTGGGGACCCTGCTGTGCGTCCACGGCAATCCGACCTGGAGCTACCTCTGGCGCCGACTGCTGGCCGACGCCCCGGTGGGCTGGCGGGTGGTGGCCGTCGACCAACTCGGCATGGGCTACTCGGAACGCATCGACTCGCCGCGGGTGTTGCACCAGCGTGTCGACGATCTGGTACGGCTGACCGCCGAGCTCGGCATCACCGGCCCCGGGCAGACTGGTGCCGTGGTGACCGTCGCCCACGACTGGGGCGGGATCATCTCGCTCGGCTGGGCTCTGCAGCACCGGGATCAACTCCGCGGCGTCGTGCTCACCAACACTGCCGTGCACCAGCCGGCGGGGTCGGCCCCCCCGTTGCTGATCCGACTGGCCCACTTGCCGCTGCTGAACCAACTGTCCTGCCGCTGGACGCCGTTGTTCGTCCGGGTCACCACGTCATTGACCTGGCCGCGTCCGCCGCGTCAGATTCGTGACGCCTTCGCCGCCCCGTACCGCACCATCGCACGAAGAGTGCCGGTCGGGGAGTTCGTCATCGACATCCCCTTCGCCGCCGACCATCCGAGTCACGGCGCGCTCGTCGCCATCGCGGAGAAGTTGCCGGAGCTGGATGTTCCTGCCCTGCTGCTCTGGGGTCCGCGCGACCCAGTCTTCGGCGAGGTGTACCTACGTGATCTGCAGGATCGACTCCCGCGGACGGTCCTGCACCGCTACGAGAAGGCCAGTCACCTGCTCCCAGAGGACGCGCCCGGCTATCCGGCGGTGATCGCCACCTGGCTCGACCAGACAATGCCCGCGAGGCGGCCCGAGGAAGGAGGCGCCCAGGAGGCGGCGCCCGACTCCCGCCCAACGGTCCTGGCCGAGTTGGCGGCCCACGCACGGGACAACGGGCCGGCGGTGGTGGAGGTCGGCGGCCGACGGATCAGCTGGTCAGAGCTCGACGAACGAGTGCAGAAGATCTCCGCCGGGATGACGGCGGCTGGACTACGTGCTGGTGATCGGGTTGCGTTGTTGGTACCGCCGTCCATAGATCTGACGATTGCGCTCTATGCCGTGTGGCGGGCCGGCGGGGTGATCGTGGTCGCCGATCGTGGTCTTGGCCTGCGCGGAATGGGACGGGCGCTGCGGGGCGCACGGCTCGACTACCTGATCGCCGACACGACCGGTCTGCTCGCCAGCAGGGTGATGCGTCTTCCCGGCCGGCGGATCGCCATCAGGGCTCAGTCGGTCGTGCTGCAGCGCGCCGGCCGGGTGGACCAAACCTTTCCCGGACTGGCCACGTCGGGGCTCGGGCAGCCGGTCGCGCCGGATGCCGCGGCGGGGGACGAGGCCGCGGTGCTGTTCACCTCCGGCGCCACCGGACCGGCCAAGGGAGTGCTCTATCGCCATCGGCAGGTCCGGGCCCAGCTGGAACTGATCCGCGCGACCTATCGCCTCACCGGCCAGGATCGGATCGTCGCCGCCTTCGCTCCGTTCGCCCTCTATGGCCCGGCGCTCGGCCTGGCTTCCGTCGTGCCGCGAACCGATGTCACCAAGCCCGGTGCACTCACGGCGGAAGCCCTGGGCGAGGCTGCCGCCGCCATCGATGCGACCGTCATCTTCGCTTCCCCGGCCGCGCTGCGGAATGTGCTGGCCACTGCTACCGGCCTGACCGCTGAAGGACGTGCGGCTCTGGGCCGGGTCAGACTGGTGATGAGCGCCGGCGCCTCTGTCCCGGCCGAGTTGCTGCGTCAGGTGCAGGAGTTGGTGCCCGCGGCTGAGCTGCACACGCCGTACGGGATGACCGAGGCCCTGCCGTTGACCGACGTGTCGCTGACCGACATCGAGCAGGCCGGAGAAGGTGACGGTGTCTGCGTCGGGCGTCCGCTGGCTGGGGTGAGCATCGCCATCGCCGCGCTCGACCAGACCGGGTTGGCCGGCGATGCGCTGACCCACAACCCGGGGGTGACCGGGGAGATCTGGGCCACCGCCGAGCACATCCGTGATCGCTACGACGCATCGTGGGTCGTCGACGCGGCCGCGGCGGGGCATCCCGGCTGGCATCGAACGGGCGACGTCGGATACCTCGACGAGCACGGGCGGCTCTGGGTGCAGGGTCGGACGGTGCACATCATCACCACTGCGGACGGCCCGGTCACACCGGTGGGAATCGAGTTGCGGGTCCAGGCGGCCTTGGCGAAGGCTGGATTGGCTGCGGGCGCGCACGCCGATGTGGCCGCCGTCGGGGTCGGACCGGCGGGGACCCAGCAGGTGGTAGTGGTGGTGACGGGTAAGGGCCGACCACTGGCCGGTGCCGAGGTCACCGAGGTGGTCCGGGCGGCGGCGGGCACGCCGATTGCGGCCGTCCTGGTGATCAAGGCGTTGCCGGTCGACATCCGGCACAACTCCAAGATCGACAGGGTTGCGGTGGGCGACTGGGCCGGGCGGGTGCTGGCCGGCGGATGAAGGTTCTGGTGACCGGCGCCAGCGGGCTGATGGGGCGCGCCGTTGCGTCCGCGCTGATCGAACGCGGTGACGACGTCACCGTCACCCAGCGTCGACCGTCCGGTCTGGGGTGCCGAGAAGTTCTCGGTGACATCGTGGACGTCGACACTCTCCGGACGGCGACAGCCGGGCAGGATGCGGTGCTGCACCTGGCCGCCAAGGTAGACGTCGTCGGTCCGTGGGCACAATACGAGCGCATCAACGTCGAGGGCACCAGGTCCTTGGTGCAGGCCTGCCGCGCGGCCCGGGTTCCGCGCCTGATCAACATCTCGTCGCCGTCGGTGGCGCACGCCGGTTCGGCTTTGGTGGGCGCTGGGGCCGGGCCGGCAGATCCGGAGAGCGCGCGCAGCAACTATTCGCGTTCGAAGGCGCTGGCCGAGCAGATCGCCCTGGCCGCCGACAGTCCCGACCTCGCCGTCCTCTGCCTGCGACCGCACCTGGTCTGGGGACCGGGGGACACCCAGCTGATCGAGCCGATCCTGGCGCGGGCCAGGGCCGGACGACTGCCGCTGATCGGTGGCGGTACCGCGTTGGTCGACACCACCTACATCGACAACGCCACCGATGCCATGGTCGCTGCGATCGATCGGTGCGGCCCGCTGCACGGCGAGTCGCTGGTGGTGTCCAACGGCGAACCCCGCCCGGTCGGCGACATTCTGCGCCGGGTCTGCGCCGCTGCCGGCGTGTCGGAGCCTCGGCGTCAGGTACCGCTCCGGGTCGCATCGACCGCTGGGGCGGTGGTCGAGATGGTTTGGCGGGTGGCGCATGTCGACGGACAACCGCCGATCACCCGATTTCTGGCGGAGCAGTTGGGCACCGCCCATTGGTTCGATCAACGCCGCACTCGGGACGCTCTGGCCTGGGTGCCGAGGGTAAGCCTGGACGAGGGTTTCGCCCTGCTTGCGGCGAGTTTTCACGTTTCACAGGCCTGATCGGGACGGCCGGCCCGAACGGTCGGACAGCGTCCCGTTTATCGGCAATGCTGGTCGGGCACTGAAATCTCGAGGGTTTGGGGTGTCAAGCAGCCGGTGCGCCGATCCCCGCCGCCGTCGTCCACCCGTTGGCGACCCTGACCTAAGGAAATACATTGCCCGATAACGTTTCTGACATTGCCAAAGTCGCCGAGTTGGCCAAGGGCATTCGCATCGCGATGCTGACGACCGTCGACGGCGAAGGTCAGTTGATCAGCCGACCGATGGCGCAGCAAGAGGTGGAATTCGACGGAGATCTCTGGTTCTTCGCCGAGCGGACGTCACGCAAGATCATGCAGATCGTGGCTAATCCGCGGGTCGGCGTGGCCCTGACCAGTAACGATGTCTGGGTTTCGATCTTCGGTACCGCCGAGATCGTCACCGACGCCGAGAAAGTCCATGAGCTCTGGAACGCATGGGTGGCAGCCTGGCTGCCGCAGGGCCCGGACGATCCGAACGTGGTGCTGATCAAGGTCACCGGCATCGGGGCCGAGTACTGGGACACGCCGGGCGGCCGAATTGCTTCCGCCATCAGCTTTGTCAAAGCCAAGGTAACTGGTCAGCGTTACGACGGTGGCGAGAACGAACGCGTCCGGTTGTGACGACGGGCCTGGCGCCCGTCTGCCGCCGTCCGACGATGGTGGAAGGATGAACGGACTGGCGGCGGCGTGGGCTTCGGGTAGGGCGACCGCGGCCAGTGAATGTCCATCGCCGCACAATTCGCAGGGAGCGTGTCATGGGTCTCGACGACATCATCAACAAGGCCAAAGAGCTGGCCACGGACGAACGCATCAACCAGGCGGCCGAGGCCATCAAGGCCAAGACACCGGACAACGTCGATTCCATCATCGATAAGGTCGCCACCAAGGCGCAGGATCTCAACAACGACCCGAAGTAGGGTTCGACTCGGCGACCTACCCCGTCAGTGCCTGGCCAGAATGGCAGGTAGATCCGTTGACGGGGGCAGGTTTCCGTATTGCAGACTGCGTCCGGGCCCGATCCGGGACATGATGAAAGCTGCGCTGACCGGGGCAGGGGAGTATCTGGTCAGCAGAGTCGCCTGCAGGCCAAGGGCCATCGATTCGACCAGGTAGCGAGCCATTTGTTGGGCTGCGACAGCGTCGACCCGGCCCAGCTGACGGGTGACGGTACGGATGTGGTCGAGGTGAGCATCGAGTACTCGATGCTCACCTCGACCGAGTTCGAGTTCGGCGTCGAATGCGGCGAGAGTGCCCGGATCTTTGGCGATGGCCCGCAGTACGTCCAATGCGATCACATTGCTCGATCCCTCCCAGATGGCCATCACCGGCTGTTCCCGGTACCGGCGGGCCAGCGGAAAGTCCTCGGTGTAACCGTTGCCGCCCAGGCACTCCATCGCCTCGTAGGCGTGATCGGGTCCCCTCTTGCAGATCCAGTACTTGGCCACGGCCGTGGCGAGCCGACGGAAGGCCCGCTCAGCTTCGTCGGCATCGGCGTCGTGCGCCCTGGCCAATCGCATCGCGGTGACCGTAGCTGCCTCCGACTCCAGGGCGAGATCGGTCAGCACCGCGGTCATCGCGGGCTGATCGGCGAGCCGGGCGCCGAAAGCGGATCGGTGCCGGGCGTGCCACAGCGCTTCAGCCAGCGACTGCCGCATCCCGGCGGTCGAACCCAGCACGCAGTCGAGGCGGGTCCGGCCGACCATTTCGATGATGGTCCGGATGCCTCGGCCCGGCTCGCCGATCATCGACGCCACGCTGCCATCGAGCTCGACTTCTGCCGAGGCATTGGACTTGTTCCCCAGCTTGTCCTTCAACCGCTGGATGCGGAACACGTTTGATGTGCCGTCCGGCATCATCCGTGGCAGCAGGAAGCAGGAAAGTCCCTCGCCGGCCGCGCCTTTGGCCTGCGCGAGTACGAGGAAGCCATCGGACATCGGTGCCGAACAGAACCATTTGTGGCCGGTCAGCAGATATTCGGCGCCCGGGCCTCCGCGCGCGGCCGGTTGCGCCACCGTGGTATTGGCTCGGACGTCGGATCCGCCCTGCTTCTCGGTCATCGCCATGCCGAAGATGGCCGAGCCCTTGCCGGGAGTGTCCAGGCGCGGGTCATATTCGCGGGACAGGACCCGAGATCTCCAGCCGGCAGTCAGGTCGGGCTCGAGATCAAGAGCCGGAACGACGGCGTGGGTCATCGAGATCGGGCAGGCGTGACCCGGCTCGACCTGGCTGAAGAGCAGAAAGGCAGCGGCGCGGGCGACATTGGCACCAGGTCTCGGGTCGGCCCAGGCCGACGTATGAGCGCCCTGTGCCACCGCCGCAGCCATGATGCGGTGGTAGGACGGGTGATATTCGACCTGATCGATGCGTCGGCCCCAGCGGTCGTGGGTCTGCAGCGTGGGGGCGACCTTGTTGGCCAGCTCCGCGTCGTGTTGAAAGGATTCGCTGCCGACCAGTTCGCCGACCGCGCCCAGATCGGCTGCCGCCCAGCCGGCATCGTGACGATGCACCGCTTCGACCAGCACGGTGTTCGCGCCGTACTCGTCGATACCGACCCGGGGCGGAGCCTGGTTGCCGACTTCGTGAGTCTGGTGTGGGGCCGGCCGGGCGGTGGGCGGCGGTGAGGTCATGGCGGTGTCCTTTGCGGAGCGGTCCGGTCAGACCGTCGCCTTCATCCTTCACCTGTAGCAGTGGCGGCGGGACACGCGCGGCCAGCCGCCATCGCCGACGCTTCGGCTCAGGAAGCCATCCGTGGTTCGAGGTCCTCTCCGCACTCCTCCAGGCACGCCCGCAGCTTGGCGAGGACGCCGCGGACCAGTCGGGAGACCTGCATCTGGCTGACGCCGATCGCCTCACCGATCTTCAACTGGCTCAGACCTTCGAAATAGCGCAGGCGAAGAATCGTCCGCTCGCGATCGGTCAACTGCGCCATGGCCTGCCGCACCATCATCAGGTCCTCGACACGCTGCAGATCTGTTTCCGCGAGCGAACTCGGCCTGAGGGCGGCCGCGGCCTGGATCGAAAGCTCGTCCAGGCTCAGCACCTTGCAGCTCTGCACGGCCAGTCGGCCGGCGTGCACCTGGTCGACGCCGATGCCGGCGGCTTCGGCAAGCTCGGATTCGTTGGCCGCGTGGCCAAGTCGTTGTTCCAGTTCCTCGGTCACCGACTGCACTTCGGTGTGTCGGTCACGAAGTCCCCGCGGGACGCGGATCGTGGTGCCGTGATCCCGGAAGTAGCGCTTGACCTCACCGAGGATCGTCGGATAAGCGAAAGGCAGGAAGTCGACGCCGATCTCGGGTTGCCACCGTTTCACGGCCTTGAGCAGACCGAGACGCGCCAGCTGTTGCAGGTCGTCGAACTCGACGCCGCGGTGCTGGTAGCGGCGGGCCAGCGCGGTGGCCAGGCTGAGATGCGTGTTGATCACTTCGTGCTCGGCAGCTTTGATCGGTCCGGGCTGCCCGCTCGTCCGGGCTCGCGTCAAACGCTCGAGAGCGCTGTGCTGGCGGGAGTCGAGCTGTGCTCGGGCGTCGGTATGGATGGGTGAGACGGCTGTCGCAGAGGTCACGGCTCGGTCCTTTGCTACTCGTGAATCGGTCGGCACTCTGCTGTACCTGGGACTAGTAAACCTTGCTGGACGCCGCTGACCCGGCGCGAAACTATGCAAGAGTCCGCTGCCTTGCATGAGATGCCCAACCGCCCCGGACGGTGACTCTAGGTGCGTTGTAGAGGACACTCAGTGTGTGATGGACGAACAGATCGACGGACGCCCGATAGCCAAGGATCGAGCGGTCACTGAGGCGGCGTTGCAGTCGGGTTGGTCCCATCGCCACCGCGATGTATCCGGGGGATGGCTGCGCCCAACGGTTTTCGGCGCGGTAGATGGATTGGTGACCAACGCTTCCCTGATCGCCGGTGTCGGCGGGGGCGGTGGTTCGACGCACGCCATCGTGCTGACCGGTCTGGCGGGCCTGGTGGCGGGGGCGTTTTCGATGGGCACCGGTGAGTACGTGTCCGTCACCAACCAGAACGAGTTGGTACATGCCGAGGTCGCAGTGGAACGCCGGATGCACGAGGAATTCCCCGCCGCCGAGCAGGCCGAGCTCACCGAGACGTTCCGCGGCTATGGCGCGGACGCGGAGACGGCTGCGAAGATGGCCGCGGCTGTCTCGAAGGATCCGGAGACGGCGTTGCGATTCCACACCAGGGACGAACTGGGCCTGGACGCCGACGATCTGCCCTCGGCGATACTGGCCGGGAGTGCGTCGCTGGTCGCATTTTCCATCGGCGCCCTGCTGCCGCTGATTCCGTACCTGTTCGGATTTCCCGGACTGCTGGCCGCCATGCTCATCACGGCCGCTGCCCTGATCGGCGGCGGTATGTTCGTCGGGCGGCTCACCGGCCGGCCTTTGTTGCGTTCGGGCGCCCGGCAGTTGTTGCTCGGCGGTGTCGCGGTCGCGGTCACCTTCTTCGTCGGACACCTGATCGGGGCGGCTGTCTGAGGCCGCGATCTTCGGGCCCGTCGGCGACGCGGTTGCTCGTCGTAGGGTGACCCCAGAAGATCGCGAACATCCCGCTCACGATCCGAACTTCGCGCTTGCCGGTACGTCGATCCATTGGGGGCTGCCTTGACCGACGAACGCCAGTCGGCTGTGTTCCGACGCGGGACCTGGCCGGAGGTCAGCCGTATCGGCGACATCCTGCGCCAGGAAACAATCGGTGGTGCGTTGCTGCTGTGTGCCACCGTGCTCGCACTGATCTGGGCCAACTCGCCATGGTCGAGTTCGTATGTGCAGGTCAGGGAAGCCACATTCGGCATCGAGGCGCTTCATCTCGACCTGTCGGTTGGGCAGTGGGCGGCCGATGGACTACTGGCGATCTTCTTCTTCGTTGCCGGGCTGGAACTCAAACGGGAATTCGTCGCGGGTGATCTGCGAGACCCACGACGCGCGGCCATCCCGGTGGCCGCCGCCGTCAGCGGGGTGGCGGTGCCGGCCCTGTGCTTTGCCTTGTTCAACCTGGGCGATGCCGAGCATCTGCAGGGTTGGGCGATCCCGACCGCTACCGACATCGCTTTCGCGCTAGCGGTTCTGGCCGTGATCAGCACGCACCTGCCGTCGGGTCTGCGTACTTTCCTGCTGACTTTGGCGGTCGTCGACGACTTGCTCGCCATCACGATCATTGCGATCTTCTACACCAGCTCGCTTTCATTCCTGCCGCTGCTGGCGGCGGTCATCCCGCTCGGATTGTTCGCTGTTCTGGTGCAGAAGCGGGTTCGCAGCTGGTATCTGCTCCTTCCGCTCGCCGTGCTCACCTGGGCCCTGGTGCACGCCTCGGGCATCCACGCGACGGTGGCCGGGGTGCTGCTGGCCTTCACCGTGCCGGTGGTGCGGAGTGAGAAGAACGGTGGCCCCGACGCCGGTCCGGGTCTGGCTCAGCATTTCGAGCATCGGATGCGACCGATCTCCGCCGGGTTGGCTGTGCCGATCTTCGCCTTCTTCTCGGCCGGCGTCACCATCGGCGGCCTCAGCGGTCTGGGTCATTCGCTGACCAACGAGATCACCATCGGGATCATCGTTGCGCTGGTCGTCGGAAAGACTGTCGGTATCTTCGGCTCGACCTGGCTGATATCGACATTCACCAAGGCCAAGCTCGACGACGAGCTGGCCTGGTCCGACGTCCTTGGCATGTCGATGCTGGCGGGCGTGGGATTCACGGTGTCGTTGTTGATCGGCGAGCTGGCGTTCGGACTCGAGAGCATCGACGACGACAACGTGAAGATCGGTGTGCTGGTCGGTTCGATCGTCGCCGCGGTGCTGGCTGCACTTGTCCTGAGACGGCGCAACAAGGTCTACCAACGAATCCGGCTGGAGGAGGAGGCCGACACCGATCACGACGGGATCCCCGACGTCTACCGGACGCAGGAAGCCGACGACTGACCTGCTCGCGATCCCCAGCCGCCGAAGGGCCGGTTCCGACTGCTCGACCGGCCCAGTTTCAGGGTTGGCTTCAGTGGTGGGGATGAAGGTCCGAATGACTGGCGCCGACGGCATGCAGGATGTCGTGGATCTCGCGGTCCGTCACCGACCAACGGCGGTATCGGCCGTCGCGGTTCGCCGCCACCACGCCGGCCATCCGCAGGGCGGACAGGGCGTGCGATGTGGCGTTGTCGCTCATCCCGACCGCCCCGGCCAGGTCCCCCACCGTGATTCCGGGCGCCCGGTGCAGAGCGAGCAGGATCCTGAGTCGATTCTCGTCGCCCAGCAACGAAAAGCGTATGGCCCAACCCTGCACGTCATCGGCGCGGGTCAGTGCTATCCGGGCCTGGTCAGTACGAAACGCATCGCTGTCCGAACTGTCACCGTGCGCCGTCTCCGCCGACGGGCCGAGACCAGTCGGCGTCGCTTCCACCTGGGTCGGTTCGTCGGGATCAGGCACGCCCACATCCTCGCACTGCGAGGTCGCCGCCGGTGCGCCGCACGCGGCGGAGGTTTGCTGCTTACGATCGGCAGATGTCGTTCGTCGACGATTACCTCGATGGCCTAGAGCCGAGCGCCCGGGCCGCCCTCCAACACATCCGGGAACAGGCGGAGCGGCTGGTGCCGGACGCGATCGAGGGCAAGAGCTACGGCATGCCGGCCCTGAGGTTCAACCAACGGCCGCTCATCGGTTTCGCGGCCGCCAAGACGCACCTGAGTCTGTTTCCGTTCAGCCCGCAGGTGATCAATGGTGTTCGTGATCAACTCGACGGGTTTGCCTTGTCCAAGGGCACCATCCGGTTCTCCGCGGACCGACCGATCCCCGATGACGTCCTGGCCGAGATCGTGCTGCGCCGGCTCGAGGAGATCACCGGTCCGGCGGATTGATAGCTGAGGGTCCACCGTCGCGGGCTGCATCCGTCCGGGGCCCATGGTCACCCGCGGCCCAGGAACGAGGGAAGTCCGCCGGCGACCTGGCGACAGCCTCGCAGCCGTCGGGGCTTAGCCTTGGGCTCGTCGGCTAAGCCAGGCGCGGAGAGTTTGCTGCCCGTGCCACGTCAGAGGGAGTTCTCGAATGCAGCTCGGAATGATCGGCCTGGGCCGTATGGGGGCCAACATCGTGCGACGGCTGATGCGCGACGGGCATGACTGCGTGGTGTACGACGTCAGCGCCGACTCGATCAAGACGCTCGAGGGCGAAGGAGCTGATGGCGCGCCGACTCTGGAGGAGTTCGTCGGCAAGCTGCAGAAGCCCAGGGTGGCCTGGGTGATGATTCCGGCCGGCATCACCGGACAGACTGTGGAAAAGCTCGCCGAACTCCTCGAGGATGGCGACATCATCATCGATGGCGGCAATTCCAATTATCGTGATGACGTCCGGCGAGCGGCGAAACTGCGCGAAAAGGGTATCCACTACGTCGATATCGGCACCAGCGGCGGCGTTTTCGGGCTCGAGCGCGGCTACTGCCTGATGGTGGGTGGCGACGACTCGGCGATCGAGACGATCGAGCCGATCCTCAAAACCATCGCGCCGGGGACCGGCACTATCGAGCGGACCCCCGGTCGCACGGGTGACCTGGCGCCGGAAGAGTTGGGCTACCTGCACTGTGGGCCCTCGGGCGCTGGCCACTTCGTGAAGATGGTGCACAACGGTATCGAGTACGGCATCATGGCGGCGTTCGCCGAGGGGCTCAACATCCTGGACAACGCCGACGCCGGCATCCGATCAGCAGAACACTCGGCTGAGATCGCGCCGCTGGAAGAGCCCGAGTTCTATCAGTTCAACGTGGACACCGCGAAGGTCGCGGAGGTGTGGCGTCGTGGATCGGTGATCGCATCCTGGCTGCTCGATCTGACCGCTGCCGCGCTGCAGTCGAACCCGACGTTGGACGGTCTGGCCGGTCGCGTCTCGGATTCGGGCGAGGGACGGTGGACCGTCAAGGCCGCGATCGACATCGGCGTGCCGGTGCCGGTCCTGTCGGCCTCGCTGTTCGAGCGCTTCGCCTCCCGCGGCGAAGATCACTTCGCCAACCAGGTGCTCTCGGCCATGCGACAGCAGTTCGGTGGCCACAACGAACTGCCCGCGGGCGACTCCCTGGAAGCCGGTTCCAACAAGGCGGACCAGGGCGGCAAATCGCAGGCCTGAATCGCGGGCCGGATCTCCCCGATCCGGCCCGCGTCGGCTACTGCGTCGTCGCGTGCCCAGTGGTGCGTCTGCCAAATAGCCACCGTGGCCCGCCGGGCCTGCAGATTCCCGCCCTCGTCCCGCACTTACCCCCTGACCGCAGTCAAGCGATGCGTGCGAGTTGCGGGAGCTCGCCGGCCGCCGACCTGTCGACGATGTGTTGACGAAACAGTTCGGCGGAGGGCAGTAGTCGGCGGTCGGTGGACCAGCCCAGTCCGATCTCGCGGTCGGCGCCTGCGTCGTCGAGCCGCAGGTGATGGACGGCGCCGGTGATTGCGTCGGGTGACCCGCGGTGCAGCGCCGGCACGATCGCAACCCCGAGCCCGGCGGTGACGAATCCCCGCAGCGTGGGGATGTCCTCGCCCTCGAAGGCCACCGAAGGCGAGAAACCCGCCCGCTCGCAGAGCTCTTCGCTCTGCCGGCGCAACAGTGACGGTCGCCGGAGCATGATGAATTGTTCGGCCGAGACCTCTTGGAGCAGAACATGATCGCGGTCGGCCAGGGCATGGCCACCTGGAATGACCAACCAGAGCGGCTCGAGCAGCAGATGATGCCACCGCACGGCCCGGTCAGTCGGCCGGACGGTGGTGATCTCCAGATCGACCCGACTGTTCTGCAACACCGACGTGGTGAGCTCATCCCTGACCTGCTGGAGCTCGAATCGAACATCTGGATGTGCCGACCCGAAGGTGCTGATCAGATCGGGCACCAACCACGTCCCCAGCGAGAGCTGGGATGCCAGTGCCACCGTGCCTGTTTCCGGGTCGACCAGCTGGTTGACTGCGGCGAGCCCGTCGTCGAGTTGGTGTAGCAGTGCGTCCACATGACGCTTGAAGGCGGCGCCGGCCACCGTCATGCGGAGATTGCGCCCGGACTTACGCAGTAATTGGGCACCGACCTCGGTCTCGAGCCGGTGCAGTGCTCTGGAGATTCCGGGCTGAGTGACGTACTCGATCTGGCTGACCTCGGTCATGGTGACCCCGTCGGCGATCTGTTGGAACCAGCGCAAAGAGTCGGTGTCCATCAACGCATAGTAGCCATCTATAACCCACGCGCATCGAATTGACCCCAAATAATCATTGGACGCATGGGTCTTTATCGATCAAGATAGAGGCATGACCACCACAGACGAGAAAGTCCGCACCACCGCCACGACCGCCCAGCACGACCCGAAGTCAGCCTGGACCACGGCGATCGATACCTACCGCGAACGTCGCACGCTGCGCGCATCGTTGAAGTCCGTCGAGCGCGAGCTGTCCACGTACACGACGCCCACCGAGCTGCAGGACCTGGACGCCATGATCGAGCGTGCCACCAACAATAACGATGAGATCTACGGCCCGATCATCGAACGCATCCGTTTGCGCGCCGCCTGATCGAACCCGCCTTGGCGCAGCCGCCGGCTGCAGCTTCGGTTTCACCAGAAGAGGAAGAAATGAATCCTGTCACCGACCTTGAGTTTTTGCGCCTGAAGTTGTCGCAGGGCGCGCTGACGCCGGCGCGTAGGCAGGCGCTGCAGCGGGAGCTGGCCGAAACGTCTACGCCCGCGCAACGCGCGGAGCTCGACTCGCTCCTGCGCCGGCTGCCGGCTTCGGAGACTGCCGAGATCCGGGACC
This sequence comes from uncultured Actinomycetota bacterium, assembly GCA_963708935.1. GTDB lineage: Bacteria > Actinomycetota > Actinomycetes > Mycobacteriales > Nakamurellaceae > Nakamurella. The sequence continues at coordinate 631,376 of CAVPUK010000004.1, read as the reverse complement.
TGGTGTACCGCTGAGGGTCGACGCCACTACCGCGTCGAGTTGCCTGAACCGGGTCTGATTGACCGAGCTGGGTCGAGTTGACCGACCTGCCTCAGCTGTCCCCGGGCGGGGCTCGCGGTGTGCCTTATTGCTCCAAGACTGTGCGGAAGTTGCTGACTTTTGCATAGTTACCTGGTTGCGCATGCCGTCATCCGTTCGGCATCTTGAGTAGGGCGCACCCGGTGCGCCCAATTCTCACTCACGGCGGCCCGGAAAGTGTGATCGGATGCGCGCATCGCTGACCATCCAACGATTGTCGTTGCTTGCTCGTGATCTCGCCGAGCAGGCCGACGAGCCGAGCACAATATCCCGCATCGTCGAGTTGGCCACCGAGCTGTTGCCCTGTTCGGCCGCGGATGTCGTACAGGTCGGACACGACGGGAACTTGTCGGTTACGGCCTCGACGGACCCGGTTCGAAGTGAACTCGCGGCTTTCGAAGCCGACGGCGGTGGGCTCCTGTGTCGGGTGCTCGGCATCGGCCAATCGTCGCTGCAGCCGGTCCAGCACGCTCCGATCGAGCATCCGTTTGCATCCGGGACCTCCCGCCACTACGTGCTTCGCTTCCACCCGATTGAGCCAGCTGACTGGACGGAGCCCGTTGCAGAAGCTGCGACGGCGTTCGCCGACATCGCAGCAGTTGCCCTTGATCGGGCAATATTTCGAGACGAGGCGAACAGCCTGGCGGTCGGGTTGGACAGCAACCGGCTGATCGGTACCGCCATCGGGATCCTGATGGCGAACGGCCGGACGACCTATGACACTGGATTCGGGCTACTCAAGGCCTGCTCCCAGCGGACGAACCGCAAGCTCAGGCAGATCGCCGAAGACGTCGTGCTGACGGGTCAGCTGCCCGACCGGACTGTCTTCGGCGCGGCATGAGCGCCTTGCGCCCCGAGTCGCCGAATGCGGCGGTGAAGGGTCCCCTGACCGAAGGTGTCCCCATTTCCAATGGAGTCGGGGTCCCCATCGCGGAGGCTTCCCGATTGCTCCGGGTCCCGATGCCGACGCTCCGGTCGTGGGAACTTCGTTATCAGATCCCTGAATCGTCGAGGCCGGCCGGCCGGCATCGTCGCTACAACGATCAAGAGATGCACACCCTCCGACTGATGCGTGACGAAATCGCCCGCGGCACAAGGGCAAGCATGGCCGCGCAGGCGGTGCGGGCGTTGCTGGGCATCGATGGGCCGGCCGCAGAATTGATCCGCGAATTCCTGGACGCGTCCACCCGGAAGGACACCGAGGGCATTCGCCAAGCTTTGAGCCGGGCGACGAAGGTGCTCGGGCTCGCCGGATGTATCGACGAAGTGCTACTCCCGTCCATGCGCCAGATCGGGCTTTGGTGGGAGGCCGGTCGGTGCGATTTGAAACAAGAACACCTGACCACCGAGGCCGCTCGGGCCTGGCTGGATCGGAGCAGTGCCTTTGCGCCTACGCCGACCCGCCGGTACCCCATCGTGCTCGCCTGCGGGCCGAGCGACCTGCACACCATCGGCATCGAGGCGCTGGGCCTGCTACTGCGGCAGGAGGGCTGGCCCTGCCGCATACTCGGTGCTCACACCTCGACAACATCACTGACGACAGCGGCCGCTGCGACGGGAGCGGCCGGCGTTGTCATCGTGTCGCACCTGCCGACCGGTCGACGGAGGGCGCTCGCATCCATCATCGCCGTCCACGAATTGCATATCCCGGTCTTCTACGCGGGCAACGCTTTCAGCTCGGCCAGACGCCGCTTGCAGTTGCCGGGCACCTATCTGGGCGTCCGGCTGCGCGACGCTTGCGATGTCATCAACTCGATGCTCTCGGCCGGCCGCGCCGGCTAATCATCGCCAGGATGCCCGGCGGGACCGTCTGGGCTCAGCCACTCGACCAACGACGCCAATTCGGTTGGGGGCATGGCGTAGGTGTGCTCCGGACCGGGGAATCTGCGGGAACGCACGTCGTCGGCATAGGCCAGTACGCCCTCGTCCATCGCCCTCTGCAGATCCGCATAGCGGCGCACGAAGCGAGCGCCGGAGCCGTCCCGGATTCCGAGCAGGTCGTGGAACACCAACACCTGTCCGTCAGTGCCGGCGCCGGCGCCGATGCCGATGACCGGGATCGACAACAACGGCATGATGACGTCGGTGAGGTGGCTGGGGATGGCTTCGAAGACCAACGAGAAGCAGCCGGCCGCCTGCAGCGCCCGGGCTCCATCGGCCACCACCATCGCCGAAGTTGCGGTGGTGCCCTGGGCGCGAAAACCGCCGAGCGCGGTTGCGGTCTGCGGAGTCAGGCCCACGTGTCCCATGACCGGAATGCCCGCACCGACCAGCGCGCGGGCCCTGGCGACCGAGACCGGGCCGCCACCCTCGAGTTTGACCGCGTCCGCGCCGGCCTCCTTCAGGAAACGAACGCCGGTGGACACCGCTTGCTCGTCGCTGATTTCATACGAACCGAACGGCAGGTCGACGACCAGCAGCGGAGTTCGGACGGCGCGACGGGCCGCGCGGGCCAACACCAACATCTCCTCGACGGTCACCGACACGGTGTCCGGATAGCCGAGCACCGTCATGGCGCCGGAATCGCCAACCAGAACGATATCGACGCCCGCCGATTGCGCAGCGACCCCGCTCGGGTAGTCGTAGGCCGTCACCATCACAATCGGTCGACCGGATGTCTTGTGCGCCAGCAGATCCGGGATGGATACCGGTCTCGACGTCGTGGTCCGCGCTGCCGTGGTAGACATCGATCGACCTTTCCTGTGAGTGAAAACGTTTGGCGCTAATGGGTACCGCGTCTGCCGGTGCCTGGCTCAGGCCGGGTCGAGCACGACGTTGTCGATCAGTCGCACGTCTCCGATCCGCGCCGCGATCACGATCAGGGCCGGGGCGGCGAGCTGATCCACCGCAGCAAAGCTCGACTGGTCAACAGCAGCAAGGTATTCCGGCACTATTCCGGCGGAGGCAAGTACCTTGCCGGCAACCGACAACAAATCAGCGGCCGTACGGGTACCGGTCCGATATTCGGCGAGTGCCGCATTCAGCGCCCGACTGATCTCGACCGCCCGGGTCCGATCTCTCGGGGTCAACCGGATGTTGCGACTCGACAACGCAATGCCGTCCGGTTCGCGAACCGTCGGTACCGCAACGACTTCGACGTCGATGTTCAGGTCGGCAACCATGGCCCGGACGACATGCAGCTGCTGAGCATCCTTCTGGCCGAAATACGCCCGATCGGCCCCGACCATGTTGAACAGCTTGCTCACCACGGTCGTCACACCGGCAAAATGGCTGCTGCCTCGTTCGGCGCCTTCGAACGTCTCGACCATGGGGCCGCGGAGCGTGACGGCAGCCGAGAACCCCGCTGGATACACCTCTGCCACGCCGGGAATGAAGGCCAGATCGACACCGGCCGCCTGCGCCAGTTGGAGGTCGGCTTCCTCGGTGCGGGGGTAGGCGATCAGATCGGCCTGGTCATCGAACTGGGCGGGATTGACGAAGATGGACAGCACCACGGCATCGCACTCGAGCCTGGCCCGTCGGATCAGCTCCAGATGGCCGGCGTGCAGGGCGCCCATGGTGGGCACGATGCCGACCGTGCGGCCGCCGGCACGCAACTCGGCGACCCGGGCGCGCAGGTCGAGCACGGTGCGGGCGATCAACATGGTGAGCCTTTCGCGGTGTCCACGGTGTCCACGGTGTCCACGGTGTCCACCGTGTCCACGGTGTCCACGGTGTCCGACGGTGCCGACGGTGTCCGACAGTGCCGACGGTGCCGACGGTGTCCATCATGTCCTCAGGGTCCGGAGCGGGCATCGGCACCGACGGAGAGATGGCCAGCTGCTCGGTGGCGGCGACCAGATCATCGAACAGGGCAAGAAGGTCCGGAGTCCGGGCGGCCACGGCATCCCGGTGTGCCGCGACGGTCCCGACGTCGCCGCGAGCCACCGGACCGGTCAGGGCCGCAGGCCCGAAGGCCGCCCAGTTCTCCAGCGCCTGGCGGGCCAGCGGGAGTACGACTCCGGGATCGACCGAAGCCGTCTGCATCAGACGGGCCGCTGCCCACTGCAGCGTGACCAGGAAGTTCGCGGCCATGGCGGCGGCCGCGTGATACGCCACTCGATCCTCGTCGGCCACCGAAAACGGTTTCATGCCAAGAACTTTGGCCAGACCGTGCGCGACGGCCAGCGACGGCGGCGACGAACCCGCAATCGCGGCCGGGGCGCCGGTAAAATCAGCGCCAACTGGGGTGGCGGTGACCAACGGGTGCAACGAGAAGGCCCGGCCGGCCGCGCCCGCACGCCGCAGAACAGCCAAGCTCGTTGCTCCCGAACAATGTCCGACCAGCGGGCCGGCCCGCAGTGCGGCGGCAGCTCGGCCGATCTCCCCGTCGGGCACGCACAACAGCACGACGTCAGCTGACTGCCCGTCGAAACCTCGGCCGTGCGGCCCACTGACTGTCACCCCGGCTTGGTGGAGTGCCGAGACCAGGGCCCGGCCCAGTCGACCGGCACCGACAATCGCGACGGTCTGGTTGCGGACGGCCGCAGGCAGCGCCCAGCCGACCGGGTGATCCGTCGGCCGCCGACCCGGGAACCGGCCAATCGCCGAACCCTTCATACCTTTCATCATCCCGGCTTCCGGGTAGGCCGCCGACCGCCCGGGCAGTGGGCCTGAGCACAGTCCGCCGCGGTCGGTCGCGGGCTTGCCGCCCTTCGAACTACCGAGTCAGCCAGGGATGAAGCTGAGGCGCACCTCGCGCTCGGCGTTGTCGATGTTCGTGTCGACCAGGCAGATCGACTGCCAGACACCCAGCTGCAGAACACCCGCCAGCACCGGCACGGTGATCGAGGGCGCGATGAAGGCCGGCAACACGTGATCTCGCCCATGTCCGCCGGAGCCGTGCCGGTGCTGCCATCGGTCGTCCCGGGGGAGCAGGTCATCGATGGCAGACAGGAGATCGTCGTCGCTGCCCGCGCCGGTCTCCAGAATCGCCACACCGGCGGTGGCGTGCGGGACGAAAACGCTGAGCAGCCCATCGCCAGTCAGGGCGACGAACTGCCCGCATTGGCCGGTCAAGTCGTAAACCCGTGGACGTCCACCGGTGCGGACGGTCACGACTTCGCTGCGCATGCAGTCATCCTGCCTCAACGGTGTTGCTGCCACCCGGGCCGGTTCACCCGGCCGACGGGGTTCAGGCGGCCGAATCGACGATCTGCGGCCGCAACGATCCGACGTTGACCATCACGTCCTCGATCAAGCCCTGCGGTACCTGCAACTCGTTCAGCACGCCTATCAGATGCCCGGCGGTGTGATCGAAGTCGTCGTTGCTGATGCCGAGATCAGCGTGAGCGGCGGTCAGGTCGCGGCCGCGGTAGATGTCCGGGCCGCCCAACGCGCCGGCCAGAAACATCCGCATGTGGCGCCGCAGTGAAGGCATGTCGGTACCGGTGAAGAATCGGCCGAGTTGGGCGTCCGACTGCAGGCGGTTGTAGAGCAGATCGACGGCGGCACTGACTGCCGACGCCCCGCCGAGCTGATCGAAGACGGTGGTCGTGGTTGAAGGCATCTTTTTCTCTCCCATGGTGGATGACCGGGCGTCACAATGGTCAATTATTCGAATCCCCCGACGGCCTGACGACGGTGCGTTCGTCACGATTTGTCATGGTGCAGGCCCACCTTCCGGGCGGTGTCATCACGATCCCGAAGGGTGGTGCACCCACCACCAGAGTCACGGGTTCAGGTCGCGATGGAGAGTGCGGCGGAAGCGATCGCGGCTTTCGACGGCCGGGAGGGCCCGGAAGGTTGGATCGTCCGTTGGCTAGGTAGACTACGAGTATGGCTGACTCGACACCCCGCATGACTTTGTCCACCCAGGCGGTCCTCCGGACTCTGGTCGACGATCCGACCAAGGTCCGCTACGGCCTGGAAATTAGTGCGGCGACCGGCCTGCCCAGTGGCACCATCCACCCGATCCTGGCTCGGTTGGAAAGCCTCGGGTGGGTCGAGAGTGACTGGGAGGAAGTCGACCCCAAAATAGCGGGCCGGCCTCGCCGCCGTTACTACCGGCTCTCCGAGCACGGGCTGAGCACGGCCCGAAACTCGCTCGCCCAAGCCCACGCGGCCCGTACCAAGATCGTGAACAGGTTCCGCCCGATCGGCGAGACGACGTGAGCTCGGCGTCGGCCAGTCCCATGGCGTTGGCCGGCGTCATCGTGGGACTTGCCGTCCGAGCGTTGCCCGCCGAACACCGTGATCGATATGACGACGAGTTCCGGGCCGACCGATGGCTGGCCGGCGGCGGCGGTGGGTTGTGAGGCGAGCGAGAGCGGGCTGACCGGACGACCCGCACTTTCGATGACTTTGTGCCCTACTGGCCGGCCCGGACCTGTTCGACCATTGCGGTATGGCTCACCTACTGGATCGCACCGATGCGCAACTGAGCGAGATCGTGCGCGAGGCGCTCAACCAACAACCGTCACTGAGGGGAACGCAGATCTTTGTCGCCGTCGAGCGCGAAGCCGTCACCCTCTTCGGCTGGGTCCAGGAGCGCGCCCAAGCCCAGCGGGCGGAATCCGTCGCGCTGGGAGTAGATGGAATCGTCGCCGCGGCGGAGGAACTGTTCATCGGGCCGCCTGCGGGGATGACCGACGCCGATATCGCCAGACAGGCCGCTCATGCATTGCTGCGCACCGCGAGGGTCGGACGAGTTCGAGTGACGGTCCACGACCGGGTAATGACCCTGTCCGGGGACGTCGATTGGGAATACGAGAGCGAAGCCGCGTGCCGGGCGGTCAAGGACATCGCCCGCACGGAGGTCATCGTCAACAACGTGGACATTCGGTCATCGGGGGTCGTCGCCGCATTGAACGCCGCGATTCGCGGTGCGTTGCCCGAGTCCACCGGCGCAGCGCCAGTGGCGGTGACCGCACGGGGAGACAGCCGCGGCGTGATCACGCTCTCCGGCGTTGTGGGAACGGCGGTTGACCGGTCCACCGTGAAGCAGATGTGTTGGGATCTAGCCGGTGTGACAGGCGTGGTCGATCACGTCGTAGTCGACTCGTCGAAATCCTGAGTGCCAAAGCCGCCCGGTCGGGGGTGATCGACGCACTGACTCAGTTCAACACTCAAGAGAAGGGACCATGATGACGACACACGTACTGCCGATCGATCACTCCGGTCTGGAAATGCTGCCGCTCGAAGATTGCCTCTACCACTTACAGACCGCGAGAATCGGCCGCATCGCGTACCTCTCGGACGGCTATCCGACCATTCTGCCGGTGAATCACGGGATGGATAGGGGCTCGGTGGTGTTCCGGACCAATGTCGGCGACAAGCTGGCCGCGGCCGAGAACGCACTTCCGGTTGCCTTCGAGGTCGATGGCTTCGATGCCGACCGGCGCGCCGGCTGGAGCGTGGTGGTCCGTGGGGTGGCCGAGACAGTGGTTGATGACCAGGAAGTCGAGCGGCTGAACGGCCTCGGCGTGTGGCCGTGGCCGGACGCCGTGCGTCGCGCGCACTGGGTGCGCATCAGCGGCTCGGAGATCACCGGTCGAAAGATCATTCACGATCCGGTCCACTGAGATGTAGGCCCGAGGTGGCGGGAAATGAGAATCTCCCCATCCGGAAGGCGAGTGACTGCAACTGCTTCTACATTCTTTGTATGGGCAACGTAGCGGTACGCGTGGACGAATACCGGGTCGAACCCCTGGGTCCGCCAACCTGGGACGCGTTCGCAGATCTGGCGGAGCGCCACAATGGCGTGTGGGGTGGCTGTTGGTGCGCATTTTTTCATTGCTACCCCGATCCTCCGGAGCGCAGGGCGCTGGGCAACCGTGAGTTCAAGCGTCAGCTCGTCCAGCAGGATCGCGCCCATGCGGCGCTGGTGTTCGACGGGGACGTCGCGGTCGCCTGGGCTGAATACGGGCCGGTCGACGAGCTCCCGAACATCCATCACCGGAAGGAATGGGAACAGGGCGTCGTCGTCCAGCCGGACTACCGGATCACCTGCCTGTTCGTGGATCGCCGGTATCGGCGCCAAGGCATGGCTGCGGTGGCCGTCCGTGGGGCATTGGGGCTGATCGCCGACGCGGGTGGCGGCCTGGTCGAGTCCTATCCCCACGACCTCCCGCCGGACAAGAAGACCTCGTCGTCGTTCCTCTACAACGCCACCCGGACGATGTACGAACAGCTCGGATTCGAGTACCAGCGACCCAAAGGGAAGGGAAACTGCGTGATGACCAAGGTCGTCGCGAACACCTAGCGGCAGTAAAGCGCATGGCTCCGCCATCAGACTTGGTCGTACTTTCGCAGCGTGTTCCGTCGGGGTTTCTGTTGCGGGTCGATCCATCTGGGTGGGATGAACTCGGGTAGGCCGTCGGCGGCCATCCGGATGACCCACTCCTCTTTGTGGATTTCGGTGTGGTGGTGCCGGCACAGCAGGCAGCCGTTGTCCAGGCAGGTGCGACCGAAATCCCTTTCCCAGAAGTTGATGTGGTGTCCGTCGCACCAGTCGGGTGGCCGATCACAACCCGGCCACGCGCAACCCCGGTCCCGGGCAACCAACGCCCGGCGGAGGTGCGCGGGGAACGTGCGTCGACGCTCTCCCGACGTCCAGGACCTCGGACTTGCTACCGAGGATCATCGGGATGATCTGCGCGTCGCACAGGAACTTGCGGGCCTGGGCGGGGCTGATCATCGCGCCGGTGTCGAAACTGGCGCCCGAGATCATGCCGGTGATGGCGTCCCAGTTCATCGTGATCGTGACGTGCGGGCGTTCGCCGCCCTGCATCGGCGCAGCTGCCGAGGTCCAGGAACCGGCGCATCGCCTCCACCAGGGCCTGCGCGCTCCGCGTCGCGGCCGGGCGGGGGTCGCGGACGCCGTCCTGTTCGGGTCGGGGTGCCGCGAGCCCGTCGATCGCCTTTTTGACCACTTCGACGCCGTAGTCGTCCAACTGGCCCTTGATCGGCGTCAACCCGGTCCGGGTGGAGCGGGTGCCGAAGTGCAGTTCCATCTTGGAGGCCGGGGTGGTGTCGTCCAGGTCCCCGTCGGGGTCGACCTTGTCCAGGATCCGTTGCGCGGCGTGGCCCAGGTAGTTCGGGTCGCAATCGATCGCGGTGTCGACCAGGGTCTGTTCGCACAGGTCCCGCGCTTCGGTCGACGCTTTCGGCGGGACTTTGGCCATGGTCTCGATGATGATCTTGACGTGTTCGGGTCCGACGGCGCCGCAGTCCACCGCTTCGGCGAGTTCGGGCAGGATCGGGGGTGCTTCCGCGCCGGTGGGCATCAGCCGGGGAAGGATCTGTCCGGCGGCGGCGACCCGGGCTTTCGCATCCGCCGGCGAGATGACGAACGCCTGCCGCAGCAGCGCCGCGGTCGAACTGCAGGACCGGTCCGCGGCGAGGCCTTGGGTGTCGATCTCCCCGGCCTGATGGACCTGGGCGGCGTAGACGGTGCGGGCGATCACCTCGAGCCGGCGACCGAAGTCCAACTGGTCGTCGGGCAGCAGTTTCCAGAACGCGCCATCGACAATGTCCCGGAGTCCGGCCAGCACCGTGTCGGCCAGGGCGTTTGCCTGGTCGATGTCGGTGAACCCGCCGCTGCCCATATTCAAAACCCTACTCAGCACCACCGACAGTCGACCCCGAATCCGACGCCATTCCGGGTCGCTCGCAGGTCACGAATGAGGTCACGATCTCATGAGGCGAAACCGTCACTCCCAGAACGTCACTCGCCAACCCAGTCGGCTCGACACTCAACTCTCCGTTCTTCCAGGCGCAGTTGCGTCTTTACGGCGTCGGATTGACTGGCGAGACTTTCGAATTCTCGACGCAGAGATGAACTTGCGCCTTTTGGGACCGGAGTGACAGGAATAGACAATTTCATCCCTGCCAGCGAAGTTGATCCATGCAGGAAGAGCCAGCGCCGGGCGAGTTGATCGGAGGCGGAGCGGGGGAGTGCGGGCTCGATCCGGACGGGGCTATGCGCCGGCGATCATGTCGGTGTTGGGATCATGATCCTGCTTGCCGCAGCGACGACAGACGATGAGCTTCCCGCCCTCTTCGTCCCGACCCCGGGTCCATTTGTGGAGACCGAGCAGACAGCGGATGTCCTTCATGGGCTGACGCCCGGAAGTAGTCCGAGCTGCCGTTGCATCTCCAGGTCGTCATTCATGAACCGGCCCCGGACCATCACCCCGTTCTCCCATTCGTCGATGGTGATGCTCTTGAGGCGTACCCGCCGGCCCGTCGCCTTGATGGATCCGAGGTCGTTCTCGTGGGTGCCCGTCCATACGGAGCGGGTGACCACTTTGTTTCCTTCGGAGATCTGCTCGAGGATTTCCCAGTGCAGATCAGGGAACGCGTATTGAAGCGCCTCGAAAGTGTCACGCACACCCTGGCGACCGGTGGCCTGGTCCGGCATCGGATCCAGCTCCACGTAATCGTCGGCGATCAGCTCATCGAGCACGGCGAGATCGCGGCTGTTCAGGGCCTCTTCGATAAAGCGCCGAGTGAGCTCTGCCGGTGTCTGAGTCATAGCTGACCGTCCTTTCGGTGCCCAGGAACGTTACTCGGTTTGCCCGGGCTCTGCCCGAGTGTTCGCACCGTTCACCGGCATTTGGCACGCGAACGCGGGAGCTACCCGGCCGCTGCGCCGGCTACTCCCGCGTTTCCGATCATCCCGCAGTAACGGGAATGCTTCGGCCTTCGTAGGTGGAGGCGTTCTGGGCGGCGTCAACGACGACGACCGGGCACGCCGCATGCTTGATGCAGCTCTGCGCCACCTTGCCGAACATCCGATCGTGCATGCTGGTGTGTCCGTGGGCTCCGAGGACCAGCAGCTCGGCGTGCGCAGCCCGGTTGATCAGGGTGGTAGCCGTGCGGCCATGCACGCTGGTCTGGATCACTTCCGGAGCGTCCGTCACCTCGGCCAGGGCGGCGCGGACCTCGTTGTCCACCATGCAGATCGACGCGCGGGACAGCTCGTGCGGCGTTCCGAGGGCCAAGTCGGTCAGCGTCTCCGGTTGCCAGCAGTGCACAACTTCCAGGCTGGCGTTCCGGTTCGTGGCCTCGCGCAACGCCCAGCGCAAGGCCGACAAGCCCTCCACTGATGCGTCGAGTCCGACGACGACGGAACGGCGTGGGGTCTCAGTCATGGCAATTCTCCTTGGTCAAATGAAATGCCGATCACGGATGCATTCGGCGGCTACTCCTGGCAACGCTAGGTATCCAACGATCGTCGGATAAGGGCCGAAAGTCCCTCCATAGCGTCCGATGGGCACGTAGCTGCCGCCAGGCCCCGGGCCGGCCGCAGGTCCCGAGCGTTGGTGACTTTCGACCCTGCCGGACCAGCTGGCCTCGGACCATTCTGATGTTGCGCCACCAAGCACGGTGGCGGTCGGCCGGCCCGGCCGAACACTTGATCACCCAATGAACCGGAGTTGCGCCATGACCACCACCGCACCGCGATCGACAAGTGCGTCCAACCACGTCGCACCAGAGGTTGTCCGCGGACCTGACCGTTCATCGCTCGGTCTGCGTGCGTTGGATGTGCTTCGTATCGGCCTCGGGTTCATCTTCCTGTGGCCGTTCCTGGACAAGCTCTTCGGGCTCGGTTATTCGACCCCATCCGCGAAAGCCTGGATCAACGGCGGATCCCCCACAAACGGTTTCCTGGGGCACGTCGAGGCCGGTCCGCTGCAGTCGGTGTTCCGCTCGATCGCCGGGGCCGGCTGGGCCGACTGGCTGTTCATGCTGGGTCTGCTCGGTATCGGTGTTGCCTTGCTGACGGGTGTCGCGCTGCGCCTGAGCGCTGTGGCCGGGACCATCCTGCTCGTGCTCATGTGGGCTGCCGAATGGCCGCTCGCCCAGTTCACCTCCGCCGGCGAGGCCACCGGATCGACTAACCCGTTCGTGGACTACCACCTCATCTTCGCCATTGCCTTGATCGTCATTGCGATGTTCGGCACCGGCTCGTCCTGGGGGCTCGGCAAGTGGTGGGTCAAGCAGCCTTTCGTTGCCGCCCACGCGATTCTCCGTTGATCAGCCCGGCATTCGACCCAGCCGATTTCCGATAGGGAGCGATGAATATGCACGAGCTCAGAACGAACTTGATCGTGGCCGGTATCAACGGATCGAGCCCGTCGACGGCGGCCGCCATGTGGGCCGCCGGGGAGGCGGTGCGTCGCCAGGCGGAACTGAAACTGGTCATGGCGTATGACATCTCAGTGAGTTTTGCCGGACCGGGAATGACCCTCCCGTCCACCCTGTTCAGCGAAGTTCGGGCCAGCGCTCAGAAGGTTCTGACCGACACGCTCGGTGCGGTCGGCGCAACCTTCCCGGGTCTCACCATCACCACTGTGCTGCATCGAGATCGACCGCATCTACTACTACTGCGGGAGTCCGAGCATGCGCTGTTGACCGTGATCGGATCGCACGGCGAGAATGGTTTGTCGAGGGCGGTTCTCGGCTCGGTGGCGGTCAAGGTCACGGCCGCGGCAACCGGGCCTGTGGTGGTGATTCGGAGCGCGCACGACGCCGAGATCGGAACCGATGCGGGTCCGGTGTGGGTCGGTCTTGACGGGTCCGCGACGTCAGAGGACGCCCTGGCCTTTGCTTTCGAGGAAGCATCGCTGCGTGGGGGAGAGTTGACGGCCATCCACAGCTGGAACGACGAACCTCGGAATGGACATCTGAGCCCCTATCCGCTGGATCTGGACCGGGCGCACTTCGCGGAGGAGCAGCGTCTACTGGGCGAGCAACTGGCCGGCTGGTCGGAGAAGTATCCGGACGTGACGGTCCGTGCGCTCGTCCTACGTGGACGGCCGGCGGCGACCCTGTTGCGATCCTTCGAGGATGCTGCGGCGGTCGATCGTCCGTCGCTGATGGTGGTCGGGAGTCGTGGTCGCGGAGGATTTGCGGGCCTGCTGCTCGGCTCGACGAGTCAGGCCCTCATCGCCCACGCGCATTGCCCGGTGGCGGTTGTCCGCCCATCGACGGGATGACCAGTCGCTCACCGATCTCCCGGTGAGCGGCAAACGAAAGGTAGTGAGCGTCACGCGCCAATTGGCCAGGGCGCGCGAGTGGGGGCGAGAATTGGTCCGACGAGAATCCCCGGGCACGGGAGGTTCCGCGTCGGCCAGGGTTCGCCGACAGAATTCTGGCACCGCAGCAGTACGGTCCTGCTCAACGCGAAATCGAGGACGTCATGAAGGTACGAGAGGTGATGACGTCCCCGGCGGTGACCGTGGGACCGTCGGCGAGCATCGGTGCGGTGGCGGAACTTCTGGTCGGCAAGGGCTTCACCTCGGTACCGGTCACCAACGACGACGGTCAGCTGATCGGCATCGTGACGGAGGCGGACCTGATTCGTGATCGGATCCCGGCCGACCCGCGGATCCACGGCCGTATGGTTAGACCAACCCACTGGCGGGATCCTGAGACAGTGGCCGACGTGATGACGACGTCGGTTGAATCGCTCACTCCCGGCGCGGACGTCGCGGATGCCGCGAGAATGATGCTGGACGAGCGTATTCGCTGTTTCCCGGTCGTCGACGGGGTTTGTGTGGTCGGCGTCATCACCCGACGCGACGTGTTGCGGGCCGGCGTAATCCGGGACGACAGAGGGCTGGAGTCTGCCGTCGTCGCACAACTGACGGCGCTGGACGACTCCGGACGGTTCCGGGTCAGCGTGCAAGGTGGTGTCGTTGACATCGCGGACTATCGGGACGATGCCCTTGACCGTATCCGCGCCGAGCGAGTGGCCGCGGCCGTACCCGGAGTGATTGCCGTGCACGCGCATCACCAGACCATCGACCCGTTCTGATTCGCGAGCTCTACCCGTCTGATTCGCGAGCTCTACCCGGATTCCCTCGCACCCGTCTGATCTACGGGCCTTTGGTCCCTACTTCCGGCGGTCGTTCGACCCGAACTCGGGTGGCCATCACGCCGTAGGCTGCGCTGTAGAGCGTCCCGGCAATCTGTCGGGACCGATCCAGCTGTGGGAGCGCGATGCTCAAGGTCTTTCTCACCGATGATCACGAGTTGGTTCGCAGAGGAGTAGCCGATCTGCTGGAAGAGGAAGAGGATCTGGTCGTCGTCGGGCAGGCCTCGTCCGTCGCGGAGGCCCTCGCCCGCATCCCGGCGCTGCGGCCGGACGTTGCTGTCCTGGACGTCCGACTGCCGGACGGAAACGGGGTGGAACTCTGTCGCGAGTTGCGGTCCAGGATGCCCCAACTCAACTGCCTGATGCTCACGTCCTACCCGGACGAGCAGGCCATGGTCGACGCCATCATGGCCGGCGCGGGTGGCTACGTGATCAAGGACATCACAGGTATGGACCTGGTTTCCGCGGTCCGGACGGTCGGTTCCGGTCAGTCGTTGCTGGACAACAGGGCCGCGGCCGCGCTGATGAGCCGACTCCGCGCCGGCGCTGAGAAGCCCGGACCGTTGGCCGGGCTGTCGGAGCAGGAGCGGACGGTACTCGATCTGATCGGCGAAGGTCTGACCAATCGGCAGATCGCCGCGCGAATGTTTCTGGCGGAGAAGACGATCAAGAATTACGTGTCGCGGTTGCTGGCCAAACTGGGGATGGAGCGGCGGACGCAGGCCGCCGTGCTGGCGACCGAAATTCGTGACCGCCGCAAACCTTCGTACTGATCGCGACTCGTACTGAATTGCGAAGCCCCGCGGATAGGCGACTATGGGGTGAAGGTTTCGTTGACGTCGACGACGTCGGACAGACTCCGGCGGGCAGTGGCCGCGGCAGGTACTCCGTATCCCAGCCGCAGTACGGCCTGTGGCCAGACTCCGCCGCCGATCAGCTCACGCAGTTCGGCGCGGGCGGCGGGCACTTCGACCACCTGGGACAGGAACGAGGACGACAAACCCGCAGCGGTTGCGGTCAGCAGCACCCGTTGCATGGCCTGGCCGGCCTGGAGCTGAGCCAGCGGCAGGTCGTGGAACGAACCGATCACAGCGATCAGCGGATCCGATTCGAAGTCCCTGCCCGGCAGGCGGTCAGTGGCTGGTCGGGCGTCGAAGTCCCGCTTGATCCACAAATCCTGCTGCTGCGGACGGAGACCGACGCTGTCGGCTGGGACGCCGTCCGGCTCGCCGGCCACCCGGCCGGTCCATCGTTGCCATTCGGCGACAAAAGACGGATCAGCGAGCTGCGTCCGATGTGCGCTGGTCAGCAGCGCACGCAGAGCCGCCTGCTGCTCGGACGGAACAATGGCCATCCAGGCCTGCTCGGTCCTGGCAGCGTCCCGCAGCCTGCCTCGTAGGGCTTCTGGCACCGGATCATCCAGGAACGGCCGTCGGCTGGTGTGGCGGTGTGTGATGGCGCGGGCGAGCAGCCGATCGTTCTCGGTCGGCCTGGCGAAGCCCTCGGGTCGTAGCTCGGCCAGCAGTTCGGGCCGCTGGCGATCCGGGAGCAGGCGAACGTCGGTGGCCACGTTCAGCATGCGGATCGCCAGACGGAGGTTCTGCAGGGCGGCCCCGCAGCCCAGCAGCAGCTCTCGGTGATCCGGGTCGGTCGCCGGCAATTCACGGGTCAGGTCGGCGTGCAGCTCGATGGTCGAATCCGTACAGCGAAACCGCCAGGGCTGACTGTTGTGGAGCGATGGCGCGGCGGTAGCCGCGATCAGGACGGCCACTACCTCGTCTTCGGTCAAGCTGCCGACGGGCGTACACGCAAAGGTCACGGTGGCACCTCTCCGTTTTCGTCGTTTCCGGCGTCTGCCTGTCCGCGTCGTGAATCGACGGTCCCTTCATCCTCCGTCGCTGAACATGCTGCCACTAGGGTCCAACGTCCCTCTTCAACGAGGTGCGCAGGTTCTGTTTGGTTCCGACGACCGAAAGCCGTGGATGGCGATCGCGTTGTGCCACAGTGGTGAAGAAGACGACGGGGGACCGCCAGTTCCAGGACGCCAGAAGGGCTGAACATGCCAGAGGGTGAACGGTCCGACGCCGGGAGTCCGCACCACGTCAGCGGTGACCATCGCCCGGCCGGCGATGCGCAGTCCTACGCACGGCTGACGGACCTGATGACAGAGGTGCAGAACCGGATCGGCGACATCGTCGCGAACACCCGCGAGCGCATGGATTCCCTGCTCGACGCCGTGCTCGCGGTGTCCTCGGGGTTGGAGTTGGACGCCACCCTGGAACGTATCGTCCAGGCCGCCACCGAGTTGGTCGGCGCTCGTTATGGGGCACTGGGCGTGCTCGGAGCCGACGGCATGCTCACCCATTTCATCAACAAGGGAATCGACCCGGCCACCCGTGATCTCATCGGCTCGCTGCCGACCGGGCGCGGCGTGCTCGGCGTCGTCATCAAACGCACCGAACCGCTTCGCCTCGATGACCTTTCGAAGCATCCGGCGTCCATCGGATTTCCGCCGAACCATCCGCCGATGCGATCGTTCCTGGGCGTGCCGATCCTTGTCCGGGGGGTGACGTTCGGTCGCTTGTATCTCACCGAAAAGCTGACCGGCCAAGGGTTCACGGCCGACGACGAAACCCTGCTCCAGGCCCTGGCCGGGGCAGTCGGCATCGCCATCGACAATGCCCGACTCTATGAGGAAGTCCGCCGGCGACAGCGCTGGCTCGAGGCCGCCGGCGAGATCACGGCGGAACTCCTGGCCGGCAGCGACGCGGGCGAGGCGTTGCACCTGATTGCCGCCAGGGCGCATGAGCTCACTGCGGCCGACTACACGCTGATCGCGCTGGCGGACAACGACGATTTCCCCTCCTCGGAGACCGCGGAGCTGACCATCGCCGTCTGCGTCGGGATGCGCGCGGACACCTTGACAGGCAGGAAAATTCCGGTCGCCGGTTCGACGGCCGGTGCTGTTTTCACCGACCACATCCCTCGCAACGTCGCCGAACTGGCTTTCGGCCTGACCGAAGAATTCGGTCCCGCCCTGGCTTTGCCGCTTGGGGCGGGTGAGGTGTTGGAGGGCGTCCTGGTGGCCGTCCGTGCGCCTGGCTCGCCCGGCTTCGACGAGGACCAGCTGCAGCTCGTCGCCTCGTTCGCCGACCAGGCTGCCCTGGCCCTGCGTCGGGCCGAAGACCAGGCGGCACAAAGGGAATTGGAGGTGTTGGCCGACCGTGAACGAATTGCCAGAGATCTGCACGATCAGGTGATCCAACGGCTCTTCGCGATCGGTCTGGCCATGCAGGGCACGCAGCGACGGGCAAAGGTGCCGGCGATCGGTGAGCGACTGACCGAGCACATCGACCAATTGCAGCAGGTCATCTACGACATCCGCAGCGCCATCTTCGATCTACAGGGTGCCCCGGGCCAAGCTCCCCGGATGCGTGCCGCTCTGCACGCCGTGGTGAGTGAGTTGACCTCGGATTCCCCGATACGGACGACGGTCCGGATGTCCGGGCCGCTGGACGTGGTGCCATCGGACCTCGCGCAGCACGCCGAAGCCGTTCTGCGCGAGGCGGTCAGCAACGCCGTCCGACATTCGCGGGCGAAGGAACTGGGTGTGACGATCTCCGTCGACGACGATCTCGTCATCGACATCATCGACGACGGTGTGGGAATCCCGGACAAGGTGGGCCGGAGCGGATTGCACAACATGGCCCAGCGTGCGGTCGCCTGTGGCGGCTCGTGCGACATCTCGCCGGGCCCGGGTGGCGGGACGCACATTCTCTGGTCGGTACCCATGCCGGCCGCGTAGCGGGTCGCGCTGCAACCGGTCAGCGCGTGGCATTCTGGTCCGATGGCGCATCCGATGACCGACGACGAGGTTCGTGAATTCCTGACCTTCGGGCAGCGCACCGGCAAGGTGGCGACCACTCGAGCCGACGGGCGGCCCCATCTCGCCCCGATCTGGTTCGTGCTCGACGGCGACGATCTGGTTTTCACGACCGGGGCAGACACGGTCAAGGGCAAGTCGCTGGCTCGCGATCCGCGGCTCTCGTTGGTGGTCGACCTGGAGGAACCGCCGTACTCGTTCGTCATGGTCGAGGGGACGGCGACCCTTTCGGACGACCTGGTAGCGATGTTGCCGTTGTCGATCGCGATCGCCCGCAGGTATGTCCCGGCCGACCAGGCAGAGGATTTCGGCCGGCGCAATGCCGTCGAAGGTGAGTTGTTGGTCAGGATGACGCCGAGCAAGATCGTGGCGCTGGCCGATCTGATGGGTTAGTCCAACCCTTCCGCAATCTGGGCTGCCACTCGCAGTGTGTGCTCACCGGCCGGATCTTCGTCCGTTGCGGCCGGAACAATGACGATGGTGTCAGCACCGGCGTCCAGATACTCGCGCAGGCGGGTTTCGACGTCGGTGGCCGGTCCGATCAGCCCGACGACCTCGTTCAGCGACGCCGGCACCGCCGCCAGCAGCTCTTTGGGATGCGGGCCGGTGGCCGCGTAATCGACCAATTCCGCATAGCCTGCTCGACGGAACATCTCGGAATAGCCGGGGGCTGCCAGGTAGCCGACCACACCGCGTCGCAATTGCTCGAGGGCCAGTGGTCCGGGATCGATCGCGCAGGTCGTCCAGACCGAGACCTTCGGGCATGGGCGGTTGGCCACTGCTGCAGCTGTCCGCAGCTTCGCAACCAGCAGTCGCACCGACGGCGGATCGACGAGGTTGAGCACCATGGTGTCGGCATGCAGCGCCGCCGCCTCGATAGCCCGATCGCCGAATGCGGCGATTACCAGCTCGGACTTCGGCGCCGGGAGCCGGAGGCGATAGCCTTTGGTCCGCACCACCTCGCCGTCGAATTCGGCCTTGAACCCGTCGAGCAGCGTACGAACCACGCCCGCTGACTCGGCCAGCGCACGGCCAGATCGGCCTCGATCGCGACCGTGCCAGGACTCGACCACCGTGGTCGAGGACGTCCCGAGAGCGACGGAGACCTCGCGGCCGGTCAGAGCGGCGACGGAGGCCACTCCGATGGCGATCATTGCCGGGTCTCGAACCGCGACGGCGAACGGACCCAGCACGAGATTCGCATGCTCGAAAGAGTGACCGACGTGAGCGCCGAGCACGAAAGCATCCCAGGTGGCCATCTCGCCGATCCAGACGGCCCGATAACCGAGGGCATCGGCCAGTGCCGCTGTTCTGATGACCTCCTCCGGTGGTCGGTCCTGCCAAAGCCCCAGGGACACTTCGAGTTCAACCGCCATTGCGACATGTCCTTCGACTTGGGAGCGGGAGCCGGCGCCACGATTCCTCCTCCCTGTTACTACACCAGACAGAGTGACTCGGGCAAGACATGGGCACCGGACGGGCGAGCGTGACCATTGCAGCGGAACAGGTACCAAAGATCGGGCCGTCGTGGTCAGGCCTTTACACAACACGCAATCCGTACTACAACTAACAGTGCTGCTGGTCATTGTGGACGGAGGTTTTCCGGTGAGTTCGATATTTGCGATGAGCAGCGTCTCTTGGGTGCCGCTCCTGGTCGGCCTGATCGTTGCGGCAATTGCCATCTGCGCACTGATGGCGGCCACGCTGGCGATCTCGCTCCGGACCAAGAATTGGTCGATCATCGATACCTTCTGGGGTCTCGGGTTCGTCGTCGTGGCGCTGACGTCGTATTGGGTCTCGGCCGGACACGGCGACCCGGGGCGACGCCTGATCGCGATGCTGGTGCCGGTGATCTGGGGCGTTCGTCTGGCCGGCTACATCCACTGGCGCAACCACGGAAAGCCCGAGGACCCGCGGTACACGGCATTGCTGCGCCGTCGCACCGGACCGCTCATCCCATTCGTCATCAAGACCATCTTCTGGGCGCAGGGTTGGGTCATGTGGGTCGTCGCCATTCCGATCAGCGTGGCGATGTTCGAGAACACGCCGCCGAATGCCATCACCTGGGTCGGTGTCGGCCTGGCGGCGGTCGGATTGTTCTTCGAGGCCGTCGGGGATCTGCAGTTGACCAGGTTCAAGGCTCGGCCGGAGAACGCCGGAAAGCTGATGATGACCGGACTCTGGTCATGGACCCGCCACCCGAACTACTTCGGCGACCTCTGCGTGATGTATGCGTTCTGGCTCATCGCCTGCGGTTCGTGGCTCGGGATCCTGACGGTCTTCGCGCCGATCCTGATGACCAGAATGCTGATCAACAAGACCGGAAAGCGGATGCTCGATCGCCGACTGGCCAAGACCCGCGGGGATGCCTATCTCGCATATGCGGCGCGGACCAGCGGTCTGATCCCGCGCCCACCGCGAAAGGCCGTGCCGTCCCCTCGGTCCTGAGCGCCGCAGTGATCGCTGCCGCTACTCGGTGCCGGCCGACCACCGGCGGCGCAGTTCCGTCTTGTCCACCTTCAGGCTGGCCGTTCTGGGCAGTGACTCCAGGAAGCGGACCTGGGTTGGCTTCTTGTAGGAGGCGATACGTTCCCGCGCCGCGCCGATGATGGTGGCCTGATCCATTTCCGGGTCCGACGAGACGGCAAATGCGACGACGGTCTCACCCCACCGGTCGTCGGGGACACCGAACACCGCGAGCTCCTCCAGCCCGGGCAACCCGGCCAGCGCGGCCTCGACTTCGGCCGGATAGACGTTCATCCCACCCGACACGATCATGTCCTTGGCCCGGTCCGTGACGTACAGGTAGCCGGCATCGTCGAGTCTCCCGATGTCCCCGGTGTGTAACCGACCGTCCCGCACCGCATCGGTGGTCAGGTCGTCGCGTTGGAAGTATCCGACGAACTGCGTGTCCGAGCACACCGTGATCTCACCGGTCTCCCCGGGCGGGACCGGCCGGCCGTCCGCGTCCACGATCGAGATGTCGGCAATGTGCACCGGCCGACCCGCACTTGCGTAGATGTCGTCCGCCCGGGTACGAGCCGTCCAGTCCTCATTTTCGGTCCTGGTCACCGGCGCCCCGGTCTCGGTCATTCCGTAGGCCTCAGCGAATCGCGAACCCACTGCGCCGACGAGGTTTTCGACGTCCGCGGCCGGCATCTTCGAGCCGGAATGCATCGCCACCCGCAGGGTGTCGAGCACTTCTGGTCGGCGGTGCACCTGATGCACGAATTCACCCGCCAGCGGTGTCGGGACGTAGGTGAACTGTGACCCCTCGCGGACCATCTGGTCGACCCACTCGTCCGGGGGCAGCCCGGCCATGAAAGAGATCTCGCCGCCCAGGTACAGGTGAGGAAGCAGGACCCCCCAGATGCCGGCCACGAACGACAGGGTTCCGGTGAATGCGCACCTTCCGTAGGGACGCATGTCGAAATGCACTGGCATGTGCCGCAGTGTCCGCAACATCGTCTGTTGCGAGTGCATCACCCCCTTCGGGGCGCCCGTTGTCCCACTGGTGTATCCGATGATGACCAGATCGTCCGGCAGGCGGCGGATCTCCGGAATCGAAGTAGACGCCGGCTCGAGTAGCCCGGACCACTGCAGGTGGCTTCCGGCCGCTCGCTCGCCGAGCGCCACGACGACGTCGATGTCGCGGACGGCGTCCAGGTCGGCGATGCGCGGCCCGACCTCGCCGGTGTAGACGAGCGCCCGCGCGGCGGCTTCGGCCAGTATCCCGCCGACTTCGCCGCCGGCCAGCCGGTCGTTCACGTGCACGGCCGGGAACCCGCCGATCAGGCACCCGAGGTACGCCTCGACGGACTCGACCCGGTCGGCCACCATCAGCGCCACCCGATCACCTGAGGTCAACCCGTTGCCGACCAGAGCATGTGCGAACCGACTGGCGTTCGCCAGCAGCTCGGCGTGTGTGCGGATCTCGCCGTGCGCCCGCAGCGCGACCCGGTGGCCGCCTCGCGACAACGACCGCGCCAGCACGCCTCCGATTGTCTCCAGCGACGGGGTGATCAATGGGCGAAGTCCTGGTTCGGGTCGATACCCATGCCGCGCAGCAGGGTGGCCCTGTCGTAGTACTCGAGCCATTCGGTGACCAGTCCGTTCTCCACCGACAGAATGCCGACGACGGGTACCTCGCCGTGATGGCCGTTGGTATCGAAGTCGTCGACTCGCTCCACGAACACCCGCCCACCGATGACGCCGATGGCCTTGATGTGCAACTTGATCCGCTCGAGTCCCTGGGCCAGCACAGCCAGCCGGCCGGCGAACGCCTCGCGACCGACGACCGGCTCGCTCATCACGCTGTGCAGCACGCCGTCCGGCGCGAACAGTGATTCCACCCGCGGCCAGTCCTCCGCCGACCAGGAATCGAGGATGTCCTGGACGACCGCGATCTTGGCGGCGTCTGTCTCGGTTGTCATGCCGGTTGCTCCACTTCGCTGCGTAGTTGTCGCTTCAGGATCTTTCCGACCGGATTTCGCGGTAGTTCGCTCCGGAGTTCCAGCCGCTCAGGCAGTTTGTAGGATGCGATCTGCTGGGCGGCAAGGTGTTCGACGAGTGAGCCGAGGGTGATCGAGGCTCCTGACTTCGGAACCACTATCGCGCAGATCTTCTCACCGAGCACATCGTCGGGGTACCCCACGACCGCGACCTCCGCGACGTCGGGATGGCTGGCGATGAGGGTTTCCAATTCGGCGGGCGCCACGTTCATCCCGCCCCGGATGATCAGGTCCTTGGCCCGGTCGACGTACCGGAGGAATTCTCCGTTCGGCCCGTCGATGACGAACATGTCGCCGGTTTTGAGAAATCCGTCCTCGTCGAACGGGCTCGGCACATTGGCTGCATCCAGATAGCCGCCGAACAGACTCGGCCCGCGGAGGTACAACTCACCGGCTAGGCCTGGCTCCTTGATCTCGGTTCCGGTTGCCGGATCGATCAGCTTCACGGTCGTCTGCCGGGAGGCCGGAAAGCTCCACTCCCGGCCACCGCCATAGCGGGGAAAGTACCGGGCACGTTGCGCCGGATCCGTCATCAGGACGACGTCCGTCATCAGTGAGATGCCTTCGTTCGATCCGAAGTAGTTGATGATGGTGATGCCGTGCCGGTCATACCAGCCGCGCACCATCCATTCCTGCAGTGGCACGGAGCCGGAGCCGATCTGCCGCAGGGTCGAGATGTCAGCGCTGGCCAGCAATTCCTCCCGCTGCAGCAGCAGCGCCAATAGCGCAGGTGGTGCGACCGTGTAAGTGATCCGCTCATCCTGGATCTGCCGCAGGAAGATCTGGAGATCGAAGGGATGGTGCTGCACCAGCACGCATCCGACGCGCAGCCAAGGCAGGAACATGCCATTGATACCGGCCATGTTGACCATCGGAAACGGATTCAGAATCCTGGATTCGTGGGTGAGGCTGGGGGAGTACACGGTGTCCCAGCTCATGACCAGCCATTCGTAGTGCGCCCGCGGTACTCCCTTCGGCCGACTTTCGGTGCCGGAGGTCCAGCAGATCGTGATGCAGTCATTGGGATCGACCGGATGCGCGTTGGCGTAGTCGGCCACCGCCGCGAGTTGGGCCTCCGTCTGCCGATCCACTGCTGCGCCGATGTGGACGGTGCCGTCAACCTCCGACGGACCGTAGGACAACACCACCCGGAGCGATGGGATGTCGCCGCGCATGCCTACCACGTCGGCGGCCGCGGCGCGTTTGGCGATCCGGTCGCTGGTGATGAAGGCGTCGACGGAGCCGATGTTGCCCAGCTCGACCAGTTCGTGGCGGCGGTACTGAACCGGCAGCGGTGAGACGATGCCCCTGATGCGCCACACGGCCAGGTAGACCACCGCCAACTCGACGATGTTGGGGAGCTGCACGGCCACGACATCGCCTTCGCCGAGACCGTTTTCGAGAAGGACGGAGGCCAGCGCGTCGACCTGGGTGGACATCTCGTTCCAGCTCACCCGCAGGGGGTCGATGTCAACCAGCTCCCGCTTGTTGGGCGGATCGACCACTGCGAGTGCGTCGCCGAACTCGCCGACCCGGTCGATGAACAGCTGTTGGACCGTCTCGTCGGTCCAAGCTCCCTTCGCCACCCACTCGTCGATCCGTCGCTGCGGATGCATCTTTCTGGCCGACATGCCCGCTCCCTCGCGAAACTGGTGCTTCACATTCTGATTCTGCTACCGGATCTCGGTCAGACCGGTCGGGCCGACCGGGTGCGAATGCAGATCCGCACCCGGTCGGAGTCATCGATTGACGGGAGTTCCCATCGGTCGGTGGGTGCCCGAGATCAGTTGGCGCCGACCTTGATCAGACCGCCTTGCGCCTTGAACGTCTGGCTGGCGGCATCCCAGACGAAGGTCTGGAAGGCATCCATGCCGATCAGTTCCGTCGGCGTGCTGACCCAGTTGATGCCGTTGATCAGCATGGGCGATGCGTAGGTCTGATCCCGTGCCGCTTCGATCACGCTGGCATGGGTCAGTCCGCCCGGCGACGCTGCGGCCTGCTTGAGCGTGTTGATGGTCAGGTCGGCTTCCATCCAGCCGGAGACGGTGATGGTGTTGTTCTTGTCCGCGGTGGTGACCTGGGACAGGTATTCCTTGACGCCGGCGTCGTTCGCCAGGGCCGGATCGGCCGGATCCTTCAGGTACTTGGGAATGACGTTGCCGTTGGCGGCCTTTCCAGCGGCGACGTAGGCGGTGGCGTCGGCGCAGTTGCTGGGATTCACTACCATTTCCGGGTTGAAACCGATCCGCGCCATGGCCTGCACGACCGGCCCGCAGTCGGTGGTGATGCCCGCGATGTACACGACCTGGACGTTCGCGGCCTTGAGAGCTGTTGCGGCGGCGTTCGGGTCGGTGGAGGGTGCGACGGCGGCAATTGTCAGCTTCGTGCCCTTGGCTGCGGACTGGAACGCGTTCGACTCGCCCTTACCCGATGCGGTCTGGTTCTCGGCGATTCCGACCTTGGCGCCGTTCGGGAACTTCTTGAGAATGACGCCGACGTCGTACTGGGCCTCGGCAGTACCTGATGGCAGGTACTGCACCGTCCACGGGTACTGGGAGATATCGCGGTACTGCTGGACCGATGAGCTGGCGTACAGCAGAGGGATGCAGGCGGCGTTCTGGTCGTCCGCCATGGCGCCGACGGGGCCGCTACCGAAGGTCACCAGCGAATCGACCTTGTCGCTCTGGATGAACTGCATCTCGTTGGCCTTGGCCTTGTCCGGCGCGAAGGCGTCGTCCTTGTAGCTGACGTCGATCTTGACCCCGTTGATTCCCCCCTTGGCGTTCTCGGCCGCGATGCGCGCCTTGTAGCCGTCGAGGGCGAAGGTCACCACGCCGGCGACCGGCCCGGACAGCGGCGCGCTGTAACCGATCTTGTAGGTCCCGGTGATCGGCTTCGTCGCCGATTCCGGGTCGTCGCACTGCGATGTGTCGGCCTTGAACCCGCTCGGCTTCGCGGTTGCCGATCCGGCGGCACCTGACGCAGCGGCCGAAGGGGCAGGGGAACCCGAAGCGGCAGGAGCTGCGGACGAGCTGTTCGCCACCGGCGCCGAACTTGCGGCGGCCGGCGCGGAGCCCGCCGCCGCCGCTGACGATGACGGGCTGCTGGCGCTGCTGCTCGAACTGGACGAGCAGCCCGAGAGTGCCAGCGCCGCAACAGTGAGGCAGGCAAACGGGGCTACCAGGTACGACCGTGGACCTGATCTTGACTTGAACACGAGAAACCTTTCCGGGACGACTGGGTTGGGTGGGTCGGCTGACCCGAAAGCGGAGAATCGGGGGTGGCCATCTCGTACCTCAGACACCTCCGGGAGGGGTCGGGCGTGGTCCGATGTCCGGCGCGGGGGCGCCATCCGGATGATTGCCGTCAGGCGGATCTGTTGCCGTGGTCGGCGTAGCCGTTGGGGGAGGTTTGCTCAGGCCGGGCACCACCATCAGCACCCTCTTGAACATCCGGAAGAACGCGCCCGTCACCCCCTCTGGGGCGATGAACACGATGATGATCAGCGCTGCGCCGAAGATCACCGCCGCCGACTGACCCTGGCCGAGGTCGGAGGCGAAGTACGGGATGTAGACGACAGCGAGAGCGCCGAGGAGCGGGCCGAACCTGGTCGCCTCTCCGCCGATCACCAGACCGGTCAGCAGCGCGATGGCGTTGATCAGCGTGAAGGAATCATTGGCGACGAGACTGCCCAGATACATCGCGAACAATCCGCCGCCCAGGCCGGTGACCGCACCTGAGACGCCGAACGAGATCGTCTTGACCGCAGCAAGGTTGACACCCGACGCCGACGCGGCGATCTCGTTGTCCCTGGCGGCCATCATGGCCAGCCCGTACCTGCTCTTGACGATGTTGTGCACAACGAGCAGCACCACGACGAGCACGAAGACGCACAGCCAGTACAGCCACTGGCCTTTCTCGGAAAGCGTGAATCCGGTCCAGCTCGGCGGGCGCAGCGAGGTCCGCCGGATGGTCAGTCCCTGTGCACCGCCGGTGAGATCGCTGAAGCGGGCGATCACCTCTGGGAACGCGACGCCGAACGCCAAGGTGACCATCGCCAGGTACAGACCCCTGATTCGCAAGGCAGGCAGGCCGACGATCAGACCGACGATGAAGCACGCCACGAACGCGACCGGCAGGGTTGCCTCTGCGCTCCAGTGGTAGCGCACCACCAGAATGCCGGTGGTGTAGGCCCCGAGGCCGAAGAAGGCCGAGTGGCCGACCGAGACCAGACCGGTGTAGCCGGTGGCCATGTTCAGCCCGGCGATCGCGATCGCATAGATCATCACCCGGGTCAATTGGCCCTGGTTGAACTGGCCGAATCCGCCGCCCCAGATGACTACAGCGGCCACCACGAACACTCCGAGCACGATCATCGCGATGTGCGTCCGGGAGTTCCGCTGCACGATGTAGGGGAACCTGCGCTTGGCCTTCGGCGCCAACGGCGCCGACTGCCTGGCGGCGACCAGCTCCCCGTCGGGCACCGCGTCGCCGGCAGCCGGTCCTTCGGGATTCACCGATTGGGTCGTCACACTCGCTCAACTCGCTTCGCGCCGAACAGGCCGGTGGGCCGGGCCACCAGGACCAACACGATGATGACCAGGGCCACGGTGAGCTGTAGTGATCCGCCAAGGAATGTGGCATATCCGTTGATCATCGACTCGGCGACCCCCAAGCCCAGACCGCCGATCACAGCGCCCTTGACGCTGTCGAGTCCGCCGAACAGCGCAGCCGCCGAGGCAAAGATGAGGATCGAGAAGAACGAGCTCAGGTCGAGTTCGTTGGGCGGGAGCACCGGAACGATCAACACGCCGGCCAACGCGCTGATCGCCGACGAAATACCCCAGCTCATGCTCAGCACGGTCCCGACCTTGACGCCTGACAACGATGCCGATTCCGCATTGGTGGCAACTGCGCGCATCTTCAGTCCGAGCGAGGTCTTGTTGAACAGCAGGGACAGCAGCCCGACCACGATCATCAGAATGAGGAAGATGCCGATGGCGTCGTAGTGCAGCCGAGCTCCGCCGACCAGGAAGTAGTCGTTGTCGCCACTGGGCAGCAATTCCGGGAATTGTTTGTTGGCCGGGCCCCAGATCCAGCCGTCCAGTCCGTTCAGTGCCGTGAACAGCCCCAGTGCGACGATGAGCACCGCGGTTTCACTACGCCGCCGGACCGGCCTGATGAGTGCCCGTTCCGTGACGGCACCCATCGCGAATCCGACGAGAACGGCAGGAACAAGGGCGATTGCGATGGGCAGCCCCTTGGTGGTGAGCCACCAGGCGATGAAGCAACAGAAGAGCGCGAATTCACCCTGGGCGAAGTTGATGGTCGATGAGCTTCGGAAGACGACCACCAGCGATAGGGCGATCATCGCGTACAGCGACCCGGCGGTCAGCCCGGAGAACAACCGGTCGAAGAATATGTCCACTTACTTCTGTACTCCCGTTCGCGTCGCAGGCAGGTGCATTGGATTGATGGACCTCAATAGCCGAGGTAGGCCTTGCGAATTGCGTCGTTGTTCCGAAATGTCTCCGCCGGTCCGCTTGCCGCAACCGAACCAACTTCGAGCAGGTAGACGCGCGACGCGACCTCGAGGGCCAATTCGGCGTTCTGCTCAACCAGGAGCAGCGCCGTACCCGAACCAACGTTGACGTTGTGGAGCACGCCGAAGAGTTCCTGCACGACGATGGGCGCCAACCCGAGACTGACCTCGTCGCAGAGCAACAGGCGGGGCCGCGACATCATGGCGCGCGCGATCGCGAGCATCTGCTGCTCGCCGCCGGACAGGGTGCCGGCGACCTGATCGCGACGTTTGGCCAATTTCGGGAAGACGTCGCACCATCTGTCGATGTCCGCCGTGACATCGGCCTTGGACGTTTGCGTCACGGCGCCGACCCGCAGGTTGTCGCGAACGGTCATGGCGGTGAGGGTGCCCCGGCCCTGGGGAACCAGCCCTACGCCGAGTTGAAGCATCACGTCGGGACGGCTCTTGCCCACCGAGGTGCCGTCGACCAGAACGTCGCCGGTGTGCGGGATCAGCCCGGTGATTGCCCGCATCAGCGTGGTCTTGCCGGCGCCGTTGGCACCGAGTACCACCACTACCTCGCCGGTCCCCACGGTCAGATCGATCCCGTGCAGCACGTTGGCAGCGCCGTAGCCGGCCCGCAGCCCACGGATCTCCAGCATGGGATCCCTGGGCGACTCCGTGGGCGCCGGCTCCGCGGCCGGTTCCGCAGTCATGCCGTTCGGCCCAGGTACGACGCGACAACATCGGGCGAGCGCTGCACATCTGCAGGAAGACCATCGGCGATCGTCCGACCGAAGTCCATAGCCACGACGTGATCGGAAATGCCCATTACCAAACCCATGTGGTGCTCGACGAGAAGTGCGCTGAAGCCGAACTCGGCCTTCAGCGACACGATGAGCGACCCGAGATCGTGGACTTCGGAGTGGGTCAGGCCGCCGGCCGGTTCGTCGAGCAGC
The DNA here is from genome assembly GCA_963708935.1 of uncultured Actinomycetota bacterium. Lineage (GTDB taxonomy): Bacteria > Actinomycetota > Actinomycetes > Mycobacteriales > Nakamurellaceae > Nakamurella. Next base: position 602,596 of record CAVPUK010000004.1, on the reverse strand, counting down.
AGCAGGCTCGGCTTGCTCATCAAGGCCCTCGCCAACTCGACCCGCTTGAGTGTGCCGAACGGAAGGCCTTTGGCCGGCCGGAATGCGACATCGGTGAGATCGAGAGCGCGCATCAGATAACTGGCCTCTGCTTCCAGTCGACGCCGAGCGCGACGCTCGGTCGGCCAACTCAGCGTGGCAGTCAGCAGGTGCGGGGTGGAGCGGGAATGTGCGCCCACCATGGCGTTCTCCATGACGGTGAGCGTGGGGAACAGGGCAAGGTTCTGGAATGTCCTGGCCACACCTTTGCGGACGATCTGGTGGCGGCGCAGCGACAGCAGATCGATTCCGTCGAAGTTGATCGATCCCTGGCTCGGCCGGTAGACCCGGGTCACGCAGTTGAACAGCGACGTCTTGCCTGCGCCATTCGGCCCGATCAGGCCGCAGATCTCGTTGTCGGCAACCGTGAAGCTGATTCGATCCAGTGCCGTCACTCCACCGAAGGACAGCACGAGATCTTTTACTTGGAGCACCGATCAGCCTCCGGATCCTTGCCCGCGCACCAGTGAACGGGATGTGACGCGACGCACTTCAGTTAACAGTGTGATTGTTACTGCATTGGGAGCCGCGGGTCAACGCCTGGACGAACTTTTGCCCCAACCGTGATGCGCACTAGGCAAGTCACGGCGTTAGTTGTAGCGTAAAGCCCCATGAGCAACGATGCTGATGACTTGCAGATCCTGGTCGACAAGAGCCAGATCACCGAGTTGCTGACCAGGTACCTGCGGGCTATCGACCGTGGTGATATCGACACCCTGCGGGCCTGCTATCGACCGGGCGCCACCGAGGAGCACGGCGGCATGTACGCCGGCCCCGCCCAGGGATACATCGATTCCATCCAGGAGGCGCTGCGGCATCCGCGGTCGGTGGGCACCCACACGCTGTCGAACGTCCTGGTGGACCTGGACGGTGATCGAGCTCGATCCGAGCACTACGTGCTGGCGCTGACCCGGGTGCGGGTGGACGGCGTGGTGACTGACTATCTCGTTTCCTCGAGGATCATCGATGATCTGGAGCGGGCCGACGGAGAATGGGGCATCGCCCGCCGACGGCTGCGATTCGACTGGTCGCAGGAACTTGGTCCCCGAACAGCGACATGGCTGGGCGGGCGGTTGGATCCGGCCCAGCTGCTGCACAGCGGCAAGTACCCGGACGACCCGATCTATGACGAGCCGGGGATACCGGCCCTTGATGGATTACAGGTGGGTTCCGCGCTGTGAGCGCCAACATCAAGGGCTGTGTAGCCGTGGTGACCGGCGGTAACCGCGGCATCGGACGCGGCTTCGTGGAGGAACTACTGGCCGGCGGCGCCGCGAAAGTGTATTGCGGTGCAAGGAATCTCGATGACATTCCGGATGCGCTGACCGATGCCGGAGCAGTTGGACTCCAACTGGACGTCACCGATGCTGTGTCGGTGGCCAGGGCCGCGCAGACATGCTCGGACGCGACGGTGATCATCAACAACGCGGGCCTGCACGGGCGTGATCGGCTGGTGCTGGCCGCGGACCCGAACATGGCGCGGCAGGAGATGGAGGTCAATTACTTCGGGGTACTGAACATGATTCGCGCCTTCGCGCCGGTGCTGGAGAGCAACGGCGGTGGGGCGATCGCGAACGTGCTCTCGGTGGCCGGCGCGATTCCGACCGCGTTCATGGGTGGCTATTCGCCGGCCAAATCGGCGGCGCTGTTTCTTTCGATCATCGCGCGCGCCGAATTGGAGCCGCAGGGAACCAGCGTGACGGCCCTGATCGTCGGTTCGGTGGACACCCGGATGGCCGATCATGTCGAAGGCATCAAGGAGAACCCGCGGGACATCGCCATCATCGGCCTGCGGGCCATGGAGCGCGGGGAGCGGGTCCTGGACACCGACCGGATGGCGGTCGAGGCGAGGGCCAAATACGCGCTCGACCCGGTCCGCTGGGAGCGGGGTATGGCGAAAGTACTGAGATCGGGAGTGATGTCGACCGGTCGGCCGGCCTCTTGATCGCGCCCACCACTGCTCCGCCGATTTCTGTGCATCGGTCGAAATGCAATGCGCCAGTTCAGTTTGCGGAGTCCCCTTCGAGTCAGAGGCCGGCGGCCTGATCGGCGTTGTCGGCGATTCGGACCACCTGGACGGCCGAACCGCGGAGCCGTTCCCGGCATTCGCCGCAGATCAACCGCGGGTGAAATGCCCGATGGCAGGCATTGTGCTCCAACCGAAGAGGTGGACCGTCCGGTGAGTGGAACCACCGCTGGGCCCACTCGATCATCGAAGCCACCACCGGGTAGAAGGCTCGGCCCTTGTCGGTGAGGTGGTAGACGACCCAATCCGGCCGCTGCGGATTCGGCGTCTGCGTCAGGACCCCGATTTCGAGAAAGGTGCGCAAACGCTCGGCCACGATGGTGGGTGGTGCGCCGATGCGCTGCTCGAATTCGCCGAATCGAGTGGCTCCGAGAAAGGCTGCGCCGAGCAGGGCCGCCGACCACCTGTTGCCCACCAGCGCCATGGTCTGCGTCACTACCTCGGTCGGCCGCGCGCCCGAATGTGCCCGCCGGCGCGTAGCGGCAGACGGCACGCTTCGCGACCAGCCGCCGCTCTGGCCCAGCCGCCCCTGGACGTCGCGCGCTGCGACCTCGACCTCACAGGCCTCGCACACCAGGACAGGCGCAAAGATATTGCCACACTTGGTGTGTCGCATCTGCGGTAGGTGCTCAGTCGGGTCGTCCACCCAACGCTTCTCCCAGGCCCACATGGTGAGCAGGATGGGCCACATCTGTTTGCCGCGGTAGGTCAGTCGGTAGTCGTGTCGGGGTGGCCGCGAGTTGTAGCGAACGCGCTCCATGATGCCGGTCTGGACGAGCCGCCCCAACCGGGCGGTGAGTACGGAACTGGAGATCGGCCCCGCGCGCAGCCACTCGTTGTACTGGGTGATGCCGTTGAGTGCCAGCTCGACGATCCACAACGTCCATTCGTCCCCGACGATGCCGTTGGCCATGGCGATTGCGTTCGGACCGTCCTCGTCCAACAGCGTGACCTCTTTGGTCGAGGACTGCTTGTCCAGCGGCACGTCATCCCCCTCCAGTTCGTCAGTTCCTGATGTTCCCGACCTGTGCATCCTGACACGCGCAATGTTGTTCGTAACCCTAACTTCTATTGCCCGGTGAACACGGCCGGGCGCTTCTCCAGGAAAGCAAGCACCCCTTCGCGGTGATCCGCCGACAGCTGACATTCGGTGAGCACGTCGAGATGCGTGCTGAGGTGCTCCGTACGGGTCTGCGAGGCGCCCAGCGTCATCAGCTTCTTGGCTCTGGTGACGGCGAACGGTGAGCCGAGCGCGATGAGCCGTGCCAAGTTGCGGGCACGCTCGGCCAGCTCGTCGGGCGCCACGACGTCGAGCACGAAACCGATCCGCTTCGCGTAGTCCGCGTCGATGAATTCTCCGGACAACACCAGGTGCATGGCATTTTGTTGTCCGACGATCCGCGGAAGTGCCCAGGTACCGGCCCCGGTATCCGGCACCAGTCCGCGCCGCACGAAGATCCACGAGAAGCTGGCCCTGGTGGAGGCGATCCGGATATCGCTGAGGGTCGCGAGTTCCACGCCAAGACCGGCCGCTGGGCCGTCGATCGCGGCGATCACTGGTTTGCTGCAATCCGTGAGGTACCACTGCTTTCCGTCGCGGAACTCCTCGCGGTTCGCGCCGGGGTCGTTGACGTCGACGTCGCGCAGTTCGGTCAGGTCGGTACCCGCGCAGAATTGGCCGGGCACGGCGGTCAGGATCACCACCCGCACGTCGGGATCGGCGTCGGCCTGCTCCGTTCGGTCGATCAAGGCGTTGTACATGGCGTACGACAGTGCATTTCGCTTCTCGGGCCGGTCTATCGTGATGGTCGCGATATTGTCCCGGACCTCGTATTTGATGTTCTCGGTCATCGCTGTTCTTCCTGCTCCAGAATGGTCAGACGGACGCCGCAGATGCTCGTCTCGGTGGGAGCCGGCGGATCCGGCACGCCGGCAGTCGCACTCCGGGCGAACTCCACCCGGACCAGGCCGCGGGCCGGGCCGTCGCGTGGCACGAAGCGGAGCCGCCCCGTGGCCAGGGCGATCTGCGTCGTGCCCGTTTCGATCGCGATGTCCAGCAGGGCGGCCCAGCGCGCCGCCGTGGCAGCCGGATCGGTCACCGCGATCTCGGCCGCGACGATGTCGGAAACCACCGCGGTGCTGCCGGTATCCGACAGTGCCGGACAGAAATGCCAACTGGACCCGGCTCGGATCTCGTCGATCTCGGCCAGGGTGCCGAGGTCCCGAGGATGCCATTGGCTGATGGGATTTCCGTCCAGTACGTCGCTCATGACCGGCTGAAGGCCGTATTTTGCGCCGCGCTCGATCAGCGCGTCCAGCCCGTCCACCTGCAGAACGACCATGTATCCCGATTCGCCGTTCGCGGCCAGCAGTCGTCCGGGGCTCGACTCGTCGGAGAGCGGCGCGACGATCTCCACGAAGGTCCGGTCGATGGCCAGCACTTCGTGCTCGAAACCCAGGGCGGCCATGGCCTGCGCTTCGCGGACGCCGCGATTGAGCCCGAGGAACTGCTGGGTGGCAGCGATGGTGCCGGGCAGGTCGGAGGTCAGCAGTACGATCTGCCGGAGTGCGGGGAGTCGGCCGCTCATCTGTGCACGCCCACCGGGGCCGCGATCTGCTCGGACCGCAGCCGCTCGCGCAGATCCCGCTTGAGGATCTTGCCGACCGGGTTGCGCGGCAGCGATTCCACGATCTCCAGCCGTTCGGGCCATTTGAACTTGGCGACGTCCTGTGCGGCGAGGACTGCCACCAGTTGGTCGAGATCGGGTGGATCCTCCGCCGCACGCGGAGCGACGAAGACGCAGACTCGTTCACCGAGAAGTGGATCCGGCATGCCGACCACGGCGACTTCGGCCACCTTCGAATGAGCCAGCAACAGCGACTCGATTTCCACCGCCGATATCTTGTATCCGCCGCGGCTGATCAGATCCTTGGCGCGATCGACGTACACCAGTAGATGCCCGCCGTCACCGGTGATCTCGAATATGTCGCCGGTGCGATAATAGCCCTGCTCGTCGAACGGGTTCTGCACATTGCCCCAGTAGCCGGCGAAAACCGTTGGTGAGCTGACCCGCAGTTCGCCGCGTCGGCCGGGCTCGGTGATGTCGTCCCCCGTGTCGAGATCGACCAAGCGGGAGCGTGTCTCCCGGCCGGCTCGGGCCCGCCAGGCGAACGACTTGTCCCCGGGGCGCGGGAAGAGTCGCCCTCGATCTGCCGGATCGGGAATGGTGTCTGGGCAGCCGAACAGGCAGAGGCCCTCGTTCGACCCGAACAGGTTGAGTACCTCCACCCCACGGTCCCGCTCCCATCCCTGGATCATCCATGCCGACAGCGGCGCAGACCCCGAACCGATCGCCCGCAATGAGCTCAGGTCGTGGGCTTCCAGCAGGTCTGGGCTGGCGATCAGGCTGTTGAGTACGGCGGGCGGTGCGCAGGTATAGGTGACCCGCTCGTCCTCGATCTGGGTCAGCAGGACGTCCAGATCGAACGGGTGATGCTGGACCAGCGTGGCACCCAGCATCAGCCAGGGGAGGTACATGCCGGCCATGCCCCCGGCGTTGACCATCGGGAACGGGTTCAGCAACACATCGTCGGACGACAGCTTCGGTGTCGAGATGGTGCCCATGGCGACGACCTGCCAGTCACCGTGGCTGCGCGGTACACCCTTCGGTACGCCTTCGGTACCTGAGGTCCAGCACAGCGTCACGCAGTCATTCGGGTGGATCTCGAGGCCGCTGACGTAGTCGAGGTACTCCTGGTTGCCTTCCGTCTGGATCAGGTCGTCGTCGAGGCTGACCGCCCCGGATGGAACGTCGGGTCCGTAGGCCAACACACTGTTCAAGGTCGGAATGCGCTCGGGGAGGGTCATGGCCCGCTCGGCCAAGCGGGTTCTGTTGACCCGGCCGACCGTGATGAAGGCCTTGAGGGCCGCCAAGTTTCCCATCTGTGCCAGTTCGTGCTGCGCATATTGGACCGGGAAGGGACACGTGATAGCACCCAGGCTGGCGACGGCGAGATACACCACGGCCAGTTCGACCCCGTTGGGCAGTTGAACACCAACCACGTCGTCTTTTCGGACCCCGGCTCGGAACAGCGATCTGGCCAGGTTGCGTACTTCGACGTCGACCTGAGCCCAGGTGAGCCGTCGGGGAGACACACCGGTGATGGTTTCGCGATTTGCCGGGTCGACCACAGACGTCCGGTCCGGACGATCCCGGACGTGATCGGCCAGCAGATCCAACCAGGTCTTGCCGGACCACCAGCCGTCGCGCAGAAATTCGGCCACCTGCTCGGGCGAGTACAGCCGCATGTTCTCATCCTCTTTCGAATGCCGATGCTCCCGCGAGGTCATCGTCGACCCGCCGGTACTGCCTCACAGCCCGAGCTTGCGGCCGATCAGCTCTTTCATGATCTCGTTGGATCCGGCCCAGATCTTGTTCACCCTGGCGTCTTTCCAAGCCCGGGCCACCCGGTACTCGTTCATGTACCCGTACCCGCCCCAGAGTTGGACACAGTCGTCGAGCACCTCGCTCTGCACCTGGGCCGACCACCACTTGGCCATCGCCGCTTCCTCCGCACTGAGGTCCTTGGTGGTGTGGGCCGTCACGCATTTGTCGACGAACGCCTGGGTCACCTCGAGCTTGGTCGACATCTCGGCGAGCAGGAACTTGTTGTGCTGGAAGCTTCCGATGGCCTGACCGAAAGCCTTGCGCTGCTTCACGTATTCCAGCGTCTCCGAGAATATCTGAGCCGCATTGGCGACATTGCCGATGGCGACACCGATTCGTTCCTGCGGCAGTCGCTGCATCATCGAGACGAATCCCCGGCCGAGCTCGCCGAGCAGCGCGTCGGCGGGAACACGCAGGTCGTGGAAGAACAATTCCGCAGTGTCCGACTCCGGTTGGCCGACCTTGTCGAGTATTCGGCCGCGCTCGAACCCGGGCAATGTGGTGTCGACGAGGAAAAGACTCACCCCGCGGGCACCCTTGCCCGGCCCCGTGCGGGCGGCTACCACAACCAGATCCGCCGAGCCGCCGTTGGTGATGAACGTCTTTGCCCCGTCGATGATCCAGTCGGAACCGTCCGGCGTCGCCCTGGTCAGCAGATTGGCCAGATCCGAGCCACCGGACGGTTCGGTCATGGCGATCGCGCTGACTACCTCTCCGGTGCAGAACCGCGGCAGCCATTCCTTCTTCTGTTGCTCGGTACCCAGATCTACCAGGTAGGGCGCGACGACGTCGGCCTGGATGCCGAAACACGACGCATAGGCGGCCCCCAGCTTCGCCAGTTCCTCGTTGAACACGGCGTTGAACCGGTAATCGCCTGCGCCGGAACCGCCGTACTCCTCCGGCACCTCGAGCCCGAGGAAGCCCATCGACCCGGCCTCCAGCCAGGCGTCGCGGTCGATGCGGTGTTCCCGGGTGTACCGCTCCAGGTTGGGCCGCAGCGTCCGATCCACGAACGTCCGCATGCTCGCCCGGAATTCTTCATGGTCGGGTTCGAAAAGTGCTCGCTGCATTGACATCTCCTTGATCAGCTCCCGTCGTCCAGCCCGAGGATCAGGCCTTCCTGTGCCACTGACGCGATCATCCGCCCGTCCGCGGTGAACACCTCCGCCCTGGTGAAGGCGCGACCATCCGCGGCCACCGGCGAGAGTTGGTCGAACAACATCCACTCGTCGGCCCGCACGGGCCCGTGAAACCAGATGGCATGATCCACCGACACCCCGTCCCAGAGCAGCCGACCGCCGACCTCTTCGCACCCGACCGGCACGCCGTGCGGAACCAGAGCCGCCGCCAGGATCGTCACGTCGCTGGCGTACACCAGGAAGGCCTGATGCAGCAACGGATCTACCGGCAGCCGGAAGGGCACCCGTTGCCAGAGCTGATCGCTACTTGCCCCGGGCTCCATGGTGGTCGACGTCCGCTACGGGATCGGAATCGACCCGGCGCGGGTCGACCCGGATCTCCAGCGCATCGAAGCCACCCCAGGCCGGCCCGAGTCCGCCCCAAGCGGAGGCGGATTCGGCCAGGGTGGGCACCTGCGGTGCGGGAATTGACGCGGGGGCGGGAATCTGATGGGTGACGCCGCCCGAGGTGGCGGCGAATGACATGGTGACCGTGGCGATCGATCTGCCGTGCTGGTGGGCAGTCACCGTCCGACAGGAGAGCCGTCGGCCGTCTCTGATCCGTTGCACGTCATACCTGATCGGTTCTCCGGGGTCTCCGGCTCGCAGGAAGTAGGCGTGGAGAGAGTGTGCGGTCTTTTCCGGCACCGTGCGGCCCGCGGCGACCAGAGCCTGGGCCAACACCTGACCGCCGAACACCCGGGGCAGGCCCATGACCACCCGCGCACCGACGAAGGCGTCCTCTCCGATCGGCGTCAGCTCCAACATGGCCAGCACGCGGTCGGTCAATTCGTTCGGCGCGAGACTCGGTCGGTTCATCGATCGAGCCCGGCGATGCTCTCGGCGAAATCCAGGAAGGCCGCCTCGGCGTTGTCGAACGATCGTGCGGGGCCCTCCCGGCTCTGTTCCAGCAGCGAGGTCAGGGACTCGGGTGTCAGCTCGGTGGGCAGTGCAACGGCCCCCCATTCCACCGCGCTTGCCACCCGAATGGCTCCGCCGCCGGCGACGATGATCTGCCCGTTCACCGCCGAGAGGGGATCGACCAACGCTGTCACCAGCGGAGCGACCGCCGCGGCCGCCATCGTCTCCCGGTAGTCGCTGTGCATGCCGGCATCCGTCATCTGCGTGGTGGCGTAGGGCAGGACGACATTGGTCAATACGTTTCGGGCTGCTCCCTCTACGGCGATCGCCCGGCCGAGCGCGATGACCGCGCCCTTGCTTGCCGAGTAGGCGGACGCTGTGGGCTCGCCGTGCAGTCCGGCGGTCGAGGCGATCAGGACGATCCGGCCGAATCGGGCCGTTCGCATCAGAGCGGCGCAGGCCGACGCCACATGTGCGGTGCCGCCGATATTGATCCCGGTGACAGTGTCGAACCGCTCCGGCGTGGTCTTGTGGAACATCTCGGGTGCGCTGACCCCCGCGCTGGTCACCAGGAAATCGATGCGGCCGTGATGCTTCATCGCGGTGTCGACGATGTCTGCGACGGCATCCGGGTCCGCGACGTCGCTGTACTGCGCGACGGCGCTGCCGCCCGCTGCTCGGATTTCCTCGACCACGTGATCTGCGGGCCCGCGTCCGTCTCTGTCCACCTGCCGGTTGCGGTTGTTCACCACTACGCCGGCACCCGCCGCCGCCAGCGATAGTGCGAACGCTCGGCCAAGTCCCTTTCCGCCACCGGTCACGATGCCGAAGCGTCCGGTCAATGGCCCGTTCATGCCTCGATCCGCTCGATCTGCGATGGCGCGCGGAGCTCCGATCTCACCTGCCTAGTCACTCTGCCAGTTGTAGTGCCTGGTCGCACAAATCACAAGGGCTGCAGGGATGCCTGCAGCAAGGTCCGTCGATGCAGGAAGGTCCGTTGAGGTAGCCACGAATCCGTCGATGTGATTGACGAGCAGCACTGTTTGTTGTAGTAATGAAGGAGAAGAATCCGCAGACAAAGGGGTACCCGATGAGCGTGAGCTCCAGCTGGATCATCGGTGGACATCAGACCGACTTCGCCCGGAATACGGTTCGCGAGGGTCTGGGTTTCGCGGAGTTGTTCGCCGAGGCCGTTCAGGGCACGTTGAACGCCGCCTCGATCTCCCCGTCGGATGTCGACGTCATCCACGTCGGCAATGCCTTCGGTCAGCTCTTCACCGGCCAGGGGCAGCTCGGCGGGATGCCGGCGAGTGTCGAGCCCGAACTCTGGGGCGTCCCGGCGGTGCGGCACGAGGCGGCCTGCGCTTCCGGCTCGATGGCCATGCTGGGCGCGATGTCCGAGATCGAGGCGGGCCGGTACGACGTGGCACTCGTACTGGGCGCCGAGATCGAGAAGACCGTCGGCGGCGATCTCGGCGCCCAACACCTGGGCGCGGCGGCTTGGATCGGGCACGAGGGCGAGGACGCGACCTTCATGTGGCCGTACATGTTCGACAAACTCGCCGACGAATACGACCGTCGCTACGGTCTGGACGATCGCTACGTGCATGCGATCGCCGAATTGAATGTGCGGAACGCGAAGCACAACCCGAACGCGCAGACGCGGAATTGGAAGTACACGGCCGAGAGCTTCACCGACGACGACGCAGCAAATCCGAGCGTCGAAGGGCGCGTACGGAGGACGGACTGCAGCGCGATGACCGATGGTGCCGCCGGTATCGTGGTGGTGAGCGACCGATACCTGGCCGAGCATCCCGCGCTACGTTCCCGAGCAAACGCGCGGATCCTTGGGTGGGGCCACCGAACGGTCGGACTGTCGCTGCAGGCCAAGCTGGATCGGTCCGCATCGGACGAGTACGTGCTGCCGCACCTGCGCCGGACCATCACCGATGCGTTCGCTCGTGCCGGCATTGCCGATGTCGATCAACTCGACGCCATCGAAACCCACGACTGCTTTTCGATGAGCGAATACGCGGCCATCGATCATTTCGGGATCACCGGCCCCGGGGACAGCTGGAAGGCAGTCGACAGCGGAGACATAGAAATCGGCGGCCGGATACCGATCAATCCCAGCGGCGGCTTGATCGGTGGTGGTCACCCGGTCGGTGCGACCGGGGTGCGCATGCTGCTGGACGCCTACAAGCAGGTTACCGGCCAGGCCGGCGACTATCAGGTTCCGGACGCGAAAAGGGTTGCCACGCTGAACATCGGCGGCAGTACGACCACTTGTGCGAGCTTCGTCGTCGGTGCCGGCAACGAGTAGGAGAACACCTGCCATGGATATCGAGATCCTCGGTCGCGCGCTGACCACCCTCCCCGCGAATGACGACCATCCCTACCGGACGGGGCCCTGGCGACCGCAGACGGTCGAGCGAAAGGCCGACGACCTGGACGTCATCGGCGAGATCCCGGCCGATCTCGACGGTACCTACCTGCGTAACACCGAGAACCCGGTGCACCCGGCGATGCAGATCTACCACCCCTTCGACGGTGACGGCATGGTGCACGTGGTCGGTTTTCGGGACGGCAAGGCGTTCTACCGCAATCGGTTCGTCCGTACCGACGGGTTCCTGGCCGAGCAGGAAGCCGGCCGGCCGCTGTGGGCCGGGCTGGCCGAGGATCCGGCCAAGTCGCCGACCCAGACCGGCTGGGGTGCGCGCGGCCGGATGAAGGACGCGTCCAGCACCGACGTGGTGATGCACAACGGGGTTGCCCTGACCAGCTTCTACCAGTGTGGCGATCTGTACCGGCTCAACCCGACGACGCTCGAAACGTTGGGCAAGGCCAGCTGGAACGGCGCCTTTCCCAGCGATGTCGGGGTGTCGGCACATCCCAAGCTCGACGACCGGACCGGTGAGTTGCTGTTCTTCAACTACGGCACCGACGCGCCCTACATGCACTACGGCGTGGTCGATGCCAAGGACAACCTGGTCCACTACGTCGACGTGCCGTTGCCCGGGCCGCGGCTCCCGCACGACATGGCGTTCACCGAGAACTACGCCATCCTCAACGACATGCCGCTGTTCTGGGAGCCGGAGGCGCTGAAGAAAGGCAAGTACGCGTCGCGGTTCCACCCGGAGATTCCGTCCCGGATCGCGGTCATCCCGCGGCGCGGTCAGACGGCGGACATCAAGTGGTTCGAAGCCGATCCGACCTACGTGCTGCACTGGGTCAATGCCTACGAGGATGGCGACGAGATCGTCCTCGACGGCTTCTTCCAGCAGGATCCGGAGCCGCCGGCGGGCAACGGCACCCTCTACCAGCGGATGTTCCGCTTCCTCGACAACGAGCTCATGGGGCCGCAGTTGCATCGCTGGCGATTGAACATGGCGACCGGTCTGTGCAAGGAAGAGCCGCTGAGCGACAGCAAGAGCGAGTTCGGCATGATCAACCAGCAGTACGCCGGGCTGCGGCACCGATACAGCTACTGCGGCCACCACCAAGCCGGGCTGGTTCCTGTTCAACGGGCTGCTCAAACACGACACCGAGACCGGCGGTGAGGAGCGGTATCTGTTCGGCGACGGTGTCTACGGCAGCGAGACGGCCATGGCGCCGCGGATCGGTTCGACGTCGGAGGACGACGGCTACCTGGTGACCATCGTGTCCGACATGAACAACGACATCTCGGAATGCCTTGTCTTCGACGCGCGTAACCTCGCGTCCGGTCCAGTCGCGAGAGTTCAACTGCCCGAACGTGTTTCCAGCGGCACCCATGCCACCTGGGCGCCGGGTTCGTCCATCCCCGACTGGCGCGAGACTGACCACCCCGCCACTGCCCTCCGCCTCTGACCCGGTTCCCCGCATGGGTCAACTTCGCAGGCATGGATGAAGTTGACGCCTTCTGTCCCGCCCGTCCCAAATGACAAAGTTGATCCATGCGCGAGAAGTTGATCCATGCCAACACGAAACCGCTCCGCACGATGACGTAGGAGAGACCACGATGACCGCACCAATGCACAGCTGGGCCAAACTGCGGCAGGTGGTCATTGCGACCACCGAACACGACGCCGACACGGCAGCCGTCCGAACGGCTTTCGGGTTCGGCGAAGGTTTCACCGATCCGGAGCTGAAGAAGATCTCCCTGCTCGATGCCACCCTGCCGGTCTCCGCGGAGCGCTACCTGGAAGTCGTCGGTTCCACTGACGCCCAAGGACCGGTGGGGAAATGGCTGGCCAAGATCGGCGGCCGTGGCGGTTTCGTGCTCTCCGTACAACATCCGGACCCGGACGGTGTCCGCGCGCGAGCCCAGGAACTTGGCGTCCGCGTGCCGATCGACGAGTTGGCGTTCGGCAAGACGGTCCTGCAACTCCACCCCAAGGACGTCGGGCTGGTGCTGGAGATCGATGGGATCGCTGACCCACGGGAATGGTTCTGGGACGATATCAACCCCGGCCCGGAACCGGGCGCCGCGATCGACGAGATCCTCGGCGTCGAGGTGCCGGTCGCCGATCCGGCTGCGATGACGCTGCTGTGGCACCGGCTGCTCGACCTCGGTGAACCGGTCGTGGCCGACGAGGTCGAAATGGGCGGCGCCTTTGTGCGTTTCGTCCCGGGCGGTCCGTCTGCCGATTGGACAGTGGTGCTGCGGACCGCGTCCAGCGCTGCGCAAGATCCAGGGCTGTCGGGCATCAATTTTCGTCTCGTCTGAGCCGGTTGCTCAGATCACCGGAAGACAGGTACCCGGAATGTCGGTAGCGCAGTTGGTCCGCGACGGCGGACGGGTCGACCCGGAAGCGGTCGCCATCGAGGGTGACGGCCGTACGGTCACCTTTGCCGAGTTGGACCTGGCCTCGAATCGGGCGGCCAACGCGCTCATCGACGCCGGTGTGCAGCGCGGCGATCGGGTCGGCTTCGTCGATCGCAACGGCACTGAATATTGGGAGTCGTTCCTCGGCGCGCTCAAGGCCGGTGCCGTGCTGGTCCCGCTGAACTTTCGGCTGAGCGCCGACGAGCTGGGCTGGTCGCTCGACGACGCCGGTGTCGCCGTCATCATCGCCGGATCGGCCTACGCGCCGCTGATCCGGCCGGCCGGTCGGCAGTTGGTCGTCATCGATGCGGCACAACCACTTCCGGGATCGATCGATTATCAGGACTGGCTGGCAGCGGCCTCCGACGTCGATCCTGGCCGGGATGCGGTCGGCGCGGAGCTGATCGAACTTATCTACAGCTCCGGGACCACCGGCCGGCCGAAGGGCGTCCTGGTCAGCGCGGAGCAGCAGGTGTGGTCGGTTGCTGCATTCGGCTCCTGCTTCGACGTCGACTCATCCTCACGCAGCCTCGTCCCGGTGCCCTATTACCACGTGGCCGGCGGCGGTTGGGCGTTGATAACTCTGTCCAGAGGTGGCCGGATCATCCAGTCCCGCGAACCGACCGCGGCCTCGATGCTGGATCAGTTGCTGACCTTCCGCGCAACCCATACCGCAATGGTTCCGGCCGTTATGCAGGTGCTCACGCAGTCAACGCAGGCTCGCGCGGCGGACTTCTCTGCCCTTCGGCAAGTGGTGTATGGCGGTTCGCCGATCTCCGAGCCGCTGCTGCGCGCGTCCATCGCCACCTTTGGAGCCGACCTGTTCCAGTCCTACGGCCTCAGCGAGACCATGGGCACGACGACGCTTCTCGGTCCCGAACAACATCGGCCGGACGGTGACCTGAGTCGGTTGCGATCGGCCGGACAGGCCGTCCCGGGCATCGAGATCCAGATTGCCGATGTCGGGTCAGGAGTCATCCTGCCCGCCGGCAGCACCGGCGAGATCCAAGTCCGCGGAAAGAGTCTGACGCCCGGCTACTGGCGCAACCCGCAGGCCACCGCCGACGCCTTTACCGCCGACGGATTCTTCCGCACCGGCGACATGGGTGCGCTGGACGACGAGGGCTTTCTGTTCATCCGGGACCGGATGAAGGACATGATCATCACCGGCGGCGAGAACGTCTATCCGGCCGAGGTGGAAAGCGTGCTGGCCGCGTTCCCGGACGTCGTCGAGGTTGCCGTCGTCGGTATCCCATCCCCAAAATGGGGCGAGACGCCGATGGCATTCGTGGTGACAGGAGGAGCCCACCCGGATCCCCAGGACATCATCAGGTTCTCCCGGGAGAAGATGGCGCACTACAAGTGCCCGACCGACGTGGCCTTCGTAGAAGCGTTGCCCCGCAATCCATCCGGCAAGATCCTCAAGCGCGAACTGCGGGCACCGTACTGGATCGGGCACGACCGCGTCGTTGGGTGAGCCCGCAGTCGACGTGAGCCGTGGGCGGTCAGCCGCCGTGCTGTTCGCGGAGCCGGTTCTTGAGCAGCTTGCCGCTGGCATTTCGCGGCAGCGCGTCGACGAATTCGACGCCAACCGGACACTTGAAGTGCGCCAACCGATCTCGTGACCAGGTGATGAGTTCCTCCGCAGAGAAATTGGATCCGGGCGTGCGAACGACGATCGCATAAGGTGACTCGCCCCAAGCTTCCGAAGGGACGCCGACGACGGCTACCTCGGCAACGCCGGGATGACCGGTGAGCACGCTTTCCACCTCGGCAGGAAAGATGTTCTCGCCGCCGCTCACGATCATGTCCTTCAGCCGGTCGTGCAGATAGAGGTACCCCAGTTCGTCGAAACTGCCGCCGTCACCGGTGCGCAGCCACCGATCCGGCGTGAAGACGGCATCAGTGGCTGCCTGGTTCTGCCAGTAGCCGAGCATCACGTGCCCGCCGCGAATCAGCACCTCGCCGCGCGTCCCGACCGGAACCTCTTGCAGCGTCTGGGGATCGACGACCTTCATCTCCACGCCGGGCATGATCCGCCCGACGGAGCGGAGCTGTTGCTCACGCCCGGGTGCCGGGAAGTGGTCGTCCGGCCAGAGGATGGTGACGCCGCCATTGGACTCCGTCAGTCCGTAGCTCGACAGGAACTTGCAGCCGAACAGGGCCGTCGCGCGCTGGATGATCGGTAACGGCATCGGCGCGGACCCGTAGATCAAGTACTTCAGCGCCGACCAGTCGGCGTCCGCCGCGCCCGGCAGGTTCACCATTCGCTGTACCAGGGTCGGCACCACCGCTGCGTGGGAGACCTTGCGCCGCACCAACAAATCCACCAGGGCGGCCGGGTCGGTCTCGGCTTCCAGCAGTAGGGCGGAGCCGTTGAGGGTGGCGACGAGTGCGATGCCGAAGCCGGAGATGTGGAAGAACGGAATAGGCGCCATTGCCACCGATGTCATGTCGAACTCGACATCGAAATGCAGGATCGCCAGCGCCTGGCTCATGTTGTCGCCGGACAGCATGATTCCCTTCGGTAGCCCGGTGGTACCCGAGGTATAGAAGATGACCCCTGGATCGTGCGGGTCGGCCTCGAATCCGGGGTCTTCGGCTGGGTGGACAGCGAGCCACGTGTCGTAGTCGGCGGCGCTGACCACCCGGCGGAGCGCCGCCGGGGCGCCGGCGGTGAGCGCGGGTTCGCCGATGCCCTGCACCAGCACCGCCGGTTCTGCGTTCGCCAGGATGGCACGCAGTTCCGGGGGAGCGAGTCTGTTGTTCAACGCTGTCGCGATCGCCCCGATCTTGGCTGCGCCGTACAGCACTTCCAGGAAGGACGGGGCATTCACCCCGATGTAGGCGACCCGGTCGCCCGCCACCACACCGTCTGCCAACAGCGCCTGCGCCACTTGGGACGAGCGGGCATCGAGTTCGCCGTAGGTGGTGACTCGATCACTCTGCAGCAGGGCCGGTGCGTCCGGTGTCGCCGCCGCGCGGTGACGCAGGATGTCGGCGATGTTGCGCACGCGCGTACCGTCCGGGTTCAGCGACCAATGACGCGGCGGTGCGCCGCTTTCCGGGCCGGCCGGGAGCGACACGGCGGTGGCCTGATGGCCTTCAACGGCGATGTCTGACACGAATCGACACTACAGCTAACGATGTGACTATGCCAGGGTCGCGAGTGCAACGCCCCGGTCGGGATGGAAGGTTGTGATTGCCCAACCGTTAGATGGGGTAATAATCGGAGCATGGAATACACGCATCTGGGCCGCACCGGCCTGACCGTCAGCCGTCTGTGTCTCGGCACCATGAACTTCGGTCCACAGACGACCGAAGACGACTCTCGCGCCATCATGGACGCTGCTCACGAATCCGGCATCAACTTCTTCGATACGGCCAACGTCTACGGGGGTGACAAAGGCAAGGGCACGACGGAGGAGATCGTCGGTCGCTGGTTGGCCCAGGGCGGTGGCCGCCGGGACAAGACGGTCCTCGCGACCAAGCTCTACGGCGACATGGAGGCCTGGCCGAACGGTGGCAAGCTTTCCGCGTTGAACATCCGGCGGTCGCTGGATGCCAGCCTAACCCGGCTGCAGACCGACTACATCGATCTCTACCAGTTCCACCACATCGACCGGGCCACGCCGTGGGACGAGATCTGGCAGGCCATGGAAGTGGCCGTGGCGCAGGGCAAGGTGCTCTACGTGGGCAGCAGCAACTTCGCCGGCTGGCACATCGCCCAAGCGCAGGCGGCGGCCGCGGACCGGCATTTCACCGGCCTGGTCAGTGAACAGTCCATCTACAACCTGATGACCAGGGACGTCGAGCTCGAGGTCATCCCGGCCGCGCAGCACTACGGCCTGGGCATCCTGCCGTGGTCGCCGCTGCACGGTGGCCTGCTGGGGGGCGTGCTGCGCAAGGAGCGGGATGGTAAGCGCCGCAACGAGGGTCGATCCGCCCAGGCGGTCAAGGACAACCACGCCCAGATCGGCAAGTTCGAGGACTTCGCCGAGGAGCGCGGTCTGGAGCCGGGCGATGCCGCGCTGGCCTGGTTGCTACACCAACCCGCCGTCACGGCTCCAATCGTCGGCCCCCGCACGATGGAGCAGCTGCGGTCGGCTGAGCGGGCCCTCGGCGTCGAACTCGACGAAGCCTCGTTGGCCAAGTTGGACGACATCTTCCCCGGGCACAAAACCGCACCGGAGGACTACGCCTGGTAGACCCCAACCTGCATTCAGCCCTGGTCAGGGACCGAGGTCGAAGCGGACCTCGGTCCTGGCCAACGGCTTACGACAGCCCGTGCAGCACAGCATTGGCTGCAGTGGCTGGCCGCACGCGTCGTGCACGATGGTCAACCTGCCGGTCCTGGGAAGGCGGGTACCACTCCTGCGCCCAGTCGACCAGAAATGCAAACACGGGGAAGAAAGCCAGCCCCTTTGTGGTGAGCCGATACTCGTCCCGCTCGGTGAGGCCGCGGCGCTGCGCCAGCACGCCGAGCTCGACGAACCTGCCCAGTCGATCGCTGAGCACTCCGGGCGCAATACCGAGTTCGTGCTGAAAATCGGCGAACCGGCGCACTCGCAGGAATGCCGCGACCAGCAGGACGGTGCTCCAGCGATCGCCGAGGATCTCCAGGGTCTGGCTCTGGAAGGTGTGTTCGATCGGGGCCCGATCCCGCACCGTTCGGCGATGATGACGCGGAACGGCCACATTGCCGAAGGTGGCGTCCGGTCCGGTGACCACGGACGTCTGTCGGGCGGTGAGCGGGGCGTGGGTGCAACTCCGGCAACCGAGTTCGGGAACAGTCGACTCCTGGCACGGCAGATGCAACAGGCGCGCGGCCGGGGCGTCGGTCGTCGGTGTCGGTGTTGGACCAGGCCTGCTCCCAGGCCCAGATGGCGACGAGGAACTCCCAGAGCGGCAGTGCTTTCGGCGTCAGCAGGTACTCGGTGCGGCCCCGTCCGCTGGTCCGGTACTCAGCGGGGGTCAGCACGCCGGCAGCGACGAGTTCCCGGATGCGGGTCGACAGCACCGAGTCGGCCATGCCGAGTGCGTCGCGCCAGTCGGCGAACCTGCGCACGTGCCGGAGGAAGGCCTGCTGCAGCATCAGCAGGTTCCACTTGTCGCCGAGCAGCAGCAGTGCCGAACCGATGCCGCCCGGCATCGCTGGATCGGTCTGCATCTGGTTCACGGACAACCCGCCCCCCCGCCGGCGCTCGCGGCGACCGGGCGATATCGGCCTTGAAAGCTGACTTTCTCTATAGTAGCGTCCAAGGTCCGGGGTCGGGGATCCGCAGTGGCGCGGAGACCATCGGCCACGCGAAGGGATCATCCGTGAGCTCAGATCAGCCCATCGCCGTAGCAACAACCGTCGGGGGCGCCGCCAACCCGTACACGGTCGGGGTCTACGCCCCGGTTCGCGACGAGATCACCGCCGAGAATCTGACCGTGATCGGCGAGATCCCGGCCGATCTCAACGGTGTCTACCTCCGGAACGGACCCAACCGACAGTATGACGCGCCGGGTCGATACCACATGTTCGATGGTGACGGAATGATCCATGCCGTGCACTTCGACAATGGAAAGGCCCGGTACCGCAACAGGTATGTCCGAACGGAGGCCTTCGATGCGGAATCGAAGGCCGGACAGGCGCTGTGGACCGGCTTGATGGAAAACCCCAAGGACAATCCGTTCGGCAACACCCACGGCCTCAATATCAAGGACTCCGCCAATACCGACGTGATCTACCATCGGGGCCAGGTCTTGGCCACCTGGTATCTGTGTGGGTCGCCCTACGGAATGGACCCGTTGTCGCTGGAAAGCTATGGGGCGCAGAACTTCATGGACACGTTCCACGGAGACATGATGGCGCACCCGAAGGTCGACGAGTTGACCGGCGAGCTGATGTGGTTCGACTACGGACCGCAGGCTCCGTACATGCGGTACGGCGTGATCGGGCCCGATGGTCGCCAGTCCCACGTCACCGACATCGAGCTGCCGGGTGCGCGACTACCGCACGACATGGCCATCACCGCGAACTATTCGATCCTGATGGATCTCCCGCTGGTGCAGGATCAGGCCGCGAGGGCGGCCGGGAAGTACCGGATCTTCTATGACCGATCACTGGTCAGCCGGTTCGCGGTCATCCCGCGCCACGGCAGCGGCGATCAGGTGCGTTGGTTCGAGGCCAGGCCCTGCTACATCTATCACGTCATCAACTCCTGGGAGACCGGTGACGAGATCGTCATGGACGTGTGTCGGGTGAAGAATCCCCAGCACCAGACCACTTTCGCCAGCCCCTTGTCGAACATGCTCGCTTACATGCGATTGGACGCTCAGCTGTACCGCTACCGGTTCAACCTGCGGACCGGGCAGACCATCGAGACCGATCTGGATGACGACAACATCGAATTCCCCAGTGTCGACTCGCGGATCATGGGCCAGCCGCACCGTTACTCCTACAGCATGCGGCTGGCCAACGAGCCGACCCTGTTGTTCGACGGCTTGGTCCGATACGACTCGCAGGAGGATCAGAAACAGGAGCACTTCTTCGGCCCCGGGCGCTGGGGCTCCGAAGCTCCATTCGCCGCCCGCGACAACTCGACAGGGGAGACCGACGGATACCTGGTCTCGTTCGTCACCGACGAGGTCGCCGGGACAGCGGAAGTCGACATCTTCGATGCGTCCGACATCACGGTCGGCCCGATCGCCAGAGTCATGCTGCCACAGCGTATTCCGAGCGGCTTCCACGCGACGTGGGTACGCGCGGACCAGCTGCGCAGGGACGGTGTGCGATGACCGGGAGCAACTGGGCGATGCTGCGGCAGTTGGTGATCGGCACCGCCGACGCCCTCGGCGATGCCGAAACCGCCCGGGCGAGACTGAACCTGAACCCCGGTTTCGCCGATCCCGAACTGGCCAAGATCGGGCTGGAGGACTCGGCGATGCCGATCGGGCCGCAGAAGTTCCTGGAGTTCGTTGGTCCGTCGGACGACAGCTCGTACATCCGGCGATGGCTGGACCGCGGTGGACCGGGTGGGTACTGCCTGTCGGTG
Source organism: uncultured Actinomycetota bacterium (assembly GCA_963708935.1). Classification (GTDB taxonomy): domain Bacteria; phylum Actinomycetota; class Actinomycetes; order Mycobacteriales; family Nakamurellaceae; genus Nakamurella. The sequence continues at coordinate 582,155 of CAVPUK010000004.1, read as the reverse complement.
CAGGTGCCCGACGCTCCGGCCTGCCGTCGACGTGCGCTGGACAGGGGAGTGCGGCTCGCAGCCGAGGCGGTCCTGATGGGTCACCCGTTGTTCCAGATGCATCCGGCGGACGTCGGAATACTGCTGGAGCTCGACGGGATCGGCGATTCTGAGGTTTGGTTCTGGGATGCGCTCACTCCGGGTCCGGCCGCCGATGCGGTTGTCGACGATATCGTGGCCGTGACTGTCGGTGTACCGAATCCTGTTGGCATGGCTGAACTCTGGGCGCACATCATCGGGATCGATCTTTTGGGGCCGACGTCGCTGGACCTGGCCGGCTGCCGAGTCGAATTCGTGGAGCATGAGGTCGGACGGTTGCTGGGCGCCGATTTCCGGCTCACCGCCGGCGCTGACGTGCCGGAGCTGACCGAGTTGTTCGGCTTGCAGGTCGGATTTCTGACCACCAGTTCGCTTCCGGGTTAGGAGAACGCCATCGTGTTGGATGCCTATGTCTACGACGTGGTCCGCACCCCGCGCGGGCGAGTGCGACGGGGCGGCGGAACGCTGTCCGCCGTGCCGCCCTACGAATTGGTCGGTCAATTGCTGCACGCGCTCGATGCCCGCCTCGGTTTGGCGGACCGGTCGGTCGCGGTCGAGGAGGTCATCCTCGGCGTGAGTACCGCCAGCCACGAACAGGGCGCGAACGTGGCTCGCGCGTCGGTGATCTGGGCCGGCTGGCCGGACACGGTATCCGGTTCGGTGGTGTCCAGGCTGTGCTGTTCCGGCCTCGACGCGCTCGCCGCTGCGGCGGTCCAGGTCAGCAGCGGCTCGGTGGACATCGCCATCGGCGGTGGTGTCGAGTCCATGTCTCGGGTTCCGATGCTGGCCGACAAGGCGGCGATCGCTTTCGACGAAGAGTTGGGTGAACGAACGGGTTTCGTCACCATTGGCGTCTCGGCCGATCTGACGGCTCAGGTCAACGGAGTGACCCGCGAGGACGCGGACGCCTACGCTCTGCAGTCCCATCAGCGAGCCGCGGCGGCATGGGCCGCGGGCCACTACGACGGCAGTGTGGTGCCGGTGCGCGGACCGGACGGCGAGGTACTGCTCGCCGCTGACGAGGGCATCAGGGCGGCGATGACTGCGGCAGACTTCGCGGCCATGCCGCTGCTGTTCCCGGATGACGCGGCAGCCCACGCTCGGGTCGATCGCCGGCTGCCGGAGGTCGGGGAGTTCGCCGCGGTGCACTCGGCCGCGACGGCGCCGCAGATGGTGGATGCGGCATCGGTCGCTCTGATCGGAAACCGTGATGCCGAAAGCCAGTTGGGTCGACCGCCGCGAGCCAGGATTCTGGCCGCGTCGACCGGCGCGGTGCGGTCGCCGCTGCTGACCGCCACCATTCCGTCGACCGATCGGGCGCTGGCGTCGGCAAAGCTCACTGCGAACGACATCGACATCGTCGAGGCCAACGAGTCGTTCTCGGTGAGTCCGCTGGTGGTGACGAAGGGATTCGGTTTCGATCCGGAGATCGTCAACGTCGACGGCGGTGCGGTGTCGATGGGTCACCCACTCGGCGCGAGCGGCGGCATTCTGCTGGCCACTGCCCTCGATGCGTTGGAGCGCACCGGCGGTCGTTACGGGCTGCTGACCATTCCGGCTGCGCTCGGTCTGGCCACCTCCATCGTCATCGAACGTCTCGACTCATGAGTGCCGCCCGGCCCTGGCGGGTCGTGCAGTGGGCAACGGGCGCCGTCGGCAAGACGACCCTGCGCGCCGTGATCGAGCATCCCGACCTGGAGCTGGTCGGCCTGTACGTCTACTCGGACCGCAAGGTGGGTCTGGATGCGGGTGAGATCGCCCGCCGTGACACCACAGGCGTGATCGCCACCAACCGGATCGAGGACATCCTCGCGCTGGACGCCGATGTCGTGCTGCACACCGCCAGAGTGGGCATTCCTTACGAGTCGCAGGATGCCGACATCATCGCCCTGTTGGAGTCGGGCAAGAACGTGATCACCACCCAGGGGCAGCACTATCCGAAGGCGCACGGTCCGGAGCGGGAGGCACTCTTCCTCGAGGCGGCCCGGCGGGGGGATTCCACCCTGTTCGGCGCCGGCATCAATCCCGGATTCATCCTCGAGCGTCTCGCGCTCACGGCCACCGGGATGTGTCTACGGGTCGACTCGATCTCGGTACGGGAAGTCGTCGACGCGTCCGGCATGCCCGACCCCGGCTTCGTTTTCGACGTGATGGGCATGGGCCGGGACCCAGCGGACCCGAGCATGCTGACCGGTGCGTTCGCGACCCTGTACAACAAGCTGTTCGCCGAAGCTATTCACTACACGGCCGACAAGCTCGGGGTGCGGATCGACCGCATCGAACCGGACCATCAGCTGTTCGCAGCGACCAGGCGCCTCGAGCTCACGGCCGGTGTGATCGAGCAGGGGACGGTCGCCGGAACGAATTGGCGTTGGCACGCCATCGTCGACGACGTCACCTTTCTGACCTTGTCGATCAACTGGATCATGGACCCGGATATCCCGGGTTTCGACAATCCGCACCTGTGGACCGTGTCGGTGACGGGCGTTCCCGGCATCGAGATCGCCTTCGACGTCACCGATCCGCCCGTCATCGACGGCCGAAGAACCAGAGCCGAGCAGTATGCGACCGCCGGGCCGGTGATCGCGGCGATTCCCTACGTCTGCGGGGCCGGGGCGGGAATCTTCGAGCTCCCGACGTTGATGCCGTGGAACCCGTCGCTGACCAGAGGCTGAGCGCAGATCTGGGCCCCGTGTGGGAAGGTGGTGTCCGTGGAGCCTGATACCGGACCAGCCGGCGACGAGGCGACCCTCGACGTCTTCATGCAGGGCACGACCTTCTTCGACATGGTCCTCACCGGGCTGCCCTCACAACCCGTGCCCGGCACCGAGATCCACGCCGAGGGCATGGGATCGTGCCCGGGCGGCATCGCCAATCTGGCCATCGCCGCCAGTCGACTGGGGCTGCGCACCGGGCTGGCCTCGACCTTCGGCGACGATGTGTACGGCGACTTCCTCTGGCGCACGCTGGAGCAGGAGGGCGTCGACCTGGCCCGGTCGCAGCGGGTCGCCGACTGGCATTCTCCGGTGACCGTTTCGCTGGCGATGCAACGGGATCGGGCGATGGTGACCCATGCCCACGACTCGCCGATCGCCATTGCCGATCTGGTGGCGGATCCGCCGCCGGCGAAGGTCGGTTTCGTGAGCCTGGAGGAGACGGCGGAGCCCTGGCTGGCGAAGGCGAAAGCGAAGGGCGCCAGGCTGTTCGGTGACGCCGGCTGGGACGCCAGCGGTGAATGGCGGCCGGAGCACCTGACCGGTCTGTCCGAGCTGTACGCCTTCATGCCCAACAGCCTCGAAGCCATGGCCTACACCCGTACCGAGGACCCGCGCGCCGCCTTGGTCATTCTCGCCGATCTGGTGCCCGTGGTGGTCGTGACCTGTGGCGGTCAGGGTTCGATCGGTCTGGACTCCATCACCAACGAGGAGGAGTGGGTGCCGTCGCTCCCGGTGAACGCCGTCGACGCAACCGGCGCCGGTGACGTCTTCGACGCCGCTTTCATCCTCGGCACGCTCCGAGAATGGCCGCTGCGCAACCGGATGGCATTCGCCAACCTGTGCGCGGCGTTGTCCGTTCAGCAGGTCGGGGGCTCCCTCGCCGCCCCGGGATGGGGCGACCTCGCCGATTGGCTGAACGGCGTCCGTGCGGCGGCGGCGGGTGGGTCACGGTCCGCCGCCGTGCTTGCGAACAGCTACGGCTTCCTGGGCGACGAGTTGCCCAGTCACCCCGCCATCTCGCTTCGGCGGGCGGTGGCCACCATCGCGCGCTTGTCCGACGCCTGACGTGTCGAGAGCCTGAGCCTGCTCAGCCGAACAAGGCAGCCACGGTCGGCTCGTCAATTTCGATCGAGGTGACGAGGGCATTGGCCAACTCCCGCGATCCGATCAGCGGGTGGATGGCGAAACCATGGACGGCGGCCTCCCGGTCGCGGTTGACCACCGCCTCGATGATCGACTCCTCGGCGGCCCGGACCCCCGCCACCAAGCCGAGCTGGTGCAGCGAGAACTCCGGGCCGGAATGCGGATGTGCGCCGGTTCGGTCTACCGTGCAGCAGGTCTCGATCACGGTACCAGCGGGCAACTGCGGGAAAGCGGCACCGTTGCGGGCATTGACGATCAGCTCTGCCGGGCGGTCCGACGTCAGGGCCGCCACCAGGTCGAGAGCAACTTCCTCGTAGCCTCCGCCCGACAGGTCCGCTTCGTCGCGCTCCTCGTTGCGCGCCTCGGCCAGGTAGGTCTCCTCACGATGCTGTCGGGTTCGATGCCAGAGCGCGCCGGCCTGTTCGGTCTCGGCGGCGGCGACCCGATAGAAATCCTCCTGTTCGACCTCGATGACCTCGCCCCGAGTGAGATTGCCGGCCGGAGTCAGCGAAGCGGTGACTTCTCGTGCCGCATAGTAGAAGTAGAGATACTCGTTCGGTATTGCCTGGAGATCGCGCAGCAGTTCCGGGGGGAAAAGCCGACCCTCCTCCGTAGCCGCGAGCATCGAATTGTCGTTCAGCAACGCGCTCAGCACGTCGACCCCTTGGTCGCGCAGTCCGGTGAGCCAACCCAGGTGGTTGATTCCGGCGTAGTCATATTCGACCGAGTCGGCCGACAGACCCAGCACCCGGCACGCTCGACGGACCAGGCCGATGGGGGAGTCGCAGATCCCGATCACCTTGTTCCCCAGCGCGGCGGTCAACGCCTGGGTGATCATCCCGGCCGGGTTGGTGAAGTTGATCAGAGGAGCGTCCGGTGCCAGTTCGGCCTGCAGTTCAGCAGTCCGCAGCGCAACGGGAAGCGTCCGCAAACCGAAGCTGAGACCTCCGGCGCCGACTGTTTCCTGACCCAGAATGCCCAATTGCAGTGCACGCCGCTCGTCCCTCACCCGACCGTGCGCGCCCCCGACCCTGATGGCCGAGAACACGATGTCGGCGCCCGTCAACGCATCTGGCAGCGAGTCGGTGACAGTGACCCGGACGCTCGGGCTGGGCTCCAGCACCGCCGCGATCACCGCCAACCGGCCGAGATCGATGTCGTACAGCACTACGTCGTCGATGCCCAGCCAGGGGCGTCGGAGCAGCGCCCGGTAGACCAACGGCACGCGAAAACCACCGCCGCCCAGAATGACCAGTCTCATCAGGGCAGGCTATCTGGTGGGGTCGGCACATCGACGCAGCGCGGTTGTCCGGCGATCTCCTCTGGTGCGCCAGCAGGCGGAACGACGCGCAGTGTATACGTATTCGCGGATTCGAGAATAGGCAAAGGCGCGTCCTGGTGTCAAGGGGGGATATCGCGGGCCCAGCAAGTCGAGGGTGTCACAATGTTGTCGATAGGGTCCCCCGGTTGTCGATAGGGGTTCCCCGGTTGTCGCGCCCGGTTTGTCGAAAGGGCGCTCCCCGCCTGGCCGGTAGCGCAGGAGATAGTAGGACGGATTCGGATGCCGGTCACCAGTCACGACGTCGCCCGGTTGGCCGGCGTTTCGCAACCGACGGTGTCGCGGGCACTTCGCCAGGACGGCCAGGTTTCCCCGGCCACCAGGGCCCGGGTGCTCGCGGCCGCCGAGACCCTCGGCTACGTGCCCAGCGAGTTGGGTCGCAGCCTCTCGACCAGGTCCACCCGGCAGATCGCGATGGTGGCGGATCTGGATAATCCCCTCTACCCGCAATTGGTCGGTCCACTGCACGACGCCTTCGCCGCCAGTAACTACCGCATGGTGCTGTTGGCCGAGCGTGGCGAGGAGATCGTCGGGGACGGCCGCCTGCTCGACGGATCGGTCGACGGCGCGGTCCTGACCACATCACAACTGCGCTCGTCGCTGCCGTTGCATCTGTCCCAGAAGCGATTTCCGTTCGTCCAGCTGAATCGCGTTTCGGCGCTGGTGGAAGCGGACAGCGTCACCGCCGATAATTCGGCCGGCGGCCGCGCAGTTGCCGAATTGTTCGCGGCCGGTGGGCACGAGCGGATCGGTGCGATCCTCGGGCCCCGCGAGACCAGCAGCGCCCGCGAGCGGGAGCGCGGATTCCGGGCCGGGCTCAAATCTGCCGGGCTGACCCTGCCCCCGTCCGCCGTCGTGCGCGGGTGGTTTCTCTACGAGGTGGGCCGCACCGGCATGCACCAGCTGATGGCCGGCAGTCCGCCGCCGACGGCGGTCTTCTGCATCAGCGACGTGGTGGCGGTGGGGGCCATCAATGCCCTGACCGAGCTGGGGCTGACCGTTCCGGACGACGTCACCATCGTCGGCTTCGACGACCTGGAGATCGCTTCCTGGCCGATATTCTCGGTGACCAGCGTTCGGGTCGATTTTGCCGCGATGGCCCGCCGCGCCGCCGAGTTGCTGCTGGCCAGGGTGGCCAATGACACCCACGAAGTCGTCCACGAGCAGTTTCCGGTGGAACTGGTGCGCAGAGCCACGCATCGCGAGCTCTGAGCTCTGCTGTCGAGGTTTTTTGGCCGGACCTCTTCCGTTCCTGGCTGCATACGTATACCGTCGCGGTATGACCGCAACGGATACCTCCGTCTCTGCTACCGACAACCGGGTCACTGCTGCTGATCTCGCCCGCCGGACCCTTCGCAGGACCGACTATGTCAGCTGCAACACCGCCTTCATCGACTGCCGGATGCCGGGCAGCACGCTCAAGGAGAATTACTCCATCATCGGTCCGGGCGTCACCCAGAATCCGGATCAAGTGATCAACTTGGAGGAGCCACACGGATTCAACATCGGCGCTGCCGCGATGCCGAACGGTGTGAACAACAACCTCCACCTGCACTTCACGGCCGAGGTATTTCTCAACTTCCGCGGCGATTGGCGGCTCCGCTGGGGGGCCAACGGTGAAAACGAACTCGATTTCCACGAAGGCGCCATCGTCACGGTGCCGACCTGGATCTTCCGCGGATTCACCAATATCGGCGCGGACGACGGCTGGCTGTTCACTGCTCTGGGCTTCGACAACACCGGTGGCATCGTCTGGGCTCCGACGATCATGCGCGGAGCCAGGGAGCACGGGCTCTACCTGTCCGCCGACAATCAATTGATCGACACCGAGGCCGGCGGCGTGATCGACGCCGACACCGATCTGATCGCCCCGATGTCGGACGACGAGGTAGCCAAACTGCGCAACTGGACCGCTGACCAGATGCGTTCCCGGATTGTCACCAAGGAAGACCTGGTGTGGTCGGCACATCCGTTCCTGTGCACCGAGTTGCCCGGCGGCCGCTCGGAATTCGCCCAGGTAGTCGGCTATGGCATGACCGAGGATCGCGACCAGGTGCCGCCCGTTCACTATCCGCACAACTTCAATCTCGGCTGGCTGCGCGCCGATGTGGGCGAAGGTATGTTGCCGCACCGTCACGACGCCACCCAGGCGCTGATCGTCTATTCGGGCCGCTGGCGCGTGGAGCTCAACCACCTCGGTGACGAAGTCTCCGTCGAGATCGGACCGCACGACACGTTGTCTGTACCCGCGGGCGCCTGGCGCCGATTTGTCGTGATCGGCGACCAGCCGGGTGAAATGGTGGTCATCAACGGTGGCGACAGCCGGGTGCACCTGCAGTGGGCCGAAGAGGTCAAGAACATGGCCAGGGAGAAGGACTGGGCGCAGGATGCGGCCGGATACGTGGCGCCCTGGGCAGTTGTCCGGACATCCGTTCTCGACGACTGATCGTCCTGCCGAATTTCCGCATCACCCCCTCAAGACCCACCGCACAGAAAGCAACAGAGGCGTTGTGATTACCCAGCTGAAGAAGCCGATTGCCGCACAGACCGTGACCGCCGGACGCGAGGCCGTCAACGACACCGTGCGTGGCGTGATCGCCGATATCCGGGAGCGAGGCGACGCCGCTGTCCGCGAATACTCGGAGAAGTTCGACAAATGGTCCCCGGACAATTTCCGGCTCGACGCCGCGCAGATCGACGAGCTCATCTCTTCGCTGCCGCAACAGGTCATCGACGACATCATCACGGTGCAGGCGAACGTGCGACGGTTTGCCACCCGACAGCGCGAATCGATCACCGACTTCGAGATGGAGACGATGCCCGGTGTTCACCTGGGGCAGAAGAACATCCCGATCGGTGCTGCCGGGGCGTACATCCCGGGCGGCCGCTATCCACTGACCGCGTCGGCGCACATGACCATCGTGACCGCCAAAGTCGCCGGGGTGGAACGGGTCGCAGCCTGCACCCCACCGATTCGTGGCGTCATCCCGGCGGCCACGATAGCCGCCATGTCGCTGGCCGGTGCGGACGAGATCTACGTTCTCGGCGGTGTGCAGGCAGTGGTGTCGATGGCGCTCGGCACCGAGAGCATCGGGCGGGTCGACCTGATCGCCGGCCCGGGCAATGCCTACGTGGCGGAGGCAAAACGTCAGCTCTTCGGCGAAGTGGGCATCGACCTGTTCGCCGGTCCCACCGAGATCCTGGTGATCGCCGACGATGCCGCCGATCCGTTCGTCGTGGCTGTCGACCTGCTCAGCCAGGCCGAGCACGGACCGGACTCGCCGGCCGTCCTGATCACCACCAGTGCGAGCGTCGGCCGGGAAGCGCTGGCGCACATCGAGAAGCTCCTGGTTGACATGCCCACGCGCGATTTCGCCGGTCCGGCCTGGCGGGACCACGGTCAGATCCTGGTCGTCGACACCTTGGAGGAGGCGTTCACGGTGGCCGATGGATTCGCGTCCGAGCACGTCCAGGTGCTCACCCGGCAACCGCGGCAGGCACTCGCCGCGATGAAGAACTACGGTGCGCTCTTCCTGGGGGAGGGAACCTGTGTTTCCTACGGGGACAAGGTGATCGGCACCAACCATGTGCTGCCAACGCGAGGTGCATCGCGATACACCGGTGGCCTCTGGGTCGGCAAATACCTCAAGACGGTGACGTACCAGGAGGTCACGGATACGGCGTCCAGCGCGGCACTGGGTGAGCTCTGCGGCCGGGCTGCTCGGGTCGAGTCGTTCGAGGGGCACGCCCGATCCGGTGACGTCCGCGCCGCCAAATATGGAAATGCGGAATTGCCCTGGACGGACCACGACGTTCGCTCAGTGCCGGCCGATGCCTGAGGTGGAGAATCTACCTTCGGCCGGTTGGTCACCGCTGGCTGGTCGGACTGCCCTGGTCACCGGCGCGGGAAACGGTTTGGGACGCGCCATCTCGTTGCAGTTGGCGGCGGCCGGGGTCCGCGTCATCGCGACCGGACGCTCACTGGAGCCGCTGCAGGAGACTGCCGATTCGATCGATCGGGCCGGACTTCCTCCTGCGCGGGTCGCGCAGGTCGATGTCGCCGATCCGCGTTCGGTGGCTGACCTCGCCCAGAGGGTGGCCGATGAGCAGATCAGCATCCTGATCAACAATGCCGGTGTGCCAGGGCCGGTGTCCGCACTCGTCGACATCGAGCTCGACCAGTGGAACGCGGTGTTCGACGTCAACGTCAGTGGTGTCTTCCTCATGTGTCGGGCATTTCTGCCGCCGATGATCGATCGGGGCTCCGGCGATGTGATCAACCTGGCTTCGGTGAGCGGCAAGCGTCCGCTGGCTCGTCGAACCCCCTACTGCGCCTCGAAGATGGCGGTGATCGGTCTGACCACGACCTTGGCCGCGGAGGTGGGACCACTCGGAATCACGGTGAACAGCTTGTCACCCGGGCCGGTGAACGGACCCCGGATGGACCGCAACTTCGCAATGGAGGCAGAGCGAACCGGCCGCACGGTCGACCAGGCGCGCGCGGAGTTCGCCGGCCGGGCCCTCCTCGGCCGGTTGCTGGAGGAGGACGAGGTCGGGCTTGCTGTCGTGGCCATGCTGAACATGCCTGGTCTGCATGCGGCCGACATCGACCTGTCCGCGGGTATGGTCGCCCGGTGAGAGACCTGGCCGCTCGACTTCGCGCCCGTGAACCCCTACTCGGGGCCCTGCTGCGCATGCCGAACGAGGCGCTGATCGAGATGACCGCGTTGGTGGGCATGGATTTCGTGGTGATCGACACGGAACACGGCCCAGGGGACCAGATTCCACTCAGCCAGCACTTGACGGCCGCGGCGGCGGCTGGAATTCCGGCGCTGGTCCGGGTGGGTAGTGTCTCCGAGATCCTGCGGGTGTTGGACCTCGGTGCCGCGGGAATCATTGCGCCACACATCTCTTCGGTCGAGCAGGCCGAGATGGTCGTTCGGGCCGCCAGCTATCCGCCCCGCGGGGAACGGGGATTCGCGACCTACACCCGGAGTGGTCGGCACGGGTTGATCGGGACCGCCGAACACCTGCACAACGCAGCGACCCGAACGGTGGTCATCCTGATGATCGAGGATGGCGCCGGCGTGACCGCAGCCGAGCAGATTGCCGCGGTCGATGGCGTGGACGGACTTTTCGTCGGCCCGGCTGATCTCTCCGTCGCTCTCGGCCACCCGGGTGAGATCAACAGTCCCCCCGTGCAGGGTGCAATACGTGACGTGCACCAGGCAGCTCGGCGAGCCGACGCGGCAGTGGTGACCATCACCGGCGACCCGACCGCGGCGCGCGACCACTTCGCTACGGGCAGCGACATGGTGATCTACAACGTGCTCGCCGCGCTCGGCGGCCTGTTCACCAGGCTCGCGGATGCCCGTCCACGAACGGTGACTGCGCCGCGTGGCGGGAGAACAAACCTGAGCGCTCCGGTGGTGATCCTTCCCGGCATGCTTGGGTCGCCCGGACTCTGGGACGGCGTGGTGCAGGAAATGGATCCGTCGCTGACCATCCGAGGGGATCGCATCGACCTCGACGACACCGTGTCCGGGATGGCCGAGTCGGTACTGGCCCAGGCGCCCGACCGGTTCAATCTGGTCGGACATTCGCTGGGCGGGATCGTGGCTCTGGAGATCGTTCGCCGGGCGCCACAACGGGTCAGTCACCTGGTGTTGGTGAGCTGCAGCGGCCGCGCCGCGTCGGACGACCAACTGCAGACCTGGTCGGAGCTGGCCGAGCGCGCCGGCGGCCCGGGCGGTTTCGCCGAGTTGGTCGACGAGCAGGCGATGGCCAATCTCGGGCCCGCCGCGGGACGACTTGACCTGGTCGCTGCCTGGCGGGAGTCGGCCCACCAAATCGGGGCCGAAGGGTTCCGGCGACAGTTGGCCGCCCAGCGTTCCCGACCCGACAGTCGGTCCCAGCTCCCAGCTATATCGATTCCGACTCTGGTGGTCAGCGGCGGACTTGATCAGATCTCGCCGCCCGCGCTGCAGGCTGAACTGGTCGACGGGATTCCCGGCGCTCAACACGTCACCCTTCCCGGCGCCGGACACATGCTCCCAATGGATTCGGCCACCGAGTTGGCGAGCCTGCTCAACGATTTCCTCAGCTGAGGTTGCGTAACACCGTCGCTCAACTCCGTTCCGAGCGTGCACCTTTGCCCACCACGCCGCGGATCATGGTCGCGCCCGGCGGCCGTGCACCGATGAGCATTCGTTGGGCTAACTTGGCCAGCTCTCTAGTGCCGGGCGACAACAACCCGTTCACCCGTTGCACCAGCGCTATCGTGTCGTAGAGCGGTTCGGCGAAGGGCACGGTCAGCAACGAAGGAGGGAACACCGAACTGCCGCAGACTGCCTGGCAGACCACGGTGTCCCCGATGCCTCGGGCGACCATGTTGAGCGCGGATTCGACGTGTTCGACCTCGATCCAGGGCTCGATCTTGAGTCCGGCAAGCTGGGCCCGCTCCAGCAGTTGACGGCGAGTCGGGTCAGTCCAGCCGTAGTGGGCGTCATAGAGCACCAGCTTCGCCCGGCTGAAGCGCTCGATGGTCATCGGCTCGGCCACGCGCGCCGGATCGCTGCTCGCGTAGAAGACTTCGTCCCGCAGTAGCGGCGTCACGCTCAGGCCATCGTCGTCGATCGGCAGAACCACGAGACCGGCCTCCAATTCGCCGGCGGCGACGGCGGCTGCTGTCTCCACCGAGTTCAATCCGACCATTCGGACCCGGACCGTTGGATGCCGCTCGAGAAACAATTCGACCAGGTCGGACAACAAATAGAAATCCGCGTTTCGCAATAGTCCGAACGTGGCGACACCGCCGCCCAGTGCCTGCATGTTTCGAATCGCCTGCGCTCCGCCGTCGGCGGCGGCTACGGCCTGCTCGGCGTACGGCCGTAGCTCGGTCCCAGCCGGCGTGGCCATCAATTGACGGCCGCCGCGCCTGAACAGCGGTAAGCCGAGCTCGTCCTCGAGTCGCCTGATCAGTTCTGATACCGATGCCTGCGCCACCTGCAGTTCGGCGGCTGCCGCCGTGAACGAGCCACTTCGTGCGGCCGCCAGGAAGGCCCTGAGCTGGTTGAGAGTCATAGGGTTATCCTATGCCGGATACAGGAGCACTTGGGGTTGCCCCCTATGGTTCCCAACCCTATATTTATACGTATGCAGCTCAGCGCCCCGGTCCTGGCCGAACTCGCCGGAAGGTACAAATTTCTGAAAACTCCCATCGAATCGGGGCCACCCGCGCAGCGCGATCCGAAGGTGATTGCCACGGTCTCCGAAATGTTAAGAACAATTGAAACCGGCGGCATGGACGCTGTTCTCGACTACGCCGGGAAACTGGATCATCCCACCGGCGGCGTCGTGGAGCTGACCGAGTCCGGCATCAAGGCCGCCGGCGAGCGGTTGACGCCGGAATTGCGGCAGGCGCTGGAGATTGGCGTAGCCCGAACTCGAAAGTTCGCCCAGGCGCAGCGATCTCACTTAGTCGATTTCGAGACCGAATTGGTCCCCGGCCTGGTGACGGGCCAGAAGTACGTCCCCGTGCAGCGGGTAGGCGCCTACCTTCCGGCCGGCCGGTTCCCACTGCTGGCCAGTGCCTTCATGACGGTCAACGTGGCCAAGGTGGCGGGAGTCGACACGGTCCTCGCGTGCACGCCGCCGCAGGCGGACGGCCACGCCGACCCGGCGGTGCTGTATGCCGCTGCGATCTCCGGCGCTGACCGGATCTATCTGTTGGGCGGCGTGCAGGCCCTGGCGGCCATGGCGTTCGGCCTGTTGGGCGAGCTTCCGGTCGACATGTTGGTCGGTGCCGGCAACGCCTTCGTCGCCGAGGCGAAGCGCCAGCTGTTCGGCAAGGTCAGCATCGACCTGCTGGCCGGTCCCTCTGAGGTGGCCGTGATTGCCGACGACAGCGCCGACGTCGAGCTCGTGGCGGCCGACCTGCTCGGTCAGGCGGAGCACGGACCGACTTCCCCGGCGGCTCTGGTCACCACCTCGGAGAGCTTCGGGCTGGCCGTCGTGACGGAGATCGACCGACAGTTGGAGGGCCTCTCCACTCGCGAGATCGCCGAGCCGGCGTGGCGGAACTACGGATCGGTCACCTACGCCACCGATGTCGATGCCGCGATCGCCTTGATGGACGACTTCGCCCCGGAGCATCTCGAACTACAGACCGAGGATGACGATCACTATCTGGCCCGGCTCCGGAACTACGGCTCGGTCTTCATCGGTCGATGGAGCACCGTGGCGTACTCCGACAAAGGGATGGGCGGCACCAACCACGTGCTGCCGACCGCCGGCGGTGCGCGCCACAGTGCGGGGCTGTCGGTATCCCGTTTTCTCAAGCCGTTGACCTACCAACGGGTGGCCAGGGCGACGACGCCGGAGCTGGCGGATGCGGTCGACGTCATCTCGTCCTACGAGGGCATGGCCGCCCACCGCGCGACCGCGACCAGACGCCTCGCGGTCTACGCCGAGCCCAGCTAGCCCCGCTCGCCCGACCGAATTTCGCATTCAGCATGGCGAATTCAGAGTTAACTGCACGGGAATGGCACAGAGTTGTCCGACTTAGCGGAGAGCCGAAAGGACCAGCAGATGGACACGCACGACAGGACGCGCTTGATCGCATCGAGCAGGAATTCACCCGGAGTCGAACGGTGAGCACGCCGCTGTTGGAGGCGAAGGGCATCGTGAAGAACTACGGGCATGTCGAGGTCCTGCGAGGGGTGGACTTCTCGGTGAATGCCGGTGAGGTGGTCGCCTTGATCGGAGACAACGGAGCGGGGAAGTCGACGCTGGTGAAAGCGCTCTCCGGGGTGGTCCAACCCAGTGGCGGGCAGATCCTGTTCCGCGGTGAACCGGTGGTCTTCCAGTCGCCGATCCATTGCCGTGACATGGGTATCGAGACGGTTTTCCAGGATCTTGCGCTCGCACCCGAACTCGGCCCGGCGGAGAACGCCTACATCGGACGCGAGCTCTTCAAGCCCGGCTGGCGTGGAAAGTTGGGCATCATCGACAAGGCCGAGATGCGTCGTAAGGCCCAGGCGGCCTTCATTTCCCTCGGCACCGACGTGAAAGACATGGACGCACCGGTGGCGGCATTGTCCGGCGGTCAACGGCAGTCCGTGGCGATCTGCCGGTCGGTGATGTGGGCGAAGGGGCTGGTGTTCATGGACGAGCCGACGGCTGCCCTAGGTGTGCGGCAGACCCGCAAGGTACTGGAAGTCATCCGCAGGGTCGCCGATCAGGGCGTGGCGGTCGTATTGATCAGTCACAACATGCCGGAGGTGTTGCAGGTGTCGGATCGGGTGCAGGTGTTGCGACTCGGCAAGAGGGTTGCCGAGTACCGCAGCAAGGACGTGGATGTGGAGATGCTGGTCGGTGCGATGACCGGCGCGCTGGACGGGGCCAGCGCATGACCGCCGCCTTCGACAAGACCGCACTCGACGAGGACACCGAGAAGAACGCCGAACAGAACACGTTGGACTCGGTGCCCAACGACATGAGCAAGATCGAGGTGTCGTCTCCCTCGACGGTCACCGCGGAGGACGCGGCCAGAATCGCCCAGGAACGCAAACTGCGGGCCCGCCGACGGCTGCTGTCGAGTTCGCCGCTGCTCATGTTCGGCGTACTGGTCGTTCTGTTCGCGTTCTTCACGATCGCCCACCCGTCGACGTTCCCGAGCTTCGCGAACGTCAAGAACATGTTGCTGGACACCGCCATCCTGATGGTGATGGCCGTCGGCATCACCTACGTGATGATTGCTGCCGGCTTCGATCTGTCCATCGGCTCGGTGTTGGTCTTCGGCCAGGTAGTGGCGGCCAAGGTGATGAACGCCGTTGGTGGACAGGGCGCCTGGACCGTGCTGCTCGGTGTGGTGGTCTCCATCTTCGCAGGTATGTTCTGGGGCTTGTTCAACGGCTTGGTCATCACGAAGCTACGGGTGCCGCCGTTGATCACGACGTTGGGCTCGCTGGGCGCAGCGCTGGGTTTCGCGTATCTGCTCACCAACGGCGCAGACGTGCGTGATGTGCCCGATGCCGTCTATTCCATCGCCACCGGCAAATTCCTGGGCCTGGCCTGGATCATCTGGATGGCGGTGGTGGTGGTCATCGTCGGTGGTCTGATCCTGCACCTGACCAGGTTCGGCCGGCACACCTATGTCATCGGTTCCAATGCCGAGGCCGCCCGACGGTCCGGCATCAACGTGGATCGGCACCTGATCAAGCTGTACGCCATTTCCGGCAGCCTGGCCGGTTTCGCCGGGATGATGTCACTGATCCGGTTCACCACCACCACCGTCGGTGGGCACGGTACGGACAGCCTCGTGGTGATCACCGGCGTTGCGCTGGGCGGCATCTCGCTGTTCGGTGGCATCGGCCTGATGGTGGGCACCGTGATCGGCATGTTCATCCCGACGGTGCTCAACAACGGTCTGGTTTCGACCAATGTCTCGGCTTTCTGGCAGCAGATCGCCATCGGGCTGATTCTGATCGGGGCGGTCTATCTCGACCAGCTCAAACGCAGTAGACGCGACCAGCCCTAGTCGGGCCGACCGGCAAGTGCTCGGCCACCGTCGTGGGGTGGCCGAGCACTTGTTCCCCGCTTTTCTCGCCACTGAACGTGCTGTGCACCCTTCATCGTGCAAGTCCCTGAGAGAGGAACCATCACCGATGTTCACCAGAAGAAGATCAATCGTCGCAGGGGCAACGGTCGCCGCCGCGCTCACGCTCGCGGCGTGCAGCTCGTCCTCGACCACAGCCGCTTCGTCGAGCGCGGCCAGCTCGGCCGCCTCCAGCGCCGCTGCTCCGTCATCCGCGGCCATGCCGTCGTCGGCTGCCTCGTCTGCGGCTATGTCCTCGGCGCCGGGCAGCATGGCATCCAGCGCGCCAGGGTCCAGCGGTGCCGCGTCGAGCGGTGCCACCGCGGGTGGCCTCGCGCCACTGGCCGACGGCGCCGGCGCGGGCAAGAAGATCGTCTACGTGCCTGGCCTGACCGGTGTGCCGTTCTACTCGTCGGTCTCGTGCGGCGCCGCCGCCGAGGCCAAGCGACTCGGTGCGACCTTCACCACCCAGGGCGACCCGACCTTCGCGGTCGACAAGCAAACCGCAATTGTCAATTCGCTCGTCGCGTCCAAGCCCGACGCCATCATGATCTCGATCACCGATCCCAAGGCCATGATCGTGCCGCTGCAGCAGGCCAAGGACGCCGGCATCAAGATCATCGGCATCGACGGCGACCTCACCGACACTTCGGTGATGGCCACCAATATCCAGTCGGACAACATCAGGGGCGGCGCCCTGGCGGCCGACCAGCTGGGTCAGGTGATGGGCGGTTCCGGTTCGGTGGTCACCATCGACAACGCAACCGGCTCGTTGATCTCCGGAGCGCGCGTGAAGGGCTTCAACGACGAAATGAAGTCCAAGTACCCGAACATCAAGCTGCTCGGTGTCCAGTACTCGGCCAACTCGTCGGACAAGGCCGCTTCGATCGCCTCCGCGGCCATCACCAACAACCCGGACGTCAAGGGCATCTACGCGGTGGAGACCAACAACACCCAAGGCGCCGTCACCGGCATCCGGGAGGCCGGCAAGACCGGCAGCGTGCACCTGGTCGGATATGACACGTCGGACCCGATCATCAAGGCACTGAAGGCAAAAGAGGTCGATGGCCTCGTCGTCCAGTATCCGCTCGGTGAGGGCACCCTCGGGGTCCAGTCCGCCATCACCCTGCTGCACGGCGGGACCGTGCCGCGCCAGCAGAACACCCCGTTCCTGATGGTCACCCCGGCCAACGTCGACAGCCCGGAGGCGCAGAAGTACATCTACAAGGTGGACTGCTGACCACGCACTTGGTTCAGGACAGCAGGAATTGATTGACCGACGGTGTCCTGCGGACGAGGCTGCCAGGTAGCCGATGCCGCAGGACACCGTCGGAGTTTCCAGACGATTTCCCGACGGATTCGAAAAGTCTCACCGATGAAGGACGACATGCCCGAGAACCAGCCCAGCCCAGCCCGTGCTGCCGATACTGCCAAAGGCAAGGATTCGGCCGTGGCGACCCGCGTGAACGGTGGCCCCTCGACCAACAGGGCGCAACCGGAGCCGCGTGGCACTGTGCCCATGTCGGCGCTGGCGGCCCCGGGAACCACGCACGCGCGGTACATGCCGCCGGATTTCTCCATTTCCATGCGCAGCGGGTACGGAACGGTCTATCCCGATTTCGTGGCCGGACCGCGCCGCCAACCGATGCGCGGATTCGACGAGACCTACGTCGACATCGTGGACTACATCCTGCGGGACACGTCCCGCATCTGGGACGAGCAGGACGTCGGCTACATCTACGACACCTACGCACCCGGTTGCCGCGTCTACGACGACAACGGCATGAAGTACGGCGTGGAGCGGGTGGTGTTCGAGACCATGCAGGCCATCAACGCATTCCCCGAGACCCGTCACCTGGCCGACGACGTGATCTGGGCCGGCGACGAGGACCAGGGGTTTGCCACCTCGCACCGCGCCGTCAACGTCGGCTACCACACCGGACCCTGGCGGTGGGGGCCGCCGACCGGGAGGAAGATCAACCTCTGGGTGATCGCCAACTGCGTCACCCGGGACAACGCGATCTTCGAGGAGTGGGTGCTCTACAACACCGGCGCCCGACTGTCCCAGGTCGGCATCGACCTGGTCGAGGCCGCCCGCATTCTCGGCAACGAGAAGGGCCCGGCGCCACTGACCGAGTTCCAGGCCACCGAGGTGGAACGGCTGCTCGGCAGCCAGGTTCCGACGCCGTACCCGGCGAACGATTCCGGTTCCGGCTCGTTCGACGTGGACTACGAGGTGCGTGCCCTGTTCCACAACGTCTACAACCGCAAGAATCTCGCGGCCATCGACAAGGCCTACGCGCAAACAGTCAGATGGAACGGTCCGACCAACCGGACCGGCTACGGCCGCAGCGAGGTCAAGGGCATGGCGCGGATGCTGATGTCTACCTTCCCCGATCTCGGTCTGCACGTCGACGAGGTGTACTGGATGGGCAACGACACCGACGGCTACGCCGTCTCGGTCCGCTGGACGGCGGCCGGCAGCCATCGGGGCTACGGGCTCTACGGCAAGCCGACGGGCCGGCGGATCTCGATGTGGGGCATTTCCCAGCTGTATTTCCAGCACGGCAAAATCGTCGAGGACTGGATGTTGTTCAACGAGTTGGACGTGATGGCGCAGATCCTGCGTGATGACGCACCGACCCTGCTGGGCTGATTCGGCCGCGGTGGTCAGCGGTGACCAGAGCACAACCGGAAGGATGGGCGGAATGACGAAGATAGTGTGCCGCCAACTCGCCCCGGAGACCGGGAACCTCGCCGCCAACCGCCAGCTGGCCAACCATGCTATCGAGCAGTCCATCGACGCAGCCGCCGATGTCGTGATCCTGCCCGAGCTGATCACCTCCGGGTACTCGTTCGAGTCGAGGGCGGAAGCCGAGTCGCTGTCGATCACTCCCGATGATCAGATCTTCGCGGACTGGGCGGCCTTGGCGGCCAAGGGTTCTGCCGTCGTCATCGGCGGGTTCTGCGAGATCCGACCCGAAGGTGGCGTGTACAACAGTGCGGCTGTGGTCGACGCCTCGGGAGTCGTTGCGGTGTACCGCAAGCTGCATCTGTGGGACACCGAGAAGGACTTCTTCACCCCGGGCTCGGCGGCGCCGCCCGTACTCGACACCGCCTTTGGCCGCATTGCCGTGGTCATCTGTTACGACATGGAATTTCCCGAGCTGACCAGGTCGATCGCCCTGCGGGGGGCCGATCTCCTTGCCGTTCCGACCAATTGGCCGCTGGTCTACCGCCCGGAGGGTGAACGCCCGCCGGAGACCCAGATCGCCATCGCCGCGGCCCGGGTCAACCGCATGTCGATCGCCTGCTGCGACCGCGTCGGCACCGAACGAGGCCAGGAATGGACCGGAGGTACAGCCATCATCAACCAGAGCGGGTGGGTGGTGTCCACCGCGGGTGATGGCGATATAGCCTGCGCTGACATCGATCTCACGCTGGCCCGAGACAAACAGCTGGCCGCGATGGCTCATGCCTTCGGCGATCGCCGTCCGGAGTTCTACGGTGCGGTGACGGCGGTCTGAGCGACACCGTGGATCTCAGTGGAGCCTTGACCGATTGGTTGCGTCCTGTGCCCGGCTCGGACCGGTGACGGGCGCGGTCCTGGCCATCGACCAGGGCACATCCGGCACGAAAGCCATCGTGGTCGATCAGGATGACGGGCTCCTGGCGGCGGTCGAAGTCCCGGTGCGCCCGGCGTACCTGCCGGGTGGCCGAGTCGAGCAGGATCCGGAACAGCTGCTGGAGTCCGTCCTCGAGGCCGGCAGGCAGGCACTCACGGCGGCCGGGCGACCGGTCGGCATCGTGTCCCTGGCCAACCAGGGCGAGACCGTGCTGGCGTGGGACCCGCTGTCCGGCAAGCCGCTCTCGACCGCGATCGGCTGGCAGGACGGTCGCGCGGCCGACATCTGCGCCCAGCTGGTCGAACACCGGGAGACGGTCGCCCGGCGAACCGGGCTGGTGCTGGACCCGTACTTCTCGGCTCCGAAGATGACCTGGATCCGCCGCAACCTGACAGCGGCGGGCGTCGTCACCACCAGCGACAGCTGGCTCGTGCACCGGCTGACCGGCGAGTTCGTCACCGATGTGTCGACCGCCAGCCGCTCGTTGTTGCTGGATGTCGACCGCGTTCGTTGGGACAGTGCCTTGCTCGACCTGTTCGATCTGTCCGACGAGGCGCTGCCGCGACTTGTCGACTGTGACGAAATAGTTGGTACGACTTCAGCATTCGGCCCGGAATTGGCGGTCGGCGGATTGATCGTCGACCAACAGGCGGCGCTGCTGGCCCAGCGATGCTGGGACCTCGGTGCAGCCAAATGTACGTTCGGGACCGGGGCCTTCCTGCTGGCCAACACGGGGCGCACGGCACCGCGGTCGACGTCCGGGCTGACCACATCGGTGGCCTGGCGGATCGGCGGGGGCGTCGACTATTGCGTAGACGGCCAGGTTTTCACCGTCGCCTCGGCCGTTCGTTGGCTCACCGACATCGGGTTGATCTCGGCCGCAGACCGCATCGACTCGGTGGTCCCGGCGGATGCCGACGGTGTGTTGTGTGTGCCCGCGCTGGCGGGCCTGGCCGCACCGTGGTGGCGACCGGACGCCACCGCGACCTTCACCGGCATCACGCTCTCGTCGACCGCCGGACACCTGGTTCTTGCTGTCCTGCAAGGCATCGCCGCCCAGGTGGCCGCATTGACCAGCTCCATCGCCGGGGATCTCGGCGGCCCACTGACGACGCTGCGGGTGGACGGCGGGTTGACCAGGAGTGCCGCCTTGATGCAGTCGGTGGCGGACCTGACCCAGTTGCCGGTCGAGGTCTATCCCTCACAACACGCAACTGCGCTCGGCGCCGCGGCCCTCGGCCGTCTCTGCGGGCAGCCGGGACTCCCGATCGCGCAAGCCGTGTTGGACTGGGCGCCGTCGCTGACCTACCAGCCGCGCTGGACGCCGGATCGCGCGGCCGAATTCCGGCAATCCTGGCAACGGGCCGCCGACCACAATCTGCCGGACGGGGAGCCGTCGTGAATTCCACTGTCGTGAATTCCACCGTCGTGAATTCCACTGTCGTGAGTTCCGTCCCTAGCTACGACGTGGTGGTGATCGGTGCCGGTCTGGTCGGGTCCGCCATCGCCCGAGAACTCGCAGCACATCAACTCGAGGTCGCGCTGGTCGAGGCCGGATCGGACGTGGGTGCCGGGACGAGCAAGGCAAACACCGCCATCCTGCACACGGGCTTCGACGCGACCCCAGGGACGTTGGAGTCGCGATTGGTCCGGCGTGGCCACGAACTGATGAGCAGTTACGCAGCGCAGGTCGGAATTCCGATCGAGCGGACGGGTGCGTTGCTGGTGGCCTGGACACCGGAAGAACAAGACGCTCTGCCGCGGCTCAAGGAAAAAGCCGAGCAGAACGGTTACCTGCTCTGCGAAATGGTCGACGCCGGCGAGGTCTATCACCGGGTACCCGACCTGGGCCCCGGTGCCCTTGGCGGGCTGACCGTCCCGGATGAGTCGATCATCTGCACCTGGACGGCCTCGCTGGCCCTGGCGTCGGACGCCCGGCTGCGCGGTGTCGATCTGCGGTTGAACAGCACGGTGATCAGCGCCCGGCACGCAACGGGCCAGACGTTGCTGCACACCACCAATGGCGACCTGAGGGCCGGCTGGGTCGTCAACGCGGCCGGTCTGGGCTGCGACGTGGTCGACGCCATGTTCGGCCATCAGCGGTTCACCGTCACCCCGCGACGGGGAGAACTCCTCGTCTTCGACAAACTCTCGCGTCCGCTGGTCAACACGATCGTGCTGCCCGTGCCCAGCAAGCTCGGCAAGGGGGTGTTGGTCAGCCCCACCATCTACGGGAACGTCATGCTGGGACCGACGGCGGAGGACCTGGACGACAGGACGGACACATCGACCAGCGAGTCCGGGTTCGCGTTCTTGCTGGAGAAGGGCCGAAAGCTGATGCCGGCCCTGTTGGCGGAGGAGGTCACGGCCAGCTATGCCGGTCTCCGAGCCGCAGTCGACCACGGGGACTACCTGATCGAGGTGGACCAGGCGCAGTGCTACCTGTTGGTCGGCGGGATCAGGTCCACCGGTCTGACGGCGTCCTTGGCCATCGCGGAGCACGCGATCGCTCTCTTACGCGACGCCGGTCTGGTGGTCACGCAGAAAGACGTTGTTGCGCAGAGTGTCTCGATGCCGAACATCGGGGAATCCTTTCCGCGGCCCTATTCCGACGCGCAGCGGATCGACCGGGATCCGGCTTACGGGCGGATCGTGTGCTTCTGCGAGCGGGTCACTGCGGGCGAAATTCGCGACACCTTCAGCTCGACGATCCCACCGAGTGACCTCGACGGGCTCCGCCGTCGGACCCGAGCCATGAATGGCCGCTGCCAAGGTTTCTACTGCGGTGCGGAACTCGGATCCATGCTGGCGGCCGACCGCTCGCCGACGGAGCAGCGCGGGTGAGCCGCCACGACATCGAGGTGGACGTGCTGATCATCGGCGGGGGACCGGCCGGTCTGACCGCCGCTGCTGGTCTGGCGTCGAGGGTGAGAGGCCCGGTGGTGGTGCTGGACCGTGAACAGCAGGCCGGCGGGATACCTCGTCACAGCAACCATGTCGGCTACGGCATTCGCGATCTCAAGAAGATGCTGAGCGGACCGGCCTACGCCAAGCGATTGCTGGGTATTGCGCATGAGGCCGGGGCAGACATCCGCCCCGGCGAGATGGTGACGAATTGGTGTGGGACGACCTCGGTCGAGGTCACCGCGCCGAGCGGTCGGTACCGCATCACCGCTCGGGCGGTGGTCCTGGCCACCGGGGCCCGGGAGCGCCCGAGGTCGGCCCGACTGGTGCCCGGCGATCGTCCGGCTGGCGTGCTGACCACCGGTCAGCTGCAGAATTTGGTGCACCTGCACCACGCTGACATCGGCCGGGCAGCGGTCATCGTCGGCGCGGAACTCGTCAGCTGGTCTGCGGTCCTCACACTGCGCGAGGCAGGCGCCCGCACGGTGCTGATGACGACGACCCATCCGTCGCCTGAGTCGTACGGGGTGTTCAACCTGGCCGGCAAGTACGGGCTCCGGGTCCCGGTCGCGACCCGGACCGCGGTCACCCGGATCATCGGCAAGGGCCGGGTCCGAGCCATCGAGGTGGAAGATCTGGCAACGGGCCGGCGTCGCGAGATCGGCTGTGACACCGTTGTCTTCACCGGCGATTGGATCCCGGATCACGAGTTGGCCCGCGCGGCCGGGATCGAGCTGAACCGAGGCACCCTCGGACCATTGGTCGATTCCGCGCAACGTACCTCGGAGGTCGGGGTGTTCGCGATCGGCAACCTGGTTCACCCGGTCGACACGGCGGACGTCGCGGCGTTGGACGGCGCCGCGGTGATCGATCCGGTGGTCGCCTACCTCGCTTCGGCTCGGTGGCCCGCGTCGAGCGGGATTCGACTGCGGGTCGAAGCTCCGCTGAGTTGGATCAGCCCGGGAATCCTGCGGCCGGACGACCCACCTCCGCCCCGCCGTCGGTACCTGCTCTGGACCGAGGAACTGGTTCGTGTTCCGCGCGTCGTGGTGCGGCAGGACGGCAAGGTGTTGGCTCGGAAGACCGTTGCCTGGCCTGCCTCGCCGGGCCGGGTGTTCCGGCTCCCGTCGAGCCTGCTCAGCACTGTCGATCCGGACGGCGGAGAGG
Source organism: uncultured Actinomycetota bacterium (assembly GCA_963708935.1). Classification (GTDB taxonomy): domain Bacteria; phylum Actinomycetota; class Actinomycetes; order Mycobacteriales; family Nakamurellaceae; genus Nakamurella. The sequence goes on along the minus strand of CAVPUK010000004.1, from coordinate 558,584 downwards.
TGATCATCGGTCTGGTCTGATCGGGACCTGTACTATCGAGAACATAGTATTTTGTCGCGCGGGTCGGGCAGCGTTCCGGCAGAGGAGGGTCTGTGCCGACTGCGGTGATCGCGGCTCTCGCCAGCGCGTTCTGTTTCGCTCTCGCCGGCGCACTGCAGCATCGTGAGGCGCTGCACGTCGGTACCTGTGGGGTGGCCGACGTACGTCTGCTGTGGAACCTGGGTCGGCGGCCGTTGTGGTTGGTGGGTGTCGGTTGCGACCTGCTGTCGATGGCCCTGCATGTGTTCGCCCTCTCGTTGGCGACGCTGGCCGTCGTGCAGCCCCTGGGCGTGACCGGGATCGTCTTCGCCATCCCGCTCGCTGCCGTTCTGCGCAAACAACGCATCCGCCGCCTGGACCTCGCTGCCGCCGGGGCCGTGGTGCTGGGCCTGATCGTGCTTCTGCGCGCCCTACCCACGTCGCATCAGGTCCGGGTGCCCTCCGTCGGGCTCGTCCTTCCGGCCAGTCTGGCCGTGCTGGTGCTGGTGGCGATCATGACCATGGTGGGTCATTTCTGCCCCGGTCGGCCGCGGGCGATCCTGTTGGCCGCTGGTGCGGGAACGGCCTTCGGACTGACCGCGGTGCTGGTACGGACGTTGATCGTGCTCTCCCGGCACGTCGGAACCGCCGGGACGGTGGTGGCGGTATCCATCTGTATCGCGGTCGTCGGGCTCGCCGGCTACCTGCTGCTGCAGAGCGCCTACCGGGCCGGCCACTTTGCCGCGTCGCTCGCCACCTCCACGGTGCTGAACCCGGTCGTGGCGGTGCTGGCCGGGGCCCTGCTGCTCCACGAAGCGTTGCCCAGCGACCCGGGCACTCTGGTGGTCATCGGTCTGGCGGCCCTGCTGGTCTGCGCCGGCATCGCGTTACTCGTCCGCTCGCCGGCCGCCCTGAGTCTCGCGCCGCAGACCGAGATCGACGATGCCGCGGGACCCGGCGAAGTCGGGCGGGAAGAAATCGCCCGGCAGCCGGCCGGCGCCGTCCGGATCGGTTGAATCCGGCCATTCTGATGCCCCGCTCTCGTCGGGCGGCGCCGGGGTCAGGTCAGGACGCGGACCGGAGCGCCCTTCGCGAACTGGGCGATGTCCTCGACCGCGTCGGAGTAGAAGATGCGGTACTGCTCGTCGACCACGTACCCGATGTGTGGTGTGACGGCGACATTGGTCAGCGATCGAAAGGGGTGGTCGGCCGGCAGTGGTTCGGTGTCGAAAACGTCAATGGCGGCGCCGGCAATCGTGTTGTCCCGCAACGCTTCGATCAAGGCCGACTCGTCGACGATGGGGCCGCGCGAGGTGTTCACCAGGATGGCCGACGGCTTCATAGCTGCGAGTTCCGGGGCGCCGAAGATGCCGCGAGTCCGGCTGCTCAGCACCAGATGGATGGACAGCACGTCCGCTCTGGCCAGCAGCTCGGCCTTGGAGACGGGGGTGACGCCGAACTCGGCGGCCCGCTCGGCCGTCAGGTGCTGACTCCAGGCGAGCACCTCCATCCCGAACGCCAGCCCCACGGTGGCCACCGCCGAGCCGAGCCGACCCAGCCCGGCCAATGCCAGGGTCCGGCCGGCCAGGCTCACGCCAACCGTCTGTTGCCAGTCGCCACGCCTGACGCCCGCGAATTCGGTCGGCAGGTTCCGGGCTGCGGCCAGGATCATCGCCCAGGTGTGTTCCAGCGTCGGGGATGAGATATATCCGGTCGCGCACACGGTGATCCCGTGCGCCGCAGCGGCTTTCAGGTCGATCGCCGCGTTGCGTTGGCCGGTGGTTACCAGCAGGCGTAGGTCGGGCAGCCTGGCCAGCAGCTCGGCCGGAAACGGTGTCCGCTCCCGCATGGCGACGACGACGTCGTAGCCCGCCAGCGCCGCGACCAACTCGTCGTGGTCGGCCAGGTGCTCGGTGAAGAAGCTGACTTCGGCGTCGAGACCCGACCAGTCGGCGAATCGTGCCGCGGCGTGTTGGTAGTCGTCGAGCACGGCGACCCTCATCGGGCACTCCTTGCTGCTGCGGACAGCGGGTCAGTAGGCGTCCAGCGCGGCCCGGACGATGCGGAGCGCCTCGTCATCCGGCAGGCCCAGACTTCTGACCGTAACCGCGTACTCGCGAGCAGCATCGCTTGCCCTCTCCTTCCCGGCGTCGCCCGCCGCGCTGACGGTGGTTCCCGCCCGTCCGCGGGTCTGCACCAAGCCGGCGTGCTCGAGCTCGCCGAAGGCACGCGCCACCGTGTTCGCGGCCAGACCGAGCTGGAGCGCCAGCCCGCGGACCGTGGGTAGCCGGGCGCCGACCGGCAATCGGCCGGACTGGATCTGCTCGGCCAGCTGCGAACGCACCTGCTCGAACGGTGGTGTCGACGACGCAGCGTTGATGGTGATCATGGGCATGCTCGCCATTGTGGGTCACCGAGCGCGAACCGGCATGGGGAAACCCCTGACCTGTAACAATGCCCGGATGGATATCTCGAGAACAACCGCAGTCGTGACGGGTGGCGCATCCGGGCTCGGCCTGGCGACCGCTGAGATGCTGATTTCCGCCGGTTCCGCAGTGGTCATCCTGGACCTGCCGCAATCGGCCGGTGCGGACATCGCCGATCGATTGGGTGACCAGGCGTGGTTCGCACCGGCCGACGTCACGGACCCGGACGCGGTGACCGCCGCGCTCGATGTCGCCGCCCGGACCGGCAAGCCACTGCGCATCCTGGTCAACTGTGCCGGGATCGGCCCGCCCGCCAAAGTCGTCGGCAAGAACGGCCCGTTCCCGCTCGACCTGTTTCGCAAGATCATCGAGGTGAACCTGATCGGGACGTTCAACGTGACCAGGCTCGCTGCGGAGCGGATCCTGGCGCAGGATCTGGACGGCGAGGAGCGAGGTGTCATCGTGAACACCGCGTCGGTCGCCGCTTTCGACGGGCAGATCGGCCAGGCCGCCTACTCGGCGTCCAAGGGCGGCATCGTCGGGATGACCCTGCCGATCGCCCGGGAGTTGGCCGAACGGCAGGTGCGGGTCACCACCATCGCCCCGGGGTTGTTCGAGACTCCGCTGCTGGCCGGCCTTCCGGAGGAGGCCAAGGCCTCGCTCGGGCGTCAGGTCCCGCATCCGGCCCGGCTGGGTCGGCCGAGTGAATACGCGGCGCTGGTCGAGCACATCATCGTGAATCCGATGCTCAATGGCGAGACCATCCGGCTGGATGGCTCCATCAGGATGACCGCCAGGTAGCCGCCGTCACTGACGGCTGGTCAGGTGCACCTCGGCACACACTTAGGCTTGCTACCAGGATTCGAGAGAGGGAGCAGCATCGTGTCGTCGCCAGTGCCGTCCGGACCGGGGCCGTCAACAGCCGACCGACCACCAGCGCCGGGCAGGCCACTCCGGGTGGGGGTGGTCGGCCTCGGCTGGGCCGGTCAGCAGCACGTGGAGGCCTACGAGGGGATCGAGGGGGTGGAGGTGGTCGCCTTGGCCGGCAAGGAAGCCGACCTGCTCGCCGCCCTGGGCGCCGCGCACCACGTACCCGGACTCTTCCCGGGTTGGGAAGAGCTCATCGCTCTTCCGGACCTGGACGCGGTGAGCGTCGCGGTGCCGACCTTCCTGCACGCGCCGATCGCGATCGCCGCACTCGACCGTGGACTGCACGTACTCAGCGAAAAACCCATCGCCCGCAACACAACCGAGGGTCAGCTGATGGTGGATGCGGCGCGAAAGTCCGGGCGGGTGCTGGACGTGGCGTTCAACCACCGCCGTCGTGGCGATATCGGCGCGCTCAAGAAGATCATCGACAAGGGCGAGCTGGGGCGGCCGTACTACGCCAAGGCATCGTGGCTCCGTCGGTCCGGAATTCCCGGGCTGGGCAGCTGGTTCACCAGCCGTGAGCTCGCCGGCGGCGGACCACTGGCCGACATCGGCGTGCACGTGCTGGACTACGCGCTCTACCTGCTCGGCGAACCCAAAGTGATTGCGGTGTCGGCGGTTGCCTACGCCGAGCTGGGTCCGAGAGGCCGCGGTGGCTCGGGTCGCGCCGGTGCCGATCTTTCGACCTCCGCGTTCGAGGTCGAGGACTTCGCCTCGGCGTTCCTGCGGCTCGAGGGCGGCGGCACACTCCTGATCGAAGCCGGGTGGGCCAGTTACCGGAGCCCGGACGACTTGATGGACTTCACGGTCTTCGGTACCGATGGCGGCGCCGAACTGCGGATCGAAGGCGCGTCGGAGACACCGGTCGGGAAGCTGAGCGTTTTCACCGAGGCTGACGGGCGCAATACCGATCGGGTGGTCCCGGCATTGCCGGGGCGCGCTCATCAGCAGGTCGTGGACGACTTCGTCGAGGTGGTCCGTGGCGACCCGGCCGGCTGGACCGCGCACGACGGCTCGCTGGCCCTGAGCCGGGCCGCGATCATCGATGCCGCCTACCGGTCCGCGAAGGAGAACAGGGAGATCCAGCTGTGAGCAGGGGACTACGCATCACCGTGTGGAACGAGGGCGTGCACGAGGCGAACGGCGAGCCTGCCAGCATGATCACCGACTACCCCGACGGCATGCACGGGGCGATCGCGGCCGGATTGGCCGGCCTGATTCCGGACGCCCAGATCCAGACGGCCGTACTGGCCGACCCCGACCATGGCCTGTCCGAACAGGTGCTGTCCGGCACCGACGTCCTGCTGTGGTGGGGGCACATCGCGCACGATCGGGTCGCCGACGAGGTGGTGGAGCGGGTACATCGGCACGTGCTCGGCGGAATGGGACTGCTGGTGCTGCACTCCGGCCATTTCTCCAAGATTTTCATTCGCCTGCTGGGCAGCACCTGCTCGCTCAAGTGGCGTAACGAGGCCGAACGGGAGCTGGTCTGGACGGTCAACCCCACGCATCCGATCGCGGCCGGAATCCCGCAGCCCCTCGTGATCCCACACCAGGAGATGTACGGCGAGTTCTTCGACATCCCGACTCCGGACGACTTGATCTTCGTGAGTTCATTTGCGGGCGGCGAGGTCTTCCGCTCCGGAGTGACCTTCACCCGCGGCCGCGGCCGCATTTTCTATTTCAGCCCCGGCGACCAGGAATATCCGGTCTATCAGCAGCCGGAAATCAGGAAGGTCCTGGCCAACGGGGTGCGCTGGGCGGCCCAGCCGGATCTGCCTCGGGCGGCTCCGGCGGTGACCAACCCGGCACGCAACTGGTTCGAGGCGTGACGGAGCAAACCACGCCCGTCGACGAGTTGACGGTGACCGGTCAGAGGCAGTACGACGCCTGGTGGGCGAAGACGTCGCCCCCGATCGAAGCACTGCGGACCGACCTGTGGTCCGTTCCGGTGCCGGTCCCGGACAACCCCATCCGATACACCCTGTGCTACCTGTTGTTCGGCAGCGATGGCGATTTGGTGGTCGTCGACCCCGGCTGGGACACCGAGCCCGGATGGGCGGCACTGACCGAGGGGTTGGCGCTCGCCGGTACCACGCCGCAGGCGGTGACCGGCATCGTGATCACGCACGTCCATCCCGATCATCACGGCCTTTCTGCGCGGCTGGCGCGGGTGAGCGGAGCCTGGATCGCGATGCATCCGACCGAGCGGAACTCGTTGCCCGGTCAGGCCTATCCGCGCGGAACGGTCGAGGCCGACGACGCTCGCTGGCTGGCCGATCAGGGTGTGCCCGACGAAGCGACCGACACGGTACGGATGTCGGAGACCGGTATGGACATCTTCCGGACCATGGCCGAGCCGACGGTGCTGCTGAACGACGGCGATCTGGTTCCGCTGGCCGGCCGCACGATCAGGGCGATCTGGACGCCGGGTCATACCCCAGGCCATCTGTGCCTCCACGACGAGACCAACGATCTGATCTTGACCGGGGACCACATTCTTCCGCGCATCAGCCCGAATGTGGGGTTACAGCCGCATTCCGCGGCCCCTCCGTTGGCCGGCTACCTGAACTCGCTGCGCCGGCTCAGCGAGCTGGACAGTGCCGAGGTGCTCCCGGCCCACGAGTGGAGGTTCCGCGGTCTACGGCTGCGCACCGAACAGCTACTGGAGCATCACCGGCTCCGCTGTGACGAAATCGTCGACGTGATAGCCGATCTCGGGCCGTCTGTGGCCTGGCAGGTCACGCAGCGGTTGAGTTGGTCGCGTGGCTGGGACGGAATTCACGGTTTCCAGCGCCGCGCGGCCCTGGCCGAAACTCTGGCGCACCTGGCCTATCTCTCCGAGCAGGACCGGCTCGTCACGTCGACTTCCGTCGACGGCGCGACGGTGTATGAATTGACAGCTGTTCGGGCACTGCCGGTCTGAACCTCAGGAGACCGGCGCGCCGGTCGCCTTCCGGACATCGTCCAGGCTGACGCCCGGTGCGAGCTCGACCAGTTCGAAGTGGTCGCCGCGCACGTCCAGGACACCCAAATCGGTGATCACCCGCTGTACCACCCCGCTACCGGTCAGCGGAAGATCGCACTGGGTCAGCAGTTTCGGAGCCCCGCCCTTGGCCGTGTGGTCCATCAGGACGATAACTTTCTTGGCACCGTGCACCAGATCCATCGCGCCGCCCATGCCCTTGACCATCTTGCCGGGAATCATCCAGTTGGCCAGGTCGCCGCCGGTCGACACCTGCATGCCCCCGAGCACCGCCACGTCGATGTGTCCGCCTCTGATCATGGCGAAGCTTGTGGCCGAATCGAAGTATGAAGCACCGGGCAGCACTGTTACGGTCTCCTTGCCGGCGTTGATCAAGTCGGGATCGACCTGGTCCTCGTACGGGTAGGGGCCGACGCCGAGAATGCCATTCTCCGAGTGCAGGTTGAGCTCGACTCCGGGCGCCAGGTAATTCGGGATCAGAGTCGGCAAACCGATGCCGAGATTCACATACTGCCCATCGCTCAATTCCTGCGCTGCGCGGGCAGCCATTTCCTCGTGGTTCCAGGGCATCAGGACGGATCTCTCTGTTGGGCGGCGCCGTCGCGGGCGGCATGGGCTCGCACCGTCCGTTTCTCGATGTCCTTGCGCTGCGCCTGTTCCGGTGAAAGCGCGACCACCCGTTGGACGAAGATGCCGGGCAGGTGCACGTCGTCCGGGTCGATCGACCCGATCGGAACGATCTGCTCGGCCTCGACGATGGTGATGGCGCCGGCCATGGCGACCGGCACGTTGAAATTCCTGGCCGCGGCGTGGAAACGGGCGTTGCCGGCCGAATCGGCTACCGCGGCCCTGATCAGCGCGATGTCGGTGCGAATACCCTCCTCCAGTACCATCTTTCGGCCGTTGAACTCTCTGACCTCTTTCGGCGTCGATGATTCGGCGATGGTCCCGTCCGGGTGGTAGCGCCAGGGCAGGCCGCCGTCGGCGACCTGGGTACCGACACCGGTCGGCGTGTAGAAACCACCGATACCGGAGCCGCCGGCCCGCAATCGCTCGGCCAGGGTGCCCTGCGGGGTCAACTCGACATGCAGTTCACCCGAGAGGTACTGGCGGGCGAATTCTTTGTTCTCTCCGACATAGGAGGCGATGACCCGATCGATGCGGCTGGCCTCCAACAGCAGTCCGAGCCCGGCGCCGTCCACACCACAATTGTTCGACACCACGGTGAGGCCGGAGGCGCCCTGTTCCAGCAGCGCCTCGATCAGGATCCAGGGAATCCCGGACAGCCCGAATCCGCCCACACCCACGGCGGCTCCGTCGCGGACGTCGGCGACGGCCTCCGCTGCGGATGCGACGATCTTGTCCACGGTTTACTTCCCATTCCTTGCCCACGTTGCTCGATCAGGATCGGGAGATGCTCAGCCCTGGTTGGAGAATGCGGCGTCGAACGAGGTGGCCGGCGGTGCGAACAATTGTGACCGGACGTACTTGATCGCTTCGGGCGCCCCGTGCAGTCGATCCATGCCGGCGTCTTCCCATTCGATCGAAATCGGGCCTTCGTAGCCGATCGTGGTCAGCATCCGGAAGCAGTCCTCCCAGTCGACATCGCCGTGCCCGGTGGACACGAAGTCCCAGCGTCGGCGGGGATCGGCCCAGCCCAGGTGTGAACCCAGGATTCCGCGTCGGCCGTCCGGGGTCCGCACCTTGGTGTCCTTGCAGTCGACGTGGTAGATCCGGTCCTTGAAATCCCAGATGAACTGCACCGGATCGATGCCCTGCCAGACCATGTGCGACGGATCCCAGTTGATGCCGAACGCGCGGCGGTGGTCGATGGCCTCGAGCGCCCGCACGGTCGAGTAGTAGTCGTAGGCGATCTCGCTGGGGTGTACCTCGTGGGCGAACCGCACGCCGACCTCGTCGAACACGTCCAGGATGGGGTTCCACCGGTCGGCGAAGTCTTGATACCCGGCGTCGACCATGCCCTGCGAGGCCGGCGGGAACATGGCGATGTACTTCCAGATCGAGGATCCGGTGAAGCCGATGACGGTCTCGACACCGAGCCGGGCGGCCGTCCTGGCACTGTTCTTGACCGCCTCCGCTGCCCGCTGTCGCACGCCTTCCGCGTCCCCGTCACCCCAGATGCCCGCGGACAGAATGCCCTTGTGGCGCTGGTCGATCGGGTCGTCGCAGACCGCCTGACCCTGGAGATGGACCGAGATGGCGTAGACCTTCAGGCCGTACTTGTCCAGGATGTCGCGGCGGGACGAGATGTAGTCGTCGTCGACCGCTCCCCGGTCCACATCGAGATGATCGCCCGAACACGCGATCTCGAGGCCGTCGTAACCCCATTCCGAGGCGAGCCTGGCCACCTCCTCGAACGGGAGATCGGCCCATTGCCCGGTGAACAACGTGATCGGATGCGTGGTCATGAAGGGCGACGCTACTCCGTCTGGAATTCCTGCGATCGGCTGCCCGACGCGTCCAGGCCGGGCTCGTGATGGTCGGCTACGGGGAGCTGAGCAGAGTCCGCCCGGACGCCTTCCAGGCATCCATTCCACCGCGCAGTTCGACGATGTGCGTATACCCCAGAGAAGCCAGCGTCGGTGCGGCGATGGCGCTCATGTTTCCGCTTCGGCAGTAGATGGCCAAGGGGGTGGCGCGGTTCGCCGGCAATGCTGCGGCCTGTTGTTCGACCTGGTTGTACGGGATCATCAGATCGGTACCGGCGATTTTGCCCTCGAAGGGGATGTGCACGTCGATGGTTACCGTGCCAGGGGCCGCGACAGCAGCGGCGAATGCCTCAGGGTCCACCAGCAGGCTGGATGCGCGAGCGGATGGCGCGCCGGCCGACATCGGCGCAGTCGTCATGGCCATCTGGCCCATGGCCGCAGGCGTGACCGACCCGCTCCCGGAACTCGCCGAACAGCCGCCCACCAGCAGCAGGGCCGCGAGCGCCGCCGTGGGCACCAGTCGTGGCATATCCCCAAGGTACGCGCGGTGGTCACGCTCGTTCAGTCTCGATACGGTGGCTCAGTTGCTCCATGGCGTCGGTCGTGATCTGGACTGCGCCCTGATTGGACCGCGGCGACCCGACCACGCCAGCTGGCAGGATCGGCGGTATGCGAACCAGTGCAGGACTGCTGTTGTACCGAACCGGCGCAGCGGGCGATGTCGAGGTTCTGCTCGTGCATCCCGGTGGACCCTTCTGGGCCAAGAAGGACGCGGCGGCCTGGTCCATTCCCAAGGGGGAGTACGACAGTTCCGAAGATCCGCGGGCGGCCGCGGTGCGTGAGTTCACCGAGGAGCTGGGCTCGGCCCCGCCCGACGGGGACGACGTCGAACTCGGGGCGCTGCGCCAGTCGTCGGCCAAGACCGTGACGGCGTACGCCCGGGCGGGCGATTTCGATGCGACCTCGCTCCGTAGCAACACCATCGAGATCGACTGGCCGCCCAGATCAGGCCGCAAATTGGAGATTCCCGAGGTCGATCGCGCCGAATGGTTCGATCTGGCGTCCGCTCGCGTGAAGCTGGTGAAGGGTCAGGTTCCGTTCCTGGATGTGTTGGTGCAGCGGATGCCGTGACGCCGATTTGCTGCCGGCTCAGGCCTTTCCGGCAAACAATGGGAGTGAACGGGAACTGGCCGTGGCCAGGCCGTTGAACGCCCGGGCCGCCTCGTGTCGCTGCGCATCCACCGGTCCGTACGTGGTGGTCCGCTGCACGACGGGACGCCCCATCGGGCCGGTGATCTCCTCGATGTCGGCCACCGTCTTGTAGGAGCCGAACTCGGATCCGGCCATCCGCGAGATCGTTTCCTCCATCAACGTTCCGCCGAGATCGTTGGCCCCACCACGCAACATCGCCCTGGTGCCGTCGATACCCAGTTTCACCCAGGAGGTCTGTACGTTGTCGATGGAGCCGTGCAGCATCAACCGGGCCATCGCATGTACGGCGCGGTTCTCGTCGTAGGTCGCACCCGCCCGGGCCAGTCCGGCCAGATAGATCGGCGAGTTGGTGTGGATGAACGGCAACGGCACGAACTCGGTGAAACCCCCTGACTCGCCCTGGATCTTGCGGAGCAGAGCCAGATGGGCCACCCAGTGTTCAGGGGTGTCCACATGCCCGTACATCATCGTCGACGACGACGGGATGCCCAGCCGGTGTGCGGTGGTCACCACCTCGATCCAGGAAGCAGTGGGCAATTTGCCCTTGGTCAGCACCCAGCGCACGTCATCGTCGAGAATCTCGGCGGCCGTCCCCGGAATGCTGTCCAGGCCGGCCTCTTTCGCCGCGGTCAGCCACTCTGCGATCGACAGGTTCGCGCGGGTGGCCCCGTTGACCACCTCCATCGGCGAGAACGCGTGCACGTGCATATCCGGTACCGCGGTCTTGATCGCCCTGACCAGGTCGAAATAGGCTGTGCCGGGCAGTTCGGGGTCGATGCCACCCTGCATGCACACCTCGGTGGCGCCCAGATCCCAGGCCACCACGGCTCTCTTGGCCACCTCGTCGGTGGACAGCGAGTAGGCGTCGGCGTCGGTGCGGCGTTGCGCGAAGGCGCAGAACCGGCAGCCGGTGTAGCAGACGTTGGTGAAGTTGATATTCCGGTTGACGACGTAGGTCACGTTGTCCCCTTTGACATCTGCCCGCACAGCATCCGCCAGGGCGCAAACCACGTCCAGTTCCGATCCGGTGGCCGTCATCAGCGACAACGCCGCGGCACCGTCCAGCGAGCCGGGGTCGCTCTCGGCAATCCGAAGGGCGGCAAGGACATCCGACTCGAACTTCCGCGGTGCCCGGATCCGGCTGCGCAATGATTCCCAGTCGCCGTAGACGTCCAAGAAGTCCGACCGGCGGTCCGCCGTCCGGCCCTCCGTGTCGATCGAGGTCGCCAGGTCGGTGCGGCCGGACGACGTCAGTCCACCCGGGCCGTGGGCCGGATCCTCCGGTTCCTGCCAGGGTCGGCCGACCGGGATGACATCGGGCCGGGCGAGCCCGGTCACCGGATCGGCCAGCGCGTCGACGTGGGCTCGCAGGCGTGGATCGAGCCACGGTTCGCCGGCTTTGACGAACTCGGGATAGATGGTCAGTCGCTCGGCCAGGGTGAATCCGGCCGCTGCCGTGCGTTCGGTCAGCTCGGCGATCTGCGGCCAGGGGCGCTCGGGGTTGACGTGGTCCGGGGTCAGCGGGGAAACCCCGCCCCAGTCATCGATTCCGGCCGACAGCACCCGGGAGAATTGATCGTCGATGAGGTTCGGCGGGGCCTGCAGCCGAACCGACGGCCCCAGCACGAGTCTGGCCACCGCCACCATGGCGACCAGCTCGTCCATCTCGGCATCGGGGCGGCGGGCCATCGCAGTGTCGGGCTTGGCCCGGAAATTCTGCACGATGACTTCCTGGATACCGCGGTACGCACGGGAGGTGCGTCGGATGGCGAACAGCGACTCGACCCGGTCGGCCAGTGTTTCGCCGATGCCGATGAGAACGCCGGTGGTGAACGGGACCGACGATCGACCCGCATCCTCGAGCACCCTGAGCCGGACCGCGGGATCCTTGTCCGGGGAACCGAAGTGAGCGCCGGATCGGTTCTCGAAGATCTCGCGCGACGTGGTCTCGAGCATCATGCCCATGGACGGCGAGACCGGCTTCAGGCGCGCCATCTCCTGCCAGTCCATCACCCCGGGATTCAGGTGGGGGAGCAGGCCGGTCTCCTCGAGTACCCGGATCGACATGGCCCGGACGTAGTCCAGGGTGGAGCCGTAGCCGGCCTCCTCGAGCCAAGTCTTGGCGGCGTCCCAGCGGTCCTCGGGCCGGTCACCGAGGGTGAACAGGGCCTCTTTGCAGCCGAGAAGTCTTCCGGCCTCAGCGATCTCGAGGACCTCGTCGGCGGAGAGGAAGGGCGCGGGCACGCGACCAGGAGTGGTGGCGAAGGTGCAGTAGTGGCAGCGGTCCCGGCACAACCGGGTGAGCGGGATGAAGACCTTCTTCGAATACGTGATCACCCCGGGCCGACCGGCGGACGCCAGGCCCTGATCCCGTACCCGGGCGGCAGACCGGCACAGGTCGTCCAGATCTCCGCCCCGGGCCTGTAACAGCACGCCCGCTTCGGTCTCGTCCAGGGCCACCCCATCGCGCGCCCGGCGCAGTGCACGCCGCATCGAACTCGGTGAGGGCGCGGGAGCAGCAGCGGACGCAGTCGGGTAGGGAAGATCCGTCATTGGTGGTCCTTTGCGGGAGTTCTTCGGCTGCAGGTTCTCGCCGAACTCCTCGGCCGACGGCTGGTCGTCTTTGACCGCCACCCACTCGTCTGGCGATGCCCGGCTCGTCGGGTCGGGCATCGATCGGGCAGTAGCGCTGGACTCGCCTTGCCGGCATCGCCGGACCGCGCCGCTACCCTGCGCAGGCGACTGATCGCCGACGCAATGCCCACGATAGCGCTTGGCGACCCGGCCCTCCTGGACCGGGTGGTCAGCGCGGATGATCGTCGCGGTTCTGGGGCTCAGCCAACGCACTCAACCAAACGCCCAGTAGTGGGTTCTTCGGCTCGCTATCGCGAGGCAATACCTATTGCACGTGCCCGAAAACCGCAGGTGGCATGGTCATTGGGTATTACCTCGCGTCAGGCTCGCACCCCAGAGCCTCAGCTGGACCCGACTCCTAGATGTCGGCTCGATCGCTCTCGCGCCACCACAGCACGGTGCCCAGCAGGAGCAGAGTGATGACGTGAATCCCGGTGCACCACAGGCAGATTGCGTCGACCTTGAAGATCTCCACGTAGATCAGCCAGAGCACCATGATGGTGCCGACCAGCACGCCGATCAGCCGCAGCGTGGCGACGTCCTTCGCGAAGCGGGTGGGCGCGCAGAGCAGCGTCATGGCGAGGAAGTAGGCCAGCCCGGCCACCGCAACGGGCACCCCGGCGATTTCCGACCACTGACTTGTGGTCACCTTGAGACAGTCGATGGTGCCGGTACCGGAGCAGGCCAGCGTGGTCGAATCGGTGAAGTGTTCGTAGGTCAGGTAGCCGGAGACCAGGACGCCCAGCAGGCACAGGACGAAAGAGGCCCAGGCCGGGGCCGAACGGGTCGCTGTTCTGGTCTGGGTCACGCCGGGAGTTTCTGTGTGGTCACCGCGGTCGACATGCAAACTGCCGCCGGCTGATTGTTCGTCATCTGACACATGATCGCGGTCATCATGTTCGCCGCACCCAGAACTTGTTGCGCGACAGCCGAATTGGGATCATGCAGGGCAGTCGCGATCTGGGTCTGGGTCAGGCCCTTGAGTACGTCCGGCTGATAGGACGCGCCAACCGTCACGTACTTGTTGCCGAAGTCGACGAAGGGGATGCTGCCCTGAGGGTTGTACTTCGTGAACAGTGCCTGGTCTGCGGCCGTCATCGTGTCGAGCGCGGTGTAGCCGCTGCTGGCGTCGCCGGCCACCTTGGGGATGTTGGTGGTCTGTTCGACACCGGTGAAGGCGAGCAGGCTGCTGGTGAAAGTGGCGCCGTGGAACGACAGGGTGGCCGTGCTGGGGTAGATGTCCAAGGCCGATGATGTCGTCACCCCGAGGTTCGCGAAGGTCCCGAACCGGGACATTGCGGCCACCACCGCCCACCGCTGCGCCGCGCAGTAGGGACAGAACTCAGCCCCGACGTAGAGGACCCGCGGCTTGCCGTCGGCGGTCAGCGCCGGCCCGGTGATCGGCGTCGGAGCGGTCACACCGGTCCCGGTCCCGACGGCGTCGAACGTGGCCGCAGGAATGGTGGCCAGCGATTTCTCGAGCGCAGTTCCGGCCGGAGCCGCCGGCGCGCCGGTCGCGGTGGAGGGCGACTGGTTCGCCTTCACGATAACGAAACCGACGACGATCAGGATGACGACGAGCACGGGAGCCCCGACCATCAGGAGCATGCGCCTGCGCTTGTCCCGTCGCTGCTGCGCTTCTCGCAACTCGCGGGCGTGCTCGCGGGCCGCGGCCTGGGTCGCCGATTTCGACTTGCCCTTCGGCGGTTTCCCGGCCGTTCCGTTGCTCACCTTGTCCGACACGCCCTTCAGTTTCGGCCGTTGGGGATTTCTCGTGCAAGTCGGGGTGACGCGATCTGACGACGCACGCAGCCAAGCATGACGACCGGATGTGCGAGCAATCTCGGAGGCGGGTGAGAACCACGCGTACGGCTCCACTCGGCGTGACGGGCGCCGCCGAGGCTGCGCTGTTGAACGTGCGGCGGGCCCGCCACCCAGGGGCCCCAGGCCAAAATCAATCCACCAGGTCCCCTGAAGTCCAGTACCCCACCTACCCCGGTGGAAACACCCCGGATTGCTCGGCGGCCCGGGAAACGCAGCCTGACCAGCAGGTTCCTGCGTGACATCGGCCGGAAAGTGGCTCACGACAGCGCTTTACCAGCGACGAAGGAGCCTTTCCGCTGGCTGGTGGTGGTGCAGCCGACCCGGTTGGTCAGACCCACTGTCCGATCGCGTATCCGAGGACCGCAGCGCCCAGCCCGGCGACGATCGTGCCCAGCAGATTGGCGACCGCGAAGAACCGCGCCCGCTGCTCCAACAACCGGACGGTCTCGAAAGACAGAGTCGAGTAGGTGGTCAGCGCGCCGCACAACCCGGTGCCGATCAGCAACCGCAGATCCGAGCCAGAGCCCCCGATGGTGGCGCCGGCGAGGACGCCGAGGAGCAGACTGCCGGTGACGTTGACGGTGAAGGTGCCCCAGGGAAAAAGACTGTCGTGCTTCAACTGCACGGCTCGGTCGGTGAGATAGCGCAGCGGCGCGCCGACGGCCGCGCCGGCGGCGACGAGAAGGTAGGAGAGCATCAGACCGCGCTTCGGGTTCGTCGAGGCCGGATCACCCGGCGGGTGAGAAACATGCCGCCGGATGCAGCGCCGATCGCGCCCAGGGCAGTACTGACGAGATAGGCGAGCGCGAGCCCCGCCTGACCATGCCCCAACAGGTTCTGCAGGTCGACTGCGTAGGTCGAGAACGTGGTGAACCCGCCCAGGATTCCGGTGCCGAAGAATGGCCGGATCAGCGGGTTGGGCATCAAGGCATTGCCGATCAACACCATCAGGATGCCGATCAGCAGACACCCGAGAAGATTGATGACCAGGGTCGCGGACGGAAACCCGTCGGCCGGCGTCGGCCACCAGCGGCCGATCTGATACCTGGCCAGTGCACCGATCACACCGCCGACCGCGATCACACCGATGATCGCGGGGTGACGGCCGTGCATCTCGGCTCGCTGCCCGGGAATCGACAGGTCGATGTCGGGATCGATCGGCCCGCCGTGCGGCTCGTGTTGCGGTACGTCGGGCGGAGATTGCGGTACGTCGGGCGGCGATGCGTCTGACATGCGGCTCCTACACGTGAAGGCCCGGCCTACGTTCCGGCGGGCGAACTGGTCGTGTAGGGACTGTTGGCGGCGCCGGAGGTTCGTCCGAGCCACGGTTGGTTACGGCGAGCCCCACCACCGCACGCCGCGGGTGAGTCACGACGTACCGGCCACCCTACCGACCGGTCCCGTCCGGACTCACGACGGACTCACTGGGCCGTCAACCGGAAATCCGGGTTGAGCGCCACGACTAGGCTCGAAGGACAAGCTCGGGCTGGCCGAGCCCATGGTCAGGGCGCTGGTCCTGCCGGAGAATGAGGAGTTCTGTCGTGTCCGTCGCCGCATATCCCCCCGCCGCTGCGCGCGTGAGGGTCCCGGCGGGTACGACCGCCTCGCAGGCGATCGGCGAGGCGGGTCTCCCGCGGAACGGTTCCCAGGCCATCATCGTCGTGCGTGACGACTCAGGGCAGCTCCGCGACCTCGCCTGGACCCCCAGCGTCGACTCAGATGTGGACGCCGTCGCGGCCGACACCGAGGACGGACGTTCGGTCATCCGGCACTCAGCCGCCCACGTGTTGGCGCAGGCCGTTCAGCAGCAGTTCCCGGAAGCCAAGCTCGGTATCGGGCCGCCGATCAGGGACGGCTTCTACTACGACTTCGCCGTCGAGAAGCCTTTCACCCCGGAGGATCTGGTCGCCCTCGAGAAGCGCATGAAGCAGATCGTCAAGGCCGGGCAGCGGTTTTCCCGACGTGTGTACCCCTCCGTGGAAGAGGCGAAGATCGAGCTCGCGAACGAGCCGTTCAAGCTGGAGTTGGTCGACCTCAAGTCCGAGGGGTCCATCGACCCGACCGAGATCATGGAACTCGGTGCCGGCGAACTCACCGCCTACGACAATCTGCACGCGCACACCGGCGAGCGCATCTGGGGTGACCTGTGCCGAGGTCCGCACATCCCGACCACCAAGGCCATTCCGGCGTTCAAGCTCACCCGGTCGTCCGCCGCCTACTGGCGCGGCGATCAGCGCAACGCCGCATTGCAGCGCATCTACGGCACCGCCTGGGAATCAACTGAAGCTCTCGATCAACATCTGAACGAGATCGCCGAAGCCGAGCGGCGGGATCACCGGCGACTCGGCAACGAACTCGACCTGTTCTCCTTTCCGGACGAGATCGGTTCCGGGCTGGCCGTCTTCCATCCCAAAGGCGGCATCATCCGCAACGAGATGGAGCAGTACTCCCGGGCCCGGCACACCGCCGAAGGCTACGAGTTCGTCTACACCCCGCACATCACCAAGGGCCAGCTGTTTCAGACCTCGGGCCACCTCGACTGGTACCGGGACGGAATGTTCCCGGCCATGCACCTGGACGCGGAGCTGAACGAGGACGGGACCGTGCGCAAGCCCGGGCAGGACTATTACCTCAAGCCGATGAACTGCCCGATGCACAATCTGATCTACAAGGCGAGAGGCCGGTCCTACCGGGAACTTCCGCTCCGGCTGTTCGAGTTCGGCTCGGTGTACCGGTACGAAAAGTCGGGCGTGATCCACGGACTCACCCGCGTTCGGGGGATGACTCAGGACGACGCCCACATCTACTGCACCCCGGATCAGCTGCAGGGCGAGATCCGGTCGCTGCTGACCTTCGTGTTGAACCTGCTGCGCGACTACGGATTGACCGACTTCTATCTCGAGCTCTCGACCAGGAACGAGGACAAGTACGTCGGGACCGACAAGCAGTGGGAGGAGGCAACCGAGGCATTGCGGGCGGCGGCCGAGGCTTCCGGTCTCGAACTCGTGCTCGACCCCGGCGGCGCCGCGTTCTACGCCCCGAAGATCTCCGTGCAGGCCAAGGACGCTCTCGGCCGCACCTGGCAGATGTCGACCATCCAGGTGGACTTCCAACTGCCCGAGCGGTTCGACCTGGCGTACACCGCCCCGGACGGGTCGCGGCAGCAGCCCTACATGATCCACCGCGCGCTTTTCGGGTCGATCGAGCGCTTCTTCGGCGTGCTGACCGAGCACTACGCCGGCGCGTTCCCGGCGTGGTTGTCCCCGGTCCAGGTGGTGGGCATCCCGGTGGCTGACGCTTTCGGCGACCACCTTGCCGAGGTCGCCGTGCTGGCGAAGAAGAAGGGCATCCGGTTCGAGGTCGACCATTCCGACGATCGGATGCAGAAGAAGATCCGCAACCACACCACCGGCAAAGTTCCGTTCATGCTGCTGGCCGGGGCGAACGACGTCGAGAACAACGCGGTGTCGTTCCGATTCCGCGACGGCTCGCAGATCAACAGGGTGCCGGTGCAGGACGCGATCGAGGCGATCGAGGGCTGGATCACCAGCCGCAACAATGAGTCGCCGTCGGCCGACAACTTCGCAGCCACCCTCCCGGTCGCGGCAGCGCCCGCCCCGGCCGCGGTCGCGGCAGCGCCCGCCCCGGCGGAATGACCGGGCAGGCCGGCACCGGGCCCGATCCAGCCGGGCAGGCGCCGTCCGGCGCCGAGCTGGAATACCAGGACGGGGTCGGTGTGCCCGATCGGTGGGCGCGGCTGTGGACACCGCACCGGATGGCGTATGTCACAGCGGGCGGCATGGATTCGAGCAGTATCGGTCCTGATTGTCCGTTCTGCCGAATTCCGACACTGGACGATGCGGCCGGCTTGATCGTGGCCAGAGGTGATCTGGTCTACGTGGTGCTCAACCTGTTTCCGTACAACCCGGGCCACTTGATGGTGGTGCCGTACCGCCACATCCCGGACTACACCGAGCTGACCGCCGCGGAGATGGTGGAGTTCGGTGAGTTCACGAGTCGCGCGATGACGGTGCTGCGCAAGGTATCCGGCCCGCACGGATTCAACATCGGGATGAATGCCGGGGCGTCAGCCGGTGCCGGCATTGCCGCTCACCTGCACCAGCACGTCGTACCGCGTTGGGGTGGCGATGCCAACTTCATGCCGGTGATCGGCGCAACCAAGGTCCTTCCGCAGCTCCTCGGCGAGACCAGGCAGCTACTCGCAGCGGACTGGTAGTAGACACGTCCGGAGCCCCGCCGCGATGAAGAACAAGTTCGCCGATCGGGCACACCGGTCATGACCTCCGGACGTGTCTGACTCGGTCCAGTGCCGACTATCGTGGGAAACTTGCACCTCCTGCCAATCCCACATCACCGCTGATCCGATCGAGGGGACCGACATGCTGAACTCGCTTGCGCGAGGCTCGGTGTCCAAGGTGACCGACCCGATCGGCCGTTCCTTTCTGCGGATGGGCCTGAGTCCGGACCTGGTCACGGTCATCGGCACCGTTGGCGCGGTCGCCGCCTCGATCGCGCTCTTCCCGACCGGGCATCTGTTCTGGGGGACGATGGCCGTCACCCTGTTCGTCTTCTTCGACCTGTTCGACGGGGCCATGGCCAGGGCGCGAGGCTACGGCACTCCATTCGGGGTCGTGCTGGACGCATCGTGCGACCGGATCGCCGACGGGGCGCTCTTCGGGTCGTTGACGTACTACTGCCTAGTGGTCAAGCACGACAATCCACTCGGCATTGCCTGCCTGATCATTCTCGTTGCCGGGCAGGTCATCTCCTACGTCAAGGCGCGCGCGGACTCGGTGGATCTGCGGATCGGTGGTGCGCTGGCCGAGCGCGCGGAACGAAATGTGCTGGGTCTGGTCGGCGCCGGTCTGGCCGGCCTGGGGCTGACATTGGCGTTGCCGATCTGCCTGTGGCTGCTTGCGGCCGCGTGCCTGGTCACCGTCGTCCAGCGGCTGGTGCAGGTCCGGAACGCAGCGCGAGCGGCCGACTCCGCGAAGAACTCCGATTCCGCCGGGCCGGGTTCGGCCAGCGGCATGCACCGGTGAGTGGCAGTACGGATCAATCGGTGCCTGCCCTCCCGCTCGCTGCGCTGACTGACGCGACCGGATCGCGGAGGACGGCGACTCATCAGGCAAGATCCGATACGACCGAGAAGCTCGTCGCCTTGGGGTACCGGGCCGCTTGGTCGGTGGCCGGCGCGCTGCCCAGTGGCCCTGCGTATCGACTGGCCGACGCGGCCGCCGCTCTCGCCATGTCAAGGCGGGGCCCCGCGGTGATCCAGTACGCCAAGAACCTCCGGCGCGTGCTCGGCGACAGCGCTACGCCGGCGAAACTGCACGAAATGACGGCTGCCGGTCTTCGCTCGTACGCACGCTACTGGCTCGAGACCTTCCGCCTGCCTTCCATGGACCACGACGAAGTCGTGGCGAACGCCCGAGCGCAAGCCGTTGGCATGCACCACATCGGGGACGCGATCAGTGCGGGGCGGGGGGTGGTGCTCGCGCTGCCACACTCCGGCAACTGGGATGTTGCCGGACTCATGCTGGCCCGTGACTACGGCTCTTTCACCACCGTGGCCGAGCGGTTGAAGCCGGAGAGCCTGTACCGGCGCTTCGTCGAGTATCGCGAGTCGCTGGGCATGGAGATCGTGCCGCTGACCGGCGGCGTGACCCCGTCCTCTTCGGTGCTCAAGGAACGGTTGCGGGCCGGCGGCATGGTCGTCCTGTTGGGTGACCGGGACCTGACGGCGAGCGGCGTTCCGGTGACGTTCTTCGGCGAGCGCACCAGGATGCCGGCCGGGCCGGCGATGCTGGCCGCGTTGACCGGCTCCGACCTGCTGGCCGCTCACCTGAGCTTCAGCCAGGACGGTGCCCAACGCGGCTGGCGGACCTACGTCTCTCCGCCTGTCGACTTGCCCGGCGCCCGGCTCGCGGAGCGGGTTCGTAACGGGACCCAAGCTATCGCAACGGCTTTCGAGGGCAGGATCGCCGCCCGGCCGCAGGATTGGCACATGCTGCAGCCGTTGTGGCTGGCTGATCTGCCGGCCGACCACGCTGCGGTCCAGGCCCGCTCATGAGGGTCGGTCTGGTCTGCCCGTACTCCTTCGACATTCCGGGTGGGGTGCAGGGACACGTAGCAGACCTCGCGCAGACCCTCATTGGTCTCGGTCACCATGTCTCGGTGCTGGCGCCCGGCGACGACGACGGGGACTTCCCGGACTTCGTCGTTCCGGCCGGCCGCAGCGTCGGCATCCCGTACAACGGCTCCGTCGCGCGGCTGTCCTTCGGGCCGGTTTCCTACACCCGGGTCCGTCGCTGGATGAAGTCCGGCAACTTCGACGTCCTACACCTGCACGAGCCGGTGGCGCCGAGCCTGTCCATGCTGGCCC
Source organism: uncultured Actinomycetota bacterium (assembly GCA_963708935.1). Taxonomy (GTDB): domain Bacteria; phylum Actinomycetota; class Actinomycetes; order Mycobacteriales; family Nakamurellaceae; genus Nakamurella. Next base: position 537,698 of record CAVPUK010000004.1, on the reverse strand, counting down.
TGATGGTCGCGGACGGTCCGATCGTCGCGACCTTCCACACGGCCAACCCGCGGTCCCGGATGCTGGCCACCTTCCAGGGCATGCTCCAGCCCTTCCTGGAGAAGATCACCGGCAGGATCGCCGTCAGCGAACTGGCCAGGCAGGTCCAGGTCGAACACCTGGGTGGTAGCGCCGTGGTGATCCCGAACGGTGTGGACGTCGCGCTGTACGCAGAGGCGGATCCGCTGCCCGGCTACCCGAGAACGGGCGGCACGATCGGCTTCATCGGCAGGTTCGAAGAGCCCCGCAAGGGCATGGCAATCCTGCTCGAGGCGCTGCGGCTGTTGGCCGTCGACCGACCCGATCTGCAATTGCTGGTGGCCGGCAGCGGCGACGAGGAGGAGTTGCTCGAACAGGCGGGTGATTTCGCCGACCGCGTCCACCCACTCGGTCTGATCTCGACCCAGGACAAGGCGTCGCTGCTGCACTCCGTGGACATCTACTGTGCTCCCAATACCGGCGGCGAGAGCTTCGGCATGATCCTCACCGAGGCGATGAGCGCGGGTTGTCCGGTCGTGGCCAGCGATCTCGACGCGTTCTCACGCGTTCTCGACGGTGGCACGGCGGGCGTGTTGAGCCCGGTGGCTGACGCGCCTGCCCTGGCCGACGCGATCGACAGGTTGCTGGACGATCCGAGCAAGCGAACCAAAATGGTCGCGCAGGCCAAAAAGGCCGTGGCCGGCTACGACTGGCCGGTGGTCGCGGCCCGGATCGTCAAGGTCTACGAAACCGTGATCGCGGCTGATCCCCGGTCCGTGGTGGCCGCCGATTGATCCGGCCGGTTGACCGCGACAGTCGGCCGGCGGACCTGGTGGACCTGGTGGACCGCAGGATGCCGACTGTGCCACCGTCGCTGAGAGCGTCGAAGAGCGTAGAACGCAGGACTGAAGAAACGAGGCAACCGCAGCAATGACCACCGTGGTTGTCGTCCTGCTCTTGGTGGTGTTGCTGCTGGCCGCCTTCCGGTTGTGGCTGACCGCGAACCGGCTTGATCGCCTGCACGTCCGGACCGAGGCGGCCTGGGCCGCGTTGGAGGGCGCACTGTCCCGTCGCATCGTGGCCACCAGAGCTGCGGCCGCGGCAGGCGCGTTCTCCGGCCCGGATGGCGCCCGGCTGCGTCAACTCACCCGGCAGGCCGATCGGGCCGATCGGGCGCATCGCGCCGACGCCGAGAACGATCTGTCCCGGGCGTTGGCCACCCAGCCTCCGGTGGTGGAACCCGAACTCGCGGCCGAACTACTGGACGCGACCGAGCGGGTGGCGCTGGCCCGGAGCTTCTACAACGACGCCGTCCGCGACACCCGCGCGCTACGGGCCGTCTGGTTCACCCGGCTGTTCCGGCTCGCCGGACGGGCTGCCCTGCCCGACTACTTCGAGATCGTGGATCAGACGGTGGCCGGCCCCGGTCCGCGGATAGCGGCGCGACTGGTGCTGATGGACACGGACCATCGGGTCCTGCTCTTCTCCGGCGACGATCCACACGGTGCTCGTGTGTGGTTCCCGACCGGCGGTGGAGTCGAGCCCGGAGAAGAGCTGCGCGCCGCCGCCGTGCGGGAGCTGTTCGAGGAGACAGGCTTGCGGCTGGCCGCCACCGACCTCATCGGGCCGATCTGGCGGCGATCCGCGAGCTTCGTCTTCACCGGGGTCAACTACGAGCAGACCGAGTTCTACTTCGTCGCCAGCGCTCCGACAGGCTTCAGAGTCGACGTCAGTGGCTTCACCCCGCTGGAGAAGGGCAGCTTGACCGGCCATCGATGGTTCTCGGGGGACGACCTGCGCCTGACATCCGACACGGTCTTCCCGATCGAGCTGGCCCACCGGCTGGGTGAGGCGGGCCAGGTTCTGGTCGCCGGACGGACGGCGTCGGGGGTCCTCGAGATCAACTGAGCCCCGACGGCGCGGCGATCCGGCCTGACGATCCGGCCCTGTCTGCGGACGACGTCCGCGATGCGGGAGAAGTTTGTCCGTTGCGCGGCGGGTCTCACACGCCCCATACGGACGGCCCCCTTACGGTGAGGGCATGCGTTTCGCTCGAATCATTGCCGCGCTTGCGGTTCCGGCCCTTGTCCTGGCTGCCTGTTCCTCGTCGAAGCAGGCCGATGTCACCCCGTCCACCACCTCGGTGTCGAGTGTGGCGGCGGTGAGCAGCTCGGCCGTACCGTCGCCGACATCGGTATCGACACCGACGACCGAAGCCCACGCCCGCACCGCGGCCGGTGGTCAAGCCGAAACCGACCGTCAAGCCGAAGCCGACCGTCAAGCCGAAACCGGCATCCGCCGATCCGTTGACCGGTGGCAGACTCAGCCCGAACCCGGTCATCGCCGTGAAGATCGACAACACCTACTTCGCTGTTCCGCAGTTCGGTGTGTCCGATGCGGATGTGGTGTTCGTCGAGCAGGTTGAGGGTGGCCTGACCAGGATCATCGCCGTCTTCCACAGCACTTTGCCGACCGAGGTCGGCCCCGTTCGCAGCGTGCGATCGACCGACGCCCAGCTGCTCCCCGCGTTCGGCAAACCGGGTTTGGTCTTCTCCGGAGGTGCCGGCGGACCACTCGCCGACCTCGCCGCCACGCCGGTGGTCGACACCTCTGCCATGGCCGACGCCTACTTCCGCTCCGATGCCGCCACCGGCACCTATAACTTGCACGCCAACCTGGTCAAGATTGCGTCCGAAGCCAAGAACCTGGGCCCGGCTCGATCCGTCGGGTTCACCTTCGTGCCGAAATCCGCCGAGGTGCTGGCCGGGAAAAAGGTCTCGTCGATCCAGGTCGTCATGCAGGCCGGCAACACCAGCTTCTCGTGGTTGAACGGTCATTTCGTCCGCATGCGGGACGGCGCGCCGGTCTCCGACTATCAAGGAAAGACGGAAGCGGCGGACAACGTGCTGGTTCAGCACGTCGAGGATGAACCGGACGGAACCGTCGATTCGATAGGTTCGCCGTCCTACCTCAGCAAGACCATCGGCTCCGGGAACGGTCACCCTGTACCGGGATGGCCACGCGGTGGCGGGGACATGGAAGCGGGCGAAGGCCGGCGACCCGTTCACCTATCTCGACAGCAAGGGTCAGCCGTTGCCGTTCAAGCCCGGCAAGACCTGGATCATGCTGGCGCCCCAGACGGCGCAGGTCAGCACGGGCTGAAGCGCCGCAGTCGGCTCAAAAAATCCTGCGGACGAACTTCGGACCTGGCGCCCTGAGGATCAGGCCAGCCAGCCCGGCATGTCCGACGGTCGCGAGTGGGCTGCCTGACCGGCGATCGATGCGAGCCGGCGCACTCCGCTGATCAGCTTCTCCGGCGGCTGGGTGAAGGGCAGTCGTAGATAGGACTCCATGGTTCCGTCCGGCCCGAAACGCGGACCGGGGGCGATACGGACACCGACGGTCGGTGCCAGGCGGGCCAGTTCCGAGGCAAACGGCCCCGGCAGCGCGACCCACAGGCTGGCCCCACCGGCCGGGCGACTGACCCGCCAATCCGGTAGTTCCGAAGCCATCGTCGCGGTCAGCACGGCGGCGCCGTCGGCCAGCCGCCGGCGCTGCACGACCGAAGGCCAATTCGGGGTCGTCGAGGAAATGGGCGGCGATCAGCTGGTCGACCACCGGCCCCGACATGTCGCCCAGCGCCCGGGCCGCGGCCAACCGATTGATCAGCGCCGGCGCGGCCCGGATCCAGCCGATGCGGAGCCCGCCCCACACCGATTTCGACAACGACCCGAGAGAAAGCACGCGCAATCCCGCCACGTCCAGGGCCGACATCCGTGGGGGCAGCGCGGGGGAGTGAGGGAACGGCACGTCCCGAAACGACTCGTCGATCAGCAGCAGCGTGCCGTTGCGCTGCGCTCCCCGCACGATGCTCTCCCGGGTGGTCTGGTCCATCACCGCGCCGGTCGGGTTCTGGAAGTCCGGCATCAGATAGGCCAGGCTCGGGGCGGTCTGCCGCATCGCCGTGCACATCAAGTCGGCGTCCCACGCCGGTTCGAGCGGGCCCGAATCGCGCTCGGGGGCCGACGTCTGCGGGCCGGGCAGGCCGATTGGGCCGGGCACGCGGCCGGCCGCTCGGATCGCGTCCAGCGCGACCGGGTAGGTGGGGCATTCGATCATCACCCGGTCGCCCGGGGCTGAGAGCTCATGCAGCGCAAGGACAAAGGCATGCTGTGCGCCGCTGGTGACCAGGATCTGCTCCGGCGTGGTCGGAACGCCCGACGCCCGGTAGTGGTCCGCGATCGCCTGACGAAGCACCGGCAGTCCGAATGGTGCGTATCCATCTCCCGCCGCGTAGTCCGGCAGATCCTGCAGCGCCAGTAGTCCCGCGCGCTGGAGCGCCTCGACCGGGGCGGGCAAGGAGGCGGTACTCAGGTCGACGGCGTCGTCGCCGGCCATGGCCGGATAGCCGAAGAGGCCGGCCGGCCCGAGCCCCTGGACGCCATGCCCCGCTCTTGCAGTGGCATCCGGAAGGCGTAGCCGACTTCCCGACCCCCGTCGGGAGTCGAGCCAACCCTCGTCCCGCAACAAGGTGTAGGCGGCCGCCACCGTGGTTCGGGACAGCGACAACCCGGCGGCCAGATCGCGCTCGCTGGGCAGGCCCGAGGTGACGGCCAGGCGCCCGTCGAGCACCGCGCTGCGGATTCGATGGGCTAGTTGCCGGTACGCGGGTCCGGTTCCACCGGCGGCCTGGGGGCCGAGTCGGCGCGCCAACGTGGCCGCCGAAATGCGCGGAGTGGACTCGCTCATAGATGCCACTTTCCACGGATTGGCTATGGATGTCCAGGCCACTTGCGGAAATGATCGACGGGTGTCCTCGTCCCCGTCCCTGCCAACGCCTTCCGTCGCCCGTCGGCGCGGTCCGCTGTCCCTGCTGACACCGATTCCAGCCGACCGGCGGGTCCGGCGGTTCAGTCAGCTGATCGTCGGGCTGCTGCTCTACGGCTTCACCATGGGTCTGATGGTCCGCGCCGTGTTCGGCCTCGACCCCTGGGACGTGTTCCACCAGGGCGTGACGAAACTACTCAGCCACTGGATCGACATCTCCTACGGCACTGTGATCACCGCCATGTCGGTGCTGGTGCTGCTGGCTTGGATCCCGCTCCGCCAGCGCCCGGGCATCGGCACGATCCTCAATGCAGCGATGATCGGCTGGACCACAGATGCCACGCTCCGGCTGGTGCCGCAGACGGACAACCTGACCTTGCGGATCATCTATCTGGTCGTGGCAGTGGTCGGAAATGCGGTCGCGGGTGGGCTGTACATCGGTGCCGGGTTGGGTCCCGGCCCGCGAGATGGGTTGATGACGGGACTGGTCGCGAAGGGCGTCGGGTCGGTCCGCGTGGTACGGACCTCGATCGAGCTCACCGTGTTGGGCGTCGGGGCACTGTTCGGCGGCAAGCTCGGCATCGGGACGGTCGTCTATGCGTTTGCGATCGGCCCATTGCTGCACATCCTGCTGCCGCGCCTGCAGGTGCGATCGGGCACGCCCAACTCCGCGGCCACCCCGGGGTCAAGAGATCGGCCCGAAGAAGTCGACGAACTCGATGCCGGCGTGCCGTTCTCGACGGACGAAGGCCGATAGCCTTCGAAGGATGAACACCCTTCTGCTGACCCTGCATGTCGTCGCGGCCGTCTTCATCGTTGGCCCGATGGCGATCCTGCCGCAGACCGCGCTGCGGGCCATCCGAGCAGAGCAGCGCGGAATGGTCGAGGTGCTGGCCAGATCCACGATGATCTTCACGCTGATCTCGTTGGTCGTCGCCGTGTTCGGATTCGGCGCCCTTGGCACATCGCCGAAGAGGTACGGCCTGACCATCACCACGCCCTGGCTGCTGACGTCGTTGATCCTTTATCTGGTCGCCTTTGCCGTCAGCATGTTCGTGGTGGTTCCGGCACTGCGGGACGCAGCCGATCGCCTGCAGCAGTCGCCATCGGAGTCGGGCGCATCCACGACCAGGACTGCCGATTACCGACGCGTCGCTATCGGCTCCGGTGTCGTATCGCTGCTCCTGGTGGTCGTGACGGTACTGATGGTGTGGCGGCCCTGACCCTGACCCGGAGCCGCCGAGCACCAGCGAGAACGGCCGCCGACCGGCCGGATTGCCCGGCAGGGGTCGTCCGGGACGTAGGATTTCGGGGTTCGGTGCAGCGAGTGTGGTTCCGCGGCCGACGCCCATGATCAAAACACCGGCGATCGACGTCGTTCGCCCGTACCGATGCGCAAGGGGTACTTCGCAGATGAGCGGCCATTCCAAATGGGCGACCACCAAGCACCAGAAGGCGGCCAAGGACGCCAAACGGAGCAAGGCGTTCGCGAAGCTGATCAAGAACATCGAGGTCGCGGCCCGCATGGGCGGCGGCGATCCGGACGGTAACCCGACGCTGTTCGACGCGATTCAGAAGGCCAAAAAGACCTCGGTTCCGATCGACAACATCAACCGCGCGGTCAAGCGCGGATCCGGCGCCGAAGCCGGCGGTGCTGTCTACCTGTCGACCACCTACGAGGGTTATGGACCCAGCGGTGTCGCGATGATGATCGAATGCCTCACCGACAACAAGAACCGGGCGGCGAGTGAGGTGCGGGTCGCGGTCACCCGCAACGGCGGCAACATGGCCGACCCCGGTTCGGTCGCGTACCTGTTCAGCCGCAAGGGTTTGGTGGTGGTCCCGAAGTCCGGTGACCTCACCGAGGACGATCTGCTGCTGGCCGTGCTGGACGCGGGAGCGGAGGAGGTGTCCGACTCAGGTGACGTCTTCGAGGTCATCTCGGAGGCCACCGATCTCGTCGCCGTCCGCACCGCGGTGCAGGAAGCCGGCATGGAGTACGACTCCGCCGACCCCACCTTCATCCCGTCGCTGAACGTCCCGCTCGATGCCGAGGGCGCTCGCAAGTTCATGAAGCTGATCGACGCGATCGAAGACCTGGACGACGTCCAGAACATCTACAGCAACGCGGACATCTCCGACGAGGTATTGGCCGAACTAGAAGAGGATTAGAGCTGTCGACCGGTGCCCCGCCGGCCCGGCCGCACAGCCCTGTCCGCGCGGATCAACTAGACCTGCGCGGCCGAAGTCGTCAACTCCTGTCCCACCAGTCCCAAACGGGCCGAGTTCGTCCGCGCGGAGCCAGTTGATCCGCGCGAGAAGGCGATGGCGGCCAGCTCGGCGTGGCGGTCCCGGGACTCGATGGACGGGCCGGGTAACGTCGCTCGGACAAGTGTTCGGTCGACCCGGGCCGCTCCGCTGCAGGACTGATCGATCCGGAAGGTGTGCCAGGTGCGCGTGCTCGGTGTCGATCCAGGACTGACCAGATGTGGGGTCGGCGTGGTGGATGGCGGACCGGGCCAGAAGCCGACCCTGGTGGAGGTGCTCGTCGTGCGGACCCCTGCTGAGGACGACATCGCTCATCGCCTGCTGGCCGTCGCGGTACGGATCGAGGCCCTGATGGACCTGCACCAGCCCGACACGGTGGCCATCGAGCGGGTCTTCAGTCAGTCGAACGTCCGGACGGTGATGGGGACCGCACAGGCAGCCGGAGTGGTGGCGTTGGCCGCGGCCCGGCGCGGCATCCCGGTGGCCTGGCACACCCCCAGTGAAGTCAAAGCCGCGGTCTCCGGGAACGGCAATGCCGACAAGGCGCAGGTGACGGCGATGGTGACCCGACTGCTCGGGCTGGAGGCCGCCCCGAAGCCGGCGGACGCGGCGGATGCGTTGGCCCTGGCCATCTGTCATCTCTGGCGATCCCCGATGCAGGCCAAGGTGGCGGCCGCCCTCGCCCGCCCCGCCTATCTGCGCAACCCGCCCGGGAGGATCGGCGCATGATCGCTTCCGTCCGCGGGACCGTCACCGCCATCACCCTCGACCATGCCGTCATCGAAGTGGGCGGCGTCGGTCTGGCCATCCGGACCACTCCGTCGACCTTGGCCGGGCTGCGCCGCGGTGAGCAGGCGCGGTTGTCGACGACGCTGGTGGTGCGCGAAGACTCGTTGACCCTCTTCGGGTTTGCCTCGGACGAGGCGAAAGAACTGTTCGAGCTGGTCCAGTCGGTGTCCGGCGTCGGCCCGAAGATTGCGCTCGCGCTGATCGCGGTGCTCGAGCCCGACGAGCTGCGCCGGGCCTTGGCGTCCGGCGACTACGCCACCCTGACCAGGGCGCCGGGGATTGGCCGAAAGGGCGCTGAGCGACTCGTCCTGGAGCTGCGGGACAAGGTCGGGATCGTCACCACCGCGGGTCCGTCGAGCGGCCAGGTGGCGCAGGTGGCGTGGCGCCCCAAGCTCTCCGACGCGCTGGTCGGCCTGGGCTTCACCGTCAAACAGGCCGATGACGCGATCGCGACCCTGGCCACCGATGCGGATGATCCAGCGGTCATCAACGGCGACGTCGGACTGCTGCTGCGCCGCGCCCTTGGCCTGCTCGGGCGGCACCGATGAGGGGGCGACGGTGAACTCGCCGGATCACGCCGAGGCGCAGCTCGATCCCACCCAGTTGCCGGGGGACGCGGAGATCGAGGCGTCCCTCCGTCCGCGCACATTGTCGGAGTTCGTCGGCCAGGTGCGGGTGCGGGAGCAGCTGGAGCTGGTGCTGTCCGCAGCGAAGCTGCGCGGCGCGGTGCCGGACCACATCCTGCTGGCCGGCCCGCCCGGTCTGGGCAAGACCTCGCTCGCGATGATCATCGCCGCTGAGTTGGGTGCCGCCATCCGGTTGACGTCCGGTCCGGCGCTCGAGCGGGCCGGCGACCTGGCCGCCATGCTGTCCAACCTGGTCGAGGGCGACGTCCTGTTCATCGACGAGATCCACCGCATCGCCAGGCCGGCCGAGGAAATGCTCTACCTGGCCATGGAGGATTTCCGGGTCGACGTGATGGTCGGCAAGGGGCCGGGCGCGACGTCCATCCCCTTGGACATCGCCCCCTTCACCCTGGTCGGGGCCACGACCAGATCGGGGCAACTGACGTCACCACTGCGCGACCGATTCGGGTTCACCGCGCACATGGAGTTCTATTCGCCGGCCGAACTGCTCCGGGTCATCTCCCGCAGCGCAGGAATTCTCGGCATCGAGCTGCCGTCCGACGCGGGTGCGGAGATCGCCAAGCGGTCGCGGGGAACACCCCGGATCGCCAACAGGCTGCTGCGCCGGGTGCGGGACTTCGCGCAGGTCAGAGCCGGCGGAGTGGCGAATCTGCACGTCGCCCGGGCGGCGTTGAAGGTCTATGACGTGGATGAGCTCGGCCTGGACCGCCTGGACAGGGCCGTACTGACCGCCCTGTGCCGCTCGTTCGGCGGAGGTCCGGTCGGGCTGACCACGCTGGCGGTGGCCGTGGGGGAGGAGCCGACCACGGTCGAGGAGGTCTGCGAGCCCTTCCTGGTCCGCCTGGGCATGCTGGCCAGAACGCCCCGCGGCCGCATCGCCACCCCACTGGCCTGGTCCCATCTGGGTCTGAAGCCGAAGTCGGACACAGCCTTCACCGGTGTGCTGTTCGACGAGGAACCGTGAGCCCGGATCGACCTGGTGCCCGGCGCCGACCCTGGAAAGGGTGGTCGGAGGGCTCGCGCGTGCACCTGGTTGTGACCTGCGTCCGGTAGTCTGGCGTGGTCTGTCGCGGGTGCCAGCGGCGAGTGATCGGATTGCCGCGGGGCTCTGACCCGCAGGAACTTCGAGAACCTGCCATTCGTTATCCGCGCGTTCGCGAAGATTTCCGCCCGGGTGCCCGAATTCCATTCCCACCCGTCGGGGCTCAATCGAAGTAACCGGCCTGCTGCTCGCTTGCGTGCGGACGTCGGCCAGGACAGCTCGTCAGCAATACCCCAAGGCTCGTACCGGTTCGGTGGGCGCCACGGCAATCTCTTCGAGGAGAAGCATGCAGAACTTCGCACTCTTGATCCTGATGTTCGGTGCGGTCGGCGTGATGATGGTGATGGGATCGCGCAACAAGAAGAAGCAGGCGGTCAAGGCGCAGGAACTGCAGGCGCAGATCGTTCCCGGTACCAGGGTGATGACCACCTCCGGGCTGCATGCCACCGTCAGTGATATCTCGGACGACACCATCGAGCTGGAAATCGCTCCGGGCGTCTACACCACCTGGATCCGCGCTGCCGTGCGCGAGGTCGTTGCTGTCCCCGAAGAGGACGTGTACGACGACGCCGAGTACGAAGAGGCCGAGTACACCGACGAGGAGTACAACGAGCTGTCCGGCCAGGAGACCATCGAGCCCATCCACGACGATCACCCGTCACTGGACAAGAGCCCGTCGTTGGAGAAGCGAACCAACGACGTCGGCTAGGCTGGCCGATCGCGCCGGTTCCCCAGCGGGGAGCCGGCTAAATGCTTGGGCACAATCGCCCAGGCGTCTTGACGACTTCCGGCGTGCGCGCTGATGGTCGGATGAACGCAATGAGGAGATAGGCGCGACGTGGCAAGCCCTGCTGGTCAGTTCCGACCCTGGCGGTTGATCACCGCCTATTTGATTTTGACGGCGATTCTCTACGGATTGGTGTTCTTCACCGAAGGGTCCAACACGCCGAAGTTGGGCATCGATCTGCAGGGCGGCACCCAGATCACGCTGACCGCCGAGACGCTGGACGGGAAAGCACCGTCCGCCTCCTCGATGAAGCAGGCGCAGCAGATCATGACCAGGCGCGTGAACGGGTCGGGCGTCGTCGGTGCCCAGGTGCAGATCGACGGATCGAACCACCTGATCGTCACCGTCCCTGGCAACGACGAACTCACCGGCTTGACCGCACCGGCCCGGTTGAACATTCGCCCACAGCTGGCTACCGGCTATGACTATGACCTGGTCAATGCCGCCGCAACGGCCACCAGTGGTGCGCCCACCGCCAGCGGAGCCGCAACCTCTGGTGCCAAGACGTCCGGTGCGGCGACCTCGGGTGCTGCTACTTCGGGTGCATCAGCCGGCCCGGCGACCACTCCGGCTGCGCCGACCAGCAAGGCGGCTGGAACTTCGGCGCAGGGCCTGCGTGCCCGGGCGGCCGCCACCACTCCCGTTCCCACCCCTGTTGCCGTCAAGGCGACCACCCCCGCGAAAGCAACCACCGCCAAAACGACCCCGGCGAAGGCTGCGGCCACCACGAAGGCGGCCGCAGCACCATCGGCCGCTGCCGCATCGAGCGCTCCTGCGTCCGGCGCCGCGCAGACGAGCGCCGCTGCGCCGGCCAAGGCCACCTGGCCGATCCCCGGCAGCGACAAGTTGAATCCGAACCAGCCGGCCGCGACCACCGCCGCCGGCTGGGCCGCCTGGGTCAGCGCGGCCGAGGCCGCGGTGCAAGCGAACAGCGTCAGCTGTGCGGACATCACCAAGACCGAGGGCCTGGACGTCCCGAACCGACCGCTGCTCGCCTGCGGCAGCGATGCTGACCCGACACTCAAGGCTTCGACCTTCGTGCTCGACCAGACGCTGATCCCCGGCGATCAGATCTCCGGAGCGACAGCTGGGCTCGATCAGTCCGGTACCGGCGGCTGGGTCATCAACGTGACCTTCAACAGCGCCGGCTACAAGACCTGGTCGACCTACACCGCGAACAACGTCGGCAAGCAGACCGCGTTCACCCTGGATGGGGCCGTCATCTCGTCCCCGTCGATCAGCGGCCCGATCAACACCGTGACCACGCTGATCACCGGCAGCTTCACCCAGAGCAGCGCGACCGCGCTGGCCAACTCACTCAACTTCGGCGCGTTGCCGCTCAACTTCACCCAGGGCACCTCGACCACCATCAGCGCTCAGCTCGGGTCCCAGTACCTGCGGGCCGGCCTGATCGCGGGTGGTATCGGTCTGCTGCTGGTCATCATCTACTGCCTGATCTACTACCGGTTGCTCGGATTGATCACCATCGGATCGCTGGTCCTGTCCGGCAGCCTGGTGTACGCCGTGATGGTGCTGCTCGGGCGGTGGATCGGCCTGAGCCTCGACCTGGCCGGCGTCGCTGGTCTGATCGTGGCGATCGGTATCACGGCCGACTCGTTCGTCATCTACTTCGAAAGATTGAAGGACGAGGTTCGAGAGGGCCGAACGTTCAGATCGGCCGTTCCGCGGGGGTGGGAGCGGGCCAAGCGGACCATCCTGTCCGCGGACGCCGTCTCCTTCCTGTCGGCGGTCATCCTGTACCTGGTCGCCATCGGCGACGTGAAGGGCTTTGCCTTCACGCTGGGCCTGTCGACCGTGCTCGACCTGGTCGTCGTCTTCATGGTGACGCACCCGCTCGTCGCGCTCGCCTCGGGTACCAAGCTGTTCAACTCGCCGCGCTTCTCCGGGCTCGGAGCAGTTGCCGCGGCCGGCGCCCGGCAGCGTGCCGCGACTGCGCGACTCACCGCGAAGGAGGCCTGATATGTCCACGGACACCGGCACACCCGTCAGTCATGACGAACTGGTCAGGCTGAACAAATCCATCCACACCGGCAGCTTCATCTCCCGGCTCACCACCGGTACCGGCGCCTTCGACATCATCGGCAAGCGCCGCTACTACTACATGTTCTCCACGTTCCTGGTGGTGGCCTCGATCCTGCTGATCGTGATCCGCGGGTTCAACCTCGGCACCGACTTCGCCGGTGGCACCACCTTGACCTTCGTGCCGAGCGCCGGCGCGGCCAACGTCAGCAACGAGAGCGTCACCGAGGTCCTCGACAACGCGCTTGGGGCGCAGACCGTCGAGGCCGTGCAGACGCTGGGTGGCAGCACCATCCAGGTCACCCTCAAGGCACTGACCGAGGCGCAGGTGGTCGTCGGCAAGGCCGCGATCACCAAGGCCTTCGACCCGACGGGTGGTGTGTCCGGATCGAACGTTTCGTCGAGCTGGGGTGCCCAGATCTCCCAACGGGCAATCCTGGCGGTGGTTATCTTCCTGATCGCCGTCGGTCTGTTCATCTGGATCCGGTACGAGAAGCGCGTGGCCGCCGGTGCGGTGATCTCGGTGATGCATGACCTGCTCGTCACCGCGGGCGTCTACTCGCTGACCGGGTTCGAGGTGACACCCGCAACCGTGGTCGGCCTGCTCACCATCCTCGGATTCTCGCTCTACGACACGGTCGTGGTGTACGACAAAGTGCAGGAGAACGCCAAGGGCATGCTGTCCCTGCTTCGGCGCACTTATCCCGAAACGGCCAATCTGGCCGTCAATCAGACCCTCATGCGATCGCTGAACACGTCCTTGATCGCGATCCTGCCGGTCGCCGGTCTGCTGGTCGCCGGTGTAGCCGTCCTCGGCGGTGGCACGCTCAAGGACCTTGCGCTGGTGCTGCTGGTCGGCATGCTGATTGGCGCCTATTCGTCGATCTTCGTCGCGGTGCCGATCGCGGTGGACCTGAAGAGACGTGAACCGGCCATCATCGCGCACACGGCAAGGGTGCTGGCCAAGCGCAAGCACGACGGCACCATCGTGGACGCCGACGGGGATCCGATCGGCCGGAAGACGCTGCCGGGTGAGCCGCTCAAGCCGGTGACGGTCGGCATCACGCCGGCGTCGGTGACCGGTCTGAAGGCGGGCGCACCGCCCAAGCCCGGCGTCAAGCCGCAGCGTCCCGCCCGTCCGACGAAGGCCGTTCAGCCGAAGGTCGCCCCGCCGCAAAAGGCACCTGCCGCAGCGCCTACACCGACCGTCATCACACCCGATGCGCTGGCCGAGCTCGCCGCGACCGAGGTCGAGGCGAAGGCGACGACCACGCCCGCAGCACCGGCGAAGAGTGGCCGACCGGCCGGCAAGGCCGCCCGACCGACGGGTAAGCGTGGACGCTGAGCAAGCCGGCGGACCTGATCTCGGCACATCGCCGGACGACCTCGCCGTGGCGGCGGCCGGGGACGCCATCGATCGGCTGACCCGGGTGCAGCAGGACTTTCCGGTTGCCGGGGTGCTCTTTCGTGACCTGACTCCGGTGCTGGCCGACGCGAGCAGTCTCCAATTGATCGGTACGGCGCTCACCGTTGGGTTCGATGCTTTCGACCTCGTCGCCGGTATCGAGTCGCGCGGATTCCTGCTGGCCACCGCGGCCGCCATGACGGCAGGAACGGGCGTCCTGGCCATCCGAAAACCGGGCAAGCTGCCCGGTGACGTGCTGAGCGAGGAGTACGCGCTCGAGTACGGAACCGCGAGCCTGGAGCTCAATCCGAGCGATGTGGCCGCGGGCACCAGGGTGTTGATCATCGACGACGTGCTGGCGACCGGCGGCACCGCCGCCGCGGCCACCAGGCTGGTGAGGGCGGCCGGCGGAGTGGTTACCGGGGTCGCGGTGGCTGTCGAGTTGGCCGCGCTGGCCGGCCGCGCCCGACTGAAGGACCTTACGGTGCGGGCCATTCGAACGTACTGAGCTCGACTCTCCGTTCGACGAGACGCAGCTCACATCCAAGAGTGGTCCCGGCCACCCGACCACCGTCCGGGAAGGTCGCTGCGAGCTACGGCGTTATGCTCGGAAGGGTTGGCATCGTTCAACTCGGCAACTTCCGAACGGGGTGGTGATGAGTACAGAACCGCTCGCCGGCCTGACCGACTCGGCCGCCCAGACTCCTGCTTCAGGGCCGCCGGCTTCCGTAGCGAACCCGACTCGGCCCGGAAGGCCTGCGGCCGGTTCGGCAGCCACGACGCCCAGGGCCGCCGGGCCGAAGACGCCAGGGGCGACACCGCCCACGGCCGACCGAGTACCCGCTCCGCGGCCCGTCGCGGCCAACCCAGGAACCGGTGCTGTTGGGTCGGCAGGGCCGGCTGCCGCGCCGGTGGGACAGGCAGTGGCAACGGTCTCGCTCGACACCCTGGAGGCCGAACCCGATCCACCAGTACCGGCGATGTCGGCCACCAGGCGGATGCGGTCGCGGCTGACTCGCCGGATGAGCGGGCAACGGACCCCTGCCGCCGCCGGTCGCACCGTGCTCGAACCACTCTTCGCCGTGCATCGGAACCTCCATCCCAAGGCCGATCTCAAGGTGTTGCAGCATGCGTACGAGGTCGCGGAGAACGCGCACCGCGGGCAATTCCGCAAATCCGGCGATCCTTACATCACGCATCCCCTCGCGGTGGCCACCATCCTCGCCGACCTCGGCATGGACACCACCACGCTGGTTGCGGCCCTGTTGCACGACACCGTCGAGGACACCGACTACAAACTGGAAGACGTTCGCGCCGATTTCTCCGAAGAGGTGGCTCATCTGGTCGACGGTGTGACCAAACTGGACAAGGTCCACTTCGGCGATGCAGCCGAGGCCGAGACCATCCGCAAGATGATCATCGCGATGGCGCAGGACCCGCGGGTGCTGGTCATCAAGCTTGCCGACCGGCTGCACAACATGCGCACCATGCGGTTCCTGGCCCCGGACAAGCAGGCCCGCAAGGCCAAGGAGACGCTCGAGGTGCTGGCCCCGCTGGCCCACCGTCTCGGGATGGCCACCGTCAAATGGGAGCTCGAGGATCTGGCCTTCGCCATCCTGCATTCCAAGCGGTACGACGAGATCGTCCGCCTGGTCGCCGATCGAGCGCCGTCCAGGGACACCTACCTGGCGGCGGTCACCGAGGAACTGAACGCCGAGATGGCCGCGGCCAAGATCCCGGCCGAGGTCGTCGGACGCGGCAAGCACTACTACTCGATCTACCAGAAGATGCAGGTCAGGGGACGTGAGTTCGATGAGATCCACGATCTCGTCGCGGTCCGGATCCTGGTGGGGACGGTGCGCGAGTGCTACGCCGTGATGGGCGTGGTGCACGCGATGTGGGCACCGATGCCGGGCCGGTTCAAGGACTACATCGCGCAGCCTCGGTACGGCGTCTACCAGTCCCTGCACACCACGGTGATCGGGCCCGAGGGCAAGCCGCTCGAGGTGCAGATCCGCACCTACGACATGCACCACACCGCCGAGTACGGCATCGCCTCGCACTGGCGGTACAAGGAGACCAAGGGCACCCACACGGGTGCCGGCGCCTCCGTTGATGAGATGGCCTGGATGCGGCAACTGCTCGACTGGCAGCGGGAGGCCGGCGACGCCGGAGAATTCCTCGACAATCTGCGCTACGAGATTGCCTCGAACGATATTTTCGTGTTCACGCCGAAAGGTGATATCCACACGCTCCCGGCTGGTTCGACGGCGGTGGATTTCGCTTACTCGGTGCACACCGAAGTCGGAAACCGATGTATCGGCGCCAAGGTCGACGGCCGCCTGGTCGCGCTCGAACGGACGCTGGCCAACGGTCAGATCGTCGAGATCTTCACCTCGAAAGCGGCCGGTGCCGGGCCCAGTCGGGATTGGCTGAGTTTCGTCGTCTCGTCCCGGGCGAAGACCAAGATCCGGCAGCATTTCGCGAAAGAGCGTCGCGAGGAAGCCGTTGATCTGGGTAAGGAAGCAATTACCAAAGCCGCCCGCCGGGAGGGCCTGCCGGTTCAGCGATTGATTTCGCATGACGCGCTGTCGGCGGCCGGGCATGACCTCGGATTCAAGGACATCGCGGCCCTCTACGCGGCTGTCGGCGAGAATCGCGTCTCGGCGAAAACCGTTGTCTATAAGGTGGTTTCCGTCCTGGGTGGGGCGGAGGAGGCCGGTGACGCCATTGCCGAGCGGTCAGTTCCGTCGGTAGCCAGACGGCCTCGCCCGACCGCGGACGTCGGAGTGCTGGTGAAGGGACTTTCCGATATCCAGGTGAAGCTGGCACGGTGTTGTACGCCCGTTCCGGGGGACAACATTCTGGGATTCATCACCAAAGGTGGTGCGGTTTCGGTCCACCGGGTCGATTGCACGAATGCCGACGCCCTGCGGGCCGAATCGGCGAGACTGGTCGACGTCGAATGGGATCCGAATTCGGCGTCCGTCTTCCTGGTGACCGTTCAGGTCGAGGCTCTCGACCGGGCCCGGCTGCTATCGGATATCAGCAAAACGCTGGCGGACGAAAAGGTCAATATTCTGTCGGCGAATCTGTCCATGTCGAAGGACAGAATGGCCATCTCGCGTTTCTCGTTCGAGATGGCCGACCCGAAGCACCTCGGGCATCTGCTCAGGGCCGTGCGCGGGGTCGAGGGCGTGTACGACGTGTATCGCGTCACCAGCGCCTGACCCGGGCCCAGCGGCTCCCAGCCCGGCCGCCTGCTGCGTTGTCGTCGTCGCCGAGCACAACACCCGCCCACCCGGTCCCGACCCGGTATCGGACTCCTTCTCCGCCTTGCATCCAGCCAACCTGGAAACCGCTGGCCCTGCGGACCTATTTGGTGACGACGGCCGAACTGGCGGGGGCGGCGCTGCCTGGTGCGGCCGCCGTCGGAGCGGCAGCTGTCTCGGGGGCGCCGGACGTCGGGGTCGGGGCGTAGCTGCCAGTGGCCGAAACGGCATCGGCGGCGACCGTCACCTTGTCGATGATCGCCTTGGCGACCGGCGGGCCGTCCTGGGCGTTGTTCTTGACGCCCTTGGCCGCGATCCCATCGATGACCTTCATGCCGGCATCGGAGACCTTGCCGAAGACGGTGTACGCCGGGTCCAGCGTGGAGTCCTTGTAGACGATGAAGAACTGCGAACTGTTGGTGTTGGCGCCCGAGTTCGCCATCGCGATGGTGCCCCTCGGGTACGTCTTGGTCTTGGTGAGCTCGTCGGCGAAGGTGTAGCCGGCACCGCCGTTGCCGACGCCGGTCGGGTCGCCGCACTGCAGGATGTTCAGCGCGGAGTTGCCGGTCAGCCGCCAGCACGGGGACGAGTCGTAGAAGCCCTGCGAGGCAAGCGAGACGAACGAGTTGACGGTGCAGGGTGCCGCGGCGCGATCCAGCGTCACGTCGACCGGCTGGCCGTTCATGCTGATAGTGGCGGCGGTGGTGCCGGTGTTGGCGGGCGACAGGTTGGTCGGCGGCTTCACGTCCTTGGCCGCTTTGCCGGCCTTGGTGTACGTGCACGGGGTCTTCGGAGCGGACGAGCTGGCAGTCGCTGACCCGCTGGCCGCGGTCGTCCCGGTGTCGCTGGTGCCGGTCGCCGAGTTGTTGTTGCCGCGGCTGGTGGCGAACCAGATGCCGCCGGCCACGACCAGAACAGCGGCCACCACGCCGACCACGATGAGGCGCTGACGACGGCCCTTTTCCCGCTCCTGGCGGCGAACGAGTTGGCGCTCAAGCTTTCGCTTGGCTGCTTCGCGTCGCTGCTGGTTGCTGGGCACTGTCATCCTCCTGCGTGTTTCACTTCAGCCTGAACAACGTGACAGGCCCCGGCCGGTGAGTCTAAGTGACGGGCAGACCCCTCTCTGGCGTAAACCGATGTGAACCGGCTGTGCGTGGGCCCGCGGCCGCGCCCGTCAGCGGGATACAGAATGCCTGGAACGGCCGCGTTAGGGTTGGCAGGTGTTCATCGCAGGTTTTCCGGCCGGGTCGTTCCAGGCCAATTGTTATGTCATCGGTGCAGACCGCGGCGGTGATGCCATCGTCGTCGACCCCGGCGAGGGGGCCGCCGAGCAGCTCCAGGGTGTGCTGGACGAGCACTCCATGCGGGCCGTGGCCGTGCTGCTGACCCACGGGCACCTCGATCACATGGCCTCTGCCGCGCAGATCTGTGCGGCTGCGGACATCCCGGCATATCTGCACGGCGCGGACGACTACATGCTCGATGATCCGCTCGCCGGCTTGTCTCCGCAGTTGCGCGACGCCCTGGCCGGGATGGACCTGTCCGGGCTGCGTCCGGCCGAGGTCAGCACCCTGTCCGAGGTCGGCGAACTGACGCTGGCCGGGTTGCGACTGAGCGTCGACCACACCCCCGGCCACACCGGGGGCTCCGTCGTCTTCCGGTTCGGGGCCGCAGTTGATCGTCCTGAGGTCCTGCTGACCGGGGACACCCTGTTCGCCGGTTCGGTCGGCCGCACCGATCTGCCGGGCGGATCGACGGACCAGCTGATGGCCTCCATCGCGACGCATCTGCTGACCAGGAGAGACGACGCGGTTGTGCTGCCAGGACATGGACCGACCAGCACCATCGGCGCGGAGCGGGCGGCCAATCCGTTCCTGACCGGCCTCGTCCACACCTGAGTTGGATCCCGGACCCCAGCGACTGAACCGCGGCTCGACGATGTGACCAGGCCCCATGTGCAACAGAGATGACGGACAACAAGTGATGGCTGGAAAGACCACGATCAACGCGCCCAAGGGCGTGCCGGACTATGTGCCGCCGGCGTCGAGGACCTTCGTCGCGGTACGGGACAAGCTCGTCGCGGCCGCCGACCGCGCCGGCTACTCGCCGATCGAGCTGCCGATCTTCGAGGACACCTCGCTGTTCGCCCGTGGGGTCGGCGAATCGACCGATGTCGTCTCGAAGGAGATGTACACCTTCGCCGACCGGGGCGATCGATCGGTGACGCTCCGTCCGGAGGGTACGGCCGGTGTGATGCGTGCTGTCATCGAGCACGGGCTCGACCGCGGCTCACTGCCGGTGAAGCTGGTCTACTCGGGGCCGTTCTTCCGCTACGAGCGGCCGCAGGCCGGCCGCTACCGACAACTGCAGCAGGTCGGGATCGAGGCCATCGGTTCCGACGATCCCGCGCTGGATGCCGAGGTCATCGCCGTCGGTCACGAGGCGTTCCGCTCGGTGGGCCTGACCGGCTACCGACTCGAACTGACCTCGCTGGGCGACGCCGCCGACCGCCCCGACTACCGCGAGCGGTTGCAGGCCTTTCTCGCCGACCTGCCGCTGGATGACGCGACCAGAGAGCGGGCGGCGCTCAATCCGCTGCGGGTGCTGGACGACAAACGGCCCGACGTGCAGGCGATGCTGACGGATGCGCCGCTGATGCTCGACCACCTGTCGGCCGACTCACGGGCGCACTTCGACGAAGTGCTGGCCATCCTCGACCGGCTCGAGGTGCCGTACGTGATCAACCCCCGGATGGTTCGCGGCCTGGACTACTACACCCGTACCACCTTCGAATTCGTCCACCCCGGGCTGGGCGCCCAGTCCGGAATGGGCGGCGGCGGCCGATACGACGGACTGATGGCCGAGCTGGGCGGACAACCGTTGTCCGGCATCGGTTTCGGGCTCGGTGTGGACCGGACCGTGTTGGCCGCGGCGGCCGAAGGCGTCACGGTCGGCGACCCGGCTCGATGCGAGGTCTATGGCGTTCCGCTCGGCGAGGCGGCATCGCGGGAGCTGGCCGTCATCGCCGGCCGGTTGCGCGCGGCGGGCATCAAGGTCGACCGGTCCTACGGCGGACGCGGACTCAAGGCGGCCATGAGGTCGGCCGATGCATCGGGGGCCCGGGTCGCGCTGGTGTTGGGCGATCGTGACCTCGAGCAGCACACGGTGATGGTCAAGGACCTGGTCTCTGGCGATCAGCACGCTGCTGGTCTCGACGAGGTCGTAGCGGCGGTGACCGCCGTCCTGCGCGCCGAGCCGACCGCCTGAGGTGTCTTGCGATCCATTCAAACATGTGTTCGACTAGACGCATGCGGTGGGATCGACAGGAACTGGGTATCGAGGACGGCTCCGCACTACCCGGGTTGGGGCGGCTGGCCGGACTCGTCAGGTCCGTGCGGACACCTGAGTTCTCCGGGGTCACCTTCCACGAGGTACATGCGAAGTCGGCGCTGAACCGGGTGGCCAGTTCGTCGCCGATGCCGTTTCCCTGGTCCATCAACCCTTATCGTGGCTGCACCCACGGCTGCGTCTACTGCTTCGCCCGGGGCACGCACTCGTATCTGGAATTCGACACGGGCCATGATTTCGACACCCAGATCGTGGTCAAGATCAACGTGGCCGAGGTCCTGAGGCGCGAGCTCGGCCGGAAGAGTTGGCAGCGTGAGCACGTCGCGATGGGGACGAATACCGACCCGTACCAAAGGGCCGAGGGCCGCTACCGTCTGATGCCCGGCATCATCGGTGCGCTCGCCGAGAGCGACACCCCGTTCTCGATCCTCACCAAGGGCACGGTGCTCTCCCGGGATCTACCCCTGCTGGCCGAAGCGGCCCAGCGGGTGCCCGTCGGCTTGGGCGTCTCGCTCGCCCTGTTGGATCCGGAGCTTCAGACGCTGCTGGAGCCCGGAACGCCGAGTCCGAAGGCGCGGCTCGAGCTGATCCGCCGGATCACCGATGTCGGCCTACCGTGCGGCGTTCTGGTCGCCCCGCTGCTGCCCCACCTCACCGACAGCACCGATCAGCTCCGGGAGTTGGTCGGGCAGTTGGCCGCTGCGGGAGTGACCGGAGTGAGCGCGGTGACGCTGCACCTACGGCCGGGGGCCAGGGAATGGTTCTTCGGCTGGCTGGCCCGCACCCACCCCGAGTTGGTGCCGCGTTACGAGAGGCTGTACGCGCGTGGATCGAATGCTTCACCGGAGTACCGGAAGCAACTCGCGGACCGGTTCCGGTCGGTGCGGGCCGAGTTCGGATTGGACACGTCGGATCCGCCGACCACTCGCGGCATTCCGGGCGACGCAGGCGCCTCGTTCCCGGCCGGCAGCCTGCCGGGCGTGCGTCAGCCGGTCGAGCAGCAGACGTTGTTCTGAACCCCAGATCCCTGCTGTCGCCAGGCTGTGGATGCCCACCGGACCCAAACCGGATTCGCTCAGAGATCGAACTCGGTCGGCGCGATGCCAACGGCGAAGCAGGCTTCCTTCACGGCGGCACGTTCGTGGACGTCGAAGTTACCGTCGGCGCCGCCGATGATGATGCCGATCTGGATGACCGCGCGAGCCTGCTCCGGCTTGGACTTCAGCTTGCCGATCGTGGCGATGGCCTCGACCTTGCCGAAATCGTAGTCACTGGTGAGCTTGTCGCAGTAGAAGTCGAACTTCTGCTGCAGGTCGGCGGGCGCGAAGATGCTCAGCACGTCGTTGCTCATGATCAGCGAGGCCGTCTTGCGCCGCTCGGTCGGATCGATGGATCCATCAGCCGCCGCGATCAGGGCACAGATCGCCATGCTGCCGGCGGCGAACTCCTTGTTCTTGAACTGTCCGGTCTTCGTCTTGAGCTGGGTGTTCATGTCCTGGGTCTTGGTCTTGAGTGAATCCCAGAATGCCATCGTGATGCCTCCGTATTCGTGCCGCCGTGCTGTGCTCGCCGTGACGGACTTCTTGGCTCTCGGCAGGGTCGTCAGGTCAACGGCCGGCGGCCCGGATCGGTTCCGCTCGGCGTTCATCAGGGGCTCGATGGGCATCAGGGTCCGCCCCGGCGCCTGAGCGGTCGTCAGTAGAACTCGTCGGGATCCACCACGTTGATCAACCCGTCGCCGGCCAGGAAACGGCGCAGATTCTCGGCGAACAGTTCGGCGATCCGCCGGTCCTCGGCGTCGTTGAGCGCAGCCGTGTGCGGCGAGATCACCACGTTGGGCAGGTCCCACAGCGGCGAATCGGCGGGTAGTGGTTCGACGGCGACCACATCCAGGTACGCAGAGCCGAGCGGCCCGCTGATCAGGCCGTCGATCAGCGCCGATTCATCGATCACCGTGCCCCGCCCCACGTTGACGATCACGGCGCCCGGTTTGGTGGCGGCGATCAGTTCGGCGCCATACAGACCGGCGGTCGCGTCGGTGCCGGGCAGCGTGAACACGATGGCGTCGGCCCGGCCCACCAGGGCGGGCAGGGCAGTAACAGGGTGGACCGCGTCCACGAAATCCATCGGCTCGACCGTCCGTTTCACGCCCAGCACCGTGGCGCCCAGGCCCTTGAGCAATCGGGCCGTCTGCGCGCCGATCCCGCCCAAACCAACCACCAGCACGGTTTGTTCGCCGACCTGCTTCATGGCCCAGCGCTCCGGCCACTCCCGAGCCGTCTTGAGCTGCTGCAATCTGGGTAGGTCCTTGGCCCCGGCCAGGACGCCGAACAGGGCGAATTCGGCCAGGGTCTGGCCGTGGACTCCCGCCGAGGTGGTGAAGACGACCCGGTCCAGTTCCTCGGCGGACAGGCCGGCCGCCTGCACGGATGAACCGCCACCGGCCGCCATGGTCTGCACCCAACGCAGCCGCGGATTGGCCGCGACCGCCTTCGCCAGGAGCGGCGCACTGACGTCCGGAATGCCGTACAGCACATCCGCTTTCGCCAAGAGGGACTCGAAAGCGGCCTGTTGGTCGGGAGTGCGGTGGTAGGCCGGATCACCCGAGTGATCTCCGGGGAAGCGTTGCGGCGGTAGCAGTTCGTCGTCGACCAGCAGGGTCACCACCGGATCCACATCGGTGATCAGCTGACGTAGGTCAGGGGCGAGCGGGGTGGCGAGAACGACGGTCAGTGGATTTGCATGATCGGGCACACGCCCGACAATACGAACGCGCGCCGACATGAAAAGGCCCGGGTGCACCTTTGGGGTGCGCCCGGGCCTTTCATCGGCTACAGCCGGTGACTTGGGGATCCGTGGATCTCCCGAGGATCAGCGAGTCGCGCGGTATCCCGCACGGGCCGGACGCTCGTGGCCGGGGCCCGAACGACGGGGACCCGACGAGGCGCCACCGGAATGCTGCGGGCTGGTGTCGAGCTGAATCTTGAGCGACTGTCCGCTGACCTTGGCGTTCGAGATCCGGCCGAAGGCGGCGGGGGAGATGTGCCCACCGATCTCGACCAACGAGTAGGTGTCGAAGATATCGATCCGACCGAGATCGCGACCGGTCAGGCCGCCTTCTGCGGTGATCGCACCGACAATGCCGGCCGGGCGGACGCCGTGGGCGTGACCGACGGCAACGCGGTACCGAGGACCGGCCGGCACGGCATCCCGCTTGCGCGGGCGGTCCGGACGATTGGTCTCGGCGCGCGAGTGGACGAAGTCGTCGCGACCGCCGTCACGACTGCCGCGGGAATCCCCACGCCGCGACGCATAGTCGCCGCCCCGTTCCGGACGCTCGGAGGCGAACGACGCTGTCGACTGCTTCGGGGCAACTACGCCGTCGTCGCCGGCGGCCAACGCCAGCAGCGTGGCGGCCAGCTCGGCCGCCGTCAGGTCCTGCTGGGACAGGTAGGTCGCGACGGCCTGGCGGTAGTGCTCGAGGCGACCCACCGAAAGACGCGCAGTCGCGTCTTCGAGAACCTTGGCCGCTTTGTGGGCAGCAACGTCGTTCTGGGTCGGCGGAGTGATCTGCTCGAGGGTGGTCTTGGTGTAGCGCTCGATCAACCGCAGTCGGCTCATCTCGCGGGGGGTGAAGAACGTCAGAGCCTCGCCGGACCGTCCGGCCCGACCGGTGCGGCCGATGCGGTGGGTGTAGGACTCGACCTCGCCGGGTGCGTCGAAGTTGACGACCAGGTCGATGCGGTCGACGTCGAGGCCACGGGCGGCGACGTCGGTGGCGACCAGGACGTCGAGCTTGCCCGAGCGCAGCCGCTCGATGATGCGCTCGCGCTCTTTCTGCGGGACGTCGCCGTTGATGGCCGCGGCGGAGACGCCGCGCGCGATCAGCTCAGCGCCGACCTCGTCGCAGGCGCCCTTGGTGCGGACGAAAACGATGGTGGCGTCGCCGGCACTGACCTGCAGGATGCGGGCCAGGGCGTCGACCTTCTCGCGGAAGGGAACGACGGCGTAGGTCTGGCGGATGCTGACCGTGTTGCCGGCCTTCTTGGCCACCGTGATGTCGACTGGCTTGTTCATGTGGCGGTTGGCCACGTTGCGGATCGCCGACGGCATGGTCGCCGAGAAGAGCGCCGTCTGGCGGTCCTTCGGGGCGTCCTGCAGGATGCGGTCCACGTCTTCGGCGAAGCCCATGCGGAGCATCTCGTCGGCCTCGTCCAGGACGAGGAAACGGATGCCGGTCAGGTCCAACGTGCCGCGCTCGAGGTGATCGATGATGCGGCCGGGGGTACCGACGACAACCTGGGCGCCGTTCTTCAGCGCCATCTTCTGCGGGAGGAAGCTGGCGCCGCCGTAGACGGGCACCACGGTGAGCCTGGGCATGAATTCGGCGAACGAGCCGATGGCCTCGGCCACCTGCATGGCAAGTTCACGGGTCGGGGTCAGGACCAGAGCCTGGACCTGACGGAGCGAGGGATCGATGGAGGCCAGCAGCGGGAGGCCGAAGGCCGCCGTCTTGCCAGTGCCGGTCTGCGCGACGCCGGTGATGTCGCGGCCGGACAGCAGGGCCGGAATGGCCTGCTCCTGGATCTCGGAGGGGGTGGTGAAGCCGAGCTTTTCGACCGCTCGCAGCAGCGCGGCCGGCAGGTCGAGGGTGGCGAACCCGAAGGCGGGTGCGATGGCTTCTTCGTCGTCGGAGGAATCAGACAGTTCGCTGTCGGAGGTGGTTTCGTAGGACAGGTCGTCCAGTTCGCGATCCAGATCGGCATCGAGGTTGAGCTCGAGGTCGTTCTCCAGAATCGATTCAGTAGTCGGGGCGTGGGCAGCAACGGGTGCCATGGTGGCCAATCACTTCGAGGCAGGAGCTTCGGGAACCCGCCCGGTTGGCAGGGGTTCCGGTCGCAGCCTTCGATTTGATGTGACACATCCCGGCGAAACTTCCACCGTCGAGAGCGCGCGACACACTCCAAGAACATGGTCAGCTTAGCAGGAACTACGTCTGAATCGCCCGGTGAGCTGCCGCACACCGGTCCCGGATCGCCTGCCGGAAGCCGTGGACGCCCGGCTGGCGAATTCGTCGGAGGTCGTGTCGAATTCTATCCGGGTCACTCGTCTTCACGGTGTCAGGAGCAAGCAAGCCCGCCTGTTCCGGTGTTGGGTCCAGCAAGGAGTTCGAACCATGCCCAAGTACATGTTGTCCATCGTGGAGTCGGAGGCCGCGTACGCCGAGGGCGGCGCTGCCGAATTCGACGCGATCATGAAGGCGCACAACGAATTCGCCCAGAGCGTCAAGGACGCCGGAGCGTCCGTCGTCTCCGGCGAGGCACTGCAGCCGACCTCGACGGCCACCTACCTGCGGGGGACGCGGACCGACGCCGTCTCGGCGATCGACAATCCGCTGCCCGAGGCCAAGGAAGTGATCGGCGGCTACTACCTGATCGACGCCGCCGACGACGCGGTGGCCCTCGAGCTGGCCAAGCTGTGTCCGGCGCCGCACGGTTACATCGAATTGCGCCCGATCTGGGAATTCGGCTGATCATCCCGGACGCCGCCGCGGTCGCGGCCGTCGCGGCGCAGGCTCGGCGGGAGCTTTCCGGCCGGGTCCTCGCCGCGACGCTGCGGTCCGTCCGCGACCTCGACATCGCCGAGGAGTCGACCGCGGATGCCTTTTTGTTGGCGCTGCAGAGTTGGCCGACCACAGGCATACCCGCTTCGGTCGAAGCCTGGCTGGTGACAGCGGCCAGACGTCGGGCCGTCGATCGGATTCGCCGGGCCCAGGTGGCCAGGCGCTCGTTGATCAAGCTTGCGGGCGGATGGTCAGGAGTCACCGGCGCGGCCGATGCCGTGACCGAGGCGGCGCTGGTCGGCGACGACGAGCTCCGGATGGTGGTGCTGTGTTGCGACCCGCGCCTGACCAAGCCGGATCAGGTGGCGCTGACGCTGCGGCTGGCCTGCGGCGTATCGACAGCCGCCATCGCGGCCGCGCACGGCCTCCAGACGCCGACCATGGCGGCCCGGCTGACCAGAGCCAAAGCGAAGCTGGCCAGTGCCGGTCCGATGCTGGACCTGCCGGATGACGCGACCGTCGATCGTCGGCTACCGGCCGTTGCCACGGTGGTGCACCTCGCCTTCACCCTGGGTCACACCGCGGCGGATGGGGAGCGGCTTCGCGACGAGGATCTGGCCGACCGGGCGCAGTACCTGGCCGGCGTTCTGCATGCACTGCGGCCGGCGTCGCCCACCTTCGCGGCGCTCCGAGCCCTCATCCTGTTCACCCAGGCCCGTGCAGCCGGCCGGGTTGATGAAGCCGGGGACCAGGTGCTGCTCGCGGATGTCGATCGCAGCACCTGGGACCAGCAGTTGATCGCGGCCGGACTCGCCTTGCTGGCGCCGGCGATGTCGCAGGCCGCGGGCGACCCGATGGTGCTGCAGGCTGCGATCGCCGCCGAGCACTCCAGGGCGTCGTCATTCGGCGCGACGGACTGGCCGCGCGTGGTGAAGCTGTATTCGTGGCTGCTAACGGTCGATCCGTCACCCGGGTTCGCGCTCGGACGCAGCATCGCGTTGTCCTACTCGCTGGGGCCGGCCCTGGGACTGGCTGATCTCGACGAGCTGCTCGCCACTGGCACATTGGACCGTTATCCGTACGCGCCCGCCGCTCGGGCAGACATGCTCAGCCGGCTCGGTCGCCGCAGTGAGGCGACCGAGCAGTGGCAACGTGCGGCCGCACTGGCCAGGTCTGCCGACGAACGCACCTACTTTCTGCAGCGCAGTCGAGGGCCGGACTCAGCCGAGAGCTGTTGATCTACCGCCGACTCATTCGACCGGAGCCGCGCGGTGCTTGTGGTGCAGGACGTGCTCGGCCATCTGCTGGAGGCGCTCCGGCCTGGTGGTGGAACCCGGCTTGGCCAGCCAATTGACGTACTCACGCTGATCTTTCGAGCCGAGGGATTCGAAGGTGGACAACGCTTCTGGATTCTCGGCCAGTGCGGCGGCCATGTCCTCCGGGACGGCTATGCCTGCGGTCGTGATCATGATGATGACTCCTCACGTCATTGGAAAGGCGTCATCTCATTGTGCGCTGCATTGCCGGCCGCTGCCAGCAAGCCGGGCCCGGTCCGGCCGCCTATCTGAAATCCATCGGCTCCTCCGGTCAACCTTCCGATCGGGAAGCCGTCAGGATCAGGAGGGCGCAGAGCGGGGCCGAGCGCCGGCGTTATCGCCACCCTGGCCGTGGTACGCCCGACGTCTCGGGCGGAACCGCCTGCATCACTGTCCGGGGCGATGCACCGCCGCCGTCGACCGCGAAGTCGAGGCCGACCACCCCCACGAAATAGGGCTGAGGCCACGACGGGCGGCCAGTAGGATCAGTTCGGGCCTGATCCGAGCTGAATCGGGCTCGAAACCGACCCCTCACCAAAGGATCCGCCTGTGCTTCGCGACCGTCTTGCCGGTTCACTTCGCCCCGCCGACGCTGCACTGGGCGCCGACGGTATCCCTGGAACTGACGGGGCGAACGGGCAGAACGGCACGGTCACCCTGGCGGGCTGGGTGGCCCGTCGGCGGGATCACGGCGGGGTCATCTTCATCGACCTGCGCGACTCCAGCGGAGTGGTGCAAGTCGTCTTTAGAGAAGCCGCGATCCTTGAGCAGGCCCACCGCCTCCGCAGTGAGTACTGCGTGCAGGTCACCGGTGTCGTCGAGGTGCGGCCGGAAGGCATGCAGAACGCGGAGCTGGTCACCGGGTCGGTGGAGGTCAACGCCACTGCGCTGACCGTGCTCAGCGAGGCTGCGGCGCTGCCGTTCCAGATCGAGACCGATTCGGAGATCGGTGAAGAGGCCCGGCTCAAGTACCGGTACCTGGACCTACGCCGCAGCGGCCCGGCGGCCGCTCTCCGGTTGCGTTCGGCGGTTAACAAAGCCGCTCGCGCGGTCCTGGACGAGCACGATTTCGTCGAGATCGAGACGCCGACGCTGACCAGGTCCACACCCGAGGGGGCCCGGGACTTCCTGGTACCGGCCCGGCTGCGCCCCGGATCCTGGTACGCACTGCCGCAGTCGCCCCAGTTGTTCAAGCAGTTGCTCATGGTGGCCGGGATGGAGCGGTACTACCAGATCGCCCGCTGCTACCGAGACGAGGACTTCCGCGCCGACCGGCAGCCGGAGTTCACCCAGCTCGACATCGAGATGTCCTTCGTCGACCAGGACGACGTGATCGCGCTGGCCGAACAGGTGGTCCGTTCACTGTGGAAGCTGATCGGGCACGACATCAGCACGCCCATCCCGCGGATGACGTTCCGGGACGCGATGGACAAGTACGGCTCGGACAAGCCCGACCTCCGCTACACCGGGCAACTAACGGAGCTGACTGACTACTTCTCGCAGACCCCGTTCCGGGTGTTCCAGGCCGCCTATGTCGGCGCTGTCGTGCAGCCGGGCGGCGCGAGCACCCCCCGGCGCGGGTTCGACGCCTGGCAGGAGTGGGCAAAACAACGTGGCGCCAAGGGGCTGGCCTACGTCACGGTGGCCGAAGACGGGACGTTGGGCGGCCCGGTGGCCAAGAACATCTCGGAATCCGAGCGCGACGGGCTCGTTGCTGCGGTCGGCGCCAACCCGGGCGACGCGATCTTCTTCGGCGCCGGTGGTCGTCGCGGGGCGCAGGAACTGCTCGGCGCCGCCCGGCTGGAGATCGCCCGCCGCGGCGGCCTGATCGACGAGAAGGCGTGGGAATTCGTCTGGATCGTCGACGCGCCGCTGTTCGAGCTGGTGTCCGAGTCGTCCGATGACGCGGTCACCGCGGTGGGCGGGGCGAACAGCACCTGGACGGCCGTGCACCACGCGTTCACCTCCCCCAAGCCGGAGTTCCTGGAAACGTTCGACACCGACCCGGGGAGCGCTCTGGCCTACGCCTACGACATCGTCTGCAACGGCAACGAGATCGGCGGCGGGTCCATCCGTATTCACCGGCAGGACATCCAGGAGCGCGTCTTCGCGATCATGGGCCTGACTGAGGCCGATGCCCGTGAGAAGTTCGGGTTCCTGCTCGACGCGTTCTCCTTCGGTGCCCCGCCGCACGGCGGGATCGCGTTCGGCTGGGACCGGATCGTCATGTTGCTGGCCGGTGCCGATTCCATCCGCGAGGTGATCGCCTTCCCGAAGTCAGGGGGTGGCTACGACCCGCTGACGGCCGCACCCGCTCCGATCACGGCTGCCCAGCGCCGGGAAGCCGGCGTCGACGCGGTTCCGGTGAAGCCGAAGGGTGATGCGCCCAAGGTCGGGTAGCTCGCCCAGCCTTGCGACGCGCGGAAGTCGTTCGAGGTGCATGTTCCACGATGGAAACACGTAGTCCATACAGTTCTCCTCGGGGTCGCAGTCGGTAGTGCGTACCGAGCCAGCTCGGTCGACGCAGACCGGGTCGGACGGGTGTAACGGCAGAGAGGAACTACGTGGGCATCAAGGTCGCGCTGGAGCATCGGACTACGTACAAGTTCGATCGGCTGGTCACGATCAACCCGCACGTGGTTCGACTGCGCCCTGCGCCGCACTCCCGCACGAAGATCGAGTCCTATTCGTTCAAGGTCACGCCGGAAGATCATTTCCTCAACTGGCAGCAGGATCCGTTCGGCAACTTCCTGGCCCGCCTGGTCTTCCCGGAGCGGGCGACCGAGCTGTCCATCACCGTCGGCATTGTGGCTGACCTGCAAGTGTTCAACCCGTTCGACTTTTTCATCGAGGACTACGCCGAGCACTACGGCTTCGCATACCCGGCCGAGCTGGCCGCCGATCTCGAGCCCTACCTGCACCAGGTCGACGAGGGCGCGCCCGGCAGCGGCCCCGGCGCCGTGGTCACCGACTGGGTCAAGCAGTTGGTCATCGCGCCGAACACGCCGATGATCGATTTCCTGGTCCAGATCAATACCGCGGTCCGCGGCGACGTGGGTTATTCGGTACGGATGGAGCCGGGTGTGCAGACCCCGGACCACACGCTGACCACGGCAATCGGTTCCTGCCGTGATTCGGCGTGGCTGCTGGTGGCCGTGCTCCGCCAGCTCGGGCTGGCCGCTCGCTTCGTCTCCGGTTATCTGGTGCAGCTGGCCTCCGACGTCGAGTCGCTGGACGGACCCTCCGGACCGCTGACCGATTTCACCGACCTGCACGCCTGGTGCGAGGTGTACGTGCCCGGTGCCGGTTGGATCGGGCTGGACGCCACCTCCGGGCTGTTCGCCGGGGAAGGGCACATCCCCCTCTCGGCCACCCCGCACCCGTCCAGTGCGGCGGCCATCACCGGCAGCACCGGTATCGCCCAGACCACGCTGGAGTATTCCAACCAGGTCATCCGGGTGCATGAAGATCCGCGCGTGACGCTGCCCTACTCCCCGGCGCAGTGGTCCGCCATCCAAGAACTCGGTTCCAAGGTCGACCAGCGACTGGTGGCCGGCGACGTCCGGCTCACCATGGGCGGCGAGCCCACATTCGTCTCGATCGACGATTTCGTCGGCGCGGAGTGGACGGTGGATGCCGATGGCCCGGCCAAGCGGGAGCGGGCGGGAGTACTGGCCAACCGACTGGCCGAGATCTACGCCCGCGGCGGCCTGGTGCAACGCAGCCAGGGCAAGTGGTACCCCGGAGAACCGTTGCCGCGCTGGGCGATCGCACTCTATTGGCGCACCGACGGGGTGCCGCTCTGGCGGCAGCCGGCGTTGCTGGCCGATCCCTGGGCGCTGCCGTCCGAGGTGAAAGCTGTCGATCCGCTGGCCCCGAAGTCGAAGTGGCCCGCTCCTGCCCTCGGCCAGACCTCGATTGCAGAAAAATTCGCGGTCGGTATCGCGTCGAGCTTCGGACTGCCGGCGACTCAGGTGCGTCCGGCCTACGAGGACGCAGTCGCGCGACTGGCCCAACAGGTCCGCCTGCCCGCCGGTGAGCCGCCGGTGGACATCGATGCGGAGTCGGACAGCCCCGACACCAGAGCTGAGCTGGTCGCCGCCCTGGAGCGGGACGTCGATCAGCCGACCGCATTCGTACTGCCGTTGGTCCGGGTGACGCTGCCGCTCACCGAGGAAGAGCCCGACGATCATTCCGGCGATGTGTGGGCCAGCCCGAACTGGGTGCTGCGCCGCGGCCGGATCGTGCTGTTGTCCGGAGACTCGCCGGCCGGACTCCGGCTCCCGCTGGATTCGATCTCCTGGGTGCCACCGGAGCCCGCGACCGAGCCGGATCCACTGCACCGCCGGCCGCCACTGAACCCCGAGGCGGCCCGGGCCGTGGTGCTCGACGATCCCGAAGGGCTCCCGACCACAGCCCTGGTGGTCGAGCAGCGTGACGAGCACATCTACATCTTCCTGCCCCCGTTCGAGGAACTGGATCCCTTCGTCGAGCTGATGGCGATCATCGAAGACGTGGCCCGCACGCTGCGGGCGGCCGTGGTCATCGAGGGTTATGGCCCGCCGGCGGATCCGCGGCTCACCAGCATGTCCGTCACTCCGGACCCCGGCGTCATCGAGGTCAACGTGCAGCCGACTTCGAGTTGGCAGCAGCAGGTCGAGCTGGCCACCACGCTGTACGAGCAGGCGCGTCAGACCCGTTTGGGCACCGAGACTTTCGCGCTGGATGGATTGCACGGTGGGACCGGCGGCGGCAACCACATCACGTTAGGCGGCATCACGCCGGCCGAGTCGCCACTACTGCGCCGACCCGATCTGTTGGTGTCCCTGTTGACCTACTGGCAGCGTCATCCGAGTCTGTCGTACCTGTTCTCCGGACGATTCATCGGTCCGACCTCGCAAGCGCCACGCCTGGATGAGGGTCGGCCGGAAGCGTTGTACGAACTGGAGATCGCCTTCTCGGAGATCGAACGGCTGACCTCAGCGGACGGCACGTCGTCCCCGTGGGTCATCGACCGCGCCTTGCGGCATCTGCTGACCGATCTGACCGGCAATACCCACCGCGCCGAGTTCTGCATCGACAAGCTGTATTCGCCCGACTCGGCCCGTGGCCGGCTCGGTCTGCTCGAGTTGCGTGGCTTCGAAATGCCGCCCCATGCCCAGATGTCCTTGGTGCAGGCGCTGCTGGTGCGGTCGCTGGTGGCTCGGTTCTGGGAATCTCCGTTGCGCGCCAGACTGATCCGGCACGGGGAGAATCTGCACGGGCGACATCTGTTGCCGCACTTCGTGATCGCCGACATCGCGGCGGTGGCTGCCGATCTCCGGGATCACGGCATCGATTTCGCGACCAGTTGGCTGGATCCGTTCTGTGAGTTCCGGTTCCCGCGGATCGGCACGGTCAGCGTGAGCGGTGTCGGAATGGAATTCCGGTCGGCGATCGAACCCTGGAATGTGCTGGGGGAGGAGGCGACCGCCGGTGGGATGGCCAGGTACGTGGACTCCTCCGTCGAGCGCATGCAGGTGCTGGT
The DNA here is from genome assembly GCA_963708935.1 of uncultured Actinomycetota bacterium. Taxonomy (GTDB): domain Bacteria; phylum Actinomycetota; class Actinomycetes; order Mycobacteriales; family Nakamurellaceae; genus Nakamurella. The sequence goes on along the minus strand of CAVPUK010000004.1, from coordinate 504,849 downwards.
CGACGGCGCTGACAGTGGTCGTCATGTGTTGACCTGCAACGGGTATCCGGTACCGCTGATGGATACCGAGACCCCAGGTCGGCAGGTGGCCGGGATTCGCTATCGGGCCTGGCAACCACCGAGCGCCCTGCACCCGAGCATCGCGCCGCACTCTCCGTTGGTGTTCGATCTGATCGATACCGATACCGGCGTGTCACTCGGCGGTGCCACCTATCACGTCGTCCATCCCGGTGGGCGGTCGTACGAAGCGCCCCCGGTCAACGCGCTCGAGGCAGAGGCTCGGCGGACCAACCGGTTCGAGGCGTCCGGCCACACCAGCGGTCCGGTTGACGTCGCCCAGATCCGGGAACGGATCGCCCGCCTGGCGGTGGATGCATCGCCGGTGGGCATGCTCGACCTTCGGCGGGCCACGGCGATCTGCCGATAAGGCTGGGGGTCAATTCACCGCAGTTTCATCGACACAGATCACTCGACACGGTTCATTTCAACCAGAGCGAACGGGGACGGCGGTGTATCTGCGATGACGTACGGACTGCAGACGGCCGCCGATTCGCTGGTGGAGCGATACCTGGGTCGATCAGTGATGTTCCCGCCGGCCGGTGGGCCGGCTCAGCGGCGCTACGACGAGATGACCGGAACCAGCGGCACTCTGCTGCCCGGCTGGGCCGAGATCGCCGGGTCCCTGGATGCCATCGGTGGCGAAGGACTGTCCGGGCTGACCAGCCTGGTCGATCGCCTGCTCGAGGACGACGGCGTCACCTACACGCCGGTGAATGCCGGCCAGAAGGCGGCGGCCCGGCCCCAGCGCTGGGAGCTGGACCCCGTTCCGCTGCTCATCGACGCCGGTGACTGGAGCCGTCTGGAAGCCGGACTCGTCCAGCGATCTCAGTTGCTCGATGCGTTGCTGACCGACATCTATTCGGCCCGTCGGGTGTTGACGAGTGGGATCCTGCCGCCGGAACTGATCTTCGAGCATGACCACTACCTACGCCAGGCGCATGGCATCTCCATTCCCGGTGCGCACCAACTGTTCTTCCACGCCGCCGATCTGTGCCGCACCCCGGACGGCACCTTCCAGGCGCTCGGTGACCGGACCCAGGCGCCGTCGGGCGCCGGATACGCGATGGCCGACCGGCGGGTCGTTTCCAGAGTGCTGCCCGGGCTCTTCCGGCGCAGCGCTCCGCGCGGACTGGGTAATTTCTTCCACAGCATCCTCGGATCACTGCACGCCGTCGCCCCGACCGGCGCCGAGCACCCGAGAGTGGTGGTGCTCAGCCCGGGCACACATTCGGAAACGGCTTTCGACCAGGCTTTCCTGGCCTCCGTGCTCGGCCTACCCCTGGTGGAGAGCGCCGACCTAACGGTTCGCGGCGGGCGCTCTGTGGATGCGTGCGCTCGGACGGTACGAGCCGGTAGACGTGGTGGTGCGCCGGGTTGACGCCGCCTGGTCGGACCCGCTCGATCTTCGACCCGACTCTCAGCTCGGCGTGGTCGGGCTGACCGAAGCCTGTCGCCGGGGAACGGTGACAGTGGTGAACACCCTCGGGAGTGGGGTGTTGGAGAACCCGGGATTGCTGCAGTATCTGCCCGCTCTGGCCCGGGAGCTGCTCGGCGAGGAGTTGAAACTGGACTCTGTGCCGACGTTCTGGTGCGGAGACGAGTCGAGCCGCTCGCACGTGCTGGCTCACTTCGACCAGATGGTCCTGCGCCCGACCGGGCCGGGCAATTCGGTCGTACCCGCGATGCTGTCCAGCTCCGAACAGACCAAGTTGCGCCTTAGGATCGGCGCCGAGCCGACCAGATGGGTCGGCCAGCAGCGCGCCAGCTTCTCGGAGGCGCCGGTGGCCGGAGCCGGCGGCCTGGTGGCTCAGCGGGTGGGGCTGCGGGTTTTCACCGTGGCTCATCAATCCGGCTATGTGGCGATGCCCGGCGGGCTCGGCCGGGTGGTCGGGGACCAGGGACTGCCCGTCTTCGCCGCATCGAGGGAGAGCATCCCGACCGGGCCATCGGTGGCCAAGGACATCTGGGTGCGCTCGGTGCGGGCCGAACCGTCGACCTCGGCCGAGCCGATCAACCTGCTGGATTCCGGCCCGTTGGTCGAGCCGATCGAGATGGCCGCGGCCGCCTCACCTCGGGTACTGGAGGATCTGTTCTGGCTGGGTCGTTATGCGGAGCGCACCGAGGATCTGACCAGATTGCTGATCACCGCCCGAGAATTGGCCGACACCTTCCGTTTCCGTCCCTACGATCCCGGCTCGGGGTCGGTACCGGTGCTGCTCGCGGCAGTCTCGGCGGTCTCTGCGGCGTACCCGGCTTTGCCTCCGTGGGTCGATCCGGCGTCTCGGATGCGTCAGGTGGTGCTGGATGCCGCGACTCCGGGCACCGTTGCCCAATCGCTCGCCGGGCTGCAGGAAACCGCGAGAGCCGTGCGCGACCAACTTTCCGGTGACACCTGGATGGTGCTGGCCGGCGTCGATCGGGCCATCGCCGAACTCGCAGCCAGTCCGGACGACAGCGGCGCCGTGCTGCAGACCACCCATGCGGCCATCCTGTCCGGCATGCTCGCTCTGTCCGGCCTCGCCAGTGAGAACATGGTGCGCGACCCGGGTTGGCGGCTGATGGACATCGGCCGTCGACTGGAACGTGGCCAGCAACTCGCCGCCTTGCTGCGGGCCACCCTGACCCAGGCGCACCCCTCGGACGTGGAATCGATCGTGATCGAGTCCGTCCTGGCCGTGGCCGAGTCCGGCCTCACCTACCGGCGTCGTTATCGCGGCCGGGTGCAGGTGGGCACGGTGCTCGAGCTGCTGATGCTGGACGCCGGAAATCCCCGCTCGCTGGCCTATCAGGTCAACGCCATCGCGGACAATCTCAAGCATCTCCCGGATGCCTCCGGCACCAGCCGACCGGAACGGCTGACCGAGGAGTTGGCCGCCACCCTGCGCCGGGCCCGCCCGTCGGAGATGGACGATCTCGATCGGACCGGTAGTCGGGCCGAGCTCGACGAATTCCTGACCGACATCCACGACGCACTGCGGAATCTGGCCGATGCCGTTGCTGCCGCGCACTTCTGGCGCTCGCGGCCGATGCTGCCGCTCGGCCAGAACGTGCGGGATGCGGTGGCGATCTGATGGGCGCGGAGATTCTGGGCGCTGGGTTCGGCTCCCCCGCGCCGGTCGAGCGCAGTTACCGCATCGAGCACCGCACCGCCTACCGGTATTCCGACAGTGTTTCCGCGTCCTACGGACGTGGTTATCTGCGGCCGCGGCAGCTGCCCTGGCAGGACTGCCCGGAGTACGCGCTCGTGATCGACCCGGCACCGTCGGATGCCGCTGAATCAGTCGACGTGTACGGGAACACCGACAGCTATTTCCACGTGACCACCACCCATACCGAGCTGGTGGTCACCGGAGTCTCGGTCGTCCGGGTGCGCCGGCCCGACTTCGACCGGGTCGCAGCTGCCCGGCCGTGGGAGCGGGCCGCAAACGGGCACGGCGACCCGGAGGCCGTCGAATTCCTGCTGCCCTCACCGTATGTCCAACTCACCGATGAGGTGACGGCCTACGCCGCGGTCAGCTTCCAGCCGGGCCGATCGGCGATAGACGCCCTGGTCGACCTCATCCACCGCATCCACGTCGACTTCACCTACAAGTCCGGTGCGACCAAGATCGGCACACCCATCCCGGAGCTGATGGCGGAACGGGAGGGCGTCTGCCAGGACTTCGCGCATCTACTGGTCGCCTGCGCCAGATCGCACCGCATTCCGGCCCGTTACGTCTCCGGTTATCTCGCCACCGATCCACCACCTGGTCGGGAACGAATGGTCGGGGTGGACGCGAGCCACGCCTGGGCCGCCATCCGACTGCCCGACGGTCATTGGCTGGCCGTCGATCCGACGAATGACCAGCTCGCCGACGAGCGGTACACCACCGTTGCCTGGGGCCGCGACTACGGCGACGTGCCCCCGCTGCGCGGCGTGATCTTCACCGAAGCCAAGACCAGCACCATGCGGGTCGCCGTCGACGTTGCTCCGCTCTGACAGCCGTATCGTCGTGCGTGACGTACGGCTCGTTTGAGAGCGTCGGGCTAGGGAATTTCTCAGGCGGGCCAGTGCGGGCTCCGTGAGGGACGTTAGGGTCCGTCTAGATGCGGGACCACCCATCAGGCAAGCAGAGCGCCCGAAGGCGCACCGGAAGAGGATAGAACTTTCATGCGCGATTTTTTGTGTCCGAATTGTGGCCAGCGACTGGCGTTCGAGAACTCCGTCTGCCTCAATTGCGGCAGCAATTTGGGATTCGACCTCGACGCCCGTGACTTCGTGCTGGTCGGACCGGACGGCAAGACCGACGAAATGCAGCCGCGCATGATGTGCGGCAATCTGCACGTGGCGTCGTGCAATTGGCTGGTGTCGGGCGAGATCCCTGGTGCCCTTTGCCGGTCGTGCGCCCTGACCAGGACTCGCCCGTCCGATCGTGATGTCGAAGCTCTGCCTGAGTTCGCCGCCGCCGAGGCCGCCAAGCGCCGCCTCGTGGTCGAGCTGTCCGAGCTGGGACTCCCCATCACCGGTCGGGACGAGGACCCGGAATTCGGACTCTGCTTCGATCTGCTCTCCAGCGCCCACGAGCAAGTGATGACCGGCCACGACAACGGAGTGATCACCCTCGATCTGGCCGAGAGCGACGACGTACACCGCGAGCAGTTGCGGGTTTCGATGGCGGAGCCCTACCGGACTCTGCTCGGTCACTTCCGGCACGAGATCGGCCACTACTACTTCTCGGTGCTCGCCGCGCAGGGCGAGGCCCGAGCCAACTTCGAAGCGCTCTTCGGCGACCCGGATCTGGACTATCAAGAGGCTCTCGACCGCCACTATTCCCAGGGCGCACCGGCCGGCTGGGAGGAAATCTACGTGTCGTCCTACGCCACCATGCATCCAGCGGAAGACTGGGCCGAGACGTTCGCCCACTACCTGCACATCCGCGACACCATCGATACGGCGGCAGCTTTCGGCATAGCGCCGGCCGGAGCCACGCTCGATCGACCGCTGGCGGGTGACGCCGGATTCGACCGGATCATCGAACTCTGGCTCCCGTTGTCATGGTCCTTGAACATGATCAATCGTTCGATGGGCCACCAGGACCTGTACCCGTTCGTGCTGCCGCCGGCCGTGCTCGAGAAGATGCGACTGGTGCACAAGTTGGTGGCCGCAGCCTGACGCCGTCCGCAGCAGTTATCCACATTCTGCTGCGGGACCCCTTGTCGCTCGCCGTGTTGGCTACCGTGAATTCGTCGCGGCCATCTCGGGTATTGGACGGAAACCCCTGTTGCAGGCCGCCTTTGGCGAGGCAGGGGTGGGTTCGTGGTTGTGCTGGCTTGCACTCTCGGCGGCGACGTCGTTGCGATCGAGTCGTCGGCAGCAGGCTGGTCGGCCTTCGGTGTAGAGGCCTCGAGTGCCGCGGCCAACCTCCGGCGAATCGATTCCGGCGACTTTCAGGGTGACGAGGCCGAGAGCTATCGAGACCGGCTGAACGGTGAGCTGCCGCCTCACCTGGACAGCACGTCCGCCGCATGGTCGGTCGTAGCTGGCGCACTGCGGACCTACGCCGGCGAATTAGAAAGTCTGCAGGCTCGGATGTCGGCTCTGACCGGTCGGGCTGATCAGCAGCAGGTGGCCGTCGACCGTGCGGACGACGCCGTCACCGCTGCGCAGGCCGATGACAGCGCTCATGCGGCAACCGGGGAGATAGCGGCGTCGACGTCCGGGCGGTCCGCGACGGCGGATCCTTACGAGCCGCGCACGCCACGGGCCGCGGCTGAACTGAGCAGTGCCCGGGCCGAACTACAGGCCACCACCGACGCGGCAAGTCGGTTGCACGCCGAGCACAATGCGGCCGTCGATAGCTGCGTCGGGGCCATCAATCGGGCGGCGGCCATGCGATTCCAGCAGCCACCCGGTTTCTGGGGGCGGCTCAAGGATTCTGTGGTGACCTGGGTCAGTGATCATGCGGACGTCCTGAAAGCCGTTTCGGCTGTGCTGAAACAGGTCTCCAGCATCGCCGGCGTTCTGGCCATGATTCCCGCGCTGGCCCCGGTGATGGCGCCGCTCGCCGTGGCCGCCGGAGCAGGCTCGGCCTTGATCGACGGCACCGTCAAGATGGCCACCGGCGAAGGCTCCTGGACAGACGTGTTGATCGACGGCGCGAGCATGCTGCCGGTGGGCAAGGGGGTCGCGCTGGTCAAGGACGCGCGCGCGTCCGTCAATGGTGGCACCAAGCTGGTGGAACAGGTGACGGCCGAAGGGAAGGCTGCCCGGGGCGCGGGGTCACTGCGTCGGAACGTGGACGGCGGTCCGGTCAGCGGCGCCGGGTCGCACTCCACGGCGACCGCTGTTGAAGCCAGGTCGCCCAGCTCCACGGAACATCGAGCTGCCGCAGTCCGGACCAAGACACCGTTGGACAAACGCACCTGCGTCAGCGATCCCATTGACGTCGTCAGCGGCGAGATGGTCTTGCTCCAAACCGATCTGACCCTGCCGGGGATTCTGCCCCTGGTTCTCAAACGTGTCCATGTGAGCTCCTACCGGTGGGGCCGATCCTTCGGCCCGTCGTGGGCCTCGACGCTGGACCAACGAGTCGAACTCGGATCCGACGGGGGAGCGTGTTTCGTCGCCGAGGACGGGGTCGTCCTGCACTACCCCGGGGCCGGGTCGGCGGTGCCGGGCGCTTCGATGCTCCCGTCGCACGGCGTGACCCGTTGGTCGTTGTCTCGCTCCGTTGGAGGGGGTTGGACCATCGAGGACCCGGATTCTGGAATCCACCGTCGATTCGCCCCACCGGATCGAGAGGGCTCGGCCGCCATCACCGAAATCGCCGATCGCCACGGCAATCTCATCTCCTTCGACCGCGATGACAGCGGCATGGTGTGCGCCGTTCGTCACTCGGGTGGATACCGGGTAGATCTGTCCAGCGTCGACGGCCTCATCACGGCTGTTGCGGTCCTGGACGGCGAAAGTCCGGTCACTGTTTGCTCTTTCGAATACTGCAACCAGAACCTGGTGGTGTCCAGAGACGCATCGGGACGGCCGTTGACCCTTGAGTACGACCAGGGTTCACGGATCACCGGATGGCTCGATCGCAACGAAGTCTGGTATCGCTACCAGTACGACGACGAGGGTAGATGCGTTCGCACGTCCGGACGCGGACGTGCGCTGTCCTATGGCTTTTCGTATCTTCCCGGTCGAACTCTGGTGACCGATTCGCTGGGCGCCATGAGCACTTACGAGTTCAACGACAGACTGCAGATCACACGGGTGGTCGATCCGCTCGGCGGTGTGGCGATCTCGACGTGGGATCACTTCGATCGGCAGCTGGCACGGGTTGATGCGCTGGGCCGGCGGACTGCTTTCGAGTACGACGCGGCGGGCCGTCTAGCCGGTGTGCAATGGCCGGATGGAACGCGAGAGCTGCTGCACCGCAATGCAATGGGCTTGGCGACTCGGGTGGTCGGCGGCGATGGCGCCGAGTGGGCCTATACCTACGATCTGCACGGCAATCTGGCCTCGCAGGTCGATCCAGCGGGATCCTTGACTCGCTACACCTACGACGTGACAGGTGCCGTCCGGACCAGGACCGATGCCCTCGGCGGCGTCACGACGATCCGGTCGAACCGGGCCGGCCTCCCGGTGGAGATCGTCGATCCGGCTGGTGCCCGGAACACCTGCGCCTATGACGGTTTTGGCCGCATGGTTCGTACCGTCGATCCACTCGGGGCAGCGACCACACTCAGCTGGACCGCGGACGGAAGGCTTGGTCAACGGACCGGACCTGATGGTGGGCAGGAGGAATGGCAGTGGGACGGAGAAGGCAACCTGACCGCCCACGTGGACCCCGGCGGCGGCAGGACCAATTTCGCCAACGGCGTTTTCGACCTTCCGATCGCTCGCACCACGCCCGACGGCAGCTGCTTCCGGTTCAGCTACGACACCGAGCTACGGCTGAGCGAAGTGTGCAATCCGGTCGGGCTCCGGTGGAAGTACGTCTATGACGCGGCTGGCCGCTTGGTCGCCGAAACGGACTTCAACGGGCAGCACCGGGCGTACGTCCGAGACCAAGCCGGGCAGCTCTTGTCGATCACCAACGCGGTGGGCCAGACCACCGAGTTCAGCTACGACCCGGCCGGGCGGGTCGTCAAGCGCGATTCGCCCGATGGTTCCACCGCGTTCCAGTACGACCTGGCTGGTCGGGTGATCTCGGCGTGCTCTCCTGAGGTGAGCGGTCGAATTCGCTCGAGATCAACTGGGTCGAGTATTGAGCGAGACTGTGAACGGCCGGTCGGTGCGCTCGGGCTTCGATGCCGTAGGCCGGCGCACCTCTCTGACGACACCCTCGGGCGTGACCTCGCGGTGGGCGTTCGGCGTTTCGGGCAGGCCGAGCAGTTGGATCACTGCACATCAATCCATTGAGTTCGCCTTCGACCCAGCCGGGCGGGAGACGAGCCGGACGTTTTCCGGCGGGGGGCGGCTCAGCCGCGGCTACGACGAGATGGGTCGATTGACGACCCAGTCGATGGGTGCGACCGCGCAGACGTTCGGATACCGGCTCGATGGCGCCGTCGCTTCGATCGGTCGCGATCACGCGGGGTCCCGCCGCCTGGACCTCGACACCTCGGGCCGGGTCACCGGCGTGCATGCAGTCGACTGGACAGACTCCTACGTCTACGACGCATCAGGCAATGTTGCCTCCAGCAGTTGCCCTGGCGTGTCGGCAGGCGGCTGGACGCCTTCAGACGACCACGCCGAGAGCCGGGAGTACTCAGGCACCCTGATTCACCGGTCTGGCGGCTTCAGCTACCAACACGACGGGCAGGGTCGGATGGTGGTCCGATCGCGCAAGCGCATCTCCCGCGAACCTGAGACCTGGCATTTTGCCTACGACAGCAGTGACCGGCTGGTGGACGCGACTTCGGCGGAGAGGCGCTGGAGCTACACATATGACGCATTTGGTCGTCGCATCAGCAAGCAACGAGTGGACCGCGACGGCTTGGTCGTCGAACGTGTCGACTTCAGCTGGGACGGCGACCGCCTGATCGAGCAGAGTCGGGACACCGGGATTCGGCCCGTCGAGACCACGACCTGGGAATACTTGCCCGGAAGTTGGACCCCGATCGCGCAGACGGTCAATCGGGCCGGTGGCGATCCCGCGGACGTCGAGTTCTATGCCGTCGTCAGCGACATGATCGGCAAGCCGACCGAACTGATGACGCCCGACGGCGCCCGCGTAGCGTGGCGTGATGGCGAATCGACGCTCTGGGGAGCACCCAGACGGGATGCAAAGTCATCCTCGAACAGCTCGAACCGGTACGACGCGGCCTGCCCGCTTCGCTTCCCCGGCCAGTACGCCGACGACGAGACCGGCCTGCACTACAACCGCCATCGCTACTACGACCCGGAATCGGCCCGCTACACCACGGGCGACCCGCTGGGCCTGGCCCCGGCTCCCGACCCGCATGCCTACGTCCCGAACCCCACCACTGGGCCGACCCCCTCGGCCTCGCCCCCTGCGACCCGGCGTCTGTTTCAAACCAGCCATTCGAGGACGGGCTCGTTTATCGATCGGCATCAGGCACACCCGACAGCCTGACACCGCGCCCGGGCGTGGACATGGACGGTCTGTCGACGTTTTCCCGACCGGATGCCGTGTCCGGTGACAGGTTGGCGAATAATTGACACTAGGCAGATTCCGAACGCTTCGTGCAATTGCCGATGGGCCTGACGGCCACGTATCCATTGCGCCGCCGAACGCTGGCGGACCTCGTCGAGTGGGCAGCGAGCCGAGCAATCCGGGAGTCGTCCATCCGTACACTCAGGAGGTATTGGATGCGATCGTCGGACAGAATGATGAAGGTCAAGATGAAGAGGTTGGAGACTTTCGACGACGCGTGGGCCCTGCTTGAGCCGACGTTGGCGCAGCTCGCCGTAGACGTGAAGGCGGTCCAATCCCAAGTCGCGTTCTCCAGAGCTTGGTCGTAACACCACCGAATATTTTTCCTTTCACGGGATATGTCTCGTTCAACCGCAGTGGGCGGGCGGGTTTCGAGGACCTTGTCGTGATGGTCTCTGTTCAGCACACCGATCGCGGCTACTTGTGGAGTACCGACATCACGACGGGCGACGAGGCTGTTTGGGTCGATGGGGAGGAGTTCGAATTCAACGATGCGCGGTGGGTGTTTCCGGCTGCCGGGTGTCGTGGCCACTGGGCACTGTCTTTCATCCGAGATCACGAAGACTTCATCATTGCGAAGTCGGTTCAATCGGAAAAGCAGTCTCGAATTCCTGACGTTCTGCGTGCTTAGTCCAGCTGCATGCCGCCCAGTCGGCGTGTTCGTCTGGCCTCCGTCAGCTGGTCCGCTGGTACCACATCGCGAAGCGCACGCGGTGGTCATCAACCCGATGGAGTGGGGCGGGTGGGGCTGCCGGGTCACCAGCCGGGGCGCGGCGGCATATATTCGCTCGGCAGCCGGCATCATGGTCGAACGCACGAGCGGCAGCACCTATGTGGTGACCGTCGACGACGCGGCCGAGGGCGTCGATCTGCTCAACGCTCTGCTGGTGCGCGCGCGGTCGAGCGGGTGGCCCGCAGATCAAGAGCGCAGTGCCGCAGCGGTTTCCGGGTCGGCGGGGTAGAACGACTCGATCGCCAGTTCGGCGACCGTGATGTCACGCGGGGTACCGAAGACGGTGGTGGTACTGAAGAAGTTGAGCTCGCCGTCGTCGGTCCGGTACCGCATTGGAACGATGATCGAATTCGCCGGTACCGATTCCGGTCCAGCAGAGCCGCCCGGATAGCTGCCGAGTTCACGACGAAGTTCAACGAGCTCAGGATCGCCGGACGAATCGATCTGCCGATCTACGCGATCCAGCAGGTGAGACCGCCACTGAGCCAGGTTGACGATCCGAGGGGCCAGACCACGTGGGTGCAGGCTGAGCCGCAACACGTTGACCGGCGGCTCCAGCAGGTCCGGCGAAACGTCGGCGATCAGCAACTGGATGGCCGAATTTGCTTCGACCATGTCCCAGTGGCCGTCGACGACCAGCGCGGGAAACGGCAGGTGGGCGGTCAGCACCTGCCGGATGGCCGCGCTGACGGCCGCCATCGGTGGTGCCGAGAGCTCGTGCTCCGGATAGACCGGCGCATAACCGCCGGACAGCAGCAGCTTGTTGCGGTCACGCAGCGGTACCTCGAGTTGCTCGGCCAGGCGCTCGATCATGGCGCTGCTCGGGCTGGCCTTTCCGGTCTCCACGTGGCTCAGATGCCGGGTGGAGACGTTCGCACCCAACGCCAGATCGAGCTGGCTCAGCCGCCGTCGCTGCCGCCACTGCCGCAGCAGGACACCGACTGCCGGAGTGGTCATCGTCACCAGATAACGGTAAGCGCGGACGGCCGCACAAACCATGACCTCCGAGGTCATGGACGGAAGCCCGCCAGGGTCGCATGGTTGATCAGGACGGCTCCCGACTAGCGGAAGCCGCAGGAGGACAGGGAGTTTCCGCCATGAGCGAATTCGACGAGTTGGCCGCGAGCTACATCGCGACCTGGAACGAGACTGACCCAGGGGCCCGGCGCGAGCTGTTGGCCAGAGTGTGGTCCGCGGACGGGCGCTACATCGACCCGATGGCAGACGCCGAGGGGATCGACGCCATCGATACGACCGTCCACGCGGTCCAGCAGCAATTCCCGGGCATGGTCTTCAACCTGGTCGGACCCGTGGACGGCCACCACGACTCGGCTCGCTTCCGCTGGGAACTCGGCCCGGTGGATGCGCCGAGTCTGATCGAGGGGTTCGATGTGGTGCATCGAGACGGCGACGGAAAGCTGGCCCTGGTGCTGGGTTTCCTCGACAAGGTGCCGGCCTGACCTGGGGAACCGGGCAGCAAGGCGAGGGATAGTCGGCCCCGGCCGGTAGCCTCGCCTGCGTGACCGACATCGAGCCGAGCCTGTTCGAACAGGACAGTCGACCCGATCCGCAAACACAGGTCGAGACCTACCGGGCGGGGACCGCAACCGTCGACCCGCACGCACCGCTGGCGGTCCGGATGCGGCCCAGAACGTTGGACGAGGTGGTCGGCCAGACCCACCTGCTGGGTCCGGGTGCACCGCTCCGCCGGTTGGTGGAAGGTGGATCGCCGTCGTCCATGCTGCTCTACGGTCCGCCCGGAACCGGAAAGACCACCCTGGCAACTCTGGTCGCCGGCGCCACGGGCCGCCGATTCGCGCAGCTCTCGGCGCTGTCCGCAGGCGTGAAGGAAGTCCGGGCGGTGATCGCCGACGCCGCTGCCGCCCTGCGTCGGACTGGCGAGCAGACGGTCCTGTTCATCGACGAGGTCCACCGCTTTTCCAAGACCCAGCAGGATTCGTTGCTGGGTGCCGTCGAGAATCGAACGGTCATCCTCATCGCGGCGACGACGGAGAACCCATTCTTCTCCGTCGTCTCACCGTTGCTCTCCAGATCTCTTGTGCTGCAGCTACAGCCGCTGACCGAGGACGACATCGGTGACCTGCTGGACCGGGCGGTCAGCGATGAACGCGGTCTGGCCGGCCGGTTTGTGTTGGACCCCGCCGCCAGATCGCACATGCTGGCGTTAGCCGGCGGTGACGCCCGGCGCGCCCTGACGGCCCTCGAGGCGGCCGCCGATTCCATCGACGACACCGGAGACGGTGCAGAGTTGGTGATCGACCTGGGGGCCGTCGAGCGGGCGGTGAATCGCGCGGCGGTCCGGTACGACCGCGACGGCGATCAGCACTATGACGTCACGAGCGCGTTCATCAAATCGATCAGGGGCAGCGACGTCGATGCCACCCTGCACTACCTGGCCCGGATGATCGAGGCAGGGGAGGACCCGCGGTTCATCGCCCGACGGCTGATGATCCACGCTTCCGAGGACATCGGAATGGCCGACCCGACCGCCTTGCCCATCTGCGTGGCCGCGGCCCAGGTAGTGCAACTGGTGGGGCTGCCGGAGGCACGGATTGCCTTGGCCCAGGCTGCCATTCACCTGGCCACCGCCCCCAAGTCGAACTCCGTGGTGATGGCCATCGACGCCGCCATCGCCGACGTCCGATCTGGTCGCATCGGCACCGTTCCGCCTCCGCTACGCGACGGTCACTACCCGGGCGCGGCCAAACTCGGCAACGCCCAGCGCTACCTCTATCCGCCCGACGTCCCAGGCGGCGTCGCGCAGCAGCAATATCCACCCGACGAGTTGGTCGGCCGGGACTACTACAAGCCGGTCGGTCGGGGCGCCGAGCGGTCCGTGGCTGAACGACTACCTCTGTTGCGCAAGGCAATCAGGGGCGACGGTCCCAACTCAGGAGAGGAACGACGATGATGTCGACAGATGCCAGAACACCCGGCGCCGGCACAGCCGCGATTCAGATCGGTGAAACCGGCGGGCCGGAGGTGCTGGTCCACAGCGAAGTCGCCCTGCCGGCACCCGGACCGGGCGAGGCGCTCCTCGGCATCTCCGGCGCGGGCGTCAACTTCATCGACATCTATCGCCGCACCGGTTTGTATCCGATGTCGCATCCGTACGTTCCGGGCACCGAGGGCGCAGGCCGGGTCCTGGCCGTCGGTGCCGGGGTCACCGAGGTCGCCGTCGGGGACCGGGTTGCCTGGAGCGACATTCCCGGTTCCTACGCCCAGGCCACCGTCGGACCGGTGGACAAGCTCATCCCGGTGCCCGACGGCGTATCCGACCAGGACGCAGCCGCCCTGCCGCTGCAAGGTCTCACCGCCCACTACCTCGCCACCTCCTCGTATCGCATCCACCCCGGCGACACGGTGCTGGTCCACGCCGGCGCCGGCGGCGTGGGGCTGCTGCTCACCCAGATCGCCAAGATCAAGGGCGCCACCGTCATCACCACGGTGTCGACGAAGGACAAGGGCGCGCTCTCGGAAAGTGCGGGAGCGGATCACGTCCTGGTGGGTTACGAAGGGTTCGCCGATCGGGTGCGGGACCTCACGGACGGACGCGGGGCGCAGGCCGTCTACGACGGGGTCGGCAAGGAGACCTTCGACGACTCCCTGCGCGCGCTGGCCCGTCGCGGCACGATGGTCCTCTTCGGCGCGTCCAGCGGTCCGGTGCCACCCCTTGATCCGCAACGGCTCAATCGAGGCGGGTCGCTGTCGCTGACCCGTCCCACTCTCGTCGACTTCACGGTCACCAGGGCGGAGCTGCTGGATCGCGCAGCCGACCTGTTCGGTTGGCTGGCGGACGGCACGCTCCGGGTCACCGTAGGCGCGACGTACCCGCTGGCCGACGCCGCGAAGGCTCACGAGGATCTTGCGGCCCGACGCACGACGGGCAAGTTGGTCCTCTTGCCATGAAGCCGCTTGGTCAGGCGGCCGGGCAGATGTCGCCCGCGTAGGGCCGCGGGCAGAAGTTGCTCGACCAGGCGGCCTTGGCTCCGGCGTCACCGATCCGATACACCTGAACTACGGATGTCACGGCGATGGCCACAGCGACCACGCCGATCGCGATCTTGACGCCGGGCGAGCCGAGCCCCGAACCGCTCGACCGGGCGGCGAGAAGTGGCACCCCCCACGCTGCCACAGCCAACACGAACAGGCCGATCGCCCACGGCAGCAGTCCACCACCGAGTTGGGCGTGCCGGACGATCAGCGGATTGGTGAAGCCGTGAAACACCCTGGCCTGTAGCCACTCCCCGGCATGCGTGGTGATGGGCACGGCGATCAGGGCCAGCCCGGCCACGATCGGGGTGACGACGCCGAGCCGCCGACGGGCGGCCGGCCAGACCGCCGAGAGCACGGTGAGTAGCGCGGCCAGCGGAACCCCGATCACCACGAGATGGATGAGCAGGACGTGAGCGGGGAGTCCATTGATCTCGGTCACCCTGCCAGCATGGGGCATCCTGGCTCGGTTCTGCGGTGTGTCCTGGCCGCGCGGGATCCGAAGAACGCAGCGTTATTACGCGAGGTGGCCGGGTACGCTGGCCACGGCGAACGAACACCGCGACAGCACGCAGAGACCTTCGAAGGGACATCCTCGACCGTGAAGCGCATCTACTACTTCTCAGCAGGGGTGGCACTGGGCGCTCTGGCGACCCGGCGTACTCGTCGGGCCAAAGAAGCCGCCCGGGCCGCTCTGGCCGCGAAGTTGACCCCGTCGGCCATCGCCGCAGACGTGGCCGATGCGATCGCCGAACTGGGCAACGCTGTCGGATCGTTCACCGCCGACGTCCGCCAGGGTGCGGCGAACCGCCGGGCCACGTACCGACCGATGATCGACAACACCACCGGGAGCGTCGCGATGCTGGCCCCGGATCAGGTGGGTCCGGCCGGTCCCGTCGACGCCGTGGTCATCACCGATGCCGACGAGCCAGCCGCCCAGGGGCGCCGCACCGCCTGACGCCGCGCCCCGCCCACGACTGGCCCGCCACCCGCAAGTCGGCCGGACTTGGTCGGCACCGCACATCCGCGCAGTTCCGCACGCCCCGGTGTGTCGCCGGCTCCACCTGACCTATCGCGCAGTCATCGACCGTACAGCTCCACCAGTGCAGAGAAGGACACCTTGCAGACCCACGAGATCCGACGTCGTTTCCTCGATCACTTCGAGCGGGCAGGACACACGTTCGTGCCGTCCGCCTCCCTCGTCTCCGACGATCCGACGTTGCTGTTCACCGTGGCCGGCATGCAGCAGTTCAAGCCGTACTTCCTCGGCCAGACGACGCCGCCGTTTCCCCGCGCCACCAGCGTGCAGAAGTGCGTGCGCACCCTCGACATCGACAACGTCGGCATCACGACGCGGCACAACACCTTCTTCCAGATGGCCGGCAATTTCTCGTTCGGCGACTACTTCAAAGCGGGCGCGATCAAGCACGCCTGGGATCTGGTGACCGGCTCGCAGGACGACGGCGGCTACGGCTTCGACCCTGACCGCATCTGGGTCACGGTCTACGAGACCGATGACGAAGCCATCCGGCTTTGGCAGGAGATCGCCGGCCTGCCACCCGAGCGAATCCAGCGCCTCGGGATGGCCGACAACTTCTGGTCGATGGGCACCCCCGGACCTTGCGGCCCGTGCTCGGAGATCTATTACGACCGCGGACCCGAATACGGCCCCGACGGTGGGCCGGCGGTTTCCGATGCCAGGTTCCTGGAAATCTGGAACCTCGTCTTCATGCAGGACATCCGGGGCGAGACGATTGACACAGTAGGGGGTGACAAGAACAATTTCCCGATCCTCGGCCCGCTGCCGCAGCAGAACATCGACACCGGGTTGGGTGTGGAGCGGGTGGCGTTCCTGCTGCAGGGGGTGGACAACGTCTACGAGACCGACCTGTGTCGGCCGATCATCACCGCCATGGAGCAGGCGTCGGGCGTCCGGTACGGACGGCCCTCGAAACAGGACGGAACGGCTCATATCGACGACGTCCGCATGCGCATCATTGCCGATCACTCGCGGTCAGCCGTCATGCTGATCTCCGACGGTGTCACGCCGGGCAACGAGGGCGGCGGGTACGTACTGCGTCGCCTCATCCGCCGGGCGGTCCGGTCGGCCCGCCTGCTCGGCGTCACCGAACCGGTGATGGCCAAGTTGGTCAAGGTGGTGTCCGACCTGATGGGTCCCTCCTACCCCGAGATCGCGGACGACTATGCCCGGATCGAGCGAGTGGCGGTCACCGAGGAGAACGCGTTCCTGAAGACCATCGCGTCCGGGTCCAAGTTGTTCGAGAGCGCCGCCGAGAAGACAAGAACAGACGGCCAAACACAGGTCCCTGGTTCCACGGCGTTCCTGCTGCACGACACCCAGGGATTCCCGCTGGATCTGACGCTCGAAATGGCGGCCGAGGCCGGCTTGACCGTCGATACCGCCGAGTTCGACCGGCTGATGCAGGAGCAGCGTGGTCGGGCGCGCGCCGACGCCAAGGCACGCAAGGGTGGCCTCGAGGATCTGACCGTCTACCGGCAGCTGTTGGACGAGGGTCCGACGGAGTTCACCGGCTACTCAGAGTTGGAGACCGAGGGCACGGTCCGCGGCCTGATCAGCGAGGGGACCAGGGTGCGAGCGGCCGGCGCGGGCGACACCGTCGAGGTGGTGCTCGACCGGACTGCCCTGTACGCGGAATCCGGTGGTCAGGACTCGGACGCCGGAACCATTGTCGGCCAAGGCTTTTCGGCCGAAGTGCTGGACGTGCAGAAGGTCGACCGGAAACTCTACGTGCACAAGGTCCGGGTCATCGAAGGTGAGATCGCCGAGGGCTCGGCGGCGCTGTCCAAGGTCGACCCGCAGTGGCGGCTCGGCGCCCGGCAAGCGCACAGCGGTACCCACGTGGTGCACGCAGCGCTGCGGCAGGTGCTCGGCCCCGAGGCACTGCAGGCCGGCTCGTACAACAAGCCCGGCTATCTGCGGCTGGACTTCTCCTGGACCGGCTCGCTGTCGGCGGACACGCGTAGCGAGATCGAGGAGGTCTCCAACCGCGCGGTGCGCGACGATCTCGGAGTCAAGGTGCTGTACGGCACCAAGGAGGAGGCTTCGGCGATGGGCGCGATTGCGCTGTTCGGCGAGACCTACGACGACACCGTTCGGATCGTCGAGATCGGCGGACCATGGTCCGTCGAGCTCTGCGGTGGCACCCACGTGCAGCACTCCAGCCAGATCGGCCCGATCGCGCTGACTTCCGAATCCTCGATCGGTTCCGGCGTACGCCGGGTCGAGGCGGCCGTCGGCATCGAGGCGTTTCACAGGTTGGCCGCCGAACGGAGTTTGGTGGCAGCTCTCGCGGGTTCGCTCAAGGTGCAGCCGGCAGAACTCCCGGCCCGCATCGAGACGTTGCTGGAGCGGCTGCGTCAGGCTGAGAAGGAACTCGACAAGTTCAGGGCGGCCGCGGCTCTCGCGTCGGCCGGTACTTTGGCCGAGGGGGCGACCCCAGTGGGCGACGTGGCGCTGGTGGCAGCCGCGGCCCCGGAGGGGACGTCGGCTGCGGACCTGCGCACGCTGGCCACCGACGTGCGGGGTCGGTTGGCGGGCCGACCGGCCGTCGTTGCGCTGTTCGCGGCCAGCGGGGAGGCAGTGTCGTTCGTCGTCGCCCTGACCCCGGAAGCGGTCGGATCCGGTCGGAAGGCCGGTGATCTGGTCAAGTCCTTCAGCGAATCCATCGGTGGACGCGGCGGTGGGCGACCTGACCTGGCTCAGGGCGGTGGGACGAAACCTGCAGGTGTCGGCGACGCGATCGCGGCCTTGAAGGGTGCACTCGGCGGCGCTTCGACGTGAGCCCCCAGCAGTCAAATGATTCACAGGTTCCGTCCAGGGGTGTACGGCTGGGCGTCGACGTCGGTACGGTGCGTGTGGGTGTCGCGCGGAGCGACCCGCATGGCATTCTGGCCACCCCGGTGGCGACCCTGGCTCGGGACGAGTCCGGGGAGTTGGATCTGGACGCGTTGCGCGACCTCGTCCTCGAGCATCAGGTCGTGGAGGTGGTTGTGGGCCTGCCCCGAACGTTGCGCGGGGCCGTCGGCTCAGCCGCAGTAGCTGCACGTCAGTACGGGCAGCTACTGGCCGTGCGAGTGGCTCCGGTGCCGGTGGTCTACGTCGACGAGCGTCTCACCAGTGTCACGGCGAACCGGATGTTGGCCGAACGCGGCATCAACGAGAAATCTCGCCGCGCAGTGGTGGACCAGGCCGCTGCGGTCTCGATTCTGCAGATCCGGCTGGACCAACTCTCGGCCCAGCGGGGTCGCGGATGAACGATAACCTTGGCCTGTTCGACCGGCACGGCGAGGACGAGACCGGCGAGCTCAACCTGACCGAGTTGCGGGCCGCCCTCACTGAGACCGCGGCTGCCGCACCGCCACCACCTCCGGTGCGGACGGCTCGACGGCGCGAACAACGCGTCGCCCGGCAGAAGGCCGCCAAACGTCGGAAGCGCCGCCTCCGGCACTCCATCACCGCGCTGCTGGTGCTCGCCGTCATCGCCGGAGCGATCTTTGTCGGGTTCAGGATCTGGCGCAAAGACTCGACGGCCATCCCGGATTTCACCGGGACCGGGACCACCGAGACGGTCGTCAGGGTGGGTAACGGCGATACCCTCACCGACATCGCCGAGACGTTGGCGGACGCCGACGTGGTCGCCTCGCCGGAAGCTTTCGTCAACGCCGCCACCGACAATTCCGACGTCACCAAGATCAAGACCGGTTTCTACAAGGTCAGGTTGCATGCTTCGGCGGCGGCCGCCGTCACCGCCATTTCCGATCCGAACGCGCAGGTCGGGCAGCTGCGGCTGATCCCGGGCCGGCAACTCGCAGACGTGACCACCCGGGCCGGCGCCACCGTGACGCCCGGCTACATCACCGACATCACGAAAGCCGCCTGTGTCCCGCTCAATGGTGTGAGCAACTGCTTCACGGCCGATCAGTTGTGGCAGGTGGCGGAAACCGCCGACCCAGGCACGCTGGGAGTGCCTTCCTGGGCGGTCGCCGCCATCAAACAGGCACCGGACCCGAAGAAGCGGCTGGAGGGCATGCTGGTACCGGGCGATTACGATGTCCCGCCCGGCTCGACCGCCATCCAGGCCCTGCAGTGGGTGATCAGCGCATCGACCGCCAACTGGAACGCCACGGACATAGTGGACGGGTCCAAAGCATTGGGCCAGACGCCTTATCACGTCGCAGTTGTCGCATCCTTGACCGAGCGCGAGGGTGATTCGCCGTCGAACATGCCGCAGGTGGCCAGGGTCATCTACAACCGGTTGGCCATCAATATGAAGTTGCAGCTGGATTCGACGGTGGACTATGCGCTGGGGCACTCGCAGATCTCCACCACGGCTGCCGAGCGCGCTACCCCGTCGCCGTACAACACGTATCTGGTGTACGGTTTGCCGCCGACGCCCATCACCTCCCCGGGTGTCAACGCGCTGGATGCCGCGCTCACCCCCGCGGACGGCAAGTGGTTGTACTTCGTCAAGGTGGACCTGAAGGGCAACTTCTGTTTCTCCGTCACCTATGCCGAGCACAACAAATGTGTCGAGCAGGCCAGGGCGAACGGGGTTTTCGGCGGGTGACCCATCGCGCCGCGGTCCTTGGTTCCCCGGTTGCCCACTCGCTGTCCCCGGCGCTGCACCGGGCCGGGTTCACGGCTCTCGGGCTGACCGACTGGACCTACGACCGCATCGAATGCGACGGCGAATCACTACCTGCCCTGGTGCGTTCCAGCACCCCCGAGTGGGCAGGCTATTCGGTGACCATGCCGGGAAAGGCTGCCGCGGCACAGGTTTCCGATGTGCGTAGCGATCGGGTCGAGCTTCTCGGTGTGGCCAACACACTATGGCGTGGGCCGGACGGCTGGCACGCCGAGAACACCGATGTGGATGGAGTTCTGGGCGCACTGCGTGCCGCCAACATCGTTCCCGCCCACGTGCTGCTGCTGGGTGGCGGTGGTACCGCGCGGTCGGTGGTGGCGGCGCTGGCCGAGTTGGGCATCGCCAGGCTGACGCTGGCGGGGCGTCGGCCCGCGAGCACCGCGGACTGTTTCGCGCTGGCGCAGCAACTCGGGATGCCGGCGGCGGTCACCGACCTCACGATCGATGGGATCACCGCGCTGTGCGGCAGCGTCGATCTGGTGGTGTCCACCTTGCCGGCCGGCGCGGCCGACCATCTCGCCCAACCGCTCGCTGCCGTGCCGGCCCTCTTCGACGTCATCTACCACCCGTGGCCAACTCCGCTGGCTGCGGCGTCGGGTCCGGAGCGAATCAGCGTCACCGGCCTGGACATGTTGTTGCACCAAGCGTTTCGGCAGTTCGAGCTGTTCACCGGCCGGCCGGCGCCGCGCCCGGCCATGCGGCAGGGACTGTTGACGGCCAGTGCGACCGAGCTGCTGCTACCAATCGACTGACGGCACGACCGGAAAAGAAAGGGAGCGGGCGTGACGGACAGACCCCGCCGCAACGCGGACCAGATCAGAACACTGCGGCTGATCGTGGCGCTGTGCGCGATGCTGGGCGCGGCCGGGTGTATCGCCGCCTCGACACTGACCTGGCTGTCCCTGCCCGATGACACCGGCGGGGCCATCACGTTGTCCGGGTGGGGCGCAGTGTCGGGTGGTCAGATCAGCGGCCAGAACGTCAACGACGTCACCCAGGGATTCGCCAGCTACCGTCCGGGTGCGCTCTCGGTAGTCATCGGCGGACTCGCGCTGGTGGCCGCCTTCGGCATCGCCCTGGTCGCCAGAGGCCAGAAGCCCCACCGCATCCCGGCGTCGGTGCTCACCCTGTGCGGCCTCGGCGGGCTGGCCTGGGGACTGATCCGCGGCATCTCGCCCGGCGATCTGAGCGGCGTCTACGCCGACGTCCACTCGCAGATCTCCAGCGGGCTCGGGCCATGGCTGACCGCGGCATCGTCGGTGGTACTGGTGGCCGTCGCCGTGATCATCTTCGCCGGGCTGCTGGATCCGCCGCCCCCACTCCTGGTGCGCCGCGGGATCCAGCCGCGCTGACCTGTGGACAACCTGATCTCGAGCGCTTGGGCGTGGGAAGGTGGTGTGGTGCACGGGGGATCGGGCGTCCTGACGGCGGTGGGTGTGCTGGTGGCCGGCCTGGCCGGTGCCGTAGTGGGCGTAGGTATCCGCGTGCTGCTCGGCCGGTTACGTCGTGGTGTGGTGCTCCGGGTGGGCGTCGCCGAGGTGGCCACCGCGACGGTGACGGCGCTGGGTACGGGCCTGGCCTGGGGTGAGCCGACCATCGGACTGGTGCTGCTGGCCGGAGTGTTGATGGTGGCACTGAGCTCGGTGGACATCGTGCACCATCGACTACCCGACGCGATCACGCTGCCTGCGCTCCCCGTCACGGGTTTCGTCGTGCTGCTCACCTATCTGCTGGAGCCGGCATCGGGCTCACCGGTCCGCGCGGTCGTCTGCGCCATCCTGTTGTGGGCGGTCTTCGCCGGCCTGGCCCGGACATCGTCGTCGTGGATGGGCCGGGGCGACGTGAAGCTGATTCCCACCCTGGGTTTGATGATGGGATACGTGTCTATCGGCGCGGTGGTGATCGGACTCGCGGTGGCGTTCGTCCTGGGCTCTGCGGTCGCCGTGATCGGAATAGCGATGCGGCGGCTGCGGTTGAAGTCGGCCATCCCACTGGGTCCCTACCTGCTCTTCGGCTGCTGGTCGGTGCTGCTGGTACCGGCGGCCCTGTCCTGAGGTTCGCGAACGGGCGTCCGTGTTCCCGGGCGGCCGCAGATCAGCCGGGGGCGATGGGGTGGGCGGCGATCACGGCGGCACAACCGGCTGCGTCGAGATCGAAGATCTGTGGCGCGTCATCGATCGGGACAACGGACACGGTGATCTCGCCCGGGTAGACACGCACGAGATTGAAACCGGCCGACCCGAAGGTTCGCTCGTGACCGGCGGGGGCCAGCGGATCGGTGCGGATGGCGGTGGACGGAGCCACCGCCACGGGCGTCGTGCCGAGCAAGCCGAAGCCGGCGAGGTGGTGGTGCCCCGCCAGGATCATCCGGGTGTCCGTGCCGGAGACTGCCTGCGCCAGCGCGGCTCGCGAGCGCCGATCGAGCGCGAAGTAAGTCAGCAACGGCGACGGGGGTGGGAGCGGGGCGTGATGCAGGACGACGAGCGTGCCGCCTGGATGTGGCGTCGCTAATTCGGCGCTCAGCTGGGCCAGATGATCCTGGGTCAACACCCCGTGCCCGGCGCCCACGACGGTCGAATCGAGTACCACGATCCGGATCTGGGGCAGCCGATGGACCTGCAGGATCGGGCCTCCGTGGTCTCGTTCACCCAGCAGTTCCGCGTGGAACACCGACCGTACGTCGTGGTTGCCCGTCGCGTAGATGACCTGGGCAGCAACCGGTTTCAATGCCCGGTCCAGGCGCCGGTAGGCGTCGGGATCGCCGGAGTCGGTCAGATCCCCGGACACGACGACGATATCGGGCCCGCGACCTTCCGCAGCTGCCCGGAGCAGCGCGGCCACCACCCGGTCGAGGGCTGCGGCCGGGTCGATCACGGCGTTGTAGAACACTCCGCGGCTGGTCAGATGGGTATCCGAGAGATGCGCGATGACCAGATCGGGTTCCTCGGCCGGAAGGCCATCTGGGGTCGGCAGGCCGGTCGGATCGAAATTGTCAGCTGCGGTCATCGGGCTCTCCTGAGTGCAGGGCACCGAACTGGTCGGCCCAGGCGCGGATCGCCGGGATCAGCTCGGTCAGATCCTTGGCCCGGACGGTCGGGTCGCCGTCGCCACGGTCGAACCGGTCGATCAGGGCTGTGGTGGCACCGGCTCTGGATGCGTCGGCCAGATCGCTGGCCCAACGATCGCCGATCACCATCACCCGGCGCGGCTCCTCCTCGGCATCGATACCGGCGATCGTCCGTACCAGAATCCCAGGCATACTTCCCGGCTTCCCGGCATCGGTGATGAGGTCGTCGACGTGCGCCGTGAGCCCGATGGCGTCCAGCACCTCCATCACCCCGACCGGGTGTGCGTTCGTGATGACCATGACGTGCACGTCCCGCAGGTCGGTGAACAGCTGGTCCAGACCATCGGGTGGGTCGAGAGCAAACGCCGAGGCGGCCAGGTCTGCTCGAGCGAGCCGGTAGGCGGCGTCTATCTGATCTTGCGTCAGACCCATTGCTGCGGCAAGGATCTCGACAGCCTCTTCGCCGTCCTCGGCGGCCCGGAGGTCGACCCGGCGGTCGGCGACGGACTTGCCCTCGAGGAAGAACCGCACGCCATCGATGAGTTCCTTGGCCCTGGGCGCGCTGAGTTGTTCGGTGCAGTGCCGGGCGTAGGCCAGCACCGGCAGGTCACCGACGTACAGCGTGCCGTCGAAATCCAGCAGCAGAGCGAGGTGGGCCGACACCGCCCGATGCTATGCGCTCACCGGGCACGCCAGCCCAAGGTCTCGTCGTATTCGGCGAGTCCAGCGTCAGCGAAGCCCTGCAGCCAGCCTTCCATCGGCCAGAACCCCCACCGTCGGTGGAAGATGCCGGCGTTACGGATGATGTCGTCGAGATGCGCCACCGGCAGCGGGGTGGTCGGGTGGTACTGGTGGAACGCGTCGGCTCCGCCCACCCAGCACAGGTCGACACCCTTGTGATGCGCCAGCAGACCCAGGTCGGTGTCTTCGGCCCCGTATCCGACATAGCCCTCGTAGAAGCCGCCGATCCGACGCCAGGTATCCGCGGATACGGCAAAGGACAACGACCAGAACAGTTGCCAGACATCGGACCGGATGGATTCGCCCGGGTGCGGTCGTGGTCGAAAGGCAGGGGGTGTCCCGGCCAGGGTCGACAGGTCGACCAGCGCGACGTCCACCTCCGGTCCCAGGTACTGCACCACCCCGCAGTGCAAGGCCGACCCCAGGCCGGTATCGATGGAGTCCCGACGAACCGAGGCGGAGTACGAGTCGATGAGGGACGCCGACGGCACGCAGTCGACGTCGAGAAAGACGATGATGTCCGCTCCAGCGGCCAACGCTTGCTCCGCTCCCAGGTTCCTGGCCGCGGCCAACGGCAGGTGACCGTCGGTGGGCACGATACGAGTGCGAAGTTGGCAGTCCGAGTCGGCCAGCGGTCCGGCCTGAGTCGCAGCCAGCGCTTCCGGATCACCCATCGAAATGACCACGTACACGTCCGGGAGGCGGGTGGAGGCGAGAATCCCGCGCTGCTGGTTGATCAGGTGATCGTGTCGACCGCTGACGATCGTCACCACGGCGATGGTGTCCTCGGTCGTCACCGGGGCTGGCCGGCCACCGCGGTGGTTCGGTCGGGATCGAGTTCCGCTGCTGTTTTCGACAGGAACTGCGCTGCGTCCTGGGCCGCGTTGACGGGGGCCCACTGCTCCCATTGCCCTCCACCGGTGTTCAACGCCTGCTCCAGCAGGGCAGGCCACCGGTCGGGCTCCGGCCAGGTCCGCAGACCCACCGCGACACCGGCCCGGTCGAGCATCGAGACGGTGGCGTGTTGTTCGCCATGCGGCCGGTCATCGGCGATGACGATGGCCGGAACCCGGGCCGCCGCGACTTCGGCGATCGCGTTCTGGCCGCCGTGAGTGATGACGACGTCGGCCCAGCACAACAGGTGCCACACCTCCGCCTTGTCCACCTGATGCGCCGGGCTCCCGCCCGCGAATCGCCAGCTCCAGCCGCGGGTGGCAGCCTCCGCGGCCCGAAACCGGGGTGTCGGGTCGTCCTCGCCGCCCGAACCCCAGAGCACCAGCACCCGCCGCGCCCCGGCACGCTGCGCCGGCGGCGTCAGCTCGCCGAACCGGGAAATGGCGCCGGCATGAAACGTCTTGTCGTACCAGGCGAATGGCCAATCCGGTTCCGCGAACGGCGAAGCCCAGGGTGCCACTAGTGCGTGCGCACTGTCGTACGCGGTGCGATGAGCCCGATCGGTGCGGTCGCCTCGCATCGCCACCACTACGGTGGGGACGCCCATCAACCGGCACAGGGTCGCGACCTCCACTGATACGTCGACCACCACCAGGGCCGGCCGGGCGTGGGCGATCCACTCGGCGATCAGCGCCATCCGGGCACGGAGGCCCTCGTGGTGCCGGGGCACCCAGTGCAGGGTTCCGTTGGCGGTGGGTTCGGTGAACTCGCTCCCCAGGTCGTCGGCCGGCAATTGCACCCAAGGGGGTGCATCGTCCGGCGGGGTCATCGACGACAGCGCCGTGATCGGGGTGGTCAGCTGGGCGGCGATCGCCAGCATGCGTTCCAGATGGCCCCGGCCACGATGATGGACGTAGTACCCGATCACTGGAGCTCCCAGGTCAGCAATGCGTCCTGGTAGACGTGTTCGTAGCCGGACAGCATGGCCGAGTCGCTGCAGAGCAGTTCGGCCTGCTGCCGAACGATCGCGCGATCCAGGTTTCTCGCCTCTGTCAGAGCCGTTACCGCGGAAACGATCTCGGCCGCGGACAGCTGCTTTCCGGTCGGCCCGGCAAGCAGCCGCCCGGCATCGCGGGTCAGCAGTTCCGGGATTCCACCCCGGGCGAAGGCCAGTACCGGGGTCCCGCAGGACATCGCCTCGGCGACCACCATGCCGAACGGCTCGTCCCAGGTGGGCGTGACCAGGGCCACCGCACTCGAACCGACGAGCGCGGCCAGTTGACGTTGATTCAGGTGTCCGGCATAACGAATGCGATCGTCCAGCAACGGGGCCACCGCGCTCGCGAAATAGGACTGGTCGATGATCGGCCCGGCGATGGTCAGTCGACAGCCGGCCGCCTTGGCGATCTGGATCGCCAGATGGGGGGCTTTCTCCGCGACCAGTCGACCGGACCAGACCGCGTCCCGGCCGCCCGGCCCTGGCTCCCACTGGTTCAGATCGATGCCGTTCAGCACCACCCGTGGATGCAGCAACGAGCTCCACGACCGGGCGGTCGACCGACTGACCGCGATGAAGTGGGCGCCCGGGTGGGCTCCAGTGCGCAGTACCCGGCCGGCCCAGGGCAGCGGCGGCGTGTGCAGGGTGGTGATCAGCGGGCACGGCAGCGAACCGGCCTGTTCCACCAGTAACGGGTAGAGCGAGTTGTTGTGCACCAGGTCGAACGAACCGATCAGACCCGACCGGAGGTCGTCGGCGAGATCGGCGAAGCCCCGATGTTCGGCGGCCTGCACGGCCGGGTTCTCCATGATGTCCGCCCGCTCACCCGTCCCGCTGCGTGGGAGTGCGCCGAAGACGTGACTGACCAACTCCGGATCGCTGCCGGCGGCGCCGGCCACCGTCACGGAGTGCCCGCGGGCGCGGAGCCCGCGGGCCAGCGCCACCGTGTGCGCTTCCAGCCCACCGGCGAATGGCTCGGCGATGGGATAGCGCAGCGACGCCACGATCAGCACCTTGAACCGATCCTGGACCTGCCCTCGAGCGGCCTGCGACCTGGCCTCAGACGTGACCTCAGTCGTCGTGGTCATCAAGGGAATTCCTTCTCTGGTCAGGGTTTCGGCGAGCCGGCCGGCTCCCGAATTCATCGGTCGCCGCCCGCCGCGCGGGATAGCGCCTGCCGGTACACGGCCTCGTGGCGGACAGCGATCTCGTGCCGTTGCGCTCGTCGATCGGGTCGGCCGGTCCGCGCCCGACCGACGTAGGCGGCTCTGACCGCTTCCGCCAGTCCGGTCGTACCGGGACCGAACGCCGGGTGACCGTGCTGCCCCGAATAGCAGCCCACGGACGGCACCAACACCTCGGTGCCGAGATCGACGCAGGCTTCGAGCCACCCCGAGTGCGTGCCGAATCGGTAGGGGAGCACGCAGACGTCGATGCCCTGCAGATAGTCCCAGAGCTGGGCGTCGGTGAAACGGGGGTGCACGGACAGGTCGAGTTGGGGGTGATTGGCGTGTTCCGATAGCCAGCAACGCAGGGCGACGGCGCGGCTGTCGTCGTTGGTCTGATCCATCACGTCCGGGTGCAGATCCAACCGGAGGGTGGCGGCCGGCATGGTCGACAGGTCCGGCAGCAATCGGCTGACGATCGGCAACGGGTCGATGTTGGCTCGCAGGCTCTTGCCGTGAACGCCGATCACAAATCCCCGATGAGGACGCCGGGGCCGGATCATTCTGCCGAACGGAACGATGTGTGGATGCGGGATCACGGTCGCCCGGCGGGACCACTGCCGCTCGATCTGGCGAGCAGCCCGGTCGGTCAGGGTGATGAGCTCAGCGGCCGCGGGGACCAACTCGTCCAGATTCGCCCGGTGGGCGGTGGAGTCCACGAAATGCGGGTTGGTGAGATCGTGGACGGTCATGACCAACGGAATATGGTGCGCACCAAGCGTTTCGATCCAGCGCCGCAAACCTGGCGGGTCTGCGGCGTCAAATCCGAAATGCAGGTGTACCAGGTCGACCCGGTCGTGGTTTGCCTCGATCCATTCAGGCTCCAGCATTCTCGGTGGCCACCACTGGCCAGGCGCCGGCGCCGGCACGTCAGGACGAGGGTCGGTCAATCGACGGACGCCGTCCGGCCCGGCCGGGTGGGCGAGATGCCGGACGTAGGGATGATTCTCCGGAATCGAGGCAACACGCAGGATGTCCGCAGGCGGGTCGGCCGGTGCCGCGACGTCACTTTTGACCTGCACCGCTTCGACACTCACCTGCTCCGCCTTTCGTCAACTGCTTGTCCGCCGGCTTCGCGGGTACCGTGCTGGCATGCCCATCGAAGTGACCGGCAGGACCCGGCATTACGGGACCTTCTACGGTTTACCCAGAAGGGGTCGACCGAAACGCAATGCCATGCCCCTGCTGTTGGTGTACGGAAATTGTCAGGCGGAGGCGCTGAGGGTCTTACTGGCCGGCTCCAAACAGCTTGGCTGGCAAACTGTCCGAATCCCACCGGTCTTCGAGTTGACGGCCGCAGATGTGCCGTTCGTCCGGCGTCTCGCGCGTCGTTCCCAAATCTTGCTGAGTCAACCCGTCGTCGAGAACTATCACAACCTCCCGCTCGGCACCGATGACGTAGCGGGCATGATGAACCCAGGCAGCAGCGTCATCCGTTGGCCCGTGGTGCAATTCGCCGGGTTTCATCCCTACCAGGCCATCATTCGGGACCCGAATGATCCTGAGCGCAATCCGCCTGTCGTCCCCTATCACGATCTTCGTACCCTGGCCTCGGCCCAGGCCGGACGGGACCTGTCGGGTGAGCGCCCGTCGGAGGCGGCCTGCCGGGTGGTGGCCGACGAGTCCAGAGCCGAGTTGCGGCGTCGCGAGCGCCGCGGCTGCGACATTGCTATTTCCGATGTGTTCGACGCTCCGGTGTACGGCGATATGGCGACGATCAACCATCCCGGAAACCGGGTATTGATCGAACTCGCGCACCGGGTGCAGGATGCCATTGGATCATCACCCGACGCAGTGGATCCGGGCCGGACCCTGCTCGGCGAGGTGGTGACACCGGTCGACCCGTTGGTGTTGCGGGCGTTGCAGGTTTCGGGTGCCGGCCGGAAGTCCTGGTTGGTCGGTGGTCGACGGGTCAACCGGGCGACGGTGCACAAAGAGCAATTGCGTTGGTATCGGGCCAATCCGCAAGTCGTCGAGGCCGGATACGACCGGCACCGGCCCACCCTGGAACTACTGGGCTTGGCGTGACTGAGCCGGTCGCCCTGGTCACGTGCGGGCCGCCCGACCATGGCATCGTCCGGTTCGGTCGAACGTTGTCAGATGCCGCGCTGGGACTGGGGTTTCAGGGACTGATCATCAACGAGGCCGACCCGTCCAGGCTGGCTGACGTGGCCGATCGCCTACCCAGCCGTACCCGGCTGGTCCATCTCCAGGTCAACGACTGGTTGTTCGCCGATCCGCGCGGCGACGCCGGGCACCGGATCGCGGAGTTGGCCGCAGTGTTGGGCCGGCAGGGCCGCGCCCTCACCGTCACCCTGCATGACCTGCCGCAGACCGGTGTGAGCCCGCAGCTGTACCTGCGCCGGGCGCGTATCTACAGCTCGATGAGTGACCACGTGCGGGGGATCGTCGTGGCCAGCGAGCACGAGCGAGACCTGTTGGCGGACGCGGTGATCGCGGCCGGCAGTGAGACTTCCGGCCCCAGAGATGGGCATTCCGCACCCCAGGTCGAGGTGATTCCGCTGCCGGTGTGCCGCCCGTCCCGCCCGGCGTCCAGATCGGACGTGAGCGGTAACCGCATTGTCGGGATTTTCGGCTTCATCTACCCCGGAAAGGGTCACCATGACGTCCTTTCCGAGCTCGGGACACTCGATCCTCCGGTCACCGTGCGGGCCATCGGTCGCCCATCGGACGGGCACGAGTGGATGCTCGACGAATTGCGACTCGCGGCCACGCGCAGTGGTGTGGGTTTCGAATGCACCGGCTACGTCCCCGACGACGAGATCGATCGTCAGCTGCGGTCGATTGACGTCCCGATCGCCCCGCATCCACAGGTGTCCGCATCGGCCTCGATCAACTCCTGGATCGGAGCCGGCCGTCGGCCGTTGGTGTTGGCCGGCCGCTACACCAGGGAACTCGACCGGCGCATGCCCGGTGCGGTCGCGCTGTACGAGCCAGGGCGGCTGGGCCGGCGGGTGAGCAAAGCGCTCAACGACTTCCGGTTGACCGCTCTCCCGACCGGAACCACCGTCGGCCCGTCCGTGCGGGAGATGACAGCCCACTATCTTCGTTGGTTGGAGCGGAAGGCGAGGCAGCTCCAGCGGTCCTGAGCGGGGTAAGAAAAGAAACCCCCGCTGCCACCCTTTGGGCGGCAGCGAGGGCTTCTCGATTCGGGTGCGACCCGTGGTCGGGTCAGACAGCAGACCTGGACTTGGAACCGAAGCGGATCCACAGCAGCAGGACGATGATGGCGCCGATGATCGAACCGATGATGCCCGACGGCTGGAAGAACCCGTTCTGCGCATCCTTGTGGAAGAGCAGGTAACCGAGGAAGCCGCCGACGAACGATCCGATGATGCCGATGACGATGGTCGCGACGATCGACAGATTCTGCTTGCCGGGCACGAGGAGGCGCGCGACGGCGCCTGCGATCAGTCCGATGATGATCAGGCTGATGATGAGTCCGAGCATGGTTGCTCCTTGTTCGGTAGTGCGTTGGAGTCCTTCTCCTAGAGATTGATGCCCGGATGGGCCGCCTCGAAACATGGACGCTCGAGTTATCGCCCAATCGAGTCGTCGCGGTTGCCCAGCGAAGACGGACGCATGGATTCGGGCGGTAAAGGGCATCCCAATGGCACAATCGAAGCTCAGGAGAAGGAGAAACCGTGGACCGCCCGCAGCCCGACCCAACGACTCCCTCGCCGTGGAGCCCCGTCGATTCACCCGCGGCCATGGCGTCGACAGCGCCGGTGGTCCTGCGCAAGCAGAGTTCGGCCGTGGAGGTACGAGACGACAGCAAGCCCGTTGCCGGACGGCTTCGCACCGCGGCCTCATCGATACCAGTGCTCGCACGCAAGGCGCCCATCCAGCTGCAGAAGACCGTCGCCGACGTGGTGCGGCTGTTCGCTGCGATCATCCAATATCTGCGCGTCCCGCTACTGATCGTGCTGCTGGCCCCCGTGCTGCCAGGGCTGGTGTTGCTGCTGGCCTCCGTCGCCCGCGGCGGATCCGACGTGCCGCTGGCGTTCGTCCTGGTGGGCATCGCTCTGGTGCCCAGCGCGTGGTTGGGCGTCCGGCGGCACCAATTGCTCAACGCCCTGCAACCGCCGGCCGAGGCCGCAGCCCAGATGTATGCGGCCGTCGGCTCACCCGAGGTGTGGAACCAGGTCAAGAGCAACTTGGGTCAGCTGCTGGAACGACCGAAGAAGCTCCGGCTGCGTTCGCTGAGCGGCAAGATCTGGCGGGGCGTCAAGATGGGCTTCGACCTGCGGGACAGCATCGCCGAGTCGCCCAGGTTCGCGCCGTTCCTGCCGTCCCGGCTGCGAGGCTTGGCCTATCTGGCCGGGTGGTGCCTGCTCTCGTTCCTGGTCCTCGCCTTGTTGGCCGCCGCGAAATTGCTGGCCAGCTCGCTGGGCCTGGGCTGAATCCGCAGTCGCGTCAGCCGAGGTACTCGCCGTCCGTCAGCAGCGCAGCGATGCTGTCCAGCACGGTCTCATCGCCAGCGTAGGTCCGGCTGGCCCGGGGCCAGTGCACGACCACATCGGTAAAGCCGAGGTCACGCGCCCGCCGGGCCGATTCGGTGAACGAGCTCAATTCGGAGAACGAGTAGTCGGGGGCCGCGTCCATCGAGAGATATCGCCTGACGGTCGCCGGGTCGCGACCTGCCTTCGATGCGGCTGACTCGAAGATCCGAACCAGCTGGCCGACCCGGTCCCACCACTGGTCGGTGGCGAACTCGCCATCCGGTCCTGTGGTGGCCCACCCGTCATACCCGGCGGCCAACCGGACCGATCGTGGACCATTTCCGGCCAGCACGAGAGGAATCCGGGCACGTGAACCGGCCGGATACATCCTCGCCCGCTGGGCCGTGAAGTAGTCACCCTGCCAGGTGGTTTCGCCCTGGGTCAGCAGCAGATCGGTCAGCGTCGCGAACTCGGCGAGCCGATCCACGCGTTCCTTCGGTTCGAGGTTCGGGCGTCCCAGGACCGCCGAATCCCATCCCAGTCCGCCGGCTCCGATCGCGGCGATCAACCGCCCGTGACCGTCGTCGTCGAGGTCGCCACCGGCGATGTCGTCGAGGGACATCAGCTCCTTGGCGTACGTCACCGGGTGCCGGAAGTTGGGTGAGGTCACCCAGGTGCCGAGGCGGAGGCTCGTGGTCGCCGCCGCGGCGGTGGCCAGCGTGGGGACGGTCGCGTACCAGGGCTCGTCCGCCAGGTCGCGCCAGGCCAGGTGATCGTAGGTCCAACCATGGGCAAAACCCCGCTCCTCCAGGGATTTCCACCGCCGCCGTGTCTCGACCGCTGGGTACTGGGGGAGGATCACCACGCCTACTCGCATGGAGCCGAACCTATCGGGTACTGGTAGTACTGGTAGACGTCCGATCGAAGACTGAACGCAAAGAGGAGCTCACAAATGAGTGCAGTACCGAATGTTTCGCTGAACAACGGCGTGGAGATTCCGCAGCTGGGGTTCGGCGTGTTCCAGATCAAGCCGGCTGAAACTTCGGCGGCGGTCGCAAATGCGCTGAAGGTCGGCTACCGGCACATCGACACTGCGCAGATGTACGGCAACGAGAAGGAGGTCGGGCAGGCGCTCGCCGCATCCGATCTCGACCCGTCCGACGTGTTCGTGACCAGCAAGTTGAACAACAACCAGCTGGGCTACGACGCTGCGCTGACGGCGTTCGACGAGACGCTGTCCAAGCTCGGTCTGGAGAAGATCGATCTGTTCCTGATCCACTGGCCGCTGGCCACCGTCCGCAACTTCGTCGACACCTGGAAGGCGTTCGAGCAGATCTACGCCGACGGTCGCGCGCGCTCGATCGGGGTGTCCAACTTCCAGGCCCACCACCTCCGCCGGTTGCACGAGGAGACCACGGTCCCGCCGGCGGTCAACCAGATCGAGGTGCATCCGTATCTGACGCAGGAGCCGCTCCGGGCGTTCAACGCGGAGCACGGCATCGCCACCGAGGCCTGGTCGCCGATCGCCCAGGGCAAGGTGCTCGACGACCCGACCATCACCGCGATCGCCAAGGCCCACGACAAGACTCCGGCCCAGGTCGTGCTGCGCTGGCACGTGCAGCACGGCAGCATCGTGTTCCCGAAGTCGGTCAACCCGGAGCGGATGAAGGAGAACTTCGAGATCTTCGACTTCGAACTCCCGGACGGTGACATGGCGTCGATCTCGTCGCTCAACAAGGACGAGCGCACCGGCCCCGACCCGGACGTGTTCGACTGGGTTCCGGCCTGATCCCTTGCAGAAGCTGATCCGCTGAGGTACTTCATCAGCACGGATCGCTGTGGTCGTACGCACTGAGCGATGTTCGGCGCGGCGATCGGCGTAAAGCCGATCGCCGCGCCGTTGTCGTCTGTGCGGCAATTGCTGACGGGTGATTCGCCTGTCAATCTTGGTTGACAAGTGTCGCGCGTCAACCTACATTGACAGATATGACGACGGATACCGAGCTTGCCGCAGCGGCGAGCAGCGGCGACCCGGCAGAAGGTCTTCGGGCGGTGCGGGCCCTGCGTGAGCTGGCCGATCGGCTGGAAGCCCTGCAGGTCGCCCACGCCCGGGAACTGGGCTGGTCCTGGCAGGAGATCGCCCTGCACAGCGGGGTGAGCCGCCAGGCCGTGCACAAGAAATACGCGCTGATCGAGCGCCATTCCATGAGAAGGGGAAGGTAGAGAACATGTTCGAACGTTTCACCCGCGACGCGCGGACCGCGGTCGTGCTCGGCCAGGAGGAAGCCAGAATGCTCGGCGATCGGTCGATCGGCACCGAACACCTGCTGATCGGACTGGCCGGCACCGGGAATGACTCCGCATCCCGCGCTCTCCGCGACAACGGAGTGACCGCGAAGGATCTTCGCCGGCGACTGCGCAGCGGAACCGGGGCCGCGCTCGACTCCGAGGCGCTGGCCAGCCTGGGCATAGACCTGGAGCAGGTAACAAGGGCCGTCGAGGAGCAGTTCGGGTCCGGTGCGCTGGACTCGGCCCCACCCGGCCGGTCACCACGCGGACACATCTCGTTCAGCGTGGGGGGCAAGAAATCACTTGAGCTGGCGGTGAGGGCGGCCGTGGCCATGCAGTCCAGAAGCATTTCCTCCGGTCACCTGCTCATCGGCATCCTCGACGAAGGAAAAGGCTTGGGCGCGTTCGTGTTGAAGGATTCGGGGGTGGATGTCCATCAGCTGCGGGCCGACATCGTGGCGCACCTGCGTGAGGAGGCGGCATGAACCACCCGAATCCCGGATCCGCTGAGGTCGGCCAGAACTCCCTGATCACAATGCCGCTGCTGCCGGTGGAACCGTTCTCCCACACCCACACCCACACTTACATTCGTTTTCCGGCGCTCGGTTGGCCCGGAGAAGATGTGTGCCGGCTGCTGCTTCGTCGACCGAGCCTGTAACGGGTCATCCCTGCTCAGTGAGGTCAGAATCCGAGTTCGGCGCGCGCGATCACCGGAGTCGGTGCGGCCCAGCGACTCACGTAGTTGTCGCTGCTCGTCAGTGATCTCGTGAAAGCCTTGTCCAGATAGAGCATTCCGGCCAAGTGATCGGTTTCGTGGGCGACAATCCTGGCGGCCCAGCCGGTCACCATCTCATCCACGGAGTTACCTGCTTCGTCCTGGCCGCGGAGATGCACCTGGCTCGCCCGCTCGACCACCGCCTGGTAGCCAGGGACCGAGAGGCAACCCTCGTAAAAGGCGGCCACCCCGTCACCGACGGCTGTGTATGTGGGATTGACGAGTACCCGAAACGGGAGCGGCGACCGATCACGAATTCGCGCCACCTCGGCAGGAATGGCGGCCAGGTCTTCGAGAACGGCGATCTGCACGCCGAGCCCGATCTGCGGCGCCGCCAGGCCAACACCAGGAGCGGCGAGCATGGTCTCGCGCATGGCGGCCAGGAGGGCGGCCAGCAGATCCGGCGACAGGCTGCCGTCGTACGGCTCGGCCTTTCGTCGCAGCACCGGGTCGCCCGCGGCGACGATCGGCAGCGGATGCGGCCCGGACAGCAGTTTTTCGGTGCTTTCGATGAGGGACACCCGGTCAGGCTAGTGGCCGCCGGAGGTCGTCAGGCGCGGGTCAGCACCGCGGCGGCCTCCAGCAACATCCAGCCGGACAACTGCACCGACAGATCGCGCTCGGGCAGGTCGAGGTCGCCGCGGCGCGGCAACCTGGCGGGTCGGGTCCAATCCGGCCCGAACAGTGGACCCGCAGCGGTCGACGCACGATTGGCCCAGGCGGATTCGGCCGACCGGAGCACCAGCGCGGCGGCGGTGGCCCGCGTTCGGCGATCGGCGGCCGCCGCGCCGGGTAGATCGGTGCTGACCAGCGCCAGATAGCGGGCCAGAATGCCGGTGAACAGGCCGCCGTCACCGCCGCCGTGCCCCTGCAACACGCCGGATGTGGTGAGGCGCTCGTCGATGGCCCCGACCAGACGGTGCACCCGCGATCGGTCGCCGCCGGTTCTGGTCAATTCGACCTCGGCGCCGAGCACCACGCCCTGGACGTAGGAGTAGTACACGGGTTCAGGGTGGTGTCCGGCGTAGAAACCGTCGGCAACCAGGGCGGAGCCCGGCGGCCGCAGGGCAGCGTCCATCCAGTCGGCCAGCTGCCTCGCTTGATCGCGGAAACCATTGCGAGCCAACAGGATCGCCGCAGGTCCGTTCGCCGGTGCGTTGTAGTAGTCGTCACCCGCGCGCCAGGGGACCGCGCCGATCGCGGGCGACCAGGCGTCGAGGATCGCGGTCACGATCTGCCGGACCCCGACGTCTTCGTCAACGCCGGCCGCTTCCGCGCGCCGCAAGGCCAACCCCATCCAGGCCATGTCGTCGTAGTAGGCGTTGGTGAATCGGCCGAGGTTGCGGATGCTGATCGACCCGACCAGCGAGCGAATCACCCGGGCGTGGAAGGGGTTCGGCTGGCGAAGCCAGGCATCGACCAGGCAGTCGAGCAGGTGCGCCTGCCACCAGAAGTCCCACCGGACGAACAAGCGCTCGCTTGGCCGGGCCGGCCAACCGACCACACCGAGGCAGGTGCCCGGCACACCGAAAAGGGTCTTCAGATGCCGTGCCAGTACGGCATTCGCGGCCTGCCCAGCCCGCCCCGCCCAGTCCGTCCGGCCGCTGTTCGGCAACGTGCTCAGTCGAACAACTGGGAGCGATCGAACCCGTCCCTGGACGGTCGCTTCGACTTGGTCTTGCGCGGCGAGACCTGCGTTTGACCAGCCACCGGCGAGTCCGAGACCGTGACCAGTCCCGGGTCGACGACGGACGCCGGATCAGGGGCGCGAGATCCACCCCGGTCACCCTTCTCGGACTCCGGAGGCGAGCCCACCTCGTCCGGATAGCGGGTGCGTTCGGTATACGGGACGTTGCGCTCGTCCGGACCCCGCGGGTCGGTGGCCTCACGGAAGATGAAGTAGGCGATGGCCAGGATCGACATGGCCCCGAATGCGCACCACTGCAGGGCGTACGAGAAGTACGGACCCCCATCGGTCTGCGGCATCCCGATCTCGTCCAGGACACCGGGGCTGCCCGCCATCAGCTGGACGTAGCCCTGCAGCACATTGGCACTACCGGATGTCCCGACCGTCCCGTCCAGACCGGCCAGGGCATCCGCGTTGACCGCGTAGGCCTCGATGCGTCTGGGAACCTGGACGAGCTTGCCGTCGACCACCTCGGAGGTCACCACGATGGGCGAGCGTTTGGAGGGATCGGTCTGATCCTGCTGGACCCGTCCGGTGATGGTTACCTCGCCGGTCGGCACCGGCGGGAGCGGCACGCCCGCGTTGATATCGCCGAACGACCGGTAGCCGCGATCGACCAACAGGACGGTCCCGTCCTCGAGTCGCATCGGGAGCACCACCTCGGAGACCGGGTTACCGCCGTTGTCCTGGCGCAGCCGGACGTAATAGGTGTGGTCCGGATCGAAGACGCCAGTGGCCGTCACCGGTTGGTAGTCGTGGTGCGCAGCGGGTTCGGCCCCGGGCGACAGCAACTGCCGCACCGGAACCGGGGTGGCGGTGTTGGCCGCGTCGATGGCGTGGTTGGTCGCCGCCGTCTCGGAATGCCGGCTGAACTGCCACGGCGCCAGGATCAGCCAACAGGCCGCGGTGAAGGCCAGCGCGCCGACGATGGCGCCGATCCAGCCGGGTTTGATCAGGAAACCGAAACGGTGGCGGCGGCGCACCGTGGGCGTGTTTTCGGCCAGGGTCGTGCTCACCCGAGCAGCCGCCTGACTTCCGCGACCACTCCAGGAATTGCCGCCGCGGTCATCGCCACGACCTCGTCAAAGGCCGCATCCGAGCAGCCGTATGGATCGGGCACCTCGTCGAAGTCGGCGTCCGGATCAAAACTGCGCAGCAACCGAACCTTGTCCGGCGAGTCCGTCATTCGACGAAGGACCCGAACATGACCACGGTCCGCGGCGAGCGCCAGATCAACGGTCCCCAGCTCGTCAGGCGTGATCTGGCGAGCCTGGTGGTCGGTCGGAAAACCGGCTCGCTGCAAGGCCTGCTCGGTCTGCCGGTGGGCCCGCTGACCGACATGCCAGTCGCCGGTGCCTGCACTGGAAACCCGTACGGAGTCGGCCAGTCCGGCTTCCGCGAACGCGCTCCGCAGCATCTGCTCGCCGATCGGGGACCGGCAGATGTTCCCGGTGCAGATCACGCTGACGTGCAGCGGCCTGGTGCGACTCTCGGGTGCACTGACGGCTGCGTTCACCCAGCCATTGTCACCCGAAATGTCAGACTGGGCTGCCCGCTGCCCCGGATAGGAGAACTTGCGTGAGAGTGACCGTTGCTGACGTCATCGGAGTGCTCGAGACTGCCTACCCGCCGGTGCTGGCCCAGGAATGGGATACCGGGATCGGGCTGACCTGCGGCGACCCGAACGACGACGTGTCAGTGGTGCTGCTCGCCGTGGACATCGATGCGGCCGTGGTCGAGCAGGCGAAAGCCATCGGTGCCCAGCTGGTCGTGACGCACCACCCACTGTTGTTCCGTCCGGTGCAGTCGGTAGCGGCCAACAACGGCAAGGGGTCGCTGATCCACGGGATGATCCGCTCGGGTATCGCGCACTACGCCGTCCATACCAACGCCGACAAGGCGGTTGGTGGAGTGAACGACGCTCTGGCGGCTGCTCTCGGGCTGGTCGACGTTCGGCCGTTGGTGCCGGACGCGGACGATTTGTTGCCCCCCGGGCACGCCCAGGCGGGGCGGACCGGGACCGGCCGGGTCGGCCTGCTGTCCACGCCGCTGACGCTGGCCGAGTTCGTCGATCTCGTCGCAGAGTCGCTGCCCGAGACCGTCAGCGGGGTGAGGGCGGCCGGCGACCCGCTTCGGTTGATCGCCGCGGTTGCCTTGTGCGGCGGAGCCGGTGACGCCGAGCTGACGTCCGCGACGCTGGCCGGCGCGGACGCCTATCTCACCTCGGACCTGCGTCACCATGTGGTCAGCGAACACATCGCCGACCCCCGGGCGCCGGCCGTGGTCGAAGTCGCGCACTGGGCCGGCGAATGGCCCTGGCTTCCGAATGCCGCACAGCTGATCAACGCCGCTGTGGCGGCAGGCAGGCTGGCGGGTAGCGTCACTACCACGGTTTCCTGGCTGCGCACCGATCCTTGGACCATCCACCGCACCTGACGAACCGACGATGTACGAAAAACTCCAGAAGGGTTACCACACCAGTGCCGAAGGCTGATCCGTTCGTCCAACGCCGACTGCTCGACCTGGCCGGGTTCGATCAGTCGATCAACGCCGCCGAACACCGCAGAGCCAATCTGCCCGAATTGACCGTGATTTCAGCCGGTAACGAGAAGTTGACCGAGCTCCGCAACACCAAAGTGCTGGCCGAGACCGAGGTCAGCGATCTGGAACGGGCCACCCGCAAGCTCGACAACGAAATCGATCAGGTCCGGTCCAGGGCGGAGCGGGACGCCCAGCGGCTGGCCTCCGGCGCCGGGAACGCCAAGGACATGGACAATTTGCAGCACGAGATCACCTCGTTGAATCGCCGTCAGGGTGTCCTCGAGGACGAGGCGCTGGAACTGATGGAGCAGAAGGAGACCGCCGACGCGGCGCTCGCTTCGGCCCAGGCTGAGTTCGACCGGCTCGAGGCTGAGGTCGCCGCGGCCACCTCGACCAGGGACGACCGGTTCGCCGACATCGACGACGAACTGCAGCGCCATCGGGGCGACCGGGCCGAGCTGGTGGGCGGCCTGCCGGCCGATCTCGCGGCGCTGTACGAGCGCATCCGGAAGTCCGGCAAGGTCGCGGCCGCGAAGCTCAATGGGTCACGTTGCGAAGCGTGCCGGATCGACCTGGACAGCATGGAGTTGTCCGCCATCAACGCAGCGCCTTCGGACGACGTCGTGCGCTGCCCGGAATGTGGTGCGATCCTCATCCGGTGGTGAACCCAGCGCACTCCGTGTTGATCTACGCCGACGGTGGGTCAAGGGGCAATCCGGGCCCGGCCGGTTACGGCGCCGTGGTATTCGGAGAGGATGGCTCGACGGTCCTCGCCGAACGCGCCGCCTACCTGGGGCGCGCCACCAACAATGTCGCGGAATATTCGGGCCTGATCGCCGGGTTGGAGGCGGCGCGGGAGCTCGGCTCCGACGAGGTCGCCGTGCGGATGGATTCCAAGCTTGTCATCGAACAGCTCTCCGGTCGTTGGCAGGTGAAGCATCCCGACATGAAACCGTTGGCCGCCAGGGCTTCCGCCTTGCTCAAAGGCTTTCGAACGTCCAGCTTGACCTGGGTGCCGAGGTCGCAGAATTCGCACGCCGATCGACTGGCGAATGAGGCCATGGACGCCGGCCTGGCCGGTCGGGACTGGATCGCGCGGAGCCCCGGTGACACCGAGGCCGCGATGCCTGAGAACGTTCCCGATCCGGCCGCTGTGCTGCCCGGTCCGTTGCCGACCGGCGCCACCAAAGTCTTGGTTGTCCGTCATGGGGAGACCACCTGGGGTGCAGAAGGGCGGTTTGCCGGTCGGGAGGATGTGCCGCTGACCAGCAGGGGGCGCCGCCAAGCCTCCTCGGTGGGTGACCGGCTCAAAGTGCTGCGTCCGAGCATCGTGTTGACCTCACCACTGCAGCGTTGTCAACTGACCGCCAAGGCGATCGGAAGCGCCTGCGGGGCTCCGGTTGTCGTGCACGCCGACCTGCTGGACGGGCTGCTGGGGGAGTGGACGGGGTTGCGCCCGGCTGAGATCGAGAGCGGTTGGCCCGAGCAGTTCGCGATCTGGCGGTCGGACCCGGATGCGCCGCCGCCCGGCGGTGAGTCGTTCAACCAGATCCGCGATCGCGTGACCCCGCTACTCACCGAGGTGGTGCGCCTCTACCGCGGACACACCGTCGTGCTGGTGACCCACGCCGCAGCCACCAAGATGATCCTGCTCAGCGCGCTGGACGTCCCGTCCGAGGCGGCCTACCGGATCCGGATCGACACCGCGTCGCTCTCCGGCTTCACCGTCGATGACGATGGCGCCACGGTGCTGTGGGCGATGAACGAAACCGGCCATCTGACCGGTTAGAACACGGACACGCCGACCCAGAGCAGAACGGTGGCGGCCAGCATCGTGGTCGGGACGGTCAGCAGCCCGAGGCGGGTGAACCGACCGAGCGACGGCGAGGTCGAATGCGAGAACAACACCCGTCGCCACAGCAGGGTGGCCAACGATCCGGTGTAGGTCAGGTTCGGGCCGATGTTCACCCCGATCAGTATTGCCAGCACCGACGCGGTCTGTGGGGTCGGTCCCAGTGCCGCCAGCAGAACCAGGGTGGCCGGCAGGTTGTTCACCAGATTGGCCAACACAGCGGCGATGGCTGCCAGTGCCAGCAAAGACAGCAGGTTCTCACCGCTCGGTAGCAACGCCGCGACCCGGGCTTCCAGTCCGTGACTGGTGGCGGCCTGCACCACGATGCCCAGTGCGGCGACGAAGGCCAGGAAAAGCGGATTGGCCTCCATGATGACCGACCAGACCCCCACCTGGCTGCGGGCGATCGCGCGCACCGCCATCACGACCGCGCCGATGGCGGCGACCAGCGCCGGCTCGGCGCCGAGCAGTGGGCCGACGGCGAATCCGACCAGGATGAGCGCCAGCATGATCAGCGTCACCCTGGGTGCGGCGACGGGTCGTACCTGCTCCGGCTCGACGTGCCCCCGCGGCGCCAGGTCGGTCTTGAAGAACAGCCGGAACATCACATATTCCACTCCGATCGCGCCCAACCAGGGACCGACCATCAGCCCCGTGAAACCGAGGAACGATAGCCCGGACGCCTGAAACGCCAACAGGTTCGTCAGGTTCGAGACGGGTAGCGCCAGCGAAGCTGTGTTGGACAGGTGCGCGGTGGCGTAGACGTGGGGGGCCGGCTTCACCTGCAGGCGTCGAATGGTGACCAGAATGGCCGGAGTCAGCAGCACGACGGTGGCGTCCAGGCTCAACGCAGCCGTGGTGAGCGAGGCCACGACGAAGACCAGTACCAGGAGCCGGCCCGGGTCGGCCCGGCTGCGCCCGGCCATCAACGCGCCGAGCCAGCGGAACACCCCGTCGACCTCGCACAGGTGGGCGATGATCAGCACCGCGGCCAGGAAACCGATGGTCGACCCCAGGCTGCTGACGGTGGATCCCGCGTCGTCCCAGCTGATCAGCCCGGTGGCCACGGCGATTCCGGCGGCCGGGACGGCCGCGACCGCCTCTGGCAGTCCCTTCGGGCGGATGATTGCGAACGCAAGTGTGCCCAGCAACAGGACGACGCCCAGGACGCTGGCGGCAAGGGGCGTCACGCGGCAGGACGTTACCGGTACAGTTCGGCCCGGACGAGTTGGTCGGGCGACCGCGTCGGATTGCCGGCTTGCCGGTGGTCCGCCGAGGAAAGTCCGGGCTCCACAGGGCAGGGTGGTTGTCAACGGCAACCCGGCGTGAGCCGCGGGACAGTGCCACAGAAAACAGACCGCCACGAACGGTCGGCCTTCGGGGTGGCTGTTCGGGGTAAGGGTGAAA
The DNA here is from genome assembly GCA_963708935.1 of uncultured Actinomycetota bacterium. Classification (GTDB taxonomy): domain Bacteria; phylum Actinomycetota; class Actinomycetes; order Mycobacteriales; family Nakamurellaceae; genus Nakamurella. The sequence continues at coordinate 462,760 of CAVPUK010000004.1, read as the reverse complement.
CGGTGGTGTAAGAGACCACCAGCGTGCCGGGTGACCGGTGCGGCTCGGTAAACCCCACCTGGAGCAAGGTTGAGAGCTTTCCCGCCATCGTGCTTCGGCGCTGGTGTCGGGACGGTGCGCAGGCGTTCGAGGGCGGCCCGCCCGAGTCTGCGGGTAAACCGCTGGAGTGGGTCGGCAACGGCTCACCGAGATGGATGGTCGCCGAACGGGATCGCCGAGAGGTGCCCGGGAACAGGACCCGGCTTACAGACCAACTCGTCCACCTTCAGCCGGCCCAGGGCGTCCAACTCGGATTGTGCACGCACGGCGGCCGTACCCAGACCGAGTCGCAGGCCCAGCAGCGCCAGGTCCGATGCACCAGACCCGCACACAGGCACGGATGGGCCGCGACCAGCACGGTGTCGGCACCCAGCGGATGGCCGAGTGGGCAGAGCTGCGGAAATCGTTCCACCACACCGTGTTCGCCGATCGGCCAGAAGTACCTGCGATCGAGCTCCGCACCGCCTGATTCGATCATGTGTCCACAGTAGTCCGACACGGTCGGCACGATACCCGTAACCTGGCCCGGTGCCGAATCGCCGCCTGCAGCCGCCCGCCGCCGCACCCGCGTCCATCGATTTCCAGTCCGTTCGAGACCGGCTGGGCGTGCCCTCGGGCTATCCCGCTGATGCGGTGGCCGAAGCGCTCAACGCCGCAGCTCATCCGCCGGTCCCACTTCTGGATCGGACGGATCTGCCCTTGGTCTCCATCGACCCGGTCGGTTCGATGGATCTGGACCAGGCCATGCACCTGGAAAGGCGCGACGATGGCTACCGGCTCCACTACGCGATCGCCGATGTGGCTTCCTTCGTCCGCCGCGGCGGAGCACTCGAGGGTGAGACGTGGCGCCGGGGAGAGACGTTGTACAGCCCGGATCTGGCCACCCCGCTGCATCCCAGGGAGCTGTCCGAGGGCGCGGCCAGCCTGTTACCGGACCAGCTGCGGCCGGCCGTGCTGTGGACCATCGACCTCGGTCCGGACGGTGAGCCGCTGGCGGTCGACCTGGTCAGGGCGCTGGTGCGGTCGGTAGCCAGACTCGACTACGCCGGTGTGCAGCGGGATCTGGAGGCCGGGTCGCTGCACTCATCGATCACGTTGCTGCCGGAGATCGGCCGACTCCGGCAACAGGCCGCCCGGCGGCGGCACGCCATCACGCTCGACCTGCCCGATGCCGAGGTGGTCCGGGGATCGGACGGGCACTGGACCTTGAGCCTGCGCGCGCAGAGCGAGATCGAGAGGGCCAACGCCGAGATCAGTCTGCTGACCGGCATCTGCGCCGCCCGGATCATGCTCGACGGCAAGATCGGTCTGCTCCGCACGCTGCCACCGGCTCCGGCCGCCGCCATCGAAGCGCTGCGATCCTCGGCCGCCACCCTGGGCATCCAATGGCCGCGAGGCGTCGAGGCGGGCGATCTCATTGCCGGCCTGGACCCCTCGGAGCCGAAGGTCGCGGCGTTCCTGGACGATGCGGTCCACCTGCTCCGCGGTGCCGGCTACACGCCTTTCACCGGCGGAGCGCCCGAGCAAAGTGAACATGCCGGAGTCGGTGGCGCCTATGCGCACGTGACCGCGCCGCTGCGTCGACTCGCCGATCGGTATGCCACCGAGATCTGCCTGGCCCTGCGCGCGGGCACCGCGGTCCCGGAGTGGGCCTCCGGGGCGCTGTTGGAGCTGCCCGGGGTGATGTCGGCGTCCGCCCGCCGGGCGTCGGACCTCGACCGCGCCTGCACCGGCGCCGTGTCCGTATTCCTACTGGCCGGCCGTGAGGGTGACGAGTTCCAGGCGACCGTGCTGCAGGTGGAGGCCGGCAAAGATCGGGCGACCGTGCTGCTGCACGAGCCGCCGGTCCGTGCCCGGTGTGCTCCGGATGGGCTCGCCGAGGGTTGGGTCGGCACGGTCCGGTTGGTGTCGGTGGACCGGGCGAGCAACAGCTTCGTGGTCGAGCCGGTGACCGGACCTGCGCCGGGCGGGACCGTCACCCTCGTGGCAGGCTGAACGTCATGGGCGACGACATCGGCCGCAACACGGCCTTCTACTACAACCTGACCACCCACCAAGTCGAAGAGGAAGGCCAGAGCAAGGCCAAGGATCTGCTCGGCCCGTTCCCGGATCGGGAGTCCGCCGCCAACGCGCTGCAGACCATCCGTGACCGCGAGCAGAAGAAGAGCGCCGAAGATCGGGAATGGCAGGACGGCGCCTGACGCTGAAGGGTGCGGTGATCTGATGGTCACCGGCGGTGCCTTCCGGCGCCGGCCGACGGCTGATTCCTTGGAGTACCGAGCATGACGATCCCATTCGTTCGGCGGGCGCGAGACCTCACGTGGCTGGTCGCCCTCGGCGCCGGGCTGTGGGGGACCGATGCGCTGTTCCGTCGGTCCTTGGCCCAGCAGGTGTCGGCTCCCACGCTGGTGTTCGCCGAACACCTCGTTCTGGTGCTGGTGCTCTCCCCGTTCCTGATGAGGTCCTTTCGCGCTTTCAGCGGGTTGACCGGTCGCAGCAAGGCGGCCGTCATCGCTATCGGTGCCGGCGCGTCGGCACTGGCCACGACGCTGTTCACGGTTGCGTTCAAGATTTCCAGCGAGAACGGCGACTACGTGACACCCGTTGTCGTGCAGCACCTGCAGCCCCTGTTCGCCATCGCCGGCGCGGTGCTGATCCTGGGCGAGAAGGTGCGCAGTCGGTTCGCCTACTTCGCGGTACCGGCCATTCTGGGGGTCTGGCTGCTGGCGTTCCCCGACCCGTTCGACATCACCGTATCCAGGATCGGCGTCGTGTTGCTGGCGCTGGGCGCTGCAGTGCTGTGGGCAGGCGGGACCGTGCTCGGCCGGATGGTCGCGACCGAGTTGCGGCCGGTCGAACTGACCACGCTGCGATTCGCCTTCGGACTGCCGGCCGCAGCGGTGATCGTCGCGGTGACCGGTCACTCCTTCTGGGTGCCCGATGTCAGCAGCAGTGTGGCCGTCATCGAGCTGGCGTTGGTGCCGGGGCTGTTGGCCATGGTGCTGTACTACGTCGGCCTACGCCGGACGGCGGCATCCAGGGCGACGCTGGCCGAACTGGCCTATCCGCTCACCGGAGCCATCGTCGGAATCGCGCTGAGTACCGACGGGGCCGGAGCGTTGTCCTGGTCGCAGTGGTTGGGCGCCATCGTCATCGCCGCGGCCGTCACCGCGCTCTCCTGGCACGAGGCCACCGCCAAAGTGCAGGCCATCGGAGTTCCGGCGGCCACTCTGGAGCCGTCGCCCGCGTTGAGCTGACCGAGCCAGCGGCACTCAGAGCTAGCACTCGAAGCCCTTTGCCAGGTCGGTGAAACGCTTCTCACACAATGTCAATGGGATGATCTCGCCATGCTCTCCCCGCGACGTCGGTCGCTCCGTCTGCCCCCCGTCGTCCGGGTCATCGCCGTGGTCGGCGCCGCTGCCTACTGGCCGGCTGCACATCCGCGCTTGGCCGGCTCCCCGACCCTCGCGACCCCGGCGGTCAGCGCGCCCGCGGCGACCGGCGTCGGCCGGTGGTCAGATCACCGAGCCCAGTGTGCTGCCGAATCAGACGGCGCGGCCATCGCCGTCCCGGCGCGAGTGCCGCCCCCACGTACGCGCCCCCAGTTCCGCGCCGACCGGTACGGCCACACCCCCCGGGCCGGTGCCGAAAGGGCTCGAGAAGTTCTACTCGCAACAGCTCGCGTGGGGAGCCTGCTCGAGCTACGCGACGGACGCCGATTCAGCCAAGCTCTACGCGTCGTCGACGGTCCAGTGTGCCCGGCTGACCGTCCCCTTGGCCTACGCCAACCCGACCGGCCAGACGGTCCAGGTCGGCGTCCTTCGCAAGGTGGCAACCGACCCGGCCGCCCGGATCGGGTCGCTGGTCACCGATCCCGGTGGTCCCGGTTCGCTTCGGGCATGTGGCTGGCTGGCCTCGTATGTGGTGAATTCGGGATCCGTTCCACAACCGCACCGACGTCCGGCCGCGATCCGCTCATCGCGGAACTCAACAGCCAAGTTCGACCTCGTCGGCATCGACCCTCGCGGTATCGGCTCTTCGCTGCCGGTGGTCGCGTGCCAGACCAATGCCGAGAAGGACGCCAGCCGGGCCACCGATCGCGGTCCCGCAACCAGGCCGATGTGGACGCTGCCAATGACGGCGACCAAGAAGCTCGTCGACGAATGCGTGGCCAATACCGGCAAGTCGGAGGGCATCGACGGCAAGACGTTCCTGGCCAACATCGGCACCCGTGACGTCGCCCGCGATATGGACGTGCTGCGCGCCGTGCTCGGTGACGCCAAATTGACCTACCTCGGCTTCTCCTACGGCACCGAGATCGGGTTGGGAGTACGCGGAGCAATTCCCGACGAACGTCCGGGCGATCCTCTTCGACGGTGAGGTCTCGCCGATCGAGGATCCGGCGCCGTAGAGCTCGGTCAGCGACAAGGTATTCCAGAGGCGTTCCTGTCGTTCGCAGCGTGGTGTGCCAAGAGTTCACCCGGCTGCGCCCTGGGCACGGATCCGACCAGTTCGTCGCCAGGTCTACCAAGCGCTGGTGCGACCGCTGCTGGATCATCGCCTCACGTTGAAGGATGGGCGCATGCCTTTCCTACGGCGACGCCGTCACTGGGACGAATTTCGCGCTCTATGTCAACCAGTTGCGACCGGAATTCTGGCCAAAGGGCTGGCGAATCTGAAGCAGGGCAGCGGTGATCTGCTGATGATGCTGGCCGATGAGTACGACGGCCGGGACGGCGACCGGACATTACTCGAACGAGCACGAGGCCTTCAATGCCGTGCGGTGTGTCGACGGTCCGCGAATGTCGGACCCGGCGACGTCACCAAATTGAACGCGGCAGCTCGCCGCTGCCGCCCCGTATCGCGGACTCCGGCGATCCCGCCGGCGCGACTGCCGGACATCTGCGCCTATCTGGCCGGTTGCACCGACACTGCTGCCTCACCGGCTCAACATCACCGGCCTGCCGAAGACGCTGGTCGATCTCGACCACCGGTGATCCGGCGACCCCGTACGCGAACGGTGTCGAATTGGCCAAGGAAATCGGTGCCGTCAACTGCTCACCGCGAACGGCGTTCGGCACACGTCGTATCTGCCAACGATGACACCTGCGTCGACACGATCGGTACGGCTTACCTGTTATCACTGAAGTTGCCGGCCACCTCGCCACCTGTGCCTGATCGTCGGCTGACGTCAGCCGGTGGTCACGCCTGATCGTTGACCCACAACTCCATCAACCCGCGGAAGTGGGCGATGAACCGGTCGTGCTCGGCTTCCGGGTAGGTCTTGCGCACGGTCTCGAGCAGCAGCGCGTCGAACTCGGCCGAGTCCACCCAGTCGCGCACCAGCGCCGGCAGCGAGGCCAGCGAGGTGGAGCAGAACTCGCGGTATTCGTCGGCCTGAAAGTACTGGTCAGCGAGAAGTCCGTAACGGCCCAGCTTGTCGTTCCAGGACAGGTCGGGATCGTCGGCCACGTCGAACCACTCGCGCGAGGTGGTGTCCACCCGAGGTCGTCGATCGGTGACGGCGCAGAAGATGGACCAGCTGATCAACTGCGTGATCGCCCAGGGGAAGTAGTAGTGCAGGGAGGTGATCGCAATGTCGGGGCAGGCATTGGCGTAGTCGATCGGCTGCACCCTGGTGCCGGTGACCAGCGCCTCGCAGGAGTTGAACTCCCATCGGAAGAACGCGTTGATCGTCCGCGAGAGCGTGAGGATCTCCATGCCGGCCTCGGGCGGCAAGAAGGAATGCGCGACCTCGTAGCGGTCGTGCATCGGAAGCTCGGGGCGGAACTTCATGATCTTCGTTTCCGGGCCGATGGTCAGGGACCGCGCGAATGCATCGAACGGCGACACCGCGGCCTGCAGGTGCATCAACATCTGACCGGACTCGTCGTAGGCCTTGTGCAGGGTCTCGACGTCATCGACCCGGGAGACACCCCGCCAGGCCCCGCCGTCGAAGGGCTTCATGTACATCGGATAGCCGACCTTCTCGGCCACTTGGTCCAGTTCGAACGGGAGGTTGTACGTTCCCGCCGTGTAGGCCCACTTCTCGTGTTCCAGCGGATTCTTGTAGGGCACCAGGGTGGTGTTCGGGATGTCGAAACCGAGCCGGATCATCGCGCAGTAGGCCGAGTGCTTCTCCATGGCCTGGAACGTGAACGGATTGTTGAGCAAGTAGGTGTCGTTGACCAGTGCCGCCTTCTTCAGCCACTCCCGCGGGTGGAAATACCACCAGGCCAACCGGTCGATGACGACGTCGTGACGCACCGGGTCGCGCAGATCGAACGGCTCGATGGTCACCCGTTCCGTGCTGATCTGGTGTTCGCGACCCTTGTGGCTGACCGCGCCGAGCCGGCGGGTCAGTGTTTCGAAGGCCCGGGGCCAATCGTCCTCGGTGCCGAGCAACAGTCCGATCAGATGATTCGTCGAGTCCCGTCGAGGCGTCATGCGCAGATCCTGCCAGTACCGTGCTAGCCCAGCTGCGGCAGGTAGAGCGCGGCCTGTGCCCGCCAGCTCGGCCAGTCGTGCGGCCACTCCGAACCCCAGATATGCATCTCGTGCGGTATCTGCTTGTCGCCAAGGATCCCCGCCAGTTGTCGGGTCGACGAGTTGGCGCCGGTGCTGTCCTCCCACTGGCCACTGCCCACGACCAGGGTCAGGTACAGGCGGGATCTGAGGAAGTCCAGGTGCCCGCCATATGTTCTCGGCAGAAACTGCATCGGGTCGGTCAGGTACGTGTCATCGTCCGAATCGCCCCAGGCGTGCCAGTTCCACGGTTCGTAGGCTCCGGAGAAGGCCACCGCCCGGCCGAAGACGTGCGCGTGCCGAAGTGCGAACAGGACTGCGTGGAACGCGCCCATCGACGGCCCGGCCGTGACGATGTCGTCACGGCCGCCGCAGGAATCCCGGATGAACGGCACCACCTGCCAGATGATCCAGTCCTCGAAGCGCCGGTGTGCCCTGGCGCGATCGCCCTGGCTCAGATTGCGATCGGACCAGGACGAGGAGTCGTAGGACGGGACGCAGAAGACCTTGAGCTTGCCCTCGTCGATCGCAGGCCGTAGCGCATCGAGCATTCCGTGGGCTTCGAAATCCCAGGAGGCGCCCCCTTCCGAGGGAAACCAGAGCACCGGCCGCCCCCAGTGCCCGTGCACCGCTAGCTCGCCGGAGCCGCCGAGCGACGGCGCTTCCAGTCGGTGGTACTCGGTCTTGGTCATGATCGAGATCCTTCCCGTTCCGAGACGGCAGCCAGCAGTCGTTCCAAGCCGGGCGACCAGGCGTCGCGCCAGCCGATCATGGTGTGCGCATCCGGCCCGGTGCGCAGGTCCACCGTCAGACCCTGCGCCGCCAGCACCCGAGCCATGTGTTCGTTGTTGGCGCGGTTCTCCTCGACTGTGCCGCACGTCATCAGCACGGGCACCGGCCTGGTCGGCGGTCCGGACGCGATATCGCCAACGGCCGCGCAGATGTGCCGGAACCGGTCGTACCCGGATTCCTGCGGATCGAGGGTCGCGGTAAAGAACGACCCGGATTGCAGCGCCAACCCACTGAACACCGCGGGGTGCCGACGGTGGATGGTCAGCATCGACAGCGCACCCAGGCTGGCCCCGAGCCCGACGATCGCCCCGACGGCCACCGCCCTGGTGATGGCCGGAAGGATGACCGAGGCGAAGTGGTCGGCGTAGCTATCGGACGCGGCGTACCAGTCGTCCCGATGGCCGGGCGCTGGGTCGAGCAGGGCAATCCGGAACGGTCGATCGACGGCCACCCCGGTGGCCCACCGGAGGAGCGATCCGCGCAGGGCCATGTCGGTGCCGTCGTGTGCGATCAAAAGCGGCGCCACCGCATCCGCCGCAAGCCCGTCAGGTGCCCATACCGTCACCGGCACGGCGGCCGCGAGTGCGCCTTGTTGGATGGGGATGCTCTGCAGCGCACCGCTTTCCGCGCCCGCCAGCCATTGCGGTTCGCGGTATTCGGGGAATCGGATCTCGGACTTGGCGCCGAACGGATTCGGGACGGTGTTCGGGTTGTCCGGGTCGGTCATCCAGGCCGTACCGCTCTCCGAACGGACGGTGAACTGGTACTCGAACCGATCGACGGCCGGCCGCGGCAGGTGCAATCTCCAGCAGTCGTCGTGCCTGGCGAACTCCCGATCCGTCGGTCCCAGATCCCAGTCCGTCTCCAGCCGGACACCGGTGATTCCCGTGGCATCCCGAACCACGAAATCGACGCGCTCGGAGGTGACGACGGTGTGGCAGGGGCCAGGGGAGCGCTGGTCCAGGTCGGCCAGTGCGGGGTCCCAGGGCATCGGGCCACCGTACGTCAGAACGTCAGCTCCGACAGCTGGCCGCGAGACCGGGCGGGTGGCAACAAGTCGGAAATACGTCGTACATAGGGTGTACCGATGGACCGTCAGCAGCAGTTCGTCCTTCGTACGCTCGAAGAGCGGGACATCCGTTTTGTCCGACTGTGGTTCACCGACGTCCTCGGGTACCTGAAGTCGGTCGCGGTAGCTCCCGCCGAGCTGGAGGGTGCCTTCAGCGAGGGCATCGGTTTCGACGGATCTGCGGTCGAGGGCTACGCCCGCGTCTACGAGTCCGACATGATCGCGAAGCCTGATCCATCCACCTTCCAGGTGCTCCCGTGGGAGACGGATGAAGGCAAGGTGTACTCGGCGCGGATGTTCTGCGACATCACGATGCCGGACGGCAGCCCCAGTTGGGCCGACCCTCGGCACGTGCTGCGCCGGGTGATGGGTGAGGCGGCCTCCATGGGCTTCACCTGCTACGTCCACCCGGAGATCGAGTTCTTCCTGATGAAGGACCTGCCCAGCGACGGGTCCGCGCCGGAGCCGGCCGATCAGGGCGGGTTCTTCGACCAGGCCTCGCACGACGTGGCCCCGCACTTCCGTCGCCGGGCCATCGAGACCCTGGAGGCGATGGGGATCTCGGTCGAATTCTCCCATCACGAGGGTGCTCCCGGTCAGCAGGAGATCGACCTGCGCTACGCCGACGCGCTGACCATGGCCGACAACATCATGTCCTTCCGCTACGTGGTCAAGGAGGTGGCGATCACCCAGGGTGTCCGCGCCAGCTTCATGCCCAAGCCCTTTCCTGACCACCCCGGATCGGCGATGCACACGCACTTCTCGCTGTTCGAGGGTGAGACGAATGCGTTCTACGACGCGGACGACGAGTATCAGATGTCGGCCACCGGCAAGGCCTTCCTGGCCGGTGTGCTGCGGCATGCCGCCGAGATCACCGCGGTGTCCTGCCAGTGGGTCAACTCCTACAAGCGGCTGGTGATCGGCGACGAAGCGCCGACCACAGCGTCGTGGGGGCAGGCGAACCGCTCGGCCCTGATCCGGGTGCCGAACTACTCGCCCGGCAAGTCGTCCAGCCAGCGGATGGAGTTCCGCCTGCCCGACTCCGCCTGCAACCCCTACCTGATGTTCGCGGTGGTCATCGCGGCCGGCCTTCGCGGCATCCGCGAGGGCTACGAGCTCCCCGCCCCGGCCGAGGATGACGTCTGGTCGCTGAGCGAGACCGAGCGCCGGGCGCTCGGCTACGTCCGGCTGCCGGCCTCGCTGGAGTCTGCGCTGATGGTGATGGAGCGGTCCGAGTTCGTGCCAGAAGCCCTGGGGGAACACGTCTTCGACTTTTTCCTACGGAACAAGCGGGCCGAGTTCGAGTCGTATCGCCGTCAGGTGACTCCGTTCGAACTGCAGCGCTACCTGTCGCTCTAAGTCATGTGAGCGGCGTCATGGGTGCGGCCGTCGCGCGGTGGTAGCGGTCCGCCAGTTTCCGCAGATGGTCGACGAGCTCCGGTGGCTCGGTCACGGTGAAGTCCTGGCCGAGCAGGCCCAGGTAGACGGCCATTGTCTGAAGGTCGTCGGCTCCGGTCAGCAGCAGGCAGCTACCCGCGTCCACCTCTTCCACCGTGCCGACCGTCGGGTTGATCCGGCCGCGCACGGTAGCGGCGGGGGCATGCACCACCACCCGGGCGTCGTACCGCCACGATGCAGCGGACACCCGGCCGGCCACATACGCTGCGATGTCCGCCGCCGGCAGGGCCCGTTCGGCGAAGCGGGGCCCGTTCGGAGTCTTGAGGCTCATCCGGTCGACCCGGAACGTGCGCCAGTCGGCACGGTCGACGTCCCAGGCGACCACGTACCAGCGGCGGCCCCAGGTCACCAGCCGATGGGGCTCGGCCCGCCGCCGGGTCTGCGCGTCCGCGTGGTCGGCGTAGTCGAATCGAAGCTGCTCGTGGTCCCGGCAGGCCGCAGCGATGACGATCAGATCGGCGGGATCGACAGTCGGTCCCGGACCGTAGGCGGGAATCGGAACGGTATAACGCTGGAGCGCGTTGACCCGGCGACGCAGGCGCGCCGGTAGCACTTGCTCGACCTTCGCCAGCGCCCGCAACGCGGCCTCCTCGATGCCGGCCACGGCATCGCCGGTAGCTGTTCGCAGCCCCAGGGTGACAGCCACCGCCTCGTCATCGTCCAGCAGTAGCGGCGGCAGCTGCGCGCCCGCCCCGAGCCGGTAGCCGCCGACAGCCCCGCGCGTCGCCAGCACCGGATAACCGAGGCTGCGCAGTCGATCCACGTCGCTGCGGATGGTTCGCCCGCTGACCTCCAACCGCTCCGCGAGCTCGGATCCCGTCCAGCTGCGCGGGGTTTGCAGGAGCGAGAGCAGGCGTAGCAGGCGAGCCGAGGTGTTCAACATAGCGGTCATTCTGCGCTGCTATTAGGAACCAAATGTTCCGCATTGCCTTTTAGGCTGGGTTCAAACCCCAACGAGAAGGAGAGACCGCATGGACATCAAGATCGAGCTCATCATCATCCCGGTGACCGACATCGACCGGGCGAAGGCGTTCTACGTCGACCAGGTCGGCTTCCACGCCGACTTCGATCACCGGGTCGACGAGAACATCCGCTTCGTCCAGCTCACTCCGACGGGATCAGCGTGCTCGATCGCGTTCGGTCAGGGTCTGACCGAGGCCGAACCGGGCTCGGTGAAGGGTCTGCAGGCCGTGATCGCCGACGCCGATCAGGCTCACGCCGAGCTCAGTGCCCGCGGTGTGCCGGTGAGCGAGGTCCAGGATCTGGATTGGGGACGGTTCGTGTTCTTCGCCGACCCAGATGGCAATGCCTGGTCGCTGCAACAGCTTCCGAAGCGCTGACCCGTCGAATTGCTGAGCCGGCCTGGACGTCCGGCTGGTCACTGGCGGGCCAGCGCGTACTCCCGGGCCCGTTCCAGCACGGCCGGCGTGGCCTTGGCCACCGAACCGGAGTCGAACGGCGGTTGCGGGTCGTACTCGGTCATCAGCTGGGCGGCCATAGCGGCCTCGTCGTCGACGAGGTGGGCGATCAGCGTCAGGGCCATGTCGATCCCACTGGAAACACCGGCCGCAGTGAGGATGCGGCGATCCCACAGCGGAACGACCCGGTCATCCACCGGGACGGCGCCGAGGCCGGCCAACCGGTCGTAGGCGCCCCAGTGGGTCGCGGCCGGTAGTCCCTCCAGCAGACCGGCCGCGGCCAGCAGCAGGCTGCCGGTGCAGACCGAAGTGGTCAGTACGCTGCTGCGGTGCGCTCCGCGGATCCAATCCAGGGTGCGCGCGTCGTCGATGAGCGCCCTGGTGCCGAAGCCGCCGGGTACCAGGACGACATCCGGCGTCGGAAGATCCTCGAAGGTTGCGTCCACGGTCAGCCCCAACATGCCGTTCTCGGTCCGCACCTCGCCGACCTGGTGACCGACGAAGGTGATGTCGATCTGTGGAACCCGTTGCAGCACTTCGTAGGGCCCGATCGCGTCCAGCGCGGTGACGCGATCGAACAGCGCAATGGCCACCCTCATGATGTTCTCCTCGGATCGTTGTGGGTCACGGTGAAACGGTCTCGGTAGCTCTCCGGAGGCACGCCGAGGCGGCGCAGGAACGTCCGGCGCATGGTTTCGGCGGTGCCGAACCCGCAGCGGGTTGCGATCGACGACACGGTCTGGGTCTCGGTCACCAGCAGGGTGCGTGCAGCTTGGACGCGAACCCCCTCGACGTAGCGCGCAGGTGGCTCGCCGACCTCCGCCGCGAAGATCCGGGCGAAATGGCGCTCGCTCATGCCGACTGTCGCGGCCAGTACCGCTGCCCGGTGATCGGCGCTCGGGTCTGCCTCGATCAGGTTCTGCGCCCGCGCGACCGGTGCGGTGCTGCCACGGGGAGCCCACATCGGAACGGCGTACTGACTCTGCCCGCCGGGCCGTCGCCAGGACATGACCAGGTGACGGGCCACGATCTGGGCGAGGTCGGCGTCGTGGTCGTCGTCGACGAGGGCTAGAGCGAGGTCGATGCCGGCCGTCACACCACCCGACGACCACAGATTGCCGTCGCGCACGTACAGCCGGTTCGGGTCGACGATCGCTTCGGGAAACTCGTCCTGCAGCAGCTGGGTTCTCGACCAGTGGGTGGCGACGGTCCGGCCGCTGAGCAGGCCCGCTCGCCCGGCCAGAAAGGCGCCGGTGCAGACCGTCACCACCCGGCGGGCGTGCGGGGCCGCAGCCCGGATCCATCGCACCGCGGCCGAATCGGCCGGTGTCTTCCGGGCCCCGTCCCCGCCCGGCAGCAGCAAGGTGTCGATGGGTAACCCCGGATCGGGCAACGGGTCGACGAACAGGCTGATGCCGCCGGAGGTCCGAAGCCTGCCTGGTTCCGCGCCCACCACGTCCAGTTGGTAACCGGCCGACTCGCCGCGCGCCGCCAAGGCGGCATTCGCGCCCTGGAACACCTCGAACGGCCCGGCCAGGTCGAGGATCTGAAGCTCGGGAACGGCGAGAATCGTCACCGCCCGAACCGGGCGGGCTGCGCCGGAAATGGTCACCCCCGCATCGTCGCCCAGATCTTGACTGGCGTAAATGACACAAGCCCCACGATTTCTGCCACGGCGACCACCCCTCGCTTGCGGGCCGGTCGTTTGGGTAGGGAACAGTGAGCAGGTCGAAGTCAGCCCGTGTCTAGTCCGCCCTTCCCAAAATCAGCCCCTTCCCAGTCAGTCAGATACAGCCAGAGGAGCACCATGCCGTCATCCAAGCCCACCGTTTTCGTTCTGTTCGGGGCCACCGGGGACTTGGCCAAGCGGATGGTGTTGCCGGCGTTCTATCAACTCGCGCAGCACGGGCTGATGCCGAAGTCCTGGTTGCTGGTCGGTAATGGGCGCGGCGACATCGCTCACGAGGACTTTCGGGTGCGGGTCAGGTCCGCGCTGGACGAGTTCGGCGGGCTGACCCTCGACGAAGAGATGTGGTCGGATTTCGCCGGGCACCTGCGATTCGCGGGCGGTGGCTTCGACGAGACCGATCCCGGATCGCTGCTGGACGTGCTCGAGGAAGCGCACGAGATCCTGGGCAAAGACGCCGAATACATCCACTATCTGGCCATTCCGCCGGTGGCCTTCGAAACGATGACCAAGGGGTTGGCCGCCCATGACCTGCTGGACGGAGCCAGGGTCGTCTACGAGAAGCCTTACGGCACCAGTCCCGAGTCGTTCAAGGAATTGGATGAACTGGTGTTGTCGGTCATGAAGGAGGAGCAGGTCTATCGGATCGATCACTTCCTCGGCAAGGAGGCCACCCAGAACCTGCACGTGCTTCGCTTCGCGAACCAACTGGTGGGTCAGGTCTGGAGCCGGGAGCACGTCCAGCAGATCCAGATCGACGTTCCCGAGACGCTCGATGTCTCGGACCGGGCCGCCTTCTACGACGCCACCGGGGCGCTGCGGGACATGGTGGTGACCCACCTGTTCCAGGTCGCTGCCGAGATCGCCATGGAGCCGCCGATCGATTTCAGCGCCGCAAATCTGCAGGATGCGCGAGAGTCGGTGCTGGCCGCGTTCCGTCCGCTGGCGCCCGAGGATGTCGTGCTCGGGCAGGCGGATGGCTACCAGGACCTGCCGGAAGTGGCCGACGGCTCGACCACGGACACGTATGCCGCGGTTCGCCTCTGGGTGGACACCGACCGGTGGCACGGCGTTCCGTTCCTGCTGCGCAGCGGCAAGTACCTGGCCGAGAGTGCCCAGCGGGTCTCGATCCTGCTCAAGAAGCCGGACGGGCCGCTGACCCACATTCCCGGTGATGGCTCGGTGCTCAGCTTCTCGCTGGCGGGGTCAGGGTCGATGGCGTTGTCACTGGTGGTCAAGAAGCCCGGCGCCGGCATGGAGCTGATCGAGGAGACCGTCAACCTGTCGCTGGACGATGTCGAGGGCGGCGACCCGCTGCCGCCGTACGTGTCACTGATCCATGACGTGACCATCGCGGACCGCTCGCTGTTCACCACCAGCACGGGGCTGGCGCACGCCTGGAACGCCGCCGCAGCCATCCTGGACCACCGGCCGGCACCGCACGCCTATGCCGCCGGTTCGGTGGGTCCCGAAGCCGGCTCGGCGCTACCCGGCCCGCACGGCTGGTTCTTGGACGCCGACAAGAACTGAAAACGTCACCGCGAAAGTGGCAATTCGGACATCGCTTCGGGTGGGCCGGCGGCGAGCGCTCAGCTGGGAAGGTCGAGCATCCTGGTAGCCAGTGACACCAGGGTGTCGGCGAGCTCGTCGTCGGTCAGGGCCGAATCGAACGTGCCCAACGCGTTGAGCATGCCGAAGCAGCCGTGCACCGTCGCGCGCACCACTTCGGGGGGCCAGTCCGGGTGGACGAGAGACACCAGGGTGCGCCATTGCCGGACCAGCACTCTTTGTCGATCCGCCAGGTCCGCCCCGTGCTCGGGCGGCAGGTGGTGTACCTCGCGGACGAAGACCGCCATCAATCGTCGGCGTGAGGCGACTGCGGCAGCGTAGACGCGGACCAGGGCGAGGAGCTCGGCGGCTGGTGATTGCTCGTCCGGCACCGACCCGGGGGCCGCAGTCACGGCATCGATGATCCCGTCGAAGACCGCGGCCAGTACGGCGGCCTTGGAGTCGAAATGCCGATAGATCGCCGGTCCGGTGATCCCGGCGGCCGCGCCGATCTGGTCCATTCCGGCGGCGGGGTAGCCGTCGGCCGCGAACAGTTCTGCCGCAGCCGTCACGATGTGGGCGCGACGTGACCCGCGCCGGCGGGGGACGGGCGCGGCCGGCGCCGCCCGGGACACGTCAGACCTCCACGGTTCCACCGGAACGCCAGTAGCGGCCGTCCGCCCTGTCCATCAGGCCGAAATCGATCAACGCCCGGCGCAAGGTCACATAGTCGTCGTAGATGCCGATCAACTCGCGATTGACCTCGACCTCGAGGTAGTGGACCCCGGGCACGAATCTGGCCGCGATCACGTCGAGTACGGCGAGCTTCCGGGATTGCTTGCGCGGCATGGTGAGCAGGCGGCCGTCTTCGTCGAAGTAACGCTTGCGCACCACATCCCGCTGCGCCTCCGCGGCTCGGAGCAACTCATCGCCGCTCACGGTCAGACGGAATCTCCACGGCTGACCCGCGGGCGTGGCACTCGCCACTTCCGGATCAGGCACGCCCGGTTGAAGGCGTAGAAGGCCAGCGAACGCTGCTTGATCGACAGACCGGTCGGGTCCCCCTTCGGGAATCGCTCGGCCACCATCCGGGTGAGTTGACGACCGAAGATGACCGAGTCGACGACGGCAGCAAGAATGGCCACCAGCAGGATCACCGGGCCGATCAGCTGGACGGTCTGGTTTCTGATCAACAGGATGATGAAGGACAGCAGGGCCACCGGCAGCAGGATGCCGGCGATGTTGCGACGGGCGTCGGTGGCGTCGCGAACGAACGCCCGGACGGGACCGCGGTCGCGGGGGAGCACGTAGGCATCGTCGCCACGCATCATCCGTTCACGACGTTCGGTCGAAGCGACCCGCTTCTCATCCTTGGTCAGCGTCTTGCCGACCTCCTTGGAGCGTTTGATCGCTTCCCGCTGTGTCTTCGGCGGGGGAGCGACCGGGCCACGGCGGCCTTCTGCTTCGCTGCGCTTGGGGGTCGGGCGGCCTTTGCCGACCGTCGGTTGCTCGGTAACAGTCGTGGCGACGACCTCGGATGCCTGGTCAGCAGGTTTACGGCGGAGGAGACTCACCCTGCGACAATAGTTGACCGGCAGCAGCACCGACACCGCCGAAGAGCTCCGTGCTGGGAATACTCCGCAACTGCGACGAGTTGCACTGCTCCAAGTGGCCGAGTTGACTCTTTCGGCAGCCGATTGCGTGGCATCATCGAAGAGTCAGCGCAGTTCTTATCTCCCAGTCCCATCTCACCCAGTTTCGAGGAGTCAGATGACTACCGCCGATATCCAGGCCGACACCACCATCGAAGAGGTCAAGCGCGCCCACGGCGTGACGCTGTCCGAGACGGCGGCGGCCAAGGCCAAGTCGCTGCTCGAGCGGGACGGCAGCTCGGAGATGGTGCTCCGCATCGCCGTGCAGCCCGGCGGCTGCTCGGGCTTGCGCTACGAACTGTTCTTCGACGACCGCAGTCTCGACGGCGATGCATTGGTCGACTTCGACGGCATCGGCCTGGCCGTGGACCGCATGTCCAAGCCGTACCTCGACGGAGCAGTCATCGACTTCGTCGACACCATCGAGAAGCAGGGCTTCACCATCGACAACCCCAACGCGCAGAACTCGTGCGCCTGTGGTGATTCCTTCCACTGACCTTTCTTCAGGTCCACCGGTAGCATCAGCAACGGCCATCGCTCCCCGTCGGGGAACGGTGGCCGTTTCGTCTCTGCGGTGAACGGTCGAGTTCGCGGGTAAGGTCTTGCTTCGTGCCTATCGTCGTTACTGGGTCCATCGCGACCGATCATCTGATGCATTTCCCGGGTAAGTTCACCGATTCGCTGTTGCCGGATCAGCTGCACCGGGTCTCCTTGTCGTTCTTGGTGGACGACCTGGTGGTCCGTCGTGGTGGGGTGGCTGCCAACATCGCGTTCGGCATGGGTCTGCTCGGTATCAGCCCGATCCTGCTCGATGCGGTGGGTGCGGACTTCGACGACTACGCCAGCTGGTTGACGCGTCACGGGGTCGACTGCTCACACGTGCACGTGTTCTCCGAAGTACAGACGGCGCGGTTCGTCTGCACCACCGACGACGACATGAATCAGATCGGTTCGTTCTACGCCGGCGCGATGGCGCGGGCCCGGGAGATCGAACTGGGCCCGGTCGTCGACGTGGTCTCCTCCGTCGACCTGGTGATGATCAGTGCGGGCGATCCGGCCGCGATGGTGCGGCACGCCGAGGAGTGCCGCCAGCGTGGACTGACCTTCGCCGCCGACCCGTCCCAGCAGCTGGCCAGGATGGACGGCGTCGACGCCGCCAAGCTGGTCGCCGGCGCCGAGTTCTGGTTCTCCAACGACTACGAACTCGGGCTGCTGCTGTCCAAGACCGGCTGGACCGAGGACGAGTTGCTGGCCCAGGTGGGCCACCGGGTCACCACCCTGGGATCGAAGGGCGTCGAGATCGTCGGGGCGGACGGGTCGCATCTGCACGTCCCGGTCGTGCCCGAACTGGCCAAGGTTGATCCAACTGGCGTGGGCGACGCCTTCCGGTCCGGCTTCGTGGCCGGTCGCTACCGCGGCCTGAGCTTCGAACGCTCGGCGCAGCTCGGTTCGCTCATGGCGACCCTGGTGTTGGAGACCATCGGCACCCAGGAATACCTGTTCGAGCCGTCGACGGCGATCGTCCGGCTGTCCGACTGCTACGGCGAAGCTGCCGCCGTCGAGATCTCGGCCGCGATGGGCTTCGTCACCGTCTGAAGCTGCGGGGCCGTTACAGGTACACCGGCCGTTACGGGTACACCGGCCGTTACAGGTACACCGGGTAGATCGGCTCCGGGATCTCCGGCGTGATCGAGCCGGTGACGAAGATTTCGTGCCACAGCTGGAAGACCAGCACGGTCCAGATCGGCCGCGAGTAGTCGGCCTCGCCCGCGCGGTGCGCGTCCAGCAGAGCCACCACGGCCGCGGGGTCGATGTACTGCTCGGTCTGCGAAGTCGTGATGATGCTGCGGGCCCAGTCGTAGGACCCTTCTTTCAAGAAATGCCGGATCGGCACCGGGAAGCCGAGCTTCTTTCGGTTCAGCACGTGCGGCGGCACGATGAGCTCCATGGCTTTGCGCAGTGCCACCTTGGTGGCCTGGCCCTGGACCCGGTGCTCCGGCGGGACGGTGCTGGCTACCTCGAACACCCGCGGGTCCAGGAATGGGACCCGCAGCTCCAGCGAGTTGGCCATGGTCATCTTGTCCGCCTTGACCAGGATGTCGCCGCGCAGCCAGGTGAAGAGGTCGATGTGCTGCATCCGCGAGATCGGATCGGAACCCACTGACCGCGCGTAGATCGGGTCGGTGACATCGCGGAAGGACCGGTCGGGGGAGTAGGTCCGCAGCACCGGCGGCAGCTGTTCCTCACGGAAGATGCGCGCGTTGCCGTAGTAGCGCTGCTCCAGGTCGAGGGCGCCCCGTCGGAGTGCGTCCTTGCCCCGGAAGCCTTGCGGCAGCGCCTTTCCGACGGCCGCGAGCCCTTTCCGCAGCGGATTCGGCAATGCCGTCATGGGGGCCAGGGAGTGCGGCTCGCGGTAGATGTTGTAACCGCCGAACAACTCGTCGGCGCCCTCGCCCGAGAGCACTACCTTCACGTGTTTGCGGGCTTCGTTCGCCACGAAATACAGCGGCACCAGCGCCGGGTCCGCGACCGGTTCGTCCAGGTACCAGACGA
Organism: uncultured Actinomycetota bacterium; assembly: GCA_963708935.1. Classification (GTDB taxonomy): domain Bacteria; phylum Actinomycetota; class Actinomycetes; order Mycobacteriales; family Nakamurellaceae; genus Nakamurella. The sequence continues at coordinate 444,019 of CAVPUK010000004.1, read as the reverse complement.
TCAGCGGCAAGGTCTGGGTGAGTTCTTCCTCGGAAACCTTTCTGATCACGTGCCGCACCCCGATGGCGGCGGCACTCTCGGCGGCCACGTCGATCTCGGAATAGCCCTGACGGTCGAATCCGGTGGTGAATGTCATCAGGTCGGGGTTGTAGCGCTTGGCCAGGGCCGCGATGGCGGTCGAGTCGATGCCGCCGGACAGGAAGGACCCGACCGTGACGTCGGCCCGCATGTGGGCGCCGACCGAATCGTCGAGGACGTCGGCGATCCGTTGGTACAGAGCCTTCTCCGCGGCGGCACCGGAAACCTTGGCGGGCAAGAACTTCGGGTGGAAATAGCGTTCGGTCACCAGCTCACCCCCCGGTCGCAGGGTGAAATACGTGCCCGACTCGACTCTTCGAATGGCGGCGTCCATGGTGGCGGGCTCCGGCACGTACTGCAGGACCAGGTACTGCTGCAGCGCCGTCTCATCGACGATCGCCGGGCCGGTCAACTCGCGCAGACCCTTTTCTTCGGAGGAGAACGCAATGCCGTCCGCGACCGAGGCGGTGAACATGGGCTTGATGCCGAAGGGGTCGCGGGCACCGAACAGGGTGCGGTCCTGGGTGTCCCAGATCAGGAAGGCGAACATGCCGCGTAGTCGCGACACCGCGGACTTGCCCCAGTAGTGGACGGCGGCCACGATGGCCTCGCCATCGCCCTCGGTGCCGAACTCGGCGCCGAACTCCGTGCGCAGCTGTTCGCGCAGCTCGAGATAGTTGTAGATCTCGCCGTTGAAGACCAGGGCGTAGCGGTCGGGTGACGTGTCGGGTCCCCACCGCAACGGCTGGTGGGAGTGGGCGATGTCGATGATCGAGAGGCGGTTGAAGCCGAAGGCGACGTCGCCGTCGTCCCAGGTGCCGGCCTCGTCCGGGCCGCGGTGCCGGGCGCAGTGCATCCCGGCCGCGATCTGGTCCACGCGATCGCCGGCGCGGCCGGTGGAGGACAGGAAGCCCATCAATCCGCACACGAGGTCGGTCACCCATTTTCTGTCTCGATCAGTGCTTGCAGAACGACCGTACAGGCACCGTTTGCCTAGTCTCGAAGCTGTCGAGCACGCCCCTCGAAGGCCTAGTCTGAGACAAACTTCGACAAGTTGTAGATCTGATGTGCGCCACGCCTGCCCTGGCCGGGTGTCGATGGTCTGGGTCGAGTAATCTCAGGCAGGGTTGTCACGGCTGCACCGCAATCGGTGTTCGCCCAGGTTCTTCTAGGAGGGCGTCCGAGTGGCTCGGTCTCGCAGTGCTAGGCGGTACTTGCTGGCGGGCGCGGTGGTGGTTGTCGGCCTGCTGGTCAGCGGGTGCTCGGCGTCGACTCTGCCCCGGTTCGGCTGGCCCGCCGGCGTGACGCCGCAAGCAGAGCGGATGCAGGAGTTCTGGTCCTGGGCCTTCATGGCGGCGTTGGCGATCGGCATCCTGGTGTGGGGCTTGATGTTCTGGACCTTCATCTTCCATCGCAAGAAGAAGAACTCGCCGCTCTACCCGAAGCAGACCAAAGAAAATCTCCCGCTCGAACTGGTCTACACCGCTGTCCCGTTCGTCATGGTTGCCGTGCTCTTCTACTTCGCCGTGACCACGGAGAACTTCGTGCTCAAGAACGTGGCCGACCCCCAAGTGAAGGTGAACGTCACCGCGTTCAAGTGGGGCTGGGACTTCAGCTATGACGGGACGAAGTCGCCGGATGCGCTGGGCCAGGAGGTGCACACGATCGGAACCGCGAACGAAGTGCCGATCCTCATCCTGCCGGTCCAACAGACGATCCAGTACACGTTGGAGTCCAAGGACGTCATTCACTCCTTCTGGGTGCCCGACTTTCTGTTCAAGCGCGACGTCTTCCCGGACCCAGCGGCCAACAACACGCAGAACGTCTTCCAGAACAGCATCGACACCCCCGGTGCGATGGTCGGTCGCTGTGCCGAGCTCTGCGGGACTTATCACTCGTCGATGAACTTCGAGGTGCGCGGCGTGCCGGAGGACGTCTACAAGGCCTATCTCGGGTTCCGCCAGACCAAGGACCCGGCGACTGGTCAGGGCTATACGACCGCGGCAGCGCTGACCGCCACCGGCAAGCTGATCCCGAGCTGCGGCACGCTCTGCGCGCCGCTGTCCACGACCACGTACCCGATCAATCCAGACCGTGAGGCCAAGTCGGCCTCTCTGCCACTGGCCGGAGGCAACTGATGTCGATGGAGCAATCCGGCACCGCAGAACGCGTCATCCCCAAGCGGGGAATGCGGGTCGAGGCGTGGATCTTCTTGGCCCTGACCGTCTTCTTCTTCTTCACGACGATCCTGTACGCGATCTTGGCGGGCAAGACGGAACCGGTCGGGGTGGTGGCGCTGGCCCTCACGACCGGCCTGTCGTTGATCATCGGTACCTTCCTGCTGTTCTCCGCCCGTCGGCTCGAGGCGGCCCGCCCCGAGGACAACGAAGACGCTGACGTCGCTGACGGCGCCGGCGACCTGGGTTTCTTTTCGCCGGGCTCGCTGTGGCCGTTCGGCATGGCTCTGGCTGCCGCTGTCACCGCTGTCGCTACCGCCTTCCTGCTGGTCTGGCTGATGGTCATCGCCATCGGTTTCCTGCTGGTCGCCGTGTGCGGGCTGCAGTTCGAGTACCACCGCCGCCCGACCTCGCACTGAGTGGTCTAGCGGCGGTCCCAGACGTCTGCGTCCCGACCGTGTGCGCCAGGGCCGGGGGAGCTCGGTATCCACTTGTAGCACGCCGGTTCACCCGTAGGACTGCTGACGGTCATACAGGCGGCGCCGGGGTGCTACGGGTCGCGCTGGGTGCGACGGGGGCTGCGACGGCTGGGCCTCGAGCAGGCTTGTACCGACTGGCAGCGCCCGGCTCACTCGTAGCACTCCGGCCCACTGCGTAGGACTCCAGCCCACTCGTAGTACTCCAGCCTGCCCGTAGCCCCGCTGACGGTCATACCGGCTGCGCCGAGTGCTACAGGTAGAGGTGCGGGACGGCGAAGGCCCCACCGGAATCCGGTGGGGCCTTCGCCGTGGTGCTAGCTGCAAATCAGTTGTGGCTGCCGACCTCGAGCGACCCCTGGCCGGCGTGACCCTCCGAGTGATCGATGACGCCGGTCTCGTCCACCGGGCTGAGCGTGCCCTTGACGGCCAGACCAGCCGAACCGAGCTGGTTCATTCGCTTGGGCACCGGCGCGCCCTGGTAGGCCAACGGAATCGGGTGGCCGTGCTCGTCGACCGGTCCGAGGGGCTGGTGTACCTCGATGAACTCACCGTGTGGGAGCCGCTTGATGATGCCGGTCTCGATACCGTGCTCGAGCACGTCACGATCCGAGTGCTGGAGACCCAGACAGATCCGGTAGGTGACGACATAGCCGATCACCGGCAGGACGATCGACCCGACCCGGCCGACCCAGGTCATCACGTTCAGCGAGATATCCAGTTGCAGGGCGAACAAGTCGTTGGCGCCGTTGATCAGGTTGAGGATGTAGAAGCAGAGGAATGCGACGCCGAGCGAGGTACGCACCGGCACATCCCGAGGACGCTGCAGGATGTTGTGCAGAGCGTTGTCCTTGGTGAACTTCTTCTCGATGAACGGATAGGAGATCACCAGGATCATCAGAATCGTTGCGCCGCCGATGGCCGGGAAGAAGACAGCCGGAACCATGTAGTGCCCGAACAGGTTCCGTATCTCCCAGGCCGGCCAGATACGCACCATGCCGTCCAGGAAGCCCATGTAGAAGTCGGGTTGGACACCAGCAGAAACCTGAGACGGGTTGTACGGTCCGAGGTTCCAGATCGGATTGATCTGGAATATGCCCGCCATCAACGCGATGATGCCGGTAACCACGGCGAAGAAGCCGCCGCCCTTGGCCGCGAAGGTCGGCAGCACCCGGACGCCGACCACGTTGTTCTCGGTGGCTCGTGGCCCTGCGAACTGGGTGTGCTTCTGGAACCAGACCAGCGCGACGTGCACCGCGATCAAAGCCAGGATCAACCCGGGGATGACCAGGATGTGCAGGGAGTAGAAGCGCCCGATGACGATGGTGCCCGGGTAGTCACCGCCGAACACCGCCCAGTGCATCCAGGTCCCGATCACCGGGATCGACAGGATGAACGCCGAGACGGCGCGGAGGCCGGTGCCGGACAGCAGATCGTCAGGCAGGGAGTAGCCGAGGAAGCCCTCGGCCATGCCCAGCACCAGCAGCAGCACGCCGAGGATCCAGTTGGCCTCGCGCGGCTTGCGGAATGCGCCGGTGAAGAAGATGCGCATCATGTGCAGCATCATCGAAGCCAGGAAGATCAGCGCCGCCCAGTGGTGGATCTGCCGGATGAGCAGGCCGCCGCGCACCTCGAACGAGATGTCGAGGGTCGACCGGTAGGCCTGCGACATCGGGACGCCGCGCAGCTTGTCGTACACGCCGTTGTAGATCGTCTCGCCCATGGACGCGTCGAAGAACAGCGTCAGGTACACGCCGGAGAGCAGCAGGACCAGGAACGAATAGAGCGCGACCTCGCCGAGCATGAAGGACCAGTGGGTCGGGAAGACCTTGTTCATGGCCGTCCGCAGCGGACGTGCTCCGTGGTAACGGACGTCGGCACCGTCGAGAGCGCCCTGCACCAGGTCGTTGGGCTTCTTGGCCGTACGGGTGGTCAGTCTGCTCATGACGGTGTACTTCCCTTCGGGTGCGAACTCCACTTGTACTTGAACCCGTTCTCCCAGAAGCCGGGACCGACTGGTTCGATGAAGTCGCCCTTGGCGACGAAGTAACCCTCGTCATCGAGCTCGATGGGCAGCTGCGGCAGCGGCCGGGTGGCCGGGCCGAAGACCGGCTTGGCACCGTCCAGGACATCGAACTGGGACTGATGGCACGGGCACAGAATGCGTCCGGTCTGCTGTTCGTAGAGCGAGACCGGACATCCGACATGGGTACAGATCTTCGAGTAGGCGTAGTAGTCGCCGTAGGAGAAGCTCTCCTGGCCGGTGCGGACGGAGACGTTGCTGTCCGAGCGGAGCCGGAAGAGCATGACCGCAGAATCGGAGGCCTTGGCGCCGCCCGGCAATCCGGGGAACACCGTCGCCAGCGAGCCTGCCGCGAGGTCGGACGGCCGGACAGGAGTGCCGTCCTGCATGGTCAGCCGGACCTTCTTGCCGTTCACGGGACGCCACATGGTGACCCAGAGCTGTGACTCCGGGCCGCCCGACCACGGGTTCTTGATAAACCCGCCGAGCACCGGCACGATCACGGCCAGACCGATCACGCCACCGGCCAGCGCCAGCGAGCCCTTGAGCACGCCGCGGCGCTTGACGATGCCCATCTTGTCGCCGGTGTCGACGATCTCGGCGCCCAGCGTCTGTCGGTCGACTTCGTCGGACATGCCGATATGCCGTTGCTGCACGGCAACCTCGTGCGGGGCGATCTTCTTGGCCAGGGCGATGACGCCGACGCCGAAGAACAAGACGCACCCGCCCAAACCGATGCCCAGCAACGGAGTGAACAGCGCGTACAGCACCTGCTTGTTGCCCGCGTATGCGGTCTGGTACCCGGCCGGCCAGAACACGAAGACGCCGACGGTGATCAGGCCGAACAGCGCCGATAGCAGGAACCACTTCGCCACGTTCCGCTCGGCCCGACGGTCGGCCGGTGAGCCGGGTACATACCGCTCGCCGTATTCGACCAGTTCGACGCCGTCGAGCGCGGCACCGAGCCGGGCGCGGTCCTCGGTGGTCATCTTGGTGAGCTCTTCATCAGATGGGATCACCACATTCTCGCCGCCGCTCATGCCCGTGCTCCCATCCACAGCGTCAACGCGACGATGGCTCCCATGCCGACCAGGAACGCTGCCAGACCTTCGGGCGCGGGCCCGAAGCCGCCGAGGTCGTACCCACCGGGCGCCACCGTGGCCTTGTTGTTCTGGACGAACGCGATGATCGCGCGCTTCTCGTCCGAGGTCAGCTGGCCGTCCGAGAACTTCGGCATGTTCTCCGGACCGGAGAGCATCGCGGCGTAGATCTGCGAGTCGGTGGCGTCCTTGAGGCTGGGCGCGTACTTGCCCTGCGACAGGGCGCCGCCCTCACCGGTGAAGTTGTGGCAGGAGGCGCAGTTCAGCCGGTAGAGCTCGCCGCCCTTGGCGACATTGGCCACGTCCTGGAGGTTGCCCTCCGGCACGACTGGTCCGCCGCCGTTGGACTGGATGTACGCACCGAGCGCGTCGATCTGCGCAGGATCGAAGACCTGCTGCTTCCTGGGCATCTGGGCGCCGTTGGCGTCGGCGGGCATCCGCCCGGTCGAGACCTGGAAGTAGGTGGCTGCCTGGCCGACACCGATCAGGGACGGACCGCGGTCGAGCACACCTTGCAGGTTGGCACCGTGGCAGATGATGCACGAGGTCTGGTAGAGCTGCTTGCCCTTGGCGATCTCTGCAGCGCTGGCGGCGTCAGCCGAGGCCGTTTGCGGGCTGGGCGTCAGCGCGCCGTACAGGAAGCCCATGGTGATCAAGGCGAACAGCAGCGCCAGCCCGCCCGAGATCCGGCGGAAGGCCTTGGACCGGCGCCTGATGCCTGCAGGCTGGTCCTTCGCGGTACGGGCTTTCATGCGGTGCACCTCGTGCTCATCTCGCGGTGGTGGCTGCGGTCACTGGACTGCGGGGTGCTCTCCAGGGAGTACGGCCGGGCAGGCCGCATTGGATGCACCGTCATTGGATGAGGTAGATCGTTGCGAACAGAGCGATCCAGACGATGTCGACGAAGTGCCAGTAGTACGACACGACGATGGCGCTGGTGGCCTGGGCCGGAGTGAACTTGGACAGCTTGGTGCGTCCCATCAGGATCACGAAGGCGATGAGACCGCCGATCACGTGCAGTCCGTGGAAGCCGGTGGTCAGGTAGAAGACGGTGCCGTAAGCCGACGACGAGAACGTGGTGCCTTCCTCGACCAGCGAGCGGTACTCGTTGGCCTGGCCCAGCACGAAGATCGTGCCCATGATCAGGGTGAGCATGTACCAGCGGCGCAATCCGAAGACGTCGCCCCGCTCTGCGGCGAACACCCCGAGCTGGCAGGTGAATGACGAAGCCACCAGGATGATGGTGTTGACCAGCGCGTACGGCACGTCCAGATGGGTAGGTGGTTGGGGCCACCCGACGGTGCTGGTGGCCTTGGCCGTGAAGTAGATGCCGAACAGGCCGGCAAAGAACATCAACTCGCTGGATAGCCACACGATCACGCCGACACTGACCATGTTCGGCCGGTTGAGCGTGTGGATACGCGCGCTGATCGCGGGGGGCCCGGAACGGCCGGTCGCTGTCGTCACATGGCGATTATGGACCGCCACCGGCCGCCCTGTCCGTGCGGGTCTACGCAATTCCGAATGAGTCTCCGGGTGGTTTCACATCTGCGCAGGTCAGCGCCACGAAAGATCTTCGACACATTGTAAAAATTGGGTCTCACCGGCGCGCCGTGGTGGCCCTACCCACCCGGCCCCCGCGCAAGCCCCTACCTCTACCATCGACACCATGAGCTATCCCGTCGTTTTGGTGTACAGCCATCGCCAGGATGTCCGCGAGCGGATCATGACGGCTGTCGGTCGCCGGCCGGCGCCGGACGTCGGCCGCATCGACTTCCTCGAGTGTGCGTCGATCTCCGATGTGCTGATGGCGATCGAGGACCGGGCCGTTGACGTGGTGATTCTTGACGGCGAAGCGCAGCCCACCGGTGGGATCGGCATCTCACGGCAGATCCACCAGGAGGCGAAGGTCATTCCTCCGATCGTGCTGACCGTGCGCCGGGCGGCCGACCGCTGGTTGGCCACCTGGGCACAGGCCGACGAGATCCTGGTGCATCCGCTGGATCCGGTGATCGCGGCCGAGACAGTCGCGTCGTTGCTGCGCCGGCTGCCCGCTCGGGTGCCGACCGCCGCAGCGGGCTAGGGCAGTGGCATCCACGGTTGCCGTTGTGGCACCGGACGACACCACCTTCAGCTGGCCCGATGTGCTCTCGGCGTTGCTCGCCGGCACCGATCTGACTGCGGTCCAGACCTCATGGGCGATGGATCGCATCATGACCGGGGAGGCCACTTCGGCGCAATTGGCCGGGTTCGCCGTCGCGTTGCGGGCCAAGGGCGAGACGGCCCAGGAGATCGCCGGTCTGGCCGCTTCGATGCTGGCCCACAGTGTGCCGGTGCACGTGGCGGGGCGGGCGGTGGACATCGTCGGCACCGGCGGCGACCGGTCGAACACGGTGAACATCTCGACGATGTCCGCGATCGTGACCGCGGCCGCCGGCGCCACCGTGGTCAAGCACGGGGGTCGAGCGGCTTCCAGCAAGTGCGGAGCTGCGGACCTGCTCGAGGGGCTCGGCGTGCCCATCATGCTCGGTCCGGCTGCGGTGGCCGCAACGGTGGCGCAGGTCGGCATCGGCTTCTGCTTCGCGCAGGTGTACCACCCGTCGATGCGATTCGCCGGTCCCGCGCGCCGCGAGCTGGGCATCCCGACGTTCTTCAACGTGCTCGGCCCGCTGACGAACCCGGCGCGTCCGGTCGCGTCGGCGATCGGCTGTGGCAACGTCGCGATGGCGCCGGTGATGGCGGGGGTGTTCGCCGACCGGGGCTCGGAGGTCCTGGTCTTCCGGGGCGACGATGGACTGGACGAGCTGACCACCACCACGACCTCCACCGTCTGGGTGGTCCGGGATGGTGCCGTGACGACAGAGACCGTCGATCCGGTCCGGCTCGGGATTGCACAGGCCGATCCGGCCGATCTGGTGGGCGGCGAGGTCGCCTTCAACGTCGAAGTCGCGCGGCGGCTGTTCGACGGCGGCCTCGGGCCGGTCCGCGACGCGGTGATGCTCAACTCGGCCGCCGCCATAGCCGTCCACGCCGGCTTGTCCGGCGACCTCGAGAGCGACCTCGCGGCCGGGCTGCTGCGGGCCGGGGACGCGTTGGACTCCGGCTCCTGCGCCGCGGTGTTGAGTCGCTGGGTCGAGCTCGGCAGCAGCTCGCCGGCTGAGCCGCTAGAGCCGCTGCCGATCCCTTGACCCGCTCGCCAGGCCGGATCTGTTCAGTCCTGCAGGCCGATGGAGAACGCGTCCGCGGTGTCCCGCTGCGAGTAGGAGCGGAAGGCGATGTGCGTGACGGTGCGAACCACGCCGGCCACCTTCGAGATGTGGCCCGGAACGAGTTCGGCGATAGCAGCGTGATCGGCCACCGAGATGATCGCAACCAGGTCGACATCGCCTGCGCAGGAATAGACCTCGTCCACGCCCGGTAGATCGGCAATGGTCTGGGCCGCCTCGGCGATGCTGTCTGCGTCAACGTCGATCATCACGATTGCGGTCACCATTTGCCCATGCTATGACACCGGTATCCGGGCTATTTCCAGGACGGGACGGCGAGCTGAGACCTGGCCAGGCCGACGGCGGCCATGAACGGACGCCAGCGGCCGGCGCCACGCGCCGGGCTGAACCACGGCTCCGTGCTGTGCACCAGACGGGTACCGGGTTCGTCGACCCAGCGCAGCACGGTGGTCGTTTCCTCCGCGCTGGCCCCGGGCAGCGGCCCGGGAAGGGGGATGACGGTCTCGGCCGAGGACACCAGCAGGTCGATGATCGGCATCGGATCGATGCCGCGTGCGGCCCGGCCGGCGCCGGCCAATCGTCCGTACCGGACGACGGCAAGCTCCCAACCACCGGATCGGTCGGGCTTGGCGGCCACCAACTGCTCGATCCGGGCGAACGAACCGAGTCGCTGCCGCCGGTCGACCGCCTCGGCCAGTACGGACAGCCGATCCCGCAGCAGCGCCGCCCGGTCGAACCGGCCTTGGGTCGACAGGCGTTCCAGTTCTGCCCGCAGCGCACCGAGCACCTCGTCCGACGTGCCGTCGACCAGATCGGCGATCCGTCGGACATGCTCCGTATAACTGGCGATGTCCTCCCGGCCTGCGCACGGCGCGCCGCAGCGGCCCAACTCGGCCAGCGCGCACGGCGAACCGGCCGGCGACCGCGAAAGTCGTTGTGAGCAACGGCGGATCAGGACCACCTCCTGCAGGGCTTCGACGGCAGTGGTGGCTGCGACGCGCGAGGTGAACGGGCCCAGGGACCCGGGGCGATCGGCCGGTGGGGTGGCCACGATGCTGAGCCGCGGGAAGGTTTCGGTGGTCAGCACCACCCAGAGCAGCTTGCCGGGCGATCGGGATCGCCGGTTGTACTTCGGCTGGTGGATGGCGATCAGGCGCTGCTCACGGATGTGCGCCTCGAGCGCGTGCGAACACTCGACATGGTCGACCCGCTGCGCCAGCGTGATCATCTGCTTGATCTTCCCGCGGGTCTCGCCGGCGCCGAAGTACGAGCGGACCCGTTGTCGGAGGTTGCCCGAAGTTCCTACGTAGAGCACCTCGTCGGACGGTCCGCGGAACAGGTAAACGCCGGGCGCGCTGGGCAGGTGGTCGGCCAGCGTGCGCTTGCGACGCCTCGCCGGCGACACGTCACGGGACAACTGCTGCAACTCGGTCAGGCTCTGCACGCCGAGCGGTCCCAGCCGCTCGAACAGGGCGTGCAGCACGTCGACGGTGGCCCTGGCGTCGGTCAGCGCCCGGTGGTCGGGTGCGACCGGCGACCCCAGCAGCGGCGCGAGCAGTCCCAGCCGGACGCTCGGTGCTTCCTCCCTGGTGAGTACCCGGCGCGCCAACCGGACAGTGTCCACCACCGCGTTGCCCGGCCAGGGCAGGCCGAGCCGGGCGCAGGCGGCCTTGAGAAAGCCGATGTCGAAGCCCGCGTTGTGCGCGACCAGCACCGACCCGCGGATGAATTCCAGGAACGAGGGCAGCACGGTCGCGATGGTGGGTGCGTCGTAGACCATGGCATCGGTGATCCCGGTGAGCATGACGATCTGCGGCGGAATCGACCGCCCAGGGTCGACCAGAGTGGCGAACTCGCCGAGTACTTCACCGCCTCTGACCTTGACCGCCCCGAACTCGGTGATCGACTCGGTGGCCGACGACCCTCCGGTGGTTTCCAGATCCACCACGACGAACGTGACATCACGGAGCGGATCACCCAACTCGTCGAAGCTGTGCTGATGCTCGACGGCGGGGCGCGTGGTGCCGATGGTGCCGCTGGTGCTCACGAGACGCACGTTAGGGCTGAGCACCGACAGCGGCATGGTGGCCCTGCGTGATCCGAGAGAATGGCGGGATGACCGCAGCCGATCTGCCGAGCCCGGTGCGCAGCGTGCTCGTCAAGTGGGCCGCGGAGACGCTCGGTCAACTGCCGGCCGCGCAGATACCGGCCGGGCTGACCAGAGTGGCCCGCTTCACGCCCGCCAAGCGGGCCAAAGTGGGAGCGGCGGCGCTGTCCCAGGCTTTGGATTCCGACGCCGGATTCCGCGCCGCAGTCGCCGAACGAGTGCGGGGCAACGCCGACCCCGATCCGGTCCATGCCGCGGCCCTCGCCCATCTGCTCGGGCTACCGACCGAAGGTGAGCTGCTCGCCGCGGTCCGTGACAGTCAGCCGGGTCCGGCGGATGCGACGGCCGAACTCCGGCGCGCCGTCACGGAACTGCGCCGTGAACTGAAACAGGTGACGGCGGAACGTGATGACGCGCTTCGGCGGCAGCCCGACCGGCCCGTTGGAGCAGACGACCAGTTGGACAAGCTCCGCCGGCGTCTGCGGGAGCAGGGCACCCGGCTCCGACAGGCCGAGGAAGCTGCGCTGGGAGCGGGCCAGTCGTCGGCGGACGAACGTGACGGCCTGCGCCGCGAAGTGCTGCGGTTGAGCGCCGAGCTGACCCGATCGCAGGAACGAACCAGGCTGGCGACCGAGCGGGCAGACCGGACGCAGGAGGCACTGGGCCGATTGCGCGAGCAGACCGGCGTGCACAAGGCGACTGCCGATCGCCGGCTGGATCTGCTCCTGTCTACCGTCGAGGGCGCGGTGAGCGGACTTCGGCGGGAATGGGAGTTGTCCGGTGGTGGCCTCGACCCGGCAGACGTGGTGGCCGGTCGACTGCCCGGCGCTGCAGCAACCGGCGCGGCCGGTACGGGAGATCCATCGCGGCTCAGCGCCTGGCTGGGGCTCCCGTCCGCCCACCTCATCGTGGACGGATACAACGTGAGCAAGACCGGGTTCCCCGACCTGACCCTGGCGTTGCAGCGCGACCGGCTGGTGCGCCTGCTCGGTGCCCTGGCCGCCCGCACGTCGGCCGAGGTGACCGTCGTGTTCGACGGGGCGGCCGTCGCGGTGCCGGCCTCACCCGCCCGCGGAGTCAGGGTGCTGTTCTCACCGCCGGGGGTGATCGCCGACGACGTCATCCGCGAGCTGGTCGCCGCCGAGCCGACAGGCCGGGTGGTCGTGGTCGTGAGCTCCGACCGCGAGGTCGCCGACAGCGTTCGGCGTCGAGGCGCGAGGACGGCGAACGCCGACGTACTGCTGCCGCTGCTGCAGTGACTGTCGGTGCTCCCACCTACCTTCGGCGTATGCACATCGATTGCGACACCTGCACCGTCCGGGGCGCGGCCTGTTCTGGTTGCGTCGTCACAGTCCTTCTTTCCATGCCGCACCATGGCGTCGACTGGGACGACACGGAACAGCAGGCACTGGGGGTGCTGGCCGCATCTGGCCTGGTACCCCCCCTGCGGTTGGTCCGCGCCGTCGACAACCCGCCGCGCCGGCACGGACCCATCGGTGCGTGATACTTCTCACCCTGCCCCTCCGTCGACGCGAGATCGCCGCACTGTGGCCGTGATCGGCAGCGCGACGGTCGGGTCCTCGGACAAAAAGGATTGAAGTTTCATGCGCACGACTGGACTGGGACGTGTCCGTCTCGTAATCTGATCGAGATCTTCTGCGAAGGCCATCAGTCAGGTGGCCTGGGAGATCACGCCGAATCGACGCGTTCGAAACGCGTTGAACCGAGGACCCAGGTTCCTTTGGGGTGAATCCCTGTCGCGGCTTTTCGCGCGCGGGGTAGGGCTACTTCCTGGCCCGAATCCGTCAGCTAACCCGGTAGGCGTCGAGGAGGAAAGGTGCGCCTTCTGTTGGCGACGCACGCTCAAAACTTGTCTGCCCGGAAGTTCCGCAGGACCCGCACCCTGATCGCCGGGGTAGTCGTGACGCTCGGCATCACGGTGGTCGGAGCTGTCCCGGCGCTTGCTGCTCCCACTCCGCCGGCCGCACCGGCCGCTCCCGCCACGTCGGGTGATGCCAAGGCCGCCTGGGACAAGAGCAGCCACCAGGCAGAGATCGCCGCGGAGGCGGTCAACGGCGCCAAACAGGCACAGGCGAAAGCCGAGCGTTCGGTGAAGCAGGCCAACGCCGGCCTGTTGACGGCCAAGAAGACCGAAGCGTCGGCCAAGGCCACGTTGACTTCGGCCACCGCCTCAGTCGCGTCCTACCAGTCCAAACTCGATGCCTTCGCCAGTGCCAGCTTCCGCGGTGCCGACCTGAGCCAGTTGAGCGTCATGCTCACCGCGACGTCCGCTGACGACTACCTGGACGAGTCGACCGTGGTCAACAAGGTCGCCGAGGACACGCACAAGACTCTCGAAGGCGCGGTCACTGCCAAGGAAGATGCCGCCACGGCGAAGGCCACCGCCGACGCCGCCGCTACCGCCGCCGCCGCCGCGAAGACCAAGGCCGACGCGGCCGCCGCAGCAGCGGCTACCGCCACCGCAACGGCCGTGAGCAAGAAGGCCGACCTCGACGGCGCGGTCGCCAAGTACAAGAACCTCTACAACAAGCTGTCGGCGCAGGAGAAGGCCGCCGCAGCTGCTGCGGCCGAGAAGGCGCGTCAGGAGTCGTTGGCCGCCGCCGCTGCCCTGCAGGCCCAGCAGGCGACCGACGCCGCCGCCGCCCAGCAGGCCGCGGCCGCAGCCGCCGCTCCAGCCGCCGCCGCGGCACCCGATCCGGCGGCCGTTCCGGCCGATGGGTCCTCGTCCAGCAGTTCCGCCTCAGCGAGCAGCCCGGCCGCCGCTGCCGCGCCGGCAGCAGCACAGGGTGGAGATTCCGCCGGCGAGATCGCGGCCAAGGCAGCGTTGACCAAGGTCGGCTTCGCCTACACCTACGCCGGTGACGGTCCCGACGCCTACGACTGCTCCGGTCTGACCACCTGGGCCTGGGCCCAGGCCGGCATCAGCATCCCCCGCGTCAGCTACGAGCAGGCCAACTTCCCGAGTGTCCCGCTGGACCAGTTGGAGCCGGGTGACCTGGTGACCTACTACTCGCCGGTCAGCCACGTCGCCATCTACGTCGGCAACGGCATGGTGGTCAGTGCGGCGGACGAGGCCCTCGGCATCGTGTTACGGCCCGTCGACGGTGCCGGCCCCGACGCCACCGGGCACCGCGTCCCGCGCTGAACCGGATAGGGCAACAAGGCACACTCTGCTCGTGCGCCGAACCCTGCTCGTCACCAACGATTTCCCGCCGCGTGCCGGTGGCATCCAGTCCTACGTCCAGGCGCTGGCGGAGCGCATGCCCGCCGGCGATCTGGTCGTCTATGCCCCGGCCTGGCCTGGCGCGGCCGAATTCGATGCGCGGCAACAGTTCGAAGTGGTGCGTCATCCCGGCTCCCTGATGCTGCCGGTGCCGCCCGTGGCCCGTCGCGCTGTCGACCTGGTGAAGCGCCATCAGGCCAAGGCCGTCTGGTTCGGCGCCGCTGCGCCACTGGCCCTGCTCACGCCGACGCTGCGCCGGGCCGGCGTGGTCCGAGCCGTCGCCAGTACGCACGGCCACGAGGTCGGTTGGTCCATGCTGCCGGTGTCCAGGCAGGCGCTGCGGGTCATCGGCAACAACGTGGACGTCGTCACCTACGTGAGCAAGTACGCCCGCGACCGGATTTCCGCGGCGCTGGGACCGATGGCGGCGCTGGAATATCTGCCCCCCGGAGTCGACACCGAGGTGTTCCGGCCCGATCCGACAGGCCGGTCGCGCATCCGGGAGGCGATCGGTCTGGGGGATCGCCCGGTCGTCGTGTGCATCTCCCGGCTCGTCGCCCGTAAGGGGCAGGACGTGCTGATCCGGGCGCTCCCCGAGATCCTGCGCAGCGTCGCCGATGCGGTGCTGCTCGTCGTCGGAGACGGCCCGGACCGGGACTCGTTGCGCCGCTTGGCCGTTCAGCTGGATGTCCAGGACAGCGTGATCTTCGCCGGAGCCGTGCCGTGGCTGGAGTTGCCCGCCCACTATGCCGCCGGCGACGTCTTTGCGATGCCGTGCCGGACCCGTGGCAAGGGCCTGGACGTCGAGGGCCTTGGCATCGTGTTCCTGGAGGCCTCGGCCATGGGTCTGCCGGTGGTGGCCGGCGATTCGGGCGGCGCACCAGAGGCTGTCCGCGAACGTGAGACCGGTGTCGTCGTTGATGGTCGCGACGTATCAGCGGTGGCGCACGCGGTTGCCGGGCTCCTCGGCGACCGGGCCAGGGCCCGCCGGTGGGGAGATACCGGCCGCGACTGGATCGCCCGGCGCTGGAACTGGCAGCGTTCGGCCGACCGATTGGCGAGCTTGCTCAGTGGCTGATCGCCGACAACTACCGTGGACCCGGTGAGGGTCTCGTTCGTGTCCGACGTGCACGGCAACATCGACGGTCTGGCCAGGGCGGCGGCTCGGGCCGAGCAACTGGTTGTGCTCGGGGATCTGCTCGACTACGTCGACTACCACGACCACGGGAACGGCATCCTCGGCGAGGTTTTCGGTGCCGAGAAGGTCGGTCATTTCACATCCCTGCGCTCGACCGGGGCCTTCGGGGAGCTGCACGAGTACAACCGGCAACTCTGGGATTCGCTGGACGACGCCGCCGGTGTGCTCACCGAAGTGGTGGAGTCGCGTTATCTACAGGTACTGGAAGCTGTCGGCCCCGATGCGCTGCTCATCCTGGGCAACGTCGACGCCGCTGCCGCGTGGGAGGAAGTGGTCGGCTCGAAGCTGCCCAACCGCGACGGGCAGGTGATCGAGTTGGCCGGTCGCCGGTTCGGCTTCGTCGCCGGGGGTTCGACCAGGCCGGGCGTGCACTGGCGGCCGACAGAGCAGGTTTGGCGTCCGCTGGTCCGGCCCGCCGCAGAGTTCGAGGCCACGGTGGCCGGACTGGGTGCGGTCGACGTGCTCTGCTCGCACATCCCACCCAATCTCGCGATCCTGCGGTACGACCGCGTTCCGGGTCGGCTCGAGATGTACGGCCCGGGTCTGCTCGAGTCGATCGACCGACACAGCCCGGAGTTGGCCGTCTTCGGGCACGTGCACCAGCCGCTGGCGGCCAGGACCCGGCGCGGCCGGACGGAGTGCGTGAACGTTGGTCATTTCCAACGTCATCCGACCGCCTTCGAGGTCGATTTCGACTGACGGCTAACGGGTAACCTTTGGCAATGGCCGACTCCTCTACCCAATCGCTCACCATGAATGCGGATGCCGCCGCGATCATGGATGTCATCGCTGACTTCGCGGCCTATCCGGAATGGACCGGAGCGGTGAAGAAGGTCGAGGTGACCGATCCCGGTCCGGGTGCACGAGCCAAGCGGGTCAAATTCGGTCTGGACGCCGGCCTGATCAAGGACACCTACGAACTGGAGTACACCTGGTCGCCCGACGGCCTCGGGGTGACCTGGGACCTGGTGATCGGCCAGATGCAGAAGGCGCAGCACGGCTCGTACACGCTGGTCCCGGCGGCGGGCACGACCGAGGTGACCTATTCCCTGGCCGTGCAGCTCAATGTGCCGCTCATCGGTCCACTGCGTCGGAAAGCCGAACGCACGATCATGGACACCGCGCTGAAGGAGCTTCGCAAGCGCGTCGAAGGGGCCAAGTGAGAATCGCTCTCCACACGGGTAAGGGCGGGGTCGGCAAGACCACGGTTTCCACTGCCACTGCGATCGCCGCGGCCATGGCTGGCCATCGCACCTTGCTACTCTCCACCGACCCTGCGCACAGCATCTCGGACGTCCTGGGTGTCGAGGTCGGCGCCGACCCTGGGCCGGTTCCTGGCGTGGAGGGCCTGTGGGCCGCGCAGGTCGACACCAGGGTCCGATTCGAGCAGGCGTGGTCGCAGATCCGCCGGTATCTGGTCGGCGCACTGGCGGCCCGCGGCATCGCCGAGGTGCAGGCCGAGGAGCTGACCATGCTGCCGGGCGCGGACGAGATCGTCGCCCTGCTGGAATTACACCGCTACGCCATCAATCCCACCGGCTCTGCCGCCGGCGAGTTCGATGTGATCGTGGTCGACTGCGCACCGTCGGGGGAGTCGCTCAAGCTGCTCGCGGTGCCGGAGACCGTCCGCTTCTACGGTGACCGGTTGATGGGTGCGCCGGCCCGCTTGATGCGAACGCTGGCCGGCCTGACCGGTTCGCGCGCCGGCCGGGATTCGGGGACGGTCGACGATGTATCCGATGCCTTCGGTCAGCTGCTCGACAACTTGACCGCAGCGAGAAACCTGTTGACGGACAACGAGATCACCGGCATCCGTATCGTACTGACCCCGGAACGGGTGGTCATCGCCGAGGCTCGGCGGCTGTTGACGGCGCTGGCCCTGCACGGCTACGCGGTCGATGCTGTCGTGGTCAATCGGGTGTTGCCGTCGGAGGCGGCGTCCGCGGGCTCGCTGCTGGCGCAGTGGCGGGCCACCCAGGAGGCGAACCTGCCCCTGATCAACGAATCGTTCGGATCATTGCCGGTGTACCGGGTGTCGATGACCGGCACCGAACCGGTCGGTGTCGACCACCTCCGGGCCATCGCCACCGAGCTGTTCCACGGATCGGACCCGATGGCGCAGCCGGTGCCCCCGGCGGGCCTGCGCACCGAAGGGACGGGTGGCCGCTACCAGTTGATGATCGCGCTGCCCCTCGCCGAACGCGGCGACATCCACCTCGGCCGCGCCGGAGTTGACCTCATCGTCACGGTTGGTCCGCACCGGCGTCGGATCGCCCTGCCGTCGACCCTGCAGCGGTGCCGCACCGCGGGGGCCGAATTCCGCCGCGATGAACTGGTCGTGCAGTTCGAGGCCGATCCCGACCAGTGGCCGGCCGCCCTGTCGAGCGCCTTGGCCGAGGTCAGATGAGTACGGCCGAACCGAATTCCAGCCCGAACCATGCACATGCGGTGGGGGCCCTGGCCGAGGAGGCCGGGCAACTGCTCGACGTCGTTGCCGCCAAGCTGGCCGGTCTGCGGCAGGAGGTGCCTGACGCTCCGGAGCCGGCCGATCCGCACCCCGGCCGATTCCACCGCCGGTTGCGTGGGATGGTGCCCGATCTGCCGCTCGGCCGATCTGCTCAAGGGTGACCGGTCGGAGACGACCCAGAAACTGGTGGACGCCGCACTGCTGGTGGTCACCACGCTGCGTTCCCTCATCCCGGCGCCGCCAGAGGCAACCGAGGCGACCACCGACGGCGACGGTTCGCCGGGAATAGAACGGATCGACATCCGATGACCGGTTCGACCCTGAACATCGGCATAGACATCGGCGGCACATCGGTGCGGGCAGCGGTGATCGACGGGGACTGCCAGGTGGTCGCGTCTCGACGGGCGTCTACTCCGCATACGGTCCAGGACACCGAGGACGTGCTGTCGGCGCTGATCTCCGAACTGGCCGGCGAGTACGACGTCGGCGCGGCGGGACTGGCCGTCGCCGGTTTCGTCAGCACCGATCGCCGCCGGGTGATGTTCGCGCCGCACTTGGCGTGGCGGTCCGACCCGGTGCCCGAACGGCTGACGGCGCGGCTCGGGCTCCCTGTGGTCATGGACCATGACGTCAATTCCGCCGCCTGGGCCGAATACCGGGCGGGTGCCGCCCAGGGTTCGCCGGTGGCTCTGCTGGTCGCACTGGGCACGGGCATCGGCGCCGGTCTGGTGATCGACGGGGCGATCTACCGGGGGGCGCACGGCGTCGCCCCGGAGTTCGGTCATGTGGTAGTCGTCCCAGACGGTCGGCCCTGTCCGTGCGGCAAGCGCGGGTGCTGGGAGCGTTACTGCTCGGGCACCGCACTGGCCCAGACCGCCACGGAGCTGTTGTCCGGACATGGGTCGACGGCCGACCCGTTCCTGCCCTCGCTGCCGGCGGCCGGCCGGGCCGCCAGTCCGTTGGCCAGGCTGGACCCGGCCACCATCACCGGCACCCGGGTGGCCGCGGCCGCAGCCGAGGGCGACCTGGTCGCGCTGGCGGCCATGGCGGATCTGAGTCGTTGGCTGGGAGTCGGTCTGGCGATGGCGACGGACATCCTCGATCCCGAGGTCATCGTCATCGGCGGTGGCGTCGCGGCCGCTGCGCCCTGGTATCTGCCGGCCGCCCAGGCCGATCTATCGGGCACCATGACCGGTGCCGGTCACCGACCGGAACCGCGCGTGGTGGTAGCCCAGTTCGGTGACCGAGCTGGAATCATCGGCGCCGCTCTGCTGGCCGGCGCGGCGGTCGGCTCGCCGCCCACCGATCTGGCGCCCGCCTAGACCCGGTTCCTACAGACGCGCGCCGTCGTCCCAGCCGTCGGCATCGTCCGGGTCTGCCGACCTCGGCCGCAGGCCATAGATGAGCAGGCCGAAACCGCCGGTCAGGCAGGCGATGCCGAGCACCAGCACCACGTCGGGAGCGACCTGCAGCAGGCCCGGTCGGACCAACATGACCAGCCCGACCGCCAAGACCAGCAGGGCGACCACGGTCCGGCGCTTGGGCCGTGGCACCGGCGGCGGGTCCGGCGGTACGTAATGAGCGTCGTCGGCCTGTTGCTCCGCCTCGGACTCCGCCCGGTCGGCCTCGAATGCCGCCACTTCGGCCGCCCGTTCGGCGCGGCGAAGAGCGCGTCGGCGTTCGCGTTCTTTGGCGGCCGCGGCGCCGTCGATGTCCGGATGCTGTGCGGCACGATCGATCTCGGCGATCGTCTGGGCGCCGGGATTGGGACTGTCGCCCTGGCTGTCCCCGTCCACGGAGTCCCAGGACATCTGTTGCGAGATACCGGAAACGATCGCGGCGAATTCGGCGTCCACCTGCGCGGCCGACTTCTCGCCGCTGGGCGGTACGGCGTTGGGCGAGTCGCCGTCGTCCGGCGGCACCGACGTCATGCGGACACCGTGGTCACCCGTCGGGCGAAGGCCACCGACTCGTCGAAGATCAGCTCGGCGTCGAAGTCCAGGGTGGCGACGTGGTAGCTGCGTTCCAGCACGATCTCGGTCACGTCCGTCGACGAGATCTGCTGGAGGATGAGCGCTGAGTTCTCCGGCTCGACCACGTGATCGACCCTGGAGCGCAGCAGTAGCACCGGCAACTCCACCTGGCCGAGGTCGGCCTTGGTGGCGGCCCATCCCTTGCGCATCGCGTCGACCGCCTTCAGCGGGGTCCGGGCATAACCCAGCTCAGTCGCGCCCGGCCGGGCGATGTCATCGGTGATGCCCTTGAGGGACGGAACCAGGTGCTTGAGCACCGGAAGAACCGCCATCTCCCGACGCAGGCTCATCACGGCCGGGTTGACCAGCACCAGGCCGGCGATGGCGTTCGGGTGAAGTTCGGCCAGCCGCAGCGCCAGCGTGCCACCCATCGACAAACCGCCGACGATCACGGCCCGGCACTGTGCACTGAGCTCGGTCAGCTCGGCCTGGACGTGGCCCAGCCAGTCGTCGAAGGTGGTGCGGTTCATCTGCTGCCAGCTGGTGCCATGGCCGGGCAGCAGTGGGAGCCGGACGGAAAAGCCTTCGGCGGCGAGACGGTCGGCCCAGGGGCGCAGCGAGGCCGGGGAGCCGGTGAACCCGTGGCAGAGCAGCACGCCGATCGCGCCGCCGTCGTGGCGGAAGGGTTCGACAGCGGTATTCCGCGACGCCGGGGTCATCCCACCATCCTCCCAGACGCGCGGCGGCGGTGTGGTTGCCCGCGGCCGGTCTGCAGGATGAACGGCCCCGTTGCGCGTACGGTTGATGCACATCACACGGCAATCCCCGGACCGAACACCGGTGTCGAGAAGAGAGGCGCATCCACCTTGCTGTATTACCTGTGCAAGTACGTGCTCATCGGCCCGGTTCTCCGGTTGTTCTTCCCGGCCACGGTGATCGGAGCCGAGTACGTACCGGCCGAGGGCGGCGTCATCCTGGTGGGAAACCACCTGTCCGTGGCGGACTCGTTCTTCACGCCGCTGTTCATCAAGCGCCGGGTCACCTACCTGGCCAAGAGCGAGTACTTCACCGAGAAGGGCTTCAAGGGCCGGCTCAAGAAGGCGTTCTTCTCCGGGATCGGGCAGGTGCCCATCGACCGTGGCGGCGCCTCGGCCGCTCACGACGCGCTGATGACGGGCGTCCGATTGCTCAAGGAG
This sequence comes from uncultured Actinomycetota bacterium, assembly GCA_963708935.1. Classification (GTDB taxonomy): domain Bacteria; phylum Actinomycetota; class Actinomycetes; order Mycobacteriales; family Nakamurellaceae; genus Nakamurella. The sequence goes on along the minus strand of CAVPUK010000004.1, from coordinate 422,753 downwards.
GGTCACTGCCTTGGGATCTACCCCGAGGGCACCCGCTCGCCGGACGGCCGGCTGTACAAGGGCAAGACGGGCGTGGCCCGGATGGCGCTCGAGGCCGGGGTGCCGGTGGTGCCGCTGGTGATGATCGGTACCGACAAGGTCAACCCCATCGGTTCCAAGATGTGGCGCCCCCGGCGGATCACGGCGATCTTCGGCCGGCCGTTGGAGTTCTCGCGGTACGAGGGGATGGCCGGCGACCGTTTCGTGGAGCGGTCGATGACCGACGAGATCATGTACCGGCTGATGGAACTTTCCGGTCAGGAGTACGTGGACGTCTACGCCACCAAGGTGAAAGCCGACCTGGAGATGGCCAAGCTGGCCGAGGGGTCGAAGAAGGGTGCCGGAGTGGTCGAGGGGCGTGGACCCGGCACGGTCACCCGGTTGCCGGGAACGAAGGCCGGCTGACTTTGGTCCGGATTGCTCCCGCCGGGCCCGTTTCCCGCTATTTCTACGATTGCGAGTTCATCGAGGACGGCCGGACCATCGAGCTGATCTCGATCGGCGTGGTGGCCCAGGACGGCCGCGAGTTCTACGCGATCTCCACTGATTTCGATCCGGAGACCGCCGGTACCTGGGTCCGGCGCAATGTGCTCGACAAACTGCCCTCGCCGTCGGACCGGAGCTGGCGCAGCCGCTCCCGGATCCGGGACGAGCTCTTCGAATTCCTGGTGGCACCTGGTCTGCCCGTTGAACTCTGGGCCTGGTACGCGGCCTACGACCACGTCGTCCTCGCCCAGCTGTGGGGCGCAATGCCGGCCATGCCCAACGAGGTGCCGAGGCTGACCAGGGAAATCCGTCAGCACTGGGAGGCCGCCGGCTGTCCACCGATCCCGGAGCCCGGCCGCGACCGGCACAACGCGCTGGCCGATGCCAAGCTGGGTTTCGCCCGTTGGCAGGCGGCAGATGCCGTGTTGCAGTCCGCATAGGCTGGACGACGTGAACTGGACAGTCGACATCCCGGCGGACATCCTGCCGACCCTCCCGCCGTTACCCGGAACGTTGCGATACGAACTGGACCAGGCCTTGTCGCTGCCGGCCGCCCAGCAGCCGGAGTGGCCGGACGCCGAACAGGTGTTGGCCGTACGGGCCCTGCTGGAATCCGTGCCGCCGGTGACGGTGCCCAGGGAGGTCGACCGGCTGCACGATCAACTGGCCGCGGTGGCCAGGGGCGAGGCGTTCCTGCTGCAGGGCGGTGACTGCGCCGAGACCTTCGTCGACAACAACGAGCCGCACATCCGGGGCAACATCCAGACGCTGTTGCAGATGGCCGTCGTGTTGACCTACGGCTCGTCGATGCCGGTGGTGAAGGTGGCCAGGATCGCCGGTCAGTACGCCAAGCCCCGTAGCTCCACCATCGACTCGCTCGGGCTGTCCTCCTACCGCGGTGACATCATCAACTCGCTGGCCACCACGCCCGAGGCCAGAGTGCCCGATCCCTCCCGGATGGTGCGGGCCTACGCCAATGCATCGGCGGCGATGAACCTGGTCAGGGCGTTGACCGGCGCCGGGATGGGCGACCTGGCCAGCGTCCACGAATGGAACCAGGAATTCGTGGCCACCTCGCGGGCCGGCGAACGATTCGAGCGGATGGCCGGTGAGATCGACCGGGCGATGCGGTTCATGTCGGCCTGCGGGGTCGATTCGCACTCGTTGCACTCGGTCGAGATCTTCTCCTCGCACGAGGCGCTGCTGCTCGACTACGAGCGCGCGATGCTCCGCCTGCAGGACGGCGACGTGCCCAAGCTCTACGACCTGTCGGGTCACTTCCTCTGGATCGGGGAGCGGACCCGGCAGCTCGACGGTGCGCACATCGCGTTCGCCGAGATCCTGGCCAACCCGATCGGCCTGAAGATCGGCCCGGGAACGACGCCGGACCAGGCGGTCGAATACGTCGAACGGCTGGATCCACACGGCACCCCTGGCCGGCTGACGCTGATCTCGCGGATGGGCAACGGCCGGGTCCGCGATGTCCTACCGGCCATCATCGAGAAGGTGCAGGCCACCGGCCATCAGGTGATCTGGCAGTGCGACCCGATGCACGGCAATACCCACGAGGCGTCAACCGGTTACAAGACAAGGCATTTCGACCGCATCGTGGACGAGGTGCAGGGCTTCTTCGAGGTACATCGTGACCTGGGCACCCACCCGGGCGGAATCCACGTCGAGCTGACCGGCGACAACGTCACCGAGTGCCTCGGGGGGGCCCAGGAGATCAGCGACCAGGACCTGGCCGACCGCTACGAGACCGCCTGCGATCCCCGGCTGAACACCCAGCAGTCCCTGGAGCTGGCGTTTCTCGTCGCAGAAATGCTGCGCAGCTGATGGCCTCCCTCCCGGCAACCCGACTCTCGATCAGCGCCACCGGCCAGGCGCCGGCGTCCCTGGTCTGGGAGCGGTACGCCAAGCCAGCGCTATGGTCATCCTGGTCGCCGCAGATCTCGCGGGTGGAGTGCGCCGACGAAGTGATCAGGGTGAGCACGACAGGTGTGGTGCACACGATTCTCGGGGTGCGGGTCCCGTTCCGGGTCACCGCGGTCGACTACGACGCGATGACCTGGTCCTGGATCGCGAAGCTCCCGCTCGGCGTCACGCTGCGGCTGCGGCACACGGTCGAGGCCCGGACCGACGGCACGTGGACCGGCCTGGACGCCATCGGGTTCCTGCCGATCGTGGTCGGCTACCTGCCGCTGGCCCGGCTTGCTCTCGGCCGTCTGGTCAAGGCGGCGAGCTAGGGAAAGGCGCTGACCGAAACGGTCGAGCCGGGTGCGACTCTGCTTCCGCCGGAAGGGTTCTGACTGATCACCGACGCGCCCGAGGCGCCGATCAGGGCGATCACGTCGATCGGTAGGCCGAGGTCGGACAGCTGCCGACGAGCCGTGCCCACGTCGCCTCGCGTCACATCCGGCACCACCACGGCGTTCGACACGGTCAACACGATCGCCGGACTGGCCGGATCGACCTTGGTCCCCTCACCCGGCGTGGTGCCCACCACCGATCCCGGGTCGATGTCGGAGTCGAAGGCCGGATCACCGACCGTGACGGTGAATCCAGAACGTCGCAAATCGTCGGTGGCGTCTGCGGTCGACTCACCCCGGACCGATGGGACGGTGAGCGAGGCGGCGACGACCAGGGAGACGGACGAGCCGCTCGCCACCTGTCTCCCTTCTGCGGGGTCGGTGCCCAGCACCGTGCCGTCGTCCGCGTCGGCCCGGAAGGTGCGTTTGTTCGGGCCCAGGGTGAACCCGCCGACCAGCAGCTTGTTCCGGGCGTCATCGAGGGTCTTACCCGCCACGGCCGGCACCACCGTGGGTGGGGCTCCCTTGGACCTGACCACGACCACCTTGGCCGAGATCGGGAGTGCGGTGTCCGCCGCGGGCTCGGTGGACACCACCGCGCCGGCCGACACGTCCTTGTCGAATTGGTCGGCCGCCGGATCGAACGCCGGAGTCAGGTGGGCCGCTCTGATCGCCTGGAAAGCGGCCTCGGCCGCCGTGCCCGACGGGATGTCCGGAACCACGGGCTGCCCACTCGAGACCACCAACCGGACTTCCGTGCCCTTGAGCACTCGTGCGCCGGGGATCGGCGAACTGCTCGCCACGGTGCCCTGCGCCACCGTGTCGCTCGGTTCGGTGCTGATCTGTGGAACCAGGCCGGCCTCGCGCACCAAGGTTTCCGCGGATTGCTGGCTGGCGCCCACCGCGGCGGGCGTGTAGGCCCAGCGTCCCGAACCCAGCCACCAGCCGCCGACCGCCGCCGCAGCTCCGAGCAGGAGCACCACCAGGGTGACGATCAACCACCGCCGCAGCGTGAGCTTCCGTTTGGAGGGCGGTGCCTTCGGAGTGGTGGCGGGCTGGGCCATGGTCGCTTCGGGGGCAGAGACCACGCTGGTCCCGGTCGGCCCGACCGGTCGCACCGTCGGTCGAACTGTCGGCCGCCCAGACTGGGCTGTCGTAACTGCCTCGCTGATCATCGACTTGGGCACCGGAACCACCGCTCTGGCCAGACCCAACCGGGCCCTGATCGCCACCAGCGCGGCCAGGAACGCGCCGGCATCCCGCGGGCGGGCCAGCGGATCGCGGCGGGTGGCCGCCAGGATCAGGTCGTCCAACTCCACCGGCACTCCGGGGGCCCGGTCGGTCACCGGCGGAACGTCCGCGTGCACGTGCTGGTACGCCACCGAGATCGGGTTGTCGCCGACGAACGGGGGACTGCCGGTCAGCATCTCGTAGGCGACGATGCCGGTCGAGTACACGTCGGACCGCGGGTCGGATGCACCCGTGGAGACCTGTTCGGGCGACAGGTAGGCCACGGTGCCCAGGATCACGTTCCCGGTCGCCATGGTCGACGAGGTCACCGCTCGGACCAGCCCGAAGTCGGCCACCTTGACCTCGCCCTTCGACGAGATCAGCACGTTCTCCGGCTTGACGTCCCGGTGCACCAGACCGGCCTCGTGGGCCGCGCTCAGGGCCGCCAGCAGCGACTCGAGGATGGACATCGTCACCGAGACGGACAGCCCTCCGCCCGAGGCCCGGATCAGGTCGCGCAGCGTGCCACCGTCGACCAGTTCCATGACCAGGAAGACCACGTCACCGTCGCGGCCCTGGTCATAGACCCCGACGACGCCGCGGTGGGCCAACCCCGCGGCCAGCCTGGCCTCCCGCTCGAACCGAGTGAGGAAGCTGGGGTCGGCCGCGAACGACGGAGCCATCACCTTGATCGCCACCGGTCGATCGAGCCGTAGGTCGGTGCCGCGGTACACCGTGGACATGCCACCCGTGGCGATGCGAGCGCCGACCCGGTATCGGCCGTCCAACACGGCGCCGCCCAGAGCGGTACCGGTGGGCCCACCAGCAGAAGTACTCACGACTGCCGATCCTAAGAGTCAACCGGTGCGAGTTCGACGCGCCACGGCCCGGGATGGGACGCTTGTCTGCGTGCCGAACACCCCAGCTCCAGTTCCGTCCGATTTTGGCCCGCCCACGCTGGTGCCCGTGCCGGACATCGCATCGGCCCTAGGAATGATCGTCACCAGAGTCCATCAGCTGCTCCGGGAACGTCAGCTGGTGGCGACCCGGGTCGACGGCGTGCTGCGGATCCCGGCTGAGTTCATCCAGGACGGAGCTGTGGTCAAAGGCCTGACCGCGACCATCACGCTGCTCTCCGATGGTGGGTTCACCGACCCGGAGATCATCGACTGGCTTTTCGAGTCGGAGGATTCACTGCCGGGCCGGCCCATCACCGCGCTTCGGGAGAACCGGGGCCGCGAAGTGCACCGTAGGGCCCAGGTCGCCGGATACTGACCCATCGCCGGCTGTCGATCAGTCCGGCTACCGACCCGTCGCCTGCTACTCGCGATCAGCGGTCCCGTGCCGAAGCGGCCAGCGCCAGCCGGCGGAGGTTGTCGGCCGCAACCGGCTCGATCCCGTCCAGAGCCGCCATTCCCTCAGCGACCAGCTCGTCGATCCTGGACTCGATGACTTCCGGTGCTCCGGTGCCCGCCACCAATGCGGTCAGCCGCTCGACTCCGTCCGGGTCGAGGGCAACGCCGATCCCCGCTTCGAGCTCGGCCAGTCCGGCCGGATCTTTCAGCAGGGCGGCGCGCGCCGTGGCGAGCAGCACTGTCCTCTTTCCCTCGATCAGGTCACCACCGGCGGGTTTGCCCGTTCGCGACGGATCACCGAACACACCCAACAGGTCGTCCCGCAGCTGGAACCCGATCCCGATGGCTGTCCCGTAGCGACGCAGCGCGTCGATGGTCGCGGGGGTCGCCCCACCCAGCGCCGCGCCCAGATGCAGCGGCCGCTCCACCGTGTACGCGGCCGTCTTGTAGCGATTGACCAGCATGGCATCGACCGCTGCCGCCGCCGGATCGGGCGACTCGTCCGCCGAGATCCGCAGGTCCAGCAGTTGGCCGCCGAGCACCTCGGTCCGCATCGCCCGCCAGGCTGTCGCGGCGCCCGCCGGGTGGCCGAGCAGGGCGAGCCCGTCGTCGAACAGATCGTCCGCCCAGGCCAGGGCGAGATCCCCGAGCAGCAGGGCCGTCGACGTTCCGAAGTCAGCCGAGTCGCCCGACCAACCGTTGCCGGCGTGCACCTTCTGCACCAAACGGTGCAGGCTCGGCTGACCGCGTCGCACGTCTGAGTGGTCGATGATGTCGTCGTGGATCAAGGCGCAGGCCTGGATCAGCTCCAGAGCGGCTGCTGCCTTCATCACACCGGCCGGTGGTTCGGTCGTGGCGTCGGGACGGCTGGCCACCCAGCCCCAGCAGAGGAACTGTGGTCGGAGTCGTTTGCCGCCCGACGATACGTAGCTGATCAGCCGGTCCACGTCATCGGCCAGTCGCGGGTCGATGGCGACCACCTCGGCACTGCGTGCCTCGAGTTCGACGGCCAGGACCGATTCGACGGCCGTCACCAGATCTTCGGGTTGCACGGAGTCAGTCTGCCCGACCGATAAGCTGCACAGCATGGTGACCGTCCGCGACCGCTTAGCCGCGCCTGGTCCCCATTTCTCGGTCGAGTTCTTCCCGCCCCGGGACGATGCGGAGGAGTCCGCGTTGTGGCTCGCCATCAGGCGGCTGGAGCCGCTGCGTCCGGCTTTCGTCTCGGTGACCTACGGCGCCGGCGGATCTCGCCGTGACCGGACCATCCGGATCACCGAACGCATCGCGGCGGAAACCACCCTGCTTCCGGTGGCCCACCTGACTGCGGTCGGCCACTCGGTGGCCGAATTGCGTCATGTCATCGGTTCCTATGCCTCCGTCGGAGTGCGCAACATCCTTGCGTTGCGCGGCGACCCGCCGGGGGAGGACCCCGGAGCGGAATGGATCGCTCATCCGCAAGGACTGAACTACGCCAGCGACCTCGTCGCGTTGACCAGGTCGCTGGGCGACTTCAGCGTCGGCGTCGCGTCCTTCCCGGACATGCACCCCCGGTCGCCGGACCTCGACTCCGACACCCGCTACTACGCACAGAAGATCGCTGCCGGCGCGGAATATTCCATCACCCAGATGCTGTTCTCGGCCCAGGACTACGTGGACCTGCGGGACCGGTCGGTCGCGGCCGGCGCGGACGTGCCAATCCTGCCGGGCATCATGCCGGTGACGTCGTACGCCCGGCTGATGCGCATCGTCGAACTGTCCGGTCAGCGAGTTCCGGCCGATCTGGCCGCGGAGCTCCAGGTCGTCGAGGGCGACGCGGCGGCGGGCCGGGAAATCGGCATGACCCACGCCATCCGGATGTCCGAGCGGCTGCTCGCCGAAGGCGCACCGGGATTGCACTTCTACACGTTCAACCGCTCCAAAGCCACGTTGGAGGTCCTCGGCGCGCTCGGCATAGCCCGCGTGCCGGCGCTGCAGACCTGAGCTGGATCGCGCCGTCACGAGGGGGGATCGATGGACATCGACAGCGTGCAGCGCGCTTTCGGACTGTCCTCTCTGGTGCTCATCGTGGCGCTGGTCGCGGTACGGCTGTCCCGCCGGCTGGGACTGCCGTCGTTGCTGCTCTATCTGGGCATCGGGCTGCTACTCGGCAATCGCGGCGTCGGACTTGATTTCTCCAACACCGTCCTCACCGAACAACTCGGCCTGGCCGCCCTGGTGTTCATCCTGGCCGAGGGCGGCCTGACCACCAGGTGGACCGACGTCCGGCCGGCACTGGGCCTCGGCATCTCGCTGGCCACCGTGTCGGTGCTGGTGAGCATCCTGGTGGCCGGCGCCGGAGTGCACCTGTTGTTGGGATCGGCCCTGGGCCTGGATTGGCGGACCTCGCTGCTGTGGGGCGCGGTGCTGTCCAGTACCGATGCCGCCGCCGTCTTCTCGGTGCTCCGCGGCGTCGGGGTCAAACCCAGGCTCGGCGCCGCCCTGGAACTGGAATCCGGCCTGAACGACGCGCCGGTGGTGATCGCCGTGCTGTTGCTGGCCGGCACCGAGACCATCAGCTGGACCGACCCGCTGCTGGTGATCTACCAACTCCTCGTCGGGGCGCTGGTCGGCCTTGCGGTCGGCTTCGCCGGGGCGTGGAGTCTGCGCCGCGGTGCGCTGCCGGCCGCCGGTCTGTATCCGCTCGCCACCCTGGCGCTTGTCGGCGGGGCTTACGCGGCCGGAGCGTACCTGCACGCGTCCGGGTTCCTGGCCACCTACCTGGCGGCGCTGGTCCTGGGCAACTCGCGGCTGCCGCACCGGGCGTCGACCCTGTCGTTCGCCGAGGGCTTCGGCTGGCTGGCCCAGATCGGGCTCTTCGTGCTGCTGGGCCTCTACGTCGACCCGTACGAGCTGCCCAAGGCGCTGCTGCCGGGCGCCGCCATCGGCCTGCTGGTGCTCGTGGTGGCGCGTCCGACGTCGGTGATCGCCGCCGCGCTGCCGTTCCGGCTGCCCTGGCGCGAACAGGCCTTCCTGTCCTGGTCCGGCCTGCGCGGGGCGGTCCCGATCGTGCTGGCCCTGATTCCGCTCATGCTCCGGAACGACGCCCAGTCCAAGTCGATGGTCAACATCATCGTGGTGGTGGTGGTGATCTACACGCTGTTGCAGGGCACCAGCCTGCCCTGGGTAGCGCGCAAACTCGACGTGATCCAGCCCGGCCAGGCCACCGAGATCCAGGTAGAGGCGGCCCCATTGGAGGAGATGAATGCCCTGGTGCTGCAGATCACGGTGCCGGAGAAATCGCGCATGCACGGTGTCTATGTGTCCCAGCTGCGGCTGCCGCCGAGCGCGGTCATCGCCCTGATCGTGCGCGACGGCTCGCCGGTGGCTGTCGAGCGGACGGTGCGGTTGCAGGCCGGTGATCAGCTGCTGATCGTCACCCCGGAGAAGGATCGAGCCGGCACGGAGCGACGGTTGCGGGCGGTCAGTCGAGGTGGCGCATTGGCTTCGTGGTTCGGCGAGCGTGGCGACCGGAGGGCCGATTGACCTGGGACACTGGGCGGGTGGATAGATCGAACGAACCGGAACAGCCCGCCGAGCAGGCCCCGGCAGCGACCGCTCCCACTGCACTGCCGCCCCGTCGGGTCGGCCTGGTCGCAACGCTGGCGGTCATCGTGGTCCTGCTCGATCAGCTGACCAAGCTGTTGGTGGTCAACCACCACTTCGCGCCGGGCGAGTCGACCCGCATCCTCGGCGGCCTCGTCTACATCTCCGAATTTCGCAACGCCGGCGCTGCCTTCTCCACCGCCACCGGAGTGACCTGGCTGTTGGCACTGGTGGCCATCGCCGTGGTCGTGGTGATCATCCGGATGGCCAGCAAACTGCGTTCGATTCCCTGGGCGATCGCGCTGGGACTGGTCCTCGGCGGTGCCATCGGGAACCTGATCGACCGGATCTTCCGGGACCCTGGCTTCCTGCGCGGGCACGTGGTGGATTTCATCTCGGTGTTCGGCCCGAACGGCGTCCACTTCGCCGTGTTCAACGTGGCCGACTCCGCCATCACGCTGGGCGCGATCACTTTGGTGATCACCGCGCTGCTCGGCATCGACATGGACGGCAACCGAACCAGGAGATCGAAGAAGAATGGCTGACCGCCGTGAATTGCCGGTGCCGGACGGCTTGGATGGAATGCGCGCCGACGCCGGGCTGGCCCGTCTGCTGGGGATGAGCCGAACCACCGTCGGGGTGATGATCGACGAGGGTGCCGTGCTGGTCGACGGAGACGTCGCCGTCAAGTCGGTGCGCCTGCGCCCGGGCATGTGGTTGGAGATCACCCTGCCCGAGCCGGGCATCCCGCTGGTCGTCGTGCCGCAGCAGGTGGACGGTCTCGAGATCCTCTACCAGGACGCCGATATCGTCGTCGTCGACAAACCGGTCGGCGTCGCGGCCCACCCGAGCCCGGGTTGGACCGGGCCGACCGTGTTGGGGGCATTGGCGGCACTCGGTGTCTCGCTGGCTACCTCGGGCGCGGCCGAACGACAGGGCATCGTCCACCGTCTCGACGTCGGCACCACGGGCGCGATGGTGGTCGCCAAGAGCGAGCGCGCGTACTCGGTCCTCAAGGACGCCTTCCGGGACCGCACCGTGGAGAAGATCTATCACGCCATCATCCAGGGCTACCCCGATCCCAGCTCCGGCACCATCGACGCCCCGATCGGGCGACATCCCAAGGCGGACTGGAAGTTCGCCGTGGTCGCCGGTGGCCGGGACAGCATCACGCACTACGACACGCTGGAGGCCTTCCGCTCCGCGACCCTGGTCGAGGTGCACCTGGAAACCGGCCGTACGCATCAGATCCGGGTCCACTTCTCGGCCATGCACCATCCCTGCGTGGGCGACACCACGTACGGCGCCGACCCCGTACTGACGGCCAAGCTCGGCCTGACCAGGCAGTGGCTGCACGCCTATCAGCTGGCCTTCGCCCACCCGGACGACGGCCGCTGGATCCAGTTCACGGCTCCGTACCCGGCAGATCTGGTCCACGCCAAGGAGATTCTCAGCGCCCCCTAGGCCGGGCCGAAACCCCAGCTGAGCGTCCGGCTCGGCACATCGGGGCGGACGCTCCAGTGGATCTGGGCCACCTCGGTCGCCGCGGGGACGAGGAACACGGCCCAGCCCGCCACCAGGGTGCCGGCCGGTACCCCGACCCGATGAGCCGGGTATCCGTTCACCGTCGTCGGTGACTTCTCCAGGATGTTTCCCGTGCTGTCCTGAATCACCAGGTACAGATCCGGCACTGCCTCGAAGTCGATCTGCCCCCGGTTGCCGACCGTGGTCTGCACCAGCAGGGCCCGCCGACCCTGTTCGATGGTGGCGCCATTGGCCGTCAGGATCTGATCCGCGGGGTCGATGATCTGCTGGAGCGTGACGTCCAGCTGCTCGCCGAACAATCCGGTGACGGACTGCATCCACTGTCCGGAGACCAGCATCCGGCGGGTCGGATCCGCAGCTGCTACCGCAGGTGCAGGCTGCGGTTCGACCCAGGCCTCGGTCGGCGGCTGTGGCTCTGGCTCGGGCTGCGCTTCGGGCCCTGATTGCGGTTCGGGTTCGGGTTCGGGTTCGGGGTCGGGCTCGGGCTCCGCCGGCGGTGCGGGCTCGGGCTCAGGCTCGGGTGGGGGAGTGCCGAACGGTGGCTGGCCGAGCGGTACAGCACCGGCGATGGCCTGCTCGTGCGGCGGGACTGCGGAAGCGGGGGGCAGGACGTCAGGTGCTGGTGCAACGGGCGGAACAGGCGCCGGCGATACGACGGGTGCGACTGGGATCTGCTGGACCGGTTGCGACTCCATCGGCGGCTGCTCGACCGGACTCCCGGTGGCCGACCGGACTCCCAGTGGCGACCGGAATCGGGGCCGACGAGGGCGGTTCGGCGGACGCAACCGGAACCCCGCTGGTCGCCGGGCCGGCTTGTGCGATCCGCCACAACAGTTGCCGATCACCCTCGACGACCAGGCGCAGTGGCAGGCCGCGCTCGGCCATCGTGACGAGGCGCGCCGCGGCGTCTGATTGGCTCATCCGGGCATTCCAGGCGGCCTGCGGCAGCCCGATCGACCCGTTGTTGATGATCTCGGCCAGCAGTCGCAGGTCATCGGTGTCCGGTACCGGCCGTCCTGGCGCGGAGTCAGGTGTCGTCACGAAGGGGACGCTACCCGCATGGCGAATCGCCGGAACTGTCGGAGCGCCGTGCTAGAACTGATCGTCAGCTGATTTGCGAGGGAGGCTTGGAGAAGTTGTCTTCAGTTTCCACCGATTCCTTCGTCCATCTGCATGTGCATACCGAGTACTCGATGCTCGACGGAGCGGCCCGGCTGGGGCAACTGTTCAAGCGGACCAGCGAGATGGAAATGCCCGCGCTGGCCATGACCGATCACGGCAATGTCTTTGGCGCGCACGATTTCTACAAGCAGGCCAGAGCGGCCGGGATCAACCCGATCATCGGCCTCGAGGCCTACGTGACACCGAACACCTCCCGCTTCCACAAGAAGGGGGTGCGTTGGTCGGAGGGCGGCGACGACGACGTCTCAGGTTCCGGCGCCTACACCCACATGACCCTGCTCTCGGAGACCACCGAGGGCATGCACAACCTGTTCCGGCTCTCGTCGCGGAGCTCGCTCGAAGGCTTCTACTACAAGCCACGCGCCGACCGGGAACTGCTGAACCAGTACGCCAAGGGCCTGATCGCCACCACCGGCTGCCCGTCGGGCGAGGTGCAGACCTGGCTGCGGATCGGCAAGTACGAGAACGCGCTGGCCTCGGCGGCCGAATTCCGCGACATCTTCGGCAAGGAGAACTACTTCGTCGAGCTGATGGACCATGGACTCTCGATCGAGACCCGCGTCCATTCCGGCCTGATGCGGATTGCCAAGGACCTCGAACTCCCGATGATCGCCACCAACGACCTGCACTACGTCGACCCCGCCGACGCCGATTCGCACGAGGCGCTGCTCTGCGTGCAGTCCGGCAAGACGATGGACGACCCCAACCGGTTCAAGTTCGACGCCCGCGACTTCTACCTCAAGTCGCCGCGCGAGATGCGGGAGCTCTGGGAGGGCAAGTTCGACCTGAAGTCCGCCTGCGACAACACTCTGTTGATCGCCGAGCGTTGCAAGGTCGAGTTCGACGAATCCGCGTCGTACATGCCGAGGTTCCCCGTGCCGGACGGCGAGACGGAGCAGACCTGGTTCGTCAAAGAGGTCAAGCGCGGCATGGAGATGCGGTTCCCCAACGGAATCCCGGCCGACTGTCAGACCCAGGCCGAGTTCGAGATCGGAGTCATCACCGGGATGAACTTCCCGGGCTACTTCCTGGTCGTCGCCGACTTCATCAACTGGGCCAAGGAGAACGGGATCCGGGTCGGTCCGGGTCGCGGGTCCGGTGCCGGATCAATGGTGGCCTACGCGATGCGCATCACCGATCTCAACCCGCTCCAGCACGGGCTGATCTTCGAACGGTTCCTGAACCCCGAGCGGGTCTCCATGCCCGACTTCGACGTGGATTTCGACGAGCGCCGACGGGGCGACGTTATCCGATACGTCACCGACAAGTACGGCGACGACCGGGTCGCGCAGATCGTCACCTACGGCACCATCAAGGCCAAGCAGGCCGTCAAGGACTCGGCGCGGGTGCTGGGCATGCCCTTCTCCGTCGGCGACCGCATCACCAAGGTGATGCCGCCGCCGGTGATGGGCAAGGATGTCTCGCTGGTCAAGATGTTCGAGCCGAGCGATGTGCGCTACTCAGAGGGGGCAGAGTTCCGAGCCCTGGTCGAACAGGACGTCGACGTCCGCAAGGTGGTCGACATGGCGAAGGGCCTCGAGGGCCTGAAACGCCAGTGGGGTGTGCATGCGGCCGGCGTCATCATGTCGTCCGAGCCGCTGCAGAACCTGATCCCGATCATGAAACGGGAGCAGGACGGCGCGATCATCACCCAGTTCGACTATCCGACCTGCGAAACGCTGGGTCTGATCAAGATGGACTTCCTGGGCCTTCGTAACCTCACTGTCCTGGACGACGCGCTGATCAACATCAGGGCCAACCGCGGCGAGACGGTGGTTCTGGAGGACCTGCCGCTGGACAACCCGAAGACCTTCGACCTGCTGGCGCGCGGCGACACCCTCGGCGTCTTCCAGCTCGACGGTGGCCCCATGCGGGCGCTGCTCCGCTCGATGAAACCCGACAACTTCGAGGACATCTCGGCCGTCGGCGCGCTCTATCGGCCTGGCCCGATGGGTGCCAATTCCCACAACGAGTACGCCGACCGGAAGAACGGCCGGAAGCCGGTCATCCCCATCCACCCCGAGCTGGCCGAAGCGCTGGCCGAGATTCTGGGCGACACCTACGGGCTGATCGTGTACCAGGAGCAGGTCATGGCCATCGCCCAGCACGTGGCCGGGTACTCGCTCGGCGCGGCCGACCTGCTCCGGCGGGCGATGGGCAAGAAGAAGAAGTCCGAACTGGACAAGCAGTTCGCCAACTTCTCCGCCGGCATGAAGGAGCGCGGCTTCTCCCAAGCCGCCGTGCAGACGCTCTGGGACATCCTGTTGCCCTTCTCCGACTATGCCTTCAACAAGGCGCACTCGGCCGCCTACGGTCTGGTGTCCTACTGGACCGCCTACCTCAAGGCGAACTACCCGTCGGAGTACATGGCCGCGCTGCTGACCTCCGTCGGCGACGACAAGGACAAGTCGGCGATCTACCTGGCCGAGTGCCGCAACATGGGCATCACCGTGCTGCCACCGGATGTCAACGCTTCCGAGAGGAACTTCGCCCCGGTGGGCACCGACATCCGATTCGGCCTCTCCGCCATCCGGAACGTCGGCGCCGGGGCCGTGGCCTCGCTGATCGCCACCCGCAAGGCAAAAGGTGATTTCACTGATTTTTCAGATTTCTTATCCAAAGTGGAGGCGGTGGTCTGCAACAAAAAGGTGGTCGAATCGCTGATCAAGGCCGGCGCCTTCGATTCACTCAAGCACCCGCGCAAGGGCCTGCTGATGGCTCACGCCGAGGGCATCGACCTCTACATGAACGTGAAGAAGGCCGAGGCCGCGGGTCAGTTCGACCTGTTCGGCGAGATGAGCGCCGAGGATGTCGGGGGCGCCCTCACGGTCACCGTGCCCGACACCGAGTGGGACCAGAAGCTGCTGCTCGGTTTCGAGCGGGAAATGTTGGGGCTCTACGTCTCCGGCCACCCGTTGGCCGGCATCGAACACGTGCTGTCCGCGCAGTCCGATGCCTCCATACCGGACATCATCGACGGCACCATCCCGGACCGCGCCACCGTCACCGTCGGCGGCATTCTGACCGGGCTCCAGCGGCGGCTCACCAAGAAGGGTGACCCGTGGGCGTCCGCTCAGCTCGAAGACCTGGCCGGTGGGGTGGAGGTCGCCTTCTTCCCCAAGGTCTACGCCGAGTTCGCGCTGAGCCTGGCCGAGGACGCAGTGGTGCTGGTCAAGGCCAGGGTCGCCCGATCCGAGGACCGGTTGAGCCTGCATGCCCAGAGCGTGGTCGTGCCGGATCTGTCCGGTCCGTCCAGCAAGGGCCCGATGCAGGTGACGATGAGCGCCACCCGCTGCACGCCGCCCGTAGTCGATCGCCTGCGTGAGGTGCTGCAGTCACACCCGGGGACCACTGCCGTGCACCTGCGACTGATGAACGGCAGCCGGGCGACCACTCTGCGCCTGGACGACGGGTTGCGGGTCACCTGGACCTCCGCCCTGATGGGTGACTTGAAGGCGCTGCTCGGCGCGGACTGCCTGGCGTGAACCGCGAACTGCTGCTCTGGCGCTCATCCGCGGCCATCGTGGGCGTCACAGTGATACTTGGTGCCCTGCAAGGTGTGTTGTGGTCGTTGATCGCGCCGGGCGAACAGTTCGTGGTCTACACCGACGGCCAGTACCTGCCGCTGCCCACCGAGTCGTACCACCAGTTCACCTCGATCGCGATCTTCGTGCTGATCGGCGCGGTGGTGGCGATCGCCGTCGCCACCGCCGTCTGGCACTGGCGCACGATCCGCGGGCTGACCACCGTGCTGGTCGTCGCGGGGGCGAACGGTCTGGGTGCGTTGACCGCCTACCTGGTCGGCCGGGCAGTGGTCAGCGGCGTTGATCCCGCCTCGATCGGCGCCACCAGTGCCGCCTCGGTGGTGACCGCGGCGCCGTCGTTGGGCAGCGCCATGGTGCTGATCGCCCAGCCCGCGATCGCCGTTGCCGCGTACACGCTTCTGGTGGCCTGGAGTGGCCGGTCCGACCTGGCCGTCCCTACGCCGCCACCGGCAGCCTGACCTCGAACCGGCAGCCGTCGCCGTGGTTCTGTACCGCGATCCGGCCGCCGTGCGCTTCGACCAGACCTCGGGCGATGGCCAGGCCGAGCCCGGCTCCGGCGGCATCCGGCGTCGGGGACCGGGCCGCTGACCCACGGAAGGCCACATCGAAGACCTTTGGCAGGTCAGACTCCGGTATCCCGCCGCAGCCGTCCTGCACCGCCAGCCAGGCCTCCGCGCCGTCGACCCCGGCGACCAGCGTGACCGACCCGTCCTCCGGGGTGTGCCGAACCGCGTTGACCAGCAAGTTCCGCAACACCCTGGTGAGTTCGGGGTTCGAGCCGGAGATCGTCGGCCAGCCACCCTCGGCCCGCGCCTTCAGCGCCACGCCGCGCTGCCGGGCCGACGGCGCCGTCGACTCCATGGCGTCGGCGACCAAACCCTCGACCGCGATGGTGTGGAAGGTCAGCTTGAGGGCCCCGGCGTTGATCCGGGACAGTTCGAACAGGTCGTCCACCATGGCCGACAGCCGGACCGTCTCGGTGTTGATCCGTCGTGCGTACCCGGCAACCTCTGCCGGGTCGACCACGACGGCGTCCTCGAGCGCTTCGCTCAAGGCCCGGATCCCGGCCAGCGGAGTCCGCAGATCGTGACTGACCCAGGCGACCAGCTGCCGCCGCGAATCTTCGGCGGCCCGCTCGGCCGCCCGCTCGGTTTCGGCCGCCATCCCCGCCAACGCGATGCGCCGGCCGAGCAGTACCGCAGCCGGCACCACCGCGATGGCGATCAGCGCGCAGGTGACGGCGGTCCAACGGAGTTCGGTGGTGAACATGAAGCCGCTGATGGCCACCACGAACAACAGCACGGACAGAATCGGTACGCCGACCAGTGCGGCGATGTTGACGGCCACCGACTTGCCCGACAACGCCGTCAGCACCAGCAGTTCCACGCCAACGGCGAGCACGCAGGCGACCAGCGCCCACGGCAGGATGTGCAGCACATCGGTCCACATGCGGTCAGTACCCGCGGCTCTTCGCGCAAGCGCTCATCGCTGTTCGCTCCGCTCCTTGCTCGTACCTCGCTGCGATGCTCACTCGTGCCTTTTGGCTCTTCGCGCAAGCGCTCATCGCTGTTCGCTCCGCTCCTTGCTCGTACCTCGCTGCGATGCTCGTACCCGGCCTGCGATGCTCACTCGGCCCCGTCATAGCGGTAGCCGATGCCCCACACCGTCATCACCCGCTGCGGATTGGCCGGGTCGGGTTCGATCTTCTCCCGCAGCCTGCGAACATGCACCGTCACCGTCGACTCGTCACCGAAGGTCCAACCCCACACCTGCTCCATCAGTTCGGACCGGGTGAAGACCTGACCCCGATGTGCCAGCAGGAACGCCAAGAGGTCGAATTCCCTGACGGTTACCTGCAGCGGGAGGCCGCCCTTGGTGACCGTTCGCGCCGCCATGTCGATGGCCAGATCGCCGTCGGTCACGGTGGTCGCGGATGCTGCCGGCAGGCTCTGGTGGCGGGACCGGCGCAGCACGCCGGCCACCCGCAAGGCCAGCTCGCGGGGGCTGAACGGCTTGGTCACGTAGTCGTCGGCCCCATACTCCAGCCCGACCACCCGGTCCGATTCCTCTCCGAGGGCGGTCAGCATGATCACCGGAACCGAAGAATGGTGGCGCAACTGCTCGCACACCTGCAGCCCGTCGAGGCCCGGCATCATCAGATCCAGCACCACCAGGTCAGGCTCTTCGGTCAGCGCCGCCTCGAGGCCGTCGATGCCGTTCGACCGCTGGATCACCCGGTGCCCGTCGCGGCTCAGATACCTGGAGACCACTTCACGCACCGTCGGGTCGTCGTCGACCACCAACACCGTGCTGGGCGTTGATTCGGAGGTGGCCATGCCGCCCATGATTCACCACCTGCAGGCCCGGAACCCGGTCGGCAAGCATTCGGTAAGAACTAATCGCGGGTCATTTCGCGTCGCCTACTTCTCGGGGGGTCGGAAGGCGGCGAACGGATCGGTCACCCGCAGTTCGGCGATGGTGAACCGGTGCAGCGCGGCGGGCCGACCGCCGACCGGGTTGCGGGGGCCGGTGGTGCCGGTGGGTTCGAGCATGCCGCGGCGGGCCAGGATGCGGTGCAGGTTGGTCGGATCGACGTCATGTCCGAGCGCGGTGGCGTAGACCCGGCGCAGCTCGGCAATGGTGAACTCCGTCGGCGCCAGTGCGAAGCCGATGTTGGTGTACGAGAGCTTGGCCTGCAGTCGGCGGTGGGCCCGATCGATGATCGTCCCGTGGTCGAAGGCGGACATTGGCAGCGAGTCGACCGGGTGCCAGCCGGTGTCGGGGGGAAGGGTCGGGTCGGCATCCAGCGGGACCAGCCCGAGGAACCCGGTGGCCACCGTGCGGGCCGCCGGCATCCGCTGTGGTGCAGAGAACACTCCGATCTGCTCCAGGTGCGCGACCCGGGTCAGGTCGACTTTCTGGGCCAACTGACGTCGCGCGGAGGCATCGACGTCTTCGTCGGCAAGCACCAGACCGCCTGGGAGAGACCATTTCCCGGCATCCGGCTGCTGACCGCGCTGCCAGAGCAGGACATCGAGGGTGGCGCCACCGCCGGGCGTCGGGCGGACGGTGAAGACGGCCGCGAGCACTTCGACGAATGTTTCCGGCGGATGACCGCCAGGCAACGGGCTGATACGATGAGGCATGTTTTCGATTATAAGTCGAAAACCCCGCACGAACGAAAGCGGTCAGGAGGACGTCATGTCGGCACCAACCATCGATGCGCTCGTTCCCGGCTCTGATGAGTGGGTCCAGCAGATCCACCGTCTGGCCGACGAGCGCGACGCGGTGATCCTTGCGCACAACTATCAACTGCCGGTGATCCAGGACGTCGCGCACCACGTCGGCGACTCGCTGGCCCTGTCCCGCATCGCCGCCACGGCGCCGCAATCGACCATCATCTTCTGCGGCGTGCACTTCATGGCCGAGACGGCCAAGATCCTCTCACCCGAGAAGACGGTGCTCATCCCGGACGCCGCGGCCGGTTGCTCGCTGGCAGATTCGCTGACCGTGGACGAACTTCGGGCCTGGAAGGCGGAGAACCCGGGTGCCGTGGTGGTGTCCTACGTCAACACCACTGCGGCGGTGAAGGCCGAGACCGACATCTGTTGCACGTCGTCCAACGCGGTCGAGGTGGTCGACTCCATTCCGCGCGACACCCCGGTGCTCTTCGGACCGGACCAGTTCCTGGGCGCCCACGTCCGGCGGGTACTGCAAAGGGACAACATCAAGGTCTGGGGTGGCGAGTGCCATGTGCACGCCGGCATCAACGGCGCCGAGCTCTCCGCCAAGGCCGCCGCTCATCCGGACGCCGACCTGTATATCCATCCCGAGTGCGGATGCGCCACCAGCGCGCTGTACCTGGCCAGCAGTGGCGCGGTGCCGCAGGAGCGGATCAAGATCCTGTCGACCGGCGAGATGGTCGCCGCCGCAGCGGGTTCGTCATCGCGGTCGGTCCTGGTGGCCACCGAGATCGGGATGATCCATCAGCTCAAGCGGGCCGCTCCCGGCATCGACTTCCTGGCCGTCAATGAGAAGGCTTCCTGCCGGTACATGAAGATGATCACGCCCGACAAGCTGATGCGGTCCCTGTTGGAGAACCGCGACGAGGTGCAGGTCGACGTCGAGACCTCCGCCAGGGCGCGCGGCGCTGTCGAGCGGATGATCGCGATCGGTTCCTCCGGGGGCGGCGGCGAATGACCACGCCGAGCTGGGAGGCCAGGTCGCAGGTCGTCGTCGTCGGCACCGGAGTGGCCGGACTGACCTGCGCCCTCGATCTGACGGCCTCCGGTGTCCCCACGCTGCTGCTCACCAAGGGTGCGCCTGATGAAGCCAACACCTACTGGGCCCAGGGCGGCGTCGCTGTGGTCCGAAGGGAACGCGACGCCGGTGATTCTGTCGGGGCTCACATCGACGACACCCTGGTGGCGGGCGGCGGTCTGTCCGACCCGGCCGCTGCCTCAGTGGTATTGACCGAAGGTCCCGCTGCGGTGGCCGCACTGATGGCCAGGGGAGCGCATTTCGACTCCGGGCCGGACGGATTGCTGCGCACGCGTGAGGGCGGCCACTCGGCGAACCGGGTGATCCATGCCGGTGGCGACGCCACGGGTGCGGAGATCGAACGCTCGCTGCTGGCGGCCGGCGGTCTGCCGGGCATGCTGACCGAACATCAGGTGCTGGACGTGGTTCTCGACGTGACCGGCCGAGCTGCGGGGGTCACGGTGCTCGGTGACGACGGCACCATCGGTCTGATCAGGGCCGAGGCCGTCGTGCTGGCGACCGGTGGCGCCGGACATCTGTACGCCGCCAGCACCAACCCCGAAGTGGCGACCGGTGACGGACTGGCCATGGCATTGCGTGCGGGTGCCGCGCTCGCCGACATCGAGTTCATGCAGTTCCACCCGACCGTGTTGTGGACCGGTCCTGGCGTACGCGGGCATCGCCCGCTGGTCACCGAGGCGGTGCGCGGTGAGGGTGCTGTCCTGATCGACGCCACCGGCGCTCGCATCATGACCGGCGTGCACCCGCAGGGCGATCTCGCCCCCCGCGACGTGGTGTCCCTGGCCATCACCCGTCGGTTGGCCACGGCCCCGGGCGGGGTCCGTGACCACGTCTTCCTGGACGCCACAGGCATCGCGCCGGCGGTGTTCGCCCGCCGGTTCCCGACGGTGTCAGCGGCGTGCGCGCAGGCCGGGATCAATCCCAACACGGCGCCCATTCCGGTGGCGCCGGCCGCTCATTACCACTGCGGCGGGGTGGTCACCGACCTACACGGACGCACCACCGTCCCCGGGCTGTATGCCGTCGGCGAGGTTGCGCGCACCGGACTGCACGGAGCCAACCGGTTGGCGTCCAATTCGCTGTTGGAAGGCCTGGTGTTGGGGGAGCGGGTCGCTGCGGTCGTGGGTTCCGATCTGGGGAACAGCCAGTCGCGTGCCGAATTGGTCCTCCCGCCATTACCGGTCGCCGGGGTCGACAGTCGCGACGCCGGTCAGGCCGTGATGAGCGCCGAAGCCGGCATCGGAAGGGACGCAACCGGTCTCGCCCGGGCGTTGACCCTCCTGGGCTCGACCGGCGCGACCGATGAAATCACCAGGGCAACGGTCGAAGCGGCGAACATCGCCCTGGCCTCCAGCGCGCTACTGACGGCTGCGGCGGCCCGTACCGAATCCCGCGGCTGTCATGTCCGTACGGACCACCCGGCAACCTCGGCCGACTGGGCCACCTCGGTGGTGATTCGTCTCGAGTCCGGGCGGCTCGCGACCAGCGTCAAGGCCCTTCGAGTAGCAAAGGTGAGCGCGTGATCGACGTCGATCCGAACCAGTGGTCCGAGGTCACCCGCAGGGCCCTGGCCGCAACCGGCCTCGACGAGGCCACGGTGGCCGCCGTTGTGTCCCGCGCACTGACGGAGGATTTCGCCGACGGGCCCGACGTCACCACGGCCGCGACCGTGCCGGCGGACGCCGTTGGGGAGGCGGCCATCACGCCCCGCCAGGCGGGCGTACTGGCGGGCGGCCCGGTGGCGTTGGCGGTCTTCGACACCGTGCTCGGGGCGGGGACCTTCACCGCCGACCTGCACCCGGACGGGTCGCCGTTGGTCCCGGGCGAGTCGGTGATCATCCTGCGCGGCAAGACGTCCGGCATTCTCACGGCCGAACGGACGGCGCTCAACCTGCTGACCCATCTGACCGGGATCGCCACGGTGACCGCACAGTGGGTCGATGCGGTGTCCGGCACCCCGGCCCGAATCCGGGACACCCGCAAGACGCTGCCCGGCCTGCGGGCACTCGAGAAGTACGCGGTGCGGTGCGGTGGTGGGGTCAACCATCGGATGAGCCTCGGCGACGCCGCGTTGATCAAGGACAATCATGTAGCCGCGGCGGGATCTGTGGTGGCCGCGATCGAGGCGGTACGGTCCGTACGACCGGATATCACTCTCGAAGTCGAGGTGGACACGTTGCCCCAGCTGGACGAGGCGTTGGACGCGGGTGCCCAGCTGATCCTGCTGGACAACTTCTCGCTGGCCGATACCGCCGAGGCGGTCCGCCGGACGCGCGTGGATTTTCCCGGAGTGCTGCTGGAATCGTCCGGAGGCCTGACGCTCGACAGTGCTGCCGCGGTGGCTGCCACCGGGGTCGACTTCCTGGCCGTCGGAGCGCTGACTCACTCGTCCCCGGCCGTCGATCTGGGTCTCGACCTTGGTCTTGTTCGCCAGTGAGGTCGCCGCTGCGGGTGGCCGTTGTGCAGTGTGTTTCCCATCCGGGTGACATTGTGGGAACGGTGGTCGAGCACGCCAGGCAGATCGCCGAGGCTGCGGACGCCGGTGCCGATGTCGTGCTCTTCCCGGAGCTCTCGCTCACCGGTTACGAGCCGGATCTGATCGACCTGCACGGTGTCCGCATCGGGGCTGATGATGCTGTGTTACAACCGATTTCGCAGGTGTGCCAGCAGCGCAAGGTGAATGCGTTCGTCGGTGCGCCGACCGGGGCAGGGGCCCTCCCTCAGATCGGTGTGCTGCACGTCGACCCTCGTGGCGTCATCAGGCAGGTGTACGCCAAGCAACACCTGCACATCGGGGAGATCGGCATCTTCGGCGCCGGGGATTCGCCGGCCGTGATCGAGATCGCCGGTTGGCGGCTTGCGCTCTCGGTCTGTTCCGACGCCGCTGTCGACGCCCACTCGGAACAGGCCGCCGAAGCAGGCGCGGACGCCTATCTGGTCGGTGCGCTTTACGTCATCGGGTCTGAAGGCCGGATCGATGAGCAGATGCGGGTCGCCACCGCGCAGGGCCTCTGGGCCGTGCTGGCGCAGTATTCGGGTGGCACCGGTGGTGGTCCCGCCTGCGGCCTGTCCGGCGGCTGGCGTCCCGATGGCCGCGAGGTGGTCCGGCTGGGCGCCGGTCCGGGCATCGCCATCGTCGAGTTGAGCGATTGACAGCGCTCGCACGGCATTTCTGGGTTGGCACCGCACTTTAGGGTGGACCCTGCAACCCTGATGAAACGAGGAACTTGTAGATGCTGCGCCGAATTGACCTGCGTCAAGGACTTGGCAACGTCCGCAACATGCTGCCCCGAGGCGCAGTGGACGTGGCCGCTGCGGTGTCGGTCGTCGCGCCACTGGTGGAGGACGTCCGGCAGCGGGGATCTGCGGCCATCCTCGAGGCCACGGAAAAGTTCGACGGTGTCCGGCCGACGTCGTTGCGGGTTCCGCGCGCCGTCATCGACGACGCTGTAGGGGCGCTGAAGCCGCAGGTCAGGGCCGCCTTGCTGGAATCGATCGCCAGGGCCAGGATCGGACACCAGGCCCAGTTGCCCACCGAGCGGGTCACCCAGATCGCTCCGGGTGGCACGGTGACCCAGCGCTGGGTCCCGATACAGCGGGTGGGCCTCTACGTCCCGGGCGGCTTGGCCGTCTATCCGTCGAGCGTGGTGATGAACGTGGTGCCGGCCCAGATTGCCGGCGTTGCCGCGGTGGCCGTCACCTCACCTCCGCAACCGACCACCGGCTGGCCGGACGCCACCGTGCTGGCCGCCTGCGGCCTGCTCGGGGTCACCGAGGTGTATGCCGCCGGTGGTGCGCAGGCCATCGCCATGCTGGGCTACGGCGCCATTGATTTGGACGGCACCACCATCGAGCCGGTCGATGTCATCACCGGCCCCGGGAACGTCTATGTGACCGCCGCCAAACGGCTGCTCCGCGGGGTAGTCGCCATCGACGCCGAGGCCGGCCCGACGGAGATCGCCATCCTGGCCGACGAGAAGGCAGACGCCGATCACGTGGCCGCTGACCTGGTCTCGCAGGCCGAGCACGATCCGATGGCGGCATCGGTGCTGATCACCACCTCGGTAGCGCTCGCCGAGGCAGTGGAGAACCGGGTCATCGACAGGGTTGTTCGGACCAAGCACCGGGACCGGGTCACCAAGGCGCTGACCGGGCCGCAGTCGGCCATCGTCGTGGTCGCGAGTCTGGAAGACGGTATCCGGGTGGCCGACGCGTACGCCGCCGAGCACCTCGAGATCCAGACCCAGGACGCGCCGGTCGTGGCCCGCCGGATCCGGAACGCCGGCGCGATCTTCGTCGGCAAATACTCGCCGGTATCGCTGGGCGACTACTGCGCCGGGTCCAACCACGTACTGCCGACCGCAGGCTGCGCCAGATTCTCCTCCGGCCTGGCCACCACCACGTTCCTCAAGCAGATGCAGGTCATCGAGTACTCGCGGAGCGCGCTCGAGGCCGTCGCCGATCACGTCCTCGCGTTGTCCGGCGCCGAGAACCTGCCCGCCCACGGGGAGGCCGTCACCGCCCGATTCCCGGATCGGGTGTCGCGGTGAGCGGGGCGAGCGCAGCGACGGGGGATGTGACCAGGGCGAGCGCAGCGACGGGGAATGTGATCGGAGCCGACGCCCGTCTGTCCGATCTGCCGTTGCGCGCCGATCTGGTGGGTAAGAGTCCTTACGGGGCACCGCAACTCGACGTTCCGGTGCAGATCAACACGAACGAGAATCCGTTCCCCCCGTCCGCGGCGCTGCTCGCGGACCTCACCGCGTCGGTAGCGGTGGCAGCGGAGGATCTGAACCGCTACCCGGATCGGGATGCGGTGGAATTGCGGACGTCGTTGGCCGGCTATCTGGCCCGCGCCACAGGTGTGCCACTGACGGTGGAGAACCTATGGGCGGCAAATGGTTCCAACGAGATCCTGCAACAGCTGCTGCAGGCATTCGGCGGGCCGGGCCGGCGGGCGGTGGGCTTCGAGCCCTCCTACTCCATGCACCCGATCATCTCCACCGGTACGCAGACGGCTTGGTTGCCAGTCCCGCGTCGCTCCGATTTCACCATCGACATCGACGCCGCGGTGACTGTTGTCGGGGACGAACGTCCCGACATCTTGTTCGTCACCAGTCCGAACAATCCTACTGGCGGATCGATTGCGCTGGAAGACATTCGACGGTTGGTGGTGGCCGCTCCCGGCATCGTGGTCATCGACGAGGCCTACGCCGAATTCTCGGACCGGCCGAGCGCGGTGCGGCTGATCGACGAATTCCCGACTCAACTGGTCGTCTCCCGCACCATGTCCAAGGCATTCGCCTTCGCCGGCGGCCGACTCGGCTACCTGGCTGCCTCACCCGCGATCATCGACGCATTATTGTTGGTGCGCTTGCCATATCATCTTTCCGTGCTGACCCAGGCGGCTGCTCTGGCCGCCCTGCGGCACGGCGACGACACCCTCGCATCGGTGGCCAGACTCGTCGACGAGCGCAGGCGGGTCACGGCCGCGCTGCGGGAGATCGGTTTCGAGGTCATCGATTCCGATGCGAACTTCTTGCTGTTCGGGCGCTTCGACGAGGCCCAGGCGATCTGGCAGTCGTATCTGGACCACGGGGTGCTGATCCGCGACCCCGGCATCCCCGGATTTCTGCGGACGACGATCGGCACGGAGAATGACAACGACGCGTTCCTGTCCGTCAGCGCCGGGATCAAGGAGAAATTGTGAGCAGCAATCGCCGAGCCGCGATCGAGCGGGTCACCAGTGAGTCGACGGTGTTGGTCGACATCGATCTGGACGGTACCGGTCAGGTGGACATCTCCACCGGGGTGCGGTTCTACGACCACATGTTGACCGCCTTCGGCGTGCACGGCTCCTTCGATCTGACGGTGAAATCGACCGGTGATATCGACATCGACGCCCACCACACCGTCGAGGACACGGCCATCGTGCTCGGCCAGGCATTGGGTGAGGCCCTTGGTGACAAGGCTGGTATCCGGCGGTTCGGCGATGCCTTCATCCCGATGGACGAGACGTTGGCGCACGCTGCGGTGGACCTGTCCGGGCGGCCCTTCTCGGTGCACACTGGCGAGCCGGACTCGATTCTCGGTTTCACCGTCGGGAACAACTACCCGGTGGTTTTGAACCGGCATGTCTTTGATTCCTTGGCTTTTCACGCTCGGATCGCGCTGCACGTGCGGGTGATCTACGGGCGCGACCCGCACCACATCTGCGAGGCGCAATACAAGGCCGTCGCCAGGGCGCTGCGTGCCGCGGTCGAACCCGACCCGCGGGTGGGCGGGATTCCCTCCACCAAGGGCGTGCTGTGAACTGGTTCGCCTATGTGATGATCCTCGCCGGGGGATTCTTGATCGGCGGGGTGATCTCGTTGTGGCGCAACGATGCTCGGATCGCTGCGGTCATCATGGGGGTTTTCGCCGTTGGTTGTGTCGCGGGAGGTGTGCTGTGGCTGGTGTAGTGATTCTCGACTACGGATCGGGCAATCTGGCCTCGGCGGAGCGGGCGCTGCGGCGGACGGGGGCCGATGTGCAGGTGACCGATGATTTCGAGACCGCGCTGAACGCCGATGGTCTGGTGGTGCCCGGCGTCGGTGCGTATGCGGCGTGCATGGCTGGTCTGAAATCGGTGCGCGGGGATCGGATCATCGGTCGGCGGCTGGCCGGCTCCCGGCCGGTCCTGGGCATCTGCGTTGGCATGCAGATCCTGTTCGAGTCCGGGGTCGAGCACGGCGAGCAGACCGATGGCGTCGGGGAGTGGCCGGGCACGGTGGAGAGGCTGCAGGCGCCGATCGTGCCGCACATGGGCTGGAACACTCTTGTTCCGGGAGTGGATTCGAAGCTCTTTGCCGGGCTGGATCCGGAGACCAGATTCTACTTCGTCCACTCCTACGCGGTGCGTCGGTGGGAGTTGGAGGCGACCGGGCCGTTCCGTCCACCGGTCGTCACCTGGACCGAGCACGGGGGGGATCGGTTCGTCGCCGCGGTGGAGAACGGACCGCTGTCGGCGACCCAGTTCCACCCGGAGAAGTCGGGCGATGCCGGCGCCGAAGTTCTCGAACGATGGGTATCCACCTTGTAGTTTTCGTACTACCCTCGAACTCATGTTCGAGCGCGATCGCCAACAGGCTCTGGCCGAACTGCGCACCAAGATGTCGTCGGTCCGCGCGCCGGTCGTCAGCGCCGGTATCGATCGCCAGGTGCTCGCCGTGCCGCCCCCGTTGGCGGGAATTCTTCCCCGTGGCGGGTTGCCTCGCGGCGCTGTGGTCAGTCTCGGTGGTCGAAGTGGAGCCACCAGTCTGCTCCTGACGTTGCTCGCCGCTCCCGCGAATGCCTGGTCGGCGCTGGTCGGAATGCCGGAGATCGGATTGCTTGCTGCTGCCGAGCTGGGTGTAGACCTCGATCGGCTCGTGCTCATCCCAGATCCGGGCATCGACGTGCTGCAGATACTTTCGGTGTTGGCCGATGGCGTCGACATCATCGTGTCCGTCCCACCCAAGGCGCTCCCGCCGGCCCGAATACGGGTGCTCACTGCGCGATTGCGACAGAGCGGCGCCGTGTTGCTGGTGACCGGCCAATGGCCGGGAGCCGATCTGGTGCTCAACGCCCGGATCGAAAACTGGACCGGCATCGGCCGTGGCCATGGTCGGTTGCGGGATCGGGAACTGATCGTCGAGGTGGGCGGCCGGGGTGCCGCCGGCCGCCGCGGTTCCGCGGCCATGCTGCTCCGGAGCAGCCGGGCCGATGTCGCAGTCGGGGTCGTTCCGGATCGTCTCCTGGACGCCGTCGCTCCGTTGATCGCCGAGGTCGGCTGAGGGCTCGAGCGCCGTAAGCGCTTCCCGCGAAAGCGGCAATTCGGGCATCAGTCCCACCAGTACCAATCACTTGGTGACTGTCGTATCGCTGATCTACTCTCGAACGTAAGTTCGATTCGAGGGATGGTCAGGGTGCGAGTAAGTGGCGGAGTCAGTGGTGGCGGAGTTAGTGGTGGCGGAGTCAGCGGTGGTCGGTTGACGGCGGCTCGGTGTTTCCGGATCAACGACCGCAGTCGGCACCGGTCATGAGCGCACCAGCAGAACGAACCCGCACCCTGGTGATCTGGTGCCCCGACTGGCCGGCGGTGGCCGGCGCCCGGCAGGCCGGAAAACCGGCCTCGGACCCGGTTGCGGTCTTCCACGCCAATCGGGTCCAGACCTGTACCGGCGCAGCCAGAGCGGAGGGCATCAAGGTCGGTCAGCGTCGGCGTGACGCGCAATCCAGATGTCCGGATCTCTTGATCCTCAAGATGGATGTCGACCGTGATGCCCGATTGTTCGAACCCGTCGTGGCCGCAGTCGAATCGGTGGCACCGGGTGTGGAAATCCTTCGTCCCGGCCTCATCGCCTGCTCCGCCAGAGGTCCGACCCGCTACTTCGGCAGCGAGACCGCAGCCGCGGAGAAGATCGTGGACATCGTCGAGGCGCTCGACGTCGAGTGCTCGGTAGGTATCGCCGATTCGCTGTCGGTCGCCGTGCTGGCCGCCCGCAGGCAGGAAATCGTGCCGGCCGGCCGATCGGCTGACTTCTGCCAGCCACTGCCTATCGTCGAATTGGCCAGGGACCCGGCGATCGCGCCACCGGAGCGGATGGAACTGGTCGATCTGCTGATCCGGCTGGGTATCGCCACCGCCGGCGATTTCGCGGCGCTTCCGGAGTCGAAGGTGGCTACCAGGTTCGGGACGGATGCGGTGATTGCGCATCGGCTGGCCAAGGGTCTGGCCGAGCGTGGGATGTCCCGCCGGATCATCCCGGAGGAGTTGGCGGTCGAGCAGCAATGCGACCCACCACTGGACAGGGTGGACTCTGCGGCCTTCGCGGCACGCACGCTGGCCGAGCGTTTTCACGCCACCCTCGCCGACGCCGGTTTGGCCTGTACCCGCCTGTCGATCAGCGCTAGGACGGACAAAGGTGGTCACCTGTCACGGATCTGGCGTTGCGCTCGGCCGTTGACCCCGGCGGCCACCGCTGACCGACTTCGGTGGCAACTCGACGGCTGGCTCACCGCCGGCCGCACCGTTTCGCCTGACGACGAGTTCGGCGGCCCTGGCGCCATCACCCTGCTCCGGCTGGAACCCATCGAGGCGATCGGCGCCGGACTGGTCCAGTACGGGCTGTGGGGCTCCGACGGGCAGGACGATCAACGGGCGGGCTGGGCATTTGCCAGGGTGCAAGGCCTACTCGGGCCGGAATCCGTTCTCACGCCGGTGCGCTCCGGTGGCCGCGGTCCGATCGAGAAGATCACCCTGGTGCCGTGGGGGGAGGAGAAAGTTCCGGTTCGTGACCCGGCGGCGCCGTGGCCAGGGGCGTTGCCCGCTCCGGCACCCACCGGCCTGCAGTTGAACGCGCGGGAGTCGGCCGTCGAACTACTGGATGAATTAGGCTCTGGCGTCGAGGTCACCGAACGCGGATTACTGACCGCCACGCCTTTTCGGTTGCACGGCAAGCGGTTCGACACCTCCTGGGTCGAGGGCTGGGCCGGCCCCTGGCTGCTGGACGAACGCTGGTGGTTGGCGGATCGGCCTGAGGTGATCCAGGCGTCGTTGCCGGCAGCTGCTCTCGACCAGAGGATCGACGAGCCGGCCGGGCCGTACAGCCTCGGTCCAGGTGATTCCGGCTACCACGGTCCGGTCGCTCCACCGCCGAGCAGCACTCTGGTGCGCGCTCCGGCCAGACGTCGGGCGCGACTCCAGGTATTGACCGACGGTGGCTCGGCGCTGTTGCTGACGTTCGGCACGGACGGCTGGCAGGTCGAGGGGGTGTACGACTGATGGGTTGGTCGAATCCACCGGTTCCGTGGCGGGAATTGGAACGTGCTCTCTCCGGGCTACCGCCACTGGAAGGCCGCGGCCCGCCGCCACAATCCATCCGCCGACTCGAGAGGATCTCTGTTGCACCGCAACGAGATCCGGTCGTCCCATACGCCGAACTGCATTGCCATTCGGCTTTCAGCTTCCTCGACGGTGCATCCACTCCCGAGATGCTGGTCGCCGAGGCGGCGCGATTGGGACTGGAGGCGCTGGCGATCACCGACCACGACGGTTTCTACGGTGTCGTGCGGTTCGCCGAGGCGGCCAAGGACGTCGGTCTGCGCACGATCTACGGCGCTGAGCTCTCGCTGGACCTGCCGGCCGGTCAGCTGGGTGTGCCGGATCCGGTCGGCCAACACCTGCTGGTGCTGGCCAGAGGTCAGGAGGGCTACCGACGGTTGGCCCAGCAGATCAGCAAAGCACAACTCGTCGGCCACGAAAAGGGCCGTCCCGTCTACGATCTGGATGATCTGGGTAACGCGGCCGATGGCCACTGGCTGATTCTCACCGGCTGCCGGAAGGGCAGCGTCCGCAGAGCGCTGGCCAGAGGAGGCCCAGCCATGGCCGGGCAGGAGCTCCGGCGATTGATCGACCGTTTCGGACGCGAGAACGTCGTCGTCGAACTGACCTGCCGCGGGCAACCGACCGACGACGAGGACAACGACGAACTCGCCCTGCTGGCCACAACTTTCGGGCTCCGGGTGGCCGCCACCACCGGCGCGCACTACGCCGGGCCGCTCGGCTCGAGGTTGAGCGCCGCGATGGCCGCCGTCCGCGCCCGCCGCAGCCTGGACGACGCCGACCCCTACCTGCCGGCCGGTCCCGGCGCGCACCTGCGATCCGGCGCCGAGATGGCGCAACTGTTCGACAGATACCCGACCGCGGTGGCGAATGCCGCCGAGATCGGCCGGGAATGTGCCTTCGACCTGATGTTGGTGGCCCCGCAATTGCCCCCGTTCGATGTGCCCGCCGGCCATGACGAGAACAGTCACCTCCGGGCGCTCACCATGGTCGGCGCCCGCAGACGATACGGCTCACCGCAGCAGCGGCCGGATGCCTACGAGCAGATCGAGAAGGAACTCGCCATCATCTCGAATCTGCACTTTCCAGGCTATTTCCTCATCGTGCACGACATCGTCGATTTCTGCCGCAGGGAGAAGATCCTTTGTCAGGGCAGGGGTTCGGCGGCCAATTCTGCCGTCTGCTATGCGTTGGGAATCACCGCCGTCGACGCGGTCAAATACGGATTGCTGTTCGAACGGTTCCTGGCTCCGGAGCGGGACGGTCCACCCGACATTGATGTGGACATCGAATCCGACCGGCGTGAGGAGGTCATCCAGCACGTCTACCTCAAGTACGGACGAGAGCATGCGGCGCAGGTGGCCAACGTCAATACCTTTCGCCCGCGAATGGCCGTCCGCGACATGGCCAAGGCGCTCGGCCATTCACCCGGGCAACAGGACGCCTACTCCAAGCAGCTCGACGGCTGGACCCCCTTGGCCGCACAGACCGTCGAACGGGAGATACCCAGGGACATCCTGGATCTGGCCGGCCAGATCCAGGACTATCCAAGGCATCTCGGCATCCACTCCGGCGGGATGGTGATCTGCGACCGGCCGGTGGGTGAGGTCTGCCCGGTCGAGTGGGGCCGGATGCCCAACCGGACGGTACTGCAGTGGGACAAGGACGACTGCGCGGCGATCGGGCTGGTCAAGTTCGACCTGCTCGGGCTGGGCATGTTGTCGGCGCTGCACTACGCGGTCGACCTGGTCCGGGAACACGAGAATCTCGAGGTCGACTTCGCCCAGCTGGATCTCGAGGAGCCGGCGGTGTACGAGATGCTGCGCAGAGCCGATTCCGTCGGCGTCTTCCAGGTCGAATCACGGGCCCAGATGGCGACGTTGCCGCGGCTCAAACCGCGGACGTTCTACGACCTGGTGGTCGAAGTGGCCCTGATCCGTCCTGGCCCGATCCAAGGCGGGTCGGTGCACCCCTACATCCGGCGCCGCAACGGGCTGGAGCCGGTGGTCTACGACCACCCGGTGATGGAACGATCGCTGTCCAAGACGCTGGGCATTCCCCTGTTCCAGGAACAGTTGATGCAACTCGCCGTGGACGTCGCCGGATTCGATGCCGGGGAGGCGGATCAGTTACGCCGGGCCATGGGCGCCAAGAGATCCAGCGCCAAGATGGAGAAGCTGAAAGCCCGGCTCTATGACGGGATGCGGACTTTGCACGGACTGACCGGCCCGATCGCAGACCGCATCTACGAACGGCTGCTGGCCTTCGCGAACTTCGGGTTTGCCGAATCCCACGCGTTGTCCTTCGCCGCCCTGGTTTTCTACTCTTCCTGGCTCAAGCTGCACCACCCGGCTGCCTTCACCGCAGCCCTGCTGCGTGCCCAACCCATGGGCTTCTACTCCCCGCAGTCGCTGGTCGCCGACGCCAGACGGCACGGCGTGACGATCCGCCGACCGGACATCAACTCCTCCGGTGCGCAGGCCGATCTGGAGCGGGGACCGAACGGCAAGCCGGCCATCAGGCTGGGACTGGCCGGCATCCGGACCGTCGGTACCGAGTTGGCCGATCGGATCGTGGCGGCCCGGCCCGAAGGGGGTTATCGGGACATCGACCAGCTGACCAGAGCCGTCACGCTGTCCACCGCGCACGCCGAGGCGTTGGCTACCTCCGGTGCGCTCGATACGTTGAGCAAGGATCGCCTCGGCGCGAGCAAGGATCGCCGTAGCGCTCTCTGGGCGGCTGGGGCCGCGGCTGGGGAGCGCGCCGGCACGCTTCCCGGCACCATGGTCGGCCTTGACGCTCCGGCGCTGCCGGGGATGAGCGAGATCGAACTCACCGTGGCCGACATCTGGGCGACGGGCATCTCGCCGCAGGCCTACCCGACCGAGTTCTCCCGGGATGCCCTGACAGCCATGGGGGTGGTCACCGCCCGTGATCTGGGAGTCATGGAGCACGGGACCCGGGTGCTGGTGGCCGGAATGGTGACACATCGGCAGCGTCCGGCCACCGCTTCCGGAATCATCTTCATCAACCTGGAGGACGAGTCCGGAATGATCAACGTGGTCTGCTCGACGGGCTTCTGGTCTAAGTATCGGAAAGTGGCCCGCGGATCCCCGTCGCTGCTGGTCAGGGGGATGCTGGAGCGCCAGGGAGCAGCCTTTTCGGTGCTGGCGGAGCGGATCGCCCCGTTGCCACTGGTTGCTTCGACACCGTCCCGGGATTTCCGGTGACCGACGGCCTCGCGCCGTCTGGCACGATCAGTGGAATGAGTGAGCATCGCGGATCGGATCGAGCACGAGGAATGACCCGGAGCGGAGCGAATAAGCGATGAGCGCTTGCGCGAAGAGCCAGGATCGAACATGAGTGAGCATCGCGGATCGGATCGAGCACGAGGAATGACCCGAGCGGAGCGAATAAGCGATGAGCGCTTGCGCGATGAGCCAGGATCAAGCATGAGCCAGGATCAAGCATGAGTGAGGTCTTCGAACGAGCGTCGGTTTCCTTGGTACTGGCGGACTATGCAGTAGCCGATCAACTGGGGAAGCTGCAAATGGTCGGCGGGGGACTGCAAATCATCGGACGAGACCAGTCCACCGGTGTTTCCTCCGCCTTCGCGTTGGTCGTTTCCCTGGACTTCCCGGCCGAGGTCTTCAACGAGCAGTACTCGTTCGAAGTCGTGTTGGAGGACACTTCAGGGGCTCCCGTCGAGCTCACCGCCGCCCCGACGGTCATGCGATTCGGCCAGACCCTGCAAGTCGAGGAACCGAACTTCCGCGGCAGCGCGGTGCCGCGTCGGGCGCTGCCCGCCCGGTCCCACGTCGTCCTCTACTTCAACACCGGCCTCCCGCTTCCGGCCGGCCAGGTACTGGTCTGGCGCGCGCGCATCGATGGCGATTCGAGGCCGAACTGGTCATTGCCCTTCTTCGTGCCTGCCCCACCGACCGGACCGGTGCTGGGATGAGGCTCGCGACCTGGAACATCAACTCCGTCCGGGCCCGGCAGGACCGTCTCGTCGCGTGGCTGGCCAGGTCCGACGTCGACGTGCTGGCCATCCAGGAGACCAAGATCCCCGACGAGAAATTCCCTGTCGGCCCGATCCGCGACCTCGGCTACGACGTTGCGCACCTTGGCTTCTCGCAGTGGAACGGGGTCGCGCTGATTTCCCGCGTCGGTATCGAAAACGTCCGCAACGGTTTCCCTGGCATGCCGCAGTACGGCACGCCGGCCCAGCACGAGGCCAGGGCCATCGGAGCCAACTGCGGCGGCATCGAGATGTGGAGTCTGTACGTCCCCAACGGCCGGGCGCTCGGCGACCCGCACTACGACTACAAGCTGGAATGGCTGGCGGCGCTGGCCTGGTTCACCGCCGCCGAACTCGTGGCCAACCCGGACGGGCAGCTAGCCCTCTGCGGCGACTTCAACATCGCGCCGACCGATGAGGACGTCTGGGACATGGCTGCTTTCGAGGGCGACACGCACGTCTCGGTGCCGGAACGCACAGCCTTCGCCAACCTGCTCGATTCCGGGCTGGTCGACGTGGTGCGGCCTTTCCAACCAGGCCCCGGGGTGTACACCTACTGGGACTACCGACAACTTCGGTTTGCCCGGAGGGAAGGCATGCGGATCGACTTCGCACTGGCCTCGGCGGCGCTCGCGGGCCGGGTCACCGGCGCCGTCATCGACCGCGAGGAGCGGAAGGGTAAGGGCTCGTCCGACCATGCCCCGGTGATCATCGAGCTGGCGGAGACGCAATGACGCGAATTCTGGTCCTGGAACACGACAGCAGTGATCCGCTGCTGCGCATGGCCGACTGGCTGGCCGACGCCGGCGCCACGGTCGAAGTGCTCAGGCTGCACGCCGGCGATGAGCTTCCGGCCAACCTGGACGGCTACGACGCACTGATCAGCCTTGGCGGCGAGATGGGCGCCTACGACGACGATATCGCGCCGTGGCTCCCCGCTACCAAGTCGTTGCTGGCCGCCGCAGTCGGCAACAGAACCCCCACGCTGGGGATCTGTCTCGGTTCCCAGCTGCTGGCGGTGGCGGCCGGCGGCACCGTCACCAGGGGCGAGCAGGGCCCGGAAGTCGGCGCCTATCT
This sequence comes from uncultured Actinomycetota bacterium, assembly GCA_963708935.1. GTDB lineage: Bacteria > Actinomycetota > Actinomycetes > Mycobacteriales > Nakamurellaceae > Nakamurella. Next base: position 388,233 of record CAVPUK010000004.1, on the reverse strand, counting down.
GACCGCAAAACGTGATGCGGCCGAGAATGATCCATTGTTCGACTCGCTGCCGATGACCCCGGACGTGATGCAGTACCACTACGACGTGGTGAGCAGACTCCCGCCAGGAGCGGTTTTGCTGCTGTCCTCGACGGGCTATCCGCACCAGGCCTGGCGAATCGGTTCCGCGGCGTGGGGCCTGCAGTTCCACATCGAGCCCTCGGCGGAAGATCTCCGCGGGTGGGGCCGGACCGAGGGGCGAGATCCCGTTGGCCGGCTCGGGTCGGTGCTCGACCTGGCGGAGGAGGCGATGGGTGAGGTCTGGCGCGACTTCGTCATCCGGTTCGTCGAGCTGGCCGGCGCCGGGGGCGGGCTGGGCAGCTCCTTGACGGGCGTCCGACTTCCGTTGCACGGCAACTCATGACGAGGCCGGCCACTCGCACGCTGGCCCGCTATGGTCTGGGTGACGACGACCGGATTGCAAAGGAGCTGACGGTCCTGGGTCTGGCGGCCAACGGGGTCGCGTTGCCTGAATCGCACGACGTGATGTCGGCCATCTCGCGAGCCGGTCGACCGGATCTGGCCGTCCATGGGCTGGCTGCCTTGATCGAGGCCAGTGACGAGGGTCGGGAAATCCTGGCCGCCCTTCACGAACACCACCGGTTCCGGGGACGGTTGCTCAGCGTGCTCGGCGGCTCCACCGGGTTGTCCGAACATCTGGCGGCGCATCCCGAACAGTGGCGCCTGCTGCAGCCGGAAGCGGTTCCCGGTCAGCTGATCACCGCCGAAAGCATGCAGCAGGCCCTTTTCGAGGCGGTCGGCATTGATCCGAGTGAGCCGCTGTGCACCGGCACCGCCGGCGCCAGGGCCACGGTCACCGGCGGTGCGGCGGTCTTCGCGCTGCGGTGCGCCTACCGATCGCAGCTGCTGATCATCGCGGCCCATGACCTCGCCCCGGCGGTGGAGGCATCGCTGCCTGCGACCGTCCTGCCTGCCGTCTGCCAGGCCCTTTCCGATCTGGCCGATGCCACTTTGCAGGCCGGCCTGGCCGTGGCGGCCGCTGGACTACCTGCCTCCGCGGCCCCGGCCAGACTGGCGATCATCGCGATGGGCAAGTGCGGCGCCAAGGAACTCAACTACCTGTCCGATGTCGACGTCATCTTCGCCGCGGATCATCCGGCGGGTGAGACCGGAGATGACACTCGAATGCTCGCCACCGCAACCAATCTCGCCGCCGGGGTGATGCGGATCTGCGAGCAGGCAGCCTGGGAGGTCGATGCTGCGCTGCGCCCCGAAGGCAAGGCCGGCGCGTTGGTCAGGACGCTGCCCAGCCACGCCGCCTACTACCGGCGCTGGGCGCACACCTGGGAGTTCCAGGCGCTGCTCAAGGCCCGACCGGCCGCCGGTGACCTCGAGGTCGGGGCCGCCTTCACCGACATCACCGGAGAGGGTGTCTGGAATGCCGCGGGGCGGGACTCCTTCGTCGACGACGTACAGGCCATGCGGCGCCGGGTCGAGGCGAACATCCCGGAGGACATGAAGGAGAAGGAGCTCAAACTCGGCTCCGGCGGGCTGCGCGACGTCGAATTCGCGGTGCAATTACTGCAACTCGTGCACGGCCGGACCGACCCGGATCTACGGCTGCCCGGCACGTTGATGGCGTTGCGCTCGCTGATCCGGGGTGGCTACGTCGGGCGCTCCGATGGCGCGGAAATGGCTACCGCCTACACGTTTCTGCGGCGGGCCGAGCATCGGCTGCAGTTGCAGCGACTGCGTCGCACCCACTCGCTGCCCGACGACCCCGCCGACCTGGAGTGGCTGGCCCGATCCGACGGGTACACCGCAGCCGGACGATTCACCGCCGCCGAGATCTTCACCGCTGACCGCACCCGGCACAGCGCCACCGTCCGGCGGCTGCACGAGAAGCTGTTCTACCGGCCGTTGCTCCACGCGGTCGCGGCCGTGCAGGACGACGAACTCCGGCTCACCCCGGCCGCCGCTACCGCTCGACTGGCCGCGCTCGGATTCCGCAGCCCGGACTCGGCACTGCGCCACCTCGCCGCCCTGACTTCCGGGGTCAGCCGCCGTGCCGCAATCCAGCGCACTCTCCTGCCCGTTCTGCTCGACACATTCGCCGGCAGCCCTGATCCGGATGCCGGGTTGCTCTCCTACCGGCAGGTCTCGGAGGCACTGGCCGAAACGCCGTGGTACCTCCGGCTGCTCCGGGACGAGGGGCTGGTCGCCCAGCGACTGGGCACCCTGTTGGGCGGATCGAAACTGGTCGGCAATCTGCTGGTCAGGGCGCCCGAGGTACTTCGGCTGCTGGTCGACGACGTGGCTCTGCTCAGCCCGCAGCCGGCCGATGTCCGGATCGCCCTGCTGGCCCGGTCCAAGCGGGGCTCGACAGCCCAGGAGTCGGTGGACGCAGCGAGATCCGTTCGTCGGCACGAGTTGTTGCGGCTGGCCTGCGGTGATCTGCTCGGCCTGATCAAGGTCACCGACATCGCCTACGGATTGACCAGCGTGGCGGAAGCGTCGTTGCAGGCGGCCTACGAGGTGTCCCTGCGTCAGGTCGCCGCCGCGCGCGGCGGAGCCGTGCGTGGCCGGCTGGCCGTCATCGGCATGGGCCGGCTGGGCGGAGCCGAGCTCAGCTACTCGTCCGACGCCGACGTCATGTACGTCGCCGAGCCGCTGCCGGGTGAGGAGGCGCGCGCCGGCATGGACGACGTGAGTGCGGTGGCCGATCTCATGGCGCGCCTGTTGGGCCGGCCGACCCCGGACCCGCCCCTGCTGGTGGACGCGAACCTGCGGCCGGAGGGCCGCAATGGTCCGTTGGTCCGCACCCTCGAGGCCTACCGGTCGTACTGGCAACGGTTCGCGGCGCCGTGGGAACGCCAGGCGTTGCTGCGAGCGCGGCCGATCGTCGGTGACGAGGAGCTCGGCCGGGCTTTCGTGGCGGCGGCGGACGAGTTCCGGTATCCGGTCGGCGGTCTGGACCACAAGGACGTCATCGAGATCAGAAGGATCAAGGCCAGGGTCGACGCCGAGCGGCTGCCCCGCGGAGCTGACCCGACCACGCACACCAAGCTCGGCCGGGGTGGACTGTCCGACGTCGAATGGACAGTTCAGCTGCTGCAGCTGCAGCATGCGTACGAGGTGCCCGGACTTCGGACCACGCGCACGCTGGCGGCGATCACCGCCGCGGAGGAGGCCGGCATCATCGGCCAGTCCGACGCGGAGGCATTGGCCGGGGGATGGCTGGAGGCGACCAGGACCAGGAACGCCCTGATGCTGGTCCGCGGCAAGCCAGAGGACCAGATACCGGCCCACGGTCGGGAGTTGATGGGCGTGGCCAGAGCCCTGGGGTATCCGGAGGGCGGGGACCCCGGGGAGTTCGTCGACGATTATCGCCGCGCGACCCGCAAAGCCAGGCGCGTGGTGGATCGGCTGTTCGACAGCGCCTGAGACAATGCACGGGTGTCGACATGGATATGGATAGTCATCGCCCTCGTTGTGCTGATCGCCATCGGGCTGGGCATCGGTCTGATTCTGGCCCGCCGACGTCGGATCACGCTGGTTGCGCCGCCGAAGGTCACGCCAGAGGTGGCCACCCCACCCACCAGGGGTGGGTACAAGGCGGGGAGTTCGATCTCGTTCAGTGAGACCGCGGCGCCCCCGGCGCATCCGGTGGCCGATCGCACCGAGGTCGACGGGCAGCCCGGTGTCGGTGACGATGCCGCGGTCCCGCGTGACTCCGTCCGTCGCGACGTGGTCGACGTGGAACTGCCGGACGAGGACGTCGCAGCTCTGCTGGACGAGGACGTGGCAGGCCCAGCCCTGCCGACCTACCCGGAACCCATCCTGGACGACCCGATCGTGCTGGACGAAACCGTCCTGGACGAACAGCTGTTGGACGAACCCCTCGTCCTGGACGAGCCGCCGGCGGTGGATGAGATCGAGCCGACGGCCGGTCGGCTCGGCCGGTTGCGTGGCCGGCTGTCCAGGTCGCAGAACGCCTTCGGCCGGTCGTTGCTCGGCCTGCTCGGCGCCGGAACACTTGACGAGGATTCCTGGACCGACGTCGAAGACACGCTACTGATGGCTGATCTCGGGGCCGGTGCCGCAGCCGAGATCACCGAGACATTGCGTCGCGAGGTGGCCGCCCACGGGGTCACCGACTCGACCTCAGCTCGGGCACTGTTGCGGCGGGTATTGATCGAGGCGGTCGAGAAGGACGCCACCGGCAAGGTTCCGGACCGCACCATTCATGCGCTTCCGCACGACGGCCGCCCGTCTGTGCTGCTGATCGTCGGGGTGAACGGCACCGGCAAGACCACCACCACCGGCAAGCTGGCGCGGGTTCTGGTCGCCGACGGCCGATCCGTGGTGCTCGGTGCAGCGGACACGTTCCGGGCCGCTGCCGCCGACCAGCTGCAGACCTGGGGTGAGCGGGCCGGCGCGACGGTGGTGCGCGGCACGGACGGTGCCGATCCGGCGGCAGTGGCTTTCGACGCTGTCAAGACCGGAATTGCCGACGGTGCGGACGCTGTGCTGATCGACACCGCGGGCCGGCTGCACACCAAGACCGGACTGATGGACGAGCTGGGCAAGGTCAAGCGGGTCATAGAGAAGCAAGCGAAAATTGACGAGGTATTGCTGGTGCTCGATGCCACCACGGGGCAGAACGGGCTGGTGCAGGCGCGGGTCTTCGCCGAGGTCGTCGACATCACCGGCATCGTGCTGACCAAACTCGACGGCACCGCGAAGGGTGGCATCGTCGTCGCCGTCCAGCGGGCGCTCGGAGTACCGGTCAAGCTGGTCGGACTGGGCGAGGGGCCCGACGACCTGGCGCCGTTCGAGCCCGCGGCCTTTGTCGACGCTTTACTCGGCGAGTGAGCGTGTGTCACGCGGCTGTCACTAGCTGGAAACGGCCGCGAAACGAGAAATTCGGCTAGTTCACCGGCGGGAAACATGAACGGCCGCAGCATGAAACAACGTCAGGCGAAGCTGGGCGACGTTCGAGGATCATCCGATCCCACTCCATCCCCTGCCTGGAGGTTTGATGCTCACGCCGTTAGCGACTTCGCTGCTGGCAGCAGCACCCGCGCCACCTGTGCTGAGCCCAGGCGACACCGCCTGGATGCTCGCCAGCAGCGCCCTGGTCCTGCTCATGACGCCCGGTCTGGCCTTTTTCTACGGAGGTCTGACCCGATCCAAGAGCACGCTGAACATGATGATGATGTCGTTCATCTGCATCACCATCGTGAGCATCCTGTGGGTGCTGTTCGGCTTTGCGCTGGCGTTCGGAACGACGACGGACAGTGGGCTGTTCGGTGACTTCTCGCTGGCCCACCTGGGTACGTCGGCAGGGCAGATAGTTGCCTTCGGCGGGACCGGCACGGGCATACCCGTGATCGTGTTCGCGGCCTTCCAGTTGATGTTCGCGATCATCACCCCGGCGCTGATCTCCGGCTCCGTCGCCGACCGGACCAAGTTCCTGAGCTGGTCGATCTTCGCCACGCTCTGGGCGATCATCGTCTATTTCCCGGTGGCGCACTGGGTGTTCGACTTCGGCGCACTCGGCGGCAAGCCGGGCTGGCTGACCACGCTGTGGGCGCCGGAAGGCAAGGCCGGCGTCGAGGACTTCGCCGGTGGTACGGCGGTCCACATCAACGCCGGTGCCGCGGCCCTGGCCCTGTGCATCGTGCTGGGCCGGCGGGTCGGATTCAAGAAGAACCCGATGCGTCCGCACAACGTCCCGTGGGTCCTGCTGGGCTCCGGTCTGCTGTGGTTCGGCTGGTTCGGTTTCAACGCCGGTTCCGCGGTCGGCGCCAACGGTCTCTCCGGTCTGGCGTTCATGAACACCCAGGTGGCCACGGCCGCCGCGTTGGGCGGCTGGATCGTCGTCGAATACTTCCGTGACGGCAAGCCGACCAGCGTGGGCGCGGCATCCGGTGCCGTCGCGGGCCTGGTCGCCATCACCCCGGCTTGTGGCTTCATCACCCCTTGGGCGTCGATCGTCCTCGGTCTGTTGGCCGGTGCCATCTGTGCCTACGCCGTGGGCCTGAAGTACAAGCTTGGCTACGACGACTCGCTCGACGTCGTCGGCGTCCACCTCGTCGGCGGAATCTTCGGCACCCTGTTCATCGGCTTCTTCTCGTCGGCCGATGTCAACTCCTTCGCCAACAACGGTGTCTTCTACGGCGGCGGCTGGGCGCAGCTGGGTAGGCAGGCCACCGGTGCGTTCTCGGTGTTCCTCTACTCCTTCGTCATTGCCACCATCATCGGACTCGCGATCAAGTACACGATTGGCTTCCGGGTCTCGGAGGACGCAGAGGTCGAGGGCATCGACGTGAACGAACATGCTGAATCTGCTTACGAATTCGACACGCAGTCCTCGAGTGGCGGTATCCCGTCCGGTCACCTGACCGAGGCAACGAGCAAGGAGGTCTCCGTATGAAGCTGATCACCGCCGTGATCAAGCCCTTCAAACTCGACGAGGTGCGGGCAGCCCTGCTCGCGTTCGGCGTACAGGGAATGACGGTCTCTGAATCGTCCGGGTACGGCCGCCAACGCGGACACACCGAGGTCTACCGCGGCGCCGAGTACACGGTCGAACTGCTGCCCAAGGTCAAGGTCGAGATCCTCGTGGACGAAGAGGATGCCGACGACGTCGTGGACGTCGTAGTCAGGGCGGCCCGCACCGGCAAGATCGGTGACGGCAAGGTCTGGGCCACCACCGTCGAGAACGTCGTGCGGGTTCGCACCGGCGAGCGCGGTCAGGAAGCACTGTAAGAAATGGGCGTCTTCCCGTTGGATTCGGGGCCGCCGTTGAGTTCGGCAGCGTCGGATCCGAGACAAACGGGCGGATTCCCTGAACTGAGAGCCCAGCTGCTGGGCCGGACCGGCATCGCCGGTCCGGCCCGGCGCCGGGCTCTTGCCCGATTGACCGATGGCTGGTTGTCCGGCCTGGCCGCGGAGGCCGGGGTGAACGTCGGCGGGGTCGCGCTGGTCGCGGTCGGTGGATTTGGCAGGGGGGAATTGTCGCCGTTTTCCGACCTCGACCTGGTGCTGCTGCATTCGACGGAGACGCCTGCGACCTACGCGGAGATGCTGGCCGAGCGGCTCTGGTACCCGATCTGGGATTCCGGGATCAGACTCGATCACTCGGTGCGTTCCGTGGGCGGCGCGCGGCAGGTCGCCAAGCAGGATCTGCCGGCTGCCCTCGGTCTGCTCGACCTGCGGCACATCGCCGGCGACCCCGAGCTGGCCGGCACCCTGCACCGTCGGGTGCTCGCCGACTGGCGGGCGGACGCCAAGGATCGATTGCCGGCGCTGCTTGCTTCCTGCAAAGAGCGCGCGGAGCGGAGTGGCGAGCTGGCCTTTGCGACCACTCCCGACCTCAAGGAATCCCGCGGCGGGCTGCGGGACCTGGTGGTGATGCGGGCCGTCGCTGCCTCCTGGGTCGCCGACTGCCCGCACCAGGGTCTGGAGGAGGCCAGGTCCGCGCTGCTGGATGTCCGGGATGCGGTCCAGACCGTGACGGGCAGAGCGACAGACCGGTTGCAACAACAGGACCAGGATGCCGTGGCCGCCCTCATGGGCCTGGACGACCGGGATATGTTGCTGCGCCACGTTTCTGCCATCGGCCGGACGGTCGTGCACGCCAGTGACCTGACCTGGCACCGAGTCGGCCGGGTGATCGACGGACCCGGGCGTGGGGCCTTCACGCACGCCGGTGACCGACTGATCCGCCGCCCCGATCGCACTCCACTCGCCGACGGCATCGTGGAGCAGGAGGGCGAGGCGGTGTTGGCCAGGAGCGTGAATCCGGCCACGGCGCCCGCGCTGGCTCTACGAGCAGCTGCCGCCGCCGCGCAGGCCGGCATACCCGTCTCGCCGGCGACGGTCGTCCGGCTGGCCCGAGTCTCACCGGTGATGGCCGAACCATGGCCACCCATCGCCCTGGACGCGCTGCTGTCTCTGCTCGGCGCCGGTGAACCGATGATCACCGCGTGGGAGGGGCTCGACCAGGCCGGGCTGATCTCGGAGATGTTCCCAGGCTGGGAGCGCCTGCGTTCGCTGCCACAGCGCGACCCGATCCACCTCTACACCGTCGATCGCCACCTGATGCAGACCGCGGTCAATGCGTCGACCATGGTGCGCCGCGTGTCCCGTCCGGACCTGCTGCTGCTCGCCGCGATCTTCCACGACATCGGTAAGGGCCTGCCCGGTGATCACTCGACCGTCGGGGCCGAGATGATCCCGGCGTGGCTCTCCCGGCTGGGCGTGGCCAAGCCGGACATCGACGTGATCCGACTGCTCGTCCTGCACCACCTGTTGCTGTCCGAAACGGCGGCGCATCGCGATCCGGACGACCCGGCCACCGTGGCGAAGATTGTCGAAGCGCTGGGGGACGAGAACCCCGCCGCCATCCTCGATCTACTGCATGCGCTCACCGAAGCTGATGCCACGGCGGCCGGGCCGGCCGCCTGGTCGTCGTGGAAGTCCACCCAGGTCAGGTATCTCGTGGAGCGGGTGCGCTCGGCGCTGGCCGGCGAGCCGGTTGCCGAGGTGGGCGAACTGAGCCTGACCGAGCTCGATCTGATCGCCACCGGCGGTCTGGGCACGGTGATCCGGCCCGGGGTGACCGGCTTGGAGGTCACGGTGGCTGCGCCCGATCGGCCGGGACTGCTGGCCGCGGCAGCCGGTGTCCTGACGGTGCACCGCCTGACCGTCCGGGCGGCATCCGTGCGAACGGTGGGGAACACCGGCTTGCAGACCTGGACCGTCACCCCCGAGTTCGGTGATCCACCCGAAGCGTCGACGCTGCGAGCCGACCTGGTCAAGGCGCTCGACGGTTCGCTGGACATCGCCGGTCGACTGGCCAAGCGCAGCCGCGGGCGGTCCGCTGCCGCGGCCGCTCCGCCCGTCGTGCGGGTGATCGCCGGTGCGTCGGACCGCGCCATCGTGTTGGAGGTCAGAGCGCACGACACTCCGGGGCTGCTGTACTCGGTGGCCAACACCCTGGCCACGCTCGGCGTGAATGTCACCTCGGCCAGGGTGCACACGCTGGGCGCCGAGGCGGTGGACATCTTCTACCTCGTCGCGACCGACGGATCGTTGCTGGCCCCGGCCCGCGGCACCGAGATCGCGACCGCAGTGGCAGCGGCGCTGGGATAGCCTGGCTCTCGTGTTCGATACCCTCTCCGATCGCCTGGCGACCGTCTTTTCCAATCTCCGTGGCAAGGGTCGGCTGTCGCCGGCCGACATCGACGCCACCGCTCGCGAGATCCGAATCGCACTGCTCGAGGCCGACGTCGCGCTGCCGGTGGTGCGCACCTTCATCGCCGCCATCAAGGAACGGGCGTCGTCGGCCGACGTCTCCGGCGCGCTCAATCCGGCGCAGCAGGTCATCAAGATCGTCAACGACGAACTGATCGCCATCCTCGGTGGCGAGACCCGTCGATTGGTGTTCGCCAAGAACCCGCCGACGGTCATCATGCTGGCCGGCCTGCAAGGCGCGGGCAAGACGACGCTGGCCGGCAAGCTTTCGCTCTGGCTGCGCAACCAGGGGCATGCACCTTTGCTGGTGGCCTGTGACCTGCAGCGACCGAACGCCGTCACCCAGCTGCAGGTGGTCGGTGAACAGGCCGGTGTGTCCGTGTTCGCGCCAGAACCCGGTAACGGAGTCGGCAATCCGGTGGCGGTCGCCAAGGCGGGCATCGAGTTCGCCAACGCCAAGTTGCACGACATCGTCATCGTCGACACCGCCGGCCGGCTGGGCGTCGACGCCGAACTGATGCAGCAGGCCGCAGACATCCGCGACGCCGTCGACCCGAACGAGATCCTGTTCGTCCTCGACGCGATGATCGGGCAGGACGCGGTCACCACAGCCCAGGCCTTCGCCGACGGAGTCGGCTTCACCGGCGTGGTGCTGACCAAGCTGGACGGCGACGCCCGCGGTGGTGCTGCGCTCAGCGTCCGGCAGATCACCGGCGTGCCCATCATGTTCGCGTCCACCGGTGAGAAACTGGCCGACTTCGACACCTTCCACCCGGACCGGATGGCCTCGCGGATCCTGGGCATGGGCGACATGCTCACCCTGATCGAGCAGGCCGAGCAGCATTTCGAGGCCGACCAGGCCGAGGAGATGGCCGCCAAGCTGGCGGGCAACGACTTCACCCTGGATGACTTCCTGCAGCAGATGACGATGCTGAAGAAGATGGGGCCGATCGGCGGCCTGCTGGGCATGCTGCCGGGTGCCGGTCAGATGAAGGAAGCGTTGGCCAACGTCGACGACCGGGACATCGACCGCACGGCCGCCATCATCCAGTCGATGACGCCGGAGGAACGCAGGGATCCGAAGATCCTGAACGCCTCCCGCAAGAAGCGCGTGGCCAACGGTTCGGGTTCCACGATCGCCCAGGTCAACGCCCTGGTCGAACGGTTCGGCGAGGCCCGGAAGATGATGTCCGCGATGGCCGGCCGGTTCGGCATGCCGGGCGCGCGCACCAACCGCAAGGCGGTCAAGGGCCGAAAAGGGAAGAAGGGCAAGGGGTCCGGTCGCGGTCCTACACCGCCGAAGATCAAGGGCGGGATGCCGGCGGGCTTCCCCGGTATGGCAGGCATGGGCGGCATGCCCGGTCTCGGCGGCGCCGGCGCCCCGCAGCTGCCACCGGGCTTTGGTTTGGATCAGCTTCCGGCTGGATTCGATCCGTCAACCCTGAAGTTCCCGAAGAAGTAGACCGGGCTGTAGATGGCCAGGCCGACACCGCTGCACATCACCGGGCACGACGCCGCGACCGGCGACCCGGTCGAGTATTGGATGGCCGGTGGGGTTTTCGTCGACCACCCGATCCGCGACGCCCTCGAGATCACCGGTTGGACGCTGCCGGGGTTCGTCGACGCGCACTGCCACGTCGGCTACTCGGAGATCGGCGCGGTCACCCTCGAGCAGGCCGAACAGCAGGCCAGGACCAACCTCGCGGCCGGAGTGCTGGCCATCCGGGACTGCGGCTCGCCGATCGACACCCGGCCGCTGACCGACCGCGACGACCTGCCGATCCTGGTCCGCGCCGGCCGGCACATCGCCCGGCCCAAGCGGTACATCCGTGACCTGAGCGTCGATCTGGGCGACCCGTCGGATTTGCCGGCCGAGGTGGCCAGACAGGTCGCCTACGGCGGCGGCTGGATCAAACTGGTGGGGGATTGGATCGATCGGAGCATCGGCGATCTGGCTCCGCTCTGGTCCGATGACGTGCTGGTCGAGGCGATCGCGGTGGCCCACGACAGCGGCTGCCGGGTCACCGCGCACGTCTTCGGCGAGGATGCGTTGCCTGGTTTGCTGGCGGCCGGGATCGACTGCATCGAGCACGGAACCGGGCTGACCGACGACACCATCGACGAGATGACCCGGCGCGGCGTCCATCTGATCCCCACCATGATCAACATCGCTAACTTCCCGATGTTCGCCGATGCCGCGACCCGATTCCCGGCCTACGCCAAGCACATGCGGGATCTGCACGAACGCAGCGATGGCACGTTCGCGGCGGCGTTCGAGGCCGGCATCAGCGTGCACGCCGGCACCGATGCGGGCGGCTATGTCGAGCACGGCCGAATTGTCGACGAGATCGCCGCCCTCGGCCGGCTGGGCCGCCCACCGCGCGAGGTGCTGGAGGCCACGACCCACGCGGCCCGCAACTGGCTCGGCCTCGGTGCGCAGGAGCTCGGGGATTCCGCCGATCTGGTCGTCTACCCGGCGGATCCGGCCGCTGACTTCGAGCTGCTGCGAAAGCCGCGTGCCGTGATCAGGGCCGGTCGCGTGGTTTAATTGCTTGGTTACGGCTGTCGCCCGGCCCCTCTCTCCGAGCGAAGCCGCCATTGGTGCGCCTCGGACCGCTAACCCCACGCGGATCGGATCGCCCGCCCCTTGACGGAAGCATCCGTCACCATGTTCAAGGAGTTACTACCCCCGTGGCTGTCAAGATCAAGCTCGCCCGCTTCGGCAAGATTCGCGAGCCGTTCTACCGAGTTGTCGTGTCCGATGCCCGCACCCGCCGCGGCGGCCGTGCCATCGAGGCGATCGGCAAGTACCACCCGAAGCTCGAGCCGAGCCTCATCGAGATCGACACCGACCGCGTGCAGTATTGGCTCGGCGTCGGCGCACAGCCGACCGAGTCCGTGCTGTCGCTGCTCAAGGTCACCGGTGACTGGCAGAAGTTCAAGGGCCTGCCCGGTGCGGAGGGAACTCTGAAGCCGCAGCCCGAGAAGATCGACAAGCGCACCCGCTACGAGGCCGCGCTCGCCGCCATCGGCAGTGGCGATGACGCACACGCCGCCACCACCCCGAAGAAGAAGGCCGCTCCGTCGTCGACAGACGCTGCGGCTCCGGTGCCCGCTGCTGACGCCGCCGCCGACGAGAAGTGAGCGTGCTCACCGACGCCCTCGAGCACTTGGTCAAGGGCATTGTTGAGCACGACGAGGACGTCCGGGTCGACCTGACCACGGGCCGCCGAGGTCGCACGTTGCAGATCCGGGTTCATCCCGACGATCTGGGCAAGGTGATCGGCCGTGGCGGCCGTACCGCTACGGCGCTCCGTACGGTGATGTCCGCGGTCGGTGGCCGCGGCATCCGGGTCGACGTCGTCGACACCGACCGCTGAGTGGAAGGCCGATCCGGCATGACCCAGTTACAGGTCGGCCGGATCGGCCGGGCCCACGGCATCCGCGGCGAGGTCACCGTCACGCCGCTGACCGATGACCCGGCGGCCCGCTTCGCGGCCGGAAATGCGTTGCAGACCGATTCGCCTGCCCGCCCCGTGTTGACCGTGTCCGGGGCGCGTCAGTCCGGCCCGGTCCAGGTGGTGGGCTTCGAAGGCATCGTCGATCGGAACACGGCCGAGCTGCTCCGCGGCATCGGTCTGTATGTCGAGGCTTCGTCCCTGCCCGAGCCGGATGATGACGACGAGTTCTACGACCACCAGCTGGTCGGTCTGGCCGTGCACCACCGCAACGGCGACCTGCTCGGCGCCGTTGTCGACGTGATGCATCCGCCGGCCGCACCGGTGCTGGTGGTCAAGCGCACCGATGACACCGAAGAGCTGGTTCCATTCGTCCGGGCCATCGTTCCCGACGTGGATCTTGCCTCAGGGCGGCTCGTCGTCGATCCACCGGACGGCATGTTCGAGTGAAGCTCGACGTCATCACCATTTTCCCGCAGTATCTGACGCCGCTCCGGGAGTCCCTGCTGGGCCGGGCGATCGCCGACGGTCTGATCGGACTGGACGTCCATGACCTGCGCGACTTCGCTCCGGACCGACACCGCACCGTCGACGACACCCCGTACGGCGGTGGGGCGGGCATGGTGATGAAGCCGGACGTCTGGGGTCGGGCGATCGAACAGGTTGCCCCGGATGCGGGGCCGGGTACCACGCTCATCGTGCCGACTCCGGCCGGGCGCCGTTTCGACCAGGCCACGGCGGCGGAGCTGGCCGGCCGCGGCCGGCTGATCTTTGCCTGCGGCCGCTACGAAGGCATCGATCAACGTGTCGTCGACCACGCCGCCACCAGCCTGGACGTCCGGGAATTGTCCATCGGTGACTATGTGCTGGCCGGTGGCGAAGCCGCCGTGCTGGTCATGGTCGAGGCGGTCGCCAGGCTCATCCCGGGTGTACTGGGCAACCCGCTGTCCGCCGTGACCGACTCGTTCGGGACCGGATCCGAGGGTCTGCTCGAGTATCCGACCTACACCAGACCGCTTGACTATCAGGGACTCTCGGTGCCGTCAGTGTTGCTATCCGGGCATCACGGCGCCATCGAACGCTGGCGTCGCGATCAATCGTTGCGCCGCACCGCGCAGCGCCGGCCGGACCTGGTGGCCGCGCTCGACCCGGCCAAGCTCGACCGCGAGGACCTGGCCGTACTCGCCGACGAGGGTGTCGAGCCGTTCGCGACGATTTCGTCCGGCCGCCACCATCTGGCAGACTAGAAGGGTTGTGAGGAGTGCGGCGTATCCGCTGCTCCTGCCGGTTGGCCCGCCGTGGGTCGGCCGTGACCACCCACGAGACTCGTCGTTTTCTTCAGTGAGGAACACCTAAATGAACACCCTGGACGCTCTGGATTCCGCCTCGTTGCGGACCGATCTTCCGGATTTCCGGCCCGGCGACACCGTCAAGGTGCATGTCAAGGTCATCGAGGGCTCGCGCTCCCGGATCCAGATCTTCGCCGGCCATGTCATCCGTCGTCAGGGTGGTGGCATTCGCGAGACCTTTACCGTCCGCAAGGTCAGCTTCGGCGTCGGAGTCGAGCGCACCTTCCCGGTGCACTCCCCGAACCTGGACCGGATCGAACTGGTCACCCGCGGCGACGTCCGCCGCGCGAAGCTGTACTACCTGCGCGAACTCCGCGGAAAGGCCGCCAAGATCAAGGAGAAGCGCGACCGCTGATCGGTCTCGCCGTGAGCTCGTCGTAGAGCCAACCAGGCCGCCGTCATCTTCGGATGACGGCGGCCTGTTGCATACCGACCCTTTATCCCGGAAGCCGTAGCCTGTCGATGATGAACGAGCAAGATGACCCGGGGCCCTCGGGGGCGTCAGCCGCTGCGACTCCCGCCGGCAGTGGGCCGTGGCAGGACTGGGTGGTCAGATCCGACGAAGGCAGGGCGGCCGATGACGACGAGCACGCCGAAGCGGTGAGTCGCTGGCGCAAGCAGTCCAACGACCGGAACAAGAAGGCCAAGCGGCCGTTCTGGGTGGAGCTGCCCATCCTCATCGTCATCGCGTTCGCGCTGACCTTCCTGATCCAGACGTTCATCGCCAAGGTCTACTACGTGCCGTCCGCCTCGATGGAGAAGACCCTGCACGGTGTCGAGTCGGGCGGTGACCGGATCCTGGCCAGCAAGATCGTCTATGACTTCCGCGATCCGAAGCCTGGCGATGTCGTCGTGTTCAAGGGCCCGGACACCTGGGCGGCCGAGGCGGACCTGGCCGGACCGACGACCTGGTACGGGCGGGCGTTCGCCTCGGTCGGTTCGGTCGTGGGTATCGCCCCGCCGAACGAGAAGGATTTCGTCAAGCGGGTGATCGCGGTCGGCGGCCAGACGGTGGCCTGCTGTGATGCCAAGGGCAATCTGACGGTCGACGGTCGGTCACTGGACGAGCCCTACATCTACGAGCCATGGCCGTTCGAGCCAGGCGTGGCCGACTGCACGACCGGCGGGGACGCCACCCGGTACGGATCGCAGCGTTGCTTTGCGCCGTTCAAGGTGCCGGACGGCGAATTGTGGGTGATGGGGGATCACCGCAGCGACTCGTCCGACTCGTCCTACGACTGCCTGGGACTCAAACCCGCGGCCGCGCCGCCGAGCTGTGCGCGGCCCATTCCGGTCGACGACGTGATCGGCAAGGCGATCTTCATCGTGATGCCGCCGTCCCGCTGGGGCACCATCGGTAGCCCGGACATCGACCCGTCGGCGATGGCCCTGGGCTCCGGTCCGACCGCCGCACTGCCGATGGCCGGCGGTCTGCTGCTGACCGTCGGGCTGCGTGGATCGCTGGCCATGGTGCCGAGTCGGCGCCGGGCTCGACGTGCGGCCCGGAAAGCGGCGCGGACCCGGCCATGACCGACTCCAGGCCGAACCTGCGGCTGGAGAAAGAGTTGATGCGGGGCGGTCATCAGCGGATCGCCGCGATGGACGAAGTCGGCCGTGGCGCGCTGGCCGGCCCGGTCAGTGTCGGGGTCGTAGTGGTCACCGCACGGATCGGCCGGGTGCCGCCGGGTTTGAAGGATTCGAAGCTGCTGTCCCCGCAAGCCCGGGAGACGCTGTTGCCGGCCGTCCGCCGCTGGGCCGGTGAGTTCGCCGTTGGGCACGCCAGCCCGGCCGAGATCGATGCGGTGGGCATCATCGGCGCGCTGCGGCTGGCCGGCCGCCGGGCGCTGGCCCAGCTGACCGCACCGGTGGATGCGGTGCTGCTCGACGGCAATCACGACTATCTGTCCGATCCCGAGCCGAGCCTGTTTCCCGAGCCGGCGCGGCTCCCCGAACCCGCACTGCCGGCCATGACCGGAACCGTCTACACCCGGATCAAGGCCGACCTGACCTGCGCCGGTGTGGCGGGCGCGAGCGTGCTGGCCAAGACCGAGCGCGACGGCATGCTGCGTCGACTGGCCGCCGAGTATCCCCACTACCTGTTCGACGAGAACAAGGGATACGGCACTGCTGAGCACGTGGCGGCGCTCCGCGAGCACGGCCCGAGCGTGGTGCACCGCCGCAGTTGGCGTCTTCCCCTCGCCGAGGCTGGAATGATGACGCAGGAGAACGACCGTGTGGACAGAGCGGGAGGAATCAGCACGTGAGTGCAGAGGATCTGGAGCAGTACGAGACCGAGATGGAGCTCCAGCTCTACCGGGAGTACCGCGACATCGTGGGCCAGTTCGCCTATGTGGTCGAAACCGAACGGCGCTTCTACCTGTGCAATGCGGTCGACGTACAGGTGCGTAACGGTGACGGTGACATGTACTTCGAGGTACGGATGTCTGATGCGTGGGTCTGGGACATGTACCGGCCGGCGCGCTTCGTGAAGAACGTCCGGGTGGTCACCTTCAAGGACGTCAACGTGGAGGAGCTGGACAAGCCGGACCTGCGACTCCCGGAGGGCGAGACCTTCGGCTGAGTCTGTCCCCATGCCATGAGTTGTCCACAATTCCCGGATCCTGCTTGGCGTGACCGTTCCACCGCCGCACGCTGAAGTCGGGGCTGGTCCGGGTGGGCCGCCGGAGCGAAAACGGGGCGGCGACATGGCTTCACTGGCCGGGAACGAACTGGGGCGGCGAGGCGAGGAGCTGGCGGCGGCCCATCTGGAGAGCCTCGGGCTGGTCATCCTGACGCGCAACTGGCGCTGTCGGGAAGGCGAACTGGACATCGTCGCGACCGACGGGCTCAGCCATCTGGTGATCTGCGAGGTCAAGACCCGGAGCGGCGACGGGTTCGGGTCGCCCGCTGAAGCGGTGACCCAGGGCAAGCGCCGCAAGCTCCGCCGGCTCGCGCTGTTGTTCCAGACCGAATGGGGTGTCCGGTGGGCGTTGATCCGGTTTGACGTCATCGGCGTGATGGCCCGCCCCGGAGCAGAAATGGAACTGTCACACATCGTCGAGGCATTCTGACGGGTCAGGCCGCCGGCGGATCCTGTTGACTGGGCGTGCCGCCGACCGCATCCTCCCAATACCGTTGGGCCGGGCGGAAACGTCGGTCGAAGTCGGCCGTTCTGTCCACCGAAACGCGACCCTCGTTGCTCCAGTAGACGTCGTGCAGATGCAGCAGCAACGCAAACTCGTCGAGTACCAGCGAGACGCCGACGCCGATGATGACGGCCACGATCGGCCACCGACCAGGCCCCGACGCCGCCTAGCGAATTGTCCCCATACCGATGGTTGTGCACATTCTTGATCACGTCGATGTGTTCTGTCGGCACCCAGGTCACGCTGGTTGTTCGGGTTGGGCGACAGGGCCTTTCAGGACGGCGGGGGTGGGGATCGGTGGCGTTGGCTCGAACCTGGGCGGTTGCGTTGGCAGGGGTGACGGGCCGGCTGGTGGCGGTGGAGGCAGACCTGGCCAACGGGTTGCCCGCCACCACCGTGATCGGGCTGGGTGATGTGGCGGTGACCCAGGCCCGTGACCGGGTTCGGGCGGCGGTGATCAATTCGGGTGCGAAATGGCCGGAACGCCGGATCACGCTGGCGCTGTCCCCGGCCGCCCTGCCGAAGCGGGGGGCCGGCTTCGATCTGGCCTTGGCGATGGCCGTACTGGCCGCCGCCGAGGTGGTACCGGCCCGAGCACTCGGCGAGACGGTGTTGATCGGCGAGCTCGGCCTCGACGGACGGGTGCACCCGGTGCACGGCACCTTGCCCAGTCTGTTGGCCCTGCAGGCCGCCGGTCGAACCAGGGCCATCGTGCCGATCGGGAACCTGGCCGAAGCGGCGTTGGCCGGCGGTGTCCGGGTGCGCGGGGTGGCCCACCTCGCCGACCTGGTGGGCTTTCTCAACGGCGAGAGTGATCGGTTGATCGATGCGTCTCCGGCGGTCGGGGGAGTGGAACCACCGGCGCCGGACATGGCCGATGTGCTCGGGCAGCCCGAAGCCCGCTGGGCGCTCGAGCTGGCCGCCGCCGGCGGCCATCACCTTGCCATGATCGGGCCCCCGGGCAGCGGGAAAACCATGCTGGCTGCGCGGCTGCCCGGCCTGCTGCCACGGTTGAACGCGGAATCGGCCCTGGAAGTGACAGCCGTGCATTCGGTGGCCGGCACCCTGGACGAACAGACGCCGCTGATCACCCGGCCGCCTTTCGTCGAACCGCACCACTCGGCGTCTCTCGCGGCGCTCGTCGGCGGCGGCTCCGGCCTGATCCGGCCGGGCAGCGTGAGCCTGGCTCATCGCGGAGTGCTCTTCCTCGATGAGGCGCCCGAATTTCGGCCCACGGTGCTCGATGCGCTGCGACAACCGATGGAATCGGGATCGGTCCTGCTGGCCAGGGCGTCGGGCGCGGTCCGCTATCCGGCCCGATTTCAACTCGTGCTGGCGGCCAACCCCTGCCCGTGTGCGGCTGCGAAGGACGTGGACTGCATCTGCGCGTCGGGTGTCCGGCGGCGCTATCTGGCGCGGTTGTCCGGCCCACTGATGGACCGGGTGGACATCCGGGTGGACCTCGCCGCCCTGGATCCGCGGGCACTGGTCTCCAGCGACGGCGATCAAGAAGGATCTGCCGCCATCGCCGACCGGATCGTCCTGGCTAGGGATCGGGCCAGACACCGTTGGCGGACAACGTCTTTCGCCACCAATTGCGAGGCACCCGGGCCGGTGGTGCGCAAGTTGTGGCGTCCAGGACGCACCGAGGCGCAGTTGCTCGACCGGGCGGTACGGGTGGGCCGGTTGACGGGCCGCGGATATGACCGGGTGTTGCGGTTGGCGCTGACCAGCGCCGACCTGGCGGGGCGGGATCTGCCGTCGTCGGCCGATGTGGCGACGGCGTTGGCGCTGCGATGTGGGGAGAACGCATGGTGAACCAGCCGACGGACGAACTGCGGCGCAGTTGGGCCGGGCTGCTGCGGGTGTACGAGCCGCCGGAGGTGGCGGTGTCCGACTACGTCGATCGAGTCGGCGCAGTTCGTGCCTGGCGGGCCATCAGGGATCGGCGGGCGCCGCGGCCGGTGTTGTCGCCGACGGCGGCCAGGACGGAACGACATTCAGCGCAGGAACTCGAGGCGTTGATCGACTCCGACCTGGCAGCAGCCGAGGCGGTCGGCGCCCGCCTCATCGGACCAGGCGATCCGGAATGGCCCGAGGAGGCGATGATCGCGTTCCCGATGGCCAGGGCCCGCGGGACCAGAAACGCAGCCGCTCCGCTGGCCCTGTACGTGCGTGGGCAGCCCTTGGTCCACTTTCCCCACCGGACGTTGGCCGTGGTCGGATCCCGGGCCAACACGTCCTACGGACAGCGGGTGGCTGCGGACATCGCGATGGCGGCGGCCGACGCCGGGCTCACGGTGATGTCCGGGGCCGCGTTCGGCATCGACACCGTTGCTCACCGGGCTGCGCTCGCCTATCCCGGCCCGGTCCCCACGATCGCAGCGCTGGCCTGTGGCATCGATCGGGCGTACCCGGTCGCCAATACCGCCCTGATCCAACGCATTGCCGAGGTGGGTTGCGTGATCAGCGAATACGCGCCCGGTGTTTCGCCGGCTCGGCACCGGTTTCTGGTGCGGAACCGGCTGATCGCGGGTCTGTCGGCGGGCACGGTGGTGGTCGAGGCGGGTCGCCGCTCCGGCACCCTGTCGACGGCCAGCGCCGCCGCGACGCTGGGTCGGGTGCTGATGGCCGTCCCCGGTCCGGTGACCTCGGCGTTGTCCGTCGGGTGCCATATGTTGCTGTCCACGGGCCTGGCCGTGCTCGTCACCAGCGCGGACGACGTGCTCGCCGAGTTGGGCGAGGGTAACGCCGTCGACAGCCTCCCGGAGGCGCCGGTCAATTCGTCGCCGAGTCCCGGACATCCCACCGACGGGCTGGATTCCGAGGCGGCCAAGGTATACGAAGCACTTCCCTTTCGGGGAGTGGCGACCGTGACCGAGTTGTCCACGGAGTCCGCGCTGCCGGCTGCTCGGGTCATCACCGGATTAGCGGTGCTGGAGTTGCAACAATTGGTGAAGAGACAAGATGGTGCGTGGCGCCGCTGGCGAAAATCGGACGGATGATGGTGAGTGACGATAGTGTTGCCATCACAATCGGAGTACATATCGCAGGGAGTTCCAGTGGCACGCAGGCGCGTCGAAATCATCAGTAGTGACCTGACCGGTAAGGAGATCGCCAGGGCGGAAGAAGTCGCCGAACTAAGAGTTATCCGGCATCCGCTGATTGATTCTCCAGTGCGACTAGATGCTTATGTTCTAGAAGTTGCCGGGTTGGAGAACACCCAACGCGAGTTGGTGACTATTGAACTGGCTTTGCCCAATACCCCGGCAGAGCGGATCACTCTGGACCGCGAGGAGTTCGACAAGCTCTTCAAGACCGACGTCGGTGAGGTCCTCGCCGGTGCCGAGGCATACCGCGAACCGGGAAGCGCGTCCGAGCCACGGCGTCGTGGGCGCCCCGCCGGTAGCAAGTCGTTTTCGGCCACGCCGAGCGCAGGCCGGGAGCAGCGCGAGGCCATCCGGACCTGGGCCAACAACAACGGCTTCACCGTCGGCGATCGGGGCCGCATCGCGGCGAACATCACCGAAGCCTTCGAGGCGGCGCACAAGTCGTAGGGCTGTTGCCTTTCGTAGGGCTGTTGACTTCGTTGCTGGGCCGGATGTGGCTCGGAACACAGACTCGCTCGCGCAAAGCCGCACCGGCTCGCGCGTCCTATCTGTAGTGGCCAAAAGCCACGCCGATTCACATCTGGCACCCGGCCCGGGTGCCAGACCGAACACCCGAAGCAGCGAAGGATCGACACGTCATGCCCAGCGTTTTGAAGTCCCTGTCCGATCGGCGAGAGATTGCCCGTCGCGATCGTCGTATGTGGAGGGTCATCAATGACTCCCCGACGACGATGCGCAACGAACTGATCGAGATGCGTGACCGGCAGATCGTGGGGCAGTACCGATGAGCCGCATCACCCGATCCATCCGTGAGCGCAAGGTCGCTCGCGAACTGCACCGCCGGAATGACATTCGCTGGGCCATCCACCGCGCCGTGAGCTCGTCCGATCGCGACGAGCTGATCGAGATCGCCGTTCGGAACGACGTCCGCATCTGACGTCGGCGCGCCGCGCTTGACCGTCGTGGCTGCGGGCGGGCACCGTCATCGACGTGCCCGCCCGCCGTTCCACCGCCGAGACGATTCACGGGCTCCCGGCGTCCCTGCATGACGCCCACCTCGCCTACCAGCGATATCTGAAGTCCGAGCGGAATCTGTCACCGGCGACCGTCGCGGCCTACACGGCCGACGTCGCCTCGCTGTTGGAGCATCTGGCCCGCCTCCACCCGGACGAGCACACCAGCGTCACCGATCTCGACCTACCGACCCTGCGCAGCTGGCTGGCTAAGCTGCGCGCGACCGGTTCCGCGCGAAACTCCCTGGCGCGCAGGGCCGCTGCCGCTCGCTCGTTCACCGCATGGACCGTCCGTTCCGGTCGCGCCCAGAGTGACGCCGGCGCCCGGCTGACCTCGCCCAAGGCCAGCCGCGTACTTCCGCCCATCCTCGGCACCGCGCAGGCGGTCACCATGCTGACCGGTCCGGAACCAGGGGACCCGGCGGTCCCTGCTGCCGGCGCCATCGCCCTGCGCGACCAGGCCATGCTGGAGATTCTGTACGCCACCGGGATCCGGGTCTCCGAATTGACCGGCTTGGACCTGCACGACGTCGATCGCGGACGCCGGGTGCTCCGCGTCCTGGGCAAGGGTGCCAAGGAGCGCGTCGTGCCGTTCGGGGTGCCCGCCGACCGGGCGCTGGGCGACTGGGTGGGCCGGGGCCGAACCATGCTGATGACCGAAGCATCAGGACAGGCCTTATTTCTCGGACTTCGCGGCGGCAGGATGGACCCGCGGGCGGTCCGTACCCTGGTGCACGCCAGGACATCAGCCGTGGTCGGCGCCCCGGACATCGGCCCGCACGGTCTCCGACACAGCGCCGCCACCCACCTGCTCGATGGTGGGGCCGACCTGCGAGCAGTCCAGGAACTGCTGGGGCACGCCAGTCTGGCCACCACGCAGATCTATACGCACATCTCATCCGAGCGACTCGCGGCGGTCTATCGACAGGCCCACCCGCGCGCCTGACCGGTCGACTACCCGTCCCACGGAAACAGCCGGACGTCCAAGGTCCCCAGCAGGCCCATCGGATCCAGGTATGAACCATCCGGCAGTCGGGCTCCCCAGTGCAGGCAGCTCGCGGGCGCGCACGACGGGTGCCCTGGTTCCAGAGTTCCGATGACCTGCCCGGTGATCACCGGATCGCCGGCCTGGACGACTGCGGTGACGGGTTCGTAGGTGGTTCGGATTCCGCTCGCATGATCGATCGAGATGACGCCACGGCCGGCCACCGGACCAGCGAACGCGATGGTGCCCGCTCCGGCCGCGAGGACCTGGCCGCCGGTCGCCGCAGCGAGGTCGACGCCGCGATGGCCCGGCCCGTAGCGCGAGTCCGGCGGGCGGAACGCGGTCAGTACCACCGCAGGACCGGCCACCGGCAGTACGTACGGCGAGGCGGCCGATGAGCTGGTCGCCCCGGTGGCAGGCGTGTGCGGCGGTACCGTCGGGCCGGGGTGCCACAGCGCAACGCCGGCCAGCAGGGCGGCGGCCGAGTGCCGGAAGGCGAGCGCGACGATCATGCTCGAATCGTCGGTGCCGGTCCGCCGCGTGGACAAGGCCCGGTCGATGATTGTGGATGGCTGCCGTCATGTGGACAACCGGACGATTCACACCCTGCGGCGTTCCTCACGTAAGCTGGCCGGGCGACCGATGTTCACATCGGCCGACTACGCACGCCCTTTTGCCCCCGCGGAGAAGTCATCCGCACCGGCCCGGCGCGCACCATGGTCCCGGTTCGCCGGGTGGTGCGCACTGTGGGCGTCAGGGCGCCCGACCGCCGGTCGAGCGCGACAACCGAAACCGCGCACCGCAGCACACCACCTCGTCCGCGAGGTCCTGCGCGTGGGCAGAGCACAGAAAGGCGGCTGAGCCTTCACATGGCTGTCGTCACCATGCGCCAGTTGCTGGACGCTGGTGTCCACTTCGGACACCAGACCCGGCGCTGGAACCCCAAGATGAAGCGATTCATCTTTACCGAGCGCAACGGCAACTACGTCATCGATCTTCAGCAGACGCTGACCTACATCGACAAGGCGTACGAGTTCATCAAGGAGACCGTCGCCCACGGCGGAACGGTGCTCTTCATCGGCACCAAGCGTCAGGCCCAGGAAGCGATCGCCGAGCAGGCGACCCGCGTCTCCATGCCGTACGTCAACCAGCGCTGGCTCGGTGGCATGCTCACCAACTTCCAGACGGTGCACAAGCGTCTGCTCCGCCTCAAGGATCTCGAATCCATGGAGGAGAGCGGCGGCTTCGTCGGCTTCACCAAGAAGGAGATCCTCTTGATGACGCGCGAGAAGGACAAGCTGGCCAAGACCCTGGGCGGCATCCGCGACATGACCCGCGTGCCATCGGCCGTGTGGATCGTTGACACGAAGAAGGAGCACATCGCCGTCGGCGAGGCTCGCAAGCTGAACATCCCGGTCGTTGCGGTGCTGGACACCAACTGCGATCCAGATGAGGTCGACTACCCGGTGCCGGGTAACGACGATGCGATCCGCTCCGCCGCCCTGCTCACCAAGGTTGTCGCCGAGGCCGTCGCCGAGGGCCTGCTGGCCCGCTCCGGCGGGGCTGCTGTCGCCGCCGGCGAAGAGCCGCTGGCCGAGTGGGAGCGCGAGTTGCTCGAGACCGGCACTCCCGCCGTGGTGACCGAGGTTGCCGACGCGGTTGCTCCGGTCGAGGCTGCTGCCCCCGCAGCAGACCCGACGCAGAACTGATCTCTTCACCCGCCCGTGCGTCCGGTCAGCAATGGCCGGCCGCGCGGGCGGATGTTTGTGTGCGAGAAGTAACCAGGACAGAAAGGATCGCGCCAAAGATGGCGAATTACAGCGCTGCCGACGTCAAGAAGCTCCGTGAACTGACCGGAGCCGGATTCATGGATTGCAAGAAGGCATTGGAAGAGAACGAAGGCGACTTCGACAAGGCCATCGAGTTCCTCCGCATCAAGAACGCCAAGAACGCCTCCAAGCGCGCCGAGCGCACGACGGCCGAGGGTATGGTCGCCGCCAGCGGAAACGCGCTCATCGAGCTCAACTCCGAGACGGACTTCGTGGCCAAGAGCGACGATTTCCAGAATCTGGCCAACAAGCTGGCGGCCGCCGCGGATGCGCTCACCGGCGACGTGACCGTCGACGCCGTGCTCGCGTCCCCGTTGGGTGCCGGCACCGTCGAGGACGAGATCACCAATGTCGCTGGTCGGCTGGGCGAAAAGCTGGTGCTCAACCGGGTCGCCAAGCTCGACGGCCAGACCACCGTCTATCTGCACAAGCGTTCCGCCGATCTGCCGGCCGCCATCGGTGTACTGGTGCAGTACACCGGTGACGACGCCGAAGCCGCTCGCGGTGCGGCCATGCAGGTTTCGGCCCTGAGCGCCAAGTATGTTTCGCGGGACGAGATCCCCGCCGACGTGATCGAGTCCGAGAAGCGGATCGCCGAGGGCATCGCCCGCGAGGAGGGCAAGCCGGAGGCGGCCCTGCCGCGCATCGTCGAGGGTCGCGTCAGCGGCTTCTACAAGGCCGCCGTCCTCGGTGAGCAGAAGTCGGTGCGCGAGCCGGAAAAGACCGTGGCCAAGGTGCTCGAAGAGGCCGGCGTCGACGTCACGGCGTTCGTGCGCTTCGAGGTCGGCACCGTCGGATCCGCCTGACCCGTCGTCCGTCACCACTGGCCGGTTGCGCGTACGTGCGACCGGCCAGTGGCGCGTGGCCGGTAGACCGTTCCCGGCGGGTTAGTGTTTCGATGGAACATGATGCGCTCGACCCAGGGTCGGGCGAGATGGGATGGACCATGACCGAGGCGCTCAGCGACCGTCGACCGTTCCTGCGGGTTGTCCTCAAGCTCGGTGGCGAGATGTTCGGCGGCGGCCAGGTCGGCGTCGACCCCGACGTCGTGTCAGCGGTGGCCCGACAGATTGCCGAAGTGGTCAAGAGTGGAGTCCAGGTTGCAGTCGTCATCGGCGGCGGCAACTTCTTCCGAGGCGCGGAGCTGAACAGCCGCGGTATGGACCGGGCCAGGGCCGACTACATGGGCATGCTCGGTACTGTCATGAACAGTCTTGCGCTGCAAGACTTTCTCGAACGTGAACACCACCTGGACACTCGGGTGCAGACGGCCATCACCATGGGGCAGGTCGCCGAGCCCTACATTCCGCGGCGGGCCCAGCGCCATCTGGAGAAGGGCCGCATCGTGATCTTCGCGGCCGGCATGGGCATGCCCTATTTCTCTACCGATACCACTGCCGCCCAGCGTGCCCTTGAGATCAACGCCGAGGTCGTGCTGATGGCCAAGGCCGTCGACGGCGTGTTCGACGCCGACCCGCGGGTCGTTCCGGACGCCAAGATGTTCGCCGAGATCACCCATCGCGAAGTGCTCGAGCGGGGACTTCAGGTCGCGGATGCGACGGCCTTCAGTCTGTGCATGGACAACGCCATGCCCATCATCGTGTTCAACCTGCTCACCGATGGCAACATCGGAAAAGCGGTCAGGGGCGAGACCATCGGCACCCTGGTTTCCACACCGAAAGGCACCTGAGATGTCCGACCTGATCGACGAAACTCTCTTCGACGCCGAGGAGAAGATGGAGAAGGCGGTCGCGGTCGCCAAGGAGGACCTGGCGAGTCTGCGGACCGGCCGGGCCAATCCCAACACCTTCAGCCGCATCGTGGTGGAGTACTACGGCGCCCCGACGCCGCTGCAGCAGATGGCCTCGATCACCATTCCCGAGGCCAGGATGGCCGTGATCAAGCCCTACGACATGAGTCAATTGGGTGCGATCGAGCGCGTCATTCGGGACTCGGATCTGGGGGTGAATCCCAGCAACGACGGCCACATCATCCGGATCGTCTTCCCGCAGCTGACCGAAGAACGCCGCCGGGGCATGGGCAAGGTAGCCAGAGCCAAGGGCGAGGACGCCAAGGTCTCGGTGCGCAACATCCGCCGGAAGGCCAAGGAAACGTTGGACAAGGCGGTCAAGGACGGTGACACCGGTGAAGATGAAGGTGCCCGGGCCGAGAAGGAACTGCAGACCGTCACCGATCGCTACACCGCGTCCATCGACGAGCTGGTCAAGCACAAGGAAGCCGAGTTGCTCGAGGACTGATGAGTGGACCGACTACCGGTGAGGTGAAATCGAGGGCCGGCCGCAATCTGCCCATGGCGATCGGTGTCGGCCTCGGTCTCGGCGTCGTCCTGGTGGCAGCCCTGCTGCTGTATCGGCAGTTGTTCGTCGGCATCATCGTCGCGGCCGTCGTCGCCTCCATCTGGGAGATGCGCAGCACGCTGGCGCGCGCGCGTGGAATCAGCCTCGTCTGGATCCCGCTGGCCGTGGGATCCGCGGTCACCATCGCACTGGCGTGGCCCTGGGGCTTCCAGGCCCAGGCCGTTGGCGTGGCGTTCACCGCACTCGCCGTGATGATCTGGCGATTCGCCAAGGGCGCGGACGGCTACCTGGCCGACATCTCCGCGTCCATCTTCCTGGTTGTCTATCTGGGCTTGTTCGCTTCCTTTGCCACCCTGCTGGTGGCGCCGCACGACGGTCACGCCCGCGTGCTGGCGTTCCTGATCATGGTGGTCTGTTCGGACACCGGCGGCTACGCCGCCGGGGCGCTGTTGGGTAAGCATCCGATGGCTCCCACCATCTCGCCGAAGAAGTCCTGGGAGGGCTTCGCCGGTTCCATCGTCACCGCGATGATCGGTGGCGCGCTGGCCGTCTCGTTGCAGCCTGCGTTGCATCATCCGTGGTGGCAGGGCGTCGTCGTCGGCGGTGTGCTGGCCGTTGTCGCCACCATGGGTGACCTTGCTGAGTCGCTGATCAAGCGCGATCTCGGGGTCAAGGACATGGGCACGCTGCTACCCGGGCACGGCGGGGTGATGGATCGGATGGATTCGCTGCTCCCGTCCGCCGTCGTCGCCTGGGCGCTGTTGATCCTGTTCATCCCCGTCTGATTCCGCCCGGACGAATCGCCTGCCCGGCGATTCACCTGCGGCGCGATTCAGTGTGCTGCGCGCCAACGATCCATTCGTTGTCCGTCGGGCCGGCAGACGTAGGCCCGCCCGTCCACGCCGATCCCGGTCATCCGCTTGCTCAGGCAGCCGCCGCCATCCATGACCGGCCGCCAGGTCAGCGTGCCGACAGCAAAGTTGCGTTGACAGAACACGTTCCAGCCCTGCGCGACGGTGGCCTTGTCGCCGAGTTCGCGGCACAGCTCGCCCGGTACCGCGGTGCCGGGTAGCGGCTCCGCTGTTGTCGGCGGTACGGATCTCACGGTGGGTGCCGGCGGGGTGGTGGGCGGGACCGCGTTGCTGGTTGTCGGAGTGGTAGGCGGAGTCGGCGTGGGTGTCGCGGTCGTGCTCGGCGTCATGATGACGGTGGTGTAGATCAACGTCGGGGTGGCCGATCGCTTTGACCACGTGGGCCTGACCACAGCCGGTTTCGGCTTGGTCGGCGTGGATTTGGCTGTTGGCTGCGGCGTCGTCGTGGCCGGGGTGACGACGGGCGAACTCCTGACCGGGGTGGGCGATACCGTGCTGGCCACCCCGGCAACCGAGATGGACACCTCGGCCTGGCTGACGGCCGGCTCAAGGCTCGACGCAGTCGCATCGGTACTGGCCGGGGCACCGGAGACGATCGCGTCCGGTGCCGCGGACTTGGCTCGCGAGTTGCTGCCGATGGTGATGACCGCTCCGACCAATACGCCGACGGTGATGCTCAAGGCAGATGCAGTGAGTGCGATGCCTGTTCCTCGGCGCACCACGCCCTCCGCATCCATCGCCCCGTCGGTGTTCACTCTGGCACACGGGTACCGTTTTGCCGTGCCACGACGCTCCCACCGCCCGGGCCGAAGGGCTGATCCGACGCCGATCACCGGGTGGCAGAACTCGCAATCAACCAGCGACGGCGAATTCCTGGTGCAGACCGTGCCGGGGGCAGCGTCGAGCAAGAGCTATCGGTGCCCGGGATGTCAGCAGCTGATCGCGCCCGGCACACCCCATCTGGTGGTCTGGCCGGCTTGGACCGGCGGTGCGGACGCCGGGGTGGAGCGGCGCCGGCACTGGCACCGGAGCTGCTGGAATCGGCGGGCCAGCCGGGGCGGTCCGGGCCAACTGGCCTGGTGAGGCGGCGGAATGGAACCGCTGTCGTCCCGTTGTGGCATGGTGGTTTACAGCGATCGATGGGGGATTGATGTCGGGCGAGACGACAGATCGAATACCGGTGTTGCCGAACTATCCGCGGCCGGATGCCATGGTGTCGGCCGCCGCGGGCCAGGCGCTGGCGATTCGCGGGCTGACGAAGGTCTACGACGGACGGGCGGTGGTCGACGCGATCGACCTGGACGTGCCGATCGGCTCGTTCTTCGGTCTGGTCGGGCCCAACGGGGCGGGCAAGACGACGACGCTGTCGATGGTCACCGGCCTGCTGCGACCCGACGGCGGCCGGATCGTGATGGCCGGCGTCGATGTCTGGACTGATCCGGTCACCGCGAAAACCAAGATGGGCGTGCTGCCCGACGGTCTCCGCCTGTTCGAGCGCCTCTCCGGTCCCGAACTGCTCTCCTACCTCGGTCGGCTGCGGGGTATTCCGGCCGAAACCGTGAATGCGCGGGCCAAGGAGCTCATCGCCGTCCTCGACCTCGACGAGGCCGGCTCGAAGTTGGTGGCGGACTACTCGACGGGCATGCGCAAGAAGATCACTCTCGCCGCCGCGCTGCTGCACGCCCCGCCGATTCTGCTGCTCGACGAGCCGCTCGAAGCCGTCGATCCGGTGTCGGCCCGGGTGATCCGAACCGTACTGAGCAGATACACCGCGGGCGGCGGCACGGTGATTTTCTCGTCCCACGTGATGGCCCTGGTCGAGGGTCTGTGCAGCCACGTGGCCGTGATGGGACACGGGAAGATTGTGGCGTCGGGTCCGATCGCACAGGTGCGAGGTCAGGCGGCGAGTCTCGACGACGCCTTCATGCACCTGGTCGGCGCCGACGATGTCGCGGAGGGTGGTCTGGAATGGTTGGGCTCTTCGCCGGCCTGAAGTGGCGGCTGGCGAGTAGTCGGGTGCGAGCGGCTCAGGGCGGTGCCAGGGCGTGGCTGATCGTCGGCTGGGCTCTCGCGCTGGCCGTCATCGCCGTCCTGATCGTCGGGTGTTTCGGGCTCCGCACCGATCCTGCGTTGGCCAGAACTCTGGTGGTCTCGTTGTTCACGGTGCAGATGGTCTCGTGGGTGCTCGCGCCACTGGTGGCCTTCGGCGTCGACGAGACCGTCGACCCGGCTCGATTCGCCCTGTTGCCACTGACCACCGCGACTTTGCAACGCGGGTTGCTGGCGGCCTCCCTCGTCGGATACCTGCCGTTGGCCAACGCTCTGCTGCTGCTCGGGGCGGCCGTGGCCCTGTCGTCCAGCTGGGGTCTGTTGCCCATCGCGGTGGTCTGCTGCGCGGTCCAGCTGGTGTTGTGCGTGGTGGTCTCCAGGGCCGCCTCCACGGCGATGTCCGGTTTGATGTCCGGTCGTCGAGGCCGGGATCTCGGCATGGTGATCGGATCCCTGCTGTTCCTGGTCTACATCGGGCTGTCGTTCGCTTTCAACCAGACGGCATCGTCGGTCAACCCTGACGAGTCGGCGCGGTCGCTGGGTTCCGGCGCGACTGCGGTGGCCCGGGTCCTTGCCTGGGGACCGAACGGCGCGCTCGCCATCATCCCCTCTGAGGTCAGGGCGGCCAACTGGGGTCGGGTGCTGATCGCCGCAGCGACCGCCGCACTGACTCTGGTGATCGGTTGGCGGTGGTGGGCGGCCGCACTGCGGACGAGCCTGACCACGTTGCCGTCGACCACCGAAGGTTCAGCACCTGCCGACAGCGCTACGTCGGGAACGTCGGTGGCCAACTCGCTGACCGGGATGATCTCGCTGGTGATGGCCCGGGATCGGGTGCTGACCTGGCGGGATCCGATGCGCCGCATCCCGTGGTTGATGGTGGCGGCCCTGTCCGTCCTCTGGCCGCTGCTGGTGGTGCGCGGCCACGGATCGCTGTTCGCCGTGGCCTTCCCGGCTCTGATGATGGGGCTGCAGGCCGGTAATCAGTTCGGGGTTGAGGGCACCGGCGTGTGGTTGCACATGGTCGCCTTCGCGGATCGCACCAGAGCCAGAGGAGAGGCCCTCGGGCACTCGATCTTCGTCCTCATTCCCGGAACGGTGATCGTGGTCGCCGCGGTCTTCCTGCAGGCCGTCATCCGGCACGATATGCGTTGGGTGCCAGCAGGTCTCGGTATCTGTCTGCCGCTCATGCTGGGCGCGGTCGCATTCACCGGGTATTTCTCGGCGCGGTTGCCGTATGCGATGCGGCAGAGTCGCAAGTCGATGTTCGCCAACAGCATTCCCGGTCAGAAGGGCCGGACGACCGGCGCTACGGCGGCCTCGATGGGCGGCGGGATCGCGGTGGCCCTGCCGGCGATCGTGCTGTTGGTTCTGTCCGTGACCATCGCCCCGTTCTGGGGATGGGTGGCTCTGGTTGTCGGACCCGTCTGTGGCGCGGTCGCCGTCGTGGCGGTTTCGAACCTGACGGCGTCGACCTATCTCAGCCGGATGCCCGAGATCCTGGCGATCGTGGCCGTCGGCGACCGCAGCTGACCCCAGTGGCGGGTCAGCGGTGAATCAGTGCCCGCGTCCGCCGCGGAACCGCGTGCGCTGGCTGTTACCGGCGGCCACGACTTCGGGTTGGGCATCTTCCGAATCGCGGGAGTCGGTGTCTTCGGGCGTTGTCTGCTTGACCGCTGACTGCTCGCCCGCTGACTGCTCGCCGACGGGCTCGCTGTCGACCGAAGCTTCTTCGCCCGGGGCATCGTCGACCGGGTCCGGCTCGACTGCGGCGGCGCCGAGCTCTGGTTCGGCATCGTTCTGTCGATCGCCGAGCACCGGCAGTGGCACTTCGGTCAACGTCGGTCGGCCGGCCGGGTCGAGCGGAAAGTGACCGGTCAGCGGGCGGCCGGCCTCGGCCTCCGGCGGTGCGATCAATGTCGGCGCCGAGCCGGCGAGATCCCTGATGTGTTCCAGATGACTGGTCAATGACGTGAGCTGGTCGGTCAGCTGCCCGCGCAGGGCGTGCAACGCCAGCACCGCATCGTCGGCATCCGCGACCCGCTGGTGGGACTCCATGGCGGCCCGATTGACCAGGGCGTTCGAATAGGTGGTGGCCTGCTGCATGAGCGTCTGTGATTCGCTCGTTGCGTTGGCTACCAACCGTTCGGACTCTGCCGTCGCCGCGGCGATCAGCGCCGCGGCAGTCGCCGCAGAAGCCTGTTCTCGATCGGTGATCACCTTGTGCGCATCGGCGCGACGTGCGGTGATCGCGATCTCGAAGTCCTCGTCGACCTGGGTGCGGTGGGCGAGGCTCTCGGCGTCCAACCGGTCCCGCTCGGCTGCGGTCTCCGTCGCCAGGGTGGACGCGGCCGCCGTCGCCTCGGCCAGGGTCAGCTCGGCGATCCTGTTGGCCTCGGCAATGGTGTTCTCGGCCTCCGCGTTCGCCTCCTCGCGAACCTTGGCCGACTCCTGCTGAGCCAACGCCGTGGTCTCCTGCGCCTCGGTCGTGGCCTCGGCGATCAGGCCGTGCACCTGCTCGGCCAACTGCTTGCGGGTCCGTTCACGCTCGGCATCGAACGCGGCGCGAGCCGCGGTGGCCTCGGCGAGCGAGGTCTCCAACTGCCCGCGCAGCTTGTCCGCGTCGGCCTCGGCGCGGGCCCGGATCTCGCTGGCTTCCTCTTCCGCCAGCCTGATCATGCGCTGCATACGGTCGGAAAGATTGGCCATCGAAACCGGTTCGAGCGCGCTCCGGTCCAACTGGTTACGCAGCGTGTCGGCCTCGGCCTGTGCCGCAGCCAACTGCGCACCGAGTTCGTTGAGCCGTTGATTGGTGGCGTCGCGGTTGGCCGTGGTGATGCGGAGGTCGTACTCGAGTCGTTCCAGGTGTGCGGTGACCTGCTCCGGTGAATAGCCCCGCCGCACCAGGTCGAACGGAGCTTGCGCGGGGAGCCAGTCGCCAGATGTCATGCCTCCAGTGTTCCATCACTCCAGCTGCGCGCGGCGCATCCGGGCCGCAACGATTGCCGGGTGTTACGTCACGGCAGCGGTGGTGGCTGCGGTGCTGGTTCGACTAACTCGATCAGCACCCCGCCGGTGTCCTTCGGATGCACGAAATTGATCCGTGAGCCGGCCGTTCCTCGTCGCGCCGTGTCATACAGCAGTCGCAGACCATGACTGCGGATTGCGGCGGACACCTCGTCGACATCAGTGACTCGATAGGCGAGTTGTTGCAGTCCAGGGCCGTTGCGCTCGATGAACTTGGCGATCGTCGAGGTGGCATCGAGCGGGGCCAGCAGCTGGATCTGGGCCCCGCTCCCATAGCTGATCATCACTTCTTCGACGCCCTGCTCGGCATTGACCTCCCGGTGCGCGACCGAACCGCCCAGTACGTCGGTGTGGAGGGCGATCGCGGCGGCCAGATCGGGCACCGCCAGCCCGACGTGGTCGACACCGATGATCGACGGGTGATGGGGCAGTGTCATGTCGGTCACGGTAGCCCGATGGGCGCGCGGGGTACCGTTTTGCGCATGGGCTCATCGGTGATCATTGCTGGCGCACGCACCCCCATGGGACGGCTCTCCGGCGCTCTCGCCGGAGCCGACGCTGTGCAATTGGGCGGTACTGCTATCGCGGGGGCGCTCCGACGTAGTGGGGTGCCGGCCGGTGACATCGAATACGTGATCATGGGCCAGGTGCTGCAGGCCGGCTGTGGTCAGATCCCGGCCCGTCAGGCCGCCGTCGCCGGCGGCATCGGCATGGACGTCCCAGCCGTAACCATCAACAAGGTCTGCCTCTCCGGCCTGGATGCGATTGCCCTTGCCGACCAGTTGATCCGGGCCGGCGAGTTCGACACTGTGGTGGCCGGGGGCATGGAATCGATGACGAGGGCGCCACACCTGCTCCCCGGGTCGCGTGCGGGGTTCAAATTCGGTGAGGTCACCCTGCTCGACCATGCCGATTTCGACGGTCTTCGCGACGCCTTCACCGACCAGGCCATGGGTTCGCTCACCGAGCAGTCCAACGACCGGGAACCGCTGACCAGGCTGGAGCAGGACACCTTCGCCGCCCGCTCGCACCGGCGGGCGGCCGCCGCCTCCGCGGCAGGAGTCTTCGCGGAGGAAATCGTGCCGGTGACCATCCGCGGCCGAAAGGGTGACGTCATCGTCGAGACCGACGAGGGGATCCGGCCGGACACGACCACCGAGGTCCTTGGCCGGCTGCGACCCGCGTTCCGGCCGGACGGCACCATCACCGCCGGGTCTGCTTCGCCGATCTCGGACGGTGCGGCGGCGGTCGTCGTGATGCGCAAGGAGTTGGCGCAGAGCCGGGGGTTGAGCTGGATCGCCGAGATCGAGGCCTACGGGACGGTGGCAGGCCCGGATTCCTCTCTGCAGCTACAGCCGGCGAACGCGATCCGAGCGGCGTGCGCCAAGTTCGGAGTAAGCATCGAGGCGTTGGATCTGGTCGAGATCAACGAGGCGTTCGCTGCGGTCGGCATTGCCTCCGCCCGCGAACTGAAGATCTCCGAGGACCGGGTCAATGTCAACGGCGGTGCGATCGCCCTCGGGCACCCCATCGGAGCGTCCGGTGCCCGTCTGGTGCTGCACCTGGCCCTCGAGCTGGGTCGGCGGGGCGGCGGTCTGGGCGTTGCCGCGCTATGCGGCGGGGGCGGGCAGGGAGATGCGTTGATCATCTCCGTTCCGTCAGCGGGCACCGGGGTCTGAGCGGCAAGGTGACGCCATCCACTGCGGCCGAACTGGTCGGGGCCGCAGCGGGGGGCTCGGTGCGAGCCACCGCCCGCCTGCTCAGTTGGGTGGAAACTGGCGGAGACCGCGCTGCCCAGGTGTCGGCCGCGCTGGCCGGCCGAGCCAGGGACGCCGTCGTCTGGGGGCTCACCGGGCCGCCTGGCGTCGGCAAGTCGACCATCACCGCCGCGCTGATCGCCGCAGCCAGGGCCTCGGCCAAGACGGTGGCCGTGCTCGCGGTCGATCCGTCCAGCCCGTTCAGCGGGGGCGCCCTGCTGGGCGATCGCGTCCGGATGGCCGACCATGTCACCGATCAGGGCGTTTTCATCCGGTCGATGGCCAGCCGCGGCCACCTCGGAGGGCTGTCGTCCGCGACACCGGCGGCCGTGGATCTGATGTCAGCACTTGGCTTCCAGATCGTGTTGGTCGAAACGGTGGGGGTGGGGCAGAACGAGGTGGACGTGCTGCGGTTGGCGGATACCGTCGTCGTGATCACCTCGCCCGGGGCCGGCGACGGCATCCAGGCCGCGAAGGCGGGCATCCTGGAGATCGCCGACATCCTGGTGGTCAACAAAGCCGACCGGGACGGCGCAACCGCCACGGTCCGGGAACTGAAATCGATGGTCGCTCTGGGGCGGTCGGGAATCGCCGGTCGCGGCGCCTGGCGAACGCCGGTGCTCAGCACCACGGCGGTCAGCGGGCATGGTATTGCCGAACTCGTCGATCGGTTGACCGCCCACGCCGACTTTGCGCTGGCGAGCGGGCTGGCCGTCGACCGGGCCAGGGCGAGATCAGCGATCGGAATGGAAACCCTTGTCCTGGAACATGTACACCAGACACTTGCGTCCGCACCGGGACGTTCCATGCTGGACGAAATCGCCGCCGGGGTGGCCGATGGCGACGGCGACGTGCACCGTGGGGCGGCTCAGCTGTGGGAGTGGATCAGGCGAAGTCGCCGGCCGAGCGCCTGACCTTGGTCAGGAGTTCGGACAATCGTGCAGACTCGTCGTCCTCGAGGCCGAAAAGGCCGAAATTGGCGCCGGTGACGGCTTTGGTGGCGTCGACCAGCCGGGCCCGTCCGGCGTCGGTCAGTTCCACCAGGGTGGTACGCCGGTCGCTGGGGTGAGGCAGTCGCCGGGCCAATCCGTCGGCTTCGAGGCGGTCGACGATGTTGGTGATCGACGTCGGATGTAGCTGCAGTCGCTCGCCCATCATCCGCATCGGCAGCGATCCGCGACGCGAGAACGACAACAGCACCAGCGCCTCGTACCGGGCGAAGGTCAGTCCATGCGGTTTGAGTGCATCGTCCACGCTGGCCTGCAGGATCTGCTGCACCCGCATGATGTTGGTGACCGCGGCCATCGCCCCGTTCGGCCCGATGCGCTCGGCCCAGGTCTGCGCTGCCTTGGCGATCGGATCGAAGGGCAGCGAGTGGGAGGGGGCATTCGAGGTCATCGGACGACGTTACCAAGCAGTAACGACACGGAAGATGCTCGGAGATCCGATAGTTGGATACCCTCGTAACCATGGCTCCCGTAGATACCACCCTCGCCAGTGTCGCCGCGAACCCGAAAAGCGCCGCGGCGCAAGGCCAGGCCCCCGCCGATTCGGAGGACTCGACGGACATGGCGTCGGGACGTGCGCGCTGGCAGCGCCGCTTCGATGCGGCGGAACGATCGGGCCGCGTCCGGGATGCCGACTACAGCACGTTGTCGGGCTCGGAGGTACGACCGGTCTACGGGCCGGCGGACACGGACACGATCACTGGCTTCGACCGGATCGGCTGGCCCGGCGAGTTCCCGTTCACACGTGGACTACATGCCAGCGGATTTCGCGGAAAGCCCTGGACCATCAGGCAGTTCGCCGGATTCGGCAACGCAGCGGACACCAACGAGCGCTATCAGATGATCCTGGCCCAGGGAGGCGACGGATTGTCGGTCGCCTTCGACATGCCGACTCTGATGGGTCGCGACTCGGATGACCCGCGAGCCCTCGGTGAGGTCGGGCACTGCGGAGTCGCGATCGACTCGGCGCTGGACATGGACCGGTTGTTCCAGGGCATCGACCTGGGTGGGGTCAGCACCTCGATGACGATCTCGGGCCCGGCCGTGCCCATCTTCTGCATGTATCTGGTCGCGGCCGAGCGGCAGGGCGTCGAACTGAGCCGGCTGAACGGTACCCTGCAGACCGACATCTTCAAGGAATACATCGCTCAGAAGGAATGGATCTTCGCGCCCGCGCCGCACTTACGGCTGATCGGCGACCTGATGGAGTACTGCCTCGCCGAGATTCCATCCTACAAACCGCTTTCGGTGTCGGGCTACCACATCAGGGAGGCCGGGTCGACTGCGGCCCAGGAGTTGGCCTACA
Source organism: uncultured Actinomycetota bacterium (assembly GCA_963708935.1). Taxonomy (GTDB): domain Bacteria; phylum Actinomycetota; class Actinomycetes; order Mycobacteriales; family Nakamurellaceae; genus Nakamurella. The sequence goes on along the minus strand of CAVPUK010000004.1, from coordinate 351,743 downwards.
CATTGGCCGACGGATTTGCCTACGTCGAACTCGGTCTCTCCCGTGGGCTGGACGTGAACAAATTTGCTCCGGGGCTCAGCTTCTTCTTCGATGCACACATCGACTTCTTCGAGGAGATCGCGAAATTCCGGGCGGCGCGCCGGATCTGGGCCAGATGGCTTCGAGACGTCTTCGGCGCTGACGATCCCCGGGCGCAGTGGTTGCGATTCCACACCCAGACGGCCGGCGTGTCGCTGACCGCCCAGCAACCCGACAACAACGTGGTCCGGACCACCATAGAAGCCCTGGCGGCGGTCCTCGGCGGGACTAACTCGTTGCACACCAACGCACTTGACGAGGTGCTCGCGCTACCGAGCGAAAAGGCCGCGCAGATCGCGTTGCGCACCCAGCAGGTGCTCATGGAGGAGACCGGTGTGGCCAACGTGGCCGATCCGCTGGGCGGCAGCTGGTATTTGGAGGCGCTGACCGACCAGCTGGAGTCAGCGGCCGAGGAGATCTTCGGACGGATAAAAGAGCTTGCTGCGCAGGCAGTTCCATCTGGCCACCATCCGGTCGGGGTGATGACCAGCGGAATTCTCGCCGGAATCGAGGACGGGTTCTTCACTGGCGCGATCGCCGATGCAGCGTTCGACTACGCGATGGCGGTGGAGGACGGCCGCAAGAAGGTGGTGGGGGTGAACACTCTGACCGGGGGTGTCGGTGACGACCTCGAAATCCTGCGGATCTCGGGCCAGGTCGAGGTCGAACAGGTTGCTGCCCTTGCCGCACGCCGCGAGTCCAGGGACCGGGCGGCAGTCGCGGCGGCCTTGGCCGAGCTGGTGGCCCAGGCCCAAGGCAGCGCCAACCTCGTGCCGCCCATGCTCGCGGCCGCCAGAGCTGAGGCCACGCTGGGCGAGATCTGCGACGCCCTACGAGGTGTCTGGGGGACCTACACGGAGCCGGCCAGGATCTGACCGCTACCCGCGTGGCTCACCGGTCAGTGTCGGTGTCGCCGCGTAATCTCCGATCTGGAGCTACAGAACAGGTCTGAGAAGGAGATACCAGCAGGCATGAGCACGGCGAATCCCTTCCGGCAGGGCCCGGCGTGGCACGACGGAACCTTGGTGGGATTCGATCTGGAGACGACCGGGGTCGACACCACGACGGACCGGGTGGTCACCGCGGCGGTCGTGCACGTCTCCCCATCGGGGCAGGTACTGCGGGCCAGGGAATGGCTGGTCGACGCCGGCGTACCCATTCCGTCGGCCGCTTGTGCCGTGCACGGGGTGAGCACCGAACGGGTGCGGGCACACGGACAACCGTCGGCCGGCGCCATCGCGGAGATCATCTTCGAGCTCGAGTCGGCCTGGCGCTCAGGGCTTCCGGTGGTCATCTTCAACGCGCCATACGATCTGACCCTGTTGGACGCCGAGGCCGTCCGCAGCGGGCTGCCCCGGCTCGGCACCAGGCCGTGGTGGCCGCAGGCCTGGGTCATCGACCCGTTCGTCATCGATCGCGGCGTCGATCGCTACCGGAAGGGCAAGCGCACTCTGGGTGCCACCGCCGAGCACTACGAGGTGCAGCCGTGGGCTGCCCACTCGGCGCTGGGTGATGCGGTCGCTGCCGTCGCGGTCGCCAGGGAGATGGTCGTCGACCATGACTTGATCCGACACGCCGATGCGCAGACGCTGCACAGCGCGCAGGTCGGCTGGCATCACGACTGGGCCGTTCACATGCAGGCCTACCTGCGGTCCCGGGGACGGGCCGATGCCGAGCTCGACAAGGCCTGGCCGCTGCGCGCGCCGGTCGTGGGACGCCACCGGGCACCGGAGATCTGGGAGCGGTCCGAGTCCGCGGCCGGGGCAGCGGCAGCCTGAAGACCGACGGGTCCAGCGTGCCGGGACGGCGTGAGAAAATAATCCAATGACCCGCCCGGATCCCCGCCAGCAGGCGGCACTGTCGTCTGCCTTTGCCGGCGCCATCGACCTGTCCGCTCTGAAGAACAAGCCCGCGCCGGCCGGTGGCGCGCCACAGACGCCGCCGTCGAAGTACACGATCGAAGTCACCGAAGCCACCTTCGGCGAGGTCGTCCAGGCCTCGACGGAGCTGCCGGTGGTCTTCGATCTGTGGTCGGGCCGGTCCTCGCTGTCCACCGCGCTCTCTGCGCTGCTCAACGCGGTCGTCGCGGACGGGCATGGATCGTGGGTACTGGCCAGGGTCGACGTGGACACCAATCCCAGGGTGGCGCAGGCCTTTCAGGCCAGAGAAATCCCGACGATCATCGCGGTGGCGGCTGGCCAGCCCATCGATGCCTATGCCGGTCCGGCGGAGGACACCGCGGTCCGGCAGTGGATCGCTGCCCTGCTCGACGCGCTGCGGGAGCGGATGCCGGCGATCACCGCGGCCGAGCAAGCGGCCGGTATCGAGCCGGGACCCGCGGCCGAGCCGGAGGACGAGCGCTTCACCGCCGCCGAGGACGCACTGATGGCCGGTGACTACGACATGGCCACAGCCGAGCTCGAGCAGATCCTGGCGGCGGAGCCGGGCAATGCGCGGGCCACCGCGGCCTTGGCCCAGACGACGTTCCTGGCCAAGACCGACGGACTCCCGCCGGACACCATCGAAAAGGCCGATGCTGCGCTCGATGACGTTGCGCTGCAATGTGATGCAGCCGACCTGGAAGTGGCTGGTGGCGAGGTTGCGGCGGCCTTCGATCGACTGGTCGCCGCCGTGCGCCGGTCGGCCGGCGACGAGCGAACGGCCGCCCGTGAGCACCTCATCCAGCTGTTCTCGCTATTCGCCATCGACGACGAGATGGTCAAGCAGGCCCGCCGGAAATTGGCCGCAGCGCTGTACTGATCACCGGTCGGTGCACGTCATTGATCGGTGCACGCTGACCACCCACCGGCGAAACCGTCGGCGTAGGCGGCCAGTTCGCCGAAGGTAGCCGTCGTCCGCGCCCGGAGCATGTCCAGCGCCTCGTCGGCGTCGCCGGCCCAGGAGCCGAGCTGACCGGTACGCGCATGGCCGAAGACCGAAGCAGCCCAGGCCCCGGTGAAACAGGCCGCGCCGGTCGGCGAGCCGGTCAGCGATCGTCCCATGGCCAGGGCGAGGGTGGCCGCATCGGCGAACTGGCCGTACGGCCTGGCCTCGGCAAGATCGGGTGCGGTGGGTTGTATCCCGCTCAATCCGGAGTTGCCGGCCACCGGCAGAGTGGCGGCGTAGGCAGCGATCGACGACCTCGCCGCCGTCAGGGTTGCGGCGGTGGACGGATATCGGTCGGGGGTGCGGGTAGTGGTCAGCCCAGGCCGGCCCAGCGTCGGGGTCATTGCCGCCCTGGTCATTTCGTGGCAGGCACTTGCCCCGCCCCGATAGCCGCGCAGGATCGCCGTGAGCCGATCCAGGGACAGACCGTGCGCGGTCGGATCGTCGATCGGGACGTTGACCGGGTCCCGGAAATCCAAGAGCGGTGCCACCGCCCGGACCATCGACGACTCAGGCAGGCGCACGTTGGTCGAATCCCCGGCCACGGCCCACGCCAGGAACGACCCGGCGTAGCAGTCACCCTGAGCCTCGATCAGGATGCTGGGGTACTGCGTGGGGTCGGCCGAACGCTGCGCGGCGGTCGGTCCGATCCTGGCCTGGATCGCGTGCCCGAACTCGTGGGCAAACGAGGCAGTGAGCCCCGCGACCCCATAGTGGCCCAGCAGCACCGGAATCAGCCCGGCCGAGTCGTACACGATGGCGTCGCCGGACGGGCAGTAGTAGGCGTTGCCGGCGATCTGGTCCGGCGACGTGACGCACCAGGCGCTGCCGGTCCGCGCGGTCGAGTCGATGGAGACGTACCCGCCGGTCAGCGGTACGAACGGGCGCTTGAAGTCCCTGGTCATGGTCGTGGCCCAGAAGGCGTTGAGGTCGGCGAGCAGACCGGCCACGGACGCATCGTCGGAAACCGTGGTCGGGGTGGGGTTACCGACGTGCCGGATCGCGATCGACGGGCCGCCGCTCGGCGTCCGGATCGTCTCGGCCGCCACCGGCAGGCCGGCGACGGAAGCGTGCTGCGGGACCAGCCAGATCGCGATCACCAACAGCGCAGCGATCAGGCCGGCCACCACGAAGAACAGGGTCGCACCGGGCCGTCCGGCCCGATGCGACCCCGTTCGGGGCGAACTCAGCGTCCGCTCCTACTGCGCGATCGTCGTCACTGATTCGGTGCTGACTCGGGCACCAGCCACAAGGCGCCCAGCGGCGGAACGGTCAGCGTGGCCGAGGCCGGAAGACCGTGCCAGGCCTGGTCCGAGGCGACAACGGCCCCCATGTTGCCGGCTCCAGAGCCGCCGTAGCTGGTCGAATCGGTGTTCACGGCCTCCCGCCAGACGCCGCTGAAGGGCAGTCCGACCCGGTAGCCCGAATGCGGCTGGGGGGAGAAGTTGACCACGCAGACCAACGCGGATCCGTCCGAGCCCCAGCGCAGGAACGCCAGCACGTTGCCGTCCCGGTCGTTGGCGTCGATCCAGCGGAAGCCATCGGGCGTGAAGTCCTGCGAATACAGCGCCGGGCTGGCCTTGTACACCCGGTTCAGATCGCCGACCAGCGACCGAACGCCCTCGTGGATCGGGTAGTCACGCAGCTGCCACGGCACCTGGACCGATTCGCTCCATTCCCACGGCGTGCCCAGCTCCTGTCCCATGAACAGGAGCTGCTTGCCGGGGTGGGCCCACATGTAGGCGAAGTAGGCCCGCAACGTGGCCGCCTTCTGCCACTCGTCGCCAGGGATCTTGGACCACAGCGACCCCTTGCCGTGGACCACCTCGTCGTGCGAGATCGGCAGGACGAACTGTTCGGTGTAGGCGTACATCATCGAGAAGGTGAGCTCGTTGTGGTGCCATGCCCGGTAGATCGGATCCCGGGCGATGTACCCGAGGGTGTCGTGCATCCAGCCCATGTTCCACTTCAGGTGGAAGCCGAGACCGCCGAGGTAGGTGGGGCGCGAAACACCCGGCCAGGCCGTCGATTCCTCGGCGATCATCATCGCGCCGGGGACCCGCTTGCCGACCGTGGCGTTCGTTTCCTGGAGGAACGCCACGGCGTCCAGGTTCTCCCGGCCGCCGTAGATGTTCGGCAGCCACTCACCGTCGTTGCGCGAATAGTCGAGGTAGAGCATCGAGGCGACCGCGTCGACCCGGAGGCCGTCGAGGTGGAACTCCTCCAGCCAGTAGAGCGCGTTGGCGACCAGGAAGTTCCGCACCTCCTTCCGGCCGAAGTCGAAGACAAAGGTGCCCCAGTCGGGCTGCTCGCCGCGGCGCGGATCGCTGTGCTCGTAGAGCGCCGTCCCGTCGAACTTACCCAGCGCCCACTCGTCCTTGGGGAAGTGGGCCGGCACCCAGTCGAGGATGACGCCGATTCCGGCCTGGTGCAGCCGGTCCACCAGGTACCTGAAGTCGTCGGGGCTGCCGAAACGGGGATCGGGTGCGTAGTACGAGGTGACCTGATAACCCCAGGACCCACCGAACGGATGCCCCGCCAACGGGAGGAACTCGAGGTGGGTGAAGCCGGTCTCGCCGAGGTCTTTCACCAGGGCATCGGCCATCTCGCGGTAGCCGATGTCGGTCCGCCAGGAGCCGGCGTGAATCTCGTAGATCGACATCGGCCCGGCCAGGTGGTCGGTCGACGCGCGTTGGTCCAGCCAGTCCTGGTCCTGCCATTCGTAGCTGCTGGTGGTGACCACCGAGGCGGTGGCCGGCGGCACCTCCGCGCCGAAGGCCATCGGGTCGGCCTTCTCCCGCCAGACGCCGTCCTGACCCAGGATCTGGAACTTGTAACGGGTACCGGCGTGGACGTCCGGCAGGAAGACCTCCCAGACCCCGGACGAGCCGAGCGAGCGCATCGGTTGCCCCGCGCCCGACCAGTGGTCGAAGTCGCCGCTGACCCGGACACCGCGGGCGTTGGGAGCCCACACCGCGAACGAGGTGCCGGTGACGCTCCCGATGGGGGTGTCGTAAGTCCGCACATGTGCGCCGAGGACGGTCCAGAGGAACTCGTGCCGACCCTCACCGATCAGGTGCAGGTCGATCTCGCCCAGGGTGGGCAGCCAGCGGTACGGATCGTCGACCTCATACACGGCACCTTCGCCGTAGTCCACCCGCAGTCTGTAGTCCGCGGGCGGCCCCGGGATGGTGACTGCGAAGACGCCGCCGTGGACGTGCTCGAGCGGAGTCTCGGTGCCCTCGGTCAGCAGCGTCACCGATTTCGCATGGTGTCGCAGCGTTCGGATGACGGTGCTGCCGTCCGGCTGCGGGTGCGTGCCGAGAATGCCGTGGGGGTCGTGGGTATCCCCGCCGATCAGCTTCTCGTACTGATCTATCGTCGGGCCGGTCGGGCCGGAGGGCCCCGCAACGGCGGGGGGCGGGGGTACGTCGGCCGTGGTTTCCAGATGCCCGGTGACGACGGCCGACTCAGTGGGTTTGCTGGGGCTTGTCATTTTGAACCCTGGCTCTTCGCGCAAGCGCTCATCGCTCCATGTGCTCCGCTCGGTGTTAGTCGGCTCGGCCGAGCCGAGCTGCGATGCTCACTCATGACTTACCTCCGTTGATGAGTCTGACGACGGCCTGCAGCGGGATGGGCTCCCACGTGGGCCGGTGGCCATGTTCGTACGCAACCTCGTAGACCGCTTTGTCCAGTTCGAATGCGGCGAGCAGCGAACCCATGTCGCGGGGGTCGTATCCGGCCACCGCAGCGTAGCCATCGCAGAAGGCAGCCCGGTTGCGGGCGGCCCACTCCTGAGCACGGTAGGCGTGTTGGGAGTCCGATGGGCCGCCGGAGTGGTTCGCGGCGTAATCGAACGACCGCATCATCCCGGCGACATCCCGCAGCGGCGAGTGCATCGCCCGGCGATGGGCCAACGATTTGGAGGGTTCACCCTCGAAGTCGATGATCGCCCAGCCGGTCAGCGTGCGCAGCGTCTGGCCGAGCTGCAGGTCGCCGTGAATCCGTTGCACGGTCAGCGAAGTGGCCGACGTGTCGGCGGATCGGAAGGCCGCGACGACCTGCGGGAGGAGCTCGGCGATCGACGGCACATGCGTCGCCACCGATTCGGCCCCGCCGATCATCGAATCGATCAGTTCGGCGACGGCCGCCGAGTCGAGTTCCCGGACGCCGAATGCGGCGGCGAGATCGGCATGGACTTCCGCTACCGCTCGGCCCAGGCGGCCGGCCTCGGATGCGAAGTCGCCACCCACTTCGTCGGCCCGCAGGTCGCCCTCGGCCATCAGGTCCCGGACGCTGGCGGTGGCCATGGCCCAGCCTTCTGCGCTGTTGGCGAAGAACTGCGTCAACAACGCCAGCGTGGTCCGCTCGCCGCCCAGGGGACCCTCGATCAGACCCAGCGGCTCTGCGATGTGCGCGGAGCCCGCGGCCTGCAACGCCCGATGCACTTCGGCATCCGGGTTCAACCCCGGTTCCAGCCGGCGGAAGACCTTCAGGATGCTCGAGTGCCCGTAGACGATCGACGTGTTGGACTGCTCCGCCCCGATCACCAGACCGAGCGCGGACTGGTCGATCTCGGCACCCGGCTCCGCGGTGAACGACAGCTCGCCGACCTGCACGCCGCCGGCGATGTTCGCCAGCACCAGCTCGGTCACGTCGGGATCGTGCAGGGCGTCGTACGCATAGTGGCCGTAGGTTTCGCCGATGAACACGTGGCCGAACCGATCCGGGTAGTAACCGGCCCAGCCCACCCACAGCTGGTACCGATGGGTCCCGGTGGGTGTGGGAACGGTGAAGAGCACCTGCTCCACCGACCGGCCGTCGAACTCGGCGATCCTCGTGCGTGACTCGATGACGATGTCGGTGACCACATCGCTCTTGTTGGCGAACCATCGCTGACCGGGCAGCCAGCCGGCCAGGAGCTCCGCGAGCGCCTGTGCTGATCCGCCGCGCTGCCCTTCGACGTCCTGATGGACGGGGTTGATGTCGGAGCCCGACGACACGTCACTCATCCGCTCAGGACACCTCCTGCGAGGAATGGCCGGGACCGCTGTTCTGACCTGGTGGGGTGATGTCGAACCAGTAGAAGCCGTGCCCGGGCAGGGTGAGCAGGTACGGCAGTTCACCGATGGCCGGGAACGGCGTGCCGCCGGTGAGCTCCACCGGTACCGAGCCGTTGTGCTCCTGCAGATTCAGTTCCACCGGTTGTGGGAAACGCGAAAGATTGTTCACGCACAACACAGTTCCCCCTGTTGCGCCGTCCACACCGGCATAGGTCCGGGTGTACGACAGCACCGTCGGGTTGGACCCACCGAGATCTGCGAACTCTCCGAGGGCGAAGGCCGGGTGCTGCTTGCGGATCTCGATCATCCGCCGGGTCCAGTGCAGCAGCGAGGCGGTGGTGTTCATCTGGGCTTCGACATTCACGGTCTGGAATCCGTAGACCGGGTCCATGATCGCCGGTAGGTAGAGCCGCGCCGGATCGGACCGGGAGAAGCCGGCGTTGCGGTCCGGCGACCACTGCATCGGCGTGCGCACTCCGTCCCGGTCACCGAGCCAGATGTTGTCGCCCATGCCGATCTCGTCGCCGTAATAAAGACACGGCGAGCCCGGCAGGCTGAGCAGCATGGCGGTGAAGAGTTCCTGGGAATTGCGGTCGTTGTCCAGCAGCGATGCCAGTCGCCGACGGATACCGATGTTGGCCTTCATGCGCGGATCGCGGGCGTACTCGTTCCACATGTAATCGCGATCCTCGTCGCTGACCATCTCCAGGGTCAGCTCGTCGTGGTTCCGCAGGAAAATGCCCCATTGCGACGACGACGGGATCGGTGGCGTCTGAGCCAGTATTTCCGAAATCGGGAATCTCGATTCCCGTCGGGCGGCCATGAAGATGCGCGGCATCAACGGGAAATGGAAGCACATGTGGCATTCGTCGCCGCCCACGGCCGGGTCGCCGAAATAGTCGACGACATCGGCCGGCCACTGGTTGGCCTCGGCCAGCAGGATGCGCCCGGGATATTCGTCTTCGACGACCTTCCGGCAGCGCTTGAGGAAGGCATGCGTCTCCGGGAGATTCTCGCCGTTGGTGCCCTCCCTGACGTAGAGGTACGGCACCGCATCGAGCCGGAACCCGTCGATGCCCAGATCGAGCCAGAACCGCATGATGTCGATCATGGCGTCGCCGACCGCCGGGCAGTCGAAATTGAGATCGGGCTGGTGGGAGAAGAACCGGTGCCAGAAATACTGCTTGCGCACCGGATCGAAAGTCCAGTTGCTGGGTTCGGTATCGACGAAGATCACCCGAGCATCCGGGTAGCCCGTGTCGTCGTCCGCCCACACGTAATAGTCGCCGTATGGGCCCTCCGGATCGCTCCGGGAATCCTGGAACCATTGATGGCTGTCACTGGTGTGGTTCATCACCAGGTCGGTGATGATGCGCATGCCCCGTTGGTGACAGGCCTCGATGAGGGCGGCAAAATCCTGCACGGTGCCGAATTCCGGCAGCACCTTCCGATAATCACGAATGTCGTATCCACCGTCGCGCAAAGGCGAGTCGTAGAACGGCGGAATCCACAGGCAGTCGACGCCCAGCCAGGCGAGGTAGTCCAGCTTCTCGATGAGTCCGTTGATGTCGCCGGTGCCGTCACCATTGGAATCGAAGAACGTCCGCACCAGCACCTCGTAGAAGACCGCGCGTTTGTACCAGTCCGGGTCGGCCGGGAGACTGCTGCGCAAGGCCGGCCGATCCTCGGTGTAGTCGCTGTATTCCGGGGTCATGCTTACCTTTCCTCGTACTTGTCTTTGCCTGGCCCCACCGGAGGATTCAGTACTGCCGCACGGTCACGATGTGGGCGACCCGTGCCGCCGGCTCCAGTCCGACCATGTTGTGGCCTGACCAGTGGTACACCTCGCCCGAGAGCTGGTCGACCGCCTGAAATGTGTCGCCCCATTCCAGGCCCAGCGCCGGTAGGTAGAGATCGGTTTCGCCCCAATGGAAGCCGGTCGCTTCCAGGCAGACGACCACCAGCACGACGTCACCGGTCTGCTGATCTCGCCTGGAATAGCACAACAGGGCGTCGTTGGAAATGCCATGGAACCACAGGCCGGACAGGTGCTGCAGCGCTCGATGCTCTTTGCGGATCTCATTGAGCCGCTGGATCAACGGCTCGAGCGAACGTCCGTTGTCGAGAGCGGCCTGGTAGTCGCGCGGCCGCAGTTGATATTTCTCCGAGTGCAGGAATTCCTCACTACCGGGGCGCACCGCCTCGTGTTCGAACAGTTCGTAGCCCGAATACACCCCCCAACTCGGTGACATCGTGGCCGCCAGCACGGCGCGGATGGCGAACATCGCTTCGCCGCCGAACTGCAGTGAGGCGTGCAGGATGTCCGGAGTGGTGGGAAAGAAATTGGGCCGCATGTGGTCGCTGGAATTCACCAGGTCGACGCCGTAATCGGTGAGTTCCTGCTTACCGGTGCGCCAGGTGAAATAGGTGTACGACTGGCTGAAGCCGATGCGACCCAGTTCGTGCATCATGGCCGGCTTGGTGAACGCCTCGGCCAGGAAGATCACCTCGGGGTGATCGACGTGCACCTGGGCGATCAGCCATTCCCAGAAGTTGATGGGTTTGGTGTGCGGGTTGTCCACGCGGAACACGGTGATGCCGTGGGCGATCCAGAAGCGGACGACTCGCAGCACCTCGGCGTAGATACCGGCCGGGTCGTTGTCGAAGTTGACCGGATAGATGTCCTGGTACTTCTTCGGCGGATTCTCGGCGTAGGCGATCGAGCCATCAGGACGGGTGGTGAACCACTCCGGGTGCTCGGCGACCCAGGGGTGGTCCGGGGCGCACTGCAAGGCAAAATCCAGGGCGACCTCGAGGCCGAGATCCTTGGCTGCGGCGACGAAATCGTCGAAGTCCTGGATGGTGCCCAACTCGGGATGCACCGCGTCGTGGCCACCGGCCGCGGATCCGATCGCCCAGGGCGAGCCGACGTCGCGGGGATCGGGATTGATCGTCCCGCCGGGTTCGGCCGGATTGTTGCGGCCCTTGCGATTCACCTCGCCGATCGGGTGGATCGGGGGCAGGTAGACGATGTCGAACGCCATCCGGGCGATCCGCGGCAGCTCCAGGGTCGCGTCGGCGAACGTCCCGTGCCGCAGGGGTAGGCCGTCCGCATCGATCTGGGCGCCGGACGACCGCGGAAAGAACTCGTACCAGGAGCCGAACTCGGCCAGTGGTCGGTCGACCCAGACCTGCACGGCGGGGGACCGGGTGATCAGCTCGCGGATCGGGTCGGAGACCAACACCGGCCACAGGTCACCGGACAGGGCCGGGCCGATCCGCTCGGCGACCCCGACGTCCGGGTTGCGGAGCGCGGCGACCGCTTCCTTGATGGCCGCGGCGTAGCGCTGCCGCGGGCGCCGGCCGATCCGCTCCAGCAGCAGGGCTCCGGTCTCCAGGTCGTTCGACATCTCTGCGCCGCTCTGGCCGGCCGCAGCCTTGGCCTCGACCGCGTGTCGCCAGGTGCCGAGCGGATCGCTCCACGCCTCGATCACCAGGCTCCAGAGGCCCTGGCGGTCGGGGGTGACCTGGGCGTGGAAGCGGTCGGTGCCGGGAATGCCGGCCCGCATCCGCAGCAACGGGCCGGACTCCCGCGCCGGCGCCTTGCGCTTTCCAGGTTCGGTGACCGGGGCCGGGCCCTTCCAGACGACATTGGCGGCGACCGCGTCGTGGCCCTCCCGGAACACGGTGGCCCCGACATCGATCACCGCCCCGACGACGGCCTTGGACGGGTACCGTCCGCCGGCCACGCTGGGGGAAACATCGATCACTCCGATTCGTCCGGCCACGCGGATCAACGTACCGGGAGGGGCCGGCCGCCGCAGGAGGGCACCCCGGGCGTGGAGTCCGGTGCTAACGCGGTTTTGCGTACTCAGACGGTGCGTTCGTTACGTTCCGTTGAACATCTCGGATGAGAAGTTCGCGAACTCAGATTCAACCGCTAGATTTCACCGGGTGAAGGCTCTCCGACGGTTCACCGTCCGCCCCCAGTTGCCCGAGTCGCTCCAGCCGCTCGGAGCGCTCATCCGAAACCTCCGGTGGTCCTGGCATCCGTCGAGCCAGGATCTGTTCGCCGACATCGATCGGAAGCTGTGGGAGAAGTTCGAGGGCGACCCCCTCAAGCTGCTCGGCGCCGTCTCGGTTTCCCGGCTGGCCGAGCTCGCCGAGGATCAACACTTCCTGGATCGCATGCACGGCCTGGCCGCCGACCTCTCGTTCTATCTGACCGAACCCCGTTGGTATCAACACCAGATTGATCTGGCCGAGCAGGCGGGCGACCAGATCGCGCTGCCGAAGGCCATCGCCTACTTCTCCATGGAGTTCGGCGTCTCCGAAGTGCTGCCGAACTACTCCGGTGGTCTCGGCATTCTGGCCGGTGATCACCTCAAGTCCGCCTCCGACCTCGGCGTCCCGATCATCGGCGTCGGTCTGCTCTACCGGTTCGGATATTTCTGGCAGTCCTTGTCTGCCGACGGTTGGCAGCAGGAGCACTACCCGGCCCACGACCCGCTGGGTCTACCGATCGACCGGGTGATCGGTGCCGACGGCGAACAACTCGCGGTCACGGTGCCGATGCCTGGCGGCCGCGAACTGACCGCGCGCATCTGGCAGGCCAGCGTCGGCCGGGTGCCGCTGCTGCTGCTCGATGCCGACAACGAGGCCAACGACGACGAGTTGCGTTCCACCACCGACCGGCTCTACGGCGGCGACCAGGACCACCGGATCAAGCAGGAGATCCTGCTCGGCGTGGGTGGGGTGCGCGCGGTCAACGCCTTCGCCGAGGCGACCGGCCACCCGATGCCCGAGGTCTTCCACATGAACGAAGGCCACGCCGGCTTCCTCGGCCTCGAGCGGATCAGATCGTTGATCGCCTCCGACGGACTGACCTGCAACGAGGCCGTGTCGGCGGTGCGGGCCGGGACGGTGTTCACCACGCACACCCCGGTGCCCGCCGGCATCGACCGGTTCCCGGTCGACCTGGTCCGCCACTACTTGGACGGCGATGAGAAGGGCGACTCCCGGTTACTCCCTGGCATCACGGTCAATGACGCCATCGCCTTCGGCGCCGAGGATGATCCGTCCCGATTCAACATGGCCCACATGGGGCTGCGTCTCGCCCAGCGGGCCAACGGCGTGGCCAAGCTGCACGGCGTGGTCTCCCGGGAGATGTTCGCCGGTCTCTACCCGGGATTCCAGCCGGAGGAGGTACCGATCGGCTCGGTCACCAACGGCGTGCACCTGCCGACCTGGGCCGCCCGGGAGATGTACGACATCGCCGGTGACATGTCCGACGGCCAGGACCTGGCCTCCGCGTCCGAATGGCCGGCGGCGGCCGGGTCAGCTCGGACCGGCTCTGGGAGTTGCGGCAGACCCTGCGCGGCCGCCTGGTCAACATGGCGCGGTCCGCGGTCAAGCAGAGCTGGCTGCTCCGCGGCAGTTCGTCGGCCGAACTGGGCTGGACCGAGACCATCCTGGATCCGGAGATCCTGACGATCGGTTTCGCCCGCCGCGTCTCCACCTACAAGCGGCTCACCCTGATGCTTCGGGACCAGACCCGCCTGAAGGCGATCCTGCTGAACCCGGATCGACCGGTGCAGATCGTCATCGCCGGCAAGGCGCACCCGGCCGACGAGTACGGCAAACGGTTCATGCAGGAGATGGTCCGGTTCGCCGACGAGGCCGGTATCCGACACCGCATCGCCTTCCTGCCGGACTACGACATGGGCATGGCCTCCGTGCTCTGTGCCGGCGCGGATGTCTGGCTGAACAACCCGATCCGGCCGCAGGAGGCCTCGGGCACGTCCGGGATGAAAGCGGCGCTGAACGGGTCGCTGAACCTGTCCATCTCCGACGGTTGGTGGGACGAGCTGTATGACGGGCACGACGGTTGGACGATCCCGACGGCTGACGGCGTGGCCGACGAGAACCGGCGGGACGATCTCGAAGCGTGGGCGCTGTACGACCTCATCGAGAAGCGGGTGGCCCCGTTGTTCTACAACCGGGGCGCGGACGGCCGGCCGGATGGCTGGGTCGACATGGTCCGGCACACGCTGTCCTATCTCGGCCCGCGGGTGCAGGCCACCAGGATGGTCCGCGACTACGTGACCGAGTACTACTCACCGGCCGCCACCTTCAGTCGCAAGATCACCAGCGACCTGACCGTGGCCAAGGATCTGTCGGCCTGGAAGGACACGGTGCGGGAGGCGTGGCCGCAGATCAGGGTCACCAGTGTCGACACCTCCGGCATCGGTTCGGAACCGTCGCTGGGCAATGTGATGACGATCCGGGCGTACCTGGACCTGGGCGGACTGGAGCCCGGTGACGTCGAGGTACAGGCGGTGACCGGTCGGGTGGACGACACCGAGCAGTTGCACGAGGTCTCCACCATGCCGATGGCTTTCGTCGGCAATGGCGACGGCTACCGCTACGAGGCGCAGTTGCCGCTGACCCAGTCCGGCCCGGTGGGTTACACCGTGCGGGTCATCCCGCGGCACCACCTGCTCGCGTCCCCGGCCGAACTCGGGCTGGTCACCACCGCCTGAGCTACCTGCAGCGACACCAACGGCGGCCGACCCACCCCGGGTCGGCCGCCTGTTGCCGTGTCAATTCGCTGTCAGCCCGCGGTCAGTCCTCCGAGGTCCGGTGCGCGCGGAGCACCCACAGCGCGCGTCCGGGCATGGTCACCTCGACCCCCGCCGACAGTGGACTCGGGTCGGCCGGTTCACCGACCGGACTACACGTGTCCAGGACGGGCGTGTAGGCCTCGCCGTAGGGCGGGCCGGGCAGGGTGATCTCGATCGGGTCGACGCCGGCGTGCAGCACCAACAGCCAGGAATGGTCGGCGAGCGGCGCCCCGAGCGCGCCGTGTCCGCGAACGTCAGCGCCGTCGAGCCACATCTGCATCGTCCGCAGGGCCGGATCGAACCAGTCGGCATCGGTCATCTGGTTGCCGCTCGGGCTGAACCAGACCAGGTCGGCCACGCCATCCCCGCCGGCCGGGGCCCGACCCTCGAAGAACTCACCCTGCCGCAGCGCAGGCGACTCCGCCCGCAGCGCCGTGACCCGCTGGACGAAGGCCAGCATGTGCTGCTGACCGGCCGACCCCGACCAGTCCACCCAGCTGACCGCGTTGTCCTGGCAGTAGGCGTTGTTGTTGCCCTGCTGGGTGCGCCAGATCTCGTCGCCCATCAGCAACATCGGGGTTCCGGTCGACAGCAGCAGGGTGGCCGCGATGTTCCGGGCCTGCCTGGTCCTGATCGTTTCGATCGCGACATTGTCGGTCGGGCCTTCGACGCCGTAGTTCGCCGATCGGTTGTTGTCGGTGCCGTCCCGGTTCCGTTCGCCATTCGCCTCGTTGTGCTTGTGCTCGTAGGACACCGTGTCGCGCAGGGTGAAGCCGTCGTGGGCGGTGACGAAGTTGATCGAGGCCCACGGGCCCCGGTTCGCACCGTAGAGATCCTCGGACCCGGAGAGCCGGTAGGCCAGGTCGCGGATGCCGCCGGCGCCGCGCCAGAAGTCGCGGACGCCGTCACGGAACCGGTCGTTCCACTCCGCCCACTGGGCGCCGAACCGGCCGACGGCGTAACCCTCGCCGGTGGCGTCCCACGGCTCGGCGATCAACTTGCGGGTGGAGAGCACCGGGTCGGCGGCGATCGCGGTCAGCATGGCCGCACCGGTGTCGAAGGCACCGCCGCCGGGCCGGCCGAGCACGGAGGCCAGATCGAACCGAAAACCGTCGACGCCCAGCTCGGTGGCCCAGTACCGCAGCGAGTCGGTCACCATCCGCACCACGGTCAATGTCCTCGGGTCAACGGTGGATCCGGTCCCGGTGATGTCGTGGCCCGACGGTAGGTAGTAGGTCTCCGGGGCGAGTCCACGCCAGGACAGTTCGACAGGCAGGTCGGGTCCGCCCTCGCAGGTGTGGTTGTAGACGACGTCGAGGATCACCTCGATGCCGACGGCGTGCAGCGCGTCCACCATCGCGACGAACTCGACGAGTTCCTGTCCCGGGTGTCGACGCGTACCCGGGGTGCACGGCGAAATAGGACAACGTCGAATAGCCCCAGTAGTTCCGCCGGCCGGTGGCGTACAGACCGGGCTCGGCGGCGTGTGCGTGTACCGGCAACAGCTGCAGAGCGGTGATGTTGAGGCTCTGCAGGTGCTCGATCACGGCGGGGTGGGCGACCCCGGCATAGGTACCGCGAAGGGCGGTCGGAACAGCTGGATGCAGCTTGGTCAGCCCGGTCACGTGGGCCTCGTAGACGATGGTCTGTTCCCAGGGCACCTGCGGCCGCAACCCCAGCGACCGCACCGGCTCGGCGACGATCGCCAGCGGCACCTTGCCCAGGGTGTCGACGCCCGGCGCCGACGCCGCCATCAGGTCGTACTCGGTGGTGTCGACGCGTCGCGCGTAGGGATCGAGCAGGATCTTGCTGCGGTCGCGCCCCGTCACCCGGTAGCCGTACCGCTGCCCGGGCTGGACCCCGGGCACGAAGGTGTGCCAGATCCCGTACCGGCGGTCCTGCATCGAGATCGCCCGTTCACTGCCCAGCGCGTCGACCAGGCACAGGTCCACCGACTCCGCACCGTCGGCCACCACTGCGAAGTTCGTGCCCCGCGCCGACGGCGTCGCGCCGAGCGGAAAGGGCTCGCCCGGGAATGGACTGCTGCCACTGGGCACCGGCAAACGGGCGTGCGTAGCTGTCGGCCCGTCCGGGCCCGAGGTCGACATGATCATGATTCTCCCGGCCGACCGGCACGCCGGTGACGGGGGGTGGGGACCGTCGGGCGATGGGACCAAAGTCATGGGACACAATGACCGGCGTGACGATGACGATCCGGCCCGGCGCCGACTCCGTCCTGCATTTCTGGGATATCACCGTGCGGCGGGGTCAGACCCTGCTGCTGGACCGCGTGAACTGGAACGTGAACGCGAGCGAGCACTGGGTGATCCTCGGTCCGAACGGTGCCGGAAAGACCACCCTGCTGCAGATCGCCGCGGCGACCATGCATCCGACCAGCGGCCGGGCTCACGTCCTGGGCGAACGGCTCGGGGCCGTCGACCTGATGCAGGTCCGGTCCCGGATCGGGCTGTCCTCCGCCACGCTCGCGGCCAGAGTGCCGCCCGAGGAAACCGTCATTGACGTCGTCGTCTCCGCCGGTTACGGCGTCCTCGGACGCTGGCGCGAGCATTACGACGAGATGGACTTCGAGCGCGCCAGGGAACTTCTGGAAGCCATGGGCATCACCCGCCTCGCCGACCGGCTCTACGGCACGCTGTCGGAGGGGGAACGGAAGCGAACGCTGGCCGCGCGGGCACTGATGACCGATCCGGAACTGCTGTTGTTGGACGAGCCGGCCGCCGGCCTCGATCTCGGTGGCCGGGAAGACCTGCTCGCCCGACTCTCGAAGCTGGCGACCGATCCGGCCTCGCCTGCCACCGTGCTCGTCACCCACCACGTTGAGGAAATCCCGACCGCATTCACCCATCTGATGCTGTTGCGCGACGGAAAGGTCGTGTCGGCCGGCCCGATGGCGGAAACATTGACTGCGGCAGCGCTCTCCGAAACCTTCGGGATGGCCCTGCTGCTCGACCAACGCGACGGCCGTTACTTCGCGCATGCCAACTAGCCGTTGATTCGCAACCTGGAGGCCCCCATGCCGGAATTCGTCACGCTGGAACTCATCGGCTCGGTCGGAGTCATCCGGCTGAACCGTCCGCCGGTCAACGCGATCAACGCACAGGTGCATGCCGAGCTGTTGACCGCGGCGCAGGAGGCCGGATCGCGAGCGGACGTGAGGGCGGTCGTCGTCTACGGCGGTGAGAAGGTGTTCGCGGCCGGAGCCGACATCAAGGAGATGGCGGACCTCGACCCGGACGGTATCGCCGTCTTCGGGTCCACCCTGACCGGGGCGATCGACGCTATCGCCCGGATGCCCAAGCCGGTGGTGGCCGCCGTGACCGGGTATGCCCTCGGCGGCGGTTGTGAGCTGGCCCTGGCCGCAGATTTCCGGGTCGTCGCGGAGGACGCCCGGCTGGGGCTGCCGGAGATCACCCTGGGAGTCTTCCCCGGCGCCGGTGGTACCCAGCGGCTGCCGCGGCTGATCGGTGTGTCCAAGGCCAAGGAACTGATCTTCTCGGGCCGGCCGGTCAAGGGTGCGGAGGCGGTCGAGATCGGCCTGGCCACGCGCGCGGTGCCCGCGACCGAGGTCTACATCGAGGCGCTGGCGCTGGCCACCCGGCTGGCGGCCGGTCCCACCCTGGCCATCGCGGCGGCGAAACGGGCCATCGACGGCGGGATGGACACCGACCTGGCGCAGGGTTTACGGATCGAGAGCGCCGAGTTCGCCGCACTGTTCGCCAGCGAGGACCAGAAGAACGGGATGGCCTCGTTCCTGCGAGATGGACCCGGTAAGGCCGTCTTCGTCGGGCGATAGTGGTGGTCGGCTCTGCTGCCGGTGCGGCGAACGGTCGCGCCGGCTATCAGTTTTCCGGCGCTGATCTGGATTTCTTGACCTCGACGGCCGGTGCTGACGCGTTGGCCGGAGCCGCCGCCCGGCCGTTGACCGAGGCCAGCCTGTTGACCGACCTGACGGTGCTGCGAAAAAGTCTTGGCGTCCACGCAAACGCTGTGGCGGAGACCGTCCGGCTGCGTCGCCGGGCCGTCCCGAAGCTTGGTGCCGCGGCGAGTGGCTGGCTCTTCACCGACGAGGCCTTGCAGCAGGCCACCCCCGCCCCGGTTGCGACGCATCGCGCCGCCCGGCTCGCCGACATCGGCGTGCACGACCTCACTTGTTCGATCGGGGCCGACCTGACCGCACTGGTGCCGGTGTGCAAGCCCGCCGTGGGGTCAGATCTCGACCCGATCCGGGCCAGGATGGCGGCGCACAACCTGCGGTCCGTCGGGCTGCCTGATCGGGTTGTCGTCGCTGATGCGTTGGCTCCGTCCACCCGTGGTCTGCTGCCGTATGCGGATCCGGCTCGGCGCGAGTCCAGTGGTCGGCGGATCACGTCGGTCGACACCGTGCCGTCCGTGTCGGATCTGGACGAGGTTTACCCGGCGCGGCCACCGGTGCTGCGCCTTCCGCCGGGTATCGACTACGAAACGCTCGGTCGGCCCGGCGAGGTCGAGATCGTCTCGCTCGACGGCGGTGCCCGCGAAGCGGTTCTCTGGCCACCCGAGCTGGCGGTCGTCGGTCGGCGGGCCACGGTATTGCAATCCGGCGGCCCCGGTTACCAGCT
This sequence comes from uncultured Actinomycetota bacterium, assembly GCA_963708935.1. GTDB lineage: Bacteria > Actinomycetota > Actinomycetes > Mycobacteriales > Nakamurellaceae > Nakamurella. Next base: position 332,474 of record CAVPUK010000004.1, on the reverse strand, counting down.
GACCGACCTGGATCCGTCGGAGATCGGGCCGCCACCGCCAGCGGCGGCGTTGGTCGGCGACTGGATCATCGACCCGGACGCCGCGGTGGTCCGGGCTCATCTGGTGCGGCACTACGCGGCCCGGCACGGTCTGGTCCAGCTCGACCCGCACCTGGCCTACCTGGCCGGGCCCGAACGACCCGTCGACACCCGCGGGTTCCGGGTGGTCGAGGCGGCCCCGTACCGGGTCAAGACGGTGGCGCACTGGGTCGGACGTGACGGCGCCGGAGCGGTGGAGATCAAACAGCGCGGCACCTCCGTGGTGCCCGACGAGCTGCGAAAACAGCTGCGCCCGGCGATGACTCGGAACACCTCGGTCGGTTTCAGCTTGATCGTGGCCAGGATCGGCGACGTGCCGTGGGCATTCTGGTGTATCGCCGCCCGCTGACGCGGCGTGCTCACGGCGCGGTGAATTTTCGCGTCCAGAGCGCCACGTAGGCTCATCGCTCGTGACCTTCGAACTTCTACCCGCCGTTGATGTCGCGGACGGCCAGGCCGTGCGTCTCGTGCAGGGTCGGGCCGGTACCGAAACCACCTACGGCGCACCGCTGGACGCGGCGTTGGCCTGGCAGGCGGATGGCGCCGAGTGGATCCATCTGGTCGATCTGGACGCCGCGTTCGGGCGTGGCTCCAACAAGGAGCTGCTGGCCGAGGTGGTCGGCATCCTGGACGTCCGGGTAGAGCTATCCGGCGGCATCCGGGACGATGCCTCCCTCGAGGCTGCGCTGGCCACCGGGTGCACCAGGGTCAACATCGGCACGGCCGCACTGGAGAACCCGGAGTGGTGCGCGTCGGCGATCGCACGCTACGGAGAGCAGATCGCAGTAGGTCTTGACGTCCGGGGCAGCACCCTCGCGGCCCGCGGTTGGACCGAGGACGGCGGCGACCTGTGGGAGGTGCTGGCCCGGCTGGACCAGCAGGGCTGCCCCCGCTACGTCGTCACCGACGTGACCAAGGACGGCACGCTCAAAGGGCCCAACATCGAACTGCTGCAACAGGTCTGCGCAGCCACCAGGGCGCCCGTCGTGGCCAGCGGCGGGGTGTCGTCACTCGGCGACCTGATCGAGCTGGCCTCGCTGTCCGGCATCGGAGTCGAAGGCAGCATCGTCGGCAAGGCCCTGTACGCCGGCGCCTTCACCCTCCCGGAAGCCCTCGAAGCAGTCCGCTGACCGCGGCCGCCGGGGCCCGCTCGCCGCCGATCCTCCCGCGCTGATCAACTTCGATTGCGCTGATCAAGTAGGCCAATTTGGGACGGAAGTGACGCGAGTCAACGACTTCGTGCGCGCATCGGAAGTTGATCAGCGCGGATAAGCTGGCGGACATGAGTGTTGCGGTTCGGGTGATCCCGTGTCTGGACGTTTCCGAGGGCCGGGTGGTCAAGGGAGTCAATTTCGTCGATCTGGTCGACGCCGGCGATCCGGTCGAGATGGCCAGGTTCTACGACGCCGAGGGCGCGGACGAGCTGACGTTCCTGGACATCACCGCCACCAGCGACAACCGCGACACCGCGTACGACATGATCCGGCGGACGGCGGAGCAGGTCTTCATCCCGCTCACCGTCGGCGGGGGAGTGCGGACCACGACGGACATCGACGCGCTGCTGCGGGCCGGTGCGGACAAGGTCTCCATCAACTCGGCGGCCGTCGCCCGGCCGGAGTTCCTGTCCGAGGCGGCCAACCGGTTCGGCTCGCAGTGCGTGGTCATCGCCATCGACGCCAGGCGAACCTCCGACACCAGCTGCGCCAGCGGATTCGAGGTGACCACCCACGGCGGCCGCCAGGGCACCGGCATCGACGCGGTGGACTGGGCGACCAGGGCGGAGGCGGCCGGGGCCGGCGAGATTCTGCTCACCTCGATGGACGCCGACGGCACCAAGGCCGGGTTCGACGTCGAAATGCTCCAGCTGATCCGGGCCGGCGTCGGCGTGCCGTTGATCGCCTCCGGCGGGGCGGGAGCGCTCGACCATTTCCCGGAAGCGATTGCCGCCGGTGCCGATGCCGTGCTGGCTGCCTCGGTCTTCCACTTCGGCGCCTTCCGCATCGACCAGGTCAAGAAGCAATTGGCGCGGGCCGGTTACCCGGTGCGGCTGATCCCGGTCGGGGCAACCGCATGACCGCCGACGTGATCGCGAACCTGAAGTACAACGAGGCCGGCCTGGTCTGCGCCGTGGCCCAGCAGTTCGACACCAGAGAAGTGCTGATGGTCGCCTGGATGGATGCGGAGGCGGTACGACGCACGGTGGAAACCGGTCGGGCGACGTACTTCTCCAGATCCAGGAATCAATACTGGGTGAAGGGCGAGACCTCCGGACACACCCAACGGGTGGTACAGGTCCGGCACGACTGCGACGGTGACGCGCTGCTGATCCTGGTCGACCAGACCGGCGCCGCCTGCCACACCGGTAACCGGACCTGCTTCGACGACGGACTCATCGCAGCGGAAAGTCAGGTCGGGGCCGCCAGGTAGTGGTACCGGTGATGGGTGGTGAATCCGAGCCGCTCGTACATCCCGACCGCGACCGCGTTCGCCTCGTCCACCTGCAGGTAGATGGAATGCGCCGGCTGCTCCGCGCTTGCGGCCCACCTGGCCAGCTCACCCATCAGGTGCCGGCCGACACCGGAACGGCGACGGCCCTGCGCCACAGTCACCGCGGTCACCCCGAGCCAACCCTCGGTGATGATGCCGCGGGCGACGCCGGCCGGAGCCGAATCCGCCGATTCACCGTCGACGGAGACGAAGGTCGGCGCATCAGCGTTCAGCAGGACCCGCACCGCCGAGGCGGGCAGTGGGTTGCCCCGGTACAGGTATCCGGTCAGCCAGGCCGGGCTCGGCGCGGGCTGGAAGCTCGCGGGCGGTAGTGACGCGGACACCTGGCACCGGCCGATGGTCGACGCCACCGACGCCGTCATCACGCAGGTGTAGTTGTACGGCCGCCAACCGCGTTGCTGCAGTTTCGAATCCAACGTCTCCAGCTCGGAACCCGTTGCGTCCTCGGGCATCTGAACCACCGACGGCAACTGGTGGACACCGTAGAAGGCATTCACCCGCGCGATCGCCTCGTCCAGCGGACACTCCGGGCGGCCCAGCGGGAGCACCGAGTTGGCCCGTCCGGTGAATCCGTCGGACGCCCTGAGCAGCCACTGCCCGACGCGGGCGCTGCTGGTGCCCCGCCAGCCCTGCGCTGCGATGGTCTCCAGTGCGGTCACGCTGAGCATTTGTCGAAGCGTAATGGTCGACCCAGGCCACGGTCGCGGCCAGATGTGCCTCTTGGAACGGATGGCTCCGAGCCTCCGGCGCAGACGGCAGAATGACGGTCATGGCACTCGCTTCTCCACCGGTGGTCGGCACAAATCCGGCGCTGGGCGCCATCTCGCCCTCCCGCGAGGAGTTTCGCGAGCTGGCCCGCGACCGACGGGTGATCCCGGTGACCCGGCGGCTGCTCGCCGACAGCGTGACGCCCGTGGGGCTGTATGCGACGCTCGCGGCCGGCCGGAACGGCACGTTCCTCCTGGAGTCGGCCGAGCACGGCAAGTCGTGGTCGAGGTGGTCCTTCGTCGGGGTGCGAAGCGCCGCAACGCTTTCCGAGGTTGAGGGGCAGGCGTACTGGAGCGGCAATCCGCCGGTCGGACTACCGTCGGACGGCGATCCGCTGGCCGCGCTGGCCGAGACGCTGCGGCTGTTGCACACCGAGCCGTTGGCCGGCCTGCCGCCCCTGACCGGTGGGATGGTGGGCTACCTCGGGTACGACATCGTCCGTCGGCTGGAACGAATCGGTACTCCGGGGCGGGAGCCGGCCGACGAGCTGCAGGTGCCAGAGATGATCATGCTGATGGCTACCGATCTGGCCGCGCTGGACCATCACGAGGGCACCGTGACGTTGATCGCCAACGCCGTCAACTGGGACGCCACCGACGATCGGGTGGACCTGGCCTACGACGACGCGGTGTCCAGACTCGAGCAGATGACGCAGACACTGGCCGCTCCGGCGGCGGTGCCGGCGGCGATCTTCGAGCAACCGGAGCCGGTCTTCACCCGGCGTACGGCGGGTGGCGAGTACCGCGAGATGGTCGAGGTGGCCAAGGAGCACATCCGGGCCGGGGACGCCTTCCAGATCGTGCTGTCCCAGCGGTTCGACGTGCCCACCACGGCCCAACCGCTCGAGATCTACCGGGTACTGCGCGCCACCAATCCGTCGCCGTACATGTACCTGCTCCAGCTGGCGACCCCGACCGGTCGCCCGCTGGCGGTCGTCGGCTCCTCGCCGGAGGCACTGGTCACGGTGCGGGAGGGGCACGTGACGATGCATCCGATCGCCGGGACCAGGCCGCGGGGCGTCTCGGAGGAGGACGACGTGTTGCTGGCCAAGGATCTGCTGGCCGACCTGAAAGAACGCAGCGAGCACGTCATGTTGGTGGATCTTGGCCGCAACGATCTGGGTCGGGTGTGTTCGCCTGGCACCGTCAAGGTCGTCGACTTCTTCACCGTCGAGCGCTACAGCCACGTCATGCACATCGTCTCCACGGTGACCGGTTCACTGGCCCCGGGGCGGACGGCGTTCGACGCCCTGACAGCCTGCTTCCCGGCCGGAACGCTCTCGGGGGCGCCGAAGCCGAGGGCCATGCAGATCATCGACGAACTCGAGCCGGCCCGCCGTGGCATCTACGGCGGGATCGTCGGGTACCTGGACTTCGCCGGCGACGCGGACACTGCCATCACCATTCGGACCGCCCTGCTCACCGACGGGGTGGCCCACGTCCAGGCGGGCGCCGGTGTGGTGGCCGATTCGGTGCCGGCCACCGAGGACGCCGAATGCCAGAACAAGGCCGCCGCCGTCATCGCCGCCGTGGCCGCCGCGGCCACACTACGGGCGGTCGGCAGTGGCTGACCGGCCCCGGAGGGGCGCAGGTGCGGCCGTTCTGGCCGTGCTGCTGGTCGTCGGCGCGGTCGCCCTCGTGGTCGGCGCCGGCCTGACCTGGTGGACCCAGACCCACCTCGATTCGCTGGCCGGATCAGTGACCGTCAAGGCCAAGGGATCGCAGACCGACGCCTTGCTCATCCCGGTTGCCCTGCTCGCGCTCGCGGGTTTCGGGGCGGCGCTGGCCACTACCGGCCTGCTTCGCCGGCTCGTCGGTGTGGTGCTGGTGCTCGGCGGCGCCTGGGCCGCGACGCTGGCGATCATCGGGCTGTGGCAGGCGCCGGCTTCCCTGCACACCGACCTGACCAGGCCGCCGTTGTCGTCATCGCCGCCGCAGCTGCACCCGGCCGGCGCCCTGGTCGCCGCACTCGGTGGACTGCTCGTCGCGCTGGCCGGAATTCTGGTGATCTCCGGGTTCGGCGCGCGGCGCGCTCTGGGTGCGCGGTACGACGCGCCCACCGGCCGCCGGGTGCCGGTGGCAGTCCCGACGAGCCTGGCTGTCGACGCCGATCCGGAGGGCGCGGCCGGGTGGTGGAAGGCGCTGGACGCCGGCCAGGATCCCACCGCTGCGGTGGCCACGGTGACCGGTTGCGCCGATGACACGGAGCCCGACCCGGGTGCCGAACCCGGCCCGTCGCCCGCCGTCGATGCGACCCGGCCGCCAAGCCCCGTTGACCCGGGTGTGTCCGATGACATCACCCGGGGCGTCTAACATGAGTCGCGGTAGGTCACGTACCTGCCGGACAAACCGCCCAGGTCTTTCGAGCAGTGGGGGAGACCAGGAGGGCAGCGCTGCCGCTGGTCGCCGAACGACGCGAACAGCTGGTCAGATGGCCCCTGATTGTCATGAGGAGACGAGCCGGTGAGTGTGCTGGACGCGATTCTCGCGGGGGTGCGGGAGGATCTCGCGACTCGCGAGACCGCCGTTCCACTCGCTGAGGTGAAGGCTGCCGCCGCCGCCGCGCGGCCGGCGCTCCCGGTGTTGTCCATCCTCCGGGAACCGGGCGTCGGAGTCATTGCCGAGGTCAAGAGGTCCAGCCCGTCCAAAGGCCGGCTGGCGTCGATTTCCGACCCGGCCGCGCTGGCCGTGGCCTACGCGGCCGGGGGAGCGCGGGCGATCTCCGTGCTGACCGAGGGTCGCCGTTTCGGGGGGTCGCTGGCCGATCTGGATTCGGTCCGCGCTGCCGTCGACATTCCGGTGCTCCGTAAGGATTTCATCGTCTCGCCGTACCAGGTCCACGAGGCGCGGGCGCACGGGGCCGACCTGGTGCTGCTGATCGTGGCTGCCCTGCCGCAGCCGGTGTTGCACGGCCTGCTCGAGCGGGTCGAGTCGTTGGGCATGACGGCCCTCGTCGAGGTCCACACGGAAGCCGAGGCCGACCGGGCACTCACCGCGGGCGCGAAGGTGATCGGCGTCAACGCCCGCGACCTGACCACGCTGAACGTCGATCGCGACGTGTTCGCCCGCATCGCCCCCGGGTTGCCGTCGGACATCGTGACCATCGCCGAGTCGGGGGTGCGTGGCACCCCGGATCTGTTGGCCTACGCCGGTGCCGGCGCCCATGCGGTGTTGGTCGGCGAGGGCCTGGTCACCAGCGGTGATCCGCGGGCAGCGGTGGCCGACCTGGTGACGGCCGGTTCGCACCCGTCCTGCCCCCGCCCCGCCCGCTGAATCCTCACCCAGCGCTGCTGCACGTGAGCTGAACCTTCCCGATGAGTTTGGAGCCGATTCGTCGCATGACCCATGCCTCCGATGTGCCCACCGCCGCGCTTGCGGGCGGGCTGCGCCGGCCTCGCGCCGACGGTCTGCCACGGCCGTCCGACGGGATCGGCGGTACTGCTCACGATCCCGACGAACGCGGCTACTACGGGACCATGGGCGGTCGGTGGCTGCCCGAGGCGCTGGTGGGTGCGCTGGACGAGGTCTGGGATTCGTACAGCAAGGCCCGGTTGGACCCGGACTTCCTGTCCGAGCTCGACCGGCTGGCACAGGACTATGCGGGACGGCCGAGCCCGGTCACCGATGCCGAGCGGTTGACCGCGCACATCGGCGGCGCGCGCATCCTGCTCAAGCGTGAGGACCTCAATCACACCGGCAGCCACAAGATCAACAACGTGCTGGGGCAGGCCCTGCTGACCAAGCGGATGGGCAAGACCCGGGTCATTGCCGAGACCGGGGCAGGTCAGCACGGGGTAGCGACCGCCACGGCCGCCGCTCTCCTGGGGCTGCAGTGCACCATCTACATGGGTCGGGTCGATACCGAGCGGCAGGCGCTCAACGTCGCCCGGATGCGGCTGCTCGGCGCCGACGTCATCTCCGTCGATTCAGGCTCGGCCACGCTGAAGGACGCCATCAACGAGGCCTTCCGCGACTGGGTGACGAACGTCGAGAACACGTACTACCTGTTCGGCACGGTCGGTGGACCGCACCCGTTCCCGCTGATCGTGCGGGATTTCCAGCGCATCATCGGGTTGGAGGCGCGCCAACAGGTGTTGAACATGACCGGTCGGCTGCCCGACGCCGTTGTGGCCTGCGTCGGCGGTGGATCCAACGCCATCGGGGCCTTCCACGCTTTCCTTGACGACCCGGACGTGCGCCTGGTCGGCATGGAGGCCGGTGGCGACGGCATCGAAACGGGACGCCATGCCTCCACCATCAGCGGCGGGACCATCGGCGTGTTGCACGGTGCCCGGTCGTTCCTGCTGCAGGACACCGACGGTCAGATCGTCGAATCCCACTCCATCTCCGCCGGACTCGACTACCCCGGAGTCGGCCCCGAGCATGCCCACCTGGCAGAGATCGGCCGCGCGGAGTTCCGGTCCATCACCGACGCGCAGGCCATGGATGCGTTTGCGTTGCTCTCCCGGACCGAGGGCATCATCCCGGCCATCGAATCGGCGCACGCCGTCGCGGGTGCCGTGGTGCTGGCCAAGGAGATCGGTCCCGGCGGCATCGTGCTGATCAACGTCTCCGGCCGGGGCGACAAGGACATGGAGACCGCGATGAACTGGTTCGGGCTCGGCGACCAGCCCTCCGGTGAGACCACCCATGCCATTGCCGATGTGGAACTGATCGCGGCCCCCGTGCCCGAGGGGAACTGATGAGCACGTTGTCGGACCTGTTCGCGGGGACCAGGGCCGAAGGCCGGGCTGCGCTCATCGGTTATCTGCCCGCCGGTTTCCCGACCGTCGACGCGTCGGCCGCTACCTTGGCGGCGATGATCGCGGGCGGTTGCGATCTGGTCGAGGTTGGTGTGCCGTTCTCCGACCCCGTGCTCGACGGACCGGTCATCCAGGCCGCCGCAGAAACGGCCCGCAGCAACGGGTTTCGTCTCCGCGACACCTTCTCCGTCGTGGAGCGGGTGACGTCGGCCGGCGGGCGGGCGGTGGTGATGTCGTACTTCAACCCGATCCTCGCCTACGGCGTCGAGAACTTCGCCCGTGACCTCGCGGCCGCCGGCGGTTCCGGAGTGATCACCCCGGACCTGATCGTCGACGAAGCGGAGCCGTGGCTGGCTGCAGCCGGCGCCAACGGCATCGACCCGATCTTCCTGGTCGCACCCTCGTCCTCGGCCGAGCGGATCACGCTGACCGCAGCCGCGACCCGCGGCTTCCTCTACGCGGCGTCGACCATGGGCGTCACCGGGGCGCGAGACCAGGTGTCGTCAGCGGCGCCGTCATTGGTCGCCAGGTGCCGCGAGCTCACGGACCTGCCCATCGGGGTCGGCCTCGGCGTCCGGACCGGCGCGCAGGCGGCCCAGATCGCCGGGTTCGCCGACGCGGTCATCGTCGGATCGGCCTTCACCTCGGCGGCCGCCGACGGTCCGGCCGCAGTCGCGGCACTAGCCGCTGACCTGGCCGACGGTGTGCGGTCGGCGGTCCGGGTCTGATGGTCACCGAATATCTCGCCAGCATCCCCTCGCCGCCCCGGGGTGTGCTGCACCTGTGGATCCTGCCGATCAGGGCGTACGCCTTCTGCATCATCATCGGCATCATCGTCGCCGTCATCTGGGGCAACCGCCGCTTCGTCGCCCGCGGTGGTCGACCTGGTCGGGTGACGGACATCGCCGTGTTCGCCGTGCCGTTCGGGCTCGTCGGCGGCCGCCTCTATCACGTCATCACCGACAACGAGCTCTATTTCCGAGCCGGCCTGAACCCCTGGCGGGCGTTCGCCATCTGGGACGGCGGCCTTGGCATCTGGGGTGCCATCGCACTCGGTGGGCTGGGCGCGTGGATCGGCTGCCGGTACTACAAGGTCCCGCTGTCCGCCTTCGCTGATTCGGTCGCCCCCGGCATCGCCGTCGCCCAGGCGATCGGCCGCCTCGGCAATTACTTCAACCAGGAGCTCTTCGGTAGTCCGACGACGCTCCCGTGGGGATTGGACGTCTTCCTGCGCACACCGGGCGGGGTGGCCGGCACCCTCGCGCAGTGTCCGGCGGTCCCGGAGTTCCCGACCGACTACATCAAGGCCGTCCCGACGGTGCTGTGCGGTACCTACCACCCGACGTTCCTGTACGAACTGCTCTGGAATCTCGGCGTGGCCGCGGTGCTGGTCTGGGCCGACCGAAAGTTCCGGCTGGGCGGCGGGCAGGTCTTCTGGCTCTACGTCGCGCTGTACACCCTGGGCCGCGGCTGGATCGAAATGCTGCGCATCGACACCGCCAATCACTTCCTCGGTCTCCGCATCAATGTCTTCACCTCGATAGTGATGTTCGTGGTGGCCGTGGTCATCCTGATCGTCCGCTGGGGCGTCCCACGCGAAGACCCGGCGACACTGTGGGGCCGACCGCCCAGGCTGCAGGACGGGGAGGAGGAACCTCGGCCATCCGACTCGGTCGACCCGGACCAGGATGATTCGGCCCCCCAGAACCCGACCGACCTGAAACCGGCCGACCTGGCGGCGTCAGACCGCGGTAACCCCGGCGCCGAATCGGGCGCCGACGAGTCCGTATCGGGGGCTGCCCTGCCCGGTGCGATTGCCGCGGAGCCAGCCCACGGACCGCAGGTCAGCGGTACCGATATCACCGATCGTCCAACCGACAGCTGAGCTACCGCGGCCCGCGTCACGGATCACCTGTGGGAAAGCCCTGTGGTGATGTTTGTTTCACGTGTGTCCTGTAATCTGCCGTTTACTGGGCCACCGTCGTCCTGGTGACCTGGACTTCAGGTCGCGGTGGGTATTGGCGGTCGTTTCTACGATGTCGCTGCACCCGTCGAGACTCTCCGGGGCATCGCCGCATCACCCCCGCATTGCCGACAGGAACATCAACATTTGCTGCGCCGGCCGGACGGCCTCTTTTCACGTGAGGCTGCTGGCTGCCGCATCGCCGACGACGGGAGGCTTGCCGTGAAGTACTCGGCAATTCCGGGTCCGCAGGGCCTGTACGACCCTGCTTTCGAGCGCGACTCCTGCGGTGTGGCCGCTGTCGCCGATATCAAGGGCCGACGCAGCAACAAGATCGTCGCCGATGGAATCACCGCGCTGATCAACCTCGAACACCGCGGCGCCGCGGGCGCCGATCCGGCCGTCGGTGATGGTGCCGGAATCCTGTTCCAGGTCCCGGAGGCCTTTCTGCGCGAGGTTGTCGATTTCGACCTTCCGGTCGCCGTCAACCCGGACGGCACCGAGCCCGACGGCTGCGCCTTCGCGGTCGGCACCGCCTTCCTGCCCGCTGACGACTCGGAGCGGGCCACGGCCAAGGGCCTGGCCGCCGCGATCGTGGCGGAGGAGGGTCTGGAACTGCTCGGCTGGCGACCGGTCCCCACCGACGCCATTGGCGCCGGCGTCGGCCAGATGGCCGTCGATGTGATGCCGGTGTTCGAGCAGCTCTTCCTGGCCAGCCCGCCGGCCACTGACGGCACCCGGCTCCACGGCATCGCACTGGACCGCCTGGTCTACGCCGTCCGCAAACGGATCGAGCACGAGACCGAGGCGGCGGCCGTCGATGTCTACTTCCCGTCGCTGTCCAGCCGCACCCTGGTCTACAAGGGCATGCTCACCACCGGACAACTTCCCGACTTTTTCAGTGATATCCGGGACAAGCGGGTGGAAAGTGCGATCGCGATCGTGCATTCCCGGTTCTCCACCAACACTTTCCCGTCCTGGTCGCTGGCCCATCCATTCCGCTTCATCGCCCACAACGGCGAGATCAACACGGTGCGGGGCAACCGCAACCGGATGCGGGCCCGCGAGGCGCTGCTGGCCAGCGACCTGATCCCGGGCGACCTGAACCGGCTGTTCCCGATCTGCAGCCCGACGGCCTCCGACTCGGCCTCGTTCGACGAAGTGCTGGAGTTGCTGCATCTGGGCGGCCGCAGCCTGCCCCACGCGGTGCTGATGATGATTCCGGAGGCCTGGGAGAACGGCCGCGACACGATGGATCCAGCCGTCCGCGGGTTCGCCGAGTTCCACGCCTCGCTGATGGAGCCTTGGGACGGGCCGGCCTGTGTCACCTTCACCGACGGACGCCTGCTCGGGGCGGTGCTGGACCGAAACGGTCTGCGGCCGGGCCGGTGGTGGCTGACCAGCGACGACACTGTGGTGCTGGCCAGCGAGGCTGGCGTGCTGCCGATCCCGCCGGAGAAGATCGTCGAGCGCGGAAGACTGCAGCCCGGCCGGATGTTCCTGGTCGACACGGTCGCCGGTCGGATCATGGACGACCGTGAGATCAAGGCCGGCCTGGCGGCGGCTCATCCCTACGCCGACTGGGTCCACGCCGGGCTGGTGCCGCTGGACGAGCTGCCGGCCCGCGAACACGTGGTCACCTCGCACGACGCCGTCCTGCGGCGGCAGCAGGTCTTCGGGTACTCGGAGGAAGACCTACGGATCCTGCTCTCGCCGATGGCGGCCAACGGGGCAGAGGGCATCGGCTCGATGGGTACCGACACGCCGGAAGCGGTGCTGTCCGCCCGGCCACGGCTGCTGTTCGACTACTTCTCGCAGCTCTTCGCGCAGGTGACCAACCCGCCGCTGGACGCCATCCGCGAGCAGGTCGTCACCAGCATGGCCAGCGTGATCGGACCGGAGGAGAACCTCCTCGACCCGTCGCCGAACTCGTGTCGACAGATCGCCCTGCCCTTCCCGGTGATCGACAACGACGACCTGGCCAAATTGATCGGCGTCAACTCGGACGGCAACATGGCCGGCTTTGCGGCCGCCGTCATCTCGGGCCTGTACGAGGTCGACGGTGGGGGCGAGGCGCTGCGCGTTGCCCTCGAGCGATGTCGCAAGCAGGCTGACGAGGCGATCGCCGGCGGAGCCAGAATCCTGGTGCTGTCCGACCGTGACTGTGACGCCAAGCGGGCTCCGATCCCGTCCCTGCTGCTCACTTCGGCGGTCCACCAGCACCTGGTCCGGCAGAAGTCGCGGACCAAGGTGGCGCTGATCACCGAGACCGGCGACGCCCGCGAGGTGCACCACGTGGCGCTGCTGCTCGGCTACGGCGCCGGCGCGGTGAACCCGTACCTGGCTCTCGAATCGGCCGAGGACCTGGCCGTCACCGGGATGTTGGGCGACATCACCCCGGCCAAGGCCGTCCGCAACACCGTCTACGCCCTGGGTAAGGGCGTGCTCAAGGTGATGAGCAAGATGGGCATCTCCACCGTCGGTTCCTACCGGCAGGCCCAGGTGTTCGCCGCCTTCGGCATCGATGAGAACGTGCTGGGCGAGTACTTCACCGGCACCACCTCGCGTACCGGTGGCAGCGACCTGCACGTCATCGCCGCCGACATCCTGGAGCGGCATTCGCTGGCTTTCGTCTCCAACGCCGCGGTTCGCGAGCACCGTGGACTGGAGATCGGCGGCCAGTACCAGTGGCGCCGCGAGGGTGAAATCCACCTGTTCAACCCGGAAACCGTGTACTTGCTGCAGCACGCCACCAAGACGAAGCAGGTGTCGGTCTTCCGGCGGTACACCGACACGGTCGACGAGCTGTCCCGCAAGGGTGGAACGCTCCGCGGGCTGTTCGGGCTCCGCACCGATGTCCGGACGCCGATCCCGCTGACCGAGGTCGAGCCGGTGGAGAACATCGTCCGGAGGTTCGTCACGGGCGCGATGTCCTACGGCTCGATCTCCATGGAGGCCCACGAGACGCTGGCCATCGCGATGAACAAGCTGGGCGGCCGGTCGAACACCGGCGAGGGCGGGGAGGACGTCGAGCGGTTGCTCGACCCGCGTCGCCGCAGCGCGATCAAGCAGGTCGCGTCCGGCCGATTCGGCGTGACCAGCGCTTACCTGGTGAACGCCGACGAGATCCAGATCAAGATGGCGCAGGGCGCCAAGCCCGGCGAGGGTGGCCAGTTGCCCGGCAACAAGGTCTACCCGTGGATCGGCAAGACCAGGCACGCCACCACGGGTGTCGGCCTGATCTCGCCGCCGCCCCACCACGACATCTATTCGATCGAGGATCTCAAGCAACTGATCCACGACCTGCGCAACGCCAACCCGCGGGCCAACGTCTCGGTCAAGCTGGTCGCCGAGCCGGGCGTCGGCACCGTCGCCGCCGGGGTGGTGAAGGCGCACGCCGACCTGGTGATCATCGCCGGCTACGACGGTGGCACCGGCGCCGCCCCGCTGACTTCGCTCAAGCACACCGGCCAACCGTGGGAGTTGGGCCTGGCCGAGGCGCAGCAGACACTGCGGCTCAACGGCCTACGTGAGCAGGTCCGACTGCAGGCCGACGGTGGACTCAAGACCGGTCGTGATGTGGTGATCGCGGCGCTGCTGGGCGCCGAGGAATTCGGCTTCGCGACGGCCCCGCTGGTGGTGGCCGGCTGCGTGATGATGCGGGTCTGTCACCTGGACACCTGCCCGGTGGGTATTGCCACCCAGAACCCGGTGCTGCGTGAGCGGTTCACCGGCAAGGCGGAGTTCGTCGAGACCTTTTTCCTGTTCCTCGCCGAGCAGGTCCGCGAATACCTTGCCGCGCTCGGATTCCGGACCATCACCGAGGCCGTGGGCCATGCCGAACTGTTGGACATCGCACCGGCCGTCGATCACCACCGGGCGCGCGGGCTGGATCTCGCCCCGCTGCTGGCCGTCGCCGACATCGAGGCCGGGCACTCCTGCACCAGCCCGGCGCAGCACGACCTGTCCGACACCTTGGACGCGAAGTTCATCGTGGCCGCGGCACAGACGCTCGAGGACGGCAGCGAGGTCGACCTGACCTTCGACGTCCGCAACGTCAACCGGACGGTAGGCACCATGCTCGGTTCCGAGGTGACCCGCCGGTTCGGTCCGGAGGGCCTGCCGACGGACACCATCAGGATCGCCCTGGCCGGCACGGCCGGGCAGTCGCTCGGCGCCTTCCTGCCCAACGGCATCAGCATCACGCTCACCGGCGACGCCAACGACTACGTGGCCAAGGGGCTGTCCGGCGGCCACATCGTGGTCCGGCCCGCCGAGAACTCGCCCGCGCAGGCGCCAGGCGCCAAGACCCAGGTGATCGCCGGCAACACCATCGGTTACGGGGCCACCTCGGGCGAGCTCTATCTGCGCGGCCGGGTCGGTGAGCGGTTCGCCGTCCGGAACTCGGGTGCGCTGATGGTGACCGAGGGCACGGGGGACCACGCCCTGGAATACATGACGGGCGGCCGGGTCGTCATCCTCGGCCGGACCGGACGCAACGCCGCAGCGGGCATGAGTGGTGGCATCGCCTACCTGCTCGACCCCGACCACAGCCGGATCAATACGGAACTGGTGGACATCGAACCTTTGGCCGCCGACGAAGTTGTCTGGCTCGGCGAGGTGATCGCGGATCACGTGCGGTACACGGGTTCGCCGACGGCGAAGGCGCTACTGGACTCGTGGGAGACCTCATCCGCCCGGTTCTCCAGGGTGATGCCACGCGACTACCGCAAGGTGCTGGCGCTGCAGGCGCAGGCCGCCGAGACCGGCGTGGACGCCGACGAACTGATCATGGAGGCATCGCGTGGCTGACCCGAGTGGGTTCCTCAAGTACCAGCGGCACACGCCGACCCGCCGACCGGTCCCGCTGCGGTTACGGGATTGGAACGAGGTCTACGAGCCGTTCAGCGAAGCAGAGACCAAGACCCAGGCCGCTCGTTGCATGGACTGCGGAATCCCGTTCTGCCATCAGGGCTGCCCGCTGGGCAACCTCATCCCGGACTGGAACGAACTCGTCCGCACCGGGCGGTGGGAGGACGCCTCCGATCGCCTGCACGCCACGAACAACTTCCCGGAGTTCACCGGGCGGCTCTGCCCGGCGCCCTGCGAGGGGTCTTGCGTGCTCGGTATCGGCGACGACCCGGTGTCGATCAAGGTGGTCGAGCAACAGATCGCCGACCGGGCCATCGCCGACGGGGGTCTGGCCCCGCGGCCGGCCGCCGTCTCGACCGGCAAGAAGGTCGCGGTCGTCGGGTCGGGCCCGGCCGGGTTGGCCGCGGCCCAGCAGCTGGCCAGGGCCGGCCACGAGGTCACCGTCTTCGAGCGGGACGGACGCATCGGTGGGCTGATGCGGTACGGCATCCCCGAGTTCAAGATGGATCGCGCGGTGCTGGACCGCAGGCTCGAACAGATGACGGCGGAGGGCGTTCGCTTCATCACCCACTGCGCCGTCGGCGTCGACCTGTCCGTAGCCGACCTGCGCCACAACTTCAACGCCATCGTCATCGCCACCGGGTCAACGGTGCCACGCGAGCTGCAGGTCGACGGCCGCCGGCTCGGCGGTGTCGAACTGGCGATGGAGTACCTGGTCCAGGCCAACAAGGTGCTGGAGGGAACGGCCGACTCCGTTCCCGAGCACGACGCGGCGGGCAAGCATGTGGTGATCATCGGCGGCGGCGACACCGGTGCCGATTGCTACGGCACCGCGCTTCGCCAGGGTGCCGCCTCGGTAACGCAGCTCGACATCCACGTCCAGCCGCCGGTCACCCGGCACCCGTCGACCCCTTGGCCGGTCTACCCGCTGCTGCTGCGCACTTCCGCTGCCCATGAAGAAGGCGGCCAGCGGGTGTTCGGCGTCAACTCGACCTCGTTCGAAGGGACTGATGGCAAGGTCACCGGAATCCACCTGATCGAGGGCAAGCGAGTGGCCGGGGGATTTATCCCCTCAGCCGGTACCGAAACGAACATCAAGGCCGACATGGTGCTGCTCGCGCTCGGTTTCATCGGTCCGGAGCGCGAGGGACTGCTGGACGAGCTCGGCGTCGATATCTCGGGCCGCGGCACGATCAACCGGGACGACGACTACATGACGAATATGCCCGGCGTGTTCGTGGCCGGTGACGCCGGCCGTGGCCAGTCGCTGATCGTCTGGGCGATCGCCGAAGGCCGCTCGGCTGCCGCCGGGGTCGACGCCTACCTGTCCGGCGGTTCGAGCCTGCCCGATCCGCTGGAGCCGACCGCCGTCGCCCTCCGCTGACCCACCCCTCCGGCATGGATCAACTTCGCAGGGATGGACGAAATTGACGATTTCTGTCACTCGAGTCTCAAAAGCAGAATGTTGATCCATGCGCTGGTGCGCGGCCGGCTCGGGTGTCTGATCCGTGTGACCCCCGTGACGGAATCGGTTCAGAATCCGGTTAAGCTCCAGCTATGGATCGTCGCGCAAAAATCGTCTGCACCCTTGGCCCCGCCACCTCGAGCGAAGAAGCAATCACCTCGCTGATCGAGGCCGGCATGAACGTCGCCCGGATGAATTTCAGTCACGGCGACTATGCCGACCACAAGATCGTGCATGGTCACGTGCGGTCCGCCGCCGCCAAGCTGGGGAAGACCGTCGGCATCCTGGCCGACCTGCAGGGCCCGAAGATCCGGCTGGGCCGATTCGCCGAAGGCCCCCACGTGTGGGAGACGGGCACCACCGTCACCATCACAGTCGACGACATCGCGGGTAGCGCCGACCGGGTTTCAACGACCTACAAGGGACTGGCCAACGACGCGCGCCCCGGTGATCGGCTGCTCATCGACGATGGCAAGGTGGGCCTGGTCGTCACCACCGTCGAGGGCAACGACGTCCGCTGCACCGTCACCGAAGGCGGCCCGGTCTCCAACAACAAGGGCATCTCGCTGCCGGGGATGAACGTCTCCGTGCCGGCCATGTCCGAGAAGGACATCTCCGACCTCAAGTTCGCGCTGTCCCTCGGCGTTGATTTCATCGCGCTTTCCTTCGTCCGCTCGCCGGCCGACGTCGACCTGGTTCACGCGGTCATCGACGAGGTCGGGGCCACCAGGGTCCCGGTCATCGCCAAGCTGGAGAAGCCGGAAGGCGTGGCCAACCTCGAAGCCATCGTGCTCGCGTTTGACGGCATCATGGTCGCCCGCGGCGACCTCGGCGTCGAGTTGCCGCTCGAGCAGGTCCCGCTGGTGCAGAAGCGCGCGGTGCAGATAGCCCGGGAGAACGCCAAGCCGGTCATCGTCGCAACGCAGATGCTCGAGTCGATGATCGAACACTCGCGGCCGACCCGCGCCGAGGCATCCGACGTCGCCAACGCCGTCCTCGACGGTGCCGACGCGGTCATGCTCTCCGGGGAGACCTCGGTCGGCAAGTACCCGTTCATCACGGTGGCAACCATGGCCCGCATCATCGAGGCCGTCGAGTCGGAGACCACTGCGGTCCCGCCGCTGACTCACGTGCCGCGCACCAAGCGCGGCGTGCTCTCGTATGCGGCACGCGACATCGGCGAGCGGCTGGAAGCCAAGGCCCTCGTCGCTTTCACCCAGACCGGTGACACCGTCCGCCGGCTGGCCCGGTTGCACACTCCGCTGCCCCTGCTGGCCTTCACCCCGTTGGAGTCGACCTGCAACCAGCTGGCATTGACCTGGGGCACCAAGACTTTCCAGGTCGCCTCCGTCGATTCCACCGACGAAATGGTGGAACTGGTCGACGCCGCAATGCTCGAGGTGCCCGGGTATCACGAGGGCGACACCGTCGTGATCGTGGCCGGCTCGCCGCCCAACACTTCCGGCTCGACCAACCTGATTCGGGTGCACCGACTGGGGTACAAGGACTGACCTTTCGGGGCTACTACGGTAAGCGCTGTGAGCGAACAGAGCGAGACCGCGGTCGGCATCACTCCGATGGCCCAGGGGCGCGCGGCGGTGGCCGGGCTGATTGCGCTCCTGGACCTGGAACGGTTGGAGGACAACCTGTTCCGTGGGGTGTCGCCGGAGAATTCGACGATGCGGGTGTTCGGCGGACAGGTCGCGGCGCAGGCGCTGACGGCGGCCGGCCGAACGGTACCGGCGGACCGGCGGGTGCACTCCCTGCACGCCTACTTCCTGCGTCCCGGTGACCCGTCCGTCCCGATCGTCTTCGAAGTTGATCGCACCCGGGACGGCCGTTCGTTCACCACCCGGCGGGTGGTGGCGATCCAGCACGGCAAACCGATCTTCACGTTGTCCAGTTCGTTCCAGGTCGACCAGGCCGGTGTCGACCACGGCGATCCGATGCCGGATGTGCCCGATCCCGAGACGCTGCCCACCTTCATGGAACGGGCCGAGGCGGCCTCCGCACCGATGATGTTCTTCAACCGGATGCCGCGTCCGTTCGACGTCAGGTACGTCAACGATCCGCCTTGGCAGGCCGGCGCCGAGCCGAAAGCGGGCGCCAGGAGCCAGGTCTGGTTCCGCAGCTACGATGCCCTTCCCGATGACCAGCTGTTGCACGTGTGCATGCTGGCCTATCTCTCCGACCTGACCTTGTTGGATTCCATTCTGGCCACTCACGGGCTCGGCGGTTCCTGGGGCACGCTGAAGATGGCCTCGCTGGATCACGCGATGTGGTTCCACCGGCCGATCAGGGTGGACGACTGGGTGCTGTACGACACCCATTCGCCCAGTGCGTCCGGTTCGCGAGGTTTGGCGAGTGGCCACTTTTTCGCCCCCGACGGTGCCATGCTGGCGACGGTCGTCCAGGAAGGACTGATCCGCGTCGGTTGATCAACCGCGCGAAACCGTGGGAGGAGCTCCCGATGGCTGGCTCGGCTGCGTTGGAATTCTCTGACTGGCAGGCGCCGGACCACGTCACCGCCGCCGGCCGGGCGTTGCGTCACACGACCTCGGCCGACGATCTCGGCAAATGGCGGACTGCGCGGGACCGTCCGTCGATCTTGGACTGGATGATAAAGACGAACGCCAGTCGACGGCCGGACCTGGTACCGACCAGGAACACCCGGATGGTGGCCACCCCGTTTTCGTTCCTGCGGGGGAGTGCGGCCTTGATGGCCGGTGACCTGGCCGATTCGTCCACCACCGGGATCACCACAGCGATCTGCGGCGATTCGCACGCGGCGAATTTCGGTTTCTACGGCGACGCCGAACACGACGAGCTCTTCGGGATCAACGATTTCGACGAGAGCGCGACTGGGCCGTGGGAATGGGACCTCAAGCGACTGGTCACGTCGTTGGTGGTGGCCGGCCAGGTGGTGAACGTGCATGAATCCGATCTGCAGGAGGCAGTGCAGACGACGGTTGCCTCCTACGCGTCAGTACTGGCCGGCCGAGCGGCCGCTCCGTGGAGCGCCGCCGGAGCCATCGGCGCGTACCACGACATGCTGCAAGCAGTGTTGAAACCGGACATCGTCGATGTGTTCACGACAGCCAAGCAGACGGCGTCGAAGGTGAACAGTGCGACGGTCGCGGCCAAAATCACCAAGCATTGGTCATTCATCGAGATCGACGGCGTGCAATTCCGTCTCGACCAGAGCCAGATCTCGGCCGTACGCACCGGCCTGTCCAATTATCTGGTCACGGTGCCGCCGGAGCGGGTTCCGGTGCTGGCCCGATACGCCATCCAGGACGTGGCTTTCCGGGTGGTCGGCACGGGCAGCGTCGGCCGATCCAACTGGATCGTGCTGCTGAAGGGCAACGGTGACGAGCCGCTCGTCCTGCAGGTCAAACAGGCGGTGCACAGCGCTCTGGCCGACTATCTGCCGCCGGTATCGGTCGATCATCAGGGGGAGCGCGTGGTGCGCGGCCAACGGCACATGCAGCTGTCGTCGGACCGCTTGCTCGGTTGGACCCGGGTGGGCGATCAGGACTGCTACGTGCGTCAGTTCCGGGATATGAAGGGCGGTATCGATGCCACCACCCTCAAGGCGTCAGAGTTGATCGGATACGGGCGGCTGACGGGCGCCCATCTGGCCTGGGCGCACAGTTTCGGTGCGGATCCGAGAGTCCTGGCCGGCTACTGCGGCCACGGTCACACGCTCGGCAAGGCCATGGTCGGGCTCGCCTTCGCCGCGGCCGATCAGAACGCGAAGGATCACGCCGACCTCAAGGCGGCGGTCGACAAGGGTCTGCTGGCTACCCAGGGCACGGCCAGCGCGGCAAACGGCGGGAGCGCGGGCAGCAAGCAAAGATGAGCCAATGACCCTCGCAGGCCTTGCGCTTGTCCTCGCGATCGGCCTGGCAGGTCCGCTGCTCGCCACCCCGGCACGCTGGCGCATTCCCGTTGTGGTCGGCGAGATCCTGGTGGGCGTCGTCGCCGGCCGGACCGGATTCGGCTGGGTCAACCCGGACGATCCGGTGCTGGCGTTCCTGGCGTCGGCCGGATTCGCTTTGGTCATGTTGGTCGCGGGAAGCCATGTGCCCGTTCGTAATCGAGCGTTGCGGGAGCAGCTGCGCCGGGGCCTGGGGCTGGCCGCCGGCACCGGAGTGCTGGCGGTACCCGCTGGCCTGGCCATCGCCGCCTTCGCGGGTACCGGACATGGCCTGCTCTACGCGGTGTTGCTGGCGTCCAGTTCGGCCGCGTTGGTCATCCCGGTCATCGACGGCGCCGGGCTCACCGGTGATCGGGTCGTCGCCACGGTGGTGCACGTCGCGATCGCCGACACCGTCTGCATCGTCGCGCTGCCCCTGGCCGAGAACCCGGCGAGAGCTGTGCACGCGGCCATCGGAGCCCTGGCGGTGATCGTCGCTGGGCTCGTGGCGCTCTTGTTCATGCGGGTGCTGAGCACCACCGGAGCTCGTCGGCGCCTGCAGAAGCTCTCCAAGCGAAGACATTTCGGACTGGAGCTGCGCTGGAATCTGGTCATCGTGTTCTCGCTGGGCGGCCTGGCCCAGGCGCTCGGAGTGTCCGTCATGCTGGCCGGGTTCGTCACCGGCCTGCTGCTCGCGACGCAGGGGGCGCCGAGAAGATTGGCCAGGCAGCTGTTCTCGGTCAGCGACGGCTTCTTGTCGCCGGTCTTCTTCGTCTGGTTGGGAGCGTCCCTGGATCTGCGGTCGGTGGGTGGCAGTCCGAAGATGCTGGCGCTGGCCGGATTGCTGGCGGTCGCCACCGTCGGTATCCATGCGGCTGCCCGGCTGGTCGGCCAGCCAATACCCCTGGCCCTGCTCGCGGGTGCGCAACTCGGTGTTCCGGTCGCCGCGGTGGCCATCGGTACCAAGAGCGGACTGCTGCTTCCGGGGGAGGGCGGCGCCATCCTGGCCGCCGCGCTGGTGAGCATCGCTGTCACCAGCCTCGCGGCGGGCGCCGCCCAGCGCGCGGCAGTCAAAGCCGCGACAGCGACTCCGGCCCCGGATCAGCCGTTAGCCAGCCCGGATCAGCCGATGACCGAGACGGGTTGAAACGCCGGAGGCCGACGTCGAGATCGGGACTTGGCAACGGTTGCCTGCACCTAACAACGCCTGCGCCCCTTGCCAGGAGCAGGCAGACCTTGCGAAGTGAGGCAGTAGCCAGGCAGCCGAGTCGGCCACCCGAGTGGCATCACGGCGACCAAACGCTCGAACAGTTTGGGCCCGCTGATCAACCTAAGAAGCCAACAACCGGCTCCGGCGCCCCGACGGAGTCGGGCAATGCATCGAGTGCCCCCGGTCAGACTCGAACTGACACTAAACGGGATTTGAATCCGCTTCCTCTGCCAATTGGGATACGGGGGCAGGTGGCCTGTTGTCGGGCCGATCAGAGCTTACCTGCCCGCGGTGGGTGCGCGGTTCGGGCCTGGAAAGGCCAGTTGTCACATTGCAGTTACATGGTGTCGGTAGGCTCCCCACGCTGGCCGAAATCGCGGCTGCGAACCACAACGGGAGGTGGCGGATGACGAGTCCGCGTCGCGTTCTCATTGCCGAGGACGAGGCTCTGATCAGGCTGGATCTAGCGGAGATGCTGGCGGAAGAGGGTTTCGAGGTCGTCGGCGAGGCAGGTGATGGCGAGGAAGCAGTCGCACTGGCTATCAAGCTCAAGCCCGACCTGGTGATCCTCGACGTCAAGATGCCGAAGAAGGACGGCATCGATGCCGCCGCCGAAATCGTCGCAGGGCAGATCGCACCGGTGGTCATGCTGACCGCGTTCTCGCAGCGGGATCTGATCGAACGAGCCCGGGATGCCGGCGCCATGGCCTATCTCGTCAAGCCCTTCTCACCCGCGGATCTGCTGCCGGCCATCGAACTGGCCGTCGCGCGTTACGCCGAGATGGTGGCCCTGCGCGAGGAGGTCTCGGATGTGACCGCCCGGCTCGAGACCAGGAAGTTGATCGATCGGGCCAAGGGCTTGCTGATGACCAACCAGAAGATGACCGAACCAGAGGCGTTCCGGTGGATCCAGCGCACCGCAATGGATCGCCGGACGTCGATGCAGGCTGTCGCTCAGGCAGTTCTGGACGGCTTGGGTACCAAAGCTTGAGCCACCTGCACCCGGTCGGAGCTGGAACTTTCAGACCTGGGTCGAGCGACGACCGGAAATGTTACGGCCGGGTCTGCGTTGGACGCGATTTGGTCACGATCGGTGATTCGGGACGTTCCATAGGTGCTGCGATGGTCTGGAAGAGTTAACGTCCTCCCTTGCGGGGGACCGGCAAATGTGACAAACATGGCTGACGCACAGTCCGCTATGTCCGCTGAGAAGTCAGATCTTCGCATCGAAGGTCTTCAAACCGAAGGAGAAACGTCAGTGCGGAGTAGTTCTCTGGCGAAAATCGCCGCAATCGGGGTTGTGGGTGCGATGGCTCTGGCCGCGTGCTCGAACTCCAGCACCGCAAGCTCGAGCAGCAGCGCCACCAGCGCCGCCTCCAGCGCAGCATCCAGCGCGGCCGCGCCTGCCAGTGGGGCCGGCTCCTCGGCACCCGCCACGGCGGCCAGTGGCGGTGGCCTGGCCGGCGGCGGTGGCACCACGTACAAGATCGGCTTCGAGGGCCCGCTCTCGGGTGACAACCAGCAGCTGGGCATCAATGAGGTCAACGCTGCGAACCTGGCTGTCGAGCAGGCGAACGCCAAGGGCGACCTGGGCTTCACCGTTGCCCTCGAGGAGTCGGACGATGTCGGGGCTCCGGCCACCGCGCCGGCCGCGGCCGCCAAGCTGCTGCAGGACACCGCCGTGGTCGGGGTCATCGGGCCGAGCTTCTCCGGTGCTACCAAGGCGGTCGGCAAGACCTACAGCGATGCCGGGATGGCCTTCATCACCCCGTCGGCTTCCAACGCCACGCTGCAGACGCTGGGCTTCACCACCTTCCACCGGGTCATCCCCAACGACTCCGTCGAAGGCACCCAGGGTGCCGACTGGCTGGCGCGCAAGGGCATGAAGAGCGTCTATGTGATCGACGACCTCTCTGACTATGGCAAGGGTGTCGCCGACACCATGGAAAGCGAGCTCAAGGTCAAGGGCGTGAAGGTCACCCGCCAGGGTGTCGACGCCAAGACCACGGACTACGCGGCCACCGCGCAGACCGTGAAGTCCTCGGGCGCGGGCGCGATCTTCTACGGCGGCTACGACGCTCAGGCTGCGCTGTTGGCCAAGGCCCTCAAGGCCGTCAACTACACGGGCGTGACCGTCACCGGTAACGGTGGCAAGTCCTCGGTGTTCACCAAGGGCGCCGGCGCGGCCGGCGACGGCTGGTACTTCACCTGTGGTTGCTTGGACGCCACCACCGCAGCCAACGCCAAGGACTTCACAGCTGCGTACCAGAAGAAGTTCAACACCCCGCCGTCGACCTACTCGCCGGAGGCGTATGACGCCACCAATGCGATGATCCAGGCGATCAAGGACGCCAAGGCCAAGGGCGAGGTCACTCGCGCGACGGTCGAGACGGCAGTCAAGGCTGTCGATTACAAGGGCATCACCACCGAGGTCAAGTTCCTCCCGAACGGCGAGCCTGGCGGTGCCACCACCGTTAGCCTCTACACCCAGAAGGCCGGAAACATCGTTTCTGTCGGCCTGATGAAGGACCAGAACTAACGCTCGCGCGCTGAGGACGTCCTCAGCCCGATGAGTTGACGGCGAGAGGTGCATTCCGGTCGGAACGTCGACCGGATGCACCTCTCGCCGTAGGTTGTCGAAGAACTCGATAGTCCGGCCTTTCATCACGGCTCCCGGAA
The DNA here is from genome assembly GCA_963708935.1 of uncultured Actinomycetota bacterium. Taxonomy (GTDB): domain Bacteria; phylum Actinomycetota; class Actinomycetes; order Mycobacteriales; family Nakamurellaceae; genus Nakamurella. Next base: position 308,250 of record CAVPUK010000004.1, on the reverse strand, counting down.
GGTGCACGAGGCGATGACTGCCTTTTTGGATTTCTTCATCGCGGGCTTGGCCCGCGGTTCGATGTACGCCCTCATCGCCCTGGGGTACACCCTGGTCTACGGCGTGCTGCAGTTGATCAACTTCGCGCACAGCGAGGTGTTCATGGCGGGCGCGTTCGGCAGCTACATCATCGTGCACTGGATGGTCGGTGACGGGTCGAACACCCCGGGTTGGGAAGTGCCCATCGTGCTGCTGGTCGGGCTGCTCGCCGGAGCGCTCACCGGCGGCGGGATCGCCTGGGTGCTGGAGCGGGTGGCTTATCGGCCGCTGCGAAAACGGGGAGCCCCGAAACTCGCGTTCCTGATCAGTGCGATCGGCGCCTCCTTCTTCCTGGTAGCGCTGTCGGGCAAGCTGTTCAATCGGTTCGCCACCAATTCGTTCCCGGTGTACTTCGACGCCACCCATACGGTCTTCACCATCTTCGGCGCATCGGTCCAGACCATCCAGCTCATCCTGATCGGCGCCGCCGTGATCATGATGATCTTCCTGGACCGGCTGGTGTCCGGCACGAAACTCGGTCGCAGCATCCGCGGCGTCGCCGAGGATGCGCCGACCGCGGCCCTGATGGGCATCAACATCGACAAGACCATCTCCCGCACGTTCGTCATCGGTGGTCTGCTCGGCGGCGCCGCCGGATTCCTCTTCGGCACCGCCTTCACCTTCTCCAACGTGATGGGCTTCCAGCCCGGCATCAAGGCCTTCGCGGCGGCCGTCCTCGGCGGCATCGGCAACATCCGCGGCGCCATGCTCGGTGGTCTGATCCTCGGCCTCATCGAGAACCTGGTGCCGACCTTCCCGTGGGGGGCCACGCCGTGGATCGGCATCAAGTGGACCGACGCCATCGCGTTCATCGTGCTGGTCGCTGTGCTGATCTTCCGGCCGCAGGGCATCCTCGGTGAGCGTCTGGGGCGGGCCGCATGAAGGCCTTCTTCAAGTCCCCGGTCTTCTCGCGGGCGATGGGTTGTCTCGCCCTCGGTTTCGTACTCGCGCTCATCGTGGGGCCGCAAGAGGGCACCCAGGACGACTACGGGTACGCCTTCCGGACGGCGATCTTCGATCCACGTATCTTCGTCTTCCTGGGTATCGGCGTCGTCGTCTTCCTGGCGTTGACCTACTGGCCACGCGTCAGGCCATATCTGCGACGGCCCGGCGTGCTGCCGCTGGCCATCGGCTTCATCACGGTGGTCGCCGCTTTCACTCTGCTGCACTGGTACGACCCGCTGGGTGACGGAAAGTTCGGCACGGTCGCCGCTGCGGTGGGCAAAACCCCGACGGTCTCCGCGCTGACCACCGCCTACTTCGGCTGGCTCGGCTGGGCGCTGGCTGTTCTGTGCCTCTTGCTCGCGGCCACGGCGATCGTCACGGGTATCCGGCTGTTGGGTTGGATCACCGTGGCGCTTTCAGTTTTCGCGGCGGTGATCGGCTATACCTCGCACTCTGATGTGGTCAGCATTGCCAAGGGCATCGACCACTCCTTCGGCGCCGGCGTCGCCGCCATCGGGTTCCTGACCATGGGTGCCGCGGCGATGTCGATGGCCTTGTCGAAGGTGCAGGTCGCCGACTCCAAGGCGTTCGTCTCCCGGGTGATCGGGTGGCGCCCCGGGCTTCCGCTGGCGGTGATCGGCGTCATCCTCGGGCTGCTCGCGCTGTCCTCGGCCACCTGGTTCTCGCCCGGTGGCAAGAACGCCACCCTCGTCGACACGGCCAATACGTTCAAAGGCAAGGGGCTGGCCCCCATTGCCTCCGCTTACCTGTCCTGGCTCGGCTGGGTGCTGCTGCTCGCGGTCGCGGTATTGGCCTTGGTGGCCTGCTACTTCCGGACCTCCATCGCCGGTTGGATAGCTGCTGTACTCGGCATCGTCGGAGTGGTGCTGACGCTGCTCACGATGTACCGATTCAGCGCTCTCGGTGGCAAGCTCGGCATCGATGCTGCGACGGGCCCGTGGCAGAACCTCGGCTCGGCCGGCTGGATGATGTCGGGTGGTCTGCTGTTGCTCGCCGGCGCCGGCTTCATCGCCGCCACGAATGTCCCCAAGGCCGGCGCGGTCAGTGTCGGCGGGGTCAAGGCCGCGCCGATCGGGAAGTCGTCGGATGCCGTGGGCGGCAGCTTCTTCCAGGCACCCGGCGGTACCGCGACCATCGCCTTCGTCGCCATTGCCTTCGCGTTGTTCTACCCGCCCACCGCCACGCTGGCGTGGCAGTCGGTCCTGGTCACCCAGATCGGGATCTACGTGCTGTTGGCCATGGGTCTGAACGTCGTGGTCGGCTGGGCCGGTCTGCTCGATCTCGGGTTCATCGCCTTCTATGCCATCGGCTCGTACGTCACGGCCTACCTCGTCGGCTCGCTGCCGGTGAAACCGCCGAGTTGGCTGCACATGTCGCCGCTGCTGGCCATCCCGTTCGCCATCGGGGCCTGTCTGATCGCTGGTGTCGCCCTCGGCACACCAACCCTGCGGTTGCGTGGTGACTATCTGGCGATCGTCACTCTCGGCTTCGGTGAGATCATCCGGATCGCCGCGGTGAACGCCGACGGCATCACCAACTCCACGCGTGGCCCGTCGCCGGTGGTGCCGCACCCCGTGATCAATCTCGGCATCTTCCGGATCCAGTTCGGCGGCGACGTGCTGCAGTACTGGTACCTGTTGTTGTTCCTGATCGTCATCGTCTACGTACTGTTCACCCGGCTCGAACGCTCCCGGATCGGTCGGTCCTGGGCCGCCATCCGCGAAGACGAGATCGCTGCGCAGGCAACAGGTGTCAACACCACCAAGATCAAGTTGCTGGCCTTCGCCATCGGAGCGTCGACCTCTGGTCTGGCCGGCGTCTTCTTTGCCAGTCAGGTCGGCTTCTTCGACCCGACGAACTTCGTGCTGAACAACTCGATCCTGGTTGTGGCCTACGTGGTCTTCGGTGGCATGGGCTCGCTGCCCGGTGCTATGGCCGGTGCCGCCGTGCTCACCTGGCTGCCGGAATTCCTCAAGGACCAGGTACCGGCTGAGGATCGTCAGCTCTGGATCGGCCTCGTCATCCTGTTGATGATGATCTTCCGACCGGCTGGTCTGATCCCGGCCCGCCGCCGCAAGGCAGAATTGAAAGGCCTGTCCGGTGAGCCGGATTCCGAAGTGTCCGCGGTGGCGCCGAGCGAAGGGTTCGGAGCTGAATCATGACGAGTCCAGTAGCGGTCTCGCCGGCCGAGCCGGTAGGCACCCGGGACGTGGTCTACGAGGTCGACCAGGTCACGCTGCGGTTCGGCGGTGTGACCAGCCTGAACAATGTGTCGCTCAACATGTATCGCGGCGAGATCCTGGCCGTGATCGGACCCAACGGCGCCGGCAAGACCTCCCTGTTCAATTCGTTGACCGGCGTCTACACGCCGCAGGAGGGCAGCATCAACCTCGCTGCCCGAGTGGGCGACAAGCCGGTCAGCGTGCTGGGCAAGAAGATGCACGTGGTCAACCAGCTCGGTGTGGCGCGGACCTTCCAGAACATCCGGCTGTTCCCAGCGCTGACCGCGTTGGAGAACGTGAAGGTCGGGGTGGAGACCCGCCAGCGGTCGGGGCCCATCGCCTCCATGCTGGGGATGCCCTGGCAACGGCGGGATGAGCGGGAGAGCACGGAACGTGCCTTCCAGCTGCTCAAAGAGGTCGGGTTGACGGCCCGGGCCAACGACCTGGCCGGCTCCCTCGCCTACGGCGAGCAGCGTCGGCTCGAGATCGCTCGGGCCATGGGCACCAACCCGGGGGTGATTCTGCTCGATGAGCCGGCGGCCGGCACCAATCCGATGGAGAAGCGCGAGCTGGCCACGCTGATCACCAAGATCAACGCCGAGGACGGGGTGTCCGTCCTGCTGATCGAGCACGACATGAAGCTGGTGATGTCGATCGCCCACCGTCTCGTGGTGCTGAACTTCGGCCAGAAGATCGCCGAGGGTACACCGGAGCAGATCCAGAAGAACCCCGCGGTGATCGCTGCGTACCTCGGCAGCAGCGAGGAAGAGGCGGCCGAAGAGCTGGCCACCGGCGAGCTGTCCTCCGAGGGCCCCACCCTGATCCACTTCGACAAGGACCTGGAGGACGAGTCGTGAGCGAGCATCGCAGCTCGGCTCGGGAGAGCCGACCAACGCTGAGCGGAGCGAACAACCGATGAGCGCTTGCGCGAAGAGGCTGGACTCAATATGAGTCTTTTAGAGGTCGACGAGATCGAGGTTCGCTACGGCGCGATCAAGGCGCTGAAGAACGTCTCGTTCAACGTCGAAGAAGGAGAGATCGTCGCCCTGCTCGGGGCGAACGGCGCCGGGAAGACGACGACGCAGAAGACCATCTCCGGCATGCTCAAGCCCGCCCTGGGGCAGATCCGGTACGACGGTCAGCGGATCGACGGCATCCCTGCGCACGAACTGATCAGTCTGGGGATCTGCCACGTACCCGAGGGTCGGCGCGTCTTCCCGCGGATGACTGTGGCGGAGAACCTCGAGATGGGCGCCTTTCGCTTCAAGAAGCCCGACGAGACGGTATTGGCCCATGTGCTGGAGCTGTTCCCGCGGATGGAGGAGCGCTACAAGCAGCAGGCCGGAACGTTGTCCGGCGGCGAGCAGCAGATGCTGGCCATCGGTCGGGCCCTGATGGGCAAGCCGCGGTTGCTGCTGCTGGACGAGCCGTCCATGGGGCTGGCTCCGCTGATCGTCAAGCAGATCTTCGAGATCGTCAAGGAGATCAACACCGAGGGCGTCACCGTGTTGCTGGTGGAGCAGAACGCCGCGCAGGCGCTGGGGCTGGCCGGTCGCGGCTACGTGCTGGAGACCGGTGAGATCGTGTTGACGGGCACCGGCAAGGACCTGCTGGCCGACGACCGGGTGCGGGCCGCCTACCTGGGCGAGGAGATCGCTTCTTAGTTCGCCGCTTCGGGTGGCTGCTGGATTTTGGGCGGCCGGCGGATCAGGCAGGTCAAACGAGCGGTGCAGATGCGTCTGCCTGCCTCGTCGCTCACCACGATCTCGAACGATGCCAAGGTCCGGCCCACTTGAAGTGGGGTCGAGACGCCGTAGACCAGACCCTCATTAGCCGCACGATGGTGTGAGCAGTTCAGTTCGATGCCCACTGCGGTTCCGGTGGGTCCGGCGGCGAGTGCGGCGTGGAACGAGCCGAGCGTCTCGGCCAGCACCGCGCTCGCTCCACCGTGCAGTAGCCCGTAGGGCTGACGGTTTCCCTCGACCGGAATGGTGCCGGCGACGCAGTCGACGTCGACCTGCGTGAGGACCAGGCCCATCCGGTCGGCCAACTGACCACGCATCGCGTTTGCGGCCGTGATTCGGTCGACGGACTGGTCTTGTTGGGTCATCCGCACACTCTTCCCGGCTAGGTCGGCTGTCGGTGATTGACCATAGACTCGGTCGCGTGATGACTACTTCTGCACCTGCAGGGAGCGCGAGTGCGTCCACCCCGACATCCGCCCGAAAGTCGCCGCCCGGGAAGACCCGGCGGACCGGCCTGACGCCGGCTGAGGCGAAGATCGCGGCGTCCAAGGCTGCTGCTCCGCGGACGTCACCCCTGCTGCTCCTGCTGGACGGACATTCGCTGGCCTACCGTGCGTTCTTCGCACTGCCCGTGGAGAAGTTCTCCACCACCACCGGCCAACCGACGAACGCCGTCTATGGCTTCACTTCCATGCTGATCAACCTGCTCCGGGACGAACGTCCCACCCACATCGCGGTGACATTCGACCTGTCCCGGCAGACCTGGCGCAGTGATGAGTTCGCCGAGTACAAGGCGAATCGTTCGACATCGCCGGCGGACTTCAAGGGTCAGGTCGAACTCATCAAAGAGGTGCTGGGTGCCCTGCGGATCGAGGTGCTCACCGCCGAGAACTTCGAGGCTGACGACGTGATCGCCACCTTGACAACCAGGGCCGAGGCAGAGGGCATCGAGGTGATGATCTGCACCGGCGACCGGGACGCCCTGCAGTTGGTCACGCCCGCGGTCACTGTCCTGTATCCGAAGCGCGGGGTCTCCGACATGACGCGATTCACCCCCGAGGAGGTCATGGACAAGTACGGGCTGACGCCTGCGCAGTACCCGGACTTCGCCGCCCTTCGCGGCGACCCATCGGACAACCTGCCCGGTATCCCCGGAGTGGGGGAGAAGACCGCTGCCAAGTGGATCCGGGAGTTCGGTTCCCTCGGCGAACTGGTCGACCGGGTCGACGAAGTGCCGGGAAAGACGGGAGATGCGTTGCGCGCCAGCCTGTCCAGCGTCTTGCAGAACCGGCGGCTGACCCAGCTGGTGCGCGACGTCGACCTCACGGCCGATCCCGCCGAACTCGTCGCCCAGCCGTACAACCGCGAGGCCGTGCACGAGATCTTCGACAACCTGCAGTTCAAGGTGTTGCGGGAGCGCCTGTTGGAGACGTTCGAACAGGCCGACGAGACCAGTACCGAAGGCTTTGACATCTCGGGTGTTCGGCTGGCGCCGGGCGCAGTCGCCGGCTGGTTGGCGACGCACGCAAGCTCGACCGTTGGCATTTCTGTCCGCGGCAGTTGGTCGCCCGGCGGTGGCGACGTCAGCACCATCGCCGTCGCCGACGCGTCCGGAGTCAGCGCGGTGATCGATGTGACCGCATTGGATCCGACCGACGACGCTGCTGTCGCGGAATGGCTTGCCGATCCAGCTCGCCCCATAGTCGGGCACGACCTGAAGGCGCCGATCAACGCGCTCGCCGAGCGCGGCTGGCCGGTTGCCGGGGTCACCTCGGACACCGCGCTCGCCGCTTACGTCGCCCTGCCCGGTCAGCGGGCCTTCAATCTCGCAGACCTGGTGCAGCGGTACCTGCACCGCACACTCGACGCGGGGCCGGAAGACGCCGAAACCGAGCAGCTGTCGCTGTCGTTCGACGAGCCGGCCGAGGTCGATCAGCAGGCCGTCGACGACCGAGCAGAGATGATCAAGGCCCTCGCCGTCATAGATCTTGCTGCGGTGCTGCAGGTCTCACTCGAGGAGAGCGGCCAGCAGTCGTTGCTGACCGAGATCGAACTCCCGGTGATGAAGGTGCTCGGCCAGATGGAACGGTCCGGAATCGCGATCGATCTGCCGTACCTGGAGGATCTTCGATCGACGTTCGAATCCGAGGCGCAGAGTGCGGCTTCGGCGGCGTTTGCCGTACTCGGCCACGAGGTCAACCTCGGCTCCCCGAAGCAACTGCAGGTGGTGTTGTTCGACGAGCTGAACATGCCGAAGACCAAGAAGACCAAGACCGGCTACACCACTGACGCGGACGCTCTGACGGCGTTGCACGAGCAGACGGCGCATCCCTTCCTGACCCATTTGCTGCGCCACCGCGACGTGACCAAGCTCAAGACGACGGTCGAGGGTCTACTGAAGTCGGTCGGCGACGACGGTCGCATCCACACCACTTACCTGCAGAACATTGCCGCGACCGGCCGGCTTTCCTCGACCGAACCGAACCTGCAGAACATCCCGGTACGGACCGACGAGGGTCGCCAGATCAGGGCCGCGTTCGTGCCGGGTGCCGGCTTCGAAACGCTGATCACCGCTGACTACTCGCAGATCGAGATGCGCATCATGGCGCACCTATCCGAGGACGTTGCCCTGATCGAGGCCTTCCGGTCGGGTGAGGACCTGCACACGGCCGTTGCGGTCAGGGCCTTCGGGGTTCCGGCGTCCGAGGTCACGCCGGAATTGCGGCGTCGGATCAAGGCGATGAGCTACGGCCTGGCGTATGGATTGTCGGCCTTCGGCCTGTCAGGTCAGCTGAAGATCAGCGTCGAAGAGGCTCGCGAGCAGATGGACGCCTACTTCGCGCGATTCGGTGGCATCCGCGACTACCTGCGCCGGGCAGTCGATGTCGCGCGGCTGGAGGGCTACACACAGACCCTGTACGGGCGGCGACGCTACTTGCCAGACCTCACCAGCGATCAACGGCAACGCCGGGAGCTCGCGGAACGAGCCGCGCTCAACGCCCCGATCCAGGGGAGCGCCGCTGACATCATCAAGGTGGCGATGCTCAATGTGCAGCAACGGATCGAGGCCGAAGGGCTGAAGTCACGCTTGTTGCTCCAGGTGCACGACGAACTGCTCTGCGAGGCGGCCCCGGGGGAGCAGGAAGTGCTGACCCAGCTACTGCGCGAAGAGATGGCCGGCGCCTACGCGCTCCAAGTCGATCTGGAGGTTTCGGTCGGCGTCGGCCGCAACTGGGACGCCGCCGCGCACTGACGGTGGTCTCGTTCAGTTCTCGGTTGGGCAGAGCACAGCCGATCAAGAACCCGCCGCCGTGGCGGTCCAGCCCCGTCGTAGTGCCATGACGACTGCCTGCGCCTGCGAGCCGACCGCAAGTTTGGTCAGGATTCGCTGTACGTGGCTCCGAACCGTCGCCCGGTATTAGCAAAATTGATGAGATCCGTGTGGTGGCGTCGACTTGGCCGCCGATACGCTGTGGCATTCGTTCTCGTCGTCACGACCCCCACCCGGGAACCCATCATGTTGCTGCCCAACGCCGTCGCGCAGGGAATCGTCGCCGGCACGGTCACGCGTGTCTACCGGCGCTGGGATGTGCCGCGGGCAAAGGCCGGCGGCAGTCAGCTGACCAAGTTCGGTGTGGTGGCCATCGACGGCGTGCGCGAGATCCCCGATATCGGGCAGCTCACCGAAGCCGATGCGATCGCCTGCGGCGAAAAGAATCTGGCCTCGTTGACCAAGTGGCTGATGAAGCGTCCAGAGGACCGCATCTTCGAGGTCACCGTGCACCACGCCGGTGCCGACCCGCGCCTCGAGCTGCGTGAGGAGTTACCCGACGAGGACGGACTGCTCCGCATCGACCAGGCGCTCGACCGACTGGACGCAGCCAAGACGACGGGACCATGGACGAGGTTCATCCTGAGCTGGATCCGGGACAACCCGGCAGTGGTCTCCAAGGTGTTGGCGACGCTGCTCGATCGAGACCTGCAACCCATGAAGATCGACATCCGGAAGATGAAGGCGCTGGGTCTGACCATCAGTTTGGAGGTCGGCTACCAGCTGTCACCCCGGGGATCTGCCTACCTTTCCTGGTACGAGTCACGTCATTGACCGAGCCGACACACGAAGATCGCGGTGCCGGGAAACAACTCGCCACGCGTCCGGGACCACTGGCCCCAGACCTGGTCGAAATCCTCCGGCCACTCTGGCTCGATCAGGTTTTCCAGCACGAAGCCGGCCGCGACCAGCTCGCGGACCCGATCGCCGAGCGTGCGATGGTGTTCGACGTACGCCGGAACGTCGTCGGCGTCGACCTCTACATAAGGCGATCGGTCGAAGTAGGACTGGATGACGGTGAGGCCCTTCGGTCCCGGATCGTCGGGAAACATCCAGCGCATCGGATGGGTCACCGAGAACACCCACCGGCCGCCCGGGCGCAGCACCCGGGCCACCTCGCGCATGGCGCCTGCGGAATCCGCCACGAAGGGAATGGCGCCGAACGAGGAGAAGGCGATGTCGAACGCTGCCGTCCGGAACGGCAGTTCGCAGACGTCGGCTTGGGCGAGGGGGACCTCGATTCCGCAGCGGCGCGACCCATCGACGGCGTGCCTCAACATGCCCGCGGACACGTCGAACGCGACCACCTGCGCGCCGCGCGCCGCCAGATAGCGAGCGCACGGTGCTGAGCCGCAGCCGACCTCCAGGATCCGCAGGCCGGCGACATCACCCAGCAACCCGATGTCCTGCTCCCGGACGTTCTCCGGGCACCAGACGAAATCCGCGTCGCCGAGGAAGGCCCCGTGCTCGACGTGGTAGTCGTCGGCGTCCGCATCCCACCAGCGCCTGTTGGCCGACCGGGAAGTGCTCTGGTCGGCGGAACGCCGCCGCGGGTGGGTCGGCCCGAGCTCTGTCACGAAGTCCACGAGGACATCCTGGCAGCGGACCGCCGCGGCGCGTCGACGGGGCTCGGAGCGGTCGACCGCCGGTGCCTCGGACTCACACCGCGTTGGTTCAACCACCCTCCGCTGCTGGCGTAAACTGTGGATTGCAATGTGGGTTCAGGCTGCCTCGGTATGGAGCAGGCAGCGCCCAAACGGGCCGTCGTCATCCTGCCGGATGAACCGGCCCCGCCGACATCGGCCCACGTCGCAGCGCTCGTTCCAACCAGAAACGGAACGTGCGTCCCGCTGTCATTCGACAGCGCACCCGCCCACCCAACCCACCCGTCGGAGCACCCCAACACATGTCCGCACCCACCCGCACCGCCCCGCAGGTCGCCATCAACGACATCGGGTCGGCCGAGGATTTCCTCGCTGCCATCGATCTGACGATCAAGTACTTCAACGATGGCGACATCGTCGAAGGCATCATCGTCAAGGTTGACCGCGATGAGGTTCTGCTCGACATCGGCTACAAGACCGAGGGTGTCATCCCCTCGCGTGAGCTGTCCATCAAGCACGACGTCGACCCCAACGAGGTCGTCAAGATCGGCGAGCACGTCGAAGCCCTCGTCCTCCAGAAGGAGGACAAGGAAGGCCGGCTCATCCTGTCCAAGAAGCGGGCTCAGTACGAGCGTGCGTGGGGCACGATCGAGAAGATCAAGGAAGAGGACGGCGTCGTTTCGGGCACCGTCATCGAGGTCGTCAAGGGCGGCCTGATCATCGATATCGGTCTGCGTGGCTTCCTGCCTGCTTCCCTCGTGGAGATGCGTCGCGTCCGCGACCTGCAGCCCTACGTCGGCCGTCAGCTCGACGCGAAGATCATCGAGCTGGACAAGAACCGCAACAACGTGGTGCTGTCCCGTCGCCAGTGGCTCGAGCAGACCCAATCCGAGGTGCGCAGCGAGTTCCTCAACCAGCTCGCCAAGGGTCAGGTCCGCAAGGGCGTCGTGTCCTCGATCGTCAACTTCGGGGCGTTCGTCGACCTCGGTGGCGTCGATGGCCTGGTGCACGTGTCCGAGCTGTCCTGGAAGCACATCGATCACCCGTCAGAGGTTGTCGAGGTCGGCCAGGAGGTCACCGTCGAGGTTCTCGACGTCGACATGGATCGCGAGCGCGTTTCACTGTCCCTCAAGGCCACCCAGGAAGATCCGTGGCGTCACTTCGCCCGGACCCACGCCATCGGCCAGGTCGTTCCCGGCAAGGTCACCAAGCTGGTTCCGTTCGGCGCCTTCGTCCGCGTCTACGACGGTATCGAGGGCCTGGTGCACATCTCCGAGCTGGCCGGTCGCCACGTGGAGATCCCGGAGCAGGTCGTCACCGTCGACGAGGAGATCTTCGTCCGCGTCATCGACATCGACCTCGAGCGTCGCCGGATCTCGTTGTCGCTGAAGCAGGCCAACGAGGGCATCACCCCCGAGACCGAGTTCGACGAGGTCCGTGCCCAGTACGGCGTGGTGGATCACTACGACGAGGCCGGCAACTTCCTGCCGCCGGAAGGCTTCGACGTCGCCACTGGCGAATGGCTCGAAGGCTTCGACACCCAGCGTGACGCGTGGGAGAAGCAGTACTCCGACGCTCACACGGTCTACGAGTCCCACCTCAAGCAGATCGCCGCGGCCATCAAGGCCGACGCCGAAGCTGCCGAGCCGGCCAACTACTCGTCCGCGACGGCTCCGGTCGCCGATTCGGACGACAGTGTCGAGCCCGCCGGTTCGCTGGTGGACGACGAGGCACTGGCCAAGTTGCGCGAGCGGCTCGCCGGAAGCTGATCGAAGTCCGGCCCACCGGCCGGATGTCCTGTCAAGAGCGGGGTCGACCTACGGGTCGGCCCCGCTTTTGCCTGCCTGCCGGGACCGTTGCCAAGAGAGTTGGTGCGACCCGAAAAGCCCAACAAGAGCTGTGGATCACGGCGGGTTGACCGGACATTGACCGATGCTGCACATAACGTGGTCACTATGCGCCGTACCGCTTTTGTTCCCTTGCTCGTCGTTGCCCTGTCCGTGGCCGGGTGCACTTCGGGGTCGACCACGAAACGCACCGTGACCGTCGTCAACACCGTCACCAGTAGCGCAGCGGTGGCCTCCAAACCGTTGAACTCTGTGGTGGTGGTCAGCCCCACCGCCACTCCGACCCCGAAGTCCAGCACTCCCACGACGCCGCCGAAACCGACGCCGACCACGACCAAGCCCACCGCGGCCCCGATCGTCAAGGTCGATCCGCTCAAGGCGGACTGCGCGATCATTCTGGATGACACCGACGTCAAGAAGGCTCTCGGGGCCACCATCGGCACCAACACGAACCGGGTCCGGCTCGGCGCAGCCGATCGAGGCGTCACCGGCGCCATCCGCTGTCTCTACGGCAGCAAGGACAACGGCAAGACGGCTCCGGTTCGGATCCGGCTGACGAAGTACAACACCGCGGCGGCAGCGAAGGCGCAGGTCGCCGTAGACGTGCAGGCTGCGCAGGATGCCGGCGCGACGGTCAGCCAGACGACGGTGAACGGCTACCCGGCCACCTTGATGCTGCAGGACGGCGGCGTCATCGAGATGACGTACGACACTTGGACCATGTCAGTGGCGGTGAGTAAGGGCCTGGCCAGCAATGCCGTACTGGCCAAAGGCCTGCCGGTGCTGGCCGGCCAAGCGCTCACCAGAGTGATCAAGAACGGCTGACCAGCCCGCAGGCCCTAGCGCCAAGGTCGGGCCGCCACCATGGTGGGGCAGCTTCAGGCCAGATGCGTCTTCCGGTCGAACGGGGCGCGCTCGGCCCCGCCAATTGCTCAGACGGCCGGAACCGGGGACGGTGTGCTGCCGCTCCGTACGGGTGCGACGTAGGGGCGGTGCTTGCCCGGGTGTCGCCAAGAGGCAAAGAGTCCTCGGTAGACGACCTTGACGAAGAACCCCACGGGCACAAGGCCGACACGCCCGAAACGGTGCCGTCCCCGACCGACCATTGGCGCGGCGATGGTGGTGGTCACGGCTCCTCCATTGGTTCCAGCTCTGTCCGTTGAAAGCGGTTTCCGGGCCGGTTGGATCGGACGAGTCCGAAGGCGCTACATCCGGCGGAACTGCAGATCACGCTACGTGAGACGCTGAACCGCACCAGGGAGGTCGGCCGGTGTGTCTCGGACCTCCTGGCTGCGAAAGGAGGCGTCATGACGATCGCCGTGGCGGTAACCGGGGGTATCGGAGCCGGCAAGTCGACGGTCTCGCGAGTGCTGGGGGAGTGCGGGGCCGTTGTGGTCGATTCGGACCGGCTGGCCAGAGAGGTGGTGGCTGTCGGCACCCCGGGTCTGGCTGTTATCGCCGACCAGTTCGGCAGCGAGATGATCGCCCCGGACGGGGCGTTGGATCGCCCGGCGCTGGCCGCCGTCGTGTTTGCCGATCCCGCGGCTCGCCGTCGGCTCGAGGCCATCACCCACCCGCTGGTCCGGGCCAGGTTCGCAACCCTGCAGCGCGCGGCGCCTGCGGGCAGTGTTGTGGTGAACGACATTCCGCTGCTGACGACCCGCGCCGCCGCATCGGCTTTCAACCTGGTGATCGGGGTGGGCGCTCCCGTGGAATTCCGAGTGCAGCGTCTTGTCGATCGAGGCCTGACTGCCGACGACGCGGTGGCCAGGATTTCCGCACAGATCGATGACGACGCCCGAAGGTTGCTCTGCGACATATGGATCGACAACAGCACTGAGCAGGTGGACGTTCGCCGGGCCGCCGAGGCGGTGTGGTCGCGCCTGTCCACCTACGCGGCCAACGTCGAGAGTGGCCGCCCTGCGGCGCGTCCGGGTCCGCGGCTCGTGCCCTACCGCCCGGCCTGGCCCGAGCAGGCCGGGCGGCTGATGGAGCGGGTCCGCTACCTGGTCGGCGATCACCGTGTCGACCACATCGGATCGACCGCTGTACCGGGATTTCCGGCCAAGGACGTCATCGACCTCCAGCTGACGGTTGATGATCTGGCACAACTGGACGAGTTCGCGCCGCTGTTGGCTGCGGGTGGCTTTCCGCTCCTGGCCGGGATCGATCACGACAACCCGCATCCAGATCAGAACGGGCGGTTGCAGCCAGACGTCTGGCGCAAGGCCCTGCACGTGAATGCCGACCCTGGTCTGAACGTGAACCTTCACCTCAGGCTCAAGGATTCGCCGGGATGGCTGTGGTCGTTGCGCTTCCGGGACTGGCTTCGGGCGAAACCGGTGGCCAGGACGGACTATCTGCTGGCGAAGGAGCGGGCCTCCGCCGGACATGCCTACGACACCACGGTGGACGGGTACGCGCACGAGAAGGAAACGTTCCTGGCCGCTGTCGACCCGGAGATTCGTCAGTGGGCCGAAACGGTCGGCTGGACACCGACCTGAACCGTAGAGATGGTCCGGCCGGCGCCGGTGGTGCCGCGGTGGACGCTCCCTGGTGGGTGCCTCAGGCGCAGGTCCAGGGCCGAGGGAACGCCGTACCAGTATCACTGTCGGTGCCTCCGCGTAGCCTTTTGATCGTGGCTTTCGCGACCGAACATCCCGTCCTCGCCGTTTCCGAGCATCGCCCCGTCGGCGCCATCCCGCGGAGCGCTGCGCGCTTCGAGGTGGTCAGTGACTATCAACCTGCCGGTGATCAGCCGGCGGCCATCGCCGAGCTCGAACGACGCATCGGTGAGGGTGAGAAGGACGTGGTGTTGCTCGGTGCGACCGGCACCGGCAAGTCTGCGACGACGGCCTGGTTGATCGAGAAGGTGCAGCGCCCGACCTTGGTGATGGCGCCGAACAAGACCCTGGCGGCCCAGCTGGCGAACGAACTACGTGAGTTGTTCCCCCACAACGCGGTCGAATACTTCGTCTCGTACTACGACTACTACCAACCAGAGGCCTACGTCCCACAGACGGACACGTACATCGAGAAGGATTCATCGATCAACTCCGATGTCGAGCGGTTGCGTCACTCGGCGACCATGTCGTTGCTCTCCCGTCGGGACGTGATCGTCGTCGCCTCGGTCTCCTGCATCTACGGACTCGGTACCCCTCAGTCGTACCTGGATCGCTCGCTGCCGGTCAATGTCGGAATGAACATGGACCGCGACGCGCTGCTCCGGGCGTTGGTCGACATCCAGTACTCGCGCAACGATCTGGCCTTCACCCGCGGCGCCTTCCGGGTTCGCGGCGACACGGTGGAGATCATCCCCGCCTACGAGGAACTCGCCATCCGGATCGAGTTCTTCGGCGACGAGATCGAGAAGCTCTACTACTTGCACCCATTGACCGGAGACATCGTCCGCGAGGTGCCGGGCCTGCGCATCTTTCCGGCCACCCACTACGTGGCCGGACCGGAACGGATGGCCAAGGCCGTTGCGGCCATCGAAGACGAGCTGGCTGGTCGACTGGCGGAATTGGAGAAACAGGGCGATCTGCTCGAGGCGCAGCGGCTGCGGATGCGAACGACCTACGACCTGGAGATGATTCGGCAGGTCGGGTTCTGTTCCGGAATCGAGAACTACTCGCGACACATCGACGGCCGCGGCGCGGGCACCGCACCCGCAACCCTGATCGATTACTTCCCCGAGGACTTTCTGCTGGTCATCGACGAGTCGCACGTGACCGTTCCGCAGATCGGGGCCATGCACGAAGGCGACGCGTCACGAAAGCGAACCCTGGTCGACCACGGATTCCGCCTACCGTCAGCCCTGGACAACCGACCACTGACCTGGGAGGAGTTTGCCGGCCGCATCGGCCAGACGGTCTACCTCTCGGCGACGCCGGGCCCCTACGAGTTGGGTCGCGCGCAAGGCGAATTCGTGGAGCAGGTGATCCGGCCGACGGGCCTGGTGGATCCGCAGGTGATCATCAAGCCGACCACCGGACAGATCGACGACCTGATCGGCGAGATCCGCAAGCGGGTCGAGGTCGACGAACGAGTGCTGGTGACCACCCTCACCAAGAAGATGTCCGAGGATCTCACCGACTACCTGCTGGAGATGGGCATCCGGGTCCGCTATCTGCACTCCGAAGTGGACACGCTGCGCCGGGTGGAATTGCTGCGAGAGCTCCGGCTCGGGGAATTCGACGTGCTGGTCGGCATCAACCTGCTGCGAGAAGGGCTCGATCTGCCCGAGGTTTCCCTGGTGGCGATCCTGGATGCGGACAAGGAAGGCTTCCTGCGTTCGGGCACCTCGCTGATCCAGACGATCGGCCGGGCAGCCCGGAACGTGAACGGGCAGGTGCACATGTACGCCGACAAGATCACCCCCTCGATGGCCAGGGCCATCGACGAGACGAACCGGCGCCGCGAGAAGCAGGTGGCCTACAACCTCGAGGCCGGGCTCGACCCGCAGCCGTTGCGGAAGAAGATCAACGACATCCTGGAGCGGGTCTACGCCGAAGCCGAGGACACCGCCGAAGGGATCTCGAGCTCGCGGGTCAAGATGGGCGGATCCGGCCGGAACGCCTCCCGCGGACGAAAAGCCGCCGGTGAAGTGGGCGGTAGCTCGGGCGTGTTCGCGGGACACTCGACGGCCGGAATGGCAAGGTCGGAGCTGGCGGATCTGGTGCAGCAGCTGACCGACCAGATGATGGCCGCGGCCCGCGAGCTGCAATTCGAGCTGGCCGGTCGACTGCGTGATGAGATCCACGAGTTGAAGCGCGAGATCAGGGACATGGATTCGGCCGGGGTCGGGGCCAGGTAGACATCCGGCGGCCGCAGCGAAGGAGACACCGATGAGCAGTTCGGTCCAGGTGCAGATCGTGATCGACGCGGGCAGCCCGGCAGTATTGGCCGAGTTCTGGTCGGTAGCGCTCGGCTACCAACTCGACGATCCGCCGCCGGGTTTCGAGACCTGGCAGGAAGCGCTCGAGGCATCCGGCCTGCCGCCCGAGCGCTGGGATGACGCGAGTGCGATCGTCGATCCACATGGACCGGGTCCGCGGGTGTTCTTCCAAAAGGTGCCCGAATCGAAGCAGATGAAGAACCGTCTCCATCTGGACGTCGGCGTCGGCCGTGGAATAGCCGACGCCCAGGAGCGGTGGGAGACGGTGATGACCCACGTCGAGCGGCTCGTCGGGGCGGGGGGATCCATCGTCGAGGAGCGGCACGGCGAGTGGGGCGAGCGGTGGATGGTGATGCTCGACCCGGAGAACAACGAGTTCTGCGTTCAGTAGCGGTCACCGGGTCAGCCACGGGCCAACGGGGCCGGCCCGACTCGGTAAGGCACGAGTCAGCTGGTGATGTCCTTGCGTCGAAAACGAATGACGGCGATGCCGACCAGGATCGTCGCGTACGCCAGGCCGGCAAAGGCTCCCCGCACCATGTCGTCCCAGCGGATGGGATCGACCAGCGCCCCGGTCCAGGCCAGTGAGTAATGGGTGGGCAGCCAGTTGCGGATGCCGCCGAGCGCGGTGATCTGGTCGAGAATCTGGGACAGGATCGAGAGCAGTACCGCCCCGCCGACCGCACCCAGCGGAGCGTCGGTCAGGACGCTGAGCAGGAAGGCCAGGCCGGCCACCCAGGTCAGTTGGATGGCCAGGTAGCCCACCACCACGGCCAGTCGGATCAGCCCCGCGCCCGTGCCGAATTCGTCCCCGATCGGGGTGGACAACGGCCCGGTCCCGTAGAAGATCAGCCCGACGAGGTAAGCAGTGGTCGGCAGGATGATCAGGGCGCCCAGGGAAAGCAGGCCGGCCACCAGAATCTTCTGGCGCAGGAGCCGGAGCCGGGGCACGGGCATCGCCAACAGGTAGCGGAGCGACGACCACGACGCCTCGGACGCGATGGTGTCGCCGAAGAACAGGCTGATCACCACGATCAACAGGAAGCTGGCCGAGAAGAACAACGACACCATCGCGAAGTTGGCCGCTCCAGATTTGGCCAGGTCGACGAAGGAGCTGCCGGCACCGTTGCCGTTCGAATTGTCACTGCCGACCGAGAACGCGATGAGCAGGATGATCGGCAGGGCGACCATGAACCCCAGGGCGAGCTGAGTGCGGCGGCGGCGCAGTTGCCGGATCAGCTCGACCCGCACTGGGAGGGTGCGACCGACCCGGAACCCTTCCGGCACGCCGGACCGGCTGGCCGGGATCGGGCGGCCGAGACCGGCCATCGCGTGCAGGGCCGCGTCCGCCGAATGGTCGTGGCGCGGTCCGGGTTGGGCGTTGGTCGTCATCCGGCATCTCCAGGTGTGGTCGGCCCCGATGCGCCGACCAATTCGAGGAAGACGTCCTCGAGTCGATTCCGCGGGGCGGCGCTGGTGACCCCTACCCCAGCCGTCACAAGTGCCGAAACTGCCTGTGCCGCAGAGCAAGTGCCCAAGTCTGCTCGCACCAGTCCGGGTCCGGGGCCACCCCCCGGCGGCCCGTCGGGATCATCGACGGCGATGTCGCCGACCCCGGGCAGCGCCTGCAGCACGTCGATCGCGCGGCACTCGGAATCGACTGAGAACACCATGTCACCGGAGGCCGCAACCATCTCCGTCACGGTGCCGGCGGCGATCGTCCGACCCTGGTGAACCACGACCACATGACTGCAGGTCTGTTCGACCTCGGAGAGCATGTGGCTCGACACGAGGACCGTGCGGCCGCTTGCGGCATACGCCCGGAGCACCTCGCGCATGGCGTGGATCTGCGGCGGATCCAGCCCGTTTGTCGGTTCGTCCAGTAGTAGCAGGTCCGGGAGTCCCAGCATGGCCTGGGCGATCGCCAGTCGTTGACGCATGCCTTGCGAGTACGTCTTCACCTTGCGGTTGATCGCCTTTCCGAGCCCGGCGATCTCCAGCGCCTCCGCCATGTGGGCGTCCTGCGCCGGACGGCCGGTGGCCCGCCAGTACAGGTCCAGGTTCATCGCGCCCGACAGATGGGGGAGGAAACCGGAGCCCTCCACGAAACTACCGATCCGGGCGAGGATCTCGGCTCCCGGGTGCACCAGCTGCCCGAAGACGCGGATTTCCCCGGCGGTCGGGCTGATCAAACCCATCACCATCCGTAGAGTCGTCGTCTTGCCGGCGCCATTGGGTCCCAGCAGGCCCAGAACCTGACCGGTTTCGACCCGGAAACTGACGTCGGTGACGGCGGCCACGCCGCCGGGGTACAACTTGCCCAGGCCGACGATCTCCAGGGGGCAGCGGAGCGGTCGCAGCGGACCCGTCGCC
Organism: uncultured Actinomycetota bacterium; assembly: GCA_963708935.1. Lineage (GTDB taxonomy): Bacteria > Actinomycetota > Actinomycetes > Mycobacteriales > Nakamurellaceae > Nakamurella. The sequence goes on along the minus strand of CAVPUK010000004.1, from coordinate 289,186 downwards.
CTGGTCATCGATGGCCGTCGGATCTGCCTTCCGCCCTCGATGCGAGCGGACCCGGCCCAGCAGGATCAAACCGATCACTACCAGCATTACCAGCACGATCAGTGCGATCAGGGTGCCCACCGGAACATCGCCCGCAGACACCCGCACCCCGCCGACCTGCGGCACGGTCAGCGCGCCCGACGCGAGAGCGACCTGGTAGACAGCCGGCGAGGTCGGCCCGGCATACGCCTGATCGGTCGTCGACAGGTCGACCTCGATACGGGACCCGGCCTCCACCTGAAAGGCGACGGCCGGCAAATCGATGCGGATGGTCTTTGCGCTGCCGTCGGACGGGAGATCCGTGATCCGGATCGGGGCGACGGCACTGCCCGCCAATGTTCTGGTGCCACCACTGCTGACCTTGGACACGGACGCGAATAGAACTGCGCCATCGGCGGCCGAGGCCGAGCCCGCAGCCTGCGAAAGGCCGACCGACGACACCGTGACGTCAATCCGTGGCGTTCCGGAGATCACCATCAACGCGGTCAACGGACTTGACGCGTACCGCGCGACCTGGCCGGGTATCCCGCCACCCAGATTGGCCAGCGCCGTTCCAGCCAGGGCTGAGATGCCGGACAGCCCCGGCAGTGAGGAAATGCCAGCAGGAGATCCGCCGGGCGGATTCAAAATGGTCTGCTCCGGGCCGGCGAGTTCCACCGTCGTGACTGGAGTGGCAGCCGCTCCGGCCAGTCCGGGGTAAGCCGGCGCCTGCAAAGTTCTGGTGCGAGCCCGGCCGGTGTCGGACAGCGGGCCGTCGACGCTGTAGCTGAAGGTGGTGGCCGGCTTGGCTCCGGACCCGGCAAGGTAGTAGCCGAACCAGCTGCTGATCCGATCTCTGGTGACCTGATCCGGGCTGCCCCCGTCGTGGCCGCCGTTGTACCAGGTGAGAGCGACCGTGGTGCCCTTCGCAGCGATGGCTCTGGCGTTCGCGTCCGACTGGTCGAGACCGAAAAGCGTGTCCCGTTCGCCTTGCACCAGCAGGGTCGGGGCGGTGATATCGCCGACGACCGCCTTGGGGCTGGACTTGTCGAGCAATGCTTTCAGGGCCGGCGACTCCCGGCCGGTCTGTGCCGCCTGTGAGTACGCCGCGCACAGGGCCAGCATCATCCGCCCGCAGCCCGGTGCGGCGACGGACTGCTGGTCTGCGGTGGGAGCGGCTGAGGCTGGAGCACCAGTAGGTGCCGCACTGGCTGAGCTGGTGCCGCGTCCGAAGCCACTGTCCCCACTGTCCGACGGGGCCGTGCCCGCAGTACCCGCGGTGAGCGCGGTTCCGGAGATGACCGATGCCATCAGCGAAGCGGCCCAGGATTTCTTGAACACGCCGTCGGGCGCGGCGGTGGCGTCGGCCGGCGTGCCGGCGGACTCGGCGCGGGAGTCGATCGCGTTGGGGAACAGAGCTGCCGACAGGTCGTTCCAGGTGATCAACGGAGCGACGGCGTCAATTCTCTTGTCGGTCCCGGCCAGCATCAACGACAGCGCACCTCCGTAAGAGGCGCCGGTGACGCCAACCCTTGGATCGCCGGGCGCGTCCAGCAGTACCTCCGGTCGAGTGGCCAACCAGGACACCAGGGCCCTGGCATCCGGGATCTCGTAGTCGAGGGAGTCGAGCGCGATCTGGCCGGTCGACTGGCCGAAACCGCGTGCTGAATAGGCGAGCACGACGAAACCGTGCCCGGCCAGGTCTCGGGCATCCGAGGCAACCGAGTCCTTGGAACCGCCAAATCCGTGGGCCATCAGCACAGCCGGTGCGCGTCCGGTAACGGCGGGCAGGTAGAGCGTCGCGTCGATGTCCACCGGCCCGCTCACACCGGGACCGCCCGGGACGGCGATTGTCTCGTTCTCGGTCCGCACCCCGGAATCGGGCGGTGAGGCCGGCCGGGACAGCACCAGGACAGCCGCAACGATGACCAATACGACAGCGGCGGCCACCACCTTTCTGGTCCGACCCGCGAGCAAACCGCTCGTGCTCACCCTCACTCGGACTCGAACTCGGTCTGGTGAGCGGTGATCACGGTGGCCATCAGTCAAGGGTGCCAGAGGATCGGCCCGGCCAACCTCGGTCGCCTCGGGTGGGGAATCGCCGGGCACTAACGTGGGACGGGTGGAACTCAACGACATCAACTCGATGAAGCTGCCCGGCCGACCGGCCATCGCTCCGGATGGTGCAGTGCTGGTTGCCATCTCGCATGCTGATCCGGAGGCAGACCGGTATTCCGGGAGGCTTCGGCTGTTGACCCCGGGCGGCGGTCCGGACGAGTCGAAGTGCTCGTTCTCCGCCGGTCCGCGGGATTCGGCGCCGGTCATCTCGCCGGACGGTCACACGGTCGTATTCCTCAGGGCCGCCGAGACCGGCCCGCCCCAGCTGCACAGCATCGATCTGCGCGGCGGCGAGGCCCGCAAACTCACGTCGCATGCGTTGGGAGCGGGTGAAGTTGTGTTCTCCGCGGACGGCGGACAGATCGCTTACCTGGCACCGGTTCCGGTGCCCGGTCGCTACGGCACGGACGAAAAGGTGGCCGCCGACGCGGAACCGCCGCGCCCGATCGACCGGATGTCCTACCGACGCGACGGCAAGGGATTCACCGTTGACCGTCCCGATCAGGTGTTCCTGCTCGACCTGCGCGACGACGCCAAACCTGTCCAGGTCACCGACGAGCCCGACATCACGGGCGGCCCGGTCTTCCTGCCCGACGGCCGGCTCGGCTACCTGCGGACTTCAGCGCCCGACGAGTTGCAGGTGGAGTTCGCCGCGATCACTCCTCCAGTTGACGGCACTCCCGGCGTCGGCGATGCCGTCATCAGGTTGCCAGGGAACGCAACCCAGCCCATCGTGAATGGCGAATCGCTCTATTACCTCGGCGTGGAGTTCGACGGCATAGACGTCGCCGGTCGCACCGCCGCCCTGTGGTCCGTGCCCACGCTCGGCGGCGTGCCGCGCCGGCTGACCGACGTCGACGTCGAGGTGGACACGACGTCGGCACCGTTCGTTCTCGACGGAGCGGTACTGGTCTCCGCGCTGGACCGCGGATCTGTCTCGCTCCGGGCCGTCGACAAATCTGCTGACCATGCGCCGCTCGCCGAACTCGCCGTCGTCATCGGCGGCCGGCGGGTGGTCACTGCCTTCGGGGCCGTCTCGATCGATGGCGGGGGAGCCAGGGTCGCTGCGGCGGTGGCTACTCCGCTCAGCCCGGGCGAGGTCGTCACGCTGACCGTCGATGCACACGGCGGCATCCTCGATCCCGAAGAGGTGCGCACCGACCTGGCCGTCGATCTCCGCGCCGCCGGGCTGGCCGAACACCTCGAACTCCGCGCAACCGCACCTGACGGCTATCCGGTCCACGGGTTCCTGGTGCTGCCCGAGGGGCCTGGTCCCCACCCTGTCCTGTTGGTGGTGCACGGCGGCCCGCACGCAGCGTATGGCTGGGCGCTGTTCGACGAAGCCCAGGTCTACGCCGATGCGGGTTACGCGGTGGTGCTGCCCAATCCGCGTGGGTCGGCGGGCTACGGACTTGAGCACGGCCGCACGATCCTCGGTCGATTGGGCACGGTTGACGCCGATGACGTGCTGGCGCTGCTCGATGCCGCCCTCGACCGTCCGGATTGCGACTCCGGTCGGGTGGGTGTGATGGGTGGCTCGTACGGCGGGTTCATGACGTCCTGGCTGGCATCGAAGGCGCCGGGCCGGTTCACCGCGGCGATCAGCGAGCGCGCGGTCAACGCCTGGGACAGCTTCGCCGGCTCCAGCGACATCGGGTTCTTCTTCGCGCAGGCCTACGTCGGGGCCGACCGGGACTCGCAATGGTCGGCCTCACCCCTGGCCTACGCCGACGAGATCCAGTTGCCGCTTCTGATCATTCATTCGGAGCAGGACTGGCGCTGCCCCCTCGAGCAAGGTCAACGACTATTCGTCGCGCTGAAGAGGCGGCGGCACGAGGTGGAGATGTTGCTCTTCCCCGGCGAAGGCCACGAACTGTCCCGATCTGGCCGGCCCCGCCATCGGCAGCAGCGCTTCCAGGCGATCTTGTCCTGGTGGCAGCGCTACCTACCGGTGTCAGCGTGACTCGTCCCACCGCCGGATCGCGCCGCACATTTCGCTCACAGCAAAAGTGGCCCACGTCATGACCAAACTTGGTGGCCAGCCCCGTATGTGTACGGTACCGTTTCGTTCATGAGGGAGTTCTCCGGGTCGTCCGGTGCGGTGAAGGGATCATCGCGGTTCGCCGCGATCGCCAAACTGGGCTGTCCGATCTCCGCCGGCGCTGGACGCGGTGCCGACCGAGAGGCGGCCATCTGTCAGGCCGTCGTCGAGCTATTGAACGAGACCAGCTACGAATCCGTGACCATGGACGCGGTTGCGGCCAGAGCCAAGGCTTCCAAGGCCACCATCTACCGTCGTTGGGCCAACAAGGACGACCTCGTCATCGACGCCCTGCAGCGGGCGTACGCGGATCGCGTCGACGTATTGCCCGACACCGGCAATCTGCGGGACGACCTGATCGCACGACTCACCGAGCAGACCCAGGACCCCGCCCTGCAGGCCGTCAACACAGCAGGACTCAAGGGCCTCGTCTATGCGGCGAGCAGCGACCCCGAATTGGCCGATGCGCTCCGCTTCTGCCTGCAGAATCCACAACTCGCCGCCCTGCAAACATTGCTGGCCAGGGCACACGCGCGCGGGGAGCTGGCCAAACCGGTTGACGTGCAACTGGTGTGGGAAGTAGCCCAGGGTCAGTTCTGTACCAGGGCCGGCATCGACTGCGGCAAGGTCGACGTCGGCTATGTCGAACACCTCGTCGACGACGTATTGATGCCGGTCATCAATCACGCCGGCGCCAGGACAGTCTCGTCTGTCAACTAGAACGCATCGTCCCGGCCGGCGTTGGTGCGGGATGCAGTCCCAGCAATTAATTGGTTTGCCGTGTCGAATTCAGCCTGGTTGATTCGACGTATATGTAGTGCCACTCGAACTTCCTTTTGATGAACTTTCGGAAAGTGCGTTGTTCGCCGCTTTCCAGGAGGTTGATCTCGGTTCCACCAACAGTGCGGTTGGCGGCACAACACCCGACTGTCGGTGTCCTCCGACATGATGTTCTGCGTCCCGGCTGCCTCGCCGCGGCCGTTCTTTCGACAAGGAGTAACTCGTGACCAGTCCGACGACTGACCTGGAAAAACAGGAGTCTGTCAGCGACCTCGACCCGAAGCGCTGGTTGGCGCTGGTGGTCATCGGGATCGCCCAGCTGATGGTGGTGCTCGACGCCACCATCGTGAACATCGCTCTGCCCGACGCGGCGAACGCGCTGAGCATCTCTCCCGAGAATCGCCAGTGGATGGTGACCGCTTACGCGCTGCCGTTCGGCGCCCTGCTGCTGCTCGGTGGGCGCATCGCCGACTATCTGGGCCGCAAGCGCGTCCTGATGATCTCGCTGCTCGGCTTCGCTGCCGCATCCGCTCTCGGCGGCGCCGCCCAGGCCGGCTGGATGCTGTTCTCCGCCCGGGCGCTGCAGGGAGTCTTCGCCGCCATGCTGGCCCCCGCCGCCCTCTCGCTGCTGACCGTCACCTTCCGTGAAGCCAAGGAACGCGCCAAAGCATTCGCCGTGTTCGGCGCGATCGCCGGCGGTGGTGCGGCTGTCGGCCTGTTGCTCGGTGGTCTGCTGACGGAGTACGCGTCCTGGCGCTGGTGCCTCCTGGTGAACATCCCGATCGCCATCCTCGCTTTCATCGGGTCGACGATCTTCCTGAAGGAGTCGAAGAACGAGGCACGTGGCACTCACTACGACATCCCCGGTGCGATCCTGGTCACCGCGGGTCTCGGCCTCCTGGTCTGGGGCTTCACCCGGGCTGCCAACCCCGATCTGGGCTGGACCGCTGCGCAGACGTTGATCTCGCTGGGCGCGGCTGTGCTGTTGCTGGCCGCATTCGTCTGGCGGGAGACGCTGAGCCCGGCTCCGCTGTTGCCGCTCCGCATCCTGCAGGACCGCAACCGGGCCGGTGCGTACATCGTCGGCCTGCTCGTCGGTGCCGGACTGTTCGCGGTCTTCCTGTTCCTGACCTACTTCCTGCAGATCGTCCAGCACTACACGCCGATCAAGGCGGGCTTGGCGTTCCTCCCGTTCAGTGCGGGCATCATCATCGGTGCCGGTATCGGCTCGCAGCTCGTCCTGAAGATCGGCCCGCGTTTTGTGGTTCCGATCGGCCTCGTCATGGGCTTGATCGGGCTGCTCTGGCTGTCCCGCCTCAACCTCACGAGCACCTACTCCGGCACCGTCCTGCCGGCTCTCATCGTGATGTCGATCGGCATGGGCTTCATCTTCATGTCGACCACCAACGTCGCGTTGGTTGGGGTCTCCAAGGATGACGCCGGCGTGGCCAGCGCCATGGTGAACACCACCCAGCAGGTCGGCGGTTCCCTGGGTACCGCGCTGCTGAGCACGTTCGCCCTGACCGCGACGACCAGCTACATCGCCGGTCATGCGGCCGAGTTGCAGGCCGCCCCCAGCGCCGCAGCCAAGGCCGTGATCGGGGCCGCGGCCCAGGTGCACGGCTACAGCGTGGCGTTCGTCGTCGCGGCGTCGTTCTTCGCCCTGGCCACTGTTGCGTCGCTGCTGTTGATCAACGCCGGGAAGAACGTGGTCCCGGCCGAAGGCGCGATGATGGTCTGAGTTGACCTATCCATCCGAAACGGGCCGGTGCCGACGAGCCAATCGTCGGCACCGGCCCGTTCGGTTTCCCGATCCGGACAGGCGTGGCCCGGCCACGAGATCGAGCGGCTGCACTTGCCACGCCACTGGGCGAGTTGGGGGCGCTCCTGCGCTACCAGCCCCGTTCGCGCCACTCGGCAAGGTGCGGGCGCTCCTGCCCGAGAGTTGTGTCGTCGCCATGTCCGGGGTAGATCCAGGTGTCGTCCGGGAGCCGGTCGAAGACCCGGTCGGTGAGGTCGTCCATCAGCGAGGCGAAGTCCTGCGGGGACTGGGTTCGGCCCGGTCCGCCCGGGAACAACGAGTCGCCGGTGAACAGGTGCGCCGTGCCGGACGGGTCCTGGTAGAGCAGAGCTACGGAGCCCGGTGTGTGTCCCCGAAGCGCGATCGACTCCAGCTGGCAGGAACCGAGCGGAACCACATCGCCCTGGCCCAAGGGCACATCGGTGGGGACCGGCAGATCGCCGGCGTCGGCGGTCCCCGCATAGAGATTGGCTCCGGTCTGGCCGGCGATCGCGCCCAGGGCCTGCCAGTGATCGCCGTGCGAGTGCGTGGTGACGATGCTGCGCAGCCGCGGACGATCGGGCCCGGTGCCGAGTAGGTCGGCAATGCGCTCGCTGTCGTTGGCCGCGTCGATCAGCAGGGCGTCGCCGGTTTCCAGGCAGACCAGCAGATAGGCGTTGTTGTCCATCGGACCGACGGACAGCTTGGTGATGGTGATGTCCGCGAGGCGCCGGGTGGCCGGCGCGCCCTGCGGATCGACATGGCCGCTGTAGGCGGGAATCTGGGCTGAGCTCATGCAGCCAATTTACGGTGTCGCCTCGGGCCACCGTCATCGCGTCATCGCGCCGTCACGCAGGCAGTTCGACCACCCGGCGCTCCGCGGCGGACACGAACGCAGCGTCGATCACCGCGGCCGTGGCCACCGCGTCCACTGCCGACACCGGAACCGGGCCGGAGCCCCGCACGGCGGCAGCAGCGGCCGGGTAGTACGTATCCCATCGGCCGCGCTCACTGGCTACCGCCCGAGTGCCATCTTGCGTGGTCAGCAGACCGTAGGCGGCTGGATCCTCGACCCCCCACGCCTCCCCGAGCGTGGCCGGACTGCCACCCGCCTTCAGCTGACCCTCCTGCACGTCGAAGCCGTTGATCAGAAAGCCACCTGCCGATCCGTCGACCTGGAAGCGTGGGCCGTCACTTGCCGTCGCCATCCCGGCCGCGATCGTCGAGAACACCCCGGACGCGTGTTCGAGGTGCAGCTCGATCTCGTCATCGGTTCGGGAGCCGGATCTGACCGCCCTGACCTGGGCGTGCAGCCGCGCGACCGGCCCGAAGAGGTAAAGGGCCTGGTCGATGAGGTGCGGCCCCAGGTCGAGCAGGGTGCCACCGCCTTCGGCGGGCGCGTCGGTCCAGTTGCCCTTCACCGGTCGCCAACGGTCGATCCGCGAGGTGAACCGATGGATGGTGCCGAGGGAACCGTCTTCGATCAGCCTCTTGACCGTCAGCAGATCCGTGTCCCAACGACGGTTCTGATAGACGGTCAGCATCCGACCGGCCCGTTCGGCGTGTTCGACGAGCTCTTGCGCTGCCTTCGCGGTCAGAGCGAAGGGCTTGTCCACGACGACATCGAGTCCTAGATCGAGCGCCTGATGCGCCAGCGAGGTGTGGGTGGCGGGCGGTGTGGTGATGGTGACGGCCTCGACGCCCAGGGCGGGAAGCTCGGCGAGTTCCGGAACGGACCTGACGCCGGGAAGGTTCTCGGCTACTTCGGCCTGCCGCCCGGGATTACCCGTCACCACCGCCACCAGTTCGACGCCGGTGGCGGAGGTGATCAGTGGCGCGTGGAAGATGCGGCCACCGGAGCCATATCCAGCCAGGGCCCAGCGAACGGGGGAGTCAGTCATCCGGTCATCCTGCCCGGCCGGCCGAAGCGGCGCTCCGTGGGGGTGGGAACCGCGCAATTGGCCCGGTGCTCAACCCGTGCTTGAGGGCGTTGGGGCAGGCAAAGCTCCTTGACCTGCACAGACGACAGCCTGTCGGTGCCTCCACCTACCATTGGGAATCGTGACTGATCACCTCATCGTGCGGGGCGCCCGCGAACACAACCTTCGCAACGTCGACATCACCCTGCCCCGGGATTCGATGGTGGTCTTCACCGGACTGTCCGGGTCGGGCAAGTCCTCCCTGGCCTTCGACACCATTTTCGCGGAGGGCCAGCGGCGCTATGTCGAGTCGTTGTCCTCCTACGCCCGTCAGTTCCTCGGACAGATGGACAAGCCGGACGTCGACTTCATCGAAGGCCTATCTCCGGCGGTTTCCATCGACCAGAAGTCGACCTCACGCAACCCACGCTCGACCGTCGGGACCATCACCGAGATCTACGACTACCTTCGGCTGCTCTACGCCCGCATCGGCCACCCGCACTGCCCGATCTGCGGCGAGATCATCTCGAAGCAGACCCCGCAGCAGATCGTCGACCGGGTGCTCGAGATGGACGAGGGCACCAGATTCCAGGTGCTGGCCCCGGTCATCAGGGAACGCAAGGGGGAGTACGTCGACCTCATTGCGGATCTGCAGGGCAAGGGTTTTTCCCGAGCGAGGATCGACGGCACCGTCCACCAGCTGACGGACCCGCCGAAACTGAAGAAGCAGGAGAAGCATTCGATCGAGGTGGTCGTCGACCGCCTGGTGATCCGGGACAGCGCCAAGCAGCGGATCACCGACTCCGTCGAGGTCGGTCTGGGCCTGGCCGACGGTGTGGTCATCCTCGAATTCGTGGATCTGGACGAGGACGACCCACTACGCGAGCGCCGCTATTCCGAGCGGCTGGCCTGCCCGAATGACCACCCGCTCGGGCTGGACGAGCTCGAACCGCGGTCGTTCTCGTTCAACTCGCCGTTCGGCGCCTGCCCGGAGTGCACCGGGCTGGGTACCCGGAAAGAGGTCGATCCCGAGCTCATCGTTCCCGACGGTGCGCAGACGCTGGCCGGGGGCGCCATCCAGCCCTGGTCCGGCGGAGTGACCAGCGAATACTTCGTGCGATTGCTCGAGGGCCTCGCCAAGGCCATGGGGTTCTCCGTGAACACTCCGTGGGACGACCTACCCCCTGCGGCCCGAAAAGCGGTGCTGAACGGCTCGAAGGAGCAGGTGCACGTCAGCTATCGCAACCGCTACGGCCGGCAGCGCTCGTACTACGCCGAGTTCGAAGGCGTGATCCCGTTCCTGGAACGTCGGGCCACCCAGACCGACTCGGAGTCGGCGCGGGAGAAGTACGAGGGCTACATGCGCGAGGTGCCGTGCCCGGTCTGCCAGGGCACCCGCCTCAAGCCGGAGATCCTGGCGGTCACCGTGCAGCACAACGAGATGGGCGCGGTCAACATCGCCGACCTGGCTGCGCTGTCGATCAAGGACGCGTTCGCGTTCTTCCCCGGCCTTGTGCTGTCCGAACGCGACCGGATGATCGCCGAGCGGGTGCTCAAAGAGGTCGCCGCCCGGCTGGGCTTCCTGCTCGATGTCGGCCTGGACTATCTCTCGCTCAACCGCGCGTCCGGCACGCTGTCCGGCGGCGAGGCGCAGCGGATCAGGCTGGCCACGCAGATCGGGTCCGGCTTGGTCGGTGTGCTCTATGTGTTGGACGAGCCGTCGATCGGGCTGCACCAGCGCGACAACCACCGGCTGATCAAGACGTTGACCAGACTGCGAGATCTGGGAAACACGTTGATCGTCGTCGAGCACGACGAGGACACCATCCGGACCGCGGACTGGGTCGTCGACATCGGGCCCGGCGCAGGCGAACATGGCGGGAAGGTGGTCGTGTCCGGGCCGGTGCAGGAGCTGATCGACTCCGAGGAGTCGATCACGGGCGCGTTCCTGTCCGGTCGCCGGGAGATCGCCGTGCCGATGGTGCGCCGCCCGGTCGATCCGGCGCGCAAGCTGACGGTGGTCGGTGCCCGGGAGAACAATCTGCGTAACGTCAGCGTCGATTTCCCGCTCGGCACCCTGATTGCGGTCACCGGCGTCTCCGGTTCGGGCAAGTCGACGCTGGTCAACGACATCCTGCACGCGGTGCTGGCCAACCGCATCAACGGCGCCAGGATGGTGCCCGGTCGGCACACCAGGGTGACCGGGCTCGACCTGGTCGACAAGGTGGTCGGCGTCGACCAGTCGCCGATCGGCCGCACGCCCCGGTCCAACCCGGCCACCTACACCGGGGTTTTCGACCACGTCCGCAAGCTGTTCGCCTCGACCACGGAGGCCAAGGTTCGGGGCTACCAGCAGGGCCGGTTCTCGTTCAACGTCAAGGGCGGCCGCTGTGAGGCCTGCGCGGGTGACGGCACGCTGAAGATCGAGATGAACTTCCTCCCGGACATCTACGTGCCCTGTGAAGTGTGCAAGGGCGCCAGGTACAACCGGGAAACGCTGGACGTGCACTACAAGGGCAAGACCATCGCGGACGTGCTGAACACCCCCATCGAGGAGGCCGCCGAGTTCTTCGAACCGATCGGAGCGATCCACCGACACCTGAAGACCCTGGTGGACGTCGGCCTCGGCTATGTCCGCCTCGGACAGCCGGCGCCGACGCTGTCGGGCGGTGAGGCCCAACGGGTCAAGCTCGGCAGCGAACTGCAGAAGCGGTCCACCGGCCGCACGGTCTACGTTCTCGACGAGCCGACCACCGGGCTGCACTTCGCCGACGTGGAGAAGTTGCTGATCGTGATCAACGGCCTGGTGGACAAGGGCAACACCGTGATCGTCATCGAGCACAACCTCGACGTCATCAAGACCGCCGATCACATCATCGACATGGGACCGGAAGGCGGGTCGGGCGGTGGCCTGGTCATCGCCGAGGGCACGCCCGAGGAGATCGCCGCGAATCCGGCCTCCTACACCGGTCAGTTCCTCGCCGAGGTTCTCCGTGGGCGCGGGGCGCCGAAAGTGAACGGGCGGGTCAACGGGGCCGCCGGTCCGCAGAACGGTGCGGCCAAGAAGGCACCGGCCAACTCCGTCAAAGCAACCGTTCCGGCCAAGGGCCCGAATGGTCGGGTGGCGGCCAATGGCACCGACCGCAAGGCACCGGCCAGACGCGCCTCCCCGAGAGCCTCAGCGCCCGTTGTGGTCTCCACCATTCCGGCTCCGGTGATCACCGCTGACCTGGCCGAGGCGAAAGCCGCGGCGGCGAAGGCACGGCGGCGCGCCGCGAAGCTCCGGTGATCGAGCGACGCGTTCCGGCCGCGCGGTAGCGTTCGTGGCGTGGAGATCCGACTGCTGACCGAACAGGACGCCGACAGCTCCACCCTGCTGAGCCATCACGCCTTCGGCGCCCCGAGCGGGGGACGCCCGGCGTTCACCCTCGGGCCCGAGGTCAGGCGGTGGGGGATCTTCGACGGAAACACGTTGGCCGCCAAGGCCAACGACCGCAGCTATGAATCCATGATCGGTGGTCGACGGGTACCGACCGCAGGCGTCGCGGGCGTGGTGGTCGCGCCGGAGTATCGCGGCACCGGGCTGGCGCGTCAGGTGATGACCCATCTGCTGGCCCGGGCCGGGAGCGCGGCGCGGTGATCTCGACGCTGTTCCGCACCGCGCCGGCGCTGTATCGGGCTCTTGGGTACGAGCAGGTAGCCGATCTCGTCGATGGTTCGCTTCCCATCTCGGCATTGCGCGGGATCCGGCCGGTCAGCACAACCCTGCGGCGGGCCGAGGTCGGTGATGCTGCGCAGATCCGTCGGATCTACGCCGCGGTCGCCGAGACCGGTTCCTGCCTGCTGACCAGGGACGGCGCCGCGTTCCAGCAGACCGACGAGCAGCTGATCGCGGCAACCGATGGCGTCACGCTGGCCATAGATCAATCCGGCGTGGTGGGCTACGCGGCCTGGACCCGGGGCACCGGGTACGGGGAGCACGCCGCGCTGCGGGTCGTCGACCTGCTGGCCCTGACCGGTGACGGTTATCGGGCCTTGCTCGCAGCAGTTGCCGCCTTCGAGTCGGTCACCCCGACGGTCAAGTTCCGGACCTCGGGTGATGATCCGATCCAGTGGGCGATCGGCGGAGCGGGCTGGGCCGTCGACGACGTGCGTCAGTACATGCTGCGCGTGGTCGACCTGGCCGGCGCGGTGGCCGCCAGGGGGTGGCCGGCCGGAGTCAGCGCCGACCTCATCCTCGAACTGGAGGATCCCATCTGCCCGTGGAACACCGGTAGGCATCGGCTGGTCGTCGAGGCCGGCGCCGGCATGGTCGAAAGCGGGCCGGCCCAACCCGATCTGCCTCGCGGGACGAAACTGACGGTGACCGGGCTGGCGTTGCTGTTCGCCGGCAGCGTCCAGGTATCCAGCCTGCGTCGCGCAGGCCTCGTTCACGGCGGAAACGCCGATGCCGACGCCATGCTCGACGCGATCTTCGCCGGCCCGCGCCCGGCCATCCTCGACTACTTCTGACGCTTGCGCCCCGCGGTCCCTACGGCCGTGGTTGAGCCTGGTCCGAAGTCTGGGAGAATCGAGCATCGTGAAGACCTTCGACTCCCTGTTCGCCGAGCTGCTCGACCGTGCCGCTGACCGTCCGGTCGGGTCGGGCACCGTCGAGGCGCTGGACGCCGGCGTGCACGCCCAGGGCAAGAAGCTCCTGGAGGAGGCCGGCGAGGTGTGGCTGGCCGCCGAACACGAGGGTGACGACGCGCTGGCCATGGAGATCTCCCAGCTGCTGTACCGGGCGCAGGTGATCATGATCGGTCGTGGGATCGGCCTCGACCAGGTCTACAAGCATCTGTAGGGCCACCTCGAACGATTCCCCGACGCTGCGAGCGTTGGAGATCGAAGCAGAACGAGCTCGGCCCGAACCCGCGAAACTGCTCAGAATCGGCTCTAGCGAGAGCTGATCACCGTTCTAGATCATCCAGAGGAACGTCTATGTTGCGAGTTGCCGTCCCGAACAAGGGCACCCTGAGCGAGCCCGCCGCCGACATGCTCAGAGAGGCCGGCTACCGCCAACGGCACGACTCCAGGGACCTCACCGTCCTCGACTCCGCGAACGATGTCGAGTTCTTCTTCCTGCGGCCCAAGGACATCGCCATCTACGTCGGATCCGGCGAGCTGGATCTGGGCATCACCGGTCGCGACCTCACCGCGGATTCGGGCGCTCCGGTGTCGGAGGAACTCGGGCTCGGCTTCGGACACTCGACCTTCCGCTACGCGGCACCCACGGGGCGAGATTGGAAGGTCGCTGACCTGGCCGGCCTGCGGATCGCCACGGCGTACCCGAACCTGGTCCGACAGAACCTCGCCGCGGCCGGCCTGGCCGCCGACGTCATCCGACTGGACGGTGCTGTCGAGATCTCGGTCCAGCTCGGCGTCGCCGATGCTATCGCCGACGTGGTCGGATCCGGCCGAACGCTGCGCCAGCACGCCCTGACGCCGTTCGGCGACGTCATCTGCGATTCCGAGGCGGTGCTGATCAGCCGGGCCGGGTCCGACGTCAGCGGCGCCGCTCGACAGGTGGTCAGCCGGCTCAAAGGGGTCGTCTTTGCGCAGCAGTATCTGATGCTGGACTACGACTGCCCGAAGAAGTTCTTGGAGCAGGCCACGCAGATCACGCCTGGTCTGGAATCGCCGACCGTTGCCCCGCTGGCCGATCCCGATTGGGTGGCGGTCCGAGCGATGGTGTTGCGCAGCAACGCCAATCCGGTGATGGACTCGCTGGCGGCGCTCGGCGCCAAAGCGATCCTGGCCTCTGACATCAGGTCCTGCCGCCTGTAGCAGTCTTCAGCCGCGGGACAGATCTGCAAGGCCGGTCGGTGGCTGCAGCACCCGCACGGTCAGGGTCTGCGCAGCCCGGCCGATCGGGCCGTGCAGGTCGTGTAGGACCGCCGAGGTCAGCCCGAGTCCACCCGGACCGAACGACACCTCGGTCTGCAGCCCGAGCCATTCTCCGACCGGCTGCCGGAACAGGTGCACGGTGAGGTCGGTGTTCGGGAACATCACCTCACGCGGCTGGGCCCGCACGGAGACGCCGTTCGCGGTATCGATCAGGCCGAACAGTCTGCTCACCGGAGAGGTTGGCCGGCCGTCGATCAGCTCGACCAGCGGGCGCAGCCACACAGTGGCTCGACCTGGCGCGGGCTCGCCGACCGTCCGCGTTTCGATCGATCTGATGTAACCGCCGGGCCAGATCGCGGCCATGTCGAAAGGCGCCGCCTGGTCCGGTCCCGGGATCGGCGCGAGGTCGGTGATCGCGATCGACGAGGTGTTCGAGACTGCCAACCGCCAGGCCGTCGCTCGGACAACGGTCCGCCCAGCCGCAGTCATCTCGGCCTCGACCAGCTCGATGGTCCGACCCGGACGCACCACCCGGGCGGACACATCGACGACACCGCCGGGGATCATCCCGAGGATGTCGAACACCACCCTGGACATGACCAGATCCGTTCGTGGAGAGCAGCTCTCCAGAGCATGGGTCAGCAGACCCGAGACCGGCGCCATGTGCTGCTCCTGCTCCGACCAGGCGCCCTGGGCGTGCACGCTCGATGCGAACGAACCGGGACCGACTTGGCTGTAGTAGGCGGTCGGGACTGAGTGCGAGTCGGTCACCGCGACCACGTTAGCTGGCGCGGTTGGTCCGCTCGGGGAGCGGAGGCGGACTGCCGCCGAACTCCGGACAGAGCGCCTGGTACGAACACCAACCACACCTGGCGTTCCGGTTCGCCGGGAAGTCTCCGTTGTGCACGGCCGACGTGATCGCCGCCCACAGCGCGACGACGCCCCGTTCGAACGCCATCAGTTCGGCCAGGTCCGGTCGGTAGGTGAGGGTGCTGGCGTCCGTGAGATAGATCAGCTTGAGCTGCGCCGGCACGATCCCGCGAAGCCGATAGATCATCAGCGCATAGAACTTGAGTTGGTAGAGGGCGCTGACCTCCCGATATTCGGAGGGCGATCGACCGGTCTTGTAGTCCACCACCCGAAGTTCGCCGGTCTCGGCAACGTCGATCCGGTCGACAAATCCTTTGAGTGGCACCGTGGGCACACCGTCTTCGCCGAGCAGCGCCACCTCGATCGGTACCTCGCAGGCTTCGGGCTCGAACCGGGTCGGATCCTCCAGCGAGAAATACGTTCGGACCAACGCGCCGGTCTCGGTCAGCCAGGATGTTTCCGTCGGGTCGACGACACTGGCCAACTCCGGCTCCTGCGCCACCAGTCGGTCCCAGACCTCGGCGATCGAGCCGACTGCGGCCAGCTCTGTCCGATCGGTGGCCGGAGCGCCGAACATCTGCTCGAGCACGGCGTGCACCAGGGTGCCCCGGGCCGCGGCACGGCTCGGCAGCTCCGGTAGGCGGTCGACGGCCCGGTAGCGGTACAGCAGCGGGCAGGTCTTGAAGTCACTGGCCCGCGACGGCGACAACACGAGCCGCCGAGGGGTGGGTCCCTCCAGCTGATCCTCGTGCACCGACGTCATGGGTGCGAGCCTAGAACCGGACACCGACACGCGAGCTACGAAACGGCCTGCCCACTACCCTTCGAGTGTGCCCGCAGACGCAGTTCGAACCATCCCACCGGTCCCGCGCGGCGGTCGACGCAGCTTCGGCATCCCGCTCGGCCGCATCGGTGGAATTCCGATCGTCCTGTCGCTGTCCTGGCTGATCTCGGTGCTGATCATCGCCGTGCTCGCCACACCCGTTGTGCAGCAGGCAATTCCAGGCGTCAAGACCACGTCGGCGGTTTTGGTCGCCATCGGACTGGGGGTGTTGCTCGGGGTCAGCGTGCTGGCGCACGAGCTGGGGCACTGTTTGGCCGCCCGGTCGCTGGACGTACCGGTGCTCGAAGTTCGGCTGTACCTGCTCGGCGGCGTGTCGGAGCTCGGTCGGCTGCCCGATTCACCGCGGGAGGAGGCCGCCATCGCGGGGGCGGGGCCCGGTGTGTCGGCCCTGCTGGCCGGGATCTTCGGCCTGCTGATCGGCAGCACGACGCCGCACACCGTCAGCTGGCTGCTGTTGATCCAGTTGGCCCTGGCCAATCTGGTGGTGGCCATCTTCAACATCCTGCCCGCCCTGCCCCTCGATGGCGGGCGGGTCCTGCGGGCCGGCGTCTGGCGGGCGTCCGGCCGGCGACGTTGGGGAACCCTGGCCGCGGTTTTCGGTGGCTATGTGATCGCTGCCGGCCTGGTCGTGTGGGGACTGATCCAGATCACCGGTTCGACCCGGGCGGCACTGCTCCAGGGCGTCATCGCCTTGGTCATGGCGCTGTTCGTCGCCGTCGGCGCGGCCGGAGAACGCAACTCCGACAAGGTGGTGAATTGGCCTTCCGACGTCTCCATCGCCGGGTTGGCGAAGGCGGTGGTGCAACTCCCGACGGAATCTCCGGTGGCACTCGCAAACCAGGTTGCCGCCGGTCGCGCAGTCATACTCACCGGGGCCGACGGGGTTGCGGTCGGATTGATGGACGATCGGGCCGCCATCGACCTCGCTCGCGTGCACCCGAACGCGCCCGCGACCATGGCCGCCCGGCCGATCACTCCGGAAATGGTGATCCTGACCAGCGACGAGCCGGCCGAGATCGCGGACCGCATCCGTTCGGTCTCCGCGGCCCAATTTCTCCTGGTCGACGATTCCGGCCGGCCGGCCGGAGTTGTGCTCGCGAAGGACATCGCCCGGATACTGAGCAGGCGCCGCGGCAGTTGACCGAACCGGTCGCTGCCCAACTGGCGCAATGTATCGAGGGAGTTCGTGTGAGTAGGGAGTTCGTTGTCGGGGATCGGGTGCAGTTGACCGACCCCAAGGGCCGCAAGTACACGATGGTGCTGGAAGCAGGCGCCATGTTTCACACCCATCGTGGGGCACTGGAGCACGATGCGTTGATCGGCCAGCCCGAGGGATCGGTGATCACCTCGGCCGGGAAGACCGACTATCTCGCGCTGCGCCCGTTGCTGACCGACTATGTGCTCTCCATGCCGCGCGGAGCTGCGGTCATCTACCCCAAGGATGCCGCTCAGATCGTGCATTGGGGTGACATCTTCCCGGGGGCCAGGGTCATGGAGGCAGGCGCCGGGTCCGGTGCGCTGACCTGCTCGCTACTCCGTGCCGTCGGGGCGACCGGATCGGTGCTGTCCTACGAAATCCGGCAGGACCACGCCGACCATGCGATTCGCAACGTGGAGACCTTCTTCGGCCACCGCCCGGACAACTGGGAGCTGCGGGTCGCCGACATGGCCGAGCACACCGGCGAAGTCGACCGGATCGTGCTGGACATGCTGGAACCCTGGTCGATGATCGAAGCCGTGGCCGGCTCCTTGGTGCCCGGCGGGGTGTTGATGGTCTACGTCGCCACCACCACTCAACTGTCCAAGGTGGCCGAGGCCCTGCGGGACCACACGGGGTTCACCGAGCCGGAAGCTTGGGAGTCACTGCATCGTCCGTGGCACGTCGTTGGGTTGTCGGTCCGACCGGAGCACCGCATGCAGGGCCACACCGCATTTCTGCTCAAGACGCGACGATTGGCCCCAGGGGTCACCGCCCCGCGTCCGCAACGTCGCCCGGTCTCGACCAGGTAGGTCAGCTGCAGACCTTCCATCGGCCGGCCTCGAGCACCAGGCTCAGATGGTCTTGTTTGCGCTGGGTGTCGGTCGTCTTCTGGTAGCTGAAGAAGAGCGTTCCGGTCGGGCGGGCGGCCGCCTGATCATCGATGGTGATCGAGGTGACCGTGATCGATCCGGCGACCGATCGGACGAAGGCCAGGTCGATCTTGGGTTTCACCGCGGCGCAGGACAGCGCCTGGGCCGGACCCACCTGGTCTCGGTTGATCGCGCTGACCCAGGCGGTCGCGGCCGCTCTGGCCGCGAGCAGGGCGGCTCCGGTCGATGTAGTGGGCGGCGCGCTGGAGGTGGTGGCCGGATCCGTGGTGGGGTCATCCGTGACGGACGGCGGGAGCTGTGCCGACCTCGCGGGTGGTGCGGGCAGCACCCCAACCGTGCCGGCGCCTGGCGCGGTCGTGGGCAGCGTGGCCGTCGTCGAGTCGGACCGGTTGAACAGGATCGCCACCGCCGCGATCACGATCGCCACCATGACGATGGCCGCGGCGATCAACCCCCAGTTCTGGCCGGCACTCTGGGCTGGTGGATGGCCGGGTGGGGGTTGGGGCGGCTGCCCAGTGGCGTTCGGATACTCGACCGCTGGTCCATATACGCGCTGCGGGTACGAGTCGGGCGGGCGTTGACCGGTGGTCCGGTATGGGTCGTGCGGGTTCGGCAGGTAGGGGTTGGGCAGGTAGGGGTTTCGCAAGTAGGGGTTCTGTGCGCTGGGTTGATGGCCGGGCGGACCGTCCTGCGGGGCTGACCCGGAGAGGTACGGATTGCTGCGAGCCGGGTTCTGCCAGTACGAGTCCGCGCCGCCCGGGTCGGCGGCGTCAGCGGAATGCCGGGCCGACTGGCCGCGCAGGTATGGATTCGATTCCGGCTCGGACTCGCGCCGACCGACCTCATCGGGACTGTGCTCCCGGCCGTAGCCGGCCCAGGGCCCCGTCATGTCGAGTAGTCCCTCCTGCGTCGTCCGTCGGCCGCCCGCTCGCGTGTCGTGTGCTTCTCCATCATGGCTGCCGGTCCCGTCGTCCACCCGTCGTTTCGCGGTGTTTCCCGATCTGGTCGGAAAATCGGAACCTGCCGACCAGTCCGTGGGCTCAGGCTCTGGGCACGCCGACGACCCGGATCACAGCCGAAGGCCGGCGTGGCGCAGGTAGTGTTGAAAGATCTACAAGCCCATGGGCAACGGGAGGGCGACGTGACAGGCGACGACACCATCAGCAGCTCGGAAAGTCCGGACGCAAGCCAGTCCGGCCCTGAGTACGGATACCTGCAGAGTCCGGCGGCCCTCAGCGCACAGATCCGCGTACTCAATGACGAGGTCGCCCAACTTCGTCGCCGTCTCGCCGTGGCCCCGATGGACACGAGGCCGCTGGAGCGTCAGCTCTCCGAGTCGATGACCCGCATCAATGCCCTCACCGAGCGGAACGAGAAGCTCGTCATCACCCTCCGCGAGGCGCGCAGTCAGCTTTTGCAGCTCAAGGAGGAAGTCGACCGACTGGCCCAGCCGCCCAGTGGATACGGGGTCTACCTGACGTCCGGGCCGGAGGGCACGGTCGAGGTTTTCACCGGTGGCCGCAAGATGCGCCTGACCGTGTCACCTTCCATCGATGTCCCTGCGCTGCGCCGCGGCCAGCAGGTCCGGCTGAACGAGGCGTTGACCGTGGTCGAGGCCGGCACGTACGAGTTGGTCGGCGAAGTCAGCTCGCTGCGCGAAGTGCTCACTGGAGATCGGGCTCTGGTTGTCGGGCATGCCGACGAGGAACGCGTCGTGCACCTGGCCGCGCCGTTGATGGACATCGCGCTGAAGCCGGGTGACTCTTTGCTGGTCGACACCAAAGCGGGCTACGCCTACGAGCGCGTCCCCAAAGCCGAGGTCGAGGACCTCGTGCTGGAGGAGGTGCCAGACGTCGAATACAGCGACATCGGCGGCCTGACCAGGCAGATCGAACAGATCCGCGACGCCGTGGAACTGCCGTTCCTGCATGCCGAGCTGTTCCGCGAGTTCGCGCTGCGGCCGCCGAAGGGTGTCCTGCTGTACGGCCCCCCTGGTTGCGGTAAGACACTGATCGCCAAGGCGGTCGCCAACTCGTTGGCCAAGAAGGTGGCAGCCGC
The DNA here is from genome assembly GCA_963708935.1 of uncultured Actinomycetota bacterium. Lineage (GTDB taxonomy): Bacteria > Actinomycetota > Actinomycetes > Mycobacteriales > Nakamurellaceae > Nakamurella. The sequence goes on along the minus strand of CAVPUK010000004.1, from coordinate 268,781 downwards.
CCGCGGGGTCGAGCACATCACCAGCTATTTCTTGAACATCAAGGGCCCGGAGCTGCTGAACAAGTACGTCGGCGAGACCGAGCGGACCATCCGGCTGATCTTTCAACGGGCCCGCGAGAAGGCTTCGGACGGCACGCCGGTCATCGTGTTCTTCGACGAGATGGACTCGGTCTTCCGCACCCGCGGCACGGGCGTCTCCTCGGATGTGGAAACGACGATCGTGCCGCAGTTGCTCAGTGAGATCGACGGCGTCGAAGGCCTGGAGAACGTCATCGTCATCGGTGCATCCAACCGTGAGGACATGATCGACCCGGCCATCCTGCGGCCAGGTCGGCTTGACGTGAAGATCAAGATCGAGCGCCCTGATGCCGAAGCGGCGACGGATATCTTCGCCAAGTATCTGGTGCCGACGCTGCCGATCCACCCCGAGGATCTGGCCGAGTTCGGCGGCGACCGGCAGGCGACGATCACCGCGATGATCCAGCACACGGTTGACCGGATGTACACCGAGACGGACGAGAACCGCTTCCTGGAAGTCACCTACGCCAACGGCGACAAGGAAGTCCTGTACTTCAAGGACTTCAACTCCGGCGCAATGATCCAGAACATCGTGGACCGGGCCAAGAAGTCGGCGATCAAGGAGCGGATCGAGAAGAAGGGCGCGATCGGCAGCGGTGGTCTGCGGGTCTCCAACCTGCTCGACGCCATCGTCGACGAGTTCGCCGAGAACGAGGATCTGCCCAACACCACGAACCCCGATGACTGGGCGCGGATCTCCGGCAAGAAGGGCGAGCGGATCGTCTACATCCGTACCCTCGTCTCGGGCAAGCAATCTGAAGGCTCCCGCGCCATTGACACCGCCTCCAACACTGGGCAGTACCTGTAGGGGCACAGTCCAACCGTTGCTGGAACGCACCGATCTGCGGGAACCCGTCCTATTTTTCGTCTGGATCTCTAGACTCTGCAGAGCATGAACCCAACGGTCGGGCGCGGCGTCCGCGGCTGGGGCTGTCCGTCTCGTAGGTCGAGGTGAGCGGTCCCAGCGGCGCGGACGACGATGTGACCGGATCGTTCGCGCCCGACTTTTCCAAACCGGTGCCGCACGGCGTCCTGCCGGAGGTACCTGGCGTGCGACTGGAAGTGCAGATCGGCCGCGGTGGGTATGCCACCGTCTACCGGGCCAGGCAGATCTCGGTTGATCGGGATGTCGCGGTCAAGGTTGACGACCGGCGGTTGATCCAGGACCGCGACAAGCGGAGGTTCACCAGGGAGATCGTCGCGGCGGGCGCCGTGTCGGCGCACCCGCACATCGTCACCGTCTACGACGGCGGGACGACCGCCGACGACCATCCCTTCCTGGTCATGGAGTACTACACCGGCGGCTCCTACAGCGACCGGATCAAGAAGTCCGGCTCCGTCCCGCCAGCGGAAGTCCTCGAAGTCGGGATCGGTATCGCAGACGCCCTGTCGGTGGCTCACGCCGATGGCATCCTGCACCGAGACGTGAAGCCCGGCAACATCCTCATCTCCCGATACGGCACGCCCGCGCTCGCCGATTTCGGACTGGCGGCGCTGCCGCGGGCCGCCGAGGGATTCTCGGTGACCATGGAGTCGCTGACGCCGTCGTACGCGCCGCCGGAAGCATTCAGCGGGGCCGATCCCACCGCGTCGATGGATATCTACTCGCTGGGTGTGACGTTGTATGCGCTGCTGGTCGGACGCGCACCGCGGAGCGACAAGTCAGGCACCGTACCGCCTTTGGCCCGCCTCCTGTTCATGCTGAACGATCCGCTGCCGTTCCCGGACATCGACGGTGCCGAGGCGATCATGCCGGTGATCTGGCGCGCGACCATGTTCGATCCGGCACAGCGCTACGCGTCGGCCAATGCTCTCCATGACGCGCTGCTGGAAGTGCGTTCCGGCGCAACGGCACAGGCAGGGGTCCGGCCCACGCCGCCGAGACCGCTGCCCTTGCCTCCAGCGCCGGTTGGACAGGTGCCGCAGCGCGCTGCAGCTGCCGAAGACACGTCATCGTCGGGTCCGCTCTCGTTGTTCGGACATTCGAACCGGGCGGACACGGCTACCGGGCAGCCGATGCCTCCGGTCAAAGCTGGTCGGCGTTGGTGGTGGGTAATCGGAACGGCGGCCGCGGTGGTCGCGCTGGTGGTCGCCGGGCTGGTGGTCTTCGGCGGTCGAACGACGACCGGCGGGGTCGCCCAGGCCGGCGCTGTCACCAGTTCGGCCTCCGCCCGATCGACCACCTCGGCCCCGCACAGTGCCAACCAGGCCGAGCCAACCCCGACCCATTCGGGAGTGCCGATCGTGAACGTGCCGTCGCAATCCGCGTTCAGCGCAAGCCAACCAGGCTCGGCCTCACCTGATCCCAGCCGGGTCGACCGGAGTTCCACCCCCACCACCGTCGGCACCACCGCCACCGCCGCGGCCGCATCCACCGCAGCGCCCTCGCCGACGGCGGGCCCACTGGCCGCACGAGCGAAACCGAAAGTCGGGACCTGCTGGTCGGGGCTGGTGAACATTTCCGGCCAGATCACCGCAGAATCGTTGTCCTGCAGTCGGCCTCACTACTGGGAGGCCTACGCCATCGGCGTGCTGGCATCGGCCACGACGAGTCCGCTGGCGAAGGACGTGGCGCATGACCCGGTGATCGCCAAGACCTGTACGGCAGCAGACTTGAAGTCATACCTCGGTCCGGCCAGCGCGGGCACCTTCAATCTCGAAGTACTCCCGCCGACGATCGTCGATTTCTCCAACGGAGACAAGGGTTTCTGGTGTCTGGCGTCGATTCCGGGGGCCGGCCGGGTAACGGGTTCGCTCAGGTCCAACTGACAAATTGCTTGGCTCTCGTATTTGTCATCTTCGACAGATTCGTGGAATGGCCCGCGGTGGCTGGCGGCCGGTTCTGCAGGTTGGGCGGCGAATCGAAACAGCATCCCCGCAGACGTTGGATGCCTCAGGTCCGGGCGTCCGCGTGCCCATCAACCACGTCGGTTTCAATCACACTCGTGAAGCCGAAGGGTTGTGTTCCTGCAGACAGTAGCGTAGAATCGAACATACGATCGAGTCGTGGGGGTGTTCGGGCATCACTGGGTTTGCCTGTGGTTGGGCGGAGGTGGCGGCCGCCCGGCCCGACGTTGACTCCTTCAGGTTGGTGTGTGCGACTGACCCTCAAGACGTGGCGTCAGCCGACTTGCCGGATTTGATCGTGTCGGTGGATCGGTTGATCTCGCTCTTGCAGGCGGTGCAGATGTCGGCGGTTGCTGAGTTCGCTCGGCCCGGCCGGGCCGGAAGCATCGACCGTCTGGTGGAGGCGTTGACCGACAAGGCTGGGTTTGCGATGAATCCTGACGGCACGCTGGATGCAGAGCGTCTGGCGTGTTTGGTCGAGGAACAGGCGCGCGTGATGGCGGGGGCGCAGATCGCGGCGGCGCTGCATCAGTCGCCGGTCGGAGCGAGCCGCAGGGTGGACGCGGCGTTGGAGATCGTTGACGAGTTGCCGGAAACTTTGTCGGCGTTGCGGGACGGGTTGATCGACGTGCCGCGGGCACGGGTGATCGCCGAGCGGACTCAGAATTTGTCGCCCGAGGCGCGCCGGGCGGTGCAGTGTGCGGTATTGCCGCTGGCGCAGTCCAGGACGCCCGGTCAGTTGATTCCGATGATCGACCGCCGGGTCATAGCGAAGGATCCGGCAGCCGCGTGGAAGCGGTGTGAGCGGGCACGGCGGGATCGATTCGTGGAGCACACACCCGGCGTGGACGGGATGGGGACGATCAGGGCGCATCTACCCGCTGAAGGTGCGGTGAGCGTGTTCGATTTGCTGGATGCCATGGCCAGGGCCACCGCGGGGATGGATGGCCGGCCGATCGGCGCTCGCCGGGCGGATGCGTTGGTGGACATGTGCGTTGAGCTGTTGACCACAGGTCGACTGGACCTGGGTGACATCCTCAACAAGATCAGCGGCTCATCTGGCCAGCACTCCGCGAGCCCGGCCGGTATGGAGGTTCCTGACGCCGCCGCGGCACCGACCGACCCGACCGGGCTCAACGTCGACGGCGCTCCGTTCGACAGAGATGGCGATGCCGGCCCGGTCGAGCGAGTGTCGGACGGTGACAGCGCCTTTGTGTCAACGAGTCCCGGTCGTCTTGATCCCGGAGCGCCCTCGGCCGGCGTTGGATCGGCCAAGCCTTCTGGAGGCATCGCAGGGTCTGCGGTGCCGGCACGCAAGACGCCGCGGGTGGGTAAGCGGAACGGTCGGGGTGCGCATTTCAATTTGACGATGTCGGTGGAGGCCTTTTTGGGGTTGTCCGACGAGCCGGCCGAGTTGACCGGACATGGTTTGGTTCCGGCGGGGTTGGCGCGCCTGTTGAGGAAGTCGGCGCTGTCCCTGGCCGTGGTGACCGTCGATGCCAACGGCCACGCGGTGGGGGTCGGATCGACGGTTTATGCGCCCAACCAGGTGATCACGGATCAGGTGATCACTGCGGCCGGGACGTGTCGGTTCCCCTCCTGCCGGGTCCCGGCGGCGAGTTGCGATCTAGATCATCGCGAACCCTTTGATCATGAACATCCGGAGCGGGGCGGGCGAACAGATCCGGCGGAGATGGATCCGGGCTGTCGTAAACATCATTTGCTCAAAACCCACACCGGATGGTCCGCGGTGCGTTCCCCTCACGATGGATTGACGATGATCTGGACCAGCCCGACCGGGCATCAGTATGTCGATCACCCGCGCGAGTTCGCGCTGCCGGAGGACGAACGGAGCCAGGTGCTGGAGCAGGGGGGCACGACGTCGAGCGGCTCTGGCGACAGGGAGGGTGGCTGCTCGTGTCTATGTGGTTGCGGGTGTGGGGATCAGTGTCGGGTTTTGACCGTCGACACGAACCCGGGACCTTCGCAGGCCGAGTTGACCCGCCGGCTCATCGAGAAGCAACAGCAGCAGGAACGGGATGCAGCATCGCAGCGAGAACGGCAGCGGCTGAACATGAAGGCCGACCCGGTCTGGATGTACCGGCTAGGGCCTGATACCGATGCGCAACGCCGAATCGACGCTGCGGCCGAACAGGCTGCCGTCGAAGCTGATCAGTTCGACATCGACGACTACTACCGCCACTACGAGGCACCGACCGAGGCGTTCATGAGACGTTTCTGTCCAGCGCAGTACAGCATCGAACAAGCCGCCGCACGGCAAGCCGCCCGTCCCGATCCCGACAGCCCGCCGTATTAAAGATCCGGTTCACGGTTCGCTTCGACGCTTCGCCAGTCGGGCGGCGCCACAGCCGATGCGTCAGCAGCCTTTGCGGGCCTGGAAATAGCGGTTGAGGGCCCAGTCGGCGACCTGTTGGCCCATGCGCAGGCCCAGTTCGTCTGAGTGCCGGAAGTGGAGGCCCAACCACACCCGTCCGCTGACCACGTCCCGGTTCAAGGACGGGCCAGCGTCGTACTGCCGCTGCACACCGGGGACTGCGGTCGAGATGAGCGTTACCTGTAGGTGCCGGGTGTCGAGGGCCTTGCCCAGGGCTCGGGTGAAGGCACCGGTGATACCTGAGTAACCACTGACGTACTCAGGATAGTTCGGGGTCGTCAGCAGCGGTGTCCAGGTGGGGTCGGGTTCGGTGGCCGGGTTGTTGTCGGTGTCGGCGAGCTGAATCGCGGTGATCGGGCGCCAGTAGCCGTACACATACTTGGACCGCCACACTGAGATGGCTGTGTCGGCCTGGGTCATGGTCACTGCGGCGAACATGCGGGCGGCATCGACGATGTTCAGGTGGCGAACGAGGGCCTGGTCGCGCAGGGCGGCGTTGTACTGGGCCGTTGCGTTGCCCGAAAAGAACCGCGCCGTGGCGGTCTGGTCGGGGCTTCGCTCGGTTGAGGTGGCCGAGCCGAACGCCTTGACCTCTCGGAAGTCGCGCGTATATAGCGGCGACGTCAACCGGGGCGGCGGGCCGGGCAGGCCGAACTGGGCGCCGCTGCGCACCATGAGAGGAGTGACAAAGGCCAGCCAGGGTGCGGACATCTTTGCGAACCCTGTTGGTGTGGGCCGCCACACGCCGGTGGTCGGCGGCTGGTTGAAGGTGATGTCGGCGTTGCGTCCGTCGCCGACGCGCTGCGCGATGAGCGTGTCGGCTGCCACGTCGCCAAATGCGACGCCCTGGTCTTTCGCCCGGCCGTTGGGAATCGCCGCCAGCGACACCGCGAGCGCGGCGTCGAGTGTGGCGGTTGCGTACGGGGAGTAGGTCACCAATACGCGGTGGGCCGCGGCGGCCGCCGCGGCGGACGCGGAGGCGCTCCGGGGCGCGTGGCCGGAGAATCGGTATGGCTGGTATCGCCCGTCGATGCCGACTACTGCGTTGTAGACGGCGGCCTGCGCGAAACCGACGTACAGAAACGCTTCGACCGGCGCCTTGGATGTATCGCCGAGGAGGGTGCTGACCGCCAGCGCGTTCCATGTGGAGACTACGGCGGGGTCGTCCGCTGGTTGACTGGCTTGTGCGGGCAGCGGCACGAGGGCGAGTGCGGCGGTGAGTGAGGCAACCGCGATGACCACGCGGTTCCACGGACGGATTGAGCGGATTGACATGTGACTCCTGTCCCAGCTGGTGCGGGACTGGTCAGCGGGGGGCCCGATGGTCTGGGTGTGGCTCGTCGGCCAGCAAGTGAATGTGCGCGGGTCCGGCGTCAGGGCACAGAACGGCGGAGCGGCGCAAATGCACCATAACTGGCATTTCGGTCGAATGCCTACCGCCGGACGATGGAATCTCGGAGCCACGCAGCTGGTGAATTCCGGAGCAGGTCCGGGTGCTTCACTTGAGCGCCATGAACGTTTGGGTCCACACCCGCGAGCCGGACCGCTGACGGGATTCCCGTAGTTGATTGGGCTACTGATCTGCCTAACCCATGGTCGGCAGATCGACGTTGGTTCCAGGACGCCGATAGATTCGGCTGAATACCGGTGTCGGTACGGTGGGCCTTATGGACTACCGCCCCGAGGTGCGGATCGGTACTGCCGAACGGGAACGTGCCCACAATGCCCTGAGTGAGCACTTGAGCCAGGGTGGCCTGGATATCACGGAGTTTGAGACAGGGTCAGGTTCGGTGGCGGGCGCCCGGACATTCGCTCGCCTCACGATGCTCTAACCTGCGAAAAGTGCGCCCGGCAGGATTCGAACCTGCGACCGGCGGATTAGAAGTCCGCTGCTCTATCCAGCTGAGCTACGAGCGCGTGCGTGGTAGAGCCTAGCGAATCGTGGGGGCAAGTATCTCCGTTGAGCGGGGGCGGCCGGCAGGCACCGGACGAGTGCAACGACACCACCAGAGGGCCGCAGACCACAGCGCGGCTCGGTACCCTCGATAGGTGCCCGATGCGACGTCTCCCGACGCCGGTGACGTCCTGATTCCTGACGCGCCGAGCGAGATCATCACCGATTCCGCCGAGCCAGGGACGGGATCCCGAACCGCGCCTGGCAACCGGTGGCGGGTGACCGCCATCGCGGTCTCGACGGTTGTCATCGGCGCCAGCATCGCGGTGTTGATCTCGGCGTTCCTGCCGTCCCGATATGCCGTCGTAGGCATCGCCGATACCAACAAGCTGACCGAGCTGCTGTTGGCCGCGATGAAGGCCGCCTTCGACCTATCCGCCGCACTGACGATCGGTTGGCTGGTGGCCGCGGTGTGCCTGGCCCCGCCACAGAAGTCAGGGATCTTCGATGTCGGCGGGTACCGCGCAATGCGAGCGGCTTCACTGTCCGCCTGGGTCTGGACGGCCGTCTCACTGGCGCTGATCCCGTTGACCATGGCCGATCTCAATGGCAAGTCGCTCAACCAGGCGCTGCCGGCATCCATCCTGAGCGAAGGCATTCGCCTGTTTCCCCAGGTACGGGGCTACCTGATCTGCGCGACGATCGCGGTGCTGATCGCGTTGCTGGCGCGGATCGTCATGCGTCCGGGCTGGGCCTCGGTGCTGATGTTCGCGGCGGTCGTCGGACTGCTGCCGCAGGCGCTCTCCGGACACGCGTCCGGCAGTGACGACCACGACGTCGCGGTCGACACGATGATCTTTCATCTGGTCGGGATCTCGCTCTGGATCGGCGGTCTGCTCGCGTTCCTCGGCATGGTGCGACAGAACGTCGGCAACCTGCCGGTGGTGGCCCGCCGCTACTCGAGCCTCGCCCTGGTCGCCTTCGTTGCCGTGGCTATCTCGGGGGTCGCCAACGCCTGGATCCGGCTGACCTATCTCTCCGACCTCTGGACGACTTGGTACGGCCGGTTGGTCGTCATCAAGGCCATCGCGCTGATCACCCTCGGCGTCATCGGGTTCATGCACCGGAAACGAACGCTACCGGCGATCACGCTGGGCAAGCGTCGGCCGCTCGTACGACTCGCGACGGTGGAGTTGCTCATCATGGGCGCCACCGTCGGCGTCGCCGCCGCCCTGGGCCGGACAGCTCCGCCTCCGCCCAGTGGCGTGCTCCCGACCGGAATCAACGCTTCACTCGAGGAGCTGCTCGGGTTCCCGCTGTCCGGCCCACCGACGGTCCTGCGGTTGTTGTTCGACTGGCGTTTCGACTTCCTGCTCGGCACCGCGGCTCTAGTGGCCGCCGGTCTCTATCTGGCCGGTCTTTCTCGCCTGCGCAAACGTGGCGACGCTTGGCCGCCCGGACGCACCTGGGCCTGGATGCTCGGCTGCCTGACCATCCTGTTGGCCACGTCGTCCGGTCTGGGTCGTTACGCCGAGACCCAGTTCTCGTTGCACATGATCGCCCACATGATGCTCGGCATGATCGCTCCGATCCTGCTGGTGTTGGGCGCCCCGGTGACGCTCGCGCTCAGAGCGCTGCCCGTCGCCGGCCGGGACCACCCGCCAGGGCTTCGCGAGGCCATCGTCGCGACGGTGCACGGACGGGTCGCGAAGTTCGTGACCCACCCTTTGGTCGTCTTCCCGCTGTTCGTCGGATCCTTTTATGCCATCTATTTCACCGGATTGTTCGGTGAGATGATCGACTCGCACTTCGGCCACCTGTTGATGAGCGTGCACTTTCTGGTGGTGGGGTACCTCTACTACTGGGTGATCATCGGCATCGACCCGGGGCCGCGCCGAGTGCAGCCAATGGTCAAGCTCGCCCTCCTGTTGGCCGCTCTGCCGTTTCACGCGTTCTTCGGCCTGGCGTTGATGAACTCCCACACACTGTTCGCGCCGACCTACTACCGGGGACTGGCGCTGCCCTGGGTGAACGATCTGATCGGCGACCAGCGACTGGGCGGAGCAATTGCCTGGGGTGCGACCGAGCTGCCGATCATCATCGTGATGATCGCACTGCTCGCCCAGTGGGCCAAGGCCGACGACCGGGAAAACCGGCGCACCGATCGCCGAATCGACGCCCAGGGTGACGAAGAGTTGGACGCGTACAACAACATGCTGGCCGGTATGGCCGCTCGGTCGGCGAGAACAAGTCGCGATCAGAGGTCCGTCGTGACCGACGAACCGCCGACGTCCTAGTTCCTCGAACTGCGGGACCAGGGCGGACGCCGGACGTCGGGACGGAAGTTGTCCCCATGCCCATGGTCATCCACATTTCTCAGTTGTCCCTGGTGGTCCGCCGGCGGTGCTGCGACCGTTGTGCCAACACCAGCACGCGGGGTCGGCAGCCGGCCCGCGAATGATAAAGGGGACAACATGCGGATGGACGGCGCGGAACTGACCATGTCGGGGCGGGCAGCTACGAACCCGGCGATTTCTGGGGGCAAGGGCGAGCGGGTCTCGTTCCGGGCGGTGTCCACCGAGCGCCGGTACGACGAGGCGAGCGGTGACTGGGTGGATGGTGATGAGTTCGGTATCACGGTGGTCTGCTGGCGGACGTTGGGAGCGTCGGTACTGCAGTTGGTTCGTAAAGGCGACCCGGTGGTGCTGACGGGGAAGATCAGCACCCGCAAATTCGAGCGTGACGGCGTGGTGGACTACTTCACCGAGGTCAAGGCCGACCACATCGCCTTCGACGTAGCCAGGTCGGGCGGCCGGATCAAGCGGGACGACGGATCGCACGCTGGGGGAACCAACGCCGTTGGCATCCCGCTGGGCGGGGCCGGCGATAAGGAGCCGGACGACGGCACCGTCGATCCTTTCCAGGCGAGCGCTGACGAAGGGTCTCGACGCGAGCTGGTGGAGGTCATCTGAGCCGAGCGGGCGACCTGGCTCCAGCACGGAGCGGCGCGCTCGCCGGGTGAGGCAGACTGTTCGTTGGTCGCGGTGTGCGGTTGGAGCAGTTTCAACCGCAGACCGCGCCGACAGGGCCTGCCGGCCCCGGTCGGCGCTCCGGCCGCATCCGTAGCTGCTGTTGAGAGGGAAACCGTGCCCGAATTCATCTACACCATGAAGAAAGCCCGAAAGGCGCTCGGCGACAAAGTCATCTTGGACGACGTCACGATGTCCTTCTATCCGGGCGCGAAAATCGGCGTGGTCGGCCCCAACGGTGCCGGCAAGTCGACGATCCTGAAGATCATGGCCGGGCTCGATACGCCCAGCAACGGCGAGGCCTTCCTCACTCCTGGGTTCAGCGTCGACATCCTGATGCAGGAGCCCGAGCTGGACGAGACCAAGGACGTGCTGGGCAACATCCAGGAGGCGTTCGGTCCGCTCAACGCCAAACTCGCGCGATACAACGCGGTGTTGGTTGAGATGGAGACCGAATACACCGACGAGCTGCTCGAGGAGATGGGCACGCTCCAGGAGGAGCTGGACCATGCGAACGCCTGGGATCTCGAGGCCCAGATCGACCAGGCCATGGATGCCCTGCGTTGTCCGCCGGGAGACGCCGACGTCACGGTGCTGTCCGGTGGCGAGCGCCGCCGGGTCGCGCTGTGCAAGCTGCTGCTGTCCGCGCCGGACCTGCTGCTGCTCGATGAGCCCACCAACCACCTGGACGCCGAGTCGGTCCTCTGGTTGGAGCAGTTCCTGGCCAGCTACCCCGGCGCAGTCCTCGCGGTCACCCACGATCGCTACTTCCTCGACAACGTCGCACAGTGGATCGCCGAGATCGACCGCGGACGCCTGATCCCTTACGAGGGCAACTACTCCACCTACCTGGAGAAGAAGGCGGACCGGATGTCGGTCGAGGGCCGGAAGGACGCCAAGCTGGCCAAACGGCTCCGCGAGGAGCTGGCCTGGGTGCGATCCGGCGCCAAAGCCCGGCAGGCCAAGAACAAGGCCCGGCTGGATCGCTACGAGGAGATGGCCTCGGAGGCCGACCGGACCCGCAAGCTCGACTTCGAGGAGATCCAGATCCCGATGGGCCCGCGGCTGGGGTCGATCGTGGTCGAGGTGGACAAGCTCAAGAAGGGCTTCGGCGACCGGGTGTTGATCGACGGGCTGTCGTTCACGTTGCCGCGCAACGGCATCGTCGGCGTGATCGGCCCGAACGGCGTGGGCAAGACCACGCTGTTCAAGACGATCGTCGGACTCGAGGATCCGGATGCGGGCAACGTCAAGGTTGGCGAGACCGTGAAGCTGTCCTACGTCGACCAGAACCGCGGCGGCCTCGACGCCAAGAAAAACGTCTGGGAGACGGTGTCCGACGGGCTCGACTTCATCAAGGTGGGGCATACCGAAATGCCTTCGCGCGCTTATGTTTCGGCGTTCGGGTTCAAGGGTCCCGATCAGCAGAAGGCGGCCGGGGTGCTCTCCGGCGGTGAGCGCAATCGGCTGAACCTGGCGCTGACCCTCAAGGAGGGCGGGAACTTGATCCTGCTCGACGAACCGACCAACGATCTCGACGTGGAAACGCTGAGTTCACTGGAGAACGCGCTCGAAAACTTCCCCGGCTGCGCGGTGGTGATCTCGCACGATCGGTGGTTCCTCGACCGGACCTGCACCCACATCCTGGCTTGGGAGGGCAACGACGACGACCCGGCGCAGTGGTTCTTCTTCGAGGGCAACTTCTCCGATTACGAGAAGAACAAGATCTCGCGAATGGGTGCGGATGCGGCCCGCCCGCACCGGGTCACCCACCGCAAGCTGACCCGAGAGAGCTGACGGAAGACGCCGGCGAACGGTCTTCCAGGTCGTCGGTCGGCCGAGCTCATGTGACGGGCTGGGCTCTGACCGGCTGATCCGCGATCTCGACCCGTTGCTTGGATCGCGAACGGGCACCACCACGCAACAACTCGATGCAGCAGGTGTGAATTCTTGCCTGTCCGCAAACGAGGTCGGCAGGCGGCTCCGCCGGGCCGGTTGCGCTGAGCTGCCAGGGTTAGGCTCGTCTGCGGCAATGGCGCCAAACGAGTGAAGAAAGTGGAATCGATGACTGCGACCGACCAAGTTCCGGCGGTGATCACCGAACGGGCGAGCTCGGTGGACCAGGCCTGCCGATTGCGGCCCGAGTCGGAGCCGTTGATCCGGTCGTACTTCGCGCACGTACCCGAGGAGGACCGGCCGCGCGACCCACAGGACGTGCTCGATGTGGTGGACCGCCATCTTCGGGTGGCCAGGCACCGCAAGCCCGGAATCGCCACGCTGCGTATCTTCAATTCGAGCGCGACGGCCGAGGGAACCGGAGGCTGGGCCGCCACCTCCACGATGATCGACATCGTCAACGACGACATGCCGTACGTCGTCGAGTCGGTGGTCAGCGCGATCACCGCGGCCGGCGTCACGGTGCACCGAGTCCTGCACCCGATCCTGGCGGTTCGCCGGGATCACGACGGGACTCTCGTCTCGGTGGCGGGCGAGTCCCGGCGTGGGCTGGACCCGCAGGATTGCATCCCGGAATCGTGGGTGCACATCCTGATTGATCGGCTTTCCGATGCAGAACGCGCCGAGGCGATCGAGGCGTCGTTGCACGACGCGCTGGAAGCCGTCCGCGCGGTGGTCACCGACTCCGCCGCGCTGATCGGCGCGGCCGCCGTCGTCGCGACCGAGCTACGGACCAGCTTTTCCCCCAGGTCCACCCAGGAGGTCTCGGAGGCCACCGACTTCCTCTACTGGCTCACCGCCGGCAATCTGACGTTTCTGGGCTACCGCTGCGACGAGAGTGCGCCGGAGGGCGATGGCCACGTGATCCATCCAATCCCCGGCACTGGGCTGGGCATCCTGCGGGACGGATTGCCGTCGGCGGGAGACTTCGACGAGGAATGGGTCAACGCCGACTCCGACGCCGGCCACCTCGTGCTCACCCAGACGTCCAACGGCACCGCGTTGAGCCGAGAGGTGCCGCCGTTCTCCGTCGCTGTCCGCATCCTGGGCCCGGACGGACGCATCGTCCGACAGCATCGCTTCCTCGGCGTCCTCACCCCGCGTGCCCTCAACGCCGAGATCACCGCGACCCCGGTGCTACGCCAGACGGTGGCCGGGGTGCTGGCTTCACTCGGCGCCGCGCCCGATTCGTACACCGGCCAGCGGGCCATGGAGTTGTTGGCGACCTATCCGCGGGCCGAATTGTTCTGGGCGTCACCGGAACTCGTGCTGGACACCATGAGTGGGGTGCTGCAGCTGTCCAGCCGACGACGGCTGCGGGCCTATCTGCAACCCGATCCGTTCGGCCGGTTCACGTCGGTGCTGGTCTACCTGCCTCGTGACCGGTACACCACGGACGCGCGGCTGGCCATGCAGAAGGTGCTGACCGACACATTGCACGGCACCAAGATCCGATATACCGCGCGAGTCGGCGACTCTCTGCTGGCGGCAGTGCATTTCACCGTCACTGCCAACCCCGACGATCCGGTGGTCCTCGACGAAGCGGCGCAGCTCGAGCTGACCAGGACACTGCGAGCCACCATCCGCACCTGGGAGGACCGACTGGTCGCGGCCGTGGTCGGCGGCGACGAGGAGTTGGACACGGCGGCCGCGCTGGCCCGCTACGGCGAGGCCTTCGATGAGGCCTACAAAGAGAACTACGGCATCGACGACGCGGTGTACGACCTGAAGCAGCTGGACGCGCTGGCCGGGGCTGACGATCTCGGGCTCGGATTCACCACGTCCGAGGTGCACCGCGGCCAGAACCGACGACTCAAGCTGTATGTCACCGGCGGCACGGTCACGCTGTCCCGGGTGTTGCCGGTCCTGCAGAGCCTGGGTGCCGAAGTCATCGACGAACGACCCTATGAGGTGCGGCGTTCCGACGGAACTCCCTCGCACATCTACGATTTCGGGTTGCGCTTTCCGCAGGGGCTACTGCCCGACGAAGGCAGCTTGCCGGCGGCCCGGGACCGATTCGCCAGGGCGTTCATCGCGACCTGGAACCAGCAGGCCGAGGTCGACGGATTCAACGCGTTGGTCCTGGTGGCCGGCCTGGACTGGCGGTTGACCGCTGTGCTGCGCGCCTACGCTCATTACCTGCGACAGATCGGAACGCCCTATACCCAGGGGTATCTCGAGCAGGTATTGGTGGCCAACCCGGCCATCACGGCTGACCTGGCCGCCCTGTTCACCGCCCGTTTCGATCCGAATGCCTATGCGGCAGAGGCCGAGAACGACTCGAGCGCAACACGTTCCGCCGAATGTGACCGACTGACCGCGAGTATCACCACGGCACTGGACGGCGTCACCAGTCTGGATGCCGACCGGATGCTGCGGACGTACCTGTCGATGATCACCGCCACCCAACGGACCAACGCGTACCGCACCGACGACGCCGGCAACCTGCGCCAGACGATCTCCTTCAAGCTGAATCCGCACCTCATTCCCGGGGTTCCGAAACCCGTTCCTGCCCACGAGATCTGGGTCTATTCGCCGCGAGTCGAGGGTGTCCATCTGCGGTTCGGTGCGGTGGCCAGAGGAGGCCTTCGCTGGTCGGATCGCCCAGAGGACTTCCGCACGGAGATCCTCGGTCTGGTCAAGGCACAGGAGGTGAAGAACGCGGTGATCGTGCCGGTCGGCGCTAAAGGTGGTTTCGTGCTGAAGCATTCGCCGATCGCAACGGGCGACCCGATCGCCGATCGGGATGCGCTGATGGCCGAAGGCGTGGCGTGCTACCGCATCTTCATCTCGGCACTGCTGGACCTGACCGACAACCGCGTCGACGGCAGAGTTGTCCCACCGGAGTTGGTGCTCCGGCACGATTCGGACGACCCGTACCTGGTCGTCGCCGCGGACAAGGGCACCGCCACATTCTCCGATATCGCCAACGGTGTGGCGGCCGACTACGGCTTCTGGCTCGGCGATGCCTTCGCCTCCGGCGGCAGTGTCGGCTACGACCACAAAGCGATGGGCATCACCGCACGTGGCGCCTGGGAGTCGGTCAGGCACCATTTCCGCGAGCTCGGCGTCGACACCCAAACCCAGGACTTCACCTGCATCGGCATCGGCGACATGTCGGGCGACGTGTTCGGCAACGGCATGCTGCTCTCGCAGCACATCCGGCTGGTCGCGGCGTTCGATCACCGCCACGTCTTCATCGATCCGAATCCTGATGCTGCAGCCGGTTTCGCCGAGCGTCGACGGTTGTTCGACAAGCCTCGATCGTCGTGGGGGGACTATGACACCACCTTGATCTCCGAGGGTGGAGGGGTGTGGCCGAGAACGGCAAAATCGATCGTCATCACCGACCAGATCCGGGAGGCCATCGGGCTGGAGCCGGGGATCACCGCGTTATCGCCCGTCGAGCTGATCCGGTCCGCATTGCTGGCCTCGGTCGACCTGCTGTGGAACGGGGGGATCGGCACCTACGTCAAGGCGTCCACCGAGTCGAATGGCGCCGTGGGGGACAAGGCGAACGATGCTGTGCGCGTCGATGGAAACGAACTGCGCGCCAAGGTGATCGGCGAAGGCGGCAACCTCGGCGTCACCCAGTTGGGCCGGATCGAGTTCGCCCGTAACGGCGGCCGGGTGAACACCGACGCCATCGACAACTCGGCCGGCGTCGACACTTCGGACCACGAGGTCAACATCAAGATCGCGCTGCAGCCCGCGTTGGCAGCCCACCGCCTCACCGAGACGGGCCGCGACGAGCTGCTGGCGGCGATGACCGACGAAGTCGGCCGGATGGTATTGGCCGACAACACGTCCCAGAATCGGGTGCTGGGCGTCTCCCGGCACCACGCGGTCCCGATGTTGTCGGTGCATGCCAGGTTGATCGATCACCTGGTGGCCTCGGGCCGGCTGGACCGGGCGCTGGAGTTCCTGCCCACCCCTGCCCAGATCGCCGCCCGGATCGTGGGCGGCGAGCCGCTCGCCTCGCCCGAACTGGCCGTCCTCCTGGCCTATGTGAAGTCGGCACTGTCGGAGGCGATGCTGGGCGACGGCCTCCCTGACGAGCCCGCTTTCGCGTCCCGGCTGGCGGAATACTTTCCGCGCGAGCTGCGGGCCGCGGCCACCGAGGGCGTGATCGACATGGCATCACATCCACTGGCCCGGGAGATCGTTACCACCATGACGGTGAACGAGGTGGTCAACGGCGCCGGTATCACCTACGCCTTCCGTCTCCAGGAGGAGATGGCGGCGTCCTACACCGACGCCATCCGCGCGTACTCGATCGCCACCACCGTCTTCGAGTTGCGCGAGTTCTGGACCGACGTCGCGGCCTTGGACAACGTGATCCCCTCGGCGTGCCAGGACACCCTCTACCTGGAGGCCCGGCGATTGCTGGACCGGTCCGCCCGATGGCTGCTGACCCACCGTCCTGGCCCGCTGGATGTGGCCGCCGAAATCGAACGCTATGAGAACGCAGTCAGGGAACTCACCCCGAAGATGCCGAGGCTGGTCAGGGGGATCGAGCACGACAACGTTCGGTCGGACGCCGCCAGGTTCATGGAAATGGGCGCGCCAGCGGAGATGGCGAACCGAATTGCCTACTCGCTGTACACCTTCAGCGTGCTGGACATCGTTGACATCGCCATGCAGGCAGGCGCGGCGCTACATGAAACGGCCGAGCTCTACTACGCCCTTTCAGCCCATCTCGACTTCGATCGGACTCTGTCGTCCGTCACGGCTCTGGAGCGGGGGGATCGCTGGCACGCGCTGGCCCGGCAGGCCTTGCGGGACGATCTCTACCGGTCGATGCGGTTGATCACGATCGACGTGCTGGCGATGACCGATCCCGGATCGACGGTCGTGGAGCGGATCGAGCAGTGGGAGAGTCAGAGTGCGGGCAAGCTGACCAGAGCCAGGACGACGCTCCAGCAGATCGCCGAGGCCGGCGCCGCAGATCTGGCAGCCCTGTCGGTGGCCGCCAGCGAGGTGCGGTCGATGATCCGCTGACCGGCGGCCATCCGACAGCCGGCGAGCGGCGACAATGGAGGCCCGGCCCATCGGGCCACGTCCAGATCGAGAGGCACCGCGAAGTGCACAAGAGTCTCCACACCGGCCGGCGGTACACCACCGAGGTCAGGGTGCGCTGGTCCGATCTGGACGCCTACGGGCACGTCAACAACGCCCGGGCACTGACGCTGCTCGAAGAGGCCAGGGTCGACTGGTTGTTCACCGAGGCGACGTTGCGAGGCGCCACCGGCCTGACCGGCGGCATGGTGGTGTCCCGGCTCTCGATCCACTACAAGAAGTCCATCACATTCGGCCCGCCGGTGTCCGTCTCGATGGGGGTCATCGAATTGAAGAGCGTCTCCACCACCATCGACTACGTCGTCGAGGCGGAGGGCGAGGTCGCGATCACCGCCACCACCCAGCTGGTCCCGGTCGATCCGGTGAACTGGCGACCGCGACGCTGGGACAGCGCTGAACGTGCGTTCCTCACCGAATACCTGGCCGGCTGAGATGGCCACTCTCACGCCTACCGACGCTGCCGACCGGGATGACGCGGCTGCCTTCGCCGGTCGGGTGTCGCGCTGGGATCCGATGGGTCCGGTCCGGTTGCGTGCTGACGGCGATGCGGTCCGGATGTTCGCCACCACGCCGTTCGACACGCTCGTTTCGCGCACCATCTCCGGCCGGCTGGATCCTCGGGACGTCACCGTCCACGCGGGCAATCTGCTCTCGGCGCTGGCGGTCGGCACCGGCGCGAACGTCGATCCGGGCACGGTGATCGACGCGTCCTGGCGCTCCCAGTTGCCGCCGACCACTGGTTGGGTCAGGGTCGACGACCTACCGGCGGCCCTGGTCAACGGGCTGGCAGACCAGGGCACGAGCCAGGCCCGCGATCACCCCGGCCCGGCCGGCGGAGCATCGACGGCGTTGCTCGATTCCGAGGTGCTCAACGTGACCGGGGCCGGGATGGACGTCTCGGTGCCTCTTCGCATGTTGTTCGCCCTCTCCGGCATGGGGTTCGCGCCGCCGAACGACGACGAGCAGGTGCGGGTCAGCGCCACGGACTCCTGGGTGCGCATCGACGGGCGATTCGGGGCGGTGCTCCGCCGACGCCATTCGCTGCTCCCGCTGCTGTTCTAAAGAGCAGCCGCTCCAATGCGCTGCTCTGGGATCGGTGCGGTGCTCGCCGAGCGGCAATCTGCCCCGGCTAGAGCTGCGGGTTGCGGGGCAGCACGATGAACGAATAGCCCTTGGCGTGCAGTGCCGTGATGACCTTCGGCAGTGCCGCCAAGGTCTGGGTCCGATCCCCACCGCCGTCGTGCATGACGATGATGGCGCCGGGGGTCACCGCGCTCACCACATTCTTCACAATCGCGGCTACTCCGGGCTTGCGCCAGTCGACGGAATCCACGGCCCAGGCCAGCGGGATGGTGTGAAACCTGGCCAGTTGGCCGGGCAGCTTGGGGGTGGTACCGAAGTCGCCGCCGGGCGCCCGGTAGTACCGGGGTGTCGATCCGGTGGCCGTCCTGATGGCGGTTTGGGTCCGGGAGATCTGCGCGTCGATCACGGCGACGCTCTTGGCGGGCAGCGCTTCGTCGTGCGTCCAGGTGTGATTGCAGAGCGTGTGACCGTCGGCTCCGATTCGGGTCTCCACCGCGGGAAACGACCCGACCTGCTGGCCGATCTGACAGAAGGTGGCCTTGACGTGATACCGATCCAAGACGTCGAGGATCTGGCCGGTGTATCGGGACGGACCGTCGTCGAAGGTCAGGCTGACCACCTTTCCGCCGCTCACCCAGCCCAACGGGTGCTTGTACGGAACCGGGATCACGCTGGGTCCGACCGGTCGAGGCGCGGGTTTCGCCGGTGGCCGTGTCGGTGTCGACGTCGAGGGCTTCGGCGCAGTCGTCTTGGCGGGTGTCGCCGGTGGCCTGGCGACCCGAGTGTTGGACAGCCTCGTCGGGGACGGGGCAGTACCCGTTGGCGTTGCGGCAGTGGTCGGAACGGCGGTAGACGTCGCCGGGTGCATAGGGCTGCTGGGCGGTTCCAGGGCGAGGGTTTGCAACGACGACGGGGTCAGCAGATCGGGGACCGTCACGATGACGGCCGGTACCGGAGCCGGCACAGCGACGGTGGCCGAGGTGATCGGCGCCGAGCTGGTCGTCACCCCTGGTGTGCTGCTTGCGACGTCGACCAGCTGATGGACCGGAATGGGGGTCATCGGCGATGCGCTCGGAGTGGGCTGGAGGGCGGCGATGACGACGGCGCCGACCAGCGCCGCCGCGACGGTCGAGCCCGCGATCAGCACAAACCGGCCCGACCTCTTGATGGCTGGTCTCCTCGAGATCGCGGCAGAGCTGCCTGGTCCGATGGCCCAGGTGTCAAACCCGCGGGATTAACCAGGCGGCCGCGTTGGCCGGCAGTCGACCCTCGCCGTCCAGCTGAGCCGAGGCCAACAGTAAGTCGCCGGGCGGCAGGATTACCGGAGCCTCGCCGGTGTTGAGGACGCAGACGAGGCCACCGCCGATGCGGCGGAAGGCGAAGCAGTTCGCCGGACCGCCATACCACTCGATCTCCTCGCCGGTGAATTCGGGACGGTTGGCCCGGTGATCGAGCGCTGCCCGAACAAGGTTCAGGGTTGAGGCCGGATCCTCGAGCTGGGCTTCGACGCGCAGCGGTCCGTAGTCGTTCGGTACCGGGAGCCAGGTGTCCGCATTCGCGGAGAAACCGTACGGCGGTGCGTCGCCCTCCCACGGCATGGGCAGTCGGCAGTTGTCCCGACCACGCTCCGTGAAGCCGCTGCGCGCCCAGGTGGGGTCCCTCAGGGCGTGGTCCGGGATGTCGATGCTCGGCAGACCCAATTCCTCACCGTTGTACAGATACACCGATCCCGGCAGGGCGAGCTCGACCAGAATCGCCGCCCTGGCCCTGGCATCGCCGATGGCGCCGCCGCCGAACCGCGTCACCGTGCGGAACTTGTCGTGGTTGGACATGGTCCACACGGGCAACGAGCCGACGGATGCGGCGGATGCCATGGAGTTCGTGATGGCCTCGCGTAGCGCGTCGGCCTCGAACGGCGATTCCAGGATCGCGAAGTTGAAGGCCTGGTGCAGTTCGTCGGGGCGGATGTAGGCGGAATAGCGCTCTGGGTCACCGACCCACACTTCGCCGACGGTCACCCGATCCGGATACCCGTCGAGCACGGACCGGATGAAGCGATGCACGTCGTGTACGCCGTCGTCGTCGAACCGGGGGTCCTTGCCTTCGCTGACAGGTACGACACCGCCGTCCTGACCGGCCAGGCTTTCGAAGCCCACGGATTCGGCTTCCTGCACCGCCTCGGACGCGGCCCGGTCGAACGCCTGGCGATCGAAAGCCGCGCCGCCGGCGGGTGCGTCCGGCAGTTCCGGCGGCTTCGCCATCCCGTGGGCCACGTCGATGCGAAAGCCGTCGACGCCGCGAGCCAGCCAGAATTCCAGCGTCTCGCGGAGGTCTTCGTGCACATCGGGGTGGCGCCAGTTCAGGTCGGGTTGAGCCGAGTCGAAGAGGTGCAGGTACCACTGTCCGTCGACGACCCGGGTCCATGCGGGGCCACCGAAGATGGACGCCCAGTTGTTGGGCGGGTCGGCCCCCGCCGGCCCCCGGCCGTCGCGAAACAGATATCGGTCCCGTTCCCGACTGCCCGGTCCGGCCGCCAGCGCTGCCTGGAACCACGGATGTGCAGATGACGTGTGGTTGGGCACCAGGTCGATCAGCACCTTCAGCCCATGCTGGTGCGCCCGTCGGATCAGGGCGTCGAAATCGTCGAGCGTCCCGAATGCCGGGTCGACGTCACGAGGATTGCTGACGTCGTAACCGGCGTCGGCCATCGGCGAGGGATAGAACGGGGTGATCCACACGGTCTGGATGCCGAGCAGTTCCAGATAGCCGAGGTGAGCGGTGATGCCGGCCAGGTCACCAACCC
The DNA here is from genome assembly GCA_963708935.1 of uncultured Actinomycetota bacterium. Classification (GTDB taxonomy): domain Bacteria; phylum Actinomycetota; class Actinomycetes; order Mycobacteriales; family Nakamurellaceae; genus Nakamurella. The sequence continues at coordinate 247,617 of CAVPUK010000004.1, read as the reverse complement.
CGTCACCGTTGGCATCGGCAAAGGATCTGACGTAGATCTGGTATCCGACCGTGTGCGACCACCAGTGGCGGGCCTGCTTTCCCACCGGCGGTGGCGGCGCGGGCGCGATGTCCGCAGTGGATCGCTCGTCTTCGGCATTCGTCACGCTTGACGATCCTGCCACGCCGCTCAGTGCAGGCTGTTGACCATGCTGTCGGCGGCCATCACCAGGTACGACCACAGCCGCTCATGGGCCTCGGGCGACAAGTCCGCTCCTTCGATCGCCTGCGACATGGCACTCAACCAGGCGTCGCGCTCGGCCAGGCCGATGCTGAAGGGCGCGTGCCGCATCCGGAGACGAGGATGTCCACGCTGGTCGGAGTAGGTGCGAGGCCCGCCCCAGTACTGCTCGAGAAACATCCGGAACCGGACCTCGGCCGGGCCGAGATCCTGCTCCGGGTAGAGCGGCCGGAGGATCGGGTCATGCTCGACGATGGCGTAGAACCGGGCGACGATGCCGGCGAACGTCGGTCCGCCGCCGATCTCGTCGTAGAAAGATGGGGGAGCGCTCACTCACCCATTGTCCGCCCCTGGCGCAGCTCGGCCGAACGGGCTGCGTGGCAGACGCACACAGGTGCACGGTCAGGTCCACCCTCGTGCATGCGTCAGCTGCACAGTTTCGGGCGACATGTCGCAATCGATTCAGGAAAATGCTGGCCCATCGGGCGGTCGGCAAGGTTCACTGAGTGCAGGCGACGACCGGACGGTCGTGACCTCGATGAGTGCTGACCCAACGGGTGGTGAAAATCGACGTGACGACACACGCGCCGGCTGGGGTGGCCAGAGTGCTGCTGCTGAACGCCACTCATGAGCCGCTCGCTGTCGTGAACGGTCGCCGGGCTGTGGTGTTGATGCTGGCCGGGAAGGCCGAATGCCTGGTGGAGCGCTCCGCCGGTGAGAAGGTTCGCTCGCCGAGTTTTGTGCTGGCCGTGCCCGCGGTGCTCCGACTACACAGGTTCGTTCGGGTTCCGTATGCCCCGGCGGCCGCGATCACCAGGGCCGGGGTCCTGCGCAGGGATCGCAAGCGGTGCGCCTACTGCCGGAGCGCCGGCGACACCATCGACCATGTGGTTCCCCGCAGTCGAGGGGGCGCCCACTCATGGGAGAACTGCGTGGCCTGCTGCTCGAAGTGCAATGCTCGAAAGGCCGACCGACTGCTGTCGGAGATCGGCTGGTCGCTGCCGTTCGTTCCGGGCAGTCCGCGGCGCATCGGCTCCGGACGCCTGTGGCTGGCCGAAGACGCCGACCCGGCCTGGCACCCATGGCTGAGCGACGCAGCCTGAACCATGAAACAGCCGACGTCAGCCGACCCGGCCGCCACGAACGACCTCACTCGCCACGCCCACCCGACCGCCGCGCCCGACCCGACCGCCGCGGCCAACACGTCCGCCGCGACCGACCCGTCCGCCGCGACCGACACGGCCACCGAGGATGTTGGACTCCGCAAACGACTGGGACATTAGTGTTTCTCCTTCAGGTTGTTAACGATCCATGAGTCTGCGACAGACGGCCGAAATTCAAGAAAAGTAAGTTGGAAATCAACTGCAATTGAGGTCATCGCGAGACTCCGTGTCCTGCAACGACTTATGACCACCGCAAGTCCTTCGCCCGACTCAGTTGATTGATTGGCCGTCGCGGGCAATGTTAGTGGCTTAACTTTAGAGTGCCTAGTTGTGAGTCCGGACAAAATGACGCTGTGTGACCTCGCCGCCGAGCTGAAATGGTGGGCGGCCGAGGTCGAATCACAGCGTGTGCATGTATGAACTCGATTAGTGGCTGGCAGATGGGTGAGGCCTTCACTCCAAAGACGGACTGTGTTTGGCGCAACCAGACAATTGTGAATACCACCGTACGTTACAAAGTGTGGCAGAAATCACAAAAATGACGTTTTCGTTCGGGTACCTGATGGGCGGAGTCGTGGTTCGTCGGCAGCGGCCGCCTTGTGTCGTGGGTTCGGGACAACTAGCGTCACTGAAGCCAGATGACAGGCGGGTGTCGGATTCGAGACCAGTTCGATTGCCAGGTGTTCCGGGGGCGGACGTCGTTGAGCCAGGGGTGCCATGCAGAGTTCTCGAGCGGACCGCAGTTCGTCGCTGCCAGCGGATTTCCATCGTCTGCTCGTTGCCTGGTCCTCGTCGCTCGTCGCGGACGGGATGCGGTTCGCAGCCGTGCCCCTGCTTGCGCTGGCTACGCACCCTTCCCCTGCTGCGGTTTCGGCCGTGGCTGCCGCCATGTCCCTGCCCTGGCTGCTGGTTGCTCTGCCCGCCGGAATCCTGGTTGACCGGCTGGATCCGGCCAGAGTCATCGCTCTGGCCAATATCGGCCGTGCTTTCGCAGTCGGGGTGGTGGTAATGGCCATCCTCGCTGGGCGCGTCGGCATCCCGTTGCTCTGTGTGGTGGGTTTCGGGTTGACCGCGGCCGAGACCTTCGCCGACAGTGCGGCGCAGTCGATGCTCGTGCGGATGGTCCCCTCGGCCCAACTTGATCGGGCCAACGCCAGATTTGTCGGGTCGGAAAATCTGGCCCTGGATCTCGTCGGGCCACTCGTGGCGGGTGTGCTTTTCGCTGTGGCGCAATGGCTCCCGTTCGCAGTGGCCGGCCTCATCTTTCTGGCGGCGGCCGGGGTGATGCTCACCCTGACCGGCTACCGGGAGAAACCGGAGCCGGGAGAGCGGGGCCGGTCGGGCGAAGTCGACGCACTGACTGGGCCGCTGGTGGGTGCTCATCCGGCGGAACCCGTTCGTCCATCCGTTCGCCAGGGCTTCCGGGTGATCTTCGCCGATCCGGATCTCCGGGCGTTGGTCATCACCGTGGCTGTGCTGGCCGGCAGCATCGCCGCAGCCGAAGGCGTGCTGGTCATCTATTCAGCCTCGTCACTGGATCTGCCGGAGGCGCTGTATCCGACTCTGCTGGCCTGCTACAGCGTGGGGTTGCTCGCCGCTGCCGCCGTGGTGAGCCGTTGGGGTCAAGCGGTTCCCGCCGGCCCACTCATGGTGGGCGCGATCGCCGCGATCGGCCTTGCGCTCGTCGTCCTTGGTCTCTTCCCGCATGCCGTGGTCGCCTGGTGCTGCTTCGCGGTGATGGGTGCCGGCGGTGGCGCGTGGAACATTCTCTCCGCGACGCGACGGCAACGCCGCACTCCGCCGAACATGGTGGCCAGGGTGTCCAGCACGTTTCGGGCCATCGCCTGGGGTGCGCTCCCAGTGGGCGCTGCGCTCGGCGGATGGATCGGCCAGACGTGGAGCGTCCCGCTGGTGTTCGTGGGGGCCGGGGCTGTTGTGCTCGCCATGGGATTCATCATGGCGCCGTCCTTCTTTCGCCCGCAGGCCACCGCACCAGCCGGTGGGCGGTCGATCGCCGGCAGCGCTGACCGGTCGCGCGTCGGCCGGCACGACTAGGAGCCGTTGCCGGGGATCCAGCGGGCTGAACCCGGACCCATCGGGTGCAAATCGGCACGGGTCGGCTAGCGTTGGCCAGGTGAACATCTTGCAGACCTTGTTGGTCTTCGTCGTCGTGCCGCTGGCAATTTACGTCGGCATAGCGTTGCTCACCGTGGTGCGGATAGACGGCAAGAAGCGGCCGAAGTATCGGCCGGGTCAGCCGTGGGACTATCCGGCCCAATGGTGGTCCGGCGACTATCCGGTCGCCGCCGTGGATCCGGACCTTGTCGTCGCGGGTACCGAAGGAGGCGCTCGTGGCACCTGGTGAATTGGTCAAAGCGCAGCCCACCGGGCAGGTCCAGCCCTGGCAGCGGGCGGTCTGCGGTCCGGTGGGCGCGGCCGACCTGCCGCTGACCAGTGAGCAGTTGAGTCTGCTGGACGAGGTGATCGGCAATGCCGAAATCCTTACTGGGCTGCGCTTCTCGGCCTACCTCGGCGATCTTGGCGCAGACTCCCGCGCAACCGCGCTCGGCCTGCACGCCGGACTGGGTGCGGAGGCACCGAATGCGGTGCTGATCGCGCTCTCTCCCGGCCAGCGCATCGTCGAGGTTGTCACCGGTACGGTCGCAGCTCTGCGGATCACCGATCGCGCCGCCCGACTGGCCGTGTTGAACATGGTGTCGTCGGCCGGTAGTGGCGATCTCGAAGGTGCGCTGGTCAACGGCATCCGAACCCTCGCCGATCAGGCCGGGACGCTGCCGGACCGCACCTCCTGGTGACGGCCGCGCCGATAAGTCGCCGATAGGAAGCCGATAAGCGGATTCGAGCAGGTACGAGAAGGGCCCGGCAGCGACTGCCGGGCCCTTCTCATCGTCAGCGGGTGATCAGCCCTTGTCGCAAGCCCTGGCCCGCAGCGCACGTTCGGTGCCGGCCCGACCTTCGGAGACCAGCCGAGCGAGTGCGGGCGGGTGCTCCCCGGTCTGCCAGGCCTTGGCGGCTTCGGCGGTCTCGGTCGAGACGGCCCATCTCGGGTAGAGCCCGATCGCCACCTTCTGGGCGACCTCGTTGCTGCGCCGGGCCCACACCTGGTCTACGGCTTCGAAGTACTTGGCTGCGTATTCGGTCAACAGGGCCCCCTGCGCCGGATGCGCGAAGCCGCTGATGGCCGCATCCTGCAGGGCATTGGCCATCCCGTCGTCCTCGATCAGTTGTTCCCAGATTGCAGCCTTGGACACGGCGTCGGGTCGCAGAGCCCTGGCGGTCATCGCCCGTCGTTGGCCGGACGCCGTCGGGTCGGCCGCCGCGGCGGCGTCGATGTCGGCGCTGGTTGCCGCGCCGTGGGCCACCAGCGCCGACAGCAGGGTCCAGAGCAGGTCGGCATCGACCGTGAGCCCGGCCAGCGGGGCCGAACCGTCGCGCCAGCCGTCGACGATCTGCAACTGTTCGGCGGACAGTTTCGCAGCGCACAGCGCGTTGACCGCGGCCAGCTGGACGTCGCTTCCCGGGTCCGAGGTGGTCGCCAACTCGAGCAGCGCGGCGGTGAAGGTGGCCCAGCCTTCGTCCGCCCAGTCCGGGTCGGCGTAGGCGCCGATCGCCGAGTTCACCTGGGACAGGGTCCGCTGGACGACACCGATCTGGTCCTCCCGCTGAACACCCGACAGGGCCAGCGTGACGAAGTCCCTGGCGCGCATCTTCGCGTCCCGGGTCATCTCCCAGACGGCCGACCAAACCAGCGTGCGTGGTAGCGATTCGCTGATGTCGCCGATCCTGGAGATGGCCGTCTCCAGCGACCGTTCGTCGAGAGCGAGCTTGCAGTACGTGAGATCGTCATCGTTCACCAGCACCAGCGGGCCGGCCTCGACCCCGACGAGTTCGGGCACCGCGGTCCGATCTGCGTGGACATCGAGTTCCGCACGATGGGTGCGCACCAGGGACCCGGAGCTGTCGTTTCCGTAGATGCCTACCGCCAGGCGGTGCGTCCGCAGTTCGCCGGCGCCGGGCGCCGCCCCCTCCTGGATGATGTCGAACCGCGAGTAGCGGCCGTCCGCGTCCACCTCGAAATCCGGGCGCAGCACATTGATCCCGGTGGTCTGCAGCCACTGGCTGGTCCAGCCGGACAGATCCCGACCGGACGCGCTGGTCAGGTGACCCATCAGGTCCGCCAGCGTGGCGTTGCCGAAGGCGAACTCGCGGAAGTAGCTGCTCAGGCCGGTCAGGAACTCGTCGAACCCGACGTATGCGGCCAACTGCTTGAGGACGCTCGCGCCCTTGGCGTACGTGATCCCGTCAAAGTTCACCTCGACGGCGGCCAGGTCGACCATGTCGGCCGCAATCGGATGGGTGGACGGCAGCTGGTCCTGGACGTACGCCCACGACTTCTCGCTGTTGGCGAAGGTGGTCCACGCGTTCGTGTACTCGGTGGCTGCGTTCTGCGCGACGACCGAGGCCCAGGTCGCGAACGACTCGTTCAACCACAGGTCGTCCCACCAGCGCATGGTGACGAGGTCACCGAACCACATGTGGGCCATCTCGTGCAGGATGGTCTCGCAGCGGCGCTCGTACCAGATGTGGGTCACCCTGGACCGAAAGACGTACTCCTCCCGGAAGGTGACTGCTCCGGCGTTCTCCATCGCTCCGGCGTTGAACTCGGGGACGAACAGCTGGTCGTACTTGCCGAAGGGGTAGCGGACGCCGAAGGCCCGGTGAAAGAAGTCGAAGCCCTGCTTCGTCTCGGTGAACAGCCGCTCGTGGTCCAGATGCTCGGCGAGCGACCCGCGACAGTACAAACCGAGGTCGATCCCGTCGTGGTGATCGCGCACGACGTGGTAAGGCCCGGCGATCAACGCGGTGACGTAGGTGCTCATCGGCTCGGTGGTCGCGAAGTGGTGGACCGCGGGAGCGCCGTCCCCTTCCGCGTCGCTCTCCACGGTTTCGACGCTCACGGTGGCGCCGTTGGAGACGACCTGCCAGGAAGCCGGCGCAGTGACCGTGAAGGTGAAAGTTGCCTTGAGGTCGGGTTGGTCGAAACAGGCGTAGAGCCGCTTCGCGTCGGCGGTCTCGAACTGCGAGTACAGGTAGACCGCATGGTCGACCGGATCGACGAAGCGGTGCAGCCCCTCTCCGGTGTTCATGTAGATGCCGACCGCGTCCACGATCAACTCGTTGTCGGCGAGCAGATCGGTCAGCTCCAGGCCGCCCCCGTTGGTCCAGGCACCGACGTCGAGCGCCCGGCCGTTCAGGGTTGCCGTGTGAATGCCGTCACCGACGAAGTCGACGAAGCTTGCGCTGCCCGGTTCGGCGCCGAAGGCGACCACGCTGCGGGTGCCGAAGGTCTTCTCGCCAGGTCCGCCGCGGCCATCGGTGAGGTCGAGATCCACCCGATAGGACCTGGTGGTCAGCACGGCTGACCGGGTGGTGGCCTGCTCCCTGGTCAGATTCGGTGGCTGCGAAGGGTGGGGGTGACCGCCGTCTGCGGTGGCGTGAACTGAAGACATGTCTTGCATCAGATCAGAAATTCTGTCTTCACCGCACCTGGGAACAACCGCCCGAGCCCGACGGTTGGCGCTACTAAGGACTTTTCCCGAACAACCCGTGATCGACATCGGCTCCGGAGGCCTTCATGACTGCGACATTGACCGAGCACGCTGATCCCGAGATCAAGAGCAAGGACAAGGCGGGTTTGTGGTTCGACCCGCTGTGCCCGTTCTGCTGGATCACCTCTCGGTGGATCCTCGAGGTGGAGAAGGTGCGGGACATCGAAGTCGAGTTCCACGTGATGAGTCTGGCCGTCCTGAACGAGGGGCGAGAGCTGTCCGAGGACTATCGCGCCATGATGACCAAGGCCTGGGGGCCGGTCCGGGTGGCCATCGCCGCCGCGCAGGCTCACGGCGACGGCGTCCTGGCTCCGCTGTACACGGCGATGGGGACCCGCATCCACAACGAGGGCAACAAAGACTTCGCCGAGGTCATCGCTCAGTCGCTGGCGGAAGTCGGCCTACCGGCCGAGTTGGCCGAGGCGGCCAATTCCGATTCCTATGACGAGGCACTCAGGCTCAGCCACCACGCCGGTATGGACAAGGTCGGGCCCGACGTCGGGACCCCGACGATCCACATCAACGACGTGGCCTTCTTCGGGCCCGTGATCAGCAAGATCCCGCGCGGTGAGCAGGCCGGGGAGCTGTGGGACGCCACGGTCACGCTGGCATCCTTCCCGTACTTCTTCGAGATCAAGCGGACCCGGACCGGCGGACTCGACTTCAGCTGACGATTGCCGACGCTCTGCGGCCGGTGACCCGACCGCGGGCGTCTGCAGCGCCATCGGTGCTGCTTCGGGCTAGCGTGGTCTTACCCCGACCAGGTGAGGACCGGCGATCTTGATGATGAATCCATCCGGCATTCCGCTCCCGCCCGATCTCGCCGGTGGTCCGGTGGTGATCGGAGTGGATGACGTCACCACCTGCGGTCGTCCGCTTCGTGCCGCAGCGTTCCTCTCCCGCTCCCTGTGCCGACCCATGCTGCTGGTGCATGTCCGCCGCCGCAACATGCCGATGGTCGAGGGCTACGTCCCGATACCTGAGGAGTTGGGGGTCAACGATCAGGCCGAGGATGCCATCGAGACTCGGCTGCGGGCCATGTTGGTGTCCGGCGGCGATCTGGATGGCATCGACTGGGAATTGATCTCCGTGACCGGAGAAGCCGCCGGCGAGATCATCAGGGTGGCCCAGGAGCGGGACGCGGCCTGTGTAGTTGTGGGCAAGCGGCACAAGGGTTTTGCCGAATTCGTTCATCGCATCGCCTCCGGGTCGGTGTCCAGGGCCGTCGTCGCGACGCAGAAGTTTCCAGTCCTGGTCGTGCCTTGATCCGTGGCATCCGGTCGATCGAGGCCGATGTCGTGGCCCTGCTGACGGTCGCCGGAGCCCGGCTGGGAGACTGGCGTAATGCGCGTCTACATCGGCTCAGATCACGCCGGCTTCGAGTTGAAAGCGTTCCTGGTGCAGCACCTGTCCGCCGCCGGGCAGGAAGTGGTGGACATCGGCCCGCACGTCTACGACGCCCAGGACGACTACCCGCCGTTCTGCATCGAGACGGCCCGGCGGGTGGTCGCCGACCCGGGCAGTCTCGGCGTGGTCATCGGCGGATCCGGCAACGGTGAGCAGATCGCCGCCAACAAAGTCGCTGGAGTCCGTGCTGCCCTTGCGTTCTCGACCGAGACGGCCCGGTTGAGTCGACAGCACAACGATGCCAACATCATCTCTCTCGGCGCCCGCGAGTACGACATCCCCACCGCAGCCGGGTATGTAGATACCTTCCTGGCCACCCCGTTCTCGCACGACCCACGGCACCAACGGCGGATCGATCTGGTCGCGGCCTACGAGGCGGACCCCCGCCCGCAGGACCTTCCAGCGACCTGAGCCCGGTCCCGGCGGTCGATGGGCTAGGCCGGCCCTCGTTGCGAGCGTCGGCCTCCTCGGCGGTTTTCGGTCGACCGGCTGCGCTCCTCCGGCTCGGGGCGCCGATCGGACGCGGTTGATTCCGACTTCTTCCCCGTCGGTAGCGGGGCCGGTGGCACGTAGTAACGCCGGACGATCACCAGATCCTTCTCGGCCGCGGCCAGCTCAGCTGCGGACGGCCGGGCCACCTCGCGGGCTCGCATCGCGACGGTCGGAGACAGGGCGGTGGTTCTCGTCGATACGAGCGCCCGAAGCGAACGCTCCATCGATGACTCCCCCCGGCGCCGGTCGTCCCGGTACGGGGGACTGGCGGGCGGTGCCTGGCCGCTGGTCGCCGACGCCGGTGGCGCGTGATCGCGACCGGGGTGGTGACGCGGCGGCGAGGTCTCCGGCGCCGGGCCGGCAGACGCACGGTCGACCGTCGGCTGCGCGGTGTTCGACTCCCGTCCCGCTCGTTGCCTACGCCGATGCCCGGAAGTTCCGGCCGAGGCTCGACTCACCTGGGCCACGTCTTCTCGGTCGGCCGCTGCCGACGACGTGGTCCCTGACGAGGCCTGCACCGGCGGTTGCTCACCGCGCACCGCCGCCGGCTGCTCGTCGCGCACCGGATTCGGCGGTCCGGCGGGGCGGCCGGCAGCCCGGCGTCTGGGTTTTTCCACCTCTGCAGCATGCCGCATCTGTGGTCCCGGTTGTCGATCCGACTGCCTTCAGAATCCTTCCGGCGTCCAGGGACGTAGGGATCCGGTCAGGGCGGCATCCAGGGCTTCGATGGCCCGGGCCGAGCCGGTCACCCGCCCGGAGACGGCGAGCCGGGAGATGCGAGTGCCGCCCAGGAAGGCGGCACCCAGCTCGGCGATGCCCAGGTCCACCTCGGGCGCGGCCTCGGAAGCGATGGCCGTCCCCCCGCTGCCAGTCAGCTCCAGCTGCCAGACGCCGGCGTTCCAAGGACAGAAGTCGTCACGGATCCGGACGACCACGCGCGCGGGTGCCGAGTAGGTACGTAGCGGCACCGCGCTGGCCAGGTCGACCAGCCGGACCCAGACATGATCGGTGTGCTCCATCGCCAACGCCCGTGGATCGGCCAGCAGATCCTGCAGTGGATCGTCGACCCAGGCCATCCGGTACTTCACCGTTCTGACCATCGGGTAGTGCAGCAGGAAGTTCCAGATCGACGACCAGGCCAACGGCGTCGAGGCGCAGATCTCGTCGACCTCCAGCGTATGGTCCGGCCCGCGCTCGTTCCAGTTCTCGGTGATTCGATACGCGGCATAACCATTGGCATGAATGGCGAATCGCAACGGCGACCGGCCCTGGATCGCCTTGGGGTGCTCGCTGAACCGGCCGGCCCAGTCCAGATCGGAGCGGCTGAGGAAACCGGTGCGCGTCGGTTGGGTTTCTCGATACAGCGGCTTTATCGCGGTGATGGCCTCGTCCCGATCCACTTCCCGCATCCGTTCGACCGCGACGCCAGGCCTGAATGCTGCCGGTGCGGAAATGCTCAGCCGGACGCGGGCCTCGGCGAGGCCGTAGCCGAACCGGCCATAGATACCGCCCTCGCTGGCCGTCAGGATCGCGATCGGCTCACCGCCGCCGCGTAGCCCGTGCAGCTGGTGAGTCATCACCTCGCGCAGAATGCCGCGGCGCTGCTGGTCGGGACGAACCGCCACCCAGGTGACTGCGGCGACCGGTGTCGGTCCACGGCCCGGCAGGGTCAGGTCCCGGGATTGGATCCCACCGATGCCGACCAGGCGACCGCCCAGTTCAGGATCGAAAACGCCCGTGAAGCGGCCGATGTCGTACGTTGGCAGTGCCACCGTGTCGAGGAAATCGTCGTCGGGTTGGTAGCCGAAGGCCAGGCCGTCGACAGCCTTCGCCGCTGGCCAGTCGGCGTCGGTCAGCGGGCGAACGACGAAACCGGACGGCGCTGGTGTGATGTCGGTCATCGGGTCAGCCTGCACCACAGCAGTGGAGTTGTCGCGTCGATTTGGGCCCCGGGTAACCGAGGGCGAGCGGCTCAGTGCGCGGCGCCGGCGACGGCGGGAGCCTGGCCGATCCCGGCCAACAGATCCCCGAACCACGGCGTGCCGATGTCGAACGACTTGCCACCCTTGATCCGGCTGAATTCGATGGCGCGCAACCGGTCTCCTGCTTCCTCGTCGTGCCCGATCACGCCCGGCTCGCCGCGCAGGGCGCAGTCGACCGCGTAGTCGGTCATGGATTTGATCAGCCGCAGGTCCTCGCCGTTGGCGGCCGCGGAGCGGGAGAAGTAACCCGACTTCTGCACCATGACCTTCTCGGCGCCCAGCTTGTCGGCGAACTGCTTGGCGAACCAGGCGCCCGGGTTGATGTCGTCGAGCCGGACATGGCCGAACGGATCACGAGGAACGTCCTCACCTGATGCTTCGAGTTGGCTGACGATCGTGTCCATACCCGCGCCTTCGGACAGGAAGATGGTCACGTTGCCGACCCGGTCCATTACCTCGCGCAGACGGGCGGACTCGGCGTCCAGGTCGAAGGCGGCCTCCGGCAGGTAGACCGCGTGCACGTCCCAGGCTTCGCGGGACAGCCCGAACTCCGGTAGCCATTCCTGGGTGTCCAGCCACTTGCGGTAGGCCTTGGCCGTCGCCGCCGTCAGCCAGCCGCAGTGTCGGCCCATGACTTCGTGGACGATCAGCATCCGGGAGCCCGAGTTGTGTTCACCGACCACGTTGCGGGCGAAGACGGCGCCCTGTTCGGCCGCCGTCCAGGCGCCGAGGGACTGCTTGATGGGGATGACGTCGTTGTCGATCGTCTTGGGCAACCCGACGACCGTGAGCGCGTAGTCGTGCTTGGCCAGGTAGGCGGCCAGATCGGCTGCGGTGGTGTTGGTGTCGTCACCGCCGATGGTGTGCAGGACGTCGATGCCGTCCGCGGTGAGCCGGTCCGCGGCCACCTTCAGTGGATCCTCGCCCTCGGCGACCAGACCACGTTTGACCAGGTCCTTGACGTTGGTCAGCTTGACCCGCGAATTTCCGATCGGCGAACCGCCGAAACGGTGCAGCAGGCCCGCGTTCTCCCGCACCTGGGGAGTCACCGTCAGGTATTCGCCGGCGAGCAGACCCTGATAACCGTGTTGGTAGGCGATGATCTCGACTTCCGGCGCGAGTTCGGTGTACCGCTCGATCAACCCCCCAACTGCTGAGGACAGACAGGGCGCGAAGCCCCCGGCGGTGAGGAGCGCGACCTTGCGGACCGTCATCTTTGTTTCAGGCCTTTCTCGTACAGCGGTTCTCGTGACATCGATGTCGTGCGGCGTCGCCCGTTGACCGATCTGGGCTCACCTCGAGCCCCGGCCACTTTAGCCGTTTCCGCCGGACCCTGACCGCTTCCGCCGGCGCCGCCCGACCGGCATTCGCATCAGGGCGAGGTAGCCGGCGCCGGCGAGAAGTCCCCAGAAAGCGGCCCCGATGCCACCGAAGGCCACGCCCGAGGCGGCAACCAGGAAGGTGACGGCCGCTGCCTCACGGTGTTGGCCGTCGGCCAGCGCCGACCCGGCCGCGGAGGCGAAGGTGCCGATCAGGGCCAGGCCGGCGATCGAGGCCATGATCCCGGCGGGCGCGGCCTGGGCAACGGCGGCCACCAGGGTCGAGGCCGGTCCGAGAGCCAGGTAGACAATCCCGCAGGTCAGTCCGGCGACCCAACGGCGGTTGCGGTCCGGATGGGCGGTCGGACCGGCGGCGAGGGCTGCCGAGATGGCAGCGAGGTTGATGGCGTGAGCCCCGCCGAATGCGCCCACCATGCTGGCGCCACCCGTGTACAGCAACGGCGGCGCCAGTGGCGGGCGGTAGCCGAACGACGACAGCACAGCCATTCCTGGGATGTTCTGGCTGGTCATGGTGACCAGGAACAGCGGCAGGGCGATGGCGATGACGGCGGCCGGCTCCCAGGCCGGGGCCACCACGACCAGGACCGGTGCGAGCCGGGCGCCGGCGAGGTGCGAAAAGGATCCGGACACGGCGATGACGACGAGCGCCGCAGCCAAGGCGCCCGGCACCGCCCAGCGCCTGGCCACGCGCATCAACACCAGCCAGGTGACCAGCACCGGCGCGATCGCGCCGGGTGAAACGCTGAGGGCCCGGAACGGTTCCACGCACAACGTCAGCAGCACGCCGGCCAGCATGGCGTTGGCCAATGCCGGCGGGATGGCCGACACCGCGGCCCCGAGCGGCCGCACCAGGCCACAGAGGGCGATCAACACCCCGGAGATGGCGAAGGCGGTGACAGCGGCGCCGAATCCCAGGGCCGGCACGGACGAGCCGGCCAGCAGGGCCGCGCCCGGGGTGGACCAGGCCATGGTCATTGGGATCCGCAGCCGCCAGGAGAACAGGATCGACCCGGCTCCCATGGTCAGGCAGAGGACCAGCAGTCCCGACGCGGCCTGTTCGGTGCTGGCACCGACCGCGCGCAGGCCGGCCAGCACCACGGCGAACGAACTCGTGAAGCCGACGATCGCGGTGATGACTCCGGCCACCACGGCCGGCCCAATGCCGACAGCGGCTGCTGCGGTCTCGGTCTCGGCCTCGTTGATGTTCGTCGGCTTTCCGGTCACATCGACTATCGTTCCATATACAGAACGCATTGGTTGAGACAGGAGCCGAATGGTGGAGGCGGGTGATTCCGCGGTCGCTGTCGAGGTCGGCCGACGCATCACCGCCCTGCGTCGGGCATCTGGTCTTTCCCTGTCCGAACTGGCTCGGCGGGCCGGACTGGGCAAGGGCACGCTGTCCGAACTCGAGGCGGGGCGCCGCAATCCGACGCTGGAGACTCTGTACGCCCTGACGGCGCCGCTCGGTATCGGGCTCGCCACGCTGATCGATTTGCGCCGGACGGACGGGCCCGTGCGCGGCAGTGTCGCGGGCGACGGTGTCAACGCAGTGCTGCTGGACGTCATCGGTCAACCGGGGGATCCCACGATCACCGAGGTCTATCGGTTGGTCATCGAGGCACGCGCCACCCGGTTGTCGCCCGCCCACGGACGCGCGGTGCGCGAGCAACTCACCGGCGTGAGCGGGCGTGCGCGCGTCGGGCGTATCGGGGCGGAACAGACCGTGGGGCCGGGTGAGAGTGTCACCTGGGTCTCCGATGTCGCACACAGCTTCGCGGCGCTGGGTGATGGACCGTCGGTCGGCGTGCTGGTGATCACCCATCCGGTCTGAGGGTCGCGCGCCTCGTGTTAAGTCGGGATCGGATCCGCCGGGATTGCTCGTCCGCGACAATCTGAATCTCTCGTCCGCGACAATCTGAATCTACGGAGCGGGCTGGATCGATGGAGCGGGCGACGAGAATCGAACTCGCGTAATCAGTTTGGAAGACTGAGGCACTACCATTGTGCTACGCCCGCGGTGCTCGACATCGCTGTCGTGCTCGGTAATGGTATCCCAACGGCTAGGCTGCTCCAGGCACCCGAGCAGGCGTCGGGCAAGGTGCGAGTTGTGGCATGAGCGATGTGGCACGTATCGGGATGTAGCGCAGCTTGGTAGCGCATCCGCTTTGGGAGCGGAGGGTCGCAGGTTCAAATCCTGTCATCCCGACAAAAGGAAGGACGCCGACGCACCGGGCGTTCGTTTCACGGCAGCCTCACCGTGGTGGAGGATGGGCCCATGCGAACTGGGTCCGGCAGAAAACTATCTTGGCACCGTTGGGCGTCGCTCTGGCGCTCACCCTGGGGGCTTGTGCTGCCCCCGGGACCGCCGGATCGGGATCGACCTCGGCTAGCCGTCGAATCTCCTATGGCCTCCGGGACGAGCATCGCGGAGTCGACGTCGAGCGTCGCGGAGTCGACCGGGCAACCGGCGGCGTCAACGGCGGTCGTCGGTACCCAGGCGAGTATTCCGTCCGCCCCAGGTACGGCTGGGTCCGGCGAACAACCCCCGGTGATCACCGCGGCGCCCGTCACGTCGGCCCCTGGTGTGGTGGTGACGGCCGCGCTGCCGAACTGCACGCCGGCCACCCTGAAGACGCTCAGCGCCGGGAAACTGACCTTCGCCACCGGCGACTCCCTGGCGGCGCCGTGGTTCGTCGGAGCCGATCCGGCCGACGGTCAAGGGTATGAATCGGCAGTGGCCGCGGCCGTAGCCAAGGAACTCGACTATGCGCCGACCGCAGTCTTGTGGACATCGGTGGACCGGGCGAAGGCTGCGGCCGGGCAGGAATCGGGCTTCGACGTCGCGCTCGACCAGTTCGCCGTCCCGGACACAACGTCCCGTGCGGTCGACTACTCGACCGGTTACTTCGGCATCTCGGACTCAGTGGTGGCCAAGACGGACACGCCGGCCGCTGCGGTGAGCAGCCTCGCCGGATTGAAAAATCTGCGGGTGGCCACCGTCTCGGGTTCCACCGGGGCAAGCGCAGCCAAAGCGCAGTTCGCGTCCACACCGCGCAGTTCTCCGACAACAGCAGGGGCGCTGGCCGCGGTCCAATCCGGGGCCGTCGATGTGGCCGTCGTGCCGACACCGGCTGCGGTGACCGCGAAGTCGGTGACCGTCGTCGGTCAGCTCAGCGATCCGACCGAACAACCGCAGCAGTTCGGCATGATCCTGGCGAAGGACTCCGCCCTGACGTCGTGTGTGTCTGCGGCCATCGACCAACTGCGGGTGACCGGACAACTGACCGCGTTGCTGCAGCGGTGGATTCCCGCCGCCAACAAGCCCCTGAGCTGAATGCACCCGAGCCGAACCTACCGAGCTGGACCTATCGACCTGTCAACCTGATCGGCGGGAGTTGGCCGCTCGGCCGGCTACTTGCGCAGGTGGTCGTAGCGAGAACTCGAACCCGCACGATCGATCGTCGACCTGGGTGATGTGGACGGTGCCCGAGCCCGCGGACGAGACGCGAACGGCGCGTCCGGAGACCACCCGATAATTCTTGCCACCGGGTAACCCGGTCAGATACGTCCCGCTGGCCGGGTAGAAGCGCAGGTGGCCCCAGACCCCGGGCTTGCCGGAATGGCTGATCGCCGATCGATCTACGACCACCGTCGGCTTTGCCCCACCCAGCGGCTGCCACCCGGGCACGAAGAGCGGTGCACCGCCGGCGATCCGGTAGACCGAACCGTCGACCGTGGCCCTGATGTACGTGCCGTTCGCCGGAACGCCGGCCAGGTGAGACCACACGCCGGGCTTGCCCGCATGACTCAGGGCATCCGGTGCGACGGCAACGGTGGGCTTCTTGCCGCCGAAATCCGACCAGTGATCGACAAAGATCGGGGCGCCACCGGCGATGCGGTAGGCGACGCCGGTCTTGCTCGAGCTGATGAAAGTGCCATCGGCAGGTCTGGCGCGCAGGTGTGACCACACGCCGGCCCTGCCGGCATGGCTGAAGGCCGCTGCGTCCACCTTGATGGTGCCGTGAGTGCTGCCGAACTGGCTCCAACTGCTGATGTAGATCGGTGCGCCACCCGCGACGCGATAGATCCCCTTGCCGCTGGCCGCGGACAGGAAAGTGCCGTCGACCGGCACCGCCCGCAGCTTCGTTCCATTGAGCAGCGGACAACACCTTGACGGGCTTCTTCGCCGCCGAACGACGGCCCAGCTGGCTGACATAGATCGGTGCGCCGCCGGCCAGCCGGTACACGGCCCCCGATCCCGCTTCTCGAACGAAATCACCGTTGTGCGGCGGTGTCGCGGGCGGCGGATTGGCGACGGCCGGACGGGAGGCCTGGATGGTGCGGGCCGCATACGTGCTCGTCGCGCGGGCCGGATCGGGATAGGAGTAGCTGTTCTGCAGGATGGCCACGTAATAGCGGTCGGTGTAACCGACCGAATTGATCACGTTGTTGGCCGCGGACCAGAACTGGTCGTCACCCCAGCCCTGCTTCGAACCGTGGGTCCCGGTCAACGCATTCATGCCGAAGTGCTGGTTGAACCCGTCCGACCCGTTCGGTGCGACCTGCGCCATCACCGGCTTGAGCCACGGCCCGACCGCGGGATCACGCATCGCCCGGTACAGAAACGTCGTCATGTCGTGCGCGGTGATGCGAACCGCACCCCAGTGGCCCACGCGGTCGGTGGCGTTGATGGTCGAGTGCATGCCGTAACGAGCGGCGATCGTCGGTACGGCGGCCGAGGTGAAATAGGCGCTCGCCGTCGCGTCGTCCGAATACCGAATCATGTAGGAAAGCTGATTTCGCACTGTCGCGCTCTGGTTCTGATATCCACCCGCGATCACCATGTAATACGCGGCGATCATCAGCTTGACGATCGACTCCGAAGCGACCTGGGTGCTGGAATTCGAAGTCTGCGCGACCACGGCACCGGTCGCCATGTTGGTCACGCTGATGTAGTCGGTGATGCCGTTGGCGGCTGCCTGGCGATCGCGCCCGGACGACCGCCTGGGCTGGGGTCAACGTGGTGGCCAGCGCGGCCAGCAGCAGCGAGGCGCTGGCCGGCGACACACTCGTGCCCATTGGCGAGGAACTCGAGACGGCTGTTGTCGCACTTGCCGCCGCCGGGGCTGCTGACCGGATGCTGAGCGCCTGCGCCGGAGTTGCGACGACGGACGTGGCGACGAGCATGGCACCGATCAACGCGCAGGCGGCAAATTTTGGCGTGCTCAAGCGGTTCCTCACCGTCGAAAGTTTCCCCCGGAAGGCTCGATCCTAGTTGACGTGACGACCGCCGCCGCTGGGTGTTGTGACCGCATCGGTCCAGGTAGGCAATTTGACGCCGGCGATGTCACCTAGAATCGTGGGGTTGCACAACTTGCGCCGGTGAGTCAGGAGTTCGAGGCTGCCGACGGCTGACCTGTCGCCGCGGCCGCGAGGCCGAGGTCCGGCCCACCAGCGTTCGCAGGCGTAGTTGTGCCGAGAGTCAGCTCATCCTGTACTGATCAACCGAGGAGTCCTGCACGTGAAGAGCACCGTCGAACACCTGAACCCGACCAGGGTCAAACTCTCCGTCGAGGTTCCGTTCGACGAATTGAAGCCACACTTCACCAAGGCCTACGGCGCGTTGGCCGGCACGGTGAACATCCCAGGCTTCCGCAAGGGCAAAGTGCCGTCGAAGATTCTCGACGCCCGACTCGGGCGCGGGACCATCCTGTCCGAGGTCGTCAACGACGCGGTCCCGGTCAAGTACGGCGAAGCGGTGGCCGAGCAGAACCTCACGCCGTTGGGCCAGCCGGACATCGAGGTGACCAAGATCGAGGACGGCGACATCCTCGAATTCACCGCCGAGGTCGACATTCGTCCCGAGATCGTGCTGCCGGCCGTCGATGAGATCTCCGTCGAGGTCGATGACATCGAGGTCACCGATGCCGACATCGACGAGCAGGTCGAAGCGCTCCGGGACCGGTTCGCCACCATCACCCCCGTCGAGCGGGCTGCCGCCGACGGCGACTCGGTGAACATCGATCTCCGTGCCTTGGTGAACGGCGAGGATCTGCCGGATGCGAGCACGGACGGGCTGACCTACAAGATCGGAACCGGCGACCTGGTCGACGGTCTTGACGACGCACTCATCGGGCTGTCCGCACCGGCGACGACCACGTTCACCACCAAACTGGTGGCGGGGGAGCACTCGGGTGAAGACGCCGAGGTGACGGTCACGTTGAACAGCGTCTCAGAGCGCGCGCTCCCCGAGATCGACGATGATTTCGCCCAGCTGGCCAGCGAGTTCGACACCGTCCAGGAGATGCGGGACGACCTGGTGGAGCGCATCCGCCGGGTGAAGAACCTGGGCCAGGGCAGCCAGGCCCGGGACAAGGTGTTGGAGGCCCTCCTCGAGGCGACCGACATTCCGGCCCCGGCCGGCATCGTGCAGTCCGAGTACGACGCCCGGCAGCACGACGCGGTGCACTCGTTCGATCATGACGAGGCGCAGTTCAACGCCTACCTCGAAGGTGAGGGCCAGACGCGCGAAGAGTTTGATGCCGAGACCAGGGCCGCCGCCGAGGAGGCCGTTCGCACCCAGCTGTTGCTGGACGCGCTGGCCGAGCAGCAGACCGTCGGGGTCTCCCAGGAGGAGTTCACCGATCGCATCATGTACAACGCCGAACGTTTCGGCGTCAGCCCGGACGAGTACTTCAAGCGTCTGCAGGAGGGCAATCAGCTCGGCGCGGTGATCGCGGATGTGCGTCGCGGCAAGGCGCTGGCCAATGCGGTTCAGCTGGCCAAGGTCACCGACGCCTCCGGCAATAGGCTCGACGTCGCCGCGCTCTTCGGGGTCGAGATCCTCGAGGACGAGGACGAGCAGGACGGCGTGATCGAGGGCGGCATCGTCGAGGACGAGTCGAACACAGCAGTCGACACTGTCGACACGGTCGACACGGTCGACGACGAGCAGGACCAAGAGGCCGCGCAGGCGCCCGAAACCGCCGACGCCAAGTAGGAGATACTCGCCGGAGCCGATGCGGTGTCCTGGCCACGTCAGTGGTCACGCCGTCAGCGAACAGCTGACACAACGGGCATCGTGTCGGCTCCTTCGTCGTTACTGTCGGATGTGTCGCCACCCCCAGGGGTGGCGACGGCAGTACCGGCAGGAGCCCACACCTGTTCGTGCGTTCGAAGATCCACCCCACCGATGAAGATCCCGGCGGGCCTCACCGCCCACGCCCGGAATTCTGACAGGAGACGTCAGTGAGCCACCGTCCTACGCTTGCCGGCCCCGGCACCGCGAACCAGCTTCGGGCCATCGAGAACGCCGCCCCGGAGATCCTGCCCGCCGTCATGCGTGGCACGCCCGGGCTGTCGCTGTCCGACTCGGTGTCCGAAAGGTTGCTCCGCGAGCGGATCATCATCCTCGGCTCCGAAGTGCGTGACACCAACGCAAACGAGATCACCGCACAGCTCCTGCTGCTGGCCGCGGAGGATCCCGAGAAGGACATCACCCTCTACATCAACTCGCCCGGCGGCAGCGTCACCGCCGGCATGGCCATCTACGACACGATGATGCTCATCGAGCCGGATGTCGCCACCACGGCGATGGGCCTGGCCGCCTCGATGGGACAGTTCCTGCTCACTGCCGGCGCCCCCGGCAAGCGTGCCGCCCTCCCGCATGCCCGCATCCTGATGCACCAGCCCAGTGCCGGTGTCGGCGGAACGTCGTCGGACATCGCCATCCAGGCCGACATGTTGAACAAGTCCAAGCTGGAGATGGCCGAGCTCATCGCCCAGCACACCGGCCAGACGGTGGAGCGCATCACGCTCGACTCGGACCGCGACCGCTGGTTCACCGCGCAGGAAGCCCTGGAGTACGGGTTCATCGACAAGGTTGTCGCCCGAGCATCCGAGAACCCGGCGAGCACCCCACCCGGCAAGTAGCGGGCGGTCCGCGCCACCGGTTTCTCGATCCCAGAGCCCAGCCATCCCCAGAGCAGAAGAAAGAAGTCCTTAGATGAACCGTCCCGGCCACCAGATGCCACTGGGCGTCGCTCACGGCAACGCGCTGAATCTCCCGCAGGCCCGCTACATCCTGCCGTCGTTCACCGAGCGGACCAGCTACGGGATGAAAGAATCCAACCCGTACAACAAGCTCTTCGAGGAGCGCATCATCTTCCTCGGCGTGCAGATCGACGATGCATCGGCCAACGACGTGATGGCTCAGCTGCTCACGCTGGAGTCGACCGATCCCGATCGCGAGATCGTCATCTACATCAACTCTCCCGGTGGTTCGTTCACCTCGATGACGGCCATCTACGACACCATGCAGTTCGTCCGCCCGCACATTCGGACCGTGTGTCTGGGGCAGGCCGCGTCGGCCGCCGCCGTCATCCTCGCCGCAGGTTCCAAGGGCATGCGGATGGCTCTGCCGAACTCGCGCATCCTCATCCACCAGCCGGCCACCGAGGGTGTCTACGGCCAGGTCTCCGACCTGGAGATCCAGGCCAAGGAGATCCAGCGGATGCGTAATTCGCTCGAGGAGATCCTGGCTCGACACTCGAACAAGACTCCCGAGGAAGTTCGGCTCGACATCGAGCGCGACAAGATCCTCACCGCCGCCGAGGCCAAGGACTACGGCTTGGTGGACGACGTCCTGGAGTACCGCAAGATCGTCGACTGACCGGCTGCAGGGCCGAGACTGTCCTATTCAGGCGAGTGCAGGCCCTCGAATTCACCAACTCGTGCGACAGCGCAGCAATTTCGGGTGGCAATACCGTCATCGGCCGATAGGCTGGACCGATATCGGCTGATGACGTGCCACCCCTCGTCCCCGCCGATCCTGGCTTGGACGGCCACCAGCCGTGTCCGTGTCGTACGCGGCAAAGACCAGCCGCGCTACGGCACACCGGGTACGGTCAGGCGTAACGAGATCGACCGAACGACCACCGTCTTCAACCAGGCCAGAGCTGGCCAGATCAAGATCGAGAGGGCTCATGGCGCGCATCGGCGATGGGGGCGATCTACTGAAGTGCTCCTTCTGCGGCAAGAGCCAGAAGCAGGTCCGCAAACTGATCGCGGGCCCAGGCGTGTACATCTGCGATGAGTGCATCGACCTCTGCAACGAGATCATCGAAGAGGAGCTGGCCGAGACCAGCGACGTCAAGCTCGACGACCTGCCCAAGCCGACGGCCATCCGCGAATACCTGGACCAGTACGTCATCGGTCAGGACACCGCGAAGAAGGCGCTGTCGGTGGCGGTCTACAACCACTACAAGCGGATCCAGGCCGGTCCCGACCGTGGACCCGAGCCGGTCGAATTGGCCAAGTCGAACATCCTGATGCTCGGCCCGACCGGATGCGGCAAGACCTATCTGGCGCAAACCCTGGCGAAGATGCTGAACGTACCGTTCGCCATCGCCGATGCGACCGCGCTGACCGAGGCCGGCTACGTCGGCGAGGATGTCGAGAACATCCTGCTCAAGCTGATCCAGGCCGCCGACTACGACGTCAAACGCGCCGAGACCGGCATCGTCTACATCGACGAGGTCGACAAGATCGCCCGCAAGTCCGAGAACCCCTCGATCACCCGTGACGTCTCCGGTGAGGGCGTGCAGCAGGCGCTGCTCAAGATCTTGGAAGGTACGCAGGCTTCGGTCCCGCCGCAGGGTGGCCGCAAGCACCCGCACCAGGAGTTCATCCAGATCGACACCACCAACGTGCTGTTCATCGTGGCCGGAGCGTTCGCCGGTCTGGACAAGATCGTCGGGGAGCGGGTCGGCAAGCGCGGCCTCGGCTTCGGCGCCGAGATCCGATCGAAGTTCGACATCGACGCGTCCGACATCTTTTCCGACGTGATGCCGGAAGATCTGATCAAGTTCGGTCTGATCCCGGAGTTCATCGGTCGACTGCCCGTGGTCGCCGCGGTGACGCACCTGGACAAGGAATCGTTGATCAAGATCCTGACCGAGCCTCGGGACGCCCTGTCCAAGCAGTACCAGCGGTTGTTCGACATGGACGGGGTGGCTCTCGAGTTCGAAACCGATGCCCTGGACGCGATCGCCGACGAAGCGATCCTGCGGGGGACCGGCGCTCGTGGGCTGCGGGCGATCATGGAGGAAGTCCTGCTGCCGGCGATGTACGAGGTGCCGGGCCGCGATGACGTGGAGCGCGTCGTGGTCACCGCCGAGACAGTGAAGAAGAACGTCTACCCGACGATCGTCCCCCGCGCCCCGAAGCGCGCCCCCCGCGAGAAGTCGGCCTGAGCTACGAGCAGTTGGTCGAGATCCAGGTGCTGAGGTCCTGGATAGCGGCGACGACCTTGCCGTCCTGCAAGGTGAGCGCCAAGTCCATGACCGTCTTGCCCGCCGCGGCGCTGGCCGCAGCCCGCAGGATATTGACGTCTGCCTGAGCCTTGGCCGGTAGGCCCGACGTCGGCAGGTCCTTGAGCGCGGTCTCGACCTGCGCCCTGGTGACCTTGGTGTCGGCGGACCCACTGGTTGCCGCGGAGAGTAGCGCTCCGAAGGCGGTGACGCCGGCGAGCACCTGGTTGCAGTCCGCCGAGAAACCCGGAATTGACGTAATAGCCGTCGAAAGCGTCGTCGCGGGCGATTTGGTGGTGTGCGCGGTCGTTTGTTGCTCGGTCGTTTGTTGTTCGGTCGTTTGCTGCTCACTCGTGGATGCAGTCGTGATCGACTCGGTCGTCTGCTGTTCTGTCGTCGCGTCGCTGGACGAAGTTGGTTCGGCGCTGCTGCTGTCGTCCGTCGTGAGATCGGTCGGGCCGGTTGAGGTATCGACGGCCGTGGAGACCAGGGCGGCCGGGTTGAGCTCCGCTTGGCCGCCGACGGAAGTCGCGCAGGCCGAGACCAGCAAGGCAACTCCGAGGCCGGCGGCCACGGCCAGTGTGCGCATCTTCATCGGTGGTCTCCCGAGGCGTGACCAGAACGGGCAGGTCCAGGTGCCCGCCGGATCAGGTGATGCTAGCGCCCGGTCGTCCGGCGCGAGGGTCAGTTCGGCGAATCCACCGGCTGTGCGGTGCTCCCGAGCAGCCTCACACGCCGACGGGTGCGCGGGTGAGGGCAAAAGCCTCGCTGATCAGTTCGAACGAGCGAAGGCGGGCCGCAGGGCCGTGCACCCTGGTGGTGATCATCAGCTCGTCGACCTCGAACAGGTCCACCAGGCCGCGGAGACGCTCCGCCACCTGATCCTTCGTACCGATCACTTCGGTCGCCTGCATGGCGTCGACCAGATCGCTTTCGGCCTGGGTGTACGGGTATTCGGCCGCCTCTTCCGGTGTCGGCGTCTGCCGCAATCGTCCGCTGCGCAGCAGCACCATCGACAGGGCCCCGGCCGCGGCCTGGTAGCGGGCCTCTTCCTCGGTATCGGCCGCAAGCGCATTGACGCCGATCATCGAGTAGGGCGCGGACAGCTCCACTGAGGGTTCGAACAGGTCCCGGTACAGGTCCAGCGCTGCCGTGGTGTTGCCGCCTGCGCCGGCGAAATGGTGGGCAAAGGCAAACGGCAGGCCCAGTCTCGCGGCCAGTCGGGCCGAGTAGTCCGATGATCCCAGCAGCCAGATCGGCAGCGGGCCCGTCGGCGTCGCCTGGATGCGGGCGAATGGATGGTCGCCAGGAAAATCGTGCCGCAGGAAGTGGTCGAGTTCGGCGAGTCGATCAGCGAAGTCGTCGGCCTGATCCTGGCCGGCATGGCGGCGCAGGGCGAAGGCCGTGAGCTGATCGCTGCCCGGTGCCCGACCGAGACCGAGGTCGATCCGGTCCGGGTGCAGTGCGCTCAGGGTGCCGAACTGCTCGGCGACGGCCAGCGGCGCGTGATTGGGCAGCATTACTCCACCCGATCCGAGCCGGATGGTGCTGGTGGCGGCAGCGAGATGGGCGATCAGTACCGGCGGCGACGCCGAGGCCACCGCCGGAATGCCATGGTGCTCGGCAACCCAGAATCGGTGATAGCCGAGTTCTTCGGCGCGAACGGCCAACTCGGTGGTGGACAGCAGCGCATCCCGCGGGGTGCTCCCGGTGCCCACCCCGGCCAGGTCGAGAATGGAAAGTGGGACAGGGGCGGTGCCGCGGGGAAGACCGCGAATCTGATCGGACATGAACATCTCCTCGGACGTCAGGGGCGGGCCCATGCGCGCAGGCCACCATCCCGCTCCGGTCAACCAACATCTCGTCGGAGGTGTTCCCGGTCAGGAGCCGCCGACGACTCGCTGCCCACCCGAATAGAGGTTGAAGCCATTGTCCCGGGTGAACCCGATCAGGGTAAGGCCGGTGTGTCCGGCCAACTCGACGGCCAATGACGACGGGGCCGATACGGCGATCAGCATCCCGATGCCGGCCATCACGGCCTTCTGCACGAGTTCGAACGAGGCGCGTGAGGATGTCACCAGGGCAGCGTCGGAAACCGGCAGTTGCCCAGCCAGCAGCGCGGCGCCGATGACCTTGTCGACGGCGTTGTGCCGCCCGACGTCCTCCCTGACATACCGGAGTGAACCATCGGTGGCCAGCAGTGCAGCCCCGTGGATGCCGCCCGTCAGGCTGAAGGTCTTCTGGCCGGCTCGGAGCAATCCCGGTGCCGCCGTGATGGTTTCCGGTGCGAACCGCAGATCGTCGGGCAGCTGGTAGCGGGTGCGCTGTTGCAGTGCCTCGATCGCGGCCTTGCCGCACACCCCGCACGACGAACTCGTGACGAAGGAGCGCTGCGCGGCGCTCGCAGCCACGGGGAGCGGGCCGGCGAGTTGGACGTCGAGCACGTTGTAGGTGTTGCGGCCCTCGTCGTCGACCCCATCGCAGTACCGCATCACCGTCACGTCCTGCGCGCACGTGATGATGCCTTCGGCGTGTAGGAAACCGTGAACCAGTTCGATGTCATTGCCGGCGGTGCGCATGGTGACATTGAGCGACTCACCCCCGAGTCGGACTTCGAGTGGCTCCTCTCCGGCGACAATGTCTGCCCTGCTCGAGAAGACACCGCTGCGGTAACGCTGCACGCGCGTCCGCGCTGTCACTCTGCTCACCGCACCAGTATCGGCCCGTATCCATCCTGCCGGGCACGTTGGCCCGGCGGGGGTCTAGCGTCTGACCATCCGGATCTCGAGAATCCCTGCGCTGTCTATCTTCTCGTTGCCGTCGGGGATGAAGTCGTGGTGCACGTAGAAGGCACTGGCGCGCGGATTATCGCGGTAGGTCCACAACGAGGCGGGGTCCGTGCCGATCGCCGCGTCGAGCAGCTCGTCCGATACTCCGGAGCCCTGCTGGCCCTTGCGGACGAAGATCGCGTACAGCTCGCGTTCCGTCGGTGGATTGTCGTCGCGGGTCGGGCCGGCGATGGCGATCCCGATGACCGCTCCGTCCAGTTCCGCCATGAAGTGGTCGGCGACGCCCGCTTCGATTTCCTTGCGACGGCGAACGGCCAGTTTGGCGGGATCGAATTCGGCGAATCGCTCGGAACCCCACAGGTTTTCGTAGGCTTCACGCCAGCACGCGAGATGACAGGCGGAGAATGCTTCAGCGTCATCGGGCTGCGCTCTGCGAATCGTCGGACTGCTCATATATCCACCTTCGGCGCGCCGTCGGGCGAGGTCGGATCCGCGCCACCGGCCGGCGCCTCGACATCACCGATCGGCGAGTTGTTGCTGCGCTCCAGGCTAGTGCACGCCTGCTATCAGCCCGAGACGGACGTCCAGGCCGCGTTGGTCAACTCGACCAGCGTCTGCTGGTCCGCAGCACCGTTGAACGCCGACCCGTACACCTGGACTGTCAGTTGGGTGCCGGTCCGTTGACACATGGTCGTCGCCTCCTGCTCCGGGTCGACCTGCGAACCGGCCCGGGTGATCTGGAGCTGGGCCACCAGGCAGTCCACCTCGCCGAAGCTCTTGATCGCGGTGCGGTTGACGGCGATGCCCTGGAAGGTCGGGTCGTACACCGGGCCAACGGTCAGCCCCGGGTACCCGGCCCGCACGGCGATGGTGCTCGCGACGTGCAGCAGTTTGGGGTCGGCGTACGCCCGGTAGGCCACCGCAGCTCCGGGGCTGGCCGCCTGGTAGGCCGCGATGGTCAAGCCGGACACCTTCTGCTGGTTGCTCTGCTGCGCGGCCAGGTTGCTCGTCTTGCGTGCCTCGCTCATCGAGGACTTGGCCAACAGTGCCTGGTTCACGGCCAACAGGTCGCTGTACCCGGCCAATTCCGCCGGAAGAGTGATTGCTGCCGAGCTGACGGCCGGAGTGGGCTCGGCACCGAAGTGCATGACGTCGGTGACCAGCAGGACGGCCGCGACGGCCACGGCGATCACCAGCCCGGCGGCCAGGCCGATGAACGCTGCACCCCAAGGGCGGCGCGCGGCCGGCGGAGGCGCGGCTGACGGTGCATAAGGGGACGGTCGGTCGGGCGAGACCGGGGCATTGGGTTGGGTGAAATCGGCGGGCGTGCCCGCTCCGAACGCGGTCGGCGTAGGTTGCCACCCCGGCTGTGCGGCGGGTGGCGGATCGTACGGCTGGCCCATGGCTCAAGACAATGCCAGGTGGAGCCCACCTCGTCAGTCATTCTGCCGGGATTTAACCTGGCGGATCTTCGGGTCCAGACCGGATTCGTACCAGCACAGTGGCACCATGGTCTGCGTGACTGTCTACCGCGACTCCGGTGTGGTGCTGCGGGTGACGAAACTCGGCGAGGCCGACCGGATCGTCACCCTGCTGACCCGGCGAGACGGTCGGGTCCGAGCGGTCGCCAAGGGGGTACGCCGGACGAAGAGCAGATTCGGCGGACGGCTCGAGCCCTTCAGTCACGTCGACCTGCAGCTGTACGCGGGCCGCAACCTCGATATCGTCACTCAGGCCGTCACTTTGGACTCGTTCGGCGCCGTCATCGCCTCCGACTATTCGCGCTACACCGCCGCAACCGCCATCGTCGAGACCGTCGAACGCCTGACCTCCGAAGAGCGGGAGCCATCGCTCAAGCTGTATCTGTTGCTGGTGTCCGTACTGCGTGCACTGGCCGAGACCGACCGCGACCCGTCGCTGTTGCTCGACGCCTTCCTGGTCCGGTCCATGTCGCTGGCCGGATGGGCTCCGGCGCTATCGGAGTGCGCCCGGTGCGGCGAGCCTGGCCCACACGCGTCCTTCCACGTACCTTCCGGGGGATTGTTGTGCTCCGGTTGTCGCTCGCCGGGAGCGGCGCGGCCCGCACCGGGCGCCATCGCGCTGATGGCCGCGTTGGCCTCAGGTGACTGGCCGTCCGCAGAACTGGCGGACGGGTCCATGCGGCGGGAAGCCTCCGGACTGGTGGCCGCGCTGTTGCAGTGGCACATCGAGCGCGGGCTCAAATCGTTGCCGCTGGTGGATCGGGGGAGCCTCTCGCCGGCGCCGGAGCTCCGTGGCTATCCGGCCGCCCGGGGTGCTGCGCTGCTCCAGGCGCGTGCAGACGCCGCCGCTGCCGTGGACGCCGTCGAGGTCATTGCATGAGGGCTCGTGCCGCCGCACCGCCGCCGCCGCTCGAGCCCAGGCTCCCGCATCCGCATCCCGGTGGAGCCCAGCCGCCCAGGATCCCCGCCGACGCGGTACCGAACCACGTCGCCCTGGTCATGGACGGCAACGGCCGGTGGGCCAAGGCCCGCGGGCTGCCGCGGACGGAGGGCCACAAACTCGGCGAGGCCGCCCTGTTCGACGTGGTCGAGGGGGCCATCCAGCTGGGCGTGAAACACCTGTCGGCCTACGCCTTTTCCACCGAGAACTGGAAGCGGTCACCCGAGGAGGTGCGCTTCCTGATGGGCTTCAACCGGGACGTCATCCGGCGCCGACGGGACGACATGCACGCCCTGGGCGTGCGGGTGCGATGGGCGGGCCGGCGACCGCGGCTGTGGCGCAGTGTGATCCACGAACTCGAGGTGGCCGAGCAACTGACCGCCGCCAACGACGTCCTCACTCTGACCATGTGTGTCAACTACGGCGGTCGGGCGGAGATCGCCGACGCGGCCAAGGCGATCGCCCTCGAGGTAGCCGCCGGCCGGGTCAACCCGGCGAAGGTGGACGAAGCAATGCTGGCCAAATTTCTGGACGAGCCCGATATGCCCGACGTCGATCTCTTCCTGCGTTCGTCCGGTGAGCAGCGGACCAGCAACTTCCTGCTCTGGCAGTCGGCCTACGCCGAGATGGTTTTCCTGGACACCCTTTTTCCCGACTTCGACCGTCGTCACCTGTGGCACGCCTGCGAGATCTTTGCGTCCCGGCAGCGTCGGTTCGGCGGAGCGGTGGGGGCCGAACCCAGCGGGGCGGTCGCCGCCGAATCCGGGGTCGGGCTGTAGCCGATGACCGATCTCAAGCATGAGGTCGCCGCGCCGCCGCGATCCGCACGGCGACGCTATCGACCGGGATCCCTGGAGATTTTCGGACTGATCCTGCTGACCGCTGTGTTGCTGCGCAGCCAGCTGGCTGCGTTGCTCAACGCCATCCTGCGACCCGGCTGGGCCACCGTGTTCGTCGCGATCTGCGTCCAGGCCACCCCGTTCCTGGTGCTGGGCGTGCTGGTCTCCGGTGCGATCGCCGCCTTCGTGCCGGCCAGCTTCTTCACCAGGGTGATGCCGAACAACGCGGCGCTGGCCGTACCGCTGGCCGGCGTCTGCGGCATGGCCCTGCCGGGTTGCGAGTGCGGCTCGGTACCGATCGCCAACCGGCTCATGCATCGCGGCGTCCGGCCTTCGGCAGCGCTGGCTTTTCTGCTGTCCGCGCCGGCGATCAACCCCATCGTGCTGGTCGCCACGGCGGTGGCCTTTCCCAACGAGCCACGCATGGTCTGGGCCCGACTCACGGCTGGACTGCTCACCGCATTGGTGGTCGGGTGGATCTGGGAAAAGCTCGGACGGCCGGAGTGGATGAAACCGCAGCTCCGGACGCCGAGACAGGGGACCGAGAACGCGGAGGGTTCGGAGACCGGCCTTG
This sequence comes from uncultured Actinomycetota bacterium, assembly GCA_963708935.1. Taxonomy (GTDB): domain Bacteria; phylum Actinomycetota; class Actinomycetes; order Mycobacteriales; family Nakamurellaceae; genus Nakamurella. Next base: position 218,451 of record CAVPUK010000004.1, on the reverse strand, counting down.
CCGTACTGCTGCCGACCATCAGGGGTGACTTCACCCAGGCCGCCGGCTTTCTGGTCATCGGGGCGGCCGCCGCGGCCACCCTGAACACGCTGGTGCCGCGCCAGTTCATGGTCACCGTCGGATCATCGGTCTTCCTTTCCATCCTGGTGATGGGCGTTCTCGCCTTCTTCCTGGCCATCTGCTCGGAGTCCGACGCTTTCGTCGCCGCCTCGTTCTCGACCATTCCGGTGGTGGGGAAGCTGGTGTTCCTGACCGTCGGCCCGGCCATCGACATCAAGTTGTTCGCCATGCAGTCCGGCACCTTCGGCCGCCGGTTCGCCGTTCGTTTCGGCCCGCTGACATTCGTGGTCGCGGTGCTGGTGGCGGTCGGCACCGGCCTGATCTTCTTCGGCGGCTGGCGATGAACAGGACCACCCAGTCCGCGCTGATCGCGTTGCTGGGCGGGCTGATGATCTCCATCACGGTCAGCGGCCGATTCACCTCGTACGTGAAGCCGAGTTACGGGCCGCTGCTGATCATCTCCGGGATCGTGCTCATCCTGGTGGGAGTGTTGTCGATCATCGTCGGAATCCGGTCCGACCTACTGGCCGACCGGGCTCGCGAGGCCGAATTGGTGGATGCCGGTGGCGCGGTCGCCGGGGGAACGCACCAGCACGAACATCACGACGACTCGGACGCGCACGGCCATTCTCATGATCGCTCGCGCGCACCCTGGTTGATCATGGCGCCGATCCTGGTGCTGTTGCTGCTCGCCCCACCCGCACTCGGTGCGGACGCGGTGGCGCGCAATGCCGGGTCGCAGGCGCTGATCGGCCTCAACGGCGTCGCGGCGGCCTCCGGCGCGGGTGCGGACGTGGGAGCCGGTGGTTCTGCGGGTGGTTACGCGCCCAACGACGGCAGCGGTCACGGGATCGGCACCAAGGCTTTTGCGAAGCAGCGGCCGACCATGTCCTTCCCGGCGCTGCCGGCCGGGAAGGACCCGACCCTGACGATCAAGGACTTCGTCATGCGGGCGCTCTACGACGGCGACGACTCCGTGTCGAACAATGACATCACCGTCATCGGATTCATCGCACCGGCCGGCGACGGGTATTCGGCCGGCTATTCGCTGGCGCGGATGACGATCAGTTGTTGCGCGGCCGACGCCAGCCCGATGCGGCTGCACCTCACCGGGACGGCCAAGTTCCCGTCGAACACCTGGGTCACCGCGGTGGTCAGCGCGCAGCCCGGCACCGCTGGTGCCGACAACGACTACGTGCCGACCGTGGACCTGACCTCGATGACGCAGATCTCGCAGCCGTCGGATCCGTACGAGCACTAGGTTCGTCGCGTGGCGTCAGGCGAGTTCGCTGCGCAGTGCCGCTTCCAGCGTTGGGTGCGCGAAAGCGTAACCGGACTCGGTCAGCACCCGCGGGATGGCGTTCTGCCCGGCGACGATCTCCTCGGCGAAATCGCCGACCGCGAGCTGCAGGGCGAACTTCGGCACGATCCACGGGGTCGGCCGGCGAAGTTCGTGGCCTAGAGCCTTGGTGAATTCCGCATTGGTGACCGGCTGGGGTCCGGTCAGGTTCGCCGGCCCCGTGACGTCGGACGCCAGCAGATGCAGGATGCCGCCGATCTCGTCGGTGGCCGAGATCCACGGGAAGTATTGGTGGCCCGAACTGAGCTTCCCGCCGGCCAGCAGCTTGGTGAGCAGGGTCAGTTTCGGCAGCAGGCCACCCTCCTTGCCGAGCACCAGCCCGGTCCGCAGGTGGACGACGCGGACACCGGCGTCCGCGGCCGGCTTGGTGGCGTTCTCCCAGTCGACACAGACGCCCGCCAGGAACGATGTCCCGGCGCCGGCCGTCTCGTCGATCTCCTCGGCTCCACGGGGTCCGTAATAGCCGACAGCAGACGCGTTGATCAGCACCGGAACGGCGACTTCGGCGCTGGCGGCGGCGAGCAGTTTGGTGGGGCGAACCCGCGAGCTGCGGATCAGCTCCCGGTAGGCGGCGTTCCAGCGCTTGTCCCCGACGCCGACCCCGCAGAGGTTGATCACCGCGTCGGCGCCCTCCAGAACGGCCCGGTGCAATTCGCCCTTGTCGGGGTCCCACAGAGCCTGACCTGGTCCGATAGGCGCCCTGCGGACCAGCTGGGTGACCTGATGACCATTCGCGTCGAGCCTGGCCAGCAGGCGTTTACCCAGGAAGCCACTAGCCCCCGCCACGATGATGTGCATAGCGCTCCAGATCTGTTCGAGTCTGTTCGAGCCGGTCATTCGTGGAAAGCAGAAGGCCGGCCACTCCCTTGAGTGGCCGGCCTTCTGGTGTTTCAAACCTGACGCGACCTACAGCCCGAGGTCGCCCTCGAATTCGCCCGCTTCGACGCGCTTCTTGACCGCGGCCAGGAACCGGGAGGCGTCGGCACCGTCGATGCTGCGGTGGTCGTAGGACATGGCCAGGTACATCATCGAACGGATGGCGATGACCTCACCACCGTCGGAGTTGGTCAGCACCACCGGGCGCTTGACGATGATGCCGGTGCCCAGGATCGCCGACTGCGGCGGCACGAAGATGGGGGTGTCGAACAGCGCCCCCACCGAGCCCGTGTTGGTGATGGTGAAGGTGCCGCCGGACAGGTCGTCAGGGCCGATCTTGTTGTCCCTGGTCCTGGCGGCCAGGTCGGCGATCCGGCGCGCGAGCCCGCCGATGTTGAGGTCGTCGGCCTCCTTGATCACCGGCACGATCAGCCCGCGGGGGGTGTCGACGGCGATGCCGAGGTTGACCGATCCGTGATAGGTGATCTCCTTGAGATCGTCCGAGATCGACGAGTTGATCACCGGGTACAGCTTGGTCGCCTCGACCGCCGCCTTGACGAAGAACGGCAGGAACGAGAGCTTGACGCCTTCCCTGGCCTCGAAGCCGGACTTGGCCTTTGCGCGCAGGTTCGCCACACGCGTCACATCGACCTCGATGACGGTGGTGAGCTGAGCCGCCGTCTGCAGCCCGTACACCATGTTCTTGGCGATGGACTGGCGGATCCGCGGCAGCTTCTGCGTGGTGCCGATCAACGCGGACGCGGCAGCGTCCGGAACCGGCTTCGCGGCCGCGGGCTGCGCCGCTGCTGCCGGCGCCGGCGCGGCGGCAGCGGCCTTGGCGGCTTCGGCTGCGGCCCGGGCCGCTTCGCCGGCCGCGACCACATCCTCCCGCCGAATCCGGCCGCCGACGCCGGTTCCGGTGACCGTCGACAGGTCGACGCCCTGATCGGCGGCCAGCTTGCGGATCACCGGGGTGACGTAGGAGGTCGTGTCCGTCTTTGCGGCCGGCTGCCAACCGGTGGCGGCCGGTGCCGCGGATGGGGCTGCCGCGTCCGGGGACGGGCTGACCGGTGCGGGTGCCGGCTGGGCTGCCGGCGCTGCTGCCTCGGGCGCTTCGGCTTTGGGTGCTTCGGCTTTGGGTGCTTCCGCTTTTGGCGCTTCGGCCTTGGGTGCCGGGGCGGGCTCCGCCGCTGGCTCCGGCGTCGGCTCGGGAGCCTTCGCGGCCGGCGCCGCGCCCTTGTCGCCGATGACGGCGAGTTGACCGCCGACCTCGACGGTCTCGTCCTCGCCGACGCTGATCTCCAGCAGGGTGCCCGCCACCGGGGAGGGGACCTCGGTGTCGACCTTGTCGGTGGAGATCTCGACCAGCGGCTCGTCGACGGCCACGTCGTCACCGACGGCCTTGAGCCAGCGGGTGACGGTGCCCTCGGTGACCGACTCGCCCATGGCGGGCAGGTTGACCGCGGTGCCGGATGCGGCCGGGGCCGCGTCGGCGATCGGCTTCTCGGCCGGCGTCTCCACCTCGGTGGATGGGGCCTCCGGCTCGGGGGCCTCCGCTGCGGGGGCGGCCTCCGGCTCCGGTTCGGGTTCTGCCGCTGCCTCCGGTTCGGCCGCCGGCGCGGGTTCGGCGGCCGGTGCAGACCCGGCGCCGCTTCCGTCTCCGATCACCGCGAGTTCCGCGCCCACCTCGGCGGTCTCGTCCTCGGCGACGACGATCTTCTCGAGGATCCCGGCAAACGGGGAGGGAATCTCGGTGTCGACCTTGTCGGTGGAGATCTCGACCAAGGGCTCGTCGACGGCGACCTCGTCGCCGACTTCCTTGAGCCAACGGGTGACAGTGCCTTCGGTGACGCTCTCACCGAGAGCCGGCATCTGCACGGAGTTCGACATGGATTCTCTTCCCTACCTTGGTCGACGAGCGGGTACGTAGATCGCTTTGCTTGGGTCAGTTGTGCACGTGCAACGGCTTGCCGGCCATCGCCAGCATCGCTTCGCCGATGGCTTCGTACTGGGTGGGGTGGGCGTGGATCAGTGGTGCCACGTCCTCCGGGTAGGCCTCCCAGCCGACGATCAGCTGTGCCTCGCCGATCAGGTCGCCGACCCTGGCGCCGACCAGGTGGACGCCGATGACGGGGCCGTTCTTGACCCGGACCACCTTGACACCGCCTGCAGTGCGCAGGATCTGGGACTTGGGGTTGCCTGCGAGGTCGTAGACGAAGGTCTCGACGCCGTCCGCACCGTGCTCTTCGACCGCTTTCGCCTCGGTGACGCCGACCGATGCGATCTGCGGATCGCAGTAGGTGATCTTCGGGATCAGCGAATCGGGGATGACCTCCGGGTTCAACCCGGCGATGTCCTCGGCGACAAAGACGCCGTGCTGGAACCCGCGGTGGGCCAACTGCAGGCCGGGGACGATGTCGCCGATGGCGTACACGTTCGGCAGGTTCGTGCGCAGCCGCTCGTCGGTGATGACGAAGCCACGATCGATGTTCAGTCCGGCTTCCTCGAAGCCGCAGCCGGCGGTGGCTGCGCCGCGACCCACGGCGACCAGCAGCAGGTCGGCGGAGAAGGTCTTGCCGTCCTCGAGGGTGACCGTCACGCCGCTGTCGTCCTGGGTGACCCCGGCGAACCGGACGCCCGTGGAGAAGGCGATCTTGCGCTTGCGGAACGCGCGCTCCAGCAGCTTCTGCGCCCACGGATCCTCGGCGGGTACCAGGCTGGGGAGCGCTTCGACGATGGTGACCTTGGTGCCGAAGGACGCCCAGACCGACGCGAATTCGACGCCGATGACGCCACCCCCGAGCACGATCGCCGACTCCGGGATCCACTCCAGCCCCAGGGCCTGCTCGCTGGTGATCACCCGACCCTCGATGTTCAGGCCCGGAAGCGACTTCGAGTACGAACCGGTGGCCAGCACCACGTTCGTCCCGATGTAGCGATCGTCACCGACCACGACGGTGTTCGGTCCGACGAAGGTGCCCTCGCCGGTCACCACGGTGATGCCACGCGACTTGACCAACCCGGTCAGCCCTTTGTAGGCCTTGGTGACGATGCCGTCCTTGTACTTGTGCAGGCCGGGCACATCGACGCCGTCGAAGCTGGTCTTCAGGCCGAAGGCTGCGCCTTCGCGGGCATCGTCAGCCACCTCGGCCGCATGCAGCAGGGTCTTGGTCGGTACGCAACCACGGTGCAGGCAGGTGCCGCCCAGCTTGTCCTTCTCGATCAGTACGACGGAGGAACCCAGCTCGGCCGCGCGCAGTGCTGCGGCGTAGCCGGCCGATCCTCCACCGAGTACGACCAGGTCGACGGTGGTGTCGCTCATTGAATGCAAACTCCTCGGGCTCTTGTGGAAGAGAACACCGTCACCGCGCGTCGATCGCGCGAGGTCGGTGCGGCCTCCATCTTGGCATCTCTGTCGGCAGGACGCGCCACGGGTGCAGCTTTGGTACCGGCTGCCCCCGCTGGTCCGGTTCCCTGCCTGGTGGACGAACACGCACAGGCGGCTGGCCGAACTCGCCGACTCGATGGTTGACACTGGGTGCAACATCTCGGTGGTCCGAACGGGCCCCCGATTCGCCCAAGGCGTAACGCCGGTTGAGGATGCTGACGATGAGCTGGTTCTCCAGACGAGGCCGCCGCAGTGGGGGCGATGGGGACAGCCCGCGGGCGCAGCGTCGGGCGACCGAAGAAGCGCTCGCCGAGTGGGCGTCGAGCCGCCGCGGCGTCGAGGTCTACGTCGAGCCCAAGACGTCGATCACCCCGGTCACCGTGCTGCTGGTCGCCCACGACGGCGAGTTCACCCGCAAACCGATCGATTCACCCGCGGCCGCACAAGGTTTCGCCCGCGAACACAAACTTCCGATCTACGACGCGACCATCATGGGGTACCCCCAGCGGATGCGTGACTACTCCCGCCGGCAGACCATCCTGGACGAACGAGCCCGACGCAAAGCCCTCGGCGACCCGTGACGCCGCGCCCCATCCATGCGGGATGAGGTGGCTGCCGGGGTCAGTTGGCGAGGTCCGCGATGACCGCCAGTAGGGTGCGGACGGGGACGCCGGTGCCGCCGGATGCGTTGTAGCCGTACGGCTTTCCGGTGTTGAAGGCCGGTCCGGCAACGTCCAGGTGGGCCCAGGGCAGACCATCGGGAACGAAGGTGCTGAGGAAATGGCCGGCCACCAGCATTCCGCCCACCCGGTCCCAGCTGATGTTCTGCAGGTCGGCGACGGGGGAGTCGATGCTCTCGCGCAACTCGTCGGGGAGCGGCATCGCCCAGCCGCCCTCGCCGACCTCGCGGGCCAATTCGGCCACCCGATCGCGTAGCTCCTCCGAGCCCATCACGGCCATGGTGCGATTGCCCAGCGCCACCACCTGGGCTCCGGTCAGCGTGGAGGTCTCCAGCAGGTAGTCGGGCTCCTCCTCGGCGGCGCGGACGATGGCATCCGCCAGCACCAACCGGCCCTCGGCGTCGGTGTTGAGCACATGGGTCGTCGTGCCGGCTTCGCCGTGCGCCCCGTAGTGCCGGATGACGTCACCGGGCCGGTAGGACGAACCGGACGGCAGGTTCTCGGCCAGTGCGGCCCAGGCCGTCACCGCGACTGGCAGCTCGAGCGCCGCCGCAGCGATCACTGTCGCCGTGACGACGGCAGCTCCGGACATGTCGCTGGTCATGTTCTCCATGCCCTGCGCCGGCTTGATCGACAACCCGCCGGAATCGAAGGTGATGCCCTTACCGACCAGGGCCACCGACTTCTTGGCGTGGGCCGGAGAATAGCTGATCCGTACCAGCCGGGGCGGACGCGTCGACCCGGAGCCAACCGCCAGGAGGCCGCCGAAACCCTCTGCGGCTAGCTGGTTCTCGTCCCACACTTCGACAGACAGGCCGGCGGCTTCGGCCGCCGCGGTGGCACGCTCGGCGAAAGACTGCGGGAACAGGTCGTTCGGGGCGGTATTGATCAGATCCCGGGCCAGCAGCACACCTTCGGCGGTGGCGACCGCGGCTCGGAGTGCGGCCTTGGCGACTTTGTCGTTCCGGGAGACCGCCAGTGCGACGGCCTCGACGGGGGTCTTCGCCGGGGTTTTGTACCGATCGAAGACGTAGGCGCCGAGGAGGTGGCCTTGTGCCGCGGCCGACAGGTCGATCGCCGACAGCGTCGAAACGATCTGCGGCCGGCCGGCCAACGCCCTGGACGCAATACCGGCGCCCTTGCGGAGGACCTCAGCCGTGAAGACCTCCTGGGCCCCGAGGCCGACGACAGCGACCACCTGCGCGGCAACGGAGCCGTCGCCGGGCACCAGGGTCAGCTCGCCGGCCTTGCCCGACGCGCCCGTCAGAGCGGCGGCGGCAACGCCGTCCGCGAAGGCCGGATCCGCGGCCACCGGACCGTTGGGTCCCGCGTAGGCCCCGACCACGAGGACGTCGGTGGTGGTCTTGGACGGGTCGGCGGTGGTCAGCGACAGGGTGGTCATCTTCGTATCTCCTCATTGGCGTGTCTGCTCCTGCACGGTAGCCGCCGCCCGGCGCCGCTTGGCACTACGGTCTTCAGGCATGTCGACCGAAACGCCGTCCGCCGAACTCCTGCATTCCCCGTTGCACGACGCACACCTCGCGCTGGGCGCGACCATGGGCGCCTTCGGCGGTTGGGACATGCCGATCTCGTACGCCGGCGGCGGAGTGGTGGCCGAGCACACCGCCGTCCGAACGACCGTCGGCGTCTTCGATGTGTCGCACCTGGGCAAGGCCGGCGTCACGGGACCCGGTGCAGCGGCTTTCGTGAACAGCTGCCTGAGTGCAGACTTGGCCAAGATCGCCCCCGGCCAAGCCCAGTACACGCTGTGCTGCAACGCGTCCGGTGGCGTCATCGATGACCTCATCGCGTATCTCGTTGCCGACGACGAGGTCTTCCTGGTGCCCAACGCCGCGAACACGGCCGACGTCGTCGAGGCGCTCACCGCCGCGGCCCCGGAAGGGATCGTCGTCACCAACCGGCACCGGGATTTCGGGGTCATCGCGGTGCAGGGACCCCTGTCCGCCGAGGTGGTCGGCGCAGTGGGTCTGCCGACGGAGCTGGAATACATGGCCTGGGCGGACGGCAGCTGGACCGGGCCAGACGACGTAGCGGTGCCGGTCCGGGTCTGCCGGACCGGCTACAGCGGCGAGTTCGGCTTCGAGTTGCTGCCGCCGTGGGACTCGGCCCGCGCCCTCTGGGACGCGCTGGCGCTCGAGGCCGACGCGCGCGGTGGACGTCCGGCCGGGCTGGGTGCACGGGACACGCTCCGGACCGAGATGGGTTACCCGTTGCACGGGCAGGACCTGGGCCCCGAGATCAGCCCGGTGCAGGCCAAGTCCACCTGGGCGGTCGGCTGGCGCAAACCGGCGTTTTTCGGCCGCGATGCCCTACTCGCCGAGAAGGCCGCCGGCCCGGTCCGGACCCTGCGGGGGCTCGAGGCGCTGGATCGCGGCGTGCTGCGTCCGCACCTGCGGGTGGTCGGGCCCGACGGGACCGACATCGGCGAGACCACGTCCGGCACCTTCTCGCCGACGCTCGGCAAGGGCATCGGACTGGCGTTGATCGATACCGCCGCTGACGTGCAGGACGGGGACGAGATCTCGGTTGACGTGCGTGGTCGGTCGCTGCGCGTTCGGGTCGTCCGGCCGCCGTTCGTCGCGTCTCACGTCAAGTAGGACGAACTGCCCCGCTCCACAGGTGACCCGACGATCACCCGGCCCCGCTCGTCGGGTGACGAGCGGGGCCAGACTGTGAGTTCGAGGGCACTGAGGCGCTACAGGACGTAGAGCATCTCCTGGTAGGTCGGCAGTGGCCATAGGTCGTCAGCGACGATGCCCTCGAGGACGTCCGCGGCCGAGCGCACGGCGGCCATCGCCGGAATGAGCGTGAGGTGGGCGTACGTCGCCTCCTCTTCGGCGGTGCCGCTCCAGGCGTCCAGTGCCGACCGCAAGCCGGCCACCGCGGAACGCAGATCACTGACCGGTCCGGAGACCTCGTCGAGAGGCGTGGTGTCCACCTCGACCCCGGCGGCCTTCAGCGCGCCGAGGTTCAGGGCCACCTCCGTCTGGTGCCGCACCGAGGCCGGCAACACAGCGGTCGAAGCGATCTCCAGGGTGGACCTGGCCTCGACACCGATGCTCCTGGTGTACTGCTCCAGGCCGATCTCGTAGCGGCTGTGCATTTCTCGATGGCTGAACACGTTGTACTTCTCGAACAGCTCCATGGCGTCGTCGGAGATCAGTTCCGGGAGCGCGTCCATGGTGGTCCGTAGATTCGGCAGGCCGCGGGCGGCCGCCTCCTGCTGCCACTCGTCGGAATATCCGTCGCCGCCGAAGACAGCCGCACCGTGATCGGTGACGATCTTGGCCAGCAGGGCCTGCACCGCGGTGTTGAAGTCGGTGCCGGACGCGACCGCCGACTCCAGATCCGAGGCGATGTAATCCAGCGCCTCGGCCATGATCGTGTTGATGGTGACCATCGGGGTCGCGATCGACTGCAGCGACCCCGGGGCGCGGAACTCGAACCGGTTGCCGGTGAAGGCGAACGGACTGGTCCGGTTGCGGTCGCCCGGATCGGTGGGCAGCACCGGCATGGTGTCGACGCCGACCAACAGTCGGCCACGCTCCTTCGAGGTCGTCGCACCGCCCTTGGCGATCTGGTCGAAGACGTCCGATAGCTGGTCACCCAGGAAGATCGAAATGATGGCCGGCGGGGCTTCGTTCGCACCGAGGCGGTGATCGTTGCTGGCCGAGGCGACGGACACCCGCAGCAGCCCGGCGTACTTGTGCACCGACCGGATGACAGCCGCGCAGAACACCAGGAACTGGGCGTTGTCGTGCGGCGTGTCGCCCGGCAGCAGCAGATTGCCCTGGGTCGCGTTACCGAGCGAGAAGTTGACGTGCTTGCCCGAACCGTTGACACCCTCGAACGGCTTCTCGTGGAAGAGGCACTCCATGCCGTGCTTGTTGGCCAGCCGTTTGAACGTCGTCATCATGAGCTGCTGGTGGTCGGCTGCGATGTTGGCCCGCTCGAACATGGGCGCGATCTCGAACTGGCCGGGGGCGACTTCCTGATGGCGGGTCTTCGCCGGAATGCCGAGCTTGAACAACTCCCGCTCGCAATCCATCATGAAGCCGAGGACGCGCTCCGGGATGGCACCGAAGTAGTGGTCGTCGAATTCCTGGCCCTTCGGCGGCTTGGCGCCGAACAGCGTGCGACCGGAGCTCATCAGGTCGGGGCGGGCCAGGAAGAAGTGCCGGTCGATCAGGAAGTACTCCTGCTCCGGGCCGGCGAACGAGACGACGTGGTCGATCTTCTCGTGCCCGAACAGCTTCAGCACCCGCTCGGCGTGCCCGGCCATGGCCTGCTGGCTGCGCAGCAGGGGAGTCTTGTGGTCGAGAGCTTCACCGAACATCGAGACGAAGATCGTCGGGATGCAAAGCGTCTTGCCGTTCGGGTTGTCCAGGATGTAGGCCGGGCTGGTCGGGTCCCAACCGGTGTAGCCGCGGGCCTCGAACGTGTTCCGCAACCCGCCGCTGGGGAAGCTGGAGCCGTCCGACTCGCCCTGGGTCAAGGTCTTCCCCGCGAACTCGGCCAGCGACAGACCTCCGCCGGCCGGCTCGAAGAAGCTGTCGTGCTTTTCGGCGGTCAGCCCGGTGAGCGGGTAGAAGACGTGCGAGTAGTGCGTACACCCTTTCTCCATCGCCCAGTCCTTCATGGCCGACGCGACGGCGTCGCCGACCATCGGATCGATGATCGCGGAGTGTTCGATGGTGGCGACCAGCGATTTGTAGACCGACTTGGGCAGCCGCTTCTGCATCACCGACATGCTGAAGACGTTCTCGCCCCAGATCTCTCCGGGTGCTTCGTCGACATCGAAGGTGGGAGTCGGCGGTACATAGGCCTGGACATCCTTGATCGCCTGCAGACGGACATTGTTTGCGCTCACTACTTGCTCCTGACAAGTGCGCTGCGCTGGCGCAGCTGGCGGGGACCCGACCTGGAAAATCTAGGGAGGTGCCGTATCCGGAGCGTTTCCAGTCCATGAACGCCGCAATTTGCCACCGAAACGGACAAGTGGCGCGAATCACTCGTGCGGACCCAGGCGGCTGAGTAGCCCGCCGACTCATCGGCATGCGGACCCGGAAATAAATACTAGGACGTCCGATAGTCGTAGTAGATTTGCTCCATGACGATCCCTTTCTCCCGCGCCCTCAATCCGTCTCCGGTGCCCGACGGGCGCCGGGCGGAGATTTTGAGCGAGCCTGGTTTCGGTCGTCACTTCACCGACCACATGGTCCTGATCGACTATCGCGAGGGCGAGTGGCAGGACGCCCGGGTGGTTCCCTACGGTCCCTTCACGGTCGACCCGGCCACCATGGTGCTGCACTACGCCCAGGAGATCTTCGAGGGACTGAAGGCCTACGCCCAGCCGGACGGGTCGGTGGCCAGCTTCCGGCCACAGGCCAACGCCGCCCGGATGAACCGATCGGCCGATCGCCTCGGCATGCCCCGGCTGCCGGAAGACCTGTTCATCGCCTCGCTGCGCGAGCTGGTCGATGTCGACCGGGCGTGGGTGCCGACGGGCGACGAGGCGTCCCTCTACTTCCGCCCCTTCATGTTCGCAACCGAGGTGGGCCTGGGGGTGCGACCGTCCAACTCCTATGTCTACGCGGTGATCGCCTCGCCCGCCGGCGCCTATTTCGCCGGTGGCATCAAGCCGGTGAGCGTCTGGTGGTCCACCGAGTACGTGCGTGCGGCACCAGGCGGAATGGGTGCGGCGAAGACCGGCGGCAATTACGCCGCTTCGCTGGCTGCCCAGGCGCAGGCGGCGGCGGAGGGGTGCGACCAGGTCGTCTGGCTCGATGCCGTCGAGCGCCGCTGGGTCGAGGAGATGGGCGGGATGAACCTGTTCTTCGTCTTCGGTTCGGGGGCGGATGCCGAAGTCGTGACACCCGAGTTGTCCGGCTCCCTGCTGCCCGGCGTGACCAGAGATTCGCTGCTGCAGCTGGCCCGCGACAAGGGCTACCGCACGGCGGAACGCCGCATCTCCACCGACGAGTGGGCCAAGAAGGTCGAGTCCGGTGAGTTGACCGAGGTTTTCGCCTGCGGCACGGCCGCCGTCATCACGCCGGTCGGTTCGGTGAAGCACGCCGAGGGTGGGTTCGAGATCGCCGGCGGGCGACCGGGGGCGGTGACCATGGAGCTGCGTGAGTCGCTGACCGGTCTACAGCGGGGCGTGGTGGCCGATCCGCACGGCTGGATGGTCTCGCTGGATTAGACACGGGGAGCGGTGTGGAGTTGTGCCGGGGTTCGTGTCCGTTTCACCCGGTATCACTTCACTCGGTCGCAGGTGTGGGGGTGCGAAAAGGCGGGTGTGGCCCTCAGGGCCACACCCGCCTTTTCGTGCCGACGGAAGACTAGCCGCGGACGACCTTGCCGGCCTTCAGGCAGGAGGTGCAGGCGTTGACCTTCTTGACCGTGCCGGGGGCGACCTGGGCCCGCACGGCCTGGATGTTCGGATTCCACCTACGGTGGGTGCGGCGGTGGGAGTGAGACACGCTCATCCCGAAACCTGGGCCCTTGCCACAGACGTCACACACGGCAGCCACTTCGGCTCAACCCCTATCGAAGATTGCGACCCCGGCCAGTTGGTCGGATCGCCTAAGTTTTGGATGACACGGTCTTGATCAGCAGGCTGACCGCTACACAGCCTCTGGCCGGGCAACCCTCCAAGGATAGCCAGCGCGGCGCACCAGGCCAAATCGCTCACTCCGAAGCGGGTCCGGTGACCCGCGCAAGGCCTCCAGTCGAGGGTACCGAAGCGGTTCTGATGGAACCCCGTGCCGCGGTCCGCGCCGCCGCCGGCCGGCTCGCGGCGGCAAGATGGCCGCATGACGACCTTCGACGCCGACCTGGTCGGTCGCTGGTTCGGTCCGCTGGTCGAGCCCACCGACGGCCGTGATGGTTCCTGGGACCTGCAGCCGACCGAGCTGGAGCGGCAGGTATTGACCGACGGTCGCCGGGCCATCGCGGCGGCGGTGGGCTGGTCGGAAATGCCCGCTGCGCTCCGGGAACCGGCCGAGTCGGCGGCTGCGGTGCTCCAGGTGTACCTCACCGGGGTGGCCACCGGTATTGCCGGTGCCAGGCAGACCATGGTGCAGAACGGGGATCTGGACCAAGTGCCTGTGGCGGACAGGTTGTGCCTGGTGGCGGGGCTCATTGCCGGTGGGGCCGCCGTTCAGGTCGGTCCCAGCCTCGATGCGGCGGGATTCGGCCGGCAGTTGACGGCGGCAGGGCTGGCGACCGCTGCCGGCACCGCAGCCGCGGAGTTGGTCGTCGACGGTGCCGACCTGGCCGCGATCACCACCGCCGCTGCGGCTGCCGCCTTCGCCGCCGGCCCCGCCGACGCAGCAAACCGGGATCCCGTCTATCGCGGCCGAGCTCTGGTCGCCCAGGTGCTGGTCGCGCTGCAGCGCAGTACGGCGCCGGTCGTCGAGCCGACCCGCCCGCCGAGCTGCGGTGCTCGTCCCGGCGTCAACAACGGAACGGAACTCACCGCAGAAGTGACCTTCACCTCGTTTCTGCCGCAGGAGGTGAGTGACAGGCTGGCGGCCACCATCTCCGGATTGTCGGACGAAGTCGTGGTCTGGTCCGAAGGCGACCGTCGTTACTTCCATGTCCACACAGCCGCCGCCGGCGAGGTTATCGCCGAGGCCTATGCCGTCGGAGCGGTCTTCTCGCTGGTGGTCAGCCGGCTGGAGTAATCAGCCTGGGGGAGAGATCCGGGGTGCCGGCACGCACCTCCGTGCCGCCAGGCAGACTGTCGGTGCCGCGAGGCAGGATGGGTGGGACGACGCTGATCGCAACGAAGTGGCGGGGGAGATTTGGCACAGCAACCGGCGGGCAAGGTCGGGCTGAGCACGCCGCTCAAGCCGGTGCTCGGGACACGAGCCGCACGGCAGCTGGAGGACAAGCTTTCGCTGCTGACGATCGGCGAATTGCTCCGCTACTACCCCCGGAAATACGACCGCCGAGGCAGGTTGACCGATCTTTCCAGCCTCAAGGTCGGCGAGCGGGTCACCGTCTGGGCCTCCGTCCGCTCGGTCAAGGAGCGCAAGCTGGGCCCCCACAGCAAGGTCAAGATCCTCACCAACGTCGTCATCGGCGACATGAAGACCAACCTGACCTGCACGTTCTTCAACCGCTGGAATCTGGAGCGGATCTTGCGGGTCGGCACCAACGCGATGTTCTCGGGCACCGTCAGCGTCTTCAACGGCCAGCTGCAGATCACCTCCCCGCAGGTCGCCATCGTCAGTCTCGAAGACGTGCCCGGTTTGGCCGGTGCGGGAGCGTCGGCGTCCGCGGTCAAGCAGCTGGTGGAATCCAACCTGAGCGCCGACGTCCGAGCCGACACTGCGAACACCAGCGCGAAGGACGCTATCGACGTGCTCGAATCGTTTCCCGGCGGCATCATCCCGGTCTATCCGCTGTCGGAGGGCATCACCGGTGCTCTGCTCCAGCGCTGTGTGCGCACCGCGCTGGACGTGCTGGATGACGTGGTCGATCCCCTGCCCGACACCCTCCTGGCCGAACGCGGCCTGGTCGATCTGGCCAGTGCGCTACGGGACGTGCACCGTCCGCGAAACGAACAGGCGCTGGACGCCGCCATTGCCAGGTTGAGGTACGACGAGGCCCTGTCCATCCAATTGGTCCTGGCCCGTCGCCGCGCAGAGATGCGTAGTTTTCCGGCCGAGCCGTGTCCGCGTATCGAGGGCGGTTTGCTCAGTGCATTCGACGCCGAATTGCCGTTCACACTCACCGCCGGCCAGCGGGAGGTGGGGGAGACCATCGCCACCGATCTGGCCACCATCCACCCGATGAACCGGCTGTTGCAGGGTGAGGTCGGATCCGGCAAGACAGTGGTTGCACTGCGGGCCATGCTGCAGGTGATCGACTCCGGGCGTCAGGCCGTGCTGCTCGCGCCGACCGAGGTTCTGGCGGCACAGCACGCCCGCTCGCTGAGGTCGGTGCTGGGCCCGCTGGGCAACGGTGGCGAGCTCGGGTCCCTCCCCGGCGCCATCCGGATCACCCTGCTGACCGGTTCGATGACCGCCGGCGCACGGCGAGAGGCATTGCTGGACATCGCTTCCGGCCAAGCCGGCATCGCCGTCGGTACCCACGCCCTGCTGTCCGAGGGGGTGTTCTTCGCCGGTCTCGGGTTGATCGTCATCGACGAGCAGCACCGGTTCGGGGTCGAGCAGCGCAACGCGCTGCGCAACAAACACCCCGAGGGAAATCCGCCGCACGTACTGGTGATGACCGCGACCCCGATCCCGCGGACCGTGGCGATGACGGTCTACGGGGATCTGGATATCTCGAAACTCTCCGAGCTGCCCAAAGGTCGGTCGCCGATTTCCACCACCGTGGTGCCGGCGGCCGAACGCCCCACCTGGCTGGATCGCGCCTGGCGCCGGGTGCACGAGGAGGTCGCGGCCGGGCACCAGGTGTACGTCGTCTGCCCCAAAATCGGCGACGACGAGGAAGGGGCCGGTCGGGCCAGCAGTAAGGGCTTGGCCCGCAAGACGTCCAAGGAGGTCGACCATGATGACCCGGACGGCGGCCCGGATGACTTCGACGAGGACGACCCGGGCAACTCCGAGGAGAAGCGGCCGCCGCTCGCCGTGCTCGACGTGGCCAGGTCGCTGACCGAGGGGCCGTTGGCCGGCTTGCGGCTGGCCATCCTGCACGGCCGCCTTCCCTCGCCCGAGAAGGACACTGTCATGACCGGGTTCGCGGCGGGGCAGATCGACGTGCTGGTCGCCACCACCGTCATCGAGGTCGGCGTTGACGTGCCCAACGCCACCATGATGATCATCCTGGACGCCGAGCGATTCGGGATGTCCCAGCTGCACCAACTGCGCGGCCGGGTCGGTCGTGGGCGGGACGCCGGGGTCTGCCTGCTGGTCACCGAATCCCCTGATGGATCGCCCGGGCGGGTCCGGTTGGCCGCGGTGGCCGCGACCAACGACGGTTTCGAACTCGCCGAGGCCGACCTCGGCCTGCGCCGCGAGGGGAACGTGCTCGGCACCTCGCAGGCGGGCAAATCATCTGGCCTCAAACAGCTTTCGCTGCTGCGCGACCGCACAGTCATCGAGCAGGCCAGGGACGACGCCTTCGAGTTGATGAAAGATGACCCGCTGATGGAGGGTCACCCCGCGCTGGCCGCCATGGTGGCCGCGGTGATCGACGAGGAAGGCCAGGAGTTCCTGGAGAAGGGCTGAGTTCGGCGACCGGTTGGTGGACTGTGCGGGCAGCCCGAACCGGGTCGGACCCGCCGTCCCGCGTCGGGACGTCCGGCGGATAGGTTTCGACGCATGTTCTCCAAGATCCTGGTCGCCAACCGCGGCGAGATTGCCATTCGAGCCTTCCGGGCCGCCTACGAACTCGGCATCGATTCGGTCGCGGTGTACCCCTATGAGGACCGCAACTCCCTGCATCGCCAGAAGGCCGATGAGGCCTACCAGATCGGCGAACTGGGCCATCCCGTCCGGGCCTACCTCGACGTCGACGAGATCGTCAGGGCGGCAAGAGATTCCGGTGCCGACGCGGTCTACCCGGGCTATGGGTTCCTGTCCGAGAATCCACAGCTTGGCGCAGGCGCTCGACGACGCCGGTATCACCTTCATCGGGCCGCCGGCCGACGTCCTGGAGCTGGCCGGCAACAAATCCAGGGCGATCGAAGCCGCCCGGGCAGCCGGTCTGCCGGTGCTGGAGTCGTCGGAACCCTCCCGTGACGTCCCGAGCCTGCTGCAGGCGGCCGAGACGGTTGGCTTCCCGTTATTCGTGAAGGCCGTCGCGGGCGGCGGTGGCCGCGGGATGCGCCGCGTCGAACGCGCCGAGGATCTCGAGGAGGCGATGGGCACGGCCATGCGGGAGGCCGAGTCGGCCTTCGGCGACGACACGGTGTTCCTGGAGCGGGCGGTGGTCGATCCACGGCACATCGAGGTCCAGGTACTCGCCGACCACTCAGGCGCGGTGGTGCACCTGTTCGAGCGCGACTGTTCCGTGCAGCGCCGCCACCAGAAGGTGATCGAAGTGGCACCGGCGGTGAATCTGGATCCCGAGATCCGGGCGGCCATGTGCGCCGACGCGGTCGCTTTCGCCCGGCACATCGGCTACCGGAATGCCGGCACGGTCGAGTTCCTGCTGGACACGCACGGGCGCCACGTATTTATCGAGATGAACCCGCGGATCCAGGTCGAGCACACGGTCACCGAGGAGATCACCGACGTCGACCTGGTGTCCTCGCAGATCCGGATCGCAGCGGGCGAGACGCTGGCCGATCTTGGGCTGGCCCAGGAGAGCATCCAGGTGCGCGGGGCGGCGCTGCAGTGCCGGATCACCACCGAGGACCCGACCAACGGCTTCCGGCCGGATACCGGACGGATCATCACCTATCGCTCGCCCGGCGGTGGTGGGGTGCGGGTGGACGGCGGCACCGTTCACTCCGGCGCGGAGGTCAGCGCCCACTTCGATTCGCTGTTGGTCAAGCTGACCTGCCGCGGCCGGGATTGGTCGCAAGCGGTGGCCAGAGCCCGACGGGCGCTCGCGGAGTTCCGGATTCGTGGTGTGGCCACCAACATCCCGTTCCTGCAGGCAGTGCTCGAGGATCCGGACTTCGCGGCCGGCGGAGTCACCACCTCCTACATCGAGACCCACCCGCAGTTGTTGACCGCGCGCCACTCCGCCGACCGCGGCACCCGGTTGCTCACCTTCCTGGCCGACGTGACGGTCAACCAACCCAACGGACGGCGTCCCGTCGACCTGATCGAACCGGAGGCCAAGCTACCGCCGGTGGGCTCCGGCCCGGCGCCCGACGGCAGCCGACAACTGCTTGCCCGCCTCGGACCGGACGGTTTCGCGACCTGGTTGCGGGATCGGACGGAACTGGCCGTCACCGACACCACATTCCGGGATGCGCACCAGTCCCTGCTGGCCACTCGGGTGCGGACCCGGGACCTGGTCGCCATCGGGCCCGCCGTGGCCCGGATGACGCCGGAGTTGCTCTCGATCGAGGCCTGGGGCGGAGCGACCTACGACGTCGCGCTCCGCTTCCTGGCCGAGGACCCATGGGAGCGGCTCGCCGCGGTGCGTGCTGCGGTCCCGAACATCGCGTTGCAGATGCTGCTCCGCGGTCGGAACACCGTGGGCTACACGCCGTACCCGGAAGCCGTGACCGACGCATTCGTCACTGAGGCTGCTTCGTCGGGCATCGACATCTTCCGCATCTTCGACGCTCTCAACGACGTCGAACAGATGCGCCCCGCCATCGACGCGGTGCGCGGCACCGGCACGTCGGTGGCCGAGGTGGCCCTCTGTTACACCGCCGACCTGTCCAATCCCGGGGAGAAGCTCTACACCCTCGACTACTACCTGCGGCTGGCCGAGGAGATCGTCCGGGCCGGTGCGCACGTACTGGCGGTCAAGGACATGGCCGGGCTGTTGCGCGCGCCTGCGGCGCACACCCTGATCACGGCCCTGCGCAGCCGCTTCGACCTGCCCGTCCACCTGCACACCCACGACACAGCCGGTGGCCAGATGGCCACCTACTGGGCGGCGGCGGCGGCCGGCGTCGATGCCGTCGACGCGGCCAGTGCGCCGATGTCCGGGACCACCTCCCAGCCCTCGCTGACGGCGTTGGTGGCCGCGTTCGACAACAGCGAACGGGCGACCGGATTGTCGCTACGCGCCGTGGCCGACCTGGAGCCGTACTGGGAGGCGGTACGGGCCGTCTACGCGCCGTTTGAATCCGGCCTGCGGGCGCCGACCGGACGGGTCTACCGGCATGAGATCCCAGGCGGCCAACTGTCCAATCTCCGGCAGCAGGCCATGGCGCTCGGGCTGGGTGGCCGATTCGAAGCCATCGAAACCGTCTATGCCGCAGCCGATGCCATGCTCGGCCGGCTGGTCAAGGTCACCCCGTCATCGAAGGTGGTCGGCGATCTGGCTCTGCATCTGGTTGGCTCCGGGGTCGACCCGGCGGAGTTCGAGGCCGACCCGGCCCGGTTCGACATCCCTGACTCCGTCGTCGGTTTCCTCTCCGGCGAACTCGGCGATCCGCCGGGTGGCTGGCCGGAACCGTTCCGCACCAAGGCCTTGGCCGGTCGATCCGTCAAAGCCGCCGTGGTCGACCTCCCGCCGGCCGACGCCGAGGCGCTGGCCGCCAAGCCTCGGCCGACCTTGAACCGGCTGCTGTTCCCGGGGCCGGACAAGGAGTTTCAGGCCGCCCGCGAGGAATTCGGTGACGTGTCGGTGCTGCGCACGTCGGACTACCTGTACGGGCTGCGACGCGGCACGGAGCATGTCATCGACCTCCAGCCGGGGGTCCAGCTGACGGTCGGTCTGGAGGCCATCGGCGACGCCGACGAGCGGGGCCTGCGGATGGTGGTGACCACCCTGAACGGACAACTGCGCCCGCTGCAGATCCGAGATCGGACGGTGACCGTCGACGTCCCGACCGCGGAGCGCGCCGATCCCAACAATTCATCGCACATCGCCTCGCCGTTTGCCGGCGTGGTGACGTTGGGCGTCAAGGAGGGCGACGATGTCGAGGCGGGCCAGGCGGTGGCGACCATCGAGGCCATGAAGATGGAAGCCGCCATCACCAGTCCGGTGTCGGGGACCGTACTGCGAGCCGCGATCAACGCTGTGCAACAGGTCGAGGGCGGGGACCTGGTGCTGGTCGTCAAGGCCGCGGAATGAGCTGCCCTGGTCCGGACGAGTTGCGATGACCGAACGGGAGCCCCGATGACTCGGATCACGGCCGGCACCTACCGTGGCCGCCGGCTGCAGACCCCGCCCGGCGACACCACGAGGCCGACCAGCGAGCGGGTCCGGGAGGCGCTGGCCAACGCCCTGGTCGCGGCCGGTGGACTCGACGGCGCCAGGGTGCTCGACCTGTACGCGGGTTCCGGAGCGCTGGGTCTGGAGTTGGTGTCCCGGGGTGCGGCCTCGCTGGTGCTGGTGGAGATCGAGCGCAACGCGCTCACCGCGCTCCGGGCCAACGTGGCGACGTTGCAGGCCCCCGACGTCCACGTGGTCGCCGGTGACGTCCGCGGATTTGCCTCCACCCCCACCGGGCGGCCGTTCGATTTCGTCGTGGCCGACCCGCCGTACGACGTGCCGACTGCGGACCTGACTGCAGTGTTCGCGGCGCTGCATGCGGCCGGGCAGCTCAATCCCGGTGCGGATCTGATCGTCGAACGCAGCAAACGGTCGGGGGAGATGGTGTGGCCGGATCCGCTGATCGAGGTCCGAACGAAGAAGTACGGCGATACCCGCCTCTGTTACGGTCGCGCCCCATGAGCGCTTGCGCGAAGAGTTCGACATGACTCACGCCGTCTGCCCTGGTTCTTTTGATCCGCCGACCCTGGGGCACCTGGACATCATCGGTCGGGTGGCCGGACTGTTCGACCAGGTCACCGTCGCGGTGCTGGTCAACCCGGACAAGACCGGGTTGTTCCCGGTCGACGAGCGGCTCGAATTGTTGCGCGCCATCACCACCGGTTGGCCGAACGTCACCGTCGATTCCTTCTCCGGGCTGCTGGTCGACTACTGCACCAGCCGGGGCATCCGCGCGATCGTGAAGGGACTACGCGCCGTGTCCGATTTCGACTACGAACTGCAGATGGCCCAGATGAATTCCGGGCTGACGCGCGTCGACACCCTGTTCATGCCCACCGCCCCGGCCTTCTCGTTCGTCTCGTCGTCGCTGGTCAAGCAGGTCGCAGCCTACGGAGGCGACGTATCGGGCTTCCTGCCGGACGTGGTTTTCCGGGCGCTCCAGGCCAAACTGTCACGCGGCTGAGCGGCCGGCGCCACTGGGCCATCTGGCGTGCCTGCGCGGCGTTTGGTCCATCACTTGGCAGACTGGCCAGGCAGGGGTGTGTCGCTGACGGCCGCTGCACGAGAAGGAGAGGTTCCCAGCGTGTATCGCGTATTCGAAGCGCTCGACGAATTGGTCACCATCGTCGAAGAGGCTCGAGGTCTGCCCATGACAGCTTCGTGCGTGGTGCCGCGGGGGGACGTCCTGGAGCTGCTGGACGACGTCCGCGACGCACTGCCGGGCGAGATGGACGACGCACAGGACGTGCTGGATCACCGCGACCAGATGATCAACGACGCGCGGACGACGGCCGACAAGAGCGTGGCCGACGCCGAGGCCGAGGCCGACCGGCTGGTGCACGCGGCGCGGGCCGAGGCCACGGCCACCGTGGCAGGCGCCCAGGCCGAGGCCGATCGGCTGGTCGAAGAGGCTTCCGGGCGGGCCGAGTCGATCCTGGCCAGAGGACAGGCGGACGCCGACCGCACGGTCCAATCGGGCCAGGACCAGCACGACGCGCTGGTGTCCCGCGGACACGGGGAGGCCGAACGGCTGATCGCCGCCGGCCGGGCCACCTATGAGCGGGCGGTCGCCGACGGTCGCAACGAGCAGGCCAGGCTGGTGTCGCAGTCGGAGGTCGTGCAGGCCGCGCACATCGAATCGGCCAAGATCCTGGATGCGGCTCACGACGAGATCGACCGGATGCGGGCCGACTGCGACTCGTACGTCGACGCGAAACTGGCCGCCCTCGAGGACACGTTGACCAAGACGCTGCGCACCGTGGGCCGCGGGCGTACCTCGTTGCGCTCCGGCTCGGTGGCCGACTACCGCGACTGACGCTGACCTGGCCCGTTGGTCACGCAAATTGGGTCCGAGCTGATCTTCGACTACTCTGGAACGGTTGCCCCGGCCTGCACCGGGCGGGTGCGACCTGAATCCGCAGTACCAGGCAGCATGGTCTGCACCCCGACTCGAGAAACGACAGATGACCTCCACCCGCCCCAACCACGCCTCGCCGTGGGTGCTCGATACCCGGCCGCTGGGCCGCCGCCCGGGCAGCATGAAGCCCTACCGGATCTCTGCGCCGGTCGGGCACCCGATGGGCATCGAGGTCATCGCGGTTCCGACCGGTGACGACGTCGACCTCGACCTGCGTCTCGAATCGGTCGCCGAGGGCGTGCTCGTCTCCGGGACAGCGTCCGGCGTCGCCGTGGGTGAATGTGCCCGCTGCCTGATCGAGATCGAATTCCCGGTCACTGCGGAGCTTCGGGAATTGTTCGCCTATCCGGATTCGACGACCGCGGCGACCACCGAGGACGACGAGATCCCGCGACTTGTCGATGACCTGATCGACCTCGAGCCCCTGGTCCGCGACGAGATCGTTCTCGGCCTGCCGATCGCGCCGCTGTGCCGGGCTGACTGTGCCGGTCTCTGTTCAGAATGCGGCGAGCGTTTCGATGATCTCGAACCCGGCCATTCTCATGAGATACTTGACCCCCGGTGGGCCGAACTGGCCGCCAAGTTCGGCGTGCCCGGTGGGTCTCCCACCCCGAACGGCCGATCGACCGTTGCACCCGCGGTACACACGAATGGTTCCACCCGCAATTCCGGAGTCGGAGATTCTGACGCCGATTCCATCCGAGATAACTAGGAGAAGTAATCATGGCCGTTCCGAAGCGGAGACTGTCGCGCGCCAACACCCATGCGCGCCGCTCGCAGTGGAAGACCACTGTCCCCACCCTGGCGACCTGCCCGAACCGCGCCTGTGGCGCTCTCACCCCGCCCCACCAGGCGTGCACCAACTGCGGCCAGTACAAGGGCCGCCAGATCGTCGGCGTCTGACCTTCGCCGTGGTCGACGGAATGAGTTCGCCGGTTTCCTCCGGATCGCGGTCTGCGATCACGGCGAGCAACATTCCTGACCCGCAAAAGTTGTTCACTGAGCTCGGCGTCGAACTCGACGCCGAGCTCACTGTGCTCGCCCTGACTCACCGGTCTTTCGCCTACGAGCACGGCGGACTGCCGACGAACGAGCGCCTCGAATTCCTGGGCGACTCCGTGCTGGGCATCGTGGTGACCGACGCGCTCTACCATGACCACCCCGATCTTCCCGAGGGCCGGCTGGCCAAGCTCCGCGCTTCCATCGTCAACATGCACGCCCTGGCCGGAGTGGGTCGGCGGATGGGCCTCGGAGACATGCTGCGGCTGGGTCGAGGCGAAGAGCTGACCGGCGGCCGGGACAAAGCGTCGATCGTGGCGGACGCCGTCGAAGCGGTGCTGGGTGCGGTCTACCTCCAGCACGGTATCGAGGTGGCCCGGACGGTCGTGCACCGATTGTTCGCCGATCTGATGACCGAAGCGCCGAAGTTGGGGGCCGGTCTCGACTGGAAAACCTCGCTCCAGGAGATTTCCGCCTCCACCGGTCTCGGGGTGCCGGAATATCGGGTCACCGAGGACGGCCCCGACCACGCCAAGACGTTCGCGGCGGTCGTCCTGCTCGGTGGACTGGAGCGCGGGGCCGGTGCGGGTCGCACCAAGAAAGAAGCCGAGCAACAGGCCGCATCAGCTGCCTTCGGCTCGTTGCAGGCCGAAGCGAAGCTGCCGACCGCCGCGATCGACGATGCCGCGGCCGAGGCCACCAACACCGACGGTGCCTGAGCTCCCCGAGGTCGAAGTCGTCCGTCGCGGTCTGGCCGAACACGCAGTCGGCCGTCGAATCGAGCGGGTCTCTGTCTTCTCCGATCGTGCCGTCCGCCGACATCTCCCAGGTCGTGCCGATTTCGAGGCCGCGGTGGCCGGCCACCGGGTGCTCGACATCCGGCGACGCGGCAAGTACCTCTGGTGGGTGCTCGATCACGACGACGCGCTCCTGGCCCACCTGGGCATGAGCGGGCAGTTCCGGATCAGCATCTCGGGCTCGGCAGAGGCGCTAGGCCATCCGCATCTGCGGGTTCGTTTCGCCTTCGACGACGGTGGACCGGACATCGACTTCCTCGATCAGCGGACCTTCGGCGGTATGGCTTTTCTGCCCGGACAAGCCGACCTGCCCGACCCCATCTCGCACATAGCCCTCGACCCGCTCGATCCGGCCTACGACCTGGCCGCCACCGTCGCCCGGATCCGGGGCAAGCACACCGAGATCAAGCGCGCCTTGCTCGATCAGTCAGTCGTCTCCGGCATCGGCAACATCTACGCCGACGAATCGCTGTGGCGGGCGAAGGTGAACTACGCCAGGTCGACCGGCGTTTTGACCCGGCCGGTGGTCCGGCGGGTGCTGGAAGCGGCCACCGAGGTGATGACCGAGGCGCTGGCCGTCGGCGGCACCTCCTTCGACGCGCTCTACGTCAATGTCAACGGTGACTCGGGCTACTTCGACCGATCGCTGGCCGCCTACGGGCAGGAGGGTCATCCGTGCCCCAGATGCGGCACCCTGATCCGGCGGGACGCGTTCATGAATCGATCCTCGTTCTACTGCCCGCACTGCCAGCCAAAACCGAGAGTGCGGCGATGACCGTTCCCACCGAGCCGGAACCGGAGGTCCGGTTGACGGCGTTCGTCCACGGCCAGGTGCAGGGCGTCGGCTTCCGCTGGTGGACCCGGGCCAGAGCCCTCGAACTGGGCTTGTCCGGCCATGCGACCAATCTCCGTGACGGGCGGGTGCAGGTGGTCGCCGAAGGGCCACCAGCACGGTGCGACGAACTGATTGCCCTGCTCAGAAGCGGTAGGACGCCGGGCTCCGTGGCGCTCGTGGTCACCCAGTTCGGTGAGACGCGAGGCGAGAGCGGCTTTCTGGAGCGCTGATCCGGGCCGACCGCCGGGTAATCTTCTCACCGGCGGTACCGGGACTTCAGCAGCGAAATTCGAGCACCTGACGGGATGAGGAGGGACTTCTACTCGTGTATCTGAAGTCCCTGACCCTGAAGGGTTTCAAGTCCTTCGCTTCGGCCACCACCCTGCATTTCGAAAAGGGCATCACCGCTGTGGTCGGGCCGAATGGGTCGGGCAAGTCCAATGTCGTGGATGCCATCGCCTGGGTGCTCGGCGAGCAGGGGGCAAAGGCCCTGCGCGGCGGCAAGATGGAAGACGTCATCTTCGCCGGAACTGCGGACCGGCCGCCGCTCGGGCGGGCCGAGGTCACCCTGACCATCGACAACTCCGACGGCGCCCTGCCCATCGACTACGCCGAGGTGTCGATCACCCGTCGGATGTTCCGCGACGGTGCCGGCGAGTACGAGATCAACGGGTCGACCTGCCGGCTGCTGGACATCCAGGAGCTGCTGTCCGACTCCGGTATCGGACGCGAGATGCATGTGATCGTCGGGCAGGGCCAACTGGATGCCGTGCTCCAGGCCCGTCCAGAAGATCGGCGGGCCTTCATCGAAGAGGCCGCGGGCGTGCTCAAGCACCGGAAGCGCAAGGAAAAGGCGCTGCGCAAGCTGGACGCGATGCAGGCCAATCTGACCCGGTTGTCCGACCTCACCGGCGAGCTCCGCCGGCAACTCAAACCGTTGGGTCGGCAGGCGGAAGTTGCCCGGCGCGCCGCCGGTATCCAAGCTGACCTCCGGGATTCGCGGCTGCGTCTGTTGGCCGACGACTACGTGACCCTGACCTCCACCATCGCCGCCGAAACCGCCGATGAGGAAGCCGCACTCGCCCATCGCGCCGCGGTGCAGAAAGCGCTGGCCGAGGCGTCCGAAGCGGCCGAGACAGCGACCGCCGCCGCGGCCGTGGCCGGCCCGAAACTGGCTGCGGTGCAAGAGACCTGGTTCGGGTTGTCCGCCCTCGCCGAGCGCTTCCGTGGCACCGTGTCGTTGGCCGAGGAACGTGGTCGGAACTTGTCGGCCCCTGCCGAAGCGCCCCGACCCGGACGAGATCCGGACGAACTGGAGGCGGCCGCCGAGGCCGCCGAAGAGGCCCAGGCCGAGAAGGACGAGGCCGTCCAGGTGGCCAGGGCGGAACTGACGGAGGCGGTCGGCGAGCGCACCGAGGCCGAGAACGCCCTGAAGGCCGCCGAAAATCAGCTGCTGGTGGCGACCAGGGCTATCGCCGACCGCCGTGAAGGCCTGGCCAGATTGTCCGGCCAGGTGAACGCGGCCAGGTCGCGCCAGGCGGCCAGCGGGGACGAGATGGACCGGCTCGCCGCTGCGGTGACGGACGCCAAGGATCGGGCGGTCGCCGCCCAGGAGCGTTTTGCCGAGCTGCAGGATTCGGTGGGCGATCTCGACTCGTCCGAGGTCGGGCTCGACGAGGACCACGAATCCGCCGAAGAGGCCGTCGAGGTGGCCCGGCAGCGGGTCGCCGAGCTGACCGACGCCGTCCGGGAAGCCAGGAGCGAGCAGACCGGGCTGCGGGCTCGGGTAGACGGACTCTCCGCGGGCCTGGAGCGCCGTGACGGGGCCGGCACCTTGCTCAGTGCGGGTGATGAGCTGCCAGGACTGCTGGGTTCGGTGGCCGTGCTGTTGGACGTGGATCAGGGCTTCGAGGGCGCGGTGGCAGCTGCCCTCGGGCCGGCTTCGGACGCCGTCGCCGTCTCGTCCCCGGCCGATGCCGTCGCGGCGTTGACTCTCCTACGCGGCAGCGACGGCGGCCGAGCCGGTGTGTTGATCGGCGGAGCGGCGGGGCTTCCCGGCTCCGACTCGTGGGGAAACCTGCCCGCGGGGGCGACTTGGGCGTTGGACCACGTCCGGCCACCCGAGGCGCTCCGGACGGCCCTGGTGGTCGCCCTCGACCGCGTCGCCGTTGTCGCCGACCTGGCGGCGGCGTTGTCCCTGGTCGATGAGCTGCCCACGGTCAGGACGGTCACCAGGGGCGGTGACCTGCTCGGATCGGGCTGGGCGTTCGGTGGTAGCGCGGGCAAACAATCGGTCCTGGAGATCCAAGCGGCGGTCGACGAGGCCGAGACCGCCCTGGCGTTGGTGACCGGACGGATCGCCGGCCTCGAGGCAGCGCTGTCCGGGGCGAAGTCCGACCACGAAGTCCGGACGAATCAGAGCCGCGCGACCCTGGCCGCCCTGCACGAATCCGACGCCCGGCTGTCGGCGGTATCCGAGCAGCTCGGCCGGCTCGGCGAGGCCCTGCGCTCGGCCAATGCCGAGGCCGACCGGCTCGAACGGCAGCGGCAGGCTGCGGAAACGGCCTTCGAGCAGAACCGGGTTGCGGTCGCCGATCTCGAGTCACGCCTGGCTGCCGCCGAATCGGATGACGCCCCGGAGCAGGTCGACACCGAGATTCGCGACGGATTGATGGAGCTGACCGCGGAAGCCAGGCAGGTCGAGGTCGAGGCCCGACTGGCGCTGCGGACCGCGGAGGAGCGCGCGCGGGCAACCGCGGGAGTGGCGGACGGGCTCCGCCGGTCGGCCCGGCAGGAACGGGAAAGCCGCGCCCGGGCCCAGGCCGCGCTGGCGCGACGCGCGGCCGGCGCCGCCGTGGCGACTTCAGTTGCCGTCACCGGCCGCCGGGCGCTCGCTGCGCTGGGGCAGTCACTGGAGATTGCCATCAAAGCCCGTGATCAGGCGGCCGCGGACCGCGAGCGGGCGGAGGCCGCGCTGACCCAGGCCCGAGGGTCGGCCCGGGAGTTACAGGTGCAATGGGACGCCCTGACCGACGCCGTGCACCGCGACGAAGTGCAGCGGGCCCAGCAGCGGATGCGAGTCGAGCAGCTGGTCGGGCGGGCGGCCAACGAGTTCGGGCTTGGCCCGGACGACCTCGTCGCCGACTTCGGCCCGGAGGTGGAGATTCCGCCCACCGCACTGGAGTTGAGCGAGTACGAGTCCGCCAAGGAGCGCGGTGAGGCGGTGACCGCACCGCAGCCGCAGTCCTTCGACCGGGGCACGCAGGAACGCCGCGCCAAGCGGGCCGAAAGGGATCTGAACCTGCTCGGCAAGGTCAATCCGCTGGCCCTGGAAGAGTTCGCGGCGCTGGAGGAGCGACACACCTTCCTGGCCACCCAGCTCGAGGACCTCAAGTCCACCCGGAAGGATCTGCTCACCGTCGTCGGTGAAGTGGACGACAAGATCCTCGAGGTGTTCACCGCGGCGTACTACGACGTGGCCCGGGAATTCGTCGCCGTCTTCGCCGAGCTCTTCCCCGGCGGCGAGGGCGAGTTGATCCTGACCGATCCGTCGGACATGTTGAACACCGGTATCGAGGTGCACGCACGACCGCCGGGCAAGAAGGTCAAACGGCTGTCCCTGCTCTCCGGCGGTGAGCGGTCGCTGACGGCGGTGGCGCTGCTGGTGTCGATCTTCCGGGCCCGGCCCAGCCCGTTCTACATCATGGACGAGGTGGAAGCTGCCCTCGACGAGGTGAACCTGACCAGACTCGTCGGGCTGTTGACCATGCTGCGCGACTCCTCGCAGCTGATCATCATCACCCACCAGAAATTCACCATGGAGTCGGCCGACGCGCTCTACGGGGTATCCATGCGCGGCGACGGCATCACCCAGGTGATCAGCCAGCGGATCAGACGTACCGAGCCGGCCGAGGTGCCCGGCGCCGGGGATGAGCCCGCCGATTTGCCGGTTGTCTTGCAGGAGTCGGCGCTGCCCTGATCGGGCTGCAGTCGCGTGCAACCGGATAGCGTGCTGTTCTCGTCACAGGGGTATCGCCCATTCCGGAGGAGGACATCAGCATGACCAAGCGTCGCAGCCGCCTCATCGGCTGGCTGTCGGGATTGACGGTGGTCGTGCTCGTCGCGGGCTGCGGCCCCTCCGACAACCCCGGCGGTCCGGAAGTCGGCCCGACGGCCATGTCGGCCCCGTCGTCCGTCGGCGCGCCGTCCTCCGGCGTCGCCGCGCCCAGCTCGACGGCAACGGCACTGGCACCTGGGGTCGCTCAACCGTTGCGCGCCGATGAGCCCCGGGGAGCGGTTGGGCCATCATCTGCAGCGCAGGCGGCGCTAGCCTCGCTCGGCGCCGACCTCCTGACTCAACTGCCCGCGGCCGACAACGCCGTCCTGAGCCCGTATTCGATCTACGCCGTGCTGGCGATGGCGCGCGCCGGCGCGAAAGGCGCGACGGCCACTCAATTGGACGCCGTACTCGGTGGTGCTGCGGCAGCGCAGACGGGCAACGTCACCGCCATCGACCAGGCGGTCGCCGCAGCGTTGGCGGCCGGGAAGCCACCGGCGGGTGCCGATCCCGCCACCACCGACACCAGGCCGGTCAGTGTTGACGTGGCCAACTCCGTCTGGCTGTCGCCGGCACTCCCGGTCCAGCCGTCCTATCTCGACGCGCTGGCGAGCGGGTTCGGCGTCGGGATGTACCAGATCGACTACGCGGCCGACCCGGAAGCGGCCCGGAAGACCATCAACGCCTGGGTGAGCGATCACACCAAAGACCTGATCCCCGAGCTGCTCGGCCAGGGCGTCATCACCCCGGACACGGTGATGACATTGGTCAACGCCCTGTATCTGTCCGCGCCCTGGCAGACCCCGTTCAACCTGTCCGGCGCGTCGATGCCGTTCACCACCGGGGCCGGCAAGGTGACCACCACACCGGGCATGGCTGCCACGGCTGGCTTCGCATCCGCCCAGGGTCAGGGTTGGACCTCGGTGACCATCCCGTACCGGGGTGGCGGGTTGGCGATGACGCTGGTCGTGCCCGATGCGGGCTCATTCGCCAAGGTGCGAGCGGAACTGCCGACCGTGTTCAAGACGGCTGCCGCGGCGAAGCCGGCCGAGGCGGTCGCCTTGACCATGCCGCTGTTCAAGGCCGATGTACACCTGTCGTTGAAGCCGGCCATGGAGGCGCTGGGCGTCAAGGACCTTTTCACACCATCCGCGGACCTGTCGGGAATTGCCGGTAAGCCCGGGGACCTGATGGCCGGCGAACTCGTGCACCAGGCCGTGATCACCGTCGACGAAAAGGGCACCGAGGCCGCGGCCGCCACGGCGATGACCGCGGTGGCGACCAGTGGCATAGGCGGCGATATCAAGACGGTCACCGTCGACCGGCCGTTCTACTACTCGGTGCACGACACCGTCACCGGCGCACCGCTGTTCCTCGGTCAGATCACCGACCCGTCAAAGTGAGATCTGCGCTCAGGACCCGATCTGTCAGGCCCAGGGACCCCTGGTCTGCGACCAAGATCGGACCTGCCTGGCGGCTATGAATCCCTCGACGGCAAACGGATCAGCGTCAAGAGCGGTGCCGATCTCCGCCGCCGACCCGGCCTCGATGATCAGCAAAGCGCCGGCCGGCTCATCGACGTATGGACCGCTGGCCAGCACCTTCACCGGAGCGGTGAGGGTGTCCAGGAACGCGCGGTGGGCCGCGCGGTGGGCGTCACGGCCCGTCACCGAATCATCTTGGTACTGGTAGTGCACGGCGAAAACCGGCATGGGTGAACCTTTCTGGACCGGGCGGGGGTAGAGCTGTTCGAATGTACTGCGCATTACCCATGCCGCGGTGGTCAGGGTGTCCCGGCGGCGAACGCCCCCGGAGACGACAACGGACCCCGGCAAGAACGCCGGGGTCCGTCGGGTCTGTCGTCGATCAGCAGTCGTAGTACATGGCGAACTCGTGCGGGTGCGGCCGCAGCCGGATCGCGTCGATCTCTTCACGCTTGAGCTTGATCCACATGTCGATCAGGTCCGGGGTGAAAACGCCACCCTCGAGCAGATAGTCGTGATCCTCCTCGAGCCGGTTGATCACCGCACCCAGCGAGCTCGGCACCTGCGGGATGTTGGCGGCCTCGTCCGGCGGCAGCTCGTAGAGGTCCTTGTCGACCGGGGCCGGCGGCTCGATCTTGTTCTTGATGCCGTCCAAACCGGCCATCATCATCGCGGCGAAGGCCAGGTAAGGGTTGGCCGACGGGTCGGGGCAACGGAACTCGAGCCGCTTGGCCTTCGCGTTCGTGCCCGTCAGCGGGATGCGGATGCAGGCGGAGCGGTTACGGGCCGAGTAGACCAGGTTGACCGGCGCCTCGTAGCCCGGCACCAGCCGATGGTAGGAGTTGACGGTCGGGTTGGTGAAGGCGAGCAGCGACGGGGCGTGGTGCAGCAGTCCGCCGATGTAGTAGCGCGCCGTGTCGGACAGGCCGCCGTAGCCGGCCTCGTCATAGAACAGCGGCTTGCCGCCCGACCACAGGGACTGGTGGGCGTGCATGCCGGAGCCGTTGTCGCCGAACAGCGGCTTCGGCATGAAGGTGACGGTCTTGCCCGCCTCCCAGGCGGTGTTCTTCACGATGTACTTGAACAGCATCACCTCGTCGGCCGAGGCCAGCAGGGTGTTGAACTTGTAGTTGATCTCGGCCTGACCGCCGCCGACCTCGTGGTGGCCCCGCTCGATGTCGAAGCCCATGCTGATCAGGTTCGCGGTCATGTCCTCGCGCAGGTCAGCCTGGTGGTCGTACGGCGGGACGGGGAAGTAGCCACCCTTGACCCTGGTTTTGTAGCCGAGGTTGCCGCTCTCTTCTTCGCGACCGGTGTTCCACCAGCCCTCGTTGGCGTCGACCTGGTAGAACGAGCCGTTCATCTGGGTGTCGAAGCGGACGTCGTCGAAGACGTAGAACTCGGCCTCGGCACCGAAGTAACAGGTGTCCGCGATCCCCGTGCTGGCCAGGTACTCCTCGGCCTTACGGGCGACGTTGCGTGGGTCGCGGGAGTACGGCTGCAGCGTCAGCGGGTCGTGCACGAAGAAGTTGCAGGTCATCGTCTTGCGCCTGCGGAACGGGTCCACCCGGGCCGTGGTCACGTCGGGCAGCAGCGTCATGTCCGACTCGTGGATCGACTGAAAGCCCTTGATCGAGGAGCCGTCGAATGCCATGCCTGCGGCGAGCGAATCGACCGTGACGGTGGCGGCCGGAACGGTGAGGTGATTCATCAGGCCGGGGAGATCGCAGAACCGGATGTCGAACACTTCGACGTCGTTGTCCTGGATGTAGGCGACCAGTTCTTCGGGGGTAGAGAACACTCACGCACTCCTTCGAGTCGGGACGGTCTTACGGAGGGACGGTGTAACGGAGGCACACGAGGGGAAGGGCGCGCGCTGGTACGACGGTGGCCATTCTCCTTACCGGCTATGAAGTTAGGCAGGAGGTGTTGCCCCTTGATCGCCGCGCTGTTTCACGGCGGTTAACGCGACTGTGCCAGAGAGCATTGCGCATCCTCGATCAGGGGCCGCCACGGTGTCGAAGTCCGTTCGTCCGGGCGGTTTTCAGACGCCCCTACGCTGGGGTGATGACCCCCACCGAAGACGTCCCGTACCCAGGCAGCCGACTGGCGCTGCCCGCCTCCGGCGTGGGTTCGGCGGCGCCGATGGGCGTGCGGGTCGGCGCCTTCGCGATCGATCTGCTGCTGTCGTTTCTGATCGCGCTGCTGTTCACCCGCCCTGAGCTGCCGAAGAACTGGAGCCTGCTCGTCTGGGTGGTGATGACCGTGCTCGCCGTTGGACTGTTCGGATCGACGCCGGGCCAGGTGATCTGCGGTCTACGGGTGGCGCCGCTCGGCCGCTCGTTCGTCGGTCTTTGGGCCTTGCCGAGGACGGCGTTGACCTTCCTGATCGTCCCGGTGCTGATCACCGACGTCGACGGTCGGGGCCTGCACGATCGGTGGTGTCGGACGGTCGTGGTCCGGACGCGCGGCGCAAGACAGTGACTGAACCCTAAGTCGGCAGGGAAGGGTGCCAGGTAACGATGCGCCGCTTCAGCGGCGACGGGCGGCGCGCTGCATGTTGCGGGTCTTCGCGCCGGCCGGCAGCGGCCCCTTCGGCAGACCGGCCTGACCCGAGCGGGCACTCAGGGCGGTGAGTCGGTTGTCCAGATCGGAAACCTGGGCGGCGCTGATGTTGCGCGGGAGCTTCATCAGCGACTGGTTGAGCTTCTTGAGCGGGGTCTGACCCTCTTCGTTGCCGACGATGATGTCGTAGATCGGAGTGTCGCCGACGACCCTGGCGATCTTCTTCTTCTCCTGGGCGAGCAGCGGCTTGACCCGTTGGGTGGCTCCCTCACCGATCAGGATGATGCCCGGCCGGCCGACGACCCGGTGTACCGCATCGAGGTGCGAGGTGCCGGCGATGGCCGGGGTGATCCGCCACTTGCCACGCAGCTGGTTGTTCTGAAGGGACCAAGCGGCCGCCCCCGGAGTTCCGTCGGCTTGCTTGTACACGTTGGACTGAACACGTCGGGCGAAGAAGATCATGGCCACCAAAACACCCAGGATCAGGCCGAAGACCAGCGCCGCCCACCACGGCGCCAGGAACGAGACCAATCCGGTCACAACCGCAGCGGTGCCGACCAGGCACAGGATCATGTACGGCAGGAGCCGCTTGTCTTCCTTGCGCTGTGACTGGAAGGCCTGCCAGATCTGGCCGCGACGTTCCTTCTTGCCGGCTCTGGCTGCGGTCTTGGCTGCCTTCTTCTCCTCTTTGGAGAGTTTCGGGCTGCTGGAGGTGGTCTTGGCCATGACTTGAGGATACGACGCTTCAGGCTGTGATCAGTACGTTGCGGCCTGGGCCGACCGGGCCTCGTCTGCTGTTACCGCGCCGAGGATGCCTTGGCCGCCAGAGCCTGCTTGTAGAGCGTTCCGGCCCGGTAGGACGAACGGACGAGCGGACCGGACATGACGCCGGCGAACCCCAGCTGCTCGGCTTCGTCGCGCAGTTCGACGAACTCTTCCGGCTTGACCCAGCGGTCGATCGGATGATGACGGGGGGTGGGCCGGAGATATTGGGTGATGGTGACGAGGTCGCAACCGGCGTCGTGCATGTCGGCCAAAGCCTGGGAGATCTCCAGGCGGGTCTCGCCCATGCCCAGGATCAGGTTCGACTTCGTCACCATGCCCGCCGATCGGCCCTGCGAGATGACGTCGAGCGACTTCTCGTAGGTGAAGGCCGGCCGGATCCGTTTGAAGATCCGCGGCACCGTCTCCAGGTTGTGGGCGAACACTTCGGGCCGGGCGTCGAACACCTGCCCCAGTAACTCCGGCCGGCCGGAGAAGTCCGGGGTCAGTATTTCCACTCCGGTACCCGGTGCCAGTTCGTGCACCTTCCGGACCGTCTCCGCGTACAGCCAGGCGCCCTCGTCCGGCAGATCGTCCCTGGTCACCCCCGTGATGGTGGCGTACCGCAGTTGCATGGTGCCGATCGACTCGGCCACCCGCCGCGGCTCGTCACGATCGAGCGGCCCGGGCTTACCGGTGTCGATCAGGCAGAAGTCGCACCGCCGCGTGCACTGGTCGCCACCGATCAAGAAGGTCGCCTCGCGGTCTTCCCAACATTCGTAGATGTTGGGGCAACCGGCTTCCTGGCACACGGTGTGCAGGCCCTCTCGTTTGACCAGGGCCTGCAGTGCCGTGTACTCCGGCCCGGTCCGCAGCTTGGTCTTGATCCACTCGGGCTTGCGCTCGATGGGGACCGCAGCATTGCGCACCTCGAGGCGCAGCAGTTTGCGCCCCTCGGGGGCAATGGTCACGCCGTGCCGCCGTCCTTCGCCTGGTCCACCTTGGTCTCGGTCGACTTGGCCGCAGATTTCGCTGCGGAAGCGGTCTTGTCTGCCGCAGCAGCAACGTTGTCGGCGGCTTTGGCTGCGGTGTCCTTGGCGGTGTCGGCGGAGTCGGAAACCTTGTCGGCGGCTTTGGCTGCGGTGTCCTTGGCGGTGTCGGCGGAGTCGGAAACCTTGTCGGCGGCTTTGGCTGCGGTGTCCTTGACCGTGTCGGCCGAGTCGGAAACCT
This sequence comes from uncultured Actinomycetota bacterium, assembly GCA_963708935.1. GTDB lineage: Bacteria > Actinomycetota > Actinomycetes > Mycobacteriales > Nakamurellaceae > Nakamurella. Next base: position 183,592 of record CAVPUK010000004.1, on the reverse strand, counting down.
TGTCCGCGACCTTGGTGGCGGCGTCCTTGACCGCATCGCCGGCCTTGGCCGCCGTGTCCTTGACTGCGTCGGTCGCCTTGGCTGCGACGTCCTTGGCCGCATCCGTTGCCTTCGCGGCCGAATCCTTCACCGAGTCTGCGACCTTGGCCGCTCCGGTCTTGGCGGAATCGGCATTCGGCGTTCCCGTCGGGGCTGGTCGGTTGTCGGGGGCCGGGTAGGACGGTGCCTTGAGGGCTCGGGCAATGGCCACCCCACCGGCCGTGACCACGACCAGGATCACCGTGTTCCGGACCCGATGTCGCTTCTTGCCGGCCTTGCCTGCCGCCTTGACTGTCTTCTTGTCCACCGCAGCCGCCGCGGCGGCCAGCGCAGCTGCAGCCTTGGCGGCCTTGCCCGACGCCGCGGTCGCCACCGACGACGCGACATCCACCGCCTCGGACCGACCGAGCGCCATCAAACCGTCAGCCTTCTGGCCTGCGATTTTTCCGTTCTTCTTCACGCTTTTACGGACGCTCTTGTGCACCGACTTGGCGTTGGCCTTGCTGGTCTTGCCGGCCTTCCGGGACGCCTTCTGTGCGGAATCGCCGAGCGAGTGCGCCACTTCGCCTGCCTTGGCTGCCAGATCATGGGCCGCTTCGGTGGCGAGCGCGGCCACCTTTCCAGCCACGGACTCGGCCTGCTCGACTACTTTGTCCGTCACATTCTGTGCGACGTCGCCGGCCTTGGTCGCCAGGTCGTGGGTGGTGTTCGACGGTGTGGTGGTGGACATGCTCATCGTGAGCTCCTTGACTGTGTCACTGCTCTGTACGGACATGCGTCCGGTTTTAGCCGGACGTTGTGGCGGGCCACGTCGGCGCTGTTGTCATCCTGCCCGATTGTCACAACCGACTCAGGACGGGGTCCAGGTGCCATTGGATGGCGGAGCCGGGAACCCGACTTTCCTCCGCTGGTGAAGCGGAGTCCAATGTGCTGTCGTCGATAGGAATCTGCCCATTCAGCCCCTGCTCCAATCGTCGGCGGACCGCGGGAAGTGCGTCGGCAACGGAAATCGGGCGGCCGAGCTCGGCCGAGAGCGAGGTGACACCTGCGTCGCGGATGCCGCAGGGCACGATCCGGTCGTAAGCCCCAAGGTCGGGATCGCAGTTCAGCGCAAAGCCATGAGTGGTGACGCCCTTCGCGATGCGGACTCCGATCGCGGCGATCTTGCGTTCCGGACGGTGGTCCCTCGGCAGCCACACGCCGCTCCGGCCGGCGACCCGTCCCGCACCGACGAGTCCGATGTCCGTGCAGACCGACATGAGGATCTGCTCGAGCAGTCGGACGTAGGCCACCACGTCGATCGGGTCCTGCAGCTTGATCAGCGGATACCCCACGAGCTGGCCGGGCCCGTGCCAGGTGATGCGGCCGCCACGATCGACGTCGATCACCGGGGTGCCGTCGGTCGGTCGGTCGGCCGCTTCGGTGCGCCGGCCGGCGGTGTAGACGGCCGGATGGGTCAGCAGCAACACGGTGTCCGGACCGCATCCATCCGCTCGGGCGGAGGCCAGCTCACGTTGCCAGTCCCAGGCAGCCTGGTAGTCGACCTCGCCGGCATCGACGATCCGCAGGCCCGCGGTCCGATCTCGCATTCGGCCAACTTACGCTCACACTCCGACATCGACCCTGACGTGCAGCGATACTGCCGCCAAAGTGATCTCGGAGTCGATCTCGGAGTCGATGGACAGTGATTGTGGACAACTCCGACGCTCGACCAACGGGTTGTCCTACCTTGCCAGTCATGGGGTTCGAGGTAGGGGATTACCGGGCAGTGGCGCTCATCGGCGCCGGTGGGTCCGCGCAGGTCTGGTCGGGTGTCCGAGTCGGTACCGGGGCGCCCGTCGCCATCAAGGAATTCGGCCCCGACCAGCTGCCGGCCGCCCGCCGAGAGGCGGCGCTGGCGGCGGCGGTAGATCACCCCCATGTGGTGTCGGTCATCGATGTCCTGGGGACGGCCGACCGGGCGATTCTGGTCACCGAACTGGCGGCCGGCGGCGATCTGGCCGATCTGTTGATCCGGCGGGGCCGGCTGACCGCCGGCGAGGTGCTCACCGTCCTGGTGCCGATTTCCGCGGCCCTGGCCACCGCCCACGAGCGCAAGATCGTGCACGGCGACCTTTCCGCGCAGAACATCGTCTTCGACCGGGCGGGCCGGCCGCTGCTGGCCGATCTCGGGGCGGCCAGAGCGGCGGCGGAGGTCGGCCTGCCGGTCGCCACGACGGCGATCGATGCTGCTCCGGAACTGGCTCGTGGGGGATCCCCGACGCCGGCCACGGACATGTTCTCCCTGGGGTCGATCGCACTGGCGTGTCTGACCGGCCGACACGCCTGGCCCGCGGACGATCTTCGGGACGTGCTGATCCAGGCGGCCGCAGGTCAATGGCCGGACCCGGAGGATGACGCCGGGCCGCCGGCCCTGATCGCGGTGATACGGGCCCTACTCGAGCACGATCCGGAACGCCGTCCCGGTGCGGCGTCGGTGGCCCTCGACCTGCGTTCAGCCGGTCGCGCCGAGCCGATCGACCTCGGCTTTTCGACGCTCTCCACCAGCGCGAGCACGCTGGGCGAGAGCGCGATCGTGATCGGCGACGAAACCCCGACACGGGCCGACGAAGGCCTTGGCGAGACCGGACGTCATGTTCGGCGGGCACCGTCGGACGACGCCGGCGGTGCCAAGTCGCCGCATTCGCACAAAGCGGGACACTCGACCCGGCAGAATGTGGCCGACGCCAGGGCGATCACCCGGGTGCGGGCCGATGCCGCGCCTCAGGTCGACCCGCCGCCCACCGGACGTAGCTGGTGGCCTCCTGGTCTTGGACGGGGGAGGCCGCACCCCGAGGGGCGCAGGGCAGACTCGACGCCGTTCGTTCGCCTCGGCGCGATCACCGTTGCCTGTCTGGTGGTCGCAGTTCTGGCCGGGGCCACCGGGTTGTGGTGGGCTCGGTGGGATCGGAGCGAGCCGGTCGCCCTGCCGCCCGGGACGTCAGCCGTGAGTGCACCGTCGAGCGGTGACGATTCGACGGCTGCGACGAGCCGATCGACCACCGCCATACCCCGATTGCCGCGCAGCCGGCGACACCGTCGGCCACCCTGCCGCCCCCGCCACGGACGAGAGCCTCGGCGACTAGGACACCTCCGGCGGTAGGCCGCACAGAGGGTGCCCGGGCCGGAACCTCGCAGGGTCGACCGGACGGCTGGTTGGCCACCGTGAGCGCGCTCGACGATGCCAGGTCGAGAGCACTGGTGGCACGCGACCCGTCGTTGCTGGACGCTGTCTACACCTCTGACTCGGCGGCGAGGTCGGCCGACGCGGCCGTCATTGCGACACTCCGAGCCGGCGGTCTTCGGGTCTCCGGGGCGGGACATGCCGTCAAGACCGTCAAATCGCTCGGTGGTTCACCGCTCCGGATCGCCGTCAACGACTCAATGCCGGCCTACTCCGTGCTGGACGCGAGCGGCAAAGTGGTCGGCCGGACGTCGCCCCGAGCGAGCGCCACCCGGGTGCTGGTGCTGGTCCATACCTCGGCCGGCTATCGGATCAGCCAGGTGCAACGGGCCTGATCCGCGGTCCTGCCCCCCGTCAGGGCACGTCAGGCGGGGTCGAGCCGAACAAGTGAACGATCGCCCCGGCATGGCAACCATCGACTGTCGGTGCTCGCACCTAGCGTGATGATCATGCGATTGCTGCACACCTCGGACTGGCACATCGGCCGGACCTTCCACGGGCAGGACCTGTTGGCGGACCAGGAATTCGTGCTGTCCGCGCTCGCCGATCTGGTGGCCGAGCACCAGGTCGACGCAGTGATCGTGGCCGGCGACATCTACGACCGCGCCGTGCCCTCGGCAGAAGCGGTTCAGGTCGCGACCAGGGCGCTCCAGCGGATCCGGGCGGCCGGGGCGGTCATCGTCGCCTCTTCCGGGAATCACGATTCCGCTCCGAGACTGGGCGCGTTCACCGACTTCCTGGCCTCCGGGGGGCTGCATCTTCGAACCTCGGTCGCCGGGGTCGGCCAGCCGGTCATGCTGGCCGACGACGCCGGACCGGTCGCGATCTACGCACTGCCGTATTTGGAGCCGGAACTGACTCGTGCCGCTCTGCAGGTCACGGGTAAGGCCGGGCACCAGGCAGTGATGAGCGCCGCCATGGATCTGGTCCGGACGGATCTGGCGGAACGCGACTCGAGCACCAGGTCGATTGTCGCGGCCCACGCGTTCGTGGTCGGCGGCGTGGCCGGCGGTTCCGAGCGCTCGATCGCTGTCGGCGGCATCGAGTCGGTCTCCTCGGATGTCTTCGACGGCGTCGACTACGTGGCGCTGGGACACCTGCACGGAGCCCAGCGGCTCTCCGCGCGGATGCGCTACTCCGGGTCGCCGCTGCCGTACTCCTTCGGCGAGGCCGGGCATCGCAAGGGTGTCTGGCTGATCGATCTGGCCGCCGACGGATCGGTGACCGATACCTGGCTGGAGCTGCCGGTGATCAGATCGTTGGCCACCGTCACCGGTAATTTGGCGGACCTGCTGCTCGGGCACGCCGACCTGACCGACCATTACCTTGCCGTAGTACTCACCGATCCGGTCCGTCCGCTCGAACCCATGCGCCGGCTGCGAGAGCGATACCCGTACGCGTTGACGGTTTCCTGGGAGCCGCCGGCACGGATGAGCGCCCACCCGATGGCATCGGTCGCCGCCGACTCCACCACGGATGCCGAAGTGCTGGCGCAGTTTCTGCTGGACTGTCGCGGCTGTGGCGCCACGCCGACCGAACAGATGCTGCTGGACGAGTCGCTCTCCGCGGATCGGTTGTTGGAGATCGCCTCGTGAGACTGCATCGGCTACAACTCTCGGCTTTCGGGCCATTTGCCGGCGAGATCGACGTCGATCTCGACCGGCTGGGCGCCGACGGCTTGTTCCTTCTGCACGGGGACACCGGGGCGGGGAAGACCACCTTGCTCGATGCCATCGCGTTCGCCCTGTATGGCCGGGTGCCGGGGGCCAGGAACGAAGCCAAGCGGTTGCGCTGCGACCGGGCGGATCCTTCGACCAAGACTTTCGTTCGCGTCGAGGCGAGCCTCGGTGGGCACCGCGTCGAGATTCTGCGCAGTCCGGCCTACCTGCGCCCCAAGGCCAGAGGGACAGGGCTCACCGAGGAGAAACACAAGGTCCACCTGCGCTGGGTCGACGCGCCGCCCGACGGCGTCAGAGCAGACGGCCTCACCAGAGCCGACGAGGTCGGGCTGGCCGTGACCGACCTGCTCGGCATGTCCGCGGACCAGTTCTTCCAGGTGGTGCTACTGCCGCAGGGAGACTTCGCCCGTTTCCTCCGGTCCGACACAGCCGAACGGGAAGACCTACTCGAGCGGCTCTTCGACACCGGCCGATTCGGCACTATCGAGGAGTGGTTCGCCGGCGCCCGTCGCGAGTCCGGATCCCGGGTCCGAGAGCGGCGGGAACGCATTGGGCAGCTGACCGCCCGCGTGGCGGAATCCGCGGGACGCAGGGACCATCCGGACACCGACATCTTCGATTGGGTAGCGGATCTGCGGGATCGGCTGGCCGACGAGGTCGCCATCAAACGCGAGGTCGAACTTGCCGCGCGCTGGGCGAGTGCGGAGGCCGACCAGGCGTTGCTCGACGCGCGGCTGTTGGCCGGAGCGGTTCGGAAGGTGCGGCTACTACGCACCAGGGAGCTCGAACTCGACCGGGGTGCTGGGGAGCGGGCCAGATGGCGACAGGACATGTCTGCGCATGCCGATGCGCAACCGGTGGTCCAAGCTGCGGCGGTCGTGGCCCGGCTGACCCGGCGCACCCAGGACGAGCAAGCGATCGTCGAACAGCGGCGATCGGCGGCAGAGCGGCTGGTGGCCCCGCACGAGGATGTGCCCAAGACCGCGGCGGACCTGCGGGCGCTCAGCGCCGTCACCCGCGAACAGGCCGGTGCGTTGGTCGGGATGCTCGCGCAAGCAGAGGACCAGGACCGGGATGAGACCGCCCTTGCGGCGGCCACCAAGTCGCGGAGTGCCTACACCCGCAAGCTGGTCAAGCTGGAAGATGTTCTCGCCGGCTTGCCCGCGAAGACGGCGACGCTGACCCAACAGGTCGCCGATGCCCGTGCGGCCGCCGTCCGTGTCGGTGCGCTGCACGAGCAGCGTTCGGCTGCGCAGACGCTGGTGACCGCGGCCAGGGCGGTCCCGCTGCGGGCGGCCGAACACGAACGGGCGACTGCACTTTCGGTAAAAGCGACGGATGATCACCAGCGTTCGGTTGATCATCGACAGCACCTCATCGAACTCCGAATTCTGGGCATGGCCGCCGAGCTCGCCGGCCGGCTCCCGGCCGGGGAGTCGTGCCCGGTCTGTGGGTCGGCGGAACATCCACACCTGGCCGCGCCGGTCCAAGACGCCGTGACGGCTGCCCAGATCGCCCGGGCTGAGCGGCAGGAGTCTGCGGCGGCCACCGCCCGGGAGCAGGCGGCGCGCGCGGCGGAGGTCGCCTCGATGGCCCTTGTTCAGGCGAACACGCTGACCAGAGGTCGCACCCTGGACGAGGCGACGGCGGAGTGGACGGCGGCATCGACCGAGTTCGATGCGCAGTCGGCCATCGCCGGCCAACTCGCCACCCTGGAACAGTCGCTGTCCACGGCGACTGACCTGCTCGTCGGGAGCCAACAAGAACGGCAGCTCCTGCAGGCCTCGTGCGCCGGGCTGGATCTTGAGATCGAACGGCTGACGACCGCCGTCGAGGAGCGAAGTGAACGACTGAGACTGGCTCGCGCCGGGTATCCGGACGTCGCGGAGAGACGGCGTCGTCTGGTCGAGCTGGCTGCCGAACTCGATCGGCTGGCCGCGTCGAGTGACAAGCTCGACGCAGCCGAGGTAGCACAGTCGGAGGCGGCGACCGCGCTGGTGATCGCGCTGGCGTCCTCCAAGTTCGCCAATCTCGCCGATGCCAGGACAGCCGCCCGGGTTGACGTCGACGACCTGGCGCGCCAACTCCGATCGGCCGAAGACGAGATCACCGTGGTGACGGCGCAACTGTCCGATCCGGAATTGCTGCTGGTCGACACGGCCATCGAGATCGACCTGCCCGCGCTGGAGCAGATCGCCGACGAGGCAACGGCGGCCGCCGAGGCTGCCACCATGGCCGCCGCGGCCGCAGCCCGGCGAGGCGAGCAGGTCGGGGTGGCGGTGCGCAATCTGGTCGGCGCCTGGCGGGCGTTGGAGCCGGTGCTGACGGCCGACGCCGAGCTCGCCGCCCTGACCGACGTCATTCTGGGAAAAGGGCAGAACGCTCGGTCGATGTCGTTACGGACGTTCGTGCTCGCGGCGAAGTTGGCCCAGGTTGCGTTGTCCGCGGGGGAGCGGCTGGCCGCGATGTCGGGCGGGCGGTACACCTTCGTGCAATCCCAGGAGAAGGAAGCCCGCGGTCGGTCCGGTGGTCTGGGGCTGGACATCTTCGACGCCTTCTCGGGTCTGGTCCGACCGGCCAAGACGCTGTCCGGCGGGGAGTCTTTCCTGGCGTCGCTGGCGTTGGCGCTGGGTCTGGCCGATGTGGTGGCCGCCGAAGCCGGCGGCCGTCAGCTGGACACGATGTTCATCGACGAGGGCTTCGGCAGCCTCGACTCGGACACGTTGGACATGGTCATGGGAACGCTGGACGAACTCCGGGCCGGTGGACGAACGGTGGGCTTGGTCTCGCACGTCGAGGAACTGCGGCAACGCATACCCTCGCGGTTGCGGATCACGCGGACGGCCGCCGGATCCGAACTCGAACTTTCGATCAATTGACCACCGGCTAGGTTTGCCGCAGGTCGACCGCACGGCGACTGAGACGTCAGGAGACTTGCGAATGTTCTTGCTGGTGGCCCACTTTCGTCTCGATCGACCAGAGGGCGGCCCGATTCCGGAGTCCGCCCGCGAGCCCCTGGCCCTGCTGGCCGCCTCGCCCGAATGTCTGCGTCTGCGCTTCGCGCAGTCGACGGACACCGCGGCCCGTTTCGTGCTGGTGGCCGAATTCGAGTCGGCCGCCGCGTATCGCCGGTCTCTGTCGCCCTGGCCGATGCGCATCCAGGTGATCCCGTGGCTGTCCACCGCAGAGAGCGACGTCACCGCGGTCAACGAAGTCCTCTATTCGTCGACCGAGGGTGCGGTCACGGTGTCGGAACCGACCGTCCCAGATCCGGGACGCTGACCACCGGCGCGGGCGGGGCAGCGACTGGGCCCACCGCGGCGACTTGGTCAATCGGATTGCGACCGGTGGTTAGGCTCGAAGGACAGGACCGGTATGTGGACCGGTGCAGGAAGACCGTGGCGGAATCCACCGCTCGCGGACCATGCTCGGCCTCGGACAAGACCGGCGGGCCGGGGGAGAAAACAGGAGTTCAGCTGTGGCCGCCGCCAAGAACGACGCCAAGATCGATGCCATTGTCTCCCTGGCGAAGCGCCGCGGCTTCGTCTACGCGTCCGGTGAGATCTACGGCGGAACCAAGTCCGCCTGGGATTACGGCCCGCTCGGTGTCGAACTCAAGGACAACATCAAGCGCCAGTGGTGGAACTCCATGGTGCGGTCACGAGAGGACGTTGTCGGCCTCGACTCGTCCGTGATCCTGCCGCGCCAGGTGTGGGTCGCGTCCGGCCACGTCGCGACCTTTTCGGATCCGCTGGTCGAATGCACCAACTGCCACAAGCGGTATCGGCAGGACCATCTGCTGGAGGAGTTCGAGGAGAAGAAGGGCCGCGTGCCCGAGAACGGCATGGCCGATATCGTCTGCGCGAACTGCGGAACCCGCGGCCACTGGACGGAGCCGAAGGAATTCAGCGGGCTGCTGAAGACCTTCCTCGGCCCGGTCGAGGACGAATCGGGCCTGCACTACCTGCGTCCGGAGACCGCTCAGGGCATCTTCGTGAACTACAACAACGTGGCCGGGTCCGCCCGTAAGAAGCCGCCGTTCGGCATCGGGCAGATCGGCAAGTCGTTCCGCAACGAGATCACCCCCGGGAACTTCATCTTCCGGACCCGTGAGTTCGAGCAGATGGAGATGGAGTTCTTCGTCAAGCCTGGAACCGACGAGGAATGGCACCAGTACTGGATCGATCAGCGCACCGACTGGTATGTCGATCTGGGGATCGACCGTGACAACCTGCGTCACTTCGACCACCCGAAGGAGAAGCTGTCGCACTACTCGAAGCGCACCGTCGACATCGAGTACCGGTTCCATTTCCAGGGCAGCGAATGGGGCGAGCTCGAGGGCATCGCCAACCGGACCGACTTCGACCTGAAGACGCACTCCGAGCACTCGGGCACGGATCTGTCCTACTTCGACCAGGAATCGGGTGAGCGCTGGACCCCGTACGTGATCGAACCTGCGGCCGGCGTCGGGCGACCGATGATGGCCTTCCTGCTGGAGGCCTACACCGAGGACGAGGCCCCGAACACCAAGGGCGGCATCGACAAGCGGGTGGTGCTCAAGCTCGACCCTCGGCTCGCGCCGGTCAAGGCCGCCGTCCTTCCGTTGTCCCGGCACGCCGACTTGTCGCCGGTGGCCAAGGATCTCGCTGCCGAACTTCGGAAGTCGTGGAACGTCGAATTCGACGACGCGGGACAGATCGGCCGGCGCTACCGGCGGCAGGACGAGATCGGCACGCCGTTCTGCATCACGGTGGACTTTGACACCGCGGGTGATCAGGCCGTGACCATCCGGGAACGCGACACGATGACCCAGCAGCGGGTCGCCCTCGACCAGGTGCAGTCGTACCTCGCCGTCCGGCTCGCCGGCGCCTGATCAACTCCTCGCCTGACCATCCGGTCCGGACTGCTTCCCCGGTCGCGCGGATCAACTAGGTCTGCGCGGATCAACTCTGGCCATATGGGACGGCTGTGGCGCGAGTCAAGTACTTCATCCGCGCGGGCGGAGTTGATCCGCGCGGGGGAGGCCGGTGGCGTGGACGGCGTTAGTTGCCCAGGCCGGCGGGGTGAAGGTACTTGGCCGGCGGGACGGTGGTGCCCTTGAACCACGCGTTCATGAAGCCGGTCAGATCCTGCCCGGACAACTTGTTCACGTACGCCTGGAAGTCGTTCCAGGACGCAGCCTTGTCTGCGTAGGCCGCAGGCCAACCTTTCAGCAGGGTCGCAAACGCCTTCTCGCCCATCTGTTTCCGCAGCGCGTGGATGGCCAGCGGGCCGCGGGAGTAGACGCTGGTGAATTCATTGCCGGCGCCCATGTCGACCAGTGGCGACGACCAGAATTCAGGGTCGTCCCGCACCCGCTTCATCTGCGCGATCCAGACCTGGTCGAGGTCGGAGCCGTCCACGTCCTGGTGCCACAACCACGGTCCGTACGAGGCGAAACACTCGTTGAGGCAGATGTCGGACCAGCGGTTGATCACCACGTCGTCGCCGAACCACTGGTGCGTGAGTTCGTGCACGACCGTGTCCTCGTCGACCTGGGCGGGATAGACCGGCCGGCTGGCCGTTTCGAGCGCGAAGCCCACCTTGAGTCCGGTGTAGATCCCACCGGCCGCTTCGAACGGGTATGAACCGAAGTGGGCCGAGAGCACCTGCAGGATCCGGCTGGTTTTCCCGTCCAGGACCTTGTAGTCCGCCGCTTCCTTGACCGGCGCGAAGGCCGAGACGATGGGTTTGCCATCGGTGGTCTTTCGGGTGGTCGTGGTGAACGTGTCGATGTAGATGGTGGACTCGTAGCTGGTGATCGGTTCTCGCTGGATCCATCTGGAGACCTTCATGCCGGGAGCCGCGGCCGGCAGGTCAGCGGTGTCCGCGACCCCGTTGGCGATCACCGACCATTTTGCCGGCACGGTGGCCGTGACCGAGTAGGTCGCCGGGTCCGACGGATGCTCGTTCACCGGGTACCAGGCCGAGCCGGAGTACGGTTCGCCGATCGCGATCGCTCCGCCCGACGGCGTCCGGTACCACCCGCCGTCACCCAGGTTCGCGGTGCCCGCCGTGATGAGGGTCGGCTCGCCGGAATAGTTCACCACCACCTCGAGGGCGGACTTCTGCGCGAGGCCGGCGACCGGCGTGACCACCAATTCGGCTCCGGTGTGAGTGAAGGCCGCACTGCGGCCATTGACCGACACGGCGGTCACGTTCATGGACGGCTGCAGGTCGAGGTCGAACCGGCCCAACTTGCCGTCCTCCGTGACCGTCCCGGTGACAGTGGTGGTCGCGGACAGCGCGTTCGTGGCCGGCAGGTAGGTGAGGGCGATGTTGTAGTTGTCGACCTGGTACCCGCCGTTGCCCGAGTCCGGGTAGTACGCATCACCGATGCCAGTGCTGCCTACTGCGCCGTCCGGAACTCCGCTCGGCGCTGAAGTCGGCGTCGAGCTCGGGGCCGGACTCGACGGCAGCGGACCCGACGGGACCGGACTCGACGGCAGCGGACCAGACGGGACCGGATTCGACGGCAGGGCCGGGCCGGCTGACGGCACCGTGATCACGTTGGACGGGGCAGATGGGGTCGGGTTCGACGCCACCGCCGGGGCCGGCATAGACGCCTGCCCGGCCACCTGGCTGGTGCAGGCAGCCACGAGGCTCGCGCCGATGAGCAACACCGGCAACCGATATGACCATTTCATGTGCGAAAGCTATCAACGTGCCGCGACTGGCAAGCGACTAAAACAGGTGAGGAACGTTGGAAACCAGGGCGAACCTGGAGAGACGGCGGATCATGACGAATGTCATGGTCACCCGGTGACGGGCGGCAGGTCCGGTCTCGCCGGCGGCCCGGCAGGCTCAGTGGTATGGACTACAGGACCACCAACAAGCAGGTTGCGGACCGCACGTCGGTCACCGCATCATCGGTCCCGCCGGCCGCAGCCTGGTCACCGATCAGTCACCCCCCGGCCGTCCGGCCCGCCGCGGCCGTGGCACTCACCGGGCTGCGAAAGTCTTTCGGCACTGTTCAGGCCGTCGGCGGGGTCGACCTGACCATCGCGCCGGGTGAGGTGGTGGCCGTACTCGGTCCCAATGGAGCCGGCAAGTCGACCACGATCGATCTGATCCTCGGTCTGACCGCGCCCGACGCCGGATCGGTCTCCGTATTCGGGGTGGACCCGACCGCCGCGGTCCGGGCCGGGCGGGTCGGCGCCATGCTCCAATCGGGCGCCCTTCTTCCGGACGTCACGGTCAAGGAACTGATCAGCACGTTCGCCGCCCTGCACCGTCATCCGATCTCGGTCCGGGAGGCCATGCGCCGGGCGGAGATCACCGATATCGGCGGTCAGCAGACAACGAAGCTGTCCGGTGGCCAGTCGCAACGGGTGCGTTACGCCCTCGCGCTGGTGCCCGATCCGGACCTGCTGGTGCTGGATGAGCCGACGGTGGCGATGGATGTCGAGGTGCGACGGGCGTTCTGGAGTTCCATGCGCGACTTCACCGACTCCGGCCGCACCGTCCTGTTCGCCACCCACTATCTCGAGGAGGCCGACGATTTCGCCGACCGCGTGGTGGTGCTGGCCCGCGGGCAGGTGGTCGCCGACGGGACTGGAGCCCAGATCAAGGCCACGGTGACCGGTCGGACGATCTCCGCCGTCGTCCGCGCGGACGCCGTCGACCTCGCGGGCCTGCCCGGGGTGGTTTCGGTGGACCAGCAGGGACCGCGGTATCAGCTGCGCTGCAATGACTCCGATACCGCATTGCGTGCCCTGCTGGCCGGGTACGACGACGTCCGCGACATCGAGATCAGCGCCGGCAACCTCGAGGAAGCCTTCCTCGAACTGACCGGCGCCGCCCACCATCAGCAGAGCACGGAGCGTGCATCATGACCATGGCCCTCACCTACACGGTGATCTCAGCGCGTTCGACCTTCCGCAACACCAGGTTCGTCATCTTCACCATGGCGCTGCCGCTGGTGATGTACCTGCTGTTCAACGGTCTCTACGGAACCGAGCAGGAGCCCTCATCCGGTTTGAACGCCTCGGCGTACCTGATGGTCTCGATGGCTGCTTACGGCGGACTGGGTGCGGCGATCAACTCCGGCGCGCGGATCGCCATCGAGCGGCAGACCGGGTGGAACCGCCAGCTGCGGCTGTCGGCGCTCTCGCCCCGGGCCTACATCGCCAGCAAGTCAGTGGTGTCGCTGCTGGTCGCGCTCCCGGCCATCGTGCTGGTGTTCCTCGCCGGCCTGGTGGTCGGGCACGTCCGGATGCCGTGGCAGATCTGGCTCGGCGCCGGCTTGGGAATCTGGCTCGCCCTGATCCCGTTCGCGGTGGCCGGTCTGGTCATCGGTTCGGTGGTGGGCGCCGACGCTGTGCAGCCGCTCACCGTGCTCGTCTACATGGCGATGTCGATCCTCGGCGGGTTGTGGTTCCCGGTGGAGCAGCTCTCGCCGTTCCTGCGCGGCGTGGCCAAGGTGTTGCCGTCCTACTGGGTCGGCGAGACCGGGCGGTCGGTGCTGGGCGGAGAGGCAGTCCCGCTCGTCGGGGTCGTGGTGTTGGCGGCCTGGACCGTCGGGCTCGGGCTGATCGGCGCCGTTGCCTACCGGCGCAGCGGACGCAGGGTCTGATCCATTGACCCCGTCGCGGTGGATGGTGATGAGGGAGAATGACGCAGTGACCGACAGCTCACCTGCGTTGCCAGTACATCTACGGCTCGCGGCGGCCGGCGACTGCTCGCCGGCGCCGAGCGTCCGCGAAATCCGCCGCAGCTGGACGCCTGGTGCCGTCGTCGGGCTGGCCTTTCTGATCTTTCCCGCGGTCAACTTCGTCACCGACGACTACACGGCCTGGCAGCGCACCTGCGGACTCGTCGTGGTCGGCATCATCGCGCTGAGCTATCTACTGGTCACGCCGGCCATGATGTCCTGGTCGCTCAACCGTCAACTGGCCGTGCTCGGCGGCCTGGTGGCGGTGAGCTTCGGCCTGTGGCCGCTGGCCGGATCCGGGCTCACGGCCACCTGGATCTACATCGGCATCATGGCCGGCGCCACGATGTCCATGCGCAACACCACCATCGTCGCGGTGGTCCTGGCCGTCGGTCTGTTGTCGCTGGGCCGGATCGACCATCAGTCACCGTCCTGGGAACTCGCCGGCGTGCTCGTCGGGCTGAGCCTGTGGATGTGTGGCTTCATGGGGAACATCAGGTTGACCAGGGAGCTGCAACGCACCCGCCAAGAGCTGGCGGTGGCGGCCGTGGCCGCGGAACGCGCCCGCATCGGGCGCGACCTGCACGACATCCTCGGCCATTCGCTCACCGCGATCACCGTCAAGGCCGGTCTGGCCCGCCGCTTGCTCGAGCAGGGTGCGGACGGCGCGCAGTCCGAGATCGCCGACATCGAACGGATGGCCCGGGAGGCGCTGGCTGACGTCCGAGCCACCGCATCCGGTTACCGCGAGGTCTCGCTGGGGTCCGAGTTATCCGTAGCCGCAACAGTTCTGCGTGCCGCGGGCATCACTTCGGCACTCCCGCAATCGGTGGAGAACGTCGAACCGGCGGCCCGCGAGCTGTTCGGCTACGTGGTCCGGGAGGCCGTCACGAACGTCGTGCGGCATTCCCGGGCGAGCCACTGCGTGATCGCGGTGGGGGTGGACACCGTCGAGATTCGCGACGACGGCGTCGGCGCCGATCGGTCCGACGCGAGTGGATCGGGGCTGGCGGGGCTCGCCGCCCGGGTCCGCGAGGCGGGTGGCACCCTCGACGCGGGTCCGATCTCCGGCGGCGGCTTCTCGGTCCGAGCCACTCTTCCGGATCCGGCAGTGGTTCTCGGGCCGGCCGCCCTGGGGCAGGCCATGCTGCCTGCCGTTGGCGAACCGACGCGGTGACCCGCATCCTGATCGCGGACGACCAGGCGATGATCCGCGGTGCCTTCGCCGCTCTGCTCGCGCTGGAATCCGATTTCACCGTGGTGGCCCAGGTCGGATCCGGCGATCTGGTCGTCCCCGAGGCGGTACGCACGCGACCGGACGTGGCGTTGCTCGACGTGCAGATGCCCGGACTCGACGGCCTTTCCGCGGCAGCCTCGCTGCGGGAACAACTCCCGGGGTGCAAGGTCATCATCCTCACCACCTTCGGTCGGCCTGGATACCTACGGCGGGCGATGGAGGCCGGTGCCGTGGGTTTCCTGGTCAAGGACGCGCCGCCGGAGCAACTCATCGACGCCATCCGGCGGGTGCAGTCAGGTTTGCGGGTGGTCGACCCCGGCTTGGCGGCGGAGACGCTGTCGGTGGGGGACTCACCGCTGACCGGTCGTGAGCGCGACGTACTCGGCGCCGCTGTCGATGGCGGAACCGTCGCCGAGATCGCCGCCCGCCTCTATCTCTCCGAGGGCACGGTGCGGAACCATCTATCGTCGGTCATCGGTAAGACGAACGCCCGGACCCGGGCCGACGCGGTCAGGATCGCCACGGCGAACGGGTGGTTGTGACGGTGCCGGATCGGCGGGCCGGTCGGTCGGCGCCTGGCATGATCGAGGCGGCCGCAGGCATCGTCCCGCGGTGGTCGGTCATGTAGTCATCGGGGGTCAGCCTCCACAGGAGCGAAGGCGAGGGCAGCGGCATGCGAGCGCTCCGCGTCCTCGGCCGGTATCTGGCCGGCACGGCGCTGGTGTCCGTGCTGGTGGTGGCCGGCGTCGTGCTCCACATCGTCCACGTCGGTCATCAGGATCAGCGGGCCGGATCGGACGCCATCGTGGTGTTGGGCGCCGCCCAGTACAACGGGCGACCGTCCGCCGTCTACGCCGCTCGGCTGGACCATGCGGCCGAGCTGTATCGAGCCGGGGTCGCTGCGCACGTCGTGACGATCGGCGGTGGCCAGCCCGGCGACCGGGTTACTGAGGGCGAGGCCGGCCGGCAATACCTGCTGGATGCGGGAATCCCGGCGTCCGCACTGGTCTCGGTCGGGACGGGCAACGACACCCTGGTCTCGATGCGGGCGGCCGACCAGCTGCTCCGCGAGCGCGGCTGGCCGACAGTCGTCCTGGTCACCGATCCGTGGCACGCCGCCCGTTCCGCGCTGATCGCCGACGATCTTGGCCTGTCGGCCCAGGTCTCGTCCGTCACAGATGGGCCGGTCACCACAGCGGGCGTCGAGAATCGCTACGTCGCAAGGGAAACCCTGGGCACGCTGTTCTACCTGCTCACCGGTGGCTCCTCCGGGGCGGGCTCGGCCGTGCTGTGAGGCGACAATTCAGATGAGCGAGCTGAGGTACTCCGAAACGGACGTCGAGCGATACATCGTCGAACCGGCCAAGACCGCCGGCCTTCCGATCGCCGGCGGGGTCACCGGTCGCACGGCATTCGGCCGGGACCGCGCCCGGGTGCTGCATTCCGCGTCGTTCCGGCGGTTGGCCGGGAAGACCCAGGTGGTCGCGCCGGACGAGGACGATGTGCCCAGGACCCGGCTCACCCACTCGCTGGAAGTAGCTCAGATCGCGCGGGACATCGGCGCCCAACTCGGCTGTGATGCCGACCTGGTCGACATGGCCGGTCTGGCCCATGACATCGGGCATCCACCGTTCGGTCACAACGGCGAGGCTGCCCTTGATCGGGCCGGCGCCGCAGCCGGGGGGTTCGAGGCGAACGCCCAGAACCTGCGTCTGTTGACCCGACTCGAGCCGAAAGTGATTGCGGCGGACGGTCGCTTGGCCGGCCTCAACCTGACCAGGGCCGCGTTGGACGCGGTGGTGAAATATCCGTGGCAGCGACCCGACGGTGGTGGAAAATTCGGCGTCTACCGCGAGGATCTCGAAGTCTTCGAGTGGATGCGTGACGGCGTCGATGGCGGGCGACGCCCGTTGGAAGCGCAGGTGATGGACTGGGCCGACGACGTCGCATACTCCGTGCACGACGTCGAGGACGGCGTCGGTTCGGGCCGGATCGACCTGAAAAGCCTTGATACGGATGAGGAACTGGCTGCGGTGGCGCTGGCCGCGGCGGTGTACTCGGGGGAGTCGCCCGCCGATCTGCAGAACGTGCTCGGTGATCTGTTGGCGCTGCCGGCGGTGGCCGCCGGAGTGGCAGTTCGTGGCCCGACAGCAGCGGCCGCCCTGAAGACCGTGACCAGTGAGCTCACCGGTCGGTTCGTTACCGGAGCGGTCGCTGCGACCCGCAAAGCGCACGGTGTCGGCCCGTTGCTGCGGTATGCCTGCGACCTGCAGGTGCCGCGACTGCTCCGCGCCGAGGTGGCCGTGCTCAAGGCGGTGGCCCTGCGGTACGTGATGGCCGACCCGGCCCGACGCGCGATCCAGCAACGCGAGCAGGAGATGCTGACCGAATTGGTCGAGGTCACCGCCGACCGCGGTGCGGATGCCCTTGATCCCGGTTTCGTGCATGCCTACCAACTAGCCCCCGACGACGCTGGCCGCCTCCGAGTGGTCCTCGATCAGATCTCGCTGCTCACTGACGCCCAGGCCCAGGCCAGGCACCGCCGGCTGGTGGGGTAGCGGTCGGGCTGTGCACGGCGGCGGTACGCCGTTCGCCGCACACATAGACTCGTGGGGTGGCAGGACGGATCACGGACGCGGACAGAGAACGGGTTCGTGACGCCAACCGCATCGACCAGGTGGTCGGGGAATATGTGGCGCTCAAACGCGCCGGTGGCGACAACCTGAAGGGGCTCTGCCCTTTCCACGACGAGAAGACCGCCTCGTTCCAGGTCAGCCCCAGTCGCGGCACGTACCACTGCTTCGGCTGCGGGGAAGGCGGCGACGTCTTTGCGTTCATCGCCAACTACGAACATCTCGACTTCGTGGAGGCCGTGCAGCGACTGGCCGATCGGGTCGGCATCACTCTCACCCTCGTCGAGGGTGGCACCTCGACCAGAATCGAGCGGGGAAGCCGGTCCCGACTGATCGCGGCGAACAAGGCCGCGGCCGCCTTCTATGCCGCTCAGCTCGGCACCGAGGCGGCGGCTCCGGCCAGAGCATTTCTGGCCGAGCGAGGCTTCGATGACGATGCCGCCGCCCGGTTCAGTTGCGGCTACGCGCCCGCCGGCTGGGATCAGTTGTTCAAAGCCCTGACCGCACAAGGATTCACGGTCGAGGAATTGGACAAGGCCGGCCTGATCAGCAAGGGCCAGCGAGGACCCATCGACCGATTTCACCGTCGTCTGCTCTGGGCGATCCACGACGCGGCCGGTGACGTCGTCGGTTTCGGTGCCCGTCGCCTGTACGACGACGACCGGCTCGAGGCCAAGTACATCAACACGTCGGAGACGCCGCTCTACAAGAAATCCCAATTGCTCTACGGATTGGATCTGGCCAAGAAGGAGATCTCGAAACAACGGCAGGTCGTCGTGGTCGAGGGGTACAGCGATGTCATGGCCATGCACCTGGCCGGGGTGACCACCGCGGTTGCGTCCTGTGGCACCGCTTTCGGCGACGAGCACATCAGTGTGCTGCGACGGTATCTCGCCGACAACGAGATCATCCGCGGTCAGGTTGTCTACACCTTTGACGGTGACTCGGCGGGACAGAAGGCCGCGCTCAAGGCGTTCGATTCCGACCAGAGATTCGCCGCCAACACGTTCGTCGCTATCGCGCCGGACGGGATGGACCCGTGCGAATTGCGGCAGGCCCGCGGTGACGGCGCCGTGCGCGAGCTGGTGGCGGCCCGCCGCCCGCTCTTCGAATTCGCGGTCAAGTCGATCCTGGGCGGCTACGACCTGAACACCGCGGAGGGCCGGGTCGCGGCCGCCGCGGCCGCGGTGCCCATCGTGGCCCGGATCAAGGAGTCCGAGCTGCGCAACGAATACGCGCTGCAACTGGCCGGCTGGCTCGGCGCGGACCATCAGGCCATCGGCGTCCGGGTGCGCAACCAGGCGGCGGCCGAGGCCAGAGCGGCAAGTATCGCCGACCGCAGGGCGCAGCGGCCGCAGCCGCCGGGGTCTGACGGCGCGGCCACACCCGCCGAACCGCGACCGGCCAGGCCAGATCCCCGCGATCGGGAAACCTTCGCCGAACGTGAAGCCTTGAAACTTGTTCTGCAGCAACCGGGATTGTTGGCCGCTGGGTACGGGCAGATCGACCGGGTGGCGTTCACCGACCGGGCCTATCGGGCTGTACACGACGCAGTGGTCGCGTCCGGCGGCCCAGCCCAGGCCGAGGTGATGGGTGCGAATGCCTGGCTGTCCTTGGCCGCCGAACACCTGCCGGTGGGCGGGTTGCGCTCGTTGGTCACCGAGCTCGCTCTCGAACCGCTGCGGACCAAAACCGATCTGACCCACTACGCGGGTTCGATCTTGGCGAAATTGGCCGAGCGCGCGGCCAAGATCCAGGAGGAGAGCCTGCGCTCGGATCTGCAGCGGGCCGAGGCTTCCGGTGATGCGCAGCGCGCCGCAGCCCTGAACGCGGACCTCGCCGAGATGGCAAAATATCGGCGCGCCCTGTCCGAGCGCGCCAAGGGAGCCTGAGGGTGGCGCTGAGCTGGCCGTGGCGGCGACCGCCCGTACCGCCCGCGTTGTCGGCAGCGCTCGGTGCGGACGAGCTGGTGCAGGCCTCATCTTCCTTGGTCGGGAGAGAAACGTTGGCTGTCAGCAGGTTCGGCCTGTGGTTGGTGTCTGGCGACAGCGTCGTTCGGTGGGAGTGGCAACACGTGTCGAAGGCGCGGCTGGTCGGTCGCACCCTGACGGTGATTGCGGCCGACGAGCTGGGCACCACCGACGAGGGCCTCGTGCTGCTCTCCGATCTGCCGCCTATGGAGTTCGAACTCAGCGGGGAGAGCGCCTTGACCGACGCGGTGCACTCCAGGGTGCGGCGTTCCGTCGCGGCCAGCTCCTACCTGCCGTGGCCCGGCGCCGGAGGCTGGGTGGTGCTGCGACGGGTCCCCGGGCGGGACGGCCTGACCAGGCAGCTTCGGCTGGATCCGGCCGCCGATGCCCACGCCGTGGGCTTTCTGACCGCCGCCTCACGGACCGCCTCGGACCTGGAAATGGGACTGGTCGAAGATTCGTGACCGGTCGGCCGCAGTACGAGCCGACCCGCGGAATAGCATCGCAGGGTGACTTCCGATCCGACGCCAGCCCCGGGACCGCCGCCGATGCGGGCATCCCACGACGACCGCGAACAGGTTGCGACCGCACTGCAGAGGGCCATGTCCGAGGGTCGAATTACCGTCGCCGAACTGGAGACACGGCTCGATTCGGTCTACGCCGCAAAGACTCTCGATGAGCTGGAACCGCTGATCAGGGATCTGCCCGGCCAGACCTTGTCGTTGTCGAAGCGGCCTGTTCCGCCGGCCCCGGTGACTGCCTTGACCTCTTACCCGGTGGTGCGCTCGGGGGGCGGCTCGCCCAAGGCCAATCTGGTCGGGATTCTGTCGGGGGTAGTGCGCAAGGGTCCGTGGGTGGCAGCGGAGAAGATCAACTGCGTCGCGATCATGGGCGGAATCGAGCTCGATTTCACCAACGCCCAGCTCAGCGGTATGGAGACCGTGATGAACGTGACAGCCATCATGGGTGGCGTGGAGATCACCGTGCCAGAGGGCATCACCGTGATCGTCGAAGGCGTCGGCATCATGGGGGCGTTCGAGGACAGCGCGCACCAGACCTATGGCCCTGAGGCGCCGGTGATCCGATTCAAGGGGCTGGCACTGATGGCGGGGGTCGAGATCAAGAGCGGCAGACGGGCCATCGGATCCTGAGCTGTCTGTCCTGAGCTGTCTGTCCTGAGTGGTCGGTCCGCCGGTTGCGCGGTGTCGGTCAGGAACGGTGGACGGTCTGGGAAATCTTGGCCCGGACGAAACCTGCGGCGCCCTGTACGGCCGGGTGATCGGCGGCCCGGGCGGACCACCGTTTGATCTGCTCGTACCGCTCGCGGCCGGCTCGCGAACCCAGCACGTAGCCGATACTTCCACCCAACAGGAACCGGAACATCTACCAGCCAACTCCCTCGATCACCGTGCCGGACACGTTCCGTCGAGCTCGTCTGCACGCCCGACGGCAGGACCTTTCGTTCGGCAAACACTATCCGTTGGTTGGCTGTCGAGTTCACCAAGAGTCGGTGAACGACGGACCATGGCCGAGCCGACGGCCAGCCGACACGAGGAGCAGTAGGGTCCGCTTCATGAGGTCGAGATTGAGCGGCAAGGTCGGTCCAGGCGTCGGGATACTCGGCATGGCCTTGGTGCTGGCGGTCCCCGGATGCAGTGCCGGTGACCCGCAGATCACCGCCAAGGCAGCGTTCTTCTCCGACCAGATCACCGGGGCAGGTGGCAAGTACGTGCAGGCGTTGCCGGCTGACGAGGACAAATTGGGTGCCGACATCTGTCGCATCTTCGTGACCGACGGATCGAACTCGATCGTCGGGCTGTCCTGGCAGCGAGCCGTCGACTCACTGGTGGCTCGCGGCTATACGGCCGCGGAGGCCCGCCGAATGATCACAGACGGCACCGCCGCCTACTGTCCGACCAAGTCGGCCGCCGCCGCGTCTGCCTCGGCGTCCGATACGTCGCGTGCCGTGACCACGACGAGTGGCTGAGGGGCCTTATTCAGCCCTTTACGGCAGGGGCTGATGGTGGGGCGGGCGGGCGTTGTGCGGGCGGGCACGGCGATCTGACGACCTTCGGTGTTGCGCCCGCAGCGTTGAGGCGAGCTCGGCCGTTGCTCAGAGGGTGCGACCGCTGCGCGAGTCCGTTGGCCATGATCACCGACCTGAGCGCCCTTGGCGCGCGGACCGCATGGAGCGTGGCTCCCCCGACTGGACTCGAACCAGTAACCGTCCGATTAACAGTCGGATGCTCTGCCAATTGAGCTACGGAGGACCGGCACCCTCCGCTAGCGGTGAGTGCTGGACCAGAATAGCCCACCAGACGGGGTGGTTCGAACCTTCCGCCGGCGGCGGCCGACCACGTCACCGTTTGCCCTAGTGACGGCAGGTGCCGGCGCTCAAACTGGCCCAGGGACTCCGCCAGGGGCGGGCATCGAGAGCGGCCGAGGTTCACGCCGCACCGACCACCCGGGCGCGGACATGTCGGTCGCACGCCCGGGCGCCCGGTAGGGTTTCCGGCGGGGCGGTAGCTCAGTTGGTCAGAGCAACGGACTCATAATCCGTCAGGTCGTGGGTTCGAGCCCCACCCGCCCCACTTACGCGCTGCCCCGCCGGCGATGTGGAGTTGTCCGGCCAGGCAGATCGAGCCATTTACACCGTTGACGCGACAGTCCCACCGGCCACGCGAGTGCCGACAACGCGGGGCGACGGGTCCAACGAAAAGCACGCCAACGGTGGCCGGTGTTCTCGAGAGTCGTCCGGAGTTGCGGCATCAGCCTGATCGATCGCCCCCGGTGTCTGCCTCGGTTGAGGGGTTGGGGTGTTGACCTCGGGGGGGTGATGGTCCGGGGGCATGGAGGGTGAGTTGGAGGTCTCCGATGGTGATTTGGTCGCCGTCGTGGAGTTCTTGGCTGCCGATGATTCGATCTGGGCCGACTTTGGTTCCGTTGGTCGAGTTGAGGTCGCTGATGACGAAGGCGGTGCCGGTGTCGACGACGATTGCGTGCCATCGGCTGGCTTTGCCGTTGTGAACGGTGATTTCGTTGCCGGTTTGGCGGCCGATCCTGGTTCCGGTCGTGGTGATTGGGTAGCGTTTTCCGGTCAGGTCGGTGAGGTGGCCGCGGGTTGGGCCGGATGTTTCGGCGATCGTTTGGAGCATGGCTGGGTCTGCAGCTGTCGTTGCGGGTGGGTCTGGTTGTTGTCGCAGGACCCGCTGTTCGAGGGCTTGGAGGTCGGGGCTGGGGTCGATGCCCAGTTCTTCGGCGAGCAGGGTTCGCAGGCGGCGGGCGGCGTCGAGGGCGTCGGCTTGGCGTCCTGACCGATTGAGGGCGGTGATCAGTTGTGCCCACAAGGTCTCTCGGAGGGGATGGCTGTTGGTCAGGCTGATCAGTTCGGGGATCGTTTGTTCGTGGTGTCCGCACCGCAGGTCGCAGTTGATGCGGTCTTGCAGGGCAAGTAGTCGTTCTTCGTTCCATGCGGTTGCGAATTCGTCGGCGAATCGTAGGCCGCGTAGGTCGGCGAGCGGGTCGCCTTTCCACAGCTCGAGGGCTTCGCGGTATCTTGCGCCGGCCGTCACAGGGTCGTCGGCTGTTTGGGCGGTTCGGGCAGCTGCGCGAACCCGCAGGAAGTCGTCGAGATCGACTGTCCCGGGCGGGGTATGAAGGCGGTAGCCGGGCGGTGTGGTGGTGATCGGGTCGGCGGCGTCCGTGGCGCGGATGGACCTGCGGAGGCTGGATACTGCGACTTGAAGGCTCGACTCGGCGCTGGCCGGGGGTTGGTCGTTCCAGACGGCGGCGATCAGTTGGTCCGTCGGGACGATGGTGTTGCGGTGGATCAGCAGGACGGCGGCGACGGCTCGGGGTTTGCTGCCGGCCAGCGGTACGTGGCGATCTCCATTGGCTAGTTGTAAGGGTCCGAGCATGCGGTAGGTGAGAGTGGCCGGTGATGGCGTAGGGGTGCTGTTGTCGTTCATCGGTGTAGCAAGATCGCGCCCGCGATGGCACCGGCGGCCAGGGCGGCCAGGCAGATCACCAGCAGCAGGGCGATGCGGTGGTGGGGCTGCGGTGGGTGGTAGATGTTTGGGGGCACCCAGGGGGTCGTGGGTTGCTGGTCGGCCGCCGATTGTTTGTCGGCGTGGTGGGGGTGACCGGTGATGGAGATTCCGGTGGGGGCACTGGTTGCGGCGGGTTGGCTCGGCTGTGCTGCTAGGCCCGGCCAGTCCCGGGGGTGTGTTTTGGTGAGTTCGTCGACGAGTTCGGCGGGCGTGGGTCGCCGTTGGGGGTCTTTGCTCAAGGCTCTGAGCATGGCGGCGGCGGTGCCGGGACGCAGTGTTGGAGCGATGGTTCTGGGGTCGGTTGGATCCGCGTGGCGGTGTCCTTCGAGGATCTGGGCCAGGCTTGGTCCGGTCTGGTAGGGGCGTTCCCCGAGCAACAGTTGGTAGCTGAGTACCCCGAAGGCGTAGGCGTCGATGGCTGGGGTGGCCAGGTCTGGCTGGTCGATTTGTTCGGGTGCCATGTAATGGGGGGTGCCTGCTGCGATGCCCGCTTCGGTGCGGAAGGTGGAGCGGGCCAGTGGGAGTCGGGCGAGGCCGAAATCCAGGAGTACGGCACCGCGGCGGGGATGCAGCATGATGTTGGCGGGTTTGATGTCTCGGTGCGCGATCTGAAGGTGGTGTACAGGGGTGAGTGCGGCAGCGAGGTCGGAAAGGATGGACAGGGTATGCGCGGGCGGCAGGCCGGTTGTGATGGCTCGGTCCAGTCCGACACCGTGGAGGTGTTCCATGACCAGGTACAAAGCCTGCTGGTATTCGATGAGTTGGTGCACGCGGACGATGCCGGGGTGGTTGAGTCGGGCGAGCACCCGGCCTTCCCGTTCCAGCCGCTGCATGCTCGGGGCGGCCAGGTCGCCGACGAGGACTGTTTTCACTGCGACCAGTCTGTCGAGGCTGGTCTGGTGGGCCAGTGACACCCAGCCTCCGCCGCCGCTGCCGATCATCGACTTGAATTCGAAACCCGGTGGGAGGACGCCGGGTACCGGCAGTGCATCGGACCGGCGAGTGTGCACAGCGGTCACGGACCCTTGCGGGTGATGCTGATCTTCCAGACCGCTTGGTGGCGAACGTCTGTGT
This sequence comes from uncultured Actinomycetota bacterium, assembly GCA_963708935.1. Taxonomy (GTDB): domain Bacteria; phylum Actinomycetota; class Actinomycetes; order Mycobacteriales; family Nakamurellaceae; genus Nakamurella. The sequence goes on along the minus strand of CAVPUK010000004.1, from coordinate 158,996 downwards.
CGTCGAGTGTGACCTTGCCGTAGACGCCGCCGGGACACTTGGGGGCGCTGTCACGTTCGGTGCCGTACAAGGCGACCACGGTGCCGGCGACGATCGTCGGCTTGAGAGTTGCTGTGGCCACGTACGTGACGGTCGGTCCGTAGGGAATCCCGGTTGTTTTGACCACGCATTTCAGCGTCGCCCGCTCGCTGAAGGTGTAGCTGCCGTGGGATGCCTTGTACGGCAACGGCGTTCCGCTGCTCGATCGGACGTGCGGGTCACACGCAAGAGTTACGCACCCAGAGGTGACAGTCCATGTGGTCACGTGGCGCGTGCCCGCGGGCACCCCGGGGAAGTTCGATTTCAGGGCGACGGTAGTGAAGGAGTAGGTGCCGCTGAACCCCCGGCCCGTCGACCGGGTGGCAGCAGTGCTGCTGGTCCTGACGTTGGCCGTGGACGTCCTGGCAACTGTCGTCCCTGCCGCTGGTGTTGTGGTGAGTGGGACAGAGGTGATCGCGCTTGTGGTGACGGGTGTGCTCGCCGCAGACGGCGGCCCGTTCGTCAGAGCCGACGGGCTGTGGGAAGGGGTTTTCGAGACGACCGTGGAGTTGGGCGGTGCTTCGGACTGGGCGCTGCGGTGTGTGGACGTCAGCAAGCTGACGCCCACCACCACGGCCGCCACGGCGACGGCTCCGGCGGCGCTGATCAGCCACCGGGCGGACTTCCCGGCCGCTGGTGCGGCCGTTGCGGCGATGGCGCTGCCTGCGGTCTCGCCGGCCGCGCCGACCAGGGCGACCCCGCCCGCGCCGAGGGTGGCCGAGACGGCCCCGGACATACCCGCCAGGGTCATCCAGGCCGCGCCCAGGGATCGTTCGGCAGCCTGGTCGAGATCTCGGAGCAGTTCTGCTGCATCGCTTTGACGGTCGGCCGGGTCGTGTCGCAGGGCCCGGGCAAGTACCGCGGCGACGGCATGGGGGATCCCGTCCAGGGAAGGGGAGTCGCCCGTGCCGGCCGGGCCGTCGCGGAGCAGATCGGCGAGCACGGCTGCCGCCGAATACACGTCCGACCTTTTGCTGACCGACTCCACGCCGATCTCCGGTGCGCCGAACCCGGCGGTGCCGCGGCTGTGGTCGGACCGGCCGAAATCGATCAGCTTGGATGTCCCGGCCAGATCGACCATGATGTTGCCGGGGGAGATGTCGCCGTGAGTGATGTCGCGCTCGTGGGCGAAGGCAAGTCCTTGCAGGGCTCCGCGGACTGTGCCGACGGCTTGGGCTGGACTGAGTCGACCCGAATGGTCCCGGATGACTCCGAGCTGGGCGCCTTCCACCCATTCCTCGACCAGGTAGGCGGTGTGCTCGTCGGTGATCACGTCGATGACCCGGACGATGTGCGGGTGGTCCAGTCGGGCCAACACCTTGGCCTCGGCTTGCAGCAGCGCTGGGTCACTATCGGCGGCTTGTTCTTTCAGGGCCACGAACCGGTCAAGTGATCGATCGTGCGCTTTCCACACGAGGCTGGATCCGGTGTGGGCGACCAGACCGATCATTTCGTATGGACCTACCGAAGCCACGGCGAATCCTGTCCACGGCGAGAGAAATGCGGTAACGAGCAGTCAGGTCGACTGCCAGCAGCATAAAACGGACAATCTGGGCGGTCAACGGGTTCATCCTTCCGCGGTGGGTAAAGGCGGAGGAAACCACCCGTTCAGGGCCGGCGGGCCTTCATTCTGATTCCTTGACCTAAGGCATTCGTTCCTCGGAACGTGGGCCGTCGGCCCGTCGGGCTCGGATCACGCCTGCCGTCAAGGCCGCCGCAACGGATGACCGTGGCACCTCGGGCGGTCGGTTGAAGGACCCGGGACGCCTGTGCTGTGCCCTTGTCGTGCGGCCGCGACGGTGCGGCCGCACGATGGCAAGAGGGTCCCGAGCGCGACGGGGCGCCCTAGATCGTGCAGGTGCCGATCCGGGTGCCCTGGTAGTAGTTCTGGGCGTTCCAATATTTCCCGGCGGCGTAGTACTGCTCCACGGTCGTGTAGACGCCGCGCTGCAGGCGGGGAAAATAGTAGCCGTCGTTCGGCGGAACTACACTCGGGTGGCCGGCCAGCGCGAACCAGTACGGCTGGTGTCCAACCAGGCCGTAGCCGGCGGTGTAACCAAGGACGTGCCGCCCGGAAACATTGGACACGCCGACGTACCAGGGACTGACTCGAATCGGCAGCCCCCAGCTCCGGCCGTTCGAACGGTAAAGGAACGCCCGGACGTAGACGTTCTGTAGCCGAGCGGAGCGCACGGAGATGTTGGGCCAGTTCTCGTGGACCCAACCGCTGGCGCTGCATTTGAAGCCGTACGAGGTGGCCGCGGCGACACCGATCGAGGTCGAGGTGGCCGCCGAGGCAGACAACGCTGGGCCGGTGAATAGTGCAAGCGCGACACCACCGGCGGTCAACCATTTCATTGCCCGACCACGCCAGCCCCCGGCCCGGGGATGCGCGGCAGCGTGCCCGGCGCCGATCGCTCGGTCCTTGTCGTCCTGCGCCTGGAGAATGTCGTGGGTGCTCATGGCCTGCCCTCTTTCCGATCGGTGATCTCGACCGGTCGGTCGATGGATGAACGTTGCGCCCTGCCGCTAAACCCAGCCTGAACGGCCGCTGAAACCGTGCGGCGCCCTGAACCTGCAATCCAGGCTGATCTCCGGGTCCCGACTTCCATCGGCGGACCTCGGAGCCTGCCAAGACCGACTGTTGATGCGCGTCCTTCGGTGTCGGTCAGGCCGAGCTGTTGGTTGTGTCTGGGACAACTGTTGCGGCCCATGGCCGGCTGACACCTGCCCTGACCCAGCGACTATCTTCGCCGGCACCAGCCGACGAGCCGGAACCTATAGCCGTGCATTGATCAGGACAAGCCATGATGGACCGGCACCTTTTCGCGAGTGCCAGCAGCCTTGCCGGTCCCGTGCGGTCGCGGACCGGCGTGAGATCGATGACGACAGTGACGTACTTGTCGCCGCGGCGGGTGTGCCGCCCCACGTGCTCATCCACCCCGAGAACCTTCACCCCGTCGAACCGATGCGGGTCGGCGATCAACACCCGCCGACCTTCGGCCAGCACCGCGTCATTGGCGGTGTTCCACGAAACCCCCAGCGCCTCAGCAATTCTGGCGACCCTCAAGTGCTGGCACACCAGCGCAGTCAACGCCCACCGCAGACCACTCAGGGATAGCCGGGCCCGTGGCTGGGCGGATTTGCTGGTGTCCCGCTGCCACACATACCCGCACCGAGCGCAGCGGAACCGGCAGACTGTGACGAGCAGGATCGTCGGTCGCCACCCGAGCGGTTCGTGCGCCAGCCGCCGCGTCGTCGAGTCCCGCAGCCCCTGCTGGCTGCACCGCCCGCACGTCGGGTCACGATCCAGGACGCGGCATGCCAGCACCGCACGATCTGGTTCCAGGAATTGCCCGGTCACCTGCAGACCCAGCGCGTCCAGCCGGGCGAAAGTGGTCAGATCGGGGGTCGCAAAAGTAGAGTCACCCCACGAGGTCTTCCGGTGCGGCGGCGTCAGAACTTCGATCGTCGGAAGACCTCGACCTCTATCCCGGCAGCGACGCGCCGACCCCGCCTACACCCTGATCTGTGAGAGCCAGTTTCGTGACCGCGCGGGACAGACAGGGACTGGTCAACGAAGGCGGCTACGACGTCACGCTGGTCGATCCGTCCGGGGCGTTGTGGAGGGGCCGGGGTCCGACCCGCTCCGACGCGTTGCGGACGGCCGCTCTGGCCGCCCGCGCCATCGGGCCGGGGACCTGCATCTTCTCTGAGCGGGCACTATTCGTCGGCGGTTGCGCGGGTGGGGCCGGTGGCTCGGATAGGCGTCGGGGTGCTGACCTCGCCGGGAATGGTCGGTCGGTATTCGGGGAATCTGTGTTGGGCTGAGCACGGATGCGGTCTTCGCGACCGCGTATCGGGCCGCGCGGGACAGTCGGTGGCGGCACGCGATAGTACGGTGGCTACTTGCCAGCGACTTCCAGCCATGACAAGTCTCCGGTGAAACGCTGATCCACTTTCATGGTGGTATTGGCCTGCACCCACTCGATGAGAGCCGCGTCTCCCGCTTTGGCCTGCTCCTCAGACTCCCAGGCGCTGGCAGATACGACTCGATCGTCTGTGAACATGACGCTGTAGGCGAGGTACCCGGGCGTATTGGTCACGAGAGGGATGACTCCAGCTCGCGCCTTGGCCTCCAGTGCGTCCTTGTCTTCGTCGAAGGTGTAGATGACGACTCGTCCATACATCCCTGACTCCCTTGTCGAGGTTTGGGGCGACGGTAGCACTGATCTGGAGCGTGCGGGGTGGAATGTTGGATGTTTTCGCTCTGTTGTTTTCATCATGCGGGGGGATGGAGTTAACGCCATGAGCGAAACTGGGGAATTAGGCAAAGGGGACTGCCTGGGGCTCGGTTGACCGGTTCTTCAGGCGGTGGCTGCTGCGGTCCTTTTGACTGTCTCAAACTTGATTGGGGTCAGCTTTCCCAGTGGGCGTTGCCGCCGCTCGCGGTGGTGGGTCCGTTCAATCCAGGTCACGAAGCTTAGAGGCGTACTTCGTCCTGTGTGCGGCACCGTTGCCGGTCCAGCATGTTCTTGCTGTAGCAGTGCGAAAAAGCATCGTGGCGGCGATGTCGGCGCATTGACCGGGCCATCGATCCGAGCTGCCCGTCGTTGGTCAGTGTTGCGTGGCCTGGTGTTCAGTGTGTGGGCGCCGGCCTGCAGGGCGGCGCTGGTCCACCAAGCGAGGGCGGTCCCTTGGGAAAATACTGCCGGAGCGGACCGTCGGACGCTCCTATGCTTGTCAAGCCGCCGCCGAGAGATTGCCTGCGTTTTCTGGTGGCGTGCCATGCGGCTTCCATTCAGCGGTAGAGCAGTCTGGCCAGCGCCCGTCTGACGGAGCGTCGGATTTCCCTGTGCGTTTTGCCGCGGGCCATGCGTTTCGTTTCGTGGACCCGGGTTTTGGAGTCGCACCGCATCTTTGGTGATGGCGACCGTATGCTGGGCGCGCGGAAAACCCTTGATTGGAATACTCCGGCAATGCCTGGAGACGCTGCTGAATGTATGCAATTAAACACACTGTTGCGATGGGCGAAACCTCCCCAAGAATGGGGAATTCAGAAATCTGACGTGCGTCTTCACAGTTGCTTGGTCCATAAAGAGTGCGCGGGCTATTTCCACGTTCGATTGTCCTCGACCGCATCGCCCGGAGACGGCCGACCGGCGAGTAAACCCTGACAGTCCTCAATAGGATCGGTCAAGGCGCCCGCGAGTGTGGATCCCGCGTTCGCCGTTCGGCACGATTGATACTCAAAATGCCTGCTCATCCCGATGTCAGAGCGGTTGTCCCAGCAGACCCCTGTCGGGCCGACCGAACCGGCCAACCCGTGCAGGTCGGCATACTCGGCCATTTGTGTTGAGGTGAACTGACACCCGCGGTCCGCGTGGAAGATCACCGTCGGTGGACGCTGGTCCCGGAACGCGACTGCCATGTTCAACGCGTCGGTGACCAGGGAGGTGCGTAGGTGATCGGCCACGGCCCAGCCGATGACGCGGCGGGAGCACCCGTCTCGGACCGCACACAGGTAAACCCAGCCCTGCCCGGTGGCCAGATACGTGATGTCTGAGGTCCACACCCGGTCCAACACTCCGGTGTCCCAGGTGCGGTCCACCAGGTCCGCCGGGTTCGTGCGGTCGTCGTCGACGACGGTGGTGACCGGGGTGAACTTACGTGGGCTGATCCCTTGCAGGCGTTGGCGTCTCATCGATGCGGCGACGGTCTCGCGGGACCCGGTTTCGCCGTCCTCGCGTAGATCGGCAAGGATCCGCGGTGATCCGTACACCTCGTCTGAAGCGCGGGGGAACTTCGCGACCTTGACGTCCAGGCCGGCGCGTAGCACCGCTGCCGGACTGGGGTCGGCAGCTCTCGCAGCGAACAATCTGTAGTAGCCGGAACGTGAGACATCCAGTAGTGAAATCATTCTGCTGATCACCCGGGTTTCGTCCGGGGTCATGCGCTGGCGATGAACGAATCGAGCTCGCCGATCACACGCCGCGTCAATCCCTTGACCGCGGGCTTGGACAGCGGCCACACCGCATAGCCAATCCACCCACGCGGGACGAATTCGCCGACGACCGTCAAATTCCGTTGTGCCATCCGACCGCTCAAGGGTGCTCCACCTGCTGCGCGCCTTCGCGAAAGGACCGGCCCCGCCTTCCAAGTCGTAGGCCAAGGCAGAGCAGGGCGCGAACTCGACAAGTCTCTCAGGCACTCTCGTCCGCCCCAATGAGCGGCCTTGGCAGAACGCAGGTTCGCCACGTCCCGACCCGGACGGTGGCAGTGTCACGCTCGCAATGGGTGAGTGATTTCGTCCAGCGATGCTCGTGCCCGAAATCGCCCAGCACCCCCCAAACCCTGTCGTTGGACGCACCAACGACATGCGAGACTCTGAACCCAACAACCTTCTTCGCCATCGCCCGGATCGTACTGACCTGCGTCCCGGCTAGCGCTACAACGCTGGGTGTCAAACGGCCCTGCACGGTCACCGGCCGCCGGTTTCTGCCCACTGGCGGCCATGAAGGCAGCCCGGCGATGGCAACCCTTTTTCGCCCACAGATGGCCGCGAAAGCGACGGACGGTAGGTGATCGGCCACCAGGGCGTGGTCGTCGTGGCGGGGACCTGATTGCCGGCGATCGAATCGACCCGGGTCAGTCCGGCGAGAATCGTGCCGATGATCGGGGATTTTCCTGGCCGTTGGCGTCGAAGTTGGCAGCAGCGGTCGCTTCGAGCTGCTTTCCTGACCTGGTCATACTCACGCCGAAGCGCGGCATCCGCCCGGCGCGTGTCACACAGCGCCAGGTGGCTCCGCATCGACGGGCACCCGTCCTCGGCGACCTAGGTGTCGCGGCGGGTGATGAGGATGGTGGCTGCGGTGAGGGCGGCAAGGGCGTAGAGGCTGAGCACTCCGAGGCCCGCCCAGGGGGCGAGTGCTCCGGCGGGGTGGATGACGGTGATTATTTGGCTGCCGGCGTTGGCGGGCATGTAGTTGATGACATCGTTGCGCCAGTTGGTGGGGAGCAGGTCGGTGAGGGCGGTGAGGGCGAAGAGGGTTCCGAAGAATGCTGACAGGGCGCCGGCGGTGTTTCGCACGAGCGCTCCGATGCCGAAGCCAAGGAGGCCGACGGCGGTGAGGTAGAGGCCGCCACCGATGGTGGCGCGCAGGACGCCGGGTTGACTTAGCGAGGCTCCGGCGTGGGCACGAGCGAGGAGGGCTTGGCCGATGCCGAAGGCGGTGAAGCTCATGATTTCGCCGGCGAGCAGGGTGGCGGCGGCGAAGACCACGCCTTTCGCGGCGAGCAACGCGCGGCGTTGCGGGACTGCGGTGAAGGTGGCGCGGATCATACCGGTGCCGTATTCGGAGCTGATGGTGAGCACGCCGAGGATGCCGATGGCGACTTGGGCGATGTAGAGGCCGTTGAGGCTGGTGAGCGTGGCGTCCAGCCCGTCTGTGCTGTCTATGCCGTGGTTGATGTTGTAGGCGGTGCGGGCGCAGATGATGATGCCGAGGACGATGGAGGCGAGCACGGCGCTGCCGGCGGTCCAGTAGGTGGAGCGGATGCTGCGCAGTTTGGTCCATTCGGAGCGGAGCAGGTTGGGGAAACCGATGCTGGTCGGCGCCGTGGGTGTGGTGGTGGCACCGACGTGGGTGGTCGCGGTCATGTCAGCGGTCCGATCCGCTTGTCGTTGCTGCGGTCGGTGTGGAAGTCGGCGTGGTTGCGGGTGAGTTCCATGTAGGCGGTCTCCAGCGATGCGCTGCGAGGTGTGAGTTCGTGGATGGCGATCCCGTGGCGGGCGGCGAGGTCGCCGATGTCGGCGTGGTCCATACCTGTGACCTGCAATCCAGCTTCCCCGGCGGTGTTGGGGTCATCGGGACCGGCAGTGACGCCGGCGCCGGCGTGCGCAGAAGTTCGGTCAGCCCGGCCGGGTCGGATGTGCGTACGTAGACGTAGCTGCAGGTGCTGGCGGCGATGATGTCGGCTGTACTGGCGTCGGCGAGCAATGTGCCCTGGCCGATGACGATCAGCCGGTCGGCGGTGAGGGCCATCTCGCTCATCAGATGACTGGACACGAAGACGGTTCGCCCTTCGGCGGCCAGGCCGCGCAGCAGGGTCCGGATCCACAGGATGCCGTCGGGATCCAGGCCGTTGACGGGCTCGTCGCAGATGAGGATCGGCGGGTCGCCGAGCAACGCTGCAGCCAGGCCCAGGCGCTGGCTCATGCCGAGGGAGAACCTACCGGCCCGACGTTGTGCGACGCCTTCCAAGCCGACCAGGTCGAGGACCTCGCTGACCCTGCGGGCTGGGATGCCGTTGCTTTGGGCCAGGCACAGCAGGTGGTTGTAGGCACTGCGTCCGCCGTGCACTGCGTGGACGTCCAGGACCGCCCCGACGTCGTGCAGCGGCCGCCGAAGCGCCGCATACCGGACCCCGTTGACGGTGACCGTACCGGCGGTCGGGGCATCCAGGCCGAGGATCATCCGCATCGTGGTCGATTTCCCGGCCCCGTTCGGGCCGAGGAAGCCGGTGACATGTCCTGGCCGCACCGTGAACGTCAGCTGATCGACGGCTCGAGTGCTGCCGTATCGCTTGCTCAGTTCGATCGCTTCGATCATGAGCCCGACGTTAGGCGGCGCGGCCCAGTTGGCGCGTCGGTCTGAAGTATCCAGATTCGGGGTGCGGCCGATACGTCAGAGGGAGCCGGTAACCGCGCTTAGTAGCGCTGGCCGATCGTGCCGTCGGCACCGGGGATAACGATGCCGGACTCGTAGGCCAGCACGACCGCCTGGACTCGGTCACGCAGCCCAAGCTTGAGCAGAACGGCGCTGACGTGTGTCTTGACGGTCTGTTCCGCGAGGTGCAACGTCGCGGCGATTTCGGCGTTGGCCAGGCCGGTGGCGAGCAGTTCGAAGACCTCGCGCTCGCGCGGGGTCAGATCGCTTAGCGTCGGCGGTGGCCGAAGCTGCGGGCGGGCGGCGAACTCGCTGATCAGCCGTCGGGTCACGCTCGGCGCCAGCAACGCCTCACCAGCGCCGATGAGGCGAACGGCGCTCAAGATTCCTTCCGGGGTCGCGTCCTTCAGCAAGAACCCGCTCGCGCCGGCGCGTAAGGCGTCATAGACGTACTCATCCAGATCGAAGGTCGTCAGGATCAATACCCGCGGCGGGTCCGCCAGCTGCTGCAGCGCACGGGTGGCCTCAATTCCGCCCATCACCGGCATGCGGACATCCATGAGCACGACGTCGGGCCGTAGTTCACTCGAGAGGCGGACCGCGTCGCGACCATTGCTCGCATCCGCAACGACACTCAGGTCCGTTTGGGACTCCAACAGGGCTCGGAATCCGAGACGGACGATGGCCTGATCATCGACGATCATGATCCGCAGCGCGGACGCCGGTACGGTCACGGCTGCTGCTCCACCGGTGCTGTCGGGATGGCGACCTCGACACGGAACACCTTTGCCTCACGACCCGCTTCGATTGTCCCGCCCAAGGCGACGACGCGTTCACGCATCCCGATCAACCCGAAACCCGATACTCCCGGGCTGCGCGACGCCGCGTCATCGCCGACCGTGTTGACGATCCTCGCGGTGACCGTGCCCGGGCGGTACCCGACGGTCAACTGCACCGGCGCGCCAGGGGCGTGGCGGGCGGCGTTGGTCAGCGCCTCTTGGATCACCCGAAAGCAGCACAGCTCGACCACGTCGATCACCGGGGCCGGCATGCCTTCGGTCTGGACCGCGACACTCATCCCGTTGGCTCGCATCTGCTCCAGCAACTCGGGCAGGTCCGCCAATGTCGGCTGCGGGAGCGTGCACCGTGACTCCGTCGGGGCTGCGCAACACTCCCAGTACGGTGCGTAGCTCGTCAAGAGCAGTCCGCGCCTGTCCCGCGATGTCGGTCAGCATCTGACTGGCGGCCGGTGACAGGTCCTTGAGTTGGTAGGGCGCCGTCGCGGCCCGGACCGCGATCAGGGAAACGTGGTGAGCTACCACGTCGTGCAGCTCTCGCGCGATTTCGGCCCGGCTCCGCGCCACCGCCTCCCGTTCCGCGGGCCGCCCGAAGCTCCAAAGCCGCCGCAACACGGTGGGCCTGCGATTGCCGACGCGAACGAACAGTCTCTCCCGCGCCCCAGACCAGCAGCACGGCCAACGCCTCCGTGATGGGCGCATCCCACGGCCGCGGGTTCACCGCCGCGGGCACCACCGCCGCCGCCAGGACCGCCACCTCGGAACCCACCAGCAGCGCAAGCGCGAGCGGGCGGCGCAGCATCAGCGGGCACAACGCCAACGCCAGCAGCCACGCCACCACCGCCGTCGGCGGCCAAACCAACCGCGCGTAGACCACAAACACCGCGTTGGCCCCTACCACCACAGCAAGCACGACCGGCCAGCGCCGAACAAACAACAGCGGAGCAGTCGCCAGAACTGCAAATGTGAGCGCCGCTGGCGGGAACACGTCACGATGTACACGACCGAACACCACCGCGCCGACCGTCAGCAGCAAGACCACCGCCAGCCAGACCGCACGCCACAACCGCGGAGCCCGGACGCAAGAGACTGCCGAGGCGGCAAGTGTGCCCGGCCACAACCTCCATCGGGCCGAGTGCCCCGCCGGCACATCCGCGATCGCACAGTCCACGCCCCAAGCATGCCCCCCGGTTGGGCCACGCGCGCCCCACCGCAGACCGAGCAGACCCCCTACCGCAGTATCAGGCCCACGCGGCGTGCCAGATCTGTTGTGAAAGTAATCGTGCCTGACTCTTGACCGGTAGGACCCATTCTGAAAGGACCACAGAAGTGTCCGACACTGAAGCGACGCGAGGCCGCCGGAGAACGATCGATGACCGGTCGCCAATCCTGTGGGAGGAGTTGTGCCGGGGCTGCGGCAGCGGCCTCGAGATGGTTCAGGCCTGCCCCGATGTGGTTTCGGGATGAACTTTGCCCGGCTCATGGGATGCCAGCTCCGGCCGGCCAGACCCGGTGGCGATCGCTTGCCGCAGTTTGCTGGTCGTGGTTGATGGCAGAACGACGATGCCGTGTATCAGATCCAGGGTGGTCGCCAGGGCGGCTTCGCGTTCGCCGGCCGGAGTTCCTGGATCCAACGCGAGATCCAGCGCGCGGCGGGCTCGGCGAAGTCGGTTGCGTTGGTCCGTGTCCAAGTGGTCCAGGGCGACGGCGTGGGCGTTCGCCTCGGCTGCTTCCCAGGCTTGCTCCGCGTCCAAGGCTGCGGCGACGAACCGAACCGCGTGATCGGGTGGACACAGGCTGGGTTGTTCTGGCTCCAGGGCGCAGGCCTGAGCGAACGCCTCGTACCAGGTCGCGCTGATCGGATCGTGTGGGTCGATCAGTGCGGGATAGGCCAGCAACTTTCGGGCGTCCAGTTCATATCCGGCGTAGGCCGATTTGACCGAATCGAGCAAGGCCACAGCCTCATCAACAGTAGTGTTTCTGGTGGGGGCGACTTGCGTTGTCGTGCCCGGAAGCTGGTGTGGGGACTCGGCTACCGTCCGACGGGTGAGCGGATCGATGAGCCGGACGGCGACGCCGTCGGGGAACATCCCTTCGGCGAAAATCTCGTTGATCGACCAGATCCAGGTGCGAGGGTCGTAGAAATGTCTGGGGGTCGGCGTTCCCCGCCATGATCGTTCCGTCCCGTACGCGTAGATCTGCATCGGCTTGTCAGGTCGGGGCGGAAGGACCACGGCGCCGATGAGCGTCTGTTGAGCCGTCAGGGCGAGCCAGCATCGGCGCCTTCCGATCCACAGCGATGCGCGGACCGACGATTTAGGGTCATCGAACAGGGCTTTCGGTTCGTGCATCTCGTCGCGACCTGAACTCATGCCAGGACATTATCCGGACGCATCCCAATCGGGCCCGAATGCTCACGCTGCAGGGCGCGGTGGCCAGAACACAGTTTCGAGAGACGCCGGTGACAAGGAATCGTACGGTTGTGGGGCTCGATGTGCATGCCCGGTCGGTGTGGGCGTGCACGGTCGATGATGATTCGGGTGAGATGAAAACCTCGCGGATCTCGCCAAGGACCGATGAGATCGTCCGGTGGGTGAAGGCTTTGCCCGGGATGGTGGAGATCGCCTACGAGGCCGGTCCGACTGGGTTCGGGTTGGCCCGGGCGTTGTTGGCCGCCGGGGTGGTGTGTCACGTGTTGGCGCCCTCGAAGATGGAACGCCCGGCCGGGTCCAGGGTGAAGACGGACCGGCGGGACGCGGAGTGGATCGCCCGGCTGGTCCGGATCGGTGAGTTGCCGACGGTGGTGATCCCGTCGGAGGGTCAGGAGGCGGCGCGGGACCTGGTCCGGGCCCGGGAGGACGTCCGTGGTGATCTGATGCGGGCCCGGCACCGGCTGTCGAAACTGTTGCTGCGGCAAGGCATTGTCTACGACGGGTCGGCGTGGACCGGGGCGCACGAGAAGTGGCTGCGGTCGATGAGTTTCGACAAGCCGGGCGTCAGATTCGCCTTCGACGAGGGTTTCGACGCGGTGCTGGCAACAAGTGCCCGCCGGGACCGGTTGGACGCGCAGATCGTGCCGATGGCCGCCGAACCGGACTGGGCGCCGGTGACCTCCCGACTGGGCTGTTTGCGCGGCGTCGGCGTCCTGCGGACAGGACACCACCCAGCTCTTGTTCTACCGGCGGGTTGTCTAAGGATCTGAGGTCGATGAGACGTCTATTCCGCTGTATTACGTGTGTCAGCCTCGACCATGGGGGTGCGTGGAAGTCGGGCCGGCGGGTTCGGTTGTCGGGATGCACTTTTGTGCCCTGGATCGCTGACCCGGCCCTGTGTCGTTCAGGCTCTCGCTGACGCGGCTGGTTTTCGTCGACCCGCGGAACGGACTCGGTTTGATGTGGTGGGAGCGACGGTGCGGATATGACCGCGACTGGTCACCGGTCGGCCATCAGGTTCGCGAAGGCCAGGCCTCCTGGCAAGGAGGTCTCGGCCTTCGCGCGTACCGATATTGGATCTGCGAGCTACAAACCTATGGTGTCGTAGCAGGTTGGGTGATCGTGATGCTGAACAGGTCCAGGTTGGTGCCGCTGGGCAGTGTCACTGATGACACTGCTTTGGTCGGATCGATGGGTAGTTCCTGACCGAAGATGCTGACCTGGCGTACGGTCGGCGTTGTTGTGGCGGTGTTCTGATTCCATGGCACGGTGGCGAGGACGACGCTACCTACGGCCGCGGTGCTGCTGGTCCAGGCGCTGAGGTTGACCGTGACCGTGGTGCTGGTGCCGTCTTTGTAGTTCACGGTGACCGGTCCTGTACCGGATCGGCTCGGTGACGCACCGACCAAGGCCAGCTCCGATCCCTTACCCGTGATCGAGATGGTCTGCCCGCTGACCGCGACGGCGTTGGGAGTCCCTGGTGCGGCTGCGGGGAAGATTGCCGTGCCGCCGTCCGGGAAGACGATCTTGCTCCCAGGCGCAAAGCCTTTGGCCGCAAGGGCATCCGCCGAGTAACTGTCACCAGTGCCGTCGAAGTTTCCGGCGTTGGGGTTGGCGTTCGCCGACGTAGCGGCCACCGTCGCGGCCGCACCCACGTTCGGGTACGGGACGACTGCTGTCACTGCTTGCACGTCCGAGAATTTGGTGTCGTTGACCAGTCCGCTGAACGTTGCGTGCAGTTGGCTGGTGCCCGGTTGGGCATCAGAGGGTGCCTTCACCACGAACGTGCGGGCCGCCGACTTACCGATGCCCGGTGAAGCCGAAGCTGAGGCGGGGGTGATCTTCCATCCCTTCGGTCCGGTCACCGTGATCGAGCCGTCTTTCACGGCGTAGTCGGACAGGTTGGATGCGGTGGCGGTCAGTTTGAAGGTTCCACCTGCCTTCAACGTTGGTGACAGTGTGCTCAGCGCCATCCGCACCGGGCCGGTCGTCGAGGTGACGTCGTAGTCCGCCGATAGCGGCAACGAGGCCGAGGAGTCGCCGACGGCGAACTGGTAGGTCGCCGTCCTGCACGGTCCACGCCTGGGCGCCCTCGTCCCAGTAGCCGAGCTCGTTCGCGGGCACGGTGACCGAGACCTTGCGTGCTGGTGCCGGGCGCGAAGGTGACCTTCTTGAAGCCGACCAACTGGTTCGGCGGCGAAGCCGCGAGCGTGTTGGGCTTGGTCAGGTAGACCTGGCCGACGTCGGAACCCGCGACCGAGCCGGTGTTCTTGACCGTGAACGACACCGCACACGTTGGCGTCGAGTGCCGTCCCGTCTGGCTCAGCTTCAGGCCGGAGAACTGGAACGAGCTGTAGGACAGGCCGTACCCGAACGGGAAGACCGGCGCGACGCCGTTGGCGTTGAACCACCGGTAGCCCATGTCCAGGCCCTCGGAGTAGTCGACCGTGTGCCGTCACCCGGCCACTGCGCCGCCGTGCTGGTCGGCGACTGCTCGATCGACGCCGGGAACGTCACCGGCAGCTTGCCGCCGGGGTTGACGTCGCCGAACAGCATGCGAGGCCAGCGCGTTGCCGCCCTGCTCACCACCGAGCCAGGCCTCCACCACGCCCTTGACCTGGAGCAGCCACGGCATGAGCACCGCGGCCGAGGTGTTCATGACGACGACGGTGTTCGGGTTGGCAGCGGCGACCGCCGACACCAGGTCGTTCTCGTTGCTGGGCAGGGACAGGTCGGCAGCGTCGCGGCCTTCGTTCTGCACCTTGTTCACGAACACGATCGCGACGTTCGCCGCGGCGGCAGCGGCTGCGGTCGCCGTAGCCGGGCTGGTGCTGGGGTCGTAGGTCGTCGTCGCGCCACTGCCGGCCCGGGTCGCGATCGCCACGTGAGGGCAGCGGGGCGCCGCTGGATCCCGGCGTGGTGCCGGAGTTGCGCATCAGGGTGTCGTCGCCGAACATGGCGATCGACGAGCGGATCCCGATGTCGAGGTCAGCGGCAGCACCGAATCGGTGTTCTTCAACAGCACCGTGCCGTTCTGCGCGATCTTCAGCGCGGCCGCCTGGTGCTCCGGGGTGGACGACGGCGTGGAGACCGTACCGGTCTTCGGGTTGTCGACCAGTCCGAACTGGAACTCGCTCTGCACGATCGGGCGGACCAGACCGCTCAGCTGGGCGTCGGTGACGTGCCCTTTGCGACAGCGGCGACCAGCGCGCGTTGTAGACGTCGGAGTCGTCGCCGGGGGTCTGGATGTTCAGCCCGGCGTTGACGCTGTCCAGCGTGGTGCCCCGGTAGGCCGCGTTCCAGTCGGTGCCGACCCAGCCCTGGAAGCCGTCCTGGTCGTGCAGGATGTTGCTCAGGTACGAACTCGAGCACGCCGACTGGGTCGGACCGATCGGAGTGCGGGTGCCGTCGGCGTTGGTCAAGTAGGGGTCGACCCGGTTGTACGAACACATGATCGCGCCCGGCTTGGCGTTCTGCACGATGTAGGCGAACTGGCGGGTGTAGAGCTCGTGCATCGTCCGGTCGCTGCGACCACGGTGTCGGCCGGTGACTCGGTTCGTCTCCTGGTTGTAGGCCGCGTAGTGCTTGAGTTCGGCGATGACACCCGCGGACTGGATGCCCTGCACGGTGCCGGTGCCGATCTCGCCGGCCAGCAGCGGGTCCTCGCCGTAGGTCTCGTCGGCGCGGCCCCAGCGGGAGTCGCGCACGAGGTTCACGGTCGGTCCGAGCAGCACGTCCACGCCGGTGGTGCGCGACTCCTGGCCGAGGACCGTGCCGTAGCTCCGCGAGGCTCGGATCCCAGGACGACGCCAGCACCTCACCGGTCGGCAGCAGGGTCGTGCCGGTCAGCCGCAGCCCGTTCGGTCCGTCCTTCATCGTCATGCGCGGCAGGCACAGCCGCCCGACCGCCGGGATGATGCCGGTGTAGCCGTCGGTGTTGTAGGTCCAGCCGCTCGCACCGTGGACCAGCGACAGCTTCTCGTCCCTCGTCAGCAAGGAGACGACGGCCTGGGCCTTGACCGCCGCCGTGGCCGATGAGCCGAGCCACGGACACGACTGTGACGCGTCGCCCGGCGTGGCAGCACTTTCCGCCTGTGCCGGCATCGCGGCCAGACCAGACAATGCGGCGGCCGCGAGGATCGCCGTCGCCGCCGCGAACCATCGCCGGTGCGAGTTCCGCCGTGGGCCTCGTTTCGGATCAATCTGCTCGAGAGTTTCCCTATCCATGAGACAA
The DNA here is from genome assembly GCA_963708935.1 of uncultured Actinomycetota bacterium. GTDB lineage: Bacteria > Actinomycetota > Actinomycetes > Mycobacteriales > Nakamurellaceae > Nakamurella. The sequence continues at coordinate 142,786 of CAVPUK010000004.1, read as the reverse complement.
ACTGCACCTTCCTGATCGGGGGCGAGGGCTTCATTGCCAGATCGCGTCGCGTACCGAGCAGATCGATTGGCTTGCTTGAGCAGGTCACTCGCCCACGTAGTTCGCTCAGCTAATCTAAGCCGTCAGAGATTCGTCGTCAACAGTCAGATCCACCCTTCTGTCGCCAGTATTATGCAATAAATTGACATAATTCAGTTGAAGGGGAGCATATGAGTCAGCCCGACGACCAGCGGTACGCCGCGCGTCGCGTCTACAACCAGGGCCGCATCATCGGGGCCCTGACCCTTCACAGCTCGCTGACACGAGCCGACCTCGCTGAACACATCCATCTGTCGCGAGCAACCGTGGCCCTGTTGGTGAACGACCTACTCGCCGACGGCCGCGTACAGGAACAGCCTTCTGACAAGGGGATCGACGGCACATCGCGCGCGACGACCAGCAGCTCTTCTGGCGCTCACCGACTCGGCCGGCATCGTCATCGGCATCACTTTCGGGCACAGTGACATGCGAGTCGCCGCGGCCACCTTGTCCGGGGGGCTGCCGGGTGAGCGTCATCTGCAGTTCCCGGTCGACAACTCCGCACCGGAGGCCTTGGACGCCGCCACCCACGAATTTGGGTTAGTTTTAGACACAATTCGACATCAGGCCACGGACGTGCGAGAGGTCGTCGTCGGGCTGCCGGCACCGATCCAGCGAGCATCCGGGCGGGTGATGATCAACAACTCCTGCCTGGCTGGATCGACTATGTCCCGACCGACGAATGACGCGCTGGATCGAGTGACTGGTCGTGGTCAGAACGACCTCGATCCAGCCGCATTGGCGAATAGGCCACGGGCGGGAATGGGTGCCCGCGACATTGTATTCTTGAAGGCCTCGGTCGGCATCGGGGCGGGGCTGATCCTCGACGGCCGGCTCTACCGAGGCACGACTGGCTACGCCGGCGAGCTCGGCCACGTCCAAACCCAGCAGGACGGACCACTGTGCCGCTGCGGAAGCCGCGGCTGCCTGGAAACGCAGGTCGCCCTGCCTCACATTCTGCCGGCGCTGCAACCGTTCCATGCCGGGTCACCGATGAAGCTGGCCGACCTCGTCGGCCTAGTCCTAGCCGGCGACAGCGGCGCTGTCCGCGTACTGACCGACGCCGGCCGCACGATCGGCCGCTCACTGGCTGACCTCTGCAACATTCTGAATCCGGAAATGCTGATCATTGGCGGCGAGCTCAGCACGGCTGGAGAGGCACTCACCCAGGGCATCCGTGAGGCGGTTGGACGTTTCGCCCAGCCAATTGTCACCCGACCACTCACGGTCCAGACGGGCACACTGAGCGAACGGGCCGAAGTGCTCGGCGCTCTCGCGTTGGCCTCTCGCATCATCAGGGACTGCCCAGGGTTTGATTGACCGGCTCGTCAGGTCCACTAAACCCTGGGCAATCCCTTACTTCATTTAGCTGTGAACCGGGCACTGGCCGGCACATCACCGAGTTCGGCGTAGTGCGTAGAGGGCGGTTCCGGCCGGGATTCCGAGGAGGGCGCCGACGAGTGGGGGATCGTCTGCGCGGTACAGGCCGAGGGTGAGCGGGCCGGGCGGCGGGTGTCCGGCGACCGTCGTCCAGGCGATGAAAGGCGGTGTTGACCGCGGTGAGCAGGACGAGCGTTGCGGAGATGATGGTGGTGCCCGGGTGACGCCGGGGCCGAGAGCCCACTGGGCTGAGGTTCCTGGCCGCACTAATCCTGGCGCCGCGAACCGTCGTCGTGAAGCATTTCCCCGTGCCGCTCGTCCAACATTGGGCTCACCATCGCCACGACCTCGTGCGGCGCCCTCCCGACCTGCCCTGGCCGCGTCCAGCCAGCCACGCAGTTCCTGCGTGAGCGGCTACGCCAGTCCGATCGAAATCTCGGCCAGGTCGCCGGTGACGAAAGTGCCCGTCCCCAAACGACCTTCGACCAAGGCCCTGCCGGTGCAACTCCCGGTAAGGCCTTGAACCCGTGGTCGGGTTGATACCGGTGGACTCATTTTGCGCACGGGTGAGCACTGTCCCGAATCGTCACGACGTGACATCTAGCTCCGCGGAAGGGGACTTACGGCCCTACGGACTCCGGCGGTCCGCCACCTAGTGTCGGCCAGGACGATGAGCGAAAGCCTGTCGGAACCCACCAGACCGCGAGGAGCGCATCCAGCCATGAGCGAAACAACAAACCAGCCGATCGTGGTGGGTATCGACGGGTCCATGCAGAGCCTGGCCGCCCTGCGCTGGGCGTTACACCAAGGGGTCCAGTGCGACAGACCCGTGCACATCGTGCACTGTTGGGCAACTGGAAACCCTGACCGATCTCGCACTCGTCGCCAACACCTTCGCCCGGGCCTCGGTGTGCATGCTGGACAACGAGATCGGCGCGGCATTTACCGAAATGGACGTCAAACCGGAGGTTCAATCGCTGAGCCTCCACGGACGCCCGGCTACGGCGCTGGTCAGCGTGGCTGAGGGTGCCGCGATGTTGGTCCTGGGCTTCCACGGACATACCGGCCTGAAAGATGTGGTCTTCGGGCAGATTATCCGCAGCTGCGACAAGCATGCTCCCTGCCCGGTTGTCATAGTGGACACCCATGGTTTCACCGTTCGGCGGCACACGCGACGGCCCGTCGGCGCGGGCCGTTGACGGGACCCGAAATCGCTCGAGCCGACAGGCGACACGCCTCACCGCAGGACGATTTGTCCTGTGCTTTCGACCGGCGCCAAACCCCTCTCCTACGGGAACGCTGGTGTGCCAGTCGACCATTGCGGAGTCGCCTCCAGGTGGCACCGGGCCGCCTCGGTCAGCGATCTGGGCGGCGCGTGGGGCGTCCCCGCCGGCCGACCCGACGTCACCCGTCGGGCGCCCGCGCCGACGACAAGGTGGCACACGCTTGCCCGGCATCGCACTGGACGCGATGCTCGGCTACGACCGCGCCCGCGCAGCCGGCGTCGTGGGTCGTTCAGACCACGTGTCCCTTGGCCAGTGACCACCGAAAGGGCGAACGAGTAAGCCTCCGACATGATCGGAGGCCACTGAGACAGAATTATCGGGTCAAGATTATTAGGACAAACGGAATCGTCGTGTGCACAGGTGGTCTCACCGCGCAACTGACATAACGTTCGGTAGCTTACGCTTCTACGACAGATGGTGGATTCGATCCGTCCGCCGGACTATCGGAGTCGGTTCTCCGATCATGCGCACGCGGATGCCGCTGTTCCTGGTTTTCCGGAGAACTCGCCGCGACCTTCTGCGAGGGTTTGCTGCAGCCTTGCCGGCCAGAAGAAGTGACGGCTCCTCCGGGTCGCGTGCATCGCGCGGTGAGTCAGCTCGAGTTCGCGAACCCTGACAGTGTCGACATACTGCTGAAAAGCAACAGCCTTGCCACCGGCCATCGTCCACACGTGGGCCATCTTCACTGCGGCAGGGTCACCGGGAGGATTGTGCTTCCAGACGTAGCGCCCGAGCGCAACGACGGTGTCACCGTCGGCGACGAACTGCTCGGGCATGACGGCGAAGTCATCACCGATTTCGCCAAGTCGCATAAACACCCCTTCGAGCACGGCCTGAGGACCAACGTAGGTGCCGGCCAGGACAAATCCTTCGCTCTCGGTCCACTGGATGTCCTCGTCCATGGCGGCCAGCGCGGCGGGAACGTCCCCAGCCGCGAAGCTCGCATAGGCGTCTACGACGATTTGTTTGTTGGTGGTCATCGCGTACCCACTCTCCTTTTGGCAGAAGCGGCGAAACCGCCCGGCTGCATGAATTTGTGAGGTATAACACACCTATGTACCGCGGTCAACGACGGAGTTGTGTCCCCGCGGCGGGCCTGTGCGGGGAACTGCCGTCGGTTCCCAGATTGGGCGCGAAGCTAGCCTGGCTCTACGCAGCGAAGCTGGGTCGGCGGGTTCTGATCCGTGTCGTGTGTTGATCTTCGCGGATGGTTCCGTGGTTGAGAAGTAGTCGCAGACGGTAATTGTCGAATGATCTGTAGCCGCGGGCGACGCGTTTGGTGTTCTTGATCTTCAGGTTCAGGTTTTCGGTGGGCCCGTTGGACACCTCGGGGTGGTCGAACCGGGCGAGGAACTCGGTCCGCCACACGGTCAGAGTTCGTCCCAGCCGGGCGATCTCGGGCACCGGGCAGGTGCGGGCCATGCTGATGACCTGCTCGGCGGCGGCGCGACCGGCGGTGCGGTCGGGGTTGGCGTAGGCCTGCATCAGGCGTTGCGCGACCAGCAGCGGGCCCGGCGGGCAAGCCAGCGATGGTCGATCATCTCGATTCGCCGGCCGCCGATGCGTACCGCACCGTCCTTCTCTGCGTCGCGCAGCACCTCGTCGACGGTGGCCCGGGTGGTGGAGGACACCCGGGCGAGATCATCAAGGGGCGCTGGCCGACAACGCCGGGCCCTGACACGACAGCGGGCCCGCCGGCGTCCGCGTGCCCGCTGTCCATGACTGTTACTGCGTAACTTGTCGCATTATTTGGCGGGGGGCTGCGCCGTGACATCGCGGCCATCAACTACCTGCTTCAGTGGGTACTCCGGCTACGCCGACAAACGGTGCGGCACTTAGCCTGAAGAGCCCGCACAGATCCGACACCACCCGACCGCCAATAGCCGACACCCTTTAGGCCCCAGCCGGTCCCGCAGACGGTGGGCTCCAAAACCACACGATGACGGCCGACCAGCGTCACGAAACCTTGGCCAGAACCCGATAATGAGCAACTCGAGTCTGGCATCGGGTGCGTGATCCGCGTCACGGCGGGTCTCACGGGGCGGGGCGGTGGCTCATTGATGACACCGACCCGTCTCATCCGATCACGGAGGTCCATCAATGTCTGCCGTTCCTGCACCATCCCGGCGATCCGACTCCGGTCCGTTCAGCCGATCCCCGCGGCGCTGGTTTCGCGCCGTGGCAGCCGGCGTGGTCGCCGCGGGTGTGGTCACCGGCACTGTGGTCGCCGCGACCCCGGCGTCTGCGTCTTGTGCGGTCACCAACTTGGACTGCACCCCGATCGTCAAGCCGCCGGTTCAACCTCCCGCGACGCAGAACTCGATCAGCTTCACCTATCAGCTCGCGCAATTGGCCACGGACTCTTCGGGGGCGGTTGCGGCGCCGAATATGGACACCACCGACGAGTCCAGCGTCAGTCCCGTCGTCCTTAACGGGTGCGGCTCCCGGGCCACCGGTTCCGCGTTTCCCGGCATCAGCAGCTACGAGTGGGCCGTCGGGTCCGCCGCACCGGTGTACACGTCGACCTGCACGTGGACCTGGCAACGACCCGTCGCCGCGACCGCCTCATCCACCTCGGTCAAGTTGACCGTAATTCCCAGGGTGGGGGCGCCGTTCTCGCTGGCCAAACCGGTCACCTACCGCGATGTCGTCATTGCCTCGGTCGGCGATTCGGCCGCGTCCGGTCAGGGCACCCTGCACTACAACATCAGCCCGCAGTGCTACCGGTCGGGACTAGCTGGGAGCGCCCAGGACGCGCTGCGGATGCAGCAGGCATTGGGCGCCAACGTCAGCGTGCACTTCTGGTTCCTGGCCTGCTCGGGCGCCAGAATCACCTCCGCGGACAGCTCGACCTGGGCCGGAGTGCCCGGTGCTGGAACACATCCCGCCGACTGGGGCGGCATGCTCACCCCCTACGCAGGGGCGAAGAACCCCAACGAGACAGCACCCCTCACCCCGCAAGTAGATCGCCTCAAGCAGCTCAAGACCGAATCGGGCCTGCCCATCGCCACGCTGCTCATGACGGTCGGAGCCAACGACACCGGGTGGGCGCTCGTAGCCCAGGACTGCCTGATCGCCGGCGCCATCGCCGCGGTCGTTCCGTCCCCGGAAGCGGAGGCAGCCCAGTCTGCGTGCCTGTTCTCGCTCCAGCCCCAGATCGCGGCGTCGATGGCCAGCCTGCCCGCCCACTTCGGGCTGCTCGCGACTGCGCTGTCAGCTGTAGTCCCGGCTAACCGGGTCTACCTGACCGACTACTTCGATCCCGAGGACTCCTACTCTGCACCCACCCTGGTATGCCCCGGCGAGCTGATGGCCAGCTACTCACTGCGCACGATGGGGATCAGCTGGGTCCAAAACCCCATGCAGAGCGACGTCCAGGCGGCCGCGGCCGCGAACGGCTGGCATTACCTCAGCGGCAACCGCGCCGCATTCCAAGGCCATGGGGTCTGCAACGCGGACACCTCGGCCGCCGGCCGGTGGGTCAACTCGATGACCGACTCGAAACTCGGACAGCAGGACTTCGTCGGCACCTGGCACCCCAACACCTACGGGCAAAAGGCCATCGCGGCGGTCGAGTACCCCATCCTGTCCGCCGCCGTCACCCAGGCCATGACCACCGGCAACTGAACCCCACCCAACCTTGTCGGTCCTCCCGCTGACTTGCACCGTTTCCTCACGCCATTTGGCACTGTCCAGCGCCGAGCCGGGGTGGTTCAGCCCGTGACCTGCGCAGATGCTGCTGGAGGTTGTTCTGAGTGCGTACACGTGTCCGAAAACAGTGCCAGATAGCTCGAGCAAAAGATGCCACGCAAATCGGCGGGCCGCCGAAGGGTCCGGTGCGGGTGCCGGTCCCTGTGCCCGTTCCGAATGCGACGCCGGTACCAATGCCGGACAGTCCGTCCTCACTCAACCCGCTGCCCGTCGTCGGCGGCCCCGCGGGCGGCGGCGGGTTGCTGTGGTGGCTCGGGAAGCTCACCTCAACCGCCCGCGGTCCTGCCCGACCTGCGCGGTCGTGTTTTGATTTTGATCGGCGACGCGATGCCGTTGCGCAAGATCCTCTCCCGCTGGGTGACGCCGAGTCTCAAGGCTGCCGGTTTCACAAAACGGGCAAGACTTTAGTGTCGAGGGAGCGCTGGCGCCCGGCATGTTTGTTGCATCGAGAGCATTTCTTGATTTATCCGTGACGGGTATGTATCAGAACTGACATTGCGACGCTCTGCCGTCGAGAAGTCGCGGCAATTGCGCTGACCACCTCTGAGATACGCGGGAGCGAGCATGGACCGTCATTCAACGCAGGATCCGAACCGATCTCTCACCGGCGTCTCGCGACGCCGACTCATTGCCGGGGCAGGGGCGGGAGCCGCAGTGATTGCCACCGGTGTCGTGGGAGTGCCGGCCGCTGGGGCGGCTATTCCGAAGCCGCCAGGGGGCGATGGGACCGATCATGCCGCCCACCCGGCGGTGGCGGCAAGCGGATCCCCGATCACCACGACCATCGCGTCACCCCCGGTCAGCGGCTGGACATACCGGACCGTGTCGATGTACGCGTTCAAACCCTTCGATCCCGCTGCCCAGCCCACCTGGGGTGGGTCTGGTGTGTATCCGGCAGTTGCGTCGACCGCTTTGCGCGCGGAATTCGAGATTCCGGCTGGCACCCTTGTCCGGGAGATCGAGTATTACGTGTACAACGCCTCGGGGAGCAACCAGCAGGCAGACGCATACTTGTACGTACCGGGTTCCGGGACCATCTCGTCCATCAGTGCGGGCGTGTCCATTCCTTCGGGCCCCGGCATTACCGCGAACCGGGTAGTCGTCCCACCAACGAGCTACGGCCCCTATCCGGTTGGCAGCGCCCTGCTGGCCAGTATAGGTCTGCCCTCCAACGGCACGGTCCAGATCAACGGTGTTCGCGTCGGCTTCAGCAACGGTGCGGGGGACGTCGGCCTGCTGAGTACCCCGTTGCGCGCCTATGACTCCCGCACCTCGGGCGGCCGACTCATTGCCGGCACCACGAGAACCATCACCCTGCCTTCGAGCGTTGTCGCTCCGGGGGTCACCGGGGTGCTCGTCAATGTCACCGCGACGAACGCCGCTAGCCCCGGATATCTGAAGGTGTATCCGGCGAGCGGGGCTGTTCCTGCCGCATCAGCGATCAACTTCGTCACCGGTACTGCGATCGCGAACGCCGTCGTGGTCGGCGTCTCCAACGGTCGGCAGGTAAAGATCTTCGCCAGCGCAACCACCCACGTCATCCTCGACATCACCGGCACGGTCAGCTGACGGAGGAAGTGGGCTCAGAGTAACCCTGTGCCATCGGCGGCAGCAGGGCCGTTGCCAGCGAGCGGGTCAGCCACTGCTCGAATTCCGCGCGGGACCAGCCATGGTGGATCACCAGCATTCGATAGAAGCTCGGCGGCATGTGGGCCCAGCACCAATCGGCAGCCGCAACGCGGCTGATGCCTTTGCGCAACCCGCCGACGTCGGCGACATGGTCGATGAACGCCCGGGCACCTTCGAGTCGTTGTCGTTCGATCTGGCGGGTCAGTTCAGCAACCTCGGGGTCGATGTCGGCCGCGATATCCAGGACGTGACCGATCTAAAACGTCCTGGGTTTGATGGAGGCTCTGATCCCGCAAGGAGAATGAGCTATGCCAGCACCGAGGAAGTATGACCAGGAGACCCGTGACCGGGCTGTTCGGATGCTTCAGGAGCGTCGCCGGGAGCATCCGGAGGAATCAGCGATCGAGTCGCGCCGTCAGGTCGGCGCCCTGATCGCTGTGAAGTCTGAGACGTTGCGCGGCTGGGTCGAGCAGGTCCAGGTGGACGCCGGAACCAGACCAGGGACGACCTCTGATGATCAGGCGGAGCTGATCCGGTTACGCCGTGAGGTGTCAGAGCTCAAGCGTGCCAACGAGATTCTGAAGACAGCGTCAGCGTTTTTCGCAGCGGCGGAGCTCGACCGCCGACTCAAGTGATCTGCGCCTATCGACGCGTACCGGGATCGTTTCGGGGTCGAGCCGATCTGCGTGGTGCTCACCGAGCACCACATGCCGATCGCCCCGAAAAGCTACGACGCCCACCGCCGCGAACCGGTGTCCGCGGCGCCGTTGGCCGAGCAACTACCAACCACCGATCACCTACGAACAGCGCTACCGTCACACCAGCACCCCGACCGGGGAAGCTGCGTAACCCAGCAGCCTCCAGCAAACCCAGGACGATTCAACAAGACCGAGTGCATCCGTACCCAAGTATTCCATCAGGGCCCATACCGAACGATCGGCGATGTCGAGTACGCCACCGCCGGGTGGGTCGATTGGTACAACAACCGCCGCGTGCACTCCAGCATCGGCATGATCCCACCCGCCGAGCACGAACAGAACTACTACGCTGCTCTCACCCGAGAGCCGCAACCCGCATAGGAGCGGAACGAAACCTCGGGCAGTTCATGATTCCTGCTGGGCATTGTCCCAGCAAACCCCGGTCCGTCCGACCGAACATGCCAGCCCGTGGGCAGCCGCATACTCTGCCATTTCGTTGGACGTGCCGCGGTCAGCGTGAAAGACGACTTTGGGAGGCCGCTGCGCACGGAATGCCACGGCCATATCCAATGACCTGGACCGGATAGAGGAGCTTCACTCACAATCTGGTCAAGATTGCCTCCCCACCGTCGTGAGCGAGATCAGAGCAAGATCAACAGACAGACGGTCGGACCATCCGACCAGCCACCGAGTCCTCAGCCGAGCAACCCGTGATCTTCAGGCCGCAGTAGCTACACTCTGGCGATATGGCAGAAGCGCTGGTCGACACCGTCGAGCGGGCGCAGCTCTGCGACACGTTGAACGAACTCGGACCGGACGCACCAACTCTGCTGGAGCCGTGGACGACTCGTGACCTTGCCGCGCATCTTGCCCTCCGAGAACATGACTTTCTCGCTGGGCCAGGGCTCGTCCTACCCGGTCCTTGGCGCCGCTTCGCCGAACGCCGACAGGCGGCTCTCGCGCTCCGGGACTTTTCGTGGCTGGTCACATCGATCCGATCGGAACCTAAGGGCTTCTTCAGCATCGGGTGGGTGCGCCGGTTTCCGAGTCTGAACGAACTCTTCGTCCACCACGAGGACGCCCGCAGAGCGAATGGTCGTGGACCTCGAACCAACGATCACGTGATGGACGAAGCACTCTGGGACAACGTTTGTCGCTCTACCTGGTTCCTGGCGCGGCGGCTGCGGGGGGCAGGACTTGAGCTCCAGAGGGCGCAAACCGCTCAGACCGTGCAAGCGCGACGAGGAGAATCCACTGCGCGTATCACCGGAGCTCCAGGCGAGCTTCTGCTCTATCTCTTCGGCCGCCAGCGGGCGGCACACGTTGAGGTAAGCGGACCTACCGCCGCCGTCGAAGCGGTACACCGCACGAGGTTTGGCATGTGACGGGGATCCCGACCGCGGATCCGCCTGCTCGCTGACCCTGACTGCGGCGGATCCGCTCTTCGCTAAGTCGCTGTACTCCCAGCGACCGGGGCGGATGACCGAAGCGTTGCTGAAAGTGCGCTCAGTGGAATGAACGCGCTTGCGGATCCGAGTTCGCGTTGAGTTGGTCCAGCTGGCGTGGGCACGTCGGCGAGCCTGGCTACAAGCGCGGACAGGGCCGCCTGGTCGCCTTCGAGTGCGTCGCGTTCGTCGTCGCTCAGGTCGAGCGTCTACTCGACTCCTGCTTTCACGGCGAGCAGCTGTCCTTGACTGGTCTGGTTCTGGGCATATCGCCCTGGAAGAAATACAGATTTGTCGAAGAAATATAGGGATGGGTACATCGGAGCCTTGTCATTTCAAGGCGCGCTTTTGGCACCGGGTATGGATGGTGCGAGATCCGGTCTGGCGGATCCGCTAGGTCTGATCTCGCGCCGGATGGGCGAGGCCGCCGGGCTCCCGGTGGCTCAATCGGGACGAGGGGTTTTCAGCCCTTCGCCGTGCAACAGGAGGAGGACGACAACATGACAACGATCGATGCACCGGTCCGGCTGGCTGACAGTCAACCGGTGGCCACGGCGACCAGCGGCGAGCCGGTTGATCCCGAGGCTGTCGAGGCGTGTCTGGGGCGGCTGACAGCCGATCTCGGTGGTGCGCTCGGCTTGCTTCTGACCTCTCTGGGGACCCGCAATGGCATGTGGCGGGCGTTGGTCGGTGCCGGCCCGTTGACCGTGGAGCAGGTGGCGGCCCGGGTCACGGTGGACAGGGCGTTGGTCCGGGAGTGGCTGCGGGCGCAGGCCGCGGCCGGCTATTTGGACTACGACGCGGCCGCGGAATCCTTCGAGCTCTCTCCGGCGGTGGCAGCGGCAATCCCGGACGGCCCTGGATCTCCGATGGTGGAGGCTTGCCTGGCGATGTTGACCGCGATGACGGGGAGCTTCGACGACTTCGATGCGGCGTTCGGTTCCGGCCAGGGGTTCGGCTGGCATCAACGGACCGGTCAGCACTGGCATGGTCAGGACGCGTTCACCCGATTGACTGTTCCGGATGAACTCATCGGTGCGGCGGTCACAGCGCTGCCGGATGTGGCCGCCGCACTGGACGCCGGCGGTTCCGCAGCGGACGTCGGCAGCGGCTATGGCGCGCCGACGATCGCGCTTGCGCGGCTGTATCCCGCGGCGCGGGTGCAGGGGGTCGACTATCACGACGCATCCGTCATGCACGCCCGGCAGACGGCAGCGCAGGCAGGCGTGGCTAACGTGCGGTTCGAGGTGGCTGCCGCCCTCGACCTGCCCGACGGCCCGCGCGGTGGGTATGACCTGATCACCTACTTCGACTCGCTGCATGATCTCGGGGATCCGCGGGGCGCGCTGGTTCGGGCCCGGCAGGCGGTCGCGCCCTCCGGCGCGGTGCTGCTGTTCGAACCGGTCAGCGGCGACACCGTTGCGGACAACCTCAACCCGGCGGGTCGGATGGTCTACAGCATCTCGACGCTGATCTGCACGCCCAACGCTGTTTCGCAGCGGACGGCGACATCCTCGGAACCGCTTGGCGCCCAGGCGGGTGAGCCGGCACTGCGGGCCCTCGCGGCGGAGGCCGGATTCTCCAGTGTTCGGAGGCTTGACGTTCCACTCCCGTTCAACCTCGTCCTCGAACTGCGGCCCTGAGGGCGGCGCGCGCCGGGGCACTGCGACGACCCGCGAGCCTCGGCTCACGGGTCGCCTTGCGTGGCGGCAGATGCGCAGACCGGACATCATGGACGCTATGGGTCGCGGCGAGCGCCTCGTCGGGCGGGAAGATGTCATGGCGGCGTTCATCGCTGCACTGGACGACGCGCGGGCCGGGGCCGGTCAACTGCTGTTGATCAGCGGTGAGGCGGGCATCGGGAAGTCCGCCGTACTGTCCTTTGTCGCCGACGCGGCCCAAACCGAAGGTCGTGTGTTGCGGGGATTCTGCGTGGCCGGATCCGGGGTGCCGCCGTACTGGCCGTGGATCCAGGTGATGCGCGCGTCCGGGCTGCCTGCCGACGATCTTGGGGAGGCCGACCGGCTCCTGGAAACGTCGGATGGGACAACGGAACCGGGCGGCGTCCTGGCTGCCGCGGATGCCCGGTTCCGGCTGCACGACGCGATCGGCCGCGTCCTCACCGCGCTCGCTGCCGACGGCCCTGTCGTTGTGGTGCTCGACGATTTGCACTGGGCCGACGAGCAGTCGCTGGCCGCGCTGGCGTTCCTGGCGAAGGCGATGGCGGGCGACGGGGTGCTGATGGTTGGCGCATACCGGGACAACGAAGCGCCGTCGGCGCTCCTCGCCCTGACCACCCAGTCGCATCACCTTCCATTGACCGGGCTCAGCCTGGCTCAGGCACAGGCCATGGTGGCGGCCCTGCCCGGAACGCCGCCGCCGCCGGAGCTGACCGCCGACGTTTGGCGGCGCAGCGGTGGCAATCCGTTCTTTCTGCGGGAACTGACCCGTCTGATCCAGGCACAGGGCGGGGCGCAGCTCCCCGGACACCTGCCCACCGGGGTCATCGAGACTGTTCGTCGTCGGCTCGCAAGGTTGCCGTCCGAATGTGCTCACCTGCTGGAATGGGCTGCGGTCGCGGGCCGGGACATCGATATCCCGCTGCTGGTGGAAAGTGGGGCGGCGGCGGACGAAGGGAGCGCCATTGATTTGCTCTCGCGCGCCCGGCGGGCTGGGATCGTCAGTCCCGACGACCCGCCCAGGTTCACTCACGACCTGTTTCGCGACGCGATCCTCGAGGGCCAGGGCGGGAATGCCGGTGCGGCCATCAACCTGGCGATCGGGCAGGCGCTGCGGTCGCGGTCGGAGCCGGGAAATGCGGCTCGGATCGCCGCCCATCTGTTGTCGGCCGGTCCTGTAGCCCGTCGTGACGCTGCGGTCTACAGCATCAGGGCCGCAAGGCAGGCCACCGCACGTTTGGGTCACGACGACGCCTGCTCCCATTACCAACGCGCGCTCACTCTGCTGGATGGCGACGACCCTGGGCGCGTCGGCGTTTTGCTGGAGTTGGCGGCCGCGCAGGACCGGAACGGATCGGCGGACGGGGCCCGGGCGCGCTATCGCGATGCCGCCGATGCGGCCCGCAAGGCCGGCGACGCCGTGACATTGGCCCGGGCGGCATTGGGGATGCAGGCCCTGGGAGCCCGGTCCGGGGCGCACAGTGCCGAAGTTCTGGATCTGCTCGGGGAGGCCGACGTTCTGCTGGCCAGCCTCCCGGCCGAGGATCCGGCCGACGGCGCCGCCGGTGGTCGGCGTGCGCAGCACTCCCGAGTGCTCGCGGCGATCACCAGAGTCCTGCGGCACGGATCCGATACCGGCTCCGGTCCGCAACTAATTGCGACCGCAAACCGGGCGGTGGAGCTGGCCGCGCTGTCGGGCGACGCCACGGCTCTGGCTGGCGCCAAACTCGCGTTGCACGACGCCGAGTGGGTCCCGGGGTCGGCGGCGACGCGGCTACCCATCGCCGGAGAGATGCTGGCGGCCGCGCTCCGGGCCGGTGACGCGGAGCTGGTGGCGCTCGCGCATCAGTTGCGGGCAGCCGCGCTCCTTGAACTCGGCGATCCGGCCGGACGTGACGAACTCTTGACCTACATCACCCTTGCCGAGCAGCTGGGGAATGCCCGCGGCCGATGGGGGGCGTTGACCAGGCGGGCGACCTATGCCGCGATAGCCGGACGAGCCGTCGAGGCGGCGGAGTTCGCTCAGGAGGCGCTGGAACTGGGGACGGCGATCGGAGAGCCCGACGCGCTCGGCTGCTTCTGCACCCTGCGTTGGTCGTTGGTCGCGCTCGGCGTTGATGAGTCGACGCTCATGATGGACGCTGCCGACCCACTCTGGCCGATGTTCCCCGTCCTCACCGCCTGGCCGCATGCAGCGCGCGGTGACCTGGAAAGGGCCCGTGACCTGCTCGGGGACTTCAGCGTGCTCGACGTCACAATGTGGACCGGGTTGGAGTCTTTGGCCGCCGCAGCCGTGGTCTTCGCCGCCGTCGGGTCCGAGGAGCAACGCCGATGGGCATACGAGCATCTGCTGCCCTTCGCGGACCAGCATGTAGTCGTCGGCGGTTGCGCCTCATATCACGCAACTGTGGAACACCACCTCGGGACGCTGGCGGCAGCGTTGGGTGACCGGGCGGCCGCGGAGGACCATTTGCGGAACGCCATCGCGATGCAGCGTCGGCTCGGCGCTGCCGGTTGGGTGCGGGTCACGCAACGTGCACTCGACCGTCTGCCCGAGCCAGAAGTGTTATCCGACAACGAGTTCCGGCTCGTCGACGGTCGCTGGATACTGGGTTACGCAGGCCGCACCGCGATGTTGCCGGATGCCAAGGGCCTACACGACCTGGCGGCGGTACTGGCGGCCAAGGGCGCCGACGTCCATGTTCGGGACCTTCTCGGCCCGCAAGCAGCACCGGCCATCGCGGGCACGGGCGCCGACCCTGTGCTGGACGAACGGGCCAAGGCCGAATACCGCGCCCGGCTGGCGACCCTGGCCGGACAGATCGGGGAGGCAGGGGAGCTAGGGCACACCGCTCGTGCCGGACGGCTCGCCGACGAGCGCGACGCGCTGATCCGAGAACTGGCCGCCGCCAGCGGATTCGGCGGACGGGACCGAAGGCTCGGCGACGAGATTGAACGGGCGCGCAAGACCGTTGGGGCCCGGCTCCGCGATAGCCTGACGAAGATCGACCGGGTGCACCCGTTGCTCGCAGCTCATCTACGAGCATCCGTCCGGATGGGAACTACCTGCAGCTACAACCCAGCCATGTCCATGGCGTGGAAGCTGAGCTAACGCTCGGCGAGGTCGTGCGGGGCCGTCCCGACTGGCCGCAGGATGTTCTCAACCAGAGCAGCCGGTGCTTTTGCGGTTTCGGGCGGCCGGCCCGTCCGCCTGGATGCGAGCCGGGCGCCGACGCGATGGTCTCCCGCTGTGCCGCGGGGCGGGGATTTCAGCGGTGCGGTTTGGCGTAGTCGGCGAAGCCCTGCCAGTCGATGACGACGCACGGCTGGTCACCCACGGTCCAGGCGTCGTGGCCGGGGGACATGATCGCGACGTCGCCCGGCCGGTACTCGACCTGTTGGCCGTCATCGCTGACGACCTTCATCCGACCGGTGAGGAAGTAGCAGGCGTGGGCGGCCTGGCAGGAATCTGTGCCGGCGATCGGCTTGACGTGGTCCGACCATCGCCAGACGGGCTGGAAGGTGGCCCGGCCAACCGGTCCTGCGTCGAGGTTGACCAGATCGAGTTGGCCGCTGCCGGCCTCGAACGTGCGCACATCCTCCGGCTCGTTCAGGCTCATCCGGATCAATGCGGTGCCGTTCTGTTCAGCCATCCGGCTCGGCCGCACGCTCGCTGAGTTACGGGCGCGGTCGTCGGCCGGAGGAAACCGGTCCGAGTAAACGCCGACCGCCCAGCTATATCTGCAGCGAGCAACCGCCGCCGCCGCACTGCGGCGCACCGAGCGAGCAGAATCGACGATCGATGGGTGTGTGCAGTGTGCGCCGGCTCCCACTCGGCTGCGGCACGAGCCGTTGGGGCCGGGCACTCGAACGATTGATGCCGGATTTACCGTGGCGACCAGCGACCGTCAGGTGGACCCGGTGAGCGCGAAGCCGTTTTTTTACGAGCAATAGTCAAGACTTGTCGATGAAGATCCTTTAGGCGACCTGCGTTTCGGTGTGGTCGGCGGGTCGTTCGACAAGTTTGCCGTGATGGAACATCGCTCCGGCACGGACGAGTGCAACGAGCTGCGGGGCTGGTCCTTTCGCAACGGCGCGCAGCAGGTGGAGCACCCTTGAGCGGTCAGATGGCACAACGGAATTGACGGTCGTCGGCGAATTCGTCCCGCATCATGGTCGGCCAACTTCGGTCGCGGCTGACGGATTCACTTGTCGAACAAGGCCTATCCGTGTCACGAGCCCAGAACGACGCGGCGAACATCGCTCAGCTCGACGGCGGCCCGGGCACAGCGTCCTCGATTCCCACCTTCGTGCGGATCGACTTCGCGCACGCGACAAGCACCGTGCTGATGACCATGTCCTACGTCATGGTGGCCGCTGCTGTCCTCGCCTGGTTCGGCCTGCCACGCCGCCGGCACGCCAACGCGACCGTCAACAACCAGCCCATCCAGGTGCAGGGCGGCGCTGAACTCGACGCCGACAACCTGACCACCACCGGCCGCTGACCAGGCAACGCCGCACCGCGCGCAAACGGTGCCCTCGGTGTTTCCGCCAGCCGGCCAACGAACGCCCAGGGCCAACCATGCCAGCCAAATACCGGCGCAACCCCGTCGAGGTCGGCCAGGAAGTCGTCGCCTACAACATCGGCGAACCGCTGGGCAACGCACACCGCAGTGTGCGAGCCGACGGTTCAGGTTTTGACTGGTGCGCCCTCCAGTCGAGACCCAGCCAGCCGCAGGCATAGAGCTCGCCAACCGCAACGAACGCTGACCGCTCAGCGATCGGTGATCGGGCGTCCGGTTGCTGCCGCGCCGCCCGAGTGTCTGCGCCGTGATGCTCGCGTCCCCGCGGCCATGGCTGCACCGAAGAACAGCTCGCTCAGGCCGCATAGTGAGTCAGTAGCTGAACGTCGTGACGGTGCGGTCGCCGATCCATTCCCAGAGTTGAACGGTTCCGCCGAGTGCCGCATTGGCTGCGACCATGCCGAGGTCGAGTTCCCGTGAGTTGAAGCAGATGGGACAGACGAGGAATCGTCCACCGGCCGTCGCAAACCGATCGATCAGTGACGGCAGTGCAGGACAGCCCTCGCAGGCGACTCCCACCGCATGCCCGGGCAGCACCAGCCGGACGGCTTCCTTGGTCAGGAACATCAGGGTCTGACGTCCGGCTTCTGCCGCCCCGACGGCAACGAGCATGGCGACCGTGACCTTCTCCGCGTCCTCCAGCCCGGTGATCAAGCTGATGACTGCGGCGCCGGGCGTCATCGGATTTCCACCTGGAAACCCGAGCAGAGCAGATCTAGCGTCTCGATGCGTGCGGTGCCCGTAGTGAACACATGCTGCTCTGCAATACAGGACTGGCCCATGTGGCCCGGAGACGAGATCCTCGCGCGCCAACGCGCGTAGGGCCGGGTGCCGACTTGTCCGAGCGATGCGTCGACAATGTCGAACTCGCCCTCGCCACCGAACCAGCCTCGGAACTTGGCAGCTGTCTCGTCGGCCCGATGAATTTCGAACGGTCCCGATGGGGTGAGTGCGCGAAATCGGACATCGTCTACGAGGAGGCGTTGCATCTCGTCGAAGTCGCGTTGCGTCAGTGCATCGAGCAGCAGGCCAACGAGGGGCCAAGCTGTTTGCCGGTGAGTCGTCACGGAACAGGTTGTTGTTTTCATGCTGATCGTTCTACGTGTGGATCGCAGCGTTCACATCGGTCGTTCTGCTGATGTTTCGCGGTCGGCACTGGCATCGGCCAATCCGTGGCGGAGCGCGTACATGGCGGCAGCACCTCGAGTCGAGACGCCGATCTTGCCGAAGATGTGCTCGACGTGACTGGCCACCGTGTGCTGGCTGATGGTCAGGCAGGCAGCGATCTGCCTGTTCGACAAGCCCCGGACGAGTAGGGTCATCACCTCCATCTCCCGAGCGGTCAGTCCGGCGACCGATGGCCGGCGACGCCGAGTCCGATGTCCCGCGGCGGTAAGGACAGCTTCCACGGACGGGCCGTCGAGTCTGCCGATGCCCACCTCGCGAAGGACGACGGCGCGACGCTCGTCCGATCCCACCGCCGGGCGGTTGGGCCGCGCCTCGGCCAGTTGCTGGTAGGCCGCAGCCGCGGCCAGGATGCGCGCAGCGGGCGGGATCGATGCCCCTGTGAGCCCGCGGGGGTATCCCGATCCATCCATTCGCTCGTACACCATCCCGGCGATCGTCCCGATACTCGCCAGCCGCGGTTGGCGGCACAGGGTTCGTTCCGTGAAGTGGGGAACTTGCCGCACGCGTTCCTCATCGACGGCGCTCAGCGGCGTGGCCTTGTTCCAAATCGCGGTCGAGACGCCGCTCGCCCCGAGGCGATGAACGAGCCCGGCGCGGCGGACGAGTGCGATCTGGTCAGCTGGCAATCCGACTGAGCTGGCGGCCGAGGCGGCGAGCTCGGCAACTGCCCTGGAGTGCCCGAGGTACCAGGTGGATTTGATATCTGCATAGTCGGCGAAGATCTCCAGGGCTTCGTCGAGCTCATCCTCGGGAATTCGACGGTCCAAGGCGGTGCTGGCATCGATCACTGTGTCCCAGGCATTGATCGCGTCCAAGTCGCCGAAGATTGCCTCCGCCTGGGAAATGCAGACATCGACCAGGTCGGGGTCGAATTCGGTACCTCGACGGGAGCGCAGCATCTCGAGCGCCGCGGCCACGCCCGAGCTGGTGACAAATACCTCGGCATCGTCAGCGATGTGGACGATACGCATCACCGGCTCTATCTGCGCTCCTCGAACCGCCCCGGGGACGCCCTTTCCATCCCAGCGCTCAAAAGCTTGGGCCAAGGCACTTTGGACACGTCCGAGGCGCAGCCGGTCGGCGATGTCACCAGTGGTTTGGCAATGCGCGACGAACCCCTCAACCGCGTCCCGATACCCACCGGCGAGGAACCGCCCGATCGTGGTCAATCTGCGTAGCGGAGGCGTGCCCGTCCCGATATGAGCGAGCATGAGCCGCATCATCGGCAAGCCGGTCTTGTCGACCTGATAGCTGTCCGCACGGATCTTTCGATCGTCACCGAACCAATACGCCAGCTCATGGGAATCGGCCACACAGCCGACCCATGCCAACAGCGAGACGTAGAACGTATCCGCTTGCGCGGCCTCGTCCAGCCCGGCGATGCGAGCAAGTCGGGCCGCGATCACCGTCTGGCGAAGCACGTGCTCCTGCGGCAGGCCCAACCCCAGATCGATCGCCAGCGACAACGACGCAACTAACTCAGCCAGACGCACCTCGGCAGCCACTGTCTAAGTGTGCGCGTGGCCCTTCCAGAAGCAGCCGACTCTGCCGCATCAACGCTCGACCGCCCCGATCGGAGCGTCAGCGTGGCCACAGAAGTGCCCGTCGCCGCATCACCCGAACGGGCGCATGGACAACAACGAGGGCGCCTACCGGTAAGGAACTATTGGCTGCGCATTCGCGACAAAATCCATCCATTTCATGGTCACGCCGATGCCACAGACTGAACGTCACTAATCCGCGATCGCACGCAACCTGGGGCTGTCACTGAAAACGGTGCAGAATTACGTGAGCCGTATCCTGGACAAACTCCAAGTCTCGGACCGCACCCAGGCAGCCTTACGTGCCCGGGACCGCGGCCGTCGATGAGAGGAACGGCCACGGGCGGCGCAGGCCTCATCGATCGCTGCAGATCAGGCAGCGAGCGCCTTCGCTTTGAGTTGGTCGAACTCGGCCTGAGTGATCACATCGCTGTCCAGCAGACCTTTGGCCGTGCTGATCTGGTCTGCGGCACTTGTCGAGGCGCCAGCAGCGACGGACCTGACGTACTCGTTCTGGGCCTTCTGTATGGCCAGCGCCTGCTCCATCTGGCGCTCCTGCATGCCATGCCCGCGGGCGATCATGTACACGAGGATGCCCAACCACGGAATGAAGATCACGAACAGCACCCACAGCGTCTTCGCTACGCCGCCGATGTCCCTGCTGCGGAAGATGTCGCCGAGGATCCAGAAAAGGCACATGAACCAGGCGAAGAACAAGAAGAATTCGAGCAGTCCGAGCAGGAACGATCCATTGTTGTTGAACATCGGAACCCTTTCGTTGCACCTGGTGCGACATAGGCCGCCCTGGGCCCACGATGCAAGCATGCCGCACCGCCACGTCCCTTCACGTGATGCGGCCCGTGTCGTGCGTGGCATTCCAAAATTGCCGACGGTACGTCGCATCCGGAAGAGCCTCGGTCCCGCCGCGCGGGCAAGCGCCGCCAACAGCTGATCGCCCAGTGGCATGCGCGCAGCGGTGGCACGTTGTCAGGGGTTGGATGGTGGGTGATGCCCAGGTCCCGTCCAACGCCGACGGTTCCGGTCGGTAGAGCCGCATGATCAGGTAGAACAGGCCGCATGGGGCTGGATAGCCAATTGCTCCGACGGTCTTCCTCGGGCGGGCCGCTTCGGATGTGGATCCTCCAGCGGTCGGCCAGCACCAGCCATCCGAGATTGCAGCCATCGGGGAGTCCAGTTCCTGCAGTACAGCAGCCCCCGCGGAGGCCACGACAGCGCGAGTGGATCGGACAGCCGTCAGGCGAAAAGGTCGTGCAGCCAGTCGAGGATCGTGCTCAGGCTCTCGGGGTCCAGGTGCGTTCCGGGCTCGTTGTAACCGTTGCCGGGCGAGGCGGCCACCTCGGCAGGAGACCGGCTGTCCTCCTTGAACACGTGGTTCGCGCGCTGTGGAAACGCGAACGTCACGTTGCTCATTCCCGCCGCAATCTGCCGGAGCGGGTCGCCGTCGAGGTGTGCGTCCACTTGCACGTCCCTCCGGCCGATCAGGACGAGCGCCGGAACGTTAACACGTGCCAGCGAGTCCGCCACGGACTCGTTCCACAGCTCCCGAGCGAAAGGCAGGTTGGCTGGCGTCTCGAAACTTGCCAGCACCATCCGCACGCTGTCGGGAAGCGCGGGATCCGGGTCCATCGTCCCTCCCGCACTGAAGCGGGCAGCGGCCTCCTCCACCTTCGGCAGAAGCGCGGCGCCGCCAGGAATGTGGGATGCCTGCAGTGCCAACTGGGAGAGCAACACCTCCTGCATTGGCCGACCGGGCGGCGCGGCGAGGACGATGCCGATGAACGGAACGCTGGGGGAGCTGTTCACGTAATGCAGTACATGGATCGTGCCTTCGCTGTTGCCGAGGCCAGCGATCCGAGACGCATCCACGAAGTCCTGTCCGACCAGCGCCTGCACCGCCGCAACCAGTTCGTCAAGGTGCGAGCGCATGCTCATGGTGCCGGTCAGCCTCGGCAGGTTCTCCTTGAGGTGCGGTCCGGATGCGCGCTTGTCATAGCGAAGGCAGGCGATCCCGGCCAGGGCGAAGGCCTCGGCGAGCAGCTTCCCGCTGCCGTTCGCACCGGGAAGGAGCGGCGAGCACCAATTGCGGTCGGTCGGACCAGACCCTGCGACGAGCACAACGGCCGGAAAGGGGCCGCTCCCGTCCGGGCGCACCGCGGTCCCCTCCATGGTGATGCCATCCAGATCCCACGAAACGTCAATCGATTCCGTCACCCGCCCCATCCTTCACCCCACTGCCCTCGCCGAAGCCTCCGGGACCGACGACGCTCACGCTGCAGCACGACAGCCCCCACGAGAGGGCGAACCCCGCGCCCACCATCCCGCTCACGGATCGTCAATCGGGCGTGCGGTTGTTGCGGCGCTGCCAGAGTGTTTGCGCCGCGATGCTCGCCGTTCCGGCTGCTAGGGCGGCACCGAAGAACAGGGTGCTCAGGCCGCGGACGCTCTGTTGGGCGAGTAGCGAGTCGTGGAAGGCGAAAGCGATGCATCCTGCGGTACACGCGAGGACTGTCGACGAAAGCCATACCGGTGTCCTGGCGGTGTGGGGGGCGACAAGGCGCAGGTAGCCGCCGACGATGACGAGGAAGGCGAACAGACTGGCGGTGACGAATGCGAAGACGAGCAGCACCAGTGGTGCTGGATAGCCCTCAAGGACGATCTTCGCCACCACGAACGGCGTCGCGAGCGCGACAGCAACCAGCCCCGCGGCGGCGACAGGGTGCGCACGGACCCGCGCGATCACCCGGGCGTCGGCCCGGCCGATCATCGCCCGGGCCCAGTCTCGGTGTTGTCCCGAGCATTGCGGCCGCGCGTAGGCCCAGGGTGACGCCGTCGGCGAGCCAGTCCGGCTGGGCCTGGGGGGTCGCGACCTGGGTCACCGTTCGAGCCGCGCGGCGCAGCAACACCCACGCCCCGATCGTGGCTGCGGTCAGCACGGCGAGCGCCGCTACCTGCGCTGTCGTTGCCGCGGTCCATGTTGCGCGGTGCCGGCCCAACAGGACCGCGACCCACTCGGCCAGCTCGGTGGCCAGGCTGACCGCGACGGCGGCGCCGCCGACGCGCAACAGGTCCACCAGCCGGCGGGCCGGCAGCGGTTCGTAGCGGCGGCACAACTGCACTCGCAGCATCCCGATAGTCACCAGCAGCGGGAGGGCGACGAAGTCCAGGGACACCACCACGTCGTAGGGGTCGTCCTGCCACGGCTGCCGCAGATCCAGCGCCGGCGTTTCCTTACTCACCACCGTGAACACCGCGAAAACAGCGGCCAGTCCGAGCGCGGCGATGATCGCCCGGCCCGCACGGGCACGGGCCGGCTCGCCGACGGCCAGTTCGGTACTGAGCACAGCCCACATCGTGTCACCCCACACGCCGCCGGTCACGCCGGAGCAACAGTTGCCCGACCAGGTCGCCGGGTTCACTTCGGAACCGGACCGGCGGGTCGGTTCAATGGCGAGAATGACACCCCTGACAGTGATCGGCGACGGTGTGGTCTTTCGGCTGGCGGCGCACAATTGCCCGATGCCGGACGAGCACGATCCACGCGTCGTGGATATCGGGGACGGCCGATCCGGGGCCGGCTCCCCGGCCGTGGCCGGCCACCGACCCACACGGGTCGTTGATCAAATCGGCTATCGCCGCACCCTGGTCGGTGTGCTGATCGTGACTATGGCGGTGGTGCTGGGCTTTCTCGCCGGCAAGGCCACCGGATCGGGCGCACCCGCGGCGAAGATAGTCCGCCAAGTCACCGCGACCCGGACCATTGACGTCCCGGTCACCGCGACCCAGACCGTTGTCCGACAGGTCACCGCCCCCGCGCCGACACCCTCCGCTGGGCCGTTCAACCAGCTGATCGGGACCGGTGCCCGCTGCTCACTGCAGAAAGGTCACCAGCTGGCGCTGGGCGACGAAGTCCGCAACGGGCTTGATGGTCCGGTCACCCTGATCGGTGTGAGAGTGCCCTACGCGGCCGGTGATGAACTTCGACCGGTCGGCAGCGTGCGGGGGCCGTGCGGACAACTACCCGGCGCCGACAACAGCATCGCCGGGTACCACCTCCCCGTCGGGGCGTCGGTGTGGCTCACCGTCACCGTCGACGTCTTGACCAGTTGCCCCGCAGCGCTGCACCTGACGATCCTGCTCGACTACACCCAGAACGGCCATGCTGGTACTGCGATGCTCGCCGATTTCCCCGACCTCGGCGACGTCCCGTACACCGGATGCCACTGAAGCAGCCGCGACCACGAAACATCGGGTGTCCGATCGCAGCCATCGCGGATCGGTCATCCGCCACACCCCACTGAGCTTGATCAGCATCGGCCGGGATCCCGGGTCAGGATCGGCAACTGGCAGGTAACGCAACTGTCAGGCTTGTCAGCCCACCACCGCAGTCGAGGGCAAGGCTGGGAGACGGTCTGCGGCGGGCGGGTGACTTGACTTGCTTTCAACCACCAGCAAGCGTTGGTGCAATGAGCGAGGAGGAGATCGTGGCCTGGTTGCATGCGCTGCCGGGCGTGGTCGTTGAGACTATCGCCGCCGACAGCGAGGCCCCGGAGATCGCGTGGGGCGACTCCTTCGTGTACGACGAGGCGTCGGCTGCGCTGCCGGCCGATCGTCGCTGGCCGTTCGCCACCGTCGTGACGAAGGACTATCCGGGCTTCGATGAGAGTTCGCAGCTAAACCGTGATGGGGTCTTCCGCGTGAACGTCCACGTCGGCCGCGACCGGTTCACCGAACTCATCGGGTACTCGCCGTCGGAGCACAAGCAGCGGACACCAGATGTTGACCCTGCCACAGCCGACGTCATCGTCCCTCACCCTCAGTACGGCCAGCAGGGCTGGGTGGCCGTTGTGTCACCCGGTGTCAACACCTCCACCCGGCTGCAGGACCTGCTGCGCGAGGCGCGCGACCGCGCGGCCACCCGCCACTGACCGGCCGTCAGCCCAGCCGGACCCAGTTCGTGGACGCCCATCTCGTGCGGCGACCCGCTGTTGCCGACCGCCCCGGTCAGGGATCGTCGACCGGTCGCCGATCAGTGGGCGTGTTCGTACGCTGACCGAAGTGCCGTCGGGTGGCTCAGGGTCGGAGTCCGATGTCAATGTCGACCTTGCTGTCGAGATCGCTGAGCGGACAATCTTGGCGACATCGACGCGGTCAGGAGCTGCTGTCTTCACCCAGGGGCCATGATGGTCGGGTGGCTGTGAAGCTGTTGGAGGCATCGAAAGCAACGAAGCTACGCGCCCAGAAGCTGACCTACGCGGAGGTTGGACGTCCCGTCGCGGTGCCACCGGTCGGCTACGCCCACCTCTCCCGCACCCACCAAGTCGCTGAGTCAACAGATTTCGGCGTTGCCGGCCGCGCTCTGATGACCTGGGAGGTGCAGGCCTTTTCGGGCCTACGAATCCTCGCTTCGTCGCTCGAGGCGGAACTCGGGACGGTGGTCATCATGCAGCTCGGTGTCGGCGCAGTGGCGCTGAGTATTCCCTGCCGCGTCGTCGATGTCATCGACGAACCGGACAGACAGGGCTTCAGCTACGGCTCATTGCCGGGGCATCCCGAATCCGGTGAGGAGTCGTTCCTCCTTCGCCGCGCCGAGGCGGTGTCATCACGTTTACGGTCTCGGCGTTTTCCCGCCCGGCTAGCTGGCTCGCCACACTGGGCGGGCCGCTGACCACGGGAATTCAACGGTTCATGACCGGGAGATACCTTCACGCGCTGGGCTGACACACCCAGGAGGGAACCGCGACCGGTTGGCGACCCGGCGGCGGGCACCGGGTCAGCTGCGGCGAAGCGATCCGGGCGGTGGCACAGCCGCGGAGCTGACGAGACGACGGCATGTACGCCCATCAGCCATGTCGCCTCCGCGTACAGGTTGGTTGCGGCAAACCCCGAAACCAATCCACTCAGTCGAGATCGGAGAAAACGTGACGATAGGTGTCGATGGCCGAAACGTACAGATAAATGAGAAAGAAATTAATCGTCCACAGGCCGAAGACCTGTTCAGTGGCTCATCACTATCAAAAGGCGGACGGACGAGGCGGACCGGGGTCGGGCCTGGTCTTCGCGTTCATCACATCAAGTGTCGTAGTCATCGCGGAACGCTCAACGCCGGCCACCCGTCGCTCAGCGTTTCGGACCACAACCACCGTGCCGGCCAGTCCCGGCGGCCCGGCCGGATGAGGGTCGGACCGCCGGATGAGCACGGGTTAGGCGGGGCCGCTGAGCGTGGGGGCGTCGTTGACTCCGTAGTAGAGGACTGTGAACGTCAGGATGTCGTCGATGTGGGGGAGCAGGTCGGGTAGGTAGGTGGTGACGGCGTTGCGGACGGCCGCGGCGAAGTCTGGGTAGTTGGCGGTGCGGCCCCTTACGAATGGTTCCAGGGTGCGGATGAGTTCGTAGTTGCTGGCGATGTTCAGTGCCGCCAAGGCCTGGTCCAGTGGCGGCTGGGTGGTTCCGACTGGTGCGAGTACCCGGCTGACGTAGGTGACGCGGTGGAGCACTCGCCAGGCGGCTGGCCGTTTGCCGTCTTGTCGCGCTTGGCGGAGGGCAACGGCCGCCGGGTCGGTGCTCTGGGCCAGCCAGATGGGGTCCACTACCTGGTTGTAGAAGGCGTCGTGGTTGTCCGGGCGGGGTGACAGGTAGAACGTCAGCCATCGGTAGGCGTCGACCTTGCCTGCGGCTTTGACGTGCTGTCCGCGGCCGTCGAGCGTGGTGATGTCCTGTTCGCCGCCGGCCGTGACGTCGACCTCGAATGATTTCTGCGAGTCCATCGTCTTGGTGACGGACAGGTCGAGGTGGCCGCCGAACATGGCGGATAGTTCGAAGTTGAGCGCCACGCCGAAGATGGAGACGTCGGCGCTGACGGTGCCGCCGGCGAGCCCTTGGAAGTGGTAGGCGCCGCCGACGGTTTCGCTGTAAGTGTCCAGCGTGGAGGTGGTCTCGGCGAACTGGCCGCCGTCCGCGGTCCACACGTAGTTGTTGACGAGGTCCAGTTTGAGTGGTGCGGCCATGTCGGGCAGTTGACCGCCAGAAAGCTGGTTGGGGTCGACGTTGTGCTGTGCGTAGAGGGTGGCCAGCTGTTGTTCTTGTTGCTGTATCTGGGTTTTCAGTCCGTAGGCCTCGATGGGTTTGTAGTAGCTGATGTCGGGGTTGTAGTTGAGGGCGTTCGGATAGTCGATGTCGACGTCGCCGCCGACTTTCCCGTCGAGCACCCCTTGTTTGGTGTAGTGCGGGTCGATGGGGAAGGTGATGACGTTGTAGTCCTTGGGGATGTCGGGGTTGGGTTTCATCTGGTAGGCGACCAGGACGCCGGTGTGCGCCAGCCGCAGCGCGTACACGTCGGCGGTCTGTGATTGGACCAGGGCGAAACCGTTGTTGTTCGGTACGAAACGGGCCCCGAGTGACGGATGGGCGGGGGTGGTTTCCTTGTTGCCGGTCAGTTGCAGCGAGCTGACTTTGGTGGCCGTGGTGCCTTGTCCGGTGCTGGTGTCGTTGAGCCAGGACAGCGATGTCTCGAAGCTGGCCTTGCCGGCGACGGTGACTCCGACGTCGACGGCCGAGGTGAGTTCGATCTCGCCGACGCCGATGCCCAGTGGTGCTTCGAGTTCGAGGAGGCCGACGAAGGATTGTTCCTGGGCGCCTTGGCCGACGCCGAGTTCGAAGGTGGCGTTGAAGCCGGAGTCTCTGGTGCTGGCGTAGGTGTAGGTGGAGGTGGTGGCCTCGGTCAGGGTGACCGAGCTGGTGCCGGTGTAGCTGTCCTGGAGGGTCAGGTTTTCACTGGGTACCGGTGGCGCGCCTTCGAGGTATCCGATCAGCTGGGGGTCGAATTGGGCTTGGCCGACCCATTGGGTGGTCAGGTCGCCGACCTTGAATCCGCTGATCAGGTGCCAGCTGCCAGCAGTGTCGATGGAGGCGTATGACCGTTTCAAGATACCGATGGTCGCGCCGGTGGCGTCTGTTTCCAGGGCGGCGTATTCGGCGGCGACGGGAGCGCCGGCGATCAGGCCGTTGAACCCGCTGGGCAGCGATAGCACTGCGTTGCGGGCCTGGGGGGTGTCTTCGCCGATGGGTGCGGTGGACAGTACCCATCCACCGCTGGTGACGAGTAGGTCGTTGCCGCGGAGCCCGTTGTCCTCGATCATGGCGCCGGCGGCGAAGGGGTAGTAGGCGACCAGGTCGGGGAGTTCGCCGGTGAGCCGGCCGAACAGGTTGTCCTGGACCTGCTGGGCGGTCCTGGTGGTGCGCCAGATTCGGAGTTCTTCGAGTTGGCCTTTGAACAGCTCCGCGGGGACGGCGTTGCCCAGGGCGCCCAGGGTGAATTGGTCGGCGGCGGCGGCCAGCGACGCGGGGCTCAATGGTGTTGCGGCAACCGGAATGCCGTTCAGGTAGAGGGTCAGTGTCGATCCGCTGCCGTCGGGGGTGTGCACCCAGGACACGGCGCCGTGCAGGGTGGCGTGTTGGCCGGCCTTGCTGTCGGTGGCGAGATTGCCGGTGCCGTCCTGCATCCGCCACCAGGAGGCCAGGCCTACTTCTTTGCCGGTGATGGGTGCGCCGATGACGTTGGCGTCGCGGGCCGCGCTCCACAGCCGGACCTCGGACAGGGCGCCGCGTAGGCCCAACGTCGCGGAGCCTGGTCCGAAGGCCCGCCCGATCAGGGTGGAGCCTTCGCTGGAGCCGACATCCGGTCCGTCGTACCGCTGGACCGTGCCGATTTGGGCGCCGTCGGCGTAGAAGGTGATGTCGTACCAGGAGGACACCACGGCTGTGCCGCCCTTCGCGCCGGCGTTGGAGGTGTCGACCTGGACGTTGTGCCGCCGGGTGACCCCGATGCGCCGGAACGTGCCGGGTGTGAGGACCCCCGGCGCTGAGGAGAACTGGTGGATCCCGTGGGATTTGTCCTCGAAGGCGAGGGTGATGCTGCCGTCGCCGGCCACCCACAGGCTGTAGGGGACGTTGTCGGTGGTGCCGTCGTCCAGCACGCCGCGGGTGATGATCCCGTGCGGGGCTGACAGGTCGTCGATCCGGATTCCGGCTTCGATGGTCAGGTCGCCGGCCAGGTTCAGGGAGGCGGCGTCGCCGGCGTCGAGGTAGCCGCCGGTGGCGACCTGGACGCCGTAGAACTGTTCGAACGTCGCGGCAATGTGGGTCCACGTGCTTCCGGGTATCCACTGTGTGGTCTCGGCGCCCTGGTTGCCGACGGTGGCGATCACCGAGTAGACGGGGTTGGGGCCGGGGTAGGCCACGCTCAGGCCGGTGACGACGCCGTCATGGCGCCCGGGCGTGCCGTCGCGCAGCGCCTGACCGTCGTAACGCCACACTCCGGCCAGGGACGGTTCGGTGCCGTGCAGGGGGGTGTGCATGGCGGCGGCGATGTCGGCGGCGGACCGGCCGATGGTCCAGATTCGCACCTCGTCGATGTCGCCGGCGAAGGGCCGGTCGCCGGGCAGCGAGTTACCGATGGTCCAGCTCCCGGCGACGGGAATGGCGCCGCGCGGGTTGGTGGTGGTGCCGACCTGGGTCCCGTTGCGGTACAAGTGCCAGGCTGTGCCGTCGAATGCGGCCGCCAGGTGCACCCACTGGTTGAGGTCTGCCGCCGGGACGGGAAAGGCGACGACCGGGTCGGTCGGTGTGCTGTTGGTGTAGACGCCGACCTGGTAGCTGCCGTTGTTGATGCGCAGGTACACCTCGGCGGGCGGGTTGGAGGTGTAGCCGTGGGCCACGATGTCGCGGATGCCATCGGTCGCGGCCGGCCGTACCCAGGCCTCCAGGGTGATCGGCCCGCTGATCGCCAGCGCCGGCACGTTCGGCAGGGTCACGCGGTGCCCCGCGGTGCCGTCGAAGTGCAGGGCGGTACCGCGTTGGCGCAGCGCCAGCCCGTAGGAGGCGGCGGCGGATTGGTGGACCAGGATGCGGCCGAGGCCGGCACCCGTCGGGTTGGTCCAGGTTTCCATCGACATGTCGCCGGTGACGTCGAACCCGGTGAGTCGGGCCAGCGGCGGCGGTGAGGTGACCTGCGTGGGAGTCCCCACCGTGCCGGTGGCGGCGGGGGTGGCGTCGTGATCGGTCAGTGAGCCTCTGTCCATGTACAGGTAGGCGACGAGCCCGGCCTCGGTGCCGGCGAGTCGTCGGCTCATCCCGTCGGTGATTTCCTGTGGGCCCAGCGGGCGGTTCCAGATCCGGATGTCGTCGATGTCGCCGGTGAAGAACCGGTCGTCGCCGTCGGCGGTGGTGCCGACGGCCCAGCCGGCCGCCGCCTCGACGGCGCCGGTGGGGTCGATGCTCGAGCCGAGTAGCAGCCCGTTGCGGTACAGATTCCAGCTGGTGCCGTCGTAGACACCGGTCAGGTGGACCCACGTTCCGTTGTCGGCGGCCGGAACCGGGACGGAGACGACGTGGTCGGTGCCGTTCCAGGAGCCGACCTGGTAGTTGCCGTTGAGGATTCGCAGGTATACCTCACCCGCGGGTTCGAGTACGAAGCCGTGGGCGACGATGTTGTGGTATCCGGTGCTCGGTCCGGTGGATCGCACCCAGGCCTGCACGGTGATCGTTCCGGTGACGTTCAGATCGTCGTCCTGGCCGACGGTGAAGCCGGACGTTCCGTTGAAGCGGGCCGCGGTGTTGGCCAGCACCCCGGCGTGGGTGGTGGTGCCGTTGAAGTCGACGGTGGTGCCTGGGGGGGCGGCGAACCATTGGCAGGATGGGGTGGCGCCCAGTGGCTGTGCGGATCCGAGTTGTACCCCTCCGCCGGCGCTGCGGGCATCGACGCCGACGAGCAGCGAGCCGCCCCGCAGATCGGCGCCGGCCCTGGTGGAGGTGGCCGAGGCGTAGTCGTAGGCCACCCGGTAGACCGGGGTGGCATCGGTGATGGTGATCGCCTCGGCGTTGACCGCGAGCGTGGTGGCGCCGCGGGGCGCCGGCGCTGTGGTGGTGAGCAGCTGGGTGCCGGCCCGCAGCAGCGAACCCTCCGGCACGGGCAGGGTCAGCGGCGACGTCAACGTCAGTGTGGCGACGGCACCCGAGATTGCGGTGAGGGTGCCGAGGAAGACCGGTTGGGTGGTGCCGTTGAGGATGGACGCCAGGGTGACCGCGTCGCGGGGCAGTGCATTCCAGGTTTCGGTGACCCCGACGTCGCCGGGTAGAGAGACGATCAGAGAGCAGGTGGCGTCCGTGGGTCCGCCGCTGACTTCGACGGTGAGAGCGTCCAGTTCGGCGGCGGCCGACTTGGCGACAAAGGTGGCTTCACCGGTGTCTGCCGGCAGGTGCAGCGCGGCGCGTCCGGTGAAGGTGTCGTAGTAGGCGAGGAGGAATTCGTCGTTGGCGTCGCGGAAATACAGGGTGACCCGGCCCAGGGCGCTGTCGAACAGCACCGGCGTTTCGACGGCCGGGGCGAAGCCCAGGACAGCGCCGGACGTGGTCAGCCCTGATGCGTCCACGTGGAGCAGAGGCATGGCCAGCACGGTGTTTCCGTTGAGCAGCTGCCCCAGTGAGGTGACGGTGGCCTGCGCCGCGACCAGCTGCACTTGATCGGTGGCGACCGTCGAGGTCAGGTTGCCGATCTGTTCCAGCAGGCCTGTCTGCATGGTCTGCAGTTGCGCCCGTTCGGCTTGGATTTCGCCCTGGGCCTGGGCGATCAGCGCCGGCAGCAGGGGCTGGTCAAACCATTGACCGTCGCTTTGCAGTGTGGTCAAGCGGCTGGTGGAGGCGAGGTAGCTGTTGACGGCAGCGCTGATTTCCGGGTACGGGGGTGGCACCGAAGCAGTTGGCGAGCCGGCCAGAGTGGCGATGACTGCGGTCAAAGCTGACCGTGCCGCGGTCAGGGCCGTGGTGTCGCTGCCCAGGCTCAGCGTCAGGGATGCGACGTCCGCCTGCGCGGCCAGCAGAGCGGACAATGCGTTGCCGCCGCTGCCGGCGGGTGCGCCCGGGACTTCCAGTTCGACCAGGGCTATCTCACCGGGCAGTTGGGCAAGGGTCCCGTCGACTCCGACACCGAAATCGACGGTGACGACCGTCGGGACGGCGGCGTCGTTCGCGCTGTCCGAGGTGACCGCGGCCAGCATCAACCGGGCCGCTTGCTTGAGGGGGGACGGCTGTGCACCGGCATAGCCGCTAACTGCGTTCTCCTGCTGGTAGTAGATCGTCGTACTCAGGCCTCCGGTCACCGATCGGCCGATCATCCGTAACGGAGCGCGGGACAGGCCGGGCGCGGTCGCGATCGGTGCGTCGGAGGTGACCCAGGACGGGCTGTCGAGCAGCGCCTTGGCGTAGGACGCGCTGTCCCAGGTGGCCGTGCCGACACCCTCGTCGAACCTCCAGTACCCGACCAGGCCGGCCTCCAGGCCGGTCAGGGTAGTGAATCGGCCGGCCTGGATGTCCTGGGCGGCCAGCGCTACCGACCAGACCCGGACATCGTCGAGCAGCCCGGCGTAGCCACCGGACGGTGCGCCGAATGCCGTGATCGGGGTGGGACTGGGCACGGCCGTTCCGAATGCGGTCGAGCCGAACTTCAATTGGCCGTTCACGTACACCTGCAGCAGACCGGCCGAATAGGTGACGGCAAGGTGATTCCAGCTCCCCGGTGTCAGGAGCGGCGGTGTGCTCACATCGTGGAACGTCTGCCCGTCGCCGAACCCGATCCGCAGACTGTGTGGATCGGGTAGCCAGATCGATGGCCCGGACGATTTCGGGTCGCCGGAGCGGCCGATCAGAGTGCGCTCTCCGGTTGCGGTGCCGTCCGGAGATATCCAGGCCTCGACGGTGAATTCACTGCCGGTGGCGTTGCCGCCGTTCACCGTCACGACGCCGGAGCCGTCGGTGGGGAACGACAACGCGGTTCCCGAGGCGCCTCCGTCCGGGATCTTCGCGACCAGTGTCTTGCCGCACGCCGTGGTCGGATCGGACAGTGACGGTCGTGGGCAGGTGCCGGCCGTGACGGCGTACACGTCCGGGTGATCGGTGCAGGTCAACGCTTGGCTGCCCAGGGTGTCGAACAAGCCGTCCGAGGTCCGTTCGATGCTGTAGGACCAGATGAGGTCGCCGACGGCGTCGTGGGTGAACAGCTGCCAGCGGAAGACGTCAGCGACCTGGGTCGGCACCAGGGTGGCTGCGAACCGGCCCTGGGTGATCGACGGGACGAACCGCAGGTTCTGGGTGGGTTCGACGAACGGCACCTTGTTCAGGTCGGCGGCGCCGAGACTGTCGGTGCTGCCGGCCGGCCGGGTCCGGCTGCGGCTGCGCTGGTAGCGAACCTCGAGTTTGGCCTCCAGCACCGTGCCGACCAGAACGAAACGGTCGACCAGCAACGTTCCGGCCACGACCGGCACCTGGCGACCGTGCGCGTCGAGGACCGGCTGACCGGCACTGTCGGTCACATACGCCATGTTGAGGTGGTCGGCGACGACCTCCCGGGCCAACTCTTTCGAAGCCGGAGTGGCGGCGGCATCGAGCAGGGTGAGCTGTGCCGCGTTGAAAGCGGCCGCAGTCGGATCCGTGATCGCCTGCCGGAACAGGTAGAGGTAGCGGTCGTCGGACAGCACCTGGAACGGTGTCGCCGCCGAGAACCTGGCGGTGCTCGACAGGAACGGGTCAGTCTCGTCCGGGCGCACCTGCTGACCCGGCGGCACCGCCGTCGTGCTGCCCTGGCGGACGGCGGGCACCGCGTACTGGTCCGCCACCCCGATGCCCACGCTGGCGATCTCACCGGCGAACATCAGCGGCTGCGGGTTCGGCGACCAGTGGTCGGCGTCCTGCACGCTCATGGATCCGCCGGGACCGAAATCCAACACTGTGTAGTGGATCCGGCGGGCGTCGTCCATGGCAAAGGCCAGGACGACACCGTTGTGCCGAACCATCACCGGAAACCGGTACTTCAGGTCGGAATAGGTCTTGACGAACAGGTCAGAAGTGCTGCCGGACATGACGATTGGTTTCCTTCGTTGGGGAGTTGGGGAGGGAGATTGACAGGCCGGACGGCGACGATCGTGCGGATCGGGCCGAGAAACATTGCTGCGGAGGGGCTTGTAGGTCAGTTGCGTGCCGGGTAGACGCCGTTGACGCAGATCGAATAGGTCATCCCGTTCGGGGCCGCGCTGCCCAGATTGGGGAGTTGGAACGTGGTGGTCCCGTTCCCGCCGTACGTGGTTCCCAGCAGTGAGAACAACGCGGTGAACTGGTTGATAGGCAGGGTCTGGCCGTTGGCTGGAATGCCGTTGGCCACTGCCCCGGCGCTCAGGATGGCCTCGCCCAAGGTGCAGGTGCTGCCCGTGCCCGCCACCGCGATCTGAGTGCCGACGCCGAACGCGGCGGCGCCCGGTCCGGCCGGTCCGGTTTCGCCCTGCGGCCCGGTTGCGCCGGTATCGCCCTTGGGGCCTGGATCGCCGGCCGGACCCGCCGGGCCGGTCGCTCCGATTGGGCCGGTCGGCCCGACAGGACCAGCCGGTCCGATGGGGCCGGTGGCCCCGGGGGAGCCCGTGGGTCCGCTCTGGTTCCAGCTGATCGCCGCGTCTGTGCCGGCGCAGTGCGCGGGCGAGTTCCCGTCGACTGTGACGTTGTAGATGATCTTCAGGGCCTTACTGAGACAGCCGCTGTAGGTCGGGGCAGGGGCATCGGCGGCAGCAGCACCGGTGACGCACACTCCCGCCAACGCTAATGCCAAGGCTGAACCGATGGCCAGCAGCCGTCGCCGCCCACTGGGGGGTGAGTTTGCAAACGATGACATGACAAGTCCTTTCGCGGGTGTTGTCGAGGAATGGAATTTCGGGGCTCTGAGATCCGCTCCGCCCGGGATGAGTGAGATGTTTCGGTGTGGAAGACATATGACGGAAACGGTTTTGATCCGGTCCGCGTACCCGATTAGAGGTATGCCGACAATCGCTTGATACCGATAACTTTTGCTTATGATCCCTTGAGCCCGGCTGGGTGTCCTTCCCGAGTCACCACCCCGATTCCCTCACACTTTTGAGCCGACATATCTACACGGGTCCGGGGGTCGCGGCGACACTTTGAATCGCCTGCTGGAAGGGACTGATCCGCCGGTGGCTCGAGGTTGTGGTCATCGCCATTCATCAACGCCAGGTCGGCGCCCCCAGGTGCTGACCATCAACGGCGCGAAGAACACGGTGACTCCGTCGTGACACAGCGCCGTGAACGAATGCAGATCGGTCCGGTCGAGCAGACCGTCGGCAAGCATCCCGTCGGCGAGTTGCTCGATGAGCAACTCCCACTGCGGCACCCCGACCTCGGTGTCGGAGCGGACCTGAACGGCTTCGGCGTTAGTCCCGACGTCGACCAGTGCGGCGTCGGTGAATGCTCGCGGCAGTCGACGTCCGTAGAAGGGGTCGTACCCTCTACGCTGCAGGAAGTCTCGGCCGGCCAGCGCTACCCGGTCGTGGACCGGTGACGGCGGGTCTGTCACGGTGCACGTCACCCAATCCAGGTCCTCCACCAGCAACGCGCCGCCAGGGGCGAGCGCGGACGCCAGCATCGTCAGGATGCTGTCGCGGTCCGGGAGGTGCTCCAGCAGCAGCCGGGCGTGGACGAGGTCGAACCCTCCGGCCGGAAGGGGATCAACGGTCACGTCTCGCCGTTGCACGGTCAGGACGTCGTCGGTCAGTGGCTCCAAGAAGCGGGTGTCGGTGTCGATGGCCAGCACCTGTCCAGTCGGCCCGACCCGCTGGGCAAGCGCCTGGGCGACGCTGCCGGTCCCGGCGCCGACCTCGGCGCAGCGCCACCCGGTGACCGGTCCGAGACGGTCGATCAGGTCAACGGTGGTGGCGTCGTACAGACAGGTGAGGCTGTTCAACCGGTCCCGTTCGGCATGCCAGGCCGGGTCCAGAAGGTATGCGGCGTTTCCAACCGGTTGATGGGTGCTGCGAGTTGTCATGTCGTCTCCAAGTTTCGGGTGGTCGAGTGTGAGGCGGGGGTGGGTGACCGACAATCGGGTTCGACTCCGCTGTTGTGGCCGTGGCGGAGGTGCGGTGACGAAAAACGTCCCGTGTCGAAGCTCGAATTGAGCGCCGTCGCGAGGAACAGTGCCGTCATCTTCGCCACCGTTACACGCCGGACATCGACATCGGTGTTTCCGGGATTGCGCGTAACGCTGCGCCGCGAAAGTGCACTGTGCTCTGAACGACCACCTCACTGCTGCAGGAGCCAAAGTCTGCCGTGGGAAAAGAAAAGGGAGCTAGCGGATGCCACTTTCGATGCTGGACGGCCGCATTGCGGGCGGATTCGGCGCGGTCGACAATGACGGTGGACAACGCGAGGTGACAATGTGCAATTCTCCTGAAGCGGCGGACGCTGACCTGGTCAACCGGTTGCGTGATCGCAACAGCGCGGCGTTCGCGGACATCGTGCGTGCGTGGTCGCCGGCCATGCTGCACATCGCGCGATCTTTTGTTGCATCTCACGCCTCCGCTCAAGAAGCCGTGCAGGAGACCTGGTTGGCGGTGATCCAGGGTATTCACCGTTTTGAGGGCCGATCCAGTCTGCGTACCTGGGTGTTTCACGTCCTGGTGAACATCGCCCGCCGGCAGGGTGTCCGGGAACGCCGCGTCGTGACCGTTCCGATGATCGGTGCCGATGAGTCCGGCCCGGTGGTGAGCCCGGGGCAGTTCCGGCCGGAAGGTGACCGGTTCGCCGGCGGGTGGCACGCCGAGGCTGCACCACAGCCGTGGGGCCCCGAGGCGGCGGCCCTGGACCGTGAGGCTCGCACGATGCTCACCGCCGCTTTGGCGCGGCTGCCGAACCGTCAACGGGTCGTCGTCGAACTCCGCGACCTCGACGGATTCACCTCCGATGAGGTCTGCCGCATCCTGAATCTGAGCCCGGCCAACCAGCGGGTCCTCTTGCACCGGGCCCGGTGCAAACTCCGCGACCAACTCGAGAATTACTACAACCAAAGACGACAGGGGTGAACGGAATGACGTCAGGGCAAATCCCGTGCAACCTGGTCGTGGAACTGCTCACCGACTACCTGGACGGAGCGCTCGACCCGGACACGGCGGAGCGCGTCGAATCGCATCTCGTTCAATGCCCGCCTTGTGTGACGTATCTGGACCAGCTGCGTACCACGATCCGACAGGTGGGCGCACTGCCCGCGGACACGCTGCCGGAGAGCACAGTCGCCGCCCTGGAAGCCGCGTTCCGCGACTTCCATCCGCCCGACGCCCGCTGACCGGTGGCACCGGCATTGCATGACCAGCGCTCCAGCTTCTTCGATTCGTGGCGCCGACGGTCGGCTGGGTGGTCATCGCGAACGCGTGGATGCCGCGCTGGATCGCGGCGACGGTCGGCGCCCGCGCAACCGCGAGGGTGAGAGGGCCGTTCCGTGTATGTCGCCGGCTTGGTGGTGGCGACGGCCTTGGTGCTGGTGGTCGGCGCAGCGGTGGGTGTCACGGCCTTTGTAGCAGCGGCCGTGGTGGTGGCGACCGGTTTCGCGGTGCTCGTCGGCTTCGATGAAACCGCGGTGGTCGAAACGGCTGCGGCTGCTGCCGGAACCGCGCCGGCTTGATTGCCGTCCAAGCGGATCCCGTTGCTGGTGAGGGCGTTTCGGACTGATGGGGCGGTGGGTGTGAGAGTCGCCGCCGATGCTGCGCGAGATCCGAAAAGAGCAAAGGCGGGGATGGCGACCGCCACCAACAGCAGGGCCAGCACGGTGCAGGCCACGGGAGGGCGCCGCCTGGCGGATGGGACAAGAGTTCTGGGTATGGGGTCCTCGTTGATCGGGCTTCGTGCTGGGGGAAGAGCCGAGAAATGGGCTGCTGCCTGCCACACGGAGGGGCAAACAATTCAGGAATGAGTTCAGGTCCGTGGCTGCCGGCGCGTTCAGATCCGAACGGTCAAGAAGAGATCGACGCGAACCGGTGTAATACCGATAACTTTCACTTATGGTTGTTTGATGCTCGATCTACTCGATCCCGCCCGGCTCCGGGTATTTCACGAGGTCGCCGTTCGTGGCTCGTTCACCGGCGCGGCAGCCCAATTGCGCATCAGCCAGCCGGCGGTGTCCCAGCACATCGCGAAGTTGGAACAGGACACCGGCGTTACGCTGCTGGACCGCTCGACCCGCCGTCTGCGACTGACCGGACCGGGGCAGGTGCTGCTGCGGCATGCGCAGGCGCTACTCCAGCAGTTGGAGAGTGCTCGGCGAGAACTGGCCGATCTCGGCGCGGTCGACAGTGGGCAGCTCCGCATCGCAACCTTCCCCAGTGGTGCGGCCACGATCGTGCCCGCCCTGGTCGGTGCTTTCCGCCGGGCGCTGCCCAACGTCACCGTGCAGCTCACCGAGGCCGATCCGCCGATCTCACTGCCCCGGCTGACCAACGGCGACTTCGATGCCGTGCTGGCGTACGACTATCCGAGCATGGCCGTGGTCAAGGATCCCGGACTGCGCTGGCAGGTGGTCGCCGAGGATCCGATGGCGGTCGCCCTGCCGCCAGGCGATGTACTCTCATCGCGAGACTGCCTGACTATGTCCGACCTCGCGGGCCGGGTATTCATCGCGCCGTACAACTGTGTGTGCCGTGACGCCCTCGCCGATGCCGCGCGCCGTGCCGGATACGTCTTGGACGTCGCCTCTGAAACCAACGACTACCTGGCCATGCTCGGCCTGGTCGCGGCCGACGTCGGCGTCGCGGTATTGCCGCGCCTGATCACGCCGTTCGCCCTCCCCGGTGTCACCTTGCTGCCGTTGATCGATCAACGCCTCCACCGCAGCATCGCGATCGTCACTCGCACGAACGGCTACGTGCCCCAAAGCCTGACAGTTTTCACCGAACTGGCGGCAACCCTGACGCCTCCCCTCGCCAGCCCCAAGCTGCCCTCGCGCGCCAGCCTGGTCGAGCCGGTCAACTGAGCCACCGGCCAGCGGTCGAACGACCGTGCCGCCGTGGATGCCTTCGGCGAGAGTCACGACCCCGCAATCCCCAACCGCGCCGGCTCGGTGCAGAGACAGGACACGCGAGGCACTTCACCTGACGGCGCGAGAGTCCCGCTGCTCAGTCCGACAGGAGTACCGGCCCTGAGGGGCTCGAGGAGAACTGGGAGGCGAGCGCGGCGCGCGAGCTCACGCCCAGTTTTGAGTAAGCCTTCGAGAGGTGTGATTCGATCGTCTTCTCGCTGAGGTACAACCGGCCCGCGATGTCGCGGTTGGTCAACCCGCGGCAGACCAGGTCGGCGATCTCCCGCTCGCGCCCGCTCAACGCGTTGATACCGGTGCTGCCTGTGCCTCGGCGGCCACCGCGCCCCAGACGTCGGCCGAGCTTGCGCAGCTCGCGGGTGGCCTCATCTGCCGTGCGCCGAGCGCCGCCGTCGGCGGCGAGCCCGTGGGCGAGGGTCAGGTGACGGACGGCCTCGACGGTGTTGGAGCTTCCGATTGCGCGCGCTGCGAGCAGGCGGGCCTGTGCCTCGTCCAGCCTGGTGCCCGAGGAGACGGAGCGTTCGACGGCGGACATGGCGAGGTGAAGGGCCGCAGTCCGGTCGTCGCGTGCCAGGGCCACCATCGAGCCTGCGCGTTCGGCCGCGGCCATCGCGCCGCCGAGACCGGCTGCCGCGGCCTCGCGGGCACGTTCGGCCGAGCGTTCGGCGGCGTCCACATCACCGAGCGCCAGTTCGGCCTCGACCAGGCGCGGTGCCCAGCGGGCAATCCAGCCGGGCTCGACGTCGTACGCCGCGATCAACGGTCGCCCTTCCGCCGGTCTGCCGGCTGCGAGCAGCGCCGACCCCAAGACGGCGTTGCCGATTGTCACCAGCGCCGAGTCGTCGAGGCGTTGCGCCAGGGTGACGCTCTCGGTGGCGGTGGCCAGCGCGTCGTCCAGCGCGCCGGCTTCGAGCAGCACCCACGACCTCATCCACAGCGCCCATTGCAGGGACTGGTCGTGGTGGGTCAGCCGTGCGGCGAGCTCGGTCTGATCGGCGGCGCTCACGGCTTCCCGGATCCGCCCTAACAGACCAAGCGCGAGGACTTCCGCGATCAGGGTGGGTACAGCCCCCGCGATATTGCCTGCCTGGCTTGCCGATGTCGACGCACGCCGCGCAGTGGCCAACGCATCCGAGAGTCGCTCGACGGACACAAGTGCCCACGGAATCCCCACCACCAGCTCCGCCCGCGCAGCCAGCTCCGCGTCGGACGCCTCAAAGACCGAGCGCACGGCAAGGTCGGCTTCGGTCGCCGACTCCGACTCGAGGCCGGTGAACCGGTGCCCGATGGCCAGCAGTGCCGCGCCCACGCCCCGGACGAGCGGATCCGCCGAGTCGTCGGAGTACACCTCCGCGGCCCGTCGAGCCACCGCGGCGTAGTCACCGCGCTCGTAGGCAGAGAGGGCAAGCGCGGCCATCACTTCGGCTCGCCCGTCTGGGCCACTGGTCTCGGCCAGGCTTCTGGTCAGCCGTCTGAGCGAGGCGTCGTGGCGACCGAGCAGACGCTCCACCGACGCCGCAGCCAGATGGAGCCGCCGCCGGTCCAGGTCGGTGCCGGTACTAAGCGAGACCCCCTCATCCGAGACTTCCAGCGCCTCGGTCAGGCGACCCGACTGGACGAGGGTCTCAGCCAGGTCGGAATAGAGCGCCAGATCGGTCGAGGGCGCGGCCCGATTGGCAGCCACCAGCCAGTCGGCCGCGATCGAAGGGGCCCTCCCGCGAACCATCGCAGCGGCCTCACGAAGCACCGCCGCGGCGGCACCGTCGCCGGGAGCTGCGGTGTGGACCAGGTGCCGAGCCCGACTCGCCGCCGGACGTCCGACCTCCGCCAGCACCTCGGCGGCACGGGCGTGACCGGCTAACCGGCGCGCCGCGGACTGGCCTTCGTAGACCGCCGAGCGCACGAGTGGATGGCGAAAGCCGAACTCACGCAGTGTGCTGGTTCCGCGAATCAGTCCCCGGACGATCAACTCGTCGACAGCAGTGAGCGCCCTGTCCAGCTCCAGTCTCGCCGTACGGCGTGCGATGTCGATATCGAATGGGTCGCCGAGGATGGAGCCCGCCTCCACCAGCGCGCGAGCATCCTCACCGAGGCGGGCCACGTCACCGGCGACCGCGGCGACCACTCCCTCCGGCACGCCCCCTGCTCCGTCGGTCCGCGCCAGTTCCTCGAGGAACAAAGGGTTGCCGCCGGACGCCTCGAACATCCGGTCCCGATCCGAATTGGACCAGCCGTTGCCCAGCATCTCACCGGCCGCGATGCGCGACAGTGGTCCGAGGTCGAGCAAGGTGGCGTCGCGTCCGGCTGATCGGGCGGCCACGCCGACCGCGTCGACGACACTGCCTGGGCGACTCGCGACGAGCAGCAGATGGGCCGATTCGGGAGGGCGGCGTACAAGCATCTCGAGGAGCTCCCGCGACACCGGGTCGGCCCAGTGGAAGTCGTCGAGCACGATGATCAGCTTCCGCCGGGAAGCGAGCCGGGCAGCGACGATGCGGAACAGCTCCCACCGGCTGGTCGTGTCTCCCGGCGAATCGGCGGTGAGATCCGGTATCGCATCACGGAACACGGCCAGGATTGCGTCGGACTCGAGCTCGGTCGCCCGTCCCGATATCGTCTCGAGGCGCCGCCGGCTCGCCTCCGCGATCAGCCAGTCGAGGAGGCGGGTCTTCCCGATGCCCGCCTCGCCGCGCACGACCACCAGCCTGCGTCCTCCCGCAGCGACGCCGTCGAGGGCTGCCGCAAGCTCGGTGGTCTCCGCGCCCCGGCCGACGATCTGCACGTCGCCAGCATCGCATCCCCGATCCGGCAGGGACAGGGGATTCCCCGATGTTCGTGCGGGTTCCGGCTGCGAGCGTAGTGCGGGAGAAGGAATCACCACCCAACAGGAGGCAGACATGTCCACCACCACCACAACCACCAACCCGGAACTCCCGGGCGCGCGGGCGCGCAACGAGTCCACCTGGCGCGCGTCCGCGATCGCCCTCTACAGCGGCGACATCGAGGGTTTCCTGGCGCATTGGTCCCCGGACCCGCGGTATTCCGTCGCCTACCCAGTCGCCGGGTTTCCGTCGGTGGTCGAGGGTCGCGATCAATTCCGCGCGCTCTTCGGCGGGTTCGCCGCCGCGGCCGAGCGCATCGACGTCACCGACGTGCGGATCCACCAGACCGACGACCCCGACATCATCTTCGTGCAGGAGCGCATGACGGCCGATCTGCACGACGGCAGCCGCTACGAGAACGACCTGGTCATCCGCGTCGTTTTTCAGGATGGCCTGATCCAAGACATGCTCGAGTACTACGGACAGCTCGCCCATCAGCAGCTGGCCGACCGTCTGATGGCCCAGGTGCGGGCATGAGCACCCAAGCGGCAAGGGGAGTGCTGCACGGCCCAGGGCTCGTCGACGTACGGATGATGACGGTCGCGCACACCAGCTTCCGTCGCGAGCTGAAGCTTTCGGTCCCAGCGGTGCTGGGCGTCCCCGAGGGGAACCTACGCCGCGCGGGCGAGATCGCCGACCACGTGGACATGTGGCTGGGCTTCGTCCACCACCATCACACGATCGAGGACGAGCTGCTCTGGGACCGACTCACCGCGCGCGTGCCCGACGAGCTGGCCCCGCTGGTCGGGCTGATGGAGTCACAGCACGACGCCGTCGCCCGGCTGCTGGGGCAGTGTCCACCTCTGATCGTCGCTTGGCGAAGCTCGGCGTCCCTGACGGACCGGACCCGGCTCGGCGATCATCTGGTCGAGCTGGTCGACGCCCTGTGTGAGCATCTCGAAGCCGAGGAGACCCGGGTTCTGCCGCTGATGGCTCGACATCTCCATCAGGTGGAATGGGACGAGTTCACCGAACGCGGCATGGAGGCGATCCCCAAAGGGATGCTGCTCACCGGGTTCGGGATGATGCTCTACGAGGGTGACCCCGAAGCGCTCTCGATCGAGATCGCGAAGCTCCCCGCCGTGCTTCGACCTGTGTTGCCTCTGCTCGCCCGCCGGGCCTTCCGCAAGTACGCCCGGCGCATCCATGGGACCCCAGCTCCGTCCCGAGGAATCGTTCAAGACGAAGACTGAGCGCCGAGCAACACGATCTCGGCCGATCTACTCACGCGGCTTGCCCGACCAGGTCGGGGCGCGTGTCTACGGACGCCCAAAGGGATGCGACCCCGGCGGATGCGGGTGGTGCGATACGCGGATGTCACTGCGGCTTTGAACCTGACACTGCGTGAGGCTTGACCGGCTCCGGTGTGGACTGGGAGGAGTATCGGGTCGTGCCGTCGCTATGGAGCGTGGGTCAGCTCGCGCAGGTGATCAGCAATCGCAACCCATCCGTGTCCCGATCACGCGGTCCACGACTGACTCTCACATGATCACAGCCATCCCAACAGTCGGGGTCGCGGGGGAGGGGAACCTGATGGTCGGTGTGGTCTCCGACTCTGTCAGGACTCAGGGGTAGGGCTGTCACCCAACCCCGTGGCCAGGCTTTGTTCATGCAGCCTTTCGGATTCCACAGCTGGGCGAGGGATTCCGGTGAGGTTCGATGCTGCTCCCGAAGGCCCTGGCCACGATGGTCACCAGTCCTGCGGACAGGGCGACGTTCGCGTGCCACACCACCCAGGTCCAGCCCGTGGGCTGCTCGTCGAGATCGGCCCGGGTCCCACGCTGGCCATGTCGGACCGTGGTTACGGCTGTAGAAGCGATCCACGTCGGTCAGATAAGCCGCCGCAAGCGCCTCAGGGTTCGCCTCGCGTTGTAGGGGTCCGCCTCGTGGACCACCACATCCGGGCGCTTGTCCCAGCGTGTCCACTGTTGCCTTTCAATCGTCGGCACCGGCGCAACGCATAACCCGTCAACAAGACGGCTGTGCCTGATCATGCGACCACCTTGTCCCGAAAACACCATCCGGTAGGGGGTCAGTGTTCTCCCGTGACAGAGACAGGTTGGAGCAGAAGCTATTTCCCCAGCTGGAAAGCTCCGTCAGCCGGGCTCCTGGTGGGAATTGACGTGCACAACAGACAGGTCAACGGCCGGGTGACCCGGGCCGGCAAATTGCCGGGGGTGCTGGTGTTCGTACCTCAGTCGGAGCTGGGTGCGGTGCGCGAAACAGGCTTTTCAGGTCGACGTCCCGGTCGGTCTGCACCAGCAGTTCGTCACCTTCCTGCAGCACGGTGGTGCCGCTGATCTGCACGAGTTGCCCGTAACGCCGGATCATGTTGATCCAGGCGTCGTCACGGATGTTCAGGTCGGCGACGCTGCTGCCCTCGGCAGGGGCCCCAGCGGCGACCACGCATCGGTACAGGTCGTCCGGTTCGTCGGTGAAGCGCAGGCCGACAGTGAACGGTTCCGGCCGCGAGGTGGTCATCGGTACTCTGAACAGCCGGGCGAAGGTCGGAACCAGGCCGCCCTGAACGACCACGGAGATCAGCACGACCACGAAGATGATCTCGTAGATGCGTCGGGCCTCCGTGCCGCCGGCGCCGAGGATGTAGGTGCCCAGGAGGCTCGGGACTGCGCCTTTCAGGCCGGCCCACAGGATGAAGGCCTGTTCGCCGAAGTGCAGTTGATGCCGGCGGTGACGGCGCCGACCAGGATCGGTCTGATCGACACGATCAGGATGGCGGCGATGGCCAGTCCGGTCCAGAACACCTCGGGACGGATGGCGTCCCGGATCGAGATGGACAGACCCAGCACCGAAGGCCACAATCTCGCCCAGCCCGGACCGACCGGAGGTGAACAACTCGACTTCCGGCTTGAACGGGGCACGGACGTCTCCGATCAAGATCCCCGCAACCAGCACCGCGAGAAAACCCGAGCCGAACAGCAGCGACGGCGTAGATGACGATGGCCGCGGCCGCGGCTCGGATCGAGTACAGCGCCTCATTGGGCAACGGAATCTGCATCAGTCTGGCAAGACGGAGTCCGCCTGCGACCCCGACCGCCACTCCGACGACCATCTGCAGCGCAAACTGGCCGACACCCGTGGCAATCGCGCTGATCCCGCTGCCGGTGGTCCCGAGCAGCACGGCATTAACGCGATGCCAACCGGGTCGTTGGCCCCGGACTCGGCCTCCAGGATCGTCCCGTCACGCCCCTCGATCTCCCGCTGGCCGAGCACCGAGAACACCACGGCCGGATCCGTCGGCGACAACGCCGCACCGATCAACATCGCCGTGGTCCAACCGAAACCGAACAGAAGGTGAGCTGTCACGGCCAGCGCACCGGCGGTCACCGCAGTCCAGGCGACACCGATCCAGACCACAGCGCCGGCCAACGTACGGAACCGCTTCCAGCCGATGTGCATGCCGCCGTCGAAGAGCACGAAGATCAATGCGACAGTGACGATCCGCTCGTTGATGTGTAGGAAGGCCGAGCTGCGGAAAAAGGTCAGAAACGGCGGCAGCGGCGACCAGGAACACCGCCGGC
The DNA here is from genome assembly GCA_963708935.1 of uncultured Actinomycetota bacterium. Taxonomy (GTDB): domain Bacteria; phylum Actinomycetota; class Actinomycetes; order Mycobacteriales; family Nakamurellaceae; genus Nakamurella. The sequence goes on along the minus strand of CAVPUK010000004.1, from coordinate 98,216 downwards.
GCGGGGCACCCTGATCCGGTCGCTGATCCGGTTGGCGAAGACCGCCAGCAGGATCGCGGCGGCCACCAATCCGATCAGCCACGCAAAACGGCTGGGCGTCATTCACCGACGGCTCGGATCAGCTGCGGTGGGCATCATGAAATTGTCCCTGACCCGTCCTGCCAGCTCTGCCTCCCTCCCTGAGGGGCGCCTCGCCGGGTCATACGGCCGCAGGGTCAGGGCCGCGGGGTTCCCGGTTCGACCGGCCCTCGATCGAGGGCGGCCAGGCGGGCGTTGTAGGCATCGAGCAGTTCTTGGTCGATGTCCACATCGGCTTCTGCTGCTGCGATTTCGCCGGTCGACGAGTCCGGTTCGGTTGCTCGGTCGCCGAGTAGTTCACGGCGACGGATGCCGGTCAGCATCAGCACCACGCCGACCAATGTGTCGACCCCCATGGTGGCCGCCAGAATCACGAACCGGATCAGGTAGGGGATGCGCCGCACCGTCGCCTCTGACCCGACCAGGGGCAGGAACAGCAGATAGCCGGTGACCAGGTACAGCAGCGATTCGCCGTCGTGGATCCACATGTGGGTCGCCATGGCCTGCTGGAACCCGGTCAGATGGGTGAGTACCAGCACCGCCGTGTAGAGCGGCACGGTGAACGCCGGCGAGGTCAGGAATCGCCACACCCGGCTGGCGCCCAGGGCCGCGACGAGAGCGCGGCCGGTACCGCCGCCGGCGGTGTCCAACAGCCGCCAAGGCGCAGCCCAGATGAACAGCACCGGAGCCACCATGATCAGCAGCAGGTGGGCGATCATGTGTACCCAGAACAGGCTGTGCGAGTAGGTCACCACGCTGCTGTTGACGACGATCACCAGGACCAGAACGCCGGCCAGGAAGGACAACAGGCGGGCGACCGGCCAGGGATGTCCAGCCCGGCCGGCCCGCATGATGAGCGCGAGATAGCCGGCGGTCGCGAGGATCAGCAGGGTGTCGGCGACCGGGCTGAACGACCAGGTTCCCCAGACCCGAGCCAGCGTCGGGGCGTCGACGTCACCCATTCCCGGCATGGCGTCGGGGCTCGATCCGAGAAGATCTGCGGTGAACATCGGCCGCTACGACTTCGTCGCAGGCACGCTGCTGCCGGTCAGCCAGGAGAGGACCTGCAGTTCCTGCGGCAGCGTCCAGGCCAGGGCGTCGGGAGCGACGAGAGCCTTGCGACCGTCAGCGTCGAGGAAGGTCCGGAGCGACTCCGGTAACGGTGTGCCCGCCGAAACCGTCGGAGCGCCTTCCAGGATGAACCGCTCGTGGCCTGTGTCGTCGAGGGAGAAGACCTCGTCGGAATGGGTGATGTCGTAGGTAAGTGGGGCGCCGTTGGCCCAGTTGCGCGGGTACGGCGGCGAGTCGGGGACCTTCTCGATGTATACGCCCAGGTCCGCCCAAAGTTGTGTCAGTGTCTGCGGGGCGGCCGTCACGGTCAGCCAATCTGTCGGGGGGTGCGGGAAAAGCTTGCGGTAGGCGGCGATCTGGGCGGTGGTGTCGCGGGTTGGATCGACCGTGATCGACAGGAATTCCACCCGGTCGCCGAGGCCGGCCGCTTCGACGGCCCGGGCAGCGGCCACGACGTTGGCTGTGTCGAACGGGCACGTCTCCTGGCAGAGCGTCATCATGTCGGAGATCACCACCACCTTGCCGGCCAACGATTCCAAGGTGAGCCGCTGCCCGGCCGACGTAGTGAGTGGTGCTTGCAGTACGGCTGTCGGCAGCGCCTGGTCCAGCTGCTGACCGACCTCCGCGCCCGGGGCTGCGGGTTGGCTCCGGCCGGCACACCCCGCCATGATCAGGCAGGTCAACCCCAGCAGGGTGGACCAACGGCCGGCCCCTCTGCAGCCGCGTTTGGCTCGACGTGTCTCGGCGGGCGCCTCCGGCGAGACCGGCCGGGCGGCCGGACCCAATGCCACCATCGGGAGCTGCTCCACCAACCGGGTTCGCGCGGCCGCCGTTCCGTCGTAACGCCACCCGAGGATCCTGGAAAGCACTCGCCGCAGCAACGGGGCGATCCATCGGTTACGGCGCTCGTATTCGGCGAGTATCCGGACCGCCTCGGTGGGCGGCAGGTCACGGTGGTCTGCGGTGAAATGATCACGACCCACATCGATAGCGGCCTCACGGTCGGCCATCAGGTTGCGGTACCAATCAGATCGTCGTCCCCACCCGGACATCACCACGTACTCACCCGCGCTGGTGGTGCCAACGACTTCCACGACGGTGCGATAGACCTTGCCTGTTCGGCGGCCGTGGTGGGTGAGCTGCAAGAACCGATGACCCAACAGAGCCCCGAGGTGCAGCCGGTACAGCCAGGTCGGTATCCGGAGTAATTGGCGGACCAGCCGGCTGGGCCGGTCAGGCATGGGATGACCCAGCTTCACCCGGAACAGCGGTGGCGCCGGTCCGCGGCGCCGCGTCGACATCGCCAACCCCCGCCTCGGCGGTGCCGGCTGTGCCGGTCGGTCGGGCCAGCGCTCGGAGTATCTGCTGGTGGCTGAGCCATCCGACCAACCGACGATCGCCGGACGTCCCGGCCAGGACCGGCACCGCGGCCGCCACCGCGGAGTCCAATACCGTCAGCGCGTCGTCGAGGTTGGTGGTGGTCTGGACGGAAGCGATCTGTTCGACAGCTTCAGCCACGGCTGCGTCGTCGTGCTCCCCGTCCGCCAGCACGTCCGCTGCCGCGCCTGCGGTGACGACGCCGAGGTAGCGACCGCCCGCGTCGATCACTGGTAGCTGCCCGTGCCGGGACCGGACCAGCTCAGCGACGGCTGCAGTCAACGAGTCGTGTGAGTCGAGGGCGATGCCGACCGGCTCCATCACTTGTCCCGCGGTCGTCGCGATGAGCCCGACCGCGTCGTCCAGATTCACGCCTCGGCGGCGAAGCTTGAGGGTGTAGATGGTGTCGGCGGTGATGAGGTGGCTGACTCCGGTGGCCAACACGATCGCCACCATCAGCGGCAGGATGATGCTGTATTCGCCGGTCAATTCGAACATGATGATCACCGCGGTGATCGGGGCGCGAGCGGCGCCGGCGAAGACCGCCCCCATCCCGATCAGTCCGTAGACGCCGGCCTGCCCCGCGATGCCCGGAATCGCCTGGTGGGCAAGTTGTCCGTAGGCGGAGCCGAGCATGGCACCGATGAACAGGCTGGGTGCGAAGACGCCGCCGGATCCGCCGATCCCGATCGTCAGGCTGCAGGCCACCATCTTCCCGATCAGCAGCACGATCAGGAACCCGACCGCATATTTTCCGGCGATCCCGTTGGCCAGCACCGGGTATCCCACCCCGTACATCTCGGGCAACAGCAACAGCAGGCCACCGAGCAGGATCCCGCCGACGGCCGGCCGCAGCCATTCCGGTCCGCGCCAGGCCCAGTCGCAGGCATCCTCGATCAGGTACAGCACCTTGCTGAAGGCCACCCCTACCGCACCGGCCAACAGGCCGAGCACAGCAAAAAGCACATACTGCGCAAGGTGATCCACGTGGAATGCCGGCAGCCGCAGAAAGGGTTCATCGCCCAGAATCGTCCGGCCGATAACGCTGGCGGTCACGGAGGCGAGGACCACCATGCCGAAGGATTGGGTGTTGAAATCCCGCAGGATCAACTCCATCGCGAAGAACACCCCGGCCAGCGGTGCGTTGAACGTCGCGGCAATCCCACCGGCGGCGCCGCACGCCACCAGCACCCGCATGCGTAACTCGGCCACCCGCACGATCCGCCCCAGCGTCGAACCGAGCGCGGAGCCGATCTGCACGATCGGACCCTCCCGACCGACCGAACCGCCGCCGCCGATGCACAGTGCAGAGGCCAAGGCCTTGACCGCGGCCACCTGCGGCGCGATCCGACCACCGCGCCGGGCGACCGCGTACATCACCTCCGGTACGCCATGCCCGCGGGCCTCCCGGGCGAAGAAGTACACCAATGGTCCGTAGAGAATGCCCGCGATCACGGGGGTCAGCAGCACGAAATAGATACCCAGAGCAGGAAAGTTCGGGTTCGCGACGTGCCCGCGCCCGGCGTAGTCGGCGTAACCGGTGAAGAACTCGGTGAATGTGTGGATGAGCCAACGGAAGATGACGGCACCGAACCCGGCCCCTGCGCCGACCAAGATCGCCAGCGCCAGCAGACCGCCATTGGAGGTGCGCAGGCCATCGACTGCGCGGGCCGACCCGGTCACCGCCAGCAGGGTGGCCCGGGACCTCGGTGGCCGGCCGAGCATCGATTGACGCGGTGCTTCCGAGGCGGTCACCATTGCAGTATGCAACATTTGCGGTCTGCGGCCAATTCGGCCGATCGAGCAGAATGGGTGAGGGTAGTGTGCGATACCCGCCCCACCGCGTCGCATCGGAGTCAAACATGAGACCTACCAGGAGGAACGCCCGTAGCGGGTCCGAGGCGGCACAGGTCGATGTTCGAGTACAACCGGTCGTCGACGATTTCGTCACGGCCCTGCTGACTGCATCCCGGGTACTGGTGGGAGTCTCCGCTCGGTCGCTCGCCGAGGTCGAGGGAGCGGTCACGGTCACCCAGTTCCGGACGCTGGTGGTGCTGGACAGCCATGGACAGATCAATCTGGGCCGGCTGGCCGAACTGCTCCGGGTGAATTCGTCCACCGCGATGCGAATGATCGACCGCTTGCTGGTGGCAGATCTGGTCACCAGGGAGGACAACCCCGCGAACCGCCGTGAGGTGCTCCTAGAGCTGAGCCCACAAGGTCGACGATTGGTGCGCACCGTGACTTCCCAGCGGCGGGCCGAGATTGCCCGTATCGTGACGGCAATCCCAGCGGCCAGACGGACCGAGTTGATCGAGGCGCTCCGCCTGTTTGCACAGGCTGCAGGTGAACCGGATCCCAAGGCCGACGAACTCGAGACGTTCATGTGACACACCTCGTGCGCAGAACCCGAGCCAGCCGCCGGTTCCAGCCCAGTTGCATGCTGCTACGGTCGCTCCTCCTGGTTCAGTTGGACGCGGGCGGTGGCCGGGTTCAAGGCCGCTGAGGTGGCTCGCCTCCGCCGCGGCGGGCGGTCGATGACCAGGGCGATGATCAGCAACACGGCGTGGAAGACCTGGTTGGCGTACGCGGTGACATTGGTCAGTGAGAGGCCGTTGTCGACGACGGAGATCATCAACAGAGCGATCAGCGTCCCGACGACAGAACCCCGACCGCCCGCCAGTCGTCCCCCGCCGAGCAGTACCGACGTCACGACGGTGAGCTCGACCCCGATGGCCGCGGTCGGCAGTCCGGTACCGAGTTGCGACGTGCGGATCAAACCGACCAGGGCGGCCGCCAGTCCGGATACTGCGAACAGTGCGACGATCCACCGTCGCTCCGAAGGACCGTCCAGCCGTTCCGCCGCAGGTAGGTTGCCGATCTCGCGGACCCGGCGCCCGGTGGCCGACCGAGACAGCGCCCAAGCCAGTGCCGCCACGGCCGCGAAGATCAGCGACGGCAACGTGAATCCGAGCAGCGGCCGGGCGTTGCCCAAGGTGCGGAACCCGGGTAGGACGATGGCCAGTCCGCTCGGTAACAGGTAGGCCAGCCCTCGCAGCAGGGCCATGGTGGCGAACGTCGCCGCAATGCTGTCAACGCCGCCGACGGTGACCAGCAGGCCGTTGACCAGCCCGATCAGCAGACCGCAGCCGGTCGCCAGCAACACCGCTGCAGCCAGGCCGAGCTCCGGTGCGGTGCCGGCCAACACCACACCGGTCAACGCCGCCGCGGCCCCGACCGAGATGTCGACCTGGCCGCCCATCATCAGGAACGTGGCCGGCATGGCCAGAATGCCCGCCACGGCCAGATCGCTGAGCAGGTTGACCAGGTTGTCGACCGACAGAAAGTACGGGCTGGAGATGGAGAACACGACGCAGGCGAACAGACCGAACAGTCCGAGCAGGACCCGCATGTGGGCCGGTCGACGAGAGCCGCTGGGGCCCGGCGTCGCCGTCACGAGGCAGGACAATCGGCGACATCGTAGAACAGAGCAAGAGTGTCGGCCGTCAGAAAGGTCGTCTGGATGTACATCGTGCTGGGGATTTCCTGTCCTTGTTCTGCGTCCAGCAAGGCCGGAACGGCGACCTCACCGTAGCGATCCGGGAACAGTGCGGCGTCGCCGATCCAGCTCGGATTCGCCCTGATCTCGCATCGCGCTCGCTGGTCGGCGCCGATGCCGGCCAGGGACACATGTCTCGGCGCGGATGTCCGGGATGGCCGCGGCGACACCGAGGGCGGCGCCGTCGTTCACGGCCGCAACCAAGATCTCCGCATCATCGGGAAGTGCGGTCACTGCGGTGGTGAAAGCCTGGTAGGCCTTGTCCTGTGTCCCCGCGTCCAGCAGCACGCTCCTTCGTGATCGAACCGGGACACACGCTGGCGTAGCCGGCCCGAATCCCGTCGACCCGTTCGGTGCTGACGGTATCCGACTCGCTGTCGGTGGCGATGAGGAAGGCGTCGGGGGCGCAATGCGAGCGAGTCCGGGAGATCCGGCCCAGCGAGCTCCCGACCAGGTATCCGGCCCGTCGATCGTCGGCGCCGACAGACCGCGGTTTGACAGCTCACCGGCGCGGCGGCGATCACGATCAGCGGCACGTTCGGCGGCCCCGCTTCGCACAGTGCCTCGCCGAGATCCCCTGGCTGCACGGCGATCCAGCCGTCGACCTGCTGGGTGGTCATCCGGCGGGCACAGTCCAGGACCAACGCCTCGTCGTCTCCCGGATCGCAGCGGATCAGCTGGGCTCCGGCCGCGTCGACCTGGGTGACGACGGAATCGGTGACTGCCTTGCCGAATGGATCAGTACCGGCGGGGCTGACCAATCCGAAACGTTTCCCGACGGCGCTACCGGGTGCGACAGTCCGGAACGGGACCACCGTTCCGGTGACTGGCGCTGGAGTCGACTCCGAAGTAGTGGTCGACGCCGTGGGGGTGGGCGTGGCGCTGGTCGGCTGCCCACTACTGACGGTGGATCGGCGCGGCCGAGGTGGTGGCGTGGCGTGGCTGGTGAGTGGCGTGGTGGTGGTCGTGGCGCTGCTCCCCGACGAGCAACCGAGCAGCACGGCGTAGACGACCACGAGCATGAACGCCGTTGCCGAGCCGGTCGGCCGTCGAGCGCCCGACTGCATCAAGGACACTGTGATCATCCCTTCCCGTTTGGTCGGTGTCGGGATGTGTTCACCTAACCAGAATCGAGGTCCGGCATGCGCAAGCGGTCACGCGCGCGCCTGCTGGCCGCGCTGGTGGCCGGAGTCGTGCTGACCGGATGCACCGCGCAGGCCCCGTCGGAGCTTCCGGCCGTCGATGCGCTGGTGCAGCATGTACGACCAGCGCAGCGGCGTCTGGCCGACCACCGGGTGGTGGAACAGCGCGAACGCACTGACCGCACTGACCGATTCGATGATCGCCTCCGGCGACAAGCGGTACGTCTGGGTGCTGGAGAACACCTACAGCTTGAAACTCCATGCCGCCCAGGGCAACTTCATCAACGAGTTCACCGACGACACCGGCTGGTGGGCCCTGGCCTGGATCCGGGCGTACGACCTGACCGGGAATCAAAATTCCTCACCACCGCGCGTCGGGCTGTCGACCACATGTGGAGCCTGCAGGACGATGTCTGTGGCGGCGGACTGTGGTGGACGACCAACCGGACGTACAAGAACGCCGTCACCAACGAGCTTTTCGTCACTGCAGCCACTCAACTCTCGGTACGGCTGGGTGCGGCCGGGCAGCCGTACCTCGACCATGCCCTCTCGGTCTGGAACTGGTTCGATGCCTCCGGGATGATCAACAACGAACTACTGGTCAACGACGGCCTCGACCGCTCCACCTGCAGTAACAACAACGGTCCGACCTGGACCTACAACCAGGGAGTGCTGCTCGGCGGACTGGTCGAACTGGCCCACGCCACCGGCGACGACAAGTATCTGGAACGGGCGCGGGAGCTTGCGGACGCGTCCACCACGTCGGACAAGCTCAACGTCGACGGGGTGCTGACCGAACCGTGCGAACAACACGGCTGCGACATCAACGGCCCCAGCTTCAAAGGCATCTATGTCCGGAACCTGGGCCAGCTGGACCGCGCGCTCACCGACCATCCTTACCGCGACTATCTCCTCGAGCAGGCCCAAAACCGCATACGACAAGGACCGCAACGACAGTGACCAGTACGGGCTGCACTGGGCCGGCCCGATCACCGGAGTCGGCGGTGCGACCCAGCAGAGCGCGGTCGATCTGTTGGTCGCCGCCCAACCCATCGACGACGCAGCCGAGACCTCCAGTGCACCGATATCGAGTGCCGATCTACAGACGTCCAAGGCCGGATCGGCGATCTCGCCGGACGGCCCGCCCACGCCGTGAGTGGCAACTCAGGTCGCGTCGGCCGAGTCTCTCGTTGCCGATGTGATCGCCGGCCCCGGCGCGGCAAGCGCGCGTGACCCGCGGTGGGTTGCCTCGGACTGCATGCGCTGCAGCAGGTGTGGGTGGTGGAGTTCGAATGCGGGCCGTCAGCCGGCCGGTGCACCCCGAACCCGGCCCACACCAACGACAACGCCGACCCGGCGGCCGTGCGACGCAGCGCCCGGGCTGCTCCTTGCAACGCTTGCGCGGTCGGGGCGTGCCACCAGATCATCACGTCGGCCTGCGCGCGGATCCCTGACACGTCGTAGTAGCCGCGGCTCTGCACGTCGCCACGGGCCAGCTCGTCGGCCAGGGTTCGAAGTTGCGCGGCGGCCTGACCGACCGCGACGGGCAGCTGCCCGTCGCGCCGGTACACCAGGTAGGAGGTGTAGCGAATCGCGGAGTTCACCTGCTCGGCGCTGACCGGATCGGCCGGAAAACCAGCAGTTCCGACGGGTGAGTCATTCATCAGGTTCCGTTCTTGACCGACGGGCGCGGCGATAGGTTGCCCGTGGCCTGACGGGTACCGGGCCCCGGGCCCCCGTCCGGCGTGGGATTGGGTGTAGTTCACGGATTCTCGGGGGTTGCGGTTTCCTCTGAGGGATCGGCTCCGGCGTGGCGGGGGATGCCGATGTGCGGGTCGGGTTCGAGCTGGGCCGTGGGTTGCCAGTGCCGGTCGGGGTGGGCTTCGTCGTGCATCCGCTGGATGAGGTGGGGGTGGTGCAGTTCGAATGCGGGCCGTTCGGAGCGGATCCGGGGCAGGGAGGTGAAGTTGTGCCGGGGTGGGGGTGAGCTGGTGGCCCATTCCAGGGAGTTGCCGTAGCCCCAGGGGTCGTCGGCGGTGGTGACTTCCCCGTATTTCAGGGTGCGGATGATGTTCCAGATGAACGGCAGGATGGAGGCGCCGAGGATGAAGGAGCCGATGGTGGAGATGGTGTTCAGGGTGGTGAAGCCGTCGGTGGGTAGGTAGTCGGGGTAACGCCGGGGCATGCCCATGGCGCCGAGCCAGTGCTGGATCAGGAAGGTGAGGTGGAACCCGATGAAGGTGGTCCAGAAGTGGAATTTGCCCAAGCCTTCGTCCAGGAACCGGCCGGTCATTTTGGGGAACCAGAAGTACAGGCCGGAGAAGGTGGCGAACACGATGGTGCCGAACAGGACGTAGTGGAAGTGGGCGACGACGAAGTAGCTGTCGGTGATGTGGAAATCCAGTGCGGGGGAGGCCAGGATGACGCCGGTCAGTCCGCCGGCCAGGAAGGTGACCAGGAAGCCGCAGGCCCATAGCATCGGGGTTTCGAAGGTGATCTGCCCTTTCCACATGGTGCCGATCCAGTTGAAGAATTTGATGCCGGTGGGCACGGCGATCAGGAAGGTCATGAAGGAGAAGAACGGCAGCAGCACGGCGCCGGTGGCGAACATGTGGTGGGCCCAGACGGTGACGGACAGGGCGGCGATGCCGAAGGTGGCGTAGACCAGGCCGCGGTAGCCGAACACCGGTTTGCGGGAGAAGACGGGGAACACTTCGGTGACGATGCCGAAGAAGGGCAGGGCGACGATGTACACCTCGGGGTGCCCGAAGAACCAGAACAGGTGCTGCCACAGGATGGCGCCGCCGTTGGCCGGGTCGAACACGTGGGACCCGAAGTGCCGGTCGGCCTCCAAACCCGAGCAGGGCCGCGGTCAGCACCGGGAAGGCGATGAGCATCAGGATGGCGGTGGCCAGGATTTCCCAGGTGAACACCGGCAGCCGCCACATCGTCATGCCCGGGCAGCGCAGGCAGATGATGGTGGTGATCATGTTGACGCCGCCCAGGATGGTGCCCAGACCGGCGATGACCAGGCCCATGATCCACAGGTCGCCGCCGGCGCCGGGGGAGTTGGTGGCATTGGACAGCGGGGCGTAGGCGGTCCAGCCGAACGCGGCGGCGCCGCCGGGGGTGAAGAACCCGGACACGGCGACGAGGGCGCCGAACAGGTACAGCCAGTAGGAGAACGCGTTCAACCGGGGGAACGCCACGTCGGGGGCGCCGATCTGCAACGGCACGATGTAGTTCGCGAAGCCGAACACGATCGGGGTGGCGTACAGCAGCAGCATGATGGTGCCGTGCATGGTGAACAGTTGGTTGTACTGCTCCTGGGTCAGGAACTGCAGCCCGGGCCGGGCCAGTTCGGCCCGCATCAACAGCGCCATCCCCCCGCCGACCAGGAAGAACGTCAACGAGGTGGCGATGTACATGACACCGATCTCTTTCGGATCGGTCGTCTTCAGATACCCCAGCAGCTTCACGCCGGGACGACTGCGGGCCACCGGGTACGGGCGGACCGGTCGGGGCACCACAGCGGTCATGACGTGGCCTCCTGAACTGAGCTAGGCGGGGTGGGCGAAAGGTCGGCGGGTGCGTTCGGGGGTGTCCGTGGCCAGTTGGGCGGAGGTTTGCAGGTGCAGCGCGTGGACGAAGGCCTGGGGAAGGTTCCCGCGGAGCTGATGTTCCCCGGTGTCGAATTCCTCGGAATACAGCTCCGGTGGGCCGCAGGCGGCACGGGTCCGTTCATACCAGCGGGCGGCGCCGATGGTGCGGCCCTGTTGGTGCAGGGCCTGGGCGACCAGGAATCCGCAAAGGGTGAAGGATCCTTCGGCCTGGGCCAGCGGCCGGTCGTCGTGCCGGAACCGGTAGGCATATCCGTCGACGGTCAACTCGTGCAGGTAGGCGTTCAGAGTCGCCGCGGTGCGGGGGTCGTCGGCGGGGACGGCGCCGCGCAGCGCAGGGAGCAGCAGCGCCGCGTCCAGGTGCGGGTCGGTGGCAGAGCGTTGCCACCGGCCGGTGGGGTGGGTGGCGTGTCGGGCGGTGTCGGCGACGATCCGGTCGGCCAAGGTGAGCCAGCCGGCGGCGGTGCCGCCGGGGGGTTCGGCGGCAGTGTAGGCGCGGAGCCCGGCGGCGCAGATCAGCCGGCTGTGTGTCCACGCCTGGTTGTCGATCTCCCAGATTCCGGCGTCCAACTCCTGCCATCGGGTGGCGATGGCGGTGGCGGCGATGCGGGCGGCGTGGTGGTGGTCGGTGTCCAGGCGGTCATGCCGGGCGGCGGCGGCGAACAGCAGCAACGCCTCGCCGAACGCGTCGAGCTGGAACTGCTGATTCACCCAGTTCCCGGTCTGGTCGTGGCCGCCGGGATAGCCGGGCAGGTTCACCTTGCGTTGATCCGGGACGGGCCCACCGGTGATCGTGTAGGCGGGGCGCAGCCGGTCCCCGTGGTCCAGCAGCCGGGCGGCGACGAAGTTCACCGCGTCGTCCAGCAGCGGATAGGGTCCGGCTGCGGCGACGGCCTGCCCTGCGTAGCACTGGTCCCGGATCCAGACGTAGCGGTAGTCGTAGTTCCGGCCGGCTTCGGCCCGCTCCGGCAGGCTGGTGGTGGCTGCGGCGACCATCCCGCCGCCGGCCGTGGTCAGGCCCCGAATGACCGCGTAGGAGCGCCGGGCATCCCGACCGTTCAACGTGTTGGCCAAGGCGGGAACCGCTTTGGCCCAGGCAGTTTCGGTGCCCTGCCAGGTGATGTCGGGTTGGCTGAGGGCGCTGGGTAGGGGTTGGTCGCTGATCTCCAATACCAGGTCGTGATGCCCGCCGGCGGGCACGGTGATCTCACCGACCAGGCCGTCCTGCGGGTCGAAGCTGAGCCGGCAGAACGACCCGCCGGTCCACCGCAGATGCAGGTTCCCGGTGGCGGCGGTCCACACCCCGTCCTGTTGGCGCAGCTCCCGCAGCGGTTCCTGGTCGAAGTCCGCGCTGGGGTTGAGCCGCACCCGGACCGCGGCGTCCCCCTCGACGGCGATGATCCGGCGCAGCAGCACCGCCCGGTGTTCATCGCCAGGAAAGGCCAGGGCTTCGCGGCATTCGATGACGCCGGGCCCGGTGATCCACCGGCTGCGCCAGATCAACGTCCCCTCTTCGTAGAAGCCGCCCCAGACGAACCGGCCGATCGGGGTCACCGAATAGCCGCTGCGGCCGCCGAGCAGGGCGCTGAACAGGGCGCCGGAGTCCCACCGTGGCGCGCACATCCACACGATGTCGCCACGCGGACCGACCAACGCGCCGCGCTGGCCGTCGGCCAGCAACGCGTACTCCCGCAACACCTGCGGAGGGAAAGCGTCCGCCCGGGTAGTGTTCATCTGCGGCGACTGATCACGAAGCCGGCGGCCGCGGATGTACCGGCGATGACGGCGCTGGCGGACGCGGCCCGCCGGTAGCGGGGCCACAGCGCGGACGCGGCCAGCATGCTCGAGGCGTGCAGCATGTCGATGATGCTGCCGCCGATGAGCACGAAAGATCGGGCGGGTAGGGCCAGCACGGCGGCTCCCTGCAGCAGTTGACGTCCGCCGAGCACCCGCACGATGGTCGGGTTCGGCCTCTCGGCGCCGTGCGCGCCCACCATCCGGCTCGCCACGACGGGTCGGGCGAGCATGGCGGCGCCGATGGCGGCCGTGGCCGCGCCCCAGATGCGGGCCGCGGTGCTGCGGGTCACCGCCGCCGTCCCAGCAGCACCGCGGCGGCGGTGACGACGGCGGTGCCGGCGGCGAGCAGGGGGCCGTGGTGGTGCGAGGCCCAGAGTTGCTTCTGGCTGCTGACCGCCTGGTCGTCGAAGATGCCGCGGGCGCCGAAGTCTTTCCCGTCGGGCCCGTCGGCGGGGTTCCACAGGTTGACCGGCGCGTCCGGGGAAGCCTTTTGCTGCATCTGCTGACTGGCGAACCCGGTTTTGCCGAGGTAGCGGTCCAGCAGCCCGGGTGCGATGGCATTGGCGGCCAGCGTCAGTGCGGTGGACCCCCCGACCCAGTACTCGCGCCGTTTGGGATGGTCGGCTGCCCACAGAACTGCGCGGGCGGCAATTTCCGGCTGATAAATCGGCGGCACCGGTTGGGCGTGGCGCGGCAACCGGGACAGAACCCAAGAAAACTGGGGGGTGTTCACCGCCGGCATCTGCACCATCGTGACGTGCACGTTGCTCTTCTCGTGCAACAGCTCACACCGCAGCGCCTCGTGGAAGCCCTGGATCGCGTGTTTCGCGCCGCAGTACGCGGTCTGCAACGGGATGCCGCGGTAGGCCAAGGCAGAGCCGACCTGCACGATGGTGCCGCGGCCCCGGGCTTTCATCCTGGGCAGCACCGCCATGGTGGCGTACACATAACCCAGATAGCTGACCTCGGTGACCCGCCGATATTCCTGCGGCGTGATCTTGTCGAACGGCGAGAAAACCGAGGTGAACGCGACATTCACCCAGATGTCGATCGGCCCCAATTCGGCCTCGATGCGGTCCGCCGCCGCGTCCACGGCATGCGGGTCGGCCACATCGACCGGCACCACCAGAGCTTTTCCCCCGGCGTCCCGGACCTCCTTCGCGGCGCCGGCCAAACCCTGTTCCCCCCGCGCCAACAGCGCGACGGTGTCACCCCGGGCGGCGAAGGCCCGGGCGGTGGCCCGGCCGATCCCGCCGCTGGCTCCGGTCACCGCGACAACCTGGGTAGTCAATGCACGCGCCTCTCTCTCGCGGAATGTGTGGTCGGCGCTGCCGTGGCAGCGATCAATATCAGTGCGGGTCGTCCTGTTCGGCCGGCGCGGTGGTCCACCCCACCGACCACAGATCCTTCTCCGCCGGTTCACCGCCGGCTTCGGCGAACTGGTGGAGGATCTGGGCCAGCTGGCGCTGGTCGCCGGTGGGCATCTCGGCCAGGATGGCGGCGATGAGGGTGCGGCGCCGGGCCATCACCCCGTCGACCAATCGCTGGCCTTTTCTGGTCAGACTCAGCAGGAGGTGCCGCCGGTCGGCGGGGTTGTCCCGCCGATCGAGCAGCTTCGCCGCGACCAACCGGTCGCAGGTTCGGGTGGCGTTGGAGGGGTGCAGATCCATCGCCTCGGCTAGCGCCGCCGAATGCATCGGCCCCCGGCTGGCGATGATCACCAACGCCCGGAACTGGTTGACCCCGATGGATTCCTCCGCCGCGGCGATCGATCGGGTGGCCACGCCGACCAGGACCCGCGCCGCCGCCAGCACCGCATCGGTGACCTGGTCGAGGCCCCCGTCGAGGCGGACCTCCGGTGCTGGGCTCATCGGCCCTCCACAAACATGTACAGAGTATGCCGCAACCCTTGCGTAGTCGCAACAATTAGCGGTAGACATAGAGGGACACAGCATTATTACCCTGGCCTCGTCAAAGCGATCGTTGTCGTCGCTCACTTGCCTGCCGTTGATGGGAAGGATCAGCCGATGTCTGACGCTGTTGCTGGTGTGCTGTTGGCCGGTGTCCACGCATGGGGCCCACCAGCCGTGTTCATCTTCGCCGCCGACGGGGCCACACCACGGCCCTGCTTGGACCGCGCCCGCCGCCGCTGCCACGCTTCGGCCGACCAGCGGGACGCAGCGCCGCTACGGTCGGCCACACCAAACCGTCGCCAGAACGGAGCCGTGAGATGAACTGCTACGACTGCCACGTCGCCGGAACAACCACTGCTGCAGTCGGGATCTGCCGCAGCTGCGGCGTCGGGGTGTGCGCTACGCACCTACGGTGGGAAACGCACGACCACAGCCGCCACGCCGGCCCCGGCAATCCCACCCCAGAACCGACCAGATCGCTAATCTGCACCAGCTGCACCACCGCACTGATCTCAGCAGCCGACACCCGCAGCTGACCCCGCCCTCGGCGCCAATCGCCGAAGCGGACCGCGTGACCAGCGGCTGGTGCCATTCCACGGTTGAGCTGAGCTTGGTGCTACGGATGTGCCACACCGCAGCCTGATTCGGGATATCAGCCCTATGATCGCCGTTCGGTGCATGATCGCCGTTCGGTGCCGACTTAACGAATTCTCCGACCTCGCTACAGACAGGTAATGGGAAGACATGAGCGAAATTGCCGGTATCCAGGAACTCGACGGCAGCGTGTATCTGGCCTCCATACGGGACGACGACGAGGAGCTGACTGAAATCAGGGTCAGCGTCAGCAGAAACGTGATGGAACGCCTCGGAACGGCGGCCGGTGACGAGCGCCGCGTCGTGCAGGACACGTTGGCCTTCCTGCTGGACCGGCAGCACGCCGACGAACTTCCAGACACGCTGGACCTGGAAGACGTCGTCGCAGCCTACGACGATTACCTCGAGGACATGCGCCGGCGAGCCGCCGGCTCTCGAGCCGACTGATGGTCGCGGACTCTTAGTCGGCCGGGGCGCGTGCGTTCAAGAGGTCGGCCAGCACCGCCGCCTCGCTGATGGTGGGAGATTTCGTCGCCGTGAGCAACGTCAGCGGTCGCTGCCGGGCCAGGTCACCGAGGTGGGCGAGCGCGGCAACCCGTTCGGGTGCTTCGAGTTCCGCCAGGTAGCGGCGGGTGAATTCGGAGAACTTCGCCGGCTCGTGCCGGTACCAGGTGCGTAATTCGGTCGACGGGGCGATCTGTTTGCACCATTCATCCAGCTGCGCTCGGGACTTGCTCACTCCGCGGGGCCACAGTCGGTCGACGAGTATCCGGGCGCCGTCGTCGTCCGCAGGTTCGGCGTAGATCCGGCCGACCTTGACTCGATTCAGGGGTTGTGGGTTCATCTGGGAGCCTTTCTCCTGCCGGAAGTGGCGCCGCGGTCAGGAAAGTGGTTCGCCGCAGCGGGGGCAGTTCGTTGGTGGGTCGGCGCCGACGAAGGCTCCGCACGCCTGACAGGTCCAGGCGAGCCAGCAAGCCGGATCACCGCCCTCGTCGCGATCGCCGGGCCGGGCCGCGTCTGGCGCGGGTGCGGGACGGGTGGGCCGGTCGGGCGTGACCGTCTGCTGTCGGGCGCGCAGCCAGGGCAACAATCCGCCAGCCAACACTATCGCGATCTGCCGATCGGAGAGCCGGTGCCTGACGGGGTAGTGCTGGTCGCGGGTGGCATTGTGCACGTTGAACTCTGGGCTTCCGGAGCGCAGCGCGGACCTGATGTCGGCGAGGATCAGGACGTCACCGGCCGCTATGTTCTCGTGGTCGTCGGGGTCGGCGAATTCCAGGGCGAGGACGCCGAAGTTCGTGAGGTTCTGCCAATGGATCCGGGCGAACGACACCGCGAGGACGGCCCGTAGACCTAGATACCGGGGCGTGATCGCGGCGTGTTCCCGGGAAGAGCCCTGGCCGTAGTTGCTCCCGGCTACCATGATGTGGCCGGCGCCGTCCCGCGTCACCTTCATCCGCGTCGGGTAGGTGTCATCCAGCGCGCCGAAAGTGAAGTCCGCCAGCGCGGGAATGTTGCTGCGATAGGGCAGTACCCTGGCCCCGGCCGGCAGTATTTCGTCGGTGGATACGTTGTCGCCGACCTTGAGCCCGACGGGAGCTTCGATCCGGTCGGGAAGCGGTCCGAAGGACGGCAAGGACGAGATGTTGGGGCCCTTGACCAGCTTCACCGAGCCGCTGTCCCGCGCGGGCGGGGGTTCGAGCATGGCGGTGTTGACGCTGGATTCCGTGGGCAGTTCGAGGTGCGGGTAGTCGATACCCAGCAGTCGGGGCAGATCGCGGGGGTCGGTGATGTATCCGGTGATCGCCGCGGCCGCGGCAGTTTCGGGTGAGCACAGGTAGACGGAGTCGTCGACCGTTCCGGATCGGCCGGGAAAGTTGCGGGGGACCGTGCGCAGGCTTATCCCGCCCACTGTGGGGGCTTGACCCATTCCGATACAGCCCATGCACCCGGATTGGTGCAGTCTCGCGCCGGCCGCGATCAGCTCCAGCGTGGCGCCCATCTTGGTCATCTCCTGCAAGGTCTGCCTCGACGAGGGGTTGACGTCGAAGGAGATATCCCGGTGGGTCTGCCGCCCGCGCAGCAGGGCCGCGACCACCGCGAAATCGCGCAGGCCAGGGTTGGCCGAGGAGCCGAGCACCACCTGGGTCACCTTGCGGCCGTCGACCTCACGGACGGGGACGACGTTGGCGGGTGAACTGGGCAGCGCGATCAGCGGCTCCAACTCGGACAGGTCGATCTCGTCGTCGACGTCATAGTCGGCTTCGGGGTCGGCGAGTATCTCGACGAAGTCGTGCTCGCGCCGTTCGGCCCGCAGGAAGGTCCTGACTTGGTCGTCGGCAGGGAAAACCGTTGTGGTGGCGCCCAATTCGGCGCCCATGTTGGCGATCACATGTCGGTCCATGGCGGTGAGCCCGGCGAGGCCGGGCCCGTGGTACTCGATGATGCGGTTCACGCCACCCTTGACGCCGTGCCGTCGTAGCAGCTCCAGGATCACGTCCTTGGCGCTCACCCATGGAGGTAGTGCGCCGGTCAACCGCACTCCCCAAATGCTTGGCATCTGCAGGTAGACCGGTTCGCCGGCCATCGCGGTGGCAACCTCCAGACCGCCAAGGCCGATCGCCAGCATGCCCAGTGAGCCGGCGGCTGGGGTGTGACTGTCCGAACCGGCCAGCGTCTTTCCCGGTATCCCGAAACGTTGCATGTGGGTGGGGTGCGAGACACCATTCCCTGGTTTGGAGTACCACAGGCCGAAGCGCTGACAGGCCGACTGCAGGAACTCGTGGTCCTCGGCGTTCTTGCTGTCGGTCTGCAGCAGGTTGTGATCGACGTACTGCACCGACACTTCGGTGCGGACACGGTCCAGGCCCAGTGCTTCCAGCTCCAACATCACCAGGGTGCCGGTGGCGTCCTGGGTGAGGGTCTGATCAACGTGCAGCCCGATCTCTCGACCCGCCGTCATCTGGCCCGAGACCAGATGCGCGGCAATCAGTTTCTGGGCGACGTTCTGTCCCATGGTTGTTACCAACCCGCCGCGATGTCAGTGGCCTGCTGGTCGGCGAAGCTGCGACGCCGAGCTGCCTCGCTGATGTGCGCGGGCGAGATCGGCGCTGCGGCCGTGAAATCGTGGCCGGGCCACCGTGGTGGCGGAATACTCCGGGCGATGTTCCGATGCTCGGCGCGCGGCGACCGACCATGCACCTGTCGAACCGATGCAGTTTCCAACATGGTAGCTGCCCATCCTTTCGTCGTTATTACTTTTTGATCACTAGATATCGATTTCTGCTGGACCCATTGCAAATGGCCTCCGATCGGGCCAGGCGCTGACCGGGGCTTGGTGCCCCCCGGACCGGGAGTCCCGGAACGGGGGGCGGGTAGCGAGCCGGCGTGCCACGTGTCGGGGTCAAGCAGCGCACGTTGTCGTTCCAGGCTCGCGATCTTCACGTAGACCGCTGTTCTCGGACACTGTGTTCTCGAACGCTGTGCGGATCGTTCTCGCAACACTGTGCAGATAGTTCACTGTCGGATCCTGGGTCCCAAGCTTTACTATCACTATACCTGGTGTTTTGTGTGGCTCAAATTCTCCGCCTCGTTTGTGTCAATCGTGGAAATTCGGCGCCCCGCGTGTGCCCCGAAAGTGATCTGTAGTCGGGTTTACCTGAGTCCGAAAGTGTGGGATCCGCCCTTTGCTGATCACTTTCGAGGCAAAAGTGATCAGCACCATTGATAGATCGGTGGCGGATGCGGGAGGTACGGAGAACCTGGCTGCCGATCAGGGCGGCGCAGTCCCGCCCGGCACGACGCTGTCGTGCCCGGTAGTGGTGGGCGGAGATCGGCGGTGCGACGGCTGCATCCACCAGGGACGGGAGAACTGTTGCTCCAGGTTGTCCAGTGCGTTCCGTTCGTGCTCGGACAATGGGGCCTCGCGCGCCGGGGCGGCAGGTGCGGTCACGGTTTTCCAGGGATCGCCGGGCGGCCGGTTGGGCGGTGGGCCGCAGGATGTGCGGATGACCACGACGGGACACTGTGCGTGTGTGACGACTCGCTTGCTGACCGACCGCAGCAGGACGCTGAGCACCGCACCGAGCCCTCGCGAGCCGATCACGAGCAGATCCGCTTCGGCGGCGGCGGCGACCAGGACGTCGGCCGGCCGGCCGCACACCACTCGTTTTGCGATGCCACAACCAGAACCGAGAGCATCCATGACGGCCAGATCCAGGGTTTCTCGGGCGGCGCCGGCCAGGTCAGGCGCGGGGACACCGTATTCGGCACCGTACACGGACACCTGCCAACTGATCACCGTTTCGACGGTGGCGCCGACGAACGAGGCCTGCCGCACGGCCCACCGGAGCGCGGCGATCGACGCGGCCGAGCCGTCCACCCCCACCACGATGCGCGGCCGGCGGGCAGCCGCGGTGAAACCTGTCCCTTGGCTGCGCGGCGCTTCGTTGCGCGCCGTACTGGCGACGGGGAGCTGCCCGCGGTCCGACCTCCGCGACCTGCTGCCATGCCCCTTCATCATCGTTCCTTCCTTCCTCAGGCGGATCGTCCTGCGAGTCGTCCTGCGAGCTGGCAAGCCGTTCCCGGACAGTCGTTGGGGTTATCCGAGCGTGGCCGTATCGTTGCCAGGTTCGGTGATCGGGTGGCCGCCGGATCCCAGCTCCTGCAACGGCTGCCAGCCGGAGCGCGGGTGAGCTTCGCTGCGGAGCCTGGCCGCCATGTGAGGGTGGTGCAGTTCGAACGCCGGCCGTTCCGAACGAATTCTGGGCAACGAGGTGAAGTTGTGCCGAGGCGGCGGCGACGAGGTGGCCCACTCCAGGGAGTTGCCGTACCCCCACGGGTCGTCGGCCGTGGTGACCTCGCCGTACTTGAGGGAACGGAACACATTCCAGACGAACGGCAGCATCGAGGAACCCAGCACGAAGGATCCGATCGTGGAAATGGTGTTCAACGTGGTGAACCCGTCGGTGGGTAGATAGTCCGGGTAGCGGCGTGGCATGCCCATGTTGCCCAGCCAATGTTGGATCAGAAAAGTGGTGTGAAAGCCAATAAAAGTGAGCCAAAAATGCATCTTCCCCAGCGGTTCATCCAAAAAGCGTCCGGTCATCTTCGGGAACCAGAAATAGATGCCGGAGAAGGTGGCGAACACGATGGTGCCGAACAGGACGTAGTGGAAGTGGGCGACGACGAAATACGTGTCCGTCACGTGGAAATCCAACGAGGGGGAGGCCAGGATGACCCCGGTGAGCCCACCGAACAGAAACGTCACCAGGAACCCGGCGGCGAACAGCATCGGCGTTTCGAAGGAGATCTGCCCTTTCCACATGGTGCCGATCCAGTTGAAGAATTTGATGCCGGTCGGGATGGCGATCATGAAACTCATGAACGAGAAGAACGGCAGCAGCACCGCCCCCGTGGCGAACATGTGATGCGCCCACACTGCTGACGACAATGCCGCGATGGACAAGGTGGCGAAGATCATGCCGCGGTAACCGAAGACTGGCTTTCGGGAGAAAACCGGGATGACCTCGGTAATGATGCCGAAGAACGGGATCGCCACGATATAGACCTCAGGGTGGCCGAAGAACCAGAACAGGTGCTGCCACAAGATGGCGCCGCCGTTGGCCGGGTCGAACACGTGGGAGCCGAACTTGCGGTCCGCTTCCAGCCCGAACAGAGCGGCAGTCAGGACTGGGAACGCGATCAACGTCAGGATCGCGGTGACCAAAATGTTCCAGGTGAAGATCGGCAGCCGCCACATCGTCATCCCCGGACACCGCAGGCAGATCACGGTGGTGATCATGTTGACGGCACCCAGGATGGTGCCCAGCCCGGAAATGGCGACCCCCATGATCCACAGGTCCCCGCCCACCCCGGGGGAGTTCACCGAATTGGACAGCGGGGTATAGGCGGTCCAGCCGAACGCCGCGGCGCCGCCGGGCGTGACGAACCCGGTCAGCGCGGTCAGCGCACCGAACAGGTACAGCCAGTAGGAGAACGCGTTCAGCCGGGGGAACGCGACATCAGGTGCGCCGATCTGCAACGGCAGGATGTAGTTCGCGAACCCAAACACGATGGGAGTGGCATAAAACAGCAGCATGATGGTGCCGTGCATGGTGAATAGCTGGTTGTACTGCTCCTGCGAAAGGAACTGCAGCCCCGGCCGGGCCAGCTCGGCCCGCATCAGCAGCGCCATCACCCCGCCGACCATGAAAAAGACTATCGAGGTACCGATGTACATGACCCCGATGACTTTCGGATCCGTCGTCCGCAAGTAGCCCAGCAACCTCTTCCCGGCAGGCATCCGATCGCCCGGGCGCACGCGGATCACCGCTGGACGTGGTGCAACAGCTGTCATCTCGCACCTTCCACTTACGCCGGATCAGCGGGCCTTGCCTCCGGGAGACCGCCGGACCGCCGCTCGAGACGACCCGTAGTGCCTCGAAGTACCGGTAGCACGTCGACGCTCCTACGAGTGGCCCGCAGGTCCTACACGTGCAGGTTGGCCGGTAGTCGGGCCGCCACCACCGGACGTTCTCGATCGCGTCCGCCCGGAGAATATCGAGTAGTCGACTCCTTTAAACTATGCCCGCTCCGATGATGCCGTCAATGCCCGCGAGTGGAGTTGTGCCAAGGGTCTCCTCGGACCCGCTGTGGTCCGGCCGACTCGTTCGAGGCTCATCTCTGTTGATTCCAGGCTGGATGCCCGAAAGCCCAGGTGCGCGAGGGATTCCGCGTTCCCGAAATGACATGCTCATCGCTGACCCGGCCACACCGTGTACTCCCAGGACACCACCGGGCTGGAATCGTCCGGCTGGTGGGGTTGCAGCCCAGCGTGGGCGCACCGCACGATCACCACCGGACACGACGACCGGGCGACCACGTAGTCGCCGACGGAATCCGCTACGAATCTGCCCTGCTGCGCCCGTTCCCGGCAGCCGACGACCAGCAGGTGCGCACCGGCAGCGGCGCTCAATAGCACCTCCTCGGGGCGGCCCTGCACGACCCGCAGCTCCACGGTGGCTGCCCTGGCACCCAAGGCGTGGTCCAACGCGACGCGGATCGTGGCGCGGGCATCTTCGGCCTGCGCGTCCGCCCCGCACGCGGGTCGCGCGGAGGCGCCACTTCGAACGCCCCAGCTGATCACGGCTTGCAACTGTGCGCCGGTGATCTCGCAGCGATGGGCCGCCCACCGCACCGCCGCGATCGAAGAAGGAGAGCCATCGACCCCGACCACGATCCGCGACCGGGGCCCGGACCGCGGCGGGTCCATCCATGTCCGATGCCCGTTGCCGACCCGATGATCGGGCCAGGCGACCCGGTCACCCATCCGCTCCTCCAAAGATTCGTTGACCCCAGCCTGGCGCCAGCCGCGCGGGCGGCGATGATCAGCCGAGGCCGGCCAGATGCTCCCACCGCCCACGGCCGTCGTGGTGATATTAAGGAGTACTCTCCCTTAAACTAGGCTGGATGCAGTACCTCGTCAATGACCCTGAACTGAAGGTCTCACTGAACGTGAACTGAAAGTGCTAGGGACTCTGAACGGAAAGGAAGTGCCAGGTGGCCTACGTCATTGCGGAACCGTGCATCGATGTATTGGATCGGGCCTGCGTCGAGGAGTGTCCGGTGGACTGCATCTACGAGGGTGACCGGGTCTTGTACATCCACCCCGACGAGTGTGTCGACTGCGGTGCCTGCGAGCCGGTGTGTCCGGTGGAGGCGATCTTCTACGAAGACGACGTCCCGGCGCAGTGGTCGGTCTTCGTCGTGGATAATGCCGACTTCTTCGAAAAGCCACTCCCAGGACAGGAGCAGGCGTTCGGCGCCCCAGGCGGCGCCGCAAAAGTCGGCCGGCTCGCCGTCGACACCCCTTTGGTAGCGGGCTATCCCCGCCCGCAGACATGAGCGCCGAAAGGAGTGGTCGGGACGGCGACAACCTGAGCTCGCCGCGCCGGCGGCTGCTCGAACTGCTCCGCAGCAGCCCGACGCCGATGGACGGATACGAGCTGGGTGAGGCCACCGGCCTGCACATCACGACCGTCCGCTTCCACCTCGATCAGCTGCTGACTGCGGGTCTGATCACCGCATCCACCCAACCCCGCACCACCCCAGGCCGGCCCCGTACCGCCTACGCCGCCGTCCCCCCGCCGGAGGGCAGCGGACAGGCCAGCTACCAGACGCTGGCCACGCTGTTGGCCACCCACTTGGGCGGGTCGGCGCCGGTCCGCCGCCGACGAGCCGAAAAGGTCGGCCGTACCTGGGCAGCCAGCCTGATCCCACCCGCGGAACTGGAAGTCGGCCGAGCCGACGCGACACGACATCTCACCGCGCTGCTCACCACTATGAGCTTCCAGCCCGAACCAGCAGAACCCGCCGGTCAGACCGAGGTGATCAGGCTCCGGGGCTGCCCCTACCGCGACGTCGCCCGCCAGCAACCGGACGTTGTCTGCTCGATCCACCTCGGCCTGCTACGCGGCGCTTTCGACCGACTCGGCGCGCCGCCGACCGAGATCACCCTGAGTCCGTTCGTGGAACCCGAGCTGTGCACAGTGCACCTCGCCGCGTCAGGATCACCCACTGCCGCCATCACCACAACCGGAAGCTGACCGATGTGGCAACTCCTCGGGATCGCCGCAACCTTCACCTGGCTGGGCATGGTTTTGGCCATCTCGTTCCTGGAGACGCCCCTGAAGTTTCAGGCCCCGGGCATTACATTGCCGCTGGGGCTCGGGATCGGCAGGATCGTGTTCCGCGGCCTGAACATCGCCGAAGTCGCGCTGGCCGTCATCGTTGCCGTCGCCACGTTCGTCGGCCATGAAGATGTGACCAGCAGCGTGCTGGTGGTAGCAGTGGCAGCGCTGCTCCTGGTTCAGCTCAGTGTGTTACGGCCGGGATTGGACCGTCGCACCCGACAGATCATCGATGGCCGCACTGTGTCATCGTCCTGGCTTCACCTGGCCTACATCGCGCTCGAATGCGTCAAGGTAGCCGCCCTGATCGCACTCGGCGTGGCACTGCACGCGATGCCCTGACTTCCGCCAGATCCCGTAGACCCCATCGCCTGCGACCCATCGTGCCTACGCTCGATCTCTCAGAACCGCGCTCGACCGTCTCCAGTCGCACGGCGCTTGCTAATGGCCTGGTGACCTGCCAGGCCGCACCTGACAGCAGCCGCGCCCTCGGGTCGCCCCAACTGTCTGCCCCAATGGCGAAGATGTCCCGGCGCGCAGCGCGGTGAGCAGCGCGTCCAGGACGCAGAACTCCAGGCCTGCTTGTCGATCAGCCCATTCGCGGCCCTGACCGGGTTGCCCAGCACCAGGTGGCGCCACGTCCCGTCGACCAGCAGCCCCGTGTCGATGTGCTCGGGGCCGGGCTTGCGCAGACCCTGCACCCTCGGAAGCTCCCGCATGGCCTCGCTGATCGCGGTCCCGGCCGGGGTCGCGCCCCACGGGACGACCTCGGCCAGCAGTGAGGAGAAGCCGCGCACGGTGACGTACCGGTCACCGAGCGCACCTTCTTCGGGCACTTCATTGACAAGCGGGAGGTGCTGTTTTACGGGCAGGACGCGTTCGTCAAGGCGTTCCTCCGACGGCGTACATGCCGCTGCCCAGGCTGCGACGCCGATCGAGATCGTCGGCAGTGCCCTGCAGTGCCCTGCAGTCCGCTGCAGCGCTGTTCCCGGACGAGCGCCGATCCCATTCCCGCACCCGGCAGGCCGTGACCGAGCAGAACCCCGCACTGCAAGAGCGCGAATCGCACAAGCTCACCGAACTCGCCGCGACGATCGCCGACGCCCTGCGTGCGCGAGGCGTCGACGACGTCGCCGCCACCCTGGGCCCCGGAATGAGGCGTCACCGTCTTCGGGATCGCGTTCGCGCAGTGGCTGCGCAAGGGCGAGAAGCGATCCCTCGCCGACATCAGCGGACGTCCTGCGCCAACGGGGCACGGTCACCAGGCAGCCGAGCGGCTCACGCGGCGGCCGATGACCGATATGTGAGCACGTGCCGTCGGAGGAAGTCTGCGGCGCGGTTGAGAGCGGCTTCGCCTTCGTCGAGGATGGCGGCGAAGGCCTGGAAGACGTGGGGCACGTCGGGGGTGATGTCCAGCGTGACGGCGACGTCGTGTGCTGCTGCTCGGGCGGCGAGTGTGGTGGCGTCGTCGAGCAGCACCTCGTGCGAGCCGGCTTGGATGAGCAGCGGGGGTAGTCCGGTGAGGTCGGCGAAGATGGGGCTGACCAGCGGGTCGTCCGGGGCTGTGCCGGTTCCGTGCAGGTAGTCCGTGGCTCGGGTGCTGATCGCGGTGGCGGTGATGTTCGGGTCGCGTTCGGCGTTGCCGGTGTAGCTGTCGCCGCTGACGGTCAGGTCGGTCATCGGGGAGAACAGCACTGCCGCGGCGGGCATGGTAAGGCCGGTCCGCAGTCCGCTGATCAGCAGTTCGACGGCGAGGTTGCCGCCGGCGGACTCCCCGGACACGACGATCGTCGCGGTGTCACCGAGTTGATCGCGCAGCGTGCGGTAGACCGCCGTCACGTCCTGCAGGGCGGCCGGGTAGGGGTGTTCCGGGGCGAGCCGGTAGTCGACCGCCGCGGCGCGCATGCCGCTCTTGCGGGCCAGCGCGGCCACCAGTCCGGCCGATCCTCGCGCCGAGCCCAGGGCGAAGCCGCCACCGTGCAGGTGCAGGATCACCCCGGTGGGTTCGACGCCGGCGATGTCGACGAAGACGACCGGCACGCCGCCGATCTCGCCGTCGGTGACACGCACGTCCTCCGGGAGCGGGCGGGCGGTCAGCATCGCATCGAGTAGCGGCCGCTGGACGGCGGGGTCGCCACCGAGGTCGAAGGGCGCGTCCCGCAGGATGCGGTGCACCAGTTCGCGCTGTTGTTGGCTCATCGTTGTTTCTCCTTCTGCATCTGTACCGCGGCTGGTCGCCCGGCATGTCCTGAAAGTAGATTAGCACTAATCGGCTTAGTCGAAAGCTAGTTGTCGCTAAGCTAGGCTGGACCAATGGGGAGTGAGCCGAAGGGCACAGACCTGCGGCAGGTGTTCGACGATCTGGTGCGGTTCGAGACGATGTTGTGGAACGCGCTCGACCGGCGCTTACAAGCGGGCTGCGGCGTCAGTCTGGGCAGTCTGAACACCATGCTGGTGATCGGCTCCACCGCGCACTGCCGCGTCTACGACATCGCCTCGTCCCTGGCGATCACCGTGGGGGGTGCCAGCCAGGCCGTCGACCGGCTGGAAGCTGCGGGATGGTGCGAACGCAGGGCCAACCCGGACGACCGCCGGTCCTCGCTCGTAGCGCTTACCGCGAGCGGCGAGGAACTGCTGGCCGTCGGTGGCGCCCTGCTCGACACCGAACTCGAGCACCGCCTGCGTGAACCGTTGTCCGCCGGCGCGCTCAGCCATCTCGGCAAGGCGCTCGGCACACTGCGCCGCGCGGCACGCTCCGCCGACACCACCCAAGCCTGAGGGCAATCGATGACCGGTTCGACCGCGCGGGCCGTGCGCTTTGACCGCTGCGGGGACCGCGACGTGTTGTACGTCGGCGAGATCCCCTATGCCGGTGCCGCCAAGGGCGAAGTGCTGGTGCAGGTCCGCGCCGCAGGCATCAGCCCCGGCGAGACCAACATCCGGCCGTGCTTATGAGGATCATCGTGCCGTCTCCCTTGGTTGGGGTCGGGTTAGGTTTCGTGGACCCCCGACCGCTGTCGCGGCGGGGGTCCGCCAGCGCCGCACCGAGACCTCACTGGGTCGTCAACGGAGGTGGGTACAGCCGGTCTTTGGAATCGGCAGGCATGCTCAGACTGCTCGGAAGCGATCGGTCGTTCTCGCTACGAACGACTGAAACCGAACGAGATTTGACGAGGTCCCTTGGGATCCATGAATCGGCGGCCTCGATGGCGGGCGGATCTGCGAAGGTTGTTCCTCGGCGACGTGCCGGCGGGCTAGAACGTGGCTGTGCCTTTGGTTTGGAACCAGGTTTTCGACGCGGAGCTCAACATGAGCACGATGAGCAAGATCGGCACGATGACGCCGACGATGCCGAACGCTATGGAGCCGGTGTCGATCATCCAGACGATTTGGCTGACGATCTGGATGCCGCTGGCGATCACCAGGACCTTGGCGTTTGTGCCGTTCAAGGCGGCGACACCACCCCAGATCAGTAGCCCTGCCGCCACGATGAGTGCGGTGCCGGTGACGATCAGCAGGCTTGTCGAACCAGCAGCGAACGCGCACAACCCGGATTGGTCGTTGTCAGCGCATGCACTGCCGACCCTGCTGAACAGGCTTCCGGCGGCCATGCTGATCAGCGACGAGATGATCGTCAGCCCGCCCCAGATGAAGGCCAGGACGGTGGCCGTCGTGACCATTCCGGGTCGAACGGGGTCCGCAGGCTTATCTCCGGCGGGGACGGCGGCGTAGGCCGTTAGAGGCGCGTACGCGGGCTCCCCGCCGTAGGGCGCGGAATGCTGAGTTGGTGGATATCCCTTCCGCTGATTCGGGTCGGGTAGTGGCGGCGTGCGGGGTGGTCGGGTCGTCATGGATGGTCTCCTACGTTGGGTGAAAGAATTTTCCGTGTCCCGCCGAATTTCGGTGGCGCGCCCCCGGGTATGCCCCAAATCCTCGTGGGTCGTGAGGATGTGGGCGCGGCCGCCGCTGTTTCTACGGCGACCGTCAGGACGTGCCTCGGGTCCGTCGGAGGATCCCGATCGCGAGCGCGGCGAGCGCAGCGGAGCCCGTGGCGGCGACCAGTCGCTCGAACAGGCCGGTGTAGCCCGCATCCTGCGTCAGGACGCTGGCCACCCCGAAAGCGGTGATCAAGACTGCCGTCCAGCGCGTCGGGCGCGCCCAGCCCTCCCAGCCGTGCGTGCGGCGCATCGCGGCGGCCAGGAAGAACGCGGCGATCACGAGCAGTAGGAGCCCGAGCGAGCTGATGGCGTTGTCGAGCTGGCCGCCGGTGTTGGACAGCTGTTGCGTGGCGGTGCATCCCGGGTCGGCCATCCGGCAGGCCAGCCTCTCGGCAGGAGAGAGCAGGTCACCGAGCCCGACGATGGACAGGGCGAGCAGGACGGAACCCGTCGCTGCCCGCCAGCCACCGGTCCGCAGCGTCGACCACACCGAACGCAATGCGAAGCCCATCGTCGCGGCGCCGCACAACGTCAGGACCACCACCAGCAACGCGGCATGCGGCGCAGTGACCGCGGACAGGTCGCTGATGGTGTGGGCGACGGCGCTGTAGCGCGGTCCCTGCCAGGCCGCCGCGACGAGCCAGCTCGCGACGAAGACCGCCTGGGCGATCAGGCCGAGCCACGCCCATCGCCGCACCGTGGCGCGCCTAACGGACGAAGCGTCCGTCAGGCCGTCACCCGCTGTATCGAGGTTTCGTGCAGAAGAGATGCTCATCGTTGACGCTCCTTCGGGTTAGGTACGGGCAAGGTCGGGCGCGCCGGACTTGCGGATGGGGGACAGGCAGGGCTGCACCGTCGTCGGCAGCCCATGGGGGCACGATCTTGCCGATCAGGTAGCCGGCCGGCTGCTCATGATTTGCTGCCTTTTGGTGCTTTGATTTTCGACTGCGTCTCGCTCGTGCCGGGTCGTCTCGTTCGTGCCGGGTCGGGCCCAGCGGGCCGGCCGGTGTCCTTCAGGTCGGGTCGCCGCTGCGCCGCTGGCGGTGGGTGTCGGTCACGGCGGCTCAGGAGCGGATTAGTGAGATGTCGAACTCGAGCGCGATCTTGTCTCCGACCAGGACGCCACCAGTCTCCAGTGCGAGGTTGGTGGTGACGCCGAAGTCTCGGCGGTTGATGGTGGCCTTGCCCTCGAATCCGACTCGCACGTTGCCGTAGGGATCTTTTGCCGTGCCCTGGTAGGCGAAGTCGATGACGACGGGTTTGCTGACGCCCTTCACAGTCAGATCCCCGGTGACGGTGAAGTCCTCCTGGCTCCGCTTCTCTGCCGTGGTGCTGGTGAAGGTGATTTCCGGGAAAACGTCCATCGCGAAGAAATCGTTACCGCGCAGGTGAGCGTCACGTTCGGGATTGCCGGTGTCGATGCTCTGAGTCTCGATCACGATGTGGGCGGTCGATCGGGCCGGGTCGTGCGCATCGAAGTGAACCGTGCCTTCGAAGCGGGTGAATGAGCCACGCACCTTTGTCACCATGGCGTGGCGGGCCGCGAAACCGATGCGGCTGTGGCCGGGGTCGATGATGTATTCGCCGGTCAAATCGGCGACGGATTGGGTGGTCTCGGACATGGAATTCTCCTGGTGTTGGGTTGGGTGACTGGTCGGGGGCGGTGAGCGCGGTCGCGCTCAGTCGAGAACGGTGATGCCGAAAGCGAAGTTGTAGTGCCCCACCCCGTGGCTAGCCAGGCCCATCACCAACAGGCCCGCCTGCTCGAGGACACGTGCCATCGCTAGCGATCCAACATCCAGGGGACGTAGGCCGAGGCTGTCAATGAATGACGACACTTGTTGCTTGGCCTGCGCGTCGTCGCCGGCGAGGAAAACGTCCAGCCGACGCCTGTGCTGTGAGTCGGCGGCCAGCACGTGACCGAAGGTGGTGTTGAATGCCTTGACCACATGTGCATCCGCGGGGGCGGCGGCGGCGACCTGCTCTGCGGCAGAGCTTCCGTCAGGGGTCAGCAGCCCGGTGAAATTGGGCGGTGCGAAGGTGTTGCTGATGTCGACGATGACCTTCCCGGACAGCCCGTCGCCGTATTGGCTGACGATTGGGACGGCGCTGGCGTAGGGCACCGCCAGGATCACGATGTCGCCTGTGGGAGCGGTACCGATTTCTCGTGTCGTGGCGCCAGTGCCGAGAGTGTGGGCCAGCGCTCCGGTCTTGGCCGCGTCGCGGCCGATGAGCTCGACGGTGTTGCCGCCTTCAAGGGCGCGGGTCGCCAGGACTCGGGCCATGTTTCCTAGGCCGATGATGCTGATGCTGCTCATGTTGCGTGTCTACTTTCCGGATTCGGGCCCGCGTGTTCAAGCAGAGCCGCTGGTGGTTGACTCCTCAACCATACGCCTGTTGGTTGAGGAGTCAACCACGAGCTATCCTGGGGGGCATGCCTACCGAACCGAGATGGCTCAATGCCCACGAAGACCGAGCCTGGCGAGCGTTCAAGCACGCCAGTGACCAACTCGACGTGCGCTTGAGCCGGCACCTACTCCAAGACTCCGGGCTCACCCAAGCCGACTACGAAGTCCTCGCCGTGCTCTCCACGCCCTCCACCGACCGCATGTCCGCCCAGGAACTATGCGCCACGCTGACATGGGAGAAGAGCCGACTCTCCCACCAGGTCCGCGGCATGCAGAAGCGAGGACTGCTAGCCCGCGAACCCAACCCTGACGACGCACGGAGCGTGATCATTCGCCTATTGCCCGCCGGTCGCCGCGTCATCGAAGACGCAGCACCCGCGCACGTGGACCACGTCCGCCAGCACTTCATCGACCTGTTCACCCCCGCCGAACTCGACACCATCGCCACCCTCAACGAACGCGTCCTGCACCAACTCGCCGACGAACCCGCCGCACCGGGGAACCGGACCCTGCCGTGATCAGCGCGTAGGTCACGTCGACGTCGAAACATGCTGCGCCGCTGTGAGACGCCAGGTCCGAGCAGGGCCCACTGCGCGCCGACTTGGCCGTAAGGCATGCGGACGCTGCCCGGGTTGACCACCGGCCGCCCGTGGGCGAGACGGGCGAACGGCATGTGAGGTTCTCGCGGGCTGCCCGAGCAGGTCACCACCGTAGTGTGCGGGCACACTCACGGCCCACCGATCGAGCCGGGAATCGACCAGCACCACTTCTTCGTCATCGCGGTGCATGCGAAACCGGTAGCCGAACGTTTACGGGACGACGGCCGCATCCGGTGCGCGTCGGCCGTCGCGGCTACCAGTCGATTCGCGTAGGACCTGCGGTAGACATTCCCGCTGGGGTACGCCCTACGGGACAGGAAGGACCCTTCCGCCCACAAACCGTTCATTCCACCCCTGCGATCGTCGATTGTCGGCTCACCTGTAAAGCGTGGCGAAGTTGTCATCGCTTTCGCATGGAGAGTTGGGCCTGTGCAGGGTCGCTGGCTCGTTGGACCGTGCGGTAGGTAGACGGTCCGCCTGCGGGTGCAGTTTGCCGAGCCCGGCCGGTACTGACCGATCTACCGGACGCCTGGATGAACGCGATCATGTCGACGCACGACCACTTGTGCCGTCGCCGCGGCGCTGCGGGGGGATAGCGTGGCCCAACCACTGTCCACTTCCGCTCGACCAACAACGCCGGGTGGGGACGCATGCAGGGTGGGGCTCTCGAAACCCCGACTGCTGTCGGCAGACGCGTCGGCATGAAATTGCGGTCGCTGCTGGATCCGGGACTGCTAGAGGTCGACTGCTGCGCGTCACGGTTGTCCGTCCACGAGGGCTTGTGCGCGCGGCTCGGGAACCCCCAGGATGAGCAGGCTGGTAATTGTTGCCGCGCGGGCGTCGTGGGCCCCTTCGGAAAGGTGGTTGTCCGCGATGGCGAAGACAACGGCGTAGGCGACCTGGCTGAGACTGTCTGCGGGTAGGTGTCGTCCGAATACCCTGCTGTCCTGGCCTCGTTGCACGAGGCCTGCGAGGGTCTTGTCGACTGGTCCTAACAAGGCGTGGATCTCCTGGCCATACTCGCCGCGCCGAAGCGCCAACAGCACTCGGTAACGGTGCGTCAAGGGCCATAGTCGGGCGATGAAATCGACCCACACCGTTTCGGCTGCTCTGTTGGAGGCGTTGACCTCGTCGAGCACGGCTACGATCTCGTCCACTGCCCGTTGCGCGAGGGTCCGCACGAGGTCGGTGCGGGTGGGGAAGTAGCCGTAGACGGTGCGGCGGACCACGCCGGCAGCGGAGGCGATATCGCCCATGCCGGAATCGGGGTCCTGTCCCAGGACCTCGAGTGCGACGTCGAGGATGCGCTTCCGTGTGACGTCCATGGAGCGTGTCCGGGCGGATTTGATCTGCACCTTTTCACTATTGCACATCCGTGTGCAATGAAGTACGTTGCACACCAGTGCACATTGCACACGGCTGTGCAACAGATCGCTGCACTGCGAAGCAAGCGTTCAGGAGAACAAGACCATGACCGCATCGATGCCCGCACCCCTCGTCCGCCCATTCACCGTCGCGATCCCGAACTCCGAGATCGACGACTTGAAGCAGAGACTGGCCAGAACGCGTTGGCCGAATCCGGAAACTGTCCCCGACTGGTCGCAAGGTGTCCGCCTGGAGAACGCCAAATCGCTGATCGACTACTGGGAGCGAGAATACGACTGGCGCCGATTCGAGTCAGAGCTCAACCGTTTCCCACAGTTTTTGACACAGATCGATGGGCTGGATATTCACTTCATCCATGTCAAGTCCAAGAATCCGAATGCGATGCCCCTGATCTTGACGCACGGATGGCCAGGATCGATCGTCGAGTTCCTGAAACTGATTGGCCCGCTCACTGACCCGGTGGCGTTCGGGGGAAATGTCGAAGATTCCTTCGACGTCGTCGTCCCGTCGCTGCCCGGATTCGGGTTCTCCCAAAAGCCGACCGAGACGGGGTGGAACGTCATCACGTATCGCAACCGCGTGGGCGGAACTCATGAAGCGTCTTGGCTACGAGAATTGGGCTGCTCAAGGCGGTGACTGGGGTTCCGTCGTAACCTCCGCCCTCGGGGCTATGCGGCCCGAGGGTCTTGCTCGGCATCCACTTGAACAGTCCATACGCCTTCCCCGCACAGATACCCGACACGCTGTCGCCCGAAGAGCGCTACGCCGTAGACACCCTCGCCCTCTACACCGGCGATATGGGCGGGGCGAATCACCTTCAGGGCACGAAGCCGGAGACCATCGGATTCGCTCTGGCGGACTCCCCGGCCGGCCAGGCAGCCTGGATCTACGACAAGTTCCAATCCAAGACCGACAATAACGGGCTCGCCGAGGACGCCCTCAGCACCGATGAGATGCTCGACGCAATATCGCTCTACTGGTACACAAACAGTGCCGCGTCGTCCGCCCGCATCTACTGGGAGAACAAGGGCGGCAGCATGGCTGGCCCCAAACTGACGCTCCCGGTCGCGGTGACGGTGTTCCCACGCGACATTCCGCTCCTGCCACGAAGCTGGATCGAAGACACCTACACCAACTTGATCCACTACGGCGAGGCCGACAAGGGCGGACACTTTGCCGCCTTCGAGCAGCCCGAGATCCTGATCAGCGAAATCCGCACCGGCCTCAGGAGCCTTCGTTCCTAAACGAACCTCCAGCGCAGCCGCCGGGAAGCCATCGAGGCCCTCAGCTCAGGCTGAATGGGTAGGCCGACCACGCCTTGAAGGTTGTGCGGCGTGGTGGCCAGGCTGAGTCGGGAACGGTTCCTGACCTCGATGCCCAGGTAACGCCGGCCTTCGGCCCACTCGTCGTGTTGTTCGGCCAGGACCGCGCCGACGAGGCAGATCAAGGAGCTGCGGTCGAGAAAGATCCCGACGACGTCGGTGCGCCGGCGGATCGCTTTGTTCAACCGTTCTTGGGGGTTGTTGGACCAGATCTGCCGCCAGATCTCCTTCGGTAACACCGTGAACGCGGTCAAGTCCGGGCGGGCCGCCTCGAGATGCTCCACGACCTTCGGGAGTTTCAAGGAGGGCACCAGCACGCCCAAGGAAAACGATGTCGGCGTGCCGAGGAGCAAGACCCGACCGTCACCGCCGCGACAACCGGTTCCTGTCGCTCTCCACGCAGAACCAGGGTGACAGCGGATCCATCACCTGCTCGATCTCCGTCGCCGGGAAAGTTGTCGACACGGTCACCCCACCGGCGTCCAAGCGTTCGCTCCCTGCAACAGCCCGAGCGCCAGCGGCGGAAGACCCGCCGTCACCCGTCCATATCGAAGGCACGGCAAACACCGAACCACGACGCATCCGACTTGAACCTCGAGGATCTGCAGCTGCCGGTGGCTGCACGGATGCACGCACAGCTCCCGTACCACCGATCAATACGCAGCCCTCGCTGCCAAGACGCGGTGCCGAACCTGCTGCGCGCCGCAAGCCGCCTGATGAAGGATCCGCTCAACGAGCTCAAGCACGCTCTGCGAACCGACCTGGGGTGTGGCGAGCGACCCCGCACAGCGCGAACTGCTGCCGGTCCGCCATTTCACGGTTCGATGAAACGCTCGTCGGTGTTCGACC
This sequence comes from uncultured Actinomycetota bacterium, assembly GCA_963708935.1. GTDB lineage: Bacteria > Actinomycetota > Actinomycetes > Mycobacteriales > Nakamurellaceae > Nakamurella. Next base: position 63,873 of record CAVPUK010000004.1, on the reverse strand, counting down.
TGTTGCCGACGACACCGGGTAGGCCCTTGCGGAGGATCACCACGTCCCCAAGATCGGACACCCGCTGGTCCGCTGAGGGAAAGCTTTCAACGATGCGGGACACTAGCCAAAGTCCCGCGAAGGCGGCCTGGCCTGGCTGGGCGTCTGTGACACAAGGCGCGCCTCGGGAAGGATCGGCTCGAACAGCTCCACGGGATTGCCCGACGGATCGTCAACCAGGACCTGCCTGCCGCCGATCCCCGTGACGATGTCATTGCGAAAATGAGCGCCGGCGTCGCGAAGCACCCGGACCGTGTCTGCCAGATCCGACACCTCGAGTGAGAACCGATTCCACCCACCCGGTTCGGGTCGGGTGCCATCGGGCATGATCTGACCGCCACCGCCCTCGTTACCTGGCGCGCTCAACACCAGGCGGAGATCGCCGCGCGAGAGCATCGCGAAAGTCGGGGCCGGATGCATGATCTCGCGAAAACCCAGTTGTGAGCAGTAGAAGTCGATTGCGACATCCACATCATTGACTATGTACCTGACGCTCACAGTTGCCATGCCGATGGCCTCGCTTTCGCCCGCTATGACTATAGCGCCCGGCAGTATCGACCCGGCCGCTAGTGGACATCCTGCTGATGGTGGGTCAGCCCCAAATCATCAAGGTCCGTTTTATCCCGTTTTGGGAGATAATCGAAATCGGCGATAGACCGAGCCGCCGGAGATCGGGCACATCAGCAGCCATCAACTGCGCAACACCTACGCCACTGGTCAACGCCCGTGTCTCCCTGCAAGGTCTGATGGCTCTGTTGGGGCACAGTTCCGCCGAATGGAGCCTGCGCTACGGCCGCCTCTTCGACTCCACCGTCCGGCAAGAAGACAAACGAGCTAACCCCAGCCAAAGCTCAGATCGGCCGGTCGGTCCGCGGACGGACCGGCCTCCCAGCTGACGCCGACCGGAGTCTCGTCTGCCTTACTTCCTTCCCGTCCGCAGTAGCACCCGTGGCGCTACGCATGTATCGATCGGTGTATCGATCGGCAAGGGGATTCCCCCGTGCGGCGCTGATGCTGGCGTCGCAGCCGGTCAGGGCTCGCCTCCGGGCCCTGGACTCTCAACTGGAGGTTGAGAGAAGATGGGCCGATGGCGGTCGTGGACGGGGTCGAGGTGAAGTTCACCAACCTGGACAAGGTGGTCTATCCGGCGGCCGGCACGACCAAGGCCGCGGTGGTCGACTACTACATCGCGGTCGCCCCGTTGCTGCTGCCCGGGTTGGCCGGGCGGCCGTTGACCCGGAAACGGTGGCCCGGTGGGGTCGAGGCGGCCCCGTTCTTCGCGAAGGACCTCGATCCGGGGACACCACCGTGGATGCCGCGGATCCAGATCGCGCATAGTGATGGACCGAAGTTCTATCCGCTGGTGGATTCGACCGCCGGGTTGGCGTGGCTGGCTCAAATGAACGCGTTGGAACTCCATGTCCCGCAGTGGCGGATCGCCACGGCCGACGCTCCTCACCCTGTCTCGGCCGGACAGCGGGCGCTCCGCTACCCGGACCGGGTGGTGTTCGACCTGGACCCGGGCCCGGGCGTCGGGCTACCCGAATGCGTCCAGGTCGCGTTGGCGTTGCGCCGCCGGCTCGGGTCGCTGGGGGAGCGGATCCTCCCGGTGACCTCCGGGTCGAAGGGGCTGCACTTGTACGTGCCCATGGACGACCCGATCACCTCGCAGGGCGCGTCGATGTGGGCGCGGCAGGTCGCCGAACAGATGGAAAAGGCGCTACCTGATCTGGTGGTGTCCAGGATGACCAAAGCCATCCGGACCGGCAAGGTGCTCATCGACTGGTCGCAGAACAACGCCGCGAAGACCACGATCGCGCCGTACTCGTTGCGCGGCAGAGCGTTCCCCACGGTCGCGGCGCCCCGGACCTGGGACGAGCTGACCGACCCCGGGCTCGGGCAGCTGGATTACCGGCAAGTCTTGGACCGCATCTCCGCTGGCATCCAGCCGATGACCACGCAGTCGGATCAGACGCCAACCATGGTGGTCTTGCCGCGCGCGGTCGGGGAGACCGCCCGGCCGCCCACCGCACCCGCGCGCACGTCAGACCGCAGCAAACCGGTGGCCGTTGCTCGGCGGCTGACCGTCGCACCGACGCCGAGACAGGTCCCGGAAGGATCAGCTAGTGCAAGTGTTCCGGTGACGGCGGTGGCGGACTGGTCGCCCATGCTGGCCAGCCCGGGCGAGCTGAGACTACTAAATACGGCCACGGTCTGGCGCATCGAGAACAAGTGGGACGGCATGCTTCTCTGAATTTGGCAAGCGCCCTGATGGTTCTTCCTCAATTCACCGACGTAGGTCCGGTATAGCTGGTCTTGGTGTCGAGTTGATCTTCGTTGTGGTGGCGCATGGCGCGATGGACGCCCTGCTGGCTCTCTGGATGCAGATGTTATAGCGAGATCATCATCAGGCCGTCGCTCTGCATGACCCGCCACGTTAGCCATCCAGGCACAGTTCTGGCACATGAAAGAAGGGGCGCTCCCAGCGAAATAGGAACGCCCCTTCTCAACAGCCGGTGCCAACCTTAGTCAAAACCAATCTCTGGCTCAGCCGTCCAAGCCGGCTAGCTCGGCTTGCAGTTCCGAGAGCTTCCAGGGGTTGCGATCGGCCACTCGCATCTCCAAAACCATGGTTGCCTGTTGGGGCGAAAGATGAAGTGGCTCCACGGATAGCTGATTGCGGACTTCGTGGGGTTCGAACTGCTCTAGCAGACTGTCCACGTAGTCCTTCTTTTCTATCCCGAGAATTGCCGCCTCCAGTAGAGACCTTCTTAGTAAGGTCGATCGTGCCGTCTCTTCGTCGGAGGTCATGCGGCGCGTCCTAAGAATGACATGGTATCACGGTCGTCTCGCCGAGCGTGTAGCTCGTGTAATTCTTCCACGAGGTTCCGGAGGTACCCCAACATGGGTAGTTAATGCTATCCAGAACGGCATTCGAACCAGGCTGGGCGACGAGCGACCGATCTGACTTTACGGCATACTTACCGCTCAAGTTCTCCGAAAGGTAGTGAGTAAAGCGAATTGGCTTGCAGGTCGTACTGGTCGTGTAAAAAGACGAGCCGTAGACAGTCCCCCCGGTAATGGACGTACTTGGCGCATAATCGTCAACAGTTATTGCGCATGGAATAGCCGCGGTCGTGGCCCCGCCGCTCGCTGACCTCGCGCCGGCTGCCTTGGGCACCAAAGTCGTCCGAACAACTGTAACAGTCTTTCCAGTGACTGGGGACTGAAGCTGAACGTGCTGCGTTCCCGTAATTACGAGTGTCTGTGCGTCAATCACCGGGTCGACAGGTTGGGCGGAGGCTTGCGTTCCAGCCAGCGCCATCCCGCCAACCGCGAGCGCGAGTCCTGCGGTGGCAATCCATCTCTTCATAGCTACCCTTCGACGTAGTTTGTGGTCGGTCACGATGACCGAACCACCAGAAAGAATCAGTTAGCCCGCTAGCCCGATGCCGGGCGTTAAACTGAATAAAGCTTCATTGAGCCGATGCGGTCGTTCCAACTGCCGAGGTTGGCGAAGTCCTGCCCAACTTTGCGGCCGGAATAGCCGCCACTATAGGCAGCGACGCTCGTGCCATCCCACCATCCGGAAATTCGGCACGCTCCGAACATCTGAAAAGAGGATACTTGGCGTGGGATGCCCACCCAGAGGTTCGCCACATTTGAAATGCCATACCCGGTCGCGTCACACGTGCCACTATTACCGCAGACAGTTGTCGTACTCCCGGAGTAGTTGGCGTCCTTCCAGAAGGAAATGAGGGGCGTTCCACAGCTGGAGTTTGGCGTGACGGACGAACTGCGCGTGTCCGAGCGCCCGCTTGGAGCCGAAGCGCAAGTGCTGGCGAGGATGTCGCCATCGCGGTTTATGGTGATTTGGCAATCCTGCACCGTCGTTGGCTGCACGGCGCTGGTGGATTCAGATGCACTTGCGGGCACTGCAGCCAATACGCTGGCCGAGATCGCTACTACTAGGGCCGAAAGTCCGATTAGTACTGATTTGGTAGGAAACCGAAACCCCCGTGCCCGGTGCCATCCGCCTGTGTTCATCGCGCTCCTTCTGTAGGTCGACTACGAATAGTGAGAGGACGCTAACAGGTTGTGACCGGGGGCACAAGAGCGAATTTCGGTGGATCGCAGCCGACATGCGGGTCGGCCTAGCCTCAACCACATGTCAACGAACGCGCCCAGAGTAGCTAAGGCGCAACGGGTTACACGCAACTCAGGTTCCAATGCCAGGAGGTAGGGTAAGGCGACCTCGCATCCCGGAACCACCGTGCGCACAGCTGTCGGGATCTGCGCGACCGACTGCCGCAGATCGACCATCAGTTTCAGCAGTCAGCCGACCGGCTAGGATCGCGCTTTCACGCGTGAACTGGACCGGGATGTATTGATATGGAGAAAGGTGTTGTGAGCTGGAAGGCGAGGCTTTACTGAGGACGAATTCAATCGAGATCTGGAGCACCTTTCTAATGCCAGAGCCTACCGGTTCGTATCCGTGGTTAGGTTTGCGTCTCGAAAAAGATCGAGGCTAGTGAGCCGAGCGCGAGTTTGAACGCCCTTCAGGTCCGCGCCTTCGATGCCATGAATTCGGCCACCCGGTTATCGGGAGTCCAAGCCAGACGTTTGGAGCGGTGGGGACACTCGTATTCATGGTGTCGCGGTCATCTGTTGAGCCTCCTGCGCTCTTCGGTGGAGGTGCAGGAGGCTGTCCTCAAGGGCGGCGACTTCTCCGAGCCAGGTGTGTTCTCGTGCTTCGGCCAGGCGGAGTTCGGTGTTGATGGTCATGTCCTGGATTCTGGGGAGCTGAGTTGGATCGACCCGTAGGAACCTGCAGCGGGCGCAGGCATGTTCGTGGACGCAGGCCGTTCCGTACGGGCGGTGGCATTCGCCGAGAGCGACCTTGCGGAGTAGAAAGTGTTCCTCGAAGTCAACCCATTCATCGGGCTCCGCCCGGCGATTCTCGCCGCTCGGACGGAGGGTTCGGCGTCGTTCGATGAACGCGTTGTGGGCGGTGATGACGTGTTCGGGGAATACCGCGGTGTAACCGCGGGTGGTGTCTAGGTTGAGATGACCCATGAGAGTGGCGACGATGTGTAGGGGCAGCCCCGTGTTGACGAGGTCGGTGGCGAAGAGGCGCCGGAAGTCGTGAGGTGTGAACGCGACCGGTCGCTCACCGTCTGTCAATCCCGCGATCTGCGCGAGGCGTTGCATGGTCTTGCGGATGTAGTCCATGGAAAGGACTTCATGCCGGGTGCCGACGCCGCGGGCAAAGAGGTGCGGAAGCGCTTGGCCGTAGAGCTTTTCGTGTGGGTCGTAGCGAATCGACATGGGTATGTTTGCCTGGCGGGACTTGGCGCGGCGCACCACTTCCAACAGGACGTGAACCAGTTCCGGACTCATCGGGATGAGGCGTTCGGTGTCGCTCTTGCTCGGCACTATATGCAGAAGCGGCACGACTGTCCCCGTGGTCGGCGGTATGTAGTGCCGCAAGGACAGTTGGGTGAGTTCGAGGAGTTCCTCGATGCGGATGCCGGTGTGACGCAGGGTTTCCACGATTGCCCACCCGTAGAAACCATCTTCTTCCATCCGGGTGCAGTTGATCCGGGCGCCCTGGCGGCCGAGCCACCTCGGCCACTCGGCCGATGCGGGAATGCTGACCCACACGTTACGGAGATCGTGGCGATCCGAGGTGCGGGCCGGGAGATCACGGACGAAGCGCGTCTCGCCGATCGTGACTGCTTGTCCGTCGGTGAGCGTGGACGCGGCGGTGAGAAGTTCTGAGCTGAGCCGGCGGTATTCCTCGGCGGCGGCCAGCAGCTTTGGCAACAGTGGTGTGAGAGCTCTGGTGCGGTCCTGCATTTTCGAGCTCTGCCGGCGTTTGTGCTTGGAAGATGCTCTGGATGCGCTGCGCGGTACCGGACATGGCGCCGACCAGAGGCCCCAGCGCATCGGGTCCTCTTCGGACCATTCGTTCAAATGGATCATCGCCGCCATCGACAGAGGCGAGATGGTGCTGCGCACCCGGACCGGGCGGGACGTGACCGCCGGCTACCCCGAACTAGCCGAGCTGCCCCGGCTGCTCGGTGAGCATCAGGCGATCCTGGACGGCGAAATCGTCGCGATGGATAAGACCGGCCGCACCGATTTCGGGCGGCTTCAACAACGCATCGGTTTGACGCGGACCGCCGACATCGACCGGATCCGCCGCACCATCCCCGTGGCGGTGCTGTTGTTCGACATCCTCGCCCAGGACGGGGTATCGCTGCTCGGCCGGACGTTGGACGAACGCCGCCGCATCCTGGAATCGCTCAATATTGCGGGCATTTTTTGTCTGGTGCCGCCGCAGCTGGCCGGTGACCCGGCCGAGTTGCTGGCCCAGACGAAGGCCGCCGGGTGGGAGGGGATCGTCGCCAAACGCGCCGACTCCCGCTACCTGCCTGGGAAGCGGTCGGCGTCCTGGGTGAAGATCAAGAACGAGCGCGACATCGAGGCCGCGGTCATCGGCTGGCAACCAGGCCAGGGCCGTCGCGCCGACACCATCGGGTCGCTGCTGCTGGCCGTCCCGGACGACACGGGCGGCTGGCGGTACATCGGAAAGGTCGGCACCGGAATGTCCGACCAGGTCCTGGCCGACCTGTCGGCCGCGCTCGCCCCGCTGCGCCAGGACACCCCGGCCGCCGACGTTCCCCGGCCGGAGGGCCGGACAGCGGTCTGGGTCACCCCGGAACTGGTCGGCGAGGTCGTCTACAGCGAGATGACCCACAACGGGACCCTGCGGGCCCCGCGCTGGCGGGGACTGCGCACCGACAAGACGATCGCCGACCTCCGCTAGCTGTTGTAAGCAGGGACGTTGGTGACACGCCGGGGTGAGCAGTTCCGGGCATAGGTGAGGGCCTCCTGGTGAGGTGTGAAGCGACCAAGCATTCGCACCGAGAAACCAAGGAGACCCTCGTGTCCCACCCTAATGCTCCGCTGACACCGGAAGGCCGTCGCCGGCTGTGCCAGCGAGTCGATGCTGGCCGCCCGATCTGCCAGGTCGCCGCCGAGGCCGGCGTCGCCCGCCAGACCGTGGCCAAGTGGCACACCCGTTGGTCGGACGAGGGAGAGGCCGGCTTGATCGACCGGTCCTCCCGCCCGGCCGGCTCACCGAAGCGGACCGACCGCGAAATCGAAGACCTGGTCGAATGGCTCCGCCGTGGCACAAAGCTCGGGCCGATGATGTTGGTCGCCGAGCTGACACTGTTTGGCATCGACTTGGCGGCCTCCACGATCGGCCGGATCCTTGTCCGCCGGGGCGTCTCTCGCCTGCGAGATCTCGACGTCAGCGGGGCGACGATGCGGGTGGTAACTAGCGGCTGGCCAGATAACTGGAACAGACTGGCCAGATAATCCGAACAGAGTGAGCCACATAATGCGACAAGTGACAGGTCAGCCGGCCGCCTGACTCCGCCATGGGCTCACCGTAGTCATCGTGTATCGATTTCGACAACGATTGACACGATCTGGGGGGTTTGTCCAATATGGCCGCCAATCAGAACCCGCCGACCCAGCTGAGCCCCCGCAACTTCCCCAAGGATGGCAGTACTACGGCTTAAGGAATCGTTATCGATAGCGTTTTACATGCTGCATTACCGGTCACCCTCCATGTAGGTAAATCCGCTGGACCTGGCAAGCCGTCAACTACCCCACCGGGAGTTGCTCAATGACGAGAAAGATCCGAGGCGCGGCCGTGGTGGCGCTTGGCCTGAGCGTCGTGCTAGCGGCAGCGGCCTGCAGCAGCAAGTCCGAGACGCCCACCACTGCCCCCGCCACTTCGGCCGGGGCCAGCGCGCCCGGGGGTCGCCGTGGTCGCGCTCGGGCCTGTGCTCTACATCGTCCTGGGCGTGTTCCGGACCAATGCCCAGATCACCGTCAATCCCTCAGGGCTCCCGAACCCGTGGGAGTGGCAGAACTACTCCACCGTCCTGAAGGGGTCGTCATTCTGGCGCCAGTTCTCGAACTCGCTGATCGTCGGAGGTCTCACCGGGGCCGTCAAGGGCTGAGCAGATGTCCTCGGCGACCGCTGAACCGCGGCTCGGCTCCTGATATGTGGGACACAGATTCCCAGGACCCGGGAGCCGCTCCCCAGAAACACGGAATAGCTCAAATGCGGGTCCGGACAATCCGGTTCGGCCCATCAAGCAGTCACGCGCAGTCGTGACGTCAACCCCCACGAGGTGGTCCATGTCTCTTGCTCGTACAGCCGTCATCGGCGTCGCCTGTCTGGCAGCGACAATGACGCTGCAAATCACCGCGTCCGCGGCACCATCCGGCTCCCCGCCGGTGGGCCACACCGCCGCTTCGGCGCCGGTGACGAGGACGGTGCCTCACGATTCGCTGCGCTATTTGGCTGCGAAGGTCGGATTGCGTATAGGAACGGCCGTCAACACCGACGCGCTCGCCTCCAACGCCGACTACGCGACCATCACCGCCACCCAATTCTCCACCGTGACACCTGAAAACGTCATGAAATGGGAGGCTGTCGAACCGACCCGCGGCCACTACGACTGGGCAGCCGCTGACCGGCTCGTGGCGTTCGCACAGCGGCACGGCCAGCTGGTCCGAGGGCATGTCCTGCTCTGGCACAATCAGCTGCCCGGCTGGCTGACCACCGGCGTAGCCAACGGCAGCATCAGCAACACCGAACTGCGCAGTCTGCTCCGCAAGCACATCACCGACGAGGTGACCCATTTCAAAGGCAAGATCTGGCAGTGGGACGTTGCGAACGAATTCTTCACCGACAGCAGCCCGTCGACGATTAATGACAACGACTTCTGGGTTTCACATTTGGGCATCGGGATCGTCGCCGACGCGTTCCGGTGGGCGCACCAGGCCGATAATCACGCGCTGCTGTTCTACAACGACTACAACGACGAGGGCATCAACTCGAAGAGCGACGCCATCTACGCCTTCGTCAAACACCTTCTCGCGCAGCGCGTGCCGATCGACGGCGTCGGGCTGCAGCTCCATCTGGACGTGCAGTACCCATTCCCGGATCAGATGCAGCAGAACATGCAACGCTTCGCCAAGCTCGGATTGAAGGTGGCGGTGACCGAGGCCGACGTGCGGATCCCGCTCCCGGTCGACGCCACCAAGCAGTTGGCGCAAAACGCCGATTACGTGCAGAGCCTGCAGGCGTGCTTGGCCGTCCCGGCATGCATTTCCTACACCCTGTGGGGATTCGGTGATGCCTACTCCTGGGTGCCCGGCGTGTTCGCGGGTGAAGGAGCTGCCAACATCTACGACGAAGCGTTGCAGCCCAAGCCGTCGTACTACGCCCTGCAACAGACACTGAGCCTGTCCACGGGTGCCCCGCATCGCACCGGGATCGGAGCGCACCCACACGGGCGCTGATGTCACCGTCACCGGCGAGCCGACAAGCACGCCGGTGGCGGTGGACCAGGCCGGTCCTGGCCCACCTTCACCGGCGTCCTGCGGCGTTGAGGGATGGTCAAGTGTGTCGCGGTGGCCCGGTGCCGGTGATGGTCAGCTTCTGAAGCCCGTTGGCCCACGGCCAGTTCGTCGGGAGTCGCAGGGTGCTGCGGCGGGCGGTGCGGCGACCCGGCCGGCAACGGTGATCAGCTGAGCGCGGATGGTCGCGGTGACAGCCTTGCTGTGCTGGACAGGAATGATTCCGGGCCGGCGGCACATCCTCGCCGCCAAATGCCTGATCGTTTCCACTCGGCTGTTCATCGATTACTCGTCCAACGGCGGCCCGCTCTTGCTGATCTCTGACTGCACCTGACAGCACAGCGGCCCGACGATTAGCTATCTGCCTGGTGCCGGGAGCGGGTGGGACAAGTTCGCCGAGAACCTGCAGCGGGCCTTGATCCGCCGAACCGATCATGGGCCGTACGGCAAGGTGATGTCGGTGTTGTCGGGGGAGCGGTGGCTCGGTCATCCCCTGCACCCTTGCCTACCCAGGGAGGCCCGCCGGGTCGCAGCGGTCCATTGGGCGTTGAACGCCTCGGCGGTCACTCTGTACCTGGCCTCCTCGGTGCTGCGCAGCCGCAGCGCCTGGTCTGCGGGCCGCGGGACGGCGTTGGCCGCGCTGGGGTTGGTGGGCCCCGGCGCGTATCTGGGCGGACATTTGGTCTACCGCCTCGGCGTCGGCCAGACCAAGCCCGTCGCCTGACGTTCACGTCTGCCGAATGGACCAGGAGGCCTTCGCCACCAAACGTGACAGCGCGCTGCGGCGCCGCCGCCGTGGCGATTGCTGGATGGTCCTGCTGGCGCAGGGTTGACAGATTGAAATCGCCCAGCCACGGGGTTTCTACGATCGCTAACGCGCGGTGGACATCCCGGCCCACGAACTGGTCGAGGTCCAGGTCCGGTTGTTCCACGCCATGCTCAAAAGGCTAGACACCCCATGGGGTGGGCTCCGTCGTTGGGGGCGGCGTGGTTGAGTGTGTGATGGCCGTCTTTGGTGGCCGAACGGGTGTGAACATATTCAGAGCGAGGTGCGTCGGTGCATATCACCATTGTTTCCACTTACCCGCCGAGGGCGTGTGGCATCGGAACGTTCTCGAGCGACATTCGGTCCGCGATGGCGCAGGCCGATCCGAGTGCGCAGGTCGATGTGCTGGCGGTCGTGCGTGATCAACACGGCGTGTTGCACCCGGATGTACTCGCGGTGCTTCGGCAGGACGTCCGGGCCGACTATGTGGCTGCGCCGGGGCTGTTGACCGAGCGTGGTACCGACGTGGTGCTGATCGAGCACGAATATGGCATTTTCGGTGGTGAGGCCGGTTCGTTTCTACTTTCCCTGGTATCGGAGTTGCAACAGCCGTACGTGTTGACGTTGCACACCGTGCTTTCCGATCCGTCGGCGGAGCAGGCCGAGGTGCTGGCTCAGTTGTGCCGGCGGGCCGCCCTGGTCACGGTGTTCACCGAGACCGCCCGCCGGATGGTGGTCGGGGCGAAGATGGCTACCGAACAACAGGTTCGCGTAGTCCCGCACGGCGCGCCGACCGTCTTGTTACCTGGTGCACAGCCAGCTGGCAGGACTGGCGTACAACAGATGCTTCCTCACCTGTCGGGCCGGACAGTGCTGTCCACGTTCGGACTGATCGCGGCCAGCAAAGGAATCGAGATAGCGATTCAAGCCCTCCCGGCCGTGGTGACGCGGCACCCGGAGGTGCTGTACCTGGTGGCTGGGCAGACGCACCCCGAGGTGTTGCGCTCTGAGGGAGAGGAGTACCGGTTGTCGCTCCAGCGGCTGGTACGCGACCTCGGTTTGCAACATCACGTGCAGTTCCTCGACCGTTTCCTTTCCACCGACGAACTGGCGGCTTTGTTGTCCGCTACGGACCTGTATCTCACCCCGTACCGGTCGCGGGAGCAGATCGTGTCGGGAGCCCTGACATTCGCTGTGGTTGCCGGGTGCCCGGTGGTGTCCACGGGTTACTTCTACGCGGAGGATCTGTTGGGTTCCGGCGGCGGGTTGGTGGTGCCGTTCGACGATCCGGTCGCGTTCGCAGATGGCATCCTGCACTTCTTGGACGATCCAGCCGGGTTGGCCGCCGCCGCCGCCGAGACACGGCGCGTGGGGGCTGATCTGGCGTGGCCCGTCGTCGGAGCGCGAATGCTGGAGGTGCTCGGGCAGGCGGCCCGGCTGGGCGGTCCCGCCGAATCGATGTTGTCCGGCCAGGTGACCTCGTCGCCCCCTGTCCGGCCTGATCATCTGTTGACGTTGGTCGACGACGTCGGCATTGTGCAACACGCCGACGGTGTGTTGCCGAATCGGTCCAGTGGTTACTGCGTGGACGATATGGCACGGCTGGTGATCGTGGCAGCGGGGCTCGAGCCGGAACGGGGCGACGGGACTTTCGGTCGGATGCTCACCTTGGGGTTGAGCTTTCTGCGGCACGCGTTCGCGGCCGATCACTCCGGCATGCATAATTTCATGTCCTACGATCGGCGGTGGGTGGACGAGCCGCATTCAGGTGACCATGTCGGCCGGTCGGTGTGGGCCTTGGGGGTGGTCCTCGCGGCGCACCCGCCCAGAGCGGTAGTGGGCCCAAGTTTCCGGCTGCTCGATCAGCTGGCCCCCTTGGCCGCCCAGCTGGAGAGTCCGCGGGCTATGGCGTTCGCCGTCATCGGGCTCACCCGAGCTCATTTGGACATGATCTCTCCGGTGATGCGGACCACCCTCCTCGATCTGAGTGACCGGCTACTGCAGGCCTACCTTAAAAATGCGGCACCGGACTGGATGTGGGCGGAGGATTATCTGACCTATGACAACGCCCGGTTGCCGCAGGCCCTGATCGCGGCCGGCAAAAAGTTGTCCCGGCCCGATATGCAGGCTGCGGGTCTACAGGCCCTGGATTGGTACCTCGCGCAGTGCACGTCGTCCACCGAGTACCTGCAGTTGGTCGGCAGCCGTTGGCGGCGCCGCGGTGAACCGGCCGGGAAGCCGGAGGAGGAAGGTGCGGAGCAGCCACTGGACGCGGCAGCGTTGGTGGAATGCCTCGCCGAAGCGTTGACCGCGACTGGAATCTCAGAGTACGGAGTGCAGGCTGTCCGCGCCTTCGAGTGGTTCCTCGGCCGCAACCGGTTGGGCCGACCGCTCTACGATTTCGCCAGCGGGGGATGCCGCGACGGCCTTGAACTTCACTCGGTCAGCGAGAACGAAGGCGCCGAATCCACTCTGGCTTATTTCCAAGCGCTGCTGGCGCTCGAAGCGGTCGGCCTACAGGGTTCACTGCCAGAGCCCTGACGGTCGCCCTGGGCGCCAACCGGCTCTGCTCCGCCGACCAGCTCAACTACAGTGAGCTGACCACCAGGCAGAAACGCACCTCTGCCGGATCGACGATCAAGGTTCACCCGGAGGTAGACCGCATAGTGGTTCGGCGATGGGAAGAGTTGCGGTGCCGGCTCAATACAGTTCTGTCCGCGGGACCCAGATGAACTTTGCACTGGCCCACCGAGTGGTCGCCGAACTCAGGCCCGACCCCGCCCGCGTGGTGGCCCGGCTGTTCCTGCCGGGTGAGGAGCTGATCTCGGGACATTCGCGCGTCGGGACCTTGCTGGACCGGGTGCTGGCGTTACCGGAGGCAGAGCTCGAGCCGCGGGTCGCCGCACTGCTGGCCGAATTCGATGCCAGGCACCGCCATTTCGCCGAGCTGCTCATCGAACATGCGTCGGTGATTCGTATGTCGCTGCCGGAGAACGTTTGGCTCAGCCCGGCCAGGACGTTGATGTTGGGGGCTACTTTCACGGCCGAGTATGCCGTTGAGGCGGCTGCGTTGTGCAACCCGAGCGCCGTGCGACACCCCGACCAGTCCAACCTGTCCGATGGTCAGGTCCGGGTTGCGCTCAGCGTCCGGGGTATCGGGGAGGGCCATCTGTCCTCCATCGGCTTTGTCGAGGCGCTGATCGGGCCCGGCCCGCAATGGGTCTTCTCACCCCGAGAGTTGCCGACGGTGGCCGGGAAGGCCAGCGCAGGCCCCATCCGGCGCAGTGCGCTACGAACGCGGTTGACCGACCTTGGGCCGCTGGACGGGCTGGCCCGCAGCGTGTTCGCCCGCCTGCCCGAGGAGTTCGCCGCGAGCGAACTGGAGCACGTCATCTCAGGGACCGATCCCGGCCTGTTGGTGCAACCAGGAGCAACCGGCACGGTGGACGCGCTGCGCCGGTCGGCGGCGGCGTTCAATCAGCTGACATTCCCGGACGACGTTGCCCTGAGTCAACAAGTTCTGATGCCCGCTGCGCCCCAGGAAAGCCATGGCGTGGAAGACGCTCGACTCGTATTGTTCACGGCCGACGATGGCACCTCGGAGTTCAGAGGTACTTATACCGCGTACGACGGCCAACGCATCGAACCTCGGATGATCATCAGCCCCGATCTGCGCACTTTCCGCACCCAGGGGCTGGCCGGCCCGGCCGCCCACAACAAGGGCATGGCGCTTTTCCCCCGGAAGATCGCGGGCCGCTACTACTGTCTGTGTCGATCCGACGGCGAGACCACCGGGGTGTCGTCCTCTCCGGACGGAATCCGGTGGAACACTCCGACCAAAGTCCAAGACCCGACGGGCTTCTGGGCTCTGCTTCAGGTCGGCAATTGCGGATCACCGCTGGAGACCGAACACGGTTGGCTGGTCCTGACCCATGGTGTGGGTCCGATGCGGGTGTATTCGGTCGGCGCCATCCTGCTCGATCTGAACGAGCCGACAAGAATGCTGAAACGGCTGGATGAACCGTTGCTGCACACCACATCCACCGATCAGGACGGCTACGTGCCCAACGTGGTGTATTCATGCGGCGGCATCATCCACGACGGTCTGCTCTGGATCCCGCATGGCATCGGCGATTCCAGGATAGGCGTCGCCTGGGTTGACGTCGAAGAGTTGGTCAACCGGATGACGGAGGTCGACGGCAGTTCACTGGCGGTGTGAGAGGTCGCCGACGTATTCCCAAGAGTCAAGGTGACTTGATGGAAGGGCCATCCTGGAGTGTTTGACCGATGCTGCTTTTCAGCCGGCGCGCTCGCGGGCAATCTCGCGGTAGACCTGCAGGTATGCCTCCACCATCCGGTCGACACCGAACCGTGCCGCCGCCCGGGCTCGCACCTCCGACCGGTCCAGCCGGACAGCCTTGGCCACCGCCTCACCCGCGCCCGCCTCGTCGTCGACCACATATCCCGTCAGGCCTTCGTCCACCACTTCGCTCATAGAGCCCAGCCGGTAGGCCACCACCGGTGTTCCACATATCATCGCCTCGACCACCGATAGCCCGAACGGCTCGGCGAAGCTGATCGGATGCAGCAGCACTGCCGCCGAGCCCAGTACCGACGCCCGTTCCTGCGGCCCGACCGATCCGAGGTACACCACATTGACGCCGTCCAGGTGCGGCCGCACCTCACGGGCGAAATATTCGGCGTCCTGGACGATCCCGCAAATGATCAGCCGGCGACCGGCGGCACGAGCGATCCTGATCGCAGCAGCCGTCCCCTTATCCGGGTGAATTCGTCCGAATATCACCAGGTCGTCCCCGCCTGCCCCGGCCGGCAGTTGCCCCAGGTCAACACCGTGATGGATGACAGCGGCATACTCAAGCGCAGGCGAACGATCCGCTGCAGAGATGGCGACAAAACGCGAGCGGCCGGCCCGATAAGCAGGCAGGATCCCGGCCCCGGAAAAGCCATGCACGGTGGTCAGCATGGGCGCCGCACAAAAAGGCGAAAAAGCGAGCGGTAGCCAATCGAGCTGATTGTGCACGATGTCGAACTCCGCCGACTTGGAAAATGCGTTGGCGACGTGCAGCGATTCCCAGACCCGTCCGTCCATCACCGGGTCCTCGGCGTACCCGTGTGGTGCCACCGCATCAAGCACCGCGCCGGTCACCGAGTCGGCCGTGGCGAACAACGTCACGTCGATCCCACGAGCCACCAAACCCTCCGTGAGCAAGCTGGTGACCCGCTCCCACGGCCCGTAGTGCAACGGTGGGGTCCGCCAGGCAATCGGACCCAGCATCGCGACGCGCAACGGCGACTGTCTCAAGCGAGCAGGCACAACGGACTCCGACCATGATCGCAAAGTGAATCGTCCAGCCTTGATACTGGGCCAGAGGCATAGGCGCCCGTAGGGCGCCCCCCTTGAACGGAACCCATCGCGGCGTCCAGGACGGACAACGTCATGGACGCGGCGGTGATCGGTTACCCGTAGTTGTGGGGCGGAATGTGACCTGGCAGGGCGGTAGTAATTTTACCGTGGACGGCATGCTCGAGCTCGTACTCGATGTCGGCACGGCCGACGGCGTCGTTCGAAGTGGACGAATGGTCGAGATCCGCACAGGTCGGACGACAGCTACAAGGACCCTCAAGATCGAAGGGCAACCCTTTCCGGCGGCCCTGCTCGTCCCCGGCAAGCTCTAATTCGGGGCGTGAAAAAGTCCCGTCTGTTGGATGCCGGCATGCTCACTCGTCGGGGTTGCCCCAGGTCGACAGGCAGAACGGATGCCCTGCTGGGTCGGCATACACGTAGCAGTGGTCGGAGTTCGGTTGGAAGTCGAACTTCGTGGCGCCGGCGGCGAGCACTTTGGCCTCGGTCACGTCGAGGTCGTCCACGTAGAAGTCCAGGTGGAGTTGCTTCGGCGTCGCTCCGCCGGGCCAGGTCGCAGGCCGGTGGTCGGGCACCGTCCAGAAGGTGATCGTCCCACCTGGGCCGCTCATGCACGCCCAGTGCTCGTCCGCAATTGTCACGGTGCCGTCGGTGATTCTGGCGTAAAAGGCGGCGAGCTTCCCGGCGTTGGGGCAGTCGACTGCGGTGCCGCTGAGCTTGATGCGATCTGACACGTCGAATGTCCTTCGCGGCTGGGAAGTTAGTGATCTGCCTCGCTGACCCGTACTCCGGTCGGTGGGCGGGCGGCGAGGCCAACGGTGCCAGTCGTTGTACAGCATCAGCAGAGCACCAATTGAACCAAGCGTACCCAAGCGGGTATGTACCCGTCAAGGTACGTAACCAGCTGGAGATCTGCATGGGTCAAATACGCCGTCCCAGCACCGGGCATTTGACCGGGCGGGTCCTCAGCGACGAGCAGCCACTGTTGACTGCCGCGTTGCGAACCATATTGACGACCCGACTCCGGGACATCGTCGACTTGAAAGCGACATTCGATGTCTGCGGTGTTGATGCAGGGCGTACTCCCGCGGGGTGGGACGGCCGACGCTCAGTTCGCTGCCTGAGAGGCATCACCTCGGTCCGGTCCACACGTCTGCTGAAGGATCTGGATGGGGTGTGCGCCCAGGTGCCATGAGCGGGTTGATGGTCGCCGTTCCCGCCGGGGGACCCTTCGCGTCGGACCATCATCGAATCAATGGACGTGATGGGTAGCCGCCCGACGGGTTGACGATTCCTATAGAGACACTCGGGAGGTGCAGGTCTGGCCGGTGCGGACGTTGCGGCTGGTGCCAACGAATCGGTCGGTGCCGGCGCGGTTGGCGGTGCGGAGTTCGACCGAGAAGGAGCCGCTGGGTGCGGTGGTGACTCGACGGCCGGTGAAGATCCGCGTGCCGTTGTCGTTGATGGCGACGGTCCAGGTTTGGCCGGCCCGGTGGGTGTCGATTTCGAGTTCGAGCTGGATGCGGCCGTCGTCGGGCTTGGCTTTGACGTGCCAGACACTGCCGGCTGAGCAGGAGCCGGTAGCGCGCACGCCCCCTCCCCCTCCGCCCTGAGCGGCGGCGGTGCCGGCGGAGCCGACCGCGATGGCGGCGGCGGCGACCGAGGCCGCGAAGATGGTGGAGATGCGGGAGTGGGTCATGATGTCCTCCGAATGGCCGGGTTTGCCCGCCCTGTTGAGCGGCTTCACCAAGCATCAGACACGTTGGGGCGCAACGGCAATCAGACCTTGGTACTAGTACTCGGGCCACGCATCTGTCGGCCGGCCTCAGCGGAACAGCGGTCGGCTGACGGCGGTCCGGCCGCTGCCTATCAACTGGCGTGATGCACTAGTGGTCAGGCTGGCGAGTCGCCCGACAGGTGGTCGCGGGCCCACATGGCTGCGCTGGTGCGGTCGCTGACCCCGAGGCGCTTGAACAGGTGACCGACATGTACTTTCACGGTCCGCTCGGCGATACCCAATTCGCGGCCGATCTGCCGATTGGACAGCCCCCTGGTCACCAGCGCAAGGACTTGACGTTCCCGTGCACTGAGCGAATCGCCGACGGGCGCAGTGGCCGACGGCAACAACGCCGATGCCACACGCGGGTCCAGGGGTGCGTGTCCTTGCGCGGCCGAACGTATCGCGCTCAACAGGTCTCTCGGTTCGGAATCTTTGAGCAGATAGCCCACCGCTCCAGCTTGGAGGGCCTCGGTCACCCGTCGTTGGTCGTGAAAGGAGGTGAGGACCACCACCTTTACTCCGGGGGAGGAGGTGAGCAGTAGCCGTGTTGCCTCGATACCGCCGATTCCGGGCATCGACAGGTCCATGAGGACGACATCCGGTTGGGTGTCAGCCGCCGCGGTGACGGCTTGCTCGCCGCTAGGAGCCTCGCCGACCACGGTCATATCTGCAGCGCTGCCCAGGACCGCGGCCAGTCCAGCCCTCACCATCGGATGGTCGTCGACCAGGAGAACGTTGATCATGATGGCGGGATCCGTAGCTGCCAGTGGGTGCCGGCGCCAGGCGCGGTGCGCAGCCGCAGTTCGGCGCGGGCGTCGACGGCGACGTCGGCGAGCACCCGGAGGCCGAAGTGCCCTTCCGCGGGCTCGCCCATTGCGCGGGTCGCATCGAAGCCGACACCGTCGTCGCAGACGTCGAGAACCGCCGCGTCATGGTTGCAGGTGAGGCGGACGACGACGTGGCTCGCCTGGGCATGCTTGACGATATTGTTCAGACATTCTTGGGTGACCCGGTAGATCAACCGTTCCGCGGCGGCGTCGGGGACGCAGTCCGGCGGCAGGTGGAGGCTGACCACGACGCCGCGGGAGCGGGCGCTGGCCGTGAGGTCACCCAGGGCTGCCGCGAGACCCGCCGAGGCCAGGCTGGGCGGATAGATGTCGACCAGCAGGGACCGCAGGCCGCCGATGCTGGTGCGCACTGTCGCGGCCGCCGATTGCAGGGTCGACGCCAATTCCGGCTGGCCCAGTCCGGCGGCCCGTTCCGCGGAACCGGCTACCGCGAACGAGGTGGCCGCGAGGTCCTGGACGACACCGTCGTGCAAAGTTCCGGCTATCCGGCGCCGCTCCGCCTGTGATGCATCGACCGCCCGTTGCAGCAGCGACTCCCGCTGGTCCTGGGCCCGCCTCAACCGGTTCAGCAGACGCCACAACACGGGCAGCAGCAACAGCAGCAACAGCAGCATGCTGCTCAACGTCACACCGGCGAAACCTCTCCACAGCTGCCCGCTGCGCGCTGTCACCTCGTCATACCGGAAGTAGGTTTCGAACAGCAAAGGTTTGCCTGTCGGGGTCCACACCGGCCGATAGACCTCGAGCAGCTTCACGTTGCCCTGTTCATATTCGTTTTCCGGCGCCCGCAGGTCCGAGACGTCTGCGCGGATCCTCGGATTGGTCAGCACACCGCGCTCGTCGTCACCCAACGGAAAGGTTCGCCCGATCAGCCGCGGTTCGTCGGAGTAGACGATCCGCCCGTTCGGCGTCCAAATTTTCACTCGCAGCACAGTGGAGCTCAGGACGCGTTCGGTCACCACTGTCCCGATCGAGGACAACGCGGCGCGGTCGCCGGTCAACAGTCCGTCGGCGAGCACGGGTTGCACCACGGATTCGGCCAGCAGGTCGGCGGTTTTGGCGGCGTCGTTGACCGACTCAGCCTCGGCGAGGCGACGCGCAGCCACCACACCGACGAATCCGACCGCAATGATGACAGCCAACGTCGCCGCGGCTACCCCCAGGAAGATCCTGCGCCGGCGAACTGGGCCGCTGACTTGGTGAACCGGGGCGGCGGCGCTGACGACCGTCATCCATTCGGGGACGGCCGCCGGCTTGCTGTCAGTCAACTGTTGACACCGTCATCCTTTTCCACCGTGCTTCCCGGACCCACCGTCGCGACCATCATCGCGGGTTGAAGCTGACGGCGAGTTGCTGTCACCGCCATTGTCGTCGCCCGGTTCGACCCGGGCGGTGGCCGTCGTCCTCGGGCCGTTGTCGTCGCCGGGTTCGACCCGGGCGGTGGCCGTCGTCCTCGGGCCGTTGTCGTCGCCACGTTCGGCCCGGGTGGTGGTCGTGGCCGGCGCCGTACTGGTACCGATGCCGGTCGCGCTGTGGTTGGCGGTTGCCCGGGTCGGCGACACGATGACAGTGCTGATTACTAGGTGTCGCGGTGTGGTGTTGGTGGAGCGGGTTGTCCGTTTGACTGTCGGTTGCAGTTCGCTGCCCTGCTCATCCAGCAGGATGGCGCTGGTGGGTACGCGAACTGGAACGTCGCGGCCGAACGATGCATTGCCAATTAGTCCAAGCGATGCCGGCGCTGCAGCCGCCAGCGTCAGCGCTGCGATCACAAGGGCTCTTCTCATGTCAGGTCCTTTCGCTACCTGACACCAGTTCTGCCGTATCCCAGGTTCTGCTCGCAAGTGGACCTTGGTACTAGTACCACGATCTTGGCGCGTGGGTGCTTCTGAGTGCGGTGACCACGGAGCCACCGCCCCCGATCCTGTTCGCCGGTAAACGGGCGCGTTCACCCTTGGTCGACGGTGCGAGGTTCGGGAGGCTGAGGGCGGACACAGGGAGCCGATACCCGGGGCGCGGTAGGCACCGGGACGTGAGACCCCAAACTACGCAGCCAGTTGCAGCTTGATCGTGACATGGACTGGGTTCGGTAGGTGCTTCTCGTCCTTGCCGGGTGACGCAATGTTATCTACGCCCTGGTTGGCGATGCTTGGATCATTGTGCAACCAGAAGCGGCGGCAGTGTCGTGTCGTAAGCAGCGATCAACGCACCGTGATCGAAGCCGTGGGAACGGCTGGCGGCCTGGCCAGGACACCCTTTTGGGTGTGGTGCAACGCTGTTCCAGTGTGTTTCACTTCCTCCGACACCGTCGTTGACTCATAGGGAGCAGTCGAATGTTGGAGGTTTGCTGATGATGTTCGCCGCTCCGGATCCGGTGGCCTCGGGCAGAGAGTTCGAGGTGGTCGCAGTGCACGGGCGCACCCCGCATGTCTTGGCGGATTTCGTCGGCGACGCTGTCTTCACTTTGCACTGGGAGGAACAGGACCGACTCGTGGCCGGTACCGGACGGGCCGAGGGTGCCGAGATGGTCCGGTTTACCGAGAAAGACGTTGCCCACGGTGGCAAGGACGTCCGGGTGTGGTCGATCGGTCCCGCCGCGCAGCCGGGTCAGTTCCTCGCTTGGACAACCAGGTGAATCACGCGGACGACCCGGCCGTGTACGGCGGCCCTGTTCGAGGGACCCGGGTTCCGGCTTGGGGTTGACTTGCTGAACGTGAAGCTATTCGTGCTGTGCCAGCGGTTTGCATCGATAGGGAACGTTTTGGCTTTCGATGCCTTTAGGTTCGAACCGTGGGATGGTCGACCGTCCCATCCGAGTCGTGGCGAGGAGTTGTAGTCGCCCATGTCCGAGTTCGCTGATATCGACAGCGCTTGCGTGTCGAACAGGGACGGCCACCCGCACCCATGGTCAGGAGTACGTCCGGAGCTGATACCGGTCGAGGATGCTGCAGATTCGCCGGAGGCGTTCGGCGTGGCGTTGGCAGAGCTGGCATCGACGATCAAACGGCATGGCGTCGGGGCCGATGACGACAGCCAGGCGTTAGCGGTGATCGCGCAGGGTGCGGCCGCCGCGATCGGCGGGGCGCAGCATGCGGCCATCGTCGTGCTGACCGAGCAGGGTCAACTGGACCTGCCGGCCGTCCACGGTGACCTACCGCCGTTGATCGTGGCGATGCAGAACGAGATCGGTCAAGGCCCGACACTTGATGCGGTGAAGCAGACCGAGCAGATCTTGCTCCGTGACGCCAAAACCGAACGGAGATGGCCGATCTTCACCGCCCGAGCCCAGCAATGGCAGGTGCGGAGCATCTTGTGCACACCGTTGGCGGTCCAGGATGAGGTGTTCGGCTCGTTGAGCCTGGTCTCGACGGAACCCGATGCGTTCGACCGGGAATCGCAAGTGCTGGCCGCGGTGTTCGCTGCGCACGCCACCCTGGCCCTGAGCGCGGTGCGACAAGCCCGCAATCTCACCGCCAAGGCCGACAGCCGGGACATCATCGGGCAGGCCAAAGGCATCCTGATGGAGCGGTACAAACTCACCGGCCCGCAAGCGTTCCAGACCCTGGTCCGGCTCTCCCAGACCCACAACATCAAGCTCCGCACCCTGTGCGAGGAGTTGGCTCACACCGGGGCACTGCCCGAAGTGTAGGGCCGAGCATGTCTTGACCTCCGTATCGAATTCGGGCCTTGCGTCACGGGTCGCTCATAGGAAATCGTCGTGCCATTCTCGACGCTGCGCGGTACCGACCACACATATACAGGCTCCGGGATGCGCCACCGGTCGGAGAGGCTGGGGCCGCGACCGTTCCCGGACCCGCGGCGATAGCACCCGGCCTCGCCGATCAGGGTGCCGTCCGGGCGCGCAGCGCCATGGTGACGATGGGGAAGTCGGTCAGCAGGTCGCCCGCACGCTGATGTCGGTCTCGCTGAGCCGGAACGGCACCTTGACCTGCGTACCGGCGTTGATGAAGCGGTCGGGTCCCGGGCGAAGCTGGTGTTGGTCAGAGCGGCCAGGACCGGCCGCACCTGAAACGCCGATATCCGTCCAGCCAGCAGCGCCACCGGCGCAGCCGGACCGCTAGCTTTTGGAAACAGAGCCATATAAATCGTCGAGATTCACAGGCTTACCGACTGGTGCAACCAAGCCAGACATTGCAACGTCTGTTCAGAATCTCGGTCCTGTTGGAGGTGGCGGTATGAAACCACGGCGTTTGCATCACGGTTTAGCTCATCGTCAGGTCCCCCGAGTTGACGCGAGGCTCATCGTCGCGGCGGCGATCGTGCTGATGGTCGGCTCGGCTGCCGCGTGCGCCAGTGGGCCGCAGTCTGGGTTGCAAGGGTCGGACGTCGCCGCTTCGACGCCCTCTGTGCGCTCTGTCGGCGGGCCGTCGAGCCGGACGACTTTTGTCCCTGCTGACCATTGGCCGGACCTGGCGGCTTCCGACCGAGACAACGGACGCACAATCAAGCTGCGTCGTGGCCAGGTGTTGGTGCTCTCGCTCGGCGGTGCGGCCACGGGTGGTCTCTACTGGGAAATACAAGAAGCAGCACCGCCGTCGGTGTTGTTCAGCGGCGCCTCCCAGGATCAACCGTGCGTGCCCCTCGGCCCCGTGATCGCCGGCGAGCTGTGCGGAACGGTCAGCAGAAAGTTCGTGGCCACTTCTGCCGGTATTGCGACGGTCACGGCAACGCGGCAGTCCTGCGGCGAAGCACTCAAGTGTTCCCCATCGGCAAGCCGCTTCCGACTTACCGTTCTCGCGTCCCAGTGACCCGGACCCGCCGTCAGCCCCTGCATGAGCTCGTCGCCGACCAAAGAGAAGAATCGACCGCAGCTTTGAGACGGCGATGACCGACCGGGGGGATAGGGGGCGTGGAGTGACTAAGGACGAGCTGGTGGCGTTGGTGCGCGAGCGTGGGCTGGGGTCGTCGCTTCCGCAGGCGCAGACGGAACTCCGGAAGCGGCCCTGGCCGGGTTGCCGCCACCGATCGAGCCGAGATCATTTGCGACACGACCGTTTCGAGCCGTAAGGTCGCCAACCTGCGCGACGAACCACGGGTCGCGGTCGTGGTCGGCTGGAACGATGAGGTCACGGTGCAACTCGAAGGTCCCGCTGATGTGCTGAGCGGAGCAGAACTCGAGCGGCGCCTTACGTTCTACGCCGCACAGTTTCCCGACGGTCGCGAGCGGGCCGTCGGGCGGGCACAAGCCACGATCCGCCCGACGTGGCTCCGGCGCAGCGACTGCAGACCCGAAACGTTCGCCATCATCGAGACGACGTTTCCTTCGGGAACGTCACACGACGGCGCACGATCCTGAGCTGGGATTGGATTTCCGACGGTCGTCGATCTGGCGGTGAATGGCCTCCCGGAGCCGAGGAGGACCGCATGAGCGCAATGGACAGGCACACATTATTCAAGGTGATCATATCCGCACCGAGGTGACTGCGCTCGCCGCCTAGACTCGAAGGAGGTAGGCCTGAACAGGTCCAGTCTCGGTCACAGGACTTGACATGACCGTCGCCGAGCTACGCACGATTCTGCGGGGACCTAGGCAGGATTTAGGACTCGCGTGAGCCCGGTGCGATCCGACGTGCGAGTGGCCCCGTGGCACTGAATTAGCGAAAGTGTCCTATTTTAGGGCAGTGTTGCCCGCGAGTTTCTGGGCGAGAGTATTGAGCATTGCAATGGAAGTGGGTGCGACAAACCCGCTGGCGACGTACCCGCTGGCCAGCGCGCAGGCCATAGACGTGCCCCAGAATGCGTGCTCTGCCAGCGTGATCAGACCGGTGGGCTGACTGTCGGGAGCGTATCCGCCGGGCGCAGTACACCAGGGTCCGAGGTCTTTGCCGTGCCGGCTCTGCATTGCGATCTGGCCGGATGCTGTTGACGAAAGCACACCAATCACATTCGGACTGCTGGCTGGATATTCCATCGGAGCCGGATGTGGATCGCCGATGTTGCAGTTCCCTCCGGCCGCAAGTATCACCATTTTCCGGCGCGCGTTGTGGAACTCGCCGTCGACGATATGCCGAAAGATCTGCCTTTGATCGGTTTTGAGGTTGCTCAGATTGAAACTCCAGCTCAGATTGATCACCAGTTTCTGGCCGATATTCTCCTCATGGGCGTGGTCGAGAATTGATGGCAGCCAGTAGTCCGCCGTCTTCGGCAACTCCATGAACCTGAGTTGGGCATTGGGTGCGGCCGCGGCCACTAGGGCTACGACCGCACTCCCGTGTGGGTATCGGATCCGGCGGGCCACAGGCACTTTCAGAAACGTATCTGGCTGGTCCTCGCCGGTGATTGGGATGCGTGGCACGCTGATGCCGGGGATCAGTTCGGGCACCAGGCCGTTGTCGACGACGACGACGGTCACCCCGTCCCCTGCGTCCGGATTGGGCGGCAGGTTCATTTGGGCGAGCGCGTGTTGAAGCGGATCGCGTGCCAGTGGGGGTACCGAGTTGAGTTGTGTCGCAGGAAAAGGTGTGGACAGGATAGTTGCAGGATCGTTGCGGGCCAGGCGGGTCCATGCCTGCAACACCGTGGCCACAAATGTTTGTTCAGAACCTGGGATGCAGCGGATTCGGCCGACGGTGTACGGCGCGCCGCCGAAGATCGGCTCGCCCTCTTCGGGCAGGTAGTAGTCCTCCGGGTCCCGTCCGCTGTCTTCGAAGCCATTCGATTGAAAGCGGGGTTGCCAGGTGCGGGGAAACAGCCTGTTCATCGCCTCCGACATCTCGGTGGGAACGGCGACGAGCACGGCGCCTCTGACGATGGATCGTTGTCGAAGCCCGAAAGCCTTCCAGATGGCGTCACCGACGTGCAGCAGGCCTCGAGTGAGTCTCCACGGCAGGGGTAGTCGTGAGGGCGGCTCAGCTACGGGTCCGGGTTCCGGGGTGACTGTCATGCGGGCGCCTCCGTCCGGGGAGCGGCCCCGCCCAGTCGGTCAAGGGCAGCGATGACGGGAGTGAGAACGATGGACCCGCCGAGGCCGGCTAGGAATGCTGTGGGGGCGGCCGCCGCCGGTACATCAGGCCGCCGCCGGCATCCGGTCGGCCTTGAAGGTGTGCCACAGGTGCGGGGCCTCACCCCAGCCGCAGCCCGGCAGTACTCCAGCAACGAGTCGATCGCTTACTGCGTTTGACACGTTGAAAGTCGCGGATCAGTTCCAGCCGGCGGCACGATCGGTCGAAAGCGAGGGATGCGCAAATTGAGATCGAATCCAAGGGACGCCTGACTACGGTCGTGCGGCTGGGCGGGTCGCGTGGCAAGGTGCAGGTCATGACTTCTCGCACCTCGCCGCCGTTCCGTGCCGATCACGTCGGCAGTCTGCTGCGCCCGCCGGAGTTGCTCGCCGCGCGAGCTCGGCATCGTGCCGGCGAGCTCGACGCTGCCGGCTTGCGGGCGGTCGAGGATGATGCGATCAGGGCCGTTGTGGCGATGCAGGAGGAGGTGGGGCTGCAGTCGGCGACGGACGGAGAGTTTCGCCGCACCTCCTGGCACATGGATTTCATCTATGCCCTCGGTGGCGTGACGACGACGGACGCCAAGATCAAGGTGCACATGCGCAATGCCACCGGTCAGGTCGATTTCGAATCCGCGGCCATGCGGGTGAGCGAGCCGATCACGCTGCGGGAAACGATCTTCGGCGAGGCGTTCGACTTCCTGAAGGCGCAGGTGCGCACGGCCACGCCGAAGTTGACCATTCCGTCGCCGAGCATGGTGCACTACCGCGGAGGCCGCGCCTCGATCGACGAGTCGGTCTACCCGGACCTCGAGCAGTTCTGGGACGACCTGACGAACGCGTACGCCGAGCAGGTCAGCCGGATCGCCGCACAGGGCTGCCGGTACCTGCAGCTGGATGACACCAGTCTGGCCTACCTCAACGATCCGGCCCAGCGGGCCGAACAGGAGGCAGCCGGTAGTAATGCCGAGCACCAGCACGAGTTGTATATCCGCAACATCAACAAGGCGATCGCCGGACGTCCGGACACGCTCGCGGTGACCACCCACATGTGTCGCGGCAACTACCGCTCGTCCTGGGCTGCCGAGGGCGGCTACGACTTCGTGGCCGAGGCGCTGTTCGGGCAGCTGGACGTGGACGGGTTCTTCCTCGAGTTCGACGACGAACGCTCCGGGAGCTTCGCGCCGCTACGCTACGTGCCGGCCGGCAAGCAGGTCGTCCTCGGCCTGGTGACCACCAAGCGCGGCGAGTTGGAGGACAAGGACACGCTCAAGCGGCGCATCGATGAGGCGGCCAAATATGTTCCGCTGGAACAACTGTGCCTCTCCCCACAGTGCGGATTCTCGTCCACCGTCGAAGGCAACGCGCTGACCCCAGAGGAGCAGAAGGCCAAACTTGCCCTGATCGTCGAGACCGCAGCCGAGGTCTGGGGCTGAACCAGATCCATGCATGAACATAGATCGAGGTCCTTGTCTGGCGTTCGACCCGAGCCTATGTTTGATTTCTCCAGCCAATGACGGCTCCACTCTATGAAGGAATGGGTGCGCAGTTGTTCCTCGACGAGTCAACGTGGACTGACCGGATCTTCATCGACGGCGAGTGGGTGCCCGGTTCGGGCGGGACTTTCGATGTGGTCGAGCCGGCGACCGGGTCCACGCTGGGCCGGATCGGCCGGGCCGACGCGGCCGATCTGGCCCGGGCGGCGGAAGGTGCCGCGACGGCGCAGCGCGAGTGGGCGGCGCTGCCGCACCCCGAACGCGCCGCCGTGCTGCGCCGGGCCGGGGCGCTCTGGTCAGAACACGCCGACGAGATCAGCTGGTGGAACATCCGCGAGGTCGGAGCGGTGCCGGGCATGGCCGGCTTCGCGGTGCATGTGGCCGAGCAGGAATGCTTCGAGGCTTCGTCTCTGCCGGGACGCTCCTACGGCGAGCTGATTCCGAGCGAACAACCCCGGCTGTCGATGGCCCGCCGGGTGCCGGTCGGAGTCGTCGGGGTGATCTCGCCGTTCAACGTCCCGAACATTCTGGGGATCCGTTCGGTGGCGCCTGCTCTGGCGTTGGGCAACGCGGTGATCCTGAAGCCGGATCCGCGGACCGCGGTGACCGGGGGCGTGGTGCTGGCCCGGATCTTCCAGGAGGCGGGCTTGCCAGCCGGGTTGCTGCAGATGCTGCCCGGCGCCGCCGACGTCGGCGAGGCGATGGTGACTCATCCATTGGTGCGGGTCATCTCGTTCACCGGTTCGACGGCGGCCGGGCGCAGGGTGGGGGAATTGGCCGGGCGGCACCTCAAGCGTGCGCACCTGGAACTGGGTGGCAATTCGGCCATGTTGGTGCTGGATGACGCGGATGTGGACGAGGCGGTCAACCTGGCCGCCTGGGGATCCTTCTTCCATCAGGGTCAGATCTGTATGACCACCGGGCGGCACCTGGTCCACGAATCGCTGTATGACTCGTTTGTCGAGGCGCTGGCGGCCAAGGCGGCGCACCTTCCGGTCGGTGATCCGTCCGGGGGCCAGGTGGCGTTGGGCCCGCTGATCGACGCCGGACAACGCGACAAGGTGCACGGCCTGGTCCAGGCCAGCGTCGGGGCTGGCGCGACCCTGGCCGCCGGCGGCACCTACGAGGGACTTTTCTACGCGCCGACGGTGCTGGCCGACGTGGGTATCGACATGCCGGCTTTCTCCGACGAGATCTTCGGCCCGGTCGCTCCGGTGTCCAGGTTCTCCTCCATCGACGAGGCCGTCGCCCTGGCCACGAGTTCGGATTACGGGCTGTCGCTGGGCATCGTCACCAAGGATGTGATGAAGGGCCTCGCGTTGGCCGACCGGATCCCGACCGGGATCGTCCACATCAACGACCAGACAGTGAACGACGAAGCCAACAGCCCGTTCGGTGGGGTGCTGGCCTCCGGCACTGGCTCCCGGTTCGGTGGCGCCGCCGCCAATGTCGACGCCTTCACCGAGACCCGTTGGGTGACCCTGCGCAGCACGACGCCGACCTACCCGTTCTGAGATGGGCGGTCCGGCTACCCGCCGGGCGAGGACCGACTCAGCGGGCCTCCAAGGGCATTCCGGTGTAGTTCTCGGCCAACGATGCCGCGGCCGCGCGGGACGATTGGATGTATCGGAGCTGGGACAGTTGTAGTTGCGCGTCAAACGGGTCTCCGGAGTGGTGCAGCATGGAAGTCATCCACCAGGAGAAGTGGGTGGCCCGCCAGATCCGCTGCAACGCGGTGTCGGTGTACCGGTCGGCCGGCTCGGAGTCTCCGGCGGTGAGCAGACTGTCCAGAGCGCGGGCCAGCAACGCGACGTCGGCGACGGCCAGGTTGAGTCCCTTGGCGCCGGTGGGCGGGACGATGTGCGCGGCGTCGCCGGCCAGGAAAAGCCGACCGTGCCGCATCGGAGTGCTGACGAAGCTCCGCATCGGCAGGATCGATTTCTCCAGCACCGGCCCGTCGGTGAGGCTCCACCCGTCGAGGGCCAATCGGGTCGATAGTTCGGTCCAGATCCGGTCATCGGACCAGTTCTCGATCCGCTCGTCGGCGTCGACCTGCAGGTACAGCCGCCCGATCTGCGGAGAACGCATGCTGTGCATGGCGAACCCGTTGGGGTGCCACGCATAGATGAGTTCGTCGGTGGACGGTGCTGCTTCGGCGAGGATGCCGAGCCAGGAGAATTGGTAGCCGCGTTCCCAGACTCGTTGCTCCACAGCCGGTATCGCCGGCCGGCTGATGCCGTGGAAGCCGTCGCAGCCGGCGATGGCTTGGCAGTCGATGCGCTGCGCGTTGCCGTCAGCGTCGATGTAGGAGACCCAGGGCCGGTCGGTGTCCAGGTCGTGGACTGCGGTCTGGGTGACGTCGAAGTTGATGGACTGTCCCTGCTGCAGTCCGATGGTGATGAGGTCTTTGACGACCTCGGTTTGGCCGTAGACCCAGACCGATCGGCCGCAGAGGTCCGGGAAGTCGAGCTGATGGCGGGTGCCCGGCCATTGCAGGTAGATGCCGTTGTGCTGCAGGCCGTCTCGGTGCAGCCGCTCGCCGAGTCCCAGTTCGCTGAGCAGGTCGACAGTGGGCTGCTCGAGGATGCCGGCCCGCAGCCGGGCTTCGACGTAGTCGCGGGAGCGGTTCTCGATCAGGATGGATTCGATACCGCGGGCGGCCAACAGATGGGACAGCAGTAGTCCCGCGGGGCCGGCTCCGATGATGGCCACCTGTGTGCGCATAGCCGAAGCGTGCCGCACCTCCGGTCCCACGGCCACCGCACACTTCCGTTGGATGGAAGCAGGGTCCAGTTACGAAACGCCAGCATCTATCCGGCCGCGGTCCGGGCGATGCTCCGGGCGGCCAGTTCCAAGGCGGGAACGAGCGTGAGCAGGTTCCTGCGGGCGCTGGAGGCGACCACGCCGAGGGCGGCGATCACCTCACCCTCCCGATCGCGGACGGGCACGGCGACCGAGCAGGTGCCGATCGTCATCTCCTCGGCGGTCTGCGCCCACCCACGCCGACGGATCTCGGCGATCTGTCGCATCATTCGGGCCGGTTCGATGACTGTGTAAGCCGTGACCCGGACCAATTGACCGAGTGCCTTCTGTGTGGTCGCCCGGTCGGCATGGGCCAGCAGGACTTTGCCGACGCCGGTAGCGTGCAACGGGAGTTCGGCCCCGCTGCGGCTGACCGTGGCGACCGACCTGGTGCCGGCGATCCGCTCGACGTACAACGCCCGGATACCGCTGCGGACAGCGATGTGCACATTCTCGCCGGTCGTCGCGGCCAGATCCTGCATCAATGGCAGCGCCGCCTCCCGCAGATCCCGCGACATCGAGGCGAGCAGGCCCAGACTCCACAGCCGCGGCCCGATCTCGTACCGATTGTCGGTGCGCCGCACCAGACCACCCCAGGCCACCAACTCGCCGACCAACCTGTGCGCGGTGCTCAGCGGCAGATCGGCCCCGCGTGCGATGTCGGTCAGCGTGAGATGCGGCGTGCGCTGGCTGAAAGCACTCAGAACGGACAGCGATTTGGCGGTGACGCTGCGGACGGGGTCGGTCTCGGCTGCCATCGCAAAACCCCCGTCGGCCGAGCTTCCGGTGAATGGAAGTTCAGCGTAGTCGCGGCCCTGACGCAGGGCTAACTTCGGTGAGGCGGGCATCGGCGCCCGCCCAAGGTGAGGTGAGGAGACGACTCGGTGGCCAAGGACGCCTATGTCATCGATGCGGTCCGGACCCCGTTCGGGAAGTTCAACGGGGCGCTGGCGGGGGTCCGGCCGGATGATCTGGCCGCCCACACCCTGCGCTCGCTGATCGTCAGGCAGCCCGGACTGGACCCGGCCGAGCTGGACGATGTGCTGTTGGGCAACGCCAACGGGGCCGGCGAGGAGAACCGGGACGTCGCCCGGATGGCGGTATTACTGGCCGGCTGGCCGACGTCGATCCCAGGCTCGACGGTGAACCGGCTGTGCGGCTCAGGCATGGAAGCGGCCATCCAGGCCCGCCGGGCGGTGGTGGCCGGTGACGCCGAACTGGTCGTGGCCGGCGGGGTCGAGTCGATGACCAGGGCCCCGTGGGTGCTGATGAAACCCGACCGGCCGTTCCCGGCGGTGTCCCAGACGCTGCACTCGACCACGCTGGGTTGGCGCATGATCAATCCGGCCATGGACCCGCGGTGGACCATCTCGCTGGGGGAGAGCGCCGAACACCTGGCCGACCTGCATTCCATCTCCCGCGACCAACAGGACGAATTCGCGGTG
The DNA here is from genome assembly GCA_963708935.1 of uncultured Actinomycetota bacterium. Lineage (GTDB taxonomy): Bacteria > Actinomycetota > Actinomycetes > Mycobacteriales > Nakamurellaceae > Nakamurella. The sequence continues at coordinate 32,906 of CAVPUK010000004.1, read as the reverse complement.
GCTAGTCATGAGCGTGCCCATCATGCCTGGGAGACCGGCGTTTTCGACCGCGAGGTGATCGGTGTCCCGGGCATCACGCTGGCCCGGGACGAGAGCATCCGGCCGGACACGAACCTCGCCGGACTCGCGAAGCTCAAGCCCGCCTTCCGCGCCGACGGCACGGTGACCCCCGGTAACGCATCGCCGCTCAACGACGGGGCGTCGGCCCTGCTGATCGGCTCCGCTGCCGCCGCCGACCGGATCGGTGCCACCCCGCTGGCCCGGATCGTCGCTTCCGCGGCGGTGGGGGTGGACCCGGATGTGTTCGGCATCGGTCCGGTGCAGGCGGCCCGCAACGCGTTGAAACGGGCCGGCCTGACCTTCGACGACCTGACCTATGTCGAACTGAACGAGGCCTTCGCGGTGCAGTCGTTGGCCTGCCTGGCCGGGTGGCCCGAGTTGGATCCGGCCAAGGTCAACGTGTTCGGGGGAGCGCTGGCCATCGGACATCCCCTGGGGGCCTCCGGATCCCGGGTCGTCGGCGCCCTGGCCCATCGGCTTCACGCCGCCGGGGGCGGCTACGGTCTGGCGACACTGTGCATCGGCGTCGGGCAGGGCCTGGCCGTCGTCCTCGAAGCCTGAACCACCACCCGCCGCCCGGAAGAAGCCCCAGATGACCGACGATTCCTCATCGCTGCCGCACTACGCGCCGCCGCCGGCCGGCACCCACCCCCCGCTGGACTACTCCGGATACCGGAGCACGGGCCTGCGCCACCCACTCCGCACCCCGATCAACCTGCCGCAGCGGCTGACCGAGGTGACCGGCCCGGTACTCGGTGACCGGAAACCGAGCGCGCTCGACGCAGATCTGACCAAGCAGCACACCGGTGAACCCCAGGGCCAGCGGATCATCGTGCAGGGGCGGGTGCGCGATTCGGACGGCCGTCCGGTGCCGGACACCCTGATCGAGGTGTGGCAGGCCAACGCCGGCGGCCGATACCGGCACATCTGGGACCGGTGGGACAGCCCCATCGACCCGAACTTCACCGGGCTGGGCCGGGCGATGACCGACGCATTCGGTCAGTACAAATTCATCACCATCAAACCCGGTGCGTATCCCTGGAAGAACCACCTCAACGCGTGGCGGCCGGCGCACATCCATTTCTCGCTGTTCGGCCGGGCGTTCACCCAGCGACTGGTCAGCCAGATGTACTTCCCCGGCGACCCGCTGTTCTTCCAGGACCCGATCTTCAACTCGATCCCCGACCCGGCCGCCCGGCAACGACTGGTCGCCCGGTTCAATCTCGACGAAACCGTCCCGGAATGGGCGCTGGCCTACGATTTCGACATCGTGCTCCGAGGCAGCGGCGCGACCCCGTTCGAGGGCGACGACGAACCGGAGGACGAAGCGTGAACACCGAGACCAACCATCACAGACTCGGTTTGACGCCGTCGCAGACCGTCGGACCCTACCTGTCGATCGGGTTGACCTGGGCGGACGGCGCGTTCGCCGCAGACCCGGACACTCCAGGCGCATTCTGGCTGCGCGGCAACCTGTTCGACGGAGCAGGCACACCGATCCCGGACGGGTTGATCGAGTCGTGGCAGGCCGACCCGGACGGCGCTCTGGACTCACCGGAGGACCCGCGGGGCGGGCATCCCTACCCTGGATTCCGCGGGTACGCCCGCAGCAGCACGGACGCCGACGGGGCGTTCGAGATCTTCACGATGAAACCGGGCCGACTACCCGACGGGGACGGTGGATGGCAGGCCCCGCATATCGATCTGTCGGTCTTCGCCCGTGGCATGCTCGACCGGGTGATCACCCGGGCCTATTTCGCCGACGAGGCCGCGGCGAACCTTGCCGACGCCGTGCTGGCCACCGTGCCCGCCGACCGCAGACCGACGCTGATCGCCGCGCCCGCCGCCGACGGCTACCGGCTGGACATCCACCTGCAGGGCGAGGACGAAACAGTGTTCTTCTCGCTATGACCGGTATCTTCGGCGACACCTTCAGCAGAGGCTGGGACACCGGCCCCATCGACGACCGCAGCTGGCTCGACGCATTTCTCGAGGTGGAATCCGCCCTGCTGCGCGCGTGCGTGGCGGCCGGTGCGGTGCCGGTCGAAGCGGCAGCCAGCATTCGACAGCTTTGGGCCGGCACGGACCTCGACCTCGCCGAGATCGGTGAGGTGGCCTCGGCCGCCGGCAATCCCATCATCGGCATCGTGGCCGCGCTGAAGGCAGCCGTGCCCGAAGATCTCCGCCGGTACGTGCATTTCGGGGCGACCAGCCAGGACATTCTGGACTCGGCGGTCATGTTGCTCTCCCGCCGCGCCCTGACCGTGATCAACGGACACCTGACCGACGGGGCCGGCGCGGCATCCGTGCTCGCGACCCGATACGCAGGTACCGAACTGCCCGGCCGCACCCTCATGCAGGACGCGCTCCCCACCACCTTCGGGCTCAAGGCCGCCACCTGGATGACCGGCCTCGATGGGGCAGCAGCCCGGATGTCCGATGTAGCAACCACCTTGCCCGTCCAGTACGGCGGCCCGGTCGGCACCTTCAGCGGTTCGGACGGACACGGACCCCGGATTCGGCGGGAGCTCGCCGTACTGCTCGGCCTGGGCGAAACCGATCTGCCCTGGCACACCGTCCGACTGCCCATCGCCGACCTGGCCGGCGTCCTGGCCACCGCGGCCGGGGTCGTCGGCAAGGTCGCCCTGGACGTCGTGCTGCTGGCCCAGACGGCCGTCGGTGAAGCCGGTGAAGGGCAACCCGAAGGCACCGACGATCGACCGCGGGGTGGGTCGAGTTCGATGCCGCACAAGCACAATCCGGTCGCCGCGATCTCGGCCCGGGCGTGCGCCCTGCGGACCCCGGCCCTGGCCGCGACCCTGTTCGCGGCGATGGCCCAGGAACAGGAGCGGGCGGCCGGTGCCTGGCACAGCGAGTGGGAGACCCTGGCCGACCTGCTCCGATTGACCGGATCGGCGGCCGCGTGGCTGACGGACAGCCTGCAGAACTTGCAGATCAACCCCGACCGCATGCACCAGCATCGCCAGGCTATGACCGGAAGTTCGGCTGCAGCAATAGAACTCACCGAGACCGCACTGCGCGAAAGGACACGACGATGACCCCGGTCGCCGTTCACTACCAGGTCGACGGGCACTCGGCCGATGCTGACGCACCCACCGTGGTACTGACCGGATCACTGGGGTCGACGCTATCCATGTGGGACCCACAGATCCCGGCGCTGGCACCGCGCTACCGGGTGGTCCGGTACGACACCCGTGGCCACGGCGAATCGCCCGTTCCGGAAACAACCTGCAGCATTGACGATCTCGCCGACGACCTGCTGGCCCTCATCGACCGGCTGGGTACGCCGAATGTGCACCTGGTCGGCCTGTCGCTGGGCGGCATGACCGCGATTCGACTGGCCGCCCGGAACCCTGATCGGGTCCGCTCACTGGCATTGTTGTGCACCTCGGCCCTACTGGGCCCGGCGCAGGCCTGGCTGGACCGCGCAGCCACGGTGCGCGAACAGGGCACGGGCGCGGTCGCGGATGCGGTAGTAGCCAGATGGTTCAGTCCTGGCTTCCTCGCCGCCCAGCCGGCGCGGGTCGAGCTCTACCGCAACATGATCGCAGCGACGCCGGCCCTGGGCTACGCCGCCTGCTGCGAAGCGATCGCCGCGATGGACCTGCGGCCGGACCTGGCCGACATCACCGCACCGACCCTGGTCGTCGGTGGCATCCAGGACCCGGCGACCCCACCGGCGCACCTGCAGGCCATCGCCGAGGGCATCGCGGAATCGACGCTGCTCATGGTCGAGCCGGCGGCCCACCTCGCGAGCGTCGAACAGAGCGCGGCCATCAATACCGCCCTGCAGCAACACATTCAACGCGTCGAGAACGAACGGACCGGAGCCCCGAGATGAATGACCAGGAACGTCACACCCAGGGCATGGCGATACGCCGCACCGTGCTCGGCGATGCGCATGTTGATCGTGCGGTCGAGCGGACCACCGAATTCACCGCGCCGTTCCAGGACCTGATCACCCGCTACGCCTGGGGCGACATCTGGAGCCGGCCCGGTCTGGACCGGACCAACCGCAGCATGATCACCCTAGCCCTGCTTACCGCCCTCGGTCAGGAACACGAGCTGGCCCTGCATGTTTCGGCCGCGCTGCGTAACGGGCTGAGCATCGAACAGATCCAGGAAGTTCTCCTGCACTGCGCGATCTACGCCGGAGTCCCGGCCGCCAACCGCGCCTTCGCCATTGCCCAGCAAGTCTTCGACGAATCCGATCCCGCCGCCGGCTCCGAACCCAACACTCATCGCGAAGGACATTGAACAAGGTCTACCCCAACGCCGCCGCCGCGGTTGCCGACATCAGCGACGGATCGTCCTTGGCCGTCGGTGGGGCGCCTTGGCCCGATCCGCAAGCGATGCTCAATGAGTCGCTTGTTGTCGGATGCGCTGGATGAGACTGGAGCGCCGGACCTTGTGCTGTTCAAGATCCGGCGCCCCGTGCTCACCGACCTGAAAGATGCGCGCGGGTGTATTCAGCTGCACGCTCGATGAAGGCCTGACGGTCCTGAGGTAGTGCCTTCGAGCGGTGGGGCCTTGGAGGTTGGTGATGGTCTCCACTGCCCAGCGAGATGATGCCCGCCTCGATACCGGCGGAGTCGCCATATTGCGCCCCCGTGATGACGAAGACGAGGCCAGGGTCCTTCGGATACCCGGGGCCATCAAGTGGAATGGTGAATCGGCTGTATCCGGCGGGCATCGGCGACGAGAGCCGCGTCCACTTGCTGGGGTTGCCCAGGTCGCGATTGATGAAGAAGTCCGTATTGTCGTTGTCCGTGACGATGATCGTTCCGTTCCTGCCTCCGGAGTCCGACCACGACACGACGGGAGACGAATTCGGGGCGTCGCCGTCTTGGTCGAGAAGCGGGGTGTCCCTGGAGAACCGGAATGACTCCGGGTCCCGCGCGATCCGGTAGTGCACGTGGTACGTGTAGTTGTTCTGGTCGGGGTTGGCAGGGTCGTCGGGCTCCCCGAACTCGTAGGTCATGATCCACAGGTTGCCGCGTAGCTGCGCCACGGTGGTCATGCCGGGGCGCTCGGCGTACGTCGTTCCGGTCGCGTCATTGACGACCGGACCCCAACGTGTGCAGGTCTCTGCTGGTCTGGTGGGCGAGCTTCTGACCGAATTTCGGGTCACGCTGGTCGGAGTAGTAACAGATCAATTTGCCATTGTGCAGCAGCAGGAATGGTTCCCACACCGGTGTCGCGCCGTTCGTGGTGTTCGGCGGTCCGCCCTGGGCCACCGTGCTCAAGAACTTCCAGGTGATGCCGCCATCCGTACTGGCGTAGAGCTGGATGTTCGTGCTCGTGAACGCGAACGATGGCGAGGTTTGGGTCGCCCAGTAGTTGCACGCGAAGAGCAGCGCGCCCTTCGGCAACCCGGCGAAGGCATGCGGGAGCTCGTACAGATACGGCTGCAGGTAGAAACCGGCGGCGCATCCGCGCCGAGGACGCTGCCCTGCTGCGCCCAGGTGTGGCCGTCGTCGTTGCTGCGGTAGAGCGGGAACGGCGTACCGCCAAAGGCCTGGTAGGTGGCGAGCAGCGGACGGGGCTGCCCCGGCTTGGAAGTGCTGAACCGCACCGCGCGTGCGTATGACCCGTTTATGTTGGACGGCGTGACGTCCACCGGGCCGAACGGGCGCACCTCGTAGGGTCTGCCATCGTGCCCCGACGCAGCGAATGCCGGCCCGGCCAGGCCGACGGACGAGAGTCCGACGATTGACATCCCTGCGGCGACCGTGCCGGCGCGGATGAAGGAACGACGTGACAGCTCGGACAGCCGGATGCCCGATTCGTCTTCGCGAGATTCTTGGCGGTTCTGCACGAATACCTCCTCATTGAGGTGGTCGGCGTGAGTGGTCGACCACGTGGGGGCGGACGTTATGGTCCGCTAGTTGCGCGGCGCCAACGGCTAGCTGCGCGGCGCCAACGGCTAGTTGCGCGGCGCCAACGGCTGGACGCACGGCGGCAACGGGACGACTGTACCGCCGGGTTTGTTCGTAAGGCAAGCAAAATACAAGACTGCTATTCAACCAGGCCACCCGCCGAACAGAGTGCGGTTCCGCGCCGACGATCGTGAACCAGGCCGGATTGCACGCGCGAGCAGTCAGCCGTCTGCTGCGAAATCCGGTTGCCGATGCTAACTAGACGATCTCGTTCGAGGATGAGTAAATTGCGGCGTCCACCATCCTGGGGGAACCTCAAATTGCTACGTCGAGACTGAACAGTTGAAGCCAAATGAGGCCAACCGAATATCGGGATTGATCGTCACACGCCCTGGTTGGCACGGCCAGCCTGCCAGAGGCTACGACCCGATGACACCCAAGCCAGCGGAGTGGCCGACTTCGGTGCTCGGTCGGCCCGGTTCCTGGTATGGCTGGGTGCGGGCGTCACCCAGCGCAGCGGCCTGGCCGGCGATCAGAACGGCGCCTAGTAGCTCGGCGTCTTGGCCCAATGAACCCTGTACGACCTCGATCATGTGATTGGTAACTGGAGGCGGGTTGCGGACCAGCACACTGCGCACACCCGCAAGAAGCGGTTCACCACTGGCTGCGAGCCTGCCGCCGATGACCACGATTTCGGGATCCAGCACGGTGCAAATGCCGGCCAGTGCCTCTCCCACGGCCTGGCCGGCATCGTTGAACACGCGGCGGGCGCCCGGATGCCCGGCTACGGCCAGTTCCAGGATCGCGTCGAGGTCGATGTCAGATCCGTGATTGTGAGCCATCGCGTCGATCACGCCTCGGGAGCCGGCCACCGTTTCCAGGCAGCCTCGGTTCCCGCACCGGCAGACGTAGCCTCCACGGGCTACGACGACGTGGCCGAGTTCGCCGGCTGAGCCGGATGAGCCTTCGTAGAGTTGGCCAGCGAGAACGAGGCCGGCGCCCACGCCTTCGGACAACATGACGTAGATCAGGTCGTCGACCCCGCGGCCGGCTCCGAACTTCGCTTCGGCCAGCGCTCCAGCGTTGGCGTCATTTGCGACATGCACCGGCAACCCGGTTGTGCTGTTGAGCCGATCGGCCACGTTCACCTCGGTCCAGTCGTGCAACATGGCGGGGCTGCTGACCAGGTGGGAGCGGGCGGTCACCGGCGTTGATACCGCGGCGCCCAATCCCAGCAGTTTGTCGGGACGATGCTGCTCGATCAGGCGCGCGGTCGCGGAAGCAGCGAAGTCCAGTGAGCTCGCGAGCTGATGATCGACGTCACCGGGTTGTCGAACTCGGTCGATGATGTGCCCGTTGAGTTCTGCGAGGGCGACGGTGACGCCGTCGTGGGCGAAATGGACGCCGATGACGGTGCCGCTATTGGGGTGCAAGGCAAGGGGAGTGGCCGGACGACCGGACCCGGGAGTCGACTTATCCGGCTCGCCCGGCTCGATCAGCACCGACTCGGACAGGAGTTCGGTGACCAAGGATGACACCGTGGTCTTGGACAAACCTGTCAGACGGGCAATATCGACCCGGCTGGCCGCCCCACCGTCGCGCACAGCAACGATCACAAGCGATCGGTTCCGTTGGCGCAAGGACGGCAACGAGCCACCAGATCCGACCCCAGAGAACCCGCCGCCCAGCCTCCCACTCATCTGGGGACGATAGCACCCAGCGGATCCGAATTAATGCGGAACGCGGCCAAAAGGCTCGACGTTTGGTGTCGGCTTCGACCTTGACACGGAGAAATGATCCACTTAGTGTCTCGAAATACATCACTCCCGCCGTTTCACCTTCCTCCTTGAGAGGCGTTTCAATGCTGCGACATTCATTTCGCCGGCCGGCCCTGACCCGGTCCCGTCCGCGGACTCGATCACGAGCGCTGGCCGCCGGCTTGGCTCTGATTATGGCGGGGGCCGGATTAACTGCCCTGCCGTCGGTGGCCTCAGCGGCTGCTACTCCCAGTCCCTCCACCCCGATCTATCTCGACACCTCGTACACGCCCACCGAGCGGGCGGCGGATCTGGTGTCGCGAATGACGACGGCCGAAAAGGCCGCCCAGATGAACTCGAGCAAACCGCCGGCGATATCGCGACTTGGCGTCGCGGCGTGGGGTTGGTGGAACGAGGCAAACCACGGCATCAACGCCCAGACGATCAACGCCACCGGCAACGCGACCACGCTGACCAACACGACGTCCTACCCGTCTGATCTTTCGATGGGCAGCACCTGGAACCCGGATCTCGTCTACACGGAGGCCCAGCAGATCGGCGCGGAGGCGCGCGACACCGCGCCCGGAAATGCCGAGAACCTGGACTTCTACGCCCCCACCGTGAACCTCTCGCGTGACCCCCGCTGGGGCCGCAACGACGAGAGCTGGGGTGAAGACCCGACGCTGGTGGCGAATCTCGCCTCGCAATACGTGGACGGGCTCCAGGGGCAGAACCAGCAGGGCCAGCTGCCCGCTTCGGCCAACGGCTACTACCAGGCCATCGCCACGCTCAAGCACTACGCGGCCAACGATTCCGAGGTGAACCGTCTGAACGGCAACTCGGTCATGTCGGAGAAGCAGCTCCGCGAGTACTACACCGCCCAGTTCGCCAGCATCATCCAACAAAGCCACCCGGGCTCGATCATGAGCTCCTACAACGAGGTCAACGGGACCCCGGCGGCGGCGAGCGTGCAGCTGACCGACACCCTGGCCCGCGAGACCTTCGGCTTCAACGGGTATTTCACGTCCGACTGCGACGCCGTGTACGAAGAGCAGAACGGCCATAAATGGGTCCCGCCGAACGCATCGGCCCCGGTCAACCAGTTCACCCGGGCGGCCTACTCGATCACGGCCGGCGAAGACCTCGACTGCAACGCCGGCTACAGCGACGGCCACGGTTACGGTGACTCCGTCCCGACCGCGCTGACCCAGAACATTCCGACGCTGACCGACACGTTCAACATCAACGACGTGGACGTCTCGGTGGTGCGACTGTTCACCGCTCGCATCGAAACCGGCGAATTCGACGACCAGGCTTCGGTGCCGTGGGTACAGGCCGCTCGGACCCGCCTCGGTGGCGTGACCTGGACCAGTAGCAACTCCAACAATGCGATCACCGAGACACCGGACCGGCTCGCCCAGGCGCAGTCCAGCGCCGAGCAGAGCATCGTGATGTTGCAGAACGGCAGGCCCACCGGCGCCTCGAATTCGCTGCTACCGCTGAAGGTCCCGAGTACAGGTACGTACAAGGTGCTCGTGCTCGGGCAGTACGCCCACCCGTCCAACCTCTTTCTCGGCGGCTACTCCAGCATCCAGGCCGCGGCCGGTGCGGCGAACAACGTCGACAGCTACGACGGCGTCAAGGCAGCCGTGCAGGCCATCGATCCGGACGCTCAGGTCGACTACATGAAGGGCTTCACGGGCACCGGTACCAACGGCACCAGCTGCTGCGCCACAGTCGACCCGGATGCCATCGCGGCGGCGAGCGGGTATGACGCCGTGTTGGTGGTGGTGGGCACCGACTCCTCCACCGGGCAGGAAGACCACGACCGGACCGACATCTCCCTTCCCGGCAGCCAGGCCTCGCTGATCAGCCAGGTCGAAGCCGCCAACCCGAAGACCATCGTCTACATGGAGACGATGGGCCTGGTCGACACCAGTGCCTTTGCCAGCACGACCCCGGCGCTGCTGTGGAGCTCCTACAACGGGCAGCGCCAGGGCAGCGCGCTGGCCAACGTCCTGACCGGGAAGGTCAACCCCAGCGGGCACCTGCCGTTCACCTGGTACACCAACCAGAGCGATATCCCGGTGGCCACCGACTACAACCTGACGCCGACGGACACCACCAAGGGCCGCACCTACATGTTCTTCACCGGTGCAGTCAGCTGGCCGATGGGCTACGGGATGAGCTATGACGCCTACTCCTACTCGAACCTGCAGGTCAACAAGTCCGCGGCCGATGCCAACGACACCCTGACCGTGAGCGCCGACGTCACCAACAACGGCACCACGACCGGTCAGACCGTCCCGCAGCTCTACGTGACCACTCCGTTCGAGCCGGCCTCCGCGCAGGCCCCGGCCAAACGGCTCGAGGCCTTCCAGAAAGTCAGTCTGGATGCAGGTCAGACCAAGACGGTGACGTTCAGCGTGCCGGTCTCCAAGCTGGCCTTCTACGACACCCCGTCGAACAGCTACATCGTCGATGCCGGCTCCTATGGCCTGCAGGTCAGCTCGTCTGCGGCGGATTCCGACGTCGAGTTGAGTTCAACGGTGAGCATCAGCGGCACCATCGCCGAAACGCCGACGACACTCACCGCCAAGCCGATCCAGACCGGCGACGCTGCGAACAACATCGCGCAGCGGGTGATGTTCGACGTCAACAAGACGATCACCCCGCAGTTGACGGTCGCGATGGCCGATCAGAAGCTGTACGGCTACATCACGAAGGGGCAGAGCACGGAGCTGCCGGCCGGCGCCGTTGTCACCTACTCGTCGGACCGGCCGGCAGTGGTGGCGGTGGGCACAGACCAGAGTCTGACGACCGGTAACCCGGGGGTGGCCACGGTCACCGCCACGCTCACCTACAACGGTGGGAGTGCCAAGACGAGTTTCGTCGTCGATGTCGGACCGTTGACCATCGTCAGCACGTCCTCCACGACCTTCCAGCAGGGCACGGCCGGCACGTTCACCGTCAGCACCACCGGTAGCCCCACGCCGACACTGACCGAGACAGGTGCATTGCCTGCGGGTATCACTTTCGTGGACAACGGTGACGGGACCGCGACTCTGGCCGGCACGACGAACGACCCGATCGGCGCTTACCCGATCACCATCACGGCTCACAATGGGCTGGCGGTCGACGCGACTCAGAGCTTCACCTTCAACATCGGCTCACCGACCCCCTGTGTGAGCAACGCGCAGGTGCTCTCCGACGGCGACTTCGAGGCGGCCACGTTGGCGCCGTGGAGCGGCTTCGGTGGGGGCACTGTCGCCCTGACCACCGCAGACCACGTCTCCGGTCAGCAAAGTGTGGTGACCACGAAGCGGACAGGGCCCTACCAGGGCCCCTCGCAGAGCGTGGCCAATGCAGTGTCCGCCGGCGCGACGTACACGGTCAGCGCCAAGGTCAAGTACACGACCGGACCCGCAACGCACACGTTCGGCGTGACCATGACGGACGGGAGCAATTACGGCAACATGGTGACGGCCACTGTCACGCAGGGTCAGTGGACCACGATCAGCGGCACCTACACGGTGCCCGCCTCCGGGATGGACGTGACGAAGGCTCGGATCTACGTGGAGACGCCGACCACCGCAGGAGCAAGCACCGACCTGATGGACTTCTGGACCGACGACGTCTCGATGGTCGGCCTGACCACCTCGCCGGCTTTCAACGGCGGAATCCTGACCAACGGCGGGTTCGAAACCGGGTCGGTGAACCCATGGACGGGGAACGACACGGCCAAGCTCGCGCTGAGCAGGACTGATGCCGCTGATGGTGGATGCAGCGTTGCGGTGACCGGACGGACCAAGACCGACAGCGGCCCGGCGCAGGATGTGTCCAACAAGCTGGTTGCGGGCACCACCTACGCCGTGTCGGCGAAAGTGAAGTACACCACCGGTCCGGCCACGAAGACCTTCGACTTCGCCGTCCAGGACGATGCGTCCAAGGGTGCGGTGATGGCCTCGGGCGTCGCGACACTGGGCCAGTGGTCAACCATCTCGGGCACGTACACGGTCCCGTCCGGGAAGTACGACCTGACCGCGGATCACGTGGTCGTCGAGACGCCGTACACGGCCACCCCGGCCGCGGACGATCTCCTCGATTTCTCCGCGGATGATCTGTCGATCGTCGCGCTTGCGGGACCGGTCATCACGTCGGTGTCGGTTGCCGACGGTGATTCGGTGAAGGGCACGACGACCTTCCAGGTCAATCTGGGAGGTGCGGCTTCCGACGTCTCGTACACCTACATCGAGTTGAATCAGAACGGGGCGTGGATCACCGACAACACCACCGATTCTGCCAAGGCGTTGGGCAGCACCAATTCCGGCCTGTCCCCGAAGCTGGTGGTGGATACCACCACGCTGGCCAACGGCACCTACGGGTTGAAGATCGACGCGGTCGGCACGAACGGCGCGACGACCGAGAAGAAGATCAGCTTCACCATCAACAACCCGATGGCAATCCCTACGCTGACATCAGCGGCCGCGCCGTTCAATGGCTGGTACACCACGGCCGTCTCCGTGGCCCTGGTGTCCTCGGTGGCCGGGGACAAGATCCAGTACCAGGTTGACGGTGACGGCAGCGGGTGGAAGAACTATTCGAAGGCGTTCTCGATTTCCGCCGACGGGGTGCACACGGTCCAAACCCGTTTGCTCTCCAACAGTGTCGTGGTGGACACCTCTGACCGGACCTTCACGGTCAAGGTGGACAAGACGAAGCCGACGGCGTCGGCTGCGTTCAACCCGACAACCCGGGGCGGCAGCCCTCGGAATCCGGTCACGGTGGTCTTCACCGCCACGGATGCCACATCCGGGGTGGCCACCATCGAGTACAACCTGAACGGTGGTGCTTGGACGGCGACCACGGCGGGTAGCCCGGTCACCCTCGATACGCCAGGAACCTTCGTGGTGGGGTATCGGGCCACGGACAAGGCCGGCAACGTGTCGACCACCAAGAGTTCGACGGTGACGATCAAGGCCGACCCAGACACCACCGCAAAGGTCAGCCCGAGCAAGGCCGCAGCCGGCGCCTATGTGACGGTCAGCCTGGCCGGCTTCCACCGATACACGATGGTGGATGTGACCCTCGGGTCCGTCGACCTCGGTGGTGTGACCACCGACGTCAACGGAGCGGCGAAGGTCACCGTGCGGATTCCGGCCGCCACCGCTGCCGGCACCTACACCGTGACCGTGGCGGAGTCCGGCGACAATGCGCTTGCGGGGACGGCGTCCCTGAAGGTGACCGCCTGAGATAGATCTGGAGAGACGAAGATGCCAGCGATTGGGCAACGCGACGATTTCCGTCACGTTGCCCGATCGCGGCGTTCAACAGTGCCGGCGGATGTTGTTGGCCCGTGCGCGGTGAAGCGACCAGGCGCTCTTACGCCGGTAGGTGGTCAGCACTCCGGTGTTCAGCTGGCGGGATCTGCAAATCCGCCGGCGGCAAGAATTTGTGCGTAGCGGGGCAGTTGGGCGGCGTCGATGGTGTGTCCGCCCTCGTGGGCCAGGACACGGACATCGGCCCTCATGGTCTGCAACTGCAGCAGCAAAGTATCGGTCTGCGCGGCGGTGGCCATCGGGTCCCGCCTCCCATTGGCGATGGCCACCCATTTGTCGCTGAGATCGACATTCGCCGGTGGCGAGGCGAACGGAACCATCGCGGCCAGCAGAAGAGCACCGGCCAGTAGATGCGGGCGGCGCATCATCATGGCGGACGCGATGTTTGCGCCATTGGAGAAGCCCACGGCGACGAAGCTGCCCGGGGTGATGTCGTGTTTCCGGCCCATGGTCTCGACGAAGTCGGCCAGTTCGTCGGCGCGATCAGCCAGGTCCTGTTCGTCGAAGATGCCCTCGGCGCGTCGACGGAAGAAGCGGGGCATCGATCCTTCCAGTACCCGCCCCCGCGGCGACAGGACCGGCGAGAACGGCGACAGCCGGTCGGCCAGCGGCAGGAGGTCGTGCTCGTCGCCGCCGGTGCCGTGCAGCAGTAGCAGCGGGGGCGCGCCGTCGCCGTTCCGCCAGACATGCGGCCAATCAGCGGTCATGCGGGTTCGCCGGACAAGTCCGGCAGGGTGATGGGCGGCAGGGAACGGGCGATCTGGTCCCGGTTGGGTTCGAGCCACGGCGGCAGCTTGAGCGAACGTCCCAGCTCGAGCAAGGGCTCATCGATGTCGAAACCTGGTGCGTCGGTGGCGATCTCGAACAGCACGCCGCCAGGCTCGCGGAAGTAGATCGACTTGAAGTACTGGCGATCCAGGATCTCGGTGACCTGCACGCCGGCCTCCACGAGTTGGTGCTGCCAGGCAGTCATGGTGGCCAGATCCGGCGCCCGGAAGGCGATGTGGTGGACGGTGCCGCCGGCCTGCAAACCACGCTCGCTGGCGCCACCGGTCAGATCCACCAGGGCGCCGGCGTCGCCGGTCGCCATCTGGAAACGGGACCGGCCGGCGCTTTCCCCGGCCGCACCCATGCCCAGCAGGTCAGTGAGCATCGCCGCGGTCGGATCAAGCAGACGTTCGTTCATCGTCACGGAGTGAAGTCCGCGCACCGCGTGCTGAGCAGGGATGCTGGCCACGCCGTCCCACCCTGAACGGTGATCGGCGTCGCTGGCCACCAGGTCCAGCACCATGCCGTCCGGGTCGCGCAGGGTCAGCACCTCTTCGGCATCGCGAGTGCGAGGGGCATCTACATCGACCTGCAGGTTTTTGAGCCGGTCGTGCCACCAGCTCAACGACGTCCCCGGCACGCTGAATGCCGTTGCCGACGCCATACCGGCGCCCTGCCGACCTCGGGGCACATCGGGCCACGGGAAGAAGGTGAGAATGCTGGATGGGGTACCCCTCTCGTCGCCGTAGTAGAGGTGCCACGATTCCGGAGCGTCGAAGTTGACGGTGCGCTTGATCAGGCGCAACCCCAAGACGGTGGAGTAGAAGTCAACGTTCTGCTGGGGAGCGGACGCGATGGCGGTGACGTGATGCAGACCCTGCGGAGCGACGGTCGTCATGCGGTTCTCCTCGTACATCAGGAATCTATGCGTACGCATTGATACCGATGACTGTATGCCTCCGGCAGTCTTGGCGCAGAAGTTCAGGGTCCCGTACCGCCAGCCCGCTGCTTCGTTCCATTCTGCCTTCGCCAGCGGACCGGTCGGTTAGCGTCGTCGTCGGACGGTGCAATGCCGAAGGAGCGGTACCCGACAGCTGGTCGGGTACCGCTCCTTCTTCGTGGCGCGTGGTGCTGCTACCTGATGGTGATCGTGCTGCTGGCGATGGTGAGGTTGTCGGAGCCGGTCGCGACGATGGCCAGTGCACCGGTCGGGGTACCCGCCGGAATGATCACGGTGATCTTGGCGCTGCCGTTGACGTCGGTCAGGACCGAGGTGGTGGCGGAGCCATAGGTGATCTGCACATTGTCGTACCGGGCGAAGCCGGCCACGGTGAACGTGACCGGGGAACCGGCCGTGACCTTGGCGGCGCTGGCCTTGACCGACGTGGCCACATCGGCGTTGATCGTTGCGGTGACGGTCTTGACGGCCGTGATGTTGTCCGCCGCATCGATGGCCCGGTAGGCGATGCTGTAGGAGCCGACCTGGTCGAGGACCAACGGATCGCTACCCACGGTCACCCACCCGCCCCCGTTGATCTGGTACTGGATGCTCGCGACACCCGAGTAGGTGTCGGTGGCGGTGAAGAGCAACGCCAGCGGATTGCGGGGCGTTCCCGTGCTCACCGCCGGGGTACGGGTGAGCGTCACCACTGGTGTGGTCTTGTCGATCTTGACCACGGTTTCCGTGCTGGACCCGCCCAGCAGGTTGCCTTTGCTGTCCAGTACCCGCGTGTCCAGCGTGCTCGCCCCGTTGTCCTTGATGACCAACGCTTTTCGGTAGTTGGTCCAGGTACCGTCGTCGAGGCTGTACTGGACTGTCTGTCCCGCCAGCGGCGCGGACAATGTGACCGTGACGTTCTGGGCGTACCAACCCGCGGTCGATGGAGAACTGGCCGAGAGCAAGGTGACGGTGGCGGCCGAGGCTGGGTCGGTCACACTGCTGGTGGCCGCAGAGGTGGCCGAGGCGCCGAGGTAACCGGACTTGTTGCCGGTGACCGTGACCGAGATGTGCTTGCCCGCATCGGATGCGGTCGGGGTGTAGGTGTTACCACTTGCCCCGACGACCGGAGACCCGTTGGACAACCACTGGTAGGACAGGACCGCATCGGCCGGAGCCCAGCCACCGGGATCGGCGGTCAGCGTGCTGCCCACGGCCGGATTGCCGGTGACGGTCGGGGTACCGGCAGTCACCACGCCCTGCACCATGCCGGTCGGGGCCGAGGTCGCCGAGGCGGTGGTGTAACCGTCCGCGGTAGCGGTGACCGTCACCGAGATCTGGGTACCGATGTCGGAGCTGGCCGGCGTGTAAGTGGCCGAGGTTGCCCCCGGGATCGCGGTGCCGTTGGACAGCCACTGGTAGGCCAGGGAAACCCCTGACGGAGCCCAGTTTCCTGCATCCGCGGTCAGGGTTCTGCCCACCACGGGATCACCCGAGATCGTCGGGGTGCCGGCGGTGATGGTGCCGGGAGCGACGGTGATGTTCTGGCTTGAGTCCTTGGCCGGTTGGAAGCTGTCGTTGCCGCCCTGCGAGGCCGTGACGATGCACGTCCCCGACGAAACCGCATGTACGGCGTCACCAACGATGGTGCAGGAGCCGGTGGCCGAGTAGGTGACCGCCAACCCGGAAGATGCCGTGGCCGCGACTGCGACGTCTGGCTGCCCGACGGTGACGGCACCGATGGTCGGGAAGGTGATGGTCTGCATCGTGCGGGTGTCAGCGGCCGTCAGCTTCCAGAAGTGATCGGCCGTGGCCGTGTCGGTGGCGGTGGTCGAGGTGGTGGCGGCGCCGTTGACGATGGTGGCGTTGGCGGCTTTCGCGGAGGAGTCGACGACCGCGGCCCCCGATGTTTCGTCGAACTTGTAGTCGGCGACGTTGCCGGCGCCGGCCTGACCGGCGGCCAACGCCGCGACCTCGGTCGCGGACAATGCCCGGTCGTAGATATTGAAGTCGTCGACCGACCCGTTGAGCGCGGGATCGCTGTACTGCGATTTGCCGATGTAGTTCTTGGTGCTCTGGCCGAAGGCCGATGGGTGCAAGGTCATGCCGGTGTTCGTGGCCACGACCTGGCCGTTGACGTACATGGTGCCGGTGGTGCCGGCCACCGTGATGGTCACCAGGGACCACTGGTTCAGCGGCAGCAGCTTCGTGCTGCTGTTGAGCCGCTGCTCGCCACCCGCGCCGCTGCCGGTCGTGATGGCGTAACGCAGTTCGGTGCCGTCACTGATGGTCAGGAACATGCTCGCGTTGCTGCTGGAGCCGATGTCGAACACCCGCTGCCACGTCGTGTTGCTGGCCGGATTGACCCAGGTCGACACCGTGTAGTCGCCGGTCAGTGTGCTCACCACACCCGTCGGAAGGTTCACGTAAGCAGCGGTATTGCAGAAGTTGAGCGATCCGGTGCCCACCTTTCCAACGTCGCGCGCACCGGCCGCGGTGCAGGCCGAGGTGGAGGAGCCGTCGGTCCACTGGACGACCTGGGCGCCATCGGACTTGCTCATCCCGGTCACGGCCAGCACGTAGCCGGAGCCGAAGTTGGTGAGTCGGTAGTTGCCCTTGCCGTCGGGAACGGCCTGCCACAAGTAGTTGTTGGAACCGTCATCGGATGCCGTGATGGCCGGCGCTCCGTTTCCCGAGGCACCATTTTGCACCGTCAGGAATTGGCCGGTGCTGTTGTTGACGATCTTGTACAGACCGGCACCCGCGTCGACGAGCTTCCACACCTGGGTGGCCCTCGTGCCGTCAACAGCGGTCTGGTCGACGGGAGTCGCCGCCGGGCCGAGATCCATAGCCAGCCCAGAGTTCACATTGGTGAACGTGTACCCGCCGGCCAGGGAGGTGTTGACGCTCGCGGCCGGGGTGACGACGACGTGGTAGCCGTAGGCGGGGTTCATCACGATCGGGACGGTGATGGAGCCATCCGCGGCGACCTGATAAGTGCTGTCCGAGATGGTGATCGGGCCGGTGACGCCGGTGGTTCGCCCGTAATCCGGGCTGACGTCGAGCTTGACGTCGACGCTGCTGCCCAGGGAGGTGGCGTTCAGGCCGGTGATGTTCACCGCGGCCGGCCCGGTGGTACCGCCGGTGATGACGTCCAGCTCCTTGGAGTCCGCGGTCAGTGATGCGGCAGCATCGAAATCGTTGTTGCCGGGTGGGGTGGTGGTGACCATGTTGCCGCTCATGTCGGCGTACCACTTGTACATCCAGTAGGCGCCGTTAGGAGTGGAGCCGTCACCGGTCAGCAGGTCCCCGAGCTGACCCGACTTGTTCCAGAAAGCCAGTTCTGCATTGTTGATGCCCAGGCGCTCGAACTTGGCCACGTAACCGACCAGATCGCCGGGGATGCCGACCTCTGCGGGGGCCGCGTATTCCTCGATGTCGATCGGGAGTCGAGCGATGCCAAGTTTGTCTTCGAGCCCCTCGACCGTCGCGACGTCGCCGGCAATTTTCGACGACCTGATCAGCTCGTGCCACGCCAGGATGTCCGGCATGGTGTTGGTCGCCTTGGCGACGGTCAGAAAGTTCTCCATGTCGCTGATGTTGTCCGAGAAACTGGGGCCCTGGATCGGCGTCGTCGGGTCCAAACTGCGGATCAGATTGTAGGAGTGCACCCAGAAGTCCTCGAAGGTGCCGTTGGCCGTCTTCCAGGTCCCGTCCGGCTCATTCCAGATTGCGTAGGCGGCCAGATTGGTCATGCCGCTGGCCTTCACCTTCGCGATCTGGTCGGTGACCACCTGGTCCCAGTTGGACGCGTTGTACTGGTAGGGAAAACCCGGGTAGTAGTCCGAGAGGCGGTCGACCACGGTGGCGCCGGCCGCGGCCGCCTTCTGCCAGGTGACCCCGATATCGCCGCTGGGTTGCTGGGTGCCACCGATCGGCATCATCACGAACTCGCTCGGCTTGATCGCCTGGACCAGGCTGTCGGCCGGGGTGGTGGCGTTCGCCAGCCCGTAGAGGCTGCCGGTGGCGACCTGGGTGACCGGGCGGTAGGGCTGATCGGCGTGCACCACGATGGTGTTCGCGGCCGGAACGGGTGCCGGGTCGGCGAAAGCGGGTGGGGCGAACAGGGTTGCCCCCGAGATGAGCAGGGTGAAGGCGGTCAGAGCGGCCGCCGCTCGTGTCCTCTTTTTCGACTTGGGCAAAGTACAGGTCATGCTGATGCTCCTTTGCATGTGGAAGTACTAGAAATCTGACAACCGCCCCGAGTTTGCTGCAGATCTGGCCGTCCGAATAGTGACTCGGGCGTGGTGCGCGGCCGGAATGAGGGTGACCGTGGGAACGGTACGAGGAACAGAACTCACCTGCCACGGGCTCACGGTATTCCCTCGGCATATCAGCGCTCATACGCGTCACAAGCTGTTGCTGTTCCGGTCCACTGATAAAAGTGTCGGTCCTCGTCCGGATGACCGGGCCAACCGATTGGCCCAGATCAATTCATCGGTGCGTCCGGTGAGCTCACCCCCTTCTGCGCGGGTCGAACCGGTTCGATTCGCTAATCGAAGCTTACGGACCATCTGCTCCTGCGGCAAGAGCTCAGGTTGGTCCGTCCAGCCGAAATCGAATTGCTGACTCAGGCGCCATTCTCGACGGCGTCGGATCGGTTGAGATAAGTGCGGGCTTCGTGTTCCGCGGCCAGCACGAGGTAGGCACTGGCGGTCCAGGTGTAGGCCCGGTCACGTAGCCCGGCGCCCGTGAGGGCGTCAAAATTCTCGGCGAAGCCGGATCTTTCGCACAGTCGGCGAAATCTGTCACTGATGTCGTCGGCCAGGTCGGTATGCCCGGCTCGACGTAGTCCGTTCTCCACCAACACGTCGAGGGAGCCCAGATCGGGCCGCGCCAGTAGCCGTCGGGTCGGTAGTGATCCGAGCTGGGTGGTTCGGTGGCCAGTCCCCACTCGGTGAGGTGGCGACGCACGAGATCAGCGATCCGTTCTGTCACCTTTCGGGGCAATCGGTCGCCCAGGACGATCGGTAGCAGGTTGAGCAGGCTGTGGGTCCGGAACAATTCTCCGGTCCGCGGATCTTTCGCAGCGAAACCCTTGCCGTTCCAGAGCTCGTCGAGCATGGCTTGCTGCATCTTCTCGGAAAGGGAGGCCCAATGCTGCGCGTCGGCCGTGAGGTCCAGTTCTGCGGCCAGTTCGGCGAGTACGTGCAGCTGTTGGGCCAGGAATGCGGCCAGGTCGGCGGTTTCGATGACCCGGGCCTGATCAAAGACGGTGGAATTGTCCCAGCCGCTGTCGTTGCCGTGCTGGTAGTGGGCCAGAGAGTGTCCGGGGGCGCGGCGGGCGTCGAGCCAGAACCGGGTCCAATTCGACAACCGCTGGTAGATGCCTTCCAGGTCGACCGGATCGAGGTCCTTGGGCAGGCGTTGGCGCAGCCCCTGCAGGGCCCAGCCGTGGATGGGCGGCTTGACGAAGTTGTAGAGCACCTCGGAGTGGGTGACCGAGTCGGGCAGTGCGCCCTGCTCGTCCTGGTAGTCGAACGGTGTCAGGAACTGGTCGAGAGCGAGTTCGGGTTGGCCCTGGGCCAGGGCCAGGGCGTTGAAGCAGTGATCCCAACTCCACACCTTGTCCATCCAGTGTTTGGACATCAGCACGCCGGGGCGCTGCAGGAACCCGGCCGGGCCGACGGTGGCTGACCACACCACATATGCGGCCAGCCCGGCCGCCGGCGTCCGCGCCGATCGCCAGGGGGCGATCGCGGTCACGAACTCGTCGAACCTGCCGGCGACGGCGGCGGTCACGTCGGAGAAGCTGTACCGCAACGTGTATGGGCTGCGGGAGGCTTCGAATTCTTCGATCACGATTTCCCATTGACCGGTTTCGTCGGGGGTGACGAGAGCGCCACGGTCCGCGGTGCCCAGGGCTTGGTCACCCAGCACGGCGAGCTGACCGGCCAGCGTGGTGATGCGGTACCGGCGGCCGGATTCATAGGAGGTGTAGATCAAGCCCTGATCGACCGGATCGACGAAGAAGTACGACCCGGCGAACGGTGTGAGAGCCGCTGCCGCAGAAAGAATCCTGATGGAAAGACCCTGGCCGCGCACTCTGATGGTGTCGATGGTCTCGAAGGCCGCATGGATGTGACCGACCTCGTGCTGCCAGCTCAGCCTGGTGGGATCGGCCTGCACTTGCGTGTCGACGCGGCGGCCGTCGACCTCTGGAGTGAGCCGCAGGATCGGGTGAAAGCCGCTCTGGTGGGTCACCAGATGCACATCCTGTTCGATTCGCTTCTCGGCGACGATCGGGGACAGGTTCAGCCACGAAAGGTGGTAGGAGAAGGGGATCTCCTGAACCGAGAAGGTCATGGCGCTGATGTCGTTGCTGGCACAATATCTGGTCTTTCTTCCGAGGCGGCGCCGGGAGCTGCGCTGGCCCGAGGTCGTGGTGGATTGGACGTTCGTTCCTGGGCGGTCAGTCTTTGACGGCGCCTGCGGTGACTCCGGCCGCGACGTAGCGTTGGGCCAGGATGAGCAGGATCGCGGCCGGCACCGAAGCGACCACAGCGGTGGCCATGATGGAGTTCCAGTCCTGGTTGTTGTTGCCGATGTAGTGATAGATGCCCAGGGTGATCGGCTGCCGATCGCCGCCGCTGTCCAGGGTCGAGGCGAAGATGAAATCGGACCAGGACCACAGGAACGCGAAGAGCGACACCGTCACCACTGCGTTGCGGCTCAGCGGCAGGACCACGGACAGGAAGGTCCGCATCGATCCGGCCCCGTCCATCCGCGCGGCCTGGATGAGCTCGCCCGGGATGCCGGACATGAATGCGGCGAAGATCAGCACACCGAACGGGACGGCGAGAGTGGAGTCGGCGATGATCAAGCCCCACCAGTGGTTGGTGATGTCCAGACTGATGAAGATGGCGTAGAAGCCCATGGCCATGATGATGCCGGGGATCATCTGGGCGATCAGCAGCACGAAGCTCAGAGCGGCACCGCCCCGTGGTCGGAGTTTGGCCAGCGAGTAGCCGGCCGGGGCGGCAATGACAACGGTCAATATCACGGTGCCGAGGCCGATCAGCAGACTGGTCGTCAGATATGGCAGCTGGTCGTGCAGGACGGCGTCGTAGCCGGCGAAGGTGGGGTGCAGCGGGAACCAACTCGGCGGGCTCTGCCGCATCTCGTTCGGGGGAGTGAGCGAGACGTTGATCATCCAGTAGACCGGGAACAACATGATCGCCGTGAGGATCACGCCGATGACGGTGTTCCACCTGCTGGTACCGCCGCGGCGGCGTCCTGGACCGGCCACCGGTGGCGGTGCGTGGGCCGGTGGTGACGAGGTCGGTGGTGGTCATGCGTCGACCTGATTTCGTTGCACCTGAAGGTAGATGAAACCGAAGATGACGGCGATGACGATCAGCATGTTGCCGACCGCGGCCGCGGGACCGAACTTCGGGATCAGGGTGCCGAACCCGAGCCGGTAGGACCAGGTCGCCAGCGTGGTGGAGGCGTCACCGGGGCCGCCCTTGGTCATGATCCAGATGATGTCGAAGACCTTGAGGGTGTAGACGAAGCCCAGTAGCACGGTGATGGCTGAGACCGGCCGGAGCAGCGGGAAGGTGATCTTGCGGAAGGTCTGCCATCCTCCGGCGCCGTCCAGCGACGCGGCTTCGTACAGGTCCCCGGGGATGTTCTGCAGGCCGCTGTAGAGGACCACCAGATTGAACGGCACCCCGATCCAGATGTTGGCGATGATGACCGAGATCAGTGCCCATTGTGGGGAGGTGAGCCAGTCGACCGGGCTGATCCCGAACCAGGACAAGGCGGAGTTGATCACCCCCGAGTCGCTGTTGAACATCCACGACCAGGTCGACGCGGACACGATCAGCGGCAGCAGCCAGGGGATCAGAAACAGGGCCCGCAGTGTGGTCGACAGCGGGAACCTGCGGATGAAGAACACGGCCAGCGCCAAGCCGATCGAGAACTGGAAGATCAGCGAGACGATCGTGAAGACAAACGTGTGGATGAACGCGGGCCAGAAGGTCGGGTTGTGGTAAGCGGTGAGGTAGTTCTGGAATCCGATGAAGGTCGCATTGCCGTTGATGAACGAGCGAATCGTGTAGTCACGCAACGACAAATCGATATTTCGATAGAGCGGGTAGGCGTAGAACACCAGCATGTAGATCACGATGGGGGCCAGAAACCCCCACGCCGCCCACTGGCCGGTGCGCCTGCGTGGCGGCGACTGCTCCGGCGACGGAGCCGTGTCGGGCTCCGCCGCCGGGTGGTCCAGCCCGGCCTGGTGAGTCGTTGTCGCCATTGACTGTTCCTTGTCTGCAAAAATGTTGGCCGGGCCTGCTTGCTTCGTGGCCTACTGTGCAGCAGCTGCCGTCGCCTGGGCCGCCTTCATCGCGTCCGCCGGCGATTTCGAGCCGCTCAGCGCCGCCTGCACGGCGCCCCACATCGGCTCGGAGATCTTCGGGTACTTGGTGCCGAGGTTGTCACTGGTGCGGCCCTTGGCCGTCTTCACGGCGGCCACCCATGGCACCAATTCAGGGTTCGCCGCGGCCTGCTTGGCTGCGACGTCCGGAAGCGCCGAAATGTAGGACAGTGTGGTGTCGGTGGTCAGCGCGTTCTCCGGTGCGGACAGGCAGGAGATCACCTTGTTCGAGGCGGCGTCCATCGAGGTGTCCTTCTGCACCGGTGCGGTCACGAACTCGCCCCCGGTCGGCGTCGGGGCGTTGCCGCCCTTGGCCGCCGGGATCGGCAGCACGCCGTAGTCGAAGCCGGTCTTCTTGGCGTTGGCCAGCTGCCAGGTGCCGTTCTCGCCGAACGCGTAGTCCCCGGTGGCGAACTCCTGCCAGCTGGTGGTCTGCGTGTTGTTGATGACAGAGTTCGGCGCATAGCCGCTCTTGAGCCAGGAGGTCCACAACTGCAGCGCGGCAGTGCCTTCGGTGGAGTCGAGCGCGGTCAGGTTGGCCCCGGAACCCCAGAACCAGGGCAGGAACTGGAAGCTGCCCTCCTCGGTTCCGATGGCCGAGAAGGTGATGCCCTTCTTCCCGGCGGCCTTGACCTTGGCCAACGCGGCGGTCAGCGAGTCCCAGTCCTTGACGGTGGCGACGTCAACTCCGGCATCCTTCAGGACACCCTTGTTGTAGTACAGCGCCAGCGTGTTCGCGCCGATCGGCACACCGTAAGTCTTGTTGTCAAGTTGCCCGGCGGCCAAGATGTTCGGCGCGAAGGCGCTGGTGTCCAGCTTCAGATCTTCGGTGGTGGTCAGCACGCCCGCGTCGGCCAGCGTGGAGACGACCGGGTTGTCCACGATCAGCACGTTCGGGGCACTGCCCTGCTGCGCGGCGAGGAGCGTCTTGGTGGTCAGGTCGGTGGTGTCGAAACCGGTCCGCTTGACCGTCACGCCGGCCTCGGTCCCGCACTTTTCGAGCAACTTCACCCAGTCGGAACTCTTGTCGAACTGCGGATACGGGTCCCAGATCGTCAACGTCCCGCCGGCGGCGGGAGCCGATGAACTCGCCATCGAGGAGCCGGACGCCGGCGCGGACGCAGCCGGAGACCCGGCACTGGAAGAGGCGGACGACGAACCGGCCGGCGCCGCCGACGCCGCGCCGACGGACGAAGTCGACGAGGTGGTTGACGATCCTGATGCCGTACTCGAGGACGAGCACGCCGCGAGTGAACCGGCCACGGCCAAGGCCGTGAAGGCGGTCAATGCGGTACGACGGACAGTGGAGGAGCGAGTCACGTTGATCCTTCCCTGGATGCAATTCGTTTGGCGGCCGTCTTAATAGACAAGCCAATGTGACGCACGGCGAGCCAGCGAGTCTTGGAAGAAACCGAAACGTCGAACCGGTTCGATTGAGCGTGTCGTCACGTTAACGCAAGACCTGGCGGCGCACAAGACAGTGCGAGCAGAAAAGTCTTGCGGGCAGATCTATTCAGAAACGCGGGGCCGTAGCCACACTTCCGCGGTCGACGAAGGCAGTGCGAAACAATTCGCGCACCGGTGCGGCATCGGTGGCTGCGATCCGCGAGAGAAGCGTTTGCACGGCGGCGGTGGCTAGCGGAGTGGAGGGGACATCCGCGGATGTGACCGGCGGAGAGGTGCGGCCGGCGACTCGGGCGGCGGCGACCGCCACTACGGACATGTCTCGGGGGACCACAATGTTTCGGGCGGTCAACGCCTCCATCATCGGAGCCAGCGAACGGTCGTTCACGCTCACGATGCCCGTGACGTGAGGATCGGCGGCCAGAATTTGCTGGATGCAGATCTCGCCGATGTCCTGGTCGTCTTCCTCGCTGCAGACCATGACTCCGGCCAGCCCCAACTTCCGGCAGCTCGCATCGAAGGCAGACTGGGCATTCACCGACAGGCAGTACCCCTTGTCCAACAATTCCAGTGGCCGATTAACCAGAGCAACACGAGTATGACCGAGGGCGGCGAGTTGTTGAACCGCGTCGTCCACCAAGCCCTCGTAGTCGGTGTCGACCCAGTCGTGCTCGTCGTCGCGGCCGGCCCGGCCGATCGTGATGAACGGAAACCCTCGTCCCATCAGGAATTCCACCCGCGAGTCCGGTATCAAGGTCTCCATCAGCACCACGCCGTCGACTCGGCGTTCCTCGATCAGTCGGGCAAAGGCATCCTCGCGCTCGCCGCCGCCGCTGGGGGAGATCAGGGTATCGAAGCCGCTCTCGGCTGCGGCCTCGGCGATCGCGCCGACGAACTGCAGGATCTCGATGTTCAGATGGTGATGTAGCCGGGGCACCACCAACGCGATCATTTTGGTGCTGCCGTGCGCCAGCGCGCGAGCCGTCGCACTCGGCCGATAGTTCGCCTCGTCGATGATCGCCATCACCCGGGCCCGGGTGCTCTCGCCAATCTGCCGCTTCCCACTGAGCACGTAACTGACCGTGCTGCGCGACACGCCGGCCTGCTTGGCGATCTCACCGATGTTCATGCTTCCGGCCCCTTCTTGGCTCCTTCACGACCCTAGCGGGTGCGATCCTCCTCGGGGCCCGGGTGGCTCCGGCGATCCCCACCCACCTGCGACTGGGCCAGCCGACCTGTGACTGGACCAGGCGACCCGTCATGGATCGAACCGATTCGATTTGATCGCGTCGAGAACAGGTTCGATTATCACTCATGCGGAGCGGCCCTCGATGAAAAGAGGCCGCAATGACGGGGGATCGCGCTCCGGCCGCACCGGTACGAAAGTTTCGCAGGAATGTCCGTCGCCTGGTGCAGGGCTGCTGGGCAAGCGCCGTGGGCTGGCAGGAAGATCCGGCTTGGCCGAACGGAGTCCACAGCCCCTTGTAGGGTCGTAGAGGCGGCGTAGGGGAGGACCCAGAGATGAACATTGGTCAGATTGCGAAAGAGGCAGGGGTTTCTCGGAGCACCGTCAGCTACGTCCTCAGCGGGAAGCGCCAGATAGGTGAGGCCACCCGGGCGCGGGTCATGGCGATTATCGATCAGGCCGGCTATCGGCCCAGCGCGACGGCCAGAGCTTTGTCCAACGGTTCCACCCGGACCTTGGCACTGGCTGTCCCGCGGCTACATCACCATCTGAGCATCGAGATCATGCAGTTCGTCGGGGCTATCGCCGAGGCAGCCGCAGAGGATGAGTTCGATACCTTGCTTTCGCCCAGCGGTGGAGGTGAACGCCAGTCAGCCCTCGAGCGGCTGGTGATGGAGCGTCGTGTCGACGGAGTGATCCTGATGGAGACGCTGATTTCCGATGCCCGAGTGGAACTGTTGATGCAGCAGGGGTTTCCGTTCATCACCATCGGCAGGACCGGGCACGACACCGAACATGACTGGGTCGATACCGACTACGAGGCCCTGGTCACCGAAATGGTGCAGCGCCTGGCAGAGCATGGGCACCAGCGGATCGCGCTGGTCAACCGGCCGCAGGAGATGCTGGATCAGGGGTACTGCCTGTCGGTGAACGCCAAGGCCGCGTTCGAAGCCGCCTGCGCAAACCTTGGGCTACGGGGGGTGATGGCGTGTTGCGAGGAGGAAGACGACGCCGGCGAGCAGTGCTTGCAGCAAATACTGGCTGCAGACTCCAAGGTGACCGGTATCGTCAGCGTCAACGACCGGTCGCTGGCCTCGCTGATGGATGCGCTCGCCGCCGCTGGTCGTGTTGTCCCCGATGACATGTCCGTCATCGCGGTCGCACCGCCGCGGGTAGCCGGCCGTACCAGCCCGGCGGTCACAGCCGCTGACCTGCCCGCCGCACCGCTGGCCGCCACCGCGATACGGACCCTGCTGAGTCGGATCCGCGACCTCGAGACACAACCGGTCCACGAGCTATTCAGCATGCCTTTCGTTGACCGCGGCAGTGTTGCCTCGCCGAAGCGAATCGGGCGAAACCGGAAGCGTTAGCACTGGTCAGGCACTGCATGGCAGCGACTGACGCGCATGCGCCTTTGGTTGCTCGAGGTTGCCCAGCGCCGAGCAAGGAAGCGAGGCGTCGGCCTCCTCCGTGTTCACCAGTCCGGGAAAGCCCGCACCGCAAACGGCAACAACTCGTTGGTACCGATCTGAGTCACACTGGGTGTCGGGTCCATTCTCATACGGCCGGCAACGGCACATCTTCGGCAGGATGATCGGCCAACTGGGTGAATCGAACCGCTGCTAAATATCTTTGATTCGACACTTGTCGACGAACCTTTTCCTGAGTAAGGTTTATCATCGAACCGGTTCGACGGCGAACTGGCATATTCTGGGGAGGTCCTGTGATCCCATCTCTACCAGCGTTGAGTCGGATCCGGATCGGGGTGAGCACCCGATGAAACCTAAATCGCGCGCATGGCGGATCGCGGTCTTCGGCAGCGCGGTAATCACGCTCGCAGCAGGTGCACTTTTCGGCAGTACAGCGGCCGCCGCGGACGTGGGCTCGACGAAGTTGATGAGTGTGAACCTGGCGACCGTCACCGGTCCTTCGAACGGCGTCGGGCAGGGGATCTTGTACGGGGTGTCTGCCGATGCCGCCCAACCAACGGACCAATTCCTGAAACCGCTGAAATTGAACGCTTTCCGGGGTGGTGGCTGGTATGCGGGCGGCTGGGTAAAGGACGGTTACACATACGGTTCGGCCATGAAGCAGGAAGTTGCCACCATCATCGCGCAGGGTCAACGACTGCAGAAATTGGGTGGCAAGAAGTTCCAATACCAGGTGTTGCTCAGCGATCTGTTCGGCTCGACCGGAGGGCTGCCGGCCAGTACGGCCTGGCCGTGCACGAACGGTGACTGTTCGAACTGGGTGGCGATGATCGATGATGTCGTGGGCGCGCTCAAAGGATCCGGAGTCAATTTTGCTTTTGAGATCTGGAACGAGCCGGATCTGAGTATTTTCTGGGCACCGGGTGTGGACACGACCCAGTATTATCAAATGTGGGACTCCGCCTACAACGAGCTGCGGAAAGTCGCACCGGACGCGCAAATTGTGGGACCCTCATTTGCCTACACCCCATTACGCTCGCCGAACCAATGGCAGCTCTGGATGCAGCATGTCAAGACAGCCAAAACGGCACCGGACATGGTGAGCAACCACAATGAGGGTGACGTCGACGATCCGGTTGCCGTGGGCCAGGCATTGACGACGGATCTGGTGGCCGCCGGATTGAAGAAGCTGCCACTGTCCTCAAATGAGTATCAACCGGCCGACCGACAGACCGCCGGCGTGACAGCCTGGTATCTCGCGCGCTTCGCTCAGTCGAACTACACGAATGCCATGAGAGGAAATTGGCAGTGCTGCATGACGCCCAACGCCACCGGCTTGTTGACCCATGTCGCCAGCGGATGGGCAACGGCCGGCAACTGGTGGTCCATGCGGGACTACGCCGATATGACGGGTTCGCTCGTGGCTACCTCTCAGCAGGTCGGCAATACGGCGATTTCGGCTGCGAAGGACCCAGGCAACAAGCGCGTCGTCGCCATCATCGGCGATAGCACTGGATACACCGGCGCCGCGTCCGTGACGTTCAACGGGTTGAACACCGCGAACTACGTGGTGAAGGGCGGTAAAGTACATGCCACCGTCTACCGCATCCCGGACCAAGGGGCGCTCTACGCAACTCCGATCGTGTTCAACCAGGACGTGACCGTCAACGACGGGTCGATCTCGGTTCCATTCACGTTCCAGGCATCGCACGATGCCTTTGCCGTCTACCTCTCGCAGACGAGCGGGCAAGCTGTCAGCTTGCAGGCGCCGGCAGCGCTGAGCCCGGGCATCTATCACGTGCCGGTGACGCTCACCAACGGCAGCGACGTCGCGGATACCACCGTCAAGCTGAACCTGGCGGTGTCGGCGGACGACCCGGCCAACGCAGCCCAGATCAAGGTCACCTGCGACGCAGGCAAGACCAACTCCTGCCCTGCAGTCACCAAATTGCCGGCGGGTAAGTCGCTCACCGCGAACTTCACCGTGACGGTGCCGGACGCCGCCGCCAAGGTTGGTTATCGGTTGACCGGCACTGCCACCGCAAGTCTGCCGGACGGTTCCAGGACAACGGTGACGAATGCGGCCGATGCGATCTCCCCATGCGGCGTTGGCGATGTCTGTGAGGCCGAAGACGGCACCTTGGCCGGTGGCGCCTGCCTGGCGACCGATCACCCCGGGTACACCGGAAGCGGCTTCGTTGCCTGCCTGACCTCAGCCGGACCTGCCGTCACGCAGCAGTTCTCGGTTCCGGCTGCCGGCAGTCACACGCTGGATCTGCGTTACGCCGCCGGTTCGGGCGGACCGAATCAGACCCGAAGCGCAACGATTTCGGTCAACGGGGCGAAACAGGGCCAAATCCAGTTGCCATTGACAACAGACTGGAACACCTGGGCAGATGCCACCACCCAGGTGCAGCTCGCCGCCGGACTCAACCAAATCACGGTCTCGTACCAGACCGGGGACCTCGGCTGGTTCAACTTCGACCACTTCGTGCTCACCGACTGACCTGTCGGCACGACCCGCAACCGCAGTGGCGCTACCCGAGGGGTAGCGCCACTGCCCTTGGTGTTGGCCCGCCGCTGCCTCGACCAGATCAGACCCTGGCAGGTGATCGGCGATCATCGCGTGCAGCTGCGATACACCTGCGACGTGGGCGGGTGTACCGGGGCGCTCATGCCGCCGCGGGTTTGGGGGAAGAGGCACGTGGGGCCGCCGCCGGAGAGCCGGTGGGAATCATCAGGGCGATGGCCGCGCCGGCGAGCGCGGCGACGGCGCAAATCAGGAACAGAACCCGGTAGGCGCCCAGGGACGGCAGCGCGTAGGCGCCGACCATCACGGTCGAAGCTGCGAGCAAAGTTCCGCCGATCGCGCTGGACAGGGAGCTGCCGACGGTGCGGGCCAACGCGTTCAGGCCGTTGGCGGCTGCCAGTTCCGCGGGCGGGGCGCTGCGCAGGATAAGGCTGGGCATCGCGGCATAGGCGATACCGGTGCCGGCACCGGCGATGGTGCTGCCGATGACGATCTCCCAGATGTTGCCGATGAAGATGATCCGGGAGACGAATCCGAGGGCCACGATTGAGGCGCCCAGGGCCAGGGTGACCTTGGGGCCGAAGCGGATGGTGAGCATGGCCGAGATGGGGGACAGCGCCAGCATGGCCAGTCCGCTGGGCAGCATGACCAGCCCGGAGACCAGGATCGACGCGCCGAAGCCGTAGCCGGTGGATTCCGGCGCCTGGACGTAGGAGGCGGTGCCGATCAGGCTGGCGAAGAGTGCGAACCCGACGCACACGGAGGCCACGTTGGTGAGCAGCAAACCCGGTCGGGCGTTGACGACCAGATCCACGAGCGGGGATTTGACGCGCAGTTCGACGAGGGCGAAGACGATGAACAGGACGGCGGCGGCGGCCAGCAGCCCGATCGTCTTGGCGTCACCCCAGCCCCATGAGGTGGCCTGGGACAGGGGCAGCAGCAGGCAGACCAGGGCGGCCGCGAGCAGGACGGCGCCGACGTAGTCCATCCGGCCTTTGGCCTGTAGCGGCGGCTCGACGACGGCGACCACGATCCCGGCGATGACCACCACGGCGCCGGCCAGGCTGATCCAGAACAGTGCGTGGTAGTCGAAGTGCTGGGCCACCAGAGCGGCCAACGGAAGGCCGAGCGCTCCGCCGATACCCAAAGTGGCGCTGACCAGTGCGATGCCGCCGGCGGCCCGCTTGGCGGGCAGGATCGCCCCGATCAGCGAGATACCAAGGGGAATGGCTGCGGCGGACATCCCGGTGATGGCGCGGCCGACGACCATCAGGGGCAGGGTGTTGCTCAGGGCGCAGATCAGCGACCCGACGGCGAGCGCGGTCGCCGCGGCAATGAGCAGGCGGCGTTTGCCGTAGAGGTCGGCCAGCCGTCCGAACACCGGGACGGTCACCGCGCCGACGAGCAAGGTCGAGGTCAGCAGCCACTGCGTCGAACTCGTCGAACTACCGAGGTCGATCTGGATCTCGGAGAAGACCGGGATCAGCAGGGTCTGGGTCAGCGCTACCAAGACCCCGCAGAGTGCGACAACGGTCAGTGCCGCGATCTGCCGGGGCTGCCACGGTTCCGTCGGTGTTTCGACCCCGCCGACGGCAGCCGGCGGGGTCGAGTCAAGTGCCTTGGCCATGTAGGTCCCCCTCGAAACAGCTGCCGACATGAGCGGCAGGCAGTCAGATCGTGTGGCAAAATATGTCGCAAGGCAGAATATGCCATATTTTGGCGGTGGAGGAAAGCCGTCCGATACGTATGCTCGCACTGGCTACTTGCCGGATTGACTGTGGCTGGACGTGAAGGGACTGGTCATCGACGGGCTTCGAGAACGGAAGCGCACGCGCACCCGAGCGGTCACAGTGAATGTCGCGCTCGGGCTCTTTGCTGCTCGGGGATACGACGCCGTGACGGTCGCCGAGATCTGCGCAGCAGCCGAGATCGCACCGCGAACCTTCTTCCGGTATTTCCCCACCAAGGAAGACGTGTTGGCCGAACCCGCCCGGAACATGGGTGCCAGGATCGAGAATTCAATTGCCGCAACACCTGTCGGTATCGATGATGCGGAGACCCTACGCCTGGCCTTTCGAGCTCTTGGCGAATATCTGGTCGCCAACCGTCAAGAGCTGACGAATTTCTTCCGCGTTGCCACCGAGACCTCCGCCCTCCGGTCGTCGCCCTTGTTGCGACTGTCCGACCGTGAGCGGGACCTGGCCGCAGTGCCTCGCCAGACGCCGACCCACGGCCGGTCCACCCAGTTGGCAGAGCCGTCTGCTGGTCGCCCGCGCGAGTGCCGCCTTCCGGGTCTGGCTCGACGACTACATCGCATCCGCCGAGGCTGACCCGTTGCTTCATCTCGACGAGGTTCTGGCCATGCGCTGAACCGCTACCGGGTACCGAGCAGCGATCTGGTCGAAGATCTCCCAAAAGCCCTACACCGCCCGGTCCTGGCCGGCCTGCGCGGGCGGCACCTTGCAAATCGGGGCACATCATGACTCGGTGGTGCCCTTGTCCACCATCGGGTCGGTGCGGGCTATTTCGAGGTAGTGGAGTGACCCTTCCGGGGAGGAGTGATCTGCAGAAGGGTGGCTCGTAGCCTGTCCATGTGTTGATGCCAACCCGCCCCCATAGGCGTCAGTTGGATCTCACCCGGCCCACCTTTGCTCATAGGGGAGGTCATCAACTCGCAGTTGCTCAACGACTGCCCATCGCATGGGCTGTCTCGCAGCTGGACCGCTCAACCCGTGGCAACGCCGGCGCACGCCCAGCTCGACACCCGTTCCCGGAATCACTTCCGAGACCCTTGATGGCGGGAGCGTCAGGACTGCCGAGCCGGGGTCGTCGGCCAGACCGCTTGCATAGCGGGCGGCCCACCGGGGGGCCAGTTGCGGCCCGGTTCAGGACTGTGCTGGGCAAACCCATGCCCGCCACCGCGTTCCTGTTCGCCTATGGTCTGATCCTGTTCCTCGGGGAACGGTTGCGCCGTAGAGCCGCACCCGTCACGGCTGCCGCGCCCGCGGTCGGGGTCGGGGCCCGCGGAGAGGGGGAATCGCTGATGCGTGGAGTCGACCTTGACGAGGGCGTGGACGACGAGCAGGCCGACCTGCGCTCCGACGCCCGCATCGCCGGACTCAGCCTGAAGCGCGGGGTTCTGATCCGCCGGCCAG
>CAVPUK010000003.1:0-574593 GCA_963708935.1 uncultured Actinomycetota bacterium | reverse complement strand
TGACCCGACTGCGGGTCTGCGCAGCCAGGCGGTGAGGACCGCGGCGTACACCAGGAGCGCGATGGCACAGCCGAGGCCGGTCAGACGGAGGTTTTGTGCCGCCCTCCGAGTTGGAGAATGCCCATGCTGGAATGGTGTCAATTTCTTCGAAGACCGGCCGGGTGATGGCTCTCACTAGAAGCTGAGCATGCCAGCGAGGATCGACCCTGAGTTCCGTGCTCGTAGGTATCAGCGGTGTCGGAGTTCCGTCCTATGCGCAGCACCTCGGTGGTGGCGGTGCGAACCGGCGGCCTGCGGTCGACCGGTCCGCCATCATCGGAAGTTGAGATGCCCGAGGGCCGATGGTCGGTACTCGGTGGTCATCAGGATGCATCGCGCCGGTTGTGGGCCGATCCATCTGTTCGTGTTCCGGCCGGATCACGATGACCGGTCGCCTGACGAATGCGGGAGGTCAGAATGTCCCTTACCGGTTACGGGGTACTCGTCGGGCGGGCGGTGGCCGGAAAGGCCGAACCCGGTTCCCAGTCACCGCACTATCAGGTGCTGGTGCATGCGGCCGGCATCGACTACCGGATCGCCGTGAACGTGAGGTCCGCGCAGAGCCCTCCGGACCTGCTGTACATCGCCGACGAGACGTTCGACCATCCCATCGTCACCACGCTGGCCGACCTGGTGGAGGACTTCCACCCGATGCCGAGCCGACCCGGCGGCGACGCACTGGACTACATCCGCGGAAACCTGTTCGACCACACCACCATGCGGACGCTGCCGGGAACACAGCCCAGGACCCGACAACGACCTGTCCGACCGGCTCGAGCACTTCGTCGCGCGGGCGATCGGCGACCCGACGCCCGGCTCTACGCCTTCGGACAACGGTGGGGTCCCGAGGACGACACCCCGGACAAGATCTTCGGCTTCGCCCCGGGCAACGGCGTCCACGACATCCACATGAACCAGGGCAACGGCGGCCGGTTCGCCAGCGACGACGGCGTCTGGCAGGACGGCGGCCTGCTGCTCCACTTCCCCACCGAGAACCAATGGGTGGCGATCTTCCTCGCCTTCCAGTCCCAGGCGTGGCACACCGACGACACCACCGGCCACCCGGTGGGCGGCGAACCGGGTCCGACCCCGCAGCCCCCGGACAGCGGCACCGACCACCACGTCCGGATCGTCGGCGCCCTGGTGAACCCGATCGGACCTGCCCCGGAAGCCGAATCGGTGACCCTGCTCAATGCCACCCCTGACGACGTCGACCTGACCGGGTGGGCCCTCCTCGACCGGATAAAGGAACGAATGACGCTGACCGGCCCCATTCTGAAGGCCGGCGACGCCATCCGGATCCCGATCGAAGCGCCGGTCCAGCTGGGCAATCAAGGCGGCCTCATCACCGTGCTGGACGACACCGGACTCAAGGTCGACGGCGTCGCCTACACCGAAGACCAAACCAGAAATGAAGGATGGACCCTCACCTTCTGACCTTCCCATAGCCTCGGCCAGAATCCCGGACCAGTATCCATGAAACCCACAGGTGCACGGAATGCCTCTGCGACGGTACGGCCACTAAGAACCTCGACGACGATACTGTCCAGAATCCGATCACCGACTGATTGAGGCCTGGTGCACCGGCACCGCTCGATCCATCCCAGTGTGTTCCACGTCAGCGCCTATGAATAGCCAAGTCAATGTGAAGAATAGACACCGCTCGAAGGTCAGCCACGCTTGCGCGTTTCGTCAACTCGTCTGGCCCAGTTGTTGTGAAAGCTGAAGTGATCAGCTGGGGCCGCTACTCCAACTGACCAACACCAAGAGCGGATCTCGTGCCTTCCGTGGAGAACCATGAAAGTCCTCAGGTGGACGGTGAGCCGAGAGCGGTGTCCTTGGCACTGTCGTAGCTGATTGTCGTGTGCACCTCTGACCTGCTGCTGTCTTAGGCTAGCCACGACGCTTGGGACTGCCCAGGGTTTGGTTGACCGGTTCTTCAGGCCGCGGCTGCGGTCCTGTTGATTGTCTCAAACTCGATCGGGGTCAGGGTTCCCAGTCGGCGTTGCCGTCGTTTGCGGTGGTAGGTCCGTTCGATCCAGGTGACGATGGCCAGGCGTAGTTCGGCCCGTGTGCGCCACCGTTGCCGATCCAGCACGTTCTTCTGCAGGAGAGCGAAGAAGCTTTCCATCGCGGCGTTGTCGGCGCAGGCACCGACCCGGCCCATCGACCCGAGCAGACCGTTGTTGGTCAGGGTCCGGACGTACTTCTTGGACCGAAACTGCGACCCGCGGTCCGAATGCAGTACGCACCCCTCGTGCGGCCTGGCGCCGATCGCCGAATGCAACGCCCGGACGGCGAGCGTCGCCTTCATGTTGGAGTCGATCGAGTAGCCGACGATCCGGTTGGACCAGACGTCCTTGATCGCGCAGAGATACAGCTTGCCCTCGTCGGTGCGGTGCTCGGTGATGTCGGTGAGCCACAACGTGTTCGCTGTCTCGGCGGTGAACTTCCGCTTCACCCGGTCGTCGTGCACCGCCGGGCCCGGCTTGCCCCGCAGGCCCTTCTTCTTCGCGAACGCCGAGTAGATCTTCTGCTGGCTGCACAGCCGGCCGATCCGGTTCTCACTCGCCCGGTGGCCCAGGTCGCGGAGCTCGTCGGCGATCAGTCGGTACCCGAACTCCGGGTCGTCCTGGTGCACGTCCAGAGCGGCGTTGATCAACGCCGCGTCGTCCCAGTCCCGTTGCGTCACCGGTTCTTTGCGCCACTGGTAGAAACCTTGCTTGGAGAAGCCCGAGCACCCGGCAGGTCACCGCGACGGGCACCCGAACGGGTGCGTCCTTCGCGGCCAGGTCAAGGACCAGCGGGTACATCATTTTGGGTTGACGTCCCGGGACAGGTAGGCCACCGCCCGGCGCATCACCTCCGCTTCCTGCTCCAGCAGCCGGATCCGTTTCCGGGCTTCCCGCAGCTCAGCGGACTCGCTGGCCGGTGCGGCCGCCAAACCGTCGGCGATGTCAGCCTTCTTCACCCAGTTGTGCACGGCGGCCTCGGAGATCCCGAAGTCCTTCGCGATCTGGGTCCAGGGGATTTCCCGCTTCCGGGCCAAGGCGACCACGTCGTTGCGGAACTCTTCGGGGCGGGCTTTGGGCACGGTGTCCATCTTTCCAGCGAGGATCAGTCCTCGCAGGGTCAGTGGTCAACCAAACCCTGGGCAGTCCCCTTGCTGTTGTTAGCTTAGGCAGTATTCGTTGGACGGTGAATGCGGACCCAGTCGCATATGGCAGTGACTTGGGGCCCCAGCGCACAGGAGCTTGCGGTAGTGCGTCTAGCGTTCCTTGGGCTTGTGAAACGCCAATGTTGATCTTGAGTTTTAGGCGGCGTTTTCGGGCGCACGTCGTCGATGTAGCTGCGGACCTGCAGGCCGATGGTGCTCAGTACGATGCCTGCTGGGCATTGCTGCCGCAAGCAACTAGTCGCCTGACGGCCCTGAAACATACAGAAGTGTCCGATGCGCCGCAGCGCGACGCCCCCCGATTTCCGGGCTTAGAACCACCAACAGCACTCCCGGCGAGCAGCGCTTGCCCGACACGGCAGCGGCCTTGGTTCAATCCCTGTATCGCCCACCAGTATTACTGCAGGTCAGACGGGGTATCGCCCGGATCGACCTGCCAAGGTGGTCACCATCGTGGCTTCGGCTAACCGGCATCTTCACCGCGAAGGGTTGTCCGAGATGCCGTCTGACACGCACGGGAGTGCTCCGGCAAGGCTGCTGCTCGACACGCGCCGGCGCCAAAGATCGCCTCGCCAAAGCCGCCGCGGTGCCCACCTGGGAAGCCTTCGGCTTCTCCCCGGCCGAGCCAACCCAGCTCCGCACTGGCGATTTGGCAGGGCTGATCGCGGCTTTCGAGTCGGCCCAAGCAGTCCGCACACGCGATCCGTGGCCAGCTTGAGCAGTTCGCCGCCTAACCCCCCGGACCGCGTGCGCATTGTCTGCGGCATGCCGA
Organism: uncultured Actinomycetota bacterium; assembly: GCA_963708935.1. Lineage (GTDB taxonomy): Bacteria > Actinomycetota > Actinomycetes > Mycobacteriales > Nakamurellaceae > Nakamurella. The sequence continues at coordinate 570,607 of CAVPUK010000003.1, read as the reverse complement.
TCAGCGGTCGGGTCGACAACGTGGCCTGCTTCCGCCGCCCGCCTCATGAGGGCTTGCCCGCATCGCGGCGCGCTGCCTATCCTGCCAACATGAGGGGCTATCCCGGGGGACTCTGCGGCCGGTGACCCGAACGCGTCTCGACGACCTGGTCGAGGCTGACCGCTTGGCGGTCGACGTCCTCCATGTACAGCCGTCCAGCCACGATCTGGCCGTCAAGGATCTCGAACATGGTCACTCCCCGCATCTCGAACGGCTGGCCGTCATTTCGAGTACCTGACCAGTGCCATTCGGTCCAGGTCGTGTCACCGTCGTCGACCGATCGACGAAGTTCGGCCCTGAAATCCGGGATCCCGGCGAACATCGCAGCCCAGTTGGCGTGCATCTGAGCTCGGCCCACGAAGGAGAAGCTCGGGTGCGCTGGCTGTTCACTGCGGTAGTCCTGATGCATCAGGCCCGCAGCGCCCGCCAAGTCGTGATTGTTCATGGCCACGACCAGCTGATCGATAATGTCGGCCATAAGACGCTCCCTTGGTTCGGGCCGGGACCCTTCGTTATTATCGTCCTGATTGGTCAATCAGTCGATCCACACAACACCCGGGTTGCCAGACGACGATTCCGGTACACCGACCGGCTCGCCGAGCATCCCACCGGAAACCGCGGCGTCTGAACCGTCAGCACCAGTTCGTCGTTCACCACATCGCTCTCCAACAGCAGAAATCCGGGCAGCAGCAATGCGGCGGTATTGTCCTGCTTCACCTGGGGCTCCTCGCTCGCGATCACTTGGCCGTGAACACGGATCGTGAGGGCCCCAGGCCCCACATCAGCGCAACTCAGCCCCGGCGTGTCGCCCAGGGATCAAACCCAAACCCAGCTTTAACGCGAAGAGCCTGTTAGATCCACCCGAACCGGCGGCCGGTCAAGTCCGTTGACGGCGGGTGGACAATTCGTTTGTTGCACCGTCAGGTCTTGGACCGCGAGTCACTCCGCGCGCTGCCTGTCACCGTGCCGACTCCCGCCGGCGGTCTGTGGGGCTGCGGCTTGCTCAGCCCGGCCCGGTCATGGCGCCGTGCCTTGGTTCGTTGTCCATCACGGCCAGCGACCAGCACCACCCGGCTAACTCCCGTGCCACTCCGACCGCGGCGACGGTGGGTCGCTTGTTCCTGGCGTCGAACATCCGCCACCGTTGGTTCAACCGGCGGTTGGCTTGATCCGCCCGGGCCCGCACCGCCGGCGGTTGGCCGTCCCGTCGGCGGATCATCTCCGCCGACAGTCGATACGGTTTGCGGTGATGCCAGGACGATTCCACCAACAGCCGGCGGGCGTGACCGTTGCCGGTTTTGGTAATCGATCCCTGCGACCGTGAATCGCCACTGGAGTTCTCGGCGGGGACCAGACCGAGGTAGGCGCCAATGTTGCGCCCGGTAAACCGCTGCCAGTCACCGAGCTCCACGGCCAACCCGAACCCGGTCAGGACGCCGACGCCGCGCAAACAGCCCAGTCGGGAGGTCACCGGCGCCCAGTCCGGTTCGGCGGCCATCAGCACGATCTGCGCATCCAACCGGTCCCGGCGGGCACTTGTTGCCAGCACCGCGTCGAAACCCTCGTCGAAGGCGAACCTGACGCCCGGCTTGTCGAAACTCATCGACCGCAGCCACTTCTCGTGCGCCCCGGTCCACGCCGACCCGTCGTAGACAATGCCTTGCCGCAGCAACAGTTTCGACAGCCGGTGCCGGGCCCGCATCAGATCACCACGGACGTCCTCCCGGGCCCGGACCAGGTCCCGCGCCGCCTCCTGACCCTCCGACGGGATCACCACCGTCGGCAACTCACCGATCCGGACCAGCCGGGCGATCCACTCCGCGTCCCGCCGGTCCGTCTTCACCCTGGACCCGGCCGGGCGTTCCATCTTCGAGGGCGCCAACACGTGACACACCACCCCGGCGGCCAACAACGCCCGGGCCAACCCGAACCCAGTCGGACCGGCCTCGTAGGCGATCTCCACCATCCCGGGCAAAGCCTTCGCCCACCGGACGATCTCATCGGTCCTTGGCGAGATCCGCGAGGTTTTCATCTCACCCGAATCATCATCGACCGTGCACGCCCACACCGACCGGGCATGCACATCGAGCCCCACAACCGTACGATTCCTTGTCACCGGCGGCCGGTCAAGTCCGTTGACGGCGGGTGGACAATTCGTTTGTTGCACCGTCAGGTCTGTGTTGCCCAGCGCAGGCATAGGTCATGGCAATGCGAGGAATTCAGACGAGGCAGGGCGACGCCACGCGTCATAGCTTAATGAGGTGGTTGAGCCTTCGTCTCTGCGTGGAATGGTTCAAGCGTCGAAACGGAACACGCCCATGGAACTTGATCTTGCCCTTGCCGCAAGCTTCCTGGTGCTCACCGAGGAGCGGAACTACGGTCGGGCCGCCGCCAGGCTGCACCTCACCTCGTCCGCGCTGACGAAACGTATTCAGCGCCTCGAGCGGCAGCTTGGCGTGACAGTCATGGAGCGCGGGCCGGCCGGTGTCCTGCAGCTAACGACAGGCGGTCGTCGCTTCGCGGACGCCGCGGGTCCGCTGCTCGCGCAGGCAAGCGCCGCACGGGCGATCGCCCGTAACCGACCACGCAACTACGTGGTGCGGATCGGGCTGCCGGCAGGCACCCGCGACCTCCTGCCCCGCATTCGCCTGAGGGGCATCGTCCGCCGAGTACACGAAGCCTTCCCCGAGGCGGCTTTCACCTGCCGTGAGGTGCCCTTCACTGCCATGGATTCGTGCCTGCCCGACGGCTTGGTCGACGTCTTGTGGACGTGCGCACCGGTACGACGAGCCGACGTCGACTCCACACCGATCCCGGTCAGCAGCGAGCTCGTCGGGGTAGTCGGCACCCGTCACCCGCTGGCCGATGCCGGGTCGATCCTGGCGGGGTCCTTTTGTGATGAGCAAATGCTCTACAACCCGGCGATCGCGGACGACTGGATGGCGCCGTTCTGGCTCGCCGGGATCCGGCCACGCAGCCAGGCGCGGCTAGTACCGGCCGACATCGCGAATCATGGCACGGCCCTACGCATGGCAGCGGAAGGGGTCAGTGTGATGACCACGCTGGCGTTCGCGGCTCCGCTTCTGCCTCCCGGGCTACGTCCGGTGGCGTTGATTGGTGCACCCCGATTGGGTTTCTACTCGGCTCGGCGCAGCGATGATCGGCGTGACGGGGTGCTGGCAATGCTTGACGAGTTCCAGCGGGTGGCCCCGAACGCCTTCGCGGCCGCATCGACCGGCGGTGGTTCCTGACAGGGATCGGGACTATGCCGACTCACCCGTCACAGCGCGGCTGGCGGCATTGTCACTGTCCCACTCGACGAAACGCCCAAGCGTGGCTGACATTCGAGTGGTGTCTATTCTGCACATTGACTTCGCTATTTATAGGCGCTGACGTGGAACGCACTGAGATGGATCGAGCGGTGCCGGAGCCCAAGCCCTCAATCAGTCGGTGACCGGATTCTGGACAACATCGTCGTCGAGGTTCCCATGGACAGATGCCTCGCCGGTACTGGCGTTCCAATCGATGGAGCCTTTCTGGAAGCGATTGCGCCGGCCTCCCGGGATGTCCTCCTCGTCAGAGGTCGGGTAGCCGAGCCGGTTCTGGATTTTCTCGTCGTCGTACACCAGGCCGATCAGTCCATGAACCTCGTGCGCTCCAGTGTTCGGGCTCCAAAAGATCCAGGCCTGATCACGACTTTCGTTGGCGGTCTGGAATCGGTTCGCGCGGCCGCCGTCGAGGCAAGCGTACTCATCGGTGACCGGATAGCCGTACCGCTCACGCCCCAACGAGACCCATTTCTGAGCAATTGCCCCATACACAGCGAACGCGGCCCCGATCGATGGGTGCCAGCTGATGAAGCCTCCCCCGTTGAACGGCTGCGCCCGCCCGCCCCCGTCGAAGGTGGGCCGTTCGATGTCCAAGGGTGCGCCGAATCCCCCTTCCCCGCCCAACCTCAACCACTTGTCCCGTATCGCTCCGATGACGTCCGTCATGACATTCCCATTCCTTCCCGAGTTCGGTACTTATACGACTTATTAGGGATGTCCCTTGATTGCAACAACCCAGCCCGGACCGGCGACGCGGAATATGTCAAGCCATCTGGGCCCCAGCGGGATTCTATTTCACGCTGAAATCCTGGTCCTCCTTGGCCGACTCGTTGATCCAGACTCCGCGGGTGAGAGCTCCGCACGCCATCGCCCTGGTTGGGCAGACCGGCGGTGACGCGGAACCAGGAGGCTCGCCATGGACGCACTGAGCGCTTTGGTAAGCGGGCGTCAGCCCGTGAGCCGCTCGAGTCCGGCGCTCAGGGCGCGGAGTGCGGCCTGCTCGAGCGCGTCGTGCAGCGGGCTGTTCCCTAGCGCGTCGGCGGCCCGCTGAAACTGGGCGCCGACACTGATCAGATTGATCGGGTGCAGTGTCTCGGTGTCCAGGAACGGGCCCCATGGTCGGGGAAAGGGGCCTTTGTAGGGAGGTGTCCCGCAGATCTCGTCGACGAATTGATTTAGCGACTCGCTGCTCGACCGGACAGCCCGCTCAGTGTCGCCGCTGACGATGATGATGCCTGCCATCTCCAACCGTTCCAGGTGAGTACTGATGGTCGCCCGGGCCAGGGCGGCCCACCGCCATGGGATCGGTCCCGGGCCCCACGGCTCCGGTCGGGGTCCGAAGACAATTTCTCGCGGCGGCAGGGGCTGCGGGTTGAGCATCACCCAATCCAGCCAACGGATGACCGGCCCCGCGGGCCCGACCGGGCCGGCATCGTCCGGGTTCGGCAGGTAATCGAGCAGATCCGCGAGCACGGACGTCGAAAGGGTGATTTCGGGCATGGCTGGTTTCCAATTCTCGATGAGATGATTGCTTTCTGATGTATTCGCCGCTGTCCATAGGGCGAACGAGTTGCTCACGGCAAACCCGGATTCAGGCAGCGTCGCCTTGCCGACCTTGAACAGCAGGACACAGAGAGATGGGCTCGTCGCCACCGTGTTCCCGCTTCGTCCGCCCGGTCCAGATGCAGCGGGCTTACGGTGAATCCGGGACCTGTCATGGATGTTCTCCAGCCCATTCGCGATCGGACCGATTTGGCCGAACTATTGGTACCGCGCAAATGCCTGCTCCGAGCGTTTTTATCCGACAGGCTGTTCCGAGCAGTCCTGGGGTTGGCGAACACATCCGCCGATGCGGCGAGCCGGAGCAGACGCATCCGTGAGATAACCGGGCATGGGGTCACCGCGTCAGCTGAGGTATCCGGCGATACGATCCCCGGCCTGCATCTCGTCGATCACGAGATGGCAGGTGCTCTCGCGGACCAGACTCCCCGCGGCGACCGCGGTGAAGCGCAGCGGCTCGGTGTCGGCGCTCACGCCGGCCACACCCACATAGAAGGTCCGTCCGTTGCCGTCGCTGGACAACAGCGCCGTTTCGTCCTCCCGGACACGCAATGTCTTTGTCGTGTCGTTGCTCTCCGTCCAATAGGCAAGGTCCGGCTCGGGGCGGATCAGCGCCGCGGGATCGGCGAGCACCTCCCGGTGGTAGTTGTCGCGGTCGCTGTGATTGACGAACACCGCCTCGTCCGGAGCCTCGATCTGCAGCTCGAGGGTGACGAAGTGAAACTGCCAACCCGCCGTTCCCGGCGATGAGATGACGTCGATGGCGAGGATCGACGTCGCGGGGTTCGCAATGGTTGTGTCCGGCTCGCTGTACCCGCCGGTGAGCCCGACATTGCCGATGAACACCGTGCGCCCGGCAGCCTCACAGTCGAGATCATCTTGCGCGTTGCGGTAGGTGGCCATCCGAGGAGCCTGCGCCGGTCCTGGCACCGCGGACAGCGGTGGTTCCTACTCGGAATCACCTATTGCGGAACCTGCACGTCGAAAGCGTCCGGGGCCGCCGCTTGAAATGCCTCGATCAAGGCCAGGACCGCGTCCCTGCGGTCGCCGTCGACGCACCGCATAAATGAATCTCGCTCACTCACCGAACGATTGCGAGACGGGAGATCGATGCCGGCCTGGTCAAGTACCTCCGGCGCCCACCTTGCTCATTCGCCTGAGACACTCACGGCAGCACTCGTCAACGAATGCTGCAGATTCTGCGCAGTTACACCCCTCTGACCCGGCAGTATTCACTCCCACTCCTACGCTTGCAACTGCAAGCGTAGACAGTATTCGTTGGTCGGTGAATACCCTCCGATGTGGCTTCGTTGGGCGGCCCAGCAGATCCGGACAGCGGTGGGCTACGAGTTGGTGGCCGCAGATCCACGGCACGGACCGCATCTGAGCCTGCTGCCCCTGTCGTTCGATGAACGGCACGATGATCGGGAAGCGTTCCTGCAGCGGCTCACAGGTGCATGGCCGCCCGCGAAGTCCTCTGTAGCCGACTCGGACCGCATGCAGCGCTGCCCCCCTATGCACCGGGAGCTCCCACGTCGCCTCCATCGACTCCAGCTACGGCGGTCAACCCGAGTTGACGTAGCCACTTTTCGTTGGGCGGTGAACGCACCGATGCACTGCCGACTTGGGATTCCCGTGGCTCGCGACTGGGCCGTGCGAGCCGCACGTGCGCTGCGCGCCTGACCGAACGGCATTTCGCAACCATCGAACTGGATGGGCTTCAAACTGCTCAATTGGCGCAACAAGGTCGAATTCGTCGCTCCATTTCGTGCGCGGAGCCAGTCAGATGGTCTCTCGCCGCAGGCTCACCCGGTCTTTTTCACAGTCACGGCGACGATTCTGTAGTCGGGTTCTACAAGTGTGGCGGAGAAGGTCGACTTGCCCGTCGGCTCCGTGTACGTGCTTGTCTTTCCGGGCTCGACTCTAAGCGCGGAGAGGAACATGGCGTCGGGTTTTGGCCCGAGATCGGTGATTGGTGTCACCCGACGAATCATCAGAGCAGGGAGGTTGGGTACGCCGGCGTTCCACCCGATGGGCGTGGCGAACTCCAGAAGATAGTCCCAGGCTGGGGTCTGGTCAGTGTTCACGAGTCTCGCCCCTAGGTACGCGTGGACCCCAGGAGTCGATATAGGGGTCAGCCGGATCGTCAAACCGCCAGGCTTTAGGGCCCAGGCACCGTTGTCGACCAATAGCCGTCGCTGGTACGCCCAACCCTGCAGCAACAGGTGCGGCAAGCAAAGGGTGGGGCCGAAGCCGACGTCCCACTTCGTGGGAGTGCTGCCGCTCTGACTCATCAGACAGCAGGCGTCGTGATACTTGGTGTCACCCGTGACGTCGGCGTCGTGGGCCATTCCGAGGCTGTGGCCCATTTCGTGTGCGACGACGTCGCCGAAGAAGGGCGGCGTGAGGCTGATCTTTCCTGATCGCGGATCGGTCCCGCCGTCGATCCACAAGTCCCAGCGGCCGAACCACGGACCTGGGGTGTCCGGAGTTGTGAATTGGGGAACGCCCGGTACCGACCAGTTCTCCATGTAGATGGACAGGACGTTGTAGAACCCCTTCAGCGGATCGCCGTCGGCCCCTAAGTCACGCTGCACGGCCCTCACGGCGGCATTCGCCAACCCGAGTCTGCCGGGACCGCGGGGAGACGTTGCACCGTAGCCTCCGCCCTTGCTCCGAGGCATGTCAACGGCTCGCCAATCGAACACCTGAGACCTCGACACATCAATGACGCCGAGCGACGCGTCGCGCCAGTATTCGACGAAGCCGCCAGTGCCGGATTTGAACGCTTCGCGGAAGAAGTCCGCGACCTGCCCTTCGAGGGGATGGGGGGCCTCGCCCTGGAAACGACTCAGCAGCACGGCGAATGGACGATGAACTGCGCTGGCGGCGTTCATTGCCCCGATCACCGACCGAAGTGAGGTCCCCGGGGCCGACGGGTCGAATTGGTGTCGAAGTTGTCGCAGACTGACGGCTCCTTCCCCGGGTATGGCCACTGGCGCCATCTCTCGGGCTCGCGCCGTCGCTTGCATCAGAGTAGTCACTGAGTCACCCAAGGAAGAAGTTTGACGGGTCTACGTTGTCTATTGCAGCGCGATCAGGACGGGAATGAGGCCCCGCCCAGAGGTGAGGCTCGCCAGGGCCTTACCGATCACGCAGCCGAACGCTCGTGTCGGTTCGTCGGCTCTCATAGCGTGTCCCGGCACCGCCGAGGTGGTGAGTAGGTCCCCGACGGCAATTCCGCTTGGTCCAGCATCGACTTTGCACCAGACTTTTCCGGTCAACGCGAGCGCTCGTCGACGGGGTCCCGGCTTGGTGTCGAGGACCATGGCCGGCCGGTAGCTGCCGGCGCCGGAGACGACCCCGGCAACTCGCCGGTCGTATGGCGATTCGCTGATCCGGACCCGGTCGTCTCCAGCCAACACCACGACGGAACCCGGTTCCGCGTCCCAGTCGCCAACCAGCTCGAACTGCTCCGCGAGATCTGCGCCTGTACACAGCACATCCAGGTCAACCGTGCAGGTCCCAGTAATATGCACATTGCCCTCAAAGAAGCCCGCATCACCGGCGGTGCCGGCCTTCTTGGCGAACAGCGCGGCTCCGACGCTGAACGGATTCGTGTTGTAGGCAGCCACGGCCGCTACACTGCCCGAGTTCGTGACGGCGTGGACCGCCTCGCCGGACTCGCTCGCCGCGTCGACGCCGGTGCCTGTGGTGCTAACCCCTAGAACGCCGATCCCGTTGCCGGGGATGCCGGCAGCAGCATTCGCCCTCGCCTCACCCATGATCGCGATGCCCTTGTCGCCACGCGACGAGCCGTAAACCCCAACCCAGGTGGCGCTCTCACCGACCACCCCGGCGTTCTTGTCGCTGTGCCCAAACACGCCCTGGAAGTCCCTGCTTGTTCCCACAACACCCTTTGAACCCTCCGAGCCACCTTCAACCCCGTGGCCGTGGGGGCTGTAACCATGAACCCCAACGCCGGACTCGCTCGCCGCGTCGACGCCGGTGCCTGTGGTGCTAACGCCTAGAACGCCGATCCCGTTGCCGGGGATGCCGGCAGCAGCATTCGCCCTCGCCTCACCCATGATCGCGATGCCCTTGTCGCCACGCGACGAGCCGTAAACCCCAACCCAGGTGGCGCTCTCACCGACCACCCCGGCGTTCTTGTCGCTGTGCCCAAACACGCCCTGGAAGTCCCTGCTTGTTCCCACAACACCCTTTGAACCCTCCGAGCCACCTTCAACCCCATGGCCGTGGGCGCTGTAACCATGAACCGCAAGACCGCCCTCCGCTGAAGTGTTGGACGCCTCGACGGCAGCAACACCAGCTTGTTCGGATGAAGGCGAGATCGGTGACGACATTGGACACAACCCCTTAGTTCGGGAGGAGCTGGCTCGACGAACGGACGTCCGTCCAGGCAATGACTGTCCTATGTTGATACGAGACAGCTTCGCTGCCTCCGGATTGATCTTTGAAATATTCGGCCACTGATTCCATCACACTGTCGACTTTTGCGACGGTCAATGTCGGAACCCTGGGTGAGTTCTTGCAACTTAGCAACAATGCCGCGCTCTTCATGTTTCCGTCCTCATCGCAGGGGTGCAAATGTGTTCGACATCAGTCGGTGATCGGATTCAGGACAACATCATCGTCGAGGTTTCCATGGACAGCGGCCTCGCCGGTGCTGCCGTTCCAATCAATCGAGCCCTTCAGGAAACGATTACGCCGGCCCCCCGGGATGTCTTCCTCCTCAGAGGTCGGGTAGCCGAGCCTGTGTTCGATTTTCTCGTCGGAGTACACCAAGCCGATCAGTCCATGAACCTCGTGCGCTCCGGTTTTGGGGCTCCAAAAGATCCATGCACGATCACGACTTTCGTTGATGACCTGAAATCGGATTGCTCGGCCACCATCAAGGGAAGCGTATTCATCGGTGACCGGATAGCCGAACTGCTCACTCCCCGACGAGACCCACTTCTGCGCAATCGCCCCGTACACGCAGGACGCTGTTCCGATCGACGGATGCCAGCTGATGAATCCTCCCCGGTGAACGGCTGGGCCCGCCCGACCTTGTCGAAGGTGGGACGCTCGATGTCCAAGGGTTCGCCGAAGCCGCCTCACCGCCCACCGTCAACCGTCAACCACTTTTCCAGTATGGCTCCAACAACGTCCGGCATGACCCTTCCTTTCCGAGTTCAGTATTGCGACAAGCTTGTCGAACGTTGCCTGCTCAACCGCACCTTGCCTCACAGTCGGGGTCATCTCGGGCGTTGCCGTAGGTGGCCATCCGACCAGGCTCCGCCGGTCCGGGCGCTTGCAAAAGCGGTAGTTCCTATGCGGAACCACCCCTTGCCTGCGCGGACGCGACGAAGGCATCCGGAGCCACCGCTTCAAATGCCTCGACCAGGCCGAGCACCCCGTCCCTGTGGTCATTGCGCCGACGCGCCGTGTGAAAGCCCAGCCTGGACGCCCCGGTCAATGTGACGCCACGCAACCTCGGGTCGAGGAGCGGGCCCATGATCGCGGGCGTCGCTATGACTGCATCGCCCTTTGCGACCCCGCGGAACACGCTGCCGTGATCCGTGGCCGCGTACTCGACGAGTCGCGCCTCGCGGCGGGGGCGAATGTCGGCAAGCCAGAACGGCTCCATCCACTCCGGCGGAAGCGCCGGGTTGTAGAGCATCGGCTCGTCGCAGAACTTCTCGACCGGCACGGACCCCGCCTCGGCGAGCGGATGGGCGGCAGCGACCACACCAATGAGTGGGCAATTCACGCTCAGGGGCGATGACTCCGCCTGCGGGTCCCGCACCGGAGTGCTTGTCCACAACACGTCGATCAGACCTTCGCCAAGACAGCTGTCCAACACGGGGAACGGCACCCCCCGACAGACGAAGGACGCTTCGGGACAACTGCGTCGAATACCGCGGACGATCGCGGCGAGCCCGATCTGGGACAGAAATCCACCTGAGCCCGCGGGAACACCTATCCGTACCAGGTACGGGCGGGTCCGGCGAAGCGCCGCAGCACGAGCGGCCTCGGCGTGAGCGAGCAGGGGCCCGGCGGCCTCGGAAAACCGGCGTCCCGCTCCGGTCACACACACCACGCCGGCGGGCCCCCGCTCAATCAGAGCCACCCCGACCTGGCGTTCAAGACGTTGGATCCGCTTGGTCAACGCGGCGACGTGACGTGCAACCGGGCCGCTGCGCGACCATAGTGCCGCTCCTGCACGAGAACCAGGAAGCTAGCCGCAAGACCTAGGTCCAGATCCATGGATCCGCCCATCGCAGCGCCAGTCGTCAATCGACGAAAAGAGGACCATCACCAGCGCAAGTATCTCCCCGACGTCAACCGGACTTCCCCGTCCGCTCGAGCGCGGCCCGCGATCAAGCCCGGGTCGGTGGTTTACGACGGATGATCCCCTCGGCGGTGATTGGGTTAGGCGCTGCGCGTGGTGAGGGTGCCGCCGCATGCGGCGGGCACCCACGTTCACACCGCTGGCGGAGCCTCGCCGAAGGCAACCTCGCCGCCGAGGGCGTGAAGAATGTGATCGAGTAGGTCGGGGCGCCCTCTGATCGTGGTGATGATGCCCGGGATCACGGGCGGCGCCGCGGCCAGGTGACGCGGACTTCGACGCTTCGCTCACGATGTCAGTCACACCACCCGATCGACCTCACGGTCTGCGATATCGACGGTAAGCATGCCTGGACACATTCGCGGAGGACTTGCCGACATTCTCGCCAGCATGGTGAACACACATCATGAACACGACCCATGATGCGCAGTTGGGCCACCCGTCAGCGGTCGCCTTCGTCGCGAGGGGGCGTGACGAACGATGAGACCCCACTCATGCCGAACCCGGGCCAGCCTGGGCGTTCCGCATGACGGCTTTTCGTCTCGGCGTTGTCCTTGACTACGTCGTCGGCCGCCAGGTCGGCCTCAGAGGCAGCCGAAGGCTGGTCCTTATGATGGAACGGACTCCTCATGCTCTCAGAATACAGGCCATTAGGTGAGGGTGAGAGGCTTTGGGTTGTAGAGGTTGTGCGCTGCGATCGCTCGTCACGGCCGGCTCACACCTTATCGATTTCAACGGTGCTGAAATCGGTGTCGGCGCACTGGCGATCATGTCCCACGGGGAGACCACCACCCGGTCGGCCACACTCCGCATCAACGCCGGCGCTGGTGCCCTGGGGACGGCCAACCATGGCCGCTCCCCGAGGCTTCACGCTGGGAATTGACTCTAGCGGTGCTGCCGCGATTCGACGTCGAGGTAGTAAGTGAAGTTGCTGGGTGAACCGTCGGCGTTCGTCAATTTCACGCGAAGGACGTGTCGACCGGGGTCAGATACATAATCGCGCTTGGCCGGTGCAGCAAGCCTGGCCGTTTGTCGGCGATATTTCCCGTGTTCCCGGGAAGTTGGTGGTCGACAATGTGACGTGTGGGTTCGCAGACGGTGTCGGCGGCGGTTGGCGCACGGGTGGCCCGGTCAGGGTTGAGCGCCCGGCGGGCCGCGCTGATTGTTGCGTGCTTGGCTGCGGCGGCTGCGGTGGTGGGGATGTTGCTGAGGGAGTTTGCGGTGCGCCGCTCGCTGCCGATCGTCGACGCGGCCGACGATCCCGCACAGTTCGTCCCGCTGGCAGTGACGTTCTCGGCGTGTGCTGCGGTGCTGTGGGGGTACGGAAGGGCGCGGCCGGTCGGGTCGGTCATGTTGGTGTCGGGGTGTTTGACGGGGTTCGGCGGGTTGTGTGTCGGGCTGGAGTCGTTCCTCGCGCCGACGTCGGGCGACGTGACCGCGGCGATGGACGGCGTGGGAGCGGTAACGGCCCAGCTGGGGATTCTGGTGGCGTTGATTCTGCTTCCGCAGGTGTTTCCGGACGGCCTGCTGCCTGGTCAGGCGTGGCTGGTAGTGGCGTGGGTCTCGACCGCGGCGGTCGTGGCTTCCACGCTCAACCTGGTCGTGGACTATCTGCTGGTTGGCGACCAGGAGTGGCCGTGGTCGGTGCACGCAGTGGTCATCGCAGCGGCGGGACTGGTCGGGGTGGTCACCCTGGTGGTGCGGTGGCGTGGCGCTGCCAGGTCGGCACGGGGACAGATTTTGGGCTTCGTGATTGCGTCCGCGATCCCGGTGGCTGCTCTGCTGGTGACTTTGTTGCCGCCACTGTGGGACGCGAACGTGGACTGGCTGTTGATGTTCTGGCCGATCGGAGTCGCCGCCGCCGTCCTGGTCGCCGTGGTGCGCTACGACTTGTACGGGATCCGGTCCACCGCGCGTCGGGTCGCGATCTATGCGGCGGTGGTCGCCGTGTTGACCGGAGCGTTCGCCGCCGTCTTGGTGGTGCTGCTGGGGGCGTTGTCGGGGCAGGTGGTTGCAGGCCAGTTCCGTTGGTTGGCGGTGGCGGCGGTCACCGTGGTGATCCTGGCGGTTGACCCGGTCCGTCGGCGCCTGTTGACCCGCATCGAGCGGCGGCTGCTGGGTCAGCGGTCCGACGTGCTGCCGGCCCTTTCTCGACTCGGTGGCGCGTCGTCGCCGGAGGCCTACACCACGATCGTGGGCACGGTCGCCACGGTCGTGCGGTCTCCCGGTGTGGCGCTGTCGGTACAGAATCGCGATGAGCTTCGGGTCGTGGCATCGTGCGGGCAGGCCCCTGTGGACCCGGTGATCCTCCCCCTGTCCTACGGCGGCGAGCTGGTCGGGGAACTCGCCATCGCCCCGCGCACGCCAGGCGAACGGTTCCAGGCAGCCGACGACAAGCTGCTGGCGTTGCTGGCCATTCAGGTCGCGATCCAGCTCTATGTGGCCCGCCGCGATGCCGAGCTGACCATGTTGCGGCAGGAGACAGTGCAGCAGTCGGCGGCGCAGCGGGCGCAGCTCGGTCAGGACCTGCACGACGGGCTGGCACCGCTGCTAGCCGGCGCCAGCCTGACCGCCGACGCGCTCCGGCGCGGCATGCCACCTGGCTCCCGCGACGAATCCGACGCCGCGCGGTTGACCCACCGACTGCTTCAGGCCAGCACCGAGGTCCGCCGACTTGCCCACGACCTGCAGTCCACAGTGCATGACCGGGGACTGGAACGGGCGATCCGCGATCACATCGCCGGCCTGCAGGGAACGGGAGCACCAACCGTAACCGCGGAAATCCGGGTCGACGACCTGCCGGCCGCGGTCATCGAGGCCGCCTACCTGATCGTTCTCGAGGCGATCAACAACGCAGTACGCCACGGACATCCCCACCACGTCCGGGTCATCGTCGGCCAGCATCCCCGGGAGGTGACGATCACCGTCGAGGACGACGGCGTGGGCATCAGCCAGCCCTACATCAGCGGTCTCGGGATTACCTCCATGCGTCGGCGGGCCGACGCACTCGACGGTTGGCTGCAGCTGGTGCCCCGACCCGGCGGCGGCACCGTGCTGACCGCCACGTTGCGGAGCCACCCATGACCGTCGGGGTCCTCGTCGTCGACGATCACGCCGTCTTCCGCGAAGGCGTCCGTGCTTTGCTCGACCGCATCGACGGCATCCAGGTGGTCGGCGAGGCCGGCACCACCGAGGAGGCCATCGCCGTCGCCGCGGACCTCCGGCCGGACGTAGTGTTGATGGATCTGCACATCCCGGGACCCGGCGGGATAGCCGCGACCCAGGCGATCCTGGCCCACTCCCCCGAGACCGCCGTGCTCGTCCTCACCATGCACGACGACGATGTGCACCTTCGGGACGCCATCCAGGCCGGCGCCCGCGGCTACCTGCTCAAGGACTCCGGCTCCGACGCCATCATCGACGCGATCTTGACCGTCCACCGCGGGCAGTTGATCTTCGATAGTGGTGTCGCCCAGCACCTCCGCGTCGTCAGCACCGGCAATACGAACCGGCGGGTCTTCCCGAGCCTGACCGAGCGTGAGTTCGACATCCTCGACCGCATCGGCCGCGGCCTGAGCAACGATGTCATCGCCGCCCGGATGGGCATCAACACCAAGACCGTACAAAACAACGTATCCACGATCCTTCTCAAACTCGGCGCCCACGACCGCGCCCAGGCCGTCGCAATGGCCCGCGACGCCGGACTCGGAAAATAGGTCAGACCCGACCGCCCGAAACTTCCCGGCAGCATCGGGAACCAGCCCCTCGATTCCCGGGAACGGGCCACGCAACACTCATCGCGTGATCACCACCCCCACCGGCCAGAACGCACAGGGTTCCGTGGTGCCCGCGGGCACCGCACCGGCTCATACCCCGCTACCCCGCCGGGACCGATCACACCGGCGGCAACAACGAATTCCCGGCAGCGTTCGGCTGCGTCCGCGGTCGGTGCAGCCATACAGGGCCAAGGGGGTGACTTTCGATGCTACGCAAACTGATCCGCATTGCTCGTAGGAAGATCTGACCCTGCAGCTGTCAAGGACGGGCGAAAGGAGGAGAAAGGCATGCTGCGCAGACTGTTCCGCCTCACACGTATTCGGTTCCCCTGATCGCAACGTCCGGTGGCCGCCGTGCCCGCCCATCGCGGCGTGGTCCGGCGGCCACACCCACTCAGCGAAACAACAAGCCACACTCCTGGAACGGCTCCAACAGATGACCTGCCTGCAACTCGCGCCCGATGTCATCTACCGGGCCAGTAAACGCGGCCTGGTGATCGCCGACCCGACCGGCGAAACCGTGCTGTTCGAACACCCACGGGCCGTTCAACTGCCCACCATCCTCCATGACCGTCCTACCCCCGAGGAACTGACCGCCCGGCTCGGCCCGCCACTGCAGGCCGGACTGATCCAGGACCTTCTCGCCGCTGGGATCCTCACCAACGGCGACCCGGCTCCCAACCTCTCCCCCGCGACGCGTCCGGTCAGATGGGACCGCTCCGGAGTGCAGTTCCCCGGGATCGCCACCCCCAGCCGCTGGATTCACCGTCACCTCCTGCGTGCGATCCGCACCTGGCCCGGCCGGATCACGATCGGCGGCCTGGTCACCGCCGGGGTCGCCTGCCTCGCCGCCGGTCCCACCACCACGGCCACCACCACCGACCCCGACACCCGGGCGTTGTTGATCCTGCTCCTCGCCCTGCTCACCACCGTGCTCCACGAATTCGGACACGCTGTCGCGCTCGTGCACTACGGCCGCGCCCCGCGCAGGGCCGGACTCGGCTTCTACTGGGGCTCCCTATGTTTCTTCGTCGACTCCACGCCCGCCCTAACCCTGCCCCGCCACCAGCGCGCCGTCCAGGCGCTCGCCGGACTCGCCGTCGACGTCGTGACCACCAGCACATTGGCCATCCTGGCCCACATCGTGCACAACCCGCTCCTTGCAGTCGTGTTCTGGCAACGGGCCGTACTAGACGCCTTCGCAATCGTGACTAATGCCCTGCCGGTTCTCGAGGTGGACGGACACTGGGCCCTGGCCGACTACCTCGACGAACCCGACCTGTCCCCCCGAGCCCGCGGCGCCCTCGCCGAAACCCTCCACCGCCGCCGGCCCACCGCCGGCTACCCAATGGCCGCCTACGGCGCCATCAGCCTCGCCGCCGGCCTCGGCCTCATCGCCACCTCGGCCCTCATCACCTGGCACATCCTCGGTCCCCTCATCGCCGCACTGTTCCACGGCAACATCACCGACATCCTCATCGGCGCCTACCTCATCGGCCCCGTCCTCGTCGGACTCGCCGTAAGCACCCTCGGACTCATCCTCCAAAGCACCGTCAACACCCACGTGAATCCGACACAAAACGGGCTCACCGCCGAATAGACCCACTCCCCAGGCAGGACAACGGTTCACAACATTTCCGGCAGAGATCAGCAGCGCACAAGCCGATCTCCAGGAGGACGGCTAGACCGCGTCGCGCAGGACCATCGCCGAGTCGATGAGACGGCCACGGCTGCAGCGCATCAGCCCTTTCAGGCTCACCCCGGTCAGCACCGTAGGCGGGCCGCAGAAATTGACCGAAAAACCGGTGCCACGCTGCGGACCGACCTCTAGTCAACCTGCGATGGGTGCATTTGGCACAATGCCAGGGATTACACGGCTACCCCAGCGATCTGCCGACTCAGCATACAGCAGCTTCTGGTCCGCCGAACCCGCGTTAGATCGGGGCTCGGTCCTCAGTTCCCAATTCATGCAGCCAAACGGCGGCCCGGGCAGCCTGACTGCGTGGTATACCGGTGCCGCGGTGCCCAGGGTGATGATCTTCGGCAGGGTCACGCAATGCGAACCGGAGCTGGGTGAGCGTCTCACCGGTGGCCCAGGATATCTGAACTCGTTGAAGTAAAGCCCGTCGTGTTCCGGGTGTCCCGGCGCCGCCGATTGACCTTCACGTTGGCCGGCACTCCGCTCTGGTCGCGTCCATCTCCCGCCCGGAGCATCGCCCGGTGCTATAGGCGAGAATGCCTCCACGGTCGTGGATATCGTGGGCCCCGAGTTGGATCTGCCGGGCCTCCTCGGCCCGGGACGAGGCTAGCCGATGCATGGCGAAATACTTGCCGGCCCGCGCGGGCAGTGCTGTCAAGTTCCGGGCCAGCGCGCCGGGCCCGAGAAACGTCGGCCCGACCGGATGGGCCGACCTGGGATGCGTCCCTTGACCGGACGGGCCCGGCCCCACAAACTCGGCTGCCATCAGCGAATCCCAACCCCCGACCACCGACAGAGCACGAAAACGCGATCAGATCGAAACTGCCCTGCGCCCAATCGATCTCGCGGGTTCAGTCGGCGGCCTCTCGGTGGCGGTGCGCGATCCCAGTCGGCGGTGCCGTGAGGTCAGGTTGCGGACAGTAGGTGTTGGTAGAGGTTTCTGGTGGCCGGGCTGGGTGACACACCGAGCTGGTCGCGCAGGGTGTCGCAGAGCCGCTGGTACACCTGGAGGGCTTCGGCGAGGTTGTCCTGGGCGGTCAGGGCTTGCATGAGGTAGCGGTAGCCGCTCTCACGTAGTGGGGCGAGTCGGATGAGTTGCCGCCCGGCTCGTTCCGCGCCGGCGAGTTCGGTTCCGGCGATGCCGAGATCAGCGGCGGCGTAGCACTCCAGAGCGCGTAGCCGCAGAATGTCGAGTTGGTTGCGGATCTCGTTGATCCATGGCGCGTCTTCGCTTGGGAGGAAGCCGCGTTCGGCGGTGAACAGCGCGACCTGGACCGGCCCCCAGGCGCGGGTCCAGTTGCGTTGCGCGACGGCGGACTCGGCGCGGTGGACCGCGTCGAGGGCGACTTCCAGGTCGACCCAGGCGCCTGGCAGGCACAACCGTAGGGTGGCGCGGCCCTCCACGGCCTCGGCGCCCAGGACGCGGCGGAGTTTTGAGACCAGCGGGTTGAGTCGGGCGTCGTAGGCGGCGGGATCTGGCTCGCGCCACAATGCCTCGGCCAGCTCGTCCCGCGTGACGTGGCGGTGTCGGTTGGCGACCAGGTAGGTGAACAGCAGTCGGCCCTGCCGCCCGGGCAGGCCGGTTTCCAGGCGCTGCCCGTCGCGTTCGACGGCGAGCTGCCCGCAGATCTGAATCCGCACTGGCCGCGACGCGATGGTCACGCCATCATGATGTCAGTACCCTGACCCATCCGGGCAGCGGTCCCGATCGTGATGGCGCTGGAGATCCGATGGCGAAGATGATCCGCTGCGAGTGCGGGTTCGTAGTCCGCGGTGACACCGATGATCAGGTCGTGGTGGCGATCCGGGAACATATGGCCGCCGACCATCCCGCGTTGTTGGAGGCGGTCAGCCGACAGGACCTGCTCGGTTGGATCCAGGTCGAGTAGGCGACGCACGCCGGTCATCCAGACGTCGCGGCACGCCAAGGTTTCGCCAACCTGCTAGCAACGGCGGTGTCGTAGAACTTCGCGTAGGCAGTATTCGACCGCGAAGGAGCTTTCCGATGACAACCACGTCGACCGCAGTGCTGATCGGTGCCGAGGAACTGGCCGCGCGTCTGGCGGACCCTGACGTAGTGGTGGTCGAGGTGGACGTCAACTCCACGGCCTTCGACGAATGGCATATCGACGGCGCCGAGTTCTGGAACGTCTACACCGACCTCAAGGACACCGACTATCACACCGTCGATTCGACCGGGCTGGAGGGACTGCTGGCCCGCTCGGGGATCGGGCCGGGCTCGACGGTCGTGTTTTACGGCTACGCCCCGGCGTTGGGCTTCTGGCTACTCAAGTGCTACGGGCACGCCGACGTGCGCATCCTGGACTGCTCACGGCAGGCATGGCAGGCCGGTGGGCACCCCTGGGGCACGACACGCCGCCGGCGGCAGGACCGCGACTACCGGCTCGGCGAGCCCGACCCACGGCTGCGGGCCACCCCGGCGGTGGTGAGCAACGCCATCGGCGATCCGGGCACGACACTGCTCGACGTTCGCTCCGCGCCGGAGTACGACGGCGAACGGTTCTGGCC
Source organism: uncultured Actinomycetota bacterium (assembly GCA_963708935.1). GTDB lineage: Bacteria > Actinomycetota > Actinomycetes > Mycobacteriales > Nakamurellaceae > Nakamurella. The sequence continues at coordinate 551,323 of CAVPUK010000003.1, read as the reverse complement.
CTCCGGCGGCATGGACCCGGACGGCCGCGCCGGACACGTGCCCACCGCGGTCCACCAACCGATCGAGGGCCTGTACGACTCGAGCGGCGCCTTTCTGCCCGAGACCGAGCTGCGCCGCGTGTTCTCCTCGGTCGATCTCGACAGCCCCGGCGAGGTCATCACGTACTGCACAGTCGGCGGCCGCGCGGCCACTGCCTGGTTCGTTCTCAGCCGGCTGCTCGGCCGGAACCACGTCCGCGTCTACGACGGCTCCTGGGCCGAATGGGGACGCACCCCCGACACTCCCGTCGACACGAACTACCAGCCACCAATCAGAGGAGCCGAGATGCCTGAACTGAACCGCACTGGACTGATCCGGATGAGCCTGGACGAACCTGAGGAGGTCCGCACGTTCGAGGCCGGCAGCGGTCAACTCGACCTGGTCAACCTCGACGCCGGACCGGTTGGCCGGGCCACCTTCCAGCCCGGCTGGCGCTGGTCCGAACACGTCAAGCCGATCGCCGGCACCGATTCCTGCCAGGCCGCGCATACCTGCTACTTCCTCACCGGTCGCATGAAAGTCGTCAGCGACGACGGCCATCAGATCGAGTACGGGCCGGGCGACCTTGCGATCATGCCCCCCGGCCACGACGCCTGGATCATGGGCGACCAGCCCTGCGTGGTCATCGACTGGCAGGGCTTCGCCGACTACGCCAAACCGCACAACTGAACTCCCACCACGTTGCCAGGGCGGGCGGCCAACCGGCGGTTGTCGCGACAGTGGAGGTGCACGTTCTCAGCTGAGCGGCGAGCGTCTCGAGCGGAAGGACACATCTCCTTTGGATCGGGTCGACGGAGGCGGCGCACCGAGCCCTTCACGATCTGGCCTATCTCTGTCACGATCTGGCCTATCTATGTGCGCCGGGATCGATCTTGAAGAGGGTCCCATCGTCCCTGTCGGTTACCCAGATGGCGCCGGCGCCGCCGGTCATGCCAAAAGCCGGTCCTGGCAGATCGAGCTGCGAGACGACCTTGTTCGTCCGCGTTTCAACACGCACGAGTTTGTGGGTCGCCGTGGTGCCGTACCAGAGGGACCCGTCGTAGAGCGCGACCGCGTCGGCCGCCCCGCTCTCGTCGATCGTCGCGACGACCTTGTTGGTGAGCGGGTCGATGCGGCTGACGCTGGGGGTGCATGACTCGTCGTCGCCACTGGCGCCCCACACGGCGGTGTCGTCCGCGGCGAGTTGGGTACAGGCGCTCGGGGCAGGAATCGACGCCAGGGTGCGGTCGGAGCGCGGGTCAATACGCACGACGACGTTGACGGAGCTGTTGACATCGGTCCAGATCGACCCAGCGCTGGAGAGTATCCAAACCGGCCCGGCGTCCGACCCGGCGCCGACCGGGATCACGTCGACGACATGCATCGTCGTCGGGTCGATCTTGGAGACCGAGGTGGTCGGATCGCCGTCGTGGTTTGCCACCCAGACGAAGCCATCGAACACGGTCACGCCGATCGGGCCGGCGCCCCCCGGCGCGAGGCTGATTGTCCGGGTCACCCGGTTGTTCCTCGGATCGATCCTGGTCAGGCTGTTACCGGGGAAACTGGTCACCCAGACTGCACCCGCTCCGACGCCGACCACCGACGCCGGACCGGGTGTTGGGATGAGAGCGATCACGGCATTCGTGTCGGGATCGAGGCGGGTGACCGTCTGAGCCGGCCCGTTCGTGACCCACACGGAACCGAAGGCGGTCAGAACGGATCCCGGCGACGGCATGGGGATCGATGCGACCAGCCGCACTCCTCCCGGCGGGGGCGTCGCGGTCCGGGCGGGTTCACTGCTCGCCGTGGCGTTCGGCGAGGGCGGCGGGCTTGACGAGGCGGGTGCGCTGCTCACCGTGGCGCTCGGCGAAGGCGGCGGGCTGGTTGCGCTCGGGGCAGGGGTCCCGCCGCCCGCACACGACCCGAGGAGCACTGCGGTGGCCAGGACCGCACCGGTATGGAGTACGCGCTGCCGCAAGGTCCTGGCGGGCGTGGTCGTCCCGACGGCCGGCCCAGTGGCCGACCTCGGCACGTCAAGTCCCACCGGTTTCGGAGCTCTTCGGTCCTGGCCCATAGTTCCTCGGATGTGATCTCAGTGGCGGTCGGTTCCGCTGCGCGCGGTCGAGGCTGTTGACAAATCCCGCTGGACGACCATCTCTCAGAAGTCTGAACCTCCCCTGCCTGCCGCGCCACTGGCGGCATACCCGCCGCGGCGCCCATCGAGGATGATGGGCGCTGGGTAAACCGAAAAGATCCGCGAGTGCCAATGGGCACGCGCGGATCTTTTCATTTCGGTCCGGAAAGTACTATTTGGAGGAGTCTGCGGCGCCGACATGCTCGTGATAGTGGTGCGCCGCTTCACCTTCGTGGGGAATCTCCAACGCCCCGGTGATGTAGGCGACCGCGTCGGCCATGGTGATGTCCTTCGGGTCGACCACACCGACCCGCCGACCCAGTCGATGGACGTGAATCCGATCGGCTACCTCGAAGATGGCCGGCATGTCGTGGCTGATCAGAATGACCGGCAGGCCGCGCGCGCTGATCCGCTTGATCAGGTCCAGCACGTTGGCGGTTTCTTTGACACCCAACGCTGCGGTTGGCTCGTCCAGGATCACCAGCTTGGTGCCGAACATTGCCGCCCGTGCCACCGCGACGGCCTGACGCTGACCACCGGACAGGTTCTCCACCGGCACGGTGATGTCCTGAACCGTTGCGATACCGAGGGAGTCGAGTTGCGACTTGGCTTCCGCCCGCATGGCCTTCTTGTCCAGGAAACGCAGCTTGCCGAGGAAACCGTCACGACGGATCTCCCGCCCCAGGAACAGGTTGGTCGCGATGTCCAGGGCGGGCGCCACCGCCAAGGTCTGGTAGACGGTTTCGATCCCCCGCTTCCTGGCCTCGTTGGGACTGGTGAACCGGACGTCCTCACCGTCGAGGTAGACGTGGCCCGAGTCCGGGACCACCGCGCCGGTCATCGCCTTGATGATGCTCGACTTGCCGGCGCCGTTGTCGCCCACCACGGCCAACACTTCACCCGGGAACAGATCGAAATCTGAATCCCTGACCGCGGTGACCTTTCCGTACCTCTTGACGACATTTCGTGCCGCCAATACGGGCTGTACGCCGACCGGCCCCCGCGCCGGACCCGCCGTATCCGACGGCGGAATGACGGTGGTGCTCGAAGTGGCGGTGGTCATGAGCTCCTCCTGCGGGTGAGCTGGTCAAAGGCAACGGCCAGAATGACCAGCACGCCGGTGGCCAGGTTCTGGTAGTTCGAGTCGATCTGCATAGCGGTCAGTCCGTTACGGAGCACCGACACGATCAGCGCACCGATGATGGTCCCGATCACGCCGCCACGACCACCGAACAGCGACGTCCCGCCGATCACCACCGCGGTGATGGAATCCAGGTTGCCGGTCTGGAAGGCGTTCGGATCGGCAGACGGGCTGCGGCCCAACGCCATCCAGGCAGCCAGTCCGTAGATCACCCCGGCCACGATGTACACCGACAGCAGGATCGTCTTGACGTTGATGCCGCACAGCCGGGCCGCCTCGGAGTCGTTGCCGACGGCGTAGACGTGCCGGCCCCAGCCGGTCTTGCCCAGCACCAGCCACATGATGAGGAACATGATCGCGGCCAGGATCATGCCGTAGCTGATGTTGACCGAACCGAACGTGATCTGCTTGCCGAGCAGCGTCAGGGTGGAGTCGCCACTGACGTCGGTGGTGGTGCCGCCCGAATAGAGGGCGGACACCGCGGTGACCACGGCGAGCATGCCCAGGGTCACGATGAACGGTGGGAGCCGCAGCCTGGTGACCAGAAATCCGGAGATCGCGGCCACCCCGCCGGCGACCAGGATCCCGATGAGAACCGCCGCCGAGGAGGCCATCTGCATCGACAGCTTGGCCATCACGATGGTCGCGAACACCATGATCGCGCCGTTGGCCAGATCGATACCCGCGGTCAGGATGACCAGGGTCTGTCCCAGGGCGAGCGTCCCGACCACCACGGTTTGACCGATGATGGTGGAGAAGTTGTCGAGATTGAAGAACGTGTCGGTGGCGATCGAGAAAAAGATGATCGCGATGATCAATGCTGCCGTCGGCCCGAGGGCTGGGGATCGGGCGAAGATTTCCTTCGCCCGATCCGCGCCACTGGCCTTCGGTGGGGCCAGGCTGGTACTGGGTGTGCTGCTCGTGGTGGTCATGCCGCCTCCTTTGGCGAAACACAAGCGGTCAGATCAGGTTTCGTGCCGTTCGAGGAACTGCGCAACAGGTGGCATCATCCCCAGCAGTTTGCCAGGCCCCATGTCGAATCCTTCGACGGCTGGCCGGCGATGGGCTTGTCGGTGATCAGGGTGGCGCCGGTGTTGATCACGCCGGTGGGCTTGGTCCCGGTGTTGGCGTACCGGACGATGGCGGTGACGCCCTCCTGGGCCATCACCTTCGGGAACTGCATGACCGTGGCGACGAACTTCTTGTCCTTGACGTACTGGACACCCGAGCAGCTACCGTCGATGGAGCCGAGCGTCACCTTGCTCTGCAGGTTCTTCTCGGTCAGCGCCTGATAGGCGCCACGACCGGCCGGCTCGTTGATCGAGTAGACGACGTTCACATCCGGGTGGGCCTGCAGCAGGTTCTCCATCGCCGCCTGCGCCTTGGTCTGGTCACCGGCCGTCAACGCCGTGCCGATCACCTCCGGCGGGGTGCCGTCCGGCAACCCCATGCCCTCGAGGAAGCCGTTGTGCCGCTGGATGCCGACGCTGGCACTGGGATCCAGATCCAGCGTGATGATCTTCGGCGCGGTACTGCCGATGGAGGCCTTCACATAGGAGCCCAGGATCTTTCCGGCCTGCTGGTTGTCAGTCGCGTAGGTCGCCGAGACTGCGGTCGACGGGGTGGTTTCCGAGTCCAGGGCGACCACCAGGATGCCCTTGGCCTGGGCCTCCTTGATGGCATTGAGGATGCCCGCCGAGTTGCTCGGCGTGATCATGATGCCCTTCACGCCCTGCTGGACCAGGTTCTCGATGGCGCTGACCTGGCCTTCGTTGTCGCCATCGAATTTGCCGGCCAACGCGATCACCTGCGCGCCCTGTCTGGCCGCCTGGGCCTTCGCCGACTCACGCAGCTTGACGAAATACGGGTTGGAATCGGTCTTGGTGACCAGTCCGATCTTGATGGTGCCGCCGGACGCCCCCGAAGGCGCCGCCCCACCCGAAGCTGCCACCCCACCCGAAGGCGCGGCCGCACCGGACGAACCGGGAGCAGACGATTCCGAGGCACCACCCGACGCTGCGGCCGGGGCCGATGATGCCGCGGGCGCCGCGGCGCTGCTGCTGGTGGACGAGTCGTTGTTCTTGGTACATGCGGCGAGTGACAGCGCCGTGGTGAATGCGACTGCCAGGACGGCAGAACGTCGAACTGTGAGCTTCATTGCCTGGTTCCTCCTTGATGCATTGACGACATGACCGAGCTGGCGGGTGGATACGATCAGGAATTGGCGTCCTACGACATTCGGACATTGCTGATCATCGGCGGGACCTGACTCCAGGCTGTCGCGGTGCGTCTGCCTGCAGTATTCCGTGGCCCGGCTGGGTTGAAACGCCGACGGAACGGTGGATTTTGGGACCATTTCAGTAACAATCGGATAAACGACGCCATCGCAGGATTGCGTTGCTTTGCTACTGCACTCGAACGGTGCGCCGTGGCGCCTGCCCGGGACCACCGTTCCAGTTCCCGCCGAGGCCGTCAGCGACGATCACACCACGAGTGGACCGTGCCCGCACCTCGAAATGCGGCGCCCGGACCGCGTCCGGTCCGATTGCGCAAACGCTTGCGCATTGGCTCCTCCTTGAGCTGTTCAGGCCTGTTGCCTGAATCACAACACCGCTATACTCGCATACGCAAGCGCTTGCGCAAACGCTTGCGGCAAATTTACGCCCGTTTGGCCCTACGACCGTGCGGGGTTACAGCCCGTTTCAACCCCCAAAGGATGAGTCGATGACGACGATGGCTGATGTTGCCCGGGAGGCCGGTGTGTCCGTTTCCACCGTCTCGCACGTGGTGAACCAGACGAGAGCGATCAATCCCGACACCGAACGGCGGGTTCAGGACGCAATCGCCCGAACTGGCTTTGTGGTCAACACCATGGCCCGGGCTCTCGCGGGTGCCAGCACGTCGACAATTGGATTGGCGATGTCGGCCGTTTCCAACTTTTACTTCGCCGACATGGTCGCCGGCATTGATGCCGCTGTGCGCGCGGCCGGCAGCACGCTTCTGCTGGCCGATACCCACGAAGACCCCGACGAGGAACTCGCGGTCGTTCGGTCCCTTCATCAACGACGCGTCGACGGGATATTGCTCGCTCCGGTGACCGGCCGCGAGGGCGCCGCCCTGCAGTATCTGCGTGACCTTCACATACCGTCCGTACTGGTCGACCGATGTGCGGCCGACGACTTCGATCAGATCGGTGTCGAGAACGTCCGGTCGACGGATCGGCTGACCAGCCATCTGATCGAGCACGGCCACCGCCGGGTTGGACTGATCTCCGGCGTCACCGGTGTACAGACGACCATCGAGCGGGTCAACGGCTACCGAAAAGCGCTCCGCAAGGCGCACATCCGCTTCGACCCAAAGCTGGTAGTGACGGGAGATTCCAATGCCCAGCGCGCCGCGGGAGCGGTGGAATCGCTGTTGTCACTGTCCGACCCACCCACCGGCATCGTTGTCGGCAACAACCACATGACGATCGGGGCGATGCGGACGCTGCGCAAACGTGGACTCCGGGTCCCTGCCGACATTGCGCTGGTCGCCTTCGACGACTTCGATTGGGCGGACGTGTTCTCACCCCATCTGACCGCCATCGGCCAGCCGATCGGTGAGATTGCCGAGCGGGCGGTCAGCATGCTGCTGGAGCGGATCAGCGGATTCCCGGGGCCTCCGCGCACCGACCGGCCCGCCGGTCTATGGCGGCCGCGAGATTCGTGCGGCTGCGAATACGTCGAGGCGACGCAAGACCGGGGTTGAGCCTGGTTTGCTGAGCCTTGGCCGATCCTCCCGCGGGTCCATAGCAGGGAATCATTCGACCTTCTGGCTCATTGAGACGAAGGGCGACGACGGGTAGAGTCTCCGATGAGCAGTGCAGCCGGGGAAATTGATCCGGAATTTGAAAACACTAGACATTAGTTCAACGCGTGACATCAATGCCAGGCGGTCGAGTTCGGGCACAGACTGGCAAATAGCTCGAGCAAACGCACCGCGGGTTCGGCAGGTCCGGCTACCAGACGACGGGTGATTTCATGGCCACGAAGATTCTGAACACCGACACCAAGGCGGCCCCCGACCAGCTGGTCGGCTACAGCCACAAAGTCAGCGCCCCGATGCCCAGACATGGATCAGATCACCATGTTCCGGTCCCACCGGATCACCGCAGCGAGCAGGCCCGCAGGCGCAGCGAGGCGGACCAGGCTGCCATCGACATTGCTGCGGGTTGGTAACCGCCCGACCTGCCGGCGGCCCGGGAAATAACCGAATCATGCTCGAAGTCATTTTGGTCAACCAATGAACGTTTCGGCCCCCGGTCTGCAATCAGCACGCATGTGACATGCGCTCCCCGGCTCTCACCTGCGATATCACCCGATTTCCGGCCGGAGCGAGCGGACACGACCATTGCGGGCTGTAACGGCAGGACGGGTGATACAGAAAGTTCAGGTCCAGCACGAGCTCGGTGCTTGCGGAACTTCCGACGCCCAGGTCAGCACCCTTGGCGGTGTCCAGCAGGTATCGACCGCCGCCGTAACTGTCCGTGCCGGCGGTACCGTCGCGCAACGGGATGAACAGACCCCCGGCATATTGATCAAGCCACCAGGCGCTGACGTCGGCCCCGATCACACCGGGCAGTCGGACCGAACCCGCCAAACTCAGGTGAATTTCGCCATCGCTGCTCGCTACCGCGAGCGAGGCCGGGGCATCGGGTGCCACCAGTGGGGCGGAGAACCGCAGCGACGGGTCGTAGGGCCAGTAGGGCAACCCGCTGTCCCGTAGCGGATCATCCGCCGGCAGCGGGCTTTCCGGGTGGCTCCGAAAAAGTTCATCGCGTCCGGCCCGCCAGCGCTGGTGGGCAGCGGGTGGGTCAGGCTCGGCGCGAACCGCCGCATACAGCTGGGCGACGGATCGCCGCCAGTCGAGCAGGTCCAGATACACGGGGCACACCCTCAGGACGACGTAGTGGTTGACGGCAGCGTGGATGTTGGCTGAGCTAACTTGATCGGGACAGTCAGGTGGTGGAGGACAGTACGCCGGTGCCAGTCGACGGACTGCCACCAGAACCGCGCTTCAGCCCACCGCACGTACAAACCCGAACCGAGACGTCCATCTGTACCCACTCCCCCGTTGACCGGCTCGACCTCGTAAGACGCAGCCGACCTGATGCGTTCACAGGATGTGCTTCATCGCCTCCCGCACCGACAGCGGGCTCAGCTCGTCGCGTCGGGCCCCAACAAATTGTCGGACCCAATCCGGGTCGGTACGAGCGTAGTCACGCAGAGCCCAACCGATGGCTTTGCGGATGAAGAAGTCGCGATCGTCGGTGTTCGGTGCGATCACCTCACTCAACAGGGCCGAATCTGTGGCACCCCGGTGTCCGATCTGGCAGATGATGCTGGACCGGCGCAGCCACTTGTCCGGATCGACCGACCAGGCCAGCACCACCGGGCGCATCGCCTCCGGATGAGCAAGGAGCAAGTCGCCGACGTGGTGCGAGGCCTCGTCCACGTGGTCCCACCAGGCGCCGCTGACGATCATCTCCTGATGCAGCGGCAGCAAGTCCAGCTCGGTCGCCACCTTCGTCACGCGGACGAGAGCGGCCGCCGCGTATCGCTCCTCGCGGTAGACCGCATCGCGCCACAGCACGGTCGCGCATCCCACGACCGCGTTGGACGTCAACGCCGGCCGCACGCGTAGGGCATCACGAACGATCTGCCGAACGCCGGGTAGTGGCACCCCGAGATACGGCATCGCCGACTTCATGTACGCCTGCATCTTCGGCGCCCTGATCGGGTCAGCCGAGGCCCGCAGGCCGTGCCGAATACCGTCGATCAGCTCCTGATCGATCATCGGCTGGTTGCCGGCGGCCGGGCTCAGCCCCAGTACCTGTGCAGCACGTTGTCGACCGGCACGCCCTCGTTCGAGTAGTACACCGGGCGAACCTGCACGAACATCCCGACGTCCGGAGCCTCCAGGAGATACGGCACGCCGCCGATCAACCCCAGGTAGATCGCCACATGGCCCTGGTAGCCGATGATGTCGCCGGGCCGGCCCTGGCTCCAGGGCACGGACTTGCCCGCTGAACGTTGGGCGCCGGAGTAGTCCGGGATGTGGACGCCCGACTGCAGGAGCACGTAGCCGGTGAGGCCGGAACAGTCGAAGCCGACGATGCCCTTGCAGGAATTCGAAGCGCCTCCGGCCCGGGCGCAACCCTGGTCCGCTCCGCCACCGTTCGTGCCGCCGCCGTAGACGTACGGGATACCGATGGCCGCGAAGCCGGCCGCCAGACCCTTCGCCATCGCAGCGGTCGGGGCCTTGATGACCTTGCCGGCCGCGCCGGCCGCCACGTGGGAGTTGACCGGGATCGTCACGTTGACGCCGTTGAGGACGACGTTCTGGTTGACCCCACCGCCGGTGGTGCCGAAGTACTTCTGGAACAGGAAGAAGAAATTCCGGTTGCCGTAGGTGCTGCACTTGTCACCGGCGCCCGGGTAGGCGGCCAATGACGCGGCGTTCGGTTGGTACGGCGTGTAGTTGTAGAGCGACGCGGTGGCGGTGTTGCGGATGAAGACGGACGAGCCACCGCAACCGCTCTGGACCACGTTCCACAAGATGGTGGCCGTCTGGCCGGCGTGGAAGTTGTACTTCTGCGGATCGACTCGGTACCGGGCCCACTGTTTGGCCATGCCGTAGGCCTGGTTGAAGAGGCCGGCGTACTGCGGGTCACAGTTGGCCGATCCCCCTGGACCGGTGTCCGGACAGTGCCAGCCGTAGGCCGCGTTGTAGCTGGCCATGGTCACGTCGGTGCGGGTCAGCAGGGCCGACTCCTTCTGCAGCGTGACCAGCATGACCTGCGGGTTGATCCGGCAGGCGACCGAGAGCCGCTGCAGGATCGCCGCGACATCCTCGTTGGTCCCGCCTTTGTACGCGGCGCAGTATTGATCAGCGGCCTTGCTCGGAGTGCTGACCTTGATCGAGCGCAAACACGCCGCCAGCGTGCAACCCGCGCCCTTCACATTCAGGAAGTAGCGAATGTCAGCCGCCGACATCGACTTGCTGTTGTAGAAGACGGCGTCCGAGATGATCATCCCGGGGTCGAAGGAGGTAGACCTACCGTCAGTGGCCGGGCTGCAATCGATCGGCCCGGACGGAGTCGTCGCCGGTGCGACCGATGCCGGACCGGTGGGATCCGACCCGACCGAAGGATCGCTGTTGCCAGTCGCCACCGGCGGCTCCGGCGGGTCCGGGTTGACCGAGACGTCGACCGGCGGGGCCAACTTGATCGGTGCAGTTGGCGTGCTCTTCGTGGTCGCTGCCGAGGGTGATGAGGTGGTGCTCTTCGTCGTCGTCTTCGGGGTAGTGGTGACCGGAGCCGTCGCCTTCACCGAGGTGCTCGGCGCAGAGGTGGCCGGCGTCGTCCTGGTTCCCGGAGCTGAGGTGACCGGAGCCGACGTCGTCGGTACGGAGGGCGATGTCGTCGGTACGGAGGGCGATGTCGTCGGTACGGAGGGCGATGTCGTCGAAACGGCGGGTGATGTGGTGGGTGCCGACGGACTACCACTCGATGGCGGCGCACTCGGTGATGTGGACTCCGTCGGCGAGGTAATCGGCGCCGGATCTGCACTGTCAGGCGAGGTGCTCACTGCGGACGTGGTGCTTGGGTCGGAGGACACGGCCGCGGCCGCCGCATCCACGGCTGACGGGTCGCCACCGGTCACCGTGTAGGCAGCGGGCGCGAAGGCGCTGCCGGCCGACCGCAGTGCGGGGACCATCGCCGGGGCGGCGCCGCGAGCCGGGGAGCCGGTGACCCCGCGCTGGACGGGTTTGGTCGACTTCGATGCCGGCACGATCAGGGTGATGATCGGGGCGCCCAGCAGCTTGGTGGTCAGCGCATCCGAGAGGCCGAACCATTGCTCGACGTTGCGGCCGACGTTGGTCTCCTGGATGACTTCGCCGACCTGCCAGTCGAGCCGCGGGTCGGTTTCATAACCTGGTACCCGCTTGACGAGCTGCTGGAAGAACATCCTGGTGGCCGCGGTGGCGTCCAGCCGGTTGTACTGCGTGTACAGGCCGGATGAGGCGTCGGACCGTTGCTGGAACAGGCCGAGGTACGCGTCCCGTTTCGCGGCCGGGTCGAGGGAGGATTCCTGCATGGCGACCGCGATCCCGATGCGGATGCCGCGACGGGTGATCTTCATGCTCTTGCCCACGGATGCGATCGTCGAGGCCGAGGTGACCTGCAGGGCACTGAGTTTCACGCCGTCGAACACTCCGCCGAGGGCAGCCTTCGGGGCTGGAGCCGGCGTGACCGGATTGCTCACGGGCAGGCAGAGCTGCGAGGCGGCGGGCACCACCGGCGACACGGCCGCCGCGGCGGCGCTGCTGAAGGCCGGAGCCGAGAATTCGGCAAACGTCAGAACCAGCCCGGCCACCGCCGCCACAACGCCGATCCGGGCTCGACCCCGCCCCGGGCGCGCGGTGACACGATGCCTCCCCGGCGCCGTTTCAGTTCGGCGGACGGTAGCTGTCAGTCCCACGTGACCACGAATTCCCTGCGTTGGTGCGGCTGTTACAGCCCCCGAGCTGTGCTCCTGATGAACGTATCCGAAGCTTAAGTCCTGAACGTGATCTGCACCACGTGAATCACCCAATAGAGCCTGAATGGATCATGACGGGTGAACGAAATATGGGCCGCGCGGCCTGGCCTCGGCTGAACCCACGTCAGCGCTTCGCAGGCCGGTCGTCCGACGCGGCGGTAGATTCGACGACGCAGGATCCGGCCGGCTGTCTGTGCACCTCCAGGCCGGACACCGCAGCCGGCAGCCACGAATCGGAGGAACCATGGGAATCCGGGACGCCTTGAAGTCGCTGCGCGGCGAGAAGGGCGCGGGCGGCAAAGCTGAGGCAGAGCAGGACATCACCGAGGGCGAAGCCCCAGAGCCGACCTGGTTCCGGCCCCGGTATGACGGCAGTTACCTCGGCGGAGCCGATTCGGCCGGACCGGGAACCCAAGTGCTGCTTCGCTTCCTACCCGGCGGCAAGGTCTTCGAGTCGACCGGTTCCAGTGCCCCGGACATGGAGCCGCAGCCCGGACCCGAGCAGCAGAACCCGTGTCGGGGCGAATACACCGCGGCCGGCCGATTCAACGTGCAGCGGCAATTCGAGCGGATCATCAGTTACGCCGTGCTCGAGATGGAGCCGGACGGATTCTTTGCACGCCGCATCAACGGGGCGGATCGCAGCACGGTTGAACTGCATTTTCGGTTCCGCCCGGATACTCCAACGTCAGACGCAGAATCGGCGCAGAGCTAGCCGAGGGCCACCACGGCTTCGCTGGTGTAGGCCCGGAACGTCAACGATTCCTGGAAGTAGAGCTGGACGGTCGAGGCGTCATGGGTCAGGTAGCCGATCGAAAGGTCCTGACCGATGTGCAACTCGAAGTCGCCACCCCGGGTGCTGACCACGAACGCGCCGTCGATCGCCGGAGCCCAGATGATCTCGCCGTCGATCACCCGCGCGAGATGCTCCCGGATCGGGTAACCGTGATCCGATGTCTCGTTCACGGCGGTGAAGGCATCGGCCGACAGCAGCACCGAGTACGGTCCGTTGACTCCGGCCAGCCGCAGGGCCGTCAGTGCCTGGCTGACGGTATTGGGGTAATCGCGCGGATCGGCCGGAAGGGCCAGCGCCGGATTCGAGCTACTCCTGCGAAGGCCGTCGATCCCGGCCGCGGCGTAGCCCTCGAAGATCGCCTTGTCCTCGGCAAAAGCCATCTGCTTCGCCGCATCCTTGACCGGCTGCCAATCGGAATCCTTCGAGCCGCGGTCAACATCGTCGATGGCTTCCCGGCTGACGAAGAACGGAATCCGCAGCTCGACGAGCGACACCACCTCGCGCAGCCGCGCGATCACGCCGGCCGCCGGCGGCTCCACATCGAGCAGATGGCCGGTGCCGACTGCGGACAGTTCGGTGCCGCCGGGTCCGGCCACGTCAACCACCCGGCGACCGGCCAGGTGCCGCTTGAAGGTGCGCCTCGCCTCCTGTTCTATCTCGGCCCAGGCCGCGGCCGAGAGCGGGGCGAGCTCGCGATGCAGATTGTTCATGACGTGAGTCCTTTCAAGCTGCCGATACCCAGGGAACCGTCGGCTGTGACTGATGGAGCTTCATCTGGCGATTCGACGCCGACGCCGGGAACCGCCTCCGCCGGTTCGCCGGGCGAGGGCGGGAGATCGTCGAGGAAGTCGGCGCTGGGCACGAAGAACAGCGCCCCGGTCAGGGCCGTCGAGAAGTCCAGGATGCGGTCGTAGTTGCCGGCCGGGAATCCGATGAACATCCGCAACAACATCAGCTCCGTCACCGCGGGACTGCTCGCGTAGCCGATGAAGTATGTGCCGAACTCGGCGCTGCCGACGTGACCGAAGGGCATGTTGTCCCGGAGGATCTGCCGCTCCGTGCCGTTCTGGTCCACGATGGTGTTGAGGGCGACGTGCGAGTTCGTCGGCTTGATCTCGTCGGGCAGCTCGATGTCGGAAAGCTTCGTCCGGCCGACCACCCGTTCCTGTTCCTCCACGCTGATCGCGTTCCAGCTCGTCAGGTCGTGGAGGTACTTCTGCACGATCACGTAACTGCCGCCTGGAAAATTCTCGTCCTGGTCGGTGATCAGGACCGCGTCGTTGGCCGCGCTGCCGGTGGGATTTTCGGTGCCGTCGACGAACCCGAGCAGGTCCCTGACTTCAAAGAACCGGAAGCCGTGGACCTCGTCCACCACGGTGGCGGCGCCGCGCAAGCGATCCATCAGCTGGCCGGCCAGCTCGAAGCACACGTCCATCTGACCGGCCCGCAGGTGGAACAGCAGGTCGGCATCGGTGGCCGGCGCACGGTGTTTGGCTCCGGCGATTTCGGTGAACGAGTGCAATTCGGCCGGCCTGGGTCCGTCGAACAGCCGGTCCCAGGCCTTCGAACCAATACCGACCACGCAGCTCAACGTCGCCGACGGTACGCGGAAGCCGACCGACCGCGACAGGCCGGCGAGATCCTCGAGGACGCCACGGACTGTCTCTTCGCCGCCGCTGTCGATGATCAGCGACAGAAAAATCGCACTGCCGGTGAGCGGGGCGAGCACCGGCTGCGGCTCGACCGATCTGCTCATCAGTTGGGCTCCCCGTGGCGGGTTCGTGTCGGCCTGCACTCTGCAGCCACAGCGGAGTCTATGTTTCGTCGGCCCGCCGAATCCGGGCCCCCCATACCGGGCGGTATCCGACGATGCCCGGGCCATGCGCACGCCCGCGTAAGCTGGGCAGTTGTGAATGCCGACGAATCCGCAGAGCTCAAAGCCCTCGAAGCGACCATGGCCAGTATCGAATCGGTGGTCGACATCGATCGGCTGAAGGTGGCGATCGCGGACCTTTCGGAGCAGGCCAGCGTGCCCGATCTCTGGAACGACCAGGAGATGGCGCAGCAGGTCACCAGCAAGCTCTCGCATGCGCAGACCGAACTCAAGAAGGTCCAGGATCTGCGGCAGCGTCTCGACGACCTGAACGTGCTGTTCGAACTGGCCGAGGACGACCCGGATACCTACGTCGAAGCGCAGGCCGAACTCATCGCCGCCCACGCCGAGGTGGAGACCATGGAGGTCCGCACCCTGCTGTCGGGCGAGTACGACGTGCGAGAGGCCCTGATCACCATCCGCTCGGAGGCCGGCGGCGTCGACGCGGCCGACTTCGCCGAGATGCTGATGCGGATGTACCTGCGTTGGTCGGAGCGGCACGGTTACTCGACGGAGGTGTACGACACGTCGTACGCCGAAGAGGCCGGCATCAAGTCCGCAACTTTTCAGGTGAAGAGCCCGTACGCGTACGGCACGTTGTCGGTCGAGCAGGGAACGCATCGACTGGTCCGGATCTCCCCGTTCGACAACCAGGGCCGCCGGCAGACCTCTTTCGCCGGAGTCGAAGTCATTCCCGTGCTGGAGACCAGCGACCACATCGACATCGACGAGAAGGAGATCCGCGTCGACGTCTATCGTTCGTCGGGACCCGGCGGCCAGGGTGTCAACACCACCGACTCCGCCGTCCGGATCACCCACATCCCCACCGGCATCGTCGTCTCCTGCCAGAACGAGCGCTCGCAGATCCAGAACCGCGCTTCGGCAATGGCGGTGCTCGGTGCGAAGCTGCTGGTCCGCCGCAAGGAGGAGGAAAAGGCGGCCATGGACGTGCTGCGCGGCGACGGCGGCAACTCGTGGGGTAACCAGATGCGCTCCTACGTGCTGCACCCGTACCAGATGGTCAAGGACCTACGGACGAACTTCGAGGTCGGCAACCCGTCCGCGGTTTTCGACGGCGACATCGACGGTTTCCTCGAGGCCGGCATCCGCTGGCGTCGCTCGGCCGATTCGGTCGCCAGCTGACGATCCCGGCCTCAGATCGGCATAGCGAGTAGGTCGAGCCCCTGTTCCAGCTCGTCTTCCTCGTACCCGAGGTGGGACAGAAGCAGGTCGGACAGCTCGTCGGCCAAGCTGCGGTGAGAACGACGACGCCCGCCGCCACCAGTTGCGCGACGAGCAGCTCAGTAGGTGGCCCGGCCCCCGGTGATGTCGTAGACGGCACCGGTGGAGAAACTGCACCGTTCCGAGGCCAGCCACGCGATCAGTTCGGCGACCTCGGCGGGCTGGCCGAGCCGGCCCATCGGGATCAAGGTCTTCAAACGCGCCAGGACATCCGGCGCCGTCTCGGCGTTCATCGGAGTCTCGATCAGCGCAGGGGCAATCGCATTGACCAGGATGCCGTCCGCGGCAAGTTCCTTGCCCAGTGCCTTGGTCAAGCCGATGACCGCCGCCTTGGTCGCCGAATACGCCGACAGCCGGGCGTTGCCGTCCTTGCCGGCGATGCTCGCCATGTTCACGATCCGACCCCAGCCGCGCTCCCGCATACCGGGCACAACGGCTCGACACAGGTTGAATGTGCCGGTCACGTTGACTGCGAAGGTGCTGGCCCACTCGTCGGATGTGATCTCCCACAACAGCTTGTTGGGCCCGATGATTCCGGCCGAATTCACCAGGACGTCGATCGGACCCAACTGCGCCACCGCATCCGCAACCGCCGCGTCGTCGGTGATGTCGACGACCAGGTCGGCCTGGGAGGACAGGTCGAGGGTGGTGACGCGCACCCCGTCCTGCGCCAGGCGCAAGGCTGCGGCCCGGCCGATGCCGGACGCACCGCCGGTCACCACGGCTCGGCGAGCGGTCATCCCGGGACTCCGGCCACCGGAGAATCGATCACGACGCACATCGGTCGCGCGACGCGAAGGGGTGGTCGGGCGGGCAGCAGTGTGGTGGCGTCCAGAACGTCGACCTGATCGGCGTTCGTCGCGGCGACGAAAACCAGGGCGCCGTCGACCGCCAACTGCCGCGGCGAGGCTCCACAGACTCCTTCAGCCACCACCGCGCCGGACGAGATGGAGAGAGCGGCAACGGAGTCCACGCCACGATTGGCCAGGTACAGCAGGTCGGGGTCCGGCGAGGGGCGCAGATCGCTCGGATAGTTGACGACCCCGGGAGGCGCTGTGCGACCCGTCGAGGGTGAGCTGGTCCAGTCGATGAATTCACGGCCGTTCGCCCGTGCCCGCAGGAACGTGGAGCTGAGTTCACCCGATAGGGCAATGTCGCCGGTCGGGAGAAGCACCAGGTGTCGAGGGCCGGTTCCTTTCGGGACTTGGCTGGCCACTGGATCCACCAGACCCCCGTACTCCAGTCTGAAACTGATCACCTGGTCGGCGCCCAGATCCACCGCCAGGACTTCGCCGTGACGGCCGGCCACCACCTGGTGGATGTGCGATTCCCGTTGTCGGTCCGGGTCCGGGCCCGGTGGTGAGTTGCGGCGTAGCACCGTCGCCGCACCCACTGACCCCTCGGCGGTGATCAGCAATGAGGCGATCGATCCCGCCTCACCGCTCCCGTAGTTGGCCACCAGCAGGTATCCATCTTCGTGGACCACCAGGTGGCAGGGCTCCGTCCCGCCGGAGGGCACGGGCGCACCGAGCGACACCAGGTTCTCGCCCGCGACGCGCCAGGCATGAATCCGACCGGCGGCGACGCCGGAGGCGGCGTACAGGTAGCGGCCCGACGGATCGGCGACCAGGTAGAGCAATTCGTCGATGGGTTCGCTGCGTCCGACCTCCTGCAGCGTCGTCCGGTCGAAGATCGTCACCGCCCCGCGCTCGGAACCGTCGGCCGCGCCCTGGCCGGCCACGTAGATCATCTTCGGATCCTCTCTGATCCTGCTCCCCGCACGGAGCCTGCCACTCGCTCGACCAACGCGTTGCGGCGCAGCCCTTTTCCAGGCAGTGCCCCGGTCGGCCGGCCAGCTTCGAGCACCTGGACCCCGTTCACCAGCACGTCGTCGATACCCTGGGCCAGCCTGCGGGGATCAGCATAGTCAGCCCGATCGGCAACCCGGTCCGGGTCGACGACGATCAGGTCTGCGGCGTATCCGGGCGCCACCCGGCCACGATCGCCGAGTCCGTGCCGCGCCGCGGTCCGACCCGACAGGTGCAACGCCGCCTGCGGCCACGAGTAGTCGCCGCGCTCCCGGGTGTAGCGCCCGAGGAACCGGCCGAACGTCCCCCAGCCCCGCGGATGCGGGTGACCGCCCTGGTAGATCCCATCGCTGCTTCCGATGTGCGTCGGATGCGAGAAGATCTGCGCCAGTTCCTCTTCCGGTCGTTGCTGCGGCACCCGGAGCACTGCGCTGACCGCCATCCGGGACTCGGCGATCACCCGGAGGCCGAGCTCACCCGGGTCACTCCCCGACAGCGCCGCGGCTTGGGCGATGGTCAAGCCCTCCGCCCAGCCGTACTCCGGAGCCCCGATGCCGGCAAAGCTGATGTTGTCCGCCCATCCGGGACCGATGTCCGGCCGGGACATCATGGCCGGCAGGTGATCTCGCAGGATGTCGGCCCTGGTCTGCGGGTCCTGCAACTGGGCCGCGGCGGCGGTCACCCCCAGTCGGAGCAGCGAGGCCGGCAACATCGGCATGGCCAGCAGGGAGCAACCGCGCCGATATGGATAGGCATCGAAGCTCAGATCGACACCGGCTAGTTCGGCCTCGGCCAGTACATCGAAAATCAGGGAGGCGGGGCCGTGCAGATGTGAAACATGCACCGGAACGCCAGCCGCCAGGGCGATATCGCTGACTTCTGAGATCCCGGCCGGCAGATTGTCTTCGTAACCCCCGCGCATGTGCGAGACATAGATCGCACCGACCCGCGCCACCGGTGCGTTCAGCGCGATCAGCTCCGCGGTGTCGGCGAAATAGCCTGGGGCGTAATCGAGTCCGCTGGACAGTCCCAACGCGCCTGCGGCCAGACCGGCCTCGATTGCGGCGGTCATCCGGGCCAGCTCGGCAGCGCTCGGGGGCCGATCGGCGTCGCCCATCACCTCGTGCCGGACCGTGCCGTGCGGTACCAGATAGCCGACGTTCACCGGGACCTGGTCGTCGTACCCGGCCAGCAGCGCCGCGATCCCGCCACCGTCGTACGTCGGGTGAGATCCGTTGAGGGCAGCAAAGTAGGCGGTCGCATACCGCCCGTCGCCTGGAGCGAAGGAGACTCCGTCCTGTCCCCCGACGATGGAGGTCACCCCTTGCCGCAGCAGGGCCAGGGATACGGACGGATCGAAGACGGCGGCGTCGGCGTGGGAGTGCGCATCGATCAAGCCGGGCAACACCAGTCGACCTCCACAGTCCAGGACGACATCGTCTGGCTCGGTGCCGATCTCGCCGACATCGATGATGCGACCGTCGACGACCGAAACGTCCCCGGCACAGATCGGGCCACCGGTGCCGTCGACGACGATTCCACCGCGCAGGACGGTCCGGGCCATCAATCGGTCACCGAGTCTGTCCGTTGGCGATCGGCCGAGGTGATCTCGTCGGCCATCTGCAACCGCCCGGCCATCAGTCCCCCGTCGACGGGAAGCGTGACTCCGGTGATCCACGAGGCTCCGTCACCGGCGAGAAACAGCACTGCTGACGCCACGTCTTCGGGCCGGCCGATGCGGCCCAACGGGTACCACTTCGCGGCCCGGTCCATCACTTCGGGATCCGCGGCCAGCCGCTGATGCCAGATCGGCGTGGCAATCGTGCCCGGAGCGACTGCATTGCAACGGATCCCGAGTGGTCCGTAGCGAACGGCGATGCTCTTGGTCAGGCTGATCAAACCAGCCTTGGCCGCGCTGTAGGCCTCGTTGCCGAGGTAGGTCAGGCCGTTCACCGACGCGACGTTGACGATGGCACCACCGCCGCCGGCAATCATCCTGGGCAGAACGGCGGAGATGGTGTGAAACGCGGCGTCGAGGGTTACCGCAATGTCACGGTGCCATACCTGTTCCGGCAGCTCGCCGAACGGGATGTCCGACGCCACCGCTGCGTTGTTGACGAGCACCTGCACCGGGCCGATCTCGTGGCCCACCCGGTCGACGAGGTCGAACACCTGCGCTCGGGACGTCACGTCGACGCTGACCGCCACCGCCTGTTCAATGTCGGCAGCGACCCGTTCTGCCGCTGCGCCATCGATGTCGGCGATGACCACCCGATCACCCTGCGCCGCTGCCTGCGCCGCGATCACGGCGCCGATGCCCGACCCGGCTCCGGTGATCAGGACGACCCGACCCGGCATGGGCTCACTTCCTTTCCGGCCAGGAGCTGCTCTGCGTGAAACGGGCCTCAGAAATAGGTTCTCACCAGTCTGATCACCCGGGGATCGGAAACGGACGAATCGTCCAGCACCGGAATCAACGTCCATTTGTCCATCGCCGTGCACGGATGCGAGAGACCCAGCCGGACCACGTCACCGATCTCGACGTCGTCCGGGCTCGCCAACTGCAGAAATGCGTGCTGATCGTTCAGCTTGGAGACGGTGGCGCCGACCAGAGCGCTCGTCTCGCCGCCCGGCCGGATCCGAACCTGCGGTTCGGGCAGGCCCTGATCGAACGGCAGATCGCGGCGGCCGGCGTCCAAGAGCGCCAACCCCGGCTCGGGGTGCGAAACCACCCTGGCCCAGGCATGCATCGCGGCAGTGAGCCGCGGGCCGGTCGTTCGGTTCGTGGGCGTGATGGACCGGTAGTAGCCATCATCGTGGATCACGTAGGCCCCTGATCGCAGGACCACTTCGGTCACTGGTCCGCGCACGCCAGACGGATCGGCCGACCCCCCGAGCCGCTCCGCGACCCGGTCGAAGTAGGCGCTGCCACCGACGGTCACCATCGCGGCGCCGGAGGTCGTCAGGTCGTACATCGGGCTGACGGCGGTATGTAGCGCAGCCATCTCGTCGAGATACCGATCGACGGCCGCCAGTTGGGCATCGTCGGTGCCGCCCGCCACCGCCCCCTCGTAGCCACTGACTCCCACCAGCCGGAGACGGGGCGATGCGGCCACGGCCTCGGCTACCGCGACAGCGGCGTGCAGACCTCGCGCCCCGGTCCGGCCGCCGCTAGCGCCAAGTTCGACGCAGACGTCGATCGACGCGCCGATTGGCAGCGCCGCCGTCATCAGCTGGACCGAACGAGCCGAATCCACCCAGCAGCTGAATCGAAAATCCGGATCGGAGTCCTGCTCTGCGGCCAGCCATCTCAGCGCCGCCGGCCGTAGCAGTGAGTTCGCCAGGAGGATGCGGCGCAGCCCGAAGGCTCGTCCGACGCGCAGCTGCGGTTCGTTGGCCAGGGTGACTCCCCAGGCCCCGGCCCTGAGCTGATCGAGGTAGAGCGCAGGAGCCATCGTCGTCTTGCCGTGCGGCGCCAGCTGCAGGCCACGGTGCTCGCACCAGCGCGCCATCGACTCGACGTTGGTCGTGAGCGCACCAGCATCCAGCGTCAGTAGCGGCGTCGGAAAATCGACCAGGCGTGGGTGGGTGGCGAGGAATTCGAGCACCGTGCGGCCATCGGCGACGGGCGGGATGGCTTTGAACTGCCAGCCGAGTACTTCGTCGTCCAGACGGCTCACCGCATCTGCCAGTACCTGGTGGTCGTCTGTCATCCGGGTGACTTTACGAGGCGGCCAACCCCGTGACGGCCCTGGCCCCGGGCGATCGTCAGACGTCACGGCCGACGCAGTGACGCTCACCTGCCCAGCTCTGTGTGACGAGGCGCCAGGACCTGCATCATTTACGATCTGTGACACTCCGACAGCACACCCGCTCGCGTCGCAGCGGCGGGTTGGCTGCAGAGGATGGCCGATCGAACCGAAGCAGAGCCGGCGCAGTATCCACGAACGGAGCCGTCCATGACGGAGCACGCATGACACCGGGACAGCCACCGCCATCGGCATCAGGGACGGAGGCCGCCGGGTCCGAACCAGCACCGTCCGAGCCGACACCGTCCGAGCCGACATCGAGGGAACTCTCGAAGTACCAGCAGCGGATCGCTTCGGCCAAGGTCGGAGTGGCCCAGGCCAGGGCCACTGCCTTCAAGGTCTCCCGGGTGCTCGAGACCACCTTTCTCGGTCGTCTGTGGTCGCGCCTGTTGGAAATCGAATTCGTCGACCGCTCGGTCGCCCTGGCCGCCAAGGCCTTCGTCTCGTTGTTCCCCGCCATCATCATCGTCACGGCCATCTCGCCCGACGCCGTTCGCAAAGAGGTGCTGAGCAACATCTCGAGGCGCTTCGGGGTGCAGGGTTCGGCGTTCGAACTGGTGAAGCTAGCCTTTGCCTCCCCCGACGCCACCCGGGCCGCGTCGGGAGTCATCGGCACCATCCTGACCATCGCATTCGCCGTGTCCTTCACCACGGCGCTCCAACGCACCTATCTCCGCGCCTGGCGGCGACCGCCGGGCGGCGGCGCAATGAACAAATTCCGCGGCGCCGCCTGGGTGGGCGGTGTGATGGCGTTGCTCCTACTGATCAGTCTGGTCCGCAAGCTCCTGGGTGTCAGCACCGGTCAGCCGCTGTCTTGGGTGGTCGGCCTGATCGGGTCCACCCTGCTGTGGTGGTGGACCGCCCGCCTGATGACACGCGGTGAGGTCCGCTGGCGTCCGCTGCTGCCGACCGCGGTCGTCACCGGTCTGGGCAGCTGGATCTACACCCTGGCCGCTGCGGTGTGGATGCCCGCCAACGTCACCAAGAACTTCGCTCAGTTCGGTGCCTTCGGCGTCGCGTTGGCCTTCGTCACCTGGTTCACCGGGCTGGCCTTCGTCATCGTGGTCGCCGCTGTTCTCGGACCGGCGCTTACCGACGGCGAGGACTTCGTCGGCCGCTGGCTACGACGCGGACGACCCACCGAGCTCGAGGACGGCGCCCGACCGCCACTGCCACCGCCGGACCGACCGATGCGACTGTCCGACCTGTTCGGGCGGGGGGCCGCCGGCTCCGGGGTCAGTTTGCCGCCCCCGGCGGGAACGGCGACGCCCGTAGCTGACCGCGGCGACAGCCTCGCGCAATCACCCAACCCGTCCAGCGTTGAAATCGAGCGCGAAACATGACCGAGCCGATCGAGATCCCGGCCCAGCGAGAGCGTTTCCATATGTTGCGCCAGATTGCCACCAATGCGCTGACGATCGCGAGTGCCCTCGTCTTCTACTACTGCGTGCCCATCGACCTCAACTCCGGTCATCCCATCCGGACCACCGTTCTTTTCGTCGTCGGGTTGGGCGTCCTGATCTGGTTGATCGTCCGGCAACTCATCAAGCAGATGAACGCGGGCCCCGATCCTGGGGTCCGCGTCCGCAGCCTGATCACCCTGCTCTATCCCGTGGTGGTGCTCTTCGCGCTCACCTACTACGTGGTGCAGGTGCACCATCCCGATCAGTTCGACGGCATCGTCACCCGCACCGATTCGCTGTATTACACGGTGATCACCCTGGGCACGGTGGGCTACGGCGATGTCCACGCGGTAGGCCAGCTGGCCAAGGTGATCACGATCGTGCAGGTGGCATTCGATCTGGTCGTCATCGGTGCCCTGATTGCCGTGGCCAGCTCTCGCTTCCAGGTCGTCCCCACTCGTCGCTCGACGCGCCGGGGCGCGCAGCCGCAATCCACCAACGAGCAGACGAACGACTGACGACTCGAACCACGCTGCGCGCGGTGTGAGCATCTGGCCGGTGGGTACTGCACCCGCATGGATGCACCTACCAAAGACGCTCCGGCGTCAGGACCATCGTTCCCGCCGCACGGAGTGGTCGGATGACCGCCGGCCTGGTCGTGGTGGGCGGCGGCCCAGCCGGCCACGCCGCCGTGCGGGCCTTTCGGGAGTCCGGCGGACAAGGCCCGGTCACCTTGCTGTCCGAGGACGACTGGCTGCCGTACAACCGCCCACCGCTGTCCAAGGATTACCTGCGCGGCCAGTCGGACGCCAGCGAACTGCCTTTGGCCGGCTCAGAGTTCTATCAGGACAACGACATCGACGTTCATCTCTCGGAGACCGTCGTGGAACTCGACCGGACCCGTCGGACCGTTCGCACTTCTTCCGGCCGGCAGTTGGCCTACGCGAACTGCATTCTCGCGATGGGCTCTAGGCCGAATCAGCTCCCGGTCCCCGGCGCCGGCTCAGCATTGAGCCTCCGCTGGCTGGCTCAGGCTTCGGCGTTGCGGGACACCGCACAGGTCGCCGCCAGTGCCGTCGTCATCGGGTCCGGCTTCATCGGTTGCGAAGCGGCCGCTTCCCTTGCAACGCGGGGGCTTTCAGTCACCATGGTGACAGTCGAGAAGCAGCCTCAGCTGGGCCGGCTGGGACCGGATGCGGCCGCCTTGATCGCCGGCTGGCTGGACACGGCCGGCGTGACGCTGGTCGCCGAGGCCGAGATCAGCTCGATCACCGGCGATCGCTTCGTGCACTTGTCCGACGGCACGACCTTGTCCGCCGATCTGATCCTGGCGGCGGTCGGCGTGTCACCCAACGGAGCCCTCGCGCAGCGGGCCGGGCTTGAGATGAAGGACGGCCGGATCGTCGTGGACGCTTCCATGCGCACGTCGACGCCCGGCGTCTTCGCGGCCGGCGACGCAGCCTTCGCCTTCAATGCGGCAGCGGGACGCCACTTGGCGGTCGAGCACTGGGGCGACGCCGACACCATGGGAACAATCGCCGGCACGGTGGCTGCCGGCGGTGACGCGGCCTGGTCGGACGCGCCCGGGTTCTGGTCCGAAATCGGTCCGCACACGCTGAAGTACGCGGCCTGGGGTGACGGTTACGACAGAGCCACGGCGGTGCCCAACAGCGAAGGCGGCCTGACGGTTTGGTACGAGAAGGACCACGTTGCGGTCGGGGTGTTGACCTACCTGGCGGACGTCGATTACGAGCGGGGTTCGGAGTTGATCACCTCGGGTGCTGCCCTGTCGGGGTGACGCAACAGACGAGATTGCGATCACGGCAATCGGCGTACCCAGCCGTTGGCTACCGCAGCGATGGCCGTGCAATGCCTTCCTGACGAGGGCATTTGAAGAAGGGCGCATCGAAAGGTGGTGGGTATTCGCCCCGCTCACTTCTTCGTCCGCACGGCCCTGCTGGGCTGCGCCGCCGGCGACTCCTGGCGTGCGTGGCGGGACGGGGCCTGAATCGTCGGCTTCGCGAGAATGAGCGGCCGGCTGGTGTTTCGATCCCAGACACGGGTTGCTGTTGACCGGCGGCAATGCCAAATTGGAAGGTATGAGCAAAGAGCTGACGACCAAGGACCGGAAGAAACTGAGCAAGCAGTCGTTCGCACTGCCTGAAAAGCGGAAATACCCTATTCCGGACAAAGCTCACGCACGCAACGCCCTTGCTCGCGTGGCACAGAACGGCACACCCGCCGAACAGAAGAAGGTGAAGGCGGCCGTCAAGAAACGCTTCCCCGGTATCGGTAAGAAGAAGTCCAAGAAGGCCAAGAAGTCCTGATCGGTCCAGTCGCCCCGACTGGCCTTGCGAGTCTTCCGGGCAACTCGTACAGTTCAGGTCGAATTGTCGGTCTCCGCCCTGTGTCCGCGGACGTGACGTCACAGGGGTGACGCGTGCTCGTGAATGGTGTGAACAGACCGACGGTCGGTGTGTCGCCGTCGGACGTCGAAGAGAAGGTTGCGCAGCTGACTCGGCAGGTAGAGAACCTGCAGGAGGCGGTGATCAGCCGGCAACGGATCGGCGTGGCAGTCGGACTGTTGGCTCACCGACTCGATTGCAACGTAGACCAGGCCTGGAAACTGCTGACCTGGATATCGCAGTCGACGAACGTCAAGGTTCGGATCATCGCACAAGTGATGGTGGACAGACATTCTCGCCAGCTGTCAGCGCAGGACGCCGAGCTTTCCGCCACGATCGAGGAGCTCTTGCCCCAGCGGTTGGCATCCGCGCCGGACTTGGAGCGGAAGCCGGCGGTCGCCGATGGATGCCGATGAACTGGCCGGTCTTGGTGCACTCCCCTGGCTGGCGAAAGCCGGTACACCCACTCAACGATCAAAGCAGTCGCTGGAACTGCGCATCGAGCAGGTGATGATGGCCGCACCCCAGG
Organism: uncultured Actinomycetota bacterium; assembly: GCA_963708935.1. Lineage (GTDB taxonomy): Bacteria > Actinomycetota > Actinomycetes > Mycobacteriales > Nakamurellaceae > Nakamurella. The sequence goes on along the minus strand of CAVPUK010000003.1, from coordinate 525,579 downwards.
TGCTTGGGGTGGACGGCGTCGGTTTCATGCTCCAGGACGAGGCTGAGCGGCTCTACGTCATCGGAACCACCGGACGCGGAGCAGCACTGCTCGAAGACGCTCAGATCGAACTGCACCTGGGTCCTGGCCTGGATTCATTTCTGCGGTCTGCGACCGTTCCGGTGACCGACCTCGCTCATGACCCCGACTACGGCGCGTTGTGGCACCGAGCGTCCGAAAGCGGTGCCAGAGCAATTCTTTCCGTGCCGATCAAGGTCCACGGAACCGCCGTCGGCAACCTCGACGCCTCGCTGCGGTACCCGCATGAATGGACCGCTGACGAGGCGCGGGCGATCGAGGCGTACGCCGGTATTCTCGGGTTCACCTTGGGTCTCGCGGCGCAGGCAACATACTGGGGTGATCTGTCAGGCTCGCTCAGTGCTTGGCTCGAACTGATCGCCGGCGGCGACGACCCTTGGACTGACCCGGAAGGCTACGAGGATGACCATCGACCAGCAGGCCCTGACGGCGAGCTTGCGCCGACTTGCCGGGCAGGAGGTCCAGGACAACGGCGTCGTCCCGGCGCTGACCGAACTGATCGAGGCCTGCGTTGATCTGTTCGGCGTGACCGGCAGTGGAATCATGCTCGCCGACGAGCAGAACATCACCCGGTACGTCACTGCCACCAGTGGGCCCGGCCGGGCATTGGAGACGGCCGAGAGTGAAACCGGCGAAGGCCCGTGTACGGAGGCGTTCGTCGAGAACCACATCGTCGCGAACACCGACCTGGCCACCGCTACGAAATGGCCGGCGCTGGCCAAGGCGATCGAGCCTTACAACATTCACGCCGTTCTCGGTGTGCCGGTGCGGATGGGAGCCATCACCGTCGGGTCCCTTGATGTGTATTACGACCGGCCGCACGAATGGGAGCCCGCGGAGCGCGCCGCGCTGGGTAGATATGCCGACGTCATTGAATCGACGGTCACCGCCGCCCTGGCCGCACACAACGCCGGCGAGCTCGCCGGCCAACTGCAGTACGCCCTGGACTACCGGGTCATCATCGAACGCGGAGTCGGCTACCTGATGGCCAGGGACCGTGTGGACGCCTTGGCCGCGTTCAACCGGTTGCGCCGCGCGGCGCGCGGCAGCCGGCGCAAGATCGGCGACATTGCCGAGGAATTGCTGACCACAGGAAGCCTGCCGGTGCCGGACGGTCGGTAGTTCGACCTGTCGTCATGCCCCACAATTGACCGATGGCAGAAAACTCGTTGTCCAGATCGGTGTCCGCAGACATCGACATCGACGTGGCGGTGCCGGGCAAGGTGATCTTCCAGGTTGCGGTGGTCAAATCGCCCGGGCTCACTGTCGAGGAGAATTTCGACCTCACTCTCGACGGTAAGCCGGTCGACGTCCGAGAGGTGATCGGTGTCACCGGGTCTCGCTTTCACGTCGCCGAGCCGGCCAAGGGCAAGCTCATCCTGTCCTACCGGGCGTCGGTGACCGGTAAAGCCGACGTCCCGGAGGTACTGGACTACGAACTCATCGAATATCTCCGACCCAGCCGTTATGCAGAATCGGACAAGTTGGCAGCCATAGCGTTCAACGAGTTCAGTCATCTCGACGCGCCGGAGGATCTCCTGGGCGCTGTCGCCGCCTGGGTCGGCGGGCATCTCGAGTACGTGTCCGGAAGCAGCGATCCGATCGACGGTTCCGTCGACACCTACCTGCTCGGCCAGGGAGTCTGCCGCGACTACGCCCACCTCGTGGTGGCCTTCCTGCGTGCCCGGAACGTGCCGGCTCGCCTGGTCGCGGTCTACGCGCCCGGCCTGTCCCCGATGGATTTCCACGCCGTGGCCGAAGCGTTCGTCGAAGGACAGTGGCGGGTGGTCGACGGCACCTTGCTGGCTCCTCGATCCTCACTTCTGCGGATCGCCACCGGCCGCGACGCAGCCGACACCGCCTTCCTCGACAACTTCGGCGGAGCGATCACCTTCAACAGCGCCACCGTCACCGCGGTCGTCGACGGACCACTGCCCGCCGACGACCCGCGGGTCCTGGTCACCCTGGGCTAGCGGGGATCTACTCGGACCGGCTCCTCGACCGTGGTCGACGTTGGCCACCATTCCGGAACCGGCACCCAGGTCGCGCTAGTCCCGAAGTAGAGTGTCGATCTCACGAAGGCCCCGATCAGGAGCGTCTGTGGGCGGATCGACAACCACTACGAAGAGAGCCGTAACGATGACCACGACGGGATTGATGGACCAATCGGCACCAACCGCGGTGTCACTCGACGGCCGCGCTTTCCAGTTCGACGGCTCCAGCGATTCCCCCTTCGTGCCAGGAGGTTTCGTCACCCTCCAGGAGGCCGACGGTCGCATTCAGATCGGCCAGATCGACGATCTGAGCTTCACCACGACGGGGACCGTGGCCGGTCTGGGCAAGATCATCGGAATCGTCGACCCGGGCGGGCATCTGGACACCCGCGATTCCTCCCCGTTCGGCACCGCGACCATGAGAGTGGCCGACGCGGAGACCATCGAGCTCGTTTACGTCGCCGCCGGGGCGACGCTCCGGGTCGGGTCGCTCATTGGCTCCGAAAACGTCGACGCCCGCCTCTTGCCGCATCGATTCAACCGCCACACGTTCTGGTGCGGTCAGAGTGGATCGGGCAAGACGTTCGCGCTCGGGGTGCTGCTCGAGCAGTTGCTGATCCATACCAGTCTGCCGATGGTGATCTTCGACCCGAACGCCGACTTCGTGCGGCTGCGGGAGCTCAACAGCGCCTCCGATTCCGATGAAAAGCGAGCACTGTCGGAGCGCAATATCCGCATTCTGCGGCCAAACGCCGGGCACGACGCACTGCTGGTGCGGTTCACTGCGCTCTCGATTCAGGCCAAGGCGGCGATTCTTCGTCTCGACCCGCTGGTCGACCGGGCCGAGTACAACGAGATGTTGCACATCGAGAGCACCGTCGGCAGCACAGATGTCGAGCGCATCGTGCCGGACCTGCGCGCCCACAAGGACAGCGCGGCCGCCCAGGCGATCGCGTTGCGAATCGAGAATCTCGGACTCACCGGGTGGGGAGTGTGGGCCCAGCAACGGGAAGCGGTGACCGAGATACTCGATTCCCGACCAGACGCCACCGTTCTCGACCTCGGGGGTTTTGCTTTTCCCGATGAATACCTGGTCGTCGCCATGTCGGTGCTCGACGACCTGTGGGCGAAGCGGGAACAGCGCCGGCCCATTCTCATAGTGATCGATGAGGCTCACAACCTCTGCTCGCCCGAGAACGACAGTCCCTTGCATCGCGCGGTGCGCGAGCGCATCACCCAGATCGCGGCCGAGGGGCGCAAGTTCGGGCTGTGGCTGCTGTTGTCCACCCAGCGGCCGTCGAAGGTGCATCCCGGCATCATCTCGCAGTGCGACAACCTCGCCCTCATGAAGATGAGCTCGCCCGTCGACCTCGACGAACTGGCCACCATTTTCGGATTCGCGCCACGTGCTCTGCTGGCTCAGTCGCCGCGCTTCCGCCAGGGTGAAGCGCTTTTCGCCGGCGGTTTCGTGCCGGCACCAGCGATGATCAAAGTACGCGATCGACTCACTCAGGAAGGCGGATCCGACGTCAAAGTGCCGATGCGGAATGCGCCTCCGGAGTAGTGCAGGCGGGTCGGGCTATGCGTCGCACTTGCCGCTGGTGTTGAATCTGCCCTAGGAGAACTTTCGCATCGTGGGGTTTGAATGCGACCGACCAGGGAACGACCAGACGATCGGGGATGACATGAGCGGCGCACCAGACCCAGACCTGCAACGACGTCTCGAGGAGCTCGAGGCCGAGAACGCGTTGCTGAAGACCCAGGCGATCGAACGAACTGCTTACCCTGCGGACACGGCCGCTCTCGACGTCGTGTCCCCAGAGAAGAAGCGTGGTCGCAGCTGGACGGTGCTGGCCACCGTCCTCATCATCATCGGAACGATCCTTGCTCCCGTCGCCCTTGCGGCTTCGTGGGCCAAGATCCAGCTGTCGGATACCGAGGGATTCGTATCAGCCTTCGCGCCGTTGGCCGACGATCCCGAGGTTCAGGCGTACATCACCGATCAGGTGGTCGCTCTCATCGACGCCCGGGTAGACATTCCGACGCTGACCTCTGACGTGATCGACGGCATCACCGCTCTCGGCACGGGACCCAGAGCTACCAATGCTCTGAACGGCCTGAAGGGTGTCGCAGCGTCGGGGCTCGAATCGCTGGTGCAATCCGCGGTCGCTAAACTGGTGGATTCAGACGCTTTTGCCACCGTGTGGGCCCAGGCGCTCCGAATCAGCCACAACCAACTCGAGAACGTCATGAGCAACGATTCCGGTTCGGCAGTGGTGGTGGGGTCGGACGGCTCGATCGGCATTCAGCTCGGTCCGATCGTCGACCAGGTCAAAGCGGCCCTACTGGCCAAGAACGTGACCTTCGCCAACAAGATCCCTACCGTTGACAAGACGATCACGGTAGTCCAATCGTCCAACATCCCGCAGGCCAGATCGCTCTACAACCTGGCTGTGGCCTTGGGCAACTGGCTACCGTGGATCGCATTGTTGTTCCTGACGGCCGGAGTTCTCCTCGCCCGCCGTAAGTCGGTAGCGTTGATCTGGGCCGCATTGTCGTTCGGTTTCATCATGCTGCTCACGTCCATCGGTGTCGACATCGGCCAGACCATCTTCATCCAGTCGGTGAGCCCGTCACTGCTTCCGGCTGGGGTGAGTGACGCGCTCTGGGGTGCGATCTTCGATGGCATGCAGGCGATTGCTGCGGCCTTGGTCGTGTTGGCCGCCATCCTGGTGATCGTGGCGTGGTTCGCCGGACCATTCGCCATTTCACGCAAGCTCCGTGGATTCTTCGGTGACGGCACCGCGCTCGTCCGCGAATCCGCGGAGAAGCACGGGATCACCACCGGCGCCGCCGGACAATGGATCTATCAGCAGCGAGTGTTGCTCCATGTCCTGGTCACGCTCATCGCGTCGGCCATCGTCTTGTTCGTCCGACCACTGACCGTGGGTCTGGTCGTCTGGACCCTGGTGATCGCCGTCATCGTGATCGTCATCCTCGAGTTCGTCCAGCGTCCGGTGACGGTCGTGCCGGCCAACTCTGACGACGACACCCCGGTGGTCGTCGCCGGCTGAACGGGCGGGCGATTGCCGGCGCCCGACTGTCGGTGTGCACGAAAGGTATTCTTGCCACATGCGTTTGCTGCTCAACATCATCTGGCTCGTACTGTGCGGAGTTTGGATGTTTCTCGCCTACGTGGTCGCGGGAATCGTGGCCTGTGTCCTCATCATCACGATCCCGTTCGGGATTGCCTCCTTTCGAATTGCCGGATTCGCGCTCTGGCCGTTCGGCCGCACCATGGTCAATGATCCGGCAGCCGGTGCCCCATCGTTTATCGGCAATGTCATCTGGTTTCTATTCGCTGGGCTCTGGCTCGCCCTCGGGCATCTGTTCACAGGCATCGCCTTGGCCATCACCATCATCGGCATCCCGCTGGCCATCGCAGATTTCAAGCTGATCCCGATCACCCTCGCTCCCCTGGGCAAGCGGATCGTCCGACTGGACGACGCCTACACCCTCCGGCCCGTCACGGCCTACTGAGCAGCGGCCGCAGATTTTCCTTTTGTGGTACATGCGGACTTGGCCTTGATCGGCCGAACCGGCATGCACGACAAGCCTGCGACGACTCACCCCGCGGGTCGGGACGGACTGCCCCTACCTTCCGCGCTCAGCCGTCTCGGCCCGGCACACGGGGTCTACTGACTGAGATCTGGTCGGCTGGCGTTCCCGTTCAGTGCTGATGTGGACAACTTCGGCGGGCTGTCGGTGGGTTGTCGTACACTTGTTCTATGCAGGCAGACGGGGGTGTCGACGCAGGTCACGGGCCTGCCGCGCCTCCGTGACGGCTGTTCCGCGGTGGTCGCGTTGGCCGCTGTCGCGGCCGCTGTGGACGGATTGTTGGCCGTCGATCTGAGCCTGCCCGGGACGGCTGAGTTGTTGGATCTTTTGCGCGAGGTGGAACGGCAGTCCCGCCGGCTCGCCGCCGCCTCGGTCGCGGTGATCGGACAGATCGACACCCGCGGTGTGGCCGCACCTGAGGGCTGCCAGTCCACCGCGGCCCTGGTCCGGCAGGTGATCATGATCGGCAAAGACGAATCCTCCCGCCGCGCCCGCCTGGCCGCCGGAATCTGCCCCTCCACCGGGCTGTCCGGGGCCGCGGTACCAGCCCGGTTCCCGTTGGTCGGTGCTGCGGTGACGGCCGGTGAGGTGGGGGTGCGGGAGGCCGCGTTGATCTGTTCCACCATCACCGGGTTCCCCCGCCACCACCCACCGGCGGTGGTGGAGGCGGCCGAACAGTTCCTGGTCGACCAAGCTGCGGTGTTGGACCCGAAAACGTTCAAACAGACCGCCCGGGAAATAGCGTTGATGGCCAACCCCGACGGCACCCCTGATGATCGGGACGCCCACGAGAAGATGGAATTCCACCTAGGGCAACGCCGGGAGGACGGGCTGACCCGGTGTTGGGGGTTGTTGGACGACCTGACCGCCGAAGCACTGCGGGCGGCGTTCGGATCGATGTGCTCCCCCTCCGCGGAACGCCGCAACGACCGGGTCGATGTGCAATGGCCCAACGGTCCCGACGATGCTGGTGGCGACGGTGAGGGTGTTGATGGGGCGCCGACCGGCGGCATCGACCCGGACGCAGTCGGCCCCGACGCTGCCGAACCGGAAATGTCCGATACCAACTGCCCCGGTGCCGGAACCGGTGAAGACGAGGCTGGCCGGCCTTTCCTGCCTGATGCCGCCGACCTCGATCCGGACGCCGACGCGACGAACCGAGAGTCCAACCACGACCAGACGGCCAGCGCCTGCGATCAGACCACCGGCGCGGGTACCCACACCGATGCTGGCCCTGATACCGATAACCACACCGATGCCGATGATGTCGGGGAGCCGGATCTGCTGCCCTCGCAGTCGGCGGGCGCCGATCACGCTGAAGATGACGCCGCCGCAGCGGCTACCGAGTTCGGCGATGCCGCTGCAGGACAGCACGATCCGGACCAGCCACCGACGTCCCGGATCGGAACCGGCGAGAACAAGCCCGCGACGCCACCGGGCCACCTCGACGACCGGCCACCGGACCCACCACCCGACCGTGCGCCAGCAGCAGCACCGGACTCGCCAACCGGTGCGGCAGAACGCTGCCCAGACGACGATCACGGCCGCGGTCAGGCGACCGCGGCGGGTCCGGTGTGGCGGGCACCGCGGCTGCCCTACGAATGGGCACCCCTGGGATCCGTGCCCTCGGACTACCAACCGGCGGACAGATCGGTCCACGTACCGCCCGACCTCGACGGCGTGACCCCTGCGCCGGAACCGCCGCCGGACCGCCGGTCAGCCGGAACGAAACGGGCGCAAGCCCTCGCCGTCATCGTCACCCATTTCCTCGACGCCGGCGTCGCACCGACCCAGGGCGGGCAACGACCCCACATCGTCGTGACCATCGACGAACAGTCCCTGACCGACCGGACCCGGCCGGCCCGGCTGGGCTACGGCGACCAACTCCCCGCCGGACAGCTACGCATGCTGGCCTGCGACGCGAAGATCATCCCCGCGGTCCTGGGCGGCGCATCCGAGGTCCTCGACGTCGGCCGGTCGATGCGCACCTTCACCGCCGCCTGCCGCACCGCGATCCTGCTACGGGACGTCGGCTGCGTGTTCCCCGGCTGTGGCCTGCCCGGCCGGTGGGCGGAGTTCCACCACATCCAACACTGGGCCGACGGCGGACCATCGGATCTGCACAACGGATGCCTGCTGTGTAAACGGCACCACATGCTCATCCACCAGGAACAGTGGCAGGTCCGGATGGGCGCCGACCGGCTCCCCGAGATCATCCCGCCGACCAGCCACGACCTGGAACAACGACCCCTGCGCAACACCCAGCACCGACCACCGGTCTTCGCCTGGCCCCAGGTCGGTTAACGCAGGTCGGTCAGCACCCACCAGACTATTGCGACCCGGCCAACGCAAGGCACGGACGTTCCCAGCGATAGGCTCACCGTGCCAAGCATGCACGCTCAGCCCTGCGGGCCAACGCGTGTCGGCCAACGCATACCGGCTCACCCCATGTCAGCCAACGCGTCTCGGCCGACGCATATCGGCTCACCCCAACGCATGTCTGCCGACGCCCGATGATTAATGCGTGTCGGACAACGCTTCTTGCCAACGCATGCAAGCCACCGCACGTCGGCCACCGCATGTCGCTGTAGCACGGCCAAGGCCAGACCACCTGATCACCACAGCGGCGGCCACGAGCGAGCATCCGGCTGCGGCGAGCGAGAATCCGACGACCGCGAGGGAGCCTCGCTCAGGTCGCTCTGGGCGTTCAGCTCACTGCGAGGGTTGCCAACCGCTTCCCGTAGGCCGCGACGTACTCACTCACGTGAACGGCCAGCTCAGGCAGTTCGGACTCGGACAGGAGCAACGACGGCGCCGCGACAATGGCCCCGAGTTCGCCGAGCACCGGACGGAGTTGCCAGTCGGCGAGATACCTGTGCGCCGGCCCGGCCGAAACGGTCAACGGCACAACGACAGTGCTGGCCAGCGAACCAGCCGGAAGTGTGTCCAGCAACAATTTGAGCAAGCCGGTGAACGACGCCTTGTAGGTAGGGGTGGCCAGCACCAGCACATCGGCGGCCCGTACCGCGGCGACGGCCTCCGCCGCCTCGGGCGACAGCGACCAGGGCGCAAGTAGACCACCAGCTATTTCCGCCAGATCCACCACGGTCTGTCGAGGTTGCGGTAGCAATTCCGCGAGTGCGTCGGACAGCGCCACCGCCGCAGTCAGGGTGCGAGAACCTGCCTTCGGATTGCCGACGACGGTGACGAGAGATAGTTCGCTCATGAGCTCCACACCCTACTGGGGTAGCCGGCCCGCAACGTCGGGACCACGTCGCTGACGAAGAGTTCGACCGACTCGCGATGCAGAACGGGATCCAGTCCGGCGATCTCGGTGGCAACCCCGGACAACTCGTGCCCGAACGCCTTGTGATACCGGCCGAATTTGTCGATGACCTCCTCGGGCGAGCCGACGAGCGCGCTACCGAGATCCAGATATTCCTCGAGGGTTTCGAACGGCAACTTGTTGTGTTTGGCCCCGGGCGACTGCATGAAAGCATTGAAGATCGGCCGGTACACCTCACGGGCTTGTTGCGAATTCTTGGCCACATACAAGCCGTTGAAGCCGGCCCCGACGATCGCATCCGCCGGCGGGTGGCCGTAGGCCTCCCACCGGTCCCGGTAGTGATCGATGAGCGCGGCATACTTGCTCATCGGGTGGAATCCGTTGGCTGAGAACAATGGGTCGCCCCATTTCGCCGCGAGTTCGGTCGACTCGGTCGACGAGGCAGAACCATGCCAGATCGGCAACGGCTGCTGGAACGGACGCGGCTGCGTGGTCGCATCCACCAATTTCGGCCGGTACTTTCCCGACCAGGTCACCCCCTCCTCGCGGAGCAGCCGCCTCAACAACTCGTACTTCTGCGCATTGCGGTCCCACTGACCATCGAGGTCGTACCCGAACAGCGCATTCTGATCCGGATCGTTGCCCTTGCCGATGATGACGTCGACGCGCCCCCCAGAGAGTTGGTCCAAGGTCGCGTAGTCCTCAGCCACGCGAACGGGATCGAGCAGGGACAGGACCGTCACGGTGGTAATCAACCTGATCCTGCTGGTCGCCGCCGCAATGTAGGCAAGAATGACCGGTGGCGAGGACGACAGGAACCGCTGGGCGTGCCGCTCCCCGACGCCAAAGCCGTCGAAGCCCAGATCCTCGGCCCATTGTGCTTGCCGCACAACGGATTGAAGGCGCTCCGCCGTCGTCAAGCGCACCCCGGTGATGGGATCAGGTGAATTATCGACCAGGGTGTAGGTGCAGAACTTCACTTCACGACAACTCGCGGCGCAAGCTCACCGGCGGTAACAGCAATCGGCAGGGTGTTGCCGGCCGGCGGGGCAGGGCAGGTCCCGTAGTCGGTGAAGGCGTACGGGAAGTTGATCGCCCGGTTGAAATCGATCTCCAGCCGGCCGTCGTCATCGGGCACGGAGGTCGGCACCGCGCGCCACCGGGCAGTCAGGTCGCCATTGGTCGAATCATGAAAGGCGATGTTCAACGTTCCAGCCCCGCCGGCGGTGGCAATCAACGAGTACGACGTGCCATCCACCTCCAGAGTCACCGTGCCTACACCGGTGATCTGCTGAACCAGGTCGTCGCGAGCCGTGCTAACCGAAATGCGCCTGGGCTCATCAAACGCCTCAAACCTGCCGTGCACCAACCACTTCTGGTCGACGTCGAAAGCCGGAACTCCACTGAACGCCGTCCGGGTGATGGCTTCGGGGTCGCGGGTCCGGATGGTGTAGCGGCCGCCGCGCAGCGCGAGCTCGATCACGACGTCGCCGAGGGTGAGCCAGACCAACGACTTCGCCTCCGCGACAGTGGCTCGCACGGTGCCATCGACGACGGCAGCAGACCCGTCGGCGAGGGTGTAGCCGTCGGCAGCCGTTGCCGTCAGCACCGCCTGCCCGTCCTGCACCCCGTACCGACCCGGGAGCCCGGGAAGGGCCGTCGGTGCGTCCGGCAACCAGTGGAACGAGGTCAAGCTCAACCACCCGTGCGGTGTGGCCAACTCGCGTTCGCGTGCGGAATGCCATTCCTGCCAAGCGGTCTGTAGATCGGTGGTCAGTGAGGTGCTCATGTTCTCTCCTTCGAGTGGATGCTGCGACTCAGGCGGCGACGGTAGCGGCGTCACGCCGGGCTACTTCGTCGCGCACGATCGGTATGACGTAGCGTCCGAAATCGATCGCGTCGTCAAGGATGTCGTAACCCCGGGCCGAAAGAATCCGCACCCCGAGGTCGTAGTAATCGAGCAAGGCCGCAGCCACGGTCTCGGGGGTGCCCACCAGTGCGGTGGAGTTACCGCCGCCTCCGGTGAGCCCGGTCGGCGCCGTCCAGAGGGCGCGGTCATGCCGCTCCCCCGCAGCGACCGCGGCGAGCAGACGCTGGGAACCCGAGTTCTCCGGGCTTCCGCTGCGCCGGAAGGTCGGGCGCCCCGCGGCGTGATCCTTGATTCGCCCCAGGATGCCTTCCGCTTTCTCCCAGGCCAGCTCCTCGGTAGGGGCGATGATCGGCCGGAACGCAACCTGAAGGGTCGGGCGGGCGACCCCGGCGGTGGCGGCGGCAGCGTCGATCGAGGCGATCTGCTCCTTGGTGCCTGCCAGCGGCTCGCCCCAGAGCGCATAGATATCGGACTCGGCAGCCCCCACTGCATAGGCGGCCGGTGACGATCCACCGAACGACACCCGCGGGCGAGGCTGTTGCACCGGGAAGATGTCGGAGACGAAATCCTTGATCTGGTAATACTTTCCGTCGTAGTCGAACCGCTCCGTGGAGGTCCAGGCCTGCTTGATGATCTGGATGTATTCCTTGGTTCGGTCGTAGCGAGAATCCTTGTCGAGGTAGTCACCCTCGGCGGCTTGGTCAGCGGTAGATCCACCGGTGATGAAATGCACCTCGAATCGGCCGTTCGAAATGTGGTCGAGAGTGGCAAACGTCTTGGCTGCGTATGTGGGAACGGAAACGTTCGGGCGCTGCGCCAACACCAGATTGATTCGCTCCGTCTGCCCGGCAATGTAGGCCGCGACGGCGGCAGGATCCGGCGATCCCGAGTGATACGCGAAAAGGATGCGGTCCCAACCATTGTCCTCGTGGGCGCGGGCCAATTTCTTGGTGTAGTCGAGGTCGAGGCTGCCGCCGCTGCGACTACTGACCTCACTGGCGTTGTTGGTTCCGGCAATTCCCAGGAATTCAACGGGCATGACTGGTCTCGATTCTCTCGTGTGCGTGGGGTTCGGGATGTGCGCGGTGACTGCTCGAATTGGCCGGCACGGCCGGTAGCGGTCGGCTAGGCGGCGGTCGCTTCACCGCGACCTGACGCTTCTGTTCGGGGATTGCCGAAACTTCGCCGGAAGGCCCCTCGACCAAGGAGGCGGTGGCCGAAGAACCCGAAGACGCGGTGGCCAGGGTCAGCAGCTCGCGGGCGACCGCGTCGTTCTGCCGGAGCCCTGGGCCGTTGAACCCGGGGCGGGAGAACCCCGCCGATCCGGCCGAGCCGGATACCGCCGGTCCCAACAAAAATCGTGTCGGGTGGACGGTGCGATCGGCGGCCACGGCGCGACTGCGAGCGTCGGCCAACAACTGGCCGCCACCGAGGCTCGTCCCGTCCGCAGCAATCAGGTCCTCGGCGGCGAGCTGCCCGGCAGCCAGCAGCGAGCTGATGATCGGGTCCGACGCCGCTCGGACGTCCGGCCGCGGCAGCCGCGCCTCAACCAGGGCGTCGGCCACGATCTCCCCCGCCACGGCAGGAGACCGACCAACGAATCGACCGTGCTCCACGGTCACCTCCAGGTCGGGACCCGCAAAGTGCAGCAGACCCGCGGCGTGCAGGGCCAGCATCTCTGCCAGCCGTCGCGGCGGCGGACCGCTGGCCAGGAACGAGAACAGCCCGTGGAATTCGCTTTCGAAGACCTGCACGCGGTCCTGGGCGCTCACCCGTCCCGAGACAATCGCCCAGGCCAGTACGCCATAGACAGTGAGCAGCGCATTGAACACCGCATGATCCGGCGAAAAGTTGGGGTCGGCCCGACGGGCGAGATCACCCGTCACGTAGTCGACCAGCGCACGGGACAGCTCGTGACGGTCGGCAAAGGTGCGGCCCCGCAACGGCCGGTCGATCAAGCCCAGATCAAAGCGGTCAGCCGGAGCGGGAACCGCCGCCGACACGATCGCCCGGAAGTCCGGACCACTGACGTCGAGTCGACTGAGTGCGTCGAAGAACTCGGACCAGGGCCCGACAGTTCGCTCGGGGTGGAACTCGAACAGCCGGCGGTAGTGCGCGTCCGCCAACTCTTTGACGATCAACGGCCACAGGTCGATACGGAAGTCGGCGGGCTCACCCGGTTTGCCGATGGCTCCGACAGCTGCCGTCGTGAAATGAACCGCGGGCACCGGCGCACTCGATTCCAGGGAGTAGCCCAGTTTTGCGTGATAGGGCACCCCTCGCCGCGAACCGACATACAGGATCGGCTCATTCCCGCTCGGTTCATAGGTCAGCCCGCCGTCGGGACGTTCCAGGTAACGGCCGCCACGTTGCTCTCCGACGAGAACCATCAGGTCGATGAACGCGAGACCGAAACCCTTGACCAGCACGGTACTTCCGGCGCGGAGTTCGGTGAGATCGACATCAGCCGTGTAGCCGGGTGGGATGTAGCTCAGGTCGTTGAACACCGCCGAAGCAGCGAAACGTGCCTCGGCCACCGTGGGTGTGCGGTCCAGATAGCCTTGGGCCAGCACCACCAGGTCAGCTTCGAGTACAGCCCCGTCCGCCAACCCGACCCGCTGTCTGGCCACGGGTCCCGCACCGACACCGGTTGATTCCACGATGTCCGTCACGGACACCGCTCGCTGCTGATGGACGTGGACGGAGACCGACGACGGCAGGGAGTGCACCACCCGGTCGAAAACCCAGGACAGGTAGAGCGATTGGATCTCGCGGCTGGCGAAGTCTTGAGGCGAGAAGGCATCGGCCTCGGCTTTCAGACCTGCCTCGATCAGCACCTGACGACCTGGACCAAAAACCCACTCGTCCAAGGCCGGGCCGGGAACGATCGGTCCGGCGCAGACAACTGAGTCGTCGGTGAAGATGGTGACGTCCTTGGCCACCGAGTTCATCCACAGCAAAGGTGACTGGTTGCGCCGCCAGATCCGGCCGCCCCCGACCGGGAACGGGTCGATGATGTGGATGTCCAGACCGGCTGAGCCCAGCAGCTCCGCGGCGTTGGCGGCAATTCGTTCCAGCAGCGAAACGGTACGGGGACCGCCACCGACGAAGACCAGAGAAGGTGTGCTCACCCCCGCACTCCCACCGGTTGATGTGCGTGGGCCTGCTCCCAGGTGGGTTGCACCCACTGGGCCAATCCCGCGCCCGGCACCAGTTCCTTGGCGAAGGCCAGCGGTCCGATCGACTCTGGGTCGGCGGAGGTGTCGAACCGCGGCGTGTATCCGGCGGCCAGGTAAAGTCCGACGGCCTCGGGCTGCCGCGGACCGGTGGTCAGGTGTATGCGGTCGTAACCCAGTTCGAGGGCGACCCGTTCCAGTTCGGCCATCAGTCGCCTGGCCAGGCCGCGACGGCGGTGCCCCGACGACGTCCACACCCGCTTGACCTCGGCCGTGCGATCGTCGTAACGCCGGACCGCGCCACCGGCGATCGTCTCTCCATTCTCGGTGAGCACCAGAAACGCTCCGTCCGGTGCGACGAAGTCGGTCACCGGCACCTCGGTCAGCTGGGTGTGCGCCGATATCCGGCCGTATCTGGTGCTGTATTCGATCGCCAACTCGTTCAGCAATGGTTTGAGCTCGGGATCACCGACCTGCACCTGTAGCACGGTCAAGTCCGGTGCACCTGCCTCTGGTGATACCCGCCTGGTGCCCGGAGGCAGTGGCGTGGACACCGGTGTGTGTCGTCCGAGCGCAGCCAGGAAGTCCTCGGTGACCTCGGCGACGGGAGCCGCTGAGGCCGGGTCGATCAGCACACCACCGTCGGGGAACACCTTGATGTGGGAGGCCAGGACGAACCAGCCCTGACCGACGTGCGCCGCCCCGAGGCTGTTCAGCACCGGTCGCAGCGCGTAGTCGACGGCGAGAACATGCGCAGGTGTGCCGCCGGTGACCAGCGGAAGGACGGATTTCCCCCGAAAGGCGAACTGCGGCAGGAGATCCAGAAAGACCTTCAACAGGCCGGAGTACGCCGCCTTGTAAACCGGCGAAACCACCACGATGGCATCCGCGTTCTCCACCGCGTCGATAGCGGCGGCAATCTCAGGATCGGTCACGTCCGCGGCTAACAGGGCCGCCGGCGGCAGGTCGCGGAGAATCAGCGGCGTCACCGTGTGCCCGGCCCGAGCGATCCGGCGGGTGACGTTGGACAGCAGGGCATCCGAGCTGGAGATGCTGGATGGGCTACCAGCGATGGTCACGATGGTCGACATGTCACTCCTGAACATTTTCGAAGATTTCGGGCAGATCGGTTCGCACTTGTCAGGCTGATCGAGCTGGGGCCACGCTGTCCCGGATCCTCGACAGGGAAAACAACTCCGGGGCCGAAATGTTTCCCTCGACCAGGGCGGCCACCAATTCGCCGATCGCCGGAGTGAATTTGAACCCGTGACCGGAGAAGCCGGCGGCGACGGTGATGCGGCCCGTCCTGTCGATGACGAAGTTGCTGTCGGGCGTCGTCGTATACAGGCAGGTCAGGGGCGCCGCGGTGGTGGCATCGACGCCCGGCAACCACTCAGCTGCGTACTTGACGAGTCGGGCCGTGGCCAGTGGATCGGTCTCGAAGTCCCGGGTGTCCGGGTGGACTACCGGACCGGTCCCGTGTTCGCCGATCTTGATTCCGTCCGGCGAACCCAGACCGTAGATCCCCTCGCCGCGCAGATCAGACCCGGGGTGATGGATGAAGCTCGGCCATTCCAGGTCGCGCTGGTGCGGCGCGAAGTGAGCTGGTTGCTCCTTCGTCGTCCGTAGTGGTGGCAGCTCGATCAGGCCACGGACCAGATCAGCCGTCCACGCTCCGGCCGCGACCACGACGTGGTCCGCTCGGATGGAACCGGAATCCAGCACGACCTCGACGCCGTGTGCTGAACTGTGCAGCCCGCGGGCGGAGGTGCGGTGGACGACGTCCGCCCCCGCCGCCGCGGCCCTGCGTTGCAGGGCGGCGACGGCCCGGTCCGCATCGACACGTCCAGCGGCGCCGTGGTGCAGCACCACCGTGTCGAACTTCAAGCCCGGCCAGCGCTCCCGGGCGGTGCGTGGGGAGAGAATCTGGTACCCGATGCCCGCCTGGCCGAGCACTCTGGCCAGCCCTTGCACAGCAGCAGGATCGCCGTGGTCGACGGCCCCAGTCCAGGTCAGGACCCGGGTGCCGTCCGCCTCTTCCAACTCCGACCACAGAGCCGACCGCTCTCGACGCAAGGTCCACGTAGCGACGGTCAGAGTAGGCATGTCGGAAGATGCGCGAGCTGCCGTGGCTGGCTCCCCGGACGTGCCCCGGCTCGAACTGCTCCAGCAGGGTCACGCGGTAACCGCGCAGCGCCAGGCGCCAGGCGGCCGCCGAACCCATGGCGCCGGCCCCCACCACCACGACGTGCTCTCTTCGATCGTCCGTGCGGTGATCCGACATCAGCATCCTCCCCAAAACATGATTTCTGAACGGTCAGCTGTTGGTGAGCGGCAATCCTGGCGGGTTCACCAACGACGATGGGACCGCCTCGTTGGCCAGGTTGTATGCGGCCAGCCATTTCGCATACTGGCCGTTCTTGATCAGGTAGTTGATGGCGTCGGCCAACGGCTCGGCCAGTCCGCTGCCCTTCTTCGTGGTCGCCGCGATCAGGCCCTGCAGAGTCGAACCCGCTCCGGAAACCTTGCCGGCATTTCGGGTGGGCGACGGTGTCGATGCGGTCTGCGTGACGTGGTAGGCGATGCCAGGGTTAGGACCGAAGTAGGCATCGATCTTGCCCGAAGACAGTGCCAGGTAGACGGCGGCATTGGTCGGGTAGTACTTGACGTCCAACGTCTTACCGTCGGCCTTCAGTTTGGTCTGCCATTCCAGCAGGATCTTCTCCTGATTCGTCCCGGAGCCGACCGCGACCGTCTTGCCGGCCAGGTTCTTGTAGTCGTTGGCAAATTCCCAGGTGCTCGACTTGTTGACCTCGAACCCGAGGTTGTCCTGGCGGTAAGACGCGAAATCGTATTTTTCTTTTCGCTTCTCCGTGTCGGTGATGTTGGAGATGCCCACGTCGGTCTTTCCGCTGTCGATACCGACGAAAAGGTTGTCCCAGGTGGCATTGTCGATCTCCGGCTGCAGCCCGAGGACGGCGGCGATCAGTCGGCCCAGGTCGGGCTCGGAACCAGTCAGGGTCTTCTGGTCGTCGCCGATGTATGACAACGGCGGGAAACCCGCCGGCAATGCGCCCTCGCCGATGACCAGCTTCCCACTGTCCAATACCGACTTCGGCACCTTCGCCCGAATATCGGCGACGGTGGGAACGGTGATGGTGGTCGGTGTGCCCGCTCCGTTGGAGTGGGCAGCGATCTGGACGTCAGTGGAAGCTGCTGCGGTTGCGGATCCAGCGGCCACGCTGGGCGCCGCGCCACCCGCAGAGCTGTCCGCGGCGGCGGCGCTCACCGTTGCTGACGAGCTCGATGCGGTGGTACTCGCGGAGCTGCACGCCGCGGCGGCCAACAGTGCGGCGACCGCGGCGGTGACGCCGAGAGTTCGGATGAAGCGGGGTCGGGTGACAGACATGATGCTCCTATGGATGCAAGCCGCCGGGATTCCGGCAGCACAAAATGGACGAAAGTGACTTGAGCCGATGCGATCAGCGACGGGTGCTGTGCCCGCTATTGCTTCAGAACCTTGCCGAGGAACTCGCGGCAACGTTCGGTGGTCGGGTTGTCCAGTACTTGGGCCGGTGTGCCCTGCTCGACAACCTTGCCCTCGTCGATGAAGATCACCTCATCGGCGACCTCCCGGGCAAAGCCGATCTCGTGGGTGACCACCACCAGCGTGGTGCCCGTGCTCGCGAGATCCTTGATGACGGCGAGCACCTCGCCGACCAATTCCGGATCGAGCGCAGACGTGGGCTCGTCGAAGAGCACGATCTCCGGCTCCATGGCCAACGCCCTGGCGATCGCGACGCGCTGTTGCTGGCCGCCGGACAGTTGACGCGGATAGGCGGACGCCTTGTCGGACAAGCCCACCCGCTCCAAGAGTTCAAGAGCGGCGATTTCGGCATCAGCCCGACTCCTGCGCCGGTGAGCGATCGGAGCTTCGGTGACGTTCTCCAACACAGTCAGATGCGGAAACAGGTTGAAGTTCTGGAACACGAATCCGATACGTGTGCGCTGGCGGAGAATGACCCGTTCCGGGAGTTCCTTGAGCCGGTCTCCTTGAAAGCGCACGCCGATTGGTTCGCCGTTGACGCTGACGTATCCGAAGTCCAGGCTCTCCAGATGATTGATCGCCCGCAGCAGCGTTGACTTCCCTGAACCGGACGGCCCGAGGATCACCGTGACGGTGCCCTTGGCGATGGTCAGATCGATGCCGTCCAGAACCTGGTTGGTCCCATAGGCCTTGCGGGCGTTGGTGATATTGACCGCGGCGACCGGAGTGTTCTGCTCGGTGGTCACACCGACCTCCGCAGATCAGACTGGATCCGGCTGTCGCTGAAGGCCTTCTTGAGCCGTTGGAACGGGGTCAAGGGAACTGTGCGGAGGGCTCCGCGGGAATAGGCGCGTTCAACGTAGAACTGGACGACGGAAAGGATGGTGGTCAAGATGAGATACCACACCGTCGCGACCATCAGCAGCGGAATGATGTCACCCGGATAGGTGCTGCCCATGCTCTCCACTTGGCCGAACAGGTCGAGCAGGGAGACGTAGAAAACCAGAGAGGTGGCTTTGATCAGGCCGATCAGCTGATTGACGTAGGACGGGACGATGGTTCGAAGTGCCTGTGGGAACTGGATTCTGCGGAAGGTTCTCGACCTCGACAGACCCAGGGCGGTGGCGGCTTCCAATTGGCCCTGGTCGACCGAGAGCAGGCCGGCCCGCACTACCTCGGCGGCGTAGGCCGCTTCGTTCAGACTGAGTCCGATCACGGCGATCGCGAGGTAGGAGAACAGCTTTGACTCGTCGAAACTGACGAACGCCGGGCCGAACGGCACGCCCAGGCTCAGTTTTGGGTACAAGGCACTGAAATTGAACACGAAGAGCAGCACCACGATCAGTGGCACCGAGCGGAACAACCAGATGTACGCCCAGCTGATCGCGTTGAGCAGCGGATTCTTCGACGACCGGCCGACTGCGAGCACGATGCCGCCGAGAAGCCCGAGGACAGCGCTGTAGGCGGCGACCTTGAGCGTCACCAACAGTCCTTCGATGATGACCGGCCGGAAGAACCAGTACTCGAACCTGGACCATTGGTAGAACGGATTGGTGATGAGTCCGTGTAAGAACTGGGCGACGACGACCAGTACCACGACGGTGGCCAGCCAACGACCCGGATGATGCAGTGGGATCACCCTGGCGAACGCACCTCCGCCGGCCTGGCTGGGGGCGTCCCTCGCCCGGGCGGTGCGAACGGGAGGATCGATAGTGCTTGGTGCCAAATCGCTTTGGAGCGGTTTGATCGTCACGAGGGGTTCTCCAGGGCTAACCGAATGAAGTGAGGAAGGGACGCAGGCAAGGCTGCGCGCCGTACGGGCAGGCGCTCGCGCCGGGAAGCCTGACCCGACCGAGCTCAGCGGACGGCGAGGACGCCGGTCAGCTGGTGAGAGTCAGAATCGACAGAGCGCGCTGGAGACACGCTGTAGGTCGACGTGGCGACGAGACACGCCGAGGAGCGGCCGCAACGCGACCGTCTCGAGTGCAATCACGGTTCATTCCGTTCTCTCAGGCCGCCTAACGGCCACACGCTTGCGATACCCGAGCCGAGTACCGCCTGGTCGTCATCCGGAGCACCCCACCGTGGAGGAGGGTTGCCGCCCAGCGAGCCGGAGCTTGTCGCTGAATCTCATGACCGTGCCATGAAATTAACAGGGGACGGGCCGCTCGTCAACTCCGGCCGACTTCTTGCGGTCGGCAGCTTGGACCACGAAAGCGGTTGTCCCGGTTGGCGATTCTGGTGAATCGCTTCACCAACTGGTCCTCCGGCGCGATCGAATCGTCACATCCGTCACTCTGAGTAGTTCACCGGGAGAGCGTGTCGTGCGCCGGCCCAGATGTTGGCCACCGGGGCCCAGTGGCCCCACCCGCACCTTGGGGACGGTGATCGACAAAGATGCATAGCTTTGAGTCGATTTCGAGACCACCGGTGACCATCGGCACGTGTACCGTCCGAATTGGCAAGCTGGTCGACAACCCAGCATGCCGCGGTCGGTCGCGTCGGGGCGGCCGATCCCGCGAGCCGATCACCGTTACCATTTCGCCACTCAATTGTGACTATCGAATGGTCGAATGTTTAGTGCCTATGATGTCCGGCCGAGTTCGCAATGTCTTGGATGTTGTGTCGCTGTCAGCCATCTGAGGGACGGCCTTTCGGCGTGGACCACTCGATAGGTTGACCACATTCACTTGATGACTGCCAGCGAGTGGTTGGCTACCTTCGGGTGATGGTGAATATGCCCAGATGGTGGCACTCTTCGATTCAGTTCTCGTAAGCCGCGGGAACCCTGCCCGGCGCACTGCCCCCCGACCGGTGCGCCGGGCACTGAATATCCGGATCTGTGGCCGCCTTATTCGTGTGACTCGACATATTGCTGGCCGACGAGGCGGATCTGTCCGACACTGCCTGAAGCAAGCCCACCATGGCCGGAAGCGTGGCGCAGCCGGCTCAGATTCCCGGCTCAGAAACGGAAGGCAGCAATTGCGCCTGCCGTGCATGCGCCACCGCCTCGGTGCGGTTGCCGGCACCGAGCTTGGCGAGAATGCGGGAGACGTGAATGGCTGCCGTCTTCGGTGAGATGAACAGTTCGGCGGCGATCTGCTTGTTCGTGCGTCCAGCGGCCATCAGGCCGAGAACGGCGAGCTCCCGATGGGTCAGCGGTCCCGCAGCCGTTCGAACGGATCTGAACTGATCCGTCGACACACCGTTGACACGCAGCCGAGCCCGCTCCACGGGACCAATGCGACCCAGCAAGTTTTCGGCCCGGACGGCGAGTGGCACCGCGCCGAGCACGTGAGCGACGTCGAGCGCGGCAGCTATCGAGCGTCGCGCGGCAGGTCGATCTCCGAGTAGTGCTTGGGCTTCGGCGACATGCAGGCGGCAAACAGCTGCGTCATACCGGTGACCGACGGTCGCCCAACGCTCGGCGGCCAGCTCGAACAGCGCTGCCACGTCGGAGGAGTCGTCCTCTCGGAACCGGGCCAACTGTGCGTCTAGCTCCGTCGACCACGCCAATCCGAGCGGGCCGTACCGGTACATCCGCGCAGCGAACTCGGTAATGATGGTCAGATGTTCAGCGGCGGCTGTGCGTGCGGCACCGGCTGTGGTGGCGTCGGACCCGGCGGCCGATCCGTAGACGGCCGCGTCCACCTCGATGCGGGTCACGTCGCGCACCGCAGACCACAGGTAGCCCAGCAGGGCATGTTCGCTGTAGCAGGGGTGGGTATCGGCCCAGACCGGTTCCAACAACCGTCGCATCTCCTCGCGATCGCCACGGCTACCGTGCACCTGGCCGGCGATCAGCCGTGCCGACACCGGGTCCACGCCACCGGGAATGACCTCCTGCTCCGGCAGGTCGAGCCACAGCTGCGGATCGGCTACTTCCCCGTCGCGCAGCAGTTCGAGTCGCGCCGCATGCAGATCGGACATCACCAACCGGTCCGACCAGTTGGACCGCAGTTCGCCGTATACCCGCACCGCGTGCGCCCAGCGGCCCGTGTCGAGCCAACTGCGCATGATGATGTTCAGTTGCTGCTCGAAGGTCTGCCAATCCAACCTCGTGTCCAGCGTCGCGGCAACCATCTCGAAGGCGGCATCGGCCGCCCTCGCGTCGCCAACCATCGTGTGCAGCAACATCAGGATGTAGCCGACCCATCGCCGAACGTAGACGCCATCGGACGCAGCGTGGGCGAGAAGTGCTTCCAGTTCGCCAATCCCGCGTTCCGGGGCGCCGTCCACCGCGTCAAAGTAAGCCAGCATGGTCCGGCCCCGTACCAAGTCGCGTGCACTGCCGCGGGCCTGAAATATGGTCACACTTTCCGTGGCCAGCGCAAAGGCACGATCCCGGTCACCGTTGTTCAGCACCACTTCGGCGAGATTGCTCAGGAAGACCCCGAGTACCAGATCGCGCGGCCCGGTCCGCGCTCGCCGTTCGAGATCATCCAGCTCGCTCCGTCGGGTTTGGGTGTCGAGCGACGCACCCTCATGCACTATCAAGGCGAACTCGAGGCAGGCGCGAGTGGAGGGATCACCAGCCGTTCGCACCCCGTCCTTGAGCAACGCGACGTAGCGGTCGGCGTCGACCTGGCCGACCGCGAAGCGCCAGAACCGCAGAATCTCCCGCCGGTTGTACTGCGCAAGGTTCGGCAACGGTACGACACCGTCCCATAGCTCGAGCACCCGCTCCCACATCTGCGCTTCGACCTCGTGGAGATCGAGTTCACCGGCAGCCACCGCCGCCCTGGCGGCCGCGTCCAGGGTTCGGTCGGTGGCGCCACTGGCAGCCCAGTGTGTGGCGATGGCGATGGCCGCCTGAGCCGGCACTGTGACACCGGGATTCGCCTGCAGCACCTCGGCCCACTTGCGGTGCCAGGTCCGACGCGCCAACGGTGGGATGGAGCGGTCGGCGGCCTCTCGCAACAGCGGGTGTCGAAAGGCAATCGCCGAGTAGCCGGAGGCGATCTCGAAGATGCCTGCGCGACTGGCGCAGGTGAGAGCGGCATCGAGTTCGTCCGAGGACAGGCCCGTCAGTGAACTCAGCAAGGCCAGGTGCAAGTGGCCGTCACCGATCGCGCAGGCTTGAACGAGATCAAGGGCATCGGGCGACAATTGGTCGAGCCGACTTTGCGCGCCGGGGTGGCTCGCACCGCGCAAGTCACCGCCCGCGGCCGCCAGTTCCTCGACGAGAAAAGGTATGCCACCGGACATCTCGACGATCCTGGCGCGCACTCCGGCATCCAGATCCACCTCCAGCTCGGACAATTGCCGGCGAGTCTCGACGGCGGACAGTGGACGTAGCTGCAGCGTCTCGCTGAGCGGAAGCCGGGACAGTTCGTTAACCAGGTCCTCGCCGTTCCCAGGTGTCGCCGGGTCGTCAGTCCGCGCCGTCGCGACGACCAGCAGCCGATGACCACGGCCGGTGCGCAGGGCGATGCTGAGCAGGTCGCGGCTTGCGGCGTCGGCCCACTGCAGGTCGTCGACCACCCAGACGAGCAGTCGTACGGACGACAACCGTTCGATCAGGTCCAGTGTGGCGGACAGCATGGCGAGCCGGTCGCCGGTCTGGTCGATCCCGGGCAGCAGTGGCGCAAGCGCATGACGCTCGTTGTTGTGCAACGCATCCGGGTCGTCCCGGAGCAGATTCGTGAGGAATTCGCCGATCACACCGAACGGGATCTCGCCGCTGGACATCGCCACCCCGTGCGACATCAGCACCGTGGCGTCGCTGAGCCCGGACACGAACTCCGTGACCAGCCTGCTCTTGCCGATGCCGGCCTCACCGGTTACCAGCGCGAGTCGCACCGCACCTGTTCGCACCTGTTCGGCGACATCGATCAGGGCAGCGAGTTCATCCTGACGGCCAACCATGACCCGACTGCGGACCCGCGACACCCCGAGATTGTGTCACGCGGGCGGCACACCTGACCCGATATAGGTCATTTGCCTGATTCTAATAATCCCCCGCCGGGTCACGCTTGGTGTGCCGTCGCTCGGCAGCGCCGGCAACCATCGGGCTTCGAACGAAGCAATCAGTGATGTGAGGAGTGCGGGATGCGATCCATCGGACGAGCAGCTTCGCTGCTGTTGACGGTCATCACGGCCGTCGGGTTGACGGTCGACACCCCCGGTCCTGCAGCCGCGGACGTACCCGGCTACTCGGTAACGCATGTCGCCGGATTCGCCGGCTCCAACGGTGGTGTCGAGACGTTGGCGATCAGTCCGGACGGGACGACGGCGTACGTGGCCGGCGAATCCAGTAACGTCGCCGTCCTCAACCTCGTGTCGCGCCGCATCGTCGCGACGATCGTCGAGCCGGCGTCTTCCGGTTCTGACAACTCCACGCCCATCGGCGGCGCTTTCAGCAGCAACGGCAGCACCGTCTACCTGGTCAATCAGGACGGGACGCTGACCGTGATCAATGCCACGACTCACACGATCACCGGTCGGATCGGCGCAGCGAACCAAGGTGCCGACGCGACCGGTGTCGCGATCCGGGGTACCACCGCCTATGTCACCGAGCGGGGCCTCGGCGTGCTGGCCCTCGTCGATCTTGTGGCCAGGCGCACCGTCCGGACGGTGACCGTCGGAACAGGTCGGTCGGCCGGGGTGGCGATTCCGGCGAACGGCGGCTCGGCTTTCGTGTGGGGCGGCAGCGGCGTCGCCGCGGTGGACCTGTCCAATTACGGCGTTTCGTCGGTCTCCGTCACCGCGACCTCATCCGCGGTGGTGTCTCCGGCAGGAGACACGGTGTACGCGGCGGCGTTCGGCGGTGTCACCGCCATCGACGTCGCCAACAAGACGGTCACCCACAGCTCCCTGTTCGGCGCGCACAGCAATCCCGTGCTGACCGGCGATGGAAAGTATCTGTACTACGGCGGCAACGGCCAGTACCACAGCACCACCATGACCGAGTCCTGGGACGCGGTGTACCGGATCGAGACCAGCTCGTGGACGGTCACCGAGTACGACGTCCCCCACGACGAGGTCGGCAGCAACGACGATGCGAACGAGGGAGCCACGACTGGCACCGCGCGGCTCACCCCCAACGGCGCAAGCCTGGTATTCGCCGATGGCGGCACCGCGAGTAACGGCGGTGTCGTGTCCTCCTTCAACACCGCCGGCACGATGACGTTCACCGGCTGGTACCCGGGTCTCGGCTATCTCGGCGCGACAAGCGGTGCCACCGCCGCGCTCCCGGCGTCGGGCTCCGTAGCGTATATCCCCACCATCGGAGACACGGCGCCCTACAACGGTGTCGATGTCCTCGACACGGCCACCGCTTCCGTCATCGCGGTGATCCCGATCCCTTACGGAGCAAGGGGTGTGGCCGTTTCCCGGGACGGTGGCAAGCTTCTCGCCGTCAACAGCACCGGGGTGTTTGTGCTGGACCCGGCGACCCGTTCGATCGTCAAGACCCTGCCGATTGCCGGCGTGGCCGGCCCAATCGTCTTCGCGGCCAATGGGCGGACGGCCTACGTGTCCAGCGCCAATGCGGTTGTGTCGGTGATCGATACCTCGGGCGCCGCAGCAGCATTCACCGTGATTAACACGCTGAACATGCCCGGACAGGTCGCCGAACTGTCCGCAGCACCCGACGGCAAGCATGTCTTCGCGCTGAGCGACACCAAAGTGACCGCTATCGACACCACCACCGGCTCGGTGCGTAGCGTGGACCTCGCCTCCTCGACCAGCCTCGGATTGGCGGTCTCACCGAACAGCGCCCAGGTCTACGTCTCCACCTCCGACGGCCATTACGGTCATGCGGTCGTGCTGCTATCCGCGGCCACTCTGTCCGTGATCGGATCCGTGGCGTTCAGCGGCACGGAAGTACCGACGGGACTGGTCACCGGCCCGACGGGGGCACTGTATGCGAGCGTCTATCTGGCCGGCAGATCGGTGATCGGTCTGGCCGACGTCGACGTGATCGCACGGACCAGGTCGATGGTGGTCACGAGCAGCTGGGTGGCCGGACAACCCGCTATCAGCCCGAATGGCCGAACGATCTACGCCTATGGGTACTACGACCCCCGCTACGGCGGCATGCTGGACGTGGTCCATCTGGCCGCGCGGCTGACCGCGACGCCGACGCCGGCCATCTCCGGCACCGCGAAGGTCGGGTCCACGTTGACGGCCAGGCCGGGTAGCTGGACGCCCGCACCAGTCACCCTGAAGTACCAGTGGTACGCCAGCGGCAAGGCCATCGGCGGCGCCACCAGGTCCACCTACAAGCTCACCGCAGCGCAGCTCGGCCGGTCGATCAGCGTTCACGTCACCGGCAGCAGGAGCGGGTACGCCACGGTGACCAGATCGAGTTCGGCCACCAAGCCGGTGGTGCGGGGCACGTTGACCACCCACGCCCCGACCATCGCGGGACTGGCCAGAGTGGGACACACGCTGGCTGCGAAGCCGGGCAGCTGGACGCCCGCACCAGTCACCCTGAAGTACCAGTGGTACGCCAGCGGCAGAGCCATCGGCGGCGCCACCAGGCCCACCTACAAGCTCACCGCCGCGCGCATCGGCACCACGATGAGGGTGCGGGTCACCGGATCTCAGCTTGGCTACACCACGGTGACCAGGATGTCCGCCGCCGCCAAGGTGAGGGCGTAAAGCCGTCCCCCGCGCTCAATCCGGTGAGCGAGGCACAGACATGTTGTGCTTTGCGTCGACCTGGCCATGGACGCGGTCGGGTGATCATTCCGGATGGTCGACACTGTCGATCTGCAGCCCGTTCGAGCACATCTCGGGGACGAATCAGGGTTAGGCGGGACTCGGTCGTGGAACTGTCCGATCATGGCTTCCATTGGATACACCTTGATGACCGAACAGGCCGGCCCCCGCGAACTCATCGCGCATGCGGTGAGTGCGGAGGAAGCCGGGTTCGAGTTCGAGGTCAGCAGTGACCATTACTTTCCGTGGCTGCAGGAGATGGGTCATTCGCCAAATGCCTGGGTGACTCTCGGGGCGGTGGCCCAGGCCACCGAGACGGTCGGCTTGATGACCTACGTGACGTGTCCGACTTTTCGCTACCACCCGACCGTGGTCGCACAGCAAGCCGCCACCCTGCAGATCATCTCGGAGAACAGGTTCACCCTGGGACTCGGGTCGGGCGAGGCACTCAACGAGCACATCATCGCCGCAGGCTGGCCGGGGGCCAATGTCCGCCAGGCCCGGTTGGTAGAAGCAGTCGAGATCATCTCCGCGCTCTTCGATGGTGACTCCGTGAGCTACCAGGGCAAGCACCTACAGGCCGACTCGGCCAAGCTGTGGGACCTGCCGGAGGTGCGAGTGCCGCTCGGAATTGCCGTGTCCGGCAAACAGTCCTGCGAACTTTTTGGGCCACTGGGCGATGTGATGGTCGGCATCGACCCTGAACCGGAGTTGACCCGGATGTGGGACGCGCACAGCCACGCGGGATCGTCGAGAAAGATCGCCCAGCTGCCCATCTCCTGGGACGCCGACAGCGATGCCGCCACCGCGCGGGCTCACGAGTTGTTCCGGTGGAGCCTGGGCGGGTGGAAGGTCAATGCCGAGCTACCCGGCCCCGACGCGTTCGCCGACGCGTCCTCGTACGTCCGGCCCGAAGATGTGGCGCAAGGGATTCCGTGCGGCGACGACGTCGCCGCGATCGTGACAGCCGCAAAAAAGTTCCTCGACGCCGGCTACACCGATCTCGCACTCGTACAGGTCGGGGCGGACCACCAGGACAGCTTCTTCCGGGCTGCCACCGCAGAGATCCTTCCGGAGCTTCGCAAGCTCTAATTCACCCTTTGCCGACCCACTTCGTGGTCGACACCAGTAGAAACGGGCAGGGTGCCCGGAATCCACCGGCCGGCAAGTACAGCGGGGATCCGTGGACCTGGTGCAACCGCCCGGCCGCGGGATCGCCGTCCGACCGACCGCCCACACCGGGTCGCCCCGGTCGACGCCTGCCCGTGGATCAAAACCATCGGCGAATCCGACGGCCAATGCAACCGCGGAATCGACGGTGGCCACATAGATTCCGAATACGGTCAGCTCGACATTTCTGTGGTCGAGGGTCGGCACGCTGCTGTACCGGGGGGCACCTGAACACAGCCCTGGACGGTCGGCGAGAAAACCCAATTGATGCGATGGGCTGGGCGCCGCTGATCGGACCGCGGGAGGTGCGTGCGCGGCTTGTGGGAGCTGGACCAGCGACACAGCTTTACTGGGGCCTAGGTCCGGGTCTTGAGCAGTATGGGGGTCGCACACCGGGGATACTGGCCAGACAGTGGTGTTCCTAGGCAGGTCCCGGCGGGAAAGGTGCGAGTGGGCGGGTGGCAGGTGACTGACAGGGCGTTGCTTTTGGCCTTACTGGCGCGGCGGGTAGCTGCCGCGCCGGCGGGTTTGTCATTGGCTGCCCGGTTGGCCGCGGCGAGCCGGGACATCCTGCAGGTCGCCGGGTTGTCGATCACCATCGAGACGGCAACCGCGAACCGGGTCACATTGGCCGCCACCGACCACGTCTCGGATGAGCTGGAACGGCTGCAGGACGTCCTGCAGGAAGGTCCGTGTTGGGATGCCTACCTCACCGGTGAGCCGCAACAAACCGATTTGTCCGAGGCTGACGAGGGGCGGTGGCCTGAGTTTTGTTCCGCGGCTCGGGAAGCGGTAGGCCTGCGGACGCTGTTCGGGTTGCCCATGCAGCTGCAGGGCAGCGTGGTCGGGGTAATCAGCGCGCACCAGTCCCACGCGGACAAGGATCTACAGGGCGGGCTCGACGCGGGACTGTTCCTGGCCGACGCCGTCGGCGCGGCCCTGCTGTTAGATCCGCAGCAACACGACCCACACGGCCACGCCGGCCCGTGGTCCAGCCGGGCCGAGATCCACCAGGCCACCGGAATGGTCATCGCCCAACTCCACGTCAACCCCGACGACGCCCTGGCGATCCTGCGGGCCCATGCCTACGCGCACAACACCACCCTGGACGACATCGCCGAGCAGATCATCGGTCGTCGTCTGGACTTCAGGAAGGACCCATCATGACCGCCCCCGAGCACCACATCCCGTTCGAGCACGCAATGGGGTCCATCGGGGTGGTCACCGCTGCGCTGGTCAAACCCCGCGACGTCGTCGGCACCGCCATCGGCCTCCTACAGGCCACCGTCGACGCCGCCGGCGCCGCCGCGGCCGGGCTGATCATGCGGCACCTGGGCCAAGACCGGTTGCAGCTGCTCGCCGCCACCTCACACCGGGCCGAGGAACTCGAGGTATATCAGGCCCAACACGAGCAGGGCCCCTGCTACGACGCCGTCGAAACCGCCAGCATCGTCCGCGCCGGCAGCGCCGCCGAGATCGTCGCCCGGTGGCCGGACGTGGCGGCCGCGTTCGACCGGGCCCAGTTTCGGTCCGTGCAGGCCGTGCCGCTGCGCTGGCACGGCGATGTGATCGGCGCGCTCAACCTGTTCTGGGATCGCGACGCGGCACCGATCGACTGGCCATTCGGTATCGTCTTCGCGAACCTGGCCACCCTGACCGTGATCCATTCCGATGCGGTCACCGCCGGACAGGTCCTGGACCGCACCCGGTCCGCACTGGGCGAACGCACCATCATCGAGCGGGCCAAAGGTGTCCTGGCGCAAGAACACGACCTGACCATGGACGCCGCCTACACCCAGCTGCTCGAGCTGGCCGCCCGGAACGACCAATTGATCACCACGACCGCGGCCGCCATCGTCGATCACGCTCAGACCGGGCCCGCCACCCCCACGGCCGGCTGACCCGGCGGGTAGGCCCCGCCAGCCTGGCTTCCCATCTGGTGGGATTCCCTGCCGGACAATGGTTCACCGGGTACGACTGGGGTGCCGGGGAGGCAGGGTGTCGTGCATTCCGGAGTGTCGCGTGGCCCAGGTCTGGCCGCTTCAAACCCATGCAGGCGGCCAGACCGCCCGCCCCAGATCCCGCTGACACCTGCCGACGACGACGATCGGCCCCCATCTGCCGGTGCCGCGACTAGTGTCAGGGGCGGTGCCCTGCCTGATCTCGATCGCATCGATCGACCGACCCCCGGTCATGAACGGCGATCTGAAAGGCCCCCGGATGGCAGCCCTGCCGCCACGTGCACCCGATGACCAACCAGTGTCGCCGGCGCTGCTGCGAGCCCTGGCCGCCCACCCCGACCTGGCCGCCGACCTCGTGCAAGCACTCAACGTGACCATCCACAGCGCCCATGACCTGCTGGAGCTGATGGGCCGCACATCCCGGGAAGCGGTCCGCCTGCTCGCCGGAGTGCACTGGGCCGGGGTGACTGCCCAGTTCGACGGCCAGGACCCGTTCACCGCGGCGCACACCGACGAGAAGGTTCTGATCGTCGACGAACACCAATACGCCCAGCACGACGGACCCTGCCTGCGCGCCGTGCGCACCGACCGGCCCGTTCATATGAGCTTGGAAGAGGTGGAAGCGAGCTGGCCGCAACTGGCGGACGGAGCCCGCACCGCCGGCGTCCACTCCTTCGCCGCGTTTCCGCTGCACATCGCGGACCGAGCCGTCGGCTCCCTGAACCTTTACAGCGCGGACCCCGGCTCTCTGGCCCACCTCGACCCGGACGTCCTGAGCGTGCTCAGCCACTACCTGAGCCGCGGCCTGACCCAGTACGCCGCCCAACGGCTGGAATCTGTAGGAGCATCGCTCCGGACCGCCCTGGCCGGCCGGGCCGGCATCGAACGGGCCATCGGAATACTCATGGCCACCGGCCACCGCAGCCCGGCCCAAGCCCGCGACATACTCTGCCGGCAGGCCGAAGACGCCGGGCGGACGCCAGAAGCTCACGCCGAACAGATCATCACCGGTCAGCTGCCACCCCTCCAATGACAGCCGCATGATTGCCGCCACGGCCGTCGTATCGAATGGTAATAGCCGGTGGGGGCCTCGACTTGACCCAAAACTCGCATTCTCGCTCCGCCGAGCGGCCTAACCGGTCAGTTACCCTTGCGAATGGATGGACGAGGGGTTGATGACGGTGATATCACCGCCTTCAACGAGCCCTCACGCAGCTCCGATTTCGAACGGTGTGCCGGGTTCACTGATGATCGGAGTTTAAAGGCGAGCCAGGCGCAAGTAACTGGGCCGCCCATTTGCGGCGATGCACATCGCTCCAGCAGCCGGGAGTGCCGGTAGCCCTCGGTCGCCTTCTGGGCCTCGACGCGGGTATGGGCTGGCCCCCGACCCGGATGGGTCGGGGGCCATGGGAAGGACGATTAGGAGAGAATCAGTTTACTTGGTCTGCACCTCCCTGAGGGTTTAAGAGTGGTTCGGCTCGTGAGGCTTTCGCCGGGCTGCTGTCACGGGGGTGAGCGTTCCCGGCCCGGCTGATCGACGCCTCGGCCCTGATCGTCACCTGTCGGCCGCCTGGTGGACGCGCGGCCCAACGGTTGGGAAAGACGTGGCCGAGGGCGGCGAAGGAGCAGGACAGCGCGGCCGGTGGTCTGGGAGGGTTGTTCGGCCGGCCAGCTGGCGGCGATGATCGCGTCGAACTCGTCTCGCAGCAGTTCCTCGTCCAGCCAAAGCCCCATGAACCGGGCTTGTGCGGCGATGTGGTGGTCAGTGTTCGCGATGTTCAACGTTCTCACCTCCCTCCCTATCAGCGCAGGCTTCAGGCGTCGATGAGTTGGTGCTCCTGCTGCTCGCCGTTTTGGGTGATCTGTCGTTCGTCGGCCTGGTTGATCTGGATCTTGCGGGGCTTGGCCTTTTCCGCGACCGGGATCCGCAGGGTCAGTACGCCGGCGTGGTAGTCGGCCTGGACCCGGTCAGTGTCCAGGGTGTCGCCCAGGATCAGTTGCCGACTGAACACCCCTCGGGGCCGTTCTGCGGCCAGCAGTTCCCGATCGGCCGGGAGCGCCGGACGTTCAGCTTTCACGGTGAGTACGTTGCGTTCGACGTCCAGGTCGATCGAGGCGGGATCGATCCCCGGCAGGTCGAGTTCGACGATGAATTCCTCGCCTTGCTGCCAGGCGTCCATCGGCATCGCCGACGGGCGGGCCAGGGTGCCCGCGGTACCTAGGACCTGCTGGGTGAGCCGGTCGAGTTCTCGGAATGGATCAGTGCGCATCAGCATGGTTTCCACCTCCACAGACAGTCAATGTGCTCGATGCCGTATCTGTCTCCCGCATCCGCCGATGTGTGGCCTGCGGGATAGATATTTTGTAGCACCGGTGGCACACTAGATGCAAGACAGATCTCAGAATTTTTTCGAGTACTTGGAGTGCTTGTGGAGAAGATGTCCGACAAGGCGGATGTGACCGACGATCCGGCACGTGGGGTATTCGGGATCTCGGTGGCGGCGGAGTTGACGGGTCTGGGTGTGCAGAACCTGCGGGCCTATGAGCGGTATGGGCTGCTCGAGCCGGCCCGGACCGACGGTGGCACGCGCCGGTACAGCAGCGACGACCTGACCCGGCTACGCCGGATCCGGGCGCTGCTCGAGCAGGGCCTGAACCTGGCCGGGATCGCCCAGGTCCTGGGTCTGGAAACGGCGAACGCGGACCTGCGAGCGGAGTTGGCCGAAAGGCCCGCTCCTACTCGGAAACGATGATCAGGAGCATCGGGAAGGAGATCGTGATGGACATCGAACCCATCGACGAATTCGACCTGGGAACGCCGGCCGACGCGCAGGCCGCGGTCGGCGCCGCCCGGTGGTACTCCCAAGCCGCCCGCGAACTGCAGGAAGCCGACGGCTGGCACGACACCATGCAACACATCGTCGAACTGGCCGGGAAGATCGTGGGCGCCGACCTGGCGGTGCTGCTCGGCGTGCCGCACTCCGAAGCGCCGCCCGCGCTGCTGGCCGCCACCGACTATCCGGCGGCCGAAGAGCTGGTGGCGTTGCAGCGCGCGGCGGGCGGCGCACCCGCGTGGCACGCCATCACCCACCGCTGCACCGTGCACGTCGACGACTTGGCCACCAACGACCGGTGGCCCGGCTACGGCCAGGAGGTCGTCTCCGCGTTGTCCTTCAGCACGGTACTGGCCTTCTGCCTACTCATCGACGACCAGCCGTTGGCCTCGCTCGCCCTTTACGCCCGGCAGCCGGCCGGGTTCAGCGCGGACCAGGTGGAGTTGGCGGCGGCGTTCGCCGACCATGCTGCGATCGCCTTCAGCCGGGCCGCGCAGACCGAGCAGATCACCAACCTGAAAATCGCGCTGGATCACTCCCGGATGATCGGAACCGCGCTGGGCATCATCATGGCCGACCGAAAGATCACCCAGGACCAGGCCTTCGACCAACTTCGACGGGTCAGCCAAGACCGAAACCGCAAGCTGTACCAACTGGCCGAGCAGATCGTGCAGACCGGCGAGATCCCCCGCAAGGTCGGCGATTCGGAGTAGTCGTCGATAGGTGGCTCTTTCGTCACGGCGACGGGCGACTTGTCGGGCGATGGTGTCGTGGCCGCCGAATTGCCAACGCGGACAGGCTGGTGGAGGCGACGACGCTCCACCGGCCACCATTCCCGGCGTCCGGCACGGTCGGCGTAGCGGTCAGGGATGACAAGTTCGTACAGGTCGCCGTCGCCGCCGCACGTCGGCGACCGAATGGTGGCCCGGACTGACAGGCAGGACGGTTTTCTGGGCAACCGGGGCCAACCGGTGAGCCAGGCGTCCCATTCTGCCGCGCTGTGTGATCATGGCCCCATGGGAGTTGAACGTGCTGACCGGGTCGCCCTGTACGAGCGTTACC
This sequence comes from uncultured Actinomycetota bacterium, assembly GCA_963708935.1. Taxonomy (GTDB): domain Bacteria; phylum Actinomycetota; class Actinomycetes; order Mycobacteriales; family Nakamurellaceae; genus Nakamurella. Next base: position 492,316 of record CAVPUK010000003.1, on the reverse strand, counting down.
TCGCCTGCTGCAATGAGCACCGATTCGATCAGCTGGGCGAGTTCGTCTCCGAACAGGTAAGCGGATCCGGGGCCGTCGATGGACTGGCCGGCTACATCGACAGAGTCAAAGCGGTGTGCATAGCCTTCCCCGACTATTACTGGGAGCTGCAACAGCTTCTGGTCGACAACGACACGATCGCCGCCCGGTTGATCGGCCAGGGGACGCACACCGGATCCTTCGACGGCATCGCTCCCACCGGCCGGCGGATCAGCACCCAAGAGTTGGTCATCTATCGATTCGCCGACGGCAAGATCGCGCAGTGCTGGGGAGACCTCTTCCCTGTGGTTCGCGACGCTCTGACCGGTCCCGCTCAGGCCGCGTAGTGACCTCCTGGATTCGAGCCGATTCGCACGCGTGAGGTGAAATTCACCGAGTCGGCCAGGAATCGTTCGGCCCTTGAATATGGAGCTTGACTGTCGCTCGGCCGAACCTTCCGGGGTGTGTTTACCGGTGGCAGTGGGCACTAGCGGGGCATGACCTTCCAACCACGCCGGGCGATTGTCACCGGCTCTGATTCCGGAATCGGCCGGGCTACCGCCGTGGCGCTCGCCGAGGCCGGCATGGCAGTGGGCGTGACCTGGCACTCCGACGAGCCCGGCGCCCAGGAGACGGCCGCCGAGATCCGGCGGGGCGGTGGGCACGCCGAAGTTGCCCAGTTGGATGCCACCGATATCCCCAGGTGCGGCGACGTTGTCGACGAGCTGGCCGATCGACTCGGCGGGCTCGACGTGTTCGTCAACAACGCGGGCACGGGGTCATCGACCCTGGCCGTGGACCTGACTTTTGATGATTGGCGCACGGTCATCGCCACCGACCTCGATGGTCCTTTCGTCTGTCTGCAGCGGGCCGCCCGCCGGATGGTCGCCGCCGGTGGCGGAGGCCGGCTCATCGCGATCACCAGCGTGCACGAACACGCACCGCGGGTGGGTTCGGCCGCCTACGACGCGGCTAAACACGGACTGGGCGGCCTGATGAAGACACTTGCGCTGGAGCTGGGCGAATACGGCATCACCGCCAATTCCGTGGCGCCCGGCGAGATCGCGACCCCGATGACCGGCCAGGAAGACGAAGATCCGCGCAGGAACCGCCGACCTGGGGTGCCGCTGGGCCGGCCGGGCGATGCCCGGGAGATCGCCGCTGTAGTCGGCTTTTTGGCTTCTGCGGCGGCTTCCTACGTGACCGGTGCGAGCTGGCTGGTGGACGGCGGCATGACGCAGATGGGGCCGCAGGCCGGTTCACATATCGAGTCCGACGATTGGCGACGGCCATGACCGGGCAACGGTCGCCGACGCTCCTGGTGGCCGGAACGCTCGGCCCGGTCGTGGTGGGTTCGGTCCTTCGATGAGCCTGGAATGGGAACAGATCGTCATCGACGCCCAGGATCCCGCAGCGTTGGGGTTGTGGTGGCAGGACGCGCTGGGCTGGATCTTGGTCGGCGAGTCGGACGACGAATACGAGATCCGGCCGGCGGATCACCGGCTGCCCGGCATGTTGTTCGTGCCCGTCGACGAGCCGAAGGCGTCGAAGAACCGGCTGCATCTGGACTTTCGCCCCGATGACCAGACGGGAGAGGTGGACCGGTTTCTCCGGCTGGGTGCGACCAGGGCAACTGTTGGTCAAGGTCCGGATGTGTCGTGGGTGGTGCTGGCCGACCCGGAGGGTAACGAATTTTGTGTGTTGTCCGCTCACCGCCTTTGAACGGCCACTGAATGCGGAAAACCGCCCGATGGGTTGATCGGGCGGTTCGCGGTGACGGCCCTTGCCAGTGCGCCTCTCGGCACGTGGTCGCTCGTGGCGACGAAAAAGGGGTGGTACCCGGGGCATGTCCAAGTGACCGTCGACAGCTAGAACTACCGCGGGTGGGCTGATATTCCAGGCCGGCTCGATGAGCCGCTTGTCAGGTCGATCGACCGGCAGGTCTTGCCTTGTCGCTGCAGCCCACCAATTCCAGACATCGTCGGGTGGTCATGGCGTCCACGGGAGGTGTACCTCGGCGCACACTGCCCACCCGACCGGCGCCCCCCAGGCCGAAGAAAACGCGGCCACGCAATCGGCCATGTTCCAGGTCCACCGCGGCGGCGCTGGGCCTTCGGCCGAGGTGCCTGGTTCATTTCGACCGTTGTGGGGTACCGCAGCGACGCGCCGCTCTTCGCCGTTCCCGAACGGCACTTGTGAAAGGAGCACATGATGAGCCTGGAGCCCACCACTCATTCTCGTGACCAAAAGATCCCGGTGCAGGGCATCCGACCGGTGACTGGCGGTCCGCCCATAAAAGAACCCCTGCCGGTGAGTGAACCCATCGAAACGACACGCCCACCGGCTTCTGAGCGCCGGACGCTGTTGTCCACCGACATCGACATCCTCCACGGCAGTGGGGTGGGATTGTGACCGGCCGCGACCGGGCCAGGGCGGCGCTGTTCGACATCGATGGCACGCTGATCGACTCCAATTACCTGCAGGTCCAGGCATGGTCGCAGGCATTCGACGAAGTGGGACAACCCGTCGATGACGCCCGGATCCACCGCGCCATCGCGTTGGACTCGGCCCGGCTGCTGGACACACTGCTCGGGGACAGAGCCGAGGAACTCGGCGACCAAGCCAAGAAGCTTCATACCGCCGCCTATCAGGCACTCGCCGACCGGCTGCGGCCCTTTCGCCAGGCCCGAGAACTGCTGGCCGCTGTTGCCAGCCACGGCATCAACGTCGTGCTGGCCACGTCCGCGCCCGAGAACGAACTCAAGCTGCTGCGGGCGGCCTTGGACGCGGAACCGTACCTGGCTGCGGTGACCTCGGCGGAGGATGCGGAATCGGCCAAGCCGGACCCCGACATCCTGCAGACGGCATTGGACAGGGTGGGCGTGGTCGCGGCCGACGCGGTCATGGTCGGTGACACCGTCTGGGACGGGCAGGCCGCAGCACGGGCCGGGGTGAGGTTTGTCGGCCTGTGCAGCGGCGGGATCGGTGCAGCTGAACTCCACGACGCGGGAGCCGCTGCCGTGTACGAGGGTGCCGCCGACCTGCTCGCCCAGCTTGAGAGCAGCCCACTTGCCGCGCTGTGGCAGGCGGGCACCTAGCAGCCGTCAGATAGTAAGCGTCGGCGCGGGGCGAGACTCGTTCACCAACAGCCGGTCTCGTCCCTGGCCGGCCGACTTGTTCGAGCCCGCCGGTTCCAATCGGGGCAGGACCCGACGAGCACGGTGCGCCACAACCGGCGAACCCCGCTGGTTGCAGGACGCCTCCATTACCGACCTGGGCCGGGCCTGGGGCGCGGCCGCCGGCTGGGCCGATACCGACCCATCCGCGGCCTGCCCCGCGGACAAACTGGAACAGCGCCTGCGCACCATCGACCCCGATGCCGTGGCTCACCACGACCAGGCCCGCGGCCGGCACCGACCGGATCACCGCCGATGTCACCGCGGAAAGCTTTCTGCCCCAGCAGTTCGATCGATGGGGCGATTCAGTGGTCGGGGGTGTCGCTCGTCGGGTCCTGGTCAGTTTTGAGTCCGGCGGCCGTCGCCGGATCGACTGCGGCAGGGTCGCCCTGTAGTGGATCGGATGGCTGCTGGGTGGGTTCGGCGCCCGGGGTGACCGCCGGTGTGGGCTGTTCTTTGTCGTTGTCTGACATGGTGTCTCCTTCATCGACTTGCTCCTCACGTGGGCAGTGCCCGCGAAGCGGCCAGCCAAACTGGTCCTGCCTGCAAGGGGTCGGGGCGTGACTGCTACCCGTGCTGGGAATTAGCGGTGGGTGATCACGTCCGAAGTATTTGCGGCCGCGGTGCGGTCCATGCCTGTTCCGGGCGGCCCGGAGATGCTGCCCTCGCGACTGGCGGCGGCGTGTGTGGCGGTGTTGCCCGTGGCGGGGGCAGGAATCAGTGTGTTCAGCAACGATTTCCGGGTGCCGGTGGGTGCCAGCGCTGCGCCGGCCGCGGCGGCGGAACGGTTGCAGTTCACCACCGGTGAGGGGCCCTGCTTGTCGGTGCACGCCAGTGGGGTGCCGGCGGCGTACACCGAGTCGGACCTGGCTGCCCGGTGGCCCGATTTTCACGAGGAGTTGGTCGAGGCGACGCCGTATCGGGCGGTGGTGTCGGTGCCGTTGCCCAAGGCGTTGACCGGGGTCGGGGCGTTGGACCTGTATTTCACCGAGCCGGACGGACCGGCCCGTCTGCCGATAGACGACGCCAGCGCGGTCGGCGCTCTGGTGGCCGATTTGTTGGGCCGGCAGCCCTGGGTGCCGGCGTTGACCGGCCTGTCGGAACCGAACTGGCTACACGCTTCGCCGGCGGTGCAGCGCGGCATGGTGTCGGTGGCGATGGGCATGGTGTCGGTGGCCGTCGGGCTGAGCCTGCCAGATGCGCTGGCGGCGCTGCGGGCTCACGCCTACGCCGCCGGGCAGACGCTGGACGAGTTGGCCGGCCAGGTCGTGAACCGATCGGTGCCGATCGAGGAGCTCCGGCTGAACAGCAACCAGTGAGCCGGTTCTGTTGCCGGGCAAACGGATGTCACGGGGTCAGTCGGCGGCCGCTGCGGTGGTGCGGTCGATGAGGTCCTGGGCGATCTGGTTGAGCCGGATGTTTCCGGGTTTGCGAGACGCCCCGCAGGATGGTGAACGCCTGCTAGGCGGTGCAATGCTGGGTGGCCATCACAACCCCATGGCCTGATCGATCATCGATCGGCTGCCCAACGCGTTCTGCAGCTGTCCGGCCAGGGTTTCGTCGCCGAAGCTGCGGAGCGCCCCGGTGATCGCGACCGTGATCACGGTGACGATCTGGGCAATCAGTGCGACGCAATCGTCGTCGCTGAACGCGGCAGCCTCGGTGCGTACAGGCTCAGCACACCGCTTCGTCCAGTTCGTACTGCTGCTCGTCCAACAGTTCGACCTGACCGACCATCCACCAACCCCCATTCCCCCGTTGCCGTGACTCACCTTCGGAAACCAGCGGGCGGCCGCCGCGATCGAGGATGCGGACTCCGGGTCGAATCACGGGGCCGGGGTAGACGGCGACGAGGACAGTGCCGCCGACCGGGCCGTCCACGACGACGCTTCCGCCCACGACGACGCTTCTGCGCATCGAGCTCAAGGATTCGATCGTGACCTTCGGCGACCGGACCACTTGCGTCGTATATGAAGTCCCTCCTCGGCTCGAACGTTGCCTGCTCCGACATGCCCAATCATGTGTAGTTATGAGGAAAGATTATTTACGTCACTGGTGTGATACTGGTGCAAGGGTGGATGCGACGTGAGGTGGATTGCGGACCGGGACCGCCCGTAATTGGCCTCTTCGGTTGAAACCTGTTGGTGGGGACGGTGGTGACCACATCCCTTCCGTGCTTGTGACGACCGGTCAGTGTGCGCCTGGTGGCGGAACCGCTCAGAGGTGACCGCGACACGCGGCAGCTGAACACCCGAGTCTTGTCGACGGCATGTCGAGAGGTTGACCAGATGTCTGCCGTGGCAAAGCTCTTGACGGAGAAGTTCAGGTGGTCAGGCGCTCAGCTCGGTCACCACCAGCGGCAACTCGTCGAGCAACTCGCGGGCCAGGAAACCCAACGCACCGACCCTGGCGGCGAGTCTGTCTCCCGAGGCGGCGTGGAGATGGGTGCCCCAGCAGGTCGCCTGCGAGAGCGTCGCCCCGCGGGCGAGCAGCCCGGTGATGGCGCCGGCCAGCACATCCCCGCTGCCGGAGGTGCCCAGTCCGCTGTGCCCGCTGGAGATGCTCCAGCTTCCCTGGCCGTCTTCGCTGACGTGTCCTCGGCAGCTGACGACGGCGCCGTATCGGTCTGCGATGCGCGCCGCCCTGCGGACCTCGTCGGTGTCCTCGTCCGAGGCGGTGTCTCCAGCTCCGGAGCTCAGCAGCCGGTTGGCTTCGTCCTGGTTCGGGGTCAAAACCAGGCGTCCCCGGCAACTGCTGATTTCGGGGACGTCCGGAAGCACACCGAGAGCGAAAGCGTCCAGCACTAAAGGAATCTCGGGTGGCAACAGCGGGATGATGTGGTGGAGTAGCTCGGTGCTGTGTTCGGCGTCGTCCAGCCCGGAGCCGATCAGCACCACATCGGCGCGGGTGAGCGCCCGTTCCAGTCCATCCGGAATTTTCCCCGTCACCGAACCGGTGGCATTCTCCGGCAGGCCGACGACCCCAGCTTCGGGCACAGCAATGGCCATGGCCGCGGCGACCGATTCGGCGACGGCCAGGCTCAGCCGGCCGGCCCCGACCCGGAGGGCGGCCAGACCGGCCAGCAGCACCGCCCCAGGGGTTCCTCGGGCACCACCGACGACCAGCACCTGCCCCCGCCCGTATTTGGAGTCGCCCGCGGCCGGTAGCGGCCATTGCCGCAGCATCGCCGGGGTGACGAGCACGGGCGGCCCGGACGGGCCGCGGCTGGTGGATGGTGTGCCGGGGTCAGTGTGGGAGGGCATCTGCTTCTCCTGAATGTTCGGTCACCGGGGCGCCGTGTTCGCGCAGGTGCTGGTCGATGTTGAAGTCCGCGGCGGTCCACGTTCCGTGCCCGGTGGGGCGGGTCAAGTGGGTGATGGAAGCATTTCTGACGGTGGTGGTGCGGGCCAGTTCCAGCAGTTCCTGTTCGGTCATGGCCTCGCACACGTAGCGCAGCAGCAGGATCACCGCGTCGTGAACGACCAGCAACACCCGTTGGCCGGCGGCGATCCGGTCGAGCTCGGCGAGAAACGACCGTAACCGCAACGCCACATCCGCCCACGACTCGCCGCCGGGCGGCCGGTAGTACAGCTTGCCCAGCCATCGCCGCCGCTGCGCTTCTTCGGGGAATCTCGCCTCCACACCGTGTGAGGTCAGCAGGTCCAGCACCCCGAGCTCTCGGTCCCGGAGCCGTTCATCCACCACCGCGGCGGGCAGGTCCGACTCGGCGGTGATGATCTGCGCCGTCTGGTGGGCCCGCACATACGGCGAGGACCAGACCGCTTCCGGCCGGCCAGCTTCCGCCGTGCCGGTGAACCAGCGGCCCGCCGCAGACGCCTGTTCCCGGCCAACCTCGGTCAGCGGTACATCTGCATCCCGCAGCTCGATATCGATGACCTCCGACCCGGCCGCAGAGGCCGCAGAGGCAGCCACGTTGCCGGCGCTCTCGCCGTGCCGCACCAGCCACAACTCGACTACCCCACCACCCGCCACCGAATCCGGCATGGCCACTCCCCTCGTATCCACCAGGCGTACGACACCAATCTGGTCACAGTCCTTCAGCCAGACCCCGGCCGGCCGGGCCGCCATCGACCCAGGGCCGGCTGCAGGTGGTAGTGGGCGGGTGGTGATCCCAGCACCGCCGAGATGTCCCGGTTGGCCCGCCTGACGGCCAGGCCCAGGCCGGCGGCGAGACACACCACTGCCAGGGGCACGCTCCGCCAGAGTTGCCTGATCATGGACCGGGCCTGGTTCCAGGACGACCGACCGCGGCCGGGTCGGTGCCCTGCAGCATGGCGGTGATACCGGCGGCCCGCGCGGCGCCGACACGGCGGGCATCACAGGTCAGCACCTCGACACCAGGCCAGCTTGCGGCGATCCGCTCAGTGCCGTCGGTACACCGATCCAGCACCACCACGGTCCGCACCACGGGGGATCAACCCGGCACCTACCCAACCGATGCCTGACCGCGTCCAAACCCGCCAGGCACCGGGGCAAGTGCTCCTCCTGGTCCCGAGCCGGCACCACCACCACTATGTGCGCGGGCCGCAGCGACATCACCATTCTCCGATCCGGTCAACACCGACCGCTGCACAGCGGCGGCCCTACCGTTCAGGCGACAAGACCTGGACGGCAACCACACTCCAATCTGAGCAGAACTGTTCCCCAGCACTGGATCAGGTAACCCTGCCCGGAACGGACAGCGACGGAAACTCGGCTCCGAGAAAGGCAGCCCGGCCGAAGCGGTACTGGTTACAGCAGGAGAGGTGCCGCTCGTACAGGGCGGCCAGGTCAGCGTGTTCATGTCCTATCTGGCCAGGGTCCCTCGGCGTGGAGATGGCGCCTGGGTTAACACCTGCCTACTACCTGGACGGGTACACCTTCCGGTTCAACCGGCGAAAGTCGAAAAGGCCGCGGCCTGCAGTTGTATCGATCGCTCCGACAGGCCGGCAACCCCAACCGGCTACCAACCCCGCCTGCCCAGCAACTCCTGAACAGCCGTACCGGCAGCACGATCTCAGTTCTCACATCTTCGCCGAGTGGGGCGGCTATACAGCGGCGTAGCCGTTTGGCGACGCCCCAACTACCTTGGACAGATGCGGCAGGCGTATCACATCCGATTGGCCGGCCTGACCGACCACAGCGCCCGGATGTGCGAGCGCGCCGGCAAGGCGTTGAGTAACGCCACCCTGGCCCATCAAGTCGCCCATGTCTGGCGGGACAGTGACCTTGAGCTGGCCGCCAGAATGGAAACCGAAGACGATCTGATGGATGACATGAACCAGGAAATGTTCGCCGACCACGCCGTCGCCGTCGCACAACACGTCGTCTTCCTGATCACCGGGAAAACCGACAACCCCACGCAAGCACCGCCGGCCGCCGAGCCAGGACCCGCAATAGGCCCTGAGGACACTTCGCCGGCCCTGGAACGCCACCGTTGAACATTCCGACATCCAACCGCCGGCACGGCAACCGACCAGCAAGAGGAACACCATGGGCCACCAGATCTGGGCGATCGCGGCGTCGGGCGCTACGCCCCCCGATGGTCCACCACCGAGCCAACAGGCCACATCCGCGGCGGCGATTTTCGGATGAACGCCACTAACAGCCCCGGACAACCGGATCGCCCGCTGCAAGACCAATCATGGGACGAAAACGCCCGCGACGAAAGCCCCGTTGAACGGCTAGATCGCAACTGGGGCGACCTGCTGCAGGAACTCCGCGTCGTACAAACCGGAGTGCAACTCCTCACCGGGTTTCTACTGACGCTGCCCTTCCAAACCCGATTCGCCACCCTCACCGCCAGCCAACAAAACATCTACCTGACCACCGTCGCCGCCGCCGTTGCCGCCACCGCCGTACTCATCGCGCCCGTCGCCATACACCGAGGCCTGTTCCGCCAACACGCGCGAGCCACCATGGTCACCGCTGCGCACTACCTCGCCATGATCGGCACCTTCCTGCTCGGCTGCGCCGTCACCGGCGTCGTCCTGCTCATGTTCGACGTCGTACGCGGACCAACCGCCGGCATCACCGCCGCCACCATCACCGCCCTCACCCTCCTCACTCTTTGGGTCGCCCTCCCCCTCAGCCTCCGAAAAGCACACCCCACCGTCGACGACTGACTGCATCGGGTTCACCGACGCCAGATATACCGGGATACAGACACCAGCAGACCCGAGTGGGCAAGCACCGCTGCCCAGCCGACCGGTGGCGCAACGGGCCGGAAGCCACCGACACGGAACTGCCTGCTGCGGGCGTCGTGCTCGACGTATGCGGCGGTGGGCCTGCGATGCCTTCGTTGTCGTCCCGGCGCATAGAGGTTGACCGGTGCTTTGGACAACCTCTATGCGCCGGGCAACTGACCGTGCCCAATTGTGTGCCCCGGTGCCCTCAGACGATCGTGGACAGAAGCGCGGTCATACCCAGACCGATCACCGAGATGATGGTTTCCATGACCGACCAGGTCTTGATCGTTTGACCGACGCTCAGCCCGAAATACTCCTTGACCAGCCAGAAACCTGCGTCGTTGACATGCGAGAAGAACAGCGAACCGGCGCCGATGGCGAGCACCACCAACGCCAGGTTGGGCTGCGACAGGCCGACGGCCAAGGGCGCGATGATCCCGGCTGCCGTGACGGTGGCAACGGTGGCCGATCCGGTGGCGAGCCGGATGAGTACGGCCACCAGCCAGCCCAGCAGCAGCGCCGAGAGCCCTGCGTCGGTCGCCAGTTTCGCAATCGCGGTGCTGGCGCCCCCGTCGACGAGTGCCTGTTTGAACCCGCCGCCGGCGCCGACGATGAAAACGACTCCGACGATGGGCAGCAGGCTATCGCTGATCTTTTTGCCCAGCACCGTTGCGGAGAATCCCACCTTGGTCCCGAAGGTGACCATGGCGAGCAGGACGCCGACCAGCAGGGCCACGACGGGGTCGCCGACGAAGTCCAGGAACGAACGAAGCGCATTCCCTTTGGGCAACACCAGGTCGGCGGCCGCCTTGATCAACATCAGCACCAGTGGGGTGAGCAGCGTTATCAACGTCCAGGTGAAACTCGGGCGGCCAGTCGCCTCCGGATCCTGAGTCTCCAGAGCCCCTCCAGAGCGCTGCTGCTGGGAATCAACGTCCGATGTCGGATCCTGCGTTACGAGTGCTCCTGGAGCCCGCTGATGCTCGGAACCACCGTCCGAGGTGGTGCTCAGCCAGGTATCGGCGTTGGCGTCCGCGGAGGTCGTGTTGAACGACGGATCGGCATCGGCGTCCGCGGGCCGGCCGGTGATGGCGAAGCCTGCGCCGGCGGCGCCGATCGGCACCATGCGAGCTGCGACCCGTCCGAACAGGGGACCAGCGACGATCACGGCGGGCACCGCCACGACCAGCCCGAATGCCAACGTAATACCGACGTTGGCGTGCAGTATCCCGATCGCGGCCAGCGGCCCGGGGTGAGGTGGGATGAATCCGTGCAGCACCGACAAGCCGGCCAGTGCCGGGATACCGAGCAACATTGCGGGCGACTTGGTCCGATAGACGGCCAGCAAGACAACCGGGATGAGGAGCACCAAACCGATCTCGAAGAACATCGGAATGCCGATGATTGCCGCGATCAAGGCCATCTTCCAGGGCAGGGTGGCCCGGCGACCGCGGAGAAGTGTCCCCACCACCTCATCGGCGCCGCCGGAATCAGCCAGTAGCTTCCCGAGCATCGCCCCTAGCGCGATCAGCACACCCACGTAGCCGAGCACACTCCCGACCCCCGCTTCGTAGGACGCGGTGACCTTGTCCAACGGGATGCCCGAGGCGATCCCGACGAATAGCGCCCCGATGGTCAGCGCCAGGAAGGCGTGCAACTTGAGCCACACGATCAGTAGCACCACGATCGCGATCCCCAGCACCGCCACGATCAGCACCTGGGTGTCATGTGCGGTCCACGGCTGCTCCGACGGCTTGGGGGGCGCCGCGACCGCCATCCGCACTGCGAGGTTCGACTGGAATGTCATGGCTGGAATCTCCATTCAACGAGGTGACGGATGGCGTTGGTGGTCAACCGGTCCGGTACTGCTCGGCCCGTCCGGACAACGTCATGCCGTGCCCGTGGGCACGGGCATCGGGATGCAGTGCACCGGCGTGGACCGATGGGGCACCCTCGACCAGCAGCGGTTCGAGTCGGGCGTGGTCGACGAACCATTCGACGTGCCGCAGGTTGGGTACGGCCGCGGCCACGACGGCGTGCAAGGACGGGGCGCAGTGCCCGGAGACATCCAGCTGGTGGGCCTGCGCTGCGGCCGCACAGCGGAGCCAACCTGTGTAGCCGCCGCATCTCGTCACGTCCAGCTGCAGGCAGTCCACCGCCCCGCACAGTCGGCTGGCTTCATCGACTTCACTGACGTACTCGCCGGCCGCCACATCACAGCTGAGCGCGTCACGAAGGACGGCGAGACCGGCCAGGTCGTCACTGCTGACTGGCTCTTCGAACCAGGTGACTCCCAGGTCGTCCAGTTTTCGTCCGACGCGGCGGGCCTGCCCTCGGGTATACCCGCCGTTGGCATCGACCATCAGCTCCACATCCGGTGCGTTGGATCTGAGCAGCTCTACCCTGGCGAGGTCGCGGGCCGGGTCGGCGCCCCACGACTGACCGATCTTGATTTTCATTGCGCGGCAACCGGCGCCGGTCCACTCCCTGATCTGATCCTGCAATTGCTCGGTGCTCAGGGTGGTGAAACCACCGGATCCGTAGACCGGGACAGCGGGACGCAGCTGTCCGAGCAGAGTGCTCAGCGAGGCGCCGCACAGCCGGGCTTTGAGGTCCCAGAGGGCGACGTCGAGGGCGCTGATGGCCTGCATGACGAGGCCGCGGGTGCCCAGGTTCCGACAGGCCCTGTGCATGGCCGACCATGCTCCGGCGATGTCGAACGGATCTCTGCCGACGATTGCTTCGATCAACTTGTCGTGGATGACGGTGGCCGCGGCCGGGCTGCTGTAGGTCCAGCCCAGCCCGGTGTGCCGCCCCGCCCGGATCTGGGCGGTCACGGCAACGGTGGCGGTCCAGGTGAGCGTGCCATCGCCTTCTGGCTCCGGTGTCGGAAAGGTGTAGACGCCGGTGCTGACGTCTTCGATTCGGGGCGCCCCGGAGCCAGTCATGACGGGCGTCGCACGCCGGGTTGGCGGGTCCGGCCCAGCTCGACCAGCCGGTCGGCGGCCCGCGCGGCCAGCGCCATGATGGTCAATGCCGGATTGGCCGAGCCCTGGGTCGGCATCGTGCTGCCGTCGACGATGAACACATTGGGCGTACCGAATATCCGGTGGTCGGAGTCGATGACGCCCTGCTCCGGCGTGCGGGCCATCCGGGCACCACCGACGAGGTGCGCGTAGCGATCGATGGTGATGATTTCCTCCGCGCCAGCGGCGTGCAGGATCCGCTCCATCGATGCTCGGGCGGCCTTCATCAGTTGCTTATCGTTGTCCCCCTGGCTGTAAGCGAAGTGCGCGACCGGCAGTCCGTGCCGATCCACCTCGTCGGCCAAAGTGACCCGGTTGCGCGCTTGCGGCAGGAACTCGCACAACGCTCCGAGGGTGGCCCAGTGCACGTAGTCGCGCATGTACTCCCGCAGCGGCTCTCCCCAGTGTCCCTGCGCCGTCACGTGTTCCGCCCAGGTGATGGGAAGGGGGCTGACCGTCTGGATGGACCAGCCCCGCTGGTAGGGCTTCGTCGGGTCCGTCTCGTAGAACTGCTCGCTGGACACCTCGGGCGGTGGCGCCTTGTACATACGAATTTCGTCGGCAAACCGGCCGGCGGTTTGCGGGGCGCCCTGCACCATCAGGTAACGGCCCACCTGATCGTGGTCGTTGCCCAGCCCATCGGGGAACCGCTTGGAGGTCGAGAGCAGCAGCAATCGGGGTGTTTCGATGCTGTAGCCGGCGACCGCGACGGCCCGCGCCCGCTGGTGGTGCTCCACTCCGCCGCGCAGGTACGTGACACCGTTTGCAGCGCCGGTGTTCTCATCGATCGTCACCGAGCTGACCTGACTGTCCGGCCGTATTTCAGCCCCGTGCGCCAGGGCGTCGGGGATATGGGTGATCAACGGGCTTGCCTTGGCATTGACCTTGCAGCCCTGCAGGCAGAACCCGCGGTAGATGCAGTGCGGCCGGTTCCCGAAGCGGCCGTTGGTGATCGCCACCGGCCCGACCCTCGCTGCGATGCCGGCCGCGGCCGCCCCGCGAAGAAAGACGTCACCGTTGCCGCTCACCCGGTGGGCATGGTGGGGATAGCTGTGCGGGTCTCCCCACGGCCAGTGCTGGCCGGCGACGGGGAGTTCCGCCTCGATCAACTCGTAGTACCCCTTGAGATCCTGGTAGCTGATGGGCCAGTCCGCACCCACCCCGTCCTGAGTGAACGTGGAGAAGTCAGACGGGTGGAACCGCGGGGTGTAACCGGCGTAGTGGACCATCGAACCGCCGACGCCCCGGCCGGAGTTGTTGGACCCCAGGGGCACGGGCGTTTCCCCGCCGATCTGCCGCGGTTCGGTCCAGTACAGGGTGTGCGAACCGCGTTCGTCGCTGACCCAATCGCGATCCGGATCCCAGAACGGTCCGGCATCCAGGCAGACCACCGACCAGCCGGCCCGGGCCAAACGCTGCGTGAGGACACTGCCGCCCGCACCGGCGCCGACCACGACAAGGTCCACCTCATCGGTGTCGGCATACCGCCGCATGTCGCTCCGCAGCCGGTGGTTCGTCCGGGCGCCGTCGTTCGGGACGAGCCACGCGGAGTCGTTGCGGGACCGGAGTTTCTGGTATTCACCCATCGCTGGCACCGGTGAGTCGCCCGTGATTCCGGCGACCCCGCTCGATTCGGTCGACGAACGGGATCGGGTCGACGTCATGGTGATCGGCGACCTCCCACCGTTCCCGCGCGTTGGTGCCGGCGTTCAGATACCCGCGGGGATAGGCGGGGCCACCGAAGCCGATCTCGTTCCAGGCCCACGGGTGTGAATAGAACGCAGTGCACGCATAACGTGTCCACAAACTCCACACCTTTGACGCCGGAAACCCGTGCCAGCGATTCGATCCCGTCGAAAGGTCTTGGACAGCTTGGATCAAGGCGGCTTGCCGCCCGGAATCCAGGTGACAGAAAGGCTTCTGGTGCCGGGCTTCTGAATCCCGGTCCAGAAACGCCAGAGTGTCCCGCCAGGCCTGGCCGTCCTCGGGCAGGTCGTCGTAGTGCCAGCCGTCCGTCTCGCCGATGGCCAACCGGGTATCGATCAGCGCAAGTACGGGAACCCGCGGCTCGGCATCCTGGGCCAACAACAGGTCCAACAACGGCTCGGCCACGGCACGCTCCCGGGCGGTGAAGAACGCCAGATCGTTGGGCGGCGCCAGCCGGTCCAGCACGACCCCGGCGGTGACGTCGTCCCAGACGTCGACCTGGTCCAGCACGTCGAATCCGGGAAACCGGCCCTTGTTCTGCGGCGTGATGGCGTGCGCTCCGGGGTAGCGGTACGTCACGGCCGGTCAGTTCCTTCGCGGCGCAATAGGGCTGCGAGGATCCCCATGCCGCCGACCAGGGACGCCAGCATCGGGGCGAACATCGGCGGTCCGGCTTCCATGTTGTAACGCGTCCAACCGCCGGGCCGCTGACCGATTCCGCGCCAGTGCAGATACGTTCCCTGCAGGCCGTTGACCACGATGGCGGCAGAGGCCAACGGCAGCACGGTGCGAGCCGCCCGCGCCGAGAACACCGCGGCGATCCCGGCCGGGATGGCGGTGGGCACGACGACCACCGGCCACCACATCATCTTGTTCCCGAAGCTCGCCCCGTCGTGGGACAGGAACACCTCGGCCGTGGTGGCCGCCGCACCGACAGCCGTCAACGCCGAGAGTGTGCGTTCGAACCGGCCGGTTCGGACATCGTGTACGGCCCGCCGCAAGAGCCTCGCTGCTGGTCTGCCGCTCCTCTGCTGGAACACCGCGCTCAGTCCTTCTTCGTGCCGGGCAGGAATTCCTGAGCCTTCTGCTTGACACCCTGCTTCACGAATCCCCAGGCGTCCTCGTCGCCGTGCAGGATCGCACCCGCCACAGATTTCGCCTGGGCGAAAGTGGCGTGCGGCGGAATCGGCGGCACATCCGGATCGCAGCGAATGTCCAACACCGTCGGCCGGGCCGCGTTCAACGCGGTCTCCCAGGCCGGACCAAGCGCTTCCGGGTCGTCGATATAGACCCCACTCAGCCCCAGACTGCGGGCGAAGCCGGCGTAGTCGACTTCCGGCAGCGTCTGCGACTCGGCGAACTTCGGTGCTCCCTCCATGGCCCGCATCTCCCAAGTGACCTGGTTCAGATCGTTGTTGTGCAGAACGGCGACGATGAGACGGGGATCGGCCCAGCGAGACCAGTAGTGCGCGACGGTGATCAGTTCGGCCATGCCATTCATCTGCATGGCGCCGTCACCGACCAGCGCGATCGCGGGCCGATCAGGGTGCGCCCATTTCGCCCCGATGACGTATGGCACGCCAGGTCCCATTGTGGCCAACGTCCCGGACAGCGAACCGCGGATGTCGCCGTGGAATTTCAGGTGGCGGGCGTACCAATTGGCGGCGCTGCCCGAGTCGGCGGCCACCATTGCGTTCGCCGGTAGCCGAGCGGACAGTTCCGAGAAGATCCGCATCGGATTGATCGGATCCGCGCCCGTCAGAGCGCGGCGCTCCATCGTTTCCCACCAATCGGCGACGTCGGACTCGATCTTCTCCCGCCAAGTGCGGTCGGTAGTCCGGTTCAGCAACGGGATCAAGGCCTGCAGTGTTGCTTTCGCATCCCCGACGAGATTGATTTCATAGGGGTAACGCATTCCGATCCACTTGCCGGACCGGTCGACCTGCACCGCTCTGGCCTGGTCCAATTTCGGCAGGAACTGCGTGTACGGGAAGTTCGAGCCAACCGTGAGCAGTGTGTCGCAACCCATCATCATGTTGTAGCTGGCCCTGGTCCCCAGCAGCCCGATCGAGCCGGTCACCCACGGCAACGTGTCGGGCAGCACGTCCTTGCCCAGCAGGGCCTTCGCTGCGCCGGCGCCAAGGAGATCGGCGACCTCGGTCAATTCCGCTTCGCAATCCCGGGCGCCCTGACCCACCAACAGAGCCACTTTCTTCCCGGCATTCAGCAAGTCCGCAGCGTGCCGGACGGCGTCGGGATCCGGCATCGCGGTGGCCTGAGGGAGGCCCAGGCTGGACGGGACCTGCTTGAAGACGTGGCCGGGCGGCTCGTACGCCAGGTCGAAGACATCCGAGGGAAAAATGATGCAGGTGGGTGCCCGCTCGGTCAGCGCCACCCGGATGGCACGATCGAGCAGATTGGGCAGTTGCTCGGGGACCATGCACATCTGCACGTAGTCGGAGCACACGTCCTTGAAGAGCGTCAGCAGGTCCACCTCCTGCTGGTACGAGCCGCCCATCGCGGACCGCTCGGTCTGGCCGACGATCGCCACCACTGGGACGTGGTCGAGTTTCGCGTCGTACAAGCCGTTCAATAGATGGATCGCACCCGGGCCGCTGGTGGCCACACAGACGCCGACCCGACCGGAGAACTTTGCGAATCCGACAGCCGAGAATGCAGCCATCTCCTCGTGTCGCGTTTGCACGAACTCCGGATCGTTGCCCGCTCTGCCCCACGCCGCCAGCAAACCGTTGATTCCATCACCCGGATAGCCGAAGACCTGCTTGACTCCCCATTCGCGCAACCGCGCGAGCAAAACATCAGCAACCTTCTCGCCCATGACCCGGTCTCCTTTTCCCTCCGGTGATCCATCGTCCAGCGGCGACAAGTTCTGTTCCCTTGAGCGTCTACTCTTAACCCTTGCGCCTACGCAACGGTTGTTCCACACTCGTCGTATGCAGCGGGGCGAGTCGTGAGCCGGCTGGACGAGGGTGCGGGCGACACCGATGTCGAAGAGGTGACCGACGCGGTACTGGCGGCCTCCCGGGTTCTGGTCGGGGTGGCGGCGCAATCCATCGCGGCGGTCGAGGCGGCGATGGGAGTGACCCAATTCCGAGCCCTGGTGATCATCGCGAGCCGTGGCCCCATGCATTCCGCCGGACTGGCCGCCGTCATGGGCGTGCACCCGTCGAACGCCACTCGCACCTGCGACAGATTGGTCGAGGCGAGGCTGATGGACCGACGCGACAATCCCGCGGATCGCCGACATCTGCTCTTGACCTTGACGAAGAAGGGGTACCGACTGGTGGACGGCGTGATGGAGCGTCGTCGCGTCCTCATCCGGCAGATCCTGGACAAGATGCCGACCGACGGGAGGCAGCAGCTGGCAGACCTGCTCAATCAGTTCGCCGCCGCGGGCGGTGAGCCGGCCGAAAAGGACCTGTGGTCGGTGGGTTGGATCAGCGGTCTCGACGACGCCCGGTGACCGTGGTGACACCGGTCGGTTGGGGACGTGTCATTCGTCGCGGACAAATGTGGACCAATACAGTGGAATCGGAGTGCGGAAATTGACGACACCGACGGAAGTGACCCGGCAGGTCGTGGTGGTCACCGGTGCGAGTGGCGGCATCGGCCGCGCCACCGCCCGGGCGTTCGGCGCCCGTGGAGCGAAGGTGGCGCTGCTCGCGCGTGGCGAGAGGGGTTTGGCCGCTGCGGCCGAGGAGGTGAGAGCAGGCGGCGGAACGCCACTGATCGTGCCCATCGACGTCGCGGACCCCGAGGCAGTGACCGCGGCCGTCGAACGGATCGAAGCCGAGCTCGGCGCGATCGATGTGTGGGTGAATGTGGCATTCACGTCGGTGTTCTCACCATTCCACAAGATCACTCCGGCGGAATACCGTCGGGTGACCGAAGTGAGCTACCTCGGCTACGTCTATGCCACCATGGCCGTACTGCCAAAGATGAAGGCCAGGAACCGCGGCGCCATCGTGCAGGTCGGGTCGGCCCTGGCGTACCGCGGAATCCCGCTGCAGACCGCGTATTGCGGCGCAAAACACGCCATCCAGGGATTCAACGAGGCGTTGCGATGCGAGCTGCTGCACGAGAAGAGCGACGTTCACGTGACCATGGTGCAAATGCCGGCGGTGAACACCCCTCAGTTTTCGTGGGTGCTGTCCCGGTTGCCGCGACAAGCCCAACCCGTGCCGCCCATCTACCAGCCGGAAATTGCCGCCCGCGCGGTTCTGTGGGCGGCCGACCATCCCAAGCGGCGTGAATACTGGGTCGGCGGATCCACCGCACTGACGCTGGCTGCCAACGCAATCGCACCCGGTCTATTGGACCGCTATCTCGGAAGAGTCGGATTCGACAACCAACAAACGCAGCAGAAGTCTCTCCCGGATGCCCCGATCAATCTGTGGGCACCAGCGGACGGACCGGAGGGCAAAGACTTCGGCGCCCACGGCATCTTCGACGACGAGGCGGTCAGCAGCCAGAAGCAACTCTGGGCCTCGCATCACCACGGGCCGTTGCTCGCTGCGGCGACCGCCGTCATCACCGCCGCTGCGGTGCTGGTGCGGCGGCGACGATGATGACCCGCACGACAGAGGACTCAAATCGCGCGCGGCCTCGGACATGAAAATGGCCCTTGATCTGGCTGTTATGCCTGATCAAGGGCCATCTCGTGGTAGCGGGGACAGGATTCGAACCTGTGACCTCTGGGTTCTCGGGCCCGCAATCTCAGCAGTTTCCGCTGGGTCTCGTTGCTGGCGCTGAACAGGTAAGACAGGGTCGGCCATCCACTTCGAGTTGTTGCTGGTTTCCGCTGGCTTTCGTTGATTCCGCTGGGTCAACCGCGTCATCACACATCGTCGCCGAGGGCCAGCTCATGGACTCGACATCTCCGCCTTCAAGTTGATGCGGTCCGCGGCGTACTGAAGCAGGCCCGCCGTTTGTCCTAGGTTTGCCCGGTGGCCACACAAGGATCGCTGACCGGTCGGCGTTCAGCTCCCGGTCTCGAAGGAACGGCCACCTGGATAGAAGGGCAGCGGAGCTGGCCGGAATCAGGAGCTTCTGATTCGTGGACTTCGGTCTGGGGTGCTCACCGTGTTACGAGGTCGCGTGCCAAACTCGGCCGCATGACATCAGTTCCAGAAGGTCGCAATCTTCCCACCGATGCGGCCCAGTCGTACGACTACGACAGCATCGCGGACGGCTACACGGCCGAGAACGAGACCAGCCTTGTCAACGCGTATTACGAGCGGCCCGCGACGCTGGACCTCGCCGGTGATGTGACGGGCCGACGGATCCTTGACGCCGGCTGCGGTTCGGGCCCGTTGTTCGCCGCGCTGCGTGATCGCGGCGCCAACGTGACCGGCATCGACGCGAGCGCACGGATGCTGGATCAGGCCCGTCGGCGGCTGGGCGCCGACGCGGACCTGCGGGTCGCAGATCTAGCCAAGCCGCTGCCGTTTCCCGACGGCACGTTCGACGACGTCGTCGCATCACTGGTGCTGCACTACCTGCAAGATTGGGGACCGACACTGACCGAACTGCGGCGCGTGCTGACCCCTGGCGGCCGACTCATCATCTCAGTCGACCATCCATCCGCCATCTACCTCATGGACCGCATAGCCGGGGGCAGGACAAACTATTTTCAGACTCGTCCCCGGACCGAAGAATGGACCATGGGTGGGCAGAGCGCCCAGCTGACCTTCTGGGACCGGCCGCTGCACGCAATGACCGACGCCTTCACCGCAGCTGGCTTTCACATCAATGTCATCAGCGAACCGCCACCCGCGGCTGCCGCCTACGATCTTTTCCCCGACGAATTTCGCGGGCTGACCAGCACAAGCTTCTTGAGCTTCCTGTTCTTCGTCCTACAGGCCAGCTGACCGCGAACCGGACCCACCCCCGGTAGGGCCGCAGTCCCGGCCGTGCGGTGGTCATAGTCCCGGCAGGGCGGCGGTGGCGACGGCGGTCGCGGCCTGTTTCGAGGAGTTCGCGTCATCACCGACCGAGGCGTTGATCATCAATTCTTCATTGCCTTTGACCACGACCAGCAGGGTCTCCTCGGTGTTCCAGTAGGCCTTGTCACCCAGCCCTGGCAGCTGGTCGAAGGTGCCGTCGCCGAGTTGTCCGGGCAGCACCGCCGAGGGCAGTTCGGCGATCTCGACGCTGAGCGGGGAATCGCCGTTCGTGTGAAAGACACATGCGGCGCCGCCGGCTGATTCCGTGACGACCGGAGCTCCCAGGATCTTGGCCATGGTCGGCTTGCTGACCAACCCACACGCCCCGCCGCCGGCAGCTCCGGTCGGAGCGGCGGCGGCCTCCGACCCCGGCGGCGTGGCGAAGCCGGGCGGGGACGCTTCGAGGGCTGACCCGTCGGTGGTTTGCGGGCTTGGGTCGGCTGCTGTTGCCGGGTCGATCGTTGCGCCATCGGCCGGCGAGCCGGCAGCCGGGTCGGAGACTGCGGCCGTGGCAGTGCTCGAGATCGCGGCCGCGGTCGCCGGCGGCGAGGTGGCCGGGCCGGCGGTGGCCGAACATGCGGAGAGTACGGCGATTCCGATCGCGCAGCACAGTGCAGCGGCGGTCTTACGGGTAGCGGAGGGAGAGTTCATGGTCGGTGTCACTTTCGGTTGATGTGGTGAATGGAGGTGGTGCGTGCGTTGGTGCACTGGTTATGTCGCTGCCAGCGCGAGGTAGCCGCTGACGTAGCGCACAGCGCCGACGACGGCTATCTGGGTGGGCACGAGAACGGCGTCCGGGCCGGCTGTGATCGTGCTGGCGGGTAGGCCGAAGCGCGATCCCCAACCGAACAGCCGACCGTCGGTGCTCACTGCGAATGTGGTCAAGCCGGCCGCTGAGATCGATGTGATCGGGGGTAGCCCACCGATCTTCGCGGCGGCGGTGCGCAGGTGATTTGCGGTATTGCCGTCACCCAGGGCACCGTTGTTGCCGTCGCCCCAGGCCCAGACCCGACCAGCGGAATCGAGGGCGTAGACCGTGCGGTCACCGGCCGCGATGGCCACGGCCGCGGGTAGACCCGGGATCTGCACCGGATTTGAGGTCGGATGTCCGGGGGTGGTTTGACCGAACTCGCCGTGGGTGTTGGCGCCCCACGCGCACACGGCGCCATCAGCCCGGACGGCGACCGCGGTGTCCGTTGTGCCAGCGACGGCCCGAACCCCTTGCAGACCAGCGACTCTGCTCAGAGTGGTTCCCTGTTCGGCAGAGACGATATGGGTCAGGTTCGCTCCCCACGCCCACACCCGGCCGTCGTTGGTGACTGCCAGGGCGGTGTCGTCCGCACCCCCGATCCGGCTGATCGATGTGGGGTGCTCGATGCTGGTAATCCCTGGCTGGCCGTCGGGGCTCCACCCGGGCCGGCCTTCGCGGAGTAGGCCTGCCCCGCCGCCGCCCCATCCGAGGATGCTGCCGTCGACCCGCTGGACGAAGACGGTGTAGCCGACGACATCGACGGTGCGCGCCTGGCTCACTCCGGCCACTTGTACCGGGGTGTAGCTGTAACCGCGTCGGATACCCCGGCCGAACAGTCCGAAGACGTCTTGACCCCACACCCACACCGTGCCGTCCCCTTTCACCGCGAAGAATGTGGTGGCCGTGGAGGCCACGTCGATGACATCGCTCATCCCGGCTATCGGGTATGGGGCCCTGCGGACCGGGGTCCGCGGCGCACCTGGCGTCGTGTTACCTGCTCGCGGGTCGAGATCCCGTAGCTGCCAGACAGTCCCATGGGTTGATCCATGGTGGGCTGCGATCAGCTTGGCAGTGGACGACTTCGCGCAGGGCGTAGCCGGCCCGGTCGCCGATACCGGGTCGGCGCAACCGGCCAGGCCGGCGCCGAGCAGCAGGGCGCACAGCAACACCCGGACCCTAGGCACAGGCGTTCCCGGCCGGTTCGGTGTCCTGTTTGTGCAAGACCTGCATCGGGCCGGCGGCAAGTCCGCCGCTGGCTTTGATAGGCCGGGCCTGGAACAGCCGGAGAAAGACGTTCACCAAAGCGGCCACCGGCACCGGGATCTGGTAGCCCACTCCATAGGCCAGGCTCAGCGTGAGGCCCGCGGTGCGGCAGGCGACCAGCGCCAGGGAGGACCCGGTACCGACGGCAAACGCGGCGTCCAGCGCCACCCAGGCCGATGCGGCGAAGCCCAGCAGCCCGACACCGACCGAGAACTTCGCCTGATAACCCAGGATCATCGCGGCGGGGCCCGCTGAGACGGATTGCAGCGAGTCCACCAGCGACTTCTTCACAGTGAACCCGGCCGGGTTGTACACCGCCGGCACACCGTTGTGGATGCCGAAACCGATGGTGCCACCGAAGGAATACTCGGCGGACCCGGAGATGGTGCCCTTTTCGCTGAATGCCGTGGACAGGCTGAACGTCTGCTCGACCCGGATCGAGATAGGCAGCGGCAGCCCCAACAGCGGGACGGTGAACGCGACGGGCACCTGGACCCGTTGGCGTTCGACGTTTCCGCTGACCCCGACTTCGGTGGCCGCGGAGAAGTCCAGTCCGATACCGCCGGCACCGTGCAGCTCGACCGCGGCATTGACCAGTTTCCCGCCGGCGATCTTCACGTCAAAGGTTACCGATGGCCGGTCCAGGTGCAGCGTCAGCGTCCCGTACACCTTGGTGCCGCCGTTGGTGTATTTCAGGTGCACTCCCAGACCGCTGCAGCAGAACGGGGTCAGCGTGTACGCACCGACGGCTTCAGTCGGCGCCGTCGGTGAGGGCACCGGCAAGGTGCCCAGATCAGGCAGCGCAGGCGGATCCGGCAGGCCCGGTGGGCTCACCAGCTGCCCGGTGCGGCCGCGAAGGGGGTCGGCGGGAAATATGGCAGCCGAGAACGACCCGGCGGTCGCGTGACGCCGCAGACCCGACGGCGGGGCGATCTGCCCAGTGGTTGGCGCGCCCGGCGGGCCGGCCGGAACTGATCCGGGCGGTGCGGAGGATCCCGGTTGGGTCTGCTGCGCTGTCGCGGGTGCGTCCTTTAGCGGTGCGGTGTTGGTCGACGCGGCCGTGGGGTCGAGGGGGCTGACCAGTCCGGGGCGGGTGGGGGTGCTGTAGGCCTGAACGTGATCCAACGAAACCGGTGTGGTCGAGGAAAACTCGCCGTCGTGGACGATGTCGGTCAGCCCGGCCGGTCCAATCAGTACCTGCGTGTCGGCGCCGACATTCCGGACGGCGAGAATGCGGCCGGCACCCAATCCGCTGGCCACCATGATTTTTCCGGGTTGTAGTTCCGCGGCGTGGGCGGCGGCGGATCTGATGGTCCACACCATGCCGTCCGCGCTGACCGATTTCACCGAGTCGGCTCCCCCACCAACCAGGACCACATCGCTTTGGTAGGTGAGCGTGGAGTCCTGGCCCGGGCTGGCACCGTATTTCAGTTGGTTGGCCGTCAGCTGCCCGGCACGCTGCTGTGCGGATCCGATCATGGGATTTCCGGGTGAGGTGCATGCGGAGACGGCCAGCAGCAGGCACAGTCCCAGGATCAATGGGCTACGGCGTCGTCGGGCACGGATCGAGTCGATAGGCATGGTTTTGGTTTCCGTCAGGGCGGTCGGGTGATCGCGTTCGTGTGGCGGCACCGCCCGGGGTCATCACAGCGGTTGCGCCGGCATGGGTGTCCACCGGGTTGGGGCTTCGGCGGGCGTCGGCGTCAGGTCGGGTCGAGGCAGGTCCAGTGGATTCGGCCGGATACCGTGCTCGGGGTGTCGCCGGTGGACTGCAGCCCGGTGAAGGTGATGGTGGTCGTGAAATCCGGGTTGATCGTGATGCTCACGTCCGAACCCTCAGAGCCCGAATAGGTGTTGTCGTCCACAGTGAGGTGGAACTCGGACCCCGGGTAGTGACCGGGACCGTGAAAGTTGGTGACAGAGGTGTCCCAGGTGACGGTGTGGCCGCCGACGGACGGCAGCTGTGCACCAAGGTTCCCGCCGTCCGTGGCGGTGGCGACCTGTGAGCAGGTAGTGCTCGGGTCGGCCGACGGTGGCATCGGGGCGGTCGTGCCGGCCGTGCCGGTCAGGGTGGCTCCGCCGGTCACCGTCACCGTCGCGCAGATCTGGGCGCTGATGTTCGCGGCGCACCGAGCGCCGGCCGGGCCCGGTAGACCGGACGCCGCGGCGGCGATAGGGCCAGGATCGGCGGTCCCTGGTAGGCCGGACGCGGCGACGATTGAACCCGGCGCGAGCCGCGCGTGCGGGGTGAGCGGTGTCCCTGCGGAGTTGGTGCTGCTGCAGGCAGCAGTGGTCGCCAACAGCCAAACGGCGAAAACGCCGAGGAGTCTGGTACGCATTTCGGGTGTTTCTCCAGTCGTGGAATGGCAGGGCCCGGGCGGGTGGTCGCGGCCCTTGAGTGGTGTTCAATCCTTCGGCGGACGGCGTGACGCTGTTCCTGCGAAGAGATCTCGTGGTGACTCGGCGAGATGTCTTCACCGCTGCAGAACGGCGGGGTTTACCACGTTGATCGGGGCTCCGGCGGCGTAGGCGACCACTTGGTCGAAGACGTCGGCGAACTGGGTCTCGAACTCGTCTGTCGTGACGTAACCGATGTGTGGTGTGGTGATGACGTTGCCGAACTGCAGGAGCGGGTCCTGCAGTTCGGTCACCGGTTCGTTGTCGTAAACATCGACGGCGGCACAGCCTGGCCGACCCGCCCGGAGCGCCGCCGCCAGGGCTCCCGGCTCGATCAGCCCGGCCCGGCTGGTGTTCACCAGCAGCGCAGTCGGTTTCATCCTCGACAGGTCGGCCGCGGTCAACACATGCCGGGTGGCAGGCACCAGCCTGAGGTGGAGGGACACGACGTCCGAGTCGGCGAAGAACTCGGACCGGCCGGTGGCCGCCTCGTATCCGTCCTGGACCGCGGCCGCCCGGGTGGACTCGCTGGACCAGACCAGCACCCGCATCCCGAAGGCTGCGCCGTACCCAGCGACGACCCGCCCGATCCGCCCGTACCCGAAGACGCCCAACGTCCTGCCTCGCAACGTTTCTCCGACACCGGTCTGCCAGCCCCCGGCCCGCATCGAGGCCATCTGCTGCGGAATCTGCCTGGCTGCGGCCAGCACCAGCGCCCAGGTCAGCTCGGCCGCCGCGAACGACGGCGCACCGGGATGTTGGTTGGAGGAGACCGCGATGCCGGCGCGCGTGCAGGCGTCGAGATCGATATGCGGATAGACGCTGCGCTGGCTGATCAGCCGCAGCGCAGGCAGTTTCGCCACCAACTCGGCGCTGATCGTGGTCCGCTCCCTGATCAGCACGACCGCCTCGGCCTCGCGGAGTCGGTCCGCCAGCACGTCGACGTCCTGGACATGATCGGTCCAGACCGTCAGGTCGTGGCCATCGAGTCGGCGGAAACACTGCAGGCCGCGCAACGTATCCGACCAATCGTCGAGCACCGTCACCTTCATGGGCCGGAGTCCACCGGCGAGTTGCGCGGCACGGGCGTTCCGGCGGTCGTCCGGCGGCGTTCACGACGTCGCGCCGAACGCATCCGCAGGATGTAGGCCGGCCGGGGAGGAATCCAACCGGCCGCCTTCGCCATCCCCAGATCGTCCCGAACGGCATCGTGTTCGGCAATCGCCCCGTCCGCGATCCGGAACCAATGAACCTGGCGAGTGGAAAAGCTCCGCCCAGTCGGCGGAAACACCTCCGTCACCGATCCGTCCGGCGAGTCGTGCACGACGAACGGCCCGGTGTTGACGGCATGCATGGTGACCCAGGCCACCGCGCGGTCACCGATCACGGCGATATCGTCGACGACGAAACGGATGTCGCTGAAGGCCCGCCGGAGCCAACTGGCGGTGGCCTGCAGGGCCTCCGGCCCGCGGAGACGGGCGGCCAGCGGTTCGTGCACGGACCTGTGATTGATGTAGTCGGCGGTGACGTTGGTCAGGGCCAGTTCCAGGTCACCGTTTTCGATGACCTGGAACTGCTCCCGGACCAGTCGTTCCGCCAATCCGGCATCGACCGTGGGCTTCGATGATGTTGCTGTCATGGTGATCTCCTTACCGTGCGGCATCGTGGTGTTGAACATGCGGATGGGACGGTGCGTCCGGATCCGGCTCGGGAATGGGCGGCCCCATCACGCGGATCCCGTACCGGGCGCTGATCTCGCCCCACCGGGCTATCTCCCTGGCGGGCACTCCCCCGTCCGGGAGCCGGCGTTCCAGGGCTGGGGCGCCCACCTCGTCGTACAGGTCGAGCAACTGGCCCGGCAGGCTCAGCGCCAGGAATCGGGCCGGCCGGCCACCGGTGACGCGAAAGGCGTGCGGCACGTTCCGGGGGAGGTAGATGAAATCGCCGGCCACCATGCGGACCGTCTCGGGACCGGCCACATAGGTCATCTCACCGTCGAGGACAAACCAGGCCTCGGCTTCCCTGGTATGGACGTGCAGCGGGCTCGCGGCCCCGGACGGTTGGGTGACCACCGAGACGCCCAGCTGTCCGCCGGTGTCCGACGCACGGACCAATCGTTCGAACAGCGACCCCATGGCCCAGGTGGCCGCACCGGCGGACCCTGCGGCATGGACCACGACATCCCGTGAGCCCGCGACATCGTGCGGGCCGGCGACATCCTGCGTGCCCGAAGGAGAAACCTGGCTCGAGAGCACGGTCATGCGCTGAGCCGATCGAGGACACCGGTCTGGGCCAGCATGGCAAAGCGGTCCGGCACACCCCAGTGCTCGACGATCCGGCGATCGACGACTCGGGCGACATCGATGACGGTGAACTCGACCCGCCGACCGCTCGGTGGACCGAAGAAGGGGCCGGTTGCGGTGCCCTGCCCTCGAACGCGGACCCAGATGATGTCACCGGCCTCCACCGAATCCTCGATGGTGAAACGAATATCGGGCACCGCGCGATGGACGTCACGGATCGCGGCCTTCACATGAGCGACGGCCTCCGCGCCGACCCCGGACGTGCCGAACTGATGTTCCACCAGCTCGGGCGAACACACTTCGTCGACCACCGCATCGTTCCCGATGGCGAAGCCCTCGTCGAAGATCCGCTGCAACACCCGGTAGGCCTCGGATCGATTGGCTTGATCGGACATTTCTTTTCCTCCTTGGTTGTTCGCCCACTCCTTCGGCGGGCGAGCGTTTCTGGCCCCTCGGTCGAGCGGTCAGGGATACGTGATCGAGCAGCTCTGCAGGAACTCAAGTCGATTACCGAAGACATCAGCGGTGTAGACGCGGCGGAACCCCGGAAAATCCTGGTCGGGAACAACCTCCCGATCAGCGGTTCGGAGCCGCCCGATGACGTCGTCCAGCTCCGTCACCAGGATTCCCGGATGACCCTTGGTGGCCGGCTGGAACGGGACCTGGACCCCGAGATGCAGTTCGAGCAGACCCGAACGGAACCAGGCGCCGCCCCGACCAGCCAATTCCGGCGGCTTGACGATCTCGTCCAGTCCGAGCACGCCTGCGTAGAAGTCGCGCGCGGCTGATTCCTCACCCGGCGGCATCGCAAGTTGCATGTGGTGCAGTCCGACGTACACGATTCCTTCGTCCTTCCGCTTGATACTTAATCAAGTGACTTGATGAGTAGTACACTCACCACATGAGTGATGTCAAGCGGCCCTATGTGGCGCCGGTGCGCGTGGAGCAGGCGGCCGAGACCCGACGTCGGGTGCTGCAGGCCGCTATCGAGGCGTTCGCCGCCAATGGTTGGGCCGGAACAACTCTGGCCGACATCGCCCGGGCCGCCGGGGTCACTCCGCAGGCGGTGCATCTGTCAGTCGGCGCCAAGCCGGAACTCCTGATCGCCGCGGTCGGTCTCGCCGTTGCCGGCGACACCCCCGACGTGCCACTGATGGAGCGGGAACCGTTTCGGGCGGCATTCGCCGACGGCGCCGCCCTGGCGGAACGGGCGGGGGCGGTCGCGGCCGGCGCCCGCGACATGTACGAGCGGGCGGGCCGACTGTTCCTCGTGCTGGTGCAGGCGGCGCCCGTCAACTCCGCGGTGTCGCAACTGTGGGAGAGCGCCAGAGGTGCCCGGCTGTCCTATTGCCGACAATTGGTGGCGACCGTCGTTGGTCGACGGAAGAAGGCCCAGGTCGATCGTCTGGCCGATATTCTGTTCGTGCTCTCGGGCCCCAGGGTCTACGCAGATCTCGTGGTCGATCGACAGTGGGAGGCCGGCACCTACGAGCAGTGGCTGAGCGAGATGATCGTATCGACCTTGAGGGACGCGTCGACGTGAAAGCGCGCCCTGATGACAGCCCCATCGCAGCGGCGCTAGTTTCCGTGAGCGGCGCGGACAGGTGACCGATTGCGGCACAAGGCATGGCAGGACTCACATTTCCGGGATGAATGACGGGTAGAGGTGAGAACGTCTGCCGGTGCTAAGCGGCCGCTGAGGTGACCGGTGTGCGGAGCTGGGTGATTTCGCGGCGGTACCGCGGCCGGCCGACGATTCGGTACAGCAGCCGGGCCGGCGGCGGCACCTTCTTCAAAAACGCTGCCGCCTCGTCGTCATCGGCCTCTTCCAGGATGTGGCCGAGAAAGACCAGCAGCCGCGATTTTGGCATGCCGGCCATTCCCTGTTTGCTCAGTTGGTCCCGTTCGGCGGCGGTGACGTGCTTTTCGACTACCGGCAGCACGACGCGTTCTTCTTCGGCCAGGTGGATCTCGAGCAGCGCGGCGACCTGCCGGAACAGGCCGGTCAAGGCGTCGCGGTCGTCGAGATCGGCGGTCTGACGCCAGGTAGGTAGGCGCCGCTCGATCGCTTCCAGGGTCTGGGCGAGGTCGCGGTGTTGCTGCTCCATGCGGTCGACCTGGTCGTCGTCGAACGCGGCCCGTTGGTGCAGCAGCGGCCAGAGCAGTTCGTCTTCGCCGGAATGGTGGTGGTGCAGTGCGGTGACCATCTCCTGGGCATGGGCGGCGACCAGTGCGGCCCGGCGCTGGTCATGGTCGGCGACCTGGTCGACGATGGAGCCGAGTAGGAGGAACTCCCGCCGGAATACCCGGTGGATCACGACCATGTCGTGGGTGTCGCACAGTTGCTGGCTGTCGGTCATCTTTTGTTCCCTTAGTAGGCAGAAGCCCACGTCCAGAGCCTTGGCTGCCGAAAGCATTGCTGGTGTTGGCTTCTGACGAGCGGGAACAGTTGGAGGGGTGGGCCCGGCGGCGGTCGTCGGCTCGATGGACTGGGCGATGATCCCGGCCCGGGTCGGGTGCCGTCGGTGACCGCGGAGCAGGTCGAGAAGGTCGTGGTCGACACCCTGGAATCGACGCCGGAGAATGCGACGCACTGGTCGCGGCGGTCGATGGCCGCCAAATCGGGGTCTGTCGCCGTCGACGATCGGCCGTATCTGGCGGGCCTTCGAGCTCAAACCGCACCGCACCGACGGGTTCAAACTGTCCAACGACCCGATGTTCGTGGAACAGGTCCACGACGTCGTCGGGTTGTATGTGGACCCACCCGAGGCCGGGGTCGTCCTCTGCGTGGACGAAAAGTCCCAGGTGCAGGCGCCGGCCCGGTCGCAGCCGGCGTTCCCGATGATGCCGGGCATGCCGGAGAAACGCACCCACGACTACGTCCGGCACGGCACCACCAGCCTGTTCGCGGCGTTCAACACCGCCGACGGCACCGTCATCTCCAGCCTGCACGACGGCACCCCACGGTCGAGTTCCGCAAATTCCCGGCCAAGATCGACACCGAAGTTCCTGCGGACCTGGACATTCACCTGGTCTGCGACAACTACGGGACCCACAAGACACCGGCCATCAGAAAATGGTTGGCCGCCATCCCCGATTCCACATGCATTTCACCCCCACCTATTCCAGCTGGATCAACCAAGTCGAGCGGTGGTTCGCCAACATCACCGAACAACTCATCCGCCACGGTGACCACCGCTCCGTGCAAGCCCTGGAAGCCGACATCCGAGCCTGGGTCAAAGCCTGGAACGACGACCCGAAACCCTTCACCTGGAACCAGAACCGCCGAGCAGATACTCAGCTCAATCGGACGACTTATTCAACGAGTCAACGGCGCGGGACACTAGCCTCGTCTTCATCCGCGTCTCTGTTCGTGCTCGTGCCCCGGTTCGGTACCGCCCAGCGGATCCAGGACGCGGACCACGACCGAGGACGGGTCGACGCCTGCCTTCGCCATCACCTCAGGTACTCCCGGGCACCTCAGGTACTCCCGGGCGATTCCGCCAAACCATCGCCTGTTCGGGGGAGGCGAACGGCACTAACGCCAATACCCGTTCCGGGTCATCCGGATCGGTCCGGGAAGGGAACGGCAGGTCTTCGCCGGTGATGCCAAACCACTCGTCGACATGGTCGCAGCGCGAAGCGGCGGAACAGGCGTCGTGACCTTCACCGCCACCAACGGATCACCCGTCGCACCAAATCGGTGTGGGCGTCGAACTGCAGGCAGCCCGGCTCGGCGCGTGAGGCGGCCGCGTGCCTGGCGAGCACTTGCCGGACGGCGTCGGCGGCGCCGGCGGCAGCCGTGTGTAGTGCGCGACCACGGTGATCATCGTGACCTGCCCGGCAGGGCAGGGGTGCCCGGCTCGGCTGGCAACCGCAGCGCGTTCACGGCGAAAGAGATCGCGTGGTACCAGCCGCAGAGCAGAAGCAGGTCGACCGCGGCGTCCTCGCCAACCGCGTCCACCAGCGTCTGCCACTCGGCGTCGTCGAGGTCGGCGCGCTGGTGCAGAGCGTCTACGGTTGCGAGGACGGCTCGGTCTGCAGGGTCGGTCCAGCAGGCGTCTGCTGGGTCACCGGTGGCCAGCGAGGCGACCTGTTCGTCGGTCAGGCCGGCCTTTCCGGCGTAGACAGCGATGTGGATGCCCCACTCGTATCCTGCGCCGCAGAGTGCGGTCGTGCGATCGATCGCCAGCTCGCGGTGCCGTAGTGACAGCGCGCCGCGCCGAGACAGGTAATAGCGCCCCCAGCCTGCGATCGCGTGCGCGCGGTCGGGACGGCGGGCGAACACACCGAACAGCGCGATCGGCGGCCCGAGGATGTCGAGCGCCGCACGGGTGTCGTCGTCGAAAGGCGGTGCCGTCGGACCAATCCTCGGATGCTTCGGAATCAGAGGCATAGCATCAAGGGTGGCATGCTTTGCTTTCAGAAGCAATACTTGTCGCATGGCCAGCACTCCGATTCCCGGTCGCCCGGTACGCGGCTCGACCACCGGACGTCCGATCATGGCGCTGTTCGACCTCGTCGGACGCCGGTGGGCGCTGCGCATCGTCTGGGAACTCCGCGAGGGCAACGCCACGTTCCGCGACCTTGCGCACCGCTGCGACGACGTGTCATCGAGCGTATTGCGCGACCGATTGCGCGACCTCACGGTGGCCGGGATCGTCGAGCGGGGGGACACGGGCTATCGCCTCACCGCCGACGGCCGCGAGCTCATGGAGTTGCTTCGTCCACTCGGGCAGTGGTCACAGCGGTGGGCTGCGCGCGCATAGGCAGCTGACGGCGGGCACGCCCGCAGCTCACGAGGAATCCACGTTCGCGGAGCCATCCTGACCGTCGAGTTCATCGGGGCGCCACTCCCCAAGAACCACAACTGCGGATATGACTACACCGTGTCGGCGCTGGCCTCGACTAGAGCGGTCGCGATCTTCACCAACGCCGACCCCGGCACGTGGCCCGGTGGACCAGACGTCGGATGCGCCGCCGTCGCCGTGACCAAGACCGCCGCCATCACCCTTCCCGAGCCGCTGGGCAACCGAGCCGTGCTGGACGTCACCACCGGATCCGTCATCGCCCCCACGCCGTAGGACCCGACCGCCGATTCGTTTGCCCAGCGACCCGCAAAGAACGGGCGACTCGTGCTAGGTGGATCCCGTTCCGCAGCCCGATCGGCGAACGGCACGGTCAGCCATCCGCCAGGTTGGCGCGCACGGTGTTGTCCGGCATGTTCGCGATGGCCGCCCGGCACGACGCAGCCCCGCGAAACATCGTGAAGGATTCCGCTGCGGTCCGGGTCGTCTCAAGAGAGGTCCGGGCCCTCACCGTCACAGAGGTCAGAGCTGTGAGACTAGGTCTCCGCAGTGACCAGAAGGCCATCCGCGGAGACGTCCCGGACGTAGTCGATGCGATGCTGGCCACCGGCGCCCGCATCGGTGAGATCCTCGCTCTGCGTTGGGGTGACGTGGAGCTGGCCGGGTCCGTCCCGACAGTGACGATCTCGGGCACGGTCGTCCGAGTTCCGAAACAGGGCCTGACGATTCAGGATCACCCGAAGACCGCGGCCAGCCGCCGACGATTGATGATCCCGGCGTTGCTGGTCGAGGTGCTGCTTCGGCGTCAGGTAGAGCAGGGACCGACCTCGTTCGACGTGGTGTTCGCCTCGGCCACAGGCACTCTCCGAGATCCGACGAACTTCCGGGACCAGTGGCGTGATGCTCGAGACCGCCTGGGGATGCCCTGGGTCGTCCCGCACACATTCCGCAAGTCAGTGGCCACGGTGCTCGCCCATGCGGACTCGAGTAGGGCGGCAGCCGGCCAACTCGGGCACGTCGGGACAGCGGTGACCGAGAAACACTACGTAGTTCGCACCCACCAGGGCCCGGATGCACGCATGCACCTCAACCCGTTCGGCGAGTAAGTCGCCCTCGTTTGTACCGGCCCCCCAATTTCACGAAAGCGCTGGGTATTCGCTGGGTTGGTGCCTCAGAACGCAGATATGAAAATGGCCCCTGACCAGCATCTCTGCTGATCAAGGGCCATCCGGTGGTAGCGGGGACAGGATTCGAACCTGTGACCTCTGGGTTATGAGCCCAGCGAGCTACCGAGCTGCTCCACCCCGCGTTGGCGGTAACACCACTGTAGCAAGTGGTGTTACCGATGCCAAATCGGCTGACGCACAAGGATTTTACTGATCAACCACCGCTGGTCGGAGCGGTGGCCGACGGGCTCGGCGCGGTCGCCGTGGGCAGTGAGTTGCCGGCCAACCTCAGGTAGTTGGTGACCGCGTTCTCCAGCGCCTCGCTGGCCACACCGATCTTCCCGAGGTTGCCGGACTGTTTGGCCAAAGCCAACTGCTTGTTGGCGGCGTCCATCTGCCCGAGCGCCTGGGCCAGGTTGGCCGGAAGTGCGACCGAGGTGCCCGGACTCGACGAACTGCTCACGCTCGGCGAGCTGGAGCCGGTCGTGGCGGACGACGTCGTGCTGCCCCCCGTCCCTCCGGTACCGGTGGGTACGGGTATCGGAGCGCTCGCGGCTGCGTTGGCCAGGGCCGCCGACAGCGTCGGACCGATACCAACCCGGTTGGCGTACCAGACAAGGACCTGACCGAGCTGGGGCGAGGCGCTCGTCGACACGCCCTTGATGTACAGCGGCTCGATGTAGAGCAAACCTGTCTCGATCGGCAGGGTCAGCAGGTTTCCGTAGATGACGGTGGACTTCCCCGCCGTCTGTCTGGTGGTGATGTACTGCGCGATGGCCTGGTTCGAGTTGAAGACCTGCTGGATGAGCACAGGCCCCGGGGTCTGCGTATTCACGGGTAACTGCAGCACCGATATCTGCCCATAGTTCTTGGGATCACTGCTCGCCGAAACATAAGCCGCCATGAACTGTCGTTGGAAGCCGGTCAGCGCACTGGTCAACTGGAAGGTCGGTGTTGTCGAACCCGGCAGCGCGATCTGCTGGTAGTAGGGCGGTTGCGCCGCAGTGTTTCCGCTCTCGGTCGGGTCGGCCGGCACGTCCCAGAAGTTCGACTGCTGGAAGAATTCCGTGGCGGAATCGACGTGGTACTGGGTGATCAGCTTGCGCTGCACCTCGAAAAGGTCCTGCGGGTAGCGGAAATGCGCTCGCAGTTCGGTAGACACATCCGTCGACGGCTTGATCAAGTTCGGGAAGACGCCTTCCCAGGCCTTCAGCACCGGATCGGTGCCATCGACCGAATAGAGCGTGACCGCCCCGGTGTAGGCATCGACGGTGGCCTTCACCGAGTTACGGATGTACGACACCTGGGTGTCGGCCTGTCCGCTTTCGGTGCCGTTCGTGGTCTGCGAGTTGGCAGTGGTCTTGGACAACGAAACGTCCTGCGAGTAGGGGTAGTTCGCGGCCGTTGTGTAGGCGTCCACGATCCAGACGACCTTGCCACCGACCACGGCCGGATAGGGACTGGTGTCGGTGGTCAGGAACGGCGCAGCCTTCTGCACGCGCTCGCGCGGATCGCGGATGTACATGATCTTGGAGTTGCCATTGATCTCGGATGAGAACAGGAAATTCGCTTCCCCGTAGTGGGTGCCGAAGACCAAGCGGTCGAACAAGTTTCCGACCTTGACGCCGCCGCTGCCCTCATAGGTGTACGACGTCTGATCGGTGTCGTACTCGCGTTTGGCGGTCGGCGTAGTGGAGCCGACGATGGAGTAGGTGGTGGCCAGCGGTCCGTAATAGATGCGGGGCTGGTCGACCTTGATGACGCCCTGGTTGGACACGTCCGACACGCTGAACACGGGGTAGCCGTCCGAGCCGACCTGATTGGCCGGCGCAGCGATGAAGCCATCGCCGTGCGTGTAGACCATGTGCTGCTGGATCCAGTTGGTCTGGTCGCCGACCAGACCCGCGGTATTGAGTTCGCGCAGCGCGACGATGTACGACTGCGACTTGCCGGTGGCTGGGTCGGTGTACCTGTCGACCGACAGCGGATCGGTGAAGCCGTAGAAATTCCGGAGCTGTTCGTTCTGCGTGAACGTCTCCGAGAGGATGTTCGGATCCAGCAGGCGGGCAGCGGCCACCGTCTGGGCCGCTGCCGCCGGCACTCCCCCGGTAGCGGTCAGTTTGGCCTGATCCGAGTACGCGACATAGGTGACCTTGTCGGAGCCGATGTCGTAGGCGTCCCTGGTGGCATCGATATTTCTGGTGATGTACGGCGGCTCCTTGGTGATCCCGTTGGGGTTGACCACCACCTGCTGCAGCACGAGCGGCCAGACGCCGCCGATCAGCACGCTGGACAGCACCAGCAGGGCCAGCGCGATGGCGGGCAGCTTCACCGAGTGGAGGAACGCGCCGACGATGAACCCGACCGCACAGATGACCGCGATCACCATCAGGATGATCTTGGCCGGCAGCACGGCATTGACATCCGTGTAGGACGCACCGGTGAACTTTCCACCCCGAGTGGAGAACAGCAGGGCATACCGGTCGAACCAGTATTGGACAGCCTTGATGAGGACGAAGATGCCGATCAAGAGGGAAAGCTGGAACGAAGCCTGTGACGTGATGCGGCGACCCGGACCCGAGATACGGATGCCGCCGTAGAGGTACTGGGTGACCAGAACGGCAAAGAAGCTGAGTGCTACCAGGGCGAACATCCAGCCCAGGATCAGCTGAAGCGCGGGCAGGATGAACACGTAGAAGCCGACGTCGTGACCGAACTGCGGATCGGTCTGATGGAAGTCCTGTGCGTGCATCCACAGTTGGATCGTCTGCCAGTTGCCCTGTGCCGAGAAGGCGCAGATGAGCCCGACCAGAATGGAGATGGAGAAGATGAAGGTCTTCGGACGGCTGCTGACCACCGTTCGGTACGGACTGAGCGGATCCACCTCACCCGACGGCACGAACACCGGCCGCGATCGATAGGCCAGCAGCAGCGACAGGAAGACCACCCCACCGCCGGCGAGCCCGCCGATGACGAACAGCACCACTTCGCTGACCACCTGGGTGGTCCAGACCTGCCGGTACCCGACTTCGCCAAACCACAAGTAGTTGATGTACACACCGACGAACTGGAACCACAGGATGGCCAGCACGATCAGCGCGGCGATCGTGATCAGTACACGTTTGGATCGCTTCGACATGCTGGGCATGGCGATCGGGGGCCGCATGGCCACTACTGACTCCTTGCATTCGCAAACTGATGGGTGTTCGTTCGGCTTGGCGTAGCCGCAGAGCCTGCCTGTGCAGTGATGCATGGGGTAACCGCTGGGACAACTGTATGCGTGCGATGTTGGTTCCCCGATCAACCGCTGTGATCGCGACCGTTACCTGCGGTCGACCGGTGCGTAGCCGCACCGTGACCGGTGCGGCAACCGGAACCGACCTGGGCGGGAACCCCGAACGTGCCCGTGTGGCGTACCGAACGCCCGACAGGCGGTTCGCCGGGGGTGAACAACTGGAAGGATCGCAGAGTGCCCGTCAACGACTCACAGCCCACGCCGACCTCCGACGACTCCGCGCCGCTCACCGTGCCGCCCGGAGAAACGCCCTACTGGTGGGAGGATCCGGATCTGGCCGCCGCGGTCGCCGAGGTCGAGGAATTCGCCGGCACCGCAGGTTGGGATGCGGCCCCACAGATGTTCGCGTTGGTCCGCACGACCGACCTGTTGGCCGCGCAACCAGAGCTGGCGGCAACCCTGTCCGATGCCGGCGTTTTCACCCCGATCGCCCAGGACGTCCTCCCCGCGGTGGACCTCTCCGAGGCGCTGTCGCAGATCTCCTGGCCCGATGAGGTGGCCGGATGCGTCCTGGTCCAGGAGATCGTCGTCCTGCCGCCGTCTGCCATCACGCCTGCGGGGCCCGACGGGGAGCTCGTGCACGAGCGCAACGACGTCGAGATCACGGCCGAACAGGCGGCTGCGCATCCTGACCGGGCCGAGGCTCGGCTGGTCGGAGGGGTGCTGCGCGGCATCAAAGGTGGTGCCTGCCTACTCCGGGTTCGCGGCCAGGACGACGCCACCCCACTGCGTGGAGCGGACCTGGCGCCCAACCTGCTGGCCGTCCTGCAGGCCACCTTCGAGGACTGATCGTCAGCAGGACGGCGGCGTGCCGCCGGCGGCCAGCGTGTTCAGGGCTTTGACCGCGTCGTTCAACGTAGCGACCTTGGCCAGCTCGAGGCCCGCCGGCACTCTGGTCAGTGCTTCGGCACAGTTGGCCGCGGGCACCAGGAACACCGAGGCTCCCGCGTCTTTCGCCGCGATCATCTTGAGCAGAATTCCGCCGATGGCGCCGACGGTGCCCTTGGTGTCGTCGACCTCCATCGTTCCGGTTCCGGCGATGAACCGGCCCTTCGTCAGGCCGCCCGGAGTCAGCTTGTCGAGGATGCCCAGGGTGAACATCAGCCCGGCCGACGGTCCACCGATGTTGGCCAATGAGATGGAAACGCCGAACGGTGCCTTCGGTCGTTCCACCGCCCCGATGCCCAGAAATCCCTGCTTGCCCACACTGGCGTTGGCCTGCAACGTGACCTTTTCATCGACCGACTTGTCCCCGCGCAGCACCGTCACCTTGGCCACCTGTCCCGGCGACGTGTTCTTCAGTGCGGTCTGCAACGAGGCGAAGTCGGTGACTTTCGTACCGTCGACTGCGGTGATCTGATCCTGCGGCTGCAGCACTCCGGCGCTCGGCGACCCGGCACCGATCGTCCCGACGTAGACGACGTTCGGATACTTCAGATACCTCAGGGCAGCGATCTCGGCGGCCGACTGCGAATCCTGGAAAGCCTGGGTGTTCTGCTGGTTCACCTGCTCGACGGTTTGATTCGGCGGATAGACCTCGGCGCGGGGAACCAACGCGTAGTTACCGGAGATCCACATGCCCAGAGCCTCGAACAACGGCAGCTTGTCGTACACCGAAACCGTCGTCATGTTGAGGTGGCCCGTACCGTCGCTCTGCTTGACCGATGCGGGGACGTCACCGGTGAAGCTGATGACCGGAGTGCCGTTGACACTGGACAACGTGTTGTACGTCACGCCCGGCCCGAGGGCGACATACGGGATGGGCACGACCGCTCCGACGCCGATCAGGACCACGCTGACGGTGCTGCCGGCGATCAGCGTGCGCGCACGCAGGGACAGCGATGAGAACCAGGGCATTCGCAGAGCGTAGGTGGTCAGGATCGGATCCGGTTCGCAGGAATACCGGAAACGGATGAGCACCTGGTTCGGCGTTGTCCGACCGACCGCGAGCCATTTCGCTCACCGCGATAGACCGGCCCCAACCGGGCGCACAGCCAACAATGTTCAGTACCGTAGTCGGTATGAGCAACCTGCCGTTCGGCTTCTCCAATTCCGGCGATGACGACCCTGATCGCAAGGGTCAGCCGGAGGGCATTCCCGGCATGCCGGCCGGTTTCGATCTGAGTCAACTCGGGTCGATGCTGTCACAGCTGGGGCAGATGATGTCGAATGCGACTCCGTCATCTGGGCCGGTGAACTACGACCTGGCCAAGCAACTTGCCACCTCCCAGGTACCGGCGTCCCACCCTGCATCCTCGGTCGACGTCAAGCAGGTCACGGAAGCCGTTGCGCTGGCGGAGATCTGGCTGGACGGTGCGACTTCCATGCCGGCCGGTGCCCGCACGACAACGGCGTGGACGCCGAAGCAGTGGATCGAGGCCACCATGCCGATGTGGGAGAAGCTGTGCTCCCCCATCGCCGATCGGGTGTCCAGCGCCTGGCTCGAGAACCTGCCGGAGCAAGCCCGCGAGCAGGCCGGGCCGCTGTTGGCCATGATGGGTTCGATGGGCGGCATGGCTTTCGGCTCCCAACTCGGCCAGGGCCTGGCTCAACTCGCCGTCGAGGTGCTTACCTCCACCGACATCGGGTTGCCGCTCGGCCCGGAAGGCACGGCGGCGTTGTTGCCCCTGGCGGTTTCCGAATTCGGCAAGGGTCTGGACCTTCCCGAAGATCAGGTTCGCCTCTACCTCGCGGCGCGCGAGGCAGCCCACCACCGGCTGTACGCCGGCGTGCCGTGGCTCAAGGACCGGGTGATGACCCTCATCGCCAACTTCGCCGGAGCCATCAGCGTCGATTTCTCGGCCGTCGAGGACATGGCCGCCAACATGGACATGAACAACCCGGCGAGCATCGAAGCCGCCCTCGGGCAGGGCATGTTCGAGCCGAAGATCACGCCCGGGCAGCAGGCCACGCTGGCCGGCCTCGAAACGCTGCTGGCGCTGGTCGAGGGTTGGGTGGACACCGTCGTCGCCGATGCGGTCGGCGACCGGCTGCCGGGTGCGGCGGCTCTCCAGGAGACATTGCGACGCAGACGGGCC
Source organism: uncultured Actinomycetota bacterium (assembly GCA_963708935.1). Lineage (GTDB taxonomy): Bacteria > Actinomycetota > Actinomycetes > Mycobacteriales > Nakamurellaceae > Nakamurella. Next base: position 453,214 of record CAVPUK010000003.1, on the reverse strand, counting down.
ACGGGCGGTCCGGCCGAGCAGACCTTCGCCACACTGATCGGGCTGGAATTGCGCCCGCGCCGCCTACGCGCGGCCGCGGACCTCTGGCGCGCCCTCGAGGACTCCCGCGGTATCGAAGCCAGGGACGCGCTCTGGTCGCACCCCGATCTGCTCCCTTCCAGCTCCGATCTGGACGACCCGAAGGGTTTCGTCGAGCGCGACAAGCAGTTCGCCGATCTGCTGGCCGGCATCGACGAGGTCGACACCAGCGAGCTCGATGATCCGCAGGACACGCCGGACGCTCCCGACGAGAAGCCGCGGGAAGTCTGAGTCACTTTCATTCCGTCACGTGAAGACGCCCCGCCGCTCCAGTGGCGGGGCGTTTTCGGTCTGCGGGCGCCGGACCACCTGGCCAGTCAGACCGTTCAGACCGCGCTGGACGGCCGCCACAGGTTGATACCCGACTCGACAGCGTGATTCTCGATCGCGCTGAGCTCTTCGGATGCGAAGGCCGGTCCGTCGACGGCACCGATGTTGTCCTCGAGCTGCGCCACCGACGACGCACCGATCAATACCGACGTCACCCGCGGGTCGCGCAACGCCCAGGCCAGCGCCATCTGGGCCAGCGTCTGCCCACGGCCGGACGCGATTTCCGCCAACGCCCGAATGTGGTGCAAGGCGGTGTCGGTGAGCAGTTCCTTGGACAACGAACCGGGCCGCGACGCCCGCGACCCTTCCGGCACCCCGCCCAGGTATCGATCGGTCAGCATGCCCTGAGCCAGCGGCGAGAAGGCGATGCAGCCGACCCCCGTTTCCTCAAGGGTGTCCAGGAGCCCATCCTCGATCCACCGGTTGAACATGGAGTACGACGGCTGGTGGATCAACAACGGCGTTCCCATGTCGGCCAGGATGGCGGCCGCCTTGCGCGTCCGCTCGGGCGAGTAGGAGGAGATGCCGGCGTACAGGGCCCGGCCTGACGTGACGGCCGTGTGCAACGCGCCCATGGTTTCTTCGAGCGGCGTGTCCGGATCGACGCGATGTGAATAGAAAATATCCACATAGTCCAGGCCCATCCTGGCCAGTGACTGATCGAGCGAGGCGAGCAGATATTTTCGCGAGCCGTTGTCGCCGTACGGACCCGGCCACATGTCGTAGCCGGCCTTGGTGGAAATGACCAACTCGTCGCGATAGCGGGCGAAATCATCGCGAAAATGGCGCCCGAAATTCGTTTCGGCCGACCCGTACGGTGGCCCGTAATTGTTGGCCAGATCAAAGTGATTGACACCGAGATCGAAAGCCCTACGCAGGATGTCGCGCTGGGTGTCGAAGGCAGCGGTGTCGCCGAAGTTCTGCCAGAGACCGAGGGAAACGCTCGGGAGGTGGAGCCCGCTGCGGCCGACCCTCCGGTAGGGCTGACGTTGGTATCGAGCATCTGCGGCCGTATATGTCATGTCAACATCCTTTCATCCGGGGCAAGCGAAGCAGCTGCCGGCCACCGCACTCGGTGCCCACTTTGAGCTTGATGTCCGTATCGTGAGCACGGCTTCGAGATCGACACCGCCCTACGCCGCCGGCGGAATCCCTTGCTCAGCGGGTACCTGCGGGTACGGTAGGCCACGGTTCCGGGATGAGCGCCCGGTTGATCCGTCCGACCTGCGGTCACGCCGCCGGCGGCCCGAGGAGAGGAACAAGGCTGATGGCCGAGACCTACAACGGCTACTGCGTCAAATGCAAGGAAAAGCGGGACTTCGATGGCGAGGTCCACGAAACCAATGGTCGCCGCATGGCCAAGGGAATCTGCCCGGTCTGCGGCACCAAGATGAATCGGATCCTGGGCAAGGCCTGATCCTGTCCGTGCAGGCGCCGCCGGGCTGATCATTCGGCTTGGCGCTGCCTGCACTGCTGGCCGTCCCCGCCATCAGATCCCGAACACCTTCACGCGGGCCGATCAGCCGCGCTTCGGCGGTGGACCCGGGCTGTGGACAGGTTCCCCGTACATCGACCGTTCTCTGCGACTCTGGTGACAGAGCGACGTCACAATCCCATTGGTCTGTGGTCGTCGTTCTGTCCATCGGGTAGATGGTCGCGGGAGAACCGGGGGCGGCAATACGTGACAACGCAGGGGACCGCAGGACTCGACCTGGCCGCGGCCTATGTCCTGGTCAGTGGGGTCTGTGTGGTCGCCAGAAGCGACACCGTCATTCAGATCGGTAGCGAGCCGCCCGGTCAGTTCCTGTTGCATCACGCACCGGCCGGCTCCGTCGACATCCTCAAACGCCTCGACGGTACGGTCAGTGCCGCCCAGCTACTGCACCGCTACCACGCCGACGAGCAGCTCTGGACCGAATTGCTCGTCCGTCTACTGAACGCCCAGCTCTTGATCGCTGCCGGGGACTGGTCCTTCCCGGGGCCTGCGGCCGAGCCGTCCCTCCAACCGGAACGGGACAGCCTCGTGCACCGTCATGGAGTCGCCGTGGCCAGACGGGTCATCCAGGCCCGCCAGGACGCGGTGGTCGTGGTGCGGGGTAGCGGCCGCCTGGCCACGTCGGTGGCCACCGCTCTGGCGGTGGCCGGGGTGGGCCACGTCCACCAGCAACCGGATCGGGCCTTGCGACCGGCCGATCTGGCCGAGTCTGCCGGGCCTGATCGCGCGGGCATCGGGGCGCCCGACACGCCGATGGCAGGGTCCGGTTCCGGCATCGGCGCCCCGACCCGAGCCGACGCCGTTCGACTGGCGGCGAACCTCCGCCGCGCGGTGCCGAGCGTGAAAGTGCACGCCCCGGCTGCACATCACCGGGTCGTGCTCGTCGTGCTCGCCGGCGACGGCCCACCCGCGCCCTCGCTGGCCGCCGAGCTCACCGACCGAAGAATTCCGCACCTGGCGGTCACCGCCACCCGCAAGCGCTCGGTGGTAGGTCCGTTCGTCCTGCCGGGGCGATCGAGCTGCCTGGTCTGTGCGCTGCACCACCGGGCCGACCTCGACCAGACCAGACCGGCGTTCGAGGAGGGCCTTCGACATGACCTCGTCGTCCCGCCGGTGCAGTTGGTCTGTTCGGCAACGGCACTGGCCGTAGCCGACGCACTCGACCATCTCGACGGGATCACCGTGCCGGTTACCGTCGACGGCACGGTGGAATGGCAGCTGGGTGAGTTAGGGCCCAGACGACGCAGCTGGAGCATCCATCCGAAGTGCGGTTGTAGCTCGTTGCCGTCCCGTGGCACCGACGATTTCGCCACCGAACCGCGACCGACGCGCTGATTCGTCCCGCCCGGCCACAGATTCGTACACAATGGGGAAGTGTCCGACATCCCCCGCGGTGCGCTGAACCGAACGGCCCGGTTGGCCGGCCTACCCCTATCGGCGGCAGGCCGCGTCACGCTGGGTTGGGGACAGCGCCTGATCGGGCGCGACCGCGATGACATCTCCGCCGAGATGCAGCGCCGCACCGCCGAACAGCTCTTCGAGGTGCTGGGCACGCTCAAGGGTGGAGCGATGAAATTCGGCCAGGCGCTGAGCGTCTACGAGGCCGGAATTCCCGACGAGTACGCCGAGCCCTATCGCGAGGCGCTGGCCAAGCTGCAGAACTCGGCCCCGGCGATGCCACCGAGCACGGTCAACAGACTGATGGCCGAGCAGCTCGGCACCGGCTGGCGCTCCCGCTTCGAGAAGTTCAACGACGAGGCGGCCGCCGCCGCCAGCATCGGCCAGGTCCACCGGGCGATCTGGAAGGACGGCCGGGAGGTCGCCGTCAAAATCCAGTACCCGGGCGCCGCCGGTGCATTGAAGGCCGACATGGATCAGCTCTCCCGGCTGGGTCCGGTGCTGGGTGTGCTGATCCCCGGCATGCAGGTCCGGCCGCTCCTCGCCGAGATCCGGGACCGGGTCATGGAGGAACTCGACTATGCCGCGGAAGCGGCCAACCAGCGGGCCTTCGCCAAGGGCTACGACGGCGATCCGGAATTCCTGGTGCCCAAGGTGTTGGCCAGCGCACCGAAGGTCATCGTCTCGGAATGGGTCGAAGGCATCGGGCTCGGCAAGATCATTACCGGCGGCACCCGGGAACAGCGGGACCACGTCGGCAGGCTGCTCGCCGTTCTGCACTTCTCTTCACCCGAGCGCGTAGGTTTGCTGCACGCCGATCCGCATCCCGGCAACTATGTGTTGACCGCCGACGGGCATCTCGGCGTGCTCGATTTCGGGTCCATCGCCAGACTGCCCAACGGCGCACCGCCGATCATCGGGCGCTTGTCCCGGCTGGCCCTGGACGGTCGCGCCACCGAGGTGCTGGCCGGTCTGCGAACCGAAGGCTTCATTCCCGATGGTTTCCAGCCCGACCCGGAGGCTCTGCTGGACTACCTGACACCATTCGCGGAGCCGTTACGGCACAGCACATTTCACTTCACCCGGGCGTGGATGCAATCGCAGGCCGCCCGGATGTCCAACCTGTCGAGCCAAGAATCCAAACTGGCCAGGCACCTGAACCTGCCGCCGTCGTACCTGATGATCCACCGGGTCACCTTCGGCTCGATCGGCGTGCTCTGTCAGCTCGATGCCACCGCCCCGTTCCGCGAGATCGTGGCGAGGTGGCAACCCGGCTTCGCCGATCCCGATGGCGACGGCGATCTCGGGTTCGATGACGAAGAATCGGCCGACGACGGAACGGACGAGTCCACGGGTACCGACTGAGATTCATTCAGCTGCAGCACTTTTCGCATCGCCCCGGCCCGCTTCCCGGGATCGGTCAGGTCACCACCATTGCGGGTCGAGTTTTGCCTCCACGGCCCGCAGGTTGTCACGAGCGCACGACTGGCAGTACCAGGCCCCGCCATGGCGCGGGTCACGCTCGTACATCCAGGTGATCGGCGGTCCGTCGGCCGTGCTACGGCACAGTGCGCAGGTGGTCAACCGCGCCGGAGCGATCTCGTCGTCGGAGGACATACGCCGAAGGCTACCGGCGCCATCCGGACACGGCGGAGCCGCGCCGCGAGGATCGGAGGTTCCGATGGCCCCGCGGCGCGGCTGTTGTCAATCAGGGACGCCGGTACCGGACGAAGCCCATGCCGGGCAACGTGTTTGGCAACAACTCCCGGGTCACGGCCGGTAGTCGACCCAGTGCGGTCAGGCGTTCTTGACACTGGAGCGAGCCTGCCGCTTGCGAAGGCGCCTCTGGTGGGCGGCCCGAGCAAGCTCGGCGTCCCGCTGCACCCTGCGCATTCGATCACGACTCAGGTCTTCGGTCATCAGACTCATGGTGGTTTCCTTACGGAGCGGTCCGGCCGTTTCCGGGCGGACAGAAGTGTTGTGGGATTTGAACTCCCGTCGAATGTGAACGGAAGATCGGGCGACGATCTGGGCGATGGTCATGCTGCGACCTTGCGGGGACGACCCCGGGGACGCTTTCGGGCGATGACGACGCCCTGGTCGAAGATCTCGCCACCCCACACTCCCCAGGGCTCAGCCCTTTCGAGTGCGGCAGCAAGACAGGCCGCCCGGGCCGGGCAGTCGACGCAGAGCGCCTTTGCCTTCTCCAGGTCGCCGGGACGTTCCGCGAAGAACAGATCAGGGTCCCCCGTGTGGCACGGGAGGTCGTCGCGGAGAATCGGATCGACGAGCGAGTCCGGTTCTTGACTGAGAAGCAGGCTGATCAAGGTTCTCTCACCTCCGGTCGAGAATGTTTCGGTGTTCGAGGCCGGATGGCCCCGCACAAGTTCTGTGGGTGGGCTGCGGATCCGGGAAACACCACGGCCGCGGTACCCGCTCCCGATGAGGGAGGGATCCGCGGCCGGAGGCGAGCGTAGGGCTGGGTTCTACCTCAGCTGCTCATCCCCGGCCGGACCCGGAACGCCGATCGGCGTGACCATCAGACGCCGCGGGTAAGCGGTGACCTCATGGGCGCGCACATCGACACCGGCATCCGCGACACCGGTGGTACCGAACTGGTTGTTTTCGTTTGTCTTCACGGTTCGGCACCTCCTTCTGGTCGCGGCCTCGTCCCGGCGGGGAGAGGCGATTCTATTGGGAACGGGTATGACAGTAAGCGCCCGTACACCGGCCGCGCAACCGAATAAAGAAAGAAGTTCCGAGATTCTTTTTTTCGTCCCTGGGCCCGCTTTCGGCTGGGCTGTAGAACAACGCGCACTAACGGGTTGCAGCCACGATCTCGATGACGTCGGCACCGTAAGCATCCAACTTGGTTCGACCGATGCCCGGAATGGCAAGCAGCGCAGCATCATCAGTGGGTCGACGTTCGGCGATGGCCAACAGCGTGGCGTCGGAGAACACCACGAAGGCCGGCACCGACGCCTGCGACGACGTCGTCTTGCGCCAACTGCGCAACGCTTCGACCAGGTCCGGATCCGCCGTCGACGGGCAGTTCGCACAGCGACCGATCTTGAGTTCGGCCGGGGTGCTCAACGGACCACCGCACAACCGACAGCGACCGGCGGCTCTGCTTCGGCCGACCGGCGCGGATTCGGGCGCCAGCCCGGTGAGGAACCGGCTGCGCTTCCGGCTGCGCCGCCCACCCTCGGTGCGGGCGAGCGCCCAGGAGATGGCCAGTCGGGTGCGGGCCCTCGTCACCCCGACATAGAACAGGCGCCGCTCCTCCTCGATCTCGTCCGGCGTTTCGGCGTGCTGGATCGGCAGCGTGCCGTCGGTCAGGCCGACCAGGAAGACCGCGTCCCACTCCAGTCCCTTGGCTGCGTGCAGCGAGGCCAACGTGACGCCGGCGACCGTCGGGGCATGCTGGGCCTCGGACCGCTGCTCGAGTTCGGCCACCAACTCGGGCAGCCTGGCGTCCGGCTGCACATCGGCCAGCTCTTCGGCCACCCCGACCAACGCGAGCAGCGAATCCCACTTGTCGCGTAGTGCCCCGGCCGGTGGCGGCTCGTCCGTCAGGCCGACGTGGGCAAGCACCTGGCGCACAGCCGGAACCAACGCCGGCTCGATTTCCGATCGATCGGCTGTCGACGCCTGACGCAGCGCGATGATCGACTGCCGGACCTCGGGCCGGTTGAAGAATCGCTCACCGCCGCGGACCAGGTACGGCACTCCCCCGTCGGACAGCGCCTTCTCGTACACCTCGGACTGGGCATTGATCCGATACAGGATCGCAATCCCGGAGGCCGGCATTCCGCCCGCGATCAGGGCGCGCGCTCTCTCCGCCACCGCCCTGGCCTCGTCCGGTTCGGCCGGGTATTCGTCGAAGGTGGCCGCCGGTCCGTCGGGCAGGGCGGCCACCAGCTTGAGCCGGAGCCGGGCCGCCTTGCCGCTCGCGCCGGCGATGATGCGGTTGGCCAGCGTGACCACCTGTGGAGTCGACCGGTAGTCGCGTTCGAGCCGGACCACGGTCGCGTGCGGGTACCGGCGGTCGAAGTCGAGCAGGTTTGCCGGCGATGCCCCGGCGAACGAATAGATCGTCTGGTTGGCGTCACCGACCACGGTCAGCTGATCCCGGCCGCCCAGCCAGGCATCGAGCACCTTCTGCTGCAGCGGTGTCACATCCTGGTACTCGTCGACCACGAAACAGCGGTAGCGCGACCGGAACTCCCTGGCGACGTCCTCGTCGTCCTCGAGGATCGCCGCGGTCTGCAGGAGCAGATCGTCGAAATCGAGTTGTTCGGACTCGGTCTTGGCCTTCTCGTACAGCGAATACACCTTGACCACCGTCGCGGCGGCGACGGGCGTATCCCGCTGGTGCTTCGCGATCGCGGCCAGGTAGTCGTCAGGGCGGATCAGCGATGCCTTGGCCCACTCGATCTCGCTGGCCAGATCCCGCAGCGTCGCGGCGTCGGTGCCGGCGCCGGCGCGCTTCGCCGCCATCGCCACCAGCCGCAATTTGTGCTCCAGTACCGGCCAGAGCCCGCCGCCGACCGCTTTCGGCCAGAAGTACCTGAGTTGCTTGAGCGCGGCGGAGTGGAACGTCCGCGCCTGCACACCGGGCACGCCCAACGCGCGCAGTCGCAGCCGCATCTCCCCGGCCGCTCTGGTGGTGAAGGTGACCGCCAGGATCTCGCTGACCGGATGCGACCCGTCCTCGACCAGGTGTGCGATGCGATGGGTGATGGTCCGCGTCTTGCCGGTGCCCGCGCCGGCCAGCACGCAGACCGGACCGCTGGGAGCCAGCACCGCCGCGCGTTGCCCGTCGTCGAGCCCTGCCAGCAGATCCACCGTCACCGCCTCATTTTCGCACGGGTGTACGACACGAACCGAATCGCCGGGCCGCATTGTGGACAAGCACTGTGGACAACGGCTCAGTCGAGGGCGGCCCAGCCTTCGACCATGCGGCGAGCGATCGAGATGCCGGGGGGCAGTCCGATGCCGTCCGAGGTGCCGCCGGCCGCGAGTACCCGACGGACGGTGGCCCGGTCGACCCAGAACGCTGATTCGATCTCGCCGTCGCGGGGGTACAGCGGCGCACCGACCTCGGCCCTGGCCGCAAATCCGACCATCAGCGATCGGGGAAACGGCCACGGCTGGGAGCCCAGGTATCCGATGTCGGTGACATGCAACCCGACTTCCTCGCCGATCTCACGAGAAACGGTGCCTTCCAACGATTCTCCACCTTCAGTGAATCCGGCCAGCACGGAAACCCGGCCGGCCGGCCAGGTTGGCTGCCGGGCCAGCACCATCTTGTCCGCGCCGTCATGGACCAGCACGATGACCGCCGGATCGGTGCGCGGGAACTCCTGATGATCGTTCGGGCACAGTCGCGACCAACCGGCCGACTCGGCCACGCTGCGCTCACCGCAACGCGGACAGTAGCTCCCGTTCCGGTGCCAATTCAGCACGGCCACCGCAGCGGTCATCAACCCGGCATCCGTGTCCGACAGCAGGCCACCGACCTCCCGCAGCGTCGACGGATCGGGCTGGTCCGCAGTAGGCGACCACAGCTCGCCGCCACTTTCCACCTCGCCCGGGACCGCCCAGTAGTCAACCGGTCCACCGGTGTCGGCCACCGTGCCGAGCAGGACCGCGTCCGCGGTGGGCACCGGGCCGAGGTCCAGTGCCGGGCGATAGTCCAGCGCTACCCCGGAGTCGGTCGCCACCATGGACGCCCGGCCGACTTCGTCGACGATCACCACCCGTGCGGTCGGCCACGCCTGCGCCGTCCGAGCGGGATCACGCAGATCCTCGGACCGGTCGGCGGACGCCCTGGAGAGCACCGGCATCGCGATCGGAAAACCGTGGATTCCGCCGGACAGCGTCGCCGCACCCGACGATCCCGTGCTCACCACTCCACTCCGCCGACGGCGCCCAGCGACGTACCGATGGCTTCCAGATCCCCGACGACGACCCCGGTGAACGCCGCCGGGGCCAGCAACGACGCCGCGACCCTGGCCACGTCGTCGGTCGTCACCACGGCCAGCCTGGCCGGATGTTCCCTGACCCAGTCGACGTCCAAGCCCAGGCCCGCGAGCGAGGACAAGGTCGAGGCGTAGCCCGCCTGGGTGGCCAACGACGTCGCCAACGTGCCCAGCGCGTAGTTGCGAGCGGAGTCGACCTCCTTGGCCGTCGGACCGGTGAGCGCCAACCGCCCGAGCTCGTACCTGGCCTCCAACAACGCTGCCGCGGTCGAGGGTGTGGTGGTGTCGAAACTGACGGTCAGACCCGCTCGCCCGGGCCAGAACTCGAAGTTGGAGTGGGCGCCGTAGGTATAACCCTTGTCCTCGCGGATGTTCTCGACCAGGCGTGACGAGAAGTAGCCGCCGTAGACGAGATTCGCGAGTTGACCGGCCGCGTAGTCGGGATCGGTCCGCTCCAGGGCGCCCGCGGTCAGCCGCACCTGCGACTGAACGGCGCCATCGCGGTGATAAGCCCGCATCGGTGCACCGGTGATCGGTGGCGGAGTCGACAGCGAACGGGCCACGCCTGCCGGAGCCCAGCTCGCCAGCGCGCGCTCGACCAGGGCAATGGCCTGTGCCGGTTCCAGATCACCGACGAGAACGAGGGTGGAACCGTCCGGTACCAGCGACTTTCGCTGCATGGCCCGCAGTGCCGCCACACTCACCACGGCCACGGCGGCCGGGTCCGGCATTTCTCGGGTCACCGGGTGGGTGCCGAACCGGCGCTCCTGCAGATGATGTCGTGCCACCACGGCGGGTTGGCTGGCGGCGATGGCCAGATGCTCCACGAGCCTATCCCGCTCCCCCAACACGTCGTGGCGCCGCAGCGCCGGTTCGACGAGCGACTCCGCCAGGATGTGGAGCAGCACAGGCAGTCCGCTGGACAGCACCGAGCCGATCACGGCGAAGCGCTGCGGATCGGCCGAGGCATCCAGATGGCCGCCGACCTGGGCGAGCTCCGCGTCCACCTGCTCCCGGGAACGAGACGCGGTGCCCAGCAACAGGGTGGCCGCCAGTAGTTCCGATCGCGCGCTGTGCGAGGCGGCTGTGCCCCCGAACGGCACGCGCAATCGCACCTCGACCAACGGCGTCCCGGGCTTGCGGACCGCGATCACCCGTAGCCCGTTGCTCACCGTCTCGGTCAGCAGATCCGGATGAGCAGCCGTACGGGCCGCGGTGAGCTCCGGAATCGGGCGCGGACCGGCAGTGCTGACTGCGATCTGCGCTGCCGTCCTGGACGCGAGCGCCATTCCGGGCCGGCGGTCGGTCCTGCTGGCTCGGCCACCGTCGAGCTTCTTGCCGACGTGGCCCGGTTTTGCTGCTTCGGATCTCGTCTTCTTCGCTGTCTTCTTGCTGGATTTCACGTGTCTCGATTTCGGGCTGCTGGATTTCTTGGCTGCCGTCACTGGTCGGCCCCTGGCACGATGGTCAGGATGGCGCAGGCATTCGGATCCAAAGTCGCTGCCGCGGCGGCGATCTGATCGGCTGTCACGGCATCGAGCAAGACCGGCAGCTCGCTGAGCAACTCGGCTCGACCGTGCAGCAACTCCAACGACCCGATCGAACGGGTCCGGGCGCTGATGCTGTCGTTCTCCCGGTACAGACCGGCGGTGAACCGGGCGATGGCGCGGAGGCGTTCCTGCTCGCTGGGCCCGTCGGCGGCCACGGCCGCGATTTGTTCACCGGCGGCCTCGATCACCGTGTCGGCGGCCACGTCGACCGCGTGCAGGGCACCGAGGACGAAGACATCGGGATCCCTGGCGTCCAGCGGTCCACCCATCAATCCTGGGCCGGCCCAGATCTCGGTGGCCAGACCGGCCTCGGCGACCACGGCCGACTGCAGGCGGGAGGACTCGCCATCGGAGAGCACCTGTCCGAGTAGCACGTGGGCCAGATAGCCCGGCAGATCGGCCGCCGGGTCGGGCAGTCGCCAGCCGACTGCGAAAGCCGGGGCGGGCGCGAGTGCATCGTGCTTCTCCGCACGGCGCACGCTGGTCGGCCATGGTTCGTCGAAGGACGGTCGCAGTGGCGCCGGCCGATGCGGGACGTCGTCGAAATGCTTGGCAATGAGCTCACCGGCCAGATCCGATTCGAAGTCGCCACACACGGTCAGAACCGCGTTGGCGGGCGTGTAAAAGCGCTCGAAGAAATCAGCACAATCGGCGACGGTCGCGGCATTGAGATCGACGAAATCGCCGTATCCGTTGTGCGCGTTGGCGAAACTGTCGAACAACACCGGCGGGAGATCGATCCACGGAAATCCCCCGTACGGCCGGTTCAGTACATTCAGCCGGATTTCCTCGCTGACCACATCGACCTGGTTGGCCAGGTTCTCGGCGGTGATGGTCGGGGCGCGCATCCGATCCGCTTCCAGAAACAGCCCGCGTTCCAGGGCCGCCGCGGGTAGCACCTCGAAATAATCCGTGTAGTCGGTGTGGGTCGACCCATTGAAGATGCCACCGGAGGACTGAACGAGCCGGAAGTGTTCGAGTTTGGCCAGCGATTCGCTGCCCTGGAACATCAGATGTTCGAAGAGGTGGGCGAACCCCGTGCGGCCTTCAGGTTCGGAACGGAATCCGACGTCGTAATGCACGGCCACACCGACGACACCACTACTGGTGTCCGGCGCCAGCACCACCCGGAGACCGTTCGCCAGGGTAAATCGATTGATGGGATAGTTCGCACCCGGGATGCCGCGACGGCCGTTAGGCGAGCCGGACTTCGCGCCCGTCGCCACCGGCGCCCCACTTCGTTTCGACGGGCGTTTGGGCTGGATGCTCTTTCGGGAGGAGTTTTTCACTGTAGTACTCACCTCCCCACCCTAACGACGTACCGGGCCGGACGGCGTACACCCTGCTCCGGGCAGGTCTGAGCCGGCGATCGCCGAACAAGGGTGGGTGCCTCAGCGGTCCGGCGCCTCCGGGCCGCGATGAGTGAAGAGGTCATCCTCCACCGCAATCTCGCTCGGGCGAAACGGTATGGGTTGCTCCTGCGGTGCGCTCGGCATGGCGATCCGAGATGTGACATCCGGGTTGGTGTCCGGGTTGGTGTCTCGGGTCACGGGCCCGTCTTGCGCCTCGCTCATCGCTGCGGCCGGAGCGGCCGCGGTCGGATCGTCCGATTCGGACGGTGGCCCCGCATCGACCTGTGCCGGCCGCACCGTCGCATGTCGGCCGGTTTCGGATACCCCGCCGACGCCGGCCAACGTGCCGAACGGCGAGATGTACGCCGAGGGAACGGGTTCGCCGTCGGTATCCTTGGCCCGCAGTTGGGCGACGGTGACCCGCGTCTGCACTTCGCCGTGTCGCGACTTTCGGCGATCGATCATCAGCGCGATGGTGGCGACGACCGCGAGCAGACCGGCACCGAGGATCGCGATGGGAAGCCAGCGCCCGAGCGCGGTGTTGTGCGCCACTGTCGTGCCGGACAACCGCACCTGCTCCGGATGACCGGCCAGATATTGGACGGCCAGGCGTTCGCCGACCCTGCGCCCGCAGGCGCTCAGCGAGGTGCGGACTGTGGGCGGCATGTCGAGGTCGATCACCGTGGTGCCCGAACCCGAGGTGCAGGACGGTGACGTGACCACGACCGCATACGCGTCGACAGGATGCGCGTCGATCGGATCTGTGACCGATCTGACCGACCAGAGCCAGATACCGAACCCGATGGCGGCGAGCACCAGGACACCGATCACCACCAGCGGCAGCGAAATCCGGGCCGCCCGCTTGCTGCTCTCCCCGGCCCCGTGTCTGCCCATCCGCGGATCATGACACAGCGGTGCCACCATTGCGGGATCGAAACGACAGGCGCGCCGCCACGGCGGAGCCGAACGGCCTACTGCAGGGCGGCCCGGCCGACGGCGGCCAGCTCCCGCCACAGATGGGCCACGGCCTCGCAACCCTTGAGCAGCAAGGCCACTGGCGCCTTCTCGTTGGGCGCATGGATCTGGTCGGAGTCGGTCATCACGCCGAGGAACACCAACGGCGCACCGATGACACTGACCAATTCCGCCTCGGGGCCCGACCCGCCCTCCCTCGTCATCAGTACCTCGCCGGTGTCGAAGGCCAGCCCGAGAGCCGTCCGCGTTGCCGTCGTCGCCGGGTGGTTGGTGTCGACGTACAGCGGCGCCACACCTGAGCCCTCCCAGGTGATGTCGGCCGTAACGCCCGGCCGCACAATCGAACCCACGAAGTCGGTGACCAGACGTTGGATGGTGGCCGGGTCCTGGCGGCCGACCAGACGGAACGTCAACTTGGCGTACGCGTCGGTGGGCACGATCGTCTTGTTGCCAGGCCCCGTGTAGCCGCCCCAGATGCCATTGATCTCGGCGGTGGGCCGCGCACCAACCCGCTCCAGAGTGCTCCAACCGGCTTCCCCGGCGGCTACCCGAGAGGCGGCCGGCCCGGTGATCCAGGCCTGCTCGTCGAACGGGAGGGCGTTGGTCGCAGCTCGTTCCGCATCGGTCGGCTCCACCACGTCGTCGTAGAAGTGCGGAATCGCGATGCGCCGCTCGTCGTCGTGCAAGGCGGCCAGAATCCGACTCAGTTCGGCGATCGGATTGGGCACCGCACCGCCGAATGATCCGGAATGCAGGTCGATATCGGGCCCGTGTACGTGGATCTCGCCGGCCACCAGGCCCCGCATCCCGATGCACACGGACGGTGTCTCCGGGCCGAAGATCCCGGTGTCCGAGACCACGATCAGGTCCGCTCCCAGGTCCTGCCGGTGGGCCGCGAGCAGCTCCACGATGTGCGGGGAGCCCGATTCCTCCTCACCCTCGACGAGCAGGGTCAGGTCGACCGCGGGCGCACTGCGACCAGTGGCACTCAGGTGCGCCGACAGCCCCAGCAGATGCATGGCGATGTTGCCCTTGTCGTCGCTGGCGCCGCGACCGTGCAGCACGCCGTCGATGATCTGCGGCTCGAACGGCGGGTGCGCCCAGCGCTCCACGCCGTCGGCGGGCTGTACGTCGTGGTGGCCGTAGACCACCACCCGGACGGCGTCCGGGTCGCCACTGGGCCAGTGGGCCAGTACGGCCGGTAGCCAAGGGCCGTCATCTAGTACCTTCACGACAGGAAAGCCCGTGCGGCGCAACTGGTCGGCCAGGAATTCGGCACTCGCTCCGACATCCTGGTGGTGTTCGGGATCGGCGCTCACCGACGGGATGCGTACCCAGTCCTGCAGGGTTTCCAGCCAGTGGTCTGCGCCGGCGCGGACGGCTTCCCGCTCCGCGCTGCCGGTCATGTTCTCTACGGTCATGTCCGCCAACTTAGGCCGGACGACGCCGCGCAGGCTAATGGGTGGCGGTGACCTTGTTCAGTCCGGCCGGGCTGTCCGGATCGAGGCCGAGAGCGAGAGTCGTCTCGATGGCCAGTTGCTGCCCGCGGATGACCAGTGGAATGACGGCCAGCGCCTCCCCGACCGTCTGCGGGACCGGGAGGGCAACCGCCCCCTCGACCCCCGCCCACACCTGCGGTGATCCGACACCGATCACGGGAGAGCCGAGATCCGCTGCGGCTCTGGCCGTTTGCGCGACGTCATCGAGGACGGGTCCGGTGGCCCCATAGGCCACGACGGCGACCTGTTCGGAAGCGACCGTGAGCGGGCCGTGCAGGAAATCGGCGCTCGAGTAGCCCTCGTGCACGCGACGGCTGGTCTCCTTCGACTTCAGCGCACCTTCCAGCGCCGCCGCATAGGTCAGGCCGCGCGCGAGGTGGATGGCCGACAGCCTCGGCCGCAGGATGGCCACCGCCGCTCCGAGATTGTCCGTGTCCGCCAGCGTGTCCGCTGCGGCGCCGGCCAGGGCGCTCCAGGCACCCTCACCCCCGGTGTATTCCGAGATCTCGCCGACCGCCTCGGCCAGCAGCGTCACCAGGGCCAGCTGCCCGGTGACGGTCTTGGTCGCAGGCACCGCGAGTTCGCGGGAGGTACCGACGGCGAGGGTCACCCCGGCGGCGCTGGCCAGCGGCGAGTCACCATCATTCGTGACGGCGACCACCAGGGCACCGCTGCGGGCCAGAAGGCCAGCCACATCGACGATCTCAGGGGTTTTGCCGGACTGTGACAAGGCGACCACCAAGTAGTCCCGCGCGTCCGGATACCGGTGGTAGCGCGTCAAGATGCTCGGGGCGATCAGACTGACCGGAAGGCCCGTGGCCAGCTCGAGCAGGTACCGCGCATGCACCGCGACGTTGTCGCTGGATCCTCTGGCGATCAGCGAGATGCCGCGCAGTTCCCCCGGCAGTCGGCTCCGCACCTGTTCACGCAGGGCCGGTCGGCGGTCCACGATGCTGGCCAGCACGGCCGGCTGCTCGGCCATTTCGAACCGTACCTGGGTGCCCGCCACGATGCTCTCCTGTTCACGCGCTGTTCGCTACTGCTCATAAGGTAGCAGTTACGAGCAGCACTGAACAGAGCGATTCCACTGTGGCGCATTCGTGGCCCAGCCCGGAGTCCGGACCGACCTACTGGTCGAACCCCAGCTTGCGAAGCTGCCGGGGATCCCGCTGCCAGTCCTTGGCCACGGCAACATGCAGGTTGAGGTAGACCCGGGTGCCGAGCAGTTGCTCGATCTCCAGCCTGGCTCTGCGGCCGACCGAAGAAAGTCGAGAGCCCTGATGGCCCAGTACGATCGCCTTCTGCGAATCGCGCTCGACGAAGATCGTCACGTAGATGTCGGTGAGGTCGGCGCGGCCTTCCCGGGGACCCATCTCGGTGACCAGCGCGGCCAGCGAGTGTGGCAACTCGTCCCGGACGCCGTCCAACGACGCCTCCCGCACCAGCTCGGCGATCCGCGTTTCCATCGGTTCGTCGGTGAGCTCCGCATCCGGATAGAGCCGCGGGCTCACCGGCAGTTGGGCGATCAACAGCTCGGTCAGCAGGGTCACCTGACTGTCCGCCACCGCGGAAACCGGTACCACTTCGGCGAAGTCACGTAATTGGGACAGCGCCAACAGCTGCTCGGCGATCTGCTGCGGGCTGGCCTTGTCGGTCTTGGTGATGATGCCGATGACCGGCGTCTTCGGCGCCTGTTCGCTGATCTCGGCGGCGATCCGGCGGTCACCTGGCCCGACCTTCTCGTCGGCCGGCACACAGAAACCCACCACATCGACGTCGCTCCAGACGCTGCGTACCAGGTCGCCCAGTCGCTCGCCGAGCAGCGTCCTTGGCTTGTGCATGCCGGGGGTGTCGACGATCACCAGCTGGGAGTTCTCGCGCGTGACGATGCCACGAACAGCCCGCCGGGTGGTCTGTGGTTTGTCCGAGGTGATGGCGATCTTGCTGCCGACCAACGCATTGAGCAGTGTCGACTTACCGGCATTGGGCCGACCGACGAAACAGGCGAAGCCCGAGCGATGGGCCGGCGGGTCGACCGGCACCTTGCCCTTCACGGGGCCAACTGCCGGACCACGACGCCGAGGTCGTCGGTCTGCACCAGCAAATTGGCGCCGAGGTCCTTGGCCGCCGCGCGCGAAGCGTCATCCACATCCGTGCCGCCGACGATCACCGCGGCCTCCAGCCCTTCGGCGCCCGACGCAACGGCGATCGCGACTGCGGCCTGCAGTGCCGTCAGCGTCATCGAAGGCAGAGCGACAGTGGCGGCGGCATAAGTCCGGCCGTCCTCATCACGGACGGCAGCCCCTTGCCAGGCCCCGGCCCTGCCCTTCGCGCCCCGGGCCAGGGTGACCAGCTTGGTGTCCTCAGCGCTGAGTGCCTCGACTTCGCGCGCGGTCATCGTTCGGCCCTCTGCTTCTTCTCGTTCTTCTCGGCTCGATCGGCATTCGGGCCCTTGTCGATCCTGTCGACCTTGTCGACCTTGTCGACTTTGTCCGGCCGGTCGGCCTTCTGTCGGGTCTCCTGCGCCGGCCCAGCCTCGGACTCGGCCGCTGGAGCGTCGAAATCGAGCTCGGGTTCCAGTTCGGTCGATCCGTCCGACTCGCCGGAGCGCTGGCCGAGCTCGTCATCGGTCAACTTGCGGACCAACAGCGTCTGGACCCGCGGACGGCCGCGCCGGTCGACCCCGGCCTCGCCGACCAGGAGCAGTCCGTTGACCACTGCCTCGGCACCGGGGAGCGCCACCCGCCCCAGCAACTGCGCGAGCAGGCCGCCGACGGTTTCCACGTCCTCGGAGGGGAGTTCGACGTCGAAGACGTCTCCGAGGTCCTCCACCGGCAGCTTCGCCGACACCCGCACCGACCCGTCGTCGAGCCTCTGCACCGGATCGGGCGACTCCACGTCGTACTCGTCGGTGATCTCTCCGACGATCTCCTCGATGATGTCCTCGATCGTGACGATGCCCGCGGTGCCGCCGTACTCGTCCACCACGATCGCGAAGTGGGAGCGGTTGCGCTGCATGTCCCGCAGCAATGCGTCGACGTTCTTCGACTCGGGCACGAACACCGGCGCACGCATCACCTCGCCGAGCATGGGCCCGCGCTCTCCGACGTCCATCGCGAGGGTGCGGGCGATCAGGTCCTTGATGTAGATGACGCCCAGGACGTCGTCGACGTCTTCACCGATCACCGGGATGCGGGACAGACCCGAAGCGGTCGCCAGGTGCAACGCCTGGCGCAGCGACTTCGTCTCCTCGATCCAGACCACCTCGGTGCGCGGCACCATCACCTCGCGAACGATGGTGTCGCCCAACTCGAAGACGCTCTGCAGCATCTCTCGCTCGGCCTCCTCGACCACACCGCGATCGCCGGCCAGGTCGACCAGTTCCCGGAGTTCGATATCGGATGAGAACGGACCCTCGCGGAAACCGCGGCCCGGAGTGATGGCGTTGCCGATCAGGATCAGCAGCGAGGCGACCGGCGAGAGCACCCGGCCGATGGCCCTGGTGGGAGCGGCGGCGACCAATCCGACGCCGTATGGATGCTGCCGGCCGATCGTTCTCGGCAGCACGCCGATCGCCACATAGGAGAGCAAGAGCATGACCAGGACGATCACCACCCCCACCCAGATGTGGAACCCCCAGGTGCTGAGCGCGACGGCGGCGACCAGCACGGTGGCCGTCAGCTCGGCACCTACCCGGAGCAACAGCAGAAGATTGGTGTAGCGCGGTTTGTCGGCCACGACCGCGAACAGCGAGGTCGCTCCGCGAGTGCCATCCCGCTGCAACTCCTCGACGCGCGCCGCGGAGACCATGGTGATGGCGGCATCGGCCGCGGCGAGCAGCCCGGCGATCGGAATGAGGGCGGCGGCCAGGACCAGCAGGACGACGTCCAGGGCATCCACGGGCCTAGGTCCCCAAGTCGGACGGCCGAGCGCGACCGGAAGTCTCGGTGCCGGCTGGGTGGACCTCGACCGGGTCAACGCCGACGACGACATCCAGGACGGCGGAATCCACGGCGGCCAGCCGGGCCCGGTAGGCCTCCCGCTCGCGCTCGTCCCGCCAGTCGTCCAGCAGCTCGTTCTGCAGTTGGAACATCTTGCGCTCGTCGGCCGGCTCCATGTGGTCGTAGCCGAGGAGGTGCAGAATCCCGTGCACCGTGAGCAGATGCAACTCGTCATCCAACGAGTGACCGGCCTGCGCGGCCTGCTCGGTGGCCACGGCCGGGCAGAGCACCACGTCACCGAGCAATGCCGGCCCGGGTCCGGCCTCGTCCGGCCGACGCGCCGTGTCGAGCTCATCCATCGGAAAGCTCATGACGTCGGTCGGGCCTGGCTCGTCCATCCACTTGATGTGCAACTCGGTCATCGCCTCGACGTCCATCAGCAGGATGGACAACTCGGCCAGCGAGTTGATCTTCATCCGGTTCAGCGCGAACCGGGACACCGAGACCAAGGCGAGCTCATCGACGCCCACCCCGGACTCGTTCGCCACCTCGATACTCACGTTTGATCCTGGTTCTTCGCGCAAGCGCTCATCGCTGCATGCGCTCCGCGCCTCGCTCGTCCCTCGCTACGATGCTCACTCCGCCCGCTTCCTGATCCCCTCATCGGCTGGTCCCGCGGCGGGAGTTGTGGCCCAGGCGGCGGTCCTGATGATCGGGCGCGGCCTCCGTGTTCAGGGCGTCCCACCGGGCGTACGCGTCGACGATGTCGCCGACCAGACGGTGGCGCACCACATCAGCGGAGGTCAGCAGGGAGAACGAGACATCCTCGACGCCGTCCAGGATGTCCCGGACGACCCGCAGCCCCGACGGCTGGCCGCCGGGTAGATCGATCTGGGTGACGTCGCCGGTCACCACCATCTTCGAACCGAACCCGAGCCTGGTCAGGAACATCTTCATCTGCTCGGCGGTGGTGTTCTGCGCCTCGTCCAGGATGATGTAGGCGTCGTTCAGGGTCCGGCCGCGCATGTACGCCAGCGGCGCCACCTCGATGGTGCCGGCGGCCATGAGCCGCGGGATCGATTCCGGATCGAGCATGTCGTGCAAGGCGTCGTACAGCGGCCGCAGATAAGGGTCGATCTTGTCCGACAACGTCCCCGGCAGGTACCCGAGCCGTTCGCCGGCCTCGACCGCCGGACGCGTCAGAATGATCCGGCTGACCTGCTTGGCCTGCAGCGACTGCACGGCCTTGGCCATCGCCAGGTAGGTCTTCCCGGTGCCGGCCGGCCCGATGCCGAAGGTGATGGTGTTCTCGTCGATGGCGTCGACGTACCGCTTCTGGTTCAGCGTTTTCGGCCGGATGACCCGACCTCGTCGGGAGATGATGTTGAGGCCGAGCACCTGTGCCGGCGACTCGGTCGACTCGCCTGACCCCGCTGACTCGGTCAGCATGCCGATGGTCCGTCGCACCGCGTCGGGGGTGATCACCGAGCCGGATTCCTGCAGCGTCAACAGCTCTCGGATGACCCGTTCGGCGAACGCCACGTCGGCGTCCGGTCCGCGCAACGTGATCCGGTTGCCGCGGACGTGGATGTCAGCGGCCAGGTGCTCTTCCAACAGCCGCAGCAGCAGGTCGCGTGATCCGAGCAACCCGACCATGGCTTTTTCGTCGGCCACCACCATGGTGAACTCGGCGGGTGCCGTGGCGCCGCGAGCGGTTGGGCTGGGCACACCTTTCGGGTCGGGTGTCGCCTGAGCGGCCATCGGGGTGTCCGGCACTAGGAGTGCTGCCTGCCTTCGCTGTCGTCGGGGGAACTGCACTGGTCTGCTTCGGGATGTCGATCTTGCTACCCCGCTGGATCGATTCTATCGCCGGCCGGTCGGTGGAGATGCCCGATCGGCCGCTACTCCGGCAGGCAGTGACGTGCGGTGCCGTGCTCAGGCCATCGTCAGTCGCAAGCTCGTCCCAGCGAGCAGGTGCAGATGGGCATGGAACACGGTCTGTCCGGCGTCAGGGCCGGTGTTGAAGATCAACCGGTAGCCGGACTCGACGTCACCCTCCGCGGCTGCGATTTCACGCGCCGCCGTCACCATCGCGCCCACCAGCGCCGGCTCCGCCGCCGCGACTTCCGCAACGTTCGCATAGTGAGTGCGCGGAACGACGAGGACGTGCACCGGAGCCTGCGGGCTGATGTCCCGGAAGGCGAGCACCTCGTCGTTGGCGAACACCACTGTTGCCGGTATCTCGCCGGCCACGATCTTGCAGAACAGGCAGTCGTCCATGCGCCAACGCTACCGGGGGCGCGCCAATGGCTTGGTCAGACCATCTGCAGCAACGAATCCCGGCAAGTGGCCCAGGCCTCGTGGTTCACGTCCACGAGTTCCATATGGCCGACACCGGGCAGAGTGACCAGCCGGACCGGATCGCCGGCCAGCACAGCGGCGTCGACGTACCGCTGGGATTGGGAGATCGGCACGTCGACGTCGGCGTCGCCGTGCACGCAGACGATCCGGGCGCCGTCACCGACGTGCGCAAGGGGCGAGGAATGGTGGTAACGCTGCGGGACGGATCCGGCCGAGCCCTGCATCAGATCGTCGACCGCCCCGAGGCCGAGCCGCTCCCGGGACGCACCGACCAGATCGAGCACTCCGGCCTGCGACACCGCTCCGACCATCGGCTGGAAATGCGCCGTGGGGGTCACCGACCCGGCCGTCCCCGACCGCAGCGATCGCCGGTGGGCCAGCCAGGCGGCCAATTGTCCACCGGCCGAATGGCCAACGGCGGCAACGCGATCCAGCCGGAGTCGACCTTCGGCGACGTACTGTCCGGCAGTCGCGAGATGGTCGACGGCGCGGGCGACGTCCGCCATGGTCGTCGGCCAGCCACCACCGTCCCCGACCCGGCGATACTCGACCGCCGCCGCAGCCACGCCGTATTTGGCCAGGTCTGCGGCCAGCGGCTCGGCCAGCTCGATGCCGTACTTGTTGCGCCAGAAGCCGCCGTGCACGACCACGACGACCGGCAGATGCTCACCCGACGGCAGGTGCAGTCGGACGAACTGACTCGGATGAGAGCCGTAGGAGTACTCCTGCACCGTGATCATTGGATCGCCAGCGTAATCATCGAGCTGTCGTCGCCGTCATCGGACCGCCTGTTCCCCGGCTTCATCTTCCGTGGCCGGCTCGTTCCACCGATGGCACAGCACACCAAGGGCCCCGAGCGCGACCGCGCCCGCCGTCGACGTGCGGAGCACCTCACGACCGAGCCGAACCACCTGGGCACCAGCGCTGGTGAACGCCGCCAGCTCGTCCGGCGACAGACCACCTTCGGGACCGACGACCAGGACCACGTCACCGGCCGCCGGCAGTCGGGCCGCGGTGATCGGGATCGACCCGGCCTCGTGCAACACCAGGGCGGCGGTCGACGATTCGATGAGGCGGGCCACGGTGTCCGTCGAGGCCAGCGGTGACACCGGAGGGACGCTCGATCGCCGTGATTGTTTGGCCGCCTCGCGCGCGACCGTCTGCCAACGAGCGGTTCCGCGCACAGATTTTTCCGGCGACCAACGGGCCACGCATCGGGAGGCCGCCCACGGCACCAGTGCGTCGACTCCCGCCTCGGTGGCCAACTCGACCGACAACTCGCTGCGTTCGCCCTTGGGCAACGCCTGCACCAGGGTGACCCGCACCGCCGGTTCTCCGGTGTCGACGGCGGCATCGACCGTGACTTCGACGCTGCCCTTGGCCACCGCCGTGACGCAGGCACCGGCGATGCGGCCGGCACCGTCGCTCAGCACCAAGAGCTCCCCCACCCGCATCCGCCGGACCAGGGACGCGTGTCGTCCCTCCGGGCCGTCGAGAACGAACGGCCCAGGGACGGGAATGGTGTCGACCAGGAAGAACGGCGCGCCGGCCAGCCTGGTTCGGTTCACTTTCCGACGAACGAGTCGCGGATTCGGGAGAACAGGCCACCGTGCCCGCGAGTAGCCAACTCCGGCTGCTCCTCGCCGCGCAGGGTCGCGAGCTCCCGCATCAGCTCTGCCTGCCGACCCTCGACCCTGGTGGGCGTAACGACCTCGAGGTGCACATGCAGGTTGCCGGAGCCGGTACCGCGCAGCCGCGGCATACCCTGCCCGCGCAGCGTGGTCACGGTGCCGGACTGGGTACCCGGTTGGATGTCCAGGTCTTCGACCGACTGCAGCGTCTGCAGTGCCATCGAGGTACCCAAGGCGGCCGCCGTCATCGGCAGGTGGACCGTGCAATGCAGGTCGATGCCGTCCCTGGTGAACTTCTCGTGTTGCAGTTCGTGGACTTCGACGTACAGGTCACCCGGCGCACCGCCACCAGGGCCGACCTCGCCCTGGCCGGACAGCCGGACCCGGATGCCGTCGCCGACGCCGGCCGGGATGTTGGCCCGGACGTTGCGACGGGTCCGCACCCGGCCGTCACCGTTGCACTGCCGACACGGTTCCGGGATGACCTCGCCGAATCCGCGACAAACGGGACACGGCCGCGAGGTGATGACCTGGCCGAGCAGCGATCGCTGCACCTGCTGGATCTCCCCTGCCCCCTTGCAGGTGTCGCAGGTTTCGGGGTGGGTGCCTTCGGCGCAGCCGGAGCCGTGGCAGACGGAACAGAGCGTCGCGGTGTCGACCGCCAGGTCCTTGGCAATGCCGGTCGCACATTCTTCCAGGGTCAACTCGACCGGGATCAGCGCATCGTCACCCTGCCGAACCCTGGACCGCGGGCCGCGGGACCGCTGTCCGCCACCACCGAAGAAGGCATCCATGATGTCGCCGAGTCCGACCCCACCACCACCGAAGGGATCACCCATTCCGCCGCCGGCGCCCCCGCCGCCGTTGGGCGAGAGCGGGTCGCCGCCCAGGTCGACGACCTGCCGCTTGGCCGGATCGGAGAGCACTTCGTAGACGGCGGTGACCTCTTTGAACTTCTGCTGTGCGGCCGGATCCGGGTTGACGTCCGGGTGCAACTCGCGGGCCAGCTTGCGATAGGCGCGCTTGATCTCGTCCGCCGACGCGTTCTTCGCAACGCCGAGCAAGCCGTAATAGTCCCGTGCCACCTGGTGAACTCCTGTTTCCCTCTGAACGCTTAAGGCCAACCTCTGCCGGCGGCCCGATACTGCAGTTGTCCCTACCGATCGGGGTCACGAACCGCAGTGGTTCGGTCAGATCGGTGTCGACTTGTTCTTGTCGTCAGCGTCCGCCGACGATTTCGCCGACGTACCGGGCAACCGCCCGGACGGCGGCCATTGTTCCCGGATAGTCCATTCGGGTCGGCCCGACCACGGCCAGCCCACCCATCAGCATGTCGCCGCTGCCGTAGCCCGCCGAAACCAGAGCCGACGTCGACAGGTTCGCATCGTCATTCTCCTGCCCGATCGACACCATGACGGCATCTGGCGATTGCAGCACCGCGAGCAGTTTCAACAGGGTGACCTGCTCGTCCAGGGCTTCGAGAACGCCCCGCAGGCTGCCCGGTTGATCGGCCCAGGCCCCGGTCGCGTGCGACGTGCCGGACAGGACAAGTCGGCCTTCCGGATGCTCGACGAGCGCATCCAACAGCACCGAAACAGCCGCGCTGACGGTCGCCTGCGATTCCGGCTCTGCCGTGCCCGCCAGGTTTCGAAGGCCCTCGGCGGCGTCGACGAACCGGCGCCCGGTGACGTGGCCGGCGAGCAACGAGCGGAGCGCAATGACCGTGTCGTCGACCACCGGGTCGTCAAGTTCCACCACCCGCTGCTCCACCCGGCCGGTGTCGGTGATGACCACCAGCAGCAGGCGGGTCGCGGTCAGCGAGACGACTTCGACGTGCCGGACCACGGATCGGGTCAGATTCGGATACTGCACCACGGCGACCTGCCTGGTGAGCTGGGCCAACAACCGCACCGACCTGCGCAACACGTCGTCCAGGTCGACGCCGGCCTCCAGGAACGTCTGGATGGCCCGTCTTTCCCCGGCCGAGAGCGGCTTGACCTGCGACAACCGATCCACGAACAGGCGGTAGCCCTTGTCGGTGGGGATTCGCCCCGCTGACGTGTGCGGCTGGGCGATGTAGCCCTCGTCCTCCAGCACCGCCATGTCGTTGCGAATGGTCGCCGGCGAGACCCGCAGGTGGTGGCGATCGACCAGCGCCTTCGAGCCGACCGGCTCATGGGTCGCGACGTAGTCGGCGACGATGGCGCGCAGCACCTCGAAACGCCTGTCCTCGGCTGACACCTGTCACCTCCCACTCATCCGGCATCCGCGGCTCCCGGCTGCCGGGTCGGCAACCCGATCCCGGGCATGGCGCACCCCCAGATGAGTACAGGGTGTCTGCGAGACAATTGGCACTCTCCGGGGCCGTCTGCCAAGTGTAAGCGCCCGATCGGCCATACCGTGGGGTGCGGACCGTTACCCTGAGTACGTTGTCAGCCCACGGAGGACCCCGCGATGATCTTCAAAGATGTGCGCGACGGGCGCCCGTACCCGGATCATGGTTTCTCCATGCGGGATTGGGCGAAGATCCCGCCCCGCCAGATCCGGCTCGACGAACTGGTCGCCACCAAGCGCGAACTCCGACTCGACACCCTGTTGGACGACGACTCCACCTTCTATGGGGACCTGTTTCCGCACGCCGTCTACTGGTCCGGTGAGGTCTTCCTGGAGGACGGGCTGCATCGTGCCCTGCGGGCGGCTCTGCAGCAGCGCACGGTGATCCACGTCCGGGTGCTCAACCTCGAGGACCTGCGCGGCACGTCGATCGGCGCCACGCCCGACCCGCAGTGACCTTGAGCCGGAGAGTCTGACCCGGACCACGACCGACCCCCAACCGGGAAGTCCTCAATCCAGTAGCCGGATCGCGATTCCGTCGGCCAGCAGTCGACCGCGCTGCGTCAGCACGGCCGCTCCTGCCTCGAACCGCGTCGGATCCAGCAGTCCTTCGCCCACCGAGGTAGCCGCTTCCGCCAGACCGGCGGCGCTCAGCAGGTCGAGCGGTAGACCGTCGGCGAGGCGCAGTCGGAGCAGGATGTCCTCGGTGCGGCGGGCCGTGTCGTCCAGGACCTCCCTGGCGAAGCCGGGCGATCGCCCTTCGGCCAATGCAGTGGCGTAGGCATGCGGGTGTTTGACGTTCCACCACCGCACGCCGCCCAGGTGTGAGTGCGCACCGGGTCCGATCCCCCACCAGTCACCGCCGCGCCAGTAGGCGAGGTTGTGTCGGCATTGCGCCTTTTCGTCGGCGGCCCAGTTGGACACCTCGTACCAGTGCAGACCAGCCGCCGACAGCATCTGGTCGGCGATCAGATATCGATCGGCCAGCACGTCCTCGGCCGGCATCGGCAGTTTGCCGGTCCGCACTGCTCTGGCCATCCTGGTCCCCGGTTCGACGATCAGCGAATAGGCCGAAACATGGTCCACCGCAACATCGATGGCCGCCTGGAGAGAATCGGCGAACTGCTGGTCGGTCTCGCCGGGCGTGCCGTAGATGAGATCCAGGTTCACATGTTCGAAGCCCGCCTGCCGGGCCCAGCCCACGACCTCGAGTGGCCGCCCCGGGGTGTGGGTGCGTTCCAGGGTTCGCAGTACGCCTGGATCCGTCGATTGCATTCCGAGCGAAAGCCGGGTGTACCCGGCCGAGCGGAGACCGGCCAGCAAGGGCTCGTCGGTGGATTCCGGATTCGCCTCGGTGGTGACTTCCGCGTCCGGAGCCAGGCCGATGGTGTCCTGGATCCGGGCCAGCAGCGCGCCCAACTTCTCGGCCCCCATCAGCGACGGGGTTCCGCCACCGACGAAGACCGTGCTCACCAGGCGGTCGTCGCCGTTGCGGCGGATCACCCGGGCGGCCAGCTCGATCTCCGCCGCCGCGGCCGCGAACCAGGAGTCCGGCGAAGCGCTGCTGCCCAGTTCACCGGCCGTATAGGTGTTGAAATCGCAGTAGCCGCAGCGGGTGGCGCAGAACGGAACGTGCAGATAGATGGACAGCGTGCGGTCAGCGGATCCCGAGTAGGCCTGGTCGGGCAGCGAGCCGTCGACCGGGACCGGATCGCCCTCGGGCAGAGTGGAGGGCACGACGACCATCCTGCCCGAGCCAGGTGTTGCGGTGCGAACCGAGCGCACGGGCCACTTCGAGGCAAGGACGCCCAGATGACGAACCCGGTGTATGTGCAACCTCTGGTGCACACGGTCGAAGAGGCCGGCGTGTTCACCATCACCCTGGATTCGCCGGCCAATCGCAACGCCCTGTCCACCGCGCTACGGGCCCAACTGCTGACCGCCCTCGCTGCCGCCGATGCGAGCCGGACCGCCCGGGTAGTGATCCTCACCCACACCGGCCCGGCCTTCTGTTCGGGGATGGACCTGAAGGAGAACGCCACCGCTGCACCGGGTTCGGAGGGCATCCGGCAGGTGCCGCGGATCCTGCAGGCGATCGCCCACTGCCCGAAGCCGGTGGTGGCCAGGGTGGGCGGGGCCGCCCGGGCGGGCGGTTTGGGGTTGCTCGCCGCGTGCGACATCGTCGTGACCTCCAACACCGCGAAGTTCGCGTTCTCGGAGGTGCGGATCGGGCTCGTCCCGGCGGTGATCTCGGTCCCGCTGTTGCGGCGGGCGTCACCGACGGCAGTGCGCGAACTCATGCTGACCGGTGCCGTTTTCGACGCATCCCAGGCACTGGAGATGGGTTTGGTCAACGCCGTCGCCGAACCGGATGCCCTCGACGAGCGGGTGGCCGAATACGTGGGTCAGCTGTTGCAAGGCGGGCCGGCGGCCCTGGCCGGTACCAAGCAGATGCTCCTGGCGGGGCACGACGACTCCGATGCCCGGTACGAGGCGCTCCTGGAGCTCTCGGCGCGTCAATTCTCGTCGGCCGAAGGTCACGAGGGCGGCCGGGCTTTCCTGGAGCGCCGACTACCCAATTGGGTCGACCAAACGGCCGACGGCGCCTAATGCCAGATCGAAAAAGCCAGTGCCACAACGAGCATCGCCAGCAGGGCGATCGTCATCCAGCGCCGGCTGACTGCCGGTAGCGGCCGACTCATCCCGTCGACCCGTGGTCGCCGCCGGGATTGGCAGCCGTTGCTCTGTCGTGACGGGCGATCGCCGCAGTTGCGGCGAGTCGCATCTCCCGCCGGGTGTGCGGCCACAGGATCTTCTCGACGATCCGGTCCACCAGGCCGGCCAGCGCCCATCCGATGGGTAGCAGAACCGCAAGCAGCACCGGAACCTGGATCCAGAAGGACTGGCCGACCACCCATGCCTCGACGGCATCGACCCCGTCCAGTACGTCCCGCCAGCTCATACGTCTCAGCCTGCCACACCGTCAGGGTCGGCATGTCGCCTTCATCGGGCAGTTCCTCCCCGCCTGACGCCGGGCCGAGCGCAGTCCTGCGAACGCCCGGCCTACAGTGCCAAGGCATGCGAGCCCTCTACGCCAGCCATCCAGAACCAGAGGCGCCGCTGACGGCGATCGTCGTCGGCGACCGACCGGAGCCCACCCTGCCGGACGGCTGGGTCCAGGTGAAAGTGGCCGCCGCGTCGCTGAACCGGCACGATCTCTGGACCCTGCGCGGCGTGGGCATCAAACCCGAACAGTTCCCGATGATCCTGGGCTGCGACGGCGCGGGCACGCTCGACGACGGCACCGACGTCGTGATCTATCCGGTGGTGGCCCCCACGCCCGCGGGCGACGAGACACTCGACCCGGGGCGCACCCTGCTGACCGAGAAGTATCAGGGCACGATGGCCGAATACGTCGCCGTTCCCGCGCGAAACGCGGTGCGGCGCCCGGCTTCCATGTCGGCCGAGCAGGCTGCCACGCTGGGCTGCACCTACCTGACCGCCTACCGGATGATCTTCGTCCGATCGGGTCTGCGCCCCGGCGACACCATGCTCGTGCAGGGCGCGACCGGTGGCGTGTCCACCGCGCTGATCCAACTCGGCCGGGCCGCCGGCCTGCGGGTGTGGGTCACCTCGCGCACCGAGGCGGGCCGCGCCCGAGCCGAGTCCGTCGGCGCGCATGCCACCTTCGAGAGCGGGGCCCGGCTGCCGGACCGCGTCAACGGTGTGTTCGAGTCGGTCGGCGCGGCGACGTGGGGTCACAGCATGAAGGCAGTGCGGCCCGGCGGAGTGATCGTCTGCTGCGGCGCCACCTCGGGGTCTGCCCCGTCCGCGGACCTACAGCGACTGTTCTTCCTGCAGATCTCGGTGATCGGTTCCACCATGGGCACCCTGGCCGAGCTGGAATCGTTGATCAGGTTCTGCGACGTCGCCGGGGTGGTGCCGATTGTCGACGAGACCTACCCGTTGGTCGACGCCGCGGAAGCGTTGGCGTCGTTGGAGAACGGCTCCCCCGGCAAGATAGTGCTGACGGTCTGAGCGACGGGGTTCACGCGATTCAAGCGGTGGTGCGGGACACCACTTCGAATTCGAGCAGGGCTGCCCCGGTGGCCACCGGAGGACCGGACGCCCCTGACGGCGGTCCGGCGTGCGCGGCCTGCGAGCGGGTGGCCGACCAGTCCTGGAAGGCGGCTTCGCTCTCCCACCGGGTATAGACGAAGTATCGGGTTTCACCCCCGGTCGGCCGCAGCAGACAGAACTCCTCGAACCCCGGCGAGCCCTCGACGGCGCCGAGCCGCGCGGCGAACCGTTTCTCCAACTCCGGGCCGGCGCCCTCAGGAATCTCGATGGCATTGATCTTCACGACTGACATGACGCCACCCTATGCGCCAGGTCATCGGCGATCGGAGCGGTTCACCTTCACCGAGCCCATCTGGTAGCCCCATCCCGGCCGCGCGTGGCCGCCCTGAAGTGGACTGCGAAAACCGGACGTATTTCCAGGAACCCCCAGCCACTCCGCTCTTCGTGAGCTGACCACAAAGGGCATCGCCGTCCGGCGGAATCCACTATGTGCGACCGCCTCGGCGAGGAGCCAGATATGACCAGCAAGTACGAGCGAGGTCGCCTGCCCGCGGCCGTTCCGTCGCTAGCGACCTTGCGCCCGGTGGCCGCGCTGATCGCTGTCGCATTGTCGTGGGGGGTGGCATTTGTCCTGGTCAAGTCGGCGGTGGCAGAGATTCCGCCGGCGGCCGTGGTGTCGTGGCGGTTCAGCATTGCGGCCATCCTGATCTGGGCCTGCAATCCCCGGTGCCTGAAGAATCTCAGTCGCCGCACGCTGGCCCGATCGGCCGTTCTCGGCTGCCTCTTCGGCGCCGGATTCCTGATGCAGACCTGGGGAATCCAGTTCACCTCGATAGTCGTCTCGGCGTTCATCACCGGTTCGGTCGTCGTGCTGGCCCCGCTGGTGGCCCGGGTCTGGTTCGGCCGCCGGCTGGGCAGCTCGGCCCGGCTGGCCGTGGGTCTGGCTACCGCGGGCCTCGCCCTGATCTCGTTGCGCGGCGCGGCCTTCGGCCTCGGTGAACTACTCACCTTCGCGGCAGCGGCCGCCTGGGCCGTGCATCTGGTAGCGCTCGAGGCCTGGGTGGACAAGACCGAGGTCTACGCCACGGCTGTGATCCAGCTGGTGGTCGTCGCGCTCCTCGGCTGGACGGTGCAGGCGTTCTCGACGAGAGGTCTCGTTCTCCCGTCGACGTCATCAGCCTGGGTCGCGGTAGTGGTGCTCGGAGCCATCGCCACCGGAACCGCGCTGCTGCTACTCACCTGGGCGCAGGCCAGGGTCGACTCGACCACCGCCGCAGTGGTGTTGACCCTGGAGCCGGTATTCGGAGCGGTGGCCGCGGTCGCCATCGGAGGCGAAGAGCTGGCCGGCCTGACAACTATCGGCGCCATCTCGGTGATCGTGGCCGCCGTCGTGGCCGCTCGAGCCGGCCCGGGCGCTCCGCTCGTCGGCGACCGCAGCCATACCACTGCCAAAGGGGACCGACGCCCACGGATGGTCGGCGCCGGTCGATAGCCCGTTCGCCGTGATCATCGAGTCTGCACGCGGCCTGGACCGCCCAGCAGCGAGGCGATGAGCAGCCGGTCGATCGTGGTGAAGAACCGGACCACCGTCGGCGCCAGCACGAGCAGGCCCAGCCCTACCGCGGCCAGCACGACCATGCGCGGAACGGTGTCGACGAAATAGTCCGGCCACCATTGCATGCCCCGATGACGACTGCCATCCGCGGCACTCTGGTACGGCAGGTAGCGCTGCCAGATCCAGTAGGTGAGCCCGCCCAGCCCGGCGGCGTAGAAGGCCACCGCAAAGGCGAATGTGATGGGCGCCAGCAGGATTTTCAGGCAGTGATAGGAAACCGCCCGCCAGCACCCGGGATCGGCCAGTACGGCCGTCAGGACCCCGACCGGTCCTGGTCTACGCCGGCGGATCGGCCCGGGACCGGTGACCGGCAGCCCCAACAGCACCGCGGCCAGGGTTCGCTGCAGGTGGCCGCCCGCTCTCGCGATCAGCAGACCGAGCGCCAGCAGCGGCACTCCCACATAGATGACTGACAGCCCCACACCGACCGCAAGAAAGGTAACGGTCAGCACGAAGAACACGATACTGGGAGCGAGATCGACGACGGCATAGAGCAACTCGGCCCAAGCCCGAGGCGACCAGATGCCGCCGGACCGCCGCGTGATGACCGGTGTCGGCGGGCCGGGCCACGGAGGCCCCGCCGGTGGCGAGTGGAACCAGTCGTTCACCCAGCCTGAATCGGTTCCGGTAGACGTCGTCTGCAATCCCATACATCGATGCTGTCGCAGGTCGTTGCGCGGCTGAATGGGCCTGACCACCCGATCGCAGGGGGTCTAGACCTACTGTCGGCACCTACTTTGGTTTGACGACCGCCTCGTCGTCCCGGCTACTTCTTGCCGGTCGGAGCGTCGGTGGAGAGGGCGGCGATGAAGGCCTCCTGCGGGACTTCGACCCGGCCGACCATCTTCATTCGCTTCTTGCCCTCCTTCTGCTTCTCCAGGAGCTTGCGCTTGCGGGTGATGTCGCCGCCATAACACTTGGCCAGCACGTCTTTCCGCATGGCACGGATGGTCTCGCGGGCAATCACCCGAGAACCGACGGCCGCCTGGATCGGCACCTCGAACTGCTGGCGCGGAATCAATTCACGTAATTTGGCCGTCATCGTGACGCCGTACGCATAGGCAGCGTCGCGGTGCACGATCGCCGAGAAAGCGTCCACCGCTTCACTTTGCAGCAGGATATCGACCTTGACCAGGTCGGCCGGCTGCATGCCGATCTCTTCGTAGTCGAGCGAGGCATAACCCCGGGTGCGGGATTTCAGGGCGTCGAAGAAGTCGAAGATGATCTCGCCCAGGGGCATGGTGTAGCGCAATTCCACCCGGGATTCCGACAGATAGTCCATGCCGCCGAGAATGCCCCGCCGGGATTGGCAGAGCTCCATGATGGATCCGATGTACTCGCTGGGCGTGATGATCGAGCACTTCACGATCGGCTCGACGGTCTCCGCGATCTTGCCCTCAGGCCAGTCGCTCGGATTGGTGACCACGACCGTGGACTTGTCCTCCATCTTGACCTCGTAGACCACGTTCGGCGCGGTCGAGATCAGATCGAGGTTGAATTCCCGTTCCAGGCGATCGCGGGTGATCTCCAGATGCAGCAGCCCGAGATAGCCACAGCGGTAACCGAACCCAAGGGCCGCAGACGATTCCGGCTCATAGGTCAGCGCGGCGTCGTTGAGCCGCAATTTGTCCAGTGCGTCCCGCAGCAGCGGGTAGTCCGAGCCGTCGAGCGGGTAGAGGCCGGAGTAGACCATCGGCCGCGGGTCACGGTAACCACCGAGGGCCTCGGTGGCGCCCTTGACCGCGGACGTGACTGTGTCGCCCACCTTCGACAACCGGACGTCCTTCACGCCGGTGATCAAATAGCCCACCTCGCCGACCCCCAGACCACGGGTCGGGATCGGTTCCGGGGAGATGATGCCGACCTCGAGGAGTTCGTGGGTCGCCCTGGTGGACATCATCTGGATGCGTTCGCGGGGGCTGATCTGGCCGTCGATGACCCGGATGTAGGTGATGACGCCGCGGTAGATGTCGTAGACCGAGTCGAAGATCATCGCTCTGGCGGGACCATCGGCATTGCCCGTCGGCGCCGGGACCTGGGCGACGACGCGGTCCAGTAGTTCCTTGACGCCGGCCCCGGTCTTGCCGGACACCCGCAGCACGTCCTCCGGCGAACCGCCGAGGATGTGGGCGATTTCCTCCGCGTAGCGCTCCGGCTGGGCCGCGGGCAGGTCGATCTTGTTCAGCACCGGGATGACAGTGAGGTCGTTCTCCAGCGCCAGGTAAAGGTTGGCCAGGGTCTGCGCCTCGATGCCCTGGGCGGCGTCGACCAGCAGCACCGCACCCTCGCAGGCCGCCAGCGAACGGGAGACCTCGTACGTGAAGTCGACGTGTCCAGGAGTGTCGATCAGATGCAGCACGTGCTCCTGCGTCTGGCCGGCGTCGTCAGTGACACTCCAGGGCAATCGGATGCTCTGCGACTTGATGGTGATGCCGCGCTCGCGCTCGATGTCCATCCGGTCCAGGTACTGGGCCCGCATCTGCCGTCCGTCGACCACCCCGGTCAGCTGCAGCATCCGGTCGGCCAACGTCGATTTACCGTGGTCGATGTGCGCGATGATGCTGAAGTTCCGGATCAGCTCCGGCGGGGTGAAGGTCGTGCGGTGTGCGTGCGAAGCCTGGGTCACGAGGGTCTTTCCGGGTCGGCGTGGAGCTCACTGCACCGGCCACGGCCGGTAGGACACTCCCATTCTCCCACGCTCGGTTGCCTCGCCCGGCGGTCCGACCTGGGACAGCGAGTAATTTCGGCCGGGTCAGTGAACGGCCGCACCGGCCGCCAGCCGGACGAGCAGCGCACGCGATCAGCTGAGGAGAACAGATGAGCACCGGATTTGCCGTCATCAATGCCCACGTCGTCCCGATCGAGGGCGAACCGTTCGACGGTGCCGTAGTGGTCGCCGACGGCCGGATCGCGGCGCTCGGTGCCGGTGTGACCATTCCCGAAGGTGTCGAGGTCATCGACGCCCAAGGCCGCTGGCTGCTGCCCGGATTCATCGACGCCCACACCCACCTCGGCGTGCACGAGGAGGGGGAGGGTTGGGCCGGCAGCGACACCAACGAGTTGACCGACCCGGTGACGGCCGACGTTCGCGCTCTGGACGCCATCAACCCGGTCGAAGTCGGCTTTGACGACGCACTGGCCGGCGGGGTCACCGCCGTCAACGTCAACCCGGGTTCAGGCAATCCGATCGGCGGTTTGACGGTCGCCATCCACACGCACGGCCGCACGGTCGATGCGATGGTGCTGCGCTCGCCGTCCGGCCTGAAGTCGGCGCTCGGTGAGAATCCGAAACGCGTCTATGGCGACCGCAAGCAGATCCCCTCGACCCGGCTCGGCACGGCGTCCGTCATCCGCAGCGCCTTTGTCGATGCCCGGAACTACCTGGACAAGCACGCCCACCCAGAGCCCGACAAGGCAGCTCCGGCCCGGGATCTCAAGCTGGAGGCGCTCGGATTGGTGCTACAGCGCGAGATTCCCTGGCGGCAGCATTCGCATCGCGCCGACGACATCGCAACCGCGGTGCGGATTGCCGAAGAATTTGGCTACGACCTCGTCATCGATCACGGCACCGAGGGCCACCTGATCGCCGATGTGCTGGCGGGCAAGGGGATTCCGGTGCTGATCGGTCCGCTGTTCACCTCCAGGTCGAAGGTCGAGCTGCGCAACCGTTCGCTGGCCAATCCGGGCCGACTGGCCGCCGCCGGCGTCGAAATCTCCATCATCACCGACCACCCGGTGGTACCGATCAATTTCCTGGTTCACCAGGCGACGCTCGCGGTCAAAGAAGGGCTGGACCCGGTGGTGGCCCTGCGCGCGATCACCATCCACCCGGCCAGGGTGATGGGCGTCGCGGACCGGATCGGCTCGCTGGAGGTCGGCAAGGACGCCGACCTGGTGCTGTGGTCCGGTGACCCGCTGGACGTGATGAACCGGGCCCTGGCCGTCTACATCGGCGGTCACGAGGTCTATTCCTACGATCTGGACGCCCGGGTCGGGCTGGTCGCGGAACGGTGAATACTCCGCAGGCCCAACGAGCGATGGATCGGGTGGGTCGGATGAGCCTGGCGCTGCCTGACACCACCGTCAGACCGGCCCACGGATCGCTCGCCTACTACGTGCGAACCAAGAGCTTCGCCACCGTCATGCACGACCACCACGGCAATGGCCGTACCGAACTGTGGGTCAAGGGCACTCCGGATGCCCAGCGCGAGTGGGTCACCGCCGATTCCGGTCGGTACTACATTCCGCCCTACGTCGGCCCCAGCGGCTGGATCGGCGTGTGGCTCGACGTCGACGTCGACTGGCCGGCGTTGGCCGAGTTGCTGGTCGACGGCTACCTGATCCAGGCCGGCGTCCGCGCGACGGCCGCGCTGGAGCCAGCGACCCTGTTGGCTTCAGCCCTGACGGAGCGTTGATGGCCAGCTTCACCAGAGCCGAGCTCGAAGCCTTCACCGGCGCTACCCTGCCGGATCTGCTCGGACCGCACGTGCGATTGCTGTTCGTCGGCATCAATCCGGGCCTGCTGACGGTGGCCGTGCAGGCGCACTTCGCGCGGCGCGGGAATCGCTTCTACCCGGCCCTGCACCGGGCCGGCTTGATCGACCGGGACATCGACGCCTCGCAGGGCTGGCGATCAGACGATCTGGCTCACTTGCTGGACCGAGGGTTGGGCATCACCAGCCTGGTCGCCAGGGCCACAGCCAGGGCCGACCAGCTGGGAAAGGCCGAGCTGACCGCGGGTGCGGTGCTGTTGACGGAGCTGGTCGGGCAGATCAAGCCGAAGGTAGTGGCGATGCTGGGCATCAGCGCTTTCCGGCTCGCCTTCGGGCAGCCCAAAGCGTTGATCGGCAAGCAGCCGAAAACCTTGGCCGGGGCCGAGTTGTGGGTGGTGCCCAACCCCAGCGGACTGAACGCTCACTACAACGTGGACAGTCTGGCGGTCGCCTACCGGGAGGTCGGCGTGGCGGCCGGCCTGGTGCCGCCTGGCTGAGCGGCACCAGACCCTCTCAGGCTGCCGCCGACGCCAGGTCGTCGTCCTGGCGATCCGCGGTGGCATTGTCGCGACCCGGCCGCAGCCCGACGTACGCCGCCACTGCTCCGGCCGCCACCAACACCGCGGACATCAGGCCGCCGATGCGATATCCACCGAGAAACGCGTCTACCGGCGTCGACCCGCTTGCCAACAGGGTGGCCTGACGCGAGGCGAGGACGGCGCCGATGACGGTGATGCCCAGCAGTCCGGACACCTCTCGGGAGGCGTTGAAGATTCCCGATGCCACCCCGGCTTCCTCCCGGGGCATGGCGTCCAGCACGCTGGCGGTGAGCGGGACAGTCAGTCCGCCGCCAATGCCGATGATGGCGAAGCTGGGCATCAAATCGAGGAAGGTGGCATCGGCGGACAGCAAACTCACCGAAGCGATCCCGACAGCCATCAGCACCATGGCGAAGGCGACCAACCGATAGGC
Organism: uncultured Actinomycetota bacterium; assembly: GCA_963708935.1. Classification (GTDB taxonomy): domain Bacteria; phylum Actinomycetota; class Actinomycetes; order Mycobacteriales; family Nakamurellaceae; genus Nakamurella. The sequence goes on along the minus strand of CAVPUK010000003.1, from coordinate 417,126 downwards.
CCCGAACCGCCGGGAGAGTTGTTCGGACAGCACCGCTCCGGTCGCCATCAGCAGCGCCATCGGCAGGAAGGCCAGCCCGGCCTCGGTGGGCGAGAAGCCCAACACGTCCTGCAGGTAGAGCGAGGTGAAGAAGTAGATGCCGAACAGGCCGAAGCCCCACATCATCAGGGCGATCAGGCCGCCGGAGAACACCTTTTCCTTGAACAGCGCGAGCGCAACCATCGGTTCGGCGCTGCGCCGCTCGATGCTGACGAAGGCGATTCCGAGTACGAGCGCCGCCGCGAAGCAGCCCAGGATCAGCGGCGACGTCCAGCCGTGCTGCTGCCCTTCGATCAACGCGTAGGTGAGCGCGAAAAGCGCTGCTGCCGAGGTGACCAGGCCGGGGACATCCAGCCGACGTGGGCCCGTGTTCAACCGAGATTCGGTGATGACGATGGCGCCCAGAACGAACGTCGCCACGCCGACCGGCAGGTTGATGAAGAAGATCCATTCCCAGCTCGCGTGTTGGGAGAGCACGCCGCCCAGCAGTGGACCCACGGCCAGGGCAAGAGCACCGACGCCACTCCAGATGCCGACGGCCGTCGCGCGCTGTCTCGTCTGAGTGAAGGTGGCCGAAATGATGGCCAGCGTGGTCGGGGTGACCAGTGCCGCCCCCAAACCCTGCAGCGAACGGCTGATCACCAACTCGGTGACGTCGCCGGACAGGCCTGCAGCCAACGAGGCAACGGTGAAGATGCCGAGACCGATCAGGAACAACCGCTTGCGGCCGAACACATCCGCGAGTCGCCCGCCGGCCAGCAGCAGGCTGGCGAACACCAGGATGTACGAGCTGACCACCCACTCCAGACCTTGGATCGTCAGATGTAGATCCTGCTGGATGGCGGGCATCGCGACGTTGACGATGTTGTTGTCCAGGTAAGTCATGAAGGTCGCCAGGGCGACCGCCAAGAGCGTGAGTTTGGGCCGGTGGACAGTTTCCATTTTGCCTCTCCTATACGTCGTACATGTATGCCGTACAGCAAACGCTCTACGTTGTATAGTTGTCAACATGGTTCCCCCGTCTGCCGTCCGCCAGGTCAAGTCTCGCGTCGTCGGCGACGACCTGACGCGGGACAAAGTCATCGATGTCGCGCTGTCGTTGGCCGACTCCGAGGGCCTGGAGAATGTCACCATCCGCCGTGTCGCCCAACACTTCTCGGTCACGCCGATGGCGCTCTACTGGCACGTGAAGAACAAGGACGAGTTGCTCGCCGCGATGGGTGACCAGGTCTTCGCCGAGCTGCGGCTGCCGCCGCGGAGCGGACTGCCGTGGGACCAGCAGTATCGGGCGCTCCTCGAGGCATTGCTGACCGCGTTACGAGCCCATCCGGGAGCCGTTCGACTGGCCGGCGAACGAGTGCTGCGCTGCGACGCCGGACGCGAGTTGACCGAGCGCGCGCTGGGCCTACTACGCGGGACCGGGTTGGCCGTGCAGCAGAGCTCGGACATCGCCAGGACATCCCTACAGACGATGATGATGCTCGTGGTCGACCAACCCGGCGTAGAGCTCGGTGCGCCACGCCAGAACTGGGAGCAGTTGCTCGCGGACAAGGCCGCGGCCATTGCCGCCCTGCCGCCGGATCGATATCCGAACCTGGTCGAATGCGCCTCGGCGCTCGTCAATTGCGAGGACGAAGGCGCCTACTACGGCGACGGCGTTGCGCTGTTCATGGCCGCCGTCAAGGCCCAGGTCACGCCGTCATCGGACTGATTCCCGGCCGGCCCGCGCGGCCCACAGCACCAGCGGAATCTGCAGCGGCAGCCGGGCCCACGCCATGGCCTGGTACCACCGCGGCCGTCGCCCCGAGCGCAGGGCCATGGACACGTTGGCCGGGAACACCGCTGCCAGCAGCCCGGCGGACAGCAGCCCGCCGAGCTGCCGCGTCTCCGGCGCGGCCATCATCACCGCCCCGACCAGCTCGGCTCCCCCACTGAGGTAGACGAGCTCTTTCTTGTGCGGCAACGATTTCGGCACGATGGCTACGAACGGGCCCGGACGCAGGAAGTGCAGGACCCCGGACCCGCCCAGCAGGACGATCAGGAATACGGTGCTGCGGGCGGGGCAGTTGTTCATTCGTCCATCGTGCCCCGGCCGCATGCCGCCGCTTTCTAGAGGGTCTGGACCAACCCGCCGTCGATCACGAAGTCCGACCCGGTGACGTTGCCGGCCCGGTTGCTCGCCAACAGCACGACCAGGTCGGCGACCTCCTCGGGCGTGGTGAACCGTCCGGTCACGCTCTGCCCCGCGACTTCCTCGGCGACTGCTGCGGCGTCTTGCCCGGAAGCCGCTGCCACGGTCTGCGCGACGCCTCCACCACCCAGCCACAATTCGGTCGACACTGGCCCGGGACTCACCGTGTTGACCCGAACACCCTTGTCCCCAACCTCTTTCGAGAGTGACTTGGAGAAGTTGGCCAACGCGGCCTTGGCGGCGCTGTAGTCGATGACGCCCGGGTCCGGCAGGAACGAGTTCACCGAGGCGACCGTGACGATGTTGCCGGCCCGCGCCGCCAGCATGCCCGGCAGCACGGCCCGCACCGTCCGAACTGCGGCCATGAAGGTCAACGTCAGCGACGCCAACCATTGGTCATCGGTGACACTGAGAAATCCGTCCACCCGCGGGGTGACCGCGCCGACATTGTTGACCAAGATGTCCACGACCCCACCGGCCAGAGCGGCCTCGACGAGCGCCGATGGGCCGGCCGCCGTCGAGAGATCGACCGGGATCACTGTGACCGTGCCGGCCGCAACCAACTCGTCCAGTCCTGAACTGCTGCGACGAGCACCCGCGACGACGTGGACACCTTCGGCCACCAAGCCCCTGGTGATCGCCAGACCGATTCCTTTACTGGCGCCGGTGACCACCGCCCGACGCCCAGCCAGTTCGAGATCCATCTACAGATCGTTCTTTGCGAGCCAGTCGAGGCTGGCCTGGGCCACTTCTTCCCACCCGTGGTCGATGGTCAGCGAGTGTCCGCGGTCTTCGAACTCCAGCAGGTCGGTCACTGCGGTCGAGCGCTTGTACTGCTTGAGGGTGGACTTGGTGATTGCCTCGGGAACGGTATGGTCCTTGCCGCCCATGATCAGCAGCAGCGGACCGCGGTCCGATCGATCGGTGTCCACTGCCGACTCTGCGTGCGGATGGAAGTTGGCGGCCGCGGCCTGGAACAAGGGCTTGCCCGGCGCCGGAATGGTCCACTTCTCGTACAGCTCAGCCGACTCGGCTTCGGGAATCGCGTTTCCGAAGGCGTACTGGAATTGCTCCGCGGTCAGCGAGATCGCCTTGTTGGAATTCGCCGGATTCTTCAATACCGGAAATGACGCCTTCAGGGATGAGACCGGAAGGGCCAGTACACCCTTGATCGGAGCGGCGTCGATGGCCACCGCCGCGGCGCCATGGCCCTGGCCCAATAGCTTCTCGACAATGGTGCCGCCGAACGAATGACCGATCAGGATCGGCGGTGTCTCCAGTCCGGCAATCAGGCCGGCGTAATGATCGACCACGTCGTCGATCCCGTGGCCGGCGATCGCTTCCGGGTTCTCCCGGGAAAGCGCCACCGTCTCCGCGTCACCCGGCCACCCCGGCGCACTCGCCGTATATCCGGCCGCGTTGAACTTCTCGATCCATGGGGCCCACGAAGTCGAATGCAACCACAGGCCGTGCACGAACAGAACGGGGCGGGACGAGGGAGCCACAGGAACCTCTTTCTCTGAAAAAAGCGTTTGACGAGCTGCTGTGGTAGACCGACTAATCTACCTACAATGGACCATAGCCCGGCTGTCCGGTCCGGACAAGAGCATCGCCAGCGTTGGTTTCGGGGGTTCATCGTGAGTTCGACGAACGAGCGACCTTCGGCTACCCGGCGTCCATCAGAGGCCAGGACGCGCATCCTCGCCACCGCAAACCGACTCTTCTACAACGAGAGCATTCGGTCGGTCGGCATCCATCGCCTGATCGAAGAGGCCGCCGTCACCAGAGTCACGCTGTACCGCCACTTTCCCTCCAAGGACGACCTGGTGGTCGCCTATCTGGAAGACCGCGCCGCAGAAAACGAGCGGGCCATCGACGCGATGCTCGCCCGGCATCGCGACGACCCGCGTGCTGCCCTGCGAGGCATGGCCGAGATGGTGTCCGCCAACGGTTTCGCGCAGGAGTACCGCGGCTGTGCGTTCATCAACGCGGCGGCCGAGCAATTCGAACCCGGTCATCCGGTCCGGGCCGTAGCGGGCCGGCACCGCGCCTGGATCATCCGGTCCACGGCTCGACTTCTTCGCGAGCTGGGGCACCCTGCGCCGGACGCGACCGCCCAGATCCTGATGATGCTGCGCACCGGAGCCGTCGTCGGTGCCTCGTTGGACGATCCAACGGGCATGGTCAGGAATTTCCTGCGGGCCTGGGACCTGATCGTCGCCGCGCCGGTGGACGCGTGAGGCGGCGCCGAGCGACCATTTACCGGGTACCGACTGCATCCGCCTTCGCCGTCCTGCTGCTGATCGTTGTCGGTGCTTGCACGAATGGTCGAGGTGGGGACGCCGTCCCTGCACCCCCTCCGTGGTCAGGCTCGGCGTTGTCAGGCTCGGCGTTGTCAGGCTCGGCGTTGTCCGGCTCTGTGTTGTCGGGCTCTCCGTTGTCCGGGTCGGCGTTGTCAGGCTCGGCGTTGTCAGGCTCGGCCCTGACAACGTCGGTCGACTCTGCGCCGAGCAATTCGGCCGGATCCATCACCGTCCCCTCTGCGACTGTTGCGCCGGGATCACCGGTCATCTCCCCGGTTCCGCCGCCGCGGACGTCCGTCGCGGTGAGTCCGGAACCGGACCTACCGGTCCCCGCAGCGCCCACGACCGCCGCTTCGCCCACTCCTGTCTCGAGGACCGCGACGAGCGGTCCGGTCGCACTTCCCGACGTGGGGCTGGCGGGTGTCAACCGCTCCGGTTGCCGATCGGACCTGCGCCCGGTGGTCCTGTTGCACGGTTCCTTCTCCTCCGTCGCATCGAACTTCTCGGCGATGGTCCCGCCGTTGGTCGCTACTGGGCGATGTGTGTACGGCATCGATTACGGCAATGGCGGCGTGGCCGCCGTCAAGACCTCGGCCGCGGAGTTCGCCGCCTTCGTCGGCAAGGTCAGGGCCGTGACCGGGAGTTCGAAAGTCGACGTCGTCGGCTACTCGCAGGGTGGACTGGTGCTTCGAACCGCACTCCGTTTCAATGGGCTGGCCGATGACGTCGCCACCGCCGCACTGCTGGCGCCGTCATGGAACGGGACGACCTCGCCGCTGGTCAGCTCGGTCCCGGCTGGCCTGTGCCCGGCCTGCGCCGACCAGGTGGCGGGGTCAGCGCTGCTGAGGCAGCTCGGCGTCGGCGGCGATCTCGATGGCACCGTGCGGTACGCCGAACTCTCCACCAGCGATGACGTGGTGGTCACGCCGGTCACCTCGCAGGCGCCCACCGGCCCGACAGATCGGGTGCGCGCGATGCTCGTCCAGGACCGTTGTCCTGAGGTGAGCCTGGATCACGTGCACCTTCCGGGAAACGCCGGAGTGATCAGCTGGACGGTGGCTGCTCTGGCGACCAATGGCCGACCACCCGCGAGCGCTCTCACCTGCTGATCAGCTGAGCGAGCGCACACCCGAGCCGACGACGGCGCACCGACGTGGATCGACGATTGGAACTGGAACGTGCTCGGCTGCTAATCTAGATCTTCGTGTGCGCTCCGTCGGAGTTTCACACTGTTCGGCTGGAGTCAGATCGAGCCGTTCACACTCCAGGTTCACACTCCACTACCCGGGTCACCGACCTGGACGCACACATTCACTAGAGACGAAACGAAGGCAATCAGGCGTGGCCAACATCAAGTCCCAGATCAAGCGCATTCGCACCAACGAGCAGGCTCGCCTGCGCAACAAGTCCGTGAAGTCGGCACTGAAGACCGCCATCCGCCGGGTCAAGGCTGCCGCCGCCACCGGCGACAAGGCCGCAGCGCAGACCGAACTCGTGGTCGCGAACCGCAGCCTGGACAAGGCCGTTTCCAAGGGCGTCATCCACGCGAACCAGGCCGCCAACCGCAAGTCCGCGCTGGCGCAGCAGGTCAACGCTCTCTGACACCTCGGTCTTCGAACCGGCAGTTTTCGAACCAGCCAAAGGGACGACGTCGCAAGTGACGTCGTCCCTTTCGCGTGCCGGAACGCCCTGAAAGCCTCCGGTGATGCCTCGCCTCGGGACGGTCCCCTACCGCATCCGCCTGGCCCTGGACAGATCGATGACAGCCTTTTCCAACGCGTAGTCGGCATCCACGGCCAGCCCTTTGACGGCGCCGTTCAGGTCGGCGACGACCTCCATGCCTCTGGCCAGTCCGGCTTCGCTCCAATGCCGGGCAGCTGTGCGAGCCCGATCGATCTTCCACGGCGGCATGCCCAATTCAGCGGCCAGTGAGAACCCGTTGCCGGGCCGGGCGCCGGCCACTTTGGCGATGGTGCGGATGCCGTCGGCCAGGGCATCGGCCACCAGCACCGGTGCCACTCCCACGCTCGACGCCCAGCGCAGCGCCTCGAGCGCCCCGGGCACATCGCCGGCCACGGCCAGGTCGGCGACGGTGAACCCACTGACTTCGGCCCGCCCGCGGTGATAACGCCGCACCGCCGACTCGTCGACCAGACCGCCGGTGTCTGCCACCAACTGGCTGGCCGCCGCAGCCAACTCTGCTCAGATCGAAGCCGATCGCAGTCGACGAGTCGCTGCGACCGCGTCGGGCGTGGTGGTCCCGCCGGCCGATCTGATCTCGTCGCGAACGAACTGAGCCGCGCGGCCGGCTCGGTCACCAATTGTTGACGAGTTTTGGGCAGGTGATCACGGCCGCGCCGGCCCTGCGCAGCCCGTCGGCCAGAGCCTTGTTCCGGGCACCACCGCTGTGCTGCACCACCAGCACCACGCCGTCGACGGGATTACCCGCATACTCGGCGATCGCGGTGGCTATCTCCTTCGAGGACTCGTTGGCCTGCCGGATCACCACCACCCGCGGCTCGGCGAACAGACTGGGTGCCACCAGGTCGGAGAATTCAAGCGGAGACAGTCCCGGGGCCGCTGCCTCACGCCGCTCGACGTCGGGATCGGTCTTGCGAGCGGCAATTACGGCGCCGGAGATCGCCCGATCCACCAGCAGCTGCTCCTCACCGAGCACCAACAGCAACGGGCCCGGGGATCCAGCGGTGGGAGTCACCCCATCATCTTGTCAGCCCGATCGGACACACCCGGTGTTCACGACCCTCTTCGCTAAGCTGACACCGCGCCGTGACCCGCCCGGCTGCTCATCTCCTGGAGGAACACCCTTGCGCTCGATCCGGATTGCCGCTGCCCTGCTGGTCTCCGCTGTGCTGGTGACCTCCTGTGCTTCGGCCGGCTCTCCCGGGCAGGCCGAGCCTGCTGCGGCCGGGTCGACGGCCGCCGCCTCGACCGTCGCGGCCTCGGAAGCGGCTGGGTCGGCCGCCGGCGGCGACGGGGCCACCTGCTCATACCCGTCCGACGGCAGCACTCCGGCCAAGCCCGCGACCGCGCCGCCGGCGGCGGAACCGAACAGCGGCACCGTCAACGCCACTTTGACACTGCCCGGCGGTGACGTCGTCGTCGCGATGGATCAGGCGAAAACGCCCTGCACCATCGGCAGTTTCGTGCACCTGGCCAAGGCCGGCTACTTCGACGACACCAAGTGCCACCGGCTGACCACGGCCGACTCGTTGAAGGTTCTGCAGTGTGGGGATCCGTCGGGAACGGGCTCCGGTGGTCCCGGCTACACCTTCGCGGACGAGACGAACGCGTCGATGACGTACCCGGCCGGCACGGTGGCGATGGCGAACGCCGGTGCCAATACCAACGGGTCCCAGTTCTTCCTCGTCTACGCCGATTCACAACTACCGCCGGACTACACGGTCTTCGGCAAGATCACTGATGGGCTCGATGTGCTCACCAAGATCGCCGCGGCGGGGGTGTCCGACGGTAGCCAGGACGGGACGCCGGCCTCGCCGGTCACCATCAGCAAGGTGACCATCGCGCCCTGACCGCGACCCGGCGCAACGCGGGCTACGGCGCAACGGGCAGTTCCGAAAGATGCGGTAACCTGATCGGACAACTGAATTACCACTCATCCAGAGGGGCAGAGGGATACGGCCCGATGAAGCCCCGGCAACCACTGTCGATGATCGCTTTCTCGTCTTAGCGGCTCTTGCTGCTCGTTCGAGGCCGGTCGACAGCAGGTGCCCCGTCCGTCCCGCTCCGGCGGGAAAGATGAGACGAAAGGCCTCGTCATGACCCTTGGAAATTCTGCAGTCATCAGCACGTCCACCTCCGCTTCGACCACGGTCGACCTCGGTCCCGCTGTCGCCCTGTCCTGCCGCGAGTGCGGGAACCGAACCGAACTCGGCCCGTTCTACGCGTGTACTGAGTGCTTCGGTCCGCTCGAAGTCGCGTACGAGTTCACCAGTTCCGGCGAGGCACTTCGCGAACAGATCGAAGCGGGCCCGCAGAACATCTGGCGGTACGCTCCGCTGCTGCCCGTGCCGGCCAACATCGCCGACACCCCGAACATCAATCCAGGCAGCACCAAACTGGTCCGCGCCGACAACCTGGCTCGCGAACTGGGCATGAAAACCCTTTGGGTGAAAGATGATTCGGGAAATCCCACCCATTCGTTCAAAGACCGCGTCGTCGCCGTCGCGCTCGCCGCGGCCCGCGAACTCGGTTTCAAGGTGCTGGCCTGCCCCTCGACCGGCAACCTCGCCAATGCGGTCGCTGCCGCCGCGGCGCGGGCCGGAATCCGGTCCGTCGTCTTCGTGCCGTCCAATCTGGAGCAGCAGAAGATCCTCACCACGGCTGCCTACGGCGGCACGCTGATCGCCGTCGACGGCAACTATGACGACATCAACCGGCTGGCCGGCGAAATTGCCGGCGAGCAGGAGGACTGGGCGTTCGTCAACGTGAACGTGCGGCCGTACTACGCCGAGGGCTCGAAGACGCTGGGCTACGAGGTGGCCGAGCAACTCGGCTGGCGGCTGCCCGAGCAGGTCGTCATCCCGATCGCGTCCGGCGCCCAGTTGGTGAAGGTGGACAAGGGCTTTACCGAGCTCATCTCGCTCGATCTCGTCGACGAGGCGCCCTACAAGATCTTCGGCGCCCAGGCCACCGGCTGCTCGCCCGTTTCGGCCGCCTTCAAGGCCGGGCGCGACTTCGTCCAGCCGGTCCGACCGGACACCATCGCCAAGTCGCTCGCCATCGGCAACCCGGCGGACGGCCCGTACGTGCTCGACGTGGTCAACCGCACCGGCGGTGCCATCGAGGATGTGTCCGACGAGGAAGTCATCGAGGGCATCAAGCTGCTGGCCCGCACCGAGGGGATCTTCGCCGAGACCGCCGGCGGCGTCACGGTAGCCGTTCTCCGGAAGCTGCTGGCCACCGGCAAGCTCGACCCCGACGCAGAGACGGTGATCTTCAATACCGGCGACGGCCTCAAGACGCTGGACGCCATTGCGAACGTGGTCGGTCCCACCGCCACCATCCCGCCGACCCTCGACGCCTTCGAGCGCACCGGCCTGGCGTAAACCGTTCGACGGGCATCGGTCCGGTCCCCTCATCGGGGCCGGGCCGTTTCCTATCCCTGGCGGAGTCAGTGCTCCGACGTAGCCGGCAGTTCGATTCCGAAGAGCGTGTGCAGGGCCTGGAGGTAGCCGGCCCCGTCACCGGTGCGGGCCAGCTCCTTGGCGCGCAGCGTGGGCGTGTGCAGCAGGGACTGGGTGACGCGGTGCATGGCGAGCTCGACCTCCGCGGCGACATCGCTGTCGTACTTGGCCCGCAGCCGCACCATCTCCTTCTCCACGGCCAGCGAGACATGTTGGCGCAGCGCGACCACCGCTGGGTCCAGGGTCCGGATCGCCTGGTCGTCCTCGAATTTGGCGACCGCGGCGATGACGACATCCTGGGCCGCAACGATCGCCTCGCGATGCTCCGGCGTGACCCCCTCGGCCACCGTGTGCAGATCGATCACCCGGACCCCGGAAAGGGCCCGGACACCGGCCGAAACGTCCGGTCGCAGAGCCAGATCCACCACCTGGAGCGGCAGCTCGCGGCCGGACAGGGCGGCGGTGACGGTACTGACATCGAGGACGCCGCCAGTGGTGCCACTGCAGGCCACCACCAGGTCGGCCTTGCCGATGGCATCGGCAAAGTGTTCGGGGGCAACGATTTCCGCATGGTGGGTGGTCGCGAACGCCTCTGCTCTACCGCTGGGCGAGAAGACCTGCAGCCGGGTGCAGCCACGGGCGTGCAGGGCAGCCGCAACCACCCGCGCGTACGCGCCCGTGCCGATGATCAGACAGGTGGACGTGGACAGGACCGCCGAGGTAGTCAGAGCCGGATCGTCGGTGGTCTGATCGACAGTGGTCTGATGAGCCATGGCGTCGACCGGATGGGCCATCCCCGCGATGGCGATGTCGATGGCGACCGAGGCAACCGATCGGCCGGCCGTGCCGAGCCCGGTTCTGGTGGCGACCTGCTTAGCGGTTCTGGCTGCGGATTGAAAGAGGGAGTGCAACACCGGCGTGGTGGTGCGGGCGGCGTGGGCAGCAGTCAGCGCCCGCGACACCTGACCCGAGATCTCGGCCTCGCCGACCACCATCGAGTCAAGCCCGGAGGCGACCGTGAACAGGTGCGCGGCCACCGGGGCGCCGACCCTGACCTTCAACAACGCGGCGGCATCCGCCGGCTCGATCCCGGCGGCGGCAGCGATTCGCTCGGACACCGCATCGATCGCGTCGTGGAAACGCTCGGCATCGACGTAGATCTCCAGCCGGTTGCAGGTCGCCAAGACCACGGTGCCGTGAACAGCGGCATCATCGAGCGCGGCCAACTCGTGCAGAGACTGGTTGAGCGAATCGGCACTGGCCGACAAGCGCTCCAATTGGGTCAGCTCCAGGTCGTGATGGCTGGCGCCGAGAACCATGAGCATCACTCGATAGTACCGGTCTGACCAGGGAGAACCGGGATAGGCCAACCTCAGTCACGGTCGAGAGAACCGGCCCTGCGGACACCGGACGCGGAGCGCGTGACGTGCACGGTTCGCGCTGGACAACCGTTCAAACAGCGTCACGCGAGAGGTACACCACCAAGGGTGGGCTAACTCGCAGCGTCCGGACTCCCGGACACCAGCCGGTCGGTGGGACGATGGCGGCATCATGACGACGCAAGCACTTGGCCCAGAGCCGACGGTCGACGCCGACCAGAACCTGCCGGTTACCCACCCACTGCGGGACGGCCGCACCGCATCGGCCCCGCTGATCACCGCGTACCGCGGCCTGCCGACCGACGGCCATCCGGTGTGGTTCATGCGGCAGGCCGGGCGTTCGCTACCGGAATACCGATCGGTGCGAGTAGGCACCGGGATGCTCGAGTCGTGTCTGACCCCGGACCTGGCAACCGAGATCACCCTGCAACCCGTTCGGCGGCATCGCGTTGACGCCGCGATCCTGTTCAGCGACATCGTGGTGCCGTTGAAACTCGCCGGCATCGGCGTCGAGATCGTCCCCGGTGTCGGCCCTGTCGTCGATGCGCCGATTCGCACGGCCGCCGATGTCGCGGCGCTTCCGACCTTGGATCCGGCCGCATTGGCTCCGATCGCACAGGCGGTCGCCAACTGTGTTCAGGAACTTGGCAGTACCCCGCTGATCGGTTTCGCGGGTGCGCCGTTCACCCTGGCGTCGTATCTGGTCGAAGGCGGACCCAGCCGGGAACACCTGCGCACCAAGGCCTTGATGCACGCGGAGCCGCAGACCTGGCGGGCCCTGGCGGGATGGGTGGCCGGCATCACCGGGGCCTTCCTGCGGGCCCAGGTCCTCGCCGGGGCATCCGCCGTGCAGCTCTTCGACTCCTGGGCCGGCGGGCTCTCGCTGGCCGACTACCAGCGGTTCGTCGCCGAGCACTCGGCGGCCGTGTTGTCGTCCGTAGCCGACCTACCCGTGTCCAAGGTGCATTTCGGGGTCAACACCGGCGAGTTGCTGGCGGCGATGCGGGACACCGGCGCCGACGTAATGGGCGTGGACCACCGGGTGCCACTCGACGTCGCCAACCAACGGCTGGGTGGCCGGACCCCGCTGCAGGGCAACATCGACCCCGCGCTGTTGTTCGCCGGCGACCGGGCGCTGCACGAAGCCACCCTCGACTGCCTGCGGGCCGGCGCACAGGCTCCCGGCCACGTGGTGAACCTGGGCCACGGCGTGCCGCCGGACACCGACCCGGACGTGCTGACCAGGTTGGTGGCATTCATCCACGACCAGCCGTGAGTGGTCCGACCGGATCCGCGGGCCGGATCGTGGTTGTGGGCGGCGGTATCGCCGGTTTGGTCACGGCCTGGGAACTGGCCAGGGCCGGGCGCCGACCCGAACTGATCGAGGCCGGCCCGGTACTCGGTGGCTGCATCGCCCGGCACCGGGTGGGCGGGTTGGACCTGGATGCCGGCGCGGAGTCCTACGCGACTGCCACTCCGGCTGTGACGGATTTGATCCACGACCTCGGCTTGGATTCGCTCATCGTGTCGCCGAATCCGGTAGGCGCCTGGGTCCGCCACAGCGCGGGCACCGCGCCGCTGCCGGCCGCCGCCCTGCTGGGCATCCCGTCACGCCCGCTGGCGGCGGACGTCCGACGAGTCCTGGGAGTCCGTGGCGCGGTCAGAGCCTCGCTGGACCTGCTGCTGCCCGCCGGAGTCGGCTCCAGGGACGGCGCTGCAGTCAGTCTCGGTGCACTCGTCGGTCGTCGGATGGGTGGCCGCGTCGTCGACCGTCTGGTGGAGCCAGTGGCCGGCGGCGTCTATTCGACCGATCCGGGCGAGCTGGAGGTGGACGCCGTCCAACCCCGGCTGCGGGCCGCACTCAGGGAAACCGGGTCACTGGCCAGGGCGGTGAGTCGGCTGCGGGGCGGCGGTGCGCGGCCTGGTTCCGCCGTCGGAGGGCTCAGCGGTGGGTTGTATACGCTGGTCGGGGCGCTGGAGCGGGCCATCATCGCGCGCGGTGGCACCTTGTCGACCGGAGTGCGGGTCCAGCGCCTGACGTCGGCCGGCGATGGCTGGCTGGTCGACACCAGCGAAGGCAACAGGTCAGCGGATCGGGTCGTCCTGGCCGTGCCCGGTCCGGCGGCCCTGGCCCTGCTCGGTAGCACCGGCATCCATGCTCCCGTGACCGCCACCAGCGACGTGCAGCTGGTCACGCTGGTCGTCGACCATGCCGGCCTCGACGCACACCCCCGCGGAACCGGCGTGCTCGTCTCGCGGCACGCCACCGGGGTAACCGCCAAAGCGCTCACCCATGCCACCGCCAAATGGGCCTGGCTCGCCGAGCAGGCCGGTCCAACCCGTCATGTGCTGCGACTCTCCTACGGTCGCGGCGACGATCTCCCGGTCCGGGACCGTGCTCCGGTCGGCGCAGCGCTCATCGAGCGCGCGCTCGCGGACGCGTCGACCCTCACCGGTGTCGCACTGTGCGGGGCGTCGCTCGTCGACTCGGACATCGTCAGGTGGACCTCTGCGCTGCCCCGGCCGCGACCCGGACACCGCGCGGCGATGGACACGCTCCGCGGGGAGATCGGTGACCGGCCAGGGCTGCACCTGACCGGGTCGATGGTCGCCGGCACCGGGCTGGCAGCGGTGGTGGCGGACGCGAGAATCGTCGCGGCGGCGATCCTCACCAACGGGTGATGAGGTCAACCCGCCGGCCGACGTCGGGTACGACACACCACCAGGGGCGGAAGTCCCGGCGCGGCTGAGGGAGTATGGAGGGCATGACCAACGACGACGCCGTCACTCCCGCAGCCACGTCCGGAGCCAACCTGCCGGCGAGGTCCGGGCCGAGCGCGCGTGAGATCAATGCGGACATCCGTTACACCGCGTTTTCGGTGTACCAGCGGGCCGGCGAACTCGACGCGCCCGACGACAAGGCCACCGCAGAACTGACCGACCTGGTCTCCGCCCTGAGCGAGCAGGACGTGTTGCTCCGCGGTTTCTACGATGTCTCAGCGCTACGGTCCGACGCCGACCTGATGGTCTGGTGGCACGCATCCAGTGCCGACGCACTGCAGTCGGCGGCCAGGTCGCTCCGCCGGACCTCGGTGGGCCGGAGTCTGAAGCCGTCCTGGTCGGCCATGGGACTGCATCGGCCCGCCGAGTTCAACAAGGGCCACGTGCCAGCATTTCTGACCGGCGCAGCCCCGAAGAACTGGGCCACCGTCTACCCGTTCGTTCGTTCCTACGAGTGGTACCTGTTGCCCGAGCAGGAGCGTCGCGGCATGCTCGTCGAGCACGGCATGATGGGCCGCGAGTACGACCAGGTGTTGTCGAACACGGTGGCTGCCTTCGCCCTCGGTGACTACGAATGGCTGCTCGCCCTCGAGGCGGATGAACTGCACGACACCGTTGATCTGATGCGCCATCTGCGCGCCTCAGGCGCGAGAATGCATGTGCGGGAAGAGGTTCCATTCTTCTCCGGACGCCGTATCGACGAGGCGGGTGTCGTCGAGGTGCTGCGGTGACGCTTTCGCCCACCACGGGTCTGCCGGTCGACGAGCAGCCGGGGACGGCCGGCGGCACGGGTCCCGCGACGCTCGAGTACGACGCAATTCTCTTGGCCGGCTTCGGCGGCCCGGAAGGCCCCGACGACGTGATGCCGTTCCTGCGCAACGTCACCCGGGGGCGAGGAATCCCCGACGAGCGACTCATCGAAGTCTCACACCACTACCTCGCCCTGGACGGCATCTCCCCGATCAACGAGCAGAACCGCAATCTGCGCGCGGCGCTGGAAACTGAGCTGCGCGTCCGCGGGGTGAGCCTGCCGGTGCTGTGGGGCAATCGCAACTGGACGCCGTTCCTCACCGAGACCATCGACGAGGCGGCCGCCGTCGGGCGGGTGCGCTTGTTGGGTCTGGCCACCTCGGCCTATTCGTCCTACTCCTCGTGCCGACAGTACCGGGAGGACTTCGGGCTGGCCCTGCAGTCCACCGGACTGATCGGGCGGGTACGGATCGACAAGGTTCGCCCGTACTTCGACGAAGTCGGATTCGTGCTGCCGTTCATCGACGGCACCAGGGCGGCGATCGAGGACGCGTTGGCCGCCGGTATCGGACTGGACACCATCGAGGTCGTCTTCACCACCCACTCGATCCCGAGCAGTATGGCCGCGTCGGCTGGGTCGGCAGCGCGCGGAGACCACACCCAGAACGGCGCCTACGTCGACCAGCACCTCGCCGTTTGCCGGGCCGTGGTATCGGAAATCGACAGCTGGTTCGGGAGCAGCATTTCCTGGCAACTGGCCTATCAATCACGATCCGGACCGCCCACCATGCCGTGGCTCGAACCTGACGTGAACGAGGTCATCGCCGCGCTGCCCGCACGGGGTAGACGAGCGGTTGTCGTCGTGCCGGTCGGCTTTGTCTCCGATCATGTCGAAGTGGTCTGGGATCTCGACCACGAAGCGCTGGAAACCGCGGCCCAGGCCGGGATCTGGTTCCGTCGGGTGGCGACCCCCGGCACCGATCCGCGGTTCGTCGCGGCCCTCGTCGATCTGCTGATGGACCGGTTGGAGCCAGGGCTGGCACCGAAGGATCGAGAGACGGCCACCGGACTCCCGTCGCGACCGGACTTCTGCGCAATCGGTTGTTGTGTCAACGGCCGCGGCCCGAAACCCACCACCGCAGGCCAGGATTCGGCTGCTGACTGGCAGCAGGTCGGCATCGACCCGACCTTGCTCATCGCCTCCGGCATTCCGGGTGTCGGGTGAGCAATACCCTCCGGGTCGGTACCCGCGGCAGCGCGCTGGCTCTGGCGCAGTCCGGCACGGTGGCCCACACCTTGGCGCTCACCGCCGGGGGCACTGCGGAGCTCATTCGAATCCGCACCCAGGGGGATGTGAACCAGGGCGCGTTGGCGTCGATAGGCGGAACGGGCGTCTTCGTGATCGAGGTCCGGAACCGGCTACTGGCCGGCGATGTCGATGTCATCGTGCACTCGCTCAAGGATCTGCCGACTGCTCCGGCGCCCGACATCGCGCTGGCCGCGACTCCGGTGCGCGAGGACTCTGCCGACGCTCTCTGCGCGCGCGACGGTCACACCCTCGACACGTTGCCACGCGGGGCGGTCGTCGGCACCGGTTCGCCCCGTCGCGCCGCACAGCTCCTCCGGCACCGTCCCGATCTGGTCGTGAAAGCCATTCGCGGCAACGTCGACACCCGCCTCGCGCTGGTCGCCGGCGGCTCGCTCGACGCGGTAGTGCTGGCGGCGGCCGGGCTGGCGCGGCTGGACCGCAGCGACGCGATGACCCAACGGCTCGGCGTCGACCTCATGCTGCCGGCGCCGGCACAGGGCGCACTGGGCGTGGAAGTTCGCGCCGCCGACATCGAGAGCTCCTGGTACGCAGCCGCTCTGCGGGCACTCGACGACCCGGCGACCAGGAGCGCGGTCATCGCCGAACGAAGCCTGCTCGCCGCGTTGGAGGCCGGCTGCACTGCGCCGGTCGGCGCCCACGCCACGGTCGAGGGCAGCCAGGTCACCCTGGTCGGCGCGGTCATCGCCGTCGACGGCAGTCGCGAGATCCGCGGATCCCATTCCGGTCCCGCTGGTGAGGCAGTCCGGGTCGGGGCCGAACTCGCGGCGCAATTGATCGACGACGGGGCCGCCGGCCTGTTGAGTTCGTCGTGAGCACGTTGGACGGCTGGCGGGTGCTGGTGCCCCGCCCACAGGGACGCGGTGGTTCGCTGGTGTCTTTGCTGTCCAAGCAGGGGGCCGTCGCCCAGGCGGTGCCGATGATCGCGATCACCCCGCCCAGCGATCTCGGTTCGCTCGACGCCGCGGTGATGTCGTTGGCCGAAGGCGAATTCAGCTGGGTCGGGTTCACCTCGGTCAATGCCGTGGCTGCCGTGGTTGATCGAGCCACTCATCTGTCGCTGGCCCCGGTGATACCGGCAGATACCCGGGTGGCGGCCGTCGGGCCCGCGACCGCTGCAGCGCTCCGGGCCGGCGCCATGCCCGTCGACCTCACCCCCGACCAGGGCGGATCTGCCGCGGCGCTGGCCACGGTCTGGCCCGCTGCCCACGACAGCGAGTCGGTGCTGCTGCCCCAGTCGGAGATCGCCGGGCCGGTTTTGGGACAGAGCCTGCGCGACAAAGGTTTCTGGGTGCAAACGGTGACCGCCTACCGCACGGTGCCCAGGCCGCTGGCCGGGAGCGTAGCTGCGGACCTGGCGGCCGGGGCCTACGAAGCGGTGTTGCTGACCTCGCCGAGCACGGCGCAGGCGCTGGCCAGGACCCGGATCGCCCGAAGCACTGTGCTCGGGGCCATTGGTTCCGCCACCGCCACCGCGGCTACGGCCGTCGGGCTGAACATTTCCTTCACCGCATCCGCACCGACAGACGCCGCCCTGATCGACGGGCTTGCTCAGTTTGCCGCTCAACACCCCCACGGAAGGCAGTGAAGATGTCGGATTCGCCGACCAATGCACCGTTCCCCACCGGTCGACCCCGCAGACTTCGCCGCACCCCGGCCATCCGGCGACTCGTCGCCGAGACCCGTTTACATGCGGCTGATCTGGTGCTGCCGATGTTTGTGAAGGAGTCGCTGTCAGAGCCGTCGCCCCTCGGTTCGATGCCAGGTGTGTTGCAGCACACCCGTGACTCGCTCAAGGCCGCGGCCGTGGCGGCGGTGAACGCCGGAGTGGGCGGTCTGATGATCTTCGGCATCCCGGCGCAACGGGACGCCATCGGTTCGGCCGCAACGGATCCCCGAGGGATCCTGAACCTGGCCCTGGCCGATCTGAAAGCAGAGGTCGGCGACTCGACGGTGCTGATGGCCGACCTGTGTCTCGATGAGTTCACCGACCACGGTCACTGTGGCGTCCTGGATGAGCATGGCGGGGTCGACAACGACGCCACCCTGGTGCGGTACGCCGATATGGCGTTGGCCCAGGCCGCCGCCGGCGCGGACCTGCTCGGCACGTCCGGAATGATGGACGGTCAGGTCGGGGTGGTCCGGCAGGCACTGGACTCCGTCGGCGACATCGACACCGGGATCTTCGCGTACGCCGCGAAGTACGCGTCGGCGTTCTACGGCCCGTTCCGGGAAGCGGTCGACTCGGCGCTGGTCGGCGACCGACGCACCTATCAGCAGGACCCGGCGAACCGGCGGGAGTCGGCCCGGGAAGTCGCCCTCGACATCGCCGAGGGCGCTGATCTGATCATGGTCAAGCCGGCCATGAGTTACCTGGATGTGCTGTCCGACGTGGCCGCGACCGTCGACGTCCCGGTTGCGGCGTACCAGGTTTCCGGCGAGTACGCGATGGTGGAGGCGGCCGCGGCGCACGGCTGGATCGATCGCGATCGGGCCGTCCTGGAGACGCTGACCTCGATCCAGCGGGCCGGTGCCTCGATCATCCTGACCTATTGGGCCACCGAAGTCGCCCTGAAGTTGACCGCCGGAAACTGAACCAGAGGGACATCGATGAACGACCATTTCGACACCACCGCCGCGCCCGCCAGTGCGGCCCTGTTCGCGCGCGCATCGCGGGTCACCCCCGGCGGGGTGAACTCGCCGGTTCGGGCCTTCCGTTCCGTGGGCGGCACACCACGTTTCATGTCCAGCGGCAAAGGCGCCTACCTCACCGACGCGGACGGCAAGGAATACGTCGACCTGGTCGGCTCCTGGGGACCGATGATCCTGGGCCACTCGCATCCGACCGTGATCGACGCGGTCCGGTCGGCCGTCGATCGTGGACTGTCCTTCGGCACCCCCGGCCTCGGCGAGGTCGCGCTCTGCGAAGAGATCGTGGCCAGAGTCGGTCCGGTGGAACAGGTTCGGCTCGTCTCCTCGGGCACCGAGGCCACCATGTCCGCCATCCGGCTGGCGCGGGGATTCACCGGTCGTCCCAAGATCCTGAAGTTCGCCGGGTGCTATCACGGCCATGTGGATGCGCTACTGGCTTCGGCCGGTTCCGGGGTGGCCACGTTTGCGCTGCCCGATTCGGCCGGGGTGACGGCGGCCACCACCGCCGAGGTGATCGTGGTGCCGTACAACGACATCGATGCGGTCCGCGCTGCCTTCGCCGCAGAACCGGGCCGGATCGCAGCGGTCATCACGGAGGCAGCGGCCGCCAACATGGGCGTCGTCCCACCGCTTCCCGGGTTCAATGCGGCACTGGCCGAAATCGCTCACACCGACGGTGCCCTGCTGATCTCGGACGAGGTGATGACCGGGTTTCGGCTCAGCCGCTCCGGGATGTTCGGCCTCGACGGCGAAATCGAGGGCTGGACACCTGATCTGATGACCTTCGGCAAGGTGATCGGAGGTGGCCTGCCGGTCGGCGCATTCGGTGGTCGCGCCGACGTCATGAGTCTGCTGGCGCCGCTCGGACCCGTGTACCAGGCCGGCACGCTGTCCGGCAATCCGATCGCCACGGCCGCCGGGTTGGCCAACCTGCAAGGCTGCGACGACGGCGTCTATCGGCATCTCGACAAAACGGCCACCACGGTAGGTGATCTGGCGTCCGACGCACTGACCGACGCCGGCGTGCCGCACCGCCTGCAGCGGGCCGGCAACCTGTTCTCGATCTTTTTCGCGCCAGATCCGGTGCTGAACTATGACCAGGCCCGGTTGCAGAACACCACCGCCTTCGCCGCCTTTTTCCATTCCATGCTCGACGCCGGTGTCTACTTGCCGCCGTCGGCCTACGAGGCCTGGTTCGTCTCGGCGGCACATGACGGCGGTGCGGTCAGCCGGATTGCCGAGGCGCTGCCCGCGGCCGCGCGGGCCGCCGCGGCTGAACTGGGCTGACCAGCGGGGTTTCGGTGATGGCGCGCTGCGCGGCCTGACGGTCGGTGTCGGTGGTTACTGGCAGGATCAGGTCAGCTGTTCCCCCGACATCGAAGGACCCTCATGCCACCGCGCCGGCCGCCCCGACCCACCCCACCAGATGTCGACCTGCTGCGCACAGCACTCGGTCAGGGAAAGCTGGTGCGGGTGGGCATCGCGCCGTCCGGCCAGTTCCCCGACGGCGTCACCGGTCGGGTCCGCCGCATCGGAGATCCGGCCGTCGACGGCGATGAGTTCATCTTCGTCGAGGTGCCCATCGGGGGAGCCAAAGACGTCCTGCCGTTCGCACCGAACGATCTGATCGGCACGCCTGCACGTAAACCGGCCGCCCCTGCCGCCCCGTCTTCGTCGGTTGGGTCGGTCCGGTCGGTCCGGTCCGAGCCGGTGACGTCCCGCCCGGCACCTACCCGGCCCCCGGCAGCCCGCCCGGGCGTGGGGCAACCGGTAACGACACCAGCCACCGCACCGGCCCCGACACCAGCCACCGCACCGGCCGCGACACAGAGCACCCCGGCGCCGGCCGAGCCGGCAGGGGTGCCCAGCGCTGGACGCCCGGCACCGAAGGCCTCATCAGCCGGCCGTGGAAAGCGAGCGCCGGTGAGCATCACGATCAGCACTGCCGGTGACGAGTCGGCCTCGTGGCGGATCGAGGCAAAGATCGGCGCCAAGGTCGCCGTGCGGCCCACATCCATTCCACCGAGCCGGGTCTGGGAGATCGTCCAATCCCTGGCTGAGCCCAAGCTGACGGCCTTGGTCCAGACGCTGCTGGACGACCACCGCCGCAGTACCCAAGCGCGCGCCGACGCACTGGCAGCCGAGTTGTCCGTCCTACAGGCGGAGTTGAAGTCCTTCCCGGAGTGAGGCCGCGACGCGACGTCAGGAACCGTCCGAAGTCCCGCCCCCCTTCGACGACCCGGCTGGGAGGCCTGCACCCCTGGTCACAGTCGAAAGGTGTCCGTCGGTGATGCAGACCGCGGCGTCGCCGTCCAGATCGGTCCGCAGCGCAACGGTTCCCAGCGCTTCGAGCTGGGCAAGGGCCTTCGGGCTCGGCTGTCCGTAGTCGTTGTCCCGGCCGACACCGATCACCGACACCCTCGGATGAACGGCGGTCACGAACGCCGGAAGCACCTTCGCCGAGCCGTGGTGCGGCTGCTCGAACACTTCGGCTCGCAGATCGACCCTGTTGTTCAGCAGTTGTTGCTGGGCCTCGTTCTGGACGTCGCCGGTCATCAGGATCCGGATGCCCTGGATTCGGGCCATCAGCACCACCGAGTCGTTGTTCTCGTCCGAGTCGGTACCGCGGAACGGACCGTCGGGACCCAACACTGCTACCGACAAACTGCCGCTGGCCCAACGGGTTCCCTTCGGCAAGCCGACGACAGGGATGCCCCGGGCGGCCGCCAATTCGTTGACCGTCCGCCAGGCGGCCACGCCGTCGCGATCCGGTCCGACGCCGATCGCGCCGACGCTGCGGCCGTCCAGCACCCCGGAGAGCCCGTCGACGTGGTCGGCGTGCAGGTGGGTCAGCACCACCAGGGGAACGGTGGCAATTTTCAGGCGCTGCAGGCACGCATCCATCAACGCCGGATCCGGGCCGGTGTCCACCACCACCCCGGTGCCCGACTCGCCCGTCGACAGCACCATGCCGTCGCCCTGCCCCACTTCGCACGCGGTCAACAACCAACCGGGCGGTGGCCAGCCGACCGAAATTACCTGGGCCGGCACCAGAACCACGCCCACCCCGACGACGACCGCCAACATCAGGGACCGCAGCTTCTGCCGACGGAGCGCCAGCAGGGTCGACACCAGCAAACCGGCCAAGGCGAGGGCTCCGGGCGCCGTGGCCGGCCACGGCAACGACGCGGCGTGCCAACGCGCGAGACGGTGGGCCACATAGGCAATCCAGTTCAACAGTGGCTGGTCGGCCTTCGCGAGCATCCGCGCGGCGGATGGCCACCACGGACCGGTCAGCGCACTGCCCATACCGATGATCAGGGCCGGGCCGACGACGATCGCGGCGAGCAGATTTGCCGGGATCGAGGCCAGCGAAATCGCTCCGCTCAGCGCCGTGATCACCGGCATGGTCGACACGAAGGCGGCAGCCGGGACGGCCAGGAGATCCGCCCACCCTGACGGAAGACCCCAATGCTGCAATGCCTTCGACCAGAGCGGAGCCAACAGGATCAGCCCGCCGGTGGCCAGTACGGACAGCGCAAACCCCACCGATCGACTGAGTGTCGGGTCGTACAGCAGCAGGCCGACAGTGGCGGCAGCCAGTGCCGGCAATGCGCTCCGATTTCGCCCCGTGGACATGGCCAGCAGGCCGATGGACCCCATCACCGCAGCCCGCAGCACCGACGCTCCCGGCCCGACGAGCACCACCAGGCCGACCAGCACCATCGCACCGCCGGCTGCCGCCGGCTTAGGACCCGCACCGCGGAGCAGCAACACCGCCAGTCCACACAGCAGCGCGAAGTGTGATCCCGAGACGGCCAGAAGGTGGGTGAGGCCGGTGACCTTCGCATCGGCCTCGAGGGCAGGGGTGAGGCCGTCGGTGTTGCCCACGACCAGGCCGGGCAGCAGCCCGACAGCGTCGCCCGACAGACCGGAGGCGTTGTCGATCAGATGATGTCGGACGGAATTGGCCGCCAACTGCCACCAAGGCGCGGCTTGCAGCAGGATCGGAGCGGTGCGGGCCTTGATCGTCACGCCTGGGAGCACGGAGTATTGATCGGGCGTGAGCAGGCCGCCGAGTCTGACGCGGGACCCCGGCACCAGATCGGACCACTCGACGCCGGTGGCCATCACCGTGATCGATATGGCCGGCGCGAATTGTCGACCCGCTACCGCTGCCATATCGGCCCGGCCCGGGATCAGCCATTGCTTCCCGGCGGCGGCGGAACCGCTCGCACTGCCGGCTTGGCCGGGCTCCGCAGTCTTCCCGTTCGTCGACCCACCGGAGTCACTCACCGGAAACGGACTGGCCAGCTCCTGCGGCACCGCGGTCACCGTCAATGCAACGGTCGCCCACGAACCTCTGGCCGCCGCTTGGGTCAACGGATTGTGCTGTGCCGACTGCCAGTAGATCGTGGAGATGGTCAGTCCAGCAATGAATCCAGCACCAGCCGCCCCCACGCCGAACCGCCAGCCGCCGCGGGCGAGCAGGACCACCGCGGCCGGCGCTGCCAGGACCGGCGGCCCCCACCACAGCATGTGGTCGGACGTCCACCATCCGAACGCCAGGCCGATCAGCGCTCCACCCCACACCGCCACGGCCATGGGAACCAGCCGCAGGTCCAGCGGCGGCCGAGACTCCTCCTCCGCCGCCGCGCTACCCATCGGACCGAAGTCGCCCAACCGGTGGCATGAGACTCCCAACCGGCAGCGGACGTCGCGCAACGTACAGCCGGTTCAGTGGTCCGGACGGTGAGGTCACACCGTGACCAGCGGCGACAGTGAGGCGTATTTCGCCGGCCCGATGCCCTGGATTTCCTGCAACTGCTCGACCGAGGTGAAATGGCCGTTCTTCTGCCGCCAGCTCACGATGCTGGCCGCGGTGACGGGGCCGACGCCGGGTAGGGCGTCCAACGCCGCCACGTCGGCCGTATTCAGATCGACCTTCCCGCCGGCCGGGCCGGGCACGGACCCCGGCTCACCGGTCGACTCGGTTCCAGTTCCAGTTCCAGTTCCTGCTCCTGCTCCTGCTCCTGCTCCAGATACCGTCGACCCCGATCCGGTGGCCGAAACGCTGTCGGCCACCACGACCGAGGCCCCGTCGGTCAACTTCTGCGCCAGATTCAGGCCGGTCAGGTTCGCCTGACTCGTTGCGCCACCGGCCTTTTCGATGGCGTCCGCGACCCTAGCACCGTCGCGGAGTCGAACCAGCCCGGGCTTGTGCACCGCTCCGGTGACCGAGACCACGATGACGGTCGGGTGCGCGGCGGTGGATGAATCAGCCGCCGTCGAAGCGCTGTCCTTCCGGCCGGCCGCACGCCCCGACGGTTCAGCCGGTGGCAACTCGGCTGCGTCAAGGGTTGCTCCGGACGCGGCAGTTCCCGGCAGTCCGACGCCGGAACCCGTTGCCCCGGGCGCAACGCCGCTGGACAGCTGGGACAGTGAAACCGACTGCACGGGCCTTGGTTGCGGCCGATCCCACCACACGCCGACGGCGGCAACCAGGGCGGCGACGGCCGCGACAACCGTGAGCAGCAGGGCCCCGCGTCTGCCCGGGTCGACCCGACTCTCCCGGAGCGATTCGGGCACCCAACGCTTGGCCAACCTGGCCCATGGGCGGTGCCCGGACCGGTGGCGCCGGCGCGGCTTCGGGGCCGGTACGGCGCGTTCACCAGGTCGGCGATCCTCGACTGCCGGTTCGCCCTCGCGGCCCGGATCGTGATGGCTCGCGCGGACGCGATCCTCCGCCGGACCGGGGTCGTCGGCCAGACCGGGGTCGTCTGTAGGACCGGGGTCGCCGGCCGGACCGAGGTCGTCGGCCCCGGGCGTCCACCCGCCGATCGTCGCCCGGTGATCCTGGTCGCGATACTCGGCCGGTTGCCAGGCCACGGATTGGTCATCGCGCAGCCGATCGGCGCGGCGATGGGACGAGGTGTCCGGTCCGAACGCTTCCCCCGGTCCACCGGTCAAGCCGGCCAAACGGGGCCGGGAGTCAGGTCTATTGCGCACCAGACGGACGCTACGGATGGCCAGGCCAGGCCGCACCGACCGTCCGTCGAATGTGGATGGCTCGGAGTATGTGGATAGTGCGGGCCAAGCCGCACCGAACCCCGAGAGCACAAGCAGAGGGGCGGTCGGCGGCGCCCGGGACTGAACTTGTGGAGAAAACCCGTATCACGGGCAAGGTGTCGCACTCTTTGTCAGCACAGGCCTGGCAGCGTCATCCCCGACTGGCGTTGCCAGGTCTGATCCGCCCGCCGGTTCTCTCGGCAGGCCAGATGAGGGGACTATCAGGCGCCGGCGAGTTCCTCCTCGCCGCCCGGCAGCACCACGCCACCCAGACCCGCGTTGTACGAATGCAGGCGCCAGGTCCCGATGAAACGGTGCAGTGTCACCCAGTGACAGTTGCCGATTCCGATCAGGGTGCCCCAGGCCTCGTCCGGCAGATCCAGCAGCAGCCCGGTCAGACCCACGATGAGGCCGCCGTGCGCAACCAACAGCGCACGTTCGACATCCCCGCCGTCGACCTCGTCGACCACCTCGGCGGCCCGACGGGCCACCTGCCAGCGCGACTCGCCCTCGGGTGGGGAATTGTGCGCAGACGTTGTGCGCCAACGTTCCCACTCCCCCGGCCAGCGGGACACCACATCCTCGCGGGTGAGTCCTTCCCACAGCCCCATGGACGTCTCGCGCAAGCGCGGATCGATGCCGACCGGCAAACGGGTCAGTTCGGCCACGGCGGCCGCCGTGGTGCGGGCCCGAGACAGGTCGGACGACACGATCTGGTCCGGCGCCAGCGCGGCCACCGAAGGCGCGGCGGCCGCGGCCTGGCGCAGGCCGGTCGCATTGAGTGGGATGTCCCGATGGCCCTGCAACCGCGCCTGGGCATTCCAGTCGGTCTCCCCGTGGCGCATCAGGATCAGGTGGTGCAGTGTCACTCGACGGGACGCCCGTCGCTCGCCTCGGCCGCGACATCCCCGGCATCAGGGGCATCGCGGACACTGACCTCGTCGTCGGCGATCCCGGCGTAGCCGAAATCGCTGGGATCGTCATCGATGTCGACGTCGGGCACCCGGACCGGGGCGCCTACGGACCCGTCGGCAACCGGTGCGTCGGCATCCACCCACGGAATGGTCGGGCAGTCCTTCCACAACCGGTCCAACGCGTAGAACACCCGCTCTTCCGAATGCTGTACATGCACCACGACATCCAGGAAGTCCAGGAGGACCCACCGGCCGTCCCGTTCCCCTTCGCGCCGAACGGGTTTGACGCCGGCCAGACGCATCTTCTCTTCGACCTCGTCGACGATCGCCGACACCTGGCGGTCGTTCGCACCGGTTGCGATGACGAAGATGTCGGTGATCGCCAGGCGATCCGACACGTCGACCAGCAGCACATCGGTCGCCAGTTTGTCCGCGGCCGCCTGCGCAGCCACCTTCGCCATTGCGATGGCGGAATCTGTTGCTGTCACTGCTCTCCCTCAATTGTGCCGACGCCTGCTGCGCCGGCGGCTGCGGCCCCGATGGCCGCCGTGGAATTCACGTTTTTCTCGATTGCGCCCGTGTTGAGTTCGGCCGGCTCTACCGCGCCGGTCACCAGATGCTCCAAAGGCACGGTCGGTTCGGTCGGTCCGGTATACAGCCCGAACTTGCCGATGTACTGCACCACCCCGTCGGGCACCAGATACCAGACTGGCGCGCCGGCGGCCACCCGTCGACGACAGTCCGTCGAGGAGATGGCCAGCGCAGGGACCTCGACAAGAGTCACCGCGCCGGACGGCAACGGCAGATCCCCGAGGACGTAGCCAGGCCTGGTCACCCCGATGAAGTGAGCCAGGCCGAAGAGCTCACCGACGTCCTTCCATTCCATGATGGCGGACAGCGCGTCGGCGCCGGTGATGAAGAACCATTCCGCGTCCGGCTCGCGCCGTCGCAGGTCGGTGAGGGTGTCCTTGGTGTACGTCGGCCCGGCGCGATCGATATCCACCCGGGACACCGAGAACCGCGGGTTGGCCGCCGTAGCGATGACCGCCATCAGGTAACGGTGTTCAGCGGGGCTGACCTGGCTCTTCTGCCAGGGCTGCCCGGTCGGCACGAACAACACCTCGTCGAGATGGAACCGGTCGGCCACTTCCGATGCCGCGACCAGGTGTCCGTGGTGGATCGGGTCGAAAGTGCCGCCCATCACCCCGATGCGGCGCGGTCGACCACCCTCCCCCAGCCCGGCATCGACCAGGCGGGCATCAGCACGACGACCAGCCGACCTATCTGTCATGACGACGCCCTGGTCTGGCCGGTGCCGGTCAGGACGTATTTCGTGCTGGTCAGCTCGGCGAGGCCCATCGGTCCGCGGGCATGCAACTTCTGGGTGGAGATACCGATCTCGGCCCCGAATCCGAATTCTCCGCCGTCGGTGAACGCGGTCGAGGCGTTGACCATGACGGCCGCCGCGTCGATGCGCGCGGTGAACAACTCGGCGCCGGCCAGATCCCTGGTCACGATGGCCTCGGTGTGGCCTGTTCCATGGGTGTTGATGTGGCTGATCGCATCGTCCAGACTATCGACAACCGCAGCGGCGATGTCCAGCGAAAGGTATTCGGTATCAAAATCGGCAGCCACAGCCGGGACGACATGAGCTGCGCCACCTGCGATCTCCATCACCGCGGCGTCTGCGTGCACGGTCACACCGCGGTCGGCCAGGGCCCGCAGGGCCGGCGGGAGGAAAACCGCTGCGATGTCCGAGTGCACGAGCAGCGTCTCGGCCGCGTTGCAGACCGACGGTCGGCGGACCTTGGAATTGATGAGGATGTCGATCGCCATCTGCACATCGGCGGACGAGTCGACGTAAACATGGCAGTTGCCGACCCCGGTCTCGATCACGGGCACCGTGGAACCGTTGACCACCGCCTGGATGAGACCGGCGCCGCCCCTCGGGATGATGACGTCGACGAGACCGCGTGCCGTCATCAGATAGTTCACGGAGTCGCGATCCGTGCCCGGCACGAGTTGTACGGCGTTGCGTGGAAGCCCGTGCGCTACAGCCGCTTCGGATAGAATGCCGACCAGCGCGGCGTTGGAGTCCTGGGCTGAGGCGCTACCCCGTAGCAGGGCGGCATTGCCCGACTTGAGCGCGATCCCGGCTGCATCGACGGTCACGTTGGGCCGTGCCTCGTAGATGATCGCCACGACACCGAGCGGCACCCGTACCTGCGACATCCGGATGCCGTTGGCCAGCACGGTCCCCCGCACGACGGTGCCGATCGGATCCGGTAGTGCGACCAGCTGCTCCAAACCGTTGGCCATGGCCTCGATCCGGGATCGGCTCAGGCGCAACCGATCCACCAACGACTCAGAAATGCCGGCGGCGATCGCGGCGTCGACGTCTCGCTGGTTTGCGGCCAGCACTTCCGAAGCTCGTGACCGCAGCGCCTCGGCCATGGCCAGCAGCGCCTCGTCCTTGTCGGCGCGGGATAGCAGCGCCAGGTCGGCAGCGGCCGCCTTGGCCCGGCGGGCCGCCTCCAGGACCTGCTCCTGCGTGGCCACCACCGATCGCGTACGTTGCGGCACATCGGTTCTCGTCATATGAGCCCCCTGCTGGCATCGATGGTACTGACGGCAATCAGATCATCAGCGTGCACCACCTCGTGGCGCAGGTCAGCGGGCAGGTCGGCGAGCGACTTGCCGATGATGCCGGGCAGATCGGCGGCGTCGTGGGCGACAAACCCGCGGGCCACCGCGAAACCGCCGGGGCCGACCAGATCGACCACATCCCCGGACTCGAAATCGCCCACCGCGCCGATGATCCCGGCCGGCAGCAGCGACTTGCGCCGGTCGACGACAGCGGCGACGGCGCCCGCGTCGAGCAAGAGCGAACCGCTGCTGCTGGCGGCATGACGCAGCCAGAACAGCCGGGCTCCGGTGCGGCGCAACGCAGCGGCAAAAGCCGTGCCCACCAGGGGAACACCGGCCGAGGTGGCCGACGGTCCACCGGTCAGCGCGAGACCCGCCTGCGCCGCTGATGCCAACAACACCGGAATGCCGGCTCCGGTGGCCATCATCGCCGCCGAGAGTTTGGAGGTCATCCCACCCGTACTGACATCACTGGACGTGCCGTGGATCTCGATGCCTTCGAGGTCGGCGGCGCCGTCGACCTGTTCGATCCGCACCGAGGTCGGCAGTCGCGGGTCACCGCTGTACAGCGCGTCGACATCCGACAGCAGTATCAAGGCGTCAGCCCCGACCAGGTGCGCCACCAGGGCGGCCAGCCGATCGTTGTCACCGAAACGGATCTCGGCCGTGGCCACAGTGTCGTTTTCATTGACCACCGGCACCACGCCGAACGACAACAGCTTGGCGAAGGTGCGCTGAGCATTTCGATAGTGCGCCCGCCGCACCACATCGTCGGTGGTCAGCAACACCTGTCCGACCCGGAGGTCGTGTCGGGCAAAGGATCCGGCGTACCGCTGCGCCAAGAGCTGCTGGCCCACCGAGGCCGCGGCCTGCTGAGTGGCCAGGTCGCTGGGCCGGCGCTTGAGCCCGAGCGGCGCCAGCCCGGCCGCGATCGCGCCGGACGATACGAGCACCACCGACGTACCGGTGCGTACCCGAGCGGCCAGCGCGTCGACCAGCGCGTCGAGCCGCGCCGGGTCGAGACCGCCCGCCGCGGTGGTCAGCGACGATGAACCGACCTTGACGACCACGGTTCTGGCCGCACCGATGACTGCTCTGGTGAGCGCCCGGGGTGCGTCGCCGGAATCGCGGCTGGCCGCCGTCATCGCTGCTGCTCTTGCTCCCGCGACTCCACAGCAGGGCCGGCTTCCTCGGCAGCATCGGTCGACTGGTCCCAGGAGGTGTTGGACCAACCTTCGTCGTCCCACGCCGCCTGCCCCCCGTCCCGGGGCGCGAGTCGCGCCCGCAGCACCTCGATGTCGGTGTCGACGAGTTCCGGGTTCTCGACCTCGAGACCACGGCGCAGCCGGTGCAGCGCCTTCCGGTCGGCTGCGCCGACCCGTTCCACCTGGTCGATCCGGGGATCGAAGCCGCGCTCGATCGGCTCCAGGTTCACCCCGGCCAGGGTGGTCGGCTCCCAGTCGAAACTGATGTTGCCGATCTGCACCGGCGCGCCGGGCTGGGCGCCCAGCTTGGACAGTTTGTCCTCGACGCCGAGGCGGGCCAGCCGGTCGGCCAGATAGCCAACCGCCTCGTCGTTGTTGAAATCGGTCTGTCGGATCCAGCGCTCAGGCCGCACCCCGCTCACCACGAAGCCACCCTCGACCTCCGGATCGGCCGCGACCTGGAACTGCACTTCGTCGAACGCCGCCGGGCGCACAGTGATCCGCTGGGCCACCTTGACCGGACGGGAGGCGCGGTCGGTGGCCACCACTTCGGCCATCGCGTAGCGCAGGGCGTTGAGCCCTTCGTGGCTGGCCGTCGAGATCGGGAAGACCCGATACCCGGCCGCCTCCAGATCGCCCTGGACGAATTCCGCGAGCTCACGGGCCTCGGGCACGTCGATCTTGTTCAGCACCACCAGTCGCGGACGCTCGGCGAGATCGTCGGACAATGACGGCGTGTACTGGGAGAGTTCCGCTTCGAGCGCCTCGATGTCGGATACCGGGTCCCGGCCCGATTCAAAGGTGGCGCAGTCGACAACATGCACCAGGACGGCACAGCGTTCGATGTGCCGCAGGAACTCGAGACCCAGGCCCTTGCCCTGGCTTGCGCCAGGGATCAGACCGGGCACGTCGGCGATGGTGAAGATCTCCGCACCGGCTGTCACCACTCCGAGGTTCGGCTCGAGGGTGGTGAACGGGTAGTCGGCGATCTTCGGTCGGGCCGCGGACAGCACCGAGACCAGGGAGGACTTGCCCGCGCTGGGGAAGCCGACCAGGCCGACGTCGGCCATGGATTTGAGCTCGAGCGTGACATCGGCGGCGTCACCGGGCTCGCCGAGCAGCGCGAAGCCTGGGGCTTTGCGGGCTCTCGAGGCCAGCGCAGCATTCCCGAGACCGCCGCGACCACCCTTGGCTGCGATGTACCGGGTACCGGCACCGATGAGGTCGGCCAGCACCTTGCCGTCGCCGTCGAGGACGACGGTGCCCTCCGGAACGTTGAGTTCCAGCCCGGCCCCGTTGGCACCCTCGCGATGATCGCCCGCTCCGGGCTTGCCATTGCCGGCCTTGGCGTGTGGGTGGAAATGGAAATCGAGGAGCGTGTGCACGTTGGGGTCGACAACCAGGGTGACATCGCCACCGTTGCCGCCGTTACCGCCATCGGGGCCGCCGAG
The DNA here is from genome assembly GCA_963708935.1 of uncultured Actinomycetota bacterium. Lineage (GTDB taxonomy): Bacteria > Actinomycetota > Actinomycetes > Mycobacteriales > Nakamurellaceae > Nakamurella. The sequence continues at coordinate 386,254 of CAVPUK010000003.1, read as the reverse complement.
CGGCTTGAACTTCTCCCGGTGGACGGACGAGCAACCGTGGCCACCGTCGCCGGCCTGCAGGTACAGGACGGCCCTGTCGACGAATCGCGCCATGGGCTGCTCCTAGAACGAGAAATTCTTGTGATGTATCGGGTCGGGGTGGAACGGGTCGGCGCTGAAAAATCGGGGCGAATCGGTCGATCTGCGTCGAATACCCAGTTGCTGGTCAACGCCGACCGGTGGTTCATTCTTCCGCCAATGCAAAAGGGCGGACCCGGGAAGCCCGGACCCGCCCCTGCAAAGAGCTTGTTCGCACCGCGATCAGGCGCCGGGAACCGGCGCCGGCGATCAGGCGCTGACGGCCACTGCCTCGGTCTCGACTGCGACCGGGACGATGTTCACGGTCTTGCGACCGCGCTTGCTGCCGAACTCCACCGAACCGGCGGCGAGGGCGAACAGGGTGTCGTCCTTGCCACGGCCGACGAGGTCGCCCGGGTGGAACTTGGTGCCGCGCTGCCGGATCAGGATTTCGCCGGCCTTGACGACCTGGCCACCGAATCGCTTGACACCCAGGTACTGGGCGTTGGAGTCGCGGCCGTTACGAGAGCTGGATGCGCCCTTCTTATGTGCCATGTCTGTGCTACCTCTCTCAGCCGGCGGACTTGGTGGAACCGGCGGAGATGCCGGTGACGCGGACCTGCGTCAGCGGCTGGCGATGCCCCTGGCGCTTGTGGTAGCCGGTCTTGTTCTTGAACTTGTGGATGACGATCTTCGGGCCCTTGGAGTGGGCCACCACTTCACCGGACACGGTGACGTCTGCCAGGTCGGCAGCCGTGGCGGAAATCGTGGCGCCATCAACGAGCAGAACAGCCGGGAAAGTCACGGCAGCGCCGGGCTCGCCTTCGAGCTTCTCGATCTCGATGACGTCGCCCTCGGCGACCTTGTATTGCTTGCCGCCGGTCTTGACGATCGCGTACATCTTGGACGCGCCTTCCTCAACTGTTCGTGTGCTGCTATCAGTCATGAAGCACCCTGAGTCTGCTCGAGGTGCATTGCCCTACAACTTTCATTGCCCTACAACGTGCGTGGCCCTGCCAACCGGTGAAAACGGTCCGGCCCCACGGGGCCGTGACGTGCAGGGCAGTACAAAACCCGCTGCTGTGCAGCGGGCAGACGCCCTACTCTACCTTTGACAGGCCCACCGGGCCAAACCAGCGACAGACTCGACGTGTCCGCATGCTGACCTGGCCCGAACCCATCCCCGGATTCCGCTCAGCCACCTGCGATCGGAGCCGGCGCGGAGGCCGGCCCGGCCGGCCGTGACGCAGCTCGCCGGCGGCGTGGAGCGGCAGCCTTCTTCGGGACCTCGGAAGCGTCGGCCTCCTGCCCACCGGCGCCCGACCCGTCGCTCGCGACCTCGCCGTTCGCCTGGAGGCCCGGCGTTGTCACGGCCGGCGTTGTCACGGCCGGCGTTGTCCGCGGCCGGCGTTGCCAGGTCGTGCGTCGGAGCCGATGACCCTACTGGTGACTCAGGGGCAACATCCGGCGCGCCGGCCGCCCGACCGCCGCGGCGCCGGGGTGCGCGGCCACGCCGCGCCGGCTGTGCCTCCTCGACAGGATCCACGACCAGTGCGGTATCGGCGATCTCGGCCGCCAACGACTGACCCAGCTCGACCACCACCGGCTCGACCACCACCGGCTCGACCACGACAGGCTCAGCAATTGCGGGCTCGGCCACCACCGGTCCCTGACCTGCGATCTCGCTCGCCGGTACGGCGTCGGCGGTCACCGTCGTCGGAGCCCCAGCCGGGCGGCCGGCAGCACGACGACCACGCCGCCGTCCGGACTGCGCGGGAGCTTCGCCCTGCTGGCTTGCGTCGTCCGATGACCTGGCCGCTACCTGCGCGTCGAGTGCTGCCAGCACAGCCGAGACCGCATCGGAGGCATCCCGCGATTTTGGTGCGTTGTACGAGGCGTCGTCGGCTGACGACTTGCTCACCACGACCGGATCGAAGATCGGGTCTGTGTCGAACCGAATCGACTCGTCCCCGGCCCCCGGGGCGTCGGTCGCTTCATGGTCCGGCTGGGCACCGATGTGGTCGGCGCCCCGCTCGTCGCCCGCGCCACGGGTCCGCGGCTTCGGGCCGCGCGGATCCGGCGGGCGCACGGTGGCCGGAACAATCTTGGCGATCGGCTCGATCGGTGCGGCCTCGGTGCGGTTCTTCCCGCGGCGGCCACGGGCCGAGCGACGATCGTCGTCGCCGGCGTCCTGACCACCCGATCGGTCTTCCATCGGCACGTCGTGCAGGATGATCCCGCGACCCTGGCAGTGCGGGCACGGCTCGGAGAACGCCTCGACCAGGCCGGTGCCCATCTTTTTCCGGGTCATCTGGATCAGGCCGAGCGAGGTAACTTCCGCGACCTGATGTCTGGTGCGGTCCCGGCCGAGGCATTCGGTCAGCCGGCGCATCACCAGCTCGCGGTTGGACTCGAGCACCATGTCGATGAAATCGACGACGATGATGCCGCCGATGTCCCGCAGCCGGAGCTGTCGGACGACCTCTTCGGCTGCCTCCAGGTTGTTCTTGGTGACCGTCTCCTCGAGGTTGCCGCCGGAGCCGGTGTACTTGCCCGTGTTGACGTCGACGACGGTCATCGCCTCGGTGCGGTCGATCACCAACGATCCGCCGGAGGGCAGATAGACCTTGCGCTCCAGCGCTTTGGCGATCTGCTCGTCGATGCGGTAGGCCGCGAAGACGTCGTTCGGGCCGTCGTAGCGCGACACCCGGTTCGACAGCTCGGGGGCCACCGCGTCGATGTAGGCCGACACCGGCTCGTAGGCGCGGTCGCCGTCCAACACCAGCCGGGAGATGTCCGAGTTGAAAAGGTCACGGATGACCTTGATGAGCGTGTCCGGCTCGGCGGAGAGCTGCAGCGGGGCGTTCGACTTCTTGTCGGCCTGCCGGGAGATTTCCTCCCACTGATTCTTGAGTCGGTCGACGTCGCGGGCGAGTTCCTCTTCGTCGACGCCCTCCGCCGCCGTCCGGATGATCACGCCTGCGTCCGACGGCACGATGCGGTCCAGGATCGACTTGAGCCGTTTGCGCTCCGTGTCGGGCAGCTTGCGGGAGATTCCGGTCGCGCCACCACCGGGCACGTAGACCAGGAACCGGCCGGGCAGGGAGATCTGGGTGGTGAGCCGGGCGCCCTTGTGCCCCACCGGATCCTTGGACACCTGCACCAGCACGGTGTCACCGCCGGACAGGGCCGTCTCGATCCGTCGCGCCTTGCCGGCGAGCCCGGCGGCGTCCCAGTTGACCTCACCGGCATAGAGCACGGCGTTGCGGCCCTTGCCGATGTCGACGAATGCCGCCTCCATCGAGGGCAGAACGTTCTGCACCCGGCCGAGGTAGATGTTTCCCATCAGCGACTCCGAGCCGGCCCTGGACACGAAGTGCTCGACGAGCACACCGTCTTCCAGCAGGGCGACCTGAGCCAGATCGCCTCGTTGCCGGACGGCCATCACCCGATCCACCGCCTCGCGGCGGGCGAGGAATTCCGCCTCGGTCAGGATCTGCGGGCGGCTGCGGGTGCCTCGGGAATCCCGCCGGCGCTGACGCTTCGCTTCCAGCCGGGTGGATCCACGCACGCCCTGGACCTCGGACGCCGAACTCGACTGCGTCGACGGTGTGACGCTGGTGCGGGGCTCGCGGACGTGCACGACCGTGTTGTCCGGGTCGTCCTCACGCATGTTCTCGTCGGTGCCACCCTCGGCGGAACCAGTGCGCCGACGACGGCGACGGCGACGGCGGGTTGCGCCATCACTGCCCTGTTCATCGTCGCCGTCCTGATCCTCGGACCGGTCGTCGGCGGAGTCGTCGGTCTTGACCGGCTGGGTTTCCGTATTGTCCTGCTGAGCGGCCTGCACATCCGCCGGTTGGTCGGATTCAGGCTGATCCTGGCGTTCGTCACCGGCGCGCCCACGGCCACGACGGCCGCGGCGGCGGCGACGGCGCGCCTGGTCGCTCTCGTCCTCGTCGTCGGGTCCCGTGACGACGTCGGTGCGGTCCGCGGATTCTTCGCCAACGTGGATAGGTTCAACCGCGGGTGACGCTTGCGGTGCGTCCGGGAGCGGCGTGTCGCTCTCGTTGGCCGGTGCCTCGGTCTGCTCAGCGCGGCCACGCCCTCCGGAGCGACCACGACGGCGACGGCCGGAACGCACCGGGTTGCCGTCCTGGTCGAGTTGCTCGACCGCTTCGGCCTGCTCGTCGACCGGGGCGATGGATCCGTCGGGACCAACCTCGACCGGGAGACCTGCTTCGACCGACGCGTCCGGCCCGGACTCGGCGAGGACCGGCTCCGGGGCTACGGCGGCCTTCGGTGTCCGCTTGCGGCGGGCGGGCTTTGTCTCGGCGGGCGGGAGGAACAGGGGCGCGGCGAAGAACCCGGGATCGGTCTCGGGTGCCGCCGGCGCGGCCGGCGCCGGAACGGGTTCCGGTTCGGCCACCGCGTCAGCGACCGCCGGAAACAGCGCGGTGAGCAGGGTGACCGCGTCGGCGGACGACACCGACGATGCGGCAGACGAGACCGCAATCCCGGATGAGGCCAGGGCGGCGATGATCTCCTTCGACGTGAGTCCGGCGCGTTTGGCCAGCTCGTGAACCCGGAGTTTGGCCGGTAGGTCGGCCAGTGCCTGATCCAGGGTTGTGGTGGAGGTCGGAGTTATTGACGGTGACACAGTTTGTTGGTTCCTCTCTCAAGGCCCCCGGGCGCGTTTTCCGACGCGTCCGCACAGGGGCCTTCATGAATATGGTGTCCGCAGCGCGAGCGCCACGGGAAGTCTGCAGTGGTCCAGCCGTTACGTTCGCCGGCGTACCGCGGGAGAATCCGCCGGCGTCTCACTCGCCGAAAATCCTCGATCACAGGTGCGCACAATGCGAACTGACCGGGTTCGAACCGGGTGGATCCCAGCGCCGAACCAACCTCAGTATCCCACACCGAGACCGGACGCCCCCGTCGGTCAGCGCAGCAGGAGCGTCTCGAGTCGCCGGGAGGCAATCGAAACGCCGATCACGATCATCGCGACGAAGTACAGCAGATGAAGAAACAGTCCTGGCGCGACGAGTCCCAGGCACAGCCCGCGAATGACCTCGATGGCGTGGTAGAGCGGAAGACATTCGACCAGCAGCTGGATCGGGCGGGGGTAGACCCCCAGCGGATAGAAGGTCGTGGAGAACAGGAACATCGGTAGCAAGGCGGTGTTGATCCATTCCATCTGCTGAAAGCTCTTCATGTACGACGTCACCGCCATCCCGACTGCAGCGAATCCGAAGGCCACGATCAGCGCGACCGGCACGGCGAGCAGCGCCCACCACGAGCTGATCAGGCCGAGGACCAACATCACCACGACGAAGGCCACCGAATACAGCCCGCCGCGCAGCAGCGACCAGACGATCTCGCCGAGAGCGACATCGACCGGACCGAGCGAAGTCGCCAGCATGCCGTCGTAGAGCTTGGCGTACTTCATCCGGAAGAAGACGTTCGTCGTGGAGTCGAAGATCGCCCCGTTCATGGCCGAGGTGGCCAACAGCGCGGGCGCGATGTACGCGGCGTAGGACACCGGTCCGGCCGCCGTCTCGATCGGCCCGATCAACGCGCCGAGTCCTCGCCCGATGGCGAAAAGGTAGAAGACCGGCTCGAAGAATCCGGTCAGCACCACCAGCCAGGTGCGTTGGTAGGCACGCATCGAGCGTTCCAGGATGACATTCACCCGCCCCGCGTACAGGTGCATGGGCGCCACCCGAAGCAACAGCGTCGACCGCGCCGGCTCGGCAACTGGACCCGTCATACGATCAACCTGGCCGTGAAGGAGCGCCGGGCTTTCCAGATCCCGGCGAGGGTGAGCACCAACAGAAAGGCCAGATGCCCGAGGTCCGCCGCCCAGTGCCAATCGTCGAAGGCCGCCGCCCTGGCCAATTCGTTTCCGTGCCACAACGGGGAGAACCAGGCCAACACCCGCACCGGCGCAGGGAGCTGGCTGATCGGGAAGAACGACCCGGAGAACAACGTCATCGGGATGACGACGAACCGGAAGACGATGTTGAACGCCGTGCCCTCTCGCTTCATAACGGAGGCGAGCACCATCACCCATACCGCACACGACACTCCGGTCAGCACCGCAGTGGGCACCATCAGCACCCCGGCGCTGCCTCCGCCGACGCCGAACGCGAGCGTGACGAGGTAGTACAGGGCCGATCCGAGCAGCAGTCGGCCGGCGATGAACAACAACTGGCCGCCGGCGAGTTGGCTCGGCAGCAGGGGCGTCGCCGAAATGCCCCAGAACACCCTGGTCCACTTGAATCGCGAATAGACGGGGTAGGCGGCCTCCGATACGCCGGTCTGCAGCGCGGCAGCGACGACGAGTGCCGGTGCGAGGTATTCGACGTAGGGGACGCCGCCGAGCTCGGCTGCTCCCGGGCCGGAGTTCACCAGCGTTCCGAGGCCGAACCCCAGCGCAAGTAGGTAGAGCAGAGGTGTCGCCACACCGACAACAACGGTCGACACCGCGGACCGCCGCCAGACCAGCATGAGGTACTGCCAGACCAGAATCGTGCCCGGCAACGGGCGGTCGGGTCCATCCGGACGCCGTGTTCGGACGGCGCCCGGACCCGGATCCTCGGACCGGGCTGTGGTCTTCTCTTCGGGCATCAGTCCACCAGGCTCCGGCCGGTCAGGCGCAGGAACACGTCCTCGAGCGTCGATCGTCGTACCAGGGTCGACACCGGACGCAGCCCGGTGGCCAGCACCTTGGTCAAGGCGTCCTCACCATCGGTCGCATACAGCAACAGCCGATCGGGCAGCACCTCGATTCGTTCGGCCAGGTCGTTGACCAGCGGCTCGGCCGCGGTCTGCGCACCCGGGATGAATCGGAGCTCCAGTACCTCCCTGGTGGAGTATTGGGCGATCAGCTCGGCCGGCGAGCCCTCGGCCGCGATCCGGCCCGCGTCCATCACCACCAGACGGTCACAGAGCTGCTCGGCCTCGTCCATGTAGTGGGTGGTCAGGATCAGCGTGACTCCCTGTTGCTTGAGTCGGAACAGCCGGTCCCACAACACATGTCTGGCCTGCGGATCAAGGCCGGTGGTCGGCTCGTCCAGCAGGAGCATGTCCGGGTCGTTCATCAACGACCTGGCGATGGTCAGTCGACGCTTCATCCCCCCGGACAGCTGGTCGACCGGTGTGCGCGCCTTGTCCTGCAGTTGGGCAAACTCCAACAACTCGTCCGCCTTGGCCCAACAGATCCGCCGCGGAATGCCGAAATACCGACCGTAGATGTACAGGTTCTCGCGGACCGACAACTCCTCGTCCAGATTGTCCTGCTGGGGCACCACACCCAGTCTCGCCCTGATCCGGACCCCGTCCCGAGCGGGGTCAAGCCCGAGAATCTGCAGGTCGCCGGAGGATCGGGGTGACACGCATGCGATCATCCGCATGGTCGAGGACTTGCCCGCGCCGTTCGGTCCGAGGAATCCGAACGCCTCACCCCGTGGCACTCGCAGGTCGATCCCGCGCACCGCCTCCACCGTGGGGCCCGCCTTGGTCGGGAACGACTTGCCCAGCCCCGAAGCGCTGATCATCACGTCACCTGGCGTCGCTTGCACGGTTGCGGACGGTACCCCGCCGCACCCACAGCCGACCTCGCCGGCCGCGACTCGTCGGTCGCGGGCGCGTCAAGAACCCGTCAAGTTGACGGATCAGCGGTAAACTCGGGCACGAGATTCACCCGAACGGACGTATCCCCGCTGGGCACCTCGGCCGTCTTCAAACGTCTACATCACACAGCATTTAGATCACACAGCATCTACATCACACGGGAGCGCCGACGTGTCGGCTCACCGAATAACACGGAGCAAAGGAGCATCACCGGTATGAGGCAGGCCAGGCGAATGTCGTCAGCCCTCTGCCTCGCCCTGCTGACGCTGCTAACTCTGCTCCTCATCGCTCCGGCCGCGGCTGCCGCCACCTCGGACAACCTCAGCCCGGCCGTCACGCCGGCCGACGGGCATCCTGAGCCGATGGCGCTGGCCACCACCGGTCTGAACATCACCGTGCCGGTCATCATCGGGATCACCACCCTGGTGTTGGGGATTGCCGTCGTAGCGTGGGCGTTCTTGCGCACCGGGTCGACCGAGCAGCAGCGTTAGCTCAACCCCTCGACCGTCGGACCGAGCGCCTTGGCCGTTGGCCTGAGCATCGTCATCAGCAGTTCATCCTGTCCCGGGCCACCGGGAGCGTGGATCCAGCCGGGTGAACGACCGGTCTCGACAAATCCGAACCGGGCGAAGAATCGTTGCAGGCCATCATCATCGGGCACTTGGATGCGGAGGCGGTCGAGCTGCGCTGCCGCTGCCGATCCCAGGGTGGCCGAGACCAGCAAGGTGCCCAATCCGGCTCGCTGACTCGACGGATCGATCATCACCAGGTTGATCTCCCCGGTGTGCGCGCTGACGCCGACTCCGGGTGTGCTCAGGGCGAACCCGATCACGTCCCGCTTGCGGGTCACTGCGAAGCCGTGGGCGCGTCCCAATCGGAGTGCGGCGATCACCTCGGCGACCAGCGCCCCGATGGCGGCCCGGTCGACCGATGCTGCGAACCCGACCGACCCGCCGGCCTGTGCCACTCGATGCCACAGGCCGAGCAGGGCCGCGGCGAAGGCGTTGTCCGAGGCCATCGAGCCACCAGGGCCGACCCGACGGACTTCGACGTCGTCGGGCCCCGGGATCACTCGTTGACCGGGCACCGCAGCGGTCACAGCTGGGGGAACCAGAGACCGATCTCGCGTTCGGCCGACTCCGGCGAGTCGGAGCCGTGCACCAGGTTCAGCTGCGTCTGCAGCCCGAAGTCGCCCCGGATCGTTCCCGGCGTCGCCTTCTCCACCGGGTCGGTGCCACCCGCGAGCTGACGGAAGGCGGCGATCGCGCGATCGCCCTCGATGACCATCGCGACGACCGGTCCGGAGGTGATGAAATCGATCAGCGACGGGAAGAAGACCTTTCCCTCGTGCTCCGCGTAGTGCACGCCGGCGACGTCGATCGCCACGTTCCGCAGCTCGAGAGCGACGAGCCGCAGTCCCTTGCGCTCGATCCGAGAGATGATTTCTCCGACCAGGGCACGGGCGACGCCGTCGGGCTTGACCAGGACGAGGGTGCGTTCGGACACGGGGGTGAACTCCTTGTTCGTTCGGACATGCTTGGTTCGGCGATGGTTGGTTCGGTGATGCGGTGTGCGGTCGCGGTTGAGTCGGCGGTGACGCGGACCCGGCGCTGCGTCAGGCCGGTGGTGTCGGCCCCGGCAGCGTACCGGCCGCAAGCCGACGGCGGAATTCGTTGCGGAACCAGATGATGAGCGCCCAGACCAGACCGAACACGACGCCCATCACCCCGAGGGACGGAGTGATCAGCCAACCGACGATCATCACCCCCTGCAGGGTCAGGGCGACCGGGAGGAACCATGGCCTGCTGACGAAGGCACAGAGAGCGATCAGGGCCACCGCGAGGAGGCAGATCAGCACGACGCCGAGGGCACTGGTACCGGACCCGGTGTTCTTCGCCACGGGGATCGACAGCAGCACCACCACCGCCTCGAGGATCAGCGTGGCCGACATGACGCCCCGCAACCCGCGTTCCGGGTCGTACGGCCTCGTCGTGGACACAGTCGGCGTCGGGGTATCGGGAGTCAGGTCTGGGGCTGGGCCGTCCGGCCCACCCGAGGGCGCAGTCATGCCGGACGGAGCCCGGCGAGCGAACGACCGTCACCGGCCGAGACGACGGAGCCGGTGATGACCACACCCGGTTCCGGCCGCACCCTCGCCCGGTTCCGCGGAGCCCTCGGCCAGGTCGACGGCCAGCGCGATCGCTTCGTCCATCCGATCCGCCGAGTGCACTTTCTCCTCCCCGAAGATGTCCACCGCGAGATCGGCCAGGTCGGCCACGGGCATGGAACGGACGCTGGAGTTCCGGGTGACGACGACGTCGTCGAACGAGTCCGCCAACGCCGTCAGAATCCCGGCGACGTCCTTGTCCTGCATCACGGCCAACACTCCGACCAGACGGGAGAACGAGAACTCGGCAGCCAGCGCAGCGGCGAGAGCCGTTGCGCCATCGGGATTGTGGGCGGCATCGACCAGGATGGTCGGCGACGTCCTGACCCGCTCCAGCCGGCCGGGGGATGCAACGGAGGCGAATCCGTCCTGGATCGCAGCCAGGTCGAGCTGCCGCCCGGCACCGGCGCCGAAGAAGGCCTCGACCGCAGCGAGCGCCACGGCTGCGTTCCCCGCCTGGTGCTCACCGGCCAGCGGCAGGAAGATGTCCTCGTAGACGCCGCCCAGCCCCTGCAGGTTCAGCCGCTGCCCGCCGACGGCAAAAGAACGCTCCAGCACGTCGAACTCACTGCCCTCGCGGGCGACAGACACATCAACCTCGATGGTCCTGCGCAGCAGCGTGTCCATCGCCTCCGGTTGCTGCCGGGCGAGGATCGCGACCGAATCCGCCTTGATGATCCCGGCCTTCACCCCGGCGATCTCCCCTACCGTGTCGCCGAGGAAATCGGTGTGGTCCAGGCCGATCGGGGTGACGACGGCGATCTTGGCGTCGGCGACGTTGGTGGAGTCCCAGGTACCACCCAGGCCCACCTCGACGATGGCCACGTCGACCGGTGCGTCCGCGAACGCCGCAAAGGCCATCGCGGTGAGGATCTCGAACTTCGAGAGGGCGATGCCGCCTTCCTGCATGCTGGCCGCGTCGACCAGGTCGATGTAGGGCGCGATGTCGCTGTAGATCGAGACGAACTGCTCTTCGGAGATGGGAACGCCGTCCAGGCTGATCCGCTCGGTGACCAATTGCAGGTGCGGCGAGATGAACCGACCGGTGCGCAGGCCGATCCGGGTGACCAGGGCGTCGATCATCCGGGCGGTCGACGTCTTCCCGTTCGTTCCGGCGATCTGGATCACCGGGTAGGCGTGCTGTGGATTGCCGATCAGGTCCATCAGCGCGACCATCCGCGCCGTGGTCGGCGAGATCTGCGTCTCGGGCCGTCGACCGTTCAGCAGGTCCTCGACCGCGGCCAGGGTCAGTGGCGGTGAGTCCGGCACGATCATGCCGGCGTCCTCGTCGAGATCGGCGGTGGCCGCTGCAATCTCGGCGTCGTGATCGACCACGGCCCCGACCAGGGCGGGCTCCAGCCCGTCCGGGTTGCTCTCGTCCCAGTCGTCCTCAGGCACTTCGACCGGCGGAATCGGCGTGCCGCCGCCCGGCGCCTCCGGACGATCCTCCGGATTCACGTCGTCAGGGTGGTCGCCCGGCTGGATGTCGCCCTTGGCCCGGCGGCCGCGGTCGTCTCTACCGAAGGCATCGCGCTCCACGCCGGACTGGTCGTCGTTCACGAACGGCCGGAACGCGCCGTCCGCCTGCTCGTCGTCCCAGTCACCGGGGGTGGTCATGAATTGCCTTTCAGATCGTCGAGGCGCTTGGTCAGCCGTTCGACATCGGCGGCCGCTCTGGCGGCCCGCGATCGGATCTTGTCGACCACCGGAGCGGGTGCCTTTCCAATGAATGCTTCGTTGCCCAGCTTCTTGTCGGTGTCCTCGATCTCCTTCTTGGCGACCGCGAGATCCTTCTCCAAACGGGCGATCTCGGCCGGGATATCAACCGCGGTCGAGGTGTCCAGCTCGACGTGGACGCTGCCGCCCGCCAACGCCGCCTCGATCGAGGCGGTCGCCGCGAACCCGTCCTCGGCCGGCGTCAGTCGGGTCAACGCAGCCGCGAAATCGGCAACCGAGGAATCGCCGCCGATCAGCCGAGCCGGCACCTTCTTGCTCGGAGCCAGGCCCTGGTCCGACCGGAACCGGCGCACCTCGGTGGTGAGCGTCTGGACGTCGGTGACCCAGGCGGCCGCCGCCGGCTCGGCGGTCCGTCCGGATGCGGCCGGCCACCGGGCGATCACCAGCGATTCACCGCCGGTCAGGGCGGTCCAGAGGGTTTCCGTGACGAACGGGATGAACGGGTGCAGCAGCTTGAGCAATGCGTCCAGGACGGTGCCGAGGACGGCCCTGGTGGTCGCCACGCGAATGGAATCCGGCTCACCGACCGGCATCTGGACCTTGGCCAGTTCCAGGTACCAGTCACAGAATTCGTCCCACGCGAAGTGGTACAACCCTTCCGCGGCCTTGCCGAACTGAAAGTCGCCCAACAGAGCCGTCGTCTCGGTGACAACCTGATCGAGACGATCCAGCACCCATCGATCGGCCGGGGTCAACTGGTCGGTGGTGAGTTCGGCGTCCGGGAGCACGGCACCGTTCATCATCGCGAACTTGGTGGCGTTGAACAGCTTGGTGCAGAACTTGCCCGCGCCGGCGACCCAGTCTTCCGCGATGGCCTGGTCCGCACCGGGGTTGGCCCCACGGGCCAGCGTGAACCGCACCGCGTCCGCACCGAACTTCTCGATCCAGGCCAGCGGATCGACGCCGTTGCCCTTCGATTTGGACATCTTCTTGCCATATTGATCACGGACGAGTCCGTGCAGCGCAACGGTTTCAAACGGAACCCGCGGCAGTTCACCGACGTCGCCCAGGTAGGTGCCGAACATCATCATCCTGGCCACCCAGAAGAACAGGATGTCGTACCCGGTCACCAGTACCGAGGTCGGATAGAACGCCTTGAGGGTGTCGGTGTGTTCGGGCCAGCCCATGGTCGAAAACGGCCAGAGCCCGGAGGAGAACCAGGTGTCGAGCACGTCCGGATCCTGCGTCCAGCCCTCGCCCGGAAGCTGATCTTCGGGCCCCACACAACGGATCTCACCATTCGGCCCGTACCAGACCGGGATCCGGTGACCCCACCAGAGCTGGCGGGAGATCGTCCAGTCGTGCATGTTGTCGACCCAGTCGAAGAAACGGGGGGCCAGCTCCGGTGGGTGGATGTTCGTGCGGCCTTCGCGGACCGCGTCGCCGGCGGCCTTGGCCAAAGGCTGCACGTTGACGAACCACTGGAGGCTCAGCCGCGGTTCCACCACGTCTCCGGATCGCGAACAATGGCCCACCGCGTGGACGTACGGCTTGCGTTCGCCGACGATGCGGCCCTCGCCGCGGAGCGCCTCCTTGACCGCAGCCCTGGCCTCGAACCGGTTGAGCCCATCGAAAGGCGTACCGGTACCGACGATATCGGCCGACTCGGTGAAGATGGTGATGGCCGGCAAGTTGTGCCGGCGACCGATCTCGAAGTCGTTGGGGTCGTGGGCCGGGGTGACCTTCACAGCGCCGGTGCCGAACGCCGGGTCGACGTGCTCGTCGGCCACGATCGGGATCTTCCGGCCCACCAGTGGGAGTTCCACCGTGGTACCGACCAGGTGCGCATACCGCTCGTCGTCCGGGTGCACAGCAATGCCGGTGTCACCCAACATGGTCTCCACCCGGGTGGTGGCCACCACCACGGATTGACCGGGATGGTCGGCGCTGTCATACCGGATCGAGACGAGCTCACCTTCGTCGTCGGAGTGGTCGACCTCGATGTCCGACAGGGCGGTCATGCAACCGGGACACCAGTTGATGATCCGCTCGGCCCGGTAGATCAGCCCGTCGTCGAACATCCGCTTGAAGATGGTCTGGACCGCCGCCGACAGGCCGTCGTCCAGGGTGAAGCGTTCCCGGCTCCAGTCGACGGAGTCGCCGAGACGCTTCATCTGGCCCAGGATCGCGCCGCCGGACTCGTGTTTCCAGTCCCAGACCTTCTCGATGAACAGTTCGCGGCCGAAGTCGTGGCGGCTCTTGCCGTCCACCGCGAGTTGCTTCTCCACCACGTTCTGGGTGGCGATGCCGGCGTGGTCCATACCCGGCAACCAGAGCACCTCGTCGCCGGACATCCGATGCCAGCGGGCCAGCACATCCATCAGGGTCTGATCGAGGGCATGCCCCACGTGCAGATTGCCGGTGACGTTCGGCGGCGGCAGGACGATGGAGAACGGTGTCCGCTCACCGGAGAGCACCCTCTGCTCGTCCGCACGGAAGTAGCCGGCGGCCAGCCAGCGCTGGTACAGGGGTACCTCGACCGCCGCGGGGTCGTACTGGGCTGGGAGCTCCGGTTGGCGGTTCGGGTGCGTTTGTTCGGTGGAAAGCGTCACTGCCCCAGTTTAGGTGCGCGGGCCAGCGCGTTCTCCCAGCGCGCAACGCCTGCATTTGCGCTTGCCGGGTCCGGTCGACCGATCAGTACGAAGGGCGGTCAGTACGAGCGTGGCATGCCCAGCGTGTGCTGCGCGACGTAGTTGAGCACCATCTCACTGTTCACCGGGGCGATGCGCAGTAGTCGGGCCATCCCCCAGAGCGGGATCAGCCCATACTCGACCGACAGGCCGTTGCCGCCGTGGGTCTGGATGGCGGCGTCGACCGCGGCCACCGCGGCCTCGGAGGCCGCGTACTTGGCCATGTTGGACGCCTCGCCGGCGGGCAGGGCGCTGTCGTGCAGCCAGGCGGCCTTCGCCGTCATCAGCGCAGCCAGCTCGACGGCGATCTTGGCCTTGGCCAGCGGGTGTGAGACGGCCTGGTGGGTGCCGATCGGGGCCCCCCAGACCGCTCGGGTGTTCGCGTACTTGCTCGCCAGGTCGATGGCGTACCGCCCGATGCCGACGCCGAGCGCCGCCGATGTGATGCGCTCCGGGTTGAGACCGTCGAACAACGGACGTAGGCCCTCCCCCTCGACCCCGATCAACGCCGACGCCGGGACTCGGACCTGGTCGTAGAAGACGGTGAACTGCTTGTCCGGGATCTGCGCCGCCACCGGCAGGACGTTCCAGCTCAACCCGGCGGCCGATGTGGGCACGATGAACATCGAAATTCTGGCCTTGCCGGTGGCCTCGTCCACCCCGGTGCGGGCGACGGTCAGGATCGCGGCAGACTCGTCGACGCCGGAAATGTAGTACTTGCTACCGGTGATCAGGTAGTCGTCACCATTCCGGACGGCCGTCGTGGTGATGTGGTGCGAATTGGAGCCGGCATCGGGCTCGGTGATGGCGAAGGCCATCTTGATGCTCCCGTCGGACAGCTGGGTGAGCCATTCCTGCTTCTGACCCTCCGAGCCGTGTTTGGCCAGGACTTCGACTCCGATGGCGCTGGACACCAACAGCAGCAGGAGCGGACTGCCGGCACCCGCCGCTTCCTCGGCCACCACGGCCAATTCACTCATCCCGGCCCCGCCGCCGCCGTACTCAGCCGGAACATTGATACCGATGAACCCGGCCTTGCCCAGGTCGGACCAGAGACCCGACTGAGGGGTGGCGGTCCGTGCGTGCTCGGCGAATTCACCGGGACCGTGCGCCAGGGTGATCTCGCGGACCGCCGCCCGCAGGTCGGCGTACTCGACTGGATCTGAGAAATCGGCCATCGCTGATACTGCCCTTCGGACCGCGCTCTGCCAGCGGCCGCGCGCCCGGCCGATTCGCCGGCGTCGATGCCGGGGACGTACGTCCAGAGTGCCAGAAGTGAACCGCGGTTAACAAGAGCCGATTTTGACAACTCCAGCTGAGCAGGTCAGATCTCGGCTTCGGCTGCCGGCCCGTCGGCCTCGGGCGCCAGGTACATCGGGCCGTAGACCGCGTGCTCACCGTCGATCAGCGAGACTGTCGCCACTCCGTCTTCGGCAAGTTGCTCGAACTGGTCCCGCAGCCAGTCCTCGGCGGCGTCCTGGGAGGCGAAGGCCACGTCGGGTTCGGGGACGACCACGCCGGCCACGTCGGCGAGCAACCAGCGCCAGGTCGGCTCCGGTTCGGCCTCGTCCGGCTGTCACATCGAGGGGCTGGCTCATCTGGGTTCTCCTGGTTTCGCTGTCGGATCGGCACGTGCCGGGGCTGGCTTGTACGGGTGGCTCGTTGCTGTGGTGCGCACGCCGTTTGTTGCGTATCGGCGGTCTCCCGGACCGACCGGGCGACCGTCACGATGTGATGCCCGACGGTAGCGTGATCCAAGCCGCGCACCCGCGGCCGTGTGAGAGGACTTCTGGTGACAGTCGAATTCGGCCAGGTGAAGCCGCCGTTCCCGGGCGGAGTGAGCGCACCGCATCCACTGCTGGGCACATTTGGCCCACTGACCCGTCTGCTCGAGGCTTGTGCATTGCCCGGCCGGGGTGTGCTGGAGCGGCCCAGGCTGGTCGTGTTCGCGGGCGACCACGGCGTGGCCATCCTCGGAGTTTCGGCTCATCCGATCACGGAAACAGCCCGTCGCGCCGTCGATCTCGCGACCGGCGCCGGTCCGGTCGCCTCGGTCGCTGCCGACGCCGGGGTCAGCGTCAAAGTGGCCGACATCGCGGTGGACGCCGATCTGGCCGCTACTGGTGTGGACAGCTCGTACAAAGTTCGTCGGTCATCGGGGCGGATCGACTTCGAGGATGCGCTGACCGCGGACGAACTGGAGGCAGCGCTGCTGTCCGGTCAACGACTCGCCGACGCCGAGGTGGACGCCGGGGCCGATCTGTTGATCGGCGCGCTCTGCGGAGTCGGCGCGAGTACCGCCACTGCGGTCGTGGTGGCTGGGTTGACCGGGATGGAACCGGTCGAGGTCACGTCCCGCGGCTCGGGCATCAACGACGCGGCCTGGATCCGCAAGGTCGCTGCTGTACGGGATGCGTTGTACCGCACCAGGTTGTCCGGAACGGACGCGCACACCATGCTGCGGCTCGCCGGCGGTGCCGACCTGGCCGCGCTGACGGCGTTCATCGCCCAGGCGGCCGTTCGCGGCGTGCCGGTGCTGGTCGATGACGTCCCGAGTACCACGGCAGCCCTGCTGGCCGGCCGGCTGGCGCCCGGTTCCGACGCCTACGTGGTGGTCACTTCGCTGTCGCCGGAACGCAGTCACCGCAGACTTCTGGACCTGCTCGGCCGCGATCCGCTGACGGCGTGGTCGCTGCGATTGGGCGATGGAGCCGGCGCAGCGCTGCTCGTTCCCGCCCTTCGCGCCGTTGCCCGATCAGCCGATACCGGCGACACGGACGCCGGTGGGATCAGAACGTCCGATGCAATCGACATCTGGGATCCGGCTCTGTTCTGACGGTCTGACGATCAACGGGCGGCGGATGGTCAGCACCGGACCAAGCTGGGCGGGCCGAAGGTGGTGCGGACCCCGGGCGAGAACAGTGGTCGAAGCATCGGGCCGGCGATCGGAACCCCGACCCCGGCCACCAGATCGCCCTGGATCCCGAGCAATTCCGCAGCCCGCAGCGGCCACGGACCGTGCTGGTTGGGCACCCACACGGTCCGTCCCGCGACGCGGGTGTGCAGCCCCCACCGCGAGGTCAACCAGACCTCGAGGTCGGTCGGCTCGACCGCACCGGCAACCCGCACGGTTATTTCGCTGCTCAACTCGGCCTTCGGCCATCGCCGCTGGGTCCGGTATCGCCAGAGGTCACCCGCATGGACGGCGCTCATCTTCGACCAGGCGTACGGCAGGGCCAGGCTCCACCTGGCCAACAGCACGGTGGCCAGGCGCTGCGCATCCAGCGTGCAGAAGACGATTCCGTTGCGTCCTTCGGCATCGACCGAGTAGAGCCGGACGTTCGTCTCGCAGAAGCTTCCGAAGTACGGCACCGGGAGACGAGCACCCGGCCCGGCACCGCGCATCTGGAACGGCACCAGACCGACGTAACTCCTGCCTTCGAAAGTGTCCGGAAAGACTCCGGGCGGAAGGAACTTCGCCGCGGCCGCAGGTTCGACGGGCCAGTGCAGGAAGGTCAGGTTCTCCCACCGCTGCTCGGAAATGGTCGGACCGGTCAGTTCCGGCGCGGTCACCTGCACCACCACGACTTCTCCCCTCAGCCCAGCATCGGGCTCAACTCGGCATCGGTCCGAAGACGGTGATCTCGGGAACCGGTTCGGTCCACAGCTCCAGCTCTACCAGAGCCGTGTGCGCGCTGGGTCCCTGGGCCAGTGCGGACGTCCCGTGGTCGGCGGTCAGCACATTCGGGTTCCCGTGCACGTCGAGCCCGCCCGGCGTCAGCGGGTCGTACCAGGCCCCGGTCGAAAGCCGGACGACGCCGGGCCGGATGTCGGCCGCGAGCACCGCGCCCGCCAGGCAGGCCCCGCGGTCGTTGAACAGCCGAACCACGTCGCCGTCGGTAATTCCACGGGTCTGCGCGTCGCCCGGATTGATCAGCACAGGTTCGCGGCCGGCGACCTTCCCGGCCCGCGAGTGGGCTCCGTTGTCGAACTGCGAGTGCAGGCGTCGCTCCGGCTGGCCGGACACCAGCGCGAGCGGGAATCGTTGCGCGACCGGTGATCCCAGCCATTCGCTGGGTTCGAGCCAGGTCGGGTGGGGCGGGCAGTCCGGGTAGCCGAAACCGGCGATGGTGTCCGAGAAGATCTCGATCAGACCGGACGGGGTGGCAATCGGATGCCGCGCCGGGTCTGCCCGCAAGGCTGCATACGGCTTCGCCGGGCGGTCGAGGTCCGGCAACGAAACCCGGCCCAGCTCAACCAGTTCGGACCAGTCGGGCAGTTGTACATCGAGCGCCGCCGCCCGTTTCCGGGTTCGTTCGTACAGTTCCCGCACCCACTCGTCGGCGGATCGGCCCTCGGTGAATTTCTCCGCGAGGCCGAGATGCTCGGCAATTCCAGCGAAGATGTCGTAGTCGGTCAGCACGTCGCCGGGTGGGTCGGCCGCCCGCAGCATGGCCATCAGGTAGGGGTCTTCCCGACCGGCGGCGAAGTCGTTCCGCTCGGCGAAAGTTGCCGCCGGCAGCACGATGTCGGCGTGCCGGGCCAATGCGTTGGCAAAGTGTTCATGGACGATGACGGTGTCGGGCCGCTGCCACGCGTCGACCAGGCGATTGAGGTCCTGGTGATGGTGAAACGGGTTGCCGCCGACCCAGTAGACCAATCGGATATCCGGGTAGACGTAGCTGCCACCGTCGTAGTCGAAAGTCTCGCCGGGCTTCGTCAGCAAATCGGAGATCCGGGCCACCGGGATGAAATCGGCGACACGTGTTGACCCCTTGGGGGAACGACGCGACTGGAACTTTCGCCAACCGCATTCCGTTGCGGTGCAACGCCCCGAGGCCACATCCGAACCCGCCACCCGGCCGGCCCATCGAGCCCGACATGGCGGCCAGCGTCAACGCCATCCACGGTGCCTGCTCTCCGTGGTCGGCGCGCTGCACCGAATAGGACGTCGAGATCACGGTGCGCTCGGTGGCGATCCGGTGGCCCAACTTTTCGATGGTGTCGGCCGCCAGTCCGGAGATGCCCGAGGCCCAGTTCGCGTCCTTCGGCACACCGTCGCTGCGACCCATCAGGTAGTCCTCGAAAGGTGCCCAGCCCACGGTGCAGTGGGTCAGGAAATCGAGGTCGTGCAGTCCCGCCGAGACGATGGTGTGGGCCAGACCGAGCATCACCGCTACGTCGGTTCCCGGCCTGGCCGGCAGCCAGGTGCTGTTCAGGAACTCCGCCGCGTCCGTCCGCAGCGGGGAGACCGAGAAGAAATCGACGCCGGACGCTCTGGCCCGTTGCTGCGCGCCCGGCGACGTATGCGCGCCCAGGCCGCCGTCATTGACCTGGCTGTTACGCAGGGCCAGTCCACCGAAGGCGACCACCAGCGAGCCGTGTTCGGCGATCTCGTCGAAGGTCGGCGACGAGTCCATCGCGGTCTGCCAACCGCCCCCCACTCGTCGCAGCAGCACCGTGATCGCCGCGGATGAGTAGGTGTCGACCGACCGGGTGTAGCCACCCGTCATGTTCAGGAAGCGGTGGACCTGCGACTGCGGATGGTGGAACCGGCCTGCCGAACCCCAGCCGTAGGACCCCCCGAAGATCGAGCTGTTGCCATAGCTGGTTCGTACGCGTTCGATCTCGCCGGCGACCAATTTCGTCGCCGTTGTCCAGTCCACCGCAACATACGAGTCGTCTCCCCGCCTGCGACTGCACGCTGTGCCGGCCGGCCCGGGGCCGTTCTCCAACCATCCGCGGCGGATCAGCGGAACAGTCAGCCGGCCGGCGCTGCGCAGGGCATCGGTCACCGAGTCACCGATCGCCGTCGGGGCCGGATCGTCGGGGTGCGGCTCCAATCCGAGCAGCCGGGTCCCGTCGGTCCTGGCCAGATAGGTACCCCAGTGCGTGGCGGTGGGGACCGTTCTGATCCGCCCGTCCTCGCTCTCCATCTCAGGCACTCCGATCATTCCAAGGTCCAGTCGACCGGCTCAGCGCCTTGTTCCACCAGCAGGGCGTTCGCTCGGGAGAACGGTTTGGAACCGAAGAACCCGCGGTCGGCCGACATCGGGGACGGATGAGTCGAAGCCACGAACGGCACGTCGCCGAGCACCGGAATCAGGGTCTGGGCGTCTTTGCCCCAGAGAATCGCCACCAGCGGGCCGCCTCGGGCCACCAGGGCGGTGATGGCCCGACCGGTCACCGCTTCCCAGCCTTTGCCCCGATGGGAGGCGGGCGCGCCCGGAGCGACGGTCAGCACCCTGTTCAGCAGCAGTACCCCTGACTCGGTCCACTTGGTCAGATCTCCATGCGGCGGCGGCAAGATGCCGAGATCCGATCGGAGCTCCTTGTAGATGTTGGCCAGTGATCGCGGGACGGGCCGAACGGCCGCGTCCACGGCGAAGGCCAGACCGATCGCGTGGCCGGGCGTCGGGTACGGGTCCTGACCGACGACCAGCACTTTGACCTGTGACATCGGGGCCTGAAACGCCCGCAGAACGTTGCCACCTGCCGGCAGATAGGTGCGCCCGGCCGCAACCTCCGCCCGCAAGAAGTCACCCATCGCGCCGATGTTTGCCGAGACCGGCTCCAGTGCGACGGCCCACTCGGGATCCATCGTTTCCGCTAACGAGCGTGGCATGACGACGACGCTACCGGGCCGACGCACTGGCGTCGGCCCGGTAGGAGGGCGTTCGGGCCGGGCTGGTCAGGCGAAGTGGTCCCAACCGCCCGGCTCATCCCGCTGCGAACCATCCACGGTGACTGTCGGGCCGAGATCCCCCGGAACACCGACCGTCCCGATCGGCTGCCAGCCGGGAGGCAACGTCGAACCATTCGGGAAGGTCGCCACCAACGGATGGTCGTCACCGCCGGTCAGCACCCAACTCAACGGATCCTTGCCCAGCGCCGAGGCGACCTCGACAAGTCGAGGATTTACCTCGAGGGCGGCCGTACGGATGTTGATCGAGACCTGCGAGGCCGCAGCGATGTGCCCGAGATCTGCCACCAGACCGTCCGACACATCGATCATCGCGGTAGCACCGGACGCGGCTGCGATGATGCCCGCCTGCAACGGTGGCTCCGGGCACCGGTAGGCGTTGACCACCGTGGCCGGCGAGCGAAACCCCCTGGACAGCACAGCAAGCCCGGCCGCTGCCCAGCCGAGCCGCCCGGTAATCGCCACTTCGTCGCCGGGCCGGGCGCCGGATCGCAGCACAGGTTGAGAACCCCGCAGATCACCCAACACCGTGACCGAAATCGTCAGCGTCTCCGATCGGGTCATGTCTCCGCCCACCACGGCCGCACCCGCCTCATGAGCGGCCTCGTGCAGCCCCTTGCCGATCCCGAGGATGAGATCCGTCGATGTACTGCTCGGCGCTGCGATAGCCACCACCAGCGAGGTGGGGGCGGCGCCCATGGCAGCGATATCGGCCATGGAGGCGAGCGCGGCCCGGCGTCCGATTTGCTCGCCGGAGGCCCAATCGGTCCGGAAGTGCACGCCGTCGACGAGCATGTCGACGCTGATCACCACGCGTCCGTCCGACGCCGCGACCACGGCCGCATCGTCTCCTGGCCCTACTAAGGTGTCGGCGAGTTGCGGTTGACCTTTGGTGACGGCCGCGATCACAGCGAATTCGCCCATCGCTCCGAGCGTTCCAGGTGCCGGGGACGCCGCGGCTGTGGAGTCGGACCTGCGGCCCTGCCCGGTCGCTGCCCTGGACGAAGAATCCGATTTCGCCTGCGACATCACGTTTCTCGACTGCGGGATACTAATGCAACACCTCCGAAGCTGGCTGGGCCACCCACCGACGACTGCCGGCACGGCCTTGGAAGCCATCGTGCCCCATATCGTCAGTTCGATGCCCGACCGGCGCGCGGTGGCGACTCAGGTGAGCAAGCTGTGCTGCGCCGGCCCGTTCTGCGCGGAGCGCCGCCCAACAACCTGGTTAACGGACTCTGCGCTCGTCGTGCGCGCCGGGGCGGCTGCGTTTGCCGGCGGGGACCAACCGCGACGGGGTATGCGATGGCTGGCGGTTGAAGCCCGATAAACTGCAGTTCACCTCCGTGCGGTCGCAGGGCGGCCACCCGAGCCGCGAGAGCGTGCAGCGGACAGCAGACATAGTTAGGAGCACACCGTGGTGCAGGCCTTCATTCTGATCCAGACCGAGGTCGGGCAGGCAGCAGCGGTCGCGAACGCGATTGCCGAACTCCCTGGTGTCACCAGCGCCGAAGACGTGACCGGACCGTACGACGTGATCGTTCGAGCCGAAGCAGAGACGGTCGACGAACTGGGCAAGCTGGTGGTCGCCCGGGTGCAGGGTGTCGCCGGCATCACCCGCACGTTGACCTGCCCGGTCATTCGACTCTGATCAGCCGGGCTTGGTCATTCAGCCGTTCCTCGCTCGACAGCTGGCAGGGCGGACCGAGTCCGAGGAGCAGGCTCTAGCTGACGGTCCGAAAGTCGACGGTGGCGAATGCGACGGTGGCGAATGCGACGGTGGTGAAGACGACGAGCAGCGGTGTTGACCGGCCTGTTCCGCCCGTCGACGATTCCGAGCCGAAGGATTCGGTTTTCGGCTCCTGGCAAGTGGTGGCGGCGCTGACCGTCGTTGTGGTCGCGATTGGCGTCGCCGTCACTCTCGGTCTGATCCACAAGAACAGCCCGGTGGTCGACAACGCCCCGCTGCCAATGGCCACGGTCGGGCAGCCGGGCGCTGACAGCGCAGCCTGCAGGTCCCTGATGCCGGCGCTCCCCCAGCAACTGGCCGGCGAGAACCGGCGCACCCTCGAAGGGGCCACCGACGGGATTGCCGCCTGGGGGGATCCGGCCGCCATCCTTCGCTGCGGCCTGGAAACCCCCGAAGAGTTCACCTGCAGCTCTGCACTGAACCAGGTGAACGGCGTGACCTGGTTGCAACTCTCGGACTCGGGCGGGGGTCAGACGACGTACATCGCCGCCGACCGCTCCGTTCGGGTCGCGCTGACCATCCCAGATGGCTCCGGGACCGGTGTGATCCAGCAGATCTCGAATGTCATTGCCGCAACCCTCCCCGTCCGGGCGCCCTGCAGCGACGGCCAATTGCTGCCCACTGACACCAAGTAGGTCCCACAAGGCGGTCTCAGACCCCGGGTGGCCCCGCTCGGTTGCACACCGAGACAGCGCAGGTCGACGTCCTCGCGGGTAAGTTCTGCGCGGAGTGCGGCAGCGTCAGCTGGACCTGCGCCCGGGTGGGTACGACTGCAGCCGGGCCTGCGCCTCGCGTGGGGACGGCGTCAGCCGACCTGGGGCCAGGCGAAGACCGGTGGTCGGTGCTGGGTGTTGCGCAGGGGTCGTTGTTCCAGGTCGTGGCTGGTCGGCGGGATGATCTCGGGGAGCCGGTCGGCGCCCATCCGGACCTGCCACTGTTCCTGGTGGATGAGCATGTGGTGGCGTTTGCACAGCAGGCATCCGTTGTGCAGATCCGATGGTCCGCCGTCGGCCCAGTGTTGGATGTGGTGGAACTCCGCCCACCGGCCGGGCATGCCACAGCCGGGGAACACGCAGCCGACGTCCCGCAGCAGGATCGCGGTGCGGCAGGCGGCGGTGAAGGTGCGCATCGATCGGCCGACATCGAGGACCTCGGATGCGCCGCCCAGGACCGCGGGGATGATCTTCGCGTCGCAGGCCAACATCCGTAGCTGTCCGGCCGGTAGTTGGTCGCCGAAGCCCAGCCGGGCCGGCCGGGTCCGGTCGGTCAGGGACTGTTCGTCGATCGTGACGACGATGTGGGGTCGCTGGCCGCCCTGGGTCGGTGCCACACCGAGGTCCAGGAACGTGGTGAGAATGATGGAGAGGGCCTGCGCCCGCTTGGTTCCGGCGGACCGGCGATCGGAAGGCGGCCCCGGCATAGGCGTTCCACCGGCGCTTGCCAGGGTCGCACCGTCCGGGACGTCGGGCAGCGTCTCTGTTGATCCGGGCGGTGGGTGGTAGTCGGAGGGCACGGATCCCAGGGGTGCCCATTCGTAGGGCAACCGTGGTGCCCGCCACACTTGCCCGACCGCGGCCAACTGACCGAGCCCCAAATCGTCGTCCGGACAGCCTTCTGCCGCGCCGGTCGACAAGTACGGCGCTGCTGCTGGAGCACAGTCGCATGGTGAGTCCGGTGGCCGGCCGTCAGTGTGGTCAGGCGGCGCCGCGGCAACGAAACCGTTGCGTTGGCAGCCTTCCACCACACCGGTCGAAGCGTCCGGTGCTGCTGGGGCGGGTTCGGGTGGTGGGTCGGGTGGTCGGCCGCCGACGCGGCCAGCAGCCGGGCCAGGGTCGGATCCATATATTCCTATCCGCGACATCGGTGGCTGGTCGGGACCGGTTGGCGTCGTTTGACTTTCGCCGCTGCCCGGTATCGCCGGGGCGAGATCATCGGTCTGATCGCCCCGAGCAGGCGGCAGATCCGACGGAGTGGGTTCGTTTGACGGCTGCTCCTCGGCGTCGTCCGCTCCGTTATCAGCGTCGGGGCCGGTCTCGTGATCGACGTCGGGATCGGCGGCCTCATCGCGTTCGCCGGTCGCGTGGACGTCCGGAACGACGTCGAGTGGGACGTCGGCCGCCTGCTCGGTCGAATCGGGTAGGAAAGGCCCCACGGCATCATCATCGCTGGCGCTATGGCCGTCCTGGTCGGGCGCACTTGGTTGGGTTGGGTCCGGGTCGATGCCGCCGTTAGCCTCCCCTTGGTCGCCGTCGCCGTCGTCGGGATCGCTGGGCCATTGCACATCAACCCGGTCGTTGCGGCGTTCCGCGGAGGGGGAGCACATCGATCCGAACGCCGCCCGCAATGCTTCCGCGGTCAGATCGTCCAACAACCCCCAACACCGGGTCAGCCCGTCCTCCCGCCGTCGGCCCAGGTGGAATTCCATCTTCTCGTGGGCGTCCCGATCATCGGGGGTGCCGTCGGGGTTGGCCATCAACGCTATTTCCCGGGCGGTCTGTTTGAACGTTTTCGGGTCCAACACCGCGGCTTGGTCGACCAGGAACTGTTCGGCTGCTTCCACCACCGTGGGTGGGTGGTGGCGGGGGAACCCGGTGATGGTGGAACAGATCAACGCGGCCTCCCGCACCGCCACCTCACCGGCCGTCACGGCGGCACCGACCAACGGGAACCGGGCTGGTACCGCGGCCCCGGACAGCCCCGTCGAGGGGCAGATTCCGGCGGCCAGGCGGGCGCGGCGGGAGGATTCGTCTTTGCCGATCATGATCACCTGCCGGACCAGGGCCGCGGTGGACTGGCAGCCCTCAGGTGCGGCCACACCACGGGCGTCGATCTGCCCGATCACCGCGACCGAGGCGGCGGCGAGCCGGCGGGACTGCCGTTCCACCTCGCGCAAAAGATCCAACAACTCAGCCGTCCCGGGCAGGCTCAGATCGACGGCCAACAGTCCGTCCACAGCGGCCGCGACCGCGGCCAACGCGACCGTCGCGGAACAGCCGCCTCGGAGGCGCGGCAGGCCGGTGACCTGCGTCGACACCCCCGTCTGCCTGCATAGAACAAGTGTACGACAGCCCACCGACAGCGCCCGGAAGTTATCCCCAACGGACATCGGTCGCTCTCGTTGGCGACGGTGCGGCGCGGGCCAAAACGCGCGTCGAAGGGGTGGCGAGCTCAGTCACGCTGATATGACAGGCGGAGCCGATTCCATTGGGCATTGCGATGAGCAGCCTGTCACGGTCCGGAGGCCGGCGAGCGTTGCGTCGCAGCTGTGCCGAGATGGAAAGCAGCGTTCCGCTGCTGCCGCACAGAATCTGCCCAAATGATCAGACGTACCCGGTGTTCCGGACTGGTCGGCGTGCAGCCGGTCAGCGCAAGCCGGTTCCCCGCGCGATGGCGGTGCGGATCAGGATGGTCAGCAGTTCGCGGTAGGGCAACCCCGCTGCTCCCCACATGCGGGGGTACATCGAAATCGGCGTGAAACCGGGCATCGTGTTGACCTCATTGATGACCACCCGGCCGGCGTCCGTGACGAAGAAGTCGACCCGGGCCAGACCCTGCGCATCGAGCGCTTGGAAGGCGCGGACGGCGAGCGAGCGGATCTGTGCGGTCACCTCGTCAGGCAGCATCGCCGGGATGTCGAAAGTCGCGACGTCGTCGAGATACTTGGCGCTGAAGTCATAGAACTCGTAGCCGGCCGAGACGTGGATCTCAGCGGTCGGCGAGGATTCGACGTGGCCGTCCGGATACTCGAGGACACCGCATTCGATCTCGCGCCCGATCATCGCCGCCTCGACGAGGACCTTCGGATCGGCCTGCCTGGCCACGGTGATCGCCGAGTCCAGGTCGGCCCAGTTGTCGACCCGGCTGACGCCCAGAGAGGAGCCGGCACGAGCCGGCTTGACGAACACCGGCAGCCCGAGCCGCTCCCGCTGATCGGCACTGAGGGTGGCAACCCCCCGACGCAGCACGACATAGTCGCCCTGCGGCAAACCCTCTGCGGCCAGGAGTTTCTTGGTGAACTCTTTGTCCATGCCGGCGGCGGAGGCCAGCACACCCGGCCCGACGTAGGGGATCTCGGCCAACTCGAGCAGGCCCTGGATGGTCCCATCTTCGCCGAACGGCCCGTGCAGGACGGGAAAGACCACGTCGACATCGAGCTCTGTCCCCGGGCCGATCGGAATGAGCGACGCCGATGTCGGGTCGGCCGGCAGGACAACGGCGGATCCGCCGGATACCGACGGCAGCTGCTGTCCGTCCCTTTCCAACACCAGCGCCGGATCAACGCGCACCCAGGCGCCGGCGGGCGTGATTCCGATTGCCGTGACTTCGAACTCGTCGGGGTCGAGGTGAGCCAGAACACTGCCCGCAGACAGGCAAGAGACTGCGTGTTCGCCGCTCCGGCCACCGAAGACGACGGCGACCCTGGTCCGCTCAGAATTCATGGCCTCACCCTACGGTCGACTGGAGACCCGAACGGCCGGGACACGATGATCACGAGCGTCACCGACCGCGACGGCGAGCACGTCACTCCGGGCTGTGCGGCCGATCCATCAACGCCCTGATCATGTCGACCGGGGGCATGTGCAGGTAGCAGACCTGATAGACGGCCTCGGTGATCGGCATCTCGATCTGGTGCCGGTGGGCCAGATCTCGTACCGACCGGCAGCTGACCACACCTTCAGCGACCTGCCCACCCGCCGCGGTGGTCGCCGCCTCCAGGCCCATCCCGGCAGCCAGTCGACCCCCGAGGGTCCGGTTGCGGGACAACGGGGACGAACACGTCGCCACCACATCGCCGAGCCCGGCCAGGCCGGCAAACGTGGCCGGGTTGCCACCGAGCGCCTGACCCAGTCGCGACACCTCGTTCAGCCCACGGGTCATCAATGATGCCGCGGTGTTCAGACCGAGCTGGAGCCCGTCCGCGATTCCGCAGGCCAGGGCGATGACGTTCTTGCCGGCGCCGGCGATTTCGGCGCCGACCACATCGGTGATCGTGTATGGCCGGAAATAGCCGGTGGCGCAGGCCTTCTGGATGGATACCGCGACGTCGTGATCGGTGCACGCCAGCACGGATGCGGTGGGGCGGTCGTGCGCGATCTCGACCGCCAGGTTCGGGCCGGTCAACACGACCACCCGCTCCGGCTCGATGTGGCCGACCCGCGAGATCACCTCGCTCATCCGCAGACCGGTGCCGATCTCGACCCCTTTTGCGAGCGAGATCACCGGGGCTGACGACGGAATCGAGTCGCGGAACACGGTCAGATTCTCCCGCATCGACTGGCTGGGCAAGCCGAGCGCAACCGCGTCGACACCGTCCAGGGCCTCGTCCACGTCTGATGTCGCCCGCAGGTTTTCGGGTAGGACGACACCGGGTAGATAGCCCTGATTCATCCGGCTGGACTGGATGTCGGCGGCAATCGAATCGCGGCGGGCCCAGAGCACGACCTCTCGACCGGCATCGGCCAGCACCTTCGCATAGGTGGTTCCCCACGATCCGGCCCCGAGCACAGCCACCTTGCCCAGGGTCGCACCGCCGGAACCCACGTCACTGCGGGCCGCCCCCGCCTGGCCGGCTCGGCTCAACGAGGCGGATCCTCGGTCGCCGCGGCCGGCCCGGAAGGGGGCTGGCCGGTTGCCTGGGCACCGCGGGCGGCCAGCCGTTCGGCCTTTTTGTGGTCGTAGAACTCGGTGGGCGCCTCGACTCCGCGCACCTGCGCCAGCAGGTCCCGGACCGCACCCTGGATCACGTAGGACACGTCCCTGACCAGGCGCGCATCGACGGGTTTGCCCCGAAACTCGGAGAGGTCGACCGGCGGCCCGGCGACCACGCGAATATCCTTGCGCGGCAACGGATGAAACCCGCCCTTGACGTAGGGGACGTAGACCTCCTGGGTGCCCCAGTGGACCACCGGCACCACCGGGAAGTCGCCGGCCAGGGCCATCGCCGCGACGCCAGGGCGTGGCTTCATCGGCCAGCCTTCGGGATCGCGAGTCACCGTTCCGTCCGGGTAGATCAACACCATCTGGCCGGCTTTGAGCGCGTCGATGGCTTTCTCCAGCCCGACCTGACCCTGACCGCCACCCCGTTCGACCGGAATCTGACCCGTCGCCTCGATCACCTTGCCGACGATCGGGAGCTTCCAGAGCGAGGCCTTGGCCATGATGTGCGGAATACGGCCCGACTTCCGCAGATAGACGGCTGTGTAGATCGGGTCCAGTTGCGAGACGTGGTTGCCCACCACCAGAACCGGGCCCGGGATGGCGACGTGCTCGAGCCCTTCGAAATGCCGTCTCCCGAGGATGCGGGTCAGCGGGAACATGACGATCTCGCACAACCGGATCCAGCCTGGCGATTTCTCGAATACCGGACCGCGACGGCGCACGACGACTCCTTCCGCGATGCCCGGCCGAACTCAGCGGCCGATGCTTGATGACGTCACGGGCAAGCCCGCAGGCCCGGGAAGCCGGACCGTCATCACCCTAGTGCTGTGGACAGGAACCAATGGATCGTGCTGCGGTTACGTCCGTTGTCTGCACCGGGACGGCGCGCGAACACCGGACTCGGGCGCCAGACCGGGCAGGAGCTGAGATTTCCGACTCGCCCACGTCCCTCACCAGCACATTCACCCGATCGACATCACTCTTTCAGCCCAGTGCACTCAGCGCCCACACCGCTCGTTGGGCAGGTCGACATATCCCCGTTCCCGCGCGTTTACCGCCCGCGCTGGTTTCCTGCCCCCTGGGCACGGAACAATGAGCCCGTGACCACCACCAGAAAGCCGACTCCGGCACGACGACGCCCCTCCATCGCCGCCGTGAAGCGCGACACCACCGAAGCGGCAGGAGGCGTCGAGCCGACGCCGCGCGCCCGCCCGGCAACGACCAAGGCGGCGGCCGTCGACCCGGTCGTGTCCGCCCCAGCTGCCGACGGGGCGCCGAACGTCGAGGCGCCTGCGGTCGAGCCGTTCCACAGCCTGGTTGAGTCGGAGGCGCCGTTGGCCATGCTGGACGACGAGCCACTGCCCGAAGACCGGTTCTCGAACCGGGAGCTGAGCTGGCTGGACTTCAACGAGCGGGTGCTGGCGCTGGCCGAGGATCGTGAACAGCCGCTGCTCGAGCGGGCCAAGTTCCTGGCGATCTTCGCGTCGAACCTGGACGAGTTCTACATGGTTCGGGTAGCCGGTCTGATGCGGCGCCGGGACATGGGCCTGTCGTTGGCGAGCGCCGACGGTCTCACCCAGTCCGAGCAGTTGGCACTCATCTCCGCGCGCACCCAGGAACTGGTCGAGCGGCAGGGCCGCTGCTTCACCGACGATGTGATGCCCGCGCTCGAAAACGCCGGTATCCGCATCGTCAGGTGGAATTCGATCGAGGACGAGGACAAGATACGGCTGGCCGACTATTTCACCGCCCAGATCTTCCCGGTGCTCACGCCCCTCGCCGTCGACCCGGCCCACCCGTTCCCATACATCTCCGGGCTCAGCCTGAACATGGCCATCATCGTCCGCGATCCGCACACCGGCGCGGAGCGGTTCGCCAGAGTCAAGGTGCCCAACAACGTGGACCGGTTCATCAGGGTCAGGCGTGGAGTGATGGATTTTCTGCCGCTCGAGGATCTGCTGGCCGCTCACCTGGCCGAGCTGTTTCCGGGCATGGAAGTCGTGGAACACCAGATCTTCCGGGTCACCCGCAACGCCGATCTGGATGTCGAGGAGGACCGCGACGAGGACCTGCTGCAGGCGCTGGAACGTGAGCTGGCCCGTCGCCGGTTCGGACCGCCGGTCCGCCTGGAGATCACCGACACGACGAGCGAACGAATCCTCGATCTGCTGATCACCGAACTGGACGTCGACCCGGCAGACGCGGTGGAAGTGCCTGGCCTGCTGGATCTGTCCAGTCTCTGGCAGCTGTACGGGCTCGACCGCCCGACCCTGAAGGATCCGCCGTTCGTTCCGGCCACCAACCCGGCGTTTGTCGAGGGCGAGAAGCCGAAGAGCGTGTTCGCCCGCCTGCGTGAGGGAGATGTGCTGCTGCATCATCCCTACGAGTCGTTCGCCACCACCGTTCAACGGTTCATCGAGCAGGCGGCGGCCGATCCGAATGTGCTGGCCATCAAGCAGACGCTGTACCGGACCTCGGGCGACTCCCCCATCGTCGACGCCCTGATCTCGGCCGCCGCGGCCGGCAAACAGGTCGTGGCTCTGGTGGAGATCAAGGCCAGGTTCGACGAGCAGGCCAACATCACCTGGGCGAAAGCCCTGGAGCGGGCCGGAGTTCACGTCGTCTACGGCTTGGTGGGCCTGAAAACCCATTGCAAGACCGCGCTGGTCATCCGACAGGAAGGCAACACCCTGCGGCGGTACTGCCACATCGGCACCGGCAACTACAACCCCAAAACGGCCCGCATCTACGAGGATCTCGGTTTGCTCTCGGCCGACCCGGATCTCGGCGCCGACCTGACCGACCTGTTCAACGTGCTGACCGGCTATTCCCGGCAGACGGAATACCGGAATCTGCTGGTGGCACCGCATTCCATCCGCACCGGCATAGTCGAGCGGATCGAGCGCGAGATCGATCATTTCCGGGCGGGCAACGGCGGAATGGTGCGGCTGAAGATGAACTCTATCGTCGACGAGGGCGTCATCGACGCGCTGTACCGAGCCTCCCGGGCCGGCGTCACGATCGACCTGACGGTGCGCGGGATCTGCGCACTACGGGCCGGTGTCCCCGGGCTGAGCGAGAACATCACCGTGCGCTCGATTGTCGGCCGGTTCCTCGAGCACTCCAGAATCTTCTATTTCGGCGGCGGCGGAAATGAGGAGTACTGGATCGGCAGCGCCGACATGATGCACCGCAACCTCGACCGCCGGGTCGAGGCGTTGGTACAGATCACCGACAAGTCGGCGACCGACAAGATGGGTGCCCTGCTGGCCGCCATTGCCAGACCCGACACCAAGTGCTGGGTGCTGGGCCCGGGCGGTTGGAGCAAGTCTCCCGAAACTGGCCCCAGTCGCAACCTGCAGACCGAACTGCTGCGTCGAGGGGCTGCCGGTGCGGAATGACCCTCCGGTCGTGAGAGCGGCCGGAGCCGTGCTCTGGCGGCCCTCACGCAAACACGGCGTTCGCGTAGCCGTCGTCCACCGGCCCAGATACGACGATTGGTCATTACCCAAGGGAAAGTCCGACGGCGACGAGACGGCGCCGGTCACCGCCTGGCGAGAGGTCTGGGAAGAGACCGGCTTTCGGTCGATTCTCGGTCGAGCGCTCACTACCGTTTCGTACACCGTCAGCGGCGGCCCGAAGACGGTGCAATATTTCGCCGCCCGGCGGCAGTCCGGTGCCTTCGCGCCGAACAAAGAGGTCGACAAGCTCGAATGGCTCGCCATCCCGGCCGCTTGGAGCCGGATGACCTACGACTTCGACAAGGCCGTGCTGGACACGTTTTCACTGGAGCGGCCGGACCTGACCGGGTTGCTGCTGGTCCGGCATGCACGGGCCGGACACCGGGAGTCGTTCGATGGCCTCGACGCCAACCGACCGCTGGATGCCAAGGGGCGCAGGCAGGCTGACCGACTGGTGGCCGAACTGCTGCCGTTCGGACCCGCCATGGTGCACAGCGCGCCGGTGGAACGCTGCCTGGCGACCGTCGAACCGTTGGCCGCCAAGCTGGGCGTGACGATCGCGATGGAGCCGCTGCTGGCCGAGGATGCCTACCGCGACGACCCTGCCGCGGCTCGCCGGCGACTGGTCGAACTGGCGGCGCTCCGAGAGGTCTCCGGGGAGTCGGAAGGGCAGGCCGGTGCCCGCGGGTTGTCCGGCGCGGCACCGATCGCCGAACCTCCGCCGGGAACCGTCGTCGCGTGCAGTCAGGGCGGCGTGATTCCGGGCGTGGTCAAGTCATTGGGCGGACGATCGGACGTACCCATTCCGCCCATCGGAACCCCCAAGGGCGCTTTCTGGTATCTCGCTTTCGACGGGCGTCGTCTGGTCCAGGCCGACGCGTATCCGAGCCCGTCCGTCTGATCCGACCCGGCGCAAGAAAGCCAATTGCCCGGCCGGGTAGCAATCTCGGTCGGGCAATCGGGCAGGGCATTGGTCACCGGCGACGGCCGGCGACGATTACTTCTTCTTCGCCGGAGCCCGGCGTGCGGCCGGAGCCTTGGCCGCGGGCGCGGCCTTGGCCGCGGGCGCTTTTGCTGCCGAAGCCTTGGCCGCGGTGGCCCGAGTAGCCTTGGCCGCCGGAGCGGCGGCCGGCTTTGCGGCTGCGGCCCTGGTCCGGGCCGCGGGCTTCGCGGCCGGGGCGGCGGCCGGCTTTGCCGCCGCTGCCCTCGTCCGCGGGGCAGCCGGCGCCCTGGTCGCGGCGGCTCTGGTGGCCGGTGCCTTCGTTGCGGCCGGTGCCTTAGCGGCAGCGGCTGCGGCCCGTGCGGTGGTCGGCTTCGCCGTCACCTTCGGCAGTTTGACCGTACCGGCGATGACGTCCTTGAAGTACTTACCGGGACGGAACGCGGGCACCGTGGTCTTCTTGACCTTCACCGCCTGGCCGGTGCGCGGGTTGCGCGCGGTCCGGGCCGCACGTGCCCGCTTCTCGAAGACGCCGAATCCGGAGATCGAGACGTTCTCGCCGCGCTGCACCTCCCGCTGGACCAGGTCGATGAAGCCTTCGACTGCGGTCTGGGCTGCCTTCTTGTCACCATCAAGTCGCACTGCGAGTTGATTGATGAGATCGGTCTTGTTCACGGTCCCTCCCAGGACTTTCCGGCCCGAGGGATGAATTGGGCCGACTGGTGGCACACGTTAGGCCCGAAAGCCCCACAATGCCAACCGCCACGCCCGCCGATAACCAGCGATCGCAAGGGATTTCGGGTCCATCGTCGACTCCCCGGCGGCCGCTCCTTTCACCGGCGACAGCTCCCGCTGTTTGCGGACTGACTCCAAATGCGTTATGACGTAATGAGTCTCGTCAAAAGCGCTGGTCAGGGCCCTGCTGCCTCAGACCGCGGTGGTGACCGGCTTGAAGGGCTGGCGAGATTTCTCAAAATTGTTGATCTCATCGGCATGTCGCAGGGTCAACGAGATGTCGTCCCAGCCTTCGAGCAGGCGCCACTTGGTGTACGGATCGATCTCGAAGTCGATCACCAACGAGCCGGCGGAGATCAGTTGCTGCTTCAGATCAACCGAAACCTGGGTGCCCGGCTCGTTCTCCAGCAGCTTCCACAGCAGCTCGACGTCCGACTCGCTCACCTGAGCGGCGACCAGGCCACCCTTGGACGAGTTGCCTCGGAAGATGTCGGCGAAGCGGGGCGAGATGACGACCCTGATGCCGTAGTCCATCAGCGCCCAGACCGCGTGCTCCCGCGACGATCCGGTACCGAAATCGGATCCGGCGACGAGCACCGAGCCGCCGGCGAACGCCGGTTGATTGATGACGAACGTCGGGTCGCTGCGCCACGCGGCGAACAACCCGTCCTCGAACCCGGTCCGGGTGATGCGCTTGAGGTAGACGGCGGGGATGATCTGGTCGGTGTCGACATTGCTGCGGCGCAGCGGGATCCCGATGCCGGTGTGGGTGGTGAAGGCTTCCATGCGAGCTCCTGGCTTTCTGTGGGGCGGCCGGTAGTTGTTTGGGGGCAGGCTGACCGTTGGGCGCTAGGCGCCGACGAGGTCCAGGTCGGCCGGCGAGGAAAGAGTGCCGCGGAGCGCGGTGGCCGCGGCAACCAACGGCGAGACCAGGTGCGTCCGACCACCCTTGCCCTGCCGGCCCTCGAAATTGCGGTTCGAGGTCGAAGCACTCCGCTCGCCCGGTGCCAGCTGGTCGGGGTTCATCCCGAGACACATCGAGCAGCCGGCGCTGCGCCACTCGGCTCCGGCATCGGCGAAAACCTTGTCCAGTCCCTCGGCCTCGGCCTGCGCCTTGACCCGCATCGAACCCGGCACGACGAGCATCCGCAGGCCGGGGTCGATGTGCCGACCCTTGATGATCTCGGCGGCGGCCCTGAGGTCCTCGATCCGCCCGTTGGTGCACGAGCCGAGAAAGACGGTGTCCACCCGGATGTCCCGCAAAGGGGTACCGGCAGTCAGGCCCATGTATTCCAGTGCCCGCTCGGCGGCGGCTCGCTCGTTGTCGTCACCGATCAACTCGGGATCGGGCACGGATGCCGACAAGGGCAACCCCTGGCCGGGATTGGTGCCCCAGGTGACGAACGGGGTCAGCTCGGAGGCGTCCAGGATCACTTCGGCGTCGAAAGTGGCGTCCTCGTCAGTGGTCAGCGAAGACCAGTACGCGACGGCCTCGTCCCACAGCGCATCCTGCGGCGCATGTGGCCGGCCCTTGATGTAGGCGTAGGTGGTGTCGTCGGGCGCGATCATGCCGGCCCTCGCTCCCGCCTCGATGGACATGTTGGCCACGGTCATCCTGGCTTCCATCGAGAGCGCCCTGATAGCGGATCCTCGGTATTCCAGAACATATCCCTGGCCGCCGCCGGTGCCGATCTTGGCGATGACGGCCAGGATGATGTCCTTGGCGGTCACGCCGGGCGCGAGTTCGCCGTCGACCGTGATGGCCATGGTCTTGAACGGCTTGAGGGGCAAGGTCTGGGTGGCCATCACGTGTTCCACCTCGCTGGTGCCGATGCCGAAGGCCAAGGCACCGAAGGCGCCGTGCGTCGAGGTATGCGAATCGCCGCAGACGATCGTCATGCCCGGCTGGGTGATGCCCATCTGCGGGCCGACCACGTGCACGATGCCCTGTCCGGCATCGCCCATCGGAAACAGGCGCACGCCGAATTCGGCGCAGTTGGCCCGCAGCGTGTCGATCTGGGTGCGCGAGACCTCGTCCGCGATGGGCAGATTGATGCCGGTCGTCGGCACGTTGTGGTCCTCGGTGGCCAACGTCAGGTCGGGCCGCCGCACCGGTCTTCCGGCCAGCCGCAGACCCTCGAATGCCTGCGGGCTGGTCACCTCGTGGACCAGGTGCAGATCGATGTAGAGCAGATCAGGCTCGCCCTCCGCTCGGTGCACAACGTGTGCTTCCCAAACCTTCTCGGCGAGAGTGCGTCCCATGACCGGCCTTTCGAGAGAAACGAGCAACCCGTGCGCGGCTGTGCGACGGGTCCGGAGCGGTGAGGCGGTACGTCGTGGCCCGCTCGCGGAGCGCTGGACCTCACGTCACGTGTTGGACATCCCACTATGCGGGAACCTAGTATCGCCTCATGGGACAGTCTAGCGGCATCGGCGTTTTGGACAAAGCGGTGCAGGTACTCCGCGCCACCACCGCGGCGCCGAGCGGCCTGGCCGAGTTGTGTGCCGCCACCGGCCTTCCGCGGGCCACCGCGCATCGGTTGGCCGTCGGCCTGGAGGTGCACGGCCTACTGGCCAGGGATGACAACGGACGCTGGCGCCCCGGTCCCATGCTCGCGGTGCTGGCCGCCGGTGCGCCGGACCTACTCGTGGCCGCGGGGGCCGACGTGTTGCCGCGACTGCGGGATCGCACCGGCGAGAGCGTCCAGATCTATCGGGCCGACGGCTTCTCGCGCATCTGCATTGCGGTGGCGGAACCGACATCGGGGCTACGGGACACCGTGCCACTGGGCGCCAGGCTGCCGATGACGGCCGGCTCTGGCGCCAAGGTGCTGACCGCATGGGCCGATCCAGCCACCGCGCGGGCCATCCTGCTGGAGGCGTCATTCACCGAACGCGGGCTCGCCGAAGTCCGCCGGCGGGGGTGGGCGCAGTCGATAGCCGAACGTGAAACCGGGGTGGCGTCCGTCTCTGCGCCGGTCAGGAATCCGCAGGGCCGGGTGATCGCCGCGGTGTCGGTGTCCGGGCCCGTGGAGCGCATCGGGCGGCGCCCGGGTGACCGCTGGGCCAGCGACCTGGCCGAGGCTTCGGAAGCCCTGACCGCCCGGCTGTGAAGCACAAGAAGGGCCCTGCCGAAACTGATCGACAGGGCCCTTCAACGTACTGGTAGCCCCGAAGGGATTCGAACCCTCGCTACCGCCGTGAGAGGGCGGCGTCCTAGGCCGCTAGACGACGGGGCCCTAGGTCGGCTCGGTCAAGATCAACCAAGTCCGCGGCAAATACTACCTGACCGACACACCATTCCCGATCAACGAAGCCGGGCGTGGAGGGTGATCGCTGGGGTACTAGGACTCGAACCTAGAATGAGGGAATCAGAATCCCTAGTGTTGCCAATTACACCATACCCCAAAGCTGTTGCCCTGCAGGTGCTTTCGATCGATCCGGGACCAAAATACAGCACCGGGCGGCCGAGAGCACCGAGAAACCATCCTACAGGCCGCAGGCGCCGGGACCAATTCGGCGGGTCCGGCTTGCCGGCCGGGCGCCGACGGCGGACCCGGATCCGCCTCAGCCGGAGCGCTGAGCCCCGACCATGCGCTCGATCAGGGCGGCATCCAGCACGGCCAGATCGGGAAGCTCGACCAGCCGGTCCGCGGCGCCCGGGATGGCCAGCAGGTGTTCGGCCGCCGCCGCTGGGCGGAGGTGGCCGAGCCGGTTCAACCAGATCGCCGCCAGTCCGGCGGTCAACGCTCCGACGGTGTCCGTTGCCCACCGGTCACCCACGTAGACCACTTGTTGCGGAGCTAGTCCCAAGCTGGCCGCACCGGCCAGGAAGATCTTCGGATCAGGCTTGGAGACCCCGAGATCGCCCGAGAACACCGCGGTGTCGATGAGCTCGTCGAGCCCGGCCGCGGCCATCTTGCGTCGCTGATAGGGCCCGTCGCTGTTCGAGATCACGCCGACCGGGATACCGGCGGCGGCCAGCCGGACCAGCGCCCCGGCCACGTCGTCGTACTGCCGGTAGTGGGTGAAGATCGATTCGTTGCGCAGCCGCTCGAGCTCGACGGCATCCAGGCCGTCGGCGCCGCTCGGGTCGATCTCAGCGATCACCGCGGCCATCCTGGCCACCAGCATGTCGTCGAACCCCACCTCGCCGGACAGAAAGCGGTTGTACTCCCGTTCGCTGACCACTTCCCACGATCGGAGCACCTGTGCCGGCGTCTCCGGTGATGCACCGGGAAACCGGGCGGCCACGTCCAGCAACGCCAACCGCGCGGCTCCGGCGAAGTCGACCAGCGTGTCATCGATGTCGAACAGCACTCCGTATCCGGGCGACCCACTGCCGCCCCCGAACCCGGTCAGCGCCGGATCAGCGTTCGGCAAGGTGCTGCGCCGCCCGCAGGCGCAGCAGGGTGCGGTCCCGCCCGAGCAGCTCCAGGGATTCGTACAACGGCGGAGAGATCGTCCGACCGGTCGCCCCGACCCGGACCGGCGCGAAGGCAATCTTCGGCTTGAGCCCGAGCCCGTCGATCAGGGTGGACTTGAGCGCCTGCTCGATCTCGGCGGCCGTGAAGGCAGCCAGCGATTCCAGCGCCGACACCGCCGCGGCCAGCACCGGCCCGGCCTCCGGCTTGAGCACCTTGACGGCCGCGGTCGGGTCGACCTCGAACGCCGCTTCGTCCACCAACAGGAAGCCGATCATCTCGGCGGCGTCGCCCAGCAGGATGCATCGTTCCTGGACCAGCGGCGCGGCCAGTTGCACCGTGGCGTGCTGGCCGGCGGTCAGTGAACTCACCCGTCCGGAGGCCACCACGTAGTCGGTGAGCCGGGCCGCAAAGTCCGCCGGGGTCAGCAACCTCAGGTGGGTCGAGTTGATGGCCTCGGCCTTTTTCCGGTCGAATCGCGCCGGGTTGCTGGAGATCCGGTGACCGTCGAAGGCGGCCACGAGTTCCTGTGGCGTGAAGATGTCCCGGTCCTCGGCCAGCGACCAGCCGAGCAAGGCCAGGTAGTTGACCATGCCCTCCGCGATGAACCCGTCGTCCCGATACTGGAACAGATTTGACTGCGGATCCCGCTTTGACAGTTTCTTGTTGCCTTCGCCCGTGACGAAGGGCAGATGGCCGAACTCTGGCGTGTACTGCGCCACCCCGATGTCGAACAGCGCCTCGTACAGTGCGATCTGTCGCGGGGTCGACGGCAGCAGGTCCTCGCCGCGCAGCACGTGGGTAATTCCCATGAGGGCGTCGTCGACCGGATTCACCAAGGTGTACAAGGGATCTCCGTTGCCGCGGACCATCACCGGATCCGGTACCGAACCGGCCGGGAAGGTGACCTGGCCGCGGACCAGATCGGCGAAACCGATGTCGCGGTCGGGCATCCGCAGCCGCAGTACGGGCAATCGGCCCGCCTCCACCGCGGCGGAGATCAGCGCTGCGTCGGGCACCCGGTCGTAGTTGTCATACCCGAGTTTGACGTCGCGTCCGGCGGCTCGGTGCCGCGCCTCGGTGTCGTCGGTTGTCGAGTAGGACTCGTACAGATGACCGGCTTCGAGCAGGCGCCGCGCCACGTCGACGTAGATGTCCCGACGCTGGCTCTGCCGGTAGGGGGCGTGCGGTCCACCGACCAGTGGCCCCTCGTCCCAGTCGATCCCCAGCCACTGCAAGGCCTCGACCAGGGCCTGGTAGGACTCCTCGGAATCCCGGGCCGTATCGGTGTCCTCGATGCGGAACACCAGGGTGCCACCGTGATGCCTGGCGAAGGCCCAGTTGAACAGGGCCGTGCGGGCGAGGCCGACGTGCGGCGTCCCAGTCGGCGACGGGCAGAAGCGCGCGCGAACCGGGCGGACAGGGGTGCTCAGCAGGTCAGTCATAGGTGGTCAAGCCTAGCCGGGAACCACCGGCGCACCGTGTCGCGATCCTCGACCCCAACCGGACGGATCGTTGCGAGGCTCACGACACGGTGCGCGAGGCCTAGACGGCCGCCGGGTCGGGGGCCGCGGCCGCCTGGTTCGTTGCCGGCTCGATGTCCGGGTGCTCGGTGGCCGGGTGCTCGGTCACCGGAACGGGCTCGCCGTCCGGCATGCCGACGGACTCCGGCTCGGTCATGGGTACAGCGGGCTGATTGCGCTGGATCAGTGAGATCAGGACGAGCACCACCGCCAGCAGCGCATAGCCCAGAGCCACCTGCGGAGCTGCCGCCCATTCCACCTTGTCCGCGTGGATCAGGCCGACGAAGGACAGCGCAGCGCCGATCCCGGCTGCCAACGCGGCGATCATCGCTTTTCGCTCCAGGATGAACACCAGGATCGCGCCGAGAATGATGCCGGCCAGCGTCGCACCCTGACCGAGGACGTGCAGACCGTGGTAGACGAGCCCGGCTCCGCTCAGCTTCTCCTCACCGACCTGGGCCGCCGTCGTACCGGCAGCGGCCAGCGCATTGTCGATGAGGCCGGCCCCCCAGGACGCGATGTTGGGTATCAGCGCGATCACGACCGCGGCCGCATAGATCCGGGGCACCGACTGGAACGCCTGAGCCCCGATCAAGAGTCCGATGTAGAGCAGGATCGGCACGATTGCAGGCAGCGGGAGCAGGGCGGACAGCAACCCGAACAACCCAAGGAAGCACAGCAGACCGATCGCCACACCACTGGCCATCGAATAGCTGCCGCGCCCGCCGGCTTCCTTCCAGCCCGGGTGCCCGATGTAGACGGCCGGCGGGAACGGTGAGCCGAGCGCGGAGCCGATGATGGCGCCGGTGCCGTCGGCCAGCAGCACGCTGCGCAGGTTGTAGCTGTCGCCCGCTGCCGACGCACTCTCGACATTGCTCATCGCCTCCAGGAAGTTGTAGACACCCAGCGGGATCGCTGTCGCGAGCAACGGACCGAGCTCTCCCAGGCCGTGACCCAACATGCTGAAGTTGAACGACGGCAAGGAGAAGGCGATGTCCTTGGCGGCCGCGCTGACATCGGGGACCGACATGTAGCCGCCGATCCAACCGATGGCGGTGCCGACGAGCAGCGCGGCCAACCCGATCGGGATGTTGCCCGGCAACTTCAGGCCGGTGAAGAAGCCGACCAGGATGATGCCCAGGACAGGCAGGCCGATCCAGGCCGCCTCCCAGATCTGGGCGGCCGGACGCATGGCGATGAAGGTGATCGAGATACCGGCCAAGGTGCCGAGCAGCGCGGCCCGCGGAGTGACCTTGCGGATGAACGGGCCGACGAACGCTCCGATCAGCACGATGACGCCGATCAGGAATGCCCAGGCCAGACCCGATTCCCAGGCCTTGAGCGGATCATTCGTCTTCAGATAGATGGGCAGCATGACCACGAAGGTGACGATGAACATGTGCGGAACGCTGGGCCCGTACGGCATGGCCGTGACGTCGGTTCGGTTCTCCTTCTTCGCCAGCCGCCGAGCCAGGATCGTGTAGTAGATGTTGCCCAGGATCATCGCGACGCCGAGGGCCGGCAGCACCGTGCCCATCACAAGGCCGGCGGGCACCTTGACCACGAAGATCATCAGGGACGTCAGCGTCAGCACGTTGACGAGGATGTTGAACGCGAGACCGAAGAAGGCGTTCGTCTCGCCACGGGTCCACCACGGGAGCTTCAATTCGCTCGAGTCCGAAATCGAGGTCCCGCGGGAATTCCGGATTGCCGAGAGGTTCATGACAGATCCTTTCTCACACTGCGCTGGTGGCGGGCTGCGGTGATACGGATTGCGCTAACACGTCCAGGAGGGCCGCGGAATCGGCGACCCAGCCGAAGATCCCACCCTGGGCGGCGATCATCTCCACTCCGACCCGCTGGAACTCGGGGAAGTAGGACCCGACGCAGTCGGAGAGCACGAGCACCTCGTAACCGCGGTCGTTCGCCTCACGGACCGTGGTGTGGACGCACACCTCGGTCGTCACGCCGGTGACGATCAGCGTGGTGATCCCCGCCGACTGGAGAATTTCACTCAGGCCGGTGGCATAGAAGGCGCCCTTGCCGGGCTTGTCCAGCACCACCTCCCCGGCGATCGGGGCCAATTCGTCGATGATGTCCTGGCCGTACTCACCGCGGATCAGGATGCGGCCGTACGGACCCGGGTCACCGATCCGCAGGGACGGCTTGCCGCGCCTGCGCTTTGCCTCAGGTAGGTCCGACAGGTCAGGCAGGTGGCCCTCTCTGGTGTGGATCACCATGAATCCCGCGGCCCTGGCTGCTTCGAGCACCCGCTGCAGCGGGGGCACAACTCCGGCCAGCTGGGAAACGTCGTTGCCCAGGGTCTCGCCGAATCCGCCGGGCAGCAGGAAGTCTCGCTGCATGTCGATGACGATCAAGGCCACCTCACCCGGCGGGAGAGCGAAAGGTCCTGGTACTGCTATCACCTCAGGTGATCGGGGGCTGCTCGAGCTCTCTACCGTCATGCTGATTCCTGTTCGTCGAGAGACGGAATGGGTGCCTTGGATTTTCTGACGTCGGAACGGATTTCGATTGGGCGATTACGGCGCGGGTCGTGAGATCAGTGCCGGATGGACGGGTCAGCAGTTGGCGAGGGCGTTCGCATCGAGACCGACACGCTCCGCTATCAATGCTCCGACGGCCAGGACGAGGTCGTCGGACAGGGCCGGCCCGAGCACCATGACGCTGGCCGGCCGGCCGTCAGAGGTGAAACCAGCGGGAACAGCCAGCCCGCACAGGTCGAGCAGATTGCCGAAATGCGTGTAATGGCCGAGGATTGTGTTGGTCGCGATGGGCGCGGCCAGCACCTCCGCCACGGTGAACGTCGTACCGATCGTGGGCAGCACGAGTACGTCCATGTCCAGGAACAATCGCCCCACTTCCGCCTTGAGTTCGGCCAGCCGGTATTGCGCCCGAAAGACGTCCAGGGCATCGAAGTTGGCGCCGCTGTTGATGATCTGAGCTACTACGGGGAGCACCGCGTCTGGCTGTTCGGCCAGGAAGTCGCCGAATTCGACCAGCCGTTCCGCGACCCACGGGCCTTGGTAGAGCAAGGCTCCGGCGTCCAGGAACGGCTGCAACGGCGGGGTGGTGACGAGCGGAAAACTGTCGACGATGACCTCTCGCGCCGCGGCATGGGCCGCCGACATCTTCTCATCGGAGAAGAAATCGAGCTCGGCGAACGCGGGCAAGCCGACCCGAGCCGCACGCGCCGGAGTCGGATCGAGCCGCCGCTGGCGGCTCCAGGCATCCCGGTCATCCGGGCCCGCGATCACGTCGAAGACGGTATTGAGATCGGCGACGGTGCCGGCGATGAGGCTGACACAATCCAACGAGCGGCAAGCCGGGATCAGCCCGACGGTGCTCAGCAATCCGCGGGACGGCTTGAACCCGAGTACGCCATTGAGGGCAGGGGGCACCCGGCCGGAGCCGGCGGTATCGGTGGCGACGGCGAACGGAACCTGGCCAAGGGCCACCGCCAACGCGGATCCCGAACTGGAGCCTCCCGAGATCAGGTCGCCACCGAACACGCTGCGCGGCACCGTGTATGCGGTTCTGGTGCCGTTGAGTCCGGTGGCGAATTGATCGAGATTGGTCTTGCCCACGAAGATGCCGCCGGCGTCCAGGATGGCCTGGACCACCGGGGCGGTACTGGCGGCCACCCGCGAGTAAGCCGGGCAAGCCAGCGTGGTGGGCCAACCGGCGACATCGATGCTGTCCTTGACGCCGAACGGAACCCCATACAGCGGCAGCGAAGTCGGGAGCGATTGCAGCTCCCGCGCACGGGTCAGCAGGTCCGCCTCCGCGGCCACCTCGATCCACACCCCGTCGTCGCCGCGCTGCTCGATGGCGGCCAGCACGGTGCGCACGACGTCGGCCGGTGTCGACTCGCCCGCGCGGTAGCACTCGAGCAGGTCCACGATGGTCGGACCGGGTGCGAATGCTGGTGCTACGTCCGTCATGTGGTCGATTGTCGACAAACCGTGTATCGGCACAAGTCTTCTTGTGTTACCAACGTGTTAGTAATTTCGTGACTCTCGTGCAGCTGTCGGACAGATTCTGGTGACCACCCGGACTCAGCCCGCTGACGCTTCGTGCTCGAGATAGCGGCGGCTGCCGTGCTGTTCCAGCGCCAACAGGATGACCTTCGGATCATTGCTCTCCACCGCGCTGAGCAGACGCTCATGTCTGCGCAGGCCCTCCTCCGGGCCGAGCAGCTGGGCCTCACGTCGCAGGTTCACAGCCATCGGGCGCTGCAGCTTGATCAAGACGGGTTCGATCGCCAGGTCGAGTTGGCGGTTGCCGGCCATGGCCACGATGGCGGCATGAAACGCCCGGTGGGCATCGTCCTTGCCGAGTTGATCCTCGGCCAGGCCGGCGATCCGCATCTGTTCCAACCGGTCCCGCAGCAGATCGAGTCGTTGCTCGCGGATGGTCGACGACAACGGGAATGCCGAGATGATCGCATGCTGTTCGAG
This sequence comes from uncultured Actinomycetota bacterium, assembly GCA_963708935.1. Taxonomy (GTDB): domain Bacteria; phylum Actinomycetota; class Actinomycetes; order Mycobacteriales; family Nakamurellaceae; genus Nakamurella. Next base: position 342,356 of record CAVPUK010000003.1, on the reverse strand, counting down.
CACAGAACGGATCGCGAACAGTTCCATGATGTCCGTGTCGGACCACTCGGTCACCCGGGCTCCACGGCGGGGTAGGTGTTCGACGAGGCCTTGCTGGGCCAGCAGTCGCAACGCCTCCCGCAGCGGGGCCCGACTGATCGAGTACCGCCGCCGGATCTGCTCCTCGATCAACCGCTCCCCCGGCATCAGCCGACCGGACAGGATCTCCTCACGCAGGCGGCGGGTGGCCATCTCGACCAGGCTGGGCGCATAGAGCGACTCGTCGGTCATCGGCGCCTCCCCGTTGTCAGACCGGGGCAGCTCACCCGGCGCGTCCTCGAATCTGGCCGAAGTGTAGGCCGCGGCCACCCGTTCAGCGGTCGACCACCGGATTCGTCAGCGTGCCGATGCCCTCGACGGTCACCGAGACGGTCTGCCCGGCCAGCATCGGACCGACACCGGCCGGCGTTCCGGTCAGGATCAGATCGCCGGGCAGCAGCGTCATGATCGCCGAGATGAATTCGATCTGGGCAGCCACGCTGTGCACCATGTCGGCGGTGTGTCCATCCTGCTTGACCTCGCCGTCGAGCTCGGTCCGGATCAGCACATCCGTCGGGTCGAGCTCGGTCTCGATCCACGGTCCGATCGGGCAGAACGAATCGAAGCTCTTCGCTCTGGTGAACTGCACATCGGCCCGCTGCAGATCGCGCGCGGTCACGTCATTGGCCACCGTGTAGCCCAGAATCACCGACGACGCGTTCGCCGCCTTCACATCCCGGCACGGGCGCCCGATCACGACCGCGAGTTCGCCCTCGAATTCCACCCGCTGCGACGACGGCGGGATCAGGATCGGCGCTCCGGGACCGACCACAGAGGTCGACGGCTTGAGGAAGATCAACGGTTCGTCCGGTACGGCGTTACCCAGTTCGGCGGCATGGTCGGCGTAGTTCCGGCCCACCGCAACCACCTTGGACGGCAGGATCGGCGCCAGCAGCCTGGTCTGGCCCAGCGGCCACTCGCGACCGGTGAACTCCGGGGTCCCGAACGGATGGTCGAGGATTTCCTTGGCCACCGCCGCCGACAGGTCCTCGCCGTCCTGTCCGGCGTCGACGATGCCTTCGACGACGACGAACGCGACTCCGTCGGGGTGGGCGATCCGGGCCAGGCGCATGGGTGATCCTCCAGTAGGCGACGTACGGGTCAATGCTCGGGTTCGTGAAGTAGCCGGACGGCAGCGGCAGCGTGTCAGGTGAGCTGGTCGACGGCCACGGTGGCCACCGCAGGCGTGACCGCAGGGCCGACCACTGACGGCCCCAACGCATAGACCAGTGAGTCGACGAGCGCCTCCCAGGATGCTTCGACCACGTTGGCGTGCACCCCGACCGTGGTCCATTCGGGCGAGCCGGCCGCGACGGTCGATGCCGACGACACGAGCACCCTGGTCACCGAGTCAGTGCCGGCCTGCCCGGCCAGGATGCGCACCTTGTAGTCCATCAGCTCGACCCCGGCCAACCCAGGAAGGTGGTCGGCAAGCGCAGACCGCAGCGCGGAATCCAGCGCGTTGACCGGGCCATTGCCCTCGGCGGTGGCCACCACTCGGCGGCCCCCGATGTGCACCTTGACGGTCGCCTCCGACTGCACCGTGGTTCCAGTGTTCTCTACGATGACCCGATAGGACTCCAGCTGGAACGGCGCCGCCACCTGCTCACCGCTGGCCGCCGCCAACTCGTTGCGCAGCAACAGTTCGAACGACGCGTCGGCAGCTTCGTAACTCCAGCCGGCCGCCTCTCGTTCTTTCACCGTCTCCACCACCCTGGAGACCACGTCCGGCTGCCCGGCGAGGTCGATGCCCAGCTCCTTGGCCTTCAACTCGACCGACGCCCGGCCGGCCATCTCGGTGATCAGGATGTGCATGTCGTTGCCGACCACCTCGGGGTTCAGGTGGTTGTACAGCTCGGGGTCGACCTTGATCGCGGAGGCATGAAGACCGGCCTTGTGCGAGAACGCCGATGATCCGACATAGGCCTGGTGGGTATCCGGCGCGATGTTGGCCAACTCGGCGAGCGCATGTGACACCCGGACCATCTCGGTCAATCGGTCCGGTGGCAGGACCGGCATTCCGAGCTTCACCACCAAATTGCCCAGCACCGCAAAGAGGTCGGCATTGCCGGCCCGCTCGCCGTAGCCGTTGGCGGTGCACTGCACGTGGGTGGCGCCGGCCTGGACCGCGGCGACGGTGTTGGCCACGGCGCAGCCGGTGTCGTCCTGACAGTGGATGCCGAGCCGGAACCCGGTGCGGGCTTTGACCTCCGTGACGACCTGGTGCAACCCGACGGGCATCATGCCGCCGTTGGTGTCGCACAGGACGATGACGTCGGCGCCCGCAGACGCCGCCGCCTCGGCCACCCGGAGCCCGTAGTCGTGGTCGGCGACATAGCCATCGAAGAAGTGTTCGCAGTCGAGGAAGACGCGCCGGCCCTCGCCGACCAGGAAGGCGACGGTGTCGCCGACCATGCGCAGGTTCTCCTCGAGGGTGGTGCGTAGCGCGCGCTCGACGTGCCGGACGTCGGATTTTGCGACCAGCGTGATGATGGGCGCCTGCGAGTCGAGCAACGCCCGGACCTGGAGATCGTCCTGCGCACGCACGCCGGCCTTACGGGTGGAACCGAAGGCGACCAGCTGGGCGGAGGTCAGCTTGAGCTCACCGGAGGCCGCCCGCGCGAAGAACTCGGTGTCCTTGGGCATCGCGCCCGGCCATCCACCTTCGATGAAGCCGACGCCCAACTCGTCGAGCAGGGTGGCAACCGCGAGCTTGTCGGCGACCGAATAGCTGATGCCCTCGCGCTGCGCGCCGTCGCGCAAAGTGGTGTCGAAGACGTGGAACGCGTCACCGAGCGGGGACAACTGCAACAACTCGGCCCGCGGCGCTGCGGATGTGGTCATGTCGGGTACTCCTGGTCCGGTGTTGAACTGGTCCGGTGCTGAACTGGTCCGGTGCTGATCTGGCCGGCCCGAGCAGGCAGGCTCGTGCTCACGTGCGCAATCGCCTCAGCTGGAGGCGAGTGCCGCCAGCCGGTCGCCGACCGACGTCGTCTTTCCGGCGGAACCGGGTTGCCTGGTGGCCAGATCGAAGGCCACCGCGGCCTCGACCCGGCGAGCGGCATCCGGCAGGCCGAGGTGATCGAGCAGCAGCGCGACCGACAGCACGGTGGCGGTCGGGTCCGCGGTGCCGGCGCCGGCGATGTCCGGCGCCGAGCCGTGCACCGGCTCGAACATGCTCGGGTTGGCGCCCGAGACGTCCAGGTTGGCCGATGCGGCCAGCCCGATGCCACCGGACACCGCCGCAGCCAGGTCGGTCAGGATGTCGCCGAACAGGTTGTCCGTCACGATGACATCGAACCGGCCTGGGTCGGTGACCAGGTAGATCATCGCGGCGTCGATGTGCGCGTAGGCCACGGTGACCTCGGGGAACTCCATCGAGACCTCTTCGACGACCCGGCTCCACAACTGGCCGGCGTGCACCAACACGTTGGTCTTGTGCACCAGAGTCAGGTGACGGCGCGGGCGGCGAGCCGCCCGGCGGAAGGCGTCGCGCACCACGCGCTCGACGCCGAAGTAGGTGTTGAGCGATACCTCGGTGGCGATCTCGTGCACGGTGTCCTTGCGCAACAGACCGCCGTTTCCGGCGTACGGACCTTCCGTGCCCTCCCGCAGCACCAGCAGATCGATCGCCTGGTCACCGGCCAGTGGACCCACGACGCCGGGGTAGAGCCGGGCCGGCCGCAGATTGACGTGATGGTCCAGCTCGAATCTGATGCGCAGCAGCAGCCCTCGCTCGAGAATGCCGGACGGCACGGTCGGGTCACCCACCGCACCGAGCAGGATCGCGTCGTGCTCCCGGAGCTCGCGCAGGACCGAATCGGGCAGTAGTTCGCCGGTGCGATGCCATCGCGCGGCGCCGAGGTCATAGGACGTCGTCTCCACTTGCGGGACAACGCCGGTCAATACTTTCAGGCCCTCGGCCACGACTTCCGGACCGATACCGTCGCCTGGAATGACCGCGAGCTTCATGTTCAACCATTTCTGTCATCGACTGGTGTGCAGGCTAAGGGTATCGGTCTGCCGGGGTCACCTTGCGCGCCTGGTCGGGCGACCGCCCCGCTCAGCCCTGACCGCCCGCCAACCCGATGACCTGGGCGCGCGATCCGGCGGTGGCATGCAGGTGCAGGACCAGGGCATCCGCGCTGGTCAAACCCGGCGCCAGCTGGTAGCTGATGCCTGTGCCACCCTGGTCCGACCACAGCGGTGCCGACGTGCTGATCGGCGGTCTGGCCACGTCGAAGCCGATGGCCGGCGTGGTGTCGACCATCCCGGAATTCTGCGGGGCCCCGTACGCCGAATAGGTCGCGACCGAATATCTGATCGGAAAAGTGGTCATCGATGGGCGATATCCGATGCGGACCGGATCGACCGGAATCAGCAACACGTTCGTGTCGAACACGTTGGTGTCGACGTTGCCCAGGTTGAAGTTGACCGGGTAGATGTCGACCAGCGATCCCGCGCCCTTGTCGTCGAAGAGCATGGCGTAGAGCAGGTTCGAATCACCGCCGGCGGCCTGGACCTGGACCGTGTAGTCGGCCGTGTTGTCCCCGTTGGTGTCGATGTTGACCGTCGGAAACATCCCGTCACCCACCGACGACCAGTCGGCGTAGGTTGACAGCCCGAACCACAGGTAACCGGGCGCGCTGCCGGTCGCCGTGGTCCGTCCGGCCCCCACTGCCTGCAGGTCCCCGGCGAGATCCCCACCGGTCGAACAGTCGGCTCGAACCGATGACGCTGCCCCGGGTATGGGCGTCGGACCGGCGCTGACCGTGCTCGATGCGGAGCGCGTGGGGGCTGGTCGCGACGAGTCGGAACAGGCCGGCATCTGCGTACTGCGGTAACCCAGATTCAGCACTGAGACCAGCGAGTTGTACCCGGTGCTGATCGGATCGGCGGGCGACGAGAGCGCCAAGCCGCTGCCGGACAACACGAGCGCCGGACTTCCGGTGAACGTGCCGTCGACCGCCGCGGTGGTGGAGAAGGGCCGTGCGGACCCCCGAACCGGGACGTCCAGGGCCACCGCCGACGCTCCGGTGATCAGCACGGCTCCCGAACTCGCACTCTGGTACTGCCTGGCCTCGTCCAGTCCGGTCAGTGCATTGGTCTGCTGTGCAGCCACTCCGGGGGCCAAGGTGTGTCGCAACGCCGCCGGGTTGATGGTCATGACCACCGTGGCCAGCGCACTGGTCCCGGACGGCAGCACCATGTGGTCGGGACTGACCTGATAGGACACCCCCGGTTGACCGACGGCCTGACGGTAGGTCAGTGCGAGGTTGGCGTCGTCGCCGCCGACGTTCTGGACGACGACCGCCGAGGTCTGGACCACCACCTGCTGCCGCACGTCGGCCTGGACCACCCCGAACGAGACCGACACGGCTCCGGGGTTGGTCGCGCTGTAGGCGAGCAGGCTGGTCGATACGGCCGAGGCCGCATCGATCGACCCGGCTCCTGGGTCGGTATCGGTCGCTGCGACGCCGCTCCCGGCTCCGGCGGAGTTGATCACCGCCGCCTTGACCTGCTCGGGGGTCCAGGACGGCCGGGCCTGACGAACGAGGGCGGCGACCCCGGCCAACTCGGCGCTCCCCGATGCAGCACTCAGGGCTCGCGAGGACCCACTGGCCGAACCGTCGGCGGCTGGCCACGGATTTGTCGTGACGGGTAGGACGCCCAGCTGCGCAACGGCGTCCAGCACGGCATTCTCGGGGTCGTCGGACGCGTTGGCCGGGCCGGTCAGCGACAGGTCGACGACGTCGAGATGATCCGAGAAATCGTCGTCACCGTTGGGGTCGAGGGCCCAATCGAGGGCCGGGATGATTGCGTCGGTGGCTCCGGAGCAGCCGAAGACCTTGAGGGCATAGAGGAGGGCCTGGGGCGCCACCCCGGGAGCCACCGTCAACTGGTCGAGGGCAGGACCGGCCAGTGTCGGGTATCGGCCGCCGAACGCCTGCCCGGCCGCGTCCACCCCGCGGCCGGCGATGGCACCGCCAACCGTGCTGCCGTGACCGCTGCAGTCGAGCGGATTCGCGTCCGGATGCGGGACGGGCTGGTAACCGGGGTTGGGCACGCCCGAGCTGGTCTCGGCCGCGGCGTCGTAGTTGTCCCCGACAAAATCCAAACCTCCCGCTACCTTGGCGGTCGGCTCCCACCGGTTCGTCCGGCCGGCCGCCTCATGCGCCGCGGTCGTGCCCGGACCACCGAAATTGGCTGCGGTGTAGTCGATTCCGCTGTCGATCACACCTACCCGGACACCCAACCCGGTCACCCCTCGATCGGTCCAACTGCGCATAGCCGAGTCCAGTTGGGCAGACCCAACGGCGGCCCGGGTCTTCGGGACGATTTCCGAGATGCGCGCCACGTCCGGCAGTACCGCCAAGGCACGCAGGGCCGCCGGGCTCGCCGTGATGCCGACGCCCGGAATGGCGTTGGCCACCTGGAAGACCGTCACCGCCGCCGGATCGGCGGCCTTCGCCGTCGCCGCCACCGCAGCCGCCTGCGCCCCGATCGCCGTCCGCGCCCGCACCACGGCCAGCCGCACGACAGCGGCCGGCTCGCCCCGGGCCAGTAGGGCCGCCGAGACCTGCGCGACGCCCTGATCCGCAAGCTGGACGAACACTGTGCGCCGGGTCGATCCGTTCTCCAGTGCCGGCTGCAGCACGGCACTGTGGTCGACCAGCGTGCTGTAGCCCGGCTTGGTCGGCCCAGGGATCGCTGGGCTGCCGGCGACCGGATGATCTCCGGGAGTCGGGACGGTTGCGGTGGCCGACGCGGGCCAGGCCACCACCAGCGCCACCGACACCGTCAGCAGCGCTGCCAACCGGCGGCGAACTGCAGCGATCCCGCGTCCGGCGGATCGGTGAGGTCGATGTCGGGACATCCGGCCACCTCACCTCACCGGTCATGGGTGCGCTCTGCGCCGAAGACGGGCGCCTGGGAAACAAAAGGCAGCGACCGCAGGTGATCGGAGTGCCTGATCGGGCTACCGATCACCGTGAGTAGTCGAAAGTCCTATTTGTTCTGCCACCTAGGTTAATCGGCCGGGTCGCGCCCGTCCACAGGTGAGCGTCAGGCCAGTGGGGACCGATCCTCTTGCGAAGCCTGCGGCGGTGCGCTAACTCGCTGCTATCCCACGGATGGCGCTGGCGGACACGGCATCGCCAACCTTCTCCAGCAGAGCTGGATCGGGCAGACCGTCGACCCGCAGCACCATGATCGACGCGTGGCCGGAGATCTCCTGGGAGATCTGTGCGGCCAGGATGTTGACCCCGGCGTCGCCCAGCAGGGCCCCCACCGTGCCCATCACACCCGGCCGGTCGGCGTAGGCGACGAGCACCAGGTCGCCTTCGGCCCGTAGGTCGAAGTGGCGATCGTTGATCTCGATGAGCTTGGCGACCTGGTTGGATCCGGACAGGGTGCCGGAGACCGAGCGGCTCGAACCGTCCGGCATGGCCGCGCGCAGTGTGATGGACGACCGGTAGTCCCCGGTTTCCGTCGTCGAGGTGCCGGACAGGGTGAGTCCGTGTTCGGCGGCCAGGGCCGGGGCGTTGACGAACGTGACGGCATCGGTGATCACCGGGCCGAAGATGCCGCGAACCGCCGCCAACTGCAGGATCGTGGTGTCGGAATCAGCCAGATCGCCGCGGACCTCGACCACCACCTGCGCCGGAACTGCGCCGGCGACGGCGGTGAGGATGGAACCCAGCCGGGAGGCCAGCGGAATCCACGGGCGCACCTCATCGGCGACCGGGCCGGCCGCGGCCACGTTGACGGCGTCCGGCACGAAGTCCCCGCGCAGGGCCAACTTGACCGATCTGGCGACCGCCGTCCCGGCCTTGTCCTGCGCTTCCTCGGTCGACGCACCGAGGTGTGGGGTGAGCACGATGTTCGGCGCCGAACGCAGCGGGTTCTCCGCCGTCATCGGCTCTTTCACGTAGACATCAACACCGGCTCCTGCGACCCTCCCCTCGGTCAGCGCGTCGGCCAGCGCCTGCTCGTCGATCAGGCCACCACGAGCGGCATTGACGATCAGCACGGTCGGCTTCACAGTGGCCAGCTCCGCCGCGCCGATCAGGCCCAGCGTCTCCGGCGTCTTGGGCAGGTGGATCGAGATGATGTCGGCCTCGCGGAGCAACGTGGGCAGATCGACGAGCCGGACGCCGAGCGCCGCGGCCCTGGCCGGCTGGAGATACGGGTCGTACGCGATGACGTTGGTACCGAAGGCGGCGATCCGCGCGGCGAACAACTGGCCGATCCGGCCGAGACCGACCACACCGACCGTCTTCTCGGCGATCTCGACGCCGACGAACTTGCTCCGCTTCCACTCGCCGGCGGCCATGGTGGCGTGCGCGGCGGGGATCTGGCGGGCTACCGAGAACAGGAGGGCGATGGCATGCTCGGCGGCCGTGATGATGTTGGACTGCGGAGCGTTGACGACCAGCACGCCGCGGGCGGTCGACGCCGGGACATCAACGTTGTCCAGGCCGATCCCGGCGCGCGCTACCACCTTCAGGTTCGGCGCTGCCGCCAGGGCTTCGGCGTCGATGGTGGTGGCCGACCGGATCAGCACGGCGTCGGCGTCCGCCAGGGCCGGCAGCAGGGCCGCTCGATCGGCCCCGTCGACGTAACGGATCTCGAAATCCGACCCCAGGACGTCCATCGCCGACTGGGCGAGCTTTTCCGCGATCAGGACAACGGGTTTGGCAGGACTAGCCACGCTGTGTTCATCTCCGTCTTGGATCATCGGCCGTGAGGCGATCCCTGGCCGCATTGCGCTGATGGCTCGCTCCGCCAGAAGTCGGTCTGGAGTTCGCTCATCGCCCGCGGGCGCCTCGGTGCACCCGGGCGCCCATCGTAACGAGACCCGGACCACCGAACTCCACAGCCCGCTCACGCCTCCGGTTCGGCCGCGCGGGACACCAAGGGCAGGTAAAGAATTGTGGGCGATTTCACCGTTTTCACCGCCCGACTGCCCTCGCCCGCCCTACAGTGATCTCGCCGAAAGGAACTTCCCCCATCCGAAGGGACCAGCTGTGACCACACCACCGTCCTACGGTGCTACCCCGGGCGAGCCCCAGGGCTATCCCGGTCAGCCGGCTCCCGGATATCCGCAGGGGTACCCCACCGGAGCAACGCCAGAACAGCCCTACGGCCAGGATCCCTACGCCCAGCCCGCCGGGTACGGGCAACCCGCCTATGGCCAGCCGCCCACCTACGGCCAGCAGCCGGGGTACGGCCAGCAGCCCACCTACGGCCAGCAGCCCACCTACCCGCCGACCCCGGGTTACCCACCGACCGCCTACGGCGCACCAGGATTCGGGCCGCCGCCGAACCCCCGCCCCGGTATGGTCACCGCCGCTGCGGTGCTGGCCTTCATCTGGGGCGCGTTCGCGATCATCCTCGGCCTGATCATCGTGGCGGCGAGTTCGGTCATCTCTGCGGCCACCGACGCCTGCAACTCGTTCAGCAGCGACCAGATCTCGGCCGCCGATTGCAACACCGTCGCCAGTTACTCCGGCTTCTTCAAGGTGATCACGGCCGGCTTGGTCGTCATCGCGATCCTGCTGATCTGGGGTGGAGTCGTCGCCCTGACCGGCAAGAACGGGCAGCTCATCGTGATCGGCGCTGCCGTCTACATCCTGTTGGACATCGTCTCGATCATCGTGTCCATCACCAGCAGCAATTTCACCTTCAGCGGCGTCATCGGCGTCGTCGCGCCGGTCTTGATCGTCATCTTCATGCTGAACCCGACGTCGAAGGCCTGGTTCAAGTCGAAGGGCGCCAAGACTTTCTAGTGCTCGAGACAGCTCAGCCTGGACTCGGCAACGGGTCCAGGCTGAGCTGTTTCAGTCGTGTGAGCAAATTCAGCTGCGGGCTGCGGTCCCGGTGTAGTCGTCGTCCGACTTGACCCAGCTCATCAGGCCACGGAGCTTGCGACCGGTCTCTTCGATCGGGTGCGCCTCCTGCTCGGCGCGGAACTTCTTGAACTCCGGAGCGCCGGCGTCCTGGTCGGCGATGAATCGGGCGGCGAAAGTGCCGTCCTGGATGTCCGCCAGCACGCCCTGCATGTTCTTGGCGACGTGGTCGTCGATGACGCGGGGACCGGAGACGTAGTCGCCGTACTCGGCCGTGTCGGAGACCGACCAGCGCTGCTTGGCGATGCCGCCCTCGTACATCAGGTCGACGATCAGCTTGAGTTCGTGCAGCACCTCGAAGTAGGCGATCTCCGGCTGGTAGCCGGCGGCCGTCAGGGTCTCGAAGCCGGTCTGGATCAGCCGGGACGCGCCACCGCAGAGGACGGCCTGCTCGCCGAACAGGTCGGTCTCGGTCTCCTCGGTGAAGGTGGTCTTGATGACGCCGGCGCGAGCGCCACCGATGGCGGCGGCGTAGGACAGCGCCAGGGCCTGGGCCCCACCGGTGAAGTCCTGCTCCACGGCGATCAGGTCCGGCACGCCCTTGCCGTTGACGAACTCGCGCCGGACCAGGTGTCCCGGGCCCTTCGGGGCGATCAGAATGACGTCCACGTCGGCGGGCGGCTTGATGTAGCCGTAGCGGATGTTGAAGCCGTGACCGAAGGCCAGTGCCTTGCCGGTTGTGAGGTTCGGCTCGATGTCGGCGGTGTAGACGTGCCGCTGGATGTGGTCCGGCGTCAGGATCATGATCAGGTCGGCTTCGGCCGCAGCCTCGGCCGGGGTGACCACGCGGAGGCCCTCGTCAGTCGCCTTGCTGCGCGACTTCGAAGTCTCCGGAAGGCCGACGCGGACGTCGACGCCGGAGTCGCGCAGGCTCAGCGCGTGGGCATGGCCCTGCGAGCCGTAACCGATGACGGCGACCTTGCGGCCCTGGATGATCGACAGATCGGCGTCGTCGTCGTAGAAAATTTCGGCTGCCATGGGTGTTCGACGTTCCTTTCGCGGGGCTGGGGAAGCCCGGTGGTTTTCGGGATGTTGCTCTGGGTGTTCGTCGTTCGGGTCTTCGCAGTGCGGTGCTTTCGGCCGGCCGACCGCGGCAGGGGTGTCGCCGCAGGCCGGTCAGCTCAGTCGGAGCGGCTGCGTTCCGAGGTGATCGACTTCGGACCGCGGCCCAGGGCGACCATGCCGGACTGAACCAGCTCGCGGACGCCGAAGGGTTCGAGCATTTTGACCAGGGCCTGCAGCTTATCGGTGGTACCGGCCGCCTCGACCGTCACGGAATCCGGCGTGACATCCACGATGTGCGCGCGGAACATGTCGACGATCGTCACGACCTGCGCACGGACCGTTGAATCGGCCCGCACCTTGATCAGCAACAGCTCGCGGTACACGGACGCCGTCGGGGAAAGTTCCACGATCTTCAGGACGTTGATGAGTTTGTTGAGCTGTTTGGTCACCTGCTCCAGCGGAAGCTCGTCCACCGCGACCACGATCGTCATCCGGGACACTTCCGGGTTCTCGGTCGGGCCGACGGCCAGCGAGTGGATGTTGAACTGGCGGCGCGAGAACAGCGACGAAACCCGAGCCAGCACACCCGGTTTGTTCTCGACCAGGACCGACAACGTATGCGTACTCAAGGTCGTTCTCCTATCCCGCGGGGATCAACTTCTCCCGCGGGGATCAAGGTGGTCGAAAAGTGAATGGTGGGACAGGCCGGACAACCTTCGTCCCCGCCGGCGAAGTTGGTCCCCGCCGTGACTCGAAAGGGCTTACTCCTCATCGAAGAGCGGCCGGATGTCACGGGCGGCCATGATTTCACTGTTACCGGTGCCGGACGCGACCATCGGCCAGACCTGGGCGTCGGCGCCGACCACGAAGTCGACGACGACCGGGCGGTCGTTGATCGCCATCGCAGCCTCGATCGTCTTGTCCACATCCTCTTTGGACTCGCAGCGCAGCCCGACGCAGCCGTACGCCTCGGCGAGCAGCTTGAAGTCCGGGATCCGGTGCTTGTGGGTACCGAGGTCGGTCTGCGAGTAGCGCTCGCCGTAGAACAGCGTCTGCCACTGCCGAACCATGCCCAGGTTGCCGTTGTTGATGATGGCGACCTTGATCGGGATGCCCTCGATCGCACAGGTGGCCAGTTCCTGGTTGGTCATCTGGAAGCAGCCGTCGCCGTCGATCGCCCAGACCACCGAATCCGGGGCGCCCATCTTCGCGCCCATGGCCGCCGGCACCGCGTACCCCATGGTGCCCAGGCCGCCCGAATTCAGCCAGGTGTAAGGCTTCTCGTACGAGATGAACTGCGCCGCCCACATCTGGTGCTGGCCGACGCCGGCCGCGAAAATTGTGTCCGGTCCGCTGATCTTGCCGAGCCGCTCGATCACGTACTGCGGCGACAGGCTGCCGTCCGACGGCCAGTCGTAGCCCAGCGGGAACGTTTCCCGGATCTCGTCCAACTCGGCCCACCAGGCCGTCAGGTCGGCGACCACGCCGGCGGTCTGCTCGATGGCCACGGCCGCGATCAGTTCGGAGATGACCTCCCTCGCGTCCCCCACGATCGGCACGTCGACAGCGCGGTTCTTGCCGATCTCGGCCGGGTCGATGTCGGCGTGGATGATGGTCGCGTCGGGGGCGAAGGTCGAGAGCTGACCGGTCACCCGGTCGTCGAACCTGGCTCCCAGCGCCACGATCAGGTCGGCGCGTTGCATAGCGGCCACCGCGGCCACCGTGCCGTGCATCCCCGGCATACCGAGGTGCTGGATGTGTGAGTCCGGGAACGCCCCGCGGGCCATCAGCGTGGTGACTACCGGAATACCGGTCAGCTCGGCCAGCACCTTCAGTTGCTCGGTGGCGTGCGCCTTGAGCACCCCGCCGCCGACGTAGTAGACCGGCCGACGCGCAGCGGCGATCAGCTTGGCGGCGGCATTGATCTGGCCGGCGTGCGGCTTGACGGCCGGCCGGTAGCCCGGCAGGTGGACGTCGGTCGGCCAGGAGAAAACCGTCTCGGCCTGCAGGATGTCCTTCGGGATGTCGACCAGCACCGGACCGGGACGCCCGGTGGAGGCCAGATAGAAGGCTTGGGCCAGGATGACCGGTATTTCCGCAGCGTCGGTGACCATGAAGTTGTGCTTGGTGATCGGCATGGTGATGCCGCAGATGTCGGCCTCCTGGAAACCGTCGGTGCCGATCAGCGGCCGCCCCACCTGACCGGTGATCGCCACCAGCGGCACCGAATCCATGTGCGCGTCGGCAATCGGAGTCACCAGGTTGGTGGCACCGGGACCGGACGTGGCCATGCAGACCCCGACCTTCCCGGAGGCCTGGGCGTAGCCGGTCGCCGCGTGACCGGCACCCTGTTCGTGCCGGACCAGCACATGCCGCACCTTCTCGGAATCGAGCAGCGGATCGTAGACGGGCAGTACCGCTCCACCCGGAATGCCGAAGACGATCTCGACGCCGGCCTCTTCGAGGGAACGCACGACCGACTTCGCGCCGGTCACGTATTCGACGGCGGGCGTTGCGGCGTGCGTGGCGGGCCGCTGGTGCGGGCGGCTGCCGGACGGCTGAGCGGAAGCGTGGGGGGTGACCGGCACTTCGCGGCTTGTCGCCATCGGTGTCTGGCTCATGGGATGGACCTTCTGACGATCGTCGGGCCTGATCGAACGGCCTGTTGGTGGATTGCTCAGGTCAGGAGAGAGCGGCTGCACCGTCCGGGTTTCGTGGCGCGCCGGACGGCGCAGCTCGCTGCGCACTCCGCGCATCTGCCCTGGTCTGGGCAATAAAAAACCCCTCGTCACCGGTTGTTGGTGACCAAGGGGTTGCGCGTCGTGGGTGCCGGGCTGTGGTGGGCCGGCGAACCTGCGACGCGCTAGCGGAGTACGAGAATCTGGAACACACTTCGGACCATACGGACCCAGGTGTGACGTGTCAAACCGACACCGCCGACCACCCCGGTAGCCGGTACGCCGCGCCGACCGGTGACCAAGCAGCCATCTCCGACCCGTCGCGTCGCGTAGCGACACCGCCGAGATGTACGACATGTAACAGCGCCGGTCAAGCCATGGACGGCGAAGCGGACCGCGGCCGTGCTCGACAGCCATTCGACGTCACCGACGATGGCACGATGAAGTGGTGAGCCGAACCGACCGCGTCATCTTCCGCCTCCCCGGGGTGTCGCTGGTGATCCCGTTTCTCTTCTTCATCTGCGTCACGCCGCTGGCCAACGCCGGACCGGATTGGCTGCTGGCGCTGTATGCACTGCCCGTCGTAGGCCTGATCTACATCTTGATCACCCGCACCGTCGCGGACCGCGAGGTCATTCGAACCACCGGCTTGCTGGGACCGCGCCGCATCGCCTGGTCCGACCTGGACGGCTTCGAATTCCGGGGCCCCCGGTGGGCGATCGCGGTCGCCAACAGCGGCCGCCGCGTTCGCCTGCCGATGGTGCGGCCCCGGGACCTGCCCAGGCTCGCGCAGGTCTCCGGCGGTCGTCTGCTGCTGGGTGCCGACGCCCCCGCACCGGCCGAGGCGCCGGAATCTGTGCCGCCGACACCGGATGGGTCGCCGGTCGAGGCAGTCGGTACCGCACCAGCACAAGCCGCTCGCAGCGACGAGTAACGTCGGATTCTTATCCGGCTCATCCGACTTGTCTCGATTTGTCCTGCGCCACGTTGCTCGGTGTCGCAGTCCTGCACCGTTTGGAGTTCGCATGCCCCCGCTTCGGTCCAGAACATCCACCCACGGCCGCAACATGGCCGGGGCCCGCGCGCTCTGGCGCGCCACCGGGATGACCGACGGTGACTTCGGCAAGCCGATCATCGCCATCGCGAATTCCTACACCCAGTTCGTGCCCGGCCACGTGCACCTCAAAGACATGGGCGATCTGGTGGCATCGGCCGTGGCCGAGGCCGGCGGGGTGTCAAAGGAATTCAACACGATCGCTGTCGACGACGGCATCGCAATGGGACACGCGGGCATGCTCTACTCGCTGCCCAGTCGCGAGCTGATCGCCGACTCCGTCGAGTACATGGTCAATGCGCACACCGCCGACGCGCTGGTCTGCATCTCCAACTGCGACAAGATCACGCCCGGCATGTTGATGGCCGCGCTCCGACTGAACATCCCGGTGGTGTTCGTCTCCGGCGGCCCGATGGAAGCCGGCAAAGCCGTCGTGGTGGACGGGGTGGCACACGCTCCGACCGACCTGATCACCGCAATCTCCGCGTCGGCGTCGCCCGGAGTGGACCAGGCCGGGTTGGATGAGGTCGAACGGTCGGCTTGTCCCACCTGCGGCTCGTGCTCGGGGATGTTCACCGCCAACTCGATGAATTGCCTGACCGAGGCGCTGGGACTCTCGTTGCCCGGCAACGGGTCCACCCTGGCCACTCATATCGCCCGCAAGGACCTGTT
This sequence comes from uncultured Actinomycetota bacterium, assembly GCA_963708935.1. Classification (GTDB taxonomy): domain Bacteria; phylum Actinomycetota; class Actinomycetes; order Mycobacteriales; family Nakamurellaceae; genus Nakamurella. The sequence goes on along the minus strand of CAVPUK010000003.1, from coordinate 326,958 downwards.
CCTGCGGGCCGGGTCGCTGATCGTCGAGTTGGCCCGCAGGTATTACGGCGACAACGACGAATCGGTGCTGCCGCGCAACGTTGCCAACAAGGCCGCGTTCGGCAACGCGATGGCGCTCGATGTCGCGATGGGGGGCTCGACCAACACCGTGCTGCACATCCTTGCGGCCGCCATCGAGGGCGAGATCGACTTCACGCTGGACGATATCGACAGCATCAGCAAACGGGTGCCGTGCCTGGCGAAGGTGGCACCGAACTCAGATTTTCACATGGAGGATGTGCACCGAGCCGGCGGAATCCCGGCCATCCTCGGCGAGCTGTACCGCGCCGGGCTGCTGGAAACCGACGGCGTGCACACGGTGCACTCCCCCGATATCGAGTCCTGGCTGACTGAATGGGATGTCCGGTCCGCGGCTCCGTCGGTCGCCGCGCTGGAACTGTTTCACGCCGCCCCCGGCGGAGTGCGCACCGTGCAGGCGTTTTCGACCGCCAACCGGTGGGATTCGCTGGACGTCGACCCGGTCGAGGGTTGCATCCACGACAAGGCGCACGCGTACACGGTCGAGGGTGGCCTCCAGGTGCTCTACGGGAACATCGCGCCGGATGGCGCAGTGATCAAGACCGCCGGCATCGATCCGTCGCTGTTCCATTTCACCGGCACCGCCATCGTTCTCGAGTCCCAGGAGGAGGCCGTCGAAGCGATCCTGGGCAAGAAGGTGCAGCCTGGCCACGTCGTGGTGATCCGCTACGAGGGCCCGGCCGGCGGGCCCGGCATGCAGGAGATGTTGCACCCCACGTCATTCCTCAAGGGCCTCGGCCTCGGCAAGGTCTGCGCGCTGATCACGGACGGCCGGTTCTCCGGCGGATCGTCCGGCATCTCGGTCGGCCACATCTCCCCGGAGGCCTGGGCCGGCGGGGCGATCGGGCTGGTCGAGAACGGCGACGAGATCGAGATCGACGTCGATTCGCGGACGTTGCGGGTCAACGTCACCGACGAGGTTCTCGCCGAACGGCGCGCCAAGATGGAGGCCTCGGAACGCCCGTGGGAACCCCGCAGTCGCGAGCGCGTGGTGTCGAAAGCCTTGCAGGCCTATGCATCCATGGCGTCGTCCGCCTCGACCGGAGCAGTGCGGCGCGTCCCGGCCCGACAGCACGACAATCCCTGACGGCCGGGAGCGGACCTTGGTGAACGGCCCCGCTGCGCCCGATGGTGGTGGTCCGGTGCCATCCACGCCCGACCTCCCGGGCGACCAGGTGGCGGCTCGACTTCGTCTGCCCACCAGGACCACCACCTACTGGCGGATCCGCGGACTGATCTCCGGCGTACTGGTGGTAGGCCTCGCCACCTGGGGTGCGGTGGGTCTGACCTGGTTCACCCCGCCGATCCGCTGGATCATCGTCGCCGTGCTGGCTATCTGGCTGCTCGTGATCGGTGTCGGGATCGGTCCGCCGATCCGGCGTCGATTGTTCTGGTACTCCCTGTCCGACTACGAATTGGACCTGCAGCACGGCTGGCTGGTGCAGACCCGCGCGGTGGTGCCGATGAGCCGGGTGCAACACCTGAAGTCCGAGCAGGGCCTGCTCGCCCGCCGATTCCGACTGGCCGACCTGCACCTGCACACCGCGGCGGGCACGGTGGTGGTCCGCGGGCTCGATCAGGACGAAGCGGTGGCCATGCGGGCGCGGATCGGATTGTTGGCCCAGGTGGCCGATGATCTCTGAGTCCCCGCTCGAGATCACCGAGCGGCGGCTGAGTCCGGCGTACCTGCTGATCAGCTTCGGACGCAGCCTGATCTCGCTCGTGCCGCTGATCGCCGTCGGCATCTGGAAAGCTCCCGGGTGGTCGATCGGGGTGTTCGCCGGTCTGCTGGCCATCCGGGCGATCGCGGAATGGTGGACGCGCCGGTACTCCGTCATCGACGGCAACCTGCGGGTCCGCTCGGGAATATTCAAGAAGACCCAGGACACGATCGGCATCAACCGGATCACCTCGCTTGACGCCGAACGTGGTGTCGTGCAACGCATCCTGGGGGTCTGGGGGCTGAAGGTACAGACCCCGGGCAACGATCACCGGGCTGCAATGCACCTGCCCAGTCTGCGGATGTCAGCGCTGGACGACCTCCGGACTGCGCTGCACCAACCGATGCATTCGGCCGGCGGTATCCAGCCGGCGCCCGGTATCCAGCCGGCGCCCGACGATACCGAGGCGACCCAGCCGATCGGGCACTCCGCACCGATGACACTGGCCGTCTTGGACACCAGGACGCTGTTGGTCGCCGCAATCACCGGCACTTCGATACCGCTGATGTTCGCTGGCGCGGCCGCGGCCTTCGGACGGATTCACGACCTTCTGCCCGAGCGCGCGCTCCACCGAATTACCGGCGAGGTGTTCAGCGGCGGCCGCGTCACCGCGCTGATCATCCTGGCTGCGGTGGCTGCCGCGCTGATCGCCGGGATCGTTCTGACGTCCTTGCGGCTGGCGAACTTCACGCTCATCCGGGACGGCGATCGACTGCGGATCAGCCGTGGCCTGCTCGCTCAGCGCTCGGGCTCCATCCCGGTCGACCGGGTGCAGGCGGTGCGAGTGGTGCAGGGCTGGTGGCGGCGAATACTGGGCTACTGCGCACTGGAGGTCGAAGTCGCCGGGATCAGCACGTCCAACGACGCAGAGCGAATGCTGTTTCCGCTGGTCCGGATGACGGAAGCAGCCGCACTGGTCGCGCTGGCCCTACCCGAGCTCCGATGGCATCCCACCCCGCTGCGCTCCGTCCCGGGACGGGCCCGGCGGCGCTACTTCACTCTGCCCGTCCTCCTGTCGCTTGTCGCGACCATGGGGCTCGCGCTGCTGCCCGGCTGGGGCCGGTACCTGGCGCTGGCCCCGATTCCGTTGGCGCTGCTCGTCGGTTGGGGGCAGGCCAATGCCGCGGCCTGGGCGATCGACGCCGACACCGTGACCTTCCGCTGGCACCGGATCCTCGCCCGTCATACGGTGATCGCCCGCCGCGGCCGGGTTCAGTTGACCGAAGTGAGCCGCACCCCGTTCCAGCGCCGGGTCGGACTCTCCAGCACCCGGCTGTTGCTGTCCTCCAAACGGAAAGCCCGCCTGCGCCATATGGAATCCGAAGACGCGATGATGCTGCTGCACGCCGTCGGCCGCCGGCCTCGTCCCGTGCGGGGGGCCTTCCAGACCGCTGGTGCTCACATGCCCGCCACGTACCGTGAGCGGTGATGGACGCCAGCAGCCGACGCTCCCCCCGCCCCCGCTCCCACCGGTCGGCGGGTGCTTCGCGACGCCTGCTGACCGTGACCGTGCTGTCCGTGATTGCGCTCGCCGCCGCTGCCTGCGGGGACTTCTCGACGACCAGCCAGCCGTACACCGTGCAGCCCAGTCTCACCCCGGCCGAGGTCACTCCAGCCCTCCCCCAGCCGCTCGCTCCGGAGACCCCGCTCGGCTCGTCATCGCCACCGCCGAGTTCACCGGGACAGTCGAGTCAGTCCACCAGGACGAGTGCGCCGGCCGACCCTTGTACGCCCACCGACCCGGCCGTGATCGCCGCCTGCCTGACCGCACCGACCGGGCTCGCCCCCCTGCCGGACGGCACCTCCGCACTGGTCGGCGAGCGCACCACCGGACGCATCCTCAAGGTCGCTGCGGGCACGAAACCAGTGGTCGTCACCACCATCTCGGGCATCGATGCCAAGGGTGGCGGTGGGCTGCTCGGCATCGCCGTCTCGCCCTCCTATGTCGAGGACGGGTTGATCTACGCCTACATCACGACCTCGACGGACAACCGGGTCATCCGGATCGCCGCGGGTGACGTCCCCAAGCCGATCCTCACCGGCATCCCCAAGGGCCCCAGCAACAACGGCGGCGGTCTGGCGTTCACCCCGGACGGCGTGCTCTACATCGGCACCGGCAACGCCGGGTCCCCGGCCAAGGCCGCCAACCCGGCGTCGTTGGCCGGAAAACTGTTGCGCGTGGACGACTTCGGCAAACCCGCGGCCGGCAATCCCAGGTCGACCTCGCCTATCTTCGCCAGCGGCTTCACCCAGATCACCACGATCTGTCAGCTGCCGATCGGTTCGATGGCCGCCCTGGATCACCGGAGCGCAGCAGACGTCCTGCTGCCGGCCAAATCGACCAAGAACTACACCACCCTGCAGTCCGGGGACGCGGTCTGGACGTGGAAGGCCGGCGACGGGGGCGCCGCCGGCTGTGCGGCGTCGGACACCACTTTGGCCAACACCTCGCTGGCCAAACAGCAGCTCTCGGGCGTGACCATGACCGCGACCGGAGCCTTCACCGGAACTCCACGGGTGCTGCTGGGCAATAAGTACGGTCGGCTTTTGACGGTGCAGCCCGGGGCCAAGGGTGCGCTGTGGCTGACCACGTCGAACAAGGACGGCCACGGCAAGCCCGTTGCCGCCGACGACCGCGTCATCCTGCTGCCCAACGCGGGTGGCGCCGGCGGCAACGGCCCTGACTGACCGGTCGGCTCAGCCCGGCCGGGTCAGCTCAGCTCTGAACGTCCAGCGTGGTCAGCACCAGAGCGTTGACCCGGCCGGCGTCGGCCTGGCCCTTGGTTGCCTTCATGACGGCCCCGACGATCGCGCCGACGGCCTTCAGGTTGCCACCACGGATCCGATCGGCCACGGCTGGCTGCGCGGCGAGCGCCTCGTCGATCGCGGCCTGCAACGCCGAGTCGTCGGAGACTACGGCCAGCCCCCGGGCGGCCACCACTTCGTCCGGCTCGCCTTCGCCGGCCAACACGCCGTCGATCACCTGACGGGCGATCTTGGCGTTCAGCGCACCTTCGGAGACCAGCGCGATGACGCGCGCCAGCTGCGCCGGGGTGATGGCCAGTTCCGGCAGCGAGACGCCGAGGACATTCGCCTGCTGGCCCAGGTAAGCCGACCACCAGGATCGGGCCTCGGCCGGCGGCGCACCCGCCGCGACGGTGGCCTCAACCAGATCGACCGCATCGGCGGCCAACAGGTCACGCATCTCCAGATCGGAGACACCCCAGGCCTCCTGCAGCCGAGCCCGGCGCACCCAGGGCAACTCCGGCAGAGCTGCGCGGATCGACTCCACCCAAGCCGGATCGGGCGCGATGGGCACCAGATCTGGCTCCGGGAAGTAGCGGTAGTCCTCCGCCGTCTCCTTCGAGCGACCCGGGTTGGTGGTCCCGGTCGACTCATCGAAGTGGCGCGTCTCCTGCCTGACAGTCTGACCGGCGGCCAGACGCGCGCCCTGCCGGGTGATCTCGTAGCGCACGGCGCGCTCCACCGACCGCAGCGAGTTCACGTTCTTGGTCTCGGTACGGGTGCCCATCACCGGGTTGCCGGCCGGGGTCAGCGACAGGTTCGCATCGCAGCGCAGCGACCCCTGATCCATCCGGACGTCCGAAACATCAAGTGAGGCCAGCAGATCACGCAGAGCGCCAACGTAGGCGCGCGCGACAGCCGGCGCCTTCTCCTTGGTCCCGAAGATCGGCTTGGTGACGATCTCGACCAACGGGACGCCAGCCCGGTTGTAGTCCAGCAGTGAATACTCGGCGCCCTGGATCCGACCGGTGGAACCACCGACGTGCAAGGACTTTCCGGTGTCCTCCTCCATATGGGCGCGCTCGATTTCAACTCTGAAGGTCTCCCCGCTGCCATCCCCCAAATCAACATCGAGGTACCCGCCGAACGCGATCGGCTCGTCGTATTGCGAGATCTGGTAGTTCTTCGGCATGTCCGGGTAGAAGTAGTTCTTCCGCGACATCCGACACCAGGACGCAATCTGGCAGTTCAACGCCAACCCGATCCGGATGGCATATTCCACCGCCCGCTGGTTGATCGTCGGCATCGCGCCGGGCAACGCCAGGCAGGTCGGGCAGACCTGGGTGTTCGGCTCCGCACCGAAGGTCGTCGAGCAGCCGCAGAACATCTTGGTGACGGTGCCCAGCTCGACGTGCACCTCGAGCCCCATTACGGGGTCGTAGCGCTCGATCGCTTCGTCGTACTCCATCAATCCGGTCACCACGGTCGTCATGCCGATACCTCCAGCTCGGGTGCCGCATCGGCGACGGTGCGGCCGTGCTCGGCCACGTAACCCGCCTCGAAAGCTGCTGCGACACGGTACATCTGTTCTTCGCCGAGGGCCGGACCCATGATCTGCAGACCTACCGGCAGACCGGTGTCGGACGCAATCCCGCTGGGCACGCTCATTGCCGGGATGCCGGCCAGCGAACCGGGAATGGTGGCGAGATCGTTGAGGTACATGGCCATCGGGTCGTCCACCTTCTCCCCGATCTTGAACGCCGTCACCGGCGACGCCGGCGAGATCAGCACATCGGCTTGTGCGTAGGCGTTCTCGAAGTCCTGCCGGATCAGCGTCCGCACCTTGAGCGCGGATCCGTAATAAGCGTCGTAGTAGCCGGCGCTCAGCGCGTAGGTGCCAAGAATGATGCGGCGCTTGACCTCCGGGCCGAAACCCGCGCCGCGGGTAGCGGCCATCACGTCCTCCGCCGAGACCAGCGATCCACCATTGGCAATATCGCCGACCCGCAGGCCGTAGCGCATGGCGTCGAACCGGGCCAAATTGGACGAACACTCGCTCGGCAGGATCAGGTAGTACGCCGCGAGGGCGTATTCGAAGTGCGGGCAGGAGACCTCGACGATCTCGGCACCCGCTGCCGTCAGCGCGGCCACTGCAGCCTCGAAGGATTCGATGACGCCGGACTGATAGCCCTCGCCCCCGAGTTCCCGCACGACACCGATCTTCATCCCGGCCACGCCTTCGCTCTGGCCGCGGCGGACCGCTTCCACGACCTTGGGCACGGGACGGTCGATCGAGGTGGAGTCACGCGGATCGTGCCCGCCGATCACCTCGTGCAGCAGGGCGGTGTCCATCACGTTGCGTGCGCAGGGGCCGACCTGGTCCAGCGAGGAGGCCAGGGCGATGACGCCGTACCGGGAGACCCCGCCGTAGGTCGGCTTGGCCCCGACGGTGCCGGTTACGGAGGCCGGTTGCCGGATGGAGCCACCCGTGTCGGTACCGATGGCCAACGGTGCCTCGAAAGCCGCCAGCGCGGCGGCACTTCCGCCGCCCGAGCCACCCGGGATCCGGGTCAGGTCCCACGGGTTCCGGGACGGGCCGTAGGCGGAATTCTCGGTGGACGAGCCCATGGCGAACTCGTCGAGGTTGGTCTTGCCGAGGATGACGATGCCGGCGTCGAGCAGTCGCTGCGTCACCGTTGCGTTGTAGGGCGGCATCCAGCCTTCGAGGATCTTCGAACCGGCGGTCGCCGGAGATCCCTTCTGCACCAGGATGTCTTTGAGAGCGAGCGGGACACCGGCCAGGGTGGATGCCGTTTGCTCACCGCGGGCGCGGGCGTCATCGACGGCCCTGGCCTGCTGCAGAGCAGAGTCCCCGGAGACGTGCAGGAAAGCATGAACATCGGCATCGACGGCGCCGATCCGGTCCAGGTGAGCCTGAGCCACCTCGACGGCGCTGACCTGCCCACTCGCGATGTCCCCGGCGAGGGCGGCCGCCGTCATCCTGGTCAGGTCCGCCGATGGGGCGCTCACTGTTCTTCCCCGAGAATCTGCGGCACCCGGAAGCGGCCGTCCTGGGCGGACGGTGCGCCGGCGAGCGCCTCCTGCTGGGTAAGACCGGGCACCGGCACGTCAGGTCGGTAGACGTTGGTCACCGGGACGGCGTGGGTCGTCGGCTCGATGTCCCCGGAAGCCACGGTCGTGACCTGGGCCACGGATTCCAGGATCACCGACAGCTGGCCCAGGTAGAGGTCGAGCTCGGTATCGGTGAGGTCCAGGCGGGCCAGATGGGCGAGGTGGTCGACATCGTCACGGCTGAGCGCTGGGGCTGCCGAACCGGTATCGCCGGCCGGAGACTGCGTAGGGCTGGACACGATCCTCCAAAGAGCACATAGGCCGACGCCGGTGCGGGCACATTCGCCCACCGTTTGACGGGCAGCATCGGAACCACTCGATCCTAGTTGGTGACGGACAGCCGCTCTTCCGGTCAGCCTGGCGGCTACTCGCGGGTAGCCGGCTGCAGCGCCACGCCGAAACCCGACCCGCCATGATCCAACTGGCTTCGCTCTTGGCGTTGATGACACCATCCATGTGCACAGCGTGACTGCATGACTACAACGGGCTCACTGACAGGACTTGCGACTGTCACGTACCGGTAACCGCTCGACCCGATAATGCTATGGATTGGTGCGTGACTTGAAGCGAGGATCGTGGGTGAGTCCCTCAGGAGGGCCATTGGCCTTCAACGGCGGGGCCGGGCCACGGTTGTCGGCCTACCAGCAACGTGAAGGCGGTTCAATGTCCTACGTACTTCGCGTCGTCCTGCCCGACGTGCCCGGCAGTCTCGGTGCGGTGGCCAGCGCTCTCGGCCGGGTCGGTGCCGACATCCTGGCCATGGATATCGTCGAGCGGTCCTATCAGAGCGCCGTCGACGACATCGTCGTCGACCTGCCGAGTGGCAAGCAACCGGACGTACTGATCACCGCAGCCGAGACCGTGGCCGGGGTGCGCGTCGAGTCGGTACGACCCGACCCCGGCGTCGCCGATCGCCACCGGGAATGGGAGCTGGTCGAGGCCATCGCCGCCGATCCACAGCGTGCGATCGAAACCCTTGCCCGCATGCTGCCCAAGGTGCTACGGGCGGGCTGGGCCATCGTGGTCCGCGTCGGAGACGACAAGGAGATCCATCTGCTGGCCGGCGGCGGCGGGGTACCCAATCTCACCGGTGTGACACCGGGCTGGGCGCCCGTCGAAGAAGCGACCGACCTGGACCCGGAGGCCTACTGGGTGCCGGAGGACTGGAAGACCATCGGTACCGAGATGGCAGTGGCCCCATTGGGTTCGCCCGAGGTGGCCGTCATCGTGGGGCGGCCGGGCGGTCCGGCACTGCGATACTCGGAAGTCGCCCGGCTATCGCATCTCGCCGGTCTGACCGCTGTGGTTGCCGCAAGAATGGTCCCCAATCAAAGGAACGCGGGCACCGCGACCTGAGGCATTGAGCAGGTCTGCCTCATGCCAGACTCCGGACGTGACCCATCCCGCCGACGCCGGAGCCCGACGGAAGCCGGACCGGCTGCTGATCCTCGGCGGCACGGCAGAGGCCAGAGAGCTGGCCGCCCGTGCTGCCGGAGCCGGCTTGCCGATCGTGTCCTCGCTGGCCGGCCGGGTCAGCAACCCGGCACTGCCGGCCGGGACAGTCCGGATCGGCGGATTCGGGGGTGCGCGAGGCCTGGCAACCTACCTGACCGAGCATCGCATTCTCGCGGTGGTCGACGCGACCCACCCGTTCGCCGCCACCATCTCGGCGTCCGCGGTGACAGCCTGTGATGCGGGCGGGGTGCCGCTGCTGCGCCTGACCCGGTCCGGTTGGAGCGGGCGACCGGACGCCGCCGCCTGGAATTGGGTGGACTCGGTCGCGGCCGCCGACCGCCGTGCGATCCAGGTCGGTCAACGTGCATTCCTGACGACCGGACGGCAGACCGTCGCCGACTACGCGGCGATGTCCGGCCGATATGCACTGGTCAGGATGGTTGAGACGCCGACTGGAGCGCTGCCGCCCGAATGGGAATTGATTCTGGACCGCGGGCCCTACACCCGTAGCGGCGAGCTCGACCTGATGAGCTCCCGCCGCATCGACGTTCTGGTGACCAAAGACTCAGGTGGCGCCTACACCGCCGCGAAGCTCGACGCCGCTGCGGCTCTGGGAGTGCCGGTGGTGATCGTGCGGCGCCCCGACTCGGGAGCTGCCGTCACCGCTGAGACGGTCGAGCAAGCCCTCGCGTGGTTGATGCAATGGCTACCGGCTGCCGAGCTTCGCGACAGAGACACCGGCGCGACGCCGACCGAGGCCAGCACGGCCGCTGAAGCGGAGACAAGCCCCGACAGCCGCGCCACCCGCGCGATGTCCGCGATCTGCGGGCGCGGGCCGTGACCCAGCGTTCCTCGGTCTTCCGCACGGCCCCGGTAGACGTTGACCCCACCCAACGTGCGGCCGAGCGCGCCTGCGAAGGCCGCCTCGACCGGCCCGGCGTTGGGACTCGGATGACCGGGCCCATCCCGCCGCGCCGCCACAACAACCGCCGCCGGGCGGCCGCCGACGGCCGGCGCGCACGCAGCGATGAGGCCAACCGCTGCTCTGGCCGGAAGAAAGTTGAGAACGTCGTCGAGTCGCGCCGCGGCCCAACCGAAATTCTCGTAGCGGCGGCTGTGGTGGCCGACCATCGCATCGAGGGTGTTGGCCGCGCGGTATCCCAGGAGCCCGGGGATACCGGCGATCGCACCCCAGAAGAGCGGCGAAACGACGGCATCCGCGGTGTTCTCGGCAATGGATTCGACGGTGGCCCTGGCGATCTGATCCGAATCCAGTTCGGTGGTATCGCGTCCGACCAGGTGGGTGACCTGCTGTCGAGCCGCTCGAAGATCGTCGTCGGCGAGTTGGCCCGAGATCGTCCGGGCCTCGCGTTGCAACGACCGGCCGCCCAGCACGAAGAAGGTGCCGGCAGCGGTCAATGCGATCTGGGCGAGAGCCGAGTGGCGACCGATTCTCTCGATCAGGATCCCGACTGTCGCGGTGCCGCCGACCAGTGCCGCGGTATAGGCGACGCCGGCCGTCCGATTGTCCCGGTACACGGCTCGCTCGACCGCCGCAGCGGTGGCGCCGAACGCGGCCACGGGGTGAAACCGACGCGGGTCGCCCAATGCGGCATCCAGTGCCGCACCGAGCAGCAACCCGATCGCCCGAGCAGCGGGTCGGGAACGGATCGGCACCGGTTCAGCGTACGGTCAGTGCTCGTTCGCCAGAACCGCCTCCGCGGAAGGATGTGCCATGCCACCCCGCAGCACCCTGATCACCGGGGGCGTCAGATCAGGCAAGTCGGCCTACGCGGAAGCCCTTCTGCGCGAACAGGTCCAGGTCACCTACATTGCCCCCGGGCCGAAACCCGACCCGGTCGCCGACCCGGAGTGGGCCGAGCGGGTGGACCAACATCAAGCTCGCCGCCCGCCGCACTGGACGACCATCGAGACGGTCGACGTGACGCCGGCGGTGTCAGCCGCACCCGGCGCGGTGTTGCTCGACTGCCTCGGCACCTGGGTCTCGGCCTTGATGGACCAGTTCGACGGCTGGGAGCGTCCTGCCGAACAGTGGCGGCCGGAATTCGATCACCACCTGGACTCTTTGGCCGCCGCCTGGTCGAGTGCTCGAGGTCCATTGATCGCCGTCACCAACGAAGTGGGAATGGGTGTTGTTCCGGAACACCGTTCCGGCCGACTGTTCCGCGACCTCCTCGGCGTTGTGAATCAACGGATCGCGGCCGTCAGCGACGATGTTCTCCTGGTGATCGCCGGGCGCGTTCTCCGGTTGTAGACGACGTTCGGGAGAATGGGGAGCCGGCCCGTTCCATTGCTCGCTCGAACGGTCGGATACAATTCGTGGCAGTCCAGGCCGCCCCGAAGCGAGCGAGGTTCCGTGACCACTCCCCCTTCTCCACGCACAGCCACCCGGGACTTTCTGCCGGCAGGCGCGAAGCGCCTTCCAGTCATCGGCTACATCGCCATCGTCTTGTTGTATCTGGTGATTCTGCAGTCCCTGCCGTTTCTGCTGAAGGGCAACGACGACGCCACGTATGGGACATTCCCCGGCGTCGGAGGGATCGTGCGGCTGCTGTGGATCCCGGTCGGCATTTCTTTGCTCCTCGGCATTGTCGTGGTCACGGTGCTGCGCTGGTGGGCGCCGGTACTTCGAGACGATCGGCCGGTGCGCCGCTGGGTCTGGACCATCCCAATTGTCATGTTCGTGACGATTTTACTCGGTACCAATTACAGGTTGGTCGCCCAACAGGGTGCGGGATACTTCATCGCCCTGCTCTTCGGTTGTCTATTGGTGGGTACCGCTGAGGAACTGATGTACCGCGGTATCGGCGTTGTCACTTTTCGGTCCCTCGGCTTCACCGAGGGCAAGGTGGCCCTGTGGGTGGCGGTGATCTTCGGTCTGTCGCACGCGACGAACATCATTTCCGAGGGGCCCAAATCCATCGTCCAGGTGTTGACGACGATGGTCGCCGGCTATTTCTTCTATCTGATCCGCCGGGTCGGAGGGACCCTTGTGCTCCCGATGCTGATCCACGGCCTGTGGGACTTCGGCCTACTCACCGGCGTGGCGAGCGGCAAGGCCTACCTGGGAAGCGCCTTGTTCATCCTCGCGGACATCGTCCTGGCGATCATCGTGTTCGTCCGCCGACACCACATCGAGCCCGCCCGTTAGACCTACTACCTGCTGATCGCGGCGAGCACAGCAGTTCGTACAGCTTCGATCTCGGTGGCCTGCTTGCGCTTGAACAGAACCGTCTGCTCGTCGTTGGCCGCCGACACATATCGGTCGGTGCATCGTCAGCCGCAGATCTCTGCCTATTTACGGAATTGTCTTCTCGGTCGCCGTGATCGCGATCGGCATCGTCGTCAACGTGGTCGCTCCGAACAGCGCGTTCATCTACATGGCGTCCGTGGCCGCTCCTGTTCTTCACCAAGGACGGCCGCACCTCACTGATCGCCGGCGGATTCTGGTTCTCGCTGATGAGCGTCGGCTACCTGATCCTGGCCGGTAGGCGACGGGCGGCATCGGTCAGGTCCGGGGCATGACGGGCACGGTACTGCCGGGACCCGGCCTTTCCTGGACACCGCGCGCCCGCTGGTGTGGAATTGCCCGATGAACGCCGACGAGATTCGCAGCGTGTTTCTTGATTTCATGGTCGAGCGGGGTCACGTCGTCATTCCGCGGGCGCCGCTCATTCCACGCGACGACCCCACCACACTCTTCACCGGAAGCGGCATGCAGCCGCTGCTCCCCTACCTGCTCGGTGAGCCACATCCGGCCGGCACCAGATTGACGGACAGCCAGACCTGCCTACGCGTCCAGGATATCGAGGATGTCGGCGACAACCGCCATACGACGTTCTTCGAGATGCTCGGCAACTGGAGTCTGGGCGACTACTTCAAGAACGAACAACTGCACCAGTTCTGGACATTCATCACCGAGCGGGTCGGTCTCGATCCCAACCGGATCTACGTCTCCTGTTTCATCGGCGACCTTGCCAACGGAATTCCCAAGGACACCGAGGCGGCCGGCATCTGGACCGAGTTGTTCAACTCAGCTGGTGTGTCGGCGGATCAGGTCGAGGTCGACACCGAGGAGCACGCCGCCGAGATCGGCACGGGCGGTGCTCGGATCGCCTTCTACGGTAAGAAGAACTGGTGGTGCCGCGGCGGAAAGGCCGAGGAGATGCCGGTCGGCGAGCCTGGTGGACCAGACTCCGAGGTGTTCTATCTGTTCCCCGAGATTGCCCACGACCCAGCCTACGGTCGGCACTGCCACCAGAACTGCGACTGTGGCAGGTTCATCGAGCTCGGCAATTCTGTTTTTATGCAGTACCGGCGCACGGCGACCGGGTTCGAACAACTCCCCCGCAAGAACGTGGACTACGGCGGTGGGCTGGCCCGAATCGCTGCCGCGTCGATGAACACGCCGGACATCTTCCGGATCGATCTGCTGTGGCCGATTGTCGATAAATTGCAGGAGCTGTCGGGTAAGTCCTACGAGCACGAGACCCGGGCGATGCGGGTGATCGCCGATCACCTCCGCGGCGCGGCATTCCTGGCCGTGGACGGCGTGCGGCCCAGCAACAAAGCTCAGGGCTACGTGATGCGCAGACTGATCCGACGGGCCATCCGCTATGCCTTCGATCTCGGTCTGCAGGAGAATTTCTTCCCGAAGATCATCCCGACCATCTCGGCCATCTACGAGCATCACTATCCCGAGGTGGCCGAGCACGGCGATCAGGTCGTCGCCATCCTGGTCAAGGAAGAACAGGCCTTCCGCAGGTCGCTGCGCAAAGGGATGAAGCAGCTCGAGGGCTACCGCGCGTCGGGCGTCACCGGGGCCGGATTGTTCACCCTGTACGACACTTTCGGTTTCCCGGTCGAGCTGAGTACCGAGGAAGCCCGCAAGGCCGGCATCAGCATCAGCGACGACTGGCAAGCCGAGTTCGATGCCGAGATGGCGGAGCAGCGGGCCCGCTCCCAGCGCTCGAGCGTCATGCACGTCTGAGCTTTGTCACCAGCCTCTCGCGATGCTTCACCGCCTCAGTGCTTCGCGACGGTCAACATATCCCGGACGCCGGCCGTCGGCAGGTAGGCGCGGGTGATCGCGATACCGATGCGGGGTAGGTCGGCCTCGTCGCGGAAGGCCATGTACATCGGGCGACAACCGTGGCTGGAACTTGCTCTTGAACTGATGCAGCGAGCGGAATCCGTAGACCGGCTCCAGCGTCGCGCCGAGCGTGTCCAGGAAGCGCTCCACCGGTGTTTCATTGGCGGCTTCCGGGCCGGACTTGGCCAGTGGCGCACCGGAGAGGGAGAGGAACTGGGCTCCTTCGGCTTTGAAGTACAGGCAGGAGGAGGCAATCAGGAATTCCATCGTCGCCCGGAATCCGCCGTCGACCCGACGCATCAAATCCAGCGTCCACCCGACGATTTTGTCATCACCCCCGTAGACCGGCATCCAGGAAGTGACCCCCTGGATGACTCTGTCCTTGTCGAGGGCGAGTCCGACCTTGACATCCGGATCAAGTGCCTCGTCGAGACCACCGAGCGTGAAACCCATCTCGGGAAGCTTCTTGTCGCCCAGCCATTCCTCGGACAGGTGTTGCACCTGGCCGACCAATCGCCAGGACTGCTCGGCCAGGCTGACCATCTCGAAAGTGATGCCCTCCTTGGGACCTTTGTTGAGCGCAGTGCGGATGTCCTGCCACTTCTTGCCTTTGAACTCCAGTTGGGGCAGATCGATCAGGTTGTCCTCCGCGACCTGAGCGCTCTGCCAACCCAGGGCGTTGGTCACCGCCACCGTCGGGGCCGTGCACGAGAAGATGAAGGGCACCATGGCCGCCTTGTCGCAGAGGGCCACGAAGTCGTTGATCGTGGTTGACAGCGCTTCGGGCGGCCCGACCGGATCGCCCAGCGCGACCGCGACCCCGGCATGCCGGACGAAGGCAATGTAGCCCTGACCGTCCGCGGTGATCATGTGCCGGTTGTCGGGCCACGTGGTCATCCAGGAAATGGTGTCGCCGCCCCACTTGCGCAACAGCTGCTTGGCCGTCTCCGGATGTGCCGTGCTCGTCGCCAGTTTGCGCTTGCTCCGACGGGGCACCTTGAACGATCGCCGGGCGGCGATCAGCAGCACGAAGATGCCGAGCGAGAGCAGACCGTTTGCCGCGAATTGGGAAACATCGTCGAACTTTGCGTCCTGGTCCGGAACGAACAGCAGGACCACGAAAAGGACCACGATGAGCACGCTCACCAGCACCGGGATCGCCACCAGCACGATCTCCACCCACCAGGCCCACCGGTAGCCGTGTCGGAGCCCATTGGCAATGAGGAGCGTGATCACCAGGTTGATCAGCAGGATGTACCAACTGTCGGTGTTGTTATCGGTGGCCGGACCGAACGGTGTCAGCCGGTCTGGCAGGAACACGCTGATCACCTGCGACGCAGCGACGAACAACACCAGGATGAACGCCAGCAGGCGAATCTCGTGACGGGTGGGTAGCGCCCGTGCCTTGCGTGCCTTCGGCCCGGCCAATCGGGACGAGAACGGCAAGCTCAGTACGACGGCGAAGAAATGCTCCGCATCGGCCATCTGGCCGATGAACATGATCGAGAAGATCACGTAGACCCACAACAGCAGCCGCAATCGCAGCCGCCACGGCGGCCGGACCGTCGCCGTGGCCACCCCGAACACCGCAAGCATGCCGGCGGAGAACCCGACATCGGTCTCGGTGGCCCGCTGGGCGACCCATTCCCAGCCGGTCTGTCGGAAGATCAGGAAAACCAAGGCCGTCAACAAGACGGCGGCGAACTGGTAGACCACCGTGATGACGATGGTGCGTCTGGTGCCGAGCCGCCACTCGGCGAACCCCGTCAACAACGCGAAAAGACCCACCACGAAGAGGTAGTAGACCGGGAAGAGGGCGAAGAAGTTGCCGGTGACAAGCGTGTACCAGCGGCCCTTCTCGAATGACGGCAGTCCATATGCGACGTAGGGGTACCAGGATTTCGCTTCGATTCCTGACCACAGCGTGCCGAGCACGACGGCCAGTACCATCGTGATCACCACATACGAAGTGGTGAACGGCACCCGCTTGGCCAGCCGGATGAATCCGGGCGTCGGCTTCGATTCTCCGTCCGGCTGAGCACCCTGGGCTGGAACCTGGTTCACCGAACCAGCCTTGGGCGGTTCTGCGGACGCTGATCGATCTCGGCCACAAAGGTCTCACTTTCCCCTGGCCCACTCGACAACCTGAGCTCTGGATTGTGCCCTGATTGTAGAAGCACCAGCCACAAAGGAATTGGATCGACCGGCAAGTCCGCCAATGATCTCGGCATTACCTGCCCGATACCTTCAGTTCAGATACCGTCTCGGGATTCGCGCGCCGATCCTGGTGACAATTTCGTAGCCGATGGTTCCGGTGGTGGACGCCCAGTCCGCCGCTGTCGGCTCACCACGGTCCCCAGGGCCGAACACCAGCACCTCGTCGCCCGCGATCACCTGGTCGTCGCCGCAGTCGATGACAAATTGGTCCATGGCCACCCGCCCGGCGATTCGCCGGCGCCGGCCACCGAGCATGACTTCGCCGATGGATGAGGCGTTCCTTGGAATGCCGTCGGCATAGCCCAATGGCACGAGGGCCAGGTTCGTCTCCGCCGAGGTGCGATAGGTGAGCCCGTAGGACACACCCTGGCCGGCCGGCACTCGCTTGGTCAAGCCCACGGTGGCCCGCAACGTCATCGCCGGGCGCAGTCCGCCAGGATCGGCGACCGGGGTGATTCCGTAGATCCCGATTCCGCACCGCACGAGGTCGAAGTGCGTGGCTGGATGTTCCATCGTGCCCGCCGTGTTTGCCAGGTGTCGCCAGCGCGGACGGATACCGAACTCGGCCGCTGTCGAGCAGGCCGCGGCAAAGGCTTCCATCTGGATGGCCACGGACGGGTCGCCCGGCACGTCGGCAGAGGCGAGGTGACTCATCAACCCGACCACCCGGACCAGGCCCGCCGTTTGGGCGACGGCGGCGGCTCGTAGCAGGGGCTCCAACTCGGCCGTGGTCACTCCGTTGCGACCCAGACCGGTGTCGATCTTCAGGTGAATCTCCGCACCTGGGGAGGCCGCTGCGAGCACCGCGGCCAGATGATCCAGCGACGAGACACCGATCTGGACTCCAGCGGCCAGCGCCGGCCCAGGATCCTGACCGGGCGGCCAGAGCCAGGCGAGGATGGGTACACCGAACTCGGGTCCACTCAGGGCAACGCCCTCGTCCAGGGTGGCCACCCCCAGCGCGGCCACTCCGCTCCCGACCGCCCGACGTGCTACCTCGAGCATTCCGTGACCGTAACCATCGGCCTTGACCACGGCCATCATCTCGGTGCCCGAAGACAGCCGGCTGTGCAGCGCAGCGATGTTGGCGCCGACAGCTGTCAGATCGATCACTGCCTCGGCGCGTACGGCCGGGTCAGCGCTGGACGAGGGCTCGGCCGGCGGTCGCCGGTCCGGGCCGCTGGTCGTCATCCCCAGATGAAACCACGCCAGTTCACCCGTGGCTATGTCCGATATATTGGGATCAGCGACACGGTGTCGTCTGATCCCCCGACCGAGAGGGACTTGTTTACCATGGCTTTAAACAACCCGGCATTCACCCGCAATGAGGCCTTCAGCGAGAAGGGTGGCACGGCCGCCGCAAACACTGCTGGCGCAACGGCCGGGCTGTCCGCAGCCCAACTGCAGGCCATGTACAACCAGCCATCGGCCAACGCGGTCGACACGGATCGGATGACGATCGACGACACGATCGTGAAGTCGACGGTCTCGTTCATCGTCCTGCTGGTGGGCGCTGCAGTGGGTTGGATCACGGCTCAGTCGATGCCGTCCATCTGGATCATCGCGGCCACCATCGGGTTCGTCCTCGCGATGGTGAACATCTTCAAGCGTGAGCCGTCGCCCGCGCTGATCCTGGCTTACGCCGCCGTTCAGGGCGTGTTCGTCGGTGGCATTTCCTATTACTACGAGGCGCAGTACCCCGGCATCGTCGTCCAAGCCGTGGTCGCCAGCCTGGTGGTGGTCGGGGTGACCTTGGCGCTGTTCGCCAGCGGCAAGATCCGGGCATCGAAAAAGGCCACCAAGGTTTTCCTCATCGCCATGATCGGGTATCTGGTCTTCTCCCTCATCAACCTCGGCATCGTGATTTTCGGCGGGGCCGACGGAAACCCGTGGGGTCTGAGCGGCAGCGTGCACATCTTCGGACTCCCGTTGGGACTCGTAGTGGGTGTGTTCGTGGTCATCATGGCGGCGTACTCGCTCGTCCTGGACTTCGACTTCATCCAGCAGGGCGTCAACAACCGGGCGCCCCGCAAGTACGGCTGGTCCGGCGCGTTCGGCATCATGGTCACCGTCATCTGGCTCTACCTCGAGATCCTGCGCATGCTGGCGATCTCGCGGAACTAGTCGCCCCGCCGATGGGCCCAACGCCCTATCGGCCGCAGTAGATCTCGATGTAGATGGTGACATGTTGCCGGTCCGGGACGACCAGGATGATCAACTCCTGGACGCGGCGCTTGATGCCCTGCGCCTCGGGAGTGGTGTGCCCACCAGGTACTCGGCGAGGCGGTCCGCTCGCGGATCACCGATGGCCGCCTGGGCGTCGCTCGCCACCGTCTCGACGACCGTCAGCTGGTGGTGCAGCTGCGCCAAGCGCAGTCGCTCCACATTCATCGATCCCCCACCTGCTCGACTACTGCTTCAGGGCAGCCGCGTGATCTGGCACGGCGTGGAAGAGCTGACGGGGTGGGCGGACGTACCCACTCGGCGCAGGACGGACGGGAAAGTTGGTGGGCACCCTTTCGGCACGCGTGTAGGGCACGGTCGACAGGAAGTGAGCGATCATGTTCAGCCGGGCCCGGCGCTTGTCCTCAGCTTCGATGACATACCAGGGCGCGTCGGCCGTATCCGTATGCACGAACATCTCGTCCTTGGCCCGGGAGTAATCCTCCCACCGAGTGATGGATTCCAGGTCCATCGGCGACAGTTTCCAATTTCGCATTCGATCCTCGCTGCGCGCCCGGAAACGTCGCTCCTGTTCTTCATCACTCACCGAGAACCAGTACTTCCGCAGTAGGATGCCGTCTTCGACCAGCAGTCGTTCGAAGACCGGAGCCTGGGACAGGAAGCGGCGGTGCTCTCCCGGGCTGCAGAATCCCATCACTTTTTCCACTCCGGCGCGGTTGTACCAGGACCGATCCAGGAGCAGGAGCTCACCCCGGGTCGGGAGATGTTCGATATAGCGCTGGAAATACCATTGCCCACGTTCCCGGGTGGTTGGTGCAGGTAGCGCGACCACCCGAGCCATCCTGGGATTCAGATATTCGGTGATTCGCTTGATCGCGCCGCCCTTACCGGCGGCGTCCCGGCCCTCGAAAACCATCACCACCCGAGATCCGGAGTCCCGCACCCACTCCTGCAGCACGACGAGTTCGGCCTGCAGCCGAAGAAGCTCTTTCTCATAGACCTTCTTGGGCACCGGACCGGAGCCGACCAGATTCGCGCCTTTGGAATCACTGGGCATGCAACACCTCCGATGTCACCGGACTGTCCCGGCCTTCATCAAAATACGCGTCCGGCCGAGCGATCGGACAGGAAGCGGGGCCGAACGTCAGCCGGCCGCCGCGGCGACCAGCAGGCCGGCCGCGGCAATCTCGATGGACGCCCCCAAGACATCACCGGTGATCCCACCGAATCGCTTGCGGCACCGAAGGACCAGCACTCCGCTCGCGCATGCGGCGACGGCGACGGAGACGACCCCCTGCCACCAGGGTCGCTGAGACATGAAGAGCAACCAGGCGGCGACAGCGGCCGCCCCGAGGCCACCGAGCAGCGCGGCGAATCTCGGCACGACGCCGGCCACGGTTGCCCCGAGCCCGGCGGGCCGCGCGGCCGGAATACCGTGCAGACAGGCGACCAGTAGCGAACTGCGGGCCAGGCAGAGAAGTCCGACACCACACAGCACACCCCATGGCCGCGTCAGTACCGACGTCAGCGCGCCCGCCTGAAGCAGCAGCACCAGGATCAGGGCTGCCGCCCCGGCCGGCCCGGTGTTGCCGCGACCCATGATGTCCAATGCGCGCTCCCGGTTGTACGACGCAGTCAGGCCGTCGGCGGTGTCGGCCAACCCGTCGAGGTGCAGGCCACGGCTGCCCAGTGCGAACGTGGCGAGAATCAGCACCGCGAGGACGAACGGCGGCAAGCGGACCAGCGCCCCGAGTTCACCCACCGCACCAGCCGCCACGGCGATCGGCAGGACGGCCAGCGGTGCCACGATCATCGCCACCCGCGCAGACGAACGATCAACGGTCCTGGGCGCCTTGACCGGAACCGCCGTCAACGTGCCGATGGCAAGGCGTACGCCGTCCTGGATCATCGAGAGCTCACGACGTTCAGGGCGCCAGGTCGGCGAGCAGGGCCATCTGACCGAGCAGGGCCGCCGCCGCACGCACCAGCGGAACCGCCGCCACCGCGCCGCTGCCCTCGCCCAACCGCATCCCCAGGTCGAGCATTGGCGTCAGACCGAGCGCGGCCAGGGCCAGTGACTGGGCCGGTTCCGGCGAGCGGTGACCGGCGGCAAACCAGGCTGCGCAACCTGGGGCGAGCCGCTCGGCAACGAGTGCCTCGGCCACCGCGACCACGCCATCGAGCAGCACCGGAACGCCGGCCGTCGCGGCCGCAGCCAGGAAACCGACCGCCGCGGCGAGGTCCGCGCTGCCCAGTGCCGCCAACAGGTCGGCCGGCGCGTTCCGACCGACTGTCCTGACCAGAGCGTCCGCGATCACCGCCTGCTTGTGGCTCAGCCCGTCGTCGTCCAAACCCGTTCCGCGACCGGCCACCTCGGTGGCCGTCAGACCCAGGATCGCCGCGATCAGCGCTGCGGCCGGGGTGGTGTTTCCGATGCCGAGGTCACCGACGATCAACAGGTCGGCACCGGCGGCGATCTCTTCGCCGGCGATCCTCGCCCCTGCGTCGAGAGCTCTATCGATTTCTGCTGCGCTGCAAGCATCCTCGAGATTGACCGCACCACTGGACCGCCGGACCTTGTAGGCACCGACGGCCACGTCGAGGCCGGCCAGGTCGTCGTCGACGGCGATGTCGACAACGCGGAGGTGAACGTCGTTGAGCCGGGCCAGCACCGAAACGCCGGCACCGCCGGCCACAATGGTGCGCACCATGGCCGGCGTGACTTCCCGGGGATAGGCCGACACGCCTTGGGACGAAACTCCGTGATCGCCGGCGAAAACCACGGCCCGGACATTGGTGGGCACCGCGGGTGGGCACGCGCCCTGACAGGACGCCAACCAGACGGCCACATTCTCCAACTCGCCGAGTGCGCCCGTCGGCTTGGCCAGTGCCGCCACGCGATCGAGGGCTTGCTCACGGACTGCCGTGGCGGGCGGAGATACGGCTGGGAACCCTGCTGTGCTGGTCATTGTGACGCTCGACTTTCCATGTGGCTGGACTTTCTTGACGGTAATGGGTCCGATCGGCAAAGGTCGGTCACGCGCCCGCGCCGGTCGAGCGTCGGACTCGTCCGCCCACCGAAGGAAAGGAGCTCTCCCGTGGCCGCCCGCCTGGTGTTCGTGGCGAATGCGCCCATCGACGAGACGCGGCGCGGGACCTTCCCGCTCCCGGAATCACAGCTGATCTCGGTTCCCGCTCCGGTGAATATCCGGTCTGTGGCTGCGCTGCGCGGGCCCGAGTTGCGGTGTGCGCAAACCGCCACCGGATTGGGCTGGACGACTACCGCGGAGCCGGACCTCGCCGATCTCGAACTCGGCTCCTGGGCCGGCGCGGACCCGATGGAGGTGATGGCCACGGATCCGGCCTCGATCAACAACTTCTTCAGCTTCACCACTGTGCGGCCGCCCGGCGGCGAGACGGTCTCCGAACTGATCGAGCGGGTGGGCCGGGTGTGTGACCGGGAATGGCCGGACGGCCGAACTGTGCTCGTGGTGTCCCCGATGGTCGTCAAAGCGGCGGCCGTGCACCTGCTCGGGCTGCCCAGCTCGGCATATTTCAGCTTTGATGTCGAGCCGTTGTCCGCCTTGTCCTGCAGCGCTTTCGGCGGGCGATGGAAATTGCGCGGCCTGATGCCGTTCGCCGCCTGGTCACGGCTGTGGAATCGGGCCGACACGCTCTGACTCCTTCGTGCGAACGTGCCTGATTTCGCCCTCGGCGTCCCGGTAGACCGACAGCACCTCGCCGTTGCCGACGGATCGCCAGATCGGTTCGTCCGGGTCGTCGCCGAGCAGACTGCCGAGCATGACCCTGATGGTGTCGCCGTGTGTGACGAGCACGACGTCACCGGCCGCCTCTGTGATCCACGGGGTGGCCAGTAGGGCGTCCACTCTGGCGCGCACGTCGAGTACCGACTCACCGCCGGCGATTCGCCGCTCGGAGACGGCCAGAGGATCGCCGTATTCGTCCACGGCCGACTGCGCCAGACGGGTCCACTCCTCCGCTGCCTGCTCAGTCTTCATGCCCTGCAGGGTGCCGTAGTGCAGCTCCCGCAGTAGCGTGGTCGGGATCGGTACGAGACCGATTGTCCAACCGATGATCTCGGCGGTTTGCACCGCACGGGTCAGGTCCGAGGTCAGCAGCCGCTCCACCGTCGAGTCGGCGAGCGAGGTGGCGGCGAATGCCGCCTGGGCGCGCCCGCGTTCGGTCAGTTCCGGAAGGTCGACCTGGCCCTGCAGCCGGCCTTCGTCGTTCCAGGTCGACTGACCGTGCCGAACGAGATGGAGGGCCGGCGACGCCTGTCCCGGCAGGTGGATCATTCGGGAGCCAGCGGATCGAAACCGGCCACCGAGCCGATGATGGTGACCGCCGGCGCTGACAGTCCGGCTGCGACGGTGGCTTCGGCGATCCCGGACAGCGCCGCCCGCGCCGTCTGTTGGCCGGGATGCCCGGCGTTCGCCACCGTGGCGGCTGGAGTCGACGGATCCAAGCCGGCGTCGATGAGGGCGGTGGCGATGGCGGCGAGGTTGGCCACACCCATCATCACGATCAGCGCCGTCCCGGTCCTCGCCAGCGCGGCCCAATCCAGCGTCGACCTCGGGTCGCCCGGCGGAACATGACCGGTGACGACGGTGAAGCCCTGGTTCAAGGTGCGGTGAGTGACCGGAATGCCGGCCAGGGCCGGGCCGGCCAGGGCGGAGGAAACACCGGGCACCAGTCGCACGTCGATCCCGGCGGCTGCGCAGGCCTGCCATTCCTCACCGCCGCGCCCGAACACGAAATTGTCGCCGCCCTTCAGGCGCACGACCACCTTTCCGGCGCCGGCGTGCGCGATGAGCAACCGGTTGATCTCCTCCTGCGAGGTGTACTCGCCGCGCGGAATCTTGGCTACATCGATGATCTCGGTGCCCGGACGGACGTACTGCAACACCGCGAGCGGCGCCAACCGGTCCGCGATCACCACGTCGGCCTCCTCGATCGCGGCCAGCCCGGCCAGCGTCAGCAGACCTGGATCGCCCGGGCCGCCGCCCACCAGCACCACCCGACCCCCCGGCTTGCCCGGTGCCCCCGCCGGGTCATCGGCCCGCAGTCCGGTCCCGGTCAGGCAGAACCGCCCCACGGCCGCGGCGCGGGCCGCAATATCGTTGTCCTGCTGACGGTCTCCCGCTGCGGCGTAGACGAGCCAGGCGCTGCTCAGGTCGGCATCGGACACGGCGCGTTTGTGGAGTGTGATCAGCTCGCGATCGGCGTAATCCGCCACCGACGCCACCGGGTCGGCCGAGAACACCACCACGTCGGCCCCCGCCGCGCGCAGTGCGGCAATGCGGCCGAGGGCGACGACGCCGCCGCCGACCACCGCCACCATCCGGCCGGCGACGGGCAGGTCGACCCGCAGTTCACCACTGGGGCCGGTCATCGTCCAACCTCGGGCTCGGCCAGAATTCTCCGCTGGTTGTGCTCGTCGCCGAGCGGTGTGATGGCGGTCAGGGTGGCCAAGCTTTCCAACAGTCGTCGGGTGATCGCCGGCTCTCGCACCGCGATTCTGATCCAGTCCGGGCCGAGACCGGGGAAGGTGTCACCCCGGCGGACGGCGAACCCGCGTTCGCGCAACGCTATTCGAACCGATCCGCAACTGCCGATGGCGCCGGTGTCGACCAGGACGAAGGGGGTGCTCGGCGACCCCACCGCCGGCAGCGCCAACGCGGCCAGACCGTCGAGAAGAACCTTGCGGTGGGCGCCGATCACCCGGGTCGCGGCAGCAGCCTCGGCCAACGCCGCCAAGTCCAGACAAGCAACGATGGCGGCGAGCGCCGGAGTGGACACCGACCACGGCGGCTGCTGCGCCCGCATGCCGGCGATGACCTCCTCGTCACCGACCGCGTAGCCCGCGCGGAGGCCGGCAATCGCCCAGGTCTTGGTCAACGAGCGCAGTACGACCAGCCCCGGAAGATGCGCGTCCGCCAGCGACTCCGATTCGCCCGGTACCGCGTCCATGAACGCCTCGTCCACCACCACCGTGCGACCGGGCCGGATCAAGGTCCGGAGCAGTTGCGCCGGGTGCAGGACACCGGTCGGATTTGTCGGATTGCCGATCATCACCAGGTCTGCCTGCGCCGGGATCAGATCGGCCCGGAGAGTGAAATCGTCTGCGGCTGACAGGGTTACCCGCTCGACACGATGGCCGGCGGCGAGCAATGCGGCCTCCGGCTCGGTGAATTGGGGATGCACGACGACGGCATGCTGCGGACGCAGCGCCCTGGCCAGCAAGGTGAATGCCTCCGCCCCACCCGAGGTCGGTAGCACCTGACCCGTCGGCCGCTGGTGTCGCGCCGCGATGGCCGCGATGGCCGCCGTTGGGCGTGGATAGTGCGCCAAATCGGCGACCGTCTCGGCAATTCGGGCGGCCAACCATCCCGGCGGTGCGGTCAGCCGGACGTTGACGGCCAAGTCCACCAGGTGATCAGCGACCTCCGCATCGCCGTGATGGTGCAGGTCGATGCCCGACACCGATACCGTCGGGCGAAGCGGCTGCGGGGCAACGACATTCACCGTGGGGGCAACGACGCTCGAGTCGTGTACCGATCGGGCGAACCTCGCCGCCAGCGCCGGATGACCGGCCCAATGGGTGTGCAGGTAGGACGCGTGCACGGTCGGCGACCCACTACCGGCCGGATCGCTGCTGAAGCCGGCCGGGACCCCGTCGAGCAACCAGGCCGGCGATTCCCCCCGACTCGGATCCACCGTGGTGCGGTGGAACTCGTGCCCGGTGGCCCGAAATCCGGCCGGTGCCAGCAACGAGTCGGTCGGGCTGATGGCCGTACGGTACGACAACGTCAGTTTGGGCGTCATCCGGGCACTCGCGGCCAGGGCTGCGACCATCGGTGCTCCGTCGACGTCGGCACCCAGGTACAGCAGGCCTGCACATTCGGCCACCGTCGGCACACCGGCATTGACCGCCGCCCGCAACGCTTCTCGCATCGCCCGATTGGCAGATAGTCCCGCCGCGTGTACCTCCGGGAAGCCGCCGCCGAGATAGATCCCAGCCGTCCCGACTGGCAGAGCGGTGTCCGAGATCGGGTCGAAGACCACCGGTTGTAGCCCGGCCGCCCGCATCAATTCATCGGTTTCGGTGTACCGGAAGGTGAACGCCCGCCCACCGGCGACGGCCACGACAGGGCGGGAGCGATCGGGCGTCGGCCCGACCCCCAACATCTCGGCCGTCGGGTCCCATGGGTTGCCGGCCAATTCGCCGGCACCGCGAGCAATCCGAAGCACCTCGTCCAGGTCGACCCCGGCCGCGATCTGGCCGGCCAACCGGTCGAGTGCGGCTCGCGCATCGTCCCGCTCCGCAGCCGGAATC
This sequence comes from uncultured Actinomycetota bacterium, assembly GCA_963708935.1. GTDB lineage: Bacteria > Actinomycetota > Actinomycetes > Mycobacteriales > Nakamurellaceae > Nakamurella. Next base: position 300,956 of record CAVPUK010000003.1, on the reverse strand, counting down.
AGACCCAGATGCCGGGCCGGAGCAGCGATGCCGTCATCACGATTCAGCACCCCCAGCACCGGGATGCCGGTCGCCTCCAGTGCGTCGGTGACCTCGGTCGAGTGTCGGACCGACCCGGCCTTGTTGAGGATCACGCCGGCGATCCGCACCGTGTTGTCAAAGGAGGCAAGACCATGGACGACAGCGGCAATGGTGCGGGACGCCGACGAGATATCGATCACGAGAATGACCGGGGCGCTGATGATTCCGGCCACATGAGCGGTCGAGGCGAAGCCCTCGCGCCCGATGGCGCCGTCGTAGAGACCCATCACGCCCTCGATCACCGCGATGTCGGCGGGCACCGGAGTGGCCGCCCCGTGCAGGAGCAACGGGACCAACCGCTGGACACCGACCAGATGCGGATCGAGGTTCCGCGCCGGCCGGCCCGTCGCGAGAGCGTGGTAACCCGGGTCGATGTAGTCGGGGCCGACCTTGTGACCCGAGACGACGTGCCCGGCGTTGCGCAGGGCCGCCATCAACCCGATCGCTACGGTCGTCTTGCCATGCCCCGACGCCGGAGCGGCGATGACGACTCGTGGGAGCGCCGTGCTGGGACCCGGGCTCACCATTCGATCCCCCGTTGGCCCTTCTGCCCGGCGCCGAACGGGTGCTTCACGTTCGTCATCTCGGTGACCAGATCGGCCGCGTCGAGCAACTTCGGATCCGCCCGGCGGCCGGTGATCACCACGTGTTGATGTCCGGTTCTGGATGTCAGAGTGGTGACCACGTCGTCGATGTCGACCCAGCCCCAGTTGATCGGGTAGGTGAACTCGTCGAGCACGTAAAGGCCGTGCGTCTCGGCAGCCAGCCTGCGCTTGATCTCCGCCCACCCTTCGGCAGCCTCGGCGGCGTGATCGGCATTGGTTCCTTCACGGCGGCTCCACGACCATCCGGAACCCATCTTGTGCCACTCGATCGGACCGCCGGTACCGCGCTCGTCGTGGACGGTGGCCAAAGTCTCCAGCGCGGTCTGCTCGCCGATGCGCCACTTGGCCGACTTGACGAATTGGAACACCCCGACCGACCAGCCCTGGTTCCAGCCGCGGAGCGCGAGACCGAATGCGGCCGTTGACTTTCCCTTGCCGTCGCCGGTGTGCACCATGAGCAGCGGCCGGTTTCGGCGCTGTCTGGTCGTCAGCCCGTCGTTCGGTACCACGTCCGGTTGTGCCTGCGGCATCAGGCGGCCCTCCCGGGTTCGCCGGGCACACCCTGGCCGCGCACCTCGCGGACCGCGCCGGCCAGCGACTGCGCGCCCACCTCGCCCAGCGGCACGTACTGTGCGGCAAGGCTTTCGGCCAGTCGGCCGGCCAAGCCCAGCCGAAATCGCCCGGTCTCGCAATCGACGACCAAACTCGACACGCCCTCGGCGGCAAGCAGTCCGGCGGCACGTCGGGATCGGCTCAGCGCATCGCCACCGGACGTCGCCCGTCCGTCGGTCACCACCACCAGCAACGGGCGTCGGCGCGGGTCGCGAATACGTTCCAGCCGAAGCGTTTCCCGGGCGGTCAGCAAACCCTCGGCCAGCGGGGTGCGACCGCCGGCAGGCAAGTCGGTCAGCCGTCGCGCCGCCACCTCGACCGACGAGGTCGGCGGCAGCGCCAGTTCGGCGGTCGATCCGCGGAAGGTGACCAGGCCGACCTTGTCCCGACGTTGATAGGCATCCATCAGCAGCGAGAGCACCGCCGTCTTGACCTGCTCCATCCGCTTGCGAGCCGCCATCGAGCCGGATGCATCGACACAGAACAGGATGAGGTTGGACTCCCGGCCCTCCTTCACCGCGATCCGCAGATCGTCGTGCCGCAGCAGCAGCCCCGCGCCGGTGCGTCCGCGGGCCAGCTGGTGCGGTGCGGCTGCTCGCACCGTGGCCGTCAGGTGCACGCTGCCCCCCGATCGGCCGACCAGCGGGGCGGAGCCCACGGTGCGGCCCTGCGAGGTGATCGCTCTCGACCGGCGGCCGGCCTCGCCCTCCCCGCTACCGGCGACGGTGAACAGCTTGGTACGAAAGGCGGAACCCGGGGCTGTCGTGGTGGCCGGATCGCCGGTTGAGGGCCGGCTGACCGGCGCGTCGGACGGTTCGGACGGTTCGGGGTGCTGGGCGTGCTCGGGTTGCGCTACCTGCGATTCTGGCCGGGATTCCGTTCCGGGGCCTTGGTCCGGGTCGCCGCCGTCCTGCGTCCCGGGATCGGCCTGACTCTCGTCCGGAGGTGCGGACTCGTTGGCGGCTCTCCCATCGGGCGGCGTCTGGTCGGGCTCCGGCTCCTCGTCGCCGAGGATGGCGTCCAGCAGGTCTTCGTCCAGGCCCGGCGCGTCGAACGGATTGCGGCGGCGGCGGTGCGGTAGGGCGAGCCGCGCGGCGGCCCGGATGTCTGCCCGCGTGACCGCCGTCCGCCCGTGCCAGGCCGCATGGGCAACCGCGGCTCTGGCGGTGACGATGTCGGCGCGCATGCCGTCCACCTCGAAGGCGGCACAGACTTCGGCGATCTTGATCAGGGCCTGGTCGGACAGGGTGACCGCGGCCAGCGCAGCCTGCGCAGTGACGATCCGGGCGGCGATCGCCGCCTCGTCGTCTTCGTAGCCGGCCGCGAACCCGGCGGGGTCGGCATCGAAGGCGAGCCGCCGTCGAATCACCTCGGCCCGCAGGTTCGGGTCCCGGGGGGCGGCGATCTCCACCGTCAAGCCGAAGCGGTCCAGCAGCTGGGGGCGGAGCTCACCCTCCTCCGGGTTCATGGTCCCGACCAGCACGAATCGCGCCGCATGGGCAACCGAGACGCCGTCGCGCTCGACGGTCGACCGGCCCATCGCGGCGGCGTCCAACAGCAGGTCGACGAGGTGGTCGTGCAACAGGTTGACCTCGTCGACGTACAGCAGCCCGCGATGCGCGGCCGCGAGCAGACCGGGCTCGTACTCGGTGATCCCGGCGGACAGCGCCTTTTCCAGGTGCAGCGAACCGATGACCCGGTCCTCGGTGGCCCCGACCGGGAGCTCGACCAGTCGGGCCGGGCGATGTGACGTCGTGCTCGCGTGGTGAGCCAGGTCGGGGCATTCCGGATCCGGATCGGCCGGGTCGCAGGAGAAGCGGCATCCGTCGATGACGTCGACCGCTGGGAGCAGGGCAGCGAGCGCCCTGACCATGGTCGACTTGGCGGTGCCTTTCTGGCCCCGCACCAGGACACCACCGATAGCCGGATGAACAGCACAGAGAGCCAGGGCTAAAGCCATGTCGTCGGAACCGACGACGGCCGTGAAGGGATAACTGCGCATGGGCCGGGATCGGCCGCCTCTCGCCTCGTGCGGGTATCCACGCCCGCGTTGGTGGACCGCTGCCCGGGTTGCGGGGCGGCGGGACGGCGCCGAATGTTCTGGCTCCCTGCTTCGGCGTACACGCAAACCGCAGGTCACAGTGGCGGGACCGCTCCGGATTCACTGCGCCCCAACCGAGCCGCAGTCCACCGGATTCCTGTCGAAGCCGTCGCCGCAGATGATCCCACAGTCGACCACGCAGCTCACACCGGCGACCCCTTTGCTGCCCGCGTCGAGGGGTTCGCCCGATGCCGCAGGGCGCCGCCCTGGGCTATCGTCCGAACCCGTGACCACTGCTGCAGGCGAAGACCACGAACTGTCGCCACCGCGGGTCACCGTGGTCGGCATCGGCGCCGACGGCTGGACCGGGCTGAGCCAGGCTGCGCGATCGTTGATCGAGCACGCACCCCTGGTCATCGCGGGACATCGCCATCAGACGCTGCTGCCGGACATCCCCGGGCAGGACCGGCGGCGCTGGCCGACGCCCATGCTTCCCTCGCTGTCGGCGCTGCTCGACGAATACCGCGGTCGGGAGATTCTCGTGGTCGCCTCTGGCGACCCCCTCGTGTCCGGCGTCGGCACCACGCTGATCGACCGGCTGGGCCAGGCCAACGTCAGGGTCATTCCGGCAATATCTTCCGTGGCGCTCGCGCGGGCCACCATGGGCTGGTCCGCCGAATCGGTCGACGTGGTGACGGTCGTGGGCAGGAATCCCCGGAACATCCTGACGTTTCTGACGCCCGGTCGCCGGCTGATCGTGCTGTCGTCCGACCAACACACGCCGGCAGAGGTTGCGGATCTACTCACCGGCGCCGGCTACGGCCGCACCGCGATGACGGTGCTCGGCGACCTTGGAACGCCGGACGAATCGCGTGTCGACGGCGCGGCGGCGGACTGGCCGGTGCGTGAACTGTCCCGGTTGAACCTGGTCTGCCTCGAAGTCTCGGCCGACCCGGGCACCGCGCCGCTGCCCACCGTTGCCGGGCTCCCCGACAGCGCCTTCGAGCACGACGGCCAGCTGACCAAACGCGACCTTCGTGCCTCCGCCCTGGCCCGACTCGGTGCACTTCCCGGGCAACTGCTGTGGGATGTCGGAGCGGGCGCCGGGTCGGTCGCCATCGAATGGATGCGCACCGATCCGCGTTGCCGCGCCATCGCTGTGGAACGGGACCCGGAGCGGGCCGCGCGCATCGGCCGCAACGCCGATGCCCTGGGAGTGCCGGGACTTCGGGTCGTCACCGGCCCGGCGCCGGAAGCCTTCGCCGGCCTTCCTGTTCCGGACGCGATCTTCGTGGGCGGCGGTGCCACCGTCCCCGATGTCATCGAAAGATGCTGGGCTGCATTGGCTCCCACCGGCCGACTGGTGGTTCACGCCGTCACCCTGGAGACCGAGGCAATCTTGTTCGACCGCTACAAGTCACTGGGCGGCGAACTGGTCCGGATGAGCAACGAGCAAGCCGCACCGATCGGCACGTTCACCGGCTGGACGCCGGCCCGGACAGTCACCCAATGGGCGATCACCAAGAGGGAGATGAGTTGACGATCCATTTCATCGGCGCCGGGCCGGGCGCAGCCGACCTGCTGACGTTGCGGGCGGTAGCTCTGCTGAATTCGTCGACGGTTTGCCTGTACGCGGGGACCTACATCACCGCAGAGGTTCTCGGCCACTGCCCGGCCGGTGCCGACCTGATCGACACCCAACACCTGAACCTGGACGAGATCACCGGCCACCTGGTGGACGCCCACGTCCGCGGCCTGGATGTGGCTCGACTCTGCTCCGGAGATCCGTCGATCTATTCGGCGCTGGCCGAGCAGACCCGGCGGCTCGATAGTGCGGGCGTCCCCTGGGATGTCACCCCAGGGGTGCCCGCCTACGCGGCTGCCGCAGCGATTCTCGGCCGCGAGCTCACCGCTCCCGAGTTGACTCAGACGGTGATCCTGACCAGGGCTCAGGCCAGGTCGACGAAAATGCCGGAGACCGAGGCCCTCCCACTGCTGGCGAAAAGCCGGGCCACCCTGGTGCTGCACCTGGCCATCACCCGGATCCGCGAGGTGGTGGCCGATTTGCTCCCGGAGTATGGCCCTGGGGCCGCGGTCGCTGTGGTGGCCAACGCATCCGCTGCTGACGAAGTCGTCCTGCGTGGCACGCTCCACGACATCGCCGGTCAGGTCGAGGCCGTCGGGCTGCGCCAGGCCGCAGTCATCATCGTCGGAAAGACGTTGACCGGCAACAACTTTGTCGATTCCCATCTGTACGCCGACCGGCCGCGCACACCGAACTGAACGACCTACTGGCCGGCCAGATAGCCGTCCAGTCGGTCGTAGCTGGTGTCCGCGCCGCCGGTCATCCCGGTGGCCAGCGCGGCATCCCGCGCCTCCTTCGACGGCATCACCATGGTGTGGACCATCAGCGTTCCACCGTCCACCTCGGTCAGCTCCAGGGTATTTACCGCCTCGGATTCCTCGAACACCTCGGTGTTGACAATCTTCGCCGGGGAGACGATCTCGCGGTACACACCGTGCATTCCGAACTCCCGGCCGTCGGAATCGTTCCGCCAGACATAGCGCCAAGAACCGCCCACCCGCAGGTCGATCTCGCAGATCGGCATGCTCCACCCGTCCGGCCCGAGCAGCCAGTTGGGCACGTGCGCCGGGTCGGTGAAGGCGGCGAAGACCAATCGCCGCGGGGCCGCAAACGTTCTGGTGTTGACGATCTCGCGGTCGGACGGAGTGGTCCAGACCGACTTGTTGACGCTAGGCAGTGTTCCCATCAACTTGCTCCTTCTGATCGAGGGTGACGAGATATTCGTCGAGTCGTTGGTAGCTCGCATCCCAGAACTGGCGGTAGCCCTCGGCCCACTCGGTCACCAGTTTCAGTGGCGCTGCTTCAAGTTTCGAGGGTCGCCGTTGAGCATCCCGGCCTCTGACGATCAGGCCGGCCCGCTCCAGGACACGGAGGTGCTTGGAAACCGCCGGACCGCTCATCTCGAACGGTTCCGACAGTTGCTTGACAGTGGCCTCGCCGTGGGACAGCCGGGCCAGGATCGCCCGCCGAGTTGGATCGGCGAGCGCCGCGAACGTGACGCTCAACCGGTCCGTCGGAGCTGTGTCGACGACCGTCATGTCAAACCATTGGGTTTGCAAACCATACGGTTATATAACCAGGCGGCGGACGTCGGGTCAACACCCAACAGAGAAAACGTGCCGTACGGCAGAACTCCGGGTGCGATCAGCGGCGCGAGCTGTCGGCGAACTCCATGTCCGCAGCGATGTCGGCCTCGATCTGCTCGGCGACCTCCTGATCGACCACCTCGGCGTCGAGAACCAGGTCGAGGTCCTCGGTCGTGGTGTTGCTGGCCCGCAGCGGGGTCTCCTTGATCATGAAGATCACGATCGCACCGAGCGCCGCAGCGACCGCGCTGATCCCGAACGCCCACGCGGTGCCGATCCCGTAGGAGGTCTGCACCAACTCGGCGATCGGAGCGGGAAGGGCGGCCGTGTTCGGCGTGCTCGACGAGGCACCGAGAGCAGATGCCGGCACACCCATCTCGGCCAGGCCGGAGGCCACATTGGAGGTGACCTTGGACGCGAGCACGGCGCCCAGGACACTGACGCCGATGGCGCCACCGAGGGAACGGACGAACGAGACGGTGGCCGACGAACTGCCGATGTCTCGGATAGACACGCTGTTCTGGACCGCGAGCACCAGATTCTGCATCGTGGCACCCATGCCGGTGCCGGCCAGCACCATCCCGATGGCCAGGATCCAGTACGGGCTGGTTGATGTCATCGTGGCCAGGACTGCGAGTCCCAAGGTCAGCAGCACCCCACCGGCGGCGAGGTAACGCTTCCAGTGCCCCGTACTGGTGATGATGCGGCCGATGATCAGTGACGACAGGAACATGCCGAGCACCAGCGGAATGGTGGCCAGCCCGGACATCGTGGGGGTGGCACCGCGGGCGACCTGGAAGTACTGACTCAGGAAGACGGTGATGCCGTAGAGGGTGGCGCCGACCAACAGGCTGGCGATCGAGGCGAGTGCGACGGTCCGATTGCGGAAGATCTTCAGCGGGATGATCGGCTCGGCAACCCGACTCTCGACCCAGATGGCCACGCCGAGGCACAGCAAGCCACCGACGACCATCAGCGCCGAGGGCCAGGAGAACCAGTCGAAGTTGTTGCCCGCCAGGGAGACCCAGATGAGCACCAGGCTGACGCCGGCCACGATCAGGGTGGCGCCAAGGTAGTCGATCTTCGCCTTGCGCTTGATCGTCGGCAGCTTCAGGGTCTTCTGCAGCACCACGATGGCCAGCGCCGCGAACGGTACGCCGACATAGAAGCACCAGCGCCAGCCGAGCCACGAGGTGTCGACGATGACACCGCCGACCAGCGGTCCGAGGACGGTGGCGAGAGCGAAAACCGCGCCCAGGTAACCGCTGTAGCGACCGCGCTCCCGGGGCGAGATCATCCGGGCCATGATCACCTGGACCAAGGCCAGCAGGCCGCCGGCGCCGATGCCCTGGATTGACCGGGCGAAGATCAACATCCCAACGCCCTGCGACAGACCGGCCAAGGCCGAGCCGGCCACGTAGATGACCAACGACAGTTGCACCAGCAACTTCGGGCTCATCAGGTCGGAGAGTTTGCCCCAGATAGGGGTCGTCGCGGTCAGCGCCAGCAGAGTGGCCACCACCACCCAGGTATAGCCGGCTTCCGTGCCGTGCAGCTGGTTGATGATCGTCGGCAGTGCGTTGGTGACAACCGTCGAGGACAACATCGCCACAAACATGCCGATCAGCAGCCCGGACAGGGACTGCAGAATCTGCTTGTGGGTCATAGTCCCGACCTCGTCGATATGACCGGCCGAGTGCGCATGCTCGCCCGTTGCGCCCGGCACGGCCTTCTTGTCGAGGTCGACCGTCGGCCGAGTTGAGAGTGATGCGGTGCTGGTCATGACTTTCACGCTTTCGATGATGTGCGGCCGGCGTTGTCCGGCCCGAAGTCCGGGTCTGGCGATGTGCTGCGGAAGATCAAGTGGCACTGGCGAAGAGCCGGGCAGAAGCCGATTGGGTCCTGGCGCATCCTGGCTCACCGGCGACCAGATCATCAGCGGGAAGGTCGCGTCGTCCCGAATTTGGCCGATCAGCCCGGCCGACTCATCGTCGAGCCACGCGAGGCGGAGGTCACGGGCCAGGCACGATTACCAATGCTAACGATTTTAGGGACGGGACTCAAGTTTTTGTGACCGGCGCGACCCTCACGGATGCCTCGAGCAGCCAGCAGACGCGGGTGGTCGAACCAGCCGTCTGGCCCGATACGGGACAATGACGCCCAGATCGCCGCCGCTGGCGTCGACGCGCATGGAGGTTGTCCCGTGGGTCCCTGGCTGGATGTTCTGATCGTGCTGCTGCTGCTGGTCGTCGGCGGCCTGTTCACGGCGACCGAGTTGGCGCTGGTGTCGTTACGCGCCGGCCAATTGCTGGCCATCGGCAACGAAGGAAAGCGTGGCCGTCGCATCGCCGCGCTCGCGGCCGACCCGTCCCGGTATCTGGCTGCCGTCCAGATCGGATCCATCGTGGCCGGGTTCTTCGCCGCCGCCTACGCGACCGCGACCCTCGCCGACCCGCTCGCCGAGCGCCTGGTCTCCTGGGGCATCGGTTCGCACACGGGAGCGGAGAGCATCGCGGTCATCGTGATCACCCTGGTCGTGACTGTGGTCGCCCTGGTGGTCAGCGAGTTGACCCCGCGCCGATACGCGATGCAGCGGGCGCAGCCCGTGGCGACCCTGCTGGGCCCGCTGCTCGATCGCCTGTCCGTACTCTTCAGACCGTTGATCTGGCTGCTGTCCAAACTGACGAACGGACTGCTGCGCCTCCTGCGGGCCGATCCGATGGTATTCGGCGATCAGATCAGCAGTGAGGAACTGCGGGCTCTGGTGGAGTCGCACGAAGCTCTGGGGGACGAGGAGCGGCGAATCGTGCGGGACGTCTTTGCCGCGGGTGGCCGCAGTGTGCGCAGTGCCATGCTGCCGAGGACGGACGTCGACTTCCTGGACGCCTCGATTTCGGTGTCCCGGGCGCAGGTCCTGGCATGGGATCACAGCCACAGCCGCTACCCGGTGACCGACGGCTCGCCGGACCAGGTCATCGGATTCGTGCATTCCCGCGACCTGCTGGACCCGTCACACGATCAGTCGATGCCGATCCGAGGCATCGTCCGGCCGGTCATAGCCTTCCCCGGATCCAAACCCCTGCTGCCCACGTTGACCGAGATGCAGTCCACCGCCACCCAACTCGCTCTGGTGATCGACGAGTACGGCGGGTTGGCCGGCATCATCACCCTCGAGGACATCGTCGAGGAACTCGTGGGCGACATCTACGACGAACACGATCTCAAGCCCGTCGGATCGGCCGGCGGCGAAGGATCCACTGTGGTCGACGGATTGTCACGCATCCCCGAATTCAGCGACCGGACCGGAATCAAGCTCTCGGCGGAGAGCTTCGAGACGATGGGCGGTTGGTTGGTCGGCAGACTCGGCCGAATGCCCGAGGTCGGTGACGCCATCGAAGAAGCAGGACATCGGTTCTCCGTAGTGGCGGTGTCCGGACGCCGGATCGAGCGTCTGCAAGTCACACCTCTCGAACAAGGTGAGCACAGCGGTCCCGGAGCGGACTAGCTGGTTTCGTCCGCGGTCGGGTCCGTTGCGGGCCAGCGCATCGTCAGGTCGGGTTCCTGCTCCTCGTTCGCGGCGCCCGACCCGAAGGCGACGGCCCGGAAGTCGTGCCGACGGTAGAACGCCCGGGCGGCCTCGTTCCGCTGGAACACGAACAGTCGGAGGCCATGCGGAGCAATATCTTTCGCCGCCGCGAGCAAGGCGGCACCGATTCCGCGGCGCAATTGGTCGGGACGGACGTACAGGTGATCCAACTGGCCATCGCTCACGGCGGCAAAACCCTGGATCCGGCCATCTTCGACGGCCACCAGTACATCAGAGTTCGGCAGCACCGAGTTGCTGAACCAACTCCTGGTTTCGGCATCGGTGTGTATCCGGCGCAGATATGGCAACTCGGCCGCGATCGCCGAGAGGTGAATGTCGGCAACGATCTCTCCCTCCCCCGGTTGAGCCGGCCTGATGATCAACGTCATCCGGCAGGTTCAACAGCCGGCACGAACCTGCGGGTCCACACCCGTCCACCGGTGGCGAGAGTGCCGGTGGCGCCGACGATCAGCAGGCACTGCATGTCGATCTCGCCCGGGTCCAACGCGCCGAGGGTCGTGGTCCGCACCGATTCGCCGACGCGGCCAACGGATCTACCGATGACGACCGGCGTGTCAGGCGAACGATGCTCCAGGAGGACGTCTTTCGCCAGTGCCACCTGGGTGCCCCTGGTCCGTGATGCGGGGTTGTAGATGGCCAGCACCAGGTCCGACTCGGACACCTTGCGCAGTCGATCCGCAATCACCTCCCACGGCTTCAAGCGATCCGACAGCGACACCACCGCGTAGTCGGCACCCAGTGGTGCTCCCGCCGCCGCCGCCACGGCCTGAGCCGCGGTGATTCCCGGCAGGACGGTTATTCTCACGGAGTCGTAGACGTCGTCCTGCGCGGCCTCGAAGACCGCCGACGCCATGCCGAACACGCCCGCGTCCCCGCCGGAGACAACGGCCACCCGCTCCCCCGCCAGAGCCAGATCGAGGGCGAACCTGGCCCGGTCCACCTCGACGGTATTGCCCGACGAGTGCCGCTGTAACCCGGCCCGCTGCGGGATTCGCTCGACATATGGCCCGTAGCCCACGATATGGCCGACGGTGTCGAGCGCCGCGGACACTTCCGGAGTGATCCATCTATCCGGACCGGGGCCGAGACCGACAACCAGTACCTCACCCCCGGTCCGGCTGCTCGTGTACGCCGGTCGACCCCCGTCGGTCGACATCCGGCCGACCCGGCGATCCGCCCCTGGCACCAGGATGATCGAGAAGTACGGCACCGCAACCGGATCGACGTCAGCCACCGGGACCATCGTCTGTTCGGGGGTGGATGCGCGTTCCACGTACCAGGCGTCGTCCAGTCGGCCGGCTTCGACGAGCGCGGCACGGACTGCCGGAAATGTGCGGCCCAGCTTCAAGATCGCAGCGGCCTGGGTATCAGCGAGGCGTCTGGCCAACTCCGGTCCCGGCAACGTCCCGGGCAGGATGGTGAGCACATCCTCGTGGCGGACCAGGGGTTGTCCAGCGGCCGCCGCAGCGGCTGACACCGATGTCACGCCGGGAACCACTTCGGTGCGGAAGAACGGCGCCAACCGATCGTGCAGATACATGTACGAGCCGTAGAACAGCGGATCACCTTCGCACAGCACCACTACAGTCAGGCCGGCCCGCAAGTGGACGGCCAGTCGCTCCGCCGATTCGTCGTAGAAATCGGTCATCGCGCCCTGGTACCCGCCCGGGTGGGCCGACCGCTCGGTCGTCACCGGGTAGACGAGCGCCTCCTCGACCACGTTGTCCGGCAGCAGGTTTGCCGCGATGGACCGTGCGATGGATCGCCCGCGCGGGCCGGAGTGATAGGCCACGACGTCGGCGGTCCGGATCAATCGGGCGGCCTTCAGGGTGATCAATTCCGGGTCGCCGGGCCCGAGCCCGACACCGAAGAGCAAGCCGGTCATCCCTCACGCTCCATGGCGATGGCGTTGACGGCCGCGGCGGCCAAGGCAGAGCCACCCCGGCGGCCGCGCACCACCAGGTAGGGAATACCCGTTTCGTGTTGCAAGAGCGCCTCTTTCGATTCCATGGCGCCGATAAATCCGACCGGGACACCAACGATTGCCGCGGGGCGTGGGCCACCGGAAGTTATCAGCTCCAGCAGATGGAACAACGCGGTGGGCGCATTGCCGATAGCCACCACGGCCCCGTCCAGCTCGTCACCCCACAGGGACACTGCGGCAGCCGATCTGGTGGTGTTCCACCGCCTGGCCAACTCCCCGACCCGGGGATCACGCAGCAGGCAGATCACATCATTTCCGGCGGGCAGGCGGGCTCTCGTCACTCCGGACGCGACCATGTTGGCGTCAGTGAGGACAGGGGCGCCGGCTTCCAGAGCCGCACGCGCAGCCGGCACCAGGTCGACGTGTATTCGGAGGTCCGTGGTCAGATCGGTCTGGCCGGTGGCGTGAACCATCCGGACGGCCAACTTTTCCGCCGACTCCGGGACACCGGACAGGTCGGTCTCGGCCCGGATGGTGGCAAACGATCGGCGGTAGATCTCGGCGCCGTCGGTGACGTAGTCGTAGCGGCGCGGCGGCGGTCCCAACTCGGCGCCGGCGAGTCCAACCATGGGAGCTTTCGTCACGAACCAATCCTTGCCTGAGCGACAGTGCTTGCCAATGAGACCACCGCGGTGTTCGATCCCGCCGCCATGACAATGTGCTGGTCGCTGTGCCGCGACCGCAGCTCGACTTGCCAGGTCGACGGGCCGAGCAGCACCTCGATGTGCTCCGCTGCCGGCGCCCCGCAGCGCCTTTCGCAGGCCACCACGTGCACCGGCAGACCCGTGGTGCCGCGGATGGCTCGGGCGATCTCGGCGGCAACCGGCCGAGTGGGAGCGTGGCCGTTGACGCAGCCCGGCGCCCCGGTGCAAGCCGAGAGCTGCGACCAGCCGGAGGCCGCGTCAAGCGAAAGGCGCACGCCGAGTAGCGATTCCGCCCTCCGGCCATGGTCGCGCGGGAGATCGGGAATCAGCAAACCACGCCAGGGAGTGACGATCAGCTCGTCCTGGGCTGCGGCCACCACAGCGGCCACCTGACTTGCATCCAGCAACGCCAGCGGTACGACCAAGGAGAGCAGAGTCCGGCCGTCACGCTGCCGGAAGACTCCGTAGGGATGCGGCCCGCTTGTTCTGGTTGACGCCTCCGGCCGCATTCCGCCTTCATCGAGCAGACCGGCCCCCTGGTCGGCAAGGTCCCTGACGTGCCAGGCCGCGCCGCCGCCTGCTGCCCTGACTTGCAAGAAGCGTGTGGCCAGGGTGATCAGCTGTCGAGCCGCCACGTCCAGGCCGACCACGGGGCCGAAGTGCCCGGCTGCGGTGACTACTCACTTGATCCGCCGACACCGCCTGCAACCCGAGATCTGTGTCCAGCGATGCGATATCGCCGCTGCCGTCGTCCAGACCGAACAGAAAGCGACCCGGCAGCGCGGCCAGCTCCGGGGTCTGACAGATGAGCTGGTCGAGTTCGGCGAGCACCGGTCGCAGGTCGGCTTGACCACCGATGCGGCCGGTCAGCGGGGAGCAGACGATGTTGCGCACCAACTCGTGGGTGGCACTCGGCAGCAATCCGGCCGCGGATATCCGGCCGACCAACTCGTCCGCGACGTCACCGGCGTCATCGACCTGGACCCCTCGGAGCTGCAGGTTGCCCCTCGATGTCAGCTGCACCTGCCCATCGCCGAACTCGACGGCGGCGGCCGACACGCTCGCGAGCGCAGCGGCGGTGATCCGGCCCCCGGGCAGACGGAGCCGGATCAACGCGCCGTCCGCCGCCCGGTGCGGCCGGAGTAGACCGGGGCAACGATCCACCAGGGCCCTGGAAGCCCGGGAAGCAAGCGGCGCAGTCACGCCTCCTATGGTGGCATGCCGCCGACCCGGTCTCGGCCTGCTCGCGGATGATGGCACACAGACCGGGAACTGATAGACGCTTTGAATCGATGATCGACGGTTGCTCCTGAACGGTGCTCCGCGTTCTGGCGACCGACGGCTCTGTGCATATTGGGCGACCGGCTGTGCCACGGTCGCCGTATCGAAAGCCAAGGACAGGGCGGAGGCATCCAATCGACCGGGGAGTCGGTTGGGTGTCCACTTGGGTCCTGGGACACCGCGTAGTGCGGGGTGCCGGTGAGCCACCGTTTGAGTCGCGAGGCGATGATGTGCCAGGGCATCGGAAGCCAGCCTGCGAGGTTACCGTGAGACGGCGACTCCCAGCGAGTACGCGCCCCCGAACCGGGGAGCTCCATGTTGGTAGAAGGTGTCGAGGTCGGTGAGGGTGAACCCGGCCGTGGTGATTGTTTGGGCGATGGGGAGGGTGAGTCGGCAACCACCGAAGAGGCGTCTTTCCAGTGGGTCGAGCCGGCGTTGCTGCCGTTGCACCGACTCGTCTGGAGCCAAGCCGTGTTCGACGAAGTGGAGTGTGCCGCCGGGCTTGAGGACTCTGCGCACCTCGTTCAGGGCGGCGGTCGCGTCGGGGATGGTGCAAAGGGTCCAGGTGGACAGTGCCGAGTCGCAGCTGTGGTCGGGAATGGGTAGTGACTGGCCATCCAGGCCGGACCATCGGACCGGGATTGTGGAGGACTTGAGCCGAGTTTCGGCGAGTTTCCAGGCCACCTCGGAGGGGTCGACTGCCGTGACCTGGCGGACCGTCGCTGGGTAGAAGGGCACGTTCAGTCCGGATCCAAAGCCGATCTCCAGGACGTCTCCGACCAGGTTGGCGCAGACGCGGCGGCGAAGCGGTTCGGCGTTCTTGTCGGCGCACATGACGTTGATCATTCGGGGGAGGATCTGCCGGCGGTAGAACCCAATCCGGTGCTCGGCGCTGATTCTGGTGGTCATCGGGTGTCCTTTCAGCGGTGCGGTTCTGCATACGCTAGGTGGGCATCCGCATCACTGTCATGAGGCGTTCACCTCATCTTGGTTCGACGGCCGTTACGGCTGGGCGACCTCAAATGACCCGACCAACCCGTGCTGGGTCGCCCACAGGGTGGCGGCTGCCCGCGTGTTCACCGCGATCTTGAGGTAGACGTGTTCAACGTGGTTGGAGGCGGTCTTCGGCGTGACTTGCAGCCGGCTGGCAATCTGCCGGTTGGTCAACCCGCGCGCCACCAGCCCCAGCACCTCAACCTCACGCGGGGTCAGGCCGGCGGGCCCCGGGTGCCGGGACGGGGCACGATGACCGGCGGCAGTCAGTATCGCGTCAACCGCGGTGCCGTCGAGCCGACCCGCTCGTACTTCCTGCCGCAGGTGATCGCCGGCCTGCGCGGCGGTCAAGGGGTCTCGGTGGGGCCGGCTCTCGGTCTTGGTGTGATAGACATCGGCGGCAGCGAGAAGCCGGTCGGCGGTGCCGAGGGAGGCAGCCGTCAGCCCGATCGGATACCCCGATCCGTCCAGCCGCTCGTGGTGCCGAGCGGCGATGTCGCGGCTGCGACGCAAACCGGTTACCCGGGCGAGCATGCGGTCGGTCAAATAGGGGTGCATGCGAACCCGTTCGAATTCCGCGTTCGTCAAGGGGCCTG
The DNA here is from genome assembly GCA_963708935.1 of uncultured Actinomycetota bacterium. Taxonomy (GTDB): domain Bacteria; phylum Actinomycetota; class Actinomycetes; order Mycobacteriales; family Nakamurellaceae; genus Nakamurella. The sequence goes on along the minus strand of CAVPUK010000003.1, from coordinate 285,341 downwards.
GTCTGTCCCAGATCGCGTTCGACACCCCGAGCCGGCCCAGGTCATGGATCAAACCGGCGCGTCGGATGCAGGTCACCTCGTCGCTTGGTAGATCCGACATCCGGGCCGCCTCGGCGGCCAGGATGGCCACTCCTCGAGAGTGCCCGGCAAACTGTGGGGACTTCTGGTCGACGAGGTCGGCCATCGCCAGCAGAACCGCATCAAGTTCGGCGCCGTTGACACGCTTCGACAGGGCCGGGTCGAGGGCGAGCGCGGCGTCCCACTCTGATGCTTGGTCCAAGCCGTCCAGCAGCTGTTGGCCACGTTCCCGGAACAGGTCCACAATCCTCGGGTCGAAATACGTCCCCCGATGTCGAAGACTCATCGCCCGGGCCGCCTCGATCCCGTAGCGACGACTGAATATCTCGACTGGACCCGAGAACTGGACCAGCCTGGCGGGGAGGGATATCGCCTGGCCACGCAGATGACCGGGCTCACCCTTCCCGTCCCATTGTTCGTAGGCCTGGTGGACGGCAGCCGCGATCGGCTCGCGTAAACCGATTCGCACCGCAAACTCCGCACCCAGCTCGCAGTGGGTCCGCATGAACTCGCCCATCAGCCGCTGGCCGGTCAGCGGAAACGCGGCCAAGCGTCTGATTCGTTGAACGCCACTCCCGTGAGATCCCACCCGGCGGAGCAGAAACGCCACGGTCTGAGCCGTGTTCATACCCAGGGTCTCGTAACCATCGCCCTTGAACGAGATGTCGTCCCCGAACCAGCTGGCCTGCTCCGAGGCATCCGCATGGCACCACGAGTTCATTAACAAACCCAGGTAGTACGTCGCCCGACGTTCTTCATCGCTACATCCGACCAAATCCGCGAGCCGCAGCGCGATCACAGTCTGTCTCATGCAGTGCGCCATCGGCTGGCCCAGTCCGAGATCAGCGGCATAAGACAATGTCGCGACGAGCTCCGCCAGACTTACGCCGTCCGCGTCCGGCTCGGGGGACATTGAGCAATGGTACCGGCTGTGGACGACGGGCGAAGGCTGACTCTGTATCGACGGGCTCAGTGCGGACCCTCTGCGTGACACAGTGGAGGGAGGAGTGTGTCACTACCTACCAGCTGGCTTGCCTCACCCCGCCCGGCCGCACCGAGCCATGGCCGCAAGTATCGGTACTGGTACAACCGCTGGCCGCCAAAGCTCTGAGCGCGGCCTGACCGAGGACTGTGCCTCGGTCAGGCCGGTCAGGCCGGTCAGATCAGCCGAGTCGGATGACCTGCCCGGGGTAGATCATGTTCGGGTTCGGTATGACGTCGGAGTTGTTCTTGGCCAGCGCTTCCCACCCACCCGAGACGTGATTCTTGCTGGCGATCCTGAACAGCGTGTCACCCGACTTCACCGTGTAGTTGCCGTCGGCGGCGCTTCCGGAATGGGACTGGCTCGAACCAGAATCGGACCGTTGCTGGTTGCTGTCGGACCTCTGCTGGTCCGAGCTCTGCTGGTCCGAACCAGATGACGCCGCCTGGTCGTCGGACGATGCATTCGAATCGCGCAACGGGCCCGAGCTGTCGGAATTCGAATTCGACGAGTCGGCGCTGCTCTGATCCGAGCTGCTGGAACTATCGTCCGAGTTGCTCGAGGTCTGGTCCGAGCTGCTGGCGGCGCCGGAGTCGTCCGACGAACCGCTCCGCAGATTCACGCCCTGACCCGTGGCTCCGGCCTGGACCGAGCAGACCGGCCACGAGCCCCAACCCTGGGCGGCCAGAGTGCGTTCGGCAACGGCAATCTGGGCGCTCTTGGAAGCCTCATCGGCGCGGGCCGCATAGCCCTGCCCTCCGTAGGCGTCCCAGGTGGATTGATCGAACTGCAGGCCGCCGTAGTAGCCGTTGCCGGTATTGATCGACCAATCGCCACCGCTCTCGCACTGGGCGACGGCATCCCAGGTGGAGTTCGGGGCGGCGGATGCCGGAGTGACCAGGCCCAGGATCGGCGCGCCGATCACGACGCCGGCGGCGACAGTGCGAAACGCGATGGTGCGGGTGGTGGAGGGTCGGCGGTGCCGACCGAGGTAGCGAGTGCTCATGTGGATATCTGTCCCCTTGCTGCGCCTGCGAGGTGAGCTGTCGGGTGCGGGCGTCGCCGTTGCGCGATGATCGGCTCAACAGAGATCAGTTGAGTAGCAATATCGACTAAACGGACATTGGGGTGTCGCCCGGCCGAGGTGAGTCGGCTTGACCCCGAGGAAGTGCCGAATCGTGCAGAATCGGACTTTCCGTGGAAAGTGGGTCCCCCGCCGCTGCCCAAGCCTTTCCAGGTGTAGGGCTTCGAGATCCGGACTGGGCAGCGCTCGGCGCGTGGCTCTCGAAGGTTCTTGACGGCGACCGGTTTTCGGTTGCCCATGACGAATATACGAGGTCATTCTGAATCTTTCCCGACGACATTGCGTTATCACGGCACGATAACGACGGGCACGTCTGCTGCCATTTTCCGCGTTTTCCCAGTTGGCAGAGAATTTTGATCTTGGGCGTCCAGCTATGGTCCAGATCACAGAAATTCACCTCGGCCCATTCCGGCCCGGCGGCCACTGTCGGTGGTCTTGGCTAGCGTGGCTCCATGCGCACATCGGCGTTTCGACCCTCGTTGCCCGTCCGGGTGATGATGCTGGCGTCTGCCTACGCACCGCTCCTGTTGCTGCTGGCTGTCATCAACTCGTTCGGCCTCCCCTGGCTGCGATGGGCATTCCTCGCGCTCGCCGTGCTGGGAGTCACTGGAACCGTGTTGTTTCTGGTGGTGGCGATTCCCGGTCGGAACGCGACCATCGAGAAGGTCTACACGGCCAAGCCAAGGGAGGGCGAAGCGCTCAAGTTCTTCGCGTCCTACGTCGTGCCGTTCTTCGTCACCGCCACCGCTCCGCCCGCAGCCAGATGGGGTCTGCTGATCTACCTGGTGATGATCTCCCTGCTCTATCTGCAGGGCGACATGTACTTCTCCAACCCGCTGCTGGCGGTCCTCGGCTACCGGGTCTTCGAACTGGGCCGGGCCGATCGCGGATTCCTGTTGGTCATCAGCAGGACATGGCATCTGGCCCCGGACGAGGCCATCGCGCTGGTGCCGCTCGGCGGCTACATCTACGTGCAACAACGCCGGTCCGGCCGTGAACCCACCCCACCCGAGAGAGCGGAGCAGCCCTGATGCCCGAGACACCGTCTGCCGAATCCGCGACGAGAACCACTGATGCGCCAGCAGACCGAACGACCACCGACACGAATATCGGCGGCCCGACGATCGACGATGCGGCCCCCGGCAACACCACGACCGAGGTGTCGACGATCAGGGCCGGCCTGCTGTCCCTGAGCGACCCGGCCGTGCTGACCGTCAGCCTGCTGCTCATCAGTGACCACCGGTCGGACATGCCGACGGCCTACGACGTCCCGATCAGCCTGGAGCTTGCCGCACAGCTGCTGGAGCAGGTCACCCAGACCGCGACAGCAGCCGCAGACGCTGAGCTCCGAGCTGTCCATCCCGGGTACACACCCGGTCCCGCCCAGTGGGTCTACACGCCCATCCCGGATGGGCCGCTGACCGGCCTCGAGCCGGTCGTCCTGACGACGACGCATCGGCAGTACGAACGTGGCACCGAGTTCGGTCGGCGCAGCTTGCTGGCGCTCCGGGTCGCCGACCGGCGCGGGCGCGACATCGCCCGGGTCTATCAGGGGTTCTCACCGGAGAAGGCTCTCGAACACAGCAAGCGCATCATGGCCTTCTGGAACGGCGAGCAGTTCGCCTCGCTCGACGCACAACCCTTGGTGATCGACCGGAGCCTGCGGCTGTTCGCCTTCGACGGCATGGCCGTGATGAAGAGCAACAGCGCCTACGAGGCACTGTTCGGTCCGCTGCCCGATCTGCGGGTCCAGGCCGCGGTCACCTACTCAGCGACGCTCGGTAAGTTGCAGATCGTCGGAGGCGACGAGCTGCAGACGGCCTGCGAATCCGACATCAACATGATGCGCAAGCTCCTGAGCATCCAGCAGAAGATGGACCAGCCTGGCTATCCGCAAGCGCTGGACATGCCGAGCGTCCTGGAGTTCCTGGCCCGCAATCCTCACATCGACGTGCCGATCGACTCCAGCGGGGACAGTCCCGCGCTGGTGTTCCAGCCCCAGGCCCAGCATCGATGGGCGCTGTTGAAGCTGCTGGACGACGACTACCTCCGCTCGGACCTGACCAACATCAACTACGAGGCGAATTCCAAGACGGAGATCCACCTGGGCTGACTGATGGGCCGCTCAGGACGCGACGGACTCGACGTCTGCAGATTCGCTGCGTTGGGCCAGATCCGCTAGGTAGCCGGCCATGCCGGCCGGAGCGCGACCGGACGTGCGGGCACTGGTCAGCACCGGGCTCTTGGCCGTGCTCACCACCCGCCCGCCGAGGCTCCGGACCCGGTTGACCAGCAGCACATCCTCATGGGCGGCGACATCGGCGAAACCACCAGCACGGAGATACATGTCGGCGTTGATCCCGAGATTGGCGCCGTGCACATGCGAGTGCCCGTCAGCCAGGTGGTGAGCCCGGTTCCAGCGACGCAGCAGGTCCGACTCCAGCTCCGCCGGATCGGGCTGGACCATCCCCAACAACAGGTCGGTGCCGGTCATGGCGTGGGCCAGATGAGTGATCAACCAGTCCACCGGGACCGCCGAGTCGGCATCGGTGCAGGCCACCCAACTGGGAGTCGGGCCATCGTCGCCGGCCCGCAACGCGCTGCGGGCACCCAATGCCCTGGCCGCGCCGACCCGGCCGTGATCCGAGTGGACCACCTCGACGCCCGGCCAATCTCGCAGGACGCCTGCGCTACCGTCCGTGCACCGATCGAGCACGACGATGACCCGGCTGGCCACCGCTGCCCCCCGTGAGGCGACCGCATGGAGGGCACGTTCGGCTGAGGCGACCGCCTGCAGGGCCCGCGGCAACCGGCGTTCTTCGTTGCGGGCGGGAATGACCACAGCCAGGCGCGGTCGAGAGGTGCGTCGCTCAGGCACGACCATCCGGTCCCAGGAACGGGATGCGTATCCGGTCACGACACCAGTCCTGTCGCTCTGGCGACCGAACCCGCCTGTGGGCGGGTGAGCACATGCAGGACGAAATCTTCTTCCAGGTGTTCGGCCAGCACCGCCAGGCCAGGTTCGGACAGCAACGCCCGATGGACCTCGTCGCCGCGCAGCGGATATTCCTCCACCCGATGGCGCCAGTGGCAGGCGACCAACACCCCATCGTCGGTCAGCGACGAGGCGGCGCGGTAGGCGAGAGTCCGGAGATCGTTTGCGCCGCAGTAATACCCGACCTCGGACAGGACGATCAGGTCGAATGCTCCCGACGGCCACTCATCCGGAATGCGTCGCTGCTCGAATCGCACCCCGTCCGATCCGGACAGTCTGCTGCGGGCGGCGCCGAGCGGACGCTCCGAGATGTCGGTCGCCAGAACCTCGTCGCATCGCGTCGCCAGCTCCGCCGTCAGCACACCGATGGAGCAGCCCGGTTCGAAAGCCCGCCGGAACCTCTCGCGGGGCAGGGATGCCATGGTGATGGCCCGCTTTCGCCTTTCGTACCAACGGTTCTCGAAACCCCAGGGATCTGGCTGGTCGCCATAGAAGTCGTCGAAGAATTCCTGTCCCAGACTGCTCGAATCTCGGATTGAGCTCGGTTCACCCTCGACGCCCGGCACAGTGATGACGAAGACCTCGAACGGGCGCTCGAAATGCCTGACGAAGTCAGGACCGACGATGGCCTCGTCGCCCGGCTGATCGGACAACGGTCGGGTCTGACTGCCATGTTGTTGCAGCGCAGCATGTTTCGCCGCCAGTTCGGCCGGACCCAGCGCGACGCTGACCAGGGCGGCGGAGAAACTGTCTGGTGTTCCCCAGTGCCACGCCCAGATCGGGTACTCCAGCAGAGTGGCCCGCACCGAACCGGCAGCAGCTGCCGCAGCGCGGCCGGCAGCCGCATGATCCGGGTGACCGTCCGCTGCCCATGGGGCGACCAAGAGCGCCGAGGACTCGCCGAGGAATGTCGAGATCGCAGCGGCCAACTGTCCTTCGTGCCGCGCCAGCTCACCGTCGGGCAGTCCGAGGAGTTGGACCGTGGCGGTCGGCGCAAGTAGGCCAATGGCCGCGTGCACCTCCGCACGGCGAATGGATTTCAGCTGCGATCGGGTGTGCGTCCTCGAGGCGGGATGGGAGCGTTCACCCAGGGTGGCGACGAGCACGACTGTTGGAATTCCGAGTCGCGCGGCCGTGGCCAGCAGCCCGCCGGCGCCGAGGGTCTCGTCATCGGGATGGGCGGCGACGACGACCAGCCGGTTGACACCCGCCAGGTCGAAGTTCGAGGCCGAACGGAGGACGGGGCTGACGGCCCAATCCGCCTCCGGAGTGCCGGCCTCGAGGTGATCAAAGCTGGGCGACATGGCGGCTACCACGGCGCTTCCCCGGTCAACAGCTCGCGGCCCAGCGCCGCATCGTCCCGCTCGGCGTGATGCTGGCGGACGTAGATCTGTAGATCGGCTACCCGTCGTGCGTGATCCGCGTTCTGAGCCAGTGGAGCCGGGCCCAGCGCATGCCCCAACCGCCTCACCACGTCTTCGACGGCCCCAGCAACCACCCCCCGAACGCGGTTGGCCATCAGAACTCCGGCCGAACCGCCGGCTTCCCGGTGGTCGATCGCCTGCGCTGCGGCCGCGAGAACGCTGCCGGCCGCGGTCAACTGCAGATCCACGGCACCGAGATGCATGAGCGAAACCTGGTCCGGCTCTTTGGCGGACAGCGTCGCGTGCAACGTCCGGGCCAGTCCGACGGCACCGCCGTACCAGCAGGCCGCCACACCTGCTCCGCCCCAGGCAAACCCGTTCCGCTGCAAATACCACTCGTCGTCACCGATGGGTACTGCTGTCGCCCCGCGCAACTCGATCGGACCGGACACCACCTCGCGGAGCCCGCTGGAGAACCAGGTGCCGTCGGCCGCGTCGACCTCCGGTGTCCGCAGGGCGACCGCGAACAGCCGGCGATGTCCGCCGGGGGTGTGCGCGGTGATCAGCGCGTGGCTCAACCGCCCGGCCAATGAGCACCATGGCTTGGTCCCGACCAGATGCCAGAGTCCCTGGCCATGGATCTGGATGCGCTCAGCCCGCACCTTCACGCCTGGGCCCTCCGCGGCGAACACGCCCCAACTCGAATCCGGACCCACACCGATCTCGGCCAGGTCACGTGCCGGGTCGAGGCCGGCTTCCGCAAGGATGGCCAGCGCGTCCAAGTGGGCTTCCGCCACCCGCGCAGCGGTCAGGTCGATGGCGGCGAGACCAGCGAGCAGCTCCCACCGACGGAGGGTGGCGCCCGCGCCCGGTATCGGCGCGGGACCACCCAGCAGGACCGCGACCGCGATGGCGGCGTCGGCGTCCCCGCGGACCTGGGCAATCCGGGAGTCGAGTGTCGCCAGGCCCGCAGAATCAACGCCCACCACAAAGGCCGAGGAGGGAACATCAGCCTGGCCGCGCCGGGGTGCGCGCAGCTCTCCGGGATGTGAAATGTCCCGCCCCCTTCGATCATCGTGGCGAGAGCCACCCGGAATGGCTCTGGATCTGTCTGAGCCTGCTGGCGCAGAGATGAGCCTGGCGTTCCAGCACCCGCTGTGTACCCCGCCCGCAGGAATCTCAACCTTCGTGCATCCTGAACGGCATTCGGGGCATTGAACGGGCACACAGAGCAGCCCTGATCGAGCCGAAGGAGAGCCATCGTGACCGCAGACAACACCGTCCAGAAGACCGGCGACGTCGACGAACCGACCGGTAAAGAATCAACGGGAGAAGACCCGACCGGCACTGCCGTCGAGACCGATACCGACCCAGCGGCAGAGTCGGACGCCCGGGCACCAGAGGGCGATGACGCGCCGGCCACCAGTCCGGCGCTCGACCATCTGGACGACACGATCAACGAGGCGCGCCGGGCCGCCGACCAGGCGTTGGCCCCACAACGGGACGAGTAGCCGACGGATCAGCGGGCGGACGAGATGTACTCCACCAGCTGATCGTGCTCGGCCTCGAGCTCGTCGACCCGGCCTTTGACCAAGTCGCCGATCGAGACGATTCCGGACAACAGGCCGTCAACGGTCACCGGCATGTGGCGGAACCTACGATCCGTCATCGTCCGGGCGACGTCACGCACCTCATCGGCGGGCACGCAGGTGCGGACTGCCGTTGTCATGATGTCGGTGACCCGCATATCCAGCAGCGCCGGGCCGAATTTGTTGAGGGCCCGCACTACGTCTCGCTCGCTGACGATGCCGCTGACCGTCTTCCCGTCGTCGCTCACGACGAGTGCGCCGACCCCGTGGTCGGCCAGTCCGGCTATCACATCACTCACGCTGGCCGACATGGCGATCGTGGCGACGTCATCACCCTTGTGCGACAGGACATCTTTGACCTGCATAGTCAGCTCCTAGTCACCAGAAGTTCCCGGAGATCCTCTGGTGTCGAGCTTAAACCGATGGTTGCGGCTGCGCCGGGCGAACTGCGCCGGCGCAGCCGGACCACGCCTTCGCTCAGGCGACCAGGCCATGCGGGTCGATGACGTACTTCTTAGCTGCACCCTGGTCGAAGTCGGCGTAGCCCTGCGGCGCTTCCGCCAGCGAGATCACCGTCGCGTTCACGGCTTTGGCAATCTGTACCTTGTCGGCCAGGATCGCCTTCATGAGCCCGAGGTTGTAGCGCATCACCGGGCACTGCCCCGTGGTGAACGAGATGGACTTCGCCCAGCCGGTGCCCAGACTCAGTGAGAGCGAGCCGACCTTGGCCGCCTCGTCGATGCCGCCCGGATCACCCGTGACGTAGAGCCCGGGGATCCCGATCGCGCCGCCCGCAGCCGTCACCTCCATCAGCGAGTTCAGCACGGTGGCGGGAGCCTCCTTGGCCGCTCCATCGCCGTGCCCGCGAGCCTCGAATCCGACGGCGTCGACAGCGGCATCCACTTCGGGGACGCCCAGCAGTTGCTCCAGCTGATCCTGCGGCGAACCCTTGGACACATCGACGGTTTCGCAGCCGAAACTACGCGCCTGGGCCAACCTCTCGTCGTTGAGGTCGGCGACGATCACCACAGAAGCGCCGAGCAGCTGCGCGCCGACCGCCGCGGCCAGGCCGACCGGCCCCGCGCCGGCGACATACACCGTCGAGCCAGGCTTGACGCCAGCCGTAACGGCACCGTGAAAACCCGTCGGAAAGATGTCGGACAGCATGGTCAGATCCAGGATCTTCTCCATCGCCTGGTCGCGATCCGGAAAGCGCAGGAGGTTCCAGTCCGCGTAGGGCACGGTCACGTACTCGGCCTGACCACCGACCCAACCGCCCATGTCGACATAGCCGTAAGCGGCACCAGGGCGAGCCGGATTCACGTTGAGACAGATGCCGGTCTTTCCCTCTTTACAGTTCCGGCAGCGCCCACACGCGATGTTGAACGGCACCGAACACAGGTCACCGACCTTGATGAACTCCACATCTGGACCGGCCTCGACGACCTCCCCGAGGATCTCGTGCCCGAGGATCAGATTCTTCGGCGCGGTAGTGCGACCACGCACCATGTGCTGATCGCTGCCGCAGATGTTGCTGGTGACGACCTTGAGAATGACCCCGTGGTTCAGCTTGCGGCCGACGTTCGCGGGATTGACTCCGGGTCCGTCCAGCAGCTCCAGTTTGGGGTACTGGATCTCCTGTACCTCGACCTTGCCCGGCTCGATGTACGCAACGCCTCTGTTGCCTGCCATCTCACTCCTCCGCACTACAGTTCGATGTCCAGCCACCTCGAACGAGGGGGCTCGGTGGATGCATGGAACAGCGGTCCACGTGTCATCGGTACCCGATTTTTCGGTGGCGAAGCTGCGACCGGCGGGTTGGAACCACCGTCGGCCCAGCAGGAGAACGCGTCAGCCGGTGGCTGAGGACACGCGATCAGTAAGGGCGGCCAGCACTGCGGCTCGGGCATCCTCGATGCGGGTCCCGAGGTAGACACCCGGCAGCTGTGCCCGGTTTCGGGCGACTGCGAAGGAGTTCCCGGCAAAGAAGACTTTGATGCCCGATTGGTACAGCGCTTCGATGGACGCGACCGCCTGACGACGACCGGTGGCCAGGTGCGAGACGAGCACCACGGCCGCAGCGTCGGTCGCTTTCGCGGCCGTGACCACCGTGACCGTAGAGGTATGCGCCCCGAGGACTCGGCAGGGCCAGCCCTCGTACCGCAATACCATCGCCATCGACTCGAGGCCGACGGTGTGCAGGTCTCGTGGACCGCAGGCCAGCAGTATCGGCCGGCGGTGAGTGGGCGCCGGCGCGAAGGCGCTGCGCCGGTCGAGCCACGCCCGGACCGCTTCGGTCGTCATTCGTTCCTGGGCCACGTCGCAGTGGCCCACCTCCCACCAGATGCCGACCTGGCGCATCGACGGCAGCAGCACGTCATCCACGCATCCGCACAGGCCCAGCGCCTCGGCCGCCTCGTCGAGCCTCGATCGGACGCCCGCCGGATCGAGACGCTCGCAGTCGGCGAGCAGCAGCGCGATCAGCTCGCCGGCCCGGCCGCCGATTCCGAGTACGTCGCGGACGGTGGCGGCCGCGTCGCCGGCCGGCCGGCCGCGGGCGACCTCGTCCCGCATCAACCGGAGGGCGTGGATCTCGGCCGGCAGATAGCGGCGGTGCCGGCCCCGCACGTGACTGATCCCGGGCATCCCGTACCGGAGCTCCCATGATCGCAATGTCGGCATCGGTACGCCGAGCACCCGGGAAGCCTCGCTGATGGTGACTCCGCGGCCGTCATCGGCAACTTCGTCGGTCCCGGACGATCGAACCTGCTCTGCGGCCATGATCTGCCCAACCGCCTTTCCGAGCTCGTCAGCTACATACAACGCTATCGTTCCGAACAACGGGGTCAGCAGGACCAATCGGGTGGCCGGGTGGTTGCCGTCGCTCGTCGTCAGCCCACGCATCGGCACCCGCAGGCGCCCATCCCACCCGATCGTTCGCCCAGGGCGAAGCCGGAACATCATCGGGAACAAACCTCCACGCGCCAGCATTGAGTCAGGCACGCTCAAGTTTGAAGGGTGCTCCACATGACTAGTACAACGACTGAAATCAAGAACCTGCCGGTGCTGTCGCTGACCGACTCCGTCATCCTGCCCGGGATGGTGGTGCCGATCGAGCTCGATGAATCGTCGCAGGCTGCCGTCGATGCAGCCCAGTCCACCGGGACCGGACAGGACGGCAACCTCGGTGAGCTGTTGATCGCACCTCGGCTCAAGGACCGCTACGCCACTTACGGCGTGGTCGCCACCATCGAACAGGTCGGCCAGCTGGCCGGCGGTGCCCCGGCGGCCGTGCTGCGGGCGGGGCGCCGGGCCAAGATCGGCACCGGCGTGACCGGCCCTGGCGCAGCCCTCTGGGTGGCCGCCGAACTCGTCGAGGACGAGCCAGCCGGTGAGGAAAGCCGCAGCCTGGCCAAGGAGTACAAGTCCCTGGTGATCGCCACCTTGCAGCAGCGGGACGCTTGGCAGGTCATCAACACCGTGGAGAAGATGACCGATCCCTCGGCCATCGCAGATTCCGCTGGTTGGGCGCCGTACCTGACGTCCGAGCAGAAGCGAGAGCTGTTGGAGACCCCGGAGGTCGGCAAACGGCTGGTCCGGCTCATCGAGTGGACCCGCGCCCACATGGCCGAGATGGACGTGGCCGACAAAATCCGAGGTGACGTCCGCGAGGGTATGGAGAAGAGCCAGCGCGAGTTCCTGCTGCGCCAGCAGCTCGCCGCTATCCGCAAGGAGCTCGGTGAGGGCGAGCCCGACGGTGCGGATGATTTCCGCACCCGGGTGGAGACGGCCGACCTGCCGGACAGTGTCCGAGAGGCCGCCATGCGCGAGGTCGGGCGGCTCGAACGCGCCAGTGACCAAAGTCCGGAATCCGGCTGGATCCGGACCTGGCTCGACACCGTGCTGGAGATCCCGTGGTCGGTGAAAACCGAGGACAATACCGATATCGGTAATGCTCGAACGGTTCTCGACGCGGACCACCATGGTCTGAACGATGTCAAGGATCGCATCGTGGAGTACCTAGCCGTCCGCAGCCGGCGCGCCTCGCGCGGCCTGCAGGTCGTCGGCGGTCGTGGCTCCGGCGCCGTCATGGTGCTTGTCGGCCCGCCCGGTGTTGGCAAGACCTCGCTCGGCGAGAGCGTGGCTCGCGCGCTGGATCGCAAGTTCATCCGAGTGGCTCTGGGCGGTGTTCGCGACGAGGCCGAGATCCGCGGCCACCGGCGCACTTACGTCGGAGCCCTGCCTGGCCGCATCGTCCGGGCCATCACCGAGGCCGGTTCGATGAACCCGGTGGTGCTGCTGGACGAGATCGACAAGGTCGGAGCGGACTACCGGGGCGACCCGGCGGCTGCGCTGCTCGAGGTGCTGGACCCGGCGCAGAACCACACGTTCCGCGACCACTACCTGGACATCGACCTCGACCTGTCCGACGTGCTGTTCCTGGCCACCGCGAATGTCATCGACTCCATTCCGTCGGCCCTGTTGGACCGGATGGAACTGATCACCATGGACGGGTACACCGAGGACGACAAGGTCGCCATCGCCCGTACCCACCTGCTCCCCCGGCAACTGGAACGGGCGGCGCTGGACGAGTCGGACGTCACCATCACTGACGCCGCTCTGCACGAGATCGCGGCGGACTACACCCGGGAGGCCGGGGTGCGGCAGCTGGAACGTCTGCTGGCCAAGGCGTTGCGCAAGGTGGCGGCTCGACTGGCTACCGAGACCGGACCGGTCGAGGTCGACGAGCCACAGCTCAAGGAACTCCTCGGTCGTCCCCGGTTCACCCCGGAGACCGCAGAACGCACCGCGGTGCCCGGCGTTGCCACGGGCCTGGCGGTCACCGGTCTGGGCGGCGATGTCCTGTTCATCGAGGCAAATGCGGTGGAGGTCAAGGACGGCGGTGGACAGCTCAAACTGACCGGTCAGCTCGGCGACGTCATGAAGGAGTCGGCGCAGATCGCGCTGTCCTACATCAAGGCGAACGCCAAGGAGATCGGGATCTCGCCGGAAGCGTTGCAGCGCAACGTCCATCTGCACGTGCCCGCCGGTGGCGTGCCGAAGGACGGCCCGTCGGCCGGGGTCACCATGGTGACCGCGCTGACTTCGCTCGCGCTGGGTCGGAATGTCCGGGCCGACGTGGCGATGACCGGTGAGGTCACGCTGAACGGTCGGGTCCTGCCGATCGGTGGGCTGAAGCAGAAGTTGCTGGCCGCTCAGCGAGCCGGTGTGACAACCGTCTTCATCCCGAAGCGGAACGAGCCGGACCTGGACGACGTGCCAGCCGAAGTTCTCGCTGCCGTCACCGTCATCCCGGTGACCGATGTGGCCGAGATCCTGGCTGTGGCATTGGAACCCGCGGTGCAAGTGGGGATAGAAATAGCTGCGTGAGCCGTCCCGCAAGTCAAGTGGCCGTACCGTCGGATTGGCGGTGCGGCCATTTGCATGTTCGGTCAATCAGATATGGCTGTCACGGTGTGCCCAGGCTCCACCCGGGGACCGCGGACCCCGTGTCCGGGCTGGTGTCCGGTCGGATCGACTTCACTCTCCGGGTCACCGGATGGTCCTGAATTGATCGATGGGCGCTGGTCAGCCCGGCTGTCGGTGTGGCGCGCCACACTGTGGCCATGCAAACCTTCACCATCGTGCCCAGCGGCCCGTTCTCGCTGCGCGAGTCGGTCGAATTCGGCTTCGGTCAACGACATTCGGACGTGTACGACGGGTGCATGAGACTGGCGTTCTGCCAGGACGACCTCGCCACCCAGACCGGTGTCGTCCTCCGGCAAGATGCAGTCGGAGTACACGGTGAGATACACGGCGGCAGCGGAGATGTCGAAGCCATCCGGGCCCAGGTGGCCAGGGTGCTCTCGCTCGACCACGACGCTGCCGGGTTTGCCGAGGTCGGTGCGCGCGATCCGGTGATCGGAGCCTTGCAGGAGGCGGCGCCTGGTCTGCTGCCGCCGTTGTTCTATTCGCCGTACGAGGCAGCGGTGTGGTCGGTGCTCAGTGCGAGGCGCCCGGCGAAACAGATGGCCGAGGTCCGCCGCCGACTGTCCGAGGCGCACGGTCGGACGTTTCAGCTGGCCGGGAAGGCATTGGCTGCGCTCCCCACGCCCGAGCAACTGCTGGCCGTGGACGAGTTTCCCGGGTTGCCGGGCGACAAGCTGGCTCGCCTGCACGGCGTAGCAAGAGCCGCCTTGGACGGCCTGCTGGACGTCGACCGACTGCAGCGGTTCGGTCCTGACGTGTCGACCGCCGAGGTGCAACGGATCAAGGGCATCGGCCCGTTCTACGCCTCGCTGATCATCATCAGGGCCGCCGGATTCACCGATGTCCTGCCGGCCGACGAACCGTTGGCGCGGGATCTGGTCACCCAGCTGTACCACTTGGACCAGCCCTGCGACGCGGCCGAGCTGGAACGCATCGCTGAGCCGTGGCGACCCTACCGAACGTGGGCGGTCGTGCTCGTCCGGGCCGCTGGTCACCGGATTCTGTAACCCGCTGCTCGGGCTCGCTTGACGGCCGCCGCCCGGCCCAAGGACAGTGGCGGAGATAGCACCACACGCCAGCAGGTGCCAGGAACCCGGTGCAGTTCCGGGGCGGCCTGAGCCACTGTGACCGGGGAGCGCAGCACCACCGAAGCCGACGATTGGTCGTCGACCTCAGGCCACGGCAGCCGCATCGCCGGAAGGCCGGTGCCGCGTGCTGATCCGGGAGCCAGGACACTGACCCTGCGGCGACACGTCGATCACCGGTCCCAGGCCCGGTGCGAAGGAGCAGCGCTGTGAACACTGCAAGGCCCCAGGAGACCTCCGCAACCCCCCAGGACGCATCCGACCCATCGCGTCGGACGGGACCGCGCATCGCCCTGTTGTCGACCTCGGACACCGACCTGTTGTCCGGCCGCGCTTCGCATGCCAACTTCGCCATGGCCAACCCCTCCCGCCTCGACGTCGGATCGGAGTTGCCGGCCGTGATCAGCGGCGCGGAGGTCGTCATCGTCCGGATCCTCGGCACGGCCCGGTCGTGGCAGCAAGGGCTGGACCTGGTCCGGGCCGGCGCCGCTCCGGTGATCGTCCTCGGCGGCGAACAGACCCCCGATGCCGAGCTGATGCGGCTGTCGACCGTCCCGATCGGCATTGCGGCGCAAGCGCACCGCTACCTGGCGGAGGGCGGACCGGAAAACCTGGGCCAGCTGCACGCGTTCGTCAGCGACACCGTGCTGTTGACCGGTGAAGGATTTCAGGCGCCGACCGTGCTGCCGGCCTGGGGTGCGCTGCCACGTCCCGAGCATGACCAGGTCGCAGCGGTCCGGCCCAAGATCGGGGTGCTGTTCTACCGGGCTCACCAGGCGTCCGGAAACACCGCCTTCGTGCACACCCTGGCCGATGCGATCGATGCCGCCGGTGGCCGCGGTGCGCCGATCTACTGCTCCAGCCTGCGGGGCGCCGACGCTGCCCTGTTGGCCGAACTCGGTTCGTGTGATGCCTTGATCGTGACGGTGCTGGCCGCCGGCGGCACGAAGCCGGCCACTGCGACGGCGGGCGGCGAGGACGAGAACTGGGACGTGGCAGCGCTGGCTGCCTTGGACATCCCAATTCTGCAGGGGTTGTGCCTGACCTGGAGCCGGGAGTCCTGGGCTGCGTCCGACGAGGGCATGAGCCCGCTCGACGTGGCGACCCAGGTGGCCGTGCCGGAATTCGACGGCCGCATCATCACCGTTCCGTTCTCGTTCAAGGAGACGGACCCTGACGACCCTGTTGGGCTTCCCCGATATGTTGCCGATCCCGAACGGTGCGCGCGGGTGGCCGGAATCGCCCTGGCACACGCCCGGCTGCGGCATACGCCGCCAGCGGAGCGGAAGATCGCGCTGCTGCTGTCCGCCTACCCCACCAAGCACTCCCGGATCGGAAATGCGGTCGGGCTGGACACTCCGGTCTCGGCCATCCGGTTGCTGCGCTCGATGCGAGACGCGGGCTACGACGTCGGCCCGGAAGATGGCCCCGGCGCCCTGCCCGGGCTGGCGCCGTTGGATCCGATCGAGGGCGAGGAGCCGGACACCACGGCCGGCAACGCCCTGATCCACGCGCTGATCGCCGCCGGCGGCCAGGACGAGGAGTGGCTGACCGGGGAACAACTCTCGGGTAGCCCGGTCCGTATTCCGGCGGCCTCCTACCGGGAGTGGCTGGCTGCTCTGCCGACCGAACTGTCGGTGCCCATGGTGGAAACCTGGGGGCCGGCACCGGGAAACCTGTTCGTCGATCGGTCCTCCCACCCCGACGGTGAGATCGTGCTGGCCACGCTGCAGGCCGGCAATGTCGTCGTGCTGATCCAACCGCCGCGCGGCTTCGGCGAAAATCCGGTGGCCATCTATCACGACCCGGACATGCCCCCGTCGCATCACTACCTGGCGGCCTACCGCTGGCTGGAGAACGAGTTCGGCGCCCACGCCGTCGTGCATCTCGGCAAGCACGGCAACATGGAATGGTTGCCGGGCAAGAACGTGGGCATGTCCGCGAGTTGCGGGACTGACGCCGCAATCGGGAACATGCCGCTGATCTACCCGTTCCTGATCAACGATCCCGGCGAGGGTACGCAGGCCAAGCGCCGGGCGCACGCCACCATCGTCGACCACCTGGTGCCGCCGATGGCCAGAGCCGAGTCGTACGGCGACATCGCCCGGCTGGAGCAGCTGCTCGATGAGCACGCCAGCATCGCCGCGATGGATCCGGCGAAGCTGCCCGCCGTCCGGGCGCAGATCTGGACGCTGATCCAGGCCGCGAAGATGGACCACGACCTCGGGCTGTCCGGTGTCAACGGACGGCCGGATGACACCGAGTTCGATGACTTCGTGTTGCACGTCGATGGTTGGCTGTGCGAGATAAAGGACATGCAAATCCGCGACGGGCTTCACGTTCTCGGGCAGGCGCCGGTCGGCGAGGCCCGGGTCAATCTGGTGCTGGCGATGCTGCGGGCCAGCCAGGTCTGGGGCGGAGTGACCAATGCGCTACCCGGCCTGCGGGCGGCTTTGGGACTGAAAGACGGGGCCGAACTCGCGGCCGTCGACGCTGTCGAGGCACAGGCCCGCTCGTTGGTCCTCGCGGCCGAGGAAGCGCAGTGGGACCCCGCCGCGATGGCCTCCGTGGTTGCGGGTCTGATGCCGGATTCCGATCCCTCCGTGCTGGCCGTGATGGAGTTCGCCGCCACCGAGGTGGTCCCTCGGCTGGCCGGCACCACCGCGGAACTGACCTCGATCCTGCACGCCCTGGACGGCGGGTTCGTGGCGGCCGGGCCGTCCGGATCGCCGCTCCGCGGCCTGATCAACGTGCTGCCGACCGGTCGAAACTTCTATTCCGTCGATCCGAAGGCCATTCCCTCCAGGTTGGCCTACGACACCGGAACAGCCATGGCCACGTCGCTGGTGGATCGCTACCTTGCTGACAACGGACAGTATCCGAAGTCGGTCGGGCTATCCGTCTGGGGCACGTCCGCGATGCGCACCTCCGGTGACGACATCGCCGAAGTCCTTGCCTTGATGGGCGTTTCGCCGATCTGGGACGAGGCCTCCCGACGCGTTTCTGACTTGCAGGTGCTCTCATTGGACGAACTCGGCCGACCGCGGATCGACGTCACCGTCCGGATCTCCGGCTTCTTCCGGGACGCGTTCCCACATGTCGTCGCCATGCTCGACGACGCGGTGCGGATGGTGGCGGCGCTGGACGAACCCGCGGACGTCAACTATGTGCGGGCGCATGCACAGGCTGATCTGGCCGAGCACGGTGACGAGAGACGGGCCACCACAAGGATCTTCGGCTCGATGCCGGGCTCGTACGGAGCCGGGCTGCTGCCGCTGATCGAATCCGGGAACTGGCGCGACGACGGTGATCTCGCCGAGGTGTACACAGCCTGGGGTGGTTTCGCCTACGGTCGAGAACTGGACGGACGACCGGCCCGGTCCGACATGGAGGCAAACTACCGCCGAATTGCGGTGGCCGCCAAGAATACGGATACGCGCGAGCACGACATCGCCGACTCGGACGACTATTTCCAATACCACGGCGGCATGGTCGCCACTGTCCGCGCTTTGACCGGCTCCGCACCAGAGGCCTACATCGGCGATTCCACCTCCCCGGACGCCGTCCGGACCCGGTCGCTGACGGAGGAGACCGCCCGGGTCTTCCGGGCCAGAGTGGTAAACCCACGTTGGATCTCGGCGATGCGGCGGCACGGCTACAAGGGTGCGTTCGAGTTGGCGGCCACGGTCGACTACCTGTTCGGGTACGACGCCACGGCCGGTGTGGTGACCGACTGGATGTACGAGACGCTGGCCAGGACCTACACCCTCGACGAGGAGAACCAGGCTTTCCTGCGGCATGCGAACCCGTGGGCCCTGCGTGGCATCATCGAGCGCCTGACCGAGGCCGCCGACCGCGGACTCTGGGCCGAACCCGACGCCGACGTCATGGATCAGATGGCGCAGGTCTACCTCGACGTCGAGGGTGATCTGGAGGACGCCGGGGCCTGAGCTGTCGGTGGGCGGCCGACAATCAACGTGGATGACAGGACATGCTCTTGAATCAGTGTCCGAGCAGATCCAGCAGCGATCTGGTGTCGAGATGGGCTTCGACGGCGTCGGCCAGCCGGTCGATCATCGCCTCCCGGCGATCCGCGAAGCCGACGGCGCCGGCGGGTCGTGCCTCATCGAAGGGAAGCGATCTCGAACGAGCCGCTTCGGCCAGGAAGGCCCGGCGAAAGTCGTCGTTCTCAAATGTGCCGTGCCAGGTCGTCCCCCACACGCTCCCCTGCCGACACCCGTCCAGGAACTGCTCGGCCGCGTCGTCCACCGATGCCACCCCATGGTGGATCTCGTAGCCGGTCACCGGATGTCCGCGCCACGACCCGGTGGTGAGTCCGAGCTGCTTGTCGGCGCCGAAGCGCACTGTGGTCGGGAGCAGGGCAAGCCCGTCGACGACTCCGGCCTGGGATTCGACGGTGTCGTCGATCGTTCGCGCCAGCATCTGATATCCCCCGCAGATGCCGACCACTGTTCGGCCGGCCGCGGCCGCCGCGACGACCTCTTGCGCCAATCCGTTGCGCCGCAACCAGTCCAAGTCCGACACGGTCGCGCGCGACCCCGGCAGCACGATGACGTCCGCAGATCGGAGCACCACGGGGTCGGTGGTGACCGTGACCGAGACGCCCGGTTCGCAGGCGAGCGCGTCCAGGTCGGTCGCGTTCGACAGCCGGGGGAATCGGATCGCGGCCACATTCAGTTGTCGCCCCGGCTGCTCGGCCCGGCCGTCCGCCCAACGCCCGACGAGTAGGGTGTCCTCGCCGTCCAGCCACACCTCGGGCAGCCAGGGCAGCACGCCGAGGAACGGCACGCCGGTCAACGCCGTCAGTTGGTCGAGGCCCGGACGCAGCAGCGACTCGTCCCCGCGGAACTTGTTGATGACGAATGCCTTGATCAACGCTCGGTCGTCACGGTCGAGCAGCTCGACCGTGCCGTACAACGATGCGAAGACGCCACCCCGGTCGATGTCTCCGACCACGAAGACCGGCAGGTCGAACTGCCGGGCCAGTCCCATGTTCACGTAGTCGCCGGACCGCAGGTTGATCTCGGCCGGCGAACCAGCACCCTCGCAGACGATCACGTCATACCGCTCGGCCAATTCGCGGTACGCGGCAAACGCGGCGACGGCCAGATGTCTTCGACCGGTAGCGAATTCACCCGCCGCGAGCTCACCGTCCGGCTTGCCGCGGAGCACCACGTGCGACCGCCGGTCCGATCCTGGCTTGAGCAGCACCGGATTCATCGCCGACTCGGGCTCGGCACGGGCTGCCTGCGCCTGCAAGTACTGCGCCCGGCCGATCTCCGCGCCGTCCCGGCAGACCATCGAATTGTTCGACATGTTCTGCGCCTTGAACGGCGCCACCCGCAGACCCTGACGCGCCAGGTACCGACAGATCCCGGTGGTGACCAATGACTTTCCGGCGTCGGACGAGGTCCCGGCTACGAGGATGCCCCGCGCGGTCAGGGCGTTTCCTCCCCGATCTGAGCGACTTCGCGGGCCTGGTCCGGACCTTGGTCGAGTAGGACCTTGAAGCCGGCCTCGTCCAGGATCGGCACCTTCAGCGAGACCGCCTTGTCGAACTTGGTGCCGGGGCTCTCGCCGACCACCACGAAGGCGGTTTTCGACGACACCGAGCCGGCCGCTTTGGCGCCGCGCTCGAGCAACGCGGACCTGGCCTCGTCGCGATTGAAGTCGACCAGCGACCCGGTGACCACGATGGACAGTCCTGCCAACGTCTGTTCCGGCCGCTCCTGCGCCTCGTCCACCATCCGAACGCCGGCCGATGCCCATTTCTCGACGATCGACACGTGCCAATCGACCGCGAACCACTCAGTCACCGCGGCGGCAATCGTTGGTCCGACTCCGTCGACGGCGGCGAGCTCCTCCTGGCGCTCGTCTGTGGCCACCTCCCTGATCGCATCCATCGAGGAGAAGTGCCCGGCCAGCGCCCGGGCCGCCGTCGGACCGACATGTCGGATGGAGAGGGCAACGAGGACCCGCCAGAGTGGCTGCTCCTTCCGGAGCACCAAATTGGTCAGCAACTTGCGGCCCATCTCGCTGAGCTCACCATCCTTGGCGCGCAGGAACAACGGCACCGCCTTGAGCTTGTCCTCCGTCAACTCGAAGATGTCGCCCTCGTCGGTGATGGCCCCGGCGGCCAGCAGGCTGGTCGCGGCTTCGTAACCCATGCCCTCGATGTCGAACGCACCCCGGCCGGCCAGGTGATACACCCGTTCCCGCAGCTGCGCCGGGCAGGTTCGCGCATTGGGGCAACGGATGTCGATGTCGCCCTCCTTCATCGGCCGCAGCTCGGTACCGCACTCCGGGCAATGGGTCGGCATCTCGAACGCGCGCAGCGTGCGACCCTCACGCAGTTCGACGACCGGCCCGAGCACCTCCGGAATCACGTCGCCGGCCTTGCGGATCACCACCGTGTCGCCGATGAGCACGCCTTTGCGCACCACCTCCTGCGCGTTGTGCAGGGTGGCCATGCCGACCGTCGACCCGGCCACGAGTACCGGCTCCAAAACGGCAAAAGGAGTCACCCGACCGGTCCTGCCCACGTTGACCTGGATGTCCCGCAGCAAGGTGGTGGCTTCCTCCGGCGGGTACTTGTAGGCGATCGCCCAGCGCGGTGCCCGCGAGGTAACCCCGAGACGACGTTGCAAGGCGATCTCGTCCACCTTGACGACCAGGCCGTCGATGTCGTGGCTGACATCGTGGCGATGCTCATGCCAGTAGGCGACCCGCTCGGCGACTTCGGACTTGGTGTGCAGGACCAGATTGTGGTCGGAGACCGGCAGCCCCCAGGCCCGGAGCCGTTCGTAGGCCTCGGACTGCCGGACGATGTCGAAGCCCCTTCGGGCGCCGATGCCATGACAGAGCATGGTCAGCGGCCGGGACGCGGTCACCCGCGGATCCTTCTGACGCAGTGAACCGGCCGCGGAGTTTCGCGGGTTCGCGAACGGCGCCTTACCGGCGGCCACCAGCTCCGCGTTCAGCTCGGCAAAGCCGGCCAGCGGAAAGAACACCTCGCCGCGGACCTCTACGAACTCCGGCACATCGTGGCCACCGTCGTCGGCCAGTTGGTGCGGGATCGCCTTGATCGTCCGGACGTTGAGCGTGACGTCCTCGCCGACCCGTCCATCACCGCGGGTGGCGGCCCTGGTGAGCCGACCCTTCTCGTAGGTCAGATTGATGGCCAGACCGTCGATCTTCAGCTCGGTGAGCCAACCCAGTTCCGCGCCGGCGTCGCGCTCGGCGCGGTCCAGCCAGGCCGCCAACTCATCAGCGGAAAACACGTTGTCCAGGCTGAGCAATCGCTCGGCGTGCTCGACGGACGCGAAGCCGGTGGAGAACCCGGCGCCACCGACCCGCTGGGTCGGCGAGTCCGGCGTGAGCAGGGAGGGGAACTCGCCCTCGATCGCCTGCAACTCGCGCAGCAGGACGTCGAACTCGCCATCGGACATCGTGGGCGCGTCCAGTACGTAGTACCGGAACTGGGCATCGGTGATCTGTTCGGAGAGCGTTGCATGGCGGTGCGAGGCATCAGTTGGAACATCGACCGCGGTCGGTGGCGGTTCGTTCCCTGGTGCCGTGTCCGTGGATTCAACGGGCGTCGCTGCAAATTGAACGGCCGTCTCTGCAAATTGAACGGCCTTCTCTGCAAATTGAACGGCCTTCTCTGCCTCCGGAGGCTTGTCCGCAGCAGACGTCTTGTTGGGCATGCTGGAAGCGTAGCGAGCCGGTCCGACAGTGACGATTCAGTGCGGTCGCGTGAGGGTGCTCACTTCGTTCGCCGGAACAACGATTCATCCGGGATAGTTGACGTGTCATAGACCGCGCGGAGGGATCCTGCGCGGCCCGACCTCGACCACAGCTGGGAGCACGCCACCATGGCCACCTTGAAGATCGTCATCGCCTCTACCCGGCCGGGTCGCATCGGCCTGCCGATCGGGAATTGGGTGGCACAGGTCGCCGCGCAGCACGGTGGTTTCGATCGCGTCGAGATCCTCGACCTCGCCGAGATCGACCTGCCGTTCTTCAACGAGCCCAACCACCCGCGCATGCGTCAATATGTCCACCCGCACACCATCGCCTGGTCCGAAGCCGTCGATTCCGCCGACGCGTTCGTGTTCGTCTCGCCCGAGTACAACTATTCGATGACGGCGCCGCTCAAGAACGCTCTCGACTACCTATCGGCGGAGTGGGCCTACAAGCCGGTCGGTCTCGTTACCTACGGCGGGATGTCCGGCGGCACCCGTGCCGCCCACCAGATCCGCCAGGTAGTTTCGGTCCTCAAGATGATCCCGGTGCCGGAAGCCGTTGCGCTGCCGATGGTCTTCCCGCAGATCGTCGACGGCGAGTTCGTGCCGACCGACGGGAACGTCGCGGCCGCAAACCTCATGCTCGACGAACTCGACAAGGTCGGCGCCGCACTCGCCCCCCTCCGCGTCAAGGTCTGACATCCTCGGATCGTGCGATTCGATCCGCTCGACCTTCCCGATACCGCTCTGGAATTCCTCACAGAGCGGCATCTGGCGTCCCTGACCACCACCCGTCCCGACGGCACGGCGCACGTGGTGCCGGTCGGTTTCACCTACGTCCCGAAGGGCATGACGGCGATCGCGCGGGTGATCACCAACGACGGGTCGGTGAAGGTGCGCAACGCCGCTGCGCCCGGCGCGCGGGCCGCCCTGTGTCAGATCCAGGGACGGTTCTGGCTCACTCTCGAAGGTCCGGTGGACATTTCGCGTGATCCGAACGAGGTCGCCCACGCGGTCGAGCTGTACGCCGTGCGATATCGCCAGCCGCGGGTGAATCCGACCAGGGTAGTAGTGACCATGACTGTCGACCGGGTCATGGGGAATGTTTGAGTCTGCTTGGCGCACGAGCCCATCCATGCGACTGGGTCAGTGGTGCAGGCGACCTACCAGCCTTCGGGCAGGTCCTCGAACGCGCGGGACAGCTCACGGGATGTCTTCATCGCGGCCAGCGCCCAATCGTGGTCGGCGCCGGCCAACCCACAGGTGGGCGTGGGTACCACCCGTCCGCTCAGTGTGTCCCGGGGAAATCCGAGGCGATCGAAGACGCCGAGGACCGGCGCCGCCCAGTCGCGCAACTCCCGGTCACGTCCGGCGGGTCGCACGCCGGGCACGAGCCCCGCGAGCAACACCGTGCCCGCCTCGACCAGCTCGCCGATCGGATCCAACCGGGCCGCGCTGGTACCGATCTCGGTGAAGTCGATGGACAGGGCATCGAACCCCGACGCCTTCAGCAGACGCAGTGGGGCCGACGGATGACAGCAGTGCGCCACGGTCGGAAAATCGTCGAGCGCATCGGTCATGGACCGCAACACCTGGCCAACCCGGCCCAGGTCGACGGCTGACACCGTGCCGAAACCGCTCGGCGTGGACAGCACCCCCGCGATGACCAGTGGTAGAGCCGGCTCGTCGACCTGGACGACGAACGAAGTCCCGGGCAGCCGGCGTCCGAGCTCTGCGAGGTGGTCGAGCATGCCCTGGGTGAGCGACGCAGCGATGTCGTCGACGGCCCCATCGTCGACCAACGCGCGGTTGCCGGTCGACAACTCGACCTGCGCGGCCAGCGTCCACGGACCGCAAACCTGAACCTTCATCCAGTCGGCACCGGCGTAGTGCTCGGTGGCGGCGTCCAGGTCCCACTCGAGAAAGTCCTTGGCCCGCCTGGTGTCCCGCCCAGGGCTGCGGGTGATCCGCCAACCCGAGGGGACTACTTCGCCGAAGATGTCGACCAACAGACCGACAGCACGACCGACCATGTCGGCGCCGACTCCGCGGTCCGGCAGTTCGGCCAGATGGGGGAGATCGGGCAGCTCGCCGGCCACCATCCGAGCCGCCTCGTCAGGCGAGACCCCTGGCAACGATCCAACCCCGGTACCGACGCCGACGTGCCAACTGCGGGTGCTGGACGCCGGCGCCAACAGGGCGACGTCAGCAGCACTCGGGATCTCGAGTTCAGCCATGGTTGTTCAGCCTGCCCTGATGATGGTGCCCGCGCCGATGACGTACTCGTTGCTCTCGTCGTACAGCACCACTGTCTGCCCAGGTGCGATGCCGCGAATGGTCTCGTCCAACGTCAACCGTAGGTGACCGTCGACCAGATCAACTGAAGCGCGAACGTTGCCGCCGTGCGCCCGCACCTGAGCCACCGTGCGGAGCGGGAATTCCGGCGCGATTCCGGTCGAGAAAACCACTCGGTTGGCGGTGATCACCGAAACGTCCAGGCCTGTCACAGGTCCCACCTTGACCGTTCCGGTGACCGGTTCGATACCGAGTACGTAGCGCGGCTTTCCGTCTGCCGCCGGGCGACCGAGATTGAGGCCTTTGCGCTGGCCGACCGTGTAGGCGAAGAAGCCGTCGTGCTCGGCCAATACTTCACCGGTCTCCGCGTCGACCACCGAACCCGGTGCTGCACCGAGCTTGTCGACCAGGTAGCCGTGGGTATCACCGTCCGGGATGAAGCAGATGTCGTACGAATCAGGCTTCGCCGCCACCGCAAATCCGCGACGGGCGGCCTCGGCCCGCACTTCATCCTTGGTCATCTCGCCGAGCGGGAACATGGTGTGCGCCAATTGATCCGCGGTGAGCACGGCCAGCACGTACGACTGATCCTTGGCGGCGTCGACACTGCGGTGCAGCACACCGTCGATCAACTTCACGTGATGGCCGGTGGCGACCGCGTCGAATCCGAGCGCGATCGCGCGGTCGAGCAGCGCGGCAAACTTGATCTTCTCGTTGCACCGAAGGCACGGGTTCGGGGTGCGACCGGCCGAATACTCCGCGAGGAAATCTGCCACCACGCTTTCTGCGAACTCCGCGCTGAAATCCCATACGTAATAGGGAATGCCGAGCAGGTCGCTGACCCGGCGGGCGTCGAATGCGTCCTCCACGGTGCAACAGCCGCGGGACCCCGTGCGCAACGTACCGGGCTGCCGGGACAACGCCATGTGCACGCCGGTCACATCGTGCCCCGCATCGACCGCCAGCGCGGCCGCCACCGCGGAGTCCACCCCACCGCTCATCGCGGCCAGAACTCTCATTACGACCGCCGCCGAGCGCCGGCGAGCGCGGCTTTGCGAGCCCGTTCCACCACCGGGCCGATGGCCTCGATCACGGCCCGTACGTCCGAGGCAGTCGAGGTGTGGCCGAGCGAGAACCTGAGGGCTCCGCGTGCTTCGTCCTCGGGCACCCCCATCGCCAGCAATACGTGAGAGGGCCGCGCCACGCCGGCGGTACAGGCCGAGCCGGTTGAACACTCGATGCCTCTGGCGTCGAGCAGCATGAGCAATGAATCGCCCTCGCACCCGGGGAAGCGCAGATGGGCGTTGCCCGGCAACCGGGAAGGCCCCCCGTCGACAAGGCTCTGCCCGGGATCCCCGGCCAGCACCACGTCCCCGACCACGGCGGTCACGCCGGCGATCAATTCGTCCCGCAGTGCCGTCAAGACTGCGGCGCGGGCCACCCGATTCTGCTGGGCATCGGCCACGGCGACCGCGAGGCCGCGGATCCCGGCAACGTCAAGTGTCCCCGAACGCACCCCTCGCTCCTGACCACCACCGTGCAAGATCGGCACGACCGCGACGTCCCGGGACAGCAGCAGTACGCCCACGCCGGTGGGCCCACCGACCTTGTGACCGGTGATCGTCAGGGCATCGGCGCCGCTGGCGCCGAAGTCGACGGGCACCTGGCCGAGGGCCTGCACCGCGTCGGTGTGCAGCGGGATCCCATGTCCGTGCGCCACCGCGGCCAGTTCGCGGATGGGATTGATCGTGCCGACCTCGTTGTTGGCCCACATCACGGTGACGAGCGCGACGTCGGCCGGGTTCTCCGCGATGGCGGCGGCCAGCGTGTCGGCGTGCACCCGGCCGTAGTCGTCGACCTCGAGCCAGCTGATCCGGGCCCCCTCGTGGGCCTCGAGGTACTCCAACACGTCGATCACGGCATGATGCTCGACCGGGGACGAAAGGATACGGCAGCGGGCACCGTCGGCCCGCAGCCTCGCCAGAAAGATCCCGGCCACCGCGAGATTGTCCGACTCGGTACCGCCGGAGGTGAAGATGACCTCGCTGGGTCGGGCTCCGAGGTGCTGGGCGATGGACTCTCGTGCCTCTTCGACGCGTCGACGCGCCGCCCGGCCGGACGTGTGCAACGACGACGCGTTACCGCAGTCAGCCATCGCGGCCGTCATCGCAGCCACCACTGCCGGCAGGACCGGGGTGGTAGCTGCGTGATCGAGGTAGGTCATCGGCTCCCAGGGTAGGCCGCGCACGGATGATCTCCCCAACCCAGCGCCAGGCCAGGAGCGAAATGTGCGCGCACGGTGTGTGAATTGTTGCCTGGGTCACTCCTCGCGGGCAGACTGCCGATGGGGGCCGTAATCGGCGGCCGCAGCCGAAGGGACTAGCAAAGTGGCAGTTTCAGTGAACCTCGAAAAGGCACTCGACAAGGCGTGGGAGGACAAGAGCCTCGATGAGATCCTGGCCGCACCGCCGTCAGCGCTGGCCGGATTGACGCCGGCCCACGACGAGTTGCTGGCCCAGTTGAACATCAAATCCATCAAGGACCTCGGGTCGAACAAATACTTTGCGCTGGCCGGCGTACTCGTGGCGCTGTCCGGCAAGACCGGCTGACCTTGCGCAGTCCCGAAGCGGCTCGGCCCGGAACGTCCGGGCCGGGCCGCTGTCGTCCCAGTGCTCATCTACGGCGGCATCTGCTCCGCGGGGACCAGCGTGCGATCTCGACGTCAGGTCGCGAGCCGGGCTCACGCAGACCTTCTGTCAGGGGTACCCCTGGCAGAGACCCGAACCGGGATCGCGTGCTCCAGCCCGGCGACGGCGGGTGCTCGGGACGCCCGCGCCGGAAGGCGCCGCACCACGGGTATCCGCAGATCCCTGGCCACCGCGTTCTCCACCAACCGTGCGACTCTTGCTCGATCGATGTGGTCGCGCCCGGTACCCGCAATCGCCGGAATTGCGGGTAGCCAATGAACCCGTGCGGTCAGGCCGGGCAGGGCCAACACCCGTCGAATGCTGGTCAACAGAGTCTCGTCGCCCAGGAAGGCCGGTGCGGGAGTGCGCACACCTCGGTCGTCGAGATAGCACAGGGCGACGGGGGAAACCACCACCCCCGCGTCGATCGCCGCCTGGAAAGCCGCCCGCCGAAACGGGTTCAGAGCCGAGCCGCAACGGGTGGTGCCTTCCGGGAACACCTGGACCCGCGAGCCAGAGCGAAGCGCAGCTGCGATCGCGGCGACAGTCATCGGTAGCTCACGCAATCGTTCTCGCTGGAGGAAGAGAGTTCCCGCGCGAACAGCTGCGCCCCCGATGACGGGCCAGCTCTTGACCTCGAGCTTGGCCACCATCTGCATCGGTGCCGAAGCGGAGAGTGCGAGCACATCGAGCCACGAAACATGGTTGCCAACCACCAGGCTTGGTCCGGACCGCGGTGCTCCGTCGATCGTCAGACGGACACCGACGGCACGCAGGATCCACCGGGAGACGTGTTGCAGGGCCCAGGCTCCGCGCCGGTCGCGACGGTGACCTGGGATCGACGCCACGACTGCGATGACGACAGGTCCGAACACCAGAGCAAGGACCAGAGCGCTCAATCGGGCGAACACTCGTACCCGACCCGCGGCATCTGACTCCTGTCCGGCGCACTGAGGCGTACACACCGGCGCGATGCAGGGATTCACGATGCGCCGCCGAGGAAATATCGCAGGTACCGCGGGTCAGCGGTCTCCAAATCGAGCAGAATAAGGAAATCTGCCGTGCCGAAGGCACTGTCGAGCGCCGGTGGACCGCACACCACCGCTCCCAGTCGCAGATATCCCCGCAGTAGGGGTGGCACCTTTGCCTGCCGTGGCCGGCTGATTCCGCGGGTCTCGAATTCGATCCGCGGTGAGCACCGCAAATCCGTCGGAGCCAGATGCCGGGATGTGACCAGGTCGGCGAAGGCAGCCGCGGTCCCGCCGCCATCGGCCAGAGAAATGGATGCGCAACCCATCAGGTACCGGTATCCGGTCAATTGCATATATCGGGCGATGCCACCCCACAGCAACGAGATAGGCCCGCTTGTCCGGTGTTCTGCAGCAACACACGACCGGCCGGCTTCAACCGTGCGATCCAGGATTCGCTCCAGCGGAGCCAAATCGAATTCGTGGTGGGAATAGAGCCCCGTCCGCAGGGGTTCCGCATCGTTGGCGTGGGGCGGCAACAAGCGATAGGTCGCAATGACGTCGCCGCGGCCGGGCCGGAATGCCGACAACCGACGAACAATCAGGTGATCGCACAGATCGTCGAAACCGTCGGCGTCGACACCGTCAGGACCGGGGGTGATCGCTCCGCACTCAGAGCTGAACACATCGAAGCGGAGTCTTTGAGCAGCAAGCACATCGACGGCGTCAGCAGCCAGCGTGACGCGGTATCCAGCAACATTGGGGGCGGTGGGATCGGCACGTTCGAGCAGTAACTCAGTCGTGGTCACGGTCTACAGAGTGTGCGTGACCCAGACGATCGGCGGCCAAATCCCGCATGACTGCGGCGTGATGGTCCGGTAAACGTCTCGCGGCCCGGTCCGAGGAAATCCGAACCGGGCCGCGCGAACCAGTGCGCCGATCAGCCTTTTCGGGTTTTGATGGCGGCGGCGAGTTGGGGTGCGACGGTGAACAGGTCACCGACGATGCCGTAGTCGGCGATGTCGAAGATGGGGGCGTCGGGGTCTTTGTTGACCGCGATGATGGTCTTGCTGGTTTGCATCCCGGCGCGATGTTGGATGGCCCCGGAGATCCCCAACGCGATGTACAACTGCGGCGACACGTTGGTGCCGGTCTGCCCGACCTGGAACTGGTGCGGGTAATACCCCGAATCCACCGCCGCCCTCGACGCGCCGACCGCGCCGCCCAACACGTCGGCCAGTTCTTCCACGACGTGGAAGTTGTCGGCCGACCCGACCCCGCGGCCCCCGGACACCACGACCTTCGCCCCACCCAACTCCGGCCGATCACCCTTGGCCTCGGGCAGCCACTGGGTCACCGTCACCGTGGCGGCCGGATCGAGCTCGAACGGCAACTCCACCACCTGCGGGGCGTCCACCGGGGCGGCGGCACCATCGATCGAGTTACCGCGCACCGAGATCACCGGCACCCCCCTGATCACCCGGTAGCGGGTCGTGTAGGCGCCGCCGAACACCGACTGCGTCGTCACCACCACGGCCTGCCCATCGACCTGCTCCAGGGCGACGTCGACCACGTCGGCCAACACCCCCGAATCCAGTTGCACCGCCAACCGGCCGGCGATCTCCCGACCATCAAAGGTCGACGCCACCAACACCGCCGCCGGCGCCGGCGCCTGCTCGACCGCGGCGGCCAACGCGGCCACCTGCGGCGTCAACAGGGTGACCCCGGGGTCCGACCGATTCCGCGGCATAAACCTTGACCGCACCCGCCGCCCCCAACTCCGCCAGCAACGCCGCCGTGGTACCGGCCGGCCCGACCACCACCGCCGCCGGGTCACCCAACTTCGGCCGGCCGCGGCCAACAACTCGACCGTCACCTTCTTCAACTGGCCATCGGCATGCTCGACCAGAACAATCACTTCAGACATCAGGTCAACCCTTCAACGTCAAAATCAGATCAATTGCAGAACCAGGCCTATACAGAACCAGACCAGTGCGGTGGCCCGGGTGAGCCCTAGATGAGTCGCTGCGCGACCAGGAACGCGGCGACCTGATCCCCGCCAGTACCGTCATCCACGATTTTCTCCCCGGCCGCCTTCGCCGGGCGGGGCTCACCGGACACCACCCGGGTCGAGGCGTTACCCAACCCCAGACCGGCCGGATCCAACCCCAGATCGGCCGCCGACAAGGTCGAGACCGGTTTCTTCTTCGCCGCCATGATGCCCTTGAAATTCGGGTACCGCGGCTCCCCGATCTTCTCGTTCACCGACACCACCACCGGCAACAACGCCGACACCTTCGCCGCGCCGCCCTCGACGACCCGCTCCGCCGACACCCGGTCCCCGTCGACCTCGACCGACACCACCGAGGTCACCGCCGGCCGACCCAGCCGCTGCGCCAACATCGCCGGCAACGACGCCGTCCGACCATCGGTGGCCTCATTACCGCAAATGATCACATCGAACCCACCCGGACGCAGCGCCGCCGCCAACACCGCCGAGGTCTGCAACGCATCCGACCCCGCCAACACCTCATCACTGATATGGATCGCCTTGTCCGCCCCCATCGCCAACGCCTTCCGCAACGACTCCCCCGCCCGCACCGGACCCATCGTCACCACCGTCACCTCACCACCATGCGTTTCCACCAACTGCAAACCAATCTCCACACCCTTGGAATCAATCTCATCAATCACCGCATCAGACCCATCCCGATCCACCACCCAATCCGCAGCCCGCAACCTCCGCTCCGAATACGTATCAGGAACCTGCTTCACCAAAACCGCAATCTCCATGACGTACTTGCCCTTCCAGTCGTTGTCTCATCCGGCGTCGCCCTGGCGTCCGTCAACGCGGGCAGTGGGCGATCAGGCTGCCCATGCTCCCACCCGCCCGCACGGACTCCCTTTATCCAGTCCCACATCACCTGGGTCAGAGCTAAGTTACTGGCCAGTAGCTTACCCGGCAGTCGTAGATCAAGAGCTCGCCCGGCGCCAGGTGTGGTCGACCCGACCCGACGTGGCACGCTGGACTACGTGTCTTCTTCCGAACCCCGCCTGAGCAGGCCATCGACTGCCGGTTCTCAGCA
Organism: uncultured Actinomycetota bacterium; assembly: GCA_963708935.1. Taxonomy (GTDB): domain Bacteria; phylum Actinomycetota; class Actinomycetes; order Mycobacteriales; family Nakamurellaceae; genus Nakamurella. Next base: position 253,872 of record CAVPUK010000003.1, on the reverse strand, counting down.
CGAGCTGACTGCCGGCGACGAGAATCCGCTGAAGTCGAACGTGCCGCTGACCACCCACATCCTGCTGGTGGGAGTCATGCTGATCTTCTTCATCGGTGCGACCCTGATCACTTTGCAGGCGACGTGGCAGTGGTGGGTGATCCCGATGGTGATCGCCATCCCGGTCATCGTCATCCTGGCGCAACGCTGGGATCGGATGCAGAAGGCCAGAGCGGCTCGGAAGGCGATGGAGGCCGAGCTCAGGGCCGCCCGCCAGGCGGACAGGGCCGGACGATGACGAAACCGGGCGAGCCGATCCCGGTCATCATGGACGTCGACACCGGGGTCGACGACGCGCTCTCGCTGCTGTTCGCCGTCCGCCATCCCGGGATCGATCTGCGGGCAGTCACCTGTGTCGCCGGCAATACCGGCGTGGACCAGGTGACCGCCAACACCCGTTACGTGCTGGACGCGGCCGGTGCGGGAGATGTCCCGGTCGCCCGCGGGGCGGCGCACCCGCTGCTCGTCCCCCCGGCGGATGCCAGTCACGTGCACGGCGCCGACGGACTCGGCGGTTTCTCCCGCCCGTCGGATCGTCGGCTGAGCCCGTTGCCGGCCGTCGAGCTGCTCCGCCGTGAACTGATGGCCGCGGTCGGCACCGGGGACAAGATCACGCTGGTCCCGAGTGCGCCGCTGACGAACATCGCCCTGCTGCTGCGCACCCACCCGGAAGTGGCCGCCGGCATCGAGCGGATCGTGTTCATGGGCGGGTCGGCCACCGTCGGAAACGCCACTGTGGCCGCCGAATTCAACATCTGGCACGATCCCGAGGCCGCCGCGGTGGCCCTCACTGCTGCCGGTGAGTTGGACATCCCGGTGACCATGTACGGGCTCGACGTTTTCAACGACGTGGTGATCACCCGGGCGGAAGCCGCGACCCTGCGGCGTCACCTCGACCCAGGCGCGCAACTGGCCGGTTCGCTGATCGAGTTCGCCTGTAACACCTTCGATTCCGAGGATGCCACCATCGGGGACGCCGGAACCGTGTGCGCGGTCGTCGACCCGGACGGGCTCACCACCGAGTCGTGGCCGGTGCAGGTGGAGCTGGGAAACGGCATCGCCCGCGGCCAGACCCTGGTCGACCGGCGCACCTGGATCGGCGACATCAAGTCGGACCCACACCTCGCCAGGCCGACCACCGTTGACGTGGCCCTCGGCGTGGATGCGCGCCGTTATGCCGACCTCTGGCTCGCCACCGTGGGTAGCTGAGAGCAGCGACTGGGGCCCGCGGTCAGTCCTGGACGCCGATGTCCTCGTTCCAGAGCGTTGGCTCGGCCGCGATGAAATCGGTCATCATGGCCACGCAGTCGTCGTCGTCCACCACGACCACCTCGACCCCGCGGCTGCGCAGCAGATCCTCTGCGCCGTAGAAGGTCCGGTTCTCGCCGATGATCACCCGGGGGATCTTGTAGAGCAGAATGGCGCCGGTACACATATCGCACGGCGACAGTGTGGTGACCATGGTGGCCCGGGCGTAGACCGAGGCCGGCAGCCGCCCGGCGTTCTCCAGACAGTCCGTCTCGCCATGTCGGATCGCACTGCCCTGCTGGACCCGCTTGTTGGATCCGGTGGCGAGCACCCGACCGTCCACCACCAAAGCTGCGCCGATGGGAATGCCGCCATCGGCGCGACCCGCCCTGGCCGCGGCCACGGCGGCGGCCAGATGCTCCCGGTCGGCACTCGTGGGTGTGGTTGCTGAGCCGGCGGTATCTGACATCGGGCCTCCAGGAGCGGCTTGCGAACGCGGGTCAACGATCGGATGCCCGCATCGTTTCATCCTGCCCCTGGCAGGCTGAGTCCGAGGCGCTCAGCCGGCCAGCAGGGTGTCGACGGCGGCCGCGCCGCCGAGTCCGGAAACACCGCCGCCACGAACGGTTCCGGCTCCGGCAAGCAAGATGCGCGAACATCCCTCGATGGCGGTTCCAAACCTCTGCGCGATCGAGGGAGCGGCCTCGTCGGCCAGCCAGGGCCAGCTCAGGTCGCCGTGGAAGATGTTGCCGCCGGGCATCCGAACCGCGGCCTCGACATCGAGCGGGGAGGCGATGTCCAAGCACGGCCTACCGTCGGCGTCTCTGGCCAGGCAGTCATCGAGCGGCTCGGCGAGGTGCAGCTGGAGTGCGTTCAGTGCGGCCTCGGCCGCCCGCCGGCGGGCGCCGACCGGATCGGCCTCGAAGAGCGACGTCGGGGCGTGCAGACCGAACAGGGTCAGGGTCGCCCCGGGATGGCCGTTCAGGATGGACGGATCGGTGAGCGAATGGCAGTAGACCTCACCGGGCATCGGACTCGGGATGCGGCCGGCAGCAGACTCCCCATAGGCGGCTTCGAGCTGACCGAACCCTTCCTCGAGATGGGTGGTGCCGGCGAACGCAATCGCCGGATCGATGCCGGACGCCAAGCGCGGCAACCGGTCCAGCAGCATGTTGATCTTCAGCTGCGCGCCGACGGGCCGGTGCGCAGCGCGACCCAGCCAGCCGTCGACGACCGCCGGGGCCACCGCGGCCAACAGGACGTCCCCGCTGAAATCACGGCCGTCCGCCGTCGCCGCCCGCACGCCCGACGCATCCTCCGCAGCGTGCGTCACGACAGCACCGGCGAAGATCTCCACGCCGAGTTCGGTAGCGCGGGCGGTGAGCGTGTCGGCCAGCGCGCCCATGCCGCCGACGGGGACCAGCCACTCACCCGTTCCCCGGCCGATCAGGTGGTACAGGAAACATCGGTTGGCCAGTAGAGACTCGTCGAACAAGGACGCGTGGGTGCCGATCAGGGCATCGGTGGCGACCACCCCGCGGACGGTGTCGTCGGCGAAACGTCGAGTGATCGCGACACCGATCGGGGCCTCGAACAGGTCGGTCCAGAGCTGCGATCCGGCCGCGTCCACGACTAGCTTCTGCAGCTCGCGGCGGCGGAGCAACTCGCCGGACAGGGCCGGGCCCAGCACCCTGGCCATATCGGCGATCTCGCCGTAGAACTGTCGCCAGGCAACATAATCGGCATCGGAGCCGGTGACCTCCCGGAACGAGTTTGCGGTGGCCGCACCAGGCCGACGCTCGACGAGCAACCCGGTGGCCCCGGCCCCGACCCGTCGAATCGGCGTGTAGGACGAGATGTCCCTGGACACGAGCCGCAGGTCGATACCGAGGCGGTCGATCAGTTCCTGCGGGAACAACGAGACCAGGTACGAATACCGGCTGAGCCGGACTGGATGCCCGGAAAACACCGCGCTACCCACACTCGCACCGCCCAGGTGATCCGCGGCCTCCAGCAGAGTGACGGCGCGGCCGGCCTGGGCGGCCAGGATGGCCGCGACCAGCCCGTTGTGACCGCCGCCGACGACCAACACCCGCCGGTGCGGATCGCCCGTGTTTCCCGATGCCATCAACTGGTTCCCTCGATCTGGACCGGCCCACGTCAGGCCCGCCGCCGGATCCGGCCAGCATAAGACGGACGGATCGGCCGACCGGACCCACTGCGAAGGCGTTCCCGATATGCTCCGCGGGACGCCAGCAAGCGGAACTCCGCCGCCGACCACCCGCCGACAGAGCAGCACGCCGACAGAGCAGATGGGGACCCTGATGACGACGCCCGATCCGAATCGCCACCATCCGGTCGACCTGAACAAGCCGGACACGTCCGGGATGAGCGGCCCACCGGACGTGGGCGGATACCCGCAGACGTCCGGCTATCCGCCGGTGCCGGGCTACCCCCAGACCCCCGACTACTCCCAGGGTTACGCCGTATCCCCGGGATACCCGGAGACCTCCGGGTATCCGCCGCTGCCAGACGCCCTCTATCCGCCGGCGTCCGGTCCCGGCAGTGCGCAGCCGGGCGGCTATCCGGCGCCACCATATCCCGCCGGATACGGCCAACCGGTCTATGGCCAGCTTGCTTACGGCCAGCCGTACGGCGTCGGATATCCGGCTCCGCGGAACGGCCTCGGCACGGCGGGACTGGTCCTCGGCATCATCGCCGTCGTGCTCAGCTGGACCGTCTGGGTCGGCATCACCCTGGCGATCCTGGCGATCATCTTCGGCAGCGTCGGTCTCGGCCGGGCCAAGCGCGGAGAGGCGACTAATCGCGGGTCCGCCATAGCCGGTCTGGTGCTGGGCATCGTCGCCATCGCGCTGCTGGTGCTCCTGGTCATCGTCGGGATCGGGTTGTACGCGAGCAGTTCGACGGTGTTCGGCTGACCGCTGCCCTTGGGATAGTCGCGAATCACACCGGAACCGGCTGTCGGTAGTTCTGGTTACGGTGGCTAAGTGCCACCCGCCAGCGAGACCGCAACCGCACCACGGATGTCCCAACATCCGTCCGACCCGAGTGCGCCGCATCCCGTCCCATCGGGCGGATGGATCCGCCGACTCTGGACGTACTGCCGCCGCCATCCCCGAGTCACCTGGATGGCCGGCCTCTCTGCTCTGGCCGGCGTCGGTCTTGGTGCGCTCACCCCGCTGCTGACCGGCTCGGCGGTCGACCATGCCACGTCGGGACAGACCCAGGGACTGCCGCTGGTCATCGCCGCCCTGGTTGTGCTCGCCCTGATCCGATTCGTTTCCTCGTTCGTCCGGCGCTGGGCCGGCGGTCGGCTTTCGCTCGACGTCCAGCACGACATGCGCCAGGACGTCTTTGCAGCGCTCTCCCGGCTCGATGGCGCAGCCCAGGACGCCTTGCGCACCGGACAGGTGGTCTCCCGCGCCTCCTCGGACCTGCAGGTGGTCCAGGGCCTGCTGGCCATCGTTCCGCTGTCGGCCGGACAGGTCGTGCTGTTCGTCGCTTCGCTGGTGATCATGGTCGTGCTGTCGCCGGTACTGACGCTCACCGCACTACTGACCGTCCCAGCGATCTTCCTGCTGACCAGAGCGACCAGGACCACCCTGTTCCCGGCGACCTGGGCGGCCCAGCAGTCTGCGGCCGAGGTGGCCGAGATCGTCGAGGAGGACGTCACCGGAGTCCGGGTGGTCAAGGGGTTCGGCCAGGAGGACCGCGAGATCGGGCGGCTCCGGCGAGGCGCCGCGAACCTCTACGCCAACCGGATGCGCGCCGTCCGCCTGACGGCCCGTCTCAACCCCGGGCTCGTCGCCATGACTTCCATCGGCCAGGTCGCCGTCCTGGCCCTCGGCGGGTATCTCGCATTGCACGGCGAGATCACCATCGGCACCTTTCTGGCCTTCAACCTCTACCTGTCCCAGCTGGTCGCGCCCACCCGGACCCTGTCGTTTCTGTTGATTCTCGGCCAGCAGGCCAGGGCGTCGGTCGAACGAGTGGTCGAGATCATCGACTCCCGCGCGGCCATCACCGACCCGCCGGCCGGCGAAGCCGTCCCCATCCCGGCCGGCCCACTCCAAGTGCGGCTCGACGGTGTCCGATTCGGCTACACCCACGACGAGCCGGTCCTGGACGGCTTCGACCTGTCCGTGGCGGCCGGCTCGACGGTCGCCCTGGTCGGTGCCTCCGGCTCCGGGAAATCCACCGTTTCGCTGCTGCTGCCCAGGTTCTACGAAGGCCAGGCGGGCAGCATCAGCATCGGTGGCACCGATATCCGGCACCTGACGCTGGCCGATCTGCGCCGCACGGTCGGGGTGGTGTTCGAAGAGGCGTTCCTGTTCTCCGACACCATCGGGGCGAACATCGCGTACGGACGGCCGGACGCGACGCCCGCCGACGTCGCCGCAGCCGCTCGGGCCGCCGAGGCCGAGGAGTTCATCGCGGCCCTGCCCGACGGCTACGAGACGGTGATCGGCGAGCGCGGGCTGACCTTGTCCGGCGGGCAGCGGCAACGGCTGGCGCTCGCCAGGGCGATGATCACCGACCCACGGGTGCTGATCCTGGACGACGCGACGAGCGCGGTCGACCCGGCTACCGAGGCAGCGATCCACAGCACGCTGCACCGGCTCACCGCAGAGCGGACCACCATCCTGATCGCCCACCGACGAAGCACGTTGTCGCTGGCCGACACGGTGGCGATGGTGGTCGACGGTCGAGTGATCGACACCGGCAGTCACGAGGAACTGATGTCCCGGTGCGACCCCTACCGGGAATTACTCGGCGGCGATGGTGAGGAGATCGACCAGCGCCCGCTCACCCCGTTGGTGCACGAGGAACCGGTGGCGGTCGGCGCGATCACCCCGGCCTTGTGGCCGGACGTGACCGGCGGACCGGCCGACCACTCGCACAAGACGTCGATCGGCGGTGTGGCACTGAGCGTCGGTGGCGGCCGCGGCGGTGGTCGAGCCGGGCGCGGGGGTGGCGGAACCATGGGCGGCGGGTTCGGCAGCATGCTCGGCTCACTGCCGGCCACGCCCGACCTGCTGGCCAGGGTCGACGCCCTGCCTCCGGCGAACGACCCACCTCCCCCGGAACTGTCCGGTGATCTGATCGTGCCGAAGTCCAAGCCGAGCTCGAGTCCGAGCGCCGGCTCGGATCAGCTGCCCGACCCCGGCGGACCGCCGCTCGGGAAGCTCTCGCTGAGCCGCACGCTCCGACCGGTGCGCGCCCTGCTGATCCTCTCGCTCATCCTGATCGCGCTGGACGCACTGGCCAGCCTGGCCCTGCCGGTACTGATCAAGCACGGCGTGGACAGCGGGGTGTCCAAAGGCGTGATCAGCGTGGTCTGGGTCACCGCCGGCGTCTCTCTGCTGATCGTGCTGGCCGACTACGTGGTCCAACGCCGCCAACTGGTCGTCACCGGGAAAGCCGGTGAGACCGTGCTCTACGGCCTGCGCATCCGGGAGTTCGCCCATCTGCAGCGACTCGGGCTGGACTTCTACGAGCGCGAGATGGCCGGCCGCATCATGACCAGGATGACGACAGATGTCGACGCGCTCTCGTCGTTCCTCCAGACCGGACTGGTCACGTCAGCGGTCTCGCTGGCCACCTTTGGCGGCATAGCCGTGATTCTGCTGTTCATGAACGTCGGACTGGCCCTGCTGGCCTTCACCGTGCTGCCGCCGCTTTTCATCGCCACGGTGCTCTTCCGTCGCTACTCCACGAAGGCGTACACGGATGCCAGGGAAAAGGTCAGCATCGTCAATGCCGACCTGCAGGAGAACGTCTCGGGTATGCGGATCACCCAGGCCCTGGGCCGCGAAGAGACCAACGCCGCCGGGTTCGCCGCCCGCAGCAACGACTACCGCAGGTCCAGAATGCGTGCACAGACCGCCATCTCGCTCTACTTTCCCTTCGTGGCACTGCTCAGCGAGCTGGCCGCCGCGCTGGTCCTCGGCGTCGGCGCCCATCGGGTGATCACCGGCGCGGTGAGCGCCGGCACCCTGCTGGCCTTCGTCCTCTACCTCGACTCCTTCTTCTCGCCGATCCAGCAGCTGTCCCAGATCTTCGACGGTTATCAGCAGGCGACGGTGGGCCTGAGTCGGATCGGTGACCTGCTTTCCACCCCGACCTCGACGCCGGCCGCGCTGCACCCGATTCCCGCTCCCCCGTTGGCCGGCCGAGTCGCCGCCCGCGACGTCGGATTCCGCTACTCGACGGCGCAGCCCGGCGCGGCCGCAGCGCTGGACGGTGTCGACCTCGATATCCGGTCCGGCGAAACGATTGCCGTCGTGGGCCCGACCGGTGCGGGCAAGTCCACCCTGGTCAAGCTGATCGCCCGGTACTACGACGTGACCAGCGGCTCCATCCAGATCGACGGCATCGACGTCCGGGATTTCGATCTCGGTTCCTATCGGCGGCAGCTGGGTGTTGTCCCGCAGGAGCCGCACCTGTTCTCCGGCACGGTCCGCGACAACATCGCCTACGGTCGCCCGGATGCTCCCGATGCGGACGTGGAAGCCGCGGCCAGGGCAGTCGGCGCGATCGCGGCCGTAGGCGGGCTGAAGGACGGCTTCCACCATCAGGTCGAAGAGCGCGGACGAAACCTGTCCGCCGGCCAACGTCAGCTGATCTCGTTGGCTCGCGCCGAGCTGGTCGATCCGGAGCTCCTACTCCTGGACGAAGCGACGGCCGCGCTCGATCCGGCGGCCGAGGTTGCCGTCCTGGCGGCCACCGATCGACTGGCCCGCGGACGGACCACGATCGTGGTAGCGCACCGGTTGACCACCGCGTCGAGGGCCGACCGGATCGTGGTGATGGACCACGGCCGGGTCGCCGAGATCGGAACGCATGCCGAATTGCTGACCAGAGGTGGCGTCTACGCCCGGTTGTACTCGCAAGAGCCGTGACCTTCCTGAAGCCGTGAGATCCCATTTGTGGACAGACCTGCTGTCCGCCGAACGTCCTCGCAAAGATTTGCACTGTCAGGACTCGCTGCGCACCTGGTAGTCGCTCGAGTTGCCCGAGCTACCGCGCCGTACTTTGAACCGCATGACCTCCGGAAGCCCCCTGCCCGTTGACCTGCTGGGCATCGACGCCACCCTGTCCGACACCGAGCGGGACATCCGGGCCGCGACCCGGCAACTGGTTGACGATCTGGTGCGCCCGAACGTCGCCGGCTGGTACGCCGACGGCCGGCTCCCGGCCCGGGAGCTCGCCGCCCGATTCGGCGAAGCAGGCCTGCTCGGGATGCACCTCGACGGATACGGCTGCGCCGGCGCATCCGCGGTCGAGTACGGCCTGGCCTGCCTGGAACTCGAGGCAGGCGACTCCGGTATCCGTTCGCTCGTCTCCGTGCAAGGGTCGCTGGCGATGTATCCGATCTGGAAATACGGCTCCGACGAGCAGAAGGATCGATGGCTCCCGGGGATGGCCGCCGGCGAACACCTCGGCTGCTTCGGCCTGACCGAACCGGACTCCGGATCCGACCCGGCCTCGATGACCACCAGGGCTACGAGGACCGCCGACGGCTACCGACTGGACGGCGTGAAGATGTGGATCACCAACGGAACGATCGCCGACGTTGCCGTGATCTGGGCCAAGGTCGCGGGCGCTGAGACCGGTGACGGTTCCGGCCCGGACACGGTGCGCGGCTTCGTGGTGCCGACCGACACTCCCGGATTCACGGCTCGCGAGGTTCCGGCCAAATTGTCCCTACGAGCCTCCGCCACCGCCGAAATCGTCCTGCAGGGCGTCGAACTCGGTACAGATGCGATGTTGCCCGATGCCACCGGGTTACGCGGCCCGTTGTCCTGCTTGACCCAGGCCAGGGCCGGGATCCTGTTCGGCGCCCTGGGCGCCGCTCGGGACGCGTTGGCGACGGCCATCGACTACTCGAAGACCCGCAGCCAATTCGGCAAACCGTTGGCCGCATTCCAGCTGACCCAGGCGAAGCTGGCCGACATGGCCACCGCCTGGACCGGGGCGTACCTGATGGCTCTGCACATCGGCCGGGCCCTCGACGCCGGCAGCTACACCGACCGGACGGCAACTGCGGCAATCTCCATGGGCAAGCTGAATTCCACCCGGACCGCTCTGGACATCGCCCGCACCTGCCGCAGCATCCTGGGCGCCAACGGCATCACCGGGGACTACCCGGTGATGCGACACGCAGCGAATCTGGAAACCGTGCTGACCTACGAGGGCACTGCCGAGATTCACCAACTGGTCCTCGGCAAAGCGCTCACCGGGATCGACGCCTTCGGCTGAGTGGGTTTCGCGTCGAGCGGGTACTGAGACTGTGAGGCATGTCCCGCTGTCAGTACCACGTCACGGTGGTGTGCGGGCTAGCCTTGACAGGTCTACATATCGTCCAGAGTCGAGAAGGTATAGCGACAGTGTCGTCAACCACCGTGCCGGAGTTTGGTCCCAACGACTGGTTCGTCGAGGAGAAGTACAACCAATTCCTCAGCGACCCCAGCAGTGTCGAGCAGATTTGGCGTGATTTCTTCAGCGATCCCGTCGCGGAGTCGCGCAAGTCCCGCGAGGCGAACGGGGCTGCGGCAGCGCCGACCGGCACTGAAGTGCCCGCTCCGACCCAGGCAACGTCGGGACCCGCGGCCGCCGCCCCTGCCGCACCCCGCGCGGCTGCACCGGCGGTGGCCAAGACGCCACCGCCGCCACCACCTCCCGCCCGTAAGAATGGCGCCGCGCCGTCCTCGGCGGCCGCCGCCGCACCCACCACGCCGAAGGCGGTGGCCAAGCCGGTGACACCCCCCGCGCAGCAGGGCGGACCGAGTGCCGCGGCTCGGCCGGCGCAACGCAACTCGACCACGGCCACACCGGACGACCTGGTGGTCAACAAGGCGGCGAAAGCGGCCCGGATCGCCGAGAAGTCGGCCGGGCCTGACGAGGTGTCGGCGCCACTGCGCGGTGCGTCAGCGGCGGTGGTCCGCAACATGACTGCCTCGCTGGAGGTGCCGACCGCGACCTCAGTGCGCGCAGTGCCCGCCAAGCTCATCGCCGACAACCGCATCGTCATCAACAACTTCCTGCGTCGCAATCGCGGCGGCAAAGTCTCGTTCACGCACCTCATCGGGTATGCGATCGTCAGGGCCCTCGGCGCGTACCCGAACATGAACCGGCATTTTGCCGACGCCGACGGCAAGCCGCAGATGATCACGCCCGCGCACGTCAACCTCGGCCTCGCCATCGACCTGCCGGGTAAGAACGGTCAGCGGTCGCTGGTGGTCGTGCCCATCCGCAACTGCGAAGGCATGACGTTCACCCAGTTCTGGAGCGCCTACGAGGGCGTCGTGCGCAAGGCGCGGGCCGGTTCGCTCACCGCCGAGGACTACGCCGGAACCACCATCTCGCTGACCAACCCGGGCGGCATCGGCACCAATCACTCGGTGCCACGGCTGATGTCCGGCCAGGGCACCATCATCGGCGTCGGGGCGATGGAGTACCCGGCCGCCTTCCAGGGGGCCAGCGAACAGACGCTGTCCGAGCTCGGCATCTCCAAGATCATGACGCTGACCTCGACGTATGACCACCGGATCATCCAGGGCGCCGAATCGGGCGAATTCCTGCGTCGGGTGCATCAGCTGCTGTTGGGCGAGGACGGCTTCTACGACGAGGTGTTCACCTCGTTGCGGATCCCTTACGAGCCCGTCCGCTGGGTACAGGACTTCGACGCCGGGCGCGCCGGGTCGGTCGACCGGACCGCCCGCGTCCTCGAGGTGATCGACGCCTACCGGACCCGCGGCCACTTGATGGCCGATACCGATCCACTCAACTACCGCCAGCGCCGGCACCCCGACCTGGACGTGCTCTCGCACGGCCTGACGCTGTGGGACCTGGACCGGGAGTTCCCCGTCGGCGGCTTCAACGGCGCCGAGTTCATGAAACTGCGCGACGTCCTCGGCGTCCTGCGCGACTCGTACTGCCGGACCGTCGGCGTCGAGTACATGCACATCATGGATCCGGTGCAGCGCAAGTGGTTGCAGCAGCGGGTAGAGATCAAGCGGGACAAGCCGGGCCAGGAGGAGCAGAAGTACATCCTCGGCCGGCTCAACGCCGCAGAGGCCTTCGAGACCTTCCTGCAGACCAAGTACATCGGTCAGAAGAGGTTCTCGCTGGAAGGCGGCGAGACGGTCATCGCACTGCTCGACGCCGCGCTGAACCGGGCCGCCGAATACGGCATGCACGAGGTCGTCATCGGGATGGCGCACCGCGGCCGGCTGAACGTGCTGGCCAACATCGTCGGCAAGCCGTATCAGCAGATCTTCCGCGAGTTCGAGGGCAACCTCGACCCGCGGCAAGCGCACGGCTCCGGTGACGTCAAGTACCACCTGGGGGCCGAGGGCAAGTACGTCCGCCCGTTCGGCGACGGACAGGTTGACGTCTCGCTGGTGGCCAACCCCTCGCACCTCGAGGTGGTCGATCCCGTGCTGGAGGGTGTGGCGCGGGCCAAGCAGGACCTGCTCAACCTGGGCGAGGGCGGGTTCACCGTGCTGCCGATCGCGCTGCACGGTGATGCGGCCTTCGCCGGCCAGGGAGTGGTCGCCGAAACGATGAACCTGTCCCAGCTGCGCGGGTACCGCACCGGCGGCACCGTGCACGTGATCATCAACAACCAGGTCGGCTTCACCACCGCGCCGGAGGCCTCCCGGTCGTCGGAGTACTGCACCGACGTGGCGAAGATGATCCAGGCGCCGATCTTCCACGTGAACGGCGACGACCCCGAGGCCGCGGTCTGGGTGTCCCGCCTGGCCGTCGAATACCGGCAGGCCTTCGGGCAGGACGTCGTGATCGACATGGTCTGCTACCGGCGGCGTGGGCACAACGAGGGTGACGATCCCTCGATGACCAACCCGCTGATGTACCAGATCATCGACGGCAAGCGATCGGTCCGGCGGATCTACACGGAGGCCCTGATCGGTCGCGGCGATCTGTCCCCCGAGGACGCCGAGGAATCGTTGAAGGACTACCACCAGCAGTTGGAGCGCGTGTTCAACGAGGTGAAAGAACTGGAGCGCGGGATCGCCACGCCGTCGCCGTCGATGGAGGCCGAGCAGCCGATCCCGCCGCGGGTCGAAACCTCGATCACGGAGTCCGTCCTGCAGCGCATCGGGGACGCCCAGGTCGACTTCCCGGCCGGCTTCACCGCGCACCCCAGGGTCAAGACGGTGTTGGAGCGCCGGGTCGAGATGTCCCGCAACGGCGGTATCGACTGGGCCTTCGGCGAGCTACTCGCCTTCGGCTCCATCGCGATGGACGGCCGGCTGGTTCGGCTCTCCGGCCAGGATTCCCGCCGCGGTACGTTCGTGCAGCGGCACGCCGCTCTGATCGATCGCAACACCGGTGCGGAATACGTTCCGCTGCAGAACCTTTCGGAGGGTCAGGCGAAGTTCTTGGCCTACGACTCGGCGCTGACCGAATACGCCGGCCTCGGCTTCGAGTACGGCTATTCGGTGGCCAACCGCGAGGCACTTGTGCTGTGGGAGGCGCAGTTCGGCGACTTCGTCAACGGTGCGCAGTCGGTCATCGACGAGTACCTGTCCTCCGGTGAGGCCAAGTGGAGCCAGCAGACCGGCGTGGTGCTGCTCCTCCCGCACGGCCACGAGGGCCAGGGTCCCGACCACACGTCCGGTCGCATCGAGCGATTCCTGCAGCTCTGTGCGGAAGGATCGATGACCGTCGCGGTGCCGTCCACCCCGGCCAACTATTTCCATCTACTTCGCCGCCATGTGTTCGACGGTGTGCACCGCCCGATGATCGTCTTCACGCCGAAGTCGATGCTGCGCAACAAGGCAGCAGTCTCCCCGGTGCAGGATTTCACCCAGGGCAAGTTCCAGTCCGTCATTCCCGATTCCTCCGCCACCGCCAGTGAGGTGCGCAAGGTGCTGTTCACCTCCGGGAAGATCTACTACGAACTGGATGCCTACCGGAAGGCGAACAACATCACCGACACGGCGATCGTCCGGATCGAGCAGATCTACCCCGTGCCGCGCCGCAAGCTGGCCCACATCCTGGAGTCGTACCCCGGTGTCACCGACTTCCGCTGGGTGCAGGAGGAGCCGGCCAACCAGGGCTGCTGGACCTTCCTGGCCCTGGCCCTGCCTGAGATGTTGCCGCAGCTCACCGGGATCAAGCGGATCTCGCGTCGGGCCATGGCCGCGCCATCAGCAGGTTCACTGCGCGTGCACGAAGTGGAGCAGGCGGCCGTGGTGGCCGCGGCCTTCGCGGACTGAGTCCAGACCGCCGCCGAGAGCCCGGTACTCCGTTCGGAGGGCCGGGCTCTTGGCGCTGGAACCGGTGGTGTCGCTGTCCCATTCGACGTCGGCGAGACCGGAAACGCCAAGGGGCTGGGCTGCCACGTCCACTTCGGCATCTCACCACCGTGTGGGCCGGGTGAATGGAGCATCCGCCGAGGCGTCTTCTATCCGTGGCCGTATCTGGACTCCTGGCGAAGTGGCGGCCAGGCCTCTTCCGTGGCGGCGATGAAGTCCTGGCTGGCCGGGCATCGGGCCGGGTGCGCGGCGCACCGCCTGGCCGGGACCTGACCTCTCCCGACGTTCGGCCACCCACCGCGGTCAGACCACCCGCTCGCCGGCCCGCCAGACCGCCGAGGTCATCGGCAGGCCGACGCGATAGGCCAGGTAGTCGTGGCTGGGCGCGTTCAGTACGTGCAGGTCAGCGCGCATGCCAGGAGCGATGACGCCGACATCGCTCCTGGCCAGCGCCTTCGCCCCCCCGGCGGTGGCCGCATAGACCGCCTCGTCCGCGGTGAGGCCGCACTGGAGAACCGCCAGCGCCACGGCCAACGACATCGACGGTGTGTAGCAGGACCCAGGATTGCAGTTGGAGGCTATGGCGATGCTGGCGCCCGCGTCGGCGAGCTTCCGGCCCGGAGCGGGCGGCTGCCGGGTGGACAGGTCGCACAGTGGCAACAAGGTAGCAACCGTCGCTGATCCGCCGAGTAGGTCGATGTCGCGTTGGGACAGGTAGGTGCAGTGGTCGACGGAGACGGCGCCGTTGTCCACCGCGATGCTGACGCCCGGGCCTTCGGCGAGTTGGTTGCCGTGCACCTTGAGGCCCAATCCCTTGCGGATCCCGGCGGCCAGTACGCGCCTGGTCTGGGCCTCGTCGAATGCGCCCGCCTCGCAGAAAACATCGATGAACTGCACGTGCGGTGCGACGGCGTCCAGCATCGGACCGCAGACCAGGTCGAGATAATCGTCGGGGTCAGCAAACTCTGGGGCGTTCACATGCGCGCCGAGGAACGTCACCGCGTCGACACCGCCGGCCGCCGCGATCGCGGCAGACCGAGCCTCATCAGGAGTGGTCAACCCGTAGCCGGTCTTGGTCTCGATGCAGGTGGTGCCCCCCGCGAGCATCTCGTTGATCCGGCCGGTGAGCAGCACCTCGAGTTCGGCGTTGGACGCTTCGCGGGTGGCAGCGACCGTGGTGATGATGCCGCCGGCCTCGTAAGGCCGGCCGGCCATCCGGGCCGAGAACTCGGCGGACCTGTCACCGGCGAAGATCAGGTGGCTGTGGGAGTCGACCCAGCCCGGCAGCACCGCGCGGCCGCCGGCGTCGAACGTTTCGTCAGCGGCCGGGGCCGATGACGCCGGGCCGACCCAGGCGATCTTGTCGCCCTCGATGACGACGGCCGCGTTGTCGATGATGCCCAATGGCCCCGGGCCGTAAGTCGGGTCGTTCGTGACCAGGCGGTAGATGCCCGTCAGTAGCGTCGATGCCGGCGAGCTGGCCGTGCGGCCGATTCCTGTCACGCAGTCCATGCCTTTCTGGTTGCGGTCCAAACTGTCGTGATTGCACTGTCCAGCAGCGCACCCGGGTCGCCGAGGCGCACATGCACTCCGTCCCGCGCTTGCACGACACCACCGACAACGACGACCGCGACGTCGGCGGCCGCCGCGGACATCATCACACCGAGCCCGAGCGATCCTGCCGTCCGAGCGGTGTCGGTTCGAACCGCCACGAAATCAGCGGGGGCGCCGACCTCGAGGCGACCCGAGCCAGAGGCGATAGCTCGGTGACTGCTGACCGTCGCCGCGTCGAGCAACGCTTCGGGAGAGAATGTTCCCCGAGTTCCGGTGGCCAACCGTTCGCCGTATTCCAGTCCCCTGGCCTGGGCGAACGGGTCGGTGATGACGTGTTGGTCGCCGCCCAGGGTGAGTACTGCACCGGCCGCGCGCAGTCGCCCGGCCTGCGGCAGACCGTCGGCCAGGTCGGCTTCGGTGGTGGGGCAGACCACGACCGAGCTCCGGGCCGCGCCGAGCAGCGTGATGTCCCCGGGCGTCAGGTGGGTGGCGTGCACGGCCGCGGTGCGGTCGGAAAGGGCGCCGGCGTCGTCGAGGAGCTGGGTCGGAGTGCGGCCGGTCGCGGCGACGGCAGCCTCGTTCTCGGCCGGCTGTTCGGACAGGTGGACGTGCAGCACCAGCCCGCTCTGCTGGGCGACCCTGGCCACCTCCGGCAACTGCGGGACCGGGACGGCCCGGACCGAGTGGATGGCGGCCCCGGCCCGAACCGGCGCAAAGGCGCCCACCGGCAGGGCGTCGGCGAGCCCGGCGACCCGCTCCCCCCAGGCCTCAGCAGAACCGTCGCTGAACCGAAGTTGCGATGCGGTCAACGGCACTCCGAATCCGCCGGCCAGATAGGCCACGTCCAGGAGGGTCAACCCGATACCCGCCTCGACGGCTGCCTCGCCGGCGGCGATGCCCATGGCATTGGGTTCGGCGTACGGCGTTCCACCCGGCGCATGGTGCAGGTAGTGGAACTCCCCCACCGCGGTGAACCCGGCGCAGACCATTTCCGCGTAGGCGGCGACGGCCAGGGCGCGGAAGCTGTCCGGGTCGAGCCGATCGGCCAGCGCATACATCGTCTCCCGCCAAGTCCAGAAGGTGCCCAGCCCACCGGAGTCACCGTGGGTACGCCCGCGCAGCCCGCGGTGGAACACGTGCGAATGGGCGTCGGCGAAGCCGGGCAGCACCAACCCCGGCAACGCCTCGTCGTGGGCACCTTGCGCCGGGTCGATGGAGGAGATGACGCCGTCCGAGCACCGGATGTCGACCGGACCGACCAACTCCCCGCCGACGAAGGCGGAGGCGCAGCGGAAGACGGTCAACGGACCAACTCGGCCAGCGCGTCGGCGAGGGCACTGACCCCGGTCAGGCAGTCAGCGGTCTCGGCATGTTCGCCGGGGGCATGCGAGATACCGGTCGGATTGCGGACGAAGATCATGGTGCTCGGGACGTGATCGGCCAGGATGCCCGCGTCATGGCCGGCGCCGGTCGGGATCACCGGGGCGTGGAGCGCTGCAGCCAGATCCATCGTCAGGGCCGGATCGAACATCACCTGATCCGACAACGACTCACGGTGTACGACGAGCGAGCAACCCTCCAACTCGGCTTCCTCGCGCACCGCCGACACAATCTCGTCGACCAGGCCGGCCGTCTGGGCGGCCGAGCCGAACCGCACGTCCATCCAGGCGTTCACCGACGATGCGATGACGTTGGTGCCACCGGGTATCGGCTGCATGCGACCGATGGTGGCCACCGCACCCTCGTGCAGGCTCAGTGCCCGGCGGGCGGCCAGGATCGCGGCCGCGGCCGGGATCATCGGATCGTGCCGATCCCCCGGCCGGGTGGTACCGGCGTGATTGCCCTCGCCGGTCAACGTCATCCGCCAGCGGCCGTGCGCGACGATCTGCGACCCGATACCGATGACCGCGTACGGGTCCGCGTCGTGCAGCAGTCGGCCCTGCTCGACATGCAGCTCGACGAACGCCCCGATCGAGGCGACCCGGGCCGGGTCAGCACCGATGCCGGCCGGGTCGATACCCACTCGGCGAGCCGCGTCGGCGAACGACACACCGTCAGAGTCGTGCAGTCGCCGGACGTGATCCGGATCGGCGGCTCCCGTCATCAGCCGCGAACCGAGGCAGGGCAACCCGAATCGGCCGCCCTCCTCCTCGGCGAAACAGACGATGGCCAATGGGCGGCTCGCCGCGACGCCCCGCACCCGCAGCTCGTCGACGGCCAACAGCGCTGACACGACACCCAGCGGACCGTCGAACGCACCGCCGCCCGGTACGGAGTCGAGGTGCGAGCCCGTCACCACTGCATCGGTGCCCGGTTCGCCCCACCAGGCCCAGATATTGCCGTTGCCGTCCACTTCGGTGCCGAGCCCACGACGCTGCGCCTGAGCCACGAACCATTCGCGCATCTGCATCTCGTGGTCGTCGAACACGTGCCGCGAGTAGCCGCCGCGGAACTGGTCCCGGCCGAGTCCGGCCAGGTCGGACCAGGCGCTGACGAAACGCATGCCGTCGGCGGGCGGCGGCGGGGTCTTCACCGGTCAATTTCGGCGGCCGCCGCGGGCGCGACACGGGCCGGAGGCTCGCCTGAGCGGTCGCTCCCCCGTCTCGTGGGCGACGGCCGCTGCTCGGGTGCGGCCTCGTCGAGCGAGGCAGTTAGCGCAGCCATGGGGATGACCAGTCCGGTCCGCTCGGCGGCGACGTCCGCCTCGGGGTAACCGGCGTCGACGTGCCGCAGCACGCCCATGGCGGGATCGTTGGTCAGGACCCGTTCCAGCTTCTGGCCGGCGAGCTCGGTGCCGTCGGCCACGCAGACCTGACCGGCGTGGATGGACCGGCCGATGCCGACCCCACCGCCGTGGTGGATGGAGACCCAGCTGGCGCCCGATGCGGTGTTCACCAGAGCATTCAACAATGGCCAGTCGGCGATCGCGTCACTGCCGTCGGCCATCGCCTCCGTCTCCCGGTACGGCGAGGCCACCGAGCCCGAATCGAGGTGGTCGCGACCGATGGCCAGCGGCGCGCTGATCTCACCGGCCGCCACCATCTCGTTGAACCGGACCCCGGCCAGGTGCCGTTCGCCGGCCCCGAGCCAGCAGATCCGGGCGGGCAGACCCTGGAACGCGATCTTCTCAGGTGCCAGGCGCATCCAGCGCTGCAGTTTCTCGTTGTCCGGGAACATCTCTCGCACTGCGACGTCGGTGGCGTGGATGTCTTTCGGGTCACCGGACAGCGCCGCCCAGCGGAACGGCCCCTTGCCCTCGGCGAACAGTGGCCGGATGTAGGCGGGCACGAAACCGGGGAAGTCGAAGGACCGCTCGTAGCCGGCCAGCTGGGCCTCGCCGCGGATCGAGTTGCCGTAGTCGAACACCTCGGCGCCGGCGTCCATGAAGCCGACCATCGCCTCCACGTGGGTGGCCATGCTGTCCCGGGCGCGGTCGGTGAACTCCTCCGGCTTCGCCGCGGCGTAGTCGTGCCAGTCTTCCAGCGATACCCCGGTCGGCAGGTACCAGAGCGGGTCGTGGGCGCTGGTCTGGTCGGTCACGATGTCGATATCAACGCCGCGACGCAGCAGCTCGGGCAGGACGTCGGCGGCGTTGCCGATGACCGCTACCGACAGCGCCTGCCGTGCCGCCTTGGCTGCGAGCGCGAGTTCGATGCCCTGGTCCAGATCCTCGGCGACGATGTCCAGGTAGCGGGTGTCCACCCTGCGCCGGGCCCGCGCCGGGTCGACCTCGACGCACAGCGCGACGCCGCCGTTCAGCGTCACCGCCAGCGGCTGGGCGCCCCCCATGCCGCCCAGACCGGCGGTGACGGTCAGGGTTCCGGCAAGGGTGCCGCCACTGTGCTGATACCGACCAGAGGCCGCGAGTTTGTCGGCGACCGCGGCGAAGGTTTCGTAGGTGCCCTGGACGATGCCCTGAGAGCCGATGTAGATCCACGAGCCGGCCGTCATCTGGCCGTACATGGTCAGCCCCATTGCCTCCAGCCGGCGGAACTCGGGCCAGGTCGCCCAGTCCCCCACCAGATTCGAGTTGGCGATCAGCACCCGGGGTGCCCACTCGTGGGTGCGCAGGATGCCGACCGGCTTCCCCGACTGGACCAGCAGCGTTTCGTCCTGCTCCATGTCGACGAGCGACCGGCAGATCGCGTCGAACGAAGCCCAGTCGCGGGCCGCCTTGCCGGTTCCCCCGTAGACGACCAGGTTGTCCGGATCCTCGGCGACGTCGGGATCGAGATTGTTCTGCAGCATGCGCAATGGCGCCTCGGTGGCCCAGGATTTCGCGGTCAACGTGGTGCCGCGGTTGGCGCGAACGGGGCGGGCGCCAGGAAGGGCGGCCATCAGGACTCCTTGTTGATCGGGTTGCGGGACTGGTCGAGGTGGTGGACCGATAGCAGGCTGGTCATCGAGCGGACGAATCCGCGAGCAACGGCTCAACGGTGGCGCTCACCGCGTGCGAGGCCAGGAGCCCGACGACGGCGTCGATCTCCGGCCCGAGGTGCCGATCCGGGCCGGGCCCGGCAACGACGGTGCGGACCAGATCGCGAACGGCACCGGTGACCGGGCCGGGCTGCAGCGGCGCCCGGAAGTCCAGCGCCCTGGCGGCCGTCAGGATCTCGACCGCGAGCACCCGGCGCAACCCGTCGATGGATCGGCGCAACTTGCGTCCGGCGTGCCACCCGAGCGACACGTGGTCCTCCTGCATCGCGGAGGATGGAATGGAGTCGACCGAGGCGGGCACGGCCAACCGCTTGAGCTCGGCGACGATGCCGGCCTGGGTGTACTGGGCGATCATGTGGCCCGAATCGACCCCCACTTCATAGGCCAGGAACGGCGGCAGCCCGTGCGAACGGTTGGCGTCGAGCATGCGGTCGGTTCGCCGTTCGGCGATGTTCGCCACGTCGGCGACCGAGATGGCCAGGAAGTCGAGCACGGCGGCCACCGGCGCGCCGTGGAAGTTACCGTTCGACTCCACGCGGCCGTCCGATAGCACCACCGGGTTGTCGATAGCACTGGCCAGCTCGCGATCGGCGATCCGGCCGGCGTGTTCGGCGGTATCCCTGGCCGTGCCGTGCACCGCCGGTGTGCAACGCAGCGAGTAGGCATCCTGCACCCGGACGTCCTCCGGTCCGGCATGCGAGGAGACGATCGACGATCCGGCCAGGGCGGCCGCCATCCGGGCGGCCGACATGCCCTGCCCGAGCTGCGGACGCAGCGCGTGCAACTCAGCCGCGAAGACCCGGTCCGTGCCCAGCAGCGCCTCGACGGACATCGCCGCGCTGATGTCCGCGACGTCGAGCAGTTCCTCGACGTCGGCCAGCGCCATCAGCAGCATGCCCAACATGCCGTCGGTGCCGTTGATCAGGGCCAGGCCCTCCTTCTCGGCCAGGACAACGGGTTCGAGACCAGCGGCAGTGAGGGCGGTCAGGGCGTCCGTTTCGTGACCGCGCGAGTCGATGACGCGGCCCTCACCGATCAGGGCCAGGGCAACCGCGGCCAACGGGGCCAGGTCACCGGAGCAGCCAAGTGACCCATATTCGGGCACCACCGGGGTGATGCCGGCGTTCAGCAGGGCGGCATAGGCCAGCGCAGTGGCCGGCCGGATCCCGGTGCGTCCGGTGGCCAGCGTGGACAGCCGGAGCAGCATCAGGCCACGCACCACCTCGATCTCCACCGGGGTGCCGCTGCCGGCCGCGTGGGATCGGATCAACGACGTCTGGAGCGCCGCCCGGCGGTCGGCGGTGATGTGGGTGGTGGCCAGCGCTCCGAAGCCGGTAGAGATCCCGTAGTGCGGAGCAGTGTCTCCGGCCAATGCGTCGATGACGCCTCGGGTGGCGGTGATCGCGGCCAACGCCTCGTCGCTGATCGCCACCTCGCGGCCGCCGCGTGCCACGTCGACGAGCTCGGACCGGCCGACCGGCCCGACTCCGATCAGGACCGGGTCGAAGGCGCTGGAGCTCAGCATGGCGGCGGGCTGGATGGAGTTCACCTGCTCATTGGATGCCCTGGACCGGCAGCCGCGCGATAGCGGCCTCGCACTTGGTGTCCGGTATACCGGACAGATGCGAATGGACGATTCAGCCGAGCCGAGCGGCGGCGCGGCCCCTGCCCTCCGCCGTGGACTGGCCGTGCTGCGTCTGCTGGCCAGCCGACCGACCCCGGTCTCGGCCGGTGCGGTGGCCCGCGACCTGGGGCTGGCCCGGTCGACGACCTACGAGCTGCTGAACGAACTGGCAGTGGCCGGGTTCGCGGTTCACCTGCCCGCCGAACGCCGCTGGGGGCTCGGGGTCAGCGCATTTGAGATCGGCACGGCCTATCTGCGGTCCGAACCGCTGGAGCGAATCGGCCGACCGATCCTGCAGCGACTGGCCGGAACTGCCAGGGCCACTGCGCATCTGGGTGTATTGCACGGCCCGGAGACGCTGTACCTGGCCAAGGAGAAGGCGCCCGGACATTCGGTCACGCTGGTGACCGACGTCGGGATCCGGCTGCCCGCCGCGCTCACCGCAACCGGTCTCTCAATCCTGGCCAACCTGGCACCCGGCCAGGTCAGGGCACTGTTCCCGGATGTGGGGGGCTTCGTGGACCGCACCGGACGCGGCCCCCGCAGCCTCCCGGAACTCCGCCAGGCGCTGGCCCCGGTCGGCCGTCGGGGGTGGGCCCAGGAGGACGGTCAAGTGACGGTCGGGACCGCGTCGGTCGCGGCCGCGGTGTTCGACCACAACGCGATGCCGATCGCCGCGATCGGGATCACCGTCTCGCACCAGTGTCCGGACGCTGCCTTGCGTCGGCCATCATGCACGTTCGACGACCTGATCCAGCCGGTCCTGCAATCGGTGGCCGCGCTGACCTCGGCCATCGGCGGGCGGTCGCCGGCCATTCATCAGGGGTGAACGGGGTCGAGTCCGGTGCGGTCCGCAATGGCTGAGATCTCGCCGGCCAGCGACAGGTCCTTCCCCGTGAGGCCACCCGCGGAATGCGTACTGAGCGCCAAGATGACCTTGTTCCACCGGATGTCGATGTCCGGGTGGTGCCCGGCCGCCTCAGCGCGTTGGGCCAGCGCATCCACGAAAGCGATGGCCGCCGGGAAGTCCTTGCCCTGGTACTCGACCCGGATTTCGTCGGCGACCCGCGACCACCCGGGCAGCCGGCTCAAGCCGTCGGTGATCTGCTCGTCGCTCAATAGTTCGGTCATCCGTCCACGCTGACCCCGAGACAGCGTGCCGTCAAGGCCCACCAGCCGGTTCGCACGAACACCCGGCCCACCAACCCCGGAGTCGATCAACGGCGCGGTCGACCTCTAGGCTCCGACCATGCAGGTACGAGAACTCGCCGTCCCCGGTGCGTTCGAATTCACCCCGAGCCAGCACGGCGACGATCGAGGCCTGTTTCTCGAATGGTTCCGAGCGGACGCCCTGCGCACGGCATCCGGTCATGCGCTGGAGCTCGCCCAGGCCAACATGTCGGTGTCCAAAGCCGGAACCCTGCGCGGCATCCACTTCGCCGACGTCCCGCCTGGCCAGGCCAAGTACGTGACCTGCCCGGCCGGTTCTGTCATCGACTTCATCGTCGACGTGCGGGTCGGCTCGCCCACCTTCGGAGCGGTCGACGCCGTCCTGCTCGACACGGTCGACCGACGCGCGGTCTACCTGTCCGAGGGATTGGGGCATGGTTTCCTCGCGCTCGAGGACGGCTCGACCCTGGCCTACCTGTGCTCGACGGGTTACGCGCCCGGCCGCGAGCACGCCATCAACCCGCTCGACCCGGCGCTGGAACTGCCTTTGCCGAGCGGTATGGATTTCGTGCTGTCGGACCGCGACCTCGCCGCCCCCACCTTGGCCGAGGCCGCCAGTTCCGGACTGTTGCCCGGCTGGGAGACCTGCCAGGAGTACATCGCCAGCCTTCGATGACGAATTCACGCCAGCACGAATTCACGCCAGACGAATTCACGCCAAAGGACAGGGTGACGACGAACCGAAAGCGTCCAACGACCGCAGAACGCGAAGGGAAGTGAGCCGATGTCGAGGATCGCGCTGATTCGGCACGGCCAGACCACGTGGAGCGCGACCGGCCAGCACACCTCGATCACTGAGCTCGATCTGACCGAGGAGGGCGTGGAACAGGCGGTCGCGATCTCCACCGTCCTGACCGGGTTGCACCTGGAGCCGGTCACTGTTTTCAGCAGCCCGCGGCTGCGCGCCCAGCGCACCGCGCAGCTGGCCGGTCTTACGGTGACGGAAACCCTAAACGACCTGGCCGAGTGGAACTACGGCGAATACGAGGGCCTGACGAGCAAGCAGATCCACGTCAACCGGCCCGGATGGAACATCTTCGAGAACGGTGCACCGGGCGGCGAGACACCGGACCAGGTCTCCGCCAGAGCCGACCGGGCCCTCGCGAGGGCGGCGCAGGCCCTCGAGCACGGTGACGTCGCACTGGTGTGCCACGGCCACATGTCCCGCGTGCTCGCAGTCCGGTGGGTCGGGTTGCCCGTCATCGAGGGCAGCCTGTTGATGATGAACCCGGCCGCGGTGACCGTCCTGGGCACCTATCACGGCCGGAACTGCATCGACCACTCCAACGTCGTGCCGTTCCACCTCCTGGTCAGGCCGGGCACATACGCGCCGAATCCGGCCGCTGTAGCTGGTTCCGATGTCTGACCCGCGCATCCGACCGGCCCGGCTCGAGGACATCGAGAAGATCGTCCAGCTGGTCTACGAGCTGGCCGAGTACGAGAAGCTGGTCGAGGAATGTCACCTGACCGCCGAACTACTCGAAGCGGCATTGTTCGGCGACGCGCCCGCCCTGTTCGGTCACGTAGCGCTCGCCGGTGATCAGGTCGTCGGGTACACCCTGCACTTCCTGAACTACTCGACCTGGGAGGGCGTGCACGGGATCTATCTGGAGGATCTTTACGTCCAGCCCGACCAGCGCGGATCCGGTTTCGGCAAGGCTCTGCTGCTCAACCTCGCCGAGATCGCGGTGCGGTCCGGCTACGCGCGGGTGGAATGGTCGGTGCTCAACTGGAACGCCCCGTCGATCGCCTTCTACGAGGCCATAGGCGCGGTGCCGATGAATGGCTGGACCGTCTACCGGCTCACCGGTCCGGCTCTGGCCCGAACGGGGACGGAAACCGGCTGATCCACTCGTTGGCCGGCCGGGTGATCAGCAACCCGCCGGTGACCAACCCCAGGACGGCCAAGGCGATGCCCCAACCCGGACGGCCGCTGGGCACGGCCATCCAGTAGGCGACGGCCAACAGGATGATCTGAACCACGATGGTCGG
Organism: uncultured Actinomycetota bacterium; assembly: GCA_963708935.1. Lineage (GTDB taxonomy): Bacteria > Actinomycetota > Actinomycetes > Mycobacteriales > Nakamurellaceae > Nakamurella. The sequence goes on along the minus strand of CAVPUK010000003.1, from coordinate 229,440 downwards.
TGTCCGCCCCCATCGCCGCCCCTGGAACAGCGCCAGCCCACACAGCACCATGGCGGCGGCAAGGACCACGTAGTAAGCGGCCTGGGCGACCAACTGCCCGGCTGAGGCCGAATTTCCGAGTCCGGACACCAGGATGACGGCGGCCAGGATCACCACCCCCAGCGCCTCCAGGCAGATCAGCGCAGCCGCGGCCACCACCGGGACCGGGGGCGGGATGCGCAGCGGGCCGTGGCCGGTGGCTTGAGTCACGCTGCCGAGATTACCGCCGGTTCCACGGCACGCAGCGCTGCTCGTAGCACGTAGGCTGCCCGACGATGCGCGCCATGATGATTGTCAATCCTCACGCCACCGCGACCACCGAGCGGCGTCGGGATCTGTTGGCGCACGCACTGGCCGCCGAGGTGCGCCTGGTGGTGGCCCAGACCACGGGTCGAGGCCATGCCGCCGAACTGGCCGAGAAGGCGGTGGCCGGCGGAGCCGAACTGATCGTGGCGCACGGCGGCGACGGCACGGTGAACGAGGTGGTCAACGGCATCATGGCCGGCCGGTCCGACCCTGGCGCGGTCGCGCCGATGCTGGCTGTGCTGCCGGGCGGTTCGACCAACGTCTTTGCCAGGGCGATGGGCATGGATCCCGACCCCGTGGTGGCCACCGAACAGATCCTGGAGGCCTTGATCGTCCGCCAGTCGCCCCGCACGATTTCGCTGGGCCGGGTCGACGACCGGTACTTCACCTTCAACGCCGGTCTCGGTCTCGACGCCGAGGTGGTCGAGGCGGTGGAGGAACGCCGCGCCCAGGGAAAACCGATCTCGAACATATTGCACGTCCGGAAGGCCGTCACCCAATTCTTTCGCAGCGATCGTCGGAAACCGCGCCTGACGATCACCGTGGACGACGAACCCGCCCAGGCCGGCGTGCATCTGGTCTTCGTGTCCAACGTCGACCCGTGGACGTATCTGCACGCCAGGCCGATCCGCACCAACCCGGGCACGTCAACCGATGGCGGCCTGGGCGTATTCGCGTTGCGCAGCTTGCGGTTGCCCAGCGTGCTGCGGGTCGCCGGTCAATTACTACGACCAAATGCCGAGCCGAGATCCGGCGCGCTCGTCCGTGACGACGACGTGAGTTCGGTCACAGTAAGCTGTTCCGAGCCCGTTGGACTCCAGGTGGATGGGGATTACCTGGGTGTGCGGGACGAAGCCAGCTTCGTTTCGGTGCCGGCGGCACTGCGGGTGCTGACCGGCCTTCCTACCAGGCTTCGCGACAGCTCCTCCTGATTCTGGGGTGAAAGTGCTGGTCTGAATCGTTCCGAACAGGCATCATGGATGTAGTGGATGCTCGGCTGTAACCAAAACGTGAGCTACGTAACCTCACAGACACGAACCCTTGACATCCCCGTGTCACATGAAACTATTGAGGTCGATGTTCGGGGTGCTTCTACCACCGATCACCCGGTTGCTGGAAATCCAGCCACCGGACCGCCGTTTCGACAAGCCGCCCAACGGCAGACCGTCGATGACGGGCTCAACGATTTGTTCGCATGATGATGGCGCTCCTCCTCCGGGGCGCCGATACGAAGGAGTGGTCACAAGATGGACTGGCGCCACCGCGCAATCTGCCGCGACGAGGATCCGGAGCTGTTCTTCCCGGTCGGGAATTCCGGGCCTGCGCTTTTGCAGATTGCTGAGGCAAAGGCGGTTTGCCAGCGCTGTCCCGTGACGAGCGAGTGCCTCACCTGGGCACTGGAAACCGGGCAGGATGCCGGCGTCTGGGGCGCGATGAGCGAAGACGAACGTCGCGCCCTCAAGCGCCGCCGCGCCCGGGCCCGCGCCCGCAGTCTGTAAGCCGTCTCGGCGGATCTACGCCGTTCAGCTCTTAGCAAGCACCGCCTCGATGCCCAGCATCGGGGCGGTGTTGCTGTTGTCCCGGCGAGCGGTCCACCATCGACCGGAGTCAAACGTGATCGATGCCGCTGACTGAGCCGGAATGCGGCCCCGATCCTTGGCGCTGCATACGGTATGAGTCTCCTTTTCGAACCGCTGACCCTGCGCGGAGTCACCTTCGCCAATCGCATCTTCCTGGCGCCGATGTGTCAGTACAGCTGCGATCTACAGGACGGCGTACCGACCGAATGGCACTTGGTCCACCTGGGCTCGCACGCCATCGGAGGCTTCGGTCTGGTTCTGACCGAAGCGACGGCGGTCAATCCGGACGGGCGCATCTCGCCCCAGGACACCGGCCTGTGGAACGACGAACAGCAGGCGGCCTGGACCCGGATCAACGACTTCCTGCACACCCAGGGCAGTGTCACCGGCGTGCAGTTGGCGCATGCCGGACGTAAGGCTTCGACATATGCACCCTTTGCCGGGAAGACCGGCTCCGTGCCGGCCGCTGAGGGTGGCTGGACCGCAGTAGCGCCGTCGGCCCAGGCGTTCGGCGACTACGCCGAGCCGCGCGAGCTGACCATCACGGAGATCGAAGCGATCGTCGGCGACTTCCGCGCGTCCGCGATGCGGGCGGATGCCGCCGGTTTCGACGTGGTCGAGATCCATGCCGCCCACGGTTACCTGGTGCACCAGTTCCTGTCACCGCTGTCCAACCTGCGCACCGACCGCTACGGCGGCGACTTCGCCGGCCGTAGCCGGTTGCTCGCCGAGATTGTCACCGCGGTCCGCGGTGTCTGGCCGGACCACAAACCGTTGTTCGTGCGATTCTCCGGTACCGACTGGGCCGGCGGTGGCTGGTCGATCGAGGACACCGAGGCCGCGGCCGCGTTGGTCGGTCGGCTCGGCGCCGACCTGATCGACGTATCCAGCGGCGGCAACGTGGTGCGCGCCGAGATACCTGTTGGCCCCGGCTACCAGGTGCCGCTGGCCCGTGCCGTACGGACTGCCACCGGCCTACCGGTCGGCGCCGTCGGGCTGATCACCGATCCGGTGCAGGCCGAGCAAATTCTGTCCGACGGTTCTGCAGACGTCGTGCTGCTGGCCAGGGCGGCTCTCCGTGAGCCGGGTTGGCCGCAACGGGCGGCGCACGAACTGGGCCTTCCCGCTGACAAGGCGCCCTACCGCCCGCAGTACCAACGCGGCGCCTGGCAGTAGAACCTCGGCCCGGAACGGCCTTCAGGTGCGTCGGATGCAAAGCGGAGGGGGAATCGATACCGGCGGGGTGGGTGGACGGGCAGGGTGGGTGGGCGGGCAGGTGATCGACGACGACAAGGCCGCAGACGACGTGCTTGGGGCGCTACGCACGACCTCGTAAGGGAATGCGGATCAGCACCTCAGTGCCCGGCGCGTCGTCACGGCGCCGCATCCCGATCGAACCCAACAGTTCCGCGTCCACCAGCGTTCGGACGATCTGCAGGCCGAGACCGGATCCCTTCTCCAGGGAGAAACCGGCCGGCAGGCCGACCCCGTCGTCCACCACCCTGATGTCCAGATGCTTGGCCGACCGCTCGACCCCGATCACCACCTCGGCCTGCGCACGCGGCACGCGATAGCCGTGTTCCAGTGCGTTCTGCACCACCTCGGCGAGCACCATCACCAGCGGCGTCGCCAACTCGGCCCCGATGATGCCGAAGCTGCCGATCCGGCGCACCTTGGCCCTGGTCTCTGCCGACGCCACCTCGGCGACGATCGGCACCAGTTTGTCGACGATCTGGTCGAGGTCGACGCGGTCGTCGGGAGACAGCGACAACGTGTCGTGGACCAGCGCGATGGAGGACACCCGGCGGACCGATTCGGCCAGGGCATGGCGGACGGCGCCGTCCTTGGACCGTCGGGCCTGCAGCCGAAGGAGCGCAGCGACCGTCTGGAGATTGTTCTTGACCCGGTGGTGGATCTCCCGGATGGTGGCGTCCTTGCTCAACAGAGCCCGGTCCCGCCTACGCACCTCGGTGACGTCCCGGACCAGCACCAGGGCTCCCGATGGCCGTCCGCGTGGGCGCAGCGGCAGCGCTCGGAACAGGACCGTCGCCGCTCTGACCTCGACCTCCATCCGCAGGCTGCTGCGGCCCTGCACGGCGCCGGAGATGCGGGCCGCCAGCTCGGCGGCGTCGAAGGGGTCAGCGATCAACTTGCGGGTCAGGTTGGCCAGATCTGCCCCGATCACGGAACCGACCAGGTTCATCCGGTGGTAGGCGGACACCGCGTTGGGGCTGACGTAGACGACCTTCGCGTCCGCATCCAGCCGCAGCAGGCCGTCACCGGCTCGCGGGCCCGTGTGGATCTCGCCGGACTGCACCGCGGGCGGGAATGTGCCGTCGGCGACCATCTGGAAGAGGTCCTCGGCCGCGTCCACGTAGGCGGTCTCCAGGAGACTGCCCTCCCGGTTGACCATCCGTCCCGTGTCCCGACTGAGCAGGGCGACCGAGGCTTCGGCGTGCCGGACCGGGATCACCTCACGTCGGTGTGTCCGGCTTCGCGGCGCGCGGGCCGGCCGCAGCGGAACTCCCCACTCGTCGAGTTCGCCGAGTTCGGCATCGGAAACGATCTCCGGCGAGTCCCAGGCCTCGTCCAGCAGTAGGGCCTCGTCGACCACTGCGCGCACCGTGACCATGTCGTCGAGATGCGCAGTGGTTCCGGTGGTCGGCCGCACCTGCGCGACACAGATCCAGTCCCGCTCGGCTGACCCGGCGGCGACGTCTGTCTGATCCTCGTCGACCGGCGGCTCGGTGGGCACCCACAGCAGGAGGTCCGAGAAGGACAGGTCAGCGAGCAGTTGCCACTCCGAGACCAGCCCCTGCAGGTGCGCGACTGCCGAGCCGGACAAAGCGGTGTGCTCGGCCAGCAGATCCGAGACTGTGCTCAGGAGATCTCAGCGATCAGGTCGCCCTCCTGGACCACCTGTCCCTCGCTCACACCGAGGGCGGAGATGACTCCGTCCACCTCGGCAATCACCGGGATTTCCATCTTCATCGACTCCAGGATGACCAGCGTGTCGCCGTCGGCGACCGTGTCACCCTCGGCGACCAGCACCTTCCAGACGTTTGCGACCATCTCGGCGCGAACTTCCTCGGCCATCTGTGTTCCTTCCACTCTCGGGTAGGCGCCCGACTGCGCACCGCAGCACATCCTTTCACGCCTGCACTCCCAAGACGGCCCAGTGCTCGCCGTTGGCCAGACGCGCCCCGCCGACGTGGCAAAATAGGGTAGCGCTGCACCAATCCGGTCCGGCGGGCAGCACAGCAAGCCACTCACCATTTGGAGTCACCATGAGCAAGCGCGGCCGTAAGAGGAAGTCCCGCAAGAAGAATGGCGCGAACCACGGCAACCGTCCCAACGCCTGACGTTCGCCGCAATGCCGACGGGCCCCGTCGGTGATCTCCAGCCAGGCGCAGGCCTGGATTCTGGAAGTCACCGACGGGGCCCGTCGGCTTTTGCCGTTCTTAGGTCGTGGCCGAGATAGTTCTCGGCTGATTCTCGGCCGGGTCAGTACTCGACCGTGCGAACCTCGGTTGCCGTGAAACCAGGTGCGCTGACGCTTGTCACCGTCATCGATCGAAGATGCTCGACGACTCGGGCGCGCAGCTGCTCCGGCGCCCGGTCACCGCCACACTTGCTGTGCAGCAACGCCTTCAGCTTCTGGTCGAGGTTCGCCTCCTCGAGGCACGGCGAGCACCCGTCCAAGTGCGCCTCGACTGCGGCCCGGTTGTCCGGGTCCAGCTCGTCATCGAGAAAGAGCCACACGTCCCGGAGGACGCCTGCACATTCGATGTCCTCAGGATCTCCGCAAGCCATTGGTCACACCTCATTCAGGTCGGTCGCAGAATTGCGCAGGAACCCGCGCTCGGTCGCATAGTCGGTGAGCAGCTCCCGCAGCTGACGACGGCCGCGGTGCAAACGAGACATCACCGTGCCGAGCGGCGTCCCCATGATCTCGGCGATTTCCTTGTAGGCGAAGCCCTCGACGTCGGCCAGATACACCGCCAGCCGGAAGTCCTCCGGCAACTCCTGCAGCGCTTCCTTGACGTCGCTGTCGGGCAACCGGTCCAGCGCATCCATCTCCGCTGACCGCAACCCGGTCGACGTATGGGACTCCACAGCAGCCAGCTGCCAGTCGGTGATTTCCTCGGTCGGCGACACCAGGGGCTGGCGCTGCTTCTTCCGATAACCGTTGATGTACGTGTTGGTCAGGATGCGATACAGCCAGGCCCGTAGGTTCGTGCCCTGGGTGAATGACTTGAACGCGCCGTACGCCTTGAGATAGGTCTCCTGAACCAGATCCTCGGCATCCGCCGGATTTCTGGTCATCCGCATGGCTGCCGCGTACAGCTGGTCCAGCATCGGCATGGCCTGCTCGGTGAACCGGTCGGACAGCTCCTGCTGACTGACCTCAGGAGTCGCTTTTACTTCAGCCACCCCAGGATCGGCAACCCCGCTTGCATCGGCTTCCGTCGTCTCGATATCTGTCGCCACCAACACCCTCGTCCCTACCGTCCTGCCCGCTTTCCGGGCGCGCGGGCCATCGGCCCCACTGGACATGGAGGGTACGCCGAAGGCGGGCACCGGCCGATCGATCAATACTGATGCTGCCATGGGCCACCTTCCTCTCAACCATGCGCAACACCGCCCCGTGGTGCCCTATTCCGCCAGATCGACGCACCCGTACCGACTAGTCTGCAGCGATGGCCGGAGCCCCCACCCCCGCAATCGCAGCTCTGGTCAAGGCGAAGATCGAGTACACCCTCCGCCCGTACGAGCACGACCCACGAACCACCGCGTTCGGCGACGAGGTGGTGGCCGCCCTCGGCCAGGATCCAGCCAGGGTGTTCAAGACCCTGGTCGCATCGGTCGACGGAGTGCTCGTAGTCGCGGTCGTCCCGGTTGCCGCCCACCTCGACCTGAAGGCCCTCGCTGCCGCAGCCGGTGGCAAGAAGGCCGCCATGGCACCGGTGGCCGATGCGGAGCGGTCCAGCGGCTATGTGGCCGGCGGCATCTCCCCGGTGGGCCAGCGCAAAGCGTTGAAGACGATCATCGACGTGAGCGCGACCAATTTCCCCACCATGTTCGTCAGCGCCGGCCGTCGCGGCCTGCAGATGGAACTCACCCCGGCGGATCTGGTGCGCGTCTGCCGAGCCGGCGTGGCCGCCATCGCCGCCGATTAGGGCCGGGCGATCGCGACTAGAGCTCGAGCTGGACCGCGTCTGCCGGCGAACCCACGCCGAGGATCAGCTCCGGTCCGTTGTTCTTGACGCTGTTGACCGCGGTCGACACCACGCGCGGCTCGAGTCTCGGCTCGGGCATCTGGTCGAGCAGGCGTCCCGCCACGGCGGGATCGCCGGTCGAACAGTCCAGCCACGCACCGCGCAGACCTGGCGGCACCAGGACCGGGCAACGATCGTGGATCTCGCCGAGCGTGTCGGTGGCCTGCTGGGTGATGACGGTGCAGGTCCACAGCCACCTGCCGGGATCGTCTTCCGGCACGGCCGGATCCGGCCACAGCTCGTAGAGGCCGGCGAACGCCAACTGCCCGTCGTCGGCCGCATGCAGGAAGTAGGGGATCTTCCCGTCCGCCGTCTTCTGCCACTCGAAGTAGCCGTCCGCCGGCAGCAGGCAGCGACGCCGGCCGGCGGCCTTCTTGAACGCCGGCTTCTCGGTCACCGTTTCCCGGCGCGCGTTGATCAACCGGGCGGCGCCCTTGCGGTCCTTGGACCAGCTCGGCACCAGGCCCCACCGGAGCGTCCTGAGTTGGCGGACGGTGTCCGCGTCGTCGTCCTCGCCACGCGGCTTTCGCTCCACGATGGCCCTGACCTCGTCGGTCGGGGCGATGTTCCAGGAGGGTGGCAGATCGTCGCCGATCACCTCGTCGATCTCGAAAGCGCCGTAGAGCCCGGCGGTACCGGTGGAGTTCGCGTAACGACCGCACATCTGTGAATTGTGCACCAGCCGGGACGGCCGGCCATCGGTGGGCAGAAGGCCTGTCAAAGCAGGTCAGGCTGGTCCATAGTGGTGGTGACAAGGGACGCTGGCTGCGAGCGTCCGCGCGAGGAGGCGCGGTGGATCGACGGTTCACGGGCGGGGCCATCATGGTGGTGATCCTGGTGGTCATCATGTGCGCGCCCGGAATCGTGGGGCGCAGCGTGATGGGGCAGCCGGGTGTGGCCGTCCACGTGAATCCGCGACCCGTGCCCGGTAACTGCCTGGGGCCGCTGGAGACGCCGATGCAACTGAACTCGGTGTTCGACGTGGTGCCGACGGTGCCCTGCAGCGAACCGCACAGCGCCGAAGTGTTGACGGTCGGAACGCTGGACGCCAAGGCGTGGCCGAACCGCCCGGCCGTGACCGACGCCGAGTTCACCAGCGGGTTGCTGAGCCGGCAGTGCGACCAACAGGCAGGGCGCTTTCTCGGCTGGGGCGCCAAATCGTCGGCCCCACGCATCCAGGTCAGCTTCTTCACCAGACTGACGGTCCCGGGTGATCTCGAGTGGAAGTTGGGTCAGCGCTGGTACACCTGCGAGGTGATGCCCGGCGTCCTCGACTTCCCGATCTCCTACCAGGGCACCGCACGCAACGCGAGTACAGGTACTCCGCCCGGTGCCTTCGCGAGCTGTTCCGAAGGCCCGGGACAGTTGGCCGTCTCGTGCGATCGTCCTCATCACGCCGAGCTGTTGACCAGGTCCTTCGGCCATACCGCCCCGACCACCGCGACCTGCCGGCAGCTGGTCGCCAAGGTCATCGGTACGTCGGACCCGACCTTTGGCGGCCAGTTGGCGGTACTGGCCCGGGGCGAGGGCGGAGTATCCAATTGCTGGGTCACGACCACCTCCAACCAGGGTCTGACTGCGACGCTCATCAACCACGGCTCGGGCCCGCTCCCATTCAACTGACGTGCCGTGCCCTGACGGGGACGACGATTCCGGCAGCGAACCGGGCCGATCGTCAACTGAAGGTCGCTCGATGGGCGAAAATGGGCTGGTGAGCATTTCAGCGAAGACCGGATGGCCGGCACCCACCGCGACGGGACCTGTCGACGCGACGGTGACGGTCCCCGGTTCCAAATCGGTCACCAACCGGGCGCTCATCCTGGCGGCTCAGGCCACCGGCCCATCAAGCATCGCCGCGCCGCTGCAGAGCCGCGACACCGATCTGATGGCCGCAGCGCTTTCCGCGCTGGGCGTCCGCGTCGACCAGGGCACGACGCAGGAATCCGGCCGATGGACCGTGACTCCCGGCCCGCTTCGTGGACCCGCCACCATCGACTGTGGCCTGGCCGGAACGGTCATGCGGTTCCTACCACCCCTCGCGGTCAACGCGACGGGTGACGTGACCGTCGACGGTGATGAGTACGCCCGGCTGCGTCCGATGGCGACGATTCTCGATGCGCTGCGCCACTTGGGTGCCCGGATCGACGGCCACGCCCTCCCTTTTGTGCTGCACGGAACCGGCTCCCTGCCCGGCGGGACGGTACGGATCGACGCCTCGTCGTCGTCTCAGTTCGTCTCCGGACTGTTGCTGTCGGGTGCGAGCTACCGGGATGGGCTGACGGTCGTGCACACCGGCAAGCCGGTGCCGTCCATGCCGCACATCGAGATGACCGTGGAGATGCTCCGCGCTGTCGGAGTGGTGGTGGACGACAGCGGGGCCAACACCTGGCGGGTCGAACCCGGGTCGGTAGCGCCGTTCAACGGCACGGTCGAGCCGGATCTGTCGAATGCGACGCCGTTCCTGGCCGCCGCCGTCGTCACCGGCGGGACGGTCCGGGTCCCGTCATGGCCGGCGCGGACCACCCAACCCGGCGACGCAATCCGGTGGATCCTGGCCTTGATGGGGGCACAGGTCGAACTGGCTGACGGCGTCCTCACGGTGACCGGCCGCGGCCGGCCGGCCGGCGTCGACCTCGACCTGCACGACGTCGGCGAGCTGACGCCGACGATCGCCGCCATCGCCCTGTTCGCCGATGGACCGACCCGGTTACGCGGGATCGGTCATCTCCGCGGTCACGAGACCGACCGACTGGCGGCCATCGCCGGCAACATCAGGGCGATCGGCGGTGATGCCGACGAGACCGAAGACGGCCTGGTCATCCGCCCGCGTGCGCTCAGCGGAGGAGTCTGGCCGGCCTGGGCCGACCACCGGATGGCCACCGCAGGCGCCATCATCGGGCTGGCGGTGCCCGATCTGGTCGTCGACGACATCGACAGCACGGCCAAAACCCTGCCGGGATTCGCGGCGATGTGGACGGGCATGCTCGAAGCCACCGGAGCATCGTCCTGAAGACGCTGGGCGACGACTGGGACAACGACGACGTCCACGTCCGTCCCGGCCGCCGGTCCCGGCCACGCACCAAAACCCGTCCGGCGCACGATGATTCGACCGTCGCGATGGTGACCACCGTCGACCGGGGTCGGTACACCTGCCTGGTCGAGGCCGGGACCAAGCGGGCCAGATCGGTCACCGCGATGCGGGCCAGGGAGCTCGGCCGCCGGGCCATCGCGGTGGGCGACCGCGTCGAGTTGGTGGGCGACATCTCCGGCGACACCGACGCCCTCGCGCGGATCATCCGGATCAACGAACGACGCAGCGTGCTCCGGCGGTCGGCCGACGACACGGACCTGGCCGAACGCGTCATCGTGGCGAATGCCGACCAGCTCGTCATCGTCACCGCCCTGGCTGATCCCCTGCCCCGGACCGGCTTCATCGATCGCTGCCTGGTCGCCGCCTACACCGGCGATCTCGACCCGGTGCTCATCCTCACCAAGGCGGATCTGGCCGATCCGACTCCACTGCTGGAGACCTACCGCGATCTCGACCTGCCGATCATCGTCACCCGGCGGATTCCAGGGGTGGACCGGACCCTTGATCCGACCAGCATCGACGAGGTACGGACCCGCTTGCACGGCCTCGTCTCGGTGATGGTCGGCCACTCCGGGGTGGGCAAGTCGACGCTGGTCAACGCCCTGGTCCCGGATGCGCTCCGGAAAATCGGATCGGTGACCGGAGTGGGCAAAGGCCGGCACACGTCGACGTCGGCGATCGCCCTGGAACTGCCTGACGGTGGTTGGGTGATCGATACGCCCGGCGTGCGCTCGTTCGGCCTGGCCCACGTGACTGCCGACGATCTGCTGGAAACCTTCGACGACCTGCTGCCGGCCACCGTCGACTGCCCGCCCGGATGTGACCATTCGGGACCGGACGGAGGCCCGGATTCGACCGGAGTCGGATGCGCACTGGACGCATTCGTCGCGGCCGGCGGCGCCCGGCCCGGCCGCCTCTCCTCGTTCCGTCGACTGCTGGCATCCAAGGCCGGCAACAACGAGCACGAGGGCGACGACTCCTGATCGGCATCGCCGCCGGCACGTCAGTTGTCCACCTGCGGCAATCTGTGCACATCTCGCGGGCGTCGCTGGCGGCCCACCACCCGACTTGACGACACTGCGCCGGTGGCTACTTTCGTCCTTCCGCTGACTGTGAGGTCGGCCGATCGGGACGTCGACCTGCTGGTCGAGCTCAACGGCCCGACCCGGTTGGCCGCCATACTGCCGGGGCTGTGCCAGCGTGCGGGCCTGCCGGCCGGCTCGATTCTGTATCTGGGGTTCGGGGCTGTGGAGAGTTCCTGGACGCTGGGTCAGGCCCCCCTGCTGGCCGGATGCATCCTGTCGACCACGGCGAGCGACGATGTCACCGCGGTCGGCCCGGTGAATCTGTCGTGTGTCGCCGGCCCCGATGCCGGGGACTGGGTGCCGCTGGACGAACGCCCGGTGGTCATCGGTCGTGCATCGGATTGTGACCTGGCCCCGGCGGACCCCGCGCTGTCCCGACGGCATGCCCGCATCAGGAAGGGCGACAAGGGCATCGTCATCACCGACCTCAGCTCGGCCAATGGGGTGCGCATCGACGGGCTCGCCCCATTGGGACGAATAACGACTGTCCCGTTGGGCGGGCTGGTTCGGTTGGGCGGCAGCGTGTTTCGTGCTGCGCTCGACACGGAACCGGCGATGTTGGTGACGCCCGACGGCGCCGGGCATCTGCTGGTGGCGCGGCCGGCCAGGGTCGCCCCGCTCTTCGATCACCCGGCGCCTCCGCCGGCCGGCCCGGCGCCCGAGCGCGCCACCCGACCGCTTCCGCTGTTGGCCGCGGTCGGTGGCGCAGCCGTCGGCAGCGCGATCGCCGCCATCACCGGAATGTGGACCTTCTTGCTGCTGGCCGCCCTGGGTCCGGCAATGATGCTGGTCAGCGCCCTGTCCGATCGGGTCGGCGGGCGGCGGAGCCACCGGCGAGCGACGTCAGACCACGCGCGGGCCCTGGCGCTGGCGGCCGAGTCGATCGACCGAGCCGCCCGCGCCGATCGCCAGGATGCTTGGGATCGCTATCCCGATCCGGCCACCCTCGCCCGAAGGGCACGCAGTGGCGGCGCGAGACTGTGGGAGCGGCGCCGCCATCATCCTGACTTTCTACTGCTCTCGCTGGGCGTCGGCCGGCGTCCGATCCGCGTCGCGCTGAATGATCGTCCCTTGGTGCCCGAGGTCCCGATCACCGTCGACCTGGCCGCCATCGGCGTGCTGGGCATCGCGGGCGAATCTCGACCGCTCGTTCGTCATCTGATCGCCCAGCTCGCTACCTTGCACTCACCCGCAGACCTCCGCATCGTTCTGTTTTCCGACCACAGCGACTTGAGGCGATGCCGCGATCTCCCGCACGCGGTCGTCGACGGCGTGGTGGCATCGTTCCCCACTGTCGCCACCGCCGCCGCGGAAGTGGTCAAGCTGCTGACCCGCCCGGACGATCGGATCGTGGTGGTCATCCTGGACGATGCGGATCGGTGGCGGCGCACGCCGATGATGCATGAGTTGCTGCTTCGCGCCGCCGGTGAGGGACCGGGCCTGGCGGCTGTCTGCGTCTCGTCGGGTCCGGCGGCGCTACCGGCCGAGTGCACCGGCATCGCCACCGTCGACGGCGATCGAGTTCGGCTGACCACCGGCGGCACGACCATCGACGCCGAGATGACGGGCGTCCCGCCGGGTTATCTGGACGACCTGATCAGCGCGCTGGCACCCCTGGCGGACCCCGATTCACCCTGGGGTGGCCTGCCGGACCACGTCGGCTTTTCCAGCCTGCTGGCGGCGGCCTCGATCACCGAATCGATGGCGCGCCAGTGGCAGCGCCCGTCGATGGCGACGGCGATCGGAGTCTCGACCGTTGGCCCACTGATAGTCGACCTCGAGCGGGACGGACCCCACGTGCTGATCGCCGGCACGACCGGATCGGGCAAGTCCGAATTGCTGCAGACGCTGATCGCCGGCCTGGCTTGCGCAGCGCCGCCCAGGTACACCACGTTCCTGCTCATCGACTACAAGGGCGGCGCGGCGTTCGGCCGACTGACCGATCTGCCCCACACCGTCGGCGTGATGACCGATCTCGACGAGACCCTCGGAATCCGCGCCCTGGTCAGCCTGCGAGCCGAAGTCCGCCGGCGGGAACGCCTGCTCGCGCAGGCCGATGCGCCTCATCTCAGCGCCCTGCGGGCCACCGGCGGTGCGCCGCCGTCCCTGGTCGTGGTCGTCGACGAGTTCGCCACGCTGGCCGCTGAACGGCCCGAATTCCTGACCGGATTGCTCGATCTCGCGCAACGGGGACGATCGCTGGGCCTCCACCTCATCCTGGCCACGCAGCGCCCGGCCGGCGTGCTCAACCCGGCGATCAGAGCCAACATCGGTCTGCGGATCTGCTTGCGGGTCGCCGACGACGCCGACTCCATCGACGTCATCGACACCGCGGACGCGGCTCGTCTGTCGCCTGATCTGCCCGGCCGTGCGTTGCTCCGCCGGAGCCGATCTCGGATCACCGCGTTCCAGGTGGCCCGGGTCTCGACCGCGCCTGCCGTCGGCCATCGGGTGTTGCTGCGGGACGCCGACGCCGAAGTGCCGCAGGCACCGGGTGCGACTCGGTCTGATCTCGACGAGGTAAGTGGCGCCGCCCGATCTCTGGTCGGGGCAGCGGAGCGGCCCAGACCTCCGTGGCTGCCGCCACTGCCGAGGCGATTCGATCCGGCCGACCCCGAGCTTCTGGGGCTGATCGACCGGCCCGCCGAGCAGAGTCAGGTCGGCTGGAAGTCTCCCAGCGGTTCGATCATGGTGCTCGGGCCACCGGGCTCCGGCCGCAGCTCGGCGCTGCGCCGGATCGCCGGTGCGTCCGCGGTGCGAGGGGCTGACCTGCTGGTGGTCGACGCCGGCGGTGACCTGGCTGACCTGGTGGACTGGCCGACCACCCGAACCCATCTCACCGGTGACGACATCCCGCTCGTGCAACGATTGGTCAGCAGGGTGGCTGCCGAAGTACGACTCCGGGCCGCCTCCCCTGGACCTCCGATGCTGTTGTTGATCGACGGATGGAAGTCGATCGCCGGCCCGCTGGACGCCCTGGACTACGGCACCACCATGGGCAACCTCGCAGACCTGGCCGCACGTGGCCCCGGGGCAGGCATCGGCGTCGCGATCAGCGGCGAGCCGGAGCTGGAACACCACCGGATGGCCATCTCGTTCGCGACCACGCTGCGCCTGGGCATCGAGGGTGATCGGCCCGCCGGCCGGGGCCGGCTCGGCTCGGACGAGGTGCAGTTGGCCCGCTGCGACCAGGGCGTCCGACCGCCGGCGCCGGCCAACCCACCGGCCCGCACGCGCTCCATCGTCGTCCGCCGCCTGCCCGCCCGGGTGGGCAGGCGCGACCTCCCCGCTGCAACACCACAGGCCGTCCCGATCGGGCTGGGCGGCGACGCCGGGGAGCCCCTACTGATCGATCTGACCAGTGTCGGTGGAGCGCTGCTGGTGTCCGGACCGCGGCGCAGCGGCGTGAGTACGGCCCTGGCGACGCTGGCCGCCGGCAGCGCCGAGGCCGGCGTCCGGGTCGTTCGCGGCTGTCTCCGGCCCGTTGATCGTCTTGCCGGGGTGGCAGACATCGATCTCCGGTCGGGAACCGGGACGCTGCGCACTCTGCTGGCCGCACACCGGGGCCCGATCCTGCTCATTGCCGACGACGCTGACGGTTGGCCCGACGACGGAGCAGCCCTGGTGGAGCAGTTCCTCACAGTGGCCGGCGATGGCCAGACGCTGGCGTTGGGCTGCCGACTGGATCGCGCCCTGCGCGCCCATCGCGGTCCGATCGCGGAAGTCGCCGCGCTGCGGTCGGGAGTCCTGTTGCAAGCCGATTCCGCAGATGGCGGGCTCCTGGATGCACATATCCCGCGTCGCGCCGGCCCGCTGTGGCCAGGACGGGGGCATCTGGTGCGGGCGGGTGAGGCTACGCCGATACAGGTTGCGATTACCGCCGATTGAGCTCCTGCAGACGCCGGACACCGGCGTCCTGACGATGGTTTCGGATACCGCGGGTGACACGGTCCTCACGCAAGACCAGGCATCATGCTGATTCGGGGACGCAACCGAGCCGGGGTTCGGACGTCCCCGAACGGGAATCCCTCCCGGTGGCTGTGCCGCGGCAGCAGTATCAGGTGACTCCGGCAGTCGCCAGCACATTTTTCTAACGCACTTTCAGCCAGTCGAACAGCAGATATTGGACGGTTCACATGCAGGTGGTTCCACACACAGCCTCGATCAGGCGCGGGCGCATCGCCGCGCTGCTGCTGGTGCTCGGTGTGGCTGCCTCAGCTTGCACTGCAACCAGCGGCGGAACGGCAGTACCGGTGACCGTCACGGTCGGTTCGACGGTCATCGGCACCGGCACCACCTCGGTCACCGTGCCCGGGGTCAGCAGTGCCGGCCCGGCGCCGGCATCGTCGGCGCAAGGTTCCGCCCCGGTGAGTTCCGCGCCGATCAGCTCCGCCGCGTCGTCCAGCGCGATCGTGCTGCCGGTGGCCAAAGTCAGTTCGACCCCCGCCTTCGGTACTGCGAACATCGCGCCGGTCGATCCGGTGAAGATCACGGTCACCCAGGGCAAGATCACCGAGTTGAAGATGACGAATCCGGCCGGCAAGGTGGTGAAGGGGGCCATTTCGGCGGACGGCGCCAACTGGTCGCTCGGCGAGGTCCTGGGCTACGGCAAGACCTATAAAGTCACCGGGTCGGCGACGGGCACCGACGGCAAGGTCGTCCCGATCTCCGGCAGCTACTCCACCGTCACTCCGAAGACCAAGGTGCGCACCACCATCAGCCCCGGCGACGGCAAGGTGGTCGGTGTGGCGACCTCAGTCATCGTTTCGTTCAGCGTCAAACCTGCTGACGGCGATGCGATCGCCAAGAACATCACGATCACCACCACCCCGAAGGTCACCGGCGCGTGGGTCTGGATCCAGCACGATGACGGGCTGTGGGCATTGGACTTCCGGACCCAGAGCTACTGGCCCGAGAACACCAAGGTGCACATCGAGGCCAACGTCTACGGGCTCAAGTTCGGCAATGGCCTCTACGGCGGGGACGACGTCACCAGCGACTTCACCATCGGCCGCAATCAGGTGGTGAAGGCCGACGTCAACTCGCACGATCTGCTGGTCTTCCGCGATGGCAAGCAGGTGGCGTCCTATCCGGCTTCGTACGGCAAGGGCGACACCCCGGACAAGATCACCAGGTCCGGCATCCATGTCGTCAACGACATGTTTCCGACCAAGCTGATGAGCAATCCGAAATACGGCTACACCAACGTGCTCGAACGCTGGGCCGTGCGGATCAGCGACAATGGCGAATTCATCCACGCCAACCCGAACACGGTCGGCGACCAGGGCAACACCAACGTCTCCCACGGCTGCGTGAACCTGTCGCTGGCCAGCGCCGAGGCCTACTACAAGTCCACCCTGCTCGGCGATCCGGTCGAAGTCACCGGGACCACCATCGATCTGTCCGCGTCGGACGGCGACATGTTCGACTGGACCTACTCCTGGGCGACCTGGAAGAACCTGGCCGTCAAGTCCTACTGATTCGGTCTCGCAGAGATCCACCTCAGGCTGAGTCGACCTCGGGGAACACCGCTCAGACCACCGGAGCGAGCAGTGGCCGTTTCGGCGGCCGGTGATCACCCGATGAGGTGCCGGTGAGCCGGCGGCGCACCCACGGGCCGACGTACTCCCAGTAGAAGTCCAACTCGCTTCGAGTGGTTCGGGGTGGCGGAGCCGGCGTTCCCGCCGGCGCCGTCCACACTGCCGGACGCTCGACGTGGATGACGTCCAGCACCCTGGCAGCCACCTGCCGGTGGCCGATCTCCCCTAGATGCAGGCGGTCACTGGCCCAATAGCGGGGATCTCGCAGCTCCTTGATCGGCCAGAGGTCGACCAGCAGCGCGCCGCGCCGTTCGACCACGGCGCGGACACCGGCAGCCAGTCGATCGCCGGTCGCCCTGATCCGATTGCCCAGTGGCAGCCCGTCGCACGGGTCGGCGCCGGTGAACAGCACGACGGTGGCGCCCGAATCAACCAGCCGAGCGGTGGCGAGGTCGATCAACCGCACCAGCGACCGCACATCGGTCCGCGGCCGGAGCATGTCGTTGCCTCCACCGGCGAACGTCACCAGGTCAGGGTGCAACTCCAGCGCCGGATCCAACTGCTCGTCGATGATCGGCCCCAGCAGCTTTCCCCTGATCGCCAGGTTGGCATAGCCGGTGCGCTCGCCGGCCGGATCCTGGCGGACCCACTGCTCGGACAGCACGCCCGCGACCAGATCCGCCCAACCCCGCACCGAGCCATCGGGTAGTTCGTCGCCCACGCCTTCGGTGAAGCTGTCGCCGATCGCCACGTACCTGCCAGGCGTCGCAGGCGGGCCCAGGACGAGGTCCCCAGGTGCTTCGCTCATGGCGGCTGATGTTACCCGCGGGTAGCCCTCGACCGGTCGCCCAAATAGTCCCGAGCGGTCGATGGCGAAGGTCACAGCAACCGCGGAGGGCAGTTTGATGACAAGTCCACTTTCTCGGGACTAAAGTACTGGGAGAGGTTGTTGACACGTCATACATCAGCAAGATGCAGAGCACCAACCACACCGCACTATCCACAGTGCGCCACTCACCACGGAGGATTCAATGAGCACTCCCACCATTACACTCACCGGCACCTGGGTTGCTGACACCGTTCACTCGGACGTCAGCTTCAAGGTCCGTCACATGGCCGTTGGCAAGGCCAAGGGCAATTTCGCTCTCGAGTCCGCCACGCTGACCGTGCCGGAGACGGGCCTGGCCGACGCCACCGTCACCGCCGTGATCGATGCAGTCAGCGTCGACACCAAGCAGGAGCAGCGCAACGAGCACGTCAAGTCCCCTGATTTCCTGCACGTCGAGCAGTACCCGACGCTGAAGTTCGTCTCCACCGGCATCAAGAACTTCGACAACGACGAGTTCGTCGTCGTCGGTGACCTGACCATCCGCGACATCACCAAGTCCGTCGAGTTGGCCACCGAGTTCCTCGGCGCGACCACCGACGCGTATGGCGCCGAGCGGGCGGGCTTCTCCGCCACCACCTCTATCAGCCGCAAGGACTACAACGTCTCCTTCGAAGCCGCTTTCGGGGCCGGAAACGCTGTCGTCAGCGACAAGGTTGAGATCTCCCTCGAGCTGGAGTTCACCAAGTCCGCCTGATTCAGGCCAGCAGCACGACGAGCCCCGGGTTCGGCCGAACGGTCGAACCCGGGGCTCGTTTCTCGCTCAGCGCCAAGTTGCGCTCGGGCGCCTGGGCAGGCACCGTGAAGTGAGCGAGAGAAGGGAAATCCGGTGGCTGAACTGCTGGTCGACTTCATCACCTCACTCGACGGGTACGCCTCGGCGGTGGGTTGGCCCGGTTACTGGGGTCTCGAGGGGCCCGAGTACCTGGCGTGGCTGGACCAATCCCCAGAACGCGACTACACGGTCTTGATGGGAGCGAAAACCTATCGGTTGATGTCGGAGTTCGCGACCACGTCAGAGGACGTCAGCTTCGAACAACTCACCGCGATGTCCAAGGTCGTGTTCTCATCGACGCTGCAGAACCCGTTGGCGTGGGCCAATACTGAATTGATCGACCAGGAACCGGTTGCGGCCGTGCGCTCGATGAAGGAGGAGGGCTCCCAGTCATTGCGCACGATCGGCAGCCTGACTCTGTGCCGATCGCTACTCGAGGCAGGTCTCGTCGACCGCTTCCGGGTGGTGATCTTCCCGGTCATCACCGGTGACACCGGACGGAATCGTATCTACGACGGTTACCCGGATGTGCGCTTGGACATGGTCAACCATCGGACGTTCGACGGAAGGCTGCAGCTGCTGGAGTACGTACCCACGGTCCCGGCCGGCCCGCCCGACAGTGGTGCGCCCAGCTGAATTGCAGCCTGCTGTTGCGTCCGTGAACAGGTCACCGGCGGGTTCTGCCGCATGGTGGGACCCGCGGGAAATACAGCCGCTCCCCCCGCGCCTCCGGCGCAAGGCGGTGCTACTGCGCCGCTGCGTTCGTACCGGATGACGGGCGGCGGGTGGCGCGTACGAGGACGTCATTCAGCTGGACGCGGCCACCACCCCGGGTGGTCAGGGTTCGGGCGGGCTCCGCAGCGGTCATGATGTCCCACAGCGCGGCGTCGAGGCTCACGGTGATGCCCGCTGCGGTGACCGATGCCTGCTCAGGTGGTTGTCCGTGACCGTGTCGCCCTTCATCGTGTGGGTGTCCCGTGTCGTCCAGAGTGTGCCGGTGCCCGACGATCAGCAGGGTGCCGCCCGGTGACACCCACTCCGAGATGCGTTGATAGAAAACCATTTGTGGGATTTCTGGGTGTGCATAATGCGTGGTGACCAGGTCGAACTGGACTTCCGGCACCCAGACGCCTAGATCCGCTTCGATAAATCGCACCTGCCCGGGAGCTGTTGAGCGGCCCGCGGCCCGCTCGGCGGCGCGGGCCAGGACTTGCCCGGAGATGTCCACCGCGGTGACCTGCCAGCCCTGCTCGGCCAGCCAGATGGCCTCCGTCCCTTCGCCGCAACCGGCATCCAGCGCTGTCCCCGGCAGCAGGCCGCCGGTCTCTCCGACGAGGTAGGGGTTCGGCTCGATCTCCGCGCTGGTTTCGTGTCGGTCGTCCGCCTGGTCCCAGTGGGACTCCCAGTAGTCCTTGTCGAATGCTTGCGTCATCGTGCCTCCTGTTGCCTGCTCGACCGACCCGTAAGGGCGGTCGGCGCCTTTCCGCCATCGTCGCTCCATCCTCCCCGAGAGGCAAACGTTATTGCCGAATGGAGAACCTCGCGGCGTCACGGACCGGTCAGGCCGACCTGTGTTGGACGAACGTCCTTGCTCAACTGGTCGAACACCGTGACCGTGCCGAACTTTCGGGCTCGGTAGCCGATGTCATGGTGCTCGAGCGCCCTGGCCATGGCGCGGGTGTCGCTCGTGCCGGCGGCAACCCAGGCCACGTCCCTGGTCGGCGCGGCGTCGACCTTCGCGCGGTCGGCAGGGAACCGGTTGGCCGTCCCGTAGGTCACAACGGTCACTTCACCGCGGGCCAGGAAATCCATCGGCATCGCCGTCCAGTACCCGGCGTACGCATACCGGGTGCCCCCTGCTTCCAGCGCCTGCAGGGCGGCACGGTACGAGGAATCTGCGGCGGAAGGGGAATTGGTCCAGGACGATAGTCCGTAGACGTTCACCGATCGGTGCGCGAGCAGCAGCACGGTCGGCGCGGCCACCGCAATCAGCATCAGCGCGAAGATCGCGCCGGTTATCCGAGCCGAAGCCCGCACCGCTGGGACGCGCACACCTCGTCTTCGCAGCGCCGGGCGCCACCGAGTCGGCGATGCGGTCCAGGCCAACCCGAGCAAGAGGATCGGCGTGCTGACGTACAGATAGCGCGGATCGGTCCGCACAGCCGAGTAGTCGGATGCGATGAACCCGGCCACGGTGAACACGGCCGCCACGAGAACGACGTCGATGCGCCGCCGCCCGGACAGTCGAAGGCTGAGCATGGCCACGAGGCTCCGGCGGTGCCGTACCACTGCGACCACCAGGCCGAACAACAGTAGCCACCACACGGTCCGGGCGACGACAAGCGGCACGACCGGCCGTCCACCGCCGACGGCGAAACCGATGAACATCCTGCCGACCGGATCCAGTAGCAGTTGGGCACGCTGGCCGAGGCTGCTCGGCGTCACCCCGGCATCCGGCAGCACCGACCTGAAGTGGCCCAGAAAATAGGCTGCGGTGGGCGCCAGCCCGATCGCCATCCCGATCGCCGCCGGCCGCCAGAGCCGCAGCCGGCGCACTTGCGGGACCGCCCAGATCAGCGCCGGCAGCACGACGAAGTACGCGCTGGGTGAGAGGTAGAAAGTGCCGGTGAGCCCGACACCAAGGACGGCAACACCCCATGCTTGCCGGCGGTCCGACCATCGCGGGTTCAGCCTGAGCGCCAGATTCATCATCAAGAGTCCGAAGCACAGGGCGGTGGTATAGCTCCCGTCGCTGGACGAACCCTTGATTACCTGGAACAGCGGCCCCACGGCAAACATCAATACGGTCAGCGCCGGGCGCAGCCGGTCTCTGAACAATTGCTCGGCGACGCGAAACAGCAGATAACAGCTGATCAGGTTGAGGAGCAATTGCGGAATGCGCAGGACGAACGCTGTCTGCGGGGCACCCAGGGCAAAAAGCAGAGCCTGCGGGTACTGCTCGACGGCACTGTTGTAGTTCTGTCCCGCGAAGTACGGAAACAGGCGCACGCCGGCCGCGATCTTCTGCGCCATGATGCCCGTTACCGCTTCGTCCCCCGACAGAGCGTTGTCGCGGGCCAGGAAGACCAGCCGAACGGCCGCGGTCAGGAGCAACGCGGCGATCAATTCCGGCGGCCACCGCCGCCTCGAGGTCAGTGCGGCCGACGTCGGAGCGGTCGCCATCTGCACCGGATCATGGTGTCACGCACCGCCCCGCGATCCGTCCGTTTCCACACCGGTGTTACTGACCGACTGAAGTTGGCGCCGATGGTCCTTCCGGCGCCGGGTGGGTTTCGAAGGCGGATCCGCGCCCGAATCGAGCCGGGAGGGGCGCTGTCGTACCGCTGCGCAATGATCGTATTCGGCTCCGGCGCTGCGTTTGATTCGGCGGCAGCGTTTGACTTCGCGGCAGCGTTTGACTCGCGGCAGCGTTTGACTTCGCGGCAGCCGGAGTCTTCCAGCAGGCCGTTCTCACACCAAGGGGAATCGTATGAGCACTCCGACTCAGTCGTTCCAAGACTTCATGGCGCAGCGACTGGCCGCTTCGACGGCGTTCGTCAACGGCGACATCGAACCGCTGGCTCAGATCTCCACCCACACGTCGCCGGCCACGATTTTCGGCCCCAGGGGCGACACGGTCGAAGGGGCGGATCAGGTCAACACCGTGAATGCGCAGGGCGCAGCGATGTTCGAGCCGGGCGGCGAGAACACATTCGAAGTCATGCACTCGGCGGCGGCAGGCGACCTCGCCTACTGGACGGGAATTCAGCGCTCGGTAGTGCGCATGCGGGACCGGGACGACCCCGTCCCGATGGATCTTCGGGTGACCGAGGTGTTTCGTCGCGAGGACGGCCGGTGGATGCTGATCCATCGGCACGCCGACCCGCTCTCGCCCTGAACGGCGCCGATCGATACCGCCTTTCGCAGCCCCATCGAGACGCCGGCGGCCACATTCGGACATCGCCCCGACCTGGTGCTCGCCGCTCGCCGGAGTCTTGCGGCCTACCCGCGGGTACGCATCGTCAACGCTGTCTTCGAGACGTGGTCGTCCCTGGGCGGCGGCAACCGGTTCGATCTCGTATTCGCGGCCACGGCGTGGCACTGGGTCGATCCGGCCGCGCGATACCGGCGGGCGTGGGAACTACTTCGATCGGAGGGATACCTCGCGTTCTGGGCGGCCGGGCACGTCGTGCCGGTGAACGGAGATTCGTTCTTCACCGGAATCCAGGAGGTGTAACGGAGGATCGGAGCCATCGACGCCGACGGCGTCCACCCGCCCCGTCCGGGCTGGCTGTCTGACCCTCCGACGACATTGGGGCGCGGCCCTGCACGTCGCACGGCACCTGGACTGATCCGCCCGACCCGGACGGCGCGGCAGCGATTGCGCTCCGCGTTCGATAGCGTTTGCCGCGTGGCAGTCGATTTCTCCACGTCCAACGAGCGTGACGCCCTGGCCGGCTTCCTGGACCAGCAGCGGGATGCGCTGGTCAGGAAGCTGCGCGGGGTCAGCGACGCCGATGCCCGCCGGGCACCGACCGCGAGCTCGCTGTCCCTACTGGGCCTGCTCAAACACTCGACCATCTGGGAGACCCGCTGGCTCCAAGGCGTTGTCGCCGGCCGGGACCTTTCGGACGGCTGGCCGGACCGCAGGTCGTCGATCCGCGGCGAGGACTTCCTCGTCGACGAATCGGACACGGTCGAAGGGTGGGTAGCCCGCTACACCGCCGCAACGCAGGCGTCCCGGCAGATCGTCGATGGCATGGAGCTCGACCAGTCCTGCGCGCGGTCGGACATCGTGGACCAGAACCTGCGTTGGGTGGTGCTGCACCTGATCGAGGAAACCGCCCGGCACGCCGGCCATGCCGACATCATCAGGGAGACGCTCGACGGCACTCGAGGGATGTAGCTCTACCCTGCCGCTCAGGGGGCGTGGGTGCCCTCCCGCCCGTAGGCGTCGCTGATGCGCACCACATCGTTCTCCCAGCCCGCAAAAGCTGTGGAACATTCCGCGAAGGTCAGATCCGTGGTCGCCGCAATTCGGTGGATCACCCCGGCGGGGAGGTGAATGGTGTCGCCCGGCCCGAACCGAACGGAAGTCAGCAGATCCGGATCCGCGCCGTACTCGATCACCGCCTCGCCACTGATCACCGAGATCGTTTCTTCTTTCTGTTCGTGGTACTGGCACGACAAGCTGTGCCCGGCGTTGACATGGATCAGTTTGCCCACGTACCGACCTTCGACCACGGCGAAGATCTCCTCACGACCCCACGGCTTGTCCTGCTGGCGTGCGCTGGAGATCGTTGCGGTAGTGCACGTTTCAGACATGGACAGGTCCTCCGGGCGGTCGACGTTGGTGGAACCGGTGCGCGGACGGGCAGCCCAGATCACAGGCGGCCTCCAGGGCCACCAATCTAGCTGGGGCGAAGTAGAACTATGGCCTTGACCGGGTCCGGCTCGGGCTCGGGCTCGGGCTGCTGCCCGCGCCACGCTCGTATGGTCACGCCTCGACGAGGTGGGCGGCCGCCGTGCTGATCGGCTCCGGCGGCTGCCGCCGAGACCGCCAGAGCCGGCCCGGGACCTACAGGTCCGCGATGGCGGCCAGCGGTGGAGTCCGGGCCGCCCGGATCCCCGGCCAGAGCGCGGCCAACACGCCGACCACGGCCGAGATGACCACGAACGTCGCCGCTTGGGCCCATGGCACCGACACCACAGCGAGCCCGTCGTTGCGCAGCGTCCGCACGAACGCACTGCCGAACACGAGGCCCAGTGCGACCCCGACGAACGCACCGAACAGGGCTATCAGCGTTGATTCGAGGTAGATGGTGCGCCGCACCTGCGACCGTTGCATACCCATTGCCCGGAGCATCCCGATCTCTCTGCGGCGCTCGACCACCGACAGGGCCAGGGTGTTGATGATGCCCAGTACGGCGATGACGATCGCCAGTGCGAGTAGGCCGTAGAGAATGCCGAGGAGGGCGTTGATCTGCGCCGCGGCGGTGCCCTTGAACTGGTCTCGATCAAGGACCTGGACCACCAGCAGGCCGGCCGTGGCATTCTCCAGGTTCTTGCGCAACGTCACGAGGTCGGTGCCCCCGGCCGCCTTGATCAGCACCACATTGTTGGTGCGCAACGCATCCGGAACCAGTTCGAGGTAGGCGGCCGAGCCCACGAACCAGTTCCCGAACAGCTGGTTGTCGCGATAGATCCCGCCGACCCGCTGGTTCACCTTCCGTCCATCGACCGATGTGAGGGTGGCGGTCGACCCGACCTGCCAATCGTTGGTGCTGGCCGTCGTGGCCGAGACCATCATGTCCCCGGTGCTCAGGTCCACCGATCCGGCGACGAGGTCGATGTTCGCCACCTGGGTGAGATCACCCTCCACACCGGCGCCGATGTCCTGCTTGGTGCCGATGGTCACCGCAACCGGATGCAGCGCAACCACATCGGCCACCCCGGGCACGGACTGCGCAGCCGCCGTGGTGGCGATCGGCGCCCCGATCGAGTCGGGTCCGACGAGCAGGTAGTCGGCAGTCACCCCGTTGTCGACGAGGGTGTTCACGCTCGACTTCGCCGAAGCGCCCACCACAGCGATCGCGCTGACCAGCAACAGCCCGAGGGTGAGCGCGAAGGCGGTTGCCGCGGTTCGTCGGGGATTGCGGACGGCGTTCTTCCGGGCCAGGAGTCCGACCTGGCCGAATGGCCTGCCGATGAGCCGGCCGATCCCGCCGACCACCGGACGCGACAGCGACGCTCCGCCGACGAGCACCGCAAAAATGGCGGCCACCATGCCGATGCCGACCAGCCCGGCCGACCCGCCCCCGCCGGGCCCGACCACGCCGAGGATCAACCCGACGACGCCGAGCACCGCAAGGCCGGTGGCAATGAGGGTGCGTCGTCGCAGCGAGGTGCCGACCGACGCGAATTCCTGTCGCATTGCCTCCACCGGCGGCGTTCGGGCGGCCCGACGGGCCGGCGAGTAGGCGCTGATCAGCGTGACCAGAACGCCGACGGCCAGGGTGATGATGACGGTGTGGGCCGCCAGTTGCAGCGGACCGGACGGCAGGCCGAAGTTCAGCGCATTGAGCAATGAGCGCAGTCCGTAGGCGAGCCCGACACCGGCGGCCAGCCCGATCACGCTACCCACCAGCCCGACCAGTAAGGCTTCGGTGAGGACCGAGCGACTCACCTGGCGCGGGCTTGCGCCGATCGCCCTGAGTAGTGCAAGTTCTCGCAGCCGTTGCGCGACGATCATGGAAAAGGTGTTGTAGATGATGAAGGTGCCGACCAGCAATGCGATGAGCCCGAAGGCCAGCAGGAAATAGTTGACGAAACTCAGCGCCGTGTCGAGTGAAGCCTGGGTGTCCGCCCTGACCTGTTCGCCGGTCTTGACCGTGTAGGCGCCGCCGAGACTGTTCGAGATCCGATCCCGGAGCTGATCCGGGCTGACGCCGACCGCAGCGATGTCGACGGCAGCAACGTGTTTCCCGTCCGTGAACAGCGACACCGCTTGGTCGTGCGAGAAGTAGGCGCCGACGTACCCGCCAGAATCGGCGCCGGTCGAGTAGATGCCGACGAGCGTGACGTTGACCGTGCCCTGCGCTGGCACCACGATCATGGTGTGAGACCCGAGGTGCAGGCCGCTCAGCTTGACGGCGCCCTCATTCAGGGCTATCTCGCCGCCGGCGCTCGGGGCATGCCCGGCGGTGAACGTGAGCGGATCACCGAAGGCGTCCGCGTTGTAGCCGATACCGAAACTGGGCGCTCCCCCGCCCTGGACCGCCTTGTGGTCGGCGCCGATCAGCACGATCTGACTCTGGATCTGCGTCTGCACCTGACCTGCGCCCGGGATCGCCGAGATGGTCGCGAGTTCGGGCAACGGAACCCCGGAGCTGCGGTCGTCGGTGGCTGTGACCCGGACGTCCACCCCTTTGGCGGTGTCCGCGAAGATACCGGTGAAGGTCGCCTTGAGGGTGTCGGTGAACACGAACGAGCCGGCCACGAAAGCCGTGCCCAGTACGACGGACACGATGGTGAGCGCCAGACGTACCTTGTGGGCCTTGACGTTTCGGACCGAGACCCGACGCATGGCCGCGGCCGGGGTGCGCGTCCCCTCCAGGGTGGCCGTCATACCGTCACGCCTTCCAGGTCTTTCATCCGATCCAGGACCGAATCGGCTGTGGGTGAACGCATTTCGTCGACGATGTGACCGTCTGCCAGGAACACCACCCGGTCGGCGTAGCTCGCCGCCCGTGGGTCGTGGGTGACGATGACGACGGTTTGCCCGAGTTGGTCGACCGAGGTACGCAAGATGCCGAGCACCTCGCCGGACGAGCGGGAATCGAGGTTGCCGGTCGGCTCGTCACCGAAGATGATCTCCGGCTGCGACGCCAGTGCGCGGGCACACGCCACTCGCTGCTGCTGACCGCCGGACAGCTCGGACGGCCGGTGGCCCAGGCGATCTCGCAGACCGAGCGAGTCGATCACCGAGTCAACCCAGGCCGCGTCCGGCTTGCGACCGGCGATATCGATCGGGAGCGTGATGTTCTCGGCGGCGGTCAGCGTCGGGACCAGATTGAAGGCCTGAAAGACGAACCCGATCCGGTCGCGACGTAGCGCCGTCATCTGCTTGTCGGACAACCCCACCAGTTCGGTATCGCCGATCATCACCGACCCGGAAGTCGCGCTGTCGAGGCCGGCCAGACAGTGCATGAGCGTCGACTTGCCCGACCCGGACGGCCCCATGATGGCCGTGAATTCGCCGGCCGCGAATTCGATGCTGACGTTGTCCAAGGCCCGCACCGTGGTGTCTCCGGAGCCGTAGGTCTTGCTCAGATTTCTGGCCGTGGCGGCCGAAATGCTGGTCGCTGTCATGGACTGCTCCCCTGGTAAGTGTTCGAGCGCACGTTTGCGCGAATTCGTGTGCGTTCACTTTCCATCGCCGACTATCGCCAAAGCACCCGGGACAACCCTGAACCGCCCCTGATTGCCGGATCTGTTTCCAGTTCCGGGATCCAGGGTCACCCCGGCAGTCGGCCCAGTGGATAGCCACCATTGCAGTACAGCAGCTGACCATTGACCCACTGCCCACTGTCCGACAGCAGAAATGTGACCAGGTTGGCGATGTCGGCCGGGGTGCCCAGCCGCCCGGTCGGTTGCTGGGCCAGGCCACTGACCCGTATCTGGTCTGTCATCCAGCCGGTGTCAATGGGTCCGGGGTTGATGACGTTGGCGCGCAACCCGCGGTCCCCCAACTCGTGCGCAGCCGCCAGGACCAGTCGGTCCAGTGCACCCTTGGTCACCCCGTACGGCAGGTTGTGCACGGTGTGGTCGCTGGTCAGGGCGATCGCGGCTCCGCCGGCGGTGGGCAGCTGGCGGGCGAACGCCGCCAGCAGTAACCAGGTGGCGCGCACGTTGACCGCGTAGTGGCGGTCGAAGCTCTCCACCGTGGTGGTCAGAAGGCTCGAATCCACGCTTTCGCAATGCGACATGACCAGCGCATCGACGGCTCCAACCCGAGAGTTTGCCGTGTCCAGCAAATCTTGCGGAGCGACGGGATCCGCAAGGTCGACGGGGATCAGCTCGACCCGGGTGCCGTTGCCGGCCAACCGGGCGGCCAGCTCCGCGGGGTCGTCCGGTCCCGCCTCCAGCCCGATGCGGTCGTCGTACGGCCGCCAGTACGACAGCACCAGATCCCAGCCGTCGGCAGCCAGACCCGTGGCCAGGCCGGCGCCGATGCCGCGACTACGCCCCACCCCGGTGATCAAGGCCGTTCTGCTCATCCGCTGAACCCCGTTCCGCAATCCTCACGTGCCGACGGCCACTGGTCGGATGCTAGGCGAAACCTAGGGCCGCCGGGCGAGCACGAACGACTGACCGCGTTTTTCCGTCCGCTCGGGCCCGCGGGTCAGCCGGGCATGGACAACGCCACCAAGTGACTCGATCATGGCGGCCACGTGCTCGGCGGTGTAGAGGTAGGCGGTGAGGTCGATGTCATGGCCGTAGGCGTGGGCGAGATGTCGATCGCCATCACCACTCTGGTGGCCGGTCAACAACCAGCCGCCGGGTTCCAGCACCCGCAGGAACTCAGCCAGCACGACGGCCAGGCCGGCCGGCCGGGTGTGGATGATCGAATACCAGGCGAGCACGCCGGCGAGGGAGCCGGTCGCCACGTCGAGCGCGTCGATGCTGCCGACCGTGAACTCGAGGTCCGGATGCAGCCCGCCCGCCACCCGGATCATCTCGGGAGACAGATCAACGCCGAAGGCATCGACACCACGATCGCGGAGATACCTGGTGACCCGGCCGGGACCGCATCCGGCGTCCAGCACCCGTCCCTGCCCACGCACCCGGGACGCGAAGTCCGCCAGCATGGCCAGGTCGAGCGTGCCCTCGACCTGGTCCAGGCGAACGAGTTCCGCATAATTCTCGGCCACGGTGTCGTATGCGCCGCGGGTCTCTGCCCAGGGATCGGTCATGGATCAGCACCGTAGACGGCCGTACCGACAGTCGATCGCCGGCTCGACGAACAGGGCCACGCCCCACGACGTCAGCCGGGCCAGGCAGGTCGCGCTGCCAGAACCGCACCTTTCGGTGGGCCCTTGAGAGTGGGCGGCGAGTTGGGTACACAGCGAGATCCTCTGCGGCGGTAGCCTTCCACGGTGACAGCTGAGCTGATCGAGCCGTTCGACTCCGGACTGCTGCGGGTGCACGACGGCACTCAGGTTTATTGGGAGACCAGTGGCAATCCGGACGGGACGCCGATGGTCTGGCTGCACGGTGGTCCGGGCACCGGACTGCGGTCGGGCGGCTATCGTCGGGCACCCGATCCGACGCGATGGCTGATCGTCGGGATGGATCAGCGCGCCTGCGGTCGGAGCCGCCCGCTGGCTACCGAGCCGGGCTTCGACCTGTCCACGCTGACCACCCAGGCGATGATTGCCGACCTCGAGGAACTTCGCGAGCACCTGGGCATCAAGCGGTGGCTGGTGGCCGGCGGATCGTGGGGTACAACGTTGGCCCTGGCCTACGGGGAGGCCCACCCGGACCGGGTCTCCGGATTTGTCCTGGTGCTGGTGACCAGCGGCAGTCACGCCGAGATCGAGTGGATCAGCGAAACCGTCGGCCGAGTGTTCCCCCGGGAGTGGGAGGCGTTTGCGGCGGCCTCCGGCCGCCTGCCCGGCGAACGTCTGCTCGACGCCTATGTCCGGCGGTTGACCGATCCGGATCCACAGGTGCGGGACGCCGCCGCGCTGGCCTGGTGCATTTGGGAGGACACCCATGTCTCGCTGGACCCGGCATTTCGACCGTGGCTGTCGTTGCAGCGCCCGGCGTTTCGTGAGCTGTTCGCGCTACAGGTGGCCCATTCCTGGGCCCATGACGCCTTTCTCGGCGAGCAGGGCGTGCTCGACGGCCTCCCGGCGATTGCCCATCTACCTGCTGTCCTGATCCACGGCCGGTTGGACGTGAGCGGGCCACTGGTCACCGCGTGGGAGCTTCACAAACGTTGGCCCGGCAGTCAACTCGTAGTGATCGACCACGAGGGGCACGGGGGCAAGGACCTGAGCGCCGCGGTCGGCAGCGCGTATGACTCCCTGCTGCCCAGTTGACCAATTCGTGGCCGATGGCTGGATCGACGCAGCGGGGCGGCGGGCGGTCGAGACCGGGACGAGCTCAGGAACTCGTCAGAACGACGAGTTCCTGGGTGGCCCGGGTCATCGCCACGTAGCGGTCAACGGCCCCCTCCACACCGTGTCCGAACGCATCCGGGTCGATGAGCACGACGAGGTCGAACTCGAGTCCCTTGGCCAGCCCCGGGATGAGCGAACGGACCCGGTCGGATGTCCGGACCGCGTCATCGTCGACATCGACAGTGCTGATGACGCAAGCGATTCCATCATCGTGCGTGGCCAACCACGTTCGGACGATACCGCCGAGTTCTACGGTCGACCCGTACCGGACAGGAACGCCGGTGCTCCGGATCGAGATCGGCACATTGGCGTCCGGGAGCACGGCCCGGATCACCGGCTCGGCTGCGGTCATCACCTCTTCGGGCGTTCGGTAGTTGATG
Source organism: uncultured Actinomycetota bacterium (assembly GCA_963708935.1). Lineage (GTDB taxonomy): Bacteria > Actinomycetota > Actinomycetes > Mycobacteriales > Nakamurellaceae > Nakamurella. Next base: position 198,792 of record CAVPUK010000003.1, on the reverse strand, counting down.
CTCAAGGTGGCCACGTCGATCCGATCGAACCCGATTCGCTCCAGCCGTTCTCGCCAGGACTCGCCGAACCCACGGCGGGCCTGGGCCCGATCGCCGACGATGGTGAAACTGCGGGACGGGCAGCGGGCCAACAGCATCTGCCACTCCGCGTCGGTCAGCTCCTGGGCCTCGTCCACCACGATGTGAGCGAACGGGCCCGCCAGCAGGTCCGGTTCGACGATGGGCAACACGGCTTCGTCGACCAGGGCATCCCGGATGCCCGGCTGCCGGAGCTGCGCCATCATGCCCTCCTCGTCGCCGGCCTGCAGGAGGTCGTCGACGACCAGGTCCATCCGCCGACGTTCCGCCGCGAGCGCCGCGTCATGTCGACGAGTGCGTTGGGCGGCCAGCGGATCACCGAGCCGACGCCGCGCCGCGTCCAGCAGCGGTAGGTCGGCCACGGTCCAGGCCCGGCCACGGCGGTAGAGCTTCGCGGCGTCGTCCGAGGCGAGCGAGGGGACGCAGAGACGCAGGTAGGCCGGCACCTCCCAGAGGTCGCCGACCAGGTCGGCCGCTTCGATCAGGGGCCAGGCCCGATCCAGCGCCTCGCGCAATTCGCGGTTCTGCTGCAGGGATGCGTGCAGCTGGTCGGTCGGGGCGCCGCTCTGCTCCTTGTCCGTCAGGATCGCCAGGAGTGCCGCCCAGACCTGTTCGCGCGCTTCGTTGTGTGGTGTCCCGGCCTCTACACCCTCGAATGCCTCGGCCCAATCGTCAGCGCTCAGCCAGATCTCCGACCAGTCCGTCTCGACCGTCATACCCTTGCTGGGCGGTTCTTCGTAGAACCTGACCGCCTTGTCGATCGCTCCCACCATCGCCGCGGACGATTTCAGTCGGCTCACTTCTGGGTCGGTTTCGATGGTGGCCGCGGCTCCTTCGGTGACCAGGTCACGCAGCGTGCAGATTTGTACGCCCTCCTCGCCGAGGCTGGGCAGGACATCCGCTACGTAGGCGAGGTACGGCCGGTGCGGCCCGACGAACAGCACACCGCCGCGACGATGCCCAAGCCGCGGATCGGAGTAGAGCAGATAGGCGGTGCGGTGCAAGGCAACGACGGTCTTCCCGGTCCCAGGGCCGCCGTCGACAACCAGGGCTCCGGCGGATCCCGCCCGGATGATGGCGTCCTGGTCGGCCTGGATCGTGCCCAGCACGTCGCGCATTCGAGGCGACCGGTCCTCGCCCAGGCTGGTGATGAACGCGGACTGGTCGTCAAGCGCAGCACGGTTTTTCCCACCCTGCCCACCGAAGACCTCATCCCAGTAGTCGGTGACCCGGCCGCGGGTCCATCGGTATCGGCGGCGGCTGGATAGACCCATCGGGTTGGCGTGGGTGGCCCCGAAGAACGGCTCCGCCGCCGGCGCGCGCCAATCCAGCACGAGTCGCTGACCGAGATCGTCGGCGAGGCCGAATCGTCCGACGTACACGGGATCCGGGTGATCCATGCCGACCATGCGTCCCAGACACAGATCCAGACCGAATCGGGAAAGGGCCCGCCGGCGGGCCGTCAACCGATGAATCTGCTCGTCGCGTTCCATCGCCTCCTGGCCAGTGCCAGCGGGCGCCTTGCGGGCTGCGTCAATGCTGTCGGACAGGTCGGCGATGGATCTTTGGAGACTGTCAGCTATGACCTCGAAATGTTGCTGGTCAATGGCGATCAGCATCGGATCGGCCTTGAAAGCAAGCCGTTCCGGAAGGTCAAAGGCATTGGTGGTCAGTGGGTTCACGTCATCGACTCCGGTCTGAGACCGCGCAGATTTGGCCTCGGCCGGCAATTCTGCGGTACCACCCGGGTCTTGCCGCAAGCCCCCCGGTGCGCTATACGTTGAAAGGGGAAGGCAGTGATCGCAGCCGAGCCGCACCTAGCGCGGACGCTCGCGGAACCATGTCGGGCGGTCCAGCGGGTCGGGTCCGATTCGCTTGCGTTCCGGTGGAACGCCATGGACTGGTTGATAGTGATCCAGTTCGGACGTGAGTACCGCCTCGCCTCGGGCCAGGTCACGGGCTCAGCGAGCGCGCCGAAGCGATGGCCCCCGTCTCGTACAGGAGTCTCTCGGTCAGACTCGTCTTACCTGCGTCAACGTGGGCGAGAATGCCCAGGTTGAGAACGTGCATGCGGATGCTCCCAGGGTCGGATCGGGATCAGGGCAGAAACGGCCGCTGCTCGCATGACCTGACCTCCCGGAGACTCGCTGGGTGAGGCACCATCGTGTCAGCCCGACTTCATCGGTTCCACTGATTTACCGGCCCGGTTGTCGAGCCGGTACATCTGCGCGTCCGGCTGCGCCAGCGGGCAGACTGGAAACCGGCATCGGTCACGGCGCCGTTGGGCGTTTGCCCCGCTTTCACGAAAGGTCATGCTGCACATGAACATTCCGTTGTCGATCCTGGATCTGGCCCCGATCAGCAAAGGTCAGAACGTGGGTGACGCCATCGCCGGTAGCGTGGCGTTGGCCCGGCAGGCAGAGACTTTCGGGTATCGGCGCGTCTGGTATGCCGAGCATCACAACATGGCGTCGATCGCCTCGTCGGCGACCAGTGTGCTGATCGCCCACGTCGCCGCACACACCTCCACCATTCGACTCGGCGCCGGCGGAGTGATGCTGCCCAACCATTCGCCACTCACCATCGCCGAACAGTTCGGCACGCTGGCGGCGATCCACCCGGGTCGCATCGATCTCGGGCTGGGGCGGGCGCCGGGCTCGGACCAGGCGACGATGCGCGCCCTCCGGCGGGACAACGCGTCGTCGGACAACTTCCCGCAGGACGTCTTGGAACTGCAGGGGTATCTGCGCGGCGAATCGTTGATCCCGGAGGTCAACGCCGTGCCCGGACGCGGTTCCAATGTGCCGCTCTACATCCTCGGGTCGTCGTTGTTCGGTGCCCGGCTGGCCGCGGCCCTCGGCCTTCCGTTCGCCTTCGCGTCCCACTTCGCTCCGACCTCCCTGCTCGACGCGGTGGGCATCTACCGGTCCGAGTTCCGGCCCGGCCCGCAGCTGGAGCAATCCCACGTCATCGCCGGGGTCAACGTCATCGCGGCCGACACCGCCGAGCAGGCACAACGACAGCTGCAACTGGTCAAGCGGGCCAGGGTCTCGGCGTTCTTCGGCCGGAACGGCCGGACGTTTACGGACGAGGAGGCCGACCTCGTGCTCGAGTCCGAGGCCGGACGCCAGATCGAGCAGATGGTCACCTATTCGGCCGTTGGCACCCCCGGGCAGGTCCGGGACTACCTCCAGCAATTCGCCGAGCTCAGCGATGCCGATGAACTGATCACCGCCCACCAGACCGCGGACACGGAGAGTCGACTCAGATCCGTGGAGCTGACCGCCGACGCTCTGACGACCGTGTCCAGCTGAGGCGGGGCCCGGAGCTCCGGGGCAGCAATGACTTTCGGCTCGTCAGCGTGGCTCGAGACGAATGGCCCGGGCGCCCGCGGCCCAGGCCAGCTGCAGGTCCGCCGGGTTCGGTTGGCCCGCCGCATCGATGTCGATCTTGTTGAACTTGGCGAACTGGTGGTTCTCTCGGGCCATGACGGCGTAGAGCTTGACCACGCCGTCCGCATCCGTGGCCACCTGCACGTCCGCAGGTCGGCGTCGGCCCTTCAATCGAATGTCGACCGGCTGACCGCTGCGCAAGTTCCGTCCCCAGGCGAATGGGGTGCCAACCAGCAAGCTCCCCTCATGACGGACGTAGGCGACCGGCACGGTGTAGCGACGTCCGGACTTGCGCCCGACCACGTAGACCGTGATCAGCCGTCGACCCACGACGCGACACAGCAGCGGCGTGCGCAACAGCCCCCGCACGATCCTGTTGGCGACGCCTTGCCACGCCATGGTCTTGGCTCGGGACTCAACGGGCGATGGCGGGTCGGCCGCTGACCGGGCCGTGTTCAAGTGGTCGTCCATGCGTTACTCCTTCGGGTCGTGTTACGTCGGACGAAATCGATCCGTCACTGTTGATGACGTACGACTGATGACGTACGACGACGGACGAAGGTGACAATGCACGAACCAGATGGGCTGACCCAAGCCTTCCAGGCCCAGCGCACCCACCTGCGGGCGGTGGCCTATCGCATGCTGGGTTCGCTGGGCGAGGCCGACGACGCTGTGCAGGAGACCTGGCTGCGGCTGGCTCGCTCGGATGCAGCCGGAATCGACAACCTCGGCGGCTGGCTGACCACGGTCACTTCACGGGTCTGCTTGGACATGCTCCGCGCCCGCGCCTCGCGCCGTGAGGACCCGCTCGACGTGCATGTGCCGGATCCGGTGGTCGGTCGCGCCGACGGCGACGGCCCGGAAGAGCAGGCCGTGCTGGCGGATTCGGTCGGGCTGGCGCTGCTCGTCGTGCTGGACACGCTGTCGCCCACCGAGCGGCTGGCGTTCGTGCTGCACGACATCTTCGGAGTGCCGTTCGAGCAGGTCGGAACCATTTTGGACCGCTCCCCCGACGCCGCCAAGCAGCTCGCCAGCCGGGCCCGTCGACGGCTGCGCGGAGCGTCCCCCACCGACGACGTCGACCACGCGCAGCAGCGGAGACTTCTCGACGCCTTTCTGGCGGCCGCCCGGGAGGGCGACTTCGAGCGCCTGCTCGCCGTCCTCGACCCCGACGTCGTGCTCCGCGCCGATGCCGGAGCCGGCCCGCTCGGACCCTCCCAGCTGATTCGGGGCGCTCGGGCCGTGGCCGGTCAGGCCGTGCGCTTTGCGCCGATCGGCCGCCACGCCCGGCCCGCGCTGGTGAACGGCACTCCCGGCCTGTTCGCGACTGCGAACGGGCAGCCACTGGCCGTCCTGAGCGTGACTATTCGGCACGGGCGGATACTCGAGATCAACATTCTCGCCGACCCCGAACGGCTAGCGCGGCTTGACCTCACGGCGTGGGAGGCCGACTGACTGGAGCCAGGCTGTGCGTCTGCGTTCGGAGGCCCGGCTGAGCCAGGCATCCTGGACCACTTCGGCGAGTTCGGCGCGACTCAACTCGCCGATCCGACTCGATCGCAGCAGCACCGACAGGTGGCCGTTGAAATGTGGCGTGGTGAAGAACGGCGACGTCGGATCCAGCACCATGGCCTGCTTGTCGGACTCGGACTCGACCCAGATCACGATCACGTCGCGGTAGCGTTCGCCGGTTTCTGGATCGGTTGCGTCAGGTCGGGGGTTGCGGAAAAAGATGAAGGACCTGCCGCCCACCTGATAAACGGGGTTGTCCAGCGGCCCGGATTGCACCGTGGTGTGCGGCATCGCCAACGCCAACGCGTGGACGTCCTCGACGCACGCCCGGGTTGAGCTCGCAGCCATTCCGTCAGCGTAGAGCGCCGGGCGCACCCCATTCTGGTGAATTCAGCTGGATACTTCGCCGAGCCGGTCTTTGTGTCCTCCGTTCGCCCGCTCTCCGCCCCAGGCAGTACACCAAGCGGGTGCTGTCCCGATCAGCCGACCGGGATGATCAGCACCTCCGCTTTCGAGAGGCTGGGGCCGTACATGATGCCGTAGGCGCGACCGCCGGCCGCCAGCTTGGGGTCGATCGGTCCGAAGACCGGGGTGTCCTTGCAGGCATCCGGCACGGACTGCTGGTCCTTGACCTGGTTCACTCTGATCTGTACCCCCGGTTCCGTCACGTAGTCGAGCGACTGGGTACCCCCGAACAAACTGACGGTGTCCGAGCTCATGTCGTGCAGCGTGGACGTCGGCTGCATACCGGCCGAATCGAGATCGAAGTAGGGCAAACACGTTCCGCTCGTGGTCGACGGCGTCAGGCCACCCGCGGAGTCCGTCATTCCCGGGCGATCCTGCAACGCTGCCGCGTCGAGTTGTAGAACTGCCTGTCCCGCTGGGGGTTTCGGTATCGAGACGAAAGTGAATCCGCCCTGCTTCGGACTCGACCCGATGTCATCGGCCGCCACTCCGATCGAGGCTCCCTTGCTACCCGGAGAGTTGGGCCCCACCACCATGGTGAGTTTCTGTCCAGGAGAGGCATCTTCGCCCTGATCGATCAGCAGGTCGTCGCTCGACTTCGCCCCGACCGGATAGAAGCCCAGCGTGTAGGGCGCCCGCTCGTCGGTCACGCCTTGGCCGAGCGGATCCGTGATCTCCGGCGCGAAGTACTGGCTGACGGAGCCGTACGGCACGGTCATCAGCTTCTTGCCACCCACGTCGGGAGCACCCGCCCACACCTCGATCGGCGCTCCGGTCTGGCTGCCGTCCGGGATGTAGGTGTTGGCCACCCGAACCAGCATCTTCAGTGCGACGGTCCGGTGCTGGTCAACGATGCCGCCGGGATCACTGGGTGTGGTTCCACCCACGGAGAGGCCGGGTATCGCGTCCTCGGATTGGCTTGCCGACGCGTCGGCAGCGCGGATCGGAACGGGTGTGCCCGCAGTGGAGCCACAGGCCGTCAGGAGCAGACCGGCGGCCAGCGCGAGGGCCAGACTCCACATGTTGCGATGCGAGGTGCGTGCCATATTCAATCTCCCGGGGACAGTCTGCGCAGCTTTCAGGTCACCGGCAGGAGACCGCGCGGATGATCTTGATACAGCCCCCGGGTGGCTGGCCGGACACCTGGCCGAAGATCACACTCCTAAGTCACACTTGGACGATCAGACTCGGTGTCACAACAGAACTGTTCCGGTCACGCAGGTGACGACATCGCCCGCGACCCAAACCTGGTCGTCGATTCGCTCGATGTAGATCCGCCCGTCCCGACCAAGTCGAGCGCCCTGGCCCGCTGTGTATGACGCCGGTGCCCGACCCGACGCGATCAGCCATTGCGCCACACTGGCATTCAAACTGCCGGTCACCGGATCCTCGGCCACTTGGCCCGCCTCGCCGGATAAAGCCCGAAGTTGGAAGTCTGTTGCGGCCCCGGGCTTTTCGGGGCCGACCACGCCAATCTTCAGGTTTCCCACCAGAGCCGGATCCGGTTCGATCGCAAGCACTTGCTCGGCCGATTCGAGCAACACCGCGACCCAGCCGGGCCCGTTGTCGACCCACTGGTGGGCGACGACCTCGGCCGGCCCGATTTGCAGGGCGCGGCAGACCCGCTCCAACAGCTCCGGCTCCAAGGGCCCGCGCCGCAACGGTTCCGGCGCGGCGAACGCCAGCCGCTCGCCCTGCATCCGGATGGTCACCAGGCCGACACCACATTCCTGAACGATCGTGCCAGGGTGTCGGCTTGGCCCGCCGGCCCGCAGGAAGGCATGCGCGCTGCCCAAAGTGGGGTGGCCGGCGAAGGGCAGCTCGCGGGCGGTGGTGAAGATGCGGAGCCGGTAGTCGGCGACGGTGGGATCCGTCGGCGGCAGGATGAACGTGGTCTCCGAAAGGTTGGTCCAGTTCGCGAAGCGAGCCATCTCCGCGTCGGACAGGCCTGCGCCGTCCAGCACTACCGCCAACGGATTGCCCGAGTACGGCACGGCCGAGAACACATCGACCTGGACGAACGGACGCTGCCGGAGGGAGTCATCGCTCATCGGCAGACACTGTCATACGTCACAGCCAGGTGGTGGCTCGCCAGGTGAACCCGTCGGCGATTGCCGGCGGTTGGCACGCGTGCCATCGTTGACCGATGCAGAGCGTCTATCAGGCCGCCGGAGGCGACGAGGGTTTGCTCGCCCTGGCTGCGGCCTGGCACGCCAGAGTGCTGGACGACGAACTGGTCGGACACGCTTTCAGTCACGGCTTCCACCCGGATCACACCCAGCGCCTCGCGGCCTACTGGATCGAGGCGCTGGGCGGCCCGACGACCTACTCGGACTCCTACGGCGACGAGACATCGGTCGTGCGCATGCATTCCGGCAACGGCCGCCACGACGACATGGATCGCCGCGCCGTCGACTGCTTCGACGGGGCCTTGTCGGACATCGGACTGCCTACCGACGGTGCAACCGGGCGGGCGTTGCACGACTACTTCGCCTGGGCGACGACCACGACGATGTCGCAGTACCACCGGTCTGCTGACGACGTCCCGGATGGCCTGCGAATCCCGCACTGGTCCTGGGACGGGCCGGTTACCGAACCGAACTCGTGAAATACGAGCCGGAGTCGAGGTCGGCGATCAGGCCGGGATGCGTGGGTTCCCAACCCATCAGCTCCCGCGTCAGGTCGTTCGACGCCGGGGCATCGGCTCCGAAAAATCGGCCCAGCCAGCTGAACTGCTCGGTGGCCCGATCGGCCGGGACACGCCGCCGCGGCGTGGACGGCGCGGATTCCCACCTGGCGGCGGAAGCTGGTATTGCCGTCTTCCGGGTGGCATTCGAGCGGTGGGTGAACGGGCCCGCCGATCAATCGCTCGCCGTCGTCATGCGCGAGTCGCTCGATCAGTTGCGAGCTCTCACGTCCGGCTGAGCCGGTAGACGGATACATGCGAACGGGACTCGCCGGTGAATTCGGTTCCGGTCCAGTCCGCATGTCGGGTCTCCAGCTCGAATCCCGCAAGCTGTCCCATCAGGTCGAGTTCAGCCGGCCAGATGTACCGATGGGGACTGCGAAACAGCTGGGCCTGTCGGGTCTCGTCGAACCGGAAGTGGTGGGAGACGATCAGCTGGTGCAGCACGTCATAGGTGTCCAACCCGATGTACCCAGGCTCTTGGTGCCACACCGAAGCGGTCTGCCCCGGTGGCAGCTTGCGCAGCTCCGGCACCCAAAGTTCGATGACGAACCGGCCGCCGGGCACCAAGTGGCGGGCGGCGTTGCGAAAGCAGGCCACCTGCTCGGCCTGCGTCAGCAGGTTGGAGATGGTGTTGTAGACCAGGTAGACGAGCGAGTACCGGCCGGGGGCGACGCTGGTGGCCATGTCGCCAACGACCACCGGGATCGCCGCATCGTCGGCTTTGGTCCGCAGCTGTTCGACCATCGGCTCCGATAGCTCGATGCCGGTCACCGACACCCCCCGGACAGCCAGAGGCACGGCTACTCTGCCGGTTCCGATGGCAAACTCCAACGCCCGGCCGTCGCCGGCGAGCGCGGCCAACCGGTCCACAGTCGGGCCGAGCACGTCGGGTGCGAACATGCCGATCTGGGGGGTGTCGTAGCGCCGGGCCGCGTCGGCGTCCCAGATCTGGTCTTGTCGCACCGGCTCACCATGCCAATCCGATGGCTTCCACATCCAACCAATTTGCCGGGCTTCAGCGGGCCGCGGACGAGAGCACATCGACGACGACGTCCCTCGGCGACTACTGCAACGCCACCTGAGGCCTACTCTGCATTGTCGAGATCCTCGATGAGGTAGGCAACCTCGCCCGGTGCGTACCAGCCGAGGGCGATGTCCTCGGCCGACCCCACCGCGAACTCAGCATCGTCGTCGCCGAGATCCGCCTGGTCGACGACAGCGGCCGCCGCCCTGACGACATCGGCCGCGTCCGCGCCGTCCAGGTGGACGGATGCGATCTGCTTCCAGGGCACTGGTGCGTCGATGTGGGCGGCGGCGCGGTCCAAGTCCGGCGTCGCCACCGCGGTGGCGACGTCGGCGGAGATCACCACCCGGAGCTGCGGCTCGTCCGCCGACGCTGCGGCCAGTAATCGGAGGCAGGCGCGGGCGGCGTCGGTCATGGCCAGGTACTCGAGTTCCTCGTCGTCGGCCTCCGGGTACTCCCGACGGAGATCGTCGGTGACGGCGAACACCACGCCACCCCGCGGTGTGACCTGCTTGTCAGCCACCACTGCGCGCAACGTCGACAGAATGATCGGGATGTAGACCCTCACGACTGGTCTCCTGTTGATCCCGGTTCGGGTGCGGAGCGAACAGTCCGGGTCCGTCGGGTGCGGGCCGCCGCCCCCGAGCGGCGGGGTGGGACGGCGGCCACCGGCGCATCAACGGGTGCAGGCGGGTCGGGCAGCAGCTCCTGAATTGCCTCGCCGATGTGCTCGGCGAACTCCTCGACATCCGGGATCGCATCGCGGTCGACGGTGAATCCGAAGAAAACTCCGCCGTCGTAGGACGTGCAAGCAACCGCCAGCGCCTGTCCTTTGGCCAGCGGCGCGATCGGGTACATGGCCGCGACCGGCCAACCGCCGGCGTAGAGCGTCACCTGCGGGCCGGGCGCGTTGGTGACGAGCACGTTGTACGCCCGGCCGGACAGCTGCCCGGCCACCCGCGCACCCAGCGCATGCAGGGTGGGCGGAGCGAACCGACCCAGTTCCAGCAACGAATCGGCACCGACCTGCCGCCCGGAGTCGAGGTGCGCCCCCATCGAGAAGGAGATCTGATGCAACCGCATCACCGGATTCGGCTCTGCCACCGGCATGTCGACGACAAAGGAAACGATGGGCAAACTCGATGCGCCGTCGGCATTGTCGTCCGCCGAGGCGGCCGGCCGTACGGACATGGGCACCAGAGCCCTGAGCATCGTCGACGCCGTGACCGCTTCCCCCCGCGAGAGGAGCCAGCTGCGCAAGGCTCCGGTGATGACCGTCAGGATGACGTCGTTGACCGACGCTCCGTGGGCCGACCTGATGGCCTTGATGTCAGCGAGGTCCGCCCGGAAGGTGGCGAAGCGGCGCTGCCCACTCATCGTCACGTTGAGAACCGACCGGGGGGCCGGCCGAATGGCGCGGCGGATCGTCTCGGCGACCTCGACGCCAACCTGCGCGACCTTTCCGACCGTGGAGCGGACGTCGGCAGCGGCCAGCCGCATCAGGTCGATCAATTCGGATGGTCGACTGGCGATGTCGGCGATGGCGTCGACCACCAGGTCGACGTCACTGGGCGGCGGTGAGGGGATCCACGGTTGATCCGGCAGACTCCTCGGGCGGCGGGCGATGTCCAGAATCGCTGCGGCTACATCGACGGCACCGATCCGATCGACCATCGCGTGGTGGGTCTTGTTGACGATCGCGATCCGACCACCGGACAAACCTTCGATGACGTACATCTCCCAGAGCGGCCTGCTTCGATCCAGTGGTCGGGAGATCAATCGGCCGATCAGGTCGTCGAGCTGGGCATCCGTACCCGGCTTTGGCAATGCCGAACGTCGCACGTGATAAGTCAGATCGAAGTTGTCGTCGTCGACCCAGACCGGCCTGGCCAGCCGCCCGGGGACGAAGCGAACGAGCTGGCGGTACTTGGGCACCAGCGCGAGCCGCGACGAGATGAGCTCGACTATCTGCTGATAGTCGAAGGTTCCCGCCTCTGGTGCCAGGATCACCACGCCACCGACGTGCAGCGGTGTCGACGCGTCCTCGGCGTAGAGGAAGGCGGCATCGGTGGCCGAAAGGCGGTCGGTCATCCCGTCATCGTGACACAAACGAGGTGCGCAGGGCCCCGATGGCCTTGCGCAGCCCCGACCCCGGCGCCGCGTCGGCCAACGGAACGCCGAGCTGCCAACACTTGTCCATGGCCGCCCTGTCTTCCGGAAGCGTGGCCGTCACCGTCAGGCCAGTGAATCGGGCCAGAGCAGTGGCCGACTCGTCTGCCGTCGCCGACGTTCGGCGCGATCGATTCAGCACCACGCTCGGGCTGGCCTCGGGCACCATCTCGGCCAGCTCCGCCAATCCCCGGACGAGCCGCTCCATGCCCGGCGGGTCCGCCGATCCGACCGCGAGCACGAGATCGGCCTCGGCCAGGATGGCGAGCGTCGCACCGTTGCGGCGCGGCGCCACCGTGTCGAAGGTGATCTCCTCGTCGGCTTCCAGACAGAACCCGCAGTCGACGATCGTGACCGGTGCCATCGAGCGGCAGAGGTTCAGCACCGTCGGGATTGCCGACGGGCGCACTTCGGGCCACCGGTCGGCTCTGGTGATCCCGGTGAGCAACCGAAGATTCGGTTGCACCGCCCAAGCGAGCTTGGTCAGATCGGCGAGGTCGAGTCTGCCGTTCGCCGCCTGCCGGCAGGCACCGGCGAGCCCTGGCGATTCGTCGAGCAGCCCGAACGCGCTGGCCAGCACACCGCCGTAGACGTCGGCGTCGATCAGCAGGGTGGGCACGCCCGTAGCAGCTGTTTCCACCGCCAGGTTGGTGGCCAACATCGTTCGGCCTGGCGCACCGACCGGCCCCCAGACGGCGATCACCCGACCTGGCAATTCTTCTTCGACGTCGGCTGCCGCCGGACCGAGGTCTTCGCCCTGCAGGCCACCGGTTCCGAGCGCCGACCGCGGATCGGCCAGCGCTCGATGGCTGGACAGACCCTTGAACGGCCCCGTGGCCAGCTCGGCGACGGCCGTCCGCGCCGCAGCCAGCAGCGCATCCGGGCCGGCGTCGTTGGCGACGAGATCGCTGATACCGATGCGTTCCAACCGGGCCATCACCCGTTCGTCGCCGGCCGGGTAGATGCCGACGACCGCCACTCCGGACGCCCGCAATCGCTGCACTGCTTCGGTATCCAGGCGACGCAACTCAGCAGAGAGCACCACCACCGCGGCCTGGCCGGTGGTCGCGGCCGTCAGCACGTCGGCGACATCCACACACCGACGGACCACCGTCATCGCTGAACCGGGCCGGTCGAGTGCGGCGACCAGGTCGTTCTCCCAGCTCTGGCCGTTACCGGCGGTGAGCAGTCCGGGCGTCACTTGGAACCGGTGACCAGAACGACAATGGCGTCTCCTTCAGGAAGCGTCTTGACCAGCGCATCGGCGGTGGATGCGGATACCAGGACGGCGATCTGGTATCGGCTCGAGGTGGCTCCGGACAGTCCGCCGGACGCGGGGGCGGTCACTGATTGGACGGTGATGCCGGCGGCGATCTGGTCGGTCTTGGCCGGCGACGCGGACGTTGCGCCTCCGCGGGTCAGATAGAGATCGATGACCGAACCATGGCCGACTCCCGGCGGCATCCGGTCGGGCGCCACTCCGATCACCACCACGCGCCCCGGTTTCGTCGCCTGGACCGCCGAGACCGGGACCAGTTCGCCCGCCTTGACCGGCACCTCCAGACTGGCGCCCACCACAGCACCGGTTCCGGTGTCCGCAGCCACATACTGCGTGGCGGTGTCGGCGAGGTTGACGTCGACAGCGACCAGGTCCGTCGCGGTGATCACCGTGCCCGCGGCCAAGTCCTTGGTCGCCGCCCAGACCGGGCTCGTGTGCGAACTAGCACCGACCACCCGAGCGCCCACCACGACGGCGGCGATGACCAGCACCAGACCGCCGATCACCCGGACATCGAGCCACCGCGGCCGGCGGGTCCGCCTCGGGACTGGAGCACCATCGGACGGTACTGACTTCATCGCACCCCCTCAAACCGGCCGGATCCAGCTGCTGGATCGACCCACTCGCAACACGCATGTGGACGCAGCAGCCTCCCGTTTGCCGGCTGTGCCAAAATGTCCACGGCGACAAACTAACTCATCGAGCCCCTACCGCACCTAATCTCATCAACATCGCACCAACGGCGCCAAATCGTCGGCGATGCCTGATCTCGAAGCACGAGTCTCCCCGAACGAAGGACCGCAATGACTACCGAACGATTCCTGACCCTCGCGGATGTGTCCGAGATCCTGAACGTGTCGACGAGTCAGGCCTACGCGCTGGTCCGCAGCGGTGATCTGCAGGGCATTCAGATCGGCGGCCGCAACCAGTGGCGGGTGGAGCGCTCGAAGCTCGAGGAGTACATCGACGAGGCCTACAAGCGAACAGCGGAGACGCTGGCGGACCTCCCGTCGACGTTGCCGAGCGAGGTCTGAGACAGACCGGTATGCCGGGCCGGCGATCGTCAGCCCAACGGTAGTGCGCGGACCAGAATCACGGCCGACAGCGGCACCAGCACCACGGATCGGACGCTGGCCGCCCGCCGGGCTTCCCACGGCGCATGCAGTGCGACCTCGATAAAGTCGGCCCCGATCCGATCGATGGTCCCGGTGATCTCGGTGTACAGCCCGGCTGGCTCCCCCAGGCCGCCGCGCACCACCAAGGACACCGGCGACCGATCGCGGGCGATCCCACGCAGCGCATAGCGCAGGTTCAGCCGTAGCGCGATGCCCTTGATCGTCGGCCCGGTTGCTGCCGACAAACCTTCGATGACGGCGACGGCGGACGCGGCCAGCACAGCATCGCGACCTGGGCCTTCCTGGAGCAGCAGCCAATCCGGACCGATCTGGCCCAGAGCTCCGGTGACAGTGAGGCCGACTGTGGTGCGAACCCGCAGCTGCCGGCCCACCGCACCACCGAGTCGCTCGGCGGTCGAGATCGCTCCGGCGGCCACCCGTTCGCGATCGGCCAACTCGGCCAGCATTTCTGCGTCCGCCAGCTCGTCGAATCGGGCGTCCAGGTCGCTGAAGAGTCGTTCCCATCGCATCGGCCCACGGTGCTCGATCCCTCGCGATTCGTCAACTCTTGTGCCGAATGGGCTTGACTCAATGCATTTGAGCCTGTTTGACTTCATTACATGCATCAAGAAGAGGTTTGGACTCGTACGGGTTTGTCTGATGACGCCAGTGGATCCGTGGCTCAGGCCCGGCAGCAACTGCTCGGCCTCGCCGGCGCGCTCGTGGTGCTCGCCATCCTGCTGCCCCGTCCGGCCCAGGTTGTTCGGACCCTCGCCGGGCACGGGCGAGCGGGAGTATCCGTGGCCGACACCTCGATGCTGCTCGCCGCAGCCATCGCCGTCTGGCTGCTACTGGCCTGGCTGCTGCTGGTAGCCGGGGTAGGGCTGTTGGGCCGCATGCCCGGCGTGATTGGTCGTTACGCCCGACGTGTGCTCCGGTGGACGACGCCCGCTGCGGTGCGCAACGTCGTGCTGACGGTGGTCGGCATGTCGGTGCTCACGGGTGTCGCTGCCTGCGGCGCACCGGAAAACTCAGCGCTCGCGGCTGCACCGGCCGCCAGCGGGATCGCCGTCGAGGGGTCGGCAATCCGATTGGCATCGCAGGCGTCCGAGTTGGTCAACCTCGATTGGCCGGCGTCAGAGCAGGAGTCAGCTCCACCGGTGGGCCGGGCCTCGGGCATCAACCTGGATTGGCCCACCACGAGGGCAGATCCCGGCCATGTCACGGCGAGAGCGCCGGTCAGCGTCGATTGGCCGGCGTCGGCGTCGTCGCGGACGGTACAGCCAATCGAGGGCGTGGTCGTGCATCGCGGGGACTCGCTGTGGACGATCGCCGCCCGGCACCTGCCGGCCCGGTCGAGCCCAGCCGAAATCGAAACCGCCTGGCATCAATGGTATTCGACGAACAGAGCAGTCATCGGGAACAACCCGAACCTCATCCTCCCCGGGCAGCTCCTGCTGCCCCCGAACCCAGGAACGGGTGACCGATCATGACGTCCGCACTCATCGCCGACGATCCCCTCAAGTCGACGCGGGGCCGCGCGCCGCGGCCCTATCTCGCGCCGGTGCCCGACTGCGAACCACCGTTCGACGACGAGCGGTCGGCCATCACCCGCCTGCAGCAACTGCGGGCGGCAGCCAAGACGTCGACCGCACTCGTCCAGTCGGTTCCGGACACCATCAGGGATGCGGCAGTACCCGGCTGGTCACAGGACCCGGACATCGGCGTGCGACGGACGGCCACGTCCGCGCTGCCGGTCGCAACCCGGTCCGGACCGGTCCTGGCCCGTGCACTGGTCGAGGTGTTGTCCGGTCAGCGGCCGGTCGCGCAGCTGCGGGTGCATTGCTCACCGGAGGTGTTCGCCGGCTTGCAGGCCAGGCCGATTCTGCGCGGGGCGCTCGGACACCTGCTGAATGTGCGGGTGTGTGAGCCCGCCGACGGGGTGGCGGAGATCAGCGTGGTGTTCCGCCGAGCCGAGCGGGTCAGGGCGCTAGCCTTTCGGATCCAGGGCGTCGACGGCAGGTGGCGCGTCACTGCCCTGCAGACCGGCTGACCGCCGAGGTGCGGCCGGCGCGATCAGACGGCGCCGGGTCGCCCATGGCACTGCTTGTACTTCTTGCCAGAGCCGCACGGGCACGGGGCGTTTCGGGCCGGAGCACCGGAGGCAGCGCCCGGCTTGGCGGTGGCGCCGGAGGTCTCCACGCCCCCGTCGTCACTGGGTCCCGAGTAGCTCAGCGCGGCCGGGGCGGCCGCGGGTCTGGTCAGGCCCTTGGCCCGAAGTGCCGCCGGGGCACCGTCGGTGTCCGTCGCGACCGGTGCCGACACCTGCTGGCTGGGCAGCGGCTGTACGGGACGCACTCTGGTACGCACCGCCCCGGCCTGCTTGCCACCCACCGGTTTCGGCGCGGGCAGACCCTTGCCGTTCTGACTCGATGCGACTGCCCGGGCAGAGCTTCCGTTGGCCGACACCGCAGTGTTGTCGGCGTCGACGATCTCTGCCGGCGCTGCCTCGCCGTCGGCCGGTACGACCTGCACCTGCAGGTTGTAGAGGAATCCGACGGACTCTTCCTTCAACGAATCCAGCATGGCGCCGAACATGTCGAAGCCCTCGCGCTGATACTCGATCAGCGGGTCACGTTGGGCCATCGCCCGCAGGCCGATGCCCTCCTTGAGGTAGTCCATCTCGTAGAGGTGTTCGCGCCATTTGCGATCCAGCACGGACAGCACCACGCGGCGCTCCAGCTCGCGGGTGATCTCCGGGGTCAGCGTCGCCTCGCGGTCGGCCCACGCCTTGTGCGCGTCGGCCAGCACCGCCTGGAGCAGCGAATCCCTGGTCAGGTCACCGTGCACTTCGTGGATCGACGTGGGCGTCAGGCTGATCGGGTACAGGGTCTTGAGCGCCGCCCACAGGGTGTCGGTGTCCCAGTCCTCGGCGTAACCCTGAGCAGCCGCACCGTCGATGTAAGCCGTGATCACGTCGGTGATCATGTTCTGGACCTGGACGTGGAGATCCTCGCCGTCGAGAACCCGCTTGCGCTCCTCGTAGATCACGGTGCGCTGCTTGTTCATCACCTCGTCGTACTTGAGTACGTTCTTGCGGATCTCGAAGTTCTGCTGCTCGACCTGGGTCTGCGCGCTGCGGATCGCCTTCGAGACGAACTTGTGCTCGATCGGCATGTCGTCGGGCATCCGCAACCGGGTCATCAACATCTCGACCGTGCCACCGCCGACGCGACGCATCAGGTCGTCGCCCAGCGAGAGGTAGAAGCGGGATTCGCCGGGATCGCCCTGCCGACCGGACCGGCCGCGCAGCTGGTTGTCGATGCGCCGTGACTCGTGCCGCTCCGTACCCAGGACGTACAGACCGCCTGCTGCCCTGACCTTCTCGGCCTCGACCTTGCTCTTCTTCGCCGCCGCTTCCAGCGCCTCCGGCCAAGCCGCTTCGTACTCCTCCGGGGTGTCGGCCGGGCTCAGGCCTCGCTCGCGCAGATCGAGGTCAGCGGTGAAGTCGACGTTGCCGCCGAGCACGATGTCGGTGCCACGGCCGGCCATGTTGGTGGCCACCGTTACGGCCCCGGCACGGCCGGCCTGCGCGATGATCGCCGCCTCCCGCGCATGGTTCTTCGCGTTCAGTACCTCGTGCGGGACACCGGCCCGCAACAGCAGCTTCGACAGCAGTTCGGACTTCTCCACGGAGGCCGTGCCGACGAGTACCGGCTGGCCCTTGTCGTGGCGCTCGGCAATGTCGTTGACGACCGCGTCGAACTTGGCGTCCTCGGCCTTGTAGATCAAGTCGCCCTCATCGGCGCGCCGGACCGGCTTGTTCGGCGGAATCGGAACGACACCGAGCTTGTAGGTCTGGCTGAGCTCGGCAGCCTCGGTCTGCGCCGTGCCGGTCATCCCGGAGAGACGCTCGTACAGGCGGAAGTAGTTCTGCAGGGTGATCGTGGCCAGCGTCTGGTTCTCGGCCTTGATCTCGACGCCCTCTTTGGCCTCGATCGCCTGGTGCATGCCCTCGTTGTAGCGACGGCCGTGCAGCACTCGACCGGTGAATTCGTCGACGATGAGCACCTCGCCGGACACCACGATGTAGTCGCGGTCCTTCTTGTAGAGCTCCTTCGCCTTCAGCGCGTTGTTCAGGAATCCGACCAGCGGAGTGTTGACCGACTCGTACAAGTTGTCGATGCCGAGCGCCTGCTCGACCTTGGCGACGCCCTCTTCGGTGACGCCGACCGTGCGCTTGGCCTCGTCGACCTCGTAGTCGCCGTCGCCGGTGCTCTCGCCGGCGACCTCTTTGCCACGGCGGAGACGCGGGACGAGCCGGGCGAACTCGGAGTACCACTTGGATGACTGATCGGCCGGACCCGAGATGATCAGCGGGGTCCTGGCCTCGTCGATGAGGATCGAGTCGACTTCGTCGACCACGGCGAAATGGTGGCCGCGCTGGACGAGATCGTCCTTCGACCAGGCCATGTTGTCGCGCAGGTAGTCGAACCCGAACTCGTTGTTGGTGCCGTAGGTGATGTCGGCGGCGTACTGCGCCTTGCGGACATCCGGGGTCTGCTGGGCCAGGATGACGCCCACCTCGAGGCCGAGGAAGCGGTGGACCCGGCCCATCCACTCACTGTCCCGCTGAGCGAGATAGTCGTTGGTGGTGACGAGGTGTACGCCCTTGCCCTCGAGCGCATTGAGGTAGACGGGGAGAGTGGAGACCAGCGTCTTGCCCTCACCGGTCTTCATCTCGGCGATGTTGCCGAGGTGCAGGGCCGCGCCACCCATCAGCTGGACGTCGAAGTGGCGCTGCCCGAGGGTCCGCTTGGCGGCCTCCCTGACGACGGCGAATGCCTCCGGCAGGATGTCGTCGGTCGTCTCGCCGTCGGCCAACCGGGCCTTGAACGAGTCGGTGAATTCGCGCAACTCCGCGTCGGTCAGGTCCGTGTAGTCGGACTCGATGGCGTTGATGTGATCAGCGATAGCGCGCAGACGCTTGATCGTCTTGGCCTCGCCGGCACGGAGCAGTCGGGACAGAACCACGTGGTCACCCTCGGTTTGTATTTCACCATCCGCAGCCGCCCGCACCCAGTTCGGCGCAGTCAGCTACCTCCGGAAACTTCTTGACGTTTCCGGCCGTCCCCATGGTAAGCGCTAAGCGACTCGGGCGAGGCCTGACGACCATCGATGGCTATCCGCCCAGCTGGAGGGCGTACCGCTCACCATGAAGGAACGGACCGGCTGGATCAGGTCAGCCGCAGCAACCCGTAGTCGAAGCCTTTGCGTCGGTAGACGACAGAACACAGGTCTGTGTCGGCGTCCTTGAACAGGTAGAAGTCGTGGCCAACCAACTCCATCTGGTAGAGCGCCTGGTCGACCGTGATGGGGTCGGAAGGGTGGTCCTTGATTCGCACGACGCGGCCCGGGCTGCCGTCGGCGGTGTCGCCGAGGTCGTCGTCCTGCCACCTGCTAGAACCGTCGGCATCGCCGTCGAGTTTCGGTTCGTCGTTCAGGCCCCCACCGGGTCCCGCGACGACCGAGATAGGCGTCCGGGCATGTTGTTTGTGGTGCCGGATGTCGGCTGACCGGCGCAGTCGCGACTCGAGTTTCACCACGGCGGCGTCCAGTGCGGCGTAGAAACTGTCGGCGCTGGCCTCGGCCCTGACCACCGGACCGCGACTGGCGAGGGTGAGCTGCACTCGCTGGCACGTCTTCGACAGGCGCCGATTGGACTCGTGCGAGAGCTCGACGTCGACCCGGATGATCTTCGAGTCGTACCGCTCGCTCCGAGCCAGTTTGTCGGCAACGTGCGTCCGGAAGTGCTCCGGAACCTCCACGTTGCGACCCTTGACGACAATATCCATACATCCTCCCGGCGACCATGGCGGACCCGCGTTCAGACGGGCACGCAACTGACTTCGTTGTGTCCCGAGCGCTTCCCCAATGCGCTTCTTGGAACCGGGTTCACCCGGGATATGTCGAACCTACCGGGAGAGCGCCGGAGCGCAACCTGGGAAACATAGGTGCGTTACCTGGTGTTGGCTTCCGATCGCCAGGGCGCGGCGGTGGCCAGCGTCAACACCGCGGCCGTCTCGATGCCCTCGTCCGCCAACGCCCTGATGGCGGCCAGCGACGTCCAACCGGACGTCAGCACGTCGTCCAGCAGTACCACCGGCACCCCGTCGGGCGGCGCGGACGATGGCCGGAACCGGATCCGGCCGGCCAGATTGGCGGCCCTGGCCGCAGCATCCAAACCCACCGAATCCCGGGCGCGTCCTGCCGTGAAGAGGCACGGGGAGACTCCGGCGAACAACCCACGGTCGGCCATTCGGTGCGCTGCGGCTCTGGCCATCAAGGTCACCGGGTCGCCGCCCCGGCGCCTGGCCGCTGCCCGCCGGCTCGGGGCGGGGACGATCCAGACCTGATCGGGGATCAACGCGATCCGACGCAGCCGGACGAGGGCCTGGCCGACCGCGCCGCCCAGCAGCGGCGGCAGGTCGGTGCGCCCACGTTCCTTGGCCGCGAGAATGACGGCCCGGACCGGTCCGGTGTACCGGGCCAGAGCCCGGGCCGGCGGTAGTGGCACGTCGACAGCTGCATCCAGGGTTGCTTCCGGAAGCTGGATCAGCCGCGGCCGGCTGTCGAGGATGGAGGCGCAGCCTGCGCACCAGGGCTCGGGACCACCACATCCCGGGCAGGGCCTGGGCAGCACCAGATCCAGGGCCACCCGGAGCGGGTTCCAGGTTTCGGACATCGATCCAGCCTCGCGTCCCGACCGACTGCCGCGCAACGAATCGGCGGTCATTGTGGAACGGCGGACGGTAGGTGGACAACTTCGGTCAGCCCAGGGCCGCGTCCGGCATCGCCGGTAGGTCAGTTGGGGAAGAACAGGTTGATGGCGGTCGGATTGGTGTCATCGGCCTTGACCCACTCGCCGTCGGCGAGCGTGCCCTGCAGCTTGAGGATCGGACCGGGGGCGCCCTGCTGGCCGACCGTGACATAGACCGCCGCGGCGGTGATCGTGGTGTCACTGGTCGGATCGTCCGGGGTCGCGGCTTCCGCCGTCGAGTCCACCGTCGACACCGCCATCGATGTCACATCGCTGTACTGGGCGTTGGTGGTGGCCTGAGTCAGGTTCGAACCGTCGATCTTCAGTTCCTTGATCGACCGGTAGCCCGGCAGGTTGTTGGAGACCACCATCAGGTCGTTCGAACTCTGGAAGGCCACCGGTCCGACGTCGGTCAACGCACCCTGCAGCTGCTGCAGATTGATCACCGTGAGCGCCGCAGGCGTGTCGGCGGTGGCCGGACTGGTCGAGTCGGTCTGCGCCGTGGACACCGGGGCGATGGCGCCCAGATAGAGCTTCTGCCCGGCCACGATGGCAACCCGCACTCCGTCGGGCGATAGCACCAGTGCGGTCACCGCGCCCTTGCCGGTCAGCTGCGCAGACCCCACCTTGGCCCGGCTGGCGGCGCCGCTGCCGTTCACGGTGGAGCTGGTGCGGCTGGTGGAGATCTGGTAGATCTCCGGATTCTTCGCCGCTCCGTTCTGCACCACCCACACCTCGTCGCCGGATCGGCTGAAACTGGGTTGGGTCAGGGAATTCGCCTGCAGGGCCGGTATCGACTGCTCATAGGCCAGCGGCTGGCCGATGAGCAGTTGCTGACCGGCGCTCCCGTCCGAGTTCCGGGTGTTCGAGACGGCGGCCAGGGTTCCGGTCGCCGCCGACATGGAGGCCGAGACCACGTGCTTCGACCCGGTTCCGACGCCGCCGTACAACGCCTTCTTGGTCAACAGGTTGATGATGCCGCCGGCCTCGTTGATGAAATACGGATCCGAGGCCACGGCGCCGGTGCCGGGCACCCGGTCCGGGCTGAAGGACTCGACCGTGGACGCGGTGTAGACCAGCTGATCGGGGTCGAGTGGCTCACCGTTGATGTTGATCGACAACGGCGACGTGTCCGGCGAGAGTGTCCAGACCAGTTGCGCGGCCAGTGCGTTCCGATCGGCGGCAGTGGGCACGTCGATCCCACTCAGGTCGATGGTGGTGAGTCCGGCGCTGTCCGTGGTCGGCGTGGTGCGCAGCGAAGCGCCGGTCAGCTCGGAGTCGGCCGCACCCTTCAGCACTCCGGCCGGACCACGGAACAGCAGGTTCAGCAGCGTCAGCACCCTGGTGTCCGGGGTGCTGCGGATCAGGTACCGCCGGTCCGGCACCACGACCGAATGAGCGGCATCCAGGAAGTACAGCGTGCGCACCGAGAAGACGTTGGTGAAGTCGGATTCGGTGATCAACAGCTCGGCCGGCGGGTCGGCGATCCGCCATTCACCCTTCTGCTTCACCACGTGCACGGTGGCCTTGTAGGACGCCCCGTTGCCCGCGTGGTACGCCTTGTCCGGATCGAGGGTGGCGATCAACGGCGACACGATGTTGTACGCATTCGGATCCGTCGCACTCGGATCGATGCGGTATTGATCGGACAGGATGACCACCGAGGACGGTTTCGACTGCCAGGTCTGCGCCGCCTTCGTCGTCAGGTACTGCTTGGGTGCCAGATACGCCGACCCGGCCGGGCCGGCCAGCGAGATCCGAGCCGCCGAGGAGATGAAGCCGCGGACGATCGCATCCGCGGTCATCCCGGCGTCGGGGGTGGCCGGCGCGTCCTGGTTGACCTGGTCGGCCACCTTGGTCACGTCCTGCACCGGCCCGGAGCCGGGAATGCCGGAGCAAGCGGTCAGCAGCACACCGATCAGCACCACCAGTACCGCATGACGAATTCGCGGACGGAAACTCACTGTGGCCCACCATCTGTGCTGTCAGCCACACCTGGCCAGGAGATCAGCCCGCCGGCCGGGAGGGCGCCGGCCAGACCGTGATGGGTCCAGTCCCTGGTGTCCAGCGGGTCGGGCGCGCCGTCGACCGGCTCGTCGACATCATCTCCGCCGACGCGCAACGGCAAGGGCGACGAATTGACCAGGGTGCCGGCGATCAAGGGCAGGGTCAACCGGAACCGGGCACCGTGACCCGGCGCGCCGGAGGCCTGCAGCCAGCCGCCGTGCAGCCGGGCGTCCTCCAGCGAGATGGCCAGACCCAGCCCGGTTCCGCCGGTCTGCCGCTGCCGGGACGGATCGGCCCGCCAGAAGCGGTTGAACACCAGCCCCGCCTCCCCCGGCTTCAGACCGACCCCGTGGTCGGTCACGGTGATGGCGAGCACCTCGTCATCCGATACCAACTCCAGATCGATGGTGCCGCCCTCGGCATGATCGATCGCATTGTTCAGCAGGTTGCGCAGGATGCGTTCGACCCGCCTGCTGTCCACCTCGGCGGTCACCGCCCTGGGCGGGAGCTGGCGGACGATGGTGACCCCGGCGTTGACCGCCAGCGGTTGCGACGCGGCGATGCAGGAAGCGATCAGCCCGCGGATATCAATCTTCTCCGCGGACAACTCCGCCATGCCGGCGTCGTACCGGCTGATCTCGAGCAGATCGGACAGCAGCGTCTCGAACCGGTCCAGTTCGTTGACCAGCAATTCGGTGGACCGACCCAGATGCGGCGGCAGGTCCTCGCGGCTGTCGTAGAGCAGGTCGGCGGCCATTCGCACGGTGGTCACCGGCGTGCGCAGTTCGTGTGAGACGTCCGAGGTGAACCGGCGCTGCAGATTGCCGAACTCTTCCAGCTGGCGGATCTGGGCCCGGATCGCGTCGGCCATGCCGTTGAACGACCTGGCCAATGTGGTCAGCTCGATGGGTCCCTTGACAGGCATTCGCTCGGCGAGATCGCCGGCGGCCAACCGCTGCGCGACGGCGGCCGCCCGGCGGACCGGCCGGACCACCTGGAGGGCGACCAGAACAGCGATCAGGGTGAGGGCGATGGCCAGCGCTGCACCGCCGAGCACCAGGGTGTTCTGCACCACCGCGGCCGTGGTCTGATCGGCGGAGAGCGGGAAGATCAGGAAGACCGAGAAGTTGTCAGTGCTGGTGGGCGCCGGCGAACCGACGACCAGGGCGGGCACGTTGGCACCCTCACGCCGGACCGTCGTGTACTCGTACGCGATCACACCGTCCGCCACCCTGGCGAGCAGATCCGTGGGCACGTCGCCGACGAAACCCTGCGCCTGGTTGACACCGCCGTCGGGTCGGCTCTGCACGATGACCGGGTCGAAGGCACCGGTGTTGCTGCCCTGGGCGTTGGAGTCGGTCGCCAGGGCCGGGTTGCCCAGCGCCTGCAGCGTCAGGTCGAGTTGCGATTTCAACGAGGCCGGATCAGCGTCCGCACCCTGCATACCGTTCTGCACGGTCTGCGCGGCGTTCTTGACCTCGGAGATGGCAACGTTCTGTTTGGACTCCAACAGACCCTTGGTGATCTGCTGCTGCAGGATCACCCCGATGCCGAACATGGCGCAGGTCGAGAAGAACAGGGTCAGCACGATGACCCGGAACAGCAACGACCGGCTCCAGAACGACAGTGCGGCCCGGAGCCGCACGCCCTGCAACCGCAGTAGGTGGGCCCGCCGCTCGGTGAACTGCCCCGGCGATGGACCCGGGCTCACGCGATGCCGGCCTTGTAGCCGACACCGCGGACGGTGACGACCACCTCGGGACGTTCCGGATCCTTCTCGATCTTGCTGCGCAGGCGCTGTACGTGCACGTTCACCAGCCGGGTGTCGGCGGCATGCCGGTAGCCCCACACCTGTTCCAGCAACACCTCACGGGTGAACACCTGGCGCGGCTTGCGGGCCAGCGCGACCAACAGGTCGAACTCGAGCGGGGTGAGCGGAATGGCCTCGCTCTCCCTGGTGACCTGATGACCGAGCACGTCGATTTCGATGTCGGCCACCCGCAGCCGTTCGGCGGTACCCACGTCCGCGCGCCGCAGCCGGGCCCGGATGCGAGCGGTCAGCTCCTTGGGTTTGAACGGCTTCATGACGTAGTCGTCGGCACCTGATTCCAGGCCGAGGACCACATCCACAGTGTCCGTCTTGGCCGTCAGCATGATGATCGGGATGCCGGACTCGGCCCGGATCTCTTTGCACACGTCGAGTCCGGAGGTGCCGGGCAGCATCAGATCCAGGAGCACCAGGTCGGGATGGGTCTCGCGGAAGACCTCGAGCGCCTTCGCTCCGTCGCGCACCACCGCCGTGTCGAAGCCCTCCCCGCGGAGGACGATCGTCAGCATCTCGGCCAGGGCTGGGTCGTCGTCGACCACTAGAACGCGCGCTCTCATGTCTATATGGTGTCATCCATTCCGCCCGCGCGTGGGCAACGTCATCCGGTCGGGTACGTCGCGCCGCTCATGGGACCATGACCGGGTGAGCTTCCCGTCGTATCCCTCGCCGACCGGCCCGAACGCCGATGGCCCGCAGCCCGGCCTGTATCCGTTGCGCCCGTTGCGGATCGGCGAAATCTTCGGCGCGTCGCTGCGCGTGGCGTGGCGCCATCTGGCCGTGCTCGCGCCCATCGCGTTGATCTTTCAGCTGATCAGCGCCGTCGCCCTGATCGGCTTGCTCGCGGCCAACGGCTCACTGCACGACTACGCAACCGGGGACTATCTGACCCTGCCGGCCAACCCGACACCGGCCGAGGTCAGCGCTGTCCTGGACTACGTGGTGCACAACATCCTCGGCGCGCTGGGCGCGACCTTCCTGATCGCCTTGATCAGCGGGCCGATCCTGGCCGGGTTCGCCACGCCGTTCGCAGCATTGGGCGCAACGACGACCACCGGCACCAATGAGGCGGCTTTGGCTCGCCTCAAGGGCCGGGTCGGTGTGCTGTTGGGCCTGGGGATCGTGGTGGGCGTGCTCACCGGTATCGGGTACCTCCTGCTCATCGTCCCGGGCGTCATTCTGTGGCTGATGCTGATGCCGGCAGGGCCGGTGGCGGCCATGGAGCGGCTGTCGATCCCTGATTCCATCAGGCGCGGGATCGCCGTCAGCAACGGCTTCAAGGGCCGGCTGTTCGGTGTCTCGACGCTGGCCGCGTTGATCTCGGGTGGCATCTCGCTCGCGGCCTCGTCGATCCTGGGCAACTTGGTCAGCAGTAGCGACCCGGTGCGTCATTTCGTACTCACCCAGGGTCTGGCCGTGCTCATCGGCTCGTTGCTGATGCCGTGGAGCAGCACCGTCACGGCCATGCTCTACATCGACATCCGGATGCGTCGCGAAGGATTGGCGCAGGCCCTGCGGGCCGCGGCGCGCTGAGGCCTTTTGCTTACGGCGCTGAGCCCTTCGATTCGGCGCAGGCCGCCACGCCGAATCAGTCCAACAGACGTTGCAGCAGATCTGCGGTCGGATCGCCCGGCGACAGCGTTGACCAGGGCGACAGGAATCCGTCGTCGGCGAAGCGGTGGTACATGGCGATGGTCCTGGCCTGCAGGCCCGCATCGGACTCGAATCGGTCCAGCGACCGGGCGGTGTCCGACTCGGCGCGGCCCTTCGCCCGCTCGGCGGCGATCGCGGGCGGGGTGGCCAGCAGCAGTTGGTGATCGGGTACCGGCAGGCCGAACCGGCCGATCTCGAGATCCCTGACCCATTCCGGGAAACCGGTCTCGATGTCCGGTGCACCCAGCCGGGCGGCGCCGTAGGCGGCGTTGGAGCTGACGTAGCGATCGAGGATGACCAGGTCGTTGCGCGTCCTCAGCTCGCGGATCTCAGTCGCCGCCGCCCGGCGATCCAGGGCGAAGAGCAAGGCCGGTCCGTAGACCGAGTCCGAGAGGTCCCCCAACCGGCCGTACAGGGCGTCCTGCACCAGGTCGGCATGAACATCGATGCCGTACCTCGGGAAGGCCATGGTCGCAATCGCGACGCCCGCGGCATCCGCCTGTACCTCTATGCGCTTGGTCAGCGTCTGCTTCCCCGAGCCGTCCAATCCCTCGATCACTACCAGTCGGCCCACGGCGAGAACCCTATGTCAGACGGTCCGGTCCGTTGCCCCTGCGGATCAGCGATGCAGACCAATGATTGGATGGTCGGCATGACAGAAGCAGCAGCAAGCAAGCCAGAGGTCGACTTCCCCACCGGCGATGCGCCGACCGAGTTGACGATCCGTGACATCACCGTCGGCGATGGCGCCGAAGCCGTGCCGGGCGCGACGGTTCGCGTCCATTACCTGGGCGTCGAGTTCTCCACCGGCGAGGAGTTCGACTCGTCCTGGAATCGCGGCGAGTCCATCGAATTCCCACTCCGCGGCCTGATCCAGGGCTGGCAGGACGGCATCCCGGGGATGAAGGTGGGCGGCCGCCGCGAGCTCGTCATCCCGCCGGCGCTTGCCTACGGCCCGGCCGGAGGCGGGCACCGCCTCTCCGGCCAGACCCTGATCTTCATCATCGACCTGCTCGGCGTCTCCTGACCCCCTTTCCGATGGATCAACTTCTCAGGCATGGACGAAGTTGTTGACCCTCGTCCCACCAGCACCAAATCGGCGAAGTTGATCCATGCGGCCCCGGCCGGACAACGAAGAGGCCCCGCGAGCTGATGCTCGCGGGGCCTCTCTCTGTCACACGCAGCTCGCGCTGCGGCAGCCTAGTAGCGGTAGTGATCGGCCTTGTACGGGCCTTCGACGTCGACGCCGATGTACTCGGCCTGCTCCTTGGAGAGCTTGGTCATCTCGCCACCGAGCGCCAGGACGTGGATCAGTGCGACCTTCTCGTCCAGGTGCTTGGGCAGGCGGTAGACCTCGAGGTCGTACTCGTTGCGCTTGGTGAACAGCTCGATCTGCGCGATCGTCTGGTTGGCGAACGACGCCGACATGACGAACGACGGGTGACCGGTGGCGTTGCCCAGGTTCAGCAGACGGCCTTCGGACAGCACCAGGATGGTCTTGCCGTTCGCGAAGGTCCACAGGTGCACCTGCGGCTTGATCTCCAGCCGGGTGATGCCCGGCAGCTTGGCCAGACCGGCCATGTCGATCTCGTTGTCGAAGTGACCGATGTTGCCCAGCACAGCCTGGTGCTTCATCGCCTGCATGTGCGCGGTGGTGATGATGTCCTTGTTGCCGGTGGTGGTGACCACGAAGTCGGCGCGACCGATGGCCTCGTCGATGGTGGCGACCTCGTAGCCGTCCATCAGCGCCTGCAGGGCGCAGATGGGGTCGATCTCGGCGATGATGACGCGAGCGCCCTGGCCGCGGAGCGACTCGGCGCAGCCCTTGCCGACGTCGCCGTAGCCGGCGATGAGGGCAACCTTGCCGCCGATCAGGACGTCGGTGGCGCGGTTGATGCCGTCGATCAGCGAGTGGCGGCAGCCGTACTTGTTGTCGAACTTGCTCTTGGTCACCGAGTCGTTGACGTTGATCGCCGGGAACAGCAGCTCGCCCGCGGCGGCCAGCTGGTACAGCCGCAACACGCCGGTGGTGGTCTCCTCGGTGACGCCGAGAATCTTCGGGCCGACGGCGGTGAAGTAGCCCGGATCGGTGGCCAGCGACGCGCGGAGCAGGTCGAGAATGACGCCGTACTCCTCGGAATCGGACTCGTCGGTCGGCGGGACGACACCGGCCTTCTCGTACTGGACACCCTTGTGGATCAGCATGGTGACGTCGCCACCATCGTCGAGGATCATGTTGGGGCCCACTGCTTCTCCATCGACCGACGGCCAGCGCAGCATCTGATCGGTGCACCACCAGTACTCCGGCAGGGTCTCGCCCTTCCAGGCGTAGACCGAGACGCCGGTGGGGGCTTCGGGGGTGCCGTACGGGCCGACGACGGTGGCCGCGGCAGCGTGATCCTGGGTGGAGAAGATGTTGCAGGACACCCAGCGGACGTCCGCGCCGAGGGACACCAAGGTCTCGATCAGCACGGCGGTCTGGACGGTCATGTGCAGCGAGCCGGCGATGCGCGCGCCCTTGAGCGGCTGCACCTCGGCGTACTCGCGACGCAGGGTCATCAGTCCGGGCATCTCGTGCTCGGCGAGGGTGATCTCCTTGCGGCCGAACTCGGCCAGACCCAGGTCGGCGACCTTGAAGTCGAGCCCATTGGCATGGTCGGCAGTCAGGCCGGGGGTGAGTGTTGCTGTCACGAAACGCTCCTAGCGCGCAATCATGGCGCCGCGCGGATCGCAGCACCCAACGGCCGGACTCGGGTTGCTCCGTGGTCGGAGGCCCTGCACCGGACGCCCGCGGGCGTGCATGTCGCCCCCAAGGATACCGACTCGGC
This sequence comes from uncultured Actinomycetota bacterium, assembly GCA_963708935.1. GTDB lineage: Bacteria > Actinomycetota > Actinomycetes > Mycobacteriales > Nakamurellaceae > Nakamurella. Next base: position 169,936 of record CAVPUK010000003.1, on the reverse strand, counting down.
GGCGTTGTCGCTGGCCGGACTCGTCGCCAAACCGGCCGATCTAGCTCACACCGACGCTCACACCGAGCTACCTCGGCGGCGTTACCGAGGCACTGCCACGGGCTTTTTGGCCGCGCTCGAGGTGAGGCCGGCCAACGCCACCAGGACCAGCACCAGTAGTAAGCCGTTCAGCAGGCCGAAATGAACGCCCAGGAAACCGATCGCCGGCGGCCCGACCAGAAACGCGAAGTAGCCGATGGTCGCGACTGCGCTGACCCGGGCGGCCGCGGTTTTCGGGTCGTCGGCGGCCGCCGACATCCCGACCGGGAAGCCCAGCGACGACCCGAGGCCCCAACAGATGACACCGACCCCGGCGAGCCAGGCGCTGGGCACGAAGATGACGATGACCAGGCCGAAGGCGGCCAATACTGCGGAGGCTCGTAGCACCGGGACCCGGCCGAACCGGTCCAGCAGGTAGACCCCCGCCACCCGGCCGACCGTCATCGCCGCCACAAAGACCCCGAAGACGAAGGCGCCGGCCGCGTTGCTGACGTGATGGCCGTCCACCATCGCCAGCGCCAACCAGTCGTTGGCGGAGCCCTCCGCGAAGGCCATGCCCAGCACGATCAGCCCGATCAGAATCGTGCGGCGGTCCTTCCAGATGGACAGGCGACCGCGCCAGCCACTCTGCGCATCGTCGGGCACCGGACCGGTGTCCGGCTCGTCGGGATGCGGCTGGAGCTTGCGAAGGCAAACGAACGCGGTCACCACGATGACGACGGCGACTCCGCAGAAATGCGCGGCAACCGAGATCCCCAACAGCTCGGCCAACGCGCCGACGGCGGCGCCGGTCACCGTTCCCACGCTGAACGCAGCGTGGAACAACGGCATCACGGTGCGGCCGAGCACCCGCTCGTTGGCCGCACCCTCGACGTTCATCGCGACGTCACACATACCGGTGCCTGCCCCGAAGAGCGCCAGCCCGATGCACGCCAGCAGCGGGGTGGCGAACACCGTGACTCCCACTCCGGCGACGGCCAACCCGATGGAACCGGCCGTGATCGCAGTGGTGATCGTGCGCTTCGCACCGAACATGACGAGAACGTGGCTGGAGAAGATCAACCCGACGATGGATCCCGCCGCCAGGCAGAAGACGATCCAGCCCATTTCGCCGGTGCTGGCGTGCAGGGTGTCCCGGATTGCCGGCGTCCTGGATACCCAACTGGACAGGCCGAGGCCGGTGAGACCGAAGATGACGAAGACGGCGTTACGCCAACCGACGATCTGCCGACGGGTCAGCGCTGGGGCCCTCACCACGGCGGTGACGGGCGGGGACGGGTTGCTCAAAGGATCCCCTTGGTCGAAGAGCTGACAGGCGGGCGGTCGCGGATCGAATCGATTCGATCCAGCGTTTCGACTAAGGTAGCGAACGCACTTGGCGAGGTCAAACGAAATGGTTCTTGTTCCCCAACGCGACCGATCGGAGGGCGTGCCGTGACCGATATCGTCGTGGGCCCGGTAAGCCCGTCGACCGACAAGCGACCCACCCTGGCCGCCGTCGCCGCACTGGCCGGCGTATCGGTGTCCACGGCTTCGCTTGCTTTCAGTGGTTCCGGCCCCGTTTCCCAGCAGACCCGCAATCGGGTGCTCGCCGCGGCCGAGGAACTCCGGTACGCAGGGCCGGACCCACGAGCCAGATCGCTTCGCCAGGGCCGATCCGGCATCATCGCCGTGGTCCTGGAAGAGACTGTGCTGCAAGCATTCCGCGACCCGGTGAAGATCGCATTCCTGGACGGCATCGCCCAGGAGATAGCGGGCTCAGGTCGGGCCCTGCTACTGGTACCGGATATCACCGACGGACCGACCGTCGCCTCCACAGCACTGGAGAACGCGACGATGGACGCCGTCGTGCTGCTGGGCTGCAGCCCGCACGTCACCCGGTCGATCGAGATCACCCGACGCCGGTCGGTCCCGATCGTCGCCCTGGGCAGTACGCCTTTCCCGGACGTGTTGTCGGTGACGCTCGACGACCGGGTCGCGACCGTCACCCTGGCTCGGCACTTGGAATCGCTCGGTCATCGGAACGTCGCTGTAGTAGCCCTGCCGTTGGAGGAGTCGCGGGAACGCGGGCGTCTCACCTCCGCCTGGGAGTCCACCGCGAGCGTCTCCACCACCATCGACCGGCTGGCCGGTTCGCGCGAGGTCTTCCCCGACGCCGCGGTGATGATCACCGGGGGGAGCCTGGTGGACGAGGGGCTGCTGGCCGGACGGGAGATCCTGGCCGGGCCCGACCGACCGACCGCCATCATCGCGCAGAGCGACCTGCTCGCGGCCGGCGTCATCCGGGCCGCCCAGGAGCTCGGCCTGCAGGTACCTCGCGACGTGAGTGTGGTCGGGTTCGATGGGATCCGGCTGGACAACGTCATCTCGCACGACCTGACGACGATGGTGCAGCCGGCAGCCGAGCAGGGCGGTACCGCGGCTCGGATGGTGTTGGACATGCTCGACGACGGGCATCCGGAGGCGGCGTGCTTCACCAGCGAGTTCCACCTGGGCAACACGACCGGTCCGCCGCGCCCCTGATCAAGGCACCTGCGGTGCGCCGCAGGTCTTCTCAGTGTCGTCCGCGTCACCACCCAGCTTGCGCCACTTCGACACTGCGCGTCATTCCTACGCCGGTGGGGTGCACCAGAGGTGACGCGGATCTGAGTTGAGAACGAGGGTCAGCCGGAGGCTCGAGCGGGAACACCACCTGCATGCCCGAGCTACCCGAAGTCGAGACCGCCAGAAGCCTGATCGCTGCCCGCGCCCTTGGCCGGCGAATCGTCGCGGTCGACGATGCGGATACCTTTGTCTGCCGGCCACATTCACCGGGCCAGCTGCGCGACGCGCTCGTCGGTCGCAGGCTGACGGTGGCTCGTCGCCGCGGCAAGACGATGTGGTGCGAGACGTCCGGCGTCGGCCGGTCCCCCACGCCTGGCCCTGATCTCGGAATTCATCTGGGTATGGGTGGTCGCATCGTGGTCACCTCCAAGAACGGCCGGGCCGAAGAAGGTGGCGATCCGCGCGATCGGGGCCGCAGCCCGCACAGGCCCGAATGGAATCGCTTCACGCTGGAATTCGCCGACGGTGGCGCCCTGGTGCTTTTCGACAAGCGCCGACTCGGTCGGGTGCGTCTTGATCCGGATGTCGACGCCCTCGGCCCGGACGCGGAGGAGGCCACCGCAGCCGAATTCCGCAATCTGCTGGCCAAGGGCACCATCGCGATCAAAGCCCGGCTGCTCGACCAGTCCAAGATCGCCGGAATCGGCAATCTCCTCGCGGACGAATTGCTCTGGCAGGCCCGCATCTCCCCGATGGAACCGGTGAACGCGTTGCAGCGCAAGGATACCGATCGTCTCTACCGAGCTCTGCAGTCCTCGCTCAAGTCGGCCATCGCGCAGGGTGGCGTCCACACCGGTGAAGTGATCGCCGCCCGCCACCAGGGCGGCCTCTGCCCACGCTGCGGTGCGGACATGAGGCACGGCACCGTCGGTGGACGCTCCACCTGGTGGTGCTCACGCGAACAAGTGCACGGCTGACGAATCTTTGTCTCAGCTGGTGATCGCGCCCTGCGCGGCCGAACCGACGAGCTTGGAGTATTTGGCGAGCACGCCGCGCTTGTACTGATGGGTCAAGGGGGCCCAGCCGTGCTTGCGGGATTCGAGCTCGGCGGGGTCGACCAGCAGGTCCAGAGTGCGTGGCCGCGATGTCGACCCGGATGACGTCGCCGTCGCGCAGGAAGGCGATCGGTCCCCCGTCGACCGCCTCCGGCGCGATGTGACCGATACACAACCGGTGGTGCCGCCGGAGAACCGCCCGTCGGTCAGCAGCAGCACGTCCTTGCCCAGATCCGGCACCCTTGATCGCGGCCGTGATGGCCAGCATCTCCCGCATACCGGGCCCGCCCTTCGGACCCTCGTAGCGGATGACGACCACGTCGCCCGGCTTCACCGCGCCGTTCGGTCAGGGCGTCCATCGCCGCTCGTTCTCGCTCGAAAACCCTTGCCGGGACCCTCGAAGACGGCGAGATCGAAGCCGGCGGTCTTGACCACTGCGCCCTCCGGCGCCAGCGATCCGTGCAGGATGGCGATGCCGCCGGTCTTGTGCAGCGGGTTGTCCAGCTTGCGCACCACATCGCCGTCGAGATCCGGCAATTCCAGATCCGCCAGGTTCTCGGCCAACGTCTGCCCGGTGACGGTCAGCGCATCGCCGTGCAGCATCCCGGCGTCCAGCAGCGCCTTCATGATCACCGGAATGCCGCCAACCCGGTCCATGTCGTTCATGACGTATCGCCCGAACGGCTTGAGATCGCCGAGATGTGGCACCCTGTCGGCGATTCGATTGAAATCGTGGAGGGTCAGATCGACCTCGGCCTCGTGCGCGATGGCCAGCAGATGCAGCACCGCGTTGGTCGAACCGCCGAGGGCCATGACGACCGCGATCGCGTTCTCGAACGCCTTCTTGGTCATGATGTCCCGTGCGGTGATGCCGTTGCCGGATCAGGTTGACCACGGCCTCTCCGGAGCGGTGGGCGAAGTCGTCCCGGCGGCGATCGGCGGCCGGCGGAGCGGCCGATCCGGGCAGCGACATGCCCAGCGCCTCGGCCGCGGAGGCCATCGTGTTGGCCGTGTACATGCCGCCGCAGGCACCCTCACCCGGACAGATGGCGCGCTCGATCCGGTCCAGGTCGCCCAGGCTCATCTTGCCGGCCTTGCACGCCCCGACCGCCTCGAACGCGTCGATCAGGGTGACGTCCTTCTCGGTGCCGTCCTCGAGCTTCACCCAACCCGGCGCGATGGTGCCGGCGTAGAGGAACACCGAGGCCAGGTTCAGCCGCGCCGCGGCCATCAGCATGCCGGGCAGCGATTTGTCGCAGCCCGCCAGCAGCACCGACCCGTCCAGCCGTTCGGCCTGCATCACTGTCTCGACCGAGTCCGCGATCACCTCGCGGGAGACCAGGGAGAAGTGCATACCCTCATGGCCCATCGAGATGCCGTCGGAGACGGAGATGGTGCCGAACTGCAGCGGGTACCCGCCACCGGCGTGCACACCCTCCTTCGACGCCTGGGCCAGCCGGTCCAGCGACAGGTTGCAGGGAGTGATCTCGTTCCAGGAGCTGCCGATGCCGATCTGCGGTTTCGCCCAGTCGTCGTCACCCATCCCGACCGCTCGGAGCATCCCGCGGGACGCGGTGCTCTCGATCCCATCGGTGACCTGGCGACTACGCGGCTTGATGTCCGGTGTGCTCACGGATCGAGCGTATCGGCGGGCGCGCGGCCAGGCTCCCCCAGCTCTGCTACCGCCCGGCCGCCACCGGGACCGGCGCTATCGGCACCGGCCGCCGGGGAGCACTGAGCACCGCTCCCGCACCAGCCACGATCACCAGAGCCATGGCGATCAGGTCGAGCGGGGTGAGGCCCTGACCGAGCAGCACAAAGCCGGACCCAGCGGCGATGGCGGGCTCCAGGGCGACCAGAATCGCGAAGGTCGAGGCGGCCAATGTCTTGAGCGCGAACAGTTCCAACGTGTAGGGGATCACTGAAGAGAGCAAGGCGACAGCCGCGCCGGCGGCGAGCACTCCGGGTTGGAACAAGACCGAACCTGCGGCCAGCAGACCCAACGGAGCGGTCAGCAAAGCAGCGACCCCCAGCGACATGGCCAACCCGTCCGCGCCCGAGAACCGTTGCCCAGAACGCGCACTGAGCACGATGTAAGCGGCCCAGAAAGCGCCGGCCCCCAGCGCGCACAGGACGCCCGACGGGCTCAAGCCGGTCAATCCCCCGCCCAGCAGGATCACGCCGACCAAGGCCAGCCCGGCCCACAGCCAGGAGATCAACCGACGGTTGCTCAACACCGACAGCGCAAGGGGGCCAAGCACTTCCAGGGTGACCGCGGTCCCGAGCGGAATGCGCTCGATGGCCTGGTAGAACAGGCTGTTCATCCCGGCCAGCGCGACCCCGAAAGCGGCGACGCTGGTCCAGTCGTTGCGGCTGCGACCCCGTACGGACGGGCGGCAGAACGCCAACATCGCAATGGCGGAGATGCCCAGCCGCAGCGTGACCGTGCCCAGCGGGCCTGCCTTGGGAAACAGCAGTACGGCCACGGCCGCGCCGAATTGCACCGAAAACGCGCCACCCAGGAACAAGCCGATCGCCCCGGCCTTGGCCTTCGGCGAGGCGGGGCGAAGCACCGTCGTCAGTTGCACACCCTCACCGTAGCGACCGGCTGAACGGCTGTGAAATGCGCAATGAGCAGCGCTTATGCTCTACAGGCATGACCGTTGAGATGCGTCACCTTCGCTGCTTCCAGGCCCTGGCCGCTGAACGCAATGTCACCCGGGCCGCGGACCACCTGCAGATGAGCCAACCGGCGCTGTCCCGGACGCTTCGCCAGCTGGAGGCCCACCTCGGGGTGCAACTGATCGACCGCTCCACTCACCATTTCGAACTCACGGTCGCCGGTCAGCATTTCGCCGGACGGGCAGATGCTGCGGTCGCCGCCTTCGACGAGGCCGTCGATCCGGCCAAGCTCGGGGTGTGGGCCTTGCGGTTGGGACACGCCTGGTCGGCGCTCGGGCGATACACCCCTGACCTGCTGCGGGAGTGGGGGCGAATCCATCCGGAGACGCCCTTGGAACTGCTGCGGTTCGACGACCGGACCGCGGGCCTCGCCGACGGCCGGGTCGACGTCGCGATCGTCCGGGGAACGGCGCCCAGCGGTTTCGTCGCCCGGGAGTTGCTGCGCGAGGCCCGGCTGGCCGCCGTCCCGGCGGGCGGGGTGCTCGCCGGCCAGACCAGTGTGAGGTTGGCCGACCTGGCTCGTCATCCGGTAGCTCTCAACACCATTGCCGGCGCGACGACAGTCAGTTTGTGGCCGATCGGCGAGCGACCGGCCACGATCGTCCAAGTGGCCAACACCGACGACTGGCTAGCGACGATCGCCGCTGACCGGGCGGTCGGAGTGACCGGCGAATCGACGGCGCAGCTGCACTCCCACCCGGGAGTGACCTACCTGCCGGTGGTGGGCGTCCCGGATCTACCGGTCCTACTAATTTGGAGGGACCCACCAACTCACCCGGCCGTGCCGTTGTTGGTCGAACTCGCCCAACAGGTCGTCCGTCGAATCGACTAGCAGTTCTCGCGTTAGGTCCATCGAATCAGGCGGCTATCGACTCAAAGCGGTCCGCAGGTCCTCGGCCAAAGCGGTTGCCGCGGAGCGCAGCCGGGCCACCGCCGGGCCCGCTTGCAGGACCTCGCGACTGGTCGTCGGGAGGACTGCGCCCAGCTTCTCACCGAAGACCACCTCGAGATCGGCGACCGTGGCGCCCTGCGCCCCGAGCCCGGGCGCCAGCAGCGGCCCGTTCACCTGGCTCAGATCAACCCCGGTCCGACCGATCGTCGCCCCGACGACGAGACCGATGGAGCCCATGGGCGTCTCACCGCTGTTCTCGGCGGCGGCGGCGTCCGCGATGGTCTGGGCCACCGAGCGACCGTCGGCGGCCACCGCATGTTGCAACGCGGGACCCTCCGGATTGGAGGTCAGCGCGAGCACGAAGATGCCTCGCCCGTTGGTTTTGGCGGCGTCGATGGCAGGTCGTAGCGATCCGAACCCCAGGTAGGGCGAGAGCGTCACTGCGTCGGCCGCCAGCGGCGAACCTTCCGTCAGGTACGCCGCCGCGTAGGCCGCCATGGTGGAACCGATGTCGCCCCGTTTCGCGTCGAGCAGCACCAAGGCGCCGGCCGCCCGGGCCTGCGCGATGAGTCTCTCCAGCACGGCAACGCCCGCCGATCCGTAGGCTTCGAAGAAGGCCGACTGCGGCTTGAGCACGGCGACGGTCCCGGCCAGTGCCTCGACCGTGGTCATCGCGAACTTCTCCAGGCCGGCAACGCTTTCCGGCAGGTCCCACGCCCTGAGCAAGCCGGGATGCGGGTCGATGCCGACGCACAACGGACCGCGATCAACCATGGCCCTGTGCAGTTTCGAACCGAACGACTCCACGGAGTTCACGTCTCCCTCAGCTGCGTGGTCCTGGCGGCGCTGGTGGCGACGGCCTTGTTCAGGCCGGTGACCAGACCTGGTCCGGAATAGATGAATCCGGTGTAGATCTGCAGCAGCGAAGCACCGGCATCGAGCATGGCCATGCCGTGCCCCGGTGCTCCGATACCGCCGACACCGATCACCGGAAGATTGGTGTGACCGGACACGAAGCGAACCACCTCCAGCGCCCGACGGCGCAGCGGAGCGCCGGACAGCCCGCCCGCCTCCCCAACGAGATTCCTGTCCGCGAACGCAATCCCGTCCCGCGACAAGGTGGTGTTGGTGGCAATGACCCCGGAAATTCCGGTTTCCGTGCAGACCTGCAGGAGCTCGGCAATCGCTCCATCGGTGAGGTCGGGCGAGATCTTCACCAGGATCGGCACCGGCTTTCGGCCCGCCGCCAAGGCTTTCGCACTACCGGTCAGCGCGCCGAGAAGTTCGAGCAACGGCTCCTTTTCCTGCAGCGAGCGCAGCCCTGGAGTGTTGGGCGAAGAAACATTGATCGCAATGTAATTGGCGTGACTGTGCACTGCTCGTAACGAGGTCAGATAGTCACCCACTGCCTGATCGACCGGAGTCACCTTGGATTTACCCAGGGAGATGCCGACGCGGGATACCCAACGCGCCGGCCTGTTGCAGGGTTTGCGCCAACGCCGAGGCCCCGAGGTTGTTGAACCCCATTCGGTTGATGATCGCCTCGCTCGAACGCAACCGGAACAGCCGGGGCTTGTCGTTGCCGGGCTGGGGCTGCGCGGTCACGGTACCGAGCTCGACAAAGCCGAATCCCAGTGCCGGCCAGGCTTTGGCCGCCACCCCGTCCTTGTCCATTCCCGCCGCCAGCCCGACCGGCGACGGGAAATCCACGCCGAAGACGGTGCGGGGGACCTGGTTTCGCGCCAGCAGCAGTGACATTGCTTTCAGCGCCGGCCCGGACCGGCTGACCCGGCCCAACGCTGACAAGGTGGCGTGGTGAGCTGCCTCGGCGTCACCGTGCCCGAGCCGGAACAGGACGGGCCGCACCCACCGTCCGTACGCGCCGTCCACCCCGCTCATCGCTCCCCCGCCCTGGCCACCAGCAGCCCACCCCCGCGCGGATCAACTTCGACCGCGCTGATCAACTTGGCCGAAATGTGACCGGTGGGACACGAGTCAACGAGTTCGTACGCGCAGCGGACGTTGATGAGCGCGGCCGGCCGCGGGTTGGTCATACGGCGGCGCCGACGGCCGCCTCGGCGGCCAGCAGGGCCGCCTTGGTCCGTCCCGCGTGCAGACGTGCCTGGAGGATCTGCAGCGGAGCAACTCCCACGTCCGAACGGATGAGTGCCTCGATGCCCTGCACCACCGCGGCCGCCCCGGCGATCGTGGTGATGCAGGGAATGTCCGCCGCCACCGCCGCGGTACGGATCTCGTAGCCATCGATGCGCGGTCCGGACTGGCCGTAGGGCGTATTGATGACCAGATCCACGTCGCCGGCCTTGATCAGATCGACGATGTTCCCGGCACCTTCGAAGTGTTTTCGGACGACCTGGACGTCCATCCCGTTGCGCTGCAACATCTCTGCCGTACCCTCGGTGGCGAGCACCGTGAACCCGAGGTCCGCGAGCCGTTTCGCCGGAAAGACCATCGACCGTTTGTCGGCGTTGGCCACCGACACGAACACCGTCCCCTTGGTGGGCAGCGAGCCGTAGGACGCCGTCTGCGACTTCGCGAACGCCGGCCCGAAAGCCATGTCGATACCCATCACCTCACCGGTGGAACGCATCTCGGGTCCGAGCAGGGTGTCGACGCCGGTGCCGTCGGGACGACGGAACCGATGGAAGGGCATGACGGCTTCCTTGACCGACACCGGCGCACCGGCGGGCATCACGCCGCCGTCACCCTCGGCCGGCAGCAGGCCTTCCAGTCTCAACGAGGCGATGGTGGCGCCCGCCATGATCCGTGCCGCCGCCTTGGCCAGCGGCACTGCCGTCGCCTTGGACGTGAACGGCACCGTACGACTGGCCCTGGGGTTCGCCTCCAGGACGTACAGCGTCTGGTCTTTCAGCGCGTACTGGACGTTCAGCAAACCGACAACCCGGCCACCCAGAGCGATCGCCTCGGTGTGCGAGCGCACCCGTTCGATATCGCTGCGACCCAGGGTGATCGGTGGCAGCACACAAGCCGAGTCGCCGGAATGGATGCCGGCTTCCTCGATGTGTTCCATCACGCCACCCAGGTATACCTCGGTGCCGTCGCAGAGGGCGTCGACATCGATCTCGATGGCATCATCGAGGAACCGGTCGACCAGCACCGGGTGGTCGTCGGTGATCTCCGTGGCCCGGCTGATGTAATCGGCCAGGGATGGCTCGTCGTAGACGATCTGCATGCCGCGGCCGCCGAGCACGTACGACGGCCGGACCAGCACGGGGTAGCCGATGCGCTCGGCCGCCTGCTGCGCCTGGGCGAAGGAGGTGGCCATTCCGAAGGCCGGTGCGGGCAATCCGGCTCGGGCCAGCAGGTCACCGAAGCGTCCACGGTCTTCGGCCAGATCGATGGCGTCGGAGGATGTGCCGAGCACGGCCACCGAGATTCGCTCGCCGGATCCGTCGCGCTTGGCGACCGATGCGCCGTCCAGAACAGAAGCCAACTTGAGCGGGGTCTGTCCACCGAGGGTCACGATGACGCCGGCGACCGTCCCGGATTCCTGTTCCGCGGCAATGACTTCCAGCACGTCCTCGGCGGTGAGCGGCTCGAAGTACAACCGGTCGGAGGTGTCGTAGTCGGTGGAGACGGTCTCCGGGTTGCAATTGACCATGACGGTCTCGAATCCGGCTTCGCGCAGGGCCAGCGCCGCATGCACGCAGGAGTAGTCGAACTCGATGCCCTGGCCGATCCGGTTCGGGCCCGAGCCCAGGATGATGATCTTCGGCCGGTCCGGCTGCGGAGCTACCTCGGATTCGGCCGCGGGATCGGTTTCGTAGGCCGAGTAGTGGTAGGGCGTCGCGGCTTCGAATTCCGCCGCGCAGGTGTCGACGGTCTTGAACACCGGACGCACCCCGAGCTCCCAACGCAGCTCGCGAACTGCCTCCTCGGAACCGAGTTCCGGCCGCAGCCCGGCGATCTGCAGGTCCGACAATCCGTAGCGCTTGGCCGTCCGGAGCAGGTCGACGTCCAGTTCACCCGCGTCCCGCACCGAGGTGCCGACGGACGCGATCAACTTGATCTGCTCGAGAAACCACGGGTCGATCTTGGTGGCCTCGAAGACCTGCTCGACGCTGGCGCCCCAGGCCAGCGCTCGCTCGATGCCGTAGATCCGGCCGTCGGTGGGGATGGCGATCTCGGCGAGAAGCGCGTCCAGGTCGCCCCTTTCCCGGGTGACATCCCCCGTCGCTCCGCTCGCCCTGGTGACATCCCCCGTCGCTCCGCTCGCCCTGCTGACATCCCCCGTCGCTCCGCTCGCCCTGGAAGGGCCGGTCCAGAAGCCGGAGGCCTTGGTCTCCATCGACCGCATCGCCTTGCCGAGAGCCTCGGCGAACGAGCGGCCGATCGACATCGCCTCGCCGACCGACTTCATCGTCGTGGTCAGGGTCGGGTCGGCGCCGGGGAACTTCTCGAAGGCGAACCGCGGGATCTTGACCACGACGTAGTCCAAAGACGGCTCGAATGCCGCTGGCGTGGCCTTGGTGATGTCGTTGGCGATCTCGTCCAGGGTGTAGCCGATGGCCAGCTTGGCCGCGATCTTGGCGATCGGGAAGCCGGTCGCCTTGGAGGCCAACGCCGATGACCGAGACACCCGGGGGTTCATCTCGATCACGACCATCCGGCCGGTCGACGGCTCGATGCCGAACTGGATGTTGCACCCACCGGTGGCCACCCCGACGGCCCGCAGGATTTTCAGGCCGAGATCGCGCATGTCCTGGTACTCACGATCGGTCAGCGTCATCGCCGGCGCGACCGTGATGGAGTCGCCGGTGTGCACGCCCATCGGGTCGATGTTCTCGATGGAACAGACCACGACCATGTTGTCGTGCGCGTCCCGCATCAACTCCAGTTCGTACTCCTTCCAGCCCAGCACGCTCTCCTCGATCAGCACCTCGTGAACCGGGGAGGCAGCCAGACCCGTGCTGGCGATCCGTTCCAGATCCTGTGCGGTGTAGGCCATCCCGGAGCCAAGCCCACCCATGGTGAAGGACGGCCGGATCACGACGGGCAACCCGAGCTCGGCGACGGTGTCCCGGACCTGGTCGAGCGTGTGGCAGACGGCGGAGCGCGGGACATCGCCGCCGACCGACCGGACGATGTCCTTGAAGATCTGCCGATCCTCACCCCTTTGGATGGCCGGGATATCGGCACCGATCAGCTCGACGTCATATTTCTCCAGCACCCCGGCGTCGGCGATGGCGATCGCAGTGTTGAGCGCGGTCTGGCCGCCGAGGGTGGCCAGCAGAGCGTCCACCGGGAAGCCGCGTTCCAACTGATCGGCCAACACCTTCTCGACGTATTCAGCGGTGATCGGTTCGATGTAGGTGGCGTCGGCGAACTCGGGGTCGGTCATGATCGTCGCCGGGTTGGAGTTGATCAGCGAGACCCGGATACCTTCCTCGCGGAGCACCCGGCAGGCCTGGGTACCCGAGTAGTCGAACTCGCAGGCCTGGCCGATGACGATCGGGCCGGACCCGATGACCAGGACGTGCTTGATGTCGGTGCGTGCGGGCATCAGAGGTTGATTCCTTCATTTGCCGGAGTGGAGGCTTGCTCAGGGCGACTACTCATCATTGACGCAAACCGATCGAACAAGGATTGGGCATCGTGCGGACCGGCCGCTGCCTCCGGGTGGAACTGCACCGAAAATGCCGGCACATCAAGGCATTCCAAGCCTTCCACCACGTTGTCGTTCAGGCAGACGAAGCCGACCTGGGCCCGGCCGAACTCGGTGTCGACCACCTCGTCCAGCGGAGCGTCGACCGCGAATCCGTGGTTGTGGGCGGAGATCAATACCCGGCCCGTCGCCTTCTCGCGCACCGGCTGATTGATCCCGCGGTGCCCGAACTTGAGTTTGTAGGTTCCGAAACCCAGTGCCCGGCCGAGGATCTGGTTACCGAAGCAGATCCCGAACAGCGGGATCCGGCGCTGCAGGATCTGCCGGGTCAGCTCGACCATGCTGTCCTGGGTCGACGGATCGCCGGGGCCGTTGGACAGGAAGACCCCGTCAACACCGAGCGCTTCGATCTCTTCGATGCTGACGCCGGCCGGAACCACGTGCGTGGTGATCCCGCGTGACGCCAGCATTCTCGGCGTATTCGCTTTGATACCGAGGTCGATGGCGGCCACGCTGAATCGGGCCTTGCCCTGAGCGGGCACGGTGTAACGCTCGGCCGTGGACACCTCGCCGGTGAGGTCGGCACCGGCCATTCCGGGCTGTGCGCGCACCTGGGCCACCAGCTCGGCGGGGTCATCCAGCGCCGCTCCGGCGAAGATCCCGCAGCGCATCGCGCCGGCCGAGCGCAGATGCCGGGTCAGGGAACGGGTATCGACCCCGGCGATGCCGACAACGCCCTGCGCCTCCATCTCGTCAGGAAGGTTGGAACTCGCTCGCCAGTTGGACGGGGCCGGGGACAGATCACGGACAACGTAGCCCGCCACCCAGATCCGGCCGGACTCGTTGTCGTCCTGGTCGCCCTGCGGCCCTCCGGTGCTCACCCAGCCGGTGTTCCCGATCTGCGGCGCGGTCGCGATGACCACCTGGCGACGGTAGGACGGATCAGTCAGGGTCTCCTGGTATCCGGTCATCCCCGTGGAGAACACAGCTTCACCGAAGGCCGAACCCGTTGCGCCGAAGGATGTTCCGCGGTACACCCGGCCATCTTCCAGCACCAGCATCGCAACCTGCATCACGCGGGACCCTCCAGATCATCGTTCGTCCCCGAGGGAATGTGTTCGGCCAACGGGATCTGCCGGCCGCGGAGCTGCTCCTGGACGATCTCGACCCAGTCGGCCTGGGCCGCCAGATCGTCCAGACGCAAGCCACTGTCAAGTCTTGTCCCGTCCAGGTCCCACGTCAGCAGCAGGATCCCGTCCGGCATCGCCATCACCTTGCCGGCGATGCCGGGTGCCGTGCCCACCGCCACCAGGTCGGCGCTGGGGATGAAGATCGAATCTTCGCCCACCCGGTCGATGAGCACCCCTGCGGTGGTCAGCCGCACCGTCGCGGCCGCCCGGCGCCCCAGACCATGGGCCACCACCCGGTCCTGCCAGGAGCCGGTCCTGGTGCTGGACACGTACAGGCCGGTGAGGGGCTCGGCCAGATCGGCACCCAGATCGTCCGGGACGGCCGGTGGCGCCGCGATGTCGGACTGCCGTTGGGCGCGGTGACGCCAACCCACCAGCAGGCCCCAGGCGGACAGCAGGACGATCGCGATGAGCAGCACGGTGAGCAATGCGCGGTCCATGTCAGACCTCCTGATCGTCGGTCGGCGCGGTGTGCAGGACGGTGGTCGAGCGCAGGAAAGTCGGGGTGCCCCGCCGGAATGTGCCGATCACCTGGCCCGGAAGGCTCATGCCCTCGAACGGGGTGTTGTCGGACAGACTCGCCAGCTCGGCCCCGCGCACCGTCCAGCTGGCAGCCGGATCCACGAGCACCAGGTTGGCCGGCTCGCCGGTGGCGATCGGCCGGCCGTGGCCGGTCAACCCACCGATCTGCGCCGGGTTCTCGGACATCACCCTGGCGACGCCGCGCCAGTCCAGCAGCCCGGTATTCACCATCGTGTCGATCACCACCGACAGTGCCGTCTCCAGCCCGAGCATGCCGGGCTTGGCATTGTCCCACTCGGTCTCCTTGTCCTGGCTGGCATGCGGAGCGTGATCGGTGGCGACGATGTCGATCACTCCGGAGGCCAATGCGGCCCGCAGTGCCTCCACGTCGGCGCCGGTACGCAGCGGCGGATTCACCTTGAACACCGGGTCGTACCCGATGGCCCGCTCGTCGGTGAGGAGAAGATGATGCGGCGTGACTTCGGCGGTGACCCTGGTTCCGCGCGCCTTGGCCGCGGCCACGATCTCCACCGATCCCGCAGTCGACAGGTGGCAGACATGCAGCCGAGAGTCGACATGATCGGCCAGCAGGCAGTCCCGCGCGATGATGGCTTCCTCAGCGACGGCCGGCCAGCCGGTCATGCCCAGCTGGGCCGAAACCACGCCCTCGTTCATCTGGGCGCCCACCGTCAACCGCGGCTCCTGAGCGTGCTGCGCGATCACCCCGTCGAAGGCCTTGACGTACTCGAGGGCTCGCCGCATCAGCAGCGGATCCGCCACGCAGTCACCGTCATCGGAGAACACTCGCACCCGCGCGGCGGATGCGGCCATCGCACCCAACTCGGCCAGCCGTTCGCCCTTCCGACCCACCGTGACCGCCCCGATCGGGAACACGTCGACCAGTCCGGCTTCGACGCCGAGGCGAAAGACCTGCTCGACCACCCCCGCGGTGTCGGCGGTCGGGTCGGTGTTCGGCATCGCGAAGATGGCCGTATATCCGCCCTCAACGGCCGCGCGGGAACCGGTCGCGACGGTTTCCGAGTCCTCCCGGCCGGGCTCCCGCAGATGGGTGTGCAGATCGACCAGTCCGGGCAGCAGGATCAAACCGGCGCCGTCGATGCGCGCGGCACCCTCGGCGCGGGAATGCGTGGCGGCATCGGCGCCCAGCGCAATGATGTCGCCGTCGGCCAGCAGGAGATCCACCGGCGCTTCTCCGTAGGGAGCGGCTCCGAGAATCAGCACAGCCTGAGACACGGCGTTCCTTCCAAGTGGGGTTCCGAGTGGGCGGTCCTGTTCAGCGGGATCTGTCATCCGGCATCGCCCAAGCCGCCCGTGAGCAGCAGATACAGCACAGCCATCCGCACGGTGACGCCGTTGGCCACCTGCTCGACGATCACCGAGTTCAGTCCGTCCGCTACTTGCGGCGTGATCTCCATGCCACGGTTCATCGGGCCGGGGTGCATCACGATGCCGTGATCGGCGAGCAGCGCAGCGCGGCGCGAGTCGAGACCGTAGGAGCGGCTGTATTCGCGTTCGGTCGGGAAGAAAGCGCCGCCCATCCGTTCACGCTGGACCCGCAGCATCATCACCGCGTCCGCCCCTTTGAGCGCAGAATCCAAGTCATAGGTGACGTCGGCCGGCCAGGTCTGCACGCCGAGCGGCAGCAGAGTCGGCGGCGCGACCAGGGTGACCTGGACGCCCAGGGTCGACAACAGCAGCACATTGGACCTGGCCACCCGGGAATGCAGCACGTCTCCGACGATGACCACGCGCCGGCCTTCCAGGCTGCCGCCGGGGGCCAGATGCCGGCGCAGCGTGAAGGCATCCAGCAGGGCCTGGGTCGGGTGCTCGTGGGTGCCGTCGCCGGCATTGATGACGTGCCCATCCACCCAGGCCGAGAGCTGCTGCGGTGCACCGGACGACGAATGGCGACAGACCACGGCATCCGCCCCCATCGCCTGCAGGGTCAGCGCAGTGTCCTTGAGTGACTCGCCCTTGGACACCGAGGAGCCCTTGGCCGAGAAGTTGATGACGTCGGCGGAGAGTCGTTTGGCGGCCAGTTCGAACGAGATGCGGGTGCGTGTCGAGTCTTCGTAGAACAGATTGACCACGGTCCGCCCGCGCAAGGTCGGAAGCTTGCGCACCTCCCGCCCCGACATGGCCTGGTCCAGGCGGGCCGCGGTGTCCAGGATGCGCAGGGCGGCCGCCCGGTCCAGATCGCCGGTCGACAGCAGGTGGCGGGGCAGCATTCCGGGCGACGACGCCAGAATCGGGGTTTTGTCGTTCGTGGTGGTCGGCATGGTCGTCGTCATCAGTGCCCTCTCACCAGGTCGACGGCGTCGCTGCCGTCGGTCTCGAATAATCGCAGCGCCACGTCGTCGCCGAGCGCAGTCGGGATGTTCTTGCCGACGTAGTCGGCCCGGATCGGCAGTCGGCGGTGACCTCGGTCGATCAACACGGCGAGCTGCACGACCGCCGGACGGCCGTGGTCGCGCAGGGCGTCGAGGGCAGCCCGCACCGTGCGACCGGAAAAGAGCACGTCGTCGACGAGAATGACGGTGGCGTCCTCGATCCCGGACTCCGGGAGCACCGTCTCCTCGAGGGCTTTCGGCGCGCGCCGCCGCAGGTCATCGCGATACAGGGTGATGTCGAGGGAGCCGACCGGGTAGTCCCGCGAAGTGAACGCGGTCAGTCGCTCGGATAGGCGACGGGCGAGATGTACGCCTCTGGTGGGAATGCCGACCAATACGATCTGCTGATCCCCGGTGCGTTCGAGGATCTGGTGGGCAATGCGGTCGATGGTCCGGCCGATGTCTGCTGCGGACAGGAGAGACACCACTCCGGCGGTTCCGGTGATGTGGGCATCGCTCTGGGACCTGTGATGTCCGGGTAGTACGGGACGCGCGGCGTCAGACCGGTGTGGGCGCGGTGGCACCAGACCGACCTCCTTTCCCGCCTCACTGGACGGCTTTAAAGGATGGTTGGGCTTCCAGGCGATGGTAGCAACCCTTCTTCGGTGGTCCGCTCACTCTGGCCCTGCGCCCAGTTAGCGGCCGGTCGAGTCGAGGTCGGGGAATCTTCTGGCCGGTCCCAGTAGCACGATGAGGTCGGATGCGACTACTCTCCGTACTTAGCACGGAGCGCTCTTCCCACAGAGACGCATTTCAATCCCGCCACAGCCAGAAAGGCTGACATGACGCAGGACTACGCCCGAGCACTGGGGCAGCGGTTGCGGTCCATTCGAGCCCAACAGGGAATGAGTCTGCACGGCGTCGAGGAGAAGTCCGACGGTCGTTGGAAGGCTGTGGTTGTCGGCTCGTACGAGCGTGGGGACCGCGCCGTTACCGTCGCCAAACTTGCCGAGTTGGCGGATTTCTACGGTGTTCCGGTGGCGGAGCTGCTGCCGGACGCTCGGGCCTCCCGGCGTGGGATTCAAGTCCCCAAACTTGTCATTGATCTGCACCGATTGTCTGAATTGCCGGCCCATCAGGCTGGGCCGCTGGCCCGCTACGCCGCAGCCATCCAGTCGCAGCGTGGTGACTACAACGGCAAGGTGCTCACCATCCGGGCCGAGGATCTCCGATCACTGGCAGTCATCTACGACATGTCGCCGGAGAGCCTCACCGAACAGCTCGTCGGCTGGGGCGTGCTGCCCGCAGGTACGGAGCTCGAATAGCCCCGATCTGGGGTCCGGCTGGCGCGCTGATCAACTGTGAGCAGCGCTCGTGACTGGGGACACACAAAGGATGTGAAAGAACCCGACCCGCTGCGCGCCAAGCCCCTCAGACGCGGCGGAGCTGCGGGGCGATCAGCAGGATCTGGCCCAGCACACCGTTGATGAACCGTGGCGAGTTGTCCGTGGACAGACTCTTGGCCAACTCCACCGCCTCGTCGACGGCCACCGGCGCCGGCACGTCGTCGGAGTACACCAGCTCGAAGACGGCGATCCGCAGAATGGCACGGTCCACGGCCGGCATTCGATCCAGCGTCCAGCCCTCCGCGTGCTCACCCAGCAGGTCGTCGATCCGCGCCGCGTGTGCGGCGTAACCGCGCACCAGCGTCTGCGCGTACTCACCGAGCGGCGTGATTTCGTCGGCATCGATTCGTTCGTCCAACACGTCCAGCGGGTCGGCCCCGCGGGCGTCCGCGGCATACAACACATCGAGCGCCCGTTTACGGGCCTTGGACCTCGCCGACATCAGCCGGTCGCCGTCGGGTGAACGAGGCCAGAGCAGTCTGGGCGAGCACAGGAAAACGCCACGTCAGCTGTTGACCCGGCCGAGGTAGCGGCCGTCCCGGGTGTCGACCTTGATCTTGTCGCCGGTATTGAGGAACAAGGGAACGTTGATCTCGGCGCCGGTCTCGAGGGTGGCTGGCTTGGTGCCGCCGGTGGAACGGTCGCCCTGCAGCCCAGGGTCGGTGTGCGACACGAGCAGTTCGACCGAGGCCGGCAGTTCGACGAACAACACGACGTTGTCGTGCTGGGCCACCATCGCCTCCTGGTTCTCCAGGAGGTAGTCGGAGACGGTCCCGACGACCTGGGCGGAGACGTTGATCTGGTCGTAGGTGTCCTTGTCCATGAATACGAAGTCGGACCCGTCCTTGTAGAGGAAGGTCATGTCGCGCTTGTCGACGGTGGCCGATTCGACCTTGATGCCGGCGTTGAAGGTCTTGTCGACGACCTTTCCGGTCATCACGTTCTTCAGCGTCGTCCGCACGAAGGCGGGTCCCTTACCGGGCTTGACGTGCTGGAACTCGGTGATGGTCCAGAGCACGCCGTCCAGGTTGAGGACGAGACCATTCTTGAAGTCGCTGGTGGAGGCCATGAGGTGGTTGCGGTGCCTTTCGTTTCTGTGAAGAACAACTGGTGGTGCGACAGCGTTTCAGACCCGGTCGGGCATCAGCGCCGGCCAGGCGCAGAACGGCTAGAGCTCGACCAGATCGCGGGACGTCAGCGTGAGCACTTCATAACCGGCGCCGGACGAATCCTGGTCGACCGAATCGACCGCTCGAACTACCCCGCTGTCCTCGATGCGAACTCCGCCACGCCCCGGCAGATAGATCCCGGGCTCGACGGTGACACACATATCTGCCCTGATGATACCTGCCTGGCCACGTGCCAGGCTCGGTGCTTCGTGCACCTGGAGACCGACACCATGGCCCAGACCGTGGGCGAATTGGGCGCCGTAACCCGCCGCGGTGATGAGATCTCTGGCCGCCGCGTCGACCTCGTCTCCGGTCGCACCGACCACGGCAGCCCGCCGTCCGGCCTGCTGGGCGGAGGCGACGATCGAATAGATCTCCACCTGCCAGTCGGCGGGCCGGCCGAGCACGAAGGTTCTGGTCATGTCCGAGTGGTAACCCGCGACCGCCGCTCCGAAGTCGAGTTTGAGCAGATCGCCGGTCCGCAGCAGTCGCGAGGTGGGGCGGTGGTGTGGGATGGCCGAATTCTCCCCGGCAGCGACGATGGTCTCGAACGCCGGGTCCGAAGCGCCGAGCCGGCGCATGCGCTCGTCGAGGTCGAGCCCGACCTCCCGTTCGGTCCGGCCTGGTCGGATCCCGCCCTGTTCGATCAATTCGGCCAGCGCTCGGTCGGCGACGGCGCACGCGGTCCGCAGGGCGTCGATCTCCCCGGAGTCCTTGACCGATCGCAGTTGCTCGACGAGGTTCTCGGTGGCGACGAGTTCGACTCCCGGCGCCGCCGCAGTCTGCTGCTGGCTGTGCGCCGACACCGACACCGACACGGCCTCGAATCCGATCTGCCCGGACGTCGATCCGAGAAGCGCGAGGTCGCACGGCCTGTCGATCCTGCGTGGCAGGTCCGGCACCTCGCTCGCCGACTGCACGTCGTAGCGTCCGTCCGTGCAGAACACGGAGTCGGTGTCACCCTCGGCCCGGATGAGCACGGCGGCGTTCGACCCGGTGAATCCGGTCAGGTAGCGGATGTTGATCAGGTCGGTGACCAGCAGGCCGTCCAGACCGGCGTCGGCCAGCAGGCCGCGAAGGGCCCGTCGGCGGTTCAGGGTCGCGCTCATCTGCTCAGGCTCCGTTTCCCGCGGCCGCATTGCCGGCCACCGATTCCGCGATGAATTGCAGCGCCAGCTCGTAGCCCTTGACACCCAACCCCGCGATGACGCCGGTGGCAACGCCGGAGATGACGGAATGATGCCTGAATTCTTCGCGAGCGTGGATATTGCTGATGTGCACTTCGACCAGAGGCGCGGTGAGCTGAGAAGCTGCGTCCCGCAGAGCGATCGAGTAGTGCGACCACGCGGCCGGATTCAACACCACCGGAGTCGCCGAATCGGCCGCCGTGTGCAGCCAGCCGATCATCTGCGCTTCGTCGTCGGTCTGACGCACTTCCACTTCCAGCCCGAGGTCGGAGCCGCGCGCCGATAAAGTGGCCGCCAGTTCCGCGTGCGTGGTGGCGCCGTAGACCAGCGGATCCCGGGTTCCGAGCCGGCTCAGATTCGGCCCGTTGAGTACCAAAACCGCTGTCATCGTTGACCTCTCGTCATACTGCTCCAGGCCCTGTCGCTCATAGCTGGATCAGACCCTGCGGCCTCCGACGACCGGCGATCACCGAGTACGCCGCCGCCAGCAGGGATGGGTCGGGCCCGGCCAACCGTCCGGGCTTGGCCAGACCGTCGAGAACGACGAAACGCAATACTCCGGATCGCGTCTTCTTGTCCGAACCCATGATCTTGACCAACTCCCCCAACGCATCCGGATCGTAGGTGGTCGGCAACCCCAGTAGATGCAGGACTTCCAGATGACGGTCGGCCGTCGCGTCGTCGAGCCGCCCGGCCGCCCGGGCGAGCTCGGCCGCGAACACCAGACCGACAGAAACGGCCGCGCCGTGGCGCCACTTGAACTTCTCTCGCTTCTCGATCGCGTGCGCGAGAGTATGGCCGTAGTTGAGGATCTCGCGCAGATCCGATTCTTTGAGGTCGGCCGCCACGACGTCGGCCTTGACGGTGATCGCCCGTCGGACCAGTTCGGCCAGATCCGGCGACGTCGGGTCGACGGCTGCGACGGAATCAGCCTCGATGATGTCCAGAATCTTCGGATCGACGATGAACCCACACTTGACGATCTCGGCCATGCCGGCCACCAACTCGTTGGCCGGCAACGACTCCAGCGTGGCAAGATCGACGATCACCGCGTTGGGCTCGTAGAAGGAACCGACCATGTTCTTGCCGGCTCCGGTGTTGATCCCGGTCTTCCCGCCGACAGCGGCATCGACCATGGCCAGCAGAGTGGTCGGAACGTTGATCAGCCGCACCCCGCGCATCCAGGTCGCAGCCGCGAAACCGGCCAGGTCGGTCACGCTCCCGCCGCCGAGCCCCAGCACCAGATCTGTTCGACCGAGACCGATCTCGCCGAAGACATCCCAGCAGAACCCGAGCACCTCGAGCGATTTACCGTCCTCAGCGTCCGGCACTTCCAGCAGGTGCGTGGCGATCCCGGCTGCCTGCAACGCATCTCGGATCGCCTCCGCGGTCTGACCCAGCGTCGGCGCGTGGATCAACGCGGCCTTGGTGGTCTTCCCGCCCGTCGCCCCACTTGCCACCGCGGCGCTCACCAGCTCGTCCAACAGGCCGCGCCCGACGATGACCGGGTACGGCGACGGACCGGACACGGTCACCGTGGTCGGGTCGCCGAGCTGGCTGGTCACCGCAGCTCCAATTTCTCGATGATCGTCCGCGCGACCTCCGCGACGCTCAGCTCGTCGGTCTGAATTTCGAATCGGGCGGTCTCCCGGTAATGGACGAGCCGGGCTTCGAGCAGCGCGCGGTAGGTGGCCCGCGGGTTCACGCCTGCGAGCAGGGGACGATTCACGGCCAGGCCGGTGCGCTTGACGCCGGTCGGCATGGACAGGTTGAGAAAGACGACCGAATGCCCGAGCAGGTGCGCCCTGGTTTCGTCGGCCAGGATCGCTCCGCCGCCGAGAGCGAGGACGCCGGGATGCCCGGCGAGCGCGGCCAGCACCGCCGCTTGCTCGAGTTCGCGGAAGCGCTCCTCGCCGTCCTCCAGAAAGATGTCCGGGATGGTCCGACCGGTGACACGCTCCACATCCAGGTCGGTGTCACGGAACTGCAACCCGGTCGACCTGGCGATGGCCGCACCCACGGTGGACTTACCCGAGCCGGGCGGGCCGATGAGGACAACGGCCGGACGAATAGCCGAGCGGTCCAGTGTTGCCCCATGAGCCGCGGCCGCCTGCTGGGCCAGCACTTTGGCCCGGTCGGCGGCAGTGCCTGGTCCGGGATGTGTGCTCACGTCGGTCATCTCGCGGTGCTCATCGGCCGGCCCCGGTCAGGAGGCGGCCGCGGCGCTGCCCGCAGTCGCCGGGTCCGCCGGGATCGGCCGGGTCTGCGTCAGGGTGGCGAGGTAGCCGGTCACGTTCCGGCGGACTTCCGTGACCGAATCCCCACCGAACTTCTCGACCACCGCGTCCGCCACCACCAAGGCCACCATGGCCTCGGCGACCACTCCGGCCGCCGGCACCGCGCACACGTCGCTGCGCTGGTGGATTGCCACGGCCGGCTCGCCCGTCACCACGTCGAGGGTGGCCAGCGCGCGGGGAACGGTGGAGATGGGCTTCATCGCGGCCCTCACCCGCAGAATTTCGCCGTTGGTCATGCCGCCCTCGATGCCGCCGGCCCGGTTCGACCGGCGGGTCACACCGGGGTGGCGGGGATCGATCTCGTCGTGGGCCTGGGAGCCGCGGCGCCGGGCGGTGGCGAAGCCGTCACCGATCTCGACGCCCTTGATGGCCTGGATGCCCATCAGCGCTGCCGCCAGTCGGGCGTCGAGCTTGCGATCACCCTGGACGAACGAGCCCAGACCGGGCGGCAGACCGTAGACCAGCACCTCGACGACGCCGCCGAGGGTGTCTCCGTCGGCCTTGGCTGCTTCGATCTCGGTGACCAGGGCGTCGGTCGACCGCTGGTCGAGGGCCCGGACCGGCGAGGCGTCGATGGCGTCGCGATCCTGCGGAGTGGGCAGCGAGCCTTCCACGGCGTCGGCGTCACCGATCGACACGACGTGGGAGACCACCTCGGCCCCGAGCACCTCTCGCAGGAATTGCTGGGCGATGGTGCCCAGAGCAACGCGGGCCGCGGTTTCCCGGGCGGAAGCGCGCTCGAGCACCGGACGGGCGTCGTCGAAGCCGTATTTCTGCATACCGGCCAGATCCGCGTGCCCGGGACGCGGCCGGGTCAGCGGCGCGTTGCGGGCCAGGCTGGCGAGGACCTCGGTGTCCACCGGGTCCGGCGACATGATCTGTTCCCACTTGGGCCACTCGGTGTTGCCGATCTCTACTGCGATCGGACCGCCGAGGGTGATGCCGTGCCGCACCCCGCCGAGCAGGGTGACCACGTCCTGCTCGAACTTCATCCGGGCTCCGCGGCCGTAGCCGAGGCGACGGCGGGCCAGTTGCAGGGCGATATCGGGAGTGGCTACCGGTACGCCGGCAGGCAGTCCCTCCAGGACGGCGACGAGGGCAGGTCCATGTGATTCCCCTGCGGTGATCCAGCGCAACACGTTGATTATTCTCCCACGCCGCCCGCCCCGCCACGCCCCACCCGCCCCGCCGCACCCCTACAGCCGCCGCCCCGGGCCGGCTGATGCCTGATACGCCGCGCGGATCATCTAGGCCTGCGCGGATGAACTGATGGACTTCTGTCCCACTGGTCCCAAACAGGGCGATTTGATCAGCGCGGGGCTAGTTGATCCGCGCGACAGGGGTGGGTCAGCCTGGAATCAGTGCGCGGCGACCCAAGCGGCGTGGGCGTCGTGGACCACCCGGATCATGTCGTCGACGTCGTCCGTGACGTGGATCAGCGCCAGGTCCGGCTCGTTGATGTTGCCGGCGCCGGCGACCGTCTTGTGGATCCAGTCGACCAGGCCGCCCCAGTACTCCGAGCCGAACAACACGACCGGGAACTTGGTCACTTTCTTGGTCTGCACCAGCGTCAGTGCCTCGAACAGCTCGTCGAGCGTGCCGAAACCGCCCGGGAGACATACGAAGGCCTGGGAGTACTTGACGAACATGGTCTTGCGGGCAAAGAAGTAGCGGAAGTTGATGCCCAGATCCACGTACTTGTTGATGCCCTGCTCGAAGGGCAGCTCGATACCCAGCCCGACGGATAGGCCACCCGCTTCCTTGGCGCCCCGGTTGGCCGCCTCCATGATTCCGGGGCCGCCACCCGTGATGACGGCGAACCCCTCCCTGGACAGCGCGCCACCGATCTCCATCGCCTTGGCGTACTCCGGGTTGTCCGGCTTGGTCCGGGCACTTCCGAAAACGGTGACGGCCCGCGGCAAACCGGCCAGCGCACCGAAGCCTTCGACGAACTCCGCCTGGATCCGCAGTACCCGCCACGGATCCGTATGCACCCAGTCGGTCGGGCCCCGGGAGTCGAGCAGTCGCTGATCGGTGGTGCTGGTGCTGACCGACTGGGTGCCGCGCAGCACCACCGGTCCGCGGTGCTTCTCGCCGGGGACCTCGAAGCGATCGGCTCCGCCCTGACCCGTGGAAAGTTCTTCGTTCGTCACGCCCGACACCCTAAAGCCTCCATGTGACGCACCGATGATGACCGGTCACCAGCTGGCGACATCACTGCCAGTCGCGAGCACGGGCATTCGTGGTTGTCTCAGAACGAGACAGGCCGTGTCCCGACAAGATCAGGTAAGGAACGACCGCAGCACTTCGGTCATCTCGCGGATCTGCCGGCGAGAGACGTGCTCCTGGATGGTGTGCGCCAGTGACGGATCCCCTGGGCCGTAGTTGACGGCTGGGATACCCAGCGCGGCGAATCGGGCGACGTCCGTCCAGCCGTACTTCGCGACCGCGACACCCCCGGCCGCCGCCACGAACTCGGCGGCGGCCGGTGCCGAAAGACCGGGGAGCGCGCCGGGAGCAACGTCGAGCACGTCGATCTCGAACCCATCGAACAGCTCCTTGAGCAGCCCGATGGCACCGTCTGCATCCCGATCGGGCGCGAACCGGAAGTTGACCTTGACCACGCATTCGTCCGGTATGACGTTGGAGGCGACACCGCCGCTGATGCCCACAGCGTTCAGACCCTCGCGGTAGACGCACCCGTCGATGTCGACGGACCTCGACTCGAAGCTGCGCAACCGATCCAGCACCTCGCCGGCATCATGGATGGCATTGTCACCGAGCCACGACCGGGCAGCATGCGCCCGCCGTCCGCGGACGGTCACCGCCACGGCAGCCGTCCCCTGGCAGCCGGCCTCGATCTGGCCGTTGGTGGGTTCGCCGAGAATGGCCAGATCGGCAGCGAGCCACTCCGGCAACTCCCGCTCGATCCTGGTCAGCCCGTTGAACTCGTGCTCGATCTCCTCGCATTCGTAGAAGACGAAGGTAATGTCACGAGTGGGATCGGCCAGCGTGGCGGCGATGTGCAGCAGCATCGCGTCCCCGGACTTCATATCCGTTGTGCCGCAACCGTGCAGCGTGTCACCGTCCAGCCTGGAAGGAACATTGTCGGCAATCGGGACCGTGTCGATGTGGCCGGCCAGCAGGACCCTGGTGGGCAGCCCCAATGACGTCCTGGCCAGCACCGAGTTGCCCAGGCGGATGACCTCGAGACCAGGCAGCGCGCGCAGTGCTGACTCGATCGCATCCGCGATCGGACCCTCGTCCCTCGATACCGAAGGGATGTCGACGAGCGTGGCAGTGAGGTCGGCCGGGTCGGCGGACAGGTCGAGAGCGAACATCGTTGAAACTTACCGGGCCCAAGTACCGTTCCGGATGTGCGCAAGCCGATCGCCTGGACCCTGGCCGCCCTCGGATTGGTCGCCCTGCTCGTTGCCGCCGTACTTCTCGGGGTGCACCTGGTGAAATCGTCCTCGAACTCGACCCCGACGGCGGAGTGCACCGTACCGGGCGTCACCACGGCGGGTTCGGTGACCCAGCCGGTCTACCTCGCCGCGGTGCAATTGCAACATGCGTCGACCATCAACGCCGTCGGCATGTCACGCGGACTCCCGCAGCGAGCCAGGATCATCGCGCTGGCCACGGCCCTGCAGGAGTCCAGCCTGCGCAACCTGCCCACCGGCGACCGCGATTCGGTCGGCCTGTTCCAACAGCGCCCATCTCAGGGCTGGGGCACCAAGGCCCAGATCCTCGACCCGGTCTACGCAGCCGGCAAGTTCTACGACGCGCTGGCCGAAGTGCCGAACTGGCAGAAGCTTTCCCTGACCAAGGCGGCGCAATCCGTTCAGTACTCCGGCTTCCCCGATGCCTACGCCAAATGGGAGGACGAGGCCACGACGCTGGCCATCGCCCTGGGCGGAGCCAGCCCGCTGGGGCTCGGCTGCATCGCGGGGGCCCAGTCATCGACCGCCGACGCACCGGCACGAAACCCATTGGCCGGCACGTCAGCTGCCCCGGCGGCGATCTCCGAGGTGCTGGCCGCGGCCCAGGCCGAGCTGGGTGGATTGAAGCTGGTGGCGATCAACGGGTCGACGGCGATCGTCACGGTCACCGTTCCGGGCATCCCGACCGACCAGGGCGGCCGCGCGCTCGCCGCCTGGTCGGTGGCGCACGGCACCGGATTCTCGGTATCGGCGGTCTCCGTCGACGACCAGAAATGGTCCGATCACGCCTGGGGCGCCGCGGGCGCCCAGGTGCCTGCCGGGCGGGTGGCGATCACCACCGCCTGATGACGCCACCGTCGCTCGATAGGGTTGCCGGATGACCGACATCGTCGAAACGACCACCGCCGGCGCCTATGGAACGGGGCTGGCCAACTGCACTGCCGACGGCACCGTGCTCGACGTCTGGTACCCGTCGCCCGCCCTGGGCGCTCCGGACGCGGGCTCGCAGCCGGACCTGGTCGGCGCCCAGCGGCACGATTCAGTGCGGGACATCGACCTGGTCGTCGTCAACACCACCATCGCCTCGCTCGCCGAGCCGCCGGTCGACACGGCCGATGTCTACCTGCGTCTGCAGCTGTTGTCCCACCGGCTCGTTCTGCCCCGGTCCATCAACCTCGACGGCATCTTTGGTTTGCTGCCGAACAATGCCTGGACATCCCTGGGCCCGGTTCCGCCCGAGTCTGTCGAGCAGGTACGGCTGTCCGCGGCGATCGAGGGCACGCGGCTGAGCATCTTCGGTGTCGACAAGTTCCCGCGGATGACCGACTACGTCGTACCGTCCGGCGTGCGCATCGCACACGCCGACCGGGTGCGGCTCGGCGCCCATCTGGCGGCCGGGACCACCGTGATGCACGAAGGATTCTGCAACTACAACGCCGGGACGGTCGGCACCTCGATGGTCGAGGGACGCATCTCCCAGGGGGTGATCATCGGGGACGGCAGTGATATCGGCGGCGGCGCATCGATCATGGGCACGTTGTCCGGCGGCGGCACCCAACAGGTCACCATCGGCAACGGTTGCCTGCTCGGCGCCAACTCCGGCGTCGGCATCTCACTCGGCGACAACTGCGTGGTCGAGGCCGGCCTGTACCTCACCGCCGGCACCAAGCTCACCCTGCTCGCGGATGGCGAGGCGACGGTGTTGAAGGCGCGGGAACTATCCGGCGCGGCCGGTCTGTTGTTCCGCCGCAATTCGCTGTCCGGCGGAGTCGAAGCGGTGCCGCGTTCCGGCACGTGGGGCGGACTGAACACGGTTCTGCACGCCCAGTAGGCAACCTCGCCGGCTCGGGCCGTCACCGGCTGACCGGTGACCGAACACACCTTGCCGTACATACCCCCCAGGCGTATGTTGGTGAGTATCGGATACCCCCATGGGGTAATCAACGCTGGAGTGATCGACCAGGACGAAAACAGTCCCAGCGAGGCCGGAGGATGAGATGCCCGGGTACACCGGAACGAAGGACGACTACCTCAAGCGGCTGCGCCGCGTCGAAGGTCAGGTCCGCGGCGTTCAGAAAATGGTCGATTCGGATACCTACTGCATCGACGTTCTGACCCAGATCTCAGCGATCACCCGTGCGCTGCAAGCAGTCTCCATCGGCTTGATGGAGGATCACCTGTCGCACTGCGTGTCGGAAGCAGTGATGGCCGGAGGCAGCGAAGCCCAGGACAAGATCCGCGAGGCCTCCGATGCGATCGCCCGCCTCGTCCGGTCCTGACAGCACGAACGACAGCCGCAACCAAGGGAATGAGCACACCAGAATGACCATCACCACCTACACCGTTGCGGGGATGACCTGCGAGCACTGCGTGACCGCGGTCGGTGCGGAACTCGGCAGTGTTCCTGGCGTCACCGATGTCGTCGTCGAACTCCGTCCGTCGCAGCACTCACTGGTGTCGGTCACCAGCGTCGCGCCGCTGGCCGCCCAGACCGTCGCCGCGGCCATCGACGAAGCCGGCTACCAGCTCATCGCGGGCTAGCGGCCTCGACGGCGGTCACCGGACCGCCGACGCACCAGCAACTTTTTGGATCAGACATGACCAGCGGAATCGAAGCGAAGCCGGCAACGGCAACCTGCACCATCGATCTCGACATCGTCGGAATGACCTGCGCGTCGTGCGCCGCCCGTATCGAGAAAAAGTTGAACCGGATGCCGGGGGTCAGCGCGTCGGTGAACTACGCGACCGAGACGGCCGCGGTCATCGCGCACCCCGAGGTGACCGCGGACGACGTCATTGCCACCGTGGTGGCCACCGGCTATCGCGCGGCAGTGGTCACTCCCCCTGCACTGCAAGAGGACCCGTCATCCCCCGCAGCGGGCGGCCGCACCCATCAGGCCGACGAAGGCGCACAGCACGACCACGGCAGCACCGACGAGTTGCGCACCAGGTTGTGGATCTCGGCTGCACTCGCCCTTCCGGTGCTGCTGCTGGCCATGGTCCCGGCCTTCCAGTTCGACAATTGGCAATGGCTGGCTCTGACGCTGACCGCGCCCGTCGCGGTCTGGGGGGCGTGGCCCTTCCACCGGGCGGCCTGGAATTCGGCCCGGCACGGTGGCGTCGGGATGGACACCCTCATCTCCATCGGCGTGACGGCAGCGTTCGGCTGGTCGCTCTACGCGCTGTTCTTCGGTGATGCCGGGATGACCGGCATGACGATGGAATTTCACCTGCTGCCGCAGACCGACGACACCGACATCTATCTGGAGGTAGCCGCAGCCGTCACGGTTTTCGTGCTGGCCGGTCGCTACTCCGAGGCAAAGGCCAAGCGGCGCAGCGGAGCCGCGCTGCACGCCCTGCTGTCGATCGGCGCCAAGGATGCCGCGGTGCTGCGCGACGGAACCGAGATACGGGTGCCGATCGGCGATCTGGTGATCGGCGACGAATTCGTCGTCCGACCGGGCGAAACCATCGCCACGGACGGCATCGTCATCGGCGGCGCGAGCGCAGTGGATGCCGCGATGCTGACCGGCGAACCGTTACCGGTCGAGGTCGCCACCGGCGACGGGGTGGTCGGCGGTAGCGTGAACACGACCGGGCGGCTGGTGGTCCGGGCGACCAGGGTCGGCGCGCAGACCCAACTCGCCAAGATGGGCGCGCTGGTCAGCGCCGCCCAATCCGGCAAGGCAGACGTCCAACGGCTGGCCGACCGGGTTTCCGGCATCTTCGTTCCCGTCGTCATCGGGTTGTCCGCGCTGACCCTGCTGGCCTGGCTGATCTGGGGACCGAGTGTCGAAGCCGCCTTCACCGCGGCCGTGTCGGTGCTGATCATCGCGTGCCCCTGCGCTCTCGGTCTGGCCACCCCCACGGCGCTGCTGGTCGGCACCGGGCGCGGCGCCCAGCTGGGGGTGTTGATCCGCGGGCCGCAAATCCTCGAGTCGACCCGCCGGGTGGACACGATCGTGCTCGACAAGACCGGGACAGTCACCACCGGATCGATGAAACTGCTCGACGTCCAGTACTTCTCGCCGGATGCGACCGATGGACGAGACAACCTGTTCGAACTGATCGCGACCGTCGAGAGCGCGTCGGAACATCCCGTCGCGCGAGCCATCGTGGCTGCCCGGACCGGCCCCGGCGGCGCGACTCCCACCGACTTCGGCATCACGCCGGGAGGCGGCGCGTCCGGCGTTGTCGACGGCCACAGCGTCGCCGTCGGTCGGCCCGACTGGCTCGTCCAGGCGTTTTCCACACCGCTGCCGGCCCTCGCCCAGGCGCAGCTTGCGGCGCAGCAGAGTCTCGGGCACACGGTCGTGGCGGCCGCCGTCGACCGGAGATTCGTCGCACTGCTCGTCGTCGGCGACGAGGTCAGGGCAACGTCGGCCGAGGCCGTCGCACGGTTCCGTGAACTCGGCCTGGAGCCCGTACTGCTGACCGGTGACCACGTCGCATCGGCGACGACGGTGGCGGCTCGGGTCGGCATCACCCGGGTGTACGCCGACGTTCGCCCTGAGGACAAGGCCGCCGTCGTCGCCGGACTGCAGCGCGACGGCGCCGTGGTCGCCATGGTCGGTGACGGCATCAACGACGCCCCCGCCCTGGCCACCGCCGACCTCGGCATGGCCATGGGTTCGGGCGCAGACGCGGCCATCGAGGCCGCAGACATCACCATCGTCAACTCTGATCTGCGGTCCGCTGCCGCTGCGATCGCCCTGTCCCGGGCGACCTTGCGGGTGATCAAACAGAACCTGTTCTGGGCGTTCGCATACAACGTGGTGGCCCTCCCGTTGGCGATGGCCGGGCTCGCATCGCCCTTGCTGGCCGGGGCGGCCATGGCGGCGTCCAGCCTCGTGGTGGTGGGCAACAGTCTTCGACTGCGCCGATTCCGGGCGGACCGACCGGCGACCGGGGCGCATAACGCAATCGCACCAATCCGCACGACGGCCAACGGCGCGGCTGCGCGCTAGTTCACCCGAATAGGCAATACTCTCGGGCGTGCCTTCCCCCAGCCCGACCGGCGCACGCATTGCGGCCCCGGCACCGACCGAAGTCACTCGACGCCCAGCGACGCCGGCGTCCAACGGGTCCGTGGCCCGCAGCGAGCCGGCAGCGGGCACGGCAAAGACAATCTCGGCCCACGCACCGGCCCGTCGGCGGCCGGCTCGGCCCGCACCGCGACCGGCCCCCGAGTTGCGAGCCCATGCGGCTGACCCGGATGTCACGCATGACGGCAGCGGGCCCGCGGTCGTGCTCGCCCCGCCCCGACCTGCACCCCGACGTCCCGGACTGATCCCCACCGACATCGCCGACGCCATTTCCGCCGTCGTCGGCAAGGCCACCAAGGCGATCCGGGAGAACGAGGCCGGCAGTCGCCACGGCGGGGAGATCGAGAACGTCCATCAGATGCGGGTCGCCACCCGGCGTATCAGGGCCTACCTCAAGGCCGCAAAACCGGCGCTGGATCCCGATGCCGCCGATGGATTGCGGGTTGATCTGTCGGACCTGGCGCAGGCCCTGGGTGTGGTCCGCGACCTCGACGTGATGATCGAGCAACTGCACTCAGAGGCCGCAGCCCTGGGCGAGCCGGACACCGCGGCTCTGGAAGGACTGATCGGTTCGTTGGACTCGGAGCGCTCCGCGGCCCGCAGCCGACTGATCGCCCAACTGGACGAGCCGACCTATGAAGCCCTGCTGGGCGAACTCGACGAGACGATCCAGAAGCCGCCGGTGGCCAACCCCTGGGCTGATCTCAAGGAGCTGGGCGCCTCCGAATTCGGCAAGCTGGCCAAGGCCCACCGCAAGCTGGTCAAGCAGTTCGGAGACGATCCCCCCGACGACGACCTGCACGCACTCCGCATCCTGGGCAAGCGAGCCCGCTATACCGCCGAGTTGCAGGCGAAGTCCAAGGAGACCAGCGAGTTCCTGGACGCCCTGGCCGGTCTGCAGGAGGTGCTGGGCAACCACCAGGATGCCAGCGTGCTGGAGGATCAGTTGCGGTCGATGGTGGCCGCGTCCGGCGATCCCACTGCGGCCATCGCGGCGGGTCGGGTCATCGAGGGCGGCCGTCGACGGAAGGTCGCCGCCCGCAAAGCGTTCCCGGCCGCCTGGAAGGCCGTCCAGAAGGCGGCCGAGGTCGCCTACCCGCCGGACGCCGAATAGCGCAACCCTGACCCGGGGTCAGCGGCTGAGCCGGGCCACCGCGCTGTCGATGCGTTCGTCCGTGGCTGTCAGGGCGACTCTGATGTGTTGCGCGCCGCCAGGCCCGTAGAACGTCCCAGGAGCCGTCAGGATCCCACGCTGGGCCAGCCACTGCACCGACGTCATGGCCGGTTCGCCCCTGGTGCACCAGAGGTAGAGGCCGGCCTCCGAGTTGCCGACCGTGAAACCCGCGTCGTCGAACGCCTCCATCAACTTGAGTCGGCGTTCGCCGTATCGCGCCCGCTGGGCCATCACGTGCCCGTCGTCATCGAGCGCGGCCGCCGCAGCGGCCTGGATGGGCGCGGGCAATATCAGCCCCAGGTGACGGCGCAGCGCCAGCAACGAACCGATCAGGGCCGGATCCCCCGAGATGAACCCGGCCCGGTAGCCGGCCATGTTCGACCGTTTGGACAGCGAATGCACGGCGAGTAGCCCGGTGAAGTTTCCCCCGCAGACCTCGCGATGCAGGATGGACACCGGTGTGGAGTCCCAGCCCAGGTCGATGTAGCACTCGTCGGACACCACGACCGTGCCGCGAGCTCGCGCCCACTTCACGACCTTCGCCAGGTGTTCGGTGGACAGCACCCGCCCGGTCGGGTTGGACGGTGAGTTCAGCCAGATCATCGCCGGTCGCTCCGGCCCCAGCGCGGTCAGTCCGTCAGCCCGAACCACCGTCGCGCCCGCCATCAGCGCCCCGACCTCGTAGGTCGGATAGGCGATCTCAGGAATGACGACGACGTCGCCCACGCCGAAACCGAGTTGGCCGGGCAGCGAGGCGACCAGCTCCTTGGAGCCGATCGTCGGCAGCACCGCCTCCGGATCGATGTTCGAGACGCCGTGGCTGCGGTCCATCCAGGCCGAGTACGCCTGACGCAGCTCGGCCGTGCCGTGCACGGTGGGATAACCGGGCGCATTGGACGCATCGGCCAGCGCGGCCCGCACCGGGGCCGGTACCCGATCGACCGGGGTGCCCACCGACAGGTCGACCATCCCGTCCGGATGGTCGCGGGCACTCTGTCCGGCGTCCGCCAGTTGGTCCCAGGGAAATGCGGGCAAGCGCCCGCCAGGGCTCGGTCTCGTCATGTTCGGTGCACCTTCTCTACGGCGGCAGGCGGAAGGTCAGTGGCCCTCGGCCATCGGCGGGAGCGCGGCGACGAACGGGTCGTCTGTTCCGGTCTTGCCGACCTTGGACGCGCCGCCCGGTGAACCGAGATCGTTGAAGAAGTCGACGTTCGCCCTGGTGTACTCGCCCCACGCAGCCGGCACGTCGTCTTCGTAGAAGATCGCCTCGACCGGGCAGACCGGCTCGCAGGCACCACAGTCGACGCATTCGTCCGGGTGGATGTACAGCATCCGTTCGCCCTCGTAGATGCAGTCGACCGGACACTCTTCGACACACGCCCGGTCGAGAAGGTCGACACACGGCTCGGCAATCACATAGGTCACGGCAGGTCTCCACGCAGGGTTGTACGGGCGAGCAGGTTCAAGTCCGACGGACGGCAGCACCATCCTGACGATGATGCTGCGGTATGACGAACGACGACAAGTATCCCCCGCCGGACGCGCGCGCATGTACGCCCTCGCCTGTGTTCCCGCGCTCTGCATAGTCGTCGGCGCCGCAGGCGCCTCCGGGCGGGCTATCGGGCGCCGTCACGGCCGGGCGGGGCGAGCTTGCGAGCGTCGAACTCGGCTCGCATGTGGTCGCCCCACAGCAGTCCGAC
This sequence comes from uncultured Actinomycetota bacterium, assembly GCA_963708935.1. Taxonomy (GTDB): domain Bacteria; phylum Actinomycetota; class Actinomycetes; order Mycobacteriales; family Nakamurellaceae; genus Nakamurella. Next base: position 135,596 of record CAVPUK010000003.1, on the reverse strand, counting down.
CGAGGCGGCGGTCGTCAGCGCCCCGAGCCCCAGCAGCAGGACGAACTGCCAGCCGCGCCAGGCGACCGGTACCGATAGGTAGAGCGAGTTCGTCACGCCGTACAGCACGATGGAGACGACCAACCAGACGAGCACGGGCGCCAGGGCCGCCGGCATCCGGCCGGTGAGCCGGTAGGCCATTCGCGGAATCACCGCCAGTCCGAGCGCCACGGGCAACACCGAGACCGGCACCGGCACCGATCCGACGTACAGCGGAAGATAGAAGACCCCGAAGACGCCGATGACCCCCATCAACAGGGACAGCAGGCCGACCAGGATCCAGTCGATGGCGCCGGGTCGAACCTCGACCTGGTCCGCCGTCGTGGGGGCCGTCACTCCAGACCCGCGAACAGATCGTCCGCCCCGTCCGGAAGTGCTTGCCCCGCAAGCAGTTTGAACCGCTCCACCCCTTCGGTAGGCTGTGCGATCCGATTGGACAAGGCGAAACCGCCGTCGATCAGTTCCACCTGGGTGCGATGGGCGGCCAGCGCCGCTCGCCGCTCGGAGGCAAAGGCCCCGACTTCGACGGTGACCGCTATCTCGTCCTGGCCGGCCAGATAGCCGAGGTCGGCCGGCACCGCCCGCTGATAACCCTGCGGGACGACGAGCCCGGCCAGCGCCGCATCCGCTGCGGCAACGGTACGGACGACGGCCAGCACCCGGGGCACCCCTCCCGCAGACGCGGCCAGGGCCACCTCGTGGGTGGCGATGTGATCGGGATGGCCGTATCCACCGTCGGAGTCGTAGGTCAACAGCACATCCGGGCGTACCTCGTCGATCACCTCGCTCAGGGCTCGGACGGCACGGTGATGATCCGGGCCGCCGGTCCGGGCGCGGATGAAGGCTCTTGGGTGCTCAGCCGATGATGTGCCGGCCATCCCGGAGTCGCGGAACGCGCCGATGCCACCGAGCATTCGGTGATCGGTAATTCCCAGTGCGGCGCAGGCCGCGTGCAGCTCGGTGTACCGATAGCCGCCGAGCTGATCGGCCCGCCCGGAGGTCAGCCCCTGCAGTTCGGCGCCGATCACTTCACCTTCTTCGCCGAGGGTGGCCGTCACCAGGGTGACCGTGACCCCCTCGGCCACGTAGCGGGCGAGCGTGCCGCCCATCGTGATCGACTCGTCGTCCGGGTGGGCGTGGACCGCCAGCAGGCTACGGCGCGGCCGTCCGACAGACATGACTCCCAGGGTAAGTGCCGCGCAGCGTCGGACTGGACGCCGACGTAGCCGTCAGCGGGAGGTACGGGTGGCCCCCAGGGACAGCGGCAGACTCATCGCGATCAGTACCGCGCAGCCCGCGAACGTCCAGCCGAACCCAGGTCCGGCGGCGGCGACCAGCCCGACCAGCAGCGCACCGATGGCTGTGCCCGCGTCGTAGCAGGCGTTCCAGACGGCGCTGGCCGTCGTCTCGTTGGCCGGCCCGGCCCGCTCGAAGGCCACCACCAGGGTGACGTTCTGCGCTGATCCGTAGCCGATTCCCAAGGTCGCCGCCCCGATCAGCACCAGGACGGGTGCATCCGTGACCAAACCTGCGGCCAATACGCCCATCCCGCCCGCAGCCAGCAGCACCGACGCCGGCAGCAGCACCCGCGCCCCGAGACGGTCGGAGAGGACACCGGCTCGCCACCGCCCGACGGCTCCGGTGACCCCGAAGGCCAACAGGGCGGCGGTGGCCAACGAACCCGATGGCCGGGCAACCGGCAGGAAGGTCAGTACCCCGCCGCCGGAGAGCGTGATGACCAACAAGACCAGCACAGCCGGCGCGACCGCTCGCAACGTCGCCGCGGGGGCCGCCGACGAGGCTGGGGTGGCGTTGGCTTCGGGCGGACGGATGGAGCGGCCGATCGAGGGCAACAGCGGCAGCGCCAGCAACGGGGAGGCCGCCGCGACGGCCACCCACCCGAAGTGACCGGCCGAGGTGAGGGCGACGCCGATCGGCACGCCGACGAGGTTAGGGATGGCGATCGCCAGCCCGTAGACGCCGATGGCCTCACCCCGGCGGCCCGGCGGAACCAACCGACTCGCCGCCAGCGGCATCAGCACGGTGATGATCGCGAACCCCACACCGCGAAGCGCGGAGATCAGGAGGACCCACCAGAATTGGTGACCCACCAGGTACAGCGGCGCCGGCGCCCCCAACATGACCAAACCGAGGGCGAGCACCGGGAGCAGACCGAACCGGTTGACCAGCATCGGGACCAGCGTCTGCATGGCCACGGTCGCGGCCAACATCACCGTGGTGACCAGACCCGCGGCCCCGGCCGGCGTCCCGATGGAGATCGAGTACAGCGGGAGCGACGACAGCGTCAGGAAGAAGCTGGCGAACGCCAGCACGCTGAGGTAGACCAGCCCACGCAGACCGGGCAACCGCCAGAGCGATGATGACTCCGCCCCAGCCATCAGAAAGCTGCCCCAGATCTAGTCGCGTTCGTTCGACTGCACAGTACTGTCGTCCAGTTCGGCGTTGAGAACCTGGATCAGACTCTTCGCTTGTGCCTCCGGATCGCGATTCCCCGGGAACACCTCGTACTCATCCGGTTCGGCGCCGACACCCGCGGCGAGCAGCTTGTCCCGCTGTTCCCGGCGAATTGCCTGTTCGGCTGGATCCGGAACCGGTACGGCCGCCAGCAGGCGCTTCGTGTAATCGTCGATCGGCTGCGAAAGAATCTGCTCTCTGGTGCCCATCTCGACCAGACGGCCGTGGTGCAGGACCGCGATCCGACGCGAGAGGATCTCGACCACCGCGAGGTCGTGCGAGATGAACAGGCAAGCGAAGCCCTGCTCGGCCTGCAGCTCCTGGAACAGGTCGAGCACTGTTGCCTGCACCGAGACGTCGAGCGCCGAGGTTGGTTCGTCGGCGATCAGCAGCTTGGGATTGAGCGCCAGCGCGCGGGCGATGCCGACACGCTGCCGCTGGCCCCCCGAGAGTTCGTGCGGGTACCGGTTGCGCATCGCCCTCGGCAGCTTCACCTGGTCGAGCAGTGCCTCGACCTTGTTCGACAGGTCCTTGCCCTTGGCGACCTTCTGCAGCAGCATCGGCTCGCCGATGGACTCACCGACAGGCAATCGCGGGTTCAGCGAAGATCCCGGATCCTGGAATACGAAGCTGACGTCCCTGCGGACCTGGGTCAGTTGCTTCTTGTCCGCTCCGACGATGTTGGTGCCGATCACCTCGGCCGTTCCCTCGACGAACGGCAGCAGCCCGACCAGCGCGCGTCCGATGGTGGTCTTGCCGGAACCCGACTCGCCGACGAGGCCGACGACCTCACCCTGACCGATCGAGAGGGTGAAATCGTCGACGGCCCGGAAAGCCGGTGTGCGACCACGTTTCGGGTACTCGACCGCGACCTTCTCCAGCTCGAACCACGGCAGGCACGCCCTCTTTGACGCCGGCCCTCCGGGTCGGGTCGACAACGGCCGGGGCCTTCTCGAGCCTGGGCCCAGTGGACGCCCCGCCGGTGTGCACGTCGAACGCACGATCGCCGTCGATGCCCTCGGCCAGGTCCTCGGCGATGTGCACGCCTTCGTCGGCGACGACCGAACCCAGGTGGGGCACTGCTTCAAGCAGCTGGACGGTGTACGGCTGCTCCGGATGCCGGAAGATCTTCTCGGCATCGCCGGTCTCGACGATCTTGCCGTCCTTCATCACGATGATCCGGTCGGCCATGTCGGCGACCACGCCCATGTCGTGGGTGATCAGGATGATGGACGCATCGACCCGATGCTTCAGATCCCGCATCAGCTTCAGGATTTCGGCCTGCACCGTCACGTCCAAGGCGGTGGTCGGTTCGTCGGCCACCAGCAGCTTGGGATCCAGCGCTAGGGACTGAGCAATCATCGCCCGCTGTCGCTGCCCACCGGACAGTTGATGTGGGTAGGAGTCCACTCGCCGTTCCGGCTCCGGGATCTCGACCAGGGTGAGCAGCTCGATGGCCCTGGCCCTGGCCGCCTTCGGGGCCATCGCCTTATGTGCACGCAGCATCTCGGCAATCTGAAAGCCGATGGTGTACACCGGGTTCAGTGCGGTCATCGGCTCCTGGAAGATCATCGCGACGTCTTTGCCGCGGATCCCACGCATCACCCGTTCGGATTGACCAACCAGCTCCAGGTCGCCCAGCTTGATGGAGCCCTGGACGTGCGAGTTCTTCGGCAGCAGGCCCAGGATCGCCATAGCTGTCGTCGACTTGCCCGATCCGGACTCTCCGACGATGGAGAGCACTTCCCCGGCCATCAGCTCGAACTGGGCGTCTACGACAGCGGGATACCACGTGCCGTCCACCCAGAAATCGATGTCCAGGTCCTTGACGGTGAGGACAGGCGCTCCGGCCTTGATCAGAACTGGAGACTCTTCGGCGATGGTCACGACGTGGGGGTCCTTCCGGAGTGCAGCAGTTCGGTAGCGCAGACAGACGGGTGGAATGGCAAGTGGTTTGTGCAGCTACGCGGCTCGATCCGGCTGGGTGGGACGATGACGGCATGCGAACCGTTTTCCGACCGACATTCGGCCGGGTGCTCACCGGCGCCATTGCGCTGCTCGGCGTCATTGCGCTCGGTGTCGTCATGTTCAGCGACGGCGTGCGAGCGGGTTTGTTGTTTCTGCCCTGGGATGCGCTGGTGGTCGGATCGGTCTGGGCGCTCTACTACCGGCCGGAAGTCGGGGTCGACGACGGCGGGGTTCACGTGGTGAACGTACTGCGCACCATCGATGTCCCGTGGCCGTCGATCCAGCGGATCGACACGAAGTGGGCGCTGACCCTGTTCACGGCCTACGGCAAGGTGACGGCGTGGGCTGCGCCGGCACCGGGCGGCTTCGCCAGCCGGATGGCCGGCCGACAGGATTTCAAAGGCCTTCCGGAGTCGACGTACGGCGGCGGAGGATCCATCCGACCCGGCGACCTGCCTGGCACCGCGTCTGGGTCGGCTGCCCTGGTGATCAGGCGCCACTGGGAGATGTTGCGGGACGCCGGCCATTTGGACGACCCGAAGCTGGAGTTCGCCGAGCCCCCGACACGCTGGCACTTCCAGACCATTCTGGTCGGAGCAGCCCTGGTGCTGGTGGGCCTGCTCGGCGTAGTCCTGGTCTGACCCGGTCACAACCGTCACGAGGTCTTCCGGGCCGCGGCCAATGCTTCGTCCGCTCGTGACTTCCGCAGATCGCGGGCTTTGGGGATGCGCTTCTGACGAGGGTCGAAAGCATCCCGCAGTCCGTCACCGATGAAGTTGAGGCACAGCACGATGATGATGATGAAGACACCCGGCCAGATGAACAGGTAGGGCTCGCCGGTCTGCAACGACCCCTGGTACTGCGAGATCAGCGACCCGAGAGAAACGTCGGGATAGGTGATCCCGAAGCCGAGGAAGGCCAACGCGGCCTCGGCCAGGATGCCGCCACTCATCACCAGGGTCACGTTGACGACGATGACGCCGACGGAGTTCGGCAGCATGTGTTTGAACATGATCCGCGCGTTCGATGCGCCTGCCACTCTGGCCGCGTCCACGAACTCGCGCTCGCGCAGGGTCAGAAACTCGGCCCGCACGAGCCGCGCCAACGACGTCCAGGACAGCAGTCCGAGCGCCAGGGCCACGATGACCACGCCGCGAGCGTTGAACTGGAAGCCCACCACCGCGGTGATGAGGATGATCGGCATGGTGATGATCAGGTCGGTGAATCGCATGATGATCGAATCCGTGGCGCCGAGGAAGAAGCCGGAGAGCGCGCCGAGCACCACCCCGATGAACGTGCTCAGCACACCGAGGATGAAGACCACGACCAGCGTCTGTTGGGTCCCGCGCATCACCTGAGCAAAGTTGTCAATGCCCAGATTCGCCGCGCCGAACGGGAAGTCGCCCAGGTGGAAGAGGTGCGGACCACCGATGCCGAAGATGGCCAGGGTCGCGTGTTCGCCGGCTGGATCACCAACGGGCGTCTGGTAGTCCCACTTCCACCAGCCGGGAATCGGGCCCCAACCAATACTGGTCGCGGCCAGGATGACGATCAGGATCAGCACCACCACCGAGATCATGGCCGCGCGGTGACGGAGGAAACGTCGGCGGACGATCTGGCCTTGCGAGAGGCCGGCGACCTCCTGCTGCTCGTGGGAGATCTGCTCTTCCGTGACCACCGGGTCGCCGGGCGTCACTGTCGGCTGGTTGGGATGCATCAGGCACCTACCCGGATTCGTGGATCGAGAGCTGCGTAGGCCAGGTCGGCGAGCAGGTTGGCCAACACCGCGATCAGCGCGCCGATCAAGAAGAACGCCATCACCGGATTCGGATCATGCTGCACCAGACCCTGCTGGAACAGCTGGCCCATGGCACGCCAGCCGAACACGGTTTCGGTGAGCACCGCACCGCCGACCACCGCGGCGATGTCGAAGGCGATGACGGTGGCCATCGGGATCAGCGCGTTACGCAACGCATGGCGCATGACCACCGTGCGTTCGGTCAGGCCTTTGGAACGGGCTGTGCGGATGTAGTCCATGTTCATCACCTCGAGCATGCTGGCCCGGGCGAACCGCGAGTGGGTGGCCAGCGAGATGAGCATCAGCGTGAGCGTCGGCAGAACCAGGTGGGTCAGCGTGTCCGTGGTGTGGATCCAGAAGTCGCCCTGGATATTCGGGGTGCTGGGCCCGAGCGTTCTGATCGGACGCCCGTTGATGGCCGAGTTGGTGAAGTAAGCGTGCCAGGCGCGGAACAGCCGGTCGACAAAGATCACGAAGCTGGTGGTGAAGGCCACCAGCGCCCCGTTCCGCGCGGACAGACCGCGGTCGTCTCCGCCGTACAGATAACCGATCCCGATCCCGATACCGATGGCAATGATCAGCAGCATGAGTAGCTTCAGCGCGCCCATGCCGTTGTAGAAGTAGGACTGCAGCGGCCGCCACAAGGCGACCCCGACTGCGACTGTGGTCAGTGCTGTGTACAGGGACTTGCGGTTCGACAGCCCCGACGTCAGCACCGTGCAGCCGAGCGCGAGCGCCACCGAGAGGATCGCGATGACCACCGGGCCGAGGCTGGGGTTGAGCAGCCACTGGTCGACGGTGATGTAGTACATGATCCCGAATGTCGCCGCGGCAGCGATCAGGCCCGTCAGCAGCCTGCGTTTGAGCTCCCCGCCGAACAGGGCGTAGGCAATGACTCCGACCACCACCGAGGTGATGATGATGGTCGCCCAGCTCATCTGCGCACCTTTTTGCAGGAAGGTGTTGAACTGGATGGCGAAGAGGTCCTTCAGCACGATGCCGATCCAGATGACCGGCAGCGAGAAGAAGAGGAAGGTGACCAGCGTGACGCTGTAGTCCAGGCCCGAGTACTGCCGCAGCGCTGTGATGATCCCGATGCTGATGCCGAGCACGATCGAGAGGATGACCGACGCTCCGATCAGCTTCAGTGAAGCGCCGAGCGCCAACGACAGCTGTCCGTTCACCGGCACCTGGGCGATGTTGACGCCGAAATTGCAATTGCCGACCACGCACCCACCGACGCCCTTGAGCCAGATGAAATACCGGAAGACCGGATTCACGTTCAAGTTGAGGGTGTTCGTGATCGTGGCGATGGTGGCGGCCCGCTGGGCCGGGTTCGGCAGGCCCTGCGCGGTCTCCAGCGGGTTGCCCGCGTTCGCTACCAGGATGTAGGCGATGAACGTGGCACCCAGCAGGATGAAGAATGACGCCACGATCCGGCGCAGGACGAAGGTCAACAAGGAGACTCAACTCTTCCGTGTTGCTGGAGGGGTGGCTCCGTCGACGTCACCGTCGACGTGAGCTTGGAACAAACTTACGCGGGAGGCACCGAACCGGAGAATAACTCCGGAACGATGCCTCCCGCTTCTGCAAGGTATTACCCGACAGCGAAGCTCAGCAACGATCAGCTGCCGGCGAGCTTCCACTCCCAGTAGTTGTAGAACACGCCCGGCGAAGTCGGAACCGACGACACGCCGGTGACCTTGTTGGAGTCGTATCCGACGATGTCCGGGTACTGGTACAGGATCGTGCCGAAGGCATCCGAGACCAACTGCTTCTCGGTGCTGATGATCAGCGGCAGCTGCTTGGAAGCATCCGACGTGATGTTCAACGTGGTCATGTCCTTGTTGACCTGCGTGTTGTTGAACTGGCCGTAGTTGTTTTGACCGTAGTTCTTCGAGACCGCGTCCTTACCGAGGTAGTTCGGCGGGATCTGGGCGATACCCAGATTGGTGTTCTGCCAGGCGAACAGCGAGGCGTCGTACTTGCTGATGTTCGGCAGGTTGGAACTCCAGTTCGGGTCCTTGCCGTCGAGGACCGTGATGCCGGCCAGCTTCGCCGACTGCGCGATCAGCTGGTACTCCTGGCCACGAACCGGGTTCGTGGAGGAGTACAGGAACCGGACCTTGAGGTCGGTCACGCCGGCCTTGGCCAGCAGCGCCTTCGCACCGGCGATGTCGACGGTGTCGTACGCGGACATGCCGTTCGTCTTGACGACGGCCTCGTAGTCGGGCGAGCCCGGCACCTGGGTGAACGAGTCACGCAGAACGCCGGCCGGGTTCAATGGCTTGACCAGGCGATCGAGGATGCCCTGCCGCGGGATGGTCTTGAGGAAGGCGGTCCGGACGTCGAGGGCCTTGGCCTTGTCACCGCCGTAGGTCTTGGGGTCGAACGGGCCACCGTTGTTGAAGACCAGGTCGACGTGCTCGTAGGAGCCGCCGACGCCCAATGTGGACTTGATGCCCTGACCGGCCAGTGCGGCCAGACCCTTGGTGGTGTCGGTCGTCGGATGTTCGGGCTCGTAGATGGCCACCTCACCGTTGGCAACAGCCTGAACACCGGCCGTTGCGTCGGGCAGGTACTGGTAGGTGATGGTCTTGACGGTCGGCTTCGGGCCCCAGGTGTAGTCCGGGTTGGCCGTGAACGTCATGTACTGGTTGGCCTTGAAGTCAGTCAGCAGGTAGGCGCCGTCCGACAGGTACAGGGACTTGTCGCTGGGCAGAGCCGTGAAGTCAAAGCCGGTGTTCCAGAAGTTGGCGATCTTGGCCAGACGAGGCCTTGTCCTTGGTCTTGAACGCGGCGACCAGGGCGGCGGTGGCCTTGGTCGGCGTCCGTCATGCCGAGGGCATGCATGGCCGTGACGTGCGCCGGCATACCGACGGTCAGGTTCAAATCGTAGTCAACGAACGGCTGGTCGTACACGACGGTCAGCGTGGTGTTGTTGTCCGTGACCTCCGGGAACTTCGTGATCAGGGCCAGGCCCTGGCTCTGCGAATCGAAAGCAACGACGTTGGTCTGCTTGATCGGATTGCCGTCGGCGTCGGTCTTCAGATCACCGGTGTTGAACTCGCCGCTCTGGGCTCCCCAGGCGAGAAGCAGGTCGTCGGCCGTGACCGGCACTCCGTCCGACCACTTGACGCCGGGCTGGATGACGTACTTGACCGTGAGCGGATCCTTCGAGGTCACCGTGCACTTGATGAACGAGTCGTTGTTCACCAGCTTCAGGTCTTTGCTGTAGTAGTTCTCCTGCGCCTGAGTGAAGTACTGCGGGTTGGCGTTGTACACCGAGTTGCCGTGCGACGTGAGGTTGTTCCACGACGTCGCGAGCTCGGCCGAACCGGTGGTGATCGAGCCGGCGGCCGCAGCGGGCTGGGTGTACGGGCCGTGCGGCGCGCCACAGCCGGCGTCCCCGGCCGGAGCGGCCGTTCCCGAGCTCGGGGCCGCTCCGCTGCTGGCCGCTCCGCTGCTGGCGACCGCACCGCTCGCGGGCGCGCTGCTCGAGGCACCACTGGCGGGTGCGCTGCTGGCGCTGCTCGGGGCACTGGCCGGCGCGCTGCTGGACGCAGTGGTCGAGTTGGCCTGACCGGGCGAGCTCGAGCAGGCGGCAAAAACCATTGCCGAAGCTGCGACGAGAGCAGTGAGTGTCACTGCCCGTGTTCTTGTCATGAAGGATCCTCCTCGGAGCGCCGCGCAACCCGTCAGCGTCGGCCCCCATCGACCAACGCATCACGCGAATTGCACAAGCAACCATGTCGTGTCTGACCGCCAGACTTTACGAACTGTCTCACCATATGGGCCAGTCGACAACAGTGATCGTGACCAGAAGGTGATCGGTGGTTAGCATTAGGGAAACACCAATCGGACATCCGGGCGATTCCGGGACTACCTGCAGCACTTCCCTTTGACGCTGCACCCGGCCGGAAAAGTTCTTGTGCCCACGCCCATCAGCCGGGATACGTCCACTTCCGTGCGTAGTCGCCTCAGATCGTCGGCCAGGTCGGGAGATCGACCAACGGTCCCGAAAAAACCCATCCCGGGCCTGCGGCGCCGAGCTGCGGGGCAAGTCCGGCCGACGTGGCGAAAATGGACATCGGCCGCCCGATCGGTACGACCGGTACCGCTGCGGACAGCGATTCATCGAGGGTGGCCGGGACCGTCCCGGAGGACGCCGCCGGCGTCAAGATCGCCTGCACCGCAGTCGAGCAGAAGCCCGAAAGGTTGCCGGCCCGGGGAACGGGAGTGGCGGTGGCGCCCGCCGTCGGGCCGGCGGGGATCGGGCAGTCGTAGGCCGAACTCGCCGCCAGCGCGTCCACCGGACCACGCGGCACCATCACCAGACCCAGATCGAACTTGCCCGTCGCCAGTCGGCTGTCGACCATCGCGCGCGGTGAATCACGCAGCAGGTCGACCTCGATGCCGATGACAGCGAGCTGGGACTGGATGAGCTGGGCCGTCTGCGCCATCCGTTCGTCATCGCTCGGGTAGGTCAGGGTCAGCCGCAGGACCTGGCCGTTCTTCGACATGTAGAGCGAGTCGCGGCGGTAGCCGGCCGCCGCCAGGTCCGCCAGGGCGGCATCTTCGGCCCCCGTCACGATGCGGGAGGTCCCGGTGGCGGACAGGCTGACCAGCGATGGCGCGGCGGTAGCACCGAGCGGATTGCCGCCGGTCAGTGTGGCGCGGAGCTGATCCAGGTGCAGACCGGCCGCGATCGCCTTGCGGACACGCAGATCGGCCGTCGCGCCACCGCCATTGTTCATCACCAGTTGCACCGTTCCGGGTAAACCGACCGAGATACGCCGGTCGGCCGGCACAACCTCCTCCAGCGATTGCTGGTCGGCAGCATCCGGTTGCAGCAGCAGGGCTTGAAGGTCGCCGCGGCCCAGGGCTTCGATCAGCGCGGTTGCGGTTCCGATTCGGAATACCACTTTATCGGGATTTGGCTGTGTGCCCCAGTACTTGTCGTTACGTGCCAAGGTGATTTCGCCCGTGACCGAGTCGTTGCTTACCAGCTTGTAGCGGTTTCCGGATACGGGAAGCCCGTTGGCCAGACCCTCCGTCCAGCCCCCGGGTGAGTCCTTCAGGATGTGCGACGGCAGCAGCGGGGAGAACAGCGTCTTCCAGTCCGCGACCGGGTGGATGAACTTCACGTCGACCGACTTGCCTGCGTCTCGGGAGACGATCGAACTGATCAATCGGTAGCCGGCGGGGTCGACCGTTCCCGGCTGGACCAGCATCTGATCCCGCAGATAGCTGAAATCCTCTGCCGTGATGGGGGTTCCGTCGGACCAGGCGGCATTGCGGTCGAGCGTGTAGGTCACGGTGAAAGGCTCGGTGGCCGTTACTTCGGCCTTCTCGACCACGTCGGGGTTCAGTTGGATCGATCCGTCTGCCGCCACGGTCGACACCGATGGCAGCACCAGCTCCGCCACCGCGGCGTCGGCCAGCGAATAGTCGGCGATGGCATGCGGGTTGAACCCCACCACCCCGCCGTCGATACCGATCGTCACGGCGGCCTCGGTCGCCGGAATGCTGCCGACGACTGAGCTCGCCGCCGGCGCGATCGGGGCCGGCAACCCGGGCGGAGTACAGCCGGCCAGGATCAGCAGCGTCGCCGCGAGCAACAGGCCACGGCGCGGACCGGACCGAGGACGGCGAACTGGTCGCCATCCTCGGTCGGTCATGCGGCCCACCCTAGGGTGTTCCGCCTCGGTGCGGCATCGGGATTGGATCGCGGTCGGTCAGGAGGAGACCTTGGCGCGGGACCTGGTGCGGGCCCGCTCCCCCGCGTTCAGCACAACCTTGCGGATCCGGGCCGAGGTCGGGGTGATCTCGACGCATTCGTCGTCCGAGCAGAACTCCAGGGCCTGCTCGAGGCTCAACACCCGGTTGGGCACCAGATGCACCAGCTCCTCGCTCGAGGACTTGCGCATGTTGGTGAGCTGCTTTTCCTTGGTGATGTTGACGTCCATGTCGTCGGCGCGCGAGTTCTCGCCGATGATCATGCCCTCGTAGACCTCGGTGGTCGGCGGCACGAACATGGCGCCGCGCTCCTGCAGGCTCAGCATGGCGAACGGCGTCGCCTTGCCTGCGCGGTCGGCCACCAGCGAGCCGCTGGCCCGAGCCCGGAGCGGACCGGCCCACGGTCCGTACCCGTCGAAGATGGCGCTGGCGATGCCCGTGCCGCGGGTGTCGGTCAGGAAGTCGGTGCGGAAGCCGATCAGCCCACGGGACGGCACGTGGAACTCGAGCCGGACCCAGCCGGTGCCGTGGTTGACCATTGTCTCCATCCGGCCCTTGCGGACCGCGAGCAGCTGGGTGACTGCCCCCAGGTACTCCTCGGGGACGTCGATGGTCAGGCGCTCGAACGGTTCGTGCTTGCGACCGTCGATTTCCTTGAGGACGACCTGCGGCTTACCGATGGTCAGCTCGAAGCTCTCTCGCCGCATGGTCTCGACCAGGATGGCCAGGGCCAGCTCACCACGGCCCTGCACCTCCCAGGTGTCCGGGCGCTCGGTGTTCAGGACGCGGATCGAGACGTTGCCGATCAGTTCCTGATCCAGCCGGTTCTTCACCTGGCGTGCGGTCAGCTTCTTGCCGCCGTCCTTTCCGGCCAGCGGCGAGGTGTTGATGCCGACCGTCATCGAGATGGCCGGCTCGTCGACGGTGATCGGCGGCAGCGCGACCGGGTTCTCCGAGTCTGCGAGCGTCTCACCGATGGTGATGTCGGCCATGCCGGCCACCGCGATCAGGTCACCGGCGTAGGCGGACTCGACGGGCACCCGGTCCAACGCCTCGGTGATCAGCAATTCGCTGACCTTGGTGCGCACGATCGTGCCGTCCAGCTTCATCCAGGCCACCTGCTGGCCCTTGGTGATGGTGCCCTCGATGACCCGGCACATGGCGATACGGCCCAGGAACGGGGAGGCGTCGATGTTCGTGACCTGCGCCTGCAACGGGGCACCCTCGGTGTACGACGGGGCGGGGATGGCGTCGAGCAGCACATCGAACAGCGGGTCGAGGTTCTCGTGGTCCGGCATCTCGCCGTTGGCCGGCTTGTTCAGGCTGGCCCGGCCGGCCCGCGATGCGCAGTAGACGATCGGGAATTCGATCTGCTCGTCGTCGGCGTCGAGGTCGATGAACAACGCGTAGGTCTCGTCGACGACCTCGTCGATACGGGCGTCGGGACGGTCTGTCTTGTTCACCACGAGGACGACCGGGAGCCTCGCCTCGAGCGCCTTGCGCAGCACGAAACGGGTCTGCGGCAACGGACCTTCCGAAGCATCGACGAGCAGGACGACGCCGTCCACCATCATCAGCGCGCGCTCCACCTCGCCGCCGAAGTCGGCGTGGCCAGGGGTGTCGACGATGTTGATGATCATGTCGCCGCGATGCACAGCGGTGTTCTTCGCGAGAATGGTGATGCCCTTTTCGCGCTCCAGGTCGTTGGAGTCCATCACCCGGTCGGTGTGCGCGGATCCCGCCCGGAACGCGCCGGACTGCCACAGCATGGCGTCGACCAAGGTGGTCTTGCCATGATCGACGTGGGCGACGATGGCGACATTTCGCAAATCTGACCGAACAGCCACAGCTGCAGTGCTCCTCTTTTGACGGTGCCACCCCTGGGGGCGGCGGGGGCGCCCGGCTTTCAGACCGACCGGGAGCATGACAAAAGCCGCGACCAGGGCCGCGGCAGCCACCCACCCGGCTCTCGTCCGATGCAGTGCAGCTCGTCCAGTCTACCGGCGACCCTGCCTCGTTCCAGGTCAGCAGTGCCTCGACTGCATCACAGGCCTACGCTCGCTGGCGTCGCACCCACGCCAGTCTGGAGACCGTCATGTCCGACCAGCCGTCCTCGCCCGATCAGCCCGACTTCCCGCTGCACGTGCTCGAGGACGATGAGAACGTGCCTCCGCGTCCGGAGGAAGAGTTAGCGGACATCGAACGCTCGACTCCCGACCCCCACTGACCCCCGGCACCCGCAGCGCCGTTTGGACTGGTACGACCTCGACTGGTAGTACCCTCGGCCCACCGGTAGCACCGCTGACCGTGCTACCGGCGCCACCAGGTCCTACGGGTGAAGGGGCCTACCGGCGGAGCGGCCCGGGTCGGCCGGCCTGGCGGGCCAACGCGACCGGTAGCACCCCGGCCCACCCGTAGCACCGCTGACTGTGCTACCGGCGGAACCACGTACTACGAGTGGAGCCGCCTACCGGTGGAGCGGCCCGGGTCGGCCGGCCCGGCGGGCCAACGCGACCGGTAGCACCCCGGTCCACCCGTAACACCGCCAACCGTGCTACCAGAGCCACCACGTACTACGAGTGGAGCTGTTGCGGCCCAGGCGTATCTGTCCACATGCCCGTGGTTGTCCACAATCCAGAAATGCGGGTTGGCCCGTCGCGTCGCCGTTGGAGACGTTGTGGACATGACGACCGCACCGGAGCTCTGGATCGACCGCGCAGCCCTGATGGATGGAGACCTCGGCGCTCCTGCGATCAGGGCGATGGCCCGCTCCGGCGAACTGCACAGGCTCCGCCGCGGCCGTTATGCCTTCGGCGAATCTTGGGACGTTGCCGACGACCAGGAGCGGCACCGGATCAGGGCCCTGGAGCTAGGCGTCTCTCTTGCCGGGCGGGCGGCGATCAGCCACGAGTCCGCTGCACTGCTGCATGGCATCGACCTTCCAGGCGGCGCGATCCAGCGGGTGCACGTCACCTGGCCAGCCAGCCTCGGGCGACGTACGACGACAAACATCACCCCGCATCGAGGGCGCGTCGACCCAACCCACTTGCAGACGATCGGCGGGGTTCTGCTCACCAGCCCGGCACGCACCGTCTTCGACATAGCTTGTTCGGCCACCATCGAGCGGGCGATCTCGGCAGCAGATTCGGCCCTCCATCAAAAGTTCTGCAGTGCCACCGAGCTAGCCGATGTTCTCGCCGCGGGCAAGCGGGTACCGGGCGCGTTCCGAGCCAGGCGAATTCTCGAATTCGCGGACGGTCTTGCCGAAAGTGTGGGCGAATCAATCTGCCGCCTACGACTGGTCCAGATCGGACTGCCTGCACCAACGCTGCAGTCCGTGATACCCGAGTTGATCGAGAGTCCAAGAGTCAGAGTCGATTTCGAGTTCGAGCGGCTACGGACCGTAGCCGAATTCGATGGCCGAACCAAATACGGCCGACTACTCGAACCGGGGCAGACTGCGGGCGACGCCGTATTCGCCGAGAAGGTTCGCGAAGACCGCATACGGGAGACCGGACGCCAGTGCGTCAGAGTCATCTGGTCCGACTTGAATCGACCCGGGGCGATGCTGAACCGCTTTTGTGCCGCTTTCCGGCGCGCCGGCTTCCCCGATTGGACCCCGGAACCAGCTCGATTCCGTCCGTCAGCGCGACCTGTATGAGCGCAGCCCAGCAGTAGCACCGCTGACGGTCCTACGAGCGCGCCGAAGTACTACAAGTCGGGCAACAGCGCCGCCCAGCAACGGAACAACCCGACCCGTATGAGCGCAGCCCAGCAGTAGCACCGCTGACGGTCCTACGAGCGCGCCGAAGTACTACAAGTCGGGCAACAGCGCCGCCCAGCAACGGAACAACCCGACCCGTATGAGCGCAGCCCAGCAGTAGCACCGCTGACGGTCCTACGAGCGCGCGGAAGTACTACAGGTGGGCCAAAGTGCACGCGTGGGCCGAGGTAAAGACGAGCAGGCGGGATCAGCGGTCGACGCGGGCGCCGCCCCCGCCGGCCAGCTTCAGGACTTCGGCCGCGGTGGCCATGGTGGTGTCGCCGGGGGTGGTCATGGCCAGGGCACCGTGCGCCGCGCCGTACTCGACCGCGGTCTGGAGCGATTCACCCTGCAGGAGGCCGTAGATCAATCCGGAGGCGAACGAGTCCCCGCCGCCGACCCGGTCGAGGATCTCGAGGCGCTCCCGCATCGTGGCCTGGACGACACCCGTGTCAGACGACCAGGCGATCGCTCCCCAGTCGTTGATCGAGGCCGAATGCACCGTGCGCATCGTCGTGCCGATGACCTGAAAGTTGGGATAGGCAGCAGCCGCCGTCTCGATCATCGCGGCGAACTTGTCCGCTGGAAGGCTGGCCAGCGCTTCGTCGACGCCGTCCACGGCGAACCCGAGGCTAGCGGTGAAGTCCTCCTCGTTGCCGATCATCACATCGATGAAGGGTGCGATCGCCTGGTTGACCTCTTGGGCCTTCGCCTGGCCGCCGATTGCCTTCCAGAGGCTCGGCCGATAGTTGAGGTCGTACGAGACCACCGTGCCGTGCCGCTTGGCCGCGGTGACCGCCTCGATCACGGTGTCCGCGGCGGACGTCGACAGCGCCGCGAAGATCCCACCGGTGTGCAGCCACCGGACGCCGAGTTCCCCGAACAGGTGGTCCCAGTCGACCTGGCCCGGCTCGAGTTGGGACACTGCTGTCATTCCGCGATCAGAGACCCCGACGGCTCCGCGTACCCCGAAACCGCGCTCGGTGAAGTTCAGCCCATTGCGCGCGGTGCGACCGATCCCATCGAACGGCGCCCACCTGATGAGCGATGTGTCGACGCCACCAGCGAGGATGAGATCCTCGACCAGACGGCCGATTTCGTTGTCCACCAGCGCGGTGACCACCGCCGCACGCTGACCGAACGCACGCCTGAGCCCGCGGGCGACGTTGTACTCGCCGCCGCCCTCCCACACCCGGAAGGAGCGGGCGGTCCGGATCCGCCCCTCCCCGGGGTCGAGCCGCAGCATCACCTCGCCGAGCGACACGATGTCGTAGTGGCATTGTTCCGCGGGGCGGATGCTCAGGTCAGCCATGGTCGAATTCCTCGTCTTTCAGGTCGAACAGCACATCGTCGAGTCGAACAGCAGCTACCGGTTCAGGCAGTCAGGTACTCGCGGCCTGACGGACGGGCCGCTAGCGCGACCGCGTCCGCGGTCAGTGCGCGGATCCCCGCGACGTCCCGCGCTGCGATCAGGTCGCGCGGCACCATCCAGGAACCCCCGACTGCGGCGACGCACGGCAGCTCCAGGTACTCGGCGAGGTTCGCCGGGCCGATGCCGCCGGTGGGCACGAATCGCACCTGACCGAACGGAGCCGCGAGGGCCTTGATCGCCGCCGCCCCACCGGAGGTGCCGGCGGGGAAGAATTTCAACGTGGTCAGGCCGAGTTCGAGCGCAGCCTGCACCTCGGTCGCGGTCACGGCGCCAGGCAGCGCGAGGACGCCGTGCTCCTGACAGCGCTCGACCACGGCCTTGGACAACCCGGGCGAGACCACGTATCGGGCACCGGCAGTCACCGCTTGATCAACCTGCGAGGTGGTCAGGACAGTCCCCGCGCCGACGAGGATGTCGCCGCGGGCAGTCATCGCCCGAATGGCGTCCGGCGCAGCAGCAGTCCGGAAGGTCACCTCCGCGACCGGCAGGCCACCGGCGACGAGCGCGCCGGCCAACGCGTCGGCGCCGGCCGGGTCGTCGAGCACGACGACCGGGACGAGGCGGGCGGCGCTCAGGGCTGACAGGACATCCATGGATGGTCTCCATTTCTCGAAGTGGCACAAATCTCTCGAAAGGGCAGGATTTCGCGAAGGGGCACGAGGCGGGCGCGCCCACTCCGACGACGATCAACGCATAGCCGGCGATCAACGCGTAGTGGGCGATCAACGCACACAACGCCGAGCCGACCGACAACGCAGCGGACGATCATTGCCCAGTAGCGGCAAGCGTTGCTGCCGAATAACTTTCAAGCTCATGCGTCTGGGCGAGGATCGCCGCTACGACCGAACTGTCGGCAGCCAACGCCGGATCCAGGGCCCCGATCACCATGGGCACGGCCTCGGAGAGCGGACCGACGGCAAGCGGGACGAACTCGTCCGCCCGCGCATCGGTCACCGCGGCCCCGAGCCCACGCAAGTGACAGATCCAGGCTGCCACCGGGCGGGTTGCACCGGGCAGTACCCGCCCTGCGGCCACCTCGCGGCGCAACGCCGGCAGGATGCGAATCGGCAGCTTCTGCGAACCGTCGAAAGCGATCTGGTCCAGCCGGTGCTGCATTCGCGGGTTCTCAAACCGCTGGGTCAGTGCGTCCCGGTAAGCGGCGACGGCCACTGCGGGCAGCGTCAGGTGCACGGCGGCAGCGTCCCACCACTGGTCGAGCCATTCGCGACACGTCTCGTCGCGCATCGCCTCGGCCACGGTGACGTGACCGCGGATCGAGCCGGCGTAGGCGAGCATCGAATGGGCTCCGTTGAGCAGCCAGAGTTTTCGCTCCTCGAACGGCGCGACGTCGTCGGCGAAGGTGGCCCCCGCGTCCTCCCACCGGGGCCGGCCGCCGAGGAATTGACCGCTGATCACCCATTCCGTGAACGGCTCGGTCACCACCGGTCGCACCGTCATGCATGCCGGTCTGCGCCTCGACGGTGGCGATGTCAACCGCGGTGGGGGCAGGGGTGATCCGGTCGACCATCGTGGTCGCGAAGGACACCGTGTCGGCGATCCAGACTGCCAGCCCGGGATCGAGAAGATCGGCGAACTCGCTGCAGCACGTGCCTCACGGCCGAGCCGTTCTCCGGCAGGTTGTCGCACGGCACGATCGTCAACGGACCGCCGCCCGCCCGCCGACGCGCGGCCAACCCAGCCACCAGCTTTCCCGGCGCCGTACGGACCAACGCCGTCGGATTTGACCTCAACAACGCCAAGGTCGGCACGGACCTCCGGACGTCCGACATCCAGACCTCCGGTTGCCGAGCGTAGATAGCCGGCCTCGGTCACCGTGGTGGTGACCAGTCGGACGGCAGGGTCGACGAAGTAGTCGAGCCAGGCGTCATGGTCGTCAGCGGCGTGGGCCCGCGCGACACTCCGGACGATCTCGAAAAGGTCCCCGTCGCCGGCCCGGGTCACCAAGGTGAAGAGGCCCTCCTGACCGGCCAGCGCGCGCGCGAGGTCGGGCGACCGGCCGGTGAAGGCGGCAATCCCCCAGTCCGCCCCGTCATCTGCGTGTTCGGTGTACCACGCCTGATGCGCCCGGAAGAAGTTCCCGAGGCCGAGGTGGACATGGCGCACCGGCGGAGCGGCAGACGTCCTGACGAGCTTGGTCACAGCCGGAACACCTCCTGCGAGCGGCCCACCACGAGGTCGAGCGCGGTCTCGGCGGCCTCGTCCTCGTCGAGCCGGTGTTCGGCGACAAGCTGGGCCAGGAAACCACTGTCGAGCCGGCGGGACATGTCATGTCGGGCCGGGATCGAGCAGAACGCCCGGGTGTCGTCGATGAATCCCGCCGTCCGGGTGAAACCGATGGTCTCGGTGATCGCGGCGCGCCACCGGTGGATCGAGGCCGGCGCGTCGAGAAACCACCACGGCGCCCCGACATAAACCGATGGGTAGAAGCCGGCGAGCGGGGCCAGCTCGCGGGAGAAGACGGTCTCGTCGAGGGTGAACAGCACCAGCCGCAGGTTCGGGTGCGTGCCGAAGCGCTCCAACAGGGGGCGCAACGGCTCGGTGAAGTCACCACGCAACGGGATGTCGTGACCGGTATCCGGACCGAACTTGGCCGCGGACGGGGTGTGGTGGCCACGCAGCACGCCGGTGTGCAACGTCATGGTCAGGCCGTCCTCGGTGGACATCCGCGCCATCTCCAGCAGCATGTGTCGGCGAAGCGCCACCGCCTCCGGCGGCGTCACTCCCCCCGTCAGAGCACATCGATAGAGCCGGTCCGCCTCGGCCGCGGGGAGTGGTTCGGTACCGGCATCCTCATGGGCGTGGTCCGCCGAACGAGCCCCATGTTCGATGAAGTACGCACGTCGGCTCTCCATGGCTGCGACCCAGCCGGCGTAGGTACCGGTGTCGGCACCGGCGACCTCCCCCAGCCGACCCACTGCGGCTGCCCAACCCGGCGTCGCTGCCTCGAGGTAGCGATCCGGCCGGAAGGTCGGGATCACCCGGCCGGTCCAGGTCGGATCCGCGCCGAGCGTCGCGTGCGCGGACAGGTCGTCGCACGGGTCGTCGGTGGTGGCCAGCACGGAGATCTTGAACTTTTCGAACAGGGCCCGCGGGCGGTACGCAGCAGTCTGAAGCCGCTCGGCGATGTGGTCGTAGAGAGTGTCCGCGGTCTCGGCGGAGGGCCGCACCCTGACATCGAAAATCTCGACCAGTTCCGATTCGAGCCAGTAGCGCACCGGGGTGCCGCGGTAGATCTCCCAGTGCGAGCACATCAGCCGCCAGGCTTCCCGCGCCGCGCGCTCGCTCAGCGGTCCCTGCCCGACGCCGAGCGACTCGAGTGATATGCCGGACGCGTGCAGGAGCCGGGTGACGTAGTGGTCCGGGGTCACGAAGAGGTGGGCCGGGTCGCGGAAGGCGGCGTCATCGACAAGCAGCTGTGGGTCGACGTGCCCATGAGGCGAGACGATCGGTAGATCGCGCACCTGTTCGTAGAGTCGGCGGGCGATGTTGCGGACGCCGGGATCCACCGGCAGCAGACGGTCGGGATGAACGGTCAGCGGTTGGCTCGGCATGTTTCCACTTCTCCCACGGCGTTCGCCGCGGATGTCGGTCGGTGCGGGCGTGAGGATGTCGGCGGTCATGTAACCGTGCCGAGCTGCCAGGGGATGAACTCCTCCTGGCCGATGTCGAGCTCTTCGCTGACAGTCTGTTCGCCGGAGGCGACCGCGATGATCCGCTCGAAGATCTCGTCCCCGACCTCGATCAGACCCGCTGTCCCATCGACGATCCGGCCGCAGTTGATGTCCATGTCCTCGGACATCTGCTCGAACATCTCGGTATTGGTCGCGAGCTTGATCGACGGCGTCGGGCGGCACCCGAAGACCGACCCGCGGCCGGTGGTGAAGCAGACCACGGTGGCCCCGCCCGCGACGATGCCGGTGACGGAAACCGGGTCGTAGCCAGGGGTGTCCATGAAGACCAGCCCGTGCTCGGTGATCGGCTCGGCGTACTCGTACACCGCGGACAAGTCGGCCTGGCCGGCCTTGGCCACCGCCCCGAGGGACTTCTCCAGGATCGTGGTCAGTCCGCCGGCCTTGTTTCCGGGCGACGGATTGTTGTCCAGGGTTCCGCCGCCGGCCGCCGCGTACGACTGCCACCAATCGATCCGGTCCAGCAGTCGGCGGCCGACGGCCTCGGACACCGCGCGCCGGGTGAGCAGGTGTTCGGCGCCGAACACCTCCGGCGTCTCGGCCAGCACCGACGTACCGCCGGCCGCGACGAGTAGGTCCGATGCACGGCCCAGGGCCGGGTTCGCGGTGATCCCCGAGTACCCGTCCGAACCTCCGCAGTTCAGACCCAGCACTATCTCGCTGATCGGCGCCGGCGCGCGCCGGCGCGAGTCGAGCAGCGGGAGCATCTCCCTGATCAGTTCCGCGCCGGCCCGCACCGTCGCGCGCACCCCGCCAGTGCCCTGGATCGTCAAGGTCTGCACAAGCGTGTCCGTCGGTAGATCCAGTCCGCTGACCAACGACTCAACGGGAATCATCTCGCAGCCGAGCCCGAGTACGAGCAGGCCACTGACATTCGGATGCTGCGCATAACCGCGCAGCGTCCTGACCAGTGTGTTCGCCCCTTCACTTCCGGTCACCAGCCCGCAACCGCTCTGGTGGGTCAGCGCGATCACGCCGTCGACATTCGGGTAAGCGTCGAGAACCGGGCCGCGGAACTGGTCGGCGATCATCTTGGCCGACGACGCCGAGCAATTGACCGATGTCAACACCGCGACGTAGTTCCGGGTACCGACGCGCCCGTTCGCGCGGTGGTAGCCCTGGAAAGACCGGGTCGGGCCGACCGGAGCGGGTAGCACCGTCCGCGCGGTTCCGAATTCGTAGGCCCGCGCAGTCCCATCCATGCCGAGGTTCTGCGAGTGGACGTGGTCCCCCGCCGCGATGTTCGCCGTCGCGCGGCCGATCGACTGCCCGTACTTGTGGACCGTCGCCCCCGCCGCGATGTCTCGTAGGGCGAGCTTGTGGCTGCGCGGAATGTCGTGGCCCAGTACGAACTCCCCGTCTGGTGAGCGCAGCCGGGTACCAGCGCCCAGGTCGGCTGTCGCGATCGCGACGTCATCGTCAGGTCGCAGCAACAGCGCGACCTCGGTCACGGGACGGACCGGGGCTGAATCGGGGTGAACCGGTCTGGTTTCGTTCGTCATCGCATACCTCACCAATCGTGGATCGTGCCGTCGCGCAACCGGTTCACCGGCAGGTACGCGGGCGTGTACGGGAAGGTCCGGGCAAGCTCGAGGTCGAGGTCGACGCCAAGACCAGGCGTCTCCCCCGGGTCGAGGAGCCCGTCCAGAAAGGTGTAACCGGTCCGGAACACCTCGAGTGTCTGCGCACTGTGCGGCATGTACTCCTGGATACCGAAATTATGGATCGCCACGTCGAGGTGCAGCGCGGCAGCCATCCCGACCGGCGAGACATCGGTCGGCCCGTGGAATCCCGACCGGATCTGGTAGATAGCGGCGAAATCCATCAGCTTGCGCACCGCGGTGATTCCGCCGGCGTGCGTCACCGAGGAACGAACGTAGTCGATCAGCTGCTCGGTGATCAGGACCTGGTAGTCGTTGACGCTCGTGAAGACCTCACCGATCGCCAGCGGAGTGGTGGTCTGCGCCCGTACCCGGCGCAGCGCCTCCTGGTTCTCACCCGGCGTGCAGTCCTCCAGCCAGAAGAGTCGGTACGGCTCGAGCGAGCGGCCGAGTTGCGCCGCCTCGTTGGGAGTCAGCCGGTGATGGGCGTCATGCAGTAGCGGCAGTTCCGGTCCGAACTCGGCTCGCACCGCCTCGAAAACGCCCGGTATGTGTCGCAGATACGCTGCGGTGTCCCAGGTCTCGGTCGCCGGTGCGGCGGCCCTCCCAGCCGGCTCGTAGTCGTAGGGCTGGCCCGCGACCTGGTCGCTGCCCACGCCGTAGACCTTCTCCAGACCGGGTACCCCGGTCTGCACGCGGATTGCTCGGAAGCCGTCGTCCAGATGATTGCGGATCGATGTCGCCAGCGCTTCGAAGGTGCTGCCGGAGGCGTGGCCGTAGGCGAGCGCCCCACGTCGGCTCCGGCCGCCGAGCAACTGATACAGCGGGAGTCCGGCAACCTTGGCCTTGACGTCCCAGAGCGCCATGTCCACGGCTGCAATCGAGGCCATGGTGACCGGCCCCCGGCGCCAGTAAGCCCCTCGGTAGAGGTACTGCCAGGTGTCCTCGATCGCGTGCGGGTCGCGGCCGATCAGTAGCGGCGCAACGTGGTCGCGCAGGTAGGCGACCACGGCGAGCTCACGGCCGTTGAGCGTGGCGTCCCCGAGCCCGACGACTCCGTCACTGGTCACCAGTCGCAGGGTCACGAAATTGCGCCCCGGACTGGTCACCACGACCTCTGCGGTCTCGATCCTGGTCATGAATCCACCCGGGTCAACCGTGCCCCGTGTTCTTCGTGCCGATCGCCCGACATTTGCGTCTCCTCATCGAAACAGCAGCTGCGTTGCAACGAATGAGTTCTGGCTGCAACCGATTCAGAGGCTAGCACCCGAGTGACCAATGTGAGCTAAATCGGTCTTCAACTGCGAATATACGAGGACGGTGATCACGATTGAGCATTGGTCTGAATCATTTTCCAGGAGGACTTGACGTTTTGCTGCACACGTTTGCATACTGTCCCGGCGTCACATCGCAGTGGCGTGAACCACACCGACGGAGGTGAGCTCATGAGTGTGAGTGCGCGGGATGTTGCGCGGGTGGCCGGCGTGTCGGTCTCCACCGTGTCCAGGGCGTTGACCCGCCCGGACGATGTGGCACCCGAGACCCTGACCAAGGTGCTGGACACCGCGCGAGGCATGGGCTACCGGCCGAATCTGACTGCACGGGGACTGATCACCGGACGCATCGGAGCGATTGGCTTGATCGTCCCGGACATCGAGAATCCGTTCTTCTCGTCGGTGACCAAAGGCGTCCAGGACCGGGCACGGACCGCCGGCTACGCGGTCGTGATCGCGGACTCGAACGAGGATCCGTCGATGGAGGCGAACCTGGTGCGAGACATGGAACGTCAGGTCGACGGCATCATCATGTGCTCGCCGCGGTCGCCGGACGCGGTCATCGAAGAACTGGCGCTCGAGTCCACGATCGTGCTGTTCAACCGGCAGTGCGGCACGGTGCCGGGCGTGCTCATCGACAACCTCGGCGGAGTCCGGCTGGCGTTGGATCACCTGCGCGCACTGGGCCACCGGAAGATCGCCTACGTCGGCGGTCCGGCGGCGTCCTGGTCGACCAAGGCCCGACTGGCCGCTGCCCGATCAATCGTCGCCGAGCATGTCGATACCGAACTGATCGACCTCGGGTCCTTCCAGCCGTACGTCTCCGGGGGCATCGCCGCCGCGGACCTGCTCATCGCCTCCGGGGCGACCGCCGTCCTGGCCTTCAACGACCTGGTGGCTCTCGGGCTTGCTCGATCGCCTGCACCACCGGGGGGTGGGCGTGCCCAACGAGATCTCGGTGGTCGGCGTGGACAACATCCCCATGTCCGCACTGACCTCTCCCGCCCTGACCAGTGTCGGGATCCCGTTGGTCAATTGCGGACGGGCCGGAGTGGACGTCCTGGTCCAACTCCTGCGTGATCCGGACCACGCCGTTGACCACCACCACGACCTGTCCTTCCAGCTCGTCGTGCGTGAATCCACCGGTCCCCATCGGGCCGACACCTTGCGCGGCACTGCCTGATTCGCCGCTCAGAACCGGCCCGGTCCAATCACAACCTCGGACTCACGACCTTCGGGCCGTTTCCGTCCTCGTGCACGTAGCCAAAGGCCAGCATCGCCGGGCGCAGCCGCCCGGACCCACCAGAGAGAGAAGGCTGTCCATGAAAAGCAGTACCCGTCTTTACCTAGGCGCCGTAACAGCGGTGATCGCTCTCGCGCTCGGCTCCTGCTCCGCCCCGAGCAGCGGGTCGTCGACCACCTCGGCACCTGCCGCTACCGGGAGCTCGGCCGCGGGCTCCGCAAGCTCCGCCACCGGCTCGATACCGGCGAAACCATCGGCTCCGGTATCGCTGAACATCCTCGACGTGGCGGGCAACCAGAAGCTCACCGAGCCGATGATCGACGCCTTCATCAAGGCCCATCCCGACATCATCAAGTCGGTGAAGTGGCAAAGCGCCGGAGCACCGGATCTGGTCGGCACCATCAAGCCCCAGGTCGACAGCGGGAAGCTTGCCGTCGATCTGGTGATGACAGGCACCGATGGGTTGTCCGCGGGCATCGGCCAGAACCTGTGGATCCCGGTCGCGAAGGACTATCCGACGCAGCTGTCCAACATGGCCAACTACATCGAACCTGCAGTCAAGATGCAGGCGCTGGCCAGCGGCTACGGCGTCGAGACGGTCTACTACCCGTCCGGCCCATTGATCCAGTACGACCCGGCGGTCGTCAAGGACGTTCCGAAGACTCCGGCTGAGCTGCTCGCCTGGGCAAAGGCGAATCCGGGGAAATTCGGATATGCGCGCCCGGCCAACTCCGGCCCGGGCCGCACGTTCCTGATGGGACTGCCGTACATGCTGGGTGACAAGGATCCGAGCGATCCGGTCAACGGCTGGGCCAAGACCTGGGCCTACCTGAAGGATCTCGGGTCCACCATCACCAGCTATCCGACCGGCACCAAGCAGGTCATCTCGAACATGGCCGACGGGACCTGGGCCATGATCCCGACGACCACCGGATGGGACATCAACCCGCGCGCCATCGGCACCGAGCCGAAGACGATCGAAGCGGCGCCCTTCGACAAGTTCACCTGGGTCACGGACGCGCAGTACGCCGTCATCCCCAAGGGACAGACCCCGGACAAGGTGTCGGCCATCCTGAACCTGTTGCAGTACATGCTCACACCGGACGTCAACGCGATGGCCTACGACACCGGTTACTTCTATCCGGGGCCGGCAGTCAAGGGCGCGACCCTGGACAAGGCGCCGGCCTCGAGCCAGGCCGTCATCAAGGAATACGGGCGCTCCTGGTACGACGACCTGATCGAGAAGATGCCGAAGGCCACCCCGCTCCCGCCGGCCCTGCTGGTCAAGGCATTCGACATCTGGGACCGCGAGATCGGCTCCGGAAAGTACAAGGCGGCGAGCTGATCATGTCCATCACTGCCAGCAAGTTCGACTCACTGGAACTTCGCGGGGTCGGCCGGCGCTTCGGCGGAGTCGACGCGCTGGTGGACCTCAACCTGACGGTCCGGGCGGGCGAGTTCATCGCCTTGCTCGGCCCGTCGGGCTGCGGCAAGTCCACCGCGTTGAACTGCCTCGCCGGCCTGCTCCCACTGACCCACGGTCAGATTCTCGTCGACGACGTCAGGGTGGACACGATTGCCGCGGAGAACCGCGATTTCGGCATGGTTTTCCAGAACTACGCCCTGTTCCCACACCTTTCCGTGCGGAAGAACATCGCCTTCGGCCTGCAGATGCGCAACGTTCCGAAGGCCGAGATGAAGCAGCGCGTCGACGAAGCGATCGCCCTGGTCAAACTGGAGCAGCACATGGGCAAACTGCCCGGGCAGCTCTCCGGTGGGCAACAGCAGCGGGTGGCGATCGCCCGGGCGGTCGTCATGGAGCCACGCCTGGTGCTGATGGATGAGCCGCTGTCGAACCTGGACGCCAAGCTGCGCCTCGAGATGCGGACGGAGATCCGGCGTCTGCACCAGTCGCTCGGCCTGACGACCATCTACGTCACGCACGACCAGGAAGAGGCACTGTCGATGGCCGACCGCCTGGTCGTGCTGCGGGAGGGCCGGGTCCAGCAGATCGGCACGCCCGCGGAGTTGCACAACCACCCGTCGAACTGGCACGTCGCTGACTTCATGGGCTACCGGAACCTGGTCGACCTCGATGTCGTCACGGCAGCCAACGGTCCGGCCGGCAACACCGAGGTCACGGTCGCCGACCAGGGATTCTCCTTGCGCGGCACGGCCGTGAGCCCGGTGAGCGCGGGCGCGAACGTGCGCGTGGCCATCCGTCCGGAAGACCTGACCGTGGTCTCGCCATCGGCCCCGATCCGTGGCGGCAACACCACCACGGCCACGGTGTCGGTGGTGGAATACCACGGCCGGGAGTTCGCGGTGGAGGTCACGACCGCCGGTGGGCACGCCCTGCACGTCCGTTCGGACATTGCACCGGCCGTCGGGAGCACAGTCGAACTCACAGCAGACCCGGCGCGTGTGCTCGTCTACCCGCTCGACCTCACCATGTCGGCGCCGCGCTCCGTCGAGGAGATCGAGTTGGCCGAGGTTCGCGGATGACCTCGCAGCTGATGGAAACACCCACTCCGACGCGCTCCACCGCAAGCCTGCGACATCGGCTGGCGGAGCGGGGTGTCGACACCTCACTGTTGATGTTGGTGCCTGCACTGATTCTGGCCATTGCACTGTTCGTCTATCCGTTCTCCTACGGCATCGGGCTCACCCTTCAGCCGACGTCGGCCATCCGGGCGCAGTGGGGCGGCGGGGTTTTCGCGAACTACATCGGCTTTTTCAAGGACCCATTCATCTTCGGCTCGGTATGGATCACGATGCGGCTCGCACTACCGGCCGCATTGTTCAACGTCGTCGCGGCGGTACCGGTGGCCTTCAAGTTGCGGCGCCGGTTCCGCGGCAAGAAACTGCTGACCACGCTGCTGGTGCTGCCCATCACGCTCGGCACAGTACTGACGGCTCAGGGGTTGCTGATCTTCGCCGGTCACCAGGGTTGGCTCAACCGGTTCCTGGTTCAGATCGGCGTCGTCGACGAACCGCTTCCGCTGGTGAACAACTACATCGGGGTGTTCTTCTCGCTGGTCATCTCGGGTTTCCCTTTCGCCTTCCTGTTGATCTCGTCCTACCTGTCGGGGATCGATCCCGTCGCTCGAAGCGGCGGCCAAGACGATGGGGGCCAACGGGCGGCAGCGCTTCCGCCGGATCGTCCTGCCTCTTCTCGCACCTGGGCTGGCGACGACGTTCATCCTCACCTTCGTGCTGGCCTTCAGCGTGTTCCCGTCGGCCAACCTCGTCGGTGACCCGATGGGCTCGACTCGGGTGATGGCACTGATGGCCTACCGGGCCTTCGGTGAGCAGACCGACTACTCGATGGCCTCGACCATCGCCATCATGATGGGCGTCGTCGAACTCATCGTGATCGGCATCGTCCTGCTCTGGAGATCGTTCATGTACAAGGGCTCGACAGGAGGCAAGGGCTGATGGCAACACAGACTGTTGCGGCGGGGCCGTCAGAGCTGGACGTGCCGCCGAAACCACGTGCAACAGGGTCCGGTAGCCGACTGCCCGGCGAGCACTCGCTCGCCGCCTCGCCCGGCACCTGGTTCGTCTGGGCCGGCACCGCGGCGTTCTTCATCTTCCTGATCGGCATTCTGGCCAGCGTCGTGGTCGACTCGTTCGGGCAGGAGTGGTTCCAGACCTGGCTGCCGCTGAGCTTCACCGGCCAGTGGTATGCCGACGCCTGGGAGACCTTCGGGCTGACCCGGGTCATCGGGGTTACGCTCCTGGTCGCGGTGGCGGTGATCGTGGTGTCCGTGCTGGTCGGCGTGCCCGCGGCCTATCTGCTCGCCCGCCGCAAGTTCCCGTTCAAGCGGATCGTGACGCTGTTGTTCCTGCTGCCGGTGCTGATGCCGCCGATCACCTATGGCATCCCGTTGGCCACGGTGATGTACAACCTCGGGCTCGGGCAGACGCTGACCGCGGTCATCCTGGTGAACCTGGTCCCGTCCATCCCGTTCGTGATCCTGACGATGACGCCGTTCATCGAGCAGATCAATCCGACGATCGAGAACGCGGCCCGGATGTCCGGAGCCAATCTGCGCAAGGTCTTCAGCAAGATCCTCTTCCCGCTGCTGATCCCCGGAATCCTGGCAGCCTCGATCCTGGTGCTGGTGCGGACCGTCGGCATGTTCGATCTGACCTTCCTGGTGTCCGGGCCGAGTTCGGACACGCTCGTGGTCACCATCTACCGCGCCATGACGGCCGCCGGCGGCGGTGAGCCACGTCAGCTCATCTCGGCCATGTCGGTGGTCTACACGGTCACCATGATGATCATCCTGGTGATCGCGCTACGGTTCATCAGCCCGACCCAGCTGGTCGCCCGGGTCAAGGACTCGCGCGACGACTAGAGACGACTAGAACGGTCCGGTGAGCCTGGGCACGGGCCGGACGGGCCGACCAAAGGGCAGGGCAAGATCAGCAGGAGTCTGATACCGCCAACACCGAAGGATCAATCATGCCCAGCACTGCAGACCAGCCCATCGCCGCCTTGCGAACCGGCCACGACAACCTCGTGGCGCTCGTGCACGCCCTCCCCGGCGAAGCGCTCGAAGGCCCGTCCGGGGCATCCGAGTGGACCATCGCGCAGGTACTGAGTCACCTGGGCAGCGGGGCCGAGATCGGCTTGGCGTCGCTGAAGTCGGGTCTCGGCCAGGCCGAAAAGCCTGCAGAGGGCTTCAATCGGAGCATCTGGGACCGCTGGGATGCGATGTCCGCCCAGGATCAGGCCCACAGCTTCATGATCGCGAACGAAAAACTCGTGCGGGCCTACGAGAACCTCGACGATGAAGTGAGGAACAACGGCGAGATCGATCTCGGGTTTCTGCCCGCCCCGGTGGATGTGGCCACCGCCGCGAGCTTCCGCCTGAACGAGTTCGCCTTGCACTCCTGGGATGTCGCGGTCGCCGGCGATCCATCGGCAACGGTCGCGGCCGACGCTGCCGAGCCAACGATGAACGTCATCCCGTTTCTGATCGGTTGGATCGGCAAGCCCGGCCAGGTGCTGGACGGCCGACAGCTGACGGTGGCCGTGCACACCACGGCGCCGGCCCGCGACTTCGGCCTGGCGATCACCGACAAGGTGGCGATCACCGAGGTCCCGGCCGATCCGGACGCAGACCTGAGCCTGCCGGCCGAAAGCTGGCTCCGCCTGGCCACCGGTCGACTCGGCGTCGACCACACCCCGCCGGACGTCTCCGTCACCGGTCCGCTCACGCTCGACCAGCTGCGCCAGATCTTTCCCGGCTTCTGAGCCCACGCCGACCCGTAGCCGGTAGCCCGTAGCCCCGTAGCACCGGAGAGCACCCGTAGTACGCCCAGAGCCCCTGTAGCACCGTTGACGGTGCTACAGGGGCTCTGGGGTCATACCGGTCGAGTGGCGCAGGCCGACTGGCGCAGGCCGGACAGGACGAGTGGCGCGAGTCAGGCGCCCTGGCCCCGGTTGAAGTTCGTGTCCAGAGCCAACGTCAGCTCGGGCGGCAGCTCCGGCTCGGCCGGCGGCGCGGTGTATTCGTCGCCCTCTTCGACCTGAGTCGGGTTCAGCACTCGGAACATGAAGGACTTCGTGCGCTCGTGCTGCGGGTTGCCGATGACTTCCTCCGGCGTGCCCTCTTCGACGACATAACCGCCATCCATGAAGACGACCCGGTCGGCCACATCCCGGGCGAAGGCCATCTCGTGGGTGACGACCATCATCGTCATCCCCTCCTTGGCCAAGCCCTTCATCACGGCGAGCACCTCGCCGACCAGTTCGGGGTCGAGCGCCGACGTGGGCTCGTCGAAGAGCATGAGTGCCGGGTTCATCGACAGCGACCTGGCGATGGCGATGCGCTGCTGCTGGCCGCCGGAGAGCTGTGGTGGGTAGGCGCCTTCTTTGTGCGCCATCCCAACCCGCTCCAGGTTCTGCCGAGCCACGGTCTCGGCCTCGCTCTTCGAGCGCTTGAGCACCTTGACCTGGGCAATGGTCAAATTCTGCAGCACCGTGAGGTGTGGGAACAGGTTGAACTGCTGGAAGACCATGCCGATGCTCTTGCGCATCGCGTCGATGTCGCATTCGCTGTC
Source organism: uncultured Actinomycetota bacterium (assembly GCA_963708935.1). Lineage (GTDB taxonomy): Bacteria > Actinomycetota > Actinomycetes > Mycobacteriales > Nakamurellaceae > Nakamurella. The sequence continues at coordinate 104,479 of CAVPUK010000003.1, read as the reverse complement.
GGTGACGTCGAAGCCGTTGACGATGATCTTGCCTGCGGTCGGCTGCTCGAGCAGGTTGACGCAACGCAGCATCGTGGTTTTGCCCGAGCCCGACGGCCCGATGACGCAGACCACTTCGCCCTTCTTGATCTCGACGTCGATGTTCTTCAGGACTTCGACGTCGCCGAACTTCTTGACCAGCCCCTTGATGGAGATGGCACCCTCACCCGGGAAACCAGTGACTGTTTGAGTCATCGCTCATCGCCTCTTCGCTTGCTTGCGTTCCAGGGCACGAACCGCCTGCGACAACGGCAGGGTGATCACGAGATACGCCAGTCCGGCCAGCACCAACGGTGACGAGTTGGCATTGATACCAGTGATACCACCGCTCGCTGCGGTCTGGCCCAGGAAGGTCAACTCGTATTGCACCGAGGTGAATCCGAGGGCGTAGACGAGCGAGGAGTCCTTGACCAGCAGAATGACCTCGTTGGTCAGTGGCGGGATGATGATGCGAAAGGCCTGCGGCAGGATGATCGAGAACATTGCGCGCCCCGGGGGCATGCCCAGGGTGCGAGCGGCTTCCATCTGACCCTTGGGAACGGCCTGCACACCGGCCCGGATGGTCTCCGACATGTAGGCGGCAGCAACGGATCCGAGCCCGAGCGTGACCAGCACGTAGAAGTTGCCGAAGAACTTGTTGCTGCTGCCGAAGATCGTCGGAATGGCGTAGGCCAGCAGATACAGCACAAGCAGCGTCGGGAGGCCGCGGAGCAACTCGACGTAGATGGTTGCGATCCAGCGGTACAACCGAACCTGCGACAGCCGCATCAGCGCAATGATCAGCCCGACCACGAGGCCGAAGATGAACGCGAGCACCGTGTAGATGAGGGTGTTGACCAAACCGGTCTTGATCATCCGCGGCAGGATCTGACCCATGATGTGGAAGTCCAGGAACTGAACTCGGAAGTCTTCCCAGTTCCCGACAATGGCCAGCACCACGACGATGATCACGATTGCCGCGTACTGGACGGTGCGTATCAGCATGGTGCGTTGCTTCTTGGTCATGCCGCTGCTCGCCCTTGCGGGCGCGGGGGCAGGGGCGGGTGCTTCCGCGGGTGCTGTCACTGGCCATCTCCTGTTCCGAGGTCGGATGCTGTGGACCCAGATCGGACGGGGCCCGGGCGATCACTCGCTCGGGCCCCGTTCGGGACGCTGCCTACTTCGTCGGCGGTGTTCCGCCGATCCACTTCTTGTAGCTGGTCAGGTAGGTGCCGTCGGCCTTCGACTGAGCGATGGCGTAGTTCGCAACTGCCTGTAGTGCGGTGTTGCCGAGAGCAACTCCGAAGCCGTATTCCTCACCGGTGTTGAAGTTGTCGACGATCTTGACCTTTCCGGCCTGCTGCTTGCTGTACTCGTTCAGCGCCGGCTGGTCGTGGATGGCCGCATCGATCTTGCCCGGACTGCAGCGCCTGCTCCTCGTCGGAGATCTGCTGGTATTCCTGCACCGTGTAGCCGTACTGGTCGGCGTACTTCTGCGCGTAGATCAGGCCGGTGGTACCGGTCTGAGCGCCCAGCTTCTTACCCTTGAGATCGGCCAGGCCCTTGACGGGGCTGGAGCTCAGCACCATCAGCGCCTGCGAGGCGTCGTAGTACGGGTTGGAGAACGTGATGGCCTTAAGGCGCTCAGGGGTGATCGTCATGGCCGCCGCGGAGATGTCGCACTTCTTCGACTTCGTCGCCTGGCCCGACTTGATGGCGGTGAACTGCTGAACCGAGATCTTGGTGCTGACCCCGAGGTCCTTGGCCATCCAGTCCATGAAGTCGACGTCGAATCCGACGATCTTGCCGGTGCCGTCGTCGACCTCGAACGGCGGATACGGCAACGACGTGCAGACGGTCAGCGCAGACCCATCGGTGAGCGTGGCCTTGGCGGCCGAGATCATCTCCGGCGTCAAGGTGGTCGGGGCAGCGGTGCTCGGGGCGACGAAGGCTGCGCTCGTCGGCCCGGACGACCCGGCCGCCGACGCCGGGGCGGAGCCGGATGCCATCGCGCTCGTCATGGCCGCCGAGGCGGGGGCCGAAGCCGCCGCCGAAGAGGACGCCGAGCTGGCCGGGGTACTGCTGGAGCTGGATCCACAGGCACTCACGACGAGCGCGCTGGCGGCGACAACGGCCAACAGCATTGCTCGCGTGGTGCGGGTTTGAGTCGATGCCACGTTTCTCCCTAGAGGATGCAGAGGGGCTCCCTCCCTCGGAGCGAGGGAGGAGATTGCGCGTTCGTGGCATCCTGCCACGCCAAATATGTCAATTGGATGACGGAAAGCACAAGAGGGAGAATTGACGGTCGAATCGCGACATCAGGACAGGTTTTGAAGCATAGTGCGCAACGATTCGACCAGCTGCCGGTCGGGTTCGAGTAGGTCGACTGCTTCCAACTCGTCCGGGCCTACCCACTGGTAACTGTCGTGGTCGAGCAGAACGATCGGTTCGACCGACGTGATTTCTGCTCGGTAGCAGAGCAGTTCAATCCCCGCGCCGACCGCAACGGTCGGCCCGACCCGGTGAAACACCTTGGTACGCACGGATAGCTCCTCGAAGAGTTCACGCCGCAAGGCCTGTTCGTCAGTCTCCCCCGGCTCGACCTTCCCGCCGGGCAGCTCCCAGTGCCCCGTCCCGGCGACGCACGATTTGCGCCGGGCCAGCAGAACTTTCCCGTTGTCGACCAGCGCACCGGCCACCACCCGGACCGGCTCGCGTACCGCCAGGCTCGCGATGCCCAGCAACATCTCGCCGTATCCGATCAGTGCACGACGGAGCCCAAGATTTAACAAAGGGATGGCCGGAGCGACGAAGAATTCGACGGTGGCCAGGGTTCCTGCGGCCGTTTGCGCAAGGATCACCCGAATGCGAACTAGGCCGCGACCGGCTCCGCTGACCGATTCGAGTACAGGTAGTCCCGACACTTCGGCGACCCGCAGCAGTGTCGGCGGGCGCCACGCCGCTGACCGGAAGCGGACCAATGCACCGTCATGCATCGTCGCGGGATCACCGGCAATCTCCAGCCGGGCGCCGACGGCGGTCGCTGCCCGGATCCAGACTTCGGTTCGACCGAAGACCCGGCCAACGGCGCTCTGCGCTGCGTCGATCAGGACGGCACAGCGGATCGGGACGGGCGGCGGGCCGATCATCCGGACGCCTCGACCGCCGCGGCTGCAACGACCGACCGCCTGCTGACGACCAGCACCACCACCAAGGTCGAAACGCCCAGCACCACGTAGACGGTGCCGAGCCAGGACTCCCATCCGGGTCGGGACAACACCGGGTCGTCGCCCTGGACAGCGACCAGAATGCTGACCAGAAAGCTGTAGGCGGCCACCAGCCAACACATCACCAGCACTCGGACTGCTCGCTCGTGGCGACGCGGCCCGAACAAACCCCAGATCAGCAGCGGAAGCGCCCAGATCCAATGGTGCGACCAGGAAATCGGCGAAATCAGCAGTCCGGTGAACTCAGTGGTGAGTAGCGCAGCCGCTCGGTCGCCGGCCCGCAGGGCCGACGACGTCACCCACACACCCAGCGCCAGGCTCAGCAGACAGACGACGAGCCAGGAGGTGCTCACGTCGTGCCCGGCCAGCCGCGAGAGCGCCCCCCGCCACGACTGGTTGATCGCCGAGTACACCGGACCGGTGCGGCTCGGGTCGAAGATGAGCTCGGTGAAGTACCGCCGCGTCTCACGCGGGATGATCGCCAACATCACCACAATCGTGGCCACGAAGAAGACCAGCGACCACGCGAGCGCCCGGAACCGCCGCTGCAACAGGTAGTACAGGCCGGTAATGGCCGGAACCAGCTTGATGCCGGCGGCCAGTCCGACTCCGGCCCCGGCGACCCAGTCCCTGGTGGACACTGCGCCGTAGAGCACGAGTACCGCCAGGAACAGGTTGATCTGCCCGTAGTTGAAATTGGTCCGGACCGGCTCCAACCACATGGCCAGGGCGGTCCCGGTGACGACGACGCCAGGCACCGAAGCCAGCGGCGTCTGCGCTCGGGGTCCGGTGCGTCCCATCAGACGCAAGGTCAGGTAGATGATCGCGCCCAGCGCCGCGACCGAAGCTGCCTGCCAGATCACCCTGGTGACCGTCCACGGCAGCCAGTAGAGCGGCTTGAAGATCAGCGCGGAGAAGGGCGGGTACGTGAAGGGCAGGGCCGACTCGCCCGACGAGAAGTCGTAGAGCGTTCCGTCGGTCAAATGTCCGGCACCGTCGATGTAGACGCGCAAGTCGATCATGTTGAAGGGCTCGGGCCCGAGTTCGGTGATCACCACATGGGCCAGGACGCTCAGTGTCAACAGGGCCCACGGTGCCCACGCCGAAGCGACGAACCGCCGGAGCGCTTGAACAAACACGAGCGAGGGAAACCCTTTCTGGCGGATCGATGCCTGGCTGATGCTACGTGGACGGGCTCGCCCGAGCGGGCCGTCAGGCAACGACGCCGACGCCGGCGGGTCCGCGCATCATTGACGAGACCACGACGCCCCTACCGATCCGGAGATCTGACGTTGACCGGCATGCTCCCGCCCGCCCACCCCGCCAGGCAGATCCTTCTCGACGCGATCTTCGGCCTGTGACCTCGCCCCGCATCGATCAGCTCACGGCCGACCCCCACCCCTACCTCGCCCAGATCCGCAGCCAGGGGCCGATCGGCTGGGTCGAGTCGCTCGGCGGATGGGTCGTGGTCGGTCACGCGCTGGCGGTCTCGGTGATGAGGGACGCGGACACTTTCACCGTGGACGATCCGCGGTTCTCCACCAGTCGGGTCGTCGGGCCCAGCATGCTCTCGACCGACGGTGAGAATCACGCCCGCCATCGCCAGCCGTTTGTTGCGCCGTTCACCCCGCGTGCGTCCAGGGCGTACTTCGCCGAATTCGTGGAGGCCGAATCCGCACGGCTGGTCGCAGAGATCGCACCGGCGGGCGAGGCCGAGTTACGGACCGGGCTCGCCGCCCCGTTGGCCACTGCCTGCATGCAGTTGGCTCTTGGACTGCAACACATTCCGATCGACAGGCTGCTGGCCTGGTACGGCGACATTGTCGCCGCGGTGGCCGAGATCACCGCCGGCGGGGACCCGCCGGCGTCCGGCGACAGTGCCTACTCGTTGTTGGCCGCAGCCATCCGCCAGCAGATCACAGTCGGGGGTGCCGACACGTTTCTGGGCGAAATCGCCTCCGGTGCAGACGCTCTCACGATGACGGAGGTGCTTTCGAATACCGCCGTACTGTTGTTCGGCGGGATCGAGACGACCGAAGGCATGATGGCCAATCTCTTCCGTGAGCTGCTGCGCGACCCTTCGTTGATCGGCGCTCTGCACTCGGATGCGACGCTGGTCGACGCGGCCATCGAGGAGTCGCTCCGCCTCGAGCCGGCTGCTGCCGTGGTGGATCGCTATGCCACAGCGGATATCTCAGTGGGGGGCGTGGACATTCGCCGGGGTGACCTGGTGGTGGTCTCATTGGCCGGAGCAAATCGGGATCCCGACGTTTTTACCGATCCCGACCGCTTCGATGTGCAACGGCCCAATCTGCGCAAGCAACTCGCCTTCGCGCAAGGACCGCACACGTGTATCGGACTCCACCTCGCCCGATTGCAGACCAGATGTGCGGCAGTAGGTCTCCTGTCCCTGCCCGACCTGCGCGACGACCCGGCACGAAGCACCGGGGCGGTCGGGCTCGTCTTCCGCAAACCGGATGCGGTCTGGGCCCGCTGGACCGTTTGACCGGGCTCGACCGGGCTCGTCTTCCGGTCGACGGGTGTCGGCGCCGCGCGCGCGGTGTTCGGTCATACTGATTCGCGCGCAGGAGTTCCCGTCGAGTGGGCGCCGAGAGGACCAGGAATGCCAAGCATCGACTCGATCACCCGAGAGGCCAGCAAGCTGCTGACGCGAAGCGGAATCAGCCTGGAGCCCGTATTTCCCACCGAGGTGGACGATGGTTTCCGCTGGGGCGTAGCACATCTCGTCCAGCCGGGGCGTCCGGATAAACTTCAGGTGCTCGTCGGGGTGCCGGCGAACGGTCGGTTCACCGCCGACGAGCTCGCCACGGCGGTACGGGACGGGTCCACCGACCTGCTCGAGCTCGGCGCTGACGAGGACCTCGACATCGGTCCCTTCCGATTCGAGATCTTCTAGGGAAAGTCCGCCACCGCCGGATGTTCGGGTCGGCAGTCTCCGACCCGAGGCGATCGAGAAGATCTACGCATTTTCACTGACGATCACGAGCTCGTTGCCTTCGGGGTCGGCGACCAGCCAGCGATCCTGCGACTCGTCAAGCAGTCGGCCACCGGATGCGACGGTCGTAGCGAGACGCGCTTGCGCGAAGTCCGACGGCACGGCGAGCTCGACGTGGATGCGGTTGCGCTGCTCGCGTCGCGCCGTCTCCGACGCGGCGAGCTCTTGGAACACCAGCACCGGGTTCAGCCGCAGCGGATCGTTGATGTCGGTGACTCCGGCCCGCCGATCCTGGGTGTATCCGAGTGCGGCGACCCAGAACGCCCGGACCGCGGCGACGTCGGCGGCGTCGAGGAAGAGCTGGGCGAAGCGCGGCAGTCCCGGATCCGCGCTGGCCCCGAGTTCTCGGGCCGCGGTCTGGAGGTTTTCGGCGAGGTCGGTGAAGTCGAGCTCGAGGCCGTGGGCGTCGTCTTCCCACTGGTCCTTGCCGCTGTCGATGATCACGAGCCCGGGGCGTAGATCGATGAGCAGCGGGAAGCCCTTGTCGTCCGCCAGCGCCGCTGCTGCGACGGCCAGGTCACGCTGTTGCGTCGGGGAGGTGGTGCGGTAGCACGCCATCGCACTGAACACCGCCTGCCAGTCGGCGGTCCCCATTCGTTCCCCGAGAGCATCACCCGGTACCAGGTCGACCTCGTTGCCGTCCGGGTCGGCGTGGCAGACCCCGTACGGTCCCGATCCGTCACCAAGACCCGCTTGCTCGACCGCCGCGGCCGGCCGCACCACATCGAGGTGGATGCGGTTTCGCAACGGCCGGGGCTCGGTCGACTCCCGTATCCGTATCGCGAGATCGCGCCGCAACGGGTCCACCAAACCACCGTCGTCGCCCGGCACGTAGTCGAGCACTCCCTGCCAGAACTGCTTCACCACCGATGGGTTGACGGACTCGAACACGACGCTCACCTGCTGTAGCTCGGCAGGGTTCGCGGCCAGCCCGAGATCCCCCGCGGCCGTCGACACCGCCTCGGCGCGCTCGTCCGAATCGAGGCGCACCCGCAGGCCGGTCGCGCGCAGGTCGATCGCGATTTCAGCCGACAGCTCCACGATTCGCCCGGCCAGGGCAGCGCCTTCGACCAGCGAAGGCGCGTCGAACCACGCCGTCACTACGCCGTCGATCAGTCGCCAATCCGTTCCGATCCGTGTCATGTTCGGCACCGTAGCGCCCATTCCGGACGATTTCCTTCCGGAGAGAAATCCGGTCCGACCCGTGGGTGGATGGAAGCGACCGGAATGTCGGTTCCGTAGGCCCGCGGCGACCGGAGGGCGGGTCCAGACGCGGAACTCGACCGCGATGCGCGATCGAAAGCTGTTACACCTGCGGCACCAACAGAGTGTGTGCCGGCCGATCCCGGGCCAGACCTTGATCGAGCGTGGCCAAGAGCGCCTCGTCACGTGTCGCCGCCAGGGCAGCGAGATAGGCGTCCGTCACCTGACGATGGCCGCGAACGTGGCTGAGGTCAGCGTCCGCATAGGACAGTTCGTCCGCCCAGAATTCACAACGCGGATTGTCGTGCAGCGAGCGCAGGACCTCCCGGGCCGCCTCAACCGACTCGCCGACTCGCACCAGGAACCGGACCAGCGAGCCTTCGACCACTGGGCACACGGCCACCCGATCCACGGTGGACAGCCAGGCAGAAACCCGGAAATGATGCTCGTGCTCGGCAACTGTCAGCGCGATCAGTACGTTCGCATCGAGAAGGTAAACCATCAGTCTTCGTCCAAAGCCGCCGCAACCTCGGACGAGGTGATTCGGCGACCGATACTGATGACGGGAAAGCCGGAGACCGCGTCGGTATGGACGACGACGGGCTCATCAAGCTGACTCAGGCCGCGGGCGGCCAGCTCGGCCAGGGTGGCCGACAACGACTGGCCGCGAAGCCCGGCTAACTCGAGTGCTCGCCGATGCAGGGCGGGCGGCAGATCGACGGTGGTTCTCATGCCTGCATCATACGTGCATCAGTTGTGATGCACACCCGAGAATTGCTCCTTCTCCGGGTGAGAAGAACCGAGGTGTATTCGCTCGACGAACCACTCACGTCGTCGGATCCGTCGCTCGTCACGTGGACGGCTAGACGTTGAAGCGGAACTCGACCACGTCGCCGTCGGCCATCACGTAGTCCTTGCCTTCGATCCGCACCCGGCCGGCCGCCTTGGCCGCGGCCATCGAACCGGCCGTGATCAGGTCCGTATAGGAGACGACTTCCGCTTTGATGAAGCCACGTTCGAAGTCGGAGTGGATGACCCCCGCGGCCTGCGGGGCGGTCGCGCCCTGCTTGACCGTCCAGGCCCGCGACTCCTTGGGCCCCGCGGTCAGGTACGTCTGCAGACCGAGGGTGTGGAAACCGGCTCGCGCCAGGGCATGCAGCCCGGGCTCGTCCTGCCCGACCGACTCCAGCAGCTCCAGCGCGGACTCATCGTCGAGTTCCAGCAGCTCGTATTCGACCTTGGCGTCCAGGAAGACCGAATCCGCCGGGGCCACCGCCGCGGCCAGCTCGGCCCGTTTGTCCGGGTTCGTCAGCACCCCCTCGTCGGAGTTGAACACATAGAGGAAGGGCTTCGCGGTCAGCAACGTCAGCTCACGCAGCGCCGGCAGGTCGAGCGTGCCGCGTGCCGAGAACAGCGTCTTGCCGGAGTCCAGGACTGCCGCAGCCTGCTGGGCAGCCTCCAGGATCGGCTTGCGGTCCTTGGCGTTCCGCGCTTCCTTCTCCAAACGCGGGAGCGCCTTCTCGATGGTCTGCATGTCGGCCAGGATCAGTTCGGTGTTGACCGTCTCCACGTCGGCCAGCGGATCGACCTTCCCGTCGACGTGAATGACGTCGTCGTCGTCGAAGACGCGAACCACCTGGCAGATGGCGTCGGCCTCACGGATGGTGGCGAGGAACTTGTTACCCAGCCCGGCACCCTCACTGGCGCCCTTCACGATGCCGGCGATATCGACGAAGGAAACCACGGCCGGGACGGTACGGACCGAGGAGAAGACCTTGGCCAGCTCGTCGAGACGCGGATCGGGCAGCGGGACGACGCCGACGTTGGGCTCGATCGTCGCGAACGGATAGTTCGCGGCGAGCACATCGGATCGGGTCAGGGCGTTGAACAGGGTGGACTTGCCGACGTTGGGCAGGCCGACGATGCCGAGGGTCAGACTCACGATGAGTCAGTCTAGGTGCGCCGGGGTCTCCCTGTTACGTCGTCGTGCCCGCTCACCCCTCACCCGCGGGCCAGCTGGTAGCCGGGCCCCACTTCGTCTCGTTCGCTGCGTCGGCGTCGGCTCCGGGCCGGCGGAGCACGATGACCGCCCAGTCGGACGCTTCGGTGACCGGGTCTAATTGCCAAGTGGCGAAATGGTGTTCCACAGTCAGCCCGATGGCCTGTGCGTCCGCGCGGAAGGCCTGCGGTGTGTAGTCGCGGTCGGTCGCGAACCCGGCCACGATCCGGCCGGCCGGCCGGAGCAGACCCGCCAGGTTGCCCAGCACCTCTCGCTCGGTCCCCGGGGCGAGATAGACCATGACATTGCCGGGCAGCGCGATAACGTCGAACTCGCTGGGTCCACCGGCATCCTGCAGCTTCCCAGCCGTCAGCAACATCAGGTCGCAGGCCAGGTAAGGAACGCCCGGGTAGCGATTCATGGCGATCTCGATCAGCCCGGTGTCCTTGTCGACCCCGATCGCGCGGTGGCCCATTCTGGCCAGACCGGCGGCGATGCGCCCGGTTCCGCAACCGGCGTCCAGCACAGCCGATCCCCTGGCCGCCATGGCGTCGACGAACCGGGCCTCACCTTCGAGATCGGCGCCGTCGGCGATCATCTTGTCGAATCGGTCCGCGTAGAACGTCCACCGGTCCCCCACTACCTGCTGCTCCCACCTGGTCGATGGTGAGGTTGAGGCCGCCGGTGAGGCCGGGGCCGCGGCGGGTGTGCTGTTCGCGTCGGGTAGATCCGTCATGTCGTCCACCTTCCCACCTGCCGTTCCCCTGCCCAGCTGTTCCCGTGCCCACCCACCCGAGGTCGTCCCAACATGAATGGCCGGCGGCCAATTCCTCAGGGCTCATTGCGTTGTCCGAAATCCGCCAGCGCAAACCTCTGTCGACTGGCAGAGTCGTTGGCGTGATAGCAGATACCGACGCGGCCTACCGAGCCGTGCAAACCCGTGATGCCCGCTTCGACGGGCAGTTCTTCACCGCTGTCCGGACGACGGGGATCTACTGTCGGCCGGCCTGCCCGGCCAGGACACCGTTGCGCCGCAACGTCGACTTCTACCCCACTTCGGCGGCGGCCCAGGCAGCCGGCTTCCGCGCCTGTCGGCGTTGCCTGCCGGACGCTGCGCCCGGTTCACCGGAATGGAATCTGCGGGCCGACACCGTGGGTGCTGCCATGCGCCTGATCGGCGACGGCGTCGTAGATCGCGAAGGGGTACCGGGGCTGGCCCACCGACTGGGCTATACGCCGCGCCACCTCGGACGCATGCTGGCCGCCGAAGTCGGGGCCACTCCACTCGCTCTCGCGCGGGCGCGGCGCGCCCACACGGCGCGGGTACTACTCACCACGACCGCCCTGCCGATCGGCGACATCGCTTTCGCGTCAGGCTTTTCCAGCATCCGCCAGTTCAACGACACCATCCGCGAGGTCTATGCCACCGACCCGACCAGCTTGCGCAGCCATCGCCAGCCGATGGCCGCAGCCCCAGGAACCTTGACCCTGCGGCTTGCCGTCAGGGCACCTTTCGCCGGCCAGGCCCTGCTGAACTTCCTGGGTGCACGGGCGGTCGCCGGCGTCGAGTACGTGCGGGACCGGACCTACGCCAGGACGTTGTCCCTACCGGCCGGAAAAGCCACCGCGCACCTGGAATTTCCCGCAGTCGGCGAGCCGACGATCGTCACCGCAACGCTGCGACTCGAATATCTGTCCGACCTCGTGCCCGCAATCGACCGCTGCCGGCGCCTGCTGGACGCAGATGCCGACCCGGTGAGTGTCGATGACCAACTGGCGGCAGACCCGCTTCTTGCCGGGTCGGTTCGCCGGTCCCCCGGCTTGCGACTTCCCGGCGCGGTTGACGGGCCGGAGATCCTGCTGCGGGCCATCTTCGGTCAGCAGGTCTCCGTCGCCTCGGCCCGGACCACGTTGGCCAGATTGACCGCATCAGTCGGTCGTCCGCTGGGATTCGATGCCAGTAGTTCGGGGTTCGATCCCCTGCTGACACATCTGTTTCCGTCACCTGACGACCTTGCCGAGCTCGATCCGGCGAAGATCCCCGGACCACGGCGCCGCGCGGATTCGATCAACGTCGCCAATCGGGCCATCGCGGACGGTGAGCTCGTAGTGGACGCTGGTCGTCGCGCGGATGAGCTATCGGCCGACTTGACGGCGCTGCCCGGCATCGGCCCGTGGACGGCGCAGTACGTCTGTATGCGGGTGCTGGGCGATCCGGACGTGCTGATGACCGGCGACCTGGTCCTTCGCCAGGGCGCGACCGCTCTCGGTCTGCCCGCGGACGCTCGGGCGCTGGCAGACCACGCGCAGCGATGGAGTCCGTTCCGTTCGTATGCCGGGCTTCACCTCTGGCAGGCAGCCGGCCGACCCGTCGTCAGCTCACGACTCATCCAGGACAGCACCGAATCAACTCTGAAAGGCATGGCATGAGCTCCGCAACTCGAACCCCAACCACATCCACACCCGTCACCCGCTCCGGGTCTGCAGCTGCCACGACCGCGCTCACCACGACGGTCAACACGCCCATCGGGCCGTTCACCGTCATCACCAACGACGACGACGTACCGGCGGTACTGGCCTCCGGATGGACCGCCGACATCGGCGACCTGCTCCAGGTGATCTCTCCGTCCCTGCGGCCAGAGAGCATCACCAGGGTCCCCGCGATCGACGGTGTCAGTGACGCGGTCGTCCGCTATCACGACGGGGACCTCGCCGTCATCGATCACGTTGCGGTACATCAGGTCTCCGGGCCATTCCTGACGCACGCCTGGGACGTGCTGCGGACCGTGGAGCCCGGGAAGCCGGTGACCTACTCGGAATTCGCCGAGCTGTCGGGTCGTCCGCCGGCCATCCGGGCCGCCGCTTCGGCCTGCGCCCGGAATGCCGCTGCGCTCTTCGTGCCGTGCCACCGGGTGCTCCGCCTGGACGGGTCCCTCGGTGGTTTTCGGTGGGGGCTGCCCGCAAAGCAATGGCTGCTCGACCACGAACGCGCAGCCTGACCGGGCACAGCGATTGCCCTACCGCGAATCAGGTCCGCGCAGAGCGGCGTCGTAGCGGTCAAGGACGGCCTGGATCATTGCCAAGCCCAACGGCCGCGTGACCGTCACCCCGAGCACTGCCGCCCGGCGACCCACTTGGTCCAGGAGTAGCCCGGGGGCCAGGAACAGCGAGACGATCGCCGGCGGCCGCGCCCACGCCTCGTCGAGCGCACTCAGCGCTTTCGGCTCTGCGGTGGCGAACACCGCTCGAACCGGCGCGTTCCTGGTTGACGACCACAATTGAGCCAGGTCGTCGACGGCGGCGTTGGCCACCGGGTCGCTGGTCCCGACGGCCAGCAGCAGGATCTCCTGGTCCCGGCCGACACCGGCCTCACGCGCCTGATCCTGCAGTGCCGCCAGCACCTCTGGACCCAGCCCGAGGATCTGGCTGACGGTCAGCTCGGTTCCGGTATGCCCAGCGGCCGTGGCAACCGCCTCCGGGACGTCAATTCTTGCGTGAAAGGCCTGCGCGAACAGCAGCGGCACCACGACTGCTCGCTCGACATCGAGCCGGGCGACCGCAGTGGTCAGGTCAGGTTCCGAAAGATCGAGAAACGCCGACGTCGTGACCAGACCCGGCCTCGCCCTGGCCACCGCCACCATCAGTTCGTCGATGGCCACTGCGGCCCGGGGGTCACGACTGCCGTGTGCCAACCCGACCAGGGGTGGACAGGCCGAATTCCCCTCGTTCACCGCGGTCCGGGGGTCAGACCCCGAGCGGCCAGCACGTGCCGCTCCACCGGCCGGAAGAAGATCAGCTCGATGCCGATCCCGACGAAGAAGATCAGGATGAGAGCGCAGTACATGGTCGGAGCATCGCTGAGGTCCCGACCCTGGTTCATCAGCGCACCGAGACCGAGACCGAGCCGGTCCGAGGTGGCGATCAGCTCGGCGGCCATCAGCGAGCGCCAGGAGAATGCCCAGCCCTGTCGCAGCCCGGAGATGTAACCCGGCAACGACGCCGGAATCAGCACATCCTTCATCAACCCGATCTGGCCGAGTCCCAGCACCTTGCCCACCCGGGTCAGCAACGGCGGCACCTGGTCCATCCCGGCCAGCAGGCCGTTGGCGATCGACGGCACCGCGCCCAGCAGGACCACCGCGTAGATGGCCTTGTTGGTCAGCCCGAACCACAGCACGGCCATCGGCACCCACGAGACCGACGGCAGCGACTGCAGCCCGGTGAGCAACGGACCAAGCGCCGAGCGCAGCCATCTGAACCGGAAGAGCAACAATCCGATCAGAGTGCCGACACGATCGACAGCAGCGAAGCCGAGCAGGCCGCGGCTGACACTGGTCCAGATGACGCTGCCGGCGGTCCCGTCGGCCACGAACGCGGTGAAGGTGGTCCACACGCTGGCCGGCGACGGCAGCACGAAGTCCGGCTTCCAATGCTGCGAATACGCGTACTGCCAGAGTCCCAGCAGCGCCAGCAAGGCGATGAGCGGCGGGTAGAACCCCGGCCAGGAACCGCCGCCACACCGGAACCCGGACTGATGTCGTGCTGCTCCAGCGCGTCCAGTCCGGCGCCGACCGCGGCGGTGTCCTCGCGCTCGACCTGCTCGTCGGCCTCGGCCGCCTTGGTCAGGCTCACCGAGTCGGGCGCATCGACGCTGGGTGCCACTCTGGTATCAAGCGTGGGCATGGCTGGCGATCTCCTCCCGCAACCGCAGGGTGATCTCGGCCGCCAGTGCGGACACCTCGGGGTGCTCGATGGTGCGCGGGCCCTTGATGTCGACCCGCCACTCGCCGACCACCCGGCCCGGCCGGGACGACAGCAGCACGACCCGCTGGCCGAGTCGGACCGCCTCGCGGACGTTGTGCGTCACGAACACCACGCTGTTCCCGGTGCGCTTCCAGACCCGGGTCAGCTCGTCGTGCAGCACGTCGCGGGTGATGGCGTCCAATGCGGCGAACGGCTCGTCCATCAACAGCACCTGGCCGTTCTGGGCCAGCGCCCTGGCCAGCGCCACCCGCTGACGCTGGCCACCGGACAACTCGTGGATACGCCGTTTGGCCGTGCCGCCCAGCCGGACCAGTTCGAGCAGCTCGTCCACCCGTCCGGCCCGTTGCGGCACGCGGTACCCCGGCCAGCTTCAACGCCAAGGCGATGTTCGCGCCCGGCCGTCAGCCACGGGAACAGCGCGGCCTCCTGGAACATCAGCGCCGGTCGGCCCGCGGTCTGCACCGTGCCGAGCAGTGGGCTTGTCCAGCCCGGCGATCAGGTTCAGCAGCGTGGATTTGCCGCAACCGGAGGCACCGAGCAGGCAGACGAACTCACCCGGCGCCACCGACAGGTTGATGTTGTCCAGCGCCGCGACGTTGCCGCCCGGCCCGCGGAACACCTTGCTGACCCCGTCGATCGAGACACCCGGGGTCACCTCCGGCTGCGGCTCCGGGGCGAGCGGCACCACCCGGGGGTCGTCCTCGTGAAAATCCAGGTGGCCGACATCGGTACCTACGTCAGCAAGGGTCGTCACGACTACTCCTGTCCGAGACCAGCGGCGCTGACCGGCGTCTTGGCCGGCTGCCTTGAGCAACTTGTTGAGAATGCGCAGGTCGAAGATGCCCGTTGAGGTCCGGGACACTCTTGAGCAGACCGCCGTCCACCGCGTGCTGGCTGGACGTGTTGTAGGTGCTGGCCAGTGGATCGTCGGTCACCTTGATGTTCTTGAACGACGACGCGATGACCGCGTCCGAGAGCTTCTTGCCGGTCAACTTGCCGAGCGCATCGTTGATCGCGCCGGCGGACTTGGTCGGATCGGCGACGATCTCCTTGATGGCCGCCAGTTCACCCGTGATCAAGCGCCTGCACCGTGTCCGGGTGCTGCTCCAGGTACGACTTGGCCGACGATCAGGATCGTGGTCGGGAATGCCTGGTTCGGCCACAGCGTCTTCTCGTCGACCAGAGTCTTGGCTCCGGCCTCGACCACCAGACGCGATGCCCACGGCTCCGGCAGCCAGGCGCCGTCGATCTGCCCGGACTTGAACAGGTTCAAAGTCTGCGAGTTGTCCTGGTTCACCACGTCGACGTCACTACCGCCGTTGGTCTTGCACCTTGAGCCCGTTCTTGAACAGGTACTCCCGCAAGGAGACATCCTGGGTTCCGCCCAGCTGCGGATCGGCGATCGACTTGCCCTTGAGATCAGCGGCCGAGGTGATACTCGGATTCACGACCAGCGACGCGCCATTCTCCGTGGCCCCGGCAACGATGCGCAGCGAATCACCGTGCGACTTCACGAAGGAGTTGATCGCCGGGCTCGGACCCAGGAACGCGGCGTCGATCGCGCCGGCGTTCAGGGCCTCGATTGCGGCCGGACCGGCGTTGAAAACCTGCGTCTCGAGCTTCGTGTCACCCAGCGCCTTGGCGAAGGCACCGTCCGCCACACCGAGGACCGCGGCAGCGTGAGTGACGTTCGCGAAATAGCCGAGACGGAGCGTGCCGGCCGCAGTGGAGGCAGCCGAACCGCTACCAGCGGTAGCCGCTCACGGCCGCCGCGGGCGACGCGGCACCCGAGGACGACGAACCGGAGGAACTGGAGCTGCACGCGCTGGTCAGCGCGATCGCGCCGACCAACACCGTGGCGCAGATGAGTCTGTGACGGGAAAGACGAATCATGGCAAAACCTTTCGAACCGGTCCGCTACGGACCAGGAGTCGGGAAGCTGTTGGACGGTACGGCTGCCTCGCGCGGATCGGAGGCACTACCAGGGGGAAGAAGCTCAGTTCCGGGTCGACATCGATCGTCGGCAATGGCCGAAGAAGTACTGGTCACTGGAGTGTCGAGATGCAGGGCGGATCGACGATTGCCGACCATCCCTGCGGCCAGCGTTGTGCCGTCCGCTGAATCGATGATCAGCAGGGATCCGACTGCCCCGCCCGCGCGGAAGGCCTCGACCGGCACCGGTTCGACGGTCCGCAGCGTGACCTGGGCGATGTCGTTGAGCGACAACGTGTCCGGCGGATCTAGCTCAGCGAGTGTGTCGATGTCGAGCAGGTGGTCCAGTTGGGAAACGATCACCCGGTAGGTCGCCGTGCCGTAGCGCAGTAGCGCCCGCATTCCGGGCCGCAACCCTTTGTCCGCCAGCTGGGTCACCGTCGCCGAGAACTCGGTGACGGGATCGGGGGCGTCCGCTGTGCCGGAGATCAGGTCGCCACGGGACAGATCGATGTCGTCGGCCAACAACAAGGTGACCGAATCGCCGGCGGATGCGATTTCGACGGTGCCGTCGGCGGTGTCGATGGCCGATACCACCGATCGCCGCCCGGCCGGCAACACCACCACCTCGTCACCGCGGCGGACGCTGCCGGCGGTCACCCGGCCGGCATAGCCCCGGTAGTCCGGGTATTGCTCGGACCGGGGCCGGATCACGTACTGGACGGGAAAGCGCAATGCGCCGGCGGATGCGGTATCGGCCAGATCGACCTGCTCGAGATGTTCGAGAATGCTCGGCCCGGTGTACCAACCGACGCGCTCGGATCTGGCCACGACGTTGTCACCGTGCAGCGCGGAGATCGGAATCGCCGTCACCTCGCCGATACCGAGATCGACGGCGTAACGGTCGAACTCGGCGGCGATGCGGTCGAAGACACTCTCGTCGAAGTCGACCAGGTCGATCTTGTTGACCGCGAGCAACAGGTGCGGAACACCCAGCAGCGCGGCGACCGCCGCATGACGTCGGGTTTGGGCGACGACCCCGGTCCGGGCGTCGACCAGGATGATGACCAGGTCGGCCGTTGACGCGCCGGTGACCGTGTTCCGGGTGTACTGCACGTGCCCCGGTGTGTCGGCCAGGATGAAGCTGCGGACGGCGGTGGCGAAGTAGCGGTAGGCGACGTCGATGGTGATGCCCTGCTCACGCTCGGCCCGAAGGCCGTCGACCAGCAGCGAAAGGTCCGGACTGTCCAGGCCCCTGGCGGCCGAGGTGCGCTCGACGGCGTCCAACTGGTCGGACAGCACCGATTTCGAGTCGTGCAGCAGACGACCGACGAGGGTCGATTTGCCGTCATCCACCGAACCGGCCGTGGCAAATCTCAACAGGCCTCGCGGCGTGGTCGTCACGGTGAGCCTTTCCGGTGCGGCCAAGGTGATCTCGCTCATCAGAAGTACCCTTCCTTCTTGCGGTCTTCCATGGCTGCTTCGCTGAGCTTGTCGTCTGCCCGGGTGGCCCCGCGTTCGGTGATCCGGGTGGCGATGATTTCCTCGATCACGGCACCGACATCCGCGGCGTCCGATTCGACCGCTCCGGTGCATGACATGTCCCCGACCGTGCGATATCTGACCTGCCGAAGCTCGAGGTTCTCGGCGCCGACCGGGCCACCCCAGGCGCCGGGGTGGAGCCACATCCCGTTGCGCAGGAACACTTCCCGCTGATGGGCGTAGTAGATCTCGGGCAACACGATCTGCTCGGCCTCGATGTAGTTCCAGACGTCCAGCTCGGTCCAGTTCGAGATCGGGAACACCCGCACGTGCTCGCCCGGGGCGTGCTTGCCGTTGTACAGATCCCACAACTCCGGTCGTTGCCGGCGAGGATCCCAACCGCCAAAGGCATCTCGCAACGAGAAGATGCGTTCCTTGGCCCTGGAGCGCTCCTCGTCCCGCCGAGCGCCACCGATGACAGCGTCAAAACGCTCATCGGCGATGGTGTCGACCAACGGAACGGTCTGGAGTGGATTACGCGTGCCGTCCGGACGCTCGGTCAATCGACCGTCATCGATCCAGTCCTGTACGTGCGCGACCTTCAGGCGGAAGTCGCCGCTGGCGACAACGGCGTCCCGGTAGGCGATCACCTCGGGAAAGTTGTGGCCGGTGTCAACGTGCAGCAGGGAGAACGGGATCGGAGCGGGATGGAAAGCCTTGCGGGCCAGATGCAGTACCAGTATCGAGTCCTTGCCACCGGAGAACAGGATGACCGGTCGCTCGAATTCGCCGGCCACCTCCCGCAGGATGTGGATGGCCTCCGATTCCAAGGCGCGCAGGTGGCCGCGGGCGTGTCCGGCGGCAGACAGCGCCGCCGTCGGCAACGATTCGGTATTCAGGCTCATCGGCCGGCCCCATTCTTGGTGATCCCGCGCTGGAACAGCAGATCCGAGAGCAATGCGACGGCGTCCAACTGGTTGATCGTCGCGGTATCGATCCGAAGATCCGGATCACTCGGCACTTCGTACGGGTCGTCGACACCGGTCATCGAGGTGATCTCCCCACGGAACGCCCTGGCATACAAGCCTTTCACGTCACGTTCGGCGCACACGTCCACCGACGTCGAGATATGGACCTGTAGCAACGTGGTGCCGTTCGCGTCGTGGTGGGCCCGAACCTGGTCCCTGGCCCGTGCGTACGGGGCGATGACCGGGACCAGCACGACGACGCCATGACTGGCCAACAGTTCGGCGACGAAGCCGATGCGATCCACGTGCGTGTCACGGTCGGCTCGGCTGAAGCCCAGGCCGGCCGAAAGGTGGGTCCTGACTTCGTCGCCGTCAAGTACCTCGACATCGACGCCATCGGCGCGGAGCTGGTCGGCCAGCGCGAACGCCAGGGTCGTCTTCCCAGCGCTGGGCAAACCGGTCAACCAGAGCGTCGCCCCATGTGCGTTGCGGCGCAACTGGTCCCGGTCGGCGATCTGTGTGCTCGTCATGAGTGCAACCCACATTCGGTCTTCGTCAGGCCGGCCCAACGGCCGGCCCTGCTTTCCTGTCCGAGAGCCACCCGAAGGGTGCACGGCTCGCAGCCGATCGAGGGATACTCCGCCGACAGCAACGGATTCACCAACACATTGTTGGCGATGATGTAACGGTCCACGTCCTCGTCGGTCCAGGTGGCCAGCGGCGCAATCTTGACGCGCCCCCGCTTGGCGTCGAACGCGACGATCGGGGTGTTGGCTCTGGTGGCAGACTCCGCGCGGCGCAGGCCGGTGGCCCAGGCGTTGTAGCCCTCCATCGCCGCATTCAACGGCGCCACCTTCCGCAGGGCGCAGCACAGGTCCGGGTTGCGGGAGAAGAGTTCTGGTCCGTATTGCGCATCCTGCTCGGCCACCGTCTGCAGCGGGAGCAGGCGTCGCAGGTTCACGTCGTAAACGGCCTCGACGGCGTCCGCGGTGCCGATCGTCTCGACGAAGTGGTAACCCGTTTCCAGGAACAGCACATCGACCCCCGGGCGCACCTTCGCGGCCAGGTGAGTCAGCACTGTGTCCTGCATCGAGGCCGTGATCGCCAAACCGTCGCCGAATTCCTCCGACGCCCAGGTCAGGATCTGCTCGGCGGTGGCGCCCTCGAGGTCCAACACGGCCCGGGCCGCCACGGCGGCCAGGTCCTCCGGGGCCCGGACGGTGGTGATCATCGGGAAATCCCCTCGCCGGCAGCTGTTTCAGTGAATCCGGCTGGCGCATCCGAACTGATCGGGCCACGGCCGGCGCCGGCCAGTCCCACGAAGCGGACGGCGAACACCCGACGGCAATCCTGGCAGCTCCAAGCGCCGTGCGAGTCCTCGTGTGGCCAGAGATTGGTCTCGCCGCAGTACGGGCAGTACTGCGCCGGCGCCCGGTTTTCGGTCACATTGGACTCCCGCTCTTCGCGCAAGCGCTCATCGCTGGCGTCGCTCCGCTCCTCGCTCGTACCTCGCTGCGATGCTCACTCCGCGGCATCAGCGCAACACCGATTCGTCGGAGCGGGCCACCCAGCTGGCGAAGCGCTCCCCCGGCTCACGGTGTGCGGTGTAGGAATTGACCACGCGCTCGACGTAGTCGGCCAGTTCGTCGCCGGTCACCTTGTGACCGCGCACCTTTCGGCCGAATCCGGCGTCCAGGCCGAGCCCGCCGCCGAGGTGGACCTGAAAGCCTTCGACCTGGTCGCCCGCAGCGTCGGTGACGATCATGCCCTTGAGTCCGATGTCGGCGATCTGGGTCCGGGCGCACGCATTCGGGCAACCGTTGATGTTGATCGTCAGCGGTACGTCGAGGTCACCCAGCCGCTTCTCCAACTCGTCGACCAGCGCGATCCCGCGAGCCTTGGTCTCCACGATCGCCAGCTTGCAGAACTCCAAACCGGTGCAGGCCATCATGTTCCGCCGGAACGTCGACGGTGTGGTGGACAGCCCGAGGTCGGCCAGCGCCGCCTGCAGTGACTCGAGTTGATCGGCTTCGATGTCCAGGATCACCAGCGACTGCTCGGTGGTCGCCCGCACTCGCGAGGAACCATGCGCCTCGACGACGGCGGCGACGTCCGAGAGCAACTTTCCGCTGACCCGTCCAACAGTTGGTGCAATGCCAACGTAGAACTTGCCGTCCTTCTGCGGGTGCACCCCGACGTGGTCGCGCGGACCGTCCCAGACCTCGGGGGCCGGGCCGTTGGTGAGGGTGCGGTGCAGGTACTCGGTCTCCAGTACCTCGCGGAACTTGGCGATACCCCAGTCGCCGACCAGGAACTTCGAGCCGGGCCCGGTTGCGGAGTCGGCGGTAGCCGTAGTCGCGGAAGATCGAGATGACGCCCTTCCAGATCTCCGGGATCTCGTCGATGGTCGCGAAAACGCCGAGCCGCTGGGCCAGCATCGGGTTGGTCGACAACCCGCCGCCCACCCAGACGTCGAACCCGGGGCCGAACTCGGGGTGGACGACGCCGACGAAGGAGATGTCGTTGATCTCGTGGGCGACGTCCTGCCGGGGCGATCCCGAGATGGCCGTCTTGAACTTGCGGGGCAGGTTGGAGAATTCGTCGGACCCGATGAACTGGTCGAGGATCGCCTGCATGGCCGGCGTTCCGTCGATGATCTCGTCGGCCGCTATCCCGGCGAGCGGCGAGCCCAGAACCACTCGAGGCACATCCCCGCAGGCCTCCGCCGTTGAGCAGCCCGACGCCTTCGAGAGCTTCCCAGATGTCCGGGACGTCTTCGATGCGGATCCAGTGCAGCTGGATGTTCTGGCGATCGGTGAGATCGGCCGTGTCGCGGGCGTACTTCGTGGAGACCTCGCCGATGGTGCGGAGCGCA
Source organism: uncultured Actinomycetota bacterium (assembly GCA_963708935.1). Classification (GTDB taxonomy): domain Bacteria; phylum Actinomycetota; class Actinomycetes; order Mycobacteriales; family Nakamurellaceae; genus Nakamurella. The sequence goes on along the minus strand of CAVPUK010000003.1, from coordinate 82,995 downwards.
GCCGTGGTCAGCAGACCCCCGTCGACGCGGACCCGCAGCATGAAGAACGGATCCTCCAGCTCGTGCGGCTCGAGCACCGCGGTGCGGCCGCCGTCGATGCCGGGCGCTCGTTGCGTGTAGAGGCCCCACCAGCGAAAACGCCCCCGCAGGTCGCCAGGATCAATGCCATCGAAGCCGGTGTAGCGGTAGATGTTCTCGATCCGGGCCCGGCAGTGCAAACCGTCGTCGTCCTTCTTCATCCGCTCGTTCGGATTCAGCGGCTCACGGTGACCCATGGCCCACTGACCCTGGCCCCGGCCGGCGTCCGGCCGCTTGCGGGCCGGACGCGGTGCGCCGGCCACAGGTGCGCCTGACACCGAGAGCTCGGGGCGCACCACTGAACCGCCGACGTGGTCGGCGGAGGCGTGGACTTCAGACGTGGTCGTCCGGGGTGAAGCAGCAGGCACGGCGGGTCCTTGCAGAATCGGCCGGGCACACACCTAGGGCACGATCACGTCCGGACTGTTATCCCCGAAGCGACGCCGTCGACGCATACCCGACGGCTCAATGAGCGGCGGGTCAGCGGGCGGCGCAACAGGCAGCGCTGGCGACGCGTACGAGGTCAACCTCGCGGCGGCACACCAAAGGCACTCCCTGGGCGGACATGGGACGAGCATAGCGTGCCGACGGGCGATGACCCTCGTGATTCGTCCCACCAATTGGGACGATGGACCACCCAATGGGAGTTGAACGGTCTTCCCGGTTGATCGAAGCGGCGTCCGGCGCCGACGCGCCGCGGCGCGGCGCAGCGGTGATCTCCGGCGGCTGTCGGTGCTCGGGTGGATGCTCGGCTCCATGAAGGCGAACACGTCATGAACGCGACCGCACTACTGTTCGGGGCCCTGCTGATCACCCTCGGCATCGGCATCGGCATCGCACTTGCCGCCGGGTGGTGGCGCAAGCCGACGGACCGGTCGAATCCGACCCTCGAAGTAGCTGCCCTGCTGGCGCCCGCCTCGGACGCACTGGTCCGCGTCGAGCAGCGCCTCCGAGAGGTAGAGCGGGAGCGGGCCGGGGCGTACGCCGGCCTGCGCGAACAGGTGGCCGCTCTGCACCGCACATCGACCGATCTCGGATCGCAGACCAGATCGCTGGTCAATGCGCTGCGGGCACCGACGGTTCGCGGGCGCTGGGGCGAGGTACAGCTGCAGCGCATCGTCGAGCTCGCCGGCATGGTCGAGCACTGCGACTTCGACACCCAGGTCTCGGCCGCCGTGGCCGACGCTGCGGGCGTCCGACCGGACATGATCATCCGGCTGGCCGGCGGCCGGCACATTCCGGTCGACGCCAAGGTGCCGTTCGACGCCTGGTTGCAGGCCCGGGAGTGTGCCGACGAACCACGGCGTGGACAACTGATGACCAGCCATGCCCGGGCCCTGCGGGCGCACGTCGACGCGCTGGCCGGCAAGGCCTATTGGCAGCACTTTCAACCCGCGCCTGAGTTCGTGGTGATGTTCGTACCCGGAGAGCCGCTGCTGGACGCGGCCATGACCATCGATCCCGGCCTCACCGAGTACGCCTTTTCCCGGAACGTGGTGATCGCCACCCCGACCACTCTGATCGCCCTGCTGCGCACGGTGGCCTTCACCTGGCGGCAGGAGCGGCTCTCCGAATCGGCCGCGGCGATCCACTCTCTGGGCCTGGAGCTGCACGGCCGGCTGGCCACGCTCGGGGCGCACTTCTCCAGGCTGGGCGTCAACCTGGACCGGGCCGTCGAGTCCTACAACGCGGCCGTCGGCTCGGTGGAGAGCCGCGTCCTGGTCACTGCCCGGAGGTTCGCCGACCTGGGGGTCGGCACCGGCAGACCTGCCGACCCTCGATCCGGTCCTGACGACGCCACGCCGTCCGGCGGCGCCGGATTGGCTGGGCGACGGTACGCCCGACACCGCCGATGTCGGCCGGCCTCGCCGGCCGTCGCTGGAGGATCTGGCCTCCGGTCAACTGCGCCGACCGGACCAGCGCGCCCGGAGCTGCCCTGGGCTGACCAGCAATCAGCCGACCACCAAACAGCCGACCACCAACGAAGGGTGCGGGCCTGAACCTGGCCTCGCAATCACCGCAAATTGACACTCGCCCGCTACCGTGGGGGCGTGAACATGCCTGCCCCTCGCCCCAGGTCACGCCGACCGAACTTGGAAGACGCCTCTGCGGTGTCGACGATCCGCGGACTTCCGTCCTGGGGCGCAGTCCTGGTCGCAGTGGTCCTGACGTCGGTCGGAGCGACCATCGACGGCATGGTGACTGATCCCCCCGTGCTGGCGTGGGGCTTCCGGTTCGGTTTCATCGCCGGTGTCGGCGGTTGCCGCGCTGTTGGTTCGACGCGGCTCGATCTTCACCGCGATGGTGCAGCCGCCTCTGGTCATGGTCGTCGTCAGCTTCGTCGCCTTGCGGCTGATGGCCAGCGACCGCACCACCATCAGCCTGATCAAGCTGGTCAACGCGTTTCCGACGATGGTGATCGGCACCGCCGTCGCCGTCCTGCTGTGCGTCGTCCGGATCTTCGCCCAGCCGCTGCGCGGGTCGAAGCCGGCGACTTCCCGGCGCGCGCACGCCTGACCGCTAGGCGCCGGCCGGGAGATCCTTACGCAGTTCCTTGGGCAGCGAGAACGTCAACGTCTCGGTGGCCGCGGTGAACTCCTGCACGTCGCCGTACCCCCGCTCGGCCAGCCAGCGTCAGCACGCCCTCGACCAGTTCCTCGGGCACCGACGCACCGGACGTCAGGCCGACGGTCGCCACCCCGTCCAGCCAGGCCTCGTCGATCTCGTGGTCGAAGTCGACCAGATAGGAGGTCCGCGCGCCCGCGTCCAGGGCGACTTCCACCAGTCGTACCGAGTTCGACGAATTCTGCGAGCCGACCACGATCACCAGATCGCAATCCGCGGCGATCTGCTTGACCACTTCCTGACGATTCTGGGTGGCGTAGCAGATGTCGTCGCTCGGCGGCGCGCTCATCAGCGGGAAACGCTTGCGGAGGAGGTCGACCGTCTCGAGCGTCTCGTCGACCGACAGCGTCGTCTGGGACAGCCAGATCACCTTCTCCGGATCTTTGACCGCGACTCGATCAACATCCGCTGCGTCGTGGACGAGCTGGATCGCCTCAGGCGCCTCGCCCTGGGTGCCCTCCACCTCCTCGTGACCTCGATGACCGATCAGCAGGATGTCGAATCCCTCGGAGGCGAACTTCCTGGCTTCCTTGTGGACCTTGGTCACCAACGGACACGTTGCGTCGATCACCCGGAGGTCGCGCTTGGCGGCCTGCTCGTGAACCGCCGGCGACACACCGTGAGCCGAGAAAACCACCAACGCACCTTCCGGCACCTCTTCGGTCTCCTCGACGAAGATCGCACCACGCGACTCCAGGGTGGCCACCACATGCTTGTTGTGCACGATCTGTTTCCGCACGTAGACCGGCGCGCCGTACTGCTCGAGCGCCTTCTCCACCGTCACGACCGCGCGATCGACCCCAGCGCAGTAGCCCCGGGGTCGGGCCAGCAGAACTCGTTTGGCGGGTGCGACAGTCATTGGTCCATGTTAGGCGGCGCCCGGGCCCGTCCGGGTCGCCGATTCCCGCCCCGGATCGCAGCCCGATGGCTGCATGGGGCACTCTGATGTCATGGCCACTACCTTGCCCCTGGGCATCCGCGTTGCTGCCGGTCTGGTGGGGACGTCCTTCGATCATCTCGTCAAGCTGCCCGGGGAACTCCCCGGGCTCACGGTGAGCTTTGCCGGTCAGCTGCTGCGCACCTCCATGCGCCTTCGCCAGGAGATCGCCGAGCTCGCCGCCCGCGGCGACGAGCTGCTAGCCCCGCTGGTCGGCGGTGCCGAAGAGCACCCGGCCTGGGCCACCTTCGACGAGGACGAAGACGAATCGAGCTCGTCCGGCGCGGCAGCACCATCGACTGCGGCGGCCGGTCAAGAGGCGTCGGCAGACGCCCAGGCACCGGCTGACTCCGATGCTCCGAGCACGCCCCCGAACACCGAGGCGGAGGACCCGACGCGAACCCTGGTGGAGAGCCTGGTGGTGGATCGCACCGTCGGCCAGTCGCCGGTGAGTGACGACGACGGCGACGGTGAAGGGCTCAATGCCGACCACACCGTAGATCTCGTCGACCTTGCCGAGGATGACCGTGCCGAAGATGCCAACCCGGAACCCGCCGACGATTCCGCCGACCGCGTCGACGAGCTGGTCTACAGCACGAGTACCACCGATGGCGACTCGGCAATTCCAGCCGATCCGGCGATCCCCGCCGACCATCCGTTGTCGGTGAGCGAGCTCAAAGATCGCCTGGACGATCTGGACGCCCCTGCTGTCCGTGAACTCCTCGCCCGCGAGGAGGCCGGCCCCAACCGGGCGCCCTACATCACGCTCCTGACCAATCGACTCACCACCCTGGATCACCAGAACCGGTGACCGGTCCCGAACTCGGCACACCGCCGACCGCTGCGCCTCGACCGCTGCGCGCGGCCGACACCACGCGGGAAAACCCCTGGCCGGTCCGGGCGCTCTCGCAGCGCATGGCCGAGTACATCGCCAAGGCGCCCAGCGCCTGGATCGAGGGCCAGATCGCCCAGTTCAACCTGCGATCTTCCACCGTCTTTCTGACCCTGCGGGATCCCTCGGTGGACCTGTCGCTGCAGGTGACCTGCTCGAAGTCGCTCATTGCCGCTATGCCCGTGCCGCCGACCGAAGGCTCCAGGGTGGTGGTGCACGGGCAGTTCGAGTTCTACCCCGCCCGCGGGTCGCTCTCACTCCGCGTCGACCAACTGCATCCGGTCGGGCTCGGCGAGTTGCTGGCCAGACTGGAGCGGTTGCGCAGACTGCTGGCGGCCGAGGGGCTGACGGCAGCAGCCCGGAAGAAGCCGCTGCCCTTTCTACCGCGGGCCGTCGGGCTGATCACCGGCCGGGCCAGCGCGGCCGAATCCGACGTGCTGGCCAATGCGCGGGCCCGCTGGCCGACCGTCCGGTTCCAGATCGAGAACACCGCGGTGCAGGGCGTCACCGCCGTCACCCAGATCGTCGAGGCGATCGACCGCCTGGACAAGATGCCTGAGGTGGACGTCATCGTGCTGGCCAGAGGCGGCGGCAGCGTCGAGGATCTGCTTCCGTTCTCCGACGAGGCGCTGTGCCGCGCGGTCTCCCGCTGCCGCACCCCGGTCGTCTCGGCAATCGGGCACGAACCCGACCACCCGATCGTCGACGACGTCGCCGATGTGCGGTGTTCGACGCCGACGGATGCCGGCAAGCGGGTCGTGCCGGACGCCGCCGCCGAGCACCGGGCGATCGAGCAGCTTCGCCTGCGGTCCAAGCGTGCCCTCACGGGTTGGGTGGTGGCCGAGGGTGCCCGCCTCTCCAGGCTGACCTCGGCCGCCGTGCTGCGGGATCCGCTCGGCCCGGTCGAAATCAGGGCCGAGCAGGTCGCCCGGGCCCGGCAGCGTGGACGGGCGGTGATGACCAGCCGCTTCGACGGGATGGAACGAGATCTGGCCCATCGACGAGCCCAACTGTCCGCACTCGGTCCCACCGCCACCCTGGCCAGGGGCTACGCGGTGGTTCAGGTCGGAACGGCAGTGCTGCGCTCGGTCACCCAGGCGCCCGACGGCGCCAGGATCCGGATCCGGCTCGCCGACGGGGCGGTTTTGGCCACGAGCTCCGGCCCCGAGGCGGCCGCAGACGCCAAACCCGCTGCCGCGCAGGCGAAACGCCGCCGCACACAGGCAGCCGGCGCCGGGCCGAGCAAGGTGCCGGCATCGACGAAGAACAGGACGACGAAGTGACCGATCAGCCGGAGCCGGAGGCGACCATCGGCGACGAGGTGGCGACCTACGAACTGGCCAGGGACGAATTGGCCGAGGTCGTCGGCAAGCTCGAGTCCGGTGGCCTCAGCCTCGACGAATCACTGCGCCTCTGGGAGCGCGGCGAGCACCTGGCTGCTGTCTGCGACCGGTTTCTCGACGGTGCCAGGGAACGAATCGAAGCGGCGCTGGCCAAGGCCGACGAAACCGACTGAGAAGCGATTCGGTCACGCACCCGGTGGCCGGGGGTTCAACCGGCGATGGACTCGGCGAGCGTGGTGAAATCGGCCGGCGTCGCGCTACCGGTGATCAGCAGGGTGACGCCATCGGCCGTGCGCCACCAGGCCGTCTCGTCCCGCACCCCTGGCCCGACTGTCCAGGTCGCCCCGCCCGCCGTCACGGTCCCGGTGCTGGCCCCGCTCCCCTGTCCCACCTCGGCCGCCAGCACCGCCGTTGGATCGCCCGACGATTCGATCAAGGTGACGTAGGCGCCGCTGGGGACCAGCCAACCGCCTCGCACCGTTGGCGGCATGTCCGGGGTGCCCGGCGACTTCGTCACCGAGAACGAGCTGCCGTGCCAGTCTGCGGGCAGCCCCTTGGGCACGACCACGGCGAAGTCTGTGACCCGCCCAGCGGTCCGGAACCCGCCCTGCACATCGGCCGTGGCGGCGGTGCCGCCGGTCGCGCGACCGGGAGAGAACGAGAATCCACCGTTGAAGACCGCCAGGATCAGTACGCCGACGACAATGACGCCCATCGAGATCGACATATCCCGGATGGTCTTGTTCCTGCGATCAGCCACCACCCCATGCTGTCACGGCCCACCGCCGCCCACGGCCCGTGAACGACGCAGTCCCCGAACCACGCAGTAGCTGTGACGCAGATCGGCGCCGATCAGGTGGCCTCGCTGCAGCCACCCCCGCTAGCGTGGCCACATGGCAGAACACAACGGCGCGTTCCCATCCGCGGACACCACAGCATCACCGGACACCACCGCATCACCGGACAGCACCGCATCACCGGACAGCCCAGCCCCCGGCGGCACAGCTTCGGACGGCACGGCTGTCGACGACTCCGACTCCGGGGCCTACCGCATTGAACACGACACCATGGGTGACGTCCGGGTGCCGGCCGCCGCGCTCTACCAGGCGCAGACCCAGCGGGCGGTCGACAATTTCCCGATCTCCGGACGCGGCCTGGAACGCGGTCAGATTCGGGCCCTCGCCCTGATCAAATCCGCAGCGGCGACGGTGAATGCGCGGTTGGGTGTGGTGGACGGCGACATCGCCGCCGCCATCTCCGCGGCCGCCGAGAAGGTGGCTGCCGGCGAAGTCGACGGCGATTTCCCCATCGACGTCTTCCAGACCGGCTCGGGCACCAGCTCCAACATGAACACCAATGAGGTGCTGGCCACGCTGGCCGGCCAGTCGCTGGGCCGCAAGGTGCACCCCAACGACCACGTCAACGCCTCGCAGTCGTCCAACGACGTCTTCCCCACCTCGATCCACGTCGCCGCGACCGAGGGCGTCGTCACCGACCTGGTGCCCGCGCTCTCCCACCTCGCCGAGGCGTTGGAGGCCAAGTCGCAGGAGTGGGCCACGGTCGTCAAGTCGGGCCGCACCCACCTGATGGACGCGACCCCGGTGACGCTGGGCCAGGAGTTCGGTGGTTACGCGGCGCAGGTTCGCGGCGGGATCGCGCGGTTGGTCTCCAGCCTCCCCCGGCTCGCCGAGCTGCCCCTGGGCGGAACCGCCGTGGGCACCGGCATCAATACGCCGCCCGGCTTCTCCCCGGCGGTCATCGCGGTGCTGGCCGAGCGCACCGGCCTGCCGTTCACCGAGGCCGCAAACCACTTCGAGGCGCAGGGCAGCTGCGACCGGTTGGTGGAGACCTCAGGACAGCTCCGCAGCATCGCCGTCGGTCTGGTCAAGATCTGCAACGACATTCGCTGGATGGGGTCGGGTCCGCGGGCCGGACTGGCCGAGATCCACCTGCCCGACCTGCAGCCCGGATCGTCGATCATGCCGGGCAAGGTCAATCCGGTGCTGCCCGAGGCCACCGCGATGGTCGCCGCCCAGGTCATCGGCAACGACGCCACGGTCGCGTTCGCCGGGACCACCGGCTCGTTCGAGCTCAACGTCATGCTGCCGGTGATCGCGCGCAACCTGCTGGAGTCGATCCGACTGCTGGCGAGCGTGACCCGACTCCTGGCCGACCGGTGCATCGCCGGGATCGTCGCCGACGAGGAGCGCTGCCTGGTGTACGCGGAGTCATCGCCATCCATCGTGACGCCATTGAATAAGTACATCGGCTACGAAGAGGCGGCCTCGGTCGCCAAGCAGGCCCTCAAGGAAGGCAAGACGATCAAATCCGTGATCGTCGAGCGCGGACACGTCGACAACGGCAAGCTCACCGCGGAGCAGTTGGACGCGGCCCTGGACGTGCTGTCGATGACGCATCCCTGATCCGCCGGCCGGTACCAACAAACAGCACGCGAACCAGAACACAGAACAAAACAGAACGGCCGGCCCACCTTTGGTCCGGCCGTTCTGCGCATCGAAGTAGTCAGCGTCGGGCCTTCAGCAGGCAGTCACCGGCTGTGCCGCCCACCCCCGGACCCACCGTCGTCCGGATCCTCGTCATCGAAGTTCGGCTGCCACTGCGAGGTGCCAGGGCCACCGGAGTCGGCGGGCGTTCCGCCTTCCGTTCCGCCTTCACCAGGGGTGGCATCCGCAGGCGGCACCGACGGCTGCGGCGCGGTCGATCCGGCCCCAGCGGGCGGTGCGGCCGGTGGAGTGGCGAAGTCCGGCGTCCAGGCGCCGGTCGGCGGACCACCGGCACCGGTCGGCTGAGGACCAGTGCTGGGGCCGGTCGCATCGGCAGTGGGTTGGCCGGCACCCGGTGCCGGCGGCAGATAGGTCGTCGGTTGTTCGCCGGTGGAGCCGGGATGCTCGCCGCGACCCGACATCATGCCGGGGTTGTCGGGGTGGTCGCGTCCGGATAGCAGGCCGTGCTCGCCCGGGTGGTAGCCGAGGTAGCCCTCGGGTTGATCGGACACCGGGCCGATGTAGGCGGTGGGCGCATCCGAGTTGGCGGCTGCGAGTGCCTGTGCCGACCGTTGCTGTTCCGCAGCGGACGCCTCCGCGAGAATTCTTTCCTTCTCACGATTCTCGGCCGCCAGGCGCTTCCGCCGGCGCTGCACCATGAAGATCGCGAGTCCGACCCACAGCAGGACCACGACCCCCAGCACGTACCACGGCCAGACCAACCGTGACTTGCCCGACGTCTGAACGACCACCACCGCGATGCCCCGGCTGGACGGCACCGCCGACGAGGACGCTACAGCCGACGACACGACCGGGATCGGCAGCACCGCCGCCGAGCTGGCCGGTGCGCTCGTCGCAGGCGTTGACAAAGCGGCGGTCGAAGACCGAGGGACGGACGTCGACGCCGCGACCGGTGCGGTGACCTGGAAGGACGCAACCCCGGTGACCTTGGAGGTCTGGCCGACCGCTCGGAGCAGGTGCGTGCCGGGCGGCAGATCCGCCGGCACCGTGAACTCGATGTTGACGATGCCATCACCGTCGGCCTTGGCTGCTGGCAGCTTGATGGGATCGGAGTACAGCGTCACTGCCACGGTTTCATTCGGGGCGAATCCCGCGAAGAGCACCTGCTGTTTGCCTCCGGCGGCCACCGACGGGGAGCCGATGGTCTTCGGCTGCACGGTCGTGCCCACCACGGCGATCGTGCTGGTGACGATCTGCTGCGAGGAAGTCGTGGGCGAGGAAGTCGTGGGCGAGGTAGTCGTGGTTGGCGTGGTCGACGACGTCGTGGGTGTGGTCGGTGTCGTCGGCGTAGACGAGGTGGCTGCCGCATAGGTGATCGGGATGGACAGGTTCTGCGAGGTCTCCCCCGTATCGGCGTCCGGGGTGGTGATGACCGCGCAGACCACCTTCGAGCAGTCGAGCGCATCGGAGGAGGAGTCGGACGCGGGCAGCGTCAGGGTCACGCTGAAACCGCCCTGGGCATTCCAGTTCTGCGAGACCTGGCCGGGCACAGCGACGCCGGAGCTGGTGATGTGCGCCCAGGCCTTGCTGGTATTGGCCAGCGGGATCGGGCCGCCCACGCAGTCGGTCTTGACATCGGGCGGCGCGCTGCCGTTGACGTGGCAGATGGCGACGTACAAACCGGCCTTGGTGTCGAACCCGGCGCCGACCACCTTGATGGCCCCGCCGGACGGCTTGAATCCGCTGGCCGGATCGATGCTCAGGGTCGGCTGCCCTGCGGTCCCGGCCGTCGTCACCGGAGCGGCGGCCGCCGCGGCCGACGCTCCGGCTGGAGCGGCGACCGCGCTCTGATCGAGGGTGATCAGCAGACTCACGGCCAGTACCGCGGTGGCTGCGAGGGCGGCCGCGGCGCGACGGCGAATGGACGGGGCATAGCGCGGTCCGTTGATCACCGGATCATTTTGTCCCATCGACGTGAGCACGGACGACGGGACGCGCGGCCGGTGCCTGTCGCACCGGCCACCCGCCCGCCGAAGGACGATGCACCCGCGGCCGTAGGTTCGCAGCGGGTCCCCGGAAGAACGCGCGCTAGTTCAGTTCGGGAAACTCGAGCAGCTCGGTGACCAGGGCGGCAATCGGCGACCGCTCCGAGCGGGTCAACGTGATGTGGGCGAACAGCGGGTGGCCCTTCAGTGCCTCGATGACGGCGGCGATCCCATCGTGCCGACCGACCAAGAGGTTGTCGCGCTGCGCGACGTCATGGGTGAGCACCACCCGCGAGTTGCTGCCCAACCGGGACAGTACGGTGAGTAACACGTTGCGCTCCAACGACTGTGCCTCGTCCACGATGACGAACGAATCGTGCAGCGACCGTCCCCGGATGTGGGTGAGCGGCAGCACCTCGAGCATGCCGCGGGCGATGACCTCTTCCACCACGGCCGGCGACGCGATGGCCGACAATGTGTCGAACACCGCCTGCGCCCACGGCTGCATCTTGTCGTTCTCACTGCCCGGGAGGTAACCCAGCTCCTGGCCGCCGACGGCGTACAGCGGGCGGAAGACCACCACCTTCCGGTGCGCGCGGCGCTCCATCACCAGTTCGAGACCGGCGCACAATGCCAGCGCCGACTTGCCGGTGCCCGCCCGGCCGCCGAGCGAGACGATCCCGACCTCGTCGTCCATCAGCAGATCCAGCGCGATGCGCTGTTCCGCCGAGCGGCCCCGCAGCCCGAACGCTTCCTTCTCGCCGCGGACCAACCGGATCTGCTTGCCGGGGGTCACCCGACCCAACCCGGACCCGGTCGGGGTGACGAGCTTGACGCCGGTGTGGCAGGGCAGGTCCCTGGCCGCATCCGAATCGATCAGGCCGGTGTGGAACAGCGTGTCGACCGCTTCCGTAGGGACTTCCAGTTCGGCCATCCCCGTCCACCCGGAGGAGACCACGTTCTGGGCGCGGTACTCGTCGGCGGCCAGGCCGACCGCGGAGGCCTTGACCCGCAGCGGCATGTCCTTGGACACCAGCGTGACGGACTTGCCCTCGGCCGCCAGATTCAACGCGCAGGCCAGGATCCGGGAGTCGTTCGTGTCATTGCGGAAACCGGCCGGCAGCACCGAGGGATCCGTGTGATTGAGCTCGACATGCAACGTACCGGTTGGTGTTTCACCTTTTTCGCCGATGGGCACGGGGGCGTCGAGCCGGCCGTGTTCGATCCGCAGGTCATCGAGCATGCGCAGCGCCTGCCGGGCGAAATACCCCAACTCGGGGTGATGACGCTTGGCTTCCAATTCCCCGATGACCACCAGCGGCAGGACGACCTCGTGTTCGGCGAACTTGGTGAGCGCCCACGGGTCGGACAGCAGAACGGAGGTGTCGATCACATAGGTCAGACGAGCGGGACCTTCGACCGAAACCGAACCTTCGGGCGTCAACCCGGCAGGGTTCGAGATTTCGCTGGCCGGCTGGACTTCGCTGGCGTCAGACACAGCTGGGGAGGCGGAACGGCGTGAGGCCACGAACAGCTCCTTGACGGCGCGGGCACCCGCACCTTGCAGAGTGGGCCGGTGGTCCCGCCGCCGGCGCCGGCGCGTGGCCGACCCCGAAAGGGGTCCGGTACCGGCCCCCTGCGTGTCCTGTGCTGGAACTGTCCGGCACTGTCCAATCGGGGCCTCCCGTGTGCTTCGCAGATCTGCGCGACACCTCTCGGACGCTACCGCCCGACCATCGGAGAACCCCGCAGAAACGCGAAAACACGGGTGAACATTACGTTTCGGTCTTGTTGACGGCTTCTTTCGACGCCGCCACCGCACCGGTCGAACCAGCCGACACCGCGACCTCAGCCGTTGGAATTTCGAGACCGAGCGAGTCGGCGCTCGGCGTGGCCGGCCATCCGGTGGCCAAGGCCGGGCCCGCTGCCACGGCGGTGGTGTCGATCGGCCCGGTGGTCACCCCGACCGGCGCCCCTGCACCCGAACCGGTGACGGCCGCCGTCCCGACCGGACGCGGCAGCACCACCGTCATGGTCAGCCCACCGTTCGGAGCGTGGGACGCCAGGATCCGGCCATTGTGCGATCGCACGATCGCCGCGACGATGGACAACCCGAGGCCGCTGCCGCCGTTTTCCCGCGATCGTGACTCATCGGCACGGTAGAACCGGTCGAACAGTCGCGGCAACTCGTCCGGTCGGACGCCGGGTCCGTCGTCGGTCACCGTAACGGCGACCTCATCCTGGCCGGCCAGCACCGACACCGTGGCGGTCGTGCCGGTGGGGGTGTGCGTGCGGACGTTCGACAGCAGGTTGGCGAACAGCTGGTGCAACCGCAGCCGGTCTCCGGCCACCATCGTCGGCCGGGCCGTACCCACCAGCCGCCAGGTGCGCGTGTCGTCGATCACGGCGGCGTCGTCGACCACCCCGACCAGCAGCTGAGCCAGATCGACCGGCTCGTGTTCGCGGGGTTGCTCGGCATCGGCCTTGATCAGCGTCAACAGGTCCTCGACCAGACCGCCCATGCGTCTGGCCTCGAAGCCCATCCGGTCCATAGCCCGCGCCACGGCGGCTTCGTCGGGCAGCATCCCGGCCTTGTAGAGCTCGGAGTAGCCGCGGACCGCCGCGACCGGGGTGCGGAGTTCGTGCGATGCGTCAGCCACGAACTGCCGCAACCGGTCCTCACTGCGCTGCTGTTCGTCCAGCAGGCCGCTGATGCCGTCGAGCATGCCGTTGAACGCCGTGCCCAGCCGGCCGATCTCGGTGCCCGGATCGCCGGGTGCGATCCGGCGTTCCAGTTCTCCGCCGGCGATCTCGTCCGCGGCCGTCGCCATCGTCTCGAGTGGCTTCAGCTCCCGGCGAATGATGAGGCTGGCGGTGAAACCGAGCAGCACCAGCAGGCCGAGGGTGATCAGGAACTCGAGGAACACCAGCTGACGGATGGTCGCCGAGATGTCGTCGAGTGCGCTCCAGGCCACCAGGTATCCGGGCTCGTCCTGCGCATCGAAGATCTTGACGGCCAGTGCGCGGTACTTTGCCGATGAACCCGAGCCGTCGCCGACCGTCTCCGGCGTGGTGGTCGTCGGATCCTTCCCGAGGGCGGGATTACCGCTGGGGTCCCGCGGCGGATGCACGATGACCAGGCCGGTCCCCGACTCGTTCACCACCGACCACCCGATCTCGCCCCTGAGCGGGTTGGACTGGGTGATCGCGGTCAGCGAGGTCGGGTTGATCTTGCGCACCTGCGGCAGTGAACTGATCACGCTGGTCAGGGTGCGATCACGGTCGGCGATCAGCGCCGACCGAACGCTGATCGGCACGATGACATCGACTGCGACCAGCGCGACGGCGGTGACGGATAGCATCAGGGCGATCAGCCTGACGCGCAGACCCCACCTCCGCCTGACCGGCGCACCCTCCGGCGCTGCCGGCGCGGGCGCGGTCATCAGCGGCGTGGGACCCGCAGCACGTAGCCGAAGCCCCGGTGGGTGTGGATGAGCGGATCTCCGGTGGCGTCGACCTTGCGGCGGAGGTAGGAGATGTAGGTGGCGACGACGGAGTCGTCGCCGTAGAAGTCGGTGCCCCACACCGCGTCGAGCAACTGCTGGCGGGAGAGCACAACATTGGCGTTGATCATCAGGTGTCGCAACATCTTGTATTCGGTGGGGGCCAGCTCGATCGGCACGCCCGCCCTGGTGACCTGGTAGGTCTCGGGATCCAGTTCCAGATCGGCCACCTTGAGGACGCCGTCCGAGTCCATCTCCGGACGAACCCGCCGCAGTACAGCGCTGACCCTGGCGGCCAGCTCTTCCAGCCCGAACGGCTTGGTCACGTAATCGTCTCCGCCGGCACTGAGCCCGGCGATCTTGTCCGCGGGTGTGTCCCGGGCCGACAGGAACACCACTCCGGCGTCCACGCCGGCCGCGCGCACCCGGCGCATCACCTCGAGCCCGTCGAAATCGGGCAGCATGATGTCCAGGATGATCAGGTCGGGTCGCAGATCGGTGGCGGCGCGGACGGCTTCACGGCCGGTCGAGGCCACGCTCACCTCGTAGCCGAGAAACCGCATCGAGGTGGCGACGATGTCCTGCAGGGACGGTTCGTCGTCCACCACCAACAGTTTGGACTTCGCCGTCATCTCGGAAGCTCACTTCTCTCGTCTGCTCGCACAGGTACCGCGGCGGCGCCATGGTCGGCGTCCTGGACAACCACATAACAGCCGCACGAGAAAAACCCTGGGCTCGGGCTGTGAACGGGATGGGAGAGACGGTCAGCTGCTGGGCGCCGTGGTGACCACCACGATCAGGCCGCTGATCACCAGACCCGTACCCAGCCAGGTCCAGACGTTCGCTCGCTCGTGCAGGATCACCGTACTGGCGACCAGGATCACCAGGTAACCCAGGGCATTGAACGGATAGGCCACCGACAACGGCACCCTTGAGAGGGTGACCAGCCAAGCCACCGCTGACACCGCGAAGATCACCAGGCCACCAAGGATCCACGGCGACGTGGCCGCGACCAGTAGCAGCGATCGGCCGTCGGCCTGGGAAGTGGCCTTCGCCGTGTTCATACCGTTTTTCAGCAGCAGCTGGCCGGTGGCGGCCAGGGCCACCGCGAACAGGAGGATGCCGAGGCTGGCCAAGGTCATGCGCGCTCCTCTACCCGTTCGTCGGCTTGGCGGGTCCGGGACCGGCGACGCAGCAGACATGCCAGTGGTTCACCGAACCCGGCGGGCCAGCGCGACGATGCCGTTCCCCTTGCTGGGCACGAGTCGTTGCAGCAGTTGGAAGGGGAAGACGCCGATTGTGATGACGATGTCGGTCAGCCGCTTGGACGGCTGCAGTACCCGACCGGAGTGAGTGGTCTGCTCGACCAGCGTGTCTTCCTTCTTGTCGTATCTGTGCGCCACCCGGTCCCGGATGGACTCCATGATGAAGCCCAACGGCCACCCGTAGAGACGCGTCGTCACCGGTTCGAACCCCGCATCGCGCAGTTTGGCGTCCAGCTCGTCGGGCGAGTACCTGCGGTAGTGCCCCGCCAGCACGTCCCACGGGCCGAACATGTGCTGCCAGGCGGGAACCGACAAGAGCAGATGGCCGCCCAACCGCACGTGGCCTCGCCACTCGTGCAGTGCTTCGGCGTCGTCTTCGATGTGCTCGAGGACCTCGAAGGCGCACACCAGGTCGAAGGACTGCGACCCGAGACTCGCGTCGAGGTCGCTGGTCAGGCAGTTCAGCACGGTGCCGCCCCGGGCTTCGATCCGCGGCTTGGCCACCTCGAACGAGGCGAGATCAGGCTCCAGGGCCGTGAAAGACGTACTCAGCTCGACGACTCGGGCACCCATGGCACCCTGGCCACACCCGATCTCGAGGGTGGTGGCGGGACGGACCAGCCGCACCGCCCGCTTGATCAACGGCCAGCGGAGGGCGGCACGTGGACTCAGCGGCGCAACGACTGAGGCGGTGGGGGCCATCACTGGCTCGTTCGATGTCTGCTTGTGGGGCACCGTGTGAGCGTAACGACTGAATTGCCGCTTCCGAACCGCTCGCGGTTCAGTTTGATCGGCGGGCCAGCGCGACTATTCCGTTTCCCTTTTTCGGCAGCAACGCCTGCAGCGCCTGGAACGGCAGCACTCCGACCGTGATGATGATCGACATGGCCCGGCCCGACGGTTGCAGCCAGCGACCCGACTCTGCCGACTGATCCTCCTTGGATTCGCCGAACTTGCCGGAGGTCTTGGCCAGCCGGTTGCGCACCGACTCCAGCATGTAGCCCAGCGGCCAGCCATAGAGACGCACCCATAGCGGTTGGAAGCCGGCGGCGACGAGCTTGGCGGTCAGCTCGTCGGGTGAGTACCGCCGGAAGTGCCCGACGGCCGTGTCCGACGGGCTGAACAGGTGCTGCCAGGCCGGCACCGACAGCAGGAGGTGCCCGCCCGGGGTGACCTGCTGGTGCCAGGCGTCGAGGGCACCCTCGTCGTCCTCGATGTGCTCGAGCACCTCGAAAGCGGCGACCAGATCGAAATCGCGGTCCGCCGGCAGCACACTGGAGAACCCGTTGATGACCTCGCCACCGCGGGGTTCGATCCGGGCCGCCGCGACGGCCGCCGACGAACTGTCCGGTTCGACCGCCAGGAACGTCCCGGTCAGCGGCACCAACCTGGACCCCATGGCTCCCTGGCCACAGCCGATCTCCAACGTACGACCGGGCTTGACCTGCTTCAGGGCCCGCTTGATCAGCGGCCACCGCAGCGCGGCGCGCGGAGTGAGCGGGGCGATCGGGACGGTGGCGGAACGCAGCGATTCGGAGGTCGAGGACACGACGCGGAGCTTAGCCAACAACGGTTCGATCACGGCTGACGCCCGGAACGAGGTCGCGGCGAGCTCGCTGGCCTGCCGGCGACGGGTGGCCAGCAGTTCCCGATCCCGCAGCAGCTCCCCGATCGCGCCGGCCAGGGCGTGCGGGTCGCCGGCGCGGGCGTAGCCGACGGAGTCGCCGAGCACCAGTCGCTGCGGGGCCGTGTCCGACGTGATGATCGCGCAACCGGCCGCCGCCGATTGGTAGACCTTGTTCGGGACGACATGCGCGCCCTTCGGGGTGGTCCCGAAGATGCCGAGCGAGATGTGGTGGGCCGCCGCGATCTGCGGGAGGTCGTCCGGCTCGGCCCAGCCGATCCAGTCGACCGGCGCATGCGGGCCGGTCGACGCTTTGGCCGTTTCCAGGTCCTGACCGGAACCGATCATGGTGACCGACACCGCGCCGGGCCCGAACCCGAGGGCGTCCAGCTCGGCCAGCGCGGCCCCGATCACCGGCGTGCCCTGGAGCGGCGTGAAGAGTCCGAAGAAGATCACTTTCACCGGTTCGCCAGGACCAGGATTCGGGGCCGCGTCTTCGCCTGCGGTGAACCAGCTCTGATCCGCGCCGACCTGGACGACCAGGGCGCGGTCGGCCAACGCCGACGGCACCCTGGCCAGATGTTCTGCCGTGTCCACCAGGATCACGTCAGCAGCGCGGAGCGCCCGGCGGTCGATGACATCGAGCACACCGGTCATCAGCCCCTTCTTCTTCCCGCGGTCGAGCGCAGTTCCCGCGGCAAAGATCAGGTGGTCGAGAACGACCGGCGTCCCGCGGAAGACCCGCCTGGCCAGATGCACGTCGAAGTGGCCCAGGTATCCGACAAGGACCGCGTCCGGCCTTTCCTGCTTGCGCTCGGCCCGGCCGCGCCGCCACAGCCGGAACCACAGGGCGATCATGCGTAGCGCGAACGCCGGTACCTTCCAGGGCTGGTTCAGCATGGTGACGCGGTCAGCGGTCGACAGGCCGAGGGGCTCGTTGATCTCGACGACCGAGTGACCTGCCGCCCGAAGACCTTCGACCAGGACCCGCACCCTGGGATGGGAGTCGGCCTGATAGGTGCCGAACGCGATGATCCGCATGTCTCTCTTTCGTCTGGTCAGCGGGCCTGCGACGGTGGCGTCGAGGCTGGTGATCATGACAAACGGTGGTCTGAAGTCGTCCACAGTGTGTCGAAGGTGGCGTTCAGCCCGTGTTCGGTGTCAACCCGCGCCTGCGGCCGATGGTGGCTGCCGCCATGGCCAGCAGTACATCGGCGATGGTCAGCACCAAGCGGGACAGCAGCACGATCAGCACAGCCGAACCGGAGTCGGTCACCGAGGAGAGACCGAAGGCCAGGATGAGCTCACGCGCGCCGGCCCCGGCCGGGGCGATGATCACCACGATGCCGG
This sequence comes from uncultured Actinomycetota bacterium, assembly GCA_963708935.1. Classification (GTDB taxonomy): domain Bacteria; phylum Actinomycetota; class Actinomycetes; order Mycobacteriales; family Nakamurellaceae; genus Nakamurella. The sequence continues at coordinate 64,928 of CAVPUK010000003.1, read as the reverse complement.
CCGCCGAGGCCAGCGCGAACAGGCCGATCGAGAACAACGGGTTGCCGTATCGGCCACTGATCGAGCTGGCCAGGAAGTAGAAGGACAGGCCGTTGAAGATCTGTCCGATCAACAGCCAGCCCGCGGCGATCAGCAGGGCTCGTTCCGGAATCCGCTCGATGTGCAGGTTGCGCTTGGTGAGCCGGCTGGCCAGCGAGCCGACCCAGACCATGACGTCCGGATTGAGCAAGGCCAGCATCGGTATGACCAGCAGGATGAGCCAGCCGTATCGGCCCAGCACCTGACGTCCGGCGATGCCCAGACACGCCCCGCCGAGCGCGGCACTGGTGACCACCGCCATCAGGATGGCCATCAGGCTGGCTGAGCCGCTCCGCGAACGAGGGACATGCAGTTCCTTGGCCATGGTGGCCTGGGCCAGCACGGTCCAGACGCCGCCGGGGATGTACTTTCCCAGTTGGCCCATCAGGAACACTCGCTGTGCGTCCCGTAGCCGCAGCCGGGACCCCAGCCCGGAGAGCAGGACACGCCAGGCCGGCACCCCTGACCAGGCACTCAATATGGCCGCCAGTAGCGCGGCCATCACGGAGACCACGGTGACCCTGGTCCAGGCCTGCGCGACCTCGGCCCGGTTCTTGTAAGCCCACAACGCGGCGAAGACCGCCACGACGACGAGGAAACCGATTCGCAAAATCTGGCCGGCTCGTTTGGGCTTGCGTCGACCGGTGGGCGGAAGTTCGTCATCGACGGCGTCGCCCGCGTTGCCGCCCCCCGGATCGGCCGCACGATTCGGCATCAGTTCTACTTCGCTCCTCGAACACTGGTCAGTGGACGCTGCTGCCCGAGGGGCGGCCGATCTGTCTCGGCACCACACGTCAGTCGGGCAACTTCACCCGAGGAATCGTCGAACCTCGAGGGACAGCCTGCGTCCGCGGCCGACCAGCACAAATGACAGCAGACCGCCGCTGAAGTCTAACCGCCGATCGGGTCAGCCCGACATTTCCGCCTGGATCCGGGCCGGGGTCAGCGGTTCATCCAGTAACCGGGCGAACCGCTCCATCGCCGATTGACCCGCGGGCCTGGCCTCGAGCCAGGGTCGCAAAAGCCGCTCACCCTCGACGTAGGTGGAGGTGTACGCCCGCCAGAGCGGGTCGGACATGAAACGCAGCTGTCCACGAGCACGCTTCTCGTCCACCAGGCTCCATTTCCGCAGATAGGCGACGACGTCCTCGGCATCAGCGCCGCGGTCGTGCAGCATGATCGCCGCGTTCTGCCGCACCGTGTTCAGCGGTCGGGACGCCAGTTCGAGGGCTTCGGCCAGTTCGGGATCGAAGGTTGGGCCGATCCCCGCAAGAACCTCGGCGGCCCAGGCGGCCCAGCCCGGTCCTACCGCCGCGGTCAGAGCCAGGTCGCCAAGTCCCTCGGCCATCAACGACTGTGGCGTATTGACCAGGAAGATCGTTTGTTCGGCCTGACCGCCGGCGCGGACCAGCAGTTTCTCTTTCCGACAGTGTTCGGTGTGGTGGCCGGGATAGCACTCGTGCGCGACCAGCACGGGGAACTGACTCATCCGGTGATCCACGTCGGCGTTCACCGCGACGCGGGAGGAATAATCGCCGAGATAGTAGTTGAAGCCGCTCCAGGGGACGTCGCGTTCGATGTCGAACGCGATCCGTTCCTCGGCGGGCAACCCGGCCGGCTCGGCTACGCGTGCTCGCAGGGCCGCCGCCAGCGTGGTCACCGCCGTCCCGACCACCTCTGGCGGGCAGGCTTCGGTGGCCCGTTGGGCAGCCAGTCGCGCCGCCAGGTTCTTATTTGCCGGCATTCCGGCCTGGTCCAGCAAATCCGCGATCTCCTCGTGCACAGCGGCGTAGGCCTGCGTGTCCACCAGCTCGATCTGCACCTGGAAATAGGCGTGCACCTCGGCGATGAACGACATCTCCTCGCCGGCCAGCCGCCGGCCGGACACCGCGAGCGCATCCAGATGCGCGGTCAGGAAGTCCGCCCTGTCCGGCGGCAGGCCGGCGTCCGGCACCTGGCGCGACAGTTCTGCCGCACTCCGGGACAATTCCGCCGGATCGGGCATCGGCTCGTCCGCGACCTGCTGTTTCAAGGCCGGGTCGCCGATGTACGAGTCGACGAAACCATCGACCAGCCGGTCGAAACGCAGACCTAGTTTGAGGTAGTCGGTGACCAGGTCCATCGTTCGTCCTCGCTGGGTCTCGTCCGTGCCGGGTTCGTCAATACTGGGTGCAGTGCGTGCTGGGTCAGTGCACGCTCGGTCCGTCAACGCTGGGTTGGTCATGGTGGCGCGTCGGCGCTGTGTCACTCGCCGAACCGGCGGTGCCGGGCGGCGTAGTCGCGCAGAGCCCGCAGGAAGTCCACCCGACGGAAATCGGGCCAGTCCGCCTCGTAGAACCAGTATTCCGAGTGGGCGCTCTGCCAGAGCAGGAATCCAGACAGGCGCTGCTCCCCCGATGTCCGGATGACCAGGTCCGGGTCGGGCTGGCCGGAGGTGTAGAGGTGATCGCTGATCGAGTCGACATCCAACCCGGCGATGACTTCTTCGACGCTGAGTCCGGCGTCGGCCCCGGCCTGCAGCAGTGACTTCACCGCGTCGGCGATTTCCTGCCGGCCGCCGTAGCCAACGGCGATGTTCACCTCGACCCCGGTGCGCCCCGACGTGCGCATCTCGGCCGCCGTCAATCGGGTGGCCATCCAGGGCGGCAGCACTTCCATCGCGCCGACGATGCGCAACTTCCACGGTTGGCCGGGGGCGGCCAGGTCGTCCACGACGTCGGTAATGATGGCGAGCAGGGGTTGCAGCTCGTCGTCGGGTCGCCGCAGGTTGTCGGTGGACAGCAGCCAGAGGGTGACCATGCCGATCCCGCTGGTCTGACACCATTCGAGCAGGTTGGAGATGTGCGCCGCTCCGGCGCGGTGTCCGTCGTTGGGGTTGGTCATGCCCTCTTTGCGGGCCCAGCGCCGGTTGCCGTCGATGATCATCCCGACGTGGTGCGGGATCGCCGCGCCGGCCAGGTTGTGGATCAGCCTGCGCTCGTAGACCCGGTACAGCAGCGACGGAAGTCTCACATGGGCCGACCTTACTGGCGTCCCGGTCGGGGGTAGTCATGGGGATCACGCAGCTGCGGTCATGGGGATCGTCTGTGCGCTGTCGCCAAACCGCCGTTGGTAAGCGACGATGAGGCTATGACCTCCGCGACCCTGCAGCGCCCCGCAACGACGAGGCCCCGCGCCCGCGGTTGGATCCACTGGTACTCGGCGATCATCGGCGGCGTACTCGGTCTCGTGCTGGTGGTGATGGCCGCCGCGACCGTGGGTACCGCCGCCGCCGTAGCCTGCGGCATCTATGCGGTGACCATCGTCGGGTTGTTCGGCATCAGCGCGACCTATCACCGTCATACCTGGGTGTCCGTCCGCGCCCGGACATGGATGAAGCGCGCCGATCACTCGATGATCTTCGTGTTCATCGCCGGCACCTACACGCCGCTCGCCGTGCTGGCGATCCCCGGCACCGAGGGCGTGGTGATGCTGCTGATCGTCTGGATAGGCGCGGCCGGCGGGGTGGCCCTGAAGATGCTCGCGCCACACTCCCCGCGTTGGGTGGGTGTCCCGTTCTACATCGCGCTCGGCTGGGTAGCCGATCTTCGCCATGCCGGCCCTGCTGCACAACGGCGGCGTTGCGGTGGTGGTGCTGGTCATCGCCGGCGGCCTGCTCTACACGATCGGTGGAATCTGTTACGGCATCCGCCGGCCCAACTTCTGGCCCGGGCACGTTCGGCTACCACGAGGTCTTCCACGCCACCGTGACCCTCGCCGCGCTCTGCCACTACGTGGCCATCTTCCTGGTCCTCTACCCCGGCTGACCCCGTCGACGACAAACCGGCCCCGGCTTGGTGAGCCGAGGCCGGAATGGTGAATGGATCAGCCGAGGCCGGGGCCTTCGGTGCGGAGCCGGTTGACCTCTTCCATGGCCGAGCGGAGGTCGCCCAACCATTCGTCCGCGTGGTCGCCGACCAGGCGGATGGCCCAGACCAGGGCGTCGGACCGCGAGCGGGCCACGCCCGAATCGACCAACGTGTCCAGGATCTGCCGCTCCGGCTGACGCAACCGCGTCATCACCGGGACGGAGGCCGTGGTGAACAGCTCCTCGGAGCCGCCCAACCGAGCGCCCCAGGAGATTTCCCGCCCATACCTGAACTGGCCCTGCCGGGCGATCTCGATGCGCGCTTCGCGAGTGTCCTCGCGGAACCTGGAGATGCGACCCGCTTCGGCCGCCGCGGTCGCTGCCGCATCATCGCTAGTGGTCTCGAGCGCGGGCAGTTCGCCAACGATCAGTACCTCGTCGCGATCAACCGTCACGGCCGGACTCCCGACGAACCAATCGCTGGGCAGCCGTCCGGCGAACCAGCCGGCGGCATCCGATGCATCCGGCGCTTCCGGAGCACCGCCGCGACCACGACCACGTGGGCCGCCCTGGCGTCCGCCGGGGCCGAATCCACCGAAGGCCGGGCCGCGTCCGCGACCCCGGCCTCCGGGACCACCGTGACCGCGTGGGCCTTCGCCTTCTCCGGCTTCGAACTCCGGGCCGAAGGCGGGAGCGCCGGCTGGGCCCCTGTTCGAGCGTGTGTGTGTCCTCATGTCTAACTCTCTTTCTATCGTGTTCACTGCGTTGATTACAACGTTACAGCTCTTACAACTGCAACGCCAGCAGATCTGTTCCCGGGAGTCCGTGCACTTTCGACGGGACGGGTTCGACGAGCGGGAATCCATGCGCGAAAGACAGGCCTCACCGAGCAGCGGCCACACTGGCCCGGCCAGCAGGACTCCGGACTGGCCCCGGCCAGAGGGACTAGCGGGCGCCGTGGAGCAGGCGGATGAGTTCGTCGACCGCGGTGACCGGGCGATCACAGACGAATCCGCGGCAGACGTAGGCGGCCGGAAGCCCGTCGACTGTCGGGCGGGCGGTCAACAGCTCGGAGCTGTCCGGCTCGCCGGCCACCACCACGGTGCCCCCCGGCGCGTGCTTGCGGGCCGCCGTCTCCAGCACATCGCGATCAGAGCCGGCCGGCCCGGCCACGGCGACCTGCAGCGGGCCCGCAACCATCGCCTCGGCCACGGCCAGGTGCCAACCTGCGGATCGGGGGACGCGCCGCAACAGCGTGACCACCGTGCCCATCGCCTGTTCGGCCGCGCGCAGGTAACGGATGTCCCCGGTCAGGGAGCCACCGGTCAACAGGGCATCGACGACGGAGGACGCACCGGACGGTGCCGCACCGTCCCCGGGGTCGCGCGGCCGCAGGAACAACGTCTCGGCATCATCCGCGGTGTCGTTGAATCCCCCGTCGGCAGCCCGGAAGCGTTCGAGCACCAGGTCCAGCACCCCGACGGCAGCGTCCAACCAGCCCTGCTCACCCGTCGCCTGGTGCAAGGCGAGCAATCCCGAGGCCAGGTCAGCGTGATCGACCAGTACCGCGCCGCCCGGGCCGGCCACGCCGTCGCGGGACGAGCGACGCCACCGGCCGTCGATCCGATGAACATCGACGAGGTAGGTCGCGGCCACCGCCGCTGCGGCCACCCAGTCCGGCCGTCCGAGCGTCGCACCGGCTTCGGCCAACGCCCGGATCGCGATCCCGTTGCTCCGGAGAACCACGATCTCGTCCCGCCCTGGCTGCGGTCGCAACGCCCGGGCCGCGAGCAGCCGCTCCCGGATCTCACTGAACCACTGGTCGTCATCCGACTCGGTCTGGAGTCGGAGCACGGCGCCGGCCAGTTCCGGGTCGTGGTCCGGAAGGTCCAGGCCGAACAACTCGGCCGCTCGGTCGGCATCTTGCCCCAGCACCTGCTCGAACTGGTCCCGGTCCCACAGGTAGGTCGCGCCTTCCACGCCTGACGTGTCGGCATCGAGCGAGGCCGCAAACCCGCCGCCAGCCGTCGACAGGTCGGTCAGGAGAAAACCGGCGGTCTGTTCGGCGACCCGAGCGGACAACATCGAACCGGTCATCCGGGCATGATGCGCATACACCGAGAGCAGTAACCCGTTGTCGTCCAGCATCTTCTCGAAATGCGGTACGTGCCAACGAGAATCGACACTGTACCGGGAGAACCCGCCGCCCAGCTGGTCGTAGATCCCGCCACGGGCCATTCGCTCGAGGGTCAGCGTCACCACGTCGAGGGCAGCGTCGTCCCCGGTGCGCTCGTAGTGCCGGAGCAGAAATTCACAGGCCATCGCCGGTGGGAACTTGGGTGCGCCCGGGAAGCCGCCGTTGACCAGGTCGAACTGGCCGACCAACGAGTCGGCGATCAGGGTGAGTTCGTCACCATCGAGCAGCTCCTCCGCCTCGCCGATCCGAACGGACAGGCTGACCTCGGCCAGCGAGGACGTGATGCCGGCGGCTGCCTCCAACACGTGCTCGCGGTCGTCCCGCCAGGCGGTGGTGATGGCGGTGAGGATCTGCCGGAACGAGGGCAGCTGGTGCACCGGGGCAGGTGGAAAGTAGGTCCCGGCGTAGAACGGCTCGCGATCGGGCGTCAGGAAACAGGTCATCGGCCACCCGCCGGAGCCGGTCAATGCCTGGGTCGCTGTCATATACACAGCGTCGACGTCCGGCCGTTCCTCGCGATCCACCTTGATCGCGACGAAGTCCCTGTTGAGCTGCGCAGCGGTCTGCGGATCGGAAAACGATTCCCGAGCCATCACGTGGCACCAGTGACACGATGCGTATCCGATGGAGAGCAGGACCGGGACTCCGCGCCGCTGTGCTTCCCGGAAGGCATCGTCGCCCCACTGCCACCAGTCCACCGGGTTGCCCGCGTGTTGACGCAGGTAGGTGGAGCTGGCGCCGGCCAGCCGCGACCCGGCGACCGGCGTCGTCTCCATTACTGCGGGGCGCTCGGCGGTGACGGCGCCTCAGGTGGGTTGCGACCGGCCTCAGGTCGATCGGGCTCAGCCGCGGATTCGGTTGGGTCGGTGGCGTCAGCGGAATCCGCCGAGGCCTCGTCCGACGGCGCGCCCACCGACACCGGCACCGCATCGAACGAGTCCGGCACCTTCTTCAGGTTGCGGTTGAGCGACTTCACCAGGAAGTACACGCCCACACACATCAGCACGATGACCAGCAGACCGATCGGCGCCGCCTCGCCCCATTCCGGGCCGTGCCCGGTGGTCGTGTCGACGTCAGAAGGGCTGTCACCCCCATCGGCCAGCAGTTGCGTTGTGAAGACCTGCACCGCACCCATCAGCAACATCATGACCCCACCCGGTCTCGGATCCCGGCGAACAGATCCGTCTCCGGCACCTCCGTGTCGACCAACGACCTGGCCAGCTCGTAGTCGTCGGTCGACCAGACCGAGGCTTCGATGTCGTGCGGTACGGCAAACCAGTGCGCATCCGGGTCGATCTGCGTCTCGTGTGCCTTCAACGCTCCGTCGCGCTGGGCGAAGAAGTCGGCGGCCTCGATCCGCGTGGTGGTGCGCAGACCCGGGTCCGGCCGTGGGTTCTCGGCGAACCTCTTGATCCAATCGTCGAACGGACCTTCTCCGGTGCGTTCGCGGACGGCCTCGTTGATGGCCAGCATCCGCTCGCGGGAGAAACCGACGTTGTAGTACAGCTTCAGCGGCTGCCACGGCTCGCCCGTGCCCGGATAGGCCTCCGGATCCCCGGCCGCCTCGAACGCCGCCATCGACACCACATGGCAGCGGATGTGGTCCGGGTGCGGGTAGCCGCCGTTTTCGTCGTAGGTGGTCATCACCTGCGGACGGAACTCACGGACCACCCGGACCAGCGCTTCCACCTCGACGGCGACGTCCAGCGCTCCGAAACTGCCGGCCGGCAGTTCCCAGGTGTCCGGCGTGCCCTCGTGATACCCGGAGTCCTCGAACCCGAGCCAGCTGTGCGCGACACCGAGAATCTCGGCGGCCCTGGCCATCTCGGTAATGCGGAGGGTGGGGATGTCAAGTTCGGTATTGGCCAACTTGGGATTCAGGACGTCGCCGCGCTCGCCGCCGGTGCACGAGACGACCATCACGCCCACACCGTCATGCGCGTACCTGGCCAGACTGGCCGCGCCCTTGCTGGACTCGTCGTCCGGATGGGCGTGCACGGCCATCAGCCGCAGCGGCGCGGCCGCCGCGACGGCGGCCCGATGCTCGGCCGCCACCGTCAGCGGCGATCCGGGCACTCCGTCCCCGAACTTCGACCGGTGATTTCCCGAGTCCACGTCGCTCGCCCCCTGCCCGTTCGCTGTGCTCACAGCATCGACCGTGCTCCCAGTGCCGACCGTGTTGACGGTGCTGGCAGTGCCGACCGTGTTGACGGTTCTGGCAGTGCCGACCGTGCCCATCACATCTTCACTCACAGTGCCTTCAGTTCCCTTCCAGGTGCGGCAGCTGACGCGCCGCCCGTTCATTGTCCACCGTGGCCCGCCCCCGCCCGACCTTCGGAGCCGTTTTCGCAGGTGAAACGACTGAGTCGAGCACGGGCAGCGATGCGCGCCGAGCGAGGGCAGCCGGACGTGCCCTAGCTCGAATGGAGGTAAATCGGCCGCCTGTCGGTAGCTGCGTGTTAAACTCGATCCCACTCGGCACGGGGTTGGCCTGGTTGTTCGATCGGACAGCACAATCGGACAGCAGCCAATTCGGTGCCACTCAGGCGGTTCCTTCGGGGGCCGTCTGGTTTGTTTCCAAGCGAACGACGAGCGCGGCAACGAGCTCGATCTCCGTCCGCACACAGCTGGACGAGGCCTTGCGGGCATCGTAAGGGTTCGGAACACGCGGGGATCGTTACCAGAGCGTCATATGCAGAACGCGTAATCGTCAGTCTCATCGCTTTCCCAGTCTTATCGCTTTCCCATCACGGCATTTGCATCGCTTTTCCAGTAGGTGCCCGGCCCTTTCATACCCGTAGTGAGGAGTTGCCATGACCGGAACAGTCGCAACCTGGCTGACCCAGGAGGCGCACGATCGTCTCAAGCACGAGCTCGATGAGCTCGTCCTCCAGCGTCCGATCATCGCCGCGGAAATCAACGCCCGCCGCGAAGAGGGCGATCTCAAGGAGAACGGCGGCTACCACGCGGCCCGCGACGAGCAGGCCAAGATGGAAGACCGGATCCGCAAGATCCAGGAGTTGCTGCGCGAAGCTCAGGTCGGGGTACGTCCGGCCGACGACGGCACGGTCGAGCCCGGCATGGTGGTGACGGTCGCCTACGACGGCGATGACAGCGACCAGGAGACGTTCCTGCTGGGCTCGCGGGAAGAGGGCGCGCACGGTTCGCTGCAGGTCTATTCGCCGCAGTCGCCGCTCGGTGCCGCCATTCGCGGCGCCACCAAGGGTGAGTCCCGCGAGTATCTGCTGCCCAACGGCAAGACCCAGAAGGTGTCCATCGTGGAGGCCACGCCTTACAACGGCTGATCCGCTCCGGATCTCACCAGCAGGCGGCCGCACTCGTCCCGGGTGCGGCCGCCTGCTGTCTTGGGTGCCCGACGTCGTGTGTGCTGAGCTTCTTCGTGCGAGACCGATTGTGTGCTCGATGTCTTGTGTGCTCGATGTCTTGTGTGCTCAGCGTCTTCTGTGCCCGGCGCGGCTACCGGTGATCGGTGACGTGATAGCCGGCGGCCGCCAGCCGTTCGAGCAACTCGTCGCGGTGCTCCTGGCTGCGGGTCTCCAATCGCAGGTCGACCTGGACGTCGCCGAGCGCAAGCGTGCTGCCCAACCGCGATTGTTCGACGTCCACCACCGACGCACCCAACTCGCCGGTCAGGGCCAACAACCGGGCCAGCGAGCCGGGGCGGTCGGAGATCTCTACGCGCAGCGAGAGGAACCGGCCCGCGGCCACCAGGCCGTGCTGGGTGACGTGCAACAGCACCAGTGGGTCGATGTTCCCGCCCGACAGCACAGCGACCACCGGCGGCGTGAACATCTCCGGTCGCGCCATGATCGCGGCTATCGTCGCCACCCCGGCCGGCTCCACCACCAGCTTGGCCCGCTCGAGGCACAGCAGCATGGCCCTGGACAGTTGATCCTCAGAAACCGTGACGATGTCGTCGACGAGGTCGGTGACGTGGGTGTAGGTCAGCGCAGTCGGCTCGCCGACCGCGATTCCGTCGGCCAGCGTTGACATCTGCATCAACCGCACCGGACGGCCGGCGGCCAGCGACTGCGGCCACGCAGCCGCCTGTTCGGCCTGCACCCCGACGATCTTGACGTCCGGTCGGCGGCTCTTGACCGCCGCCGCGATGCCGCTGATCAGGCCGCCACCGCCGGCCGAGACGACGATGGTCGCCACGTCGGGGACCTGCTCCAGGATCTCCAGCCCGACCGTGCCCTGCCCGCGCAGGATGTCGGGGTGGTCGAACGGATGGACCAGCACCGCACCGGTTTCTGCGGCGAACGCGCGGGCCTCGATCAGCGATTCGTCCAGCGTCTCGCCCTTGAGGTGGACCGATCGCCCCGTAGGCGCGGGTGGCGGTCAGCTTGGCGATGGACGCACCGACCGGCATGAAGACCGTTGCCTCGCAGCCGAGCATGGCCGCGGCCAGGGCCACGCCCTGCGCGTGATTACCGGCGCTGGCGGCGACGACGCCCTTGGACCGTTCCTCATCGGTCAGCCGCGCGATCCTGGTGTAGGCCCCGCGGATCTTGAAAGAACCGGTCCGCTGCAGGTTCTCGCACTTGAGGTACACCGGTCCGCCGACCATCAGGTTCAGCGGGCGCGACGACTCCATCGGCGTGTACCGCACCACTCCCTGGAGCAACTCCGCCGCGGCCTCGATCTCCTCGACGCTGATCAGATCCACCGCAGCTTCACTCATTCCCGCATCCTGCCAGCCCCAGCCCGCAACGGCCCACGTCCCCGCCGCGCAACCCCACTCACCCGGCCGCGCGGATCAACTAGCGTCGAATAGCTCAACTCCCCCGGTTTGGGACAGCTGTGACAGCAGTCAACGAATTCATCCGCGCGACCCGAGTTGATCCGCGCGGCGGGAGGCAGCGCGGCCGCGGACGAGGCCGGGGACCGGGACCGGGGCAGGCGGGCCGGCGAACGGGACTCAGTCGAGGGCGTCCGACAGGTCCATCAGCAGGTCGTCGATGTCCTCGATGCCGACGGAGAGCCGGATCAGGTCGTCCGGCACCTCGAGCAACGACCCGGCCACGCTGGCGTGCGTCATCAGTGCCGGGTGTTCGATCAACGACTCGATCCCGCCCAGCGATTCGGCCAGGGTGAAAAGCCTGGTCCGAGAACAGATCTTGACCGCCTCCTCGCGTCCGCCGGTGACCCGGAACGACACCATTCCGCCATAGCGGAGCATCTGCCCGGCGGCCACATCGTGACCGGGATGACTGTCCAGTCCCGGGTAGTAGACGCGCGAGACCCGGGCGTGCGACTGCAGCATGTCCGCGATCGCTTCGGCGTTGTCGCAGTGCTTCTCCATCCGGAGGGCGAGCGTCTTCAATCCCCGCAGCGTCAGCCACGAGTCGAACGGACCGGGAATGCCGCCCATCGACTTCGCGTGGAAGCCGAAGGCCTCGCCCAGCTCCTCGTCGGCGGTGATCAGCGCACCACCGATGACGTCGGAGTGTCCGCCCACGTACTTGGTGGTCGAGTGCAGCACGACGTCGGCGCCCAGCACCAGCGGCTGCTGCAGGTACGGCGAGGCGAACGTGTTGTCCACCAGCAGCTTCGCCCCAGCGTCCTGGGCCACCTCGGCCAGCCCGTAGATATCGGCGATGGACAGCAGCGGATTGGTCGGCGTCTCACACCAGATCAACTTGGTCTCCGGGCGGACCGCCGCCCGGACCGCGTCCAGGTCGGAAATCGGCACCGCCGTGTACGTCAGACCCCATGGCACACCGATCTTGTCGACCAGCCGGAAGGAGCCCCCGTAGGCGTCGTCGGGGATGATCAGATGGTCACCCGGCCGCAGCATCGCCCTGATCGCGGCATCGGCGGCGGCCATCCCGGAGGCGAAAGCCAGCCCGTAACGGCCGCGCTCCAGACTGGCCAGGGCCTGTTCCAGCGCAGTCCGGGTGGGGTTCCCCGCCCGCGAATAGTCGTATCCGGCCTTGGTCTCGCCGACCACGTCCTGGGCGAAGGTCGAGGTCTGGTAGATCGGCACCACGACCGCCCCGGTGGTGGGGTCGGGATCCTGGCCGACGTGGATGGCGCGGGTAGCAAAGCCGTCATCGGCCGATGCAGTCATACCGTTGAGGTTAGTGGGGGCGATAGACCGCTGTCGTCGGGAAGGCGGGAGCCATGGCTACGGGTTTCTGGATCCAACGACCGGTGGCCGGCAGCGCGGCGACCGCGAGCACGCCGACACCACCCCAGTACAGCCACCACTGCGACGGGCTCGACGATCCGAAATGGAAGCTGTATTGAGCGATGGCGGTGGTGGCGATCGAGATCAGGGCGCCGATGATCAGCGACCCGCGACCGCGGCGAAAGACCAACAGCAGGGTCCCGATCACCATGAGCACCACCGCGATCCCCCACCCGACGGTGGGCACCACCACCGAAGCGGGCGGCGATTCCTGCGCCTTGCTGGAATCGATCAGCGAGTGGACGCCGTCGTAGACCCACTTGCCGAGCACCCAACTGGTGATCCCGGCCAGCGTCGCCGCCAGTCCGGCACCCAGAGCCGCCCCGAGATCGTCCTGCTGCGCGGATTCGTACGGCGCCGGAAGATAACTCATCCATCGCCCCTTCCCGCCGCCGAGCCCCAGAACACCTCCTGCGATGGTAGATGCCGTGCGGGCTGAACGGGTCAGCCGGCCAGGAAATTCAGCAGGTCAGCCCGGGTCAGCACGCCGGCCGGCTTGCCGTCGTCGACCACCATGACGGCATCCGACTCCTGCAGCGCCGCTCGCACAGCCGGAATCTCCTCGCCGGATCCGACCAGTTGGAACGGCGGCGCCATGTGCGCGGACACCGCGTCGGCCAAGGACGCCTTTCCGGTGAAAAGGTCCTCCAGCAGAGCCCTTTCGGAGACGGACCCGACCACCTCGCCGGCCATCACCGGTGGTTCGGCCGATACCACCGGCATCTGCGAGACGCCGTACTCGTGCATGATCTCGACCGCGTCGCGCACCGTCTCCTTCGGATGGGTGTGCACCATCGAGGGCAGCTCTCCGCTCTTGCGTCGCAGGACGTCGCCAACGGTGGTGTGGCCGTCCCGGGTGAGGAATCCATAGGACGCCATCCAGCCGTCATTGAAGATTTTCGACAGATACCCGCGGCCGCCGTCGGGGAGCAGCACCACCACGACGTCGTCCTCGGTCAGCCGCTCGGCGACCCGCAGCGCGGCCGCAACGGCCATCCCGCACGATCCGCCGACCAGAAGCCCTTCCTCACGGGCCAGCCTGCGGGTGAACATGAACGAGTCCGCGTCGGACACCGCGACGATCTCGTCGGCCACCGTGGGGTCGTAGGCGCTGGGCCAGAAGTCCTCGCCCACGCCCTCTACGAGGTACGGGCGTCCGGTGCCGCCGGAGTAGACCGAGCCCTCCGGGTCGGCGCCGATCACCTGCACGGAACCGCCGGACATGTCCTTGAGGTAGCGACCGGTGCCGGAGATGGTGCCGCCGGTGCCGACGCCCGTCACGAAGTGCGTCACCTTGCCGTCGGTGTCGGCCCAGATCTCCGGACCGGTCGACTCGTAGTGGCTGGCCGGGTTGGCCGGGTTGGCGTACTGGTTGGGCTTCCAAGCGTTCGGCGTTTCCCGGACCAATCGGTCGGAGGTCGAGTAGTAACTGTCCGGGTCCTCGGGCGCGACCGCGGTCGGGCACACGACGACGTCTGCACCGTAGGCGCGCAACACGTTTCGCTTGTCCTCGCTGACCTTGTCCGGGCAGACGAAGATGCAGTGATAGCCGCGCTGCTGGGCGACCAGGGCCAACCCGACACCGGTGTTGCCACTGGTGGGCTCGACGATCGTGCCGCCGGGCTTGAGCGCGCCGGAGGCCTCTGCATCGGTGATCATTTTCAGTGCGATCCGGTCCTTGACCGAGCCGCCGGGGTTGACGTATTCGATCTTGGCCAGGATCAACGGCTTGAGGCCGGCCGCCAGCGAATTCAGCCTGACCATCGGCGTCCCGCCAACCAGGTCGACCACGGACTGGGCATAACGCACAGGGAACTCCTTGTCGGATCGGGAATGCACGCCCGCCATTTCGGCGTTGCGCACCGACGTCAGGCTATCGGTCGAGCGGGCTGGCGGTGTGCCGTTGGGAGCTGTCCGCGGGCAATCTGCAAATTCGGCTGACGGTGGACCCGACGAAAGTGGACACTATTCATCTCCGGACGAATGACACGTTGGAGCTGGGTATTCGGGTAGTACGCATGGCGAAGCACGGAACAGGGGTCCTGATGTCCGCAATCGAGGGAGCACGGACGGCAGCACGCACCTCCAAGGCGGTTGCCCATACTTCGCGAGCGGCCGCGGTCCTCACCGCCGCGGCCGGAGTCGGTGTGATCGCGGGGTTGGCCGGAGCCGGCATTGCGGCCCTGATGAATCAAGCCAAGATCACCACCAGGTTGGTCGAACAGGCCGCCATCGATTCGGCGATCGCGGACGGTTTGATTCCATCGGGCCACGAGCCCGGCAACCTGGTCGTCTCCGAACTGCCGGTGCCGCGGGCGGACGGGGTTTATCTGCCGGACGGAACGTTGGGTCCGGACGCGCCCAAGGACCATCGGGGGAAACGGCCGCTGGTGCTGGCGATGCTCGGCGACTCGACGTCGGTCGGATACGGCACCCGCACCCCGGCCGAGGTACCCGGTGTTCTGCTGGCCAGGGGCCTGGCCGCCGGACTCGGTCGATCAGTCCGGTTGCGCACGCACGGCCTGTCCGGTTGCGGCGCATCCGACCTGCCCCGCCAGCTCGCCGAGGCGCTCCCCGGCCGCCCCGATCTGGTGGTGATCGTAGTGGGCGCCAACGACATTCGCGATAAAGTGCCGCCCGGCCGGTCCGCCGACCATCTCGGCGCCGCCGTCGCGGCGCTCCGGGCCCAGCACGTCCCAGTCGTGGTGGGCACCTGTCCGGATTTCGGCGTGATCGAGCCGATTCCGCAACCACTGCGCTCGGTCCTGCACACCTGGTCGAGGCTGCTGGCCACGCTCCAGGAGCGCGCTGTGCTGGCCGAGGGCGGTCGCGCGGTCGCCATCGGCCGGCTCGTCAGCCCGCAGTTCGCGCATCATCCTGAACTCTTCGCGGGCGACCGGTTTCACCCGTCCGGTGCCGGCTACTCGCTGGCCGTGGCGGCTCTACTGCCGCCTGCGCTGGAAGAACTGCAGGCGGTCATCACGGCCCAGGACGGCACCGCGGTCGCCTGACGCGAGACCGCAGCCGGGACCCCCGACCGCCGTGCGTTCAGCCCGGTACCCGGGCCACCGCAAAGACCGACTGCCCGAACGGCGCACGGTGCTTCGCCTCCCAGCGTCGCGTCCGCGGGATGACGTAGTTGTCCCAGACCGACAGCAACCCGCCTTCCTTCGGCGTCATCCGGAGCAGTCGCATCCCCACGAACCACGCGGCCAGACCGGGGATATTCACGTAATTCGCCCGCTCGACGGTCAGGCCGGCTGCCCGCATCGCCTCCGTCATCGACGCGACGGTGTACCGCCGGACGTGGCCGACGGCCCGATCGAATTTGCTCATGTTGAACGCGAAAGCCGGCACGAACATCACCACTGCACCCCCAGGTCGGACCAACCGATGCGCGGCACGGAGGGCGGCCACCTGGTCCGGAATGTGTTCCAGCACGTTGAACGCCACCATCGCCGTGTAGTCACCCGTCGGCGGGTGGAAGACGTCGAGGGCTTCGACGTGGACCCGCGGCTCGTCAGCGAACTTGTCGTTCAGGATGGCCAGTCGATGGGGATCCACTTCGCTGACCGTCAATTCGGGGACGCCGGCTGCGAGCCAGGCCTCCGCATAGTCGCCGAGGCCGCTGCCGACCTCGAGCGGGCGGTCGCCCAGGAACGGCACCGCCATCGACGTCAGCCAATCGTGATAGTTGACCGTGGTGGTCAGCGACTCCAGAGTCTGTGACTGCAGCTCGGAGTCACCCAACGCCGTCGGCAGGTCGACCGAAGGTTCCGAGCCGTCGGCGCCGGGTCTGCGCGGCTGGGTGCTGGACCGCTCCGCGAGCGAATCACCCTGCGGTTGCTGTTCTTCGACGATGGTGACGACCCCCAGGATGAGCGCTCAGAAGGACCAGAGAATGGGTCCCAGGATGACACAGCCTGCCGGCAGCTTGCTGACGTTCACCGCCCGACGAACCCAAGACGCACCGCGAGCTCGTCCAGTACCGCGTCGATGCGCTCACTCGTCGCACCGGCCGACGCGGCGTCCATCACCAAGACTTCGAGCTGGTCGGCCAATGCGTGAACACCGACCTCGGGCACCGGCGGGCGATCAAATCCGTCCTGATCAGATGCGATGGCCGCCAACGCCGACAGCGTCTCTCGGACGATCACCACGCGATCACCATGCCGCCACGACGAAACGTTCCAGGCCCGCAGCCGGCGGAACAGCTCGACCTGCCGGGGGCTCGCGGCGTTCAGTCCGGCCGGATCCGGCCGGCTCAACTGTTTCGCATGAAGCCGAGCAGCTGGAGGATCTCGAGGTAGAGCCAGACCAGGGTGACCATCAGGCCGAACGCGAAATACCAGGCGGCACTGGCCGGAGCGCCGACCTTGATCGCCCGGTCGATCTGGTCGAAGTCCAGCAGGAAGCTCAGGGCGGCGATGACGATGATGACCAGCGACAGCACGATCGACATGCCGCCACCGCCGCGCAGGTGCAGATCGACACCGAACGCGCTGGCGATGAGGTTGAAGGTCAGCAAGACGAAGATGCCGATCATCGAGCCGATGAGCATCTTGGTGAACTTGGGCGTCACCCGGATTGCGCCGGTCTTGTAGACGACGAGCATGCCGACGAAGACACCGAGCGTGCCGACCAGCGCCTGCAGACCGATCCCCGCGTATTTCGGGTAGGACTCGAAGATGCCGGTGATCGCACCCAGCAGAATGCCCTCGGCGGCGGCGTAGGCAAGGATCAGCGCCGGGTTCGTCGACTGCTTGGAGATGATGATGAGCGAGAGCACGAGGCCGACGATCAGCGCCGGGATGGCCAGCGCCCAGGTCGCGCTGAACGAGATGGCCAGGACGGCGGTGACGATGCCGACGGCGAGCACGACGGCCGTCTTGGCGACCACGTCGTCCAGGGTCAGGAAGCGTTCTCTGGCCGGAGCGCCGGTGGACGGCTGGCCGTACATCTCCTGCAGGTAGGCCGCGGTCGGTGCGGTCTGGGTGGTCGCGCCGGGCTGCCCGCCCGGCTCCTCCCTCAGGCTGCGAAAGGCCGGGTTGGTGCTTTCCACTGTTGACTCCTCGGTCCCTGAACTTCGTCACTACACGCCGTTGTTACAACGCGTGCGGCAGGGGCGAAGTTCCCTGCTCGCTGTGGGTTGCGGGCGTGCCCCCGGCGGGACTCGAACCCGCACTGCACCGATTTTAAGTCGGTCGCCTCTGCCGATTGGGCTACGGGGGCCCGGCAGGTCTCGCGGGCCAAGACTAGCCAACGCGAAAGCGGCGAGTGGGCCGCAAGCTGCAGAATGCGCAGCCCGCGGCCTACTCGCCGCTTCGTTCATGCAGTATCGCGTTTCCTTGGAAGATCGCTTCCCAAGATCCGGTGCGCCCCGACCCCCGACGGTTCGGGGCGGACCGAAGATCGACCGTGTGGCCGGCCGTCGATATCTATCAGGCGTTGATGTTGAACGCGGCGACCAAGTGCTTGGCCACGCCGTAGGTACCCGTCGCGTAGACGTTGACGTGGTTGAAGCCCTGGTGGGCCGGCACGATCGCCTGGAACCCGTGGCCGCCGGTGAGCCCGTAGGTGCGGTTGACGTCGGAGCGCATCCGGTTTGCGGACACGTTGTGGACGACGCCGTTGACGACGATCTGCATCTTCACCGAGGTGGACTTGGCGTTCGGATCAAAGCCCCAGCCCGCAATGTGAATCTTGCCGGCGGATCCGATCCTGTTGCTGACCGAGCCCTTCGGCGAGGAGAACGACACCGTCTTGCAACCCAACGAGCGCTGGCTGGACGCGCTTGGCGCCAACGGCCGTCACGCAGACCGTGTGCTTTCCGACGCCGACCCAGATCGGGGCGGAGTAGCGGTGGTTACCGGTGATCTTGAAGGACGCTCGCACGGCGGGCGAGTTCTGGTTGGCCTTGACGGTGTACGTCTTGTGCCCGTCGACCGTGACGATCACCTTGGTGGACCGGCTGGCGGCGCGGTTGTCGAAGGTCCAGCCACTGACCACGACAGCTGCGTGGCCGGCCTTGGTGATGCTGCCGGCGCCGAAGACCTTGCCCGGAACCGTGATGGTGCGGCAACCGAGCGACTTGTTGCTCGCCGTGGTCTTCCCCAGCACCGTTGCGCAGACCCGGTACTTGCCGGCCACTGCAGGAACGTAGGTGACGAAACCGTGGTGTCCGGTCAGATGGTGAGCACGGTTGACGTCCGCACGGGCGGCTGTGGCCTTCACCGTGGTGGTGTGTCCGTTTGCGGTGATCCGAACCGAGCTGGTGCGGCTGGCGTAGTTCAGGTCGGCACCCCAACCCTTCACGGTGATGTGAGCGCCATCGCCCGAGAGCTTGATGGAATCCAGGTGACCGGCGGTACGCGCCGGCTTCACTGCCTTGTGGACGGCCCGAACCGCGATCGCGGGTCCACCGGATCCACCCTCGGGCAGTCCGACCATGGCTGCGCAGGTCCACGGGCTCCAGCCGCGCTGCTGCCACAGTTTGTAGGCCAGCGCGTCCTGGGTGGCCGGGCTGGCGTCACTCGGGACGCCGCTGCCGCCGATGCTGGCCCAGGTGCCCAGATCGAATTGGTAGGCACCGTAATAACCGTTGCCGGTATTCGTTGCGTAATTTCCGCCGGACTCACAGGTGCGAAGCTTCAGCCAATCGCCAGCGGATGGGTCCGCGCTGGCTGAGCCAACCGTGCCAACGAGGACACCGATACCGACCACCATGGAGATGGCGAGTCCAACGACTCGATTGCGGCGAACCTTCGCCCGATTCCGGGCTTTTTCCGCCGTTCGTGGCGTGGTCGATAACTGATCATTCTCGTGCATCAAGTCGGCTCTCTTTCGGTAAGCTCTCGCAGGTCAGACCCCCTGGCAATGCGTTGCGCTTGCAGGCGGTCGGCCAGACCGCCTCGACGTACGTTACCTGAATGAGATAGACAAGTCCCATTCTCGAACGGGTTATTTTTTTGCGGCAGCAAGCTGGACCGTGAGAATTCGGTGTGATTCTCTTGCCGTCGCGAAACAATGTCGATCTTGAAAAGCAAGCGCTTCCAGTTGTCAAGACCCGAGAATGACGAACAAAGATTGACACATTGCGCAACGCGAAATACTTCGCTCAGAGAGCGCCGCGCACGGCTGTCACCTGCGATTTTGCCGGGAAATCCCAGACGCCGCACCTGGCCCCTGGTTCCACTGTGTGGCGCAGGTAACAGGACCGGCTAGGTGAGATCGGGGGCGTGCAGCCGCGCTACCGGGTTCTACGCCAGCGACAGCGCCAGGCCGTCCAGGATGTCGTGCTCTGAGACGGTTATCTCATCTTGGAAGCCGGGCCCGACGCGCTCGGCGACCAGGGTGACGACGTTCGACAGGATCAATGCGCCCGCACCGATCACATCCACCCGGCCGGGGTGCATGTAGCCCAGCGCCGCTCGATGTGCCCGGTTGGCGGCCAGCAACATCGCCGCCACCTCACGCACCCGGCGCGAGCTGATCGTGGCCAGATGGATCTGCCGCGGATCGTAGGAGGCCAGCCGCAGCGCCGCGGCGGCCACGGTGGTGGCAGTGCCCGACACGGGGATCAATCGACGTACCGAACGCATCGGCAGGCGATCGAGCGCATCACGCAGCATGGACTGAATCAGGGTGGTGGCCCGCTCCCGCTCGGCGGAAGTGGGCGGATCGCCCTGCAGGATGCGTTCGGTGAGCCGGACACAGCCGATGTCCAGGCTCAGTTGTCCGTCGATTCGGATTCGGCCGTGCTCCACTGACCCGACCACCAGCTCGGTCGAACCACCGCCGATATCCACCACCAGGAACGGACCGGTCGACGGGTCGAGATCGCCGACCGCACCGCGGAACGAGAGCTCGGCTTCTTCCTCACCGGTGATCACCTCCGGGGCCTGGCCGAGCGTGGACCGCACCATGTCGACGAAATCCTGGCGATTGCTGGCATCACGGGTGGCGGACGTGGCGGCCATCCTGATCTCGACGGCGCCGGCGGCTCGGAGGGTGGCGGTGTAGTCGGACAGGGCATGCCAGGTGCGGTCGAGCGCGCCGGTGGACAGCCGCCCGGTGGCGTCGACGCCCTCGCCCAGGCGGACCACCCGCATCTCCCGGTGCACGTCAGTGAGCAGAATGGCATCGCCATCGGCAGTCAGGTCGGCCACCAACAGCCGGATCGAGTTGGTGCCGCAGTCGATCGCAGCGACCCGGCGCGAGGTTTCCCCGCCGCCGCCCACCCCGTGCCTACCCATCGAGCCTCATCTCGCTTCTTCCGGCCGTAGACGTGGCCTCCTGGCCAACCCCGGTCGCCGCGTAGAACCCAGCAATGTGCGCGGCCACCAGGCTCGCGGCGGCTTCCGGCCATCCGTTGGCGACAGCTTGCAGCATGGCTGCGTGCTCGCCGCGCAGGAGGGTCGCCATGGCCGCCCAGTCGGGCAGCGCGGCAACGGACTCGGTCACGTACCTTTCGATGCCCTCCCGCATGGCGGACATGATCGCGGCGATCACGGCGTTGCCCGCCAACGTGGCCACCGCGATGTGAAACCGGGTATCCAGCGCGAGGAATTCGGTCGCGGTCAGCGTCGGCACTTCCATCGCCGTCAACAGCGCCTGCGCCGGTGCCAGGTCGACGCCACCCGCAACCTGCCGGGTTGCAGCCTCGCGTAGGGCCCACGACTCGATCAGGATTCGGGTGGTCACGATGTCGCCGACCGGCAGGTACCGACTCGTCAGGTGCCACCGGATCGCCGCCCCAATCGGCGCCGCCGGGTCGGCGATCAACGTCGCCCCGGCATCCGGTCCGGATCCGGTCGCGGTCCGGATCAGCCCCATCGCCTCCAAGACTCTGATCGCCTCGCGCACGCTGGACCGCGAGACTCCGTAGCGCTCGGCCAGCACACGCTCCCCCGGCAGTCGGCCGCCGATCTCCAGCCGGCCGGCGGCCAGATCGGTCTCGATCCGCGACAGCACGGTCTGGTAGCTGCGGGTCGTCACCGAACCGCCTCTCTTCGATTCAACCCGGAAAACCGGATCAGTGGGTCAGCGCTCTGGTGTGGTCGGACCACAGTAGTTTAATGTGGTCAGACCACACCTCGCCAGCCGTCGGAGTCGCCCGTCATGCGCATCGCGCTCATCGCCACCTGCCTGGCCGATGCCCTGTTTCCGGGCGTGGCCATTGCGACCACCCGACTGCTGGAACGCCTCGGTCACGAGGTGGTTTTTCCCGCCGCCCAGACCTGCTGCGGCCAGATGCATGTCAACACCGGATATCTGGACGAAGCCGTACCGGTGGTCCGCCACCACGTCGATGTCTTCGATGCGGCCGAATTCGACGTAGCCGTGGCGCCGTCCGGATCGTGCGTCGGCTCGGTGCGGCACCAACATGCGATGGTGGCCCGTCGGGCCGGCGACGCGGGCCTGGAGCAACGGGCCAAAGCATTGGCCGACAAGACCTATGAGCTCTCCGAGTTGTTGGTCGATGTGCTCGGTTTGACCGATGTCGGCGCCTACTTCCCGCACCGGGTCACCTATCACCCCACTTGCCACTCGCTCAGGATGCTGCGGGTGGGCGACAAGCCGCTGACCCTGCTGCGCAACGTCGCCGGCATCGACCTCGTCGAGCTGCCGAACTCCGACCAGTGCTGCGGCTTCGGGGGCACCTTCGCGCTGAAGAATCCTGAGGTGTCGACGGCGATGCTGGCCGACAAGATGACCGACGTGCTGAGCACCAGGGCCGAGGTGTGTTCGGCGGGCGATTCCTCGTGCCTCATGCACATCGGCGGTGGACTGAGCCGGCTGCGGACCGGCGTGCGCACCGTGCACCTGGCCGAAATCCTGGCGGCCACCCGAAGCGTTGCCCCCGAACGCGAATCGGTCACCACCGCGACCGGAGTGACCGCATGACCACGTTTCTCGGTGTCCCGGTACGACGCGCCAAGGATGTGGAATCGCCACTTCGCGGCACCGAGACCTTCCCGGTAGCAGCCAAACGGGCCGTTGCCAATACCGTCCAGCGTCGCAACCTGGGTAAGGCGACGGCCACCATCAGGGCCAAGCGGGCGGCCATGGTCGCCGAGGTCGATGACTGGGAGGCGCTGCGCGACACTGCTTCCGCGGTCAAGGCCGACGTCATGGCCAGGCTGCCGGAGCTTCTGGAGCAGTTGGAGACAGCCGTGATCGCCCGTGGCGGGACGGTGCACTGGGCCTCCGATGCGTTGGAGGCCAACCAGATCGTCACCGCGTTGATCAAGGCCACCGGAGCCGACGAGGTGGTCAAGGTGAAATCCATGGCCACCCAGGAGATCGGGCTCAACGAGTACCTCGAGGAGAACGGGATCGCCGCGATCGAAACCGATCTCGCGGAGCTGATCGTGCAACTGGGACGCGATAAGCCCTCCCACATCCTGGTGCCGGCCATCCACCGGGGCCGCGCCGAGATCCGGGAGATCTTCCTCGCCGAGATGGCTGATGCACCGCCGGATCTCACTGATGAGCCGCGGATGCTGGCGATGGCTGCGCGGGCTCACCTGCGACGAAAGTTCCTGTCGGCCAGGGTGGCCGTCTCCGGGGCGAACTTCGGGATTGCCGAGACCGGCACGCTGGCCGTGGTCGAATCCGAGGGCAACGGCCGGATGTGTCTCACGCTGCCCGAAACCCTGATCACCGTCATGGGTATCGAGAAATTGCTGCCGACCTTCGACGACCTCGAGGTCTTCCTCCAGCTACTGCCTCGGTCGTCCACGGGTGAGCGCATGAACCCGTACACCTCACTCTGGACGGGCGTCACTCCCGGCGACGGCCCGCAGGAGTTCCACTTGGTGTTGCTGGACAACGGTCGCACGAACGCGCTGGCCGACGAGTTGGGACGCACTGCGCTGCATTGCATCCGGTGCTCGGCCTGCCTGAACGTCTGTCCGGTGTACGAACGAGCGGGAGGCCACGCTTATGGTTCGGTGTACCCGGGTCCGATCGGCGCGGTGCTCACGCCGCAGCTCACCGGGATGTCCGGCCATCAGGACGTGAACTCGACGCTGCCCTACGCCTCCACGCTCTGCGGCGCTTGTTTCGACGCCTGCCCGGTGAAGATCGACATCCCGACCATGCTGGTCGAGCTGCGCGGCAAGGCCGTCGACGCCGATCGCGGGCACGGCGTCCCGACCGGCTGGGCCGCGGCCATGAAGACCGCATCCTGGGTCATGTCGGACGAGAAGCGTTTTGCTGCCGCCGAATCGATGAGCAAGGCCGGCCGATTGATCGCCGGGAAGAAGGGCCGGATCAGCACGCTTCCGTTCCCCCTCTCGGCGTGGTCGACGAGCCGGGACCTGCCCGCTCCCCCGCAGCAGACGTTTCGGCAATGGTGGCGCGACGAACACCAGGACGGATCGTCATGAGCAGCCGAGAGGCGATGCTGGAACGGATTCGGGCTGCCGTTGCCGCCGGGGCGTCCACCACCCCGGTGCCGCCGGTACCGCGCGCCTACGAACGGGCGGGCACGCACGAAGCAGGATCCGACCACGTACTCGAGCTCCTGATCGATCGGCTGATCGACTACAAAGCCGAGGTCAGCGTGATCACGGCCGGAGAACTCGCCAGCGCCGTTGATACCGCCCTCTCCTCGGCGGCGTCCGTCGTCGTCCCGGCCGGATTGGTCGCGGAGGCACGAGCGGGTGCGGCGCGCGGCGGCCGCACCGTCGTCATCGATGGTCGGCCACAGGCGTTGACGGCGGGCGAACTGGATTCGATCGACGCCGTGGTGACCGCTGCGACGGTGGCCATCGCGGTCACCGGAACCATTGTGCTGAGCGGCGGCGAAGACGAGGGACGGCGGGCGATCAGCCTGGTCCCCGACCTGCTCGTCGTGGTGTTGCACGTGGCGCAGATCGTCGAGACGGTGCCGGACGGGCTGCGCCGGCTCGAGCCGACCGCCCCGTTGACGATGATCTCCGGCCCGTCGGCGACCAGCGACATCGAGCTGTCCCGCGTCGAAGGCGTGCACGGCCCCCGCACCCTGCGCGTCCTCATCGTCCGCTGAGCCGCCAACCGCGCGGACCACCTTCCGGCCGCGCGGATCAACTTCCGCCGCGCGGATCAACTCGTTGACTCGCGTCCCGCTGGTCCCAAACGGCGCGACTTCATCCGCGCAGCCGGAGTTGATCCGCGCGGGGGCGGGGCGGGGCGGATCAGCGCGGGGGCGAGGCGGCTTCGGCGTCGACGTCGGCCGGGGTGAGGTCGACCTCGCTGAAACGGGCGAGCAGGCCGGCACCGCCGAGGGCCAGCAGCAGTCCGGCGACCGCCACGACGACGAATCCGTCGCGGATGGTGTCGCCGAAGAACGCCAGCCCGAGAATTGACGGGATGACGGTCTCCACGCTGAGCACCAGCGCTGTCACCGTGGTCACCGCGACCCGCTGCAGGGCCATGGCAAAGAGCAGCATCCCCATCAGACCACCGGCGACGATGGCCCAGGTCGCCGGCATTCCGATGAGGTGCCACCAGGGATCCGGAACCACCAGTGTCCGCGAGGCGACGGCCGTGATCGCAAACCCAAGTCCGGCGCCCAGACCCAGGAGCACCGCTGCGGCCACACCGTGCACCCGCAGGCCGGCCGCCCCGATCAATGCGACGGGTACGACGGCGGCGAGCATCACCCAGTACCAGCCGTTGGCCAGCACCACGTCGTTCTCAGGGCCGGCGGACAGCGCGAGCAGGACCAGCCCGACCCCGATGGCGGCCAGAGCCAGCCATTCGTTGCGGCCCAGCCGGGTTCCCATGATGGCAACGATCGCGGCGGTCACGCCGACGCTGGCCGCGACGATCGCCTGGACGACGAACAGGGGCTGGCCGAGTTGTAGCGCGAAAACCGAAGCGATGAAACCGATCCCGTCCAGAGTGACGCCGATGAGATACGGGAGCTGACCGAACAGCCGAATCAGCAGGCGCGGGTCCAGACCCTCTGGCGTCTCGGTGCGCCGGGCGGACACCGCCTGCAGAACGGAGGCGGCGCCGTAGCACAGCGAGGCGACGACGGCGCAGACCAGACCGATTACCATCGGTGCCGGCTCACAGGTGCGAACAGGCCGGTTCGCCCCGGAAGTAGTCGGGCAGCAGGTCGACTGCCTCATCGCCCAACGGATTGACGCCACGTCCAACGGCCAGCGAGTGGGCCACCAGCACGTGCAGGCACTTCACCCGATCCGGCATTCCGCCTGCGGTGACGGCGATACCGAGGTCTCCCGAGCGCGTTTCGGCTGGCCAGGTAGCTGTCGTGGGCCCGTCGGTACGCCGCAGCGAGATCCGGGTCCTCGCCCAGCCGGTCGGTCATCTCACGCATCAAGCCGGCCGACTCCATCCGACTGACCGCCGCGTTCAGTTCCTTGCAGCACAGGTAGTACATCGTGGGGAACGGCGTGCCGTCCTCCAGCCGCGGAGCCGTCAACACCACTGCCGGAACATCGTGCGCGCAACGGTAGGCCACGGCCAGCACGCCGCGCGGCGGTCGACCCAGTTGCTGGGTGAAGGCTTCCCGGTCCGCGTCGGTGACGTCCTGCAGACCGACCGCGGACCCGAAAGCGGTCATCGGCCGGTTCCACTGGTCGGCGCCGCCTTGGGGGCCGGCGTGTTGGCCGTCGCGGTCTTGACGGTGTTGGTCGGGACCGGCGCCGATCCCTGCGACGGGATCGCGGGCTTGGCCGTGACTGTCGGGTCGGAGAGCGTGTCCCACAACGACGAATACCACGGCGTCGTCGGCTCGACCTTCGGCGCGGCCGCTACCTTCTTGGCCGCCAGGGGCGGGGCGTGAACCACGTAGATGGTGTCGCCGGGCTTGACGTACTGAAGCCGACGCTTCGCCTCCGAGACCACATACGCCGGATCCGACATTGCTGTTTGCTGAGCCTGCAACGCGGCCAGTTGGTCGCGCAGGAGCTGCTCCTGGCTCACGGTGGCGGCCAGTTCGGTGCGTTGCGTCAAGTAGTTCCGCAGCGGTACCGCCACCGCGAACGCCACCGCCGAGAAGACCAGCGCGAGCACGACCACTTGCCGGACCAACTGGGATCGGCTGCGACGAACCTTCGGTGCGTCCGTGCCTCGTGCGGTGATGCGACGAACCCGGCGGGCAGCCACGGTCGCGGCCGCGGTGGGTGCAGTTCCCGGTCTGGTGCTCGCCGGTCCGGAGGTTGACCGACGCGCACGTCGGCCTCTCGAGCCGGGCGCTACCGCCGGCGCCTCTTCGACTGCGTCCGCCACGGTGTCCGACAGCGGTTCGGTGGTTTCGGGTTCCGCCGCCGGCTCGGTGGCGGGACGCACAATCCCCGTCCGCCCGGAGCGGATGGCACCAGGTCGGCCGGCGCGCGTCCCGGAGCCGGGCCGGGAGGGCCCGGTGCTCCGTGCGCGTCGGCTCGACCTGCTGTCCATCAGCTACTGCTCACCCATCTGATCGATCTGGAGCCGCGGCAGTTCAGCGAAGAACCGTCCGGCCGGGAATCTGCCGCTCAGGCCTTGAACCGCGGGAATGCGAGGTCGCCCAGGTACCTGGCCGCGTCGCCGAGGTTGTCCTCGATGCGCAGCAGCTGGTTGTACTTCGCCACCCGCTCGGACCTGGCCGGCGCACCGGTCTTGATCTGGCCACATCCGGTCGCCACGGCGAGGTCGGCGATGGTGGTGTCCTCGGTCTCGCCCGAGCGGTGGCTCATCATGCAGCGGTAGCCGTTGCTCTGCGCCAGCGTGACCGCGTCCAGGGTTTCGGACAGCGTGCCGATCTGGTTGACCTTGACCAGCAGCGCGTTGGCGGCGCCGCGGGCAATGCCCTCCTCGATGCGGTCGGGATTGGTGACGAACAGGTCGTCGCCGACGATCTGGATCTTGTCGCCCATCTCGGTCGTCATCGCGACCCAGCCATCCCAGTCGTTCTCGTCGAGCGGATCCTCGATGGAGACGATCGGGTAGTTGGCGACGAGCTCGGCGTAGTACTTGACCAGCTCGTCGGCCGTCTTGGTGCCGCCGTCGAAGGTGTAGACGCCGTCGTGGTAGAGCTCGGTGGCCGCCACGTCCATGGCGAAGGCGATGTCAGCGCCGACGGTGAAGCCGGCCTTGGTGATGGCCTCGCTGATCAGGTCCAGCGCGGCGCGGTTGGAGGACAGCGAAGGCGCGAACCCACCCTCGTCGCCGAGCCCGGTGGAGAGGCCCTTCGACTTCAGCACCGATTTGAGCGAGTGGTAGACCTCAGCCCCCCAGCGCAGTGCCTCCCGGAAGGTCGGCGCACCGATCGGCGCGATCATGAATTCCTGGACGTCAACACTGCTGTCCGCGTGGGCGCCACCGTTGACGATGTTCATCATCGGGACCGGCAGGATGTGCGCGTTCGGTCCGCCGACGTAGCGGAACAGTTCCAGTTCGGCCGATTCGGCGGCCGCCTTGGCGACGGCGAGCGAGACACCGAGGATGCCGTTGGCGCCGATCCGGCTCTTGTCCGGCGTGCCGTCCAGGTCGATCAGCTTCTGGTCGATCAGGCGCTGCTCGGTGGCGTCGAAGCCGACCAGTTCCGGGCCGATCTCGTCGAGTACGAATTCGATCGCCTTCTGGACGCCTTTGCCCAGGTAACGGGCCGGGTCGCCGTCGCGCAGTTCCACGGCTTCGTGCTCGCCGGTGGAGGCGCCGGACGGGACCGCGGCGCGGGCCAGCGATCCGTCTTCCAGGGCGACCTCCACCTCGATGGTGGGGTTTCCTCGCGAATCGAGGATCTCGCGGGCTCCGATGAGTTCGATGGCCGCCACGGGCACATCCCTTCGCTAGCGTGTCAGAGGTTCAGTTGAGGACCTGGAAAAGGACAGTTCAGGACGTTGAAAAGACAGGGAGCCACGCTGCTCCTTCCGGTCACCCTATCGGCGCCATCGGCCAGCTCGGCACCTGACTCGCCCGGACGGCCCAGTGACCTGCCGGATCTCCAGCGAAACCAGGATTTACAGCGCCCCGAGGGCACGCAGCCGCGGCAGCACCTCATTGCCGTACAACTCGAGGAACTTCGCCTGGTCCGGACCCGGTGCGTGGAACACCAGGTGTTTGAACCCCAGATCGATGTAATGACGGATCTTCTCGACGTGCTCGTCCGGGTCGGTGGAGACGATCCAACGCGTCGCCGCCTGCTCGACGGGCAGCTCGTCGGCGAGGCGCTGCATCTCGATCGGATCCTCGACGCCACTCTTCTGTTCCGGCGTCAGCGCCAGTGCGCCCCAGTACTTGGTGTCCTGCATCGCCTGCTCGCGATCGTGATCGAACGACACCTTCATCTCGATCAGCAGATCCATGTCGTCCAGCGTTCGGCCCACCTTGCCGGCCCCTTCGGCCAGTGCCGGGAGCAGGGTGTCCCGGTACAGCGAGTCCGCTTTGCCCGAGGTGGTGATGAAGCCGTCCGCGATGCGGCCGGCCAGTCGGGTCGCGGCCGGTCCGGACGCCCCGATGTAGATCGGCAGCGGGACCTCGGGCTTGTCGTAGATCGTGGCCTTGTCGGTTTGGTAGTAGATGCCCTCGAAGGTCACCCGGTCCTCCCGCCACAACTTCTGGATGAGGGTCACGGCCTCCTTCATCCTGGCGAACCGCTCCTTGCCGTCCGGCCAGGTCAAACCGAGTGGCACCTCGTTCAGCGACTCGCCGGAGCCCACGCCCAGGATGATCCGACCCGGGTACAGGCAACCGAGGGTGGCGAACGCCTGCGCGATGACGGCCGGGTGGTAGCGGAACGTCGGAGTCAGCACGCTCGTCCCGAGGATGACCCGTTCCGTCCGGGCGCCGAGAGCACCCAGCCACGGCAAGCGCCGCGGGTGCGTGGCCACCGTCGTGCCGCCACGGCTGTAGATGATCGGAAACGAACACCGAATCGAAGCCCGCCTGTTCGGCCAGCACGCCGAAGTCCGCGAGCTCGCGTGGTCCGAATTGCTCGGCGGACGCCTTGTATCCCAACCGCAATGTCATCTGCCTGCCGCTCCCTGTCGCCCGGCCGAGGCCTCAGGGGACGAGGGCACCGGTTATTCCATTGTCGCGCGATGCCCTGGCCGGCCGTCAGCGGGTCATCTCCGGGGATATCGGCTCGATCGCTGACCTGAATCCGGTGTCTCGATGTGACCAGTCGGTTGCCGAAGGTGACCGTCGATTCGTTTGCGAGCCAACAAGTCTCACCAAATACGCATCAGCTGGCAGGACAGTGTGACCGGGGTTACAGTCTTTGAGTCGGTCAATTCGGACCATTCGACGAAAGGTGACAACATGCGCAAACTGGCATTACTGGTCGCGGCAACAGCCACGGCCATGATCGCTTCCACGGGCTTGGTAGGTGTTGCGGTAGCGGACGCACCGCCGCTACCCGGTGTCACGGTTGCTGCTGGACTCAACAACCCCAGGCAACTGACCTTCGACCACCAAGGCAATCTCTACGTGGCCGAGGCCGGCAGCGGGCAGTTGAACGCGACCGACCAGTCCGGTACCTGCGGACCGGGTCCGGAGGGAGAGAGTTGCGCGGGCAATACCAGCTCGATCACCAAGATCACGAATCCTGGGGGCACGGCCCACGCCTGGCGGGTCGTCAGCGGGCTGTTGTCTTTCGCGGCCCCTGACGGAACCGCCGCAACCGGCGTGGACTCGGTCTCGGTGAAATGGGCGGGCGGCGACATCTGGGCCATTGAGACCCACGGTGCGCCGGCGATACTGCCGAAGTCCGTGAAAAAGCAGAACGGTCAACTGCTGAAGATCAGCCACGGCAAGGTCAAGCCGCAGTTCGACGTCAGCTCCTATGCCTTGAGTCACCCGGCGAACGGTCAGGAGCCCGACTCCGATCCCTACGGACTGCTCCGCATCGGCGGACGGAGTTACGTGGCTGATGCCGCGGCCAACGTCGTCTACGCGATCGACGGCCATCGGATCAAGATCGCCGCCAACTTCGAATCCCGCCCCAACAACCCGATCGACGGCACCCCCACTTCGATCGTCCACGTGGGCAACTATTTCTACGTGGGACAGCTGAGCAGTCTTGCGCCAGGAATGGCCAAGATCACCGTGTTCAACAGCCACTGGCAGCCGGTCACGTTCTACGGCGGCCTGTCGTCGGTGACGAGCATTGCGGTGGCCGGGAACGGCGACATCTACGCGACCGAACTTTTCACCGGAGAACCGTTCAATTCTCCCGGGGCCTTGGTCAAGATTCCGCACAACGGCCAGCCCCGAGTGACGACCACCTTGCCCTTCCCTGGCGGGGTCGCAGTTGATTGGCACAACCACGTCTACGTGTCCGTCAACAGCATCCTGCCGGGCGGCGGAGCGGTCATCCGGCTGCCTGCCTGACGCGAACTGCTGCGGCAGCTGGCTGCGGCTGGTCCCGCATGTTGCTGTCACGAGGTAATACCTAACGACCAGCTCCGCCCGGCGATCTGGGCCACGGTCATTGGGTATTACCTCGCGACAGCGTCGTCCCCGAGCCGTACCTCTGCAGGCCCGCCAGGCGCTCGCCCGGCGCACTCTCGACCGGGCGAGTTCAGGGAGCGTCGAGCGCCCCGCGCACCACCGCGGCGACCTGGCCGGCCTCGATCAGGAACCCGTCGTGGCCGTAATCGGAGTGCATGGTGATCAACGGCCGGGCCGTCGAGGCGGTCGCAATCCGGGCGCCTTCGGCCGGCGTGTAGAGCCGGTCGGAATCGACCACGGCCACGGTCACCGACGCCGAGATCTGCTGCAGCGCAGCATCAACCCCGCCACGCCCGCGGCCCAGATCGTGGGAGTTCATGGCCTCGGTCAGCACCAGATAGGAGTTGGGGTCGAAGCGGCGGCCGAGCTTCTGGCCGTGGTACTGCAGGTAGGACTCCACCGCGTAGCGGCCGCCGTGCAGCAGGTCCTCGCCCGCTTGCACGTCCCGTCCGAACCGGGTGTCCAGCTCGTACCTGGATCGATAGGTGGCGTGCGCGATCTGCCGAGCCACGGCCATCCCCGCCAGTGGGGCCGGGCCACCGTAGTAGTCGCCTCCGGCGAAATTCGGGTCCATCCGGATGGCGGCCAGTTGCGGTGCGGCCCAGGCGATCTGATCGCCGGAGGCGGCGGCCGTGGTGGCGACCGCGACCACCCGGCGCACCCGATCCGGGTACATCGCGCCCCACTCCAGGGCTCGCATGCCACCCATCGATCCGCCGACGACAGCGGCAAAGGAAGTGATCCCCAACCGCTGGGCCAGGACGGCCTCGGCGGTTACCTGGTCCCGGGTGGTCAGCCGGGGAAACCGAGAGCCATAGGGCTTTCCGTCCGGCCCGATCGACGACGGGCCGGTAGTTCCCCGGCAGCCGCCCAGCACGTTTGCGGCGATGACGAAGTAGCGGTGGTCGTCCAGCGGCGCGTCCGGGCCGATCAGCCCGTCCCACCAGCCCGGCGTCGGGTGGTCGGCGTCGACGGGGCCTACGACGTGTGAGTCGCCGGTGAGCGCGTGCAACACCAGCACGGCGTTGTCGCCGCCCTGGTTGAGGCGACCCCACGACTCGAAACACATCGTGACGTCGGTCAGCACCGCACCCGATTCCGTGACGAGCGAACCGATCTCGACAAACTGCCGACCGGACGGCCACTCTCGGCCCGAAGACACGCCGACGCCGTCCCGCACCCCGGCCAACGGGGTGGGGACGACGCCGGGAGTCAGGGCGGTCATCAGCGAGCGGGTCAGGGCTTGGCCGCTCGGAAGCCGGCGTCGAGGTCGGCGAGGATGTCGTCGATGTTCTCGGTGCCGATGGCGAGCCGGATGAGACCCGGTGTGACGCCGGTGGTCAGCTGTTCGGCCGGCGACAGCTGGCTGTGTGTGGTGGACGCCGGGTGGATCACCAGCGAGCGCACATCACCGATGTTCGCCAGGTTCGTGAACAGCTCGAGTGCGTCGGTGAACGTCTGCCCGGCCTCGACGCCGCCCTTGATCTCGAACGCCACGATCGGGCCGCCGCCGCGCGGAGAGTACTTCTCCTGCTGGGCTTTCCACGGGCTGGACGCCAACGACGGATAGGAGACGGACTCGACTTCGTCCCGGCCCTCGAGGAACTCGGCGACCTTGGTGGCGTTGGCCGTGTGTCGCTCCATCCGCAGGCTCAGCGTCTCGATGCCCTGGGCCAACAGGAAGGAGTTGAACGGCGAGAGAGCGGGACCCATGTCGCGGAGCCCCTGCAGTCGGACCTTGAAGATGAACGAGACGTTCGCCTTGAACAGACCTTCCGGCCCGAGATCGCGACCCCAGACCAGGTTGTTGTAGCTCGGATCCGGGCTGTTGAAGTTCGGGAACTTCTCCGGATCCGCCGTCCAGTCGAAGTTGCCGGAATCGACGATCACGCCGGCGATCGCGGTGCCGTGGCCGCCCAGGTACTTGGTGGCGGAATGCACGACGATGTCCGCGCCGTGCTCGAACGGACGGATCAGATAGGGGGTAGGCACGGTGTTGTCGATGACCAGCGGCACGCCGGCCGCGTGCGCGACGGCCGACACCGCCTCGAAGTCGAGGATGTCGAGCTGCGGGTTGGAGATCGACTCCGCGTAGAACAGCTTGGTGTTCGGCTTGACGGCCGCTCGCCAGGACTCCGGGTCGTCCGGGTTCTCGACGAAGTCGACCGTGATGCCGTACTTCGGCAGCGTGTAGTGCAGCAGGTTGTAGGTGCCGCCGTACAGCCGTGGCGAGGAGACGACGTGATCGCCGGCCTCGGCGATCGCCAGGATCGCGAGCGTCTCGGCGGCCTGCCCGGAGGCCACCAGCAGGGCTCCGACACCGCCCTCGAGGGAGGCGATCCGCTCTTCGACGACGGCCGTCGTCGGGTTCATGATGCGCGTGTAGATGTTGCCGAGTTCCTCGAGCGCGAACAGCTTGCGGCCGTGCTCGGAGGAGTCGAACGCGAACGATGTCGTCTGGTAGATCGGCAGCGCACGGGCTTTGGTGGTCGGGTCCGGCGTTTGGCCGGCGTGGATCTGGCGGGTCTCGAAGGACCAGTTGGGGCTCATCTTTGGGCTCCTGCGGTTGGTTGGGGCCTGGGCACGGGAAGGAGTTGGATCTCGTATCCAGTGATACGGGAGCCGACCCCGGATCGGTTCGGTACAGCGATTGCCGGGTAGTACTGGGGCTCGCCGCTGGCGGGCCCGCGCTTGCGCTTGCCCTTGGCCGGAAACGTCAGGGGCGTGCGCCAGGTCATCACCCGGGGCACCCCACCGCGAGTGGAGGGTTGCCGCCCAGCAAGCCGGGGCTGTCGCTGGAACTCATGACCTTCGACGAGTGTAGCGATCGGACCGTCAGGAGTTTTGTCCAGCTCCGCATTCTCCAGCGATCACCGGCTAGCTGTTCATGCCCCGCACTGTCCGACCGAGGTTGAGTTGCAGAAGGGCAGCAGACTCTTCCCAGCAACGTCGAGATTGAGCAGCTGTCCCGGCGAGCCGGATGTGATGGTGGCAGTCACTGAATCGCCGACTGCGAAGTTCTTGGTGTCCGATGAGGCGGTCACCCGACCGACGCCGACACCGTTCGAGACCGACTTGAGCGCGAACGCCATTGTGCCCAACGGCGCTCCAGCCATCGAGCAGTTCGGGCAGCGGGTGAGGTCCGCATATTTCATCAGACCGACGCCGCGACCGTTGATCGTCAAAGCTGTTTCGTGCGCGCCCCAGATACCGGTGAAGGCGGCGAGGCCAGATCGGCCGGCTGCGGTGGTGTCGGTGGTAGTGGCAGTGGCGGTGGCGTCGGCGGGCGTCGGGGCGTTGCCAAGGGCGGTGGCATTCCCGTTAGTCACGCACGGGGCCAGCCCGAGACTCGCGAGGATATCCGACGGGACTGAACCGTAGGTGCCGATCGGCTTACCTGCGCTGGGGCCGATACCGCAGAAGCCGACATTCGTGGGCCCGATCAG
Source organism: uncultured Actinomycetota bacterium (assembly GCA_963708935.1). Taxonomy (GTDB): domain Bacteria; phylum Actinomycetota; class Actinomycetes; order Mycobacteriales; family Nakamurellaceae; genus Nakamurella. The sequence continues at coordinate 30,696 of CAVPUK010000003.1, read as the reverse complement.
CTGGTGAGTGCGCAGATTGAAGATGATTTCGTCTTCGTCGCTCGCCAGGTTGCCCTGGTCGTTGTAGATCCCCGCGTGGGCGAACACCCAGGCCGGATTGGCTGTGGATACCTTCAGGCCAGTGACCTTGCAGTGGCCGCCCCCATGGATCCCCTGCGGAAATACGGCGCTGCAGATCGCGTTTCCGATCGTGACGTTCGACGGCGCACTCGAGGTCTGCGACGTACTCGAGGTCTGCGGCGTACTCGAGGTCTGCGGCGGATTTGAGATCGACGGCGGCAGGGCCGCCGACGACTGCGGCGAGATGGCCGACGACGATGTGACGGTCGTGGTTGCGGGCGAGCGGACCGTGGTGTCAGGCGGTGCCGGGACCGCGGTCTGCCTGGTTGTGAGGGCCGTGGTTCGGGAGGATTCGGCGATCGTCGTTCCAGACGGGACGGCCACCGAGTGGGACGTGGCCACTTCGGTCGTTGCGGACGACGATGACGAAACGGTGGTCGCCAACGGCGCTGGGGCTGCTTGACAGGCCGCGAGAATCGCTGCGGCGCTGACGTAGCCGACCAACTTCGCAATCCTTCTCATGCGGTCTCCGTCACGACAGGAATCCTCAAGAGCGTAGGCCAATTTCGCCCCAACGGGAACAAAACGGTCAAATCCGCGTCGCTTGAGAGAACTTTCGTCAAGGGCATTCAGGCATGAAGACTGAACATAGGTTTAGTATCCTGATCATGCGTTCAGTTTCGTCGTCGACGAGCGACGACCTCACCACCAAGGCCCGGATTCGCGACGCCGCCATCGGCATGATTGGCCGGACCGGGTTCGCGGGCACCACCGTCCGGGCCATTGCCGCCGAGGTCGGCGTCTCCCCCGCATTGCTGTTGCACCACTTCGGTTCCAAGGACGGCCTCCGGGAGGCCTGCGACGATTTCGTGCTGGCCACCTACGCCGAACGGGTCGACGAGATCGCGGCGGACGACTCCGCCGCCACCGTGCTGAGCATGATCGACCGGTCACCCGAACTCGTCGCGCTGAATTCCTATATTCGGCGGGCACTGACCGAGGGCGGCGCGTTCGCCCGCCGCATGTTCGACACCCTGGTCGCCGAGACCAGGCTCTATCTGGACCGCTCGGTCGCGTCCGGGCGGATCCGGCCCACCGACGACGAAGACGGCCGGGCCCAGCTGATGGTGATCACCAGCCTGGGCTCGCAGTTGCTCGCCGAATACCTCGCGCCCCGCGGAACGCCGGCGGACGACCTCATCACGGTCGCAGCCGACCGGCTGATGGGCGCCGGACTGGAGCTGTACACCCACGGGCTGTTCGCCGACTCGGAGTACCTGGACGCCTACCGAGCACACCGGGCCAACGGCACCACTACCTCCGATCGGAACGAACCATGACCAATGCCATCGACATCCGCGGCTTGACCAAATCATTCGGATCGGCGCGAGCCCTCGACGGGCTGGATCTGACCGTGACGACGGGCGAGGTCCACGGCTTCCTCGGCCCAAACGGCTCCGGGAAGTCGACCACCATCAGAGTGCTGCTCGGACTGTTGCGCGCAGACGGCGGTCACGTCGAGCTGCTGGGCGGCGACCCGTGGCGCGATGCGGTCGACCTGCATCGACGGCTCGCCTATGTGCCCGGCGACGTCAGCCTGTGGCCCACGCTGACCGGCGGCGAGGTGATCGACCTGCTCGGCCGGCTCCGCGGCGGCCTCGATGCCCGGCGCCGGGACGAGCTCATCGAGCGTTTCGAACTCGATCCACGGAAGAAGGCGAGGACCTACTCCAAGGGCAATCGTCAGAAGGTGGCCATCGTCGCCGCCCTGTCCTCGCCGGTGGAGCTGCTGATCCTCGACGAGCCGACCAGCGGCCTGGACCCGCTGATGGAGTCCGTGTTCTCCGACTGCATCAGGGCCGAGCGCGAGCAGGGCCGCACCGTGCTGCTGTCCAGTCACATCCTGTCGGAGGTGGAGCAGCTCTGCGATCGGGTCAGCATCATCAGATCCGGCCGACTGGTCGAATCCGGGACGCTGGCGCAGCTGCGCCACCTGACCCGCACCAGCATCAGCGCCGAGGTCACCCGGGTCCCAGCGGATCTGGCCACGACGACCGGCGTGCACGACCTCGTGGTCGAAGGAGCGAAGGTCCGGTTCGATGTCGACGATGCCGAACTCGACCGTGCGCTGTCGGCCCTGATGACGGGTGGGATCCACACGCTGAGCGCTACTCCCCCGACGCTGGAGGAGTTGTTCCTGCGCCACTACGGCGACCGGGCCGTCGACGCGGCGAGCGTCCGGTGACCACGCTCGGCAACCAGAACCGCTGGGCGGCAACGGTTCGCCGGGCTGTCGACGATCCTGCGGTTGAACGTCCGTCGGGAGCGGTGGCCACTGCTCATCTGGATCGCAGCGATCTCGCTGACCGTGCTGTCGACGCTGTCCACGATCGCAGCGCTCTATCCGGCCGAGGCCGATCGAGCCCGGCTGGCCGTGTCGATCTCCGCCAATCCTTCGTTCCTGGCGCTGACCGGACCGATCATGGTGACGTCCATCGGGGGTGTGACTGCCTGGCGGGTGGGAGTTATCGCCGGCCTGATGGTCGCGCTGATGGCGTTGCTGACGGTCGTGCGCCGCACCCGCGCCGACGAGGAATCCGGGCGCGCCGAGCTGCTGTCCGCCGGCGTACTCGGCCACGAGTCCTTGTTGGTCGGCGCCCTGTTGGTGGCCTGGGGTGCATCAGTCGCGATCGGGCTGATCTGCGCATTCGGAGCGATCGCCGACGGCCAGCCCCTCGTCGGGTCACTCCTGCTCGGTGCCGCCCTGGCCGGTCCCGGCCTGGTGTTCGCAGCAGTCGGAGCCGTCTGCGCGCAGATCTTCGAGAATGCACGTACTGCCACAGCGGCCGCGGGCGCTTTGCTAGCAGCGTCGCTGGCCGTCCGGGCCGTCGGCGACCTGTGGTCGGGTGGTTCCTGGCTGAGTTGGCTGAGCCCGCTCGGATGGTCACAGAAGATCGAGGCCTACGGTGCCGATCGATGGCCGGTTTTCCTGCTCTTTCTGGTGGTGACCGTTGGGTTGGGCGTGGTCGCTGTGGTGCTGTCCCGGCATCGTGATCTCGGTCTCGGCCTGTTCCCGGCGCGGCTCGGCCCGGCCCAGAATTCGCGTCTGCGCAGCGGTCTGGCGTTGGCAGTGCGGTTGCACCGGGCGTCCTGGACCGGTTGGGCCGTCGGGTTCCTCCTGCTGGGTGCCCTGACCGGCTCGTTGGCGACCACTGCGGAGAGCCTGCTCAGCGACAACACCAAAATTCAGCAACTGATGGCAGATCTGGGTGGCCCCGGCACCTTGGTCGACGAATTGCTGGCCGCGATGGGCGGCATCAGCGGACTGGTCGCCGCGGCCTATGCGGTGTCGGCGGCGTTGCGGATCCGAGGCGAAGAGACGGCGGGACGGGCGGAGTCGGTGCTGGCCACTTCGTTGTCCAGGACTCGATGGTTCGGCGGACACCTGCTGTTCAGCCTGGTTGGTTCCGCTCTGCTCCTCGTCATTTCCGGCGTGGCCACGGGTCTCGTGCACGGCTCCAACATCGGCGATCTCGGAGCCGGGCTCGGGATCGGCCTCGAAACGATGACGGTGCAGATCCCGGCGGTCCTGCTCATCGGCGGCATCACCGCCGCGCTCATCGGCTGGGCACCACGGTTCGCTGCGGCCGCCTGGGCGGTGCTGGGGCTCTCTGTACTACTGGGTCAGCTCGGCAGCCCTGCTGTCGCTGCCGCAACCCATCATGGATCTCTCGCCGTTCAGCCACATCCCGGCGCTGCCCGCGGCGCCCATGCACTGGGCGCCGCTCGTCGTGCTGCTGCTCCTCGCGGCCCTGACGACTGCGCTCGGGTTCGTAGGTTTTCGGCGACGGGATGTCGGCTGAGTGTGTTTTCTGCAACCGGCTGTGGCGTAGGCAGATCAAGGGCGACTCATCGATCCGGAGACGTCGGCGATGATGTGCACGGTCCCGGCTGATCCGTTGTAGATGTCGACTTTCCCGCCGGCGCCCACGGTGGCGATGACAAGATTGGCGATGGTCTGACCGGCAACGAAGTTCAGGTTGGACGCGGTGGGTCTGGTGGCCCCGTCCGGATACACCGTGAGGTAGCCGCCAGCCGTCGGGCCGGTCACGGTGACGTTCAGGACGACCGCGCCGACTCCACTGGCAGGCACGCCGCCGCGGCCCAGGACCGACAGCGTGATGCTGTGTCCGGCCGCAACCGGACCGACTGCGCCCAGATTGGACCTGCGTATCGAGAACTCTTGCCGGCGTCAACGGCGCCAGACCACCCGCCGCCGGGGTTCCAGCTGCGAACCATCCCGAAACGTCGGCGATGATGTGCACGGTCCCGGCTGATCCGTTGTAGATGTCGACTTTCCCGCCGGCGCCCACGGTGGCGATGACAAGATTGGCGATGGTCTGACCGGCAACGAAGTTCAGGTTGGACGCGGTGGGTCTGGTGGCCCCGTCCGGATACACCGTGAGGTAGCCGCCAGCCGTGCGGGCCGGTCACGGTGACGTTCAGGACGACCGCGCCGACTCCACTGGCAGGCACGCCGCCGCGGCCCAGGACCGACAGCGTGATGCTGTGTCCGGCCGCAACCGGACCGACTGCGCCCAGATTGGACCTCGTATCGAGAACTCTTGCCGGCGTCAACGGCGCCAGACCACCCGCCGCCGGGGTTCCAGCTGCGAACCATCCCGAAACGTCGGCGATGATGTGCACGGTCCCGGCTGATCCGTTGTAGATGTCGACTTTCCCGCCGGCGCCCACGGTGGCGATGACAAGATTGGCGATGGTCTGACCGGCAACGAAGTTCAGGTTGGACGCGGTGGGTCTGGTGGCCCCGTCCGGATACACCGTGAGGTAGCCGCCAGCCGTCGGGCCGGTCACGGTGACGTTCAGGACGACCGCGCCGACTCCACTGGCAGGCACGCCGCCGCGGCCCAGGACCGACAGCGTGATGCTGTGTCCGGCCGCAACCGGACCGACTGCGCCCAGATTGGACCTGGTATCGAGAACTCTTGCCGGCGTCAACGGCGCCAGACCACCCGCCGCCGGCGGCCTCGTGAACGTGACAGTGGCCTTCTGAGTCAGGACAACGGAGTCGGTGATATCCGTGGCCGTATAGGTCACGCTCTCCGCGGTCGCATCGCTGACCGAGAACGTCACCTCACCGTTTCCATCCGAGGGCCCGCTCGCTGCCGAGATCGATGAGTGCGCCGAGAGCGGCTGACTCAGACTGACCATCTTGTCCGCCACCGGATCACCGTTCGCCCCTGTGAGCCTGACGGTCACGCTCGCCTGAAGGCCACCGAAGGCGGGCACCGTCGTCGGGTCGGCGGTCACTGTCGACGTAGGAAGGGCAGGGGTGTCGTTGTCGGCGATGCCGATACGGGTGACCGCCCGGGCGATGCTCGCGTTCGCGGAGGGATTGAACAGTTGAAAAGTGAATGACTCCAAGGGTTCGACGACACCATCGTCGGCGATATCGATACGGACCGTTTTGATGGTCTCACCCGGCGCGAAGGTCAACGAGCCGGAGAAGCCGGTGTAATCGGCAGGAGCGGTCGCGGTGTTGTTGTAGGTGCTGTAGCCCACCGTGACCACCGTCTGACCCGGCGCCGACAACGTCACCGGCACATCGACATAACCATCACCCTCACCAACAACAATGTCAGCCGACGCCGAAATCCTCGGCGACGCAACCGGCGTGGCATCGTTCGCGCCGATCGTGACGATGCCGACGGCATCGGCGAGGGTGGCATTGGTGGGACTGCTCAGAGTCAACGCGAACGTCTCCGCACCTTCAGCGATGGCATCGTTGGTGATCGCGATGGTCACGTTCTTGACCGTTTCCCCAGGGGCGAAAGACAACGTGCCTGAAGTGGCGGTGTAGTCCTGCCCCCGACACGGCCGTCCCGGTCAGCGGTCACGTAATGCACCGTCACGATGTCGTTGGAGGCCTGCCGCCGTTCCGCCCATCAACACCGGGACGCTGATCGTGCCGGCAGATTCGTCGACCGTGGCATCACGCACATACAACGCAGGAGTCTGCACCTGGTTGTCGTTGTCGGCGATGCCGATACGGGTGACCGCCCGGGCGATGCTCGCGTTCGCGGAGGGATTGAACAGTTGAAAAGTGAATGACTCCAAGGGTTCGACGACACCATCGTCGGCGATATCGATACGGACCGTTTTGATGGTCTCACCCGGCGCGAAGGTCAACGAGCCGGAGACACGCCGGTGTAATCGGCAGGAGCGGTCGCGGTGTTGTTGTAGGTGCTGTAGCCCACCGTGACCACCGTCTGACCCGGCGCCGACAACGTCACCGGCACATCGACATAACCATCACCCTCACCAACAACAATGTCAGCCGACGCCGAAATCCTCGGCGACGCAACCGGCGTGGCATCGTTCGCGCCGATCGTGACGATGCCGACGGCATCGGCGAGGGTGGCATTGGTGGGACTGCTCAGAGTCAACGCGAACGTCTCCGCACCTTCAGCGATGGCATCGTTGGTGATCGCGATGGTCACGTTCTTGACCGTTTCCCCAGGGGCAAAAGACAACGTGCCTGAAGTGGCGGTGTAGTCCTGCCCCCCAACGGCCACCCGGTCAGCGGTCGACGTAATGCACCGTCACGATGTCGTTGGAGGCCTGCCCAGCCGTTCCACCCATCAACACCGGGACGCTGATCGTGCCGGCAGATTCGTCGACCGTGGCATCACGCACATACAACGCAGGAGTCTGCACCTGGTTGTCGTTGTCGGCGATGCCGATACGGGTGACCGCCCGGGCGATGCTCGCGTTCGCGGAGGGATTGAACAGTTGAAAAGTGAATGACTCCAAGGGTTCGACGACACCATCGTCGGCGATATCGATACGGACCGTTTTGATGGTCTCACCCGGCGCGAAGGTCAACGAGCCGGAGAAGCCGGTGTAATCGGCAGGAGCGGTCGCGGTGTTGTTGTAGGTGCTGTAGCCCACCGTGACCACCGTCTGACCCGGCGCCGACAACGTCACCGGCACATCGACATAACCATCACCCTCACCAACAACAATGTCAGCCGACGCCGAAATCCTCGGCGACGCAACCGGCGTGGCATCGTTCGCGCCGATCGTGACGATGCCGACGGCATCGGCGAGGGTGGCATTGGTGGGACTGCTCAGAGTCAACGCGAACGTCTCCGCACCTTCAGCGATGGCATCGTTGGTGATCGCGATGGTCACGTTCTTGACCGTTTCCCCAGGGGCAAAAGACAACGTGCCTGAAGTGGCGGTGTAGTCCTGCCCCCCAACGGCCACCCGGTCAGCGGTGACGTAATGCACCGTCACGATGTCGTTGGAGGCCTGCCCAGCCGTTCCACCCATCAACACCGGGACGCTGATCGTGCCGGCAGATTCGTCGACCGTGGCATCACGCACATACAACGCAGGAGTCTGCACCTGGTTGTCGTTGTCGGCGATGCCGATACGGGTGACCGCCCGGGCGATGCTCGCGTTCGCGGAGGGATTGAACAGTTGAAAAGTGAATGACTCCAAGGGTTCGACGACACCATCGTCGGCGATATCGATACGGACCGTTTTGATGGTCTCACCCGGCGCGAAGGTCAACGAGCCGGAGAAGCCGGTGTAATCGGCAGGAGCGGTCGCGGTGTTGTTGTAGGTGCTGTAGCCCACCGTGACCACCGTCTGACCCGGCGCCGACAACGTCACCGGCACATCGACATAACCATCACCCTCACCAACAACAATGTCAGCCGACGCCGAAATCCTCGGCGACGCAACCGGCGTGGCAGCAGGCGAGACCGATTTGACAGAAGGCGAGATCGGTGTGGCGGCATAAGCTGTCGAATCGGTAACTATGCTCCCGGCAACTATCAGGACTGTCGCAAGCCCGACCGTTCGAATCCAGCTCCGGAGCATCGTTGTCTCCTCATCCTGCGGAGTTCACTCACGAGCGAACTAGCTGACTTTGGCACGCAGAATCGTCTTCGTCTAGACCTCCGCAACAGGGAGCAACCATCCGAAATGCACGATTCACTCGATAGTGAGCAATTCACCTATCCTGCCAAGATGCCGCCGCCACAGCGTTTACCGCCGTTCCGCCGCCCGTGGCGCCCACCCGACTGCCGGGCACACTCTAATCAGTTGCTGATTCGGCGGTGAGGAGCAGCGCCGCGACACCTTTTGCCACCGCCCGCAGATCCGACTCCGGGTCCTCGCCGGCGGCGCCCGCCGCGTAGGCGATCCGAAAGATCTGCTCCGCGGCCGAATCGCCGGCCGGAAGTGCGATGTCGATGCCCGACTTCGCTGCCCGGGAGCCAAGTTTGGCGGCCAGGGCCACCGCAGGCTGACCCAGTGCGACCCCGGCGATCACCGACGATCGACCGTGTTCGGTCTTCTTCAGCTCGTCCCAGCGGACCTGCTGGTCGGCCGCGGTGTGGATCGTCTCGGCGGAGGCGAAGACGTGCGGATGGCGGCGAACGAGTTTGTCGGTCAGACCCGTCGCGACATCGTCGATGTCAAAGCCGCCTTCGTCGGCCGAACGTTCGGCGGCGATCCGGGCATGGAACAGCACCTGCAGCAACACGTCCCCGAGTTCCTCGCGCATCGCGACGTCATCGTCGTCCTCGATCGCCTGGAGCAGCTCGTAGCACTCCTCGACCAGATACCGACGGAGCGACTCGTGCGTCTGCTCGGCATCCCACGGACACCCACCTGGCGATCGCAGTCGGTCCATCACCTGTACTGCCTCGAGCAACGCGGCCCCGGCCTGACCAACGGCCACCGCATCCGGGACGAACGGCCGCGAAGTCACAGGCCGTCGTTGCCCGGGACGACCTGAACGCTGGCCGGATCCCAGATGCCGTAACGCGGGTTGACCGAGATGCCAGCGCCGTTTTGGTACGGAACCAGCAACAGGGCGCCGATGTCCATCACGTTCGACACGCTCTGTGCGGCGCTGAACGAGGCCTCGGTCAGCGCGGTCGGCTTGACCGCACGCCCCGTCGTCCGCAGCACCAGCCATCCCGTCGAGTTGGACAGGATCGACACGGCCCCGGTCGAGGGCTGATACAGACCGGCCGCACCGGCGGCCGGAGCCTGGATCAGGTTGTAGACGGTTTTCGGTACGCCCTTGTCCGCGGCCGAGGCCGATGCGGCATCCATTGAGGCGGGGTCCGCGATGTACTTCGATCGCAGCGCAACTGCCTCGTCCCTGGTGGTGGCCGGCACGCCCTCAGCCGTCACTGAAATGTCCTCGACCGGCGCGCCTGCCGCCGGCAGTGTCTTGACCATCTCTTCGACAGCCACCAGGTCGTGCACGACGCCCTGCTCATCAGCGGCCGGCAGGCCGAGCTGGGACGCCAGACTGGCGCCCTGGCTCTGTGACTTGAGCGTCGCCTCGGCGGCCGCGATATCCGCGTTGCTGATCACCATGCCCTTGGCCGTCAACGCCTTCGCGATAAGCGCGTGCCGCACCAGGTAGCTGATCTGCGCCCGGTTGTAGCTGGCTATCGCTCCATTGGTCTTTGCGGCTGTTGGGTTCTCCGCCATGAACGCGGCCGAGCCCTGCTGCACGGACTTCTCGGAAACGGTGTTCCCGCCGACCAGCACGGCCGATCCGGACGACACCGTGCATCCGGTCAGCGAGGTTGCTGCCAGAGCCAACCCAAGCGCCACGCCGATGACGCGGGTCCGACGACGACGAGTCTTGCCGACCAGGACCTGTAGAGACGCGTGCAGGGCCAAGGCGGGTTCCTTCCGATTGATCGCCATGCGGCGATCGGCGTGTGACGTTCCGAGCTCAGCCTCCCATATGTTCTTGAGAAGTTGAGAGCCGCGTCACCGCAATCGTCTGTGAGGCCTAGTAAGCGCCGGCCGACGACACGACCGCCTTGCGCGGTCTTCCACAGGATCACCAGATCGCTGGTGATGCGACCAGTTCTCGACGTAATAGACGTCCAGTCGAACGGTGTCCTCCCACGACAGATCCGATCGGCCGGAGACCTGCCAGAGGCCGGTCATACCTGGCTTGACCAGCAAGCGCAGCTGGGCGTCGTCCGTCGTACTTGTCGACCTCGGCGCGACAGCGGCGGCCGCGGGCCGACCAGGCTCATGTCGCCCTTGAGCACATTGATCGAGTTGTGGCAACTCGTCGATGCTGAACCGACGGATGAACTTGCCGACCTTGGTGATCCGCGGGTCGTCCTTCATCTTGAACAGGACTGTGTTGCCGGCGTCCCGACTCTGCTGCCTTCAGCTCGGCCAGTCGCGCCTCGGCGTCGACGCACCATCGACCGGAACTTGATCATCCGGAACGTCCGGCCGTTGAGGCCGACCCGCTCCTGCCGGAAGAAGATCGATCCGGGGCTGGTCAACTTGACGGCCGACGGCGATGCCGACGAACAGCGGCGAGAACACCAGCAGCAGCACAGCGCTGCCGACCATGTCGAACGACTTCTTCAGGATCCGGTTGGCGCCGCGGTAGGTCGGCCGGTCCACGTGGATCAGCGGCAGGCCGGCGACCGGCTGGGTGTGGATACGCGGGCCGGCGATGTTGGTCAGCGCCGGGGCCAGAACTAGCTGCGGCATCGGTCTTCTCGAGTTCCCAGCTCAGCCGGCGAACGGCGCTCGGGCCGAACGAGGCAGTCGCCGTGACGGCGACCGTGTGCGCCCCGTAGCGTTCCGCCACGCCGGCCACGTCGTCGAATCCACCCAGGATCGGCACACCGTCGATGCGGGACACACCGTCGGAGTCCACTGCCGATGAATGGGTCTCGACGCACACGCCGATCACGCGGTAGCCGGCGTACGGCGCACGCTTCAGGTCGGCGATCAGATCACGGACCGTCCGAACGCTGCCCACGACGAGGACGTCGGCCAGGTAGTCGCCGCGGGCCCTGGCGCCGTGCAGCCAGCGCCTGGACAGGAACCGACCGATCAGCACGGCGGTCAGACCGGCCGGCATCATCACCAACAGGTAGCTGCGCGGAAGGTCGAGTTGGAAGAGGTAAGCGCAGATCGCGACTGCGCCGAACAGTGCCAGCGTGGAGTTGACCACGCTCTTGTACTCGTCGGCGCCGTAACCGATCGCTCGGATGTCCCGACTACCGCCCCAGTTGAGTGCCACCAACCAGATCAGAGTCAGCAGTACGGTGAGTCCGAGGTAAGCGGCATTGGTCGGATTGCGGGCCAGGGTCGACGTCATCACGTCGAAATGCACCATGTGGACGCCGGCGGCTCCCCACAGAACGGCAAATGCATCGACCCAGAACAACCGGGATGCATACCGACGCCCCCAGCTCTCGGAACGAGGCGTCCCGGGCGAAAGCGTCGATGGTGCCGAACCCACCCGGGATGGCTCGGTGGAGTTGGCTGGGAGGGGCGTCACCGCCGGACCCAGCGGCGCAATGCCCGCGGTCTGGCCCGAATCGACTGACTCTGTCGTGGTCATGTGAAGGCATTCACCTGTCGGGGTTCGTCCTGGCACTGGACTGCGGACATCCACCGGCGTGTCGCAGATGGAGCAATACAGATCGAGCCCCCGACAGGCTCGACCGACCCGCTGACTACATCAGCGGCTGACAACTCACTACCGGACCTCGTGGCGGCACCCATTCGGTCAACAAGAAACTACGCTATGTACCGACAATCATAGAGGAATTGACACTCGTGGCGGGCGTTCGGGCCCCAAACCACTCGTATGGACGGACGAGATCACTCTCTCGTGACAGTTCGCCACGTGACCGGGAAGATCAGGCCGCGGCGGGAACAGGCTCCGCGGTGGCGGAGGGGGTCTCAGGCTGCATTCGCCGGCGGGAACGTCCGACGGTTGTCATTCCGAGGATCAACGCAACCACACCCAGGAGAGCCCAGATCGCGGTGCCCACCGGCAGTCCGAAGATCTCACTCACCGGCTCGGAGGCGCTGCTCGAGGTCGTAACCGACCCGAACCGGGTCGACGCCGAGGCAAAGCCGGCAGCGATCAGCATCGTTGTTCCGCTGATCGAGGTGACGACAAGGGTCGCCATCAACCAGCGATGGGGGGAGTGGACGACGGTTGGCGAGGTTGGAGCATTCATACTGCTTCTCCCAAAGGGGTTGCTGACCTAATGCGCCCGAGCCGGTCAAACTCCCCCGAGCAACCGTCTTGACTGGGCAGGAGAACGATAACACTGAGTGATACGGAGCGGACCGCTAGCCCGCCAATCCCTCGAATGACCACTCGTTCGGGTAGTTTGACCCCTTCCGCCAACCCGTTGTGAGCAAGTTACTTCATCTGCCTACACGTCTGGCTAGCTAGCCAGAAAGGCCTCCGACCTCGCCAAACGGACATAAGACCCGCGAGTGCAAGATCAACAGTCAGTTGTCCAGCCTCTCGATTGGACGCCGAGGCATGCCTGCGTCATCTGCTCGTCATCCGAATGAGCGACGATCAACCGATGACGAAGGCGGATGAAAAAACCCTGACAAGTCTGACTGCTACCGACGAGAACTCCGCGACTCGGTCGCCGGACGGCGAACATCCTGGCGCCGCTTTGCGGTCGGACGTGCGACGGGTCGGTGCGTTGCTGGGCGAGACTTTGGTCCGCCAACACGGCCAAGACCTACTCGACCAGGTCGAGGCAGTGCGGTCATTGACCAAGCGGGCTCAGGACGCCAAGGGTCCGGGCGAGCATCAGCAGGCCGTCCAGGAGGTCAGGGACCTCCTGGCCGCTCTGCCGATCGAGGCAGCAACAGCACTCGTGCGCGCGTTCACCACCTACTTCCACCTGGCCAACGCGGCCGAGCAGGTAGACAGAGTCAGATCGCTTCGCGCGCGACCCGCGACGGCAGGTTGGTTGGCCCGTACGGTGGCCGAGATCTCCGGCGCATTGGGCGCCGAGGAGTTAGCCACCGCGATCCGAACGCTGGACGTCCGCCCGGTCTTCACGGCTCACCCCACCGAGGCCAGCCGACGGTCTGTCCTCACCAAGCTGCGCTCCATCACCGATGTGTTGAGCGTCTCGACTGCCGGCGACAGCGCCGAACGGATACGCCAGGATCGCCGGCTCGCGGAACTGGTCGACCTCATCTGGCAGACCGACGAGCTGCGCCAGGTCAGGCCGACACCCGATCGACGAAGCCCGCAACGCCCTGTACTACCTGCGGCGAGATCGCCACCCACACGCTGCCCCGAACTGATCGACGATCTGGCCGCGGAGCTCGACGCTCTGGGCGTCGAACTTTCACCAGAAGCGACCCCACTCATCCTGGGCACCTGGATCGGCGGCGACCGCGACGGCAATCCGAACGTCACCGCGGCGATCACACATCAGGTCCTCGTGCTGGGCCATCAGCTGGCCATCAAGCTGGCGCTGGACAACGTCGACAGTCTCATTGCCGACCTGTCGCTGTCCGACGAGCTGGTGAAGGTGTCGGCTGCTCTGGCCGCGTCGCTGCCGGCAGGATCTGGAACTGCTACCCGGTCTCGATCCGCGAGTCAAGGAACTCAACCGCGAAGAGCCCTATCGGCTGAAGCTGACCTGCGTCAAAGCCAAACTGATGAACACCAGAGCGCGGGTGCTCGCCGGCGCGCCGCACGAGTCGGGCCGCGACTACGCCCAGCGGGCCGAACTACTGGCCGACCTCGCGTTCATTGCCGACTCGCTGACCGAGAACAACGGAACCTTGGCCGCCCGCGGTGCGGTCGCACGCGCGCGGCGCTCGCTGGCGGCGACCGGACTGCATGGGGCCACCATGGACATCAGGGAACACGCCGACGCCCACCACCACGTGGTCGGTCAGCTGGTCGACCGCCTCGAGGAGTCGACCGTGCCTTACGAGGAGTCTCAGCCGCGAGGATCGTCATGCGCTGCTCGCCGCCGAACTCACCTCGCGGCGCCCGTTGGCCTCGCTGCCGGCTCCGCTGGACGACGACGGCACCCGCACGTTCGTCGGTCTTCACCGAGATCGTTGCGGCGCTGGACACCTACGGCCCCGGAGGTGATCGAGACCTACATCATCTCGATGACCCGGGGCGCCGATGACGTGCTGGCGGCTGCGGTGCTGGCCCGTGAGGCCGGACTGATCGACGTCCACGGCATCCCGGGCGATCCGGCCACGGACCGATCGCCCGAATCGGGTTCGCTCCCCTGCTGGAGACCGTCGAGGAGCTGCAAGCGGTCGGGCGAGGTGGTCGACGAGCTGCTGTCCGACCCGACCTACCGCGAGATCGTTCGGCTGCGGGGTGACGTCCAGGAGGTCATGCTCGGCTACTCGGACTCCAACAAGGAAGCCGGCATCACCACCAGCCAATGGGAGATCCACAAGACCCAGCGAACGCTGCGCGACGTCGCTGCGAAGCACGGCGTCGCCCTGGTGCTCTTCCACGGCCGCGGCGGCACGGTGGGCCGCGGCGGCGGGCCGACCTACGACTCGATCCTGGCTCAGCCGCACGGCGTGCTCGACGGGTCGATCAAGTTCACCGAGCAGGGCGAGGTGATCAGCGACAAGTACGGCCTGCCGGACCTGGCCCGGGAGAACCTCGAGCTGACCGTGGCTGCGGCGCTCGAAGCGTCTACGCTGCACCGTGATCCACGCCTTTCGGCGGATCAGCTGTCGCACTGGGACGAGGTGATGGAGACGGTCAGCTCGCACGCCTTCGAGGCCTACCGAAGCCTGATCGACGACCCGGATCTGGCCGCGTACTTCCTGGCCTCGACCCCGGTCGAGCAGCTCGGTTCGCTCAACATCGGGTCCCGGCCGTCGCGGCGCCCGGATTCCGGTGCCGGGATCTCCGGACTGCGCGCCATTCCGTGGGTCTTCGGTTGGACCCAGTCACGCCAGATCGTTCCCGGCTGGTTCGGCGTCGGATCCGGCCTTCGGGCTGCTCGCGAGGCCGGCTTCGGGGACCTGCTACTCGAGCTCAACCACGAGTGGCACTTCTTCCGCACCTTCCTGTCCAACGTCGAGATGACCTTGGCCAAAACGGATCTCACGATTTCGGCGATGTACGTCGATGCCCTGGTCCCGGCGGAGCTGACCCACGTCTTCGACATGATCAAGGCCGAGCACGAGATCACCGTGGCCGAGGTTCTCCGGATCACCGGAGGCACTGAGCTGATGGAGGGCCAGCCTGAGCTGCGGCGCACGCTGAACGTGCGCGAGCCGTATCTGGCTCCGATCTCCTACCTCCAGGTCGACCTGCTCCGTCGGATCAGGCAGGCCGGGGCGGGCGATGTCGACCCGCAGTGGCAGCGGGCCATGTTGTTGACGGTGAACGGCGTAGCGGCCGGCATGCAGAACACCGGCTGATCGAGTTCGCCATCGTCGCTCCCTGCGATGATGGCGTAGCGTCCGATGATGCGTCACTCTTTTGGGCGTATCTGCCTCTCAAGCCTGCTGACACAGCGCATGCGCGAGTTCCATATGCGAAACTCGATAGCGGTGCGCCCGAAGTATCTTGCTTCATCGATCAGGTCGCCTCCATCCCAAGACGACCAGGTGTCCCCATGATCGAAAGGTTCTGCCCGTCATGACAGCAGACAGGAATTGGGCCGGCACGGCGTCTTCGTCCACCCGTACGGGCTGTGCGAGAGTGCCACCGTTGGTCCCGGCACCCGGATCTGGGCGTTTCGCGCACGTTTTGGCGGCGCCATAGTCGGAGCAGACTGCAACGTCTGCGACGGCGCCTACGTCGAGTCCGGTGCCGTCGTCGGTGACCGGGTGACCATCAAGAACCAGGTGCTGATCTTCGAAGGCGTCACCATCGAGGACGAGGTGTTCCTCGGTCCGGGCGTGGTGTTCACCAACGACCTGCGACCACGCGCGGCGATCAAGCGGGGTGGTGATGCGCTCCTGCCCACCACAGTTCGCCGCGGCGCCACCCTCGGCGCGGGCGTCGTCGTGGTGTGTGGCACCACCATCGGTGCCTTTGCTTTTGTCGGCGCGGGCACGGTGATCACCAGGGATGTCCCGCCCATGCCTTCATGGTCGGCAATCCTGGGCGCCGGATCGGTTGGGCCTGTGAATGTGGTGAGCGACTGCCGGAGAGCCTGTCCTGCGAGTGCGGACGTGTCCTACACTGAGTCGGCCGATGGACTGAGCGCCGTCGACCTGGCTGTGGGCAACGAATCCATGCAGACGCAGAACTCGTAGCAGGCAGCAGGAGCACATCCATGTACATCACCTTGCGCGGAACACCGGGCGGCAAGTCCGACCAAAAGGCCGTCGAGTCCCCGCGAGGCCCGGGCAAACACCCGGCGCAAGGTCGCAACCGCCGTCTATCGGTCTCGGCACCGTCAGCCTGCTGACCGACATCTCCTCGGAGTCGGTCGCGGCCATCCTGCCGCTCTACATCACGGTCGTCGTCGGGCTGGGTCCGCTGGCCTTCGGTTTCATCGACGGCATCTACCAGGGCATCAGCGCGGTGGTCCGCATCGCCGGCGGTTGGTGGGCCGACCAGTCCGATCGACCGAAATGGGTCGCGCTTGTCGGCTACGGGCTGTCGGCGATCACCCGCTTCGCTCTGCTGGTGTCGCAGGGCTTCTGGGTGATCACCTCGATCGTCGCCGTCGACCGGCTCGGCAAGGGTCTGCGGACCGGACCGCGCGACGCGCTCATCGCCACCGCCTCCGAGCCAGCAATTCCTCGGCCGGAATTTCGGTGTGCACCGGGCGATGGACACGACCGGCGCGCTGATCGGACCGCTGCTGGCGTTCGCGGTGCTCTCGGCCTTCCCGATCGGGCTCGGCGGCTTCCACACGATCTTCGTCTTCTCCTGCGCCTTCGCGGTGATGGGTGTCGCCGTGCTCGCCCTGGCGCGTGCCCGACCTGCGCGCGGAAAGACTCCAAGGGCGACGCCGGTCGACGCACCGGTCGCGCCGCCCGCGCTGGTCCGACCTGACCAAGCCGGGCCTGGCGCCGGCTGTTGATCGCCGCCGGCGTCCTGGGCGTGGTGACCGTCGGCGACGGCTTCCTCTACCTGGCGCTGCAGGATGGCGACCAGATCCCGGCCAGATACTTTCCGCTGCTGTTCGTCGGCACCAACGTGGCCTACCTCGCGCTTGCCATTCCGCTGGGCCGGTTGGCCGACCGGCGTCGGCCGGGCCAAGGTGTTCCTGTCCGGACACGTAGTCCTGCTGGCTGACGTACTTCCTGGCCGGATCCCACCTGGGCGGCGTCTGGGGCACCATCATGGTCCTGCTGCTGCTGGGTACGTTCTACGCCGCCACCGACGGCGTGCTGGCCGCGCTGGCCAGCCGCGAGGTACCGGCCGAGATGCGGGCCAGCGGCATCAGCACCGCCCAGACCGTGCAGGCCGTTGCCCGGTTCGTATCGTCCATCGGCTTCGGGCTGATGTGGCAGTTCAGCGGACGAAGCGCTGGCCCTGTTCGTGATGGCGGGCCTGTTGATCGTGGCCCTGATCATCTCGGTCTGGCTGCTGCTCGTGCACCCGAGCCGCACCCAGATCATCGACAACGCGACCCTCGACCGATCGGGCTCGGTGTGATCAGCCGCAGCCGGACTGGCCATCATCGCGCTGATCTGCGTACTGGGACTCGGCGGATCTGTCTGGTACTTCTTCCACGCCAAAGCCGCGGCCGATGCCAGCAGTCCACCGCCCCGCAGATCCCGCAGACCACCGACGTCGCGACCGTATCTGGCTACCGACCACGTGGTGTTCCGGTCCACCGCCCTGGGCAATACCTACGGCAAGCTCGCCGTGGTCAAGCTCAGCGACCCGGCCGGGCCGCGGGCCGTGCTCGACTCGTCGTGCGAACGCGTCTACGCCACGGTCGTCCAACGGCGTCTGCATCACGGCCAGCCGCGGCGTCGTCGCCTACCTACGGCGTACAGATGCTCGACGCGTCACTGCAGCCGACCACCTCATCCGCCGTTGACCGGACTGCCCAGCCGGGCCCGGATCTCCAAAGACGGCTCGCTGATCGCGACGACGACCTTCATCACCGGTCATTCCTACGCGTCCAGCACGTTCTCGACCGCAGACGATCATCCGACGCGCCGACGGACAGGTGCTCGGCAACATCGAGAACTTCGACGCGACCGTCGATGGGCAACCGCTTGACGGCGGTCGACAAGAACTACTGGGGCGTCACCTTCGTCAACGACGACGAGTTCTACGCCACCGGCTGCATCAGGCGGCAAGACCTGGCTGATGCACGGCAGCATGCTCGACGAAGACGATGACCAGCGTCCGCACCGATGCCGAATGCCCGTCGATCTCGCCCGACGGCAGCAAGGTCGCCTACAAGGTCCGGCTGGGAAATCCGGCTCCCGGCCAGTGGCACCTGGCGGTGCTGGACCTCGCCACCGGCAAGCAGACCGTGCTGGCCGAGACCCGCAGCGTCGACGACCAGGTCGAGTGGCTGGACGACAACCACGTCCTCTACGCGCTGCCGCGGACCGGCACCGAGGCGACCACCTCCGACATCTGGCAGGTACCCGCCGACGGCACCGGCAAGACCTCGGTGTTCATCCCCGAAGGGGCCTCGCCTGCGGTGGTCCGCAACTGAAGTCGCTGCCTGATCGACCAGCTGGGCTGCGATCGGTCAGCCGTGGCGCGACCGACCGAATACGCGGCGACCGCCGGCGACGACCAGCACGACCCCGAGCAGAACGACGATGCCCCCGATCGCTGCCGTCAGCCCGACATTGATGCTGGAACCGGTGGAGGCCAACGGGTTTGCCGGGGGTGCGGCCTGCTCGGGAACGGTGGTCAGGAGCGTCGGCGCGCTCGAGGTCGCGGTCACCTGAGTGGTGGTCGGCACCGGTGGCGCCGGGTACGGCGTCGTCGCCCCGGCCCAAGAAGGCGCAGCCAGGAGGAGGACTGCTAGCAACATCAGGGTGCCGAGCAATTTGCGAATCATCAGAGCCGTCCAGTCAGTGCTCCATTGGGCCCGAAAAGACCCATGTGCGCTACAGACTATCGTGCCGAGCCGATTTTCGGAGCTCTCAGTAATCACTCTTCATCACGAATCAACCCATTGGAGTGATGCAGTCCTCGTATTGGCTACTGCATATCACTAAGGGTCATCATTTGGCGCAGGCCTGGTAGTTGCTCGCCTGGTTATCCCAAGCCCGCGGCCCCGGAGTGGTGACCAGCCGGGGATTCACCGCCGTCAGCCCGTCATGAGGGTCCGCAGCGAGCAGGGTGGCATTGATCGTCGCCTGCTGTCCGGGCATCTGGTTCACCGTAACCACGCCAACCTGTCGCCCGTGGTCGACTCCTCGCAGCACCGGAACCGTCTTACCGTTGACCTTGATGCTCGTGATCTGGCCGCCGGTCGGCGCGAAAACCATCACGTTCGTGCGGAGCAAGTACGGGACGCCCGTGACACTCGGCCCAAGCACGTAGGTCGGTAGGCCGGATGTCGGTGCGCTGTAGTCGAGCACGGCTGAGAGGTTCAGTTCACGACCGCCGCCAACGCACGAGCCGGGCATCAACCTCGTCTCCCATCCAGGTAGTACCCGAGCTTGGCCCCGGTGCCGTCATTGAGGAAAACCCCGACGGTCGGCTGCTTGACCGGATCGATCGGCAGCCGGCCACTGACCGAGGTGGTGAGGATCTGCGACTCCTCCTCCGGGTGCGCGCTCCACACCAGCACGCGCCGGACGTCGACCATGTCTTTGATGCCGCTGATGATCGGCCGGAACTCGCCGCCCCCGGATGTGATGACGTTGAAGGCTTTCGCCGTGGCCGCGGCAAGAACGACGTCACGCTTGTGCTGCGTCGGGGCCGGTCGGAAACACCCGGTAGATGCCGGACAACAGAACTTGCGTCACGTTGGCCGAACTCAACTCGAGGCCATGTCCCAATGGGATTGGGAGCCCGGCCGAGCAATAACACGCCGAGGACCGATGGATCGATAGCCACCACGCCATCGATCTTCTGCCCGGTCCGTTCCGTGTACATCGTCTGGAAAGTCGAAGCAGCCGAAGGGAAGTCGGGAGTGAAGTTGACGTCGGTGGCGAACTTCGCGATCAAGTCGGTATAGAGCGACTTGGTCTGGGCATCGACCTGCACCACCGGCGGGTCGAATGTCGCCAAGACCCGACTGGCCGCCCCTTGACATACCGAGCGACATCCGCCCCTTGTCCAGGTGGATCACCACGAACGAGCCGAAGATTCCGCCAGTTGCCCTGGGCTCGGCCAGGTTTTGGAAGACAAGGACATAGTTCCGCGGGCCTACGCTGCCCAGCATCGGCACCACGATGCGGCCGAGCTTGGATCCGGCGCTGGTCAGCGGACTGACCTGTGCGAGTTTGTCAGTCATCAGGGCCACGGCACTGGCCACCGGACCGACCAGGTGGCGACGGTCCAATGCGCCGACCAGTACGCGCGCACGTTGAACGGCTCCATCGGTGCGCTCCAACGCTGCCGCAGCGTCCTGGATAACGGTGATGTCGATTGCTCCCGCATGGGGCAGAAGGTGAGCGGGATCGAGGCGCCCGGCCAACGCAGCCGATGCCGGCATGGTCTCGCCGACCTCGTCAACTGCACGCGCCACCTGACGAACCGCCTGCAGGTTCGAGCCCAGCCAGGGGAGGTGGGTGGCCAGCCCGTAAATCGGATCGTCAACCGCGGATCGAGCGTCTGCGCTCTGAGCCGCCAGATCTCCAGCCATTGCCGCCAGAACACTCGGATGCGAAATGCCCGCAACCTTGAACTCGGTCTGCATCTGCGCCCCGACGCTCTGAGCAGCCCGAAGGTGGTGATACGCCTGATAGGCGCGAGTGCCCACCCAACCGACAAGGACGAGCAGGACCAGTCCAGCGATAATCAGTACCCATCCCGCCAAGCGCCGCCGGTCGCGTCTGTCTGGCTCAGCAGAAAGGGCTGATGTTCCGCGCGGCCGGTCATCGACCAAGAGGTTGGCGGCCTCCGAACCCACGGCAGGAGCACTGACTGGCGCTGGCCTAGCCGGCTCGGCGGACGTCTCCAGACCTGCGGGATGACCCGCAGGCTCATCGGACCTGTTCGTTTCCACTGTCCCTCTGTCCCTACGCGCTGGTCGCGCCGTTCGAACGTGGTCGACCGCAGATCTCTCCCGACCGAGCACCATTATTCGTGCTCACGTATCGTGGCAGTGAGCCAGCCAAGTGGGTGATATGAGAGCTGTATCAGCGTCAATGTCCCATTCTCGCCTACCTAGCGCGCTTGATTTCCGTCCCGCCGAACGGCGTCACCCATTTGGGGGCAAATCTACCGGGATGGGTGACTACCGACTGAGATACGGCACACGTGTGGGAAACTTTGTCCTCAGACGGAATGTCTCGTATCTCGAGCGCGAGATTCGGCTGGTCGGACGGGCGGTATGAGCGACCTAGTGGCGGGTATCTCGCGGGCCGGCGCGGCCGGCGGAAGTCTCAACAGCACTGACAAGTCAGACGCGACCCAACCCTGATACGCACTGGAGTAGTTGTGACGAACACCGACCGGACCGTTCGCTCCCGAAGGGGACGACTTGCCGCCACGCGGCCCGCGCTGTCGTCGCGATTGGACGCACTGGTCGAGCTTTCCGGGCGTGGGCTTTCACAGATGCACCGAAACACGGGAACCGACTTCGTCCAGACCCTGCGCGGGGTCCGGACCGAGCATGGCAGCGTCCTTCGATCGGAAGGTGACAATCTCCGGTACGCCGCGATCGTTGCCCTCGGGTTGGCTCGCCGACCCGTCGAAGAGCAAATGCAGGTGCTCTCCGGGCGCTCCGTCACTGAATTGATGGCCTCGGTTGTTGAGCGAGCAGCAACGCACCCCGACCCTGGCGCCATCGCCTTGGCTGCTTGGGCCAGCGCCGAATTGTCGGGGGTCTTCGAGGCACAGCTATTCCTGCGGTGGGCCGAATTACTTGCCTCGCAGGCGCCGATTCCGACCGTGGACACGTCGTGGGCGATCACGGCGGCGCTTGCCGCCCGCAAATTGGGCGACACATCCGCTGTTCTTGGGCCAGCCATGACGAGGTTGCAGGCTGCCCAAGGGCCGCAGGGGATTTTCCCACACATGCTCCCCGCTGCGTCTCAAGGTCGGTGGCGTGCACATGTCGGCTGCTTTGCAGATCAGGTCTACCCAATTCAAGCGCTGAGTCGTGTACATGCGGCACCAGCGACCCTGCCGTCCTGGCCGCGGCCAACCGTTGCGCCGACAGATCTGCGCCCTCCAAGGCACGCCGGGCCATGGTGGTGGCATTACGACGCGCGAGACGGCAGCGTGGTGGAGCGCTTTCCGGTATATAGCGTCCACCAGCACGCAATGGCTCCGATGGCGCTGTTCGAGCTTCGGGAAGCCGGCGGCGACGATCACATCGACGAGATCATGCTCGGACTTGGGTGGATGGAACGGCATCCTGAAGTCGTCGAAGAACTGGTGTCGCCCGTCAAAGGCGTGATCTGGCGGAAGGTCGGCAGGCGTGAACCGCTCAAGGCGGCTCGATCGCTGGCGGCCGTCACGACTGCGCTTCATCCGGGGCTCCATGTGTCCGGTCTGGACAGGATATTGCCGGCCAACAAAGTCGACTATGAATGCCGGCCATACGAACTCGGCTGGTTGCTGTATGCGTGGCTCGCCGACGGTGTCGCTCGGAGCGGACGTCGATCGGTCGGATCACCGTGACGAACAGCATGGCCGCCTCGTCGGCTGCTGTTCGGACTATGGGTGGACGCGATGACCCCGGATCAGGTCATCCAAAAATGTTCGTCGGCCCTGGAGTCCCGCTCCCGCATGCTGCTCGGGCGTCGTGAACGCTGCGAAGGTGGTCAAGCTGGGCAAGGACTCACTACTGCGGAACTCACTGCTCGAATGCGATCTACTGCTAGCCGACGG
This sequence comes from uncultured Actinomycetota bacterium, assembly GCA_963708935.1. Lineage (GTDB taxonomy): Bacteria > Actinomycetota > Actinomycetes > Mycobacteriales > Nakamurellaceae > Nakamurella. The sequence continues at coordinate 7,823 of CAVPUK010000003.1, read as the reverse complement.
CCAATCGGTCGTCTGGGCGAGCAGATTGCTGGGGTCACCGCTGCCCGGAGGCGTCGCCGGAATCGACCTGTTCGATCGCCTGCTCGGCGCTCGCCGCACCGCGACGGTCGGTCGGTCTACCTTCTGGGCGCTAAGGCCGAGGTACTGGAACGACTTCTGATGCGACTGGAACTCGCGGTATCCAGGTCTGAACGTCGCCGGTAGCCGTGATGGGTACTTCTCCGTCGATGATCCGCGCTGAGTCGCTCAGCAGATCCGAGAGTCCGGCGCCGACATGCTATTTCTCGGTATCACCTCGCCGACGAAGGAGATCTTCCTCGGCACGTACGGCGACACCTTGGACGTACCCGTGATGCACGGGGTGGGCGGTTCCTTCGACGTCATGGCCGGTGTCACCAAGAGGGCCCCCGTTCAGTGGCAACGCATGGGAATGGAATGGGCCTACCGATTGGTCCAGGAGCCGCGCACGGTTGTGGCGCAGGTACCTGACCACCAACAGCGCGTTCATCTACCAGACCGTGCGAGAGCTGTTCAACCGACGCCCGCCGTATGTGCCAACATCCAACCAGAGCCTGTCGTGAGTTCGAACAACACATCAGCCCCACCAAGTAGAGACAGGAAACTCCCATGGAAGACGTCTTCACCGGTCGCGTCGCCGTGATCGGAATGGGCTACATCGGACTGCCCACCGCCGTCGCGCTGGCCACCCGCGGGCATCGAGGTCGTCGGCGTCGACGTCAACCCCAAGACGATTGAGGCCATCTCGCGCGGTGAGGTCCCGTTCGTCGAACCTGACCTAGCGGTCGGTGTCAGTGGTGCGGTGGCCATGGGGCGGCTGACCGCCACCACGGAAACGCCAGAGGCGGACGCGTTCATCATTGCAGTGCCGACTCCGTTCATGGCGATCGAACCGCCGATGTCTCGCTACATTCGCGCGGCTGTCGAGCAGATCGCTCCGCGGACTCCGAGGCGGCGAAGTCGTCGTGCTCGAGTCGACCTCGCCGCCCGGCACCACCGAAGACGTGAGTCGATGGATCGGTGAACTCCGACCGGACCTCAAGACTGCCGCACTCCGGCGAAGGCGTCCCCGACATCTACGTTGCCCACTGCCCCGAGCGTGTTCTGCCCGGCCGGATCATGATCGAGATAGTCACCAACGACCGCGTCGTCGGGGGTGTCACGCTGCGCTGCGCGGAGAAGGCAGCTTCGATCTACCGGGTCTTCTGCCAGGGCGAGATCCTGCAAGACGGATGCCGCGAGCGCGGAGATGGCCAAGCTGGTCGAGAACGCCTACCGCGACGTCAACATCGCCTTCGCCAACGAGCTCTCGCTGATCAGCGAGAAGCTCGAAGCTCGACGTCTGGGAAGTCATCCGGCTGGCGAACCACCATCCCCGCGTCAACATCCTGACTCCGGGTCCCGGGGTCGGCGGTCACTGCATCGCCGTCGATCCGTGGTTCATCGTCGGTGCAGCACCGGAACTCGCCCGCCTGATCCGCACGGCACGCGAGGTCAACGACCGAAAGCCGCACCACGTTGCCGAGCAGATCGCCGCGAAGAGCGAACGATTCCGCTCCCCCACCATCGCCTGCCTCGGCCTGACCTTCAAGGCCAACGTCGACGACATCCGGGAAAGTCCGGCCGTCGAAGTCGTCGAGATCCTCGCCGAAGTCGCTGCCAGACGTGGACATCCTCGTTGCCGAGCCGTACATCGACGCGCCTGCCGGCTCAGCTCAACGGACACGAACACGTGAAACTGGTTCGCGCGCAGGTTGCCATCGATCAGGCAGACATCGTCGTTCTGCTGGTCGACCATGATCAGTTCAAGACCATGAACAGGAGCCTGCTGGCCGGCAAGGTGCTCTACGACACCCGGGGTGCTTGGCGGTAGGCGCTCCGCCGTCGAACCAGCACGCACCGGCCGCTGTCCGTCTGCCCGTATTAAGCGGCGGCAGGCCATTTTCGCAAGATCCCAAAGAATCAAAACACCCAAGAGTCCCGGCTGATTGGCAGAAGGTGCCGCAGATGTCTACCGTTTCGTTGCTAGCATGCAGAACCTCGGCAGTTGGGCGGAAGCAGCGAGTCGTAGCGAGGAAACGCCTGGAGGAGGGCTCCCGTATGGCTTGCAAATGCTCGGTACTCAGTACGAACTGAACTGGTCAGACGCTGCCCACAATGGAATTTGGACGCTCCGCGCGGTGCGCGCCGCGGGCGGATTGGCGCGCCGGGCGATGCCAGGTCTACAAGGATTGAGCTCGGCGTTGTACGCAATCCCAGTCTCCGATCAGCGGACGCCGTTCTCTCCATGTTCGAAAATGCTGGCTTGGGGTTCGGACGGATCCAGAGCATGTCATCTCGCGCTCGGTGGCGCCGCATATCATGCTGGCTTGCTGGCTGGCCGAGGACGTTCAACTAATGTCAGAAGCCCAGCTCCGCTCGATTCGACGATCGATTGTCCCTGTTGATTCGATCGCCGTCTTTTCCGAACAATCAGGTTCCGATCCTTCAACACTACCTGACAATTGATCGACTCGTTTTCAAGTGGTGCCCTTTGGCGCTCGACATGGACTACTATGACCCTGCCGTTGTCAATGGCCCCAATGGGCGGTGGCCTGGTAGCAGTTGGTAGCGATTCGCGCCGGGACTATGCGACGCTATTTCAGGCGATCCATTTGGCAGATGACGGCTTACTTTGACGTCAAGCCGAAACATCGCAGGACTAACCATCCCTAGCCAAGCGACCGTCTGCCACCTACGTGCAACGACCACTACAGGAAACTGCTTCTTTCGGCGGATCTGGGTGATAACGCCGACCGTGGCTCCGGCGTATCCAAGTGGCCAAAGCGTCGTGCTTGAAGCCATGTCGATGGGAAAGGCGACCTTGACGACCGCCTCACCCGCTATGGGCGACTACATAGTTGACGATCTCAACGGGGTGTTGATGCCTCCCGGCGAGCCTGAGGCATCCGCGAGGTTGATTCGCGATTTGCCTGGGCGACCCGGAGCGATTGCGCGCTTTGGGAGCAACAGCAGCAAGTTCTGTACGCCAATCGTTCGACCTGGAGCATATGAGTGCGTGTCCTCGGCAATCCATAATGCCATTACTCAAGCCCGGCTTCCAATTCCGACTCGCAAGAGAAAACTCTCAGAGACAGCAGGGGTGAAATCCGCAGGGCGCTCTCCGAAGCCGAAGAAATACTCGATCCCCGCCACGCATCGTCCCGCGGCCAGACCGTCACCGTACGGATTCACCGCAGAGGCCATTCTCGGTACATGCGATCGGGTCGTTGAGCAACCTTGCTACTTCCCTGACGATTACATCCTCGTCGGTGCCTACTAGACGAACGGTGCCAGCGGAGACTGCCTCGGGGCGTTCGGCAGATCCCTCATCACCAGGACGGGCTTGCCCAGACTTGGCGCTTCTTCCTGGACCCCACCGCTGTCGGTCAGCACGATCGAGGCTGCGGCCATTGCGTGCGCAAAGTCGCCGTAGGCGAGTGGTTCGGTAATTCTTACGTTCGTCAGACCCTGGATGGGCGGTAGCAGGACTTCACGAACGACTGGATTCAAGTGTGCGGGAAGAATAACCACGATATCAGGGAAAGCCCGGGCCAGACGTGCGATGGCGCGCGCGGTCCGAGCCATAGGCTCGCCCCAGGATTCACGGCGGTGCGCTGTCACGAGGACTACGCGACGGCCCCTGCGACCGCAAGGTCCGTGTTTTGAATGGGTGGGTTCCGCCGTTGACATCCAGTAGGGCGTCTATGACGGTGTTGCCGGTAACGTGGACAGAAGCGGGGTCTGTGCCCTCCCGCACAAGATTTGATCTCGAGGTCGCCGTGGGGGCCAGGTGCAGTGCGGCTAATTGGCTGGTAAGGCGGCGGTTGATCTCTTCGGGGAACGGATTGTATGTATCACCGGTGCGAAGTCCGGCCTCGAGGTGGACAACGGGGATTTTCTGGTAGAAGGACGCAAGGGCAGCTGCAAAGCTGGTCGTTGTGTCTCCCTGAACCAGCACCGCATCGGGCTGTTCCGTCCGGATCAGCGACGAGATACCGTCGAGAGCACGCACTGTGAGGCCTTCCAGTGTCTGCCGTTCTGCCATGACGTCCAAGTCGTACTTTGGTGTGACTTCGAACAATGCATTCACTTGATCGAGCATCGCCCGGTGCTGTCCCGTCACAGCGACGACCGGTTTCAGGTAGTCCGACGCCAAGGCGGCGACGAGCGGCGCAACCTTGATCGCTTCGGGCCGGCTGCCAATACGACCAGTACTTTCTTAGCATTCGAGCAGCTCCGGCTGGCAAGTTGGTCAATTGGATCGCGCCGGCGGCGGGTAAGCCACATGTCTAGACTCACGGCTGCTGTCACCGTCAACATGAGACCGATCAGGAACGTTGTGGCTGCGGCGATCCTTCCGTGGCCTCTGAGATAGGCCACGTCAATCACGGACGGCGCGGCATCCACGGTTACCCGGTTGTACTTGTCGACGCCAGCATCGTCCTGAAGCTGGTTCAGCATGTTGCGGATCTGCTGACTGCTGATACTCCATCGCCGCCCGGACCTCTTCCGCACTCGCTCCGACAGCCTCCACGTTGAGAACCGGACGCTCAAGCGATATGCCCACTGGCCGCCAGCGTTGGGCAACCTGATCTCTGTTCGTCACGCACCCCGAGTTAGCAGCAGAGCCACTGTCGAGCCTGGGGACGTTGCCGGACCGGCGGCCTCGTTCACTTCACGCTCCACAAGACCCGCGAGGGCCACTAGACTGCCAGAGGAGCTGCTCAGCGGATTGGGATACCGGGTGCTGGGCGGGGCCAAGAAGGTCATGTCAGTCTGGAGGCGTACACACCCGGCAAGTGCATGACAACGGTGGCGGCAACACCGCTGAGCAGTAGGCCCACCGCCAGCACAGCCCAACGCCGCAGGGAGGCTCAGCATCGGCGATAGTCAACTAGATCATCTTCCCAGGAGCCTATCCAAAGTGAAATCCACAAACGCCACCGAGAGTATCACCCGATTGGGGGCGAACATCCCCACTGCTGGCCCAGGATGACCCCAAGTCTCCGGGTTACGGTTGAGCTGATCAGGGCAGGAATCGTCATTTCGGTTCCTGCCCTCGTTTGAGTCTTGTCCGGGCGCATCGTTCGGTCTCGTCTGGGCGAAGGGAGCCGCATGTGAACATGCGCGATTTGGTTGCAAGCATGAAAAGACGATGGTACCTGACCCTCGCGGGCATCTTGGTTACTGTCGCCCTGTGCCTCGCCGCTATGCAGCTCGTACCGCCCAAGTACCAGGCGAACGGAAGCCTCGTCCTGTTGCCTCCTGCTGGCGCGGTGCTAAGGATCCGTACCTCCAACTGGCCGGCCTACCCCAGGTCGGCGATATCCTGACCCGCAGTATGACATCACAGAGTTCCGTTGAAGCGGTGAGCAGATCGAACGCTACGGCCACGTACACCGTCACCCCGGACCAATCCACCAGTGGGCCAATTCTACTGTTTACGGCCACGGACAGTTCTCCTGATGGCGCCGTGGCCGCCCTCACCACGGTCATGGCAATGGCGCCTGTAAATCTCGGCGGCCTTCAGTCGGCCCGGCATCAAGGGCCAGACTCAGATCACTTCGAAGATTCTTTCGGCCGACGATAGGGCCGAGGTGATTCGCAAAAGCCAGGTCCGCGCTGTCATCGCCGCGGCCGCGGTTGGCATGATAGCGACGGCCATGCTTGTGGCCTTGATCGACGGCATCTTCGAGAGGCGACGGCAGATGAAGCGTCCATTCAGATCCCGAGCGGCGAAGGCGCGGCCAGAGGGTCGACGACTTGCCCGGGAGTGGCGGGGCTGACGCATCAACGGAGTCCACGGCTCACGTTGCCATAGCCTCAGTACCCGACTTGGCTATTGAGGCTGACTTGCCCCGGCTTGCAGCGGCAGTAGATGCGGCTGCATCCGCCACGGCCAGGGGAGCTCCTGAGTCGGCGGGCGGCTTTATACATGAAGCCACAAGTTGCCCAGCCGGCCGGGCAATTCTTGCCTGTCACTCCGCCGGATAACATTGCGTGGCTGTCAGTTTATGTGTTCCTACTAATCGCGATCCCTTCGAAGTTGGTCGTAGGTCCTTTGGGCGGCAGTGGAACGCCAGCCCAGATCGTCGGCCTCTTTGCGGCACTGTCGTGGTGTCGGAATCGGATGCGCGCGTCTGGAACCATTAAACGGCCGGGCGTCAGCCGGTTCGCCTGGCGATGTGGCGGATTTGTCCTATCTGTTCTGCTCAGTTTCGTAGCGGCTATGACACGCCCTATCGAGCCGGAGGAACTCAATACCGCGATGCTAGGTGTGGTCGGTGTCATCAGCTGGCTGGGCATATTGCTCATCGCCAACGACGGGATACCGTCAGTTGATCGACTGAAGGTCATAGTTAGAAGGATCGCTGCAATGGGCGGCGCCTTGGCAACGCTTGGTATCGTTCAATTCTTTACGCACCAGCCGTGGACAAATTCCACCCCCATCTGGCCTGACTCTCAATCAGCAACTCGCCAGCGCGTTAGGTTGGGATGGGTTTTCCAGGCCAGCCGGAACCGCTTCTAACCTCATCGAATTCGGGGTTGTATTGACGATGATTCTGCCGATAGCGCTTACGTCGGCACGAGGATCCGAAGTGACGGCTGGTGGCTCTGACGTTGGATACCCGTAGTCGCGATTGCAGTCGCCATCCCGTTGTCCATCTCGCGGTCCGCGATAGTTGGCGCGGTGATCGGACTCGGGGTCGTACTGCCCACCTGGCCCAAGCGGGCTCGCCGAACAGCATTGATCGCTATTGCAGCACTGCTAGTCGTGATCTTTCTCACCGTACCTGGGATACTAGGTACCATTACTCGCCTGTTTACAGGAATTCGTGACGATTCAAGCGCCCAGTCTAGGGTTGACGGCTTCTCGTCGCCTGGGCCTTCATCCAGCACTCACCAATAATCGGTCGGGGTTTTTCAACATTTCTACCTCACTATTGGATACTGGATGATCAATACCTAGGGCTGGTCATCGAACTAGGAATTGTAGGGCTTCTCGCGATGCTCGCCCTCGTAGCGGTCGGAGCTCGAGCTGGATTTCGCGCTCACAGATTAGCCACTAACCCTGACACGCGAGCCATCGGACAAGCACTAGCCGCGTCCGTTTTGTGTGGAGGTGCCAGTTTGGCGCTCTTCGACATGCTCGGATTCGCCATGTCGGCCGGAACGCTCTTCCTAATGCTCGGCCTCGCCGGCGCGACTTGGCAGTGATGCGCCGGCCCCGCAACTATCGGGAATGGGCCCTCACGGACAGATCTCCACTCGTGGCAAGTCATCTGACATTGAAGGGTCCTCGCGAGCCGGAGTCGCCAACCACATCGAGACAGGCCATCCAGTCGCGAAAAGCGCGGCCTGCGCTGGAAATTCGCCGGGTCGAAGTTTGATACGAGCGTGCACCACCTTTTCTTGATGATGTTCTGGAGCTCGTCGGACACCGTGTTCCGGCGTCACTGAGCCGGTGCAGTCCTTGCGACCTTGACCACCATGACGCTGCGGACCACGGCGTGTGGCGTCGACCCCGCCGAAGACAACGACCATACCTGATGTGCGGCACGGTTGTGCGCCCTGGTCATCGCCGAACGGCAGAAGCTACCTGTTCGGTCGAAGCATCACGCCCTGGATCCGCAACCTCGCTGCCCAATGTGACGAGGACTGAGCCGAATAGGTCCTAGCGTCACTCGTTGACCGACCCGACCGGGGGGGGACTTCGCAACCGCGGCCCCAGCAATACGCAACCGTCAACACGACATAAACAT
>CAVPUK010000002.1:1415000-1594234 GCA_963708935.1 uncultured Actinomycetota bacterium | reverse complement strand
GGTGGAGAGGATGCTGATCGCGGTAGTCTTTCCTGCGCCATTCGACCCGAGCAACGCGAAGATCTGTCCGCGCCGCACTTCAAGATCGACGCCCCTCAGAACCTTGGTGTCACTTGAAGGACTTCCGCAGGTCTTCTTGGTTCTGAATGACAAGATCCGTCATGGCTTCTTCTCCTCCCCTGGAGGCTTCTCCAGCACGTCGCGGTTCAGCGCGTCATGCCATTTCTCGGTGTACGTCTTGGCGTTGCGCAGCAGTTCGTCGCAGAAGGCGGCCACGTCCTGGCCGGTGACCTCCAGCACCGCCTTGCCGTCTGCGGCACCGGCTCCAGAACAGGTCCAGGAGGTCCTTCAGGATGCCGATGATGTCCATGCCGTCGTCGCCGGCGGTGAACCTCCACATGTACTTTTCGATCTCGCCGTAGACGATCCGGTAGTCGCTGGGCAGCGCATCGGCGCGCGCCTCCATCCGCTTCCATTCCTTCTTGTCCCCGAGCATTTTCGTCAGGAAGTTCTCCACGAGCGTTCTCCTTTTAGTTCGTTGATTTTCGATGAGACGAAGTCCCACTTGTCCCAGAACGTAACCAGTTCGGCGCGGCCGGTGCCGTTCAGCGAGTAGAACTTTCTAGGCGGACCGAACCGCCGACGGCCGCTTGTCGATGTCGACGAGCTCGTTCTTCTCGAGCCGCAGCAGGATGGTGTACACCGTTCCCTCTACGACGTCCGAGAAGCCGAGCCCGCGCATGACGAAGCGATCTCATAGCCGTACGTTTCGCCGCGGCTGATGATCTCGAGGACACACCCCTCGAGCACGCCTTTCAGCATCTCCGTGATGTTCTGCAGGCGATCGCCTCCGTTCTCGCTTGAGCTAGTACTTGGTGTGACTTAGTACCACTACTCTGTACCACCGAGTAGGTCGGTGTCAAGAGGCTTCTTGCACCGATTCGCCGGCGTACTCGGCCGGCCATCAGCACCTGCCCCAATAGGGCTTCGGGACGTGGCAGATTTGGCGGTGCACTAGAAGTTCGGTTTCGCTAGGCGGTAGCGGCCACTGCCGCCCACACGGGCTACGCGGTGGACGTCTGCGGCCATATCGCGGAAGGCCATCGAGCGCAAAGCAGGATAAGCACTGACCGCTACCCTGATGCAGCAAACCCGATGCCGAGTTGACGACTGTCGCCTTCACAGATCCCGAGTGGTCCGAGCAGCCGCGACGCCGCGCGAGCATCCGACTCCGATGAGAGGATCAATGATGATTGACGAGCTGCCCGAAAGTGCCCGACTTGCGCAGGCAGTCGCCACGCCGCCGATGCTCACGCCACCCAATTCCGCAAGCGTGAGGCCAGGCGACCCACGACAGCCGATCCCGTACATCAGTCACCTGCTGGGTGTTGCCGGCCTGGTCTTGACGCCTGGGTCGCTGGACGAAGTGATTGCCGGTTACTGCCCGACGATGCCCGAAGAGCAAGACCGGCAAGGTTCGCGCTGCAGAGATCCGCTAGCCGGTTGCCACGGGTCCTCGCCTCGTCCAGGATGCTCCGGCCCGAAGTTCCGATGACAGCCCGGACTACCGGTCCGCAGCACTCGCTGCCTACGACCACCGTCGCCGGGAGGCGCGCCAGATCGGAGCGCAGGCATCCGCGTGCCGTCGCCACGACAAGGTGCACGATGTCCGTGCCGACCGTAACGACCTCGAAGCCGAAGGGTCGTCCGTCTGGAATCGGTTCAACGCCGGCTTTGAAGATCAGATGTGGTGGTACGGAAACCTGCTGTCGGCGTTCGTCTCTCATGCTGAAAATGGACGGGCGAGCAGGCCGCGGGTGGACGAGTTGGGTCGGCTACCACGGCAATGACGAGACCCTACGGATTGGTCAGGAGACAACGTCCGAGGAATCATTCGGCCGCATCATCTCCGCCAGCTCGGGCACCACCAGACCGACGATTGCATGACCGTGCACGTTGGCGGTTTTCTCGTAAACCCGACAGCCTCGCCCACCGGCGCCCCACACAGCCTCGCAAGCAAAATCGACGATCGAGTAGCACCCGGGGCACCCGCGCAATCAGCGTCGTCACCGTCCGCGGCCGGCTCTGGCGGGGGTTCGGCTCCACCTTGTCGCCATGGAAGAATGACTGTCAGCGACCCGACCGGCGCGGACGGTCATCAGCATTGACGCTTCTGAGTTCGGGGGTACGCAGCATGGACGAGGGGCTGTACGAAAGCTTGCTGACGACCGCATCATCGGGTGAGCTCACTTCAGTCCAAGACCTCGTCACCGAGATTCGAAACGTGGACCACGCCGAGCAGCCGGACGTGCTCGCTCGCCATCTTCGCGACGCCGTAGTTCGCCGATTGCGAGCGACCTCGTCAGAGCCGCATCGGGTAGACCTCGTTAATCGGCTACTATCCGTCCTCCAGATGCCCGACGACGGTCTCAGCGATGACGTCCGACAATTGATGTCGCTCGCCCGACGCGCCTCGCCGGGCGTAGTTCCCACCTCAACCTCACGGCCGACCACACCACTGTCGGATGCAGCGCTGCTGACCAATGCCCACGGCGAGCCATCACTCGGCTCCGAACTCAGAGCCGAGTTGGCGACAGCCGACCGGGTAGACCTGCTCTGTGCGTTCGTCAAATGGCACGGAATCCGCGTGATTGCTGCCGAACTCCAGCAGCTCAAGGAACGTGGGGTCCCGCTGCGAGTGATCACGACGACTTACATCGGCGCCACGGAGCGCAAGGCTTTGGACCGATTGGTCGGCGAGTTTGGCGCGGAAGTCAAAATCCATTACGACCGGCTCAGCACCCGTCTGCACGCCAAGGCATGGCTGTTCGTCCGCAAGTCCGGCTTCGACACGGCCTACGTCGGCTCCTCGAACCTCTCTCAACAAGCACTGCTTGAAGGACTGGAGTGGAACGTCCGGCTATCCATGATCGCCACGCCATCGCTGATGGAGAAGTTCCAGGCCACGTTCGAGACCTACTGGGCTGACGACAACTTCGAGAGCTACGACCCGGTTCGGGATCGCGATCGCCTCGATGATGCCCTGAGCGAAGCGTCTGGTCGATCCATCGGACCACGCCACGATCGTTCTGTCCGGACTCGAGGTACGGCCGTACCCCTACCAGTCGGAGATGCTGGAAGCGTTGGAAGTCGAACGGGTGGTTCACGGCCGGCATCGAAACCTCATCGTGGCGGCCACCGGCACCGGCAAAACGGTCGTTGCTGCCCTCGACTACCGCCGGCTCGGCGAGGCCGCCGCCAGTACCCGACCGTCGCTCCTGTTCGTCGCGCACCGTCCGGAGATCCTCCGACAGGCTCGCCAGATGTACCGGGAAGTGCTGGGTGACGGCACCTTCGGCGAGCTTTATGTCGACGGACACCGCCCGAACGCTGGAGGCATGTGTTCGCCTCCGTGCAATCCGTCGACGCTACGGTGTATCGAACATCCCGCTGACGCTTTCGACATTGTCGTCATTGACGAGTTCCATCACGCCGAGGCCATCACCTACCGGCGACTGCTGGATCACCCTGAAGCCACGGAGCTCCTGGGCATGACGGCCACGCCGGAGCGCACCGACGGGATGGACGTTCGGTCATTCTTCGACGGCCGGGCGGCCTACGAACTGAGGCTGTGGGACGCGCTCGACCAGGGCCTGCTCTGCCCGTTCCAGTATTTCGGCATCTCCGACGGCACGGACCTGTCCAAGATCCAGTGGACCGAGGGCGGTACGACCAGACCGCGCTGGCCAGCGTCTACACCGGCAACGACGCCCGAGCTCGCATCATCCTGAAGGAGGTCGTCGACAAGGTCGTCGACGTCGGAGCCATGCGCGGCCTTGGGCTTCTGCGTCTGGTCGCCCACGCCCAGTACATGGCGGAGGCCTTCCGCAAGGCCGGCATTCCGGCGATCGCCGTCACCGGTGAGACGCCGAGTGCTGGTCGGCACGCAGGCACTCGCGGACCTTCGGGACGGTCGGCTCAAGGTTCTGTTCACGGCCGATCTATTCAACGAGGGAGTTGACCTCCCGCTTATCAACACGGTGCTGTTCCTGCGACCCACGGAGAGCGCCACCGTCTTCCTGCAGCAGCTCGGACGCGGCCTGCGCCGGTACGACAACAAGGCGGTCCTGACGGTACTGGACTTCGTCGGCCTGCAGAATCAGAAGTTCCGCTTCGACCTCCGCTATCGAGCGCTCACCGGCAGCACGCGCAAGGGCTTGGAGCGCGATATCACCCGTGGCTTCCCGTTCCTGCCATCCGGTTCGCAGATCGTGCTTGACCGGGAGGTGCAAAACGCCGTCCTGGCGAATCTGAAGACTCAGATCGGCGGCCGTTGGAACTCCGTCGTGCTTGAGCTCCAGTCGCACGGTGAGACGTCTCTGGGCCAGTTCCTCGCCGAGTCCGGACTCGAACTCGCAGATGTCGTGCGCTCGGGGCGTTCTTGGACCCGATTGCGCCGCGACGCTGGGTTGCCGACAAAAACTGGAGGCGTAACTGAGGACTCACTGCTCCGACGAGTGCGCGCCGTCGCCCACGTCGACGACGCTGAGCGGGCCGCCGCGTACCTCTCTCTGCTCTCGGACGATGCCACTCCGTACGACAAGATGGGTACCCGCGAGCTCAGCGATTCGCCCGCATGCTGTTCTTTCTGCTCTTTCCCGGACGGTGGCGGCTACCGATCCTTCCAATCTGGGTTCGCGGCACTTTCCCGAGAGCCGGCGGCCCGCGAAGAGCTCGTCCGAGCTGATCTCGTTGAGCCTGGATGAATCACGCCACTTGCCATCGCCACTGAGCGGTCGGCTCAGCGACCTGCCGCTACAGGTCCACGCCCGATACCAGCGCGAGGAGATTCTCAGCGCGTTGGGTCATGCGACGCTGCAGCGCCTGCCTTCCTACTTCGGGAGGGAGTGATGCGGAGCGACGAACTGGGTCTGGACGCGTTCTTCGTGACGTTGCGGAAGACAGAGACGGACTACTCGCCACCACGATGTACCAGGACTACGCCATCTCCCCCACGCTCTTCCACTGGAAGAGCCAGTCGACCACCAGCGCCGCGTCCAAGACCGGTCAGCGATACCTGACCCACCGCGTGGCGGGCTCCGAGATCCTCATCTTCAGCCGCGCCGCCAAGCTCGACGCGCTCGGCACCATGGCCTACACGTTCTTGGGAACCGCCGACTACGTCAGCCACACCGGCGATCGGCCGATCGGAATCACCTGGAAGCTGAGCCGCCCGATGCCGCCGATCTATTCACCCAGCGCGCGGGTGGCGATTAATCGACATGGAAGGTCAGTCGAGCCGTGTGATCGTCGGATGGCCCCGGGCCTTCGGACCTCCACTCCGCGAGCCCTCCTCCCAATGATTCCGGCCATAGGCCAGAATGAGCCCGTGGCAGGCGTCGTGGATGACAGTTTTCAGAACCGAGTGCGCCGCGAGGCCATGACCTGGCTGACTGTCCGCACCAACGACGGCCTCGACTCCATTTCGACAGCGACCTGGACGACTTCACCATCGACGATGAGCCCTTCCGGCTCAAGGATCGCCAACAGGGAATTCGCAAACCTCTTGGTTGGACTGCGGCCCTGAGCATTCAGACCGTGTACCGAGCCGAGGGGCAGGACCGACCCTATGACGACGAAGTGGGCTCAGACGGCCTGCTCCGGTACAAGTGGCGCGGCCGGGACCCTGATCACTACGTCAACGTGGGCCTACGGGAAGCGATGCGGCAGCGAGTGCCGTTGATCTGGTTCTTCGGAGTGGGTGTGGCCATGTGGCAGCCCGTATACCCCATATACGTGTTAGCCGAGGAAGCATCGCAACAACAATTTGTGATCGACCCTGACGTGGCCAGGAACCTAGTCGCAACCGGTAGCCCTGTCGAGGAGAACATCCGCCGCTACATCGTTGCCGAAACCAGGCGCAGGCTCCACCAACCCGTCTTCCGGGCGACGATCATGCGTGCCTACGGAACACGTTGCGCGAGTCTTGCTCACTGGCTCACGGAGCCCTGCTTGATGCCGCCCATATCGTCCCGGACGGTGAAGCGGGCGGCGAGCCCATCGTGCGAAATGGATTGGCACTGTGCAAGATCCACCATGCGGCCTATGACACCGGCATCCTCGGTATACGGCCTGATTATCAGGTTCAGATCCGAGCCGATCTGCTGCTGGAGATCGACGGACCGATGCTCCGCCATGGGCTCAAGACCTGCATGGGCTGCAGCTCATGGTGTTGCCGGCTGCCCGAAACGAACGGCCGGACCCGCGCGTCTGGACCATGCGTACCGCCGCTTTCTCGAAGCCGGCTAGCGGACCATCAAGTTAATTTGTTTGCCAGGTTTGAATCGTCGGCCGACCGGCCACTGCGTGTATCCGGCTTCGACAAGGTGTGTGCGGACCCCGTGGCGGCCCGAGTCTCAGCAGACCTTGCAACTGCTCGGCTACGGTCCGAGATTCCTGACGAGAAGATTAGCGTTGCGGAGCGTGACCTAGAAATTCAGGCGTAGGGATACCTACCCTCCGCAGCTCTTAGTTTTGCCTGCCCAGTTTGCGCGAGATCCACACCGCACACATCCGCGAGCTGCATCAGGTAGATCAAGACGTCCGAGATTTCCTCGCCGATCCGCGTGTGGAGCGGCTCCGCGTGAACCGAGGCTCTCGCTTCATCCGGCTGGCAGCCACTGGAGCAGCTCGGCGAGCTCGCCAACCTCCCCGACCAGCGCGAGCAGCAGCGACTTCGGATCGTGGAACTTGTCCCAGTCCCGATCGGCGTTGAACTTGCGGATGGACTCGGCCAGCTGCGTCAGATCGCTCACGGCATCCAGCGTGCTCAGCCTTGCGACGCCGAAGGCGAGCCGTTGCCAGATTCCGCTGCACTGGTCCATATGATCAAGCAAACGCGGCCCGACAGGCATCCAGCATCTTCGGACAGTCCCCCACCCGCACGAATCCTTTCGTGCTGCCCTGGGGGTCCATCCCGTGTCACTGCTCCGCCAACGCGCCGCGGCGTTCGCCGACATGGCGAGCCAGCCATCGGTGATCGAGGAGCGACTGGCGAGCCTCTTGGCGTACCAGACCGGCCATCGTGCGTCGCCGGCGGAAATGCGTTCGTGGTCAGGCAGTTTGCCGATCCTCGCTCAGGATCTGCTCGACGCTGGTCTGGCCAACGTCGAGGTCATGCTGGAGTATCGGCTGCCGCTGACCAGCAAACGTGCCGATGTCGTGCTGGCCGGCAGACACCCCCGCACCGGCGCCGCCTCGTACGTGGTGATCGAGCTGAAGCAGTGGAGCAATGCGACCCTCTACGACGAGACCGGTGAGCTGGTGACCGTCGCTGGTGCGCCAGGCGGCGCCCGGTTGCATCCCGTAGCCCAAGTGCGCCACTACTGCGAATACCTGGGTGACTTCACCAAGGTCCTGCACGACCAAGCCGATCCGATGGCCGGTGCCGCGTACCTGCACAACGCCGGCGCTGACGTTCAGCACACCCTGGGCGGTTACCCGCAGAGCTCGACCGGGCGGCTGTTCACCGGGGCTGACCGCGGCGCTTTCCTGGACTTCCTGCGGTCCCGACTCGACGACGAAGTCTCCGGTGCTCCCTACGCCGATCAGCTTCTGCGTTCGGGAGTGGCGCCCTCTCGGCAGCTCCTCAAGGTCGCCGCTGAGGAGATCGCCGGGCGTGAGCAGTTCATCCTGCTGGACGAGCAACTGGTCGCCGTCGACATGGTCATGCATGCCGTCGAGACGGCGCGGCGCGCCGACACCAAGTCGGTCATCGTCATCAGCGGAGGGCCTGGTAGCGGCAAGAGCGTGATCGCGCTCTCGCTGCTGGGCAAGCTGGCCGAACGTGGCCGCACTGCGATCCACGCGACCGGCTCTCGTTCCTTCACCATGACCCTGCGCAAGGTCAGCGGTCGCAAAGGCGGTCGGGCCACCAGCCTCTTCAAATACTTCAACCAGTTCACCGAGGCCGAGCGCAACGGCCTCGACGTCCTGATCCTCGACGAAGCCCATCGGGTGCGGGCGACCTCCGAGAATCGTTACACCAGAGCCGAAGCCCGCACCGGACGCCCGCAGGTCGACGAGCTGATCGCTGCCGCTCGCGTCCCCGTCTTCCTGCTCGATCAGCATCAGGTCGTGCGACCAGGTGAGATGGGCACCATCGCCGAAATCACCGCACACGCCGCAGCCGTCGGCCTCGACACGATCCACATCGCGCTCGATGCGCAGTTCCGCTGCGGCGGCAGCGAGCGGTACATCGGCTGGGTCGAGCAGTTGCTCGGACTGCGCGGGGATCAGCCCGTGCAGTGGGAACCGGATCCGCCGTTTCAACTCGACGTCGTTGACACGCCCGAGGAGTTGGAAGGTCGCCTGGCCGCCTACCGAGACTCGGGCTACGGGGCCAGGATGGCCGCCGGATATTGCTGGCCGTGGAGTGATCCGCGTTCCGACGGTTCTCTCGTCCCGGACGTCGTCATCGGGGCCTGGTCGCATCCGTGGAATCTCCGTGGTGACCGGGGTTTGCCCGGCGCTCCGCCGGCGGCGCTTTGGGCTTCCGAACCTGAGGGATTCGGTCAGGTCGGCTGCGTCTACACCGCCCAGGGCTTCGAGTACGACTGGAACGGCGTCATCATCGGGCCCGACCTCGTCTGGCGGTCCGGCCGCTGGGTCAGTCGCCGCGAGTTCAACAAGGACCCCGACTTCCGCTCCCGCAAGACCGTCAGCGACGAGGAGTTCGACCGGCTCGTCCGCCACGTCTACAAGGTCCTGCTGACCCGCGGCATGGTCGGCACGCTCGTCTACTCCACCGACGCGGAGACCAGAGCGTTCTTGCGCTCGCTGATCCCGTAACTGATCGCGGCGACCATCCGGTCGTCGTCACCACCGAACTGCGGCCCGACAGGCTTCCTCCCGGATATGCCTCCACCCGCTGTGAACCCACCTGGGGCGCAGAGGCATGGCTGGCTGGATCTTGGTCGTCGGGGCAGATAGCCCAGAAAATTGGGCACTCGGAAGAGGTGGTGGAATTTGGGCAACCAAGAAGAGCCGCTCCTTTCGTGCAGGGCGACCATCTGTTCTTCTGGCAAGCCGGTGCCGGTTTGATCGCCAATGCGGTGGCACTGTCGGACTCGATGACTTCCCGGGACTACGACTACGACACGCTTCCCTGGCCGGACCGGTGGAATGATCAGGAACCTCGGCCGGAGAACGAGATCTACCGCTCCATAGTCGAAATGCGCGTACTCCAGGAGACTGAGCCGCTGCCGTTGTCCTGGTCGCAGGTGGCTGCCGCATCTCCATTTCAATGGAGGTGCAAACACCGCTCCGGTTCACCTCAGCGACGAGTCGGCGCGTCTGGCTGATTCGTGGTTTCGCCCCGACGTCGGCCGTGTGCCCTTCGACGTCACAGATCGCGCCCGCCTCCTTGCGTGCTCGCCGTAGCGAGCCCGATCAAGATGCCGACGACCCTTCCGACGACACCAGCGTTTCGATTCTGTCAGCACCACGGACCATCGACCCAGAGGTCGTCGGCGAGGCTCGGAATCGACACAACCGGACGGTGCGAACGATTCACGAGTTGCTCAGGAGCCGCGGCAAGCGACCGATCAAGCCGGTCGGCTGGTTCGGAGAGCAGCCCGACGTCGTCTGGCGAGAACATCCGGGCTACAACATCGTCGAGGTCAAGGGCATCACCGGGTTGAACGAGCGGGAGCAGCTACGTCTGGGACTCGGACAGGTCTTGCGCTACAGATTCATTTCCGAAAAGCAGGGGCACCCGACCCAGGCGTGGCTGGTCACGGACGTCCCACCGGCCGACCTGCTGTGGACGGAGATCTGCGAATCGCTCAACGTGCGGCTCTGGTGGCCGGGCAGCATGGCGCCAGGCCCTGGCGATCCGCGACCATCAGTGATCTGGTCAACCTTCGTGCTTAGGTCGCCGATCCGAGGCGCGTCGTCGAGATCAGTCCTTCAGACGGGTTGCCGGCCCGCATTCAGCAGGACGGTCGGCTCGCGTTCGACGACTGTCAGGGCTCTACGGGAGAATCCGATCCGTGGCGAGTTCCGCAGCGCGGGCTGCACCTGATGGCGAGGGCTGGCGTGATGCCCTGCGCGAATACTTGCCTGCCGCCGGGTCCGCCCCTCAGCCGGAGCCGAAGCGTCGCCGCGGACCCCACTCCCCTCGCCCTGCAGTTCGAGCTTCGCGAGCTGATCCCGCGCAGTCCGTCCCGGTGGAACGGCCCGGTCTCCAAGGCCGCGAAGGCCGCGGCCGGCGAACTGCGCCAAGACCACCGCCTCGGCGTCCGCCCGGTCGCGCGCACCAAGCGCAGGCTGGGCGCGGTCGGGCATCACCTGGACGAACATCCCGCACCTGGTCAACCGGCTCAACTGGACCCGACCAGCACCGTGGTCTGCGAGTCGCGCCTGCATCTCCTGAACCTGGACCCCGACCAGCACCGCTGGTTCTGCGAGTTCGGCGCGCTGCACCTGGCGCTCAGGCCGACCACGCCCGGGCGCGACCCGGACTGGGTCTACCTCGACGACTTCGCCAACCCGGTGCTGTGGACCATGCTCGACCAGACCGCGTCACTCGGGATCCAGCTCGTCGGCGCGGGCACCGGCGCCAACGTCCGTCGGGCGGAGCCAGCCACGCTGACCCTGGACGCGGTGCGCGACGAAGACGGCATCCACATCGGCCCGCTGCTCACCATCGACGAGAGCCCAGCGAACGTCAGCCACGCCCGAGCGATCGGGAACCACGGCATCTACCTGATCGATCCGGCGACGCCGCGGCACATCGTCATCGCTCCGACCAACGAGCCGCTCAATCCCGAACAGCTCGCCATCCTCGCCACCTCCGCAGCCCCCACCGAAGTCCCCGAACGACGACGTCGACGAGTTCCTCCAGAACTACCTGCCCGACCTCCAGGAACGCATCGACGTCACCAGCTCGGACGGCTCGGTCAAGCTGCCCCCGCCCGCACCGCCGACCCTCGTCCTCACCGTCACCCACAGCCCCCGGCACACCATCGCGCTCGACTGGCGCTGGCAGGGCGGCCGCCGCTCAGCCCCGACACCGTCACTCGACCAGATCCTCCCCGACGGACTGCTCCCGGCCGAGTGGCTCGGCAACGAACTGCTCCCCCGGACCATTCCGCTGCCGGCCACGCTCAAAGGCATCGACGCGGCCGTGTTCGCGTCCAAGACCCTCCGCACCCTGCGGAACCTGCCCGGCATCAAGGTGGAATCGCACGGCACCGCCCCCGACTACCGCGAGCTCACCGGCACGCCGCAGCTCGTCGTCACCACCATCCCGTCCGAGAAGAACGACTGGTTCGACCTCGGCGTCACGGTCACCGTCGACGGCCGGACCATCCCGTTCCTGCCGCTGTTCAAGGCGCTGGCCAAGGGCCGACGCCGGCTGCTGATGGTCGACGGCACCTACTTCTCGCTCAACCATCCGGCGCTGAAGGCCCTGTCCGACCTGATCGAGGAGTCCCGGGACCTGAACGAATGGGAGCCGGTCCCCTCCATCAGCAAGCACCAGCTGAGCCTGTGGTCCGACTTCGAGGATCTCGCCGACGAGGCCGTCCCCGCGGTCGAGTGGCGGGCGCTGCTGACCGAGAGCAAGAACGACTCGCCCCTGCCCGTCGACCCGCCCGAGAAGCTGAAGGCCACCCTGCGCCCGTACCAGCAGGACGGGTTCTCCTGGCTCGCCTACCTCTGGCGGCACCAGCTCGGCGGCATCCTCGCCGACGACATGGGTCTGGGCAAGACCGTGCAGTGCCTCGCGCTGATCCAGCACATCGCCGAAACCGGCGGCGAGCGAAGGCCTTTCCTGATCGTCGCCCCGACCTCGGTGATGACGAACTGGGTCTCCGAGGCCGAGCGGTTCGCCCCCGACCTCACCGTCCGGCAGATCTCCGCCACCCAGGCCGCCGGCAAGACCCCGATCGCCGAAGCCGCCGACGGCGCCGACATCGTCGTCACCAGTTATGCGTTGCTGCGCCTCGACTTCGACGCCTACCAGGCGGTCGCGCAGTCCACCGGGTGGGCCGGGCTGGTGCTCGACGAGGCCCAGTTCGTCAAGAACCCGGCGTCGAAGGTGCACCTGGCCGCGCTGGAGCTGCAGGTCCGGTTCAAGCTGGCCGTCACCGGCACGCCGTTGGAGAACTCGCTGACCGACCTGCAGGCGCTGTTCGCGATCGTCGCGCCCGGCCTGTTCGCCTCCGCGCCGCGATTCCTGCACGACTACGTCCGGCCCATCGAAGGGCAGCGACCCGGAGTGGCCCGAGGCGTCGGCGCCGGCGATGCGGTGGCCGTCAACGCCGCGGTGCGGTCCGAGCGGCTGGCCAAGCTGCGTCGGCGGATCCGGCCGTTCCTGTTGCGCCGCACCAAGGAACTGGTCGCCGCCGAACTCCCGGCCAAGCAGGAGCAGACGCTGGTCATCGACCTCGCTCCGGAGCACCGCGACCTGTACGAGCTGTTCCTGCAGCGCGAGCGGCAGAAGCTGTTCCGGCTGCTGGGCGAGGACATGAACCTCAACAAGTTCATCGTGTTCCGCTCCCTGACCCTGCTGCGGCTGCTGGCGCTGGACGCGTCGCTGATCGGCGACGAGTACGCCGACGTGCCCTCGAGCAAGCTCGACGCCCTGTTCGAGCAGCTCGACGACGTGGTCGCCGAGGGGCATCGCTCGCTCGTCTTCAGCCAGTTCACCTCGTACCTGGCCAAGGTCGCGCGTCGCCTGGACGCCGCCGGGATCGAGTACGTCTACCTCGACGGCAGCACCCAGAACCGCGGCGCCGTCATCGACAAGTTCAAAAACGGCAGCGCCCCAGTGTTTCTCATCAGCCTGAAGGCCGGCGGGTTCGGCCTCAACCTCACCGAGGCCGACTACGTCTTCCTGCTCGACCCCTGGTGGAACCCCGCCAGCGAGGAGCAGGCCATCGACCGCACCCACCGCATCGGGCAGGACAAGAACGTCATGGTCTACCGACTGGTCGCCGCCGACACCATCGAGGAGAAGGTCCTCGCGCTGCAGAAACGCAAGGC
The DNA here is from genome assembly GCA_963708935.1 of uncultured Actinomycetota bacterium. Classification (GTDB taxonomy): domain Bacteria; phylum Actinomycetota; class Actinomycetes; order Mycobacteriales; family Nakamurellaceae; genus Nakamurella. The sequence continues at coordinate 1,581,184 of CAVPUK010000002.1, read as the reverse complement.
CAGCCTCTTCGACGCCGTCATCGACGACGAGGCCCTCTTCAGCGCCACGCTCAGCGCCGACGACATCCGGGACCTGCTGGCCTGAGGTCTCCCGGACCACGACCTCTGGTGGTCCAGGGCAGGATTTCGTGGGCGGTTTTGCAGGTCGATCCTCGGGTGCGACCTCGGTCAGAACGCGACGCTAGACGCCGTCCGGGGTGCCGGCTTGCCAACCCAGGTACAGCGCGTCGAGTGCCTGATGGGTCAGCTCGCCACGATCGCCGGGTACCGAGTCCGGTATCTGGTGCAGCGCGTCGAGTCGCGCGACGCCGTAGACAGTTCCCCAGCTGGCCACGCATCGGCGGAGAATCTCCGCCTCGCTGGTGCCGGGCGGCTGGCAACTTGCCACAGTGTCGTGGAGCAGGTTCCAGTGATCGATGGCAGCCTGTTGCAGCATCGGGTGATCACCTTTCGCAACCAACGGGCCGAACGCCAGGTCGTGCACATGGGGGCGCGTCTGAATGAAGGAGATATAGGCGTCGGCCAACGCATGTAACCGCGTCAACGGGTCGTCCCCGGCATCGACAAGAGCCCGAGTCACGTCGGCGACCGCCTGCTGTAGCCCAACGCCTGCCACCGCCGCGAGGAATCTCCGTTTACTTCCAAAATGCACATAGGGCGCCTGGTGGCTGACACCGTTCTCCTGAGCGACCTGACGAATGCTGAGCCGTTCAGCGGGCTCGCTGTCCAGGAACCTCAAGGCACTCCGCACGAGTTGGTCGCCGAGGGTGTCGCCGATGACGTTCACCCCCTCACCACAGACCCGATCGCAGCCACGCAGAGCAGATGGAGATCGTTTCGATTGTTGCCTGGTTGACAGCGTCAACCCCGAGGGCCAGCATAGTGGTTGACACTGTCAACCCCATCAAAACTGAAGGAGCGATCGATGATCGACGAGCAGCGCACGGTGGACACCGGGGTGGGTTCTTTGGCGGTTCGGATCATCGGCGAGGGCCCGCCGGCGGTCTTGTGGCACAGCCTGTTCGTGGACGAAAGGTCGTGGGACAGGATGCTCGACGACCTCGCGAAGGAGCGCCGGCTCATCGTGATCACCGGGCCGGGACACGGCGCCAGCACTGACCCGGGTCATCGTTACTCGATGGACGGCTGCGCAGAGGCGGCCGCGACCGTTCTCGATGCCGTCGGTGTCGACGGAGCCGTCGACTGGGTCGGCAACGCCTGGGGCGGACATGTGGGAGTTACCTTCGCCGCCAGGTGGCCCGATCGGTGCCGAAGCCTGGTCATGATCGGCGCGCCGTTGCACGCGCTCGGCCGGTACGAGTACGCCCGCATCAGCCTGCTGACCAAGGCTTACCGCATCCTGGGCATGAGGCGGTTCCTGCAGGACGCAGTCATCGACACCATGCTGTCGCCACGGACCCGCGAAACCGACCCGATGGCCGTTCAGCTGGTCAGGGACTGCCTGACCGACGCCGACCCGGCTGGATTGCGCAACGCGATCATCTCGATCTCACTGCACCGTCCGGACTCGATCGACCTGCTGCCGGACGTTCTGGCGCCCACCCTGATCATCACCGGCCCGGACCATAAGGGTTGGACCCCGCAGCAAGCCGACGCCGCCTGCCGACTGCTCCCCAACGGATCCACCGCGATCATCCCCAACACCGCCTACCTCGCCCCGTTGGAAGCCCCGGTCGAGACAACGCAGCTGGTCAGCCAGTTCTGGGCGAAGCACCCGCTGAGATCCGCGACGACGTGATCACCGACGGCGCGAGCGCCGCACGATAGAACCGTGAGTCCACCACCAACTCAGCTTCCCACTGACGACGATGGGAGTGTCGACATCGTCGCTTATCAGGCGGTCGGGCAGTCCACCGGGTGGGCCGGGCTGATGCTGGACGAGGGTCAGTTCGTCAAGAACCCGGCATCGAAGGTGCCAGCGGGACTGTCTTCGCAAGGCGCAGCTCGTCTTGGCAAGCCCCACAGGCCTTGCCAAGACCAGTGAGCCGTGCCAGGACGGGCGGCTGCGGCCCCGGTGCAGTCCCACTGCCGCCGACGTACCGTCATCGCATGTCTGTAGTGAGTTTCAGAACCGATGAACGCGCTGAACAGGCTCTCGCTGAACTGACCGCGGACGGAACGAGCGTCTCAGAGGCCATCCGTCGAGCGCTGGTCGATGCGGTCCGTCTTCGTCGTCGCGAGCAGATGCGCCGAGAGTCGTTGGAAGCATCTGCGGACTCGCTCGACCTTGAAGAGAGCCGCCAGGTCCTGCGCGAGATGGACGAACTGCGTGCGCGGTGACATCCATCGCCGAGTTTGCCCGAACTCCATGACAGAGAACAGCAGGCACGAGGTATGCCGTCTCATCCAGTCCGACGACCGGCTGGTGAACGTCTGCGGGCCATCAGCCACCCTGCAGATGTTGATCGCCCCAAATCTTCTCAGAGAGTTGGCTCTGCCGCGAATCTTCCGGCCGCACCATCACGTATCGCGCCAGGACGCAGACCCAGGTTGGCTCATCGAGCAGACCACGCCGCTGTCGCCCCGTGAGCGGCTTGCGGCGAAGGCCATCATGTTGGCCATGTCAGCCGCAGCGACCTGGCGGTGCTGCGGAATGAAGACGTGCAGATCACGCGCTCCGCCTTCTCGACCTTGAAGCCGGCGCGAGCCGGTTGATACTGCCGGCAGAGCCGTGACCGGGGCCGCGGACCGTCTTGGCAAGGCCCAGCCCGTCCTGGCCAGCGCTGCAGGTCTTGCCAGGACCAGGCAGCCGTTGCCAAGACGGGAGCGGGTGGCTACGACTGGTGCCGCGCCCAGTACGCCGCCAGCGACACCGCGCGAACCAGCAGCGAGTTGGCAGCCGGACCGGCCGTCCACTGGCGCCAGTCACCCTCGACCTGGTCGAGCCCCGCCAGCACCGCCCGCAATCCATTAATTTGTGAGTCGACATCCCGTTCGGTGAGGGGCCGACCGTTGACCGCCCAACGGTCGAGCAGCGGAAATGCCCGCGCCGCAAGCTGTTCCGTCGATTGCGGACCGAACGCGAGCAGGAACGAAACCACATCGCCGGCCAGGATCCCGGTGAACTGGTCCTCGCTGAACCAGGACCGCAGTCGCCGGATGACCTCCAGATCGTTGGCCGCGATCTTGGTCGGTCGGACAACTCCCTTCGACAGTCGTAATAGCCCGACCTTCCGAAGCAGCTCGTGAAGTGCCGCCAACGGCGGAAGGTCGTCCTCGATCGAGGCAAGGCCCTTGAAGTGATACCAACCCGGCCGCGCTTCCTGCACAGCCCGGACGAAGACCCTGGGCAGTCGACCTCCCGGCGTCAGTTTCACCCCGTCCTTGGCCAGATCCAACACCAGTCGCACACTGGCCGGCACCTCGCCGGCGATGTTTCGCACCAGCAGATCGGTTGCGGCCAGGTCGAAGTCGCGCAACTCCCCGGCCCACGCATGCAAGTGCTCGTACTCGGGGTCGGTCGGATCGGCCAGCACCCGCAGCAGGTCCGCATAGCCGGGCGCGCCGCCGCAGTCCTCCGGCGGGCAGGTGCCCGAACCTTCTCGACAGCCGGGCTGATCGCCGCCGATGCCCAGCACCTCGACGTCGTGCTCCCAGCCGTCGCCGAAGTCGTACAGATAGACAAAGCTCGCCGGCAAGTCGGAGAGTTTGACGGCCCGCTCGTCGCGCTCCTCCTCGTCCCAGCTGTCGTCAGTCGGGACTCCGTAGCGTTGGTCACCGGCAACGAACTGGTGCAGATGACTGTCGGTCCAACCGATTCCGGCCTGCAACAGATTGTGTACTTCGGGCAACGTCGCGACGGCGGGGACATCGATCACCCGCGTAACGACCGGGACCACGTCGCGGAGCTGGACACGCAGGCGAATGGTCTTCATGGGAACCAGGCTAGAGGCGCCGGCGGCCGAGTGTCGTACCCACCGGGCAGGATGTGCCGGTGACCGAAGGGTTACCGCGGCCTCAGATTCTGGTCGCGGTGGCGACGACGTAGCGGCTCGTGGCCCGGAAGGCGGTGCTGTCCTCGTTGTCGTGTTCGAGGATTCGGAGCAGCTGCTCCCGCGCTTTGTCGGCTTGCCCGGTGCGTTCGAGCATCTCGAAGCCGGCGATGGCCATGGGGTGACTGGTCTGCTCGGCGTCGAGGTAGGCCGCGGGCGAGGCCGCGGTGAAGACGATGTCGTCGTGTTCCTCGACGGTGACGGTCAGGTCGTGGACGGCAAAAGCGGCGGCCAGGGCGGCATTGTCGTGCCACGCGAACGGCGGTGGCGGCTCTGGGGCGCCGACCGCCGCTCGGACCAGCTGCATTGCTGCCGCGTTCAGGTTTCCCACCGCCCCGCCGGGGATCCAGGCACTGAAGACGATCCGCCCCCGGGGTGCCAGCACCCGGACCATCTCCGCCATCGCGGCCTGCGGGTCGGGCGCGAAGATGGCGGCGAAGTTCGACAGCACGGCGTCCATGCTCAGATCCGGGAGTGGAAGGGACGCCGCATCTCCGGCGAGGAACTGAACGGTCAATCCGTCTCGGTCTGCCGCGCTTCGGGCGACTGCGCGCAACCGGTCGGCCGGGTCCACGGCCGTGACATGGGCTCCGGCCCTGGCGGCGAGCAACGCGACGGTGCCCGTGCCGCAGCCCACATCGACAACCGATTCCCCCGGACGCAATTCCGCGGCACGGATCACGGCCTCGGCCGCCGGGATCAGCAGAGCTGCGGTCCGTTCGTACTCGCCGCGGCCCCAGTCCATCGCCGTCCGCGGACTGGTCGCCGGCGCCGTGCCGGGGGTAGGGGTTTCGGTCATGTCGCACGCTCTTTTCGTTACACTGTAACGTAACAACGTTGCAGTATGTTGTCAAGATGGGTCGCCAGAAGGAACACACCGCAGCGACCGGTCTCGCGCTGTTGGACGCCGCCGAGCGGATCATCGCGACGGGCGGGCTCGGCGCACTGTCGCTGCGCTGTCTTGCCGAGGACGTGGGAACCACCACGCGCGCCGTCTACAGCCTTTACGGCTCCAAAGACGGACTCATTGCCGCGCTCGGAGCCCGGACATTCGACCTGCTCGGCGCCGCGGTGCAAGCGTTGCCGGTGACGCAGGACGCCGGGGCCGACCTCGTCGAGGCGGGTGCGCAGGCGTTCCGGGGTCTGGTCGTCGAGCACCCTGCCCTGTTCAAGCTCGGCGTTCAGCAGATCCAGACCACCGACGAGCAGGTCGTGGTCATCCAGACGGCTGCCGCCCGGGCTTGGACTGTGCTGCAGTCGCGGGTGACCCGGCTGCAGCAACAACGACGGCTGGGAACACGGACCGTCGATGAAGCGGCGACCGCCTTCCACGCGCTGTGCGAAGGTTTGGCCGCCCTCGAGATCCGCCACGTCATCCCGGTGGCCGTCGCGGATCACCTCTGGCGTGGCGCTCTCACCGCCCTGGTCGAGGGGTTCAACACGGCAGCACCACCGGCACGAGACACCTGACACCTGCGAAGCGTTCGGGCTGAACTGGCTTGTGAGGCGGTGAGCGCTGAGCAAACACCCCCGAGGAACTCGAGGTGCGCCCACGACGGCACCGCCCCCGTCGGGATCCCGAAGGCGCCCGAAGCGTGTCTGCGCGGGGCACGGTTCATCACCAATGCACCAATCTGTCAATTCTCGTTGACACCGGAGGGTTGTCAATCTAGATTGACTAGATGGGTGCGGAACAGGAGTTGACCGAAGTCGCCGCCGGCCCGGATCCGGCGGAAGGGCTAAGGGCCGTTCGGGCGCTGCGTGAGCTGGCCGATCGATTGGAGAGCCTGCAAGTGCGCAACGCCCGCGACCAGGGCTGGTCGTGGCAGGACATCGCCCGCTACATCGGTGTCAGCAGGCAAGCGGTCCACCACAAATACGCCCAGCGCAGCCGCCTTTTCGGAAGGGATAACTGAGGATGACGCAACGATTTAGCGGAGAATGCCGCCAAGTGGTTGGCCGGGCCCATGAACAGGCACGGCAGCTGGGACACCCGTTTCTGGGGACCGAGCATCTACTGCTCGCGTTGCTCGACGAGGCCGATGGGTCCACGGCGGCGGCCTTGCGATCCTCGGGTACCGACACCGGCGACATCCGGCGACAAATTCTGTGGATGATCGGCGACCGACTGGACGCCGAAGCGCTCACTTCGTTGGGTATCGACCTGCAGCGCGTCCGAGAGGTCACCGAGAAGCGGTTCGGGGCGGGTGCCCTGGCATCGACACGCTGGCCGAACCCGATCAAAGGTCACCTGCCGTTGACCAGGCGGGTCAAGACCGTGCTCGAGCTGTCAGCACGGGCCGCTCACAGACTCGGGCAGCAGACGATCATGCCGGAACATTTGATGCTCGGGATACTCGATGACGGCGGCTGGTGTCGCCGTCCGCGCCCTCAAGGACACCCACGTCGAGATAACCGAGCTGCGACTGGATATCGCGACGTATCTGCAGGGTCACGCCGCATAGCGCATCGGTCGTCAACCGGCGCGTCATGGTCGGATCTGACTTCTGTGGACAACTGGATACGATCAAGCAGCAGAGCTGGTAGCGCAGACCGCGGCACGTGTGTCGGCGGCTCGTCGTGCTGGAGAGCCCGGGTTCGTCAACGGCGGCATGCTGGACCGGTCCGAGCGGCAGCGGCCGGTGCGGTCATCACCATCGACGTACCCAATCGACGAGAGCCTCGCGCGACTTGAAAAATATGTCGGCTCAACCATTGTCATGACGCAGGCGGCCGGCGGCATGGGATTCACGGCCTATCTCAAGGACTCTGAAGGCAACCTGCTGGGAGAGCACACCTATCCGGTAACGGCGTCGTTCAGATCGCCGTCCACCGACTCGGGCGAGGTGGCGGCGGACGATGATCAGTTTCGGATTCGGAAGGGTCGCCATGGCGAACCGGCGCTACCAGGTGTTCTGGGCGGCGGTCGTCGGCTGTCTGGTGGGAGTTCTGGCCGGGTGCACCCCGGCGTCGACCCCTTCGAACGCTGCCGAGCCGAACGTTATCGGACTCCCGACTGGTGGGCCGCCGCGGTCCGGCGGCGTGCCGGTCGCCCCGGTGCGGGTGCTGCAGCTGAACCTGTGCAACAGCGGCATCGCAGCTTGCTATACGGGCCGGTCGACGGCCGAGGCAGCCACTGTGATCCACGCAGAGATCCCTGACCTGGTCACTCTCAACGAGATCTGTCAGGGCGACCTGCCGGCCCTGCAGCAGGCGCTCGCCGAAGTCATTCCGGACGGGAGGGTCGCGTCCGCGTTTCAGGCGGCGCGCGACAGGCGTACCGGAGCCGCGTACCGCTGCCGGAACGGCCAGCCATACGGCATCGGCCTGGTCTCGCGGTGGCCGTCGATACCCGGATCCGCTGCCGGTGGTGGGATTTACCCGAGCCAAGACACGGATGATCCCGAGGAGCGGGCGTGGCTGTGTCTCGGCGTCGCCGCCACCCCGGCCATCACTGTCTGCACCACACACCTGGCTGACACCAAGCTGGCGGTGTCAGCTGCCCAATGCAGGTACGTGTTCGGCACGGTCATCGCTGGGATGCGTGAGCCGGACTCGGCGGTGCCGGTGGTGCTCGGCGGTGACCTGAACCTCGGATCCGGCGACACCGCGGAGCTGAGGTCGTGCCTGCCGGCCGGTTCCGCGGTGGTGGGCGACGGCGGAGTGCAGTACGTAGTGGGGACACCGCAATTCGTCGTCAGCGGCTCCCGACGGATCGACCTGCGTGGCACTACCGATCACCCGGGCCTGCTGGTCACGCTCTCTTCGCATGCGCGCCGTTGAACAATGTGACGGAGCCACAGCCACCAAGGCTAGAGGCGCCGCCGGCCGAGGCTGGACCGGGCCGCGGAAGTCGGGGGGAAGTGCACTCTCATCGTCAGCGGCGCCCGGAGTCATGGCCATAACATGACCGTACCAACCGTGATCTCTCGTGATAGGTGGCTTCCGGCATGGCAGTTCAGTTCGACATGGCGTTGGCCGACCTCCGGGAGTACGACGCCGGCGTGGAACCACCCGAGGACTTCGACGCATTCTGGGACAGGACACTCTCCGAGGCTCGAGAATTCCCGCTGTCCCCCAGCTTCACCCCGGTCGACGCCGGCCTCCCGCTCGTTGAGATCTTCGACGTGAGCTTTGGCGGCTGGGGCGGCGAGCGGATCGCCGCCTGGCTGATCATGCCCCGCGGCACCACCACGCCACTCCCGACGATCGTCGAGTACATCGGGTACTCCGGCGGTCGCGGGTTCCCGCACGATCACTTGGTCTGGGCGGCCGCCGGCTACGCGCACCTGGTCGTCGACACGCGCAGCCAGGGCTCGGCGACCTTCAGCGTGGGCGCCACCAGCGACCAGCCCGGTCCTATTGGTCCGCACTCCCCCGGCTTCATGACGATGGGCATCGAATCGCCGGACGCGTACTACTACCGCCGGGTGTTCACCGACGCGGTGCGGGCGACCGAAGTGGTTGCCGCACATCCACTCCTGGATGCGGATCGGATGATCGTGGCCGGCATCAGCCAGGGCGGCGGGATCACCATCGCCGTCGCCGGACTGGTCCCGGGACTTCTCGGCGCCATGCCCGACGTTCCGTTCCTCTGCCACATGCGGCGGGCCACCGAGATCACCGACGCCCGGCCCTATCTCGAAATCGCCCAATACTGCTCGGCGCACCGGGATGGAATCGAGAATGCGTTTCGCACGTTGTCGTATTTCGACGGTGTGCATTTCGCCGCCCGCGCCACAGCGCCGACGCTGTTCTCCGCGGCCCTGATGGATCAGATCTGCCCACCCTCAACGGTTTTCGCCGCATTCAACAACTGGGCGCATGCCGACAAGAGGATCTCCGTCTACCCGTACAACGGGCACGAGGGCGGCGGACCGTTCCAACGGCAGGACCAACTCACCTTCGTTCAGGGGCTGCTGGATTGAGACATTTGAGCTGGAATTCTGTACATGACCACGCTACCCGTCGCCGACGCCCGAGCGCAGCTCTCGAAGCTCATCGATGAGGCCGCGACCACCCATGAGCGGTTCGAGATCACCCGCAACGGCCATCGGGCTGCGACTCTCGGCGAGTCGACGTGGCGGGTGCTCGACGCGCGCACGACTTTGGAGCCGACCTGACCGCCCGCCACGGAGTCACCGGATCCTGTACCTCATGATCGAGAACGAGATTGTGACGGTGACCGCGGTCCGGCACCGATCGGATGCCTACCGAGGCTAGTCAATCTGACCCAGGTGCCATCATTGGGCCATGACGATCACCCGCGTTTCTCGATCAGTGGACTTGTGGTGAGCGCGTTGATCGATGCCACCGATGAGTCAGCCGCCATCAGAACGCTGATCAAGCGCCGACGGATCACGCATGTGGTCGCCGTCGTCCTGCTGATCGTCATCATCGTCGATCTGATCGCGGAGCCGAACCCGAGCGATGAGGCCACCGCCGCGACCATGATCGGCGGCATCAGCGTGCTCCTGCTGCTGGCAGCGGTGATAGCGAGTGTGCAATACACGGTCCGGATCCGGATGCGGCGCGCTGCTCTGGCTCGTCGACGTGAGGGTGGCATTCCCCCGACTTCAGCAGCGTTTCAGCCGATTCAGCAACTGCGCTCTGCACAACTGCTCCTGGCGTCTGTGCTCCCGAAGATCGAGCAGGTCAAGCCCGGGATGACAGTTACCGCCGAACAAGCGGAGTCTTCGCTGGACCAGGTGGCTCAGCAAGTTGTCTTGCAGGAGCAGGTGTTTCAAACGTTGTCGTCCTCAGGTCACGACCCAGCTCAGCGGGCCGAGATGCAGCGAAACCTGCAAATGTTGGCCATGCGATTGAGGTCTGGAGTTGATCAGTACACAAGTTTTGCGCAGCAGGCGTCCATCACCTCCGTGTCACTGGGTGATCTGACCGACCGAAACGCCATTCAAGACGCAACCGATCAGCTGACCGGACTGGCCCACGGGCTCGAGGAAGTCCAGCGAATCTCCGATATCAACTCGTGAATCGCGAAGCCAACGCCGAACCTCAAACAACCAAGCCCCCAACTACCCTGGACCCACGATGATCACCCGACGAGAAGCGGCCATCCGGTTGGACATTCCGCCGGAGATGGCGGTGCGCAACGGGATCCCGAACCGGATCTCCGAGGCGGAGGTGGCGCGGCTGGATGCAGATCCGCCGGCCTGGCTCGCCCAGTCCCGGGCGAACCGGACCGGCCAGAAGCCGGTCTGGGTCGAGCTGACCTGCGATGTCTGCGGCAGCTCGGAGATGGCCCGCCCCAAGAAGTGGTGGCCGGCCTTCACCTACCTCAGCTGTGACACGCACGGCCGGGACGATCTGCCGGATGCAGCCGACGGCTACGTGCGGGGCGAATACGAAGGCATTGGGACCCACTTCGTCGGGATCCTCGACGAAGCAGTGGAGCAGTAGCCGGCGGCGGGTCAGTGCGGGATTTCGACCCAGACTGCGGGTTCCTCGCCGACTGTCCAGCCGTCGTGTCCAGGTGGAATATGGGCGAGATCACCTGCAGCATAAGCGAGTTCCTGCCCATCGGTATTCTGCGTGGCGACCCGTCCCGACAGGACCAGGAACACGTGGTCGATCTGGCAGCTGTCGGTCTTCTGCACGGGCTTGGAGTTCACCGACCATTGCCAGCCGGGTTGCGCGGTGACGCGAGTGAGTTGCACCCCACCGACGTCGACGACGTCCAACTTGATCTTGTCGATTGCGTCCATGGTGTTGTCGGGTTGTTCGAAGTTCCGCTTTGTCGTGGTGCTCATGGAATTCCTCCTGTTGGAAGCCGGTGTTGGAAACCGGACTGGGTGATGGTCAGCGGGTCTGCCACGCTGTTCAGTGCGTTGCGTCCGCGGTCGTCGGATCGATGATTCCGTGGATCACGTCGACGGAGTCGATGGGGAAACCGCCGCAGCGAGCATGCTCACGGATCAACTCCTCGTTCTCCGCAAGGTAGATGCAAGTGATCCGGTCGTCGGTGACGTAGCTGTGCACCCATTGGATGCTGGGGCCGAGGTGTTGCAGGACCTTGTTCGACGCGTCGGCGAGTGCGGCCAGGGCCGCCGCGTTCATTTGGCCGGCTCCTGGAACCGTCCGGTCGATCAGGTACTTGTGCATGGTTTCTCCGTCCTGTGGTTATCGTGCGAGTTCTTGCTGTCACGTTCGACGTTAAGCCGGTTGCGGGCGGCCGCGCCTGAGGCATTCACCCCATGGGGTTTGTCCGCTATGCTCCGGCCGTGTCCGATTCGGGCGTACGGCTTTCCGACCTGTTGGTAGCGATGTCGCTGGCCACCGACCTGGGCTTCGGCCAGCCGGTGGAGCACATGTTGCGCTCGGCGCGGATCGGGATGCGGCTGGGTGAGCGGTTGGGCCTGGACGCGTCACAGATGGCGACGCTCTACGACGTCAGCCTGCTGACCTACGTCGGTTGCCCGACGTACGGCAACGAGGCGGCCAAGGTCTTCGGGGATGACATCGACTTCCGGGCCGACGCGCTCCAGGTCGACCTGGCTGGGTTCCCCGCGATGCTTTTCATGCTGCGCCGAGCCGGTTCCGGCAGATCGGCGCTGCACCGTGCCCTGGAGGCCGCGGCGTTCATGGCGACCGGCGGTCACGCTGTGGTCGAGCAGATGGCCTCGCATTGCTCGGCGGCTGGTGCGCTCGCCGACCGTCTAGGACTGGGCGCGGACGTCCGGGCCGGCATCGAACAGGCCTACGCGCGATGGGACGGGCGTGGGGTTCCGGATACCCTCTCCGGGACGGGATTGTCACTGGCAGCACGGATCTCGCACGTCGCAGAGGCTTGCGAGGTGTTCGAGCGCACGGGCGGCGTCGACGCCGCGGCGGACATGCTCCGTTCCCGCAGCGGGACCCACTTCGACCCGCAGATCGCGACGGCCGCAGCGACCGACCCCGGGTCGCTGTTCGACGGTATCAACGACAACACCGTCGAGGAGATCGCCGCTGCCGAGCCGATCGAGCGATCCACCCTCTCCGACGACGAACTCGATGCGGCGCTCGAGGCGATCGGCGATTTCTGCGACCTGCGTTGTCCGTTCTTCACCGGTCACGCCCGCGGCACCGCCGCGCTCGCCGCGGCCGGCGCCGAACTGCTGCACATGCCGCGCACCGAGGCGCGCCTGGTCTACCGCGCGGCACTGGTCCACGACATCGGCCGGTTCGGGGTGGACGCGTCGGTGTGGGCGCAGGCCGGTCCGCTATCGGCCACCCAGCGCGAGCGGATGCGTCTGCACGTCTACTTTGTCGAGCGGATATTCGACCGGCCTCGCCACTCCGAAGGATCGGCCTGCTGGCCGCCACCCACCACGAACGCTTGGACGGTTCGGGTTACCACCGCGCCGTCGGTGCCGCGATGCTCTCCTCGCCGGCCCGATTGTTGGCGGTGGCAGACGCCTATCACGCGATGCGGCAACCACGTCCTTATCGCCCTGCACGCAGCACCGTGGATGCGCGAGCGCGGCTCCAGACCGACGCGACCCAGGGACGACTGGACGCCGTGTCGGTCGATGCGGTGCTGTCCGCTGCCGAGCACCGCACGAGCCGGGTCCACACCGACGGTCCGATGGGGCTGACCGCGCGGGAGAGCGAGGTGCTGGGCCTGCTCACCCAGGGACTGCCGAACAAGTCAGTGGCCAAGCGGCTCGGCATCAGCCCGAAGACCGTGAGCAACCACCTCGAACGCGTCTACGCCAAACTCGGCGTGACCAACCGGGCCGGAGCCGCGATGGCCGCGATGCACAACGGCCTGCTCCGCGACACCGACGAGCGGGACCACTAGCAACTCGAATTCATGCCGCCGACTGCAACGCGGCGGGCGCTCTCGGTCAAGTGGTGGTTGACCACCGCCTCGCCACGACTGGGGTGAATGGCTTGGCGCGACTGGGTGAATGCCTAAGGGGGCGGCAGCACCACCCCGAAGCCGGCGACGGCGAGCCGGAGGAGGACCTGGCCGGGAGCCAGGAGATCGGCGACCTTGGCGGCGGAGAGAACCTCCAGCTCGGACAAGCGCTGGCGGTACGCCTCCGGCCCCTGGACGCGGGCGGAGTGCAATTGTTCGACGTTGAGCCAGACCTTCTCCCGTGCCTCTCGCAGAAAGCGTTTCGAGGCGATGCGGTTGAGCGGCCCGAGCACGCGATCCGTGAGCGAGCGGGCGCTGGTGATCTCCGCGTCCTCCGCGGCGACCCGAGACGCCAGCACCTCATCGATCTGGGCGTGGTCACGCCGTCGACGATCGAGCAGCCCGGTATCGAGGAAATCCGCCGGACTGATGACGGCCAGCATGGCCTGCGGCAGGTCGTAGTTCACGTGGGCGTTGATGCCCAGCAGAATGTGGCGCAGGGCGGGCAATCCCGGGTCCGCAGCGAAAGCCAGCCGCCACGGCCGCGGCACGCGGCGACCCTCGGAATCCGCGTCGTGGGCGGTCAGGTAGAGCTCGGCAAACGCCACGTCCCATCGCACCACCCAGGCCGGGTCCAGGAATCGGCCGGTCTGGACGGCATCGCCGACTGCTCGGGTGGTCCGCAGATAGGTGCCGAGAAAGAACTGGCGGTGAGATCGCGCGGGCGGCAGCGCATCCAGCCGATCCTGCATCTCGTGCAGCACGGCCGCCAGCGCTGGTCGGCTGTCGTCGTCCACCTGGCCAATAGTGCCGCACGCAGAATGCCGGCGCGACTCCCACCAGGATCATTACCGCAAATATTCTCCGACGCAGGCTCTCACCAGGACTATGGTCCATAGTGACCTTTCCTTCTTGCCTGCCGAGCGAACATCGAGTGAGGCTCGATGACCGATGACGCGCCCAACAGCCGTGACGACCGGGTCCTGCCAGTGACCCGAGGCCTGTCACTGGCCATCATCCCGTTCTTGCTGGTTGCGTTTGTGCTGCTCTACCTGTTCCCCGGAGATACGAAAAGGCTCTTCGCGTGGACGATCAACCCCACCATGACCCCGATGATGCTCGCGTCGGCATATCTGGGCGGCGCCTACTTCTTCGTTCGGGTGCTCAAGGTGAAGCGCTGGAATGTGGTGAGGACCGGATTCCTGTCCGTCTGTCTGTTCGCCTCGCTGCTCGGCATCGCCACCATCGTGCATTGGGACCGGTTCAACCACCACCATGTCACCTTCTGGCTCTGGAGCGGACTGTATTTCACCACCCCGTTCCTGGTCTTCGGCTGCTGGTTCGTCAACCGTCGATACGCCGCAGCCCCACGAGATGATGAGCGCCGCTTGGGCTCAGTGGCCCAATGGGTCATCGGTGTCGTCGGACTGTTGGCCCTGGCTCAGGGCATCGTGATGTTCCTGCGTCCGAGCGTCATCATTCCGAATTGGCCCTGGCTGCTGACGCCACTGACCTGCCAGGTACTGGGCGCGATCTTCTGCCTCGGTAGCGCTGGAATCGCCGTGCTGCGTGACGCTCGTTGGTCATCGGTGAAGTTGATGCTCGAGGTCGAGATCCTGATGGTTGCCCTGATCCTGATCGCCGCGGTGCGGGCACGGGCTGAGTTCTATCCAGGCCGCCCGCTGACCTGGTTGCTGCTCGGCGGATTTGTCTTCGTGCTCGCCTCGTCCGTTGTGCTGTTGATCCGCGAGAACAAGGCCAAGGCAGTCGACGCCGATAGCCCATTCTGGCGGTGCCCACGGTCGTGGCAGCGACCGCAGCGTTCGGCCACGGCTCGCAGACGGCAGCCTGGCGACCGGTAGGCTCGTCGGCGTTCCACCGTGACCCGGCGCCGTGACGGTGGCCGCCTGCGGACCCCTGCGTGCAGCGGACTCACGATTCGGTCAAATCTGCCGCTATCGGGCATCATCGCGGCAAAAACAGTCGTCAGACGACAAAGATTCCGCAAACTCTGGCTTTACCTGTGGGTGACCATCTAGGTTCGGAACGCCATGCATCCGCGAGATGCCCGCGGCGCTGTGCCGACGGACCACCGGGGTTGGGACGGAACCGCAACCGTCCTGGACACCGGCGCGATGCCCACCAAGAGGGGTTTGTGCATATGCCAGTGCCATCAGTGATCGGCCGGAAGAGGTGGGTGGCAGCGGCAATCGCTGCCACCCTCTTCACGTCGGTGGCCATCGGGTCAGCCCCGGCCGCCGCCGCAGCGCCGGCGGGCGACACACCCGCCCGGCCCGCGCCGGCCCAGACCACGCCGAAGAAGATCGTCAACACCGACAAATTCGCCGGGGCTTTGACCACCAAATCAGCCGGTCGACATTCGGTATTCGTGCAGTACGCGGGAGTCGGTGCGGCCGACGCGTCCGCCGCCGTCGCACCGCAAGGCAAGGCCAAGCAGAAGGCGACGGCGAAGGCCAAGCGGGCCTCGCTCAAGGTCACCACGGCCTCGGTTGTCGCTACCGCGAAGTCCGAGGACAGCCAGACCAAGACCCTGTTCAGCACGACCAACTCGGTCCCGGGCGTTGCGGTCAACGTAGACCAGGCCGGGCTCGAAGCCCTGGCCGCCCGGCCGGACGTCGTCAAGATCACCCCGCTGGTCACCAAGAAGATCGACAACTCCAGTGCGGCCGCAGCTGACCAACGTGCTGAAGACATGGCAGAACCTTGGCGTGACCGGCAAGGGCGTCAAGGTCGGCATCATCGACACCGGCATCGACTACACGCACGCAGACTTCGGCGGCCCAGGCACCGACGGCGGCCTACGAAGCCGCGCACGCGAACGAGACCGGCCCGTTCACCCCGACCGCCAAGGTGGTCGGCGGCTACGACTTCGTCGGTGACAGCTACAACGCCGATCCGGCCGCCGGCGCCGGCTACCAGCCGATTCCGCACCCGGACCCGAACCCGCTCGACTGCGACGGGCACGGCTCCCACGTGTCCGGAACCGCGGCCGGATACGGCGAGAACGCCGACGGCAGCACGTTTACCGGCAGCTACAAGACGCTGACCAGCGCGAGCGCTCAATGCCATGAAGATCGGCCCCGGCATGGCCCCGCAGGCCAGCCTGTACGGCGCTGCGCGTCTTCGGCTGCGCGGGCTCGACCGACGTCGTCATCTCGGCGCTCGACTGGGCGCTGGATCCCAACGGTGACGGCGACTTCTCCGACCACCTCGACATCGTGAACCTGTCACTCGGCAGTGACTATGGCCCGGTCGACGACCCGGAGAACGCGGTCGTCGACAACCTGGCCAAGCACGGTGTGCTCTCCGTCATCGCCATGGGCAACGGCGGCGACCTCACCGACATCGGCGGTGCGCCGGGCAACGCGGTGCGTTCCCTCGCCGTCGCCAACAGCGTCGACGCGGGCGAAACGTATGACGGCCTCAAGGTCAATGCCCCGGCCGCGGTGGCCGGCGTCAAGCCCGGCCAGATGTCCGTCGCCTACGACTGGGCTCACAAGCCCGACGTCACCGGCGATGTCGTGGCCATTCCTGGCAGTAACGCCGACGGCTGTGCGGCGCTCTCCGCGGCCGACGCCGCGAAGGTGGCCGGCAAGGTGGCCTGGCTGGAATGGGACGACAACAACGTGACCCGGCGGTGCGGTTCGGCCGGCCGGTCGGGCAACGTGGCCAAGGCCGGCGCGATCGGCGCGATCTTCACCTCGCAGCTGTCGGTCTTCGAGCGCCGGCATCACCGGCTCGGCCGTGATCCCGGTCTTCCAGCTGACCAAGTCGGGCACGGACGAACTGCGGCCGACCGTCGGCGCCGGGCTCAACGTGACGTTCAGTGGTTCGCTGCGCACCTCGATCAAGGAGCAGTTCCCGGCCAACAACGACACCCTGAACTCCAGTTCGTTCCCGCGGAACCCACGGGTCGCTGGGCGTCGTCAAGCCCGACGTCACCGCGTCCGGGTACGACGATCGCGTCGGTCGCATGTCGGCACCGGCAACGGCCTGCTGGTGGAGTCCGGTACCTCGATGGCGACACCCGCACACCGCCGGCATCGCCGCTCTGGTCAAGACAGTTCACCCCACCTGGACCACCGAGCAGCTCAAGGCCGCGATCATGAACACCGCCGGTCACGACCTGTTCACCGGTCCCGATCAGACCGGTGACCGGTACGGCCCGGCGCGGGTCGGCAGCGGGCGGGTGGACGCCTTGGCGGCCACCACCGATCAGGTCCTCGCCTACTCGACCACGACGCCGGGCGCCGTTTCCGCTTCGTTCGGCGTGGTCCCAGTGACCACCGACAAGGTGTCGGTGACCAAGAAGCAGACCATCAAGGTGCAGAACACCGGCACCCGGTCTGTCGATGTGGTGCTCTCCTACGAGGGCATCATCGCGCAACCCGGTGTCTCCTACACCGTTTCGCCTCGCGTCGTGCGAATTCCGGCCCGTGGGTCGGTGTCGGCAACAGTGACGATGCGAGTGGTGGTCCGCGACCTGCGGCACACCCTCGACCCGACGATGGACGCGACGCAGACCAACCCGTACACCGGCGAGGACGAAGCTCGGCAGTACGTCTCCGATGCGTCCGGTCGCATCCTGATCAGCCAGGTCGGCAAGGCCGACCTGCGGGTGCCGGTCTACGGCGCAGCCAAGCCGGTGGCGACCACGGTCGCCAAGGACGGGAAGATCGGCCGCAACCCGGCGGTCATCCTCAAGGGCCGCGGATGTGGCCCAGGGCACGGGCAGCACAGCGTTCAACTCGCATGGTCTCCGTGCTGCAGTACGGCGCCAGCAGCCCGAAGCTGCCCAAGTGCTCGGACACCGTGGTGGACGGCTGCGTCAGTACCGCCACTGAACGTTCCGGCGACCTGCAGTACGTCGGAGCCGGGTTCGTCGCCGGGTGCCCGCGGCTACGGCGACGGAATGATGTGGTTCGGCCTGTCGACCTTCGGTGACTGGGCCACCATCGGCAACGGTGTCCGCTCCGTACGTCGACTTCGACGTGACCGGCGACGGCGAGCCGGACTTCGAGACGTACCTGCAGCCGCGTGGCTGGCACCGACCTCTACGACGTCGTGACCGTCGATCTG
Organism: uncultured Actinomycetota bacterium; assembly: GCA_963708935.1. GTDB lineage: Bacteria > Actinomycetota > Actinomycetes > Mycobacteriales > Nakamurellaceae > Nakamurella. The sequence goes on along the minus strand of CAVPUK010000002.1, from coordinate 1,563,208 downwards.
CCACAGCGGTGATCTGGTCGACCTGCATCCCGGTCAACTTCAACAACGGCGATGTGGACACGAACATCTTCGACAACAACGTGGTGCTGCTGCCGGTCGATCTGGCCGCCATCGGTGTCACCAACGGTGACGAGACGTTCCCGATCACCTATCAGGTCGGTACGTTCAACGGCTATCACGGCGGCACCTCGATCGACAGCGCCGGCAGTGAAGTTCGACGCGGCCGATCCGGGCGTCAGCACCGACGAGCCGCTGTACCAGGACCAGGGCAACGTCGGCATCCAGTACACGCTGGGCAGTGCGACCGCCAAGAAGGGCACCAAGGCGCTCGTCCTGCACCTGCACGGCACCAACGGAAAGGTGGGCAACACGACCTACCACCGCGCGGAGGTCGTGAAGCTGGCCGGCGCCAAGAAGTAATCAGTTCCGCTACGACCAGCGGCCCGGCACAACTCACGTTGTGCCGGGCCGCTTGGCGTTCAGCCGTCAGACGCGGATCACCCGGGGACCGCCGACGGACTCGATCGGGTCGAAGTCGTCGTCTTGCGTGACGATCGGCAGATCGTTCGCCAGCGCAACGGCTGCGATCCAAAGATCGTTGATCTTCGCCCGACGACCCTCTTCAGCTAGGCGCACCCGCAGCATCGCCCATTGCTGCGCAACGGCAGCATCGATGGTCAGCGGTTCCAGCACACTCACAGCATCCAGTGTGGCCAACCGAACGGCCCTGATCGCGGTATTCGTCGCGGCCAGAATGCCTGCATGCAACTCGGCGATGGTGACGACGCTGATGAGCGCCTCGTCCGGCAGGCCGCTGGTGTCCAGGTCACGACCCGATTCCTGTGCGATCAAGACCGAAGTGTCCAACAAACCTGCAACGGCTCTCTGCATCACGGGGAGTCCAGATCGTCGGTGGTCTCGCCGGTCAATGCCTCGAGGTCGGCACGCAGTCCCGCATCCGCCTGATGCTGAGCCAGCATCGCCGTCAATTCACGCCTAGAAATGGACGTGCGCCGGGTCGCCGACGGAGGAACGATCTCAGCTACCGGCGTTCCGTTCACGGTGACGGTGACGCGGTCGCCATCTGCGACGCGGGCAAGCACGTCGGCAGTGTGATTACGGAGGTCTCTGGATGCAACAGTGCTCATGTGCGCAACTGTAGCGCAATTGCCACATGCCAGGTGAGTCAGTTCAGCCGTTCGAAGATCACGGCCATGCCCTGTCCCCCGCCGACGCACATCGTCTCCAGACCGATGGACTTGTCGCGGTCCCGGAGGCCGTTGAGCAGTGTGTTGGTGATGCGGGCGCCGGTCATGCCGAAGGGGTGACCGACGGCGATGCTGCCGCCGTTGACGTTCAGCCGATCGATGTCGATACCCAGCTCCTGGTAGCTCGGAATCACCTGGGCGGCAAAGGCTTCGTTGATCTCGACCAGGTCGATGTCGTTGATCGTCATGCCGGCCAGGGCGAGCGCCTTGCGGCTGGCCTCGACCGGTCCGAGGCCCATGATCTCCGGCGAGAGCGCCGACACACCGGTGGCGATGACCCGGGCCAGCGGGGTGATGCCCAGCTCGGCGGCCCTGGTGTCGCTCATGATCACCAGCGCGGCCGCACCGTCGTTCAGCGGGCAGGCGTTTCCGGCCGTGATCGTGCCGTCCGGCCGGAAGACCGGCTTCAGACCGGCCAGTCCTTCGAGGGTGGTGCCGGCGCGCGGGCAGTCGTCGGCATCGATCACCGTGCCGTCGTACATGGTCAGTGGAGTGATCTCCCGCTTCCAGAAGCCTGCCGCCGCAGCGGCTTCGGCGAGATTCTGGGAACGGCAGGCGAACTCGTCCTGCTCCTCGCGACTGACGGATCGCAGCCCGGCCACATTCTCCGCGGTCTGCCCCATCGCCACGTAGACGTCGGGCAGCTCGCCGTACTGCCTCGGGTCGGTCCAGACCCCGGTACCACCGGCAGCGCGCGCGGCCGACTCTGCTTGCGCCCGTTCGTAGATGATGTTCGTCCACGGGTTGCCGGCGCGCGAGCGGGGATCGGCGGTGGGGTCGACCGGCGGATTGTCGGCGGTGCCGCGGGCGGCTCGGCTCACCGCTTCGACACCGGCCGAGATGAACACGTGGCCCTCGCCGGCCCGGATCGCGTGCATCGCCATCCGGGTGGTCTGCACGCTGGACGAGCAATACCGGGTGATGGTGGTGCCGGGCACCGTGTCCAGGCCGAGCGTCACCGCGACCACCCTGGCCATGTTGAAACCCTGTTCACCGCCGGGTGATCCGCAGCCGAGCAGCAGGTCGTCGATCGTGGTGGGATCCAACTCGGGGACCTGATCCAGTGCGGCCCTGACGATCTGCACCGTCATGTCGTCCGGACGCATCTCCCGCAGGGAGCCCTTGAACGCCCGGCCGATCGGCGAGCGGGTAGCGGCAACGATGACGGCCTCAGCCATGGGTGGTCCCTTCATTTGATTCTGCTTGCTGTGGTTGAGATGTGACGGTCCAGGTGTCGCGCCCGGCCAGCAGATCGGCGAGATCGCCGTGCCCCTGCCGCTGCACGGCGGTGTCGAGTTGTTGCGCCACGCCGACGTCGTACGTCGGCCGGTCGACGTCCCGGAAGATCCCGATCGGGGTGTTGGCCAACGTTTCCGGATGGGACAGCCGGGACAGCGCAAAGGCCTGGGTGGGGTCGGGGTCGTGGGCGTCGTGCACCACGGGATCGAAACCGGCCGGCAAGGACGTCGTCTCGGCGGTGGTCAGATGGCCGAACCCGTCCCGCACCACCGCATGCTCACCGTTGACCCCGAAGGTGATCGGCGCACCGTGCTCGAGCCGGATGGTGACGTCGTCGCGGGTCTCGGAATCCTTGAGCGGGTCGAAGGCGCCGTCGTTGAAGATGTTGCAGTTCTGGTAGATCTCGACCAGCGCGGTGCCGTTGTGCTCGGCGGCCGCCCGCAGCACCGACGTCAGATGCTTGCGGTCGGAGTCGATGGTCCTGGCCACAAAGCTGGCCTCGGCACCGATGGCCAGCGAGATCGGATTGAACGGGGCATCGACCGATCCCATCGGCGACGACTTCGTCCGCTTGCCGACCTCGGACGTCGGCGAGTACTGGCCCTTGGTCAGGCCGTAGATGCGGTTGTTGAACAGCAGGATCTTCAGATTCACGTTGCGCCGCAACGCATGGATCAGGTGATTGCCGCCGATCGACAGGGCGTCACCGTCGCCGGTGACCACCCAGACCGACAGGTCGGGCCGGGTCACCGCCAGCCCGGTCGCGATCGCGGGCGCGCGTCCGTGGATCGAGTGCATGCCGAACGTGTTGAGGTAGTACGGGAATCTGGCCGCGCAGCCGATCCCGGAGATGAAGACGATGTTCTCCCGGGCCAGGCCCAGCTCGGGCAGAAAGCCTTGTACCGCAGCCAGAATCGCGTAGTCACCGCAGCCCGGGCACCAGCGGACTTCCTGATCGGACTTGAAATCCTTGGCCACCTGCTTGGCTTCCGCCTTCGGCACCAGGCTCAACGACAGTGGACCGGTCATCTGGCGTCCTCTCCGAGCCGAATCGACGGATGGGTACCGAAGGCGCCGGCCGTACCGATCGGGTCCGGCGAGAACGTGCCCTCCAGCACGGATCTGATCGACGCGGCCAGCGAATCGATCCGGAACGGCAAGCCGTGCACCTGGTTCACACTGATCGCGTCGACCAGGAACAGGCCTCGGAGCAGCAGCGCCAACTGGCCGAGGTTCATCTCGGGCACCACCACCTTGCGGTAGGCCCGGAGCACCTTCTCGACTCCCGGGGGCATCGGGTTGAGATGCCGGAGGTGCGCCTGGGCCACCGGAATCCCGTTGGCCCGCAACGCCCGGACTGCACCGGTGATCGGACCGAAGGTGGAACCCCAACCCAGCACCAGGATCTCGGCATCACCGGTCGGATCGTCAACGGTCAGCGGCTCCAGAGTGGCTGCGATTCCGGCGATCTTCGCGGCTCGGGTGCGCACCATGTGGTCGTGGTTGTTCGGGTCGTAGGAGATGGTGCCGATGCCGTCCGCCTTCTCGATCCCGCCGATCCGGTGCTCCAGACCGGCCGTCCCCGGAATCGCCCACGGCCGGGCCAGCGTCTCGGGATCCCGAAGGTAGGGCCAGAAGTCCTCACCATGGTTCTTCTCGCTGGCGAACGCGACGGTCAGGTCCGGAAGGTCAGCGACGGACGGGATCAACCATGGTTCGGACCCATTGGCCAGATAGCCGTCCGACAGCAGGAAGACCGGCGTCCGGTAGGTGGTGGCGATCCGCGCCGCCTCCAAGGCGGCGTCGAAGCAGTCCGACGGAGACTTGGCCGCGATCACCGGGACGGGCGCCTCACCGTTGCGCCCGAACATCACCTGCAGCAGGTCGGCCTGCTCGGTCTTGGTCGGCAGGCCAGTGGACGGGCCACCGCGCTGCACGTCGATGACGATCAGCGGCAGCTCGAGCGCGACGGCCAGGCCGATGGCCTCGCTCTTGAGCGCGATACCCGGGCCGGACGTGCTGGTCACGCCGAGACTGCCGCCGTAGGACGCTCCGATAGCGGCTGACACACCGGCTATCTCGTCCTCGGCCTGGAACGTTCGGACGTGGAAGTTCTTCAGCGCCGACAACTCGTGCAAGATGTCCGAGGCCGGGGTGATCGGATAGGTGCCCAGGAAGAGCGGCAGTCCGGTTTGCTTTCCGGCGGCGACCAGACCGTAGGCCAGCGCCTGGTTTCCACGGATTGTCCGGTAGACGCCGGCGGGCAATGGTGCCGGCTTGACCTCGTAGTGCACTGCGAAACCCTCGGTGGTCTCGCCGTACGACCAGCCCGCCTCGAGCGCGATCAGATTGGCGCGCAACACATCCGCCTTGTGCGCGAATTTCGACTCCAGAAAACGGCGGGTCCCGTCCAGGGGCCGGTGATAGAGCCAGGACAACAGGCCAAGGGCGAACATGTTCTTCGCCCGCTCGGACTCCTTACGGTGCAGGCCAACCTCTTTCACCGCCTCGACCGTCATCGACGTCAGTCCGAGCGCGTGCACCTGGTAACTCGCCAAGCTGTCGTCCTCGAGCGGGCTGACGGCGTACCCGACCTTGGCCAGGTTGCGCTTGCTGAATTCGTCGCTGTCGACGATGACGATGCCGCCGGCCGGCAGATCGGCCAGATTCGCCTTCAGCGCCGCAGGATTCATTGCGACCAGGACGTTCGGCGCGTCCCCCGGAGTGACCACCGCGTGGTCGGCGAACTGCAACTGGAACGCGGATACGCCGGGCAGAGTCCCGGCGGGGGCCCGGATTTCGGCCGGGAAGTCGGGCAGCGTCGACAGCCCGTTGCCGAAGGCCGCAGTCTCGACGGTGAAGCGGTCGCCGGTCAGCTGCATGCCGTCGCCGGAGTCTCCGGCGAACCGGATCACCACCTGCGCCACGGTTTCGATCGTCTTGGGGGCCTTGCTGCCCCGCGCGCTGAGCTGCTCGGTCAACTCGCGAAGACCCGTTCCGGGAACGCGCCGGCGCCGACGGCCAGCCGCGTCAACGACTTGCCGTAGCTGATCAGCGTTTCGACTTCGTCCGGGTCGATGTCGCGCCAGGGCGCGGCGCAGAGCCGATTGGTCTCGGCCTCGAGCCGGTCCCGGAGTTCCTGCCCGGCCGCCGTGAGTTCGCCGTCCGCGTCCAGCAATCCCCGATCCCGCAGACCGTCCTGGGCCGCGGCCCACTCCTCGTCGGACCACATCCGCAGCGCTTTGGCCGCGTCGACCAGAAACCCGCGGTGGGTGGCGGTGTGGGTCACCAGCGCCTCGATTCCGGACAGTTCGGCCTGCACCAGCATGGCGATGTGCCCGTCCCCGCGGTGCTCGCGGAGCAGGGTGATGGCGTGCCAGAAGATCAGGTGCGGCTCGGTAGGCCATTCCAGGCCGGCATGCCCGGCGAACAACGGGCGGCCTTCGATGGTGCAGTTCAAAGCCGCCTGCCTGGCAATTCCGGCCGCGGCAAGCAGCTCGTCGGAGCCGATCACGTCGTCGCCGAGCAACCTGCGCAGCGTGCGGTCAGCAACCCGCCAGCGGGCTGCCAACACCTGTGCGGGGGTGGCCAGAGTCCAGGCCCGCGGGATGTGCCGGGCAATCAATGCGGGATTGAAGTTGTAGAAGGTGGCGGCAACGACGGCCGGCCCGACCTCGCCCATCGGCGCGCTGCGGGAGGCGAAATATCCCATCCGCCCGGGCCGCAAGCCAGCGGCCACGTACTCCTCGTCACCCTCGGGCGAGAAGTACACGCACGAATGCAGGGAGTTGGTCGCGCGGAAGACGCGACCGGCCCTGTCAATGACATCGCTGTCGGTCATCGGACCACCGTATAGCCGCACGTTTCTCATGCCGGAGCCCGGGCTGAACTGTTACTCGCTGTCCACGATCTCGCGGGTGCCAGGCGGCAACGCACGCTCGTAGTTGATGACGCCCGGAACCACCTTCTTGACCTTCTTGCGGGCCGGGCGATCGTTGGCGAACAGCACCGCGATCCAGGGCAGCGGGATCGAGATCAGCAATAGCGGAATGGAGATCCAGAGGTGGTGGTACAGCAGCGTAGCGGCGATCAAGAGCGGGACACGCATGCCCATGGTGAGCATGTAGCGCTTACGGCGGGCCGCGAGCTGGTCGTCATAGGACGGTTCGGCCTCGGTGATGACGATCGCTTCTGCCCGACGCGCCGCAGGCACTTCCGGCAGAGATGATGTGGCCATTCGAAGCTCCGATCGAGGACTGGGGCCGGACCCATTTCTGACCCGGACCGGTGCCTCGGACTGCCGAGGCGGGTGTCTTCACCCGAACTTCACGGTACTCCCGGCGAGGCCGCGGACCGGGGCAGAGAGCCTATGCAGGACGGTGGTCGGGCTGCCGTGTTTGGGCTACTGGACGGCCTTTTGCTTGGCCGCCGCCTTGACAGCCTTCTTGGTGGCCCGGACGGCGTCGAGCGACTCGTCATCGACAACGTCGGCTACGGACCGGCGTGCGCCGTCCTCACCCCACTGACCTGCAGCTTCACGCCAGCCCGTCGGAGTGACCCCGTACTGCTTGCCGAGCAGGGCGACGAAGATGCCGGCCTTCTGCGCGCCGAAGCCGGGCAGCGCCCCGATGCGGCGGAGCAGCTCGTCGCCACTGGTCACGTCGGCCCAGATGTTGGCAGCATCACCGTCGTAGGACTCGACCAGCACCTGGCAGACGCTCTGCACCCGCCCCGCCATCGAGCCCGGGAAGCGATGGACCGCAGGAGGGGTCGCGAACATGGCCTTGAACGTCTCGGGGTCGGCGGCGGCGATGGCCCGCACGTCGAGCCCGCCCATCCGCTCCGCGATCACGGCCGGCCCGCTGAACGCCTTCTCCATCGGGATCTGCTGGTCCAGGACCATGCCCAGCAGCAGTGCATTCGGGTCGGTCGCCAACAGGGCGTCCGCGTCGGGCTTCCCCGTCAGGTACAGACTCTGCGCCGTCATGGGACTCAGCGTTCCACATGGTCGGTCACTGCGCAGGCTCTCAGTGCGGCGTCCCTGCACGTTCCCGCGCGGATGAACTCGTTGACTCGCGTCCCACTGGTCACATTTGGCCCGAGTTGATCCGCGCAATCGAAGTTGATCCGCGCGGGAGGGGGCGGCTACTACTCTCGGGGCCGTGACCGAGCCGCAGACGTCCCCCGACCGGAACACGACCATGACCGACCTGGACCTGGTGGATCGGTTGGGTGCGGACCTGCGGGGGGCGGGGTTCGATGCGACGCAGGTGCCGGAATTGCTGGGCAGCAGCGCGCATCGGGCGTTGAGCCGGGGCGAGATGTGGCCGGCGTTGCGGGCGACGCGCGACGGTTCGCCGCTGGCCACGATGATCCGGCTGTTCCTGCTCGGGACGACCGAGCCCGCAACTGCGGCCCGCAATGCGTTCCCGACCATCGGCGTCGACGCCGCAATCGCCGTCGGCGCGCTCGAACGCGACGGCGGTGACGTGCGGGCGGCGTTGGACATCCGGCCGCACGCTGACGACGAGAACGAGTACCTGGTCGTCTCCGACCTCGACTCCGACACGCGCCCGGGCGCCGTCCGGCATGACCACGTGTTGGGCATCGGTCAGGCTTCGATCACGCTGGCCCGAGCCGTCATCCGAGAGCCGGCGGAGTCCGTGATGGATCTCGGTACCGGCTGCGGAATTCAAGCGCTGCATGCGTTCTCGCACTCCGGGTCGATCGTCGCCACCGACACCAATCAGCGCGCCCTGGCGCTGGCCGGCGCCACCGCCCGACTGAACGGCCAGCACTGGGACCTCCGGAACGGGTCGCTGTTCGAGCCGGTGGAGGACGAGCGGTTCGACCTGATCATCAGCAATCCCCCGTTCGTCATCGGAACCGGTGCGCAGCAATACGTCTACCGGGATTCCGGGATTGCCGGCGACGGGATGTGCGAGGCGCTGGTGCGGGGCGTGCCCGCCCATCTCAAACCCGGCGGCACGGCGCAAATGCTGGCCAACTGGATCGTCCGGGAGGACACCGACTGGCGTGAGCGGGTCGGCGGCTGGGTGTACGGCACTGGCTGCGACGCCTGGGTGGTGCAGCGGGAGATGGCCGATCCGGCCGAGTACATCGCGTTGTGGCTCAAGGACGCCGGGGAAGCGGGTGGCGACGCCGAGCGGACAGCGGAGGCGTGGCTGGACTACTTCGCGGCAGAACGGGTGGCCGGCATCGGCATGGGCATGATCACGTTGCGCCGCACCGATTCCGCCGATCCAGACGTAGTGCTGGACGAGATCACCGGAGCAGGCGAGGAGGTGACCGGGCCGGAGGCCGCCGCGTTCCTGGCCAGACGCGACTGGCTCCGCAGCACGAGCGACATCGAGCTGCTCGGCACCCGGTTGTCGCTGGCGCCGTCCGTCATCCTGGAGCAGCGGGCCCTCCCAGGCCACGAGGGCTGGGCGACGGTGTTGCGGCTGTTGCGCAGGCCTGAAGGGCCGGGCGCCACGATCCAGCTGGACGAGTGGGGTCAGGCGCTCCTGGCCGGCTGCACCGGCGAGGCGCCGCTGGCGATGCTGCTCGATCTGTTGGCCACTGCGCACGGGCTCGACCTCGGCGCACTTGCGGAGGCGGTGCTCCCCACGATCCGGGTGGCCATCACCCGCGGTTTGCTGCACCCCGTCGACTGACCGCCACCCGTGGATTGACGGCCGCCAAGGCCAGGCTCCGGACGGTCAGCCAGCCGAGCTTGCGGTAGGACAGCACCGCGCCGGTCGAGCCGAACGAGAAAGCGGACAGCGCCGAGGCGAACGAGAACACCGAGCCGAACGACAGCACCGAACCCGCCGACCCGATGGACAGAATGGAGCCGGCGGACCCGATCGACAGGATCGAGCCGGACGAGCCGATCGACAGAATGGATCCCGGCGAGGAGATCGAGAGCATCGAGCCGTCATCTTTGTGCATCGGTCCAGGGTAGAGCGGACCGCAGTCTGGGTGCGCGCGCACGGCCTGCCGGCTGGTTGGCATCATCACCCGATATGAGAGCCGTCGCGTCGCGCGTCACGTCCGCCTCCGTCGTCGTCGACGGTCAGCAGGTGGGCGCCATCGACGAACCCGGGCTGTTGGTACTCGTCGGGGTAACGCATACGGATACGCCGGCCATCGCGGGCCAGTTGGCCCGCAAGCTGTACGGCCTACGGATCCTGCGAGGCGAGCAATCCTGCGAGAGTTCGGCCGCTCCCCTGCTGGTTGTGAGCCAATTCACTCTGTACGGGCAGACCGGCAAAGGTCGCCGGCCAACTTGGGTGGACGCCGCCCCCAGGCCCGTCGCCGAACCGTTGGTCGACGCCGTCGTAGCCGATCTGCGCGCGCTCGGGGCCCGGGTGGCCACCGGCGTTTTCGGCGCCGAAATGGCCGTGACCAGCATCAATGACGGGCCGTTCACCGTGATCATCGAGCTCTGACGGCTGGTCGCGCACGCCGTCTCCCGCACTCTCATGCCGTTCTCATGGTCGGCACAGGATCACTCATGTTCGTGGGGTGTTGGCTTCGGGACAAGATTCCTGGCTCGGGCCGGCGCTAGACACGTTCCGAATCAGCCGGATCGGTAACTGGAGAACTGATCCAAACCGAGCGCTCAGTACGTATTAGAGGGTGACAGGCAGTCCGTAGGGCGAGCGGCGACGAACCGGGAACGAAACGGAACCTGCAAGCGTTTCAGATTATGTCGGCGCCGATTCCACCGGCTTGATCCGACACACGCAATGAAGGGAGCACCAACATGACCAACTCCCCCACGATACACGCCGATGTCATTGACGCGCCGGTATCCGAGATGGCCGTCGAATCGGCAGCTGCAAATTCCGTTGTGACCCTGCTGCCGTCGCAGAAGGCCGACAGCGCAACGATTCTGGACACGCAGGCCGATCCGGCCACTGATATTTCTCCCGCGCCTACTGCCGCTGCCGCTGTTTCCACCGCGCCAGTCTCGACTGCGCCAGTCTCGAGTGCGCCTGCGAAGGCCGCAGCCAAGACGCCGGTCAGGAGCACGCCGACGAAGAGCGCCGCAGCCCAGGAGGCCGAAGATCTCGACGCTCAGGGCCCGTCTGCTGACCTGGTCCGGGTGTACCTGAACGGCATCGGACGCACGGCGCTGTTGACGGCCGAGCAAGAAGTCGACCTGGCCAAGCGCATCGAGGCCGGCGTCTTCGCGGCTCACAAGCTGGAGACGGGCAGCAGGCTCTCGCCGCAGCGCAAGGCCGATCTGCGCGCCGTCATCCGCGGCGGCAATGCCGCCCGGAGCCACCTTCTGGTCGCGAACCTGCGGCTGGTGGTGTCCCTGGCCAAGCGGTACACCGGACGCGGCATGCCGCTGCTGGACCTGATCCAGGAGGGCAACCTCGGGCTGATCCGTGCGGTCGAGAAGTTCGACTACACCAAGGGTTTCAAGTTCTCGACCTACGCGACCTGGTGGATCCGGCAGGCTATCTCGCGCGGGATGGCGGACCAGGGCCGCACCATCCGGCTGCCCGTGCACCTGGTCGAACAGGTCAACAAGCTGTCGCGGCTCAAGCGCGAATTGCACCAGCAGCTCGGCCGTGACGCGACGATGGCCGAACTCGCCGAGGAATCGGGCATTCCCGAGGAGAAGATCGCCGATCTCCTCGACCACGCCCGCGACCCGGTATCGCTGGACATGCCGGTCGGCAGTGACGAAGAAGCCCCGTTGGGCGACTTCATCGAGGACTCCGAGTCGACCTCGGCCGAAGCTCAGGTCGTCGCCGGCTTCATGCACGAGGACATCAACAAGGTCCTGCGGACGCTGGACGAGCGCGAGCAGTCGGTGGTCCGGCTCCGTTACGGGCTGGACGACGGGCGGCCCCGCACCCTCGACGAGATCGGCCGGGTGTTCGGCATCTCGCGGGAGCGCGTCCGGCAGATCGAGCGGGACTCCATGGCCAAGCTGCGCGTGGGCGAACGCTCCGAGACCTTGCGGGCCTACGCCAGCTGAATCGTTCCGCAGCACAAATTGAAGCGGTCGGGAGATCGCACGCCGGAGGGACCGGGCTCACCACGTGAGCCCGGTCCTTCGTCGTTCAAGGCCGAATCCGCTGGCGGGCGGTACGAAAGCGCGGAGTTCGAGCCGTTCGCTCGGGCCTCGATGGACTGCTGCGCCATGCTGACGCGAGGTACTACCCAACGACCAACGCCCATAGGTGGGCGTGGCCCAACGGTCGTTGGGTATTACGTCGCGCTAGGGGTGCGCTAGGGGCTGATTGACGGGTACCCGGCCGGCCCATCCACCACCGGCGCATGGATGAACGTGCTCGATGTGGGACGGACGGGACGAGAGTCGTCAAGTTCGTCCGTGCCTGCGAAGTTGATCCATGCCAAAGCCGGGCCCCGAACGTGCGCCGAGAGGCGGGGTCAGCGGAGGCGGCGGCGGACGTCGGGGCGTTGGGTGGGTGGGCCGATGCGGCCGGTGGCGCCGGTGACGCAGATGCCGGCCGGGCCGGCCAGCACCGGTTGCAGGAACAGTTCGCCGATCTCCGGCAGATCGTCGGCCAGCGCGGACAGGCGCAACACCAGATCCAGCAATGCGCCCCGATCCACCACCGCCGCGCCCCGGTAGCCGGTGAGCAGCGGGGAAGCCTTCGGTCCGTCGAGCAGGTCAGCAGCGTCGGCGTCGGTCAGCGGAACCGCCTGGAACGCAAGGTCATCGAGCAATTCGGTGGCCACCCCGCCGATCCCGAACGAGACCAGCGCGCCGAACGACTGATCGGCCGTAACCCCGAGCACCGTCGACACCGTCCCGCGGTCGCGCGGGGCCATCGCCTGCACGTAGACATGCCCCATACCTTCGGCGGCCAACTCGTCGTAGGCCTCGAGTACCGCCTCCGGACCCGGCAACGACAACCGGACACCCACCTGGTCGAACCGGTGCCGCAGCGCCTGGTCGAACACCTTGAGCACCGCGGGATAGCCGATCCGTTCCGCCGCCTCCAGAGCCTCCGACCGACTGCTCACCGCCTCGAACTCGGCCACCACGATGCCGTAGCAGCCCAACAGCTCGACCAGTTCGGCATCGGTCAGTGCCCGATCCCGCGGGTCCTCCGCTCGCAGACCGGCGACCAGGGCCCGGGCGTCGGCCGCCCGGACGCCGTCGAGCACCGGGATCGAGCCCAGCGGGCGATCCAGCCAGCGGCCGTACCGGACGGCGTGGGCCAACGCCGCCACCGCTCGCTCCGGGGTGCGGAACGACGGGACCGATCCCCGGGCCGCGCCGCCGTCCTCGCCCAGTACGCTCAGCGATTCCGAGAGCCCGTCGTTGGCCAGGAACGTGCTGACCACCGGGATCGTCGAACCGCCCGCGGCCGCACGCAGGGCCTGTGCGTGGGCCTGGCCGGGCACATCCACCGGCGGCACGTACACGACCACCACGGCATCCACGTCCTTCCGCCCGACGGCGACCCGGACCGCGGAATGCAACTCCTCCGGGCTGACGTTGACGCCGAAATCGACGGGCACCTCGTCCACCACGGTGAGTCCGGCCTCCAGGCAGGCGTCCAGCGCCAGCACTCCGAGCGCGGTGGAATTGCCCAGGATCGCGATGCGGTCGCCGCGCGGAACCGGTTGGTGCGCAAGTAGTTGCGCGACGTCGAAGGCCTCGGACAGGGTGTTGGTGCGGATCACGCCGGATTGCGCGAACAAGGTCGCGACCGCGGTATCCGAGACCGCCGCCGAGCTGGCGGCCAGCCCGGGACTGACCAACGCATGACGGCCGGACTTCACCGCGATCACCGGCTTGGCGCGGGCCAGGGTCCGGGCCAGCCGGGCGAACTTGCGCGGATTGCCGAACGATTCCAGGTACAGCAGCACCACCTCGGTGCGCTCGTCGCCGTGCCAGAACTGCAGCAGGTCGTTGCCCGAGACGTCGGCCCGGTTCCCCGCCGAGACGAACGACGACAACCCCAACCCGCGGGAGGCGGCGTCGGCCAGAATCGCGATGCCCAGCGCACCCGACTGGCAGAAGAACCCGACCCGACCCGGCGGCGGCACCACCGGCGCGAGCGTCGCGTTCAGCCGCACCGCAGGATCGGTGTTCACCACGCCCAGGCAGTTCGGGCCGAGCACCCGCATTCCGTTCGCCCTGGCCATCGCGACCATCCGGCGTTGCGAATCGGCGCCGCCGCCCGCGCCGCCGTCGATGTCGGCGTCGGCGAACCCGCCGGTGACGATGACCAGACCGTGTACACCCTTGATCCGGCACGACTCCAGGACCTCGGCCACCGACGCCGCCGGCACGGTGATCACCGCGACGTCGACCGGATCGGGAATGTCCAGCACTGACTTGTAGGCCCGAACGCCCTGCACCGACAGGGTTTCCGGGTTCACCGGGTAGACGGGGCCGGTGAACCCGGCCCGCAGCAGGTTGACCAGTACCGCGTGGCCGAGCTTGCGCCGTTCGTTGGAGGCGCCGATGACGGCGACCGCCCGCGGCGAGAGCAGCCGGGCGATCGATCTCGACTCCGCCCGCTGCTCCCTCGACGAGATGACGGCGAGGGACGCGGCCGTCGGTTCGATGTCGAACCCGAGATCGACGATGCCGGACGAGAACTCGCGTTTGACCTCGTAACCGGCGTCGATGAAGACGCGGACCATGTTCTGGTTCTCGCCCAGCACCTCGGCGGTGAATCGTTTGATCCCCCGCTCCTGCGCGGCGGCGGCCAGATGCTCCAACAGGATCGAACCGAGGCCACGCCGCTGCTGAGCATCCTCGACGACGAACGCCACCTCGGCCGTCTCCGGGTTCGTCCGGTCCCGATGGTAGGAGCCGGCGGCGATGATCTCGCCGCCGAGTTCGGCAACCAACCCCACCGACGTCACGTGGTCGACCTCGGTGAACACCTTCAGCTGGGACGGCGAGATCTGCGAGACCGCCTGGAAATAACGCAGATACCTGGTGCGGTCGCTCATCCGCTCGTGCATGGCCAGGATGGCCGGGCCGTCGGTGGCGGCCGAGGGCCGCAGGTGCACGGCGCCACCGTCGGCCAGCAGCACGTCGGCCTCCCAGTGCTGGGGGTACCGCCCGGGCTGGGTCACGCCGGGCACAGTCACGCCGGGTTCAGTCACGCCGGTTCAGTCCCGCCGGGTTCAGTCACGACCCGTTCAGTCCCGCGGATCGAACGGGTCGAGGCCGTAGAGCGGATAGATCAGGCCGCGCACCTCGGCGATGGACTTGTCGACGGGTTTCGCATGATCGGTGTCCCACGGCTCGTAGGCCACCGACCTGCCGTCGGACATGTTCGACGGCAGCGTCATCGCAGGCCGGGCGGCAGCGGCGACGTTCAACCAACCCTGCGGGAGCAGCGTCGACGGGTCGACGTCCCGATCCGACACCGTGGCCAGCAGATGGGTCCACGCTCGCGGCACCACCTTGACCAGCGAATACCCGCCGCCGCCCAGAGCCAGCCAGCGCCCGTTCGCGGCGGATTCGGCCAGCTCGCGGAGGGCGACGTAGGACGCCAGCTGTCCGTCGACCGACAGGTTCAGGTCGGCCAGTGGATCGTCGGCATGCGAATCGGCGCCGTGCTGGGTGACCAGCACGTCAGGGTGGAAGGCCCGAATCAGGCCGGGCACGACGGCGTGGAAAGCCCGCAACCACTGGGCATCACCGGTACCGGCCGGCACCGGGATGTTGACGGCGGTGCCGGCCGCGGCCCCCTGTCCGATCTCGACGGGCCAGCCGGTGCCCGGCCACAGTGTCAAGGGCGACTCGTGGATGGAAATGGTCAGCACCCGGGGGTCGTTGTAGAACGCGGCCTGGACTCCGTCGCCGTGATGCACGTCGACGTCGACGTAGGCGACCTTGCCGACCCCCGCGTCGAGCAATGTCCTGATGGCCAGCGCGGCGTCGTTGTAGACGCAGAATCCCGAGGCTCGGTCGGCCATGGCGTGGTGCAGACCACCGGCGATGTTGATCGCCCGGTCCACCTCACCATCGGCGATCGCGCGGGCCGCGGCGATCGACCCGCCCGCGATCAGTGCGGCGCTGGCGTGCATGTGCTCGAACACCGGGTTGTCGTCGTTGCCCAATCCGTGGCCGACGGCCAGGTGCGTGCCGCGGTGAACGTGGTGTGGCACCGGGCCGGACGCGGCCTTCACCGCGGCGATGTAAGCCGGCGTGTGGACGGTGGCCAGCTGCGCGTCGGTGGCCGGGTCCGGCGCAAATCGGTCGATGCCGGCCAGCACGCCGAGCCGCTCGGCCAGCTCCCAGGTCAGCTGCCAGCGCAGCGGATGCAACGGGTGCGACCCGCCGAGGTCGTACCCGAGCATCGCCGGATCCCAGATGACCAGCGGCAGCGCCATTCCTCGAGGCTAACTGCCGGGCGTCGCGACACCCGGCTCGGGGCCGACGGCGACCGGCCGACCGAGCGCCAGCCAGCCCGAATAGGAACCGGGATACAACGCGATCTCGCGGCCGACGACGGCGCCGGCCAGGATGAGATGGCAGGCGGTGACCCCGGACCCGCAGGAGGCCGCGACGTCGCCATCCGGCAGCGCCGCGAAGGCCGTGGCCAGTTCGGCTGGGCTCTTGAAGGTGCCGTCGGGCGTCAACAGACCCGTCAGCGGCAGGTTGACCGCCCCCGGGATGTGCCCGGCGACCGGATCGAGCGGCTCCACCTCCCCGCGGTAGCGGGTGGCCGCCCGCGCATCCAGCAGGGTGCCGGCGCCGGCCGCCAATTCGGCGGCCCGGTCCGCGTCGACGGACGGCAGCCCGTCGGGTTCGACGGTCACTGCACCCGGTGTTGCCTCGCGACCCGGTCCGGTCTCGACCGGGTGACCGGCGGCCGCCCAGGCAGCGAAGCCGCCGTCGAGCACCCGGACGTCGGTCAGGCCGGACCAGCGGAGCAGCCACCAGGCGCGGGCGGCGATCGAAGAGTCCTTGCTGTCGTAGACCACCACCGCACAGTCGTCGTCGATGCCGACGCGACGCCACACTGCCTGCAGGTCATCGGGTTCGGGCAACGGATGCCGACCGCCGAGACCCGGCGGCGCGGCCAGATCAGCGTCCAGATCCAGGAATTGCGCGCCGGGGACGTGCCCGGCCAGGTAACCGGCCCGGTCGACGACTCCCGCGACCCAGCGCACGTCCAGCACGACCGGCGGGGGCGACGAGGTCAGCTCGACGGCGAGGTCGGCGACGGTGATCAGCGGGTTCGCGGCAGTATCGGACACCACGTCATCCTGCCTGCTGCGGAACCAGGACGACCTTTCGACCCCGCGCCGCGCGTCCGAGTACGTTGGGTCGCGTGTCGTCTTTGGCCCTGAATCTGTTCCCCCTGGGGACCGTGCTGTATCCGGGCAGCCTGCTACCGCTGCACATCTTCGAGGAGCGGTACCGGCGGATGGTCTCGGAGCTGTTGGACCAGGCGAACGGCCGCCGAAGATTCGGGGTGGTGGCGATCAAGGCCGGTCGGGAGGCCTGGGACGACGGGTTCTCCGAGCTCCACGACGTGGGTTGCACGGCCGTGCTGCAGCGGGTCGAGGCCTACAGCGACGGCCGCTACGACATCCTGGCCATCGGCGAGAGCCGGTTCCGGGTCGACACCCTGGACACGTCGTCGGATCTGGTCTGTGGCACGGTCACCACTCTGGAGGATTCCTCCGGTCCGGAGTCGGTCGAACTGGCCCGCAAAGTCGGCCGACTGTTCGGCAAATACATCGAGGCGCTGCGCAGGACCGGCGGGATCCACAGCGACGACGACAGCGATGATCTGCCGCCGAGCCCGACGGCGTTGTCGTACGCCGTCGCCGACGGGATGATCCTGGACCTGGGCGACAAACAGTCCCTACTGGCGGCCGAGAACACCGACGAGCGGCTGACTCTCGAGCTCGAGCTGCTCCGACGGGAGGCCGCCATGGTGCGGCAGTTCGCGATGCGGCCGGCCGTCGAACTCCCCCGGGTCCCGTACAGCACGAATTGACCGCCGTACATCTGCGGCATCTGCGGGTCAGAGCTGAAGTACCGCAGCGGATTCGATCAGTGCAAACCGATGGATTGCACCGCGGTGAGATGCCCGCGAATGAATTCATTTGCATGAGCGCCCAATTCATCGTTGTCCTGCCAGAGGTTTCGCCAGATGCCCAGCATTCGGGACAGATCGGCCGCAACCACGGCTGACGAGAATGACTCGAAGACGATCGTGCCCCGGTAACCGATGCGGCCCAAGGCTTTGAAATAGGAGTCGAAATCGACGGTGCCGGTTCCCAGGTAACCGCGGTGACTCTCACCAACGTGCACGTAGCCCAGCCGATCCGCGCAATCGAGTACCGGCGCATACATATCCGATTCCTCGATGTTCATGTGGTAGCTGTCCAGGTGCACGGCGACGTTGGGCCGCCCGACCCGGTCGAGATACGCCAGCGCCTGCCGGCCGGTGTTGAGGACGTTCGTCTCGTACCGGTTGACCACTTCCAGGGCGATCGACAGCCCCAGCTCGGCGGCCCGATCCGCCACCCGACCGATGGTGGCCACGCTGTTCTCGAATCCGGCCGCGCTGACCGGCTCCATGTACTTGCGCATCGCGCTGTAGATGACGCCGCAGAGTTGGCTGCCGCCGAGCTCGGCCACCACCTCGAGCGCCCGGAACAGCAGCGCCTCCCCGGCCGCCACCACGGCAGGGTCCTCGCTGCTGATGTCGGTGGACTCGGACAGGCCCAGGCTGGCGCTGGCCGACAGACCGTGCTCGGCCAAGGCCGCCTTGGCCACTGCGGTGTCGAACGTGAACGGGTTCATCAACGGGAATTCGACCAGGTCGAAGCCCGCCTGCTTGGTCTTGGCCACGGACAGCCGGATGCCATCGGGATCGAAAGTCCCGGTCCAGACGAGGGCATGGCAGCCGATGAGTGAGGACGTCATGAGGGGCCTTCCGAACCGGTGATCGGGCGAGGAAACGAGCGGTGCTGACGCTACCGCTTCGTCCAGGTGGGGCGATGCGAGAGGCGAGCTGCCGCGCGACGATCGACGCGTACCTGACCGATCGATCGCTATGGCCGGAAACGCCTGCGTCGGAAGTAAACTCCCGAATCAGACACCTACTCGGCATCCGAGCGTGACCCAGTGCCGCCCTGGGTCGCCACCGAACAGGTTGACCGGCGGTCGACATCGACGAAGTAGGAGTCACCCCATGGCAGCCGTTGACGACCTGACCGAGCTGGTGGAGAGCGCGGCCGCGGCCGAACGGGCGGCGCTGTCGGCCAAGTGGAAGGACCGGGCCGACGTCGAAGGGCTGACCCGGAGGGTGGAGAAATCGATCAAGGGGCAGCGCGAGGAATTGGTACGCGCCCTGGAATCGGCCCGCTCCCCCTCCGGCCGGTGGGCCCGCCTGGGTCAGGCCTACCTCGAACTCGGCATTCCGCGGAGTCCGGCGCAGCCGGCCGATCCGGGCGCTACTGCCGGCGAGCCGGCCTCCGGACTGCCGATCCCGGGCGACGAGACCGCGGGTGACGCGGCCACCGGACCGGCAGGGGCCGACGGCACGCCGGTTTCGCCGGTCCGGGCGGTCACGGCGGCTCAGGCTGCGGATGCGGAACGCAACGCCGCAGCCGCCGTGATGGTGGCCCGGATGGCCCTGAGCGAGGCTCAGTACGGCGTGCTGCAGGCTCGGCTAGCCCGGATCGACGCCGGCGAGGACGACCCCGAGGCCGCAACGGTGGACGGCCACGTCCCGCTGCACGGACGCAATTCGGTCAGCCGGCACGGCCCGGCGCTGGCCCGGGGTGTCCACGGGGAGATCGACTACATGCTCCGACGGAAGCCGCGAACCATTGTGCGGAGCCTGGCCATCTCGCTGGCGATGGGTCTGCTGTACCTGGGCTTCATCCGGGTCTTCAAGTGGGAGAAGGACGGCCAATGGGCGCCATATCTGGGTCTGTGGGTGCTGTCGGTGGTGATGGGCGGCTCCGTCTGCATCAACGCGATGAGCTTCGACGCGATGCGGGTGCGGGCCGCGTTGGACAGTGGGGCGCGGCTGTGGCACCTGCTGGTGATCAAGAACCTGGCGCTGCTCACCCTGGTGGCGCCGCTGGGGTTCCTGCTCAGCGCGCTGCTTGCCTGGCGAGCCGGCGACTGGGGCGCATTGTGGAAGGCCTGCATCCTGACCGTGTTGTTCATCCTGCTGTGGATGGGGGTCGGGAACGTGCTGTCCATCGCACTGCCGATCCGGGATGAACCGATCAAGAAACGGAAGCAGTCGGGCAGTCTCAAGCAATTCGTGATCGCGTTCTGCGTGTCCTACGGCATCGGGTACCTGGTCAATTTCATGCTCGTCTGGCGGATCTTCGCTGCGAAGCAGATGGCCGACCGCCTAGGCGAATGGGTGCTGCCGGCGATCGCCCTGTTCCTCGGTGGTGTGTTCATGTACCTGCTGTTGACGATCGTGGCTGTGGCACTGGCGCAGCAGCCGAAGGTGCGCAGGTCGCTGCAACGCGAGATCGCCGACTACACGCGCAATGCCGAGGCCGCGGCCTACGCGGCCGAAGCGGCCGCGGAGGCGGAACGCCGGGCGCAGAAACCGGATGGCGAGTTGGCGGTCGCTACCGGCGCCGGTGGAGCCAGACCCTGATCGGCACGGTGGTCGGTGGCCTGCTCCCACTGGCCCTGGTGGTTGCCATCTCGCCGACCACCATCACCGTGGTGATTCTGATCCTGTTGTCCGGGCGCCGGCGTTTGGTCAGCGTCGCGTTCGCGATCGGCTACACCCTCGGCATCGCCATCGCCACCACCGCGCTCCTCGCCCTCGGCGGCGTGGCCGGCCTGTCGAACGGCCAGCCGTCGGAGGGCGCCGTCGCCTGGCTGCAACTGGTCGTCGGGGTGTTGCTGCTGCTCTACGGTCTGCAGCAGTGGACCAAGCGCCCGCAGGCCGGCGACGAGATCCCGGTGCCGAAGTGGATGACCGCTGTAGAGGACCTGACGGTCGTCAAGTCCTTCTGGTCAGTCTGGTGCTGTCGGCACTTCGCCCGAAGAACGTGCTGATGTTCGCCGCCGCGACGGTCACCATCGCCGCCGGCTACCTGCCGGTGTACCAGGACGTCATTGCCATCGCCGATCTTCACCCTGATCGCGGCCAGCACCGTTTTCGTGCTGGTGCTGGTGGCGCTGGTGCGACGGGAGCAGATCTATCCGACGCTGACCAAGCTCAAGGCGTGGCTGCAGCTGAAGAACCGGGCGATGATGAGCGTCGTGTTGGTGTTGGTCGGAGTTGTCGAGATCGGGAAGGGTCTCGACGGGATCTTCTGACCCGCCCACGCGGCTGATGACCCGGCTGACCAGGCCGGTCGGGCCCGGTCGCGCACGTCACTGGGTGGGATCCAACGGATCCTCGACGGCCAGTGGTGCATCGAGTCCTTTGCTGCCGGCGGCTTCCGATGCTCGACGGTGCAGCCCGATCTGCACGGCTCCCAGCACGACCTTCGCGATGATGCCGATGACGACGAGATCGAGCAACATCTGAAGACTGACGAAGACCCGGGCCAGCGTGGACACCGCGACGATGTCGCCGAATCCCACCGTGGAGAAAACCGTGATGGTGAAATACAGCGAATCTGTCTTGTCCAGTGACTCGGTGAAACTGCCCGGGGCCGAGTTCTCGATCAGGTAGTACACCGATGAGAACACCACCAGCAGCAGGGGAATCCCGATCCCGAGCGCACCGATTGCCTTGATCCTCGGGAAACTCGAGGCGATGATCGACCGGATCTGGACGTAGAGGACCACCCCGAAGATCACCAATCCCACGATCAGGATCCGCAATCCGTCATCCACCGATCGCTTGAGCGGCAACCAGTAATAGATGGCGATCGCCAGTACCGCCCAGACCATCGTCCTGATCAAACTCAGCGTCACCTGCCGGCGTCGCTGTTTCCGGGTCAAGTCCTCATATCGCACTATGGGCGCGGTTTTTCGTGAAAGCTTCATCTGGATGCGTCAAACGGCCGGTGCGGCGCCAACGTCTGCGGCTGTCTGCGCCGGGTGGCGTCTTTTGAAGATGTGCTTCTTCGGCCGATTCGGATCCTTCTCCGTATGGACGGGCTCGTCGCCGAAGAACAACTGCAGCCACTTCGCGTCCGGGTCCGAATCGACCAGGATCGCCTTCACCAACAAGCTGACCGGGATGGCCAGGATCGCGCCCAGTGGACCGAGCACGAAGGTCCAGATGATCAACGACAGAAAACTCATGGTGGTGGTCAGCCCCACCGCGTCACCGACGAACTTGGGTTGCAGCACGGACTGGATGATGAAGTTCACCACGCAGTAGGTGACGATCACCGCGATCATCTTGCTCACGCCGCCCGTCACCAGGGCGAGCAACGCGGGCGGCACCAAGCCGATGATGAACCCGATGTTCGGGATGTAGTTGGTGACAAACGCCAGCAGCGCCCACAGCCCGGCGGCCGGGATGGCGAAGATCAGCAGGGCGGCCCAGTCGATCACCGCGACGATGCCACCGAAAACCGTGGCCACCACGAAGTACTTGCGGGTACCCCAGGCGAACGATTGCAGAGCGCCGAGGACGGCGGCCCGCGGGACCGGCACATTCCGCACCCGCTTCGGGAACACCGCACCGTCGACGCCCATGAACAGCACCAGCACGATGATGAACAGCAGGTTGGTGGCGATACCGGTCACGCTGTTGACCACACTGCCCACGGCGCTCAGGACGGTGGCCGGGTTGATGTTCTTGACGGCGGAGGTGACCTGGGACTTGCTGATTCCCAGGTTCACCAGCCAATTCTTGATGTCGTCGATGGTTTGCGTCATCTGGTCCTTGTACTGCGGCAGCAGCGCCGCGAACCGGGTGAGACCGATGACGAAGGCCAGGACCAGCCCGATGAGGATCGCGTAGATGACCAACACGACCACCAACGTTGCCAGCCAGCCGGGGGCGTGCTTCCGAAGGAGCCAGGCGCGGAGGGGGTACACGCAGATGACCAACACGACGGCCATGAAGACGGGCGACAGAATCCCCTGGACGGAACGCATGCCGGCCAGGATGACGACGCCGGCGGCGATGCCCACGACGATGACCACCCCGCGCGGCAGTCCGAAGCGCGGCGCAACGGGGGCGGGCGGGATATCGGTCATTGCGTGTCCGTTTCTCGTCGATTCTGTTGTGCATCGAGCCCAGTGCTGTCCCGCGCCGGACTCGAAGAATCCACCACGGGCGAACACTCGCGCTGCATCGGGCGGCTTGTCATCGTCCACTTGGGTGCTCCCCTGACTGAGTGCCGGGCCGACGAGTGCTGCGGCATGAATGCTATGTGGTCGCCCGGGTCGGACGGCCCTCCCCGCGCCGCGACATGAGCACCAAGTGGTGTTGGACGCGGACGAACGCCACTCACCACCGGCCACCGGGCATTCTGGCCGCGGCCTGCGATGCACAGCCTGTCGACGACGTGCCGTGATCGCCCGGTCGCGTCAGGAGCGTCGGCGTCATGTCGTGGCCATCGGCCGTGGCACAGTGCCGGGTAGGATCGGAGCTCTTAGAAGGGGCCGCCGGCTTTGAACGACTTGATCGACACCACCGAGATGTACCTCCGCACCATCTTCGAGCTCGAAGAGGAGGGCATCTTTCCTTTGCGCGCCCGAATTGCGGAGCGGCTCAACCAGAGTGGCCCAACCGTCAGTCAAACCGTCGCCCGGATGCAGCGTGATGGCCTGCTGATGGTTTCTGACGACCGTCACCTCGAGCTCACCGATCTGGGGCGCGAGCGCGCGGTATCCGTGATGCGCAAGCACCGGCTCGCCGAGCGCCTGCTGCTGGACGTGATCGGGCTCGACTGGCGGGACGTGCACGTCGAGGCCTGCCGCTGGGAACACGTGATGAGCGAAGAGGTCGAGCAGCGGCTGGTCGCACTGCTCGGCCACCCGCAGATCTCCCCCTACGGCAACCCCATTCCCGGACTCCAGGAACTTGGTGTCGATCAACCCGCGGTGACCGAGACCCATGCCGACCTGATCGGTGCCGACGCGGCTGCCGCAAAGGGTGGCAAGTTCGAGGTCCGCCGGATCATCGAGATCGTCCAGAATCAGCCCGGCGTGATGGATCGGCTGCAGCGCGGCGGGATCAAGCCCGGCGCGGTGCTGGAGTTCGTCACCCGCGACCGCGCCTTGTTGGTGATCGACGGCGCCACCACCACCGAACTGCCGTCTGACATCGCACACGGCATCCACGTGCGGGCCGCCGCAGTCTGACCAGCCCAGCCGGTCGCGATCGACGGCTGCCGGGCCGATCAGCCGGTACTGCCGGGCTCGATCAGCCGGTACTGCCGGGCTCGATCAGCCGGTGCTGCCCGCGGCGCCGGCGCGGTACAGACTGCCGACCATCGGCGGTGTCGAATGAGCAACGCAGTAGATCGTGCGGTCCCCCGCCGCCCAGCTGGCCCGGGACGGGCCGAAGTGCTCGGCCGCGACCGTCGCCGGTTGGCTCGCCGACCCGAGGTAGGACTGCAACTCGCGGTTGCACTGGTCCTGAACTATGCCCGACCAGTACGAATCGGCCGGGTAGGCGCTGTTCGCACCGCTAGCGAGCTCGAGGTTGATCAGCTCGTACTCGTGCTGATCCGAGCACGGCTGGGCGTCGACGAACTTCGACGGCATCTTCACGTTGAAGCACGTACCGATCGGGGTCAACGCCGACAGGCCGACCACGTAGGGCTGCGCCGGATCGCCGGCGCCTGCCACCTCGCTGGCAGATGGCAGCACCGTCACCGCACCTCCGGTGCCGCCCAGACCAGGCCCGATGTGCATGAAACCGGTCATCACCACCAGTAGCACCACCAGCGCCGCGGTACCGAGCAGCAGCCCCGCCGACCGCATCTCGCGGCCGCTGCCGCGAGGGGTCCAGCCGTACGGACCGCCAGGGCCGCTGGGCGGCGAAGTGAACGGATCCGGCTGGACCGGGCGTGGGCGCTGCAGCGGCCGGGCCGGCAACGCCCGTTGGTGGTCGGCCAAAGAGGCTTCCGGGATACCCCCGGCGATGAAGTGGTCGTCGAGCACGAGGGAGTCGAACTCGTCCGGCTCGCGCGACGACTCGATAGGCGAGTCGGGGTCGGTTCGGTCGCCGTCGTTGCTCATCTGGCGGCTCCTCGAGGTCTGGACTGCTCAGGTGACACTGGGTTGGACGGGTGGGACGGTGACACTGGGTGGGACGGTGACACTGGGTGGGACGGTGACACTGGGTGGGACGAGTGGGACCTTGACACCGGCGGGACGTGGCACTGCTGACGACCGAGCGAAGAGACGACGGGCTGCGGAGAGCCGTTGGGTACAGCCTCCGGGAAGAACGTCGGGTCGGATTAGGGTTGCACTGGTGAATCGCTTCACCTACCCGATCGGGCAAGCGATGTACCCCGCCTGAGGAGAATTATGCCAACACCGCCGGACGGACTTTCCACGGTACCGGCCACCGCGGCGGAACCGCTCGTCTATGGCACCGCGCAGGCGCGCTGGGTGCTGCTGGCGACCGTGCTCGGCAGCGGACTGGCCCAGCTCGACGGCACCGTGGTGAACGTCGCCCTGCCTCGCATCGGCCAGGACCTCGGCGCCGGCTTGACCAGCCTGCAGTGGACCCTGAACGCCTACACCCTCGCGCTGTCGGGTCTGTTGTTGCTCGGCGGATCGCTCGGTGACCGGATGGGCCGCCGGCGGATCTTCGTGGTCGGCGTGCTCTGGTTCACCATCGCATCGGTGCTGTGCGGAGCGGCCCCCAACGCCACCGTGCTGGTCATCATGCGGGCGCTGCAGGGAGTCGGCGCCGCACTACTGACTCCCGGCTCGCTCGCGATCCTGCAGTCGGTCTTTCGCCGCGAGGACCGGGCCACCGCCGTCGGCGCCTGGTCCGGACTCGGCGGAGTGGCCACCGCCATCGGCCCAGTGCTCGGCGGCGTGCTGGTCGGGCTGGCGCCGTGGGGCTGGCGGCTGGTCTTCCTGATCAACATCCCGCTGGCCGTTGTCGTCGTGACCACCGCGCAGCGGTACATCCCCGAGACCAGGGACTCCGAGGCCACCGGCCGGCTGGACGTGGTCGGCGCCGCACTGGCCTTCCTCGGTCTGGGCGCCTTTGTCTTCGGCCTGACCGAGGGTCCGGCGAGCGGGTGGCCGCCGTTGACGATCGCCAGCACCGCCGTCGGGGTGCTGTTGCTCGCCGCCTTCATCGTGTTCGAGGGCCGGCACCCCGATCCTCTGCTGCCGCTGAGCCTGTTTGCGGTGCGGCAGTTCACCGCCGCCAATCTGGTGACCTTCGCGGTGTATGCGGCGTTGACCGGCGGGCTGTTCCTGCTGCCGGTGCAGCTGCAGCTGGTCTGCGGGTTCTCCCCGGTCGCCGCTGGATCGGCGCTGCTGCCGCTCACCCTGGTGATGTTGCTGCTGTCGGCCAAGGGCGGCCGGCTCGCCCAGCGCATCGGGCCACGATGGCCGATGACCATCGGGCCGATCATCGCGGGTACCGGCATCGCGATGTTCTCCCGGCTGAACGCGGACGCGACTTATCTCGCGGATGTGCTGCCGGCCGTGCTGGTGTTCGCACTGGGCATGGCGGCGACCGTGGCGCCGCTGACCTCGTCGGTGCTTGCTGCGGCGCCCGACCACCAGACCGGCGTCGCCTCCGCCGTGAACAACGACGTGGCCCGGATCGCCGGACTGCTGGCCGTGGCCGTACTGCCGGCGTTGTCCGGCATCACGCCGGCCGCTTACGCCGACCCGGTGTTGCTGTCCGCAGGCTTCCACCGTGCGGTGCTGATTGCCGGCGCGGTGTGCGCCTCCGGCGGAGTACTGGCTTTCTTCACCATCAGCGACTCGGGGCTACGGCGCCGCCCCGACGGCCGCGCCGAGGAGCCGGCCCGTCAGGCCTGATCCGGGACCGGCAAGGGCCTGCGCACCAGGTAGGTGTCCATGATCCAGCCCTTCCTGGCCCTGGCTTCGGTTCGTACCGCCGCGATCTGGTCGATGACCTCGTGCAGCGGGCCGGCGACCAGGAGTTGGTCGGGCGTGCCGAGGTAGGCACCCCAGAAGATCTCCAGTCCGGGCTCGGTGAAGGTGCGGCAGACCAGATCCCCGTCGAGCATCACCACCACGTTGTCCAGCCCGGGCGGCAGACCGTCCCGGAGCCGCCGGCCGGTGGTGATGTGGATGGGCTCGCCGATCCGGTTGAGCACCATCCGGTGGGCCGCGGCGAGGGCCTGCACGCTGCTGATGGCGGGGATGACCTGAAAGTCGAAGTCCAGTGCGCCGCGCGCCCGCAGTCGCTCGACGATGCGGATGGTGCTGTCGTACAGCGCCGGGTCGCCCCAGACCAGGAAGCCTGGATTCTGCCCCGGACCCAGCTCGGCCAGCATGATCTGCTCGTACTTCGCCGTCCGACGCTCGTGCCAGTCGTCCACCGCGAGCTGATAGCCCGACGTGTCCGCGACCCGGTCGGTGCGGTCCCGTTCCGGGTCGGGCACTTCGACGATGCGGTAGGGCTTCTCGGTGATGTACCGCCGGCAGATCTCGCTGCGCAGGGCGACCAGATCGTCCTTGCCGGCGCCCTTGTCGGCCACGAAGAAGACGTCGACCCGGTTGAGGGCGGTGATGGCCTGGACGGTCACCTGTTCGGGATCGCCCGCCCCGATACCGATAACGAAGAGGTCGCGCACGCAGTCAGTCCCGTCAGTTTCGGTGGCGGCCCGTTCGCCGCGCCTGGTCGTCTGGTCAGACAAGCACCCGCGGTCGCCGCGTCGCAAACTCGGCCCGGCCGAGTGGCCGATCAGTCGACCGTTCCGTGAAATAGAGAAAAGCCGGACCACCTTGGTGGCCCGGCTTTTCGGCTTCGTCAGCGGCGTTTCGGTGAGCGGCGTTCGATCAGCGGGTGCGTGTGCCGTACCGCTGGTGGAATTTCTGGATCTGACCCTGGGTGTCGACGACCCGGGCATTTCCGGTCCAGAACGGGTGGGACGCGCTCGTCACGTCAACGGTGATCAATGGAACGTTGCTGCCGTCGGCGATCTGGACGCTTTCCCGGCCGGACACGGTGGACCTGGTCAGGAACTCGTCACCGGTACTTGAATCGCGGAAGACGACCTGGTGGTAGTCCGGATGAATGTTGTTCTTCATCGTGCACCTCTCCTCTGCTCCGGCGATGAGGCCCTGAGCTCTCGACTGTCCTGTGTAACGCGAATCAGTATCGATAAAGTCCCGTGCGCGTACGATTGGCGAGTGCCTGTGACACGTCCCGTAGATCAACCAAGACCGCTGACTTCGGTGGTCCGTACCCACGATGACAGTGCGTTCGCGGCCACCGTCGACTTGCTGGCGGGCGGGTCGGTAGTGGTGCTGACCGGCGCCGGCATGTCCACCGATTCCGGGATTCCGGACTACCGCGGTCCCGATTCTGCAGCGCGCACACCGATGACCATCTCTGAGTTCCGCTCCGGTCCGGTCGCCCGGCAAAGATATTGGGCCAGAAGTCATCTCGGATGGCATCGGATGGGTACCGCGATACCGAACCGCGGCCACCTGGCGTTGGCCGCACTGGAGAGCGCCGGGTACGTGAGCGAGTTGATCACGCAGAACGTGGACGGTCTGCACGGGCAGGCCGGCAGCCGCCGCGTGGTCGACCTGCACGGCCGGGTGGACGAAGTGATCTGCCTGAACTGCGGCCAGATCACACCGCGCTTCGAGCTCCAGCGCCGCCTGGACGAACTCAACCCGGGCTTCGGAGATGACCTGGACCTGGTCACCGCGCCGGACGGCGACGTCGAATTCGACGACACGGCCGGCTTCCGGGTGGCGGCCTGCATTCGGTGTAGCGGCGCGCTCAAGCCCAACGTGGTGTTCTTCGGCGACAGCGTGCCCAAACCGGTGGTCCAGCACTGCTTCGACGCCGTCGACCAGGCTTCCGCGCTGGTGGTGGCCGGCTCGTCATTGACGGTCATGTCCGGCCTGCGATTCGTCCGACGCGCTCGACGCCGGGGCATTCCGATCGTCATCGTCAATCGGGGTGCTACCCGCGGCGACGAACTGGCCGACTGGAAGATCGACGCCGGCTGCTCGCCCACCCTGGCCGGACTGGCCGCGCAGCTCGGGGCCTGACCTCGTCCGACAGCGGGTGCAGTGAGGGCGTCGTTCGAGTCTCGGCAGGTGTAACACGGTGGACTCCGCGTTGGTAACACACGAAGCAATCAGGGCCCATGATGGAGGAGCCCAGCTCGCACCGTCACCTGCGAGGAACCGGCATCCACCTGCCTTGATCGCCTGCCATGGATCGAGGGACCGCACCATCCAACCGTGACCCTTGGGAGCGCAATCATCATCGTTGACCCGACCCGATCGCACCTGTCCGGCGAAGCCTGGCCGCAATTGCTCGCCCGGGAAGACATTCTGCTGGTCGACGGACGGTTCTCGCTGGTCAACGACAGTCTGACCCCGGACGAGGCGACCATCGAGGACCTCCTGTTCGTCCGGGACGCCCTGGACGCAGCCGAGATCGATTACCTGCTGGTCAGGGGCGATGACGACCGACCGGTGCTGGCCGTCGACAAACGCGCCCGGCGACGGTTGACCGACGCCCTGACCGCCGCGGCCACCGGCGAGCCGCTCTACTCCAAGGCCATCGGCCAGAAGAAGTCGACGGCGGTGTTGGTTGCCGCGGGCGCCCTGTCCGACAGCCCCAAGGCCAAAGTCTTTCGGCTGTTCCGGCCGCGGATCGAGCTGCGCGGCGGCCTACGCTACGGCTCGGCCAGCGGCATGCAGCTCGAGCTCTGGTCGTTCCGAAAGGGCCGGACGAAGCCGCCCACCGAGAACCGGCTGACCCGCCGTGAATGGATCGTCGAGCCCTTGGTCCGGACCACGGTCGAGCGCTACGGTCAGACCTGGCCGACATTGGAAAACATGTTCGTCGATTTCGCCGACGACATCACGTTCGACATCGATATCGTTTTCTCCTGGGTGGATGCCGGCTCGCTGGAATGGCAGAAGGCACGGGCCAAGAGAATGGCCAGCTATGTGGTGGGCGACGGCGACGACAACGAAGCTCGCTTTCGACAGTTGGACGAGCTGAAATACGCCCTGCGCTCGGTGCACATGTTCGCCCCGTGGATCAGGAACATCTACATCGTCACCGACTCGGACCGGCCGGCCTGGCTCGACGAACATCCTCAGGTGACGGTGATGCGCAGCGAGGACTTCTTCTCGGACGTCTCGGTGCTGCCGACCCACAATTCGATGGCGGTGGAGAGCCAACTGCACCACATCCCGGGATTGAGCGAACATTTCATCTATTCGAACGACGACATGTTCTTCGGGCGGCCCGTCCGGCCCGAACTCTTCTTCACGTCCGGCGGCCTGACCAAATTCCTGGAAGGGTCCAACCGTATCGGACTCGGCAAGAACAACGTGGATCGCAGCGGCTTCGAGAACGCCGCGCGGGTGAACCGGCAGTTGCTGAACGATCGATTCGGCAAACTCACGACCCGGCACCTGGAGCACGCGGCGGCGCCGCTGCGTAAATCGGTGATGCTGGAAATGGAAACGGTATTCGCGTCAGAATTTCGCGCGACGATGGCCAGCAAATTCCGGGCCAGCACGAATATCTCGGTGACCAACTCGCTCTACCACTACTATGCGCTGCTCACCGGGCGGGCGTTGCGCAACGAGAGCGCCACCGCGGAGTACGTCGACACGACGACCGGCGCAGGTTTGCGCAGCCTGGACAAATTGCTCCGCAAACGGTCGTTCGACTGCTTCTGCCTGAACGACGGCAGCTTTCCCGAGGTGCCTGCCGACGAACGCGCCGCGGCTGTCCGGTCGTTCCTCGACCGCTACTTCGCGCTGGCCGCGCCCTGGGAGAAGGCCGAGACGGAAACCGGCGGCAACTCGATTCCAGCGCTCTCGAGCTGAAGCGCCGCGTCCTGCGCGGACACGGTCGCCAGCACCGGGAAGCTGCCCAGCGGCACCACCGAATGCATCACCGTGTGGTCGTAGACGTGCACCAGGTTGATCGCCTGGGCGCCGTCGCGGCTTCGCATCGAACCCGCCACCACCGCCAGGTCCTGGGTGTAACAACTGGCCGCTGCGACCGACACGCTGACCCCGGCAAAGGTGGCCGTGGTGGCGTAATGCAGGTGGCCGGCCAGGATGGACCGGACATCGCTGCCGGCGATGACGGCGGCGAGCTGGTGTTGGTCCTGCAACTCGACCAGCACGGCCAGGTCCAGCACGCTGGGCACCGGCGGATGGTGCATGGCCAGCACGGTGCCGTCCGGAGCCGGCGTCGCCAGTTCGGCCGCCAGCCAGGCCAATTGCTGCTCGCTGAGTTCGCCGTGGTGCCGTCCCGGGACCGAGGTGTCCAGGCTGATCACCCGGAGGCCGCCGAGCCAGTGCACCTGGTCGATCGGGTCGACCGAGGGTTCCTCGTCGAGCAGGCAGACCCGGACGGCGGCGCGACTGTCGTGATTGCCCATCACCCAGATCACCCGCGCTCCCAGGCGGAGCGCGATCGGCTCGACGATGCCCCGCAACCGCCGGTAGGCGGCCGGATCGCCGGTATCGGCCAGGTCGCCGGTGACCACGATGGCCTCGGGGCGCGCGTAGCTGTTCTCGAACTGCGCGAGCAGCTCGGTCAGGTGCGCCTCGACGTCGACCGATCCGTAGAGCAGCCCGTTCCCGACGAAATGCGTGTCGCTGACGTGCAGTAGGAAATGCTTGGGCCGGCCGTATTGCACCCGTGCGGCTCCGGTGCTGCTCTTGACCATTTGCTCGACCTCGTTCGGCGTTCTGCTCGCGTGCGCACGTCGTTGTGCGGCTGTCCGAGCGATAGTGCGCGCCCAAGACTACGCATTCGGCGTGATTCAGGTGTGTGTTGGGCAAACGCCACGCGGCATCTTGGGTTTCGGTAGCGCCTACCTGGCCGCCCGAGCCACCGAGATGACCACCTTCATCCCCTCGCCGACTTCGCCGGCCAGTACGTGGGAACCGGTGGCCTCGATGTGTGGCACCCTGCCGATGCTCAGCGCCAGCGTCTCGGCCATCACCTGGTCCCGGCGGGCATCGACAGCCGCCCAGAGCTGGTCGGGGACCTGCAGCGCAAGGCTGATCCGGTCGGACACGTCGAATCCCGCGTCCTTCCGCGCCTGCTGGATCAGCCGGAGCAGATCGTTGACCCAGCCCGCGGTGATCAGCTCGTCGTTCAGTACGGTGTCGAGCGACACGAAGCCACCGGACCGCAGCATCCCGATCACATCGGTGCCGCTGCCGGAGGCGACCAGTTCCAGGGTGTACTCGCCCTCGACCAGAGTCACCCCGCCGACGGTGACGACATCGCCGTCGACCGACCAGTCACCCTTCTTGGCCGCACCGATGACCTGCTGGACCTGCTTGCCCAGCCGCGGGCCGGCGGCCCTGGCGTTGACGGCGAGCTTGCGCTCGACGCGGTCGTCCACCCCGTCGACCACCGGGGTGATCTCCACCGAGCGGACGTTCACCTCGTCGGCCAGCAGCGCTGAGAACTGTTGCAGCCGTTCGTGAGCCGACGACGCCACGGTCAGCGCAGCCAGCGGCTGCCGCACCCGGAGCTTCGCACCCTTGCGGAGTGAGAGCGCCATCGACGCGATCTCCCGGGCCTCGTCCATGGCCGCCACCAGTTCGCCGTCGGCCGGCAGCGCGTCCGGGCCATCGGAGCTGGGCCAATCGGTCAGGTGCACCGACCGCTCCCCCGTCAACCCGCGCCAGATCTGCTCGGTGGTCAACGGCAGGAGTGGCGCCGCCACCCGGCAGACGGTCTCCAGCACGGTGTGGAGCGTGTCGATGGCGTCGTCGTCGCCGTCCCAGAACCGCTGGCGAGAGCGCCGGACATACCAGTTCGTCAGCACCTCGAGGAAGTTGCGGAGCGAGGTACAGGCGCCGGCGATGTCGTAGACGTCCATCTGGTCGGTGATCTCGTCGACCAGCGTCGAGGTCTTGGCCAGGATGTAACGGTCCAGCACATCGCTGGAATCCGTGCGGTTCCGTCCCGTCTTGCCGGCGGCGCCCGCGTACAACGTCAGGAAGTACCAGGCGTTCCACAGCGGCAGCACCGCCTGCCGGACGCTCTCACGGATACCCGCCTCGGAGACGATCAGGTTGCCGCCGCGCAGGATCGGCGACGCCATCAGGAACCAGCGCATGGCATCTGACCCGTCGCGGCCGAAGACCTCGTTGACGTCCGGGTAGTTCTGCAGCGACTTGGACATCTTCCGGCCGTCGTCACCCAGCACGATGCCGTGGCTCATGACGGTCTTGAAGGCCGGCCGGTCGAACAGCGCGGTGGCCAACACGTGCATCAGGTAGAACCAGCCCCGGGTCTGCCCGATGTATTCGACGATGAAGTCGCCGGGGTAGTGATGTTCAAACCAGGTCTCGTTCTCGAACGGGTAGTGCACCTGGGCGTAGGGCATGGACCCCGAATCGAACCAGACGTCGAGCACGTCGGTGACCCGGCGCATGGTGGAGCGACCGGTGGGGTCGTCCGGGTTCTGCCGGGTCAGGTCGTCGATGTAGGGCCGGTGCAGGTCGGTCACGGTGGTGCCGAAGTCGGCCTGCAATTCGGCGATGGAGCCGTAGACATCGATCCGCGGGTAGGCCGGGTCGTCCGACTTCCACACCGGGATCGGGCTGCCCCAGAAGCGGTTCCGGCTGATCGACCAGTCACGGGCGTTGGCCAGCCACTTGCCGAACTGGCCGTCCTTGATGTGCTCGGGGACCCAGGTGATCTGCTGGTTCAGCTCGACCATCCGGTCCCGGAACTTGGTCACCTCGACGAACCAGGACGAGACGGCCTTGTAGATCAGCGGATTGCGGCAGCGCCAGCAGTGCGGGTAGCTGTGCTCGTAGGTTTCGCGCCGGATCAGGTGTCCCGCGTTTTTCAGGTCGTCGATGATGAACGGGTTCGCGTCGAACACCTGCATCCCCTCGTACGGCGGGACGATGGAGGTGAATCGGGCTCGATCGTCGACCGTCAGGATGGTCGGGATGCCGGCCGCCTCGCAGGCGAACTGGTCCTCCTCGCCGTAAGCCGGCGCCATGTGCACGACGCCGGTGCCGTCGTCGGTGGTGACGTGGTCGGCGGCGATCACCCGGAATGCCGCCCGCGTGCCGAAGACGTCGACATCGGTCAGGAACGGGAAGAGCGGGTCGTAGTCGCGGCCCACCAGCTCGCTGCCTTTGAGTCGGTCCACCACGTGCTCCGCGATGTCGTCGCCCAGCTCGCGGGTGTACGCCGCCAACCGCGCTTCCGCCAGGATGTACCGCTCACCCTCGAATTCGACGACGACGTAGTCGAGGTCAGGCCCGACGGCCATGGCCAGGTTGCTGGGCAGCGTCCAGGGGGTGGTGGTCCAGGCCATCAGCCGCTCACCCGACTGCAGGCGCACCCACACCGTCACCGACGGATCCTGTCGCTGCTGGTAGACGTCGTCGTCCATCCGCAGTTCGTGGTTGGACAGCGGCGTCTCGTCCACCCAGCAGTAGGGCAGCACCCGCTGCCCCTCGTAGACGTAACCCTTGTCGTACAACGTTTTGAAGGCCCAGAGCACGCTCTCCATGTAGTTCGGGTCGAGCGTCTTGTAGTCGTTGTCGAAGTCGACCCAGCGGGCCTGCTTGGTGACGTAGTCCTGCCACTCGTTCGCGTACCGCATCACCGACTCGCGACAGGCGTCGTTGAACTTCTCGATGCCCAGGTCCAGGATCTCGCCACGGCCCTTGATGCCCAGCTGCCGCTCCGCTTCCAACTCTGCGGGCAGGCCATGGGTGTCCCAGCCGAACCGGCGCTCGACCCGACGGCCGCGCATGGTCTGGTATCGGGGGACGACGTCCTTGACGTAACCGGTCAACAGGTGGCCGTAGTGCGGCAGTCCGTTGGCGAACGGGGGGCCGTCGTAGAAGACGAACTCGTTCGCGCCGTTCTCGCCCGCGTCGCGCCGGTCGATCGAGGCCTGGAAGGTCCCGTCGATCTTCCAGTAGTCGAGGACGGCGGCCTCGGCCGCCGGAAAGTCCGGGCGTCCGGACACGCCGGTGTTCCCGGCCAGCGGATAACTCGCGCTGGCATTGATGTGAGCACTGCTTGACATCTGACGTACCTCTCGTCCACACACAGCGTCTCTGGCTGCGGGGACGATCCCGGCCGTTTCGGCCGATACCGCGGTACCACCCCACTTGCCCGTCGCGGTCGTGCGTCGCGATCGGGCCACTTCGTTTGTCCGGCTGTGACGGGCCAGGTCCCGTTCGGTTCTAGTGAACGCGCAAAATCCCCAACCGAAGTCGGGGACTTGCGCGTCGTTCTTCCGAAAGGCTCGCCGGTGATGGCCGGGTCAGCGCCTGTTGCTGCCTACTGCTGTAGATCCCAGCTGCAGATCTTACTCTGCGCCCTGGGCCACGGGCTGCTCGTTGTTCTCGGTAGTAGCCCCGCCTTCGTCGAGCTGGCTGAGCTGATCGGTGATCCAACTCTTCAGGCGGCTGCGGTACTCGCGCTCGTAGACGCGCAGGTCGTCGATCTTCTTCTCGAGCGTGGTGCGCTGCTCGGTCAGCTGACCCATGACCTGCGAGTACTTGCCCTGGGCCTCGCGGTCCATGGCGTCGGCGCGGATCCGGCTGTCCCGCTCGAGCGCCTCGGCCTTTGCGGTGGCCTCGTCGACCAACGTGTCCGACTTGCCCTGTGCTTCGGTGACCAGGCGATACGCCTCGGCCTGGGCATCGCCGACCAACTTCTCGGATTCGGCCTTAGCGGTGGCCCTGGTGGTGGCGGCTTCGGCCTCGGCCTCCGACGTCAGGCGCTCCGCGGTCTCCTGGGCCAGGCCCAGCAGACGAGCGGCCTGCACATGGTGCGCGGCCGGTCCGGCGTCGGCGACCGCGCCGACAGCAGCGACCTCGGCGACCGGGGGGGCCTGTTCGACGGGTGCCGATGCTTCGGCGGCTTCGTGATCGTGCTGGGTCTCCGCCGGAGCCTGGTCGAGGTACTGCTGCACCGCTTCCGGCTCGTGCGCCTCCGGCTGCTCGGCCGGAGCGGCGGCCGCGAACCCGCCCGCCTGGGCGGAGGCCAACCGCTGGGTCAGCTCGTTGTTCTCCTCGATGAGCCTGCTGAGCTCGGCCTCGACCAGATCGAGGAAGGCATCGACCTCGTCTTCGTCGTATCCCCGCTTACCGATCGAGGGCTTTTTGAACGCGACGTTGTGCACGTCGGCTGGCGTGAGCCGCATTGCTAACTCCTTGCGTGGCGATGTCAACAGTGACGATGACGATGAGCGCTCTCAGGCTGAGTTGAAGGCCAGGTTCGAGGTCACGCTCATCAGAATGGCAACGACGATCAACAAAACGATAACGCTGAGGTCGAACCCTACCCCGCCGAGCCGTACCGTCGGGATCACCCTGCGAAACAGTTTCACCGGAGGGTCGGTGCTGGCGTACAAAATTTCCATCGAAGCGGCAGGCCGGCCGATCGGACGCCAGGTCTTGGCGATCGCACGCACGATCTCGATCACGATCCGGCCGATGAGCAACAGCCGGAAGATCCACAACAGCAGATACGCGATCTGCCAGACGATGTTCACTCTCTACTTTTACCTGATTTCGGCAGGCAACCTTGCCCAACCGAGCCGGTAACGCAGATCAGCGACCGATTCCGATCAGCGACCGGCGTATCCGCCCACGTAGGCCCGGGCGTTCTCCAAGGCATTCTCGGCGCCGCCGGCGATGTCCGCCTCGGCCGGGAGCAGCATGAACACCTTGGGCGCAACCTTCTCGATCGAACCACGGAGCGAGAACGCCAGACCGGCTGAGAAGTCCACCAGCCGCCGAGCGTCGGAGTCAGACATACCCGTCATGTCCAGGATCACAGACTGTCCGTCCCGGTACTTCTCCCCGACGATCCTGGCCTCGCCGAAACCGGTGAGCTTGACGCTGGCCGGACGGGACGCGCTGCTGGTGTCGGCATCCCGACGCTGGTCGTTCTTCATGGCAAGCGCTCCCTGGGTAACCGGCTCCGTCCCGAAAGACCGCCGCGCGGACCGGCCGGCCGACGGGGCCGACCGGACGGGCTCGGCGTCGGCGCGGTAGCCGTCCGCCGTATGGGTGTCGGCCTTGCGGTCGGCGTAGCCGCCTTCCGGGTAACTGTTGGCGTAGCCACGCTGGTCTTCGTAACCGGCGTCATGACCACTCCGGTCGTAATCAGTGCCGTCGTACGACTCGCTGTCGTAGGGGTTGCTGTCGTCCGGAACCAGTCCGAGGAAGGCCCCGACCTTGCGCCACGATCCCATTGGTCTGCGTCCTTCCTCGACCGGCACGGAGTGCGCCGGAACTACAACTGGTGCTGAGGTTATCGGCCGGATCAATGCCGAAGGCGGTGCGACACACCGCTACCGGACGATGAATTGAAACGGCCGAAGGTTCGATCGCAACGCGGGCGCCGGTGTGGCGCCGAGGCGACTCACCCGTCACTGCCGGATCACGGCGGCAAACCGGCCCGTCGGTGCCGATCTGCGATGGCTGAACAGGTCCGGGTCCTCCCGGGTGCACCTTTCGTCCAATTCGACCGAGCGGACACCCAGGGCGGTCAACTGCCGGACGATGCCGGCGCGCAGGTCGAGTCCGGCCGTCCCGTCCGAGGTGACGCAGGCCGAGCCGGGCAACAGCGCGTCGACCTCGTCGCGCATCTGTTCGGGCACTTCATAGCATTTGCCGCAGATCGCCGGTCCGACAAGGACTTCCAACTGCTTCGGGCTCGCCCCGAGCGCGAGCATCCGGCCGACCAGGGCCGGCACGATGCCGGCCGCAGCACCCAACCGACCGGCGTGCGCCGCCCCGATGACCCCGGCGTTGCGGTCGGCCACCAGGACCGGGACGCAGTCGGCTACCAGCACCGCCAGGCCGATACCGGCTGCCGTGCTGACCATTCCGTCCGCACGCGGCGCGTCACCCGACCACGGGCCGGAGACAGAGGCGATCTCCACCCCGTGCACCTGATTCAGGAAAACCAGCCGACCCGGTTCGAGTTGAAGCTCGGCGGCCAACGCAGACCTGTTGGCCCGCACCGCATCCGGATCGTCGGCTACACCCGCGCCGAGGTTGAACGAGTCATACGGCGGGCGGGACCGGCCGGTGGCCCCGCGTAGGCCGTGTCGGGTGGTGACGTCGACCAGCGCCATCGCTCGGCGGCCGACCATCACCGCTTCATGAAGGGCGGCACGTCCACATCGTCGTCGTCCTCGATCGGCCGGCCCTGACGGTGGGTCGAGCCGTTGCCGTTGCCGTTGCCGTTCGCCGACGGCGGTGCGGCCGCCGGCGTGTTCGGCACATAGGGAGCCTGCGGCGCCGGCTGGTAGCCACCCTGCTGCTGGCCCTGGTCCGGCGGCCCGACCGGTGGCTGTCGGACCTCACCGGCCGAGGCGTCCGCGATGGTCCGGGCGGCTCTGCGATCAGGTCCGACGATCTGCGGGGTGGAATCGAAGCCGGCGGCGATGACGGTCACCCGCACCTCGTCGCCGAGCGAATCGTCGATGACGGTTCCGAAGATGATGTTGGCGTCCTCGTGGGCGGCTTCCTGGACCAGGGACGCCGCCTCGTTGATCTCGAAGAGCCCGAGATCGGAACCGCCGGCGATCGACAGCAGCACACCGTGCGCCCCGTCCATCGAGGCCTCGAGCAGCGGCGAGCTGATCGCCTTGCCGGCCGCCTGCACCGCCCGACCCTCGCCGCGCGCTGATCCGATACCCATCAACGCGGTACCGGCGCCCGCCATGACCGACTTGACGTCGGCGAAGTCGACGTTGATCAGACCGGGGGTGGTGATCAGGTCGGTGATGCCCTGGACACCGTTGAGCAGCACCTCGTCGGCCGAGCGGAAAGCGTCCATCAGGGAAACCCCGAGGTCGCCCAGCTGCAGCAGGCGGTCGTTCGGGATGACGATGAGGGTGTCGCACTCGTTGCGCAGTTCCTGGATGCCGGATTCGGCCTGGCCACCGCGCCGCTTGCCTTCGAAGGCGAAGGGCCGGGTTACCACACCGATGGTCAGGGCGCCGAGCTTGCGGGCGATGGACGCGACGACCGGGGCACCGCCGGTGCCGGTGCCGCCGCCCTCGCCGGCGGTGACGAAGACCATGTCGGCCCCCTTGAGGACCTCCTCGATCTCCTCGCGGTGATCCTCGGCGGCCTTCCGACCCACGTCGGGATTCGCGCCGGCGCCCAGTCCCCTGGTCAGCTCGCGCCCGACGTCGAGTTTCACGTCGGCATCGCTCATCAGCAGCGCCTGCGCGTCCGTGTTGATCGCGATGAACTCGACCCCGCGGAGGCCGACCTCGATCATCCGGTTGACCGCGTTCACGCCGCCGCCGCCGATACCGACGACCTTGATCACGGCGAGATAGTTGTGCGGTGGCGTCATCGCCTTGGCCTTCCTTGTTGGGCTTGCTGTCCTTGCACTGCAGGTCATTGCGCTGGCGGTCGGTGTGAATGTGACGGCGACTGTCGCCGTCACATTCACTATGTCGACCGCCGGTCATTCCGGTCTCCCGGACCTGGTTCGACGGAACTCTGAACCTCAACCAGATAGTTATAGTTATGTCAAGTAGTTCTGGAGATGAAAATAGGTGCCGGGCGGTCGGGGCTGCGCGAGGCGCGCCGGGGACGCGCCGGATTGAGAGCAGTTTTCCCGACCGAGTGCTCAGCCCCGTCTGTGTTCTTGCCGACGTTGCCCGGCCGTCTCGAAAGCCCGCGCCTCCGAAACCGTAGGGTCGAGGCCATCATGGATATCGCGGCCGGACTGGGCACCCCCGCCCTGCTGGTGCTGGCCGGTATCGGCGCCGGGATCATCGGCTCCACTGCGGGTCTCGCCTCACTGATCTCCTATCCGGCGCTGCTGGCGATCGGCCTGCCGCCGGTCACCGCGAACGTCACCAACACCGTCGCGCTGATCGGCAGCTCAATCGGATCGGTCGCCAGCTCCCGGGTCGAACTACGGGGCCAGGGCCCCGACATCCGGCGCTGGATCGGGCTGGCCATCGTCGGCGGCGCCTGCGGGGCGACCCTGCTGCTACTCGGTCCCCCCGGCACGTTCGAGGAGCTGGTTCCTTTTCTGGTGGCCGGCGCCTCGGCCCTGCTGCTGCTCAGCCCGAAGCTCCGCGCCATCCGGTCCAACCGGAGCACCCCAGCCCACGCACCGGGTCGCGATTCTGGTACTGAAACAGGCGAAAAGGCGCCGGGAGCGCGGGACGGCGGGCCGAGCACGGCGCGGGAGGGTGGGCAGAGCCCGGCGCGGGAGGGCGGCCAAGGCGCTAGGCAGGGTGGCGGGCGAGGGCTGCTGGTGCCGGTCGGCCTGTTCTTCACCTGCTTGTATGGCGGCTACTTCGGGGCTGCGGCCGGGGTGATGATCCTGGCGCTGCTGTTGTTCGCCACCGACAAATCGCTGCCCGCCGCCAACGCCGCCAAGAACCTACTGCTGGGCGTGGCCAACGCGGTGGCGGCGATCGCCTTCGTGCTGTTCGCCGACGTTGACTGGGCCGCGGCCATCCCGCTGGGATTGGGTTGCGTCATCGGTGGTGCTATCGGTCCGGCGATCGTCCGGCGAGTCCCGCCGACGTTGATGCGCACGGTGATTGCGGTCGCCGGGTTCGGCCTGGCCATCAAGCTCTGGCTGGGTTGACGGCGCTGCGCAATCCCCGGTGTCAAGTCAGTACCCGGTGGTTCAGGACTCGCCGGATCATTGCGTAGGTTTGCCTGTCGGGAGATTGTGGTGGGTCGCTGCCGGAGGTGTCTGACCCGGCCCAGATATCGCATTGGACACGCGAACTCCCGGGAACGGGGGTCATACTTCGCGGGTGGCTGATGACGATCTCGAATCGCGGATGTCCGAGTTCCAGCGCGTCATCGAGGACAGGGACGTCTCGGCGGCGAAGGACGTCCTTCATCAGGACTACGCGCTGTGCCTCGTCGTCCCCGCCTCGGCGGTTCACCCCCGCGAGTCCTGGCTGGCAGCGTTGCACGCCTACGTCGTCCACGAATGGACCGTCCAGGAGCGGCAGGTCGAGGTCCGCGGTGACATGGCCGTCGTATTGCAGCGAGCATTGATGCGCGCCACAGTCTTCGACGTTCCTCGCGACGGTGTCTTCGTGATCACTGACATCTGGCTGCGTGAGGGTGGAGTCTGGCGCGTCTGGAAACGGCACTCCACCCCGCTGTCCGCCGGAGACCTAAAGCTGGGCTGAGAATGCGCCCAGGGACCCGCCGGATAATTGCCTAGGTCTGCCTGTGACTCCTCACTCAGTGGCTGACGCTGACGTAGTCCGGGTCGGAGATGTCGTAGGTCTTGCCGGGCTGGGCCAGCACGGCGGCCAGGATCTGGGCTTTCTTGGCGCCGTTGTCCGGGCTGCCCCAGATGACGCTCCGGCCGTCCCGCAGATCGAGGGTGACCGCGTACGCGGAACGTGCGCTGACCGAGGCAACGGTCGCCTTGACGGGCGCGGTCAGCTCGCCCACCACCGCCAGGGCCGCCGCCGTGGCGGTGTCCTTCGGGCCTGGAGTGGCCAGCTCGATGTTCAGCAAGCCGGCGGGGATCTGGGCCGGGGTGACCTTCAGGTACGGGAACCCGGTGGCGTCCAACAACCACAACGCACCGTTCGCGTTGGTGACGGCCGCCGGGGTGCGCTGGGTGACCACGATCATCAGGTCGTTGGGCCAGTGCCGGGATACCGAGGCGGCGGCCACCTGGGGCACGCTGAGCGCCTCCCGGCGGACGGCGGCCAGGTTCACGGAAACCAACGGCGTACCGGTCGGCACCGTCACGGCGGCGCGGACAGCGTCCTCGACGCCGGCGCTGAGCCCACCGGTGGGCGCGGTCACCACCACCTGCTTGAGGGCGAGAACCGAGGTTCGGTAGACCACGGCGGCGGCGCCCCCGAGTAACCCCAGGACCAGGAACAGGGCCAGCAGGTAGGGCCAGCGCCGGTGTCGATGAGCGGGCCGGCCGACGCCGGCCGGCGCATCCACCGATTGCGGCGCGGTCTGGGTCGCCGTCATCGCTGCTCCAGATATTCCAGCAGTTGCGGGCCGAGCATCGTGACGTCGCCGGCCCCCATGGTGATGAGCAGGTCACCGGGCTCGACGAGATCGCCGACCGTGTTCGGTACCGCGGCCAGCGACGGTAGGTAGTGCACCTGGCGCCCATCGACCGCCGGGACGAGAGCGGTGATCAGCTCGCCGGTGACCCCGGGCACCGGGTCCTCCCTGGCCCCGTAGATGTCCAGCACCACAACCACATCCGCGGCCGACAGGGCGCGAGCGAAGTCCGCGGCGAAGGTCAACGTGCGCGAGTACAGGTGCGGCTGGAAGACCACCACCAACCGTCCGGATGAGTCGCCGGCACGCCAGCACCGACCTGGCCGCCAGCAGCTGCGCGGCCACCTCGGTCGGGTGGTGGGCATAGTCGTCGTAGACGGAGACTCCGGCGGCCCGACCCTTGTATTCGAAGCGGCGCCGGACGCCGGTGTAGCCGGCCAGACCCGCGGCCATGGTCGTGGCGGACACGCCGAGAGCCAGTCCGGCAGCGAGCGCCGCGACGGCGTTCGACAGCATGTGCGCACCGGGGACCGCGAGGTACAGCAGCACATCGCTGGCCTCACCGGCGATCTGAACCGAACAGGTGCCACCGTGTCCGGACGGACGGTGGTCGGTGATCCGCA
Source organism: uncultured Actinomycetota bacterium (assembly GCA_963708935.1). GTDB lineage: Bacteria > Actinomycetota > Actinomycetes > Mycobacteriales > Nakamurellaceae > Nakamurella. The sequence continues at coordinate 1,520,972 of CAVPUK010000002.1, read as the reverse complement.
GATCGGCTCCGTCGGCAAACCCGTAGGTGATGATGCGGGGACTGCCGGGGCGACCGAGGTAACGGTCGCCAAGGCCGACCGTTCCTGGGTCGTCCAGGCAGAGCACCAGAAACCCGCCGGGGGTGATCCGGTCGACGAATTGGGAGAACACCGCGGTGTAGGCCTCGGCCGTGCCGTGGTGGTCGAGATGGTCCGGTTCCAGGTTGGTGATGATCGCGCCGTGCGGGGCAAAAGCCAGGAACGAGCCGTCCGACTCGTCGGCCTCGGCGACGAAGATGTCGCCGGATCCGTGGTGCGCACCCGAGCCCGACTCGTTCAGCTCACCGCCGATGGCAAACGACGGGTCCAGTCCAGCCGCCTGCAGGGCCACCGTGAGCATCGATGTCGTCGAGGTCTTCCCGTGGGTGCCGGCGACACACACACTGCGATGGTCGGACATCAGGGCCGCCAGCGCGACCGCCCGCTGCACCACTCGGATGCCGCGCCGGCGGGCCTCGACCACTTCGGGGTTGGTCAGCCGGATCGCGGTCGACACCACCACCACCGTCGGACCGCCGGGCAGCAGGTCCAGGTTGGCGGCGTCGTGACCGACCGCGGTGAGCACTCCGCGCTGGGCCAACCCGGTCAGCACGTGCGAACCCTTGGCGTCGGAGCCGGAAACCGGTAGCCCGCGATCGGCGAGAATCCGGGCGATGGCGCTCATCCCGGCGCCGCCGATACCCACCATGTGCACCCGCGCCAGCGAGCTGCCGTCCTCGGCGACCGGCGGTACGGGTTGGCCCGGAGCGTCGGTCATCACCGGGCCTTCTTCCGGCCGGCCACCATCAGGACGATCCGGGCAAGCACTTCGTCGGCGTTGGCGGTGGCGCTGGTCCCGGCGGCTGCGGACATCTTCGCGAGCGCCTCGCGGTCCTTCACCAGCGGCACGATACGAGCCAGGATCGTCGCACCCGTCAGGTCGTCCTCGTCGATGATGAGCGCAGCCCCGGATTGCACCTGCTCGACGGCGTTGAGCCGCTGCTCGCCGTTGCCGAAGGCCAGCGGGACGTAGACGACCGGCACCTTCAGTGCGCCGATCTCGGCGACCGTGATCGCGCCCGACCGGGCCACGATCAGGTCGGCGGCGGCGTAGGCCAGGTCCATCCGGTCCAGGTAGGGCGTCGCGACGTACGGCGGAACTCCGGGCTCCGGGACGGGCAGCACCACCGGCTTGGTCCGTCCGTGCGCGTGCAGCACGCCCACGCCCGCGCGGCCCAACTCGGTCGCCACCCCGCTGAACGCGTCGTTGAGCTTGATGGCACCGAGCGAGCCGCCGATGACGACCAATGTCGGGGCATCCGGGTCCAACTTGAAGTAATCCCTGGCTTGCGCCCGAAGTGCGGGCAGGTCCAGCCCCGAGAGCGACCGGCGGACGGGATTGCCGACCACCCTGGCGCCCTTGAGCCCGGACCCGGGGACGGCAGCCGCCACCACGGTCGCGAACCTGGCCCCGATCTTGTTGGCGATGCCGGCTCTGGCGTTCGCCTCGTGCACCACCACCGGAACTCGGTGCCGCAGGGACAGTCTGGCCGCCAGGTACGCGGGCAGCGCCACATACCCGCCGAATCCGATCACCACGTCGATTTGCTTGTCCCGCAGCACCTTTCGAGCCGCCCGGACGGTTCCGACCAGTCGGCCCGGGATACGCAGCAGGTCGAGGTTGATCTTCCGGCGGAACTTGACCTCCGGGATCAACTCCAGCTGGTATCCGCGCTCCGGGACCAGGATCGTCTCCAGCCCGCCGGCCGTGCCCAGACAGGTGATCACCACCGTGGGGTCAGCTGCGACCAGAGCGTCGGCGACGGCCAGCGCCGGCTGGACGTGCCCTGCACTTCCCCCACCGGCGATCAGTACTGACGTACCGGTCACGGGCGCACCGTCCGGGACCGGGAGCCGCCGTCGCGACCGTCACGGCCACGATTGTCCTGGCCCGGATGTCTTGGCCCGGATTGTCATAGCCCCGCTTGTCATAGCCCCGCTTGTCAGAACCCCGCCGCGGGTCGCCCGACACCGGGCCGCCGGGCTCGACGAAGGACCGGCCCTGCCAGTCGGTCGTCCGCGGCGCCGGCGGCGCGTCACTGCTGCGTCGAAGCTGCGGCGCCGCACCGGTGCGCCGGGAACGTCCGACCTTGCCGGCGTCACGCTTCTTGTCCCGCTTGCTGGCCCGACTCTGGTCCGGGACCGGATTCGCTCCGCGCCGACCGCGCACCGGGACGCCCTCGCTGGTCGGACGCCGGGCTGGTTCGCGTTCCAGCGGCCGTCCACCGGTGGACTGCGCTGCGGCTCTGGGCTGTGATCGGCCAGTCGTCGTACCGGCGCTCCGGCGGGCGGTGGTGTCGCGTTCGTCCGACGAGGCACGACGCGGGTCGGTGCGTGCCCGCTTCGCCGGTTTGCCCGGCCGCCCCGTTTCCGGGGCCTTCCTGGCGGCCCGCTGCTTCGGCGGCTTTCGTTCCTTGGGCGGCTTGGGTGGCTTGACCCCGAGCCCCAGAAACCGGGCCATCCGCCCTGGGCCTTGCGAGCGCAGCGCGGCAGCCGCCTGGGGCTCGCGCCGGGCAAAGTTCGCCAACAGGCCGAAGACCACCATGGTGATCACCAACGAGGTGCCGCCTCGCGAGATCATCGGGAGCGGAATACCGGTGACCGGTAGCAACCCGACGACGTAGCCGATATTGATGGCGGCCTGACCGACCAGCCAGACGGTCGCCGCCGAGGCCACGATCTTGATGAACGGGTCCACGTTGCGCCGGGCGATCCGCAAGCCGGTGTAGGCCAGCAAGCCGAACAGCAGCAGCACCAGGCCGGCGCCGATCAGGCCGAGCTCCTCACCGATGACGGCGAAGATGAAGTCGGAATCGGCGTTGGGCAGCCAGCCGGTCTTGGCCACCGATTGCCCCAGGCCGGCGCCGAAGATGCCGCCGTGCCCGAGCCCGTACAGGCTCTCGTTGATCTGGTAGACCGCTGCCTTCGACGCCGAGCCCGGATCCAACCAGGCCGTTAACCGGGCCGAGCGGTAGCCGGCCGAGGTGGCCAGGTAGACGACCGCGCCACTGGCCAGCGTGGTCAGCGCCGCGAACATCCACCACGGCGCACCGCCGAACCACATCACCGCGATGAAGATGATGCCCAGACTGACGGTGGTACCGAGGTCGGGCTCCAACATGATCAACAGGATCATCAGCAGGAAGACCGGCAACACCGGGACGAGCAGCGCCCGCATCGACCGCAACGTGTTGCGGCGGGACGCCAGCACATGTCCCATCCAGATCAGCAATGCGAGCTTGGCCACCTCGCTGGGTTGGAAGTTGATCGGCCCCAGGTCGATCCAGCTTCTCGCTCCACCGACCCGCTTGCCGACCTTGAGCACGACGGCCAGCAGGAGTACGGAGACGGCAACGAGCGGGAACGAGAAGGAGCGCATCACCCTGGTCGAGAGTCGGGACGCGAACAGGAATCCGAACATCCCGATGACTGCGAACAGGGCCTGGTTCTCGAAGGTGGCGAACGGTGCGCCGTCGTTCTCGTGGAACGACGCGATCGACGATGCCGACAGCACCATCAGCAGCCCGAAGCCCAGCAACAGCAGGAAGATCGCGATGATCAGGTGCCACGATGTCATCGGCCGGTCCAGCCAGTCCTTGGCGGTCCGGCGGACCGTGGACAGTGGCGAGGAGAGCCGGCCCCTGGCCCGCGAGGCCGCCTCGGCCGGACTCCCGGCCTGGCTGCCGCCGGACGGCAGTGTCGCCGTCACCGGGTTGGTTCCAGCGCGAGAACCGCGGCTGCGAAGGCGTTGCCGCGGGCGGCGTAGGAGCTGAACATGTCGAGCGAAGCGGCAGCGGGTGCCAACAGCACCACATCCCCTTGCCCAGCCATCGCCGTGGCCGCACGCACCACCTCGGTCATGACCTCATCGTCGGTGCCGGACACGCGCATTCGGGGGACATTCGGAGCGTGTCGGGAAAGTGCCGCCTCGATCAGCGGCGCGTCGACACCGATGAGCACCACGCCACTCAGCCGATCGGCCACGGCCGCGACCAACTCGTCGACGCTGGCACCCTTCAGTTGACCACCGGCGATCCAGACCACCCGGTCGTAGCCGGCGAGCGATGCCGCGGCGGCGTGCGGATTGGTCGCCTTGGAGTCGTTGATGTAGCGAATGCCCTGCTGCACAGCAACTTCCACATTGCGGTGGGCACCAGGCCGGAAGGTGCGCAACCCATCCGCGACCGCGGCGCCCGACACCCCGACGGCCAGGGCCAGGGCTGCCGCCGACAGCGCGTTGGTCACGTTGTGCCGCCCGGCGGGTCGGACGTCTGCCGCGGCCAGCAGTCGACCCGCGCCGAAGGCATCGTCATACAGGTACCCGTCGGCGATACAGAGGTGCCCGTCGGCGATGCCGAGGCCACCAGGTGGTGGTGAACCGGCGGTCACGGCGATCTTCCGGGTGGCCGGGCTGGCCGCGAGGAGCTCGGCTGCACCCGGATCGTCGATGACGGCGACAGCGACATCCCCGGTCAGTGCCCTGGCCTTGTCCGCGCCGTAGGCCCGCATGGACCCGCCGTACCAGTCCAGGTGGTCCTCGACGAGGTTCAGCACCAGCCCCGCGCGCGGCCGGACGGACGGCGCATAGTGCAGTTGAAAACTGGACAGCTCGGCGGCGATGGCGTCTTGCGCGGGCTCGGCCAACACCGCGTCCAGAGCCGGCCAGCCGATGTTGCCGCAGGCCGTCACCTCCTGGCCCGCCGCTCGCAGGATCGATTCGAGCATGCCCACCGTGGTGGTCTTGCCGTTCGTGCCGGTGACCACCAACCAGTCCCGGGCGCGGCCGGCCCGGTCGAGTCGCCACGCCAACTCCACTTCGCCGATGACCTCGACCCCGTCGGCCGCGGCCGCCACCAGCAGGGGCGCCGTGGGGCGGAAGCCGGGCGAGGTGATGAGCAGGGCCGTGCCGATCGGCGGTGCGGCCAGATCGGCCACCGTCTCCACCGCCGCCGCAAGATCGGCGGGCAGCGCCGGCGGGACCCGATCCGCGGTCACCAGCACGCGGCAGCCCAGGCCAACGAGGTAGCGCAGCACGGCCAGCCCGGACACCCCGCCGCCCGCGACCACGACGAAGTCGCCCGGAGCAGGAAGTCGAGGAGCAGGGACAGGTGAAGAAGAGGACACCTGCTCAACCACCGGTCCGGGACAGCCAGTCCGCGTAGAACAAGGCCCCGCCCAGCGCAGCGGACATCGCCGCCAACAACCAGAACCGCACCATGACCGTGGTCTCGGTCCACCCGCCGACCTCGAAGTGGTGGTGGAACGGGGCCATCTTGAAGATGCGTACCTTGCGGGTCTTGTAGACCAGGATCTGCAGCACCACCGACAGCATCTCGACCACGGCGAGCCCGGCGATGACGACGGTGAGCAGCTCCGTCCGGGACAGGATCGACAGCCCGGCGATCAAACCGCCGAGCGCCAACGAACCCGAATCGCCCATGAAGATCCGGGCCGGATGCGCATTCCACCAGAGAAATCCGATACAGCCACCCAGTGCGGCGGCCGCGACCACGGCGATGTCCAGTGGGTCCCGCACGTCGTAACAGCCGTTGGCCGCAGCACCGACCGGATCGAAGGTGCACGAGTTGCGGAACTGGTAGAAGCAGATGAACACATAGGTGCCGAGCACCATCACCGACGATCCGGCGGCCAGGCCGTCGAGGCCGTCGGTGAAGTTCACCGCGTTGGACCAGGCGGCGATGACCAGGATCGCGAAGACGACGAAGCCGATGGCCCCGAAGGTGATGAACTTGAGATCCCGGGCGTACGAGAGATGAGCCGAGGCGGGGGTCAGCCCGGCGCCGTTTTTGAACAACAGCGCCAGGACACCGAAGGACACCGCGATGAATGTCTGCCCGATCAACTTCGCGCGTTTGTTCAGGCCGAGGCTGCGTTGCTTGCGGATCTTGATGTAGTCGTCGAGCACGCCGACGACACCGAGACCGGTGGTGAGATAGAGGAGTAACCAGCCGGACGCCGTCGGGCCGCTACCACCGCCGAACAGCTGGACCGCGATGGCGACCAGGTAGCCGGCCCACATCGCGATGATGATCGCGGTACCGCCCATGGTGGGCGTGCCGCGCTTCTTGAGATGGGTCTGGGGTCCGTCGTCCCGGATCTCCTGGCCGAATCCCTGCCGGGAGAAGACCTTGATCAGGTAGGGCGTGAGCAGGATCGAGACGATCAGCCCGACCACGGCGGCGATCAGGATCGACTTCACGCGTCCGCCTGCCCGGTCGTTCCCGCGTCGGCGGGTGTCCCAGCTCGGTCAGCCAAGATGCCGGCGGCGACGCGATCGAGCCCGACCGACCGGGAGGCCTTCACCAGCACCACGTCGCCCGGGGCCAGGTCGGCGCGGAGGACAGCCAGCGCGGAGGACACGTCGTCGACGATCTCGCTCTCGCCTCCCCATGAGCCTTCGAGGTGCGCGCCCAGATGCAGCGCCCGGGCGTTCTGCCCGACCACGATGAGCCGGTCGACGCCCAACCGGACCACCAACCGACCAATTTGATCATGCGCTGACTGAGCCAGGTCACCCAACTCGGCCATTTCGCCCAAAACCGCCCACGTCCTCCGGTGCTCGCCGATCACGGCGAGGGCCTGCAGCGCGGCCCGCATCGAATCCGGGTTCGCGTTGTACGAATCGTTGATGACGGTCACGCCGTCTTCTCGCTCGCTGATCTCCATCCGCCACTTCGATGCGGGCTGGGCCCCGGAGAGCGCCGCAGCGACGGTGGCGACGTCCAGTCCGGCGGCCCGGCCCACCGCCGCCGCGACCAGGGCGTTGCTGACCTGATGCGCACCGACCACGGCCAAGGCGACCGGGGCCGAGCCTTCCGGGGTGACGAGGACGAAGTGAGCTCGCGCGGAACCGTCGGAGAACACCTCGGCCGCGCGGATCAGCGCATCGGCGCCAGTGCCGACGGTGACCACGTCAGCCGTGGTTCGGCCGGCCATCGCCAGCACCCGCGGATCGTCGGCGTTCACGATGGCGACCCCGCCCTCGGCGGCCGCCGGCAGCGACTCGACCAGCTCCCCCTTGGCCTGGGCGATCGCCTCCACAGACCCGAACTCGCCCAGGTGCGCGGTGCCGACGTTCAACACCGCGCCGATCCGGGGTGGGGCGGTTGCGGCGAGGGCGGCGATGTGGCCGATTCCGCGGGCGGACAGCTCCAGCACCAGGAACTTGGTCTGCCCGTCGGCGCGCAGCGCGGTGTAGGGATGGCCGAGCTCGTTGTTGAACGACTCGGGTGGGGCAATCACGGCCTCGGCGCCGAACCCGGCTCGCAGGACCGCGGCGATCAGGTCCTTCGTCGAGGTTTTCCCGGCCGATCCGGTGACCCCGACGACGGTCAGTCCGCCGGCGACCAGTTGACGGACGCTGGCCGCGGCCAGGTCGGCCAGCGCGCGCAGGACCGCGTCGTTGTCGGCCATCTTGATCAACGGCAGCGAACCGGCCGGCAGGTCGCGCGATCCGAGTACGGCCACGGCGCCGGCCTCGGCCGCCCGGTCGGCGAAGTCATGACCGTCGACCCGCTCGCCGACCAGAGCCACGAACAGCGCGCCCGGTGTGACTCTGCGGGTGTCGAACTCTGCGCTGCTGACGATGACATCGGCGCCTACGGGCGCCGGGGCACCGACCACCGCGGCGATGTCTCCGAGGGTGGTCGCAATCATGGGCGTGCCCGGTTCGCCGGCCCGGCATGACCGAGGCCGGCCAGCGCGGCCTCCGCCTCGGCCCGGTCCGAGAAGGCGTGCACCACTCCCCCGACGTCCTGACCCTGTTCGTGACCCTTGCCGGCGATGATCACCGCGTCGCCGGGGCGAGCCGCCGCGATCGCCGTCCTGATGGCCTCGTGGCGGTCACCGATCTCCCTGACCTCGGCGGTCCCGGGGCGGGCCCGTTCGATCCGGCGACTGCGGGCGCCACCCAGGATGGCGGCCCGGATCGCCGCCGGGGATTCAGATCTCGGGTTGTCGTCGGTGACGATCAGCAGATCTGCCATCGCGGCTCCGGCCGCGCCCATGACGGGCCGCTTGCCGGAGTCCCGGTCGCCACCGGCCCCGACCACCACGATCAGCCGACCCGTCAGACCAACGGCGATGGCCTGGAGCACGGCGGTGAGGGCCGCCGGCTTGTGCGCGTAGTCGACAACCACCATGAATGGCTGTCCGGAGTCGACGCGCTCCATCCGGCCGGGCACGACGACCTCGGCCAGGGCGGCGGCCGCTAGTTCCACGTCGCGTCCGGCCGCTTCGACGCAGGCCAGGGCGACGATGGCGTTGGCCACGTTGAACAGGCCGGGCAGAGCAAGGGTGGCCGTCAACAGCGCCCCGGACGGACGGCGGACGGTGAGTTGTTGGTGTCCCTCGGGGAACGCCTCGACCTCGGTGACGACCCAATCGGCCTGGGCATTGCCAGCGGACGACACGGTGACCGCGGCCGGGTGCATCGCGGCCAGTCGGCGGCCGTACTCGTCGTCGATGTCGATCACCCCGGCCGCGGCCCGGCCGTCGAACAACAGGGCTTTGGCCTGGAAGTACGCCTCCATGTCCGGGTGGAAGTCCAGGTGGTCCAGCGAGAGATTGGTGAAGGCACCGACGGCGAACGTGGTGCCGGCGACCCGGCCGAGCGAGAGTGCGTGGGAGGAGACCTCCATCGCGACCGCATCGACACCCTGCTCCACCATCAGGGCGAACAACGCCTGCAGATCCGGGGCCTCCGGGGTGGTCAGCAGGCTGCGGCTGGCCTGCCCGGCGATCCGGGTCTGCACGGTGCCGACCAGCCCGGTCCGGTGACCGCCGGCGGCGAGCGCCGCCTCCAGCAGGTATCCGGTCGTCGTCTTGCCCGACGTCCCGGTCACCCCGATCACCGACAGCCGGCTACTGGGATTGCCGTAGACGGCACAGGACACGGCGCCGAGTACCGCCCGGGCATCATCGACGACCAGCACCGGCACGGGGGCAGGCTCGTCCGCGTCGGATGCGGAGCCGCGCTGGATCGCGGCCAGGCCCGCCCGGTCGGTCAGGATCGCGGTGGCCCCGCTGCGCATCGCATCACCGGCGAACACCGCACCGTGTACCCGCGTCCCGGGCAGGGCCGCGAAGATGTCGCCGGGCCGGATGCCCTGGGCGCGCAGGGTGATCCCGGTGACCTCGACGTCGGCTGGTCGGTTCGGTCCGGCGACCGCCGAGTCCGACAGGCCGGCAGGGGCCGAACTCGTCAGCGCCTGCGGACCGACGCCCGCTGCCGTGGCGATCAGGCCGAGCGGGACGCCGACGACAGAGCTCGGGCGCAACTCGCGGGAGCTGGGCAGCGGTGAGGTGGACACGTCGGTGAAGGCTACCCGGCTCACTCGACGTACAGGTCGTAGATCGGTGCTGCGGTGGCCGAGGGAGGTACGTCAGCGGCCCGCAGGGCGTAGGACGCGATCTCGTGGAACAGCGGCGCAGCGCTGTCGCCACCCTCCGCCGAATCGGCCGGCGCGTCGATCATGATGGCGATCGCGAACTTGGGGTTGTCGGCCGGAACGATACCGGCGAAGGTGGCGGTGGTGACGGTCTGCGAATAGGCGTGCGTCACCGGATTGATCTGTTGTGCCGTACCGGTTTTGCCGGCCACCTGGTAGCCGGGGATGGCCGCCTTGGGAGCGGTGGCGTGGTGGAACCAATCGCCGTCCTGCACGGTGGCACGCAACATGCCCAGCAGGGTGGCGGCCGTTTTAGGTTTCATCACCTGGCTCGTCGACCTGGCCTTGGCCGGGGTGTAGACCCCGCTCTTGGTGGTGCCGGAGATCACCGAGGGCGACACCAGGACGCCCTTGTTCCCGATCGCCTGGTACATGTCGACGAGTTGCAGCATCGTCATGCTGATGCCCTGGCCGATCGGCAGGTTGGCGAAGCTCGTGGCCGACCACTGACTCTGCACCGGGTAGCTACCGGCCGATTCGCCCGGCAGTTCGATGCCGGTTTTCTTGCCGAGCCCGAACTTCGTCAGCTCCTGGGCGAACGCAGTGGGTCCGAGCTTCTGCGCGATCATCAGGGTGCCGACGTTCGAGGACTTCGCCAGGATCCCGGTGGCCGTCATGTTCACCGGACTGTGCGACCAGGCATCGTGGATGTCCCGGCCGCCCATCGAGATGTCGCCGGGCACGTTCAGCACCGTGTTCGGGGTGATCAGACCGCGTTCCAGGGCAGCCGCGAAGGTGACGACCTTGTTCACCGAACCGGGCTCGAACGGGATGCTGATCGCCGGGTTGCCGGTCTGCGCGGCCGTCTTGCCCGGGTAGTCACAGGCCATGGCGTAGATCTGGCCGTCGCTGATGCCCTTCACCACCGCGCACCCGCCCCTGGCCTGGGCGGCCGCAACCTGGGTGTTGAGGTACTGCTGAGTGGTGTACTGCAGGTCCTGGTCCAGCGTGAGCTTGATGCTGGTGCCGTCAGCGGCCGGCTTCAGCGAGGTGATGGTGCCCGGGATGGCCACGCCGTTGGTGTCGATCTGCAGGGTGCGGCTGCCGTCTTTGCCGTTGAGCAGGGCGTCGAACTTGGACTCGATGCCGGACAGCCCGTGGCCGTTGGAACCGGTGGTGCCGACCACCGACGTGGCCAGTGCACCGTCCGAGTCGGTCCGGATGGCCTGATCCTCGGTGACGACAGCGTTGATCAACTTGTTCTGCACTGCCGTTTTGGCGGTCCGGTCCCGGAGCACCAGGGCGATCTTGGTCATGATGGCGTCGCTCTGCGTGGGCATCACGCCGCGCACCAGGTAGACATACTTCTTCTTCGACGTCAGCTTGGTCATCAGATCGGACTTGGTCACCTTTGCGCCCAGAGCGGCGACCAGGATGTCGGCGACTTCATTGCGCTGGAGATCATTCTCGAAGTTCAGCGGTCGGGCGGCGATCTGCTTGCCCGCCACCGTGAAAGCCAATGGCGTGCCGTTGCGGTCGCTGATGGTGCCCCGCAGCGCGGTCAGTGGGTAGGTGTGTTGCTTCTGATGCAGGCTGGCAGTGGCCAGGGCATTCGCGTCGACGGTCTGGATGGTGACGAGCTTGACCAGGGCCACGGTCAGCAGCACCAGCACGATGCCGAGGGCGCCGCGGGTGCGCAGCCTGGTGTTGACCCTCGCGCCGCGATCGCGTCTGGTCCGGCGGCCGCGCTGGGAACGGGGTTGCTTCTTGCGGGCCGGACGCGGCCGGCGGGCCGGCCGGGTGGGATCGGTCGCGATCCTGGTGCTGCCCTGCGCCGCTCGCTGCCGGCCGCCTGCGGCGGGCGCGGCACCGACCAGCTGACGGCTGTCCTGTCCGGACCGATCGTCCGGGTGGGCTGACCAACCACGTGGTGGCCGCTGTTCCCGCGCCGGGCGTCCCCGAGCAGGCGTCGGCCGGTTCGGCACCCGTTCCCGTCCGGACGGTGGCCGATCGTCGACCGTCCGTCGTGGAGACGCCGCGCGGCCGGTCGTTGCTCGCTGCGATCGCCGCGGGTCGGGCCGTTCGCCCTGGTCTCCGCCGGCACCGGTCCAGTCGTCGCCCGTCTTCTTCACTGTCCGGCTCCTGTGGTGACGGGTGCCTGTCGGCTCCGGCCTGCCGTGGTTGGTTTCGCAGGTGTGGTCTTTGCGGCTGTCGTCTTTGCGGCTGTCGTCTTCGGCAGTCGTCTTCGCGGCTGTCGTCTTGGCTGGGGTTGTCTTCGGGACCGTCGTCTTGACGATCGTCGAGTTGGCTTTCGGCGTCGTCTTGACGGCCCCGCTGGGGGTGGCGGGCTTGGCCCCTGCAGGCGACGCAGCTTTCGTGGCGGCGGCCGTCGCGCCGGCCGCGCTCGGCGCCTTTGTCTTCGGGACCGCGGCGTTGGCCGGAGCGGCGGTGGTCGCGACGGCAGCGGTGGTCGCCAGGGCTGCGACCGCCGGCGGGGCTGCCGCGGGAACCGGGGTCGGGGTGCCGATCACGGTGCCCTTTCCGTCCTTGCCGACCTCCAACATGGCGGCGTCACCCGGCGGCGGCACCAGCCCGAGGGATCGGGCCTGGGCCGCCAGTACACCGGGGTCCTTCAGGATGGCGATCTCCCGGCTGGCGGCCTGGATGGATGTGCTCAGCGCCTGCTGAGCGAGCCGACTCTGACTGGCCCGCAGCCCGGCGGCGTCAGACATCGTGTTGAGCCAGAGCACGCCGACGATGCCGCCGGCGAGCAGCAGGATGATCATCGCCACGAACGGCACCCGGCTGAGGGCCGAGGCGATCGGGGTTCCGGTCCGGGTCAGCCGGCCACCCTCGAGGGCCTGCTGCCGGCGGATGCGGCGCTCGTAGGCCTTGCTCGCCGACGCCGTTGAGGCAGTTCGGGCCGGGGCGACGTCGATGCGCTCGGTCTCCTGGGTCGTCATTCCGCCGCCTTTCGCACGCGCTCGGCGGCCCGGAGCCGGGCCGAGGCCGCCCGCGGGTTCTCGCCGATTTCGATCTCGGTCGGAGTTTCCGAACCGCGGGTCAGCCACTGGAATCTCGGCTCGTGGCCGGGCAGATCGATCGGCAGGTCCGGCGGCGCGGTGGACAGCGTCGCGGGTGCGATGGCGCGCTTCACGATCTTGTCCTCGAGCGACTGGTAGGACATCACGACGATCCGTCCACCGACCGCAAGTCCCTGCAGCGCATCGGGTATCGCGGTGGTCAGAGCTCCGAGTTCGTCGTTGACCTCGATGCGCAACGCCTGGAACGTGCGCTTCGCCGGGTGGCCTCCGGTGCGGCGGGCGGGCGCCGGGATCTCGGCGTAGAGCAGTTCGACCAGTCGGGCGCTGTTGCGGAACGGCTCGCGTTCCCGCTCGCGGACGATCGCGTAGGCGATCTTCTTGGCAAACTTCTCTTCGCCGTACCGACTCAGCACCCGGGCCAGATCACCGGCCGAGTAGGTATTGAGCACATCCGCGGCCGACGGTCCCGTCGTGGGGTCCATCCGCATGTCCAGCGGCGCGTCGATCGAATAGGCGAAGCCCCGATCGGCCTGGTCCAGCTGGAGGGAGGAAACGCCGAGGTCGAACAGGATGCCCTGCACACCGTTCCGGGCCCGGCGCGCGATAACGGCACCAACCTCGTCGTAGACGGCATGCACCAGGTCGACTCGATCGGCGTACCCGGCATCGGCGATGCGGCCGTGGGCGATCCGTAGTGCCGCCGGATCCCGGTCGATGCCGATGACCCGGAGGGCGGGGTGCGCGGCCAGTAGCAGCAGGGTGTGACCACCCATGCCCAGGGTGGCATCCACGAAGACCGGTCGGTCACCATCGGCAAAAGCCGGGGCCAGTAATGCGGAAACGCGACCCGCCAGCACCGGCAGGTGGAGTCGGTCGACTGATCGATCAGATTCCGGCGCACCGGGTGTCGGCGGGTCAACCGGCTGCGGATCATCGTCCGGTGAGCCGGGGGCCATGTGTTCAGTCCCCTTCTGCCGGTCGTTCGGTGCTGACTCACTGCTGATGGGTCGTGTTGCCGTGCGGTGCGGCCCCTCGTGCCATCTGGTCCCCACCCGCCACAGACCTGGCACGGGGGAAGTCGTGTCAGCGCTGGTGCGGGTGCAGGCCGGGCGGCAGGATTGGCTGCTCGGTGTTGCTGGTCCTGCGGTACTGCTGGTATTGCCTGTGCTCTGGTCTTGCTGGGCTGCTGGTCTTGCTGGGCTGCCGGTATTACCTGTGCTGCTGGTCTTGCTGGGCTTGCGGGTGGCGACTCAGTACTGCCCGAGTTGGTCACGGGCCGGTGATGCGTATCCGGCTTCCTGTGCTGCCTCGTAACTGGCCCACTCGGCGGCGTCCCACACCTCCATTCGTTTGCCGACGCCGGCGATCACGACGTCCTTGCTCAGTCCGGCGTACTCCCGCATCCGGGCCGGGATGGAGATCCGGCCTTGGCTGTCCGGACGTTGATCATCGGTGTTGGACAACATGTATCGCTGATATCCGCGGGCTCGCTCGTCCGTGATCGGGGCGTTGATCGCCTCTTCCGCGAAGTCGTCGAATCCGTCCGGAGTGAACAGGTAGAGGCAGTGATCCTGACCTCGGACGATCAAAATCCCGGGCGCAAAAGTCTCCCGGTAGCGGGCGGGCAGGGTCACCCGTCCTTTGTCATCCATGCGTGGCGTGAAAGTGCCGAGGAAGCCTTTGAACAACTCGACTCCCCTCCTCGCGCCACCCATCCCATCCGGCCCCAGCCTCTGCCACATTACCCCACCTTCTGCCACTTTCGACCCTCCAAATCCCGACAAGTTGCCACGGCCGCACATCGCCGCAGTTCAGCCCGGTGGAGGAAAGTGGGGCGCCTGAAGCGGCACATAGCTTCCAGCGGCGGAACGGCCGGCGCCAACGGGTGGCGCGACGGCAGGAACGTGCTTCATCGCGCCAGGCCCACGGGTCGGACGAACCGATTCCGGCATGTCGGTGGGGCGCAGTGGGGACCGCGGTGGGGCGCAGTGGGGACCGCAGCCGCGGTGGGGCGCAGTGGGGACGGCGGTGGGGCGCAGTGGAGACGGCGGCGGGGCGTGGGGGGCCCTCGTGACTGAACGGAGTGGGTGACTGGGGCAGGTGTCCCGAGGGGTGGGCGCCCTGGCGGCCGGTGAACCGTCCGACCGTCGCTGTCGTTCCTACTCTTGATCCCGCCGGTGGTCCGCCGGACGGGATCCAGTGGCGGTTGACTTCACAGCGACGTGGCCGACCGACGCCGTACCGTCGGACCTGCTGGCAGACTGTGAACAGACCAAAGGCGGCCACCACAAAGGGTCCGTCCTGGAGTACCGCACGTCGCCGGCCCGGCGAGACCACGGAGGACCCACCAGTGACACAGCAAGTCGACCTCAACGCGTCCGGTTACCCGGCCCAGTCGGCGACCGAAACACACGCGAACGCTTCCGGACCCAACGCCGAGCGCGCTGATCCGACGGAGGTCGCACAGGTCGGCCGCCAGATCGCCGGCGCCATCTCGCGCGTTCTGCTGGGCAAGCCCGAGGTGGTCCGCCTCGCGGTGATCTGCATGCTGACCGAAGGCCACCTGCTCATCGAGGACGTACCCGGTACCGGCAAGACCTCGCTGGCCAAGGCGCTCGCCAAGTCGGTCAGCGCCGCTGTCTCGCGCGTGCAGTTCACCCCGGACCTGATGCCCAGCGACGTCACCGGCGTGAGCATCTACGACCGGCAGACCGGCAAGTTCGAGTTCCGTCCCGGCCCGGTGTTCGCCAACATCATCGTGGCCGACGAGATCAACCGCGCCTCCCCGAAGACCCAGTCGGCGCTGCTCGAGTGCATGGAAGAGCGTCAGGTCACGGTGGACGGCACCACCTACGCACTGGCCCGTCCGTTCCTGGTGCTGGCGACGCAGAACCCGGTCGAGATGGAGGGCACCTACCCGCTGCCGGAGGCGCAGCGCGACCGCTTCCTGGCCCGCACCTCGATCGGATACCCCGACGCTGCCACCGAGGTGGCCATGCTGGCCGGGCGGGATCACTCGGATCCGCTGGACACGCTCGCTGCCGTCACCGATGCGGCCGTGGTGGCCCGCATGATCGATGCCGTCGCCACGGTGCACCTGGCGCAGGAACTCCGGCAGTACATCGTCGAGATCGTCGGCTCCACCAGAGCCATCCCCGAGATCCGCCTGGGCGGTTCACCGCGCGCCGTGTTGCACCTGGCCAGGGCGGCAAAGGCGGCCGCCGCTCTGGACGGTCGCGGATACGTGGTGCCCGATGACATCCAGCGATTGGCCGCACCAGTGCTGGCCCACCGTCTACTACTGACGGTCGAGGCACACGCCGCGCACCGCTCGGCGGAGGAGATCATCTCGGTCTTGCTCGGGCGGATCCGGGTGCCGCGAGGCGGTCGTGTCTGACCGCTCGTCGAGCCGCACAGCCCGCAGTGATCCGCGTGATCGCAGCGTCGGGCGGGGACTGACCACCCGAGGCCGTTGCCTGGTGGCCGGCGGCATCGCCGCAATGATCTGCGCATTGGTGCTCTTCGAACGAGACCTGTTACGAGTGGGGATATTTGCCGTCGCGCTGCCGTTGTTCGCCGTCGCGATCACGGCGCTTCGGCGGATCCAGATCGGCGCCGTCCATCAGGTCACCCCTGGGCGCCTCCGCCCCGGTACCCGGGGCCAGGCGGTGCTGGTGATCACCAACTCCGGGTTGACCAGAACGCCGTCGATGGAGATCTCGGAAGCACCCGTACCCGGCCTGACGACCGGGATGCGCTACCTCATCGCCCCGATCCGCAGTGGCGAGTCCGCCCGGGTGATCTACCCGATAACGGCGACCCGGCGTGGACGATTCTCGCTGGGGCCGCCACATCTGCGGATCGGCGACCCGTTCGATCTGTGGGAGGACAACCGCAATCTGGACGCCCGCACCGAAGTTCTCGTGGTGCCCAATGTGGTCCCGCTGATGGGCATGCCCAGCAGTTCGGGGGCCAGGTCGGCCGCGTCCGGTCGGGCGGTGGTTGGCACGGTCGGCGGCGATCCGGATATCGGAGTTCGCGAATATCGCAACGGCGACGACATCCGAACCATCCATTGGCGGGCCTCGGCGCGGCACGACGACCTGATGGTGCGGCTGGAGGAGCCGGTGTCACATGGCGGGGCCACCATCGTGCTCGACCACCGGGCCGGCGCGCATCGAGGCGCAGGTGCGGAGTCCAGCTTGGAGACCGCGGTCGTGCTCGCCGCGTCCATCTCATTACACCTGTTGGATTCCGATCACCAGGTCAAGCTGATGTCGCACCGGGGCGACGTGATCGCCGAGGGTCACGACATCTCGGACGACGTGCTGGCCGGTCTGGCCGTACTCGAACCGGACCACCGGGCCGTGCTCAAGCCCATCACCCTGGGCCGTGCGGGTCTGGTAGTGGCCATCCTCGGCGAGATGAGTGCGTCGGACGCTCAGCTGCTGGCGGTGACCAGACGACGGGGCGTGAACGCGGTCGCACTGGTCATGGCCACGGAGGACTGGGACCCGCACCGCGGCGGCGAAGGGTCGAAGGCGACGGTCAGTGCGTTGCGCGCGGCCGATTGGCGGGTGGTGGTGATCCGTTCCGGGGACGATCTCGCCGACGCGTGGCGACGGGCCTGCAACGCGGGCGACGGGTACTCCGCAGCCTCGGTCCGCGCCCCCCGCATCGCCGAGCGGAGGCTGGCATGAGTGAGCATCGCAGCGAGGTACGAGCACGGAGAGCAGCGATGCTCGAAGAGCGCTTGCGCGACGGGCCAAGCGCATGAGCGCGCCCACCCTGGCTCCCCCTGCCCGGACGTCCCAGACCGGTGGCGGCGTCCTGCCGCCCGCTGAAACGAGGGACAACACTCCCACCGACATCGGCCCCACCTTCCTGGCCGCCGCGGCGGTCCTGGCCGGGTCGACGGCACTGGGCACGCCCATCAGCGGTCATACCTGGGTCCTGCCGTTGATCGAGGTGGTCACGGTGATCTGGCTGGTGGGCGTCGGCGGCCGGTTGATCCGGCTGCCGACGACGGCCACCGCCCTGCTGCAGCTGGCCGGCTTTGTGATCGCGCTGACCTCGCTGTTCACCTCGTCCGGGATCGGTGGGGTGCTTCCCAACGGCGCGGCCATCAGCGAGGCCGGCACACTGCTGTCCGGAGCGTGGGATCAGATAGTGGGCACCTCGGCCCCGGCGCCGTCGACGCCCGAACTGAGTTTCCTGATCGCTCTGGCCGTCGGATGCGCCGCTTTCATCGCCGACTTCCTGGTGGCCGAAGCGCGGTCCCCCGCGCTGGTCGCGCTGCCGCTGCTCTGTCTGTACTCGGTACCGGCCTCGATCGCCGGCAGCATGCTGCCCTGGTACAGCTTCGCCATCCCGGCCATCCTGTATGCGGTGCTGTTGGCCGTCACCGGGCATCGTGACCGCCAGTCCGGCACGCGCGCGGGCCTCGGCCTGGCCGTCAACGGCGGCGCCATCATCGCCCTGGCTACCGCTGCTTCGCTGCTCATCGCGGGCGCCGCAACCGGCATCGGAACCACTGGCCGGCTACCTCACACGACCGGGACCAGCAGCACCATCGGCCTGTCCCCGCTGACCACCTTGCGCGGCAGCCTGGTCCGATCAGATCCGGTGAACATCCTGACCGCCTCCGGGCTGTCGGGTCCCGACTATTTCCGCACGGTCTCGCTGACCACCTGGACCAACAACCAGGGCTGGTCGCTCGGTCCGCTGGACGCCGACGTGACGGGCATCAACGGAAATCTCGGCAGCACGCCCGCGGTCACGGACAAGCGGATCACCGTGCAGTCACAGAACTACCAGGATCGGTTCCTCCCCGTGCTCAGCGGAACGTCGGCGATCACCGGCCTGAGCGACCCGTGGAACTTCGACTCAACCCTGGACACCGTCTTCCGGGACGACAAGATCAAACCGGGCAACTACCTGCTCTCCGTCGACGAGAACAAGCCAACGGCGGCCGACCTCGAGGCCGACTCGGTGGTGTCCGGCGGTGACCTGACGGAGACCGGATCGTTGGCCCAGTCGGTTCGGGACACCGCGCAGGCCGTGACGGCCGATGCTTCCGGAGCCTTCGACAAGTCCAGGGCGTTGCAGGAATGGTTCACCGATCCCGCCAACGGCTTCGTCTATTCGCTGGATGTGAAGCCGGGCAACAGTGGGGACGCGCTGGTCGACTTCCTCACCAACAAACAGGGTTACTGCGAGCAGTACGCCTCCGCGATGGCCGTCATGCTGCGCTCGTTGAACATTCCGAGCCGTGTCGTGGTCGGCTTCACCCAGGGCGTCAAGCGGGCCGATGGCAGCTATGAGGTAACCAGCCACGACGCCCACGCCTGGGTAGAGGTCAAGTTCGAGGACAACGGCTGGGTCCGGTTCGATCCCACGCCCGCGGTCGGCGGCCAGGGCGGCGAGCAGGGATTCACCGACAGCGCGGGTGCTGCCCCTACCTCGACGTCCGCTACCACCGCCGCCCCGCTGACCGGCGCCGGGGCCAAACTTGCACCGGAAGAGACCTCCAGCGCAACCAAGTCCAGCGTCGTCGCTACCCAGGTCGACATCGCGTCGGGCGCCGCCTCCTCGTCGAACTGGACTCGCGTCGTCCTCGTGGTGTTAGTGGTCATCGCGCTGCTGTTCGGTCTGTTGATGCTGCCGACCCTGGTTCGGACGGGCCGGCGGAAGCGGCGGTTGGCTCTGGTCAGAGCGGGCGCACCCGGATCGGCCGCGACAGCGTGGGCGGAGATCGAGGACACGGCGATCGATCACGGCATCCTGCCGCACGCTGCGGAGTCGGCTCGGGTGACGGCCAATCGATTGGCCCGACGGGCGCATCTGGAGCCGGATGATCGAACCAGGTTGCGGGAGGTGGTGGTCGCCGCGGAGCGTGAGTGGTACGGACTGCCGGATGGCGACGGCTCGGCTGCCGGACGCGTACCGGATTCATCCGCCGGCGCCGTCAACGGTGCCGCGATGATGGTCATCGAGCGTCCGGCGCCACCGGGTCCCAGCGGTGCGGAGCTGGCGGCCGGGGTGATCAGCGTCATCTCCGGTCTGCGGGAGAACGCCCGCGTCCGGCTCACCGAGCGGATTGTTCCCCGCTCGCTCCGACACGGCGGCCGCTGACCAGGCCACGAGCCACGCGGGTGCCGAGCAGGGGCGCGACGAGCCGATGAGCCGTGCGCAACAAGCCCGATGAGTTGGGCCGAGCCGGCCAGCTGAGCGGTCGACGGCGAGGCCACTGAGCGGACGGGTGACGCGGCTGAGCCGGCGGGCGGTAGTTGTCGCCGGGCGACGGCCCACCAACGGCCGCTCGGGTCGTGATTCTGACCGGCGGGAGGGGCCGACGCACTCACATCGCAGTCATCGTGTCGACGCCGACGGGGCCAGGAGCAGCAAACCTGCCCGATGTGCCGCGGCAGTAGCGCAGGGTCGGTGGAACCGTCACCAGACACAACAATCCTGCACAACGTGCCTCGGGCAATTGTGCAGGTCAGTGAAACTATTCGATTGTGCCGCCCCGCGTTACCCCCGCGAGGCTCGTGATGTCGGTCAGCCCTGCTCGTCGAACCGGCGGCGAAAGCGTTCTTCCATCCGATCGGACAGCGTGTTGTTGGCTCCCGGCGCGCTGGCCGCGGGCTTACCAGCGGCTCTCGCACCCGGCTGCCCGAAGACGAACAGACCAACGGAGCCCACCATGACGAGGAACCCCAGAACGCTGACGATGACACCTAGGGTGAGCACACTCTGCGTAGCGATCACCCCGACAACCAATAGCACGAGGCCTACCAAAAAGGCGATGGCGGCCAGAATCGGCCGGCGCCGCCGGATGCGACTGACGTTCACGCTGGTCGCGAACTTCGGGTCATCCTGGTACAGAGCGCGTTCAATCTCGTCGAGCATGCGCTGCTCGTGCTCGGAGAGCGGCATGAGTCCTCCTCCGGCACCCGACCAACGTTGGTCGGTCGATGTTGAAACGGACGTCAAACGACGACCTGTCTCAAGGATACGAGCACTCGGCGAGTACTTCTACTGAGCGGGGGAATCTGGGGTCGAATCGGACTCGATTGTTGTGTGAGGACGCCCCTGATGGTGATCATCGGCCCCGATCGACGGTTCGGGGCGTCGAAAAGGGCCGCACGACGCACTGCGAGCGATCCAAAGCGGGCCGACACGCGATCCAACGCGCCCTCCGCTTCGCGCCAGCCCGGGCCGTCGTCGGCCGCACCGAGCTCCAATTGTTCGCTGACCTGGTCCGCCGGGACCAGTCCCTCGAGCCGGACACCGAGCAACCGCACCCGTCCGCCCGCGTGGCCCAGTTTGTCCAGCAGGCCGGCGGCGGTGGCATGGATCACGCCGGACAGATCAGTCGGCGTACCCAGGGTGACCGAGCGAGTGACTGTCGCAAAGTCTTCGAAGCGAACCTTCAGGGCGACCGTCCGGCCCCGCGCACCGCCCTCCCTGGCTCGGCGGGCGGTCCGCTCGGCGAGACCCAGCAGCTCGCGGCGTAGGAAATCGCGGTCGGCCGTGTCCGCAGCGAAGGTGGTCTCCGCGCCGATCGATTGATCCGTCGATTCGACCTCGACCGACCGCTCGTCCAGTCCATTGGCCAGGTCGTGCAGCTTCCCGCCGACGGCCTTGCCCAGGTTGCGGATCAACGCGTTTCGTTCCACCGCGGCGATCTCCCCCACCGTCGACAGACCGAGAGACTCCAGGGTCTGAGCCGTCTTCGGCCCGACTCCCCAGAGCGCCCGGACGGGCAGTGGATGGAGCAGCGCAACGACGTCGGCCGGCGGGACCAGCAGCAGCCCGTCCGGCTTGGCCAGGCCGGACGCCAGCTTGGCGATGAACTTGGTCGCCGCGCCGCCCACCGTCGCGGTCAGTCCCAGCTCCTCGGCCAGCCGGGCCCGCAGGCGGGTCGCGATCAGGCCGGGGCGACCCGCCAGCCGACGAGCGCCGGACACATCGAGGAAGGCCTCGTCGACGGAGAGCGGCTCCACCAGTGGCGTGACGTCGGCGAAGATGGCCATCACGTCGGTCGAGGCCTGCCGATACGCGGCCATGTCCGGCTGGATGACGATGATGCCGGGGCACAGAGCCTTGGCCCGCCCGGTGGGCATCGCGGAACGCACCCCGCTGCGCCGGGCCTCGTAGGTGGCGGACAGCACCACACCTCGACCACTGTCGCCGGCCACCATCATCGGGCGGCCCCGGAGCTCCGGTCGGCGGCGCAGCTCGACGGAGGCAAAGAATGCATCCATGTCGACGTGCAGGATCGTGCACAGCCGGTCGTCGATGGTGTCGAGGTCGGCGGTGACGTACCGACGGCCGTCCGCGCTCTGACCCATTGCTCAGCCGACCGCCAACCGCGCCACCGCGTGCAGGTCGGTCGCGATCTCCCGCAGTTGGCGGTGCCTGGCCAGGTCGGCCTCCAGCCCGGCCAGCCGCGGCTCGGGGGCGTGGCCGGCGGAGCGAACCGGGTCGCCGGCGATCCCGGCCGGTCGCGCGGCGCCGGGCCGAATGCCACCGGGAACGAGACCGGACACCACACCGATGCCGCTGATCGACTCGACGGTCAGGCCACCGTCGTCGAGCAATGACTCGAGACCGTCGACATCGAATCTGCGACGTAACGGGTCGCCGGCACCGAACCGCCCATCGGGATCCGCCAGGATCGCTGCGGCGTCGCCGAACCTCCCGGCGACCGCCTGGGCCAGCACGGCCGCGAACCGGCCGGCGACCAGAACGGATGCGATGCCGCCCGGCTTCAATGCCGCCGCCAATCCGGCCACGACGGCGGCCGGATCATCAACGGTCTCCAACAGGTGGTGGCACAACAGCAGATCGGCCTGCCCCGCCGGCACGGCGATCGATAACGCCATGGCGTCCGCCTGGACGGCCCGGATGCGGTCACCCACCCCGGCGTCGGCCGCCCGTCGACGCAGAATCGCCAGCGCATCGATCGAAGAATCGACCACCAGGACCGTGCAGCCCAACCGGGCCAACGGCACCGCTCTGGTACCGCTGCCGCCACCGACGTCGATGACGACCGCTCCCGGGGCACGCTCGGCCAACTCGACCAGGGCGTCGCCGACCGGGTCCGGTAGGACGGTGCGCGAAGCCGCGTTCATCGGTGCGCTCCTGACGTGAGATGTGGTCCGGGGACGCGGACAGGAGATTCGAACTCCTGCGGGCAGCGTAACGGGGTCTGCTCCGGCGTGGCTGACCCACGGCTGACCAGAACTGGCCATGGTCGGCCTGTACGGTGTGGCGATGCTGGTGGCTGCGGTACTGAGTTTGAAGGGCGGCGTCGGAAAGACGACCGTCACGCTCGGCCTGGTGTCGGCGGCCGTGCACGCCGGCCTGAACACCGTGCTGGTCGACCTCGACCCACAGATGAATGCCACCACCACGGTCGAGATCGACGAAACCGGCCCGAGTGTCGCCGACGTCTTGAACAATCCCCGGCGATCGATAGTCAACGATGCGCTCCGCAAATCGCCGTGGAGCGATCTGCTTCGGGTGTTGCCCGGGAGCGAGGACACCGAGGCGCACAACAATCCCGACCCGACAGCGAAGCAACTGGCCCGGCTGACCACCGCCATCGCGAAGGTCGACCCAGCCCCGGATCTGGTTCTCATCGACTGCCCGCCCTCGCTCGGCCAGCTCACCCGGAGCGCGTTGGTCGCCTCCGACCGGGCCGTGCTGGTGACCGAGCCATCGCTGTACGCGGTGACCGGTGTGCAACGGGCGCTGGAGGCGGTGCAGAAGGAGCGCCTGACGCATCGTCACCTCCAACCGCTCGGCGTGGTGGTCAACCGGGTCCGACCGCGCATCACCGAACACGACTACCGACTCGCCGAGCTGCGCGACCTGTTCGGCCCGCTGGTGCTCAATCCGCCGCTGCCCGACCGGGCCGCGATCCAGCAGGCCCAAGGCGCGGCCGTCCCCATCCACAGCTGGCCTACCGCGGGCGCCCGGGAAATCGCGTCCATGTTCGATGCGCTGCTCGAACGCCTGATGCGCTCGGCGAAGCAGAAGAGCCGGATCTGATCGAGCTACAGGGCGGCCTCCACCAGGTCCAGGAACGCTGCGCATTGCCGGACCATGTCGTCGGCTTCTCGGGGAGAGACGAATCTGGTGATTCCGGCTTCGGCCGCCTGACGCTTGGCGGAACCCGCGGCGAAGAATGCGGCCCACTCGGCGAACTCGGGCGCGAGCTTGGCCAGCAGGTCCCAGGCACTCGCCTGCCGGGCACGGCCCGGCCGGGCCTTGGTGGCCAGCACGGCGGCGGCCCCACGTAGCGCGGCGAGGTGCGCCGCGGCGTACCGGTCCGTCGGCTGATCTGCCCTGATCGCCCGCCCGAGGCCGCGCCCGGCGTCCGCCAGCAGATCCCGGGCGGCCTGCGACACCGGGCGTTTGGCGGGCGCCATCGGCAAGCGGCCCTGGCCGTCCGACCGGCGGCGAGCGGTCCCGCTCGGCGCCGGCCAGTCGCCGGGCCCACGCGCCGCCACCCGCCCGAGACCAGGACTCGACGTTGTGGTGCCCCACTCATGCGTTGCCAGTACTGCTGTCATTGCGATCCACCATTTCCTTCGTTGGCCTGCTGGTCATCGAGTGCACACGCCGGTCTTGGCCGCCAACTCCGGCCAGATCGAACTACTGTTCGATTCTAGCTCCGAGCACCGACAGTCCGCCAGATCCGCGTGGAATCGAATCTGTTGCTGGCCCGGGCAGCGTCCGTTCGCAGGTGTCGTGGTGGGATGGGGGCATGGATATCGCGACCTTTTGCTGCCGTCGCCGGTGACCAGCAGACCGCCGACTCCGGACCACAGCCCACCGGCCCAGGATCAGCTGATCCTGCGGAATCTCGACGCCGCGACCTTCGTCGCGCGGCTGCCGGAATTGGTGTCCGTCTACGTAGCCGCCATGCGTTACCCGGACGGCATCTCGACCGCCAGGGCCGCCCTCTGGCAGGAGCACAGCCAGCGGCCAGGGTTCGCCGCGTTCGTCGCCGTCGATGCCCAGGACCGGATCCGGGGGCTGACCTACGGCTACGCCGGCCGACCGGGCCAGTGGTGGTTCTCCGAAGTGGCCCGAGGCCTCGGCCGAGCCGACTCTCCCTGGCTGGCCAATTATCTCGAGTTGACCGAGTTGCACGTCCGGCCCGACAGCCAGGGCGCCGGAATCGGCGAGGCGCTGCTCACCGCCCTGCTGACGAACCGCAGTGAAGGCGCCGTGCTGCTGTCCACGCCGGAAGGCACGAACCGGGCGTGGCGGCTCTATCGGCGGATGGGCTTCGTCGACGTACTCCGGCAATACCGGTTCGCCGGCGATCCACGGCCCTTCGGCGTGCTCGGCCGAACGCTCCCGCTCGACGCCCCCGGTCACCAACCGGGCGACTGAAACCCGCGGTCAGAGCCGAGCCAGTTCCTGGGCCAGCAGATCCAGTCCCATGCCGCCCAGATTCAGTGCCGCAGAATGGAATGCCTTGTCGTCGAACCCGCCGGCCCGTCCATCGTTTGCGCTCGAGTGTCGAGCCCGCGCCGCGGCCCGCCCTTCGAGCCACACCTGTTCGCCGAGCTTGTAGGACGGCGCCTGACCCGGCCAGCCGAGATAACGGTCGATCTCATCGCGGCAGTGTGCCGGATCGCTCAGCGTGCGAGTCAGCAGAAACTCCAGACCCAGCTCCGGCGTCCAGGTCTCGCCCTCGTGGAACCCGGTTCCGGCCGGGATCTCCAGCTCGAGATGCATGCCGATGTCCAGCACCACTCTGGCCGCCCGGAAGAGCTGGGAGTCGAGCAGGCCCAGCAGATCTCCGTCGTCGGTCAGGTAACCGAGTTCGCGAACCAGACGCTCCGCGTACAGCGCCCAGCCTTCCGCGTGCCCCGAGGTGCCGGCCAGCAGCCGCTGGTAATCGTTGAGCTGATCGCGCTGGAAGACCGCGGTGGCCAGCTGGAGATGATGGCCTGGCACTCCTTCGTGGTAGACGGTCGTCGTTTCGCGCCAGGTGGTGAACTCCGTCCGTCCGGCCTCGATCGACCACCACATCCGGCCCGGCCGGCTGAAATCATCGCTGGGTGGCGTGTAGTAGGCACCGACACCGCCGCCCGGCGGCGCGATCCGACACTCCAGGCCGCGGATCGGCTCCGGGATGTCGAAGTGCGACCGGCCGAGTTCCTCGACGGCACGATCGGACAATCCCTGCATCCAGGCCTGGAGTCCGGCCACTCCGTGCACCAGGTAGCTGGGGTCGGCGTCGAGCACCGCGGCGGCAGCTTGGACGCCCTGGCCGGGAGCAACCCGCTCCGCGACCTCGCGCAGCTCCGCCTCGATGGCCAGGAACTCCTGCCAGCCCCACTCGTAGGTTTCCTGCAGATCGACTGTGGCGCCCAGGAACTCCCGGGAGGCCAGCGCATAGCGCTCGGCGCCCACTGCGTCGCCGATGGGCGCCAATGGCCGGAGTTCGTCCGTGAGAAACGTGCCGAGATCGGCGTATGCGGCTTCGGCCACGAGGGCCGCGGCGGACAGGTCGTTCGGCAACTGGGCCGTGCCGAAGGACTTCACCGTCGTGCTGAAAAAGCCGTCCGCCTCGCGCGAGCCGGCGAACGTGGCGCACTGCTCGGCACACTTGTCGATCTGCCGCCGCGCGGCGACCTGCCCACGCCGGGCCGCGTGCAACAGGCTCTGCTGATAGCCGTGCAACGCAGCGGGGACGGCACGCATTCTGGCGGCGAAGGTGGTCTGCTCGAGGGCACTGTCCGTCGGCATCAAATCGAAGATCATCCGCACGTGCTGCAGTGGTGATTCGATGACGTTCAGGTTGGCGTGCGCCCAGCCGCTGCGGTAGCGGTCGGCGTCCAGCACGAGTCGCTCCAGGATGATCGCTCGGGCCAGGTCGTCGGGCGGGCCCTCGGACGCGGCTGCGGTGAGGGCCGCAACCGTGCTCTCCACCAGCTCGTTCAGCCTGGCCAAGCCATCCGGCGACAGGTCGTCAAGGCGGTCGTCATGGCCGGGAATGCCCAACGCCGTCGCGGTCATGGGGCTGATCTCGGCCAACCGTTGGACGAAGCCGTCGGACAGCTCACCGATGGCCGACTGGGTCCGTGCCGTCGAACCAGGAGCCCGGTTCGACGCCGCATCTCTCGTGGTCTGCTCGGTCGCTGCCTTATTCGCAGGTGTCCGGTCGGCTGTTGTCTCGTCCGTCAACGGGGGTTGCCCTCATCCCGCCGCACCTTGCGGTGTGCGAGCTTGGAGACGATCCCATCGATCCAACCCATGATGGTGCGCATGATCTCGACCTCGTTTCGTTGAATTTGTCGTCGTTGATCGGCCGGTCCTGCATCCACCATGCCACGACCTGGGGCGCCACCACATCGGGAATCGCCCTGACTGGCTACCCGGGTCCAGTTGCGTTCAGCGAGTTGTTGGCTTTGCGGGCTGCCGAGTCCAGTTCGGCAAAGGCTTCCCGGATGCCGTCGAGGGATTCGTTGACCTCGGCCACCGGGTCGGGGCCGTGACCGAGGGCCCCGTCGGAAGTGAGTTCGGGCGTGGTGATCAGTTCCAGCAGCTTCGTGTACAGCTCGCCGACTCCGTCGACCGCCGTGGTGAGTTTGGCCAGGAGCTCCTGCCGGCGGCTCTTCATCCGGTCGAGCGGGGCCGCCACTTTCTGGGCGGTCGACATCCTGCGGGCGACTTGGGCGGCTTCGTGCAGAGCCCCGTCCAGCGCATCGATCGAAGCAGCCACCTCGAGAGCCACCGTCCGGGCCGAGGTCGCCGCGGACACTGCGTCCGCCGCCTGGGTCGACAGGATCGACGGGAGTGGGCCGGCCTGCAAGTGGGTCAGATCGGCCAGATAGGACTCCAGGGTCGCGACCAGTTGAAACTGTTTCGTTCCCGGGCGGAGATCGGGTTCTGGCCGCGAGTCGTCGGCTTTGTCCTTGCCGGACACCGCACCGACCACACCGGCCACGCCGAGCATGCCGATACCGACGGCCGCGACCCCGGCAATCGGCAGCGCCAGCGCCCACGCCGCGCCGGCGCCGACGCCCACCGCCACCAGACTCCACGGATCACGGAGGGCCTGGGCCGCACGACGCATCCGGGAGTCAGCCACGATTGCCTCCGTTCGTCGCACACGTCCCCGCCGGATATTCGAGCCCGGAGGACAACTCAGAAGTTCGACAGGACACTGCTGAAGACCGCCGTGATGGTCTCCGGCTTGCGCGCATCGTAAGCCGCGGCGCGGGACGCCTGCGAAATCTGCTGCAGGGTGGCCAGGTCGGCATCCGCCCCGTAGGCGATCGAGAACACCCGGACCCCGTTCTCGGTCGAACTGTCGGTCAGCGTCTTGACCAGGCCATCGAGGTCGTTGTCGGCGTATTCGTTCTTGCCGTCGGTGAGCATGACCACGGCGTTGATCAGCCCGGGGGCGGCCGAGTCGTTCATGTACTTGGTGGCCAACCTGGTGGCCGCGTACAGCGGTGTGCCGTTCTTCGGGGTCAGGTTCTGGAGGGCGGAGGTCAGTTCCGTGCGGTCCTTGGCCAACGGCGCGATGGGTACGTCCTCGGAGTAGATCGTCGCGGGCGTGCCCATGTCCGTGGTGAACGTCCAGAGGCCGACCTGGTCGGTGTCGGACAGCTGGCCGAGAGCCGCGGACGCGGCCTGTTTGGCCAGGTCGAGCTTGCTCTGACCACTGGAGCCGGCGTCGGAACCCATCGACCCGGAGACATCCAGCAGGATCAGCACCCTGGCCCGTTTGCGCAGCTCGGACCACAGCGCGCGAACCCCGGACAGGACGGCGGATCCGGGCGGGTTGAGGGCGATCGTGACCCCGTTGGGCAGGACCGACTGGCTGCCGTTGATCGAGGTGCCCGGCTGGTGGTCGAAGGTGCGGAAGTTCGCATCCGTGAAGATCTTCTGCTGGGCGGGGGCAGTCAGATAGGCCAGGAAGTCAGCGGCGCCGGCCTGCTTGGCCGGCGTCGACCACGGCGCCTCGAGCACGACGTACGGACTGTCGCTGTAGAGCGTGCCCTCCTTGGGGTAGACGGCCACCAGGGGCACCTTCGGCGGGGCGTGTTTGCCCAGGGTGGCCGGGTCGCCGCTGGGGTTACCGGCGTCGTAGTCCAATACGGACTTCTCTTCGACGGCCACCGCCGAGAGGTAGTTCATCGCTCCGCCGGCGTCGTCGGCCCGCTGCAGGTTGGATAGATAGGTGAGCGTCGTGTCGCCGTAGTGCACGACCGAGTTCTCGACCGCGGCGACGTAGCTGCGCACCTTGGGGTTCTTCAGGTCCGCAGCGGTCAGGTCCGAGGACTTGCCGGTCGCCGCCACCAGGGCGCCGACGGTGGCGGCCAGTCCCGACGTCGAGACGTTGGGGTTGGTCTTGCCCAGGGTGAACTTGCCCCACTCCTTGTGACCCTTGGAGGCCCAGCCGTCCTTGGCCTGGACCAGGCCCAGGACGTCGGACCAACCGAGCTTGGCGGTAGGCCAGCCGAGCGCCTGCGCCATGGGCTTGGGCATGGCCAACACCAGGGGTGTCGAGGTAACCGACTTCGACTCGTCCGGGAGGATGTTGGGCTTGTCCTTGGCAACCAGATCACTGCGCAGCAGGGTTACCCAGGTGGAGGCGGCCGGGGTCCAGACGTCCGGCGCCGGTCCGTTCGCGGCCGCATCCCAACCAGCAGCCAGGTTCGCCTCGCCGGTGCCCGAGGCGACGGAGGTCACCACGACGTCGTAGCAAGCACCACTCACCGTCCGGCCGGACGCGGAGTAGGACTTGGCGATGGTGCCCATCAGCGCAGCCTTCTCACTGGAGGCGGCGACGTTGACCGTCGTGCAGCCGGCCCTGGTCGGCGGCGCGGTCGTGGCACTGCCGGGCAGGCTCGAACTGGGCCCGGGGTCGGCCACCGGATCGCTGGATCGGGTGGTGACGTAGCGGATGCCGACAATCAGCACCACTCCGGCCAACACGGCGGCGATGATCGGAGCCTTCTTGTTGCCTGCCACTGGAACCTTTCGGACCGCCACCCCCGGAATCTGGTGGATGGCGGGAACATATCAACCGACAAGGGCAGACCTTTACCATTCCGCCCGGCCGTTGCCATCTCGCAATGTTGATGGCGCCGGCCGGAGATACCGAACCGCCCGGCCCTCTGCATTCGGGGGCCGGGCGGTCGGGTCGAACCTTCGGATCAGCTGCAGCCAGAGGTGGAACCGCACCCCTCGCAGACGTAGCACGCGCCTGAGGGACGCATCTTGGTGCCGCAGGTGAAGCACAGCGGAGCGTCGGCCGACTTGCCGATCACCATCTCGAGCAACTCCGTCGACGAGCCCGCCTTGCGGCCGGCGAGGTCGGCTTGCGCCGAGCCGGTCTCGACAGCGGGCCGGACCACCGGGGTGGAATCGACCGAGGACCGCATTTCCTGGACGGCGTCGGCCACGTCGGCTGAATCATCCGTGTCGAAGGAGCCGTAGGACTGGGAGACCTGGGCAGTGCGCTCCTCCGCGGAGAAGATGCCCAACTCGGCCCGGGCATCGACGGGCAGGTAGTCCAGCGCGATGCGACGGAAGAGGTAGTCCATCACCGAGGTGGCGATCCTGACGTCGGGATCGTCGGTCATGCCGGCGGGCTCGAAGCGCAGGTTGGTGAACTTGGCGACGTAGGACTCCAGCGGAATCCCGTACTGCAGACCGACAGACACCGCGATGGAGAAGGCATCCATCACGCCGGCCAGGGTCGAACCCTGCTTGCCGAGCTTGATGAAGACCTCACCCAGACCGTCGTCGGGATAGGAGCCGGTGGTCAGGTAACCCTCGGCGCCACCGACCGTGAACGAGACCGTCTGCGACGGACGCTTCTTCGGCAGGCGACGACGCACCGGGGTGTGCGACGCCGGGGCGGCCTGTGCGACCTCATCGCCGTTCTTGGCTGCACTGTCCGAAGCGTCCTTGTTCTTGCTGGAAGCCGACAGCGGCTGCCCGACCTTGCAGTTGTCGCGGTAGATGGCGAGCGCCTTGAGGCCCATCTTCCAGCCCTGCAAATAGATCTCGGCGACGTCGTCGACCGAGGCGTCCTCCGGCATGTTGACCGTCTTGGAGATGGCGCCCGAGATGAACGGCTGCACGGCGGCCATCATCCGGACGTGACCCATCGGGGCGATGGAGCGTTCGCCCATGGCGCAGTCGAAGACCGAGTAGTGCACGTTCTTCAGCCCGGGGGCGCCGACCACGTGGCCGTGCTGGGCGATGAACTCGACGATGGCCTCGACCTGCTCGGCCTGGTAGCCCAGGGACGCGAGCGCCCGCGGCACCGTCTGGTTGACGATCTGCATGGAGCCGCCGCCGACCAGCTTCTTGAACTTGACCAGGGCCAGGTCGGGCTCGATGCCGGTGGTGTCGCAGTCCATCATCAGGCCGATGGTGCCGGTCGGGGCGAGCACCGAGGCCTGCGCGTTGCGGTAGCCGTTGCGCTCGCCGGTGCTGATGGTCTCGGCCCAGACCGAGGTGGCCAGCTTCAGGGTGGTGGCGTCGTTCCCGCCGTAGGTCCGGATCTGGTCATTGGCGGCGGCGTGCTTGCGGATGACCCGCTTGTGGGCGTCGGCGTTGCGGGCGTAGCCGTCGTACGGGACCGACGATCGCGGCCAGCTCGGCGCTGCGCTTGTAGGCGGTGCCGTTCATCAGCGAGGAGATGGCGGCCGCCAGTGACCGGCCACCCTCGGAGTCGTACGCATGGCCGGTGGCCATCAGCAGCGCGCCCAGGTTGGCGTAGCCGATGCCCAGCTGCCGGAAGGCCCGGGTGGTCTCGGCGATCGGCTGCGTCGGGAAGTCGGCGAAGCAGATGGAGATGTCCATCGCGGTGATGACGAACTCCACCGCCTTGGCGAAGGTGGCCGCGTCGAAAACACCGTCGTCGGACAGGAACTTCATCAGGTTCAGCGAGGCCAGGTTGCACGAGGAGTTGTCCAGGTGCATGTACTCCGAGCACGGGTTGGAGGCATTGATCCGGCCGGACTCCGGGCAGGTGTGCCAGTCGTTGATGATGTCGTCGTACTGGATACCGGGATCGGCGCAGGCCCACGCCGCCGTGTTGATCTTGGTGAAGAGCTCGCGGGCATCGACGGTCTCGATCACCTCGCCGGTCTGCCGGGCGCGCAGCCCGAAGTCGGAACCGGATTCGACGGCCCGCATGAACTCGTCCGAGACCCGGACCGAGTTGTTCGCGTTCTGGTACTGGACGGAGACGATGTCCTCGCCGCCGAGGTCCATGTCGAAGCCGGCGTCCCGCAGGGCGCGGATCTTGCGCTCTTCCTTGACCTTGGTCTCGACGAATTCGACGATGTCCGGGTGGTCGACGTCCAGCACGACCATCTTGGCCGCGCGGCGGGTGGCGCCACCGGACTTGATGGTGCCGGCGGACGCATCGGCGCCGCGCATGAACGACACGGGACCGGACGCGGTCCCGCCGGAGGACAGCAGTTCCTTGGACGAACGGATCCGGGACAGGTTCAGACCGGCACCGGAGCCGCCCTTGAAGATCAGCCCCTCTTCCCGGTACCAGTTCAGGATGGCGTCCATGGTGTCGTCGACGGCCAGGATGAAGCAGGCCGAAACCTGTTGCGGCGAAGACGTTCCGACATTGAACCAGACCGGCGAGTTGAAGGCGAAGACCTGGTGCAGCAGCATCCAGGTGAGCTCGTGGGCGAAGATCTCTTCGTCCTGCGGCGTGGCGAAGTAGCTGTTCTCGCGCCCGGAGTTCGTGTACGCGGTGACCACTCTGTCGATGATCTGCTTCAGGCTGGACTCGCGCTGCGGCGTGCCCACCGCTCCGCGGAAGTACTTGCTGGTCACGATGTTGGTGGCGTTGATCGACCAGGTAGACGGGAACTCGACGCCGCGCTGCTCGAAGTTGACGGTGCCGTCGCGCCAGTTGGTGAGCACGACATCGCGACGCTCCCAGGTCACTTCGTCATACGGGTGAACGCCGGCCGTCGTGTAGAGACGCTCCAGCCGCAATCCGTTGGCACCGTCAGTCTTGGGGCGCCGACCCTTCGAGGTGGTGCCGGCCTGAGTGCCGTTGGTTGCGGATCCGGATGAAGTACCGAGGGTCTCGGTCATGGAGCGTTCCCTTCCCTGAGCGGGCGTTGGTGTTGGAGCTGGCGTGGCGAGATGGCGAAGCTGATGCTGGAGGTCTGTTCGGCGAGCTGCGACGGTCGCCCGGTGACGCAAGGTCGGTCGATAGGTCAGCCGCTCGGCGCGGCCAAGTCCGATTCGAGGCGGTCGAGCTTGAGCCGTTCGATCTCGGCGGCGAAGTCCGCTGCGGACTCGAAGGACCGGTAAACGGACGCGAATCGGAGGTAGGCCACCTCGTCCAGCGCGCTCAGCGGGCCGAGAATGGCCAGGCCGACCTCTTGGCTCGGCACCTCCGCGGCGCCGGTGGCCCTGATCGTCTCCTCTACCTGCTGGGCCAGCAGGGCGAGTGCGTCTTCGTCGACCGGCCTACCCTGGCACGCCCGGCGCACACCGACGATCACCTTCGCCCGACTGAACGGCTCGGTGACGCCACTGCGCTTGACCACGGCGAGGACAGCCTCCTCCACCGTCGTGAAACGCCGGGAGCATTCGGGGCACGACCGGCGACGACGGATGGCCTGGCCGTCTTCGACTTCCCTGGAGTCGATCACCCGGGAATCAGGGTGACGACAGAACGGACAACGCATGTCGGCCCACCTCCCCCACTTCCGTCGACGGTCAAGACTTAGTTCGGTCAGGTCACGATGGCCAGCAGAGCCGCACGCAGTCACATACAGCGCCCCGGTTGGGGCCGAATGTGCACAAGATCTGTGGACCAACGGTGGGTAACTCAGCAAACCTGTGGATAACAGGGCCTGCAAGGTAACCCAACCTGTGGATATCTTACATCCTTGTAACTACTAGATGTAGGGGTAGACGGTAGATCCGCGGATCAGTTTCGCGCAAGCAGCGCACGGCGTGTCGCGAATTCTTTATCGACTGCCCGAGGGGGCCGACCACAGCGGCAGCCCGAGGCCAGCGAGATGGGATCAATGCCCGGCCGTGGGCACCTGCAGCACTGCGCCGGCCGTGATCGCGTCGCTACCGAGTCCGTTCAGATCCTTGATCCGGTCGACCACCGCTCTGGTGTCGGCTCCGGGGTCAGCCTGCTGCGCGATCGACCACAGCGTGTCACCCGGCGTGACCGTGACCTGCCCGATCACCTCCGAGCCACCCGAGGACAGCAGGACGACGCCGAGGATCGCGCCGGCCGCCAGCACACTCAGGGTGCTCACCAACCGCGTCCAGCGCCCGACCCGGAACTCGCGGCGGTCGACTTCGTCGCCGTGGTCAGCGGTCACCACGGCGGCGGTGCGAGTGCTCGACGGCAGCACGCCCGATGGCGGCCGCCGATCGGCGGCCACCCGCGCCCGGCGTCGCTGCGCGGCACGACGGCCGGCCTCGGTCCGGGGGGCCGCTGCGGCAGCGGGCGACGCTTCGGCGACCCGCACCGGGGCAAAGGCGGCCCGGGCCGGGCAGTCAGCCGGCAACGGCGCCCCCGACCGACCGCGGCCCGCGGGGACGGCGCCGGGAAGCGTCGCGCAAGTCGGGTCTTCCCTCGTCAGAGTCTGCATGGTCATGGCCTTGCCTTCTTGTCCCGTCGGCGACCGATCACCCCGGTCGCATCCGCGTCCTCGGCCTGAGAGCCACCCGGTCGCATCGACCATCCGACTACCTGAACCTCGAACGAGCGTTCTATCGAACGCTTGACCTAGTTGTACATCGGCACACCGACAGTGGGAAGATTTGTCGGCGTGTTTGTCGAACGCATGTTTGAATTGTTACCGCTGCGGTCGTACGGTTGTGGTCGACGGGAGCTCGGCGAATCGGGCGAACGTCAGCAGACGGAAACCTCCGAACACCGATCAGTGCGGCCGATGGCGGCCAACAGAAAGGCATCGAACGTGGCGACACGAAGAACACCAGCAGGCAGCGACGCCGGCCAGGACCTCGAGGCAGCTCTGGCGGATGGTGCCGGAGAGATCGAGAACCCGTCCGGTTCCGACGACACGTCCAACGACACGGTCACCGAGTTCCCCGAGGTGGACGACGGCCGGACCCTGACGGTGCGGCAGCGCAAGGTGCTGGAGGTGATCCGGGACTCGGTCCAGCGCCGCGGCTACCCGCCCAGCGTGCGGGAGATCGGTGAGGCAGTCGGCCTCAAGTCGCCGTCCTCGGTCGCGCACCAACTCGGGGTGCTGCAGCGCAAGGGACTGCTGCGCAAGGATCCGAATCGGCCGCGCGCCGTCGACGTTCGGTCCGCGGACGAGATGGCCGACGACAACGCCGGACACCCCACTCCGGCGTACGTGCCCGTCGTGGGCCGGATCGCCGCGGGCGGGCCGATCCTGGCTGAGCAGGCCATCGAGGATTTCTTCCCACTGCCCCGCGACCTGGTCGGCGAAGGCACCCTGTTCCTGCTCAAGGTCGTCGGCGATTCGATGGTCGACGCGGCCATCACAGATGGCGACTGGGTGGTGGTCCGTCAACAGCAGGTGGCGGAGAACGGCGACATCGTCGCGGCCATGATTGATGGCGAGGCGACTGTGAAGACCTACAAGCGCAAGGACGGCCACCTCTGGCTGATGCCGCACAACGCGGCCTACGACCCGATTCCCGGTGATGACGCTGTCATCCTGGGCCGCGTCGTTACGGTGCTACGCAAGGTCTGAACGCTCGACCAGGTCAAGCGCCCGATGCTCGGGCACAGCGACCACGAAGGGGCCCTTCCATCCGGAAGGGCCCCTTCGTCGTACTGGTGGCGTCTGTCGTACACAGTGGCCTGTCGTACGAGTGGCGTCTGTTGTGCTAGTGGCTCTGTCGCGCTGCTGGAGCTGGTCCTACCCGCACTCAGTCGGACGCCGAAGACGCCCGATGGGTGATCAGTGAGGCTGCCCGTTCATCGGGACGTTGATCACCGGAGCAGGGACCGAAACCGGCACCACGACCGGCGCCGGCTGAGCGTTGGCCACGGGTGCAACCGTTGGAGCCGCGACAGGCGCTGCGCCCGGGACCTGCACCGCAGGACCAGCGATCGGGGCCTGGTTGATGGGCGCCGGCGCGATCTGCGATGGGGCAGTCGGCACCGCGGCGGTGGCCTCGGTCTCCGAGACACCGTCCTTCGGCTTCGCGTCGTCGTCGTGCATAGCCCCGACCTCCGACTTGAGAATGCGCAGTGATCGTCCGAGTCCGCGAGCCGCGTCCGGAAGCTTCTTGCCTCCGAACAACAGCAGGAAAACGACCACAATCAAGATGATGTGCCACGGCTGAATAGCACCCATTGTCCGACCTCCAAGATCTTTTCATCAACGACTTGTCAACACTGATTCGCCGCCGACCCATAGTCCGACGGGTCGCTGACACCACTTCTCAGATTTCCACGATACCGCGCCGCCACCCCGGGTCCAGCCCTCCGAGCGGAAACGGCCGGCCCGCACGCTGAAACCTCGCGCAAAAGACACCGCGACGGACGGCGCCCGCCGGGTCGCGACAGCTCAGAGCGAGGTAGCCGGCACCCGGTAGTCCTGAAGGAGACCGGCCAGCGCCGGATAGACCTTGGCCTGGATCAGGGTGCCGTCGGCGGTGTGCTCCTCGGTCAGCACGGTGCCCTCGGCATGCACTCGGGAGACCAGACCTCCGTGGGTGAACGGCACCAGCACCTCGATCCGCATGGCCGGATCCGGCAGTCCCTGTGCGATGACCTCTCGAAGGTGGGCGATGCCCTCCCCGGTCGCGGCCGACACGAAGATGGCGCTGGGCAAGAGGTGACGCAGCCGCCCGAGGGTGATCTCGTCAGCTGCGTCGATCTTGTTGACCACCATGATCTCCGGAACCTGCGCAGCATCGATCTCCGTCAGCACCTCGCGTACGGCGACGACCTGATCCTCGGGATGCGCGTCCGACCCATCGATGACATGGACCACGAGGTCCGCGTCGGCGATCTCCTCCAGGGTCGACCGGAACGACTCCACCAGCTGGTGGGGCAGATGACGGACGAATCCGACCGTGTCGGTCAGCGTGAACACCCGGCCATCGGTGGTGGTCGTCTTCCTCGTCGTCGGGTCGAGGGTGGCGAACAGCGAATCGTCCACCAGCACTCCTGCCTCGGTGAGGGCATTGAGAAGCGACGACTTGCCGGCATTGGTGTACCCGGCGATGGCCACGGCCGGCACTGCGTTGGCCTGTCGCTGCGAGCGCTTGGTGTCCCGCACCTTCCGCATTGCAGCCAGATCGACCTTCAGTTGCGAGATGCGGCGGTGGATCCGGCGGCGATCGATCTCGAGCTTGGTCTCACCGGGACCACGCGACCCGATGCCGGCACCGGAGGCGACCCGACCGCCGCGCTGACGGGACAGCGCGACACCCCAGCCGCGGAGTCGCGGCAGGAAGTAGTTGAGCTGGGCCAGTTCGACCTGGGCCTTGCCTTCCCTGGACTTCGCATGCTGCGCGAAGATGTCCAGGATCAAGGCGGTCCGGTCGACCACCTTGACGTTCAGCTGTTCCTCGAGATTGCGCAACTGACCCGGGGAGAGCTCGCCGTCGCAGATCACCGTGTCGGCGCCGGTCAGCTGCACGACCTCGGCCAGCTCCTTGACCTTGCCGGACCCGATGTAGGTACCTGCGTCCGGATTGCGACGGCGCTGGGAGAGTGCATCCAGCACCACCGAGCCGGCGGTCTCGGCGAGCCTGGCCAGTTCGGTCATCGACGCTTCGGCATCCTCGGCGGTGCCGGTGGACCAGACGCCCACCAGTACCACCTGCTCGAGCTGCAGTTCGCGGTACTCGACCTCGGTGATATCGGTGAGTTGGGTGGACAGGCTACCGACGCGACGCAGCGCGGCTCTGTCCGCGAGGTCCCGCTCGCCACCGGTGTCGACATCGGGATCGCTGTCGAAGCTGGATCGGGCCAGGAAATCGTCATGTTTCGTCATATGCAGTCCAGGGTGCCTCATCGGCCGGGTGATGTGCTAGCGAGTTTCATCCAGGGCAGACATTCCCGCCCCAGACGTGCGACTGCTCTGCCACCGACCGGTATGACGACGACCGGTATGACGCCGCCCCACCTGTAGGCCCGTCAGCAGTGCTACCGGCGGGCCCAGCTCGTACAGGTCGCCGCCGACGACGGGGCTCAGGGCTGGGCAACCGAGCCTGACGATGCTTCCGGATGGAGCGCGACGAAGACCGACCATCGGTCGCCGCCACTGTCCGGCCCGCGGGCCACGAACTCGTCCAACAACGCGCGCAACCGCTGGTCGAATTCCGCAAGATGCTCGGCCGTCAGCTGCAGCCCGAGCCGCGTGGTCAACACCGCGGCGCGGGGCACCTGCGCCACTTCTTCGAGAAAGGTGCGGAGCAGAAGTTCACCGAGTCCGGACTCGGTGAGCGTAGCTTCGTCCGGCAACTCGGGCGAGTGGTCATCCGGGAGCTGCGCCTGCTCCTCCGGGGTGCCGAAGTCGAGCATCCAGGATTTCCCGGTGGCCCGATACGGCACCTCTGTCGATCCGCGGGGACCCGGCCGAGGGTCTTCTGCGCGCAGAAAGTCGTGCTGCAGCAGGGTGCGGACGTGGTGCAGGACGCTGGCCGGATCCCGGCCCAGCCGGTCGGCCAGCTCCTTGTTCGTCAGCGACTCGTACAAACAAAGTCGAAGGATGCGGAGCCGGAGCACGCTGGCCAGGGCTCGGCGCTCGGCATCGGTCGCCGACCGCCGGGACCATGAACGCGGTGAAGGCGGCACCGGCACGGACTCGGCTGTCATGTCACCACGGTAGCCATGAAACGGACAATCCGCTGGGTCCGATTGACAGAACTCAATGGGTGTTTGACACTCGCCTGGTGTCAGCGGCTGGATCGACTCCTCCCCCACCGATCCCGGAGGACCCCCCTCGGCGGGTCGCCGGCGGACCGACCGCATCGTTCGCCGGAGTACCGACGCCCATCGAGCCGTTGCAATCGCCGACCACCGCAACCGCGCGTGCGCCGAGCCTGATCCACCACCACGACTTCGTACAGCTGTGGATCGGGGACACGGGCAGCCAGTTGGGCGCTGCGCTCGGGTCACTGGCCGTGCCGTATCTCGCGGTGACCGCCCTGGACGCCACTCCGTTCCAGATGGGTCTGCTGGCCACCTTGTCCGGCATCGGCTTCTTGTTGATCGCACTGCCGGCGGGTGCCATCGTCGACCGGCGCAGCAAGCGACGGGTGATGATGACGGCCGACCTGTTCCGGGCCGGGTTGCTGCTGACTCTGCCGCTGGCCTGGTGGTTCGACGTGCTCAGCCTGCCGCAGGTCATGGTGGTGGCAACGCTGGTGGGGATGCTCACCGTCTTCTTCGATGTCGCGTACCAGTCGTACCTGCCACTGCTCGTCCCGTCCGACCAAGTCGTCGAGGGAAACGCGAAACTCCAAGCCAGTCAATCGGTTTCGCAGTCGGCCGGGCCGGCCATCGGGGGGTTGCTGCTGCGCGTGATCGGTCCGGCGGTGGTTCTTTCGGCCAACACCGCCGGGTACCTGGTGTCGGCTGTGTTCCTGCGCCGGATCCGGCACCGCGAGGTGGCGCCGACCGCGGCATCCCGCGAGCCGATGCGGACCGAGATCGCCGAGGGACTCAGGTTCGTCTTCCATCACCCGCTGCTGCGCCGCCTGATCGCCTGCACCGCGATCGGTAATTTCGCGGGCAGCGCCGGCGCGGCGCTCGGGGTGCTCTACATGCTGCGAAATCTGCACCTGTCCGTCTTCACCATCGGAGTCGTGGACTCGGCGGCCGCGGTGGGCGGGTTGGCCGGCGCCCTGGTGGCAACCGCGGTGGCCCGCAAGATTGGCGAAGGCCCGTCGATCATCGTCACCGCGAGTGTCATGGCGCTGCTGACGTTCGCCAACCCACTGGCGTCCGTACTGCCTGCGGTCGGCACCCTGGTGATCGGTGGTGTGGCGATGACGGCGGCCATGGTGGCCTACAACATCGCGACGGTCAGCTTTCGACAGCGCCTGTGCCCGCCCGAGCTGCTGGGCCGGATGAACGCGTCAGCAAGATTTCTCGTCTG
This sequence comes from uncultured Actinomycetota bacterium, assembly GCA_963708935.1. GTDB lineage: Bacteria > Actinomycetota > Actinomycetes > Mycobacteriales > Nakamurellaceae > Nakamurella. The sequence continues at coordinate 1,481,321 of CAVPUK010000002.1, read as the reverse complement.
GGGCACGATTCCGCTCGGCGCGCTGTTCGGCGGCGTGCTCGCCACTCACCTCGGCGTGCTCCCCACCCTGTGGATTGCCGCAACCATCGGCTGTCTGGCCGTGGTGCCGGTGCTCTCCAGGTCGCTGTGGGAGATGAAGCGGCTGCCCGATCACGACGATCCCACGCCCGCCTGAGCTGACGTCGCTCAGCGGTGCGAGTCCCAGAAGTCCTGGTCGATGGTGCCGGCGGCGACGATGACCGCCGGGCCGGTCAGGATGGCGTCTTCGGCTCCCAGACTCACCGTCACACATCCCCCCGGAACTTCGACCGCCACCGTTTCGAGCGCGCTGCCGGTCGCGGCGCGGAACGCCGCCGCCGCGGCGACGGTCCCGGTCCCGCACGACCGGGTTTCGCCGACGCCTCTTTCGTACACCCGCATCCGTATCCGGTCGGGCCCGAGCGGAACCACGAATTCGACGTTCACCCCGTCCGGGAAGACAGCCCCGTCGAATCGGGGCGCCCTGGTCAGGTCGAGGTCGGCCAAGTCGGCGGCACTGTCCAGCAAGCACACCAGGTGGGGGTTGCCCACGTCGACCGCTCTGCCGTTGAACAGCCCGGTGCCGTTGAACCACGAACCGGCCAGCTCGGCCTTCGACTCGACTCCGACGACCGCTGGCCCCATCCCGATGCTCACGTCGCCGAACGCGTCCAGCCTCGCGGTCCGGGCACCACCGCGGGTGGCGAAGGTGAAAGTCCCCGGTCGCTCCCAGCCGGAGTCGACGAGATAGCGGGCGAACAGCCGGGCCCCATTGCCGCACATCTCGGCGAACGAGCCATCGGCGTTCCGATAGTCCATGACGAAGCCGCTACCGGCCGGTTCTGGCGCAACCCGGATCACCCCGTCGGCGCCCAAGCCGGCGCGTCGGTCGCAGAGCGCTCTGACCTGAGCGGCGGTGACCTCGAGGGTGCCCGGCAGATCGGGCAGCAGGATGAAGTCGTTCTCCGTCCCGTGACCTTTCAGAAAGGGCACTCCACCTGCAGCCATGTCACCCAGCGTACGTGGGAGTCCTGACCGTTGATCAGCCCGCAGGGAGGGCATGGACCAGTGCGACGAGTTGATCGGCGACGCCGGGTGAACCGGCGTCGAGCCGGACCATCCGTTTGTCCCGGCCGAACCAGGACCGCTGCCGCCGGACGAACCGGCGGGTGAGTCGGACGGTCTCGGTCGTGGCCGTGGTCAAGTCGGTCGAGCCGTCCAGCACGGCGAGCATCTGCGGATAGCCCAAAGCTCGTGATGCGGTCACCCCGGCACGCAGGCCGATCGCCTCCAGACGTCGAACCTCTTCGAGGAATCCGGCCTCGACCATGCGGCTCACCCGCTGCTCGAGTCGACCGTCGAGGACCTCCGTGTCGCGGTCGAGGCAGACCAGTAACGCCCCGAACCGGGGCGGTCCGGGGATGGGCATGGTCGCGGAGAACGGTCGACCGGTCACGGCCATCACTTCGAGCGCCCTGACCAGGCGGCGGCCGTTGGCCGGCTCGATGGCCGCCGCCGCAACAGGATCCACGGCCTTCAGACGTTCGTACAGCCCAGCGGGACCGACTGCCGCGAGCTCAGCCTCGATCACGGAGCGCACCGCCGGGTCGGTGCCGGGAAACTCGATGTTGTCGATGACGGAGCTGATGTACAGGCCGGATCCACCCACCAACAACGGGGTCCGTCCACGGGTCAGCACGTCGTCCACGAGTTGCCTGGCCTGCTGCTGATAGGCCGCGACGCTGGCCCGTTCACTGATGTTCAGGACGTCGAGCAGATGGTGCGGAATGCCGCGCCGATCCTCGACCGGGAGTTTCGCGGTGCCGATGTCCATCCCGCGATAGAGCTGCATGGAGTCGGCGTTGATGATCTCGCCGTCCAGTCGTTCGGCCAGGTCCAGCGCCAGATCGGACTTCCCGGTGCCGGTCGGGCCGGCCACCACCAGCAACCTCGGCGGGGCTTGCATCACCCGGCGACACCGTCGGTCGCCGCGTTCGTCGATCGGGCTGCGGCATCGGTGGCTGACCAGCTGGCCACCAGGTAGCCGACTCCGAACGGGGCGGCGTCATAGAGCAGGTCCGCGGACCGCGGTGGACGGGCCGCCCACAGCGCAGCCAGCGCCGCGAACGCCGGTCCCGCGGTGAACATCACCCGGTCGGCCAGTGTTGCTCGACCGCCGGAGTCCGGCTCGTGCGCGGACTGTGCCGAGTCAGCTGTGTGCTGGCGGGGCGCGACGCTCTGGGAGGTAGCCGTCCGCTGGTAGGCCCGGACGGCCGCCGCCAGTGCGGCCGGGTCGCCGCGGGCCAGGGCGTTCGCGAGTTGCCGGTCCAGGTCGGCTGCCTCGCCCAGGTCACCGGCCGGCGAGTCCTCGCCGCGAGCGGCCGAACCCTCCCCGATCATGAGCAGACCGATCCGGTCGGCCGACGAGCCGATGGCGCCGGCAAGTTCGGCCGCGGTTATCTCCTGGTCCCCCATCTCCACCACCGTGATCGGGACCGTGAGCTGCGGGTCGGACAACAGCGCCACGCCAACGATGACGCCGACCCCGACATCGACGGCCGCCGGACCCTGCCCGGCGCCACAACCACCGCCCGTCAAGGCGGCGGACGTCACCACCAGTCCGGCTGGATGGACGATCGTCGGACGGCCGGCTCTGCCGCCGAGGTCGCGTAGCCGTGGACCGGAAGTCAGCAGGATGATGCGGTCGGCGCCGGCCAACCGCGCTACCGCCAGCCGACAGCTCTGGACCAGGTCGGGCACCGTGGCGGCCAGTCCGGGCGCTACCCCCGGCACCAACAAGGGCGCCCCGGGGCACACGGCTGCTCCGACGATCACCGCTGCAGGCTAACCTTCGCGCTGGAACACCACCCGCTCACCGCCGCCCAGCTGCCACGCAGAAGAGCGGGGTCGTCGATCGGTCGGGCCGGCGGACTAGTGGAGCACTAGTGGCAGCGGGCACACTGGGTGTGCGGATCAGAAGAGATCCCCAGTGCGGTAACAGGGGCATCGTGAGATGCCGGGAGCAATGCTCCCCAGTCGAGCAGGAGAAAGGCCACTAACGATGACCGAGGACATGCGCACAGAGCATGGCGATGCCGACCTCCCGGAGATCTCACCCGCCTCGCCGGGCCAGGCATCGGAACCGGCCCAGAGCGCCGATGCCGCCCAGCCCGAATCGGTCACCACCGCTGCCGAGGCCGCCGCTGATTCCGACCACGAGGCAACTACGCCTGCTGCTGGCACGGATGTGAACGGACCGGCCGTTACTGGCACTGCGGAATCTCCGGCCGCCTCTGTCGCACCAGTCGCTCCCGAACCAGTCCCAGCTGATCCTGGCCCTGCCGAACCGTCAGCCGACCCCATCGAGCCGGCGGCCGACCCCGCTGAACTCGCGGCCGACCCCGCCGGCCCCGCCGAACCTGCGGCCGACCCCGCCGAACCCGTAGCAAACACTGCCGCAACAGCGGCAGATCCCGCGGCAACCGACGCCAGTGATGCCGCGCCGGCAGTTGCCGAGGCCGCACCCGACACAACCGATCAGACCGAGGCTGCGCCGGCCGCAGTCGACCCGATCGAAGCCGCACCCGCCGAATCGAAGGTGGATCAGCCGGGCGCACCCGAGCCCGCCCCGATTGAATCCACCGAGGTTGAACCGACCGAGGCCAGTGCGAACGCCGACGCCGAGGTTGCGCAAGCCCCCGCGCCGGAAACCCCGGCAGCACCGGCGCCAAAGCCGGCGAGTCCTGCGCCGAAGCCGTCCGCCGGCCGCGGCCCTGGTGGCCGGCCGGGCCGCCCGTCCGGCGGGCGTCCCGGCGGTGCGCCCGGCGGCCGTTCCGGGCCGTCCCGTTCCGGTGGTTCGGCCGCGGCGGCAATCGTCGTCGAACCAACGGTCGAGCCGACCGACCCGCACAAGTGGGGTCGGATCGACGAGGCCGGCGTTGTGTACGTCTACGGCCCGACCGGCGAACGGGCGGTCGGCAACTGGCAGGCCGGCGACAACGAGGCCGGCCTGGCTCACTTCGCCCGGCGTTTTGACGACTTCGCCACCGAGATCGCTTTGCTGGAAACGCGTCTCGCGACTGGATCGGGGGATCCCAAGGCCACCAAGGCGCACGCGATCGAGTTGCGCGAAAGCGTCGAGACGCTGGCCGGTATCGGCGATCTGGACTCCGCCGCGGCTCGACTGGAAATTGTCATCGGCGCGGCCGACGCCGCCATTGCCGGTGCGTCCACGGCCAGAGCCGCCGCGCGGGCATCGGCGGTGGCCGCGAAGGAAGCGCTGTGCGTCGAGGCGGAGCAGTTGGCCGAGTCGGAGCAGTGGAAGGCAACCGGCGACCGTTTGAAGGAGATCGTCGACGAGTGGCGCACGATCAAAGGCATCGACCGGAAGACCGACGACGCCCTGTGGAAACGATTCGCCAAGGCTCGTGACGCCTTCACCCGGCATCGCGGCACCCATTTCGCCGATCTGGACAAGCAGCGCGGCGCGGCCAAGGAGGCCAAGGAGGCGCTGATCGCCCGGGCCGAAGCATTGTCCGACTCCACCGAGTGGGGGAAAACCGCCGGCGACTACCGCACCCTGATGGAGGAGTGGAAGGCGTCCGGTAGGGCTCCGCGCGACGTCGAGGACGCCCTCTGGGACCGCTTCCGGGCGGCGCAGGAGAAATTCTTCTCGCACCGCAACAAGACGTTCTCCGAGCGGGATCACGAGTTCGAGACCAACGCGGCGGTCAAGGAGTCGCTGCTGGCGGAGGCGGAGAAGATCAACCCCGCAGCCGGCCTGGACTCCGCCAAGGCCGCACTTCGCTCCATCCAGGACCGATGGGAGGCCGCGGGCAAAGTGCCCCGCGAACGCATCAAGGAGTTCGACTCGCGGTTACGCGCCGTCGAGGACCGGATCCGTTCGGCCGAGGATTCGCACTGGCGTCGCACCGACCCGGAGACCAGCGCGCGAATCGAGCAGTTCCGCTCCCGGGCGGAGTCCTACCGCGCGCAGGCCACCAAGGCCAGGGCCGGCGGGAACGAGCGCAAGGCGAAGGAAGCCGAAGCGCAGGCCGTGCAGTGGGAGGAATGGTTGGCCGCCGCTCAGGGCGCCGTCGAGTGACGTCGGTTCCTTCGGGGGTGGGGTCGGGTGGCCCGCTGACCGAGGCCGGCCGCCCCGGGCAGCCCACCGTCGCGGCCGATCCGGCGCTACTCGCCGAGCGGATCCGCGGTTTGCGCCGGACCGGCACTCGGCTGTTGATCGGCATCATCGGCGCACCCGGTTCGGGCAAATCGACGTTGTCCGCTGCCGTCCTCGCAGAACTCGATCAGGGTCCGGACCGCGTCCGGACCGCGTTGGTTCCGATGGACGGCTATCACCTGGCGCAGCGCGTGCTGGACGAAGCCGGTATGGCCGAGATCAAGGGTGCGCCGCAGACCTTCGACGCGGCCGGATACGTGGCCCTGCTGAACCGGCTGATGTCTGCGGATCTGGCGGGAAACGGCGTGGTCTACGCGCCCGAGTTCCGCCGATCGCTCGAGGAGCCCATTGCAGGCGCGGTTCCGATCGGCCCCGACGTCGAGGTGATTCTCACCGAGGGAAACTACCTGCTGGCGGACCAGCCGCCGTGGGATCGGGTGGCTCCGCTGCTGACCGAGAGTTGGTACCTCGACATCGCCGAGGAGCTGCGGCTGGAGCGTCTGGTGTCCCGGCACATCGCGTTCGGTCGGACACCGGAGGCGGCACTGGTCAGAGCGACGACGGGCAGCGACGGACGCAATGCCGCCTATGTAATGGCCACCCGGGGGCGGGCCGACCTCTTGCTCCGTCCGGTCTGAAAGCCGGCTTCACCCGAACGTCTCAGCAGGTCGCACATCCGACCGCCGCGGGGACGGACGCCTGCTCAGCCTTGCCGAAGCTGGGCATGCCGAGGCCGACACCAGGCGTGCGCGGCATCAGACCGTCCGCATGACGGTCCCCGGCCACGGTGCGACGGTGACCCAGCAGCTCCCCGTCGGCCACCAGGTGGTGCGGCGCGGCGCCCGTGACCACGGTGGTGACTACGTCGCCGGCTCGGACGGCGCGGTCGACGGCGGTGCCGGTCGGCGAGAAATGCACGAGCCGGCCATCTCTCGCCCGACCGGACAATCGATGGGTAGCGCTGTCCTTCCGGCCCTCTCCCGCGGCCACCAACACCTCGACCGTCCGCCCGAGCTGGTCGCGGTTGCCCTGCAGCGAGGACTCGTCGACCACTGCTTTGAGCCGCTGGTAGCGCTCGGTGACGACCTCCGGCGGAACCTGGTCCGGCATGGTCGCAGCGGGTGTCCCGGGCCGCGGCGAGTACTGGAACGTGTAGGCGGTGGCGAAACCCGAGCGTCCGGCGACGTCCAGCGTCTGCTGGAAGTCCGCCTCGGTCTCACCCGGGAACCCGACGATGATGTCCGTGGTGATCGCGGCGTCGGGCATGGCCTCCCGGACCTCGTCGAGGATTCTCAGGTAGCGCTCGCTGCGGTAGGAGCGGCGCATCGACCGCAGGATTCGGTCGGAACCGGACTGCAGCGGCATGTGCAACTGGTGGCAGACGCTGGGGGTCTCCGCCATCGCGGCGATGACGTCGCTGGTGAAGTCCTTCGGATGCGGCGAGGTGAACCGGACCCGTTCGATGCCGTCGATGGCGCCGCAGGCGCGCAGCAGGTCGGCGAAAGCGCCGCGATCGCCGAACTCGGCTCCGTAGGAATTCACGTTCTGCCCCAGCAGGGTCACCTCGAGTACGCCCTCGGCGGCCAGCATCCCGACCTCGGCCAGGATGTCGCCCGGGCGCCGATCGGCCTCCTTGCCGCGCAGGGCAGGGACGATGCAGAACGTGCAGGTGTTGTTGCAGCCCACCGAGATCGAGACCCAGGCTGCCGAAGCGGAGTCCCGCTTGGCCGGGAGCGAGGACGGGAAGACCTCCAGCGAATCGAGGATCTCCAGCTGCGCTTCGTCGTTGTGTCGGGCTCGTTCCAGCAAGGTCGGCAGCGACCCGACGTTGTGGGTGCCGAACACCACGTCGACCCAGGGCGCCCGGCGGATGATCTCGCTGCGGTCCTTCTGGGCCAGACAACCGCCGACAGCGATCTGCATGCCTGGATTGCTTGTCTTCTTCGGGGCCAGCATGCCGAGGTTGCCGTAAAGACGGTTGTCCGCGTTCTCCCGCACGGCACAGGTGTTGAAGACGACGACGTCGGCATCCTCGTCCGTTGCCGCCTGCCGATAGCCCGCCTGTTCCAACAGACCGGACAGCCGTTCGGAGTCGTGCACGTTCATCTGGCACCCGTAGGTGCGCACCTGATAGCTGCGGCCTGCGCCTTGCGCTGCGGCCGGTTGACCAGCCGGCCCGATCAGGGACGAGAGATTCACAGGGACAGTTTCGGCAAGACTCACGCAGCTCAGGATACGTGGACGCGCCGCCGATCCCGGCCGCTCAGACGGGCTGCACCCATTCTCGACCCCCCCGAAGAGCGGACCAAGTAAAGCTTTGATTACCATTGCGGACAAGGACCGCTATTTATCTTTCTTTCTGGGAAGGTCGAGGAACCTGCCGAGGGAGCGCACCACTAGCACCGCCGGAAAGACCAGCGAGGAGGTCCAATGCCCACAGGCGATCGTGAATCCCGAACCGTGCCGTCCGAACCAGACCGCCTGGTTGGCGGTCATCGCCCGATGGTCCAGATGCGCGACGTACAAAAGTACTTCGGAGATCTCCACGTCCTGAAGGACATCAATCTGGAGGTGCCCGCCGGGCAGGTCATGGTCGTTATCGGTCCTTCCGGGTCCGGAAAATCGACGCTGTGCCGGACCATCAATCGATTGGAACCGGTCGATTCGGGCACCATTTCGATCGACGGGACCGCGTTGCCTGCCGAAGGTAAAGCGCTCGCCCAACTGCGGGCCGACGTCGGCATGGTGTTCCAGTCCTTCAATCTGTTCGCCCACAAGACGATCTTGGAAAATGTCACCCTGGGCCCGATCAAGGTCCGGAAGATGGGCCGGAAGGCGGCTGACGAACTCGGCCTGTCGCTCCTGGAGCGGGTCGGGATCGTCTCACAGAAGGACAAACTGCCCGCCCAACTGTCCGGCGGTCAACAGCAGCGGGTCGCCATTGCCCGGGCGCTGGCGATGCGACCCAAGGTGATGCTGTTCGACGAGCCGACCAGCGCACTGGATCCCGAGATGGTCGGCGAGGTACTCGACGTGATGACCTCGCTGGCCAAGGACGGCATGACGATGCTGGTGGTCACCCACGAGATGGGTTTCGCCCGCAAGGCCGCAGATCGCGTGGTGTTCATGGCCGACGGCGAGATCATCGAGGACGCCGGGCCGGACGAGTTCTTCAATGCACCGAAAACGGTGCGCGCCAAAGACTTCCTCTCCAAAATCCTCACCCACTGAGATCGCCGTGGCGCGGCGCCGGGGAGCCGACACCCCGCCCCTTCCCCTCAGCCACGACGGGACGCGTCAGTTCAGAGCCGCTCGTCACCCGACCATCGGCCCCGCGCAACACCTCACCGACGACCAGAGACCAGGCACGACCAGAGACCTCGTAAGGAACACCAGACCTCGCACCAACCCGAGCAGGCACGATGCCCGACCCGAGAAACGGGTGCTGGACCGTCCGGCACCTTGGAAGTACCCGAAGGGACCTTCACCATGAGATCGCCAGTTTCCACGGCCGGGACGCGGCTGCGCTGGGGGCTACTCGCCGCCGGCGCTGCCGTCGTTGCGCTCGTTGCGAGCGCCTGCGGCAGCTCCAGCACCCCGGCCGCCTCCACCGCCTCGGCAGCGGCATCGGCGGTTGCTTCCGCTCCGGCTTCGGCACCCGCCTCGGCCGCCGGCAGCGCCGTTGCCCCCGGTAGCGCGTCGGCCGCCGGGTCCAAGGTTCTGGCCAGCGCGAAGAACGGCAAGTTGGTCGTCGGCATCAAGTTCGACCAACCGGGACTGGCCCTGAAGAATCCGGACGGTTCGTTCAGCGGCTTCGACGTCGAGGTCGCGAAGAACGTCGCCAAGACGCTGGGCGTGGACCCCAGCGCCATCGAGTTCAAGGAGGCCAAGTCCGCCGAACGAGAGGGCCTGATCAGCCGCGGTGAGGTCGACTACATCGTCGCGACGTACTCCATCACCGACACCCGCAAGGAGAAGGTCAACTTCGCCGGCCCGTACTTCGTCGCTCATCAGGACCTGCTGGTCAAGGCGGACAACACCGACATCACCGGACCCGAGGCGATGAAGGGCAAGATCCTCTGCTCGGTGACCGGGTCCACCTCGGCCCAGAAGGTCAAGGACAAGTACGCCAGCGACGTCGCGTTGCAGCAGTTCGGCACCTACTCCGAATGCGTCGAGGCCCTGAAGACCGGGACCGTCGATGCGGTCACCACCGACGACGTCATCCTGGCCGGTTTCGCGGCCCAGTCACCCGGTGAGTTCAAGTTGGTCGGCAAGGGTTTCTCGGACGAGAACTACGGCATCGGCCTGATGAAGGGCGACACTGCGGGCCAAAATGCCATCAACGCGGCGATCGCCAAGATGATCGCCGACGGGTCCTGGAAGAAGGCCCTGGAGTCGACGGTCGGACCGTCCGGCTACAAGATTCCCGCTCCGCCGACCACCAGCTGACCCGTGCGGTCCCCGGCCGGTGGTGCCGGCTGGGGACCGCAGTCCTGCCCGCCTGAGGTGCTCGGCAGCTCAGGGATAGCGCAGCCGCAGCTCAGCGCCACAAGATGTCACCGCCATGGACGTCGCCGCAATATGTCACCGCAATGCAAGTAGGCGGCCGCCGCGGCCGGAGGGAGGGCGCAACGTGAACTTTGATTTCCTTTCGAACCCCAGGTACGACATCTGGGCAGCGTTCTGGGTGACGATCCAGCTCACCTTCTGGGCCGCGATCGGATCGCTGGTCTTCGGCGTGATCCTCGCGGCCATGCGGGTCTGTCCGGTGCCGCTGATGCGGGGGTTCGCCACCACCTACGTGAACATCGTCCGCAATGTTCCGCTGACCGTCATCATCATCATGACCTCGCAGGTGTTGTACGCCCAGCTCGGCCTGAAGCTCGCCACCAGAGAGGCCGGCGTCAATCCACAGGATTTCCTGACCGCTCAGAACTTCCGCCTCGCCGTGCTGGGTCTGGTGGCCTACACCTCGACGTTCGTCAGCGAAGCCATCCGGTCGGGCATCAACACGGTCCCACCCGGTCAGGCCGAGGCGGCCAGAGCGATCGGCCTGAGGTTCACCCAGGTCCTGGGGATCATCGTGATGCCGCAGGCCATCCGCGCGGTGATCGCGCCACTGGCCAGTGTGCTGATCGCGCTGACCAAGAACACCACGGTGGCCTCGGCGATCGGGGTGGCCGAGGCGGCCCTGCTGATGAACACGCTGATCGAGAACGAGGCCGACAAGTTCACCGCGATCTTCCTGGTGATATCGCTGGGCTTCGTGTTGCTGACGCTGCCGCTCGGGTTGCTGCTGGGCCGGCTGGCCAAGCGATCGGCGGTCAAGCGATGACGGCCGGTCGATCGGCCCGAATTCGGTTCGCATCAAGGGGGCCGCGCTGATGGCCGACAGCCCTACCGCCGTGCTCTACGACCACCCGGGACCGAAGGCCAAACGGCTGAACCTGATCCTGACCATCGTATTTGCCGTGCTCCTGCTGCTCGGCATCTGGTGGGTGCTCTCGGTGCTGAACGACAAGGGCCAGCTGGCCTGGGACAAGTGGAAGCCGTTCCTCCAGAGCCAGACCTGGACGACGTACCTGCTGCCCGGTCTGCTGAACACGCTCAAGGCGGCCGCCATCAGTGTGATCATCGCGGTGCCGCTCGGCGCTGCCCTTGGTGTGGCCCGACTGTCCGACCACGCCTGGGTGCGGTGGCCGGCCGGCGTGATCGTGGAGTTCTTCCGGTCCGTGCCCGTCCTGATCCTGATGCTCTTCGCCTTCACGCTGTGGTTCAGCCTGTTCTCGGCGTCGAGCCCGCTGGCCGGAGTCGTGATCGGTCTGGTGCTCTACAACGGGGCCGTTCTGGCCGAAGTGGTTCGGGCCGGAATCACCTCGATCCCCAAGGGACAGACCGAGGCAGCCCAGGCCATCGGCCTGTCGAAGACCCAGACGATGACCTCGATCCTGCTGCCCCAGGCGATCACCGTGATGCTGCCGGCGGTGATCAGCCAACTGGTGGTCATCGTGAAGGACACCGCCCTCGGCGGCATTCTCGTCGGCTACGTCGAATTGCGGCGGGCGGCCAGCACGTCGGCCAGCTATTACAAGAATCTGCTGCCGACCTACGTCGTGGTCGCCGTCATCTACATCCTGCTGAACCTCGCGCTGGCCTGGGCGGCGTCGGTGCTCGAGCGGAAGCTGCGTACTCGCGGGGGCGGCACGGTCGGGCCGGCCGCTCCCGTCATCGGGGCCGCCGGCGCGGCAGGGATGAAGTTGCCCACGGTGTGACCGGTGGGACAGAAATCAACAACTTCATCCCTGCCGGCGAAGTTGATCCATGCCGGAGGTGCGGGGCGGGAGGGGTCAGCGGGCGATCTCGGTGGCCCTCGACTCGCGGATGACGGTGACCCGGACCTGGCCCGGATAGGTCAGCTCCTCTTCGATCTGCTTGGCGACCTCGCGGGCCAGGACATGGGCCTCCAGATCGTCGACCACGTCCGGCTTGACCATCACCCGCAACTCCCGGCCGGCCTGCATGGCGAAGACCTTCTCCACGCCCTTCTTGGCGCTGGCGATGGCCTCGATCCGCTCGAGCCGCTGCACGTACGACTCGAGTGACTCGCGCCGGGCGCCCGGTCGGCCGCCCGAGCACGAGTCGGCGGCCTGGGTGAGCACCGCCTCCACGGTCGAGGGTGGGACCTCGTCGTGGTGGGCCTCGATGCAGTGCGCGACTGCCTCCGACTCGCCGTACTTTCGGGCCAGTTCGGCCCCGACGATGGCGTGGGATCCCTGCGCCTCGTGAGTCAGCGCCTTGCCGATGTCGTGCAGGAAGGCCCCGCGAGCCACGATCGCGGGGTCGATGCCCATCTCGGCGGCCATGATCCGGGCGATGTGCGATGTCTCGACCAGATGCCCCAGCACGTTCTGCCCGTACGAGGTGCGGTACTTGAGCCGGCCGACCAGGTTGACCAGCTCGGGATGAAGGTCGGTCACGCCGACGTCCAGCATGGCGTCCTCGGCTGCGCGGCGGCACAGCGCGTCGACCTCATCGCCGGCCCGTTCGAAGGCTTCCTCGATGCGGTGCGGGTGGATCCGACCGTCGTCGATCAGCATCTGCAGCGTGATCCGGCCGACCTCACGACGGACGGGATCGAAGCAGGACAGCAGCACCGCCTCCGGGGTGTCGTCGATGATCACGTTGACGCCGGTGATCGTCTCGAAGGTCCGGATGTTGCGGCCTTCGCGGCCGATGATCCGGCCCTTGACCTCGTCGGCCGGCAGGTGAACCACCGAGACGACGGTCTGGGCGGTCTGGTCGGAGGCGACCCGCTGGACCGCCTCGGCGACGATCGCCCGGGCCCTGGTCTTGGCCGTTGCCTCGGCCTCGCTCTCCACCCGCCTGATCATGAAGGCCGCGTCGCGTCGGACCGCCTGCTCCTGCGATGCGAGCAGCTCGGCGCGCGCGGCCGGAATGGTCAGCCCGGAGATGCGGGTCAGTTCCGCTTGCTGGACGGCGAGCTGCTGATCGATGTCTTGCGCGCGCTCCTCCAGCACCGCGGCTTTGGTGGCCAGCTCTGCCGTTTGCCGCCGAAGGTCGCTCTCCCGCGAATCCGCCGCAGATCTGGACGTGCCGAGCTCCTGTCGCTCTGCACGCACCCGCTCCTGCTCGACGGCGAGCAGCTGCTGCTCGTCCGCGAGGGTCGTTGCGGACGACCGCAGCCGCAGTTGAGACTGCTCCAGCTCGGTCCGCTCGGCGGCCAGGGCATCGAGCGCCTCCTGGGCCATGCGCTGCCGCTCGGCCTTGATCCCGGCCTGCAGAGCGGCCGCCTCGGATCTGGCCGCCTCGAGCGTCTTGGCCGCTTCGGCCTTGGCCTCGGCCCGCATTCGGGCAGCATCACTCAACGAACGCTCACGCACCGAATCTGCGGCATCCGCGGCCGCCTTGCGGATCTCTGCTGCTGCGGCTGCGGTTTCCTGCCGGATCAGATCAAGGGCGAGCCGGTCCTCTCGCGAAGGCGCGGGGAGCTCGGTGACGCCGGCCTCGGTGCGCTGGTCGGTCGGTACTGCGTGCTGTCCAAGGGTCTCCCGCTGGGCAGAAGCATCGATTGATTCGGTCAACAGTCTGCGAATTGCGTTCTCATCAAGTGCCGGCGCTGTGGTTTGCCGTCGAAGTATCACTATCAATGCGGCCAGGGCCGCAACCAGTACCAGCGCGAGCACAACGATCAGGGCGTTCGACATGACACCTCCCTCGTTGTCGCCGTCCGTGGACGGAGGGAGTATCGCGGGCGCACGCCACGGGGCGCCGACCATCTGCGGGACGACCCTATGGAGGTATCGCCCCATTCGGCCCAGCTGAGCTGAGCAAATGCGGCAAAGAACACCGCTATCGATCACGCACCCGAACGCAGCGCGCGCTTCGTGATTCTCCTGTGACATTGAGGTTAAAGACGTGCCCATGGTGGGTCAAGCCGACCGGCTGACAGGGCGTACACAATCCTCAGCGGAGCGTGGTCGGCCGCTCCGAGTAAGGCACTCTGCTACGGCTGTAAGGCTGCCCGTAGCGGGGTATCCGTCGGACCGTCAGGACAAGCGGTCAGCCGTCACCGAGTAACCCTCCAGCGCCTCGTCCACCACCGGAACCGCGATCTCGAACGAATACCCGCGCCGGGAGAGCAGCCCCAGCAGCCGACGTCTGGCGGCGACCGGCCCGGCCTCCATCGCCGCGTCCAGCCGCTTCCCCACCAGCTCGGCCGCCCTGGCCCGTTCGGCACCCGCATCCACCGTGTCGACCGCCGCCGACATGATTTCCTCGTCCACGCCGAGCTTGCGAAGTTCGCTGCGCAGGGCGGTCCGGCCCAGCGCCCGGTCTCGCTGTTTGACCCTGACGAAGCTCTGCGCGTAGGCGATATCGTCGATGAGTCCGACCTCGGTCAGCCGGTCCAGCACCGCTTCGGCAATGTGATCCGGAACGTCCTTGCGCTTCATGGCCTGGGCCAACCCGGCTCGCGGCCTTGGGGCCACGGCCAGCAAACGCAGACAGATGGCTTTGGCCGCGGCTGTCTGCTCCTTCTCGGACGGTGGGCCCGGTGCCCGCCCTGCCGTGGCGCCTGGCGCAGCCGGACCGTCGGTTCCCGAGCCAGCCTCGGGGTTGTCCGCCGAAGGCCGAGCCGCGGCCGGTGCCAGGTCCGCGCCACCGGGCAATACGGCGGCGCGGCCCTCTACCGCTGCGATCTGCTGCGCCAGCGCGGCCAGGCGAGCGTCACGATCCTGCGTTTCCATCTAGTGCCTCCGGATGTCTGCTCCAACGAGCGGGGCGACATCCCGTGGCTCACCGTCCGACAAAGCGGCAGGTGGACCATCGGGCGTCACGGCAGGTCGGGCCCGGTCAGAAGTCGACAGGCGCGGGCGCGACGGTGTCATCGTCGATGCGCGCACCGACTCCGAGCTTCTCCTTGATGCGCTTCTCGATCTCGTTGCCGACATCCGGGTTCTCGCGCAGGAAGGTCCTGGCGTTCTCCTTGCCCTGACCGAGCTGCTCGCCGTCGTAGGTGTACCAAGCGCCGGCCTTGCGAACCAGACCCTGCTCCACACCGACGTCGATCAGCGAGCCCTCGCGGGAGATGCCCTGCCCGTAGATGATGTCGAACTCGGCCTGCTTGAACGGCGGGGCCATCTTGTTCTTGACGACCTTGACCCTGGTCCGGTTACCGACGATGTCGGTGCCGTCCTTCAGCGCCTCGATGCGACGGATGTCGAGACGGACCGACGCGTAGAACTTCAGTGCCTTGCCACCCGTGGTGGTCTCCGGCGAACCGAACATCACGCCGATCTTCTCGCGGAGCTGGTTGATGAAGATCATGGTCGTGTTGGTGTTGCTCAGCGCGCCGGCGATCTTGCGGAGCGCCTGCGACATCAACCTGGCCTGCAGCCCGACGTGGCTGTCCCCCATCTCGCCCTCGATCTCGGCCCGGGGCACCAGGGCTGCGACGGAGTCGACGACGACCAGATCGATTGCGCCGGACCGGATCAGCATGTCGGCGATCTCCAGCGCCTGCTCGCCGGTGTCCGGCTGCGACACCAGCAGCGAATCGGTGTCGACCCCGAGGGCCTTCGCATACTCCGGATCCAGCGCGTGCTCCGCGTCGATGAACGCCGCGATGCCACCCGCGGCCTGCACGCTGGCGACCGCATGGAGCGTCACCGTCGTCTTGCCCGAGGATTCCGGGCCGTAGATCTCCACCACGCGACCGCGTGGGAGTCCACCGATACCCAGCGCCACGTCCAGCGCGATGGAGCCGGTGGGGATGACCTCGACCGGGGCACGACCCTCGTCGCCCAGGCGCATCACGGATCCCTTGCCGAACTGCTTCTCGATCTGTGCCAGTGCAATGCCGAGTGCTTTTTCACGATCCGGTGCCGACATGGCCCACCCCGTGCCTTTCGTGTCTTCGGTCGCCGGCTGGCCTGCACCGCCTGGCGTCATGTCTGTTGTGCTGTCCTGACCGACGGTAGAACCATGCACCGACAGCCACCCCAGGGCGATCGCGGATTGTGGACAACCGAGAGGTATGGGGACAACTTTAGACGTACAGATGTTCGAGATGCCAGTAGAAGCGTCGGCGTGTCGCGGCAGCGAGGGCCTGCCGGCGAGCGCCGGGGCCGACACCCACCCAGGCGGACACCAGTGCGATCAGTCGGGCAGTCCGTGATGGAGAGCGGCTGGTACGTCGAAGGTCTCGCAGACGACGGCCCACACCCGCTTCGGGTTCTCGCCCTTGGCCAGCGCCTGATCGACGGTGCGGCCACCCAGCGCGGAGAAGACGTGGTCGGCCGCCACCGCTGAGGCCCGGTGCGACCCGAAATGGGCCGTCATCAGGGCACGGAATTCGGTGAGGCGCATGAAATCCCATGCTACCGGCGGGACCGGCCGGCAGGCTCGTCCCAGCCGACGACGTCCGGCGACCACAACGACAGACCATGCCGGTCAGCCGGTTGGGCCGCCCGGCCGCGCGTGCTCGGCGATCTCGCGCATCCCCATGGCCAGCGCCTGCAGCCGCTCGGTCGGCTCCCGAAGGTCGACCAGGGTCCGGTCCAGATGTGCGGTGGCCACAATGGTTTCGGTCGCCGCCGCGACCAGGCTGCCGTACTGGGCGACCCCGGTGCGAATGCGCTCGGCGAGGCCGGCAGCGGTGCTGTCCAGGCCGGGACGGGCGCCGGCCGGAGCGCCCGCCGAGGTCTTCCGGACGCCGGTGTATTCCTGGGCCTGCCGACGGAGCAGCAGTTCCGCCCCGTCCGCTGAGACGATCACATCGCGTCGCAGACTCAACGCATCCGCAGAGCCGCCGGCAACATCGAGACGAGTTGCCGCAAGCCGTCCGAATACGAGTCCAGCCGGGCGATGTCGGCCCGGATCGGCGTCGCCACCGGGCGACGGGCGGGCTGTGGCGGCGGCAGCGCGGCCACCACTCGGTTTCGCCGCCGCAGGTCGGCCGCGGCCTTCACCAAGCCGACGATGCACCAGGTGACCAACGCGGTCACCAGAACCAGGGAGAAAATGGCCGAAGCCGTCACGCCGCCGTGCACGATGCCCACCGTCAACGCGGCCCCACCGGCCACGCCGACGACCACACCGGCACCCCAGATGTTCCTCCGGCGGACGGCCGCCCGGCGCCGGCGGATGGCCACCTCGGCCGGGTCCCGCCGGACCCGCATGAACTCGGCCGCCGACGAGCTCACCATCGCCGCGGTCTCCACACCTCGGGACAGGGCTTCGGCGGGACGCTTACCCGCAGCGCCCTTCAGAACCGAATTCTGCAGAGCCTTGACGGTGGGGTTGACGCGCATCAGCCTTGCTTGTTGATGTCAATCGACGGAGACGGTGCGGCCGTGGTCGACTGGTCGATCGCCCGGGCCTGTTGACCCGAGAGTTCCGGGTGCAGCTGCGCGCGGAGCTGGTCGAGGCGGGAGGCGCCGGCCATGTCCAGCGTGGACTTCTGCACCTCCAGCATCCGGCCCTCCACCGAGTTCTGGCTGAGCTCCGCGGAGCCGAGCGCATTGGCGTACCGGCGCTCGATCTTGTCCCTGACCTCGTCGAGCGAAGGCGTATTGCCGGGTGCGGCGAGCGAGGACATCGAGTTGAGCGAGGCGGACACCTGCTCCTGCATCTTGGCCTGCTCCAGCTGGGACAGCAGCTTGGTGCGCTCGGCCAGCTTCGTCTGCAGGGCGGACGCGTTGTTCTCCACCGCCTGCTTGGCCTGTTCGGCCGCCTTCAAGGCCTGGTCGTGCATGGTCTTGAGGTCTTCCATCTGTTGCTCGCCGGCCACCAGCTGGGTGGCGAAGGTCTGCGCCGTCTGCTCGTACTGAGCAGCCTTGGTCGCATCACCCTTGGCCCTGGCCTCGTCGGAGAGCACCAGCGCCTGCCGGGCAGAGGACTGCAGTCGCTCCACGTCGCCCATCTGGCGGGTCAGCTTCATCTCCAGCTGGCGCTGGTTTCCGATGACGGCTGCGGCCTGCTTGGACAGTTCGGCGTGCTGGCGCTGAGCATCCTCGATCGCCTGCTGGATCTGCACCTTGGGGTCGGCGTACTCGTCAACCTTCGACGAGAACAGGGCCATCATGTACTTCCAGGCCTTGGTAAATGGGTTGGCCATCGCTGGAGTCCTCTCGCGTGTTGCATCGCTGGTCGGCCGGACCGGCCACCGTTACTTGCACCATGGTGTCAGGTGATGCTTTCAGCTTCCACCTCCGACCGTCTTGATCGGGTATTTTCCGGGATGATCCCC
Organism: uncultured Actinomycetota bacterium; assembly: GCA_963708935.1. Lineage (GTDB taxonomy): Bacteria > Actinomycetota > Actinomycetes > Mycobacteriales > Nakamurellaceae > Nakamurella. The sequence goes on along the minus strand of CAVPUK010000002.1, from coordinate 1,463,349 downwards.
GACCTGGCTCAGGCAACACCCTGATCGTGAGGCCGGTGTGGGCGGCCGCCGTGCGCAGCGCCGGCGCCAGGCCGCCCGCCCGGGTCGGGAACGTTCTGACGGGCTGCGCGTCCTGCCCGTGGTTAGAGTTGGGACGCTCGGTCATGATCAACGCGCGCAAGGTGACATTCAACTGCCCACCAAGACATTCAAATGCCCACCAAGACCTTCGAATGCTCACCAGCTGATCGCACCGGGTTTGATCGGCACCCGGCTGATCGATGCACACCGCGCCCCATCAGAATGAACACCGGAACAGGGAGGTTCGATGGGCCGGCACGTCAGCGAGGATCGCCGGAGGCGGGTCGCCGCCTGGCCGATCATCGTGGTCGTCGCCGCCCTTGTTCTGGCCGGATTGGCTGTTGCCTACTTCGTCATCCTCGATCGCAGCAAGAAGAGCGCGGCTTGTTCGGGTAGCACGGTGTTACCCGTGGTGGCCTCACCCGGCGCCGCTCGAGCGGTCAACCAGGCCGCCACTGCTTTCAATGCCACGACACCGGTGGCGAGGTCGACCTGCGTGACGGTCACGGTGGACACGGTGGCCGGCGTCACCGCCGAGGCGGCACTGGCCGGCGGCTGGAAGGGCCAGAAGACTCAGGCTCCTGGCCTCTGGGTGGTCGATTCCGCCGCCGACCTGGCCGCCCTCGATGCCAGCAACTCGGCAATGACGGCCGGTCACACCAACACCGATCTGGCCACGTCCCCCGTTGTGGTCGCAGTCAAGTCGGGCACGTCGGGGGCTGGTGTGACGTGGGGCAGCCTGGCTTCGGGCGCTGCCGGCGGGTTCGTGCTCGGCATTCCCGGGCCGGAGAGCAATCGCGCCTCCAGCTACGCGCTGCAATCGATGATCGCGGCCTCCCAGTCCACCAGCACCATCACCTCTGCAACGGTCACGGCAGCGGCACCGATGATGAACCGGCTGGCGGGGGCCGTCCCGAGCCAGCCGGCCACCACCCAGGCGGGACTCACCGACCTGGCCGCGGGGTCGGCGGGGTTCAGCGCCGTCCCGGTCGTCGAATCGGATCTGGCCGCGTTCAACGCCGCGCACCCGCCCGGCCTGACCGCGCTCTACCCCACCGGAGCGACGGTCGGTGATGAGGTGGTGGCCGCACCGCTCAGCGCACCCTGGGTGACCGACGCGATGTCCGACGCCGCTGCCGCCTTCGACGCGTTCCTGGGTGACCCGCAGGGCATTGCCATCTTCACCGCGAACGACCTCCGCACCACCTCGCCGCCACCCTCGGCGACGGGTGTCGACCTGGCCACGCCCGTCACGCCGCTGCCCGACGCCCCCGTCGCGGTCCGCCAGGCCATCAACGCAGCATGGGCCTCAGCGTTGACCACCGCACCCGGGACGGCAGTGTCGACCACGGCCCCGCCCGCGACGATTGCACCGACCACGATCCCGCCCACCGTGGCCACCACCACCCCGCCGACATCAACCGCGACCCGGCCCACGACCACCCCGCCAAAGACCGCACCCGCCAAACCGACCCCGCCGAAGCCGACCACCAAGCCCACCCCGAAGCCGACCACCACGAAGCCGGTACCGCCGGGCCCGGTCATCACCCTGTTACTGGATACCTCCGGGTCGATGGACACCGTCGAGGACGGTCAGCAGCGGATCACCTGGATGCAGAATGCCGTCTACGGCGACCTGGCACAGGCCCCGACGAACTGGTTCGGCGCCTGGTCGTTCTCCACCGAGGATGGCCCGTCCGGATACGCGCAGCTGGTACCGACCGGTGCGTTGACCGACCAGGTCAACGGCGCCACCAGGTCGGCGGCCATCACCTCCGCGGTCAAGGCCCTGACACCAGCTGGGGACAGCTGGACCTACGCCGCCATCCAGGCGGCCTACACCTCCGCCGTCAACTCGGCGGTGGCGGGACGACCCAACCGGCTGATCGTCATCACCGACGGCCCGGACACCACCCCTGGCCTGTCGAGGGCAACGCTGGTGGCCAACATCAGTGCGCTGGCGGCCCAGAACAAGAACGTGGCCCTGGACGTGATCGGGCTGTCGCAGGACGTGAGCAGTGACGCGATGACCGAGATCACAAAGGCCGGCGGCGGGACGTACACCCCGTTGAACAGTCTCGCCGATCTCCAGCCCACGCTGAACAGCCTGTCGGCGCCGGGCTGACCCCTAGTCAGCCAGTGGCAGCGGCTGGTTCCCGAGCCCGATGAGGGACCCGTCGAGCCGCGCACTTCCACGAACGGCCGCCGAGCACGTGCTCACATCCCCACTGTCGACCACGATGTCGAGCAGGCCGGAGTAGGTGGGGTCGGCCGTTCTGAACATCTGTCGGGCAAAGTCGCGGCAGGACTGCGCGATCTGGGCCGGGCTGACCGAACCGAACGGAATGGCGGCCCAGCCGATGCGTTCCACCGGATGCGGGTGAGAGCAGTCGACGGATGCCTCGACAATGCTGTCGGTGCTGGGCGAGCAGTTCCCGTATTCCGCCGGCGCGGTGCCGCTGACCAGGGCTCCCCGCACTGAACCGAGGTAGACATCCAGGTCCTGGGGTCGTACGACGCAGGCGGCCCAATCGCGACCCGCAGCCCGTTGCAGCAGGTCAGCTCCAACCGCTTGGCCGCGCACCTGCAGTTCGGGGCTCCAGTCGATCCCATCATGCAGGTCGGCCGGCACCATCGTCACCCGGCCGGTGGCGGTCAAGCCGACATACCGCGATGCACTCGCCCAGCAGGCCCCAGCCGTGCCCATCAGCGCGCCAATCGACGGGTCGCCGAACGCAGCAGGGCCCGGCCTTACGGATGCGATCTCGCCGGCGACGACGCCGCTGCATGGACCGAAGGCGACATTGCGGTACCTGCTGTCACCAGTCGTGTCGCCCGCCGGATCAGGCAGGTAGAGCACGCAATCGCCAACCCGAGGGGTGGGCGGCAGGGTCAGCGCCACCGGTGAACCGGCTGCGGGCGCCCGGAACAACCCGTGGCCGGCGATGACAGCGGTCATCGCCAGTACGAGCAGTACCGCACCGGGCCATCGACCCCTCATTTAGCGATGTTAGCGCCGAGCGTGACCTAGATCACTCTGCATCGATTCCGCCCGAAACGCGAGAGACGAACTCAGACGTATTCGGACACCGGGGGGCAGGAGCAGACCAGGTTGCGATCGCCGAAGGCACCATCGATCCTGGCCACCGGTGGGAAGTACTTCCTCGCCGCGACCACACCGTCCGGGAAGACCGCCTGCGCCCGGGTGTAGGGGTGGTCCCAGTCCCCGACCAGCGACTCGGCCGTGTGCGGCGCGCCGCGCAGTGGGTTGTCCGTCACCGGCCAGACGCCGGCGCCCACCTGGTCGATCTCGCCCTTGATCGCGATCATCGCGTCGCAGAACCGGTTGATCTCGCCCAGGTCTTCACTCTCGGTCGGCTCGACCATCAGCGTGCCCGCCACCGGGAACGACATCGTCGGAGCGTGAAAACCGTAGTCCGCCAAGCGCTTTGCCACGTCGTCGACGGTCACGCCGGTGGCCGCCGTGATCGGCCGTAGGTCCAGGATGCACTCGTGGGCGACGAAACCGCCGGCGTCGGTGTAGAGCACCGGGAAGTGCTCGTCCAGCCGCCGGGCGATGTAGTTGGCGGAGGCGATGGCGGTCAGGGTCGCCCGCCGGAGTCCCTCGGCGCCCATCATCCGGATGTAGGCCCAGGAGATCGGGAGGATCGAGGCCGAACCCCATGGTGCGCCGGAGATCGCGCCGACCGAACCGAAGGTACCCAGCTCGTCGAGGCCGAGCGGGTGACTCGGCAAGAACGGGGCCAGGTGCGCGGCTACGGCCACCGGACCGACACCGGGCCCGCCGCCGCCGTGCGGGATGCAGAAGGTCTTGTGCAGGTTCAGGTGCGACACGTCGCCACCGAACTCACCCGGTCGGGCCAGCCCGACCAGGGCGTTCAGGTTGGCTCCGTCGACGTAGACCTGCCCGCCGGCGGCATGCACCAATGCCGCCAACTCGGTGATGGTGTCCTCGAAGACGCCGTGGGTGGACGGGTAGGTGACCATGATCGCGGCGAGGTCGTCCCTGTGCTGGTCCACCTTCGCAGCCAGGTCGGTCATGTCGACGTTCCCGCCCTCGTCGGTGCCGACGACCACGACCTTCATGCCGGCCATCACCGCGGAGGCGGCGTTCGTGCCGTGTGCCGACGCCGGGATCAGGCAGATGGTGCGGTGGTCGTCGCCGCGGGACCGGTGGTAGGCCCGGATGGCCAACAGCCCGGCCAGCTCGCCCTGTGAACCTGCGTTCGGCTGCAGCGAAACCGCTGCGTAGCCGGTGATCTCGACCAGCCAGCGCTCCAACTGCTCGATCAGCTCGAGCATCCCGGCGGCGTCCTCGACCGGCGCGTACGGGTGCAGACCGGCGAACTCCGGCCAGGTGACCGCTTCCATCTCGGTGGTGGCATTGAGCTTCATGGTGCAGGAGCCCAGCGGGATCATGCTGCGGTCCAGGGCCAGGTCCATGTCGGAAAGCCGCCGCAGGTAGCGCAGCATTGCGGTCTCGCTGCGGTGCGCGTGGAAGACCGGGTGGGTGAGGACGACGGACGTCCGGGCCAGCGGCCCGGTGATGCCCACGGTGACGGGTCCCAGTTCCGGCTGCGCGCCGAAGGCCGCGAGCACATCGTGCAGATGCGCCGCACTGGTCGCTTCCGAAATGCTGATCTGCACGGCGTCGTCGCCGTCCTGCCACAGGTTGATCCCGCGGTCTCGCGCCGCAGCGACGATGTCGGCGGCGCGGCCCGGCACCAGGGCGCGGACGGTATCGAAGAAGTCGGCGTGTTCGACGAGGATCCCGGCCTCGGCCAGCGCCGCGGCCAGTCCCCGAGCCTGGCTGTGCACCTTCTGGGCGATCCGGCGCAGGCCCTCCGGGCCGTGGTAGACCACGTACATGGAGGCGATGACGGCCAGCAGCACCTGTGCGGTGCAGATGTTGGACGTCGCCTTCTCCCGGCGGATGTGCTGCTCCCTGGTCTGCAGCGCGAGCCGGTAGGCGGGGTTGCCGGCGGCGTCGTGGGAGACACCGACGAGGCGCCCCGGCAGCTGTCGCTGTAATTCCGTGCGTACGGCCATGTAGCCGGCGTGTGGGCCGCCGAAGCCCAGCGGGACACCGAGGCGCTGGGAGCTGCCGACCGCCACGTCCGCGCCGATCTCACCCGGCGAACGCAGCAGGGTCAGCGCAAGCAGGTCGGCGGCGACCGTCACCTTCGCCTCGCGACTGTGCGCCTCGGCGATCAACGCCTGCTGGTCCCGGACCGCACCGGATGCGCCCGGGTAGGACAGCAGCAGACCGAAGAAGTCACCGATCGGCAGCCCGCCGTCTGCGTGTTCAGTGCCGTCGGTGCCGTACAGGTCGGTGACGAGCACCTCGATGCCCAGCGGCTCGGCCCTGGTCCGAATCACCGCGATGGTCTGCGGCAGCGTGTCGGCGTCGACGACGAAACGGTTCGACTTGGACTTGGCGGTACGGCGCATCAACGTCATGGCTTCGGCGGCCGCCGTGGACTCGTCGAGCATGGACGCGTTGGCGATGTCCAGGCCGGTCAGGTCGGCGACCGCGGTCTGGAAGTTGAGCAGCGCCTCGAGCCGGCCCTGCGAGATCTCGGGCTGGTAGGGCGTGTAGGCGGTGTACCAGGCCGGACTCTCCAGCACGTTCCGCTTGATCACGCCCGGTGTCAGGGTGTCGTGATAGCCCATCCCGATCATCTGCACCATCTGCCGGTTCTTCGCGGCAAAGCCACGAAGCTCGGTGAGCGTCTGGGTCTCGGTCGCCGGAGTCGGCAGGTCGAGTGGCCGCCCGAAGCGGATGGCCTTCGGCACGACGGCGTGCTCGAGTGCATCCAGGCTGTGCTGGTCGAGTGCTTCGAGCATGGCGGCCAGGCCCGGCACATCGACACCGATGTGTCGGTCGGCGAAGTTCTCCGGATCGAGCGGCGAATGGGAGGCGTGGCTGTAGTGCGCGGCCTGGGTGTGGACAACCTGGTGCTCGTTCGGGCTCATCTGACCTGTCGTTTCCCGCCGGACCATGGGCCGGCGTGCCGATGACGTGAGTACAACAGAAGCAGCGCGGCATCCGGAGCCGGACACGAGTCCGGGGAACGCGCGCGCCCTCCCCCTCTGTCATCGGTACCTGAGAGCTTCGCAGCCCGGCCGTCACGGCTGAGCTCCTTGCCCCGTCGGCGAGGTCGGCGGCACCGGATCCCGGAGACGCTGTCCCACTTTCCAGAGGTGTCTTTCCCTCGCGGTTCGTTGGCCTGAGAGTTTGGCGGGGAGATTTGCTCCTTCGGCGTCCGGCAACTGGGCAAAGATCCGGACTCTCCCGCGAGGGGTCATCGACCAGGACAACGGTACCAGCGGGATGGGCTGGTCAGCTGGTGTGCTGAACCAGGCGAACGTGGCGTTGGGCACCCTTGTGCAGGTTCACTTTCACCGATACCCCGATGCTGCGAGCAGCCAGGACGGCAGCTCCCAGGGCGGCAATCACGCAGACGATGCCCGAGAACACCAGGGCCGCCGGCGCCCCCCATTTGTCGGTCACCCACCCGACGAGGACCGAGCCGAGCGGCGTCCCTCCCATGAAGACGAGCATGTACAGGCTCATCACCCGACCGCGCAGCTCCGGGTCGGAGGCCAGCTGCACCGTGGTGTTGCCCAGCGTGTTGAAGGTGACGGATACCAGACCGGTGACCACCAACAACACCACGAAGGCCCAGAACCAGGTGGTCAGGCCCAGCAGCACCAGCAGCACCCCGAAGCCGATGGCGGCACCGAACAGCACAGACAGCCGTCCGGTCGCCCGGCGCGCCGCCAACAGGGCGCCCACGACGGAGCCCGCGGCCATCGCGGTGTTCAGCAGGCCGTAGGTGCCGGCGCCCGCGTCGAAGACGTTCTTGGTGTACGCGGACAGGATGATCGCGAAGTTGTAGCCGAAGGTGCCGATGAAGAAGACCAGAACGATGGGCCAGAGCAGCTGCGGCTGGCTCCGGACGTAGCGCAGGCCTTCCCGGATCTGACCGGGGCCGCGCTTGGGCCGGGGCTGCGGCTGCAGTTCCGAGGTCCGCATCATCAGCAGGCCGGTGATGACGGCCAGGTAGGTGACGGAGTTGATGGCGAAGGCCCAGCCGGAACCGACCAGGCTGATGACGATGCCGGCCACCGCCGGGCCGAGCATGCGAGCCAGCTGGAAGTTGCCCGAGTTCAGGCTCACCGCGTTGCGGACCAGGTCGTGCGGAACCATCTCGTTGACGAAGGTCTGCCGCGACGGATTGTCCACCACGGTGGCCAGGCCAAGTCCGAAGGCGATCAGGTACACCATCCAGACCTCGACCACGCCGGACAGCGTCAGGATCGCCAGCACGGCGGCGAGCACACCCATGCTGGTCTGGGTGATCAGCAGCAGTCGGCGCTTGGGGTAGCGGTCGGCGATCAGGCCGCCCCAGAGGCCCATCAAGAGCATGGGCAGGAACTGCAGCGCGGTGGTGATGCCGACGGCCAACGGGGAGTTGGTGATCTGCAGGACGAGCCAGTCCTGGGCGATGCGCTGCATCCAGGTGCCCGTGTTCGACACCACCTGGCCGGAGAAGAACAGGCGGTAGTTGCGAATCTTGAGTGCGGCGAAGGTCTTGACCTTGGCGGGTGGTGGTGTCACCGCCTGTGCAACAGCGTCTGACGGTCGTGTGTCTGAAGGTCGTGTGTCTGTGGTGCTCGTGGTCGTCGCCTCGGTTTCACCTGGTCTGGTATCGCCCGGTCCGGTATTGCGTGGTCCGGAATCGCGTGGTCCGGCGTCGCGCTCAGCTGCTGGTAGGTCACGTCGATCCGTGATGGAACGACTCACTCGAGTTCGGCCAATCTGGTCAGCGCCGATGCCGCGGCGGCAATCGCGGCCTGGTCTTCCGGCGTCAACTTCCCCAGCTGTTGGGCCAGCCAGGCGGTCCGAACCGCCCTCGAACGCTCGACGAAGTCGTCGCCGGCCGGGGTTCGGGAGACGAACACTTGACGACGGTCGGCCGGATCGGGGTCGCGCCGCAGGAAGCCACGGGCTTCCAGCCGCTCGATGATGCGCGTCATCGACGGTGGTTGCACATGCTCGGACTTCGCGAGCTGCCCCGGCGTCATCGGACCGGCGCGGCCGACGCGCCCCATCACCGCCGACTCCGACGGCGACAGCTCGTCACCGGCCTGCTGGTGCCGCAGCCGGCGGGCCAGGATCAGCACCGCACCCCGGAGGGCCGCGATCTCTTCTCCGGAGACCTGCCCCGGGTTGGCGCCATCGCGCGGATCCAGTTCAGCAGATCCGGCCCCGACGACTGCGGCAATGCTTGTACCCATATCGTTAGGCTACCTCATTAGTAGCATTGCGTACTAGTTCGGGCCGAGCCGCGCGGATCAACTCCGCTCGCGCGGATCAACTCCTTCGCATTGGGACCACTGGGGCGGGAGTTGTCGAGTTCCTCCGCGCAGCGCTAGTTGATCCGCGCAGCCAAGGCGGGCGGACGCACGGCGACGCCGGGCGGACAAGAGACCGGCCAGACAAGAGGCCGGGCAGACAAGGGGCCGGGCAGACAAGAGGCCGGGCAGACAAAGACACCCCCCGGCGCCGACGGCACCGGGGGGCGGGGAGATGGCTGGGTGGGGCGGGACATCTCGTCGAGTCTGGTCGAATCGGTGAGCAGGGACGGCAGTGGCTGACGCGAGGCGTGGCCGGCCGACGGGAGCCGCGGCGACGTCAGCCCGCGGTGCGCGCCTGGCGACGACGGGCCAGCTCGTCATGGGCGATCGGCACGACGCGATCGCCATCGACGCGTTCAGCCGGGAACTCGGCCAACGTGCCGGTCACCTCGCGCATGGTGCCGCCGACGGCGATGCCGAACACGCCCTGCCCGCCCTGGAGCAGATCGACGATCTCCTCCGGCGAGGTGCATTCGTACACTGTCGCGCCGTCCGAGAAGAGGGTGACGCCGGCCAGGTCGTCCATCCCGCGCCGACGCAGGTGCTCGACCGCGACCCGGATGTTCTGCAGCGATACCCCGGTGTCCAACAGCCGCTTGACGACCTTCAGCACCAGGATGTCCTTGAACGAATACAGACGCTGGGTGCCGGAGCCGGTGGCGTCGCGCACCGTGGGAACGACGAGCGACGTCCGGGCCCAGTAGTCCAGTTGGCGGTAGGTGATGCCCGCCGCCTGGCAGGCCGTGGTGCCGCGGTAGCCGACGTAGTCGTCGGGGATGGACTCGTCCGGGAAGAGCGCGCCCTGTTCGCTGTCGGGCATTGCGCCACCTTTCCTGGTGATCCAGCTCCGGCGGAGCGGTCTCGTCCGAGCCTCACTGCATGAAGCCTCGTCAAGCCGATGGCGGCCTGACCGAATCACAAGCGCGTGACTCGACTGACGGTAGGCCCGCGCAGCTCCCGGGTCAACGCTCGTCGCGGCGTGTCCTCAACCTCGACTTCAGGGTTAGCCCGAACGCCGGTGGCTCCAGCGCACCGGTCGGATCACTCCGGGCGGAACCCCAGCAGAACTCAGGACTTGTCGAAGTCCTCGGGTGAGACGGAGTCCAGGAATTCGCGGAATCGCTCGACCTCGTCCTCGGCGTCCTCCGGCTCGCCGTCTTCGTCGAGGGCATCGTCTGCAGCGTCATCTGTCTCTTCCGGCACCACGACGCCGGCCTCGGCGAGCACGGCGTCGTCGACGAACACCGGGATGCCGGCCCGAACAGCCAGGGCGACCGCATCGGACGGCCGGGCCGACACGGTGGTGCCGTCGTCGAAGGCCAGTTCGCCGAAATAGGTGCCTTCACGGAAATCGACCACTCGGACCTGTTCGACCTTGCGTCCGAGGGCGGTGATGACCTGGCCCAGCAGATCGTGGGTCAACGGGCGCGCGGGCCGAACGCCCTGCAGGTGCATCGCAATGGCGGTCGCCTCGACGGATCCGATCATGATCGGCAGACTCCGTGGCCCGGCCACCTCGGTGAGCATCAGGATGGGTTGCGAATTGGGCATCTCGACGTGGACGCCGACGATGCGCATCTCGATCATCTCGGTGTGCCTTTCTCAGGAGTTCCTCGGTATGCGCGCCAGGTAACCCGAACGGCCGAGAAATCGGAGCTGAAGAATCTGCAACTGAAGACTTTTCGAACTCGAACCACGGCGCGCTCACCCACGCTTGAACGCTACACGGACGACGAACCCAGCGGGCAGCCACTACGCCCCGGCGGGCAGCCGTACCGGTGGCAATGGAAATTACAGCCCGAGCTCACGCCGGAGGCCGGCCTTGACGAGTAAGGCATGCAGGCGAAGCACCGTGGCGGCGACGCCGGCCGCAGCGGCGCCGGCTCGTTCCCTGGCGTCCGGGTCCTTCTGTCGGGCCTGCGCAGAAACCAGCTGGGCGACGAGAGCCGACTCGCGCTCGGCGGCGGTCCGGAACGGCCGCAGGTGTCGCGGCTCGAGGCCGGCGCCAAGCAATTCGGCCACGGTGGTAGCGATCAGTGCTGCGTCCGCGTCGAAGTACCCACCCGGCCCGGCGGCGAGCAGCCCGTACTGTTCCAGCTCGGTCAGATCGGCCGGCTCCAGGCCCGACTCGGCCAGCAGCTCTCCTCTGGCCATGCGAATCGCGGGCGCCGGCGCGAAATCCCGGGCGCTCGGCCCTTCGGCGGACACCAGCGAACGCGGCAACCGCGGGCTGGGGGTACCGGGCTCCAAGCCGCGGTCGATCGCGTCCAGGTGCTCCTTGATGACCTTCAGCGGCAGATAGTGATCGCGCTGCGCGGCCAGTACGTAACGCAGACGCTCCACGTCCGCGGCCGAGAACTGGCGGTAACCGGACGGAGTGCGGTGGGGAGTGACCAGACCTTCCGATTCCAGGAACCGGATCTTGGAGATCGACACATCCGGAAATTCGGATTTCAGCCGGCCGAGCACGGAACCGATGCTGGCTACTCCACTCCAGGGGAGGCCGGCCGCCGTCATGACCCGGATTCGCCCACCGGTTGGTTGCCCGTCAGGAAGACCAGGCGGAACTTGCCGACCTGTACCTCGTCGCCATTGGACAACGTCGACGATTCGATCGGTTCGCGATTCACGTAGGTGCCGTTCAGCGAACCCACGTCTGAGACCTCGTAGCCTTCTGCGGTCCGCCGGAACTCGGCGTGCCGACGCGACACGGTGACGTCGTCGAGAAAGATGTCGCTCTGCGGGTGTCGCCCGGCGCTGACCACGTCCTTGTCGAGCTGAAAGCGTGAGCCGGCATTCGGTCCCCGCTTGACCACGAGCAACGCAGAGTCGACGGACAGCGCCTCGAGACCGCCGAGACCCTCCTCCGCAGCCTCCGGCTCCCCACCGAACAAGCCGGTGGAGAAGATCGTCGTCGAATCGGTGACATCAGCAGGCCTGGGGGAACCTGACGGGGACTGGCGCTCACTGCTTGTCACTCGCACTCCTTCAAAGAAATCTTGCTGTTGCTCCGGCGCCGTCGTCGATGACCCGCCCGGCTAACGGTGATCAGATGCACACGACCGTACCGTGCCGGGGAATCTGAACACACCCGCGTTGCGATACCCACAGGTGCATCGTGACCGCGGGCAGCAACGACGCCGGCTCAGGCTTCGCCGACGAGTTCGGCGTAGGCCGCCGCGTCGAGCAGATCAGAGATCTCGCCGGGATCGGAGAGTTGGACCTCGATCATCCAGCCGTCGCCGTACGGGTCGCCGTTGACCAGCTCCGGGGTCGAATCCAGCGCGTCGTTCCGGGCGATGATGGTGCCGCTGACCGGGGCGAAGATGTCGGAAACCGACTTCGTCGATTCCACCTCGCCGATCGAGTCGCCGGGGCTGACCGTGCTGCCGGGCTCCGGCATCTGGACGAACACGATGTCTCCCAAGGAGTTCTGGGCGTAGTCGGTGATGCCGATCCGTACCGTGTCCTCCCCCGAACTGCGAATCCATTCGTGGTCCGAGCTGTAGTGCAGGTCCTGCGGGATCACGGCGTCCGGCCTCTCATCAGGTCTGGGTGGAACTGGTGTGCTCGGGTCGCTGGGGCGACCCGTTTCTGGATCTGGGTGCCAAGGCGCATCTGCAGAAAAGGATACGGACCACTCAGCCCCCGGCTGAGCGAGCGTAGAGCGGCGCGCGGGCGGGTCGCAAGGCATTGATGCCGATCCTGGGCGACTGGGTAGTCGTCATGGTGCCGCCGGCTCGTCGAACCGTGTCCAGCACCCCGCCGGGGATGGCCAGGGCGGCCGCCAGCGTCGGCGGGTCGCCGATGGCGAGCACCGTGTACGGGGCGGTCAACGGGGTGCCGTCCAGCCGCACCGCACCGCCGTTTCCACTGAAGGCGGAGTCGACACCGATCCGCACCGGGCCGACCTGAAATGCTTCGGCACCGGCGTTGCGCAGCTCCTCGATGGCGTCCAGCAACAGCTCGGGCGGAACCTGATGCTGCGGGTCGTTGATGACGATCCGTACTCCGGTTCCGGCGGCCGCGACCGTTCCGGTGAGAATGCCCAGCGCCTCGGCCTGCCGGTCGGCTTCGGCCAAGGCCTCCGCCGACGAGGCTCCACTCCCCCGCAGCCGGGAAAGCGTGCTCTGCAAGTCGGCGATCTCCTTGTTCAGGTCATCCTCTCTGCGCTGCAACCCGTCGAGAATCTGCACCAGGTCGTCGGGACGGGCCGATGCCAACGTGTCGCCGGCGGCGGTTCTCCTGACCTGGACCACCACGGCGAAGCCGAGCGCGGCGCAGAGCAGCGCGACAGCCACCTTGGCAGCCGTCCTCCGGTGCAATGGGACTCGTTGCTGCGCAACGGGTTCAGCGCCGACCGGCGGGCGGGCGGCGGCCGGTTCGGCGGGTTGATCGGCCTGCGTCATGCCTTGAAGATGTGCCGGCGGATGGCGGCCGCGTTTCCGAAGATACGAATGCCGAGCACGACGACGACGGCGGTGGACAACTGCGAGCCCACGCCCAGTTGATCACCGAGGAACACGATGAAGGCGGCCACCAGCACGTTGGCGACGAACGAGATGACGAAGACCTTCGCGTCGAAGATCTTGGCCAGGTTGGCACGGACGGCTCCGAATACGGCGTCGAGAGCGGCGATCACCGCGATAGGGAGGTACGGAGCCATCCAGTCCGGCACCGTCGGGTGCAGGAGCAGCCCGACGGCAACGCCGATGACCAGTGCAAAAGCGGCATACAAGGTTCGGGATCCCCCTTCTGTCGGGCCCGGTGAGGGCCGATCGGCCAGGCTGAACTCTACGGCCGGGCGCCCGCTATCGATGTGAAGTCACCGCTACCGCGGCCTGGACGGCGCGCTCGATGACGAGGCGCCCGTGGTGGTCGGGCTCGTCGCGGTCGGACCCGTCGCACGTCCGGACCCGTCGTGGTTGCAGCCGTCGCCGTCGGGGCGGACGCGTACTGCAGGTTCGGTTCTGCGGCGGCCGGCAGGCTGAGTGCAGTCTGGGCGGTGAGGTCGAACCGGATGCCGTAGAGCGAGACGAACGTCTGGAAGCGACCGAATCCGACAGTGTCGACGAACTTGACGTGCATGGTGCCCGGATCACCGATCGCCTCGATCGTGATCGGCCAGAACACCGGCCGGTTGTCGACCAGGATGGCACTGCCGGCCTGTCGGATCGCGCTGGTGGTGCGCAGTCTCACCCCGCCGATCGAGATCGCCTCGGCGCCGGCGGACCACATGCCGTTGACCAACAGCTGGATGTCGCGGTCCAAGATCACGCCGGCCCCGGAACTACCCGTTGAGCCGTCGATCACCACGGTCAAACCGGGGCCGGTCACGGCCGTCAGGCCACCCTGCGCTTCCAGTTGCTGCACGGTCTGCAGGGGTCCTCCGGCACCGAGCGCGGCCTGCTCTGTTCTGATCTGGGAGGCCAGCGAGGATTGGTCGACGACGAGGTTGTTCTGCCTGGCCTGGGCGTTCTCGATGTCCTGCAGCAGGCTTCGCCTGGCTTGGTCGGCGCCGGCCGCCTGGTCCTCGGTGCTGGCGGCGGCGATGCCGAGGACCAGTCCGACCACCACGAGGCCGGCACTGAGGTAGGCGATCGCGCGCGGCTTCCCGGGTTTCGACGGGGCGCCGGCGGTCGCCCGGGCGGCCTTTCGGTCGGCTGCGGCCTGGTACCCGGGATCGAGGTGGTCACTGACCAGGGATTCGAGTAGCGGCAACGGATGCCTGATGGCTGGAACGGGCCGGCCCGCCTCGTCATATCGAAGGTCGGTGTCGGGCGCTTCGCCGTCCACCGGCTCGAGCTCGCGGACGGGTGGAATCGCGCGCTCAGGCATTGGCCACCGGTCGTCGGGTCGGTGCGAGTGGCGTTTCCCGCATCACCCAGATGACCTGCCCGACGTACAGCGCCCCGGCCCATAGATAGAGCAGCATGCCCCAGATGGTGAAGGCGATGCCGAACGGTTGCGCGACCTGCGCGATCCAGGACCCGCCCTGGGCCAGCAACAGCAGCGGGAACGCGTACAGCAGGCAGAAGGTGGCCGCCTTGCCCAGGTAGTGCACCGGCAACGCCTGGTAGCCGTGTCTCCGGACGATGCGCAGGCCGATGGCCAGCACCACGTCCCGCCCGATGATCAGCGCGGCCACCCACCACGGGATGAAGTCCCTGATCACGAACGCGACCAGGGTGGCGAAGATGTACAGCCGGTCGGCCGCCGGGTCGAGCAGCTCGCCCAGTTTGCTGTACTGCCCGAGCAGCCGGGCGAGTTTTCCATCGGCCCAGTCGGTCACCGCGCTGAGTGCCAGCACGACCAACGCCCAGTTGTCGTGTGGGGGGTCGGTGAGCAGCAGCCACAGGAACAGCGGTACACCGAGCAACCGCAGGAACGACAGCAGATTCGGGATGGTCCAGATGCGGTGCGAAGAGTTCTGTTCGCTGGTGCCTACCAGCGATGAGTCCGGCTCGCCGCCGTCGGGCAGGGACGGGTCCAGATCGGGCCGGTCCGGCACGCTGCCCCCTCGTCCAGGCCGCGGACGATCCGCGGTTCTTTTCACCGGAAGTCTAGTTCGGCGCGGCCGCGCCCGGCCGTGCCCGCGGTACGGCGCCGGGGCATCCCGGCCGGACCCGCGCGGCCCTTCCTCTCGGACGAGCCCCGAGTGTCAGCGCCGCAGCAGCAACAGACCGAACGCGGTGATGGTGGTCGCATCGACGATGGTGCCGTCCAGCATCATCGACCTCAACTCATCCTCGGAGAACGTCCGATGCACCATGTCCGCTTCCGAGTCCTCGCGAGCGTGCGCGCCGGCCGCCAACTCAGTGGCCAGGTAGACGTCGAAGGCCTGTGAGCAGAACCCGGGAGCCTCATGCAGGTGGGCCAGATGCTCCCACCGGGCGGCTGTCAACCCCGTCTCCTCGCGGAGTTCGGCCTGGGCGAGTTCGAGCGCGGTCCCGCCCTTGCCCGTCGGCCAGCCGCCCATTGGGAACTCCCAGGAGCGGCGGCCGATCGGATAGCGGAACTGCTCGACCAGGTGGAACATCCCGGCCTCTGCGGCGATGACGATCGCGAAATCCTGTTTGTCCACGACGCCGTATACCCCGGTCGAACCGTCGCTCCGCTCGAACTCGTCCTCCCGAACGCTCAGCCAGGGGTTGGCGTAGACCACCCGGGATGACGTCTGGCGAATCTCGGGTTGGGTCTGTTCAACCACCGAGTCGGGTCCCGTCGGCGATCAGACCCGGCGAACCGGTGGCATCCACCTCGGCGACCCCGACCACTGTCACGTCCCTACCGAAGGTCCAGTCGCCGCGCACCGTCAGCTTGTCGGCTCCGACGAGCGAAGGCGGGCCGAACGGGAATCGTTGGTCGAAGCCCGGCAACAGCTTGTAGACGTCATCGAGTTCGACCAACGGTGCGGTGGTCCGCCCTGGTACCAGCCTCACCTCGGCGCGGTCGGTGAGTTCATAGGCATCCGAGCGAAGGACGAGCAGGTCACTGGTGGCTTTCACCGGCAGGAACCGGGTCCGGTCGACCTCGATCGCGACCGCCCCGTCGAACACCCCAACCGCCGACCCCATCGCGGTCTCGATCTGGATCACCGGGGTGGATGCCGGGTCCGACGGATCGACAGTCTTGACGTTCCGGATGATCGGCAGACCCAGCACCCCGTCGTTGGCCCGCAATTCCTCCCGCAGCGCACGCAGATCCAACCAGAGGTTGTTGCTGTTGAAGAAGCGGTGCCGGTCGATGTCACCGAACGCCTGCGCGTCCTCCGGCCTGGTCTGCGCCGACTCCCGCAGCACCAGCCGTCCGTCGCTGCGCCGCCGAGCCAGGTGTCCCCCCTTCCGGTCGGCCGGCGTACGACGGCAGTACTCCGCCCCGATCGGTGCCCCCGAACCGACGAACCACGCCGCCAGCCGCGGATCCGGGACGGCACCCAGGTTGTCCGAGTTGGACACGAACAGATAACGAAACCCGTTGTCCAGCAACAGGTCCAGCACACCCGATGCGTCCAGGGCGGTGTAGATATCGCCGTGCCCAGGAGGACACCACTCCAGCGAGGGGTCGGCCGGCCAGCTGACCGGAGTCAGATCGTCGGCCCGCAACTTGGGCTCGCGGTTCTGCAGGAAGTCGAGTGGCAGGCCGGCCACCCCCACGCCGGCATGGGCCTCGAGCGCGGCCAGCGTGTCGGCTTGCGTGCGGAAGCTGTCCATGAACAACAGCGGCAACTCGACCTCGAACTCGGCCCGCAGCGCCACGATCTGCTCGACGATGAGATCGAGAAAACTCTTGCCGGTGCGCACCTCGACCAGCGATTTGGCCCTATCCATACCCATCGACGTGCCGAGGCCGCCGTTCAGCTTGACCACCGCGGTCTGTCGGAGGGCCAGCCTGGCCGCCTCCTGATCAGTCTCCAGGTCGACCAGCCGTGGCAATGACTCGATCGGTTCGAGGTCGGACTCGGCCAGCATCCCGGTCTCCCCCGACGCCAGCATCCGGTACGAGTGGGCGAAGACCGCGATCGCGCTGGCGTGCACGCCGGCTTTGGTCATGAGGTCTTCGGCAATAGCGAGCCCGCCTGGTGTCGACATGGGCGGAATCGTATGCGGAGGCCATGACGGCCCGGCAAGCCAGCCTTCCCGCTCGGCGTCAGGCCGGTCCTGCGCCGCGCACGTGTTCGAAGATCAGGTTGGTCTCGGTGAGCGCCACTTCCGAATAGGCGGAGAGTTCGTCGACGACGAAATCCCTGAGCGCGGCGGCATCTGCCGCCGCGACGTTGAGCAGGAAGTCGTCCGCGCCGGCCAGGAAGTAGATGTCCAGGACCTCGGGCAGCTGCCGGATGCGGTCGGTGAAGGCCATCATCCGGCTGCGCGCCCCGGCCTGCAGCCGGACGGCGATCATGGCCTGCAGCGGCCGACCCAGCGCGGCCGGATCGACGTCCGCATGAAACCCACGGATGGCCCCGGAACCGCGCAACGCCCGCACCCGACCCAGACAGGTCGACGGTGCGATGCCGACCTCGGCGGCCAGCGCGTTGTTCGGCGTCCGCGCGTCCGCGGCGAGCAGGTGCAGGATCTGGCGATCCACCTCATCCAATCCACCGTCCTGGGCCGGGGCGGCGGGCCGTGGAGAAGCACCGACCGGCTGACCCCGAACAATCTGCGGCGCGACCGGCTTGCTGCCTACTGGCATTGAATTTTTGTTGCCCATCTGACCAATCTACCGAATTATCGGCCGGTGACCTTCCGTTCTGCGGTCTGAAAGTTCAGAATGTATCTAATTCTCTTCCCGAATCGGCTGCACACTTCCTCTCGAAAGGTCCTTCTGACATGCGTATCGGCGTACCGGCTGAGGTCAAGAACCGCGAATACCGGGTCGCACTGACCCCCGCCGGCGCCCATCACCTGGTGCGCGCCGGGCACCAGGTCATGGTGCAGTCCGGTGCCGGCGACGGTTCTCGGATCACCGACGCGGAGTTCTCCGCGGCCGGCGCGACCATCGTGGAGACCGCCGAACAGGCGTGGGCGAGCGAACTGGTGGTCAAGGTCAAGGAGCCGATCGCTTCGGAGTACCACCACCTGCGCTCGGATCAGTTGCTCTTCACCTACCTGCACCTGGCCGCTGACCGGCCGCTGACCGATCGCCTGCTGGCCGCCGGAACCACGTCGGTGGCCTACGAAACGGTGCAGCTGCCGGATCGCAGCCTGCCGCTGCTGGCGCCGATGAGCGAGATCGCCGGCCGGATGGCGCCGTTGGTCGGTGGCTACCACCTGATGCGCAATGAGGGCGGCCGCGGGGTGCTGCTCGGCGGCGTACCCGGCGTCACCAACGGCAAGGTCGTGGTGCTCGGCGGCGGCGTGGCCGGCATGCATGCCGCCACCATCGCGCTCGGCATGCGGGCCGAGGTCACGGTGATCGACCTCTCGCTGCCGACGCTGCGCCGGCTGGACACCCAGTTCCACGGCGGGGTCAAGACCATCGCCTCCAACGCCTACAACATCGCCGAGGCCGTCCGCGACGCCGATCTGGTCATCGGCTCGGTGCTGATCCCCGGCGCGAAGGCCCCGAAGCTCGTCACCAACGAATTGGTCGCCCAGATGCGCGAGGGTTCGGTGCTCGTCGACATCGCGGTCGACCAGGGCGGGTGCTTCGAGGACACCCACGCGACAACCCACGACGATCCCACGTTCACCGTGCACGGGTCGGTCTTCTACTGCGTGGCGAACATGCCCGGCGCCGTCCCGCGCAGCTCGACCTTCGCGCTGACCAACGCGACGCTGCCCTACCTCACGGCGCTGGCCGACCGGGGCTGGCACGCGGCGCTAGCGGCGGATTCAGCGCTGGCCGGGGGCCTGACCACACATGCGGGCGTGCTGGCGAACCTGCCGGTCGGCCAGGCACACGGCATCGAGGCCGTCGACCCCGCCACCCTGCTGTCCTGACCCCGCCCCGCCCCGGCCCCGGATCAACCCCCGTCCGCATGGATCAACTTCTCGGGCATGGACGAAATTGACGACTCGCGTCACTCTCGTCCCAGACCGACGAAGTTGATCCATGCAGCGGGATGGGTGACGAGCGGTCAGGCCAGCGCGGCGTCCAGGGTGATGGTGACGCCGGTCAACGCCTTGGAGACCGGGCAGGTGGCCTTGGCGTTCTCCGCCGCAGTGGCAAATCCGTCGGCGTCCAGCCCCTCGACCTGACCGCGCACGGTCAGCTTGATCCCGGTCAACCGGAATCCGCCGGCCGGGTCCGGACCGAGGCCGACCTCGGCATCGGTGACCAGACTCTTCACCGTGCCACCGGCCTCACCGATGACGGCGGAGAGCTGCATCGCGTAGCAGGCAGTGTGGGCGGCGGCGATCAATTCCTCGGGACTGGTCACCCCACCGGCCTCGTCCGCGGCGCGCCGGGGAAACGACACGTCGTAGGTGCCGACACCCGAGCTGACCAGCGAGACCTTGCCGGACCCGTCCTGCAGTCCACCGCTCCATTCGGTACGTGCTTTGCGTGATGGCATCTGCCCACTCCTTCGTTCATGACCGGCATCGATATCCGGTCTGGCTGCACGCCCACCGACGACGGACCTTGCGCGTCAGCCGTCGAGGCCTCCCCCATGTCGGGGGCTCCCCCATGGTGCAACATCGCCTGCCCCGAAGATCCCGTAGGCGGTGACTACGCGGTGACTACACCGGGCTTGGAGCCGTGACAGAGAATGATTCCCACCTTCGGCAGCACCACTCGCGAGTATGTGGCGATATTTGTCTCAAATTGTCGGTGGTCGTTGGATGCGGCACAGAAAGTTTGTTCATTACTGTTGAATTACATCCGTGTGTGACGGTACCGTCACCGAACGTCATCCGTTTCGGTGGAGGTTCGTCTTGATCAGTGTCGATCGCCCAGCCCGCCCAACCCACTCAGCCCGCCGCCTGGCCGCGACGTCCGCCCTGCTCTTGGCGGTCGGACTCCTCGTTCCACTCGGAGCACTGCCCTCGGCCGCGGCTCCACCAGGTACGGCGTCAGCGGTGTCCAGCGACCTCTCGCTAGCGGACCCGACCGCCGCGGTCGCCGCTGCCGCGCCTACCTCTTCGGCGAAGATCCAGGGCACCCTCGACGACGGCACCCGGACGGTCAGCTTCAACGACGACTGGCGGTTCGCCCTGGTCAACACCCAGGACATCACCGATCCGACCGGAGCATTCGCCAACGCGTCCGACCCGGCCTACGACGATGCCGCGTGGTCCGCCGTGAAGCTGCCGCACGACTGGAGCATCGGCCTCGACCCGGTGGCCGGGGCCGGCACCGACAGCGGCACCGGCTTCCTGCAGGGCGGTCTCGGTTGGTACCGCAAGACCTTCACCCTACCGAAAGCCGATGCCGGCAAGCAGCTCTCGCTGGAGTTCGACGGCGTCTACATGGACTCGTCGGTATACGTCAACGGCACGCTGGCCGCCGCTCACCCTTACGGGTACACCGGCTTCCGTGTCGACCTGACCACGCTGGCGCACACCGGAGCCGCCCCCAATGTGATCGCGGTCAAAGTGCAGAACAAGCTGCCGAGCAGCCGGTGGTACTCCGGCAGTGGCATCTACCGCAACACCCACCTCACCGTCACCGACCCGGTGCACGTCGCCCGCTGGGGCACGTATGTCACCAGCCCGACCCTGGAGACCGACCTGGCCCAGCGACGCGGGGTCGCGCACGTCGAGACCACCGTGGCCAACGACGGAAAGCGCAACGCCGCAACCACTGTCGTCACGACTGTGCTGGACGCTGCAGGTAAGTCGGTCGGCAAGGCGTCGTCGAAGTTCACCCTGCCGGTCGGCCAGCAGACCGTGCAGGCCGCCATTCCGGTCAGCCGGCCGCACCTCTGGTCGACCGAAGACCCGTACCTGTACCAGGTCCGGACCGACGTCAAGGTCGGTGGTGCGACGGTCGATACGACCACGACGACCTTCGGTTTCCGTTACTACGTCATCGACCCGAACGAGGGGATGACGCTCAACGGCAAGCATCTGAAGCTGCAGGGTGTCGATCTGCACCACGACCAGGGGGCGCTCGGTTCGGCGATCAACATCGATGCGCTGCGACGGCGAGATTGACGATCATGAAGAAGATGGGCGTCAACGCCTTCCGCACCTCGCACAACCCGCCCTCGCCGGAGATCATGCAGCTCTGCGACGAGATGGGCATCGTGGTGATGGTCGAGGCGTTCGACACCTGGCACACGCCCAAGCGAACCTATGACTACGGGCGGTTCTTCGACGCGAACAGCGACTCCGACATCAAGGAGATGGTGTACGCACACCGCAACTCACCGTCGGTAATCCTGTGGTCGATCGGCAACGAGATCCCCGACTCGACCAGCGCCACCGGGCTGACCATCTCCAAGAAACTGATCGCGGACGTCAAGGCGGTGGACGACACCCGGCCGGTGGTGATCGGTTCGGACAAGTACCGCTCGGTGCCTTCACCCACGTCGGCGACCGCCCAGATCCTCGACAACTTGGACGGTCTGGGTCTGAACTACAACACCGCCAAGTCCGTGGACGCCCTGCACGCCGCGTTCCCCACGAAGTTCCTGTTCGAGTCGGAGTCGTCCTCGGAGACCTCGACTAGGGGCTCCTACCAGGACCCGACGTACCTGAACACCGGCGAGAACTACACCCCCGGCAAGCGCAACGCCTCGTCCTACGACAACAACCTGGCGTCCTGGACGATGAGCGGCGAGTACGGACTCAAGAAGGACCGGGACCGCGAGTACTTCCTCGGCGAGTTCCTGTGGTCGGGCTTCGACTACATCGGCGAGCCCACGCCCTACAACGTTTTCCCGGTGAAGTCGTCGTACTTCGGGGCCGTCGACACCGCAGGCTTCCCGAAGGACATGTTCTACCTGTTCCAGAGTCAGTGGTCGACCACCCCGATGGTGCACCTGCTGCCGATGAACTGGACGGATTACCAACCGGGGCAGCAGGTCTCGGTGTGGGCCTACTCCAACGCCGACACAGTGGAGCTGTTCCTCAACGGGAAGTCCCTCGGCGTCCGGACCTTCGACCACAAGACCACCACCGACGGGCGCAGCTACCTGGAGACCACGGAGCCGACCGGTGACGACAAGACCTTCCCGGACGGTAGCTACACCAGCCCCAACGGCAGCACCGGCAAGCTGCACCTCGGCTGGGACGTGCCATTCGAGGCCGGCACGCTCAAGGCGGTCGCCACCAAGAACGGCAAGGTGATCGCCGCCGACAGCCTCACCACCGCGGGCAAGGCGACGACGACGAGCCTGACGCCCGACCGGGCGGCGATCCCGGCCGACGGCCGGTCGCTGTCCTACGTCACCGTCGACGTCGTCGACAAGGCCGGCACGATGGTGCCCGATGCCGATGATTCCCTGCACTTCTCGGTCACCGGCGGCGGCACCCTGGTCGGCTTGGACAACGGGCGGCAGGAGAGCGCCGAGAACTACAAGTCCTCGGATCGGGCGGCCTTCAACGGCAAGGCGCTCGCCATCGTGCAGTCGAACGGGTCGACGGAGCCGATCACGGTGACGGTCACCGGGGCGAACCTCACGCCGCAGTCGACCACCATCTTCCCGACCGCCAAGGCCAAAGGCACGGTCGGCATCCAGCCGGTGCACGTGCGGGTGGCGATCGGGGCGACGCCAACGCTGCCGAAGAAGGTGACCGCAGTGGCCGCCGACGGCAGCACCAGCGCACTGTCGGTGACCTGGAAGAAGCTGGGCAGCTGGCCGGAGCCGGGCACCCACCGGATCACCGGCACCGTCGCCGGGTCGAAGCTGGCCGCCACGGCAGTCGTGACGGTCTACGACGTCCAGGACATCGGCTGGTACGCCGGAACGACGGTGGCCGGGGTGGCACCCCTACTGCCCGGCACCATCAGGGTCGGGTACACCGACGGCTATCAGGCGGATACCGCAGTGGACTGGAACCGCCCCACAGCAACGAATCTCACTGCGGGTGCCACCCTGACCGTCACCGGGAAGCTGGTCGGCACGCACTACAACACCAGCGCCCGGATCGGGGTGGTCGCGGCGGGTGATCCGACGGACATCGCCCGCTCCGGCTCGGTGTTCGGGCCGACCGCGGACGCCAGCTACTCGGGCGCCGGCGCGACCGTTCCGGCTGCGTTGCTGGACGACTCGGCCACCACCGCCTGGTCGAACTACTACAACAAGTCCGCCACCGCGCTGCTACCCGCGGTGTCCAAGGCGAACGCCGCTGACTGGGTGTCGGTCAGCTGGCCGGAGGCGCACACGGTGTCCTCGGTGACTGCCGCATTCACCCTCACCGCCGGCCGGTACGCACTACCGCAGTCCACCCAGGTGCAGTTCTGGGACGGCACGGCGTGGGCTGTGGTCACGGGGCTGACCACGACCCCGGGGGCGGCCTCCGACGACCCGACGGTGTTCGCCTTCGACCCGGTGAACACCACCCAACTCCGGCTGGCGATGACCAGCACGGCGCCGGGCGCCGCCAACGGCTTCCTCCGGGTCAGCCGGGTGGAAGTGCTGGCCGACCCGGTCGGCTGAGCGATAGCGGGGACGCTCATCGGAGCGGCACGTGCCGTAACGGCGCGGCCGACGGGAGGCATTCCGTCGGCCGCGCCGTTAAGCCCAGAGACTCGCGCTCGGGGCCAGGTGACCGGGGTACACCGGAACAATGGCCCCAGAACGACAAAAGCCGCAACCACTCTGCGTGAGAGTTGTTGCGGCTCAGTCGGGATGACAGGATTTGAACCTGCGACCCCTTGACCCCCAGTCAAGTGCGCTACCAAGCTGCGCCACATCCCGGCCACCCGGATATCCGGGCCCGACAAGCCTACCGCAGCGGGGATGATGGTCGGGACCGCTCGGATTTCGGCGGCCGGAGAAGCAGGGAGGCCCCACTGACCACGGTCGCGATCGGCCCCCTGCTGGCGGCGTTGTTGGTGGTCCTGGCCTCCGCTGCGGCCCTGGTCGTGAAGCTGTTCGACTTGGGCCGGGCGCGGGACACTCTCATCGCGGTGGCCAGGGCGATCGTGCAGCTGGCCGCGGTGTCCCTGGTCATCGGTTTCGTGCTCCGCTCGTTGTGGCTCACCGCAGCGTTTCTCGCGCTGATGACGATCGTCGGGGCCGGCACGTCGGCCAAGCGCATCACCGGGTCGCTCAAGCCGAGTTCGTGGTGGACGGCGGTGCCCATTCTCGCCGGTGTGGTGCCGGCACTGGCGATCATCCTGGCCAGCACGGTCGTTCCGCTGCATCCGGTCGCCATCCTGCCCAGCGCCGGCATCCTGATCGGCGGGGCCATGACGGCGACCTCCCTTTCGGGCCGGCGCACCGTCGACGAGCTCACCGTCCGGCACGGTGAGTACGAGGCCGCGCTGTCGTTGGGTCTCGGCCGCCGCGAGTCGGTCATCCTGGTGGCCCGGCCGGCCGCCGCGCTGGCCCTGATTCCGGGGATGGACCAGACCCGGACGGTCGGCCTGGTGACCCTGCCCGGTGCGTTCGTCGGGGTACTGCTGGCCGGGGCGTCTCCATGGCAGGCAGGGGCGACCCAGGTGCTGGTGCTGGTAGCGCTGCTGCTGGTGCAGGCCGTTGCGGTCGCTACGACCGTCGAACTGATCGCGGCCGGGCTGTTGCCGCCGGGCAAACTGCCGCTGCCCGAATGAGTTCGGTCCATTCGAGGTGGCGATACCACTTCGAAGGGACCGAAACGACCACTAGCGCTTGGCGCCGCGCTTCTCCCGCACGCGCACGTTGACCCGAACCGGGGAGCCCTGGAAGCCGAAGTCCTCGCGCAGGCGGCGCTCGATGAACCGGCGGTAGCTGGCTTCCAGGAATCCAGTGGTGAAGAGCACGAAGGTCGGCGGTCGGTTGCCGGCCTGCGTCGCGAACATCACCCGTGGCTGCTTGCCGCCGCGCACCGGCGGCGGGGTGGCTTGGATCAAGGTGCCCAGCCAGCTGTTCAGCCGACCGGTGGGAATGCGCCGGTCCCAGGAATCGAGCGCGGTCCGCAGGGCCGGCGCCAACCGGTGCACCGACCGACCGGTTTTCGCCGAGATGTTGATGACCTCGGCCCACTGCACCCGATTCAGATCGCGGTCCAGCTCCCGGACGATCTCCTCGCGCCGGTCACCGTCGACCAGATCCGCCTTGTTCATGGCGATGACCAGCGCCCGGCCGGACTCGATCACCATGGTGATGACCCGCTGGTCCTGCTCGGTCAACGGCGTCGACGAATCAACCAGTACGACCGCAACCTCCGCCGATTCCAGAGCCGACTGGGTGCGCAGCGAGGCGTAGAACTCCATGCCCTTGGCCTGGTGCACCCGCTTGCGCAGGCCGGCGGTGTCAACGAATCGCCAGATCTCGCCGTCCAGTTCGACCAGCGAGTCGACCGGGTCGATGGTGGTGCCGGCAACCGAGTCGACGACCGAGCGCGATTCACCCGAGAGCTTGTTCAGCAGTGACGATTTGCCGACGTTCGGCTTGCCCAGCAGCGCCACCCGACGCGGGCCGCCCTGGTTCGCGGCGAACTCCGACGGTGCCTCCGGCATCGCCGCCATGATGGCGTCGAGCAGGTCGCCCGAGCCTCGGCCGTGCAGTGCGGAGACCGGGAACGGCTCCCCCAGCCCGAGATTCCAGAGCGCCGCGGCGTCAGCCAGCGTGCGCTCGTCGTCCACCTTGTTGGCCACCAGGATCACCGGCACCTTGGAACGGCGCAGCACCTTGGCGATGGCTTCGTCGGTGGTGGTCGCACCGACGGCGGCGTCGACCACGACCAGCACCGCGTCGGTGGTCTTCATGGCCCGTTCGGCCTGCAGCGCCACCTCGGCGGCCATACCCTCGGCGTCGGGCTCCCAGCCGCCGGTGTCCACGACGGTGAACCGACGACCGGCCCAGAGGGCGTCGTAGGAGACCCGGTCCCGGGTGACGCCGGGGATGTCCTGCACGACGGCCTCTCTGCGGCCGATGATCCGGTTGACCAGGGTCGACTTGCCGACGTTCGGCCGTCCGACGATGGCCAGGGTCGGCGTGGGCACCTGGGGTCCCTGGTCGAACTCGCCGTCTCCCTGGTCTTCCCAGCCGGCGAATTCGGTTTCGTCGGACCAGATGCCGTCCCCGGCGTTCTGCTCCGCGGCCACATCGAAGCCGTCAAAGTTGTCGGTCACTGCATTTCCTTCTTCCCATGGATACTGCTGATCGCGTCATCGAGCTGAATCACCAGCGACGACAAGCGATCTCGGATCAAATCGGTGGCCGCGTCGACCGCGGTCCGGCCGGCGCCGAGCGGAATGACGAACGGCTCGCCGATCAGCACCCGCACCGGCGGCCGAAACCGACGACGCGCGCCGTCCGGGCGGGCCGTGCCGCGCACCGCGACCGGCAGTACCGCTGCGCCCGACCTGGCAGCAAGCCAGCCGGCGCCGCTGGAGATGTTCTGCACGTTCCCGTCGCCGCGAGTCCCTTCCGGGAAGACTCCGATCGCTCCGCCGGCCTTGAGTTGGGCCAGCGCCTCCAGCAACGGTTTTCGGTCGGGCACGTCGCGATTGATGGCGTACTGGCCGACGTTGCGGAGCAGCCAGCCCACCGGCCCGGTGACAGCTTCCGCTTTGATCAGGAAAGACACCCGGCGCGGCAGCGCGCCGAAAAGTACCGGTCCGTCCCAGAAGTTGGAATGGTTTGCGACCACGACCAGCGGGCCGGTCGCTGGAACCCGGTTCATACCCGCCACTGTCTGTCGATACATCAACAGCGACAACGAGATCCCGATCCGGCGACCCCGATCCATGCCGACCGATCCGGCGTGCTCAGGGGTCGGATCTTCGGTCCCGCCGAGATACCGCCACCTCATCGAATGCCTCGAGAAGCGGCCAGCTCCAACACCTTCGCCACCGTTTCGGACACTTCCAACGACGAGGAATCGATCACGACGGCGTCCGGCGCCGCCTGCAGCGGCGCGTGGGTACGAGACGAATCGTGCGAGTCCCGGCGGTGCAGATCCTGGGCCACCGCGGCCAGATCCAGCGTCGATCCACCTGGACCCAGTGCGGCGCCGACGTTCTGGGTGTGCCGTCGCCGCGCGCGCTCGGAAGCGTCGGCAGTCAGGTAGATCTTCAGGTCGGCTTCCGGGGCGATGACGGTACCGATGTCCCGGCCCTCCACGACCATGCGGCCGGAGTACGCCAACCGTTGTTGGCGGTCGAACAACCAGGCGCGGACCGCGGGGTTCGCCGACACCGGCGTCACCGCCAGAGTGACGGCCTGGCCGCGGATCTCGTCGGACACGTCGATGTTGTCGAGCAGATGCGACTGATGTCCCGGGCTCAGCGGCGACGAGAAGGTCAACCCCTCGAGCACCTCGACCACCGCGTTGTCGTTGACCGGATCGACCCCGGCGCGCAGCACGGCCAGCGTCACCATCCGGTACATCGCACCGGTGTCCAGATAGCCGGCGTCGAGTTCGGCCGCCACCCGCCTCGCCACGGTCGACTTTCCGGTACCGGAAGGACCATCGATGGCGATGATGAAAGATCCCGCCTCGCCTGACCTTTCACCACTGGAGCCGATGCGGGGGGAAGCCTGACTCACAGACCGACCGCCTTGTACAGCAGCGCGATCTCCACCGGGTTCAGCTTCCGCAGCGTGCCCGGACGCTGATGACCCAGCTGCACGTCGCCGATCTTGGTGCGTACCAGGCGGTTCACCGGGTGGCCCACCTCGCCGAGCAGCCGACGCACGATGTGCTTGCGGCCCTCGTGCAGTACCACCTCGACGACGGCCCGGCCGGCGTGCAGGTCGACGACCTCGAAGTGGTCGACCTTGGCGATGCCGTCCTCCAGCTCGATGCCGGCCCGCAGCCGTCGGCCCAGATCGCGCGGCACCGGGCCGGGAATCTCGGCCATATAGGTCTTCGTGACGTTGTACGACGGATGGGTCAGCCGGTGCGCGAGTTCGCCGTCGTTGGTCAACAGCAGCAGGCCTTCGGAATCCATGTCCAATCGACCGACGTGGAACAACCGCTCCGGCCGGTCGACCAGCAGCTGACCGATGTGCGGGCGACCCAGGTCGTCCGACATCGTCGAGAGCATCCCGGGCATCTTGTTGAGCGCGAGGTACACCTGGTCCTCGCGCAGCACGATGCGGTTGCCGTCGACGTGCACGACCGCCTTGTCGGGATCGATCCGCAGGCCCATCTCCTTGACGACCAGACCGTCGACCTTGACCCGGCCGAGCTTGATCAGCTCTTCGGCCTTGCGCCGGGAGGCGACGCCGGCGGCGGCCAGCACTTTCTGCAGGCGAACTCCTTCTTCGTTGCCGTCGTCGTCGAGCACACCGTCGTTGATCCGGCCGGTGTTCTTGAGGTGGGTGGAGCGCCGCTTGGCGCTCGAGTTGTCAGTCATCTTCGAGGGAATCGATTTCCGGGAGCAGGGGGCCAAGGGACGGGAGGTCCTCCAGGCTGGACAGCCCGAGTCGTTCGATGAACAACTCGGTGGTGCGATACAGCAGGCCGCCGGTTTCGGCGTCCTGCCCGACTTCTTCGATCAGGCCGCGCGCGACCAGAGTGCGGATGACGCCGTCGACGTTGACGCCGCGGACGCCGGCAATGCGGGCCCGGGTGACGGGCTGCCGGTAGGCGATGACGGCCAGGGTTTCCAGAGCGGCCTTCGACAGCCGCGTCTGCTGGCCGTCCAGCACGAACCGCTCGACCACCGGGGCGAACCGGTCCCGGGTGTAGAACCGCCAACCCCCGCCGACCTGCCGCAATTCGATTCCTGAACCCGCCTGGGTATAGCGCTCGGCGAGGGCCGTCAATTCCAGCGCCACCCGATCGGGTGGATGACCGACGGCCGTGGCCAGCGCGGCTTCGGCGACCGGCGAATCGACGATGAGCAGCACGGCCTCCAGAGCACCGACCAGATCTTCGTCGGCGACCACACCAGGGTCGTCTGCGATGACCAGGTCCTCCAGCGCCTCGACCGCCTCCGTGAGCAGATCCTCGGCCCGCGAGTGTGCCTGGGCGAGCAATTCGTCCGACGGGTTCACTCGTACTCCTCGTCGACGATGGACGCGTCCGCACCCAGATCGGTACTGCCGGTCCAGCGAACGGTCAGCAACCCCATCGGCTCGCTCTGGTCGAAGGCGACTGCTGCCTCGCGATACAGATTGAGCAATCCGAGAAAGCGCGCGATCACTTCGGCGGTCAACGTGCACTCGGCGATCAATTCACCGAAAGTGGCCAGCCCGCGAGTGGTCAGCATTTCCCGCATGGCGGCCGTGTGCAGCGCAACGGACACCCGGGAGGAATGGATGTGCTCGAGCGAAACTGCGGCAGGAGGTGGTTTCGGTCGGAAAACACCGGCCGCCAATTCGGCGAAAGCCTCGGCGGTCATTCCGATCTGCACCTCGGGCAGCAGACCGAGGTAGCGATCCTCCAGCGTCACCGCGCGCGGATAACGGCGGAGCGCGGTGGCTTCGAGTTCCCGGAACAGCACCGTGACCTGCTGATAGGCCCGGTAGGCCAAGAGCCGGGCGAACAACAGGTCGCGCGCCTCCAGCAGGTCGATGTCGCCGTTGTCCTCGACCTCACCGTCGGGCAGCAATCGGGCCGCCTTCAGGTCCAGGAGCGTCGCCGCCACCACGAGGAATTCGGTGACGACGCCCAGGTCCATGTCGTTGCCCAACGACCGGATGTGCCGGATGAAATCGTCGGTCACGGTGTGCAGTGCAACTTCGGTGACGTCCATTCGGCGCTGCCCGATCAATTGCAGCAGCAAATCAAAGGGACCCTCGAAATTGGCCAATTGCACATGGAATGACGGCCGCGCACCGGGTAACCCCGGCGATTCTCCGGAGTCAGGCGACGCGGCGGCCGGGGGAATGGTCCCCGCCCGCGCGATCATCTCGCGATCACTTCCCGGGCGAGCGTGCGGAAGGCGTCTGCCGCAGGAGAGGTCGGGGCGTAACTGGTGATCGGCTCGCCGGCCACGGTGGTCTCGGGGAACTTCACCGTCCGGGCGATCACCGTGTCGTAGACGTCGTCGCCGAACCGCTGCACCAACATGGCGACGACATCGCGAGCGTGCACCGTGCGCCCGTCGAACATGGTCACCAGCACCCCGTCGATGACCAAATCGGGATTGATCCGGTCCTTCACCTTGTCGATGGTGTCGACCAGCAGAGCGACCCCGCGCAACGAGAAAAACTCGGCGGCGACCGGCATGATCACGCCGTGCGCGCAGGCCAGGGCGTTGACGGTGAGCAACCCGAGCGAGGGCTGACAGTCGATCAGGATGTAGTCGTACTCGTGCAGCATCGGCCGCAAGGCGCGGGCGAGGGTATGTTCCCGGCCCACTTCATTGATCAGCTGCACTTCGGCAGCCGACAGGTCGATGTTGGCGGGCAGCAGATCCATGCCGGGCACCCGGGTCGGCACCAGCACGTCGGTGATGGTGGTGTTCCGCTCGAGCATCAGGTTGTAGATGGTGCGGTCCAGATCATGAGAAGCCACGCCGAGACCGGCGGACAGGGCGCCCTGCGGATCAAGGTCGACGAGGAGCACGCGGCGGCCGTATTCGGCCAGCGCCGCACCGAGATTCAGGGTCGACGTGGTTTTCCCGACTCCGCCCTTCTGGTTGCACAACGCGATGACCCGGGCCGGGCCGTGTGAACTCAGCACAGCCGGCTCGGGGATGTCGCGGCGCGGGCGGCCGGTCGGGCCCAATTCGGAGTCGGCAGGGCCGGGCTTGGCGATCAGGGCCGGGACGACCTCGTGTTCGGCGGCCGTGGGCGGTGATGCTTCCGGAGCGGCGGGTTCGGGCTGCAGATCGGGATCGGATGGCTCGAATTCGGCCATCGCTTCTTCGACCGCAACCAACTCTTCGACCAGCGGATCCGGGTCGAGATTCGGAGTCCAGGCCTCGGGCTCCCCCTGGTTGCCTTGTGTTCGCGGAGCCCCGGCGGCGGCGATCCACGCTGCGTCGTCCGGATAGCTCATCGGTCCCGATGCTCCCACTTCTTCTCCAGTCGTCATCCCGACGACCACCCCAGGGTAAGGGGACGGTGCCCAAAGGACCAATGCGACCCGCAGGTGGGCGCCGCTGCGATCTGGTCATCCGACCGACCGCGCGCTGCCTCAGCGGGCTCGGGGGTGAGCCATGGCGTAAACCTCACGCAGCGCGTCCACCGTGACCAGGGTGTAGATCTGGGTGGTGGTGACCGAGGCATGCCCGAGGAGCTCCTGTACCGATCTGACGTCCGCGCCACCCTCCAGCAGGTGGGTGGCGAACGAGTGCCGCAGGGTGTGCGGGGAGATCGGGCCACGGTCCGGCGAGACGCCCGCCTTGTCCGCGGCGTCGCGCAACACCTGCCACGCCGATTGGCGAGACAGTCGGCCGCCGCGGACGTTGAGGAACACCGCGTGGTTGCTCTTCCCACCCGCGGCCAGCGCGGGCCGGCCACGCACCAGATAGGCGGAAAGGGCCGTGGACGCGAACGAGCCCACCGGCACCATCCGCTCCTTGGAACCCTTGCCGCGCAGGCGGACCGAGGTCACTCCCTCACTCGGCAGGTCGTCGACATCGAGCCCGACCGCCTCACTGATCCGCGCGCCGGTCGCATACAAGAACTCCAGCAGCGCACGATCGCGGAGCGAGCGTGGATCGTCACCGGACGCCGATTCCAGGATGGCGGTGACCAGCTCGACGGGCAGCGCCTTCGGCAACCGTTTACTCGCGGCCGGCGGATGGACATCGCCGGACGGGTCGCTGGCGGTGGCCGATTCGGCGAGCAGGAATCGGTGCCAGCCACGGACCGCGACCACGGCCCGAGCCGAGGACGACGGCGCCAGCGCCGGGTGGCCCTGCCAGCCCTCCCGCAGGGAGACGAGGTAGGCACTGACGTGCTCGGCGCGGATGTCGCCGACGGTGTCGATACCGCTGATCGCACAGAACGACAGGTACCGCTCGAGGTCCCTGCGGTAGGCAAGCAACGTGTTACGAGCCACACCACGCTCGACGGCCAGGTGATCGAGATAACCCCGCAGCGCAGCCCTCAGCTCCGCGGACGGCTCGGGTAGCTGGTCCTGCTCCGGTGCAGGACGGCCCGCCAGTTGCTCGATGGCCATCGGCGAGTCAGGAACTCCTCAGCGGCGGTGCGTCCGGCACGCCGGAACCGACGTGAGCGAGGCCGGGGCCATCGGTCCACTCGCCGGCGCCCGGGCGCAGCAGCACCTGGGAAGCCGGACGGACGTCCAGCGCGATCGACGCAGCCAGCAGACCGGCGACCGTTGAGGCGTTGACGATGTCCCCGGCCAGGGCCGCAGACACCGCGACAGACAGCGGCACTCTGACGACCTTCAGGTCGGCTTCCTCGTGGGCGATCTCACCCTGACGGCCGATCTCGATGAGTCCGGTGGCCAGGAAGACGCGGACCACCTCGTCGGTAAAGCCGGGTGACGCGGCCACGTCGACCAGCACGGACCAGGTACGCGCGGCCAGGCCGGTCTCTTCGCCGAGCTCACGGGCGGCCGCCGGCTGGGGGGATTCGCCGTGGACGTCCATCAGACCGGCTGGCAGCTCCCACAACCGGCGGCGCAGTGGGTGCCGGTACTGCTCGATCAAGACCACGTTTCCGTCATCATCGACAGCGACCACGGCCACCGCCCGGTCGTGCTCGACCACCTCCCGGAGGGCGGTGCCGCCACCGGGCATGACCACCTCATCGATGCGGACGGTGGCGATCTTGCCGGCGAACGCCACCCGGCTGTCCACCACCGAGAACGTGTCGGGAGTGGTCACAGTGCGGCCACTGCCACCTCGGCCACCGGTGCCACCGCGGCCAGCTCGTCGTCGCTGAGCGGGAGCCGCTCGGACTCCAGGTAGTCCAGGGCCGCCCTGACGAAGGAGAAGAACAACGGGTGCGGGTCGGTCGGCCGCGACTTGAACTCCGGGTGCGCCTGGGTGGCGACCAGGAACGGATGCTGCGAGCGATCCAACTCGACGAATTCGACCAGCGACGAGTCGGGCGAGGTGCCGGACAGATGCAGGCCGGCGGATTCCAGCCGGTCACGGTAGGCGTTGTTCACTTCGTAGCGGTGGCGGTGCCGTTCGGTGACCGAGGTAGATCCATAAATCTCTGCAACCAGGCTGCCCTCGGCCAGCCGGGCCGGATAGGAGCCGAGGCGCATGGTGCCGCCCATGTCCTTCGCGCCCGAGATGACGTCGGTCTGATCGGCCATGGTCGCGACCACCGGGTCGGCCGCATTGGCGTCGAACTCGGCCGAGTTGGCCCCGCCGAGGCCGGCAAGATTACGGGCTACCTCGATGACGATGCACTGCAGCCCGAGGCAGATACCCAACAGGGGGATCCGATTCACCCGGGCGTAGTGGATGGCGCCGACCTTGCCTTCGATCCCGCGCACCCCGAAACCGCCCGGGATCAGCACACCCTGCACATCACCCAGGGCGGCCGCGGCCCCCGCCGGGGTCTGGCAGTCATCGGACGCAACCCAGACGATCTCGACCTTCGCCTTGTTGCCGAAGCCACCGGCGCGCAGCGCCTCGGTCACCGACAGATAGGCGTCCGGCAGGTCGATGTACTTGCCCACCAAGGCGATTCGGACGGTTTCGGACGGATGGTGCACCCGCTCGAGCAGTTCACCCCAGAGCGTCCAGTCCACATCTTTGAACGACAGCCCCAGGCGCCGGACCACATAGGCGTCCAGGCCTTCGGTGTGCAACACCTTCGGGATGTCGTAGATCGACGGCGCGTCCGGGCAGGCGATGACGGCTTCGGCATCGACGTCGCACATCAGCGAGATCTTGCGCTTGAGACCCTCCGGGATGTCGCGATCGGCCCGGCACACCAACGCATCCGGCTGGATGCCGATGTTGCGCAGGGCGGCGACGGAATGCTGGGTGGGCTTGGTCTTGAGTTCGCCCGACGGAGCGAGATACGGGATCAGCGAGACGTGGAGGAAGAAGACGTTGTCGCGGCCGAGGTCGTGGCGCACCTGCCGGGCCGCCTCGAGAAACGGCAGTGATTCGATATCGCCGACGGTGCCGCCGATCTCGGTGATCACCACATCAGGGCTGGAACCGTCCGGACCCGGCTCGGCCATGGCCGTGATGCGGTCCTTGATCTCGTTGGTGATGTGCGGGATCACCTGCACGGTGTCGCCCAGGTACTCACCACGCCGCTCCCTGGCGATCACCCTGGAGTACACCTTGCCGGTGGTGACGTTGGCATCCGCGGAGAGGTTTCGGTCGAGGAACCGCTCGTAGTGGCCGATGTCGAGGTCGGCCTCGGTTCCGTCCTCGGTGACGAACACCTCGCCATGCTGGAACGGATTCATGGTGCCGGGATCGACGTTGAGATACGGATCCAGCTTCTGCATGGTGACCCGCAAGCCCCGTGAGGTCAGCAGCCTGCCCAGGCTGGACGCCGTCAATCCCTTACCCAGGGACGAGGCAACACCGCCGGTGACGAAGATGTGTTTGGTGGTGCGTACCGATACCGGCAAGACGACTCCCGTGTGCTCGAAGGCCTAGGCATTCTCATTGCTCGGCGACTGGCCACAATGGCCATCACTCCACGGGATTTCACCCTAACACTCCGCTGCTGCTTCCCGCGCGCGTCCGGTTGCGGCGCGCCCCGATCAGCAGGGTGGCAGGACTGTAGAGGATCCGGAGTCGACTATGACTCCACATCCACTACGTTCTTTCGCCCGACCGCGGTCGTTGAGCGCGGAGCGCGGGCCGCCTCGGCGACTAGACAGGCCCGGCTCCCGCCGGGAAAGGCGGGAGCCGGGCCTGATGTCCGATCAGCTACGGGTGTCAGCCGACGCCGAGCGTGGGGATCTGCGCCTGGGCGCTGGCCGCGAAGCCGTAGCGACCCACGCCGCCGCCGTTCTGTTCCACCAGGCCGAGCACGGTGGCGAGCCGCCCGGACGCGGTGTCGACGTTGTCGACAGTGGTGACCACTGCGGCGCTCGCCGTGTTGGCCCTGATGACGCCCACCGTTCCGGTGGCACCGTCCGACCCGGAACTACCGGCCACCACGACGCCGCCGGCGGACTGCTTGAGCTGGGTGGCCAGATCAGCGATGGCCGCAGCCTTGTCGGCCTCGGAACCGCCGGTCACGGCGCCACCCGTCAGGATGATCACCAGGCGACCCGGGGCGACGGTGCCGGAGGCCTGCAGGAATCCGCCACTGGCGAACGCGGAGAGCGCCGCTGTCGCCTGATCGGTCTTGACCACGGTCTTGCCGGCCTTGTCCGTCAACAACACCGATCCCAGCAGGCCACCGGCGACGGCGCCGACCTGCGAGACGGCCGGCAGTTTGGCCCCGGTAGGAAGCACCCGAGCCGAGAGCGTACGCAGGTCGTCCGCGTAGCTCGGGTCGGCGAAGTTGGCGGTCAGTTGGATCTGTGCGGTCACCTTGGCGCCGGCCCGGTCCAGCAGCGACAGCACCGCGTCCCGGTCACTGGGATCGGCGTCGGCCGTGGTGATCAGCACCACGGTCGCGTTGGGCAGCGTGCCGCGCACAGCTCAGGCTGGCGACCGAAGCGGCGAACTTGTCGTCCGAGGAGACCCGGGCGGTCAGCGAGGTGTTGTCGGTGGACAGCGTGTCGTTCTGGCTCGACAGATCGGTCTTGTCCGATTGCAGCCCGGCCAGGATCGGCGACGAGATCTTGGTCGCGCCGAGCACGATGCCCAGAGCCAGGGCCAAGAAGATCGCCGCGAGCGAGACGATGTGGTAGCGCATGGAAATCATCAGAAAAGCCCCTTGACCCAGTTGACGAAATCGTTCCACCACTGTCGGGCGAGATCGATGTAGGTGTGCGAAACATCAGAGACCAGGAGTGCGCCCACGATGGCCGCGACCGCGGCGATCACCAGGAGCATGACCACCCACCAGGAGATGCGGGCTTTGTAGAGCCGGGCCACGGCGGGCGCTTCGACGATCTTGTTCGCCACTCGCATGCGCACCAGGAAGGTCGACGCCGAGCCGCCCTTGTGGTCCAGCAGATCGGTGAGCGTGGTGTGCGTGCCCACGGTGACGATCAGGCTGGCGTCCCGTGCGTCGGCCAGCAGCAGGGCCAGGTCCTCCGTGGTCCCGGTGGCCGGGAACGTCACGGCGCCGAGCCCCAGATCCTGCAGCCGCTCGAGTCCGGGTGCGTGCCCGTCGATATCGGCCGGGATGACCACCTCGGCCCCGCTGCGCAGCGTGTCCGGTCCGATCTCGTCCGGGTTTCCGATGATCAGCTGGGGCTTGTAGCCCGCCGCCCGAAGCGCGTCGGCGCCCCCGTCGACGCCGACGAGCACCGGGTGGTAGTCGGAGATGTACTTCTTGATGGCCTTCAGTTCGGCCTTGGTGTCGGCGGACGCCGAGACGATCAGCACTTGGCGACCGGCCATCTTGGTGGCGATGTCCGGGATGCCGACCCCGTCGAGCAGGAGTGTGCGTTCCCGCTTCATGTACTCGATCGCATTGGCGGCGAAGGCTTCCAGCTGGGCCGACATACCGGCCTTGGCTTCGATCAACAGGTCGGCGACCGATTCGGGGGTCTGCTCGACCCCTTCGGCGATCAGCTCTTCACCCTGGTAGATCGATGCGCCGTCGAGGCGGATCTTGTTGCCGTCCTTGAGTCGGGTGAAGACCTTGTCGCCGACGTCGTCCAGCAGGATCACACCTGAGTTCACCAGGATCTCCGGGCCCAGGTTCGGATATCGCCCGGAGATCGAGGGTGCGGCGTTGATCACCGCGGTCACCCCGGATTTGACCAGCGCATCTGCGGTGGC
The DNA here is from genome assembly GCA_963708935.1 of uncultured Actinomycetota bacterium. Lineage (GTDB taxonomy): Bacteria > Actinomycetota > Actinomycetes > Mycobacteriales > Nakamurellaceae > Nakamurella. Next base: position 1,426,542 of record CAVPUK010000002.1, on the reverse strand, counting down.
CCGATCGATGTCGATGTGGTCGATGACCGCAATGTCGCCGTCGCTCAACTTGCTGAGCAAGGTGTCACTACGTCGCGACACCCGTGCGACGCCTGTGACTCCTGGCAACGCGCGTGACTGGCGTGACAAGAGTTTCATGAGCAGATCGTGACAGGCCGAATACCGGAAACGCGGTAGGCGCGGCGAAAATCCCCCTGATGGGACCCGAATGGGCGGGATTTCCCAGGTCCCTCCGGCGAGTCTCACGGCCTTCTCTCATTGGGCCGCACGAGCTGTGCACTATTTCTGCGCGACGCGCCGCCGTGGCTTTCGAGCCGCGGAGACCAGATCTGCCGCGTGCGCCAGGGCGGCAGCGCCGTTGGTCCCGCCCAGCATTCTGGCCAATTCGAGTTCTCGTTGGGCTCCGAGCACCGGCTTCACCGCCGATGAACCGACCGCAACACCCGGACCGGCGTCGACCACGTAGTGGCAGTCTGCGAAGGCGGCGACCTGGGCGAGGTGGGTGACGACGATGACCTGGTGGTCCTTGGCCAACATGGCCAGACGTCGGCCGATCTCGGTGGCGGCCCGCCCCCCGACACCGGCATCGACTTCGTCGAACACCATGGTCGCCACCGGATCTGCGTCCGCGAGCACCACCTCCACGGCCAGCATCACCCGGGACAGCTCACCGCCCGACGCGCCCTTGGCGATGGGGAGTTCCGGCGCGCCTGCGTGGGCCACCATGCTGAATTCGACGTGATCGACACCATCAGCTCCGGCCGCGACCCAGTTACGACCGACGCGAAGGGCGTCAGCGGCGGCTGGGTCGGCGGGGCGACTGGTGACGTTGACCCGCAGGGTGGCTCGACCCATCGCGAGATGTTCCAGCTCGGCAGTGGCTCGCTCGCCCAGTCGGGCGGCCGCCGCCGTACGGCGCTTGGTCAGCGCGCCGGCCGCGTCCGCAACCCGAGCCGCCAGCAGTTCGCATTGCTTGCGCAGCTCGGCCAGCATTTCGTCCGAGGAGTCCAGGTTGCGCAATTCGGACTCTGCTTCCGCGCGCCACGCCAGCACGCCGTCGACATCTGCGGCATAGCGCCGGGTCAGGCTGCGCAAGACAGCCTGACGGGACAACAACGCCTCGACCCGGGCTGGGTCGGCGTCCAACTCGTCGAGAAATCCGGTGAGGTCGGATGCGCTGTCCACCAGGACAGCGGAGACCGCATGGAGGCCGGTCGCGAGGGCGCTAAGCCGCTCGTCGCCGGCGGCTTCCAGGAGTTTCCTCGCTCCTTCGACGAGGCCGACCGCGTTCTGACCGTCCGAGAACGATTCACCCGCCAACCCGTCGAGTGCGGACTGAGCTGCCGACCGCAGCGCATCGGCATTCTCGAGGCGGCGCACCTCCGCGATCAGCTCCACGTCTTCACCCGGCGTGGGCTCGACTTTGTTGATCTCATCCACGCCCAGCCGCAACATCTGTTCGCGCTGGGCCCGTTCCCTGGCATGCGAGGTGCGGTCGACCAGATCGGCCACCGCCGCCTGCCATGCCGACCGAGCAGCCCGATACGTGGTCAGTTCGGCGTCCGAGCCGGCGAATCGGTCCAGCACCGCGCGTTGCTGAGCGCCCCTCAGCAGACTGATCGCCTCTGACTGACCGTGCACCGCGATCAGCGGGTCGGTGATCTCGGCCAGCGTGCCCAGTGGAGCCGCTCGGCCACCGACGTGGGCCCTGGAACGGCCGTCCGCCCCCACCGATCGGACCAGGATGACCGATCCGTCTTCGTCGAGGTGGCCGCCGACGCTGTCGACCACGGCCGCGGGCGCCGCGGGCAGCGGCCCGGCAATTCTCGCTTCCACGACCGCGCGGTCCGAGCCCACCCTGACCCGTGCGGCATCGCCGCGGCCGCCGGTCAGCAGACCGAGCGCCGTCACCACCATGGTCTTGCCGGCGCCCGTTTCGCCGGTCACCACGGTGAATCCGGCATGTGGCTCAAGGACGGCGTCCTCGATCACACCGAGACCGCTGATGTGCAGTTCGATCAGCAACGTCAGTACCTGCGCTCGCGCCAGCCGTGGACGGGAAGGGAGAACTTCGCCACCAGCCGGTCGGTGAAGGGCTGATCGCCCAGCTTGATCATGGTGACCGGCTGCAAGCCGCGACGGACCTGCACCTTTCCACCGGGAGGCACCTCGTGGGTGCGCCGACCGTCACAGGCCACGATGGCATCGTGGCCGGCTGGGTCGATGTGGACGGAAACGGTCGAATGCGGTGAGACCACCATCGGCCGGGCGAACAGCGCATGCGCGTTCGAGGGCACCACCAGCAGCGCTTCGACGTCCGGCCAGACGATCGGCCCACCCGCGGAAAAGGCGTAGGCAGTCGAACCTGTCGGTGTCGCGCACAGCACGCCGTCGCAGCCGAACGCCGACACTCCGCGACCGTCGACCTCGACCACGACATCGAGAATGCGCTCCCTGGTCGCTTTTTCGACGCTGACCTCATTGAGTGCCCAGCATCGGTCGACCACCATGCCGTTCTTCTCGATGGTGACATCGATGGTCATCCGCTCGGATCGGACATAGTCGCCGGAGATGATGGCCGCGAGCACCTCGTCCAAGTGATCGGCCTCGGCTTCGGCCAGGAAACCGACCCGCCCGAGGTTGATCGCAATGACCGGCGCCCGCATGGGCCGGGCCACCTCGGCCGCACGCAACAGCGTGCCGTCACCGCCGAGGGCCAACACCAACTCGACCGGGGACCGCTGGCCGACCGCGATCGGTGACTGGGTCTCGAGCATCGCCAGATCGAGTTCGGTGCCTTCACCCGGGAGTGCCAGCAGTTCGATGTCGACAGCCTCGAGGGCCTTTTTCACGTGTCTGGCGGTCGAGTAGATGTCAGCGCGGCCGGTGTGTGCGACCAGCAGAATGCGACGGTCGGTCATGTTGGACCCTCCTCGATGGCGAGCCGGATGAACTCGCTCGTACGTTCCGGATCGACCGGCACGTCGGCACGAAGATGAACGAAGAACTCCACGTTGCCGCTGGGTCCCGGTAGCGGCGACGCCACCACGGCGGATACGCCCCAACCCAGTCGACCCGCTGCAGCGGCCACTTCGGCCACAGCCACCCCCCGCAACGCAGGGTCGCGAACCACGCCACCCGCGCCCAATCGCTCTTTTCCCACTTCGAACTGGGGCTTGACCATGGGAACGAGGTCCGCGCCAGGCTCGGCGCAGGCGGTCAGCGCCGGCAACACCAGCGCCAGCGAGATGAACGAGAGGTCGGCGACGATCAACCCTGCTGGCCCACCGATGTCGTCCGGGGACATCGTGCGCACGTTCGTCCGGTCGAAGATGTGTACCCGGTCGTCGTTCTGCAGCCGCCAGATCAGTTGGCCGTAGCCGACATCGACTGCGACCACCGCTGCCGCCCCGCGTCGCAACAGAACATCGGTGAAGCCACCGGTCGATGCGCCCGCATCCAGGCAGCGGCGGCCGGCCACCGCGATGTCGAAGGCATCGAGGGCGCCGATCAGTTTGTGGGCGCCGCGTGAGGCCCAGTTGTCATCGGCGATATCGGCAGTGACCAGAAGGGGTGCACCCGGGTCGACGGCAGTCGCCGCCTTGGCTGCGGTTTGACCGGACACCAGCACCCGACCGGCCTTGATCAACTCGGCCGCTTGCTCTCTCGATCGGGCCAGACCCCGCCGCACCAATTCGGCATCCAGACGTGCCCGCCGCACCTCATCGACCTCGCGGCGGGACGGTATCCGACCCTGCGGCTTCGGTCCCACCGGTCTTGGCCAGCGCGGCGGTCAACCGCTGATGAATGTCGGCAAACACCTCTACCTGGTCGGCGATCGCCAGATTCGGCAGTTCAGCCAGCCTGGCCTCGATGTCGGCCAACTGGCCGGGCGGACCCGGCTGCTCGCCCGGCCCCGGCCGTACATCGGCAGTCGCCTGCCCGCCGACAGCGCTGTTCGCCGTCAGTGGCGCCTGCGGAGTCGTGGCGATGGCAGGCGCTGTGGGCACGACTGTGGGGCGAAAGCCACCCGGGCGTGCGTCCATCAGTCCTCCTGTGTTGTCGATGCTCACAACGCTAACCCAGGACGCCGACACCACGTCACGCTGTCGTGCTGACCAGGCCGAATCGCGTCAGGGTAGCCACGGCTGTCGGATCGTCGCCACGAACCTCGGCAATACCGGTCGACCACGCAGTGGCCGCCAACGCCGCCAATGCGCTGAGATCGCGCCCGTCCTCGTCCGGGTGGCCGGCACCGTTTCCGTTGCTGCGCAACCGCAACTCGGCATCCGACACGTCGACCGACCAGGCCGACTCGCCGTTCCGGGCGGCGTCACCGGTGATGATCTCCGCGACCTTTGCTTCGTCGACGAGTCCACGCATGTCGAACGAGACGTAGGTGGGCCGGCGGGATTCGGGTGCGACGAGCAGATCGGCCGCCGTCGAGACCCCGGTCAGGACCAGCAGGCTCGGCATGCCGGCCAACACCGCAGCCTCGATGTCGGTGTCCAATCGATCGCCGACGACGAGGGGGGTGGTGGAATTCGAGCGTCGGACGGCCTCGTCCAACAGCGGCCGGTTGGGCTTGCCGGCCACGCGCGGCGTGAGCCCGGTCGCCGCCATCAGCGCCTGCACCATCGCCCCGTTCCCGGGCAGCAGCCCACGATCGGTCGGCAGCGTCGAATCCGTGTTGCTGGCCACCCAATCGACGCCGGCTCGAATCGCGATGCAGGCCTCGGCGAGATCCCGCCAGCCGGTATCCGGCGAGTGCCCTTGGACCACGGCGACTGGCGCATCGACCGCCAGTCGAACGGGACGCAGTCCGACCTCGGCCACCGCATCGGCCAGCGCCTTGGCGCCCACGATCAGAACGGCGGATCCCGTCGGATGAGTGGCGGCCAGCATGGTGGCAGCCGCTTGGGGTGACGTCAGCACGTCAGCATCCGTAGCCGGAATGCCCATCTCGTTCAACGCACCCGCCACCTCGGCCGGTGGTCGAGATGCATTGTTGGTGACGAACATCGGACGCGCGCCCCGCCCCGAGGCCTGGACGAGCACCTCGACGACGTGCGGGATCACCTGCCCGCCGAGATAGACGGTCCCGTCGAGATCGAGCAGCAGCGCGTCCGACTGATCAGCCAGCGAAGTCACAGGCCGCCCTCGTTGTGACTGAACAGCGAGCCCATCGATCGGGGTGGGTTGGTCGGACGGATGGGCGCATCGTCCGTGTCGTCTTCGGCGTCCATGTCGTTTGCGGCGTAACGGTCCTCTTCTTCGCCGGCAGCCGCATTCGACTCGAGGCCGGCCGCCACATCCGCAGACGCTTCGTCCAGATCGTCATCTTCGGAGTCACCGGAGGTCACGACGTCCGCTGCGGCACTTGGCCTCTCGAGGTCGCTGGACTCCTCGTCCTCGTCGAGGACGTCATCATCTGAGTCAGCGTCGTCAAGGGCATCTGCAACGTAGCTGTCATCGCTTTCACCGGCCGGCACTTCATCGAGGTCCGCCGCCACCGAGGTTGCCATCGAGGTTTCTGTGGCTCCCACGACCGACGCGGCAACCTCGCGGTCATCACCGAATTCCTCGACATTGTCGTCAGCGGTCCGATTCTCATCGCCGAGATCATTTCCGAGCCCGTCAATCTCGTCTGTGTCATCTGGCGTTTCGTCGTTCTCGTCAGCCAATTCGGTCAGCCGCTCGCCGGCTCCGGTTTCCTCGTCGACGTCGACTTCAGCCGCCTTCATGAACCAGTCGACTGCTTCCGCCCGCCGGTCGGCCTGCAGCAGCAGATCCGCATAGGCGTAGAACAACCGAGCGCTGAACGGCTCGATGTTCTCGGGCTTGAGCGCCCCTTCCAGATGGGCGATCGCGGCGTCGAGCTGACCGAGATCGGCGCGGGCGCCGGCCACCACGATGCGAAGCTCCGCAGCCGAACTCGGATCGAGATCGGCAGCTTCGGCGGAACGCGATAGCTCGATGGCCTTCTCCGGATGCCCAAGAGCCCGCTCGCAGTCGGCCATTACCGGCAACTGTCCTGGGCCACCGGTCATCCGGCGCGCGGCGCGCAGTTCCGAGATCGCCTCGGCCCATTCGCCGGCGTGATAGGCGACCAGCCCGACCGTTTCCCGGACGACGGCAATACGACCGCCCTTGGACCTCGCCGCGCGGGCATGTCGCCACGCGAGAGCCGGATCCTCCTCGGCCAACATGCCGGCCATGAACAGGTGGGCACCGACGAACTCGCTGCCCTCCTTGCTCAGTCCGCGCAGATCACGCCGGACCTCGGGGTCCAATTCGCGCGGGTCCGCCCATTCCGGGATGTCGGGCCACTGCTCGCCGATCTCCTCTTCCCGAACGCGCGACCCGCGGTCGGGCTCACGCCGCTCGAATCTTGGCGCCTCCCGATCCGACCATGACGATCGGGAGTCCGAGCGTCCCGCACCCGTCCCGCGACTGTCCCCACCTCGGTCCTGCCAAGGACGTTCCTGGGGACGGTCCGCCGGAGCGCGACGCTCCCTTGATCTGTCCTCGTACGACGCATTCCTGTCCGATCGCGGAGCCGACCTGTCCTGGTGCGGTGCCGACCTGTCCTGGCGGGGGGCCGACCTGTCCTGGTGCGACGGAGAACTATCGCGACGCGGGGCCGACCGATCCTGATACGGCCGTGATTGATCCGAAGAGCGCGCCGGGCGTTCATCCCGAGCGCGGGGTGGTCGCGTTTCACTGTTCCGGCTGAAACCCTGGCTCAGATCACTACCGAAATCCGTCCGTTTCGGTGCCGGCCGCGAACTCTCACCGGAGCGATGCTCATTCCGGTCCACCGGCTGGGGATCGCGGTTGTATCGCGGTCGATCATCATCGCGCGGCGGCCGACCTGAGCCGGACCGATCGCGGTCGCCACCCGTCCGCCCATACGACGGCCGATCACCGTCGGTACGTGGCGGCCGGCGATCACCGATGGCGGCCGGTCGGTCGTCCCGACGGCCGTAAGACGGTCGATCGCCTTCGCGAGCCGGTCGGTCGGATGCCGCTGGCCGATCCCGGCCACCGGAACGATCGCTGTTCCGCCCGGAACGGTCCGGCCAAGGTCGGGCACCATCGGTACGCGGGGCGCGATCCGAATGTGGACGATCATCGGAGCGGGGCGGCCGCCGATCGTGGGACGGCCGATCTCGATCCTGTTTCGGACGTGATTCCGCCGACCGGTCGTACGAGGGCCGGTCGTACGAGGGCCGATCCGAACTCGACCGGCCGTAGGTCGGCCGATCAGCGGGCGGACGTCCGCCGGACTGGCCGCGGTCAAATCCGGGTCGATCCTCACGCGGCGGCCGACGATCAGACGTCGACCGGTCATCTCTGGGGGGACGGCGGTCGTAGGTCGGACGGTCACTGGCGGGCTGATCGCGGCGGTAGGGCGGGCGATCGGAACCGCCCCTGCTCGAGCCGTCTGCGGCCGGTCGGTCCCGACTCGGCCGATCGGCCGACGGACGGTCACTCTTCGGCCAGGAAGGACGATCGCCGTACGGCCGGTCACTGGCCGGCCGAGCCGCACGATCCGCGTACGGACTGTCGCTTCGCGGTGGCCGTCGGTCAGATGCCGGGCGGTCGTCCCTGGGGGGACGGCGGTCGTAGGTCGGACGGTCACTGGCGGGCTGATCGCGGCGGTAGGGCGGGCGATCGGAACCGCCCCTGCTCGAGCCGTCTGCGGCCGGTCGGTCCCGACTCGGCCGATCGGCCGACGGACGGTCACTCTTCGGCCAGGAAGGACGATCGCCGTACGGCCGGTCACTGGCCGGCCGAGCCGCACGATCCGCATACGGACTGTCGCTACGAGGCGGACGCCGATCGGATGAGGTCCGACCATCAACAGCTCCACGGGTCGGTCGCGACCCGTCCGCCGGCGGACGCCCGTAACTGGGCCGGTCGGGACGGTCGTTCCGAGCCGGGTACGGCTTGTCGCGGTCGCCGCCGCGATATCCGCCCGCGTCCCTCGCCTTGCCCTGGGGACGCCCTGCCCCGCGGGAGTCACCCTGACTGACCTCGCGGCGAGGTCCCTCGCTTCGTGATTCACTCTTGCGAGCTGGCCTGTCGCCGTCGCCGGGATTCGTCATGGTGTACTCCATCGCTCTTGTATTTTCGAAGTGCCGCTGTGTTCCGGTGCGCCGAGCTCAACTGTACGAGCCCTATCGGGTCGATTCCAGATGCATCAAGACGCAGAAATGCCAATAGGGGAGGTCACGTGCGATTAACATCGCATATGACCTCCCCTATTGGGAATGTTGTTCCGGCGGCGACCTACTCTCCCACACCCTGGCGGGTGCAGTACCATCGGCGCTGAAAGGCTTAGCTTCCGGGTTCGGAATGGGACCGGGCGTTTCCCTCTCGCTATGACCGCCGTAACTCTATGAAGATGTTCGGTGCGCACCCCGACCCGTGGCTATGGGTTTAAGGGGTGCAGCGGTTCCGTGTCTTCAGAACCGCACAGTGGACGCGTAGCATTTTTGTGGTAAGTCCTCGGCCTATTAGTACCAGTCAGCTGCACACGTTGCCGTGCTTCCACTTCTGGCCTATCAACCCGGTGGTCTAGCCGGGGGCCTTACCCCACAAAGGGTGGGAGTCCTCATCTTGGAACGAGCTTCCCGCTTAGATGCTTTCAGCGGTTATCCCTTCCGAACGTAGCTAACCAGCCGTGCTCCTGGTGGAACAACTGGCACACCAGAGGTTCGTCCGTCCCGGTCCTCTCGTACTAGGGACAGCCTTCCTCAAGACTCCTGCGCGCGCGGCGGATAGGGACCGAACTGTCTCACGACGTTCTAAACCCAGCTCGCGTGCCGCTTTAATGGGCGAACAGCCCAACCCTTGGGACCTACTCCAGCCCCAGGATGCGACGAGCCGACATCGAGGTGCCAAACCATGCCGTCGATATGGACTCTTGGGCAAGATCAGCCTGTTATCCCCGGGGTACCTTTTATCCGTTGAGCGACACCCCTTCCACAAGGTGGTGCCGGATCACTAGTCCCGACTTTCGTCCCTGCTCGAGATGTCCCTCTCGCAGTCAAGCTCCCTTGTGCACTTACACTCGAAACCTGATTGCCAACCAGGCTGAGGGAACCTTTGGGCGCCTCCGTTACTCTTTAGGAGGCAACCGCCCCAGTTAAACTACCCATCAGGCACTGTCCCTGATCCAGATCATGGACCTAAGTTAGATATCCAGTACGACCAGAGTGGTATTTCAACGTTGACTCCACAGCCACTGGCGTGACCACTTCACAGTCTCCCACCTATCCTACACAAGTCGAACCGAACACCAATACCAAACTATAGTAAAGGTCCCGGGGTCTTTCCGTCCTGCCGCGCGTAACGAGCATCTTTACTCGTACTGCAATTTCGCCGAGCCTATGGTTGAGACAGTAGAGAAGTCGTTACGCCATTCGTGCAGGTCGGAACTTACCCGACAAGGAATTTCGCTACCTTAGGATGGTTATAGTTACCACCGCCGTTTACTGGGGCTTAAATTCTCAGCTTCGCCGTGAGGCTAACCGGTCCTCTTAACCTTCCAGCACCGGGCAGGCGTCAGTCCATATACATCGTCTTGCGACTTAGCATGGACCTGTGTTTTTAGTAAACAGTCGCTTCTCCCTGGTCTCTGCGACCAAAACGTGCTAGCCCGCAAGGGGCTTCACACACCTCGGTCCCCCTTCTCCCGAAGTTACGGGGGTATTTTGCCGAGTTCCTTAACCATAGTTCGCTCGATCACCTTGGTATTCTCTACCTGACCACCTGTGTCGGTTTGGGGTACGGGCCGCTCAGAGCTCGCTAGAGGCTTTTCTCGACAGCATAGGATCACTCTACTTCGCCTCAATCGGCTATGCGTCAGGTCTCAGATCAACATTCCGGCGGATTTGCCTACCAGAACTACCTACACCCTTACACCAGTATTACCACTGACTGGCGGAGCTACCTTCCTGTGTCACCCCATCGCTTAACTACTAACGGTTCGGGTCACGCGCTCCCCGCCGGCTTCCCGAAGGAAACCCTTGGTTCGGGCGTTTAGCATTACCGCGCTCGTTATTGGCGCTCTTTCGCGGGTACGGGAATATCAACCCGTTGTCCATCGGCTACGCCTGTCGGCCTCGTCTTAGGTCCCGACTCACCCTGGGCGGATTAACCTGGCCCAGGAACCCTTGGTCATTCGGTGGAGGAGTTTCTCACTCCTCATTCGCTACTCATGCCTGCATTCTCACTCGTGTAGCCTCCACGGCTGGTTTCCACCGCCGCTTCACTGGCAACACGACGCTCCCCTACCCATCCACACTCCTGGACCCACAAGGGGCCGAGATAATATGTGAATGCCGCGGTTTCGGTGGTGTGCTTGAGCCCCGCTACATTGTCGGCGCGGAATCACTTGACCAGTGAGCTATTACGCACTCTTTAAAGGGTGGCTGCTTCTAAGCCAACCTCCTGGTTGTCTGGGCGACTCCACATCCTTTCCCACTTAGCACACGCTTAGGGACCTTAACCGGCGATCTGGGCTGTTTCCCTCTCGACAATGAAGCTTAGCCCCCACTGTCTCACTGCCGCGCTCTCACTTACCGGCATTCGGAGTTTGGTTGATTTTGGTAAGCTTGTGGGCCCCCTAGACCATCCAGTGCTCTACCTCCGGTAAGAAACACGCGACGCTGCACCTATATGCATTTCGGGGAGAACCAGCTATCACGAAGTTTGATTGGCCTTTCACCCCTACCCACAGCTCATCCCCCAGGTTTTCAACCCTGGTGGGTTCGGACCTCCACGACGTCTTACCGTCGCTTCATCCTGGCCATGGGTAGATCACTTCGCTTCGGGTCTAGAGCATGCGACTGAATCGCCCTATTCGGACTCGCTTTCGCTACGGCTTCCCCACACGGGTTAACCTTGCCACATACCACTAACTCGCAGGCTCATTCTTCAAAAGGCACGCCGTCACCTTCCCACAAGGGGTCAGCTCCGACGGATTGTAAGCACACGGTTTCAGGTACTATTTCACTCCCCTCCCGGGGTACTTTTCACCTTTCCCTCACGGTACTAGTCCGCTATCGGTCACCAGGTAGTATTTAGGCTTAGCGGGTGGTCCCGCCAGATTCACAGCGAATTTCACGGGCTCGCTGCTACTTGGGATCCCATTCGGGAGAAATCATGTTTTCGGCTACGGGAGTCTCACCCTCTACGCTTGGTTTTTCCAATGCCATTCGCCTAACACAACTTTTTCTTACTCCCTAATCCCTCGGCAGAGAGATAAGAATGGTCCCACGACCCCGATCACGCAACGCCTGCCGGCTATCACGCGCAATCGGTTTAGCCTCATCCGCTTTCGCTCGCCACTACTAACGGAATCGCGGTTGCTTTCTCTTCCTGTGGGTACTGAGATGTTTCACTTCCCCACGTTCCCTCCACGCACCCTATGTGTTCAGATGCGGGTAACACGACATGACTCGTGCTGGGTTTCCCCATTCGGAAATCCTCGGATCTCAGCTCGGTTGACAGCTCCCCGAGGCTTATCGCA
>CAVPUK010000002.1:1407500-1412500 GCA_963708935.1 uncultured Actinomycetota bacterium | reverse complement strand
TTCGATAGGTGGAGTTCGCCGCCGCGCTCCGGTTGACCAGCGAAAACCGCTCCTGGCGGCGTCCCAAGCGAGGAGACCTTCTGCAGTTCCTCGGTCCAGCCACGTGATCTGCACAAGGCGGAGGTGCTGCACCGAGCCGGGTGTGGATCATCACCAGGGTTTTGGCTCCGCGCCTGTCCGCGCTGCGGTATGGCCAGCCGTCGGTGGTCAGGCCGAACTCCGAACGCCCGGGGTCGGCTCGAGGGTAGGCAGCGGAAGCGAGGCCGTCGGTGCGCGGACATACGAGGAGCGGCAAACTTCGGGTTGCCGCGATTCAGGAAGTCCGTGAGTCGGACCGGCATCGGTCCATGACCTCGTCGCCCAGCGAGATTCGTTGATGGATTCGGGGATGACGTGCGATGTAGAACGCAGCGCCGACGCGCAGCTCAGCTGGATTCGCTCGGCCACGGCTGACGACGATGGTCGTGAAGTCGTCGCATGCCGGCGTTGGGTGGCCTGCTCGCATGTGGAATCCGAACGCAATCCGAAACCCATACCAAATCAGAGCTAGCACAGCGGGTGCGCTCCCACGTCAGCTGAGAGGTGGCGAGTGGCGCGAAAGCTACGCGGCGGGTCGAGGAATCAGCACTTGCGCCCTGGTCAGATTGACCTTGGCCAGATCTCTCTGATCCATTCGGGGGTGGTCCGACCTTCGAGCTGATCCAGAGTCACCTGCAGCTCGGCAGCACCGATCTCGCGGTCGGTGATCACGTGGGCTGTTTCTGCGGTCGTGGTCATCTCAACTCCTCGTGGTTGGACGCCTGGTCGTCAGGTTCGGTATCCGCCTCATCTGACGGCGAGTCCAGCTGTTGCAAGACTGCTCTGCTCGCCGCCCTGGCCAGCGCTCGATCCTCCACCGAGGCCGGTCGGGCTTCGCCAACTCTGCCAAAAGGGCATCCAGCCGGGCTTCCGCTGCGTACTGGTTCGCAATAGCCGCGAGGTAGCCGCTTCCAGACTCCTCCTGGCGGGCTGCCGTTCGTGCCGAGTGGCGCTCGCGGCCTCTTCTTCTTTCGTGTGCCCCCTCAGTTCGGTCAACGGCGCACCCGGAAACACAGGTGAAGTACCGGATGCGCGTGTAGTCGTAGCTGAAGTCGCCGGTCTCGCCCGCGGCGGCGGTATCGGTCAGCCGATGGGCAGCTCGCGCAGCCGTGCCCGGGTATCCCCGCCCAACCCGATGACGTCGAGCACCCGACTTACCTGCGCGACGGCCTGCGCCGCCATGAGCACGGCGTGCGCGAGGAGTGCCTCGACCTGCGTCTCGTCCCTGGACGACTGACGATCGTCGGGGTAGTACCCACGACCGGCGATCCCGCGCACGGACTCCGCCCAGTCGGCGGCAACATGCTCGGTCGGGACGCCGGCATTGGCGAGCTGCAGAGCGACGACCATGCCAGTGCGGTCGCGGCCGGCGCTGCAGTGGATCAGCACGCGCGGCTCCGCGGCCGCGACGGCGAGCAGCGATGCGCACATGAGGTCTGGCAGCAGGCGTGCGCCGATGCGGTAGCCGTCCCATGCCAGAGAGCCTGCACGGCTGCGAACGTAGCGGATGGTGAGCGACACCGGCCGTGATGCGCCGGCTTGGGTCGGCCCAGCACGCAATGTGACATCCCGGAAATGCCAAATAGGGGATCATCAACGATTTCTCGTGATGATCCCCTATTGGGAATGTTGTTCCGGCGGCGACCTACTCTCCCACACCCTGGCGGGTGCAGTACCATCGGCGCTGAAAGGCTTAGCTTCCGGGTTCGGAATGGGACCGGGCGTTTCCCTCTCGCTATGACCGCCGTAACTCTATGAAGATGTTCGGTGCGCACCCCGACCCGTGGCTATGGGTTTAAGGGGTGCAGCGGTTCCGTGTCTTCAGAACCGCACAGTGGACGCGTAGCATTTTTGTGGTAAGTCCTCGGCCTATTAGTACCAGTCAGCTGCACACGTTGCCGTGCTTCCACTTCTGGCCTATCAACCCGGTGGTCTAGCCGGGGGCCTTACCCCACAAAGGGTGGGAGTCCTCATCTTGGAACGAGCTTCCCGCTTAGATGCTTTCAGCGGTTATCCCTTCCGAACGTAGCTAACCAGCCGTGCTCCTGGTGGAACAACTGGCACACCAGAGGTTCGTCCGTCCCGGTCCTCTCGTACTAGGGACAGCCTTCCTCAAGACTCCTGCGCGCGCGGCGGATAGGGACCGAACTGTCTCACGACGTTCTAAACCCAGCTCGCGTGCCGCTTTAATGGGCGAACAGCCCAACCCTTGGGACCTACTCCAGCCCCAGGATGCGACGAGCCGACATCGAGGTGCCAAACCATGCCGTCGATATGGACTCTTGGGCAAGATCAGCCTGTTATCCCCGGGGTACCTTTTATCCGTTGAGCGACACCCCTTCCACAAGGTGGTGCCGGATCACTAGTCCCGACTTTCGTCCCTGCTCGAGATGTCCCTCTCGCAGTCAAGCTCCCTTGTGCACTTACACTCGAAACCTGATTGCCAACCAGGCTGAGGGAACCTTTGGGCGCCTCCGTTACTCTTTAGGAGGCAACCGCCCCAGTTAAACTACCCATCAGGCACTGTCCCTGATCCAGATCATGGACCTAAGTTAGATATCCAGTACGACCAGAGTGGTATTTCAACGTTGACTCCACAGCCACTGGCGTGACCACTTCACAGTCTCCCACCTATCCTACACAAGTCGAACCGAACACCAATACCAAACTATAGTAAAGGTCCCGGGGTCTTTCCGTCCTGCCGCGCGTAACGAGCATCTTTACTCGTACTGCAATTTCGCCGAGCCTATGGTTGAGACAGTAGAGAAGTCGTTACGCCATTCGTGCAGGTCGGAACTTACCCGACAAGGAATTTCGCTACCTTAGGATGGTTATAGTTACCACCGCCGTTTACTGGGGCTTAAATTCTCAGCTTCGCCGTGAGGCTAACCGGTCCTCTTAACCTTCCAGCACCGGGCAGGCGTCAGTCCATATACATCGTCTTGCGACTTAGCATGGACCTGTGTTTTTAGTAAACAGTCGCTTCTCCCTGGTCTCTGCGACCAAAACGTGCTAGCCCGCAAGGGGCTTCACACACCTCGGTCCCCCTTCTCCCGAAGTTACGGGGGTATTTTGCCGAGTTCCTTAACCATAGTTCGCTCGATCACCTTGGTATTCTCTACCTGACCACCTGTGTCGGTTTGGGGTACGGGCCGCTCAGAGCTCGCTAGAGGCTTTTCTCGACAGCATAGGATCACTCTACTTCGCCTCAATCGGCTATGCGTCAGGTCTCAGATCAACATTCCGGCGGATTTGCCTACCAGAACTACCTACACCCTTACACCAGTATTACCACTGACTGGCGGAGCTACCTTCCTGTGTCACCCCATCGCTTAACTACTAACGGTTCGGGTCACGCGCTCCCCGCCGGCTTCCCGAAGGAAACCCTTGGTTCGGGCGTTTAGCATTACCGCGCTCGTTATTGGCGCTCTTTCGCGGGTACGGGAATATCAACCCGTTGTCCATCGGCTACGCCTGTCGGCCTCGTCTTAGGTCCCGACTCACCCTGGGCGGATTAACCTGGCCCAGGAACCCTTGGTCATTCGGTGGAGGAGTTTCTCACTCCTCATTCGCTACTCATGCCTGCATTCTCACTCGTGTAGCCTCCACGGCTGGTTTCCACCGCCGCTTCACTGGCAACACGACGCTCCCCTACCCATCCACACTCCTGGACCCACAAGGGGCCGAGATAATATGTGAATGCCGCGGTTTCGGTGGTGTGCTTGAGCCCCGCTACATTGTCGGCGCGGAATCACTTGACCAGTGAGCTATTACGCACTCTTTAAAGGGTGGCTGCTTCTAAGCCAACCTCCTGGTTGTCTGGGCGACTCCACATCCTTTCCCACTTAGCACACGCTTAGGGACCTTAACCGGCGATCTGGGCTGTTTCCCTCTCGACAATGAAGCTTAGCCCCCACTGTCTCACTGCCGCGCTCTCACTTACCGGCATTCGGAGTTTGGTTGATTTTGGTAAGCTTGTGGGCCCCCTAGACCATCCAGTGCTCTACCTCCGGTAAGAAACACGCGACGCTGCACCTATATGCATTTCGGGGAGAACCAGCTATCACGAAGTTTGATTGGCCTTTCACCCCTACCCACAGCTCATCCCCCAGGTTTTCAACCCTGGTGGGTTCGGACCTCCACGACGTCTTACCGTCGCTTCATCCTGGCCATGGGTAGATCACTTCGCTTCGGGTCTAGAGCATGCGACTGAATCGCCCTATTCGGACTCGCTTTCGCTACGGCTTCCCCACACGGGTTAACCTTGCCACATACCACTAACTCGCAGGCTCATTCTTCAAAAGGCACGCCGTCACCTTCCCACAAGGGGTCAGCTCCGACGGATTGTAAGCACACGGTTTCAGGTACTATTTCACTCCCCTCCCGGGGTACTTTTCACCTTTCCCTCACGGTACTAGTCCGCTATCGGTCACCAGGTAGTATTTAGGCTTAGCGGGTGGTCCCGCCAGATTCACAGCGAATTTCACGGGCTCGCTGCTACTTGGGATCCCACTCGGGAGAAATCATGTTTTCGGCTACGGGAGTCTCACCCTCTACGCTTGGTTTTTCCAATGCCATTCGCCTAACACAACTTTTTCTTACTCCCTAATCCCTCGGCAGAGAGATAAGAATGGTCCCACGACCCCGATCACGCAACGCCTGCCGGCTATCACGCGCAATCGGTTTAGCCTCATCCGCTTTCGCTCGCCACTACTAACGGAATCGCGGTTGCTTTCTCTTCCTGTGGGTACTGAGATGTTTCACTTCCCCACGTTCCCTCCACGCACCCTATGTGTTCAGATGCGGGTAACACGACATGACTCGTGCTGGGTTTCCCCATTCGGAAATCCTCGGATCTCAGCTCGGTTGACAGCTCCCCGAGGCTTATCGCAGCCTCCTACGTCCTTCATCGGCTCCTGGTG
>CAVPUK010000002.1:0-1405000 GCA_963708935.1 uncultured Actinomycetota bacterium | reverse complement strand
GGGCGGCTGCGATCGTCCGGCGAGTCTGCCTCGCCGCCGACGATCCTGCAGTGACGCCGCGCACATGCCTTCGATCAGATGCCGTCAGCCCAAGGACACGCCGGCCACGGCCCGCTTGCCTCGACGAATAACCAGGTACCTGCCGTGCAGCAGGTCGGCCGCGGCGGGGACATGGTCGGGGTCACTGATTCGCTGATTGTTGATGTTGGCGCCGCCCTCGGCGATGGTTCGCCGCGCCTCTGACGCCGACGACGCCAGGCCGGACTGCCGCAGCAGTTCCACCAGGGTCGGCATCCCACCGGTGATCTGGTGAAGTCCCGCCTCGGTCAACGCCGCGCCGAGCGTCGGTTCGTCGACGTCGCGCAGTTCTCCCCGGCCGAACAGCGCGCCGCTGGCCGCGATCACCGACGAGGTGGCGGCCGCCCCGTGCACCAACGTTGTCACCTCCGCAGCCAAGGCCCGCTGCGCCTCCCGGGCATGAGGACGCGTCGACGTGGCCTGGGCCAGTTCCTCCAGCTCGGCCCGTCCCTTGAACGAGAACACCTTCAGGTACGAGTCCACGGAGGCGTCTTCGGTGTTGAACCAGAACTGGTAGAAGGCATATGGCGAGGTCAACTCGGCATCAAGCCACACTGTGCCCGATTCGGTCTTGCCGAACTTGGTGCCATCCGCCTTGGTGATCAACGGTGTGGTCAGGGCGTGCGCGACTCTCCCGTCTGCCTTGCGAATGAGGTCGGTACCGCTGGTCAGGTTTCCCCACTGGTCGTTGCCCCCGAGCTGCAGGACGCAGTCGTAGCGACGGTTCAGCTCGAGGTAGTCCATGCCCTGGAGAATCTGGTAACTGAACTCGGTGAAGGACAGGCCCTCATCGCTGTTCAGGCGCGCCGACACAATCTCCTTCGACAGCATCCGGCCCATCCGGTAGTGCTTGCCGACGTCGCGGAGGAAGTCGATCGCGCTCAGCGGCGCGGTCCAGTCCAGGTTGTTGACGATCCTGGCGGCGTGCGGACCGCTGAAGTCGAGGTATTTCTCGACCTGGGTCTGGATGCGATGGACCCACTCGGCCACCACCTCGGGTCCGTTCAGCACGCGTTCGCCCGACATCCGTGGGTCGCCGATCAGTCCCGTGGCCCCGCCTACCAGTCCCAGCGGGAAGTGCCCGGCCTCCTGGATCCGACGCATGGTGAGCAGCAGGACCAGGTTGCCGATATGCAGGCTCCTGGCTGTCGGGTCGAAGCCGCCGTAGAAGGTGATGGGTGCCCCGGACAGCGCGGTAGCGAGTTCGAGTTCGTCGGTCGACTGGGCGATCAGCCCGCGCCACCGCAGATCGTCGAGCACGGAAGCAGGTTGCGGGGAGGCATGAGCAGTCTCGTCGGGCACGGACTTCATCCTGCCATTCAGGGACGGGACGCCGGTCCCGGCCGATGACGCTTGACGCCGGGTCGAAACTTCGACACCGAAGGGGCTCCGCGTTCCCAAAAACGCCAGGCCAGGTCAGCGCCGACATTCACCCCTACCCGTGGACCCGCTTGGACCAGGTCCGGCGGCGTCGGGAAACCGATCCGGATCGACAGGGATGAATCGGCCGCGCACAGGTCCGCGCCGTTCTGACCTGCGGCCAGTCCGAGGACGGAGGCAAGGCCGGCCGGGCCCCGGGCCAGGTGTTCTTGTCTGGTGCGGCCCGACCGTCGGGCGGCGGCAAGGTCTTGTCCGGCCACCACCTCCCCCGCACGCAGCAGCACCGCCGAGGGATGCCCGATCTGTCCGGTGACAATGTTTGCGCACCAATGCATTCCGTAGACGAAGTAGGTGTAGAGATGGCCCGGCTCGTCGAACATGATCGAGTTGCGCCGGGTCAATCCTCGAAAGGCGTGCGAGGCCGGATCGTCGGCTCCGCGGTAGGCCTCGACTTCGGTCAACCGGACGGCTACCCGCCCCTCGGCGGATTCCGACACGATCACCCGCCCCAATAAGGCTGGTGCGATGCGCAACGCGTCGCCGGCCAGGGCGGAGCGCGGCAGCCGCCGACCCAACGCCGCCACCGTGCCTCCCATTCAGCATGGACGAAAGTGGTCGAATGGGACTGGTGAGACAGGGGTCAACAACTTCGTCCATGCCTGGGAAGTTGATCCTTGCCGGGTGGGTCAGGGGTGAGCGAGCCAGGCGCGGTCGCCGGCAATCATGGCGCGGAGGCCGGCCAGTTGTTCGGCGACGCGAATCGGCGCGGTGCCACCGATGCCGTCGCGGGACGCCATCGAACCGGCCACCGTGAGCACACTCCGGACCGCGGGGGTCAGCGACAGTGAGATGCCGGCGAATTCTGCGTCGGTCAGTTCGTCGAGTTCACGACCGCTCGATTCGGCCAGCGAGACGCACTGGCCCGCCGCTTCGTGCGCAACCCGGAACGGCACACCCTGCTTGACGAGCCATTCGGCGATGTCGGTGGCCAACGAGAAACCGGCGCCGGCCATCGTCGTCAGCCGGTCGGTGTTGAAAGTGAGCGTCGCGGTCAGCCCGGTGAGCGCAGGCAGCAACAGTTCCAGTTGCTCGAGCGAGTCGATCAACGGCTCCTTGTCCTCCTGCAGGTCGCGGTTGTACGCCAACGGAAGGCCCTTCAGCGTCGCCAACAACCCGGTCAGGTTGCCGATCAATCGGCCGGACTTTCCCCTGGTCAACTCCGCGATGTCCGGGTTCTTCTTCTGCGGCATGATCGACGACCCGGTGGCGAACGCGTCATGAAGTCGGGCATACCCGAATTCTGCGGTGGTGAAGATGATGACCTCCTCGGCCCACCGCGACAGGTTCACTCCGACCATCGCCAGACAGAAGGCCAACTCGGCGGCAAAGTCCCGAGATGCGGTGCCGTCGATGGAGTTCGCCGAGGCGACATCGAGGCCGAGTTCCTTGGCAACGGCTTCCGGATCGAGCCCGAGCGACGACCCGGCCAGCGCACCCGACCCGTACGGCGAAACGGAGGCGCGTCGGTCCCAGTCCCGGATCCGGTCGATATCTCGGACCAGCGCCTGGGCGTGAGCAGCGAGGTGGTGGGCCAGCAGGACCGGCTGGGCGTGCTGAAAGTGCGTGCGGCCGGGCATCGCCACTCCCGGGTGCGTCTCGGCCTGATCGAGGAAGGCCTCCTGCAACTGCAGCAGCAGCTCGATCACCCGCCGGGCACCGTCGCGCAGATAGAGCCGGTACAACGTCGCGACCTGATCGTTGCGCGAGCGACCGGCCCGCAGTTTGCCGCCGAGGTCGATCCCGGCCCGATCCAGCAGCCCTCGCTCGAGCGCGGTGTGCACATCCTCGTCGCCATCGTTCGGCGCGAATGCACCGTCAGCGACATCGGCGGCCAACTCGGTGAGTGCGGTCAGCATGTCCGACAGCTCGGACTCGGTCAGCAACCCGGCGTTGTACAGCACCCGGCGTGCGCCTTCGAACCCGAGATGTCGTACTGCGCCAGCCGCCAGTCGAAGTGGGTGGACTTGGACAGCGCGGCCATCTCCGGCGACGGCCCGTCGGCGAACCGACCGCCCCAGAGGGCAACGGGGGCTGGATCAGTCATGCTCGGCTGTCGCTCCTTGATCGAGTGTTCCGTCTTCGCAATGTTGTTGGTCGTGATGCTGTCAGTCGCGATGCTGTCAGTCGACCGGTGGTGCCGAGTAGGCGGCCAGCCGTCGGCCGAGTTCTTCACCGGACAGACCGGCCCTGGCCACCACCAAGATCGTGTCGTCGCCGGCGATGGTGCCGATGACATCGGCCAGACCGGCCCGGTCGATTGCCGACGCGAGGAACTGCGCGGCGCCGGGTGGTGTGCGCAACACCACCAGGTTGCCCGAGGCCTGGTGCGACAACAGCAGCTCGCTGAAAAGCCTGGCCAGTCGAGATGTTCCGCCGGCCATCGGACGCGGTGAACCATCCTCCGGGATCACGTACACGGGTGCGCCGCCATCGACTCCGCGGAGCTTGAGAGCGCCCAGTTCCTCCAGATCGCGGGACAGGGTGGCCTGGGTGGTCAGCACACCCTCAGCCTGCAGTAGGGCCGCGAGTTCGGTCTGCGAGCGCACTCCCCCGTCTCGGATCAGATCCGTGATCCGGCCGTGTCTGGCCGCCTTGGTGGCCGGGACGTTTCCGGTGGTCACGTTCGTCAGCCCGCCACGCCGGTCAGGCTCCGGCCGCTTCGACCAGAAAGGCGAGCAGTGCCTTCTGGGCGTGCAACCTGTTCTCGGCTTCGTCCCAGACGGCGGACGAGGGGCCGTCGAGCACCTCGTCGGTGATCTCCCAGCCGCGGTGGGCGGGCAGACAGTGCATGATGACCGCTCCGTCCGCGGCGAGCGCCAACAGCTCGGCGTTGACCTGGTACGGCCGGAACGGACCGACCCGATCAAGGCCGTCGTTTTCCTGCCCCATCGATGTCCAGGTGTCGGTCACCAGCACGTCGGCGCCAGCCGCAGCCAGCAGTGGATCGGTGATCAACTCGACGGAGCCACCGGTGAGGGCGGCGCGATTCTTGGCGTCCAGCAGGATGTCCGGTTGCGGATCGAACCCGACCGGGGACGAGATCCGCACGTGCAGGCCGGCATTGGCCCCGCCGAGCATCAACGAATGCGACATGTTGTTGGCGCCGTCGCCCAGATAGGTCAGCGTGATGCCGGTCAGCCGGCCGAACCGCTCGCGGATGGTCTGCAGGTCGGCGAGCACCTGGCACGGGTGGAACTCGTCGGTCAGCGCGTTGATCACGGGAACGGTGGAAACACTGGCCAGGGCGTTGATCCGGCGCTGCGCGAAAGTGCGGATTGCGACGGCATCGACGTACCGCGACAGCACCCGGGAGGTGTCTTCGATGGTCTCTTCCCGACCGAGCTGAGAAGTGCGTCCGTCGATGATGACCGGTTGGCCGCCGAGCTGGCTGATGCCCACTTCGAAGGAGAGCCTGGTCCGGGTCGAATTCTTCTCGAACAGGGCGGCGACCGCCTTGCCGGCCAGCGGCGTGAACCCGTAGCGGTTCGCCTTGAACTCATCGGCCTTGTCCAGCAGGGCAATCAACTCTTCGGGAGAGATGTCGTCGTCCCGGAGATAGTGCCTGATCATGAGCTTGCCTTTCCGGTCATCTTGGCTTTCGCTGCGGCGACCGATGCCGCCGCGTCGAGGATGTCGGGCAGGGCGGCGACGAATGAGTCGGCCTGCTCGGTGGTGAGAATCAACGGGGGCGCCAGCCGCAGGACATCCGGCGCCGGCGCGTTGATGACAAATCCGGCTTCCATTGCGGCAGCGGCGGTTTCGGCGGATATCTTATCGGTCAACACGATCCCGAGCAGCAGACCGGAACCGCGGACCCGATCGATCAGCGGATGTCCGAGATCCTCGATGGCCGTGGAGATGTGCTTGCCCAGGGTGTCGGCGTGGTCGAGCAGCCGATCGGATTCGATGGTGGACAGGACCGCGAGGGCCGCCGCGGCGCAGACCGGGT
This sequence comes from uncultured Actinomycetota bacterium, assembly GCA_963708935.1. GTDB lineage: Bacteria > Actinomycetota > Actinomycetes > Mycobacteriales > Nakamurellaceae > Nakamurella. The sequence continues at coordinate 1,399,533 of CAVPUK010000002.1, read as the reverse complement.
TGCCGGCGAAAGTCGAACCGTGCTGACCTGCCGACAGGAGTTGGGCCGCAGGCCCGATCGCGATCACGGCTCCGATCGGGAGACCTCCCCCGAGGCCCTTCGCGAGCGTGATGATGTCCGGCCGGACACCAGCGCGTTGATGGGCGAACCAGACTCCGGTGCGGCCGATTCCGGTCTGCACCTCGTCCAACACGAGCAGCGCGCCGTGTGCGGTGGTGATCTCGCGGGCCGCCGCAAGGTAGCCGTCCGGAGCTGGTATCACGCCGGCCTCGCCGAGGATGGGCTCGAGGAAAACAGCCGCCACGTCGGAATCGACCGCGGCCCGTAATGCATCGATGTCCCCGTAGGGCACGAATTCGACACCGGCCGGCATGGGCTCGAAAGGCGCGCGCTTCGCGGGCTGCCCGGTCAATGCCAGAGCACCCATGGTGCGGCCGTGGAACGCGCCCTCCGCAGCGATCATTCGCGGGCGGCCGGTGAGCCTGGCGATCTTGAATGCCGCCTCGTTGGCCTCCGCGCCGGAATTGCAGAACAGCGCCCGCCCGTCGCCGTCAGCACCGGCCAGTCGGAGCAACTGCTCGGCCAGGTCCAGCACCTTCGGGTGGGTGAAGAAGTTCGAGACGTGCCCGAGCGTCCCGATCTGCTCGGTGACGGCCGCGACGACCGCCGGGTGGGCGTGACCGAGCGAGTTGACCGCGATACCGCCCAGCAGGTCCAGGTAGTTCTTGCCGTCGGCGTCCGTGACGACGGCGCCGGCGCCGGAAACCAATTCGACGGCGGGTATTCCGAAGTTCATCATCATCGCGCCGGCCCACCGGTCGGCGGCCAGCTGGTTGTGGGTTGCCATCAATTCTCCTCGACCGGGCTTGAGTGGCCGGACCCGGTATCCGGGACGACCATGGTGCCGATTCCTTGCGTGGTCACGATTTCGAGCAGGACTGCGTGCGGGGTGCGGCCGTCGATCACGTGGGCGGCGGCCACCCCGCCACGGACGGCGCGCAGGCACCCCTCCATCTTGGGCACCATCCCGGACTCGAGCGCGGGCAGCATCTCGTCGAGCGCCGACACCGAGATCTTGGACAGCAGCGACGATTTGTCCGGCCAGTTCGAGTAGAGACCCTCGACGTCGGTCAACATCACCAGCTTCGAGGCTTTCAGCGCGATGGCCAGGGCGGCGGCCGCCGTATCGGCATTGACGTTGTGCACCACGCCATCGACGTCGGGGGCAACCGTCGAGATCACCGGAATCCGGCCGGCGTCGAGGAGATCGAGCACGGCGGCTGGGTTGACGTCGACCACGTCGCCGACCAGACCGATATCCGTCTCCACCCCGTCGACTGCGACGGTACGGCGCGCAGCGGTGAACAGCCCCGCATCTTCCCCGGACATGCCAACGGCGAGCGGGCCGTGTTTGTTGATGAGTCCCACCAGTTCACGCCCGACCTGACCGACGAGCACCATCCGGACCACGTCCATGGTTTCGGGGGTGGTCACCCGGAAACCGCCCTTGAACTCGCCGACCATGCCGAGTCTGGTCAACATTGAACTGATCTGTGGGCCGCCGCCGTGTACCACGACCGGCCGCAACCCGACAGTTCGCAGGAACACCATGTCGGCCGCGAATGCTGCCTTCAAAGTGTCGTCGGTCATGGCGTTTCCGCCGTACTTGACGACGACCAGGGCACCGGCAAATCGCTGCAGCCAGGGCAACGCGTCAGCGAGCACCGCGGCCCTGGCGCCCGCATCGCTCAGGTCCGCCGTGTCGCGGGGCTCGAGTCCGACGACCGCTCTCACGTCGAGTAGGCCGAATTCTCGTGGACGTACGCGTGTGACAGATCGTTGGTCAGGATCGTCGCGGTCTCGGTACCCGCATGCAGGTCGATGACGACATGGGCAGTGCGGGGCGTCAGGTCGACCGTCGACCTGTCCTCGCCGTTGGAGCCCTGGCGGCAGATCCAGACACCGTTGATGGCCACGTCGATCTGGTCGGGGTCGAAGGCCGCCCGCGTAGTGCCGACGGCCGCCAGGATCCGGCCCCAGTTGGGGTCACCGCCGAAGAAAGCCGTCTTCACCAGGCTGTTGCGTGCCACGGCACGGCCGACTTCGACGGCCTCGTCCTCGGTTGCGGCGTGGATCACCTCGATCGCAATCTCTTTCGTCGCTCCTTCGGCGTCGGCGAGCAGCTGCTGCGCCAGGTCTTTGCACGCCCTGGTGACTGCGGCGGTCAGCACCTCCTGGGTGGGCTGGACCCCGGATGCTCCAGACGCGAGCAGCAGCACGGTGTCGTTGGTGGACATCGCGCCGTCGGAGTCGAGCCGATCGAAGGAGACCCGGGTACCGGCCCGCAAAGCCCCGTCCAGGGCGGCGTTGTCGGCGATGGCGTCCGTAGTGAGCACCACCAGCATGGTGGCCAAGGCCGGCGCCAACATGCCGGCGCCTTTGGCCATGCCACCGACGGTGAAGCCGCCGACGGTGACGACCACCTGTTTGGCCACCGTGTCAGTCGTCATGATGGAGGTGGCGGCTGCCGGTCCGCCATCGTCGGTCAGCGCGGACACCGCAGCCGTCGAGCCAGACAGAATCTTGTCCATCGGCAATCGCTCGCCGATCAGGCCCGTTGAGCAGACGGCGATCTGGGTGGACCCCACGGCGAGTTCGGCGGCCAGATGTTCGGCGGTGGCGACCGTGTCGGCGTACCCGGCCGAACCCGTGCAGGCGTTGGCGCCGCCGGAGTTCAAGACGACCGCGGCCAGCGCCGGAGTGAAACCGCCCGTCCCGCTGAAGATCTGCTCGCACCAGCGAACGGGGGCCGCCTTCACCCGGTTTCCGGTGAACACGCCGGCCGCGTTGCGCTGCGGTCCGTCGTTGACGACCAGTGCGAGGTCGGGCTTGCCGGACGGCTTCAGACCGGCGGTGACGCCGGCCGCACGAAAACCCGACGGAGCGGTCACGCCTTGGATAGTGCTCACGGAGCGACCCCCACGGTGCTCAGTCCGGTGGACTCGGGTAGGCCGAGGGCCAGGTTGAGACATTGCACCGCGGCTCCGCCGGTGCCTTTGGTCAAGTTGTCAACGGCCGCGACGACGATCAACCGGTCGGCCGCCGCGTCGACGGCGACCTGCAGGAGCAAAGTGTTCGCACCCAGCACAGCACTCGTCGTCGGCCATTGGCCGTCGGGCAGGAGATGCACGAAAGGCTCGTCCTGGTAGGCGGTCTCGTAGGCCGAGCGGATCTCGGTCTCGGTCACGCCGGGACGCAGGGGCGCGCTGGACGTGGACAGAATTCCACGTGACATCGGCACCAGCACCGGCGTGAACGAGACCGTGACCGCAGCACCCGCTGCGGCAGAGAGGTTCTGGATCATCTCGGGCGTATGCCGGTGTACCCCTCCGACACCGTATGCGGCCGATGATCCGATCACCTCTGACGCCAACAGGTTGGTCTTCAGTGACTTTCCGGCCCCCGAAGTGCCGGAGGCCGCGACCACCACGACATCCGGGCCCACCAGACCGGCGGCCAGCGCCGGTGCCATCGACAGCGATGCCGCCGTCGGGTAGCAACCGGGTACGGCGATTCGGTTTGCGCCTTCGAGTTTCGCCCGTCCGCCGGGCAACTCGGGCATGCCGTACGGCCAGGAGCCGGGATGCTCACCACCGTAGAACTGCCGCCAGGCCACCGGATCGGTCAGCCGATGGTCAGCTCCACAGTCGATGACCACGACGTCGGAACCCAGTTCGGCGGCAACTTGATGCGAGTGACCGTGCGGGAGGGCGAGGAACACCACGTCGTGGCCGCCCAGCGTCTGGGCGGACGTCGGCTCCAGGAGGCGATCGGCCAACGGCCACAGGTGCGGCTGGTGCACACCGAGCCGGTCGCCGGCGCTGGCATTGGCGGTCAACGTGCCGATCTCGACCAAGGGGTGGGCCAGTAGCAGACGAAGGATCTCGCCGCCGGCGTAGCCGCTCGCGCCGGCCACGGCCACACGGTATTTCTTCTCTGTCATGATTCATGAACTATACAACCCGATGCATGATCATCCAACCGCCGATCGCACGGGCCCCATCATCGGAGTACATAGTCAACTGGCAGACTCGGGTCCGTCGTCTCGGCTCACCCGGGACGCACGGCAGACTCGGAGCCTGAGCATTGATCTACGCAGCCGCGGTCCTGATCGTCGTCACGCTCGTCGGCATGGCCTCGGGCAAGTTTCCCCCGGTCCTGGTCCTGGCCACGTCATTGGCCGTGGCCGGACTGCTCAAGATCGCGCCGGCCAAAGACATCTTCTCCGGTTTGAGCAATGCCGGAGTCATCACCGTCGGAGCCATGCTGGTCATCGCCAAGGGCCTGGTGCAGACGGGCATCGTCACCCGGGTGACCTTCCTCCTGCTGGCCACGGTGACCTCCGCCTCGCAGGCGCTCCGCCGGCTGGCCGCACCGGTTGGCGTCGCATCCGCCCTGATCAACACGACCCCGATCGTGGCCATGCTGATCCCGGCTTCGAAGGAACTGGAACAGCGAAAGAACATTCCCGCCCGGGAGCTGCTACTCCCCATCACCCACGTCACAACGCTGGCCGGGTCGGTCACGCTGATCGGGACCAGCAGCAATCTGTTGATCGCCGGCATCGCCGTCTCCGCTGGCGTCGGGATGAACATGCTGTCCTTCGCCGCTGTCGCTTTGCCGGTCGCCCTCGTCGGTTTCGCGGTGATCTACCTGACCGCGCCACGGATGCTGCGAGGCAAGCCGACGACCGACGAACCGACCCAGAACTGGCGGGTGGAGATTCCGATCTCCGCGGCCGCTCTGGCCCAGGGACGGACGGCGGCCCAGTTGGGACTCGTCACCAATCGCGAGTTCACCATCGAGGAAATCCTGCGCGAGGGCCACACCATCGCCGCAACCGAACCGATCGCTGCCGGGGACCTTTTAGTTTTCACGGCGACCGAAGCGGGGATCACGGCGTTGTGGAAGAGCCCGCAGTTCGGCATCGGGCCGCAGCGTCTGTACGAGGTCTCCGTCGGGTCCGGTGAGACCGGAACGTTGCGTGACCTCGAAGTGGATCGGGACATCCGCGTCATCGCTGCACACACCACCAGAGCCATCCGGGAGACTCCCCTGCTGCCGGGTGAAACCTGCTTCGTCACCGGGCCGAGCGAGAAGGCGTGGCAGCAGAACCCGGCGATCTCACTGTGGCAGGACGCCGCCGGCCGCGCCCCGCAGCCCGGCAAGACCTGGATTGCGGTCAGCATTCTGGCGGCGGTCATCGTGTCGGCATCCTTCGGGCTGGCGCCGGTGGAGTTGGTGTCGATGAGCGGTGCCCTGCTGTTGGTGATCACGGGTGTGCTCACACCGACAGCGGCGGTCCGGGCTCTCGATTGGAATGTGCTGTTCATCCTCGCGGGATCGATCGGCCTCGGTGCCGTCGTCGTGGCCAGCGGTCTGGCCGACGCCTTGGCCGACGGCATCAGGCACCTGACGTCCGGCAACGTCCTCCTGGTCGTGGTCGTCTTTGCCGTGACCACGACGATCATGACCAACCTGGTGACGAATGCCGCCGCCGCATCGATCTTGACTCCGGTCGCGATCAGCATCGCGACCGAGTTGGCGATCAACCCGGTGACCATCCTGGCGCTCATCGGGACCTGCATCTCGTTCACGTTCATCAACCCGTTCAGCCATCAGTCGAACCTGATGGTGATGCGACCCGGCGGCTACTCCACCGCTACCTTCGCTCGGTTCGGGGTGCCGTTGCTCATCGTGTCGGTGCTGGCCGCGTGCGCGACCTGCTATCTGATCGTCCGGGTGTAGTGGCAGGATCCCATTTTGTGTTGATCCCGATCGAGCCGACAATCTTGCGTACCGGGCGCTGGACGCTCAGGGCCCCGTCCCGGCTTGATGGTCCGTATCTCTTGGAGACCATGCAGGACAACGCGACCCGGCAATGGAACCCGGCCGGATCCGTCGTCGACGTCGACTCGGCCGCCACCTGGTGTGAATCCTCTGCAGACTGGTCAGGCGGTGATCACGCGACCTTTTCGATACTGCTGGACCAGGATTGGGTGGGTACGGTGGCCGTCCATGCCGTCGACCGGAACGACGGGGTGGCCGAGGTGGGCTATCGGGTGCACCCGGCCCATCGCGGCCGGGGTGGCGCAACGGCTGCCGTCATCCTGGCCACCAACTGGGCGCTGACCGACCTGGGGTTGAGCCGAGTCTCCATCCGGCACGCGATAGCGAATCCGGCGTCCTGCGGGGTGGCCGAACGCGCGGGTTATCTGCTGGAAGGTCTACTCCGGCAGGCACAACTCGGTCCGGACGGGGTGCGGTACGACGAACATCTTCACGCCCGGTTGACGTCTGATCCGATACCCATGCTCTGACCACGTCACATCGCTGAGCTGCTCAGACGACAATTTGGAGCAGCGGTACCAGCTGTTCGTCGTCGGTCAGTGATCCGTGCTGTCCGATCAGCTTGAGTTCGTGTGCTGACGCGGTTCGCGAGTCTACGAAGGCGAACGGCCCTGCGCCCGCGACGATCACATCCCCGATCCGCCCGACGACTCGCTCGTCGACAGTCCCGAACCAGCCGGCCGAGATCGCCTCGGCGCGGGTCCGCACCCAGGCCCGGTCTCCAAATGCGGCCGAGAGACGTTCGGCCACACCGGAACCGGCATCGGGCGAACAATAGACCTGGGCGAAGCGCGCCTCACCGGCCAATATCTCGATGCCGGGTTGGAGGTCGCGACGCTCCGCCAGATCCACCCGATACTCATGGGGCACGTCGATCATGCCGTGATCAGCGGTCACCAGCAGGAGCGTGCCCTGCGGAAGTAGCCGGGCGAGACGCTTGATGGCTTCATCGATCTCGCGAAGCGCCCGCCGCCAATTCCGGCTCTGGGCGCCGTAGAGATGTCCGGCCCCGTCGACCTGTCCCCAGTAGAAGTAGGCCAGACCAGGCTCGCGCAGGGCAGCCACCGTGACATCCACCCGGTCGTGGAGCTTGTCGACCCCGATGAAACGCGCGCCACGCAACGCCGCTTCGGTGAGCCCGGAGTCACTGAACTCGGGATTGCCGATCGAGGTGCAAGTGATGCCGGCCGACATCAGGTGTTGGAAGACCGTCGGGTAGGGCTGCCACCGGTGCGGATCGACCTCCGGATCCCACTTCAGCTCGTTCAGCAGCACCCCGCGTTCCGGGTCCATCACCTGGTAGCCGACGAGTCCGTGTTGCCCGGGGTGCAGCCCCGTGCCGAACGAGCCCATCGACGTCGCCGTGGTGGTCGGGCACCCCACCCTCAGCGTCGAACCAGTCAGTGTGGCGAGAAATGGTGCGTCGGAGGCATTTTCGGCCAGCAGGGCCTGGCCGAGGCCGTCGACCAACACCACGCAGACCCGGTCGGCAGCGGGCAGATCTATCCCCGCCAAGACCGTGGGAGCACCCAGAGTCGCGGCCACTCCGGGAAGCACCGCACCCAGCGTGGTCGAGCCGTAGCCCGGCTGCACAGGGATCCATTCTTCAACGGTGCCGGGGATCGTCACACTCGCGCGGAAGCGGTCGCCGCCGACAGGACTCTGGCGAAGGCGAGCGCGTCGGCCAGCTCGTTCTCGCCCTCGGCATCGGCGCTCACCCGTAACGACAGATCGTCGCCCGTCATCGAGCCGGTGTAACCGTGGTCTGCTTCACATTGCGGGTCTCCGCAGGTCGCGGGCTCGAGATCCAACCGCGCCACGGCGCCCCACCCGATGGTCACAGTGACTTCGCGCCCCAGACTGCCCGCCTTGTATTTCTCGGGATTGGGGACGACGTGCGTGACCATGACCGTCTTCACCGCCGAAAGCGGCACCGATTCACTGGTGGCGATGCCGTGGGACTGCTCACCGTGCTCTTCATCCCCGCCGTGGTCGTCGGCGTGCACGAAGATCAACCTCGTCGGGGTGAGGACGACCACCGACAGATGGCGACGGATGGTCTCCACATCGAAGGTCGTCTCGAGGTGCACCAGGTGCGTCTCCACCTGCTCGTCGGCCAGGGCGATGTCCAGCACGTCGGTGACGAAGGCCGGGTAGTAGCCGGCCTTCAGGATCTTGCGGGACAGATCGAGCGGCAACTGCGATGACATGGCTCCATCCTCACATCCCGCACGTCGGTTCACCCACTTCATCCCCAAAACGTCAGCGTCACCGCAGCGCGGCGGCCATCCGTGAAGCCGCTTCGGCGAGCGCCGCATCTCGGACCTCGATGGCCTCCTTGGCGGTCAGGGTGCGGTCCGGAGCCCGAACGACCAGCGCAAACGCCAAGGACTTCGCACCCGGGGCCACTTGATCACCGGCATAGACGTCGAAGAGTCGCACGGACTCGAGCAGGTCACCGCCGCCCGAAGCGAGGGCGTCGGTGACATCCTGGGCCTGGACCTCGGCCGGCACCACAACTGCAAGATCGAGGTGGACCGGCGGGAACGGCGAAATACGCGGCGCAACGGGAGTCGCCCTGGCCGGCAAAGCATCCAGGTTCATCTCAAGCGCAGCCGACCGTGCGGGTAGGCCAAACCGCTCGACCACCTCGGGGTGCAGCTCACCGGCGTAGCCCACGGTCTGGCCCGCTACCTGGATCGCAGCGCATCGGCCCGGATGCCACGGCGCCTGCTCGGCCGCGACGACATCCAGGTGCACACCGGAGGTGAAGCCGACTCGCCGGGCGATCTCGATGGCGTCGGCCCAGGAACCTTCACGACCGGCACCCCACCAACCGGCGCTCTCCAGCGCGCCGGCCAGCAGAACGGCCACATGCCGGGGCTGTACGGGCAGGCTGGCGTTCAGCCCTTCGAGCTCGTCGTCGGTCGGTCGGTGGTCGACCGCGGTTCGCACCGGCATGGGTGCGTCGGTTTCGGGCTGGAACACCTGTCCGATCTCGAAGAACGAAAGATCACGCGCCCCGCGAGAGATGTTGCGAGTCAACGTATCCAGCAATCCCGGCAGAAGCGTGGTGCGGAGCGCGGGGCGGTCGGCGTCCAGCGGGTTGACCAAGACGGCAGTCCGTCGGCGGGGGTCATCGGCGGCCAGTCCCAGCGCGTCGAAGTCGGCCGTTCCGACGAACGGGAAGGACAGCACCTCGGTCAATCCGGCCGACGTGAGATCGTCCGCGACCCGGCGCAGCCGGCGTTGACGCGGCGTCAGCCCGGTTCCAGCGGGCGCTCCCGGCAGAATCGTCGGGATGGTTGCGTAGTCCTCGAGGCGGGCGACCTCCTCGACCAGGTCGGCTGGTCTGGTCAGGTCCGGACGCCAACTCGGTGGGGTGACCAGCAGCGGGTCGGCGGCGGGGTCCGCCACCGTGCAGCCCACCTGCTCCAACCGTTGGACGATGCTCACCACGTCGTACGGGCGTCCCGCCAGGCGTTCCGACTCGCCGACCGGGAGTGCGATCACCGGCGTGGCCGGAATGCTTGCCACCTCGTCCGAGCGCCCGACGATGGTTCCACCGGCGTAGCGGGTGAGCAACTCCGCGGCCGCTTCGGCGGCGATCGCGGAGATCGACGGGTCGACGCCACGCTCGTAACGCCGCGAGGCTTCACTCGGCAACTTGTGCCGACGAGCTGCTCTGGAGATCACCGCTGGGTCCCACCAAGCCGCCTCGATGACGACATCGGTGGTCTGGGAGGAGATCTCCGTCGATTCTCCGCCCATCACCCCGGCCATGGAGATCGGACCGGACTCGTCGGTCACGAGCAAGTCATCGGCGACCAGGTTGCGGGTCATACCGTCGAGCGTCCTGAGCGTTTCACCGGGCAGTGCGCGTCGGACGGTGATATCGCCTGTCAGCTTGCCCGCGTCGAACGCATGCAGCGGATGTCCCAACTCGAGCATGACGTAGTTGGTGACGTCGACCGCGAGCGAGATACTCCGGATACCGGCGGCCTGCAATCGACGGCGAATCCGGAAGGGGGAGGCCACATTCGGATCGACGCCCGTGATGCGGACCGTGACGAACCGGCTGCAGCCGGGGTCGGCGATGGAGACCGGCCAACCCTGGCCGGCTCGTTCCGGAATCTGGATGGCAGCCGGATCGACCGACGGAACATCAAGCGCGGCCGCGACTTCGCGCGCGATCCCACGCATGGACAGCGCATAGCCGCGATCGGGAGTGATGGCCAACTCGACAACGGAATCGTGGGCGCCGATCAGATCCCTGGCATCGATGCCGATCTCGGCATCTTCGTCGAGAACAAGAATGCCATCGTGTTCGGTGCCGATGCCGAGCTCACGCACGGAACAGATCATGCCGTCGGAGATGTGGCCGTAGGTGCTGCGCGACGCAATGGCGAACCCACCCGGCAGCACCGAGCCAGGAAGGGCGATGACGACCTTGTCCCCTACAGCGAAGTTCCTTGCCCCACAGATAATCTCGCGAGGATCGTCGGAACCATTCGGTCCGTTGCCCTGGCCCACGTTGACGCTGACAAACCGGATCGGCTTCTTGAACTCGGTCAGCTCCTCGATGGTCAGCACCTGGCCGATGACCAGATCACCGGTCGTGTCGGGCACCGTGTGGATGTCTTCGACCTCGAAACCGACGCGTAGCAACGCATCCGCGACGTCGCTCGCCGACGTTCCGTGCGGAAGCGAAACATACTCGGAGAGCCATTCGATCGGCGTGCGCATGTCAGACCCCCTTGCTGATGGACGTTGCGGTGTCGTTGGCTGAGGCAGGTGCGGCGAATGCCGAGGTGAACCGGACGTCACCTTCGACCAGGTCCCTCATGTCGGGGACATCGTTGCGGAACTGCAGGGTGCGCTCGATGCCCATACCGAACGCGAACCCCGTGTATTCGGCGGGATCAAGTCCACAGGCGCGCAACACGTCCGGGTCGACCATCCCGCAGCCGCCCCACTCCACCCAGCCGGCGCCGCCCTTCTTGCCCTCGAACCAGATGTCCATCTCGGCGCTCGGCTCGGTGAACGGGAAGAACGAAGGGCGAAGCCGGGCTTTGGATTCCGGCCCGAACATCGCCTTGGCGAAATGGTCCAGCGTGCCTTTGAGATGGGCCATGGTCAGCCCCTTGTCGATCGCAAGTCCTTCGACCTGGGTGAAAACCGGCGTGTGGGTGGCGTCGAGTTCGTCGGTCCGATAGACGCGACCCGGGCAGATCACGTAGATCGGCGGTTGCGTGGTCAGCATCGTGCGGATCTGTACCGGCGAGGTGTGCGTGCGCAGCACCAGTCCGGATTCCTGCCCGTCCGGTCCGGCGACATAGAACGTGTCCTGCATGGCGCGGGCCGGATGGTCCGGGCCGAAGTTGAGCGCATCGAAGTTGAACCACTCGGCCTCCAACTCGGGGCCTTCGGCCACCTCCCAACCCATTCCGACGAAGATGTCCTCGACGTCCTCCATGACGGCAGAGATCGGGTGGCGTGCACCGGGTGGACGGCGGTCGAATGGCAGGGTGACGTCGACGCGCTCCTGCGCCAGCACCCTGGCGTTGCGTTCCGCGGCCAGCTCGAGTTCGCGAGTGGCGATGGCTTTGTTGACCCGGCCGCGGGCCGGGCCGATCAGCTGGCCGGCGACAGCCTTCTGCGTCTTGTCCAGCTTGCCGATGGCGCGGTTGGCCAGCGCGAGCGGGCTCTTGTCGCCGGTGTGGGCCAGCCGGACGAGCTTGAGCTCGTCCAGATCGGCGGCCTCCGCGATGCCGGCGAGCGCAGCAGCGACGGCCGCCTCGACTTCACCGGGGCTGGTCGGATCAACAGTTGAAATTGAGATTTCGAGCGGGTTGGACATGACGCCTTCCGGACTCGGACGCTCGTCGACGAGCGTCCGGCATGCGGTGGTGGGATGGGTGGCTGCGAGGCGCCCGTCGGCTTGGGTGCGCGAAGATCAGCGGCGCGGCCCGGCAACGGGCTCGGTAAACCGCATCGTCTCGGTGCTCTCCTGTGCCGTCACTGCCCCATAGTCGCACGGCCGATCCCGCGATTTCCAGTCCTCGTGGTCGAGACTCGACACAGGATCAGCAGCCAGTCATCGGACCGGCCAACCGCCTGATCGACACTGATGACGTCCCAGCCCGTGTCGTCCAGCAGCTGCCGCAGGGCCGGCTCCCGCCAGTACTGGAAGAAGCGTGTTTTTCCCACCTTTGCGGAGGTCCAAGCGGTCCCGTCACCCTCCTTGACCGTGAATGCAAGCAGCCCCTTCGGCTGCATCGCTTTCGCGACCTTGACGAGAACGGTCGCCAACTCAACATCGGTCAGGTGCAGGAAGACAGCATTGGCGTAGACGGCGGCCAGCGGTCCACCGAGATCGTCGGTAAGCAGGTCGAGCTGGTCGGCCCGCACGCCACGGGCCTTCATCCTTTCTACGAACGCCGTTGTGGCGTCCGTCCTGCGCACCTGAAATCCGCTGGCTTCGAGCAGGTCCGCATCCCGCCCCGGTCCCGATCCGACCTCCAGGACGACTGCGCGCGGAGGCAACAAGGCGGTGAACTTGGCCATGAACTCGAGGAGCCAGGGCGGGGCGTTCGCATTGAGCTCCACATAGAGGTCGGCGGCAGCCTCGTACGAGTCGAGGGTGATCCGATTGCTGCCCGCTTCTGAGTCCGACACGGAATGAGCTTGTCAGGTGGGCTCACAGGCGGCGATAAACGCTCCCGCGAAAACGGCTTTCCGGATATTTCGGACACAGCCGTGTCGAACCGGTCGCAATTTGCGACTCACTCGGCGAGCACGCCTGGTGGCATCTAGCATTCGGGCGGTCAATGGCAGCAGTCGAGCGCGAGGGAATCCGATGATCTTCATAACGGTCAAGTTCCAGGTCAAGCCCGAGTACGTGGACGGATGGCTGGACCTGACCAGCGACTTCACCAGGGCCACCAGGGCCGAGCCCGGCAACCTTTGGTTCGACTGGTCGCGCAGCGTCGATGACCCCAACGAGTTCGTGCTGGTGGAGGCGTTCCAGGACGACGCGGCAGGCGCGCACGTCAACTCCGATCACTTCAAGGCCGCCATGAAGACGATGCTGCCGGCGATCGTGTCTACGCCGAAGATCGTCAACTTCGTGGTGCCGGGCGAGCAGTGGTCGGCAATGGGTGAACTCGAGGTCGTCGAGTAGACCCAGCCGAGCCGGGACGTTCGGCCCTCACCTCCGATCGACGTCTGCTCGCCTACCGTGGAACTCAGTCGATGGAAAGTGGGCCACCCAGTTGTCCGAGCACGACGCCGCCAAAATTGTTGCTGCCCCGTTCCGCACAGATCAGGAGATCCAGGACATCGTGGCCGTCGTCGGCGCGCAACCCGCCGACGCTGATGCGGTAGCCCGTCGGCGGGCGCTCGACGTGCTGGACGATTGCGCCGAGGAAATGATCGGTCGCAACCACCGCGGCGCTGTCGACATCAGGGCCCAGATTCGGGAGCACAGCGACCGACTGCGGGAGTCGCTCCGCTGATCAGGCGAGCCCGCCGACCGAGACGCGGCTGGCCCGCAGGTCCTCGATACCCGTCATCGCGGCCGGGTCAGAACCCGCCAGTTCGACACCAAGCAATTCCGGCAGGCCGATGAGCGGGCGGAGGTCGGTGAAACGGTTGCCGCCGATGGTCAGATACCTGACGGCCTGGGCGTTTTCGAGCGAGTCGATATCGAGGATCGTATTGCGGGAGAGATCGAGAGTCTGAACCGGAAGCTTGCTGACCGGGGCGGGGTCGCTGATCCGATTACCGGCCGCGGTCAGCGTTTCCAGTTGGGCAAGACCCGAGAGTGGTCCTACATCGACTATCTGGTTGTCCCGGAGGTCCAACTCGGCCAGGCCGGTGCTGCCGCGCAGCGCGCCGATATCGGTGATTCGATTGCCGGCCAAGCCGAGGAATCGCAGGGACGGCAGCTGCGCCAAGGGGGAGATATCCATGATTTGGTTGTTGGAAAGTCCCAGGTTCGTCAGTACCGGCAGCGCGGCCAACGGGGACAGGTCGACGACTTCGTTGTTGGTGAAGCGTAGGTCCCAGAGTTTGTTCAGGTTGCTCAGTGGACTGAGATCGTTGATCCGTTGGGCCGAGAGATCCAGACTGGCCAGGTTCGGCATCCGCTCGAGTCCCACCAGGCTTTGAATCGGCTCGTTGCCGGCCGTTCGAGCGCAGTTCAGGGTGCGTACGTCGGAGAGTTGGGAGTCGGAGACCTTCGACGAGGTATCGGACAGTCCCATCGTTCCGACCAGACAAGCGCCCAGCGCCGCGTCCGGCACGATCTCCGCCAGCGCGGTCTTGGGCACTAGCGACTGCCAGCCGGCAAACGCCAACGCCAGCGCGACGACGGCAAGCTCCCGTGGTCGGTCGATGCTTGTCGGCAGACGATCTGCCTGTCACTCGGACCTCTGGGGGCGCTGATGGATGCCGCCGCGGCACAACCGTGCGAAAACGCTACCGCGAAAGCGGCTTTTCGGACATACCGTCCGCCACTGGTCAGCTGGTGACGATGGTGGGGTTGGTCGGCGCTTTGCCGTTGTTGACCACCTGGAGTCCAACCCGGACACTGCCGCACGCTGACATCTCGCCACTGGGCTCGTTCTGGCCCCGTCTACTTGGTGCCCCAGGTCCCAATCGATCTGTCACGTCGCTGCGAACCACTCGCATGGGGACGTACCGTCGGAACGTGGACCGGCGAGCGCTCGGCGCAGTGGTGTTACTGATGACGGCGCTGCTTGCGGTCCTCATCCCGCGCTCGACGGGCAACCAAATCCCGGGGCAGGCCACTCTTGTTCCGATCCAAGGGCCACCCACTGTCGGACAGTGCATTCTCGATGATCCCTCGGCGAATGGCGGAGGCTTCGGCAGGCTGGAGGCTCTGCATTACGGCGCCTGCGCGAGGGCGCACTACGGCGAGATCGTTCAGGTCTTCGATAATTCCGAGAACTTTCCCCACATCCAAGGCGGCCAGCCGGCATCTCCCGATCCTTCTGCCTGCACTGCCGCGGCGAACAGCTACCTGAGTGTCGACCAGGTGATGCCTCGCTACGACCGTGGCGACTACAAGAGTGTCTCGTTCGGGTCCTGGCGGCCCGTCTCGGTGGGCCTGGTCGGCCTGGTCGGACCGAACATCACCCAGCAACTCGCCGGCCAACATTGGCTTGCGTGCATGACGAAGGGCAGTACTGACGCACCGTTCTTGGGGACGGTCCGTGGTGCCTTTGTCGGAGGCACCCTGCCGAACTCGTACACGCTCTGCACGGATCAGCTGCGTGGTGGCGACCCGGTCGACTGCGCCAGTCCGCACACCACCGAACTGTTTGCGGACACCGGCATCGTGAACAGTCTCCCCTCGGACGCGTCGCTGTCCGCCTCCTGTGTGAGCTTCGTCCGCTATCTCAGCGGGCGTCCCGGTCTATTGACAGACCCCCGCGTCCGGGTCCAGACCACGGCTTCCTACTACGGCGAGACTGGGCATCCAATCGCGGGCCAGCCCAACTCCATGCAGTCGCAGCTGGCTCAGGCGTTCTGCGGCGTCACCGTCGTCGGGACCAGCAAGCTCACCGGAACACTGTTCGGCATCGACAATCGGCCGCTGCCGCTCTCCTGACCGGCCTGTTTGGGCTGTTTATCCGGTTGGTCGCCTGGCCTGTGGAAGGACCTTCGGAGATTGGGCAAAGCTTGGTTAAAGTCGTCCGATGACGAATGGGAGACAGCCCGGAATCGCGGGCCGTTTGCGATGGGCCCGCGCTGGTGCGGCCGCTGGTTCTGGCCGGCGCCTTGGTGGCCGGCTGCACCTCCACCAGCGTCGGGCAGGGAACCGTGAGTTCCGGCCTGTCCGTTGGCGGTTCCGTGGTAGCCATGTCTTCGATCGTTGCGACGTCCGGATCGACCGTTGCTCCGACCACTGCCTCGTCGTCCGCTCGGCCTTCGAGCTCCGCGCCGACCGCATCGTCGACTGCCGCCCCGAGCGCAACCACGTCCAAGCCAAAGCCGACGACATCTCCTTCGTCGTCATCCAAGGACACATCGAAGCCCACGGTGTCCTCGACGAAGCTGGCGACTCCGACTGTCGCCACTGCGGGTCTTTCCGCCAGCGAAATCGCCGATCGGCAAGCAATCGAGGCCGCCTGGATCAAGTTATTGGGAGGTCTACACTGACCATCAATTCGACGACCAGCTGGCAATCGGCGCGACCCGCCAATCGACGGTCGCTGTCGATCCGATTCGATCTCAGATCATCTCAAATGCGGCTAAAGACTACGACTTGAAGGGCTTTGGATAAGTACGGGACCGTGTCACACCGACCCTACTGGGGGCCGCCGGTAGATGGCCGAAGCCACGGCGATGATGGGTGACTGCATGGACACGAGTAAGTATGGGATCGTTGAGATCGAAGACAAAGGTAGAAGCGCACTGATGGCGTTGCGCGCGGATAACCTTGCACGGAGTTTTCGACACGGACGCGGATGGGACCTGGCGCGCTGACCGATATCCAACTTCTGAGGACCAGCAGTGCTGAATGGGCAGTTGCTCTGGCCGGCGTCGCTATTCGCGTCAGCATCCTTTTTCGCGTGCCAGCCTCGAGCCTGAGCCCAGTTAGACGCATTCGTGGCCGACGACTATTACTGGCGACGACCAAGTCCTTCAGGTCGGTACGTAAGAGTCACCGGCGCAAGTCGATCCGACGGGCCGCGCTCCCGAGCCGACTCAGTTGCAAATCAGTCACGGCGACGGAGCAACTGATCGAGACCCATGTTGGTATCAGCCGATCCCGCCTGTCGGGAACGACCCTCGACTCGGCGGGGACGACCCGTCGACCGGCGTTCTGTACACCGTTTCCTGCCCTGACGCCTTTAACCTGACAAACGGGAATGTCGTTTACCAAAACGAAGGTGCGATCTGGGTTCGGAATGGTGAACCGGTCGTTGCCCCGCCACCAGATCCGGGCCAGTTGGCTGAAGAGGCAGCCGGCCAGATGACTGCGCCTGACCCGGTCATCCATCTGGGACCAGAACCCGACAAGAGTCGCGGTGAAAGTGCCGGTTTGGCTTTCGGTCGACCCGCAGGCTCCGATGACATTGACGGTTGCCGTGAGGGGATTGTCCGTCACCGTCACCGCGACGCTGAAATCGACGACTTGGTCGATGGGTGAGCCCGTCGACCCGGCTGATCCAGCCGGCAAGGTCGCATCATTTAACTGCGCCGGCGCCGGCACTCCCGCTCCCGCCCATCCTGACCCGGCGATCAAGCCGCCGTGCGGGTACTCGTATATCTGGAAATCGCTGGCCGAGCGCACCGGGGGCGCCAAGACCTGGCCCGTCACCGCGACCACGAACTGGGACGTCACCTGGACGGCCTCCAACGGCACCGGCGGCGCGCTGGCCAATCCGTTGACACCGACCACCACCCAGCAGGTCGCCGTCGGCGAATGGCGCAGCAGCTTGGTATCCGGGTCCGGCGGCTAGGCACGGCACGCCGAACCCACTGTCGTACCCCCGGTGAATCATGTGCGCATGGGAAGACGATTCGGAATCACGATCGACTGCATCGATCCACTACGCCTCGCGCGGTTCTGGCGCCAACTACTCGACTATGTCGACGACCCCCCTCCCCCCGGCTACGACTCCTGGGCCGAGTACGACAAGGCGAATGGCGTGAGCGACGAGCAAGCATCGGGCGGCGCAACGATTCTCGATCCCGACGGCGTCGGCCCGCGGATCTATTTTCAGCGGGTTCCGGAACGGAAGTCAGTGAAGAACCGGGTTCATCTCGACGTCCCGGCCGGTAATGAGCACACGCGCGACGAGCTCCGACGCACGATCGAGGGCTGGGGCGGCGCATTCGTTCGCAATTCGGCTGATCCGGAGGATCCGTTCGTCGTGATGACCGATCCCGAGGGAAACGAGTTCTGCCTGACCTGACGAACCCGGCACGTAGGCTGCTCCGATGCCCTTCTTCTCCCAGCTGACTCGGTCCATCGGATCGGCCATCAAGTCCGTTTTCAGCGCCGGCAAAGCAACGCAAACGGGCAAGCCCGCCCCAGGTCAGCCCACGACGGGCGCCGACTCGCCTGGCCGTTCCGGTCCGAATCGAACCGTAGAGGTGGACCCGAGCAAGGTCGGTCCCGTTCGCATGTCGTATTCGCCGATCAGGGACGGGAATCCCGATCCGGGTGAGATCGTGTGGACCTGGGTGCCCTTCGAGGAGGACGACGGCCAGGGCAAGGACCGGCCCGTACTGGTCGTCGCGGCCGAAAAGTCGGGAACCTTGTTAGCGGTCCAGCTGACGAGCAAGAAGCACGAGGGCCGGAGCGATTTCATCTCCGTCGGGGCCGGGGCGTGGGATGGGCAGCACCGGGAGTCGTTCGTGAACCTGGACCGGGTGCTCCGCGTCCACCCGGGTGGCATGCGACGGGAGGCCGCCGCACTCGACAGGGCGCCGTTCCAGCAGGTCACCCAACAACTACAGACCCGCTACAACTGGCGCTGACCAACCCGTGAACGCAGAAACCGCCCGACTGCACGTCGGGCGGTTCGCGGTGACGGCCCTTGCCAGTGCGCCTCTCGGCACGTGGTCGCTCTTGGCGACGAAAGGGGTGGTACCCGGGGCATGTCCAAGAGACCGTCAGTGTGTGTAACTTCCGGCATCCCCAGATTGTTCCAACCTCGCGAGATCTTTCGGAGGATTCTGCTCGCGCTGCTCGGGAAGCTCGACGCAGGGGCTGGCGCCGCACCCTTGGGGTCGGGGTTGCCGTAGAGCCGAGACAGCCGGCCGGACACGACACATCTCACCGAGCTGCACCGACCGCCTTCATCCTGGCTACCGCTAGTTCGATGACGGCCTGACTGGCTTTGGACAGTGGCACGTCCCGTCTCGTGGCGACCGCGAACTCGTCGTAGATCCTCGGTCGCAGCGATACCCATCGGAGCTTCGGGGATAGTTGAGAACCCATCTGCCGAAGCAACCCGCGGGCCGTTATGGTGTCCGCCCGACCGGTCGCGGCCACCTCCAGTGCGGTCTCCACGTCCTCGACGTCGATCAACGGATTCAGCCGGCCGCCCACTGACTGCACCGCCGATGCCAGCTGACGCCGGGTGGAATCCTCGTTGCCCCAGGTGGCCTCGGCCAGCACAAGCGGTGCCCCAGCCAGCTCGGTTGCCGTCACGGGTCGCTGGATCCGGTCGGCAACCGCGCTGACGTATACCACCTCGTCGCGCATGATCGGCGTCACCTGAAGGCGCGCATCGGAAATCGGCAACGCGATGATCGCGGCCTCGAGGTGGCCGCGGCGCAGCTGGTCCTGGACGTCATTGGAGTTCCGGCCGATCAACTCGATGCGCACCCCCGGATAGCGGTCGAGGATGTCGCTGATCAGGCCGCTGTCCAGGTAGAGCCGAGAGGTCCCGAAAACGCCGAACCTGATGGTGCCGGACACCACCTCTCGAACCGACGCCACCGCGCCGACTGCGGCCTCGGCGGCGTTCAGCGTCTGCTGAGCGTGCACCCGAAGCACCTGCGCCGCCTCGGTGGGCAGCAAGCCTCGACCGACTCGCTGGAACAACACCGCACCCAGACCCTGTTCCAGCAGCCTGACCTGTTCCGATACCGATGGCTGCGCCATGCCCAGGGTATTGGCCGCCGCAGTGAAAGAGCCATCGTCGAAGACCGTGACGAAGCAGCGCAACTGATGCAGCGTAATCAACGGAATCTCCTATAGATGATGCAGGAAACCTAGGCTACCCCGTTGAATCACCGTGTTCTAGCGTGATCTTGTGACGCAGGCAGTAGAGCTCGACCCGCCAGTTCGGCAACGGAGTGCCGCGGCACGACTGACGCTTCCCCGGTCCGGCGTGGTGCTCTGCGTCGTCTCCGGGATTGCTTTCGGATCTGCCGCGGTGTTCGCGAAGGAGTCCTTCGCCTCGGGCTGGTCCGTCTCATCGTTGCTGACCAGCCGATTCGTCCTCGCGGCCGTCGTCTTCTGGATCGTGGTCGCCATCCGCCGTCCGTCCCGCCCGTCCGGGCGCTCGATCGCCATCTGTGTCGGGCTCGGCGCGGTGGGGTATGCCTTGCAGTCGGGCTTCTACTTCGGTGCGCTCACCCGGATGAATGCGGCTGTCGTCGCTCAACTCCTGTACATCTACCCAGCCCTGGTCTTTCTGCTGGCGTTGCTTCGCCGTCGCGAGACACTGGCCGCCCGAAAGCTTCTCGCACTGGCCTCCACGACGCTTGGACTGGTGCTGTTGTTGCACGGCGGTTCGGGGAGCTGGCCGCTGCCGGGTGTGCTGATGGCTCTGGGTGCGGCGGTGACCTACGCCATCTACATCACCGTCGCCTCGACCCTGCCGTCCGACCTGGATCCGTTCCTGACCGCGGCGATCATCTGCACGGCTGCCGGACTGAGCCTTGGCGCCTTTGCGACGGCGACCGGTTCGGTCAGCCTGCCGACGGATCCGATCGGTTGGCTCTGGATGGGGCTGTTTGCCTTGATCTCGACCGTGGTGGCGATCATCACCTTCCTGGCCGGTCTTCGCCTCGTCGGTCCTTCCGCGGCCGCAATCCTGTCCTGCATCGAGCCGGTGGTGACCGCGGTCTCGGCGGCGCTGGTGTACGGCGAACGGTTGACCGGCTGGCAGATTGCCGGCGGTGCAGCGGTTCTCGGTGCGGTCGTGCTCCTGCAGGCACGTCGACGTGCCCGCCCAATCGGGGCGTAACACGCGTCTTCTACCGTTTGACCCGTGATGGACCCAGTAGCGGCGGCCAAAACCGAGGAACACGAACACCGGGCCAGTTGGCTCGAGCTGTTCTTCGACCTCGTAGTCGTGGTCGCGATCGCGACGCTGACCGAGCGGCTCGAAGAGGACTCCGGCGGCTGGGACCTCGCCAAGGTATTGATCATGTACCTGGCGATCTGGCTGGTCTGGACCTCGTTCATGCTCTACGCCAACGTGGCTGCGGAGAAGACCCATCGCCGGGCGATGCTCTGGGCGATGGGCATGATCGCGATCATGGCGGCCGCGGTTCCGGAAGCCGATGACTTCCAACGCGGCAGGGTATTCGCCATCGCGTACATCGTCGCCAGATTCGTGGCCAGCGGAACCTGGCGCAATACGACCCGTGTGTTGGTCGAGTGGCCGATCGCCCAACTGTCGGTCGGCCTGCTGCCCTGGTTTATCTCCATCTGGGTTCACGATCCCTACCGCTACTACCTCTGGGCACTCGGCCTGGCGCTGGACATCGGATACGCGCTCTGGACCCAGGGCACGGGCAGCGTGATGGAACGGTTCCAGCAGGCCGCCGACCAACGGGCGGAGCTGGCCCGCCGCCGGACGGCCCGAGGCTCCCGGCCTGGACGCGGAGACGAACTGGTGGAATTCACCGCGGTCGAGGTGAACCAATCGCATTTCGGCGAGCGGCTGGGCACGTTCACCATCATCGTGCTGGGCGAAGCGGTCAGCCAGATCATTCTCGCGGCCAGCCGGGTGGAATGGGACAAACCGTTCCTGGTGGCCGCCGTGTCAGCGTTCATGCTGCTCTTCGGCCTGTGGTGGTTGACGTTCCAGTACAGCGCTTATACCGAGGGCGATGCGAAGACGGACGCGTTGCCGCCACACATCGCCCTGCCGGTCCATTTCCTGACTACCGCCGCCATCATGCTGATGGCGGCCGGCCTGGGCGACATCGTCGGCGAGGCCAATGAGCCGATGAGCACCGGGCTACGCTGGTTGTTGGGCGGCGGCATGGCCGCATATCTCCTGGTGACGCAGGCCGCGCTGGCCTTCACCAGCCCGAGCCGGCCATGGTGGCTGATCGTCTTCGGGCTGGCCGTCATCGCCGCACCGCTGCTATTGGCCGGCTTCGGGGCCGACCTCGAGGACTGGGCACTCGGGCTAGGCTTCGCCCTGATCATCGGCGCGCAGGTGACCTTCCGCAAGGTGGATCTGATCGTCGCCGGAGAAATCCCCAATCCCCGCGACGCGCCGCAGCATGGATGAAGATTGGGGACGTGGGACGCGAGTGACAGGAAACAACAACTTCATTCCTGCCTGAGAAGTTGAGCCATGCGGGACGCAGAAATGGGGCCGACTCCGTGACGGAGTCGGCCCCATTTCGGGTCGAGCAAGGGCGGATCAGGCCTCGGAGAGAACCTCGACGTCGGCCTGCTTGCGGGCGGCCAGGGCGGCGGCGCGCTCTTCGTGGCGACGGTTGACCGTCACCTGGGCGGCGTCGATGACGTCCTGGTCGACCGGGTAGGACTCGGTGTAGTCCTTGCCGTTGTACTTCTCGATGTAGGCGCCGAGCTCGGGGCCCGACTCCCATGACGTGATCAGGCAGTAGCGGGGCTCGTCGCCCTGGTGGAACACCGCGTGCCACAGCCGCTGGGTGTCGACGATCAGCTGCGCGCCGGCCGGCAGTGCGATGCGGGTCTCGGTCGACGGATCGTCGCGGTCCTCGCGCAGGATCATCATCGAATCCGGGTTGTCGGTCAGGTTGAAGAACCCGCGCACGATCCAGCCGGTGCCGTCCGGGTTGAGGCGGTTGTTGTCGTCGCGGTGCAGGTTGTAGATGCAGTCCGCGTACTCGTTCGGCTGCAGTTCGATGATGCGGCAGCGCCCAACGTTGGCGCCCGGCTCCTGCGCTCGAGCCGTCAGCACCGGGGCCTTGGCGGTCTGCGAGTCGATCCAGACGCCGTCCTTGTCGGTGCGTGGCGGGGTGTGGTTCCAGAATCCGTCGCACTCGATCTCGCCGAACGCGCTGGCGAGCGGGGCGAAACGGGTGACTCCGGAGGACTTCCAGTCGTTGTACTCGACGTCGAGCCACTCGGTGGGGTCGGCGGCCTGGTCGTGCTGATCGAGAACGACGTAGCCGTTCTTCTCGAAGATCTCGAGCTTGGTGTAACCCATTGCGATACCCGTGCCTCTCTGGTGGGCGCTGAACGCCAGCGCCGGCTTTGTAGCGAGCAGTGATGCTGAAAGTTAGGTAAGCCTACATCGATGAATCGACAGGTTCCGGAACGTCCGCCTCGGCGATTCGGCCGGCCCGCAGTGCTCGCGCACTGGCGTACAGGCAGATCGCCGCGGCCGTCGCCAGGTTCAGCGACTCGGCGGCGCCGTAGATCGGCACCTTGATCGACTCATCCGCCACCGCAATGACTTCGGCCGGCAATCCATGTGCTTCCGAACCGAACAACCACGCCGTCGGCAGGTCGAGAATGCCGTCATCGGTGGCCGTATCGAGGTCGGTATTGGCCGCGCCGCCGGTGGTGGCGAGCACGGACAACCCGGCCTCGGACAAGGCGGTGACCAACCCGTACACGTCGGCCGCGCGGGCGACCGGGAGGTGGAACAGGCTTCCGGTAGACGCCCGAACCGCCTTCGGGTTGAACGGGTCGACCGATTCGCCCGCGAAGATGACGGCATCGGCACCGGCCGCATCAGCCAGCCGGATGATGGTGCCTGCGTTACCCGGGTCGTTGGTGTCGACCAACACAGCGACCAGGCGCGGACCGGCCGCGATGACCTGCTCGACGTCGGCGAGCGTGATCGCGCAGCGGGCCACGAGGCCCTGCGGTGACACGGTGTCGGACAGCGCAGCGGCAGCCCGATCGGTGACCTGGGTGACCTCGACACGGGCGGCGAACGCGGCCCGGACGAGCTCGACGTTACGGGTTCCGGCGTCCTTGGTGATGTAAAGCTCTTTGACGATGCCGGGAGTGCGCAACTCGGCAGCGATGGCCTCGGCGACGGCCTGCGAACCCTCGGCGAGGAACTCGCCGGCTTCCGCTCGACGCGGTTTGCGCAGGAGTCGGTGAGCGGCTGCGATCCGGCTGGAACGCTCGGTCAGCACGCCTTCTTCGACGTCCGGATCGTTGACGGCGGCCGAGTTGCCGGGCGCGATCCGGGCCCGGTCAGCGGCGGCCTGCTCGGCGCGGCGGCTACGCGGTGTCGAACGCGCCGGGACGGTGGGGTCGGGTACCCAGTTCGCACCTTGGCGCGAACCTGAGCCGGCTTCGGGGCGAGCACCGGCAGCCGAACGCCCCACCTGCGGGACGCCGCTGGAGGCGGCGTCCCGGGCGGGGCGGGACCGAGGATCTTCTCGGGGGCTCAGGCTGCGTCTCCGTCAACGGCGGCGTTGTCGTCGGCGACCGACGGAACGGCCTCGCGGGCCAGCACGACGAGCGCGGCGAAGGCGGCGTCGTCATGCACGGCCAGGTCGGCGAGAACCTTGCGATCGACCTCGATGCCGGCCAGCTTCAGGCCCTGCATGAAGCGGTTGTAGGTCATGCCGTGGGCACGGGCGGACGCGTTGATACGCGCGATCCAGAGCTTGCGGAAGTTGTTCTTCCGCTTGCGACGGTCGTTGTAGGCGTAGGTGAGCGAATGCAGCATCTGCTCTTTGGCCTTGCGGTACAGCCGCGAACGCTGGCCGCGGTAACCGCTGGCGCGCTCGAGAACGACCCGGCGCTTCTTGTGGGCGTTGACTGCCCTTTTGACGCGTGCCACGGGACACCTGTCTTTCTACTTCGGTAGCCGGCGACATGTTGTTGATCGCAGGCCGAGGGACAAATTCGGGGGCCGGTCGAACCGGCGAAGGGTGGAGAAGCTCAGATGCCGAGCATGCGCTTGACGCGCGGCACGTCGACGGCAGCGATGCTGGTGTGGCTGTCCATCTGGCGGATGCGCTTGGTGGACTTGTTCTCCAGGTTGTGACGCTTGCCCGATCCCTGGTGGACGAGCTTGCCCGAACCGGTGACCTTGACGCGCTTCTTCATCCCGGAGTGGGACTTCATCTTGGGCATGACATTCCTCTGCTCTGTCTCATCGAACTGCGCGCTTGCGCGCAGCAGGCAATCCGCCGCCGGGTCGGCGCTGATTGCGCGGCCCGGTAGCGGGGTGGAACGGTGCTGCTGTTGTTACTCCGCCGCTGCGGTGCTATTCGGCTGCCGCGGCGGGAGCCGGTGTTGCGACTGGCCTGGCCTTGACCGTCTTGTGCGGGGCCAGAACCATGATCATGTTTCGACCATCCTGCTTCGGCGCACTCTCGACGAATCCCAGTTCCGCGACATCGACCGACAGTCGCTGCAGCAGCCGGAATCCGAGCTCGGGACGCGACTGCTCGCGCCCACGGAACATGATGGTGACCTTGACCTTGTCTCCGGCCTTGAGGAAGCGCTCGACGTGACCCTTCTTGGTCTCGTAGTCGTGCGAGTCGATCTTCGGGCGGAGCTTCATTTCCTTGATGACCGTCAGGACCTGATTACGACGGGCTTCGCGAGCCTTCTGTGCACTTTCGTACTTGAACTTCCCGTAGTCCATGAGCTTGCAGACCGGCGGGCGTGCTTCCGGCGCCACCTCGACGAGGTCGAGGTCCTGCTCCTGGGCCATGCGAAGTGCTTCGGTGACGGAGACGATGCCGATCTGTTCTCCGGCTGCTCCGACGAGACGAATTTCTGGAACGCGAATCCTGTCGTTGATACGTGGCTCGACGCTGATTGAATCCTCCTGGGTACCTGCGGGTCTGAGGGTGGTGCGGTGCTGCCTGCCCCCGCATGAGCGGTGACAGCTCGTCCCCGCTCGCAAGTCCCCCGAAACAACGAAAGGCCCCGCGGCGTGGACACGCGGAGCCCGAATCTACCCGTCAGCCCGCCCGCAGAACGGACGCACGCCACCGACCTGACGTCGATGGACCGGGACCCGGCCGCACGTGGTCGTCGATTACTCGGTGACGCACTGCATACTCGGGTGGGAGTCGGACTCCACTTTGTGTTGTCCCAGGTCCGCTGCTGTGAAGCAGAGCTCCGGGACAGTCCCTGCTTGCACAGGGACCCTGCCCCCGATGAATCGGGAGCTGGTCGCGAATGACACTCTACACGGTGTGAGCACTCCCCCACGAATCCCCGAAACCGCCCCCGAAACCATCAGCGCTCAGCCGACGCAGCCATCCGATCAGCACGAACACGCTTTCGAAGATCGCGACCTGGTCGACATCCCGGCGGTTGAGGTGATCAGTCGGGCGGCGGTCATGCTGATGTCGGCGTCCGCCGAGCAACTCGGCCTTGCCTCCGAGGACCCCACGAATCCGGTCCATCGCGACCTCGACGAGGCCAGGACGCTGATCACGGCGCTCGCCGGACTGCTGCAAGCGTCGTTGCCGGATCTTGGCCCGCATGCCGCCGCGTTCCGGGAAGGTTTGCAAGCCCTGCAGGGAGCCTTCCGCGAATACTCGATCGTGCCCGACGAACCCGGCTCCGGGCCGGGCGAGACCAAGCGCCGCCCGCCTGCGGCCTTCTGACTTCGAACAACGCCCGCATTCAGGAATGCGTCTATAGCCGGGCCTGCTCCACACAGATGTTGCGGGACAGCCGTTCCACCGTCCGACGCAGCCAGACCGCACTGTCGCTCTCCGGACCGGTGATCTGGGCCAATTCCAGCTTCATGTCGGTCAGCTCGGCCAGATATTCTTCCTGCTCGTCGGCCGATCCGACCTTCCACATATCCTCGATGACCCGGAAACGTTGATTCATCTGATCGAGCGTCAAATTGTCCTCCGATGCTGACTCGAGCCTACGCCCGGAAGCGCTCGGATCAGGATTTCTGCTTGGGCGTCTTGCCTTTCGCCGCCTTCACCCGATCGATGATCTCCAGCCGGCCGAGTGGGCGGTTGTTCTCCTGCTCCTCGAGCAGGCGCATGGCCTGCTCGTCAGGCACGCTCGATTTTGGCGGAGGCGGCGCGTATTTCTCGTGCAGAGCCCGGACCTTCGTCAACGAGTCGACCGCGCGTCCGCGATCGAGCAACTGGATGGCCATGACCGGGTGGGTCTCGTCGTCGGGCATCCGCAGCAGAGCCCACTGCGCTCCCTGCGGAAACGAAATCCCGTAGACCAGCGCCCATTCGTAGAAATTCTCGCCGAGAATGTTGCGGACCAACAGGCCCTCTTCGAAGACCTTGAGGGACGGTCGGGCCATCATCAGGATGGCAATCCCGATGAGTATGCCCAGACCGATCAGCCCGATCTGGTCCGACCACTGAAAGGACACGCCGTCGTTGGTGTTGTGCAACAGGACTCCCACCACGACCA
The DNA here is from genome assembly GCA_963708935.1 of uncultured Actinomycetota bacterium. GTDB lineage: Bacteria > Actinomycetota > Actinomycetes > Mycobacteriales > Nakamurellaceae > Nakamurella. Next base: position 1,372,517 of record CAVPUK010000002.1, on the reverse strand, counting down.
TCACGATGACCACCGCGGATGCCGAAATGGCCGCATAGATGGCGATCCGTCGGGGCCGGACCACAAGAAGCGGCTCAGTAGTGGGCTTTCCGTCAGTACTCATCGGCCGAACCCCATGCCGCCGCCGGTGTTACGCAGCTTGCGCAACACCAGTGCGGTCTCCAGGGCCGCAGCCGCGGCCTCGCCGCCCTTGTCCTCGGCTGAGCCGGGCGCGCCACTGCGCGCGATGGCCTGCTCCATGTTCTCGCAGGTCAGTACCCCGTTGCCGACGGGCACGCCGGAATCGAGCGCGACCCTGGTCAGACCGGCGGTGACCGAGTCGCAGACGTACTCGAAGTGCGGAGTACCACCGCGGACGACGAGCCCCAGCGCCACCACCGCATCGTGGTCGGTGGCCAGTTGCTGTGCTACCACGGGGATCTCGATCGCTCCGGGCACGCGGACCACCGTCGGCTTCGTGGTGCCGGCCTGCCGGCACACGGCCAGCGCCCGCTCCAGCAGGACATCCGTGATCGCCGCGTTCCAGGTCGTCGATACGATGCCGACCCGCAACCCCGGGGCGCTTGGGACGGAAAGCTCCGGCCGACCCTCGCTACTCATGTCACATCACGCATGGCCGAGCTCCTCGATTTCGTGACCCATCCGATCCCGTTTGGTCGTCAGGTACCTCACGTTCTCCGGATTGACCGAGACGGCCAACGGGACCCGGCCCAGGATGTGCAGGCCGTAGCCTTCCAGGCCGGCTCGCTTGGCCGGATTGTTCGTCAGCAAGCGCATTGACTTGATACCGAGATCGGCCAGCACCTGCGCCCCGGTGCCGTATTCGCGGGAGTCGGACGGCAGGCCCAGCAAGAGGTTCGCGTCGACCGTGTCGGCACCTTCATCCTGCAGCTCGTACGCCCGAAGCTTCTCCAGTAGCCCGATGCCGCGACCCTCGTGGCCGCGGATGTAGAGGACAACGCCACGGCCCTCCGCGACGACTGCGTCCAGCGCGGCGTGCAATTGCGGGCCACAGTCGCAGCGCAGCGAGCCCAATACGTCTCCGGTCAGGCATTCCGAGTGCACTCGGACCAGAATGTCGTCGCCGTCAGCGATGTCGCCGTGAACCAGAGCGATCAACTCGCGGCCGGTGACCTTGCTCATGTATCCGACCGCGCGGAAATTACCCTGGGGCAGTGGCAATCTCGCATCGGCGACCTTGGTCACCTGGACTTCCCGGGCCCGGCGGTACGCGACCAGGTCGGCGATCGAGATCAACGCCAGGTCGTGCTCGGCTGCGAATTCCTGCAACTCAGGGAGCCGCGCCATTTCGCCGACGTTCGACGAGCTGACGATCTCGCAGATGCCGGCGGCCGGTCGCAGCCCGGCGAGCTTGGCCAGATCGACGGAGGCCTCGGTGTGGCCGGGACGGACCAGCACCCCGCCCTCGCGGGCGCGCAGCGGCAGCACGTGACCAGGCCTGGTCAGATCGTCCAGGGTCGTCGCCGGGTCCGCCAGCACGCGCATCGTCCAGGCCCGGTCCGTCGCGGAAATTCCAGTGGTCACACCGTCTTTCGCGTCGACCGAGACGGTGTACGCGGTGCCCTTGCGATCCTGGTTCACGTGGTACATCGGCGGTAGGCCGAGCCGGTCGCAGTCCTCGCCGGAGAGCGGCACGCACAGCAGACCGGAGGAATGCCGGACCGTGAAGGCGACCAGTTCGGGTGTGGCGAGTTCGGCGGCGAAGATGAGGTCGCCCTCGTTCTCCCGGTCCTCGTCGTCGACGACGATGACGGCGTGACCGGCGGCGATCTCCCCGATGGCGAACTCGATGGTGTCGAATCCAGCCGCCGACTTCACCCGGTCGGTGGTGGTGGTCATAGGTACTCCGCGCTGTTGATGAGTGTCGGACCGGTGATCTTCACCGGCTCCGCGTGTTCCGGTCGGAAGGACAGCAATCGCTCCACGTACTTCGCCATCACGTCGACTTCGATGTTGACGGCAGAACCTACCGCCGCGGTACCGATGGTCGTCACCGCCCTGGTCTCGGGAATGATTCCGAGGGTGAACACGGCGCCCGTGGGCGAATCGTTCACCTCGATGACGGTCAGTGAGATGCCATCGACGGCGATGGCGCCCTTCCCGGCGATATAGCGGGCCAGTTCGGGTCCGACCGAGATGCTGAACTCGTCGTACCCCTCGTGCGGCACTCGGGCCACTACCGTGCCGACCCCGTCCACGTGGCCCTGCACGACATGGCCACCGAGCCTGGTCGTCGGAGTGACCGACCGCTCGAGGTTGACGGGACGGCCGGGAGCCCACTCCTTGGCGCTGGTCCGCAACAACGTTTCGGCCATCACATCGGCGGTGAACGTGCCGTCCTGGGTGGCGACCACCGTGAGACACACCCCGGAGACCGCGATCGAGTCACCGTGTCTGACGTCCTGGGTGACGACCGGGCCGCGAACGGTCACCCGCGCGTCGGCGCCGTCCGGCGCAAGATCCAGCGCGACGACCTCGCCACGCTCTTCGACGATCCCGGTGAACATGTGTGCCATCCATTCTCGGTAGGACGGGCCCGATTCGGCCTGACTGGCCAATTCGGTCCGACTTCCATACTCCCCCAACCCGCGGCTGGCGCTGTCACCATGCAACGTCGCCGGACCGGCTTTCAGTCCGTCGCGGGTGGCCGGACGTGGGCCGCAGCCGCGGACCGCAGTGCGGCGACCGCCGCAGCCGGGTCCGCCGTGCCGTACACGGAAAACCCCGCGACGAAGCAATCGGCACCCGCCTCGGCGGCCTGTTCGATCGTCTCCAGATTGATGCCACCGTCGACCTCGATGATCACCTTGAGGTGACCGGTCTCAACCATCCGCCTGGCCCTGGTCACCTTGTCCAGCATCTCCGGCATGAACGACTGGCCGCCGAAGCCGGGTTCCACCGTCATGATCAGCAGGGTGTCGTAGTGGGGCAGCACGTCGATCCAGTCGTCCAGATCCGTACCGGGCTTGAGCGAGAGCCCGGCCTTCGCGCCGGCGGCACGGAGTTCGACGGCCATGGTGATCGGATCGGCGACCGCCTCGGCGTGCACTGTCACGTTGTAGGCGCCGGCCTCGGCGTAGGCGATGGCCCACCGGTCCGGGTCATCGATCATCAGGTGGCAGTCCAGCGGAATGTCCGTCGACTTCAACAGCGCCTCGACCGTGCCCAACCCCAGAGTCAGGTTGGGCACGAAGTGGTTGTCCATCACGTCGACGTGCAACCAGTCGGCGCCCCCGACCGCGGCCGCCTCGTCGGCGAGCCGGGCAAAGTCAGCGGACAGGATGCTGGGTGCGATGAGGGGGGCCACCGGCTCAGCCTATCGACGTCGACCTGACCCGTCCGTCCGGACCGACGGCGATGGCCGTCACTGTCTCCAGCACTGGGCGACGGTCAGAGCCGGCGGCGCATCAACGCCAGGAACATTCCGTCCGTGCCCTGCCGATGGGGCCACAGCTGAACGGTCGGGCCGCCACCGAGGTCCGGGACCCCAGGAAGGTAGGGCCGGGCATCGATCAGTTCCAGATCCGCCGGCCGCCTGGCGACCACCCCGACGGTCTCGGACAGATGCGGCGAACAGGTCACATAGCCGACCAGACCGCCGGGTCGGACCAAGGTGGCGGCCGATTCGAGCAGCTCACGCTGCAACTTGACCAGCGGTGCCACATCACTCGGCTGGCGACGCCAGCGGGCTTCGGGTCGTCGGCGCAAGGCACCCAGACCGGTGCACGGCGCATCGAGCAGCACCCGGTCGAAGCCGCCCGCCGGCAGGCCAGGGTCCCGCCCGTCTGCGGTGTGCACGGCCACCGGCAACCCGGCCACGGCCTTGCGGACCAGTTCCGCACGATGTGGGGTGACCTCGACTGCGTCGACCCTGGCTCCGACCTGCGCCGCCCAGGCGCCCAACAACGCCGCCTTGCCGCCAGGGCCGGCGGCCAGGTCGAGCCATCGACGGTCGGGCCCGTCCAGCTCCGCACTCGCCAACGCCAGCGCAACCAGCTGGGAGCCCTCGTCCTGCACGGCGGCCCGACCGTCGATGATCGGCGAAATCCGACCGGGATCACCCGTGGGCAGATAGACGCCGAACGGTGAGTACCGGGCACGTTCGCCGCCCGCAGCGATCATCAACTCGTCCTGGGTGATCCGCCCGGGCTTGGCGAGCAGGTGAACGTGCGGCGGCACGTCGTTGGCGGTCAGGGCCGCCTCCAGTTCGGCCATGCCCTGGTCGTCATCCGGGGCGCCGAGCGCTTCCTGGATCGCCGTGACGATCCACCGGGGATGCGCGGTCGACAGCGCTAGGAAACCCTGTGGATCCTCCGCGCGACTCGGTCCGATCTCGGCGATCCAGCCGGCGAGGTCGTGCCGGGACATCTTGCGCAGCACGGCATTCACGAACCCGGCCGCCCCCGGATTCGGACCCGCCCTGACCAGGTCGACGGTGACGGAGACAGCCGCGTGGTCCGGGATGCGGGTGTGCAGCAGCTGGTAGGCGGCCAGCCGGAGGGCGTCCAGAACGGGACCGTCCAGGTCGGCCAGCGGCCGGTCGCAGCAGGCACCGATGACGGCGTCCAGCTGACCGAGGGCGCGGCAGGTGCCGTAGGCGAGTTCGGTCGCCAACGCCGCGTCGCGGCCGGACAGGCCGCGGTCGCTGAGCAGGCCGGGCAGAGTGAGGTTGGCGTACGCGCTGCGCGCCCGCACCGCGGCCAGCAGGTCGAGCGCCGCCTGCCGGGCGTGGTCGATATCCGGCGGTCGCCTGGTCTGTGGACGGCGCGGCGGGCCGTCGCCGCCACGACGGCCGTCGGCCGTTCGTCCGCCGCGTGGGCCCTGGGTGGGTCGTCCGCCGCTGCGGCCGTGCCGGTCGGCGGAACTCATCGGGCCGCACCTTCTCGTTGCGATGCGCCAGCGCCAGCGCCTGCGCCTGCGTGATCACCCGTCAGCACGGTCCCGGCGTCCGGTCGTTGGCCACGCGCCCAGTCTGCGGCCGCCATCGACTTCCGGCCCTGCGGCTGCAACTCACCCAGCCGTACCGCAGTGCTTCCGGTCCCGACCAGTACCTGTTTCTTCTCGGCGCTGATTTCCCCATTGGCCAAGCCTTCGACGTCGGTAGTGGTCACCGGGCCGATGCCCAATCGGCCCCAGGGCGAGGCCGTCCAGGCGCCCGGCTGCGGGCTCACGGAGCGGATCAGCCGGTCGATCGCGGTGGCCGGTAGCGACCAGTCGATCTCGGCTTCGGCGACGGTGATCTTGGGCGCGAGGCTGACCCCATCGGCCGACTGTGGGACCGCGATTACGGAGCCGTCGGCGATCCCATCCATGGTGGCTACCAGCAACTTCGACCCTGAGACCGAGAGCCGATCGAGCAGAGTGCCGGCGGTGTCGGTCGATGCGATGGCCTCGGTGACGAGCCCGTACACCGGACCCGTGTCCAGCCCGGCTTCCAGCCGAAAGGTGGTCGCGCCGGTGACGGCGTCACCGGCCCGTACTGCTGCCTGCACGGGAGCCGCACCGCGCCAGGCCGGCAGCAGGGAGAAGTGCAGGTTGACCCAGCCATGGGTCGGGATGTCCAACACGGGCTGCCGCAGGATGGCTCCGTAGGCGACCACGGCCGCCGCGTCCGGCGCGAGTTCGGCGAGCCTGGCCACGAATTCGGGATCTCTGGCGGTGGCCGGCGTGAGGAGTTCGATGCCGGATTCGCGAGCCAGGGCTGAGATCGGTGACGGTTCGGTCCTGCGGCCCCGACCGGTGGGGGCATCCGGGCGGCTGATGACGGCGACGACCTCGTGGCTCGAGTCCAGCAGGGCCCGCAGGGAGGGAACGGCCGGCGCCGGGGTGCCGGCGAAGACGATCCGCACGACGAGCCTCCCTCTTGTGTTGCCGGTGTTGTGCTGTCGGCTGGTGGTGCGTTGCCTACTGCGATGTGACGGTGCCCGAGCAGTCTACGGACCTGGCCCGACCCTCTACTGTCGACCGACTCGCGCGCACCGCCGGCTCGGACCCACGGTCAGAAGAGCTCGTTCGGATCGATGCGCAGGCGCAGGTTCTCGTCGTCCTTGCGCACTGACCTGGCCGCCGCCAGCGACTTGACGGCGGCGGCGAGCTGCTTGCGACCTGACGGAGGAACTCGCAGTAACACCCTGGCCGTTCCGGCGACGGGAGCGGCACTGCGGGCTCTCGATCCGGTGGCCGGTGGCAGGTCGTCCAGCAGCACCGGACCGAGGACCTCGCCTCCCGTCGGCAGTTCGAGGCCTTCGGCGGCGGCGCCGACGTCCGCTTCGAGCCCCTGCATCGACGCCATGGCCACCGCTGGTGGAAAGCCGAGCTCAGTCCGGGCCGCCAACTCGGCCGCGGCGTGACCGGCCGGGTCCCAGCGGATCAGCGCCTGCACCGTCGGGAGCGAGGTGTCGGCGCCGACCACCACCCGCCCGCCGACGGCCGCGGGCACCACCAGTGCCGCTGCGGCCATCCATCGGCGAAGGGTCTCCTCGGCGGCCCGTAGGTCGGCCCGGCCCAGCAAGGCGAAGCCGTCGAGCAGCAGAGCGGCGCCGTAGCGGCCGATTGGTTCGGCTCCCGGGGTGGCGACCACGATCGCCGCCTCGTCCGGGACGTCGCCACGCACCGTGTCACCGGACGAAGTGATCAGCTGCACCCCGGGGAACGCCCGCCCCAGCTCTTCCGCGGTGCGTCTGGCCCCGACCACGGTCGTCCGGAGCTGGTCCGACCCGCAGGCCGGGCAGTTGAAATGCGCCTCGGCGATACCGCACCAGCGGCACGCCGGCAGCCGACGGGCCCCACCCAGCGCCAGCGGTCCATGGCAGTGCCGGCAACGGGCAGGGCGGCGGCAGCGGGAGCAGGAAAGCGTGGGCAGGTAGCCCCGACGCGGTACCTGGACCAATACCGGCCGGTTCGCGGCCAGGGCCGCCCGGGCCGCGGCGAACGCGGCCGGCGACAACCTGGCTCCCGCGGCGGCCGAGTCCGCGCCGGTGGCGTACTCGTCGCCGGCCGCCTCGATACGTGGTGCGCTGGCTCGGACGGTGTTGCGATCGGCAACGATCGGCCGGGCCCAACCGGAGGTCAAGAGCAGTTCGGCCTCGGCAGTCCGGGCGAATCCGCCGACCAGCAGTGCGCAGCTTTGCGCGGCCGATCGGAGCATGAGCACTTCGCGGGTGTGCGGATACGGGGCCCGCGGCTCGGCGAGTAGATCATCCCCGTCATCGAAGACGGCGACCAGCGCAAGGTCGGCGATCGGGGCGAAAGCGGCGGCCCGGGTTCCGGCCGCGACCTTCACCTGGCCGCGACTCAGTTTGAGATAACGGCGGTATCGCTCTGCGGGCCCGAGATCGGCCGCGAGCGTCACGTAAGCCGCGGCGGGGAGCCGGCCGGCCAAGGCTTTGTCCAGGCGTTCGAGGTCGCGGGCGTCCGGCACCACCAGTAGCGCCCCCCGTCCGGCGGCCAGAGCGATGGCCGCCGCCTCGGCCAGCCGGGCGGGCCAGTCTTCGCCCGGAAGCGCCTGCCACACCGCCCGCACCGACCGCCCGTCCTGGATTGCGCTCAGAAACGCGTCGCCGGCCTGATAGACGTGCCAGGCTGTTCGGTCGACCGGCGTTGGTTCGGCCACCGACGCGATCTGGCCGAGGGCCGCTTCGGCCTTGGCATGTCGCGGCGGGACCGCCAACCGCAGGACGTCGGCCATGGAGCCCGCGTACCGGTCCGCGACCGCTCTGGCCAGCTGGGCCACGTCGGGTGTCAGCACCCGTTCCGGCGACACCACCCGGTCGATGTAGCCGAGCCGGCCGTCATGGTCCGAGGTCGCGACCCGGTCGAGGACGTACCCGTCCAGCAGGCGGCCGGAAAACCGCACGCGGACCCGGGTGCCGGGCTGTGCCGCTGCGGAGTCCGATTCCGTCACCTGGTAATCGAAGGTGCGGTCCAGATGGGCGAGCGAGACGTCGACGGCCACTCTGGCGATGGGCAACTCGGTGGCGACCACCTTCGCACCGGCGGACTCCCGGCGGGTGCGGGTGGGGGCCGGTGTCATGTGTTCTTGGTATCAGACGGGACCGTCACCGCCACACCGCAATTCACCGCGTCCACGACCGCCGTCCCGTGTCGCATGGATCAAGTTGCCGGAAATGGGACCGGAGTGACGCGCGTCGCCACGTTCGTCCATGCCAGGGACGTTGATCCATGCCGGAAACGGGTCGGGCGCCGCACCTCCGTGGGGAGATGCGGCGCCCGTCTCGATATTGGGTCCGGCAGAGATCAGAAGCCGAGGTAGGACTTCAGCGCGTCGACGCGGTCCAGGTTCTCCCAGGGCAGCTCGATGTCGGTGCGGCCGAAGTGGCCGTACGCGGCGGTCTGGGCGTAGATCGGGCGCTTCAGGTCCAGGTCGCGGATGATGGCGGCCGGGCGGAGGTCGAAGACCTGCTTGATGGCGTCCGCGATCTTGTCCGGGTCGACCTGCTCGGTGCCGAAGGTCTCGACGAACAGACCGACCGGGGCGGCGACGCCGATGGCGTAGGCGACCTGCACCTCCATCCGGTCGGCGAGGCCGGCAGCGACGGCGTTCTTGGCGACCCAGCGCATGGCGTAGGCGGCCGAGCGGTCGACCTTCGACGGGTCCTTGCCGGAGAACGCGCCGCCACCGTGGCGGGCCATCCCGCCGTAGGTGTCGACGATGATCTTGCGGCCGGTCAGGCCGGCGTCACCCATCGGGCCGCCGATGACGAAGCGGCCGGTCGGGTTGACCAGGGTGCGGTAGTCGGAGACGTCGATGTCCAGCAGCGCGATCTCGGGCGCGACGACCTGCTCGGCGATGTCGACCGCGAGCAGCTTCTCCAGGTCGATGTCCTCGGCGTGCTGGGTGGAGAGCACGACGGTGTCGAGACGGATGGCCTTGTCGCCGACGTATTCGATGGTGACCTGGGTCTTGCCGTCGGGACGCAGGTACGGCACGGCGCCGGACTTGCGGACCGCCGAGAGGCGGCGTGACAGCCGGTGGGCCAGTGCGATCGGCAGCGGCATCAGTTCCGGGGTGTCCGAGCAGGCGTACCCGAACATCAGGCCCTGGTCGCCGGCGCCCTGCTGGTCGATCTCGTCCTCGGCACCGTCGACGCGGGACTCGCGGGCGGTATCGACACCCTGGGCGATGTCCGGCGACTGCGCGCCGATCGCGACGTTGACGCCACAGGACGCGCCGTCGAAGCCCTTGGACGAGCTGTCGTACCCGATGGCCAGGACGGTGTCGCGGACGATCTTGGGGATGTCTGCGTAGGCGGAGGTGGTGACCTCGCCGGCGACGTGGACCTGTCCGGTGGTGACCATGGTCTCGACGGCAACCCGGCTCGAGCTGTCCTGGCGGAGCAGCTCGTCGAGGATCGAGTCGCTGATGGCATCACAGATCTTGTCCGGGTGGCCTTCGGTGACCGACTCGGACGTGAACAGGCGGGAAGTCACGGCGCAGTGCTCCTAGGAGGATCGAGCGGGCGGGCCCGCTGTGGATGTTGCCGGTGGAAAAGTTGGGTGCGCCCACGTCAGCGCGGGCATGCGGAAGCGCCGACAATTGCGTGTGACGACACAACGCTCGGGGAGAGAATACTAGGGAAACGGCTTTGGACCCGCATCCACGGCACGGAGCCGACGCGACAGCTCGTCGCAGATCACAGCGGCCAGGACCGTCTTCGGCCCCAGCGGCACCTCGATCGGATCGGTTCCGTCCGCGGCCAGGATGACGGCCGAGTTGTCGTCGACCTCGAACCCACGACCCGCATCGACGCCGTTGACGACCAGCAGGTCGCAGCCCTTCCGCACCAGCTTGGCGCGGCCGTGGTCCAACACTGAACCGTGCTCGTCTCCGGTCTCGGCGGCGAAGCCCACGATCACCTGGCCGCTGGCCCGTCTCTTGGACAAGCCGGCGAGGATGTCCGGATTTGTCAGCAGGTCCAGCGCAGTCGGCGCCGCGTCAGGGTCCTTCTTGATCTTCGTGCGGGCGAACGCCTTCGGCCGGAAGTCGGCGACCGCGGCTGCCATGATGACCGCGTCGGTATCCGGCGCGAGGTCGATGACCGCCTGCTCGAGTTCCCGCGCGTCGGTGACCGGCACCACGGTGACGCCAGGCGGCCCGGCCAACGCCGCGTTGGCGGCCACCAGGGTGACCTCGGCGCCCCGGGCGGCTGCGGTCAGGGCAATCGCGAACCCTTGCTTGCCCGACGACCTGTTGCCCAGGTAGCGCACCGGATCGAGCGGCTCCCGGGTTCCGCCGGCGGTGACCAGAACTCGCCGACCCACCAGGTCACGGGTCAACGAATCCGACTTGTGCAGCAACAGCAGCGCCATGGCCACGATGTGTTCTGGCTCGGGTAGCCGGCCGACGCCGGAGTCGGCACCGGTGAGACGTCCGACTGCCGGATCCAGCACGGTGACCCCCCGGTCGCGCAGCAGCTCCACGTTGGCCGTCGTCGCCGGATGCGTCCACATCTCGCTGTGCATGGCCGGCGCCATCAGCACCGGCGCCCGCGTCACCAGCAGGGTCGCGGTCAGCAGGTCATCGGCCCGTCCGGCAGCGGCTCGGGAGAGCAGATCCGCGGTGGCGGGCGCGATCACGACCAGGTCGGCGTGCTGACCGGTCGCGACGTGGGCGACCGTGGGGACATCGGTGAAGACGTCGGTCGCCACCGGATGGCCGGAGAGCGCCTCGAAGGTCGCCGCTCCGACGAAATTCAGCGCGGAGGGGGTGGGTACGACGGTGACATCGGCCCCCGCAGATCGCAACAACCGAAGGATTTCACAGGCCTTGTAGGCCGCAACCCCACCGGAAACTCCGAGCACGACCCGCGGTCGGTGCACGGTATCGACGCCGTCGTCAGACACGGGACCGACGAACACCGAACCGGCTCAGGAGGGCGGTCACTCGCCTTCGGTGTGCTCCAACAGTCCCGCATTGATCTCGCGCAGCGCGATCGACAACGGCTTCTCCTTGGCCAACGGCTCGACCAACGGGCCGACGTACTCCAGCAGGCCCTCGCCGAGCTGGGCGTAGTAGTCGTTGATCTGGCGTGCGCGCTTGGCGGCGAAAATCGACAGCCCGTACTTGGAGCTGGTGTGGGTCAGCAGCTCGTCGATGGGCGGGTAGGTGATACCGGCAGCAGTGATCTGCGATGCGGTCATGGGTGCCGAAGAAACCGCTTCGGCCTGGATTCCGGACGCAGTGCTCACGGTGGGGCTCCTTGAAGAAAATTGCCACAGTCCGGCCGCCGGGAAATTCGCGGTCCGGAGAAGAAATAAACGGGCGATGCGGGCTAGCGGTGGAGCACAGGTCAGCCGGACGTCGCCGGCGAACGAGGCTCAGCCAACAATGATACCAAGCCGGCGGTTGCCTCCGAGACGCTCGTGTTGACCAGGGTGTGGTCGAACTCAGGCTGGGCGGCCAATTCGTCCCGGGCCGCGGCCAGTCGGGCCGCCCTGGTCGCCTCGTCCTCGGTGCCCCGGCCGATCAGCCGTCGAGCGAGTTCGTCGAAAGACGGTGGGGCCAGGAAGACCAGGACGGCCGCGGGTCCGAGGCCCGGAGCGGACCGCACCTGTCGGGCGCCCTGCACATCGATTTCCAGGAGGACGTCCTCGCCGGCGAGCAGATGTTGCTCCACCGGGCCGCGCGGCGTCCCGTAGTGGTTGCCGGCGAAGTACGCATGCTCCAGCATCTGACCGTCGGCGACCAGACCGTTGAACTCGTCCTGGCTGACGAAAAAGTAGTTGACCCCGTGGGTCTCGCCCGGGCGGGGCCGGCGGGTGGTGGCAGAAACCGAGTACCAGAGCTGCGGAACGTCGCGGCGCAGCCGGGCCAGCACGGTGCTCTTGCCCACACCCGACGGACCGGACAGGACGAACAGCCGGCCCCTGGCGCTCGGCCCACTAGGAACAGCCGGCGGCGGGTGCATCATCGAGCCCGCTCTCCCTGGTCTGGTCCATGTGCCGATCGGTCAAATCAGGCGCGTCGGCGGCGACGGTTCTGCCGGCGCTGGTGGTCGCGTCCGGCCAGGGAGGCGGCGTTGACTCCCCGACCGGGCTGCCTTCCATGATCACCCTGCGCAATGCCGCAGGGGTCGTGCTCAGGAGCCGAATTCGGCCAGCAGCGCTTGGCGCTGCCGTTCGCCCAGGCCGCGGACGCGGCGGCTGGCGGCAATCTCGAACTGCTCCATCAGGGCGGCGGCGCGCACCTTGCCGACGCCGGGCAGCGCCTCTAGCAGCGCTGAGACCTTCAGCTTGGCCAGCGCTTCGTCGGTCTCGGCGTCGATCAGGACCTGCTTCAAGGTGGTCCCGCCGCGCTTCAGACGCTCTTTGAGCTCCGCGCGGACGCGCCGCGCTGCGGCCGCCTTCTCCAATGCTGCTGATCGCTGCTCGGGGGTCAACTGGGGCAGTGCCACTTCGGCCTCGCTTCTCGGTTTCTGGATCAGATCTTGACAATGCTTCACGTGCTCGTTGGTGCTCAGACAACTCATGGTGCCCGACGGCGGGGCCGTTCGACCCGAGGGTCAATGATGCGAACCGTCCTTCTGACCTGTACGGACGCTGGTGAACCTACCCATCTTCGCCGCCGTCCGGCAAACGGCGCCCCGACGGTCCCGGCCCTGTTGGCGTGAGATATGGAACAGGGTCGCCGCTTCCGGAGGGAACTGCTTGCGGCGAAATTACCCGACGCTATTTCTTCGGTGCGCGCATCCGGGCGACCAGAGCGGTGTCGTAGTCCCCGGAGACGAACTCCGGGTTGTCCAGCAATTCGGCGTGGAAGGCCAGATTGGACTTCGGCCCGACCACAGTGAAACTCGACACAGCCTGCCGGGCCAGCGCCAGGGCCGCCTCGCGATCGGCTCCGTGGACGATCACCTTGGCCATCAGCGAGTCGTAGGAGGGCGTGACGGTGGTGCCCGAGGCGTAGCCGGAGTCGACCCTGATGCCCTCGCCCGACGGTTCCTCCCACTGCGTGATCGCACCCGGACCGGGCAGGAAGCGCTTGGAGTCCTCGGCATTGACACGCAACTCGATGGCGTGTCCGGTGGGCGTCAGCGATTCGGGATCGAAACCCGGCTCCTCGCCGGCGGCGATGCGCAACTGCGCCTCGACCAGGTCGATGCCCAGCACGGCCTCGGTGATCGGGTGTTCCACCTGGAGGCGGGTGTTCATCTCGAGGAAGAAGAATTCGGGTTCCCGGCCCGCTGATCCCGGTGCCAGCAGGAACTCCACGGTGCCGGCGCCCTGGTAGTGGACTGCTTCGCCGGCTTTCCGGGCGGCGGCAAGCATCTCGGCCCGCAGCGTCTGCGGTCAGGGCCGGTGACGGGGTTTCCTCGGCCACCTTCTGGTTGCGGCGCTGCACCGAGCAGTCGCGCTCACCCAGGGCCAGTACCCGGCCGTCGGCCAGACCGAGGATCTGGACCTCGACGTGCCGCACCCGGGGGAAGTAGCGCTCCACGAAGACCGAAGAATCGCCGAACAGCCGACCGGCGAACGCGGTGACCTTCTCGTACTCAGCCGCCATGTCGGCCGGATCGGAGACGACCGCCATGCCCATGCCGCCACCGCCGGCGGACGCCTTGATCATGACCGGATAGCCGATCCCGGCGGCCGCAGTCCCGGCCGCCTCCGCAGTGCGCACCGGGTCCTCGGTCCCCGGGGCGACCGGCACGCCGGCGGCGGCCATCAGGTTGCGGGCGGCGATCTTGTCGCCCATCGCGGTGATTGCCGCCGGGCTCGGACCGACCCAGATCAGCCCGGCCTCCACCACGTCGCGGGCGAAATCCGTGTTCTCCGAGAGGAAGCCATAACCGGGATGCACGGCGGCCGCACCGGTGGCCTTGGCCGCGGCCAGCACGGCCGCCGCGTTCCGGTAGGACTCGGCCGGGTTGGCCGGCCCGATCAGCACCGCCTCGTCGGCCTCCAGCACGAACGGGAGCCCGGCGTCCGCCTCCGAATACACGGCGATGGTGCGCAGGCCCATCCGCTTCGCGGTGCGGATCACCCGTCGGGCGATCTCTCCGCGATTGGCCACCAGCAATGAGTCGAACATCGTTTCCCTTCGAACCGCGCGGATGAACTCGGATACTTCCGTCCCACCCGGCACATTCGGGCAGACTTGAGCCGCGCAAGCGTAGTTGATCCGCGCGGGAACGTCAGGGTGTGACGAGGCCGTCAGTCGCCCGGAAGGCCATCCCGGAGCCCGAGATGGTGACCCCGACGTCGGCGGCCGCAATCCAGACCGAGTGGCCACGCGCCACCGAGATTTCTCGTCCGTCGCCGTCGGTCACGGTGGCCGACCCGTCGACCACCAGCACCACCTGCGGTCCGTCGTGGTCCAGACCCAGCGGCTGTGCCGACAACGAGATGCGGGACAGGCGGAACTCCGGCATCGGGGTGGGATAGACGATCTCGCCCGGTCGCACCTCGTCACCGGAGAGGACCTCGACATCGCCGGCGTTGAAGTCCAGCACGCGCATCAGCTCGGGCACGTCGACGTGCTTGGGCGTCAATCCGCCGCGCAACACGTTGTCGGAGTTCGCCATCAGTTCGACCCCGACGCCGGCCAGGTAGGCATGCAGGTTGCCGGCCGCCAGGTACAACGCTTCACCGGGATGCAGCGTGACGCGATTGAGCAGCAGCGAAGCCAGCACGCCGGGGTCTCCCGGGTACCGCTCACCCAGCTCGAGCGCCGTCCGGTATTCGGCGGAGAACACCGACCCCTGGCGAACCAGCCGCACGCAGGCGCTGAGCACTGCGGACAGCAATGGCTGGAGCATCGCGGAAGGAATCGTCAGGATCGACGAGAAGAAGGCACGGACGCCGTCGCGGTCGGGTTGTCCGGACAGCAACGAGAGGTAGTGGTCGAGCTGGGGCACGGACAGATTGGCCAGCATCTCCACGGTCAACACCGGGTCACGGAATCCGCAGAGGGCCTCGAACTCCGTCACCGCGCAGATCAGCTCCGGCTTGTGGCTGCCGTCCTTGTAGTTGCGCCGGCTCGCTCCGATCGGTAGACCGGCTGCCTCCTCCTGGGCGAAGCCCCGCGCCGCCTGTTCGGCTGACGGGTGAGCCTGCAGGGACAGCGGCTCCGCGGCCGCCAGCACCTTCAACAGGAATGGCAGCCGCGGCCCGAAGGTCGCCTCGACCCGCTCGCCCAGCATCATCACCGGCTTGTCGGCGATGGCGTCCAGCAGCGAGCGGTCGCCGGACGGGTCCAGCAGCCACGACGAGTCACCCGGATGCGCCCCCATCCAGAGCTCGGCCTGCGGGTGCGGGGCCGGACTCGGGGTGCCCAGCAACTCGGGAATGGCCGTCCTGGAACCCCAGGCGTACGGACGGATCCGGTTGTCCATCAATTCCATGTATCTGC
Source organism: uncultured Actinomycetota bacterium (assembly GCA_963708935.1). Taxonomy (GTDB): domain Bacteria; phylum Actinomycetota; class Actinomycetes; order Mycobacteriales; family Nakamurellaceae; genus Nakamurella. The sequence continues at coordinate 1,357,126 of CAVPUK010000002.1, read as the reverse complement.
GTCCTGCTCTCGTTCTCGCGCACCGCCGACGGTAGCTGGCCGCACGGCCCATCTGGTCCCACCGACCCGGCCCAGACCATCGGGAAAGTCCAGTGGGGCGAGCTGGCCAGCGGCGATACCGAGATAGACCGCGGTGAAATCCAGCCGAAGACAGGCGGCCAGCGCGGCGTCGAACGCATCGGCGGGTTGCCCGGCCGGGGCGAGCAGATCGGCCGGGCGGAGCTGCGGGTCCTGATCCTGGGCCGCCCCGAAGTCGGGCAGGCCGGCTACGGCCGGCAGCGCGTCTGAGGAGCCGTCGAGATGCATCGCTCCGGTGAAGGATCGCAGCAGTCCGGCCAGCATCAGCCGGTCGGCAGCGCCCTGTTCGGGGTACTGGAACGAGTGTCTGGCTTCCGGAGTGGTCGACACCAGCAGCGGTTTGACCCGCTGGGCTGGTTCGTTGTCGTCGTCGAACGGATCAGCGAAGAGATCCTTCGGCGCCCCGACCCTGCGCAGCAGCGCGGGTGAGCCCGCTGCGGCCGCCGAGGTCACGACCGTGGCGGCCACACCGGCGATTTCGGACAGCACTCTGGCGCCGTGCCCGGCGATCGCATCACCGAGCAGATCGGTGCTGATCAGCAACGGTGTCCCGGCCCCGAGGTATTCGGCCAGGTTGACACCGGGATTCAGAAAGGTCTCGGCACCTGGATGGCAGGCCAGAGCGGTCGCATCGAGCAGGTCCGCGGTACGGGATAGATCCACCGGCGCGGCCAGCCCCGCCCGAGCGGCGATGGCGGTCAGCAGGGCCCACCGGGCTGACGCCGCGAGAGCCTCCGGCACGGCCACCACCGGAGCGACGATCGTCGGTCCGGCGGCGTCGGCAACCGGGCCGTGATCTGCGCACCTGACCAATGTGGTGGCTCCGCGACGGCGGGCGACGGCGGCCGCTTGGGCGGCGCTTTCGTCGTCGGCGCGCACGGCCAGAACGATGACGAGGTCGAGCGGGCCAACCCAGGGCGGCAGGGTGGGCGCAGCGAGGATGGGTGCCGGTGCGGATCGACCGGTCAGGGCAGTCAGGAAAGCGGCATCGGTCTCCGCCCCCTGGCCGACCACCACCATCGCTCGCGGCCGGTCCAGTGTGGGCAGGTCGTCCGCGGCCGCCAGCACCGACCGCACCTGCGCTCCGGCCGCAGCGGCCGCCGGAAGCAGGCCGATCCGATCGGCGGCGCCCAGGTCGGGCTCGCGGAGGACGGCCAGACCCGCGCCCGGCGTCATGGTGTCGCGCTGTCCGGATCCGCGCCGGGACCACCGAAGGCCTCATCGAGCAGCAGCACGGGAATGCCGTCCCGGATCGGGAAACTGCGGCCGCATTCAGTACAGGTCAACGCCGGCGCATCGACGTCGTCGGGGGTGCCTGGTTGCAGCGGCGCATGGTGCTCGGCCGGGCACGCGAGTACCCCCAGCAGAACGGGATCCAACTGAACAGGCATGACAGCCCTTTCTTCGCTTCGACTTCCACCCACGGCCGGACGGCCGGCATCTGTCGCGACCGCTCCTGGACGACGCGGTCTCGACAAGTCAATCAAGAGTATGTCGCTGGGCGCGAGTGGCTCCGTGATCGAGCGCAAATCTGCCGCGCTGCGTCGGTTCCGCCGGCGACCACGTGCCCCTGGCCGCCGGAAACCCCGCGCTCAGTCCGGCGGGAAGCGCAGCACTCGGAGATGGCCACGTCGGCCCGTGGTCACCGGCGGGCTCTCGTAAGCGCGCTCGACACGCCCGGCCTCGCGGACGGCATCGGCCAGCGCCTCCAGGTCGTCCGAGCTGCGGACGTCGTCGTCGAAATCCGCATCGGGACGGACAACCTCCCAACCCTTCGGGGCGGTCAGGTGCACGGCGTGCCGCGAGCAGAGGTCGTAGGAATGCGGTTCGGCGGCGGTGGCCAAGGGTCCGACGACGGCGGTCGACTCGGCGTAGGCATAGGTCAGCGTGGCAACGGCGGGGTCTGTACACCCGGTCCGCGAACAGCGCCTCGATCTGACCACTGGGGGACAGTAACGTCCGGCGCGGGTGGCAACGCGGCGGCGCGCCGTCGAAGTCCGCGGCCGACTTCTAGACTGAGTCCGTCATGACCGAATACCGCGAGATCCCCCGCACCGGCATCGCCCACGCCGACCTCCCGCCCGCCGGAACGCCCGCCGCGCCCTCCGGCGGTGGCCCAGCTCCGGAACCCGGGCGAGCGGGCGCGTCAGCGCGACCGGGTCGTCGACGGGTGCTGCGGGACCGGCGGGGCCGAGGCCTACGGTCGCCGCTGCTGCCGGCGCAACTGCCGGCGGCCAGAACCAGGGCGCAACAGTTCGACCATGCCGTGCTGGAGGCGGTTGCCGATCTCGAGGATCGGTGGCCGACGGAGCTCGCCGCGATCGAGTTCGCCGTCGACGAGGTCCCCTCGTTGCCTGCCGGCGGCATCGTGCCGTCGTCGGATGTGGTGCTGGACGGAGGCGTTCCGCTGACCCGGTTCTCGCCGCCCGGTGTCGACTCACGGGGACGGGCCACCAAGGCCAGAGTCGTTGTCTATCGGCGCCCGTTGGAAGTCAGAGCCGCGGACTCCGGCGATCTGGGCGAGTTGGTCGCCGAGGTGTTGGGTGAGCAGTTGACCGCAGTGTTGGGCGAGGGGGGCACGCCGCCCAGCGGTTGAGTCGAAGACCGGGACCGGACGCGCGTTCAGGCTGCCGCGCGGACGGCGGTGGTCGGGATCCGGCGGCTCAGCCGGCGCTGCGCTTGAGCCGGCGGCGTTCGCGCTCGCTCAGGCCGCCCCAGATACCGAACCGTTCGTCGTTGGCCAGGGCGTAGGAAAGGCACTCGGACCGCACCTCGCATCCGGTGCAGATCTTCTTCGCCTCCCTGGTCGATCCGCCCTTTTCCGGGAAGAAGGCCTCCGGATCCGTTTGCGCGCAGAGCGCCCGTTCGTGCCAGTCGGCTTCGTCACCGACGAGAAGCTCGCCATCCACCTCAGAACCGGTGAACAGGTTCTGCACTACCGAGACTTCCCCCAGGTTCGACACGAGTCGATTCCTTTCCAACGGTTTCGGCACCGGTACCGGTTGCCGGGTCGAACTGTGGACCCCGCGAGGTCCGAGCGACGAGACGGACGCAGACCCGGGCGACTGCCCCACACTGCTCAGGACTGCACTACCTCACCGAACTGCACTTGGATCGAACGCGGCCGGCTCTGCAGCGGCCACCGGGCGAATCACAATGATGTGATTACACAGGTGTGTCCCGCGTCGCGTCAAGCGCCGTACGTGCTATCAGCAGTTTTTATCTCCCGCACACTGGAGCCATGACGAGACCAGGCAGTAAGCAGGCGGCCGGCAGATGGGTGTTTCCCGGTCTGGTGGCCGTCATCGTGGCGGCCGGTTACGCCGCCGCCACGAACGCGAGCCCGCTTGGGGTGTGGATCTTCGTCGTCGTACTCGCCGGCTGGGTGATCACTCTCGTGCCTGCACGAGTTCGCCCACGCCGCGACGGCATTGGCCGGCGGGGACACCTCGGTGCGGGCGCGTGGCTACCTGACCCTCAACCCGTTCCGGTACGTCAACGCGGCCTACAGCATCGTGATGCCGTTGGTCATCCTGGTGATCGGCGGCATTCCGCTGCCCGGCGGTTCGGTGCTGATCGAGAACCATCGGCTGCGCTCGCGGGGCTGGTCCAGCCTGGTGTCGTTCGCCGGCCCGGTGACCAACTTCCTGCTGGGGATCGTGCTGGTACTGGTGGCCACGGCCATGCCGCTGGAGTTCACCGGCAACCAATTCACCCCCAATGGCCTGTACCAGGCCATCTGCTATCTCGCGCTGTTGCAGTTTCTGACCGCGATCCTGAACATCCTGCCGGTACCCGGTTTCGACGGCTTCGGCATCATCGCGCCGTACCTGTCCCCCGCCACCCAACGGGCCATCGCACCGATCCGGCCGTGGGCGCCGTTGATCTTCTTCGTCATCATCTTCAGCATTCCGCAGGTGAACAGCTACCTGTTCACCCCCGCCTACCGGCTGATGGATCTCTTCGGCAACGAGTTCACCTCCTATGCCGCGTCGCTCGGGGCCGGCGCCTTCCAGTTCTGGCGCTGACCGGGCCCGAAGGACGGGTCCCCGTCGGGCCACACCGACCGAACCCCGTCCGGCCGCATGGCATCCGGTCCCCGTCCGGCCGCATGGCAGGATCGCAAGGGTGAAGATCTGTGTGCTCACCGGCGGTGTCGGCGGAGCGAAATTCCTGCTGGGCGTCAAGGCTTTCCTCGGTTGGGACCCGACCGGTCCCGGCGCTGACGACGGCGATTCGGGCGACGGTGCGGCTGACGAGATCACCGCCGTGGTCAACATCGGCGACGACATCCGGCTGCACGGACTCCAGGTCTGCCCCGATCTCGACTCCTGCCTGTACACCCTGTCCGGGGTGGCCGACACGGAGCGCGGTTGGGGACGCAAGGAGGAAACCTGGACTGTCGCAGCCGAATTGGCCGCCTACGGCGCCGAGGCTCCGTGGTTCTCGCTGGGCGACAAGGACATCGCCACCCACCTGGTCCGGACCAGGATGTTGGATGCCGGCTATCCGCTCTCTGCGGTGACGGCCGCGCTGGCCGCCAAATGGCAGCCCGGGGTAACCCTGCTCCCGATGTCCGACCAGCGGGTCGAGACCCATGTGGTGGTCCAGGATCCCGCCGACCAGTCCGCGGCGCCCACTGATGTCGCGCTGCATTTCCAGGAGTGGTGGACCCGCTACCGGGCCGGCATTCCGGCCAAGGAGTTCCTGTTCGTCGGTGCCCAGGAGTCCCGCCCGGCCGCCGGGGTGCTGGCGGCGATCGCGGAGGCCGACCTGGTGCTGGTCGCGCCGTCCAACCCCGTCGTCTCCATCGCGCCGATCCTGGCGGTGCCCGGCATCCGCGAAGCGGTGCTCGCCACGGCGGCGCCGGTCATCGGCGTCTCGCCGCTGATCGCCGGCAAACCTCTGCGCGGACATGCCGACGCCTGTCTGACCGCCATCGGGGTCGAGGTCAGTGCGCAGGGCGTTGGTCGGCACTACGGCGCGCGCTCGGCCGGCGGTCTCTTGGACGGCTTTCTGGTGGCCGAGGGCGAGAACGCCCAGATCCCCGGTGTCCGGGTGGCCGAGGCACCCCTGTTGATGACCGACCCGCAGGCCACCGCAGCCATGGTGGCCGCCTGCCAGGAGCTGTCCAGATGACCGCCATCCCGGACGGGCTGCCGGCCGCACCGGCCGGCCTGCAGGTGCTGCCCGTACTCGGGTTGCCGGACTTCCGGCCCGGTGACGACGTGGCGGCCGCCATCGCCTCAGCGGCCCCGTGGATCGTCGACGGCGACGTGCTGGTGGTGACCTCGAAGATCGTCTCGAAGGCCGAGGGACGGCTGGTCGCCTCGCCGACGGACCCGGTGGAACGGGAGAACTTCCGACGCGATCTCATCGACACCGAATCGGTGCGACTGGTCGCACAGATGGGTCGAACCAAGATCGTCGAGAACAAGCTCGGGAATCATCGCGGCCGCCGCCGGGATCGATGCGTCGAACGTGCGCCTGGACGAGATTGCCTTGCTGCCCGAGGATCCCGACGCGTCGGCGGCGGCCATCGTGGCCGCGTTCGCGCAGCGGTCGCTCACGGTCGGTGTGGTGATCACCGACACCCAGGGCCGGGCCTGGCGCAACGGGGTCACCGACGTGGCCATCGGCGCGGCGGGCGTGCGCGTGCTCGACGACCATCGCGGCGGTATGGACGCCTTCGGCAACGAACTGGTGGTCACCCAGGTCGGCCTGGGCGACGAGATCGCCGCCGCCGGCGACCTGGTGAAGGGCAAGCTGGCCGGAGTGCCGGTCGCCGTCGTGCGCGGTCTGGCGGCCCCGGCGGTCGGCGCCGGCCTGGGGGCCAGAGCACTGATCCGGCCGTATGACGAGGACCTGTTCCGGCTGGGCACTGACCTGTCCATCGCGCAGGGCCGCCGGGAGGCGGTGCTGCTGCGGCGCACCGTCCGCAGCTTCACCGGCGACCCGGTCGACGAGGACACCCTGCGGCGCTGCATCGGCGCGGCACTGACCGCGCCGGCGCCACACCACACCAAACCGGTGCGGTTCGTGCTGGTGCGCGAGCACCGGCAGTCACTGCTGCAGGCGATGCTGGCCGAGTGGGAGGCGGACCTCTCGGCCGACGGCTGGCCCGACGAGCGGATCAACCGCCGCACCGCCCGCGGCCAGATCCTGCACGAGGCCACCGAGATCGTCATTCCGTTCGTGACCGGCGACGGCCGGCACGACTATCCGGACGATCGCCGCCGGCAGGCGGAACGCACGATGTTCACCGTGGCCGGCGGAGCCGCCGTCCAGGCCTTGCTGGTGGCGCTCGCCGCCGAGGGGCTCGGCTCGGCCTGGATCTCCTCGACCATCTTCGCGCCGGTCGTCGTACGCTCCGTACTCGGTCTGCCCGACGATTGGGAACCGTTGGGCGCCATCGGGATCGGCCATCCCATCGAACCGCTCGATCCGCGCGCTCCGGCGGCCACCGATGCCGCCTTCATCATCCGATGACTTCTTTTTCGCCCGGCACGCCGCAGGCGGCCCTACAGGCCGAAGCGACCGCGCTGCTGGCAGCTTGGTCACCACCCGACCCGTCGCAGCGGGCGCTGCGGGAGGCCTACCTCGGATTCCTCGCCGCCCGGCCCGATGCCACCCAGCGTTCCTGCGTCGCGGGGCACCTGACCGCGAGCGCGCTGGTGATGTCGGCCGACCACCGGTCAACGCTGCTGACCCTGCACCCGAGGGTCGGCCGCTGGTTACAGCTCGGCGGACATTGTGAACCGGGTGACGTTTCGATGGCCGCAGCGGCGTTGCGCGAGGCGGTCGAAGAGTCCGGCATTCCCGGAATCCAATTGCAGCCCGAGCCCCTCCGCCTCGACGTGCACCCGATCACCTGCTCGCTCGGCGTGCCCACCAGGCACTTCGATGTCCAATTCCTGGCGATCGCCCCGCCCGGAGCCGGCCCGGTCATCTCGGCAGAATCGCTCGATCTGCGCTTCTTCGCACTCGACCAGCTGCCCGCAAACACGGACGACGGGCTACGGCTCGCGCTGGAAGCCGCGCGACGTCGGCTCGCAGCGAACGCCTGCTGAGCCGAGACGCGCGATCAGCCTCCGTGCACCGACAGGACGGATGTCTGGTCGGGGTACGGCAGCGTCGGGGTCAGGCCGCGCAGCCGTCGCGCATCCAGCCCACTGTTCGCGATGGCCTTCTTGTAGCGGCCGCGCTTGGAGTTGTCGAAAACGATCAGACCGCCGGGCGCCACGTGCTCGATCGAGGCGGCCAGACACGCCTCCCGGGCTCGGCCGTCGATCACGACCAGATCGAACAGACCGCCGACCCGGCCGATCGTCCCGACGTACTCGCTGAAGTCCAGCCCCTTGTGGCCGGGTTTGTGCGACCCGATGGTCGGGCTGCTGGACTGGCGCGGCCTCGACGACCATGAACTCGACGTTCTTGCGCTCGGCCAGCACGGGCCCGATGACGTGGGAGAAACCGACGTGGTGCTCGACCGAGATCACCGAGTCCGCACGGTCGGCCAGCCAGAGCGTGCTGGCGCCGGAGCCGTACTCGAAGACCCGGATCGGGTGCGGCCGGGCCGATAGCCACGCGTCGACCACGTCGATGGCCCTGTAGGTCCACCACGGCACGCCCAATTCGGCGATCGCCTTGAAGTCGTGCACCTTGGTCAGACTGACCACCCAGTGCTTCAGCCGGTCGTCACGACTGGGGTTGTCCTGCGGGAAAGATCTTCACGGCCCGCAGCGCCGATCCGGCGCCACGAGCGCCCGTCGCGTACACCGTTTTCGCGCGGTACGCGAACGTGCCCTTGACCGACGTGTGCGCGTCGGCCTCCGGCTCGACGTGGTCATCGGAGCTCATGACGTTCCTTCTCTCTCCTTCGGTAACGACACCAGGTTCGTTCGACGGTCTCGCGCGGCGACAGGTTACGGCCGCGAATGCAGAGCAGCCCGATCACGCCGCCCAGTCCGTCGACGATGATCAGCATGACGCGGGCGACGGCGGCCACCGCGGTGGCCTCGGCGGCCGGCAGTCCGCTGAGCCAGACGAAGACCAGTTCGCGGATTCCGGCGCCGGCCGGAACCGGCACGGCCAGGAACCCGATGATCCACGCGGCGATGGCCGCGAACGCCACCCGGGCGGCCTGCTCGTCGAAGCCGAGCGCCTGAGTGACCACGACGGAGGCCGCGCCGACCGCCACCCAGCCGGGGACCGAAACCAGGATGAGCCCGAGCATCTTGCGCCACGGCGCCGGCTCCAGCTCGAACCGGCCCTTGGTGGCCTTGGTGAGCAACTTGAGGAACCGCCCGAAGACAGCGGGGTGGACCGCGATGATGCCGAGCGGAACCAAGAGCAACAGCAGGAGTTCGGGGCCAACGTGACCGGCCTGGATCTCGACGATCGGCGACAGCAGGCCACAGGTGAGCGCTGCGCCGATGCACATCACGCCCATCGAGATCAGCGTGGAAGCGTAGGCGACGGTTCGGCTCACGCCGCCCCGAGTGGCCAGCTCACCGCGCCCGACCACGGGCCAGATCCCGCCGGGGAGGTATTTCCCGAGCTCCCCGGCGAAGTACCAGGCGGTCACCCTGGGCAGCGGTTGCGGCGCGCCGAACAGGCTCAGGCACTGGCGCCACAGCACGGCGAGCCCGGTCATCCCGAGGATGGACAGCACGAACGCCAGGGCCAGCAGTCCTCGATTGGCCGTCTCCAAGGACGTCGAAATCGTCGGCCATTCCTTGGCCAACGTCTTGACCAGCAGATAAATGGCGATGAGGGCGATCGCAATGCCGCGCGTACCGGACCAGGCGGAGCAGGTTGCGCCGCCGGTCTGACGCTGCACCGGCCTGCGCGTCGGTCACGGGATCTGCCACGCCGGAGTTACCCGCGGGGTCGGCCAAGATTCTGCCTCTCCGGGTCGTTCGTCAGTGCCTTGTCAGTAAACAATTCATGAAGACCTTAGCAGCGGCGAGCGACGAACCGGGCCCACCGAGCACGGCGCAGCAGGCTCAACTCGGCGCGGAGAACCGGATTCCACCGTCCGGGAATGATCACTCCTGGCCACACCCGGACCCCGGCCAGCAACTCGCAGCCGGCCCCGATGTCGGCCCCGTCGCCGATCACCGCATCCGCGACGACGGACCCGGCTCCCACGGTCGCGCCGTGCCCGATCACCGAGTTGCGCACGCTGGCGCCCTCGCCGATCTGCGCCGGTCGAAGACGATCGAGTGGTCGACGGTCGCACCGGCGGCGACGCGGCACGTCCCGGCCGAGGGCACTGCCGCCGGAGATCACCGCATCGTCGGCCACCGTGGCGCCGGTCAGCACGAGCGTATCGGCCGGCCGCTGCGGCAGCGCACCGGTCGGCGCCAGGCCGCGCACCAGGTCGGCGGAACCCTGGACGAAGGCAGCCGGCGTACCGAGATCGAGCCAGTAGGTGCTGTCCACGTGGCCCATCAGCTTGGCGCCCGACGGCCAGCAGGCCGGGGAAGGTCTCGCGCTCGACCGACACCACGGTGTCGGCAGCGATGTCGCCGATGACCTCCCGGCGAAAGACGTAGCAGCCGGCGTTGATCTGGTCGGTCGGGCGGATTCTCGGTCTTCTCCAGGAACGCCTCGACCCGGCCGTCCGCGTCGGTCGGCACCGAACCGAAGGCGCGCGGGTCCGCAACCTTGACCAGGTGCAGGGTGACGTCGGCGGCGTTGTCCCGATGAGTGGCCAACAGCGCCGCCAGGTCGACTCCGGAGAGGATGTCGCCGTTGAACACCATCACGTCGGGGGCGCGCAGCCGGTCGTAGACGTTGCGGATGGCGCCGCCGGTGCCCAGCGGGACGTCCTCGACGACGTACTCGATCTCCAGCCCGAACGCGCTGCCGTCGCCGAAGTGCTCGGTGAACGTCTCGGCCCGGTACGACGTGCCGAGCACCACGTGCTTGATGCCGGCCTCTCGGATGCGCGACAGCAGGTGCTCCAGGAACGGCACGCCGGCGGTCGGCAGCATCGGCTTCGGCGCGGAGAGCGTCAGCGGCCGCAGCCTGGTGCCCTGACCTCCGACCAGCACCACAGCGTCGACGTCGCGGCCCTGTTCCATTGTTCTCCTCTTGTTCGGTACGTGCGCGTTGCGACTGCCGGCCGGGTGGAATGCTCTCGGAATAGTACGGTCAGCGACCGATCGCGCGGTGTCAATGCGACGCTTCGCACTGTTGCGAGATGTGCGGGTCCGTAGCGTTCGTTAGAGTACGAACATGGGCACCGACGGAGCCGGGGAGTTCGCGCGAGCACACACGGTCTCCGTCGTCGTTCCGGTCTACCAGGGCGAACGAACGCTGCCGGCGCTGCTCGCCGAGCTCGCGCCGCTTGACCGAGGAGTTCTCCAGCCCAGCCGGTCACCGGCTGCGAGTGGCCGAAATCCTGCTGGTGAACGACAACGGCCCGGACGGGTCGGCCGAGGTGATGCGGCGAGCTGGCCGATGCAGTATCCCGTTCGTCCGCACCGTCTGGCTGAGCCGAAACTTCGGCCAGCACGCCGCGACCCTGGCCGGTATGGCCTCCTCGGGTGGCGACTGGATCGTCACGATGGACGAGGACGGGCAGCACGACCCGGCCTTCATCGGCCCGATGCTGGACGTGGCCATGGCTGAGCGTGGCGGACGTCGTCTACGCCGAGCCGACCAATCCCCCGCCGCACGGTGTTCGTCCGGAACTTCGCGTCCCGCACCTCGAAGCGGCTGTTGCGCGCCTCGACCAATGACGTCAACGCCACCGAATTCCAGAGCTACCGGCTGGTGCTCGGCGAGATCAGCCGAAGTGTCGCCGCCTATGCCGGGGCGGGTGTGTACCTCGACGTGGCACTGGCCTGGGTGGCCCGGAAGGTGGCCACCTGCCCGGTCGTCGCTCCGCGACGAGGGTGGACGTCCGTCGGGATATTCGCTGCGCTCGCTGTCCTCTCACTTCTGGCGGATGGTGCTCTCCAGCGGCACCAGGGCCCTGCGGCTGGTCAGCCTGCTGGGCATCGTGTTCGCCGTCGGCGGATTTCTGCTGGCGCTCTACTTCTTCGTCGCCAAGCTGGTCTGGAATCTGAGCAGCCCGGCTGGCTGGCCGTCGCTGATGGTCGCTCTGCTGGTGGTCAGCGGAGCCATCCTGTTCTCGCTCGGCGTGATCGCCGAGTACATCGGCGTGGCGGTCAACATGGCGATGGGCAAGCCGCTGTACCTGATCGTCAGCGACCCCGGTGACGGACCGCTGGGGCGGGCGGCGCCGACCCTGGCCGCGCATCCCGGCACTCGCAGCCAGCTCGTGACCACGCACGGCCGGCCTGCCGCAGACCGCTGGCAGTCGGAACGCCCGACCCGCGACGGGTGACGTTCGTCGTGGGCGCCGGTGGCCTGCTGGGCACCGCCCTGACCACGCACCTGCGGGCCCGTCGGGACGGCCTGGTGCTGACCAGCCAGGTCGGCTGGACGACCAGAGCAGGCGCCGGCCGATCTGGCCGCGGGCCTGGACCGGCTCGCGCGACGTGGTCCGAGACTCACCAGGTGCCCTGGCGAATCGCCTGGTGCGCCGGGGCCGGGGTGACCGGCACCACCGAAGAGGTGCTGGCCGCAGGAAGTGCGGACGCTCGCCCGAGTTCCTGGAGCAGGTGGCCGCGACCCCTGGCCTCGGGTCGGCACCGATCTTTCTCGCCTCGTCGGCCGGCGGACTCTACGCCGGCTGCCGGGCAGGGCGGCCCGTACGACGAACGCGATGTGCCCGAACCGATCTCGCCGTACGGACGAGCGAAGCTGGCGGCCGAGCGGGTGCGTCACCGACTTCGCCGACCGACACCGGGAACACGGCGCTGATCGGGCGGATCGCGAATCTGTACGGACCCGGACAGAACCTGTCCAAGAGCCAGGGGCTGATCTCCCACCTCTGCCGAGCCAACCTGACCAGGCAGCCGTTGTCGGTCTACGTGTCGATGGACACCATTCGCGACTACCTGTACGTCGACGACTGCGCGGCCCTGGTGTCGGACATGCTCGACCGGGCGCAGATTCGGCCCGGCGGGCGAGCAGGTCGCCGGCGATCGACCGCATCACCGTGAAGGTGCTGGCCTCGGCGCACGGCACCACCATCGGCTCGCTCATCGCCGTCTGCCGACAGGTCTTCAAGCGGGCGCCCCACGTGGTGCTGGGCGATTCGCCGAACGCCCGGTTCCAGGTGAAGGACCTCCGGCTGCGGTCGACGGTGTGGACCGACCTGGACCGACGGTCCTTGATGCCGCTGCCCGCCGGAATCGCGGCGACCGCGGCCGGAATCCGGCGGGCCGGCCAACTCGCCACGCTGTAGGCGTCAGCCCTACAACTCCAGAGCTCATTTCTCCAGATCTGCGTCGACCATGGCCGCGACGATGTGCTCGAAATCAACCGTGGGCTCCAGCCGAGCTCGATCCTGGCCTTGGTCGAATCGCCGGACAGCTCGACCGCGTCGACCGGCCGGACGAACGCCGGGATCGACGCGCACGTACCGCTGCCAGTCGTCGATGCCGGCCCGGGCGAAGGCGGCGGCCACGAAGTCGGCGACCGAGTGGGCGACACCGGTGGCGATGACGTAGTCGCCGGGCACATCGTGCCGGGCCGCTCTGACCATCGCGTCGACGTAGTCCGGTGCCCAACCCCAGTCGCGCCGGGCATCCAGGTTGCCCATCGCCAGCTCGTCCGCCTCGCCACGGGCGATCAGCGCCGCGGTCCTGGTGATCTTGCGGGTGACGAAGGTCGTCCGGTCGCCGGGGCGACTCGTGGTTGTAGAGAATCGCCGACACCGCGTGCAGTCCGCGGCCGCGGTAGACACCGACCATGTGGTGGGCGTACGCCTTGGCCGCTCCGTACGGCGAGACCGGGGCGATCGGGGTCGACTCGTTCTGCGGGCTGACCGTCGGGTTGCCGAAGATCTCGGCACTGGCGGCCTGCACCACCCGCACCGGGCTGCCGCGCCGTTCGGAGAGCTCCCAGGCGGCCTGCAGGACGGTCGCGACCGCAAGGCCGGACACCTCGCCGGTCGCCACCGGCTCGGCCCAGGATCTGGCCACCGAGGAGATCCCGGCCAGGTTGTAGATCTCGTCCGGCGCGATGTCCTTGATCAGGTCGGCGAGCGCGGCGAAGTCGGTCAGGTCGGCGACGTGCAGGTGTGCATCGTCGAGCTCCGGACCACCGTCCGGCGGGGTGCGATCCTGCTCGCGGACCAGGCCGTGCACCTCGTCGCCGCCGGCCAGCAGCTGCTCGGCCAGGTAACCGCCGTCCTGACCGGAGACGCCGGTGATGAAGACGACCGCCATGCCGGCGGGCTACTTACCCGACAGCGCGCGCTGCTCGGCCAGGTCGGAGTCCACCATCATGTGGACGAGCTCCGGGAAGGTGACCTTCGGCGTCCAGCCGAGATTGTGCCTTGGCCTTGGCCGAGTCGCCGATCAGCAGGTCGACCTCGGCCGGGCGGAAGAACTTCGGGTCGACGAACACGTACTGCTCCCAGTCGGTGATGCCGACCCGGGCGAACGCGATCTCGAGCAGTTCGCGGATGGAATGCGTCTCACCGGTCGAGATGACGTAGTCGTCGGCCTCGTCGGCCTGCAGCATCAGCCACATCGCCTCGACGTAGTCGCCGGCGAAGCCCCAGTCGCGCTTGGCGTCGAGATTGCCCAGCGAGAGCTTGTCCTGCAGGCCGAGGCTGATCCGGGCGACGGCCTGGGTGACCTTGCGGGTGACGAACTCCGAGCCGCGGCGCGGGGACTCGTGGTTGAACAGGATGCCCGACGAGGCGTGCATGCCGTAGGACTCGCGGTAGTTGATCGTCATGTAGTGGCCGTAGACCTTGGCCACGCCGTACGGCGAGCGCGGCCACAGCAGCGTCGATCTCGCTCTGCGGGACGTGCTGCACCTTGCCGAACATCTCCGACGAGGACGCCTGGTAGAACCGCACCTTGGTCAGGTCGTCGCCGCAGTACAGCCGGGTGGCCTCGAGCATGTTGAGCACGCCGATGCCCGGTCACCTCGCTGGTCAGCGCGGCGTTCTCCCACGAGTACGCGACGAACGAGATCGCGCCGAGGTTGTAGACCTCGTCGGGCTTGGCCACGTTGTACGCCCGCATCAGGCTGGACAGGTCGGTGATGTCACCGGTCAGCAGCGTGACGCCCGGCACTTCCTTCTCCACCAACGCCCGCTTCGGGTTGTTCTGCCCGCGGATCAAGCCGAACACCTGGTATCCCTTGGACAGCAGAAGTTCGGCCAGGTACAGGCCGTCCTGTCCGGTGATTCCGGTGATGAGGGCGCGTGGCATTGGTCTCCTTGATGATCGGTCTGCGGTGAAATCGTCTTCTCGGTTGCGCAGATATCCTAACGGCCACGTGCGGCCCGGCCGCGCCGGAGCGCGTCTCCGGAGCCCACGCCACGATATGATCCAGCGCCGGTGACAACGCCGCAAAGACGTTCGACACCGTCGAACCGGCCGGCACGTTCGCGTCGCATCCTGGCGACCAATCTGAAGGGATCCGATGGCCAAGCAGCGCCCACGGCGGCAAGGGAGTTCGACCGTCAGTACAGAGGACCTGGCTGCGATCGCTGCGATGGCCACCGTCACCGGCCGGGCTGTCTCGGATGCAGGACCGGCGGCCACACCAGCCGATCCGCCGTCGAACCCGACGCCCGCCCAGAGTGCGGCGTCGGCCGGGGTGACCAGTCGCTCCCTGCACGAAGCCCGAGTGCTGCTCTCGGAGCAGAATTCAGTCACCGGCACGCGTCTGAAGCTCGTCAAGCGAGTGGTGCTGCGCGGATCTCGGTTGTTCACCCACAAGCTGGTCGGGGCGGGCCAGAACATGGCCGACGCCGTCGAGGTGCTCGAGGTCACCGAAGGTCACGCCATTGCGCAGTTGCAGGTGCAGGTCGATCAATTGGCGGCGACGCTCGCTCAGCAGGCGGCTCACAGTCAGTCGTTGACCGCGACCACGGCTCAGCTGAGCCTGGACAGCTCCCGGATCAGCAACAATCTGCACGCCCAGCTGGCCAGCCTGGAAATGGCTATGGACGACGTCAGCGGAGCCAGCGCGCGGGCGGCCGCCGAGTTGGCGGAGAACACCCGCGGCCTGCACGAGAACGCACGCAGCTTCGACGCCAGGCTGTCGTCTCTCGAATCGCGGGCCGATCACGACCGCAGCGAACTGCACCGCACCAGGACCCTGGTGAGCCGGCTGGTTCGTACGGCATCGGCCGAAATCGAGGCCCCGGCCGTCGGAATCGACTCGGGCGGAAGGCCACCCGTCGCCAGTCCTCCCGGCTCACCGGCCACGCTCGACGACAGCACCTATGTGGATTTCGAACACAGGTTCCGGGGAACTCGCGAAGAGATCCGCAACCGTCAGAAGGATGCTGTGCCGTTCATGGAGCCGTTGGCCGGCTCGACCTATCCGGTCCTAGACCTTGGCTGTGGCCGCGGCGAATGGCTGGATCTGCTGAAGGAACTTGATGTGCGCGCCTACGGCGTCGATTCCAACACCGCGATGGTCGAGGAGGCGCATTGAGTCCGGGATGGACGCCCGGCTCGGCGATGCGCTCGAGCATCTCGACCAGCTCGGTGATTCAACCTTGCAGGGCGTCACGGCGTTCCACCTGGTCGAACACGTGCCGTTGGACGTGCTGGTCAAACTGCTGGACAGCGCCCTGGTCGCGCTTCGGCCCGGCGGCACACTGCTGTTGGAGACACCCAACCCGACCAACCTGATCGTCGGTGCGGCCAACTTCTACCTGGATCCCACTCACCTGAGGGTCCTGCACCCGGATTTCCTCGCGTTCCTGGTGGAGTCCCGAGGCTTCGTCGACGTCAAGGTGCACTACGTTCACCCGGTGATCGAACAATCCATCCTGCAGGCGGAAGACACCCAAGACAGCGGTGATTTCGACGCCCGGCTGAACAGGGTCGTCAACCACGTGGAGTGGGCGCTGTTCGGTCCGCAGGATTACTTGCTGTCTGCCCGCCGGGCCGAGATTTCCTGATGAAGATCGCGATCATCAAGCCCGATTGGCGAATTTCGGGCGGTTTCGAAAAAGTGCTGGGCCACGTCGAGCGTGACCTGGTCGGCGCCGGTCACGACATCCGACGGATCGAAGTGGACGTCCCATCGGTCCCTCGCCGTCCGTTCGGCGTCGACATCGAGTCCGCGCACCTGGGATCGAGCGCCGGAATGGTTCAGCCACCTTGCGCTGTTGGAGAGCTTTCGAAATCTCGACGTGTCGTGGGCAGATCTCGTCGTCTCCACCCAGCCACCGTCCTACGCCGTGCGTCATCCGCGGCATCTCGCTCTCTTCTACCACCACGCCCGGGCCTTCTACGACCTCGAAAAGGTCTGGATCGACGCAGGCTTCGCACCAGAAACATTGCACACCACCGCTTCTGCCCTGCTCCGGCAGGCCGAGGCGGATGACTTCGACGGCGTCACCCAGCTTTCTCGCCGGCTCGGAACGGATCGAGCAGCGACTACGTCACTTCCAGGGTCCGGACGTGCCGTTGAGCCTGTACCAAGCGGCCGGCCCGCCGATAGATGACGAAACGGAAGGACGTTTCGAGCACGTGCTGTGCGTCAGCCGGCAGGAATTCACCAAGCGCACCGAATTGGCCGTTCGTCGGCATTTCCCTGGCGAACGAGGTAACCGGGGTGCTGGTCGGTGGCGGCGGTCGGTTGCCGTTTGTCCGGGCGCTCGCGGCTGACCTGGCCGCGGGCACAGATCCCGAATCTCTGTCGGATGAAGACATCTGGCTGAACTCCGGGCTCGACCGAGCAGCGATCATCCGCTGCGCACCCCCGCGTCGACATTCGCGGGCGGGTCGACGACGAGGTCTTGACCGGGCTCTACCGCGACGCCCTGTGTGTCATCGCTCCGGCCTACGACGAGGACGACGGATTGACCGTCGTCGAAGCCATGAGCCACGGCAAACCGGTCATCGTGTGCCGCGACGGGGGCGGCCTGACCGCACTCGTCCGCGACGGAGTGAACGGATTCGTGGTGGAGCCAACGGCGCGAGGCATAGCCGATGCCCTGCAGACCTTCGCCGAGGACCCGGAGTTGGCCCGCCGTATGGGTATCGCCGCCCGGGAGACGGCGCGGGAACGGACGCCGGAACGAGCCAGGACCCAACTCCTGTCGGCCGTGGAAAAGGTGTTTGCGAACTGATGCCCCGGTGAAGATCGCCATCGTTGCGCCGAGCCCCATCCCCTACGACCCGGGCGGGGCCGAGGCCGTGTGGTCCGGTCTCTACCGGGAGCTGTCCGGCAATTCACCCCACGACGTCGAGCTGATCAAAATTCCGGTTCGAGAGCACACCCTGCCGCAGGTGATGGCTGCGTACCAGGCGTTCGCGGAGCTGGATCTGAATCATTTCGACATGATCATCAGCGGCAAGTACCCGGCCTGGATGGTTTCGCACCCCAACCACGTGCTGTACCTGCTGCATCCGCTCCGTGGTCTGTACGACAGCTACCACCATTTCAATCTGCCCCCGGCCGATTCGTCCGATGATCCTGCCATTCGCAGTCTGTGTGCGGCAGCCATGAGATTGGACACGGCACGCGAACTTCCGGCCTTCTTCGATCTATGGCGATCAACGCTCGCCCTAGTCGGCCCCGACCATCCGTCGTTGGGTCATCCGAGTCCGTTGGCACGTACGATCGTCCGCGCCCTCGACTCGGTCGCCCTGCGACCATCAGCCATCGTCCGTCACTTCGCAATCTCCCGCACCGTGGCCAAACGCCCCGACTATTTCCCGGCGGGAGTAACGGCCCGGGTGCTCTACCCCCCGTCGGATCTGGAAGGACTGCACGAGGAACCGGGCGAGTTCTTTTTCACGGCCAGTCGACACGACGCGCCCAAGCGGCTCGATCTGCTCGTGCAGGCGATGGCCCATTACGACGGCGAACGGCCACTGGTCATCGGAGGAACCGGACCTGAGTCGCCAACGGTTAAAGGAGCTGGCCAACGGCGACCCGAGAATCAGATTCGTCGGTCGGCTATCGCAGACGGATCTGGTCGATCACTACTCGCGTGCGATCGGAGTGCCGTTCATCCCGTTGGACGAAGACCTCGGCCTGGTCACCATCGAGGCGATGACCGCTGGCAAGCCAGTGCTGACCACCTACGACGCCGGCGGTCCGACCGAGTTCGTGGTGGTAGGCAGCAACGGGTTCGTGGTCGAGCCCACCCCCGCCGCCCTCGGTGCCGGCCTGGCCAAACTCGACCGGCTCGCTTCCCGACCATCCACCTCCTCGGCCGCGCGGGCCGCTGTCGACGGCATCAGTTGGCATCGCGTCGCTACCGAACTGGTTGGCCTGCAGTCTGAAACGCGACGAAGCACGTTCGTCAGCCGCCGTGGCCGGCCGAAGTTGGTAGTCACCTCCACCTTCCCGGTCTGGCCGCCCCGAGGCGGCGGACAGCTGCGGATGTATCACCTGTACCGAGCCCTGGGCCGCCGGTTCGACATCGACCTGATCTGCCTGTCACACCCCGCGGTTCCCGCGTCGAGGCGAGAATTAGCAGACGGAATGACCGAATACGTCATCCCGAGGTCGGCCGAACACTTTGCCCGCGAGGTGGCATATTCTGGTCAGGCCGGTTTTCCAGTGACTGATATCGTCGATGGCCAGCTCATCACGCTCACTCCCGACTATGTCAGCACGCTGAACACAGCTAGCAGGGAGGCGCAGTGCATCCTGATGGCACACCCGTTCCTTTACCCGGCGATTCAGCTACTCGGAAGAAAACCACCCCTCGTCTACGACGCCCACAACTGTGAATATGTCTTGAAATCACAACTATTGCCTGATACTGACTTCGGCGATGAGCTTCGAGAGCTGGTCCGGACGGTTGAGGGCGGCGCGTGTGCCGAGGCCGAGCTCGTCCTGACCGTGTCCCAAGAGGACCAGCAGAGCATGACCAACCTATACGAGACCCCGGTAGACAAGTTCCTATTGGTACCGAATGGCGCGGACCTGGATGCCATACCGTTCACGTCGATGTCCGTTCGCCAGCAGAATCGATTGCGGTGGTTGAAGGGCCTGCAAGGTGGTGGCGGGTCCGCGGGCATCCGGTCCGTGGCAACGTTTGTGGGCTCATGGCACCCGCCCAACAACGAGGCAGGCAGAGCGATAGTCGACATGGCGCCATTGTTGCCCAATGTGGCTTTCGTCCTGATGGGCGGCCACTGCGCCACTCTGCAGCACTTGCGGGTGCCGCCCAACGTTTTTCTCCTCGGACTCGTGTCCGAGACGGTCAAGCAAACAATCCTGCGGACCGCTGATGTCGCTCTCGCGCCCCTTACCTCCGGTTCCGGAACCAATCTGAAGGTTGTCGAATACCTGGCCGCAGGGCTACCGCTGGTCAGCACGGTTGTCGGAATTCGCGGATTGAACATTCCGGTAGGCGTGGTTCGCGTTGCCGAGATCGATGACTTCCCTGCCGCGATCCGAGCAGAACTAGCGGCTGCCGATGGAGCGAGCGCGAGGACGGAGCGCGCCCGTACGCTCGTCGACGCCAATTACGGTTGGCGGGCCTTGGGTGAGGTCGCGACCAGGGCCATCGAAGAACGTCTGGGTGACAACTCTCGACCCGCGCCTGCGGTAGGAGGTCGTGCTGCGTTACGATCTCCAAGTGAACGTTAGCGAACCATCAGACTTCAGGTTTGACCCCGAAGTACATCCTCGGAAGCTCAACCTCGGTTGTGGTTTCGACCTTCGCGAGGGCTATCTCAACGTGGATTTTCAGGACTTCCACGGACCGGATCTGGTCGGAGACGTTCGGGCCCTTCCAATGCTCCCATCCGACACCTTTGACGAGATTTTAGCAATCGACGTGCTCGAACATCTCCCGAGGAACGATACAGTCCCGGCTCTCAACGAATGGGCCAGGTTGCTGCGTTCCGGTGGCAGCCTTACGCTGCAGATGCCAGATGTAGTTGCTTGCGGACGATTCCTCGTAACGCACGACAACGACTCAGACCATCAGCAGCTACTCGGCCAATTGTTCGGTACACAGGGTTACACCGGCGACTTTCACTTGGCGGGCTTCACCGACATCACCCTTTCCAAACTTCTCCACGATGCCGGATTCCGCAGCACAGTGATCGAAACGCGCGATGGTTGGATGTTAAGGTCATCGAGCCAGCTGGGTTCAGACGCTACAGCGGACTTTCCAATTTCGCTGGGTTGGTTGGCTGGCTTCTGGGGGCTGGAGACCGCGGAACATGGAGCATGGAGATGGTGTGCGGCGCGTGCCGAGTTGCTGTTGTTCAATCATTCGAGCGACGCAGTCCGGATAGAGGTTTCGGCGGGCATAGGCAGGTCACCCGGGTCAGGTGCTGAGGTCTCGGTGTCATCATCGACAATCTTCGACGCTTTTACGGACGTCGTGCAGGTCGATGGCATCGGTGAGACGCCGTGGTCTCGCGCGCTACTCCTGGAGCCGGGCGCGACGCGCTTGATCTTTTCCACAGACGCCGCCGCTTTGGACGTTCCCGATGCCCGTACCCTGGCGTTCCGGCTCACCAATCCGGGAGTGACCATCCTGTAGTTCCGCGGCATTGAAGCGACGCAGATCGACAGGGGCCGTCCCAGTTCTCCTGGGCGGGTCCCCCGACCGTCAGGAGACGGGTCGAGGTCGAATGACGGTAAAGAACGGCGTGTCGGTCCGAGAGAAGCCAGGGCCCCTGAACAGCTTCTGGCCAGCGTCGAAACCTTTCGAGCGAACTGTCTCGCTCGGCGGCCAAGACGCTGCCTGAGCGTTAAGGTCGAAATTGGTGAGTACGAGGACATCCAATTCGCCTGAGGCGAACATTTTGGCAACAGCTTTCTCCACGCCGGGATCACCAAGCTTGGCGTGATTGGCAATGACCTGACGCGCCAATGACGGCATAGTGCCAAGCGCGTTTCCAAGGGCCTTGTCGCCGCCCGCGTTGTAACATTTGATTTTTGATACGGGGCAGATGAAGTTTGCCATGAGATCGTTGCTGCCCGGACTGACACCGCCAGGACCGTAGAGAATGGCCCGCTCGTCCGGCTTGACCAGCTTGACCAGCGGCTGGGTGACTTCAGCTTCGACTGCCCTTTCCGCGCCCAGTGCCCGATGATCCTGTCGCAGATAGATCGGGATGTTGGTGACCGACTCCACGAGAATCAAGCCGGCGACGGCAATTGGAATCCACCGGGTTCGCCAGGAAGGCGACCGTCCGAGCCACCAACTCAAGCCCATCACTGCCAAGGTGAGCGCAGCCAGCCGAACCCCTAACTCCCAACGCCAGACCGCACGCATCAGCGAGATGCCCGGAATGTGCTGGTAGACCCAACTCCACGGGCTGGCGAAGCTGGCAGCCGCCGCAGGCATCGTGTAGGTTATTCGCGCCCCCGGAGCGACAACCTTGAAATCGGCCAGCCGGATCGACGGCCCGAGGGCCAAGGCAAACATAACGAGACCAGCGACGACCGCAGCCAGTCGGGCTCCCGGGTAGCGGCCACGTCGGCTACCGACAACGGCTCCGAGGGCCGCCGTCACCAGCAGCGGAATACCCAAGTAGACATCTAGCAGGTTGTGCCCGTCGCTATAGGCCTGGAGGGGCTGAACCGAATTGTGCAGGCCCGTCAGAGACGCCCACCACACGGAGGCGGACGGAACAATTATTGCGTAAAGATCGACGCCCCCGCCACGGAAAAAGTCTAGCGGTTCACTTCGAAAGGTGCTGGTGTCAACAGATGAGCTGTAAATCAGGTAAGCCACGATGAATGACATGAGGACTGTGATGCCCGCAAACGCCAGCATCGCCCACCGATGACGGCCTGCATTTCTGGTCGCCCAGATTAGCCAGACTGCGGCAATGCAGACGGTCGCCACGACGAACGAATACGGGTCGATCAGCAATCCCAGAGTCCGCACTAAAACCAGCGATAGGACCCGCCAGGCGAGGCGCCTACGCGGCAGGTGGCGGTTGAGACCCTCAACTAGACGTATGTCCATCAGAACATAGACGGGCACTAGCATGAAGCCGATTTGAAGAGCCCCATAGCCACCCTGGGCGAAGACGATCGGCGCGGCCAGATAAGCCAGCACACCGATCCATGCGAGCCAGCCGACGGGGGTGACCCTGGCGAAGAACCGCCTGGTACCCCAGAAGGCCGCGATCAACGCCACCAACCAGACCAGCCGGGTGGCATTTACCACGTCAAGGCCCATCCACTGAAAGATGCTGGAGAGCCAGATGACCGGGCGTGCAGTGGCAGATTCGTACGCGCTCGGGTAGCCCAAGTTCGGGCAGGACCACATCTGGGTTGGGAAATGCTGAGACGCGCACACAGCCAGGCCTGAACCGCCGAAGATGTCGATGGGGTTGGGCACGAAGCCGGGCAGCAGACCGTATGCGACGACGAGACCGACAAACGCCAGACCGACCATTGTGACCCCGGCGAGCGCCATGGAACGCTTTGCCGGCGTCGCAGCGCGTATGTCGCGAAGCCACCTGGCAGGGGAACGCCCGGAGGGCGGCTTCAAGACAGCCACCGCGTGTCGGCCGCTTACGACACCAGCACCGTCGGTCTGGTCGGCATCTACAGCCAAGCCCGGCTCGCTTGTCATCCGGTTTCCAACTCCTCGTTTACTGCTCGCCGCGAGGCCGTCGGCCCAGCTTGGTGAATCTTCGCCTATGGATAGGATGCCTCAGTGCCTAACCCACTCTTCGTTTCGTACGCCCAGAACGGCGAGGACGTGGTCTTGTATCGGGCGCTAGGAACGGTCGAGCACGGCCGGTACATCGACGTCGGCGCAAACGATCCGACTGTCGATTCCGTCTCCCGAGCGTTTTACGACGCCGGCTGGCGCGGGATCACGGTCGAGCCGGTTCACGAGTACGCGGATCGTCAGCGATCAGAACGTCCGGAAGACACGATGGTCGAAGTCGTCGTGACGCAGACGTCCGACGAGACGGTCCGGTTGCTCGAGATCCCGGATACGGGCCTGTCCACCATCGACGAGGCGATCGGCGAGCAGCACCGCGCGGCAGGCTTCGAGATCAAATCGGTCGAAGCCAAGACGCGACGACTCGACGACATCCTGGACGACGCCGGATGGACCGGATCCGACATCCACTTCATGTCCGTCGACGTCGAAGGCGCCGAGGCTGCTGTGCTTGGCAGCGTGGACCTGCGCAAATGGCGGCCGTGGATCATCGTCGCGGAGGCGACCAGACCGCAGTCGTCGGAACCCTCCTACCAGGCGTGGGAGCCGATACTGACGGCAGCCGACTATCGCTTCTCGTTGTTCGACGGGCTCTCTCGCTTTTACATCGCGAGCGAACGATGGGATCAACTGCACGAGAGTTTGCAGGCGCCGGCGAACCCGTTGGACCGCTACATCCGTTACGACTCGCTGCAACGGGACCGTCGCATCGCTGAGCTGAACGCAGTCTCTCGAGCGGGCCGAGCACCGTGGCCGCCCGACTGGAATCCGAAAGCGAGACCAATCGCGCGCGAACTCGCGAAGGTCAGCACGTCGATGCAGACCATCGAAGCGGAGCTCGCCCGGACGACTCAGCGTGAGCAGAGCGCACTCCAGACCGCTGTGGCCTGGCGGAGCCGCGCACTCGGGACAGTGGGCCGACAGCGCGAGCAAGGGCGGTGAGGTCGACGCCGACGAGCTGGTCTTCTTACGTCGACAGACACACGCCGTAACCGAGGAACTGGCCGCGATGCGAGCGACTGTCTCCTGGCGGATCACGAGACCCATTCGCAGCCTTCGATCCAGATCCGGTCGGCGATCGGAATGAGCCGAGCCGCCCACGGGTTTCGGGTCGACCGCTGCCCGCGATGCCTTGGCCGGCACGGTTGCGCGCCGTGGCCGGTCTGATCTGTCAACGTCCGGTCGACCTGCCTGTGCAGTCGGACTCCGCCGCGGACGCCGCTGCAGTGCTGGATGCGATGGTCGATGCCCTGAGGGACGACCCATCGGTCGAGCGAATCTGGCTGCTGCTGACCGCGTTGTCCGCAGCCTTCCCCACCCGGGATGAAGTAGACGACGCGCGCAGACGACTCGAGCTGGCGACGCCTTGGAAGCGTCACTCTTCCTGCTCGATTCCAGTCTCGAACGTGCTCAGCGCTACGGCTCCCCGCAAGCCGAGCTGGACGTGTTGATCGGTGCTGTCATCGTCGACGTCGACTACTCAGCGCGGTTCAACCTGCACACCGGCATCCAGCGCGTGGTCCGTCATTTGATGCCGGCCTGGCGGCGGGATCACGACACGGTCGCGGTCGCTTGGACTTCGGCCGGCGGGATCCTGCGGCGACTGAACGAGCGGGAGGATGAACGCGTCCACGACTGGGCGATGCGCGGTGACGCGGGCGAGGGTCCGGACACCGGCGACCGCGGGCTCAGATACGCGGACGCAACGCCTGATCGTGCCCTGGCAGAGCGTGGTGGTCATGGCCGAGGTCCCGCCTGTCGCCTTCAGCGGTCGGCTCGCAGCCATCGGCTCGTATTCGGGAAACAGTCTCGTGGGTATCGCCTATGACGCGATCCCGATCGTCTCGGCCGACCTGGTCCCGCCCAGAGAGTCATCGGGATTCGTGCGATATCTCACCGCCGTCAAATTCGCCCGCAGGATGGCCGGCATCTCAAATGCGGCAACCGCGGAAATCCAGGGGTTCGTCCAGATGCTGCCCACCCAAGGCCTACCCGGGCCCTTGGTAACGGAGGTCTCGCTACCCTCGCCCGTCGGCGTGGCCCAACAGCCCGACCCCGGACGGCCCACTTCGGTGCTCGTTGTCGGCTCGCACGAGCCGCGAAAGAACCACCTCGCGATACTCCACGCCGCTGAAATCCTGTGGCGGGAGGGACTCGCATTCCGGCTGCGCTTCATCGGCGGCAGCGGTTGGGGCACCGAATTTCCGCGCCGCGTTGCTGACCTGAAGGCCGCCGGGCGCAGCGTCGAGGTGCTCCGGGCCGTCGACGACGCGACGTTGGATCGCGCCTTCGACGAGGCCGCGTTCACGCTGTTCCCGTCGCTTCACGAGGGTTACGGCCTGCCGGTGGCGGAGTCCCTCGCCCACGGCACTCCGGTGATCACGTCCAACTTCGGGTCGACCCCGGAAATTGCCGTCGGCGGCGGCGTGCTGACTGTCGATCCTCGGGACGACGGGGCCCTCACCGATGCCATGCGCAAGCTGCTCGCCGACAAGGCAGCACTGCCCGAGCTGCGAGAACAGATCGGCGACGTGTCCGCTCGCACCTGGCACGACTACGCGACGCAGCTGTGGGAGGCGCTGGTGGCGCCAGAGCTGGCTCGCCGAGCCCAGCCCGCCGAAGCCCCGGCTCCCCTTGACGAAAGCAGTCCACGATGCCGGCCGTTGATCGAATCGTGGCCCTGGCGGGCTCGGACCGCATCCGCCGTGCGGTGCAGGCAGTTCGGCCGGTCCGTTCGACCGTGGCCGGCCTGGCCGCGGACATCGATCGCCACGGGGTGGCCAGGCGTGACGCGCTGCGTCAACGGCTCGTCGTCCTGATCGAGGCGCTCGGCGGCCCGAAACACCTCTCCGTCGGCGACACCCCGAAACTTCTGGACCATCTGATCGAAGCGATCGAGCCAGTGGACGCGGCGCGTGCCTGGTTGGCCCTCGCCGTGCTCGACGGTCGACTGCCCGACGGCGACCTGGTCCGGGCCACCGTCCGGGCAGCCGAACTCGACGGCGTGCCGGCGGCACTGCGACAAGGCGATCTGGAGCGGTCCGCTGCCTCGATTGCTCGACACTGGGCCGTGGCGCGACGGTCAGGTGGTCACCGGCGAGATCATCGTCGACGTACATCACACGGCGATGACCGACTTCGCCACCGGCATCCAGCGGGTGACCCGGGAGGTCGACGCGGCGGTGGGCGCAGGACCACCGACCCGCTCATCGTCGGCTGGACCGCGAGCCATGAGGCGTCCTGCGTGCACTGTCCGCCGAGGAAGCCCATCGCGCGTTCTGGGGCGGCCCGCCGGTCACAGTGCCTCGACCGACGACCCGCATCATCGTGCCGTGGCGGTGCACGTACCTCCTGCCGGAACTCGCCGCCGAGGTCGATCGGACCGGTCGGCTCCAGGCACTGGCGCGGTACTCGGGCAGTACGCTCAACGTCATCGGCTACGACCTGGTGCCGGTCACCACCGCAGAGACCTGCCACGAGGGGCTGGTTCCCGGTTTCGCCCGCAACCTGGCCGCCGTTCGACACGCCAGATCCGTCGTGCCGATCTCCGAGGGCGCCGCCGGTGAGTACCGCGGCTGGCGCGCCATGCTGGCCGGTACCGGCCTGCCCGGCCCGGACATCAACGCCGTTGTGCTGCCGGCGGAGGCGCCGCCGGAGAACCCAGCGGCGACGGCAGCTGGCGCGGACCGGCTGCTGTCGGGAGATCTGCCGATGGTCCTGGTGGTCGGCAGCCACGAACCCACGGAAGAACCACCTGGCCGTCCTGCACGCGGCCGAACTGCTCTGGCGGGAGGGCCGCCGGTTCTCGCTCACCTTCATCGGCGGCAACTCCTGGAACTCGGAGCGGTTTCGCCGAGGCGCTGGCCAGACTGCAGCTGGCCGGTCGGCCGGTCGAGACGATCTCCGCTGCCGATGACGACCTGCTGTGGGGCGCCTACCGGATCGGCCGGTTCACCGTGTTCCCGTCGATCAACGAGGGCTTCGGGCTGCCGGTCGCCGAATCGCTGGCCTGCGGAACCCCGGTGATCACGTCGAGCTACGGCTCCATGAGGGAGATCGCCGACGACGGCGGCGGGGCCCTGCTGGTCGATCCGCGCGACGATCACAGCATTGCCGAAGGCGATGCGCACGCTGCTGACCGACGACGACGAGCTCGCCGAGACTGCGGCGTGAAGCAGCTCACCGTCCGCCCGAACCTGGGACGACTACGCAGCCGAAACGTGGGCCGCATTGACCGAATCGTCGCTGATCGGTCGCCTGCCCGCGGTCACGCACGGCGACCGACGGGCGCCAACTTGGCTAGGATTCGCTCTTGGCCCGCGGAAAGTTTCCGCCGCCGCAGCGCGATCCGCAGGTCGCTCGGCAACAGAACTTGAGGTGACATGACTGATCTGCGCGATGTACGCGCGACCAGGCTGGCCCGACTACCGCTCGTCCCGTCCGGTCCACGATCCGGCTTCATCAGGGGACCGCGGCCTCGGCTCCAGGGCGTCTGGCAATACCGCGAACTTCTGGACCTGCTGGTCCGGCGCGAGCTCAAGAGCCGATACAAGGACAGCGTTCTCGGATTCCTCTGGAGCCTGGTCCGACCGCTGGCCCTGCTGGTGGTCTACGTCGTGGCCATCGGCCAGTTCCTCGGTGCAGCCACGAGGACCGAGCGCCACTCCCGACTTCGCCATCTACATCTTCTCCGGGCTGACCGTCTGGAATCTGTTCTCCGAGATCATCGGGGTCGGCACCGGCGCCATCGTCAACAACGGTGGCCTGGTCAAGAAGATCTACCTGCCGCGCGAAGTCTTCCCGCTGGCGGTCATCGGATCGGCGCTGTTCAACTTCTGTCATCCAGCTCGTCATCCTCACGGCCGCCACCTTCATCTCGGGTGATCCGCCGTCGCCGCAACGCCTGGTCTGGGCCGTTGCCGGTACTGCGCTGGTGCTGGTCTGGGCGGCCGCGTTCGCCTTCGTGCTGTCGGCCATCAACGTCTACCTGCGCGACGTGGCCTACATCGTCGAGATCGTCCTGATGTTCGGCTTCTGGCTCTCGCCCGTCGTCTACCAGTGGTCGGCCGTCGCCGCGAGCATCGGCACCGGTCTGGGTGGAGGCGCTGTACCTGGCGAACCCGGTCACGCTGGCCGTGCTCGCCTTCCATCGTGCCTTCTGGGTCGGCGGGTTCCAGCCTCCCCCAGCCGGCCGATCTGGGCCAGCACATGGTCATCAACTTCGTCGTCGGCCTGGTTGCGCTGTGGCTCTGCCAGCGGGTCTTCGCCCGGCTGCAGACCAACTTCGCGCAGGAGATCTGATCATGAGTCCCACAGTCATCAAGGTGACGGACGCGTCCAAGCGGTTCGTCATCCGCAAGGAGAAATCCCTCAAGGAGCGGATGGTCAATTTCGGTCGGTCGAACGCGAACAAGGAAGACTTCTGGGCGCTGCGGGACGTCAATCTCGACATCACCAGCGGGTCGACCGTCGGGCTGATCGGTCCCAACGGCTCCGGCAAATCGACGCTGCTCAAGCTGATCGGCGGGATTCTGCAGCCCACCACGGGCAGCGTCGAACACCGCGGTCGGCTGGCTGCCCTGCTCGAACTGGGGGCCGGCTTCCATCCGGATCTGACCGGCCGCGAGAACGTCTTCCTCAACGCGTCGATCCTCGGGCCTGTCCGTCAAGCAGACCGAGAAGCACTTCGACGCGATCGTCGACTTCTCCGGCGTCGAGCCGTTCATCGACACCCAGGTCAAGTTCTACTCGTCCGGCATGTACGTGCGGCTGGCCTTCGCCGTTGCCGTCCACGTCGATCCGGACGTGCTGCTCGTCGACGAGGTGCTGGCCGTCGGCGACGAGCCGTTCCAGCGCAAGTGCATGGATCGGATCCGGGAGTTCCAGAGCGAGGGCCGGACCATCGTCGTCGTCACCCACTCACTCGATCAGGTCGCCGACCTGTGCGATCGGGCCATCGTCCTCGAGCACGGTGTCGTTCAGATCGACGGCGATCCGATGGAGGCCCTGCGCCACCTGCGGGCCGATTTCGAGACTCATGCGGCAGGACGAGATCGACCGGGAACGCGCGACGGCCGCCGCTGCGGTGGCCGGCGTGACAGGCGGAGCGACACCGCATCGACCCGATTTCCAGGCGCCGCACTGATCGCCGGCGGTCGGGTGGTCAGCGTGACGCTGACGGTCCGCGGACGGCCTGCCCACGACTTCGATCACCTCGGGCGACGACATGTCCGGTCACGATCGAGGTCGAGGTCGACGGCACTCGTGCGCGACGGAGTGATCGGGCTCGGCATCGACAGTTCGATGGGTCAGACGGTCTACGGCACCAACACGAAGATGATGGGGATGAAGCTGCCGCCGATCTCCGGGTCTACTTCATATACCTTCCGATTGCCGTCGGTTGCCCTGGGCGAAGGACAGTACACAGTGATTGCAGCCGTGCATCGCGAAGGCGGAATGGAGATGCACCGTTACACTCCCGGCGTACCTTTTTCCGTCCTAGGTGCCGGAAATAGTATCGGTTTCGTTGACGTCCGGACCGAGTTTGTCGGACCAAGCGTTTCAGGAGCTAGGCCGTTGGGCTCACAGTCGGCGGAGCCAGAAGCTGCCTCCATGTGAGTGAGCGGGTCCTGCCGCGGCGGCGGCGACCAACGGTGCGACCACGGCCGCCAACCCCGGATCGGTCGCCGCGTGAAAGAGCGGCAACTCGATCTGCCACCCTTGAGCTCCACCCATCAAGAATACTGCCAGCATGAATTGCTCAGAATAAAACCGCGGTGCCCATTCCGCAGGGTAATCCGACGGCAGGAATATGTCGTGTATCTGAACCAAGACACCAGCCGGAATGCGCGGCATTGCCTCTAAAAAGAAGACGGTTACATCGGAGTTTGGAAGTGCACGGTGGGAATTGTCGATGAAGACTATATCACCGGGCTGCAAGGTATCGAACACCGAGAGATCGGTAGTCTCGAACGGGGAACGAATGACTTCATCGCACAGCGCGTCGATTTCGGCTCTTGGTTGTGGATCAATCGACACGATGCGCGTGCGAAGCCCGGCGTCGCCGATCGCTCGGTAAACGATCTGCGTCGACGTGCCGGAGCCGACCTCGAGGTATGTGGCCGGGTTGTTCGTGACGACAAAGTGATAAAGCGAGGCGATGTCCAGCAATGGAAGCCAAGGATTCTTGAACGCCGGGCCAGCCGGGAGGCCTGCATGCTCGAATGGGATTCGCAAGATGGCATCGGACCGTTCAACAATAGCCGCAAGTGTCTTCGCATAAGCGACATTCCGCTCACTGATGATGTTGGCTAACTGCGGATGGACGGGCTTGTCGTACCCATAGCGAGTCCGAGGCGTCACTGGATATTCTAGCTCGATCGACGAATAGCCGCCGTCCGCGTTTGGGCCCCTAGTTGATGAAGGAGCGACTTCGGGCTCGACAACCGGCTGGGTTGGCACAACGACGTCGGAACCGACCGGCGCAGGGTCCCCATTGATAGCGTCAGTGATCGCTGGCGTCAGCCGGACGGCGAGGCGGGCAGCAAGCCCGTCGAGCATCCGACGTGCCACCCGCGCCGCAGGGCCATTTCGCACGGGCTTGCGTGCAGTATTCCTAATGTTCACTACGCCAGCTTAGAGGTCGAGCGACGGTGGCTACGGCAGGCACGTCGACCCGCGCACCGATCCCTGGCCACAGGGAGAACGCGGCTTGTTGGTGGACTACAAGTGACTAACCTCGCGCTGTCAAGCAGGTATCTGCACGTTCATACTGTAGTTGTTCCTCGCGAGTACCCCGGAGTGGAAGGCGGCGATGGATCAGGTGTCTCCGGCCGGACCGGAACTGGTGGACGACGTGTGGATCTATCGTCTCTGACGGCCACAAGCTGCGCAGCCGTTCTGGTCCTGGCGCAGATTGCTTGACGGACTCGGCATGCGGTTGCTGGAGACGTCTGTTGCGGGTGTCCCCTATCACCTACGATTCTCCGCTCCAGCTCGCTCAGGTGCTATGCGCGGAAACAACTCTTCCGTAGACGGACCACAATTTCTCCGCGACCCGTTCCCAGGAAAACTTGGTGGATCGCAGTCGACCCGCGGCCATCAAGTGCTCCCGCAGCATTGCGTTCCCAGTAATTTCGCCGATCGCTCGCGCCAACGAGTCGACGTCGCCCACCGGCACGCAAAGCCCCGCACCGCCGGCCACCTCGACCAGCGCCGGAGCGTCCGAGTGGATGACCGGCACTCCCCTGCTCATCGCCTCGAGCAGGGGCAGCCCGAAGCCCTCCGACCTGCTGGGTACCACCGACGCCAGCGCACCGTCGAGCACCGCGGCCAGGTCCGCGTCGGACAGACGGCCCAGCACGTGCACCCGATCGCCGATCCCGCGCCTGGCCGCCTGCGCCATCAGATCCTGGTCGCCCCAGCCCGGTCTGACCGACAACCGCCAGAACGGGACCGTCGCTCGGGCCGGCCGCCAACGCGTCGAGCAGCACGTCGAGACCCTTTCGCGGCTCCAGGGTGCCCGACCGCGAGCAGGTACCGCGCCGGAAGCCCGAGGCGCGTCGCGGACCTCGTCCAGCTCGGCCCCGTATCGACCGGCCCGGTCAGCGCCTGCGCCACCCCTTCACCGATCACCTCCACCCGACCCCCGACACCCGCCGCGGCGAGTTCGGCCGCGACGGCATGCGTCGGCACGACCAAGGCGGCGGCCTGCTGTGCGGCCCGTTCGATCATCACTCGGTGCCAGGCTGCCCCGCGTGGGGTGAGGGTCTCGGGATGGGTGTACGGCACGGCGTCGTGCACGGTCACCACCAGCGCCTGGCCTCGACGCAGGCGCGGCGGGGCGAGCGGTGTCAGCGCGTGCACCACCGAGCCGGCGACGGTCGGCGGGAGTCCGCGCTCCCACAGGCGGGCCAGCACCCGAGGGTCGACCGGCAGCCGGGTCGGGCCGGCCACGCCGTCGACCCGGGCGGGCGTCAGATCCGCGATGCCAGGCCGTGAGTCCGCGGACTTGCCAGCCCGCAGGCGCCGCGGCGCCGACCGCCGCGGCCACCTCGCGTGAATAGCGGCCGGTACCGCCGGGAACCCGGGCCAGGATCTGCTCGGTGATCAGCGTCAACAGCGGCATTCATGAACTCCTGGATCGGCCCGGTAAGTTACTGCAGAATGTCACGTTCGGGCCCGGCCGCCATCCCGCGAGTGCGTCGTGGATGCCACCCCGCTGCTCGGTCAGCGCACCGGCATCGGCCGCTACACCGAGCATCTGCTGGCCGAACTCGCGAACCGCGACGACCTGTCGGTCACCGCGACGGCGTTCACCCTGCGCGGCTGGCGCGAGCTGGCCGGTCTCGTACCCGCCGGGCGTTGACGTCCGCACCCGGCCGTTCCCGGCCCGGCTGTTGCGCGAGGCCTGGAAGCACGTCGATCTGCCCAGGGTGCAGTGGCTGGCCGGCCGAGCCGACGTCGTCCACGGCACCAACTTCGTGCTCCCGCCGTCCGGCCACGCCGCCGGGTGTCGTCTCCATCCACGACCTGGCCTGGTTCACCCATCACCACACCATGCGGGCCGAGACCCAGGACCTCGACGTGCTGGTGCCGCGGGCGCTGCGCCGGGCCCGGGCGGTCTGCACGCTCGCCGAGGTCACCAAGGCCCGCATCTCGGCCGAGTTCGGCTACCCCGAGGAGCGGATTTTCGTCACCCCGCCGGGCGTCGGTTCCGACTGGTTCGACCCGACGCCGCTGACCGTCGAGCAGCGCACCGAACACGGCATTCCGCGAGCGGTATTTCGTGTTCGTCGGGACCCGGGAGCCGCGCAAGGGCCTGGACACCCTGCTCGCGGGCTACCAGCGGCTCCGGTCGTCGATCGGCGATGACTGTCCGGACCTTCTCCTGGTCGGGCCCAGTGGCTGGGGCACCGACCACGCGGACGCTGAGCACGTCGGGGTCCGACTGGCCGGCTATCTGCCGCAGGAGATCCTTCCGGCGGTGGTGGCCGGCTCGGCGGCGCTGGTGCTACCGAGCGTTGACGAGGGGTTCGGCATGCCGGCCATCGAGGCGCTGGCGGCCGGCGTACCGGTCGTCACGACGGACATCCCGGTGCTGGCCGAGGTGACCGGACCGGTCGGCCTGCGCTTCCCGGTCGGCGACTCCGACGCACTGGCGCAATGCCTGCGGCAGGTGCTCGACGGGCAGACACCCGATGCCGACGAGCGACAAGCCTGGGCCCGCCGCTTCACCTGGGCGAACTGTGCCGACATCACCGTGGCGGCCTACCGCTCGGCTCTTGCGGCCACCTGACGGAGAGTCAGGGCCGGCCGGACGACATCGCGGCGACGGCCACGCTGACCACGTACTTGCCGTAGTCGCTGCTGCCCAGGTTCTTTCCGGCGATCTCGCACTGCCTCGGGGGTGATCCAGTGCTGGGCCAACGCGATTTCTTCCAGGCACGCGATCCGGCCGCCCTGCCGGTGCTGGATCACCTGCACGTACTGACCGGCCTCGTTCAGCGATTCGTAGGTGCCGGTGTCCAGCCAGGCGAAACCGCGGCCCAGGTCCTGCAACCGGGCGCGGCCCTGCGGACAGGTAGACCTTGTTCACGTCGGTGATCTCGAGCTCGCCCCGGGCCGACGGCTGCAGGGAGCCGGCGATGCCGACCACGTCGTTGGAGTAGAAGTAGAGCCCGGTGATGGCCCGGTTGCTGCGCGGAACTGCGGGCTTTTCTTCGATCGACAGCAGCCGTCCGTCGCCATCGGCCTCGCCGACGCCGTATCGCTCCGGGTCGGAGACCTCGTAGCCGAACAGCATCGCGCCGTCCACGCCGTCCCGCGCCGTCCGCAGGATCCGGGTCAGCCCCGGTCCATGAAAGATGTTGTCGCCCAACACGAGTGCAACGTCGTCCGCGCCGATGAAGTCGGCACCGATCACGAAGGCCTGGGCGATGCCGTTCGGCTCAGGCTGCACCCGGTAGGTGATGGACATGCCCCACTGGCTTCCGTCACCCAGCAGGCGGGCGAAGGGCTCGGTGTCCTGCGGCGTGGTGATGATCAGCACGTCCTTGATGCCGGCCAGCATCAGCACCGACAGTGGGTAGTAGATCATCGGCTTGTCGTAGACCGGCAACAGTTGTTTCGACGTGGCCAAGGTGATCGGCCAGAGTCTGGACCCGGTACCACCGGCCAGCACGATGCCCTTCATAGCGCTCCTTCGACGTGATCCAGGGGCGCTGGGCCTCCGCTGCGAGCGGGGACGCCCCGCAGCAGATGAACGATACCCTGGCGCGCCCACCGCGTTCGGCGGAGTTCGAGCCGTAGCCTGCTACCCAAGGATGTCGGCCGAGCGGGGACGTGCTGTGAATGCAATGGAGCGGATGCAGGACGAACTGGGCCGTGCCCGACGCCGGGGCCGCCGGGTGGTGATGCCGGAGCAGGTCCGCTCGCCGATGGACCTGAATCCGACCCTCGAGGTGTCCGCCGCGCTCATCGCCGACTGCGTCCGGCAGGCAGACAGCGACCTACCGGACCACGAACTGGCCGACCCGCACCAGCCGACCCCCGACGGCGTCGACGGAGCCATGCGAGAGGCCGTTCAGGGATCGCGCAGTCGGCGGGAAACCGCCTGATCTCACGAGACCGCGACGACTCAGTCGCCGGGCAGGTGACGGCCGTCAAGCTTCGCGCCGCCGGCCACCTTGGCCGAACGCATGGCGACCGCCGCGCGCAGTCCGAGCGCAACCCGCAGGACGACCCGGACCGGGAACTGCATCCACCCGGTGTGCCGACCGGCCAGATAGCGGTAGGCGCTGCGATGGTGTTCGGCCACCATCCGGCCGGCCTGGCGTTCCGTCGCGTGGCCGCCGATGTGGGTGACCACCGCGTCCGGGACGTAGCAATTCTCCCAGCCGGCCTGCTGCATCCTGGCCCCGAGATCGACGTCCTCGAAGTACATGAAGTAGCCCTCGTCGAATCCGCCGATCTGCTCGAAAGCCTTGCGACGCACCAGCAAACAGGAACCCGACAGCCAGCCGGCTGCTCGCGCGTGCACGCCGGAATTCTCCGCCCGGTACTTCCTGGTCCACGGATTGGTCGGCCAGACCCAGCCGAGAATCGCGTGTCCGGCGCCGAGCCACAGCGTCGGCAGCCGTCGGGCCGACGGATAGAGCACGCCGTCCGGGGTGAGGATGGCCGGCCCGAGGGTGCCCGCCGACGGGTGTGTTCTGGCCGCCTCGACCAGCGCGTCGATGGACCCGGGATGGAACACCACGTCCGGATTTGCGATCAGTACGAGGTCCGTCGTGGGGTCGATCCGGGCAAAGCCGCGATTGGCCGCCGTTCCGAAGCCGAGATTGCCGCCCGTGCGGAGCAATTCCACTCCGTCGCGCTGCTCCGCCGCTTCCACCGACCCATCGGTCGATCCGTTGTCGGCCAGAACGATCTCGACCGGTCCCGCAGTACGCGGCTGGTATCGAATCGAGGAAGTCCTGCAGCGTGTGGCCGGGCGAGTAGGTCACACCGACAATGCCGATCGGGGCGCTCACTTCGATGACTCCGACGGGCGGGCACGGCGGGCGCCGGCCCGGGCGACCACGCGTTGATAGACCTCGATGCACTTGGCCGCGTGGGCGGACCAGGTGAAACCACCGGCCCGTTCGACCGCGAGACGACCGAGTTCCGCGCGCCGCGCGGGGTCAGACAACAACTCGCGTGATGGCCGAGGCGATGTCGCCGGCCGTCACGTCGCAGTAGGCCACGGCGTCGCCGCCGACCTCGGGAAGCGACAACCGACGCGTGGTCAGCACCGCGGCGCCGCACGCCATGGCTTCCAACACCGGCAGGCCGAAACCCTCGCCCAGGCTCGGATAGGCGACCAACTCGGCGCCGCCCAGGTAACCGCTGAGCATTTCGATGGGCAGATAACCCGGTCGGATGACCTTGATACCGGTCGGGCACGGCCTGGATCGCCGGCTCGACGGCGGCGTCCCAGCCCGCACCCCCGGCCAGTACCAGCGCGGGTGGCTGGTCCATGTCGCGCACCGCTTCGCAGAATCCGCGGATCAGGGCGGGCACGTTCTTGCGCGGCTCCAGCGTGCCGAGGAACGCCACGTACGGCTGGTCCCCGAGACCCAGATGATCGCGCGCGGCCCGTACCTGCGCGTCCGAGGGCACCACGAACCGCTCGCGATCGACCCCGAGCGGGATCACCGTCATCCGTCGACGGTCAGCCTTGGCGTACCGCACCAGTTCGTCGGCGGTGGCCTGGCTGTCCACCACGCATTCGGCGGCCCGCCGCAGCGAGATGCGGGTCCAGGTACGGAAGAAACGGCCCTTGGCACCGAGGTGCAGGTCCGGCTCGGAGAAGAAGATGGCGTCGTGCAGCGTCACCACCACCGGCACCCTGACCGCAAGCGGCATCGTGTAGTGCGGTGCGTGCACCACCTCGATGCCCAGCCGCGACACCAATCTGGGCAGTGCTGACCTGCTCCCAGGCCAATCTCGCCGGCCGGGATTGCAGCCGCTCGGCGATCGGCACTACCCGGGACCGCGGAGCTGCCGCACCGAAGTGCTCGGCGTCCCGCTGCTGGCACACCACCGTCAGCCGGACGCCTGCCAGATCCAAGGCCTTGGCCGCCTCCTCGACATACCGGCCCACGCCGCCGCGATTGGGCGGTATTGCCGAAGCATCGAGCAGGACCGAGGGGTTGTCCGCGCTCACGGCCCGTTCACGATCGTCGGGGCGGTACTCAGCGGAACCACCTTGCCGTCCGGGGCGATGGTGCCGATCCAGATCGACCGCACCGACGTACTCGGCGCGTAGGGACGTTGCTGGATGGGCTGATTCCACGCCGTGAGCGTGCTGGTGATGTACGGCGCCGGGGTCTTGCCCTGCCAGCTCACGGATTTCGGGTCGAAGATGACGACAACCGGTGCGGCCGTGTCGGAACCGCGCGCCGGGTCGGTGAACTGCGTCTGCAAGGTGGCCAGTCCGGCGGTGGTCGGGGCGGCATAGGTGATCACCTCGGTGCCACAGCCGGCCTTGAAGGTCGGCACGAAGTTGGACGATCCGGACGGCGGGCCGGCCAGGATCACCGGGCGGCTGCCCACCACGTTGCAGAGATCGTTCATCTCGGCGATCTGGGCCTGATCGTTGGCCACCGGCCACAAGTGCGATCGGGCGAAACTGAACACCGGGCTGATCACGACTCCGAACGCCAGCACACCGGCCACGACCGCCAGTTGGGTCCGGTACCGACCGAGCCGCTCGAATCGGGTCAATCCGGTGAGTCTGGTCAGCGGGTAGACGGCGGCGATGATCAGACCGGGCAACACCACCGGCAGGAAACGTCGCATGGCCCAGATCTGGTCGGGAAAGATGCTGACCTGATTGAGATACAACGCCGAAACGGCACCGACTGTCAGCACGAACGCAGCCAGCCGTGGGTCGCGCCGATTGACCGTTCTGGCCAACAGCAGACCGGCGCCGATCGCGGCGAGTATCACCACCGGCCAGCTCAGATACATCGCCATCCAGGAGACGGAGTGTTCGCTGTAGCTGCGCGCGCCGTTGACCGGCAGGCCGAGGCCTTTCTGCATCTGCGCCAGAGCGGCCTGCAGGGTTGGCGTCTGGGAGGTGGACGTCCACCACAGCGGACGCGAGATCATGATCACCGCGATGACGCCGCTCGCGATCAGCACCCACCTCGACCAGGTTCTTCTGTCGGCGGCCAGCGACCGCCGGATCGGACCCAGCGGTACGAAGGCCAATCCCACCATGACCAGATAGGCCAGGATGGTGCCGATCAGCAACGGGAAGATGCCGTGCCATTCGCTGGCCTGGTAGATCGGCGAGTTCACGTTGCCGTCGATCAGCGAGACGGCGTTCAGCACGCCCGCCCCGATTGCCCAGGCGGTGCCGGCCAGCGCGGCTTTCCGGCGGGTGTGCCGGACTCCTGGCCCCGAGGGTGACGACCGCGAACCCGGCGAGTACCCCGACCAAGGTCACGCCACCGTCGATCCGAGCCAGCGAGCCGACTCCGATCAACAGACCGGCGGCCAAGAACTGACCGATTTTGCCTGTCTGCCAAGCGATCCAGAGCAGCGTGAGCCCCCCGAAGGTCGACAGCATCGCGACCGGTTCGCTGTACGGGGCCCGGCTGAACGACACCATCGGCATCGATGCGGCCAACGTGACCATCGGCAGTAGCGCCCACAACGGGCCCAGCAGACGCCGGGCGAACGCATACACGGCGAGCAGCCCGATGGCGCCGATCAACAGATCGGCGGCCAGCACGCCGTGCAGACCGAAAAACCAACCGAGCACGGCCAAAAGGCCCGGGACGAGCGCGCTCGACTGCGGGTAGACCGTGGTGCCGATGACCGGGAAAGCCGGCGAGGCGATGCCGACGCCCTGCACCCCGCCGGCCTGGAGCGCTTCGGAGGAGAAGTCCATCAGCGGCGTCGAGTGGTGCACCAGCCACAGCCCGCGCAAGGTGTAGATCCCCGGATCACGGTTCAGTACGACGTAGGCCGAAAGGTGCTGGCGGTTGATGAAGACCCAGATCAGCATCACCAGCAACGCGGCGGCGGAGCCAATGGCGGCCGGCGTCCAGAAGCCGGCCCGAGTGGCCGTTCCCGCCTCCTCGTCCGGTATCGGCCGCGGGTCCCACCAGGCGCGTCGCTGGGCGGTCGCCACGTAGTGGGACGGCATCCAGTGCCAGAGCGCGACCACCGCGAGCACCGCGGCCGGCAACACCACGATCGGCACGAAGACGTGGAAGACGACGGCCAGCCCGACCGGAATCGCCCCGGCCAGGAACGACGTCACGATCCGATCCGGTGCGGCGATCAGCGCGGAACCGGCGAGTTCGACTCCGCGCCCGCGTGGAGCATCCTCCGTGGCCGCCGGCACCGAGGAGGAGGCGCTCCGCTCGTCGACTGCGGAGGAGTCAGACAAGCGAAAACTCACCTTCGGTTGATTCATGCCGGCGAATGCGTCTCGTCCTGGTGGACGGATGCCGAACGCACTCTACAACAGTAGGAAGCGCCGCAGTGTTGTCCACGCGTTACCTCGACCGGCTCGACACCCGGTCTGACCAGGCCCTTTGTCATTGAAGACCGTAGGTCATCCGGCGATTCCCGGGACGATCGTGCCGTCCGCATTGGCCGTTCCGAGCCAGATCTGGGTGGTCTCGGTACGTCGCGCTCTGCGGGCGATGCGAGAGCACCGACTCCCACATCTGGTAGGTGTCGGCCACGAACGGTGGGCCGGGCGGCTTCGTCCACGGCGTCGCCGGCTGCACGATAGAAGGTGACGACCTTGACCGTGTCTGACCCCCCACAGTTTCATCACCTGGGCGATCCTCGCCTGTTCCTCGGCCTTGGCGCCGGCCGCACCGAGCTTCTTGGCATCGGAGTTGGGGATGGTGATCACCGTCGAACCACACAGATTGCGGAAGGTCGGTTGGTAGTAGCCCATCACCGGGATGGTGCCGACGAGCAGCACCTTCTGGTCGGCGACCTTCGGGCACACCTTCTGCACCATGTCGTACTGACCCGCCCCCTCCCGCACCGGGTACATCGGCCCCCAGGTGAAGGCCGGGAAAAGCGCTACGACCGCGGCCAACACGCCGACCGCGACGGCGGACGACCCGCGGTCGCGCCCGTTCCGGCAGGCCGGCAGCCGGCGGGCGAGCACAGCATCCACGGCGGCGCGTCGCTCGTAGAGTTCGTTCAAGCCCCAGGCGATGAGCAACAGACCGCCCGGCAGCACCACCGGCAGGAAACGGCGCATGGCCCAGATCTGGTCAGGGCCGATGCTGACCACGTTCAGGTACAGCGCTGCACTCACCGCGATCACCGCGGTGACCAGCACGATCGGCGCGAACCGCTCCCGGAACGCCGTGCGGATGGCGTACAGCCCGGCCAGGCAGGCCAGGATGACCGCCGGCCAACCGAGATACCAAGAGATCCAGTTGATCGACTGTTCGTCGTAGCTGCGGGACGGATCGATCGGCAAGCCCCTCGGCCTTCTGTCGAGTGCTTACCCCGATCATGTAGATCCTGGACGTGGTGAAGTGAGCCTCGTAGAACAGTGGCCGCAGCATCATCACCACCATCACCACCGCGACGAGCGACACCAGCACCCGGCCGATCACCACCGAATGTGCTCCGTACCCAGCGGGCCACCCAGCTCATGCCGGGGACGAGGATGACCAGGAAGGCCAGCACAGCGCAGGCGAACACGCCATCGATCAGCGGGTGGAAGCTGGACCTGACTGCGAGCCAGGTAGTCCGGGCTGTGGAACTTCAGGTCGGTGTAGCCCAACGTCCCGGTGACCGCGGCGCCCACGCAGTACAGGACCAGACCCGATCAGCACCTTGCGTCGCATCGCCGCCGAGGTCGTCGCGGCACCCCAGATACCGATCGCCACCAGGCCGCCGATCACCACGATCCATCCGTCGACCCGCGCGATGCAGGCCGCGCCGGCGCCCAGGCCGGCCAGCAACCACATCGCCTTTCGCCCGGTGCGCGCCGCCTCCCACAGCCCGAGCAGACAGGTCATCAGCGCGATCAGCGCCACCGGTTCGGTGTAGGCGACGCGGGAGAATGCGGTCATCGGCATGCTCAGGCCCAATGCCGCCACCGGGAGCAGGCCGAGCACAGGACCGGCCATTCGGCGTCCGACCGCGTACGTACAGATCAGGGCGGACGGCACCGATCATCAGATTGGCCTGGAACAGCAGCGACGCGCCGCCGATCCAGCCGGCCACCGCGATCATGCCCGGAACCACCGAGGTGCTCTGGAAGTGGCGGATGAGCTGCCGGGTCTCGCCACCGAAGTCCAGGCCGATCGACGGCACGGCCTTCTTGATGTCGAGCAGCTGTTGGGTCAGCGTGACGTCGGGGCTGGGGTGGTCCATCAACCAGAACCCGCGCAGCGTGTAGATGGACGGATCACGGCGGACCGAGATCAACTCGGAGTAATACGGTCGCTGGACCAAGAACCAGGCGATGGCCAACAGGACGACGGCGACCGCCCCGATCCACTGCCACCGCCGATCGCCGAGCACTCCGCGGAACGCCTCGGTTCTGCTGGTCCATGACGTTGCCGGCGCATCAGCGGAGGCGGCCCGCCGGGTTGGGCGTCTGACGGCCGACGAACGGGCGTCGGCGCCAGCCGCCACGAGGCTGCGATCAGGATCACGAAAAGCGGAAAGAGCGTGTACGGGTGGAAGATGCTGAGCTGAACGGTGATTGTGGTGGCCAGCACCGCACACATGAAGATGATCAGGAACCGGTCCGGAATCGCCACCACGAACGCCACCAGCCGGCCGTTCCGTGTCGGGCGGATGGTCTTGTCCGGTTCGGCAACTGGCGTCAATGTCACGGCCAGACGGTATCAAGCCGAGCTCGGAATTCCGGACCCCGCGCGTCGGGCGACAACGTCAAGTGGAGGCCAGCCCGATCAATCGGGCCGATTTCAGCTCCGTCTCCTGCCATTCGGCCTCGGCGTCGGAGCCGTAGGTGATACCGGCGCCGGTACCGAAGTTGAGGGTCCGGCGCCCGAGCGTGTCGGTCGAGGTGAAGAAGGTCCGGATTCCGACCGCCAGGGCGGCCGCCTTGCGATCGGCGTCGACGTAGCCGATCGCGCCGCAGTAAGGCCCGCGGTCGACCGATTCGAGCTCTGAGATCACCTGCAGTGCAGTGTGTTTCGGCGCGCCCGACACCGATCCGGGCGGAAAGGTCGCGGCCAACAACGCAGCCCAACCTACGTCGGTCCGCAACCGAGCGCGGACCTCGGAGACCAGGTGGGCCAGGCCCGGATGCTCCTCGCGGTGAAGCAGCCGGGTCACCGTGACCGAACCGGGCTCGGCGACCCGACCCAGATCGTTGCGGACCAGATCAGTGATCATGATGTTCTCCGGAAAGTCCTTGTCCGCGAACGGCTCTCCCGGACCGGCGGTGCCCTTCACCGGAGAACTGGTCACCCAGTCACCGGCCCTGGAGAGGAACAGTTCCGGCGACGCCGTCACGATCCATTCCGAG
Organism: uncultured Actinomycetota bacterium; assembly: GCA_963708935.1. GTDB lineage: Bacteria > Actinomycetota > Actinomycetes > Mycobacteriales > Nakamurellaceae > Nakamurella. Next base: position 1,315,274 of record CAVPUK010000002.1, on the reverse strand, counting down.
CCGGTGTGCAGCAGGCCCTGATAGGGCGCGGGATTTGCCACCGCCAATCGTTGCGCGAGCGCCTGCGGATCGGCGTCGTCGGGCAACGGTGCCGACAGCATGCGGCAAAGGTTCACCTGGTAGACGTCACCGGCGGCAATCCGCTCGCGGATGATTCCGACCCCGTCGACGTACGCATCGTGGTCGAGCGAGCTGGACCAATCGGCCGGACCCGGCCCGGCCCAGACCCCTTGCCCCTCATCGCCTACCGGCGACAGCTTGACGTTGGCGAACCGATAACCGGTGAGGGCACCCTCGAATGTCCCGAGCACAGCCCACCAGCCGCCGCGCTCCACCGCCTCCGGGTCGACCACCAGATCGACCACGTCCACCAGGTCGGTGGCCAATAGTCCGGCGAAGGCAGCCATCGGTTGGCCCGGGGTCACCAATTCGCCAGAATTCGAGCGGCCGGCGGGCACCATCTTCTGCGGCATGATGCCTCAGCCTAGGCGCCTGGATTCTTGGTTCGAGCGGTCCTGCGCCGGCCACCGATGCCCCGCCGGCCGGCGCTCAGGCTATTTCTTCAGGTGGTTGTAGAAGCCGCCGGTGCCGGCCTTGGTGATGGCCAGCGGATGCACGATCACGTATGACTTCACGCCGCGAGGTGCGGCAACCGTGGAGAACGGGCGCGCGACGCCGGACATGACTCGATAGATCACCGTGCTGCCGGCCGGCTTGATATAGGTGGAGTTGGCCGGGTACGTCCGCATGTGCGCCCACACGCCGGGGCGGCTGGCGTGTGACACCACCGAGGCGTCCACCACGATCGTCGGCTTGGCGCCGCCGAACGCGGTCCACGACGGCACATAGATCGGCGCCCCGCCGGCCATCCGATACACCGTCCCGGCGCCGGAGGCCTTGATGAACGTGCCGTCGACGGGCACCTTCCGCAGGTGCGCCCAATACCCGGTCTAACCGGCGTGGGTGATGGCCGCCGGATCGACGTCGACGGTGGCGTGAACACCGCCCACCCGCGACCAGGCGCTGACGTATTGCGGTGCGCCGCCGACGATCTCGTACACCTGGTGGCTACCGGCCGTACGCACGAAGGTGCCGTTGGCCGGGACAACCGGCATCGACAGCAGTTTGGCGTGGGTGACGAGCTTGTACGGCCTTCGCCCCGCCGAAGGGCGCCCACGACGAAACGTAGATCGGGGCGCCACCGACCAGTCGATAGGTGGCTCCGGTGGTCGCATCCCGGATGAAGTCGCCGTTGACCGGTGGGCCGCCGACCGCCTGCCCAGGCTGGACGGCGTCCGTGAATTCGGTGGTGTTGAACAGGCCGTGCGTTCCGGCGACAGTGCCCATGCCGACGTAGTGGAAGGACTTCGACAGGATGTTCGCGCGATGGCCGGCCGAATTCATGTAGGCCGTGAAGAGTTGCTGCGCCGTGGTTCCGGTCGACGACGACCAGGCGACGTTCTCACCCCAGGCAGAGCGGTTGTTGGCCCCGTAGCTCAGCAACGAGGTCCACGCGTTCGGGTTGTGTTCGAGGGCGTAGCCGGTCTTGCCGGCGTCCAGCTGGGCCGACCACCAGACGGCCAACTGGTCCAGTCCTCTGGCCTCGAGTACCGGCCCGACGCCCGCCGCCGCTCTGGCCTTGTTGATCAGCACGATCATCTGTCCGTCGAAGGTCACCAGGTGGCTGCCGGCAGCCGCCGCGGTCACCGTGGGCGCCGGCACGGCAGCAGCCGACACAGCGGGCGTGATCACGGCTACCGCGGCCGTCATCACCAACGCCGCCGCGAACGCCACGTTGCGGCGCAGTCCTCGGTGCAGGTGTGTCCGGATGCCGATGTTCACGCTGATTACTCCAGTCCCCGACCGAAGCCGCCAAGCCAAGCAATGTACCGAGTGTATTTTCACACACACAACGAGTGACAGCCCGCGACCGGGTGAACAACGCCCGAACAGTAGGTGAAGCAGTCGGTCCAGCCCGGGCTACCGGGCGGGCTGCAACTCCGCGCGATGGTCGGCAAACGCTGCTGTCAATGCCGCCCGCCAGTCGCGCAGCGGGGTGAGGCCGGCATCCCGCCACGCCTGGCCCGACAGCACGGAGTAGGCGGGCCTGCGGTGCCGGCCGCGGGAATGCGTCCGTCGTGGTCGGAAGCACCCGCGCCGGATCGGCGCCCAGCTCGGCAAACACCGCCTGCGCCAGGCCGAACCAGGTGGTTTCACCGGCGCCGGTGGCATGCAGTACACCGCCGGGCGACATCGGCGCCGGCCAGTTCGATGAGACCGGCGGCCAGGTCCGCGGACAGGGTCGGCGATCCGCGCTGGTCATCGACCACCGTGATGGTGTCGTGAGCGGCTTCGAGATTGGCCATGGTCTTCACGAAGTTCGAACCGCCGGTCCCCCAGACCCACGCCGTACGTACCACGTGGGCCGTCGGCAGCGCGGCCAGGACGGCCCGCTCGCCCGCGAGCTTGCTCGATCCGTACACACTTCGTGGACCGGTCGCGTCGTCGATCTCGTACGGCGTCGACGAATCGCCGGGAAAGACGTAGTCGGTGGACACGTGGATGAGACCAACCCCATGCGCCGCAGCCGCTTTGGCCAGATTAGCCGGGGCCGGCGACGTTCACGGCGAAAGCCGTCTCACGGTCGGTCTCGGCCGCGTCGACGGCGGTGTAGGCAGCGGCATTGATCAGCACCGCCCGTTGGCCGCGCGCCGCTGCCGCGAATTCGGCCACCGCGGCCGCGACGGCCGCCTCGTCCGTGATGTCCAGGTCGGCCGAAGCCATTGCCGTGCAAGGAATATCGAGGTGGCGGGCCAAGGCGACCAGATCAGTGCCGAGCTGGCCGCGGGCTCCGGTGACCAGCAGGCGGATCGACGGCGGCGTGCTGTCGGGTTCGGAAGGCATCAGCAGCTCAGCGGTCGATGACCGCGCGGCCCTTGAGCGGCTCCCACCAGTCGCGGTTGTCGCGGTACCAGGCGATGGTGTCGGCCAGGCCCTGCTCGAACGGGACCTGCGGGCTGTAGCCCAGCTCGTCGTGGATCTTGGTGATGTCGACCGAGTAGCGCCGGTCGTGGCCGCCGCCGCGGGGATCGTTGATCCGTTCGATGTAGGACTCGTCGCGCCCGGTCGCCTCGATCAGCCGGTAGGTCAGTTCCGCGTTGGTCAGCTCGGTGCCGCCGCCGATGTTGTAGACCTCGCCCGGCCGACCGCCGGCGAGGACCAGGGCGATGCCGCGGCAGTGGTCGTCGACGTGCAGCCAGTCCCGGACGTTCGCACCCTCGCCGTAGAGCGGCACGCTCTGCCCGTCCATCAGGTTGGTGACGAACAGCGGGATGACCTTCTCCGGGAACTGGTACGGGCCGTAGTTGTTGGAGCACCGGGTGATCGCCACCGGCACGCCGTGGGTCTTGGCGTAGGCACGGGCGATCAGATCCGACGACGCCTTGGACGCCGAGTACGGCGAATTGGGCTGGAGCGGCCAGTTCTCGTCCCACGAACCCTCGTCGATGGAGCCGTAGACCTCGTCGGTCGAGACGTGCACGAACTTGGTGAGCTTGGTCGAAAGCGCGGCCTGCAGCAGGGTCTGCGTGCCCAGCACGTTGGTCAGGACGAAATCGGCGCCACCGAGGATGGATCGGTCCACGTGGGACTCGGCGGCGAAGTGCACCACCGCGTCGGCCTCACCGACCAGCTTGGTGGCGAGTTCGGCATCACAGATGTCTCCGTGCACGAATTCGTAGCGATCCGAGTCGTCCACCGATTCGAGATTGGCCAGGTTGCCGGCGTAGGTCAGTTTGTCCAGGACGATGACCTGCGCACCCTCCAGGCCCGGATAGGCATCGGCCAGCACGTTGCGGGTGAAAGCCGAACCGATGAAACCGGCGCCGCCGGTGACGAGAATGCGCATGAGGCGACATTCTGCCTCACCGCGGCCGGTCCGCCCGCATCACCGGGCGGCCCTCGACTCCTGGTCGGCAACGACAAAATGCCGCTACCCGAAGGCCGTCGGCGCTCCGCCGCCCGGCTGGGAATCGAGTCGCACACACCAACTCGATGAACCGGGATTTCGCCTACGGTCTCGCTACCCTCGGTGCTGGGTCTGCTCCGGGGCAACCGGGCACCGCCCCCGGGCGTCTTGAGTTGCAGCCCGCACATCGGATGCCCCGCTCCAAGCTCGAGGAAGGTTCGTCGTCATGAACAGGTCCCCGGACCCCGATCCGCAGCGCGGACCGCGGCGCTACGGGCCCAGCAGCTCGAACGACCCTTCGCGACCCCGGATGCCGCCGCATCAGGCGCCGTCGCGGAACGTCCCCCCGGGTTATCAGGCACCTGGCACTCAGACACCGGGCTATCAGCCACCTCCCCCGCCGCGGCAGGCCTGGTCGCAGCAGCCCGACCGCACCGCCGTCTACCCGCCCGGCGTGCTGGGCTATGACGACGCGCCACCGCCCCGGCAGGCGCCCCCGCGCTCGCAACGGCCCGGCGTCGCCCAGCAGCAACCTGCGGCGCCGGTCGGCTACCGGCCGTCCGAAGACCGGCCACACCGGACGCCCGGATTGTTCATCGCCGGCCGGATCATCGCCGCCGTGCTCTCGGTCGCCGTGCTGGCCGGTTTCGCCTTCGCCTGGGGTTTCGCCAACAAGGCCACCGGCGCCGTCGCCACCGGCAACGACACCGCCAAGGCCGGCACCGCGGGCGTGCTGTTCAAGGGCGGCGAGAACATTCTGTTGATCGGGTCGGATGCTCGCACCGACCAGCAGGGCAACCCGCTCTCGGCCCAGGAACTGGCCGCCGTCAGTACCCAGGACGACGGCGGCGGGGTGAACACCGACACGATCATGATCGTGCACATCCCGCAGGGTGGCGGAAAGGCCACCGCGGTGTCGATCCCGCGCGACACCTGGATTCCGCAGTCGGTGACCGACATCGTCAAGGGCCCGTACAACGACGGCACCTCCGGCCCGTACAAGCCGAACAAGGTCAACTCCTTCTACAGCACGGCGAAGTTCTACACGCAGGAATACGAGGTCAGCAAGGGCGTCAAGAACGCCGCGCAGCGTGAACGCGATTCCAACAACGCCGGCCGGACCGAGCTGCAGGCCATCATCCAGGCGTTCACCGGGCTGCACATCGACCACTACGCCGAGGTCAACCTCATCGGCTTCTACACCCTGTCGAACGCCATCGGCGGCGTACCGGTCTGCCTGAACGCCGCCGTGAACGATCCGTTCTCCGGCGCGAACTTCAAGGCCGGCCCGCAGGACATCTCGGGCAGCGCCGCCATGGCGTTCGTCCGGCAACGCCACGGCCTGCCGAACGGCGACCTGGACCGGGTCCGCCGGCAGCAGGCCTTCCTGGCCGGCGCGACCAGCAAGATGCTCTCGGCCGGGATCCTGACGTCGCCGAGCAAACTGAGCAACCTGATGTCGGCGGCCAGTCGCTCACTGATCCTGGACTCCGGATTTGATCTGCTCAGCTTCGCCGCACAGATGGCCGACCTGTCCGGTGGGAATATGACCTTCGAGACCATTCCGACGCACGGTTCCGAGACGTCTACGAACACCGACGCCCTGGCCACCGACCCGGCCGAGATCAAGGCGTTCTTCGCCGCCATCAACGGAAAGGCGGCCACGCCCACCACATCGGGCAAGGCGACGACCGCCGCCGGCGGCACGGTGGATCCGGCGTCGATCACCGTGGATGTGCAGAACGCCGCCAAGGTCAGCAATCTGGCTTCATCGGTGTCCTCAACCTTGGTCGCAGCGGGATTCAAGGCCGGTGACGTGACCACTTATCCCGGCATCACCGCAGAGAACGCGCACGACACCACCACGATCGGCTACCCGTCCGGCGCCAAGGCCTCAGCTGCAGCCGTGCAGAAGGCGTTGGGCGGCAAGGGCAAACTGGTGGAGGACGGTTCGGTCGCTGTCGGGCACATCTCGGTGGCGGCGGGCAAGGACATGCCGCCGCCGTCCGGTCTCCGGGCACCCGTGCTCAGTCGGACTGGCCGCGGGCGCCGCCGCCCCGACGAGCACAGCCACCACCGGGCCGGCCCCGATCACCGCGGCCAGTGCCGGTTGCGTCAACTGATGCCGGTCGAATCGGTCACCGCTGCGCTGCTCGGTCCGTTGCTTCGCGGCGACCCGCACCGACCGCGACTGACCACCTACGCGTCCGGCTTCCGCACCGAACTCTCCACCGCGTCGTTGGCGAACTGGTCGGCGAAGGTGGCCGGATTGCTGCTGGACGAACTCGGGAGCTCGCGCGGGGACCTGGTCTACGTCGGCCTTGGAGCGGGTTGGCAGACGGCGCCCATCCTGCTGGGTGCCTGGTGGGCCGGACTCACCGTCACCGACCAGGACCTGCCCGAGACAGTGGCGGCCTTCGTGCCTGACGGCGCCGACCCGAGCCTCGGTTCGGCTGACGAGGTCTTCGTGGTGTCCGGGCATCCGCTCGGCGCGCCCAGCCAGTCGGTAGCCGCCCATCAGCGCGACTTCACCACAGCGGTGTTGCCGCAGGCCGACCGGTTCTCCCCGCGCGGCGACGCGGCCTCCGTGGCCGCATCCAGTCCCAGAGGCGACGTCACTGTCGCCGACCTGCTAGCCGCCGCCCGAGCGGTGGCCCTCGCCGACGGTGCGCGACTGGCCTCGACGCTGCCCTGGACGTTGCCCGGCGGGATCGCGGCGACGCTACTCGCCGCGCTGTCCGTCGACGGCTCCCTGGTGCACTCCGATTCGACCGGCCAGACGCTCGTCGACCAGGCGCTGGCCGAGCGGGCTACCGTCACCGCGGGCTTCGACACCCCGGGCCTCCCCCGGCTCGCCTGATTTCGTTCGGTCGGCTTGCGTTGGGCCGCTCTGCAACGTTCACCCGCACTTGGCAAGGCCCGCAGACCTTGCTAGGCCGAGGCAGGCGTTGTTAGGTCGAAGCAGGCGTTGCGATGTCGCAGCCAGGCGTGGCCCACCGCCGCGACCCGGCGTCAGCGCAGCAGACTCCGGCCATCACCAGGCGCTGCACCTGGTTGGTGCCCTCGTAGATCTGGGTGATCTTGGCGTCGCGCATCATCCGCTCGACGGGGAAATCACGGGTGTAGCCCGCTCCGCCCAGCAACTGGACCGCGTCGACAGTGACCTTCATGGCCACGTCGGAGGCCAGGCACTTGGCGGCGGAGGCCAGGAAGCCCTTGTTCGCGTCACCCCGCTCGGTTGCGGCTGCTGCCTGGTAAACCAGCGTCCTGGCCGCTTCGATCTCCATCGCCATGTCGGCGATCATGAACTGCAGCGCCTGGAATTCGGCCAGCTTCTTGCCGAACTGCTTGCGCTCCTTGACGTAGGCGATCGCGACGTCGAGGGCGCCCTGGGCGATGCCGACCGCCTGCGCGCCGATGGTCGGGCGGGTGTGGTCCAGGGTGGCCAGCGCCGTCTTGAACCCGGTGCCCGGGCTTGCCGATGATCCGGTCGCCCGGGATGCGGCAGTTGACGAAGTGGATCTCCCGGGTGGGCGAACCCTTGATGCCGAGCTTGCGTTCCTTGGATCCGACCTCGAACCCGGGGTCGTCCTTGTGCACCACGAAGGCGCTGATGCCGTTGGACCGCTTGTCCGGATCGGTCACCGCCATCACGGTGTACCAGGACGAGATGCCGGCGTTGGTGATCCAGCACTTGGTGCCGTTGAGGACCCAGTCATCGCCGTCCGCGGTGGCCTTGGTCCGCATGGCGGCGGCGTCGCTGCCGGCTTCCCGCTCCGACAGGGCGTAGGAGATCATCGCCTCACCGTTGGCGATGGACGGGAGCACCTGCTGCTTCAGCTCCTCCGACGCCGACAGGATGATCGGCATCGAACCCAGCTTGTTCACGGCCGGGATCAGCGAGGACGAGGCGCAGACCCGGGCCACCTCTTCGATGACAATGACGGTGGCCACCGCATCGGCACCGGCCCCGCCGTACTCCTCCGGGATGTGCACCGCCCCGAAACCCGATGCCTCCAAGGCCTTCTGGGCCTCGATCGGGTAGCGCTCCCGCTCGTCGACGTCGGCGGCCCACGGCAGGATCTCGCGCTCGGAGATCTCCCGGACGGCCTCGCGCACCGCGCGATGGTCCTCGGTCAGACCGAACAAGTTGGTGGAGGAGGTTGTCATGTCTTCACCTTCGAGGTGGTCGAGCCAGTGCAGCCTCGTTGCTACTGGTCAGTAACTTGGATAGTAGACGCCAAAGACACCGGTAGCGTCATGCCGGTGAGCAAGCTGGACGAAGTGGGCGACCGGGAATCGTGGCGTTGCTGGCTGTGCGACGAGCCGGTGGATCCGCACAAATCCGTGAACGATGCCCGCGGGCCGAGCATCGACAGCATCAACGTGGCGGGCAAGAACGCCAAGAGCAAGTCCGGCGAGGAGCGGCTGGCCCACCGGGCCTGCAACACCAAGAAGGGCGCGGTGAAGCCCGTCGTGCCGTGGCCGGACCGGCTGTTCGTCATCGAGCCGGCACCGATCATCGGTGTGGCCGAACGACTATCGCGCAAGGGTGGGCGTGAGGTCGTCGCGCGCTGCCCCACCAAGGGCGATGCGGACGAGGCCGGCAAGTGGCTGATCGACCGACTGTCCCGCCTCTCCCCGGACCTGAAGGTCTCGGCCGGCGCCGAGCCGGGCGGCGGTCAGTTCATGCTGGTGCTCAAGACCCGGTAGTTGACCCACCAGATGTTCCAACGCGGATCAATGCCCGGTGCGCTCCCGGAGCGCAAGGTCCTTGGCCAGCACGGTGGCCTGCAGGTCGTCCGAGTACGCGGCGAGCTCGCCGGCCAACGCCAGACCTTCGGCGGTACCGGACGAGGCCAGGATCCGGACCGCCAACAGGCCCGCATTGCGAGCGCCGCCGATCGACACGGTGGCCACGGGTATGCCGGCCGGCATCTGCACGATCGAGAGCAGCGAGTCCATCCCGTCCAGGGTGGCGAGCGGCACCGGCACGCCGATCACCGGCAGCACGGTCGCCGACGCCACCATGCCGGGCAGGTGGGCCGCTCCGCCGGCTCCGGCGATGATCACCCGGAGTCCTCGCTCGGCGGCGGACGTCGCGTAGTCCATCATCCGGGCCGGCGTCCGGTGGGCGGAGACGACGCCGACCTCGTAGGGAATCGAGAAGTCGTCCAGCACCTCGCCCGCGGCCGACATCACCGGCCAGTCCGAATCACTGCCCATGATCAGGCCGACAACCGGTACCACCGCAGATTCACTCATCCCGCACTCTCCGTCGCCGTCCGCTTCGCCGGACCTGTTGCACCCGTGTGGATCTCGTAGCCGTCGTCCCACTGCCCGGTGCCCAGCCAAGATGCCGACAGGCCGGCGATCCGCCGCAGTTCTGCCAGGTTCGAGCCCAGCACATTCACGTGTCCCAGTTTCCGGCCGGGCCGAAAACCCTTGCCGTACAGGTGGATCTTGACCTGCGGGAACCGGGCGGCCAGGTGGTGGACCCGCTCGTCCATGCCGATCTCCGAACCCGGTCCCGTGTCCGGACCACCCAGCACGTTACCCATGACGGTGAACGGAGCCAGGGCGTCGGTGCGACCGAGCGGGTAGTCGAGCACGGCCCGCAGGTGCTGCTCGAACTGGCTCGTCACGGCGCCGTCCATCGACCAGTGGCCGGAGTTGTGGGGTCGCATGGCCAACTCGTTGATGAGCAGACCGTCCGGAGCGTCCGGCCCTGGTTCGACTTCGAACAGTTCGACGGCCAGTACGCCGACCACGCCGAGCTCGCCGGCGATCCGCAACGCCAGCTCGGCGGCCGCAGCCGCTACATCGGAAGCCAGGTCCGGCGCCGGCGCGATCACCTCGACGCAGATGCCGTCCTGCTGCACTGTTTCGACGATCGGCCATGCGGCGGCCTGCCCGAACGGCGAGCGGGCCACCACCGCGGCGAGCTCGCGTTTCATCGGGACGAATGACTCGAGCACGGTCTCGCCGGTCAGCTCAGCCGCTAATGGCGACACGGCGGACCCGTCGTCGAGCACCCAGACACCACGGCCGTCGTAGCCGCCCCGGGAGGTCTTGAGGACGACCGGCCAGCCGTGAGCTGCGCCGAACTCAGCCACCGCCGTCGGCAGGTCACCGGGCTTTCCGACGATCTGGTAGGCCGGGACGGGAAGGTCGAGGTCACCGAGTCGGCGCCTCATCAAGGCCTTGTCCTGGGCGTACTGAAGTGCATCCGCGCCTGGGTAGACAGCATGGCCCGCCGCGACCAAGGTCCTGATGTGTTCCGTCGGCACGTGTTCGTGATCGAAGGTCACGACGTCGCACCCCTGCGCGAACCTGGTCAGCGCGTCGAGGTCGAGGTGGGAGCCGATCTCGACGTCAGGCGCGACCAACGCGGCGGATTCATCCGGGGTGAGGGAGAGCACTCGGAGGCTCTGCCCGAGGGCGATGGCCGACTGGTGCGTCATCCGGGCCAACTGCCCGCCGCCGACCATACCGACCCGGGGCATACCTGTCCGGGGGTCCACGAGGCACGACAGTAGCCGCATCACGTTCTCGACCCACAATTATCCAGCGGCCGACGGGGGGCTGACCGGGGCGCAGATATAGGCGTGCCCCCGCAGCCGTCGGGGTGGCTGCGGGGGCACGTCGGTCACCGGATCCATCTCAGGAGTCGGGGCCCGAAAGGGTCCGGCGAGTTTGTGGCCGCTGTTGAGCGGCGGATTCAGTTGTGCGTCGTGCGAGGCCGATCAGCGACCCAGTTCAGCGATCAGGTCCATCGCCGGCCCGTACGTGGTGGGCAGTGTCTCGATCCACACCGACGGTCCGGGTATGGCGACCTGCGGATCGATCTCGATCTGCCGGTTGATGAAGTTGCACAGCAAGCGGGCCCGGCGGGCGAGCATGACGTCCCGATCGCACAGCACGACGGCAACGGACTCGCCCAGCAGGACCAGGCTTTGGCCCCCGTCGAACACCTGCCGCATGGCGTCGGCCACCAGAATCATCGGCAGTGTTCGCTGCCAGCCACGCTGACCGTCGAGATCGAGTCGGACGACGACCAGGGCAGATTCGGTGTCGACAGAGGTACCGGATACCTCGGCCGCTCGGTAGAGCTCGCCCAGGCGGACGCGCAGGTACTCCGGTGTGTTCAGGCCGGACAGCGGATCCTCGACGCTCGCCGGTGGAGCCGAAATGCGATCGGCCCAGCCCAGCGAAACGGCGCGGCGCAGCGGATCGGTGTACCGCGCATGCGCGATGGTGGCCAGGCCGTCAACGTCGACCAGCGCTTCGGCCAACGAGACACCGGCACCGGCTCGATCACGCCCCAGCCGTTCGGCCGCGGCCCATACATCGGCGTCCGCGGTCACCGCGTCACACACGGCATCAACGGCTGGGACATGCCAGTCGGACGGAAAAGCCCAGCCATAGGCCGAGGCCCTGGCCTTCCACTGCCGGCACAGTTCGGCACTGGTCATCATCACTGCTGGTAGACGTGCCACGAAGTGCGCTCCTTCCCTGCTGTTCGGACAACCCGACAGACCGATCAACCCATCTGTCGGACGGTTCTGCAGGAAGAGACGGAGACGGAAGCGGCCCGTCACGCGAAGTTCTGGATTATTTTTCGGCGGCCGTCACGGGGGTTAATCGCTGCCTTCATTGGGCTGCGGGTCGCCAATCCTCGCCGGCGGCCAACCACTGCTCCGGGCGCACGGCAGATCCGGCGCCCTCCCGACACAAGAAAATCACCGGCCAGCCGTCACAATGGACAGTGAGCGAAGGGGGCGCTGGTCCCAGCCTGCCCCGATACCAAGGAACTGGAGACATTCGGTGGCCTCTGTCGAGGATCACGCACAGCTGGCGAGTGACGCCGAGCTGATCACGCGTGTCCGCGCCGGCGACCGATCTGCCTTCGGTGATCTGTACTCGCGACATGCGGCGGCCGCTGCTTCGTTGGCCCGCCAGTTCTCCCGGTCCGGGGCCGAGGCCGACGACCTGGTGTCCGAGGCGTTCGCGCGGGTCCTGGACGGGATGTTGGCCGGCAAGGGACCCGATACGGCGTTCCGCGCGTACCTGTTCACCACATTGCGCAATACGGCGTACGACCGCACCCGCAAGGACAAGCGGCTGCAGTTCACCGACGACATCGAGTCCCATGACGTTGCGGTCGAGGGCGACGATCCGGTGATCGCCGATCTGGAGACCGGGCTGGTCGCCAAGGCCTTCGCCAGCCTGCCGGAACGCTGGCAGACCGTGCTGTGGCACACGCAGGTGGAAGGTCAGTCGGCGGCCGAAGTCGGTGTCCTGCTCGGGATGGCGCCGAACGCCGTGACCTCCTTGGCATTCCGGGCTCGCGAGGGTCTGCGCGAGGCCTACCTGCAGGCGCACCTCGCCGAGACTGCCGACGACACGTGCCATACCACCGTCGACCGCCTCGGTGCGTGGGCCCGTGGTGGTTTGTCGAAGCGTGAGAAGGCACAGGTCGACGCGCACCTCGAGACCTGCGAGCGCTGCCGCGCGCTCGCCGCCGAGCTCGGCGAGATCAACAGCAGTTTGCGTGGGCTGCTCGCGCCGTTGCTGTTGGGCGGAGCGGCAATCGGCTACGTGGCCACCCTGGGTCCGGTGGTGCCACTGGTTCAGTTGGGAGCGCTGTCCGGAACCGGAGCGGCGGTCGGCGGTGAAGCGGCCGGCAGTCACGCGCTCGCTGGTTTGACCAAACCCAGCAGCTGGAGCTCCGGAGGCATATTCGCGGGCGTGGCTGCTGTCGCTGCCGTCGCGGTCGCCGGCATCGTCATCGCACTCACCGGAAACCACTCGGCACCCGCCGTCGCGAGTGACGGCCCGCCCGTCGCCAGTGCGCCGAGCAACGGGGCCGGCGGGGGCAATGGTGCTGGCGGAGGCAATGGCGCTGGCGGAGCCGGCAACGGCGCCGGATCGGGAGCCGGTGCGGGCGCCGGCGCCGGCGCGGGAGCCGGTAGCGGCGCTGGGACGGGCAGTGGTGCGGGCAGCGGCAGTGGTACGGGCAGCGGCACCGGCTCAGGAGCCGGAGGTACGGGCTCCAATGGCGCGGGCGGAAACGGATCCGGGACCGGCGGCGCGAACGGTGCGACCGCACCGGGCGGGGCCATCTTCGATACGCCCACCGCCAACGCCGAGGCGACCGCCCCGACGACAGACGCGCAGAATGCCCCCACGACTGACGCACAGAACGGCGGTGGTCCGACCGACGCCACCGCCACTGACCCGGGTACCTCGGACGCCGGCGCAGACTGGGCCCACGCGCCGACGTCACCGCAAACGGTCACTGCTGAACCTACGACGGCTCAGCCCACCACCTCGCCACCCACCACCCAGCCACCCACCACCTCAGCGCCCACCAGCCCGCCGCCCACCAGCCCGCCGCCGTCGGGTCCTGACGTCGGTGTCGATGCCGGTTCGTCCGTCACCGGCCTGACGGCAGGCGGGTCGGGTTCGCTCAGTTTGAAGATCAAGAACTCCGGCGATACGGCGTCACCCGCCGGGCAGACGGTGGAGGTCGTCGCACCTGCGGGATTCACCTTGAGTCCACCGGTAGTCGGTCTCGGCCTACGGCGTTCCTTCGTCGCGCTCGCGGCGCAGGCGCCAGCCACGTGCACGGCGGCCACTACCTCTGCGTCGTGCACCCTGCCCGCCATCGAGGCCGGCGCAACCGTCACCCTGACTTTTCCGATCAGCACCGATCCGACCGCGCAGGCCAGCGGCGAGATCACGGTCACCATCAACGGGAAGGCCGGAACTCCCATCCCTGTGTCGGTGGCGAGCGGGTACGCCTCAGCCACACTGACGTCGGGCAAGCTGATCCGAGGCGCGACCAATCGAGTTCATCTCGCCGCCGACCTCAAGGCGGGGGCCGCGAACGCCGGGTCTCTTTCGCTGCCGACCACCATTGCGCCCGGCATGACGATCGTGGGACTGGCGCCGGCACCGGTCGCCACCCGTATCGCTGCCGCCGCTGTTGATCCGGGGTGCGCCATCTCGGCGGGGGTTCTGACCTGCCCGTCCGCCGAAGCGGTAGCCGGTGTGGACCTTGCCGTACAGGTTGCCGCCGGCAACGAGCCCGGTTCGGCACCGACGCGACCGGCAAAGGACCAGGGAAACCGCACTCTCGACACCGGATCGCTCAATGTTTCCGCCGCCACCAACGGTGGCTACGAATCCGTCACCCTGGACGGCCCCGATGGCCCCCTGCGTCCCGGCTCGACGATCACCGTAGTACTGCAAGGGAACCCGGATCGCTCCGTTTTCGCTCCGGCGGGTCCAGTGTTGATCCCGAGCCCGATCACCGTCCCCGTCGAGCTGTCATCCGGGCTCACCGTCACCGGCGGCGATTGCGAAATCCACGGAGACGAGGTCGTCTGCACTCCAACCGCCGGCAACAACAACCCACCCACATTTCAATTGAAGGTGGAAGTAGGGTCCGACGCTGCCGGGCATCAGGACTTTGGCTCAGCGACAGTCGGGTCCGGCGGGGGCGATGGAACTCTTCCCCTCACGCCCACCGACGGCAGCGACTTCACTGTCGATCACACTCTTGGCGGCTACACCTCGATCACTCTCGATCCGGGACCCCTTGCTCCCGGCGAACCCACCATATTGACCATCAAAGGCAATCCAGCCCCGGGATTCACGGACCCCGGACCCATCACCCTGCCCAACGATCTCGGCAACGGAGTGACCATCGTCGGCGTTGTGTCGGGCACCTGCGAGATCGCAAAAGCCACGACCGTGTGCACTCCGATCCCAGGTATTGATCCGACCACCTGGGTTCTGGACATCTCGGTAGCCGACGAGCCAGAGCCCGGCACCCTCGCTCCCGTTATTACTTTGCCCGGCGGCCGCACCCTGACCGCCACGCCTGCTCCCGGCGTCGACCTGACCATCAGGGGCGCCCAGACCCCCGCTTGCCCGACCAACGACGTGGTGGCCCTGGCGAATGGCGACTTCGAGTCGCCAGTGGTCGATCCGGGCGCCGGCCCCAACCGCTCCTTCGACCAGGGCACGGTGTGGCACACCACCGCCCCGGACGGGCAGATCGAGTTCTGGCACAACGGCGGCAATGTGCAGGCCGCCAACAATGGCACACCGATCGAGGCTCAGAGTGGCGATCAATGGGTCGAACTCAACGCCAACTACGCCAGCGCCCTTTACCAAGACGTCGATACGACTCTGGTTCAGGGTCAGAAAATGCGGTGGACGATCTACCACCGAGCCAGAGCGACGGAAGTGCCGAACGGCCAGGATGTCATGCAGGTCCAGATCGGTGCGCCGAACTCAAACCTCTCCGCTGAGCCGTCGGGAGCAGACATCTCCGACGGGCCCGATGAATGGGTCAAGCACACTGGGACATACACGGTGCCCAAGGGCCAGACTGTCACCCGCTTCCAGTTCGCCGCCGTTTCCTCGTCATTGGGGAGCGACCCGCGTAGCGCCACCTACGGCAACTTCTTGGACAACATCTCGTTTGCGACTGAACCTTGCCTGAACAGCACGTCCGCCGTGGCCGCGGTGAACAAGACGACAAATCCCGGCGATGTGCTGCGATACAGCACAACCGTGACCAACGTCGGCGGGGACCCGGCCACGGGAGTCACCCTGACCGATCAGCTGCCGACCAACGTCACCTACGTCCCCGGCTCACTCGCGGTCGACCAAACCAAGGTTGACGATCCAGTCCTGTCCGACGGCATGGTCACCGTGGGCCTCGGTCCGCCCGACGGACCGGACGGTGCCAACGCGCTGGAGCCGGGAGTGCCCACCACCGTCACGTTCGATGTCACCATCAACAGCGACGTCCCGGTGGGCGACTCGATCAGCAATAACGCCGTGGTCAACTATCTCTGGTCCAGCACAAAAGAGCCGGCGTCGGTGTCCAATACGGTCTTCACCACCGTCGGCAAACCCTGACCCAGCGCTGACCAGCGGGGATCTCACACGCTCGCCCGTACACTTGGCCAGTGAATCTGATCGACCGCGTGCGCGAGATACTGCCTGAGAAATACCGTGAACTCGCCAAGTTCCTCGTGGTCGGTGGCTCGTCGTGGATCCTGGATACCGGAATCTTCACCCTGCTGTCGCACACCGTGTTGAACGACAGGGTGATCACGTCCAAGATCATCTCGGTCCTGGTGTCGACCATCTTCAACTACATCCTGAACCGCGAGTGGTCGTTCTCGTCCCGTGGAGGCCGCGAGCGGCACCACGAGGCGATGTTGTTCTTCCTGGTCAGCGCCATCGCTCTGGTGGTGAACCTGATCCCGCTGTGGCTGAGCCACTATGTGTTCGGCATCAACACCAGTAACTACAGCCAACTGACGGTCAGCATCGTCGATTTCATCTCCGCCAACGTCATCGGCACCCTGCTCGCGATGACGTTCCGGTTCTGGGCCTACCGCCGCTGGGTGTTCCCCGAGGAGCTCACGCCGGAGAACGGCACCCCGGTCGCAGCGTCCGATTTGGATCTGCCCAACTCGCGCTGACCATCCGGTCCGGCGGGACCGCTGTCGGGCGAGTTCTCAGCCACATTCTCGGCGGCCAGGAAGATTCCGAAGACCGGCGGGCTGGCACGGCGCAGTTCCAGCCGTCCGCCGTCGGCCTCGATCAGCGCCCGGGCGAGGCCGAGCCCGATCCCGGTCGACGACACCGTCGACATGCCCCGCTCGAAGATGTGCCCGACGATGGCGTCCGGCACCCCGGCGCCCTCGTCGGAGACCTCGATGACGGTGGAGCTGGCGCCAGGTCGAACATCGATGCGCACGGTCCCGCCACCGTGTTGGACCGCGTTATCGACCAGGGCGCCGAGTGCCTCCCGCAGCCGGACGGCCGTGACCCGCACAGAGACGTTCTTCGGACAGTTGATCATCAGCCGGCGGCCGGCCGTCGAGACGCGGGGAGCAAACTCCGCACCGAACTCCTCCAGCTCCACGAACAGGTCCAGTTCGGTCGCGCCCGCGGCCCGCTGGGAGCGGGCATTGGCCAGCAGGTCGTCGACCACGGTGACCAGCCGGTCGGTCTGTTCGAGGGCGGCTTGCACCTCGCTCACCACCAACGGGTCGGGGTTGAGGGCCAATTCCTCCAGCCGAAGGCGCAGACCCGTCAGCCGAGTGCGCAGTTGGTGGGATATGTCGCCGGCCAGGTCGCGTTCGCGGCTGAGCAGCGCGGCGATGTCGGTGGCCGAGGAGTCGAGCACGTCGGCCACCCGATCAAGTTCGGCGATTCCGTATCGCCGGCGGAACGGGCGGAAGTCGCCCGAGCCCAGTCGGGCAGCCCGCTTGGCCACATCGCTGAGCGGGGTCGCCAGCCGCCGGGCCAGGACGAGCGCAATGGTCGTGCCCACCAAAATCGACAGCAGGACGGCCCCCGCGACGAGCAGCAGCGCCTTCCATCGCTCCGCGCGGAGTCGGCCCATCGGCAGCGAGAGCACCAGCTGGCCGCCCCCGGGCAACGCCACCGTTCCCGAGTAGACGTCGCTGCTCGGCGCCGCACCGATCCCGCGGGACGGCACGCCGGCCTGGTGGATCTCCAGGCGACCACCCTCCGGGATGGCCACCCGCAGTGCAGTCAGATCGATCTGCGAGGTCTCGTCGTCGCGCAACGAGATCGACGACTCCATCGACTGCAGCCGCCCGGACAGCTCCTGATGCAACAGGTCGTCGACCAATCGCCAGGAGACGATCGCCAGCGGCACGCCCAGCGTGAGCACCGTGGCGGCGATCACCAGCAGGATGGAGATCAGAATGCGACGGCGCACGGTGGCCTCTACTCAGGACCAGATCTGGTTGGAATCACGCCGGTTCGGTGTCGAAGCGGAAACCGACACCTCGGACGGTGGCAATGCGGTGGTCGACGCCGCCGGTCGGGCCGGCGAGCTTCCGTCGAAGCCAGGAGATGTGCATGTCCAGGGTCTTGGACGACAGCAGCGACGGGTCGTGCCAGACCTCGTCGATGATGTCCTCGCGCGGCACCACCTGGCCGGCTCGGGTCATCAGCGCTCGCAGCAGCTCGAATTCCTTGTTGGCCAACGCGACCTCGGTGCCGTCGACGATCACCCGCCGGGCGCGTGCCTCCATTCGGACACCCCCCAGTTCCAGCACTTCCGGTTCCCTGCGCCGCAGCAGTGCGCGCACCCGGGCCAGCAGCTCGGCCAGCCGGAACGGTTTGCCGACGTAGTCGTCGGCGCCCGCGTCGAGACCGACGATGAAGTCGACCTCGTCGGTGCGAGCGGTCAACATCAGCACCAGCACATCGCGACCGGCGTCGCGGATCCGACGGCAGATCTCCAGTCCGTCGGTGCCGGGTAGACCGAGATCGAGGATGACCAGATTGACGTCGTTGTAGAGCGCCGCGGACAGGGCGGCGTTCCCATCCGCCGCGACCAGCACCTGGTAGCCCTCCCGTTCGAGCGCCCGGGACAGCGGATCCGAGATGGCTGAATCGTCTTCGGCCAGCAGCACAGTGGTCACGTCGCCACCCTACGACCCACCGCTGTCAAACAGGCGTGATGCGGGTCCTCGCCGTCCGGCTGGGCGGCGCCGGCGGGGTCTTCCGGCTCATACGGGCGTCACGCCGTGGCGCCGGCGGGAAAACCCCCGATCCTTGGTGCGGGCCATCTTGATCCGGCCGATCAGCTCGGATCGGAGCTCTTCCGGTTCGACCATGGCGTCGACGACCAGCTCCGCGGCCAGGTGCACGATGTCGATGTCCCGTTCGTAGTCGGCCCGCAGTTGCGCCACGTAGTCCGCGCGTTCGTCCGGGTCGGTCACCGCGGCGATCTTGTTGGCGTACACCGCGTTCACGGCGGCCTCCGCGCCCATCACGGCGATCTTGGCGGTCGGCAGGGCGATGGTCGCGTCGGGGTCGAAGCCTGGTCCGGCCATCGCGTACAGCCCGGCCCCGTAGGCCTTGCGGACCACGACACAGAACTTGGGCACGGTGGCCTCGGAGACGGCGGTGATCATCTTCGCCCCGTGACGGATGATGCCCTGCCGCTCGACCGCCGCCCCGACCATGAAGCCAGGAACGTCGGCCAGGAAGATCAACGGCACATTGAACGCGTCGCACAGCTGGATGAAATGCGTTGCCTTGTCGGCAGAGTCGACGAACAGGACGCCGCCTTTGAACATGGAATTGTTACCCACCACCCCGACGACCTCGCCGTCCAGCCGGCCGAAGCAGACCAGCAACTCCTTGGCCCAGCCCGGATGGATCTCGAAGACCGAATCCGCGTCGAGCAGCGCCTTGGCGTACCGACGCATGTCGAAGGCCTGACGTTCCGATTCGGGGACCAGTCCGCGCAGGTCGCCTGCTCCAGGGCCGACCGGCTCCGCGCGCGGCGGTGGCTGGGTGTGGTTGTCGGGCAGAAAACTGAGGTACCTGGCAACGGCGTCGAGCGCCTGCACCTCGGTGTCGACGAGCAGGTGCCCGACCCCGGACACCGTGGTGTGCATCTTGGCCCCGCCCATCTCCTCGAGGGTGGTCGTCTCTCCGGTGACCATCTCGACCATCCGGTCGCTGCCCAGATACATCGAGGCATTACCAGCCACCATGATGACGATGTCGCAGAAGGCCGGGATGTAGGCGCCACCGGCCGCGCTCGGTCCGAACAATGCACAGACCTGCGGGATCGAACCCGACGCCCTGACCTGGGTGTGGAAGATCTTGCCCGCCCCGCGGCGACCCGGAAAGAGGTCGACCTGATCGGTGATCCTGGCCCCGGCCGAGTCGACCAGATACACCATGGGAATTGAGGTGGCGTAGGCCTTCTCGATGATTCGGATGATCTTCTCGACCGTCCTGGCCCCCCACGAGCCGGCCTTGACCGTCGAGTCGTTGGCCATCAGCGCGATGGGGCGGCCGCCGATCGTCGCCGTTCCGGTGATCACCCCGTCGGCGGGCAGGCCATCGGCCAGGACGTTGGCCAGCTGGCCGTCCTCGAGGAAGCTGCCCGGATCGACGAGATGTTCGATTCTCGTGCGCGCGAACAACTTTCCCTTCGCCGCGTTGGATTGGTGATAACGCTGGGCGCCACCGGCGGTGACCTGCTCGCGGAGTCCGGACAGGTTGGGGTGCTGCGCGGCAACGACGTCCGGGTCCATGTGGCCACGGTAGGTGATCGATCCGCCGCCCGCGCGCGGGCCATCCGGCCCAGCGAGGCAGGATGGGGGCATGGTTCGCTATGCGTACGAAGACTTCAGTCCTGGTCAGGTCATCGAGCTCGGCACCGTGCACGTGGATCGCCCACAGATGCTCGCGTTTGCCCAGGCTTTCGATCCGCAGCCGTTCCACATCGACGAGGAGGCCGCGAAAAGGTCGGTGCTGGGCGGGCTGTGTGCGAGCGGCTGGTTCACCTGCTCGCTCTGGATGAAGCAGAACGTGCTCACCGTGCTGTCCGACTCGACCTCGCAGGGTTCGCCCGGCGGTCGCGAACTCGCCTGGCCGGCACCGGTCTTCCCGGATGACGAACTGCACTGCCGGATGAGGATCAACTCAACCCGCCAGTCGGCCAAACGTCCCGAACTGGGTCTGGTCGAGTTCACCGGCACCGCTCATCGCATCGGCCCGGACGGCGCCGAACAGGAGGTCCTGCGGCTGACGTTCACCGGGATCTTCGGACTGCGGACGACAGCGCCCTGACGGTTCGTCAGCCGGCGGGCGGCTGATAATTCGCGGGTGGTGGCTGATAGCCCGTCGGCGGCGGCTGATACCCCGTCGGCGGCGGCTGCTGATAGCCGGCCGGCGGATCGTACCCGGCCGGGGGCGCCTGATGCCCGGCTCCCTGGTAGCCCTGATTGTTGCCGGGGCCGTTCCGGTCCTGGTCCCTGTCCTCGGCAATCAGCTGATTCAACAGCGCCTGCACTTTCGACAACGATGCGACATTCTGGAATTCCAATGGGGCGTCAGCCCCGGACTCGACGATCAACGAGCCGTATCCCATCAGGCGACCCCAGAAGGTCACCGACGTCTCCATGTTCTGGATGTGGCGCAACGGGATCTGGTGCTCCCGCCGGCGCAGCAGACCCCGACGGAAGAAGACGTGATGGTTGGTGATGACGAAGTGTTCGGTGCGCCACCGGACGAAAGGCACCAGCGTGAAGAAGATCAGACTGAGCACCACGACGATCGCGATGACGATCCAGGCGATCTGGTGCTGATCCCAGTTGCGCAGGACCGCCGCCAACCAGAAGCCGCCGCCGATGGCCACCACGAACCAGATCGACGGCAGGATCAGCGTCTTCCAGTGTGGATGCTTGTTCAGCATCACCTTCTCGTCGCGCGAGAGTAGGTCGTCGGGGTATGCCATTGGTGCCCCTCACAAGATCATCGCCAGAACGAATCGAATGCTCACGCTACCCGGTGCGCATCCGGCCAGCCAGGCTCGCCTAGGTTGGCGGCGAGGCGACGGCCCGGCGGCCGAAGACGGCCGAGCCGACCCGGACCATGCTCGCCCCCTCCGCGATCGCCGCAGCGAAGTCGGCGGACATACCCATGGAGAGTTCGGTGGCACCCTCAGCACCGTCCAGTCCCCGGACCAGTGCTTCGTCGCGGAAGGCGGTCAGCGCCCGGTAGCCGGCCCGGACGGCGTCCAGGTCAGGAGAATTCAGCCCGATCGTCATGTACCCACTGATCCGCAGTGCGGGGTGTTGCCCCACCTCGGCGAGCAGAGCCGGCAGATCGTCGAACGAAACGCCGGATTTGCTCGCTTCGCCGGACACGTTCACCTGGATGAGGACATCCAGCGTTCGTTGGAGTAATTCCGCCCTGGCGTTCAGCCGCCGGGCCAACGCGGCCGAATCCACCGTCTGGACGCAGCTGACGTACGGCAGCACCTGGTTGACCTTGTTGCCCTGCAGATGGCCGATGAGATGACACTCGTGTGCGACGGCGGCCAGTTCCGGCGCCTTGGCCACTACTTCCTGGACCCGGTTCTCACCGATCAGCGTCTGTCCCGCCCCCATCACCCTCAGGATGCGGGCCGGCTCGATAGTCTTGGTGGCCAACAACAATCGCACGTCGCCTGGGTGTCGCCCGGAAGCGACCGCCGCAGCACCAGCCTGGTCGGCCACCGCCCGGAGACGGCCGAGCAACCCGTCGTCCTGCCCGCTGGAGTCCTGCTCGCTGGAGTCCGACGACGAAGGTTGCACAACACCGAGGCTAGCCAATGGGCCCGGACGACACCGGCCGGAGATGCACGACGTCGCCCGCCGAGTATCGATGTCGCCCGTCAGCCTGCTCCACGACGATGGCTCCGTCCGGATCCACGTCGACGGCCAGGCCGGTTGCCGTCCGCCCGCCCGGGAGCTCGATCCGGACCTGCGCTCCGATCGTCGTGCACGACGCGAGATACCGCCGGCGCAGGCCGCTCACATCGACGTCACCGTCCGCGTCCCGCCAGGCATCGAGCAGGTCGCCGAATTCGTCGAGTATCGCGGCCAGCAATAGGTTTCGGTTCACCTCTCCGGCGCCCGCGAGGAGCAGCGAGGTGGCGTCGGCCCGTGGTAGCTCGGCACGGTCGAGCGAGATGTTGAGGCCGGCACCGACGACGACGAAGTCCCCGACCGACTCGGCCAATATCCCGCCGCACTTCAACCCGTCGACCAACACGTCGTTGGGCCATTTCAGACCCACGTCGACCTGAACCACGTCCCGGAAGGCGTGAGCGACGGCGAGGCCGAGCGCAACGCCGAGCCAGGCCCGGCGCTGCGGCGGGATGCCCACCGTCGAGACCTTCACCGAGAACATCAGACCTGCCCCGGGCGGGCAGCTCCACTCGCGCCCTGACCGCCCACGCCCGGCCGTCTGTTCTTCGGTAACGAGCACGTCACCGCTGACCGGATCCGGCCGTAGGGCGGATCCGCGGGCGAGATCGTCATTGGTGGACCTAGTGGTGACGACATGGTGTACCTGCCACCGCTGCGGCCCGCTCAGCGCGCGCTGGACGTCGCCGGCGACCATCCTGCGGCGAAGTCCATCGATACTCATGACCACGACCCTATGGCTCGCGAACGGGTTCGCGACTCCAGCAGCGCGGCGCTGCGGCCTCGCGGTGGCTCGGTTGCTACGTTGCGGCGGTGACTCCCCCATCGAATGCTGTGACGGGCAGGTCGTCGAACTCCACGCCGTTGACCACCGTGCTGGCCTCTGCGTCGCCGGCGCGGCTGTCCGTGCTGACCGCCGCCGGCATCGACCCGGTGGTCATGGTCTCGGGGGTGGACGAGCCGGCCATCGAGACCGCGAACGCGGCACTCGGGCCGGCCGGGATCGTCACTGCCCTGGCACTGGCCAAGGCCGACGCGGTGATCGACAGGGTGCGGTCGTCGCATCCGGACGCAGTCGTCATCGGTTGCGATTCGATGCTGTTGCTGCACGATCGGCTGCGCGGCAAGCCCGTCGACGACGCTGAGGTGCGTCGCGAGTGGGCCGAGATGGCCGGTGGGACAGGAGATCTGCTCACCGGGCACGCGATCGTACTGGTGCGGGATGGGGAGGTGGTCGGGCGTTCATCGGGGCACGAACGCACCGGCATCCATTTCGGCAAACCCTCCGATGCGGAGATCACCGCCTACCTGGCCACCGGTGAGCCGCTGCTGGTGGCCGGCGGCCTGACCATAGACGGGTACGGCGGTTGGTTCGTCGAGGGCGTCGACGGCGACCACTCGTCGGTCATCGGGATCTCGCTGCCGCTGACCCGGCGACTGCTCGGCGAGGTGGGCATTTCGGTCATCGACCTGTGGCGGCCGCTGTGATGTCACCCGAAACGGCCTACGCCGGAAGCCGCCTGGCTAAAATTCCCGGATGACGACCAGCGATCCGACGCGGCCGGGCGAGAACCAGCCCGGCACCGATCCGGAGAAGGTTCGGATCGGCGACGCCGACCGCAATGCGGCCGTCGATGCCCTCGGCGAACACATGACCACCGGACGGCTGGATCTGGACGAATACGGCACCCGCAGCGCATTGGCCAACACCGCCCGCACGGTGGGCGACCTGCATGCCCTGTTCACCGACCTACCTGCCCCGCATCCGGTGCTGCCCGGCGACCGGGCGGTCACGGTCCCGGCCCGCCGGCCGATCTCTGCTGCGCCGGTCACCGCGACCACCGCGGAACTGCAAGCCATGGCAGACGACCGCAGTCGGATGCAGAAGCTGGTCGGCGCGGCCGCCGCGTCCTCGGGCATCATCGCGCTGGTGCTGTTCTTCGCGACCGGCCAGTGGTGGTGGTTTCTGTTGGTGCCGTTGATCTCCACCATCGCGGGCAGCGTCTGGGGCGACGGCTGGAAGCGACCCGATCATCGGTGAGCGCCGTCGGCCACCGACACTCCGCTACCACCAACCGAGCAGGTGGCTGACGACCAGGCCGGCCACCGTGGTGAGCACTGCACCGAAATAGCGAACGACGGTCGGGAGCAACGCAGCCACCTGCACGTTCGAACGCACAGGGACCACCGCGGACAGGGCAGCCAACTGGTGGACCAACGGCAGTAGCAGCACCAGCGCGATCAACGAGGGGTCCAACTCGGGGTGACCGACGAAGATGCGCAGGCAGAGGGCCCCGATCAACAACACCGTCGGTGCCGCCGAACCCGGCCGTGCCACCAGCCAGCACTCGACGAAGCTCATCACGACCACCTGCAGCAGCACCTGACCACCGGCTTGCCCGGGCACCCAGAGCACGCCCATCGTCATCAGCCCGGCCAGCGCCACCGCGATCCGCAGCCAGCTGCCGCCCCCGGCTAGCACCACAGCCCGATTCGCCGGCGCCGTCACCGCCGCCTCCGTAACTTGTTGGCCTGAGCGAGATCAGTGTCAATCTGGCCTCTGTCCCAGCCCAACACCGGAATAGCCTTGGCGCGCAACCGATCCAGCCGGACCTCGCGCTCGGCCAACAGGAGCTGCACCTCCTTGACGGCTTGCGGGTGCGGATCCCGAGCGGCGGTGGCCAGCAACTCGTCCACGGGCAGGACGTCGACCACTATCACCTGGTGACCCCGCCCGGAGGCGTCCATCGCGGCCTGCATAGCCACGTCGTCGATCAAGGGCGAGAAAAGAGCCACCACCGCCGAGGACGACGGCAGCCCCCACAGTTCGGGCTTGGGCATCCAGCGCACTCCCGAAGCGTGTACCTGGGAGAGCTGGAAGCGCACTCGTTGCAGGTGGCGGGATCCACTCCCCATCCGGACGTGCCGGCGCATCGCCGACAGATCCAGGACACCGACCCGGTCACCTGCTTTGAGCTGCGCGGCCGTGACCGCCGTCGCGGCCGCAACGGTCAGGTCGAGGCTCGATACCGGCGTCCGCGGGTCGGGGCCGTCGGTCGGCACGGCAACCTCGCGCAGACCGACGTAGAAACGGCGCCACCGCACCCAGGCGCCGACGAGGCCGGCTCGATAGCGCTGCCAGTCGGTCAGCGGCGCCCTGGTCTTCGGCAGGATCTCGTACCGGGTATCCAGGCACAGCACGAACTCGGTATCGGCGTCGCTCTGGGTCCGCCGGACGAACAGCTTCTGGTAGCGGGCGTACGCGCGCCAATGGATGCTGCGCAGCCGATCGCCGGGCGCGAACTCGCGCAGATCGATCAGGTCACCACCGTGACCGGCACGGCGGCTGCGGTGCTCGCCGGCCCAGCCGCCGAGTATCGGCGGAAGCTCGAGACCGCCGACCTTCTCGACCGAGGGAGCCACGCTGGCATGCAGCTCCTGCCCGATGACCGGCCCGACCAGGTAGAGCGCGTCGGCGCTCGCGGCCAACAGATCCGGCCGGGCCAGCAGCATCTCGCCCCACGGGGTCGCCTTGGTCATCGTCGAGAACGTCGTGTCGGCGCCACCCGCGACGGTGGTCGTTCCGCCCGCCGGGTCACCGAACTCGTCGGGAGTCCGCACCGTCAGGAGTTGCACGCCGACCAGCCCGGACACATCGGTCTCGACGGGGGTGGGTCGATTGCCGAAGACGTCGCCGATGGTGCGCGCATGGGCTGTCGGAACCTCGGCTCGATCCGGTTGCCGGACCGAGAGCGCAAGCACCACCCCCAGCGCGACCGGGATGCCCAGTACCGCCAGATCTGGTCTGCCGAAGGCGATCCCGAGGCCAATGGCCAAGACCGCGAAGGCCACCGCCCGGTACAGCGCCGCGGTCGGGCGCCAGCCCCGCCCGGTCGTCACCACCCCTGCCCGGTCGCCGGCGGGCCGGTCACCGGCGGCCTGGCCGCTCAGCGAACCTCCGAACGGAGCGTCGGCGGTGTCGGAACCGTGGCCAGCAGCTGGCGCACCACGTCCTCGCCCGACACGGACTCGGCGTTGGCCTGCAGGGTCAGCACGAGCCGGTGACCGAGCCCGGCCACGGCGACGGCCTTGACGTCCTCGGGCAACACGAAACCGCGACCGTCCAGCACCGCCCAGGCCCGGGCCAGCAAGAGCAGCGACTGGGTCCCGCGTGGGGAGACGCCCGCCTCCACCGAGGCATGCCTGCGGCTCGCCGTGGACAGATCGACGCAGTAGCCGATGATGTCGTTATCGGCCTCGACCGCCTCCACCCCGGCTTGCAGCCGGAGCAACTGGGCCGGGTCGGTGACCTGAGCGACCGGCTGATCCCCCGCCGCTCTGGCGATGCGACGACGGAGCATTTCCGCCTCGGCCGCAGGTGGTGGATAGCCGAGCCGGGTCCGAATGAGGAAGCGGTCGAGTTGCGCCTCCGGCAACGCGTAGGTGCCCTCGTACTCGATCTGGTTGGCGGTGGCGATGACGTGGAATGGGCGGGGCAGCAGGTGCGTGTTTCCCTCGACGCTCACCTGGCCTTCCTGCATGGCCTCGAGTAGCGCCGACTGCGTCTTGGGCGGGGTGCGATTGATCTCGTCGGCCAGCAGCAGCCCGGCGAACACCGGGCCGGGCTGGAAGTGGAACTCGGCCTTGCCCGGGTGATAAAGGTACGACCCGGTGATGTCGGACGGCAGAAGATCGGGGGTGAACTGCAGCCGCCGGAACTCCAGACCGAGCGCGCCGGCGAGACTGCGGGCTAGCAGGGTCTTGCCCAGGCCCGGATTGTCCTCGAACAGCACGTGACCACCGGCCAGGATCGCGGCCAGGGCGAGCCGCAGCGGGTACCCGTTCCCGACCACGGCGGTGCCGACGGAGTCGGCGAGACGGCCTGCGGTATGGGCGATCTCGGCGGGCATCGCCAAATTGGCTGTGGTTACTGCCGGTGGTGGTGCGGTCATGACTCGCCTCTCCAGTTGAGCGCATGCTCCTCGGCACTGAGCTCGATCAATCGATCGATCAGTATGAGCAGTTCGTCATCGATCGGGTCGTCGAGCCGACCCTGGCCCGCATCGCGCGGGGGTGGGTAGAGCAGGTCGTGGGTGCGCGGCCCGAGCATCGTGACGGCGGCCGGCGATCCAGGTTGCAGATCATGGCCCGCCAGAATCGCGGTGGCCAGATCGGCCAGTCGCACGCGCAGATGAGGACTGAAACCGGGCACCTTGTCCACGGCGGCATCGAACCCGTTGAGCCGCCAGCGCTGGATCCGATCGAACCCCCCGAGCCTGCCCCTGGGCGGGGGCGGCCACTCGATCCGACCGACTTCCATGGCTCTGAGCAGTGCGAACGCCGCCAGCGCGATGACGATGCCGGCGCCGACCACCCGGGACACCGGGGCTCGGGCGAAGAACAGGAAGAAGGCGAAGAGCAGGCCGATGCCGAGCGCCATCCACAGATGTGCGGTTGCCGATGTGGGCTTCGGGGCGGGCAGGCCCGGCCGGTTGGACTGGGCGAAGCTCACGGCCCCACCGACCCGACCTGCGGCATGGTTCCCAGCGGCCGGGCGACCATGCCGGCCAGCACGACGTCTGCACACCGCCGAGCGCGGACCGCGGTATCCGGCATCAACCGCACATGGTCGAACCTGGCCCGTTGATACAGACCGAGCAGTTCGGTCGACGCGTCGATCTCGATCGGGTAGGCATCGCGCAATCCGTCCAGGAACTCGGTGGGGGTCTGCTCCGCCCGACGGCCACGTCCACGGGTTGCGGCTCGCTGTTCGACCTGCTCCCAGCACGCGATCACGTAGTCGGCGGCCTCGCGCGCATCGAACGGACGGTCCGGGTCCGGTGTCGGAAGCAGCCGATCGACCTTGTCCGGCTCGGCGGTCACGGTCCGTTTGGCCATGACGTTCCGGCCCCGGTTCCGGAACATCGCAGCCACCATCAGCACCAGCGCCAACACCAGCACGAATCCGAGGGCGTAGAGCACCACGCTCGGGTCCCAGGACGACCCGGTCGCGTCGGGGGGCCGCGGTGGCAGGGTCGGCAAGGTGGGCGGCGTCGGAAAATTCGTGACCGTCGGAAGGTCCATCTGACCCTGCGTCCCCACCGGCCGTCCGACCCACGGCCCGACCGACCCGGCCCACAAGGCCGCACCGATGAGCACCACGCCGACCGCGGCCAGCAGGCCGATGCGCACCCCGGGGCTCGGTGTCGGCCACCTCGGCTTCACCGGCACTTCGATCCCCCGCTCCTGCCTCGATCCAGCACGCACCCGTCACCGGTGATGATTGCTCATCGGGCGGGCGGCCGGCTCGGTCCACCCCCAATCCGCCCCCGCTCGGCTACACGCCGGCGGCCAATTGAGCTGTCCCTTCTCGGTTCTCATCATCTCGAGCCACCACACCGGATCGGTGCCCCCAGGTGTCGGCCAATGCGACTGCCTGCCGCCAGCAAGCCAATTCGGCGTCGCGACGGGCCGGATCGATGGTCGGCCGCCACTCCGCCGCCCGCTGCCAATTCCGGCGGAGCACCTGTCGATCCGGCCAGTAACCGACGGCCAGGCCGGCCGCGTAGGCGGCGCCGAGCGCCACCGTCTCCGCCATCATCGGGCGCACCACGGGGATGTCGAGCACGTCGGCAATCATCTGCATCAGTAGGTTGTCCCCGGTCATCCCGCCGTCGACGGCCAGGCTGCGCACGCCAACGTTGGTATCTGAATTCATCGCATCCATCACGTCGCGGGTCTGCCAGGCCGTCGCTTCGAGCACCGCCCTGGCGATGTGCGCCTTCGTGACGAAGGCGGTCAGGCCGACCATCAGACCCTGGGCGGACGGATTCCACCGGGGTGCGAACAAGCCCGAGAACGCCGGCACCACGTAGCAACCGCCGTTGTCCGGCACCGATGCGGCCAGGGTCTCGATCTCGGGGGCGGTCCGGATCAGACCCAGGCTGTCCCGGCACCACTGCACCAGTCCGCCCGCGACGGCGACGGAACCCTCCAGCGCGTAGGCGGCCGGCTCATCGCCGATCTTGTGGGCGATCGTGGTGATGAGCCCGTGGCCGGACCGGATGATCTCCGGGCCGGTATTGAGCAGCAGGAAACTTCCGGTGCCGAACGTGCATTTCGCCTCACCCGCGTCGAACGCGGTCTGGCCGAACAGAGATGCCTGCTGATCGCCGATCAGTGCACCGATGGGTATCCCGGGCACCGGCGCCACCGTTGTCCCGAAACGCCCAATGGTCGACCGGATCTCCGGCAGCATCGTCCTGGGAATTCGCAGTGCCGCCAGCAGAACGGGATCCCAGTCCAGCGTCTCCAGATTCATCAGCATGGTCCGGCTGGCGTTGGTGACGTCGGTGACGTGCAACCCACCGTCCGGCCCGCCGGTCAGGTTCCAGGTGATCCAGGAGTCCATGGTTCCGAACAGCAGGTCACCGCGTTCGGCTCGCTCCCGGATCGCTGGGTCGCGATCAAGGATCCAGCGCAGTTTCGGGCCCGAGAAGTAACCGGCCAGGGGCAGGCCGGTGCGCAGCGTGATGTCCGCCGGGTCGATGTCGCGGGCGATCTCCGCCAGCAACTCGGTGGTCCTGGTGTCCTGCCACACGATGGCCCTACCGACGGGGCGGCCGGTGAGCCGATCCCAGACGACCGTGGTCTCACGCTGATTGGTGATCCCGAGGGCGATGATCTCGCTCGGCCCAACCCCGGCGTCGTCCAGCGCATTGGGCACGACCTGTCTCACGATCGACCAGATCTCACCTGCGTCGTGCTCGACCCAACCCGGCTGGGGGTAGTGCTGATGGTGTTCGCGCTGGGACAGCGAGACCATGGTGCCGTGATGGTCGAAGACCATGCACCGCGTCGAGGTGGTGCCCTGGTCGAGCGCGGCGACGAAGGTGGCGGTCACCCCTCGCGCCCGTGCCCGAGCTCGCGCGAGATCGACCGGCCGGTCCTCGTCACCTGTGACACCAGGGCCGCTCGGGGTCGGGACCGTTCGTCGCACATCCGATCCGTCTCTCCCTCGATACCCACCGTCGCCACGACATAGCCCCCACCGTCCCGGATCGGTGCCGCGATAGCGGTCGCCCCCGGCTCCGATTCTTCCACCGAGGCCGCCCAGCCCTGATCCCGGACGGTGGCCAATTCACGCTGCAGAGCCACCCGATCGGTAATGGTGCGGAAGGTGTAGCTCGGCAATTCCTGCCCCAGCAGGCTGCGTGCGGCCCCGGGGTCGAACGCCAATAGCACCTTCCCGAGGGCACTGGCGTGCAGTGGCACCGAGGTCCCGGTGAGCAGGGCCTGATCACTGCGACCAGCTCGGAAGACGTGGTGCGCAACGACTGCCCGGCCGTCGTAGAACGCCGCTACCCGCGCCGACTCACCTGTTCTGGCCGCCAGCGCGTCGGTCCAGTTGAGCGCCTTGGAACGAAGTTCGTTCGGGTCGAGGCGGCTCCAGCCGAGCCGGAAGATCTCCGGCGCCACCCGGTACGGCCCGGTGGGATAGGTCTGTTCGATGAAGCCGACGTCCTGCAGGGTGCGCAACAGTCCGTGGGCGGTGCCCTTCGCCAGATCGAGGGCGGAGGCGATCTGGGCCAGCGAGACCGGCTCGATCTCGTCGGCGAGCAGGCGCAGGATCGACGCGGCCCGCTCGACGGATTGCACGGTGGCTGACACCCGCGGCAGCCTACCCGGCGCTCGTCACAGCGTTCGGCCATGCTGAACCCAAGAGCGTTCGGCCATGCCGAACGGCGACCGTTGTCCCGGCACTCGCCGGCTGGATACGTTCGACCGGCAGCAGTGAATTGTTCGGCAGCAACAGTTTCATCTGGACGAACCTCGCCCGATATGCGCTGCCGATGATCAGTGAGGATCTTCGATGAGCTTTCTATCCACGGCCCTGAGTCCGGAAAATCGCGCCCAGTCCCTCGAGCAGATGGCGCACACCGAATTCGACGTACTCGTCATCGGGGGCGGGGTGGTGGGAGCGGGCGCCGCGCTGGACGCGGCCAGTAGAGGCCTCACTGTCGCCCTTGTCGAAGCCCGCGACCTGGCGTCCGGAACGTCCAGCCGTTCCTCGAAGCTGGTGCACGGCGGGCTGCGCTACCTGAAACAGCTCAATTTCTCGTTGGTCTTCGAGGCGCTGCGCGAGCGGAAGCTGATCCTCCAGACTTTGTGCCCGCACCTCGCCCGACCGGTCAAGTTCATCTACCCGCTGGAGAAGGCCGGCTGGGACCGGGCATACGTCGGCACCGGCGTCGGTGTCTATGACGTACTGGGCGCCGGGCGCGGCGTGCCCAGCCACCTCCGACATCTGTCGAAGAAGAAGACGCTGCAGTCGTTCCGCGCCGGCAAAGTGGGCCGCATCAAGGGCGGCATCATGTTCTACGAAGGCCAGTTGGACGACGCCCGGCACACCATGATGATCTCCCGGACAGCCGCGTCCTACGACGCTCTGGTAGTGACGAGCGCTCGGGTCACCGGATTTCTGCGCAGCGGCCAGCGGGTGATCGGCGCCACCGTCAAGGATCTCGAGTCCGGCCGCGAGATCGAGGTCAAGGCCAAGACAACCGTCAATGCCGCCGGCGTCTGGACCGACGAGATCCAGCAGATGATCGGCGGGCGCGGACAATTCCGGGTGACGGCCTCGAAGGGCGTGCACGTCATCATTCCGCGGGATCGCATCGACTCGGATACCGGCCTGATCACCGAGACCGAGAAGAGCCTGCTGTTCATCATCCCCTGTCCCTGGAGCGACGACTTCTGGGTGATCGGCACCACCGACACGCCGTGGACCCTCGACCTGGCCCACCCGGCGGCCAGCCGGTCGGACATCGACTACATCCTCGACCACGCCAATCGACTGCTGGAAAAGCCGCTGACCCGCGACGATGTCGTCGGCGTCTACGCCGGGCTCCGGCCGCTGCTGGCCGGCGAAGAGGATCAGACCAGCAAACTGTCCCGGGAGCACGCGGTTGTCTCCCCTGTGCCAGGCCTGGTCATTGTGGCCGGCGGCAAATACACCACCTATCGGGTGATGGCGGAGGACGCGGTGGACAAGGCCGTCGAACAACTCCCCGGCAAGGTGGGCAAATCCATCACCGATCGTGTCCCGCTCATCGGCGCCGACGGCTATCAGGCACTGGCCAACAACCAGGGCAAGCTGGCCGCCGAGGTCAACTTGGACGAGCCCAGGGTCAAGCATCTCCTGGGCCGGTACGGCAGCCTGATTCGCGAGATCGTGGCTCTGATCGCTGACCGCCCCGAGCTGGGCGATCCGCTCGACAGTGCCCCGAAGTACCTGAAAGTGGAGGCCGTGTATGCGGTCTCGCATGAGGGGGCACTGCATCTCGACGACATCCTTGCTCGCCGAACCCGGATCTCGGTCGATACCTGGGATCGCGGAGATGCCGCCGCGCAGGAGGTGGCCGACCTGGTGGCGCCGCTCCTCGGCTGGAATGAAGCGGCGGTGGCCAACGAGGTGGAGCATTACCGCGCCAGGGTCAAGGCGGAGATCGAGTCGCAGCGGATGCCAGACGACCGGACGGC
Source organism: uncultured Actinomycetota bacterium (assembly GCA_963708935.1). Lineage (GTDB taxonomy): Bacteria > Actinomycetota > Actinomycetes > Mycobacteriales > Nakamurellaceae > Nakamurella. The sequence goes on along the minus strand of CAVPUK010000002.1, from coordinate 1,282,478 downwards.
CGACGCCGCGCGGATGGGTGCTGACGAGGTCAGGGTGGGCGCTGAGGGTGCATATGAGCGCGGATCGGTAGAGCCGGCCGAGCCAGGGCAGGGAAAGTCCGACCAGGGCCTGTAATTTCGCGATCCATTCACGTCATTCGAGGAGAACGGTGAGCGCATACCGCAGTGATCGGGGTCCACCGGACTCAGCTGATCAGCCCGCTCCGACGCATCCAGGTGTGCACCGCGCGACTTGCGCTCGTTTTTCTGCAGCAATCTCTCCGGCAACGAGGCCGGACCGGTCCAATGGAGGGCTTAGTTGAGTACTGTCAGCTTGGGCACCATTTTCGTGTACGAGACGATGGGCACCGCCCTTCTTCTCCTACTCGGTTGCGGTGTCGTGGCAACCGCAATCCTCAAAGGCAGCAAAGGTGAGAACGGCGGCTGGCTCCTGATCAACTTCGGTTGGGGGCTCGGCGTTTTCGTCGGTGTTTACGTGGCGTTCCCGACCGGCGGCTTCCTGAATCCCGCTGTCACCCTCGCCAATTGGATGATGGGGAACATCTCGGCCAAACAGGCCCTTGTGTATTTCTGCGCCCAATTGCTCGGCGCATTCATCGGAGCCGTGCTCTGCTGGGTCGCCTTCCGCGATCATTTCGACGCCGAGGAGGACCCCGGCAAGAAACTGGGTGTCTTCTCCACCGGCCCCGCTATCCGCAGCCCGTTGTGGAACATCCTCACAGAAATCATCGCGACCTTTGTGCTGATCTTCTGGGTGCTGATCTCCGGGGGCACACCGACCGCAATCGGCCCGCTGGCCGTTGCCCTCGTCGTCGTCGGCATCGGCGCATCGCTGGGTGGCCCGACCGGGTACGCCATCAACCCAGCCCGTGACCTCGGGCCACGCATCGCCCACTTCGTCTTGCCCATCAGGGGCAAGGGCTCCTCCGATTGGGGTTACTCCTGGATTCCCGTCGTGGCCCCGCTGGTCGGCGCCGTGCTGGCCACCCTGCTTTTCAAGTCCACCGACGCAGCCGACCTGATCAAGGCCGTCAAGCCGTCCTGATTGACCGAACTTCACGCCAATGTCGCCAGTGATGAAAGGATTTGAGGCTCGAGATGAGTGAGCAGTTCGTAGCAGCAATCGACCAGGGCACCACGTCGTCGCGGTGCATGATCTTCAACCACGAGGGTCGCGTCGTCGCCGTCGACCAGAAGGAACACGAACAGATCTTCCCGAAAGCCGGTTGGGTGGAACATGACCCGGTCGAGATCTGGGAGAACGTCAGGGCGGTCACGGCCGGCGCGCTGGCCAAGGCGGACCTGACCGCAGCCGACATCGTCGCGATCGGCATCACCAATCAGCGGGAGACCGCGATGGTGTGGGACAAGACCACGGGTAAACCGGTCTACAACGCGATCGTCTGGCAGGACACCCGAACCGACGCCATCTGCCAGCAGCTCGGCGCGCTCGGTGGCGGGGCGGAGCGGTACAAGGACAAGGTCGGGCTCCCGCTGGCCACCTATTTCTCAGGCCCAAAGGTGCGCTGGATTCTCGACAACGTCGACGGTGCCAGAGAAAAGGCCGAGGCCGGCGATCTGGTGTTCGGCAACATGGACACCTGGGTGGTCTGGAACATGACCGGAGGCGTCGACGGCGGGCTGCACATCACGGAGCCGACCAACGCTTCGCGCACATTGTTGATGGATCTGGACACGCTGACCTGGGATCCGGCCATTGCCGAAGACATGAAGATTCCGCTGTCGATGTTGCCCGAGATCAAGTCCTCGTCCCAGGTGTACGGCGAGGTCCGTCCGCGTGGCGTGCTGGCCGGGGTGCCCATCGCCGGGATCCTCGGTGATCAGCAGGCTGCCACCTTCGGGCAGGCATGTCTGTCGCCCGGCGAGGCCAAGAACACCTACGGCACCGGCAATTTCATGCTGATCAATACCGGAACGGAGAAGGTACCGTCGAAGAACGGCCTGCTCACGACCGTCTGCTACAAGATCGGCGACCAGCCGACCGTGTACGCCCTGGAGGGTTCGATCGCGGTCTCCGGGTCGCTCGTGCAGTGGGTCAGGGACAACCTCGGTCTGATCACCGCGGCCCCGGAGATCGAGGATCTGGCCAAATCCGTGGATGACAACGGCGGCTGCTACTTTGTTCCGGCGTTCTCCGGGTTGTTCGCCCCCTATTGGCGTTCCGATGCTCGCGGCGCCATCGTCGGGCTGACCCGGTACGTCAACAAGGGTCACATCGCGCGCGCGGTGCTCGAGGCCACGGCGTTCCAGTCCAAGGAAGTATTGGACGCTATGAACGCCGATTCCGGCGTGGATCTGGTCGAGCTCAAGGTCGACGGCGGCATGGTCCAGAACGAGACTCTGATGCAGTTCCAGGCGGACATTCTCGGGGTGCCGGTCGTCCGACCGGTGGTGGCCGAGACCACCGCCCTCGGTGCCGCCTACGCAGCGGGCCTGGCGGTCGGTTTCTGGGCCACGGAGGAGGACATCCGTACCAACTGGGCGGAGGACAAGCGTTGGGAACCCAACATGGAGGAAGGCGCTCGCGCCAAGGCCTACGCCTCGTGGAAGAAGGCCGTCACCAAGACCTTTGACTGGGTCGACGACGAGGACTGAATGCGAGTAGAACGGAGAGGAAGCGGGCGGGGCAGCCGAGGGGCGCCCCGCCCGCTTTTCTTTTGTTCTCTGGTCTCACGTGGTTTTCGGACCTCGCGTTTTTTGGAGGCGCTGCCCGTCCTGGGTTGTCCAGCTCAGCCGAGATCGCCGTCGTAGTGCATCAACCGTCGGCCGATTTCGGTGATCGAGCCGGAGAGCGACGGATAGACACTCAGCGTGTAGGCGAGATCTTTTGCGGTCAAACCGTTCTGCACGGCCATGGCGATCGGCAGGATCAGTTCGGACGCGGCCGGTGCCACCACCACCCCACCGATCACGATGCCGGTCGCGGGCCGGATCACCAGCTTGACGAAGCCATCCTTCATGCCTTGCATCTTCGCTCTCGGATTGGTCGACAGCGGCATCGTCATGGTGCGGGCAGGCACCTTTCCGGCGTCCACTTCGGCCTGGGATATTCCCACCGTGGCGATTTCGGGATGAGTGAACACGTTGGCCGCGACCGTGCGCAGCCGCAGCGGCGGCACCCCCTCACCGAGCACGTGCCACATGGCGATCCGGCCCTGCATCGCTGCGACCGACGCGAGCATCAGTACTCCGGTGCAGTCGCCGGCCGCGTAGATGCCGGCCACCGACGTGCGGGACACCCGATCGACGGGGATGAATCCGCTGGCCGGCACCTCGATGCCGACTTTCTCCAGGCCGATCCCGGCCGTGTTCGGCACCGACCCCACCGTCATCAGCGCGTGTGACCCGCGAATCTCGCTGCCGTCGGTCAGTGTGACGATCACTTCGTCGCCGTCACGGGCGACGGAGGCGGCGCGCGATTGTTTGGCCAGCACGCCGCCGTGGGCTTCGAAGACGTCCTCGATCACCGCCGCAGCGTCGGCGTCCTCGCTGGGCAGCACCCGGTCCCGGCTGGAGACCAGGGTGACCTTGATACCCATCTCCACGTACGCGGATGCGAATTCGGCGCCGGTGACCCCCGAGCCGATAACGATCAGATGATCGGGGAGTTCAGTCAAGGAGTAGACCTGTCGCCAGGTGAGAATCCTTTCCCCATCAGGGATTGCCGTGTCCAGCACGCGCGGGGACGCGCCGGTCGCGATCAACACGACATCGGCCTCGAGGACCGATTCGGCACCGTCCTTGTCAGTCACCACCACCCGGTGTTCGGCGAGCCCATGGGCCGAGTCGGCGAGTTCAGCCCGGCCCTCGATGAGCCTGACGCCTTCCGCAACCAGCTTGGCGCCGATGTCCGCCGACTGGGCGAGCGCCAGCCCGGCAACGCGGCTGTGCACGGCCAGCACGTCGACCTCCACCTTCTGGGGCGGGACGTTGACACCCAGCTCACCGGCTTCGCGGACGGAAGTGCGGGCGCCCGCAGATGCGATGAACGTCTTGCTGGGGACACAGTCGTACAGGACGCATCCGCCGCCGGCCCCGTCGGTTTCCACCAAGGTGACTTCCGCGCCGTACTGGGCAGCCACCAGTGCCGCCTCGTAGCCGGCCGGCCCCCCGCCCATGATCACGATCCTGGTCATCGGTCCCCACTTCTCGTCCGTCTCGAGCGCCTGTCCGACCGACCCACCGTATCGGCTCGGCCCTGTCCGCGCGTTCAGCTGCGCGTGGGATGACGCCTCTGCTGGCGGATCCTTGGCGCCGCGGTGCGACCTGAGGTGGGGTTCAGGCGTCGCCGAAGGCCGGGGCGTAGCGGAACATGCCCTGACGCCGAGCTGTCCAATTGGCCAAGGTGCGGATCTGGAAGTGCTTCGTCCAGGTCGAATTCGGAGGAATCACCCCGAGTGGCATCGCAAGCTGGAAGCCGAACCGGCGGTAGTAACCGGGGTCGCCGAGCAGGATGGCCTCCGGTAATCCCAACGCGTCGGCGGCGGCGAGGACTGCATGTACGAGAGCGCTGCCGACGCCGTTGCCCTGATGAGCGGGCAAGACCCCCAGGGGCCCGAGCCCGACTGTGGGCTCCGCACCAATATGGGCGCGGCTGCCCACCACATGCCCGACGACCGTCCCGTCGACCTCCGCCACGAGAGACAGACCATCGATGACATCGCCAGCCGCTCGAAGGTCGTCAACGAGGGTTGCTTCGTATGCGACCGAGCCGTCGGTGGTAGCGAACGCTGCGTTGTGAACGGCGAAGATCCTTTCGCGGTCAGCAGGTATCTCCTGGCGGATCAGCACGCTCACCAGCGTCACGCCCCCCGCGCTCGGACGCAATCCAATTTCTCGGCGAACCGCCCGCTTCGCGGTGCTCTCCACCTACCTGGGCCTGGTACCGCGGAAGCCGAGCGACATCAACGGACGAACTATCCGCGGTGCGGGCAGGCCGGTCCTGGTTCTGCGTTCGTCACGATTGTGGTCGATCTGGCCTCTCGACCGTCCCTTGCGTTGTCGCAGCTGATGGCATACAATACAAACAAGTGTTCGATTGATAGACGGGAGTGTTCGTGGGGCAGGGGTCGGCGGCAGCGGTGGCCGCCACAGCCTGCCCATCGGTGGATACGTTGAGGTTCCTGGATGCGGCGGTGCCGTCGGGTTTGCCGCCGGCGGATCTGGTGGATGCGGTGATCGCCTGCGAGCGGTTGGTGGCGCACGTGCACGGCGTGCAAACCCGGCTGCTGGCCGAACTGGGCCGCCCCGGACGATGCGGGGACATCACCGCCCTGGTCGACGCGTTGGTCGACAAGGCCGGCCTGGGCCGCAACGCCGCCGGCGAGATTGACGCCGCCGAAGTGGAACAGGTCACCGCGGACACCGCCGTCCGGGCCGCCGCGGCGGAGGTCGCCGCCGTGTTGGACTGGTCCCCGGTGACCGCGAAAATCCGGATCCAACAATCCCAACGGTTGGTGTCCGCGTTGCCGGCGACGCTGACCGCGCTGGAACACGGCCGGGTCGATGTGGGTCGGGCCCGGATGATCTGCGACCGCACCGCCGTCCTTTCCCCCGAGGTGTGCCACACCGTGGAACAGCGGATCCTGCCGTGGGTGAAAGGCCGCTCCAAAGCCGCCCTGGAAAACCTGGTCGATCGGGAAGTGGTCATCGCCGACCCCGCCGCCGCCGAAAACCGCCGGATCAAAGCCCGAACCGACCGGTCGGTGTCACACCGGCCCGACAAAGACGGCATCGGGGTGATCACCGCGCTGCTGCCCGCCGAAGCCGCGGTCATGCTGTTCACCCTGATCGACCTGATCGCCCAAGCCAACAAAGGGTTGGACGACCGCACCGTCGACCAACGCCGCGCCGACGCCCTGGCCGACATCGCCGACGAACTACTCACCCACGGCTACGTCGACCTGGACCGGCTGATCGCCTGCATCAACGACAACAAAACCACCACCACCCACCAGACCGACCCGGCACCCGAACCCGACCCGACACCCGCCACCACCGGCCAGGACGACGCCGCCGCCGCTACCGACGACGGCCAGCTGCGACACCGGTGTCGGTGCTGCGGAGCCGGCCGGACCGGCCCACGCCGACTCCAACGACCCAGACGCGGACGTGACGTGACGCGGGTGTTCCCGCCGCCGGCCCGGTTGATCACCCCCGCGCCGGCCGCTCCGCCAAGGGTGACGACGTCGAGGCGGCCGCGGTCGCGGATGAAGCCACCGCCGATGCGGCTGAAGCCGCTGCGGCGGCCGGGGCGAAGGTGGTGCGGCTGGAACAGGTCATGTCCCGGCACGGCCGCCGACCCCACCTCAACATCACCGCAGCGTTGACTACCTTCGCCGGGCTGGACGACCTCCCCGGACACCTGGACGGACACGGCGTCATCACCGCGCCGCTGCTCCGCGCCATCGCCGCCTCCTGGGCCACCCTGACCACCATCGCCGTCAACCCCGACACCGGCACCGCCACCGCCATCGGCGCCCTGACCTACCGACCACGGCAACACCTGGCCGACCAAGTCATCACCCTCGCCGGGACCTGCCGCGCCGCCGGCTGCCGCCAACCCGCCTGGCGCTGCGACCTGGACCACCTCCAGCCCTTCAACCACCAGAACCCCTCCGCCGGCGGCCACACCCAACTCGACAACATCACACCCCAATGCAAGTTCCACCACCTGCTCAAACACCACACCGACTGGACCCCCCACCTCCAACCCGACCTGACCATCGAGTGGACCACCAACACCGGACACCACGCCACCAGCCACCCCCGCCACTTCACCCTCCCCAACGAATGGCACCACCCCAACCAGCAACACCCCGACCAAGCCGATCGGCCCGACCGAACTAACCAACCCGGCGCACCCGGAACAGCGGAGCAGTCTGCGCCCAGCCACGGCACAGCGACCACGACACCGTTGAACCCGGATCCGGGGGACACGACTGCCCGCACCGCCGAATCGGACTACCAGACCGGCCCGGCTGCACCGGCACTCGCACCGCCAGACGAGCCCACCGTCATCCACGGACCGACCGTGACCGGACCCACCATCCCCGTCCACCCCGCCGGCGCCGACCACACCGAACCGAACACCGAACTCGAAGACCCCGACACCATCCCCGACCCCGGCAGCATCGACATCCACCCCTACCGAATCCAACGAAACCACACCCGCGAACACGCCCTCCGCAGAATCCAACGAATCACGACGACCTGCACCCCGGCGTCCCAACCGTGCGACGTCGCAGCAGAGAGCCACCCGCGCCCGCGGCCCGACGTCGAACGAATCAAAAGCACAGCCCGCGAGACCGACCCGTCACCGGCAGCGCTGCGGACCAACATCACCACAAACCTGACCGCGATCCGCGGCATCCGCGACCGACCCGACAAACCCGATCGCGCCGGACGTTCACCCGACCACAACCAACAAGTCGCCGACCGCCGTCAACTACCAGATGCCGACCTCCCCGACGAACCGCCGTTCTGATCGCTCGTTGCCTATGTCTGCACCAGGCTGCCTGTCGCGGTGAGTCGTCAGCGTGGCTCTGGACCAGGGCGACCATCACCCGCGCCTCTCCGCGCGCGCCGGTGAATCGCCCGCGTAGATCCGTGCGAGGACAGGCTCAAGAGACGTAATGCCTGACGCCGATTTCGTCAGAGACGTTGACATCGAATGCGTTTCAAGATCGAACGCCGATTTCGCCGTGCCAGTCGATCCTCCGGGGCCGAGCGGGACCACTGGTTCGGCCCGCTCGGCTTCCGCGATCAGCGCAGTACCCAGATGCTGGCATCGCCATCCGGTTCGCCCTCCGAGCTGGAGGACTTTTCTGAGTCCGGCGCCCGATAGGCTGCGCTCTATGGCTCTCTACGCGGCGTACGGGTCGAACATGGATCCGGCGCAGATGCTGCAGCGCTGCCCATCGTCGCCGGTCGCCGGCGCTGGGTGGCTACCCGGCTGGCGGCTCACCTTCGGGGGCGAGGATCTGGGCTGGGAAGGTGCGCTGGCCACCGTGGTCGAGGAGCCGGGTTCCAGCGTTTTCGTGGTGCTCTACGACATGGCCGCTTCTGATGAACGGACCCTGGACTCTTGGGAGGGCGCCGACCTCGGGCTCTACACCAAGATTCGACTGAGAGTGCACACGCTGGAAGGCGACAAACTGGCCTGGCTGTACGCGTTGCAGGCCTTTGAAGGCGGCATTCCCTCGGCCCGCTACCTCGGCGTCATCGCGGACGCAGCCGAAGCGGCCGACGCCCCCACCGAGTACGTTCTCGAACTGCGACACCGCCCGTGCCGATCGATCGGCAGCTGAGCTCTGCACAGATAGCCCCTGCCGATGGCCGGACAACGAGGCTGACTTGGCTACCGGCGGAGCAACCCCGGCGGAGCGATCCGGACGGGCAACCAGCTACGGCTTCGGCGCGGCCAACGCCTCCAGCGCCGTGTTCACCAGCAGTCGCACCGCCAGAGCGAGCGCACGCTCGTCGGCCCAGAACCCGGGCGAGTGCAGGTCGACCTGCTTGCCGACGCCATCCCAGACACCGATCCTGGCCAGCGCGCCGGGCACATGGTCGAGAAAGATCGCGAAGTCCTCGGCGCCGGTGGACTGCTCCGCAACGGCAGTGGAGTCGGGACCACCGGCGGCCAGTGCGCCGGCTCGAAGGATGTCCGTGCAGCGGGCGTCGTTGTCGACGGGTGGCACCCCGCGAAGGTAGTTGAGGGTGAACCCGACCCCCGTCGGCGCCAGCAACTCGGCAATCAGCTCGGCCACCAGCGGCTCGGCCAGGTCCCAACCCGCGCGGTCCATCAGACGCAGGGTACCCAGCAGCACACCGGCCTCCGGTATCGCGTTGGCCGCGATGCCGGAATGCACGTTGCCCCACACCAATACCGGCACCGAACGCGGATTCATCCGTCGGGTGAGCAACCCCGGCAAGCCGGTGATGACCAGGCCGAGCGCGTAGATCAGGTCGGCTGTCAGATGTGGGCGGGCTGTATGCCCGCCCGGCCCCGTCAGGTGCAGCTCGATCACGTCGCTGGTCGACGTGATCGGCCCCACCCTCAACCCGACCTTGCCGACCTGCAGGCGCGGATCGCAATGGATGGCGAAAATGCGTTCGACCCCTTCGAGCAACCCGGCCTCCACGATGTCGTGCGACCCGCCCGGCATCACCTCTTCGGCGGGCTGGAACAACAGGCGAACGCGACCGCCGAAACCGCCAGATCGAGCGAGCGCCTGGGCCGCACCGATCAGCGCAGTGGTGTGGACGTCGTGACCGCAGGCATGGCACACGCCGGGCACCGTGGAGGAGAACGGAAGGCCCGACGCCTCCCGCAGCGGGAGGGCATCTATGTCGGCCCGGAGAGCGACCATCCGGTCACCGCTACCGATATCCGCCACGACGCCGGTTCCAGTCGGCAGTAGCCGTCCGTTGATCCCCGCGTCCGCCAGCGACCGCAGGATCAGGGCCGACGTCGCCGACTCGGTGCGGGACAATTCGGGATGGGCATGCACATCGCGGCGCATCGCCACCAGATGGTGCAGCTGGGTCGCGAGATACTCGTCGAGCCACTGCGGCCCGCGACCTGACCCAAGGTCCAGCGGAGCCTGGAGTGGCATCGTCTTCGCAGGTGAAGTCATGTGTTCGTGGTCACCGATCTGATCTGATTCTGTTTTCGTCACCGTCTTCGTGGCGGGCCTGCCGAGCAATCACAGCAGGCAGACCGGTCTCACGATCCGGTCTAGCCCGCGCGTCACGTTACCCGTGTGGTTGGCTGTGACCTGCGTCGCAAGCATTGCGGCGAGATCGAGCTCGACCCGGAGAATGACCGCAGGGCTGACCGGGTTGAGGGTGACCCATGGCGGACGTAGCGGCACGCGTCCAGAGCGGAACTGGTGGAGGCACGATGGGCGACGACATCTCCAGCGGCTCATTCACCCGCGAACAGCGGCAACGGTACCGAGAGAAGGTACGACGGTGTCTTGACGTGTTCGAAAAGATGTTGGCCGAGCACGTTTTCGATTTCGACCGCCCGCTCACCGGTCTGGAGATCGAGCTCAACCTGGTCGACCAGCACTGGCAGCCCGACATGGCCAACGCCCGAGTGTTGGAAGCGATCGCCGATCCGGCCTTCCAGACCGAGCTGGGCCAGTACAACATCGAGCTCAATGTGCCGCCGGGACCGCTGACCGGTGATTCGCTCTTGGACCTGGAGAAGATGCTCCGGGACTCGATGAACCACGCCGAATCGAAGGCGAACGAGTCCGGCTCCGAGATCATCTCGATCGGCATCCTGCCCACGCTCCGGCCGGAGCACTTCCACGACGATTGGATGAGCGCAAATCCTCGTTATGCCGCGCTGAGCGAAGCCATCTTCGCCCACCGGCGGGAAGATCTGGAGCTGGACATCACCGGCGTCGAAAGCCTGAAGATGTTCGCCGACACCATCGCGCCGGAATCGGCGTGCACTTCTGTGCAATTGCACCTGCAGGTCTCCCCGGCCGACTTCGCCGCCACCTGGAATGCAGCCCAATCGCTGGCCGGACCACAATTGGCTCTCGGCGCTAATTCGCCGTTTTTGTTCGGAAAACGGCTCTGGGCTGAGACCAGGACAGAACTGTTCCTGCAGGCGACCGATACCAGGTCGCCCGAGCTGCGCAATCAGGGCGTCCGCCCGCCCGTATTTTTCGGCGAGCGCTGGATCACGTCGATCTTCGACCTGTTCGAGGAAAATGTCCGCTACTTCCCGGCCCTGCTGCCGGAAACCACCGACGAGGACCCTGAGGCTGTGTTGGCCGCTGGCAAAGCGCCGCGACTGCAGGAACTTCGGCTGCACAATGGCACCGTCTACCGATGGAACCGGCCGGTGTACGACGTTGTCGACGGCGTCCCGCACCTGCGTGTCGAGAACCGGGTCCTCCCAGCTGGTCCCACCGTGGTGGACGTGCTGGCCAACGCCGCCTTCTACTACGGCGCAGTCAAGATGCTGGCCAGTGAGGACCGGCCGGTCTGGACCAAGATGTCGTTCGACGCGGCCAAGACGAATTTTGATGCCGGCGCCCGTTATGGCTCGGACGCTGTTTTCTATTGGCCCGGTTTCGGCGAGGTCACCTGGGACGAATTGCTCTTGCGCCATTTGCTGCCGCTCGCGCACGAGGGACTCGATCGATGGGGAGTTTCGCCCGCCAGTCGCGATCGCTATCTGGGCATCGTCGAGGAACGCTGCAAGCTGCGGCGCAACGGCGCCTGGTGGCAGAGCCAAACGGTGCAACGACTGGAAGACAGCGGCCTGAATCGCGACGCCGCCCTGACCGAGATGTTGCACCTCTATTCGCAGGGCATGCACTCCAACGAGCCCGTACACACCTGGGAACTGCCATAACGTTCGGGATGGACGCGGGCGGAGAACGGGGCGCGACGAACGAAGAGCTCCAGGCTGCGCTGACCGCGTCAGATCGCTTCGCGGTCGACCACGGACGTCGGCCCCGGATCTTGATCGCCACCATCGTCGGGGGTGGCGAGAGCGCGGCGCGGGGCCTGGCCGCCGGGTTCGCCGGCATGGGTTTCGATGTCGACGTCGGCCCGGTCGCCGCTGACGCGGCAACGGTTGCGACACAGGCGGTCGACGCCGATGTGCATGCAATCTATTGGTGTGACGCCACGGCACATCAGCTCGAGGCATTGCAGGATGCCTTGGCCGGTGCGGGGCGACCGGACATCGCAGTGTGCGCGCCCGGACCCGGCGATGCGGCCGAGCCCGCACTGGCGCTGAGTCTGCTGCTGCGGCTGACGGATGCGCAATGACCACCCCGTCCTGGTCCGACGCAACCACTCTGGCAAACGCCATCGTGCTGGGGGACGGCACCGGCATGGCGCGGACCGCCTGGTCCAGGGCCATCACCCTGATGGAGTCCACCCGCGCAGATCACCGGGCCTCCGCCCGCGAATTGTTCGCGTTGCTCGCGCCGCATGCCGGTGGATCGGTGCGGGTGGGCATCTCGGGCGCACCCGGGGCGGGCAAATCGACGCTGATCGAGTCACTCGGCACCATGCTGACGGATGCCGGGCACCGCGTGGGCGTGTTGGCGGTGGATCCCTCGAGCTCCCGAACCGGCGGATCCGTTCTGGGCGACAAGACCCGCATGCCGGCTCTATCGGCGAACGCGAACGCCTACATCCGACCATCGCCGACCGCCGGCACCCTCGGCGGCGTAGCCAGAGCCACCGCCCAGGCGATCACCGTGCTGGAGGCGGCCGGATTCGACGTGGTGATCGTCGAGACGGTGGGCGTCGGGCAGTCGGAGACAACGGTCGCGGCGATGGTCGACACGTTCCTGCTGTTGACCTTGAGCCGAACCGGAGATCAACTACAGGGCATCAAGAAGGGTGTCATCGAGCTGGCCGATGTGGTCGCCGTCAACAAGGCCGACGGTGACCATGCACTCGAGGCCAAAATCACCGCGCGGGATCTCGCCGGAGCGGTTCGCCTCGTCCGGGGCCACGACAACTGGGTGCCACCGGTGCTGACCTGCTCGGGCCTGACCGGAGACGGGTTGGGCGAGGTGTGGTCCGCAGTGCTGCGGCATCAAGATCAACTGGGCGAGAGCGGGCTGGCCGAAAAGAGATCCGCCCAGCAGGTGGAGCTCACCTGGGCGCTGGTCCGAGACGAACTCGATCAGCGGTTGCGCAACTCGACGAGCATCGCGGACATCCGGGAGGATGTGACGAGAGCTGTTGCCAGTGGCGAACTCTCAGCAGCCGCCGGCGCCGATCGGCTGCTGTCCGCCTTCGACCAGGATTGATGATCGCCCCGTCCAGCCGATCGGACTGGTCGCTGTAGCGCGGGTGTCGCATGCCCCAGGCGTGCGGGTACGAGGCGCCCCGACGGCAGGCCGCTCAGGCCTGGTCGTCGCGCATGCTTTGCCGATACGTGGCCCGCTGTTCTTCGGCGCGAGCCCGGCACTGCCGGAGGAATTCTGCATCGTCGGCATTCGACCCGCCGATTTGTTCATGGGTCGGCGTCGCGCTCGCGTAGGACGGCGCATCAGCGGGGACAGCACGCCGCGGCCGCCCAGCGATCAACCAGATCGCCGAGCCGAGCCAGGACAGAAAGACCACGATGACCAGCCAGGCGAACTTGGGCAGCCGGCGACAGCGGTCGGGTGCAGTGAACAGGACGTCGACCACACAGAAGATCCAGAAGCCGAACAGCGCCACCGCCAGGATTTCATCCACGTGCAGCTCGCCCTCCCCCGGGGTCCAACGTCAGAGCGCCCACCACAACGGCGGCCACGTCGACTGTCATCATCGCAGACCGCGGGTTTGCTGCCGGTCAAGGTTGAAAGCGGTAGCCCACTCCGGGTTCGGTGATCAGATAACGCGGCCTGGCCGGGTCCGGTTCGAGTTTCCGCCGCAGTTGAGCCATGTAGACCCGCAGGTAGTGGGTCTCGGTTTCGTAGGCGGGTCCCCAGACATCGACCAACAACTGCTTGCCCGGCACCAGCTTTCCCGAGTGCCGCACCAACACTTCCAGCATCGACCATTCGGTCGGTGTCAGTCGCACGGGTTCGCCGCTCCGCAACACCCGGTGGTCGTCCAGATCGACGGTGAAGTCCGGCGTGACCACAGGCTCGACGACTTCACCGGTAGCCGGTGTCCCCCGACGAACCGCGGCTCTGACTCGGGCCAGTAGCTCGGCCATGCCGAACGGTTTGGTGACGTAGTCATCTGCGCCGGCGTCGAGGGCCTCGACCTTTTCGGCCGACGTCGAACGGGCGGACAGGACGATGACCGGAATCGCCGACCAGCCGCGAATACCCTGCAGCACCTCGACTCCGTCGATATCGGGCAGGCCGAGATCGAGAATGACGACCGCCGGGTGGAAGTGCGCAACCCGGTCGAGGGCGGACCTCCCGTCGTGGACCACCGTGACGTCGTAACCGTGAGCGCGCAGGTTGATGGCCAGGGCCCGCGCCAAGGCCTCGTCGTCGTCGACCACCAGCACCCGGCTCACCACGATGCCCTCCGGTCCTCGGGCGACCCCTGTGCGATCGGTACCGTGATCACCATCGTCAAGCCACCGCCCGGAGTGTCGTCCACCTCGATCGTCGCATCCAAGGCTTGCGCGAGACCGCGCGCCACGGCCAGCCCCAACCCGATTCCCGACCCGGCGGGCGCGTCACCCAGTCGCTGGAACGGTGCGAACATCTTCTCCCGATCGGTTTGAGGTACCCCCGGCCCGTGGTCGACCACCCTGATCTGCATGGCCCTTCCGGGGATCTCGCCGGCCAGGATCCGGACCGGGACATCCGCCGGCGAATGTCCCACCGCGTTGGACACGACGTTGGCGACAACCCGCTCGAGCAGGCCGCGATCGGTGTCCACCAGCGGTAGATCGTCGGCGATGTCGACGTCGACCCGACCGGCCGGCAGCCCGACCAGCGCGCGATAGACCACTTCGTCCAGCGAGACCGGCCGGCGAACCGGCGCGAGCACGCCCGTCTGCAGTCGGCTGAGATCGAGCAGATTCGACAACAGGCCGTCCAATTGGTCGGCGGCTGCATCGGTGGCCGTCAGGAGGCTGCTCCGATCCTGATCGGACCAGCTGATCGAGTCGTCGAGCAGGCTGGACACCGCGGCCTTGATGGTGGCCAACGGGGTCCGCAGGTCGTGCGAGACCGCAGCCAGAATCGCCGTTCTCACCACATCAGTCTGTCGCAGTCGCTCGGTCTCCGCGGCCTGGGCGGCCAGCTTGTTGCGTTCCAGCGCCAACACTAGTTGCGCAGCAATCACTTCGGCCAGATGTTGATCTGCTGCGGCCAGCGGGTGACCGAACAGCGCGAGCACCCATTCGTCGCTCGCCCCGGCGGTGACGGTCACCTCAGCCGCGGTCACCGGATCGATACCGGCTGCCAATGGATCACCAACTGCGGCAACCACTATGGCTTCGGCCCGACCCTCGGCGCCATTCGCGGCCGGGCTGTTCAGGAGAGCTGCGCTGTTCATCGAGAAGCCGATGCGGGCCTGGTCGAGCACCGCCAGCACCGGATTGCCGGGCACCGCCATCGTGTTGGCCACTGACGCCAGCAACTGCGCCTCGGCCTTGCCGCGCGCTGCCTGCTCGGCGGCTGCCCGCGAGCGATCGACGATGGTC
This sequence comes from uncultured Actinomycetota bacterium, assembly GCA_963708935.1. Lineage (GTDB taxonomy): Bacteria > Actinomycetota > Actinomycetes > Mycobacteriales > Nakamurellaceae > Nakamurella. Next base: position 1,267,306 of record CAVPUK010000002.1, on the reverse strand, counting down.
GCCACGGTGACTCCCACGGCGACGAACACCAGGAGGGCAAATGCATTCTGGGGTTCCGCGATGGTCAGCGACCCGTACGGCGGGGTGAACAGCAGATTGGCCAGCAGACCGGCGATGACCGCGGTGACCGTCGCCGGCAGCACACCGCCGATCAGCGCCGTGGCCTGTACGCCCAGTAGGAATACCAAAAGCACGGTCGGGAGCCCGAGATGCGGCCTGACCAGCAACATCAGCACCGCCAGCAGCAACGGGACGACAACCGCCGCCGTCCAGGCCAATGCGTTCCGGGTCCGCCGCGGGGGGGCAAAGGCCCGACGAGTGCGCGGCATGCTCTGGTGAGTGACCACGTGCACGTCGATGTCACCGGAGCCGCGGACGATCGACATCGACGTGCTCGCCCGGATCAGCTGGGTGAATCGGCCGTGCCGCGAAGCCCCCACCACGATCTGGGTGCCATTCACCCCGCGGGTGAAGTCGAGTACGGCTGCGGCGATGTCTTCGCCGACGATGAGATGAAAGCTGCCACCGAGACTTTCGGTGAACAACCGCTGCCGCTCGATCTCGCCGGACGGGGCACCGAGCACCCCGTCCGATCGGACGATGTGGACGGCGACCAGATCGCGTCCGGTTACCCGACCGGCGATCCTGGCGCCACGTCGTAGCAGCAGCGGGCCCTCCGGACCGCCGGTCAGCGCCACCACGACCCGTTCCCGAGCCGCCCACGTCCCAGTGATGCCGTGTTCCCGCCGATATCGCTCGAGGCCCTCGTCCACCCGGTCGGCCACCCAGAGCAGCGCCAACTCCCGCAGGGCAGTCAGGTTGCCCTCCCGGAAATAGTTGCCCAGCGCGACATCGACCGTCCCGGCCGGGTAGATGTGGCCATGGGCCATCCGACGCCGCAGTGCCTGGGGCGTCATGTCCACCAACTCGACCTGATCAGCGGAGCGCACCGCCTCGTCGGGCACCGTCTCGGCCTGCACGACACCGGTGATGCCGGCCACCACGTCGTTCAGCGATTCCAGATGCTGGATGTTGACCGTGGTCACCACATCGATGCCGGCGTCGAGTAGGTCCTGCACGTCCTGCCATCGCTTGCTGTGCCGGGACCCGGGCGCATTGGTGTGGGCCAGTTCATCCACCAACACCACAGCGGGCCGGCGTTTCAGCACCGCAGCCAGGTCCATCTCGCTCAGGGTGATGCCGCGATGTTCGACCTGCCGGCGCTCTATCACCGGAAGATCGCCAACGCTGTCCCTGGTGAACACCCGGCCGTGGTCCTCGACCACACCGACTACCACGTCCGTACCCCGCTCGAACCGGCGACGACCCTCGCCCAACATGGCCACCGTCTTGCCGACACCGGGAGCGGCGCCGAGGTACACCCGCAGTCGTCCGCGCGCACCCCGCTGCTCCGGCTCGGCTGATGTGGTCATGTCCCGATTCCACCAGATCCACGACCACTTGGGGTGCGAGCCAGCGCGTGCGTCGACATGGCACCAGCCTGGAACACTGGAGTGATGTCTTCCCCGACCAGCGGCCCGCCCGATGGCGGTCGGCTGCTGGGCGGCCGCTACCGGTTGCAGCACATCGTCGGCAAGGGCGCCATGGGACGGGTGTGGGCCGCCCACGACGAGGTGTTGAACCGCCCGGTCGCCATCAAAGAAGTGGACTTCCCACCGGGGATGCCGGCTTCCGAGGTCGACCAGCTGGCCCAGCGGACCATGCGGGAAGCCAGGGCGGTGGCGTCCGTTTCCGATCCGCACGTGGTGACCATCTACGACATGCTGAGCCTGCCTCACGGCCCGGCGATCGTGATGGAACTGCTCACCGCGCGGTCGCTGGCCGAGATTCTCGCCGTCGACGGCCCGATGACAGACGCCGATGCCGCGACCATCGGCCTGTCCGTGGCATCCGGGCTGCTGGCCGCACACTCGGCCGGGATCACCCATCGCGACGTCAAGCCCGGCAACGTGTTGATCTGCGCGGACGGCCGGATCAAGTTGACTGACTTCGGCATCGCCCGCAGCACCGGGGAACAGTCGATCACCGCGACCGGTCTGTTGCTGGGCTCCCCGGCCTACATCTCGCCGGAGGTTGCCTCCGGGCGTCCGGCCAACGCGCAGTCTGACGCCTGGGGACTGGGCGCCATGTTGTACGCGTGTGTCCAGGGTGTGCCACCTTTCGACCGGGGCACGCCGCTGGCCACGCTGACCTCGGTGGTCCAGGACGCCGTGCCGCCGCATCCGGATTCCGGTCGGCTCGGCGGTGTGATTCGCGGGCTGCTGGTCAAAGACCCGGCCGGCCGGATGTCGGTAGGGACGGCTCACCAGGCCATGCTGCGCGTCGCGGTCGATTCGGGACGACTGGTGACCCACGCGTGGGCGCCGACGAACTCGGGCACACCACCCACCAGACCGGCCCCGGCCGCGCAATCTGCCCACCTTCGGCCGCCCTACCCGATCCAGCGGCCCGCGACCCCTGCGCTCCAACCCGACAGCATGCCGCCCCCGCCGTGGGCCACTTCGTCGCCGGCCCGATCGGCCGGTTCGGCGCCCCAGACTCCGGTAGTCGCTGCATTCCCGCCGACTCCCATAGCTGCCCCTCTGCCACCCCCGCCGTGGGCCCAAACCAGCTCGGCGTCGTTGCGCGCGTTGCCGGTCGTCGCACCGGTGCGCAGCCCCGGGCGCAAGGCTGCGTTGGCGACGCTCGCGCTGCTGGTGGCCCTGATAGCCGCCGCTGCCGGTTACTTCGGCGTACGGACCATCGCGCACCTGGAAAACGGTCTACCCATCGCAGCTTCAGGGCCTCAACCCGTCGTAGGTCCGACCGAACATCAACGGCTGACGCTCTAAACTCCGCGACATGTCAATGGACGCCACGACCGACACCCGGGCCACCGCCGAAGCGGCCGCAGCCGCACTGGCCAGAGCCACCGGCGTACTGCATCACGATGTTGCACTGGTGATGGGCTCGGGCTGGGCGCCGGCCGCCGATGCGCTGGGGCCGGCCACGGCCGAGGTGGCCATGGCTGACCTTCCGGGCTTCCTCGCACCCGTCGTCCAGGGACACGGCGGCACCGTCCGATCCATCCCGATCGGCGGTAAGCGCGCTCTGGTCTTTCTCGGGCGCACTCATCTGTACGAGGGCAAGGGCGTTGCGGCCCTGGCGCATGGAGTCCGGACGGCGGCGGCGGCGGGGGCAAAGCTGATCGTGCTGACCAACGCGGCCGGTGGTCTGCGACAGGGCATGTTCCCGGGGCAACCGGTGCTGATCGCAGATCACCTGAACCTGACCGGGGTTTCCCCGATCGCCGGCGCCAATTTCATCGATCTGACCGACCTCTACTCTCCCCGGCTCCGCGCACTGGCCGCACAGATCGACCCGAGCCTGCAAGAGGGTGTGTACGCCCAGTTGCCGGGACCCCACTTCGAGACTCCGGCCGAGATCCGGATGTTGCGGACGATGGGCGCGGATCTGGTCGGAATGTCGACCGTGCTAGAGGCCATTGCGGCCCGGGAAGCCGGCGTCGAGGTTTTCGGGCTCTCGCTGGTCACCAACCTGGCCGCCGGAATGACCGGCGAGCCGCTCAACCACGCGGAGGTCCTGGCCGAGGGCCGGGCAGCGGCCGGGCGGATGGGCAACCTGCTCGCCGAGGTCATGACCCAAGCATGAGCACCCCGGAACGGCTGTCCCCGGACCTGCGGAATGCGGCACTGCGATGGATCGCCGACGATCCATCGCCGACCGACCGGTCCGAACTCCAGACGATCCTGGCCGACGCCATCGCCGGTTCCGCCACGGCCGTGGCCGATCTGGCGGATCGAATGAGTGCCCCACTGGCGTTCGGGACCGCCGGATTGCGGGGGCCGCTGCGGGCCGGCCCGGCCGGGATGAATCTCGCGGTGGTGCGGCGCGCCGCGGCCGGAATCAGTACCTACCTACTCGCTGCGGAAGGTCGTGGCGGCACCGTGATCGTCGGCTACGACGCCCGTCACCGGTCTTCCGAGTTCGCGATGGACGCAGCCAAAGTGCTTGCGGCAGCAGGGTTCATCGTCCTTCTCGCGCCGTCGGCGTTACCCACCCCGATCACCGCCTTCGCCGTGCGGGCGCTGCAGGCGGTAGCCGGACTGCAGGTGACCGCCTCGCACAATCCGCCGAACGACAACGGTCTGAAGGTCTATCTGCGCGGCGGCAGTCAACTCGTCGGGCCAGCCGATGTGGCGATCGAGACGGCGATCGCCTCGGCAGGGCCTGCGGTCTCCGTTGACAGCTCGGGAAGCCCGCAGTCCTGGCCCGAAGACCTGGTTGACCGCTACCTGGCCAGGGCGGCCGCCGCGGCTGCCGGCACCCATCGCACAGTCCGAATCGCTGCCACGCCACTGCACGGCGTCGGAGGCGAAACCCTGGTCAAGGCCCTGTATCTCGCAGGTTTCACCGATGTACACATCGTCAGGGACCAGGCGGTGCCGGATCCCGAATTCCCGACCGTTTCCTTTCCGAACCCCGAAGAACCTGGTGCCACGGACCAACTCCTGGCTCTGGCCGCCGAGGTCGGCGCCGACCTGGCCATCGCCAACGATCCCGACGCTGACCGCTGCAGCATCGGCCTACCGGATCGCGACGGTCAGTGGCGGATGCTCACCGGCGACGAAACCGGCGCCCTGCTCGGCGACCGACTGCTGGCGAACCTGGATCGGCTGGCCCATCCGGATCCGTTGGTCGCCACCACCATCGTGTCGTCTCAACTGCTCGGCCGGATTGCCGCAACCCACGGCGTTCGCTACGACGAGACGCTGACCGGGTTCAAATGGATCGTCCGCGCCGGTGACGGCAACGGCACCGGCCTCGTCTTCGGGTATGAAGAGGCCCTCGGACTTGCCGTCGACCCGGATGCGGTTCGGGACAAGGACGGGATTTCGGCTGCGGTCCTGGCCTGCGGCATCGTGGCCGACCTGAAGAGCGATCACCGCACGGTCAACGACGCGCTCGATGACCTGGCCAGGGCGCATGGATTGCACACCACGGGCGCGGTTTCCCTGCGGGTGGACGATCTGACCCAGATCGCCGAGTGGATGCGACAGCTCCGGGCCCATCTGCCCACCACCTTGATCGGCGAGACCGTCGTCACCGCAGAGGATCTGCTGCCGTTGACCGACGGGGTGCGGCTGGCCACCGATCGCATCCGGGTGCTCGTACGGCCGTCGGGCACCGAACCCAAACTCAAGTGCTACCTGGAGATCGTCACGCCGGTGCCGGCCGGCACCGCGGACCTGACGCCCATCCGGGCAGCTGGCGCGGTGGAAATGGGCAGGCTGCGAGCGGAAGTCTCAGCGCTGTTCCAGGCGTGACCTGGCCGGGAAAAGGACCTGTGCCCGGTTCGGCCGGACGCACCGTGTTGGTTCGTTTACTGCGTGTCGGCCTACCATCTTGCGATGAGCGTCGAACAAACGGGTCACGCCGGGCCGACCGTAGGTCGTCGGGTCCGCTGGCGACCCGACGGTCCATCACCCACTGCCACCGCCTGACCCGACCATTCTGATCATCGACCTCGTCAGAGTCCGCCAGGGAGAATCATGTCGCTCGACAATGTCGTCCTACCGATCGAAATCCTGACCTACAGCCACGAGGAGGGCACGGTCAACGGCAGGATCGTGACCCGCGGCGCCTACTCCACCATTCACGAAGCGTGTATCGCGCTGACGGTGCCCTACGCCCAACAGGTCGGCGCTCCGATTCTGACCCACGCGGTGGACACCATCGGGCCGCCGGCCGAGTACTGGCTGCATGTGCATCCCAACGGGCGCGCGACGCCGGCGGAACCGCAACCGCAAGAGCTGACTCCGCTCCTGACGCACCCGGCCGGAGCCGCGCCGGTCCGAGCCCAGCCCGCTGACCAGCGGGCCGCCGACGAACGGGACGCCGGCGAACGGGACGCAGCTGACGCGCTCCGTACGACCGACGATCCCCGCGTCGGTGACCCGAGCCAGGAAGCTGATCAACTCACTCCGGCGCCGTTGCTCGTCGCGCCGACCCCTGATCTGGCCCCACCCAATAACGTTGCCCCACGCAATCCGGGACCGCCGTTACTTGTCGCGCCGAGCCCGCCACCTCGCGCAGCTCCCGACCCCGATCCGACAGCTGAACCAGATCCCGTACCGGCACGCAACCCGGTGGTGGCCTCGGTGCCGGAGGCGGCGGCGCCCGTGCCGCCGCCGATCGATGAGCCGGAGCCCGCTGCACCCCGGTCGGGCCGGCGGCATGCCGCCGATGGGTCGGCGCAGCGCAAGAGCCCGACCTTGATCACCGGGCCGCCGGCGACCAGCACCCGGCCGCCAAGTCCGCCAACCGCCGAACCGGAGCCGTTCGTGCCGACCTCGTCCTGGGTGCCGCCCACCCTCGACGACCTGCTGGCAACCCGTCCACCACCGCCGGCCGGACCGGCCCAGCTGGGCTGGCGGGCGGGCCTGCGCAAGGCGACCGGCGGCGCGATCACGTTGGGGCCCAATGCCGCCGAGATCACCCACCGGCAGGCCATCGCCGCCGTGCAGCGGAGTCTTTCGGGCCCGAAAACCGTGGTGGTGATCAATCCGAAGGGCGGGGCCAACAAGACCACGGCCACCTTGTTGCTGGCCGCCACCTTCGGTATCCACCGCGGCGGTTACACGTTGGCGTGGGACAACAACGAGACCAGAGGCACGATGGGCTGGCGGGCGAATCAGGGGCGGCACACCAACACTGCGGTCGACCTGTTGCGCGAGCTCGATCGGTTCTCCGATGCCCGGTCCGCCCGGGTCGGTGATCTGGACAATTTCGTCCGGAGCCAGGGCAGTGCCCAGTTCGATGTGCTGGCCAGCGACGAGGACGCCGCATCGGCCGCCTCCATCGATGCAGAGGCGTTCAATGCGTTGCACCACAGTCTTTCTCGGTTCTATCGGATGATAGTGGTCGACACCGGCAACAACATGCGCGCCTCCAATTGGGATGCCGCAGTCACGGCCGCGGACCAGATCGTCATCGTGTCGACGATCAGGGAAGACACCGCCCAGTCGGCGGCGTGGGTGGCCGACGGCCTGCACGAGAAGGGCTTTTCCGACAAGGTCGCCAACGCCGTGACCATCCTGGCCGCACCGAGCGTGCGGCCGGATCCGGCACTGACGTCCCGGCTTCAGGATCACTTCGGGCTGCTCACCCGGGCCGTCGTCCAGGTCCCCTTCGATCCGGCCCTGGTCTCCGGCGGACCGATCAGGGTCGAGGCGCTGTCGACCGCGTCAAGGGAGGCGTGGCTCGAGGCCACCGCGCAGGTGGCCGACGGGCTGTAACCCGGGAAGTGCGGCTGGCCGGCCTGGCCGGCGCGTCGGGTCAGACCGCGCCGAACTGCCGATCGCCGGCGTCGCCGAGCCCGGGGACGATGTAGCCGGAGTCGTTGAGTCGTTCGTCGACCGAGGCCGTGACCACGCGCACGCCCAACCCGGCCGCCGCGAGCGTGAACAAACCTTCCGGCGCGGCCAGTGCACAGATCGCCGTGACGTCGGTAGCTCCCCTGGCCTGCAACAACTCGATGGTGTGCACCATCGAGCCGCCGGTGGCCAGCATCGGGTCGAGCACGTAGACCGGCCGGCCGGCCAACGATTCGGGCAGCGACACCATGTACGGCGTGGGCAGCAGGGTGTCCTCGTCGCGAGCGAGCCCGACGAAGCCCATCTGGGCCTCCGGGATCAGCGCGTGAGCCTGGTCGGCCATGCCCAGCCCCGCCCGGAGCACCGGAACCAGCAGGGGCGGGTTCGACAGTCGCACCGCGGAGGTGCGCGCCACCGGCGTGTGGATCGGCAGCTTCTCGGTGACCAGGGTTCGGCTGGCCTCGTAGATCAGCATCAGGGTCAATTCCCGCAGCGCCGCGCGGAAGGTGGCATTGTCCGTCCTGGCGTCCCGCATGGTGGACAACCGTGAGGCTGCCAGCGGGTGATCCACCACCACGACATCGAGGTCGGCCGGAATCTCGTGGGGATGTGGCATGGCGCGGCACTCACCTTCTGCTGGCGGTTCACAGGCTCGTCGGGACGGCTCGTGCAGAACGGTAGCGGGTCGGAGCCGGGCGCATAGGATCGCGTAGATGAGCACCGCTACCACGCAACGTCGCGCCCCGGCGCCGGCACTGTCAGCCGGACTCGCCGACGTGACCACCGACGAGTCGTCGATCCGGCGCTTCCTGCACGGTCTGCCCGGCGTCGACCCGGTCGGTGTCGAGGCCCGCGCCGCCGGTTTGGCCACCAGGTCGATCAAGGCCGCCGCCAAGCTCAGGGCCATCGACCTGGCCATCTCGATGGTCGACCTGACCACACTCGAGGGCTCCGACACCCCGGGCAAGGTCCGTTCGCTGGCCGCCAAGGGCCGTCGCCCTGACCCCGAATTCCCTGACATCCCACCGGTTGCCGCGGTCTGCGTGTACCCGGACATGGCCGGCATCGCCGCCGCCGAACTGATCGGCACCGGCGTCGGGGTGGCCTCGGTCGCCACCGCCTTCCCCTCCGGTCGATCCTCCCTCGCGGTCAAGCTGGCCGACACTCGACTCGCGATCGACTCCGGTGCGACCGAAGTGGACATGGTCATCGACCGGGGCGCCTTCCTGGCCGGCAACTACGGCAAGGTCTTCGACGAGATCGTGGCCATCAAAGCGGCCTGCGGCGCCACCCGGCTCAAGGTAATCCTGGAAACCGGCGAGCTGGCCACCTACGACAACGTCCGTCGCGCCTCCTGGCTGGCGTTGCTGGCCGGCGGCGACTTCATCAAGACCTCGACCGGCAAGATCGCTCCCGCCGCGACCCTGCCGGTGATCCACGTGATGCTGCAAGCGGTGCACGACTGGCACGCGCTGACCGGCGAACGCCGCGCGGTCAAGCCGGCCGGCGGTATCCGGAACACCAAGGACGCGCTGCGCTACCTGGTCGCGGTCCGCGAGGTGGCCGGACCGGAATGGTTGGATCCATATCTCTTCCGATTCGGCGCTTCTTCGCTTCTCAACGATCTCCTGATGCAGCGGCGCAGCCAGCACGACGGCCACTACTCGGGCCCCAACTATGTGACGGTGGACTAGCGTGGGCGAGCAGAACCCAACCAGAGCAACGGATCCGCACTCACCCGGCACCAGGGCGGTCGTAGATTGGGAGTACGCACCGGCCCCGGAGTCCGCAGCCATCGGGCGGATCAAAGACCGCTACCAGATGTTCGTCGGCGGCAAGTTCGTCGACGGCCAAGGCGACGACCTCAAGACGTTGAACCCCGGCACTGCTGAACCGCTGGCCGTGGTCTCGACTGCGTCGGCGGCCGACGTCGACACGGCCATCGACACGGCCCGAAACGCCTTCGACGGCAGCTGGTCCCGGCTCTCGGGAGCCGAACGCGGCAAATACCTGTTCCGCATCGCCCGCGGCATCGCCGAGCGGGCCAGGGAACTGGCGGTCGTCGAGACGCTCGACAACGGGAAGCCGATCAAGGAATCCCGCGACGTCGACGTCCCCACCGCCGCTTCGCATTTCTTCTATCACGCCGGCTGGGCCGACAAACTCGGCTACGCCGGATTCGGCCCCGACCCGAAGGCCCTCGGCGTAGTCGGGCAGGTCATCCCGTGGAACTTTCCGCTGTTGATGGCCGCCTGGAAAATCGCTCCGGCGCTGGCCGCGGGCAACACCGTGGTGATCAAACCGGCTGAGACCACACCACTGTCGATCCTGGTCTTGGCGGAGATCCTGGCGGATGCGGATCTTCCGCCGGGCGTGGTCAACATCCTGCCCGGTGCAGGCGATATCGGGCGGGCGTTGGTGAATCACCCCGGCATCGACAAGGTGGCCTTCACCGGGTCGACCGAGGTCGGCAAGCAGATTCAGAGTTCGCTGGCCGGCACCGGACGCAAACTCACTCTCGAACTCGGCGGCAAGGCCGCCAATATCGTGTTCGACGACGCGCCGATCGATCAGGCCGTCGAGGGCATCGTGAACGGCATCTTCTTCAACCAGGGTCACGTATGCTGCGCCGGATCCCGCCTACTGGTGCAGGAGTCGGTCGCCGAAGAGGTGATCTTCAAGCTGCGCGAACGCATCTCGACCCTGCGGCTGGGCGATCCGATGGACAAGAACACCGACATCGGCGCGATCAACTCGGCGGAACAGCTCGCCAGGGTGACTGCCCTGACGGCGACCGGAGACGATGAGGGCGCTCAGCGCTGGACCTCTCCGTGCCCGGTGCCCGATCGTGGTTATTTCTTCGCGCCAACGGTTTTCACCAACGTCTCCCAGTCCATGCGGATCGCCCGAGAGGAGATCTTCGGCCCGGTGTTGTCAGTATTGACCTTCCGTACGCCGGACGAGGCCATCGCCAAAGCAAACAACACGCCGTACGGCCTGTCCGCCGGGGTCTGGACCGAAAAGGGTTCCCGCATCCTGGGTATGGCGGCGGCACTGCGCGCCGGCGTGGTGTGGGCCAATACCTTCAACCGGTTCGACCCCACCGCGGCCTTCGGCGGTTACAAGGAATCGGGTTTCGGACGTGAGGGTGGACGGTCGGGACTGGGCGCCTATCTGAACACCGACGACGAGGGGAGCTTCTGATGACGGACGATTTGATGCCGGGCGACGCACGTCTGGCCGTGGCGAAGACCTACAAGCTGTTCATCGGCGGCGCCTTCCCCCGATCGGAATCCGGCCGTACCTATCAGGTGACGGCCGCTGATGGCACGTTCCTGGCCAACGCAGCTCGCGGATCTCGCAAGGACGCCCGTGATGCGGTGGCGGCCGCCCGCAAGGCCTTCAGCGGCTGGGCCGGTGCCACGGCCTACAACAAGGGCCAGGTGATCTATCGGATCGCCGAGATGCTCGAGGGCCGCCGTGCGCAATTCGTCGAACTCCTCGATTCTGCCGGCGAGCCGGACGCCGCCGGCGCGGTCGACGCCTCGATCGACCGACTGGTCCATTACGCCGGGTGGACCGACAAGCTGGCCGCGGTCTTCGGCGGCGCGAATCCCGTTGCCGGGCCGTTCTTCTCGTTCTCCACCCCGGAACCAACGGGTGTCGTTGCTGTCGTTGCGCCCCAGGATGATTCCCTGCTCGGCCTGGTCAGCGTGATCGCGCCGATCATCACCTCGGGAAATACAGCGGTGGTCATCGCATCCCGCCATCGGCCGCTCGCAGCCGTCGCACTGGCCGAGGTGCTCGCCACCTCGGATCTTCCGGGCGGGGTGGTCAACATCCTGACCGGCGATCCCGCGGAGATCGCCCCCCATCTCGCCGCGCACGGCGACGTGAACGCGCTGGACCTGACGGGCACGGACGGCGAACTGCGCACGTCGCTGGAAAGGGCAGCAGCGGGCACCGTCAAACGTGTTTACGCACCAACCGGCCCGAACTTCGGCAAGGCGCCGGGCACCGCGCGGCTCCGGGCCTTCCTGGAGATGAAAACCGTCTGGCACCCGACCGGCGCGGTGTCGCTGGCCGGCGGTGGCGGCTACTAGTCAGGGCTGCGCTCTCCAGGCAGGCCGGTCTGACAGGTAGCGGTCTTCGGCGGCGTAGTCGAACATCGAGTCGAAGAACCCCCGGTCCAGGTTCGCCGGTAGCTCCTCGCGGCCGCCCACCAGGTTCACCAGCCAGTCGATCTCGTCGGCGACGGTCGTTGCATAGTCGCCGACCGGCCGGTAGCCCAACTCGGTGGCCGCGGCCATGTCGAGCACGATCGGCGGTCGCGCATCCCAGGGATGGCGCCCCAGCCCGGGATCGGCCGTGTCTTCGAGGAGCACTTCCTGCCAGCGGTGACCGAGGTGTCGAGCGACGGTGCGGGCGATCTCGAGTCCGCTCGGCGCATCCGGATCGGCGATGTTCAGCACTCGGGAGCCCGGTTTGGCCGCGACTGTCTCGATCAGGGCCGCGACGTTGGCCGCGGCGCTCGGGTGATCGGCGCCGGCGCCACGATGGGCGAGCAACACGGCCGGCCGGCGATCGAGCACGCGCTTCACGAAGATCCATTCGCGTGGTCGGGCGGCCCCCCGGCCGTGCACTTTCGACGGGCGCAGGATAGAGACGGGGCGTCCGGAATCGCGCAGCACGTGCTCGGCCGCCACTTTGTTGGCGCCATAGCCGCTGGGCGAGTCGTATGGCTCGTCACTGGGGGCCATGGTCGGCTGGGATTCGCTGATGGGGCCGGCGAACCGGGGCGGTAGGGCCGAGTTCACGTGCCGCCCGGCGTCGTCGATGTAGACGGCCTTGCTGGAGATCATCACCGTCGAAGTGACACCGGAGAGCAATGGCAGCAACATTTTGGCGTCAGCGGCCGTGTGGCAGGCACAGTCGACGAGTAGATCGGCGCCAGCGCCGAAGGCCGTTCGCAACTCGGCTCCGTCGAAATGGTCGGCGCGGATGAAGCTGGCTCCGGTTGCGGCCAGATCGCGGGAGAATCGGGACGGGTTGCGGCCGGTCACGTCGACCTGCCATCCGGCTGCGGCCAGGTGCCGGGCGACAGCAGAGCCGATCAGGCCGGTTCCGCCGATGATGAACGCACGCTTCACGGCGGTGAGGCTATCGCTGCGAGCTTGCTCACCATCCAAGGAAGGGCACCCTCACCTGGCGTAAACTGGAGTGGTTGCCCCCATCTAGGAGAACCTCTGTGACTGTTTCTGTGCCCCTGCGCGTCGCCGTTGTCGGTGCCGGCCCGGCCGGTATCTACGCTGCGGACATTCTGACGAAGCAGGATCCGGACGTCACAGTGGACATCTTCGATCGGCTGCCGACACCATACGGCCTGATCCGTTACGGGGTCGCACCGGACCACCCCCGCATCAAGCAGATCATCGTGGCGCTGCACCGCGTGATGGAGTCGGATCGCATCTCCTTCATCGGCAATGTGCATGTCGGCGTCGACCTCAAGGTCGACGAACTGCGCCAGTTCTACGACGGGATCATCTTCGCCACCGGCGCTGAGCGTGACCGACCGATGTCCATGCCCGGCATCGACCTGGACCGCTCGTACGGTGCCGCGGACTTCGTCGCCTTCTACGATTCACACCCGGATCGTGAGAAGACCTGGGACCTGACCGGCGCTCACTCGGTCGCCGTCATCGGCGTCGGCAACGTCGGGCTCGACGTGGCCCGGATGCTGGCCCGGACGGGCGACGAACTGCTCTACACCGACATCCCCGAGCACGTTCACGCCGTGTTGAAGGACTCCGCCGTCACCGACGTGCACATGTTCGCCCGACGCGGCCCGGCGCAGGCCAAGTTCACCCCGGTCGAGCTCCGCGAGCTCGACCACTCCCCCAACCTGCAGGTACTCGTCCAGCCGGAAGGCATGGAGTTCGACGCCGCGTCGCAGGAGGCGTTGGCCAAGTCCAAGTCCCTGCGCATGGTCGTCGACGTGCTGTCCGAGTGGGCCATCCGCGACGCCGACCCGAACTTCAACCGCCGCATCCACATCCACTTCCTGGAGAACCCGCTCGAGGTGATCGGTGAGGACGGCAAGGTCGTCGGCCTTCGCACCGAGCACCAGGAGCTGACCGGCGACGGCAACGTCCGCGGCACCGGTGAGTTCACCACCTGGAACGTGCAGGCCGTCTACCGCGCGGTCGGCTACCGCTCGGAGGCCATCGAGGATCTGCCGTTCGACACCCGCAACTTCGTGCTCCCCAACGACGCCGGCCGGGTGCTCGACCTGAACGGCGACCAGCTGCCCGGCATCTACGCCACCGGCTGGGTGAAGCGCGGCCCGGTGGGTCTCATCGGCCACACAAAGTCCGACGCGGCCGAGACGGTCGCCAACCTGCTGGCCGATGGGCCTGCACTGACCAAGGCCCCGGTCCGCGACCGCGGTGCCGTTCACGCGCTCCTGGCCTCGAAGTCGTTGCCCGTCACCGACTTCGACGGATGGGATCGACTGGACGCACACGAGCGTTCGCTCGGCGAGCCGACCAGCCGGGAACGCATCAAGTTGCATTCCCGCGACGAGATGACCCAGGTCGCCGGCACCAGGTGAGCTGAGCTGGATTTCTGACCTCCACAGGCAGCCCCTGGCGCTCGGCGTCGAGGGCTGTCTTGTTTTTCGCCGGATGCTCGGCCCGTGTGGGCTCACTCGGGTCGGGCTGGTTACCCTGCTTGAGCGGCGATTGCCGCCGATACCAGCAGGAGGAACAGCAATGGTGCAGAAGGTCCAGGGCGTCATTTCGCGGGCAAAGGACGCCCCGGTCGAATTGGTCACCGTCCTGGTTCCCGATCCCGGCCCCGGCGAGGCCGTGGTGAAGATTCAGGCCTGCGGCGTCTGCCATACCGACCTGCACTACAAAGTAGGCGGCATCGGTAACGACTACCCCTACCTCCTGGGCCACGAAGCGGCCGGGATCGTCGAGGCGGTCGGCGAGGGCGTCTCCGACGTCGCGCCCGGGGACTTCGTGATTCTGAACTGGCGTGCGGTGTGCGGCGAGTGCCGGGCCTGTCTGCGTGGTCGACCCTGGTACTGCTTCAACACCCACAACGCCAAGCAGAAGATGGCCCTGGAGGACGGCACCGAACTGTCGCCCGCGCTCGGGATCGGGGCCTTCATCGAGAAAACCCTGGTCGCCGCCGGGCAATGCACCAAGGTCGACCCGGCCGCACCGGCCACCGTCGCCGGCCTGCTCGGCTGCGGTGTGATGGCCGGCCTGGGCGCCGCGATCAACACCGGGGCGGTCACCCGCGGCGACAGCGTCGCCGTGATCGGGTGCGGTGGCGTGGGCGACGCGGCCATCGCCGGCTCTCGGTTGGCCGGCGCCGGCAAGATCATCGCGGTGGATATGGATCAGCGAAAGCTGGACTGGGCCACAGAGTTCGGTGCGACGCACACCATTCTCGCCTCCGCCGGGGACGTGGTCGAGGCCATTCAGGCCGCGACCGGCGGCTTCGGTGCCGACGTCGTCATCGACGCGGTCGGCCGACCGGAAACGTGGAAGCAGGCGTTCTACGGCCGCGATCTCGCCGGCACCGTCGTGCTGGTCGGCGTGCCCAATCCGACGATGACCCTGGAGATACCGTTGATCGACGTCTTCGGCCGGGGCGGCTCGCTGAAGTCGTCCTGGTACGGAGATTGCCTGCCGTCCCGCGATTTCCCGGTGCTGATCGACCTCTACCTACAGGGCCGGTTGCCGCTGGACAAATTCGTCTCCGAGGAAATCACCCTCACCGACATCGAATCGGCCTTCGAGAAGATGCACCGGGGCGACGTGCTGCGCAGCGTCGTCGTGCTCTGACGGGAGACTGTTCTAACCCCGGGTGAGCTTCATTCGTCGGGTGCCGATCATCATGGTCACCGGGAGGTCGAGCGGCTGCGGTACGCCCGGCGGGCAGACGCGGGTGCGTCCCGCCTGTTCGACCAGCACTCCGTTGGTCGAATGTCGGTCGGTGACGGTGATCTGGCTGCCGGTCGGAGCGATGAGCAGATGAGTCTTGGAGAAACTGAAACTCGGGTCGGAGATCTGTTGCAACGCAACGGCTTCCCCGGCGAGCGGCGCCGGGTCCCGGCCGAGGAGCGTCGCTGACTCGAGAGTCAGTGTCTCGCCGGTATCGAGTTGCACCCGGACGACCGCCGCAGCCGATGAGAGCGGCGCGTCCGCGGCCAGGCTCGCTGCTCTGGGGGTGACCCCGGGGACGGACATGATCATGCCGTCGATCGGCAAAGGGGCACCGGCGGCCCGGGACTCTGTCGCCTCCACTGGGGGCACCAGGAGCGATCGATCCGGCGGCACCGATCGGTCGACATCGACAACCGGCGCCGATCGGTCGACAGGCAGCACCGGCGGCGCCCAGGGCGATCGGTCCAGCGGCGCCGATCGGTCGACCGCTTCGCGGGCAAGTCGGATGGTCTGCTCGATCACCTCGGTATCCACCGCCGCCGCGCCCCCGATCGTCGACGCCGCGGGAGCCGGGATCCAGTAGGACGCCGGCTCGCCGATGGGCCCGTGGCCGCGAAGGGCCTCGATGGCCTGGTGTTCGCCCGCCGCCTCCGGAGCGATCCAGCGGTGTCGGTCGTAGGCCGCGCGATCGACGATGGCCCAGGCCAGCTCATCGGGCGCCGTTCGCCGCGTCGGTACCAGGTCTACGAACTGCCGCCCGGCGAGGCCGGGTTCGACCGCGGGCTCGACGAAAAGAATCCGAACGCTGCCGTGGTCGCGCCGTCCCTTCCTGGCTCTGACGAGCACATCCGTGATCAACCGGTAGGGCACCTGCCCGACCCACTGGCCGGCGGCCTCGCTGTGCGCCACCAGCACCAGTCGGCTGTCGGTGCCGGTCAACTCGACTTCGAGTCCGGTACTGCCGAACGTGGTCTGGCCCGCGTCGTCAGGGGCGGTCACGAAGCCCGCGGAGACCGCTCCGAGCTCCGCATGGAGCGGCGTGCGGCCGTCGTCCTGCTCGTGCACCGGCTCGCCGCTCGGATCGATGGTCGGGCGCCTACCCCCAGGCGACCGCACCTCCCCCAGCATCGTTGCTTGGCTGAACAGCACAAAGGTCATCCCCGGCGCACCTGCATCTCCCGATCCCCGAATCTCACCACCGAACCGGGGCCGGCCATCATCGGCTCCCCCGCACGGCATCTGGTGGCGACCCCCGCCGTGATGACCACGACTCCGTTCGTCGAATGACGATCGGTCACCAGCACCGCGCCGGCCGCCGGCTCCAGTTTGACATGCGTCTTGGACACGGTCCGGGTCTCGTCCGGAATGATCTGCAGGGAAACGTCAGCTTCGCCCGGCAGGGCAGTTGGGTCACGTCCGAACACGGCCGGGCGATCAAGAGTCAGTTGGCGACCGTCGTCGAGCGTGACCGTCCAGGCTCGGTGCGGAACCGTACGGGCCAGTGAGGACAACAGCGCCGGCCGCAGCATCTGAGTCTGCTCGACAAGCGTTGTATCGCAGTGCTCCACAAACGTTGTATCGCAATGCTCCACAAACGTTGTATCGCATCTCACAAACGTTGTCTCGCAATGGGAACACCGTGCTGCGCCGGCCATCAGCCGAGCGCCGCACCGGCGGCAGGTCCCGTACCCCGTCATCGGACGGGCGTACGGACACCCAAGTCAGTGCTGTTGCGCCGGGACTGCATCACGGATCTCCACCGAATCCATCAGCTGACGGATCTCGCCCAGATCGGCCATCCTGGCCGGAGCGATCGTCCCGACAAGTTCGAAAAGATCCAGGATGCCGTCATGGGCTACCGCGATCACCCGCCAGGCTTGCGCGAGGGTGCCGAGCTGCGGGTGGCGGAACGCGAACTCACGGCAGTAGACCGGACGGCCGTCCGACTCCAGCACGGTGCGGCTGATGTCCTCGACCTCGGCCAGCTCCGCGATTCCGTCGTCGACGATCCTGGCGGCGCCCGCCAGGTCTACGGCAGCCCCGAGCCGTTGGGTACGGACGATGACGTTGGAGATGAACTGACCCTCGTCGACCTGCCGATGGGCGGCCATGAGCGTGGCCGGGACCACAGTTCCGGACCAGTACTCGGGCAGAGTCAGCGAAACACCGGGTAGCGCCGGGAAAATCTCACTGGGAAAACGTATTGTCTCATTTGTCATTTCGACGGCCTCTCAGTTCCTTGTAGCTGGACCAACGCATGGACTATCCGATGCCGAGCGCATGTAGCACACCGCCACCTGCGTGCTCCAGAGTGCCCGCGGTGTCGTTGATTCCGTCGACCATTTCCTTCGGGCTGAAACTCAGGTCACCGCCGAAGCTGACCCCGACCCCGAGCGCTGCTCCGGCGTCGAAGCCAATGTGCACCTCGTCATAGCCGACCGCAAGATCGCCGGAGGCATTGGCACCGATGCCGGCCATCGCGCCGACGTTTGACGTGCTCTGCACGCCCAGTACATCGGTGGTGTAGCTGGCGTCCGCCCGCGCCCCGGCGAACGCGTCGCCGGCGAATGCGCCGGAGACCTGATGATCGTTGATGGTCCCGCTCACCGAGCCGGAGGCAGTGGCGCCTGCCATGGCGCCCGCGTGGCCCGACACCGAACCCACCGAACCCAGGGACGCCTTGCCGTCGGCGCCGACCTGGGCACCGGCCAACGCGCTGGCGTTGGCCTGGCCGGTGGCACCGTCCGGACCGATGCTCCCGGAAGCTCCCGCACCGGCCATCGCACCCGCAAAGGCGGTACCGGTGACCGCGGCGGCCAACGGACCGGCCGCAATGTTCGCGCCGCCGGACGCCCAGGCGCCTGCTCTGGCGCTCGCATCGGCGGAGCCCTGCATGGAGTTGCCATCGATCGAGCCGGACGCTTGCGCACCGGCCTGCGCGCCGGCGCCCGCCTCACCGTTGTAGTTCAGCGGTCCCAGGCTGCCGCTGCCGGACGCTTCGACATAGGACTTGCCATCCGGACCTGCGGTTCCGGAACCGGGGCCACCGGTGGAAGAACCACCGTTGCCGCCCGATCCCCCGTCATAGGAGCCACTGGTCTGATCCTGGTCGTCCGCGTTGGACAGGGCTTTACCGCCGAGTTCGTCGACCTCACGGGCCAGGTTGTCGATGATCGCCCGGTACTGCGCCCGCCACTGCTGGGTGAACTGGTGCGAATCCGGTCCGCGCCAACCGTGTTCGGCGCGACCCGACAGGCGGTCGACGGTGGCGACGATCCTGCGCAGTTGGTCGGCTTGCCTCTTGAGATCGTTACCGACCTGGCGAATCGCCAGCACATCCATTCCGACAAATGCCATCGTCACCACCGCCCCTCTACCCCGTTGTCTGACCTGTGAAAGCGATCAGTAGTTGCTGGAAGTGGTTTCCTGCTGGCCGGCGTTCTTGATGGCGGCCTTGCCCAGGTCCTCGATGTCCTGTTGGATCTTCTTCAGCTGAGCGTGGTACTGGCCGGTCCAGAGCTGCTCGAAGTGCTCGGAGTCCTTACCCTTCCAGTTCTCCTTGGCCTTGCCCAGAGCGGCGTTGATCGCGCCGATGGCCGTCTGGATGTTGCTGGCCTGCGTTCCCAGGTCCTTGCCGATGCCGCGGACGACCGCTGGGTCCATTCCGATGAGCGCCATGGTGTTGCTCCTTTCCAGAGCCTGTCACGTTCCGCCCCCTGTGGGCCTGGAACCAAGGTATTTCAGCTTGCCGAGGCATGGCAATGGGGAGGACTACCCATGCCCCTGCCACCGGTCAGCTGGCCTCGACGAACTGGACCTTTGTCGCAGACCCGTTGAGTACCAACACACCTCCGCAGGTCGAGAAGTCCTTGCGCTGGGTGCGGGGCAGGTCCGTGCGGAGCAGGGCATCCCCATCGCCCTGATCGGGCTGGATGAGAAAACCCTTGCGCTGGCCCTTGAGCATCTTGAGCAGGTCGCTGTACTGCGACCAACTACCGGTCTCCGATTCCGCGATGACGCCGCCGGCGTTGGCTCCGATGGCCTGCACCAGTTCCATCAGGTCCTGCTCGAGCGGGCCGGTGGCCAGGGATGCGGTGTCCTCGATGAACAGCACAGTGTCGACGCCGCTAGCTACGGCACGCCGGCAGCGCTCGAGATCTTCTGTAGTGCGGGCGATCTGCGTCCACAGAGCGGAAGACTCGACAGCTGATTTCCGGCCGGAAACCAGCACCCGCTGAGTCTGGGGCCGCTCCCGTGCGAGGCTCGACGCGAGCCCCACCAATACATCCGGAGTGCCGGAGCCGGGGGGGCCGGCCAGGACCCAGAATCCGTCCGGCTGGAATCCAATGGGCGCTAACGTGTTTCCGGCGATCCCCAATGGCACGTCGCTCGAACCGCCGGGCAGGTCGGCCAACACCACGCGGCTCGGCAACCGCCCGACGGCGGGAGCCGGTGCCGCGCCCCTGGCCCGCAGCGTGCGCGCCAGATCGTCGACCGACTTCGACTGCACGGCAAGATTTGCGCTGCCACCGAGCACGGCCACCTGCAGATCGAGCCCATCGAGCACACCCCGGCCGGGTGACGATGACCCACCGAGCGCGTCGCCGGCGACACCCAGATAGCCGTAGTCCGCTTCGTCAGACAGTCGCAGCACTACCGTGCGCTGGATGGACGCGCGCAACGAACTCGGGATGGAGGCCGTCCGATCGGCGGTCACGACGATATGAATACCAACCGGTCGGCCGTCGGCGGCGAGTTGATTGAAGATGGTGAAAATGGATGCGACAGCGTGGCTTTCGTACTGTTGCCGGAAGTTGGCCAAGCCGTCGACAAGTAGCAGGATCCGCGGTTCGCTCTGGTGGCCGGTGATGTCGCGGTATTCCGTGATCGTCGCGGCGCGAACCGCCGCATACCGATTGGCCCGTTCGTCGAGTTCGGTTTTCAGCCAACGGATCAGCCGGGTCAGGCGTTCGTCGTCGTCACCGGAGATGACGGCCCCGACGTGTGGCAACGATTCGAGCATCCGCAGGCCGGATGACCCGAAATCCATGCCGTACACCTGGCAGGGACCGGATCGGGGCGTGATTCCGGCGGCCAGCGCGACCGTGCGCAGCAGCGTCGACTTCCCCGATCCGCCGGTTCCATAGATGGCCATGTTTCCGTCGACGTCCGGATAGAAGTACGCCGTTCGCTGCTGCTGCGCATCGGGATCGTCGACAACCCCGAGGGCCAGTTCCCGGTCCCGTCGCTGACCGAGGAACTGCAAATCGTAGGTGGGAGCCAGATCGGGCAGCCATGGCTTGCGCGGCAACGGGATCTCCGCGCGGCCGGCGGCCACCGAGATCGTCTGGACCAGCCGCTCGATGTCGGACGGGCCGAGATCGGTATCGCTTGCTGCGCCGACGATCTGCGGCTCCTCCCAGAGCCGTCCGGGGCCGAAGGTCAACTCCCCCAGGTCCAGTTGGGCAGGGGGCGCCGCGGACTCGGACCAGCCGCCGGCGTAACCCGTCTGGAATCCGGCGATCCGGCCCGGGCCGGTCTTGGCTGCCCCACGTCCGGGGATATCGGGCGAAAAGCCCGCCGCGAGCGGCACACCCAGCACGTCGGTCGAGTCGCTCTCGTCGGCCATCCGCAAGGCGATCCGCAGGTTGGTGTTGGCGCGCAGGTTGTCCTTGATCACGCCCGCCGGTCGCTGGGTGGCCAGGATCAGGTGCAGCCCCAGCGACCTGCCGCGCTGCGCGACGTTCACCACGCCGTCGACGAATTCGGGAACCTCCTGCACCAGGGCGGCGAACTCGTCCACCACGATCACCAGGCTCGGCGGGCATTCCGGATCCCCCCGGCGCTGTAGGTCCAACAGGTCCTTGGCCTTCTTGGCGTTGAGAATGTGTTCCCGGTACCGCAATTCGGCGTTCAGCGAGGCCAGCGCCCGTCGCACCAGGTGCGGCGAGAGATCAGTGACCAGGCCGACCGTGTGTGGGAGCTTCACGCAATCGGCAAAGGCGGCACCGCCCTTGTAGTCCACGAACAGGAAGGTCAGCGTGTCCGGCGAGTAACCGGCGGCCATGCCCAATACCCAGGACTGCAGGAACTCGCTCTTGCCGGCGCCGGTGGTGCCGCCGACCAGCGCATGTGGCCCCTGCGAGCGCAGATCCAGAGTGAGCGGCTCGCCGGCCGCCTGTCCCACCACGGCTCGCAGGCTGGTGGTCTTGCGCCGAACGGGCAGCGCCGCCCCACGGGCGATGACCGATTCGGACTCCTGCCACCGTTCCAGCACTGCGCCCGGATCTTTCGCGAGGTCGGGCCCGAGGAGCGTAAGGAAAGGGATGGAGCGCGGAAGATCGGATTCGTCGGCCACCCCGGCGCCGGAGTCGGAGACCGGCGCCAGGGCGCGGGCGGCCAGCATGGCGGCCGGTGGGTCGACGGTCTCGCAGACCACGGGCGCGACACCCAGCGCGGACGTGACGAAACCGGCTGCGGCCTCGCCCGTCCCGGCATCGACGCGGATGTAGGTGCGGCAGGCCGCCGGGAGTTTCTCCTGCGCCGCTGCCACCCAGAGCACGTGCACCCCGGCCGCCGGTCCGCTCTCGGCGATTCCGACGAGGCGGTATCGGTCGACGGGGCAATCGTCCTCCACGACGACCAGCAGGGCCGGCAGTTGCTCGACCGCCCCCTTTGGGGCGGCCAATCGCTGCTCGATCAGTTCTTCGATTTCGGCGGTCAGCCTGGTACCGGCACCGGATTCGTCGGCGAGATGCAGACCGGGCAGCGGCGAATAGGGAGAGCTGTTGTGCGGCAGCCATTTCAGCCAGTCCCACTCGCGGCCACTGTCGCTGGAGGCGAGCGCCGCCACGGAGAGGTCGGCCGGTGAGTGCAGAGCAGCGAACTGCATGACCACGCCACGGGCGACGCCGCCCGACGTCATGCGCGGCCCGGCGATTCCGATCGCGCCACACTCCCGCAGGTCCGCCACCACCGGCACCCCGGTGACCACCTCGGCCTGAGATCGCAAGTCGGTGAGCATCCGCCAGTGCTCGGCGCGGGTCTTCGCCCTCGCCGGCATTTCCACCGTGTGCCGACTGGGCATCGCGCCGGTACCCAGCCGTACGGTCAGAAAGCGGGTGTGCTCGGCGCGCCGGGTCCACAGCAACGCTGTCTGCCGATGGATTGCGTCCAACAGTTGGCCGGTGGATGGTGCCTCGACGAGCCGGCCCCGCTGCTCGACGGCCAGCGCCTCGCCGATCTCGACCTTCATCACCCGGACGGACTCGGTGAAGGCCGCGATCGACTCGCGCTGATTGCGTCGGTTCTGCAGTCTTTCGTCGAAGTAAGTGGCCAGCATCAGCACGGGCGACAGGGCAATGAAGACCAAGGACAATGCACTTTTGGTGAACGCGTACAGCACGGCGCCCATCAGCAGCGGGGCGAGCAGCGCGATCACCGGAAGTTGCGATCGGCGCGGCGGCTCGGGTGGTTCCGGCGCCTCGAAGACGATGCCGGGGTAGGTCGGGTCGAGACGCGGCGAACGGTTGAAGTCGACGTCGACGGTCGCGGCTAGCGCAGCCGCCGCCGTCCGGTGCAGGGTGATACTGATGGCAGTATCGCCGACGATCACCCGATCCTGGGGTCGCAGAACAGCTCTCGGTACCGTCGACCCGCCGATGACCAAGCCGTTCGCCGAACCGAGGTCGTTGATCTCGGCGGTGTCGCCGATGGTGATGCGGGCATGCCGTTTGGACACGAGCGAATCGGTCAGGTGGATCTCGCACGAAGGGTCGCGACCCAGAAAGCTGGTCCCCTCCCGCAGCGGAAAGCTACGGCCCGCATCCGGTCCGGTGAGCACGGTCAGGGTGGCGGCCGCGACCCGCCGTTCCGGCCGGGCGTTCTGCCACTGTTCGGTCACTGCACCGATCGACAGCATCGAACCCGATCGGATGCCGCTGACGGCCAGCGGCAGCATCGGTGAGAGCAACGTCAGCTGGCCGGACAGTGCCCCCGGATGGACCCGCAGGCTCAACTGCGCACCGCGGGTCGACGGCGTGACGGGCCGATCCCCTCGGGTCGGATCGCAACGATCCAGCGCCGAGGCCAACTCGCCGACCGTCACCGTGGCATCCACGGTGGCCTGCATGTCGATGACATCCCCGCCCGGTCGGACCAGGGTGAATCGCAATCTCATGCCTGCGGGTCCCGTCGACGAAGCGACCGCAGCGACAGCTTGGCGCGGGCGCGGCGCCACCAACTCCGACCGGAGCCCAGCCCGAGCAGGGCAGCATCCACCTCACCCCAGAATCGCTCGGCATCGGCATCGTCGACATCGGCCGGACCGAAGATCCGGGCGTCGGCCTGGCGCGCGAGCAACACCGAGCCGCCGCCGATATTCGCGTCGACGGTGGCGGCCGTCTCCGTTCGCGTCAGGCCCGATGGGACGGGATAACCGAAATCGACCACGCCGTCGAGCATCTGGTTCCAGCCACCGGCAATGCGCTCCGGCCCGGTCGGCGCGTGTCGACGGCGGGACCGTCTCCTTGCCTTGACCCACAGCACCAGCCCGATCAACGAACCTACGAGTAATACCAACCCGCCCACGCCGAAACCGACGCCCCACCAGGCGCTGACACCCGACGCGGCCGGGTCGTCGTGCTTCTTCTTGTTGTTGTCGTCCGGATTCTTGGCGTCCGATTTGCTCTGGTCGACGTCGGACGTCTTGGCCTGTCCGGGCGGTGGCGGTGGCGGAGGTGGTTGCACCACTTGAGGTTTGGGCGCGGCCTGTTGCTTGGGGTTGGGCTGCGGTGCCTTCGAGGTCTGGTCGGGTGTCGGGTCGAAAGCCACCCAGCCATGGCCGGCGAACGGAACCTCCACCCAGGCCGTCACATCCGCACCCGTCACGGTGATCGGGCCGCCGACGGCCTTGCCGGTGGAGAAACCCATGACCACCCGGTTCGGAATCCCCTGCGACCACAGCATCATCGACAGTGCCGGTGCAAACTGCTCCTGGTCACCGATCATCTGAGGGTCGTTCAGCAGCCTGGTCAATCGGTCGATTCCATGGCCGGAGGCTGATGGTAGCGTCTCGGTTTTCGAGCCGTGGCTGAGGTGCCCGGCCGCCTTCAGCCCGTTGGCCATGGCCGCTGCCTTGGCGTAGGCACCGTTTGCCGAGTCGGCGTACTTCGTGGCCGCCGTTCGGGCCGCATCGGGAATTTTGCCCGGCACCGGCAGCCCGGTCGAATTGTCGACCAGCGCAGACGCCAGTTCGGCATCGCTCGTTGCGCCGGGTTCGACGGCATCAAAATGGTAGGAGTCACCCTGCTGCAGCCCCGAAGTCGCGACGCCGACAGCGCTTCCGGTGGAATACCGGAAATTTTCGGTCAGTGTCGACGCCCGGTCTCCGCCGAATTTGATCCCGGTCAGAAGCCCGACGGCGGGCAGGTATACGCCCTGGTACCGGTCCACCGTCAGCTGCCCGGACACCGTTGCCCCGCTCGCACTCTCGGCGATCTGGTCACCGACCCGGCGGAATGCCCCAGTGTCGTCGGTGACGGTGAAGGCGACCCCGTCGTACTGATCCAGAGCCGCCAACCGCACCTTGGTATCGGCCGGGAGTCCGGTCACCGTGAACAGTTTCACCTCCTTCTGCGCATCGGAGCCGACATAGTTCCGGAATCCGGACAACGGGCTGGGGTAGATCTGCGGATCAAACGGTGGGCTGACCTCGGTCCGCAAGGCGAATCGGGCCGCCGTGGGTGCGGCCGACCCGCCGACGAACAGCACGGCCGCCACGGCGGCCACGATCACCAGCACACCGGAAACGGGCCGTCGCACATCGAGTTTCACCCCGCTCGGACCCCCGACCCCGATTGCCGAGGCCCAGAGCAGACCACCGATCGCCAGCGCGCCTCCCGAGACCAGGGGCAGGTGGGATTGGGTGGTGCCGAACAGCGCGGCCACCGTGAGCATCACGGCGGGAGCCAGCAGCGCGAACAGCGGTCGAGGAGTCCGGCAGATGACCGAAGTCGCGGCCACCGATAACACCAGGGCGGAGAAGTAAACCGGGACCAACAACGCTCCGGATGAGCCCACCGGGACCGCCACGGTCAACACCTGCTGCCACGAGGTGACCACACCGACGCTGAGCAGCCGGGTCGATTCCAGACTCGGCAACACGCCGGCAATGGCGGAATCAGGAGCCGCCAACGCCGCACCGAAGAGCAGGTAACCGACCGCTGTCCCGAGCACTGTGAACGCCCAGTGCAGCCGGAGGGCGGCTGTCCCCCAACCGATCAGCGCACCCAGAATGGCCCCGCCGATGGCGGCGGCCAACCATCGGTAGCCACCGTAGGCGGGCGCGAATGCCAGCGAGCTCACCACGATCAACGCGGCGATCGCCAAGCTCTGTCCGAGCGCTCGGAGCCGCGCGGTGGCGGTGTGACGGGTCATCGGGCCGCCGGTGCGGATGGCGGTCGACGTCACGCGCGCACCGCCCGCAGCGCTCTCGGCAGATCGGCCAGTGACCCGATGGTGACCAGCGGAGTGGAGCCGATGCGCCGGATCGAGATCGGCGCCCCCTGCACCGCCCGCACCAGAAGCACCCTGACCCCGATCGGGAAGGCCGCGCCGGCCGACCGGAGCTCACCGGGGGTCGGGCCGCTGCCACACAGGATGATCGCCACCGATACCTCGGGCACGGCGGCAGCGGCGTTCCGGGCTACGGCGGCCACGGCGGCTCCATCGTCGGACAACTCGATTCCGGAGACCCCGTCGAGCAATCGTCGAGCGGTGGGTGCGCGCAACACCCTCCCCCCGGGAACCAGTGAGGTGGGTCGCTCCTCCTTGAAGGCCTGTAGGCCCAACGAAGCCGCGCACGACACCGCGTCCTCGAACTCCGTGTCCACGGCATAGTCGGACGATCTGGTCGACAATGCGATCACCAAGTGCGACCGCTTGGTCTCCTCGAATTGACGGACCATCAGCACGCCGGTGCGGGCCGTCGTCTTCCAGTGGATGTATCGGCGATCGTCACCGGGAACGTACCCGCGCAAGGCGTGGAAGGACACATCGTTGTTCGAGAGTTCCTTGGTCGCCTGGCCTTCCAGATCCTGGATGAAGCCCGGATTCGCTCCTTGCAGCGGGATCGTCCGGGGATGGACATAGAGCAGTTCGGGATCGGTCCACCGCACGGTCCGGCGCAGCAGGCCGAAGGCGTCGCCGCGAACCGATCGAGCCGGACCAACCGTGATGACCGCCCGACGGGCTGTCGGGATGACGAAGAGTTCCTCGTGCACCGCGTCTTTGGTCAGGCTGGGCACTCCGATCGACGCCACGGCGGCGCCGACCGGAAGCTCCATCCGCACCGGCAGCAGGCGCGACTTGGAACTGCTGGACACCAACATTCGCCCGCTGGCCGGCTCGCCCACCACCACGCGCTGGGTGCGCAGGTCGAGCAGCACGCGGTATTTCGACCGTCCGATGACGAAGAGCGAAGCCATCAGCAGGGCGGCCGCCAGCCCGACCGAAACCACCGCGAGTTCCTGCCAGCCCGTCCAGCGGGACACGACGAAGCACACCACCGCGGCGCCGATCGCCGTCCAGCCGATCGGCGTAATCACCCGCAACGCACCGCTGAGCGCAGACGTTCGGGTTGCGGCAGCGCCGAATGCCGGGGCCGGTGATGTGTGACCGGTCGGCGGTTCGATCGTCGGCTCTGGCGGCGGTATCGCGCCAGGGCCGGCGAATCGATCGGCAAGAAGGCTCACGTCTGTCTGCTCCTGATGATGCGTTGGCGAAGGTGCCGGTGGGTCAGCCGCGGTGTTGCGGCGGGGCGATCTCGGTGAGGACTCGGCCGAGGATGTCGGCAACGGTGCTGCCCGCGAATTCGGCTTCCGCGTCCAGCAGGATCCGGTGGGCCAGCACGGGTTCGGCGAGGGCCTTGACGTCGTCGGGCGTGACGAAATGCCGGCCGCTCGCCGCGGCCCAGGTCTTCGACGCCCGCACCAGGGCCAGCGCACCGCGAACCGACACGCCCAGGGTCGTCTCCGGTGCGCTGCGGGTGGCCTCGGCAATATGCGAGATGTACTCCAAGACAGAGGGATCCACGTGCACCGTCGACGCGAGCTCGATCATGTCCACCACGGCGGCACTGGTGATCATGGGCGTGACCGTCTTCTGATGGCTGCGGGTGCCGCTGGCTCCGAGAATTTGCACCGTCGAAGCGTGGTCGGGATAACCCAGTGACGCCTTCATCAAGAATCGGTCGAGCTGAGCCTCCGGCAGCCGGTAGGTGCCGGCCTGCTCGATCGGGTTCTGGGTGGCGATCACCATGAACGGGTTGCCGACCTCATGGGTGACCCCGTCCACCGTGACCTTCGATTCCTCCATCACCTCGAGCAACGCCGACTGGGTTTTCGGCGACGCCCGGTTGATCTCGTCGGCCAGCACGATGGACGAGAAGATCGGGCCCTGGTGGAACTGGAAGTGGCCGGTCTGCTGGTCGTAGATCGTCACGCCGGTGACGTCGCTGGGCAGCAGATCGGGGGTGAACTGGATGCGATTGGTGGTGCCCTGCACCGTCGCCGCGAGAGCCCTGGCCAGTGAGGTCTTTCCGGTGCCAGGGAAATCCTCCAGCAGCATGTGCCCTTCGGACAGCAGACAGGTGAACGCCAGGCCGATAGTGCGCGGCTTGCCGAGCACCACCTGACCGACGTTGCCCACCAATTTGGAAAACGTCTCGGAGAACCACAGCGCGTGTTCAGGAGTCATGGTCATGTTTTTATGTTCTTTCCTCTACCAGGTAACCGTGTCGGACTTGCCGTCACACGTGACGGTTGCTGTATTGAATCCGCTGTACCAACCAGGTTGGTCATCGGCATTTCCGGAGCCGTCCACCTTCACCCTCACGGGATTGGTGGATTCGAATTGGCACGAGTGGGTCGAGCCGGGCGCCCATCCGGTCAGACGCACGCCGATGAACTTGCACACGTACTTGCCCTGGTTCTGACACCTGGTGGACGACGATGAGCCGCCGATGTGGCCATTGGCGTCGCCGAAGGTGTAGGCCTGAACGGTCTTCGCCGGTGGGCATGCGGCAGTCGATCCGGTTCCGGAGTTGGTCGCCCCGGCCAGGCCCGTGGTATCAACCGCCCGGACGGTGATGTCGTGGTCGGTTCCGCAGTTCCAGTTGCCGACCACTACATTGGCGTTGCCGGTACCGGCATCCTGCCAACCATTTCCGATGTTGTATTCAGTTCTCAACGGCCCCTTGCCGTTTGATGCCGGCGCGCTCCAGGTGAACCTGATCTGCGACTGGCTATTGTCCGTCTGCTGCGGCTTGGAGGGTGCATCCGGGGCCGGGCACGCACTCGTCGAGCCGGTCGCCGAGGCAATCTGTCCGGAATGGCTCTCCGAGTCGAAGCCCTGGACGTCGATGCTGTGGTTGGTGCCGCAGGCCAGACCGGATTGCGTGGCCGAACCGCTGCCGTCCTGCCAACTGCCACCGTCGAAGCGGTATCTCGTAGTGATGGTCGGGCGTCCGTTGTCCACTGGCGGGTCCCAGCTGTACGTCACGCTGGTTCGGGTCGAGCCCGTCTGCTTGACGTTGCCGGGTGCACCCAACGGCCCGTAAGGGGTGGCTTTGGCGCTCCCGGAATCGCCGCACAATTGGGCCGTGCTGTAGGGATTCTCGTCCGGGTAGCAGACGCGCACGGCGAAGGTGTATTCCTTGCCGTTGGCCAGTTGGCCGCCGGCGGAATCGGTGGTCAGTGACTCCCCAGGGGTGAAGCCCTTCCAGCTGTTTCCGTCGGTGGAATAGAAATCCGATCCGTCGCGGCCACTGGTTTTTCCGCCCTGCACGCCGTCCAATGTGACCGTGTTATCAGCACCGGTCGCCGAAGCCGCCACCCCGGTCACCGTGCCGGGCCGGCTGAACGGCTTCACCGAGTTGCCCGACGGACCGGATGCGTCGCCGTCACCGAACTTGTTGTGGGCCACGATCTTCGTCACCGCGTACGTCGCCCCATCGGTAGCACCCGGGATGACCACCGACGTGGCATCGCCGGAGGCGGCCAACGTCTTTGTGGCTCCGTCGATCGTGTAGGTCACGGCGTAACCGTCCGGATCAGGGCGCTGGGCGCTGGCGGCGGGTGCGGTCCAGGCTGCGGTGACAGTGTGGCTGTCGGGGGCGAAGGACATCGAGATGGCAGTCGCCGGACCGGGGGTGGTGTTCGGGTGTTGCGGCGTGCTGGGTGCCGATTGCACGGTCCCCTTCTTGTTGGTGATGGTCACGTAGTACGAGTACGTCGAGTTGATGTCCAACTGTGAGAAGGCTTTGGTGCCGGCGCCCGACGTGTTGATCCGAGTCTGATTGCCGTCACTGCCGTTGACCACCTGGGTCAGGATGGCCGAAGTGACCGGGCTGTAGGACTTGTCGTCCTTCCCGACGTTCCAGGTCACCGTCAATTGCTTGTCGCTGGACAGGGTCACCGCGGGAGTTCCCGGGACGGGCGGTCTGGCGTCAGGAGTCACGGGCGCAGACGGTGTGGAGCGGACCGAGCCGTCCTCGTTGGTGGCCGTGACCGTGAACGCATAACTGCGACCGGGGGTGAGATCGCCGATCTGGCAGCTGTTGCCGGTGCAGTTGGTGTTCGGCATTCCCGGCGCGCTCACCACGAACGGCTGCATGGTGCCGCCGTTGGCCCAGCTCTGCTGCCAATCCCAGGTCAGGGTGACCGAGCTCGCCGTCGCCGAGTTCGGTACCGGTGTGGGTTGACCCGGCGCGTGCGGCTTGTCCTTCACGGTGAGGGTCAGCTTGCCGGAGACATAGCGCGATGGGTCCTTGGTCCCGTCGCCGACGGTGTACTGCACGACCAGGTCGCCGATCTGCCCTGCGGCCGGCGTAACCAGCACGTTCGAGCCGGACAGCGACGCAGTTCCCTTACCCTGCAGGACCTTCGGACCCGGCAGCACGGTGAGGCCGGCACCATAGGGGTCCGAGCTCCCGCTCAGCACCGCGAACGAGGTGGCCACACCTGGTCGGCCAACCTGATCCTGGTCCCCGACCGTCGGCAGCGGTTTGGTGGTACCCGTCGCCGTCACCGTGACCGCCGCACTCACCGTTGTGCCCTTGCTGTCCGTGACGCTGATGGGAATCCGTGTGCTCGCCCCCTTGCTGACCGACGTAGCCACCGCCACGGTCAGGCTCGTGCCGTTGCGGGTGACGTCGAACCCGTTGCCCGGATTGGTGAGTCCGAATTTCAGCGAGGCCATGTTGGGGTAGTTGGCCGGGCTGATCAGGCTGGCCAGGTTCACCGTTCCCGACGTCCCCACCTCGACATTCAGACTCGTACTGTTCAGCACCGGGGTGGCCGGGATGATCGTGATCGGAACGCTGACCCGAACTGTCGCGGCACCACCGGCTGAGGCGGTCACGCCGAGAACATCCCTACCACTACCGGTTTTCGACGCCGTGTAACTGAAAGTGGATGCACTGGTCCGCTGACCGACCCCCTGCGTCGCCGACATCGGCGATCCGGCTGGAATCTGGGCCGACTTGCCCGCGGCCACGTCTACATAGTCGGCGATGCTCCCGGTGGCGGTTTCGCCGGCGTTCACCGTGATGGTCGGGCCTGAGGGTTTCGGGGTGGGTGGCTGATCGGGCGGTGGTTTTTGCTGCTGCTGCGGCTGTTGGACACTCGCCACCAGGCTGGACTTCGGTGGCACCACCACGAACGCCTTGGCAACTTGGTTCTCGCCGTCGGTAGCCGTGTAGGCCACCACCTGTCGATTGGTGGTCAGCGGGATCTTGATGACCGCGGGCGCCGCAAGCGTGGCCGACTCCCGGGCGGTGAGGCCGACGACCAGGTCGGCATTGCGGCCGGTGTTGTTCTGGATGGAGCCGCTGACGTTGACCAGCGCGTTGACCTTGTCGGTGACCATGGCGCCGGTGACCACCACGTCCTGTGCCACCGGCGGAACGAGCGGTGCAGTCGGCGAGATGGTGACGCTGATGACGCCGCTTCCGGTCAGGCCGCGGTCGTCCACGACGTGGTAGTTGAACGGCTCGGAGCCGGAGGTTTTGCCCGGAGCGCTGATCACCAGGGCATCGCCGTCGGCGGCCGCCTGCCACCCCGCCACCTGATCGATAGCGGGGTCGGCGAGTTTGACGTTCTCGCCGGTGACACCGGACTGGAGCGGATGCACGGCAACCGCTTTGCCGGGGCGCAGCGAGGCGACCAGGTTCGGCGCTACCGGCGGTTGCACCACATTGGGCGTACTCACCACGATCATGGTGACCGAGCCGGTGGTTTTCTTCCCGTACGGGTCGGACACCGTGTAGGTCACAGTGTCGACGCCCGGCTTGGCCAGTGCGCTGTAGGTAATGGACGACAAACCGGCCACCGCTGCGGTGCCGAGGCCTTTGGCGCTCCCGTTGATGCCGGTGACCGTGACCCAGTCGCCGTCGGGATCGATGCCGTCGAGCGGCACCGTGACGGTGACCGACTGGCCGGTGAACACGCGGCCGATCACCGTGGCGGGCGTGTTCGGAGCTGAATTCACAGCCGGATTGCGGTCGGCCACGGTCAGCCTGACCGTTGCGGCGGCCGAGGTGTGACCGGTGGTGTTGGTCACGCTGTAGCTGAACCGGACAGGGACAGCCGGCGCGGTGGTCGGTGCGAGATAACGGATCCCGGTCCGCGTCGCGAAGAGCACGCCGGGCACGGCCGTGCTGTCACTCTGGACGATGGTGGGCGTCAATACCTCGCCGCGCGGATCGCTCGCGAACCGCGAGACGGGCAGGGTGATCGCGTCCCCGGCTCGCACGGTGAGCGAGATCGGATTGGCGGTGGGCAGTGGCGGATCGGCCAGCGCCGGGACCGGCACCACCCGAATCTGCCCGGCCGCCGAACCGACCCCATTCGACACGACGTAGGGCAACACCACGGCATTGCGCAGCGCACCCTTGGGGGCGATCTGCAACGTCTGCATGGCGGTATCGGTGACCGTCAGCGCGCCGGCCCCGTTGCCGACCACCTGGGCCACGGCCAGTCCAGAACCGTTGGGGTCAAGATCATTCGCGGTTGGATCCACTCGCACCGAATCACCGTCGGGCAGGTACACCACGTCTGCGGTCGCGATGGGGGGTGCCGGCCGGGCCGGCGGAGAGCGGACGTCGAACCGAAGAACTCCGGTCGACTTCCCGTCGCCCGCAACGACGTTGTAGGTGAAGTAGTAGGTGCCGGGTACGCCCGACTGCAATATCACGGTGCCGTCAGTGGTGTTGACCGCGGCGGTCGCCTTGCCGGCTGCGCCTTTCGGTGCGACGTTGACCAAACGCAGCGGCTCGACACTGGGCGACAGCACACTGTCCAGCGGCCTCACCGTGACCGGGACGTTGACCAACGACTGACTGACCACCGCGGAGGCGATCGGCTGACTGTCCCCATCCGCCTTGACGTTCACCGTCAGCTTGCCGGCCTTCACCACATTGCCGTCGGTGATGCTGAACAGCACTTCGTGATTACCGGTTCCCGACGAACCCTTGTCGTGGAAGGTGATCTGACCGGCCGGGGTGAAGTCGACCGTATCGCCGTCTGCCGCGGAGGTCGCCGTGGCGCCGGTGAGATACAGGTCGTCGCCGGTGGTCGAGTAGTAGTCCGGCAACACGTTGTAGCCGACCGACCCGTTGATTTCCACCTCGGTCGAGGATTCACGTTGCTTTTTGACGTCACCCGGCTGCCCGGCAGGTACCACCGTGACCGACAACGTCGCCTGGACCGCTGGGTTGATCCCGTCATTCACGGTGTAGACCAGCGCCGGCAGCGGTCCGGAGGCGCTCTGCGGCACGGTGACCTGAACGGCCTGGCCGGCGTTGACCACGTCCACCGCGCCGTCAGCACTGGGCAACTTCGACACGCTGCCGACGGCGACCGCGGCACAATCCCCGGCGGTGACGTAGTCCAAAATGGGCAGCACGGTCGACCGCCCGGCGCGCACCGCATATTTGGCGTTCTTCGCGGTCGACTTCTCCGGACCTTGTTTTGCGCAATCGGCTCTGGACGCCGCGATCTCGGTGGATTGCGTCTTGGTGCCGTCGCTGTTGTCGTCGCTGTTGCTCTGATCCTCCGGTTTCACCTGCTCCCAGTTGTCGATCGTGGTGACGGTCATGTTGCGATCCAAGGACCAGATGGTCCCGGAGATCCGGTCGTTGAGGACGATGGCGTGCTCGTTCACCCGGAAGACCGGATCGCGCTTGCCGGTGCCGGGCAGAGTGACGGATTGGGCGGCGGCACCGTCGCAGGTCAACGCCTCGACAGTGGACGCACCGTTCCACGCGGCCCAGACGCACCCGTCCAATAGGACGGGGGCCACCGCAGGTCCATTTCCGCCGCTGAACAACACTTTTGGTGCGCCACCGGACAGCGGGTACTGCAGCAGCCGGGATCCCGTTGCCACCACTACCGAATCGGCGGCCGGACCTGGTTGTTGCAAGACCGCACCGGTGGCGTCGGTGACCGGAATGCGCTTGCCGGCGATCAACAGGGCGCCGGCCGTCGAATCCAGAACTACCGGGATGTCACCAACGGTCGTCAGCGAGATCCCGGATAAGCCGTCGACCAGACCCGTAGCCGGCTTCACGGCAGACAGCGCGCCGCCGGGCAGGGTGGCCGGCACCGGGGCGACAGCCTTGCCGTTCTTGTCTTTCGGCCATCCGACGGGCAGTCCATCCGGCCCGAAGGACAGCGACCACAACTTGTCCGAGCCCGGTGCGACCGCGAACGCCTTGCCGGACGTAGAGATGACCGCGATGGCGTTGGGGCTGACCGTCAGCAACGGCGGTGAGGTAGCGGGGTCCAGCCCGGAGAGCACCTGCGCGGTACCCGCCCACCACTTTCCGGTTGCCGGCGCCATGACGCTCAGCAGGCCCGCACCGTAGGCGACTCCGGCGCGGCTCGGGAGATTGATCTGCGCACCGGTGGTCACCGTGGCGGTATCGACGGTCTTGATCTGATTCTTCGTCCGGTCCAGCGCGAAGACCTGATCGTTGCCTTGCAATACGTCGAAGTCCGGGTTCGACTTGAATGCCGAATTCAGTTGCTTGATCTGCATGTTGACCCGGCCGACCACGGACTCGGTGTTGTTGGTGGTCCATACCGTGCTGGTCGACAGGTCGACGTTGGTCTGGGCGTAACCGGGCGACCTGACCGCAAGCGCGACCACCGTGGCCGCGACGATGACGGCCGCCACAGCGGCCGCGATGCTGCGCTGGGCGCGCGACCACTGCGCTGGGGATGAGATCACTTGACTGCCTTCAGGGCACGGCGCGGGCGGCGAACGTCGTTGTGGCGTCGCTTCATTCGATTCCGTCCAGGAATCTCAGATCCTCTGGAACCACCATCCGGGTGGCGACCGCGTGTTCGACGAGCCTGGCTCGTCGGTTGACCGCAAGTTGTCCCACACCACCGCGAAGCCCCCGGATGCCCCGTCGATCGAGTTTGTCGCAGACGTTGTCCAACTTGCGGTTGAACCGGGTCTGTTCCCAGCCCAGCCGCGCCGCAGCCTCCTTGGACGAAGGAATCGAGCTGATGCTGGTGCCCTCCCGGCGCAGCAACGGCTCGGCCAGCGCAATGATGAGCAACTTCTGCGATGGCGTCAGAGTGACCGGCCCGATGGTGGTCTCGCCGTTCTCCGAAGTGCCGACCTCGGACATCGAGAACGACGCCTCGTCGTTGATGATCGTCATCTCGTAGGTGGTCGGGCCCGCCGTGAACAGCACGGTGGTGTCCGAGAAGACCATCGGGAGCCGGGCGCCGGGCGCGAGCCAGGCCTGCAACGCGCCGGTCCGATCGGACACCGTTGCCGATAGCTGGCTTCCGACATTCGCCAACCACCACATGTCCGCCAGCCGCTCCAGTGTCAGGAAACGGCGGTGCAGGTAAGGGTTGTCGTCGACCTGAAGGTCGCCATCCCGCCCGATGTCGAAGCAGCGCTGCGGGTCAGGGGTGAACCACTCGCCACAGAACTCGATCTGGATGCCCATCTCAGCTCTTCGGGAAGCAGCTGGTTGCGGGGTCGGACAACGCCGAGTTGGCCCGGATGGTCATCACTTCGATGCAGGCGCGGGCCGCTCCCACGACGGTGGCACTCGTCGTCGCGCTGGCCGCCCACGACGCCGTGGCCGATTGGTCCTGGTCAGTCCGGCGCCACTGGTAGCTGTCACCCTCGAGTGGCTTGGGATTGGTCCAGCTGAAGCCGATGTTGTCGCCTGACTTCTTCCCGACGACGTTGACCGGGGCCGGCGGCAGATCTTCCTGGACCAGGCTCGGTCGGGTCTGCGCCGTGGTGGTCGGGCTGGGGCCGGCTGCGGGGGCTGTCCCTCGCGTCGCGATCACCACGGCGATCACCACGGCCAACACCACGACGGCGGCAGTGCCGATGATCGCCGGCGTGTGTGACCGCCGGTGCGCCAGTCCGGGTTCCGCCACCGGTACCGCCGGCCTGGCCTCGGTGTCGGCCGGCGGGCGCGGATCCGCCAGGTAGAACGGCGCGAGATGTGCTTTGGAGCCACTGGTTTCCCGCAGCTGGGTCTGCTCGCCCGTCCCCACCGTCGGACCGGTCGTGCCGCGCATCTGGGTTCGGTCAACAACGGGCGGGACGCGCGCGGTGGCCGGCGTCTGGGCGTGGATGGTGAGCAACGGGCGGATGCGGGTGCGGCCGTCGTCCTGCGGCGCGATCTCGGCCCGGGTGGCCACCGGATCTTCGGCCGAGATGTCGACAGGGGTGATGGCCGAACCCATCTCGGCCTCGAGTCGTTGCAGGGCCCTGGCCAGGTCGAGGGCACTCTGATAGCGGCGGGCAGGCTCCTTGGCCAGGCCGGTGGCGAGCACCACCTCGAGTGTGCGGGGCACGTCCGCGCGGCCGGTCTCGGTCAGCTGGGCTCGTTGGATCCGGGTCACCAGGTCGATCTGATCGTTCGACCGCCCTGCCAGTTCGTAGGGAGATCGCCTGGCCAGCAACGTGTACACGGTCGCCGCCAACGAGTAGACGTCGGCGCGACTGTCGCCACTCGGTGTGTCACTGAGCATCTCGGGCGGCGACCACGGGATCGACAGGCCGACCGACTCCTCCTCGTGCAGGACCCCCATGGCCACCGAGATGCCGAAGTCGGTCAGCGCAGGGCGACCGCCGGCCGCGGTCAACACGTTGGCCGGCTTGATGTCCCGGTGCAGGATGCCCTGCCGGTGCGCGGTCTCCACCGCTCCGGCGAGTTGCACGCCGATCGCCAGCACCTCGGACACCGGGATCTGTTCCGCTTTGTACCGGTCGGCCAGATTGAGCCCGGGGCAATACGCCATCACCAGGTAGGGGCGGCCATCCGAGGCGATAGCAGCATCGTGGATGGTGACGATGTTGATGTGGTCGGACAGCGCCGCCATCAAGCGACTCTCGGCGGTGAACTGCCGTTGTACGTCCTCGGTGGAAGCGTTGGCGCGCAGGACCTTCACCGCTACATTGCGGCCGAGTGCCTTCTGCTCGTACAGGTACACGTCGGCGAACCCACCGCCGCCGAGTCGCCGCAGCAAGGTAAGTCCGGGGATTTCCGGGGGGGACACCGTCGGCCGGGTCATGCCGGCCCGCGCAGCTGAGCGGTGATGCCGTCCCCGAGATCGATGACGTCGCCGGGCTGTACATCGATCGAGGCGCCGCCCCGGAGGTCCACGGTTTCGCCCGACGCGCGCCGGATGACGCTGCCGTTGGTGGAGCCCAGATCCACCGCAACACAGCCGGCCGGCGTCGGACGGATCGCCACATGCGAGCGCGAGATATCCTGCTGCGGGCTGGGAACGGTGACGAGATGCGGCAGGGCAATACCCGATACCCGGTCCACCTGCGGCCGTCTTCCGATAACCACGCTCCGATCGAGGGCGATGGTCTGGCCGGTCGAGAGCACCAGGCTCAGTCGCGCAGCCGACGTGGGAGTGCGGGCCTGGCTCGATGGGCCGCCCGTCGAAGTGGGCGGCTGGCCTGCTGGGTCGCCGGTCGAGGCGAGCACCGACGCCAGCTGACCGGCCATGATCGTTGAGCCGTCGTGATCGCCCGGCCGCACGGAGACGGGCTCGGCCGGCTCGGCCTCCTCCGACTGGATCTCGCGGACCTGGCTATCTGCTGCCGCCCGCGGCACTTCAG
Organism: uncultured Actinomycetota bacterium; assembly: GCA_963708935.1. GTDB lineage: Bacteria > Actinomycetota > Actinomycetes > Mycobacteriales > Nakamurellaceae > Nakamurella. The sequence goes on along the minus strand of CAVPUK010000002.1, from coordinate 1,229,775 downwards.
AGATGAACGACTCGTCCTCCTCCGGTGCCCCCCGCACGGCGGCGTCTTCGACGCTTCGCATGATGGTCGATTCGAAGAGGTGCTCGAAGGAGTCGTCGATCGGCTCGATCCGGGTATCCCGCAGCTGAGGCAAGTCCGGCGCATCTGCCGCCGTCCCGACGGACGGCGCGCCTTCAGGAGCCAGGGGCGGCACCCAGGCATCAGACTCGACCGACGTCGCGGGCGGCTCGACCGACGTCGCGGGCGGCTCGACCGACGTCGCGGGCGGCTCGATCACCGGCCCTGGCGCCAACTGGTCACGCCCGTCCGCGGGCCGATCACGGCGTTCCGCCGGCTGCCGGGCCGGCACCTGCGACACCCTCCACTGGAACCCCGCGGCCATGACCACCCCGCCCGACAAGGGCAGGCCGTCCGCGGCCGCTTCGCCGGCCCCGAACGTCTTGGGCGCGGTGAAAAGTTGTTCCGTCCAGCTGCGGACCGCTTGGCCATCGGTGTTGACGCTGTCGCCGTCTGCCGTCTGCACCTGGACACCGGTCTTGCCGCGGACCACGACGCGCAGTTCCTCCTCGTCGACCTCGAAGAGGACCAGATCAGGCAGTTGCGCGAGCCCGTCGGCGAGCGCCTCCTCGAGCAGGGCGGCGAGCGGCGCACCGCGGTTGATCAAGGGCCACAACCGGAGTGCGGTAGCAGCGTCCGGAGTCAGCACTCCGCAGCCAGGTCCCACAGCGAGGTGGGCACTACCAGGCTGATATTGGTAGTGACCGGTCATGCCGCGCCCGAGGAGGCAGCGTCGGCAGACCCGACCAGGGTGATGGTGGGAAAACGAGGCAGGGTGCGGTCGTTGTCGATGGCCTCCCTGGGGTTCGGGATCAGCTCTGAGTCGGTCGACGACGGTTCGGCCTCGACGGCGAGCACATCGACCACCACGACGGTGATGTTGTCCCGGCCGCCGTAGCGAAGGGCCAACTCGAGGAGGGATTCGGCAACCGACTGGGCCGGCCCGTCGAGGCTCCGGGTCAGCTGCCCGATCTCGTCCGGGCCGATCTCGCTGGTGACCCCGTCGGAACAGATCATCAGACGATCCCCGGAGACGGCGGGTAGCAGCCAGAAGTCGGGACGAATCTCTTCCGGCGAACCGACGGCCCTGGTGATGATGTGTCGGTGCGGATGGGTTCGCGCCTTGTCGGCTGACAATTCACCGCTGTCGATCAGCTCCTGTACGACGGAATGGTCGACGCTGATCTGCACCACCTGCCCATTGGCGCAGTGGTACACCCTGGAGTCACCGACGTTGAATATCAGCCAGTACGGGTTGCCGTTCTGTTGGACGGCAGCCAAACCGGCGACCGTCGTCCCGCCGTTGAACGCGGTCCGGATGCGGTCATGGGCGCGACGGAACGCGGCCATCACCCACTCGGCTGTGACGAACGAAGAGTCGGCCGGCGCGCGGAACTCTTCGACGACGATCGAGCTTGCGGTCCCGCCAGAGGCGTGTCCGCCCATCCCGTCAGCGACCAGGAAGATCGGGGGCGCGGCCAGCAGGGCATCCTCGTTGACCGGGCGTGTCCGTCCGGCGTGGGTGGCGCTGCCCCAACTGACGTGGATCATCGGGCGACGGCAATGAGACCGTGCCCCGCGGACGGCCCACCGTACGCAGCGAAAAACCGCGCCATGAACACCCCCGGAAAGCTGACGAGTAAAGCCGAACGTTGGCCAGTTTCGCATATCGAAGTAGCGCGACCGAGCCATTCCGGGCCGCCGCGGACCGAAACAGCCGAATGAGTGATGGCCGACAACCGGGGACGCTACGGGCAGCACCCCAGGTCAGCAATGGGCAGAACTACCCATCCGAATGCACCCCGTAGCCGGCGAATCACAAGAGGTGAGAACCAGCGCCGGGATTCGCACACCGTCACCTAGATGACCGAATTGTCCCAATGCATTTCCCATTTCCCAGACCGATAAAGAGTGTTCGCCGCGCAGCGCTGGATCTGCCGCCGCCGGTGTGGCCCGCGGTCGGGGCACGTTCCGATGAACCCGTCGATCAGGCCGATCCGGACTTCCTCCGGAAGGTGCGCGTCGCTTTGTGGCTCGACGTGGCGCCACCGACCCCGCCGTGCCCGTCCAGGTGTGCGGCGCGGGCCTGACCGGCCTGCTTCTTCCGTTCCAATGCGGCCGCGAACGCTGACTTGGCGTCCTCGGTGACCGGGACGTGTGCTTCAACCGCTTCCTCGACGGGTGCGGACTCGTCCGTCTTCACTACGGGCTTCTTCGGGGACTGATCGGCCATGGCTGCCTCCTGGAGGTCACGGCCGGGCGTCGTTCGCGCCGGCTCTTTTCGATCCATCTTCGCCCCCATCATGGTCCGAGCCGCAGCCGCCCTGCCACTCGATATGCCTGGGGCACCGATCCGCGTCACCCCTACTGGCGCGTGACCTGGCTCGCAGTGAATGCTGTGACAGGCAGACCCGTGGCGGACGATGAGGTCCGGCGCAGCCCGAGAGAGGGAGCACATGAGTTCTGAACTGCGCGTGTTGCGCAACTTCATCAACGGCGAGTTCGTCGACGCGGCCGACGGCGCGACCAGCGAGGTGATCAACCCCTCCACCGGCGATGCCTACGCGACGGCGCCGGTTTCCGGGGCACCCGACCTGGATGCCGCGTACTCGGCGGCATCGACGGCCTTCGAATCCTGGGGTGGCAGCACACCGTCCGAGCGGCAGCGCGCATTGCTGAAGATCGCCGATGCGCTCGAGGCGCGGGCCGACGAGTTCGTCGCGGTGGAAAGCGAGAACACTGGAAAACCCTTGGGACTGACTGCATCTGAAGAGCTCCCCCCGGCTGTCGATCAGCTGCGATTCTTTGCCGGTGCGGCCCGTGTGCTGGAGGGTCGTTCGGCCGGTGAATACCTGGCCGGCCACACCTCATTCGTGCGGCGCGAACCCATCGGCGTCGTTGGGCAGGTGACGCCGTGGAACTACCCGCTGATGATGGCCATCTGGAAGATCGGTCCCGCGCTGGCCGCGGGAAACACCATCGTGCTCAAGCCCAGCGACACGACGCCGGCATCCACCTTGCTGCTCGCCGAGTTGGCCGCGGAATTCCTCCCGCCGGGTGTGCTCAACGTGGTCACCGGCGACCGCTCGACGGGGGCCGCGCTGGTCTCCCACCCGACGCCGGCGATGGTCGCGATCACCGGGAGCATTCGGGCCGGGATCCAGGTCGCCGTCGCAGCGGCCGCAGAGGTGAAGCGGGTCCATCTCGAACTCGGCGGGAAAGCACCTGTCATCGTTTTCGACGACGCCGACATCGCTGCCGCGGCAGAGGCGATCGCCGTGGCGGGCTACTTCAACGGCGGCCAGGATTGCACGGCGGCCACCAGGGTGATGGTGTCGCCCGGGGCACACGACGATTTCGTGGCCGCGCTGACGGAGCAGGCGAAGAACACCGTCACCGGCCCCCCGTCCAACACCGACGCCCTCTACGGTCCGATCAACAACGCCAACCAACTAGCCCACGTGGGCGGTTTCATCGACCGACTGCCCGACCGCGCGTCGCTCGACGCGGGCGGTCACCGCATCGGGAGTGCCGGCTACTTCTACGAGCCCACCGTGGTGTCCGGCCTGAGCCAGCAGGACGAGGCGGTGCAGAACGAGATCTTCGGGCCGGTCATCACGGTGCAGCGGTTCAGTGACGAACGGGAGGCGCTGGCCTACGCCAACGGGACCAAATACGGTCTGGCGTCATCGGTCTGGACCGCGGACCACGGCCGGGCGATGCGGATGTCCCGTGCGCTGAACTTCGGCTGCGTCTGGATCAACACCCACATTCCACTCGTGGCCGAGATGCCGCACGGCGGCTTCGGGCACTCCGGCTACGGCAAGGACCTCTCCATGTACGGCCTCGAGGACTACACCCGGATCAAGCACGTCATGTCCGCCATCGGTTCGGCGGAGTAACCCGATGACCACTTTTGTGCGTACCGACCTCGCCCAGGAACGCCGGTTGGTGACCGCCATTCCTGGCCCCAAATCGGTTGCCCTGCATGCTCGACGCCAGTCTGCGGTGGCGGCCGGGGTGGCCTCGACGCTGCCGGTCTACACCGCCGACGCCGGCGGCGGGGTGATCGTCGACATCGACGGCAACTCGTTGATCGACCTCGGGTCCGGCATCGCCGTCACCTCCGTCGGCAACGCCGCCCCCCGGGTGGTCGAGGCCGTCCGGGATGCGGTCGAGCACTTCACCCATACCTGCTTCATGGTTACCCCGTACGAGGACTACGTCGCCGTGGCGGAGAAGTTGAACGCGTTGACGCCCGGCGGGCACGCGAAGCGGACCGCGTTGTTCAACTCCGGCTCGGAAGCCGTGGAAAACGCGGTGAAGATCGCCAGGGTGGCCACTCGTCGGACGGCGGTGGTGGCCTTCGACCACGCCTATCACGGCCGCACCAACCTGACCATGGCTCTGACCGCCAAGGCCATGCCGTACAAAAAGGGCTTCGGGCCCTTCGCCGGCGAGGTCTACCGAATGCCGATGTCCTACCCGTTCCGCGATGTCGCCGGCATGACCGGTAAAGATGCTGCTGCGCGGGCGATCTCGATGATCGAAAAGCAGATCGGCGCTGACGACGTCGCCGCCGTACTGATCGAACCGATCCAGGGTGAAGGCGGCTTCATCGTCCCCGCGGACGGTTTCCTGCCGGCTCTGTCCGAGTGGTGCACCCAGAACGGCGTGGTGTTCATCGCCGACGAGATCCAGTCGGGATTCTGCCGGACCGGGTCCTGGTTCGCCTCCGACCACGAAGGCGTGGTGCCCGACCTGATCACCACGGCCAAGGGTATCGCGGGTGGCCTCCCGCTGGCCGCAGTGACCGGCCGGGCCGAAATCATGGACGCGGTGCATCCCGGCGGACTCGGCGGTACGTACGGCGGCAATCCGATCGCCTGTGCGGCGGCCCTGGCCGCCATCGAAACCATGGCGGAGCTCGACCTCAACGCCGCCGCCCGGCGGATCGAGGCGCTGGTCGTGCCGCGGATGCAGGCGTTGGCCGACCAGACCCGCCGCATCGGCGACGTGCGTGGCCGCGGCGGGATGCTGGCCCTCGAGTTCACCGTCGCCGGCTCGCTGGAGCCCGATCCGGCAGCGGCCGCCGCCGTGGCCAAGTCCTGCCATGCCCAGGGTGTCGTCATCCTCACCTGCGGCACCTACGGCAACGTGATCCGGCTCCTCCCGCCCCTGGTCATCGGCGAGGACCTGCTCGCCGAGGGTCTCGACGTCCTGGAAGCCGCCGTCCACGCCCTCTGACCCTGGCCGCCCCCTCCGGCATGGGTCAACTTCGCAGGCAAGGACGAAGTTGTCGATTTCCGTCACTTTGGTCCCAAACGGGGCCAACTTCGTCCCTGCAGGCGAACCCGGCTCCGACCGATAGGCTGACCCGGCAGGTCGATCCCAGTTGTGAAAGGACCACCCAGTGGCAGCCGAAATCCTCCCCATTCAACTCGGTCTGACGGCCGGTAACGGACTCACGCTGTGGGCCCCGCGCTGGCGCGAGGACGGCGACGAATGGGAGGCCTTCCTCGGCCACGGCGACGACCTCTACGTGTTTCCCACGCCCGCGCACCTGGCCGCGTTCATCCGCACCAACGACGAACACGACCTGATCGACCATCCCGAGTGGGACGCATTCTCGGAGGCGATGACCGACGAGCTGCTGCCGGACGACGACCATCGCTTCGACATCATCGGCGTACCGGAGCTGGTCGCCGAAACGCCTGACATCTGGACCCTGGCCGAACTGGCCGACACCGTAGCGATCCTGCACTCGCTGGCCGACGTATGCGACATCGCGGTCGTCGAGGACGTGCTGGGTGCCGCCGATGGATTCTCGCTGCTCTCGGCCGGCGAGCAGGCGTTCACCGGCCGGCAGGGCGAGAAGCTGTGGAACGGGATCGGCGCCGTGGTCGCGCAACGATGGGACGAGGTTGTCGAGGCGCTGGACGCTTTGGTGGTGACGCCCGACGTTGACCCGACAGCGCTCGAGACGGCCGAAGCCGAGGCCGTCGCGACCAACGCCATCCTGGTCGAGGAGGAAGAGGAAGACATCGTCGCGGAACTCGAGGAGGGCGAGCGCGACCCCGAGCTCGAGTTCTGGGACGAGATCGGCATCGATTGCATCGAGATCACCGTGGGTGGCCGCAGCGGTTGGACCTTGCGCTGCTACCTCGACGACGAGCCGGTTTTCCTCTCGAAGGCCAACCGGATCCAGATCTTCTCCACCGACGAAAAGCTGGAGAACTACCTCACCGACGCCGGCGCGGACCACAAGCTGGCATCACTGGCCGTGTGGCCGGAGATCCGGGAAGCCATCGATGGCGGCGACGCCGTGGTCGTGGCCGGACCCGAGAACACCTACGTGCTCGACGGTCTCGCGGATGAGTTGCGGGGCGGTCCGGGCTCGGTCAACCGCCGGCAGCTGGAGCTTGCCGTCGAACTACTGACCGACGCCGCCGCGGCACGCAAGGATGACGAGACGGCGGACGCGCTGTCCAGCGCGAGCCCGCTGGCCAGTCTGACCAGCGCCATCATCAAGCCCGACCCCGACCGGATGGCCCCGGCCCCGCCGTTCGACGACGAAGTCGCCGCCTGGTCGATCCTGGTCGACACCTTCGCCTCGACCCTCGACTGGGACGGCGAGCCCGCCTGACCCGTTCAGGGGGCGAGGAGGGGGGCGTAGCCGGGTTTGATGACGTTCTCGATGAGGGCCAGGCGCTCGTCGAAGGGCAGGAAGGCCGATTTCATGGCGTTGATGGTGAACCACCGGAGATCTGTCCAGTCGTAGCCGAAAGCTTCGACCAGGCCTATCATCTCGCTGGTCATGGAGCATCCGCTCATCAGCCGGTTGTCGGTGTTCACGGTGACGCGAAACCCGAGATCCTTGAGAATGCCGATCGGATGTTTGGCGATGGATTCGGCCGCACCGGTCTGCACATTCGACGTCGGTGCCATTTCCAGCGGAATTCTCTTGTCCCGGACGTAGGCGGCCAGCAGGCCCAGCTGCGCCGTCCCATCGAACGCCAGCGAGATGTCGTCGACGATCCGCACTCCGTGGCCCAGCCGGTCAGCTCCGCACCACTGCAACGCTTCCCAGATCGATGGGAGCCCGAATGCCTCACCCGCGTGAATGGTGAAATGCGCATTTTCCCGACGCAGGTATTCGAAGGCGTCGAGATGACGGGTGGGCGGAAAGCCGGCCTCGGCACCGGCGATGTCGAACCCGGCGACTTCATGATCCCGGTATTTGACGGCCAGGTCGGCGATTTCCCGCGACCGGGCCGCGTGCCTCATCGCGGTGAGCAGAGCGCGGACCCTGATCCTGAAGCCGGCCTCTCTGGCCGCGACAGTGCCCGCCGCAAAGCCGTCCAGCACCGCCTGCACCACCTCATCCAGGTCCAGGCCGGCCATGACGTGCAGTTCCGGGGCGAAGCGGACTTCTGCGTAGACGACCCCGTCGGCCGCCAGATCCTGCACGCACTCGGACGCGACCCGGATCAACGCGTCGCGCGTCTGCATGACGCCGACCGTGTGCGTGAACGTCTCCAGATAGCGCTCCAAGGAGCCGGAATAGGCAGACTCGGAGAACCAGCGGGCCAGCTCGACCGGATCGTGACTCGGCAGATCGCCATATCCGTGCAGTTCGGACAGTTCGATCAACGTCACCGGACGCACCCCACCGTCCAGGTGGTCATGGAGCAGGACCTTGGGAGCAGATCGGATGGTTTCGGCGGTCAGGGCAGCAGGAGCGGACGAGTCGACCTCGGCGGGCGGAGACGCAATAACCGAGGGCGTGCTTTGGGTCGAGGTGGGCATCAGCCGACGTTACCCGGGCGGGCTGACCGGGAGGCGAAGCGCCGGGAAACTCCTCCCCCGACGTAACCCGAGGGGAAAACCCTGAGTTGACTGTCGGTGCCGTCGTTTAGTGTCTGGTGCCATGGCAGACCTCATCGTGGTGCATGGGCTGGTCAAGAAGTTCGGCGAGACGACGGCGCTGGACGGAGTCGATCTGTCCGTGCCGGAAGGGACGGTGCTGGGCCTCCTCGGGCCCAATGGTGCCGGCAAGACCACCGTCGTCCGAATCCTGACGACGTTGCTGGGGGCTGACGGCGGCCATGCCGAAGTGGCCGGCCTCGACGTCGCCACGCAGGGTGCGGAGATCAGAGCCATCATCGGCCTGACCGGCCAGTACGCGGCGGTCGACGAGTACCTGACCGGCTTCGAGAACCTGGAGATGGTCGGTCGGCTCTACCACCTCGGCAAGAAGGAATCGCGGGTCAGGGCCGAAGCACTCCTGGAACGCTTCGATCTGATGGACGCGGCCAAACGACCCGCGAAGACCTATTCCGGCGGCATGCGTCGTCGGCTGGACATCGCCGCGTCGCTGATCGCGCGGCCACGAATCCTCTTCCTGGACGAACCGACCACCGGGCTGGACCCCCGCAGCCGACAGGGTATGTGGGAGTTCATCGCTGATCTGGTCAGTGACGGCACCACGATCCTGCTCACCACCCAATACCTGGAAGAAGCCGATCGACTGGCCAACGACATGGTGGTGATCGACCACGGCAAAGTGATCGCGAGGGGTACCGGCGACCAGCTCAAGGCGCAGGTGGGTGGTCAGCGCCTGGTCTTCACGGTTGCAGAGGCCGGGGCGCTGCCGGCGATGGCCGAGCTGCTGAGACCGCTGGCGATCGACAACCCGACGATCGACGAACAGACCAGGACGGTCAGCGTTCCGGTGGCCGGCGGCGCCGACGATCTGGCCACCGCGCTGGACCGCTGGCAGGGCAGCGGAATCGAACTCGTCGACGTCGGTCTGCGCAGACCCGACCTGGACGACGTCTTTCTCACCCTCACCGGACACGGCGCCGAGGCAGAACTCAGGGCCGACGAAAAGAAGAAAAAGAAGCAGGAGGCGTCCCGATGAGCACGATGGCCGAGAGCATCTCCGACAGCATCACCATCACCAAGCGAAACCTCATCAAGGTCAAGCGGGTGCCAGACCTCATCGTCTTCGCGACCCTCTCCCCGATCATGTTCGTGCTGCTGTTCGTGTACGTGTTCGGCAGTGCGATTCCGATCGCGGGCATCAGCTACGCGGAGTTCCTGCTTCCCGGCATTTTCGTCCAGACGGTGATCTTCGGCAGCACGGTCACGGGGTCGAGCCTGGCCGACGACCTGCAGAAGGGCCTCGTCGACCGGTTCCGCTCGTTGCCGATGACCCGTTCGGCGGTGTTGGTCGGACGGACCGTCGCCGACGTGGGGTTGAACATCGTCTCGGTGGTGGTCATGTCGATCACCGGCCTCATCGTGGGTTGGCGCATCCATTCATCCTTCTTCGAGGCGTTGGGCGCCTACCTGTTGCTGCTGTTGTTCGCGTTCGCGATTTCGTGGGTGATGGCCCTGATCGGACTACTGGTGCGGACGCCGGAGGTCTTCAACAACGCCAGCTTCATCGTTATCTTCCCGCTCACGTTCATCGCCAACACCTTCGTGCCCACGCAAGGCTTCCCGCCGGTACTCAAGACCATTGCGGATTGGAATCCGGTCTCGTCGATCACCCAGGCCTGCCGGAATCTGTTCGGCAACACCGCCCCGTCCCTGGTGGTGCCGAAGGTCTGGTCGCTGCAGAATCCGGTCGCCTACACGTTGATCTGGGTGGTCATCCTGCTGGTGATCTTTGTTCCGTTGTCCGTGCGGCAATACCTGCGCAGCGCGCTTCGCTAGCAAGGCCGATCGCGGTAGCAGGACGGGGGCGTGAGCGGCGCACAGAGCGACGTCAGGGTCAGCGGAACGATCAGCTTCGGATGACGTCGATGATCAAATCCGCCCGGACGAACGACGAGCCCGGTGGTTCGATGTCGACCGCACCGGCAAGGTCGGCCATCGCATGGGCGAACCGTTCCGGCGTATCGGTGTGGAGTTCGAAGAGGGCTTGGCCGGTAACGACCGCATCGCCAGGCCTGGCGAGACATCGGATCCCGGCTCCCGCCTGCACCGCGTCCTCCTTGCGAGCGCGCCCGGCGCCCAGCCGCCAAGAAGCGACGCCGACAGCCAGGGCATCCACCCTGGTCACCAACCCATCGATCGGAGCGGCCACGAGTTGTCGTTCGCGGGCGAGGGGCAAGGGAGCGTCGGGATCGCCGCCCTGCGCCGTGATCATCGCTCGCCACGAATCCATCGCGCCGCCGGAGGCCAGTACGTCCGCCGGGTCGACGTCCAAGCCGACCAGCGTCACCATTTCGCGCGCCAGGGCCAGGGTCAGCTCGACCACATCGGGCGGCCCGCCACCGGCCAGCACCTCGACTGCTTCGGCGACCTCCAGCGCGTTGCCGACCGCGATCCCGAGCGGCGATGACATGTCGGTGAGCAATGCCGAGGTCCGAACCCCGTGCGCAGCACCCAGCTCGACCATCGTCCGGGCAAGTTCCGCCGCACGGTCGACCGACTTCATGAAGGCACCGGTACCGACCTTGACGTCCAGAACGAGGGCCTCGGTACCCTCGGCGATCTTCTTGCTCATGATCGACGCCGCAATCATCGGGATCGACTCGACCGTCGCGGTCACGTCGCGAAGTGCATAGAGCTTCCGGTCAGCCGGAGCGAGATCAGCGGAGGCCGCACAGATCACCGCCCCGACGGACGAGAGCCGATCGACCATCTCGGCCGTCGAGAGCGTGGGCCGCCAGCCCTTGATCGATTCGAGTTTGTCCAGGGTCCCGCCGGTATGGCCGAGCCCTCGACCTGACAGCTGTGGCACGGCCGCTCCACAAGCCGCGAGCAGCGGCGCCAACGGTAGTGAGATCTTGTCGCCGACGCCACCGGTCGAATGCTTGTCGACCGTCGGCCGACCTACCCCCGACAGGTCCAGTCGGATACCGGAGTCGATCATCGCCGCGGTCCATTTGGAGGTCTCGGCAAACGTCATGCCGTTGAGCAGGATCGCCATCAGCAGGGCCGACATCTGCTCCTCGGCGATGTCACCGCGGGTATAGGCACCGATGATCCAGTCGATCTGGGCTTCGGTGAGCACGTGACCGTCCCGCTTCGCGGCAATCACATCGACGGCGGCAAACGCAGGCAATGGGTCTCCTTGATGGTGGTCAGGCGGGCGAGGTACCCAGTATCAGCCCTTGCCGCCGCCCGGACAGGTCTGCGCGCGCGGCCCAGGTCCTGCCCTCATGCCCGAGCGGCGGATAGTCTTCAACCTCACCACCTTGGAGGTAGCACCAGTGGCCACTCCGCACATCGACGCCGAGCCCGGCGATTTCGCTCCCGCCGTACTCATGCCAGGAGACCCACGGCGCGCCAAACTGATTGCCGAGACGCTGTTCGAATCCCCTCGCCTGGTCAACGAGGTACGCGGAATCCTCGGCTACACCGGCACTTTCCAGGGCCGGCCGATCTCGGTGCTGGCCTCGGGGATGGGCTGCCCGTCCATCACCATCTATGCCACCGAGCTGTACCGATTCTTCGGTGTCCGCCGCATCATCCGGGTCGGCACCGCCGGTGGGATGCAGGAGGCCCTACATCTTGGCGACGTCATCGCCGCGTCTGCGGCCCACACCGACTCGGCCATGGCTTCGGCCCGCATCCCCGGCGTCTCGATGAGTCACGCGCCGACTTTCGGGCTGCTGTCCGCGGCGGTCAGCGCGGCCAAGGAAGCGAATCTGGCCATGCGAGTCGGACCGATCTTTTCCTCGGACCATTTCTACGCCACGCGCCCCGAGACCGTCGTGGCACTCGTCGCCCACGGCACCCTTGCGGTGGAGATGGAATCGGCGGCACTGTACGCGGCGGCAGCAGCGGAGGGGGGCGAAGCACTGACCCTGCTGACGGTGACCGACCACCTCGGCCGAGCGGAACACATGAGCGCCAGGGAACGCGAAGAGTGCTTCGAGAACATGTCCAGGGTCGCCATCGCAGCCGCCCTGAGCTGATGGTGCACGAAGCGGCGGCGGGCAGCTCCGCGGATTTCGGCGCACTGATCGAGGCGGGCGCCATTCCGATCCTGCCCTTCGGGGCTCTCGAACAACACGGTCCGCATCTGCCGCTGGCCACCGACACCATCATGGCCGACGGGCTCGCGCGACGAATTTCCACGGCGGTCGACGGAATCCTGTTGCCGGCCATCGGGTATGGCCAGACATCGGACAATGCAGGCTTCGCCGGGACCATCACGCTCTCGTTCGACACGGTGCGGGCCATTGCCAAGGACATTGCCGCCGCGGTCATATCGCAGGGAGCGCGGGGGTTGGTGATCGTCAACGGAGACTTCGGCAATCAGGCGCCGCTGCGCCAGGCCGCCCGAGAGATCAAGGAGCAACTGGGGGTCGATGTCCTGGTGGTGAACTATCCCGGCATGGCCCAGATCGCCGGCGAGCTGTGCACCACGAAACCGGCCGGCCTCGGCCTGTACCACGCGGACGAGTTCGAGACCTCCCTGGTGCTCCTACTCGATCCCGACCACGTTCGCATGGAACTCGCCGTCGCCGAGTACCCCGACTATCCACCGACCTTCCCTGCGGTGCTCACCGGCCTGGAAAAGCTTTCCGAATCCGGGGTTTTCGGCGACCCGCGCCCGGCAACCGCTGAGCTCGGTGCCCGCTTGATGGACCGGCTGGAAATAGCGGCGGTCGCCCTGGTCCAGGCCTACCTGGCGACGCTGCCCCACGCCACCGCAAGCTAGAAACCATAGTCCTGGATGGATTTGCCGTGGCTGGTATCGATGAGTTCGACGAGCCGCGGGGCGAGCGCCTCCAGCGTCGCCTGCAGGTCGACGGTCAGCAGCTGCCGGTCGCGCATCAGCACCCGGCCGGCGACGAGCGTGGTGCTGATGTCGGCTGATCTGGCGCTGTAGACCAGCGTCGCCGCCAGGTCGTGGACCGGCTGGGTATGCGGACCGGACAGGTCCACCAGGATGATGTCGGCCTGATGGCCCGGCGTCAAAGAGCCGACCACGCCGGCCAAGCCAACGGCGGCGGCACTGCCCAACGTCGCGATGCCCAGAACCTGTCGCGCCGTCATCCAGCGTTCATCCTGTTCGACATACTTCTGCACCAGCGAGGTCATCATCATCGACTCCCAGACGTCCAGCGTGTTGTTCGACGCCGCTCCGTCGGTGGCCAGGCCAACCGCGACGCCGGCGGACATCAGGGCGCGGATCGGTGTGGTCTCCTCGCCGACCTTCAGATAGCCCTTGGGTGCACTGCCGACGCCGACCCGTCCCCTGGCCGCCGCCAGCAGCGGCAGGTCCTCGGGGACGATCCCCTTGCCATGGGCGATCAGCGTCCGGCCGTCCAGCACCCCGGTATCCGAGAGCACCCGGATCGGGGAGATGCCTCGGGTCGCCCGGCTCTGCCTGGTCTGTATCCGACTCTCCGCGGCGTGGATGTGCACCAACAGGTCGTGGTCGAGACCGGCCCGTGCGGTGCGCCGCAGATCATCGTCGTTCACGGTGTATTCGCCGTGCGGGGCCAGCGAGGTGGTGATTCGCCCCGAAGCAGAACCATTGCGTTCCAGCGCGAACCCCAGGCCGCGATCGAAACCGGACGGCCCTTCGCTGGAGAAGTAGGTCCAGCCGAGGTTCGCCCGCATCCCGGTTTCGTCGACCACATCGGCAATGCGATCCATCATGAAGTAATGGTCGGCGAACGTCGTGGTCCCGCTGGCGATCATCTCGGCGCAGGCCAGCCGGGTGGCCAGCGTGACGTCTGATTCGGTGAGATTGACCTCCATCGGCCAGATCTTCTTGTTGAACCAGTCGGACGTGCTGACATCCTCGGCCGCCCCACGGAACATCACCATCGGCGAGTGGGTGTGGCAGTTGATCAGGCCCGGCATGGCGACCTGCCCATGGCCGTCCAGGGTCTCGACCCCGTCCGGCACCGGGGCACTGGACACCGACAGGATCAGCCCGTCGCGAATCAGAATGGTTGCCCCTGCTAGGAACTGAACGGTACCGGCGGCGTCATGCACCAACGCCGTCACGTTGGTCACCGCCAGGTCGGCGCCGCGATAGTTCGTGGTCATCTGGCATCCTCGGTGGGTAGTCGCGGTTCGGTCGGCCTCGGCCTGAGTCGGCCGTCGTGGGTTCGGTCGACGTGACCAGTTTTGCAGTACCGGCTTTCGAGAACGATCCGGGTCGGAACACCGAGCAGGGGACGGCAGATGACAGGTCCGAAAGTGATCGAGTGGAACGCCGAGAGTCTGGCGGCCGCCGCGCGCGGCGAACTTGATGATGCGGCCGAACTGGCCGACAAGGCCGCCGACGAGGGCTCCCTGCTCGGCGTCGCGCTGTCTACCTACCTCCGATCCTCCAAGCAGCACAATGTGTACGACCAACCGGCCGCGTTCGAGGCCTTCATCGCTGGCGGTGGCAACATCGACCTCTACCGCCGGACCAGCGCGACCCTGAGCGGCGCCTACCCGGGGGTCGGAGCCTTGCTCGACATCGGTTGCGGCAACGGGCTGGCCCTGGTGCCCGCTCTGCAACAATCCGCCACGGTGCCCAGCCGGATCGATCTGGTGGAACCCGGCAGAGAATTACTCGAGCACTGCGTCGCCACCCTGCAACAGACCGGCCTGCCCGTCGGGATCACGGGTTGGCAGATGGGGTTGACCGAATTCCTGGCCGCCGCGCCCGCCCACCAACGCTGGGACCTCGCGCAGTCGACCTTCGCGCTGCAATCCATCGAGCCGGCCGAGCGGTCAGCGGCCCTGCGGATCCTGGCCCCGAGGGTTGCTCGACTGATCGTCGTCGATTTCGATGTCCGGGACGAAAAGACGGGCAGCAAGAAGCATCTTCACTCCCTGGCGGCCAGATATGAGCGCGGTCTCGGGGAGTATGACGAGTCGAGAGACCTGGTGGCACAGGGCTTTCTGATGCCGGTGCTGCTCGGCCAGCTCTCCCCTGATACGGAGCGGACGAACTGGGAGCACACGGTCGAGGAATGGCGGAGTCAGGTCGAGGCAGCTGGTTTCACCGACGTCAACACCCGGAAGCTCGCCGACTACTGGTCCGCCCCCGCTTTCGTACTCACCGCGACCGGTGCATAGGCTCCAGCAACGATCAGCCGGGCAACGACCCGGCCACCAGCTGACCCCGGCAGACCACTGCGACGATGTTGTCGGCCGACAGCAGCGAAGCGTCCTCCCACGGGCGTCCGCGCACGACCACGAAATCCGCGGCAAATCCGGGAGCAATCCGGCCGACCGAAGAACCCAGACCGATAGCCGCTGCGGCGTCCGACGTAGCCGCCTGCAAGGCGCGAGCCGGCGAATAGCCGAGCACTTCCACCATTCGGCCGAGCTCATGCCATTGGTCGCCGAACTCCAGGAAGTAGCCGTTGGCGTCGGTACCGAGGACGAACCGGACGCCGGCATCGGCGGCCGCCCGCAGCAACTCGTCGCGCGACGAGACCAGCTCCGCGGCAATGGATTGCGCCTCGGCACTGACCGGTACCTCGGCCCGCGCGATCATGTCGTTGATGAGCAGAGTCGGGGCCACCGGGATACGGCGCGCGGCCAGGACTTCTGCCTGCTCCACCGTCATCCCGGTGCCGTGTTCGATCGAGTCCATGCCCTCGTCGATGGCGATCTGGATGCCCTCGACCGAGTGGGTGTGGCAGGCCACGAGCATGCCCAGGGCATGCGCCTCGTCGACGGTGGCCGCGATCTCGGCGCGAGTCTGGTTGCGCCAGGCCACCTTGTCGCCCATCGAGAGCACACCACCGCTGGTATAGGTCTTGATGCCGGTCAGGCCGGCCCTGGCCCACCTCCGCACGAGAGCCCGGCAGGCGTCCGGAGAATCGGCCGTCGGCGGGCGATCGACGACCGCGCGCGGGGTGAACAGATCCAGGTGTCCGGCGGTCATCCCGACCGGCCCCGAGGCCAGCAGCCGCGGTCCGACGAGCATCCCGGAGTCGAAGACGCGGGCCACCGCGGCCTGGCACTCGTCGGCACCGAGATCACGCAGGGTGGTCACACCACATCGCATGGCGCGCTGCGCATTTGCCGCCGCATGCAACGTCTGCTCCTCACGAATGGTGACGAGCGGCCAGGTGAAGGTGTCGAAACCCTTGGCGTTCGAACGCCCGCCGGCGTACCCGAGCAGGTGCACATGGGTATCGACCAGACCGGGAATGACGCTGTACTCGGCCGCAGCCGACGGGTCCCCCACCCCCGTGATGGAGCCGTCCGCCCACGACACCGACCGGGCACCCAGTTCGGCAATCCCATCCCAGATGGTCACCGCAGCAAGCGAACCGGACGAGCTGCTGATCATGCCGGAAGGTGCTCCGGCCCGAAGGCGTCGGGCAGCACCCAGGACATGGGCTGGACGCCGGAAGGCGTGTCCACCAACAGCTCCTGGCCACCGAATTCATAGATCACCTGACGGCACCGGCCGCAGGGCATCAGTAACTCGCCCTCACCCGACCGGCAGGCCAGCGCGACCAGTCGGCCGCCGCCGGAGAGCCGCAGCTGTCCGACCATGGTGCATTCGGCGCACAGACCCAGTCCATAGGAAGCATTCTCGACGTTGCAGCCGGTGATGATCCGACCGTCGTCGACGATCGCCGCCACCCCGACCTGCAAGCCCGAATAGGGGCAGTACGCTGCTCCGGCCGCCTCGACGGCCATGGCTCGCAATGCTTCCCAGTCCACATCCGAAGCAGTTGTCATCCCTCACCCTTTCGGTAGGGCATTCCATCGGCAGCCGGCGGTCGAAGCCGCTGTGAGGCCAGACCCAGCACCAGCAGGGTGATCGCGTACGGGGCCGCCGTGACCAGTTGACGCGGCAGTGTGTCGGTATTGAAGAACCAGTACAGGGCAAGCGCGGCGATGAAGGTGGCCACGATGGCAACGGTCCGCTGGCCTCGTCGGTACTGCAGCGCGGCCACGAGCAGCAGCGAGATCGCGACCAGCAACAGGAAGGCGTGCATGGCGGAGCCGTCGGAGTCGAACAGCTGGACGCCGTCGGTGTATCCGAACAGCAAGGCCCCGGCGGCCATGCCACCCGGTCGCCAGTTGCCGAAGATCAGCGCGGCCAAGCCGATGAAGCCACGACCGCCGGTCTGCCCGTTGATGTAGTTCTGACCCACCACCAGGAACGCGCCGGCCAGTCCGGACATCGCACCGGAGATGAGCACTCCGAAGTATTTGTAGCGCACCACATTGACGCCCAGAGATTCAGCGGCGTAGGGCGCTTCGCCGACGGACCGCAGCCGTAGACCGAACTTGGTGCGCCACAGGATGAATCCGGACAGCGCGATCAGCACGACGGCCAGAACGGTGAGCAGCGACAGCTGCGTGGTGATCCCACCCAGGATGCCGGCGATATCCGAGATCAGGAACCAGCCCTTGATCTGCAACGTGTTCAGCCAATCCGAGAGCCAGGGAATGGTGATCTTGGCGACGTCCGCCACCGGGGGCGACTGTTGGTCTCCACCACCGGGCGCATTGGCGAACAGCAGTTGAGACAGATAGAGCGTGAGTCCGGGCGCGACGATGGAGATGGCCACACCGGCGATGATGTGATCGACGCCGAAGGTGATGGCCGCGAGCCCGAGCAGCAGCCCACCCAGCAGCCCGCAGAAGATACCGAAGGCCACGCCGGCCCAGGGGCCGTACTTGTAACCGGCCCAGCCCGCCCCGAACGTGCCCAGGATCATCATGCCCTCGAGGCCGATGTTGACCACGCCGGCACGTTCTGACCACAGGCCGGACAGACCAGCCAGCGCGATCGGAACCGCGGCGATGATCGCCGACTGGATTGCTCCGACCGACGTCAGGTTGGTCGCGCCGGTCAGCACCCGGACCAGCGACACCACGAAGATGCCACCGAAGGCCAGGCCCACCCAGCCGGCCGGCGAGACCCGTTTCCGACCCTCCCGCACCGCCCGCATCATCGGTGCCGGTTCGTCCACCCCAATGCCCTGGCTCGGAACCTCACTCATGCCCCGACCTCCGCGGTCACGTTGGCCGTCTTGGGCGCGGCGAGTGCACGCGCCACTTCCTTCTGTTCGAGTGCGACCCGGTAACGGCGGACGATCTCGTAGGCGATCACCACCGCCAGCAGAATCGTGCCCTGCATGATCGTGACGAGCTGGTTGGGCACCCCGACGCCCTGTAGAGCGTTGGACGAGCTGTCCAGTGCCGACCACAGCAGCGCGGCGAAGATCATGCCGACCGGATTGTTGCGACCCAGCAGCGCGATGGCGATACCGGTGAAGCCGAGGCCGGCCGGGAAGTTGATCGAATACTGCGCGGCCGGACCGTTCAGCAACTCCGGCATGCCGACCAGACCGGCCACCGCACCGGAGATCAGCATCGCCGACACGGCCATCTTCTTGGCACTGATGCCGCCGGCCACCGCCGCCGAAAGGTTCATCCCGGTGGCCTTGATGGAAAAGCCGTAGACGGTGCGATTCAGCAGGAATGCGTACAGGAACCCGACTATCACGGCCAGCGCGGCCAAGGTGTACAGGGGAGTGATCGACCCGGAGATCGGAATCGTGGGCACCATGCCCCCTTCGGTGATCGGCGAGGTGCCGATGTTGTTGCCCTGCTGCACTGCGAGGCGACCCGGGCTCAGCAGGTAGGCGATGATCGCGGTGGCGATGGCATTCAGCATGATCGTGCTGATCACCTCGCTGACTCCTCGACTCACCTTGAGCCATACCGCGATCCCGGCCCAGAGGGCCCCGACGACCATGGCGACCACGATGGTCATGGCGATCCGGAGAACCGAGGGCAGCGAGTCCATGAAGCTCGCCCCAGCCAGCGAGGCCGCGGCCATCGCCGCCAGCCGGTACTGGCCGTCCACGCCGATGTTGAACAGATTCATCTTGAAGCCGATGGCCACCGCGACGGCGGCAAGGTAATAGGACGCAGCCTGATTGATGGTGCCGACGAGCACCCTGGACTTACCGAATGCGTCGAACATGGCACCGAAAGCCTGAGACGGATTGTGGCCGGTGAGCAACAGAATGGCCGCGGAGATGATCGCGGCCACGATCAGGGCACCTACCGGTGCAGCCGCGCCGAGCAGGATGCGACGACCCGAGATCGACCTCACGAGAGCTCACCGCCGAGTTCCGGGGCGTCGTCGTCGGCCAGGTCGTGTCCACCGGTCATGGCCACCCCGAGCGATTCCGGAGTCACCGTCTTCGGGTCGTAGGTGCCGACCAGTCGACCACGCAGAATCACGGTCAGGGTGTCGGACATTCCGATGAGTTCCTCCAGATCCGCCGAGATGAGCAGCACCGCGAGACCGGAGGCCCTGGCCCGCCGTAGTTGTTCCCAGATGGCGGCCTGTGCCCCGACGTCAACCCCGCGGGTCGGGTGCGCCGCGATGAGCAGGACCGGGTCTCCACTCATCTCCCGGCCGACGATCAGTTTCTGCTGGTTGCCGCCGGACAGCGCCGCAGCAACGACGTCGATGCCGGGCGTCCGCACGTCGAACTCCTCGACGATCCGGCGGGTGTCGGCCTTCGTGCCGGCCCGGTTGAGGAACACCCCCCGGGCGACCGGGCTACGGGTGTGGAAGCCGAGTGCCCGGTTCTCCCACAGGGAGGCCAGCAGCATCAGACCTTGCCGATGGCGATCCTCGGGGATGAAGCCGATCCCGGCCTCCCGCCGGCGCAGCGTGGACAGTTCACCGATGTCGGCTCCGGCAAGGGTGATGGTGCCACTGCTGATCGGCTCGATCCCCATGATGGCGTCCACGAGTTCGGCTTGGCCGTTGCCCTCGACCCCGGCGATACCGAGCACCTCACCGGCATGGATGGTCAAGCTGATGTCATGCAGTAGCTGACGGTCATCCGGGCCGGAGACGCCGACACCGGTCAGCGTCAGCATTTCGCGGTCCGTCACGGTCGACTCCCGCAGCTCGGGCACGGGCAGCGCGGAGCCGACCATGAGTTCGGCCAGTTGGCGGTTCGTCACCGATTTCGGATCAGCGGTACCGACCGTGGTTCCGCGGCGAATGACGGTGATCTCGTCGGCAATCGCCCGCACCTCGTCGAGCTTGTGCGAGATGAAGATGATGGTCAGGCCTTCGGCCTTGAGCTCGTTCAGGTTTCCGAACAGCTCGTCGACCTCCTGCGGCACCAGCACGGCCGTGGGTTCGTCGAGGATCAGGATCCTGGCACCGCGATAGAGCACCTTGATGATCTCGACCCGCTGCCGGGCACCGACGCCGAGTTCCTCGACCAGTGCTCGCGGGTCGACCACCAGCCCATAGCGCCGGCCGATGTCGGTGATCTGCGCCCGGGCCTTCGCCGCGTTGAGTCGGCCGCCGCTGACCGGTTCCGCGCCGAGCACGATGTTCTCCCACACCGTCAGGTTGTCGGCCAGCATGAAGTGCTGATGAACCATCCCGATGCCGGCTCCGATGGCGTCGGCCGGAGAGGTGAAAACCTTCGTCTCACCGTTGATCTCGATGGTGCCCTCGTCCGGCTGATGCAGTCCGAACAAGGTCTTCATCAAGGTGGACTTGCCGGCGCCGTTCTCCCCCACCAGCGCATGCACGCTTGCGGTGCGGACGCTCAGGTTGATGTCGGAGTTGGCCACCACACCCGGATACCGCTTGGTGATCCCGGTCAGCCGGACGGCCAACGGGGGCGCCATCGTTGCCACATCTGAAGAGGTGCTCACAGGTGCTCCTGCTCTCGCCGCACGCCCGGGCTGGAAGGGATCGACAGAGGATAGATCAGGCGGTCGAGAAACAATGAAGGCCCGGCGACGTCGCATGCTGCTACGACGTCGCCGGACCCCGGTCTCGCGCTCTGATCAGCTCAGAGTGGTCGGAACCTTGATGGTGCCGGCGATGATCTTCGCCTTGGCATCCAGGAGCTTTGCGTTGATGTCGTCGATGAATCCGCCGGACGTGGAGTACCCGACGCCGCCGTTCTTGAGGTCGTAGACCTGCACGCCGGTCAACGGCTTGCTCGCGGCCACCGAGCTGATCATGTTGTAGACCGACACGTCGACGTTCTTGACGGCGGAGGTGATGATCGTGGACTGTCCGGCGCTCGGAGCGACCAGCAGGTACTGATCCGAATCAACGCCGATCGCCATCTTGTTGGCCGCCTGGGCGGCCTTGAACACGCCGTTGCCGGAGCCGCCGGCTGCGGCGTAGATGACATCCGCGCCACCGTCATACATGCCCTTGGCGATCGTCTGGCCCTTGTCGGGTGCGTTGAAGCCGCTGAAGTCCGGCGGCTCGGTGATGTACTTGTCGTCGATCTTGATGCTGGGGTTGGTGGCCTTCGCACCCGCGTCGTATCCGGCCTCGAAGCCCTGGATCAGCGGGGTGTTGACGCCGCCGATGAACCCGACGTGACCGGTCTTGGACTTCAGGGCCGCCGCCACGCCGACCAGGTAGGAGCTCTGCTCGGTGGCAAAGGTCAGAGAAGCCACGTTCTTGATCGCACCACCTTTGCGTGTCGGGTCGGACAGCGAGGCGTCGTCGACGATGGCGAAGTGCACGTTGGGGTTGGCGGCCGCCACGGTGCCCATGGCGGTGGCGTAGTCGAAACCGACCGCGATGACGGTGTTGGCGCCCTGGTCGACCAGCTGGCTCAGCCGGTCGACCTTCTTCTGATCGGGCTCGCCGACCGTGGCAGCCAGCTCGGCAATCAGCTTGACGCCTTTCGCCGTGGCGGCAGTGACGCCGCGGGCGGCCGAGTCCGTGAACGAATGGTCACCCTTCGGTCCGTCGTAGGCCATGCCCAGCTTGACCGTCGAGGGATCGCCGGTCATGGCCGGGAACAGGTCTGCTGCGGCGCCTGACGTCGGTGCCCCGGAAGAGGCCGGAGCCATCGCACTCGAGGCCGGAGCCATCGCACTCGAGGCCGGAGCCATCGCACTCGAGGCCGGAGCCATCGCACTGGAGGCTGCGGACGGAGCCGCGCTCGTGGCGGCCGACGACGATGTGGCGGTGCTGCTGGAACTACAGGCAGACAGCACGAGCGCCGCAGTCGCGACCCCGGCAATCAGTGACAAGTTACGAGCGCGAAGCACGTGTTCTCCTTTTCCCTCTCCTGCCCGTCCCCGATTGAGGACGCGCTTGCACATCGAGCGTCAACGCCGACGACAGCACTACCGGTCGGACGCTACATCGAGCCCGGTCCAGCGGCGATACCCGGAAGACCTCTGTAACCGAATCGTGCTCCAAACGGGTCCGCGGCCGAAAATCTTCCGTTCGACCGCCACTTGGCGGCCGTTGCCTCCGGTTGCGTCACCCGATCGCCGGTCCACCGATTGCGGTAGGCGTGTTCTGCCCACAGTCAAACCCCGGTTAACCCCCGCACCTGTGAACACTGTGTGTCAACAGGGTCACATCGCGCCCGGTCGCCCCGGGCGCGAGGCCGGGGATAGCATCGCGGAAGCCGTTGATCTTCTTTTGTTACCCGACGCCGCCGTCGACGGTTGGGCAACGGGTAGGCACACGCAGCGACATTCGCGTCGGACACTCCTGGAGGTCGCACCCACTATGTCCTCATCCACCGTCCTCCGTCCAGGGGGAAGTGGCATCCCGAAACCACGCCGCGGCTCGGTCTACAAGGGCGCGGAGGGCATGTGGTCGTGGGTCGCCCATCGCATCACCGGCGTCCTGACCTTCTTCTTCCTGTTCGCACATGTGCTCGACACCGCGCTCGTCCGGGTCAGCCCGGACTCGTACAACAAGGTGATCGCGACCTACAAGAACCCGTTGGTCAACCTGCTCGAGGTCGGTCTCGTCGGCGCAGTGCTCTACCACTCGTTGAACGGCATCCGCATCATGCTGATCGACTTCTGGGCGAAAGGCCCGCGTTACCAGCGCCAGATGCTCTGGATCGTCGTCGGCACCTGGATCGTGGTCATGGTGCCGACCGTCTACTTCATGCTCGAGTTCACCGTCCGCAAGATGTTCGGGGATGCCTCATGACTTCTGCATCCACCTACCGCGGGGGCGCGTCATGACCGCCGCTTACGATCCGCCGGCCACTCGTGGCATCGAGGCGCCGCGGGCGCCGAAGAAGCGCGTCGCCGGCCGCCGGTCCAACTTCGAGATGTATTCGTGGTTGTTCATGCGTCTGTCCGGCATCGTGCTGGTCGTCCTGGTGCTGGGTCACCTGCTGATCATGAACGTGCTGGACGGCGGCGTGCACCGCATCAACTGGGGCTTCGTCGCCGGACGATGGGCGTCGCCGTTCTGGCAGATCTGGGACCTGACCATGCTCTGGCTGGCAGAGATCCACGGGGCCAACGGATTGCGCACCATCATCAACGACTACTCGCGCAAGCCCGGCACCCGATTCTGGCTCAGCGTGCTGCTGGCCGCGTCCGTCCTGCTCACGCTGGGCGTAGGTACTTTTGTGATCTTCACCTTCGATCCGAACATGACCGGCTGATACGGAGCGTTATGCAATTCCACCGATATGACGTAGTGATCGTGGGTGCCGGCGGGGCCGGGATGCGAGCCGCCATCGAATCGACCCAGCGCGCCCGGACGGCCGTGCTGACCAAGCTCTACCCGACGCGCTCCCACACCGGAGCAGCCCAGGGCGGAATGTGCGCCGCGCTCGCCAATGTCGAGGACGACAACTGGGAATGGCACACCTTCGACACCGTCAAGGGCGGCGACTACCTGGTCGACCAGGACGCCGCCGAGATCATGTGCAAGGAAGCCATCGACGCGGTGCTCGATCTGGAGAAGATGGGCCTGCCGTTCAACCGCACGCCGGAGGGTCGCATCGACCAGCGTCGCTTCGGTGGCCATACCCGCAATCACGGCGAGGCCGCCGTCCGCCGGGCCTGCTACGCCGCCGACCGCACCGGTCACATGATTCTTCAGACCCTGTACCAGAACTGCGTCAAGCAGGGCGTCGAATTCTTCAACGAGTTCTACGTCCTCGACGTCATGATGACGCAGACCGATAATGGTCCCGTATGCACCGGAGCGGTTGCCTACGAATTGGCCACCGGCGAGATCCACGTCTTCCACGCCAAGGCGGTCGTTTTCGCGACCGGTGGCGCGGGCAAGGTGTTCAAGACCACGTCGAACGCCCACACGCTCACCGGTGACGGGATGGGCGTCGTGCTCCGCAAGGGACTTCCTCTGGAGGACATGGAGTTCTACCAGTTCCACCCGACCGGTCTGGCCGGTCTGGGCATTCTGCTGACCGAGGGCGCCCGCGGCGAGGGGGCGATCCTGCGGAACGCATCCGGCGAGCGCTTCATGGAACGGTACGCGCCGACCATCAAGGATCTCGCCCCGCGCGACATCGTGGCCAGGTCGATGGTGATGGAAGTCCTGGAGGGTCGCGGAGCGGGGCCGCACAAGGACTACGTGTTGCTGGACTGCACCCACCTTGGCGCTGAGGTTCTCGAGACCAAACTGCCGGACATCACCGAGTTCGCCCGCACCTACCTCGGCGTCGACCCGGTCACCGAGCCGGTGCCGGTCTTCCCGACCGCGCACTATGCGATGGGCGGCATTCCGACCAACGTGTACGGAGAAGTGTTGCGGGACAACACGAATGTGGTACCCGGCATGTATGCGGCCGGCGAGTGCGCCTGCGTCTCCGTGCACGGGTCGAATCGACTGGGCACCAATTCCCTCCTGGACATCAACGTTTTCGGAAAGCGCGCCGGCATCGCCGCTGCGGCCTATGCCAACTCGACCGAGTTCCTGCACGACGCCACCGAGGAGAATCACTCCCCGGCCGCGTATGTCGACGGCATGGTGTCTGGTTTGCTCACCTCGACCGGCTTCGAACGGGTCGCCGACATCCGGATCGCGTTGCAGGCCACCATGGATGCCAATGCCGCGGTGTACCGGACCGAGGAAACCCTGAAGACGGCACTGCACGACGTGCAGGCGCTCAAGGAGCGCTACACCAAGGTGTCGGTGCACGACAAGGGCAAGCGGTACAACACCGATCTGCTGGAGGCCGTCGAACTGGGCTTCCTGCTCGACCTGGCCGAGGTGATGGTGGTCGGTGCGTTGACCCGCAAGGAGTCTCGCGGCGGGCACGCCCGCGAGGACTACCCGACCCGGGACGACACCAACTGGATGCGGCACACCATGGCCTACAAGATGCCGGCCGACCCAGAGGGCAACGGTTCGGGATTAGAAGGTACTGACATCCGCCTCGACTACAAGCCCGTCGTGATGACCCGTTACCAGCCGATGGAGCGCAAGTACTGATGACGATCACCCTCGAGAACTCGCCCGCCGCATCGGGTCAGGGGCCGGCTCCGCTGCCCCCGGTGCCGGACGGTGCCATCATGGTCACGGTGCACATCCAGCGGTACAACCCCGAGATCGACGATGCCCCGCACAAGGAGTCGTATCTGATTCCGGCCCTACCGACCGACCGGATCCTGAATCTGCTGCATTACATCAAGTGGTACATCGACGGCACGCTGACCTTCCGTCGGTCCTGTGCGCACGGCATCTGCGGTTCGGACGCCATGCGGATCAACGGACGGAACCGATTGGGCTGCAAGGTGTTGGTCAAGGACGTGGTGACCGCCAAGAACACCGAGATCACCGTCGAGCCGATCAAGGGCCTACCGCTCGAGAAGGATCTGATCGTCGACATGGAGCCGTTCTTCGAGGCGTTCCGGGCGGTCAAGCCGTTCATGATCACCCACGGCAACGAACCCAGCCGGGAGTGGATCCAGTCGCAGTCCGACCGCGAGCGTTTCGACGACACCACCAAGTGCATCCTGTGCGCCTGCTGCACCACCTCCTGCCCGGTGTATTGGTCGGAGGACGCCTACGTCGGTCCCGCCGCCATCGTGAATGCCCACCGATTCATCTTCGACTCGCGGGACCAGGCCTCGCAGGAGCGCCTGGAAATTCTGTCCGACTCAGAGGGCGTGTGGCGTTGCCGGACGACGTTCAACTGCACCGACGCCTGCCCGCGCGGCATCCAGGTCACCAAGGCAATCCAGGAAGTCAAGCGCGCCTTGATGTTCCGTCGCATCTGAGGCAATGCGGACTCGCTATCGCGGAGTTAGCTCGGCGGCCCCGAACGACACGGAGAAGCGTTCGCACCAGATGCTGACACTTGAGTAGTTCTGCAGGTCGGCGTCGTCGGGAATTCGATACAGCTGATTCCCGACGTTGCCCTTCAGGTCGCCGAGATCCAGCTGGCGGCCGTCGTCGAAAACGTGCCAGCCGGCCGAGCCGGCCAGTACCGGCGCGTCGGTGAGCCACACGTGCAATGCCGGTCCGTCCGAGGTGTGCAGTTCCTTCAACGCCAGCACCCGATGTCCGTCCGCCAACTGGATCAACTCGGCGGTGCCCGACGTGTCGTGCTCGTGCGAGATCAAGCTGCCACCCGCTAGCAGGACGGCCTGTGGCACCGACGGCTTCACCGGAATCTGTGTGCTGGTGGAAGGTCGGCGCGCCGATGAGGTGGTCGGCGACGTGGTCGCGGCCGAGGCGGACGGCGACATCGGGGCGGACGGCTCACGCGGGCCGGATGTCGATGGCGCGGCCGACGAAGGCGATGGCGATCCTGACCTGCTCGCTGGCGGTCCGGATCCGGTCGGCCGAGCCGAAGGCACCACCGATACCGATGTTAGGGAAACCGCCGACCCGGGAACGATCTCGGCCGCCAGCACGGGCAACTGATCATTGACGACGGTATTTGTCCAGAGTCTCCAGGGTTGGAACCAGTACAGGCCGCTGGCCACCACGAGCACGCCGACGAGTGCGGCAGCCCCGAGTATTGCGCGCCTGGCGGGCCTGCCGTTGCTATTCCTGTCCATTCACCAAAGATAACGACGATCGCTTTAAGCAGGCATTACCATCCCGCGACGATATCTTACGAAATTCTGTCGTCGCCAGCGGCGGAAACTCAGGCCAGGGTGATCAGCCCACGCGGTGTGCGCAGCACGGCCTGCAACGCCGGCGGGCCGACCTGCAGTGGCAGCGTCACCTCGAGTGAGGCAAGCACATTCTGCACTCGTTCGAGGTCAGGATGAGTACCGGTGAATGCCAGCAGGGTCGCCAAGGGCAGGTCTGGATCGGCAGCCGGGTGCCTGCTCTCAGCCCAATCGATCAAGAACGGGGTCACGCCGTCGAACGGCAGCGGGACCGTCGAGGCCAACGTCCATTCGAGCAGTTCCCCGGTGGGCGTGCGTCGGCTCATCGCGATGGGCGGCCCCAGCTCAGCGCCCGCCGATGCCGCGGCACGAGCAGCGGATCGGATGTCCGGCGGGCGGATGGCCCAGGTCAGCAGCCGCGGCTCGGTCAACTGGTCCAATCCGAACGGCATGGCCGCGCCCGGCACCACCGGGTTCTCCGGGTCGGGGCCGATGATTTCCAAGTAGGACCTCGGGCCGAGACCTACCAGGAGGTTCCGGGTACCTCGGCCGAGATGCCGCCCGCCCGCTGCCGGCTCCAGCCCGGTCCGGGCCCGGAATTCATCGGCCGCCGACTCCAGGTCGGGCACGGCATAGACCAGGTGATCCAGGGTCGGCTCGATCGAGTTCATCCCTCGATGGTGCACCACCGATAGATCACCGACGTCGACGCGACCATCCCCAGCCCAGGATTGCGCCGACGCTGAGCAGACCGGCCGCCTTCGGCGGGGAGATGCCTTCGCGCACCACCACGGCCGGTTCCGGAACCTCGGCCCGGTCCGCCGGATCGACGTCCCGTTTCTGCGGGCCACCATCGGAGGTGGAGATCCAGGCGGCGACGATCAGCACCATCGTCGCCGTGATGTTGAAGAAGAACAGCAGCCCGATGATCGATCCGAAAATCTGGCCGGTCGCCGAACTGGTCACCTTCGGGAGCAGGTAGGTCAACGCGAACTTGAAGATCTCGAAACCCACTGCGGCCATGATCGAACCGCGGACCAGCGCCCTCCGGGTGCCCTTCTGATGGCGTGGCGGCAGGATCGTGTAGACCCACATGAAGATCAGGACGTCGGCAGCCATCGCGATCACGATCGGCACGATGGTGAAAACCGGCTTCAGGATTGCGATGTCGTCCAAGCCCAGCCACTTGAGCACCGATGTCGACGCCCACGCGCCGGCCGCACTAAGTCCTAGTGACACCACAATGGCCAGTCCGAGACCGGCGAGGGACCCAAGATTGCGCAGCAAATTCTTGATGAAGCTGTCCGCCCGGACCTCCTGGTCCTCGTCGAAGTCGGGGCGCCATTGGGCCTGGATGGCGCTGCGCACGTTGCCCATCCACCCGATGCCCGAGTAGAGGGCGATCACCAAGCCGACCAGGCCGACGGTGAAGCGGGCGTTGATCGCGGACTCGATGACCTTGTTGATGGTCTCGGACATCCCGCCGGCGCCGCTGGGAAGCTCCTTGGCAATGGCGTCTTCGAGGCTCTGCAACAGATCCGGCTGGTTGGCCAGCACGAACCCGGCCACCGAGAAGGCCACCATGGTGATCGGCACCAAAGACAGGAAAGAGAAATAGGTGATCGCGCCGGCGAACTGGCTACCCAACCGTTCGCCGTAACGCTGGAACGCGCGCATCCAGTGCTGCACCGACTTGCGGGACTTCAGCCGGAGGCCGATTGCCTTGATCCGTCTGCCCATGCTCGGGCTCGACGCGGATGCCGAGTCAGCGCCCTTCTCGGGATCACGCTTTTTGAGATCCACTGCGGTGGCCAAGAGTGCCTCCCCGATCGGCGAGCGTGCTGTCCTGTTCTCCGGCTGGTTCGAAGCGGTGACGCGGTCGGCTGGCCCCACTTCGGTCCAACCGGACTATGCCCGGACCAGTGCGGATTCAAGCACACGACCGGCGTGAACCGGTCAGGACAGGAAGCCCACCCGGTCGTAAACCCGGGCCACCGTTTGTGCGGCAACAGCTGACGCCCGCACGGCCCCGGCGGCCAGCACCCGGTCCAGTTCGGCCGGGTCGCCGAGGTAGCGGGCCACCTCGATCTGCAGCGGAGTCACGAAGTCCGTCCAGACGCCGGCCAGATCACCCTTGAGATCGCCGTAACCCTTGCCGACATAGGAGGTTTCCAGATCGGCGATCGGGGTTCCGGTGAATACGGAGAGCAGTGACAACAGATTCGAGACGCCGGGCTTGTTCTCCTCGTCGTATCGGATCTCCCGCTCGGTATCGGTGACGGCCGATTTGATCTTCTTCACCGACGACTTGACGTCGGCCAACAGATCCAGCGATCCGCCGGGCGACGACTTGCTCATCTTGGCCGATGGCTCGGACAGATCGTAGATCTTGGCCGTGGTCTTGAGGATGTACGGCTCGGGTACCGTGAGCGTCTCGCCGAACCGAGAATTGAAGCGTTGGGCCAAGTTTCGAGTCAACTCGAGATGCTGGCGCTGATCTTCGCCGACCGGCACCGCATCGGCCTGGTAGGCCAGGATGTCGGCCGCCTGCAGGATCGGGTAGGTGAACAGGCCGACGCTGGTCAGCCCACCCTTGGCGGACTTGTCCTTGAACTGGGTCATCCGCCCGGCCTCGCCGAAGCCGGTCAGGCACTCCAGCACCCACGACAGCTGGGTGTGCGCGGGCACCTGGGATTGCACGAACAGGGTCGACCGCTCCGGGTCGATGCCGAGCGCGAGCAGCTGGGCCGCTGCGATGCGGGTCCGCTGGCGCAGCAGCGCCGGGTCGTGTTCCATCGTGATCGCGTGCAGATCGACGATCGAGTAGAACGTCTCGTGGCTCGCCTGCAGGTCCACCCACTGGCGCAGGGCCCCGAGGTAGTTCCCGACGTGGAACGAGTCAGCGGTCGGCTGGATGCCGGACAACACCCGGGGGCGCCTCGTCGGCGTGTCCCCGGCCGGCTCGGTGGAAGCGGAAGTCGGATCGGTGGCAGCGGAAACCATGCCCCGATCCTTTCATTGTCCGGCGACGGTCTGTGCCGTCGCGTCGACCGGAGGAATGGACACCACGGAGCCCACTTTGATCCGGGCCACCCGCCGCGAGTCCATCGACGCCACGGTCAGCGTGCGACCGTGCACCACCACCGTGTCACCCTCGGCCGGGAGCTTGCCCAGTCGGGCCATCAGGTAACCGGCCGCGGTGTTGTACGGCCCGGGCGGTAGCTCCAGGCCGGTGGCGTCGGAGAAGTCGTCCAGGTTCAGCAGGCCGTCGACCTCGCCGGCCTTGGCGGCCGGGCGGACGCCGTCCCGGTCGCTTGGCTTGTCCGAGGTCATCTCCCCGACGATCTCTTCGACCAGGTCCTCGAGCGTCACGATCCCGTCGGTTCCGCCGTACTCGTCCACCACCACGGCCAGGTGCTGACCCGCGCCCCGCATCTCGTGCAGGGCATCGAGAACGCCCTTCGTCCCGGGAACGACCGCCACCGGCGTCGCGACGTCGGCCACCGTCGCCGCCCGGCCGAGGGCGTGGTTGGGCACCAACAGGTCCCGGATGTGCACAACGCCCAACACCTCGTCGGCGTCCCGACCGATCACCGGAAACCGGGAGTGTGGGTGGGCCAGCGCCAGCCGGGCAGCGCGCGAGATGGTCAACGAGGCCGAAAGGAAGTCCACCTCGGGGCGCGGCACCATGACCGCCCTGACGTGGGTGTCCTCCGCGTCGAACACGTCGGCGATCATCCGCCGCTCGACGGAGGTGAGGGATTCGTGGGCCGCCACCAGCGACTGCAGTTCCTCGGCGGTGATCTCGTCACCGGTGGCATTCGGATTTCCGCCGAGCAGCCGGACCATCACATCGGTGGACCGGCCCAGCAACCAGACGACCGGCCGGAACAGCCGGGCCAGCACCGACAAAGGGCCGGACGCGAACAGGGCGATGGACTCGCGGCGTTGCAGCGCAAGGCGTTTGGGGGTCAACTCACCCAGGACCAGAGAGAAGAACGAGATGATCAGGGTGACCCCGATCAACGCAACCGGGGTCGCCACCGACTCTTCCATTCCCCGGCTGACCAGCCATTCCGCCACCCGCTCGGAGACCGTCGCCGCACCGAATGCGGACGACAGCATGGTGGCCACGGTGACGCCGATCTGCACAGCGGCCAGGAACCGGTTCGGATCGGAGACCAGCCGCTCCAGGCGTCGGCCCCGGGCCCCGTGGTTGGCGGCGAGTTGACGGACCTGGCTCTCCCGCAGCGAGATCATCGAGATCTCCGCCGCGTTGAAGCAGCCGCCGATCACGATGAACAGGGCGACGAGGCCGATCTCTTCCAGCAGGACGCCCATCAGTGCGTCCGCTGCCTGCGGGCGGCGCGAGCCTGGAGGCGCGCACTCGACTCTGGCGGCACGCACAAGCCTCGACGTGCAGTCCGGCGATCCCGGCCAACGGCAGTTCCACGAACGCCGATCCTACGTTGCGGGTGTTACGGACCCGGGCCATCGCATCTTCGACCGCCCACTTCGTCCGGCGAGACGGCGAGCGCGACAACAACTCAGTCAGCCACACCGCGACGACAACTTTGTTCGGCAACTCCGACACCGGGATAGGCCGTGCTGACGTACCGTTTGCTCCAGGTTCGACCCGAGCGCTGCGGTTGCGGGACCGCATGGCCCCGCCGGGCGGGAGCCAGAAACGGGGCGACGTGCGTTGACTGCTCATCGGAGGTTCTTCACCTGGCTGGCCGTGCTGGTCACGCTGGGGATCGTGGTCTCGGCCTGCGAACAGGTCGCCGGGAGCGCCGAGCCGAACCCAGCCGCGGTCGCCTCCGTCCAAGCATCGGCCGCGCCCGCGACCGACCGGACCACGACGTCGTCGGACGTGCCGCCTTCCTCATCTGGCACATCAACCTCATCGGGCGCTCCGACACTGTCAACGCTGCCCACCTCGACGATCGAGGATCACTCGACCAGCGAGTTTCCGCCGGCATCGTCGGACCCGTCGGCTACCTCTAGTGCAACCACATCTCCGACCACGACACCCACCAGCGTGTCCGGGCCGACGATCGTGATGGCCGATGACGGCTTCGCCGTGAGCATCATGGTCACCACCATCTGGTCACGGGCGCTGGTGGGCAAGGGCGCCAAGGTCGGCATCCGCACCGTCTCCGAGGCCGCCGATCAGGTGGCGGCGCTCCGGGGCGGTCAGGTCGACCTGGTGCAGCAGTACAACAGCGCACTGCTGAACTATCTGGACCGGGACTCGGATGCGATCGGACAGTCTTCGGTGGATGCGGCGATCGCCGCGAAACTGCCCCCCGGTCTATCGGTCCTGAAATCCACGCCCGCCCAGGACGACGTGATACTGACGGTGAGTGCCGCGACCGCGGCCAAGTACCGCCTGCACTCGATCTCCGATCTGGCCGGTCACCTGTCGGCCCTCACCCTCCTGCTGCCTGACGATCCGTCCGCGAAGTCGTTCGCCAACGGACTCTCGAACTACTACGGCCTGACCTTCGCCAAGACCAGGACCACAGACTTTGCCGGCGCCAAGACCATCGCGGCCATCAAGTCGACCCCGGCGGTCGGGCTGATGGCCGCGAGCCAGTACCAGATCGACGACAACAAGTTCGTCGCGCTGACCGATCCCGAGCACTTGTTCCTCACCGAGAACTTCATCCCGCTGATCGGCGGCAGCAAGATCACGCCGGCCATGAAGGCCACCCTGAATACGGTGTCCGCGAAACTGACCCTCGCGGCCCTCCGCGGTCTGCGCAAGAAAGTAGCGACGGGGCAGGGCAGCTACCAGGACGTAGCCGACGATTGGCTGGCCTCGGTGGGCTTGAAATGATCTCGCGGTCTCAAGTTATTCCGCGGGCGGGATCAGGCCATGTCGTCCAGCGGTCGGAGTTCGTCGGCGTAGGAGACCGACCTTCGTCGGAGCATCCCGCCGGTGACCGAGTACTGACCCATCCGCCACAAGGGCGGAGAGTAGGCGTGGATCGACACGCTGCCGGCATCCAGTCCGGTGAGCCGGTGGATGTGCTCCGGGCCGAAGCTGTAGACCTTTCCTTCGCCGATCTCGGTCTGCAGGGCGCCGCCGTCGATCGAAAGGTTGTGTTCGACCAGCCGGCCCTGGGTGACGGCGACCGCCCCGGACGAGATGTCGTGGTCGTGCCAGCCGGTGTCGTTCTGCGGGGTCCAGCAGAGCACCCAGACGTCGACGTGCGTGTCGCGATAGAGCGACACGTAATGCCGCTGATCGTCGGAGAAGGCGACATGCTTGCGCCACTGCGAAGGATCGGCGGCTATCGAGCTGGCCAGTTCGAGTAGTTCGGCCGCGTCCAGATCACGACCGGGTAAATTGTCCATTGTGGTTGAACCATCCACGAGGGCAAGGTTTTTGGCCTGTCCGGCAGGTACCTGACTGCCTCGTTCGATGGTCTGCGAAAGCGATGCGGGCGGTTCTGCGATGAGGGTCATGACGACGGGTTCCTTCTGGTGGCATTGCCGGAAACTGTGGTGAGCGATTTGCCGGTATGAACCGACTGCCCCGCGGCGTCCGAAGCAATGACAGAGGCATTCGGGCGAGCACGTTGGGTTCAGCTACAAAACAGATTCTGAACAACAGAGCGCACTGGCGACCCGGGCAAAGTCGACGTGCCTGCGGTGGGCGCTGGTCCGACGCGCTGCGGCGGTGCCGAACCCCGAAGGCCTTGCCGGCATCTGCATTTCACCTCGTCCATAGCCCGAATTCGACTCCCGGACATCGAGAGCCACGCTTGCGAAAGTCGTTGTCGACTCCGCCCGGTCCTCACCTGGAGCACCCCGCCGTGACTGGAGGGTTGCCGTCCAACATGCCAGGGCATCTCGTTGGAACTCGTGACCTATCAGAGAATCTAGGCCCATCCGGCGATACCTGTCAAAGATTGACACCCTCAGGTTTCACTCTGATGCCGTCCGCAGAATGCTCACGTAGTGTGAGGAAAATCAGAGGTCGACGACGCCCTTCGAAAGGCATTGACATGAGCTTCGGCAGCCCGTTCCCCGATGTCGAGATCCCCGACGTACTCCTGTTCGACTACCTCTTCGCAGATGCCGACGCGGTGGCGGGGGACGTCGCGCTCATCGACGGTTCGACCGGCGCCACCACCAGCTACGGCGAGCTGCGCGGGCAGATCCTGGCGCTGGCCGGCGGCCTGGCGTCGAGAGGGCTTGGTATCGGCGAGGTGTCGGGGATCCTTTGCCCCAACATCCCAGCATTCGTGACCGTGTTCCACGGCATCATGCGAGCCGGCGGCACGGCCACCACCATCAACTCGCTCTACACGGCGCACGAGATCGCCGAGCAGCTGAAGGACTCCAGGGCGACCCACCTGTTCACCTTGTCGATGTTCCTGACCCAGGCCGATGCCGCGGCCGCGACGGCCGGCATCCCGCCGGAAAACGTCGTGCTGATCGACGGCTCGCCCAGCGTCCACTCCGACCGCACCAGCCTCCGCTCGTTGATGGGCAGCGGCGCCCCGGCTCCGGAGCTGAACCTCGACCCGGCAACGCATCTGGCCGTGCTCCCCTATTCCTCCGGCACCACCGGGCGGGCCAAGGGCGTGATGCTGACGCACCGGAACCTGGTCGCGAACATCGCCCAGGGCGGGCCGGTGATCGGGGTGACCCGGGACGACAAGATCCTGGCCGTCCTGCCCTTCTTCCACATCTACGGCATGAACGTCCTGATGAACGGCGCCCTGTATCGGAAGGCGCCGATCATCACCATGCCCAAGTTCGACCTGGCCGAATTCCTCCGCGTCATCGCGGAATACCGCGCCACGTATCTGTACATCGCGCCGCCGATTGCCGTTGCGCTGGCCAAGCACCCGATCGTGGACGACTACGACACGTCGTCGATCCGCATCATCTTCTCCGGTGCGGCACCGCTCGACCAGGAGCTCGGGCAGGCGGTGGCCAAACGTTTGGGCTGCACCGTTCGGCAGGGGTACGGGATGAGCGAGATGAGCCCGGTGAGTCACACCATTCCGGAGGACCGGGACGACATTCCCTTGGGCACAGTCGGTGTCACTCTGCCGAACATGGAATGCAAGATCATGGACCCGGCCACCGGCGAAGAGATCGACCAGCCGTCGTCCGGGGTCAGCGCACCCGGCGAACTGTGGTGCAAGGGTCCGAATGTCATGGTGGGCTACCTGGCCGACCCCGAGTCAACGGCGAACACGCTGGATGCGGAGGGATACCTGCACACCGGCGACGTGGCCACGGTGTCGAGCGAGGGCTACGTCAGCATCGTCGATCGGGTCAAGGAACTGATCAAGTACAAGGGCTATCAGGTACCGCCGGCCGAACTCGAGGCCGTGCTGCTGACCCACCCCAAGATCGCCGACGCCGCCGTCGTCGGGGTCAACGACGACGAGGGCGAAGAGATCCCGAAGGCGTTCGTCGTCCTGCAGGCCGGCGCGGAACTGTCGGCTGATGAGGTGATGGCTTACGTGGCCGGCCAGGTGGCGCCGCACAAGAAGGTGCGCCAGGTCGAGTTCATCTCGCTGATCCCGAAGTCGTCGTCCGGCAAGATCCTCCGCCGCGAACTCCGCACCCCCGCCAAAGCCTGACCCCGGTCGCGCGGATCAACTCACTCTGCGCGGATCAACTGGGCCCGTTTGGGACCAGAGGGTCGCGAGTCAACGAGTTGATCCGCGCGGGCCGAGTTGATCCGCGCGGTGGGGCGTCAGGAGGCGAGGCGGGCCGACAGGTTCTCGTCGAGCGCGGCGAGGAAGTCCTCGGTGGTCAGCCAGGCCTGGTCCGGCCCGATCAGGCCGGCGAGGTCCTTGGTCATCTTGCCGCTCTCCACGGTCTTGATGATGACGTCCTCGAGGGCCTCCGCGAACGCGGTGACCTCCGGGGTGCCGTCGAGCTTCCCGCGGTGCTTGAGGCCGCCGGTCCAGGCGTAGATCGAGGCGATCGGGTTGGTCGAGGTCGGCTTCCCGGCCTGGTGCTGCCGGTAGTGCCGGGTGACGGTGCCGTGAGCGGCCTCGGCCTCGACGACATCGCCATCCGGGGTGAACAGCACCGAGGTCATCAGGCCCAGCGAGCCAAAGCCCTGAGCCACCGTGTCGGACTGGACGTCGCCGTCATAGTTCTTGCAGGCCCAGACATATCCGCCCTCCCACTTGAGC
Source organism: uncultured Actinomycetota bacterium (assembly GCA_963708935.1). Lineage (GTDB taxonomy): Bacteria > Actinomycetota > Actinomycetes > Mycobacteriales > Nakamurellaceae > Nakamurella. Next base: position 1,193,716 of record CAVPUK010000002.1, on the reverse strand, counting down.
GAGGCAGCGACCATGTCGTCGATCAAACGATGCTCGTAGGTGATGCCCGCCGTAGCGAACGCTGTTGCAAATTCAGCGTCGAACACCTCCTGGAAGATGTCCTTGAACCGCCCGTCGTACACCTTCAAGATGGTGTTCTTGGTGGACAGGTAGACCGGATAGTTGCGCGCCAGTCCGTAGTTCAGCGAGGCCCGGGCGAAGTCGCGGATGGAGTCGTCCAGGTTGTACATGGACAGCGAGATGCCGGCGCTGGGCGCCTGGAAGACCTCGCGCTCGATGACTTCCGAACCGTCGTCGGGAGTGAATACGACCTTGAGCGTGCCCGCGCTGGGGAACTTGAAGTCGGTGGCGCGGTACTGATCCCCGTAGGCGTGACGACCGACGATGATCGGCTTGGTCCAGCCCGGCACCAGTCGGGGGATGTTGGAGATGATGATCGGCTCGCGGAAGATCACGCCGCCGAGGATGTTGCGGATGGTGCCGTTGGGCGAGCGCCACATCTGCTTGAGTCCGAACTCCTCGACTCGCGCCTCGTCCGGGGTGATGGTCGCGCACTTGACTCCGACACCGTGCTTCTTGATCGCGTTCGCCGCGTCCACCGTGACCTGATCGTCGGTGGCGTCGCGGTTCTCGATCGACAGGTCGTAGTACTCCAGGTCGACATCGAGGTAGGGCAGGATCAACTTGTCCTTGATGAACTGCCAGATGATTCGCGTCATCTCGTCGCCGTCCAGTTCGACGACCTTTCCGGTCACCTTGATCTTCGACATCGAAACGCCTCTCCTTTGTTCACTTGCCCGGGCGCTGCCGCCCCGGCCGGTCGCACCCGTCGCCCACGCCTGCAGCGATCCGGTGCCCTGTTGGTGTCTGTCCCAGTGGGTATGTAGTACGAGCGTACTGCTGAGAAGCCGGTACGCCGGCCGCGCTGCCTGCAGACGCTACCGCCAGCACCCCATCGCGCCTGCTGGCAGGGCCGAAATCGCTGGTGACGGAAAGTGGTGTTCTGACCACTAACGGGTACTGCAAGTGATAGGAATGCACCGACGGGACGAGGAGGTGGGCGATGACTGGTCCGATGAAGATCGAGCCGGAGCGGATGGACGCCTGGGTGGGTTTCCTGCACGCCCATGCCCAGATCATCAAGCGGCTGTCCCAGGATCTGGACACAGCCGGCCAGGTCTCGTTCGACACCTACGACGTACTGGTCCAGTTGTCCGAGGCCGGCGGCGCGCTCCGGCACCGCGACCTGCTGGAACGGCTCGTCATCTCGCAGCCAGGCCTGTCCCGCAAGGTGGAGCGACTGCAGACGGCCGGCCTGGTCGAACGCAAACCGGACCCCAAGGACGGCCGCGGCGTCATCGTCAAGCTCACCAGATCCGGCCGCGCCGCGTTGCGTGCTGCGGCCAAGGTGCACATGGCCGGCATCGACCGTGAGTTCGGCCGACGGGTGTCCGACGGCGAGGCTGCGGTGCTCGCCTCGGTTTTCCGGCGGCTGAGTGGACCGCCGCCCGACCCCGGGCAATAGCAGGGCACACCCAGCAAATCCCGAACCCGGTGACCAGCGGATTTGTCAGATTAATATGCATCCGCATATAACTCGCCGGGAGTAGGATCGATCCACCGAGACCGGAGGACCTGATGCCTGCAACCACAGTCAGTGACCTGTTGACCTTGCCGCGGATTGCCGCACCGGACCCGAGGGCCTCGATGGCCAGGTCGGTCCTCTCCATCACCACGGCGCCCAAGGGCCTCGAAGGCGAGGGCTTCCCCGTCCGCCGGGCCTTTGCCGGCGTGAGCGTCACCGATCTGGATCCATTCCTGCACATGGACCAGATGGGCGAGGTGGAGTACGCGCCCGGCGAACCCAAAGGCACGCCCTGGCACCCACATCGCGGCTTCGAGACCGTCACGTACATGATCGACGGCCAGATGCAGCACTCCGATTCACTCGGCGGCGGCGGCCTGATCGGCGGCGGCGATACCCAGTGGATGACGGCCGGTGCGGGCATCCTGCACATCGAGACGCCACCAGAGGCGCTGGTAGCCTCCGGCGGCCTCTTCCATGGTTTCCAGCTGTGGGTCAACCTCCCGGCCGACTCGAAATTCGCTGCTCCCCGCTACCAGGACATCGTGTCGTCCCGCGTTGCCCTGCTGACCAGTGCGGACGGAGGCAGCCTGGTCCGGGTCATCGCCGGCGAGGTCGACGGGCATACCGGGCCCGGTTCCACCTACACGCCGATCACCCTGATCCACGCCACCGTGCACCCCGGAGCGACGCTGACCATGCCCTGGCGGGCCGACTACAACGCCCTCGTCTACAACCTCGGCGGCAAGGCCGGCGTGGGGCCGGACCGGCGTCCGCTGCACGACGGCCAGCTCGCCGTGTTCGGGCCCGGCGACAGTCTTACCCTGGCGGCGGACGACAGCCAGGACGTCAGGCATGCCGACGGCGTCGAACTGCTGATCCTTGGCGGGCGGCCCATCCGTGAGCCGGTAGCGATGTACGGGCCGTTCGTGATGAACACGAAGGACGAGTTGATGCAGGCGTTCGAGGACTACCAGGCCGGCCGACTCGGGGTCATCCCGGCCGGGCCGCTCCCGCACGCCGCCGCTCAGAGCTGAATTCGGCGTGGCCATCCGGCTGCGCCTACTCCCGGTCGGTCCAGACGGCGCTGTGGCACCCCGATTATTCTCGAAACTCTGAAAGAAGTCTCTTGCAAGTTCTCTTTCGAGAGACTACTTTCACGTTATGCCCGACAACGAGAGCACTCCGGTCGACCAGCCGGCGAACCATTGGGCCGCACCCGGCGTTCGCCTGCGGGACGCCCGTTCGCTGCGCGCGCTCGCTCATCCGCTGCGGGTGGAGTTGTTGACCGCCCTGCGCGTTCACGGTCCACTCACGGCAACTCAGGCATCGGCCATCGTCGACGACTCGCCGTCCAACTGTTCCTTTCACCTCCGCACGCTCGCGTCATTCGGCATGATCGAGGAAATCCCCGGAGAGGATGCACGGCAACGCCTCTGGCAGGTGGTCCGGGGCGGCGTTGCCTTCGAACCGGACGACAACGCCGAATCCAGGATGGCGGCCAAGGCCGCCGCCCAGGTCTTCCACGACCACACGTTCCACGCTTTGGCCCGGTGGATGGATCGCGCCCCTGACGCGCCTGCAGCATGGCAGGAAGCCTGGTTCGATTCCACCGCGAGCCTGTCCCTGACCGCCGACGAACTGACCCAGATCGACGTCAAAATCGGTGAGATCCTGCAGCCCTTCATCGAGAGGCGGCGCAACCAGCCCGCCGGACCCGGTGAAGTACCGGTGGCCATCACGGCATTCGGCTACCCGCAGATCATGCCGTCCGAGGTCGCCGCACCGAAGTCGACGGCGGCCGATGTCCAAGACAGCACCAACTAGCGCATCCACGTCCGTGGCGCGCCCAAACTCTCTGGAGGACAACATGTCTCAACCAATGGATCCCTGGCTGCAGTTGCGACACCAGGCCGAGGAGCGGCGGCGTCTGCTGCAACGCAGAAGTCGCCAGCGGGACCCGCGGGTCACCGTCCGGCAGCGCGGCACCCACCGCGAGTTGTGACCCGACCTGCGCCACCAGCGAGTGCGTCGTCAAGCTGACCCGGTCGGCACTGGTGGCGCCTTCGCCGCTCTGCCCCGTTTGTCCGCGATGATGGGCTTGCAGCGCGGTAGGTCTACTTCGCTGGCGGCCCGAGAGGACATCAGCGTTGTCACTGCCCGACCTCACGTACGCCGCGCAGTTCGAGGTGCTCCGCGTCTGGATCGACAGCCTGGAGCCGGCCGAGTTGGCCTCCCCCAGCGTCCTGCCCGGTTGGACCGTGGCCGATCTGGTCGGTCACCTGGTCGGCACCGGTGACAGCATCGCCGCTCTCCACGCCCCGGCGGACGACCAGCAACCGATGAGCATCGCAGCCTATGTCGCCAACTACGCCCCCTCGGCCGATCAGATCGGGCAGGTCGCCAGGGACAAGACCCAAGCGGCCGGTGCCGACCTGGCCGCGGAGCTGGACCGGGCCAACGCCGCCGGCCAGCGCACCCTCGACGAACTGGGCGGTGCGGATCGGGTCGTCCTGGCCCGGCGCGGGCCGATCCTGCTGTCCGATTTCCTCGATACCCGGCTGATCGAGCTGGTGGTCCACGCCGGCGACTTGGCGAAATCGCTACCGGCGCACAACGGCCCGACGGTGCTGCCGAGCGCGCAACGACGCGTCGTCGGTGTGTTCCGCGAACTCCTGGCCGAGAAGGCCGGCAATCCGGTCGAGGCGATGGCCGCGGCCTCCCAGCTCGAGCCGGCCGACTTCATCGAACTGTGTGCCGGGCGCCGTCGGCCCGGTGATCATCTCGCTCCCGCCATGACCGACGCACTGCCGCTGTTCTGACGCAGCAGCCTGGTCTGCAGTTTGGAAGCCGTTCAGAAGCCGACGGTGGACCCGGTGATGAAGACAACGGCCAGGACGGTCAGGAACGACACGTCGAAGGTCCGGCCGCGAACGCCCAGCGGCCCGATGGCACTCTCCCGGACGACCAATCGAAGGACGGCCCCGAGCGCGGCCGCTCCACCCAGCACCGCCGCACCGCGACGCCAATGGCCCGTGGCGATGATCACCAGGCCCGCACCCACGACCAGTAGCACGACGGTCAGGGGAATGGCCCTGACCAGGCGACGATCAGTCACCGGCAGCAGCCGACGGGGTGGGCGTGCAGGCCGGGCGACAGCTCACTCTTCGGCAGCCAGACGCTCGGCCGCTTCGACCACGTTGGTCAGCAGCATCGCCCTGGTCATGGGCCCTACCCCGCCGGGGTTGGGGGCGACGAACCCGGCTACTTCGGACACATCCGCGGCGACATCTCCGGCAATTTTGCCACCTACTCTGCTGACCCCGACGTCCAACACCGCTGCGCCCGGTTTGACCATGTCGGCGGTGATCAGGTCGGGTACGCCGGCAGCGGCGACCACGATGTCGGCCTGCCGGACCAAGCCGGCCAGATCACGAGTTCCGGTGTGGCACAACGTGACCGTGGCGTTCTCGCTGCGTCTGGTCAACAGCAGCCCGAGCGGTCGGCCGACCGTCAACCCCCGGCCAACGACCACGGCGTGCGCGCCCGCGATCGGCACGTCGTAGCGTCGAAGCAGTTCGATGACACCCATCGGTGTGCAGGGCAGTGGCCCCGGCTGTCCCAGCACGAGGGACCCGAGGTTGAACGGGTGGAGACCGTCGACATCCTTGCCGGGGAGCACCCGGGACAGGATCGCAAACTCGTCGAGACCGGTCGGCTGCTGCACCAGAAATGCGGTGCAGGCCGGATCGGCGTTGAGCTCATCCACCACAGCGAGGACATCAGCCAACGAGCTGCCGACGGGCAGTTCTCGCGCGATGCTGTTGATGCCGATCTCGGCGCAGTCCTTGTGTTTGGCCCGGACGTACCACTGGCTACCCGGATCGTCACCGACCAGCACCGTACCCAGGCCAGGAACCACTCCCCGCGCGGACAGCGCGGCGACTCGGGCTCGCAGTTCGACCTTCACCGCAGCGAGGGTGGCCTTGCCGTCCAGAATCGTTGCCGTCACAAGAATTCATCTTGCCATGGGTCCAGATCGACTTGCTGCCTCTGCGGCTGGGCCCCCGGTCAATCCAGCGAGGCCGCCAGGGTCAGCCCATGAGCAACAGCGAACTGCACGGCTTGCTCGCCGTCGATGACCGCGCCCGTCAGGTTCGCGCCTACCCAGGTGCCCGCGTCGACGATCGCGCCGCGGAGGTCAGCGCCGCTCAGGTTCGCCCGTCCGGCCCGGGCCCCGGCCAGGTCGGCCCGCCTCAGGTCACATCCGCTCAGGTCGGCCCCGGTGAGGTTGGCCTCGCGGATCCGAAGACCGGACAGATCCGCACCGGCCAGTTTCTCGCCCGCGAACGAGGTCAGTGTCAGGTCGCAGTCGGTCAACCGGATCCCGGTCAACCGACAGGAAGTGAAGGTGCTGCCCAGCAACCGGCAGCCGCGCAACTCGGCGTTCGCCCACGATGTCCGCTCGAAAGTGCAGCCCACGAAAGAGCTGCCCAGGTGCGTCGTCGAATACATCTCGGCCCCGACGAACCGGCAACCGGTGAATTTAGTGCGGGTCGAGACCGCACCAGCGAGCACCGCACCGGAGAAGTCACAGTCGGTGAACTCGATGTCGCCCAGTTGTGCGTCTTCCAGATCTACCTCGACGAAATCATCGCCGCGATAGCTCGTTTCGGTCAGGACGATGGACATCCAGTCTCTATTCCGGAGAGATGTGCGACGGCGTCAGTGGAAGAAGTGCCTGGTGCCGGTGAAATACATCGAGACACCGGCCGCTTCGGCGGCGGCGATCACCTCGGGATCGCGCACGGAACCACCCGGCTGCACCACCGCCTTCACGCCGGCGCTGAACAGGATCTCCGGGCCATCGGCGAAGGGGAAGAACGCGTCCGAGGCCGCGACCGAACCGGGGGCCCGGTCTCCGGCCCGCTCCACGGCGAGACGGCAGGAATCCACCCGGTTCACCTGGCCCATCCCGATCCCGACCGAAGCGCCGCCGCTGGCCAGCAGAATGGCGTTCGACTTCACCGAACGGCAGGCCCGCCAGGCGAAGTCGAGGTCGGCCAGGGTCTCGGTGTCGACGGCGGCTCCGGCCGCGAGCGTCCAGGTCGAGAAGTCGTCACCGGGTGCATCGACGGCGTCCCTGGTCTGCGCCAGAATGCCGCCGGAGATCCCACGGAACTCGACGGGGTCGACGTCGACGCGTGCAGGCATGACGAGCAGACGGATGTTCTTCTTCCTGGTCAGCACGTTCAGGGCTGCTTCGTCAAAGGCCGGCGCCAGCAACACCTCCGTGAAGACCTCGGCGATCTGCTCGGCTAACGTCGCGGTCACCGGGCGGTTGACCGCGATGACTCCACCGAACGCGGAGACCGGGTCGCAGGCGAGGGCCCTGACATGCGCCTGCGCAATCGCCTCGTCATCACCACCTGTCACCACCGCAATGCCACAAGGGTTGGCGTGCTTGATGATCGCCACCGCGGGATCCGAGAAGTCATTCGCCGCCCGCCATGCCGCGTCGATATCGACGTAGTTGTTGTAGCTCATCTCTTTTCCGTGCAGTTGCGCAGCCCCGGCCAGGCCGCCCCGCCAGTGGCGGTACAGGGCTGCGCGTTGGTGCGGGTTCTCGCCGTACCGCAGGACGGACTGCCGCTCCCAGGTCGACCCGGTCCAGCGCGGCCAGCCGTCCTCGTCCGGCGCCACCACCGCATTCATCCAGGATGCGACCGCGACGTCGTACGACGCTGTATGGGCGAAAGCCTTGGCCGCCAACGCCTGCCGCTGCGCCAGGCTGAATCCGCCGGCGGCGACAGCGGCGATGACGTCGGCATAATCGGCCGGTTCGACCACGGTGGCGACACTCGGGTGATTCTTGGCGGAGGCCCTGATCATCGCGGGCCCACCGATGTCGATCTGTTCGATGCAGTCGTCTACGGACGCCCCGGACGCGACGGTGGCCCGGAACGGGTAGAGGTTCACCACGACCAGATCGAAAGCCTCGATGCCCAGTTCCTGCAATTGATCCAGGTGACGGGGCAACCTCGTGTCGGCGAGCAACCCGCCGTGGATCTTCGGGTGCAGCGTTTTCACCCGCCCGTCGAGGCACTCCGGAAAGCCGGTGACTTCTTCGACCGTACGTACCGGCAGGCCGGCCTTCGCGATCGTCGCCGCCGAATTGCCGGTGGAGACGAGGTCGACACCGTGTTCCACCAGAGCCGTGGCCAACTCGATCAATCCGGTCTTGTCGGACACCGATAGCAGCGCCCGACCGAACGGACGGCGCCCCTGCTCGATGCCGATCGCGTCGGCCTGTTCGATCTGGTCGGTCATGGAGTGGTGACCCTTCTGCCTTGGATGGTCCAGCCGTGTCTGGCCATCAGCGATACCTGTTCGACAAGCTGTGCGCGTTCTGCCACCTTGATGCGCTCGGTCAGGGTCTGTTCCGTGTCGTCGTCGAGCACCGGCACGCTGACCTGCGCGAGGATCGGTCCACTGTCCACTCCGGCATCGACGACGAAGAGGGTGGCGCCGGCAATCTTGACCCCGTAGCGCAGCGCGTCACCCGGCCCGTGCATGCCGGGAAACGCGGGCAGAAGTGCGTTGTGCGTGTTGATGTATCGGCCCTTGAACCGCTCCAGAAACCGCGGGCCCACCAGCTTGAGGAAGCCCGCGGATACGACCAGATCAGGCTGGTAGTCGGCGGTCCGATCGGTCAGTGCCCGGTCCCAGGCATCGCGGTCCGGGTGATCGCTGATCCGTTGCACGAAGGTCGGCACGCCGGCCTCGACCGCGTGGGCCAGGCCCGTGGCACTGTTGCGGTCGGCCGCGACGGCGACGATACGAACGCGCTGGTCGGCCACCTCCGGGGCGGCCAACAACGCAGCCAGATTCGACCCGCCGCCGGAGATCAGCACCACTACGCGCAAGCCGTCGGGGTTGGGCGGAAAATGATCCAGCGGTACCGGACCTACGTCCGTGGCGGATGGTACTGCCGTGCGGTCGGAATGCACCTGGAGTCTTTTCGTCGTTGACGGTTCGGGCCCGCCCAAGGGTAGAGCTTCGTCGGGGTCGCGATTTACCCGACCTGTCGTGGCGCCGCACGTCTACTCAGATCGCCGACCAGATCCTCGTCCGTTTCGGCCAAGTCGCCGGCGACCAGGTCTTCCTCCCGGATGCGGTCCGGCTCCGGCGGATCGACGACAGCCGCGCCGTCGGAGGGCGCGCCGTCGGAGGGCGCGCCGTCGGAGGACACATCGGCGGACGGCTCATTGGCGGTGGACTCATCGGAGCTGACGACCGGCTCGGACTCCGGCACCCGGGCGGCCTCCGCCTCGTCCGCTTCGCTGGCGGCTGTCCGGGACTCGGCGACTACTGCCGCAGCGACTTGGTCACCGACATGGTCGTCGACATCGGCATCGGCATCGGCATCGGCATCGGCATCGGGAGCGTCGTCAGATATTTCGTCATTCCCGATGTCTGCATCATCCGACACTTCGTCGTAGCCGGAGATGTCGGCGGGGGTGCGTTTCTGCCCAGCGATCTCAGCGGCTTGGCTATCGCTGGGTGATTCTTCGCCGGCCTGCGCGACGCCCACGCCGGTCGCGACCCGACCGAGCGCGGCCACCCCGGATCCCACGGCAGCCAGTCCGGCCGTCACGACCACCGCGAAGAGCACAGGCGGCACGCCGGTCGAAGCCCATTCACCCCCGGCCACACCCCCCGATGCCACGACCGCGACGAGGCCGAGGACCACGCCGGAGATGACTGCCGCGCCGCAGACGGCAAACAACCGATCGCTGCGCCGGCCCAGCCGACGAATGGCCGCTCGGCCGATCAGTACCGCCGCCAGCAGCGGCACCAAGAACACCGCTAGCAGCCACCGGGATGCCACCGCGTGGTCCGGCACCCCGGTCAGCAGCGTCACCGCCGGCAACTCCGTCGGAGTCGAGCCGAACGGGCTATAGGTACCGCCTCCGATGCTGAAGCCGACGCCGGTGGCGTAGCCCGCTCCGGCGACGACCGCGTTGGGTAGATAGGCAATGCCCAGCAGGGCCATTCCGAGGCCACCACCGGCCCCAGGCGAGGCGAGCAGGGAAACCGTCGTCGCATCGTTGAACGACATCAGCAAACCGATTGCCACGACAATCGCGCCGCCGCCCAGTATCGCCGCCACCCCGACGGCCCCGAGCCGGAGTGCAACCAGAGCCCAGGGCGACAGCCGGTCGAGCAGATCGCGACGCCATCCGACGCCGCGCACCAACGTCGTGCAGCCGACGACGACGAGGGCCAGCAGCGCCGGGCGCCACCATTGATCGGCGCGGAGGGCGCCCGCCGGCCCCAACAGGACGCCGGAACAGGTCACCGCGGCGGCATAGGTCACCGAAGCGGCCAGCGTGGCCGCAAGTTCCTGACCCCGATCACTGGCAACTACCCGGCCTCTACCGCTCACCGTGGTCAACAAGGCGATCGCCACCAGCGTGATCATCAGCGGCGGCAGCGTCAACGCGGCCCTACCGATCGTGACCGTCATCCCGTTACCGGCGGCGAATGCCGCCACTCCGGCTCGCAACAACGCAACCGGCCCAGCACCCGAACTCGGGGTCGTGGCCCAGACCACCAGGCCGATGCTGCAGGTCAGGAGTAGACCCGAGAGGGCGGCAAACAGGGCTTTGGCCGTCGCGGCGACCACCACGGTCGCCGAACCGTTCCGCCCCACGGGTTTGGCAGCCAGTTCGGCCGCACCGGTCTCGACGTCGGCGATGGCCATGTGGACCACCCTCACACGGGTGGGTCACGGACGCGGTTCAGCCACGCCGTTCCGCGTCAGATACGCGCCGGTTTGGGCCCGCTCGTCCGAATCAGAACCGCACCTGCTGAGTCTCGTCGGGCGATGGTCCGTCGTTCCGCCCATGCTGGCCGGTGCTCGGACCAGTGACCGGCGCATCGGAATAGCGGCCTCCGGGACGGAACGGCGAATCGTCCAACGGGCCCGGGTCGACGGTTGGTGTTGCGCCAGTGCCGGACTGCGGCGACGCCGAATCCGGGGTGGCGTACGGGTTGCGGGTCTCGCCGGTGCTGTTCGGCGGTCCGTAGGCGTTCGGGCGGTATCCGCCGTACGCCGGCGCATCGGCGGTCGGCCCGCCACCGGTGGGGGCATAGCCGCCGGGAGGGTAGGCGCCGGAAGGGTAACTGCCGCCGTAACCCGACTGGGCACCGGTCTGCGGACCGGCCTGGTTCGTCGGCCCGAACTGCGCCGGGGCGACCGGCTCGACCGTGGCCGCCTTCTTCGCGCGCGACTTGGTCTGCCCTGAAGGCGCCGGCAACTTGACCAGGCCGGACTCGGTAAGCCACGCGAAGGCGGCGGCAAGTGCCTGCAACAGCGAGACCACGAGCAACAGGATCAGTCCGACACCGACCGAGAGGTTGGCACCGTAACTGCCATCGCCGGAGATGAGTTGGGTCAGTGCGGCCAGAAAGCCGACGACAGCCAGCAATGCCGTTGGAAGGGTGTACTTCCGACCCTTGGGGATCAACGGGGCGACCGCGAGAAGACCGGTCAACAGCAACAGAATCGGGAGGTAGGCCCCGGCGGTCGCGTAGACCGAGATGCTTGCGTCGCTGCCCTGCTGGTCGAGTTTCCAAGCCGACAGGAAACCGAAGAAGAAGGCCAGCACACCGAGCACCCCGACGACCAGGGGCAAGATGCGCGCGAAGTCGATCGCTGCCTTGGGCTTGGAGCGCGATCCACTACGCGACGGGCCGGCGTCGGGACCCGCCTGGCCCGCACCACGCTGGTCAGGCGCCGATGGGCCGGCGTCGGGACCCGCCTGGCCCGGACCACGCTGGTCAGGCGCGCCATAGACAGGCGGGTATCCGGCACCGGGGGCGGGCTGCTGACCCTGCCCGTAGCCCTGACCACTCTGGGGTGGGCCGTAGCCTGGTGCGCCCTGTCCGGGACCCCAGGGAGCGCCGCTCGGGCCGCCGTAGGAACCGGGTCCTTGCTGTCCGCCGGGCGGACCATATGGACTGCTCATGCTTTCCACCTCGCTCATCGGTAGCGCTATCTGTGCTGATTTGGGGCTGTGCTGATTTCGGGGGTCAGCGATGGCCCGCCTCACTTCGAACCTATCCCACGGCGGGATGCACCCCATCGACCGTCGCTCGTCAGGCACCTGGGAAAGTGTCCACTTCCTGCGCAATGTCCGCATTCCTGGTGAGCCCAGATCGACGGGTCACCAACAGCATCGGGCCGGGAACCCCATCGAGAGATTCCCGGCCCCGTGCGCACCGATTCGAAATTGCGCAATTCACTGGTGAAGCGAAGGCGCGGCTCAGGCAAGGACCTCGCGCAGCAGGCGCGCCGTCTCCGAGGGCGTCTTCCCGACCTTCACGCCGACGGCTTCGAGGGCTTCCTTCTTCGCCTGGGCAGTGCCGGCCGAGCCGGACACGATGGCTCCGGCGTGGCCCATGGTCTTGCCCTCGGGGGCGGTGAAGCCGGCGACATAGCCGATCACCGGCTTGGTCACGTTGTCCTTGATGAAGGCAGCCGCCCGCTCTTCGGCGTCGCCACCGATCTCGCCGATCATGACGATGGCCTTCGTGTCGGGGTCCGCCTCGAATGCCGCAAGGGCATCGATGTGGGTGGTACCGATCACCGGGTCGCCGCCGATGCCGATCGCCGTGGAGAACCCGAGATCCCTGAGCTCGTACATCATCTGGTAGGTCAGTGTGCCCGACTTGGAGACGAGCCCAACGGGACCCTTGCCCGTGATGTTGGCCGGGGTGATGCCGACCAGCGACTCACCCGGGGTGATGATGCCCGGACAGTTCGGCCCGATGATCCTGGTGTTGCTGCCCTTGTCGATCGCGTACTGCCAGAACTCGGCCGAGTCCTGCACCGGGATGCCCTCGGTGATCACCACGAGCAGCTCGATGCCGGCATCGATGGCCTCGATGACGGCGTCCTTTGCGAAGGGCGGTGGGACAAAGACGATCGAGGCCGTCGCGCCGGTCTTTTCGACCGCCTCGGCGACCGTTCCGAAAACGGGCAAGGAGACTTCACCGCCATCTTTTCCCGCATGCGTGACGGTGGTTCCGGCCTTGCGAGCGTTCACCCCGCCGACGATCTTGGTGCCGGCCTTCAACATCAGGGCGGTGTGCTTGGTGCCCTCGCCGCCGGTGATGCCCTGGACGATGACCTTTGATTCAGCGTTCAAATAGATAGACACAGCTAGACATTCCTCTCGGTTACTTCGCGGCCGCGAAAGCGAGCTCTGCTGCTTTGTCGGCCCCTTCGTCCATGGTGTCGGCCAGGGTGACCAGCGGGTGGTTGGCTTCGGCCAGAATCCTGCGACCTTCCTCGACGTTGTTGCCGTCGAGCCGCACGACGAGCGGCTTATTTGCTTCGTCACCCAGAATCTGCAGCGCCTGCACGATCCCGTTGGCCACCGCGTCACAGGCGGTGATCCCACCGAAGACGTTGACGAACACCGCGCGGACATCCTCGTCACCCAGGATGATCTCGAGGCCGTTGGCCATCACGGTCGCACTGGCCCCGCCGCCGATGTCCAGGAAGTTGGCCGGCTTGACGCCGCCGTGCTTCTCCCCCGCGTACGCCACGACGTCCAGCGTCGACATGACCAGCCCGGCCCCGTTGCCGATGATGCCGACCTGACCGTCGAGCTTGACGTAGTTGAGGTTCTTCTCCTTGGCTGCGACCTCGAGAGGGTTTTCGGCAGCGTTGTCGATGAAGGCCTCGTGGTCCGGGTGCCGGAAGGACGCGTTGTCGTCCAGCGACACCTTGCCGTCCAACGCCAGCACGACGCCGTCCGGGGTCTTGACGAGCGGGTTCACCTCGACCAGCGTGGCGTCCTCCTTGATGAAGACGTCCCAGAGCTTGATCAGGACGTTCTCGACCTGGTCGCGGACCTCGTCGGGAAAACGTCCGGCAACGGCGATCTCGTGCGCCTTGGCGGCGTCAACGCCGGTGATCGCATCGATGGCAATTCTGGCCAGCGCTTCGGGCCGCTCGACAGCCAACTCCTCGATCTCCATGCCGCCGTCCTTGCTGGCCATGGCCAGGTAGGTGCGGTTGGACCGGTCGAGCAGGTAGGAGACGTAGTACTCCTCGGCGATGTCCGCGGCCTCGGTGACCAGCACCGTGCGGGTGATGTGTCCCTTGATGTCCAGGCCCAGGATGGCCTCGGCATTCTTGCGGGCCGCTGCGGCGTCGGGCGAGAACTTGACCCCGCCGGCCTTGCCGCGACCGCCCACCTTGACCTGGGACTTCACCATGACGGCCTTGCCGTACTTCTCAGCGATGGCGACGGCATCCTCCACCGTGGTCGCCGTCTCGCCGAGCGTGCCCGGGACGCCATGCTTGGCGAAGAGTTCCTTCGCTTGATACTCGTACAGATCCACGTTTGCTCCCGAGAACTCGACGGTGTTGCGCCGTAGGTGGTCACTGCGTCAGACAGCGCTCACTGGGGTCCGGCGGCGCGCACCGGGTTCCCGGGCACGTCGTGGACCGTCAAGTGACCCTACTGGCCTGGCATTTGTCGAGGCACATCCGCCCTGGTGAGCTATCCCACGGCCGTGATCTGGACCGCACCTACGAGGACGAATCCAGCCGGTCGGCTACTGCCCCGCGCAGCCAGCTAACGATCTCGGTGGTAGCGGCACCCGGCGTGAAGATGCCGTGCACCCCGATCTCGGCCAGTTCGGTGATGTCCGCGGCCGGAATGATGCCACCCCCGAAAACCACGATGTCGGAGGCATCCGCTTCGGCAAGAAGCTGGATGACCCGGCGGAACTGGGTCATATGGGCCCCGGAGAGAACGGAAAGACCGACGGCGTCGGCATCTTCGGCCAACGCGGCCGCCACGATCTGCTCCGGCGTCTGGTGCAGTCCGGTGTAGATGACCTCCATCCCGGCATCGCGCAGGGCTCGGGCCACCACCTTGATCCCCCGGTCGTGACCGTCCAGACCCGGCTTGGCCACCACCACTCGGATCGGCCGCTGGGGCACGTCCACAGCTGGGTCGGCGCTGCCTCCTCGATCGTCAGATGTCATCGCTTGCCCTTTCTCGCCGACCTGCTGCCGGCACCCCCGGCGGAAGCGGCTCGGGCGCCTGCTGGGCGTCCTTGTCCGCCGGTCGAGAGTTCGCTCATGGTGATCGTTCTACTGGAATAGGCCAACGCCAGCGCGCCGGCCACGAAGGCCACCAAAGTGGCGTAGCCCGCGTAGAGCCCCACCGCCTTCTCGAACCCGTCCTGAGCGCTGACCGCTGCCGGAACCACCAGTCGGACCACCAGAATCGCGGCGCCGGCCAGCGGATAGGCGACGGCCTGGGAGACGGTGGTCGCCCGGCCACCGGCCCAGGCCGCGGCGATCATCCCGGCGGCCAGGGCCAGCACACCCCAGGAATTGACCTGGAATCCGACCACCAAGGTCGCCGCAGAACCGGCTGACGTCCGATAGACGGGCAGGGCGAGCACGACGACCGTCAGCACGGTCAGGACGACAGCGACCACGGTTCCGAAAGCCCGCGATCGGGCGAGCGAGTCGTCGTCCGGGACGGAAAGCGCCTCGTCGGCCGCGCCGCGGGAAGCAGCCACCCCGACCGCCAGGGTTGCAATGCCCAGACCCATCCCGGCGACGCCGCACCACAACCCGGCGCCGGCCGACCAGACCGGCGGCGCGAATCCGGCGTTGGGCACGGCGGCGCTGGCCACCACGGCGCCCAGTACGTACAACGACTGAGCGACGGCGTACACCAGCGCGACCCAGCCGATCACGGCCACCGCTCGTCCGGCCTTGGTCAACGCGGGAACCAGCCACAGCACTCCACCAACCAGGGGAACGATCATGGCCACGACAAACGGCAGCGAGAGCGGGGACGAGATGGAGTAGCCGTCGGCGAGCTTCGGATCGGCCCCGCCGTTGTAGCGCAATTGCGGGAGACGCCACGCGGCTGCCGCCGAGGCCGCGACCAGCAGACTCAACACCGCACCGATGACGTTCAGCCGACGCACCGACACGGGGACCGATTCTTCGGCGCCGGCCGGGCCGTCCTGGACCAGCCTCGCGCGAGCAAGCAGGCCTGACGCGGAAATCAGTACCGCACCGGCCAGGCCCAACCCGACCACCGGATTCAACTGCACTGGTGCCCCCGCCGTTCGCACCGCAACGGCGGTCAGGAACGGAACCGCCGCCCCCAGCGCCACCCCGCTGAGCAGCGCGAAAGCCAACGGCCGCGGGAGTACAGCCGCCGCCAGTACGGCGATGATGCCCACCACGGCCAGGGCGAGCGCGGCGCCGATCCCCCACAGGCCCAGTTCGGGTGGCAGGTACCGATCCGACAGGTATCCGCCGCTGTAAGGCAGTCCGAGCGAGGCGGTCAGCAGGGCCAGCACTCCCACGAACCCGACGAAGATCAACAGGTTGTTCCTGGCTGGGCCGGTCTGCGGGGTGTCCGGCCGCACCGCTCTGACCGCGTCAGCCGGGCTCTGATCGGCCGAGTCCAGCGCCTCGGCCAGCAGGGTCGGCCCGACCGACGACGCGGCCGGCCGGACCGGTTCGGCGTCGAAGATTCGCTCGGCGGTGAAGGAGAGACCGCCCGCGAGACGGCGGGCCGCCCAGACCCCGGCCGCGACCATCATCAGATCGCCGACCAGTAGGAGGATTGAGCCCGGCGCACGAGTGAACGGTTGCGATCTCGCCGAGAGTTCATAGAACAGTTCCGGCCTGATCACGGTGTTCGGTGCCGTCAGGACGGGCAGGTCGTCGACGAGTCGGGCGATCATCACCACCCCGGCGCCGGCGGTGAAGGCCAGGCCCAGGCCCGGTTTCCAGACCGACAGCACCACGGCCAGAATCGCCGGCAGGAGAATCACCCACACCGAGCCGCTGGCGACGCCGGTCACTGACCCGTCGTAGGTATGGGCAATCCCGATCGACGCAGCCAGGCCGATCAGCACCGCGCCCAACAGCAGGGCGCCGGCCGAAGCCAGGGCGGACCGGCCGGCGAATTGACGGACGGCGACGGTACTGGCCGCCGTCATCCCGACATCACCTCGATGTCGCGCCGGTATTCCAGGCCCCCACGTCCGCAGCTCACACCGACGACCGTAGCAACGAAGCGAGCCGATCATCGGTTACCGTCACGGGTCGCCGACCACTGATCGAAGCGCAACCTGCTTACCCTGTTGTCGGCATGCCTACCGAAAACCCGACGTACCGCGAGGGATCCGCCATGGCCAGCAGTGACCGCGATTTCGTCGGCCGGACAGCCGTCGGCCGGGCAGCCGGACGGCGGTGCTGAGCCGGTGATCGACGCGCTGGCGTATGCCCTGGTGTCGGCCGGTCTGCTGCTGGGTATCTGGTCCGCCATCCAGGCGTATCGCAACCGGCCGACCGACGAAGCGCTGATGATCGCCGCGATCGTGCTGGAGGCCGGCCTGGTCGTCCAGTCCGTGATCGGGATCGCAAAGTTGAGCGCGGCCGAGCTGGCCGAGCCGGTGACGTTCCTGGCCTACGCGATCGGGATCCTGCTGCCACTGCCTCTCGGCTTCTATCTGGCCCGAATCGAGCGCACCCGCTGGGGCCCGATCACATTGGGGTTCACCGCCGTCGTCGTCGGTGTGATGACGCTGCGCCTGCTGCAGATCTGGCGGAACGACCTTGTCTGATCCGCTGGGAGACGCCCGGCCCGTCCCCGGGCCCGTCCCTCATGCGGGCGAACCGGAAACCGCGGAACCGCCACCCACGGGCCCCCGCCGCATCCTGATTGCGCTGTACCTGGTCTTTGCTCTGGCCGCCACGTCCCGGGGCATCGTCCAGCTGTCGACGACGTTCCACTCGGCGCCACTCGCGTACGTGCTCTCCCTGTGTTCCGGCGTCATCTATATGGCCGCCGCCTTCGGCTTGATCAGCGACCGGCCCTGGGCCCGAGGCCTGGCCTGGGTAGCCATCGTGACCGAACTCGTCGGAGTCGTCACCATCGGCACGGCTTCACTGATCGACCGGGAGGCCTTCCCACACGACACCGTCTGGTCCCGCTTCGGCAGCGGCTACGGATACTTTCCGATCCTGCTACCCGTGCTCGGTCTGATGTGGCTCTGGTACACGCGGCCGGGTGCCGAGGCATGAATCCATCGACGACGATGGGTCTCGCAGACCGCGTGAGATGATGCCGATCGCTCCTGCCGATAGCGGGATCGGCACGTTGCTGCTGGCCTAGATGGACCGGAGATAGTTGTGCAGGAGATTGAAAGCCCTCGTGCGAACTCGGCCGAGCGACGCGAAGCCGGCCGACAACTGCGCGAACAGGTTCCCCGCTCCTCGCACGCGGACGCCGCCCTTCAGAGCGGCCGCGACCCGATCGGAATCCTGGCCTGGCAGGCCGAATCCAGGGTTCCGGACATCATCGGGATCCGGCACAGCCGGATGGCACTGAACCCGTTCGCCTATCTCCGGGGCGCGGCCGCCGTGATGGCCGCCGACCTTCAAGGCACGCCGTCGACCGGCTTGCAGGTCCAGTTGTGCGGCGACGCGCACATCCGCAATTTCGGCACCTTTGCCACCCCGGAACGGAATCTCACTTTTTCGATCAATGATTTCGACGAGACGCTCCCGGGGCCGTGGGAATGGGATGTGAAAAGGTTCGCGTCCAGTTTGCATGTCGTGGCCCAGGAACATGGTTTCAGCCCGGCGGTCACCGAGCGGCTGGTCATTTCGGCAGTCCGGGCATACCGGGAACGGCTGGCTCACTACGCACAGCTGACCAACCTCCAGGTCTGGTACGACATCAAGGGCATCGACGATGTGTTGGCGCACTACACCAAAGCCGCCCGCGCCCAGGTGGAACGTGACGTCGAAAAGGCATCTCGACGGCAGCACGCCCGTGCCATCGACAAACTCACCGTCACCGTGCAGGAAACCAGAACGCCAGGCGCAGTGGGGTCGTCGCAGCCACGGGTCCGATTCAAGGAAGACCCGCCGGTCCAGGTTCACTTCGCATCCACGGGGATGGAAATGGCGGAGGTCCTGCAGACCGTCGAGTCGTACCGGCAGTCTCTTTTCGATGACAAACGAGTACTGATCAACCGTTATCGGATCCTGGACATCGCCCGAAGAGTGGTGGGCGTCGGGAGCGTCGGGACGAAGGTGTGGATCTGCCTGCTGGAGGGCGAATCCCGCACTCCGGAGGATCGGATCGTCCTGCAGGTCAAGCAGGCTCAGCCGTCAGCCCTCGAGCCGTATCTGCAGCCGTCCGCGATCGAGCATGCCGGCCACCGAGTGGTGGCCGGCCAGCGGCTCACCCAGGGTCCGACAGATTCCTTCCTGGGTTGGTGCTCCGAGCCGACCACCGGGCGGCAGTACTACGTCCGTCAGCTCTGGGACCAGAAAGGCCGTTCCGACCTGACGACGATGAAGCGGCGCGGGCTGAACGAGCACGCCACGCTTTGCGCCTGGGCGCTGGCCAGGGCGCATGCCCGGTCGGGCGACCCGGTCATGATCAGTGGCTACCTGGGTAAGTCGGGCGGCTTCGACCGGGCCATTGCCGTCTACGCCGAACGCTACGCAGCCGTCACCCGGTCCGATCACACGGAATTGCTGGCCGCGATCGCGGACGGCCGACTGCCCGGTAGCGCCGTGATCTGAGCCCCTGCGGAACATCGTGTGGAATGATCAAACGATGGGCCAACCGGACTCCCCGCAGGAACCGAACAGGGCCGATGAGCCGACTATGAGCGGATGGATCGGCCGCGGCGTCGGCGCCGCGCTCCGGTCATCGCTCCAGCTCGCTGCCGGGTCCGTGCGCGCGGCCGGCAACGGAGTGGCCTTGGTGGTCCCGATCGTGACTGCCCCGGTCGAGGCCACGTTCAATGCCTTGTATCAAACCACCGCGGCCGTGGAGTCCGCCACGGCCACGGCCGCCGACGCAGCCCTTCGACTGGTCATCCGGGTGGTCGTGGACGCGGCGCTGCGGGAGCTGGACCTCAATCAGATCGTGCGGGAGAACGTCGATATCGACGGGCTTGCCGCGGGTATCGATCTCGATGCCATCGTCGACCGGCTGGACATCAACACCATCGCAGCCGGTATCGATCTGGACGTGATCGTCGACCGGCTGGACATCAACGCCATCGCAGCCGGTATCGATCTGGACGTGATCGTCGACCGGCTGGACATCGCCAGAGTGCTGAATCGGGTCGACATCGACGAGGTCCTCGGCCGGACCAACATCGACGCGATCATCGCGCGCGTCGACCTCAACAACATCGCCACCCGAATCGACGTCGATCCGATCATCCAGCGGACGAACATCGATGCCGTCATCGCCCGAGTCGACGTGTTGACGATCGCCGCCGAGATCATCGACGGCATCGATCTGCCCAGAATCATCCGCCAGTCCACTGGGGCTCTCTCGTCCGACGCCGTGAAAGGCATCCGGTCGCAGAGCCGCACCGCCGACGACGCAGTCGCCACCTTCGTCGGTCGGCTCTTCGGCAAGGGCGACTCCGCCACGGCGGTGTCCTCGTCGTGACTGGGTCCGCCGCGGTGCCCCCAGGTTTTCAGGCCGCGGTCGGCCTTGTCCCGCCCGCTCGGCCCGCCGGGTTCGTTTCGCGAGCCCTCGCGGCCATCATCGACGCGGTGGTCGTGATTGCCGTCTGCGCCGGGATCTACCTGGGGTCGGTTTTCGTCCGATTGATCGTGGCGCCGGCACGCTTCAGCTGGCCGACACTGCACTTCTTCTTCTCGGCGACCGGCTTCGTGGTGGTCTCGGTGGTGTACCTGACGTTTTGGTGGTCGACAAGCGGACGGACGGTCGGCGCCGCAGTGCTCGGTATCCGGGTTCTCTCGACTCGCGGCCATCAGGTGAACTGGTTGGTGGCGTTCCTGCGTGCCATCTTCTGCACGATCGTTCCCATCGGCTTGTTCCTGGTCATTTTCGATCCCCTGAAGCGGCGGTCCCTCCAGGACGTCGTCCTGCGCACCGGGGTGACGTACGAATTCATCGTCCGGCCCGGGCACGCGCCGATCCTCCCCGGCGAAGACGACTGATCCTGGGGCACCACCAACGGCGGCTCGCGGGTCCGGCCGCCGTCACCGATCTGGCGTTGATGGCGATTGCGCGATGCACTTGTCCGGGTCCTGGCCCGCGATCCGGGCCACGACACCGGCGAGAAGTGCTCTGAGATCGACGATATCGGCAAATGCTTTGACATTGATAGCTAGGCTCACGCCCATGCAGCTCGATCGGCACTACACGGATCCTCGCCTCGTGTCGATCTACGACGTCGAGAACGCCGGTCGGCACGACATCGATTTCTATCTTTCGTTGGCTCTGGAACTCTCGCCCGAGGTGGTGGTTGACCTCGGCTGCGGCACCGGAGTGCTGGCCTGCGATCTGGCCGCAGCAGGATTCGTCGTCACGGGAGTGGACCCGGCGATCGCCATGCTGGACGTCGCTCGTGGCCGGCCAGGCGGTGATCTGGTGACGTGGATCGAAGGTGACGCAGCGGAATTGGGCTGCTCCTTTGCCGATCTGGCCGTCATGACCGGACACGTAGCTCAGGTGTTCGTGGAAGACGCATCGTGGAACCGGGTGCTGGCGGACATCTTCCGGGCGCTACGGCCCGGTGGAACGATCGCCTTCGAGACCCGCAATCCGGCAGCGAAAGGGTGGAGGGGTTGGACACGCGATCAGACACTTGGTCGGTACCAGTCGGTCGGGGACGGGACTTTCCAGTCCTGGGTCGAGGTCACGGACGTAACGGACGGCATTGTTCGATTCGACGGCCACACGGTCTTCGAGGGCACTGGCGAGTCATACACCTCCGCCAGCACGCTTCGCTTCCGAACCCAGGACGAGGTGGCAGACTCGCTGACCGCGACCGGATTTGAAGTGCGCCATCTCTGGGGTGATTGGGACCGCGGTCCGGTCACCGGCCGGAGTCCCGAGCTGATCTTCAACGCGCGCAAACCGATCGCCCGCAAACCGTGAGCAGTAAGCGTTCGACGCCTGGACACAGCACCCCTCGGACATGGACCCGTACGTACGTTCGACTCGGGGGTACGCTGAGCTGATGGACGTTGCATACCAGCCGTCGATGTTCGACCTCGGCGAGCAGCCTCGCCTGCGGCCCCTCAAGGGCCGGGTCGAGCGGATGGCGCTGACCGAAGGCGCCTGGGTCGATCGCCTGCCCGGCTGGCTGTCCGGTTCGGACTCGGTACTGGAGACGCTGCTCACCGACGTGCCCTGGCGAGCCGAGCGCCGGCAGATGTACGACCGCGAAGTCGCCGTGCCCAGGCTGCTGAGCTGGTACAGCGACGCCGACGAGCTGCCCCACCCGATGCTCACCGCGGCAAAGGAGGCACTGACCGCCTACTACCGGAACGAGCTCGGGGAACCTTTCCTCACGGCCGGACTCTGCCTGTACCGCGACGGCCGGGACAGCGTGGCCTGGCACGGCGACACCATCGGTCGCGGCTCACATTCGGACACGATGGTGGCGATCCTGTCCGTCGGTTCGGCCCGCCCGCTGCAGCTGCGTCCGCGATCCGGCGGGGCTGGGCTACGGGTGCCGGTCGGGCACGGGGACCTGGTCGTGATGGGTGGATCGTGCCAGCGGACCTGGGAACACTCGATCCCGAAGACGGCCAAGCCGGTCGGACCGCGGGTCAGCATCCAATTCCGTCCCGCGAACGTCTCCTGAGCGCTAGAGCTTGGTCATCGGCACGCCACCGATCAGCATCAGCCGAATGGTGCCTGCGGTCCCGAAGTCGATGGTGGCCGTCGCGGTCGGCCCCGAACCGGACATGACCGTGACCTTGCCCAGACCGTATTTGTCGTGTGACACCCGATCCCCGACGGCCAACTGCAGCGGCGGGCGGGCCTGCCGCACTCCCCCGACCTGACCGAATCGGGATGCCGACACCGGCGCCGAGCGGCTGCGTGAGTCGTAACCGCTGTAATTGCTCGAGCCGCCCGATCCCCAGTTGGACGAGCGGTAGTCCGCCGACCCGGGAACGTAGGGATCACGCGCCGGCGCCAACCGGCGCCAGTCGATCAGCTCCTCGGGCACATCGTCCAGGAAACGGGACGCCGGGTACGAGTTCGCCTGTCCCCAAGCCGATCTCGTGACTGCCCGAGAAAGGTACAGCCGCTCCCGGGCCCTGGTGATGCCGACGTAGGCGAGCCGGCGTTCCTCGGCCAGCTCACGTTCGTCCGAGAAGGCCCGCTGGTGCGGGAAGATCCCGTCCTCCATGCCGGTCAGGAATACGACTGGAAACTCCAGGCCTTTGGCCGTGTGCAGCGTCATCAACGTGACAACGCCGTCGGCCGAGTCGGGAATCGAGTCGGCGTCGGCGACCAGCGAGATCTGCTCCAGCACCGCAGCCAGCAGCTCGTTGCCAGGGGCCGGCGGATCGACCGGCGGCGCGTCCGTATCGCCCGCAATCACTGCGCCGCCGCCGCCGAGCAACAACTCGGCGTTCTCCCGGAGGACGGTGACCATCTGGTCCAGGTTCTCCAACCTGGAGAAATCCTGCGGATCCTCCGAACCCTCGAGCTCGGCCCGGTAGCCGGTCTGGTCCAGCACGGCAGTGAGCACCTCGGCCGGCTCTGCGCCGGTGGCCACCAGGGCACGCAGGCCACTGAGCAGCTCGTTGAACGCCGTCACGGCTTTGGCCGAACGTGTTGCGATCATGGGCATTTCGTCGACCCGCACCAGCGCATCGGCGAACGCGATGCGCTCCTGCTCGGCGAACACCACCACGGCCGCCTCGGCCCGGTCACCGATGCCGCGTTTCGGCGTGTTCAGGATCCGGCGCAGCGAGACTTCATCATCCGGATTGGCAATAGCCCGCAGGTAGGCCAGGGCGTCACGGATCTCCCGGCGTTCGTAGAAGCGGACGCCTCCGACGATCCGGTAGGGCATGCCCGTGCGGACGAACACGTCCTCGATCGCCCTTGACGCCGAGTTGGTCCGGTAGAAGATGGCCACGTCACCAAACCGCACCTCGGCTTCGTCAACCAGATGGTCGATCTCCTTGCCGATGAACTGCGCTTCCTCGTACTCGTTGTCGCCCACGTAACCGACGATCAGCTGACCACTGCCCTGCGCGGTCCAGAGGTTCTTCGCGCGGCGTTCCGGGTTCTTGGAAATCACGTTGTTGGCGGCGGACAGGATGGTCTGAGTGGACCGGTAATTCTGTTCGAGCAAGATGGTCCGGGCATTCGGATAATCGCGCTCGAATTCGGTGATATTGCGGATCGAGGCCCCGCGGAAGGCGTAGATCGACTGGTCGGCATCACCAACCACCACCAGCTCCGCGGGCGGTATCGCCGACACCGCCTCCCGGACGAGAACGCCGTCCGCAGTCCACTTCTCGTTCATCTCGTCGGCGCCACCGACCAATTCGCGGACCAGCATGTACTGGGCGTGGTTGGTGTCCTGATATTCGTCCACCAGTACGTGCCGAAAACGCCGGCGGTAATGCTCGGCGACCGCCGGGAAAGCCTGCAGCAGGGCGACGGTCTCCATGATGAGATCGTCGAAATCGAATGCCGATGCCGCCCGCAACCGCGTCTGATATCCGGTGTAGACCTCCGCCACCATCTTGTCCAAGTCGGATTCCGCCCGCTCGACTGCCGACGCCGGGTCGATCAACTCGTTCTTGAGGTTGGAGATGGCACCCGCCAGCGTGCGCGCGGAGACTTTCTTGGTGTCGATGTTCAGATCGGACGCGACCATCTGGACCAGGCGTTGAGAATCTGCCGAATCGTAGATGGTGAAGCTGGAGCGAACACCGATGTGCACGGCCTCCGCACGGAGGATGCGTACACACATCGAATGGAAGGTCGATACCCACATCGCACGGGATCGGGCCCCGATCATCTCGGCGACCCGCTCACGCATCTCAGCTGCGGCCTTGTTGGTGAAGGTGATCGCGAGGATCTCACCGGGATGAGCGCCGCCCGCGGCGAGCAGGTAGGCGATGCGTCTGGTCAGCACCCTGGTCTTTCCCGAGCCGGCCCCCGCCACCACCAGCAGCGGCGCACCGCGGTGTTCGACGGCGGCGCGCTGCGGCGGGTTCAAACCTTCGAGGAGCTGGTCGGCGACTTTCTGCCGTTCCTTCTCGACACGCTCGCGCGATTCAGCGGCTTGCCGCCGGGCCTGCGCCGCCATCCGCTGGTGCACCGTGCCGGAGTCGACGGTCGGCGAGGTCGCCTTGGCCTTGCCCGCTCCGGTCGGGGAGGTGGGCACGTCTGACGGCAGGTCGAAAAGACTTTCCATGTCGTCGTTCAAACTACCGGTTCGCACCGACACCCCGTAGCGGTTGCATTCGCGTAACAACACCCGTTCGTCGGCGCCGGCATCCCGCAGCTGCTCCCCGCCGGGTGACAAACTGCCCGAAGCTGGCACTCCCCTCCCCTTGTGTGCCAGCGCACCTAGGCAACATGATCATCATCAGGCACTGTGTTACGGAAAGGCCCGCTCAGAGTCATCGAAAGGCACGCTCAGAGTCACCGAAAGGCACGCTCAGCCCCCGCAGAGCCCGCTCCGCGTCCTATAGCTGATCTCGCACTCCCATGGCACCCAGCGATTGGAGGTCGTCGTGAACGAATCGTCATCACGTTCGGTGCAGGTGTCTGCTCTGGAATCGGCAGGTGCGCTCAGCGGATTCGTCGTCTCCGGGCGTTGGCCGGAGAACACCTTGGAATGGGTGAAGTTCCTGGTGATCGCGGTCAGAGTGGCGAGCGTGCCCGGTCTTCTCCCGATGACCACCGTCTTCCGGGTCCGTGAGGAGCTACCGGACGAGCCGCAGCCCGGCACCGTCGGGCTGGTGCTGGCCGAAGGAACGTTGATCGGCGAACGGGCACTGAGCCCGGGACAGTTCTCCGACCCGCAGCCGTCCGGACTCCTGGTCCTGCACCCGCCGTCGGAGACCAAGCCGTCGCTGCCCGAATACGACGGGGTGGCGTCGGGCTGTGTGTTGCTGCCGGGTCTGCCACACCTGGGACTCGACCACCGGGCCGGCTGGGCCGAGGCGGACCACACCGGCGCCGTCTGCAGCATGCGTGGCCTGGCCGGCATCGACCCGATGGACGACGCCGACACGGCCGTGCTGGCAATGCTGCTCGCGGCCTGAGCGGACTCAGTTCAGCATCAGCATGCCGGCGAAGAACAGGCCATAGAGCACGAACCCGCTCAGCAGCGAACCCGACGTGAGCCTGCCGAATTTCCCGAGCAGGATCAGCAACGTGATCGAGGCGAGCGTGACCAAGCCGGCGAGCACGATCGTGGGGCTGAAATGCCAGGGCGTGAAACCGATTCCGAGCGCCGATGGAATCGTGGCCTGGATCATCATCGAGCCGGAGACGTTGGCCAGCGCCAGTTCGGGCTTACCCTGACGCACCCAGATGACGGCGTTGAGTACTTCCGGAAGTTCGGTCGCGATCGGCGCCAGTAGAACCGCCACTACTGCCGGTGCGAGTCCGAGATGCGGGCCCAGGTCCTCGAGCTGTCCGACGAAGAGCTGACTGGCGGCGAAGATCACGCCCAGGGTCAGCACGGTTTGCATTCCGATGGCCCAACCTGAGGGAGCCGTTCTGTTGGGTTGCAGTTTGAGCGGTTCGAGGTCGTCGGGCGAATGGCCACCGTCGGCGCTCGCGTCTCGCAGTTCACGCACGACGTAGACGGCGTAGGCGATCAGGAAAAGCCAGGCCAGCCAGGGTTTCCAACTGAAAACCAGCAGCCCGAGAACCAGTTTCGCGATGAAGATGATCAGGAACCAGGTTTGGTCCTGGAGCAGTTCCGATGCGCCGGCCGGACGGACCCGCGTCGAATGTTGAACGACGATCAGGGCGACGCCGATCACGGCATAGGCAATGGTGGACAACACCAACGGCCCACCCATGGCCGCACCGATACCGATCTGCTTGCTTTCCGGCGAGCTGTTGAAGCCGACAGCAACGAACGTGACCACCGATTCCGGCAGTGCGGTTCCAATGGCGGCCAGCACGCTGCCGACCGCGATGGTCCCGACGTTGAGCCGGGAGCCCAGCCATTCGACGGCGTTGACGAACCATTCGCACGCCAGGTAGATAGCTACGGCAGCAGCCAGCAGCAGGAAAACCGTGAGCGCCATGCAGTCCTCCGCGGCGAGCGGAAGCGGCGCCTGGGCGGGTCCAGGGGCGATCTCCGACCGACGCTTGTTCGCGCGCGGTAGACCGCACGTGTCGTCATTGGTCGAAGGTCTCGCCCACCCGAGTCAAACTTCGGGCCCCGTCGCCGGGCGCTGAAATCAGCGCCAGCATGTCGACGATCAGGTGTCGGGCTACTCCCC
Organism: uncultured Actinomycetota bacterium; assembly: GCA_963708935.1. GTDB lineage: Bacteria > Actinomycetota > Actinomycetes > Mycobacteriales > Nakamurellaceae > Nakamurella. The sequence goes on along the minus strand of CAVPUK010000002.1, from coordinate 1,166,771 downwards.
TTCGCCGACGACCCTAACGCACAGAACTCGAGCGCTCCGACCGTCGCCGCATCGGGACTGGGCAGGGCGGGCGAGGGTGTGATGTACTTAATGCATGTCGAACCGCCAGTTTTTTTACGGGTACCGGATCCCGGTGCCCGTCCGCGGTTGACCCAAATCGACGAGACGACGCCCCGAGGTCCATCAGGACCCGGGGTTTTTTCTTGCCGGGATTGACGGACCCGGGCACAAGGAGAACAACATGAGCAGTGGTCCAGCACCCGCATCTGACGTCGAGACCTCGCAACCACCCGCTGCCGACCTCGAGACGGACGAGGCTGTGGAAGTGCCGGTCCCGCAGGACCAGGCCGGCATCGACGAGCTCCGTCTGGAGATCGACGCCATCGACGCCGAATTGGTCCGACTGATCCAGCGACGCACCGCCATCTCCCACGCCATCGGCACCGCCCGCAAGTCACTCGGCGGTCCGCGGATCGTCTACAGCCGGGAGATGGCGATCCTGGAGCGCTTCCGCTCCTTGGGCCCGGCGGGCACCGACCTGGGCATGATGCTGCTCTCGATGGGCCGGGGCCGCCTCGGCCGCAAATAGCCCCACCCCCGGTCGCGCTGATCAACTACGACGGCGCTGATGAAGTCGTCGATTCCTGTCCCACCAGCCCCAAATCGACCCAGTTGATCAGCGCAGTGGAAGTTGATCAGCGCGGGGGAAGTTGATCAGCGCGAGTGGCGAACGGGTCAGACGAGGCGGCGGTCGGTGGCCCAGCGGCTGAGCTCGTAGCGGTTGGACTTCTGCGTCTTGCGCAGCACCGCCGAAACGTGTGTCTCGACCGTCTTCACCGAGATGAACAGCTGCGAGGCGATCTCCTTGTAGGCGTAGCCGCGGGCCAACAGCTTGAGCACTTCACGTTCACGCGGCGACAGCATGTCGAGCTCGGGGTCGGAGACCGGTGCGGCGCCGGGCCGGTCGGAGAAGGCGTCCAACACGAAGCCGGCCAGCCGTGGCGAGAACACTGCATCGCCGCCGGACACCCGGACAACGGCATCAGCCAGTTCGCGGCCGGAGATCGTCTTCGTCACGTAACCGCGAGCACCGGCCCTGATCACGTTGATCACATCTTCGGCCGCATCAGAAACCGAGAGCGCGAGAAAGACGACATCCGGAAGGTTCGGGTGCACCTGCTCCAGGACGGCCCGTCCGCCACCGTCAGGCATGTGGACGTCCAGCAGCACCACATCGGGCGGGTCCGAGGTGATCCGGACGACCGCTTCCGCGACGGATCCGGCCTCGCCCACCACGGCAATGCGTTCGTCACCCAGACCGGCCAACTCGGCCTTCACTCCGGTCCGGAACAGCGCGTGGTCATCGACGAGGAAGATCGTCACGGGCCGCGGCGACCCGGGCACAATCGGGACGGTCATGCGGATTCGGCACTTTCCTCCGGCGCCACACTCGTGGCGGCCTTGGCGATCGGCATCTGCAATTCCACTTCGGTGCCCTCCCCTGCGCTGGAGCGCACGAAGGCCTTCCCGCCGTGCCGCTCCATCCTCCCCCTGATCGACTCCACGATGCCGCGACGGTCGCCCGAAATAGCCCCGATGTCGAAACCGACGCCGCGATCACGAACGAACACGGACGCGGTTCCACCCTCGAACTCGGCGTAGACGCTGATCTCCGGGGCGCCGGAATGCTTGGCGGCGTTGATCATCGCCTCCCGCGCGGCGGCGACCAGGGCGGCCAGATGCGGGTCCATAGCGCTGTCGCCCACCACGACGGGAGCCACGGCCAGCGCGTAGGTGTCTTCGACCTCGCCCGCCGCCGATGCCAACGCTGCGGCGAAAGTGGTTGCCGGTGAGGGCGTCTCGCCGCCGGCAGCGGCGTATCCGGCCGGGCCGTACAACCAGGTCCGCAACTCGCGCTCCTGGCCGCGGGCCAACCGCACCACCTCGCGGGAATCACCGGACTGACGCTGGATCAGGGCCAACGTCTGCAAGACAGAATCGTGCAGGTGCGCGGCAATCTCGGCGCGTTCCCGCTCCCGGATCCGGCCCTGCCGCTCGTCACCGAGGTCGCGCATCAGCCGGATCCACCACGGCACCGTGATGATGGCGACACCCACCAGGGTGAGCAGCACGGCGATCATGGCGGACCGCACCGCGGTGAAGTCCAGCTGGCCCAGCGCGAACACCGACAGCCCGCCGATCACCAGCGCGGCACCACCCCCGACCCGCCAGGCGGTCCCCCGGCTCGGACCGACAATGCCTGCCGCCGTCTTCCGCCAGCGGGCGCGCCGGGCATCGTCCGCCTCCCGCCAGATGAAGGCACCGCCGAGGGCGGCGAGACCGAGTGGCCCGAGCACCCAGCCCAACGCCTTGCTGATACCGAGCGCAGTGGCCACGATCATCAGCGCGATACCCAGCGCGGCAATGCCTATCGCTTGGCGGCGCTCCAATGCCGTGCGCGCTGCGGGTACGTCACTGCGCGTTCCGTCGGGCCCCGGCGGGACGAAGATCCACAGCAATGCGTAGGCCAATACCCCGGCGCCCGCGACCACCGCCATCAGCGCAAACGCCAGCCGCACCCAGAGCACCTGCACCCGCAGGTGATCGGCGATGCCGGCCGCTACGCCGCCGACGATCGAACCATCGCGACGGCGGGTCAGTCGGGGGATGCCGTCGGGCGTGAGGTCGGCATCGTTCACATCGACAACGTTCAGGTCGACATCACTGCCTTCGGCCAGCGGACCCGGTGGCTCGGGGTCGATCGAATCGGCGGCGCCGAGCTGATGCGCAGGCGCGGGCAAATCGACCCCCGCGAGCGGGGTCGGGGGCACCGGCGGACCGGGCGTCGCCGGTCTGCGGGCAGAGCTGTGCGAACTCACCCCACCAGGGTCACACGACTCGGCCGAGTCGGCATCGGGGATCACCCTGAGCCGGCAAAACCAGGGTCATCCCCGATGGTTCTCCGCGCCGCCGACAGGCATCGTTGTCGCCATGACCGATCAGTGGAACAACGGCTCCTGGGTGCAGGACCCATCGGCGCCGAACAGCAGTGGGGACAATGCGTCCGGTACCAACTCACCGCGTGAGCGCTGGCTCAGGCGCCCCCGCCGCTCCACGGGCGACCGTAAGATCGCCGGCGTTGCCGGGGGCCTGGGTCGAGCCTTCGGGATCGACCCGGTGCTGATCCGGGTTGCATTCGTCGTCCTGACCGTCTTCGGCGGCTTCGGCGGTCTGCTGTACGTACTCGGCTGGCTGCTGCTGCCGGCGGATGGCGACGAGGTGTCGGCCGCCGAGGCGCTGCTGGGTCGCGGCCGGTCTTCGGTGCCACCGCCGCTCGCCGTCGGACTGGGCATCGTCGCGGTCATCGCGGCATTCTCGATGTTCTCCTGGGGACTCCCGTTCCTGCCGCTGGCCATCGGCGGCGTCATCGTGCTGGCAATCATGCGTAAGCGCCGACGCCACGACCACCGCGGTAGCTGGGGCAACAACGACTGGTCCCGTGGACACTGGCCGGACGAGACCACGCAGGAGTGGGCATCGAAGATGGAGCAGTGGGCGACCGACGCCCGGGAGGCCAGCCGGGCCGCGCGACAGTACCGGGGCGGCCGGTCGAGTGGTGACTGGCAGGGCCAGTGGCAGGGCTGCGGTTCCCGCAAGCGCGGGGGGTGGGGTGGGCCGCCCTGGGGCGCGTCGACCGGTCACCAAACCGGAACGTCGCCGTTCGAGCAGCCACCGTTCTGGGAGCAGCCGGCGAAAAACGCCGAGGCCACCCCTCCAGCACCGACGAACTCGGCTGGGCCTGGTGTGAACTTCACGAAACAGGCCGGGACAGCGGACCCGGACGAGGCGGTTTTCGACGCACCGACGGCGCGGACCACCCCGCCTGACTGGGACCCGCTCGGCGTCGCGCCGTTCGCCTGGGATCTGCCCGAGCCGACGCCGCTGCCCACCGCTCCGCCGGTGCGCCAAGGCGGTTCCGGTGTCATCGCCCGGGTGGCGATGGGAGTAACGCTGCTGGTCGGCGCGCTCACCGCCGTGGGGGTCTTCGCCGGTTGGTGGGCTCTGACCTGGGCCCAGGTTTCCGCCATCGCCTTGGGCGTGCTGGCCGTCGGACTGCTCGTCTCCGCCCTGCGGGGGCGTGGCTACTCCCTGATCGGGCCGGGCATCTTTCTGTCGTTGGTCACGCTGGCCCTGGCGGTGACAGGCATCAGTGGCACCACCGGCTACGGCGCCACGACGCTGACGCCGACCTATGCGCAGTTGCAGGACTCCTACACGTCGAACGCCGGCGAACTTCGCCTGGATCTGTCGTCGGTCAGCATTCCGAAGTCCGCGGTGAAGACGGTGGAAGTGGATCTGAAAGGCGGCCACGCCGAGGTGATCGTGCCCAAGGGCATGAACGTGATCGCCACCTGCGAGGCCCAGGTCGGCCATACGGAATGCCTGGGCAGCGTGTCCGACGGGCTGCGTAAGGTCTCGACGGGGTCGATGACCGGCAATGCCGAATCTGGCACGCTCAACCTGGATGTCAAGGTCAATGCGGGCTTCGCGGAGGTGAACAACGGTGGCTGAGACAACGGCTCCCGTCCGACGGCGGGTGAACGTGATCGGCGTCGTGCTGTCCCTGGTCTTCCTGACCGTCTCGATCGTCGGGCTGACCGGAAACCCCTGGTGGTTCGTGGACTCGGCAGCCAAATGGATGGTGGCCGGTGCAATCGCGCTGATCGGCCTCGGGTTGCTGGCCACCGCACTGCCTGGCTCGGGACGCAACCGCCCCTGACCCGGGAGACTGGTCTGATCGACGGACGAGCGCCGGCCCCGACACCCGTTTGGGAGCCGGCGTTCGTCGCTGCCGGTGACACGTTGCCACGCCCAATTACGTCGAACGGGAATGTCCGCGCCCTTTGCGCTGTTAGAATCAAGTGCCGGCCCTGGATGCGTAGGTGGTCTCCATCGGCAGACGGCGCCTTCGGGCGCGGCAGTCGAGCACGGGCGATGCGAAGGGTTCGATTCCTTTCGACGGCACTGAGGTAAGCAGCTCGGATACCCGAAAAGTGTCCGGGCTGTTTGCATTCCGCGGCCATTAGGCCAGCTCGACAACACCTAGCGCGCGTCGCCGGGTCGCCATCCACAGTCCGCCGATCGCGACCAGCGCCGCCCCGACCGCGGTGACCGCGAGCGCCGTGCCGGTGGTCTTGTCGCCGAACCCGACCAGCCGGGCCGCGATCGCACCGAACGCGTACTGCGCCGCGCCGAGCAGTGCCGACGCCGACCCCGCGATCTTGCGATGCAGATCCATGGCCAGGACCGAGGCATGCGGAAGCGCGAATCCGACCGAGGACACCATTACGAAAAGCGCGACCAGGACGAACGGCAAGGTCATGCCGCCGAGTAGCGCAACGGCCAGCAGGCCGGCACCCACCGCGCACTGCCACACACCCCATTTGAGTAGAACCACGGACGTGGTGCGCTGTAGCAACATCCTGCTGAGCTGGCTCATCGCCACGATGCCGAAGGCGTTGACGGCAAAGCAGAACGAGAACGCTTGCGGCGACAGCCCGAAGCCGTCCTGCAGGAGAAAAGGGGACGCCGAGATATATCCGAACATCGCGGCGCAGACAGTCGAGCCGGCAACGGCGTAGCCGACGTACACACGATCGGCCAGCAGCCCACGGAAGGCCCGGACCGTCCCGGACAGACCGGCGGTCGAGCGTCGATCCACTGGCAGCGATTCCCTGATAAAGGCCAGCGCCAACACCAGCAACACGACACCGATACCCGTCAGGACCCAGAAGACGGTTCGCCAAGTGCCGACCCGCAGCACCTGGGCCCCGATCACCGGCGCCAAGATCGGAGCCAGCCCATTGATGGCGGCGATGGTCGAGAAGTACGCCCCTGCCGCCTTTCCGGTGAACCGGTCGGCGACAATCGCGCGGCAGAGCACGATTCCGGCCGCTCCGGCCATACCTTGCAGCAGCCGTAACACGATCAGCAACGTCATCGACGAGGTGGTCGCGCAGAGCGCCGAGGTCACGATGAACAGCGCCAGCCCGACCAGCAGCGGACCGCGGCGACCGAGCCGATCGGAGAACGGGCCGACGACGAGTTGACCGAGCCCCAGTCCGACGATGCAGGCCGACAGCGACAATTGGGCCGCACTGGCCGTCGAGTCCAGGGAGACCGCGAGCTCGGGCAGCGACGGCAGGTACATGTCCATGCACAGCGGACCGAACGCCGACAACGCCCCCAGAGTCACCAGCAGCCACATTCCCCCGCCTGCTCGAGGCGACCCGCTGGAGGTCACTCCCACTCGATGGTCCCCGGGGGCTTGCTCGTCACGTCCAGGACCACCCGATTGACCTCTGGCACTTCGCCGGTGATCCGACCGGAGATCTTGGCCAGCAGCTCGTACGGCAACCGCGACCAGTCCGCCGTCATGGCGTCCTCGCTCGACACCGGTCGCAGCACGATCGGGTGGCCGTAGGTGCGACCGTCGCCTTGCACGCCCACCGAGCGAACGTCCGCCAACAGAACGACCGGACACTGCCAGATCTGCGCATCGACGCCGGCCGCGGTCATCTCCTCCCGGACGATGGCATCGGCGGCCCGCAGCACCTCGAGCCGGTCGAAGGTCACCTCGCCGATGATCCGGATGCCCAGCCCCGGACCGGGGAACGGGTGCCGTCCGACGATCGCCGCGGGCAGACCCAACGCGTAGCCGAGCAACCGGACCTCGTCCTTGAACAGCGTGCGCAGGGGTTCGACCAGCGAGAACGTCAGGTCGTCCGGCAGGCCGCCGACGTTGTGGTGCGACTTGATGGTGGCCGTTCCCGTGCCGCCGCCGGACTCGACGACATCCGGGTACAGGGTGCCCTGGACGAGGTATTTGACCCCGCCCTCCTCGGCGGAGACCTGTGCCGCAGCCTGCTCGAAGACGCGGATGAACTCGCGGCCGATGATCTTGCGCTTGATTTCCGGGTCGGTCACGCCGGCCAACGCGCCGAGGAACCGCTCGGCGGCATCGATGGTGATCAACTTGATGCCGGTCGCAGCCACGTAGTCCTGCTCGACCTGCTCTCTCTCGCCCTTGCGCAGGAGCCCGTGGTCGACGAAGACGCAGGTCAGCTGATCGCCGACGGCTTTGTGCACCAGCGCGGCGGCCACTGCGGAGTCGACCCCGCCCGAAAGCCCACAGATGACCTTGTCGGTGCCGACCTTGGCCTTGATCAGCTCGACCTGTTCGGTCAGGATCTCGGCGGCGGTCCATTCAGGAGTGATAGCGGCGATGTCAACCAGAAAGCGCCGCAGCACCTCCTGCCCGTGCGCGGAATGCACAACCTCGGGGTGGTACTGAACCCCAGCCAGGCGTCGATCGACGTTCTCGAAGGCGGCGATCGGGGTATCGGCGGTGGTCGCGGTGACGGCAAATCCGGGCGGCGCCTCGGCCACCGAGTCGCCATGACTCATCCAGACGCCGATGTTCTCCGGAAGCCCTTGCAGTAGAGCCGATTCCGGATCTGTAACGGTCAGCTCGGTAGCGCCGTACTCCCGCCGGCCGGTCTTGTCGACCCGGCCGCCGAGCGCCGTGGCCATGACCTGGAAGCCGTAGCAGATGCCGAACATCGGCACGCCGGAAGTAAATAGGTCGGAGTCCAATTGCGGTGCGTTCTCCGCGTACACACTCGACGGACCCCCGGACAGGATGATCGCGGCCGGGGATTTGGCCAACATGTCGGCGGCCGACATCGATGACGGCACGATCTCCGAATAGACGGCCGCCTCGCGAACTCGCCGGGCGATCAGCTGGGCATATTGGGCACCGAAGTCGACGACGAGCACGGGGTGGGCTTCGAGTTCGTTGCGATCCTTGGTTGCGGTTGGTCCTGTGGTCACGGGAATACCTTTCCAGGTTGGGGCCGGTGTCGGCACACGGATGGTGCGCTCGTGTGCAAACCGGTCCCTCCCTGGGCTTTTGTCCCGGAGGTGTGCATCCAACGGCGTTTCCCGCCGCTGGCGCATGTGGCGCTCGGACCTGCCTCTTCCCCCGGTCGAAGCACCTGCGGGGAAAAGCGGAACCCTAGCCACTGTCGTCGGTCAGCTGCGGCAAACTCTATCGGATCAACTCACTGATGGTTGCGGTGTCCCGGCCGGTGCCAGTTCTCGATCGCCGCTTCCACCTGGTCGGCCGCCAGCGACGGGACCGACACCGCGCGCCGCGGGGTACCGACAGCCAGCACGCCGTCCATGAAAAAAACCAGCTAACGACGCCAGAGCTCGCCCGCCGTCACGACCCACTGTCGGACACCGTCGGAGCAGCCGAGTGCGTGCTGCGCGGGATGCACCCCCGAAACGGAAGTACGAGCTACGTTTCTCTGTAGCCCTGCTCACACGCCACAATTCGGGGATGACGATCCTGATCGATCCGCCGCGCTGGCCGGCCCATGGGCGGTTGTGGTCGCATCTGGTCAGCGACGTCTCGTACACCGAGCTGCACACTTTCGCTGCACAGCAAGGCATTCCGGCCCGTGGATTCGACCACGATCACTACGACGTGCCGGAGGAGCGCTACGGCGCCCTGGTGCTGGCCGGTGCGGAGGCGGTCGAGGCCCGCGAGCTGCTCCGGCGGCTGACCGACTCCGGTCTGCGCCAGCGCAAGCGAGACCGGCGCCCAACCTGAGACGGCACCAGGTGTTCTGACCGGCCGCTACTGCAACGCCGGATCAGGTCGCTGCCAGCGGTCTCGACCACTGACCGCCGATCATGACGGCCTGGACCTCGAGCTGCGGGTTCATGATCACCAGATCCGCCGCCCGGCCGACCTGGATCGAGCCGAATCTTTCGTCGACGCCGAGCAACGCAGCGGGCACCAGCGAGGCCGCGTTGGCCGCTTCGACCAGGGACATGCCGACGAGTTGGACCGCCCGGCGTACGGCCAGACCCATGGTCAGCGTCGACCCTGCGATGGTGCCGTCGGCCAGTCGCGCCTCTCCCTGATGGACATGAACGTCGAAGGCGCCCAGCTTGTACAGCCCGTCCGCCGCGCAAGTAGCCCCCATCGCGTCGGTGATCAAGGCGACCCGCCCCGGCGCGATCGAGCGCAGCAGCCGCACGGTGGCCTCGTGCAGGTGCACACCATCGTTGATCGCTTCCAGCACCACTCCGGCGTCCATCGCCGCGCCGATGATGGCCGGATCCCGGTGGTGCAGCGGCCGCATTCCGTTGAAGGCGTGCGTCACCACTGCTGCGCCGGCCTGGAACGCCTGCAGCGCGACGTCGTAGCCGGCGTCGGAGTGTCCGACCGCGGCGACCACACCGGACGAAACGAGCTGCCCGACCAGATCCAGGCCTCCGGGCAACTCCGGCGCCACCGTGACCATCGCGACGCGGCCCATACCCGCATCGAGAAACCGTTGCAGCAGAACAGGATCAGGCAGCAGTAACGAACGCGGATCATGTACTCCGCGCCGGTCGACGGACAGAAAAGGACCTTCCAGGTGCAGGCCCAGCACGCTCGGATCAGCGGCGGCGTAGTCGGCCGCCGCCGCGATGTTCCTGGCCATCTCCGGCGCCGGCGCGGTGACCAGGGAAACCAGTGACCGGGTCGTGCCGTTGGTCCGGTGGGTGGCCAGACCGGTCGCGATGGCCTCGGCGCCGTCGTCGAAGGTGGCGCCACCTCCGCCGTGCACATGCAGGTCGATGAAACCGGGAAGGACCAAGTGACCGGTCAGGTCGAGAGTTTCCGTAGTCGCCGGCATGGCGACCTCTGGTCCGCCCACGCCGACGATGATTCCGTCCCGGACGACGATGCTGCCGCCGTCGATCACGCCCACTGGCGTGACAACGCTGGCTCCGCGCAGCAGGAGCGTCATCCGACTGTCCCCCGGACGCCATCCAGGCAGTCCCAGGCCCTGATGGCAGCACCGAGAGCGCCCGCATGGTCACCCAACACCGACAGCGAGATGGGCGGCGGCGGGTGAAACGTCAGCCGCTTCGCGAGAGCCGTCTCGACCGGATCACTCAGCGTCGGGCCGGCCAGCGAGAGTCCGCCACCGATGACGAAACGGCCCGGATCCATCAACACGGTGACGGCAGCCAGGGCATCGGCCAACGCCGCCACCGCCTCCCCCCAGATCGTCTGGGCAGCAAGCTCTCCGGCCCGGACCAGCTCGGCAACCCGCTGCGCCGAGACGTTCTCACGCCCGGTAAGCGCTGCGTATCGATCGGAGATGCGGGAGGCGGACGCGATGGTCTCCAGACATCCCCGGTTGCCGCAACGGCACGCCGGTCCGTCCGGACGCACCACCAGATGGCCGACCTCCCCGGCCAGGCCGGATGCCCCGTCATCGACGATGCCCTCCCGGGCCAGGCCACCGGCGATGCCGGTGCCGATCGCCACGAAGAACATCGAGCCCCTGGGGGCCACGCCGGATCGCGCTTCGGCCAGGACCGCGGTCCGGACGTCGTGGCCCAGGGCCACCGGCACGCTGGTCCGCTCGGCGAGCAACGCAACCAGCGGGACGTCCCGCCAGCCCAGATTGACCGCGTGCCTGGCGATCCCAGCCTGCGAATCGACCGTCCCCGGAACGCAGACACCCACCGCCCTGACGTCGAAACCGTTGATGTTCATCAGTTCCTGCGCTGTCTGCAGAATCCTGTCCACCACGGCGGCTGGACCGAACTCGACCCCGGTCGGCCGACGCGCCTCGAATGTGACGCGTCCGTCGCGGTCGACCAGCGCGGCCTTGATCGAGGTCCCACCGACGTCCAGCGCCGCGACCACCGGTTTCACGTGCGCTCTCCTCGGGTATTGGCGCAGTGATCGATACTGCCCGCTAACAGGCCGATCCGCGCAGATCTGCACGCCGATCGTACGGCTCGTCGTCCGCCGCCCCGACGAATGGGCGTGCCGCATTCGGGTGCCGCATTCGATGCGGTCGCGAGAGCAGCATGATGGCCTTGTGCTCGAGCAGAATGAGACATCATGACCGCGCAACCCGAGACCCGCCAGAACGCCGGCCAGACCAACGGTAACGGCCGCGTCTGGACGTCCGGTGGCGTGACGGAACGGGCGGCCACGCCGGCGACAGTGCGCAGCGCGTTGGCGGCCGACGACGATGCGATGGCCTGGTTCTTCCTCCCTCGCAAGGAAAGCGTTGCGCTCGGTGACGCGGCCCGTCTCCTCGGCATCGACGACCTGGCCATCGAGGATCTGGTCGGCGAGCGCGAAGGGGTGAAGCTGGACTGGGTCGGCACGTCGATGGTGGCGGTGATCAGGGCGGTGACCTTCGATGCGGCGGCTGCCGATCTGGAGGCCACCCAGGTCTCAATCCTGGCCGGCCCGCGGGCCATGATCGTGCTCGCCACGGACGAGATGCGGGTGGACCTGTGCCGCGCGCTCGACGATGCCGAGAAGGACATCGTCGCCGACGGAGTGCCTGCGGCCATCCACGCGGTGATCGACCACATCGTCGACGGCTACTCCTCGGCGCTCGAGGCCATGGAGGACGCAGTCGACAAGCTGTCCGAGACGCTGTTCGACGACCGGCCACTCAAGCGCGATCAGCAACTGAACGCCTTCCGGCTCCGCCGGGCGCTCGCGCACCTGAGACGGTCGACGACTCCGATGCGGAATGTGACGTCCGGTCTGGCGAACGCCGCCGGCCGCGCCGCTGCCAAGCACTCGAGCGCCGACGACACCCCGACCGACGCAGCCGAGGCTCTGTTGGGCACCAAGAGCGTCCGCGAATTCTCCGACGTTGCCGACCACGCCGACCACGCCGCCCAGGCCGCCGACGGACTGCGTGACGTCATCTCGTCCATGTACGAAACCAACCTGGCGCTGGCGGATGTGCACCTGAACACCGTCATGAAGAAGCTGACGGGCTGGGCGGCCATCATCGCGGTGCCGACGCTGATCACCGGATTCATGGGGATGAACGTGCCCTATCCCGGCTTTCAGTCCCGGACAGGCTTCCTGGTCGCGTTAACGATCATGGTCGCTGCAGTCAGCACGCTCTTCGTGACCCTGCGCAAGAAGGACTGGATCTAGCCCTACCGGAAACCCGACGCGCTTGTGAACGTGGCCGTTTTGGGGACGATGCGTCCCGAGTCAACCCGATCATCAGCGCTGCAGAAGTTGATCAGCGCCGTGGAAGTTGATCAGCGCTGCGGCTGGGCCCGTTCCCTCGGGACCGGTTCAGCCCCGAACGGTCAGACCGACCTTCTGGAACTCCTTCAGGTCGGAGTATCCGGACTTGGCCATGGCCCGGCGCAGCGCGCCGAACAGGTTGCTGGTGCCGTCGGCGCTGACCGCCGGCCCCATCAGCAGCTGCTCCAGCGGGACGTCGGCGAACCCACAAGGCCCGGCAAAACCGCGTGGCAGCACCGGATGCGCGGCCGTGGTCGGCCAGAACCAGCCACTGGCCGGCGCCTCTGCGGCCTCGGTGAGCGGCTCCCCCAGCATGACGGCATCGGCGCCGCAAGCGATGGCCTTGGCAATGTCGGCACTGGTGTGCAGATCCCCGGAGGCGATGACGTGCACGTACCGCCCGCCGGTCTCGTCCAGATAGGACCGTCGGGCTGCGGCCGCATCAGCGATCGCCGTCGCCATCGGAACCGAGATCCCGAGCACCTCTGCGGTTGTCGCATGGGCGCCGCTGCCGGTGCCGACGATCACCCCGGCCGCTCCGGTGCGCATCAGGTGGGTGGTGGTCTGGTAGTTGGTGGCTCCGCCGACGATGACCGGCACGTCGAGATCGGCGATGAACGACTTGAGGTTGAGCGCCTCTCCCCCGACCTGCACGTGCTCGGCGGAGACGATGGTGCCCTGGATGATCAGCAGCTCGACACCCGCCGCGATCGCCTTCGGCGCCCAGGTGGCCGCATTCTGTGGGGACAGCCGCACGGCGACGGTGGAGCCGCCGGCCTTCAGGGTGCCGATCGCCTCGATCAACAGATCCTCGGAGACCGGTGCCGAATACGCAGCCTGGAGTTTCGCGAGTACCTCCGTCGCGTCGGCGTCCGGCCCTAGCCCGACGATTCCGTCGATCACCCTCTGCGGGTCGGCGTGACGCGCCCACAGGCCTTCACCGTCGATGACGCCCAACCCGCCGAGTTGGCCGACCTGCGTTGCCACCGCGGGCGACACGACCGCGTCACACGCGGCCGTGATGAGTGGGATCTCGAAGCGGTAGGCGTCGATCTGCCAGGCGGTGGAGACCTTCGACGAGGACCGGGTCCGTCGCGACGGCACGATGCCGATGTCATCCAGCCCGAATGTGCGGCGGGCCGTCCGGCCCATGCCGATCTCAACGGTCTCGTTCAAGGCGTGCTCCTGTCGGTGACATCGGGTCTGTGTGTGGATCGGAGCCGGAGTGCATCGGAGCCGTCCCGCCCGCCGGTTGGCCTGCGCCCACCCGTGCGGACCTCAGTGGTCATATCGGCCTGGCCGGAGTCGGCCAAGTCGAAGGTCGACGGGAGCGGGCTCCGCACGGCTCAGCGGTCGAAGTAGTTGGGCGCTTCGGTGGTGATGGTGATGTCGTGCGGATGGGACTCCTTGAGCCCCGCCGAGGTGATCCGCACCAGCTTGGCCTCCTGCAGCCGAGAGATGGTCCGCGAGCCGGTGTATCCCATCGCCGCCCGCAGCCCGCCGATCAACTGGTGCGTGACATCGGACAGCTTGCCCCGGTAGGGCACCCGACCCTCGATGCCTTCGGGAACGAGCTTGTCGTCGGAGAGCACGTCGTCCTGGCCGTAGCGCGACTTCGAATAAGCCTTGGACTCACCGCGGGACTGCATCGCGCCCAACGAGCCCATCCCCCGGTATGTCTTGTACTGCTTGCCATTCACGAAGATCAACTCACCCGGAGACTCGGAGACGCCGGCCAGCAGCGAACCCAACATGACCGAGTCCGCCCCGACGGCGATGGCCTTGGCGATGTCGCCGGAGAACTGCAGTCCGCCGTCGCCGATCAACGGAACTCCCGCGGGGCGGCAGGCCTTGGCCGCCTCGTGGATCGCCGTCACCTGGGGCACGCCGATGCCGGTGACCACCCGGGTGGTGCAGATCGACCCGGGACCGACGCCGACCTTCACCGCGTCAGCGCCGGCATCGATCAGTGACTGCGCACCCGCCCTGGTCGCCACGTTCCCACCGATGATGTCCACCCGAGCGCCGACGTCCTTCTGCAGACGGGCCACCATGTCGGCCACTGCGCGCGAATGACCGTGCGCGGTGTCGACGATGAGGACGTCCACCCCGGCGTCGACCAGGCCCATCGCCCGCCCGTACGCGGCGTCGCCGACACTGACCGCAGCTGCCACCAGCAGCCGCCCGTCCCGATCCTTCGTGGCGTTGGGGTACTGCTCGGTCTTGGTGAAGTCCTTCACCGTGATCAGGCCGCGGAGCTTGCCGTCCCCGTCGATCAGCGGCAGTTTTTCGATCTTGTGCTTGCGGAGCAGTCCGAGGGCCACCTCAGCCGTGCAACCGACCGGGGCGGTGACCAACGGCATCGGGGTCATGACCTCCCGGACGGGCCGTGTCATGTCCACCTCGAACCGCATGTCCCGATTGGTGATGATGCCGACCAGATGCCCTCCGGCATCGGTGACCGGGACGCCGGAAATGCGGAACATGGCGCACATGTCGTCCGCTTCGCCAATGGTGGCGTCCGGAGAGCAGGTGATCGGATCGGTCACCATGCCGGCTTCCGACCGCTTCACGATCTCCACCTGGGTGGCCTGGTTCTCCGGCTGCATGTTGTAGTGGAGCACCCCGATGCCACCCTGCCGTGCCATGGCAATGGCCATCCGGGATTCGGTCACCGTGTCCATCGCGCTGGACACCAGTGGGATCTTCAGCGAGACGTTCCGGGTCAGCTGGGTGCGGGTGTCGGCCTCGCTGGGAACCAGATCTGACGCATCCGGCAGCAGCAGCACGTCGTCGTAGGTCAACCCGATCAGGGAGAACTTGTCGTCGAACGAATCGCCGTCGGCGTCATTGGAGAAGACTGGACTACTTGGCATACCACTGAGTCTAGGCGAGCCGGCGTTACTGGCTGGCCTGCGCGTTTTCGACCGAAGCCGGATCGTTGTTCGACGCATTCTGACTCGGGTCGCTCGTCGACGGGGTCGGCGTCGGAGCCACTGAAGTCGTCGACATCTCCGTAGTCGGCGGATCGGACGAGGTGCTCGGGTCGGGAGTGGTGGGCGCGTCGGTCGTGACCGGCGGAGGGACCTCACTCGTGGTACTGGTGCCTGGATCCGGCGGTGACGTTGGATCGGTCGTCGACGGCACCGGAACAGCGGGAACACTGGTCGCGGGTGAACCCGTGTCGGTGCCCGGGTTCGATGAGCTGCCGTCCGTCGGGCCGACGGGCGGAGGGATCGGCACCCCGGGCGGAGTGTGCGAATCCGAACCGTTGCTTGACGTACCGGACGGGTCGTTTATCGAGGTCACTGCAGGTTTACCGGCAATAGCACCGGTAGTTGTCCCTGCTTTGTCGGTAACGCGGGGGGAGGTCGTGTGTTTGGCCACGCCGCTACTGTTCTTGGCCAATTCCGATGAGCTGGCAGCTACAGCTGCGGCTGCTCCCTCGGCATTGGTAGAACCTTCGGCCGACGATCCATCGGAGCCCCCGGTCTTGTCGTTCACTTGGATCCACAAGCTTTGCAGGTCGGACTTCAGGCTCTTCTGCCCGTCCGACGGATCCACCTTTTGGACCTGTATGTCGGCGGAGCTCAGCGGCGCAACGGCTTTCTTCGCTTGCTCCTTGTCAAGGAAGCCTTGAGCCATCTCGATGGAGTGAGTCACCTCGAGCCTGGCCTTGACCGATTCGGCGTGGGACGAATAGAGCACCCTGGTCAGGCCCCAGAGCGCGTCACCGGGTTCGGCAGAGTGAGCACCAACTGCCACTGAACCCATCAGTAACGCGCAGACCGCCGCCGCCACACCGAGAATGGGCTTGAGTGAACGGCTTGGCTGCTTGTCCGCCGGCCCGCGCATGACGCGCCTCGGGGCGGGGATCGAGGGCACCTCCGGCATCGACGGCTCGACGATCTCGGCCCGCCAGGTCGCGAGCATCGGAGCAATCGAGCGCGCGCCGGCCGCCGATCCGCGCAAGCTGGCCGATCCGCCCGCGACGCCTGCTGACACACCTGCGAACGCACCGGCCAGATCCGACCTGCCGGCGGCCAGGTAGTCGAGAAAACGATCGTCGGCAGCGATCTGCGAGAGGTCGTCGACGATCGGAAAACGCACGCCCGTAACGGTTCTGTCGGTAGCCGACCGAGCACGCGGGCCGGTCAGGCGCAGTACCGGGGGCACCGGAAACAGGTCACGAGAGCTGTGCCGACCCATCAGATCACCTGCTCGTAGAGGCCGACGTCGCCTTCGAGGATGCCGCGCAACTTGGCCAGTGCCCGGTGTTGAGCGACGCGAACGGCTCCAGCAGTCATTCCGAGCGCGGAGGCCGTGTCCTCCGCCGAGAGCCCGACGGCCACCCGCAGCCGCAGGATTTCCTGCTGGCTCGGCGGAAGCGTCAACAGCAGCGAGGCCATCGTTCCGGCCACGCTGCCGTCCACGGCACTCTGCTCCGGCCCGAGGTCGGTGCTGATGCCCTCGGGTACCTCCGACACCGGGACGGATTTGGAACGGCCCGCTGCGCGGTGAGCGTCAACCACCTTGTGTGCGGCGATGCCGTACACGAAGGCAAGGAAGGGCCGACCGTCTTTGCGGTAGGTGGGCAATGCCGTCAACACAGCCATGCACACCTCCTGGGCAACGTCGTCGGCTGTCGAAAGAGAACGGTGGCCGGCGGAAAGTCTCGAACGGCAATACCGCACCACCAGCGGATGAATCCGGGCGAGAAGCAGAGCTAGCGCTTCCCTATTCCCGCCCACCGCACTATCAACGAAGGACTCGAACCCAGCCCCGTCGGCTGCATCCTCTGGTTGATCCATCGTTGTAACAGGCCTGTCCGTTACACAGCCCGCAGGCATTCCCGGCGGGGTCAGCCGTTCGTGTCAAGCACGACGGCTTGCTTCGCGACCCGGTCGAGCCGCGCTGGTAGATCGTAACCGGATTGGTGATCGATTACATCAATCGGGGATAAGGCCCCACCAAACCCGCGATACGCCCTTTGCTCGGCGTAGTCGGCTACCCCCGCTACCCCGGTCGCGGGCTCAGTCGGGTCGGACTCGGCCGTGTTCAGGCCACCAGCCCGCGCCGGAAGCCGACGGCCACGGCCTGCGCCCGGTCTCTGGCGCCGAGCTTGCGGAACAACCGGCGGGCGTGGGTCTTGATGGTGTCCTCGGAAAGGAAGAGTTCCTTCCCGATTTCCCCGTTGGACTGGCCCTGACTCATTCCGCGCAACACCTGCAATTCGCGCTCCGTGAGCTGGGCCTGTCCATCGACGGCATCCCGGGGGGAGGGCAGCCTGGGACTGGTCAGCGTGTCGGCCAGCGCGGCGACGATCTCCGGCTGGGTGGCGTCCCACCGCAGGAAGCCGCGTGCTCCACAGGCAATGGCGGCCGCGATCGAGGCGGTGTCGTCGGGCGATCCGAAGACGATCACCACGGCCGACGGGTGGATGGCCAACAGTCGGCGGGTGGCCTCGATGCCACTGGTGAGCGCTCGCTGCGTTCCGATCAGGACTACATCGGCGGCCTCCCGGCCGTAGCGTCCGAGCAACTCGTCGCCACCGCCGACACAATCGATGCCCGTCACCGACGGCACGGATGCCATTACCCGGTTCAAGCCGTCGCGGGCACTCCGACGTTCATCGCAGATGAGCACGGTGGTCACGTCAACCTTCTTTCCAAGATTTGTTCAGACGTCGACTCGACCCGGGGAGATCGCGGTGCGTACCACCCCGCGCGTACTACGCAGCGCGCGGCCCGATGACGAAAGGGAGCCAGGCGACCACCCACCATCGGATGGCACCCATTCGGGGAACTCGTAGGCAAAACCGAGAATGCGAGAAGTCGAAACGACGAACGATCCACAACTTTTGACGGAGTGTAGTTGAAATGTCGCTCTATGTAGGACAGATCGCTCCGCTGATGCGCAATCGTGATCACCGAACGCATTCGGCGCGTGCCCTCACCAATGACCCGCCCCCGGTTGATCGCTTCCGCCGAGGTGGCAAATGTTCGACCCGGACGGCCGGCCCGCTCGAGCATCGATCGCACGAACGGTGTTTGCAGTGTTCGGAGGGTACGAAATTGATCACCGAAGATCACAAATCCACTCTTGATGCGTTCGCCAAACGGGCCTAGGGTCATGATCACAGCAGCGTCGATATCAATGCGGATGCGACCAGGTCGGGCCAGCAAGTGTGCCCCGATGCTTGCCTCGTTCGTGACCGTCGACGAAGGCGAGTGACGGAGGTGGGCAACACCATGGCCGATACCAGGCGCCTTCCCGGGCCGAATGCCGACGTGTGGGATTGGCAGCTGCACGCGGCCTGCCGCGGCATGGCCAGTTCGTATTTCTTCCACCCGGAAGGCGAGCGTGGACCGGCTCGCGCGCGACGCGAGGCCAGCGCCAAAGCCGTGTGCAACGACTGTCCGGCGATGCTCGCCTGCCGGGCCCACGCGCTGGAAGTCCATGAGCCGTATGGCATCTGGGGTGGGCTTGTCCGAGGGCGAACGGCAACAGCTGCTGGCTCTCTCGGTGCAGGCCGGTTGAATCGTCGCAAGAGCGATCCCCCCTCCGCGGGCTGCGGTTCAGCGGTGGGAATCCTGGCTGGGCGCCTGCAGAGGGCGGAACGGCGCTCGACCTACGCCTGATGTCCATTTGCCCCCTAGCGCCCGATTCAGCTGGTATGGGTAGGAGATTAGACGAGTCCCGGCGCGGTGTCACCCCATCGCGCACGAATCTCTCACCCCAATAGCTGAAAGTTGGTCCGATCGCGTAACTCGGTCGTGTCCCCCGGGCGACACTGTGCACGAACGACGTCAGGGCTCGGTACTTCAGAGTGTTCGGCCGTCATTCGGGTGAACGGGCTGAGGCGCTTCCTAACTGGGACAAAAACGACGAAGCGGGTGGCTCCGGACATTCTCCGGAACCACCCGCTTCTGATCGCGACCCGACCTAGCCGTCAGGATGCGCAGAGTGCCGCGATGAGCTCAGTGCTGGTGCCCGTGTCCACCGTTCCCGGCGGGGGCAGCCTGCTCCTCGGGGATGTCGGTGACCGTGCTCGCGGTGGTGAGTACCATCCCGGCAATCGAAGCGGCGTTGGCCACTGCCGATTTAGTGACCTTGACCGGATCGATGATCCCCGCCGCGATGAGGTCGACGAACTCGTCGGCGGCCGCGTCATAGCCCTGTCCGACTGGCAGTTCGGCGATGCTGTTGACCACCACCGAGCCCTCCTTGCCGCCGTTCGCAGCAATCCAGTAGGCCGGGGCCCGCAAGGCCCGACGGACGATGGCCACGCCCGTGCCCTCGTCGCCGCCCAGTTCGGCCTCCAGCTCATCCAGCTCCAGGGAGGCATGCACGAGCGCCGAGCCGCCGCCGGCGATGATGCCCTCGGCGACAGCCGCCTTGGTGGCAGCAACGGCATCTTCGATGCGATGCTTGCGTTCCTTGGCCTCGGTCTCGGTGGCGGCGCCGACCTTGATCACGGCAACGCCGCCGGCCAGCTTGGCCAGGCGCTCCTGCAGCTTCTCACGATCCCAGTCGGAGTCGGTGGCATCGATCTCGGCCTTGATCTGGGACACCCGGTCGGCGATGGCCTGCTTCGAGCCGGCTCCGTCGACGATGGTGGTGCTGTCCTTGGTCACGGTGACCCGGCGAACTGTGCCGAGCACCTCAAGACCAACGTCCTTGAGCTTGAGGCCGACCTCGGGCGAGACGACCTCGGCCCCAGTGACGATGGCCAGATCCTGCATGAAGTTCTTGCGACGGTCGCCGAAGTAGGGCGACTTGACCGCGACCACGTTGAAGGTCTTGCGGATGGCGTTGACCACGAGAGTCGACAACGCTTCACCCTCGACGTCCTCGGCCACGATCAGCAGCGGCTTCGACTCGGCCAGCACCTTTTCCAGCAGCGGCAACAGGTCGGCCAGGGCCGAGATCTTGTCGCGCACCAGCAGCACGCCGGCGTTCTCCAGAACAGCTTCCGCCGCCTCCGGATCGGTCGCGAAATGCGGTGAGATGTAACCCTTGTCGAACTGCACGCCGTCGGTGTACTCGAGCTCGATGGTCTGCCCGCCGTGCTCCTCGACCGTGACGACGCCGTCGGCGCCGACCTTGTCGATCGCCTCGCCGAGCAGGTCGCCGATGTGGGTGTCCCGCGAGGCGATGGTGCCGACCTGAGCGATGGCCGCACGGTCACCGACCACCGGGGTGGCCCGCGATTCCAGGATCGAGATGACCTTGTCGGCCGCCTTGGAGATGCCGGAACGTAGCGCGAGCGGGTCGGCACCGGCCGCGACGTTGCGCAGGCCCTCGGTGATCAGCGCCTGCGCCAGCACGGTGGCCGTCGTCGTACCGTCGCCGGCCACGTCGTTGGTCTTGGTCGCCGCGGTCTTCGCCAGCTGCGCGCCCAGGTTCTCGTTGGCGTCGTCCAGATCGATCTCGCGAGCGATGGTGACGCCGTCATTGGTGACGGTCGGTCCACCGAACTTCTTGTCCAGCACCACATACCGGCCACGCGGGCCGAGGGTGATCTTGACCGAATCGGCCAGCTTGTCGACGCCGCGCTGCAGCGCCGACCGGGCTTCGGAATCGAAGCTGATCTGCTTCGCCATGAATATGCCAGTCCTTCGTCAGGTTGTGTGTTCTGTGGTTGTTTGATCTCAGGGGTACCAACACCAGCGCCCCGACCCCGCGGTGTGCGGAAATCGGGGCGCCGGCCGTACAACTACTGGCGGTGCGGACCAACGCGAAGATCGCTCCGGTCCACGCCGCCACTCATCACTTGGTGACCTTGGCCAGCACGTCGCGGGCCGACAGGATCAGGTATTCCTGGCCCGAGTACTTGACCTCGGTGCCGCCGTACTTCGAGTAGATGACTACGTCGCCTTCGGCAACGTCAACCGGAACCCGGTTGCCGTTGTCGTCGACACGGCCCGGTCCGACAGCAAGGACGGTGCCCTCCTGGGGCTTCTCCTTGGCAGTGTCGGGGATGACGATGCCGGACGCGGTAGTCGTCTCGGCCTCATTGGCCTGGACGAGGATCTTGTCCTCGAGCGGCTGGATCTTCACGCTCGCCACGATGTGATCTCCCCCTTCTGGGGTGTGAAAAGTTTCTGCGGATGTCCTGGTGGGCTTGCCGAGCGCCGCAGCGGCGGACCCGTCGTCGCGGGAGCCGGGCCGTCGCTGCACCGTTCAACTAGCACTCTAACCACGAGAGTGCCAGTCCTCAACCCGGGGGTCGCATCGCCGCGCGGATCAACTTCCGCGACGCGGATCAACTGCGCTCGTTTGGGACTGATGTGGCTGGAGTCAACGAGTTCATCCGCGCGAACGAGGTGCGAGAGCCTGGATCTACTCGTCGGCGGCGGCGTCAGCGAGCAGGTCGCGCAGTCGATGCACGCTTGCGACGGCGTCGGGGCGCCGGGTCTCGTCCAGACCGTCGAACCAGCCGTTGTCCTGCGGCAACAAGATTCGGTCCAGCGCCGCGCCCGCCACCTGCCGACGCGCCGGGTTCAGCTCGATCTCCAGATCCGCGAACCAGGTTTGCAGCTCACCATCGCCGGCGCCATCCAGCACGCCCGGGTCGAACTCCGACAACAGCAGGGCCAGCGCAGCCAGCGCCCGCTGAACCTGCTGTTCGGTGAGGGGCGTCTCCGCCTGGGCCACTGCGCGCAGCGCAGCCGAGATCGAATCGCCCACCGCTGTCGGCGGAGCCTTGCGCAGATCGGCGACAAACGCATCGGCCGCCTCGTTCTCGAATACGCCGGAACCTGAAGCGGCCATGGCTTTTTCCTTTCCTTGACTTTCCTGGTCAACTGCTGGCTGGTCATCCACAAGTGCTGAGTCGCCGGCGATCTCGGGTCACCGCCCGTTTCGTCGGCACCTATCCGGCGAGCACGCAGTCAACCTGCATGGCCGGGTTGCCGGTCAGATACGGGCCGGATGGGTACGCACCTTCCTGCACCACGTGCGCGCCGACGGCCGCGATCATCGCGCCGTTGTCGGTACACAGACCGGGTCGCGGGATCCGGAGCGTGATGCCGGCCTCCGTACAACGCTGCTGCGCCAACGTACGCAGCCGCCCGTTCGCCGCCACCCCACCGGCGATCACCACCGTGCTGATGTCCAGATCCTGGGCAGCCCTGACGGTCTTGGCCGTGAGGACGTCGGCGACGGCCTCCTGGAACGAAGCGCAGACGTCCTCGACGGGAACCGAGCCGCCGGACCGTTCGATGCTTTCCACAAAACGCGCCACCGAGGTCTTGAGCCCGGAGAAGGAGAAGTCGTACTTCGCATCCCGCGGGCCGGTGAGGCCACGCGGGAACCGAATGGCTCCCGGATCGCCGGCGGCCGCCAGCTGGTCGATCACCGGGCCGCCCGGGTAGCCGAGCCCGAGCAAACGTGCCACCTTGTCGTAGGCCTCACCGGCGGCATCGTCGACGGTGGTGCCGATCTCGGTGATCCGGGAGGCGAGATCGTCGATACGCAACAGCTGTGTGTGACCACCCGAGACGAGCAGCGCCAGCGTTGGTTTCGGCAGGGATCCGTGTTCGAGAGTGTCGGCGGCCACATGCCCGGCCAGGTGGTTGACCCCGAAGAGCGGGACCTCCCACGCGGCCGCGTAGGCCTTGGCCGCAGCCACGCCGACCAACAGCGCACCGGCCAAGCCGGGTCCGCTGGTCACCGCGATCGCGTCGATGCCGCCATAGGCCACACCTGCCTTCGCGAAGGCGGTCCGGACGGTGTGCGTCATCGCTTCCAGGTGGGCACGTGAGGCGATCTCCGGGACCACCCCACCGAACCGGGCGTGTTGGTCCGAACTGGATGCGATCTCATGGCCGAGCAGTTCTGGAGCGCCCCCGGCGGTCAGCCGGACGAGCCCGGCACCGGTTTCATCGCACGACGACTCGATGCCCAGGACGATGGCGCCCGGGCCGAGCCGGACCAGGTTCGGCCCGCCGTCGCGCTGTCGACCGACCCCGGGTTGGTCGACCACATTCGTCGAACCGCTGTCCGTCATGCCGTCCTTTCCATCGTGTACGCGTCGGCACCGCTCGGCTGGTAGTAGCGCCGGCGCATACCGATCCTGGTGAAGCCGACCGACTCGTACAGGGCGAGAGCCGGTGCGTTGTCGGTGCGGACATCGAGCAGGATGCGGCGGTCGCCGGCCTGGGCGATCAGATCGTCGAGCAGCGCCCGTCCGATCCCGTGGCCCTGCCGGTCCGGTCGCACCCCGATCGTTTGTACCTCAGCCACGTCGTCAACGGCGGCGAGCCCGGCATACCCGTCGACCCGGTCGCCGTCGGCCCTGACCACCACGTAGTGGTGGCCCGCGGCGAGCTCGGACCAGAACATGGCCGGCGTCCAGGGCGAATCCGTCGGAAAGAGCGCCACCTCCAGCTCGGCGACCTGGTCGATGTCCCACCATCTCATCGAGGTCGGGCTCCACGAGGTCGACCGCGCGCCGCTGATCGACCCGGTGCCGTTCATGAGCCCAGCACCGATTTCCGGGCACCGGGCTCGGTCGCGTCGGGTCGACGCAGGTACAACGGCGTCAACGGACCGGGGACGGCGCCGGTCAACAGGGAACGCGCCGCGGCGAGGACCAGTCCGACGCTGATCCGGCCCGACGTGGGCGTGGCGTCGATCCCGGGCAGATCGGCCAGCAACGCGGTGCCGGCCCCGATCATCCGGCTCGGCGCGATGTCGTGGTCCGCCAGCTGCTGCGCGACGGCCGCGGGCGCCACCGGGGCGGGACCGAACTGCCGCACCCCGTCGGCCGAGTACGCGGACAGATAGACCTCGCGTCGACGGGCGTCGGTCACGACCAGGAATGACCCGCCTTGCCGACGGTGGTCCAGGTCGGCCTTGGCCACCGCGTCGTGCGACCCCACTCCGTGCACCGGGATGTCCAATGCATCGCCCAGGGCAACCGCGGTGGCGATCCCGACCCGGAGCCCGGTGAACGGACCCGGACCGAGCCCCACGACCACCGCTTCGAGCTCGGTCAGCTGGTGACTGGATTCGGCCAGCGCGGCATTGACCAGTGGCATCAACTGCTCGGCGTGGGCGAAGGGGTTGGTCAGCCGTTGTTCGGCCAGTAATTCGACGGGAGTCGGCGTCTCGCCCGCTTCCCGCGCGGCCGCGATCTCGTGCGGGCGCAGCAGCGAGACGACACCGGCAGTAACGGTGGGCGTCGAGGTATCGATGGCGAGCAGCAGCACGACTGGAATCCTATGGTGCCTCCGGCGGTTGTCCGGCTTGCGCAGTTCCCGCTCGCGATCCCTCTACAGTCACCTGGTGGCGGCGGGCGCGGTCAGATCGGCGAGGAGGGCGGTTTCATGGCTGAGCTGGTGACCCTCGCTGACGTGGCACGTGCGGCCGGCGTGTCCCTGGCTACCGCGTCCCGCGCGCTCAGCGGAGCGGCCGGGCGGACGGTTCGGGCCGACTTGAAGGCCAAAGTGCTGCAGGCGGCCGCCGACCTCAACTACTCCCCCAACGCCAACGCCCAGGCGATGGTGCGCGGCACCACCACCACCGTTGGGTTGATCGTGCACGACATCGCCGATCCGTTCGCCGCGGCCGTCGCCTCCGGGGTGATGGCGGTGGCTGCCGAACGGGACCTGATCGTCACCATCGCCTCGACGATGTGGGACCCCGAGACCGAGATCCGTCACGTCGAGGCACTGCGCCGGCAGCGCGCGCGAGCGGTGATCCTGGCCGGTTCCCGATTCGCCGACTCCGCGTTGCAGGACCGGTTGGCCGCAGAGGTCGCCGGCTTCACCGGGGCCGGCGGTCACGTGTCCGCGATCGGGCAGAAGGCGTTGCCGGTCAACACGCTGGTGTTGGAAAACAGCGGTGGTGCAAGGCGTCTGGCCCGGGTGATGTGGAGTCTGGGGTATCGCTCGTTTGCCGTGCTGGCCGGCCCCGAATCGCTGCTGACGAGCGAGGAACGGCTGACCGGTTTCCGCGAGGGGTTGTCCGAGTGCGGTCACGAACTTCCGGACGAGAACATCATCGGAACCCAGCTGACGCGCGACGGCGGCTACGTGGCCATGACGGAGCTGCTCGACCGGGATGTCGAGGTCGAGGCCGTCTTCGCGGTGAACGACGTGATGGCCGTCGGCGCGATGGCTGCGCTGCGGGAGCAGGGGCACCAGGTACCCCAGGACATGGCGCTGGCCGGGTTCGACGACATCGCCACGTTGCGCGACGTGCAGCCCCCGCTGACCACCGTCCGGCTCCCGTTGGTCCAGATCGGTCGTCGGGCCCTGGAACTGGCTCTCGACCAACTCGACGACCACCCGCCCGTCGCCGTCACGGTGGCCGGCGAGGTCGTCGTCAGAGCCAGCACGCCTGGCCACACCTGACCCTCCCGCTCTCGGGCATGGATCAACGTCCCTGGCATGGACGAACGTGGCCGAGATGGGATTGGAGTGACGGAAATCGACAACTTCGTCCCGGCCGACGAAGTTGATCCATACGGGAGGCGGAGCGCGGGGATGGCCGCAGGGCTCCTCGCCCATGCGGTCCTCACCCTTGTCGCCGGTCTCCGGACGCCGGTCGCCCGTCGGTTGCCGGTGGATCGCGCTAGGTTGGGAAGATGCGCAACGTACTGATCGGCGTGGGTGGCGTAGTCACCGTGCTGGGCCTGCTGTTCCTGTTGCAGGGCAGCGGATGGGTACATGGCAGTGCGATGACCGGAGAACACTTCTGGATCTATGCCGGCGCATTGATCGCCATCGTCGGGGTGGCCGTGCTGACGCTGGGTTTCAGGACCGCGCGGCGCTGAGGCGTCAGACCTGCAGGGCAGCGATGCGCGTCGCCCAGGTGCCGCCGACCGCGATCATGGTCGCCTCCCGGGTGTCGTCCGGCAGGCGTTCCAACTCGACCACCAACCGCTGCTCGGAGAGCTGCTCGGCGACCCCTTCACCCCATTCGATCACCACTGCCGCGGCCGTCAGATCGGTGTCGAGATCGAGATCGTCGAGCTCGACGGACCCGGCGAGGCGATAGGCGTCCACGTGCACCAGCGGTACTCCGCCGTTGACTGCGGGGTGCACCCTGGCCAGCACGAAGGTCGGCGAGGTGATGGTGCCGGACACACCCATCCCGGCCCCGATCCCCTTGGTCAGCGCGGTCTTTCCGGCTCCGAGCGATCCGGAGAGGATGACCAGATCGGCTGGTTGCAGAACGGCGCCCAGCGCCCGGCCGAAGGCCAGCGTGTGTTCCAGCGTCGGCAGGGTCAACGCCCTGGTTGCGGTCACCACCGCCGTCAGCCGGATCTTCGGGCCGGCGAGTGGGCGTACTTGGTCGCCCGGGTGAACAACCCGCGCAAGGCCGCATTGACGATGTCCGGACTTTCCAGGATCGCCATGTGGCCGGCCCCCTCGATCACGACCAGCTCGGCATCCGGGAGCGCCTCGGCCATGGCCAATGACCTGGCCAATGGCGTCTGCCGGTCCGCGTCGCCGCAGATGATCACCACCGGCAGGGCAGCGAGCACCGGCAAGGCGGCCTGTTGATCCAAGCCAACCAACGCAGGCGCGAAGTCGGCGATCACGTCGACCGGCGTGGCCGAGATCATCTCGTCGAGATAGTCGACGAGTTCGCCTGGCACGTCCTTCTGGGCGAAGCCGAGGGACCTGGTCAGCAACCACACCGCATCGCGGCTACCGGACCGGCCCCGTTCGATCCAGGTCGGGTACCTCGATGCCGCCCTACTCGCGAGCTTGAGCAGCGGTCCGCTGGACGAGATCAGGCTTCTGGTGATCTGAGCCCTGGACAATGCGCTCGCCGAGGTGGAGACGAGTCCGACGCCGGTCACCCGCTCGGCGAACAGGTCCGGCCGCAGGCCGGCCAGGGTGATCAGCGCCATTCCGCCCATCGAATGCCCGACGAGCACCACCGGACCGGTCGGCGCTGCCGTCGCCACCACGGCCGCCAGGTCACCGGCCAGGTCGGCCATCGTCACGTGGTCGGTGTGCGCCCGCGACGACTTTCCGTGCGAGCGCTGATCAAAGAAGACCAGTCGGGCCTGCGGTCCCGCTCCGTCGCCAAATCCCCTGCCCGCCAGTCCGATCCGTTGATAGTGCCAAGCGCCCGAACGAAGGGTCCAACCGTGGCCGAAGACGACCGTGAGCGGAGCGGTCTCCGGGCCCACTTCCTCGACATGCAACACCACGCCGTCGTCACCGAGGACGGAGTACGTCCGGTCGGCGGCCAGCGTGTCGTAGCCCTGCGGGTCCACCTCGCCGGTGGCGCGATACTTCCGGACGGCTCGCCGTTGCGCCGTTACGCCACCCAACGCTGCGGCTGCGATCACTCCGGTGGCGATCGAGGCGGCGCCCACGACCCTGCCCACTGTGCTCACGTCGATCCTCAGCTCGTCTGGGCTGCGGCGGCCAGTCGCACGTCATACCAACGGCGGCAGCGGGCCGGTGAGCAGCAAATTGGGCCGAACGGGTTGCGTTCGGCCGACTCCAACATACCTGCGGGCGGGTCAGAACCCGGGCACGCGGATCCGCGACCACAGGGCTTCGGCACCCGGCGCCCTGTCCTTCGTCGCGCGTTCACCAGCCCGTCCGTGCAGGTGTGCGCCGACCGCCGCCGCCGCCCAGGCCGTCAGTCCCTGCGCCAGCAGCGACCCGATGATCCCGGACAGCACGTCCCCCGACCCGGCGGTGGCCAGCCACGAACTGCCGGTGGTGTTCACCGCCACCCGACCGGATGGGTCGGCGATCAGCGTGCGATGTCCCTTGAGCAGCACGGTCGCCCCGGACCGGGCCGCAGCCGCGCGGACCGAGGCCAGGCGATCGGCCGGGTCGAGGTCGGGGAACAGTCGAGCGAATTCCCGGTCGTGCGGGGTGAGCAGAGTGACGCGACCCCGGCGTGCGTCGAGCATCGACATCCGGCCGGCGAGCATGGTCAGGCCATCGGCATCGATCAGCACCGGCTCGTCCGCGTCCATCACGAACCGCAGGGCCGACGCCGCGTCGTCGTCGGTGCCCATCCCGGGCCCGGCGACCCAGGCCTGAACCTGGCCAACGGCCTGCGGATCGACACCGGCCACCACCTCCGGCCAACGGGTCACCACCGTGGTCGCCTGGGGCCCGGCATAACGCACCATGCCGGGCCTGGTGTTGACCGCGCCACCGACCGAGAGGATGGCCGCTCCGGGATACCGAGGCGACCCCGCCACGATGCCCGGCACGCCGCCGGAGAACTTGTCGTCACCGTCACCGGGATCCGCGAGGCGGGCGCGAACGTCGAAATCGGTCAAGGCGAACACCAGAGCGCCTTCGGGTCGGAAACCCAGATCGGCCACCACGATCTGTCCGACGTGTGAATCTGCGATCAACAGACCGGTCTTCATCCCACCGAAGGTGATCGTGATGTCGGCGGCGAACGCTGTTCCATCGAATTGTCCCGAGTCCGGATCGATGCCCGTCGGCAGATCGACGGCGACCTTCAGAGCCGTTGCGGCATTTGCCTTCTCGACCAGCTCAGCGACACCGGCCCGGAGTGGCGGCTGGGCCGCCAGGCCCAGCAGTCCGTCGATGATGACGTCGGCCGAGGCGATCACCGACGCAGACGAGGGGTCGGCGACCGGGAGCGTCCGCCCGCCCGCGCGGCGGAGGGCGTCGCATCCCCCGGCGTGCGCACGTTGCTCGTCCAGCAGCACGGCCGTGACGGCCATGCCACGCCGTCGCAACGTTTTCCCGGCGAAAAGTGCGTCGCCCCCGTTGTTTCCGGGCCCGACCAGCAAAACGGCCGATCGACCCACGACGAAATCGAGCCGGTCCAGCACCACGGCGGCCACCTCGTAGGCGGCACGCTTCATCAGCGCGTCGTCTCGATCGCCCTGCAGCGCAAGACTCTCCGCGGCCCGGATCTGCTCGACGGTGTAGGCGGCAATCAATTCCTATCTCCCATCGGATGAGCCCAGCGCAAGCACCACGGCAGCCGCGATCCCGGCGTCGTGCGACAGCGAAAGCCGCCAGGCCGTCACCCCGAGCGCGTCCGCCGCGGCCAGGACCGTCCCGGAGGTGAGCAGTTCCGGACGCCCGGACGGCAACGAGACCACCGTGCAGTCATGCCATTGCATGCCGCGGGGGACGCCAAGGGCTTTGGCCACCGCCTCTTTCACCGCAAACCGCCCGGCCAACGACACCGCCCGGTGCGGGGATCCCGACGCGCTGATCAACTCAGCCGGCGCGAACAATCGGTCCCGCAACGCCGGTGTGCGGGCCAGTGTGGCCGCAAAGCGGTCCACCGCAACGACATCGATGCCGACGCCGAGCACCAGATGCCCGGCGGGGACCGACGGGAGGGCTGGGATGGCTGAGGTCATGGATCGCGTGCTATTCGACTGTGACCGATTTGGCCAGGTTGCGTGGCTTGTCGATGTCGTAACCCCGGGTTCGGGCTATCTCGGCCGCGAGAATCTGCAACGGCACCGTGGCCACCAGCGGTTGCAGCAAGGCCGGCACCCGCGGCAGCTCGACGAGGACGTCGGCGAACGGCGCGATGGTGTCATCTCCTTCTTCGCCGATGACGATGGTTCTCGCGCCACGAGCCTTGATCTCCATGATGTTGGACAGCAGTTTGGAGTGCAGCAGCGGCTGCGATTTCGGCGAAGGTGTCACCACCACCACCGGTAGACCGTCCTCGATCAACGCGATCGGCCCGTGCTTCAACTCCCCCGCAGCAAAGCCCTCGGCGTGCATGTAAGCCAGCTCTTTCAGTTTGAGCGCACCTTCGAGGGCGACCGGGAAGCCGACGTGCCGGCCCAGGAAGAGCACTGCCTTCGAGTCGGCGATCTCCCGGCCGAGTTCCCGGACGGGATCCATCAGCGTCAAGGTATGGGCCACGGCGTCGGGCATCTCGCACAACGCCTCGAACTCACGGGCCACCTCATCGGCGTACTTGGTGCCGCGGGCCTGCGCCAGCGCCAGTCCGACCAGCAGGTTGGCCGTGATCTGGGCCAGGAACGCCTTCGTGGACGCCACTCCGACCTCGGGGCCGGCGTGCGTGTACAGCACCGCATCCGATTCGCGGGGAATCTGCGACCCGTTGGTATTGCAGACCGCGAGCACCCGGGCCCGCTGCCGTCGGGCGTGCCGCACCGCCTCCAGCACATCGGCAGTTTCCCCCGACTGGGTGATCGCCACGACCAGCGTGTCACGGTCCAGCACCGGGTCGCGGTAGCGGAACTCACTGGCCAGTTCGACCTCGACCGGCAGCCTGGTCCAGTGCTCGATCGCGTACTTGGCCACCAGGCCCGAGTGGTAGGACGAGCCGCACGCGACCACGAACACCTTGTCGATGGTCCGCAGTTCGTCCTCGCCCAGTCGTTGCTCGTCGAGCACGATCCTGGTGCCGTCGAAATGGCCGCGCAGGGTGTCGGCCAGTGCCGTGGGCTGTTCAGCGATCTCCTTGTCCATGAAGAAGTCGTGGCCGCCCTTCTCCGCGGCGGCCAGATCCCAGTCCACGTGGAACGGGCGGAAATCGGTGGTCACCGATTCACCGGGGCGGAAGGAGGTGACCTCGTAGCCGTCCGGCGTGATCACCACCATCTGGTCCTGACCAAGTTCCACGGCTTCCCTGGTGTGCGCGATGAACGCCGCGACGTCCGAGGCGACGAACATCTCACCCTGGCCGACACCGATCACCAAGGGCGAGTTCCGGCGTGCCGCGACCAACATGTCCGGGACGTCGGCGTGCATCGCCACCAGTGTGAACGCGCCCTCCAACAGGCGACAGACACTGGCCATCGAAGCCGGCAGGTCGCCGGCCGTCGGTCCGCTCGCAAAGGCGGCGCCGAGCAGGTGGGCGACCACCTCGGTGTCGGTGTCACTGGTCATCTCGATCCCGGCTCGCTCGAGACCGTTCCGCAGCGCGGGGAAGTTCTCGATGATGCCGTTGTGGATCACGGCGGTGCGGCCGGACGAATCCGTATGTGGATGCGCGTTGCGGTCGGTCGGGCCGCCGTGGGTGGCCCAGCGCGTGTGCCCCATACCGGTCGTGCCCTCGAGAGCGACCGCGCCGGTGCCGATGTAGGCCTCGAGATTGGCCAGCACGCCAGCTTTCTTCGCGGTGTGCAGCACGCCTTCGCCGTCGAGGATGGCGACGCCGGCGGAGTCGTACCCGCGGTACTCCAACCGGCGCAAACCCTCCAGGATCTGCGGGAGGGCCTGACGGGGGCCGGTATATCCGACGATTCCACACATGACAGTCAGGCTAACGGGTCCTGCGGTCGGTCAGCGGCAGGTCGGGACGGGACGACGTCCGGCCGTCATGCTCGCCGATGTCCCCACGGTTGCGGTTAGGCCTCGACCGGGCGGCCGCCACGTGACTTGGCCGCCTCCGGATCGATGGGCGGCACGGCAGAGTCGGAGGTCGGCGTCAGGTAACCGGTCCGCGCCTCCGGCGCGGATGCCGCCACCGCGCGGACGTCGGCCCAGGCGCGAAGCGCGTCGATCTGCTCGGCCTGGGTCACCGACAGCGGGACGGTGTTGCTGATCGCCCGCTGCAGGTCCTCCGCGGTCAGCGCCCGTCGACCGTCGAAGGCGTCGAACGAGGCCGATATCACCACCTGCTCGATCTCGGCGCCGGAGTATCCCTCGGTCGAGGCCACCAGCGGATCGAGCAGGTTGTCATCGACGACCAGCCCTCCCAGAGCGGGGCCGGCCTTGAGTCGGGCCTTGATGTGCAGGCCGAAGATCTCCCGCCGCTCCATCGTCGTCGGCAGGTCGATGAAGAAGATCTCGTCGAACCGGCCCTTGCGCAGAAACTCGGGCGGCAGCAGACCGATGTTGTTGGCGGTGGCCATCACGAAGACTGCTGACGTCTTCTCCTGCATCCAGGTCAGGAAAGTACCGAACACCCGCGCCGACGTACCGGAATCCCCTGTCCCCGAAGCGCCTGCGGCAAAACCCTTCTCGATCTCGTCGATCCACAGCACGCACGGGGCTACCGCCTCGGCAGTGCGCAACGCGGAACGCATGTTCTGCTCGCTCTCGCCCACCAGCCCACCGAAGATCCGGCCGATGTCCATCCGCACCAACGGCAATGACCAGGCGCTGGCCATGGCCTTGGCTGTCAGTGACTTGCCGCAGCCGGGAACACCGGTCACCAGCACACCTTTCGGTGCGGGCAAGCCGTAGAGCTGCGCCTCGTCCAGCCAGGAACCGGCTCGCTTGGTCAACCAGGTCTTGAGGTTGCCCAGACCGCCAACGTCACTGAGCCGCACGGTCGAGGTGATCATCTCCAGCACCCCCGACTTCCGGACGATCTGGCCCTTTTCCTGCTGCACGATCGCGACGTCGTCGGCGGACAGGTGGCCGTCGTCGACCATCGCCCGGGCAAAGGCGTTCTCCGCCTCGAAGGCGGTCAGGCCCAGGGCCGCCTTGGCCAGCCGCTCCAACGCGTCGTCAGCCGGATCGACGGTGAGCGCACGGGAAGCGGTGTTTCGCTTGATCATTCCGTCCAGCAGGTCCCGCACCTGCACCTCGGTGGGCAATGGGTATTCGACGACGGTGACCAAGGACTCCAGGTCCGACGGTATCCGGGGGGTCGGCGAGATCAGGATGAGCGTCCGGGGCACCGCGCCGTCCCGGAAGAGTCGGACGGCGTCCTTGAGGGCGCGCACCACCTGGGTGTCGGGTGGCTGGCTGTTGGTACCGAGCCAGGGGTGTAGGTCGAGCATGACCACGGCGCTCGGGCTGGTCAGCGCGGTGGCCGCGGTCAGACCGGCCAGCGGAGTCCTGGTGTCGGGGTTTCCCGGCTGTCCGACGGCGGCGAAGCCGTTGCTCGTCGACCACAGGTAGACCTGTCGCGGCGGACTGACCAACGCGCGATTGCCCAGCACCGAAGCGATCTCGCCGAGCACGCGCGATTCCTCGGCCGTCCCGATCGACAGCAACGGAAATCTGGCCTGGATCAGCTTTCGCAATGTGCCGGCAAAACCTTCGGCTACCTGTTCGTGCGCCACGCTCGGCTCCCTGTCTGGTGCTCTGTCGGCAATACTGTACGAGAACGCCGGCCGCACCTGACCGCCCGCGCGACGCGTACCAGGAGGACCAGATGCCGCTGTTCGCCAAGAAGCCCGTGATCAGCGTGGACCGGCCCTCATTGGAGTACCTGGCTCACCTGGGGCCGCACCGGGTCGCGGCCGGCAACCTGGCCGACGGCGGCATCCCCGGGCTGGTGTTCGCGCCGGTCTCGGGGCGTGGGCTGGCCGCAATTGCGCTGTCCCACGGATGGCTGCAGCCCGCCCACCGGTACGCCGACACCATGCGCTACCTGGCGTCGTGGGGTTTTGTGGTGGTCGCGCCCGACACGCAGAAGGGCCCCATTCCGTCGCACGGCGCAATGGCCCTCGACGTGGCGGCCGCTCTGCACCTGGTGGCCGACGCCAAACTCGGGAACGGGCGGGTCCGCGTCGACGACCGCAGGCTCGGCGTCATCGGTCACTCGATCGGCGGCGGCGCCGCGGTGTTGGCCGCGGCGGCGGACTCCACCATCGGTGCCGTAGTGACGGTGACCGCGGCCGCCACGAAGCCCTCGGCGGAGGAGGCGGCGAGCCGGGTTCACGTCCCGGGGCTTCATCTGGTCGGCAGTCAGGACGACATGGCCGACGGTGACGGCGCATCGATCGCCGAATCGTGGGCAGGACCGGCGCAGCTGCGCACCGTGAAGGGCGCGAGCCACCTCGGCCTGTCGGAGGGCTCGCACTGGACCACGACGGTGAGCCGATCCGGCGACGAGAAACGGATCCAACAGGTGGTGCGACTGCTCGCCACCGCCTTCCTGCTCCGCCACCTGACCGATCAGGATCAGCTGGCCGAGGAGCTGGAGGGAAAGATCAAGAACACCACGCTGGAGGACCTCACGGCCCTACGGGACCAGGAGACGGAAGCCCTGCACGACCCAGAACTCGAAGCCGCCCGACCGGAGTAGGCCCGCCGGACGCGCGGACGAGTCAAGTCCCCGGCCCGGTGTCGGGTTTCGGTCAGGGTCTCGGGTCAGGCTTCCGCGACGGTCGCGGCTACCCGGTCGGCAATGGACTGGGCCTGCTCGGCGGTACCGGCCTCCACCATCACCCGGACCAGTGGCTCGGTGCCGGACGGCCGCAGCAATAACCGACCCGAGTCGCCCAGCTCGGCTTGCGCAACCGTGACGGCTGTGGCCACGGCGTCCGAATGAGCAACGGCGGCCTTGTCGTGCACGCGCACGTTGATGAGTACCTGTGGAAAGCGGACCACTTTTGAGGCCAGCTCAGCCAACGACAAGCCGGTCGCCGCCACCTCTGAGAGCAGATGCAGCGCAGTCAGCACGCCGTCGCCGGTGGTTGCCTGATCGGCCAGGACAACATGTCCGGATTGCTCGCCGCCGAGGCTGAAACCGCCGTCCCGCATGCCTTCCAGCACATAGCGGTCACCGACCCCGGTGGTCACCACGGTTATGCCGGCGGCCGCCATGGCCTGGTGGAACCCGATGTTCGCCATCACGGTGCCGACGACGGTGGAGTGGGCGAGCTCGCCGCGGTGGTCGAGCGCCATGGCCAGGATCGCCAGAATGGCGTCCCCATCGACATCCGTGCCGTCGGCGGCGATGGCCAGACAGCGGTCGGCATCGCCGTCGTGCGCGATACCCAGGTCGGCCCCGTGCTCCAGGACGGCCGCTCGCAACACGTCGAGGTGTGTCGAGCCGACCCCGTCGTTGATGTTGAGGCCATCGGGATCGCCCGCGATCACGATGACTTCCGCTCCGGCCCTGCGGTACGCCTGCGGGGCCACCGAATAGGCCGCACCGTTGGCACAGTCCACCACGATGCGCAGCCCGGCCAGCGAATGCGGCGTGCAGGCGGCCAAGTGGTCGAGGTAAGCGTCGATGGAACTGGCTGCGGAACGGATCCGACCGACGCCGGCCCCGGTGGGTAGCGTCCACGGCAGACCCATGCCGGCCTCGATCGCGTCCTCGACGGTGTCCTCGAGTTTGAGCCCGCCGGCCGCGAAGATCTTGATGCCGTTGTCGGGCATCGCGTTGTGCGAAGCGGAGATCACCACACCCATGTCCGCTGACAGGTGCCCGGTGAGAAAGGCGACGGCGGGCGTCGGGATGACGCCCAGCAGCAACACGTCGACGCCGGCCGAGGCCAGCCCGGCGGCGACTGCGGCCTCGAGCATCTCGCCGCTCGCGCGAGGGTCCCGACCGACGACCGCGGTGGGGCGCCGGGGGGCGCCGGTCGCGAGGTCTCCCGCAGACGCCGCTGCCGCCCGGTCCGGCTCCAGCGAAGAATGCTGGAGCAGGACACGAGCGGCAGAGGTCGCAAGCGAGAGCGCAATGGAAGGCGTCAGGTCGGCGTTGGCCAGACCTCGCACACCGTCGGTTCCGAAGAGCCGTCCCATGCGCGGCGGATCAGCGCTTCGAGTACTGAGGAGCCTTACGGGCCTTCTTCAGGCCGTACTTCTTGCGCTCGGTGGCGCGGGCGTCACGAGTCAGGAAGCCAGAGGCCTTCATGGCCGGGCGATCGTCCGGGTCGAGCTCGATCAGCGCGCGGGCGATGCCGAGGCGAAGAGCCCCGGCCTGGCCGGAAACACCGCCGCCGTGCAGCTTGGCGTGGACGTCGTAGATGCCGTCCTTCTCGAGCTGGACCAGCGGCTCCTTGATGAGCTGCTGGTGCACCTTGTTCGGAAAGTAGTTGTCCATGGTGCGGCCGTTCAGGGTGAACACGCCGGTACCCGGAGTCAGACGAACGCGAACCACGGCCTCCTTGCGGCGGCCGACGGTCTGCACCGGGCGGTCGACGGCGACCTTGACGACGGCCGGCACGATGACGGGCGCATCGTCGGACTCGGTCGTGTACTCGGTGGCACCGTCGTCGACGGAAGCATCCAGGTCGACCTGGTCGGCTTCGACGATCTCAGGGGTTTCGCTCACTGACTCGCTCTTCTCAATGTCTTTGTGCTGCGGGTATTAGATTTTGACGTCACGGTGAAACTAGTCGCGCGGTGAAACTAGTGGAGCCGGGAAGCTCGGCTGCGAACTACTGCGCAACCTGGACGATCTCGAAAGGCTGCGGCTGCTGGGCGGTGTGCGGGTGCTCCGGGCCGACGTAGACCTTGAGCTTGCGGGCCATGGAGCGACCCAGCGAGTTGTGCGGCAGCATGCCGATGATGGCCTTCTCGACCAGCTGGTCCGCGCGGGAATCGAGCAGCTCGCCGACCGTCTGCTTGCGCAGACCGCCCGGCTGGCCCGAGTGCCGGTAGAGGAATTTGGTGTCCCGCTTGTTGCCCGAGACGGCGACCTTCTCGGCGTTGATGATGACGACGAAGTCACCGGTATCGACGTGCGGCGCGTAGATGGCCTTGTGCTTTCCGCGGAGCAGCTGAGCGGACTGGCTGGCCAGCCGGCCGAGCACGACGTCGGTCGCGTCGATCACGTGCCAGGCGTGGGTGACGTCGCCGGGCTTGGGGCTGTACGTGCGCACGGATATGCCTCTGTCTCTCGAAATACGGTCTGTTACCAGTCTTGTTCACGTCTCGGGTGGTACTCCCCGGAACGAGTGGCGCCGTATGGCGACCAGTTGTTGATGCTGCGCCGACCGCCGAAAGTCCCCGCTGTCATGATCCAGCGGGCAGGCCCGGACCACGGTCCGGGACGACATCCGAAAGTTCACGTTCGTGAGGCGGCGCACAACACAACTGATGGCCTAGCTGTTCCGGACAGGAACTAGCGGCACACCGACTGTCGAGGTTACCGTGCCGCGGCGATCTGGTCAAAATACGGACTCCCGACTCGGTCTCCGTCCAGTCGGCACGCCGCCTTCCGGTCCTGAATATCGGCCTGACCTGCCGGGACCAGCCTGTCGGCCGACGTCGGCTACCGCTGTGGCAGCGCTGCTGCTGGGCAGCGCTGCTGCTGGGCTGCGCTACGGCTCTGGGAGCGCTACGGCTCTGGCAGCGCGCGGAACGCTCTGGTCGAAGCGGCCCGGTCGGCGAGTTCGTGATCCGGTGGGTAGTCGACGGCGACCAGGGTCAGGCCCAGCGCGGGAGCGATGTGCACGCCCGAGGCGCGCGACCGGCCGGCCAGCAGCTCGGCCGGGCGGCTGATCGGAACCTGGCCCTCGCCGACCGCGATGAGCGCACCGACCAGGGATCTGACCATGGAGTGGCAGAACGCATCCGCCTGAACCTCGACGGTGACTTCATCGGCATGACTGCTGATGGTCAGGCCCTGCAGTTCGCGGATCGTGGTGGCACCCTCGCGGGGTTTGCAGAACGCGGCAAAGTCGTGCAAGCCGATCAGGGCAGCGGCAGCCCGCGACATCGCAGCCACGTCGAGGGCACGACGTCTGGCCAGAACATCGTTGCGCTGCAACGGATCTACACCCCACTCCGCCACGCCGATCCGATATCGGTAGTGCCGGCGCAAGGCGGAGAATCTGGCATCGAAACCCGGTGGTGCCGTACTGACCCGCCGCACTCGAACGTCGGGCGGCAGTAACCCGGCCAACCTGCGCAACAGTCCGAGCCGCCCACCGGCTTCCGGATCCAGTGCTTCTGCTTCGAAAGCCGAGTTGGATCCGTTGCCCGTCGAGCCAGCCAGCTGGTCAGTCGGGCGCCGCGGCGCGAGCGCCAGCAGCCCGGCACGAGGAACGTCGATGTGAGCGACCTGACCGACGGCGTGCACGCCGGCATCGGTGCGTCCCGCCACCACCAGCGGCACCGGCCGGCGGAACAGCACCTCCAGCGCTTGCAGCAGACACCCGGCAACGGTCCGACGGTCCGGCTGGGCCGCCCAGCCGGAGAATTCCGTGCCGTCGTATCCGATGTCCAATCGCAGCCGGACCAGCGATTCGTCGGTGGTCGCCGGAGCGCTGATGGTGACCTCCGTCCGTTCGGCTGTTGGGCTTGCTTCGACCGGATGCAAAAGCGGCGGGTCCACCGTCACCGGTGAACCCGCCGCTCGCGTCATGCCGGGAACTACTTCTTCTCTTCGCCCTCGACGTCGGCCGACTCGACGGAGCCCTCAGCCGGATCCTCGTCGGCAGCCTGCTCGGCCTGCGTGGCCTCGCCGTCCTCGTCCGCTGCGGTCTCGGACACCGCGGTGTCGTCAGCCGCGGTCCCGTCGGCCGCAGTGCTGTCATCCGCGGTCTCGGCAGCGACCGACTCGTCGCCGGCCTCGACTGAGCCTTCGGCCGGAGCCTCGTCGACAGCCTGCTCGGCCTGGGTGGGCTGGTCCGTCTCACTCACGGCAGCGGCGGGCGCTGCCGTCCTGGTGGTCGAGCGGGAGGAAGCGGCGCGCCGCGCCACTCGGTTCGCAGCTGAGGAAACCGTCTCCTCGATGACCAGCTCGATGATCGCCATGGGAGCGTTGTCGCCCTTGCGCGGCGCGGTCTTGACGATGCGGGTGTATCCACCATCGCGGGTCGCGAACGACGGCCCGATCTCGGCGAACAGCTTGTGCACCACGGCCTTGTCCCGGATGACCTTCAAGGCCTCACGACGACCGTGCAGGTCGCCGCGCTTGGCGTGGGTGATCAGCTTCTCCGCGAACGGGCGGAGGCGCCTGGCCTTCGTCTCGGTGGTGGTGATCTTGCCGTGCTCGAACAGCGACTGCGCGAGGTTGCGCAGGATCAGCCGCTCGTGCTGCGGCGATCCGCCGAGCCGGGGTCCTCTGGGGGGCGTGGGCATGAGATTTCCTTTTCATCGTGTCCGCACTCGGGCATCTGCCCGCTGCGGGTGAGGCGGTGCCCAGGGAGCGAACTCCCTGGGCCCGACGGTTTCCTATCTGCGTTCGGCGGGCCGGCTGAGCCGTTCCACCGCCCACCTGCCGCAAGGCGGGTGGACCGGGAATGCGTGATGCGTGGGGTCAGATCTGCTCGGTCTCGGCGTAATCGGTGTCGTCGGCAACCTCGGCCGGAGCGGCGCCGTAGCCGCCGTCAGCCGACGGCAGCACCACGGCGCCACCGAAGTCGTCGTCGGAATCGCTCCACTCCGCGTCGCCGTAGGCGGCAGCGGCAGCAGCGGGGTCGAATCCGGCCGGCGAGTCCTTGAGGGACAGACCGAGGCCATGCAGCTTGATCTTGACCTCGTCGATCGACTTCTGGCCGAAGTTACGGATGTCGAGCAGGTCGGCCTCGGTCCGCGAGACGAGCTCGCCCACCGTGTGGATGCCCTCACGCTTGAGGCAGTTGTAGGAGCGGACGGTGAGGTCCATCTCCTCGATCGGCAGCGCGAACGCCGCGATGTGATCGGCCTCGGCCGGCGACGGGCCGATCTCGATGCCCTCGGCGTCGACGTTCAGTTCACGCGCCAGACCGAACAGCTCCACCAGGGTGGTGCCGGCCGAGGCCAGGGCGTCCCGCGGGGTGATCGACGGCTTGGTCTCGACGTCCAGCACCAGCCGGTCGAAGTCGGTCCGCTGCTCGACACGAGTTGCCTCGACGCGGTAGGTGACCTTGAGGACCGGCGAGTAGATGGAATCGACCGGGATGCGGCCGATCTCGGCGCCGACGACCTTATTGGGCGAAGCCGGCACGTAGCCACGGCCACGCTCGACGACGAGCTCGATCTCGAGCTTGCCCTTCTTGGTCAGGGTGGCCAGGTGCAGATCCTGGTTGTGGACCTCCACGCCGGCCGGCGGCGCGATGTCGGCGGCGGTGACGTCGCCGGGGCCCTGCTTGCGCAGGTACATGGTGACGGGCTCGTCGTCCTCGGAGGAGACGACCAGCTCCTTGAGGTTCAGGATCAGCTCGGTGATGTCTTCCTTCACACCGGGCACGGTGGTGAACTCGTGCAGCACACCGTCGACGCGGATGCTGGTGACGCTGGCACCCGGGATGCTCGAGAGCAGGGTGCGACGCAACGAGTTACCGAGGGTGTAGCCGAAACCTGGTTCCAGCGGCTCGATGACGAACCGCGAGCGGTTCGCCGAGACTGGCTCTTCGGTCAGGGCCGGGCGCTGAGAAATCAGCATGGTGGAGCTCCTTCTTGTACAGGTGACGACCGCTATTTGACGTCACACAGGGGCAATGCTGGTCCTGCGAGCCCCGCCGGACCCAGCCGCGCGGATCAACTAGCTCAGCGCGGAGGAAGTCGTTGACTTCTGCCGCACCAGTCCCAAACGGGCCTAGTTGATCCGCGCAGCCGTAGTTGATCCGCGCGGAGTGGAGCGGAACGGCTTACTTCGAGTAGTACTCGACGATCAGCTGTTCGGTGATCTGCGAGTCGATCTGCGCACGGACCGGGAGCTGATGGATCAGCACCTGGAGCGAGTTCGGGACGACCTGCAGCCAAGCCGGGGTGGGGCGGTCGCCGAAGGTCTCGCGGGCGAGCTCGATCGGGAACTTCTCCACCGACTGCTTGCGCACGGTGATGATGTCGTACTGCTCGACGCGGTAGGACGGGACGTCGACGCGCTTGCCGTTGACCAGGAAGTGACCGTGGGTCACCAGCTGGCGCGAGGCGCGGCGGGTCCGGGCCAGGCCGGCGCGGTACACGACGTTGTCCAAGCGCGACTCGAGGATCTGCAGCAGGGTCTCGCCGGTCTTACCCGGGCGGGACGAAGCTTCCTTGTAGTAGCGGGAGAACTGCTTCTCCATGACGCCATAGGTGAAGCGGGCCTTCTGCTTCTCCTGCAGCTGCGTCAGGTATTCCTTCTCCTTGGTGCGCGCACGACCGTGCTGCCCGGGAGGGAAGGGACGAGCCTCGAACGCCTTGTCTCCACCGACGAGGTCGGTCTTCAGACGACGGGACTTCTTGGTCATGGGACCGGTATATCTAGCCATTACTGTGCCAATTCCTTTCGCCGGATCAGACCCGACGCCGTTTGGACGGCCGGGTTCCGTTGTGGGCCTGCGGGGTGACGTCCGAGATTGCTCCGACCTCGAGGCCGGCGGCCTGCAGGGAGCGGATGGCCGTCTCGCGACCCGAACCCGGGCCCTTGACGAACACATCGACCTTGCGCATGCCGTGCTCGATCGCCTTGCGGGCTGCGCTTTCGGCGGCCATCTGAGCGGCGAACGGCGTGGACTTACGTGAGCCCTTGAAACCGACGTGGCCGGCGGAGGCCCACGAAATCACGGCCCCGGTGGGATCGGTGATCGAAACGATCGTGTTGTTGAACGTGCTCTTGATATGGGCGTGCCCATGCGAGACGTTCTTCTTCTCTTTGCGGCGGATCTTCTTGACGCCGGCTGCACCCGTACGGGTCTTCGGTGGCATGGCGGATTACCTGGCCTTCTTCTTGCCGGCGATGGTCTTCTTCGGGCCCTTGCGAGTCCTGGCGTTGGTCTTGGTGCGCTGTCCACGCACCGGCAGGTGGCGACGGTGACGCAGGCCCTGGTAGGACCCGATCTCCATCTTGCGGCGGATGTCGGCCTGCACCTCGCGGCGCAGGTCACCTTCCACCTTGAAGCCGGCATCGATCTGCTCACGCAGCGCGAGAACGTCCTCGTCGGTCAGGTCCTTGGACCGCAGATCCGGGCTGATGCCGGTCGCGACCAGGAGGGCGGCGGCACGTGTGCGGCCGATCCCGTAGATGTAGGTCAGGGCTACTTCCATCCGCTTGTCGCGGGGAAGATCAACGCCCATGAGTCGTGCCATTCGGCGCGGTACTCCTTCGGTTGTTCCTTCAGGTGTCGGTCGCGACCCGTCCCGGTTGGCGTCCCGGCCTCGTCACCCCCCGTCGGCGGGGAGCCGTAGAGCCAGAACCCGGGCCCCGGCCTGAAGTCCGGGGGTGGACCGATCCGCATCGAGGAGATGACGCGGAACGGCTGGTGTCGCGATGGTGCGCCCGCCATTCCGGCGGGCAGTTGGTGCCTGTTCGAGCGAGTCGAGCGGCGGGCTGGATCAGCCCTGACGCTGCTTGTGACGAACGTTGTCGCAGATGACCATGACGCGACCGTGCCGGCGAATCACCTTGCACTTGTCGCAGATCTTCTTGACGCTGGGCTGAACCTTCATCTGACGCTACTTTCCTGCGCCACCCTTGAGGTGGTGCGACTTCTCGCGGACCTGGCCCGATGGGCCCGGCTGCTCGCGAGGCAGACGGATTGTCTGCCTCACACACTGCTGGTGTTGGTCTGGTCGTGCTGGTAGTGCGACCTACTTGTAGCGGTACACGATCCGACCGCGGGTGAGGTCATAGGGAGAGAGCTCCACGACCACGCGGTCCTCGGGAAGGATGCGGATGTAGTGCTGCCGCATCTTCCCGCTGATGTGAGCCAAAACGCGGTGTCCGTTCTCCAACTCCACGCGAAACATGGCGTTGGGCAGCGGCTCGACCACGCGGCCTTCGACCTCGATGGCCCCGTCCTTCTTGCCCATACACTCCGCAATCCGTTGCTGTCGTTGATCCAACTACTACTGTTCGTGCTTTCCGGCTGGCCCAGTACCGAGTGCAAACCCGGTACCGCCTGCAAACCCGGTACTGCCTGCAGGCACAGCCATACCCAGCGGACGTGATGTCGCTGGGTCGTGATGATCTCGGTCCTGACCGGCGTTCGTCAGCCGGCCTACCCGGGACCACCTGTAGGCGCACTAGAGGACGTCAACTGCCAGTTTGCGGCCACAGCAAACCAGCACGACACGCACGCCGAAGCTCCACTGTACGCCCTCTGGCCTGCCCGAACCAAGTCAGCCCTTGACCACCCGCAGCTCGTCCGGCGGATCAGTCCAGTGAGATCGGTTCGACCCCGAACTGGGCGAGGCCGGCCAGCCCGCGATCGGCTGCCGTGAGCACGCTGATCCCGTCCGAGCAGATCGCGACGGAGTGCTCGAAATGCGCGGCCCTGGCGCCGTCTCGGGTGACGACCGTCCAACCGTCATCCAGCTCATTCGTCGAAGGCTTGCCGAGGGTGAGCATCGGCTCGATGGCCAGGGCCATGCCGGGCGTGAGTCGGAGACCTTTGCCGCGCTTTCCCTGGTTCGGGATGAACGGGTCCATGTGCATGGCCGTGCCGATGCCGTGGCCACCGTAACCGGACACCGAACCGTATCGGCGACCATCCTCGGCGCCGGATTTCTCGCCGGACATCTGGATCGCCCAGGACACGTCACCCAGCCGTCCACCGGCTCTGGCCGCCGCAATACCGGCCCACATGGCCAGCTCGGTGGCGTTCACCAGGTCGACCTCGGCCATCGACGGGGGCTCCCCCACGTGCACCGAAATCGCCGAGTCGGAGTGCCAGCCGTCGAGGACGCAACCGGCGTCGATCGACAGTAGGTCGCCTTCCACGAGCACGCGCCGGCCGGGGATGCCGTGCACTACTTCGTCGTTCACCGACGCACAGATGGTCGCCGGGAAGCCGCCGGTTCCCCCGTGTGACCCGTAGTTCAGGAAGTTGCTGACCGCTCCCGCTTCGGCGATCACGGCGGCGACGGCAGCATCCACGTCACCGGTCGTGGCACCAGGCTGCACGGCGGCCCGGCCGGCGTCGATCGCCCTGGCCAGGATCAACCCGGAGGCCCGCATCGCCTGCAGTTCACCGCGGGTCTTGTACTGGATGCCCCGTTCAGCCATTTCCCGCTCCGTTCGATACTGCGATACAGCGACAAATAGACGGCCTCGGCGCCCGGGCCGGGCCGCCGGTCAGCGGGGGCGAACGGCATCAAGCACGCGGTCGTGGACCTCGTCGATCTCGCCGACCCCGTCCACCTGCACCACCCTGCCGTCGTAGTAATCGATCAACGGCTTGGTCTCGCGGTGATAGATGTCCAGCCGTCGACCGATGGCCTCGACGGTGTCGTCAGCCCGGCCACGGGCCAGCATGCGGTCCAGCAGGACCTCGTCGGGCGCAGTCAGCAGCACGACCGCATCAATCGGCTTCTCCAGCTTCGCCAGCATGTCGGTGAGCCAGTCGGCCTGCGACACGTTGCGGGGGAAGCCGTCGAGCAGGAAACCTGGCTCGGCATCCGGTTGGGCAACCCGATCGGCGACCATCTCCTGCGTCACCTCGTCGGGCACCAGTTCACCGGCATCCATGTACTTCTTGGCCAGCATGCCCAGCTCGGTCCCCCCGGCCAGGTTGGCCCGGAACAAGTCACCAGTGGAGACGTGAGGGATGCCGAGCGAGTCCGCGAGCAACGCTGCCTGGGTACCCTTTCCGGCACCCTGCGGACCGACGATGAGCAAACGCATCAGCGGAGGAACCCTTCGTAGTTGCGCTGCATGAGCTGGGTTTCGATCTGCTTCACGGTGTCGAGCCCGACACCGACCATGATCAGCACCGAGGTACCGCCGAACGGGAAGTTCTGCTGGTTGGCGCCGTTACCGGTCAGCGTCAGGAACAGGTTCGGCAGAA
Organism: uncultured Actinomycetota bacterium; assembly: GCA_963708935.1. Classification (GTDB taxonomy): domain Bacteria; phylum Actinomycetota; class Actinomycetes; order Mycobacteriales; family Nakamurellaceae; genus Nakamurella. The sequence continues at coordinate 1,122,315 of CAVPUK010000002.1, read as the reverse complement.
TCGCGATGAAGCCGAGGTACAGCGAGCCGGGCAACGTGATCCGGGAAAGCACGTACTGCAGGTATTCCGCCGTCGGCCGGCCAGGTCGGATGCCCGGGATGAATCCGCCGTACTTCTTCAGCTCGTCCGCACGCTCCGTCGGGTTGAAGGTGATCCCGACGTAGAAGTAGGTGAAGAAGATGATCAGCGCGAAGTACATGACGTTGTGGAACCAGTTGCCCGGATCGACCACATAGACCGTCAGGAACTGGGTGAAGCCGGAGTACTCGACCGTGCCCTGGGCGTTGGTGCTGCCGCCGATGAGTTGGACCAGCAGCGAGGGGATGTAGAGCAGCGATGTCGCGAAGATGACCGGGATGACGCCGGCCTGGTTCACTTTCAGCGGCAGATACGTCGAGGTGCCGCCGTACATCTTCCGGCCGATCATCCGCTTGGCGTACTGCACCGGGAGCCGGCGCTGGCCCTGCTCGACGAACACGACGGCAGCGATGATGGCGAGACCGATCACGATGATGGCGCCGAAGACAACGCCGCCTCCGCTGGCCAGGATCTGCTGACCCTCGACCGGGATGCGGGCGGCGATCGAGGTGAAGATCAAGATCGACATGCCGTTGCCGATGCCGCGGTCGGTGATCAACTCACCCATCCACATGATCATCGCGGTACCCGCGGTCATGGTCAGGACGAGCACGATCAGGGTGAACGGGCTGGTGTCCGGGATGACGGCCTTGGGGTCGGGGCAGGCCGACGAGGCGGTCAGCAGGCCACCATTGATGGCCAGCGCGACGAAGGCGGTCGACTGCAGGATGCCGAGCCCGATGGTCAGGTACCGGGTGTACTGCGTCATCTTCGCCTGGCCGGGCTGGCCCTGCTTCTTCAACTGCTCGAACCGAGGGATCACGACAGTGAGCAACTGGATGATGATCGAGGCGGTGATGTACGGCATGATGCCGAGCGCAAAGACGCTGAGCTTGAGCAGCGCACCACCCGAGAACAGGTTGAGCACGGTGTTCAGCGAGCTGTCCGAGCCGGCGGCGCAGGCGTTGATGACCTGATAGTCGACACCCGGCGACGGCAGGGTCGCACCCAGCCGGTACACGGCGACCATGGCCAGCGTGAAGAGAATCTTCTTCCGCAGGTCAGGTGTCTTCAGCGCCGAGACGAATGCGGCGAGCAATGGTCCTCCTGTCGTCACCGACCCCTGCTGCGAGGGAGCGGCGGCGATATCTTCGCCCCAGCGCCTGGTCGGCACTGGGTGTAGCCAGATCTTGCGGTATCAAATGCTGGTGTGACGAGTCCCGGGCGGTGCGTCCGGGTAGTGCGACCGCCGACCACATCGACGTTCTACGTTCGCACGACGCAAGTGGGGCGGGCGTTGCTCGACGACCGACGACGCCCGGCAGCATTGCCACCGACCACGAAGGTCGCCAGGGGCAGCAAGAAGCTGGCCCCACTGAAAAGACTGTAACGCACCACTCCCCCGGGTCCTGGCCCGTCGATGACGCAGCTTGATGCAGGATCCCGGGGGAGCAGCTAGTTCTCGTACGAACGTGCCCACATCGGGACTACCGATGTGGGCACGCTGGATCAGACGGCGGTGGTGGAACCACCAGCCGCGCTGATCTTTTCCTTGGCGGAACCGGAAAACGCGTTCGCGGTGATGTCGAGCTTGATGCCGGCCACGTCACCGTCGCCGAGCACCTTCACCAGCTGGTTGGCGCGGACAGCGCCCGCCTCGACCAGCTCGTTGATGCCGATGGAGCCACCCTGGGGGAACAGGGTGACGATCTGGCCGACGTTGACGACCTGGAACTCGACCCGGAAGCGGTTCTTGAAGCCCTTGAGCTTCGGCAGCCGCATGTGCAGCGGCAGGTTGCCGCCCTCGAACGAGGCCGGGACGTTCTTCCGAGCGCCGGTGCCCTTGGTACCGCGGCCGGCGGTCTTGCCCTTGGAACCTTCGCCACGACCGACGCGGGTCTTGGCCGTCTTCGCACCGGGAGCCGGGCGGAGGTGGTGGACCTTGATAGTCACTGCTCGTCATTCCCTTCGCTCGTTTTCACGAACTCGACCGTCAGCAGGTGACGGGCCGACTTGAGGTAGCCACGGTTCACGGCGTTGTCCGGAACCGTCACCACCTGGTGGATCTTCTTCAGACCCAGGGAACGCACCGACTCGCGAGCGTTCGGCTTGTTGCCGATCGTCGAGCGGACCTGGGTGATCTTCAACTGCTGGGCCATATCAAACTCCCTGTCCCGCACGTGCCCGCAGCATCGCAGCCGGGGCCACGTCTTCGATCGGCAGGCCACGACGGGCCGCGATCTCTTCGGGGCGCATGAGGCCCTTCAGTGCTGCGATCGTCGCGTGGACGATGTTGATCGGGTTGTCCGAGCCGAGCGACTTGGACAGCACGTCGTGGATACCGGCGCACTCCAGCACGGCACGCACCGGACCGCCGGCGATGACGCCGGTACCGGGGCTGGCCGGACGGAGCAGAACGACGCCGGCCGCTGCCTCACCCTGGATCGGGTGCGGGATGGTGGCGGCGATGCGCGGAACCTTGAACTGGTTCTTCTTCGCTTCCTCGACGCCCTTGGCGATGGCGGCCGGGATTTCCTTGGCCTTGCCATAGCCGACGCCGACCGTGCCGTCGCCGTCACCGACGACTACCAGTGCGGTGAAGGAGAAACGACGTCCACCCTTGACCACCTTGGCGACGCGGTTGGTGACGACGATGCGCTCCAACAGCGGGTTCTTCTCGACGGGCGCGTCACGGCGCCCACCATCACGACCGCCGCGGCCGCCGCGACGATCTCCGCCGCCCTGGCCGCCATCGCGCTGGCCACCGGCCTGGCCGCCAAAGCCGCCGCCGCCCTGCCTAGCTTGTCCGGGCATCAGATGTCCCTCTCGATTGCACAGTTGTTCATGTCAGAACTCCAGCCCGGCGCCACGGGCGCCATCGGCCAGAGCCGCAATGCGGCCGTGGTACTTGTCGCCGCCCCTGTCAAACACGACCGAAGACACCCCTACGGCCTTCGCGCGCTCGGCGATCAGCTCGCCAACCTTCTTGGCCTTCTCGCTCTTGTCGCCGTCGCCGGCCCGCAGGTCGGTCTCGAGCGTCGAAGCGGAGGCCAGGGTCTGGCCAATGGTGTCGTCCACGACCTGCACGGCGATGTGCCGCGAGGAGCGGGTGACGACCAGGCGCGGCCGTACAGCCGTACCGGTGACCTTCTTGCGCAGACGGAAGTGCCGCCTCGTACGCGCCTCGGCGCGCTTCTGTGAAACGTTGGCTGCCATCACTTACCCGTCTTTCCGACCTTGCGCCGCACGACCTCGCCGGCGTACCGCACGCCCTTGCCCTTGTACGGGTCAGGCTTGCGCAACTTGCGGATGTTGGCGGCGACCTCGCCGACCAACTGCTTGTCGATTCCTTCGACCTTGAAACGGACCGGGGATTCGACGGTGAAAGAGATGCCTTCCGGCGCCTTCACCGGTACCGGGTGGGAGTAACCGAGTGCGAACACCAGGTCCCTGCCCTCCGCGGCGACGCGGTAACCGACGCCGACGATCTCCATCGGCTTGGAGTAACCGGCGGTGACGCCGATCACCATGTTGTTCACCAAGGTCCGGGTCAGACCATGACGGGACTTGGAGTCCCGCTGATCGTCTGGGCGGGTGACAGCGAGCGTGCCGTCGTCTTCCTTGGAGATGATGATTGGCTCGACCACCGAGTGGGACAGGGTGCCCTTGGGCCCCTTGACCGTCACGGTGCGACCGTCAATCGTCACGTCGACCCCAGCAGGAACTGGGATCGGCAGTCTTCCGATTCGCGACATGAGGTTGATCCCTTACCAGACGTAGGCGAGGACTTCCCCGCCCACCTTCTTCTTGGCGGCCTGCCGGTCGGTCAGCAGACCGGTCGAGGTCGAGATGATGGCGACGCCGAGGCCTCCGAGGACCTTCGGCAGCTCGGTGGAACGCGCGTAGATGCGCAGGCCGGGCTTGGAGATGCGGCGAACGCCGGCGATCGAACGCTCACGGTTCGGGCCGTATTTGAGCGTGACGACGAGCGACTTGCCGACGGTGGCGTCGGCGGTGGTCCAGGAGCCGATGTAGCCCTCCTTGACGAGGATGTCGGCGATGTTCCCCTTCAGCTTCGAGAAGGGCATCACCACCTCGTCGTGGTAGGCCGAGTTGGCGTTGCGGATCCGGGTCAGGAAATCCGCTACCGGGTCTGTCATGACCATGACTGGTAGTGCCTCTCTCGCCCGGTTCCAGCGACCGGAGTGCGGTGCTGGCCTGTGACGATGTAGCGCGCCGATGAAGGCGCGGCCGGGGCCCGGACGGATGCGTCAGGACCGGTGCAGTACGTACTACGCACCAAAAGACCAGGAGCTGACCGAGGGTTCCTCGGCAGTTCTCCTGGTCTTACTGGTGCTCATTCTAGAGCATTTCACCTGGTGGCGACACCAGGTGAAATGATGCCCGCCGACTCGGTCAGGAGCCGGCGAAAGTGATTACCAGCTCGACTTGGTGATGCCGGGCAGCTCGCCGGCGTGCGCCATCTCGCGAAGGCAGATGCGACACAGGCCGAACTTCTTGTAAACCGAATGCGGGCGACCGCAACGGTTGCAACGGGTGTAGCCGCGCACCGCGAACTTCGGCTTGCGCTTCGACTTCATGATCAGAGCGGTTTTCGCCATGGTCAGATCTCCTTGAACGGGAAGCCCAGGAGCTTCAGCAGCGCCCGTCCTTCGTCATCGGTGGTGGCGGTGGTGACGACGGTGATGTCCATGCCGCGGGGACGATCGATCCGATCGATGTCGATCTCGTGGAACATCGACTGCTCGTTGAGACCGAAGGTGTAGTTACCGTTGCCGTCGAACTGCTTCGGCGACAGACCACGGAAGTCGCGGATACGGGGCAACGCGATGGTCACCAGCCGGTCCAGGAACTCCCACATGCGGTCGTTACGCAGGGTGACCTTCGCGCCGATCGGCATGCCTTCGCGCAGCTTGAACTGGGCGATGGACTTGCGGGCCTTCTTGACCTCGGGCTTCTGACCGGTGATCAGGGCCAGGTCGCGCACGGCGCCTTCGATCAGCTTCGCGTCACGCGCAGCCTCGCCGACACCCATGTTCACGACGACCTTGACGACGCCCGGGATCTGCATGACGTTCGCGTAGGCGAACTGCTCGTTCAGGGCCGGCTTGATCTCGTCGGCATAGCGGGTCTTCAGCCGCGGCGAGACCTTGGTGGTTTCAGTCGTTGTCATCAGAGGTCCTTACCGGAGCGACGTGCGACGCGGACGTTGCGGCCCTCGTCATCAACGCGCTTGCCAACCTTGGTCGGCTTGTTGTCGCCGTCGACGACCATCACGTTGGAGATGTGGATGGCAGCTTCCTGGGTCACGATGCCGCCGGTCTTCGCGCCACGCTGGGTGGTGGAGACCTTGGTGTGCTTCTTGATCCGGTTGATGCCCTCGACCAGGACGCGGTCACGTTCGGGGTAGGCCTGGATGACCTTGCCCTTGGCTCCCTTGTCCTTGCCTGCGATCACCAATACGGTGTCGCCCTTCTTCACCTTCATAGCCATGACTACAGCACCTCCGGTGCCAGCGAGATGATCTTCATGTACTTCTTGTCGCGCAGTTCGCGGCCGACCGGCCCGAAGATGCGGGTACCACGCGGGTCGCCGTCGGCCTTGAGCAGCACGGCGGCATTCTCGTCGAACTTGATGTAGGAACCGTCGCCACGACGGCGCTCCTTGACGGTGCGCACGATGACGGCTTTGACGACGTCACCCTTCTTCACACCGGCACCCGGAATCGCGTCCTTGACCGTGGCGACGATGATGTCGCCGATCCCCGCGTAACGACGGCCGGAGCCACCGAGTACGCGGATGCACAGGATTTCCTTGGCGCCGGTGTTATCGGCGACGCGGAGCCTGGACTCCTGCTGAATCACGTCAATCCCAACCTTCGCAAATGTGCGCCGGCCTCAGGGCGAACCCCTCGGTGGCGCTACTTCTTCTCTACTGCTGTTCGGATCACCGATTTCCGACCGGATCTCCTGGGAAACGAGGTGATGACACCTGCAGGTCCCATGTCTTGCTGTAGTTCTCGAAAACCTATCTGGAGGCCTTCGCTACTTCGCTTTTTCGACGACCTCGACCAGGCGCCAGCGCTTGGTCGCGGACAGCGGCCGGGTCTCCGACAGGAGGACGCGGTCGCCGATGCCGGCGATGCCGTTCTCGTCATGGGCCTTCACCTTGGAGGTGCGGCGGATGACCTTGGAGTAACGCGGGTGCTTCACCCGGTCCTCGAGCTCGACGACGATGGTCTTCTCCATCTTGTCCGAGACGACCAGGCCCTCACGGAGCTTCCGGTCGCCACGCACCTGCGTCTGCGCCTCTGGGGTTACTGCTTCTTGCTCGCTCACGCGGCACCCTCTTCTGCTTCGGTCCCGTCGGGTCCAGTGGACAGACCCAACTCGCGCTCGCGCATCACGGTGTAGATGCGAGCGATGTCGTGCCGAACCGTGCGCAGCCGGCGGTTGTTGTCCATCTGACCGGTGGCCATCTGGAAGCGGAGGTTGAACAGCTCCTCCTTGGACTCGCGAAGGCGGGCGACGAGTTCCTCGGCGCCCAGCTCGCGCATGTCATTTGCGGTTGCCATCAGGATTCCCCACCTTCCCGGGTCACGATGCGGCACTTCATCGGCAATTTGTGGATCGCGCGGCGCAGGGCCTCGCGGGCAATGGCCTCGGTCGGGTAGCTCATCTCGAAGAGCACTCGTCCGGGCTTGACGTTGGCCACCCACCACTCGGGCGAACCCTTACCGGAACCCATGCGGGTTTCGGCCGGCTTCTTGGTCAGGGGGCGGTCCGGGTAGATGTTGATCCAGACACGGCCGCCACGCTTGATGTGACGGTTGATGGCGATACGAGCGGACTCGATCTGCCGGTTGGTGACGTAGGCGGGCTCGAGAGCCTGGATGCCGTAGTCGCCGAAGGTAACCTGCGTGCCGCCGGTCGCGAGACCGGTGCGGTGCGGGCGGTGCTGCTTGCGGTGCTTGACCCTGCGCGGGATGAGCATGGATCAGCCCTCCTGTGTCGTCGTCGGAGCTGCCTCGACAGCCACCGGCTCGGCGACCGGGGCGTCGTCCGCAGCTGCGCGGCCGGCGTCCGTCGAGGTCGGCGTGGTCCCGCTGGCGCCGGAGCGGCGACGGGCCGGACGATCGCCACGATCGGCGGCCGGGGCGCGGCCACCGGCGCTGCGCTGAGCGTTGAGGGCTTCTGCTGCCTTCTGCTCTGCGAGGCTGCCGGTCTTGTCGCCCTTGTAGATCCAGACCTTCACGCCGATGCGACCGAACGTCGTCTTGGCCTCGAAGAAGCCGTAGTCGATGTCGGCGCGCAGGGTGTGCAGCGGAACGCGGCCCTCGCGGTAGAACTCGGACCGGCTCATCTCGGCGCCGCCGAGACGACCGGAGCACTGGATGCGGATGCCCTTGACGGCACCGCTGCGCTGGGCCGACTGCATCGACTTGCGCATGGCGCGACGGAAGGACACCCGGTTCGAGAGCTGCTCGGCAACGCCCTGGGCGACCAACTGCGCGTCGGACTCGGGGTTGCGCACCTCGAGGATGTTGAGCTGCACCTGCTTGCCGGTCAGCTTCTCGAGCTGGCCGCGGATGCGATCGGCCTCGGCGCCGCGGCGACCGATGACGATGCCGGGACGGGCGGTGTGGATGTCGACGCGAACCCGATCACGGGTGCGCTCGATCTCGACCTTGGCGATGCCGGCCCGCTCCATGCCTTTGGACATGAGCTTGCGAATGGCAACGTCTTCGGCCACATATTCCGCGTACGCCTTGTCGGCGTACCAATGCGAGGTCCAGTCGGTGGTGATGCCGAGACGGAACCCGTGCGGGTTGACTTTCTGACCCACTAGCGGGTCCCTCCCTTCGCGCTCTGGCTGACGCGAGTGCCGCGCCGAGCTTCGGTGACGCCGGTCTTCGGGGTTCCGGAGAGCGACACCAATTCGATGGTGATGTGGCAGGTGCGCTTCCGGATCCGGAAGGCGCGGCCCTGGGCACGCGGCTGGAAGCGCTTGAGAGTCGGACCCTCGTCCACATAGATCGTGTCGACGAAGAGCGAATCGCGCTGGAGCCCCTGGTTGTTCTCCGCGTTGGCGATGGCCGAGGCCAGCAGCTTGGCGACCGGCTCAGCGGCCGCCTGCGGGGAGAACTGCAGGATCGACGCGGCCGCAGCCACATCGGTCCCGCGAATCAGGTTGACGATGCGGCGGGCCTTCATCGGCGTCATCCGCAAGTGCTTGAGTTGGGCCCTGGTGCGCGGGACCTCAACGGCTACGTCGGCTTTTTTGGCATTCATGAAATATTCCTGTCCCTACTCAGCCGCGCCGAGCGCGACGGTCGTCCTTGATGTGGCCCTTGAAGGTCCGCGTCGGAGCGAACTCGCCGAGCTTGTGGCCGACCATCGACTCGGTGACGAACACCGGGACGTGCTTCCGGCCGTCGTGCACGGCGATCGTGTGCCCGAGCATGTCGGGGATGATCGTCGAGCGGCGCGACCAGGTCTTGATGACGGCCTTGGAGCCTTTGTCGTTGGCGACGTCCACCTTCTTGAGCAGGTGGTCATCGATGAACGGGCCCTTTTTGAGACTGCGTGGCATCTCTTGTCCTCCCTGCTCAGTTCTCGTTCTTGGTGGATGCGGTCTGGTTGGAATTGCTGGTCTGCATCGTCATCAGCGCTTCTTGCCGCCCTTACGACGACGACGCACGATCAGCTTGTCGCTGGCCTTGTTCGGCCGGCGGGTGCGGCCCTCGGGCTTGCCGCCCGGGTTGACCGGGTGACGTCCACCGGACGTCTTGCCCTCGCCACCACCGTGCGGGTGATCGACCGGGTTCATGGCGACACCACGGACGGAAGGGCGCTTGCCCTTCCAACGCATGCGGCCGGCCTTGCCCCAGTTGATGTTCGCCTGCTCGGCGTTGCCCACCTCGCCGATGGACGCGCGACAGCGCGCATCGACGTTGCGGATCTCGCCGGACGGCATACGCAGCTGGGCGTAGGGACCGTCCTTGGCGACGAGCTGCACCTTGGTGCCGGCGGACCGGGCGATCTTCGCGCCGCCACCGGGGCGGAGCTCGATGCCGTGGATGACCGTGCCGACCGGGATGTTGCGCAGCGGCAGGTTGTTGCCGGGCTTGATGTCGGCGGCCGGACCGGTCTCGACAACGTCGCCCTGCGACAGCCTGTTCGGCGCCACGATGTAGCGCTTCTCGCCATCGGCGTAGTGCAGCAGCGCGATGCGCGCGGTGCGGTTGGGGTCGTACTCGATGTGAGCGACCTTGGCCGGCACGCCGTCTTTGTCGGCCCGACGGAAATCGATCAGACGGTAGGCACGCTTGTGCCCACCACCCTGGTGCCGGGTGGTGACCCGGCCGTGAACGTTCCGGCCACCTTTGGAGTGAAGCGGAGCAATCAGCGACTTCTCCGGCGTCGTACGGGTGAGCTCGGCGAAATCGGCCACCGAGGCCCCACGACGACCGGGAGTGGTCGGCTTGTATTTACGGATACCCATTGTCCTCTAGTCCTCTTCGCCTCAGGCGCCGGTGAAGATCTCGATCGCCTTGCTGTCCGGAGACAACGTGACGATCGCGCGCTTGGTTGCTTTGCGCTGTCCGAAGCCGGCCCGGGTGCGCTTGCGCTTGCCCTGCCGGTTGAGCGTGTTCACCGAGGTCACCTTGACATCGAAGATCTTCTCGATGGCAATCTTGACCTGGGTCTTGTTCGCATCCGGGTGCACCAGGAAGGTGTACCGGCCGGTCTCGAGCAAGCCGTAGCTCTTCTCGGAGACAACCGGCGCGAGGATGATGTCGCGCGGATCGGAGATCACTTGGACTCCCCCTCATCTTCGTTCTTGACAGCCTTCTTGGTGCTGGCCTTCTTGGCGACCGGCTGCTCTGCTGCCTCTTCTTCGAGCGCCTCTTCCAGAGCGGCCTCGACGACTGCCTCCTCGATGGCCTCTTCGAGAGCTTCCTCGACGATGACCTCCGCGATGGCTTCTTCGATGGCCAGCTCGACCGCTTCCTCGACCTCGGTCTCGATGACCGCAGCCTGGACCCTGGCGAAGACCAGGAAGTCGTTCAGCGACTGCTCGGTGAAGACGACATCGTCGCTCTTGAGCACGTCGTAGGTGTTCAGCTGATCGCTGGCGATCAGGTGCACGTTGTCGGCGTTGCGCAGGCTCTTCCAGCCGGCCTCGTCCTCACGGGCGATGACGACCAGGACGTTCTTGGCCGTCGACACTGCGGCGACGGCGCCGATCGCGATCTTGGTCGACGGCTTGTCGCCCTCGACCAGCGCGGACAGCACGTGGATGTTTCCGCCGCGGGCCCGATCGGAGAGGGCACCGCGCAGGGCGGCGGCCTTCATCTTCTTGGGGGTGCGCTGCAGGTACTTGTGCGGGACCGGTCCGTGGGAGATACCGCCACCGACGAACTGCGGCGAGCGGGTCGAGCCCTGACGAGCCCGGCCGGTTCCCTTCTGGCGGTACGGCTTCTTGCCGCCACCGGAAACCTCGCCGCGGGTCTTCGTGCTGTGCGTGCCCTGCCGAGCGGCAGCAAGCTGCGCCACGACGACCTGGTGCATGAGCGCGATGTTGGACTGGACTCCGAAGATCGAGTCGGGCAGGACGATCGAGTCGCCCTTGTCACCGGCCGGGGTGGTGATCGTAACGGTGGTCACTTGGAGGCCCCCTTCACAGCTGCGGTGCCGAGGTGCTTGACCGCGGACTTGACGAAGACGACGCCACCCTTGGGGCCGGGGATGGCACCCTTGATCAGGATGAGACCGTTCTCGGCGTCGATCGCGTGGATGGTGAGGCTCTGGATGGTGACCTTCTCGTGGCCCATCCGGCCCGCCATGCGCATGCCCTTGAAGACACGGCCGGGGGTGGAGCAACCACCGATGGAACCGGGTCCACGGTGCTTGCGGTGCACACCGTGCGATGACGACAGGCCCTTGAAGCCGTGTCGCTTCATGACACCGGCGGTGCCCTTGCCCTTGGAGGTACCGGTGACGTCGACCAGGAGGCCGGCCTCGAAGACCTGCTCGGCGGTCAGTTCCTGGCCCAGCTCGTAGCCGGAGACGTCCTCGGTGCGCAGCTCGGCGATGTGACGGCGAGGCGTGACACCTGCCTTCGCGAAGTGCCCGGTGACCGGCTTGGTCACCTTGCGGGGGTCGATCGCGCCGAAGGCCAGCTGAACGCCCGAGTAGCCATCGGCTTCCGGGGTGCGGACTGCGGTCACGACGACCGGGCCGGCGGCGATGACGGTGACCGGGACAACCCGGTTCGTCTCGTCGAAGACCTGGGTCATCCCGAGCTTGTGGCCCAGAATTCCCTTGATCGTGTTAGCCATGATTTGAAAACCCATCTCCTCGAGATCTGTTCACCCGAGGGGTCGGAGGAGATCCCTACTGGATGTTGACGTCGACCGAAGCCGGCAGATCGATGCGCATCAGCGCGTCCACCGTCTTCGGGGTCGGATCGAGGATGTCGATCAGGCGCTTGTGCGTCCGCATCTCGAAGTGCTCGCGCGAGTCCTTGTACTTGTGCGGCGAGCGAATGACGCAGTACACGTTCTTTTCCGTCGGCAGCGGCACTGGGCCGACTACACGGGCGCCTGTCCGGGTCACCGTCTCGACGATCTTGCGCGCTGAGGCGTCGATCGCTTCGTGGTCATAGGCCTTGAGCCTGATGCGGATCTTCTGTCCCGCCACGCTTGCCGTCCTTCTGGGTTGGTGCTGCTCTGTCTGGTCTGTCTGTGCACTGCTGCACGCCCGTGGTGCTGGACGCGGTTCCGCGATCCGTCGGCGATCCGACGTTTCGCGGAGCGAGACATGCTCGCCACTGTTCATCTGTCCGGGTCCACCGGTCCACGCGGTCGGGCGTGTCGCACCGACTGCACATACCTGTGGTGCCGGCATGTTGGAACGGCCGCGCTCGCGAGGAGCACATGGTTCGGTTGAAGCTATTGGCCTTGCTGGTGGTTGCTGGTTTCGTAGTCCGGTGGTAAATCTGTCGGACCTGCAGTGCTCACCGGCGGCAAACAGCAGCCACCCGGCGAGGGCAACCTGTCGAGTATGCCTTACCGGCCCCGTCGACTTCAAATCGAGTGGATCACACCGCCCCGGCCGGCGACCCGCACCGCGCGGGCTGCTTCGTGCCACCGGCGGTCCCGGCCCTAGTCTGCAACGCCTCCATCTGCCCGGCAACGCCCCTGACCGTTGCATTGTGCGGACGGCCAGTGCAGAGTCACGTCATCCGGATGGCGTCCCAAGCTTCAAGCGACCCGGAAGTCACACCGGCCGCTCGAAGCGACCGACCCTGCCGTCGATTCTCCGTGATGCGATCCGCCAGGCGTGACGGTTCGGCCAGTTCCGACCAGACGACGCGCAGGACGGCGACCCCGGCCGAGCGGATCGCGTCCTCCCGTTTCTTCTCCACGATCACGGCGTCGCTCGGGGTCTGCCCCCGTCGCAGCCCGTTCTGGTACTTCACCTTGCCGTCGAACTCGATCACTGCCGAGTCCTCCGGGTAACCGAGGTCGGTGCGGCCGAGAAAGTTACCCAGCCGATCATGAACCTCGATCTGCAGCTCCGGCGCCTGGAGGCCGGCTCGCATCATCAGGACCCTGGTACGCGACTCCCCCGGGCTCTCAGCCCGTCCGTCTGCAAACGAGAAGGCTCGGGCCGCAGCACGCCGCCCCGGCCTCTGGCGTGCACGGTCGAGCGCATTGCGTAGGTCGCCCGGCGTGACCAGCCGCTCGTGCAGGGCGTAGTCACAGGCGATGACCGACGATTCGAACCCGTAGGTCCGGGCCAGATCGACGAGAGTGCGAGCCACCGAAGTGATCTCGACTCCGCTGCGCTCCACTACCTCGTCGTCCGCGTAAGGCGGCCGAGTGGACGATGCGCCCCGGCCGACGGACAGCTCCACCGCCAGGCGGCCTAGTCAGGTGAACGACATTCGGGTCAATCCTCCAGAGCGGCAGACGGTGCATGATCGCCGCGGACCCATGACTCACCACCATCGCCGGTGACCGACGCGCGACTCCGAGTATGCGAAGAACCTCGACCGGTCTGCCCGCACCTGCGACGTCAGGTCCGGCGGCGTAGACCCCGCGGTGGAGGCGCAGGAGAGATCCGTCCATCAGTGCAGCCCGAATGTCCTGGTCACCGAAGCCGGCCGCCAGAAGTTCGCCGCGGACGAGTACGTCGCCGACCAGAAATTCGGAGATGCTCATTGCCGCAACGATGCCGAAAGTACGCATCACCCACGTGGGTCAATAGCCGAGTTGGGGACAACTCAAGGCGTGTGGACAACTCCGGCCGATCGACTCTGCACAAGCGGCACCTACTTTGCACCGCCCGCGGCCCTTGCCGAGTCCACAAAATCGTTGCAGAGCATCGCATTTCAACCCAAGTGCCGGAACGCACACCGGCCCCGTCGCGATTCGCGACGGGGCCGGTGTGGGAATTGCAGGTGTTACTTGACGATCTTGGTGACCGAACCGGCACCAACGGTGCGGCCGCCTTCGCGGATGGCGAAGCGCAGGCCTTCCTCGATGGCGATCGGCTGGATCAGCGCGACGGTCATCTCGGTGGTGTCGCCCGGCATGACCATCTCGGTGCCCTCGGGGAGGGTGACGACGCCGGTCACGTCGGTGGTGCGGAAGAAGAACTGCGGGCGGTAGTTGTTGAAGAACGGCGTGTGGCGGCCGCCTTCGTCCTTGCCCAGGATGTAGACCTGCGCCTCGAACTCCGTGTGAGGAGTGATCGAGCCCGGCTTGACGACAACCTGGCCGCGCTCGACATCTTCACGCTTGGTGCCACGCAGCAGCAGCCCGGCGTTGTCGCCGGCCTGGGCCGTGTCGAGCAGCTTGCGGAACATCTCGATGCCGGTGACGGTGGTCTGGAAGGACTTCGGCTTGATGCCGACGATCTCGACCGTGGCGTTGACGTTGATGACGCCACGCTCGACCTTGCCGGTGACGACGGTGCCACGACCGGTGATCGTGAAGACGTCTTCGATCGGCATCAGGAACGGCTTCTCGACGTCGCGGACGGGCTCCGGAACGGACTCGTCAACGGCGTTCATCAGCTCGACGACGGTCTCGACCCACTTCGGGTCACCCTCGAGGGCCTTGAGGCCGGAGGTGCGGATGACCGGGGCGTCCTCGTCGAATTCCTGAGCGGCAAGCAGCTCGCGGACCTCGAGCTCGACGAGCTCCAGGATCTCCTCGTCGTCGACCATGTCGGACTTGTTCAGTGCGACCAGGATGTAGGGGACACCGACCTGGCGGGCCAGGAGCACGTGCTCCTTGGTCTGCGGCATCGGGCCGTCGGTGGCGGCCACGACCAGGATCGCGCCGTCCATCTGGGCAGCACCGGTGATCATGTTCTTGATGTAGTCAGCGTGACCGGGCGCATCGACGTGGGCGTAGTGACGCTTCTCGGTCTGGTACTCGACGTGCGCGATGTTGATGGTGATACCGCGCTGGCGCTCTTCCGGCGCCTTGTCGATCTGATCGAACGCCGACGCCTGGTTCAGGGTCGGGTACTTGTCAGCCAGCACCTTGGTGATGGCCGCGGTCAGCGTGGTCTTGCCATGGTCAACGTGGCCGATGGTGCCAATGTTGACGTGCGGCTTACTGCGGTCGAACTTCGCCTTCGCCACTGCAGGTCCTCCTCAGGACTTTGATGATGCGCCGTGCGACCAAATCGTGTCGTCAGGGCGTTGGTGGGTGGATCTGGAGCTGGTCGATGGATGGCCAGCACCCTTGGCGAACCGGCTTGTGACCGGCGCGCCGAGCTTGAGGTGTGGGCGCCTCAGCAGCGCCCTGTGGAGAGTACGGATTGATCCTCACAACGACCAATCCGCACTCACCAGCTGATTACTCGCCGTTCTGCTTCGCGATGATGGTCTTCGCGACGTTCGCCGGAACTTCGGCGTACGTGCTGAACACCATCGAGTAGCTCGCCCGGCCGGCGGTCTTGGACCGCAGGTCGCCGACGTAGCCGAACATCTCCGACAGCGGGACCAGTGCGGTCACGACCCGGGCGCCGGAACGCTCGTCCATGCCCTGGATCTGGCCACGACGGGAGTTCAGGTCGCCGATGACGTCGCCCATGTTCTCTTCCGGGGTGACGACCTCGACGCTCATCAGCGGCTCGAGCAACACCGGAGTGGCCAGTCGGGCCGCTTCCTTCATCGCGATCGAACCGGCGATCTTGAACGCCATTTCCGAGGAGTCGACCTCGTGGTAGGCACCGTCGATCAGAGTCAGCTTGACGCCGAGCATCGGGAAGCCGGCCAGGATGCCGTACTGCAGCGCATCCTGCGCACCCGCGTCGACCGACGGGATGTACTCCCGCGGGATACGACCGCCGGTGACGGCGTTGACGAACTCGTACGTCGCACCTTCGGAAGCAGCCAGGTCGAGGGGCTCGACCGTGATGAGGATCTTGGCGAACTGGCCGGATCCACCGGTCTGCTTCTTGTGGGTGTAGCTGTACTTCTCGACCTTGCCGCGGATGGTCTCGCGGTAAGCGACCTGGGGCTTGCCGATGTTGGCCTCGACGTTGAACTCACGCCGCATCCGGTCGACCAGGATGTCCAGGTGGAGCTCACCCATACCGCCGATGACGGTCTGGCCGGTGTCGTCGTCCTGGTGGACCTTGAACGTCGGATCCTCTTCGGCCAGTTTCTGGATGGCGACACCCAGCTTCTCCTGGTCGGCCTTGGTCTTCGGCTCGATGGCGACCTCGATGACCGGGTCCGGGAAGGACATGGACTCGAGCACGATCGGGTGCGCCGGATCCGACAGGGTGTCACCGGTGGTGGTCTGCTTGAGACCCATCACGGCGACGATGTCACCGGCCGCGGCCGAGGCCAGCTCTTCACGCTTGTTGGCGTGCATCTGGTAGATCTTGCCGATGCGCTCCTTGCGGTCCTTGGTCGCATTGACGACCTGGGTGCCGGAGTTGAGCGTGCCGGAGTAGATCCGGACGAAGGTCAGCTTGCCCAGGTGCGGGTCGGTGGCGACCTTGAACGCCAAGCCGGAGAAGTCGGACTTCGGGTCGGGCTCGCGGATGGCTTCGGTGAGGCCGTCCTGCAGCAGACCGTGAGTGGCACCGACGTCGATCGGGGACGGCAGGTACGCGACAACGGCGTCGAGCATGGGCTGCACGCCCTTGTTCTTGAACGCGGAACCGCAGGTGACCGGGTTGACCTTGCCGGCGATGGTGGCGCGACGCAGGGCCGCGTTCAGCTGGTCGACGGTCAGCTCTTCGCCGACGAGGAAGGCCTCCATGGCCTCGTCGTCGTTCTCGGAGATCGTCTCGACGAGCTTCTCGCGGTACTCGACGGCCTGGTCCAGCAGATCCGCCGGAATTTCCTCGACGGCATAGTCCTCGCCCTTGGCGGTCTCGCCGCGCCAGGTCAGGGCCCGCATGTTGAGCAGATCGACGACACCGATGAAGTCGCCCTCGGCACCGATCGGGAGCTGCAGCACGGCCGGGGTGGCGTTCAGCCGGGTGACCATCATGTCGACGCAACGGAAGAAGTCCGCGCCGGTGCGATCGAGCTTGTTGACGAAGCACATCCGCGGCACGTGGTACTTCTCCGCCTGCCGCCAGACCTGCTCGGTCTGCGGCTCGACGCCGGCAACACCGTCATAGACCGCGACCGCGCCGTCAAGGACACGCAGCGACCGCTCGACCTCGACCGTGAAGTCGACGTGGCCGGGCGTGTCGATGATGTTGATCTTGTGACCCTTCCAGTGGGTCGTCGTCGCGGCGGAGGTGATGGTGATCCCCCGCTCCTGCTCCTGCTCCATCCAATCCATGACGGCACCGCCGTCGTGAACCTCACCGATCTTGTAGGTGATACCGGTGTAGAACAGAATGCGCTCGGTCGTGGTGGTCTTACCCGCGTCGATGTGCGCCATGATCCCGATGTTCCGGGTCTTTTCGAGGGCGTTGGGAGCCACGTGCGGTTCTTCCTCGTCTCTTTGCCTGTGTCTGTCGCGAGCCACGGGGTTGACCCCGGCTCACAGCATGCTGGCGCGGCAGGGCGGTGTTCTCGCCTCTGCCGCGCCGTGATGTCAATTCCTCTACCCCCGCGGGGCAGTGAGTTCGTGCTTCCAGCCTACTCACTACCACCAGCGGTGAGCTGGTCTCTACCCGATGACCAGTTCAACGCCGGCGGACGAGAAATCCTTACCAGCGGTAGTGCGCGAAGGCCTTGTTCGACTCGGCCATCTTGTGGGTGTCCTCGCGACGCTTCACAGCGGCACCGAGGCCGTTGCTGGCGTCCAGCAACTCGTTCATCAGCCGCTCGGTCATCGTCTTCTCGCGACGGGCCTTGGAGTAGCCGACCAGCCAGCGCAGGGCGAGCGTGGTCTGGCGCGGGACGCGGACCTCGACAGGCACCTGGTAGGTGGCGCCACCGACACGGCGGCTGCGCACCTCCAGTGACGGGCGGACGTTGTCGAGCGCACGCTTGAGGGTGACAACCGGGTCGGTGCCACTCTTCTCGCGGCAACCTTCGAGGGCGCCGTACACGATGGCCTGCGCGATCGAGCGCTTGCCGTCCTGCAGCACCTTGTTCACCAACTGGGTGACCAGCGGGGAGTTGTATACCGGGTCGGCGACCAGGGGCCGCTTCGGCGCGGGACCTTTGCGGGGCATTAGCTCTTCTCCTTCTTGGCGCCGTAGCGGCTACGAGCCTGCTTGCGACCCTTGACACCCTGGGTGTCCAGCGAGCCGCGGATGATCTTGTAACGGACACCGGGGAGATCCTTCACCCGGCCACCGCGCACCAGCACGATGGAGTGCTCCTGCAGGTTGTGACCCTCGCCCGGGATGTAGGCGGTGACCTCGACCTGGCTGGTCAGCCGGACGCGGGCGACCTTGCGCAGCGCCGAGTTCGGCTTCTTCGGGGTCGTCGTGTAGACGCGGGTGCAAACACCGCGACGCTGGGGACTTCCCTTGAGAGCAGGTGTCTTGGTCTTGCTGCTCTTGTCCTGCCGGCCCTTCCGGACCAGCTGCTGGATAGTTGGCATGTGCTGGCGACTTCTTTCTGCCTTGTTTTCATGGGTCTCGCGGTCAACGTTCGCTGCCGGCAGGTCTCGCGCAGGCCCCCGGCAACCTGGGTCAGGTTTCGGTGAGCCGACGAGCGTGCCCGGCGGCGGGCACTTCCCCCGTGAATCGGGGATCGCCCCGCGCACGGATCGCCTGACCTCGAATGAGAAGGGCGCCGAGCACACAACGATGACCCAGCTGGACCGGGTTGATCGAAAACGTTACCGCACCGCGAGGCGCAGCGACAAAACGACCAATGCCTGATCCAAAGCTGAGCCACCTGTTGGTCGACGCCGGCCAACTCACCGGCGACTCCCTGGGCGACCGGCCCGGCTCCCGATCTCATCCGGTAAGTGGAAGGACCACAATCCAAGATGAGGGGCAAGCCAGACGTCAGCGCTGGGTTCGGAACCCATCATACCGCGGATGCAGCGAGCACCGACCCGGCCAACACTGTGCCGCCCGTCCGGCCCGCCGCGGTCGGCACGCAGGGCCACTGACCCCGCGCTACTGGAACCAGCGTGGCGCTGTTCGTTCGCGGGGGACGCTCGGTCGATGATTCGCCCTTCATCGGTCGCGATGCCCGTTATCGGACCGTGACCACATGGGCCGATGCGACGCCCGATCGACGTGCGGGTGCTGCATCCAAACCGAGATCCGTGCTCCGGCAAGCGGATAGTCGACCCTCCCGCCCACGCTCCGGGCCGGTGATCAGCGTCGACGAATTAGTTTGATGGCCCCGAAAATGTCCGAAACCACAGCAACCGGACCCATCCCGCTCACAGTTCAGGCACATGCATCTCGCATATTCGCCCTTCCGGGGGGAATTGAGGCGACGACAGCTGCCCGATTGCCCACATCAATCGGGCATCAGATGTGAGCATTGTGACTGGACGCACATCAATCTGCAGGCGTAGTCATAGGAGTGTCCGAAAGCGGATGTGGCGGAACCCACCACGGTTGCGCCACCACCACCAAAGCCCTTCGGCCCACAGTCGCCCCACACCCACGACCCAGCGCCACCCCCCAATGACGCCACCCCCAATGACGAGGAGGTCGGGACGATGAACGCAAAGCAGGGCGACGAGCGCCGCCGACTGATCCTGGCCCAGGCAAGGGGGGCAGGACACGTCGCGGTCACCGAGATTGCCGACGAGCTCGAGGTCGCCGCGGAGACGGTGCGTCGCGATCTGAAGATGCTCGAAGACCACGGCCTACTGCGTCGCACCCATGGCGGCGCCTACCCGGTCGAGGGGGCCGGCTTCGAGAGCAACATGGCCTACCGATCCGAATCCTGGGTCCCGGAGAAGCGGCGGATTGCCGCGGCCGCAGCGGATCAACTCGGGCCGGCCGAAACCGTCTACCTGGACGAGGGTTTCACCCCCCAGCTGGTGGCCGAGGAGCTGGTCACGCTGGGCCGGCCGCTGACGGTCGTCACTTCCTCATTGGCCACGGCCGGCATCCTGGCCGCCTCGTCGGCCATCAATGTGATCCTGCTCGGCGGCCGGGTCCGCGGCCGCACGCTGGCCACCGTCGATCACTGGGCCACCGCGATGCTCTCCGACCTGGTCATCGACCTGGCAGTGATGGGCGCCAACGGGCTGACCAGAGACCGCGGATTGACCGTGCCCGACAGTGCGGTGGCCGCGGTCAAGGCCAAGGCGATGGCGGTTTCCCGCAGGAAAGTCTTCGTAGGCATCCACACCAAGTTCGGAGTCACCAGCTTCTGCCGGTTCTCCGAAGTCTCCGATTTCGAAACCCTCATCACCGACACCACTCTCACCGCTCACGAGGCGCACCGGTACAGCGCGCTCGGCCCGCAGGTCATCAGGGTCTGACCACACCAGGCCGCCGGAGGGCGCGTCTGGCACAACAACAACCACCGACACCGACGACAGGGTCGCCGGGCGTTGAAGCGCACCCGTGACCAGCCCGGTCACGCCCTAGTGCAGTCACCACCGATGCAGTAACAACCGAAAGGAACCACACCAGATGCGCTGGTCACACAAGGCGGCAATCGCCGCCGGCTGCGCCGCGATGCTCGTCACCGCGTCGTGCAGCAGCAGCTCAAGTGGAACGGCGTCGTCCTCGGCGCCGGCCTCCGCGCCCGCAAGCGCTCCTGCCGCAGGTGGCAGTAGCGCCGCCGCTCCGGCAAGTGGCGGAGCCGCGGGCAGTGGAAGTGCCGCTCCGGCAAGTGGCGGAGCCGCAGGCAGTGGAAGTGCCGCTCCGGCGTCGGGCGGCGGCTTTGCCGCGCCCTCGAGTGGCGCCGCACCGGCCAGTGGCTCGGCCTCGGCCTCCACTCCGGATCCGTACGTCGACAAGTCGGATTCGGGCAAGACGATCACCGTGTTGATGGTGAACAACCCGCAGATGTTGGCCCTGCAGAAGCACACGGCGGCCTTCACCGCGCAGACCGGCATCACGGTGAAGTACACCGTGCTGCCGGAGAACGACATGCGCAACAAGGCCTCCCTCGAGTTCAAGAACCAGGCCGGCCAGTACGACGTCACCACCCTGTCCAACTTCGAGGTCCCGTTCTACGCGAAGAACGGCTGGCTGGCACCGCTGACCGACTACATCGCCAAGGATCCCGGCTTCGACCAGAAGGACATCTTCGCGGCCCTGACGGCTTCGCTGTCCCAGGACGGACAGATCTACGGTGAGCCGTTCTACGGCGAGTCGTCGTTCCTGATGTACCGCAAGGACGTGATGGCCGCGAAGGGCCTCACGGTCCCGAAGAATCCGACCTGGGACCAGGTCGCCGACCTGGCGGCCAAGGCAGACGGCGCCCAGCCGGGCATGAAGGGCATCTGCCTTCGCGGCCAGCCGGGCTGGGGCCAGATGGGCGCTCCGCTGACTACCGTGGTCAACACCTTCGGTGGGACCTGGTTCAACAAGGACTGGAGCGCTCAGGTGAACGCCCAGCCGTTCAAGGACGCCACCAACTTCTACATCAACCTGGTCAAGGCCCACGGCGAGGTCGGCGCGTCCACGGCCGGCTTCACCGAGTGTCTGTCGGCGATGCAGCAGTCCAAGGTGGCCATGTGGTACGACGCGACGTCGGCCGCCGGCAGTCTCGAGGGTGCCGGTTCCCCCGTCGCCGGCAAGGTCGGCTACGTGCAGGCACCGGTCAAGCTGACCAAGTCCGCGGGCTGGCTCTACGCCTGGTCGTGGATGATCGAGAAGGCCTCCAAGAACCAGGACGCCGCCTTCAAGTTCATCTCGTGGGCCTCGTCCAAGCAGTACGAGAACCTGGTCGGCACCACCGACGGCTGGGCCACCGTTCCGGCCGGCAAGCGCGCCTCGCTGTACGCGAATCCGGACTATCAGAAGGCAGCGGGGGCATTCGCTCCGGCGACGCTGGAAGCTCTGCAGACGGCGAACCCGGTCAACCCTGGCGTGCAGCCGCGGCCAACCCTGGGTATCCAGTTCGTCGACATCCCTGAGTTCACCGATCTCGGCGACAAGGTGACCGCGCAGCTCTCGGCCGTCCTTGCCGGCAACGGCTCCGTCGACGCCGCCCTGGACCAGGGCCAGTCGCTGGCCACCCAGGTGGGCGAGAACTACAAGTAGCACCCATGGGGGCCCGGCGCGTGGTGCGCCGGGCCCCCGCCCAACGGCGACTCGCTGCTACCGACAGTGGCCGATGAAGCGAGCCAAACCCGCGAGAAGAATGGTTCCCAGATGACCGTCACCGAACAAGAACGGGTAGCACCGAGCCCCAACGATCCCGCGGTGTTGGACGCAAAGCGGCGGGCGCGAAAAGAGGCGTGGGTTCGTCGTGGCCCGTTGCTGCCGGCAATGCTGTTCACCATCGTCGTCACGCAATTGCCGTTCATCGCGACGCTGATCATTTCCTTCCGTCGCTGGAACACCAACCACCCCGAACGCTACGGCTGGGCCGGATTGACGAACTACAAACGGGTGTTCAGCACCGATTCCCTGCTCTTGAAAGACATCTGGCACACCATCCAGCTGACCGTCGTGGTCGTGGTGGTTTCACTGATACTGGGGCTCGGGATCGCGCTGCTGCTCAATCACAGCTTTCCCGGCCGTGGCATCGTCCGCACCTTCATGATTGCGCCGTTCCTGATCGTGCCGGTGGCTGCCGCCCTGTTCTTCAAATTCGGGATCTTCGACGCCAATACCGGTCTCCTGAACGGCATCATCACGATGGTGCACCGGTGGTTCGACCCATCGGCACCAGCGTCGGCCATCGACTTCATCGGGCCGCATCCGATGCTCGTGGTGATGACCACGCTGATCTGGCAGTGGACGCCGTTCATGACGCTGATCCTGTTGGCGGGGCTGCAATCACGGCCGGGTGAGGTATTGGAGGCGGCCTCGGTCGACGGCGCGTCGCCCTGGCAGCAGTTCACCAACCTGACGCTGCCCCACATGCGGCAGTATCTGGAGCTGGCCGGACTGCTCGGCGCGATCTACCTGATCCAGAACTTCGACGCGGTCTTCATCATCACGCCGTTGAACATCGATACGGAGAACCTGCCGAACGCGATCTACCAGACCATCTTCAGCGCGAACGACAACGGGCTGGCATCGGCGCAGGGCGTGATCATCGTGATCGGCACCATCCTCATCGCCACCTTCGCGTTGCGCACCGTGTCCAGCCTGTTCAAGGAAGAGGAGGGACGATGACCACGACAACTGCCCCCGCGCCCACCGTCAAGGCCCGCAAGCCGATCAAGGCCAACGGGAAGCCCAGGATGAAGGTCGGCGGGATCATCTCGGCGATCGCCGCCTGGATCATCGGGCTGATCTTCTTCGCCCCGATCTTCTTCATGGTGCTCACCAGCTTCCACTCGGAAGCCCAGGCGTCGCTGAACCCGCCACACATCTTCGTGCCGTTGACGCTGGACGGGTACCGGGAGTTCTTCGGGTCGCAGACCGGGCAGAGTCCGTGGCCGTACCTGCGCAACTCGGTGCTGACGTCGGTGATCTCGACGTTCTTCGTCCTGGTGCTGGCCATTCCGGCGGCGTACGCCCTTTCGGTGAAGCCGGTCAAGAAGTGGACGGACGTGATGTTCTTCTTCCTGTCCACCAAATTCCTGCCGATCGCGGCCGGCCTGGTACCGATCTACCTGATCGCCGTGAAAATCGGTGCGCTGAACCACATCTGGTTCCTGATCGTCCTGTACATCGGGATGAATCTGCCGATCGCGGTGTGGATGATGCGCTCCTTCCTGGCCGACATCCCGCCGGCCCTGTTCGAGGCCGCATCGCTCGACGGAGCCGGACTGATCAAGACGCTCACCCGGGTGGTCGGGCCCATCGCGATGCCCGGCATCGCGGCGACATCGCTGATCTGCTTCATCTTCTCGTGGAACGAGCTACTGCTGGCGAATCTGCTGACCAGCAGCGACCAGGCCCAGACGGCGCCGGTCCTGTTGACCAGCTTCGTCACCTCGCAGGGACTGTTCCTGGCCAAGGTGTCCGCCGCTGCGTTCGCGGTCTCGATTCCAGTGCTGGTCGCCGGCTTCGCCGCCCAGGACAAGCTCGTTCAGGGCCTGTCGCTCGGCGCGGTCAAATAGCAACGGTTCGCCGGGTACCTTCTCGGCTCGCGCCTCCCAGCTGGAATTCTGAACGCAAGACGAATTCTGAACGCAAGACAAGGACAGTGCCATGCCAGAGCTGAATGCTGCGACCCTGCCAGACATCGGCAGTACGGTGCCGATCCCGGCCTACGACCGCTCGGCGGTGACAACCGGAATCGTCCACTTCGGGGTAGGCGGATTTCACCGGGCCCACCAGGCGATGTATCTGGACCGGCTGATGAACCAGGGCCAGGCCTTGGACTGGGGCATCTGCGGAGTCGGGGTGATGCCGTTCGACGCGAAGATGCACGACGTGATGCAGTCCCAGGACTGCCTGTACACGTTGGTGCTCAAGGACGCCGACGGAACCTGGGAACCGCGCGTCATCGGCTCGATGGTGCAGTACCTCTACGCGCCGGATGATCCGGCGGCCGTCATCGAGAAGATGGCCGATGCCAGCACCAGGATCGTCTCGATGACGGTGACCGAAGGCGGTTACAACTTCCATCACGTCACCGGGAAGTTCGATGAGACCAACCCGGCCGTGGCCGCCGATCTGGTGCCGGGTGCGGTGCCCACGACGACCTTCGGGCTGATCACCGAAGCGCTGGTCCGGCGGCGGGAGCGTGGCCTGCCGCCGTTCACCATCATGAGCTGCGACAACATCCAGGGGAACGGACACGTCGCCAAAGAGGTGTTCACGGCCTTCGCCCGTCTCCGGGCGGAACGCTCTACGGACGAGCAGGGTCGCGGGCTCGGCGATTGGGTCGCCGCCGAGGTGCACTTCCCCAATTCGATGGTGGACCGCATCACGCCCGTGACCACCGACGAGGACCGCGCGGCGATCAGCGAACGTTTCGGTATCCAGGACGGCTGGCCGGTGGTGTGCGAGCCGTTCACCCAGTGGGTATTGGAGGACAGCTTCACTCTCGGCCGACCGCCTTTCGAAGACGTCGGCGTGCAGGTCGTGGCCGACGTCGAACCCTATGAGCTGATGAAGCTACGGCTGCTCAACGCCAGCCATCAAGCCCTCTGCTACTTCGGCTACCTGGCCGGCTATCGGCTCGTCCACGAAGTCGCCCAGGACCCGCTGTTCGCCCGCTTCCTGCTGGCCTACATGGACCTGGAGGCGACGCCGACGCTCGAGCCGGTACCCGGCATCGACCTGGACGCCTACAAGCACGAGCTCATCTCCCGGTTCTCCAACGGTGAGGTCCGCGACACGGTGGCCCGCCTGTGCGCCGAGAGCTCGGACCGGATCCCGAAATGGCTGCTCGCGGTGATCCGTCAGGAGCTTGCGGTGGGCGGCCCGATCTCCCTGTCCACCGCCGTGGTGGCCAGTTGGGCGCGGTACTCCGACGGCGTCGACGAGCAGGGCGAACCGATCCAGATCGTCGACCGCCTCGCGGATCGGTTGCGGGCCAGCGCGTCTCGACAGCGTGAGGAGCCATTGGCGTTCGTCTCCGACCGTGAGCTCTTCGGCGACCTGGTGGACGATCCGAGGTTCGTCGAGAGCTACCTGCAGACGCTGTCGTCTCTCTATGCGGTCGGCTCGCGCGCGACGCTCGAGAAGCTGGTCAGCTCGGTCGGCCGCTAGCTCCTGCCGTGGGCCCGCCCGTCAGCGCGGCGCGCTGCCGATGCCTGGCGTGCGCGCCGATCGGTTCAGCGCGGCGGGACCGCGGAGAGCAGCGGCGTCCCGTTGGGCAACTGCACCTCGAGCCGGGAAATCTGGGCCAGCCGGAGTGAGCTGGCCGTGGTGACCGTCGAACCGGCGCCGCGGACCGACATCCACCAGCCGAGATTCTGCGGCTTGCCCGCCGAGTCGAAGGCCACCAACTGATAGTCATCGCCCGCGTCGTGAGTGCCGCTGTAGCGACAGTTGACGACGACGCTGGTCCCCCACTGTTTGTCGACCAACTGCAGGGATACGTTCATCGGGCCGGGAACCAGCGAGGTCATCGTCACCGCTGCCGGTAGCGCGACCGTCTTGGGCGCGGCATCCGGACGCACCACGAGGATGAGTACCAGCGCGACGACGCAGGCCGCGGCGGCGGCCATCGTTCCGGTCCAGACCCAGCGGCGACGGCGCCGCTCCCGGGCCGCCACGGTGAGCAACTTCGGCAGCAAGGTCTCCGGTACCGGAGGCGGGTCGCCGGCGAGTTCATCGGCCGACGTCAGGGCGAGCAGCCCGGGCAGGCCGGCCAGTCGGGCGACAGCCGTCTGGCAGGCCGGGCATCCGGACAGATGTTGTTCGAACGCCTGCCGGTCGGCCGGCGAGAGGATGCCCAGCACATAGGCCGCGTCGTCCATGCACAGCGCCGACGGTGCTCGTGGCGACGGCTGCGACTCCGGCGTACTCACGTCACCACCCCCATCTCCTGTAGTCCGAGCCGCAACGCGTGCAGCGCGTAGTGCGTTCGTGATTTGACCGTGCCCAGTGGAATACCGAGCCGGTGAGCAGCCTGCGCGGCGGTGCTGCCCCGGAAGTAACACTCCAGCAGGACGGCCCGGTGTTCGGGAGTCAGCCGACGTAACGCCTCGCCGACCAGCATGGACTGCAGCGCCGCATCCGTTCGGTCCGGCTCGAGCTGCTCGGGCACCGCATCCATCAGCGACTCCGGCCGGCGGCGGCCGGCCCGCCACTGATCCACGACAATGTTCCGGGCCACCGTGAACAGCCAGCTGCGGATCGATGTGTTCTGGTGTCCGTCCCCATCCGGCTGCATCAGCTCTGGCCGGCGCCAGGCTCGGAGCAGCGTCTCCTGCACCACGTCCTCGGCGCGCCCCCGATCGCCGCTGGTCAGCCCGAGCACGAAGGACCAGAGCGCGGCGGCGTGCTCGTCGTGCAGGGTGCGCATCAGTTCCGCGCCCGACTCCGCCATCGCCACCTCCGCACTACCCCTACCTGGTCGTCCGTTCGAGACTGCCCCTTCGCGCTGTTTCAGGCCTTCCTGCGCTCGGCCCAGAGTGCCGTTCCCGCACCGGCGATGGCCACCCACTCGGCGATCTCCGCCAGCACGACCTGATTCCCGGTCAACGTCTCGTGGACCCCGAACAGGCCGACGGTCGCGGAGATGTAGAAAGCCGTGAGCGTCGAGATGCCGAAGGCAATGGCCGCCACGAGCGGGAGCCAATGTCGCCACACCAGCACGGCCACCCCGATGACGATGCCACCGATCGCATTCAGCAGGAACGCCGGGCCGATGACCTTGATGTCCTTGAAACCGTCGAAGTAGAGCACCAGGTGCACATCGGCGGAGAGCAGCACGCCGGCGGCGGCCACTCCACGTCCGAGCATGGACAGGTTGGTGGATCGAACTGGTCGTGTTCGGACTGCTGTACTCATCATGCTTCCTTCCGATCTGGCCGGTCCTGACATCCAAATAGCGTCCGTCACTCAACCGCACGCCGCAGCCTTCCGAACGGTTCAACCGAGGGCGGGCGGCGGCTGAACCCTTTCCGTTCGGGTGTCGTACCGATGGGAATGACGACTACTCCGATCGCCCCTGCCGCAGCCGCCACCGAACAAGATCGCGAGAACCCGAACGAGCCGACAACCGACCGTGCAGGCCTGCTGTCACCGACACGACGACAGGCGTTGGTCGCCGTGGGTCTGGGCGCAGGCGCGCTGACCTTGGCCGCCTGCGGGAGCTCGAGCACGCCGGCCGCGGCATCCGCTCCGTCGGCGACCGCGGCACCGAGCGCGTCGGCGTCGGGCGGAGCGGCCCCCTCGGCGAATACCCTGGCGGTGCTGAGCAAGGTTCCGGTCGGTGGGGCGCTCGCCGCCACCGACGCCAACGGCAAGCCGATCATCATCGCCCAGCCCACCGCCGGGAAAGCTGTTGCGTTCAGCGCGATCTGCACCCACATGGGTTGCACGGTGGCCGTCAAGGGAGCCGAGCTGGACTGCCCCTGTCACGGGTCGAAGTACAACGCGCTCACCGGCGCCGTCATCAACGGACCCGCACCCTCGCCGCTGCCGACCGTGGCCGTCGAAGTCCAGAACGGGAACGTGGTCGCCGGCTGATCGTTCGCCGCGCACGGTTCCGATTCCGGGAGCACACTTTCCCAGACGCTGCCGACCGCGGAGGTGAGCTGACATGGCCAGGACCGGAACCGGTTCAACCGACGCCGGCGAGGTTCGGAACGTCGTCCTGGTGGGTCCGCCCGGCGCGGGCAAGACGATGCTCGCGGAATCGATGCTCCATCTCACCGGATCGGTGAACCGACTGGGTGTGATCGCCGACGGCACGACGGTCTGCGACTTCGAAGATCTCGAGAAGCGTTTGGGTCACTCGGTTTCGATGACCGTGGCCACCACCACCATCCGGGATGAGCAGCTGCTGGGGTCGCGGCCGGAGGTTCGGCTGAACCTCGTTGACACTCCCGGCCACGCGGACTTCGTGGGCGAACTACGGGCCGGGTTGCGGGCCGCGGACGCCGCCGTCTTCGTGGTCTCCGCGGTCGACGGTGTCGACGGCGGCACCCGGATGCTGTGGCAGGAGTGCGCGGCGGTCCGCATGCCACGGGCAGTCGTGATCACCCACATCGACCAACCGCGGGGCGATTTCGGCGCGGCAGTGGAGCAGTGCAGGATCGCCTTCGGTAACGGTATCCAACCGCTCTATCTGCCGTCCGACGCCGGGCTCATCGGACTGCTCTCGGGTTCGCTGTACGAGTTGGGCGACGACCCACGCGAGCGCACCCGCCGGGCGGCCACCGGGGCCGAGCTGGCCTCGACAGCAGCGGCCCGGGATGCGCTGATGGAGGGCATCATCACCGAATCGGAAGACGATTCGCTGCTCGACCGCTACCTGGGCGGTGAGGAGGTCGACTTCGACACGCTGGTCGGCGATCTGGAAAAGGCCGTGGGGCGAGCCTCGTTCCACCCGGTGTTGCCTGCAGTCCCGACGACCGGAATCGGTGTCGCCGAGGTGCTGGAATTGATAGGACGCGGCTTCCCGGCCCCCGCTGAACATCAGGTGGCCGCGTTCACCCCGGCCGGGGCCACCCTGCCCGATCTCGGCATCGATGGTCCGCTGGTGGCGGAGGTGGTGAAGACGACCACCGACCCGTACGTCGGCCGGATCAGCCTGGTCCGCGTGTACCGAGGCATCCTGGAACCGGACGTACCGGTCCACGTCAGCGGCCACTTCGCCCAGTTCTCCGGCCATCCGTCGGACGAGAACCGACATCCGGCGCACGACATCGACGAACGGGTCGGAGCCGTGTCCCGCACCGTCGGTGCGACGCTCACCGCCGTTCCGCGCGCGGTGGCCGGCGATATCGTCGCCGTCGCCAGGCTGGGCCACGCCGAGACGGGTGACACCCTGTCGGATCCGGCTGCCCCGGTCGTCCTGGAACCTTGGACGGTCCCCGAACCGATGCTGCCCACTGCCATCTCAGCCAGATCGAGCACCGACGAGGACAAGCTCGTCCAGGGTCTGACCCGTATCGCCGCCGAGGACCCGACGGTACGGGTGGAGGTCGATCCCGAAACCGAGCAGATGATCCTCTGGACCGTCGGACGGCAGCAACTCGATGTGCTGCTCGATCGACTGCGGTCCCGCTCGGGGGTCGAGGTACGGATCGAAGCAGTTCGGGTCGCGCTCCGCGAGACAGTTCGAGCCCCTGCTGCCGGCCTGGGCAGGCACGTCAAACAATCGGGCGGGCACGGCCAGTTCGCGGTTGCCGAGGTCGAGGTGGAGCCGCTGGCGCAGGGAACTGGCTTCGAATTCCTCGACAAGGTGGTCGGGGGTGCCGTCCCCCGGCAGTACATCCCGAGCGTGGAGAAAGGGGTGCGCCACCAGCTCGACCGCGGAGTCGCCGGCCACCCGTTGGTCGACCTCCGGGTGACCTTGGTCGGCGGAAAATCGCACAGCGTCGATTCTTCTGATGCGGCCTTCCAGCTGGCGGGTGCACTTGCCTTGCGGGAGGCGGCGAACACTGCTGGCCTGCAGATTCTCGAACCACTGGACTCTGTCGCCATCGAAGTGGACGACGAATTCGTCGGCGCCGTGTTGGCCGATCTGTCGTCCCGGCGGGCCCGGGTGCGCGGAACGAGTTCCGTGATCAACGCGGGTAGCCGGGGTCGCACACAGGTACAGGCCGACGTCCCGTCGGTCGAGCTGACCACCTACGCGACGGAGTTGCGCTCGCTCGGCCATGGCACCGGCGCGTTCAGCCGTGCGTACCTGCGCCACGCTCCAGCCCCCGACGCCGTCCTGGACCGGCTGGCCGGCAAGGAGTAGCCGCACGCGTGCCCTCGACGTGAGGCAGGACCACGTCGAGCGTCAGGTCCCCAACGCCGAACGCAGAACCCCGCCGGACCCGACGCCGGCGCTGGAACTGGCCCGGACGCAGAACGGGCCGGTTCCCACTGCCGAAGCAGTGTGGAACCGGCCCGTCAGCCGAGCTGGATCAGCGGTAGTCGCGACCCATGTCGTAGTCGTCGAGCGGCACCGAGGTCCCGGCAGCGACACCGAAGGTGTCGGCACCGTAGTAGGTGTCGTCGAACGAGGACATGGAGTAGGCCGCGCTGCGAGCCTCTTCGGTCGGCTGCACCGAGATATCGCGGTAGCGGGCGATGCCCGTACCGGCCGGGATCAGCTTGCCGATGATCACGTTCTCCTTGAGGCCGACCAGCTTGTCGGACTTGGCGTTGATCGCCGCGTCCGTCAGCACCCGGGTCGTCTCCTGGAACGAGGCGGCCGAGAGCCACGAGTCGGTGGCGAGCGACGCCTTGGTGATGCCCATCAGAGCCGGACGTCCGGCAGCAGCTTCGCCACCTTCGGCGAGGATGCGACGGTTGGTCGCCTCGAACTCCTTGCGCTCGATCACCGCACCCGGCAGGAACTCGGTCGAGCCGGAGTCGATGATCGTGACGCGACGGAGCATCTGCCGGACGATGACCTCGATGTGCTTGTCGTGGATCGACACACCCTGGGACCGGTAGACCTCCTGGACCTCGCGGACCAGGTGCAGCTGCACCCGGCGCGGACCCATCACGCGGAGCACCTCGTGCGGGTCGACGTTGCCCTCGAGCAGGTGCTGCCCGACCGCAACCGAGTCACCGTCGATGAGCAGACGCTCGGAACCATCGACCGAGATGGTGGCCAGGCGCTGCGTCTTCGGCAGCTTGTCGTAGACGACCTCTTCGCTGCCGTCATCCGGTGTGATGACGATCTTGAAGAACTTGTCCGCATCCTCGATCCGGATCCGTCCGGCGGCGTCCGCAATGGGCGCCTTGCCCTTCGGGATACGGGCCTCGAACAGCTCCTGCACACGGGGCAGACCCTGGGTGATGTCCGAGGACCCCGAGGCGGCACCGGTGTGGAAGGTACGCATGGTCAGCTGGGTACCCGGCTCACCGATGGACTGCGCGGCAACAACACCGACAGCCTCACCGACGTCGACGAGCAGCCCGGTGGCCAGCGAACGGCCGTAGCAGACGGCACAGGTGCCGATCGCTGCCTCGCAGGTGAGGACCGAACGCATCTTCAGGGTGGTGATGCCGGCCTCGACGGCCGACGCCACGTGCCATTCCCGCATGTCGGTGCCGGCCGGGACGACGACCGAACCGTCAACCGCGCTGATTGCATCCGTGGCCAGCACGCGAGCCTGGATCGAGGTCTCGACGAACTCGTCCTGACGCAACGTGCCGTCCGCGGACAGAGCCGCGATCGGCAGATCGACGCCGCGCTCGGTCCCACAGTCGGACTCGCGCACGATGACGTCCTGCGACACGTCGACCAGACGACGGGTCAGGTAACCCGACTCCGCCGTACGCAGCGCAGTGTCGGCCAGGCCCTTACGGGCCGAGTGGGTGTTAATGAAATATTCCAGCACGGACAGACCCTCGCGGAACGAGTTCCGGATCGGCCGTGGGATCTGGACGCCCTTGGAGTTGGCGACGACACCCTTCATACCGGCGAGCGAGCGGACCTGGATCCAGTTACCAGCGGCACCCGCAGCAACCAGGGTGTAGACCGGGTTGTCCTTCGGGTAGGCCGGCGGGATGGCCGCCTCGATCTCCTTGGTGGCCGCCTCCCAGATCTTGACCAGATCTTCGCGACGCTCTTCCGGCGAGAGGTTGCCTCGCTGGTAGGCCTTCTCCACCGTTTCGGCCTGGCCGTCGTACTTGGCCAGGATGGCGGGCTTGGACGCCGGGATGATGACGTCGCCGATGGCGACGGTCATGCCCGAGCGGGTGGCCCAGTGGAAGCCGGCTTCCTTGAGCTTGTCCAGGGTCTGCGCGACCAGAGACATCGGGTAGTGCTCGGCCAGATCGTTGACGATGCCGGCCTGCACCTTCTTCGGCAGCTCCTGGTTGACGAACGGGTAGCCCGCCGGCAGCAGCTCGTTGAAGAGCACGCGACCGAGCGTGGTACTGACCGTCCACGCGTCGCCGGACTTCCAGTCCTCCGGCAGTTCGACCCCGGGGGTGGGGACGACGTCGTGCAGCCGGATGTTGATCGGCGTACGGACCGAGATCTCGCCACGGTCCAGCGCCATCAGGGCCTCGGCCGAAGACGAGTACGACCGCAGCCGGCCCTTCGCCTCTTCGAGCGTGCCGTCGTCGAGGACGTGGTGCGAACCGATCGCGTTCTCGTCGAGCCCGCACAGGTAGTACAGACCGGTGACAAGATCAAGAGAAGGCATGGCGAGGGGCTTCCCCGATGCCGGGGACAGGATGTTGTTGCTCGAAAGCATCAGCACCCGCGCCTCGGCCTGCGCCTCGGCGGACAGCGGCAGGTGGACTGCCATCTGGTCACCGTCGAAGTCGGCGTTGAACGCGGCACAGACCAGCGGGTGCAGCTGGATGGCCTTGCCCTCGACCAGCATCGGCTCGAAGGCCTGGATGCCCAACCGGTGCAGGGTCGGGGCACGGTTCAGCAGCACGGGGTGCGAATCGATCACCTCTTCGAGGACGTCCCACACCTGCGGGCGCTGGCGCTCGACCATGCGCTTGGCCGACTTGATGTTCTGCGCGTGGTTGAGATCGACCAGACGCTTCATCACGAACGGCTTGAACAGCTCGAGAGCCATCAGCTTGGGCAGACCGCACTGGTGCAGCTGCAGCTGCGGGCCGACGACGATCACAGAACGGCCCGAGTAGTCCACGCGCTTGCCGAGCAGGTTCTGACGGAACCGACCCTGCTTGCCCTTGAGCAGATCGGACAGCGACTTGAGCGGGCGGTTACCCGGTCCGGTCACCGGACGTCCACGACGGCCGTTGTCGAACAGCGCGTCGACGGCCTCCTGGAGCATCCGCTTCTCGTTGTTGACGATGATCTCGGGCGCGCCGAGATCGATCAGTCGCTTCAACCGGTTGTTGCGGTTGATGACGCGGCGGTACAGGTCGTTGAGGTCGGAGGTCGCGAAGCGGCCACCGTCCAGCTGCACCATCGGGCGGAGCTCCGGCGGGATGACCGGGACGCAGTCCAGCACCATGCCCAGCGGCGAGTTGTTCGTCGACTGGAACGCGGCGACGACCTTCAGACGCTTGATCGCGCGGATCTTGCGCTGACCCTTGCCGTTCTTGATCGTGTCGCGCAGCGAGGTGGCCTCGTTGTCGATGTCGAAGTCGGCGATGATCTTCTTGAGCGCCTCGGCGCCCATGCCGCCCTGGAAGTAATCGCCGAAGCGATCCTGCAGTTCGCGGTAGACGATCTCGTCGATGATCAGGTCGCGGACCTTGAGCTTCTTGAACTGATCGAGGACCTCGTCCAGCTTGTCGATCTCCCGCTGAGCGCGGTCGCGGATCTGGCGCTGCTCGCGCTCGCCACCCTCGCGCACCTTGCGTCGAACATCGGACTTCGCGCCCTCCGCCTCGAGCTCGGCCAGATCGGCTTCGAGCTTCTTGGCGCGGGCGTCGATGTCACCGTCCCGGAGGTTCTCCAGGTTCTTGCGCTCCACCGACATCTCCGCCTCGATGGTCGGCAGGTCGTTGTGACGCTGCTCGTCATCGACGGAGGTGATCAGGTAGGCCGCGAAGTAGATGATCTTCTCGAGATCCTTCGGGGCCAGGTCGAGCAGGTAGCCCAACCGGCTGGGGACACCCTTGAAGTACCAGATGTGGGTGACCGGCGCGGCCAGCTCGATGTGGCCCATCCGCTCACGACGCACCTTGGCGCGAGTGACCTCGACGCCGCAACGCTCGCAGATGATGCCCTTGAAGCGGACCCGCTTGTACTTACCGCAGGCGCACTCCCAGTCCCGGGTCGGGCCGAAGATCTTCTCGCAGAAGAGTCCGTCCTTCTCGGGCTTGAGCGTGCGGTAGTTGATGGTCTCCGGCTTCTTGACCTCGCCATGAGACCAGGTACGAATATCGTCCGCGGCCGCCAGGCCGATTCGGATCTCGTCGAAGAAATTGACGTCGAGCACTGATTGCACGTCCCTGTCTTGTCAAAAAAGGGTGGGGCACCGCCCGCGGGCCTTCTGGGCCGTTGGACTCGGTGGCACTTGCGGTGCACCCGGGGGTTGGAAGTCAAGAAATCCTGTCCAGGTGGTGCGGCGGCTGGTTTCCAGCCGGCCACCGCATCACCTGGTGCAGGGGCTTCCAGATCAATTCACGAGTTCGTCCACCGAGGCCGACTCGTTGCGGGACAGGTTGATTCCGAGGTTGGCCGCAGCCCGCTCGAGATCATCGTCGTCGGTATCGCGCATCTCGATGGTGGCGCCGTCCGAGGACAGCACCTCCACATTGAGACAGAGCGCTTGTAGTTCTTTCAGCAGCACCTTGAACGACTCCGGGATGCCCGGCTCCGGGATGTTCTCACCCTTGACGATGGCTTCGTAGACCTTGACGCGGCCCACGATGTCATCGCTCTTGATGGTCAACAGTTCCTGGAGCGTGTACGCCGCGCCATAGGCCTGCATGGCCCAGCACTCCATCTCACCGAAGCGCTGGCCACCGAACTGGGCCTTACCGCCGAGCGGCTGCTGGGTGATCATCGAGTACGGACCCGTCGACCGGGCGTGGATCTTGTCGTCCACCAGGTGGAGCAACTTGATGATGTACATGTAGCCGACGGCCACCGGGTACGGGAACGGCTCGCCGGTGCGGCCATCCATCAGGGTGGCCTTGCCGTCAGTGCCGACCAGTCGGTCACCGTCGCGGGTCGGAGTCGTCGAGCCGAGCAGGCCGATGATCTCGTCCTCGGTGGCGCCGTCGAACACCGGCGTCGCGGTGCGGGTGAAGGCACTCGCGCTGCGGGCGGAGTCTTCGAGGTACTGCGCCCACTGCGGGGTGCCCTCGATGTCCCAGCCCTGACTGGCCACCCACCCGAGGTGGGTTTCCAGGATCTGGCCGACGTTCATCCGTCGCGGCACACCGTGCGGGTTGAGCACGATGTCGACGGGGGTGCCGTCAGCCAGGAACGGCATGTCTTCCTGGGGCAGGATCTTGCCGATGACGCCCTTGTTGCCGTGGCGGCCGGCCAGCTTGTCGCCGTCCTGGATCTTCCGCTTCTGGGCCACGTAGACGCGGACCAGCTCGTTGACGCCGGGAGCGAGCTCCGCGCCGTCCTCCTCGCGGTTGAAGACCCGGATGCCGATGACCTTGCCGGTCTCGCCGTGCGGCACCTTCAGCGAGGTGTCGCGGACTTCGCGGGCCTTCTCACCGAAGATGGCGCGCAGCAGGCGCTCTTCCGGGGTCAGCTCGGTCTCGCCCTTGGGCGTGACCTTTCCGACCAGCACGTCGCCGTCCTGGACCTCGGCACCGATCCGGATGATTCCGCGCTCGTCGAGATCGGCGAGCACATCCTCGGAGACGTTCGGGATGTCCCGGGTGATCTCTTCCGGCCCGAGCTTCGTGTCGCGGGCGTCGATCTCGTGCTCTTCGATGTGGATCGAGGTGAGCACGTCGTCCTGGACGATCCGCTGGCTCAGGATGATCGCGTCTTCGTAGTTGTGACCCTCCCAGGGCATGAAGGCGACGAGCAGGTTCTTGCCCAACGCCATCTCGCCGCCGTCGGTGCAGGGACCGTCGGCAAGGACGTCGCCGGCCTCGACCCGCTGGCCTTCGTCGACGATCGGCTTCTGGTTGAAGCTGGTGCCCTGGTTGGAACGGCGGAACTTGTGCAGCCGGTAGGTACGGTGCGTCCCGTCGTCGGCCATCACCGAGACGTAGTCGGCGGTCGCCTCTTCGACGACACCGCTCTTCTCGGCGATGACAACGTCGCCGGCGTCAACCGCGGCGCGAGCCTCCATGCCCGTGCCGACCAGCGGTGATTCGCTGCGCAGCAGGGGGACGGACTGGCGCTGCATGTTGGCGCCCATCAGCGCCCGGTTGGCCTCGTCGTGCTCCAGGAACGGAATCATCGCGGTGGCGACGGAGACCGTCTGCCGCGGGGAGACGTCCATGTACTCGACCTGGTCGGGGGTGACCTGGTCGACCTCGCCACCCTTACGCCTGACAAGAACGCGAGACTCCGAAAAATGACCCGAGGGGTCCAGCTTGGCGTTCGCCTGGGCGATGACGTAGCGGTCCTCTTCGTCAGCGGTCAGGTAGTTGATCTCATCGGTGACGGAGCCGGCCTCGACCTTGCGGTACGGGGTCTCGATGAAACCGAACGGGTTGACCCTGGCGAAGGTGGCCAAAGAGCCGATCAGGCCGATGTTCGGGCCTTCCGGGGTCTCGATGGGGCACATCCGGCCGTAGTGCGACGAGTGGACGTCGCGGACCTCGAGGGAGGCGCGGTCGCGGGACAGACCACCCGGCCCGAGGGCGGAGAGGCGGCGCTTGTGGGTCAGACCGGCGAGCGGGTTGGTCTGGTCCATGAACTGCGACAGCTGGCTGGTGCCGAAGAACTCCTTGATGGAGGCGACGACGGGCCGGATGTTGATCAGGGTCTGCGGCGTGATCGCCTCGACGTCCTGGGTCGTCATCCGCTCGCGAACGACGCGCTCCATGCGGGACAGGCCGACCCGGATCTGGTTCTGGATCAGCTCGCCCACGGTGCGGAGGCGACGGTTGCCGAAGTGGTCGATGTCGTCCGTCTCGACCGGCAGGTTCTGGCCACGGATGGTCCAGGAATCCTGGCCCTCGTGCAGACGCAACAGGTACTCGACGGTCGAGATCAGATCGTCCTCGGTCAGCGTGCCCACGGAGATCGGCGAGTTCAGGCCGAGCTTCTTGTTCAGCTTGTACCGACCGACCTTGGCGAGGTCGTAGCGCTTGTCCTTGAAGAACAGGTTCTCCAGCAGGGCCTGCGCGCTTTCCTTTGTCGGCGGCTCGCCCGGACGCAGCTTGCGGTAGATATCCAGGAGCGCCTCGTCGGTGCCGGCGATGTGGTCCTTCTCCAGGGTGGCCAACAGCACCGGCGACCAGGCGAACTTCTCGCGGATGCGCTCGGTGTCCCAACCCAACGCCTTCAGCAGCACGGTGACCGGCTGGCGACGCTTGCGGTCGATGCGGACGCCGATGGTGTCGCGCTTGTCGATGTCGAACTCGAGCCAGGCGCCACGGGACGGGATCACCTTGACGGCGAACACCTCTTTGCCCGCGGTCTTGTCCAGCGTCCGGTCGAAGTACACGCCCGGGGAGCGGACCAGCTGCGAGACGACGACGCGCTCGGTGCCGTTGATGATGAAGGTGCCCTTGCTCGTCATCATCGGGAAGTCACCCATGAAGACGGTCTGGGACTTGATCTCGCGGGTGGTCTCGTTCTCGAACTCAGCCGTGACGAAGAGCGGCGCCGAGTAGGTCATGTCCTTGTCGCGGCACTCCTCCTCGTTCGCCTTGACGTCGTCGAACCGCGGATCCATGAACGAAAGTGAAAGGTTCCCGGAGAAATCCTGGATCGGCGAGATCTCCTCGAGAATCTCGTCGAGTCCGCTGGGAGTTGGATCGGCCTGCCGATCCCTCCAGGACTTCGCGCCCACGAGCCATTCGAAGGACTCGGTCTGCAGGGCGAGAAGATTCGGTACCTCGAGCGGTTCGCGAAGCTTCGCGAAGGAGACCCTTTTGGTGGTCCCGCCTGAGGTCGAAGTGGTGGTCTTGGGCGTACTCGTGACTGCCAAGATGCGTCCTTCCAAGGACAAGCGCCGTCGGTCTACTGTTTCTGATGCAACTGCTTTGTTCTGATGCAACTGCTTTACTGCGAGTGCTGGTGATGCGTTGTGGATGTTCTAGAGCTGGGTGGTGCTGCTATGTCTGGTGCGCGCCGGCTGTGTGGATGAACCACCCGCACACCGGCCTACATGGACTACCGTCGGAGACACAAAAGTCGCCACCTGAACGGGATCCCGAGCGCTTGGTGATAGGGACCCCCTTTAGATGACGACTGACGAGCATGACGACTGACCTGCATATATCTGATGAACTGCTGCGGTCGCACTGCGTTGTTCCACGCGACGCGACCGGACTGCTGGCCGCCAAGGTCTCCGCTGTTCAGGCAGCAATCGTCCCGTGACGGGATGGGAGCTGATTGAGGGCAGCGAAAAGAGGGCAGCGCAAACACACAGCCTAGCAGCAACGGACAGAACTGTCCAGACGTGCCTTGTCAAGCGGAAGCCGGGGGGCCACCTGGCCCAGCCGCACAGCTACTGCCCTTCAGGTAACGAGCGCCCGCACCTTCACCAGGAAGAGCGGATCGATCGACGTCACCCGACAAGCGTGGCCCGCTTCGGCCCATCCGTCAAGACGACGGGCCGAATGATTTTCCGGACCGCAGCACTACCACGGTGGCGGCCGGTGCAGTCATCGCCCCAGTTCCCACCGCGTGTCACCGCACCAACGACGCCGGCGACCAGCGAGTGACAGTGAGTGCAAAACGCAGAACTGGGGCGGATCCACTCTCGTGGACCCGCCCCAGTTCTGTAGGTGCGAGCGCTATCGCGCTGATGCTGTTGGCACTTCGTTCACGGCCAGACATTCTGCACAGGGCAGAAATTACTTGACGGTGGCCTTGGCGCCGGCCTCTTCGAGCTTGGCCTTGGCCGCCTCAGCGACCTCCTTGGTGGCCTTCTCGAGGATCGCCTTGGGGGCAGCGTCGACCAGGTCCTTGGCTTCCTTCAGGCCGAGGCCCGAAACGAGCTCGCGGACGGCCTTGATGACCTGGACCTTCTTCTCGCCGGCGGACTCGAGGACGACGTCGAACTCGTCCTGCTCCTCGGCAACCTCAGCAGCGGCGGCCGGGCCGGCCGGGCCGGCAACGGCAACCGGGGCGGCGGCGGTGACGCCGAAGGTGTCTTCGAACTGCTTCACGAACTCGGAGAGCTCGATGAGGGTGAGCTCCTTGAAGGCCTCGAGCAACTCGTCGGTGGTGAGCTTCGCCATGATGGGCGTCCTTTCAATTTCTGTGTCCCTGCACGTCTGGTGACGCACCGGGCTCTAGGTGATGGATGTTGGCGGTCGTACCGGTCGATCCGACCGGGTGCTGCTGGTCGAATCAGGCTTCGGAAGCCGTCTCCGTCACTTCTTCGGTGCTCGCAACTTCCGCTGCGGGAGCATCGTCAGCCGGTACTTCGGCTGCGGGAGCTTCGGCTGGTGCTTCCTCGACAACCGGAGCACCTTCCTCGGCGGTGCGCTTCTCGACCAGAGCCGCGGAGAGCCGCGCCACCTGGGAGGGAAGAGCGTTCAAGACGATCGCGGCCTTGGTCAGGGTGGCCAACATCGCGCCGGCCATCTTGCCCAACAGCACCTCGCGGGACTCCAGGTCGGCCAGCTTGCTGACCTCTTTGGCGTCGAGCGCCTTGCCGTCGAGCAGACCGCCCTTGATCACCAGCAGCGGGTTCGCCTTGGCGAAATCGCGCAGCACCTTTGCGGCGTCAACGGGCTCGCCGCTGATGAACGCAACGGCCGTCGGGCCGGTGAACAGGTCGTCCAGTCCTTCGACGCCCGCGTCCGCGGCTGCGCGCTTGACCAGCGTGTTCTTGGCGACGGTGTAGGCGGTGTCGCTGCCCAGGGACTTGCGAAGCGTCGTGAGCTGCGACATCGTCAGGCCGCGGTATTCGGTGACGACCGCGGCGGACGAGCTACGGAACTGGTCCGCGATCTCTGCGACAGATGCCACCTTGGTGGACTTTGCCATTCTCGCCTCCTTCCTCGTTCGTAGTTCTCGGTTTGTTCGTGATCACCGGAAACACGCGCGGGCAACTGGAGGTCGATGGAAACGACGAACGCCCCGGCCGCATGGGCACGGGGCGTGAAGGCGGGCCACACAGGGCACCCGAATCTGAACCTCGTCCTCCTGCGTGGGCGCCCGCAATTTCGCGGACCTTCACCCACTCACCCAGTGCTGGGCAGGCAGGAGCCGACGGTCTTCGGTGGAACGTTTCCAAGGTACCCGACCGGACTTGCGCCCGCCAAATCGTCCAGAGCTCAACCCGTGTAGACGTCGGCCTTCGCCGGTGCCTTGATGACGACCGGGGTGTTGTAGGCGGTCACCTTGAACAGGGTGTCGCTGCTGACACTGGCCACCGTAACCGCGGTCCTGGTCTGGATGACCCGGCCCGATTGGTCCAGCCAGATGGTGCTCGGGATCGTCGTCACGCCACTGGCCAGTACTGCTTCCATCGACGACTTCGCGGTCCCGGTCATCAGCCCGCTGAGCTTCGCGACGTCGACCGTGATCACGTATTTGTGGGCGTCGACCTGGCCCAGCCGGGTCGCGCCGCCGTCGGCGATCGACTTGGCCGCCTGTGCGAACAGTTGGTACTGATTTGCGCTGGCCGAGCCGAGCAGGCCGTCGAGCTGGTTGGCCAGCGATCGCAAGGCGCTGTTGCTCGAAGACCTGCTCGCCAGCGCCCACTTCTTGGTGCCCGCCTTCAGAGCGCCAAGTATCTCGCTTCCACCCAGGTAGACCTGGTCGTCGACGATCAGCACCTTGAGCGGGATGCTCTGTCCACCGGTCTTGATGAACAGAGTCATGTCCATCGCCGAAGCCTTTCCGCCGGAGAGGGTTTCGCTGAACGTGCCCTGTTCGGTCAGCGGGCCCGAGTTGACCGAGATCGCTCCGCGCATCGTCTTGATGCCCGCGTTGGCCGCCTCCATCTTGGCCGCGAAGGCGGCTGGGTCGATCTCTTGGCCCGGCTCAGCAGCGCCGCTCGAACCGCTCGTCGGCGCGTCACCCTGGCTCGCCTGGGGATCACTGGACGGAGGCAGATCCGTCGATTCCGGCGCACTGAGCTGCCCGGACGCACCGGCGGTTGGCGTGGAGAGGCCGGTCGAGAGACTCGGGGAGGCCACCGGA
The DNA here is from genome assembly GCA_963708935.1 of uncultured Actinomycetota bacterium. Lineage (GTDB taxonomy): Bacteria > Actinomycetota > Actinomycetes > Mycobacteriales > Nakamurellaceae > Nakamurella. The sequence goes on along the minus strand of CAVPUK010000002.1, from coordinate 1,081,395 downwards.
GCCGGCGTGCCGGCGATCGTGGTGGCGCAGCCAGTCAGTACCAGCGCGGTAGCTATCACCACCCCGACGAGCGCTCGACGACGGCGGCTTCGGCCGGTCCCGGCGGCGACCGCCGGGCCCGACGTGGCGCGGGCCGTTTGCTGGACGTCAACGCGCCCCTGCCCTGGCATCCCTTGGCCTGTCATGTATTCCCGTACCCCCTGTGCTGTCTACGAATCGGCTGTAGGAAATCGTGGCGACCGCCCGGCGGCCTCGCCGGGCGACCGATCTCGGCTCTCGTGACTGACCGCCACCAGGCTGCCGTCAACGAGCGATGGCCCCCGACCGCGAGGTCGGGGGCCATGGTCGAATTTCGTCTGTCGAACTTCTTCAGAACCGAAGTCGAAACGTGTGCGGGTGCCCCAGCACCCGCATCACGTCAGACCTCTTCGGTCTCGAGCAGGTTGCGGGTCTTCGACGGGTCGACCGGGATGCCCGGGCCCATCGTGGTGGAGAAGAAGATCTTCTTCAGGTACTTGCCCTTGGCCGCGGACGGCTTCGAGCGCAGCACCTCGTCGAGCGCGGCGGCGTAGTTCTCGACCAGCTTCTCGGTCGGGAACGACACCTTGCCGATGACGACATGCAGGTTGGCGGCCTTGTCGACGCGGAAGTTGATCTTTCCACCCTTGATCTCGGTGACCGCCTTGGCGACATCCGCCGTGACGGTGCCGGTCTTCGGGTTCGGCATCAGGCCACGCGGTCCGAGGACGCGGGCGATGCGGCCGACCTTGGCCATCTGGTCGGGGGTGGCGATCGCGGCATCGAAATCGGTCCAACCGCCCTGGATGCGGGCGATCAGATCGTCGCTGCCGACGACATCGGCGCCGGCCGCTTCGGCCTCAGCGGCCTTGTCGCCAACGGCGAAGACGACCACGCGGGCGGTCTTGCCGGTGCCGTGCGGCAGGTTGACGGTGCCACGGACCATCTGGTCAGCCTTGCGGGGGTCGACACCCAGCAGGAGGGCAACCTCCACAGTGCTGTCCATCTTGGTGGCCGACGTCTTCTGAGCCAGAGCGGCCGCCTCGAGCGGGCTGTACAGGTTCTCGCGGTCGACCAGTTCTGCTGCGGCCTTGTAGGCCTTGGAGCGCTTCATATCCTTCTCCTGAATCTATTTTGCGTATGGAGTTCGTGGTTGACGAGCCAGCGCGTGGCTCTCCCACTGGTGCTGCCTGGCGACAGGTCAGCCCTTGACGGTGATGCCCATCGAGCGCGCGGTGCCAGAGATGATCTTGGCGGCGGCGTCGATGTCGTTCGCGTTCAGATCGACCTGCTTGAGCGTGGCGATCTCGCGCACCTGGGCGGCCGTGATGCTGGCGACCTTGGTGGTGTGCGGGGTACCCGATCCCTTTTCGACGCCGGCGGCCTTGAGCAGCAACCGGGCGGCGGGCGGGGTCTTGAGCTTGAAGTCGAACGTGCGATCTTCGTACACGGAGATCTCGACCGGGACGACGTCCCCACGCTGCGACTCGGTCGCTGCGTTGTAGGCCTTGCAGAACTCCATGATGTTGACGCCGTGCTGGCCCAGGGCTGGGCCGACCGGCGGCGCCGGGTTGGCCATGCCGGCCTTGATCTGCAGCTTGATGACCGCTGCGAGTTTCTTCTTCTTCGGAGGCATTTCTCTTCCTGATTTCTGCTGGGTGTGTGGTGCGGGGGTTCTCGCGCCAGGGTCCTGGCCTGGGGGCCGGGACGAAGGTGCGAAATCGATCAGATCTTGGCGACCTGGGAGAACGACAGCTCGACGGGAGTCTCGCGGCCGAAGATCGAGACCAAGACCTTCAGCTTCTGTCCGTCGGCGTTGACCTCGTTGATGGTGGCCGGCAGCGTGGCGAACGGGCCGTCCATGACGGTGACCGACTCGCCGACGGTGAAGTCGACCTCGGTACGAACGCTGCTGCCAGTACCGGTGGAACCTTCGGTGCCGGCGGCCACCTTCTTCGGCGCGGCCGGAACCAGGATCTTGACGACGTCGTCGAGCGACAACGGGGACGGTCGCTGCGCGGTGGCACCGACGAATCCAGTCACGCCCGGAGTGTTCCGGACGGCGCTCCACGAGGCATCGGTGAGTTCCATCCGGACCAGGATGTAGCCGGGATAGACCTTGCGCTGGACCTGCTTGCGCTGGCCGTTCTTGATCTCGGTGACCTCTTCGGTCGGCACCTCGATCTGGAAGATGAATTCCTGCATCTCCAGCGAGTTGATGCGCGTCTCGAGGTTGGTCTTCACCTTGTTCTCGTAGCCGGCGTAGGAGTGCACGACGTACCACTCGCCGTCGGCGCGACGGAGTGAGGCCTTGAGCTCGGCGACGGCATCCACGGGCTCGGCGTCGACGTCCGGTACGTCGGCTGCGACCTCGGGCTCGACCCCGTCGCTTTCGAGAACAAGCTCGGCATCGCCGGACGTCTCGAGGGTCGACAGATCGTCGATCGCCTCGACATCGCCGGTGGAATCGACAGGGCTCGACACGGTACTGGCCACTTCCTCATCTGGATTGACTAACTGCAAAGGGGAACGCTGACATCGGGGTGAATATTCGGACAGCTGGCTGACCTGGTCGAACGTCGACGGAATCGGGCCCGGCTGAGCGAAAGGATCAGCCGAAGACCGCCAGCACGACCTTGGCGAACAACACATCCAGGCCGGCGGTGAGCGCGACCATGAAAACGACGAACACGATGACGACGATGGTGTAGGTGACCATCTGGTTGCGAGCCGGCCAGATGACCTTGCGCAGCTCGGCGATGACTTCACGCAGGAACCGACGCAACCGCACGAAGTAGCTGGCGCGAACTTCGCGGCCGGAGTCCCGCTGCTTCGTCGCAGCGCCCTTGGTCGGGGTGACACCCGCCCGGACGCCCGATCGACGCGCCGCCGCCCTGGCCGATCCGGCCGAAGATGCACCGACGAGGGCGGATTCGCGGACCGAACCTTCCGATCCGGCCGATTCGCTGTCGACGACTCCACTGTCGACGACTTCGCCGTCGACAACACCATCCGACTTGGCCAGGGTCACCTTGTCGGCAGCGTCACCGGCCTCGCTGCTCGTCGCATCCTCGACGACACCGTCAACGGCGTCGCCGGCAGCTTCGGAGCCGCGTACTGGACGGCCTTCGCCTGCCTCGGATTCGTCGCTCACTGATGGTCCTCGTCTCGTCTACTCGAACATCGGCGCAATTCTCCGCACCGCGTCACACGGGTGATCACTACGGATGCAGGGGCGACAGGACTTGAACCTGCAACCTGCGGTTTTGGAGACCGCTGCTCTACCAATTGAGCCACGCCCCTCTGCACTGCATCGACCTGCCGTACCACTTCATACTGGGCTGCACCGGCGCATACTCGACCGACGGATGGCGGTCACAGGCAAGCAGCGGCACACCCCAGATGGTCAAGTGTAAGGCACGGCGGTGGTACCGGACGAACGGCGACGGCGGGCCGCACCCCGCGGACGGCGGCTCGGCCCCGCTATGGTTCGCGGGTCGTGGGCCGATGGCGCGGGCCAACAACGGATCCGCGGCGGCGTGGCTGCGCCGCCAGCACCCGTCGTCGCCCGGTGCCACCCGTCTCGATGGCCTCGACGGTTTGCTGAACCACCGTGGCAACCAATTCGTCCACCGGCCACCGGTAGCTGGACAGCGCAGGCGTGAGCAGGGCGGACACCGGGTGATCGTCGAACCCCATGATGGACAGATCAGCCGGCAGCTCCAGGCCCAGCTCCCGTGCGCCGGCGTAGACCCCGTACGCGAGCGAGTCGGACAGGCACAGCACCGCTGTCGGCCGATCCGGGCCGGTCAGCATGCGGATCGCCACCGCGCTGGCCCCGACCAGGTCGTGCGGGGCGGTCATCAGGGCCACGTCCACGCCCAACGCCGGACCGACCCGGTGCACCACGGCCTCGGCCGGCCGGTCCGGGGTGCTCTCGGCCATCGACGTGAGCACCGTGACCCGGCGGTGCCCGGCGTCGGCCAACTCGCGCAGCGCGTCCGTGACGGCAGCTTCGTTGTCGAACACCACTTCGGCCGCAGTCGCGGCCCCGGGCAGCCCGTCTCCGATCGACACGAGAACCACCCGCTCGGCGACGCCGGTCCAATGGTCGGCGCGCGGATCGATCGGCATGGTGATCAGTGCGTCCACCCGCTGATCGACGAGCTGCGCCGCCAGCTTGCGTTCCAACTCGGGATCGTTGGTCGCGTCGACGATCAACGCCTGCCGGCCGGCGCCGAGCAGCCCACGACCAAGTGCCGCAGCGACACCCTGCTGCCAGATGTCCTCGAGCGATCCGCAGAGCAGACCGACATTCCCGGTACGTCCGGAGGCCAGCGCCCTCGCGATCGGATCGACTTGATACCCGAGCCGTTCAGCGGCCTCGCGGACCCGCTCCTGCGTCTCTATCGGGACCTGCAACCCGCGCAAACCGTAGGACACGGCCGCCTGAGACAGGCCGGTCTCGTCTGCGATGTCCTTCAGCGTCGGCCGCCGGCGGCGCTCGGTCATGCCCCGAACGTATCCGGGAGCAGCGCGGCCAGTCCCGGCAGCAGGTCTGCCGCGATGCGGAGGTCGCTGGACAGATCACGATCGACGAGGTCTGCCGGAAGCGACGAACACAGTTCAAGGGCATCGTCGACCAGGCCGCCTCGGCTCTGCCGGCTGGGTCGCATCCGGTGGGCCCGCACCGCGGCCACCAGCTCGCAGGCCAACAGTTCCCGGTAGAGCCCGGCAATGCTCAGGCATTGCTGCGCGGCCAACGACGCGAAGCTGGCATCTTCCTCGACGCCGCGGGAGAGGGCGACGGTCTGCAACCCGGCGGGCACCGCGGCCGCCCGGATCGCTCCGAGAGCCGACGCGGCAACGTACTCGCACACCATCACCCCTGACGCCCCCGGCGTGCCGTCCCCGAGGAACGGCGCCAAATGGCTGAAGGCGGGCTCGATCAGCATGGCCAACCGGGACAGCACCGAAGGTCCGCTCTGGGCCACGGCCAGGGCCAGCGAATCCAAGGCCATCTGGAGATAGGCGTAGTGGAAGCCGGCGTGATGCGCTACTGCCCCACCGTCGGGCTCGTCGTCGTCGGCCAATAGCAGCGGATTCTCGGCGGGTGCGTTCACCAGGGCACCGATGACGCTGTCCGCGCTGCTCAACGCATCCAGTACCGGCCCGTGCACCTGCGGGATGGCGCGCAGCCCGAACGGGTCCTGGATGCGGGATGCGGCCAGCACGCCCCCGGCGCCGTCCCGCCTGATGCCCCACCGATCCGCGCCGAGTATCAGGCGCAGGTTCGAGCCGACCGAGGCGGCACCCGGAAAGGGCGTCACCCGCAGCACAGCGTCCGAGTAGGCCTCGCTGTTGCCGCCTACCGCATCGAAGGTCAACGCGGCGATCATCACCGCCGCGCGTGCCGATTCGATCAGCGACGACACGGCCAGCGCTGCGTCGCCCAGAACTCCGGCATTGCTGGAGATGAAAGCCAGCCCATCGGCTGCTCCGAAGCGGACAGGTTCGGCCAGTGGCCTCGAGGTGGGCCCTTCGCCCATCAACGCGAGTGCAGTCGTCGCCAGCGCCGAGAGATCGCCGGTCCCGATGCTCCCCAGGGTGCGCACGTCGGGTAGCGCGTCCGCGACGATCATCCGCTGCAAGGCCAGCAGGATCTCCGGATCCACGCCGCTGCCGCCGGTCGCGAGCTGGTTCAACCGCACGACGAGCATGGCCCGCACGCGCTCGGCAGGCCGCGCCGGCCCGGCCGAAGTGGCGTGGCTGCGCAGCAGGAGCAGAGCATGCGTGTCCGGGTCACCGGTGATGGTCACGGTTCGGTTGGCCCCGACGCCGGTCGCCCGGCCGTACAGCGGTCGGCGGAGTGCCGTCCGCGCCGCGTACGACTGCGATCGGGCGGCCCGGGCCAACCCACTCTCGGAGAGTCGAACAGCTACGGTCCTGCTCGCGGCGGCGGTGATCTCGGCGCAGGTCAACGTCGTGCCGTCCAGCTGGATCACGAGCGGACCGGGATCCAGCTGGCCGACCGTTGGCCCATCGGGCAGGATGGGGTTCCGTTTCACGGCCGATTCGTCATCGCGCAGCACGTGGCCATCGCTTTCCTGATCAAGTTGCGCAGCCCATGGTCGATGACCAGCAGGTAACACACAAATCACAAATGACGGTAGGTCTTGACGGCTTCCACCGAGCGGGCCAAGGTTCCACTGACCGGCAGCGTCCTTCCGTCAGTCGGCAGGCGTCGAAGGATGTGAGCACCATAACCGGCGGCAGAACGCCCAGCGGGAGCCTGTCGTCGACGCGCGCCGTCGAACGGGCGATGGATCTGCTGGCCGAGGTCTGCGACCAAGGCGAGATCAGCCTGGCCGACTGCGCCCGCCGGGCCGGCCTCCCCCCTAGCACGGCCCTGCGGCTGCTGCGCACCCTTCAGGCATCCGGCCTGGTCACTCGAGACGACCGAGGCCTGTTCCAGGCCGGATTGCGGCTGATCCAACTCGGCGCCACCGCGCTCGGCCGGCAATCGCTGGTGGCAAGAGCTGAACCGGCCATGCGGCGAATCGTCGAGGGTTGCGGCGAGTCCACCTACCTTTGCCTGCCCGGGCCGGCCGACACCGCGGTCTACGCCGGCATGGTCGAGGGGCTGCATTCCGTCCGGCACACCAGTTGGGTTGGCCGCAGTATTCCGCTGCACGGATCTGCGGCCGGTGCCGCCCTGCGCGGTGAGGTCGGGCGCAACGGTTACGCGGTGATGCGATCCGCGGTCGAGCCGGACGTCTCCGCCGTCGCGGCTCCCGTGTATCGGTCGGGCGTCGGGGGAACTGCCATCGCGGCCATCTCTGTCGTGGGCCCGACCTACCGTATCGATGACGCCCAGGCTGCGGCCATCGGCGACCTGGTCGTCATCGAGGCCACCGTACTGAGCCAGCCGTTCGCAGTACAGCCAGCAGGACAGCAACGAGCAGGTCACCGCCCGATCAGGCAGATCCCACCGGGCGGTCCCACCCGAGGAACAGGAGCCAGCATGGCGGTGTCCGGATGATCAAGTTCGAGTCGGTAACCAAGCAGTACCCGGACGGGACGATCGCCGTCGACCAGCTCGATCTGGTGGCTCCGTCCGGCCAGATCACGGTGTTCGTCGGCCCGTCGGGATGCGGTAAGACCACCTCGTTGCGAATGATCAACCGGATGATCGAACCGACGGGCGGGAAGATCTGGTTGGACGACCAGGACACCGCCAAGGTCGCACCGGCCACGTTGCGGCGCGGGATCGGGTACGTCATCCAGCACGCGGGCCTGTTCCCGCATCGCACCATCCTGGACAACATCATCACCGTGCCTGCGCTCCTGGGGCACGACAAGAAAAAGGCCCGGGCCACCGGGATGGAACTGATGGAGCGGGTCGGGCTGGAGGCGAGGTTCGCGAAGCGGTACCCGGCGCAGCTCTCCGGAGGGCAACAGCAACGGGTCGGGGTAGCGAGGGCACTGGCCGCCGATCCCCCAGTGATGCTGATGGACGAGCCCTTCTCGGCCGTCGATCCGGTCGTCCGTGATCAGCTGCAACAGGAGTTCCTCCGACTGCAGTCGGAGCTCGGCAAGACCATCGTCTTCGTCACCCATGACATCGACGAGGCCATCAAGCTCGGCGACCAGGTGGCCGTGCTGAACGTGGGCGGCATCCTGGCCCAGCTGGCCACCCCGGCCGAGTTGCTCTCTCGCCCGGCCAACAGCTTCGTGGCCGGTTTCGTGGGTCGGGACCGCGGGTACCGCGCACTGGGTTTCGAGAACGACACCGTCCCGGTCCGTTCGGAAGCCACGGTCGCGCTGGGTGCGACCGTCGCCGATGCGGTGCGAGTAGCCGAGAACGGTTGGGTGCTGGTGGTCGATTCGGCGAACAGTCCGCAGGGCTGGTTGAACGTGAACCACGGCGAGTTCGCCGTGAGTGCGCAGATCACGCCGGCCCTGTTGAACCTGGGCGGGACGCTGGCCACCGAGGGCGGAACGCTGCGGAACACGCTCGATGCGGCCCTGTCATCGCCGTCCGGTCGTGGCGTCGTCGTCGACCAGGACTCGCGTTTGTTGGGCACTGTGACCACTGCTGACGTAATCGCCCGGATCGAAAGCCGAGCTGCGACCGCCCGCAGCACGACCCCTGCGGTGACCGGCTGATGCTCAGTTATTTCAACGAGAACTCCAGTGAGATCTGGAGCTTGTTCTGGGCGCATACCAAGCTCTCGATCATCCCGGTCATCATCGGTTTGATCGTGTCACTCCCGCTCGGCTGGATGGCAGCCCGGCTCAGGTGGAGCTACCCACCCATCGTTTCGGTGGCCGGCCTGCTCTACACCATTCCGTCGCTGGTGCTCTTCGTGGTGATGCCGGGCATCCTGGGCACCCAGATCCTGGACGTCATCAACGTCATCGTCGCGCTCTCGGTTTATGCGGTGGCCCTGTTGGTCCGGGTGGTCGCGGACGGCCTGAGATCGGTTCCGCTCGAGACCAAACAGGCCGCCACGGCAATGGGCTACAAACCAGTTGGGCGGTTCTTCGCCGTCGAACTGCCGCTGGCCGTCCCGGTGATCGCCGCGGGCGTCCGGGTGGCCGTGGTGTCCAACGTCAGCCTCGTCGCCGTGGCCACCCTGATCGGTACCCAACAGCTGGGCACCCTGATCAGCGACGGTCTCGCCGCGAGCCAGACCGGTGGCCCGTGGCAGGACCCGCTATTCATCGGCATCATCCTCGCGGTCGTGCTGGCACTGATTCTCGACTCCGCTGTGCAGATCATCACCCGACTGCTCACTCCCTGGCGCCGGGCGGTGGGCAGATCATGATCAGCGCGTGGTGGGCCTACATGACCAACGGCGAGAACTGGTCAGGCAAGTCTGGGCTGTGGGCGAACATCATCCAGCACATCAGCTACTCGTTCGTCGCCATCGCCATCGCCATCGTGATCGCGGTTCCGCTGGGCCTGTGGATCGGTCACACCGGGAGGGGATCGACGCTGGTGGTCGGCACCGTCAACGCCAGTCGGGCGCTTCCGACCTTCGGCATCATGGTCCTGCTGTACATCTGGATTGCGCCGCATTTCACCGGCAAGACCAACCTGCCGTACATCCTGCCGGTCGAGTTCGTGCTGCTACTGCTCGCCATCCCGCCCTTGCTGTCGAATACCTACGCCGGCGTCCAATCCGTCGACCCGGCGATGCGGGACGCGGCGTACGGGATGGGGATGACCGGCCGGCAGGTGCTGACCAAGGTCGAGCTGCCCAACGCCTTCCCGCTGATGATGTCCGGCCTCAGGGCGTCGACGCTGCAGGTGATCGCCACCGCCACCATCGGCGCCTACATCGGCCTGGGTGGGCTCGGCGCGCCGATTTATGAGGGCACGCAACAGGGTCCGTTCCAGGACACGCCGCAGAGCCAGATCGCCACCGGTGAGTTGTTATCGGGCGCATTCCTGGTCGCTGCTCTCGCCCTGGCGGTGGATCTCATTCTGGCAACGATTCAGCGGTACGCCACGTCGCGTGGAATAACCGGTCGCTACCAGAAGTCCCACCTTCCTGGACCCGCCAATGCCGTGATCGAAAACTCGGACCCGGACGGGGGGCCCGACCAACCGACACCCAGCGCAGCCATGCCAACCGAGGCACCAGCCAGATGACGACGGCCGCCACCTGGTCCATCGATGAAGTTCCGACCTGGGAATTGCACTCGCCCAGCCCTCACAAGGAGAAGGAAACATGAATCGCACTCGCGCCACCGCAGTGATCGCCGCGTTCGCGGCCGGAGCACTGGCCCTGACCGCTTGCGGCAGCTCCAGCTCCAGCACGCCCGCTTCCTCCAGTTCATCCAGTGCCGCGGCCAGCGCTCCGGCCAGCGCCCCGGCCGCATCCGGGGCTGCGTCCTCCAGCGCGCCGGCCGCGTCCGGGGCAGCCTCCTCCAGCGCGCCGGTCGCGGCGGGCTCGGGTTCGTCGTCAGCCGCCGCACCCGGCGGCGGGTCGGAGTCGCTCACGATCGGCTCGGCCAACTTCTCCGAATCGGTGCTGCTGGCCGACATCTACGGCGAAGCGCTCAAGGCCAAGGGCGTCAACGTGACCTACAAGCCGAAGATCGGCAGTCGCGAGGTCTACATCCCCGCCATCAAGGACGGCTCGATCGACATGATCCCGGACTACTCGGGGGGACTACTTGCCTACGTCGACCCGAAGTCGACGGCGACCAGCTCGGAGGACATCTACAAGGCTCTCCCGGCCGCGATCGGGCCTGACCTGAAGGTGCTCGACCAGTCGCAGGCGCAGGACAAGGACTCGATCGCGGTCACCGAGGCGACGGCGAGCAAGTACAACCTCAAGTCGATCGCCGACCTCAAGGATCACGCCGCTGATCTGACCCTGGGCGCCGCACCGGAGTTCAAGACGAGAGCAGACGGCGTTCCGGGACTGAAGTCGACATATGGCGTCGAGTTCGGGACCTTCAAGACCCTGGACGCCGGCGGTCCGCTCACCGTCGCCGGCCTCAAGAACGGACAGGTCGACGCGGCCAACGTCTTCACCACCGATCCGTCGATCGAGGCGAACAAGTTCGTCGTGCTGACCGACCCGAAGAACCTCTACGCCGCCCAGAACGTGCTCCCGCTCCTCAGCGCGAAGAAGGTGACGCCCGACGTGACTGCCGCGTCGAACGCCGTGTCGTCGAAGCTCACCACCGACACCCTCGTGGAACTCAACTCCAAGGTTGCCTCGGGCACCGACCCGACGCAGGTCGCCCAGGAGTGGCTGAAGGCTCAGGGGCTCATCTGATCCGCTGATGCATGATCCGGCGAGTAGCCGGGCGAGAGCCGGTGTCCCCGCAAGGGGCCACCGGCTCTCGGCATTCTGAGGCGGCGGGCAGAGCTGATCGGTGCCAACAAATGGCCGCGCAGCGATGTGGAAGGATCAACAGTCGTGAGCGAGCGCACAACGACCAGGATCTCTGCCCGAATCTCCGCCATTGCCGAGTCGGCGACGCTGGCCGTGGACGCCAAGGCCAAGGCGCTCAAGGCCGCCGGGCGACCGGTGATCGGATTCGGCGCAGGTGAGCCCGACTTTCCCACGCCGGAGCCGATCGTCAAGGTGGCCGCCGACGCCGCCTGGAACCCGGCGAACCACAAGTACACGCCGGCGGCGGGCCTGCCCGAGCTGCGTCAAGCCATTGCCGACAAGACGGCCCGTGATTCGAATTTTCACGTCAAGGCGTCCCAGGTGCTGGTCACCAACGGTGGCAAGCAGGCCGTCTACCAGACCTTCGCCACGCTGCTCGACCCCGGTGACGAGGTGCTGTTGCCGGCACCGTACTGGACCACCTATCCGGAGGCCATCGCCCTGGCCGGCGGCGTGCCGGTACCCGTGGTCGCCGACGAGACCACCGAATACCTGGTCTCGATCGATCAGCTCGAAGCTGCCCTCACCGACCGCACCAAGCTGCTGCTGTTCTGTTCGCCCTCGAACCCGACGGGTTCCGTGTATCCGCCGGCACAGGTCGCGGCGATCGGCCGTTGGGCGGCCGAAAAAGGCATCTGGGTGGTCACCGACGAAATCTACGAGCACCTGACCTACGCCGGCGCGGAGCATGTCTCGATGCCCGTCGTGGCTCCGGAGATCGCCGACCGCTGTGTGGTGCTCAACGGGGTGGCGAAGACCTACGCCATGACGGGCTGGCGGGTCGGCTGGATGATCGGCCCCCAGGACGTCATCACGGCGGCCACCAACCTGCAGTCGCACCTGTCGTCCAACGTTGCGAACGTCTCGCAGCGCGCGGCCCTCGAGGCGGTCAGTGGACCGCTCGACGCGGTGGAAATGATGCGGACCGCGTTCGACCGGCGTCGCAAGCTGATGGTGCGGCTGCTATCCGAGATTCCCGGCGTCACCTGCCCGGAGCCGAAGGGCGCGTTCTACTGCTACCCCTCGGTAGCCGGGCTGATCGGCAAGGATTTCGGCGGCGTGCGTCCGTCCTCGTCCGCTGAACTCGCAGCGCTGGTACTCGAGCACGCCGAGGTTGCGGTGGTGCCGGGCGAGGCCTTCGGCACGCCGGGCTACTTTCGACTCTCCTACGCGCTCGGGGACGACGATCTGGAGACCGGCGTCCGACGGATGGGCGACTTCCTCCGCACCGCCAAGGACTGACCGCCTCGTGCTCACCGGTAGCGGTAGCACCTCGTGCTCACCGGTAGCACCCCAAGGCAGCTGTAGCACCGTCAGCGGTATGACAAGTGGCGGCGCGTCATACAGGTCGCGCCGGGTCGGATGGCCGAGTCAGCGAAGGCGGACGACTGCCCTGGCCTTGCCGAGGACGGTGACGCCGGCGGCTTTCACCGTCAGATCGACGCGGGCGGTGCGGGCAGCTGGGTCGAGCTCGCCGATCACGGCCGTGACTTCGACAGTGGCGCCCACTCCGTCGTCCGGGACCACCACAGTCCTGGTGAAACGCACCGAGTACTCGATGACCGACGCCGGATCGCCCGTCCAATCGGTGACAGCGCGGCAGGCGGTCGCCATGGTCAGCATGCCGTGGGCGATGACGTCGGGTAGGCCGACGTCGGCGGCCACGCGGGCGTTCCAGTGGATCGGGTTGAAGTCGCCGGAGGCGCCGGCGTAGCGAACGAGCCGCTCGCGGGTGATCGGGTAGCTGGCGTCCGGCAGCCGGTCACCGACGCTCAGACTGTCGAAGTCGGCGGTCATCAGGCCGTCCCGCGAGCAACCAGCGACGAGGTCGCGGTCGTGACCGGCGTGCCGTCGCTCAGGGTGAGCTCGGCGCGGAGGGTCAGCACGTCATTGGAACCAAGGGCGCGGATGGCTTCGACGATGACGGTGCAGTTCAGCTCGTCGCCGGCCAGAATGGGCCGGTGGTGCACGAACCGTTGGTCGCCGTGCACGACCCTCGAGAAGTCCAGCCCGAGGGCGGGGTCGAAAACGACGACGTCCTGGGCTCGCGCCACCGCCGCGATGGCGAAGGTGGGCGGCGCGACCAGGGCGTCGTGTCCGGCGGCCAGAGCCGCTGCTGTGTTGTGGCTGATCGGGTTGTCGTCACCGATCGCCGTCGCGAACTCACGGATCTTCTCGACGCCGACCACGTACGGCTCCCCCGCGGGGAAGCTTCGGCCGACGAAGGTTTGATCCAGAGCCACGGAAATCAGCTAACGTGCCGCGACGGCGGTTAGCGGGTTTCCTTGTGGGCGCGGTGCACGCCGCAGTTCGGGCAGAACTTCTTGATCTCGAGACGATCGGGATCGTTACGACGGTTCTTGCGGGTGATGTAGTTGCGGTGCTTGCACTGCTCGCAGGCGAGCGTGATCTTCGGGCGAACGTCGGTGGCGGCCACGTTAGCTGCCTCTTTCTTCTTCTTGCGGTGCGGTACGAGCAAGCGGCGGGAAGCCACGAACTCTCGGGCATGCGGTCGCGGTGAACGACCGGTTCTAGAGCCACACTGTTTCAAAATCACAGCAGTGACGTGGTAGCGATGGCCGGACTCGAACCGGCGACCTAGCGATTATGAGTCGCTCGCTCTAACCAGCTGAGCTACACCGCCAAGGAGAACGACACCGAGACCCCACTTGTTCCGCAATCGTGTCCCACGGACCAGGACCAACGGCACGTTCTCTCCGATGTCGGCCAACGTCACGCCGATCGACATCTCCGAGCCCCTTTACGGAATCGAACCGTAGACCTTCTCCTTACCATGGAGACGCTCTACCGACTGAGCTAAAGGGGCCTGCACTGCGTCACTACTGCCGGTATGTAAAACCACAGAACATTGCTCCCAGGTGGAACAACTGCCCGCCTGAGAGCCTCGGCAACTGTACCTCACCCCCTGCCTCTGGCGAAAACGCCTGATCAGCTCACGACCGGGCCAGCGGGGCCCGGCGTCGTGGTGCCGATGTCGGTCAGCTGGGGAGTCGCAGCACTCGCGCCTGCGAACCGATCGGCGGAGCCTTGATCATGCGTGTGGTCAACCAGGCTTCGAACCTCTCGATCGGCATCGGCCGCGCCAACAGGAACCCCTGCATTTCGTCACAGGTCAACGCGCGCAGCGCATCCCTGGCGGCCTCTTCCTCGACACCCTCGGCCACCACCCGGAGCCCCAGCGAGTGGCCGAGTTCGATGATGGCGCGAACGATGGCGTGGTCGGACAGGTCGGTGACCATGCCCTGCACGAACGACTTGTCGATCTTGATCTCGTCGATCGGCAGTCTGCGCAGGTACGCCAACGACGAGTAGCCGGTGCCGAAGTCGTCGACCGAGAGCCGGATGCCCGTGGCGTGCAGCTCCCGCAGGATCGGCAGGGACCGCTCCGGGTTGGCCATCACCGACGACTCGGTGATCTCGAAGGTCAGCAGCTCGGGCGGGACGCCGTGCTCATCCAACGCGTCCTTGATGGTCTGCGGGAAGTTCGGTCCTGACAGGTTCCGCACCGACAGGTTTACTGCCGCGCTGATCTTCAGGTTTCGTCCCCGCCAGACGGCCAGCTGGGTCAACACGATGTCCAGTACGTGGCGCAGCAACGTGTCGATGGAACCGGTGGCCTCGATGGCCTCGACGAACTCGGCCGGAGACACCGGCCCGAACTCCGGGTGGGTCCACCGCACCAGCGCTTCCACGCCGATCAATTCCCGATCCTTCAGGTCCAGTTTCGGCTGATAGTGCACCGTGATCAGACCCTCGTCCACGGCTCGACGGAATTGGGTGACCAGCTGGAATCGCCGCCGGAAGACCTGACCCATGCTGGCGCCGTAGGTGCGGATCGGTTCGTCCGAGGACTGGGCGGCCATCAGGGCCATCTCGGCCCGCTGGAGCAGCGAGGTGACATCGGGCTGCCCGGGCACTGTGACCTGGGCGATGCCGGCGTGAGCGTGCGGCTCCACCTCGATACCGTCGAGCGAATAAGGACGGCCGACGATCTCCAGCAACTCAGCGGCGGTGTCCTGCAGCGACGAGGTCCTGGAGTTTCGCAGCACTACCGCGAACCGGTCGGATTCGATGTGGGCGACCATGCGGTCATTGCCGACCGCGGTGACCAACCGCAGTCCGGCGGCGGTCAGCAACTGCTCACCACGGTCGTGCCCGATCGCGTTGTTCACCTCGGGCAGGATGTCGAGTTGCACCAGCATCACCGCGCCGATCGCGTTGGTGGCCAGCGAGGCCTCGATCTCGACCGTCAGCCCGCGCCAGTTCAGCAGGCCGGTGATCTCGTCGTGATAGGCCTCGTGCCGCAGCGTCTCGAGCAGGCGCAGATTGTCCAGCGCAGTCGCGACGTGACTGGACAGGGTCTCCAGCAACGTCAGGTCGTCGTCCCGGAAACGTCCCCAACGACTGAGTCGATCCCGCACCTCGACGTAACCGCGGTTCCGGTCGCCGGACCGCAGCGGCACGATCATCACGTCCCCCGCCCCGCGAGCTTCCAGGGCTCGCAGCACCGCCCGGTCCGAGGTTTGGTCGCCGGCAGGCCAGGACTCGTCCGGCCGACGCTGCAAGAAGGAGCAGCGGGTCGTCCGGTTCCGGGGCCGGCACCTCGAGAGCGCCGTCCGGGCCTACGGCGATGGTCTGGAAGCCGCTGGCCGGTTCGTTGAGATGGACGAGGGCAACTTTGGCATTGAGCTGATCGCGGATCTGCTCGATCAGTGCCCGCCAGTCGGCAGGGTCGGAGTTGACCACCGTGACCCTGCGCCCGAACGAATACATCCGGGTGAGGTCCGTGTGCTGGCGAAGGAACTTCGAGTAGGTCCGGTAGAGCACAGCGACCACGACGGCGAGCCCGGCGCAGAGCAGATAGCCGCGGGGTTGTGCCGACGACGAACACAGCGAGAAGGCCACCAGTGCGAAGATTGCGCACGTACCGGCCGCGACGAGGCATCTGGCGATCATCCGACCCAGCGGTTCGGCTGTGCCGACCAGCCAATACGTCGCCCTGACCGCCAGCGTCGAACACAGTGCGGCCACCACTCCGCCGAGCGCGGCGCCAAGGATCGGGTTGACATGATCCGGGTCCCAGCCAAAGGGCAGGGTGGCTGCGATGACGGCGGCCACCCCCGATTCCGCCGCTACCAGGGAAAGATTGAGCCGGATCGAACTGGCGGTATCCCTGCGGGCGAGATAAACGATCAGCGCCGCGACGAAGTGGGAAACGCCGACGACCCAGCCGGGCAGCACCAGCAATCCGTACACGGCGGGCAGTTCGGACAGGCTGACCAGGAAGGTTTCCCGCTTCCATTCCACCCGCAGCGGGAACATCTCGCTGCCGATGAATGCCAGAACGAGTGCGCTCCCGCCGACCAGCAGCGCGGTACCGGAAACGTGAATGGTGTTGAACCGAATTGCGAAGTACCAGAGCACGACCGCGATCACTGCGCTCGCAGCCGCGACCGCGGCATAGACCTGCTGACTGGGATAGGTCCGGTGCGATCGGTTCGGCACGGAGGCGCCTTTCGCGGTCACGACGAGCGACGGGCGGGAGCCGCCGAACGGTGAGGTCGGCGCCGGCTCCGTGAAAGTCTCCGCAGGCGTGCTCCCCTTCACGTGAGCAGAGCGTAACTTCTTGCGCGGTCCTTAGCCATTTCGGGACCCAAATATATTCTGGAGGGTCGTTGCGCCGCACTTTCCTTCGCGCCCCGACGACTACTGCGCCCGTGCCGCCGCGCAGACGAGAAGGCCCCGCTACCTCGGTGGAGGAAGCGGGGCCATTTCCCAGCAGTGGCAGGTGAGAGATTCGAACTCCCGTAGCTTGCGCGGCTGATTTACAGTCAGCTCCCTTTGGCCACTCGGGCAACCTGCCTTGCCATGGGCCATCGGCCCGTACTGCCGCGTGAACATTACTAGGCACACCGCCAAGATCCCAACTCGTCCGCCTTGCCTCGGTCACGGACGGCCAGGATCGGGCGTCGGCCCGTCGCCGGATCCAGCCGGGTACCGTCGGGCACGAGTCGCGGCCCGTTCCGAGGTCGACGCGCACAGAAAGGCGCCTAATATGGCAGATCCGTCATTCGACATCGTGAGCAAGGTGGACCGGCAGGAGGCGGACAACGCGCTGAATCAGGCCGCCAAAGAACTGAGCCAGCGCTTCGATTTCCGTGGTACGGAGTCGAGCATCGCCTGGTCCGGTGAAGAGGGTGTCACCATCACCTCGTCCACCGAGGAGCGCTGTCTGGCCGCCATCGACGTGTTCAAGGAAAAGCTCATCAAACGAGGCATCTCGATGCGGGCGCTGGAGATGGATGAGCCCGCCCAGTCCGGGAAGATCTACAAGGCTGCCGGCAAGCTCATCCAAGGGATCGCCTCCGACCAGGCGAAGGTGATCGCAAAGAGGATCAGGGACGAAGGCCCCAAGGGCGTGCAGGCGCAGATCCAGGGCGATCAACTCAGGGTGTCCGGGAAGAAGCGGGACGACCTGCAAGCAGTGATCGCGCTGCTGAAGGGTGCCGATCTGGACGTTGCGCTGCAGTTCACCAACTACCGGTAGGGGCGTTTCCTTGCAGCTGGACTCGATTGATCACCACATCATCTCGTGCTTGATCGAAGATGCCAGATCGTCGTTCCGCGAGGTCGGCGAATTGGTCGGGTTGTCGGCTCCGGCCGTCAAGCGACGTGTTGACCGACTGCGCGCCGAGGGCGTGATCACCGGATTTACTGCACGGGTCGACCCGGGGTCGGTCGGTTGGCACACCGAAGCGTTTGTAGCCGTCACCTATGGCGGCAATATCACTCCAACCCGGATCCGGGCCATCCTGCACCCCATCGCCGAGGTCGTCGCCGCGTACACGGTTTCCGGCGACGCGGACGTGTTGGTGCACCTGCGGGCAGCTGACATGGCTCACTTCGAGCGGGCCCTGGAGCGACTGAGGAGTGCGGACGGCGTTTCGCGGACGGAATCGCGCATCGTCCTGTCCACTTTGCTCGATCGGCCCAGCGTGGTCGAGAACAAATCCTGATGCGCCGGGGGGTCCTGTTCGGCGTTGCCGCCTACCTGATGTGGGGACTTTTCCCGCTGTACTGGCCGCTGCTGGAGCCGGCCGGTGCCGGGGAGATCCTCGCCCACCGGATGGTGTGGTCGCTCGCGGTAATGAGCATCGTGGTCACGGTATTGCGCCAGTGGCCCGGGATTCGCACGATGGCAGGACGCACCTGGCTACTGGTGATCGCCGCGTCGATCTTGATCTCCATCAATTGGGGCGTCTACATCTTCGCGGTGAACAGCGGGCAGGTGGTCGACGCTGCCCTCGGGTACTTCATCAACCCGCTGGTCAGTGTCCTGCTCGGCGTTGTGATCTTCCGGGAGCGGCTCACCAGTATGCAGTGGGCCGCGGTCGGACTGGGCGCGGCGGCAGTGCTGCTCATTGCGGTCGCAGGAGGCGTGTTCCCCTGGATCGCGGTGGTTCTGGCGGGAAGCTTCGGGCTCTACGGACTCGTCAAGAAGGTGGTCCCATTGCCGCCGACCGCGTCGCTGACCGCCGAGGGAATGGTCTTGCTGCTCCCTGCGCTGGGCTTCTTGACGTTCCTCCAGGTGCGGGGCTCGTCAACACTGGTCGGCCACGGCAGCGGTCACGACGGGTTGCTCGTCCTCTCGGGAGTGGTGACCGTGCTGCCGCTGTTGGCCTTTGCCGCCGCCGCGCGGGCCCTGCCGCTCTCCATCCTCGGACTGCTCCAGTACATGACACCCGTGGTCCAGTTCCTGATCGGAATCCTCTGGCTACACGAACAGATGTCGGCGGCCAGGTGGGTCGGTTTCGTGCTGATCTGGCTGGCGCTGGCGCTGCTGTCGTTCGGCGGCCTGCTGCAGGCTCGACGGGTCAGCATCGATCGTCGAACTACGGCGACGGTTTCCGCCCAGTAGCCAGGTGCTCAGTACTGCCAGATGGACTCAGTACTGCCAGGTGGACTCAGTACTGCCAGATGGACTTGGGCGCTCCCAGCAAGATAGGCGGCCGCCGGTTCCAGCGCGCCTTGCCCGCGCCGTCGAATGCCCGCGCCATTCTCTTCAACAGCAACGCCGGTGAGGCCAGATCCAACTCGTCGACCCGGCAGACGCGAGTGCAGGTCGCCGGCCGCCCGACCGTCGGCAAAGGTCATACGTCGCGACAGCACGACGCAGTAGTCAATCGGGCCGACGCGATGAACCGGGGAGCGGTGTCGCATCGATGACCAACAACCGTTCACCGGGTGCGGGCGACCACGAAATGCGTGAGCGAGACCAACGCGTCGCGCGAACCGGACGGCTCGAGACTGTTCAGCTCGGCCAAGGCAGTCGCCGCGTAGCTGTCCAGCGTTGCTCGGGCCTGGGCCAGGCCCGCGGACGCACGCAGGAGGGTCAAGGCTTCGGCGACATCGGCATCCGACTCAATCGGTCCGGAGACCAGTTCCACCAGTCGAGGGTCGGCGGCCGGATCGGCCAGCGTGTAGAAGACCGGCAGGGTCGGTACACCCTCGCGCAGGTCGGTGCCCGGCGACTTACCCGACTCATCCGAAGCGACATCGATGATGTCATCAGAGATCTGGAAGGCGACCCCGACCGCACGCCCGAACCGGCGCAGGGCGGAGGTCTGCTCCTGAGTCGCCCCGGAGAACATTCCGGCGTAGCGCGCACAGGTGTCGATCAACGCGGCGGTCTTTTCGTCCAGCACCGTCAGGTGGTGGGCAATCGGGTCCGCGCCCGGACGAGGGCCGACCGTCTCGCGGGTCTGGCCGGTGACCAGCTCGGCGAACGTCTCGGCGATGATCCGGACCGCATCCGGACCGAGGTCGGCGACCAGGCGCGAGGCGTGGGCGAACAAGAAATCGCCGGTCAGGATGGCTATCGAGTTGTCCCACCTGGCATTGGCGGAGAGCGCCCCCCGACGAAGGTCGGCCTCGTCCATCACATCGTCGTGGTACAGGGTGGCGAGGTGGATGAGTTCGACCACGGCCGACGCGATGATGACGTTCTCGGAGTCGGGGTTCGGCCCGACTCCCGCCGCCACCAAGGTGAACAACGGTCGAAATCTCTTGCCACCCGCATGCATCAGGTGGGAGGCGGCCTCAGTGACGAAGTCGAACTCGCTGGCCATCTCGCGTTCGAGGACCTCCTCCACCCGGGCCAGGCCGTCGGCCACCCGGGCCGCCAGGCCCGGGTCGGCAAGCTCGATACCGGCGAGGATGGTCGGTGCGTTCACCTTGACGACCCTACGGCAGCGCAGCCGCCGCTCCTGCTCACATGGTGCGCAGTGACCTGGGACGCGGCGACGTACCCTGCCGCGCTCATGACAGGAGCGGCCACGGGACCTGCAGTGCCTCGAGGAACGGCTGTGGGTAGATGCCCAGCACGATGGTGACCAGCACGCTGACCCCGATGACGATGGCCGTGAGTGAGCCGGGCAGGACCACGAACGGCTCGTTGATCTGTACCCCGCCCGCATCGACGCCGCCCTTGGCGGGGGCCGCGAAGTACATCAGCACCACGATCCGCAGGTAGAAGAACGCGGTGATGGCTGTGGCGATCATGGCCACCACCACCAGCGGAGCCATGCCCGCTTCGGTCGCCGCCGAGAACACACTGAGTTTGCCGATGAAGCCGCTGGTCAACGGGATACCGGCAAACGACAGCAGGAACAGGCTCATGGCCGCGGCGACCACCGGCGACCGTTTCGCCAGCCCGGCCCAGTCGGACAGGTTGGAAGCCTCGCCGTTGCCCTTGCGCACGATGGTGAAGATGGCAAACGAGCCGACCGTGGCGAACCCGTAGGTCAGCAGGTAGAACAGCGTGGCCGACGCACCGTTCTGGCTCAGGGACATCACGCCGAGCAGCATGAACCCCGCGTGCGCCACCGACGAATAGGCCAGCATGCGCTTCATGTCGGTCTGGGTGATGCCCAGGATGGCGCCGATCATCATCGAGGCAATGGCCACCACCCACATCACCGGTCGCCATGACCAGGCCATCGGACCGATCGCAACCTGGAACACGCGGATCATCGCGGCAAACGCGGCAACCTTGGTACAGGCCGCCATGAAGGCGGTGACCGGGGTGGGGGCGCCCTGGTAGACGTCGGGAGTCCACATGTGGAACGGGCCAACCGAGCCCTTGAACAGCAGACCCACGACCAGGAGTCCAATGCCGACCATCAGCAGCACATCACTGCTGCCACCCGCACTGGCCTTGGCCGCGATCTCGGAGAACTTGATCGAACCGGCATAGCCGTAGATCAACGTGATGCCGTACAGCAGGATCGCCGAGGTGAACGCGCCGAGCAGGAAGTACTTGACCGCAGCTTCCTGGGAGATCAGCCGACGCCGCCGGGCCAGACCACACAGCAGGTACAGCGGCAGCGAGAGCACTTCGAGCGACACGAACAAGGTCAGCAAATCCGATGACGCAGGGAAGACCAACATGCCGCCGATGGCGAACAGCGCCAACGGGAACACCTCGGTCTGCATCGGGAGCGCGACCAGGGTTTGCGTCCGATCCCGCGCCGAACCGACTCGTACGGACGCCTGGGCAGCAAAGGCTCCGCCGGGCTCGGACACCCGATCAGCCATCAGCAGCACCGAGACCAGCGCCAGCGCAAGAAGCACGCCCCACATCACGTAGGTCGCACCGTCGACGGCGATTGCGCCCGCGAAGGTCACCGCATAGCGATCGTTCATGCCACCCCAGATCGTCCAGGCGCCGGCTCCGACGACCGCGATCACGGCCAAACTCAGCTGGGCGACATAGCGCTGGGACCTTGGCAGGGCCGCCTCGATGACGACGGCGATGCAGGCCGCGCCCAACACGATCAGGACCGGCATCACGGCCGTCAAATCGATGGCCGGCGCGTGGATCGGATCGCTGGGGGCTGCCGCCAGCGAAGCTGCGAGCAGTTGCGCGCTCACTGGCACGTTCCTTCCGTGATGGCCAAGACGCCCGCACCCGACTGAGCAACCGGCAGGGCGGCCGGCGCCGGATCGGTGTGACAGGACTCGGTGACGGTGCGGGCAGCAGTCGGATTGATGACGTCGAGCACCGGCTTCGGGTAGAGCCCGAGGAAAATGACCATGACGACGAGCGGTGTCAGCACGGCGATCTCGCGCTTGCTCAGGTCCCCGAATCGGACCTTGACGGCCACCGGAGCGTGGACGGGAGCGGTCAACACCGGCCCGTCTTCGCGGGCATCACCGTGAGCGTCACCGGAGGTGATGAACGGATTTCCCGTGTCCACCTCGGGCTCGAGCACCGCGTCGCCGCGGATCGGGCCGGTCATGGTGCGCTGGAAGATCCAGAGCATGTAGACCGCGGCCAGCACGATGCCGACGGTGGCCACGGTGGCCCAGGCCGGATGTCGGCTGAAGGTGCCGATCAGCACCATGAATTCAGAGATGAACGAGTTGGTGCCCGGCATGGCGATGGTCGCGAGCGCACCGATCAAGAAGAAGCCACCGAGCAATGGCGCCACCTTCCAGACCCCGCCGTAATCACGGATGTTTCGCGAGCCCCCGCGGGCAGTGAGCATGCCGACGACCAGGAACAGCAACGCCGTCGCCAGCCCGTGGTTGACCATGTACAGCACCGCGCCACTGATCGCGGGCGTGGTGAAGGCGAAGATGCCCAGCGCAATGAAGCCGAAGTGGGCGATCGACGTGTAGGTGACGAAGCGTTTGAGATCACTCTGGCCGGCGGCGACGATCGCTCCGTAGATGATGCCGATGACAGCCAGAGTGATGATCAACCACGCCAGGTTGGTCGACGCGGCGGGTAGCAGCGGCAGACAGATTCGCAGGAAGCCGAAGGTGCCGACCTTGTCGAGCACACCGACCAGCAGCGTCCCGGCGCCGACCGGCGCTTCGGAACCAGCGTCGGGCAGCCACGTGTGCAGCGGCACCAGTGGCGCCTTGATGGCGAAGGCAATGGCGAAGCCCGCCCAGATCCACAGCTGGGTCGAAACCGGAATTTCATGCGCGATGTTGCGCAGGGTCGTCCAGTCCAACGTTCCACCGAGGCCGGCCGCTACCCGCGAAGGCACCCGACCCGAGGCCACGTACAGGCCGATGATCGAGGCCAGCATGAGCAGGCCACCGATCAGCGAGTAGAGGAAGAACTTCGTCGCCGCGTAGGTGCCCCGGACCCCGCCGAACGCCCCGATCAGGAAGTACATCGGGATGAGCATGACTTCGAACATGACGTAGAAGACGAACACGTCGGTGGCGGCGAAGACACCCGTCATCGCCGCCTGCATGACGAGGATCAGCGCGAAGTAGCCGCCGATCGTGCGCCCTTCCGGCAGCTTCTCTTCCCAGGAGGCCCCGAGAACGATCGGTACCAGGAAGGCGATCAACGCGATCATCACCAGCGAAATACCGTCCACACCGAGGGAGAAGCGGATTCCGAACATCGGGATCCAGTCCACCGAGAACGTCTGGGTGAAGGCCGGACCGGTGTTCGGGACCGCGCCGGCGCCGGCGCCCAAACCGGTCTCGGTGTGCCGGTAGGCCACCCACAGCGCGGCCGCAACGATCAGCTCCACCACGGAGAAACCCATGGCCGTCAGTTTCACCACCCGGGCCGGCGACTTCCCGATGACGGCAACGACTCCAGCCCCGACCAAGGGCAGGAACACCAGGATCAACAGATAAGGGAAGCCGTTCATGCGAACCTCACCACCAGCAGGGCCGCGATCACCAGGAAGGTCCCGGACAGCATCGACAGGGCGTACGACCTGACGAATCCGTTCTGCCAGCGCCGCCATACCCCGGACAGTCCCCCGAGACCGGCGGCCAATCCGTTGACCGCGCCGTCGATACCGCGGGCGTCGAAGTAGACGCTCGCGCCACCCAGCCAGATTCCAGGACGGGCCACCAGGGCCTCGTTGATGGCGTTGCCGCCGACGTCGGCCCTGGCGAAGCGGACCAGCGGGCTGACCGGCTCCGGTCGAGTCACGGGCACCGGCTTACGACCGACCAGCAGGTACGCCACGACAACACCGAGCGCGACCACGAGCAGCGTGCCGAGGGTGATGACGATCTTGGCGACCGGCGGATTCGGCTCTTCGTACGGGCCGACAGATGGGCTGAGCCAGTCCACCAATCGGTTGCCGTAGACCAGGTACGCGCCGGCCGCAACGGATCCCACGGCCAGGATGATCATCGGAATGGTCATCACCAACGGTGATTCGTGAGGGTGGTAGTCGCGGCCATCGGCGGACTTCAGATTCTTCCAGCGGGCTTCGCCGAAGAACGTCATGATCATCAACCTGGTCATGTAGAAAGCAGTCAGGCCGGCACCGAGCAGAGCAGCACTTCCCAGAATGGCGCCGCGCGCGCCACCCGCCGAGAAGGCCGCCTCGATGATCGGATCCTTCGAGAAATAACCGGAGAAATACGGGAAGCCGATCAGCGCAAGGTATCCGGCCATCACCGTCCAGAAGGTGATCGGCATCTTGCGGGCCAGGCCACCGAAGTGCCGCATGTCGACGTCATCGTTCATGCCGTGCATCACCGAACCGGCGCCCAGGAACAAGCCGGCCTTGAAGAACCCGTGGGTCAACAGGTGAACGATGCCGAGCGCGTACACCCCCGGCCCGAGGCCGACGGCCAGGAACATGTAGCCGATCTGCGAGACAGTCGAGTAGGCCAGGACTTTCTTGATGTCGTCCTTGGCACAACCGGCGATACAGCCGACCAGCAGGGTGACGGTGCCGATGATGGCGACGACCAGCCGCCCGTCCGGACTCAGGTCATAGATCGGCGAACTGCGGGCGATCAGGTAGACGCCGGCGGTGACCATGGTCGCGGCGTGGATCAGGGCCGAGACCGGAGTCGGCCCTTCCATCGCGTCGGGCAGCCAGGCCTGCAGCGGGACCTGACCGGACTTTCCACACGCACCGAGCAGCAACAACAGCGTGATGACCGTGATCGTGCCCGGGGGAACCTGGTTGATGCCGGCGAAAACGCCCTCGTACGAGGTTGTTCCGAGCTCCTTGTACATCAGGAAGATGGCCAGCAGCAGGCCGACGTCGCCCACCCTGTTCATGATGAAGGCCTTCTTGGCCGCAGTGGCCGCGGCCGGCCGATCGGACCAGAAGCCGATCAGCAGGTAGGACATCAGGCCGACGCCCTCCCACCCGAAGTACAGCGACACGAACGAGTTGCCCAGCACCAACAGCAGCATCGCGGCGACGAACAAGTTCATGTACGCGAAGAACTTCCGGCGATCCGGATCGTGCGACATGTAGCCGATCGAATAGATGTGGATCAACGACCCGACCCCGGTGATCAGCAGCACGAAAGTCAGCGAGAGCGGATCCAACCGGAGCCCCAGGTCGACGTTCAGCGAGCCGGAAGTGAACCAGGACCACAGCTGCAGGTTGTGCACCCGGTCGGCCGAGTCGGCGGACGTGGTGGACAGAAAGATGGCCAGTCCGAGGACGAACGAGATGATGACGGTGGCGCAGCCGATGAGGTGGCCGACCCGGTCCAGCCGTCGTCCGCCGACGAGCAGGACCACGCCGCCGAGCACCGGGATGAGCAGGAGCAGCCCGGCGAGGCTGGACACACCGGTGGCCGGAGGCACCGCCGCTTCCGGGCTGATCAACGGAGCGGCGCTGGTCAGGAGCTCAGCGCCGAGCAGATGAGATGTCACAGGTGGTTTCCCCGCCCCGTCAGAACTTCAGCAGGTTCGCGTCGTCGACGGAGGCGCTCCGCCGACTACGGAAGATGGACATGATGATGGCGAGCCCGACCACGACTTCGGCGGCGGCGACCACCATCACGAACAGGGCCATCACCACGCCGTCGAGGTTTCCCTGCATACGGGCGAAGGTGACCAGAGAGAGGTTGACCGCATTGAGCATCAACTCGACGCACATGAACACGACGATCGCATTGCGGCGGATCAGAAATCCGACAGCGCCGATTCCGAAGAGCAGAGCGGACAGGACGAGGTAGTGGTTCGGGCTCACCGATGCTCTCCCATCTCGCTGGACGCCAGGTCGTCTGTCGTGGTTTCGGATTCCGGCGGAACATCTGATCGTTGCGGGTGATCGGCGGTCTCGATGGCGGCGAGCGAGCGACCCTCGGAGTTGCGGGTGGCGACCCGCACGGCCTCGCCGCGCTCGACCAGCTTCGACACCGAACCGGGGGCGATCGACCCGTCCGGCAGCAGCGCCGGAGTGGCATTCGACGAGGAGGTGGCGAAGACGCCGGGACCGGGCAGCGGCGAGATCCGGTCGGAGCGCATCCGCTGCTGTACTCGTTGGCGCTGGGTCTTCTTCTCCCCCGGCGCGCGTTCGATGTGGGCCAGCACCATGGCGCCGACGGCGGCGGTGATCAGCAGCGCACTGGTGAGCTCGAACGGAAACAGGAAGTTCGTGAAGATCGCGTTGGCGATCGATCCGATCGGACCACGGGCGGCCATGGCCGGGCCGAGACCGACTGAGACTGCTCCGCGTAGCGCATGCACCAGGGCTGCGACCAGCAGCCCGACGAAGCCGACCCCGAGGATTCCAGCTTTCACCCGCTGACCCCGAAGCACCTCGATCACCGAGTCGCCGGCGTCCCGGCCGGTCAGCATCAGCACGAAGAGGAACAGCATCATGATCGCGCCGGTGTACACGATGATCTGCGCAAAGCCGAGGAATTCCGCGCCCTGGGCCATGTACAGGCAGCCCAGGCACAGCATGGTCAACACCAGCCAGAGCGCAGAGTGCACCGCATTTTTGGCGAAGACCATGCCGAGCCCACCGGCGAGGGCCAGCGGAGCCAGGATCCAGAAGGCGATCTGCTCGCCGCCGCCGGACGGCACGGTCGTCGCGGCGTCAACGGCTGCGGCCAGCACCAGGCTCATCGCGAACCTCCGGCCGGCGGAACGACGCCGCCCGGCGCGGTGCCCTGCGAGGTGGCGCCCGGCGGCGTTCCCGGGGAGGCCTTGCCGGTCACGCTGCCCGCCGGCGGCACGGTCGAGGAATCGACGTAGCGGCTGGTCGAATCTGTGTGCTCCGGCACGTTCACGTCGGCCGCGGCCGAGCGTCGGAAGGTTGGATCCCGCAACAGCTCTGGACCCTTGACGTAGTAGTCCTGTTCGTCACCCAGTCGCATCGGATGGGGCGGCTGCTCCATGCCGGGCAGCAGCGGAGCCAGCAGCCGGTCCTTGGTGTAGATCAACCGCTGCCGGTCATCATCGGCCATCTCGTACTCGTTGGTCATGGTCAGTGACCGGGTGGGGCACGCCTCGATGCAGAGCCCACAACCGATGCAGCGCAGATAGTTGATCTGGTAGTTCTTCCCGTACCGCTCGCCAGGTGAGTAGCGCTCCTCCTCGGTGTTGTCACCACCCTCGACGAAGATCGCGTCCGCCGGACAGGCCCAGGCACACAGCTCGCAGCCGACGCACTTCTCCAGGCCGTCGGGATGCCGGTTCAGCTGGTGTCGGCCGTGATAGCGCGGCGCCGTCGGCAGCGGGTTGCGCGGGTAGTCCTCGGTGACCACGGGTTTGAACATGGTGGCGAAGGTGACGCCGAAACCCTTGACGGGATCAAGAAACGACACTGCTGGCTCCTTCGCTGGTGTCGGCGGCGCTACCGACCGGGAGGGCCGGTCGGGAGCTCCGGATGGGCGGGATCGGTACCTGCAGATCCATCGGTGGCACCGGGTAGGCGCCGAGACCCGGCGCGATCACCCGGCCGCCGGCCTCGTCGCGTTCGATGGCGAGCAACTCGTCCTCGTCCTCGTCCTCGTCCTCGTCGTCGTGCTTCTTCTGTGGCCAGAAGGCCGCCGCCAGCAGGATCACCACCAGCGGAATGCCCATGTAGAGCAGCACCTGCCGGGTAGAAAGGCTGGTCGAGGAATTCAGCACCCGGGCGGTGGAAACGAGGACGATCCAGACCAGCGAGATCGGCACCAGGATCTTCCAACCCAACGTCATGAACTGGTCGTAGCGGATGCGCGGCAACGTACCGCGGAGCCAGACGAAGACGAACATGAAGAGCAGGATCTTGATGAAGAACCAGATCAGCGTGACCCAGCCTTCATTCGCCCACGGGAGGCGGGAGACCGGCCACGGTGCGCGCCAGCCACCGAGGAACAGGGTGGTCGCGATCGCCGACACGTTGATCATGTTGATGTACTCGGCCAGGAAGAACAGACCGAACCGCATCGAGGTGTACTCGGTGTTGAAGCCGCCGACGAGTTCGCCCTCCGCCTCGGCCATGTCGAAAGGCGCCCGGTTCGTCTCGCCGACCATGGAGACGCAGTAGACGATGAAGGACACCGGAAGCAGCCAGATGTACCAGCCGCCGGCCTGCTGATTCACGATGGCCGAGGTCGACAGTGTCCCGGAATACAGGAAGACGGCGACGAAGGACAGCCCCATCGCGACCTCGTAGGAGATCAGCTGGGCGGCCGACCGCAGACCACCGAGTAGCGGATAGGTGGAACCGGACGCCCACCCACCCAGCACGATGCCGTACACACCGATCGACGAGAAGGCCAGGGCAGCAAGCACTCCGACGGGTAGATCGGTCATCTGCAGCGCGGTCTGGTGGCCGAACATCGACACCTCGCCGCCGAGCGGGATGATCGAGAAGATCAGGAAGGCCGGGATGGCCGACATGATCGGGGCGGCGATGAAGACGAACTTGTCGGCCCTGGTCGGGATCATGCCCTCTTTGAACATGAGCTTGAGGGCATCGGCCAGGGACTGCAGCAGTCCGAACGGACCGTTCCAGTTCGGGCCCGGCCGATGCTGCATGCGGCCGACCACCTTGCGCTCGAACCAGATCGCGAAGAGCGTCAGGAGCAGGAGCAACACGAAGATGATGACGGCCTTGAACAGCATCAGCCACCACGGGTCGCCGGCCAGGAGTGCCTGAGTCGATCCGTCGCTGCTGACCCCCGGGCTGCTGTCGGCCAGGATGGCAATGCTGCTCAGGCGGTTCATCAGGCACCGTGCCCTTCTGCGGAGGAGACGAAGGCAGGTCCAACTTGCAGCCGGTCGGTCAAGCCGACCCCGAGCAGCGCCCCGAGGGGGGTCGCCCGGACGCGGGCCGGCAGCCAGACCACGCCGTCCACCATGTCGGTGACGGCCAACGGCAGGGTAACCACCCCGCCGGACGGGCCGCTGACCTTGACGTCATCGCCGTTGCGCAGGCCGAGCCGGGAGGCGTCGGCGGCGGACAGCCGGCAGACCTCCGGCTTGGCCGTGCCGGCCAGGTGCGGCTCGCCGTCCAGGCCACGGCTCCCGTCCAGGTTCATCCGCCAACTCGCCAGCACGAAGCCGCCGGTCGAGTCGGTCTCGTCGTGGCCGAACAACCGGGCCGCTCCGCGCTCGACCGAATGGATGAACGTCGACGCGATGCTACCGAGTCCATGAGGTTGATCCGGCGCTTCGATCGCGGCCGGCGTCGAGCCGGTCCAGACGCCCAGCCGGCCCATGTCGGCTCGGGCGGCGACGGGGGTCTGGGTGTAGAGATCGACGTCCATCTCGACACCGAGAGTGTCCAGGATCCGACCCTCGTCGAGCGTGCCGAACTCGGCCAGCGCGGCGCCGAACGGACGGTGACGACCCTCCCAGTTGACG
The DNA here is from genome assembly GCA_963708935.1 of uncultured Actinomycetota bacterium. Classification (GTDB taxonomy): domain Bacteria; phylum Actinomycetota; class Actinomycetes; order Mycobacteriales; family Nakamurellaceae; genus Nakamurella. The sequence continues at coordinate 1,051,830 of CAVPUK010000002.1, read as the reverse complement.
AACGCGCCGGACTTCTCGGCCACCGCGGCGACCGGGAAGACGACGTCGGCCAGCTCGGTGACGGCGCTGGCGCGAAGTTCCAGGCTGACCACGAAGCCGGCGGCCGCGACAGCGGCCAGCGCTGCGGCTGGATCGGGCAGATCGGCGATCTCCACGCCGCCGATCAGCAACCCGGCCAGGCCACCTTCACCGACCGCGTCCAGGATCCCCGTCGTGTCCCGGCCCGGCGAGCTGGGAACCGCTGCCCCCCAGGCGCTTTCCACTTCGGCGCGGGCCCCGCCGTCGGTGATCGGTCGACCGCCGGGCAACAGGTTGCCGATGGCTCCGGCATCCAGCGCGCCGCGTTCACCGGCCCGGCGCGGTATCCAGGCCAGTTTGGCCCCGGTGGCATCGACGAACTCGGCAATCGCAGTGAGCAGGCCGGGGACCTCGGCCGCCCGCTCCCCGACCAGTACGACGGCGCCGGACGCACGCACCGCGGCAGCAGCCTTGTTGTGGGCCGCCGCATCGGCCACCCCGGCCGCGGCGGAGGTGTCGGCCGAGAGCGCGGACAGTAGCGCGGCCTCGCCGCCGGGCACCGCGGACAGCAGCGTCCCCGCCATCTTCTCCAACCCCCGCGAACGCAGCGGAGCGACCGAGAAGATAGGCACGCCGCGACGAGACGCCTTGCGCAGTCGCAGGAACAGGATCGGCGATTCCTCTTCCGGTTCGAGCCCGATCAGCACGACCGCGGGAGCCTGCTCGAGCGAGGCAAAGGTCACGCCGCCGGTCTCCGGCGTCACGCCGGTCACCCGCCGCGCCAGGAAATCGGCTTCCTCGGCGGAGTGCACCCTGGCCCGGAAGTCGATATCGTTGGTGCGCAGGGCAAGTCGGGTGAACTTGGCGTAGGCGTAGGCGTCGGTCACGGTCAGCCGGCCGCCGGTGAGCACCCCGACGCCGCCGGTGTCCCGGGCGGTGGTCAGCCCGGCAGCGGCCGCAGCCATCGCGTCGGTCCAGGATGCGGGAGCGAGTTGACCGTCCGCGCCGCGGATCAGCGGTCGGGTGATGCGATCACCGACACCGGTGTAGGTGAAGGCGAAACGGCCCTTGTCGCAGTTCCACTCCTCGTTGACGTCCGGGTCACTCGCGGCCAACCGCCGGGTGACGCCGACGGACCGGTGGTCGGTGCGCTGAGCACAGCCGTCGGCGCAGTGTTCGCAGATCGTCGGGGTGGAGACCAGGTCGAACGGCCGGGACCGGAACCGGTAGGCCGCCGAGGTGAGGGCGCCGACGGGGCAGATCTGGATGGTGTTGCCGGAGAAATACGATTGGAACGGCTCGGCCGAGTTGATCCCGATCTGTTGCGCTGAACCACGTTCCAGTAGGTCGATGAACTGGTCGCCGGCGATCTGGTCCGAGAACCGGGTGCAACGCTGGCACAGGACGCACCGTTCGCGGTCCAGCAGGATCTCGCTGGAGATGGCAATCGGCTTGGTGAATACCCGCTTCGCGTCGTGCATGCGTGATTCCGCCGCACCGTTGGCCAGCGTCTGGTTCTGCAGCGGGCACTCGCCGCCCTTGTCACAAATCGGGCAGTCGAGCGGGTGGTTGAGCAGCAGGAATTCGAGATTGGAGCGCTGCGCCTTCGCTGCCACCGGCGAGCTGATCTGGGTTCGGACGACCATGCCATCGGCGACCGTCTGGGTACAGGAGGCCTGCGGCTTCGGCATCGGCCGACCGCCCATCTCTACCTCGACCAGGCATTGCCGGCAGGCACCAACCGGTTCCAACAGCGGGTGATCGCAGAACCGCGGAATTGCCGTGCCGATGCGCTCGGCGGCCCTGATCACCAGTTCGCCCTTCGGTGCGTCGACCACCACACCGTCGATGGTCAGCCGGACATGCCCAGCCGGGACCGGCTTTTCGTCCGGCGTCGGGACGTCGACAGACCGAGCGTCTGCGGTTGTGCTCATATCAGTGCGCTCCAACCAGGAGTCGGGACTCCACCACGGGAGGCGTCTTTCCGGTGACCAGGTCTTCGAATTCACCGCGGAAATACTTGAAGCCGGACAGGATCGGGGTGGCTGCCGCGTCGCCCAGGGCGCAGAAGGACCGGCCCGCGATGTTGCCGGCGGCGTCGGCCATGGTGTCGAGGTCCTCCATCGTCCCGGTACCGGAAACTACACGGCGCAGAATCTGCACCAGCCAACCCGTACCCTCGCGGCACGGCGTGCACTTGCCGCATGATTCGTGCTTGTAGAACTCCAGCCACTTCCACACCGCCCACGGCACGGAAACCGTTTCGTTGAAACACATCAGCGCAGTGGTGCCGAGCATCGAGCCGGCGGCGGCCACGTCATCGAAGGACAGCGGCACGTCCAGATGCTGGGGAGTGAAGATCGGCGTCGAAGACCCGCCAGGAGTGAAGAATTTGAGTGGAATGCCGTTCAGCATGCCGCCGGCCGACTCCAGTAGCTGGCGAAGCGTGGTGCCCATCGGCGCCTCGTACTGGCCCGGCCGGGTGACGTGTCCGGACAGCGAATAGATCTTGGGGCCCGGCGACTTGTCAGTGCCCATCGACCGGTACCAATCGCTGCCGCCCAACACGATGGCCGGCACCGAGGCAATCGTCTCGACGTTGTTGACCACGGTCGGGCAGGCGTACAGGCCCGCCACCGCCGGGAACGGCGGCTTGAGTCGCGGTTGACCGCGACGTCCTTCGAGCGAATCCAGCAGGGCCGTTTCCTCGCCGCAGATGTACGCCCCGGCGCCCGCGTGGATGACGATCTCCAGGTTGAACCCGGAGCCGAGGATGTTCTGGCCGAGGAATCCGGCGGCCTTGGCCTCGTTGACGGCGTTGGTCAACCGGCGGAGCGAGTGGATGGCCTCGCCGCGCACGTAGATGGCGCAGAACTCGCTGCGGATCGCGAAGCAGGTGATGATGCAGCCTTCGATCAAGGCGTGCGGATCGGCCATCATGTAGGGAATGTCCTTGCAGGTACCGGGTTCTCCCTCGTCCGCGTTGACCACCAGGTAGTGCGGCTTGCCGTCGCCCTGGGGCAGGAACGACCACTTCAATCCGGTCGGGAAGCCGGCGCCGCCGCGGCCACGCAATCCCGAGTTCTTCATGAGCTCGACGATCCGCCCTGGGTCGACGGCGAGAGCCAACGGCAGCGCCTGGTATCCGTCCAGCCGTTGATAGGTCTTCAGCGTCCACGATTCCGGGGACGCCCACCGTCGGGTCAGCACCGGCGTGAGCGTGGCCGGACCGGCCGGCGGCTGCGGAATCTGAGGTGTGGTCACGTGTTCACTTCTTTTCCGGGAGCGGCGGGAAATCGACGTGATCGGGCATCGCCGGAGCGGTCTGGCCGGTCTGTTCGGCCAGCGTGGACCCGCGCAAGGTCATCACCGAGGCCGACGGTCCGCCTACTTCGGCGACGAGATCAGGCATGATGCCTGCGATCTCGAGCTCCACGGTGCGAAAATCGGTGAGCGGGGCGCCGCGGGTCGGGTTCGGCTTCTGACCGGTCTGCAACGCGGACACCAGATCCAGTGCGGCATCAGGGGTCTGGTTGTCGTAGTACTCGTAGTTCACCTGCAGCACTGGCCCGTGATCGCAGGCGGCCAGACATTCGGCCGTCTCCAGGGTGATGGACCCGACCGAGCCCGGTTCACCGGCCGTCTCGTCGTGGCCGACGCCGAGGTGGTTGGACAGCGTCGCAAAAATTGCGTCGCCACCGAGCACCGCACAGAGCGCATTCGTGCAGACACTGACGAGGTGCTGACCACACGGGTTGCGCTTGTACATCGTGTAGAACGTTGCCACCGCGGACACTTCGGCGGAAGTCAGGCCGAGTTGGGCCGCACAGAACTCGATGCCGGGCTGGCTGACGAAACCTTCGACCGACTGCACCAGGTGCAGCAGTGGCAACAGCGCCGAGCGTGATTGCGGGTACCGGCCGATGATATCGGCGGCCCGATCCAGGGTCAGCTGGTCGAAAACGACGTCGGTGGCCAGAAATTCCGGCACCCCGATCCTGGTGTTGCTCATCGGTCGACCCCACCCATCACTGGATCGATCGAAGCCACCGCGGCCACGACATCGGCGATCAGGCTGCCCTCGCTCATCGCCGGCATCGCCTGCAGGTTGACGAACCCGGGATCGCGCAGGTGCACCCGGAAGGGCCGGGTGCCGCCGTCGGACACGACATGGCAGCCGAGCTCACCGCGCGGGTTCTCGATGCCGACGTAGGCCTGACCGGCCGGCACCTGGAAGCCCTCCGTGACCAGCTTGAAGTGGTGGATCAGCGACTCCATCGAACTACCCATGATCTTTTTGATGTAGTCGAGCGAGTTGCCCATGCCGTCGGCGCCGATCGACAACTGTGCGGGCCAGCCGATCTTCTTGTCCTGCACCATCACCGGGCCGGGCTCGGCCAACTTGACCACCGCCTGCTTCATGATCTTGAGCGACTCGTGCATCTCGGCCACCCTGAGCAGATACCGGGCGTAGCAGTCCGCATCGGTTGAGGTCGGAACCTCGAAGTCATACTCCTCGTATCCGCTGTACGGCATGGTCTTTCGCAGATCCCACGGCAGGCCGGCGGAACGCAGCACCGGGCCGGTGATGCCGAGCTGCATACAGGCTTCGAGCGGCAGAATCCCGACACCCTTGGTGCGAAGTTTCCAGATCGGCTGACCGCTCAGCAACTTGTCGTACTCGGGCAGCCGCGACTCCATCACCTTGATGAAAGCGTTGATCTTCTCGATCGAGTCGACCGGCAGTTCCTGGGCCACGCCGCCCGGCCGGATGAACGCCATGTTCATCCGCAGACCGGTGAGGAATTCCATCAGGTGCAGGCATTCCTCGCGCTCGCGGAACCCGGCCGTCATGCCGGTCAGCGCACCGAGCTCCATGCCGCCGGTGGCGACGGCGACCAGGTGCGACGAGATGCGAGTGAGCTCCATCAGCAGCACCCTGATCACCTGGGCACGCCGGGGCACCTCGATCTCCAGCAGTTTCTCGATCGCCATGCAGTAGGCGGCTTCGTTGAACGCCGGGGAGAGGTAGTCCGCTCTGGTCACGAAGGTAACGCCCTGGGTCCAGGTCCGGTATTCACAGGACTTCTCGATGCCGGTGTGCAGATAGCCGATGACCGACCGCGCCTGCACGACCGTCTCGCCCTCGATTTCGAGGATCAGCCGCAGCACTCCGTGGGTGGACGGGTGCTGCGGGCCCATGTTGACGATGATGCGTTCTTCACTGTCGGCCGTGTCGTCGGCACTGCCGAAGTTGCCCTCGGCCAACATGTCGTCCCAGTCGCCACCGGTGACCGTGAAGACGCGACCCTCGGTGGTGCTGGTGCCACGCGCTTCTCGGGGCGCGGGCCCACCCCGGACATCGTCCGGCAGAAAGTCCTCGGTGTAGAACGGGGATCCGGGACGCTCGGTCATGAGTACGACCTCCGCTGATCGGGTGCGGGGATTTCGGCGCCCTTGTATTCGACCGGGATGCCGCCGAGCGGGTAGTCCTTGCGCTGCGGGTGCCCTTCCCAGTCGTCGGGCATCATGATGCGGGTCAGCCCCGGATGGCCGTCGAAGATGATGCCGAACATGTCCCAGGCCTCCCGTTCGTGCCAGTCGGCGGTGGGATAGGTCGCGACCGCACTGGGCACGTGGGGGTCGTCGATGCCGACCGCCACCTCCAGCCGGATGCGCCGGCGATAGGTCATCGACGTCAACTCGTAGACGACGTGCAGTCGCCGGGGCACCTCGGGGCCGTAATCGACGCCCGAGATCGAGGAGGCCAACTCGAAGCGCAGCGACGGATCGTCGCGGACCGCCCAGAAGATCGCCGAGAGGTGTTCACGGGCGAAGTAGAAGGTGATCTCGCCGTGGGCCACCGTGGTCTGCAGTAGCGCGGAGGCCGGGATCGACCTTTCGATCATGGCGGCCAGCAAGGCATCCGCCACTTCGTCGAAATAGCCGCCGAATGGCCGCTCGGCCGGCGCCGGTGCGTACGGCGCGCTGACCAGCAGTCCGAAGCCGGAGGTATCACCGGAGCCCTGCACGCCGAACATGCCGGTGCGCTCGACACCGACCGGGGCGAGCCCTGGGCGGGTCGGATCATGGAGCGCCGCCGAGGCGAGATCTGTTCCACCCGTTGCACTCTGGTGTGACGCGTCGTCCGTGGTCCCGGTCGCGATGGAGGCCGGCGAGTCAACGCTGGTGGCCCCGCCCTGCGCGGCGCGCTGGCCCGGAGGAGCCGGTGCGACGCCGCCGGTCGCCTCGGGCTCGATGTTCTTGGCGTCGGTCACGGCCGCATCACCTTCCAGGCGTCGCTCTCCACAGCCTCGGCCGAGGCTGCCAGCTGAGCATCACTGGGTGACCGCTGGCCGTGCACCACGCCGTTGCGGCCGTACCGAACCGAAGACGGAACGAGATCCGTTCGCTCATCGATCATCTCGCCGGCCCGGACCGGGCCCATCGGCTCATCCATGATCTTGGCGTGCAGCTTGAGGATGGCGTCGATCAGCATCTCGGGGCGAGGCGGGCAGCCCGGCAGGTACATGTCCACCGGAACGATGTGGTCGACGCCCTGCACCACGGCGTAGTTGTTGAACATCCCGCCCGACGAGGCGCACACACCCATGGCGATGACCCACTTCGGCTCCGCCATCTGGTCGTAGATCTGCCGCAGCACGGGTGCCATCTTCTGCGTCACCCGGCCGGCCACGATCATCAGATCGGCCTGACGCGGGGAAGCCCGGAACACCTCCATGCCGAACCGGCCGAGGTCATACCGGGGAGCACCGGTGGTCATCATCTCGATGGCGCAGCAGGCCAGTCCGAAGGTCGCCGGAAACAGCGAGGCCTTCCGGGTCCAGTTGACCAGTTTTTCGACACCGGTCAGCAGGATGCCGTTCGGGAGCTTTTCTTCAAGACCCATGAGGCTGTTTCCCTTCGGATGCTCGGCATCGTTGCCACTTCAGACCTAGCCATCTGCGGCTAGAACATACTTTGCGAACCGGAACTGTCAGTCCCAGTCCAGCCCGCCGCGGCGCCAGACGTAGACGTAGGCGGCGAACACCGTGAGGATGAACAGACCCATGTCGACGAGACCGAAAACGCCGAGTGGGACCGCACTTTGCGCCCACGGGTAGAGAAAGATGATCTCGATGTCGAAGACGATGAAGAGCATCGCCGTGAGGTAGAACTTGATCGGAAAACGACCGGCCGTGCCCTGGGGTAGCGGGGTCGGCTCGATTCCGCACTCATAGGCGTCGAGTTTGGCCCGATTGAAACGCCTGGGTCCCAGCAGATCCGTGACCACAGTCGCGTTGGTGACGGCGAAACCGCCTGCCACCACCAGCAAGATGATGATCGGAAGATAGGCGCTCACGTCAGTTCCTCCCTGCCGCAGCATGTCTCGGCGAGATCACGAAAACCGAAAGCCCGGTCAGACACTGGGCACGGCCCTGGTCAGCGTGCGGACCACCTTGTCCGCCCAGTCGCCATCGCGGCTGTCGTAGAGGCCGGCCAGCAGCTTGAGCACCAGATACATGAGCCGTTTGCGCGGCAACCCCAACCTGGTGGCCGTTTTCATGATCGATGGATGGCCGATCAACGTGGAGAACATGCCACCGAGCCGATAGTAGGCGCCGAGATGGTCCTTCATCGCGGTCGCGTAACCATGCAGGGCGGCCTCACGGCTCGGTCCGTCGGCACGACCCAACGCCTGGAGCACGTGCTCGGCGGCGAGCGAAGCCGACTCCATCGCGTAGGCAATGCCTTCGCCGTTGAAGGGATTCACCGAGCCGCCCGCATCACCGAGTAGAACGAGACCGTCGCTGTAGTGCGGGGTTCGGTTGAATCCCATCGGCAGCCCGGCGCCTCCGATGCCACCGACGGCGTTCTCCTCCCGGAGACCCCACTCTTCGGGGGTGCCGTCCAGCCAGGTCTTGAGCAGCTTTCGATAGTCGGTCTTGCCGAAGGCTTTCGAGGAATTGAGCATGCCGAGCCCGACGTTCACCGTGCCGTCGCCGAGACCGAAGATCCAGCCGTAACCCGGCAGCAGCTTCGGCTCCGATGCGTCCGACCGGTCCCACAATTCGAGGTGTGACTCCAGATAATCGTCGTGCGTCTTGGCCGGAGAGTTGTAGTACCGGCGGACCGCAACGCCCAACGGTCGGTCGTCCCGCTTGTTGATGCCCATGCCGAGCGCGATCCGGGCGGACACTCCGTCGGCAGCGATCACCAGCGGTGCGTGGAAGGACACCGGGCCGCCTTCGGTCTTGGACTGCACTCCGAGGATCCGACCGGTTTTCTCATCCTGGATGGGCCCGGTCACGTTCGTCCCCACATGCAGGCGTGCGCCGGCTTTGACGGCCATGTCCGCCAACATCTGGTCGAAGTCACGCCGCGGGCGAACCAGACCGAAATCTGGGTAGTCCTGCAGCACGGGCCAGTCGAGTTCGAGCGAGGTTCCGCCACCGACGACCCGGAGGCCCTTGTTGCGCAGCCAGTCGTCACCGGACACGTCCACGCCCAAGGCCAGCACCTGCTTGACCCCACGCGGCGTCAGTCCGTCGCCACAGACCTTGTCGCGCGGGAAGACCGACTTCTCCAGGAGCAGCACATCCACCCCGGAGCGGGCCAGATAGGTCGCGGCGGTCGAACCGGCGGGGCCGGCGCCGACGATGATCACATCGGCGCTCGTGTCTGGGTGCATCGGTGCTGGCGAACCGAGATCTTCAGCGGTCACAGCGACTTTCTTTTCCCTTCGCGCGCGTGTTGCCGTCGGCCTCGGGGAGGTGCGGCGGCAGGCCCCGGGTCGACGTCGTGAGCGAGATTGTGAATCCGTTCACGAAGTAGCGTGATGCCAGTGTAAGACCGCTCACAACCCCCGGTGAACGGTGGGTGCCGCGGCCCCGCGGGACGGCCCAGCGGCCTCGCGGGGTACGCAGGGAGACACCCCTCAGCTGGGTTCGCGCACTGCGTGGTGGAGTGCGACGACGCCGAATGTCATGTTCTTCCAGGCCACCCCGCTCCAACCGGACCGGGTGATCAATCGGGCCAGCGACGGCTGATCAGGCCAGGAGTTGATGGTCTCGCCGAGGTAGGTGTACGCCTCCGGGTTTGACGAGAAGCGACCCGCCAGTTTCGGCAGCACGTTGGCCAGGTACCAGCGGTAGACCCAGCCGATCGGGGCCGGCCTGGGCCGCGAGAACTCGCAGACCAGCAGTTCTCCACCCGGCTTGGTGACCCGGGCGAATTCGGCCAGCGCGCGGCCAGGGTCCTGGACGTTACGCAACCCGAAGGAGATGGTGACGGCGTCGAAGGTGTCGTCCGCGAACGGCAGGTTCATGGCGTCCGCGGCGACCTTGGGTACGGCCCGGGACGCTCCGGCGGACAGCATGCCCAGCGAGAAGTCCGCGGCGACACTCCAGGCGCCGGTCTGCGCCAACTCCTGGGTGGAGACGGCCGTACCGGCCGCCACGTCGAGCACCTTGCGGCCGGGCATCAGATCCAGGGCCCGCACGCTGTGCCGTCGCCAACGACGATCCTGCCCGAACGAGAGCAGCGTGTTCGTTCGGTCGTACCGACTGGCCACCCCGTCGAACATCGCCGCGACCTGCCGCGGGTTCTTCTCCAGCCCTGCGCGTCCCATGGAGCAAGAGCCTACCGAGCAGACCTGCCCGATACCCGCCGGCGCGGCCCGGGCCGCCCTGCTGCTCATCTGATCGGCACTCCGGGTTCACCGCAAGGTGACCGCAACGTCACACCTGTTCGGCATGCTGGCCCCCATGGCCTCCCCCGCTGTCGACGCGACCACCGCCACGCTTCCGGTGGGGTTGATCTCCCGTGCGCTGGACCTCGCCGGCCGACTGGCTAACGACGCGGCCGAGGTGATCACCGCGACCGCCGGCCGGCTGGCGTCCCCGGGCGCCAAAACTCATCCGTTCGACTGGGTCACCGAGACCGACCGCACGCTCGAACGCCACACCCGACGGGTGATCGCCGCCGAGTTTCCCGGCAGCGCGGTGCTCGGTGAGGAATACGGCAGTTCCAGCTCCGGGGACGACCCGCTCGCGCTCCCGGGTGAGCCCGGCGCCCCCGATCTGCTGTGGATCGTGGATCCGGTCGACGGCACGGCGAACTATGTCGCCGGTATTCCGTGGTGCTGCTACTCCCTTGCACTGGTCGACGCCCACGGCCCGCTGGTCGGCGTGATCGCCGATCCGTACCTGGGTCAGATCTATGCCGCGGCCCGCGGCCTCGGGCTGCGGGCCAACGGGCGGCGGGTGCCCTCACGCCCGATGTCGACGTTGGCCGGTTCGCTGATCTTCGCAGAGCCCAGCAAGCCCGGTGAACGGCCGGATCTGGCCACGTTGGTCGGGCGGGCCCGGGCGGCCCACGCCGGTCTCCGGCTCGTCGGATCGTCGGCTCTGGCCATCACCCAGGTGGCACTGGGCCGGGCCACCGCCGCGGTGCTGCCGTCGGCCGGCTACCACGTGTGGGATGTGGCCGGAGCACTGAGTCTGGCGTCGGAGGCAGGCATGAGCGTGCTGGATCTGGCCGGCCGGCCAGGGGTGCTGCCCCTGGACGGATTGATCGTCGCAGCGCCCGAGGTGGTCGATCAGGTCATCGAGTTGGTTGCCGAGCACGACTGAACCGGCGGCGGAGCCACCCGACCGCGACCAGACCGACCAGCGCGGTGACGAGCAGGGTCGCGCCCAACGAGATGTTCCCGACCGCCGCGGTCCGGCCGGCCACCCGCACCACCGACGGGTCCAGTGTCGAGTACTCGATCTTGAACTGCTGGCCGACCGACAGCAGACCCGGATAGAGGACCCCATCGGGTGGCCGTACGCTCACGCCCGCCCCGTCGACGAACTCGATGCCGGTCCGCAGCGGGGAGATCGACAGCACCGTGGCGGTCGCGGTCCCCAGATGACGCTCTATCTGACGGTCACCCAGCCGCATTCCCACGGCCAGGGCGACGACCATCAAGACGATCGCCCCCACCACGGCCAGGACGACTCGGGAGGCCAGCAGCCACCCGGCCCCGGGCACCCGCGGGCGGCGACCGATCCAGCCTGACGCCGGACGGAGTTCGGCGCTGTCGGCCGGGCTGACCGGCCCAGAGACGTCGTCGGACACCGGCCGAGTCTAAGTGCCGCCAGTGGTCCCGGTCTCAGCGCTGCGTTCGTCGTTCAGGTCGGTCTACCCTGGTGCATCGTGTCCGCCTCCCCGTCTGCCCCACCACAGGTCCGGGTCGTCACGCGCCTGCTTCCGGCGCCGGTCGATCTGATCGCAGCGGTTCCATCGCCACATGACGCGTTGGCTTTCCTGCAGGAGAGCGAAGGTCTGGTCGGCTGGGGAGAACACGCGCGGATGACCGCCGTAGGTCCGGACGCGGCTGCACAGATCAGAACCTGGTTCGAGGCGGTGGTGGCCGAACTGCACATCCAGGACGACGTCGCGTTGCCCGGTAGCGGGCCGATCGCCTTCGTCTCGCTGGGTTTTGACGACACCGACATCTCCGTGGCCGTCGTGCCGGCGGTGGTCATCGGGGTTCGCGACGGCGTCGGCTTCGTCACCAAGATCGGTGATCCAGGCCTGTCCGATCCGGTCCCGGTGCAGGCGCCGGGCCGGGTCACCTATGCCGATGCCGGGCTGTCCGTTGCCGGCTTCACCTCGGCCGTCAACGAAGCCACCGCCCGGATCGCCGCCGGCGAGCTGGACAAGGTGGTGCTGGCCCACGATCTGGAGGCCACCACGGAGCACGAGGTGGACGAGCGGTACCTACTACGCGAACTGTCGGCTGCGTATCCGAGTTGTTGGACGTACGCGGTCGGCGGGCTCGTCGGAGCCAGCCCGGAGACGCTGATCCGGCGCGTCGACGGCATGATCACCTCTCGAGTGCTGGCCGGCACGGCCTGGGCCGAACATGCCGGCGACCACGTCGCGGCCGACCTGATGGTGAGCCAGAAAGATCTGGCCGAGCACGCCTTCGCGGTGGAATCAGTAGCCAGGACACTGCGTGGCCTGGTCTCCGACCTGGATGTCCCCAGCAGTCCGCATCCGCTGCAGTTGGCCAATCTGACCCACCTGGCCACGGATATCAGCGGCACGCTCGCTGCGGATGGTCCGAGCGCCCTCGAACTGGCCGCTCTGCTGCATCCGACGGCCGCCGTCGGCGGGACACCGACACATATTGCGCGCCAAGTCATTCGCGAGTTGGAACCCGCCCCGCGCGGCCGCTACGCCGCTCCCGTCGGCTGGCTCTCCGCCTCCGGTGACGGCGAGTTCGCCATCGCGCTCCGGTGCGCTTCGATCTCGGGTCACACGGTGCGGATGATCGCCGGCTGCGGCATCGTGGCCGGTTCCGATGCCGATGCCGAGGCGCGCGAAGCGCAGATCAAGATGATCCCGATCCGGGACGCCCTCGAAGCCCAACGCTGATCAGCCCGCTGATCGGCCGACGCCACCAGTCGCAGACGCTAACCGCGCACCGCCCGGGACACAGCCGTCCGGATGCGGGCGTGCAGTTCGCGGAGATCCGTGCGGCCGGTGGGCACCTCGACAATGCGGATGCCCGACGGATCCGCCAACGCTGCCGGGACCTCGTCGTCACTGGACACCAGGATGTGTTCCCACCCAGCGGCTTGCGCCAATCCGGCCAGCTGTACATCGTGCGGGGTGCCGAAGACACGTTCGAAAGCACTGGCGTGCAGGGGTTCCCCCGGCTCGAGCGTGTGAAAGATACCGCCGCCACCATTGTTCGAGACCACGATGGTGAGATCAGGACAGGGCTCGTGCGGGCCGATCACCAGCCCGGTCATGTCGTGCAGAAAGGTCAGGTCACCCATCAGCGCCACCGTCGGACCGTCGGGCGAGGCGCCGAGCGCGGCACCGACAGCGGTGGAAATTGTGCCGTCGATGCCGGCCACACCGCGATTCGCGATCAGTCGCAGGCCGTCCCGGGGGGCCGCGGCCAAGCCAACGTCGCGGGGCGGCTGGGACGACCCCAGGACCAGGGTGGCTCCGTCCGGCATGGCCGCCACCAGCGCGGCGGCGAGCCTGGGCGAGCAGCCGATGTCCATCTGCTCGACAACAACCCGAACCTGCTCTGCCGCAACACTTTGCGCGTTCCGCCAGACCCGGACGAAATCGGTGTCACCCGGGCCCGTCAACGGTGCCAGCACCGGGGCTACGCGCCTGGCCTTGCCGGTCGGGTCGGCGTAGCTGAACGGAGAGGCCAACACATCGACCTCGATCATCGAGTCGGCGAGCAGGGCGGAGATCTGCCGGAACAGTGTCGGGCGGCCGAGCACGACGACCCGGTCCGGCAGCGCCGGCTCCAGGAACCCGGGCACCGCGAGCAGGTGCAGGCCGGCCGACACCACCGCCGAACCGGCGGCACCACCAGCCTCCGAGATGACCACATGTCCCAGGGCGGCCAGCGGACCGGCCGCCGGGTGGGTCAGGTCACCGACGTACAGCACCCGTTCGCCGTCGGCGGGGGCCGGAATCATCGACGTCGCCGGAACGGCCGTGCCATCGGCGCCGGCGAGCACCTCGTCGGGCGCGGCGGTATCGACAGCCGTCCAGCTGGCGGCCCGACCGGTCCTGTCCGCTCGGCCGTCCAGCGCCTCCGGCCAGGACAGCTCGCCGTCCGGTAGGAGCGGCTCGACCAACGGCAGGTTCAGTTGGACCGGTCCGGGAAAACCCGTTCCGGCGCCGAGGGTGTGAGCCAGGGCCCGGCAGACCATCGACCTCCAGACCGCGTTCTGGCCGGACCGCTCAGCGGCGACGCCGAACTCGTGCCAGAAGCGCAGCGCCGAGCCGAAAACACTGCGTTGGTCGATGACTTGGTTCGCCCCGACGTCGCGCAGCGCCGGCGGGCGGTCGGCGGACAGCACCAGCAGCGGGACGCCGCCGTGATGGGACTCCAACACCGCCGGATGCAGGTTCGCCACCGCGGTCCCCGACGTCGTCACCACCACTGCCGGCCGACCGGTGCTGCGAGCCAGCCCGACCGCGAGGAATCCGGCGGTCCGCTCGTCGATGCGGACGTGCAGCCGGAGGCGACCGGCCGAATCGGCATCGAACAGGGCGATGGACAGCGGCGAGTTTCGGGAGCCGGGCGCGAGCACGGCATCGGTGATGCCACCGGCGATCAATTCATCGACCAGCACCCGAGCCAGCGCGGTCGAAGGGTTCACCGGGCCATCATCCCAGGCCCGTTCAGCAGTGCGGCGACCCTGTTCAGCCGCGCCAGCCAGTAGTCGGTGGTGGCGCGGTCGGCCGCACATTCGGCGAACATGTCGGGTTCCGGGGCACGGCTGGGCACCGCTAGTCGACCCGCAACGGGGCGCGGGCTATCGGCGGTGACGTCGGCGGCCAGCAGCGTGGCCGTGCCCAGCCCGCAGGCATGGTCCAAGGTCGGCAGGGCGCCGGCCAGCGCGAGTCCAGCGGCCAGCCCGATCGCGCTATCGACCGCTGACGACACCACGATCGGAAGTCCGGTCACTTCGGCGATCCGGAGCGCCCGCCGCACGCCACCCAGCGGCGCCACCTTGATCACCGCGATGTCGGCGGCGCCGGCCAGCGCGACGCGCATCGGATCCTGGGCCCGCCGGATCGACTCGTCTGCCGCGATCGGGACGGTGACACGCCTCCGGACCGTCGCCATATCCTCGATGGAGGCGCACGGCTGCTCGGCGTACTCCAGTCCGCCTGCGGCCTCGTCGAGCACCGGGATCGCCTGCAGCGCTTGAGCAACGCTCCACCCGGCGTTGGCGTCGATCCGGATCTTGCCGGCCGGGCCGAGGGCGGCCCGGACGGCCGCCAGCCGTTCGGCGTCGTCATGCAGGCTGTTCTGGTGCCCGCCGGTGGAGGCAACGCTGCCGTCGAGACCGCCCACCTTGACCTTCGCGGTCCGGCATCCGGACTCGGCCACCAACCGGCCGGCCCGCGCCGGCGTCACAACCGGAACCGTGGTGTTGATCTCGATCGACGGTCGAACGGCAGCCGGCCATGGGCTTTCGGCTGATTCGACAGCGGCCTGCAGCCAGGGCACGCAGTCGGCATCGCCGTAGTCGCGGAAGGGCGCGAACTCCGCCCAGCCCGCCGGACCATGGAGCAGAATGCCCTCGCGAACGGTGATTCCCCGAAAACGATCGTGCAGCGGGATGGCGAACACAAGAGCGGTCGAGAAGAGTGCGCGATGGTCCACAACCAAGATCCTGCCCGTCGACCGGTGATCCTGGACAACTGCCGCGCTCGAGCGGTCAAACGCCCACGAAACGGACCTTGTGACTCAGGCCGGGGTTCGAGAATGCCAGCAACAGTCGTGCCTCTCGGGCGATGCCCGACTGATCACGTTTGGTGAGCGGCCGGCTCGTACCTGCCGGGAGTGGCGTGACCGCGACAGTGGCGGCGTTCTTGCTTGTTTCGACTTTCCACAGTGCCCGGACGAAACCGTCCACCAGCACGGAGGCGCGAATGATGCCGTTGTTCGAGAAGATGAGGGTGCGGTGCTCCGGCTCGAAGATTCGTGCCCGATCGAAGTGGGACAGCAGAATTGCGTCGAAGTCGGGCAGGAACCGGACGGGCACCGGCAGGTCGGCGGCGGGGCGTGGAGCGTCGGGGACGTCGAAGAGTTCCACGTCCTGCTCATCTCGAAAGGTCTGCAACTCCGGTCGCAGGGCATCGAAGACGCTGCTCAGGCCAGTCAAACCGGACCAGGCCTGTGCATCCCGGACGCTGGCCGGTCCATAGCCGGCCAGGTACCGCCGCACGAGGTCGACAAGGTTCGGTTCACGCAGCGGCGCGCCGAGCCAGGACTCGGCGCTGGTGCATCGCGACTGGCCCACGCCACCCCAGGTACCGCGCGGCGGAACTTGCACGGACGGGACCAGCGCGCGCACGGCGAACGCCAGAGCGGTTCGGTCGACCCCGGGCCAGCGCTGCTCCAGTTCGGCGCCAATCTCATTGCCGCTCATCGGGCTTCTCTCGATGGCGGCCCGGCCGAGCTCAGCGAGTTCGGTGAGGTCGACGCCCTTCAAGGCCTTGCCATACGGGCTGCCTGGTGTCAGGCCGCGCCCGACAGCAGGTTGCAGCGCCGAACGCAGGACGAGGCAATCGCGGGAACTCACCAGATGCACGGTGGACCGCATCATGGCCAGTCGCACGACACGGCGGTCGAGGAAGAGTTGCGACAGTTCGGCGGGGTCGAATCCGGCCAGCCTCGTCCACAGCCCGAAGTACGGCGGCGTCGGCAGCTGTGCCTGCATTCCGACGAGGTGCTCGATGGCGGCCAGCGGGCTCAGCGGACTGCGTTCGAGCAGAAGCTGCCTGGCCAGAAGCGCACGATTGAGCGCACGCCGGCTGAGCACCTCAATCATCGGGCCAGCCTTCCACAGGCAGCGCATCGTCGTGGGTGGTCTAGATGTGTCCGGTGGCCAGGAGGTTGACGAGACTGTGTTCATCCAGGCCGGTGGTGTCGTGATCAGCCCTGAGTTCAGCAGGCTGTAGCCGACTGCAGACGCACAGTGAGCTGCCCGCCGTCCTGCGGAACGGGTCGACGTTCGTCGTCCAATCCCTTCCCCATTACCCCCCAGTTCACTCGTCGTTCACCCAACACCCCTATCGTTCACCCATGTGCCCTTAGTAGGGTGCCAATCACCACCGTTCGCCCCAGCTCTGACGGGGCGGAGCTCTACCGACACGGGAACGAGATTTCATGGACACGACGATGTTCCTGGTAGTGGTGGTAGTCATTACTGCGCTCGCTTTCGACTTCACCAACGGTTTCCACGACAGCGCCAACGCCATGGCTACCTCGGTCGCCACCGGCGCCTTACGGCCCAAAGTGGCAGTCCTGATTGCCGCCGTGCTCAACGTGGTCGGCGCGCTGCTGTCGACCGAGGTTGCGAAGACGATCTCGGGTGGGATCGTCGTCGATGCAAAAGTCACCCCATTGATGATCTTTGCCGGACTGGTCGGCGCCATCCTGTGGAACCTGACCACCTGGCTGTTCGGTCTTCCGTCCAGTTCGTCGCATGCTCTGTTCGGCGGCCTGATCGGCGCCGTGCTGGTCGGCGCGGGCACATCGGCGGTCAACCTTTCGGTGGTGCTGTCCAAGGTCGTCCTCCCGGCACTGATGGCGCCGGTGGTGGCCGGTGCCGCAGCGGCCGGCGCCACCTACCTGGCCTACAAGCTGGTCCGCAAGCCGGAGAGTGGAGCCGGCGCGAGGGGGTTTCGACACGGCCAGACCCTTTCGTCGTCACTTGTTGCTCTGGCACACGGCACTTCGGACGGCCAGAAGACGATGGGGGTGATCACCCTCGTGCTGATCACCGCCGGCTACCAGGCGGCCGGCTCCGGCCCGGAAACGTGGGTCATTCTTTCGGCCGGTCTCGCGATGGGACTGGGCACGTACTCGGGCGGCTGGCGCATCATGCGGACGATGGGCAAGGGCATCGTCGACGTCCATGCCCCCCAGGGCTTCGCAGCCGAGACGGCATCCGGAGTGGCCATCCTGGCGTCCTCCCACCTCGGCTTTGCGTTGTCCACCACGCAGGTCTGCTCCGGCTCCATCGTCGGGTCCGGACTCGGTAAGAAGCTGGCCGTCGTCAAATGGGGAACGGCGCGAAAGATGGTCTACGCCTGGGCTCTCACCCTGCCGGCCGCCGCTCTGGTCGGCGGCCTCGCGGCCTACGTCGCCGAACGCGGAACCTTCGGCACCATTCTCGTCGGCGTGGCCCTGATCGTGTGCGCGTCGGCGATCTGGGTGATCTCGCGCCGGGCCCCGGTCACCAGCGACAACGTTCTAGCCTCTGACGAGGTCTCACTCACCGCGGAACCGACGCCGAGCGCGGTACCCACCGAGGGGGTCACCGCAGCATGAAGATCGACTGGGCCTCACTCGGTGTCGTCGCCGCGGTGACCGTCGCCGTCACGCTGGTCGTCGTGGGTGTCGTCGCCACCGGCATCTCGGCCCTGGTGACGGCGGAGAACCGGACCGCAGCCGGCTCGTCGGCCGTGTCGGCCAAGATCGCCGGCTATCTCTGCATCGGCGTGGCCGGGCTGATCCTGCTCTACGGCCTCTATCTGATCATCCCTCAGTTCCACTAGGGCAGCACAGGTTCATCAGCGCCGTACACCGCCCGGCGCCCCGTCCGCCGGCGAAACGTCGAACGGCAGCTCGATGGTCATGCACACGCCGCCCTCTGGCGCCGGAGCGGCGGCAATACTGCCACCCATCCTGACGATCAGGCTGTGGGCCAGGGCCAGCCCAAGGCCCGCCCCGGTCGGACGTCGAGCGCGATACCGCTCGTACAGGACGCCCTGTTCGAACGCCACCGGGTAGTCCTCAGGGGCCAAGCCCGGACCACCGTCGCGTATCTCGAGGATCACGGTGCGCTGCTCGGCTCGCAGGGCCAGGACCAGCGGGGCACCGGGCGGCAGCAGGCGAAGCGCGTTCTCCGCCAGCCCGTCGAGCACCTGCCGAAGGCGGCGGGCGTCGGTGACGATGACCACCGGGCCGGTGGGGAGCTGGATGATCAGGCGGACCCCGCGCTGGTCGCAGCGCACCTGCCACACCACGGCCATGTCCCGGACCAGCGCGGTCACGTCGCACGGCCCCCCTTCCAGCCGGAACGAATCCGCGCCGAGCCGGGCCAGGTCGAGCAGATCGAACACCAACCGCTCCAGCCGAGCCGATTCGGCGATGATGGTGCGCCCCACCGCAGGCACCTCGTCGGCGTCGACGATGCCGTCGCTGAGGGCCTGCGCCTGCCCGCTGATCGCGGCCAACGGCGTGCGCAGTTCGTGGGATACTGACGTAAGAAACTCGCGCTGCCGAAGTTCGCTGTGCTGCAACGCATCTGCCAGCTCGTTAACCGCGGTGGCAACATCGGCCACTTCGCTGGGACCGGCCACCGGTGCCCGGGTCTGCCGAGATCCCGCTCCCATGGCCCGCGCTGTTTCCGCGGTACGGCGCAGCGGACGGGTCACCAACCGGGCGATCACCAATCCGCCGATCACCGCCGCCACCAACCCGATGGCCAACGCCAGCAACACCCTGCGCTGCAACGATTTCTTCGTCCCGGCCCCGATATCGGCCGAGGCCACCAGGGCAAAGCCCCGATCTGCGGCGCCCCTGGCCTCCAGCAGTTCGGTGTGGCCGGCCACCGTCAACGTGCGCGACATGGACTCACCGTCGGACAGGTGCGCCACCCCGGCCGCGGTGGCGAGCTGCACCGCCGCGGCATCGGCGCCGGAGACGCGCCCGTTCTTCCCGACGGTCACCACCGAGATGCCCTGCTTCGCGAAAACCTGTCCGAGCTTGACCAGACCGATGCGGTACCCGGGATCCTCGCCGGTGATCTGGTCCTGGATCACATCAGCCTGGTTCGACAGGTAGGTCCTGGTCACATCCAATGCGGCGTTGCGGATCATCGCGGCGCCGACCACGCCGGCGATCAGTGCCACGGTCACGGCTACGCAGACGACCAGCAGGGTTATCCGAAACGCCAGCGAGGTACGCCGTGCGGGATCAGCCGGCTTCGACGGCATACCCGACCCCCCGCACCGTCCGGATCGGGCTGGCCTCACCAAGTTTCGACCGCAGCGCGGCGATGTGCACGTCGACCGTGCGGAGTCCGGACGCGGCCGCGTAGCCCCACACCGAACTGAGCAGGCTCTGCCGGTCGAAGACCCGCTCCGGATGTTTCATCAGATGGATCAACAGGTCGAATTCGGTTGCGGTGAGCGCGATCTCCTGGGCATCGACCCAGACCCGTCGCTGCGCGGTGTCGGCGCGCAGCCGGCCGGCCACCAGCACCGGTGACCCGCTCACCGCCGCGGCGCCGGCCCGCCTCAGCACGGTGCGAACTCTGGCCACCAGCTCCCGCGGATTGAACGGCTTGACCAGGTAGTCGTCCCCACCGAGTTCCAGCCCCAGAATGCGGTCGACATCCTCGTCCCGCGCCGTGACGAACAGGATCGGCGTCCAATCGCCTTCGGCGCGCAACTGCTGGCAGACCGTGAGCCCGTCGATGTCAGGCAGGCCGATATCCATCACCACAGCGACCGGGCGATCCCGCCGGATGATGGCCTTCGCGTCGTGGCCGCGGCCGGTGGTCTGGACGGAGAAGCCGGCTGCCACCAGGTAGCGACGCATCACGTCTGCGATGGTGCTCTCGTCCTCGACGACGAGCACCAGACCACGGGCCAGGCCGCTGCCCGGTGTGCTCATCCACGCTCCTCTCCTGAGGCTGGTCGCCGCCCGGGATCAGCCGGACGCCACCCCGCCTGCAGTATCCCTGCCCGCCGATCGGGCCCGGTGTACACCGTGTTCGGGTCCGGTCAAGATCGGGCGCAGGGGTTCCGGCGGGCGCCCGTAAGGTGGCCGACATGGCAGCTCCCATCGTCAGCGAGATCTTCGATCCACAGGTGTGGCGCCCCGTCCGCGGGCACGGGTTCGAAGAGCTCACCGACATCACCTACCACCGGCACATCGAAACCGCCCCGGATGGCAGCACCGTCGACCTGCCCACCGTGCGCATCGCGTTCGATCGGCCGGAAGTCCGCAACGCCTTCCGGCCGCACACGGTCGACGAGCTGTACCGAGCGCTCGACCACGCCCGGATGACGAGCAAGGTGGGCTGCGTCCTGCTGACCGGAAACGGTCCGTCGGCCAAGGACGGCGGCTGGGCCTTCTGCTCGGGCGGTGATCAGCGGATCCGCGGGCGGGACGGCTATCAGTACACCGACGGCACCCAGGGTGCCGACGACGGGCCGGATTCCATCGAGCCGGGCCGGGCCGGGCGGTTGCACATCCTGGAAGTCCAGCGGCTGATTCGATTCATGCCGAAGATCGTCATCGCCGTCGTCCCCGGATGGGCGGCCGGTGGTGGCCATTCGCTGCACGTCACCTGTGATCTGACCCTGGCCAGCGCCGAACACGCCAGGTTCAAACAGACGGACGCCGACGTCGGCAGCTTCGACGCCGGGTACGGATCGGCCTACCTGGCCAAGATGGTGGGACAGAAATTCGCCCGGGAGATCTTCTTCCTGGGCCGCGAGTACAGCGCCGCCCAGATGCACCAGATGGGCGCCGTCAATGACGTTGTCCCGCACGCCGAACTGGAAGCTGTTGCGCTGCAATGGGCGCGAGAAATCAATGGCAAGTCCCCCACCGCGCAACGCATGTTGAAGTACGCCTTCAACCTGCCCGATGACGGACTGGTCGGGCAGCAGCTGTTCGCCGGCGAGGCGACCCGGTTGGCCTATGGCACCGACGAAGCCGTCGAGGGCCGGGACTCGTTCCTGCAGAAGCGCCCCGCGGATTTCTCCCCGTACCCGTGGGCCTTCTAGCCGCCGGCCGATGACCAGTTGACCAGACGCACCGTCGAGCTGCTGGAGATGCCGACCGGTCCCGCACTGCTCTCGCTGCTACCGCGGATAGAGGCGGCGTTGTCGGGCGTTGGACCGGCGCTTGCACCGGTCGCCGCCGGCGACACCGCTCAGATCGCCCTGCTCACCGCGGCGTTCGCGCCGGGTTCCGCGCTTTCGCGGGTCGAGGACGACCCCGCGGATCCGACGGCGATCGTGATCGCCACCTCCGGATCCACCGGAAACCCCAAGGGCACGCTGCTGCCCCGCTCGGCGCTCGCCGCGTCGGCATCCGCCACCCAGGCCCGACTTGGTCCCGACGGCCATTGGCTGCTCGCCCTCCCGGCCCACCACATCGCCGGTCTGCAGGTACTGCTGCGGTCGATGGCGGCCGGATCCCGCCCGCACATCATGGACACCGGCCGGCCGTTCACCGCGGAGCATTTCGTAGCGGCGACGGACGAACTTCCTCAAGGTCCGCGATACGTGTCGCTGGTGCCCACCCAGTTGCATCGGGTGCTGCAGCACGACTCCGCCACAGCTGCCCTCGCCACCTTCACCGCGGTGCTCGTCGGCGGCTCGGCCACCCCGGCGCCGCTGTTGGAGCAGGCCGGCCGCCGCGGCATCAAGGTAGTCACCACCTACGGCATGAGCGAGACGTGCGGCGGCTGCGTCTACGACGGAGTCCCGCTCGACGGCGTCGACGCGCATCTGGACTTCGACGGAAGGATCCGGCTGAGCGGCCCGGTGGTCGGCCGCGGATACCGCAACCTGCCCGACCATCCGGCGTTCGAGCGCGACGTCGACCACGGAGCGGGAACCGGCACTTTTCTCACCGACGACGTCGGCGAGTGGACCGCCGGCCGGTTGCGCATCCTGGGCCGCATCGACGACGTCATCATCAGCGGTGGATTGAAGATCACACCCACCCAGTTGGAGGCGGCGATCGTCCAGTTGGCCACCGTGTCCGAGGTGGTGGTCGTCGGGCTGGCCGACCCCGAATGGGGGCACCGGGTGACTGCCGTGGTGGTACCCGCGGACCCGAGAGAGCCACCGCGGCTGGAGGATCTGCGCGCGGCCTGCACGACAGCCGGAATCGCGACTGCCCTGCAACCGCGATCGCTCACGATCCTCGCTCGGCTGCCACTGCGCGGCCCGGGAAAGCCCGACCGGATCGCTGCCGCCCTGGCCGCCGGCCAACTGGCATCCATCACCGATCCACCCCATTAGGGTTCATCCACGTGGCAACAGCAAATCAGTGGCTTTCCGCGTCCCGGCCCCGCACCCTCCCGGCCGCCGTCGCGCCGGTTCTCGTGGGCGCAGGTGCGGCCGCCGCGATCGATTTCTTCTCCTGGTGGAAGACGCTGCTCGCCCTCGTCGTGTCGCTGGCGCTCCAGGTCGGGGTCAACTACGCCAACGATTACTCGGACGGCATCCGCGGTACCGACGAGGTGCGGGTCGGCCCGATGCGGCTGGTCGGTTCGGGTGCGGCGAAGCCGTCCCAGGTCAAGCTGGCCGCGTTCGGCTGCTTTGCCCTGGCCGGCATAGCCGGTCTTGTGCTGGCCGCCGTCACCACTTGGTGGCTGCTGCCGTTCGGCATCGCCGCGGTCGCGGCGGCCTGGTTCTACACCGGCGGTCCCAAGCCCTACGGCTACGCCGGGTACGGCGAGATCTTCGTATTCGTCTTCTTCGGGCTGATGGCCGTCCTCGGCACGTGCTACGTGAACAGCGAGCGGATCACCTTCACCGCGGTCGTCGCCGCGATCGGCATCGGCCTGCTGGCCTGTGCGCTGCTGATGGTGAACAACCTGCGGGACGTCGCCACCGACGGGCTGTCCGGCAAACGGACCTTGGCCGTCCTACTGGGCGATCGATTGGCCCGACTGGTCCTGGTGCTGACGATCGCCGGCGCGTACCTGGCCGTCCTGGTGATCAGCATCCGGCACCCGTGGTGCCTGTTGGCGCTGGTCAGTGCGCCCCTGGCCGTCCCGCCGATCCGCCAGGTGCTGCGCGGGGACAAGGGCCCCTTGCTGATCAGGACCCTCGGCGCCATCGGCCGCCTGGAGTTCGTCTACGCCGTGCTGCTGACCGTCGGTCTGGTGCTGGAACGGTAGTCGACGGTCACATTCGCGCGGCGGGTTTGCATCTTGCGTGCAAAAGGACGCGTCGCGGTGGACCATGTCCGTTATGTACATCGCCGGTTCGGAGACCTGTCAGATCTCCGTCGACGAGCCGTCAACTCTGGTCATCGCGCTCTACATCCGGGAGGCCGCCGGCCTGGCCGAGATGACGGTTCCGGAGATTCCGGTGCTGGATCCACCTTCGAACATCTGGCCGGCCTGGGCGCCGCGACCGTCGACCGGGCTGATCACCACCTCGGATCCGTTCGCCGGATCGCTGGACCGCGAGCAGACCGCGCACGAATGGGCCCGCTGGTGGCGGCACGCGCTGGCCGTTGGTCCGGCCGCCGCCGACGATCTTCGTCCGCCTCGTTTCGCTGCGTTCGCCAGCACTCCGTCGCTGCGCATCCTGCTGCAGCATTATCACGAGCGGGCCAACCTGTGGGCGGATTCGATCTCGAGCGATCCGCGGGTGAAGCGGGCGCACTCGGCGCCCAAGGACGGCCTGGAGGAACTCGCCCGGGAGGCGGGGCGACTCTGGGGCTCGAAGCCGTTCCGGCTGCGGCTGACCGTGATTCCGGTCGAGACCGAACATGCCTGGCAGTTGGCGCCGGATCACATCCTGATGACCCGGCACCTGATCGGCGACCGGAACAACGTGCTCGACTGGTTGCGCTCCCGGATCCTGGCCGTCCGCTGACGGGTTCCGGCGGGCACGGCGGCTACCGTGACGCCGGCTCCAAAGCCGCTGCGGCTAAGGACGGTCCGACCACAGCCCGGAGTCGAGGAACGCTTGGACAGCGGCCCGCGGTTCTCGTAAGTCCCAGCCCTGTTCGGCGACCCAGGCGTCGTTGTAGTAGGTGGCGCGGTACCGCTCCCCACCGTCGCACAGCAGGGCGACCACCGAGCCGGTCCGTCCGGCCCTGACCATTTCGTCGACCAGACCGAAGGCCGCCCACAGGTTGGTCCCGGTCGACGGGCCGACCTTGCGACCCAGTACCTCCTCGACACCACGCATGGCCGCCACCGAACAGGCGTCCGGAACGGTGACCATCCGGTCGATCACCTGCCCGACGAACGACGGCTCGACGCGCGGCCGGCCGATGCCCTCGATCCGTGACCCGGCCGCGCGATGCCCGGGGTCCGATGCGCACCAGGCGTGGAAGAACGCGGAGTTCTCCGGATCGGGCACACACAGTCGGGTGGCATGGCCGCGGTAGCGGACAAACCTGCCGATGGTCGCGCTGGTGCCCCCGGTGCCGGCGGCGATGACGATCCATTCCGGGATCGGGTGCGGCTCGAGACTGAGCTGGGCAAAAATTGACTCGGCGATGTTGTTGTTGCCCCGCCAGTCGGTGGCCCGTTCGGCGTGGGTGAACTGATCCATGTAGTGACCGCCCAGGTCGGCGGCAAGCTGCCTGGAAACGTCGTAGATGGTGGACGGATCGTCGACGAGATGGCAGCGGCCGCCCTGCCGTTCGATGAGCGCGATCTTCTCCCGCGACGTCCGCGCCGGCATCACCGCGACGAAGGGCACCCCGATCAGCCGGGCGAAGTAGGCCTCCGAGACGGCCGTCGAGCCGGAGGAACTCTCCACCACCGTGGCGCCCTCGACCAGCCACCCGTTGCAGAGCGCATACAGGAACAGCGATCTGGCCAACCGGTGCTTGAGAGAGCCGGTGACATGGGTCGATTCGTCCTTCAGATAGAGGTCGACACCCAGTCCTTCCGGCAGCGGAAAGCGGATCAGGTGGGTGTCCGCGCTCCGCTGTGCGTCTGCCTCGATCTTCCGGACGGCCTGGGCGACCCAGGCCCGGCCGACCGGGTCTGACCGGTCCGAGGTCTGCGATCGCGGCCCCACCCAACCGGTCACTGCTGTTCTTGGCCGTTGAGCGCCGAGCGCAGTCGGTCGCGCTCCGCGCGGCGATGAGCCGTCTTCACCTCCATCGCCGCGTTGACCCGGCGACGGGGACCCGAGAACAGCACCCAGGACAACGGCAGCGCCAACACGATGGCGAACAGCAAGGCGAGGATGAGCGGCATCAGTAGCGACAGGCCGGCGGCCAACACCACCAGCAGCCCGATCCGCAGCAGCGAATAGATGGCCAGCCATTTTCCAAGGGCCGGCGCAGGTTCTGATGCCTGCAGCGGTCCGGCAAGTCCGGGCTCGGTTGGGACGGCATCGACCGAAGCCGATGCGACCGGACCGGCGGCCGACGAAGAGTCGTCCGGCGCCGGGTATTCCGCTGCTGGATCTGGTGCGCTGTCCACTCGACGAGGATAAGCGTCAATCCGTGGTGCCGGCTCCCGCTCGATCAACCACCGAGGCCGGTCGGCCCTCGAATCTGGTGGCCAGCACGACCGTTGTGGTGGTCCTGGCCACGCCATCGATGGCACGCAGCCGGCCGAGGCAGGTGTGCAACTCGTCGACGCTGGCGATCCGCAGGATGACGGTGAAGGCGTCGTCACCGGCGACCGAGTAGCAACTCTCCACTTCCGGCATGGCTTCGAGTGCGGACGCGATCACCTCGTCCCGTCCGTTCTCGCCCGGCGCGATCCCCACCAGTGCCGTGACCCCGACGCCGACGGCCCGGGGAGAGACCACCGCGCGGTAGGCGGTGATGACGCCCGACGATTCGAGCTTGCCGACGCGTTCGTGAACGGCCGAGGACGACAGGCCGACCAATCTGGCCAACTCCGCGTAACTGGCCCGACCATCGGCACGGAGGGCGTCGATCAGCTGCCGGTCCACCAGATCCATTCGAGACCTCCCGCACGCGGCCGGCGAACCTGCCCGTCGGG
Source organism: uncultured Actinomycetota bacterium (assembly GCA_963708935.1). Lineage (GTDB taxonomy): Bacteria > Actinomycetota > Actinomycetes > Mycobacteriales > Nakamurellaceae > Nakamurella. Next base: position 1,025,518 of record CAVPUK010000002.1, on the reverse strand, counting down.
CGGTCCGTGTGGGCTCCACCGTAACGGTTGACCACCACCGTCGAAGCCCCATCGCTACGGGACAAAATCAAGGGAAAGAAAGAGCCATCAGATGTTTTGTCTCCGAGGCCCCGGGGTAGGCGTGCACTGCTCCGCGAGTCGTGACCTATCTGTTACCTTCTGCGGTTGCTCACCGGCTGGATACCAGCCTATCTATCTCTTCGGTGGCGGGCGGAGGTCGATTTGCCCAGTTCGCGAGTGGAATCGTCGCTCGTGGGCTCGGTCTGCCAGTCACTTCCACTCGTTTGGCGGAGCAGTTCGGGAAAGACCCTTTCCAGACATTCACGACTAAGACTCATATTACGTTCATGTGACAACTCGAACGAAGGGCATGAATGGGGCACAATGGGCATACGCCAGTTCGGCGCACGAGGCCAGTCGGGGCCTGAGAGACAGGAGGGCACGTTGCCATGGAGAAGTCGGAACGACTACTCACGCCAGGTGAAGTTGCATTGATGTTCCGGGTCGACCCGAAGACGGTCACCAGGTGGGCATCGGCCGGGAGAATCGGCTCCATCCGCACACCGGGTGGCCATCGCCGGTTCCGTGAGTCGGAGGTCAGCGTGCTGCTGGCCGACCTGACCGTGGAAGCCGCACGCCACACGGCCTGACCCCGCCGACCGACGAGAACGTCGGTCGCGCAATGCATCCGACGCCCTTCGTCGCACACCCTCCGGGGTGGGCGACGGGGGGCGTTCGGGGGTTCGGGGCCCGTTCAGCGAGATCACTTGTTGCGACTCGGCAACCATTCGGCGCCGCGAGGCGATTCGACCTGGGTATGCGTACTGTGGAACCAGACAAAGGAGGTGCCGGATGTACATGCTCATCGCAATCGCAGTCACCGTTCTGGTCATCGCGCTCGCTTGGCGTGGGATCGGCGCTGCGTCACAGGGCGACGAGTCGGCGCAAACTCCGCAGGCGCGACCCAGCCGGCCCGCGCGGCCGCGGACGAGGTCCGTAGCGCCGGATGACGACCCTGAATTCCTCCGTGAGATCGACCGCAAACTGCGCGGCGAGGACAAGAGCAGCTGATCTGCCCGCTCGCACCGCAGCCGGAGTGCAGGTGCCTCCGGCCGCCTCGTCCCGACTAGTTCAAACCGGCGTAGGAGTGCAGGCCGGACACGACCATGTTGATCACGAACAGGTTGAACAGCACCGACACGAACCCGAGCACCGAGATCCACGCGGCCCTGGTGCCGCGCCAGCCGGCCGTGGCCCTGGCGTGCAGGTACGCCGCGTAAAAAACCCAACTGACGAACGCACACGTCTCCTTGGGATCCCAGCCCCAGTACCGACCCCAGGCGACCTCGGCCCACATGGCCCCAGCGATGACGGCGAAGGTGTAGACGGGGAACGCCACGATGGTGGTGCGGTACGCCACCCGGTCCAGGACGGCCAGGGACGGCAGAGAGGCCAGTCGTGATCTGGTCGCCACCGAGGCCTGTGGCACGAAGCCACCGGCCGACGGTCCGGCGGTGTCAGCGGCCAGCTGTTGCTCGTGGCCGGATTGCTTGGCCCAGGCCTGTTCGGCCAGCATCTTGCGCTCGTATCTGGCCCGCAGCAGGTACATCACCGAGGCAACGCCGGACACCATCAGCACGCCGGTCGACAGCGACACCGCGAGCACATGGATCAACAGCCAGTAGGAGTGCAGGGCCGGTACGAGCGACTCCACCTGGGTGTAGAGCTTGGTACCGGCCACGAACATCAGGATCACGACCGGGATCATCACGAAGAAACCGATCGACCGCGATTTCGTCCGGTAGCGGATGATCAGGAACCCGGCGACGGCGGCGGCGCAGATCATCGAAGTGAACTCGTACATGTTGCCCCATGGCGCGCGACCTGCGGCAATGCCCCTGGTGACGATCGAGAACAGCTGGGCCACGAACCCGATGGTCACGACGATCATGCCGGCCCGGCCGAACAACGCGGCCATCGGTTTGCGCTCGGGCTTGGGTGGTTTGACGATCTGGCCGATCCCGGTCGTACCACCGGTGTTGACCACACCGGGCCGATCGAGCACAGTGGTGCGGCCCTTGGCTGCCGCCGTCCGGAGTTGCATGCTCACCGCTTCGGCGGCCGTGGGGGTGGCTCCCCGGGAGGAGGCGAACTCGATGCCGAAGCAGACCAGCGCGGCGATGTAGCCGGCCAATGCAGCCTGGAACCCCAGGTAGGAGATGTCGCCGAGCTGCTCGTTGACCGCCATCAGAATCGCTGCCTCTCAGTAGAACCGATCATGTGAACCGAGCCCGTGCGCTACTGCTGGCGGCCGTCGACGAGTGCCACCAGCTTCGTGAATTCGTCGCCGTAACCGGCCTGATCCGTCCTGGCCAATCCACCGATGTCGACCCTGATTCGATCTTCAACGGCAACGGTACGGGTAGCCACCGACACGCCGCCAGCAGCAGCCGGTGCAGTTATGACATCCGATGGCTGGTTTGCCTCGGCGCCGGCGCCCGATGGGCTTATCCGGAACCAGACCCGCCGCCGCTTGATGACCAACGACGACATCAATCCCACCAGCAGTGAAATCGCGAAGACGAGCGCCCAGCCCTCGGCCGGGTCGAACGAGGTCTGCAGGGACACCCATTCCTTGTAACCGGTGAAGGTGATCTTGGTGCCGTCGTCGAGCTTCATCGACTCCCCCGGCGCCAGATTCGCCCGATTCAGCTTGACCAGCTTGCCGTTGGCCACCTGGTCGGCGTCGATGGCGAAGATGGACTGGGCCTTCCCGGTCTCCATGCCCAGATCTCCGCGATAGATCTGGATGGCCACGCCGGGCGCCTCCGCAGCCGGGAACGTCGAGGTCATGATCCCGCCATGGATCAGCGCGGTAGGTGCGAAGAGACCGACGATGGCGAGCTGATGCGAGCGCACCGCGTCGCCGACGTATCCGGGCGGATCGGCGAACTTGACCGCCCCCTGCGAGGTGAACGACGAGTCCTGGGGTTGGAAAGGCTCGGTGCCGCTCTGGGTCTGGCCGTCCGGGTAGGTCACCGTGAACGACGGCGCGTATCCGTGACCCAGCAGATAGAGCCGCTGTCCGCCGGGGATTCGCAACGGGTCATTGACTTCGAGGGCCCGCGAACTCCAGGTGTCGGTGTTGAGCTGGGCGCCGGTCTGGTACCGGAGCGACGCGACGAAGGTGCTGGCCTGACCCGTACCGGTGTAGGTGGCGGCAAACTTGTCGACGTTGATGCAGAACGGGGTGAGATCGGTGCCGTCGACGATCAATCCAGGCCGGAAGTTGTCGTAGTTCGACGGGGTCGACGAGCAGAACGCCGATGAGGCTCCGTCATCGGCGGTGATGATCACCGAGCCCTCGTAGCCGAACAGCTTGCCGACGGCGATCGCGACCAACAGGCCGAGCAGGGAGAAGTGAAAGATCAGGTTGCCGACCTCGCGCAGGAATCCCTTCTCGGCGGAGATCGTGGTGATGGTCCCATCCGCCTCGACTCTGCGGATCAACCGCCAGCGGCGCAGCCCCGCGGTGATGCGATCGGCGATCTCCTCCTGGGTGCCGGTGGTCAGCACCGTCTCGTGATGGGGCATGCGGGCGAGGTTCCGCGGGGTGCTGACCGGCTTCATCCGGATCTGCCCGACGAAATCCCAGGTCCGAGGAAGCAGGCAGCCGACCAGTGAGGTGAACAGCAGCAGGTAGATCGCCGCGTACCAGGGGGACCCGAACACCTCGAAGAACCCGAGGTGGTTCAGCAGCTCACCCCACCGACCGTGGTCGACGATGTACTGCGCCGTCTTCGACGTGTTCAGCGACCACTGCGGCAACAACGCACCGGGAAGCGAGGCCAGGGCGAGCAGGAACAGCAGCACGAGTGCCGTGCGCATGCTGGTGAGCTGGCGCCAGATGTTGCGCAGGAATGCCAGCGCCCCCCGGACCGGGCCCTGCCGGTAGGGCGGATCGACCGGACCGTTGCCGCCGGGCTGCCCGGTGATCTCCGGAGCGTCGGCCGACAGCCCGCCCGATAGGTGGGTGACGTCGCGGGTGGCCATCTAGAGCACCGTCCCGGATCCCGCGAACTGGACCTGCAGCCAGGCGATGAAGTGTCCCCAGAGTCCGGTGACCATGGCCAAACCGACCAGGATCAGCATGGTGGCGCCGACGATCTGGATGGTGCGCGAGTGCCGGCGCAAAAATCCCACCCCGGTGCTGGCCCAGCCGAAACCGAAGGCCAACAACAGGAACGGCACGCCGAGACCGGCGCAGTAGAACAGCACCAAGAACAGACCACGCCAGGCCGAGCCGTTCCAGTCCGTGGCCACGGACAGCGAGATGACACCGGCCAGCGTGGGGCCGATGCAGACGGTCCAGCCGAGCCCGAAGAACGCACCCAGCAGTAGTGCGCCGAACACGCGGCCGGTCGGACGTGAGTGGATGCGCTTCTCGGACTGCATCGGCCGGATCAGACCGAGCATGGCCAGCCCCATCAGGACGGTCACCACTCCGCCGATGCGCATCAGCCACTCGGTATTGACGGCGAGGGTGTGTGCCACGCCGAGTACCAGGCTCTGCTCGGCCAGGAAAACCAGGGTGAAACCGGCGACGAACAGCGCCGCGGCGGCGACCACCCGACTTCGGACGTGCACTGTTGTCTTCGTCGACCGGCCGGCGACCTTGGTCGACCCGCCGGCGACCTTGGTCGACCCGCCGGCGCTGTCCCGGGAATCGACGCCCTCCGCACCGACCAGACCGACCAGATACGACAGGTAGCCGGGCACCAGCGGAATCACACAGGGCGAGGCGAAGGACACCACCCCGGCGGCCAGCGCGAGGGCGGCGGCAACGACGAACGGCCCGTCCACGACGGTCTGGGTCGGGCCGGACGCGGCCGCGAGGGCTACCAGCACGTCAGCTCTCTTTGACCAGGTCGGCGATCACGGTGTCGAGGTCCCCCTCGGTGACTGCCTTCAGCCAGATGTGCGCGACCTTGCCCTGCTGGTCCAGCACCATGGTCAGCGGTATGGCCGTGGTCGGCAGGCCGCGGACCGACAGCATGGTGCGCATGCCGAAGTCGAAGATGGACGGGTAGGTGATGGCCTTGCTGGCAGTGAAGGCCAGACCCGCTCCCTGCGGATCCTTGACGTCGACTCCGACGAACTGGACATCGTGGGCCCGGTACTTGTCCCAGAGGTACTCCAGACCCGCCGCCTCGTCCCGGCACGGTGCGCACCAGGATCCCCAGAAGTTCAGCACCACGACCTTGCCCTTGTAGTCGGACAGACTGATCGTCTTCTTCCCGGTCAGATCGGGGCCGGACATCGCGCCGACCTGCTGCCGCTCGCCGACCGGATAGCTGAACTCGTACTTGCCGCCGGGCGAAGTGAAGGTGAAGGAGCCGCCGTAGACCGTGGCGTCCTTGCCCGACGAGCAGCCGGCGGCCACCAACCCGGCCACCACGAGCAGCAACAGGGTCCGGACGACGCGCCTCACGGGGCGATCCCCCGGTCCGGACCGTCGGACCGACCGGTCGGCTGGGCCAGGCCGGCATCGTCGACCGCGGCGATGTGGGCAACCGGTTCGGAGTAGCTCAGGCCGGCGAAGACTCCGTCGTCAAAGGTCAGGGCCGTCAGCGACGCGACACTGCACTCCCGATTGGTCGGGTTGTGCCAGAGCCGCAAGCCTTCGAGGTAGCGGCGCACAGTGACGATCGGGAGTTGGTGCGAGACGATCAGCGCCTCGTGCCCGTCGGCGGCCGCTACTGCGCTGTAGATGGCGCCGAGCATGCGGTGGGCGATCTCGAGGTATGGCTCGCCCCAGGACGGCAGGAACGGGTTCCGCAGCTTGACCCAGTAGCGGGGCTGGCGCAGCACGCCGTCGCCAACGGCGACCTTGAGACCCTCGAACTCGTTGCCGGCCTCGATCACCCGGTCGTCAGTGACGACGGACAGTCCCTTGGCCGCGGCCAACGGGCTCGCGGTTTCCTGGGCCCGGACCAGCGAAGATGCTGCTACATAGGCGATGTCGGTGTCAGCGAGGTGTTCGGCAATGCCCTCGGCCATGGCGCGACCGGATGCGGCGAGGTGGTAGCCGGGCAGCCGGCCGTACAACAACCCCGACGGGTTGTGCACCTTGCCGTGGCGCAGCAGATGGACGACGGTACTGCTCACTGCAACACATCCGGCGGCTCGGGAGAGGGGGGCGGACAGCACATCTCACGGCTGCGGGACTTCGAGGTCGGGCACACGTCACCAGTGTTCCAGGTTCCGGGTGTGCCGTTAGTAGGACGAACGTCCCGGGTGATGCAACCGTCAGTCACGATCCTGAAGACCCTGACCCGACCCTTTCGGTGCGACGCAGTCTTGACCACCGGAACAGGTCGACGAGGCATGAGGTGAGCGCGAGTCCGGCCAGCAGGGCCAGCCCAGCGGCCGCGCCGATCCACGGCCCGGAATAGCGGGTGATGCTCGTGCTGACACCGGAGACGAAAGACGGAAAGTGATCGGTCCGGACGCCATGGTCGAACAGCAACACGGCCCCGACCAACAGCAGGACCGCAGCCACGCCGGCCACCACGAATCGGATGAGCAACACGGTGGAGACATCGCCGGCGGCTCGACCGGCCTCGATCGGCGACATCGGCAGATCGACGGCGGCCTGGGGAGCGGTGTCCATCCGCCAGCGTTCCGACTCGGCCGATTCGGGAGGGCGAGGTCCGGGCCGACCGGGTTCAGGCCAGCCGGATCCAGGCAAGGTCAAGACCTGACCTCGAGCCCGGTCAGTGTTGCTTCTTCCGCAGCGCCACACTTATGAAGAAACCGGACGCCTTGCCCAGGAACGTCATCGACAGACCGACCACGATCAACAGCGTCGCAAAAAGGGTCACCGTGTTCGACACCTGGAACAGGAAGGCCAGCACCAGCTGGATGAGCACGACGCCGATCAGCACCCGGCGCGTCCACTTACGGCCTTCACGCATGAACCACCCGGCGGCGCCGGTAATCAGCCCGATGACGATGAGCACGACCGAGAAGACGACCAGCGTGGTCTTGTACGAGGACAGCGCGCTGTCCGAGAGGGTCGACTCGGTGATCTGCCGGCAGCTGTTCGGCAGTGCGGTCAGCGCCAGCGGCGTGGTCGGGCCGGCGGTCGGCGTCGCCACCGTGGTCGGCACCACCGTGCCGATGCCGCCGACGAGGTCGGTGCACTGCTTCACCGCACTGTTGTAAAAGGTCCGGTAGCTGTCGCCTTGCTTCCCGGTGCTCGTCGCGGACAGGGCGCCGATCAGCAGAAACATCACGGCCGCGACCATCACGAGTACGGATGCGATGGTGACGCTGCGCGGGCGATAGATCGGCTCGCCATCGTCGGCCGGGATTGCCGGGGTCATGGCGGACTGGATGCTGGCCATGAACCCGCTCTTCTTCGGGCGGGATCCGGGTGAAGTCATGGCATGAACTTACCGGCCAATCCGGGGTGGTCCGGAACATCACACCCGGTCGACCGGGAAATGTCGACGACGCCCACCGGCGTTTTGCCGATGGGCGCCATAGGACGTGGCTTTGGAGAACCTGACCGCAGCCCTAGCGCCGGCGCGGCGACTTGCGCGGCGGCGGGAGGGCACCTTCGGCGCGCAGCCGGGTGGCGTGGCCGACCAGCGCTTCGACCAGCGAGGCCAGATCAGGCGACTCCGGCTGGACGTCGACCCGCAGTCCGAACTCCCGAGCCGTCTCGGCCGTCTTCGGGCCGAGACACGCGACGATCGAGCGGGCGTGCGGCTTGCCGGCGATGCCGACCAGATTCCGGACCGTCGAGGACGAGGTGAAACACACGGCGTCGAACCCACCGGCTTTGATCGCCTCGCGGATGGTGGCGGCCGGTGGCGCCGCGCGCACCGTTCGGTAGGCCGTGACGTCGTCGATCTCCCAACCCCGCTCCCGCAAACCCTCGGCAAGAGTCTCCGTGGCGATGTCCGCCCGCGGCAACAGGACCCGGTCAACCGGATCCAGGATGTCGTCGAACTCGGGGAAGTCGTCGAGCAGTCCGACCGAGAACTCGGGGTGACCGGAAACCAGTTCCGGATTGATGCCGAGCGCCTTGACCGCGTCACCGGTCGCGCTGTCGACGCAGGCGATCTTGACGCCGGCGAAGGCCCGGGCATCCAGGCCGAACTCGGTGAACTTCTCCCACACGGCCCGCACCGAGTTGATCGACGTGAACACCACCCACTGGTAGCGACCGTCGACGAGACCCTTCACCGCCCGCTCCATCTGCGCCGGGGTCCGCGGCGGTTCGACGGCGATCGTCGGCACCCGCTCGGGGATGGCACCGTGTGAGCGCAGCAGGTCGACCATCACCTCGCTGGAGTCACGGGTCTGCGGAATCAGCACGCGCCAGCCGTAGAGCGCCCGAGACTCCCACCAGGACAACCGTTGCCGAGCGGCCGCGCTGGCGCCGACGGCGACGACCAGCGGGCCCGTCAGGTCACGGCCCATCCCGTCGAGGCCGGCCAACGTGCCGTCGACGGTGCGCTGGGTGGGCAACGAGGCGCCGGCGGTGACCGAGGTCGGCGTCTCGGCAGCGAATCCGGACTCGGCCAGCGATGCCGCGGTGTCGGCGAGATGCCCACCGGACGCCTGCAGGAGCAAGGTGCCCGGGGCCGCGGCCAGTCGGGACCAGTCGGAGGTGGACCTGACATCGGCAATCGTGTGCACCGATCCGACCGCAATGCCCGCGTACGAGGCCGCCGCCGAAGCCGCCGAGATGCCGGGCACGATGTCGAACGGGACAGCGGTCCTGGCCACGGCCTGCAACTCCTTGACCACCGAATCGACGGTGAGCACGTCCCCGGCGACCAGGCGAACCACGGCCTGCCCGGTCTTGGCCGCGGCAATGAGGACCTTCGCCACCTCCGCCGCCTCACCCACCGCGGGATGCACCTCGGCGTTGGTCGCCAGGGCGACGACAGCGCTCGGCACGTCGGGATCGGTGACCAGCAGCGCTGCAGCGGCCAGCGCCTCGACCGAGCGCACGGTCAACAACCCGGGGTCACCGGGGCCCGCCCCCACGAAGATGATGCGGCCGCCAGTCCTTCGTGCGCGGGTCATGACCTGCTCCTAACCTGACTACGTCGATATTCGCCGGCACAGGGCCGACCGGTGTGCGGTGCGTCATTGCGAAAAGCCATGCTGCGAAAAGTCATGCTGCGAAAAGTCACGGTGCGAAAAGCAGGGTGATCGAGCGCGGAACTGCGCTCGCTGCGCCAACAACTACCAGTGGAATGCGACGGGCTCATGAACTCGCGACCCCCGCAATCCGGGACGTTTCGTGAAATGCCAGCATCTGGAGCTCGAGCGCCAGGTCGACGCGCCGCACTTCCACGCCGTCGGGCACGACGACCAGGCCCGGGGCGAAGTTGAGGATCGAGAAGATACCGGCGCTCACCAGGGCGTCCGCGGCCTCCTGGGCCGCACCCTCCGGGGTCGCGATCAGCCCGATGGTGATCGACTGCGCAGCGCACGTCGTGGAAAGACTCGCAACGTCCTCCACGACCAAGCCGCTGACATTGCGACCCACCTTGGCCGGATCCACGTCGAAGAGCGCCGCGATGTTGAACCCCCGGCCGGCGAAACCCCCGTAGCCGGCCAACGCCTGCCCGAGATTTCCCACGCCGATCAGGGCCACCCCGAACGCATGGTGGGCGCCGAGCACCCGGCGGATCTCGTCGATCAGGGTGCCGGAGTCATAGCCGACCCCGCGCACGCCATGGCTGCCCAGGAAGGAGAGATCACGGCGCAGCCCGGCCGGATTCACGCCGGCCGCAGCAGCCAGTTCGGCGGACGAAACGATGTCCTGTTGGCCCGCCCGGCCATCCGGAATCGGCTCACGATCGGTCAGTACCCGCAGGTAGACAGCCAGTCGGCCCACGGTGGCCTCGGGAATGGCACGCGAGCGAGCATGACGACTGGATCCGTTCGGATCCGATCCGGTCTGCCCTGTCATAAGAGTGCCACCCGATTGACATTCGGAGCACCGGGGTGATACCCCGCCGCTGCTGGGTCGGCAACCGTGTGCTAGATCGCCTTGTCCAAGCAACACTAGCCAGACGAAACACCAGGGACCAATTCCGTCACGGGCCTGGATCCCACATCCCGGGAAGCGCCACCCATTCGGCCCAGACAACGACTCAACGCACCGCGTCGCAATCAGGTCCGCAGTGCCCGTTCCAATCGAGCGCTGTCGATCTGGAAATACCCGTGCTGGACGCCGTCGACGAGAACGACGGGCACCAAGTCGCCGTACTCGGCGCGCAACTCGCGGTCGTCATCGACGTTGAGCTCGACCATCGCCGCGCCGGTCAGCTCGGCAGCCGCTTGAACCACCGCCCTGGCGTCCTCGCACAGATGGCAGCCGGGCCGGGTCAACAATGTCACCTGCTTCACGACGCGCCGGTTTCGCTGGCAGCCGCTGTGCCCACGCGCGGCCAGCAAGGTGCATGGCGTTCACGACGCGCCGGTTTCGCTGGCAGCCGCTCTTGCCGCGCGGGTGATCTTGTTCAGCGATCTCGCGATGACGAGTCGCTGGATCTGGTTGGTGCCCTCGACGATCTGCAAGAGCTTGGCCTCCCGCATGTACCGCTCGACCGGATAATCCTCGACGTAACCGGCACCGCCGAGCACCTGCACCATGTCCGTGGTCACCGCCATGGCCATGTCTGTGGCGATCAGTTTCGCCATCGCCGCCTCGGTCGAGAACGACATGCCGGCATCCTTGCGCCGGGCCGCGTAGAGGTACAGCTGGCGGGCGGACGCGATCTTCGAGGCGGCGTCGGCCAGCGGAAACGACACGCCCTGAAAGTCGCTGATCAGGCTGCCGAAGGCACGCCTGCTCCTGGCGTATTCCGCGGCGACGTCGAGGGCCGCCTGAGCCAGACCCACAGCGCAGGCAGCGATACCGAGCCGACCGGAGTCCAACGCCGACATGGCGATCGAGAAGCCCTTGCCTTCGGCGCCGAGCCGGCGATCGGCGTCGACCCTGGCGTTCTCGAAGCGGACGGAGCTGGTGATGGACGAGCGCACGCCCATCTTCTTCTCCCGGGGACCGGCGCTCACGCCGACGGTCCCGCCCGGGACGAGGAACGAGCTGATGCCGCGCGGCCCGGGCTCGCCGGTGCGCGCCATCAACAGATAGAAGTCAGCGACCGGGCCATGGGTGATCCAGGCCTTTTCGCCGTTGATCAGATAGGACTCGCCATCTCGGACGGCGCTGGTGACCATCGAGCCAGGGTCACTACCGCCCTGGGGCTCGGACAGGCAGTAGGCGCCCAGCAGCTGTCCGCCTAGCAGGTCAGGCAACCAACGCTGCTTCTGCTGCTCGGTCCCGTAGTTGACCAGGCCGTGGCAGGCCAGCACGTGGACGCTGACGCCCATCGCCACCCCGAGCCAGGCCCGGGCCAGCTCCTCGATCACCTGCAGGTAGACCACGGCCGGCTGATCGCCGCCGCCGAACTCCTCCGGGTAGGGCAGCGACAGGAGCCCCGACTGGCCCAGCGTGGTGAACACCTGACGAGGAAATGCCCCATCCGCTTCAGCGGCGTTGACCTGGGGCAGCAATTCGCCACGCACCAGGTCGCGGGTGAGCACGAGCAGATCAGCGGCCTCCTCGGTCGGTAGCTCCCGGTCGATGGCCGCGGGGGCCAGTGGAATGGCCATCACGGCCACCTTTCTGCTCACACACTCCTGTCCGGGAACCTCCCGGACAGGACAGGACCCGCCGTCAGAACAAGTCGTCGTCCGTGTCGTCGTCGCCCCGTCGGCGGCGCTCGCCGGTTCCGGGAAGTCGGCTTCCGAGCTCTTCCAGCGGCGCGGCCGCTTCGGGCCGCACTTCGGGACCCGGTACCTCGACGGCCGATTTCCCTTCTTCACCCGACGGTTCCGGCTCGACGCGAGGTTCGGTGGCCAACGCCCGGGCGGCCAGTTCGGCTGACTCATCGTCGGGGATGACCGCTGGTTCCAGCGGCCGGCCGCTGCGGTAGACCGCGCTGACTGCTTGCCGGTCGATGCGGCCGATCTCGGTGCGGGGCAGCCGATCGACCAGCAGGTAGCGCTGCGGCCGCTTGAAGTTGGGCAACCGGGCAGCAACGAAGTCGTCGAGATCCGCTGTCGTCGGATGGGTGCCCCACAGCGGTACGAGGACGGCCACCACGGCATCGCCCGCTGGACCGCCCGCACTGACCACGGCGGCGTCACGAACGTAGGGATGGGCGGCCAGGACGTCCTCGATCTCCCTGGGATACACGGTGAATCCGGCAACCCGGATGGTCTCGGCCTCCCGGTCGACCAGGTGCAGTTCACCCCTGTCGTCCAAGTAGCCGAGATCTCCGGTGGTGAACCAGCCTGATTCGTCGGGGCCGCCGGTCCGGTCGGGCCAGTAACCCGAGAACAGGGTCGGACCGGTGATCTGGACACGGCCGACCTCACCACCGACTCCGGCACCCGCCGCAAGGTCGTCCGAGCCGACCTCAGCCGCCTGGTCGGTCTCCTCGTCGGCAGGCCCTGAATAGAGATCGAGGCCGTCGTCCCCGACGATACGAAGGTCGATGCCAGGGAGCGGCAGCCCGACCGAGCCAGTGCGCGCCGCCGACGACATCAGGCTGGTCGAGACCACCGATGACGACTCGGAAATCCCGTAGCCCTCCCAGACCGGCTGCGCGGTCAGCGCGCGGATGGCCGACGAGTCGCCCGGATCCAGCGGCGCCGCTCCCGAGGTCATCAGCCGCACCGAAGCCAAAGCTCGCTCGACCCCGCGAGCTTTGGTCAGCCTGCGGTAGAGACCGGGTGCACCCGGGACGATGGTGACCCGCTCCGATCGGATGGTGGCCAGGACCGCGTCCACCCAGGTGCCCTCGGGTCCTGCCTGGTCGGGCACCACGGCCGCAGCGCCGACGGCGCACAGCGGGAGGAATGCGGTGACCCACCCGGCCAGGTGATACGCCGGTAGCACCAGGATCGCCCGGTCGTCGGACCGCAGGTGCAGCCTCGGGGCACCGCCGATCGCGGCCACTGCGGCGAGCACGGCACGATGCGAGATCATCACCGGGCGATCACTGCCGGCTGCCCTGGCCAGTATCGCGATGTCCTCGCCGCCGGCCAGCGGCTCGAAGGGTTCTGCATCGGTGTGCCACCAGGACGTGACCTGCTCCGGCCTGATGACCACGGCCGCGTCGATGGCGGATTGGCCGGCGATCGCTCCACGCGCGGCCACCCGTTCGATGACGACGCCGACTTCCCCGCGGGCGGGGCTGATGGGCACCGCGACCAAGCCGGCCCTGGCCACCGCGAACAGCGCGGCAATCAGGTCGGCTGACGTATCGAGCGACACGATGACCCGGTCACCCAACGTCAAACCGGCCGAGACCAGCGCCCGCCCCCCGTGGTCGGCGGCGCGGTCCAGCTCGGCCCAGGTCAGGAGCCGGCCCGCATCGATGACGGCCGGCCGGTCCGGAAACGTGGCGGCCGCGGTCCGCAGCAGGTCGGACACGTTGCCGTGCGCGCTGCGGCGATTGCTGCTTGCTGACGTCATGTCACCCCGATGAATTGGCTGCGATCCTGCGACCGGGACCTCGAGGAGCGCCCCGATGCATCCACTCGCTCCGACGATAGCCGTTGACCCCGACCGAGGCTCGGAACACCCGTTGCGGCTGCGCCCGGGCCACACCGTCAGCCGTCCCTGGCTAGTCTGAACCGACAACTTTGAACCGCGGACCGAAGTGCGGGACCCGGACCGGGGGCCGGTCGACGTCGCATCGCCATTTCAGCAGCAGAAGGGGCCACCGCAGTGAGGATCTCGCGAGCAGGGAAGTCCCGCGAGGACGCCGCCCGCGCCGAAAAGGCCGGGGAGGCCTCGGCCGAGGCCGCGTATCAGGCCGGCCACGTCGGCGATGAGTTCTCCGAACCGGTACCGATCCTGCCGGGTGCGGACCTGACGGCGGCCGCGTTCTTCGATGTCGACAACACCATGATGCAGGGCGCGTCGGTCTTCCACTTCGCTCGCGGGTTGGCCGCCCGTAAGTTCTTCACCACCGGTGACCTGGTCAGGTTCGCGGTCCGGCAGGTGAAGTTCCGGGTCGGTGGCGAGGATCTGATCGACGCATCGGACGCGCGGGAGGAGGCGCTCTCGTTCGTCGCCGGACGGAGCGTGGCGCAGATCGTCACGCTCGGCGAAGAGATCTATGACGAGCTGATGGCCGACAAGATCTATCCGGGCACCCGGGCGCTGGCCCAGCGCCACCTCGACGCCGGCCAGCGGGTGTGGCTGGTCACCGCGACTCCCGTCGAACTCGCGCAGATCATCGGGCGCCGGCTCGGGCTGACCGGCGCGCTGGGTACCGTGGCGGCTACCGAGGACGGCATCTACACCGGGCGGCTGGTCGGAGAGCTGTTGCACGGCAAGGCAAAAGCGGCGGCAGTCCGGGCCCTTGCCGCCCGGGAGGGCCTGGACCTGCGGCGTTGCACGGCATATTCCGACTCGGTGAACGACGTGCCGATGCTGTCGGTCGTTGGCACGGCGGTGGCGGTGAACCCGGACGGCCAGCTACGAGACATCGCCCGGCGCCGCCGCTGGCAGATCTACGACTATCGGTCGGGCCGCAAGGCCGCCAAGATCGGCGTGCCGTCCGTCCTGGGCGCAGCGGCCGTCGGGGGACTGGTGGCCGGTGGTTTCGCGGTCCGGCGCCGGCAGCGCTAACTGTTCCTTGCCGAATCGGCGTTGGCCTGGTCAGCCGAGGAAGGGATGGCCCCGGCGCAGTAACAGCCGGTACAGCGACTGCTGGATCGTCTCCCGCACCCGATCGGCCAGGTTGAACACCACCATCGGATCCTCGGCGGCACCGTCGGGGAGGTGATCGGTCGGGATCGGGTCGCCGAATTCGATCAACCACTTGCTCGGCAGTGGCACCGCGCCCAACGGACCGAGCCACGGGAAGGTCGGGGTGACCGGAAAGTACGGGAGACCGAGGGCTCTGGCCAGCGGCTTGACGTTGGCCAGCATGGGGTAGATCTCCTCCGCCCCGACGATCGCGCAGGGCACGATCGGCACCCTGGCCCGCACCGCCGCCGAAACGAATCCGCCGCGGCCGAACCGTTGCAGCTTGTAGCGCTGGGAGAACGGCTTGCCGACCCCTTTGAATCCCTCTGGGAAAACCGAGACCGACTCGCCGGAGTCCAACAGCCGCTGGGCATCTTCGTTGCAGGCCAAGGTGTTTCCGGCACGCCGAGCGAGCGGGCCGAGGATCGGAGTGTCGAAGACCAGGTCTGCACCGAGCATGCGCAGCGGACGGTGAGCGGGGTGATGGTCGTGCACGGCCAGCGAGAGCATCAGCGCGTCGACGGCCAGGGTGCCCGAGTGATTGGCCACCAAGAGCGCCCCGCCGGTGGCCGGAACGTTCTCGATCGTGACGGTTTCGACCCGGAACCACTTCTCGTAGAGCAGGCGCAACGGCGGAAGTACGACGTGTTCGGTGAAATCAGGGTCGTAGCCGAAATCGTCGATCTCGTACTCGCCGGTCAACCGCCTACGCAAGAACGCCAGCGACTCCGCCACGTTCCGTTTCCAACCGATCTCCGGGCCGGGTCGACCGGCCGGGCCGGGGTCGCCCGTCGGGCGGGGGTCGCTCGTCGGGCCGGCTTGGTCAGACGGCTCGGCTTGGTCAGTGGTCCCGGACGATGGCGCGGTCGATGCCGAACTCTGGCCGGACACCGGCGATTCGACGGCCGGCGCCGCCTTTGTGCGACCGAGTTTTGTGCGACCGAGTTCTTCCGGGTCGCCCTTGCCGTTCCCGCCGCCGCTGTTTCTGTGGCTGGTCATTTCTTTCTGCTTCCCGGCCTGGGTGATCGGACGGTGGACGACCTGATGGCTTCGCCATCGATGCTGAACAGACGACGCGGTGGAGTCGGTGGGATGGCGGTCGCGGATGCCGTGGGCGCAACCGTTTGGGTCTCGTCCTGGTTGTGCTCATCCAGGCTCGCACCGGCGATGGCGCCGACAGCGACCGCGGCCCGACTGCGCCAGGGTCCGGCCGGGCGGGCAGGAACGCCGATGGCCGATGCGACCCGAACCTCGACGCCGCGGATGGCGCGGGCGTCGACGGCGGGCTTCAACCGGCCGACGAAATCGTCGAAGGCGGCCAGCGTGGTAAACGCCGGGGTGAATCCGGCCTTTTCCCGGAGCCGGGTGGTGTCCAGCACGCGGCCGGTGGTCAACGATCGAACCTGGGCCGCCGAGAACCCGCTGAATCGCATGAACTGCAACACCCGGCCGACGCCGTCGAGCGCGGATGAGGGAATCAACAGCGGGACCCGACCGGCGCGGCGGATGGCCTGGGTCACGGTCATCGCACCATCGCCGGCGACGTTCACGACACCGGCAAATTCACCGTGCACCAGGTGCTCCAGGAAGGCGACGACGTCAAGTTCGTGCACCAGCTGCATGCGGGCGTCGTGCCCGGCAACAACGGGGACCAAGGGCGAGAGTGAGAAGTACTTCGTCAACGGCGTTCGCACGGTCGGCCCGACGATCTCGGCGAACCGCGGCACGGCGACCCGAACGTCAGGGCGACGCCGCCCGAACCCGCGTACGTAGCCCTCGATGTCGATCGCATCCCTGGCCCGTCCGACGGACGGCACGGACCGGGCCGGGGTGTCCTCGAATGCTACGGCCGGGTCCCGAGGTGAGCTGCCGTAGACGGCCGAGGTGGACCGGACGATCAGATTCCGCACGCTCGGGCTGCGTTGGCAGGCGGCGAGCAGCTGCATGGTGCCGAGGACGTTCATCTCCTTGGCCATCGATCGCGCCGCAGAGCCGGTTGGCGTCGAGGACGGAGATGCGTGCACGACCGTGTCCACTCCGGCTGCCTCGATCACCTTGGCGATGATGGGGCTACGGATGTCGGCTCTGGCGAACTCCGCATCGCCCAACCTCGCCCTGGCCGCCGGCTCGGGCAGCGCTGCGTCGACGCCAATCACCCGATCCACACCTGGGTGGACAGCCAGCCGACCGGCCAGGGCAGACCCGATGTAGCGGGTGACACCGGTGACCAGAACGGTCCGTCCGGTCATGACGTCTCCCCGGGATAACGGTGATTGATCGAGTGGCCGTCGCTCACGACCTACAAAATGAAGAGCGCGCACGGAACAATGCCCACCGCTGTCAGGCCGCGGCGCTCGTTCCGTGCGCGCCTCAACTCATCGCAACTGGGGCCAATGGTGGCCGGCGCGATTCGAAGCGTCTTACTTGCCGGCCTTGCGACGCGCAACGCGGGTCTTGCGCAACAACTTGCGGTGCTTCTTCTTAGCCATCCGCTTACGACGCTTCTTGATCACAGAACCCATGTGCAGACCCTCTTGCCTTGACCCGCCGACGCTTGTCGCCAGCCGGTGAACGATCATTCCGGAATTTACGGCCGACGGGCCAAGCGCGCGGGCTAGCCGCACACGTACGATCGCCGACAGTTTCAGCTGATCCTACCGGCTGGTCGGGCCTTGCCCGGACGCGCGGTAAGGCAGCGGATGACCTCGCAGCCAGCGGGCAGCCAGGCAGACTACCGCCGACCGCGTGCTCGAGTCACAGGCGGAACGACCGTCAGCCCACGTCGTTGTACGCGGTCCGTAGGTAGTCGTGCACGGCCCGTTCCGGTACCCGGAAGGAGCGGCCCACGCGGACGGCGGGCACCTCTCCGGAGTGGACGAGCCGGTACACCGTCATGCGCGATACCCGCATGACAGTGGCGACCTCGGCCACCGTCAGAAACTTCATCTCTGCCAGCGAAGGGTCTCGCTGGGCAGGGTCTTGTGGCTCTCCAGCCATAGGGCACCGTCTTCCAGCACGAATCGCGCCGCCGGCTTCCCCTCCGGTGGACACTCACGCACGTGCTGCGTGCACTCTAGCGTTACTGGTGGGACTAAAGCGATGGTGACTTTTACTCTTGCTTCACTCGATATCAAGCGTGACACGCCGTGACCGAATCGTAAGGTTTCGTCACGGACAGATCGGCGCCGCGCACGGCATGGTCAATCGCCTCAGTCGTGCGCCTTGCCAAGGGCCGCGCTACGCAGCGAGGCCGCCTCGATGGCCGAGAGCAGGGCAGCTCGGACCCCATGGTTCTCGAGCTCACGGATGGCGGCGATGGTCGTTCCACCCGGTGAGGTCACTGCCTCCCGCAGCGCGACCGGGTGCTCCCCGGAGTCACGGAGCATGGTCGCCGCGCCGACCGCCGACTGGATGATCAGCGTCGTCGAGACGTCGCGCGGCAGGCCGAGCAGAATGCCCGCGTCGATCATGGCCTCGACCAGGAAGAAGAAGTAGGCCGGCCCGGATCCCGACAACGCGGTCACCGCATCCTGCTGTGATTCCGGCACCCGGACGACCTTCCCGACCGAGGAGAGCAGATCCTCGACGAGTTGTAGGTGCTCGCCGGTGGCGTGGCTACCCGGCGAGATCGCGCTCATCGCCTCACCGACCAGCATGGGCGTATTCGGCATCACCCGCACCACCGCGGTGCCCTCCGGCAGATGCCGTTCGTACAGGCTCGTGGGTAGACCCGCGGCCAGCGACACCACCAGGGTTCCCGGAGTGATGGATCCGGCCAGCGAGACCAGCAACGGCTCGATGTCCTGCGGTTTCACGGCCACCACCAGGACGTCGGCAACCCGGGCGGCTTCTTCGGTCTCCACGCCGCGCACGCCGTACTTCTGCGTCAGCTCGGCGACCCGGGCCGGGTAGCGCTCGGTGAACATCAGAGACTCGGCGGGCCGACCCGCGGCGAGCACCCCGGCGAGCAAGGCCTCGCCGATTTTCCCGGCGCCCAGAATTCCTATCGTCGTCATGGTTGACAAGGGTGCCATGCCCGCCATCGACGGAAATTCGGTGGCTCGCGGTCCTACTAACCTTGGTCGGTGATCTCTCCCGACGGCCGGCGAGCCGGTGGTCGGTTCTTGATCACCGCCGCTGTCGTTGCGCTGGCGTTGAACCTGCGGCCTGCGGTCAACGGGCTCGGGGCGGTCACCCCCGAATTGCGGGCCGCCACCGGGCTCTCCGGAGCAGCGGTCGGCGTCCTGCTGGCTCTGCCCACACTTTCATTCGCGCTGCTCGGCCTGCCGGCGGCGTCGATTGCCGCTCGATGGGGGACGAACCGGACGGTGGCCATTGCGCTGGCCGCGATGGTCGTCGGGCAGCTGCTGCGATCTGTGGTGCCGGGTGTGCCGGCCCTGTTTGTCGGTTCCGCCGTGGCCCTGGCCGGCATCGCCGTCGGCAACGTGCTGATGCCGGGCATCGTCCGGCTCTATTTTCCTGACCGGATCGTGCTGATGACGGCGGTCTACACCACCGCACTGTCGGCCGGTGGCGCTGTTGCGGCCGGGGTGACGCTGCCGATCGAGCACGCAGCCGGTGGAACCTGGCGATTCGGGCTCGGCCTGTGGTCGGTCACGGCGGCAATCGCCCTGGCACCTTGGCTGGCGATGCGCTCGCCGCGACCCGCAGCCGGGGCGGGGGTCAGAAACCAACCAGCGCTGATCGGTATCCGACGGCTGGCCAGGACCAGGCTCGGCTGGGTGATGGTCGGATTCTTCGGCACCCAGGCCCTGCAGGCCTACGTGATGTTCGGCTGGCTGCCGGAGATTCTGACTACCGCCGGTACGACGGATACCGTTGCTGCCCTGTACGTTTCGTTGCTGGCCTTGATCGGCGTGCTGATCGCCGCGATCGTCCCGCCGTTGCTCGCCCACGTCCGGGTGGTCGCAGTCATCGTCACGATGGCGAGTTGTTACGTGGCCGGATACGTCGGCCTCATCCTCGCCGCCGGCAGCGCCACCTGGCTGTGGACGGTTCTCGTCGGGATCGGGACCGGCGCCTTCCCCGTCGCCCTGACCCTGATCGGAATGAGGGCCAGGACATCCGGCGGGACATTGGCGCTATCGGGCTTCACGCAGTCGTTCGGCTACCTGCTGGCGTCGGTCGGCCCGGTGCTCTTCGGCCTGGTCCACGATGTCAGCGGTGGCTGGACCGTGCCACTGCTGATGTTGATCGGACTGGCCCTCGTGCATCTGACCTTCGGTCTCGCCGCGGCCAGGACCAGATATATCGAGGACGAACTCCAGCCCGTCGCCTGAAATCGATCAGCGGGCGAACAGCAGCGCGGTCGCGGTCGCCGCCCTGCCTTCGCCACGGCCGGTCAGGCCCAGGCCGTCTGTCGTGGTTCCAGCCACCGACACCGGAGCGCCGATGACTGCGGACAACACCCGCTCGGCCTCGAGACGCCGTGGCGCCAGCCGCGGCGTGTTGGCGATGACCTGGACGGTGGCATTGCCGACGTCGAAACCGGCGGCGTTGACCCTGGCCATCACCTCGGCGAGTAGGTCTGTTCCGGAAGCACCGAACCAACGCTGGTCGCCGGTGCCGAAGACGGTGCCGAGGTCGCCGAGCCCGGCAGCCGAGAGCAGGGCGTCACACAATGCGTGCGCAGCGACGTCACCGTCGGAATGGCCCTCGCACCCGTCTTCGTCGGGGAAATGAAGCCCCGCCACGAAACACGGCCGGCCGGCCTGAATCGGATGTACATCGATGCCGCTCCCAATGCGGGGCGTTGCGCCTGCGGTCATACGTCTGGCCTCCGCGAGGTCCGCTGGGGTGGTGATCTTGAACGCCGCCCGGTCGCCGGACACAAAGACCGGCCGGACACCCAGCAGCTCGACCAGAGCGGCGTCATCTGTCGCGGTGATGCCTTCGCGGTCGGCTCGGGCGTGCGCCGCCCTGAGCAGCTCCGGCGCGAAACCCTGCGGAGTCTGCACGATCCGCAGCAGCTCGCGATCGACCACCGTGGGGCCGTCGCCAGCCTGCAGCGTACGAATGGTGTCGACGACGGGCAGGACCGGAACCACGGCTCCCGCGCCGTCCTGCACTGCTTTGATCACGGCTCTGATCACCGTCACCGGCACGAAGGCACGGGCGGCGTCATGGACGAGCACAACACTGGCGGACGGGTCACTGTGATCAAGTGCCGCACGCACCGACCCGACGCGATCGGATCCGCCGGTCACCACCAGGGCACGGTCCCCAAGCAGCTCTCTGGCTACCTGCAGTTCCGCAGGGCCGACGGCAACGACGACCTGATCAACCCCGGCCTCGTGCAGGCGATTGACCGCATGCAACAGCATCGGACTGGATCCGACGAGCGCGAAAGCCTTGGGTAGGCCCAGGCCCAACCGCTCACCGCGACCGGCTGCCGGCACGAGCGCGACGACAGTCACCAGAACGCCCTGCCCGCCACGTTTGGGAACCCGTAGATCAGGCAGGGCATTCGATGCCGGTGCAGATCAGGAAGCAAGTACCTCGTCGAGGATGCCCTCGGCCTTGTCTTCGTTGGTGCCCTCGGCCAGAGCCAGCTCGGAGACGAGGATCTGCCTGGCCTTGGCCAGCATCCGCTTCTCGCCGGCCGAGAGGCCTCGCTCCTTGTCCCGGCGCCACAGGTCACGGACGACCTCCGCGACCTTGTTGACATCGCCGGAGGCGAGTTTCTCCAGGTTGGCCTTGTAACGGCGCGACCAGTTGGTTGGTTCTTCGGTGTGCGGCGCACGCAGCACGTCGAAGACCTTGTTCAATCCCGTCTGGTCAACCACATCACGAACGCCGACGATCTCCGCGTTTTCCGCGGGGACCTTCACCGTCAGATCACCCTGGGCGACCTTGAGGACGAGGTAGAGACGCTCCTCGCCCTTGACGATCCGCGTTTCGGTGGCCTGGATCAGAGCGGCCCCATGATGGGGGTAGACGACAGTTTCGCCGACCTTGAAAACCATGTGTCTGGTACCCCTTTCGATACCCCCATCTTAACACGTCCTGAACCCGCACATCGACTCGTTGCCGCAGGTCAGAGCATTGGCCGATGCTTGACAAAGTACGGTTGGGCGTGCATTCGATGTGAAATTGCCCAGTGGTGTGACACCTTCGGACGTCGACCCCGTCCCGGCAGGCAGCGGATTTGTGATCGACCTTGCGCGCCCGACGCACGCAGCCGACTGCCGGCCGACTAATCTGTTGGCAAGCCGGGCACTACCACTGCCTGGTCAGCAGTTCAGGAGTCAGAAGTACTGTCGCCGATCATTCTTCAGCCAAAGGGGAACCGCCGTGTCCCGGTCCGTCCGCTCGCCACGTCGCGTGCTCGTCCCCGTGGTCTCGGTCCTGGTCGCGGTTCTCGCTCTCTCGGGATGCGCGGCCGGACAGGTCTCCCAGACGGCCGATCAGGTCGCGTCCGTCGACGGCGCGAACGGCACCGTCGGTTACATGGGTGTCCGAAACGTTCTGCTCGCCACGACGACCGGGTCGGATTACGCCAAGGGCGCCAGCGCACCGCTCGAGCTGTGGGTGTCCAACACCGGCATTCAGCCGGATACGTTGACCGGCGTCACCACGCCGGCCGCTGCGTCGGTCGAGATCAACGGCGTCGCCACGATCCCCGGACAGACGTTGAAGGACTTCACCGGCAACAGGAGCACCATCACGCTCAAAGGTCTGACTTCGAAGATCACCTACGGTCAGTCCGTCCCGGTGACCTTCGCGTTCGCTTCGGCCGGAACCGTAACCGTCAACGTGCCGATCGCCATCCCGCCGGTCCGCACCACCGGCCGCCCGGACATCGACATCGAAGAGCCGAACGAGACCTCGCTCTGGCAGTCGGGCGAGCCACACGCCGGGGGCGAGGCATCATCGTCCGTCTCCGCGTCGGCCGGCGGCTGATCCTCGATTCGCCGGCGCACCGGCTGGTTTCGCCGGCGTTCGAGCCGGATCGGTGAGTCATCGAGGCACTGTCGGTGGCTTGAACTAGTGTTCGAATCATGACCGGAAACTCGACGTTCTCGCATCGCTCCTCCTTCGCCGGCGGCTCAGCCGGTACGTCGTCCGGTCCTTCGCGATCGTCGGCCAAGGCCGCGAAGGTGGCCAAGCCCGCCTTCCACTGCACCGAATGTGGGGCCTCGGTCCCCAAGTGGGCCGGTCGCTGCCCCAACTGTCAGGCGTGGGGAAGCCTGGCCGAGGTGGGTGCCCAACAGACGATGTTGCGAAAGGTCACGCCGGGCCCGGTGACCGCCCCGGCCCGCCCGATCGGCGACATCGACGCCAGCCAGGTCACCGCGCAGCCCAGTGGGGTGGCCGAGTTGGATCGGGTGCTGGGCGGCGGGCTGGTACCCGGTGGGGTTGTTCTGTTGGCGGGCGAGCCAGGTGTCGGCAAGTCGACCCTGCTGTTGTCGGCCGCCCACGCCTGGGCGATGACCCATCGGACGCCGGCCCTGATCATCACGGGCGAGGAGTCGGCCGCTCAGGTCCGGATGCGGGCTGACCGGATGGGGTGCATCCACCCGAATCTGTATCTGGCGGCCGAGACCGAGATGTCCGCGGTGTTGGCCCACATCGATACGGTCAATCCCGGCCTGCTGATCCTTGACTCCGTGCAGACCGTGTCGTTGTCCGAAGTGGACGGGAGCGCCGGCGGCGTCACTCAGGTCCGGGCGGTGGCCGCGACCCTGACGGCCATCGCCAAGGAACGGGGTATCGCCTGCGTCCTGGTCGGACACGTCACCAAAGACGGCGCCATCGCCGGGCCGCGAGTCCTGGAGCATCTGGTCGACGTCGTCCTGCAGTTCGAAGGCGATCGGAACTCCCCATTGAGACTGATCCGCGGGGTGAAGAACAGATTCGGCCCGTCCGATGAGGTGGGCTGCTTCAAGATGGTCGAGAACGGAATCGTCGGGCTGACCGACGCGTCGGGCTTGTTCCTGTCCGGCCGCAAGCTGCACATCCCCGGTACCTGCAGCACGGTGACGATGCAGGGTCGCCGAGCCATCCCCGTGGAGCTACAGGCTCTGGTCGGGCCAGCCGATAGCGACGGACCGCCACGTCGCACCCTGTCCGGCCTGGACGGCTCGAGGGCAGCGATGGTGCTGGCCATCCTGCATCGACTGGGCGGGGTCAACGTCGCCAAGCGCGAGGTGCTGGCCGCGACCGTGGGCGGTGTCAAGGTCACCGAACCGGGCGCCGACCTCCCACTGGCCATGGCGGTGTGGTCCTCCGCGCGGGACATCCCGTTGGCGCCCGGCTTGATCATGTTCGGTGAACTCGGGTTGTCCGCTGAGATCAGACCGGTGCAGAGCATGGATCGGCGGCTGGCCGAAGCGTCCCGGCTCGGCTTCGACCACGCGGTGATCCCCGCTGGTGGCGATGTCGAGCGTCCGAAGGGCATGCGGGTTGATCGAGCCGAGAACCTCGGTGACGCGATGCGGTCGCTGGGCAACGACGACGGCGTCGTCCGCTGGCTGACCAGGAAGGCGAAGTAGATCTCCCCCTTTGGCCGGCACCCACTCACCGGCCGTCTCCCGATCGGCTCTTCAACGCAGCATCGCGGCTTCGACTATTGGACGCCATGGCCGCCAACTAGACTGACCCCGATCTTCGTAACGGCCGGGTTGCCTGGGCATGGATGGGCACGCTTAACCCGGCGACAACGAAGACAGCTGAAATAGGGGGTTCTGGTGGTCGACGAGCGCACAACCGTGGTGGCTCAGCGGGACGTGCTGGCCAGGATGGCGCCGGGCACGCCACTGCGCGAGGGGCTGGAGCGAATTCTTCGGGGCCGCACGGGCGCGCTGATAGTGCTGGGCTACAACCCCGCCGTCGAAGCCATGTGCGACGGCGGCTTTTCACTGGATGTCGAATTCTCCCCGACCCGTCTGCGTGAGCTGTGCAAGATGGACGGCGCCGTCGTGTTGAGCGACGACGCCACTGCGATCCTGCGCGCCAACGTCCAACTGATGCCGGACGCGACGATCGCCACCGTCGAGTCCGGCACCCGGCACCGCACCGCGGAGCGGGCCGCCATCCAGACCGATCTCCCGGTCATCGCCGTGAGCCATTCCATGGCCATCATCAGCCTGTACTTCGGTGGGCTGCGACACGTGGTCGCCGACCCGTCGGCCATTCTCGCCCGGGCTAATCAGGCGTTGGCCACCCTGCAGCGGTACAAGTCGCGATTGGACGAGGTCACCGGGACGCTGTCAGCTTTGGAGATCGAGGACTTCGCAACGCTGCGGGACGCGATGACCGTCCTGCAGCGGCTGCTCATGGTCCGGCGTATCGCGGACGAGCTGACCAGCAGTGCCATCGAACTCGGTACCGACGGTCGGCTGCTCGGCCTGCAGCTCGACGAACTGGTCAGCGGCACCGAAGAGATGCGCGAGTTGCTCATTCGCGACTACATCCCGCCGGAATTCGTCGACCGCGATGTGCAGGACGTCATCGCGAGCCTCCGCCGCCTTGATGAGACGGAGATCCTGGATCTGAGCGCGGTAGCCAAAGTTCTCGGTTACCCCGGGGCGTTGGACACCCTTGAGTGGCCGATCAGCCCGCGGGGATACCGCCTGTTGGCTGGGATCCCCCGAGTGCCGCCGACCGTTCTCGATCGGCTGATCCTGCACTTCGGCAATCTGCAGGGCCTGCTCGCGGCCACCGCGGCGGACCTGCAATTGGTCGACGGGGTCGGCGAAGCGCGCGCCCGCGTGGTGCGGGAAGGGCTGTCCCGACTGGCCGAGGCCTCGATCGTCGACCGTTACGGTGCGCCGCTCTAGCTCGCCCACCCGGTCTCCGATGCTTCCCGTCGGTCTTGACGGCTTCCGCCGGACCGCTGGTCAGCTGATGGTGAAGGTCGCCGGCGTGGAGCGCAGGGACCCGACAGCCACTCGAACCTGGTAGCTGCCGGCCGGCACCTGCATGCGGTCAGCCGTGCAGCCGGGGTTCGAGGTCGTGCCGGACCATTTGATGTTGTACTGCACGGCTTCCCCGGCCTGGAGCGTGCGGATGTCGGTTCCGGTGCCCGGGAAGCAGTCAGCCGTCGACCAGACGCGTGCTCCGGCTGAGGTGTATACGGAAAACACCTGCAGGCCACCGGACAGGTCCCGGGTACAGGCGACCGAGCCGCTGTTGGTGACCGAGACACCGAGAATGGGCTGGGTCCCGGTGGCGAAACTGGGCGCCCCGGTCGTCGCCGTCAGCTTCAACACCGAGTCCGAGCAGAGCAGCCGGCCCTGCGCATCGGTAGTGGGTGCGGTGCTGGTGGCCTTGACCGGCACCGTGGGCGTTGCGGGAGTGGTCGTTGCCTTGGTGGACTTCGCCGGGGTAGTGCTGGGGGTCCTGGCCGGTGTCGTCTTGACAGTGGTCGTCCCGACCGCTGTGGTCTTCGCTGCCGCGGTCTTCGCTGCCGTACCAGTCGTCGTGGCGGCGGCCTTCGCTGTCGACGCCGGCGGCCCGGCCGGACTCGCCTTGGCCGTTCCGGCCTTGGCCGGCGCAGTGGTCGCCGGTGTGCTGAATGCCGGAGTGGATTTCGCCGGAGTCGATTTCGCAGGTGTGGATTTCGCAGGTGTGGTCTTCACGGGCGTGGTCTGCGTCGTACTGGGTGCCGGAGCCGTCGACGCAACCGGACCCAGGGCGGCCGCGCCCGCCGATGTCGAGCCCTCCGAGGCGAGCACGCCGGTCAATGTCGGCGCGGCGGATCCGCTCACGTATGCCGCGAGCCCACCGGCCGGGCTGCTGGCGCCCTTCGAGCGGCCGGCGACTAGAAAGATCACGCCCAACAGAACGCCGACGCCGATGACCACGACGATCAGACGCCGGAGCCAGTAGACCTGCGACGGCTGGGGACCGACAGGATGCATCACGATGTCGACGGTAATCTCGACTCGTAGTGAATCCGGGTAAGCAGGGCCGATCGGCGTGGATCCGACCTCGAGCGACCCGGCATCCTACGGCAACACGTCGGTGATCATCGGCGGGACAACTCGAGCAAGGGATGCGATGACGGCCATCGAGCAGCTGTTGGAACGCAATCACGCCAAGGCGATGTCACACCCGTATTGGGTCGGGCCGACCCCAACTCTGGGAGTAGCCATGGTCCTGTGCATGGACGCGCGCGTCGACGCACACGCGGCGTTCGGGCTGACACCCGGTGAAGCGCACCTCATCCGGAACGCCGGCGGGGTGGTCACCGACGACACCATCCGATCCCTGGCCATCTCGCAACACGCCCTGGGGACGGTCGAGGTGATGATCGTGCACCACACCGATTGCGGCCTGGCGCGTCTCGAGGAAGACGCATTCCGGGAAAAGCTGGCCGAATACGCCGGCTATCGCCCGACCTGGGCCGTACAGGCCTTCAAGGACCCCCATGACTCGGTCCGGGAGTCACTGCGCCGCGTGCGCCAATCACCGTTCATCCTGCATACCGACAACGTGCGCGGCTTCGTCTTCGATGTCGAATCCGGCCTGCTCGAAGAGGTGTTCGCCGCCTGACCGCCGCCGAGACGGCGAAATCCGCTGACGCCCGGATAGCGCAGGGCGGGCTGGAGGTCGCGGCCCTGCTGGGCTACTTCAACGACCATGGCCGCGATCTCCCGTGGCGTCGGCCGGACGCCGGACCGTGGGCCGTGCTGGTCAGCGAATTCATGCTGCAGCAGACTCCGGTAGTGAGAGTCCTTCCGGTATATGAGGTTTGGCTGCGACGCTGGCCCAGTCCGGCAGATCTGGCGGCTGATTCGCCCGGCGATGCGGTCCGCGCCTGGGGGCGACTGGGCTATCCCCGCCGCGCGCTGCGGCTGCACGCCGCCGCTACGGCGATCGCCCATGAGCACGGTGGTCAGATACCCGCCGAATTGCCGGCGTTGCTGGCGCTGCCCGGTATCGGCGAATACACCGCGCGGGCCATCGCCGCCTTCGCCTTCGGCGCCCGGACACCGGTGGTGGACACCAATGTCCGGCGGGTGCTGTCCCGGGCCGTCAATGGCGTGGACAGCATCCGGCAGCCGGCCACCACGGCCGACCGCCGCCAACTCGACCTGCTGCTACCCCTCGAGCCGGCTGTAGCGGCTCGTTTCTCGGCCGCCGTCATGGAGCTGGGCGCGCTGGTCTGCACCGCGAACAATCCGAAATGTGGCGCCTGCCCAATCGCCGGCGGCTGCGCCTGGCGAGCGGCCGGGTACCCGGCAACGACCGCGAGCCGATCGGTCCAGGCCTGGGCCGGTACCGATCGGCAGGTGCGTGGCCGCATCATGGCTCTGCTGCGCGATGCCCACCAACCCGTGACGCGAGCGTCCATCGATGTCGTCTGGCCAGATGCTGCGCAGCTGGAGCGGTGTGTGGCCTCGCTGATCGTCGACCGGCTCGCGGTCCAGCAGGCCGACGGCAGCCTGGCGCTGCCTGGCTGACTTCGCCGTCTCCCGCTCGCGCCACATCGCCGTCCCTGCCGGAACCAGGCTTTTCGGCCGCGCGATTCGCGACACGGTGCGGAAGCCACAAAAGCGGGCCGGACGATTGCTCGTCCGACCCGCCTCCGCGTGATTTGGCTGAAGCCTGATGCTCAGTCCTTTTCGAAGCTGATCCCGGGACCGTCGACGGTCAGGGCTTCGACCACCGTGTCGGGGATCTCGGACGGACGGGGCACGCCGACGAACGTGAACTGCTTGTCCGCGTTGGCCGTCGAGTTCTCGCCGTCCTTCACGTCGACCAGAACGATCTGGCCCGGCTTGATCTCGTCGAACAGGATCTTCTCGGACAGCTTGTCCTCGATCTCCCGCTGGATGGTGCGGCGCAGCGGCCGCGCACCCAGTACCGGATCGAAGCCGCGCTCGCCGAGCAGCATCTTGGCCGCATCGGTGACCTCGAGGCCCATGTCCTTGTTCTTGAGCGCACCTTCGACGCGCTTGAGCATCAAGTCGACCATGGTCATGATCTGCTCGGTGGTCAGCTGGTGGAAGACCACTACGTCGTCGATGCGGTTGAGGAACTCAGGCCGGAAATGACGCTTGAGCTCGTCGTTGACCTTCGACTTCATGCGCTCGTAATTCGACTCGTCGCCGCCCTGCGAGAAGCCCATGCCCACGGCCTTGGAGATGTCCTGGGTGCCGAGGTTGGACGTGAACACGATGACCGTGTTCTTGAAGTCCACGGTGCGACCCTGTCCATCGGTCAACCGGCCATCTTCCAGCACCTGTAGCAGCGTGTTGTAGATATCCGGGTGGGCCTTTTCGATCTCGTCGAAGAGAACCACCGAGAACGGCTTGCGGCGCACCTTTTCGGTGAGCTGCCCACCCTCTTCGTAACCGACGTATCCGGGAGGCGCTCCGAAGAGCCGCGAAGCGGTGTACCGGTCGTGGAACTCACCCATGTCGACCTGGATCAGGGCGTCCTCGTCGCCGAACAGGAACTCGGCGAGCGCCTTGGTCAGTTCGGTCTTTCCGACGCCGGACGGGCCGGCGAAGATGAATGAACCGGACGGACGCTTCGGGTCCTTCAGACCTGCGCGGGTACGACGGATGGCCTGGGAGACGGCCTTGACCGCTTGATCCTGACCGATGATCCGCTTGTGCAGCTCATCTTCCATCCGCAGCAGCCGGGAGGTCTCCTCCTCGGTCAGCTTGAACACCGGGATGCCGGTCCAGTTGGCCAGCACTTCGGCGATCTGCTCGTCGTCGACCTCGGACACGACGTCGAGGTCGCCGTCCTTCCAGGCCTTCTCGCGCTCGGCCTTCTTGGTCAGCAGCTGCTTCTCCGAGTCACGGAGCGAAGCGGCCTTCTCGAAGTCCTGCGAGTCGATCGCGGACTCCTTGTCTCGCCGGACGTTCGCGAGCTTGTCGTCGAAGTCCCGGAGGTCCGGCGGCGCCGTCATCCGACGGATACGCATCCGAGCGCCGGCCTCGTCGATCAGGTCGATCGCCTTGTCCGGCAGGAACCGGTCGTTGATGTAACGGTCGGCCAACGTGGCCGCAGCGACCAGAGCCTCGTCGGAAATGGTGATCCGGTGGTGCGCCTCGTACCGATCGCGGAGACCCTTGAGGATCTCGATGGTGTGGGCGACAGTCGGCTCGCCGACCTGGATCGGCTGGAAACGACGCTCGAGAGCGGCGTCCTTCTCGACGTGCTTGCGGTACTCGTCCAGCGTGGTGGCACCGATGGTCTGCAGCTCGCCACGAGCCAACATCGGCTTGAGGATGGAGGCCGCATCGATCGCGCCCTCGGCAGCACCAGCCCCGACGAGCGTGTGCAGCTCGTCGATGAACAGGATGATGTCGCCGCGGGTGCGGATCTCCTTGAGCACTTTCTTCAGTCGCTCTTCGAAGTCACCGCGGTACCGGGAGCCGGCGACCAAGGATCCGAGATCCAGCGTGTAGAGGTGCTTGTCCTTCAGAGTCTGCGGGACATCGCCCCGGATGATCGCCTGGGCCAGGCCCTCGACCACCGCGGTCTTGCCGACGCCGGGCTCGCCGATCAGCACGGGATTGTTCTTCGTGCGTCTGGACAGGACCTGCATCACCCGCTCGATTTCCTTCTCCCGGCCGATGACCGGATCCAGCTTGCCCTCCCGAGCGGACTGGGTCAGGTTTCGACCGAACTGGTCGAGGACCAGCGAGGTGGACGGGGTGCCTTCGGAGCGCCCGCCTTCGGCAGCGGCGGTTTCCTTGCCCTGGTAGCCGGAGAGCAGCTGCAGGACCTGCTGGCGGACCCGGTTCAGGTCGGCGCCCAGCTTCTGCAACACCTGGGCGGCAACGCCCTCGCCCTCACGGATGAGGCCGAGCAGGATGTGCTCGGTCCCGATGTAGTTGTGACCCAACTGCAGCGCCTCGCGCAGGCTGAGTTCCAGCACCTTCTTGGCGCGCGGGGTGAACGGGATATGGCCGGACGGGGCCTGCTGGCCCTGACCGATGATTTCCTCGACCTGGGCCCGGACGCCTTCCAGCGCGATGCCCAGCGACTCGAGCGCCTTGGCGGCAACGCCCTCGCCCTCATGGATGAGGCCGAGCAGGATGTGCTCGGTCCCGATGTAGTTGTGGTTCAGCATCCGGGCCTCTTCCTGGGCCAGGACAACCACGCGTCGCGCTCTGTCGGTAAATCTCTCGAACATGTGCACTCCTTACGAGCGTGCGCGGCAGGGAGATGGCCGGGATTCGTAAATGGCACCATCAACGAGTCATTCGCTGCGGGTGCCCTCACGGACTCCGATCGTCCGAGTCTAGTCGGGCCGGGCCGACGGCCGGGTCCTTCGTCCACTCATCACAGGCTGGTTCTGCGCACCAGAACTGCCACAGTCCCTCTAACGCTGCCCTGGGCTGCGACGTTCCACCAGGGGCGGGCGGTACGCCGAGGGCGAACAGGGCCAGTGCGATCACGAAAACCGGCCCCGCGGATCTGGATCGTCGCGGCACCCGGGACAGGCAAAAAGGCCCGAGGCGAGTTGAAGGGCCGGAACGCCAAAGACCCCCGTGCCCTGAAGGGCGACGGGGGTCGAAGGGTGAAGCCGAGACGTCAGTGCGCGGCTTCGAAGGCGTCGAGAACGGCGGCCGACAGGCGACCACGCTCGGAGACCTCGAGGCCGGCGGCGCGAGCCCATTCGCGGATGGCCGCGGTCTGCTCGCGATCGGGGGCCGTGCGGGAAGCGGACTTGGTGGCCTTCGCCGGCTTGGCCTTCGCGCCCCGGGCGGCGGCAACGCGACGACCGCCATCGATACGACGAGCGTGATCAACAAAGTTGGCCAGGGCATCGCGGAGCTTCTTTGCGTTCTTGTCCGTCAGGTCGATCTCGTAGTTCGCTCCATCGAGCGCAAAAGCGACGGTCTCGGCGGCGACAGTACCGTCAAGATCATCAACAAGACTGACGGTGGTCATGGTGGCCATGAGTTATTCCTCCTGATAGGGCCATGTCGGCCGTTTGTGTTCAACAGGAATCTTAGATCACAAATGGGTAAATAACCACCGACGACCTCGATGTCGACCCGTTGATTGTGTGACGTTCATTGTTTCGGCGAACAACTCGAGAGGATCCATCATGCTACTTCACGAGGAAACAACGGACTAAACACAATCAGCGACCGGAGGAGCACCGTGAGTTCACCAATCCGAACATCTCGAGCGGCCGGGATCCCTCGCCGATGAGCCAGGCGATTTGTCTTCGACCGGGGCCACCTTTGGAGCGATGGCGGCCTTTCCCTCGCTTACCGCCTTGGGCTGCTCACTCACCCGGCCGGACAAACGGGAACAGGATCGTCTCCCTGATTCCCAGTCCGGTCAAGGCCATCAGCAACCGATCGACGCCCATCCCCATGCCTCCGGATGGAGGCATCCCGTATTCCATGGCCCGCAAGAAGTCCTCGTCCAGCACCATCGCTTCGACGTCGCCGAGGCCGGCAAACCTGGCCTGGTCCACAAAACGCTCGCGCTGCACCACAGGATCGACGAGTTCCGAATATGCGGTGGCGGTTTCCACCCCACGGATGTAAAGGTCCCACTTCTCGGCCAGACCGGGCGTATCGCGGTGGGCCCTGGTCAGCGGGGAGGTTTCGGCCGGAAAATCGCGAACGAACGTCGGCAGGACGAGGCTGTCGACGACGAGAGCCTCGAACAGTTCCTCGGCCAGTTTGCCCGGCCCGTAATGGGGCGCCACGGCGACGTCGAACTTTGCCGCCAACTCGACCAAACGTGCCATCGGCGTCGTGACATCGATGTGTTCACCGGCAGATTCGGACAAAGCGCCATAGAGAGTGATGCTCGGCCATTCTCCGCCCAGGTCGAAGTCCGAACCATCGGCATGCTGCACCGTCGTCGATCCGAAAATGTCCATCGCCGCGTTCTGGATGAGGGATCTGGTCAGCTCAGCCATCCCGTTGTAGTCCGAGTAGGCCTCGTACGTCTCCAACATGGCGAATTCGGGTGAATGCGACGAGTCCGCGCCTTCGTTGCGAAAGTTCCTATTGATCTCGAATACCCGCTCGATGCCGCCGACGACACACCTCTTCAGATACAACTCAGGGGCGATGCGCAAGAAGACGTCGATGTCCATAGCATTCATGTGGGTGGCGAACGGTCGGGCGGCGGCGCCGCCGTGCAACACCTGCAGCATCGGTGTTTCGACCTCCAGATACCCCCGACCGTGCAGGGTCTCCCGCAGCGACCGGTTGGCCAGCGCCCGAACCTCCACGTTGCGTCGGGCCTGCGGCCGGACGATCAGATCGACGTAGCGTTGCCGTACGCGGTTTTCTTCAGAGAGCGGCTTGTGCGCCACCGGCAAAGGCCGGAGAGACTTGGCGGTCAACTGCCAAGCATCGGCCAGCACGCTCAACTCACCGCGCTTCGAGGTGATCACCTCGCCGCTCGCGAAGATGTGGTCACCGAGGTCGACATCGGCTTTGAAGGCCGCCAGCGCATCCGCTCCGACCACGGCCAGGGAGATCATGACCTGCAGCTCCGAGCCGGTTTCGCCCGCCCCGCCTTCGCGAAGTGTGACGAAGCACAATTTGCCCGAATTCCGAAGAAAGATGACTCGGCCGGTGACGCCGACCGTCTTCCCGGTCTGCACATCCGGCTCCAAGTCCGGAAACTCGGCCTTCAGTTCAGCCAGACCAATCGTCCGGTCGACGCTGACCGGATACGGATCGATTCCGGCATTCAGCAATCGAGCGCGCTTGTCCCGGCGGACGCGCATCTGTTCCGGTAGATCGTCGTCGGCCTGTGCTGCGGTTTTGCGACCGGCCGTCGCCACCCGAACAGGAGTTCCGCCCTCCTGCGCTGGGGGCCGCGATACCGGCGACGTGGCCGGCGCTGACAGGGATTGACTTTCGAGATTGGCGCCATCTTCTGGATCACCGGTTGCTGAGCTCACAGTTGACAAGAGTACTTCGGTGTAGCAGCGGTTTTCCCACCCGACGCAGCTTGGCCGGCGAAGTCAGCCGGTGCGGACAGGTGACGTTGCACAGACGGGCGGCTGAGTTTGGTGGACAATATCTGTATGCAGTCGCCGTACGCGGAGTTACTGGATCGGACGTCCTGGATTCGCCTCGAGGAAAAGCACCACGACGAGGTCGATCAGCTGACCGCGGCACATCGTTCCCGCGCGGTGAAAAGTCGGGCGCATCCGGTGGAAGATTTTCTCTTCACCTACTACGCCTTCCGGCCCTCGCAGTTGAGGCGCTGGTATCCCGGGGCCGGCCGGGGCCTGTGCGATGCCACCGAGCGCTCGCAATGGCGCTTTCATCGCACGGTGACCCCGCCCGGATCCTCCGGCACTGCGGTAGTGGTAGATGTCACCGAGTTTGCCGCCTCCCGGGGCAAGAGCATCGGCTTCATACGTGAGCTGTTGGGCCGGACGGCCACGGCGACCCCACAATTCGGCTGTTTCGGACTTCACGAGTGGGCGATGGTATTCGAGGAGGCAGACCACCGGCACCGCGATTGGCCGTTGCGACTGGGGCAGTCGGGCACCGATGAAGTCGTCCGCCAACACCAGATCAAATGTTCGCACTACGACGCGTTCCGCTTTTTCACGCCGGCGGCCAGCGGACGGAACCTGCTCGCACCGGATCTCATGTCCAGAGATCGAATGGAACAGCCGGCGTGCTTGCACGCCTCCATGGATCTCTACAAGTGGGCGTTTCGCCTCGTTCCGGTGATTTCCAGCGGGCTGTTGATCGACTGCTTCCTACTGGCCAAGCAGATCAGGGAGGTTGATATGCGCGCCTCCCCGTACGACCTGTCCGAACTCGGCTATCAACCCATCACCATCGAAACCGCCGCCGGCAAGGCGGAATACGTGAACGCACAACGGGATTTTGCCCGACGCGGTCAGATCCTGCGATCACGTCTATGCGTGGAAATGGATCGTGCGTTCGACGCGGACGCGGTTCTGCACGCACCGGCCTAAAGGCCTGCTTCCGGTCAGTCCTCGGCCGCGCGGCGGCGGCGCCGGGGCGCGTTGTCCGCGGCCCCATAAGCGGCCAACAGGTCGGCCACCGAAATGCCCGCTGAGTGCCCCGCGCCCGACAGCGCCGGCTCGGGTTCTGGCTCCGGCTCGGGTTCCGGCTCCGGCTCGGGCTCTGGCTCCGGTTCGGGCTCAGGTTCTGGTTCTGGCTCTGGTTCTGGCTCCGGTTCGGCTCCGGCTCGGGCTCCGGTTCGGGCTCGGGCTCCGGTTCGGGCTCGGGCTCCGGTTCGGGCTCGGGCTCCGGTTCGGACTCAGGCTCCGGTTCGGGCGCTGGCTCCGGCGTCGGCTCAGCTGCCAGTTCGGGCGCTGGTTCCGGTTCGGGCTCGGGCTCCGGCGTCGGCTCAGCTGCCAGTTCGGGCTCCGGTTCGGGCGCGGCTCCGGCTCCGGTTGCGGCTCCGGCTCGGGCTCGGCTCGGGCTCGGCTCAGGCGTCGGCTCAGCTGCCGGTTCGGGCTCTGGCGCCGGAGCTGGCTCAGGTTCTGGAGTCGATTCAGGCCCTGGCGTCTGTGCCGGCACCGGTTCTGGCTCTAGCGTCGGTTCTCGCTCGGGCGTCGGCTCGGGTTCGGGTTCGGGTTCGGGTTCGGACGCATGCTCGATGTGCTGCGTGGCGGCTTCGACCACGCCCGCCGCCAACGGAGCGCCCGGTGTAGGCGTGGCTCCTGGCCCGAAGGTCGCCCTGGGAAACTGCACGGTGTCGTCGTCTCGCCCCGGGTATTCGAAGCCCGCGGGTTGACCGGTGGCTGCCCGTCCAGCCGGCCCTGAGCTCACATACAGCGGAGCCATTTCCGGCGCCCCGGCGATCTGGCCGGGACGGCCCAGGTTGCCGGGTCGGTTACGGCCATCGCCGACCTGCCGGACCCTGGTCGACTCGGCAGACAGGGTCAGTCGTTCGAAGAGCAGATCACCTTCGAGCAAACCCGACAGCGTCGTATTCAATCGGTCGAGCTGCTCCCGGAGCCCGGCCAGCTCTTCGCGGTGGCGGGTCTCCGCGTCTTCCCTCGCCGCTTCGGCGACGCCGATCTCGTATTCACGCCGCGCGCTGATCTCACGATGTAGTTCGAGTTCATAAGTGCGCTTGCTGTCCTCCGCCCGCTGTTCCGCAGTGCGGGCGTCGCGCCGAGAGCGCGCGACCGCAAAGGCCGCGATCAAGCCCGCCCAGAGCGCCAGCAGAACAGCAAATCGCAGCCAGCGCACTTCTTCGGTAAAAACCACAAGAACCGTAGCCGCAATCGCCAGAACGAATCCGAGCACCAGCAGAATGCGCAGAGCCAAGGGCGACGAGCCTCGGCGACGGCTATTTCCTGCTGGGCTCATGGCCCAAAGGGTACCGGGATCGGATGGGTTCGCCGACGGATGCCCGGCCCCTCATGAGCGTGGCGCACACTGCGGATCAGCGTTCCCTGCGACACCCGTGTGTGACGAGCACCGACTGTGAAACCGGACGGCGCAAAAGGGTGAATTGTCACAATGGCCGTCGAGGTGACCTGCCGTCGGTCGGGTCGTCGGGCGCTCGGCAACAGAACTCGAGATAGAGCGCACCGCCGATCATCAGGGCCGCGCAGAACAATCCGATCACCGCGGTCGAGGTGTCCGACCGGGCAGCAGAAATCATGCCGGAGTCGGGCAGGACGTAGGCGAGCAGTCCGAACCACAGACCGGCCAGTGCGGCCCCGGCCAATGCGGTCGCCTTGGCGGTCATCACGGCCCTGGCCGCGGTCAACGGAGGGACGGGCGGCTTCGAAACCCGCTTGCCGGGTGTGTGATTGGCCTGGATCCGGGCACGCAAGCCGTATCCGAAGATGGCCTCGGCGATTCCGAGTACGGCGGCCGCCACGCCCGCGAACCGCGGCAGCGCGGGAATGCTGCCATAGTTCAGGCGCACCAATACATACCCGGCAATCGTTGCCACCAGGGCGACCGCCAACAGGTCGCGTGGCCTGGTCGGACCCATCCGATCAGTGCGCGACGGGTCAGCCGACACGGCCGACCACGGTGATCTCGCTGATGTCCAGGGCACCCAGCAGATCGCTGACGGCTCCGAACCCCGGCAACTCGGCGTCCGGCTCGATCTCCACCCAGGGCAGCAGGACGAAAGCTCGTTCATGCGCGCGCGGATGCGGGAGAATCAGGTCAGGGTCCTCCGAGATCTCGTCACCGGCCACGATCACGTCGACGTCCAGAGTCCTTGG
This sequence comes from uncultured Actinomycetota bacterium, assembly GCA_963708935.1. Taxonomy (GTDB): domain Bacteria; phylum Actinomycetota; class Actinomycetes; order Mycobacteriales; family Nakamurellaceae; genus Nakamurella. Next base: position 988,499 of record CAVPUK010000002.1, on the reverse strand, counting down.
CCCCCAACGAATATCGCGTATCCGGCCGGCAGCCTGTTCAAGCGATCTGCACCGCTCCAGCCAGCCGTAGCCGTCGACGCCCTCGGCCTGGACGATGAGCACGATGTTGTAGTAGTCGTCCTGGGAGACCGGACCCCAGGGCGGAGTCCGGTAGATCGAAGACGTTCGGACAACTGAATCACCCAGCGCAGTAACAGCATTCGAGAGATGTCGGGCTCGGTCACCCAGATTCGAACCGAGCGACAGCACTGCCCGGGTCATGCCTTTCGCCTCGCTGCGATGCTGGCTCACGCCGGCCCCCGCTTCGTCGACCGGCGGATGGTGACCGCCACGTCCGCGAAGTCCAGTGGGATCGGCGCCGAGGGCTTGTGCAGGGTTACTTCGACCGCATGGGCCGGATAGATGCGCATGGCCGCATCGGCGATGTCACCGGCTACCGCCTCGATCAGATTCCGGGGCGGTCCGGAGATGATGTCGGCCGCCAATTGAGCGAGCTCTCCGTAGTGCACCGTGTTGGCGAGGTCGTCGGTCGTCACCGCAGTGGTCAGATCGAGCCAGAGCGTGATGTCGAGAACGAAATCCTGACCGTCACGTTTTTCATGCTCGAAGACACCGTGGTAGCCGAAAACTTTGAGGCCAGTCAGGGTGATCCGGTCAGCCATGCTCGGCCGCATTCCGCACCAGATGACCGAACGGCAGGTCGCTCCTACTCTGCTCCCCCAGCACCGCCGCCGCCGGTTCTTGACCACCAGGTGGCAACTCCGGGGCGCCGCGCAACGCGGCCAGGACGGCCAGCGCGTCGCGGGTCGGACGGGGTTCGTGCACTCGAATCGCCCAAGCGCCGTCGTCCGCCGCCAGCAGGGACACGGCGGCGGTCGCAGCCTCCCGCTCGGCCGGCGGCCGCAACTCACCTCTGGAGTCCGCCAGCAATTGGCCGAGGAACCGTTTCCTCGACGCGCCCACCAGTACCGGCAGGCCCAGGGAGGTCAGTTGACGCAAACACCGGAGCAGCAGCCAGTTGTGCCCGGAATCCTTGGCGAAACCAAGCCCCGGATCGAGGATCAAGCTGCGCTCGTCAACGCCGGCGGCCAGCGCCCGGTCGACCTGCAGGAGCAGTTCGGCGCGGACGTCGCTCACCACATCGCCGTAATCCGCATGCCGCTGCATATCGGCGCTGTGCCCACGCCAGTGCATCAGGATCCAGGGTGCGCCCGTCTCGGCTGCGACCCTGGCCATGTCGGGATCGGCCAGCCCACCGGATACGTCATTGATGATGCGGGCACCGGCGTCCAGGGCAGCCGCCGCGACCACCGCGCGGGTGGTGTCCACGGAACAAGTCAACCCGGCGGAACTGAGCGCCTCGATCACCGGAATGACCCGGGCCGCCTCGGTCTCGGCGTCAATGCGGTGAGCGCCAGGTCGGGTCGACTCGCCACCCACATCCACCACGTCGGCACCATCCGCCGCCAGTCTGCGGCCATGCTCGATGGCCGTGTCGGTGTGATCCCAGCGACCGCCGTCCGAGAACGAATCAGGCGTCACATTGAGGACCCCGAAGACCCAGGCTCGCGAGCCGAAGACCGGGAACAGCGTGCTCATCGGCCGGTGATCAGGCTCATCGCTTCGGCCCGGGTGCTTGCGTGGCTCTGGAAGATGCCGCGCACGGCCGACGTCGTGGTGACGGCGCCCGGCTTGCGGATTCCTCGCATGGCCATGCACAGATGCTCGGCTTCGATCACCACGATCACTCCGGCCGGATCGAGTCGCCGGACCAAGGCCTCGGCGATCTGAGTGGTCAGCCGCTCCTGAACCTGGGGCCGCTTCGAGTAGCCCTCGACCACCCTGGCCAGCTTGGACAGGCCGGTGACCTGCCCGTGCGGACCCGGGATGTAGCCGACATGGGCGTGTCCGAAGAACGGCACCAGATGGTGCTCGCAGGTGGAGTACATCGGGATATCCCTGATCAGGACCATTTCCGAATGGTTCTCGGCGAACACCGTGCCGAGGACCTCGTCCGGCTCGACGTACAGCCCGCTGAACTGTTCGGCGTACGCCCGCGCAACCCGGGCCGGCGTCTCCTTCAGACCATCGCGGTCCACGTCCTCGCCGACCGCGATCAACAACTCGCGAACGGCCGCTTCCGCCCTGGCCTGATCAAACTTCGGCCTTGTTTCCGTCGTCACCGACGCTGGTCGCCCGGGGGCGCCCACGGGTCGATGGGCTCATCTTTCGCGTCGGGTGCGCGGTGGCCGCCGGACGGGGCAGACCCCTTGCCACCCTGTCCGTAGACGCCCGGCTCATGACCGGTCTGCCCACTACCCGCCTGCCCACTGGCGTGCCCGTTGGTGTAGGGATGCCCATTGCCGTGGCCGTTACCGGTCCAGCCGTTGGCCGACCCCCCATTCGGAGACCCGCTGTTCGGGGATCCGGCGTTGTAGCTACCCGGCATGGGAGCCAGCGGCCCGGGCAGCACCCCACCGGTCCAGTTCGGCGGCGGCGTCGAGCCCGGCTGGGGTGACGCGTACGGGTTCGGCGCCGGGTACGGATAGCCCACCGGAGCTGCCTGCGGCTGTCCCGGATACGGGTACTGCTGTCCGTAGGCGGGCGCTGGTTGGCCGGGTCCGCCCTGCATCGCGGACGCACCGATCGGCACCGGGGCCTTCTGCAGCGACGGCGGTGCCGGTGGCGGCCAGGGCTCGCCCCGTTCGATGGCGAGTTCACCCGGGGTCTTGATCGGCGGCCGGTCGGACGGCGTCCGCTGGCCCCAGTCGTCGAAGGTGGTGATCCGGGGGCGCTTGACCACGGACGAGAAGATGACCTCCAGATCCTTGCGGTCCAGGGTTTCCCGTTCCAGCAGCTTGGTCGCCAGGTCGTCCAGCACGTCGCGGTAGTCGTTGAGTACTGCCCAGGCCTCGGTGTGGGCGGCTTCGATCAACGCCCGCACCTCACCGTCGATCTCGGAACCGACCTCGATCGAGTAGTCCGGCGAGTGACCGTAGGTGCGGCCCAGGAAGGGCTCGTCGTCTCCGGTCCCGTACTTGACCGCACCCAACTTGGCCGACATGCCGTACTCGGTGACCATCGCGCGGGCGATCTTGGTGGCCTGGGCGATGTCCGAGGAGGCGCCGGTGGTCGGCTCGGCGAAGACCAGCTCCTCGGCGGCGCGGCCGCCGAGGGCCATCACCAGCCGGGCGATCATCTCGGACCTGGTCATCAGGCCCTTGTCGTCCTCGGGCACCACCAGCGCGTGGCCGCCGGTGCGGCCGCGCGGCATGATCGTGACCTTGTAGACCGGCTCCAGGTCGGGCATGGCCCAGGCTGCGAGCGCGTGCCCGCCCTCGTGGTAGGCCGTGATCTTGCGTTCCTTCTCGGAGATGATCTTGCCCTTGCGGGCCGGGCCGCCGACGACCCGGTCGACCGACTCCTCGAGGGCGGCGTTGGTGATGACGGTCCCGTTGGTGCGCGCCGTCAGCAGCGCCGCCTCGTTGATGACGTTCGCGAGGTCCGCGCCGGACATCCCGACGGTGCGCTTGGCGAGGGGGATGAAATCGACGTCCGGGGCGAATGGCTTGCCCTTGGAGTGCACAGCCAGGATGGCCTGCCGACCCTTGAGGTCAGGCTGGCCGACCGGGATCTGCCGGTCGAATCGACCCGGACGCAGCAGCGCCGGATCCAGGATGTCCGGCCGGTTGGTGGCGGCGATCAAGATGATGCCGCCCTTGGTATCGAAGCCGTCCATCTCGACCAGCAGCTGATTGAGTGTCTGCTCGCGCTCGTCGTGGCCGCCGCCCATGCCGGCACCGCGATGGCGACCGACCGCGTCGATCTCGTCGACGAAGATGATGGCCGGCGAATTCGCCTTGGCCTGTTCGAAGAGATCCCGCACGCGGCTGGCGCCGACACCGACGAACATCTCGACGAAGTCGGAACCGGAGATCGTGTAGAACGGCACTCCGGCCTCACCCGCGACGGCGCGGGCCAGCAGGGTCTTGCCGGTTCCGGGCGGGCCGTAGAGCAGCACACCCTTGGGGATCTTGGCGCCCAGCGCCTGGTATCTGGCCGGGTTCTGCAGAAAATCACGGATCTCGTCGAGTTCCTCGACGGCTTCGTCCGCGCCGGCCACATCGGCGAACTTGGTCTGCGGCATGTCCTTGTTCAGTAGCTTTGCCTTCGATTTACCGAAGGAGAGCACTTTGTTGCCGCCACCCTGGGCGTTGTTCATCATCCACAGCAGGAACAGGATGATCAGGCCGATCGGGATCAGGTAGATGAGCAGCGAAACGATCGTCGACTGGCTGGTGACCTGGGTGTTGTACGTCGGGACCTTGGCGTTCTGGACGTCCTGGAAGATGTTTTCGGTGGACGCATCCGGATAGACGGCGTAGATCTTGCTGGAACCGTCGACCGGGGTCTTCAGGGTCAACCGGAGACGCTGTTCCTTGTCGTCGATGGTCGCGTCGGACACGTTGCCGCTCGACAATTGGGAGAGCGCAACCGAAGTCGGCTCCGACTTGTAATCTCGGGTGTCGTCGGACAGGTAGGAGTAGAGCAGGTAGGCCACGAATATCACCGCGACCCACAGCAGAGGCGAGCGGAGCAGGCGCTTACGGTCCATGTGGCGTTCGGCCGCGAGGCGGCCTCCACCCTCTCTGAGAAATCAGACAAGCGGCGGGCCGCACCGGGAGATCCCCGGGCATCCCGAACTGCTCGTTTGTGTGGTCGGTTCGGCGGCCGAGTCCGCTGCCCACCGGTATCGGGCTCCGAGGCGAACCCCCGAATGCACCCCAATTCCGGCGAGATCGCGGCAGGCGACCACTGCATTGAGCGTACCGCGAGGCCGATTGGTTCCCGGCGCCTTCCGCGCAGGGCGTGATCAGGGCGTCCAAGGCCGCGATCGCCGGTACCGCACGCCGATCAGGCAATGGGCCATCGGGAATGCCTCAGCTGTACATGTGCTCGCCGAGCAGGCCGACGAAAGGCAGGTCGCGGTAGCGCTCGTTGAAGTCGAGCCCGTAGCCGACGACGAAGTCGGTCGGGATGTCGAACCCGACGTATCCGACCGTCACCTCGACCTTCACCGCTTCCGGTTTGCGGAGCAGTGCGACGATCTCGATCGAGGCCGGGCCCCGGGTCTGCAGGTTTTTCTGCAGCCAGGAGAGCGTCAGGCCCGAGTCGATGATGTCCTCGACGATGATCACCCGTCGACCGGTGATGTCCCGATCCAGATCTTTGAGAATCCGGACCACTCCGGACGACGAGGTGGCCGAGCCGTAGGAACTGACGGCCATGAACTCGAGTTCGGACGGGATGGGCAGTGCCCGGGCGAAATCGGTGACGAACATCACCGCTCCCTTCAGCACACAAACGAGCAACGGTGGCACGTCACCGGTGTGGTTGGCCGCCACCGCGGCAGCCAACGCCTTGATCTTCGCCTGCAGCACGTCCTCGGTGATCAGCGTGGCCGCGATCTCGCCGAGATAGCCGTGGCTCAGCCCGGGATCCGTGTCCCCTGGGCCCGGCCGAACTGCGTCTGCCGAGGTCAAGATGGTGGTGAGCGGCTCAGTGCCGGAGGTCGGCGGCTGAGTGGCTAACGGGTTGCCCGACACGAGTCTCCCAAGAATTCTGGTCCGCACCCGAGTGCTGCGGGTCGAAACCGACGGATGTCTGCGCCGCTTCCCGGCGGCATGGGCCAGCCTGCCACCCACGATTCCCGACGTCCATCCCGCCCTCAGCGGGTGCCAACGATCCGGGGCCCAGTGGCCCGGGTCATCCGCTCCGAGGTCCGGACCGGCGTCGATCCGAGGGGGCTGGTCGGTCAACCCGCCGGCAATCCCCGCAACGTGGCCCCGGTTCGGACCGCGTCCATCGCACCGGGTAGGCGCACCGCCCCACTCCTTCTGGTGCCGGTCGCGAGTGCATCCAACCGGAAAAGGTGGTCGGCGGTCAGCGCCTTCGCACCGATGGCGTCGGCCCAGGCCCGTAAGGCACGCCGTCGGAGCGCAACGGGGTGCGCGGCCAGGGCTTCAAGATCCAGGCCACCACCGGGCTGCCACACGTCGGCCAACACCCTGGCCGCCAGATAGTCGAGGGCCTCCAGGTCTTCGGCCAGTAGTTGCGCGGTGCGGGCCAGCGCTTCGGTCGCTCCCCCACCCAGGACGTCGTCCAGCAATGGCATGACCTCACGCCGCAGGCGCACCCTGGTGAACGCCGGATCGAAGTTGTGCGGATCGTTCCAGAACTCGATACCTGTTTCCCGACAGGCATTCTCGGTGTCCACACGACGCAGCTCGAGGAACGGCCGACCCCACGGACGACGCCAGGGAGTCATCCCGGCAATAGAACGCGGCCCGGATCCCCGGCCGAGCCCGAGCAGTACGGTCTCGGCCTGATCGTCCGCAGTGTGGGCGAGCAGCACCAGCCCGGGTCCATCGGGCCGCAGGGTTTGATAACGAGCCGTCCTGGCCGCGGCTTCGGTCCCACCGCTCGTGCCGACGTCGACCGTGTCGATCCGGACTGTCCGGAACCCGATCTGATGGAGCTGCTGGGCAGTGTGCAGCGCGCGGTCCCGGGACCCGGGCTGCAACTGGTGGTCGACGGTGACCGCGGACAGCCGGGATTCCTCGATCGCGGCGAAGGCGCCGATGGCCAGCGCCAAGGAGTCGGCGCCACCCGAGCACGCCACGGTGATGGCGGACGACGGGTCGGCGTAGGTCTCCATCCAGCCGCGAACCGCGGCTCGCACCAACCGCGCGCTCACTCCAGGACTCGCTGCATCCAGGCCTGCGGGTCGGTGGTCTCGGCCCTGGTGGGGAGCGTCTCCGGCGAAGTCCAGATGGTGTTGAAGGCATCCATGCCGACCGCGTCGACCACCGTGCCGACGAAAGCAGCGCCTTTGACGTATTGCGCGAGCTTCATGTCCATGCCGAGCAACGACCGCAGAATTCGGTCGAACGGACCGCGGCCACGCTTACGACGAACGGTGAACGACTCCCGGATCTGGACCACCGACGGGATGACCGCCGGCCCGACCGCATCCATGACGTGGTCGGCATGTCCTTCCAGCAGCGTCATCAGCGCCATCAGCTGGTTGAAGACGGCCAGCTGCTCCGGCGTCTGAATGGTCTCGATCCACGATCGCGGACCCGGCCCGGCACGCCGCCCGGTGACGGCCGACACCAGACGGCCCAACAACTCGCCGGCATCCGTGTCGGCGGCGGCCCCGAACTCGGCGACCAGAGCCTGGAAGTGCTCACGCAACCAGGGCACGGCGGTGAACTGCAGCCGATGCGTGCTCTCGTGGAGACAGACCCACATCCGGAAGTCGACCGGGTCGGCGGACAGCTCGCGCTCGACCTTGATGATGTTCGGGGCCACCAGCAGCAACCGCCCGGGCACCGATGGATGGGACGCTCCCGGACCGGCGGGGCTGAGCGGGTCGTACTGGCCGAGCACCCGGCTCGACAGAAAACTCAGGACGACTCCGAGTTGCGCCCCGGCAGCCGCCTTCGCCTTCGGCGCCTCGCCCAGCTTGCCGGCCAACTTGGCCGCCAACGGCGCAGTGAGCTCGGCCATACCCTGGGCGGTGGCCTCGATCCATCGCGGGCGATCGACGATCTGGGCGTCCTCGATCGGCAGGCCGTGGCCGAGCCCGGTGGTGTCCCGAACGATCAGCTCTGCCTTGGCGGAGAACTGCTGCAGGTCGTCGACTGCGGCTCTGGCCTGCTGCGGCGAAACGCTCGGGCCGGTGGGGGCCAACCGTTGCCCGGCGCGGACCGCCGCGGCCCAGTCGATCGCTTCTGCAGCCATGTCGGCCACGGTAGTGCAACCCGACCCGGGCGAGCTCGGATCAGCTGCAGCCGCAGGTCCGGAGCGCGGCTGCGAAGACATCCTGCGCATTCAGCGATTTGCCCGCGGTGACGCCGTTCGAATTCAGCGCGAACACCAGCAGCCGGCCATCGACGTCGGGGACGTAACCGGCGAGCGCATAGGTCACATCTACCTTGCCGGTCTTGGCCCGGACCCAGCCCACCCCGGCCTTCGACGCCGGCGTCAGGAAGCGGCCCTCGGACTTGCTCAGGGTGCCGGAAACCCCGGCCACCGGCAGGCCGCTGAGCAGCCCGCGCAGGGCCGGAATCCTGCCGGTGACCCCCAGCGTCATCACCTGGGCCAGCAACGAGGTCGGCGCCATGTCCTTGTGCGACAGGCCCGATCCGTCGGCCATCACCAGCCCGATCGTGTCCAGCTTCAGATCCTGCAGCGCGATGACCGTTGCCTGCGACGCCCCTTCGAAGCTGGGCGCACCGCCGAGCGCGAGGGCCACCTGTCGAGCCAACGCCTCGGCCAGCACGTTGTCGGAATTCAACAGCGCTTGCGACAGCAGCACGGACATCGGCTGGGACTGGACGGCGGCCAGCAGCTTGGCGCCCTTCTTGGCGGTGCCCTCGGACACCGGCAGGTCGGCATTGCCCAAAGCACGGGCCAAAGCCTTACCCGCGTTGATGGCGGGGGCGCCGGTCCGCGACGAGTCCTCCTTCGACGGATCCTTGCGGTCGCCGTCAACCATCAACGGTTGCATGCGGGTGACGTATCCGGCCGGTACGTCACTGGCGTCCCAGCCGTCGGCCAGATCCGGGCCGGTCCAGTAGCTGGTGTCCAGCAGGATTCGCTTCACCGGATAGCCGGACGCGACTATCTGGGCAGCCAGGTCGGCGACCGTCGGCGCTCCGTCGTAGACGGTGGTCACGCCGGCCGCACGGGCCGACAGCGTGACGTCGCCACCGCCGACGAAGACGATGTCGCCTTTCTGCGTGCCCTGGACGACCTTGGTGGTCAACCGGCTGTTCGGATTGACCTTGGTCAGCAGCGCGGCTCCGGTCAGCAGCTTCATGGTGGAGGCCGGCTGCGACGGGGTCGACGACTTCACGTTCCACATCACCTTGCCGGTCGCGGCGTCGATCACCTCACCCGTGTACTGCGCCAGGCTGGGGTTCGCCAACGCCGGGGCCAGGATCTTGGCCACCCCGGCCGGAGTCGGCGGCTTGCCGGACTTCACCGGCAGTGGAGTGATCTTCGCGGCGGCGGCCGTCACCGGCGGGTCGACCGCATTGATCGTGGGCGGGGCCACCACGGAACTGACCGACGAGCTCGTCGCCGTCGGCGCGGCAGGCTTCGGCCAGAACAGGACGGCGGCCGTCGCGGCGGCCGCGACCAGCACCACGCACAGCACGGCGATCATCGCCTTGCGGCCACCAGAGCGCTTCCCTGCCACAACACTCCCTATGGCGCCCGGCGCCGTTGTACCCAGTTGTCAGGTCAGCCCGCGGAGGAACAGCGACATACACCTGGTGTGATCGATGCCTCGCCCCGAAACAAGGCGCGACCAGGTCACACCAGCCCGTCGGACTCGGGCTCCAGACTAGAGTCATTGTGTAGGCAGTTTGTGAAGCGGCGCTGTTGGGTCCGGGCGTATCCACCGGTCAGCGCACTGAAATCGCCTCCGACAAGGCAGTTACGATCATCCGACCGGCGGTGTTCGACCCCGGGGTCGATCGCAACGAGGCGAGAGAAGGTACAGAGGGTGGAATTCGACGTCACCATCGAGATTCCGAAGGGCAGCAGGAACAAATACGAGGTGGACCACGCCAGCGGTCGTATCCGGCTGGATCGGACGCTGTTCACCGCGACGCAGTATCCGGCGGACTACGGATTCATCGACAACACGCTCGGACAGGACGGCGATCCACTGGACGCCCTGGTGCTCCTGTCCGAACCGACGTTCCCCGGCTGCCTCATCCTCGCCCGCGCCATCGGCATGTTCCGGATGACCGATGAGAAGGGCCCCGACGACAAGGTGCTCTGCGTTTCGGCCAACGATCCGCGGCAGGCTAATCTGCAGGACATCGGTGATATGTCGATCTTCGAACGGCTGGAGATCCAGCACTTCTTCGAGGTCTACAAGGATCTCGAACCGGGCAAGAGCGTCGAAGGCGCGAACTGGGTCGGTCGCGGTGACGCCGAGACCGAGATCCGGATTTCCTACGGCCGAGAGGTCAAGCGACTGGCCGCCGAGGCCGAGGCTCTGGCGAACGGTGAGTCTGCCCCCGGGCACTGAGCGAGTCGGAGTCGAACAGCAGAGCGGACGCACCTGCGGGCGCGTCCGCTCAGCTGTTGGTGGTCGACTCTTTTTCGGTGCGTACGCATTCGATCGGCCGGCACCTCAGTGCCCTGCCCAGTGCCAGATGCCCAGTGCTAGATACTCAGTGCCCTGCCCAGTGCTAGATAGATGTGGTTGTCTACCAACGAGATCCGCGCTGAACCTCGCGCAGTTTAGGCCGGACATCCAGCAGGTAGACCAGATCGCCGACCAGTGCGGCCAACCAGAGCAGACCCAGTACGCCGAACGGCCCCGCCACCAGTAGTCCGAGAACCGAGACGACCGCGCAGGCCGCCGTGATGCCGCTCCAGGTGCCCTTGGTCTGTTTGTCCGCAGCTGCGAATGCGTCCGGTCGTCGCGACCCGGCGTCGATGGCGGCGAAGACGCCCAGCAGGGCGCTGCCGATCGCCAGGGCGAGGGTGATCGCCGTGATGATCGGGCTGACAAAGTTCATGTAGTCCAGAATACGTGGGCATCAGGGCACTCGGACCGCGAAGGCGGATGAGCCGTTGCCGGCCCAGCGCCCTTCGCGTCCCCGTAGCGCCGATCCAATCAGTCCTGCTCGCCCTTGACGTGCGCTCCCGGCGGAACCACGTGGGAGGGGTCCACCGCGTCGGCGTCAGCAGGTTCGTCTGTTGCGGCAGCCGAAGCGGAGCCGGCGATCGGGGTGGGCTCGGTGATCTTGGCGGCCGGCTTGGCTTTGGCCGTTGATGTCTTCTTCTTCGCCGGTATGTCGGCGACGGCTTCGGCAGTCGTCTGCACTTTCTCAGCTGACGCGGAGGCGGGTTCGGCGACCTTGTCGGCAGTGGTCTGGGTCGCCTCCGGAGAAACGTCGGCGGCCTCGGCGGCGATGTCCGCCGTGTCGGCTACCTTCGCCGTCGACTTTGCCGGGTGCGCCTTGGCCGCGACCGCTTCGACCAGGGCGACGGGATGCAGACCGGTGGATCGGACCTTGGACCAGGTCTTGTCACCGCGATCGGCGAGGTTGCCGTAGATCATGCCGACGAGCTGGACGTAGGCCTCGATCGTCTCTTTGATGGCGTCGGGCGACAGCGACTTCGCTGCGGCCTCGAACTCCGCGAACCGGCCGGGCAGCTGCGCGATCAGATCCTGGACCTTGCGAGGTGCGTCTGCGGCGAACTGCTCTATTTCACCGGCGACGTCGGCGGCCACCTGCTGTGCCTTCGACGGCAGATCGGCGGCGACCTGCTGAGCCCGGCCCGGCAGGTCGGCAGCGGCCTTCTGCGCCTTGCCGGGCAGGTCTGCGGCCAACTGCTGCGCCCGGCCCGGGAGGTCGGCGGCAGCTTTCTGGGCCCGGTCCTGCAGATCAGCGGCGACCTGCTGAGCCTTGGCCGGCAGATCCGCCGCGGCCTTCTGCGCCCGACCCGGCAGGTCGGAAACTGCTCTCTGAGCCCGCCCGGGCAGGTCGGCAGCGACCTTCTGAGCCCGACCGGGCAGGTCGGATACTGCCGAGCGCACGTCCTTGAGGTCGAGCGGAGTGCCGGCGACGCGCTCGCCGACCGAGCTCTCGACCTGCTCGCGCAACTCGGCCAGCCGTTCGATCGCCATGTCACCGGCACCGATCGCGGCCAGCAGCGGGCGGGGCAGATCGGTGAAGCGGGCGGCGACCTGCTCGATCGCATTGTCGGATACCGCACGGAGATCGGTGATCAAGGACATGTCTGTCTCCCTTCGTTCGGCGCTCGGTGGGCGCGCCGACACTTGTTGTTGTTACTTGTCCGAGGACTGATTGGTGCTCGATACTGCTGGGCGCTTCCCCGGTGCGGACCCCGGGTCGGTCGAAATCGGCGGTTCATTGGCGATCGAGGAGCCTTCCGCCTCCGCTTCCTTGCGAAAGGCCGAATAGATGTCGATCAACGAGGATTTCTGCCGTTCGGTGAGAACGTCGTCGGTTCGAATGGCCCGGACGACCTCGGGCGCATCAGCCCCTTCCAGGATCCCGGCCTTCGCCAGCAACGACTCGACGGAGATGGACAGCCCGTGGGCGATCTGGGCCAGAATCTCCGCGCTCGGGCGCCGCAACCCACGTTCAACCTGGGAAAGGTAGGGGTTGGAAACGCCGGCCTTGGCCGCCAGCCCGCGAAGTGAGATCTGCGCGTTCGTGCGTTGATCCCGGATATAGCTGCCGATGTCTTTGACCGGAGTGAGCACCGGACTGAGATCCATTGCTGCGACTCCGATCTGCACACTCGACTGACGTCCGGCCGGCCCGGGTCAGGCTCATCCACGCTAGTCAGTAGTGCTTGCAATTGCAAGCGACCAGCACTGATTCTGCTGCCTCGACGGGTTCGCTCGACCAGGAGATCTACTCGACGTACAACACCGGCACCCAGGGTCCCGGCGCCCCCAGCTACGGCTACCTGCAGGGCACCAGCATGGCGACGCCACAGGTGAGTGGGACGGTGGCGTTGATGTTGTCATGCCATACCGCTCAACGCCTCGGCCATCTCGGTCACGGTCAGCGTGCTGGCGCCGGCCCGTACTGGGGCACTCACCGTCTTCCCGTACGCCCACCCGCGACCAGGTGTCTCCAGCGTCGGCTTCGTCGCCGGAACGACCACGGCCCAGACCGTGCTGGTCGGACCGGGCGTCAATGCTGCCTTGAGTTTCTTCAACAGCGCAGCCGCGCCCGTCCAGGTCGTCGTCGACGCCATCGGCTACTTCGCACCGGGAACCGCTGCCCTTCCCGGTGCCATCCGACTCGTTACCCCGGTCCGCATCCTGGACACCCGAACCGCGGCCGGCGGCTTCAAACCCCTTGGCGCACGGGCTACCAGGTTCGTCACCGCGTCCGGGCGGGCCGGTGTGCCGGCCGGGGTTTCGGCAGTTGCGGTGCACGTCACCGCGGCCGCACCCAAGGTAGCCGGCAGTTTGATCATCACACCGGCCGGAGTGGTCCAGGCGGCCACCACCAATCTGAGCTTCACCGCCGGGCGGTCAGGAGCCGATCTGGTACTGACCAAGGTCGACTCGGCGGGACGTTTCAAGATCTACAACACCTCAGCGGGCACGACCGATGTGATCGTCGACGAGGTCGGCTATGTCATCGGCGGCACCCCTACCGCGGCTGGTTCGTACCACGCCCTGAACCCGACCCGGCTGCTGGACACCCGGGTCACTGGCGGGCCGGTCGGCTCCGCGCAGGTCAGGAAGGTGACGCCGGCTTCGGGTCTAGTCCCGCCGACCGCGTCCGGGCTGGTCACCACCCTGACCGTGGTGTCCCCGACCGCCTCGGGCTGGTTGACCGCCTTCGGCGCGACCCAACCGCCGACCGCCACCTCGAACCTGACCTACACCCTCGGACAGACGGTGGCCAACCTGGCCGTCACGGCCGGGTCGGCGGTTGCGGTGCGGAACAACGGAACCAGGCCGGCCCAAGTTCTGGTGGACCTTTCGGGTTATTTCCAGTAATCGGACTTCAGATGTTGGCCGCGTTCACCCTGGCCGCCTCCCGTTGGGCGTGCTCGTTGCTGACCAGATTTCGGGAGCCGTTGAGCTTGGCGGAGATGTGGTCGGCCACGGTGACCGGTTGGTACAGCTCGACGTCACCCGGTGCGACCACGCCCGGCAGGGTGGCGATGACCGCATCCACGTTTCCGTCGTGGAAATAGGCTGCCGACCGACGACGTTCGATCCGGCCGTTCACCACTGGTGGCTTGACCCGGTGCAGGGTCGAGCGCCAGATCTCGTTGGTCCAGCGGGCGGTCAGGTCACCGAGATTGACCAGCAGCGCTCCCGGTTGGGGCATGACGTCGTGCCACTTGCCGTCGTCGGCCAGCACCTGCAACCCAGCCACTCGGTCTGCCCACAGCACCGTCACGATGCCGTAGTCGGTGTGCTCCCCCATGCCCGTCAGGTCGGCGTCCAGATCGATCTCCTGGGGCGGCAACGCGTAGTTGTTCATCCGTAGCACGTCGAGCGAGTGGTCGGTGAATGGGGCGAAGTAGCCGGCCGGGAGCCCAAGCGCGTCGGCGAAGATTTCGGTCAACGTCCGGGCTACCCGCCCGGCCTGCGCAAACCAGGTCAATGTTCGCTCGGAGAACTCGGGAATTGCTGCGGGCCAGACGTTGTCGGCGTAGTGCTCGGGCGGGAGGTCGAGCCCGGGATAGGCGTCCACCCCTTCACCGATGTTGAAAGCCTCGAAGAAGTCGTTCATCCGAGTAGCCGACTCGACGCCGAGGCTGAGCGAGAGCTGTTCGCTCTTCGGCGCCGTGTAACCCCGGTTCACCCCGGCGATCACCGACGCCTTCTTCGTCTCGAGCGGCAGGTCGAAGAAGTCGTCCATCGCCCCGGTCAGCCCGTCGATCGCCGACTGCGGGATCCCGTGGCCCACGACCTGGATGAAACCGACGGTCCGGCAGGCTTGGTCGACCGCTGCCGCGGTAGCCGCACGCTGCTCGGCGCTGCCGCCCTCGACATACGGAGAGATGTCGACGGTCGGCACCCGGAAACCCAGCACGGGGTTCGACGTGCTACTCGGTCCGGCGGTGCTCGGTCCGGCGGTGTCGAGGGTCATCAGCGAGCCTCCTGCGGCTAGTGGCTGCGGTGAGCCTGGCATTGGTTTGTTTCGCCCGGTTACATCCTGGTGTAACCGTGTATGCGTGTATTGCGGCGCCTCAACGGATCAGCGCAGGCGGCTCACATCCAGACCCGACGCAGCGGGCGCCGACTCGTGGTCGTACGACAGCACCACGTCCGCGCGCGCCACTGGCCCGTATTCCTGCCGGTAGTGCTCGAACGCGTCGGCCCACCAGGCCCGCTCCGCGGGCAGGGCTCGTCGAAGCCGACCCGGGCTGACCGCAAGACCGACGACGGCACCGAACGGCAGGTCCGCGGTCAACAGAAACGGGCCGTCCAGCAGCAGGATCGCCCCGGCGGGGGCCGTCCTCGCCTGCTGCCTGATCGATCGACCGCTGTCCGGGTCTCGCAGCCTGGTGATGTAGTTCGTCCCGGTGGCGACGATCGGGTCGATCAGTTCGCGCCGAAGCGCCTCCGCATCCACCCAACCGGTCAGCAGCATGTCGACGTCCTGACGACCGAGTTCCAGCCGCAACGCCGGCGGTCGCCACCACCACGTAGTACTCGTCCGGATGATGTGGCGACCGGAGTCCCGCAGCGCCTCGGCAATATCGTCGGCCAACTTCGTCGTACCGATCTCGGCCAGCCCGTCGAACCCCACCACGAAGCCGGCGCCGTCAGCGGGCTCGGCGAGCGCCAGCACCCAGTCGGCCAACGCCCCGACCAGCTTCGCCGGCCTCAGTGGAATGAAACGCACCCGGCCCAGCCTGCCAGGCGTTCACCTCCGATGGTGCCCGACGGGCCTGGGGTCGTTCGGGCTGAGCTCAGTGCTTGCAGAGGCAGAACGGATGCCCGGACGGATCGAGGAAGACCCGAAAGCCGGAGGTCTGCTCAGGCATTCCCGTCGTCCGGGCGCCAAGGGCAACGACCTGCTCCTCGCCACGATCCAGGTCGGGAACGTTGAGGTCGAGGTGAAACTGCTGCGGCACGGCGTTGTCCGGCCAGGTGGGCGGCACGTGGTCCGGGGCCAACTGGAAGGCCAGTGTGCCACCGGTGCCCCCGATGGTGACCCAGTCGTCGTCCGCGTCGGTCACCTCCCAGCCGAGGATCGCGCAGTAGAACTCGGCGAGCGCGCGCGGATCCGGGGTGTCCAGCACGGTGAGACCGAAGGTGGCAATGGGCGTTTGAACGCTCTGTTCCGTCATGTCAGCCATCGTGCACCCGACCCCCGACACTCCCCTACCGCGCGGATCAACTCGCGTTGCGCGGATGAAGTCGTTGACTCCCGGCACACGCGTCCCATTCCGGCCGAGTTGATCCGCGCAACCGGAGTTGATCCGCGCGGGTCAGAGCAGGGCGGTGGCCAGGGTGTAGATGACCAGGCCGGCCAGGGCGCCGACGACCGTGCCGTTGATCCGGATGAACTGCAGGTCGCGGCCGACCTGCAGTTCGATCTTCCGACTGGTGGCCTCGCCATCCCAGCGGGCGATGGTCTCGTCGATGATGCCGGTGATGTTGCGGGCGTGATTGCGGGCCAGGTAGCCGGCGGCGTCGGCCACCCAGGAGTCGACCTTGGCCGCCGTCGCGCCGTCGTCCTGCAGCTTGTGTCCGAACGAGAGCAGGCCCTGGTGGACGGACAGCCGTAGCGGGGACTCGGGGTCGTCCGCGGCGGCCAGCAGGGTCTCTTTGATCGACTGCCACGCCCCATTCGCCAGGACTCGCACCTGGTCGTTGTCCATGATCCGTTCCTTGATCGCCTCGGCTTTGGCGATGGTCTCCGGATCGTCCTGCAGGTCGACGGCGAACTCGGCCAGAAACTTGTCCAGCGCGATGCGCAGTTGATGCTGCGGGTCGGTCTTGACGGCAAACGCGAACGTCTCGACCTCTCGATAGATCCGGTCGGCGACCAGGCCGTCGAAGAACTTCGGCGACCAGGACGGCGCCCGCTGCGAGACCACCCTGGACACCAGCGAATAGTTGTCCCTGATCCAGACGTAGAGCCGGTCGATGATGAAGTCGACGAGCGGATGGTGCTCGCCGCGGGCAAAGACCTCACCGGCGATCCGCCCGATGGGTGGTCCGATCTTGGTCTCGGCGATCTTGCGCCGCGCGATCGCCTCCAGCACACCCGCCACTTCGTCGTCCTTGAGCACATTGGCGACCCCGCGGACGGCGCTGGCGAGTTCGGCAGTGATGCGGTCGGCGCCCTGGGGCGACGCCAGGAACCCACCGAGTTTCGAAGCCAGCGAGAACCGGGACAGCTTCTCCCTGATCACTTCCTCCGAGAGGAAATTGGTGGCGACAAACTCGGACAGCGATGAGCCGATGGCGTCCTTGCGGCTCGGGATGATCGCCGTGTGCGGAATCGGCAGACCCAGCGGCCGCCGGAACAAGGCCGTGACGGCGAACCAGTCCGCGAGCGCGCCCACCATGCCGGCCTCGGCGGCGGCCCGGACGTAGCCGAGCCAGGAATGCTTGTCCTGCAGCGCAAAAGCGACGACGAAGATGCAGGCCATCAGCACCAGCATCCCGGTGGCGATGAGCTTCATCTGGACCAACCGGCGGCGTCGTTCCGCGTCGGCCGGCGTCAACTGTTGCAACGTCGTCATCCGCTCATTGTCCGTGTGGCTGCTTCGGATGCCTGGAGCGACCCGCGACCGGCACCGCCGCCCGGCCTGCCGTGCGGTAGGAATGCACCCATGCCCCTGGTTTCGGCTCTGCAGCCTTTCCGCACCACCATCTTCGCCCAGATGTCCGCACTGGCCGTTTCCACCGGCGCGATCAATCTCGGGCAAGGCTTCCCGGATTCGGACGGCCCACCGGCCATGCTGCTCGCCGCGCAGCGAGCCATCGCGGAGGGACACAACCAGTACCCGCCGGGTCCCGGCATCCCGGAGCTGCGCCTGGCCATCGCCGAGAGCCGGTTGCGCGACCGCGGACAGAGTTTCGATCCGGACGACGAAGTGCTGGTCACGGTGGGCGCCACCGAGGCCATCGCCGCCGCAGTGATCGCGCTGGTGCAGACCGGCGACGAGGTGATCATGCTCGAGCCGCACTACGACTCCTACCCGGCTGTCGTGGCGATGTCCGGAGCCCGCCATGTCTCCGTTCCGCTCCGGCCGACAGCACCAACCGCGCCCAGCGGGGCGGGGGCGCAAGGGCGGTTCGCGCTGGATCTGGACGACCTCCAGGCGGCCATCACACCGCGCACCAGGATGATCCTGCTCAACTCGCCGCACAACCCGACCGGCACCGTGTTGACCCGGGCCGAGCTGACCGAGATCGCCCGGCTCGCCGTCGAACACGACCTGATCGTGGTGACTGACGAGGTCTACGAGTACCTCACCTTCGACGGCGCCGAGCACATCCCGATCGCCACCCTGCCCGGTATGGCCGAGCGCACCATCACCATTTCGAGTTCCGGCAAGACCTTCGCCGCCACCGGCTGGAAGATCGGCTGGGCATGCGGGCCGGCGCCGTTGATCGCAGCCGTGCGCGCGGCCAAGCAATTTCTGACCTACGTGGGCGGCGCTCCTTTCCAGCCGGCCATCGCCTACGCCCTGCGCCACGAGATGCCGTGGGTGGCCGCACTACGGGAAAGCCTGCAGCACAAGCGTGATCGCCTGATCGAGGGTCTGACGGCCGCTGGATTCGAGATCTACCGGCCGCAGGGCACCTATTTCGTGGTCACCGACATCCGGCCGCTGACCGGCCGGCTGGGCCGACCGGCAGACGGCATGGCGTTCTGCCTGGATCTCCCCGAGCTGGCCGGAGTCGTGGCGGTGCCCCAGGAGGTTTTCCACGACCACCCCGCGGACGGAAAGCCGTTCGTCCGATTCGCCTTCTGCAAGCAGGACGAGATCATCGACGAGGCCGCGGCGCGGCTGGGAAGAATGAGCGCATGACAGGATCCGAGGGCACGACCGCTGACCTCGAGTCGACGAACCCTCCGCACGTGTCCGACCGGGTAGCGGCCGTACTGGCCGCGCACCCGGTACTGGACGGACACAACGACATCGCCTGGGCCCTGCGCAAACAGGTCAGCTACGACTTGGGGTCCCGCGACATCGCGGTCTCGCAACCGCTGTTGCACACCGACATTCCACGCCTGCGTGCGGGAGGCGTTGGTGCCCAGTTCTTCTCGGTCTACGTACCGGGCACCCTCCCACCGGGTGACGCCGTCGTGGCCACGCTTGAGCAGATCGATTGCGTGCAGAGCATTCTCGACCGCTACCCGAACGATTTTGCGGTCGCCAGGACGGCCGCCCAGGTCCGCGAAGTGATGGCCACCGGCCGGATCGCCGCCTTGATGGGCGCCGAGGGCGGCCACAGCATCGCCGGTTCACTGGCCGTCCTTCGCGTGCTGAGCCGGCTCGGTGTCGGGTATCTGACGCTGACGCACAACCAGAATCCGCGGAAGGACGGCGTGGCGTGGGCGGACGCGGCCACCGACGAACCGGAGGCCGGCGGCCTGTCGGAATTCGGCCGCGACGTGGTGCGGGAGATGAACCGCCTGGGCATGCTGGTCGACCTGTCGCACGTCGCGCCGTCCACCATGCTCGACGCGCTGGACACGTCGACGGCGCCGGTGATCTTCTCGCACTCCTCCTGCCGCGCCGTCACCGATCACGTGCGCGACGTTCCGGACCAGGTGTTGGGCCGGCTCGCCGACAATGGCGGCGTGCTGATGGTGACGTTCGTCCCCGATTTCGTCTCTCAGATCTGCGCCGACCACTCGAAGGCCAGGGACGGCCTGCGCCGGGAGTTGGGACTGCCGAACAACACCGTCTATACCCAGGACAGCAACGAGCGGCCGGACCCAGCCGCGGTGACCGCCCTCCAGCGATGGGATGCCCAACACCCGGCTCCGATTGCCACTCTTGCCGATGTCGCCGACCACCTGGATCACGCCCGCGACGTCGTCGGGCCGGAGCATCTGGGCGTCGGTGGCGACTACGACGGCGTGGAGTCGCTCCCCGTTGGACTGGAGGATGTCTCGAGGTATCCGGCCCTGCTGGCCGAACTGGCCGACCGCGGCTGGAGCGATGACGATCTGTCCGGCCTCACCAGTGGCAACATCCTCCGGGTCATGCAGGACGCTGAGGATGTCGCTGCGCTTGCCTCGATCTGACGGCCGTGGTGCTCAGGCCCTGGTGACCTTGGTCTCCATCACGAGCTCGGCATCGCCCGCAGTCAGCGCAATCTCGATCGCCGCCACCCGGGCCAGCGATGACAGGTGGGTCCCACCACAGGGGATCCGTTCGGTCCCCTCGGGCAATTCGCAGACCCAGGTGCGGCGGTCGGTCAGGCCGGGTCCGTCCGTCTCGATCCGGATCTCGGCGCCCGCCGCTACCCAGCCGGCCAGCCGCTCGTTCGCCGCGTCCACCACCGACTCCAATGCTCCCCCCGCAGTCAAGTCGGCATCAAACCCTTTCTTGCGCAGTGACTTTCCAAGCCGGTAGACATCGGTCGCCGCGTCCGGATGAATCCGCGAGCTGGCCAGGGCTTGTTGGTCGAAGTTGGGGTGACCCAGACCGTCGAGCGGAATGGGTTTGCGCCACCGATCGGCGAGCGCCGCGTTGAGCGCGAGCGCGGCCAGGTGACACGCCGAATGACCGAAACAGAAGGCGTCCCTGTACGCGGGATCGACGGCGAGGTCGACCTGCTGTCCCACGACGGGAACCGCACTGCCCGGAGCCAGCACGTGCACCACGACGAAGGCCCAGCCAGGCTCGCCCCTACGGACCGGAATATTAGTTGCGGTGAACAAGTTGGTCCCGTTTGTGGCCCCCAGTACGACGTCGACCAGGTCGACAACGACACCGTCCATCGTGACGGTCCCCCGATCCGGACCCTGGTCCGGCCAGCCGGGGTCGACCGGATGGAACGGCGAGATCTCAGTGACGAAGCCAACCGCCCCGTCGGAAGCCAGTTCGGCCACATCGATCACCTCGGCCCGCGAGGTCAAGCCGCCGGCCGGGAACGTGACACGGGTATCGGTGAGTGGAAGCACCTGCCCATCCTTGCGCAGCACGGGCTGCCGGATGCGCCGCGGCCGAGATACCGCGACCAGAACGACGGCCTCCCGTCCCGCAGCTGCCAGGAACGAAACGTCCACCAGAGTCACAGCCTCGCCTCAGTCGGCGGACAGCGGCCACATTATTGAGCAAGGCAAAGTAACAGTTGTGACGCAGTTGATCCCCTCCACCGAGACCCGAACCGAGGACGCGGCGTCCGACGTCGAATCCGGTTCGATCGGCGGCCAGGGCATCCGGTTCTTCCTCATCGGATCGACCGGAACCGCCCTGCAGCTCGGCCTCTACGCGGTCAGCGCCACGCTGATCGGAGCGCAGGTTGCCTCGGTGGCGTCCTGGCTCATCTCCACCCTCGTCACGAACGCTGCCCACCGCGCTTTCACCTTCGGAGTACACAGCAACGAGCGCAATCGATCGGACCAGGTCGCGGCCTTTTTCACCTGCCTCGTCGGTCTGCTCATCACGTCGGTTGTACTGGCCGAATTGCCGAACGCCACCGGCCTGGCCGGCGTGATCGCCATCCTGGCCGTGAACACGGTCGTTGGCGCCGGCCGCTTCTTCGGCATGCGCTGGTGGTTGAGCGATTCCGGCCGTCGCGTCGCCACCCGGATCACCGCCGTCGGCCACGCAGCTACCCAAGCGTGGAACTCGCACGGTGGCCCGCTCGGCCTGCGCCACTGACGCCGTCGATCAGCCTGTGAAGGTGGCCCGGTTGATCGATTCCGATGCGCGCGGGTCTTGATGGTGCGCAATGCCCAGGAGTAAGACTGGGTAACACACGACGGATCTCGGGTTCCGATCGAGCGACCGTGTCGCGCTTTGGGTAATCCAGATCTTCAAGTGAACCGAAGGTACGAGCAGGACAGTCGGTGACGGGTGCTCCAGAGCAGATGCCCCTGGACGCCACGCCGCTACCCCGGGCAGTGACACCGGATGCGGGTCCCGCAGTTCGCACCTTCGGTGCGGTGAGCGGCTGTCCGACGCGAAGGCTCGTCGATGGGTTCACGCCCCCGACGAGGACCGGCGGATCGGATGGGTCCAGGTCGTCACCCTGGCATCCGCCGGCTGGGTGCAGCGCTGCGCTCCCGGTGGTTCCGGCGCCGCGCAGAGGGGTCCCGGCCTACCCTCAGTCGGCCGGGACTCCCTTCTGCAGCAAGAGGATCCCTTCTGCAGCGAGTTGCAGTCCAGCCTCCCTGCCGCCACCTGGATACCTGCTCCTCGATGCGCAGTCAGAGGTCGACCCGCCGCGGGTGATCCACATAGCTGACGGGAAGCTCGAGTCCCGCACCCTGCGCCCCGGTGGCCACCACCAGATCGAAAACCCGGTCCGGATCGGTCGTCAGCCCGTCGAAGTGCCCGAAGAGTTCGGCCGAGACCCCACCGATCAGCGACGAGAACAACGCCATCCCGCGCACGATGAAGTCAGTGAACGGCGCCGCCGGCTGACCGACGGTGGCCAGCACATAGGGCGAGACCAGACCATCGACATCGAACGTTCTCGACTGCGGACGCAGGACGCCGGTCGAGACCGCCGTATCGATCACGCCGGCGACCACGCGCCAAATCCGCGCGGAGCCTTCGGCAACGTCGATCGGCGCCCGGTATCCCGGGATGGGTGCGCCGTAGAGCAGTGCGTATTCGTGCGGATGCTCCAGGGCCCACTCCCGGATGGCCCGGCAGATGGCCAGCCAGCGCGCGGCCGCGTCCTGGCCCCGGCCTGCTTCCACCCGATCCGCCTGCTCGGCCACGTCGGCGACCGAGTCGTAGGACTCCACGATCAGCGAAGTGATCAACTCGTCGCGACTGCTGACGTGCCGGTAGACGGCCGACGACGTCATGTCCAGTTCACGGGCGACTGCCCGTAGCGAGAGGTCGGCGGCGCCACGTTCGGCGATGTGGCGGCGCGCGACCGCCCGCAACTGCACCCGGACCAGCTCCCTGGCCCGCTCACGGGCAGCCATCGATGGGCTGGTACGCACGGTCCGCGGCTCCCGAGCGAAGGCCGGCGTGGACGTCATGAGCAGCAGTATCCGCCCACCGGGCCGCCCGGCAGCGGCACCCGGCCGTGGCCGCCGCCGATCGCCCGGCGGCGGCCGCCGCGGATGTGCCAGGCTGGCCCGATGGCGAAGGGCCCGACGCACCGCGCAACGTGCGCACTGATCGCCGTCGCCGTCATGCTCGTCGGCGGATGTAGTGAGAAGCAGTCGTCCGCTGGAGTTTCTGCCGAGCGGCTGACGTCATCCCCGCTGGGCTCGAGCAGCTCGTCCGGCCGTCCGGTCAACTCACCGGACTCGGCCCGCGTTACCTCGAGCATGCCGGCTCGACCGAACGTCGCGACCTCGGATGGACCGCAGGCCAGCCCACAGTCGGGGACAGCCTCGACCCGAGCAACCACTGCGCCCGTCACCACCAAGAGCCGGTCCGTCACCACCAAGAACCGGTCCATCAGCACCAAGAACCGGTCCGCCCGGCCGCAGAGCACCGTTCGCCCCACTGGCACGCCGCCCCCAACCACCCCCACTTCGACACCCGCCACCCCGACACCGGCAACCCGCACACCCGCCACTGCCAAGTTCCACGACTCGATCGCCGTGATCGACGCCTCACTGGCCCGCCGGATGGGGTCAACCTGGCATCCGGGTTGCCCGGTTCCGCTGACGGCTCTGTCCTACCTGCGTTTGGCCTTTATCGGTTTCGACGGACAGAGCCATCTCGGCGAGATGGTGGTGGCCACAGCCGTCGCACCGCAGATTGTTTCGGTATTCGAGCGACTATTTGCCGGCAGGTACCCAATCCGCCGGATGTCGCTGGTGGACGACTACGGTGGCGACGACGATCGATCGATGGCCGCCGACAACACATCCGGGTTCAACTGCCGACCGAGCACCGGCGGCAGCAGCTTCTCGCAGCATTCGTACGGCGAGGCCGTCGACGTCAATCCGCTGGAGAACCCGTATGTCGGGGGCGGCGAGGTGCTTCCGCCGGCGGGGTCGGCCTTCGTCGACCGCCCGGACGAACCAGGCGTGATCCATGATGGTGACGTCGTGGTGAGCGCCTTTGCCTCGATCGGCTGGCGTTGGGGCGGGGATTGGTCGTCACCGCAGGACTTCCAACACTTCTCAGCGAACGGTCGCTGATTCCTCATCCGGTCCGGCGGCCGACCACAGCCGAGGTTTGTACGATCAAACCGTCGGCGGCAGCACCGTCTCCGACGGTTCGGGAGGCCGATGTGGCAGGCGATGCGGCGATAGAGGCGATCCGGCGCGCTCTGGTCGCCGCACCTGCGGACGGTGCCCTTCGGCTGCACCTTGCCCAGCTGCTGCTCACCGCCGGGCGCAGCTCGGAGGCTGTCGTCGAACTCGGCGCCCTGCTCACCACGGAACCAGATCACCCCGGAGCCAGAGAGCTGATGATGTCGGCGCTCGCTCCGGCGACGCGAAAGGACGAGGCTGCCGTCGCTGATACCCCGGCCCCCAGCAATAACCCCGCTCCACAGTCCCATAACCCCGCTCCACAGTCCGGGAGCAGCACCCAGGCCAGCCCATTCGACTGGCACGCGGCCGAGTCTCAACTCGGCGACATCGCCGCTCCGATGTTCGTCGGCGGTGACGGCGACGCCCAGGTGCCGGGCGCAGAGCCGGTGGAAGCCTTCGAAACCCAGCGGCCCACCATCACGATGGCCGACGTCGGTGGCATGGAGCAGGTGAAGGAACGCCTCGAGGGCGCCTTTCTGGCGCCGATGCGAAACCCGGAACTCCGGCGTCTGTACGGGAAGAGCCTTCGCGGGGGTTTGCTGCTCTACGGACCGCCCGGTTGCGGAAAGACGTTCCTGGCCAAGGCGCTGGCCGGCGAGCTCGGCGCAGCTTTCATCTCCGCCGGCCTCTCGGAGATCCTCGACATGTGGATCGGATCGAGCGAACGCAACGTGCATGAACTGTTCACCCAGGCCCGGCAAGCGGCGCCGTGCGTGCTGTTCCTCGACGAGATCGACGCCCTCGGCCAGAAGCGAACGCAGACCCGCAACTCGGCCATGCGCACTGTCGTCAACCAACTGCTGACCGAACTCGACGGCATCGCGTCCGACAACGAGGGCGTCTACATCCTGGCCGCGACGAACCAGCCGTGGGACATCGATCCGGCTCTGCGGCGGCCGGGCCGGCTGGATCGAACCGTCTTGGTGCTCCCACCGGACGCGAAGGCCAGGGAGGCGATCTTCCGGTCGAATCTGGCCCACCGTCCGGTCGAGGGTGTGGATCTCCGCTCCCTGGCCAACCGGTCCGACGGCCTGTCCGGCGCCGATATCAGCTACGCCTGCGAGCTGGCCACCGAGCGGGCCATGATGGCCGGCGTGCGGTCCGGAACTGTTCGGATGATCGGGATGGCCGATCTGCTCGACGCACTCACGCAGGTCCAGCCGTCCACCTCCGGCTGGCTGGACACAGCCCGCACCGTCGTCCAGTACGGCCAGGACGATGGCACTTTCACCGAGCTGAAGGCGTTTCTGAAAAAGAGCAAACGCTGGTGAGCGAGGCGGCGATCAGGGCGCCGGGGTGAGCAGTGCGAGCGAGCCCGGGATCACCTGCTGCCAAGCGAGTCCGTGCGCGGCGGCCGCACGTAGCGTAGGCCTGCAGCTCGGAATCGATCCCGTGTTGGACGATGAACCAGACCCGGGCATTCGGCCCAGCCGCGGCCGCCGCTCTGGCCGCCTTGTCCATCACGTCGGTCACCGCGGCCTCCGTTCGATCGGTGGCCACCAGGATGTTCGGCTGATCGGGGAACACGGTCACGAACCCCTGCAGGTTCGAGGTCACCGGTTCGGTGGCCGGCTGGCCCTCGTCCCAGTAGTAGGCAAAACCCCAGTTGCTCAACATGGCGACGACGACGACGTCGCCCGGACGTTGATGTGCGGCGATGTAACGAGTCGGCGTCCGCAAGTCCTCTTCCGGGATCTGATGGGACCGGACGCCGCTCCGGACGCTCGGGTTGGCCACGAACAACACGACGGCCAATACTGCGACCGCCACCCCCAAGGCGAGATGAACGCGAGCGAGGCAGGGTGACCAGACCCGCGACGCCGATGGCTGCGGTCACGGCGAGCGCAGTGGTCAGGAAGTGTGAGGTGCGGAAGTCGAACAGTGGATATTGCTTAAGCGCGCCCAGCACGATCATTTCGAACAGCAGCGACCGGCACGACGACAGCGGCGACCGCGCGACCTATCCGGAACAGCGTTGCCACTCCCGGCGACCACCAGCAACAGGACGACGACCAGCGGGCCCATCCCGAGGTAGGACGCCATGCTGCTCGCCGCCGCTTGATCAGGAAGTGCCAGCTGGCCCCGAAGCCCTGGCCTACGGGCAGGTAGTAGGCCTGCCAATAGTTGTTCAGCCCGGCCGGGATGCCGGGCCGATAGACGATCAGGAAGGTGACCGAGAGAATGACCCCGACCGCCACGCCCACCACGGCGGCTTCGATGGCTCGCGGCCACTGGCGGCGGACCACCGCGACGAGCACGACGCTGCCGAAGGCCGCGACGCCGACGAACACGCCGACGGCGCTGAAGAAGAAGCCGACGACCACGACGACGCCGAGGTCGACGAGGCGGCGGCGGGTCCAGTTCGATTCGAGCCGGGAGACGAACCACAGGATCAGGACGGTGAGAAAGGCGTCCGCCGTGTACTGCTTCAGATCGTTCCGAGCCAGCGCAGAGGGTGTGAGCAGAGCGGCGAGACCGGCCAGTACGGCGGCGATCCGGCCCAAGAACGGGCGCGGCCAGGGCAGACTCCGCACGTAGGCGTAGGCGGCGACGACGGTTAGCGCCGAGAACAGCAGGGGCACGATTCGGAGTCGCTCGTCACCGCCCGACGAAGACCAGTCGAAGCAGGAACGACCAACCGATCGGCGTACTGCCGGTGACGCTCGCGAGTACCTGCCCGATGGGCAGCTTGGTCGAGATGGCGACCCAGGCCTCGTCATTCCAGAACGGCGCGGAGAACACGTAACCGAGACGTCGTGGACGGCAAAGGTGGCCGCGGCCAGCAGCACGGCCGCCAGTCCAGGAGGTGCCGATCCACGACGGACCGACTCGGGCCGGCGTCGGCTGTCAGCGATCCGGCGCACTGCCGCTCGAGCGGGCTGCGACTGCGGTCACGGCACCGTCGATCCGCCCGATGTCGCCTCCGGCTCGACTGCTTCCACGTCAGAGCACCGGCTTGCGGACACCGCTCCCGGGCCAGGATCCAGATCGCCTCGACGCCGTCCTTCCAGGTCAGCTTCTTGCCGTCCTCGCGGCTGCGCGCCTTGTAGGTGATCGGCACCTCGTAGGGCCGGATGCCGGAGCGCAGCAGCTTGCCGGTGACCTCGGCCTCCATGCCGAATCCGGCCGACTTGCACGTCGAGCTTCGCGGTAGATCGCCAGCGGCATCAGCTTGAAGCAGGTCTCGAGATCACTGATGTAGCAGTTGAACAGCACGTTGGCCGTCGTCGTGACGCCCCGGTTACCCAGCACGTACAGGTAGGAGTAGGCGTTGTGGCTGCCGAATGTCCTGGTGCCGTAGACGACCACCGCCTCGCCGTCGAGGATCGGGCGTCAACAGGGACGGGATCTCCTCCGGCGCGTACTCGAGATCCGCGTCGCACATGATGACGTAATCGCCGGTGGCGAGCTCGGCGCCCTTGCGGATCGCCGAGCCCTTGCCGCCGTTGGTCGCCTTCTCGTGAATCAGCGACTCCGCGGCTCGTCGCGCCACTGCGGGTACAGCTCACGGGTGCCGTCGGTGCTGCCGTCGTCCACGATGACCAACTCGATCTCGACCGGGTAGTCGACGTCGAGCACGCGCTTGACGGCGGACTGCAGTGTGCGCGACCTCGTTGTAGACCGGCATCAGGATCGAAAGCTTCACCGGCAGGATGCGTAACCGTCCGGGCGTCGGGTTCGGCGGATGCGGATCCGAGCGGCAGCCGGAGCCAGGCTCACCGTCGGATGGTCGACCGAGCCGCCCGGACCGATCTCACTCGGTTGCAGCACTGGTCGGCTGTTCCGGCAGCCGCTGGCGCCGGATGCAGCGTGCACGTCAGGTGCGCGAGCATGTCCGGTCCGCAGGATTCTGGTCACCGGCGGAGCGGGCTTCATCGGATCCCACCTGGTGCGTCGGCTCCTGGACGAGGGCAATGAAGTCCTGGTGGTGGACAACTTCTACTCGGCCAGCCGCACCAATCTCGCCGACGTCCTCGCGCACCCGCAGCTCGAGGTGGTCCGCCACGACGTGACCTTCCCGCTGTACGTCGAGGTGGACGAGATCTATCACCTGGCCTGCCCGGCGTCGCCGGTGTTCTACCAACGTGACCCGGTGCAGACCACCAAGACGTCCGTGGTCGGTTCGATCAACATGCTCGGGCTGGCCAAGCGCACCAAGGCCCGGATCCTGCTGGCCTCCACGTCCGAGGTGTACGGCGACCCCGAGGTTCATCCGCAGGACGAAAGCTACTGGGGGCACGTCAATCCCATCGGAATCCGGTCGTGCTACGACGAAGGCAAGCGGTGCGCAGAGACGCTGTTCTTCGACTACCGCCGGCAGCACGACATGCCGATCAAGGTGGCGCGAATCTTCAACACCTACGGCCCGCGGATGCGTCCCGACGACGGACGGGTGGTCTCGAACTTCATCGTCTCGGCGCTGAGCGGCCGAGCCGTTGACCATCTACGGCGACGGTACGCAGACGCGGTCGTTCTGCTACGTCGACGACCTGGTCGACGGCCTGATCAAGTTGATGGCGACGCCCCACGAGGTGACCGGTCCGATCAACCTGGGCAACCCGCACGAGTTCACCATGTCCGAACTGGCCGAGAAGATCATCTCGATGGTCGACGGGAACGGCGGGGTCGAGTACCACCCGTTGCCCTCCGACGATCCGACGAAATCGACAGCCGACCATCGACCGGGCCCGAGAGGTACTCGGCTGGCAGCCGAGGATCGAGCTCACCGCCGGGTTGGAACGGACGATCGACTACTTTCGTCAGCACCTCGCCGAGCACCCGATCTGCTGATCAACGCCGACGGCTACTCGACCGCCAACACTCCGTCGACCGGGTCTTGCTCTCGCGCTGAGCACCGCAGACCAGGACACTGAGCTGGTGCACCTACCAGTCATGCCCCCGGTCTCCCCGATGCTCGCCAAACCCGTTGCCACGATCCCACCCGACCAGCTCTACGAGCCAAAATGGGATGGGTTTCGGTCCATCATCTTTCGGGACGGCGACGAGGTCGAGATCGGCAGCCGGAACGAGAAGCCGATGACCCGGTACTTTCCCGAAGTCGTCGCTGCGGTACTGGCGAACTTCCCGGACCGGGCGGTGATCGACGGCGAGATCATCGTGGCCAACCTCGAGGGCAACACCCTGGATTTCGAGGCTCTGCAGCAACGGATCCACCCGGCGGCCAGCCGGGTCAAGATGCTCTCGGGCGCCACCCCGGCGAGCTTCGTCGCCTTTGAT
This sequence comes from uncultured Actinomycetota bacterium, assembly GCA_963708935.1. GTDB lineage: Bacteria > Actinomycetota > Actinomycetes > Mycobacteriales > Nakamurellaceae > Nakamurella. The sequence continues at coordinate 959,280 of CAVPUK010000002.1, read as the reverse complement.
CTGCTGGCGCTGGGCGACCGAGACCTGACCACGTTGCCGTTGATCGAGCGCCGGGCGGCCTTGGAGCAGGCTCTCGCCGACGCTCAACCTCCGATTCACCTCACCCCCGCAACAACGGACGTGGCCGAGGCGCAGCGCTGGTTCGACGAGTTCGAAGGAGCCGGCCTGGACGGGCTCATCGCCAAGAAGTTCGATCTGCTGTACCAGCCGGACAAGCGGGTGATGAGCAAGATCAAGCACGAACGAACGGCCGACTGTGTGGTCGCCGGCTACCGGGTGCACAAGTCCGACGCGGAGGCCATCGGATCGGTGTTGCTGGGCCTGTTCGACGACCGCGGCGTGCTGGCGTCCGTGGGGGTGATCGGCGCCTTCCCGATGGCGGTACGCAAGCAGCTGTTTGCCGAACTCCAGGCCTACGTGACCACGTTCGACGGGCATCCGTGGAACTGGGCGGCGCAGGAAGACGGCGAAAGGACGCCGCGGAAGAACGAGAACAGCCGCTGGAATGCCGGCAAGGACCTGTCTTTCACCCCGCTGCGACCCGAGCGGGTGGTCGAGGTGCGCTACGACTACATGGAAGGTGCCCGGTTCCGGCACACCGCCCAGTTCGTCCGCTGGCGGCCGGACCGCGACCCGGAGTCGTGCACCTACGCCCAGCTCGACCGGCCCGTCCGGTTCAACCTCGCGGACGTTCTCGTCCACCGCTGAGCAACTGACCCGAGATTTTCGCTCTTGAACCTGCCCACCAGCTACTACCAACATCTGGCTGCCCTCAGCGGATGAAGGGCGCGCCGCCGATCATTCGCTATTCGGCAGATCGTGGGCGATCGGTGTCCTTGCTCGGTTGCACCCGCTTGGGCTCCCCCGGCATTTTCGGATATTCGGGCGGGTATGGCATGTCGCCCTGGCCGCGATCACGTTCGTCGCGTTCGGACATCTCCAGTAGCGGGGCAATGTCGTAGCTCACTTTGTCCAGTCCGGCGTGCAGATCGCCGACCGCGGCAAATCTGGCGGGCATGGACAGCACATCGAAGTCTTCCGGGCCGACCTGCGGCACTTCGTCCCAGGTGAGTGGCGCGGAGACGGTGGCCCGGTTGTTCGGCCGCACCGAATACGCACTGGCCATCGTGCGGTCGCGCGCCATCTGGTTGAAGTCGATGAAGATTCGCTCGCCCCGCTCCTCCTTCCACCAGCTGGTGGTGACCTGGTCGGGCATCCGCCGCTCCACTTCGCGGCCCAGCGCGATGACGGCACGACGGGCCTCGATGAAGGTGGCGGTCGGCTTGATCGGCACGTAGACGTGCAGCCCGCGACCGCCGGAGGTCTTCGGATGGCCGTCCATGCCCAACTCCTGCAGCACTTCGCGCAGCCGGGGAGCCACGGTCGCCGCGTGCGAGAAATCTGTCCCGGGCTGCGGATCGAGATCTATGCGGAGCGTATCCGGATGATCAACGTCGGCTGAGGTGACCGGCCACGGATGAAAGCGCAGAGTGCCCAGGTTTGCGGCCCAGGCGACGACGGCCAGTTCCGTCGGGCAGACCTCGTCGGCGGTCCGGCCGCTGGGAAACGTGATCGAGACCGACTCGACGTAATCCGGCGCGCCCTGCGGAACACGCTTGGAATAGAAGGCGTCGCCGCGGTTGTCGGCCCGGGTCGAGAGCTTGGCGCCCTCGAAAACGCCGCCCGGCCAGCGTTCCAGGGTGGTGGGGCGATTCTGCAACGCCCGCATGATGCCGTCCCCGACGGAGAGGAAGTATTGCACCACATCAAGTTTCGTCAGATTCCGGTCGGCGAAGTAGACCTTGGTCGGGCTACTGATCCGCACCGCCCGCCCGGCGACGTCGAGTTCGACCGGTGGAACCGCGCTACGAGCCATGCCGGGAAATCTACCGGCCACAGGTGGGCATGGCAGGCTGGCGGCCATGACGAACGCGGCCGGCGTGGCGGAACGCGCGGCACTGCTCAAGGACTCCGGCCGCGCTGGTCAGGCACTGGCGCTGCTGGCACCGCACCTCGCCGCGCACCCGGACGATCTTTCCGCACTGCGGTTGGCCGGCTGGTGCCATTTCGAACTGAACGAACTGGACCAGGCCCTGGCCTGCGCCAGCCGACTCGCGGCGCTCAGCCCGGACCAGCCCACCGCGCAGCTACTGCTCGCAGTCGTGCAAGGAAAACGCAGGAACTTCGCTGCCTCACAGCAGGCCATCGACACCGCGATCCAGTTGGCCCCTCATCACTCCGAGCCGTATCGGATCGCAGCCGCTCTGGATCTGCAGGCCCGGCGGGCGAGCTCGCGGACCGAGCAACTGGCCCGTCGAGCCGTGGCGCTCGCGCCGCACGATGCCAGCGCCCACCGGGTCCTGGGCAGCACATTGATCGAGCTGCGCCGCTACGACGAGGCCGCCGCGGAACTGGAGCAGGCGGTGGCGCTCAACCCCGCCGATCCGGCGGTCGCCAGCGAACTCGCCCGGATCGACATTGCCAAGGGTCGGTCCGCCAGCGCCGCCATCGGCTTTGCAGCCGCTGTCCGGGCCGATCCGACGGATGCGGCTGCGCTGCACAATCTGCAGGCTGCCGCCTGGAACGCGTTCCGGCTGGCGCAGCTGGTGCTGTGGGCTTCGTTTCTGGTTTTGGGGCGGCTCTGGGTACTGGTCGACTCCGCGTCGACCAACCACCTGGCCCACGTCGTCGGTCCGGTCTCGGTCCTGGCCACGCTCGGTGCCTGGGCGTTCCAACTGCGCCGGCGACCGAGTGGACTGCGAGTGCTGTACACCGCCACCCGCTCCGATCGGATGTTGACCACCGCGATGGCCTCGCAGGTCTTGTGTCTGTTGCTGCTGGTGGTCGCGGCTTTCGCTCCCCCGGCTGCCGCCGGGGTGATGCTGGGCGTGGTGACCGTGTCTCTGGTGGTGGGCACAGTGGTCGGCTGGATTCGGGTCTCCGCCTTGCGGCGGGAATCCCTGCGCCAGAGCTGATTCCAGGCGGCTCCAAGCCCGCGTGGGAGCACAGCTCAGGTCAACGATCCCGCCGGTAGCCGGCCGGGTTGCGCAGGTTCGTGCCCAATGGCCGCTGCGTCCGACCGTCGTCGGTCGGGGTCGGACCCGGCTGGCAGATCGGGCAGTAGAACGCCGTCCGCTCCTTGAGCTTGGGCCCGATCGAGGCAACGCGCACCATGGCGCCGCATCGCCGACAGGGCTTGCCGGATCGGCCGTGCACGTAGGTGCTCTGACCGGTGCGCGGATCTCCGGTGGTGGTGGGCACGGCCGATTGAACGCCGCGGAGGAGTAACCGGCGCGCGGTGTCCAGTATCTTGGGCAGGTCGACGTCCGCGATCGGAGTCCAGGGCGAGACCTTCTCCAGGAAAAGGGTTTCGGCCATGTACATGGTGCCGACCCCGGCCACGTTGGTCTGGTCGAGCAGGGCGGCGCCGATCGCCGTTCCTGGCCGGCCGGCCAGCCGGCTGACCGACTCCGCGCGGCCCGCACCGGGAAAGCTGTCGGCCATGATGTCCGGCCCCAGATGTCCGATCAAGGTGTGCTCAGCCGCGGTCGGCACCAGGTCGAGCAGCCCCAGCCAGGTGCCGATCGCCGTCCAATCGGCGTTGGCGAGAACGGCCCGCACGCTGACGCCGGCGGCCCGTGGCCAGTGCGCAGGACCGGGCGGAGCGATCTTCCACTGTCCCTCCATCCGCAAGTGGGATCGCAGGGTCAACGGCTCGCCGGGCCGGCCTCCGTCCAGTCGCATCAGAATCTGCTTGCCGTAGGCGGCGACTTCGTTGACAACAGCGCCGGCCAGATCGACGTCGCCCAGGTCAGGCCAGCGCAGTTCGGCCCTGATCAACATCCGCCCGGACAGGGCGGCATCCAGCCGACGGACGGTGCGCAGCACGGTGTCGCCCTCAGGCACTGCGGATCCGGCTATCGGGTGGGTGGCCGGACTCGGATGGGCGGCGGGACTCGGGCGGCTGGCGGGACTCGGTCGGTCGGCGGGGCTCGGGTCGGCCTCCAGACTCGGGCGAGTGGCGGGTCGGGGGTGTACTGCGGGAGCCGGGTTCAGCCACGCCGACCCCCGGACGAACGCAACCGCAAACCTTGAGGCGTCATGGCGAACCCGTTCCCGACCAGGGCGTCCACCACAGAACCGCTGCTGGACACCGAGTCCCGACCGTCCAGTTTCGTGACGGTCAACGAGCGGATCGCCCCTCCGGTGACCTTGGCCGCCAGTGCCCGGCTGGCCTCGCGCAGCGCATCGGCATCGCCGGAGAACGAGATCAACGTCCGGCCGCCGCGTTCGGCGTACAGCACCGGGGCGCCGTCCACCAGCACGACCAGCGCGCCGGCTCGACGGGCCGGACGGTGCTTGGCGTCCTCCTCACCGGCCCGCGCCGGCCAGGGCAGGGCGGCACCGAACGGGTTGGCCGGGTCAGCAGCCGCCAGGACCAGTCCCCCACCGGGAATCCGGTCGGCATCGGAGCTGACGAAAGCCCGCACTCGATCCACTGCCCCAGCCGTCGCGAACTGGGCCGCGCCCAAGCCTTCGACGAAGTAGCCGCGCCGCACCTTGCCCGACTCCTCGAAGGCGGACAGCACCTTGTAGACGGCCGCGAAACCGCCGGGTGTCTCCTCCGCGACGACGGAACCGCGGGTGACGATGCCGTAGCGATCGAGCAGCACCTCGGCGGCGGCGTGGGCCCGGATGGTCGGGTCTGTCTCGACCTCCGGGATCAACGACCACCGGCCGGCGACCATCGGCGGGCCGCCGCGGCGCACGGCGGGGCCGACGCGATGCTGCCGCCCGGCCGAGAGCAGCGCCAACCCGGAAACTCCGCGCTGGCGAGGCCGCGGTGCCGCCGCTTTGGCCTTGTGGGTGGTCCGGCCACCGGTGAGCCGGGCCCGCAAGGGGGCCAGCGTGTCCCCCGTGACGAGACCGGCGAACACCAGATCCCACAACACTTCGGCGAGTACGTCGTCGGAATGGAATCCGGCCGTTTCCTCGGCGACCGCATCGGTCAGGGCTCGGAAGAAGAACGCCCCACCCTTGGACAAGACCGCCAGCACGGCGCGGTGCAGCTCGCCGTGTTCCTCGTGCTCGGCACCGCCGAGCACCTCGTCGGTACGCAGCGGCATCGTCAACGCCGCCGAGTCCGCGAGATGCAGCGACACCCAGCCATCATCCCCACCGAGTGCACCGTGCCCGGTCCAGAGCACCTCACCGGCGGACATCAATTCGTCCAGCATCGCCGGCGAGTAGTCGCCGACCCGGGCCGGCAGGATCAGCGTCTCCACGGCCGAGGCCGGCAGGATGCCGCCGGCGAGCTGTTCGATGGCCCGCAGTAGGGCGTCCGGCCCGCGCGGGGCACGAACTGCTGCCGATTTGCCCAGCTGACTACCGCCATGGTCGATGCCGTTGCTCTGCGCTGGTTTTGGTGGCGCCACGATGCCGTTCCAGGCCGGCAGGAAGCGGCCCAGCGCATCCGCCGGCACCGGCTCGACCTCGGCGCGCAGTGCGGCCAGCGAGCGGCGTCGGAGCAGGCGCAGCACTTCGGCGTCGACGAACTCGCGGGCGCCGTCACCGCTTCGGTCGTCGCTGACCTCGGCCCCGGATCGGCCGAGCGGCCGGAATTCGCCCTCGGCCACCCGACCGGAGCCGGCCAACCGACGAAGGGCATCGGTGACCACCGCGATGCCCAAGCCGAACAGCACGGCCGGTTCCTTCGGAACGAACGGGCCACGGGTTCGCGCGTAGCGACCCAACAACCGCCCGAGTGGATCGGGCACCGGTTCCAGCAGCGAAGGCGCCACACCGGGCGGTAGTGCGGTGCCCAGCGCATCGCGGAGCAGAGGCGAATCGCCCGGATCGGCCCAGCGCTCAATGCCACCGATCCGGACGACGATCGCCCGTCGGGTCGCTTCGAGCTCGTCGAGGGTGGCCGCGGCGTCCAGGTCGACCGAACGGGCCTGCACCTCGGCGATGGTGAGCGGACCGAGAATCCGCAGCAGGTCGGCGACTTCGTCCGTGGACCGGGCTCGACGGTTCTCGCTGAGCCGTTGCAGATCTGCTTCGGTGGTGGCCAGGGCCTGGGGGTCGAGCAGATCACGAAGAGAGAGCCCGTCGCCGCCGCCGAGAAGTTCGGCCAGCAACGCCGGGTCGACGGTGAGCGCGGCGGCCCGGCGTTCGGCCAGCGGCGAATCGCCCTCGTAGAGGAACTGCGCGACGTAGCCGAAGAGCAGCGAACGGGCGAACGGCGAGGGCGCCTGGGTGGTCACCTCGACGACGCGCACCGATCGGGATGCGATCTGCCGCATCAAGGACACCAGGGCCGGCACGTCGAAGACGTCTGACAGACACTCCCGAACTGCTTCGGCCACGATCGGGAAAGTCGGGTACTGCGCGGCCACCTCCAGCAGCTGACTAGCGCGCTGACGCTGCTGCCACAGCGGCTGGCGCTTGCCGATCTGCCTGCGCGGCAACAGCAGCGCCCTGGCCGCGCACTCGCGGAAGCGGGACGCGAAAACGGCCGAGCCCCCGATTTCTGACGTCACCTCGGCTTCCAGGGTTTCCGGATCGAAAGCGATCGCATCGAGCATCTCCGGCGCGTCACCCTCGTACTCGACATCGGGCAGCCGCAGCACGATCCCGTCATCGGCATGCATGGCCTGCACGTCGACGCCGAACCGCTCGCGCATCCGGGCCGCCACCACCAGGGCCCACGGTGCGTGCACGGCCGCGCCGTACGGCGAGTGCAGCACCAACCGCCAGTCACCCAATTCGTCCCGGAAGCGTTCCACCACAATGGTTTTCTCGTCCGGAAGCAGGCCGACGGCCTCCCGTTGTTCGTCCAGGTAGGCAATCAGGTTGTCCGCGGCGTAGACGTCCAGTCCGTCACCGGTCAGCCGCTGGTGCGCGTCGCCGGTGGACATACCGCCGACCGTCCGGACGAACTCGCCGTGGGCCTGACCGAGTTCGGCGGGCCGCCCGAGCGTGTCGCCCTTCCAGAACGGCAGGCGACCAGGGACCCCGGGCGCGGGTACCACCAGCACCTGATCATGGGTGATCTCCAGGATCCGCCACGAGCTGGACCCGAGGGCAAAGACATCGCCGACTCGCGATTCGTAGACCATCTCCTCGTCGAGCTCGCCGACCCGGCGTCCCGGGCCCTCGCCGCCGGCGAGGAACACGCCGAACATGCCCCGGTCCGGGATGGTGCCGCCGGAGGTGACGGCCAGTCGTTGCGCCCCTGGCCGACCGGTCAGCTCGCCGGTCACCCGATCCCAGTTCAATCGCGGCCGCAGTTCGGCGAACTGCTCGCTGGGGTAGCGGCCGGACAGCATGTCCAACACAGATTCGAGCGCCCCGCGTCCGAGCGCGGCGAAGGGCGCCGACCGTCGGAGTAGCTCATGCAGTTCGTCGACCGTGATCGGATCCATCGCGCAGATGGCCACGATCTGCTGCGCGGCGATGTCCAACGGGTTCGACAGCACCCGCATCGCTTCGATGGCACCGGTCTTCATCCGGCCGGCCACCACCGCCGCGGAGATCAGGTCCCCGCGGTACTTCGGAAACATGACTCCGTGGCTCGGCGCGCCGACCTGGTGCCCGGCCCGCCCGATCCGCTGCAGACCACTGGCTACCGACGGCGGCGACTCGACCTGGATCACCAGGTCGACCGCGCCCATGTCGACGCCCAGTTCCAGTGACGAAGTGGCCACCACTGCCGGAAGGGTCCCCGTCTTGAGCGCGTCTTCGATGAGGGCTCGCTGTTCGCGGGACACCGATCCGTGGTGAGCCCTGGCCAGGACCGCGGGCGCACCGGCACTGGAGCCGGATTGCCCCGGCGCCTCGGCCGGGACGCCGTCCCCCAGGCCCAGGCCACCTGGCGTTGCAGCGTCGGCCAGAGCCAGCCGATCCGCGTAGACCTCGTTCAACCGGGCAGTCAACCGCTCGGCCAACCGACGCGAGTTGGCGAAGACGATGGTCGAGTGGTGGGCCTCGATCAGGTCGACAATGCTCTCCTCGACGTGTGGCCAGATCGACGACCGTTGCTGCTCCCCGGCCGCAGCGCCGGTCAGATCCCCCGTCGGCTCGCCGAGAGCGGACATGTCCGGAACCGGCACCACCACGTCCACCGTGATCTGCTTGGTCGATACCGGACGGACGAAGGTGACGGGCCGGCCGCCGGTGAGAAAACGTCCGACCTCCTCGATCGGCCGGACCGTCGCCGACAGGCCGACGCGCTGCGCCGGACGGTCCAGCAGGGCGTCCAACCGGTCGAGCGAAACAGCCAGATGCGCACCACGTTTACTGCCGGCGACGGCATGGACCTCGTCGATGATGACGGTGGTGATGCCGCTGAGCATCTCCCTCGCCCTGCTGGTGAGCAACAGGAACAACGACTCCGGAGTAGTGATCAGGATGTCCGCGCCGTCCTTGGCGAATGCCCGCCGATCCCCGGATGGCGTATCACCGGAACGCACCGCGACCGAGATCTCCGGAATCAGCTGCCCGCTACGCGCGGCCAGTGAACCTATGCCGACCAGCGGCGAACGCAGGTTCCGCTCGACGTCCACGGCGAGCGCCTTGAGCGGTGACAGGTAGAGCACGCTGCATTTGCGGGCGCCCGCCGCGGCCGGCGGCGCGGACACGAGGGTGTCGATCGCCGACAGGAAGGCAGCCAGGGTCTTGCCCGAGCCGGTCGGGGCCACGACCAGCGTGTTCTCCCCGCGGCCGATGGCGTCCCACGCTCCGACTTGGGCCGGAGTCGGCTCGGCGAAGCTCGAAGTGAACCACGCGCGCACCAGCGGCGAGAACCGATCGAGCGCAGCGGCGGGCGGCGGGTTCGACGACCCGGCTTCCCTGCCGTCCACGCGCTTTGCACTCACCCGGCCATTGTGCTTGTTCACCCCGACAGCGGCCGGGAAAGGCGCTCAGCCGAAGGCGGGCGCCCATCTCGGTGCGCCGAGCGAAATAGGTCGGCCGGCCGACAGCACAGGTGTGTTGATCGCAGCCACCAATGCGGACAGTCGATGGATGCCGGTGGGCGACGGTAGTAACTGCTGACGTTCGAACCGCTCGGTGTATCCCGAGCGACCAGCAGGAAAGGCTTGGAACGGCATCTGGTGAACGTCCTTCGTCGATATGTCCGTCAGCAGTTGGTCCTCTTCTGACGCCCCAGCCGGCCCTGAGTTGCGCGTCACAGTCAAGTGGTCGGACGCGATTTTCGCCGTACGAAAAACCGCTTGTGAGTGAGTGCTCACTCAGTTAGGCTCGCCGGATGAAACCGACGGGCGTTCGAGCGGCCCCGATGGCGCCCGCACTGCGCCGCGAAACCATCATCGACGCCGCTCTCCCACTGCTCCGCAAGCATGGCGACGCAGTGACGACCAAGCAGATAGCGGACGCCGCGGGAATCGCCGAGGGAACCATCTTCCGCGTCTTCCCGGACAAGGACTCGCTGATCACGGCCACCATCGCCCGGGTCTTCGATCCGAGCCCCACCCTCGAAGAGATCAGCAAGGTCGATATGGGGCTGCCGCTCCGCGACCGGCTGAGGGCCGCCGTCCAGATCCTGGCCGAGCGCCTCGACAACGTGTGGGAGCTGATGTCGGCGATGCGGATGATGGGCGCACCCGAGCAGAATGCGCGATTCCGCGCTGCGCTCCCGACCCATCCGATCAACGACCTGCTGCCGACCCAACTGATTGCCCTCATCGAGCCGGACGCGAAGGATTTTCGGGTGGACCCCCAGCAGGTCGCCCGGGTGCTTCGCCTGGTGACCTTCGCCGGCACCCACCCGCGGATCACCGACGGCGATCCGTTGACCGCCGACGAGATCGTCGACCTGCTGCTGGGCGGCCTGCGCGCGCATTCGCCCTGACGACGCTCGCGTCAGCGCGCTGTGCGAACGGTGGCAGTCGCCCGGAGCAACATTCCAACCATCCCGCAAAACGTATGTCCAGTGCAGTGCCAGAACCACTCACCTCACGGGGGAGCTCATGCTGTTACGTGTTCTCAAGACCTACCTGCGGCCCTACCAGCGGCCGCTCACCATGGTTGTGCTCTTTCAACTGGTGGGGACCATTGCTGCCCTGTACCTACCCAGGCTGAACGCGGACATCATCGACAACGGTGTTGCCACGGGCAACACGAGCTACATCTTCACCACCGGTGGCTACATGCTCGCGGTGACCCTGCTGCAGGTGATCTGCTCGATCACCGCCGTCTATTTCGGCGCCCGGACGGCGATGGGCTTCGGCCGGGATGTCCGCTCGGCGATCTTCCATCGGGTGGGCGAGTTCTCCGACCGCGAGGTCAACCAGTTCGGCGCCCCGTCGTTGATCACCCGGAACACGAACGACGTCACCCAGGTCCAGATGTTGGTGTTGATGACGTGCACCTTGCTCGTCTCGGCCCCGATCATGTGCGTGGGCGGCATCATCATGGCGTTGTCCACGGATTTCGGGCTGTCCTGGCTCTTGCTGGTCAGCGTGCCGGTACTGGTGATCGCCATCGGGCTGATCGTGACGCGGATGGTGCCGCAGTTCCGCAAGATGCAGACGCGGATCGACACCATCAACCGGGTGCTGCGCGAGCAGATCTCCGGCATCCGGGTAGTCCGCGCCTTTGTCCGCGAACCGCAGGAGCGGGCCAGGTTCGCGGACGCGAACCAGGCCGTCACCGATACCGCGATGAAGGCGGGTCGGCTGATGGCGCTGATGTTCCCCACCGTCATGTTGGTGCTGAACGTCTCCTCGGTCGCGGTGCTCTGGTTCGGCGGGCATCGAGTCGCCGACGGCGACATCCAAGTGGGCCAGTTGATGGCGTTCCTGAACTATCTGATGCAGATCCTGATGTCGGTGATGATGGCGACCTTCATGGCCGTGATGATTCCGCGTGCCGCCGTCTGCGCCGAGCGCATCGCCCAGGTGCTCGACACCGAAAGCTCGGTGCGGCCGCCCAAGTCGTCGAAGATGCCGGTGAGCCGCACCGGTCTGCTGGAGTTCTCCGATGTCGAATTCGGCTACCCCGGAGCCAGTGAGCCCGTGCTCCGCAATATCAGTTTCAGCGCCAGACCAGGGCTCACGACGGCGATCATCGGTTCGACCGGCGCCGGCAAGACGACTCTGATTTCCCTGATTCCCAGGCTCTTCGACGTCACCGGCGGCGCCGTATCCATGGACGGCATCGACGTTCGCGATCTGGCTCCGCAGACCCTGTGGGAGCGCATCGGTCTCGTGCCGCAGAAGCCCTACCTGTTCAGCGGGACCATCGCCACCAACCTGCGTTATGGCAATCCGGATGCGACCGACGACGAGCTCTGGCTGGCGCTGGAGATCGCGCAGGCCAAGAGTTTCGTGCAGGAGATGCCGGACGGTCTGGATTCCAGGGTTGCCCAGGGGGGCACCAACGTCTCCGGCGGACAGCGGCAACGCCTGGCCATCGCCAGGGCGTTGGTGCGCCAGCCTTCGATCTATCTCTTCGACGACTCGTTCTCGGCGCTCGACCTGGCCACCGACGCGAGACTGCGGGCGGCCCTGAGACCGCACACCAGGCAAGCCACGATGATCATCGTCGCGCAGCGGGTGTCAACGATCATCGATGCCGACCAGATCGTTGTCCTCGAAGACGGCCGCATCGTCGGCCTGGGCCGGCACGAGGAGTTGCTGGAGACCTGCGAGACGTACGCCGAGATCGTCAATTCCCAGATCACTTCGGAGGTGGCGGCATGAGTGAGGATCGCAGCGACGGAGGAGCGAGGACCGGAGCGATTGCCGCGCCGACCAATTCGACGGAGGTGGCGGCATGAGTGAGGATCGCAGCGACGGAGGAGCGAGGACCGGAGCGATTGCCGCGCCGACCAATTCGACGGAGGTGGCGGCATGAGCGCGCCGGCGAAGGGCAAGCAGTCGGAGGAGGATCGGGCGACGATCCGGAACGCGGCCCCGCGCCGCGGACCCGGCGGTGGTGGTGGTCCGTTCGGCGGCATGGGGATGCCGGCTGAGAAGTCGCTGGATTTCGGGCCGTCCGCGAAGCGGCTGTTCAGCCGGCTCCATCCGGAAAGCATCGGCGTCGGCCTGGTTTTCGTACTCGCCATCCTCAGCGTCACGTTTTCGGTGCTCGGCCCGAAAATTCTCGGCAACGCCACGGACATCATCTTCAATGGTGTCATCAGCAAGCAACTGCCCCTGGGAATCACCCAGCAGCAGGCGATCGATGCGGCCCGCGCCCGCGGCGACAATTCGTTTGCCGACCTGCTGTCCGGGATGACGCTCACACCCGGTTACGGCATCGATTTCACCGCGCTGGCCCACGTGTTGATCCTCGTGTTGGTGCTGTATGTGGTGGCCTCGATCCTCTCCTGGCTACAGGGGTATCTGCTGAACGGAATCGTGCAGCGCACGGTCTACCGGCTCCGCAGTGACGTCGAGGAGAAGCTGAACCGGTTGCCACTGGCCTACTTCGACAAGCAGCAACGCGGAGAAGTGCTGAGCCGGGTCACCAACGACATCGACAACGTGTCGCAGTCGCTGCAGCAGACCATGAGTCAGTTGTTGACCTCGCTGCTCACCGTGGTGGGCGTGCTGGTGATGATGGTGATCATCTCGCCGCTGTTGGCCCTGATCGCGATCATCGCAATTCCACTGTCGATCGTGGTAACTACGATGATCGCCAAGCGTTCGCAAAAGATGTTCGTCGCGCAGTGGCGGCACACCGGCGCGCTCAACGGCCAGATCGAGGAGGCCTTCACCGGACACAACCTGGTAAAGGTCTTTGGTCGGCAGCCGGAGGTCGAGAAAACATTCGAGGAGAAGAACGACGAGCTCTACAAGGCCTCGTTCGGCGCGCAGTTCGTGTCCGGGATCATCATGCCGGCCACCATGTTCATCGGGAATCTGACCTACGTGGCGGTCGCGGTGGTCGGTGGGCTACGGGTGGCGAGCGGGTCCATGTCGCTGGGCGACGTGCAGGCGTTCATCCAGTACTCCCGCCAGTTCACCCAGCCGCTGACCCAAGTGGCGTCGATGGCGAACGTCCTGCAATCGGGAGTAGCTTCCGCAGAACGAGTTTTCGAGCTGCTGGACGAACCGGAGCAGAGCGCCGAAGTCGACAGGGTGGAGCCGATCACCTCGACCGCGGGTCGGGTGGAGTTCCACGACGTGTCGTTCCGGTACCTGGAGGACACGCCGCTGATCGAACACCTCTCGTTGGTGGCCGCCCCCGGTCAGACGGTCGCCATCGTCGGACCAACGGGTGCCGGCAAGACCACCCTGGTGAATCTGATCATGCGGTTCTACGAGATCGACGCCGGTCGGATCACGCTGGACGGCGTCGATACCCGGGAGATGAGTCGCAGTGACCTCCGCTCGCGGATCGGCATGGTCCTGCAGGACACCTGGTTGTTCGGCGGGACAATCCGAGACAACATCGCCTACGGCCGGCCCGGAGCCACGGAGGACGAGATCATCGCCGCCGCAACGGCAACGTTCGTCGACCGTTTCGTGCACAGCCTGCCCGACGGCTACGACACGGTGATCGACGACGAGGGCAGCAACGTCAGCGCCGGCGAGAAACAACTGCTGACCATCGCCCGGGCGTTCCTCGCCGACCCTTCTCTGTTGATTCTGGACGAGGCGACGTCGTCGGTCGATACCCGCACAGAGGTGCTGGTCCAGCACGCGATGGCGGCGCTCCGGACCGATCGGACCAGTTTCGTCATCGCGCATCGGTTGTCCACCATCAGAGATGCGGACCTGATTCTGGTGATGGAGTCCGGCCGGATCGTCGAACAGGGCAATCACGAGCAGTTGCTCGACGCGGAGGGCGCGTACTTCCGCCTGTACAACGCGCAGTTCGCAGGCTCGATCCTCGAGGAGGAAGCGGCCAAGCCGGCCGCCATCGGCGGCCCCGCCGGCGGACTGATCAAGCGTTGACCTCGGAGATGGCGCCACCCTCGATCGTCGTCCTGTCGACGTCGTCCTGTCGACGACCGAGGCTGCGGCGGGCGCGGATTCGACTCGGATAGCGACGCCACCCGTGTGGCACATCTCAACGGGCGAACCCCGCCCATAGGCAGGTCTGCGCTAGACTGAACGGGTCGAGACGCACCACCGGTGCGCTCGGGTCGTTGCTGTAGGCGCCAAAGAAGGTGTCTCCTTGTCCGCCGGTGCGCTTGAAGCCGGGTTGGTCAGCATTACGGCCAACCATCAGCGCGGCCGCTGCCAAGGGTCGCGTGCCACCGTGCCCGTGAGGGCGCAGCAAGGACGCAAGCTCAACATGTCTTCACCCACCAACTCCACGTCGAATTCCGGTCGCGGCCGGTCGAACGGATCCGGCGGCGCTCGGCGCACCGGCGGTCAAAACCGTTCCGGCGCACCACGTTCCGGTAACTCCCGCGGAACCGGTTCGGCCACCATCTATTCCAGCGGGTCCTACCCGGCGGGCGCCTCCTCCAGCAGCATGTTCTCCACCGGCGCTTTCGCCGCGAGCATCCCGTCCGACGGTGCAACCACCCGCGATGGCAACGCTTCTCGCGGCTCCGACCGCCCGCGCCAGGGAGATCGACGTCCGTCGCGCAGCGACGCGCCCCGCACCGATTCGCGTCGGTCGGACGCGCCCCGCGGGAACGGACCAGCACGGACGGCTCGCCCGGCCCGCAACGACGGCGGCCAGCGCCCGACTGACCAGAGCCGCAACCCCCGCGGTCGCGGTGGTCGGCGCAACGCCGCCGCGGACGACCGTTCCCCGGTCGTCTTCGCTGCGCACGCGCCGCGCACCTACGACCGTCCGGCCGGCGAAACCACTGCCGTGGACGCCGGATCGCTGTTCGCCGCCACCAAGACCGTGACCGCCGACGCCGCCCCGATGTCGGACACCAGCTTCCTCGAGCTGGGCGTGCCGGAAAAGCTGATCAAGCCGCTCGCCGCACTCGGCGCGATCTCGCCGTTCCCGATCCAGGCGGCCACCCTGCCCGTTTCGCTGACCGGCCGGGACGTCCTTGGTCGTGGCCGCACCGGCTCCGGCAAGACCATCGCCTTTGCGGTCCCGCTCGTCGCCCGGCTGACCGGCGGACGCCGGACCCCGCACCGTCCCCGCGGCCTGGTGCTGCTGCCCACCCGTGAGCTGGCGCTGCAGGTAGCCAGGACCATCGAGCCGTTGGCCGCTGCCGCCGGACTCAAGATGGTCACCATCTTCGGCGGCGTCGGATTCGGCCCGCAGACCAGCGCGCTGCGCTCCGGCGTCGACATCGTGGTGGCCTGCCCCGGCCGGCTCGAAGATCTGATCAAGCAGGGCCAGTGCAACCTCGGCGACGTCGAGGTCACCGTGCTCGACGAAGCCGACCACATGGCCGACCTAGGCTTCCTGCCCGGCGTTCGGCGGCTGCTCAAGGCCACCCGCCCGAACGGCCAGCGTCTGCTGTTCTCGGCCACTCTGGACAATGGGATCTCCGTGCTGGTCAAGGACTTCCTGCACGACCCGGCCGTGCACGCCGTCGACGATGCCAGTTCGCACGTCGAGACCATGACCCACCACGTGTTCGCCGTCAGCAAGGACGACCGCAACGAGGTCATCCGACAGTTGGCGATCGGCGGAGGACGCCGGATGTTGTTCACCCGCACCAAGTTCGGCGCCAAGAAGTGGGCCGCTGCGCTCTCCAAGAACGGCATCCCGGCAGTCGATCTGCACGGCAACCTGTCGCAGAACGCGCGCGAGCGCAACCTTGCTGCCTTCTCGACGGGGTCGGCAAAGGTCCTGGTGGCCACCGACATCGCGGCTCGCGGCATCCACGTCGACGACGTCGAACTGGTCGTCCACCTGGACCCGCCGACCGAGCACAAGGCCTACCTGCACCGTTCCGGGCGCACCGCCCGCGCGGGCGCCGGCGGCACCGTCATCACGGTGATGCTGCCCGAGCAGGCCGAGGATGTCCGCAAGCTGATGAAGCTGGCCGGTATCGCGGCCACCACCACCGCGGTTCGCCCCGGCCACGCCGCGATCGGCCAGCTCGCCGGCTGACCCGACGCCTCGATGAGCGCAGCCCCCGACCGGATGAAATGTCCTTCCGGTCGGGGGCTTTCGTCGTTTGCGGCACGACGCCGGCCGGTGACGTGCCGCTGACGAATGACGGTCCCGCTGTGCGTTCGATACCTTTGCGCGGCCCCGGCCGCAGTGCCATCCTTGGATGAACGCGACCATGCGACACCGACAGGAGCACCGTGAGCCCCCGAACCGATCCGGCACCGTGAGCCCCCGAACCGATCCGGCACCGTGAGCCCCCGAACTGATCTGGCACCGTGAGCCCGACCACCGAGCTGGAGCCTGCCGGGCACGTGGATGTGCTGATCGTGGGTGCCGGGCTGTCGGGGATCGGCGCCGCCTGTCACCTGCAGACCGAGAGCCCCAGTACGTCGTACGAGATCCTTGAGGCCCGCGACCGAAGCGGTGGAACCTGGGACCTGTTCACCTACCCCGGCATCCGGTCCGATTCCGACATGTTCACCCTGGGCTATGGATTCCGGCCATGGACGGGCACGAATCCAATCGCCGAAGGGGCCGACATCCTCACCTACCTGCGGGAGACCGCGGCCGAATACGGCGTCGATCGGCGGATCGCCTACCACTCCAAGGTGATCGGCGCCGATTGGTCCACCGCCGATGCCCGCTGGACCGTGACGGTGGAGCACACCGTCTCGGGCAGGCGCAGCAGGCGGACCTGCGGCTTCCTGTACCTGTGTTCGGGGTATTACCGCTACGACGAGGGTTACACCCCGGCCTGGGCCGGCCTGGCGGACTTCGGCGGCACCGTGATCCACCCGCAGCACTGGCCCGACCAGGCGGAGGTCGAGGGAAAGCGGGTGGTCGTCGTCGGTAGTGGCGCCACCGCCGTCACCCTGGTCCCGGCATTGGCCGCGGCCGGCGCCCAGGTGACCATGCTGCAGCGCTCGCCGTCCTACGTGATGTCCCTGCCCGGGCACGATCCCCTTGCCGGCGCGTTGCGCAGGGTGCTTCCGGAACGGAAGGCATATACGGCAATTCGTTGGAAGAACGTCAAGATCGCGACCGCGCTCTATTCGCTGTGTCAGAGGTTCCCGACGAAGGCCCGATCGGCGCTGACGAAGGGCGCCGCCAAGCAACTTCCGGCCGGATACGACGTCGACACGCACTTCAATCCGACGTATCAACCCTGGGACCAGCGCCTGTGTCTGGTCCCGGACGGTGACTTCTTCGCCGCCATCACATCAGGCCGCGCCGAAGTTGTCACCGATCAGATCGACCACTTCACCGCCACCGGCCTGAAGTTGACGTCCGGGGCCGAGCTCGACGCCGACATCGTGGTCACCGCAACCGGTCTGAATCTCCTCGCGCTCGGCGGCATCGAGCTGGTGGTTGATGGTGAAGCGGTCGTCATCCCGGAGCGGGTGGCGTACAAGGCGATGATGTTGGACGGGGTGCCCAATTTCGCCTTCGCCATCGGCTACACGAATGCCGCCTGGACCCTCAAGGTCGACCTGGTGTCGTCGTACGTCAGCCGTTTGATCAGCGCCATGCGGGAGCACGGGTACACCAGCGTCACTCCGGCCCTGCCCACCGCGCCGATGGCGACATCCCCATTCATCGACATGCGGTCCGGATATTTCCGACGGTCGTTGGACACGCTTCCATTGCAAGGCGATAGGGCGCCATGGCGTCTTCGCCAGCACTACCGGAAGGACGCCAGGCTCTTCCGGTCGCCGATCGACGACCCGGAACTTCAGTTCGGGTCGAAGACCACGATCAGAGCGCGTTGACCACCCTGGTCATCTGCGCGGCGGTCAGGTCACCCAGTTTGTCGAACTCGCCCTTGGCCACCCAGCCGAAAAGCTTGATCAGGCCATGGAACTCGATATTCGCCCGATAGGTGATCGCGGTCCCGCCGGCCGGCAGCGACGCAAAGGACATGTCGTCGGTGGACGTAGCCGTCTTGTTGGTTCCTTCGAATACCAGGCGGTTGGGCTCACGGGTGAGCAGCCGATAGGTCAATTCGGTTTCCTTGCCCCGGAACTCGGACACGTTGTGCCAGGTCGACCCGACCGCAACCGGGCCGGAACCGACCGGCTTGCAGCTCTTGGTGCCCGGATCCCACGCTTCGGCATGGGCAAAGTCGGCCAGGTAGTCAACTACCTGGTCGATGGGCTTGCTGACGTTGAACGTTCGCTGGACGCTGACCATGGTCGATTCCGATCTCTTCCGACAATTGTGCTCGATAGCCTTCGCGTCGAGGTACCCGTATCCGGCCGGCTCAACCAACCGACTCAAGCCAATGGCGCGAAAAAGGCCTGCACCTGCGCAGCGGAGATCTCCGCCAACCGGTCGGGACGCCAACGCGGCTGACGGTCCTTGTCGATGATCCGAGCCCGGATCCCCTCGGCGAAGTCCGGGTGGGTGAGGAAGCGGCTGCCGACCCGCAGGTCCTGATCCAGCACCTCGTCGACCGTCAGGTTCGCCGCCCTGCGCACCGCCTCCAGGGTGACCTTCAACGCCGTGGGCGACATCGCAGCGAGGGTCCGTCCGGCCGCCCTGGCTGTGGACTCGGAGGATGAGTCCAGATTGGCGATGATGGCTTCAACGGTGTCGGCGCGGTAGCACCCGTCGATCCAGGCGGGGTGCCCGTTCCGATCCGCTCTCGGCAGCTCGGGGATCCGCCCGGACCGAAGCTGAGCGACCAGATCGGGCAGCAGCGCAGAGTCGACGAAGAAGTCCGCCAGACCGGCATGGATCGCGGACGGACCATCCAATCGAGCCCCGGTGAGCGCGCAGTGTGTCCCCAGCTCGCCTGGAGAACGGGCAAGGAGATACAGCGCACCGACGTCCGGCGACAGCCCGATCGCCGTCTCCGGCATCGCCACCTGCGAGCGTTCGGTGACGACCCTGACCTGGGCGTGGGCCGAGATACCGACCCCGCCACCGAGCACGATGCCATCCATCAACGCCACCACCGGTTTTCGATAGTGGGCGATCATGGCGTTCATCTCGTACTCGATGGCCCAGAACGTGACGGGCTGGACCCCTCCGCCGTGCAACCCCTCATAGACCTCGCGGATGTCACCACCCGCGCACAGGCCCCGCGGCCCGGCCCCGTCGATCAGCACGGCATCTACGTCGGGATCGTCGGCCCAATCCGCCAGAGCGGCAGCAACGGCGGTCACCATGGCCAGGCTCAGGGCATTGATCCGCTCCGGCCGGTTCAAAGTCAGGTGTCCGAGCCGGCCCTCGATCCGAACCAGTACGTGCCCCTGCTCGGAAGCGTTCTGCGTCATGCGTTTCTCCTATGCCACCGGGCGACCGGATGGCAAATCTCCCGACGGATCATTGTCCGACCGATGACGGCGGGCCGGTGACGGATCCCGGTCGGGCGCAGCGAGCGGGTTGACGCAAATGACGACAAACCTGCTCCTCGGAGTCACCCGTGCTGGCAGAATGCCCAACATGTCGCTCACTCCGGGCGAGGTCTTCGCCGGCTTCACCATCGAGCGCGAACTGGGCGCGGGCGGCATGGGCGTCGTCTACCTCGCGCAGCACCCCCGGTTGCCCCGGCGGGTGGCACTCAAGCTGCTCCGCACCGACCTCGGTGCGGATACATCTTTCGTGGCGCGATTCCGTCGCGAGGCCGAGACGGTGGCCCGGCTCGATCATCCGAACATCGTCGCGATCGACGACAGCGGCGCCTACGACGGCCAACTGTGGATCAGCATGCGATTCATCGACGGCACCACGGCGGCCGAAGCGCTCCATGCCTACGAAGCGGGAATGCCGGCGGCCCGAGCGGTGCACATCGTCGAAAGGGTCGCCGCCGCCCTGGACTTCGCTCATCGCCACCAGGTGGTCCACCGGGACGTGAAGCCCGCCAACATCCTGCTCACTGCAGATACTGACGGAGATGACGAGAGAGTCTTCCTGACCGACTTCGGCGTGGCCAAGGCGATGGGCGAGATCGAGGCGCAGGCAACGGCTCTGACCACGGCTGGCGGCGTGATCGCGACGCTCGACTACGCGGCGCCGGAGCAGATCGAAGGCAAGCAGCTCGACGGGCGTTGCGACGTCTACGCGCTGGGCTGCGTTCTGTACAAGTTGCTCACCGGCGGTATCCCGTACCCGGGAGATACGTTGGCAGCCAAGATCTACGCCCGCATGCACCGGCCGCCCCCGGCGGCCACCTCTGTCGTTCCGGATCTCCCCGCCGGTTTGGACGCAGTGATCGCCAAGGCGCTCGCCCTCGAACCCGACGATCGCTATCAGACCTGCCGGGAGCTGGCCGTAGCCGCCCGGCTGGCGCTCGGTTCGCCGCCCCACGGGAACACCTCCACCGAACGGATGCCTCCGCCCGACCCCGAAGCCACGCGCTCGATGACGGATCCGGGCACCCCCCGGCCGGCCGGGCCGACAACCGGACCGGCCGCCCGGCCGCCCGTCGGTCCGGTCGGGCCCCCGGCACCGGGCCACACATCGCCGGACAGCCTGCCGTCGGGACTGGCCAACCTGTTGGGTGCCGGTGGCCCGGGCACGCCCGGGCCCGACACCATGGTCAGCCGCCGGTCCCGCACCCGCAGACGATCGCTCCTGGCCGTCGCGGCGGTCCTACTCGTCGCCGCTGTGGTGACGGGAATCGCACTGTTGGACCGCACCGGCATAGCCGGAAACGCCAGTGCCCAATCCCCCACCGCTGTCGGCTCGACAACTCCAGCCAACTCGAAGATCTCCTCATCCCCGGCGGCCCGGTCGACAGCGAGCAGCACAGTCGAAACCACTTCGTCCACCGGAGCGCCCGTGAGCAAGGCGGCCACCGTGGCCGGACTTCCACATTCCGCGCCACTGCCCGTGAGCACAGTGATCGCATCGCGGGAGTACGACAAGAAGTTCGCCCTGTATCCGATCAACACCGTTACTGGCCGCGTCGCACCGGCCATCACCGAACCCGTGGACAATCCGCAGAATCCATTGATTTCTCCCGATCGCGGATCGATCATCTATCTGCAGGGGGACTCCACGGGAGGCACGATTCGGACCGCCGCGGCCGACGGAACCAACGATCGCCTGTTGTTCGCCCGGCCGCCGACGTGTGGCCAGATCGCACGTCCGGCGTGGAATGCTTCGAACACCCAACAACTGGCGATTTCGTGCACGGCCACGAAGTCCCTCCCTGGCAGTCTGCAGTTGGTGAATCTGAGCGGAAAGGTCGAAAGGACCATTTCCACCAATGGTTTGACCGTCAGCGACGACCTGTCCTTCTCCCCGGATGGGCGGCAACTCGTCTTTTGGTCACCGACGTCCAAGAACTCCGGTGACAGCCGCCTGTACACGCTGCGCATCGATGTGGCCGGCGCCCGGCCGACGGCCATCACGCCGGCTGGTTCGCACGACGTCGATCCCGATTTCTCGCCGGACGGCCGACAGATCGTCTTCAGCCGACAGGTCGGATCGCGTGCCCAGATTGCGGTCGTCGATACCGACGGATCGAACCCGAAAGTGCTCACCCTGGGCGCCTCGAACAGTGCGGGGCCGGTGTTCTCTCCGGACGGACGCCAGATCGCCTACAAGAGCGCCCCAATTGCTACCGGCTCACCGGCCAGGTACGAGCTGTGGGTCTTGACCGCAGCCTCGCCGAAGAACGCCCGCGCTGTGGTGATCGGTGATACGGGCTCCATTTCCGGTTCACCGGCCTGGGGAAATCGCTGAACCACCGGGATATGCTGGCCTTCGCTACAACCGATTCCCGACTAATGCCCGATTCGCCCTGATTCAGATGTTGCGAAATGGGGCACTATCTGGTTTGTATGGTTAACGACCATTCGTCATCGGAGGACGCGCGTGATCGACAAGCCCCATCTCTGGACCCCGGCCCCCCTGGATCGGCGGCGGTTTCTGAAGATTTCCGGAGGAATCCTGGCCGCAGGTGCGCTGGCGGCCTGCGGATCCAACAATGGCCGGTCCGATGCGTCATCGACGTCCAGCGCATCCGCGAGTGCGGGCGGCAGTTCTGCCGGGCCCGCGTCCTCGCCCGCTGGGTCGGTGGTCGCGAATTCATCTGCCGCTGGTTCATCAGCCGCCGCGTCCGGCGCTGCCCCGTCCAGTGGGCTCGCGTCCAGCACGCCGGCTGGGAACGTCACCCTGTCCCAGTGGTATCACCAGTATGGCGAAGCGGGCACCCAGCAGGCAGTTGAGAGATATGCGGCCGCCTACCCGGCGGCCAAGGTCACCGTGCAATGGGTGCCGGGAGACTATGACACCAAGGTGGCATCTTCGCTGCTCACCAACTCCGGCCCAGATGTCTTCGAGGCCGGCAACGGCCCGAACATCGACCAGATCCAGGGCGGCCAGGTCGTCGCCCTGGATGGCGTACTCGGCGACGCGGCCGGCGATTTCACCGAATCGCTGGTGCAGCGAATGACCTACAAGGGCAAGCTGTACGGCGTCCCGCAGGTGATCGACATGCAACTGCTGGTGTACAGCAAGAGCCTGCTGAAGGACGCCGGTGTTGCCCCACCCGAGACCTTCGACGATCTGGTCGCGGCAGCCAAGAAGTTGACCACCTCGGACGTCAAGGGCTTGTTCCTCGGCAACGACGGCGGCGTCGGGGTGATGGGCGGACCGGCTCTTTGGTCGGTCGGCGCGGACTACCTGACGCCGGACAACAAGGTCGGGTTCGACGATCCGAATGTGGCCAAGGCACTGACCGGACTGCACTCGCTGTTCACCAGCGGATCGCTGCTGTTGGGCGCACCGACGGATTGGTCGGACCCATCGGCCCTCACCCAGGGGTTGGCGGCGATGCAGTGGACCGGGCTGTGGACCTTTCCGGTGCTGCAGAAAGCACTGGGCGACGACTTCGGCGTGCTGCCCTGGCCCAAGTTCTCGGCCTCGGTCGGGGCGCCATCCGTACCGATCGGCGCCTACGGGTCAGCCGTCAGTGCCAAGTCGAAGAACCCCGACGCCGCCAAGGCTTTCGTCAAATATCTGTGGGTGGACCAGACCGCCGACCAACTCGACTTCGCGCAGAGCTACGGATTCCACATCCCGGCCCGCAAGAGCGTGGCCGCGAAGGCGGAAAAGCTGAAGTCGGGAACGGCGGCCGACGCGGTGGCCATCACCCAGAAGTACGGAAAGGCCCAGACCCCGCTGCTCTGGACCACGGCATCCGGCGCCGCGTACAGCGATGCCTTGAACAACATCATCAAGAACGGAGCCGATGCCGGCGCCGAGATGGCGAAGGTGACCAAGACTGTGAACGCCGAGTTGGCTCGCGTGCAGAAGTAGTCTCGCCCTCGTGACGACCTCGCCGGGCCACGGCCGAGTCACCGTTCGCCGGCGCTTGGCCGGGCCGCAGAACCGCAACCTCTGGTTCTGGGTGTTCGTCGGGCCCTTCGTGCTGGGCCTGACGATCTTTGTCTACGTTCCGATCCTGTGGAGCGTGTACCTCAGCTTCTTCGACGCCCGGAACACAGTCACCCCAACGGTTTTCGTCGGGTTCCGCAACTACGGGGACATGCTGACCGACCCGGCTTTCCTGTCCAGCCTGGGGACGTTCATCGTCTTCGCGGTCTTCATCGTCCCGACGACGTTCGCCGGGGCTCTGGGATTGGCCCTGCTGGTGCATCGCGCGCGCTTCGCCAAGGCCTTCTTCCGCTCGGTCTATTTCCTGCCCACCGCGTGTTCCTATGTCGTGGCTTCGCTGATCTGGAAGATGTCGATCTTCTCCGGAGTGCGGTTCGGCTTGATGAACAGCATCCTGCGGGCGGTCGGACTCGACTCCGTCTCGTGGCTCTCGGTCACTCACCCGCCTTGGTATTGGCTCGTCCTGGTCAGCCTGCGCCTGTGGCTGCAGCTCGGCTTCTACATGATCCTGTTCCTGGCCGGACTGCAGCGTATCCCGACCATCCTGTATGAAGCGGCCGCGGTGGACGGGGCCAAGCCCGGCTGGCAGACGTTCCGTTACATCACCTTTCCGCAGCTGCGCACCTCGGCCGTGGCCGTGCTGATCCTGTTGCTCATCAACGCGTTTCAATCGTTCGACGAGTTCTACAACCTGCTCTCGAACAACGGGACCTACCCACCGTATGCCAGGCCACCGCTGGTGTACCTGTATTACATCGCGTTGGGCAAAGGGCAGGACTTCGGACACGGGAGCGCCGGCGCCATCATCCTGGCCCTGGTCATCGCCGTCTTCACCCTCGCGCAGGGTCGCCTGCTCGGATTCGGGCGGCGGGGGAACGAAGAATGACCACCGTCGATCGTCCCCCGGAAGCACCACCCAAGCACGTCCGCCGACAGCGATCGCAGGCGGAACGCGTGGGCTCCACTGCCCGGTACGTCGTCCTGCTGTTGGGGGCCGGCATCTTCCTGGTGCCGTTCTACCTACTGGTCCGCAACGGGCTGTCGACCAATGCCGACATCACCTCACCGCACTGGAAGTTCCTGCCGACGTCGCTGCAGTGGGGCAATATCTCCGAGCTGTTCTCCGACCCGGCCGTGCCGATGCTGCACAGCCTGGCGTTCTCACTCCTCGTCTCCACCGTGCAGACCGCCGGGTCCATCCTTATCGGCGCGCTAGCCGGATACGGCCTGGCCCGTATCCCCTATCGCTACGCGGGACTGGTGCTCGGTTTCATCGTCGCGACTCTGTTGATTCCGGCGGCGGTCACCTTCGTGCCCACCTTCGTGATGGTGTCGAGCCTGGGGTGGGTGTCGTCCCTCCAGGGACTGATCGTCCCCGGTCTGTTCCAGGCGCTGGTGGTATTCCTCTTCCGCCAATACTTCGTGAACTTCCCGCGCGAACTGGAAGAAGCGGGCCTGATCGACGGGCTCGGCTATCCCGGCACGTTCTTCCGCATCGTCGTGCCCAACTCCCTGGGCTTTTTCGCCGCGGTCTCGACGATCACGTTCATCGGCAGCTGGAATGCTTTTCTGTGGCCGCTGGTGATCGGCCAGAGTTCCAGTTCCTGGACCGTGCAGATCGCCCTGTCGACATTTCTCACCGCCCAGACCATCAACCTGCACGAACTGTTCATCGCCGCGACCTTCTCGATCCTGCCGATCCTGGTCCTCTTCCTGGCCCTGCAGCGATTCATCGTTCAGGGAGTGGAGAGCACCGGCATCAACAGCTGAACTCAGGCGGCCGTGATGGCCTTGTGGCGCAACCGGACGTCGTTGCACGCCTCGCACACCGACGCCGGAATGAGGCCGATGGCCTGGAGGCGGCCGAAGACCAGGCAGCCCAGGCAGATGCCGAATACCGATTCCAGGAGCGCTGCCACCGTGACCAACCCGACCAGGATCCAGGAGGCCGTTGGCGCACCGGCGTAGAAGGTGACCAAGGCGGCTACCGAGAACGTTGCACCCATCGCCTGGGCGAAGCGCTTGGGCGGGCCGGGCACCAGTTTCGCCGGCCCGAACCTGGGCGCGATCACCCTGGTGGCCAGCTGGCCGAAGGGTGAGTACCGGGGACCGGCAGCGACCCGCAGCAGAAAGCCGATGGCGAGTGCCCAGAGCAGCCATTCGCTGCGAAAGACGAGCGTCAGTGCGGTCAGCACGACGACCATTCCCGCGACGGACCGGGCCGCATACTCGTTGACCGGATTCGGAAAGGTCAGGTACTTGCTGGCCATCACCGGGCTCCTGCCGGGTCGAGGGCGGTCAGCAGGCCGGTGGCCACGTCGATGACGAAGCCACGGACCTTGTCCGTGTGCGGGATGAACAGGCCCAGGAGGCGGTTGCCGTCCGTGACGGACATGGTGATTCCTTCGGGATGAGGAGGGGTGGGTCAGGGGTCAGCCCTGACAACACCAGCCATCGAAGGTGTCGCCGCGTCGTCCCGTCCAGAACGGTTCGAGGATCGGGAGCGCGCGCATATCTATACTTTTACACGGATCGGTGCGAAATGCCCACGCCTGCCGACGTCCGGTTGCCCGAGTAGCCCTGTGTACGCGCTGATCTGAGCGGAGCTGGTCTGTGGTCGCCCTATCCGGGGTTGTGATTGCACCGTCCGGGATTGTCGACGTGCATCAACACCTGTGGCCACCGGCACTGATCGAGGCGCTGCGTGGCTTCCGAGGTTTCCCGCGTCTCGACGGCTGGACCCTGCACCTGGCCGGCGAGCCGCCCTACGAGGTGAACCCGCAACACCACGATCTCGACCTGCGGGTGGCGCAGGAGGCGAATACGGCGACCGCTCTGGTATCGCTGTCCAGTCCGCTCGGCATCGAGGGCATGGCCTCGGAGATCGCCCATCCCCTGCTGGCCGCCTGGCACGACGGCGCGGCGCAGCTGCCAGATCCGTTTCGCGCCTGGGCAGCGGTGCACTCCGTCGATCCGGACGTCGGGGACCTGGAGACTCGTTTGGCCGCAGGCTTTGTGGGACTGCAGATACCCGCCACCAGCATGGCCACCCCGAGTGCGATTGACCTCATCGCTCCCGTCCTGCGGGTCTGCGAGGCCGCGGGCAAGCCCGTGCTGGTGCACCCCGGCCCGGTCGCGGTGGGTACCGACCCAAGCCAATTTCCGACCTGGTGGCCGGCCGTCGTCGACTACACCGCGCAGATGACCGCGGCGTGGTGGTCATGGTCGGTGGCCGGTCGAACGCTGCTTCCGGATCTGCGGATCTGTTTTGCCGCGGGCGCGGGCCTGGCTCCCGTTCACCACGAGCGCTTCACCGTCCGGGGCGGCGGAAACCCGCCCCCGATCGATCGGCTCAGCTTCGTCGAGACCTCGTCCTACGGTCCGCGTGGCCTGGACGCGCTGATCCGGGTCCTGGGCATCGACGTCATCGTCAACGGCACGGACAAGCCCTACGCGAGCACCAGCGAACTACGTCTCGGCGACGCCGCAGACCGAGCCGTCCGGGTGGTCAACCCCCGCAGACTGCTGGGCGAATCCGAACGGCGGTGACCAGCGTCAGGCGATCAACGCTGGGTCAGGAGCCGCTCGATCCGGTCGAGTTGGGCCCGTAGGGCTGCGATGTCGGACTGGTCGGCACTCTGGTCGTCGGTCTTGAGGGTGAGCACCAACTGACCGCCCGGTTCCAGTGTCCCGGTGGCTATCTCGGTCACGTCGTCGCCGTTCTGCAGCCGGATCGCCTGGTCCAGTTCCTCCTGCCGCATGCCCAGCTTCCGCAATGCGGTTCCCTCGGCCTTGCCGTCGGCGATGACCTCGACCGCGGAACCCTCGATCAGCCGTCGAACAACTGGGTATTTGTAGGCGAGCCGGTCGACCAGGGAGTTGACCGCAACCAGCGTGATGGCTCCGATCGCACCGCCGACAAACGAGTCGTCGTTGCCGATGATCGCGTTCTGCACGACGTTGGACAGCAGGAACATCACCACGAAGTCCATCGTGTTGAGCGCCGAGATCGAGCGTTTGCCGATCATCCGGAAGATCACCAGGATCAGGGCGTAGACCGCGACGGTACGGAAGACCTTCTCCAGCACCGGAATCTGGTTGACGAACAGGACGTGCCACATGGGGCTTCCGATCAGTAGGCGCTCTTGCCCGCGTCACCGGCAGCGACCGGGAGGGTGGGAATGATCAGCGGGGGTTCGGCCAGCAGATCGCCCGCGCCGGCCAGCGCGGCCTGCACGTGTTCGGTGGCCAGGTGGGCGGTCAGCGCATCGCCCGACGTCCACTTCTCCACGGTGACGAACTGGTCCGGATTCTCAATGCCCCGTTGCAGGCTGTAGAGCAGGCAACCGTCCTCGCCGTGCGTGCCCTCGGCCAGCTGCTGGAGCAACGGCAGGATTTGGTCACCGGTACCGGGCTTGCCGGTGATGACGGCACTGACGTTGATCGGCTGCTGCGCTGCAGGCTCGGTCATGGGGCTCCTTGTCGGGGGCGGATTCGGACGGCTGGGAAGTCGGAACTCTCGGATCATGCCCTCGCACCGGATCCGGCAAACGCCCGGGCCTACCCAGCGGGGCTGTGCAGGTCGGTGCTGCTCAGACCGAAATGAGCTCGCGTTCGTCGTCCGGGTCCGACAGATCGCCGAAGTCACTGCGCAGCAACGGATCTGGCTCTCTGGGCTCCGGGTCCTTGGACCCACCGTCACCCCGACCGACGCGCAGCCGGAGTTGCCGACCGGCCTTGGTCAGCTCGTGGGCCGGCGGGTCCTGCTCCACCACGATGCCCTCGGAATCCCGGGCGATGGGTGAGCCGTCGGGGGCGTAGCCCAGCACCTGGAGGCCGGCCGCACTACCCACCGAGTGGGCGCTGGCAAAGGTCAGCCCGAGGACGTCGGGGACGGGGATCGACCCTCTGCTCATCACGCAATGGTAGTGCCGGTGATATCGTCGGGCATAGGTAATGAGTGTCAGCAACAAGCCCTGGCTAGCTGACCGGCAACCCTCCTTTTTCGTGGCGGGGTGCTCCAGGTGACGACCTGGCGGATGCCGACCGGCACCCGCAAGCACGAGAGTGGACCAGAGCGTGCTCTGGGTCTCCTGTGAGGTGATGGTGTTGCCTTCTCCCGCCGCGGTGACTGCCGTGAGTCTGGCCTTGCGCGTGAGCCTGGTCAGTCGTCGTCACATCGACCTCCAGCGGGTCTGCAGCGCGATCTGTTGACGGGGTCCCGCCACCACCGAGGGCGACAACCCAGGGCGACAACCGAGCCCGCACCCCCATCACACCCGAAGGTCCCCATGTCAGACATTTCGTCAACCGATCCGCAAGCAGCTGCCCAGTCCCAGCCCCTCCACCTGGCCATCGCGCTCGACGGCGCGGGTTGGCACCCGGCCGCGTGGCGGGAGCCGTCCGCCCGGCCGACCGAACTGTTCGATGCCGATTACTGGCTCGACCTCGTCCGCGACGCCGAGCGCGGCATGGCCGACTTCGTCACCATCGAGGACTCATTCGGGTTGCAGGCCAATCATTTTGCGCCCGATAACGACCGCACGGACCAGGTCAGGGGGCGACTGGACGCGGTGCTGATCGCGGACCGGGTCGCGCCGCTGACCCAGCACATCGGGTTGATCCCGACGGCTCTGGTGACCCACACCGAGCCGTTCCACATCTCGAAGTCGATTGCCACGCTGGACTACGTGAGCACCGGTCGGGCCGGCGTGCGCATCCAGGTCTCCGCCATCGGGCAGGAGGCGGCGCACTTCGGCCGGCGCAATATCCCGGTGCTCACCGCACCGGACCTGACCGATCCGGCCGTACAGCAGCTGGTCTCGGAACTGTTCGGCGAGGCCGAGGATTTCGTCGAGGTGATCAGGCGGCTGTGGGACAGCTGGGAGGACGACGCCGAGATCCGCGACGCCGCCACCGGCCGCTTCATCGATCGGAACAAGATCCACTACATCGATTTCGTCGGCTCCCACTTCTCGGTCAAAGGGCCCGGCATCGTGCCGCGGCCACCACAGGGTCAGCCCCTGGTCACGGCACTCGCGCACGCAACGGTTCCGTACCGGTTCGCCGCCCGCAGCGCGGACATCGTGTTCGTGACGCCGATCGACACCGCCGACGCCCGGCGGATCGTCGACGAGATCCGCAGCGAGCAGGCCGGCGCCGGCCGGGACGACGAGACCATACTCGTGTTCGCGGACCTCGTGGTCTTCCTCGACACGACCACGGAACCCGGCGCCCAGCGCAAAGCCCGACTCGACGAGCGGGCCGGCAGTGTCTACGCCAGCGATGCCCGAATCTTCACCGGATCGGCCGGCGAACTCGCCGATCTGCTCGCGGATTGGCAGACCGTCGGCATCGCCGGCTATCGCCTGCGACCCGGCGCCCTCCCGGATGATCTGACCGGCATCGTGGACGCCTTGGTCCCGGAGTTGCAGGCTCGCAAGCTGTTTCGCACCGAGTACGAGGCGTCGACGTTGCGCGGGCTGCTCGGATTCGAGCGCCCAGCCAACCGCTATGCCGCCGCCCCAGCCTCCCAGGGAGCACTCGCATGACCACCACTTCATCTCAGTCGGCCGGTTCGAAGCCACGCAAGCAGGTCCATCTCGCGGCCCACTTCCCCGGCGTCAACAACACCACCGTGTGGAGCGACCCGCGCTCGGGCAGCCACATCGAATTCGAATCGTTCCGCCGTTTCGCCCAGATCGCCGAACGTGCCAAGTTCGACTTCCTGTTCCTGGCCGAGGGTCTGCGATTGCGCGAACAGAACGGTCAGATCTACGACCTCGACGTCGTCGGCCGCCCGGACACCTTCGGCATCCTCACCGCCCTGGCTGCGGTCACCAGCCGGATCGGATTGACCGGAACGATCAACTCGACGTTCAACGAGCCGTATGACGTGGCCCGCCAGTTCGCCACCCTCGACCATCTGTCGCAGGGCCGAGCAGCGTGGAACGTGGTCACCTCCTGGGATGCATTCACCGGTGAGAACTTTCGCCGCGGTGGCTTTCTCGCCCAGGACCAGCGCTACGAGCGGGCGCAGAAGTTCCTGGAAGCCACCGGGGTGCTGTTCGATTCCTGGGCCGACGACGAGATCGTCGCCGACAAGGACTCGGGGACGTTCCTGCGCAAGGGCCGGCCCGGTGCATTCTCTGTACACGACAACCACTTCGACATCCGCGGCAACTTCAACGTACCCACCGGCCCGCAGGGTCGTCCGGTCATCTTCCAGGCCGGCGATTCGGACGCGGGACGTGAATTCGCCGCCTCAACCGCGGATGCCATCTTCACTCGGCACGGCACCCTGGACGC
Source organism: uncultured Actinomycetota bacterium (assembly GCA_963708935.1). Classification (GTDB taxonomy): domain Bacteria; phylum Actinomycetota; class Actinomycetes; order Mycobacteriales; family Nakamurellaceae; genus Nakamurella. Next base: position 928,608 of record CAVPUK010000002.1, on the reverse strand, counting down.
CGGCCAGGCGTTCTTCGCCGACGTCAAGAGCCGGCTGGCGAAATACGGTCGGCGACACGACGAACTGCTGGTATTGCCGGCCGCCACCTTCATTCTCGGTGACACCGAGGCCGATGCCCAGGAGTACGCAGCGGTCGTCCGGCGCCAGCAGGTCAGCGGGCAGACGGCGATCAAGTTCGCCGAGCAGCTGTGGAACCGGGACCTGAGCTCCTATGACCCGGATGGCCCGCTGCCGGAGGTCGACCCGTTGGTCGGCGAGAACACGATCGCGAAGGGCCGGGCCAGCGTCCGGATGAACGCCGATCCGATTGCCGTGGCCAACGAGTGGCGCGAACTGGCTGCCGCCAAAGGCCTCTCGATCCGCGACGTGGTGGTCGAGAAGACCGCGCGGCAGAACTTCATCGGTACCGCCGAGACAATCGCGGCCACCATCGACGAATACGTGCAGGCCGATGCCAGCGATGGCTTCATCCTGGTCCCGCACATCACCCCGGACGGGCTCGGCGAGTTCGCCGACAAGGTAGTGCCGATCCTGCAGGAGCGCGGGGTGTTCCGCACCGAGTACGAAGGCACCACGCTGCGCGATCATCTGGGTCTGGAGCGACCGGCGCGCACCGACAGTGCGCCGACAGCAGTGCGCTCGGCGTCATGACGACGGTCGAGTTGTACCGGTTGGCCCAGGATCCGACCCTCGGCGATCCCATCCTCGACAATGCCGCCTGGTACTCCTTGACCGGGCCGCACGGGCGGTTCGCCCAGCGGATCGGCAACGCCGCACGGTATCTGCCGGAGATCTCGCCGTTCGTGGCACTGGCCGATCATCGCGACCCAACGGCCTGGGCGGACGTGGCCGAACTGGTGGGCCCGGGCGGCACCTTCGCCATCGCCGGCGAAGACGTCCGGCCGCCGGCCGGTTGGGCCTTCGACTCGGTGGGCGGTGGCGTGCAGCTGGTCGACGTCGAGCTGACCAAGACTCACGATCCGGAGGCGGAGGTGCTCGGCCCGGCGGACGTGCCCGAGATTCTCGACCTGATCGAGCGAACCCGCCCCGGCCCGTTCCGTCCGCGCACCATCGAATTGGGCACCTATCTGGGGATCCGCCGGGACGGCGCGCTGATCGCGATGGCCGGCGAGCGGCTGCACCCGCAGGGCTGGACCGAGATCAGCGCGGTGTGCACCGACGTCGCCTACCGCGGCCAGGGCCTGGGTACCCGTCTGGTCCGGGCCGTCGCCGCCGGTATCGATGACCGGGGGGACCGCGCGCTGATGCACGCCTCGGCGCAGAATACGAACGCCATCCGGCTGTACCAGTCGATCGGCTTCCGGCTGCGTCGGGTCACCGACTTCCTCAGCGTGACGGTGCCTCCGGCGTGACCGAATCATCGGACGCGCCAACATCCACCGCCGAGCACGAGGTCGTCGCCCTCGCCCACGACCTGATCCGCATCGACACCACCAACACCGGCGACTCCGGCTCGAGCATCGTCGAGCGGCCGGCCGCGGAGTGGTTGGCGGAAAAGCTCACCGATGTCGGCCTCGATCCGGTCTACGTCGAATCGGGCGCACCGGGCCGGGGGAACGTCATCGTGCGGCTGGCCGGTTCCGACGCCAGCCGCGGCGCCCTGCTGGTGCACGCCCACCTGGACGTGGTGCCGGCCGACGCCGCGGAATGGTCGGTGCACCCGCTGTCCGGCGAGGTGAAGGACGGCTACCTCTGGGGCCGCGGAGCGGTCGACATGAAGGACATGGTGGCCATGTCGCTCGCGGTACTCCGGCACTTCGCCCGGGTCGGCTTCGTGCCGCCCCGTGACCTGGTCTTCGCGTTTGTCGCCGACGAGGAATCCGGCGGGTTCTTCGGCGCGAAGTGGTTGGTGCGTAACCGACCCGAGCTGTTCGAGGGCGTCACCGAAGCGATCGGCGAAGTGGGCGGCTTCTCTGAAACTTTCACATCGAGGGCCGGGGATCCGGTTCGGGCCTATCTGATCGAGACGGCCGAGAAGGGCGTCACCTGGATGCGGTTGAAGACGCGTGGAACGCCGGGCCACGCCTCGATGCTGAACACCGACAACGCGGTGGCCAAGCTCGCGGCCGGCGTCACCAGGCTGTCGGCGCACCAATTCCCGCAGATCATCACGCCGGCCCTGGCCGACTTCCTGGCGGGCGTCACCGACCTGACCGGGATGGAATTTCCCGCCGACGATCTCGACTCGGCCGTGGCCAAACTTGGCAATCTGTCTCGAATCGTCGGAGCGACGCTGCGAGATACGGCTACCGTCACCACCTTCCAGGCCGGGTACAAGGGCAACGTGGTGCCGTCGTCGGCCGAGGCCACCGTCGACTGCCGGATCCTGCCCGGTCGGGAGACCGCGTTCTACGAAGAACTGGCCGACATTCTCGGACCGGACATCGAACGTGAATGGGACGACCTGCCACCCGTCCAGACCACCTTCGACGGCGCGCTGGTGGACGCGATGACGAACGCGCTGGTCGCCGAGGATCCAACGGCACGCGTGCTGCCCTACATGCTTTCGGCCGGCACCGACGCCAAGTCCTTCTCCGAGTTGGGCATCCGATGTTTCGGCTTTGCCCCGCTTCAACTGCCGGCGGATCTCGACTTCTCGGCGTTGTTCCACGGCGTCGACGAGCGGGTGCCGGTGGCCGCACTGGAGTTCGGCACCCGGGTGCTCGACCGTTTCCTGCGTTCCTGCTGACGTAGGGCGGCACCAACCGGGCAACCCGATGATTACTGTGCGGCCCTGACGGGTATGCAGCGAGTGACATCTTGCGGCACGGTCGAAAGGCAGGTCCTGTCATGGTGGACAGCAGTCCGGTTCGTGATCCGCGGTATGCCGACCATGGTGAACGTCATCCGGCCCGGGCGACGGCGATCTCCATCGCGGCCGCCGTCGGCGGGTTCCTCTTCGGCTTCGACACCTCCGTCATCAACGGGGCCGTCGATTCGATCACCAGCCACTTCAACCTGGCTTCCGGTGTCACCGGCTTCGTGGTGGCCATCGCGTTGATCGGCTCGGCCGTCGGTGCCTGGTTCGCCGGTGGCCTGGCCGACCGGTGGGGCCGTCCCAGGGTGATGCTGGTCGGGGCTGTGCTGTTCCTGGTGTCATCCATCGGGTCCGGCTTGGCGTTCTCCGTCTGGGATCTCGGATTCTGGCGATTCATCGGCGGACTCGGTATCGGCGTGGCATCGGTGATCGGTCCGACCTACATCTCGGAGGTGGCACCCGCCAGCCTGCGCGGCCGGCTCGCCTCGCTGCAGCAGATGGCCATCGTGCTCGGCATTTTCGTCGCGCTGCTCTCGGATGCCTGGTTGGCGGGCGGCGCCGACGGCGCCCTCGGGACCAGGTGGTTCGGCCTCGAAGCCTGGCGCTGGATGTTCCTGGTCGGCGTCATTCCGTCGGTCGTGTACGGCGTGCTGTCGCTCGGCATCCCGGAGTCGCCGAGATATCTGGTGGCCAGGGGCAAGACCGAGGCCGCGGCCAAGGTCCTGCGCCGGGTACTCGGCGAGACGGCGGACCAGGTCCAGGAACGTATCGCCGACATCCAGAAGTCGATCAAACGCGAGGACAAGCCGTCGTTCCGGGATCTACGCGGTCAACGATTCGGGCTGTTGCCGCTGGTCTGGGTAGGAATCCTGTTGGCCGCGTTCCAGCAGCTCGTCGGCATCAACGTCATCTTCTATTACTCGACGTCGCTGTGGCAGTCGGTCGGTTTCGACGAATCGTTCTCCTATACCGCCTCAGTCATCACGTCGGTCACCAACGTGGTGGTGACCGTCATCGCGATCCTGCTGATCGACCGGATCGGGCGACGGATCCTGCTGCTGTTCGGCTCGGCGGGCATGTTCGTCTCGCTCGGGGTGATGTGCATCGGATTTGCGCAGGCCACCCTGGTGACGGGTTCCGACGGAACCGTCTCACCGCAGCTGTCCGGCTTCTGGGGCGTGGCCACACTGATCGCCGCCAACCTGTTCGTCGTGTTCTTCGGCGCATCGTGGGGGCCGGTCATGTGGGTGCTGCTGGGCGAGATGTTCCCGAACCGGATCCGCGCCATGGCGATGGCCATCGCCACCGCGGCGAACTGGATCTTCAACTTCATCATCACCGTGACATTCCCACCGCTGCGCGACTTCTCGCTCGGGTTCACCTACGGCATGTACGCATTCTTCGCGCTGTGTTCGTTCTTCTTCGTGCTGGCCAAGATCCCGGAGACCAAAGGCATGGAGCTCGAAGACATGTCGATGGACACCGTGAGTCGCCACGCCAAGGCGGCTTGAGCGGGCGAGCCGGCCGGTCCGCTCAGCGCACCACGACGTTCTGGCAACCCAGCTTGGCCACGCTCCAATTGCCCAGTTCGGGCAGCGCATAGGCACAGATGGTGTGCGTGCCTTTCGACTTGGCCCGGAACGTGATGCGGTAGCCGTGCGCTGCGCCGTAGCTGGGGTAGGCCAGGGCCACATCCCGCCGGATCAGCGCGGCCCGCGGATCTCCGACCGTTTGGGATACCGGGCCCGCGTCGCTCAGTCGGATCGCCACGTGCGAGCCGTGGCTGTCAGGGTTGAGAGCCCAGCCGACAGCGGTAATCGCCGTCCCTTGAGATCCAACTCTGTCCAGCCGGCCGAACGCGTTCTGGATCAGGACATGATGGCAGGCGATGCGTTGCGGACGGGCCGGTGATCGCGCAGGTATCACGTAGACGCAGACGAGATTCTGGCCCAGTCCCTCGGCGTTCACTGCCGATCCGATAGCCGGCCTTGGGCCCGGCCCAGCTGTAGACCTTGGCCACATCCGGCCGGCTGTTCGCTGTCGCGTCCGGTCGTAGCTACCGGTGCCGGCCGGACCCGAGACCGTCACTCTGATCTTCGCTGATGCCGGGGCGCCCGGGTCGAATGCCCAGCCCTCCACCGTGATCCGTTTGATCCCGGAGCCTTTGTAGGTGGTCAGGCTTCCCACCGGGCGAGTGGGCGCCGGCGGCTTCCAGGCAGCCCCGACCCGGATCGAGATGTAGGGATGCGCAGCCGGATTGAGCCAGCGCAAGATCGCGACCATGCCGGAGCGAGCGACCGCGACGCAGCCCGCCGTCGGGGTGCCGTCCGTGACGTGCAGGAAGAAGGCCGAACCGGCACCGGGAACCCTGGCCGTGTTGTAGTTCATGTTGACGACGTAGTCGTAGACGCTTCCCGAGTTGTACAGGTTCTCACTGGCCGCACCGGGACTGCTCGACCGCCTGACGTGCAGGTTGTAGGTCGGGGACGCGGGGTTCTCGTCCCACCAGTCCAGGGTGTCGGTCCGGAAGTAGGGCATCTTCGTGCCGGGGTTGGTCTGCCGACCGAAGGCCTGGGTCAGGGCGAAGGTGCCCGCTGGCGTGCGCTCGCTGCCTTCGGTTGCGTGCCCGATTCCGGCGCCACCCACTCGCGCACTCATCGCCGGAATCGCCACCCGCCACAGGCCGTCCGATCCGCGTTGCCAGGCCGTGACTGTCGCCCTGGTCGAGCTGCTGGTCGGGGCGTTCACGGTGATCAGCTGGGTGGAGCCGGCCGGCGCCGGACTCGGATCGGCAGCCGCTACCGGGGCTTGCAGCACGCTCACCGCGACGAGTCCAGAGGCGAGCAGCAGAGCTGCGGTCAACAACCGCCCAGCCCTGGTGGCCAGCTGTGAATTCCTCATGATCATCCCCGTCATCTGCACGAACGCGGCCGCCACCGAGCCGCATGTCGTTCCAGTGTGCCCCGCGCCGGGCCGAACCGCGGACGGCCCCACGCCGGCTTCGACCTTATTCAGTGGATCCCGGCGACCCGTCGGCGCACAATTCTGGCCACCCGCCGCGCCCGCGCGTGCGATCGAGAGGAACAGGCGGAGATGAGTATCGCGACCATCGACGAGGTATCGATCCCGACGTCAGTGCATGCCGCCGATGCCGGCGACTTCGTCGAGCTGATGGAGCTGAGCAACCTGGTCCTGGCCCACGCGTACGGATCGACCGACATGTCCTACTCCCCCGCCCAGGCGCTCCCCACCTACCAGGATCAGGAGTTTCAGCCCAAGCGTCTGTTCGCGGCCCGCGTCGACGGGCGCATCGTCTGATCACCGGCTCACCCGAAAGGGAACGCCTGGTGACGACTCAGTCGGTGTAGCCGATCTGCGGCCATAGGTCGAGAATCGCATCCACCTTGTGCTGCATCATGTATGCGTGGTTGTAGGACGGCTTCTCGCCGACCGCGGTCAGCGCCTCCCGCAATTTGCGGAAGGTGGTGGGCGCCCCAGCCCCATGACGCAGCAGGTAGTAGTAGGTGCGGGTGGGGCCGGGACCGTAGTCGGTGTACGAGTTCAGCACCCGGCCCGGCGAGTCCACCTGGGAGGAAACCGCCGGGCGACCGGCGCCGGTCACCGAGATGGGAACGACGTGCCAGCCTTCGCGGTAGGTGGGACTGGCCTTGCCGGCCCTGGCCGGCTCGTCCCACCAGAACATGTCCACCTCCAGCACGGCGGAGTGAGCCGTGTCGCCCGGCACCCGGTATTCGCCGCGCAGCTGCTCGAGCCGATCCCGGGCAGACTCGGAGGCCCCGCCATCCTTGCTGAGGGCAGCCAGGTAGATGTACTTGGGGCGGGGCCAGTCCACCGCGGCGATCTCCGCAGCCGCGCGTCCGGCGGCCTCGGCGTCCACCGGGGGATCTGCCGTCGGCGCGGCCGAGTCCAAGGCCTGGTTTACTTCGTCCGCATCGGGTTCGGCGACGTCCACGCCGGGATCGGCCGGTCCGACCTGCGCCGTAACAGCGGATTCCGCCGGGGACGCGGAAGACAACTCAGCGACCGGAAGCGCCGGCCGGGTGGGCGGGTCCTCCGAAATCGGGGCGGGCGGCCACTTCACCACGGGTGGCGCCGTCGACTGCACCGGTGCGGCGACCGGCAGACGATGCGGAGGCGTCGGGCGGTAGCGCGAAGCGGCCGCCTGCAGCCACGCCTCGGTCAGCGGTTCACCCGCTCGCTCGCGCCAACCGGCGACCGCATCGCGGAGCTCGTCGACCGTCTCCCGCTCATCCGCCACCAGGACCGCTTCGTCCAGGATCCGGCCGGACGTCGACAGCACATCAGCCGATCCGATCAGCACGAACGATGGATGTCCTTCCGCCAGAACTACTTTCGCGTGCAACGAATCGAGTGAGTAGACCCGGACGCCGCGCCGGGTCCACCGCAGCAGCACCTCGGGGTCCGTCCACCCGCTGGCCAGCGCGTCATCACCGGCATTGACCACGATGGTGGCCGGGCCCCGGAGCGGGAGATGCTGGTCTGCCTCCGGCCCGACGAAGGCAATAGCTGCGGAGACGGCGCTGTACCCCGACAGCAGTCCCCGAATCTCGGTCCAGACGTCTCGGCCGTGTATCAATCGAGCCGACCTGTCGTCCAGACCCAAATTCAGCTTGCCCATAGCCAGCAGTATGTCGCAGTAACGGGGACTCCGTGGACGGTCCGCACGCCGTCATGGCCTCGTCGACTCCGCCATCGACCCGACGTCAAATGGTCGTGGCCTCTTCGACGTCGGAGAACAGGATCCTTACTCCGCCCGACGCGAGGCCGAAGATGCTGGGGAACAGCGCTGCGGCCTCGGCGGTGGTCACTGCTGCGCTGGCGGTGTCGTAGTCCGGGAAATACAGATCGACCATGCGATAGGCGGGCGTAGGACTGCCGTCCTCCTTCGGCCAGACCTTCGAGGTCTCCATCGACTGCAGACCGGGCAAGGCCTTGGCCAGGGCGACCTGTTCCTGGGCATAACCCGTTTCGAATGCGGCCGGATCAGTGGGATTGTCGTAGATGACGGTGATCTTGGTGGGCATGTTGTGTCCTTCTGCTCGGCCGCACGGTGACGGCTCGGACCCGCATCGACAAGTCTGCCACCTGCCCTGCCTCAGCCGCCCACCGCGTATCCCTTGTAACCACCACCGGCGCGGAGCGAAACAAGACCGGGCACATTGTGGATTGATCCGTAGGTATAGATCGCATAGTTCAGCCCCGCGTAGAGATTGGCCGCGGGGTTGTAGAGGCTGGCCGACAGCTGTAGTGAGCGGAACCGGTTGAAAGTGGGCTGGATGACCTGTATGAGGCCCTTCGAGGGATGCCCTAGCTGGGCGTTGATGTCGTAGTTGTTGATGGCGTTCGGATTGCCGCTCGATTCGTACTGAATCATCAGGTTGACGTCCGCGAGGTTGGCCGTCGACTGGCGCAACACCCTGAGCACGCACACCGTTACCGGATTCCAACGGGTGATCGCCGTCCCGGCCGGATTCGACGCCGTCGAGTTGCACAGTGCCGCGCCTTTCCCGATATCGCGCCACCAGAGCGGTGTTTTCACCGCCGAATAGATCACGAAATAGGTGTCGTCCTGCAAAGTCGCGTGTGCGCCACCGTATCCGTAGGTATGGGTGTGCCAGAGTGCCGTTCCCCCGGTGCTGTAGATGACGAAGTTGCCGTCACCCTGCATCACGGCGTACGCGCCCGGGTGCCCCTGGGTGTACGTGGCCCACACCAACGCACCGTCGCGGCGTTCGACGAGATTGCCATCCGCCTGCATCGACAGCACCACGTGCCCGCCCGGGGCCACCATCGTCGTGCTCGGCAGCAGTTTCTGCCCGGCACTCAGCGATGACGGCGGTGGGACCGGCGCGGTGGACAGGGCTGCCTGGCTCAATCCGTGGGGTGCCGGCGCGGCATTCACCGGCCCGCCGCTGACCGCCAGAGCACAGATCATGACCGCCACCGTCGTCACCGCAGCAAGGCCGAACGCACCTCTCGGTCGACCGGTTCGACCGCGCATGATCTGAGGCATGAGTCCAGCGAACGGCACTCGGGCCGGCTTTCGATAGGGCCAATGGGGTACCGATCGGGCGTTCTACCTCACTCCCCGTGACCAGGACGCTACTGCTGACCACGGGACCGGGCGACCACCGTCGCCTATCGGCCCTCGATCGGGAGGGACCACCTCCCGCCCGCCGCCGGTTGACCAGGTGTCGATCAGGTTTCGTCCCGGGCGGATCGGAGCGCCCTGGCGGTCAACACTCGCGCGAGATGCCGGCGGTACTCGGAGTCAGCGTGCATGTCTTCGGCCGGCTCCGTGCCATCGGCGGCCAGTGCTGCGGCCTCGTCGATGGTGGCGCCCCTGGCCACCGCGCTCTCCGCCGCCGCAGCCCGCAAAGGTTGGCCGCCCATGTTGCCCAGGACGATCCGTCCAGCAACGGTGGCCACTCCGACGATGGCCCAATCGTTCGCGCGTCGGGTGAATTTCTCGTATCCCCACCCAACACCCGGCCGCCGCGGCACTCTCACCTCGACAAGTAGCTCGTCCGGGGCAACCGCCGTCTCGAACGGGCCGGCGAAGAAGTCGTCGGCGGCCACCTCGCGTCGACCACCGGCACCCTGGATGACCATCGTCGCTCCGACGGCAACCACCGCCATCGGCAGGTCGGCAGCTGGATCCGAGTGGACGAGCGAACCACCGATGGTCCCGCGATGCCGCACCTGTGGGTCGCCGACCTGCGACGCCGAATGGGCGAGCAAGGGAGCGTCGCTCCGGGTCAGGTCCGATGTCGCCACCATGTCGTGGGTGGCCAGCGCGCCGATCACCACCGCGTCGCCGTCCAGGCGGACATAGCGCATCTGGTGGAGGCGGTCGAGGTCGATCAGGATCTCCGGCTGCGCCAGACGCAGCTTCATCATCGGCAGCAGAGAATGACCGCCGGCCAGCAGTTTGGCGTCGTCACCGTGGGTTTGCAGCAGGTCCAACACCTCGTCGACCGTATCCGGCCGCAGGTATTCGAACGTCGCGGTGATCATCGCTGTCCCCCCTCCGCAGACGTTCCGCCCGCGGACATGGTGGCGCTGGCTGCCAACACCGCCCGCACGATGTTGTGGTAGCCGGTGCACCGGCAATAATTACCCTCCAGCCCGGTGCGCACCTCGGCCTCGGTGGGAGATGGGTTGTCCCGCAACAGGCCCACCGATGCCATCACCATGCCCGGTGTGCAGAATCCGCACTGCAGGCCGTGTTCGGCACGGAAAGCGGCCTGCACGGGATGGAGTTCGCCATCCGCTGCCAGCGATTCCACGGTGGTCACCTCCTTGCCGTCGGCTTGAGCCGCCAGCACCGTGCACGACTTGACCGAGCGGCCGTCCAGCAGCACGGTGCAGGCTCCGCACGAACTCGAATCGCAGCCGACGTTCGCCGCCCGCAGGCCGCAGATATCCCGGATATAGTGCACCAGCAGCAGTCTCGATTCGACCTCGTCCGTTCGAGGGGTTCCGTTGACGTTGATCGTGACCTGCATCAGAGTGCTCCGTTCCCGGCCGCGTCGTTCATCGCGTGCCAGATCCGTCGGGACGTGGTGGGCAGGTCGACGTGGCGCACACCCAGGTGGGCGACCGCGTCGATCACGGCGTTCTGCACGGCCGGTGTCGATCCGATCGTCCCGGCCTCGCCGACACCCTTGGCGCCCAGGCTGTTGTAGCTCGTCGGGGTCTCCATGGTGAGCAATTCGAACATCGGAAATTCGGCGGCGGACGGGAAGGGATAGTCGGCAAAGGTCGCGGTCAACGGGTTGCCGTCCGCGTCGTACACCATCTCCTCGAAGAGTGTCTGGGCGACGCCCTGGGCGATTCCGCCGTGCCGTTGACCGTCGGCCAGCAGCGGATTCAGGATCACACCCGCATCGTCGACGGCCAGTAGGCGCTGCAGCGTCGGCTTTCCGGTGTCGAGATCGACCTCGACGACGGCGACGTGGGCGCCGAACGGAAACGTCGGACCGGCCGCCTGGAAGATGCTACGGACGAACAGCCTTTCCCGGCCGGCAAGCTCGGCCAGTGACACGGCGGCATCCGGTGCACCCCGCACCGCGACCGCTGCCCTGGATTTGTCCAGCTCGAGGTCGGCGACATCCACTTCGAGGACATCGGACGCTCGTTGCAGCGCCAATTCGACCAGCTCCTGGGAGGCCTGCCGAACCGCGGCCCCGCCCTGCTGGAGACTGCGCGAGCCTCCGGTTCCGCCGCCCTCCGGGATCAGGTCCGTGTCACCGTGTTTGACGGTGATCCGCTCGACCGGGATGCCCAGTTCTTCGCTCGCCAGCATCGCCCAGGCGGTGCCGTGACCCTGCCCGTGCGGCGACGTTCCGGTGAGAATGGTGGCGCTTCCGTCGTCGTGTACCTCGACCAGCGCGTTCTCCTTCGATTCGCCGGCTTCCGAACCGCCGCCGGTGATCTCGACGTAACAGGCCACACCGATGCCCAGCGCCAGGACGTCACCCCGGTCGCGACGGCGCTGCTGTTCCTCCCGGAGCGCCGGATAGTCGGCGGCCTTCAGGACCAGGTCGAGAGCACCGACGAAATTCCCGGAGTCGTAGATCGCACCCTGACCATTGTCATGCGGTTCGGTGAAGGGCGGCAGCAGGTTGGCTCGCCGGACATCGGCCGGATCCATCCCGATCTCGGCGGCGAACAGGTCGATGGCCCGCTCGATCGCCGCGGTCGCCTCCGGGCGCCCCGCTCCGCGGTAGGCCCCGACCGGGGTGGTCGTGGTGACCACCGAACGCGCGGCCGATTCGACCTTGGCGATGTCATACGTGCCCGGCGACATCAGCCTGGTCAGGGTGGGTAGCAGCGAGCCGATCATCGGGTACGCCCCGCAGTCCTGCAACACCTCCAACCGGTAGGCGGTCACCCGGCCCGCCCGGGTGCCACCGATGGTGACGGTCTGCACCTGGGCCCTGCCGTGGGTCATGGCCATCAGGTTGTCGTAGCGGTTCTCCGACCAACGCGCCGGGCGCCCGAGTTCCCTGGCGATCCAGGCCACCACGATGGCCTCGGCGTCAGCCCCGAACTTGGCCCCGAAGGCACCACCGACGTCCGGGGTCACCACCCGCACCCGGTCGGGCTCCACGCCGAGCAGGAAGGCGACCGCGGCCTTGGTGCCCTGGGCGCCCTGGTTGGGGATCCAGGTGGTCAGCCGACCGTCCGCACCCCAGACTGCCGCCGCGGCACGGGTTTCCATCGGCGCCGGGGCGATGCGCTGATTGACGATCTCCCGGGACACGACCACCTCGCAGTCGTCGAAGAGATGCTCGTCGCGGGTTGTCGGTTCGAACGTTGCCGCGACATTGGTGCCGACTTCGGGAAACAACAGGGTGTCGTCGCGCGCCGCGGCCCGTGGATCTACCACTGCCGGCAGCGGGTCGTACTCGATCTCGATCAACTCGGCCACATCTTCGCCCTGGTATGGCCCCGACGTGACGACGGCGACCACGGCCTCTCCGACGTACCGGACGACGTCACTGGTCAGGATCGGCTGGCTCATCCCCGGCGGAACGGTCGGCAGCATCGGCGGACGGGCGGCCAGCCCGATGTCGGCGCCGGTGAACGCGGCCACGAACCCCGGCGCTTTGGCCGCTGCCGATGTGTCGATGGAGGTGATCCGCGCGTGGGCGTGGTGCGAGCGAACGAAGGTGACCCACACCGCGCCCGTCAGCGCGTCATCGACGACATCGTCGGTGTAGGTGCCGCCGCTGGTCAGGAAGTTGGGGTCCTCGGTACGGAGCACCCGGGTGCCGAGGATGCTGCCCGGTGTCGTCATCGATGACTCCTTCGCGTCACTAATAAATGACCGGCACTCATAGTCATACACCCTGGACCCGGCCGACGGTCCACAGCACGGTAGGGCCGGGAGCCGGGCCGGCGGATCGACAGCGGCCGTGGGTGCGGTGGCCCTTGCTGATGTGCATCGGCGCGTGCACTCTCTAGGTGGAGAGAGACCACCGCGGTAATGACCATCAGAGTGACCAGCGCAGAGTTGACCACCGCACTGATGACCACCGCACTGATGACCGCCGCCGTCTGGCCCTCCCGGTTCGGGTCGGCGACAAGGCACATCCTGCAGAGAGGCCGGAGCACGTGGCACCCAGTTATCGCGACGTCTACCGCCGTTCGCTGGCCATGCCGGAGCAGTTCTGGCTGGATGCGGCAACGGCCGTCGACTGGGATCAGGTACCCACCAGCGCGCTCGACGACTCCGCCGCTCCGCTGTACCGCTGGTTCCCCGACGGCAAACTCAATACCTGTTACAACGCCCTGGATCGACACGTGGCGAACGGCGCGGGCGAGCGGACCGCGCTGATCCACCATTCCGCCTACGGCGACGGGGTTTCGCGTTTCAGCTACGCCGAACTGACCGAACAGGTGGCCAGGTTCGCCGGTGTCCTGCGCGACCACGGCGTCGGAACCGGTGACCGGGTGATCATCTACCTGCCGATGATTCCGGAGGCGGTCGTGGCGATGCTCGCCTGCGCCCGGCTCGGCGCGGTCCACTCCGTCGTGTTCGGCGGCTTCGCCGCGCCGGAGTTGGCCGCCCGTATCGACGATGCAGATCCGCGCGTCATCGTCACCGCCTCCTGCGGCATCGAGCCAGGGCGGATCGTCGAGTACAAGCCCATCATCGACCAGGCCCTTGAGCTGACCTCGCACCGGCCGGCTCAGGTGATCGTGTTGCAGCGCAAGCAGGCTGAGGCGGAGATGCACGAACGCGACGTCGACTGGCAGGAGGCCATGGACGGCGTCAAGCCGGCCGGGTGCGTGAGCGTGCGGTCGACAGATCCGCTGTACATCCTCTACACGTCGGGGACGACCGGTCGCCCGAAGGGCGTCGTTCGGGACAACGGCGGCCACGCCGTCGCTCTGCTCTGGTCGTTGCGCAACGTGTACGACATCGGACCGGGAGACGTCTTCTGGACGGCATCGGATATCGGCTGGGTGGTCGGCCACTCCTACATCGTCTACGCCCCGCTGCTAGCGGGTGCGACAACCGTTCTGTACGAGGGAAAACCGGTCGGCACGCCCGATGCCGGGGCATTCTGGCGAGTGATCAGCGAACACGGCGTCAAGGCGCTGTTCACCGCGCCGACCGCGCTGCGGGCCATCAAGCGGCAGGATCCCGACGGAACGATGACTCGCGACGTGGATCTGACGTGCCTCGAAACGCTCTTCCTGGCCGGGGAACGACTGGACCCGGAGACATTTCGCTGGGCGTCGGAACTTTTCGGCGTCCCGGTCGTGGATCACTGGTGGCAGACCGAGACGGGTTGGCCGATCTGCGCCAATGCGCGCGGTCTCGACCACCTCCCGATCAAGGCCGGCTCGCCCAGTGTCCCGATGCCCGGATACGACGTCCAAGTATTGGACGAGCACGGTGATCGGGTCCCGACGGGAACGGAGGGGTCGATCACCATCAAGCTGCCCCTGCCACCGGGCACCCTGATGACGTTGTGGGGTGACGACGATTGGTTCGCCCGTTCCTACCTCGATCGCTTTCCCGGTCACTACCTGACCGGCGACGGCGGGTACCTCGACGAGGACGGTTACCTGTTCGTCCTGGGCCGCACGGACGACGTGATCAACGTGGCCGGTCATCGACTTTCAACCGGCTCGATCGAGGCCGTGGTGGCGGCCCACCCCGCGGTCGCCGAATGCGCGGTCATCGGTGTGAGCGACCCCTTGAAAGGTCAGCTGCCCAGGGCCCTGGTGGTGCTCAAAATGGGCATCGACATCGACTCGGAGACGCTGCGGGCGGAGCTTGCCGATGCGGTACGGCGCGAAATCGGGCCGGTGGCGGCATTCCGGGACGTTTCCGTGGTCGACGGATTGCCGAAAACGCGCTCCGGAAAGATCCTCCGCCGCACGATGCGGGACATCGCCGACGGCCGGGATCCGAAGATACCGTCCACCATCGAGGACGCCCGGGTGGTCGATGCCCTGCGCCCGATCCTGTTGCCGCCTCTCGAACCTCTGGACCGCCCGGCAGATTGACCGCGACCGCGACCCCAGTCGCAGCAACGGGCGCACCGTAGGGTCGACGGGTGCCGAAGACCTACGCAACGCCGCTGCCGTACGAGCCCGATCTCGACCGTCCGCTGCGCTGGGGCGTGGTCGGTACCGGAGGGATTGCCACCACGGTCATGTCAGACCTGCTGCTGGTCCCGGACGCGACCCTGGTCGCCGTCTGCTCGCGCACCGCCGACCGTGGCGCCGGCTACGCGGGGGGCCTCACTGTGCCGGCTGGGCAGGACCGGCCGGAGCTTGCCGTTTTCGAACGTCTCGATGACATGCTTCCGGAGATCGATGTGCTCTACATCGCGACTCCCCATGCCGTGCATCATGAATCGGCTCTGCCTGCCCTGGAGTCCGGTACCGCGGTGCTGGTCGAGAAGGCCATGACCACGCGTTACGAATATGCCGAGGCCATGGTGACGGCGGCTCGCGACCACCGGACCTTCCTGATGGAGGCGCTGTGGACGAGATTCAACCCGCTGCACGTACAACTGCGGGAGCTGATCGGTGCGGGCGCGATCGGCGAGATCCGCCGGATCGTCGATGACTTCAGCTTCCTGTTTCCGTACGATCCGGGCCATCGGTTGTTCGACCCGGCGCAGGGCGGCGGCGCCCTGCTGGATCTGGGGCCGTACCCGGTATCGATGATCCAATCGCTGCTGGGCAACCCGGAGTCGGTCGACGTCGTCGGAAGCCTGGCGGCCAATGGCGTGGACGACAGCGCCACCTTGATGTTCCGATATGCCAACGGTGTCGCTGGTCTGGGTACCTGCACGTTGTTGGCCAACGGGCCGAACACTGCATCGATCGTGGGCACGCTCGGCCGCGTCGAGATCGACGCCAATGCGCTGGCGCCGACGCGAATGACGCTCTATCGCAACGATGCCGAGCCGGAACCGTTCACTGCGAGCCCGGTCGGCGCCGGCTACCTGCCCGAATTGCAAGAGGTCCAGGCGTGCGTGCGGGCCGGGGCCATCGAGAGCAAGGTGATGCCGCACAGCGACTCCCTCGGCATGATGCGCGTTCTCACCGACGCGTTGGTCGCCATCGGTGCGCGCCAAGGATGACGGCCGGTCAGCGACCGTCCTCGGCGCCGATGATCTTTCTGATCGCCAAGGCGATCTCGTCCGAGTGCTGCGACGTGCGCAGCACGATGACGGTGGCGCCGTCGTCGCTACCGCCGACCGAGGCAGAGGTAGGGGTAGAGCCGGGCTGCGCCGTTGGGGCGATGGGCGGCGAGAACAACCCGACCACCTGGGACATGGCGCGGTCCACCTCGGCGATCGGCTCGTCGGTGTCACCCCGCAACCAGCGTCGCAGGACATGGTTGTGCGCCGCGACCACGGCTGAAGCCATCAATTCTGCGCGTAGTGCGTTCTCCTCCGACGGCCCCATCCAGGTGGCGATGAACTCACGAAACAGACGCTGATACTGCGCCACCGTCGCGATCTCTCGGTCCCGGAGGGCCGAGACCCGGCTGGTGAACGCATACCTCAGCCGTGCCCGGTCACCTTCGTCGATATAACGCAGCAGCACCAGTCGTACCGCCTCGGACACCGCCACGATCGCCGTGCCATCCGTCGACGTCGCCAATCGACCGTTGATCGCGTCCAACATCCGAGCGTGGTCCGGAAAGATCACGTCGTCCTTCGACCGGAAATTCCGGAAAAAGGTGGTCCGACCGACGCCGGCTCGCTCGGCGATCTCGTCCACCGTGGTCAACTCGTAGCCACGCTCACCGAACAGCTCGAAGGCCGCGTCGATCAGCCGCTCACGCACGGAGGGCTTGGTCATCAGGCTCATTCGTCACCATCCCGTGCTACATCAGCCGGCCCGGTCTTGTCAGGCCGTGCGGTACGCAGTACCGTATCGCCAGTATTGCGTACTATTCGTCTTCACGCCAGCACTTCCCCGCACGATGCATTGGCTCGATCCACCGGAGGATCCCCGTGACGCATGCCGAGACTGCAGACGCAGCAGCTACTGCCGCGGCGCACCCGGCGGAGGATGCGAGTCAGGCAGACGGCGTTCCGGGACTGCACACGACCGCGGGCAAGCTGGCCGATCTACACACCCGCCTCCAACAGACGATCGAGCCCGGCTCGGCGGCAGCGATCGAGCGACAGCACGCCCGCGGTAAGAAGACAGCCCGGGAGCGGGTCGACCTGTTGCTCGATCCGGGGTCGTTCGTGGAATTCGACGCCCTGGCCAGACACCGGTCGACGAACTTCGGGCTCGAGACCAACCGCCCGGTCGGGGACGGCGTGGTCACCGGATACGGAACGGTGGACGGCCGGCCGATCTGCGTCTTCTCGCAGGACGTCACCGTCTTCGGCGGGTCTCTGGGCGAGGTCTACGGCGAGAAGATAGTCAAGGTGATGGATTTCGCTCTCAAGACCGGTCGCCCGTTGGTCGGGATCAATGAGGGCGGCGGCGCCCGGATCCAGGAAGGCGTTGTCTCCCTTGGCCTGTACGCGGAAATTTTCAGGCGGAACGTTCATGCGTCGGGAGTGATCCCGCAGATCTCAGTGATCATGGGTGCCACCGCCGGCGGCCACGTCTACTCCCCCGCCCTGACCGACTTCGTGATCATGGTCGACAAGACCTCGCAGATGTTCATCACCGGACCGGACATCGTCAAGACCGTCACCGGCGAGGACGTCACGCTGGAAGAGCTCGGTGGCGCCCGCACGCACAACACCCGCTCGGGCAACGCGCACCATCTGGCTCCGGACGAGGACGATGCCATCGAATACGTGCGCAACCTGCTCTCCTACCTGCCGTCGAACAATCTTTCGGTGACCCCGCTGGACGGCAACTGGCCTCCGCTCTCGCCGTTCGATCTCGACCCTGCTGAGTCGGATCTGGTGCTGGACACGTTGATTCCGGATTCGGCCAACCAGCCCTACGACATGAACACCGTGGTCCAGACGGTTCTCGACGACGGCGAATTCTTTCCCGTCCAGGACCTCTACGCACCCAACGTCCTCACCGGGTTCGGCCGGGTGCGTGGCCGCAGCGTGGGGATCGTCGCCAACCAGCCACTGCACCTGGCCGGCACTCTCGACATCAACGCATCCGAGAAGGCGGCTCGTTTCGTCCGGACGTGCGACGCATTCAACATCCCGGTGCTCACCTTCGTCGACGTCCCCGGGTTCCTGCCGGGGACGGACCAGGAGTGGAACGGCATCATCCGCCGCGGGGCGAAGCTGATCTACGCCTACGCCGAGGCCACCGTGCCGCTGATCACGGTGATCACCCGCAAGGCCTACGGCGGCGCGTATGACGTGATGGGGTCGAAACACCTCGGCGCGGACGTCAACCTGGCCTGGCCGACCGCCCAGATTGCCGTCGTCGGTGCGCCCGGAGCCGTGAGCATCCTGTACCGCAAGGAGATCGCCGCGGCGCAGGCGAATGGAGGGGACGTGGATGCGGTGCGGGCCCGACTACAGACCGAGTACGAGGACGCGTTCGCCAACCCCTACATCGCGGCCGAACGCGGGTACGTCGACCGGGTGATCGCGCCGTCGTCGACCCGGGGGGCGATCAGCAGTGCATTGGACATGTTGGCCGACAAGCGGGAGACGCTCCCACCACGCAAGCACGGAAACATTCCGCTATGACCTCACCCGCTTCTCCTGCAGGCCGGCGACGTGATGAGGAGGACGCCGCGGTGGTGATCACCATGCTGGCGTCGCTGGCCGGTCGGTCCGCAGAGCTTGGAGCCGTACCGACATTTTGGGGTGATCCGGAGTTTGCGCGCGGACAGGTACATCCGAACCGGGCGGGCGCCTGGTGGTCGTCAGGATTACCGGGATGAACGCCAGGCCAGACGATTACACCACTCTGACCTGCAACGCCCAGGCAATGACCTGCAACGCCATGCACCCCAACAAGACGCACTGCAATACCCCAGTGACCCGAGGATCGTGATGCATACCGTACTCATCGCCAATCGAGGCGAGATCGCCGTTCGGGTCGCTCGGGCCTGCGCCGACGCGGGCCTGCGTTCGGTCGCCGTGTACGCCGAACCCGATGCGGGCTCGGTGCACGTGCGGGCGGCCGACGAGGCCTTCGCGTTGGGCGGCTCCACGCCGGCTGACTCCTATCTCGACATCGCCAAACTCCTGGCCGTAGCGGCACAGTCGGGTGCGGACGCGGTACATCCCGGCTACGGCTTCCTGTCCGAGAACGCCGAATTCGCGCAGGCGGTGCTCGACGCCGGACTGATCTGGATCGGTCCGTCGCCACAGTCCATCAGAGATCTGGGCGACAAGGTGACCGCCCGCCACATCGCCACCAGGGCCGGCGCCCCGTTGGTGCCTGGCACGTCCGAAACGGTGGCCGGCGCAGACGAGGTCATCGCCTTCGCCGAGGAATTCGGGCTGCCCGTGGCCATCAAGGCCGCGTTCGGTGGTGGCGGGCGTGGGCTCAAGGTGGCCAGGACGATCGCCGAGATCCCTGAGTTGTACGACTCTGCCGTGCGCGAGGCGGTCGCCGCCTTTGGCCGTGGCGAGTGCTTCGTCGAGCGTTACCTCGATCGGCCCCGACACGTCGAGGCGCAGGTGCTGGCCGACACCCACGGCAACGTCATCGTGGTCGGCACCAGGGACTGTTCGCTGCAGCGCCGGCACCAGAAACTGGTCGAAGAGGCACCGGCGCCCTTCCTGACCGACGATCAAAGAGCGCGCATCCATCAGGCCGCCAAGGCGATCTGCGCAGAAGCGGGCTACTACGGCGCGGGTACGGTCGAATTCCTGGTCGGCCTGGACGGCACCATTTCCTTCCTCGAGGTCAACACCCGGCTGCAGGTCGAGCATCCGGTCTCCGAGGAG
Organism: uncultured Actinomycetota bacterium; assembly: GCA_963708935.1. Lineage (GTDB taxonomy): Bacteria > Actinomycetota > Actinomycetes > Mycobacteriales > Nakamurellaceae > Nakamurella. Next base: position 908,900 of record CAVPUK010000002.1, on the reverse strand, counting down.
ACCAGCGGCATCGACCTGGTGCTCGAGCAGTTCCGCATCGCCGATGGCGAGAAGCTGGAAAACGTCGAAGATCCCGTATCGCGCGGACACTCCATCGAATTCCGGATCAACGGGGAGGACCCCGGCCGCGGTTTCCTACCGGCGCCGGGTGTAGTCAGCAGATTCGTCGCGCCGGCCGGCCCGGGTGTCCGGGTTGACTCCGGCGTCGAGTCGGGTTCAGAGGTCTCCGGTGCGTTCGACTCGCTCTTGGCCAAGGTGATCATCACCGGGGCCGACCGGCCGCAGGCTCTGGCGCGGGCGCGACGTGCCCTGGCCGAAATGCGCGTCGAGGGCATGGCCACCGCGCTCCCCTTTCATCGGGCTGTGCTCGACGAGCCCGCTTTCATCGGCGACGGTCGCTCGTTCGACGTCCATACCCGTTGGATCGAAACAGAATTCGAAAACACCATCCCTGCCTTCGACGGCGTCCGGGCGCAGGCCGCCCCTGCAGTCGAACGGCAGACCATCGTCGCCGAGGTGAACGGTCGGCGGGTCGAGGTCACGATTCCGGCCGGCCTGACCGTGGGTTCTGCGCCGGTTGCTCCGGCCAGGGCACGTCGATCGCCAGGCAGGGCGGCGGCCGCGCCGTCCAGCGACGCAGTGGTTGCGCCGATGCAGGGCACAGTGGTGAAAGTCGCGGTCGCGGACGGGGACATCGTCGCGCGCGGGTGACCTCGTCGCCGTCGTCGAGGCGATGAAGATGGAGAATCCGATCGTTGCGCACAAAGACGGGTCGATATCCGGACTCACTGTCGCCGTCGGCGGCCAGGTAACCGGAGGCACAGTCATCGCCGAGATTCACTGACGACGTCATTTATTGGGCAGGCTGATCCACCTACGGGAAATGAGGACATTTCGATGGAGATTGCGGTTTTGGTGAAGCAGGTTCCTGATACGTATTCGGAGCGGAGGTTGCGGGCTGCGGATTGGGTGGTGGATCGGGATGGGTCTGATGCGGTGATTGATGAGATTGATTCCAAGGGTGTGGAGATTGGTTTGCAGTTGGTGGAAAAGCATGGTGGTGAGGTGACGGTGGTGACGATGGGTCCGGTGCGGGCGGGGGAGTCGTTGCGGAAGGCGTTGGCGATGGGGGCGGACAAGGCGATCCATATCAGTGATGAGGTGTTGGCGGGGTCGGATGCGTTGCAGACCTCGGCGGTGTTGGCGGCGGCGCTGCGTCCGGGTGGGTTCGATGTGATCATTTGCGGTAATGAGGCCACCGATGGTCGGACGGCGTCGTTGCCGGCGATGTTGGCGCAGCGGCTGGGTCGGCCGGCGGTGACCTCGGTGGTGTCGGTCGAGGTCGACGGGGACCGGGTGTCGGCGGAGCGGGTCGTCGAGGGCGGCGCGGCGAAGGTGTCGGCGGTGTTGCCGGTGGTGGTGTCGGTGAACGAGAAGATCGGGGAGCCGCGGTACCCCAATTTCAAGGGCATCATGGCGGCGAAGAAGAAACCGGTCTCGACCGTGTCGGCGGCCGATCTGGGGTTGGATCCGGCCGGTCTGGGGTTGGGTAACGCCTCGACCCGGGTGGTGTCCGGTGAGCCCCGCCCGGCGAAGGCGGCCGGGGAGAAAATCGTGGATGACGGCACGGGCGGGGATCTGGTCGCCGCGTTCCTGGTCGCGCAGCGACTCATCTAGGGCTCACCCGGGCCACCGCACTGGTCTGGTTCTGTATAGGCCTGGTTCTGCATTGATCTGATTTTGACGTTGAAGGGTTGACCTGATGTCTGAAGTGATTGTTCTGGTCGAGTATGCCGATGGCCAGTTGAAGAAGGTGACGGCCGAGTTGTTGGCCGCGGCCGGGAAGTTGGGTGACCCGGCGGCGGTGGTCGTCGGGCCGGCCGGTACCACCGCGGCGTTGCTGGCGGAGTTGGGGGCGGCGGGTGCGGTCAAGGTTTATGCCGCGGAATCGTCGGACCCCGGGGTCACCCTGTTGACGCCGCAGGTGGCCGCGTTGGCCGCCGCGGTCGAGCAGGCGCCGGCGCCGGCGGCGGTGTTGGTGGCGGCGACCTTTGATGGTCGGGAGATCGCCGGCCGGTTGGCGGTCCAACTGGATTCGGGGGTGTTGGCCGACGTGGTCGACGTCGCCCTGGAGCAGGTCGATGGGCAGGCCGTGGTGGTGACGACGCAGTCGGTGTTCGGCGGCGCCTACACGACCCGCTACCGGGTGATCAGGGGGGTGCCGGTGATCTCGGTCCGCGGTAACGCCATCGAGGGTGCCGCCGCCCCGGTGGACGCCCCGCAGGTGGTGGAGCTGCCGTTCGACCTCGATCCGGCCGCCACGGTGACGGTGACCCAGTGGCTGCCCGAGGCCAAGGGGGACCGGCCGGAGTTGGGTGGTGCGAAGGTCGTGGTGTCCGGGGGCCGCGGGGTCGGGTCGGCCGACAACTTCCACGTCGTGGAAGAACTGGCCGACGTGTTGGGCGGCGCCGTCGGCGCGTCGAGGGCGGCGGTGGACTCGGGGTACTACCCGCACCAGTTCCAGGTCGGGCAGACCGGCACCAACGTCTCCCCGCAGCTGTACATCGCGTTGGGGATCTCCGGCGCCATCCAACACCGCGCCGGGATGCAAACCAGTAAAACCATCATCGCGGTCAACAAAGACCCCGACGCCCCCATCTTCGACATCACCGACTACGGCATCATCGGTGACCTGTTCACCGTCGCACCCCAACTCGCCGCAGCCATCAAAACCCGAAAAGGCTGAGGAAACAGGGGATGACGACCTCGCCCGCAGGAATGGAGCACGCTCGGGGCATCGGCCCCGAGCAGGAGTGGCAGCGTCAGGCCGCGACCATCCTGCGCAAGGCCCGTCGGTTGCCGGAGGACAGCCCGGACGCGAACGTCTGGTCGGCGCTGGCCGGGACAACTGTTGAGGGCCTGCGCATTCCACCGTTGGGAGTGCGGGGTGTAGACCCGATTCCGGAGCACGACGGACGCCGCGCCGCAGCGCCGGGGGGCTGGGACATACGTGCCCGGATCGTCGAGCAGGATGCGACTCTGGCTGCGGCCACGGCTCTGGACGAGTGGCAGAACGGCTCGACGTCGCTCTGGCTGGCGGTTGGCGGTGCCGGTGTCGACCCGGCCGAGCTGGGTTCGATCCTGAGCGGCATTCCGCTCGATGAGGTTCCCATAGTGATCTCGGCGACGGGTTCCATGGAGATCGAAGCAGCGCAACATCTGTCCGACCTATTGGCCAGCCGTGGTCCGGCAGCGCCGGGTACCTCGCTCGGCGGTGATCCAGTCGGCCGCATGCTGCGCGCCGGCTCAGCCGGTCCGGCCGCCGACACGATCCGAGAGCTGGCCGTGCTGGCTACCAACCTCGGCATCGGCGCATTGGTCGCCGACGGAGCGGTCGCACACCAGCAGGGTGCCGGTGATGCGGCAGAGATCGGATACGCGCTCGCAGCGGCCGTCTTCTACCTTAGAGAGCTGCAGTCAGCCGGCCACGCGATCCTGGACGCGTTGCCGTTGCTCGAGTTCCGGCTCGCGGCCACCGATGACCAGTTCGCGATGATCGCCAAATTCCGAGCCGTCCGCGTGCTGTGGAACCGGATCGCGGAGCTATCCGGGGGTCCGGCGGGCGCCCCCGCTCGGGTACACGCCGTCACCTCGCGGATGATGATGACCCGATATGACCCGTGGACGAATCTGCTGCGTACCACTGTGGCTGCCTTCGGTGCCGGCGTGGGGGGCGCGGATGTCATCACGGTCGAGCCGTTCGATGTGGCTCTTGGTGTGCCGGATGCTCAGGGCAGACGGTTGGCCCGCAACATTTCCGCGTTGTTGGTGCAGGAGGCGCACGTCCGCGATGTCGCGGATCCGGCCGGTGGGTCCTGGGTCGTGGAGCAGCTGACCGACGCGGTCGCCGACGCGGCGTGGGATGAGTTTCTGCGTATCGAGGAGTCCGGCGGCATCATGGCCGCCATCGCGGATGGGAGCCTGCGGTCCAGATTCGCGAGCACCCGCGAGCGGCGTACGTGGCGGATCACCACTCGGCAGCAGCCCATTACCGGGGTCTCCGAATTTCCCAATCTGACTGAGGATCTGCCCGCTCGACTGCCGTATCCCGCCTCGCCCGGAGACGGCGAACCGTCGTGGGCATCGCCGTTCGAACTCATGCGGGACACCCCGTCGGCCCAGCCCGTCTTCTTGGGCACCCTGGGTCCGGTGGCCGTTCATATGGCTCGGGCTGGATTTGTCACCAATGCGCTGGCCGCGGGCGGGGTTGGCGTTGTCCGGGCCGGCCCGACCGACACAGTGGAGCAGGTTATCGCCGCCTACCGGAGTCATCCGTCGACCGTGGTGTGTGTGGTTGGCAGCGACGCCGCCTACGCCGAATCGGCGGCGTCGGTGGTAGCCGGGTTGCGGGGGGCGGGGGCGCGGTGGGTGATCCTGGCCGGCCGTCCGTCGCCGACCCTGGGGCGGCTGGTGGATGACCACTACGCGGCCGGGGACGACCTGTTGGCGTTCCTGGGCCGCACCCGAAATGCCCTGTCCGCCACCGATCCGGCCGCGACGATCGGAGCTGGTGCACGGTGAGTGTTCCGGAAAGTTTCGCCGGGTTGTCCTGGCGCGGCACCACCGCGCCGACCGTGGAAGCCACCGGGGACCAGGCCCAGCCGTGGCTCTCGCCCGAAGGTATCGAGATCCGTCCGGCGTATTCGGCCGACGATCTGGCCGACATCGACACGCTGAGCACGTTTCCCGGGTCCCCGCCGTACCTACGCGGTCCCTATCCGACCATGTACACCACCCAGCCCTGGACGATTCGGCAGTACGCCGGGTTTTCCACCGCTGCCGAATCCAACGCGTTCTACCGCGCCAACCTGGCCGCCGGACAAAAAGGTCTCTCGGTGGCGTTCGATTTGCCGACGCACCGCGGCTACGACTCCGACCACCCCCGAGTGCCGGGCGATGTCGGGATGGCCGGCGTGGCCATCGATTCCATCCTGGACATGCGGGAACTGTTCGACCACATCCCCCTGGGTGACACGTCGGTGTCGATGACGATGAACGGCGCCGTGCTACCCATCCTGGCCCTGTACATCGTGGCCGCCGAAGAACAAGGCGTCCCCCCGGAAATGTTGTCCGGGACCATCCAGAACGACATCCTCAAAGAATTCATGGTCCGCAACACCTACATCTACCCACCCACACCGTCCATGCGGATCATCTCCGACATCTTCCTCTACACCGCCGCGAAAATGCCGAAGTTCAACTCCATCTCCATCTCCGGCTACCACCTCCAAGAAGCCGGCGCCACCGCCGACCTCGAGCTCGCCTACACCCTGGCCGACGGCATCGCCTACCTCAAAGCCGGCCAAGCCGCCGGCCTGCACATCGACGCCTTCGCCCCCCGCCTGAGTTTCTTCTGGGCCATCGGCATGAACTACTTCATGGAAGTAGCGAAACTCCGCGCCGCCCGCCTGTTGTGGGCCCGGATCGTCGCCGACCTCGGCGCCACCAACCCCAAATCGATGTCCCTGCGCGCGCACTGCCAAACCTCCGGCTGGTCGCTGACCGCCCAATCACCGTTCAACAACATCGCCCGCACCTGCATCGAAGCCATGGCCGCCACCGCCGGCGGCACCCAATCCCTGCACACCAACGCCCTGGACGAAGCCATCGCGCTACCCACCGACTTCTCCGCCCGGATCGCCCGCAACACCCAACTCCTGCTCCAACAAGAAACGGGCACCACCACCACCATCGACCCCTGGGGCGGCTCCTACTACCTCGAACGCCTCACCCAGGACCTCGCCGACCGGGCCTGGACCCACCTCCAAGAAATCCAAACGGCCGGCGGCATGACCAACGCCATCGAAGCCGGCATCCCCAAGCTGCGCATCGAGGAAGCCGCGGCCCGCACCCAAGCCCGCATCGACACCGGCAGCCAACCGGTCATCGGCATCAACACCCACCTCGCCCACGACGAACAACTGCAAGTGCGCACCATCGACAACAAGGCCGTCCTGGCCACCCAACTCGCCAAACTCGCTGCCCTGCGCGAACAACGCGACCCCGAAGCCGTCGACGCGGCGCTGGCCGCACTCACCGCCGCCGCCAACCACCAGCCGTCCGCCGCCGACGCCGACCCGGGCGACCTGTCCGGGAACCTGCTCACCCTGGCCGTCGACGCGGCCCGCACCCACGCCACCGTCGGAGAAATCTCGAACGCCCTCGAGGCCGCGTTCGGCCGGCACACCGCCGTCATCAAAACCATCACCGGCGCCTACCGGCAGACCTCCGGCACCACCCACGCCATCACCCAAACCCTCGCCGCCACCGCCGCGTTCGCCCAAGCAGAAGGCCGACGACCCCGGATCCTGGTCGCCAAAATGGGCCAAGACGGCCACGACCGCGGCCAGAAAGTCATCGCCACCGCCTTCGCCGACCTCGGCTTCGACACCGACATCGGACCCCTGTTCTCCACCCCCGAAGAAGTCGCCCAACAAGCCGTCGACAACGACGTCCACATCGTCGGCGTCAACTCCCTCGCCGCCGGCCACCTCACCCTCGTCCCCCAACTCAAAATCGCCCTCACCGCACTGGGACGCCCCGACATCATGATCATCGTCGGCGGCGTCATCCCACCCCACGACATCCCGCAACTACTCGCCGCCGGCGCCACCGCCATCTTCGGACCCGGCACCAACATCACCACCGCCGCCCACGAACTGGTCCACCGACTCTCCCGGCAGCACGCCGACTACCCCCAGAACGACGCAACATCGACAGCGACTGACTGACCCACCCGCCGCCCGGCGAGCGCCGCCGGGCCACGAGTGCTGGGGGACAAGGGATTCACCCCGAACGCCGACGCCGAGGCCTGGTCCGCGTAAACCACCCGAACGACAGAGGGCTGCAGCAGTTCGATCTCCTCGGCGAGATGATCGAGCGGCGACACGACACCCTCGATCGATGGCGTGATCACCAGGATCCGATCGTTCCCGACGGCCAGATCCGCGTTCGTCCCGGACCGCGCGCCGCCGTCGACGTAGCGGCGACCGTCGATCGTCACCGGTGGCCAGACGCCCGGCACGGCACAGCTCGCCGTGACCGCATCGATCAGTTCGACCCCGGAGTCGCGGGTGAAAACCCGCAGCTCACCCGAGAGCGCGTCGACGGCCGGAATGAGCAGGTGCCGGTCCGGCCACGTGTCGTCGAGCAGTCGGCCCGCCACCGCGCCGCGCCGCACGGACTCGTCGATCGTCTCGGTGGCCAATGCCAGAGCGCCGATCCGTTGCCGCATCTCCTGCGCTGAACCGGCTCCCGTCGCCGCCTCGGTCAGCCGCGCCATCAAAGATTCCGCGTCGACCTCGACCTCGATTTCGCTCGACGTCTCCGAGAACTGGCGGGCGTACAGGTCCGCAAGGTCGGTGCCGCCGGCTATCTGGGCAGCGACCGTGGACCCCGCTGATGTCCCCACGATCAGATCGGCGTCGACGACGGCCGGCGACAAGTCTGCGACTACGTCACGGATTCCCAGCAATACCCCGAGCTCCCAGGCGATGCCGGCTACCCCACCGCCGGCCAGCACGAGCGCGCGTTGCACCATGGTCTTCTCCTTCGATCTCATCTTCGAACATCGCCACCCTACGGGCGGCAGTGAGATACCCGTTGGAGCGGACGGCGGCTGTCGAATATCCACCAGCGGAGCTCAGAAAGGAGTACCGATGCCCGGTCCGCTCAGCGGTGTCCGAGTCGTCGAACTGCCTGCCATGGGGCCGGTTCCGTTCGTCGGCATGCTGCTCGCTGACCTGGGAGCCGAGGTGATCCGGATCGACCGGCTACCCGGGGGGCCAACCCGGCTCGGCGACCACCTCCCGGCCGGCCCGCTCGGTCGTGGACATCGGTCGATCGCGCTGGATCTACGCAAACCCGGTGCGGCGGAGGTGGTTCTGCGGCTCGCCGCGTCCTGCAACGCTCTGATCGAAGGGTTCCGGCCGGGTGTCGCCGAACGGCTCGGAGTCGGGCCGGAGACGGCCATGGGCCGCAACCCGGCGCTCGTCTACGGGCGGATGACCGGGTGGGGACAGCACGGCCCACTGGCAATGCGGGCCGGTCACGACATCACCTACCTCGCCATATCCGGTCTGCTGCACGGCATCGGACCCGTGGACGGCCCGCCGGTCCCACCGGTCAACTATCTGGCCGACTTCGGTGGCGGTGCCCTGTTTCTGGCCACCGGACTGTTGGCGGCCCTGCTGCACGCCGGGGCGACCGGGAAAGGGCAGGTGGTCGATACGGCGATGACGGAAGGGGCTGCGTATCTCGGATCGCCGACGCAGACCTTCCTGGCTGACGGCGAATGGACGGACGAGCGGGCGGCGAACCTGCTCGACGGTGGTGCCCCCAACTACCGGTGCTACGAATGCTCCGACGGCCGTTTCGTCGCGGTCGGCGCCCTCGAGCCACAGTTCTGGTCCAATCTGGTCGGCGCTCTCGGCGAGCAGGTCGACGCGGTGCCGTCGCCGTACGAGCCGAACGAATGGGACGCCTGCGCAGAATGGCTCTCCGCCATCTTCAAGACCCGCACTCGCGACGCCTGGACCGCCCTGCTCGAGCCTCTCGACGCCTGCGTGGCACCGGTGCTGACGTTGGCCGAGGCACCGCTGCATCCGCACAACCTCGCCAGGGCGTCGTTCACCGAGATCGGGAACGCCCGGCTTCCGTCACCGGTGCCGAGATTCTCGGTCACGCCAGGGCAATTCGGGGAACTGACGCCGCCCGGTCGCGATACTGCCGCACTGCTGGACGATCTCGAATTCAGCAAGGCCGAGCTGGCCGACCTGCGGGCGTTTGGTGCGCTCGGCTGAGGCTGACGGCCGCCGGAGCGTGAGCTCAGCCCGGCGGCGCGGCCAGGCAGGAGAGGCTGCGCGCGCCAAGGGGCAGCTGGTTCCAGCGGGCCTGGACAACGCCGTGGCGGCAGCTCAGCAACAGGTGGTGTGGTGATTCGACCGCGACTATCCGTGCCTCGAAGACGTCCCGAGCGGTCCACCCGCCGGTGGCGACATAGGGCGATCGCACAACCGGCCAGCCACCGTCGAGACATGGAATGACGATTTCGCCGCCGTCGTCGACCACCAACTCGACCTGATCGACCGATCGGCGAACGGTGACCGACCGCAGGGCCGGATGCTCGTTGTTCGGTTGGTGCGCGAACGACCAGGGCCCCACCGTGTCCGGTGGGCAGCCGCCGGTCACCGGCGGGATGCTGGCCCGGGCGAGCCTGGCTCGGAGCAGGGCGAGACTCGTTGGATCCTCCACCATCTCGCCATTACCAAAGGCGGGCAACAATTCTGCCCAGACCGTGTCCAATGCCTGCTGCATCTGTTGGTGGGCGGAAGTGAACACCACGACCGCGTCCTGTTCGGGCATGACGATGCAGTACTGCCCGTACGCGCCGTCCCCCCGGTAAGCGTTGTGGCGACAGCGCCAGAACTGGTAGCCGTAACCCACCTGCCAGTCGACGGTGGCATCGTTCATGCCGTTGTCCGTGAGCGCCGACGTTGCGGTGGCCACCCACCCTGTCGGAAGTAGTCGCTCACCGTTCCAGACCCCGTCGTCGAGCAACAATTGACCGAACCGGGCGATCGCCTCGGTGGTCAGATGCAGGCCGCTGTAGGCCAAGTCGCGCCCGAACCGATCCCGTTGCCAACGTGCCACGTCCACGCCGAGCGGGTCGAAGAGCCTCGGCCGGAGATAGTCCACGAGGCGCTGCCCGGTGACCAGTTGCACAGCCGCACCTGCGGTGTACGTCGCACCGTTGTCGTAGACGAACCAGCTACCGGGTTCCTCTTCCGGCTCGTAGTCGAAGAACGACACGATCGGATCCGGCCCGGACGACTGCGGCAGCGAGTCCCGGCGATGCCCGGTCGACATCGACAGCGCCCGATGAAGTGTCAGGTCTCGCGCCCGTTCGCCGGCGCCCTCTGCCTGTGTCGGGAACAGTGCGGACAGTCGGTCGTCCAGCGACAGCCTGCCCTCGCCCACTGCCAACCCGACCGCGGTCGAGGTGAAGCTCTTGCTCAGCGAGTACAGCAACTGAACGCCGTCGCGGTGATACGGCGTCCACCAGCCCTCCGCGATGACTCGGCCGTGTCGCAGCACCATCAGGCTGTGCGGTTCGAGGGTCTGTTCCTCCAGCCGATCGATCAGGGCCAGGAGGGCAGCCGACGAGATGCCCTGCGCCTCGGGGGTACTACGAGGTAGGGCTGGCGCACCGATCTGGGTCATCACGTTCTCCGATGCTCGATCTCCGACTGGCGCATTCTTTCCCACTGCGCCGCCTACGTATCAGTGCCCGACGGCGGCGCTCCGACAACCATGACAAACAAGAGCTCCTCCGTCGATGCGGCTGCCGCCCCGCGCGACGGACGGTATGAAGGTGGCAACGGAAGCCTTTTCGTCGAACTGCGTCGCGATGTCGCAGTCACCGGGGCGATGAGCGCCGATGTCTACCGTACCCAGGCCGCCGGGCGGGACTATGTCGCCTCGGTCCGAACCGCGCCCGGTACCCGAGTCGACGCCGGCGACACAATCTGGCCCTCGATCTGGCAGGACAGCCTCGGCGCCACCACTACCGGCTCGCTGCAGATCACGGCCACAGCCCAGGACGCCGATTCCATGCTCGCCACCTTCGTGGTCGACCAACGAATCAATGGCTTGCCGCCCAAGGCAAATCTGATCGTGGCCGCAACTCGGACCGGCGACGAGGTTCGGACGGTCGGCGTCGAGATGGAAACCGAGGAGACGGTCGTGCTGCCCGGCTCGGTGCCGTTCGACGGCTCGACCGTCGACATCCGGGAGTGTCTGCGCCGCGCCGGCTTTTCCGTCCATGACGCCGGAACGCCGACGGCCATTCCGTTGGAACCCGGTGGCTGGAATCTCTCGAACACATTCACGATCCTGCACGATCTGATGACCAGCACAGCGCAGGCCTCCCTGGCCACCGCCGCCTGGGATCTGCACCTGCTGATGCTCGCCAAGAGCACGCGAGCGGGCCTTCTGGGCATCATGTTCGATACCGGCGACGTGTTGCCCCGCCAGGGCGCAGCCATCTTCGTCGGCGAGATCCGCGACCACATCGCGGCGCCCGACCAGGACCGCAAGATCACTCAGACCACGGTGCACGAGCTCGGTCACGCCCTCAACCTGGCCCACCGTTTCGAACGCGTCGTCGGCCGCGCCGACTCCACCTCGTTCATGAACTACGACTGGCGCTACAAAGGTGGCAATCAGGCGGTGGAGTTCTGGCAGCGGTTCGGCTTCAGCTTCGATCCCGACGAGCTCGACTTCCTGCGGCACGCACCACGTTCGGCCGTGATGCCGGGTGGCGCCGACTTCCACACGGTCAACTATTGGGCCGACGGCACCGGCGGCTACTCGCCGTATCTACCCGAGGTCCCGCTCGCCGGTTTCGACCTGATGCTCACCCCGCCGGCCGCCGGCGCGGTCTTCGCCTTCGGTCAACCGGTCTTCCTCGAGATCACCCTGGCCAACAAAACCGGGAGCGAGGTGAACCTCCCGCCTGAAGTTCTCGACCCGAAGGCCGGATTCCTGGAGTTGCTCATCCAACGTCGAACGGGTGCGGGCACCAGGGGCCTGGTCGATGCGATCTCGTTCACGCCGATCATGACGCGTTGCTTCGACCTCGACGTGTCCGGAGCCGATGCCCTACCCGCCGGCGGCACGCTGCGCAACAACCTCAATCTCACCTTCGGGTCGGGCGGATTCACTTTCGCCGAACCCGGCGAGTACGACGTCATCCCGCTGTTGAGCTTTTCGCCGGCCAGCGGTGAGCAGCAGGACCTGGTGATCCGTGGTCCGGGACTGCGAATCCGCGTTGCCCACCCGCACGACATGGGCGAGGAGAAGGACGCCGTGACCTTGTTCCGCGGAGACGTCGGTAGCTGGTTCGCGTTGGGCGGCAGCGACTGTCTGGCGTCGGCGGGCGATGCGCTGCGAGAGGTCAGCGAGCGACGAACTGCCGCGACGAGCAGCTCGGACCCGATCGTCGCGGCCATCACGAGAGCGGCCGGCATCGACGCGGGACGCCCGTCGACCCGCTATTCCAACGGTCGGTACACCCGGACCCCGGGCAACCCGGACAGGGCGTTCGCCCTCCTACAAAGCCTGGATGCGGCGGCGCTGGCCAGCTTCGACCGGCACACGGCCGAAAGCACGGCTCAGCTCGCGGCGAGCTATGGCCCGAGTACGCCGCCCGCAAAGCGGACGCGCAAACCGCGTACCTGATTGATCGGCGTTTCTCCACTTTGGCGGAATTTCGCTGGCGCCGGCTGCGACTCCGGGTGACCGAGCCTGCTGGTGCGCAGGCTGCTGGTGCGCAGCCGTTGATGCGCCGCGGGCCGAGATGGCCACCCAACGCGGAACTGGGAGAACGCCGATGGCGTTCTCCCAGTTCACATGTGGTGGCCAGGGCCGGGATCGAACCGGCGACCTTCCACTTTTCAGGCGGACGCTCGTACCGACTGAGCTACCTGGCCTCAAACGAGAGGCCGGACCCAGCCCACCAGATTTCGATGGAGCCTGAGTCCGGCCGACGTTTGGCGACCCCGACGGGACTTGAACCCGCGACCTCCGCCGTGACAGGGCGGCGCGCTAACCAACTGCGCTACGGGGCCTTGATGGTGCAAGGCCTACTACTTGACAACATGTACTGCAGACAACAGTGTCGCCCAGTCCTGGGCAATCACGATCGCGTACCCCCAACGGGATTCGAACCCGTGCTGCCGCCGTGAAAGGGCGGAGTCCTAGGCCGCTAGACGATGGGGGCCTAGACGATGAAGCTGATGAACCGTGCAACTACCCGGCTGTCAGCTCCAACGGCTGTCCGTTGGGAGCTACGGAAGCATACGACATCAGCGGACCCACCTCCAAAACGATGGATCCAGCCCGGCCGGGCCCCCGGTTCGATCGCGATGACCTGCGCAAACCAGCAGCCACCGAGCTCTCGCGTACCCATTGGGGGTCCCCCGCGTGGCCCAGGTCACGACCCCCACGGCGACCTCAACGCAGATTGGCTCTTTCGAGCCTCGCCTGGCTTTGCTACAGTCACTCCTCGAAGGTCATGAGTGCCAGCGGATAGCTCCGGCTTGCTGGCCGGCAACCCTCCTACCGCGGTGGGGTGCCCCGGATGAAGACCTGGCTTGGTGCGAGGTGCATCCGGCAAGCGCGGACCCTGGTTCATCCCGGTGGTCCCGAGGACCCTGAGGATCTTTGATGACCGTTGTTCTGGATCGACCCGACTGGCTTTCCGCCACCGCTGCCGTTGACCGGCCGAACTGGTGCGCTGAGGCCCCCATTGCCGCCCGTCCCGGAGTCAGCCACCCGCACGCCCCTGGGCTGGACATCGTCGGCGCCCATTCGTTGGTGCCGTTAGCCGGTGGCGGACACGTCGAATACGCGAACCTCGATCATGGTGCATCCGCTCCCGCGCTTCGCATCGTTCGGGACACGGTGGACGCCCTGCTCGAGCGCTATGCCAGCGTCCACCGCGGAGCCGGCTGGCATTCGAAGGTCTGCACCGCCCTGTACGAAGGCGCCCGCAATCCGGTTCGCGACTTCGTCGGCGGTCGCGCGGGTGACGCCGTCATCTTCACCAAGCACACCACCGACTCCTTCAACCTGCTCGCCCACTGCCTGCCGGCCCGCACCACCGTTGTGGTCTTCGAGACCGAGCACCATGCGGCCCTGCTGCCGTGGGAACGTGACGGCGTCAACGTCGTCCGGCTCACCGCACCGTCATCGCCCGCAGCGGCGGTCAGCGCCGTCGATCATGCGCTACGGACGCGACCGGCCGGCCCGGCGCTGCTCGTCGTCACGGGTGCCTCGAACGTCACGGGCGAGATCTGGCCGATCACCGCACTAGCCGCCGTCGCTCGGTCCCGCGGGGCTCGCGTCGCCCTCGACGCCGCACAGCTGGCGCCGCACCGGCCGTTTTCGATCGCCGATCTTGGTGTCGACTACGTGGCCCTGTCGGGTCACAAGTTGTACGCCCCCTACGGGGCGGGAGCCTTGATCGGCCGAGCCGATTGGCTCGCCGACGCACCGCCGTACCTGGTCGGCGGGGGCGCCACCGCGACGGTCACCGATGATGAGACCACTTGGAAGCCGCTCCCCGATCGGCACGAAGCAGGTTCGCCGAACGTGCCGGGCGCGGTGGCCTTGGCGACCGCCTGCCACACCCTGTCCCGGGCCGACCGCGTTGGTCTGGCCGCGAGCGAGCAGGCCCTGACCGAGCGGCTCCGGGACGGGCTGGCGGACGTTCCGGGCGTCACCGTGCACACCCTGTTCGGCGGACAGGTGGAAACCATCGGCGTGGTTACGTTCACCATCGCCGGCCAGTCGTCGGCGGTCGTCGCAGCCGCCCTGTCCGCCGAGCATGGCATCGGCGTGCGGGACGGTGCGTTCTGCGCCCAGCCGTTGGTCCGTCGGCTGCTGGGTGCAGCCGGTTGCAACGTGGAAGACGGCACCGGACATGCGATTCGGGCTTCGGTCGGCCTGGCCACCACCACCGAACACGTCGATCGACTTGTCGACGCCATCGAGTCGATCGCTTCGCGCGGCCCACGTCGCCGCTACATCAGTGTGGACGGACGCCCGACCCCAGCGGTCGACGACCGCGAACTGCCGCTCATCGCGCCCTGGCAGTAACCCCGGTGCGCGGTTCGGCGCAGGTTTGACCAAGCACAAAGGCCCGGTGCCGTCTGAATTCCAGACGGCACCGGGCCTTTTCAGTGCAAGTACTGCAATGCAAGTACTGCAGTGGAGCTACTGCCTGGACGATCCGGTGATGGGATCCTCGAACGTCAGGCCTCGTGCTTGCCGTGATCCGGCCCGCTGCCGACCGGCTGACCGTCGGGCAGCACGTCGGACTCCGCGATCAGATCGGCAACCGCGACCGGCTGACCGATCGCGTCCGGCGAGTGAGCGGGCGCGTGGTCCTTCACGATCGAGACGGACGAGCCCTCGGATGCCTGGGGCACCTCGGCACCGGTGGCCGCAACAGCCGCCTGGTCGTTGCGCAGGGTCTCCGCATCGAGTGAGGCCTGCTCCATCTGGTTCTCCTGGATGGCAGACATCGTCCGCAGCGGCACCTGCTTGATCATCATCACCAGGCCAAAGGCGATCGCCATGCAGATCGCACCGCAGACGTAGACGACGTGCGTCGACGACACAAAGCCGACCTGGTACGGGTGGGCGATGACCGGATCGATCTTGCTCAAGAAGGAAGAGTCGACCGTGAGCTGGCCACCCAGGCCCGCCAGATAGTCCTGCACGCTCTTGCCAGCGGCCGCGGCCGCCTTGCCCGCCGCCTGAAGGAAGTTCTGGTCGGTGAGCGACGACTTGATCGAAGAGGTGATGTTGCCCGGCAGCGTGTTGAACAGCAGGGACAGGAAGATGCCGACGCCGAGGGTGCCACCGAGCTGGCGGAAGAAGGTCGCCGACGACGTGGCGACACCGACATCCCGGGCGGGGACGGCGTTCTGCACAGCGATCAGCAGGGTCTGCATGCACAGGCCCAATCCGAGCCCGACCAGCAGGAAGTAGATATCCAGCTGCACGAAGCCGGTGTTGACCGTGATCGTCAGCAGCAGCAGGAAGGAGACGGTCAGCAGGGCCGTCCCGATCACCGGGAAGATCTTGTACTTGCCGGTCTTGGAGGTCAGCTGACCGGAAGCGATCGAACCGATCATCAGGCCGGCCATCAGCGGCAGCAGCAACAGGCCGGAAGAGGTCGGCGTCGCGCCCTTCACCAGCTGCAGGTACAGCGGCAGCATCGAGATGGCGCCGAACATGCCGACGCCGACCAGACGCATTGACACTCAGACCGAGGCTGAAGGTCGGGGCCTTGAACAGCCGCATCGGGATCAGCGCCTCGTCCTTCATCCTGAACTCGACGAAGATGAACGCGATGATGCCGACGATGGCGATGGCGATCAGCGACAGGATGCGGCGTGGAACCCCAGCCCCACTGGCTGCCCTGCTCGGCGACGATCAGGATCGGAACGATGCCGACGATCAGTGCCAGCGCGCCCCACCAGTCGATGCGGTGGTCGCGGCGGATGTGCGGAAGGTGCAGCACCCGGTAGACCACGATGAGGGCGATCGAGGCCGATCGGGACGTTGATCAGGAAGACCCAGCGCCAGCCCGAGATGCCGAGGATGGTGTCTGCGCCGGCGAAGAACCCGCCGACGAGCGGCCCGATGACCGAAGACATGCCGAACACCGCCAGGAAGTAGCCCTGGTACCTGGCCCGCTCACGCGCCGGCACGATGTCGGCCAGGATTGCGAAGGACAGCGAGAACAGACCGCCGGCACCAAGGCCCTGGAAGGCGCGGAACGCCGCCAGCTGCGGCATCGAGGTGGCGAACGAGCTGGCCAGCGAGCCGATGATGAACAGCGAGATCGCGGTGAGGAACAGCGGCCGGCGACCGTAGATGTCCGAGAGCTTGCCGTAGAGCGGCGTTGTCACCGTCGAGGTGATCAGGTACGCGGTGGTGACCCAGGCCTGGAACTTCAGGTCTCCGAGTTCGTCGCCGATGGTGCGGATCGCGGTCGAGACGATCGTCTGATCCAGGGCCGCCAGCAGCATGCCGAACATCAGACCGACGATGATCGTCAGAATCTGCTTGTGGGTCAGACCGCCTGGACCGGCTTGCGCAGCCTCTGTCGGTGTCTGGGTGGTGGCCATCAGTTGGACCTCTCCGTACGGTGGTGCGTTTGTGGGTGCTGCGTTGGACTTTGTGGGTGCTTCAGGGAATGTTCCCGGGTCATGGTGCGGATCACCTCGTCGCGCTTGCCTTCAAGAACCGTGTTGTAGAGGCGAAGCAGCCGCAGGAATTGGCCACGATCGGACTCGGGCCAGTCGGCGATGATCGGCTCCACCCCTTGGCCCCGGTTCACGAAGTGCTCTTGCACGCGTTCACGGCCCAGATCGGTCGGCACCAGAATCGAGGCGCGTCCGTCGTCGGGGTCGGCCTGCCGCTCGATGAGTCCGGACTTGACCAGAGCAGCGACCTGGCGCGACACCGTGGACTGGTCGGCGCACATCGCATCGGCCAGCTCCTTCGCCCGCTTCGGGCCACCCTTGACCAGTCTGACCAGCAGAAAAAGTGACGCCAGTTCCGGGTCCAACGAATTGGCCACCCGAGACTTCAGGTTCTGGTAAGTGTGGATCAAGCTGACCATCGCATCGGCGATCTCGGCCGCCTGGCCGAGTTCGACGATTGGCTCGTCAGTAAGGTTGTCGTTGCCTTCCCCGTCGTGGACAGCGGTCGCAATCTCGGCGACGTCACTCGTCACTGGTCACCCACCCTCTCAAGCACTTGCTTGCGCAATACATCTAGTTGCCGCCTGCAATGATGCACCCGGTAGTAGCTCGGACGCAAACAAATTTCCGGTGGTCCGCCTCACGTGAGGAATCTCGGAGCGGAGACTGCCGGGTTCTGCACGCCCAGCGAACGTAGCGCCCGCCACCGACACCCCCGCTCCAGACTCCAGGGCAGTTCCGCAGCCACCGCACCAGGCATTCGCTCGGAACCGGTAGGCTCACCACGCGGCTGATCTTGCAAGAGGTTGCCGGGGCCTCTAGCTCAATTGGCAGAGCAGCGGACTTTTAATCCGCGGGTTGTGGGTTCGAGTCCCACGGGGCCCACAGCGCAACCTCGCGGAAGCAAGGAGCCCGGTCGGGCGTTCAATGACGACATGAGCGCAACCATTCCCGCCGCCTACACTCGCTTCCTCCGAGAGCCGTTCTTCGGCAACCTCGGGACGATCCGACCGGACGACACCGTCCAGGTCAACCCGATGTGGTTCGAGTTCGACGGCGAATCGCTTCGGTTCACCCACACCACCAAGCGGGCCAAGTTCCGCAACCTGCAACACAACCCCTCGATGAGCCTGTCGATCTCCGACCCCGAGAATCCGTACGACTTCATCGAACTGCGCGGAAAGCTCACGGAGGTCATCCCCGACCCGACGGGCGCGTTCTACGTACGACTGGGCCAGCGGTACGGCAACGCCGGCCAACAGCCGCCGCCGGACAGCGCGGATCGGGTCATCCTGGTGATGAGTGTGGACAGCACCGTCACGAAGTAACCGAGTACCGCAGGCGCACGTCCGGCCCGAAACGGTCGACCGAGCGCAGTTGCGTGCCGTGGGCGTCGGTGAGCGTGCGGACCGCGCCCCCGTCGAGCACGGTTCGTCCGGCTCCGAGCACCAAAGGCGCGACGTAGACTACGATCTCGTCGACGAGACCGGCATCGAGCATGGCGGTGGCCAACCGTGGCCCGCCTTCCAACAGGACGTGTCGGCGCCCGTGCCGATACAGGTCGGTGAGCAGAGCCGCTAGGTCGACGCGGTTGTCACGGCCGAAATCGGCCGTGGTGGCAATCAGCGTCGGTGCTTCCTCATTCCGGACCTTGGCGTCCGCGGGAGTTCGACCGCCGGAGTCGACCACCACCCGCAATGGCTGGTTCGCCGCCGACCGGCCGGTGGCGTCGCGCACCGTGAGGAGTGGGTCATCAGCCAGGACGGTGCCGATGCCGACCATCATGGTGTCGACCCGGGCGCGCAGCTGATGTACGTCCGCTCTGGACTCAGGCGAGGTGATCCAGCGACTGGTGCCATCGGCGGCCGCCACTCGCCCGTCGATCGTCATACCGGCCTTGAACGTCACGAACGGACGCCGTCGTCGAGTGGCGGTCAACCAGACGCGATTGACATCTTCTGCCAGAGAATCGATCTCGCTGACATCGACGACTTCGACGTCCGCGCTCCTCAGGGTTTCGATACCGCCGGCCGCGATTGGCCATGGGTCACGAACGGCAACGATCACCTTCGTCACACCGGCGGCGATCAGGGCCAACGAGCAGGGACCCGTTCGGCCGATGTGGTTGCAGGGCTCGAGGGTCACCACCGCAGTCGAGCCACGCGCCCTGACGCCGGCATCGGCGATGGCGACAATCTCGGCGTGCGGGCCGCCGGCGTATTCGTGAAAGCCTTCGCCCACCACCTCGCCGCCGGGTGAGAGCAGCACGCACCCGACCACCGGGTTCGGCAGTGCCGACAGCTCACCCTTGCCGGCAAGCTCCACCGCTCGGCCCAGAGCCCAGGTCTCGGCGGACGTCAGGGTGGTGGTCACCTGGCGAGTGTGGTCGATCCGCTCCGGCCTTGGACCATCGACCCTCCGGTTGTCGTTGCTCCGCTGGCCGCGTCCGCTCGGGTACCCCTCTTCCACGACCTGAGCGGGTCAGTTGAATTGGAAGGACCGCTTCGCCATCCCGAACCAGAAGCCGTCCACTGCACTCGTCGCGTCGATCCCGCTGTCCGCGGTGGCACCGAGCGCGACGAACAGCGGCGCGAAGTGCTCGGTGCGGGGGTGAGCACGTAAGGCTGCGGGGGCTGTGTGCTGAAAGTTCAGTATGGAGTCGACGTCACCGGCCTCAACCGTTTCTTTCGCCCATTTGTCGAACTCCCGACCCCATTGCGGGGCGGCTCCCGAGACGTCGCCGAAGATGGCCTCCCGCAGGTTGTGCGTGGTGAATCCCGACCCGATGATCAGCACTCCGTCGTCGCGAAGCGGCGCCAGCGTCCGCCCGAGCTGGAACAATTCCTGCGGGTCGAGCGTCGGCATGGAGACCTGGAGTACGGGCACGTCAGCTTCGCTGAACATCTCCACCAGTGGCACGTAGGCACCGTGATCGAGGCCGCGGTTCGGATCCTGGTACACCGGGACTCCAGGGGCCGCAACGAGTTTCGCGACGTCTTCGGCGAGGCCGGGAGCGCCGGGTGCGGCGTATTCCACCTCGTAGTAACGCTGGGGGAAACCGCCGAAATCATAGGTCAGCGGAACCTGCTCGGTGGCACCGACCGTCACCGGCGCGGATTCCCAATGAGCGGAAACGACCAGGATGGACTTCGGCTTCGGAAGATCTCGCCCCCATCGCTGCAATTCACCCGCCCAGGTCGCGTCGTCAGCCAACGGTGGCGCACCGTGTGACAGGTACAGCACCGGCATGCGTGCAGGAGTTTCTGATGCCATCTCCACATCATACCTAATTTACATGAACGTTCAAGTACCTGCCCGTTACACTTCTCGCCATGTCCGACGACCCATGGCTGACCGACGAGCAGCAGCAAGCCTGGCGGACCTATCTTGAAATGACCGCCGCCCTCGACGCACGCATCGAACGCGATCTTCAGCAGGCCGCCGGCATGCCACATGCTTACTACCTGATCCTGGCCATGCTTTCCGAAGCACCGGGCCACTCGTTGCGGATGCACCAGCTGGCAGACATTCTCCAGGCGTCCCAATCGCGTCTCTCCCATGCGGTGTCGCGACTGGAGGAGTACGGCTGGGTGCGACGGGAACCTGCTCCGGGCGACCGACGTGGCCAGCTGGCCGTTCTCACCCAGGACGGCCATGATCGGCTGGTCGAGGTTGCGCCCAGTCATGCGGAGACAGTGCGTTCGACCATGTTCGATCCACTGTCCGACCGGCAACTGAAGGAATTCCATCGAATCTGTGCCACCGTCCTGGCCCAGATCAACAACGACCAACGCGCCTAGCTCGACCAATCGATTTCGTCGAACGCAGCCATGAGCCGGCGGCCCTGCTCGCTGTCCAGGCGTCCGACCCACGCGATACGACCCCGCAGGTGTGCTCTGAAGTCGTTGTGCCCCAATCTGTTTTGCGTGCTGGGGCCGTGCACCAGGCAATTGTGCAGGATTGCCCTGAGCAGGTCGTATTCCGTCCGAGCTACCCGTGGAGAGACGTTGACGACTACGCCGGTCACCTCCTGCCGAGCAGAGCGGCCACGAATTCTGGTCTTTGCGGTATTCAGGGCAAAACCCTCCTCCTGGACAATCCTGGTCGCGGCCGCCACGATTCCGCGTTGCCGGACATTGAGAGTCGCCGGACATTGAGATCGGAGCCCGAGATCGTCAGGTCGTCGGCGTACCGCGTGACCGGCGCCAACGGCCTGCGCGTACCCGGCCAGCCGCCGGTCCAGGCGGAAGGCGACGAGGTTCGCCAATTGGGGTGACGTGGGCCCGCCCTGGGGCAGGTGCGGTGCCGCCAAACGCCTTCGCAGGCGGAAGGCCGCACCGCCATCCGTGGCCCCGGAGTCCGGCAGCCGGCCTCGATGACGCTCCGCGCGCCTTCGCAGCTTTCCATGGTTCGCTCGACGCCATCCAAGCTGCCAAAGTGCGGCCGGGCTTGCCCAGCGCTACCCGACGGAGTTCGGCACGAGGTTCCATTGTCGCTCAGGTGGGGGGCCGCCGCCACGCGGAGCAGCAAGGTGCGAGCCAGACAGTCACCGCTCGCGAGGGCGTCGACGAACTGAAGAAGCTCGCCTGCGGTAAGGCCGGCCTCGCGCATCTCGAGATCGAGGGCCGCCGTGCGGTGGGCTGCGGCATCCAGGGTCGAAGCCAAGTTGGACATGAACGTCCGGAGTTCGGCCTCGGCATCGACCAGGACATCGTGGCGTTGCTGCGCGATGTCGCTATTGAGTGTCTCAGCTTGGTAGATCAGTTCGAGCTTGCGCGCCGCTACGGCACGGAGCTTGTCTTCGTGGTCGACGGCGAAATACAGCTCGGTCGAGATCATCGGATTCGCGCGCAGCTCGGAACTCGTTCCAGGTCTTCGGTTCATCGATGGGTACTTGTCTTCGTAAAGGTTGAAGAGTGTTGGTGGTTGCCATGTCGGCAACTCCTTTCGGATAAATGGGATTCCGTCGACCGTGCGACGGGCGGTTGAATTTGAAATGGTCGGAAATCACCGTGCGGTAGGCGAACCGAACTGGGTCCAGGTCCCTCAGCGTCGGGTCCACCGGCACTCCGCGCAGCGGATGTCCTGCACACCAACGGTTTAGCCATCGGGAGCTGAGCGGCTACGCCGATCCGACGATGCACCAGCTGTGGGCCTCAGACCGGATACTTGAGGATATCGAGAGCTTGTGCTTGGCCGAGCCTGCCGTTTCGCCCGACGGGCGACGGAGTGTTCCTTGCCGAGCGAGCCGGCATCGGTCACTGGCGTTCGCTGCGCTCGATGTGTGTGTCGCCGTGGATCGGCTACATGGGAACGATGCAGGTATCAGAGGTGACAACAACATCAAGACTGGTGCGTCGGTGTCCGTGCGGAGGAAGCAATCATCCGCCGAATACACGAGCAACTGTACCAGTCACGAACGTCAAGCATCCCCTCCGGCACATCTATTCCCGCCAGTGGCCGCTCAAACCAGGACCGGGACAGATCCGGAACATGAGGGAGCCTGCGGGCAGGTGGCCGTGCCTGCGTAGTTCAGGTCAGCTCACTGCGAAGGACCAGGTTCCGTCCGACGTCACCTGCACCACGGCAGGCAATGTCATCGAGACCGTGCCGGAGTAGCTTCCAATCTCGTTCACGAGCAGCTCCGAATCGTCGCCGTATGACTGCACCACAAAATTGCCGTCGCCGTGGTTGGTGATCTTTGCCGTATCGCCGGGGCCTTCGAGCAGGATGACCGAGTCACCGGTGCCCTTCGTGGCCTTAGAGACGTGCGACAGATCCTCTATGGTGATGGTCCAGTCGCTGTCGGCCGTCACATCCAGCTTGGTGGTCATGCTGCCGGTCTGGGTGTTGATCAGGTGCTGGCCCGAGTACGAGCCGATCGCATTGACCAATAGGCTCTCCCCTCCGTCGCTCTCCAACACCACGTTCCCGTCGCAACCTTCGCATTTGAACGTCAGGATCGCGATATCGCTGAAGTCGCCCAATTTGACGACATCATCACCGGAGCCTTTGAACGTCTTCGTTTTGAATGTGGGAAGTGACGAAGAACTGTCGGTCGTTGAGGGCGCCACCGGCTCGGTGGTGACTGGCGCTGGTGCGGCGGCCTGCTCGGCGGTCTCGGTCGCGGTCACTGTGACGGTGCTCGTCAGGGCGGTCGCCTTCTCAGTGGACACAACGGTTTTGGTGACGGCTGCGGAAGCCGACTCGCTAGTGGTCGTGGGCGCTATAGAGGCAGCGGTGGTTGACGAGTCGCTCTTGCCGCTCGTTGCGGCGACGCTGATACCGACGATGCCGAACACGACAGCGACGGCAGTGATGATCGGCCAAGCCTTCGACGATTTGGTTTTCAATGGCACGCTCGGCCCCGGGCCAGGCTGCACCGGGTCGGGCGGACCCCATTGCGACCCGGGCTGGGGAGGACCAGGAATTGTCATCGACTTCCTTCCTTCGGCGGTCGGTCAAGTATGACTGAGCAATAGACGGTGTGCGATATTTGGGGCCTTGTTTACGCTTCAATGTTGGTTCGCAGAGTTGGAGCCGTGAGCAACAGGCCAGGGCGTCGCATGGATGCCAACGGCAACGGGCGACGTGAGCCGCAGATTTCCCGTGTGCATCGTGCACGATTTACTGTGCATCCCACCAGATTCGGAACGGAAGAATCGAGCTCAGTGGCCCGGTTCGCACCCGGTCGTGCGCTGACGTCGTTCTAGAGGTTGGCACGTTGATGGCAACGGCGGCGTGTTCCGACGAACACCCGGCCGCGCCGGTGCGCGTTTCCATGAGGATCTTCGAAAGGGTGACAACGCATCGGAAGCGACCGCAACGGCCGACAGGGCGTCCTCGCCCTCCCGGACGGGCGCCCCTAGAGATCATCTGCGGTGCGACCCCGGCAGGAGCCGTGCGCCGGTGTATTGTTTGTTAGATCGATTGGCGCATGTCAGGAAACTGTACGTAACGAAACGTTCTCGACCCCCGTGTGGTCGAACATCCAGGAGGTCGTGCGGTGGCGCTTCTCGAAGGCATGGTCGCGGTGGTCACGGGGACCGCCCAGGGGATCGGTCGGTCCATCGCCGACTCGATCGAGCAGGCGGGGGCGCAGGTGCACCGGGTCGATCGCGAGCAGGTTGACCTCTCGAAGTCCGCCGAGGCGACGGCCTACTTGCGCGACCTGGGTAAGGTCGACATCCTCGTGCACTCCGCCGGAGGCGTGTGTGGGCAGACGTTCTCGCCCATCGATGAGATCACCGACGAAGCCTGGAACGCCGTCGTGGACGCGAACCTCCGGACCGCCTTCAACGCGGTGCGCGCCCTCGCACCTGGGATGAAGGAGCGCGGCTTCGGCCGGATCGTCACCATCTCGTCGGGGGCCGGGCGCAGCGTGAGCTTGACCGGCGTGCAGGCCTACACCTCGTCGAAGGCCGGCCTCATCGGCTTCACCAGGCAGATGGCCTGGGAGCTGGGGCCGCACGGCGTGACCGTCAACTGCATCGCTCCGGGATTCGTGCTGTCCAACCCGACGACCCAGCGCCAGTGGGAGAGCTACGGCGACGACGGCCAGGCGGAGCTGGTCGCGCACATCGCGACCCGACGCACCGGTGTCCCCGAGGACATCGCCAGAGGCGCACTGTTCTTCGTCGCGCCGGACGCGAGCTGGGTCAGCGGCCAGATCCTGTCCATCGACGGCGGCCACTCGCTGTTCTAGAAGGAGCCGACCCGATGACGAACAGCCAGCATCCCGCGAGCCCGGCCTCGAACGCCGCCGACCCCAGCCCCACCGCCGGCCCTGGCTCCAGCGCGGCCGACGACCGCACCGCCGGTAGCACGGCCGCGGCCGCCCGGTTGCGTGAACTCGGCGCGACATACTTCCGTACCCAGCACACCTACGACCCCTGGAACGCCTCGCTGCTCGGGCTCTCGGAATTCGACCACCTGGTGGGCGACCCGCGGGCCGAAGCCGGCCAACTGGCAGCCGCCGAGCTCGGTGCGGTCCGCCGGGCGGCCGAGGAGATCGACCCGGCGATCCTCACGGGAACGGATCGGGTCGACCGGGAGGTGCTGATCGCGCTGGCCCGCGGCGCCGAGAACGATGCGGCCGACGCGTTGTGGGCCGCGAACGCTTCCGCGACGACCTACGTCAGCCGGCAGGGCCTGGTCTTCCAGACGATACCGGTGATGAGCACCGCCACTCCGGCTGGGGAGGCGGCCTACCTGTCCCGGCTCGAGGGATTGCCCGGGCTGTTCGCGGGCCTCGGCGAGCGGTATCGCGAGGAGGCCGCTCGGGGCCGGTTCCCCACGCGGGTCGGTGTCCAGCACGCCGTCGACGAGTTGACCGGCTACCTCGCGCTCCCGCTGGCGGAGGACATCCTGCTCGGACCGGCACTGCACAGCGGATCCCGCGACCGGGCGGCCGAAATGGTCTCGGAGCGAATCCGGCCCGCGATGGCCGACCTGGCCGCTACGCTGCGCTCCGACCTGCTTCCGGTGGCGCGGCCGGATGACCGGGTGGGCATCGGCAACATCCCCGGCGGGGCTGAGGCCTACGCGAGGGCGACTGCCCGGCACACCACCACCGATCTCACCCCGGATCAGATCCACCAGATCGGCCACCAGGCCATCGCCGAGCTCGGCGGCCAATGGCAGACCGTCGGCCAGCGTGCGCTGGGTACGTCGGACATCCCGGAGATCTTCCGCATCCTGCGCACCGACCCGGCGCTCCGGTTCGAGACCAGCGCCCAGATCGTCGCCGTCGCGCAGGCCGCGCTGGACCGGGCGATCGCGGCGTCGGACCGCTACTACGAGGGCCCTTCGATCGGGCCGTGCGAGATCGTGGAGATCAACGCCGTCGAGGCCGAGCACGGATCGCTGGCCTACTACCGTCCGCCGTCGGTCGACGGAAGCCGACCCGGGGCGCACTGCCTGCTGGCCACGGATCCGGGCAACCGCTTCCGTTTCGAGTACGAGGCACTCGCGTTCCACGAGTCGGTGCCGGGGCATCACCTCCAGCTCTCGTCGCTGCCGAGCAGCTCGACATCCCCGTCTACGGCAGGTATCTCGACGTGGAGGCGTGCGCATTCAACGAAGGCTCGGGCCTGTACAGCGAGGTGCTCGCCGAGGAGCTCGGGCTCTACAACGGCGACCTCGACGTGCTGGGCCGGTTGTCGTTCACCGCCTTGCGCGCCTGCCGGCTGGTCATCGACACCGGCATGCACCACCTGGGCTGGTCGCGGGAGCGGGCGATGGCCTTCATGCGGGACAACACCGCGACCACGGAGTCCGACATCCGCAACGAAGTCGACCGCTACATCGCATGGCCCGGACAGGCGCTGGCCTACTGGTCGGCGAGGCGGGAGATCCTGCGCGTCCGACAAGACGCGCGAGCCCGCCTCGGCGACCGTTTCTCCTTGCCTGGCTTCCACCGCCGGGTCCTGGAGCACGGGGCCGTGCCGCTGTCCGTCCTCGCCCGCAACGTCGCGAACTGGGACCAGGATCCCGCCCACCAACCAGCCCAGGAGCAGCCATGGAAGCTGACCATCAACGGGTGCCGCCTCACGGTCGAGGACCTCGGCCCGCGCGATGCGCCGCTGATCATCGCCCACCACGGAGGCGGTGGCATCGGCTCGATGAGTGAGCCTCGCGCCACCTTCGGCCCGCTGGCCGACGAGTACCGGGTGATCGTCTTCGATGCCCGCGGCTCGGGACCAGCGAGGCCGTGCCGCCGTACTCGCACGCCCAGTGGGCGGCCGACGTCGACGGCCTGCGGCAATGGGCCGGCGCCGAGAAGATCACGGTCGCCGGCGGGTCGTACGGCGGCTTCATCTCGCTGGAATACGCGCTGGCCTACCCCGATCACGTGAACGCGATCATGTTGCGCGACACCGCCGCCGACGGGTCCAACCTTGGGATCGCCTTCGAGAACGCCCGCAACCAGAACCGCATCGAGATCCAGTGGGACGACTTCAACCGCTACTGGACCGGCAACATCCGCGACGACGCCGACCTCAAGCAGTGCTGGGGCGAGATGATCGGGCTCTACGATCACGACTACGACCCGAAACGGTCCGCCCGCGCGGTCGAGGAGGGCATCTACCGGCACGAGGCGCACAACTGGTGTTTCCGGCACAACTGGGACGCCTATGACGTCAAGGACCGGCTGGGAACGATCACGGTGCCGACCCTGGTCACCGTCGGGCGGGACGACTGGGTGACGCCGGTCAGTTGCTCCGAGACGATCGCCGCGCTGGTCCCGGACGCCGAGCTGGTCATCTTCGAAAAGTCCGGCCACTCGCCGCAGAAGGAGGAACCCGAGCTGTTCAGACAGGTGATCCGCGACTTCATGCACCGAGCCGTCCCACTAGGCGTGCCTGCATCGGGCTTGTCGGCATGAGGTACGTCATCATCGGCGCCGGCGCCATCGGGGGAACCATAGGCGCACACATGGTGCGCTCCGGCCCGACATACTCCTGTGCGACGCCGACGAGGATCACGTGAGCGCCGAGATCAACCGCAACGGGTTGAAGATCGAGGGACCGGTAAACGAGTTCACCGTTCGAGTGCGCGCCGTGACACCCGATGGTCTGCCCGAGCGCATCGACCGCGCCATCGTCGCCAGTAACAGCCATCACACGCGTTCCGCCGCCGAACTGCTGCCGCAGCCGGTTGACGGCGGACGGCTGGTGCCTACCGTCAGAACGGTCTCACGGGCCGACGTGATCGACGCCGTCGGGCGTGATCGGGTGCTGTCGTTCATCATTTCGGCGCCGATTTCCTCGGCCCAGGCCGCATCGTTCAGGGAAACATTGGCACATTCAGGGTCGGGGAACTCGCCGGCGGCGACATCAGCCCACGGGTGATCGAGATGGCTGCGGCGCTGCCCTACGCGGAACCAACCGGCAATGTGCTCGGCTACCTGTGGGGCAAGGAAGCGTACGGCGCCATGCTGTGGGCGGGCGCGGTCTCTGACCTGTCTATCGCCGAAACCCTCAGACGCCCGGCCTACCGGCCACTGATGATCATGGTTGCCAACGAGGTACTGGCGCAGGCGCGGGTCGACGTTGAGAGCTTCGACGGCTTCGTGCCGAACCTGAAAGCTATCTCGACCGGCTCGTCGACTTCAATCTGCGCACGACGCCAAGAGCCACAGCGGCATCTACCGCGACCTCGCGGTGCGAAAGAGAAAAACCGAGATCGACGAGATGCTCCGCGACATCCATGAGCCGATCTTCGAGAAGATCGGCGAAATCATCCCGCGACATCGAAGACGGCCGTCGGGTGGAGTCAACCTCGACGAATTGGCGGCATTCGCCGCCGAACTGAAGCCGCAGCACCTCGGCAGCGATAGTGAACCAAGAGGAACGGAATCGAAGGAAAAATGAGAATCTACGACCGCAACTGGATGCAGATCGAGAAATATCTCGATCATGACGACCGGATCGTGCTTCCGGTCGGATCGACCGAACAGCACGGCTACCTGTCGCTCGGCACTGACGCGATCCTCGCCGAGCGGGTCGCGGTCGAGGCTGCGGAGCCGCTCGGCATCCCGGTGCTCCCGGCCCTGCCATTCGGCATGAGCCCGTACTTCACGGCCTACCCGGGCAGCATGAGCCTGCGCATGAGCACGTACATCGAGGTCATCCGCGATCTCCTCGACGTGATCGCCGGCCAGGGTTCCGCCGTGTCGCCCTGATCAACGGCCACGGCGGCAACGCGCCGGTCACGGGTCTCATCCGCGAGTGGACGAGCGCGCACCGCGAGAAGACGTGTCGAGGTTCTCTTCCACAGCTGGTACAACGCGCCGCAGACTGCCGCCGCGGCCAGCCGGTTCTCCGACGTTCAGTTGCACGGCGGATGGGTGGAGAACTTCGCCTGGACCCGCGTCGACGGTGTCGAGGTTCCCGAGGGCTCGATCGAGCCGCTGCCCCGCGAGGTCGGCCCCTTTCGCGCTCCGAGATGCGCACGGCGTCTCCTGACGGCAGCCACGGTGGCGACTACGGCCGGCCTGACGCCGACATGCAGACGGTCTGGGATGCGGGCGTGCAGGAAGTGCGCGAGCTGCTCGAGAACGGATGGACCCGCAAGTGAGCGACGATCTCACCTTCCCGTCCGTCGAATCGCTGCTCGCCGAACTCGCCGAGTATGTCGCGATCCCGAGTGTGAGCCGCAGCGCCGACGTCGAACGATGCGCGAGCGGCTTCGTGGGTCGCGGCCCAGCTCGCCTTCGCGGCCGGCCGTCCGAGACCGACGGTTTTCCGCTCGTGCGCGCCGACTGGCTGAAGCGCCAGGAGCCGACCGTCCTCGTCTACGGGCACTACGACGTGCAGCCGACCGGCGGCCTCAGCGAGTGGGGTTCCGACCCGTTCGAGCTGACGGTCGACGGTGACGTGGTGCGTGGCCGAGGAGTGACGGACGACAAGGGCCCCGTCCTGATCGTGCTGAAACTCGCCCAGGCATTCGTCGCGCAGCGGGGCGGCCTCCCGCTGAACGTCAAGTTCCTGATCGAAGGCGAGGAGGAGATCGGCAGCCCCACCTCGCCGCCTACGTGCGCGAGCACGCCGCCGAACTCGCCGCCGACCTGGTGATCTCTGCAGACGGTGCGCAATGGAGGCCGAGTGAGCCGTCGCTGTCGACGGCCTCCAAGGGACTCGTCTCGCTCGACATCGTCACCAGTGGGGCCGAAGTCCGACCTGCACTCGGGGCGATTCGGCGGCACGGTGGCCAATCCGGTGCACGCGCTGGCGACGATCCTGGCGAGCCTGCACGATGAGCAGGGACGGATCACGGTGGACGGGTTCTACGACGGGGTCGACGACATCGCCGAGGAGCGTCGGGCCGAGATCGCTGCAGTCGCCTTCGACGACGCGGACTACTGCGACGCACTCGGTGTCTCGGAGCTCCACGGTGAGGCCGGCCTCACCACACTGGAGCGGTTGTGGGAGCGCCCGACGCTCGAGATCACCGGCGTGAGCGGCGGCGGCAAGTATTCGGTGATTCCGCACACGGCGACGGGGCACATCGTGTCGCGACTCGTCGGCCGCCAGGACCCGGAGCACATCGCGCGCCATCACCGCCACGTGCCCTCCGAGTGCCGGGCATCGACGTCACGGTGCGGGTCGACCAGGCGCGCGTGCCGGCGTACCGCATCGATGCCGGCCATCCCGCGATCAGGGCTGCGACGGCGGCACTGAACCACGTCTACCCGGGCGATGACGTGCTGCTCGCGGTCATCGCTGGAACACTGCCCGCGACCACGCTTTTCGAGGAGACGATCGGCGCGAAGACACTCTTCTTCTCGTTCTCGACGGCGGACGAGAACCTGCACGCGCCGAACGAATTCCTGCGCATCCGGCGAATTCACGAAGGCCTGCGGGCGTGGGAATACCTCTGGAACGTGCTCGCCGCCGGCCCGCACGCACTTGAACCCAATGATTTCCTCATGGAGGCCACACGATGAGCCGATACCACTCCTACGACTACCTGGAGGCCCCCTCGGACTCCCCGACCCTCTGGCACCGGAGTTCGGGCGCGTGCCGCCCTACCAGGCTCCTGTCAGCGCTGAGGACGTCGCGCACGCCGAAGCCTTGCTCGCCGCCAACGTGACGATCAGCCTGCACGACCATCCGGTACGGTTCCCCGCCGACATGGCGAACACTCCGGCTACAACCGCACCGGTCGTCAGCACACGGCGTACGAAGGACTGGCAGCATCCGGCCTGACCGCGGTCTTCGACAACATGATGGACGGCACGGCGACCGTCACCGGCAAACTCCGTGGCAGTGGGATGACGTGGTCACCGACCTGGGAATGCGCCAGGCCGACGTCGCCCACCAGCGCGACGTTGTCGTGGTCACGGACCACCGACGATATCCGCGCCGCCCACGAACGGCCGGGTGGGACTCGTCTTCGGGCTCGAGGCCGCGACTCCGATCGGCAACGACCTCGACAAGCTCGACGTGCTGTACGGTCTCGGCATCCGTCAGATCGGTATCGCATACTCCGACTCGAACGGGCTCGGCGCGGGACTGAACGAGCGTGACGACGGCGGCCTCACGAAGCTCGGCCCGCAGCGGTGCGACGGATGAACGAGCTCGGGCTCGCCATCGACGTCTCGCACTCGTCCGACCGCACCGGTATCGAGATGCCGGCTTCGCAAGCCGGTGTTCATGACCCACGCGGGCGCCCGGGCGCTCTGGAACATCCCTCGGCTCAAATCCGACGAGGCCCTCAAGGCCGTCGCCGACACCGGTGGCGTCATCGGCATGTCGGCCGCCCCGCACACGACGATCTCGTACGAGCACACGCCGCACAGCATCCTGTCGGTCATGGACCACTTCCTGTACTGCGTCGACCTCGTCGGGATCGACCATGTGGCATTCGGACCGGACACCCTGTACGGCGACCATGTCGGGCTGCACACCACCTTCGCGGGTCTGATGAGCTCGACGGCCCGGCCCCGACACCGCACGAGCGGGTCGCGTATGTCGACGGCCTCGAGAACCCGACCGAGAGTTTCCACAACATCGCGGCCTGGCTGGTTCACAACCGCTTCTCGGACGACGACATCGCAAAGGTCCTGGGCGGGAACATCATGCGGGCTCTGGGCCGGGATCTGGGATCCGGGGCACGGGTGCGACATGACCTTGCCGCTGTCGGGCCTGCGTGTCTTGTCGATTGAGCAATACGGTGCCGGACCGTTCGGCTCGTCTCACCTGGCTGACCTTGGTGCCGAGGTGATCAAGATCGAAGACCCCACCTGCGGGGGCGACGTCGGTCGCACCGTCCCTCCCTACCCGCAGGGCGGCGACTCGCTCTTCTTCGAAACGTTCAACCGCGGCAAGAAGTCGATCTCGCTCGATCTCAATTCGCCGGCGGGGCGTGCAGTGTTTGAGGAACTCGTCCGGGTCAGCGACGCGGTCTACTCGAACCTGCGCGGCGACGTCCCCGAGAAGATGGGCATCACCTACGCCCAGTTGTCCGGGGTGAACCCACGGATCGTCTGCTGCTCGCTCAGCGGCTACGGCATGACAGGTCCCCGGCGCAGCGACCCCGGGTATGACTACGTGGTGCAGGCGCTCACCGGATGGATGGACCTCACCGGGGAGCCCGACGGGCCGCCGACCAAGTCGGGGCTGTCCCTTGTGGACTTCTCCGCCGGCTACGTCGCAGCCCTCGCGCTGCTGGCCGGGATCATGGGCGCGCGCCGCGACGGGATCGGAACCGACTGCGACGTCAGCCTTTTCGACACCGCGATGGCGATGCTGACCTATCCGGGGGTGTGGCACCTCAACGCCGGCTTCGAAGCCCGACGGATGCGCCACTCCGCCCATCCGTCGATCGTGCCGTTCCAGGCGTTCGAGACCGCCGACGGCTGGATCGTGGTCGCCGCGCCGAAGGAGAAGTTCTGGCAGCGGTTCACCGTCGTGATCGAGCAGCCCCATCTGGCCGAGGATCCCCGGTTCGCCACCCTGGCCGACCGCCAGCGCCACAGCGTCGAGCTGATGGCGATCCTCGAGGAGGTCATGCTGGGGCGCACCAGCGCCGACTGGGACGAGCGGCTGCGCGCCGCGGCGGTGCCCAGCGGCCCGGTCCGCTCGGTCGCGGCCGCGTTCGACGACCCACAGGTGAGTGCTCGCGGTCTGGTGGTCGAGGCGGAGCACCCGCGCTACGGGACGATCCGCACGATCGCCTCCCCGGTGCGGGTGGGAGCCGCGAGCGCGCCGCCGCTGCGCGCACCGCGCCGGGGTGAGCACACCGAGGAGGTCCTGACCGAATTGCTCGGCTATTCGCCGGCGGACCTGGAGCGAGTCCGCGGTGCCGGCGCGTTCGGCTCCACCCCGACCCCAGGAAGAGCGGCCCGGTGGGTTAGCGGTTGGTGCGCCAGCAGTTTCGGGCGCCCCGGCACCGCGGGGGCTCGAGCGGTTCGCGCACCGCGGGCGCCCGGCGCGATTCGGGTGCCGGACCGGACCGGGTATGGCTCGAGCAGCCGGCCGTGTCCTACGGGTCGTGGCGCGCCACCGTCCAGGAGGCGCACGACGTCGTCGAAGCCAGCGCTGTCACCAACCTGCACCACCTGCTCGACCGCCCCGGCGACCCGCCGCCGGCGCTGCCGATCCTGTGGCACCTGGCCGCATTCCGGGAACAGTGCCCGCAGGCCGACCTGTGCTCCCGACGGCCACCCGCACACCGGCGAGTTCCTGCCGCCGATGTCGGGCCGGCAGCGGATGTTCGCCGGCAGCCGGATCCGCCGCGGCGGTGCGTTGCTGGTCGGCGATGCGCTGCACCGGGTCTCGCGGGTCGTCGCGGTCGACGTCAAGCACGGGCGCTCGGGCGAGATGGTGTTCGTCGGAGTACGTCACCTCATCACCGGTCCGAACGGCTGGGTGTGGCAGAACGACACGATCGTGCTATCGGGAGCCGGCTGGGCCGACGGCCGCGCCCCGGCCGTCCGGAGCCCCCGGCGGGGCCGGCACGGCCCGCTGAGCCCTCGCGGCCCTGGCTGGTGACCCGCCGCATCGACCGAACGCTGTTGTTCCGCTATTCCGCGATCACCTACAACGCCCACCGCATCCATTACGACCGCGAATACGCGCGCGACGTCGAGGGCTATCCGGGACTGCTGGTCCACGGGCCGCTGCAGGCGACCCTGTTGGCCGACCTGGCCGGCCGACACCTTCCCGAGGAGGAGATCAGCGACTTCGGATACCGGGCGACGGCTCCGGCGTTCGACACTGCCGACTACGAGCTGTCCGCCGGTCCGGTCGACGGTGGCGTGGCCCTGACCGGCCGCAGCGCCTGCGTCGTCACCATGCGCGGCACCGCACACCTCGAGGAGCAGGCATGACCAGCGGACTCGCCATCTCGGACGTCGCTGCGGTACCGGTGGCCGGTGGGTACTTCTTCGACGACCAGGCCGCGATCGCGGCCGGGGCCGGTCGCGAGGGCGTGCGCTACCTCGGTGATCCGCTCACGCCGGGCTTCACCCACGTCCGCGAGCCGGCCGAGGCCGTCTCGGTGTTGCTGCAGCTCACCGACGGCGCCGTCATCGTTGGGGACTGCGCGACCGTGCAGTACGCCGGGGTCGCCGGCCGTGAGCCGCGGTTGCAGGCGCGGGAACTGGCCGCCGCCATCGAAACCCGGGTGGGCCCGAGGTTGCGCGGACTCCCGGTCGACCGCTACCGGAAGGCGGACGCGGAGGCGCAGCAGCTCTGCCAGGAGATGCTAGACGGTCCGCTGGCCGGGGCCTACGGGATCTCGCAGGCGCTGCTGGCCGCGGCCGCGCACGCCGCCGGACACGGCAGATGGCCCGGATCGTCCAGCAGGAGTGGGGAATCCTGACCCCGTTGCGCCCGCTGCCGCTGTATGCCCAGAGCGGCGAGGATCGGCGCACCAACGTCGACACGATGGTGATGAAGCGCGCCGGCGTGCTGCCGCACGGGCTCATCAACACTCCGGCGCTCGTCGGCGAGGGCGGCCGGGAACTCGAGTCGTACGTGCGCTGGGTGGCCGACCGGATCGATGCCACCGGCGCCCCGGACTACGCTCCTGACCTGCACTTCGACGTCTACGGACTCGTCGGCGCCGCCGCGGGCGGGGACCTCGACGGCACGGTCGAGATCCTCCTGCGGCTCGAGCGAGCCGCCGGCCGGCACCCGATCCGGATCGAACACCCCATCGACGCCGGCAGCCGCAGGGGCCAGATCGATGCCTTCATCGGCATCCGGTCCCGGCTGGCCGCCGCGGGATCCACGCTGCGCATCGTGGCCGACGAATGGGCGAACACCGCCGACGACATCGCGGCCTTCTGTGTGGCCGGCGCCGCCGACTTCATCCAGGTCAAGACACCCGACCTGGGCTCCCTCACCAACACGATCGAGGCGGCGCTGGATTGCACGGCGCACGGGATCGGGGTGGTGCTCGGCGGCACCTGCGCGGAGACCGACATCTCGGCGCGCGCCACCACGCACGTCGGGCTGGCCGTCGGCGCCGCACAGCTGCTGGCCAAGCCGGGCATGGGGGTCAACGAGGGATTGATGACGGTCGGCAACGAGATGGCCCGCTGCCTGCGGTTGGACGCCCTCTGGCGCTCGGGAACGTGGCGTGGTTAAGCCGCGGCGACGCTGCGCACCCACCTCTACGTCCCGGGCGACCGGCCGGACCGATTCGACCGGGCCGCGGACAGCGGGGCCGATGCGGTGATCCTCGATCTCGAGGACGCCGTCGGCGCGGACCGCAAGGAGTTGGCCCTCGACGCGGTCACGAGCTGGCTCTCCGGCCGGGCGCCGGCGCGGGGACCGCAACTGTGGGTCCGGGTGAACCGGGGGGCGTCGGAGGAGGTCAACCGCCTCGCCTCCTGCCCGGCCCTCGACGGGTTGTGCTTGCCCAAGACCGAATCGGCGCGGGAGGTGACGCTCGCGCACCGGCTCGCGCCGCGGCTGCGGCTGGCCCCGCTGGTCGAGTCCGCCGCCGGGGTCGACCGGTTGCGCGAGATCGCGGCCGCCCCGGCCGTGTGCTGGCTGCACCTGGGCGAGATCGACCTCGCCGCCGACCTGGGCATGACGGCCCGGCGCGGCGACGAACTCGACGCCGTGCGGGTCATGGTGGTGCTGGCCAGTCGCGTCGCCGGGCTCGCGCCGCCCCCGGCCCCGGTGAGCTCCGAATTGACCGACCTGGAGAATTTCGCGGCGACGACGCTCCGCTTTCCGACCTCGGCTTCGTGGGACGAGCCTGCATCCATCCACGGCAGGTCGAGGTGGTGCACCGGCTGCTGGCTCCGACCGCCGAGGCCGTGGAGCGGGCCAGGCGGCTGCTGCAAGCGGCAGGGGACCACAGCAACGCCGCGTTCGTGTTCGACGGCGAGATGGTCGACGAAGCGGTGCTCCGCGGCGCCCGAGACCTCGCCGGCCGGGCCGATGGTCCCTGACCGTTCACAACCGGACGCCCACGCGCCCGCCGTCGCTAGGCTCCCGGGTATGGATGACATCCGGGAGGTGGTGGCGGCCCGGGTCGACGATCTCTCACCGGCCGAGAAACGCTGCGCGCGAGTACTCCTGGTCGACTATCCGGCCGCCGGCCTGGGATCGGCGGCATCCCTGGCAAATGCCGCGGGCACCTCGACCCCGACGGTGCTGCGATTCCTGGCCCGGCTCGGTTTTGGCAGCTATCGCGATTTTCAGCAGCGATTGCGTGACGAGATCACCCGCGCCGCAACCAGTCCGGTGGAACGAGCGTCGCGCAGCAGGGCAGAACGCGCCGCACCAACCGATTTCACCGCCGCCGCGGACCAACGGATCGGCGTGGCGGAGCAACTGGTCCGCACCGTCCCCCAGCCCGAGGTTGATGCCGCCGTGCGGTTGCTGTCCGCACCTCCGCGGCGGACGCTGGTCACCGGCGGCCATTTCACTCGGCATCTGGCGGCACTGTTCGCCGGGCAACTGGAGCAGATCATCGCGGGCGTCGAATTCACCCGTGACCCGTTAGCGGGCGACGTGGCGAAATACCTGGATCTGCGAAAGGGCGGCCTGGTCGTCATCTTCGACTTCCGGCGCTATGAGGAGTCGGCCCGGCGAATCGCCGCGCTGGCCAAGGCGCAGGGCGCAGATCTGATCGTGGTGACCGACCACGAACTGTCGCCGAGCGCGCAACTCGCTGACGTGGTGCTCCCGGTCTTCGTCGACGGCGTGCCATTCGACTCGGTGGCCGGCGTCGTCGTACTCCTGGAGAGCCTGGTGGAGTGCGTGTTCAACGAAATGGGCCAGCAGGCGATCCAACGGATGGCCCGCTGGGAACACCATGTCCAGATCCCCCGGCTGCTGACTTCGGGAAGCTCGAGGCCCGGCACGGTGCGCTGACGCACCGGCAGCGCTGTTGATGAACGATATGGGCGGGTCGTGTGCGAACTTGAGGTACGTCAAGCCGTCGGTTCCCGTAGCACGCCTCTCGTCAGCGCCGACACCGCCCCGCGCACCACGGCAGTCGCCGACCCAAGGCCACGCCGGAGCCGTTTGGGAATCCCGTGCGGCGAGGCGCTACTCCGCGATGTCTCGGGTCAGCACCACGGCGCAGATGAACCGCCGGAACAGCGCGATCGGGTCGTCGTCGGTCATCGTGACCGTGGTGCCGGGCCCGCGCTCCACTCCGACGATCCAGGTCGCCATGTCGGCGATGTCCGCGTTTCGGAACGTCACCTGCAGGGTCGCCGGCAGTTCGATCGCCGGCGGGGTGGCGTCAGCCAACGACCGCATCGCCTCCTGCGCCTGCGTGCGGATCAGCTCGCAGGCCTGCGTGGGATGCAGGCTGTCGGCCGCGAACCGGGACACTGCCGTCTTGACCACGGCCCGGTGCACGCCTGGCGACACCCGGGCGGCCTCCTCGCCGGTCACATCGTCGCCGGTGATCAGCACGATCGGCACCCCGTGGCCGAGGGCGACCAGCGCGTTGATCCCGGACTCTCCGACCACCACGCCGTTCAGCGACACCTCGGCGATGGCCCGAGGGTTGTAGGTGTGGGACAGCGGCGCGCTCGCCGACATCGACCCGTGGTAGCTGACGAAGAAGATCGCGTCGAACGAGGAGTCCAGCCCCTGCATCATGTACAGGGGCTTGTGCCGGCCGGACAGGTAGCGGGCGTTCCCGGCCAACGTGTCCGGCCGCAGGTTGATCATCTTGGAGTGGGAGTCGTTGACCAGGAACTCATCCGCACCGGCGGATAGCGCGCCCTCGATCGCCGCGTTCACCTCGGCCTGCAGCAGCCCGCGGTAGTAGGCATAGTCGCCGCCCGCGTCGGGCAGGCACTGCGACCAATCCGACGACCCCCGCCGTGCCCTCCATGTCGGAGGAGATGAAGACCTTCATCGTTTCCCTCAGTCCTTTCCGCTCACCACGCGACGCGGCAGGAATCGCACCTGCGGGTCGCTCTGCTCGATCACCGAATAGGTCGATCCGGGCTGGCCCGCCGCGCCGCCGTGCCGGCCGTCGGGGGTCAGTGCCAAAGCTCGCAGCTCGGCCCTGAAATCGTCGGGCAGCGCGGCGGCGTCCGCCAACATGGCGGCGCAGGCGACATCCGGGTCGTCCCCGGCGGCCAGCCGCTCCACGATGCGCCTGGCGCCGGTGGCCCTGATGGCCAGCTCACCCCGGCCGGTACAGGCCGCACCACCATGGCGCAGGTCGCAGTAGTTCCCGGCGCCGGCGACGGCGGAGTCACCGACCCGGCCCGGGTACTTGAACGGGTAGCCGCTGGTCGACACACCGACGACCATCTCTCCCGACCGGTCGAGCGCGATGACGTTGATGGTGCCCCACGGCCCCTCGTGCGGCGCCATCCGCCGGACCAAATCCAGCGCGACCAGCCGGTAGGCCTCGTCACCAGGACTGGTGGCGGTGTTCTCGCCCTCGACAGCCTCGTCGCTGGGCGAGAGCGCCGCCCGCCACGCGGCTCTCGAGGTATCCGTGATCAGGTCGGCCTGCTCGAACCCGCACTCGGAGGCGAACAGTTCGGCCCCTTCGCCGACCAGCAGCACGTGCTGCGGAAGCCGCTCCAGGACGGCCCGGGCGATCGAAATCGGGTTGGGATAGTTCTTCACCGCGGCGACGGCGCCGAACGCCCTGGTCGACCCGACCATCACCGAGGCGTCCAACTCCACCTCGCCGCGCGCGTTCGGCAGCCCGCCGGTCCCGACGTAATGGTCAGCGAGGTTGTCCTCGCAGGCGCGCAGCGCCGCTTCGACGGCGTCGAGCGCGGAACCGCCCGCCGCCAGGATGGCGAAGCCGGCCGGGAGCCCTACCTCGCTGCGTTCACTGCCGATGATGATCACGGGCGCGGTCACCGCGACACCTCCGCGGCGGTCGAAGAGAAGGTGGGTCGTTCCAGGGCGTGCCAGCAGGCGGCCCAGCGGTCCGGGACGTCCGGCAAGGCAAGCAGTCCCGGCTCAGTCGCGCATTGGGCGATCGCGACGGGGCAGCGCGGACGGAATCGGCAACCGGCACCCTCACCCTCCACCAGATGGGCGGCAAACGGCGACTGGTCGGCCGCCGGTTCGCCGTCGACCACCGCAAGCGGATCTGCTGTGCCCTCCGCCGCGGCCGCGTGCACGGAGGTCAACATCCTCGGCACACTGCCGAGCAGCAACTTGGTGTACGGATGCACGGGGTCGACGAAAAGGCCTGCGGCGGGGCCCGTTTCGATGATTCGACCGCGATACATCACCGCGATCCGGTCACTCACCTGGCGGACCACGGCCATGTTGTGCGACACGAAGATCATCGAAAGGCCAAGGCTGTCCTTCAGGTCGAGCAGCAAATTGATGATCGTCGCCTGGACCGAGACGTCGAGCGCGGAGACGGGTTCGTCGGCGATCAGCACCGTCGGCTCGAGGGCGAGCGCCCGCGCGATCCCGACCCGCTGCCGCTGACCGCCGCTGAACTGGCGGGGCGTCCGGCCCGCCGCCTCGGGCGGCAGTCCGACCAGGACGAGCAACTCCCTGATTCGCTCCGCGACCCGGTTGCGCGGCACGATGTCGTGGTAGCGCAGCAGTTCTCCGAGCGTCTGGCCGACGGTCATGCGTGGGTTCAGTGAACTGTAGGGGTCCTGGAACACCATCTGGGTGGTGCGACGCTGGGCTGGCGTCGGCCGATCCTGCACCGCCACGCCTCGATAGCGGATCTCGCCGGCGGTCGGTTTCAGCAGTCCCATCAAGCACCGGCTCAACGTCGACTTCCCGCATCCAGATTCGCCGACCAGGCCCAGCGTCTCTCCCTGGAGCAGCGACAGGTCGACCCCGTCGACGGCCTTCACCGCCGGAACCTCGACCCGGCGCATCCGGTCGGTCCAGTTGCGCGCCGCGCTGAAGTGCTGGAAAAGACCGGTGGCGCCGAGCACCTCGACACCCGGGGCGCCAGCGACGGGGGCGACAGCCGGCGTTGGCGTCGTCATGCGGAGCCCCCCGTGGAACCGATGGACTGTGCTTCGATCGCATCCCAGTCACCGGCCGTCTGCCAGCGGATGCACGCCGAGGAGTGGTCGGCGCCCGGCGGCAACAGCACCAGCGGCGGGTCGGGCTCCTCCGCGGTGCAGGCGTCGATCGCGAACGGGCAGCGCGGCGCGAAGCTGCACCCACGCGGCACGTCGGTGAGATCGGGTGGCTGACCCGGAATGGTCAGCAGCCGGTGGACGGGGGCGTCGGGATCGGGCACCGAACGCAGCAGGGCGAACGTGTAGGGGTGCCGCGGATCCCGCAGCAGGTTGCCGATCTCGGCCGACTCGACCACCCGCCCTGCATACATCACGTAGACCCGGGTGCAGGTCTGGCTGATCACCGCCAGGTCGTGACTGACCAGGATCATCGAAAGGTCGGCGTCCCTCCGTAGCGTGTCCATCACGTCGAGTACCTGTGCCTGGATGGTTACGTCCAGCGCGGTGGTCGGCTCGTCCGCCAGGAGCAGCCGGGGTTCGGTGGACAAGGCGATGGCAATGCAGATGCGTTGCCGCATCCCGCCGGACAGTTCGTGCGGGTAGGCGCGATAGCGGCGCGCCGGATCGGGGATGCCAACCTTGTCCATCAACTCGACGGCGCGCGCCTGCGCCTCGCTGCGGGATCGGCCGAACTTGCGACGGGGGCCCTCCGCGATCTGCTCCCCCACCCGCATCACCGGGTTCAGGGCGGTGAGCGAGTCCTGGAACACCATGCCCATCGCGTCGGTGAGCACCTTCTGCCGACGCTTCGCAGGCAGGCCGGTGACGTCCATGCCATCCAACAGGATCGAGCCACCGACGATCCGGGCCGGGGCCGGGAGCAGCCCGAGCAGGGCGCGCAGGGTGATGCTCTTGCCCGATCCGGATTCACCCACCAGGCCGACCGACTCACCGGCGTCCAAGCGAAGCGTCACCTCGCGCACCGCCTGGAGATTTCCGTGCGGCACCGGGATCTCCACCCGGAGATCGGTGACTTCGAGCAGCGGCGTATTCATCGGCGGTTGAACTGCTGGACCAGGCCGTCGGCGACCAGGGCGAGGGAGATCCCTACCCAGACCACGCACAGGCCGGGGATGGTGGTCAGGTACCACTGGGTGGTCAGGTAGTCCTGCCCGTCGGCGATCATCGTCCCCCAGTCGGGCGTTGGCGGCGGCACGCCGAGGCCGAGGTAGGACAGCGTGACGATCGCCAGGATGGTGAGCACGATGTCGCTCATCGAGTAGATGATCGCCTGCAGCACCACGTTCGGCAGCAAGTGCCGGAACAGGATGCGGCCGGTGGGCAGCCCGCTGGCCTGCGCCGCCAGCGCGTACTCCTGTTCCTTGGCCACCAGTACCTGGCCGCGGACGATCCGGCAGTAGGCCACCCAGCCGACAAGCGAGATCGCCAGGTAGATGCTGGTGGTGCCGGCGCCGAGGACGAACACCAGCGAGATCACCAGCACGTAGAACGGAAACGCCACGACCACGTCCACCGTGCGCATCAGCACGGTGTCGGTCCATCCCCCGCGCCACCCGGCAAGCAGTCCCAACGCGGTGCCCACCACGAACGGTGTGACGACCGCCAATACGCCGATCTTGAGGTCCACCCGGGCGCCGTAGAGCAAGCGGGACAACACATCCCGGCCCAGCGTGTCGGTGCCCAGCAGGTGGTCGGGTGAGAACGGTGGCAGCCTGGCGTGCAGGATGTCCTGGTGTAGCGGGTCCCACGGGGTCAGCAACGGGGCGAAGACCGCGGCCGCCACCATCAACCCGAACATGATCAAGCCGGCGATCAGCGGGATGTTGGCCCGTATCTTGCGCCGCCGAGCCGGAACAAGTTCGACGCTGCGGCCCGGGAACGCGAAGGCCGAGTCGGTGCTCATGACAACCTCACCCGGGGATCGAGACCGGCGTGGGCGAGATCGGTCAACAGGTTGACGACCACCACCATGATCGCGAACAGCAGCGTGATCGCCTGCACCACGGGAAAGTCGCGCTGCAGGATCCCGGTCAGCATCTGGTAACCGACCCCGTTGAGCGCGAACACCTTCTCGATGACCACTGTCGAGCCGATCAGGTAGGCGATGTTGACTCCAAGCACGGTGATGGAGGCGACCGAAGCGTTCCGCAGCGCGTGGCCGTACAGCACCCGGGAGTTCGTCAGGCCCTTGCTCCGAGCAGTCACGATGTAGTCGCTCTGCAACACCTCGAGCAGGCTGGCCCGCAGGCTGCGGATCAGGATCGGGACGAGGATCAGCGCGACCGTCAGGGCCGGCAACACGATCGAGTGCAGGTGCCCGAAAAAGCCCGTGCCGAACCCGGACACGGGGAACAGTGGGATCTTCAACGCGAACAGCAAGATCAGCATGATCCCCAGCCAGAACGAGGGCATACCGATCCCGATCAGCGGGATCGTTCTGATCGCATTGTCCGGAACGCTGTTCGGCTTGCTCGCCGACCACATCGCCAGCGGCACACAGATGATCACCGAGAACAACGCGCCGGCCACGATCAGCCAGAGCGTGGGCTGCAGGTTCTCGCCGATCAACTCCGTCACCGGAACTCCGGTGTACTGATAGGAGGTGCCGAAGTCCCCGTGCAGCGCATTGCCCAGGAAGGACAGATACTGCTGCCACAGTGGCTTGTCCAGCCCCATCTGCTCGTGCAGCGCGGCCACCGCCTCCGGGGTGACGTGCGTGCCGAGCAACGTCACCGCGGGATCACCGGGGATCAGGTGGAGGAGCATGAACACCACCAGGCTGATCCCGAACAGCACAGGGATCAGCGTGACCAGGCGGCGAACGATGTACAACAGGTAGTTCACGGATCAGACTCGCTCACTGTCATGTGCTCATCATGGTGCCAGCTGACGGGTTCACGAGGTCAGGCTGACGACCCCGAAGTCGTACAAACCGGTCGGCTTTACGGAAAAGCCCTGCACATTCTTGGCCACCACATAGGGCAGCGGCTGGTAGTACAGCGCCGGCAGGAAGGCGTCGTTGGCGAGCAGCGTCTGCAGCTTGGTGTAGGTCGCCTGCCGCTCGGTGTGGTCGAACTGCTGCTGCGCCTGCTTGGCCAACTTCTGGGCCTCGGGACTGTTGTAGTTGGTATTGAAGGAGTGTCCGCCGCCCTCCGGCAGCACCGCGAACTGCACCAGTTCGTCCGGGTCGGCAATGTCCATCGTCCAGTAGGAGTGGCTGATGTCGTAGTTCAACGCGGACTGGGCGTCGTGCAGAGCGCTCGGGTCCACGTTGGTGATCTTCATGGTGATCCCGAGTTCCTGCAGTGCGGCCTGCAGCACCTGGGCGACCGCTGCGTCGGTCGAGTCCCCGGAACTGGCGGAGTACGTGCAGGTGAAGCCGCTCGCGAACTTGGATGCCGCCAGGGCCGCCTTGGCCTTGTCCATGTCGAAGGTCTGGCCGGGGGTGTCCTTGTCGTAGTACGGGACGGTCGGCATCAACAGCGAGTTCGCAGGGGTGCCGTGGCCGTACAGCAGGGTCTTGTTCAGGCCCTCACGGTCGATCGCGTAAGAGACCGCCCGCCGTACGTTCACGTCGGCGAAGAAGGCTCGCTTCTCGTTCATCAGGATGTAGTCGGTGCGGGTGGACGGGAAGAGCACCACCGCGGCCGCCGGGTCGTCCTTGAACTGGTCGAGGCTCGAGTACGGCGGGTTCTCGTTGACCTGGGCCTGACCACCCTTGATCTGCAGCCCCCTGGTGTTGTCGTCGGGGACGACGGTCCAGGTCACCGAGTCCAGGTACGGCAGCTGCTGCCCGGTGGAGTCCTTGCGCCAGTAGTTCGGGTTCTTCTTCAGCTTGATGCTCTTGCCCTTGCTCCAGGTGTCCCACATGAAGGGCCCGGTACCTACCGGTGCGGTGTAGAACGCCGCCTTTGCCTTGCCCTGGTACTTGTTCGGCAGGATCCCGTTGCTCGGGCAGGCGAGGTCGGCCAGCAGCGGCGCCCACGGGTACTTGGTCTTGATCACCACGGTCTTGTCATCCGGGGTGCTGATGGCTTCGAAGGCTGAGTTGATGAACTCCCAGCCACCCTTGGTGGTGCTCGCCTCGTCGAGGGAGAACTTCACGTCGGCAGAGGTCATCGGGGTGCCGTCCGAGAACTTGACGCCGTCCTTCAGGTGGAATGTCCAGGTCAGTTTGTCGTCGGACTGGTCCCACGACTCGGCGAGCCAGGGCTCGACCTTGGTGCCATCGGCGCTGCCCACCGTCAGCGTCTCCCAGAAGTTGACATAGACCCAGATCGAAGCATTGGAGAAGACCATCGTCTTGTCGAATCCGATGGCGTCCTGCGCTCGGACCAGGTTGATCGTGCCGCCCGGCTTGCCGGTAACGGCCGTCGCCGCAGCGGAGCCGGAGCCGGCCGCACTGCTGCCCGCTGTCGAGGAGCCGACGCCAGCCGACGAACTCACCGCTGAGGTGCCGGCCGCCCCGGCGGAGGTGGCAGGGGTGCTGCTAGCCGCACTGTTGCTGCTGCTCCCACAGGCCGCGAGCAAGGCCGACGCGCCCAGGGTGCCGACCCCGGCGAGCCCGTAGCGCAGCACCGCGCGGCGGGTCAACTCGTGTCGGGCCATGGCCTCGTCGCGGCTGTTCGCGCCGAAGTCCGGGCCGTTAGGGGCAGGGGCCATTGGGTAACTCCCTCATGCAGTGGGCGGTGCGCTCGCAGGCGCCCGGTGGACTGTTGAACCAAGCCAAGTTGGTCGAGGCCGGTTGGTTGCAGGTTGTATACAGTGCACCGATCTCGAGACCCAAGTCAAGGACCCCTGAGTTCCTACGCTGCGACCGGCGCGTTACGTTCAGGTTTCACTTTCCGCGAGTTGGACTTTCGAGCACAGCAACCATTCGGTCGGCGCACGGTTGGCCCGCCGACAGTGCGGAGCGAGACACCACCTGCCGCTGATCCGGCGTTAGATTGTCAACCAATCAGACCCATCACCCACCGGAAAGCGGGCCGCTGATTCCCGCCATCCGGTCGGGGATCAGCGGCACCGGGCCCACCAATGCGCCCGTCATCTGGAACTGCTGAAGGCGATCAGGACCGGGACGCCCACCGACATCTCCGCCGCCATGGACACCCACTACCGTCAGGCGACGGGGCAGGAACGAACCGGGAGGACGTCA
This sequence comes from uncultured Actinomycetota bacterium, assembly GCA_963708935.1. Taxonomy (GTDB): domain Bacteria; phylum Actinomycetota; class Actinomycetes; order Mycobacteriales; family Nakamurellaceae; genus Nakamurella. The sequence continues at coordinate 863,980 of CAVPUK010000002.1, read as the reverse complement.
TGAAGTTCACCGTCATCGGTTGCGGCGCGATAGGCGGCACCGTCGGGGCGCACCTGCGGCGCGCCGGCCACGACGTGCTGTTCTGCGACGCCGACCCGGCGCACGTCGCGGCGATCAACTCCGACGGCTTGCACATCTCCGGCCCAGTGGAGGACTTCACCGTCCGGGCTGCGGCGGTGACCCCGGAGGGGCTGCCGGAGCAGCTCTTCGGTGTGGTGCTGGTATCGGTGAAGACCCACCACACGGCGTCGGTCGCGCAGCTGCTGCGCGGCCGGCTCGCACCCGACACCACTGTCGTCTCGATGCAGAACGGCCTAACGTTCGATGTGCTGTCCGCGGCGGTCGGCGCGGAAAACCTGTTGGTGTGCTTCGTGAACTTCGGCGCCGATTACCTCAAGCCCGGGGTGATCATGCAGGGCAACGTCGGGACGTTCCGGATCGGCGAACTCGACGGCTCGGACACCGAGCGGCTGCGTCAGATCGCCGGCGCGTTGCCCTACGCCGTCCCGACCGACGCCATCTTCGGATACCTGTGGGCCAAGGAGGCCTACGGCGCCATGCTGTTCGCCGGCGCGGTGTCCGACCTGTCGATTGCGGACTCGTTGGAGCGTCCCGAGTACCGGCCGCTGATGCTCGCCGTGGCCAGGGAGGTGCTCGCCCAGGCGCCGGTGCCACCGCTGGGCTTCGACGGCTTCGAACCGGACGACTTGGAGGGATCGCTGCAGCGCCTGGTGACGTTCAACCGGGGCAGCGCGAAGTCGCACAGCGGCATCTACCGCGACCTCGCCGTTCGGCACCGCCCGACCGAGGTCGCGGAGCAGATCGATGTGCTGGCCGGCCCGCTCACCCACCAGATCGGGGCGCTGATCCGGGCCATCGAGCGGGGCGATCGGGTGTGCGAGGTGGCCAACCTCGACCTCCTAGCTGCCTATGAACGGCTCTACCGGCTGGGCGTTCCGCTGTCGGCGGTGGTCGCGGCGCTGCCGGCACCGGCCCGGGCTACCGCCGGGCCGCTGCACGGCCTGCCGGTGGCCGTCAAGGACATCATCGATGTGGCCGGAAGTCCGCGCGGCAACGGCAACCCGATCGACATGGCCGGGGCGCCGGCGCGGGCCGACGCCCCGGTGATCGAGGCGTTGCGGGCCGCGGGCGCCGATGTGTTCGCCTTGGCGTCCCTCCTGGAGTACGCAGCGGGGGCGCCACACCCTGACCTCCCCGAGGCACGCAACCCGGTCCGCCCGGACCGCACCGCCGGCGGCTCGAGCGGCGGTTCCGCGGCACTGGTCGGCGCCGGGGTGTGTCCGGCGGCGCTCGGTACCGACACCGGCGGCTCGATCCGGATCCCGGCCGCGTACTGCGGCGTCGTCGGGTTCAAGCCGAGCCACGGCTTGCTGGACCTGTCCGGGGTCACGGCCCTGTCCCCTACCCTCGACCACCTGGGCGTGCTGACCGACACCGTAACGACGGCAGCGAGGGTGATGGCGGCACTCACCGGCGAACCGTACGAGCTCACCCCGACCCCCCTGCGGGGGCTCCGACTCGGGGTACTGCGCGGCCAGCTGGACGACCCAAGGCTGGATCTCGAGGTGGCCGAGATCACCCGGGAGGCCTTACGCCGCATGGAGTCCGCTGGCGCGGTCCTGGCCGACCGGGACAGCGTTGTGCTCGATGAGGCCGCTGCCTGTCTGGAGGACATCCTGCTGGTGGAGGCCTGGGAAGTGCACGGACCGGCCGTCGAGACCGGCCCCGAGCACTTCGGCGCGCCCACGCTGCGGCTGTTCCGTACGGCCGGCAACGCGAGTCCGGACCGGCGGGACGCGGCGGTGGCCCGTCGGGCCGACGTGCTTCCCAGAGCCGCGGCGCTGCTGGACGGGGTCGACTTTCTGGTCGGACCCGTCGTGCCCTACCCCGCACCGGTCGACACCCCGCCCATCGACACCCCCGACGGGGAGATCGAAGGGATCTTCACCGGTCCGTACAACGTCACCGGCCAGCCCGCCGTGACGGTTCCGTGTGGCACTACCGCCGGCGGCCTGCCTGTCGGTCTGCAACTCGCGGCCGGCGTCGGTCAAGACGTCGCGCTGCTCCGGGCGGCTGCGGCCGCCGAGGCCGCTTTGGCCCCCACGATCTGAATTATCGAACACCGAAGGGACACATCTAAATGCGCGCAGCCGTCTACCTGGAAGCGGGACACGTGGTGATGGAGGAGGTTCCGGACCCGCAGATCCAGCAGCCCACCGACGCCGTGGTGAGGGTGGTCAGATCCTGTGTGTGTGGGTCGGACCTATGGGCCTACCGCGACGCGTTCAAGCGGGCCGCGCACTCCCGGCTCGGGCACGAGTTCATCGGCGAGGTCGTCGAGACCGGCGCCGAGGTCGGCACCGTCGCGCTCGGCGATCTGGTGATCGCGCCGTTCAGCTACGGCGACGGCACCTGCCCGGCCTGCCGGGACGGCCTCTACACCTCCTGCCCCAACGGCGGCGGGTTCGGCGGGCCTGGGCACGACGGCGGTCAGGGCGAAATGGTCCGGGTGCCCTATGCCGACGCCAACCTGGTGGTCGCCCCCGGCGGTGTTTCCGCCTACGACGCCCAAGCCCTGCTGAAGCTGCTCACCCTGACGGACGTGATGGCCACCGGCCTGCACGGAGCCACGATGGCCGGCGTGACGCCCGGATCGACGGTCGCGGTGGTCGGCGACGGCGCCGTGGGGCTGTGCGCGGTGCTGGGCGCCACCGCGGTGCTCGGCGCCGAGCGGGTGATCCTTTTGAGCCGCAACCCCTCCCGGCAAGCGGTCGGCCGGCAGTTCGGTGCCGCGGAAATCGTACCGGGCCGCGGTGACGACGCCTCGGAGGCCGTCCTGGAGTTGACGGACGGACGCGGCGCCCCGCACGTGGTCGAAGCCGTCGGCACCCCGCAATCGTGGGAGACGTCGATCGCCATCGTCCGGGACGGCGGCCAGGTCGGCGCGGTAGGCGTTCCGCACACCGCCCCCACCATCCCGACCATGCCGCTTGTCGGCCGCAACCTCGGCGTCCGGGCGGGGATCGCCCCCGTCCGTGCCTACCTGCCCGACCTGCTCCGCCGGGTCCTGGAGGACGGCCTTGACCCGTCACCAGTGTTTGACCTAACCCTCCCGCTGGAAGAGACCCCGCAGGGCTACGCGGCGATGGACCAGCGCACCGCGATCAAGGTCGCCCTGCTGCCGTGAGCCGGTGGGCTGCAGTCGTAGTGCCCGTAGACCAGGACGCTTTGCTCGATATGGGCCGCCACTGCCTGCCAGTTCATGTCATGCAACCGCGTTGGACCGTCCGCCTTCCGAGTCCTTCTGGTGGGTCCTTCTAGTGGGTGCCGCGGGCCAGGGCCAGACCCATCAACAGGCCGTCGTCTCCGACGGCCGGGCTGCTGGTGATGAACAGCGGTACTCCGGCCCCTGGCGCCCGGATTTCGGTGGTCGCGCCGCCGAGGATCGGGCTGACGGTGCCTAGCAGATCCCCTTCGGCCACCTCGGCGCCGACCTCGATCGCCGGCTGCCACCACCCGGCGTGCTCGGCGCGAAGCCATAGCCAGCCCTCGTGTTCGATCGGCGAGGCCGGTTCCGGCGGCGGGCCGGCGATGATGCCGAGAAACCGGCACACCCCGGCCAGGCCGCGCAGGTGGCGCTCCACGGACGGACGGTCGAGGATCCCGTTTTGCCCCGACTCTGCGGTGATCGACGGGATCCCGAGGTCCGCCGCCGTCGCCGACGTGCTGCCGCCGACGGTCCGCCCGGCGCGGGACTGCCGCACCACATGTCCGAGGCCGTAAGCAAGCGCGAGTTCGCGGGACTTCGCCTCCACCGGCGACTCGTCGTACAGCGCAAAGGGTTCCAGCGCTTCGGGCAGGTCGCCGGCATGTAGGTCCAGCAGGTAGTCCGACCCCCGGATGAACTTCGCGGTGACCACATCGGCGATCACCTCCGCGGCGCTCCCCGCCGGATCGCCGGGAAAGCTGCGGTTCAGGTTTCGCCCGTCGTCAGGCACCACGAAAGGGGTCCGCGCCCAGAATGCATGGACGTTCACGATCGGCACCACCGTCACCCGGCCGGCGATGCCGGCCGCGTCGAGCCCCGCGGCGAACTCCCGGGCCGCGGCGATCGAGGTGTACTCGGTGCCGTGGATACCAGCGATCACCGTCAGGTGTACACCGGCGCGTTGCCCCACGACGTCGACGTAGTCGATCTCGACGGCACCCTCCGGCAGGGTCACAGTCAGGGTCTGCGGTTTCATCTCGTGCTGTCCATCTCCGGCGGCCGCGGGGGGACACCGTTGGTTGGACCGAATGATCGAACCGACCCTTCGATACCGTCCGACATGGCCGCCGGTCGATACCGCCTTAGCAGCTTGGCGAGTTGGTCCCGTCCATATTCCAGCACTGCGGTCTCGGCGATCTCCGCGCTGGCCCGGTCACCGGTCCGGACCGCGGTGTGGACGGTGCGGTTGCGCCGCAACGACTGCGGCAGATAGTTGGCCGACCCGCGCATCAGTAGGTCCCAGTAGCGCAGCGAGCTCCGCCACGATGTCTCGGCGAAGCCGAACAGCGTACGGTTCGGGCAGCCGTTGAGCAGTGCCCAGTTGTAAGCCTTCAGCGCCGACACATACCCGGCTGGGTCACGCTCGTCGACGGTGCGCCGCATCGTCGTGAACATCCGGTCGAGCTCGGCTCGCAGCTGGTCGTCCATCGCTGCAACCGACTGGGCGACACATTGCGGTTCCAATATCAGCCGGCAGACGTACAGGTCGGCCGCGTGCCGCCCGTCCAACTCCGCGACGAACGCCCCGCGGCGCGGCTGTATGTTGATCAGCCCACCCCTGGACAACTCGCGCAAGGCCTCTCGAACCGGCGACCGGCTGATGCCCATCAGGTCCGCGAGTCCATTCTCTGTCACCCTCTCCCCCGGCAGGATGCCCCCGGACAGGATCCGGTCGGCGATCCAGTCCGTAGCGGACGCGGCCAACGAGGAATGCGAGAACACCCTGGACTGCACAGCCTTTCGCCCTGACCTCGTGCCCGGCACGGTCCCGTCGGTGACCCCCTCCCGGTCAGCGGCCTGAGAACTCCCTACCATTCCGCCGCCCCTTCTCGATCCCGCTCATTATGTACTGTGCACCGTTTCCAGCACGTAGCCGACCCGCTGAACGCCGCGCTGCTCGGGATCACCGACTTCGACGACCTGTTGGGCGACCTGAGCGCGGCTGGGTCGGCGGCCGCCCTAGCCGCCCTCGCCGCAGAGATCGCGGGCGCCGATCGCTCCGGATTGGACGAGTCGGCAACGGTCGACATGGAGGTGCTGACCTGGCTGGTGGACAGCGCCCGTTCCGACGCTCTGTTGTCCCGCTATCTCGGCGGCCCGGGCGTGGCCGCGTCCCGCCCCGGTGCAGCGTGCTGCGGGCGATCGATCAACTGGACGGCTGCCTCGGCCGCCCGATCGCTGACGATGTGCTGCCCGTCGCGCTCTCGGGCGGCGCCGGCGACCTCGCGGCCTCGGCGCAGACAGAGGTGAGCGAGCGGATGCGGCCGGCACTGTCCCGACTGGCGGACTGACTGCGCGACCTGCTGGGATCGCCCGGGACGACGAGCACGTCGGCATCGGCACGGTACCCGGCGGCGCGCAGGGGCGCGCCGCCGTCGTTACCGGGCACACCAATACCAACCGGACGGTCCGAGGTGATGCCTTCCAGCCGAGAGGAAACCTCATGCCTCGTGAGTTCGACATTCGGAACGACTTGTTTGCTTCCGGCCCCAGGCTGGCACCCAGCCGCGAGCCAACTCGCGGCCGAGCGGGTCAGCAATCAACGCAGCGGGGATCATCGGGTCGCAGTCAGCGCAGTCGACCAGGTGGACGGCACCCCGACGACCGTCGTCTCCTTTGGCGCATCGGTCGTCGACGGCGACCTGATCGCAGCGGCGCTCGAGCACGTCGGCGCCATCGCCCCCGCACCGTGATCTCGGGCCGGCTACGACCCGAGAAGCACACTACGGTCAGCGCCCCGCCGTTCGCCGATCCTCTACATGTTCAGCTCATGTGGGTCGGGGCCGGCGACGATCTGCGGCTGGGGTGGGAAGTGGTCATCGGACTACCGGCGGGCGGGAGACATTTTCGGGTCATCGTCGATGCCCACGACGGGCAGATCCTGTACAGCCACGAATTGACCGCCGGTGTGGCGGCTCGCGGGGACGTGTTTTCCCGGATGCAGGAACGAATCGGCAATTCAGAGACTTTCCGCTGCCCTTGAACTCCTATCCGATACCACCCCGCCCGGATTGCCCGCACCGTTCCCGCGCACCGATTGGGTCACCGTCAATCAGAGCGAGGGCGACAATGTGCGCGTGCATCTGGCCAATGGCGGAACGGTCGCAGGGAGCATCGTCAACTCGGTGATGACTTTCGACCCGACGAACACTACCGGCAACGACCAGTTGCGGGTCAATTCGTTCTTCTTCTGCAATTTCATGCACGATTTCCTTTACCTGCTCGGGTTCCGGGAAGCCGACGGCAACTTTCAGGTAGGGAACGGCACCGCCGGCGGGGTCGACAACGATCGGGTGGATGCGTTCTCTGGCCGGGCGCCGTACAGGGCACGGCCAATATGTGCACCCGGCCGACGGCACCGCCCCGACGATGAACGAGGGCTTGGTGACCAGCACGAACCGGCACACGGCGTTGGACTCGAGCGTGGTCTTCCACGAGTTCATCTATGGACTTTCCAATCGGCTCGTCGGTGGTCAGGCGAACGCTCACACCCTGGACGCGGCGCAGTCCGGCGGGATGGGTGAGGGCTGGAGCGACTATGTCACCTGCACCGTCAACAACACCGTGGTGCTTGGGACTTGGCTGCTCAACAATACGGCCGGAATCCGCGGATTCCCGTATGACTCGAAATTTCCGGACAATGTCGGTTTGCTCGGTACCGGCCGTTATACGGAGGTGCACAACAACGGCGGATCTGGTGTGCGACCCTGATGGAATTGAACAGGAGGATCGGTCCGCCGCTGGCGATCCAATTGGTGGTCGACGGTTTGAAGTTGACTCCGGCCAACCCCACTTTGCTGCAGGCAGGCGATGGCATCATCTCGGCGCCGGTCAACAAGGCCAGGGGCGCAACGTTGGAGTGGGAACGTCCGGCGCAGCGTGGAGTATCAGGCCTGGCGAGCCTTTGCCCGCTTCGGCATGGGGCCCCGGGCGACTTCTGGACCGTCGACCGGGTCTTCCGGGATCACGGCCGACTTCACCGTGCCCCGCCGACCGGCCCGGGCCGGACTTTCGACGGCACCCGAAGTGTCCAGGACCTGGTGACCAGTCCGTGGGGGGTCGGGGTCTGGAAGTTGGCCGGCGCCAGCATGACCGCGCCGATGCTCCCGCCGCGGGACCCGCTTCGGGGTTGGCCACTCAACTCGGCGGATAATTCGTTCGGTCCGGTCGGCGATTTCGACGGAGGACGGACACGACAAAATTCTCGTCTCGAGCCCATGGGGCGGAGGCATTTGGAAATTCACCCGATCTTCGTTCACTGTGCCGATGATGGCGCCCAACGGAACCCGGTTCGGAGGGTGGCTCCCCAACACAGCCGACAACAATCTCGGCACCGGCGACTGATGGAAAGCTATCCCGATCCGCCGATGCCATGAATGGCCAGACGGAACCGGGTCACACTAAAAGCAACGAGATCACGACGATACCCCCGGCCCCGGCCGCGACGGCTCACCAGCCGGTCATAGACCACCCGAAGGTGAGCATCGAATCGCCAGTTGACTCATCCCTTGCATGAGGCGCCGGGTGCGCCGGCCCCGCCGCGCAGCCCCCGACCGAGGATTCGTTCGAGCTCGGCGACCAGGTCGCGGCGGCGGGCGCGCCAGCCCTAGTGGGTGATGTCGTACAGGTCCTCGGTCTACGTGCTCGCACGGCCTGTCGGCGAGCAGAGCCGCGACTTTGGCGACCATCTGCGTCTTGCCCTGCTGGTCCCGCGTTCGCCGTTGAGCCGAACCCTCGCCATGCAGACGCCCGCATAGATCGAGCTCACGGTATTGGGCAGGGCAGCAACGATCTCGTTCAGGGAGGTATCAGGACGGTTCGCTCGATCCTCAAGTCAACTGTGCGCCACCACACGAAGGAGAGTGAACGATGATGGGTCGTCGATTTCCAGTCTTCGTCGTTGCCACCGCCATCGCCCTTGCCGTTGGCGGGTGCGGCAACGAGAAATCGGGCTCGCCAGCGGGCACCACGCCGGCGCCCGCTGGCCAAGCGAACGGCGGGAACGGGCCCCTATCCCCCGAAGGACGACCATCGGTCCCACCCGAGGAGGGCGGACAGGACGGGAATGAGAACGGCGGCGATGCTCAGTCCACGATCACAGTGAATGGTCCCCAGCTGGGCTACAACTTCTCCGGGAGCGATGCCGGCAACTGGGTCAAAGCCGATTCCGGTAAGTCTGTTCAAGCATTTCCGGACAGCTCGACCTCCGCCATGAACGGATTCTCTACTTGGACGCTGCCGACCGGTCCGCAGACAGTCATTGTGACCGACATTCAGGTTCAGCCACAAACGTCCGGCTTCTCCCTGAGGGGTCAAACGTGCGTCGGTTCAGAGCCTTCCGACGGATCCGACCAATGCGAGGTCGACGTGAGCTTTGACCCAGGGACAATTAGCGATGCCGGCGACGTCGCCATAGCATCGCTGGTTGTCTCGCTTGAGGAAACATGCCATACGGTCGTTGACGCGGTGTGTGTCGCTGCCGACGGCCAGTCCACTCCGCGCGACGGGTCGGTCGCGAAGTGGAAGCAGATCGTGGAACTGCGGGGCTACCAGATGTGTTCGGTGCCAGACAATCCGAACCGTGCGAGCTGCACTGATACGTCGGTTAGCTCGGTCGCGCCGCCGGTCACTTCCGCAGGGTCACCATCCCCGGCCGAGAGCCCGGCACCGAGCGCGCCCACTCCGCCGCAGTCATCCGCACCCGTCGACGCCGTCACCGAGTCAGGTCTGGAACCAGCACCGTCTAGCTGATTCGGATCCCGCGACGATCTCGCCCAGAGGACAAGCGCCATCTATTGAAGTCCTGCATCTAGACGGGGCGGTGCCCGAGAACGCCTCGACCGACTCCTTTGAACAACCAATTCGCTGCCCCTACCGGATGTGACGCCAACATGAGCCGGGTTGAGCGTCCTCCACCCGCGGGGCCAGACGTCCGTAAATCGAATGTCCGACGGTGAACGAAAACTTGATCCGCGGCCTCCCACGACCAAGATCACGATCTCTTCAATGAGAGATCGGTGGGGACCATTCCGCGGTCACGTGCACTGTCCGAGGCCATAAGCGGCGCGACAGCCCACTTGGGGCCGTTCCAGCAGGCCACTCGGAATACCAGCAACGACGAGGATACCTTTGCCGATGAAGTCGTCAATACCGGTCGTTCATGGGCGAATGACACCTACGAGAACGGACCACTCTCGTACAGGTGTTTTCCCCGTGTTAGTCACATTGCATCCCGCGTGGTAGAGGTAGCCACCGCCAAGGCCGGCCGGGATCGCTGACACGTTCACGTCGTCCACTTTCAACACGAGCGGTTGACCCGCGCCGCCATCTCCCGGGGCCAGCGGAGTCGCGGTAACAGAGAGCGCGCAATTCTTGAAGCCGGTTGATTCGCCGAAGTCAACCCAGGCGCTCTGGTTCGGCGCGAGGGCCGCTGTCTGTGGGAATGGACCCATAAAACCCACGGTGGCCATCTGATTGTCCTTTCGCAGCTCATTTCGTCAAAACAATTCACGCTGTGTGATGACTATCAAACACAGCCGATCTACTGGCTCAGAGCCTTAACGATCCGCAGATCCGTCAGTCGGCCTGGGTCGTACCCGAAGGGGTAGGAAAGGTATCAAAGGGCTGGGGATGCGCCATTATCCATTGGGCGCCTTTATCTCCCACGCGTATCGTGACCCACGTACTTGCGCCGTTCGCCAGCCAGAAATGGCCTACGTTGTTGAAAGCCACGGCGCCTCCAAAGCGGGTTGATGAGTATCAGACAGCCATACACTTTACCTCAGTTTTCCGATGCTGTCACCGGGTGGCGGCCCTTTATTCTGATACGAATGTCGGGCGGTAGGGGCGGAGCGGCCGGCTGGCAGCGCTTGCAGCGTGCTTCGGGCTGGACATGCGCCCTGGACCGGGCTCGGTACTGGCAGGAACTCGGCATCACCTACGAACCCCACCGACCCAGCGACACCGAATCCGTCGTCACGATCGTCCGCATCACCGGCGGCAACTTCCGACTCGTCGAACGCCTGATGAACGAGGTCGCCCGCATCATGACCATCGACAATCTTGACACCATCGCTCCCGACCCTGTCGAAGCCGCCCGCGATGTCCTGGTCGTCGGCGCATGACCGGCCTGGCCTGGCCTGGCCTGGCCTGGCAGATAATTCGAACAGAGTGAGCCAGATAATTCGAAAAGTGGCACACCAGGACGTGCCGTTCAAGACGGTGACCGCGGTAGTAGACCGGGAGATCAACGACCTGGCCCGCTGGCCGCAGCTCGATCCCTTCCCGATGAGTCCTGAGAATTCAGGAACCGATGTGCACGTACGGCGCCCAGAGCAGCGGTTGTTCGGGCGCCAGCTCACGGAGCAGCCGGACCGCCGACGCCAGGGCCCGGGCGGAATTGTCGGCGCACAGACCCGACCCGGTCGATAGGTTGCGATATACCTCGGCCGCTACCAGCGGTGCGGAGGCGTCAGCGATGGACCACATTGTCGCAATCACGTGCCGATAGCCCAGCGCATGCATGGAGCCGGCCAGATGGATCGATTCGTCCAGCAGTTCGACCCCGCCGGTGGCCGTCTCACAGGCGGAGAGGAAGGCAAACTCGGTGCGCGGCAGATGAAGTTCTGCGATGTCGGCTACCGTCAGCATGTCGTCGAAGAGGAAGAACCCGCTGTCCGACGGACTGGTCGGATGCTGGGCGCCGTGACAGGAGAAGTGCACCCACGGGTGTTGCGGCAGCAGCTGCCGGACCGACTCGCGAGTGGCTTGTCCCCGCACCACATAGGCGTTGCCGGTGTCCGGCGGGAAAAATCCGGCTAGCACGTCCAGCTCGTCGTCGACGGCGGTCAACTCCGGCAGTTCCGGCAGCTCGTCGACTTCCGGGACACCAATGGCCAGCAAGGACTCGACGCCGGTCTCCGGCGGTCGGTCGCGAACCCGACTCAAGCCCGCCAAAGTCGTCACCAGCGACGAGACGATCTGATCTGGAACGGATCTCATCAGATCTTGGCGGTCATCGGCGAACCTGGGGTGGTGGCCGGCTGCGTGCAGAGGAAGCACCGTGAACGCTCCGGTGAGGCACCACCAGATCCGTGGCCTGACCTCGTCAGGCTCGAGCTCCAGCGCCGACAGGACAGGTGCCGCAACGACATCCCAGAGCCAGCCCAAGAGATCGAGAAAGGCGTGCCGGTCCCGTTCCCGTTGCAGGAACCCTTCTTCCGGCTGTCCCATCCGCTGTTGGATCCCAAGAAACTCGTTGGCTTTGGCCACCAGTTCGACCTGGGTCAGCCCGGTGAACTCGACCACCTGTACGCCGGCGGTGGTGACGATGAGAGCCATGGCACCCCAGGGACTCACGGTCAGCATGACGATAGGACCGCCCGTCGCGGCCCGACTCAACTCGGCGAACGGGGTGGGTCGGAGAAAATTCTCCCAGCCCGGGCGAAGACGGATCTGTGCGACGCCGCGGTCCCAGGCGCGGGCCGCGTCCCGCCGAGCATCGAGAGCGAGCTGACTGTCGGTCCAATGTTCAGTCGCGCCCGGCGCGTGTTCGTTCCGATCGATCGGCGTCTGGAGGATGCGGCCGGCGGCAGCGAGGTCCTCGGCGAGGCCGGGCGCCAACTCGGCAATCGTGGCGAGATCGGTGCGCAGTTGTGCCAACTCGGTCCACAGCACCGAGCGACCCTGTTCCAGTAACTCGACGGCAAGCTCTGGCCGTCCGCATCGGACCGCAAAGGTGGCGGCGTTGGCCCCCAGTCCGGCCCATTCCGACAACCCCATCTCCCTGGTGGCCCGGTCCAAACCATGCCACGCCAGCCGGGGCAGTATCTCGATGGCCAAGCTGAAGGCGCGCAACGCCTCCGCATCGTCATCGCAGTCGGCCGCCCGGTGCCCCCAGCCGGCCGCGGCGCGCACTCGATCTGCCGGGGTGTTGGTGACCAACAAGGCCACCTCCCGGTTCACCCGGAGGCAATCGCGTGCGTCATCGAGGCGGTGGCCGGCCGCGTACCGGACGGAGAGCGCAAATCCCTCGGTCAGTTGGATCTTGGCCCGCAGTGGATCGTTCGGGCGAAGGTGGGTCAACGCGGATCGGGCGATGTCGACAGCTCGGTCGATGTCGATCTGTTCGCCGCTGCGGCTGAAGCGATCTCGCAGCGCATTGGACAGGTTGCACATACGCCACGCGACTGCCTGGTCGCGCGGGTCGGTCAGCTCGATCGCCTCCTGGTAGAGCTCGATCACCTGGTCAAGTACAGCTGGATCGTTCGAGCCGAAGGCGCCCCGATGTCTGGCGCCCGCGAGGTCGACCAGGAACCAGGCCCGCTGCCGATGGTCCGCGGGGATCAGAGCCAACGCCCGCTCGGCCAGCGCGATGGACTCGGCCAGATCGGCCGGATCGCTCAGCCGTTGGTACCGCTCGCCAAGTGCCAGGCCCAGATTGCTGACCTCGTCAACCCGGCGGATGTTCTGCGGACTGATGACGTCCAGGACACGGCGATAGAGGGAGATGACCTCCTGTAGATCGTCGAGCTGTTGGTCCACCTGGTACCGCGCACGTAGTTTCGCCGCCAACCCACTGAGGGCGTCGCCGCCGGCATTGTCCTTGGACAACGCCACCGCCTGCCGGGCCGTCACCACTGCTCTGTCGAGATCCGACTGCTGGCCGAGGGCCACGAATCGCTGCTCCAAAATGTCGGCAAGGGCACTCAGGTATTGAGACGCAGCGGCGTCGTCGACGTCTGCGCACGAGGCCTCGATGAGTGCGACCGCTTCGTCGAGGGCACTGGCATCGGCACTCACGTCGAAGGACCTGGCCAAGGAATTGGCCAAGTAGGCCTGCAGCGTGATCAGGTCCGCCGGCTCGGCGTCCGCGACCGCCAGCCCCCGGCGCCCGGTGGAGATGGAAGCGGCCAGATCATCGACGTCGCCGAAGAGTTGATACCGCAGCCGGAGCGCCGAGGTGCGATCGGCCAGCAGCGGTACGACTGCCGGGTCGAGCGGCTCTGCCGCTTCTGTCCCGGCACTACTGAGCGCGAGCGCCTCATCGAGATCATCTTGGTTACCGCTGGTCTCGTATCGGGCCCGCAGTCCGCCGCACATACTGCTGCGCAGCCGCCACCAGTGCGGATCCCCGGTCGGCTCACTCGGCGCTCGGCGCCCGAGCTCGATGACCTCGTCGAGATCTGCGGAATCGCTCGTGGTCTGCCAACGCATCATGAGCATGTTTGCGCACACCGTGAGAGCCAGCATGCCAACGTCGGAGGCCGGGTCGGCCGTCAATGCCAGCGAGCGGAAGGACTCCACTGCCGTATCCAGCACCTGGGGGTCGACGGAATCGGATTGTCGGCGCAGGACATCGTTCTGCAGGCTCCTCAGTGCCGAGGTCGCGGCGTCGGCGCGATCGATTTCAGGTGCCACCAGGAGCATGGCCCCGTATCGCGCCGCCAGCTGCAGATCGTCGGCCGCGCCTTGCTGCCCGAACCGGTGTCCCAGGATCATCACCAGCAGGCTCAAGGTGCCTGGATAGGCCTCGTCCGTCGGGTCGGTGAGTTCAACTGCGGCCGTCAGACTCTCGACCGACTCGTCTGCATCGAGCTCGGAATTCGATATTTCGTAACGCATTCCGGTGAGGCGACCATGCATGAGCAGCAAGCTGGCATCCGAATCGGCATTGCTGGTCGCCGCAACGGCCTGGCGGGTGATGGCGATGGCCGCGTCCAGGTCCTCCGGTGCAGGCTCGAGGTCGTACCGCAGGGTCAACAGCGATGCGTACATGAAGTCCGCCCTCGACCGATCCGGGTGGTGCGCCGGGGTGCAGGCCAACAGCTCCAGTTGTGCGGTCAAGGCGACGTCGATCTGCTCGATCGTTCCCAAGTCGTAAGCCGACGACGCCAGGGCAGTTGCCAAGTGTTGCAGGGCATCCCGCCGGGTGACTGAATCGGGCGGCTCCAGATCCAGCCAGCTCTGCGCCAGGCGGATCAGCTGATCCAAATCATTCGCGTCAGCCGTGGTTCGCAGTTTGGCCTCGGCGGTGCGTGTCAAGGCGGGCAACAGATCCAGTGCCTGCGTGGAGTCGAGCCCGAGGCCCAGCAATGCCTCGCCGCGGTCCAGGAGTTCGCTCGCGTCCCTCACCTGCCCGGTCGAGTGCAGGCGGGTCTGCAGTGCTGTCAACAGGACCATGGTGGCCGGTCGATGCACGAGCGGCATCTCCTGGCTGATGTCCGCGCAGCTCCGTAGCGCGGATATCGCCGCGTCCAGATGCGGCGCGCCGTTGTCGAGTTGACAGCGGATGAGCTGGGTCCGGCCGGCGGCGTAGAACAACCCAGGCAACTGCGTCGGCCGATTCCGCGAGATACCCTCCCAATCAGCCGGATTCGGCAGCGTCAGGAAAGCCAGCTCATGGAATCCGATCTCGATATCGATCCGATCGAGGGAGATATCACCCTCGTCGTCGAGCAAATAGCCCGTGTCCGGCGAATCCCAGGATGTGGCCCCGAGAACACCAGAATCATCACTGCGTACGGCTGCCATGGTCGCGACCAACTGCGGAGGAAGCACATCAGGCAGGAGCGCACCGACCAGATCGGCGAGGGGGATCACCAGGTTCGGCCCGGCACCCGACACCAAAGTGTGGCTCCGGCACCAAGCCGCCCAGATCAGTGCAGCGGCCGCCTGGAGATCGACATCCTCCTGCGCGTCGACCTGCCGCATGATTTCGTGGGTCAGGACAGTTTCACCCTCGATTGGCCGGCCCGCCGATATGGCCGTCGAGTCGCCCAGCAGAAATGTGGCCACCCGCTGCTGCACCGCAGCCACCGCGGAAATGGTCGCGTGCGCGGATAGCGGAGCCTCACGGGCCGGACCTGCTGGTGCCATCATCGGAGGCTACTTCGGCAGGGTTAGGCTCGGAGAGTTTTCGATAATTCTGTCCTGCCGTGGAGGTCGTCATGTCGTCCGCCGAAACTCCCGACTCGACGCTCCCCGGCGGGTCGGCGGAGCAGTACTCTCCGTCAGCCGCTTTCAAGTGGACAGAGCAGGCCTGGCAGATGTTGCAGAACGGCACTTTGCATGCTCGGCTGTACGACACCGATGACGTGCTGTCCGCGCACATCTGGGGCCCCTGTCCGCGGTGCGCGCACGACATCGACGAGCGGCCGACGCTGACCGCTGTCCTGACCGATACGACCAGATCGATCTGGGGGGAGGGCGGCGGTCAGGTGGTCGATTCCCCGGTGCCGGTCGATCTGCGGTGCAACTGCCGCGAAGAACATCCGGGCGTTCCGAAGGGTACGTCAGGGTGCGGCGTCAGCTTCCGGGTGGAACTGCCGCGAAATACCAAGCTCTCGTGACGAACCTGCAGTTCCCTCGGCCGACTTCGGGCCCGGAACCGGTGAGCCCGGGAGAGGAGAAGGCCTTCGAGAAACTGGTCAGCGGTTCGCTGCCCGCCGTCCGGGCCAGCGCGCAATCCTGGCGGAACGGCCTGACCGCGATGATCACGCTGGTCACCGCCGGCGCCGTGATCAAAGGACGGGACACCACCGACGGGCTCGACTGGGGCTGGCGGCTGGCCATCACGCTTACCGTCGGTGGCAGCATCGTGGTCGCCGTCATTGGTCTGTGGCTGGCACTCCAGGCCGAAGCCGGGGGGCGACCGCAGTTCCAGACCCTGGCGCAGATTCATCAGAAGCATGCATCGGTCAGCGCCTACCAGGTGGCCTTGGCCGGCACGGTCGGGAAGAAATTGTCCTTGGCTCGCAGCATGGTCGGCGTAGCCATCGGCTTGCTGCTGTTGGGCATCGTGTTCACCTGGTGGGCCCCGGAGCAGGCGTCGGGCCCCGCCGCCTACCTCAAGGTCAAGACCAGTACCGAGACCTTCTGCGGAACGCTGACATCAGCGGACGGCGGCCGAATCATGTTGACAGTGGAAGGAAATGCCGACCCGACGGTGATCCCGCTGACTTCGGTGGTCAACCTGTCGGTCGAGGACACCTGCAGCTGACGGATTTTGCCGACCAATCCTCGAGGGCGCCAGTCGGTTACCGCAACACGGCCGGTCATCGGGAAGTCGACAGGACGCGCCGTCATCTGCGAGCGTCGTCGATCTTGCCGCCGCGGCTTCGGCCAGTTCCGCGCCGAACAGGGCGGCCGGCGTGAATGCGCCGGGTCGGACGTCTTCGGTGGCCAGGCGCCCGGGCGATCTCGGCGGTGACTCCTGCGCGTCGCCCAGTCGCTGGGCAGAAACCTGGAATCGATACCAGGGTTTGGGGGATTTTATTCTGGAATCGCAGCAGGCCAGCAGCTCCGGGGAGCCGCTGGCCTGCGATAACGAGCCCCTTTACGGAATCGAACCGTAGACCTTCTCATTACGAGTGAGACGCTCTACCGACTGAGCTAAAGGGGCAACCGGAACAGTTTAGCGGCTGCCCGGCGTGGTCTTGACCCATCGCTCGTGCGCGTTCCCGCCACCGTCGCCCCGGATCTATGGTCGACTGATGACGAGCCTCCCCCTTGCCGGCCGCACTGCCTTCGTCACCGGGGCCGCGTCAGGGATCGGCGCCGCGATCGCCCTCCGGTTGGCGGCGGACGGCGCCGCCGTGACCTGCGTAGATGTCAACGAGTCGGTGAAATCCATCGCGGAGCAGGCAGGCGGCAGCGCACTTGTGCTCAACCTCGCTGACACCGATGCGGTGGCACGGCTAAGCATCGACGCCGACATCCTCGTATCCAACGCGGGGATCCAGCATGTGGCCCCCATCCACGAGTTCCCGCTCGAGACCTTCGAGTTGATGATGCGATTGATGTTGCACACGCCGTTTCTCCTGGTCCGGGCGGCAATGCCCGCCATGTACGGACGTGGTTGGGGGCGCGTCGTACACATCTCATCCGCCCACGGCCTACGTGCCTCCGCCTTCAAGAGCGCCTACGTGATGGCCAAGCACGGCACCGAGGGGCTGTCAAAGGTGACAGCTCTGGAAGGCGCCGAGCACGGCGTGACCAGCAACTGCGTCAATCCGGGTTACGTCCGCACGCCACTGGTCGAGAAGCAGATCGCCGACCAGGCCATGGCACACGGACTGCCCGAGAACGAGGTTCTGGAGAAGATCATCCTGGCGCGCTCGGCGATCAAGCGACTGCTGGAACCGGACGAGGTCGCCAACGCCGTCTCGTTCGTGGTCGGTCCGGGTTCGGAGCTGATGACCGGCACCTCGCTGTCCCTGGACGGGGGCTGGACAGCCCAGTAGCCGACCGTCCCCGCGCGGCTGAACTCGTTGACTCGCGTCACGCCAGTCACATTCGGGCGGACTTCAGCCGCGCGGGGCTAGTTGATCCGCGCGACAGGAATCGCGGGGCTAGTTGATCCGCGCGACAAGGGCCCGGGGGCGGGCGGCGCGAAGCTTCGCGGCGATTTGGGTGTACCGGCCGACCGGCACCAGGTGAACACCGTCGAATGCCCCGGACTCCCTAACCTGGGCAACCATGTCAACGGCCAGGTCGACCCCCGCATCCCGATCGGACTCCAGAGCGGTGATGAGGCCGTCCGGCACGTTGATCTCGGGAACGTCGGACGAGATGCGGCGCGCCATCTCACTGCTGGCCATCACCATCACGCCGGCCAGCAAGCGCCCTTCGAACTGGATGCTGTCGCGCCAGGCGAGGAGCGCCTCGACGTCGTAGTTGACCTGCACCAGCAGGAAATCCGCCGCGCGCTTCCAAGCCGGCAGTGCGCCGCCGCACCGCAGTGTCGCGCCCACCTTGAAGTCCCGCTCCGCGTAGGCGTGGGCCTCGTCGATCATCCGCCGGACGGTCAGGTCCGTGGATCGGGTCCCGACCGCCGGGTCGTCGCCACGGACGAACAGGAACTCATCGACGCCGTACGCAGCGGCGGTCAACAGGTCACGACGAAACCCGAGCAGGTTCCGGTCCCGACTGTTCACGCACGCGACTGCCGTACCGCCCAATGCGGCAACCTCCTGCGCCACAGCGATACTCGAAACTGTGGCCCGGCCGAGGTGGTTGTCAGGCACCAGAAAGCGATCGACGGCGCCGGTCAGTACTGCGATCTGTCTACGCACCCTGGTCAGGTCGGGACCGGTCGCCGGCTCGATCTCGCAGAGAATCTCGAATCCCGATTGCTGGTGCTGTCCGCTCAACGCGGAGGCCTCGAGTCGTACGCCTTGCGGGCGCTGCAGACGGACGCCTTGGGACAGACCTGCTTGCTACCGTCGGAGGCCAGCCGGATCACCACCGATTCGCCGGGTACCGAATGCGAGATGACGGTGCCAGGTCCGGCGGGGGAATCGACGGGCTCGCCGACCGCGGGCGTGGTGGCTTTGAAGTCCTGATAGAGCGGGTGTTCGTACTTGAGGCAACACATCAAGCGGCCGCACGCCCCGGAGATCCGCATCGGGTTGGCAGGCAGATCCTGGTCGCGCGCCATGGCCAGAGTGATCGGCTCGTAGTCCTTGAGGAACGTGGAGCAGCACGTGTCCCGCCCGCACGACCCGATAGCGCCGGTCACCCGCACGGCATCCCGCGCGGCCAGCTGCAGGAGTTCCACCCGAGAGCCGAGGGTGGCCGACAGATCCCGCAGCAGCGAGCGGAAGTCGACTGTTTCCGGCGAGGAGTAATAGATGACCGTCTTGTTGTTGTCCGGTTGCGGATCGACGGCCAGCACCTTCATGGCCAATCCGTGCTCACGGATCAACTTCCGGCTGGCCACCAGGGTGCGGGCTTTGACCTTCCGCACCGATTCCTGTGCCTCCAGGTCACCAGCGGCAGCCGGACCCAGCAGGACCGGGAACCCATCGGTGGGCTCGGAGGAATACTCGGCCGCCCACATCACCTGCGCGACCACAGGGCCGCGATCGGTGGGCAACAGGACGTGGTCGCCAACTTCGGGCCGCATCTCCCCCGGATCGGCGTAGTGCAGCTGGCCGTTCGCCGTGAACGTGACCGCGCAGAGCATCCCCATGAGCGACAACGCTACCCCGCCCTCCGCCGACGGATGCGCTCGCGAACTTGGCGGATTTGGGGCGGGTGGGACAGAAGGCGACCATTTCGCAAGCGCCGTCGAAGTTGATCAGCGCGGGGGAAGCGCGAGGGTCAGCCGCGGTAGAGCTTCATCATCATGGCCTCGACGGCGATCTGCGGTTTGACGTTGGCCTCGATGGCCTCCCGACAGGCCAGGATCGCGTCGAGGCGGCGGAGGGCGCCGACAGCACCGAACCGACCGACGGCGACCTCGACCTCCCGTTCCATGTCCGGATTGGTGAGGGGGACGGGGGCACCGAGGCCCCGGGCGATCACGTCGCGGTAGAACCCCGACAGATCGACCAGAGCCCTGTCGAGGACATCGCGCTCAGTGCGCGTCGCCCGCGACTTCTGCCGACGCTCGAGATCTTTGACCACGCCCGCGGTGCCGCGCGCCGCTCCGACCGCACCCTTACCCGTTCCCCCCGCGCCAAGGGCGGTCTTCAGCTCTTCGAGCTCAGCCCCGTCGCGGCGGTCGGCGACAGACTTGGCCTCGCCCTTTGCCGTGGCCAGCAGCTCACCCGCCTCGGCGAACACGTCACCGATTGAACGCAACCCCCCAGGGAGGGCCAGCACCCGGCTGCGCTGCTCCCTGGCTTCGTCGTCCCGAGCCAGGCGCCTGGCTCGGCCGACGTGCCCGGCGGCCACCGATGCCGCCCAGCGCGCCACCTGGGGATCGATTCCGTCCCGTCGGATCAACACCTCGGCAATCGCCTCGGCCGGCGGAATCCGCAGGGACAACACCCGGCAGCGCGACCGGATGGTGACCGAGACGTCGTCCGGATGGGTCGAGGGTGCGCAGAGCAGGAAGACGGTGCGGGGCGGCGGTTCTTCGATGGATTTGAGCAAAGCGTTCGACGCTCCCTCGGTGAGGCGGTCGGCGTCCTCGATCAGCACGATCTGCCAAGGACCCGTCACCGGCCTGCGAGCTGCCAGCTGCACGACGGCCCGCATCTCCTTCACCGAGATGGTCAACCCTTCTGGGACCACAGATCGGACGTCGGCGTGCGTACCGGCCAGCACGGTGTGGCAGTGCACGCAATGCCCACAACCGCGGTCCGGACATTCGAGGGCGGCCGCGAAAGCTCTTGCGGCCACGGATCTTCCAGACCCAGGCGGGCCGGTGAACAACCAAGCGTGAGTCATCGCCGCAACTGGCACGCCGGAATCGCCGTGACTGGCGGCGACCGCAGTGCGGAGCACACCGACGGCATCCGGCTGGCCAATCACATCGGCAAAGACGCCGGCCTGATCAATCCCCGGTACGGCCGTCGTCATCGACCGCCGTCCGACCGGCCGTCAGCCGTGGACAACACGTGCGGTTCATGCGCCGCGAGCTGTTCCGCCGTGGGTGACAACGATGGGTGAGACACCGCCCCATACTTCTCTTCCTCGTTCGCCGCCATCGACAGCACAGCTCGGGCTGGAACCCCTCCCGGCTGGGGCTCTGCAGGATGCTTCAGCTCGATGTCGGCCTTGGCGGACGTATCGGCGGGCGTCGGCGCAGCCGGGTCGACTTCTACGCGAACCGGGGACCGGCCGCGCAGCACCGAGGCGATCCGCTCGATCACTTCGGCCGTCAGAGTCATCGAATCCGTCGGCAACGGCGTCACCACGAGATACCGCTCGGACGCTGCCGAGGCCCGGTCCAGGAAGGCCGAGACCGGGTCCTGTGCAGGCTCATCGGCCGCGCGCTCGTCTTCGAGTTCATCCTCCGCCAACTCCTCTGCCGTATCGACGAGAGCGAAAGGCTCGGTTTCCGACAGGGCCTCCAATCGGATCGCCTCCTGGCGGACGGCCAGACCGGGAACATCGGCCGTGGCGTCCGTGGCGGCCGTAGTCGGCTCACCGGCTCCGACACCGACCGCGTCGACCAGGATGGTGAGATCCGGCCGCAGCCCCCCAACGGCCCATTGCGCGATGCGTAGCACCCGTTCCTCACCCATCCCGGACTGGACGCCGTAGCGGACCACCAGCTCGTCGACAAAGCCATTGGTCAGGACCACCGAGCCGGCCAGCAGATCCGGCCGGATCTGCTCGGCCACCAGGTCAGCGAGATCGGCCCCGGCGCGGAGCACTGTGGCCTGGCTGTCGGTGACCTGGTGCACCACGAGATCAAGGGCATCCTGACCCGGGCCGATCTCTGCGGTCGGGCCTGCGACGCTCCGGTTGACCACCAGATAGCCCTCTCCGGCCAGCTGAGCCACGATCGCCGACGAATATCGCGCCACCTCCACGGGGTCGGCACCTTCGACCGCGAGCAACACACCCGGATGCTCGGACTCGTCGATCAGGTTCTCAGGCCGGCGATGTCGCATCACGCGTTTGACGAAGCCGCCGCCGACGCCGCCGACCTGGCGGGCGGCATAGCCGGAAACGACGACGGCGATCGCCCCGCCGCCGGCGAGCACGATGGCCGCGCCGGACAGGGACCATCTGAAGGCTCCGACGACGAACAGGTGCGAGCCGACCGCACCGGCGATGATCGGCCCGGCGGCGATGGTCGCCAACAAGGTCAACCGGACCGACGACATGACGAACGCGAAGACTCGGCCACGCAGGGCGTCGGAGACCTCGTGACCGATCATGGTGAACCCGTTGATCCAGGCGATTCCCGCGAACAATCCCATCACGGCAGCCGCGATGGTCGCGCCCAGGAAGTCCTGCAGCAGGCTCATCACGATCAGCACCAGGCCGGCGGCGCCGATGGAAGACGTGAACACCATCCGGCGCGGGACGACCGGCAGCACTTTCGGCCCGATCAGCATGCCGATGGCCAGGCCGGTGAACACCGATCCGAACAGGATGCCGTAGCCGGCGTTGCCGGCGCCGAGGCCGGAAACGTAGGCCTGCGCAACGCCGGCCGTCAGCCCGCCGGCGAAGAACGCGCCGAGAATGCCGATGTAGATGGCCCGCATCACCCGGCTGTTCTTGATGAACGAGACGCCCTCCTTGATCAGCGAGAAGATCGACTTGCCGACCTGGCGTTCGCTGGTGAAGGACGGGATGAGGTTGCGCGAGATGAGAACCGTTGCGGCGACGAAGAAATATGTGCCGGCGTCGATGGTCAGGGCGATGTCGATAGCGATCGAACTGGTCGGACCGCTGATCAGTTCGGACGTACCAGTGGCTCCGTTGGCCGCCGGCGCACCGAAGAACTGGGCGACGGTGGACAGCAGCGCGAAGACGGCGGCAGCTACCGGCACCATGCCGTAGATCGACACGTAGTTGAGCTGATTAGCCACCGCAAGCCGCTCACGCGGCACGATGTTGACCATCATCGCCTGCTTGGCGGGATTGGAGAACAGCCCGACCGCCTCGACGAGGAACTGCGCGATCAGCAACCAGGTGAGATTGCCGCCGACCACGATCGACAGGTAGAGCAGACCCGCCAGCGTGTCGCCGATGACGGCGACCCTGCGCCGGTCGAACTTGTCGACGAGCGCGCCGGCGATCGGACCGAGAATCAGGTCAGGCAGCAGCCGGGTCAGCAGCACCCCGGACACGGCAGCACCCTGCACGAGCCCGGACGAATCCTGGGTGAGGTACGCGGCCAGGGCCGTGGTCGCCAGCAGCCCGAGCCAATCCCCGAAGCTGGAGATGGCGATGGCCGCCCACAGGCGGCGGAAGACCGGGATGCGCAGCAGTACCCGTACGGAGCTGGGCTCCTTCGTCTTACTCAACTGTCCCACCCGTCACAGCGGCACCTGTCCATCCCGGTCAAGTGCCTTGCAGGAGGTGCGAGATCGCCGTGATGATCTTCTCCGCAGCGCCCGTCACGACCAACACGATCAGCAGGGCGAAAAGCACACCCCAGACACCCGCGCCCGTGCGCCTGGTAGTCGAAGCCGTCGCTCTCGTCCGACCTGCGGTGGCCTGCCTGGCCTGCTGCATGGCCGCTCTGATCTGCGCTATCCCGACACTCTGTGGCAAGTAGGCGGGCGGCCTGATCAGGCTCACGTTGGCAGGCGGTGCCCCCGGCACCGGCACATGGCGAACCGTGGGGACGCTTGACACCGGGGCGACCACCGGCGCTGGTGGTTGCCGCCCGGGCGGTGGGAACTGCTGACCGCGCGGAACGAACTGCTGCCCGGTCAGGGACGGCCAAGGCTGGGGCGCAGGAGCGCCGCCATTGGGTGGACGCGGCGACCACGACGATGGAGCGGTGCGCGGCCTTTCGGACGGTGGACGTGCAGGTGCAGCGCGAGGAACCGGCGTTGCCGGCCGGGTCGGAACCGCCGGTACGGCCACGACCGGAACCGCTGCTGCCTCGCTCGCACCCGCCGCGAGGACGCCGGACAGCGCATCGGGGAAGGTTTCGGACCGACCGCCGATGCTGAACAGGTTCGGCTGTATCGGCTCGCCCATACCTCCGGAGCCGGCCAGTGCGTCGCCGAAGACTGGCTCCGGCTCCCACCCACCAGCTGAGGTCATCCATCGATGGTAGGCCGCACCCCCGACAGCCACCGGCAATTAAACCTCGCGACATCAACGATCAAACGGCGTCATCGGCCTTCTTCACTGCCGCCCGCGTCCTGGTCGTTGCCCTGGTTGCCGTCTTGGTCGCTCCGGCGGCTCTGGCGGCCGGCTTCTTGGTGGTGGTGGTCTTGGCCGTTGAGGCCTTGGTGGCGGCCTTCTTCGGTGCGGCCGGTTTCTTGGTGACCCGCTTGGGCGCCGGCCCGCGGGCCCGGCGCTCGGCGAGCAGTTCAGCAGACCGTTCGACGGTGATGGTGTCGACCTCGTCGCCCTTGCGAAGCGAGGCGTTCGTCTCGCCATCGGTGACGTACGGGCCGAATCGGCCGTCCTTGATCACCATCGGCTTCTCAGTGGCTGGGTCGACTCCGACCTCCCGCAAAGGCGCCGCCGCGGCCGCCTGCCGCCCCCGCGTCTTGGGCTGGGCGTACAGCGCCAGCGCCTCCTCGAGAGTGACGGTGAACAGCGCCTCCTCGGCTGCGATCGAGCGAGAGTCGCTGCCCTTGCGCAGATATGGCCCGTAGCGGCCGTTCTGGGCGGTGATCTCCTCGCCGCTGGTCGGGTCGTTGCCCACCACCCGCGGCAGCGTCAGCAACTGCAACGCGGTCTCCAGATCGATGGTCTCCAGCGACATCGACTTGAACAGCGAAGCCGTCCGCGGCTTGATCGCGTTCTTGCCCTTGGTCGGGGCATCTTCGGGCAGGACCTCGGTCACATACGGGCCGTATCGCCCGTCCTTGGCCACGATCATGTTGCCCGACAACGGGTCCGGACCCAACTCGGCGTCGCCGATCTCGGCCTGGTCGAACAACGCCTCGGCAACCTCGGCGGTGACCTCATCAGGCGCCAGATCCTCTGGGAGGTTGGCCCGCTCCAACTGCGGCGCATCGGCTTCGGGCGTGCCATCGACGACCAACGCCGGGCGCTCGAGGTACGGCCCGTACCGCCCGACCCGGACCGTGATCTGCCGACCCTGGGAGTCCGTCAGCAACGGGAGCGAGTTGACCTCGCGGGCGTCGATCTCCTCGAGATTCTCGCTGACCAGCTTCTTCAGGCCCCCGGACCGGCTCACCGAGCCTTCCGGACCAGTCTCTCCGCCGAAGTAGAACGTGGACAGCCAGGCCGTCCGGCCGAGCCGACCCTCGGCGATGGCATCGAGTTCGTCTTCCATCGCGGCGGTGAAGTCGTAGTCGACCAACCGGGAGAAGTGCTGTTCCAGGAGACCGACGACAGCGAAGGCGATCCAGGACGGAACGAGGGCCTGACCCTTGCGCCAGGCGTACCCGCGCTCGGTGATCGTCCTGATGATCGAGGTGTAGGTGGACGGTCGGCCGATGCCGAGCTCCTCCAGCGCCTTGATCAGGGACGGCTCCGTGTATCTGGCCGGCGGGGTGGTCGAGTGGCCACCCGGGGTCAGCTCGTTGATGTTCAGCTGTTCGTCGACCTTGAGGTTGGGCAACCGACGCTCGGCATCGTCCGCCTCACCGCCGGCCTCGGCGTCGACCGTCTCGACGTAGGCCCGCAGGAATCCAGGGAAGGTGATGGTCCGCCCGGATGCGGTGAACAGCGCTTCGCTCCCGAAGCCCTCGGCGCCGGAGATCGGCGCGGTGATTCGCAGCGACAGCGTCAGACCACGGGCGTCGACCATCTGCGAGGCGATCGTCCGCTGCCAGATCAGCTCGTAGAGCCGGAATTCATCGGCCCCCATGCCGCCGGCCACCTGGGCCGGGGTCCGGAAGGTCTCCCCCGCCGGGCGGATGGCCTCGTGAGCCTCCTGGGCGTTCTTCACCTTCCGGGTGTACTGCCGGGGTGCCGGCGGGACGTATTCGGCACCGTAGAGCTCACGGGCCTGGCTGCGCGCCGCATCCAGCGCCGTCTGGCTCAGCGTGGTGGAGTCGGTTCGCATATAGGTGATGTAGCCGGACTCGTAAAGGCGCTGCGCGGTGCGCATCGTCCGTTCGGACGAGAATCCGAGCTTGCGTCCGCCCTCCTGCTGCAGGGTGGAGGTCATGAACGGCGGGTACGGGCGGCGGGTATACGGCTTCTCCTCCACCGACCTGACCGTCGCGACGCCGTTCTCCAGTGCTGCGGCGACCGTCCGAGCCCCGTCCTCGTCCAGCAGCAACACGTCCGAGCTGGCTTTCAATGCGCCGGTGTTCTCGTCAAAGTCCCGTCCGGACGCGAGCCTGCGGCCGTCGATCGAGTTCAGCGCGGCCGAAAACCTGGTCCCGACGCCCGGCTCCAGCAACGCGTCGATGCCCCAGTAAGTACCCGAGCGGAAAGCCATCCTGGCCCGCTCCCGCTCGACGATGATCCTGGTCGCCACCGACTGGACGCGTCCGGCCGACAGGTTGGAGCCGACCTTCTTCCACAGCACGGGCGACACTTCGTACCCGTAGAGGCGATCAAGGATGCGGCGGGTTTCCTGGGCGTCGACCAGGTTGTCGTTCAGGTCGCGCGGGCTCTCGGCAGCGGCTCTGATCGCAGCGGGGGTGATCTCGTGAAAGACCATCCGCTTGACCGGAACCTTGGGCTTGAGCGTGTCCAGCAGGTGCCAAGCGATGGCCTCGCCCTCGCGGTCCTCGTCTGTTGCCAGGTACAGCTCGTCGGCGCCGGCCAGCAGGGACTTGAGCTTGGCCACCTGCGCCCGCTTCTCCGGCGACACGACGTAGATGGGCTCGAAGTTGTTCTCGGTGTTGACGCCCAGCCTGGCCCAGCTCTCGCCCTTGTACTTGGCCGGCACATCGGCGGCGTTGCGTGGGAGGTCGCGGATGTGCCCGACCGAAGATTCGACGATGTAGCCATCGCCCAGGTACTGCGAAATGGTCTTGGCCTTGGCCGGCGACTCGACGACGACCAGGCGGACCCCGGTATGGGTAGTTGCCTTACGTGTGGCCATGCTCGTTCACGTTCTCCTCTATATAGCAGCGCGATCCAGGCGCCACATCGGCGAGAAGACCGCTCTGGACGCAGACGAATTCGCCCAACTCGGCTAACCCGGCGTCGGACTGCAGAATGCCATGGATTGTCAAGTCGAATGCGCGCGTGTGCCCAAAACCGCGCCGTCCAACCGCCGCGATCGGGGCAATTGACCCGTAGGCGATGCCGTCGCAGCGATGAAAAACCTCAGGTCAGAGGCGTGATCAGTGGTCCGGAAGAGGGAACGCATCCGCCGGCGCCTCGGGTGGCCGCGTACCGAGCAATTCGACCAACCGGGTGTGGCGGCGATGCCCGACGATGCGCAGGCCCGGTCCACCACCTCGGGCACCGATGAAGGCGCCCGCGAGGCCGGCGCGGGCGCAGGTGGATGCCAGCGGTTCGTAGGTGTCCGGAGCGTGCCGGTCCATCCCGAGCAGGAAGCCGGCCTCGTCGGGTCGGCCGGCAGCGAGGGTCCAGCAACGCAGCAGACCGGCATCGGCGACCAGGCCGGGCGGCACCGCTTTGACCGCGCCGCGATTCCAGTTTCCGGCCAGCTGGTCGAGTACGGCGGAGCGGGTACTCCGCAGCAGGACACCTGATCCGGTCGGAAAGGCAGTCTGGTGGTCGAACGGGCCCGCTGCCATCGACTCGGCGTCCACCAGCCCGGCCGAGACCGCCTCGGCGACCGGCACGATCTGTGCTTCGACATCCCGCACCCGGAACTCCCGCAGTAGAGCTTTCGCGCGCCATTCATCGGCCAGCAGGATGGACAACCGGGCGCCCGCTCCACTTCGGGAGATCTGGCCGTGCGCGGCCAGCAGCCCGCCCAGGTCCTCGACGCGGGGCGGCGTCAGGTCGGCGGAAAAGAACGAGAGCTGGGACACAGCACGTCACGTTAGTGGGCTCGTCCACTCGCTTGGCACAGGCTGGTTGTCGTGGACCTGGAAACCGGCCGGCACCGCTCGCAGTGAGCAGTGCCGACCGGCCATTTTCAGTTGGCGATGAGACGCGGTCGGTCAGCCGCCGGAGAGCGACTTGACCTTGGCGCAAGCCGGCAGATTCTCGATTGCGTTCTGCGTGGCCGGAGTCAACTTGAGCGATCCCAGCTCCTCGAGGGGGGCGACCGCCTTGGTCATGGAGTCCGTCAGCCCGCCCATGGACGAGGTCAGGGTGGACGGATCTGCGGCGATTTTCTTGGCTTCGTCGGTGATGGCCGGACCCGCCGACCCGAATGCGGTCACCACCTTCGTCGCGAAGGCGTCACCACCCTCGAAGGTCGGCGGCGGCAGGGTCTTGAGCGTGGCAGCCGTCTTGGTCATCGAAGTGCCGAGCGCCGCGAACAGGGCGACCAGCTTCTTGATGGCTGCGGTCGGATCCGAACCCGCGCTGGATCCGAGCGTTTGCAGCGAGCCGGACGCCGTCAGCACCGGCGCGAGTCCCCCGCAGAAAGCCGTGAACCACGCGGCACTCTGGGCGTCGAGTCCGCCGGATTCGTTACCCACCGTGGTGTCCGGGACTGACTCCGAGACCGACGAGTCGGCCGATTGGCTGCTCACCGGCCCGCTGCTCTCCGACGGCGCCGGTGCGCTGGTCGACTCCTCGCTGGAAGCGACGCTGGAGGACGCGCTCGAGGCGGCACTCGACACCGAGCTGGGCGCCGCCGCGGCCGATGACGAGGTACTGCTGCCCGGAGTGGCCGTGCCGCTGGTCGAACTGCAACTGGCGATGAGCAGTGCCGCCCCCGTCAGTGCAGCAACCAGGCTGCTGGTGCGCTTCATGCATTCCCCTTTCACGGATGCCGTGACGATATCGAGATCCCGACGTGGTGTCGGCCCGTCGGGAGGGTTCTGGCCCAGCCCACAACGAAGCCCCGCAAAGCGTGTTCGAGCTAAAGCTAACAAGCCCCACTGCAAACCCGCACGGTTTTCCTACAGTCACGCTCCTGCTCGTTATAAACCACGCCAACGGGCTACCCGACACGCCGAACGGGCCGTCTCCACCAGTTCGGTGGAAGCGGCCCGCTCGGCATCGAGTGTCGCTGAAACTCTGGTACGTCAGTCCTGCAGAACCGACTGGCGGCGCTTGGAAACGACGATTGCGCCGACGATCACGATCAGGGCGACCAGCGAGATGGCAATCCGCAGGCCGGTGTTCTTGTCGTCGCCGATGCTCAGCGCGACGACGGCGGGCGCGATCAGCAGGGCGACCAGATTCATCACCTTGAGCAGCGGGTTGATGGCCGGGCCGGCGGTGTCCTTGAACGGGTCGCCGACGGTGTCACCGATGATCGTCGCCTCGTGCGCGGGCGAACCCTTGCCGCCGTAGTTGCCGTCCTCGACCAGCTTCTTCGCGTTGTCCCACGAACCGCCGGAGTTGGCCAGGAACACGGCCATCAGCGTGCCGGTGGCGATGGTGCCGGCCAGGTACCCGGCGAGCGGGCCGATTCCGAGCCCGAAGCCGACCGCGATCGGGGCCAGTACCGCCAGCAGTCCCGGGGTGGCCAGCTCCCGCAGTGAGTCACGGGTCACGATGTCGACGACCTTGCCGTACTCCGGCTTGTTGGTGCCTTCCATGATCCCCGGGATCTCGCGGAACTGGCGACGCACCTCGCGGACGACGGCGCCGGCAGCCCTCGACACCGCGTTGATGGCCAGACCGGAGAACATGAACACCACCGAGGCGCCGATCAGCATGCCGACCAGGGTTCCAGGCGAGATGACCGCGGTGACGAACGATCTGGCGTTGTTGGTCGCCCCCGCCAGTGCTGCGACACCTTCGCTGGCCGCCTGGCCGGCCGTGCTGAGCGCCTTGGTGATGGCGTTGGAGTAGGAGCCGAAAAGCGCAGTTGCCGCGAGGACCGCGGTAGCGATCGCGATGCCCTTGGTGATGGCCTTGGTGGTGTTGCCGACGGCGTCCAGGTCGGTGAGGATCTTCGCGCCCTCCTCGGACACCTCGCCACTCATCTCGGCCACGCCCTGGGCGTTGTCCGAGATCGGGCCGAAGGTGTCCATGGCCACGATGACGCCGACCGTGGTCAGCAGCCCGCAACCGGCCAGCGCGATGGCGAACAGGGCGACCGCCAGCGAGCCGGACAGCAGGAACGCTCCGTAGACCGCCGCAGCGATCACCAGGGCCGTGTAGACCGCAGACTCGAAGCCGACGGACAGGCCGGCCAGCAGGACGGTGGCCGCGCCGGTCAGCGAGTTGCGGGCTACGCCCTGCGTCGGCGCGGTGTGGGTGTCGGTGAAGTAGCCGGTCAGCTGCAGGATGACCACGGCGAGCACGATGCCGATGATCACGGCGATGACGGCGATGACGGCCGGATTGCCGGGCAGGGCGCTGATGGTGGGACCAACGTCCAACTTGGCGAACGTCTTCGGCAGGTACACCAGGGCCGCGACGGTGCAGAGCACCGCGGAAATGCCGGCGGAGATGTAGAACGACCGGTTGATGGTCTTCAGGCCGCTCTCGGTGGGCCGGGCCTTGGTGATGTAGACGCCGATGATGGCAGTCAGGATGCCGATGGCCGGGACGATGAGGGGAAAGACCAGGCCCTTGTTGCCGAAGGCGGCGCCGCCCAGGATCAGCGAGGCGACCAACGTCACCGCGTAGGACTCGAACAGGTCGGCGGCCATGCCGGCGCAGTCACCGACGTTGTCACCGACGTTGTCGGCAATCGTGGCGGCGTTGCGGGGATCATCCTCCGGGATGCCCTGCTCGACCTTGCCGACCAGGTCGGCGCCGACATCGGCGGCCTTGGTGAAGATGCCGCCACCCACCCTCATGAACATGGCCAGCAGGGCGGCCCCGAAGCCGAAACCCTCCAACACCGTCGGCGCCTCGCCGACGTAGGAGAACACCACGATCGACGCGCCGAGCAGGCCCAGACCGGTGGTGGCCAGGCCGACCGAACCGCCGGTGCGGAAGGCGATCTGCATCGCCCGCTCGCGGCTCTCACCGTTGGCGGCGGCGGCGACCCGCACGTTGGCCCTGGTGGCCAGCCACATTCCCGTGTAACCGATGGCGGCCGAGAAACCGGCACCGATCAGGAAGAAGATGCTGCGGCCCACGCGTTCACCGGTGGAGTCGGCCGGCAGGACGAACAGCAGCAGGAAGACGATGACGACGAAGACGCTCAACGTCTTGAACTGCCGGGTGAGGTAGGCGGCCGCGCCTTCCTGCACGGCCGCCGAGATCTCCTGCATCTTCTCGCTGCCCTTGCCTGCGGCCAGCACACCTGCCCGCAGGATGAAGGAAATGACCAGGGCGATGATCGCCACGATGCCGACCGCAAGCACGATGGTGCGATCGGTACCGGTCAGGGCCAGCGATGAGCTGGCCTCGGCCAATGACAAGTCGTTCATACCGCTCCTGATCCACTGCGCGATGGGCGCATTTTTTGGCTCGGCACCGTGCCATGGTGTGGACCGGCGCTGGTCGACAGACATAAAACGCCGGGAATCCCGGCGTGAGTGTGATCACTGTAGGGCAGGCAGTACGACACCCATCACTACAGGCCATGTTGCGGTCACGCACTGACTCGATTCAGGTGATGGCGATCACACAGAGCTACCTGATTGATGGTCTGATGCGTCCAGACCTCGGCCACCGATGAGCCGGGTGCGCGCGACGACCCACGGTGGGTGGTCGAACGCGACGAGACCACGAGGACGGAAGGACGCACGAGCCCGACATGCAGATCCCCGGCTATACCGACCTGTCCGTGCTCGGAAGCGGCGGCTTCTCGACCGTCTACCGAGCGCACCAGGCCTCCGTGCAGCGGGATGTGGCCTTGAAGGTTCTCTCCGTGCACCTGGCCGGCGCCGATACCAGAGCCCGGTTCCGGCGGGAATGCGCCACCAACGGTCGCGTCGGCACGCACCCGAACATCGTCACGTTGTTCGACTCGGGATTTGCCGACGACGGTTCGCCCTATCTCGCGATGCAACTGTGTTCGGGCGGTTCGATGTCGGAGCGGCTTCGGGCTTCCGGGCCGCTACCGATCGCCGACGTCCTCAAGGTGGGCGTGAAGATCTCGGCAGCGCTGCACTATGCCCACAGCGCGGGTGTGCTGCACCGCGACATCAAGCCGGAGAACATCTTGATCTCGGATTTCGGCGAGCCCGAGTTGGCCGATTTCGGTATCGCGGCTGTCGACGATCAACGGCTGTCCACCATCACCGCTGCCTCGTTCACCATCAATCACGCTGCTCCGGAGACGCTGGCCGGCCAAAAGTCGTCCGTGTCATCGGACCTCTACAGCCTCAGTTCCACCTTGTTCACCCTGACGGCGGGACGTACCCCGTTCAACGCGCCGAGCTCTGCTGCGTTGGTCGCGCTGGTCAACATGGTGATGAACGACCCGGCTCCGTCGTCCGGCCGGCCGGACGTGCCGGCCGCACTGGAGCGGCTGTTGGCGGCCGGACTCTCCAAGACGCCGGACGGTCGTCCTGCTGACGCCAGGATTTTCGGCGAAGCGCTGCAACAGATCCAGCGGGAGATCGGACTTCCGATCACCGAGTTCGCTACTGCCCCACCGCCGGCCGCGTCGACCAGATCGTCCTCCGCGGACCCCGTGCTGGGCGCTGCGGCGGGCGCTATTGCCGCCAGCGCTGCTGCGGCAGGGGCTGCTGCGGCCGCGGCAAGTGCGCTCGATACCGGTGCACTGCCGGCCACAGGCGCACTACCGGGCGGAATCGTCGACACCGGCGCACTACCGCCCACAGGCGCACTGCCGGGCGGAATCGTCGACACCGGCGCACTACCGCCCACTGGCGCACTGCCACCACCGATTGCGCTTGCCGCAACGAGAGCGGAGGCGGCAACGGGAGCGGCGCCGGAGCCAGACGGAACGCCCACGACGGCCGGCGAACCGGTTTCGGGCGGCACTTCGCGTCCGGTGGCGGCCACCGCAGCCGGTCCGTCCAAGGAGCGAGCCTGGTGGATCGCGGCCGCCGTTCTCGTCGGGGTCATCCTGATCGGCACCATCGTCTACTTGGCCACCCGCGGCAGGGCCGGCACCGCGAGCATCAGCCAGGGAGCGCCGGTGTCGAGTTCCGCGCAGCTGAGCACCGCCGCTGAGTCGAAAAGCAAGTCGACGAGCTCGGCCACCGGCTCGTCGACGAGCGACAAACCCAGCACGGCGCCGGTAGCTCCAGCGGCCAGTCCCGTCATCGGCTCGTTCGGATCTGCGGCGGTCAGCGGGGGTCTGGTCGACTGTGCGTCGAGCACCGGAACGATCTCGATACCGCTGACCTGGAGTTCGAGCAACGCCACTACGGCGTGGCTGGCGATCGACCCTCCCGGCGGAGACGCCTCGGCGCAGCCGACCAAATCCGACCTGCCGCCAACCGTCCCAGGGCAGGGCCGATCGTCAGTACCGATGGACTTCGATTGCTCCTCGGCCCAGCACGTGTTCACCCTGACGGTGCAGAGCGCGTCCGGCGTCAAGACCAGCAGTTCGCTGACTTACACCAGGCGATTGCCGGCCACCTCGACCCCCACGTCGCGGCCGAGCACCCCGACCGGCCCGACCACTTCCACCTCGAGCTCCACGAGCACCCCCACTCCGACCACACCCACTCCGACTCCGACCACCCCGACCACACCCACTCCGGCTCCCCCAACCACTCCGACGACCCCAACCACTCCGACGTCGAGCACCTCGGCGGTCACGACGAGTTGACCGTCGGCGGGCTCGTCGCCGTGGCGCGGCCGGCTCCGTGTCACGGGCCGGCCCATCGGCGGGTCGGATGTCGCCGAGTCGTGGCCGCGATGTCGCCGTTGGGCAGCACAATGACAACGTGACCCTTCCCGACCGCCGCTCAGCCGACCTGTTGTCGGTGCTGCGACGCGGTGGCGACCCCGGCGCGGTCACTCATGTCGAGCGCCTCCCCCGGCAGGCGGGCACGACTGCGCCATGGCCGGATTGGGTGCCGGAGTCGGTGGTCACCGCGCTGGACGGGAAAGGTATCCGGGCCCCCTGGCGCCATCAGGCGGAGACCGCCCAACTGGCGCACAGCGGGCGCCACGTTGTCGTGTCGACCGGCACCGCCTCGGGTAAGTCACTCGGCTATCAACTGCCGGTCCTTGCCTCGCTGTTGAGCGACCCACAAGCCTGCGGCTTGTATCTGTCGCCGACCAAGGCGCTGGCGGTCGATCAGTTGTCGGCCATCGATTCGCTTGCGCTGCCAGGGATCCGGCCGGCCCTGTTCGACGGCGACACGCCCATCGACGAGCGGGACTGGGTGCGTGCGCACGCCCGCTGGATCCTGACCAACCCGGACATGTTGCACCGTGGAATCCTGCCCGCCCACGCCCGGTGGGCCAGAGTGCTCCGGCGGCTGCAGTTCGTAGTGATCGACGAGTGCCACGCCTATCGGGGCGTTTTCGGTTCACACGTCGCTCTGGTCATCAGGCGGCTGCGCAGGTTGGCCCGGATGTACGGCTCCGATCCCGTTTTCATCCTGGCTTCGGCAACGGTGGCCGATCCGGCCGCCGCTGCCGGTCGGCTGATCGGTTCTCCCGTGGCCGCGGTGACCCGGGACGCAGCGCCACGATCCGGTGCGGATTTCGTCCTTTGGGAGCCGCCGGTGATGACTGACGCCGAGGGCGAGAACGGGGCGCCGGTCCGCCGTTCGGCGCCCAACGAGGTAGCCAGGATGATGGCCGACCTGGTCTCCGCCGGCGCGCGAACGCTGGCCTTCGTCCGGTCGCGGCACGGCGCCGAGCAGACCGCGATCACGGCCCGGCGGCGGTTGGGGGACACCGACCCCGACCTGGTCGATCGGGTGGCCGCCTACCGTGGAGGCTATCTGCCCGAGGAGCGCCGTGAACTCGAAAAGGCCCTGGGGACGGGGGCTCTGCTCGGCGTCGCCACCACCAACGCCTTGGAGCTCGGCGTCGACATCGCCGGGCTGGACGCTGCGCTGCTCGCCGGCTACCCGGGAACGCTGGCGTCGGTGTGGCAACAGGCCGGACGTGCCGGACGGGGTGGCCGGCGAGCCCTCGTCGTCTTCGTGGCTCGCGACGACCCGCTGGATTCCTACCTGGTGCATCACCCCGAAGCGGTGTTCGGCGCACCGGTCGAGGCGGCCGTCATCGACCCGGGAAACCCGTACATCCTTGGTCCGCATCTGGCCTGCGCCGCGGCCGAGCACCGATTGACCATCGATGACCTCGAGCTGTTCGGCGATCGGGCGCTTCCGGTGATAGCGGGGCTGGTGGCGGAGAAAGTGTTGCGGGCCAGGCCATCCGGTTGGTTCCATCACGACAGCAGACACCCGGCTGACACCGTCGACCTACGTGGCTCAGGCGGGGGCCAGGTCGCCATCGTCGAAGTCGACACCGGCCGGCTGCTCGGCACGGTCGACGAGGCCCGTGCGCCCGCTGCCGTCCATCCGGGCGCCGTTCACCTGCATCGCGGCCAGACCTATTCGGTGCTCGACCTGGATCTGAACGAGGGCGTGGCCCTGGTGCAGGCGGATCGGCCCGAATGGTCCACCATGGCCCGCTCCGTATCCACCGTGGAGATCACCGAAACCGAGGCCCAGCAAGGTTATCCGGTCGAGCACGGACACCGGGCCGGCATTCAGGTCGGGCTGGGCACCGTCTGCGTCACCGAGCAGGTCGTCGGATACCTACGCCGCCGACCCGGCGGCGAACTGATCGACATGGTTCCGCTGGACATGCCCGAACACACGCTGCGCACCCGGGCCGTCTGGTACACCATCAGCGCTGACGTCCTCACCAACGCAGGCCTTCTCGACCGAGATGTGCCCGGAGCCCTGCACGCCGCCGAGCATGCTGCCATCGGACTGCTCCCGCTGTTCGCCGGCTGCGACCGATGGGACATCGGTGGCTTGTCGACCAACCTGCACCCGAACACCGGCGAGCCAACCGTGATCGTCTACGACGGCTTTCCCGGCGGCGCCGGTTTCGCCGATCGGGGACACACCGTGTTGGCCGACTGGCTGGCCGCAGTGGGCGAGGCCGTCCGGGATTGCCCGTGCAGCAACGGTTGCCCGTCCTGTGTGCAATCACCCAAGTGCGGCAACGGCAATCAGCCCCTGGACAAGGCCGGGGCGGTGATCGTGCTGGACCTGGTGGTTCGGGCCATGACCTCCCGGCAGTCCGCTCTCACCGGTTGACCGCTCGCTGGGTATACAGCCCGTAGACAGCTGGCTGGAACGACTACCTGGAACGACTACAAGTGGCACGACTACGGGGTGGTGACCGGGCCGGCGCGAGCGCGGGCGGACGCGCTGCTCCCCCAGGCTGGAGCCGGAACCTGCACCGCCACCCGCAGATCCAGGCCGTCTGCCGCACACGACGTCATCGACCCGTGGTTCGCTGCCACCACATCGCCGGCCATCGCACATGCTGCGCTGGCACCGCGCAGGATGGTGGCGGCGCCGGCCAGTGCTCCTAGATCGGCTGCGGTCTCCGCCTGCTGCCGGGCGAGCATCGCACCGCCCAACCGGATCCCGATCACCGTCACCGCCATGAACAGACCCACAGCCAGGCAGGCGAACACGGTCGACACACCCGCATCGGCCGAAGCTTGCCCGGCGCGGTCTGTTGCTGATCCGGCGGCGGTCGCGGTCGTTTCATCCATCCGTCACTCCTTCCTCCTTCTTGGCGCTGGCGGTGGCCCGGATCGTCACGCCCGGAAGTAGCCCGCTCACGGCCCCGACGCTGACCGTCGCCCTCACCATGTCGCCGTCCGTCGACATCGACAGCACGGCTCCGCTCGGTGCGATCGCGGTCACCGCGGAGGCCGCCCCGGCGGTGTCGCCGCGGCTTGCCAGGCGAGCCGCTTCCTGCGCGGCATCCGCGCAACGGAGCTGAGCGATCACGCACCCGATCCCGGCCAGGCAGGACGCGACCACGACCACCAGCACAGCGAGGACCAGCGCAGCTTCGACGGTCACACTGCCGCGGTCGGGTGGGGTGGCGTGCTCGCGGCCATCCGGCCGGAACCGGGCCGCGGTCACAGTGACGTGTGCAGCGCCGAATTGACCAGACTGGTCAACCCGGCGACCACCGAGTCCCCGGTCACGATCTTGTACAGCACGGCGGCGAATGCTGCGGCCACGACGGTGCCAACGGCGTATTCCACGGTCGACATTCCCGCGTCGGCAGCATTCTCTTCGTCGGCGGGCTGGCTGCCGACGACACCGTCGACAGCCAGCCCGGCCGGATCGTGCTCGGACTGGTCCGCCTGCTGCCACCCCCTTCCACTCCACTGACCGGCGAACCAGCGCCGAAGGCGTTGCACCACAGTTGCTCCCCTCATCTCCGACCGACTCCCTGCCGGTGCCATGAGCGTCGCAACCCGCTCGTCGTCGGTCCACCGAAGATCGGAGAATGTGCACAACTCGAGGTATGGGGACAGTCGGAGCGGAACGATGTCGGCCGCGGCGCGATCTGATGAATCTTGCGTCGACACGGACAGGTGGCGGATTCGCGATCACAGAGTTTGCCATGTAGCTGCCCCCACCAGTGCTCGTTCGCGCCGGTGATTACCCGTTCGGGCGCTGGCATTCGGATTACGTCATGGGCTGGGCGCGGGCCGGCACTCTCCGCACGTGGCGCACCAGTCGCGCGGGTGTCACGATTGGGGCCGGTCCGGCAATTCTGGCGGGTCGAACGCCCGGCGTGCTGACCCCCGACCGGCACGTCGGGCGTCACTGGCGCTCGATATGGGCGCTCGGCTCCGGATTGCATCGCAACCGAGGAGAGTGGTCGCCGACGGCCGCACCTTGCCCGTGGCTGCGCTTCACCCAGTCGGATCGAGGCCTGACCGCACACCCCATCGCGTCAATTCGACCGCGGTTCGAGGGGGCCGATCGTGGCGGTTAGCATGGGTCACATGTCGGACGAGCAGCTCGCTCTCGATCCGCCCGGACGGTCGGTGATGCCCTCCAGGTCAGATCGTTCCGGCGCCTACGACGACGCCGTTCGGCGTTTGCTCACCAGTTTTCAGGCTGTCCCCGCGACCGAGACGGTGCGACTGGCCAAGAAGACTTCGAACCTCTTCCGCCAACGTGAGCGAACTCGAACGCCGGGGCTCGACGTTTCCGCCCTGACCGGAGTACTCGACATCGATCGAACTGCGATGACCGCAGACGTGGCCGGGATGTGCACCTACGAGGATTTGGTGTCGGCCACGCTGGCCGTCGGGCTCAGCCCCTTGGTGGTGCCGCAGCTCAAGACGATCACCGTCGGTGGCGCCCTCACCGGACTGGGTATCGAGTCGACCTCGTTTCGCAGCGGCCTCGTGCACGAATCGGTGCTGGAGTTCGACGTGCTGACCGGTACGGGTGCGATCGTGACAGCAACCCCGAAGGGCGACCACTCCGACCTGTTCTTCGGATTCCCGAATTCGTACGGGAGTCTGGGTTACGCCACCCGCGTCCGTGTCCAGCTCGAACCGGTCAAGGAATTCGTCTCCCTTCGCCACCTGAGGTTTTCGTCGCTACTGGAGCTCCAGAACGCGATCGACGACATCTCGAAGACCGGAACACATGACGGCGAGCGGGTCGACTATCTCGACGGAGTTGTCTTCAACGCCCGCGAGAGCTACTTGACCCTCGGTGCGCAGACCGACCGCCCCGGACCGACGAGCGATTACACCGGACAGCAGATCTATTACCGCTCGATCCAGCAGCGAACCACCGATCGGTTGACCATCGGCGACTATCTGTGGCGGTGGGACCCGGACTGGTTCTGGTGTTCCCGAGCCTTTGGCGCGCAGCACCCGCTGGTGCGTCGATTGTGGCCGAAACGGCTACGGCGCAGTTCTTTCTACTGGAAATTGGTGGCCATCGACCGACGGTTCGGGTTGGCCGACCGGATCGAGCGCCTGCACCATCGGCCGCCGATGGAACGGGTGGTCCAGGACATCGAGGTACCGGTCGACGGGACGGCGGATTTCCTGACCTGGTTCCTGGACAACGTGCCGATCGAGCCGATCTGGCTCTGCCCACTACGTGCACGAGCAGAGGCCGGCGCACCGCCGCGGACCTGGCCGCTCTACACGCTCGACCCGGAGCGCACCTACGTCAACGTCGGTTTCTGGTCGGCGGTACCGACCGATCCCGGGGCTGTCGAGGGTGCGACCAACCGAAAGATCGAGGACCGGGTCACCGCCGCCCACGGCCGGAAGTCGCTATATTCCGACTCGTTCTACGCACCAGAGGTTTTCGCCGACCTGTACGGCGGAGAGCAGTACCACATCCTGAAAAGTCGATACGATCCCGACCGTAGGCTGCTCGGGATGTACGAGAAGACAGTGGAGCGTCGATGACCACCTTCAAGGCGTCCAGCGGGCGCGAGACCCGGACCGAGGTGCGCGTCAGCGGGCCGATGACGGTCGCCCAGATCGCCAATGCGGCCATCGTGCCACCGCTGCCGTTTCGGCTGACCGCGTTCGACGGCAGTAGTGCAGGGCCGGACGACGCCCCGGTCGGCATTCACGTCGTCCGACGCCGGGCGCTGAACTACGTCTTCACGGCACCGGGTGATCTCGGCATGGCCAGGGCCTACATAGCCGGCGATCTGGAGTTCAGCGGAGTTCATCCCGCAAACCCCTACCCACTGCTCCGGGCCATGGCGGACGGCATGCACCTCAAGCGTCCCGGCCTGGCTGACATCACCTCCATCCTCAGAGGTCTCGGAGTGTCGACCCTGAAGCCGGTTGCGCCGCCGCCACAGGAGGCCCCCGCGCGCTGGCGTAGGACGTTGCACGGTCTACGGCACAGCAAGGCCCGAGACGCGGAGTCGATCAGACGGCACTACGACGTTTCGAACACCTTCTACGAATATGTGTTGGGCATGTCCATGGCCTACACCTGTGCCGTCTATCCGGATGCCGACGCGAACCTGGGTGTCGCGCAGGAGAACAAGTTTCGACTGGTGTTCGACAAACTCGATCTCCAGCCCGGCCAGCGACTGCTCGACATCGGTTGTGGCTGGGGCTCGATGGTGCGATACGCGGCTCGCCGCGGAGTGCGCGTGATCGGCGCCACTCTTTCCGCCGAGCAGGCCGAATGGGCCCAGCGAGCTATCCGGGACGAAGGACTCCAGGATCTCGCCGAAGTCCGGTTCCAGGACTACCGAGACGTACCGGAGGGCGACTTCGATGCGATCTCTTCGATTGGCCTGACCGAACACATCGGCGTGGAGAACTATCCCGCGTACTTCAAACTCCTTCGGGACAAGCTCCGTCCTGGCGGCCGGCTGCTCAACCACTGCATCACTCGACCCGAGAACGACTCGCCGGTCAAGTCCGAGGCTTTCATCGACCGCTATGTGTTCCCGGACGGGGAGCTGACTGGATCGGGCCGAATCATCACGGACATGCAGAACACCGGCTTCGAGGTCAGGCATTCTGAGAATCTGCGCGAGCACTACGCTCTCACCCTTCGCGACTGGTGCGCCAACCTGCAGGACAACTGGGACGCCTGCGTCACCGAAGTGGGCATCGGTACCGCGAAGGTGTGGGGCCTGTACATGGCCGCATCGCGACTGGGCTTCGAGCGCAACAACATCCAGTTGCACCAGGTGCTGGCGGTCAAGCCGGGAATCAACGGCGACGCCGCAGTGCCGCTGCGTCCGTGGTGGTCGAGCTAAGCCCCCGTCAGCTCGGCCGGTCCGGTGCGTCACCACTCGGGGCTTCGGGAGGCTGGGGAGAGTCCAGCGCGTCGATGAGTAGTTGCAGGGCCGCGCGGAAGTCGGCGGGCGCGACCCCGCCGGCCAGCAACACGTGATCGGTCAGCCTGTCCCCGCTGTCGGAGATCGCCGACAGGAGGTCGCGCCCCGGATCGGTGATCTGGACGACGCGACGACGGCGGTCCGCCGAATCGGTCGCCCGGCCGACATGCCCGGTGGATTCCAGGTGCGTCAGCGTCCGACCGATGGTCTGCTCGGTCAGGAACTGCCCCTCGGCCAGCTCCCGTTGCGAGGCCGGGCCCTGGGACAGCATGTGCAACACGATGAGGCCGGCGTGACTCACCCCGCTGTCGCGTAGCCGAGCGTTCCAGTTCTGCTCGGTCAGCCTGGCCGCGGTCGACAGCAACCGGCCGGTGGCCCAGCCGCTGCGATCCTCGGCGTTGGTCATCGTTCGCCCGTCATCCGCCTTCGGCCCGCTGCTCGTTGGGCAATCCAACGAGGAATCTGGCACACTCGAGTAATTGCTAAGCCTGCTGAGCAATGTTAGCGACCGGCAACTACGGATACCAACGTCATCCCATCATCAGGAGACCCTCGTGTCGAACAGGGCAGGACCGACCACAGATCCGAGCACCGACCACTCCGGTCAACCGCGCACCAAGCGGGCGGCCGTGCTCCGGGCCTGCGGAGTGCTCGCGGTGATTGCCATCTGGCTCGGCATCGCGTCCGTCGGCGGCCCGGCCATCGGCTCCCTTTCGTCAGTTCAGTCGAATGACCAGGAGACTTTCCTGCCCAGTGGGGCGGAGTCGGTGCTGGCCGCGAACGCTGCAAAAGGGTTCTCCAGGTCCAATTCGCTCCCAGCCTTCGTCGTCTTCAGTACGACCTCCGGCAAAGCGACGCCTGCGCAGCTCGCCTCCTGGAAAGCTTTCACCACCACGGTTCCCGGTGCCACCGTGGACAGCAAGGAGACTCCCGGAACCAGCCTCGGCACGGTCGACGACTTCATGATCGACCAACCCGTGACCTTCGTGCCGTCCGCGGACGGCGAGGCCGCGCTGGCCATCGTCCCGTTGGATGCGGACAAGGTCAATGCGCCGGACGCCGACGGGAAGTCGCCCCTGGGCTCGGTCACCGACACGATCAGAGCCGCCGCCGTGGCCGATGCCGCCGGTGGACAGGCGCACCTGACCGGTCCGGCCGGACTCGTCGCCGACCTGAGCACCGCCTTCGGAGGCATCGATGGGCTGCTCCTGCTGGTGGCGCTCGGCGCGGTCCTGATCATCCTGTTCCTGGTCTACCGCGCAGTGGCCCTGCCTTTCGTCGTCCTCTTCACTTCCATCAGCGGGCTGGCGCTGGCCGGCGGCGTGGTCTATTGGCTCGCCGACCACGACGTCATCAAACTCAACGGTCAGAGCCAGGGCATCCTGTTCATCCTGGTGGTCGGCGCGGCAACCGACTACGGCCTGTTGCTGGTAGCCCGTTACCGAGAAGAATTGGAGCGCACCGAATCCAAGTACACGGCGATCAAACGAGCCTGGCGCGCCTGCGTCGAACCGATCGCAGCGAGTGCGGGCACCGTCATCATCGGTTTGCTGTGCCTGCTGTTCTCCAGCCTGAACTCCAACAAGTCGCTCGGCCCGGTCGGAGCGATCGGGATCGCCGCTGCCCTGATCGCGGCCCTGACTCTGCTGCCGGCCCTGCTGATGGGTGGACGATGGCTGTTCTGGCCACGGGTTCCCCGCGTCCGGGCCCGGCTCGTCGCCGGCCGGAGGATGGCCGACGGTCGCACCGTCCGCGCTGGTGTGGCCAGTGACAATGACAGCGAGGCCCCCGCGAGCCCCGGACTGTGGGCACGGATCGCTGCCTTCGTCGGGCGGCAGCACCGCAAGATCTGGATCATCACCGCGGTGGTGATGGGGGTGGCCTGTCTGTTCGTGCCGACGCTCAAAGCATCGGGAACGGCCCAGACCGACGTGTTCCTCGGCCAGGTCGACTCGATCGCCGGCCAGGACGAACTGGTCGCCCACTTCCCCGGCGGCGCCGGGAATCCCATCGTGATCATCGCTCCGCAGGCGGCAACGGACGAGGTGCTGGCCAGTCTGAAGAAGGTCGACGGCCTCCAACCAAATCCGGTCGTCGTCTCCGCACAGCCCGGCGCTCCGGGCGGCAAGCCTCTGGTGGTGGACGGAACCGTGCAGATCCAGGTCACCCCCACCGCTGCATCCGACTCCGACGCCGCCGAGCAGGCCGTCCGCGACGTCCGGAACGCGGTTCACGCACTACCGGACGGCGACGTGATCCTGGTGGGCGGAAACACCGCCATCCAGCTCGACACGGTGACCACGTCCAACCATGACCTGAAGATCATCATCCCGGCCATCCTGATCGCCGTGCTCCTGGTGCTCATCCTGCTGCTCAGAGCATTGATCGCGCCGCTGCTGGTGGTGGCCGCAACGGTGCTGTCCTTCGGCACGGCGCTGGGCGTGTCGGCACTGATGTTCAACCACGTCCTCGACTTTCCGGGTGCGGATCCGGCGGTACCGCTGTTCGCATTCGTCTTCCTCGTCGCGCTGGGTGTCGACTATTCGATCTTCCTGATGACCAGGGCTCGCGAGGAAGCCGCCATGCACGGACCCAAGGACGGTGTGCTGCGGGCCCTCCAGGTGACCGGCGGGGTGATCACCAGCGCGGGGATCGTGCTGGCCACGACCTTCGCCGCACTCGCGGTGATCCCGATCCTCTTCCTGGCCCAGATCGCGTTCATCGTCGCTTTTGGCGTGCTGCTGGACACCCTGGTGGTGCGGACGCTGCTGGTTCCGGCGCTGGCCTACGACCTGGGCAAAGTGATCTGGTGGCCGATCCAGCCGACACCGACGAAGCACCAACTCGAGCTGGAGGCCGAGAAGCAGCGCGAGACCGAGGACGAATTGGAGATGGCCAGTACCGACTGAGGTGCGGCCCTCGATCGATGACTGCTGGGTTCAGGGTCTAGACTCAGGTGTGTGGTTGACAGCCTGGCCGGGGTGCTGGAAGTCGTGGGCGAACGATGGGCTCTGCTCGTCGTCCGGGAGGTCTCGCTCGGCCTCCGCCGGTTCGACGCGATCCAGGCCGCGACGACGGCTCCACGTGCGGTGTTGTCCGACCGACTTCGACGGCTGACCGTGGCCGGAATTCTGACTACGCGCTCGTACCAGCTGCCCGGCGCCCGCCCGCGACTCGAGTACGCCCTCACCGACGCCGGCTTCGACCTACTGCCGGTGCTGTCGGCGCTGTCCGATTGGGGTGAGCGGCACATCGCCCCTGGCGTGGTGCCCGAAATCGTCTACCGGCACATCGGCTGCGGTGGCCGGATCACGGTCGCGTTGACTTGCGAATGTGGCCAGCGAACCGACCCCCGGGACCGGCTCGTCGCCGAAGTGAACCGGTAGCGAACTCGGCAGCGCCCGATGCCGGCAGCGTTCGATGCCGGTACCACAAATACGAGACAACCAGCGGGAGAACAGATGTCATTGCGGAGCACAACCGACAACACTTTCGCCCAGGACGTCCTGGCGAGCTCGACCCCGGTCCTGGTCGATTTCACCGCGACCTGGTGCCCGCCGTGCGTGATGATCGCGCCGGTGCTGGCCCGCATCGCGGCGGAGGAGGCCGATCGACTGGTCGTCGTCTCGCTGGATGTGGACGAGAACCCTGTCACAGCGGCGACCTACCAGGTCCTGGGCATGCCCACGTTGGCGCTGTTCATCGACGGGCAAATTGTCGTTCGATTCGTCGGGGCCAAGCCGAGAAGCGCGATTCTGGCGCTACTCGAGCCACACCTGGGCGTCGCCGCCTGACTGCCCGTCAGTCGCGGGATGGGTCGGCCGGCTCGCCTGACCGCCCGGCAGGCGTGGAGACTGTCGGCCGGCTTGCCGAGCCGTCCGGTGGGCGTACGGACTGTCGACTAGCACCCTTGACCACCGAGCACGTGGACAGTCGACCAGGACGCTTGACCACCGGGAGACGGACAGCTAGCTGGCTCGCTCGACCGCCTGGTAGGCGTCGGTACGGCTCTGCAGTCGCCCGAGCGCTCTGACCTGGTCGTCAGGATGGCCGGCGAGCCATTTCTGCCC
The DNA here is from genome assembly GCA_963708935.1 of uncultured Actinomycetota bacterium. GTDB lineage: Bacteria > Actinomycetota > Actinomycetes > Mycobacteriales > Nakamurellaceae > Nakamurella. The sequence continues at coordinate 819,481 of CAVPUK010000002.1, read as the reverse complement.
CCGAGCGTCACCGAAGAGCGCGAAATTGGTGATCTCCTCGTTGCTGTGTCGAACTTGTTCTGACTTCGATTCGGGCATGTTCGCTCCTCGCTACGGCTGATTCCTTAGCGACGCTAGGAGCGCTTTCTGTGGTGAGCCTGTGGATCCGGCTACGGAATCGTTAAAGATCGGATACGTGCAGGTCGCAGCGGGTGCGGCTTTACTGTTTCATGACCGTTCAGGGACCCGCGCGGAGCCTGGGACCGAGCCTTCGACGAGGCCTTGGACGGGCCCTTGGACCGATCAGAACAGATGCAGCGTGGCCAGCAGACCCACGACGACCGGAGCCAGGCCGAGACAGAGAAAGGCCGGCAGAAAACAGAGGCCGAGCGGCGCTGTCATAGCCACTCCGGCCCGGCCGGCCGAGCGCTCGGCGGCAGCAGCGGTCGCCGCACGGAGGCCGGCGGCGTGCTCCCGAACGGCGGCGGCGAAGGTGGCGCCACCGGCCGCCGAGCGCCGGGCGGACGCGGCCAGCGACGCCAGCTCCGGATGTTCCTGAGCCGATCTCCAGGCAATCTGCGGGTCAGCCCCGAGCATCAGGAGCGCAGCAATGCCGTCCAAGACTCGTAATGGGTCAGCCGGGTCAGCCGGCTGAGCCGTCGGATCCAGGTCGCCAGCCGCGGGCACTGCCATCAGGGCAGCGCCGATGGACATGCCGGAGTCCAGGCAGGCTGCCAACAGGTCGGCATGAACAGCCAGTCGGTGACGATCCGCGGCCCGAGCTGCAGGCGACCGGCGCTCCGGCAGACGCAGGGAGAGCACGCCGGCGCCGACGGCCAGCGCTACCCCGAACCACCAGGGCCAGGACGCGAGCAGACTCACGGCCAGCACCCCGGCGGCGACAACCGCAGCCCGACGCTCGGCCCGTGTGGGCGAACGTCGGCCCTGCCCCGGGCGCGCCACCGGCGCAGGCAGAGCGAGTGAGTGCGGCACGCAGAGAAGGCCGAAGGCGAGGAGCACCAACGCCGGACACGTCGCGTTCGTCATCCGCGAATGATCCTTGCCGTCCAGGCCAGTCCGGCACAGGTGAGCAGACATCCGACCAGCAACATCAGGTGGCCGGCGCCGGTACCCAGCAGCACCCGCAGTGGGTTCGCGCCCATCCCCACGCCGAGCAGGATGCCGAGGCAGGGCATTGCGGCGAGGACGTATCCCGAGACACGGGGCCCCGAAACCTGAGCGCTACGCTGAGCTTTCGCCCGAGACCGATCGTCGAGGTCGACGGAAACCGTCTCCACCAGGGACGCCCACGGCACACCGTATCTCGCCGACAACGCCCACCCCCTAGCCAGCCGGCCGGTGATCTCGGACGTCAGCCCGGATGCGCCCGTGGACCGGATCGGCTGTCCCCGATCGCCGGCTACCTCCACGGCCAGCGCCTCGAGCACCTCGGCTGCGCTGCCGCGGTGGGCGGACGCGCAGGCGGTGATCGCGACCGCGGGAGCGGCGCCGGACCGGAGTTCACGCGCCAGAGTTCGAGTCGCGGCGAGCATCTCGGAAAGCGCGCGTTGCTCCCGCGCCCTGCTCAGCTCAGACCTGAGCAGCACCGCCACCGTGCCCAACACCAGCGCTGCGGACAGCCCGACGACGAGACCGGCGGCCAGCGCCAGGGACGCGCTGCAGAGCACGACCACCACTATGACCAGCCGCGCGGGGGTGGCCCTGCGACGCTGGCGCCGGACGGCCTGACCGCTGGCCTTTGTTGCCCCGCCGGCGAGATGACCGACCGAGGTCGGCCAGCAGAGGATCGCAAAGGCGACCAGCGCGCCGCTCAGCACGGCATCTCGACTCCCCGTGACGCCAGCAGTGCGGCCATCAGCTGAGCTCCCTGGTCGACCGGATGGCCGTCCACCACGGCCGGCACGGCCTCGACGAACCCGGATGGCCGCCGGGTCGAGGACGGCGATCTCGACCAGTTTGCGAACGGACCCGCTCCGGCGCATGTGGAAGACCAGTTGGACCGCGCCGGCCAATTGCGCGTGGAGTGCCTCCCGGCGCATACCTGCGGGAGCGGCCAACGCCTCCAGGCGGGCCGGGACCTCGGCTGCGGTGTTGGCGTGCACGGTACCCGCGCCGCCGTCGTGGCCGGTGTTGAGCGCGGCCAGCAGGTCGACGACCTCGACTCCCCGCACTTCTCCGATGACGATCCGATCTGGCCGCATCCGGAGTGCCTGTCGCACCAGGTGGCGCAACGGAACGGCGCCCGCCCCCTCCACGTTCGCCGCCCGGGCAACCAATCGGACGACGTGACTGTGCGGCGGGCGCAGCTCCTCGGCGTCCTCGACCGTGACGAGGCGCTCCGCCGGGTCGACGGCGGCCAGCATCGCTCCGAGCAATGTCGTCTTGCCGGAGCCGGTACCACCGGAGACCAGAAATGCCAGCCGGGCCCGCAGTACCGACGCGATCAGCGCACCGCTGAGGCCGGGCAGGGTGCCGGAAGCCGAAAGGGACTGCAGATCATGGGTGGTGGGGCGTAACACCCGCAGTGACAGGCAGCTGCCCGAGGCGGAGACCGGGGCCAGGACGGCGTGCAGCCGGGTGCCGTCGGGCAGTCTCGCATCGACGAAGGGCTGGGCCTCATCCAGCCGGGCGCCGGCAGAATTCGCCAGCCTCCGGGCCAGCCGGGCCACGGCGGCCTCGTCCGGAAAGGCGATCGGCAAGCTCTCCCACCCCGCACCGCGGTCCACCCGAACATCGTCCGGGGCGTTGACCACCACGTCTGTGGTCATCGGGTCGGCCAGCACCGCGGCCAGCGGCCCTGCCCCGACCAACTCCCGCTGGAGCTGCCTGATCAGCCTCAGCATCTCGGCGTCGGTGACCAACATCGACGTCTCGGCGCGCACAGCTCGGGCCAGCGCAGCGCCAGTGGGCTCGCTCCGCTCGTCGGCGAGTCGTCGTTGTACGCCGGCGATCAATTCGTCGGTGAGCAAGCCACCGCCGGGCCGAGCGGTCATGCCGCGCCCCGGCCCAGCCGGGCCAACACCGCGGCCGCCGCCTTCGCCAACGGTCCGTGGGAGTCGGTCCCCGGTGCCCGGCCGTGCTCCAGATCTCGGGCCAGGGACGGTTGCGGACGCATGCGCGCGATCACCGGCAGTCCCAGCACCCTGCCGATGTCGTCGGCACCGATCCCACCGGGTGACGGCCCGCGCACGATCAGCTCCGGAAAGGCGCCCAAGTCCGTCAACCGGTGTGCGACTCGGGCCGCGGCGTACGAACCGCGCACGTCCGACGTCGTCACCAACAGCACGATGTCCGCGGTCTCGACCACCCGATCCCCGGCCGCGGTGGGATATCTCGGCAGGTCGGCGACGGTCAGGTCACCGGCTCGCCGACCCGCCTCCAGGATGACATCCACCACGGCAGCCGAGATCGCCTGACCGCCGTCACGACCCGGACAGAGCACCGCAGTGCGCCCTCGGCCGAACGGCGCCGCCGGCAACGCGCGGTGAAGCGCTTCGGGTGGCAGCCGCCCGGACGGGGCAGCCAGCTCATTCCACCGGATGCCGCCTCGGTCTTCGATGCCGAGCAACACGTCCAGCCCGGGGCCCCACGGGTCGCAATCGGCGAGCACGACACCACGGCCGGCGCGGTCTGCCGTCGCGGCCAGGGCGGCGGCGAAAACCGAGGCGCCCGCACCTCCGCACGCTGCCATCACAGCGATGGTGTGGCCGTCGCCCGTCCCCCCGGACAGGGTGCCGGCCAGCAATGCGATGAGGGCCTCGTCGTCATCGCCGAGAGTCACCGTGCGGTCGACGCCCAATCGCAGACACTGCTTGAGCACCAACGCATCCGGCTCGGTTCTGCCGACCGCGACCACTCCTGACCGCGGCGCCAACGCAGCGCCGATCGCCGCGGGGAGCAGGTCGACGTCGAGCAGGACGACGGGTGCAGAGCGCCAAGCCGTCCGAGCCCCTGGGTCAACCCCATGCGCCACCTCAACGCCTGCGGCCGCAGCCACCCGCAGCAGGTCGTCCAACATCAGGTCGTCGTCGGTCACGATCAGCGGACGCGTGTCCATCTGCCCCCCTTGCCCAGCCCGTCGATCCGGCTGGTCAGCTGCGCACGGCCGATCGGTCGGGCTGGCCAAGTCCACGTCTAGGGACGCCCGGGCGCCAGCGGCCCGGCATCTTTGTGGACGGCTCAGTGCATGTGGACAACATGGGGCCACAACCTTGGGCGTCGGCGCACCCGAACCGGGCGAAGCCCGGACCCGCGCGGTCGGCAGTGAGGACAAGATGGGCCGGCAGATTGGCCTGATCAGTGGGACTTGGCCGGGCGGATCAGTGGGACTTGGTCAGGCAGAAAGTGGCGTGTTCGAACGGAGACTCGATGTACGCAAAGTCTCGACCAGCAGACCGCATCGGCCCTTACGAGGGTTAGGGGCGGCCCCCGCCAGGGGGGAGGGCGGGGGCCGCGGGGGTTCAGCTCCGGGGGGTTGAGCTGAACCCGGTGGCCGGTTCCCGGGGGGGTGGAAACCGACCCATTCACTGTAGACCGCGCTCCGGAAGTCGTCACCTGTCCGCAACACCGATTTTGCGCATTCACATGGAGTACCGGAGAAGATGACCCGTTCGGGTGCATGACTGAATCGGTCAGGCTGGGAACCGACCTGTACAGCACTTGCCGAACCACCGCAGTAGCGGTACGAATGACGTACGGACCCCTGGGCGGCCAGGGACTGTAGTAGAGGAGAAACTACAGTCCACCCGCATCGGAGCTCCTTGCTCGGACCTCGGTACTCACTCACCGCTATGAGCCGCGAAGGGCACGTCGTCAGGGCTTTTCCGCGAGACTCGCGCAGTCCGTTAACGACGAATGTGGTGAAGCCTGGTAGCCGGTCAGTCCGGGTGGACGGCGTTCCGCCGAGAGGCGGAACGCCGTTTTCCATTGATCTGCACGGGACCGCCCAAGCGCAGTCCACCCGCACGTATCCCGTCCGAAGCCATCCTTGAAATACCGGAAAATCCCACTTTGAGTGACGGTTCGATCACGTAACGCAAAGGAAATTTGCCCGAGTCGCGGTCTGTCGGAGCCCAATTGGAATCGAGGATTCGCGCTACGAGGTTGTCATGCGATCGACATGTGCGGAATTCATCCATTCGGTAGGAATGTCTGTGGGTCGTTCGGGAAGATTCATGCTCCCAACCAACGGGCATCTCACAGTGAATGCGCGCGCATACATGAATAGTCTGCCGCCTTTGCCCACCTTGCCCGTTTTGTGATGCTCCTGCATGATCATCGCGAGCCGGTCCGTCGCGGGTGCCGCGTCGTGTCACGGGCGATGCCTGAACCGCCTGCGGCCTTCGGGCCACTGGGATCATTCGGCGGCGTCGGCGATGGATGTGCCCTCCCTGGCCCCCGCGATCAAGGCATCGCAGACGTCGACGATCCATCCGGGAACCGCAGATCCGTCACCGAATCGGGCGGCGGACCGTGGATACGCCGACCCAACACGCAAATACCCGACTTCGGGCGTTGTCAGCCCGTGCGGGTCGAGCCCACTGCTGATCATGGTCAACCGGGCCGCCGCTCTGGCGACAACACCGTCGGCAGTGCCGAAAGCGCGCAGATTCAACAGCTCGCCGTGAACCACCGCAACCTGGACCGGAGCGGGCCACGGCGACGCCAGCACGAGATCGGCCAAGGCTGACAGTCGGCTGGACAGGTCGGGCCGACCCTCCAACGGCCGGCCGAGCGTCGCCGAGTCGGCCAGGTCGGCCGCGGCCAGCGTGTGCATCCGGGCGAGCGCCTGTAGCGGTGATCTCTCCCAGACCGGCACCAGCACCCCGATCTCGGCGGCGACCCGGAGCGAGCCGGCCAGCACCGGATCGGTGATCGACTCCGCGTCGCGATCGATCTCGCCCGAACCGCCGTCGAGCACGGCGGAGGCGCGCGCGGCTCGGATGGACGCCGCAGCCGACGTACGTGGCCAGCCGCGCCGATTCGCCGGGTGCCGGTGAACTGCTGCGATCGCCGAGCGGGCCGCCACGACGGCATCGGCTACTCCGGGCAGTCGGGTCAGGTCGGGCCAGTCGGCGGAGGTCACCCGGTCACGGTAGCCACCGGCAGGGATGGCGTTGCTGGGCAGACGGCCCTGGGCGAGGGACCGAGATGGAGGTCCACCCCCGCGTCGGGGATAGTTTCAGGGTGCGACAGTGGGGACGCACATCTGCCCGCAGCACCGTTTCCGACAGCGTCGTCAAGAGGGAGATTTGGTCATGGATCAGGCACCGCAGGCCCATGCGAACGGGCAGACCGATCAGGGTTCTTCCGCGACCCTGGACAATCTGCTCGCCGAGGACCGCACGTTCCCGCCGTCCCAGGAGTTTGCGGCCAATGCGAACTTCTCTGCCGACGCCTACGAGCGAGCCGACGCCGACCCGGCCGCGTGGTGGGCGGAACAGGCACGTCGGTTGAGCTGGGCGACGCCCTTCACCGAGGTATTGGATTTCTCGGACGCACCACACGCCAAGTGGTTTGCCGACGGCAAGCTCAACGTGGCCTACAACTGCGTCGACCGCCACGTCGAAGACGGGTTCGGCGAGAAGGTCGCCATCAACTGGGAGGGCGAGCCCGGAGACAGTCGCACCATCACCTACGCGGAGCTCAAGGACGAGGTGTGCAAGACCGCCAACGCCTTGATCAGCCTGGGCCTGAACACCGGCGACCGGGTCGCCATCTATCTGCCGATGATCCCGGAGGCCGTCTTCTCGATGCTGGCCTGCGCCCGGCTGGGGCTGGCCCACTCGGTCATCTTCGGCGGCTTTTCTGCGGAGGCCCTGCGCACCAGGATCGCCGACGCGGACGCCCGGCTGATCATCACCGCGGACGGCCAGTACCGCCGCGGATCCGCGGTGTCGTTGAAGGCCGCCGTTGATGATGCCGTTGCCACCGAAGGCAGCCCCATCGAGCACGTCCTGGTCGTCAACCGCACGGGCATCGACATCGCCTGGGGCGACAAGGATGTGTGGTGGCATGAGCTGGTCGACGGCCAATCGACCGAACACGAACCCGAGGCATTCCCGGCCGAGCAACCGCTGTTCATCCTCTACACGTCGGGCACCACCGGTAAGCCGAAGGGAATCCTGCACACCTCCGGTGGCTACCTGACCCAGGTCGCGTACACCCACCACGCGGTGTTCGACCACAAGAGCGACACCGACATCTATTGGTGCACAGCGGATATCGGTTGGGTCACCGGCCACTCCTACATCGTCTACGGACCCCTGGCCAACCGCGCCACCGAGGTGATCTACGAAGGCACCCCCAACACCCCGCACGAGGGGCGGCACTGGGAGATCATCGACAAATATGGCGTCACGATCTACTACACGGCCCCGACGCTGATCCGCACCTTCATGAAGTGGGGGGCCGAGATCCCCGCCAAATTCGATCTGAGCTCGCTCCGGGTCCTCGGGTCGGTGGGCGAACCCATCAATCCGGAAGCCTGGATGTGGTACCGGGCGAACGTCGGCCACGATCGCTGCCCGATCGTCGACACCTGGTGGCAGACCGAGACCGGGGCCGTGATGATCTCGCCGCTGCCCGGCGTCACCGCCACCAAGCCCGGATCTGCGATGGGACCGCTGCCCGGGATCGATGCAAAGGTCGTCAACGACGACGGCGTGCCCGTCGGCAACGGTCAGGGCGGCTATCTGGTGATCGCCAAACCGTGGCCGGCGATGCTGCGCACCATCTGGGGTGACGACGAGCGCTACCGGGACACCTACTGGTCGCGGTTTGCCGCGCAGGGCTACTACTTTGCCGGTGACGGCGCGAAGTACGACTCGGATGGTGCGTTGTGGCTGCTGGGCCGGGTCGACGACGTGATGAACGTTTCCGGGCACCGCATCTCGACCACCGAGGTCGAATCTGCGCTGGTCGCCCACCCTTCGGTGGCCGAAGCGGCGGTCGTCGGCGCGAACGACGCGATGACCGGGCAGGGCATCGTCGCGTTCGTCATCCTGCGCGGCGACGCCACCAAACGCGTCGCCGAAGGTGGCGCAGACGCCGGCGAGGAGCTCATCGCTGAACTGCGCAAGCACGTGTCCACCCAGATCGGCCCGATCGCGCGGCCCCGACAGATCATGATCGTGCCCGAGCTACCGAAGACCCGATCAGGCAAGATCATGCGGCGACTGCTGCGCGACGTCGCGGAGAAACGCGACCTCGGCGATGTGACGACCCTGCAGGACTCCGCCGTCATGGGCCTCATCACTTCCGGGCTCTCCGGCGGCAAGAGCGAAGACTGACCGCGCAGCCATTTGCGCACTGACCCGGACGGTGCCCGCCCAGACCACCTGTCGTACCCGCCTGCTGCCTTCGAGGCGCTCGGCGTGTCGTCTTGCTTTCTGGCCTGACGGGTGTTGCCGGTGGTGCCTGTGGGACTAATGTGGCCGCTGTGATGAAGAAGTTGGCGCTTTCTGTCGCGGCAGTCGTAGCGGTGGTCGGCGCCATCTACGTGTTGCCCTCTGCGCTGCCCAGCTCCTCACCGGACGTCGCGGACCGCGCATCGACCGTCGCCCTCACCGCGAACCCGACGACGACGACGACATCAGAGTCCGCGGCCGTGGTCACCGTGCCGGGCCTGGGCGGACCGAGCAACGTCGCTACCAGCGCACAACATCACTCCGCCAAGGCAGCAGGCCCCAGTACTCGACCATCCCCGACGACCACCCCTGCCCCACCGGCGGTGGCGTACACCACCGTGAGCGCACCGCCGGCGGTGAGCCAGCCGAGAGAGCCGACCACGTCGGTGGCCCGTCCGGTTCAACCGCAGAGTGCGTCGACCACACCAAGCGCGGCAGCAGCACGCAAACCGGGCACGCCCACCGATCCGACAACCGTCGATCCGACGACGGCCGTTCCGACAACGGCCGCCGAGATCCCCCCGCCGCCGAGCGCCAGAGCCACCGTCGCCGCCAAACCCAAGCCGATCATCACCGTCGCGGCGAAGCCGAAGCCGATCGTCACCGTCGCCGCCAAACCCAAGCCGGTCACGGTCGTGACCAAACCCAAAGCCGCAGTGAAGGTCGCACCCAAACCCAGACCCGTGGTCAGGGCGCCGGTCAAGCCGAAACCTGTGGCACGCAAGCCCGTACCGGCACCGAATTTCGGCATCCCGGTCACGACCGGGAATGCGACCCAGATCATCACCGTTCGGGCGTCGTCCGCATCTTCGACCACCGGCACCCTGATTGCCTGGCAGAAGCAGTCCACCGGGCGCTGGGCGGTCAAGTTCGGGCCGGTCACAGCACATCTGGGTAGCGAGGGGGTCGGCAGCCCGAGCGAATATCACTCCCGCACGCCGCGGGGGACCTACGGGCTGACCGAAGCGTTCGGGCGCGATTCGAACCCCGGGACCTCGTTGCCGTATTCGCACGTCACCACCCGCGATTGGTGGGTCTCGGACGTGAACTCGTCGAAGTACAACAGCCACCAGATCTGCTCGGCGGGTAGCTGCCCGTTCAACACCGGCGCCGGTGAAAACCTCTACAACGCCGGCGCGGTCTACGACTACGCGGTGGTGATGGACGTCAATCGCTGGCCCGCCACGCCGGGTGACGGGAGTGCCTTCTTCCTCCACGTCACCGATGGAGGTTCAACTGCCGGCTGTGTGGCAATCAATGCAGCGACGCTGGTTTCGATCATGCGTTGGTTGAAGCCGTCGGGTCATCCACGCATCGCGGTCGGTATCGGCTGACCCTTCCGGCACTCGGGAGGGAGTGCCGGGAGAGGTCGGCACAATTTCCGGACCGCGGCGTGGCACGATAGGCCGGTCCCATCCGCACCGCGGCGGTCCGGACAGCCCACCGCGTCGGGACCAGTTTCGACGTCAGCAACCTTTGCAGAGAGGGACGTGACCATGTCAGGCACCGCCCAGCCGCCGATCAACTACGGCGGCAACACCGGACGCCCCGTCATTCCCCTGGTGGCCGAGCCGGACGTCGATCCGAACGCCTCCATGGGGCAGTTGGTCAAGGACGCCACCACGCACCTGTCGACCCTGGTCCGGTCGGAAATCGAACTGGCCAAGGTCGAGCTCACCGCGGAGATCAAAACCGGTTTGCGCGGCGCGATCTTCTTCATCTCCGCTGGTGCCGTCGGGCTGTTCAGCCTCTTTTTCTTCTTCTTCATGATCGGCGAAATCCTCGACATCTGGCTGCCGCGCTGGGCGGCATTCACCATCGTCTTCTTCCTGATGGTGGTCATCGCCGGCGCGCTGGCTTTCCTGGGTTACCGCAAGGTGAAGCAGCTCGGAAAGCCAGAACGAACCATCGCAACGCTGAACGAATCAGCTGCCGTCCTCAAGGCGGCCGCCACCCATGCCGAAACAAACCTCGGTCTGTGACTGGCAGCGTCGGAAACCCCCAGGTGCTCCGACGTCCGAACCCCCCATGAGCGCCAGCATCCCCGGCCCGCCAGTCGATCTGACGCGCCCTGATCCGTCCGTGACCGCCCGCTCGGCGCCACCACGTCACCCGGATGGAGCTACGGGCACCGACCGGCCACACACGGCTACGGTGAGCCACCGCTCGATCAGCGCCAACGGCATCCGGTTCCACCTGGCGGAGGCGGGCACCGGGCCTCTCGTCCTCCTGCTGCACGGGTTCGGCGGATTGTGGTCGAACTGGCGACACCAGCTGACCGGACTCTCTGCAGCCGGATTTCATGCGGTGGCCGCCGACCTGCGAGGCTCGGGCGAGACCGACAAGCCGCCGCGCGGCTACGACGCCTTCACCCTCTCCGCCGATGTCGCCGGGATGATCAGAGCCCTCGGCGAGCGGGACGCCACCCTTGTCGGCCAGGGCTATGGCGGCGTGCTCGCCTTCAACACCGCGGTGATGTACCCCGACCTGGTCCGATCCGTCGTCGCGATCGCTGCACCGCATCCGAGCCGGATGGCCAGGCTTCGTCGCCCCGTCCGCACCGATCCGTACGGACGACTGCTGACGTTCGCCTCGTTGCCCATCTCCCCGGACCATCGGCTCGCCGCGGCCGGCGGAGCCATGCTCGAACGCATCGTCAGGTCGCACGCCGGGCCGGCCTGGGCAGCATCGGCGGACTTTGCCGAGACGGTCGCAGGGATGCGTAAGTCGATCGTGGCGCCCGGCGCAGCTCGGGGTGCGCTGGAGCCGCTGCGTTGGGCCGCACGCTCGCCCTGGCGTGCCGACGGTCATCGTCATCGCGAGGCCCTGCAGAAGCCGCTCGTCGCCCCCGTGTTGCACCTCGTCGGTGAGGGGGATCGATTCACGCCGGCGGCGACGCTGGAAGAAACGGGGAAGCTGTGCGGTGGCCCGTACACCATGCAGGTGATCCCAGGCGTCGGCCACTACCCGGCCGAGGAGGCCCCCGACCTGGTCAACGATGCCATCGCCAGCTTCCTGACCCACTGACTCAGCTTCCTGACCCTGACTCTCCGGGTGAGGCGCGCTGACTCTCCGGGTGAGGCGCGCTGACCCGGGCGAGGCAGGCCGGGCGGCGGGCCGAGCCGCACCGGGCGGGCCGAGCCGCACCGGTAGTACCTCGAGCCGCCCGTATGAGCGTCAGCCGTGCTACCGGCGACACCAAGTACTACAAGTCACCCAAACCTCAGTCGGAGGTGCAGGCCCCGGTTGCGGCCGGCGTGTTGTCGACCAGGCCGGCCGCCACCACCGGTGCAACCTCCTTCTCGGTCAGGGCGAAGCCGATGTCCGGCTTGTCGATCGCCGCGCCGAAGATGACGCCCAGCACCGAGCCGTCGGCCGCCAGCAGCGGACCGCCGGAATTCCCGGCGCGGACGTTGGCCCGCAGCGTGTACACGTCCCTGGTCACCGTGGCCGACGAATAGATGTTCGGGCCGTTCAAGGTGATCTCGCTGCGAACCCGGCCCGGGCTGATGGTGAACGGACCATCGAGCGGATAACCGGCGGCCGCGACCGATTGGCCGGCCTTGGCCGGATGGCCGGCGAACGCCAGCGCCGGCCGGGTCAGCCCCGGCACGTCGAGAACGGCGAGGTCTCGGTCCGGGTCGTACACGACCACGGTGGCCGGCAGGCTGGAATCGCCCTGCTGGACGACGAGACGACTGGTGCCGGCCACGACGTGGGCGTTCGTGATCAACCTGTCCGGTCCGATGACAAAGCCGGAGCCTTCGATCTGCCGCGAGCACGACGGAGCCGCACCGCGCACCTTGAGCACCGACAGTCCGGATTTCCGCAGCGCCGCCGACGTGCCGAGCGTCGGGTCGGGCGCGCTGACCTGCACATCCGGGGTGGGGGTGAGCGGATCGAGGATGGCCGGGAACCCGGAGTCGTCGAACAGCTGGCGCATCCGGGTGGAGACGTCCCGCACGCTGTCCGGCATCACTTCGTCGACGGCACCGAGCACCGAGGAGGACCGCACCGCGGACGCCATCCACGGGTAGGGCGTCGAGGCCAGCGGAATGGCGATCATCCAGGTCACGATGAGAACGGCGAGGGTGTTGCCGATCAGGCCGAGGCCACGATCCAGGGTTCGGGCCGGCCGCCAGGTGAGGCGTTCGGACAGGGCCCGACCCACGGTGGCACCGGCGATCTCACCGATACCGACGCCGACGATGACGACGGCGACCCCGACCGCGACCTTCGCCGCACTGTCCTGCACATGGCCCATCAACAGCGGTGCCACCCGCACACCGATGATGGCCCCGCCGACGGCGCCCACCAGCGCGATCGACGAATTGACGAAACCGCGCCGGAATCCGGACCAGGCGGCGGCGAGCAGCAGGACGATGACCAGGGCATCGACGAAGTTCATCGGCGGCCGCCGGTTTCGACGTCCCGCGTCGCGGCGCCCGCGCGATCGCCGCGGCCGTCGCCGGCACCGTCGGAATCGCCGGCGTCGTCGGCGTCGTCGGCGTCGGCGTCGTCGGCCAGGTGACCGGCCTCCGGGTCCGGCAGTTGTTCACCCAGTTCGGGCAGAGCGATGTAGCGCTGCCGATTCCAGGGGACCGTCCAGCCGCCGAGATCGAGCAGCACCTCGACGAGACCCGCGGTGAAGCCCCACACCACCATGTCGGCCACCTCGAAGGCCGGCCCGACGTATCCGCTGAGGTGCCGGACCCGGCCGCGTCGCCCGGGGTCCGCCAGCTGAGCGACGGGAACCCGCGCCACCGAAGCGGTCTCGGCCAGATCGACGGGGGCGACCGGGCCGGGCTCCCGCCAGTAGGCCAGCACCGGCGAGACGAGGAACCCGGTCACCCCGAGGAACAAATCGGGTAGCAACGCCACCGGCAGCACGGACGTCGGGTCGAGACCGGTCTCTTCCATCGCCTCGCGCAGCGCCGTCGTCACGGCGTCCTCGTCGCCGTCCTGCTTGCCACCAGGAAACGCGGGCTGGCCGGCGTGCGAGCGCAAAGTGGAGGCCCGCGCCGTCAGCAGTAGATCGGGGCCGTCGACGCCGTCGGCGAACAGCATCAGTACGGCACTGCGGCGGCCGACAGCAGGTGCGATACCCAACGGGCGCGGAAAGAGCTGCCCCAGGTCGGCGCCGTCGATCTTGGCGACGACGGGCGCCAGCCAGCCGGGAAGCCGGTCGTCGGGCACCAGACGAAGTCCCGTGCCGCGGACCCGGCCGTCCGCCGTCGGTTGGCTCACCCGCGGTCCGCCAACCCCACCAGGGCGAGGAGCTGCGGACGCTCCGGGCCGACCACCAACTTGTCGGCCAGCTGCGGCTCGACCGGGCCAGTGCCGTAGGAAGGGCACAGCTCGGCGAGGAAGCAGGCCCCGCAGGCCGGCTTTTTGGCGTGGCAGACGCGGCGACCGTGGTAAATGCTCTGATCGGAGAAACTGGTCCACAGCGACGCCGGCAGCATCGCGTTCAACTCCAACTCGACCCGAACCGGGTCGGTCTCGGTGGTCAGTCCCCAGCGCCGCACCAGCCGCCCGAGGTGCGTGTCGACGGTGATTCCTGGCACGCCGAAAGCGTGACCCAGCACCACATTTGCGGTTTTCCGACCGATGCCGGGGAGAGTGACCAGGTCGTCGAGGCGACCGGGCAGCTCGCCGTCGAAACGTTCCAGCAGCTCCCGACCGAGGCCGATCAGTGAATTGGCCTTGTTCCGGAAGAAGCCGGTGCTGCGCACCATCTCCTCCAGCTCCGCGCGGTCGGCACCGGCGTAGTCGGCGGCGCTGCGGTATCTGCCGAACAACGCCGGGGTGACCATGTTGACGCGGACGTCCGTGGACTGCGCAGAAAGGATGGTGGCCACGGCGAGTTCCAGTGGCGTGGTGAAGTCGAGTTCACATTTCGCGTCCGGAAATTCGATGGCCAGCTGGGCGGCGAGCCGCCGGGCTCTGCGGGTGCGGGCCAATGGGGACAGCGGCGCCGCGGCGCGCTTGACCTTCTTGGCCCGGGCCGTATCCGGCGTTGGGCTGAGCTGGCCGTCCGCGGCCTCGTCCTGCGCTGTACTCGACACACCGTCAGAGTCCCACAATCAGTGCGGGGTTCGACGTGGAGTTCGCCCGGCGCCGGCCATGATGGTGGATGATTGGCCGATCATGACGGTCTTCCTGGTGCTCCTGTTCCCGCTCTTGTTGATGGTCTTCGCCCTGCTGATGGGTCGGGTCGAGGATCGGCTGCATCCGGCCACCGTGACCGAGGACGAGGTCGGAGAGTTTCTCGATCAGGCGCGTCCCGAGGAGGTCAACACCCTGATCCGCGAGGGCTGGACGGGTGCTCTGGACCGCTTCCGATTGCGCCGTCGCCCGCGCGAACGCAAGTCCCGTAAGGGCTGAGGGCAGACTCGGGTTGGGCAAGTAGCTGTGCAACTGGCGACGACTCGCGCCCCAGCGTGTGCAGATCGCCCCCGCCATGGTGGAATGTGACGCACGCAATTGCTGATCAGGAGGACACGTGGAAGAAACCCTCGCCAGGGCCGGCATCTTCCAGGGAGTCGACCCGGATGCGGCGCTCGCCCTTGGGTCGCAGCTGGAATCGGTCGAATACCCTCGGGGCAGCTCCATCTTCTCGGTCGGCGAACTGGGCGATCGGCTGTACGTGATCCTTTCCGGCAAGGTCAAGCTCGGCCGCAACTCCCCCGACGGCCGGGAGAACCTGCTGGCCATCATGGGTCCGTCCGACATGTTCGGCGAGCTGTCGGTCTTCGACCCGGGCCCGCGTACCTCCAGCGCCACCGCTGTCACCGACGTCCGGCTGGCCACCATGGATCGCGCTGCGCTCCGGGAGTGGATCGCCAAGCGTCCGGAGATCGCCGAGCAACTTCTCCGCGTGCTGGCCCGGCGGCTACGTCGCACGAACAACAACCTCGCAGACCTCATCTTCACCGACGTCCCCGGCCGGGTGGCCAAGGCGCTGCTGCAGCTGGCGCGTCAGTTCGGGCAGCAGGAAGGCAGCCATCTGCGGGTGACTCACGACCTCACGCAGGAGGAGCTGGCTCAGCTGGTCGGTGCCTCGCGGGAGACGGTCAACAAGGCGCTGGCCGACTTCAACCATCGCGGCTGGTTGCGCCTCGAGGGCAAGAGCGTCGTCATCCTGGACGCAGAACGTCTCTCCCGCCGGGCTCGCTGACCAGCTGAAACGAACTGACGGTGACCGCTGCGGTCACCGTCAATTGCGCCGGCAGAGCGGCTATCTGATCGGCCAGCTGGGCCGGGGTCAGATGCCGCGCACTCGGCCCCATCCTCACCAGCGCCGCCACATCGTCCGGCCGCAGCTCCATCGCGAATTCGACAGATCGTTCGTCGAGCAGGTCAAGTCGACCGATGAAGGCATCCGCCAACCTGGACGCCTTCCCTTCGTCGACCGTGAGCATCGTCAACCGCTCCCGCAGCTCGTGCAGGTGGTGGGCGTGCGGGGTCACCCCGACGAAACCGCCGCCCGGCCGGAGAACCCGCACGATCTCGTCAGGGTTGCGCGGGGCAAAGACGCTCAACACCGAACCAACCGAACTGTCCCGAATCGGCAGTGCCGACCAAGCGTCGGCGACCACGCTGATCGCCCGATGGTCCGTTGCCGCGCGACGGGCGGCGTATTTGGACGAGTCGAGGGCGATGCCGCTCGCGCCGGTCCGGTCGAGCGCCGCGGCCAGGTAGTAGCCCGTCCCGGCGCCGATCTCCAGGATCGGTCCGCCCTGGCCTGCCACCGAAGCTGCGGCCGCCGCGGCGATAGCGGCGTAGTGCCCGGCGCCAAGAAACTGCACGCGGGCGGCGACCATGTCCGCGCTGTCGCCGGTGTCGGTCCTGGCCCGCGCCCCGAGTAGGGCGACGTAGCCCTGCCGGGCGATGTCGAAGACGTGGGCGTTCGGACATTCGAAGAGTCCGTCCCCCTGAGTCAGGCCCGACCCGCAGTGCGGGCACCCGAGCGCGTCGAGTGCATCGGTCGGATAGCGCGGGCGGGCGGGGTGGGCGGGATGGTGCAACCCGGCGGCATGCACCCGGCCGGGCGGCAGGCCGGTCATTGCTGGGCGCGCAGGTAGTGCAGCTGGGCCGCAACGGATAGCTCGGCGGCGGCCCGCACGCTGGGATCGACGTCGGCGTAGACCAGATCCGCCACCTGGCCGACCGACGCGTCCCGGCCCAGCACCAGTAGCGCAGCCTGCACCGAGTCGAGGCGTTGCCGGCGGTGCTCGGCATAGGCCGCACAGACAGCCGCGAGGTCGGGCAACTCGGGGCCGTGGCCGGGGAGTACCAGCGCGGGGCCCAGCGCCGCCAACGCGTCCAGCGAGGACAGATAGGACCGGATGTCGCCATCGGGATGAACGATGACCGTGGTTCCCCGGCCCAGGATCGTGTCGCCGGTGAAGACCGGACCTGATCCGTCGGGCTGCACCAGTTGGAAGCACACCGAGTCGTCGGTGTGGCCGGGGGTGGCCAGGACTCGCAGCTCCACCCCGCCCACGCCGATTCGTTCGCCATCACGCAACGGGTCGCCGCCGTGGCAATGCGCCGGATCCGCGGCCCGGACCGGAGCACCGGTGAGTTCGGCGAACCGGGACGCACCTGCGGTGTGGTCATGATGGCGGTGGGTGATCAGCACCAACTCGACCGGTCCCTCGTCCGCCAGCTTGCGCAGGTGGTCGTCATCGTCCGGACCGGGATCGATGACGATCACGCCCCGGCCGGCGGGCTCGTGCAACAGGTAGGAGTTGGTGCCCTCCAACGTCATCGGACCGGCATTGTCGGCCAGCAGGACGCTGATTCCGGAGCTGACCCCGCGCACCCGCCCGGTCGACGGGTGGCCCGCTGCCGACGTTGGGGGCGCCATCAGCCGCCCTGCCTTCGCAGCTCGAAGACGCGTCCTTCGACCCGGACCTGCAGCGGTTCGCCGGGCTTGCTGACCACCGTCGGCATCACCGGAGTCACCGTGCGGGATGCCGCCATCGCCCGATCCACCGAACCGGCGTGCTTCAGGTCCAGCAGCATGGCCAACGTCGGCGGCATCATGGCCAGCGAACCGGCGTCGTGTTCAGCCAGCAGATCCATCGGCCTGGCCCAGCGGCCGGATTCGGCCTCCGTGGTCAGCATCTGCGCCTGCTGCCCCTGCGGGAGCGCAGCCAGGAAGAAGAAGGTGTCGTACCGGCGGGTGTTCCCCTCCGGGGTGATCCAGTTGGCCCAGGGCCGGAGCAGGTTGGCCTGCAGCCGTAGCCGATGGTCGTGTAGCACGTCGGCCAGGCTGCTCCGGTGTTCGGCCACGGCCGCTCGCGCCGATTCCGGCGCGGAACCGTTGGCCAGCAACACCCCCGTCTCCTCGAACAGTTCGCGCACGGCCGCTACCACCAGGGCCGCGGAGCGCTGCGGGTCGGTGCCCAGCTGCTGCGCCCACCACTGACGGTCGGGTCCGTCCCAGCTCAGGCCCTGGGCATCCGTCGGGTCGACGCCGCCACCGGGAAATACGGTGACCGAGGGCGCGAAGGCCATCCCGGCCACCCGGTGCAGGACGTAGACCTCGAGGCCACCGCCCGGTCGATCACCGTCCCCTTCCCGCAGCAGCATCACCGTTGACGCCGGCGTGGGCTCGGGCGCACTGGCGACTGCTTCAGCTACCACTCGGTCGGCTACCACCCGCTCACGTTAACGCCGCCCGGCCCGCGGGTTTCGACCGCACCGGCGCGGCCTACTCTCAGCCGATGCGACGCAAGGTGGCGCAGGTCGCACCCGGCGTGCTCGTGACACACAGTCGACGCGATAAGACGGCATCCACGATCCTGGTCAGCGGCAGTCAGGTTGTGCTGGTCGATCCGGCGTGGGAGCCGGACGAGCTCGACGCCTTGGCCGAGTTCGTCACCGGGTCGGGTCTGACCGTGGTGGCCGGGTTCGCGACACACGCGCACCAGGACCACGTGCTGTGGCACCCGGACTTCGGCGCCGTTCCGAGGTGGGCGTCAACGAGGGCGGCCGAGACGGCGCGGGAGCACAGGGCGGAGTTGCTGGAGTTGCTCGGACCGGAGTGGCCAGAGCGGTTGGCCCCGTTGGTCGGTCTGGTCGAGCCCTTGGTGGCCGAGCACATTCCGTGGCCCGGAGCGACTGCGCAGCTGGTGGTGCACGACGGACATTCCACCGGCCATGCCGCCGTCTGGCTGGCCGATTCCGGGGTGCTACTGGCCGGCGACATGCTCAGCGACGTGGAGCTGCCGCTGGCCACCGAGACCGGATTTGCCGCCTACGACCTGGGTTTGCAGACGCTGCTGCCGTTCGTGGCGAAAGCGGCCATGCTCGTACCGGGACACGGGAAGCCGACCGACGACGCGATGGCAAGATGGGTGGCCGATCGGCACTACCTGGACGACATCAGGGCCGGCCGGGACGTCACGGACGAGCGGCTGGCGACGCCGGACATGCAACAGGCCCACGCCGCCAACCTCGCCCTGCTCTGAACGCAGCCGGTGAAGGCGCCCGCCGACGGCCACCTGATCAGCGGACCTCGAAGATCGCCTCCACCTCGACCGGCGTGCCCAACGGCAGTTCGGCCACCCCGACGGCCGACCTCGCGTGCCGACCGGCCTCGCCCAGGACTTCGACGAACAGGTCGGAGGCTCCGTTGATGACGCCGGGTTGAGCGGTGAACCCGGGCGCCGAGCTGACGAATCCCACCACCTTCACCACCCGGACGATGTTGTCGAGCCCGACCGCGGCGTGTGCCGCCGCCAGCACGTTCAATGCGGCGAGGCGGGCATAGGCCTTGGCGTCCTCGGGGCTGACCTCGGCGCCGACCTTCCCGGTGGCCGGCAGCTTTCCGTCCACGAAGGGGAGCTGGCCCGAGGTGTAGAGGAACGACCCGGACTGCACGGTCGGCACGTACGAACCGGCAGCAGCCGCGACGGCGGGCAGCTCGATGCCGAGCTCGGTCAACCGATCGAGGACGGTCATGCCCGTTCCCGCTTCAGGTAGGCCACCAGTTGCTCGGGGTTCGGGCCCGGTACGACCTGGACGAGTTCCCAGCCGTCCTCTCCCCAGGTGTCCAGGATGGCCTTGGTGGCGTGGGTGATCAGCGGGACGGTGGCGTACTCGAAGGTCCGCCGGCCGGAAGGTGAGGTCATGGGCTCACCCTAGAGCGATGCCCTAGTCTCGGGCCATGGACGGGTGGCACTGGATCGCCGCGTCGGTGCAGGCATTGCTGCTGGCGGTGCTGGTGCTGCTGCGCTACGACACCCTGCGTGACCGCCGGGACAACACCATGGCCCGCGCTACCCGCTCCGCGTTGTGGCTGGCCGTGATCATCCCCATCGGTTTTGTCATCGTGCTGTTCGTGCCCCTGTGGCTTGGTCTGATCCTCATTGCCATTCCGGCGATCGCGGTCGGGGCCATGGCTCTGGCGAACTAAAATCTGGCGAACTAAAACTTGACGACGTGACCACTTTCCGACGCGACGGGTATCAATGGGTATGACCTGGTCCCCTGCCGCCCGCCGGGCCCGCCTGCACGTGGTGTCGGGCAAGGGCGGCACCGGCAAGACGACAGTGGCCGCCGCGCTCGCCTTGGCGCTGGCCGCCGACGGGCGTCGGGTCCTGCTGGCCGAGGTCGAGGAACGGCAGGGCATAGCCAGGTTGTTCGACGTCCCGCCGCTGCCATATGAGGAGCGCAAGATCGCGGTGGCGTCGGGCGGTGGCGAGGTGCGCGCACTGGCCGTCGATATCGAGGCCGCTCTGCTGGAGTACTTCGAGATGTTCTACAACCTGGGGTTCGCGGGCCGATCGCTCAAGCGGATGGGCGCGGTCGAATTCGCCACCACGCTGGCGCCCGGGCTCCGTGATGTGCTGCTCACCGGCAAGATCAAGGAGACCGTGACCCGACGTGGCACCGATTCCCGGCCGGTCTACGACGCCGTGGTGATGGACGGCCCGCCCACGGGACGCATCGTGACCTTCCTCAACGTCACCGTCGCGATGTCCGATCTCGCCAAGCGCGGACCCATCCGCCATCAGGCCGACGGGGTCGTGTCGTTGTTGCACTCGGATGACACGGTGGTCCATCTGGTCACGCTGCTCGAGGACATGCCGGTGACGGAGACGCTGGAGGCGGTCGCCGATCTGAAGGTCGCCAACCTGACGGTCGCCTCGATCATCGTCAACGCGGCGACCGTGTCCCAGCTGAACCCCGACGTGCTCCGAACCGCCGCCGACCGTCACATCGATCCGGAAGTGCTGCGCTCGGGCCTGGCCATGGCCGGCATCGAGGCCGAGCCGGAGCTGCTGACGGGGCTGGCCACGGAAACAGCGGACCACGCGATCCGGGTGCTGGCCGAACGGGAGTGCATCGCACAGTTGACCGCGGCCGACGTGCCGATGCTGTCCCTGCCCCGCTTGGTGGACGGTGCCGACCTGGGCGGCGTGTACGAGCTGGCCGACCTGTTGGCCGAACAGGGAGTCGGCCGGTGAGCCGACGATCACCGCTCGACCTGAAGACGCTGCTCGACGATCCGTCCATCAAGGTGGTCGTCACGTGCGGTTCGGGCGGGGTCGGCAAGACCACGACGGCGGCCGCGATGGCCCTCTACGCGGCGGACGCCGGGCGCAAGGTGGCGGTGCTGACCATCGACCCGGCCCGGCGACTCGCGCAGTCGCTCGGATTGGGCGAGCTGAACAACGAGCCGCGGAAGGTCACCGTCGAGCACGTCACTGCTCCGCAGGGACAACGGACAACGACATCAGACATGGGCGAATTGTGGGCGATGATGCTGGACACCAGCCGCACCTTCGACGAGATGGTGGCGTCCAACTCCACCCCGGATCACGCCGCGAAAATCCTGGCCAACCCGTTCTACAAGACCATCTCGACCTCGTTCTCCGGCACCCAGGAGTACATGGCCATGGAAAAGCTCAGTCAGCTGGCCGCGACCGGCGAGTTCGACCTGATCGTGGTCGATACTCCACCGAGCCGGTCTGCACTTGACTTCCTCGATGCACCACAACGTCTTTCATCATTCCTGGATGGTCGGATGATCCGACTGCTGGCGGCTCCGAGCCGCGGCGTGATGAAGATCCTGGGCGCCGGATTCCAGATGTTCACCAAAGCGGTGACGTCGGTGATCGGCGGCCAGATGTTGGCCGACGCGGCGACGTTCGTGCAGCTGTTCGACGGGATGTTCGGCGGATTCCGGGAGCGCGCCCAGGCGACCTACGATCTGCTGCGGTCGTCCCGGACCGCGTTCGTCGTGGTCGCGGTGCCGGAGCCGGATGCTTTGCGAGAGGCCTCCTATTTCGCCGATCGGCTGAGACAGGAACGAATGCCGCTGGCGGGTCTGGTGCTGAATCGCACCCATCCGCCCGTCGCCGACCTACCGCTGGCCACCACTACGTCGGCTGCGGCGGAACTGGTCGACGCGGCTCCGGTCACCGCGGCGGCGCTGACCATCCACGGGGATCGACTCAGCGTCCGCGCGCAGGAACTACGGATGCGGGCTCGATTGGACCGGGCGCACCCCGACCTACCGGTGGTCGAGATACCGGCGCTGGCCTTCGACGCCCACGATCTGCCCGCTCTCCGGACCATCGCCGCTGCCCTCACCGGTACTGCCTGAGGTCAGCTCGCTTCGTCCCGAACGTTGCCGGCCCTGGCTTCCTCCAGCAGTGCGCGCCAACTGACCACCTCGGGCGACTTCTTCAGTACCGCCCGGCGCTGCCGTTCCGTCATGCCACCCCAGACGCCGTACTCGATCTGGTTGTCCAGTGCGTCGGCCAGGCATTCCAGCCGGACCGGGCAGGCCTGGCACAGCCTGGCCGCCTCGCGCTGCGCGGCCCCGGTCACGAAGAGCGCGTCGGGGTCCGATCCGGCGCAGACCGCCCGGGTGACCCAGTCCGAGTCACCGACGACAGATGACAGCTGCCTGGGCTCGAAGTCATCGTCGGGCTGACGGCCGATCGTCGTGAATGCGCCCTGGAGGCCCTCGGCGGGCCACTCGTGCTGGAGTCCCGAGTCGAATTCGTCGTCGCTGACCTCTCGGGCCGCGACAACGCTCAGTGTCGGCCTGACCATGGTGGCCACCTTTCCCGTTCCTCGCCCCGAGGGGGCGTCACCTGTCGCTCGCGTCGGCGCCGCGACCATCCCTGGTATCTGTTCGTTCCGAATGCCGATCAGGGTTTGCCTGCGGTGGTTCGAAGTGACGACGCCGTTCGGACGCTGGACCGTTGCATCACGCAGGAGCGAGCCGGCCGCTCGGCAGATACGTTCCGGAGTGGTTTTTTCGCCGGGACGCCCGAAACGGCATCAACGGCATGAGATGCCTGTGACTCGTCTGTGTTGAACGAGTGAGCGCGAGCACGTCACGCTCGGCGAAACCTGGACCTCACCCGGCCCCCGGTACCCTTGCTGACGTGCGTGTTCTAGGTGGTCTTGGCCGATTGACGATTGCGACGCTGCTGGCAGGTGTGCTGGTGGCGGGCTTGATGCTGCCCTACTCACTGGGCCTGGGACTTGCCTCGAACAAGATCACCAACGCACTGGCCAGCACACCGGCCAACTCGCTGAACGGCGCCGTCCCGGAAACCAGCACCGTCACCGACAGCACCGGCGCCCCGATCGCGTACCTCTACAACCAGAATCGCACCGTGGTGCCGTTGTCCGCCATCTCGGAGAACCTGCAGGTGGCCATCGTCGCGGTGGAAGATCGCCGGTTCGTACAGCACAAAGGCGTCGACTGGCGCGGCACCACCCGCGCGCTACTGAGCAACGCGCAAGGGGACGCCGGCCAGCAGGGCGGATCCACCATCACGCAGCAGTACGTGAAGAACTATCTCTTTCTGGTCCAAGCCCAAACCGACGCGCAGCGCGCGGACGCGATCGCCAGCACCCCGGGGCGGAAGCTGCGGGAGGCCAAGCTGGCGCTCACCCTCGAGCAGCACGAGACCAAGGACGACATCCTGGCCGGCTACCTCAACCTGGTCGCATTCCTGCCGAGCACCTACGGCGCGGAGGCGACCGCGGAGCGACTGTTCGGCATCCATGCTGCCGACCTCGACCTGCCGCAGGCAGCCCTGATGGCCGGCATGGTCAACAACCCCAACAAGTACGACCCGCTGGACAAGGACCACGTCACCGACGCGAAAGTCCGGCGCGACATCGTGCTCAACATTCTGTACAAGGACGGCTCGATCACCAAGAGCCAGCGGGACAAGGCCATCGCCACTCCGGTCGACGTCTCCAACGGCACCAAGATCGCCAGCGGATGCGTGCCGGCCCGCAACTCCGCGATCAACGGCTACTTCTGCCAGTACGTCCTGGACTACCTCGCCAATGCCGGTTTGACCAGCGACGCGATCGCCAACGGCGGCTACACGATCACCACCACGCTGGATCCGGCCCAGATGGCCAAGGCTCACCAGGCCACCCTCGACCAGGTTCCGCTGACCTCCGCGAACAAGCGCATCGCGAACGTGATGGCACTGGTGGCTCCCGGCACCCCCCGGAAAGTGGTCGCGCTGACGGCCAACCGCCCGTACGGACTGGACTCGTCCAAGGGCCAGACGGTGCAGAAACTGACCACCACGTTCGCCCCCTTGGGCGCGGGGTCGACGTTCAAGATCTTCACCGCTGCGGCGGCGATGCAGGCCGGTCTGGGTACGTCATCCATCATCCAGACCCCCCCGGTGTACCAGAGTCCACTTTCGCCCCACGCGTTCCACAACGACACCGACAACGGCGAGACGTTCCCGCCCACCATGACGTTGCAGCAGGCGCTGGCCACCTCACCGAACACTGGATTCGTCAAGCTCGAGGATGACCTGGGTCTGGCCACGGTGGTGAACATGTCGGTGGCGATGGGCATGAAGGGCTACACCCTGCCCGCGGGCGACGTCGACCCGGCCTTTACCGACAGCACCAACACCTACGCCCAGGAGCTGGTTGCGGACAAGGTCGTCTCGTTCACTCTCGGGGTGACCCCGGTCAGTCCGCTCGAGCTGGCCAACGTAGGCGCAACGGTCGCCTCCGACGGCGTTTGGTGCCCGCCCACGCCGGTCAACAACGTCGTCGATCGGGACGGCAAGGTGGTATCGCTCAAGCCCGCTGCCGCCTGCACCTACATCGTGGCCGGCCAGCAGCAGGCCTCCCAGGACCTGTCCCGCACCCTGGCGCAGGCGATGGGTGACGACATCACCACCGGGGCGGGTACCGCCAACCAGGCGGCCAAGGCCGCCAACTGGAACCTGACGCCGGGAACTTCTGCCGGCAAGACGGGTACCACCGGCGACTACAAGTCCTCGGCGTACGTCGGGTTCACCCCGCTGTTCAGCGCGGCTACCGTCACCTGGGACTACCTCACCAAACCGCAGTCGATCTGCATGTACCCACCGAACGCCCCGGCGACGGCGACCACCAAGCCGTTGCAGTTGACCGGTACCTGCCCGCTGGCGGTGGCCAAGAGCAGCGAGGGCAGCAAGACCAGCAAGAACACCGGGATGACCGGTGGCTCGGTACCCGCCGCCACCTGGTTCGACGGGATGAACAAGATCCAGCCGAACGCCATCGTTTTCCCGCCATCGGTCGCGACGTACGTCTCCGGTCAGCCCGACACCGTGGTCCCGAACCTGGTCGGCCTCGGGGTGGATGAGGCCAAGGCCACGGTGGCCGCCAAGGGCTTCAAGTTCAACTACCAGATCGACAACCAGCCCAACTCGGCTCAGGCGAACTTCGTGACCCGGCAGGACCCAGCCGCTGGGCAGAGTGCCCTACCGGGTACCGCGATCAACGTCTTCGTCTCGGCCGGAAGCTCAACCAGTGGCGGCTGATCGGCGACTCGTGACGGCCGCCGGAACGGTGGCGGGGGCGGCCGTCGCCGGATTGGTCTGGTCGACGGTGCTGGAACGGCGCTGGTACGCGCTCCGGCGCGTGCAGGCGCCCGTGCTGCAGCCGGGGGCGTGGCCGATCCGGCTGCTGCACCTCTCCGACCTGCACATCACTCCCGGGCATCACCACAAAGCCGCCTGGGTCAGCGCGCTGGCCGATCTGCGGCCGGACCTGGTCATCAACACCGGCGACACGTTGTCGGATGCCAAGGCGATCCCGATGGCAGTGAAGGCGTTCGGTGCGTTGCTGGATGTGCCGGGCGCGTTCGTCTTCGGCAACAACGACTACTTCGCTCCGCGGCCGAAGTCTCCGCACCGGTACTTCGTGAAGTCTCCGCCGCTGCCGAAGTCCCCACCGCTGCCCTGGCGCGAACTGCTCGCTGCGCAGGCGGAGCGCGGCTGGATCGACCTGTCGAACCGCAAACAGGTGGTGTCCGTACGGGGACAACGCATCGCGCTGGCCGGCGTGGACGATCCGCACCTACGCCGCGACCGCTACGAGAAGATCGCCGGGCCGGCGGATCCGGACGCGGTGGTCCGGATCGGTGTCGCACACTCACCCGAGCCGCGGGTGCTGGACGCATTTGCCGAGGACGGCTACGACCTGGTGGTGGCCGGACACACCCACGGCGGCCAGATCCGGATTCCCGGCTACGGCGCCATCGTCACGAACTCCGGCATCGACCGCTCCCGCGCTCGTGGGCTGTCCCGATGGGGTACCCGCATGTGGCTCAACGTCTCCGCGGGTCTGGGCAACAGCCCCTACATGCCGGTGCGTTTCTGCTGCCGCCCGGAGGCGACGCTGATCACCCTGGTGGCGCGCTGATCAGCGTTTCCGGCACCTGGAGAGCGCCTGTCGACGCTCAGGAGCCGGAAGTGGCAGCCGGGAATTGGTGCCGACCACCCGTCGTCATCGGATAGACTTTTCGAGGTTCACCGGGGTGTGGCGCAGCTTGGTAGCGCGCTTCGTTCGGGACGAAGAGGTCGCAGGTTCAAATCCTGTCACCCCGACCAGTGGTACCCCAGACAGGCCCAGTTCTCAGCAGTCAGAGAACTGGGCCTGCCTGCGTTTTGCCGGGTGTCCGGTTCCGAAGTAGGTCCGGCCGGTGCTGGTTGGTTTCGCCTGGTTGTTGGTTTCGCCTGGTGGTTGGTTTCGCGTCACGGTCGAACCGCACGTCTAGATCACGAGGCGGCGATCGGATCCGGGACCAGGATCTGGCGAAGGGCAGTGCCGTCAGCCAGCGACTCGAAGGCCTCGTTGATCGCCGACAACGGCATCTCGGCACTCTTCAGCTTCTCGACGGGCAACTGTCCTGCCCGCCAGAGGTTGATCATCGTGTGGACGTCACGCTGCGGTTGGGCCGAACCCATGTACGAGCCGAGGATCCGCCGGCTGTTCGCCACGATGCTCAGGGCCGGGATGGTGATCATCGAGTCCGGGTGCGGGAGTCCGACGGCGATCGTCGCCCCGCCGCGACCCGTTGCGGCGTAGGCGGATTCGAGGACGCGGGCAGCGCCAACGGCTTCGAAGGCCCAGTCGACGCCGCCACCTGCCTTGGTGGCCAACAGCGTCGACAGGTCATCCGGCGCGCAGGCGTGGGTGGCACCCAGCTCCAGGGCCAGCGCTCGCTTCGTCCCGATCGGGTCGATGGCGATGATCGGGTTCGCCCCGGAGGCGGCGGCGGACATGACGATTGCCTGGCCGACCCCGCCGAGCCCGAAGACGGCAGCCGAATCACCGGGGCGTACTCCGGCGGTGTGGGTCACGGCGCCGAATCCGGTCAACATTGCGCACCCGAAGAGCGCCGCGATGTCGGCCGGTACGTCCTCGTCCACCACCACCGCCGAGTTTCGGTCGATCACCGCATGCGAGGCGAAAGCCGACACCCCGAGGTGATGACGGAGCACGGTGCCGTCAGATCCGCGCAGTCGTGACCCGCCGCGGAGCAGACTTCCTTCGCCGTTCGCGGTCGCGGCCGCCGGGCACAGGGCGGGAGTGCCTGCACTGCAGTACGAACAGGCGCCACAGGACGGCACATACACCAGCACGACTCGCTGACCGGCCCGGACGTCACGCACTCCGACACCGACGTCGAGCACCGTCCCGGCGGCCTCGTGGCCGAGCAGTATGGGCAGCGGTCGCGGGCGGTTGCCGTCAACCACCGAGAGATCCGAGTGGCACACGCCGGCTGCTTCGATACGGACCAACAGCTCACCAGGACCGGGCGGTTCGACCGAGATCTCCTCCAGCGTCAGCGGACGGCTCGTGCTGTACGGACGTGCGGCGGGTGCGGCCCGAAGGACCGCGCCGATGGCGTGCAATGTGTGCTCCCGCTGGTTGCTGGCGTGGATCAGGTCGGCGCCTTTCACCGGGGACGGTACTCCGGAGCGCCGACGTTGCCAGGGGCACTCGCCCGCTCAGCGACTGAGTGACGACGGTCCCAAATTGAGACACCGGCCGGGTGCGTAGACCCCTAACGTCTTCCTCACGTCACCTACAAGGGCGTGATCCAGCTCTCAGTGACTCAAGGAGGATTCATGTACAGCAAGGACGGCCAGGACTACTTCATCGTCGACAGCCACGTGGCGCTGTGGGACGCACGGGAGGCCAACCAGCGCAACATCCACGGCAAGCAGTTCATCGACTGCTTCTACGACTACCACCGCAACCTCAGCCCGGCGTCGGAAGTCTGGTCCTACGAGGACTACCTGTACCAGGGTGGCGAACGGCTGATGAAGGACCTGTTCACCGATGGCTACGTCGATCACGCCATTTTCCAGCCGGCCAACCTGATCGAGTTCTACAAGAACGGATTCGGTCAGACTCAGGAGGCTTTCGAGCTCAGCCAGGCCAACCCCGGGAAGCTGACCTATAACCACTACTTCGACCCGCGCAACGGCGAACAGGGCCTGACCCAGCTGCGGGAGGACGCCGAGAAGTTCCATCTCAAGGGCGTCAAGCTGTACACCGCCGAATGGCATGGTGAGTCCCGCGGTTGGAAGATGGACGACCCGTGGGCCTACCGCTACCTGGAGGCCTGCCGGGAGCTGGGCATCAAGAACATCCACGTGCACAAGGGACCGACGATCCGGCCGTTGGACCGGGATGCTTTCGATGTCGCCGACATCGACATGGTGGCCACCGACTTCACCGATCTGAACTTCATCGTCGAGCACTGTGGCCTGCCGCGCCTCGAGGATTTCTGCTGGATCGCCACCCAGGAGCCGAACGTCTACGCCGGTCTCGCCGTGGCCATGCCGTTCATGGAGAGCCGCCCGCGGTACTTCGCCCAGATCATCGGCGAGCTCCTGTACTGGGTCGGCGAGGACAAGATCCTGTTCAGCTCCGATTACGCGATCTGGACCCCGAAGTGGCTCATCGAGCAGTTCGTCGACTTCCAGATCCCGGCCGATATGACCGAGTACCCGGAGCTCACCACGACGGCGAAGCAGAAGATCCTGGGCCTGAACGCTGCGCGCCTCTACGACATCGATGTGCCAGCCGGCCTCGAGGCCAAGGTGCCGGCAGAGCCGGACGCCGAGGTTGCCGTCGGCGCGCCGGAGGTTGCCGTCGGAGCCTCGGCATGACGGCAGTGCTCAGCCCGACGGGTGTTCGTGCCGATCACGGCGAGTCAGCACATAGTGCCGCGATCACCATGGCGTTGCACACGGTGATCGATCCCGAGTTGGACGAACCCATCACGGATCTCGGCTTTGTCCGGTCGGTCGAGGTGGACGGCGGCGAGGTCGTCGTCCACCTGCGGTTGCCCACCTCGTTCTGTTCACCGAACTTCGCCTACCTGATGGCGTCCGACGCCAAGGATGCCATCGGGCAGTTGTCCTGGGTGCAACGGACGGTGGTGCAGCTCGACGATCATCACGATTCGGACCTGATCAATCGCGGACTGGCTGCGGACGCCGGGTACGTCGGCACCTTCGGCCATGAGGCGGACAGCGATCTCGACGAACTGCGGATGACGTTCCGGCGCAAGGCCCACACTGCCGCGATGGAACGCTGTCTCACCGCGATGATGAAGGCTGATTCCACCCTGACCGAGGCAGATCTCTGCTCACTGACGGTGGCCGATCTCGCCGCCGACGGATTCGCGACGGCACTCCGCAATCGCCGTATTGCGATCGGCCTGTCGGACGAACCGGGTGCGCTCGTCTTCGTCGACGATCAGGGTCACGGTTATCCCAGGGAGGACGCTGCTCTTCGACTGCGGCGGGCCCGATCCACCCGGATCTCGGTGGATGGCAACGCCCACTTCTGTCGGGGACTGCTGGTCACCCGGTATCCGGATTCCTCCGGAGACCAGGCCCCCCGGGTACACGGCGCAAGCCCGGATGAATATGCCAACTCGCCCACGCATCACACCCGTCCGCTCTTACCGCTGTTCACATCCCCGCCGTTCTCGGCGGTTTCGTCATGAAGGCGGTTTCGACATGAAGGTGGTCTCGTCATGAAGGCAGTCCAGGTGGTCGGGTACCACAACAACCTCGAGATGAAGGAGATCCCGGCCCCGGAGATCACCGGTCCGCATGATGTGATCGTGAAGATCGGCGGGGCCGGTGTCTGTCGCACCGACATCCACATCCTCGAAGGTCAGTGGGCCGAGAAGTCCGGTGTGGCACTGCCGTACACGATCGGACACGAGAATGCCGGTTGGGTGCACGCGGTCGGCAGTGCGGTATCCAATGTGGCCGAGGGCGACAAGGTCATCCTGCACCCGCTGGTCACCTGTGGACTGTGCCGCGCCTGCCGTTTCGGCGACGACGTGCACTGCGAGAACTCGCAGTTCCCGGGCATCAACACGGCCGGCGGTTACGCCGAGTACCTGAAGACTTCGGCGCGCAGCTGCGTCAAGATCGACGACTCCCTCGAGCCGGCGGACATCGCCGCCCTCGCCGATGCGGGATTGACCGCCTATCACGCGGCCGCGAAAGCGGCCCGGCGATTGCACCCCGGTGACCGCTGCCTGGTGATCGGGGCCGGCGGCCTCGGGCACATCGGGATCCAGGTTCTCAAGGCCATCTCGGCCGCCGAGATCATCGTGCTGGACCGAAATCCCGACGCGGTCAAGCTGGCCGTCGCGATCGGGGCCGACCAAGGAATCGTGGCCGACGGTACCCAGATCGAACAGGTCCTGGAGCTGACCGGCGGCAAGGGCGCCGAGGCCGTCATCGACTTCGTCGGTGAGGGCGGGTCGACGAAGGAGGGTGTGCAGATGCTTCGGCAGGCCGGCGACTATCACGTCGTCGGCTACGGCGAGGATCTGGTCATCCCCACCATCGACATCATCTCGACGGAGATCAACTTCATCGGCAACCTGGTGGGCTCGTACAACGACCTGGTGGAACTGATGGCGTTGGCCGCGCAGAAGAAGGTGCAACTGCATACCGCCAAGTACTCGCTCGACGACTTCCAGTCCGCCCTGGACGACCTCGGCGCCGGCCAGGTGCGCGGTCGGGCCATTCTCGTGCCGTAGGTCACCAGCCCTGAAGACGCCAGCGACCCCCTCCGCGCCACGGTGCCGAGGGGGTTGTCGGCGTCTGTGCCAGGGCCGGTGTGATCCTTGTCGAGATGGTTTCGTTATCTTCGGTCGCCCGCGGACTGGGCGAGCGCGGCGCGCTCATCGGGATCATGACGGGGATCACCGAGTCCACCCTGACGAACGTCGACCACGGCGACGAGTCCGGGCCGTCGTCGATCGGCGTTTTCCAGCAGATGACCAGCTGGGGCTCGCTGGCGCAGCGCACCGATCCGGCTCAGGCCGCGGGTCTGTTCTTCGACCGAATGGTCCACGTGCCCGACTGGGAGAGCATTGATCCCTGGATGGCGGCCCAGGCCGTGCAGGAGTCCGAGTTCTCCGACGGATCGAACTATCAGAGCCATGTGAACCACCCCACCGGGTGCAACCCTGAGGATCGGAGCTCGGGCCGGTTCAGATACGGAAAACCGAACCCTCGCCCGTGATCTCGTGCGCATCCGGATCGTCGAACCACACGCCGCCGTTGCCCAGATACCGGAACCGCAGTTCCTGACCCCGTGGCACCGCCACGCTGACGCTACGAGTGCCATTGCTACGACGGACAAGTCGGTGCGTCCCCGGACGCCAGTCGTTGAAGGAGCCGACCACTGAGACCGCACCGTCGTGGATGTCGTCCGGAAGCACGAACTGGATCTTCGCAGCGGCTGGGTCCTGTTGTTGGATTCGGATAGTCATCAATGCTCCAGGTGATCGCGGACTGACGGTTTGGCCGCGCGTGGCGGGTATGCCAAACGTAAGGCGCTTCCGCCGGACTCTTCGACCTGCCGCGCCGCGATGGGACGAGCTGTCACCAGGCTGTAACACGCCGGAACGCGAAGGGGTACTCGGCGGATTGACACCTGATCGTTATCGATGGATCTGGTCGCAGATCGCGGCCAGGACAGCAAACGACCCCGGCGGATGTCCCGCCGGGGTCGTTTTGCATCTCGCGTCGGACGCTCTGTCAGGTCAGACGCGCACTGGATCAGGCGAGCAGCTTTGCCTTCTGGGCGCCGAACTCTTCCGGGGTGAGCACACCCTTGTCGCGGAGCTCAGCCAGCTGGGCCAACTCGTCGGCGGAACTCTTCGACGGCGTTGCCGCAGCCGTCTTGCGCACGTACTCCTTGAAGTCCTCCTGGGCCGCCACCTGGCGGGCCACCTCACGGTCGGCCATACCGGTACCCCGCGCGATCAGGTAGATCAGCACGCCGAACAGCGGCAGGATGATCACCAGGATCATCCAACCGGCCTTGCCCCAGCCACCGATGTCGTGGCTGCGGAAGAGATCCGTGATGATCCGGAACAGCAGGAAGAACCACAGGATCCAGAGGAAGAAGAACATCATCTCCAGGAAGATTTGCAGCAGGGGGAAGTTCATCGGTCGGGACTCCTACGAGGTGAACGGTCGTGCCGGCCGACCATCGGCGAGCACGCAATGCTGGGTAATGACGCGAGTAGAAACATATTCACGGCGTCTCGTTGGATGATGTTCGGGCCGAAGCCTGCCCACCCAACGGGGCGCGGCATCACTCTAGCGTGCCAATACGACCCTATTGCGTCACTGTGATCACAGTGGTCATGGTGGTCACGGCGCCGGCTCGAGTCGCTCATCGCGCGGATTCCGTCGGAGGCCGAGGAATTCGGATGTTCAAGGCCCTTGCCAATCATCGAGGCGGCCGGGATGGCGCTGACCCGGTCATCGCATTGCCCCACCGACAGGTGAGGATGGGTAGATGAGCAGCACCGAGCAGCACCCCTCGAACCACCGGCCGCCCGGGAGTACGCATCCGGACGCCACGGTTCCCGATCGCCTTTTTGCCGACGACGGCGACGATCAGCGTTGGCGGCAGCGGTTTTCGGCGATCCGGCTCAGCCTGGCTGACCCGGCTCGAGACGCCCCCGACCATGCGGTCTACGTGTCGAACGCCAACGGGAGATACGAGCTCTACTGCTGGGACATTGCCGCCGACACTCATTCGGTTGCCACCCATCGACCGGACGGTACGGCCCATGGCACGCTCTCCGCCGACGGCCGGCACCTGCTTTGGTTCGACGACACCGATGGTGACGAATTCGGCCGGTGGCAACAACAGCCGTTCGGTGGCCCGCCCGGTTCGTCGTCGCCGGCGATGCCGAACGTGGAACCCGGTTACCCGGCTGGGCTCGAAGTGGGGCTGCACGTGGCCGTGGCCGGTTTCGTGGACGACCACGGCACCAGGATCCACCTGTCCCTGGACGGGCAGGAGCCGACGGTGGTGTATCGAAACTCCAACGACGGCAGCGTGGATGGGCTGTCCCGAGACGAGACCATCTGGCTGCTCGGACATTCCGAGCACGGGGATTCCCGATATCCGGCCCTGCGCGCCATCGCCGTCGGCGACGGATCCGTCATCGCCGAACTCGACGACGCCCCGGGCAAGGGTTTGAGCGCGATGGCGTTCTCGCCGATCGCCGGCGACCAACGCGTGCTTGTCGGGCACGAACGACACGGCCGCGACCAGTTGCTGCTGTGGAACGTCGTGACGGGGATTGTCACGGAATTGGCTATCGACCTGCCGGGTGACGTCTACGGCGACTTCTATCCCGACGCCCATTCGCTGCTGATCGTCCACACCAGCGCGGGCCGGACCACCATGCACCGCTACCAACTCGCGACCGGCGCACTCGTCGACCTGCCGGCGCCGCCTGGGGTCATCTCCGGTGCCGTGACCAGGCCGGACGGTGCGGCCTGGTACCGCTGGTCGAGTGCAGCCCACCACAGTCAACTCCGCGTCGTCCGGCCCGACGGGTCGGACGAAACGCTGTTGCTCCCCCCAGGAGGCCCGGCGCCGGGCTCGGAGCCCGTCACCGACCTGTGGGTTCCGGGTTCGGGCGGCTCGATCCATGCCTTGATCGCGCGACCGGCCGGCTGGGGTTCGCCAACCGAGGCCGGCCGCTCAAATGTCGCCCTGCCCACCGTCTTTTTCCTGCATGGGGGTCCCGCTGGTGCCGACGAGGACTCCTACGACGCCACTCGAGCCGTGTGGCTGGACGCCGGATTCGCAGTGGTGCACGTCAACTACCGCGGTTCCACCGGTTACGGCTCGGCCTGGCGCGACGCACTGACGGCTCGGATCGGACACACGGAGCTCGCTGATGTCGCCGCCGTGCACGATCACCTCGTCGCGGCCGGTCTCGTCGATGCGGCGAGGTCGGTGTTGGCCGGCTATTCGTGGGGCGGCTTCCTCACCCTGCTGGGTTTGGGTACCCAACCGTCGCGCTGGGCGGTCGGGATCGGCGGTGTACCGGTCGCGGACTACATGCAGGCGTACGAGGACGAGATGGAACCGTTGCAGGCCTACGACAGGGCCTTGTTCGGCGGCTCCCCGGATCAAGTGCCTGCGGCCTACCAGGACTCCTCGCCGCTGACCTACGTCGACCAGGTCAGCGCACCGGTGCTGATCCTGGCCGGCGAGAATGATCCGCGTTGCCCTATCCGCCAGATCGACACCTACCTCGACGCGTTGGCCGAACGCGGCGCCAACTACGCGCAGTATCGCTACGAAGCGGGGCACGGCTCGATGGTCGTCCAGGAACGAATCCGCCAGGTGGCCTGCGAGATCGCCTTCGCCCGCGCCGCCCTCGGCCTGCCCGCCGGCTGACCCCCGGCTCCCGAGCCCTGCCTTGGCTAGCGAACGGCTTGATCACTTCGACTATCGCTCCCGACGCCTTGCGGAGGACGCTGGTCGCCATCGTCGAGGGCGAGTCCGGGTTCTCTCGCATCGATGCGATGCGCATGCTGAATGCGATGCGCCGCGGCTCCGAGCGCGAGATCGCCCGCCCCGATGGCGAACTCGCTTTGCTGACCCACCGCGAACACGAAATCTACTTGGCGTTGGCCAACGGCACTAGCACCCGAGTGATCGCCGATCATCTTCACCTCACCGAAGGCACGGTGCGCTGGCACGCGGCGCGGCTGATGAAGAAGCTCAGAGTTACGTCGCGAATGGATCTCGCCGATGATCGGCCGACACCGGGATCGGGCATTCGAAGCCCGACGCACGCTTGAACCCAGTGCGGCCACTGCTCCGGACAGCCGGATACGCAGGTACTGCCGGCTCGGACCATCGGACATCGAGAATACACCGGCCCTGCTCCCGTCGGTCGATGATGACGTTGCCCGCGTCGAGCAGCTGGACCAGGCGGCCCGGTGGGCAAGCGCAGCACAGTCGGAACGCCGGGTTGCTCGACTGGTGGCCCAGGGAATGACTAACCGCGCGGTCGCAGAAGTCCTCTACGTTTCCAAGCACACGGTCGACTCGCATCTGAAACGACTCTTCGTGAAGCTTGAGTTCGGTCCCGAGTCGAGCTGACCAGGTTGGTGCTCTCGCTGGACCCGGCGTCCGAAGCCGTCTGAAACCGCGGCCCCTTCGGCTGCCCGGTGCCCCGCGCCTTCCCCGGCAAGCCATTCATCGGCGGACCGAGCGGCCTGGAGACACCGAGCGGCCTGGAGACACAAATCGGCCCGGCCGGGATTGCCCCGGCCGGGCCGATTTGTGTTGACGTGGACGGGATCAGCCCTGCGGGATGATCTCGATCGCGCTGATCTTGGCGTTCTCGATCCGGCGGATGAAGTCGATCGTCATGGCTCCGTCGGTCACCGAAACGGTGAACTCCCGGACAATCGCCTTGTCGACCCCGCCGGCTGCGGCGAAAACGTCGAAGTTGGACAAAACGGTGGAGTTCTCCAGTCGCACATCGAATGTGCGCTGGCCGGCCGCCGTCTTGTTCAGTTCGGCGAAGTGCAGCCGCACCTTATACGAGCCGTTCGCCAGCGGAACCTGGAACCCGAAAGCCCTGGCCCCCACAGCTGCACCCGTCGTCGCCCCGCCCGTCCACTCCGACTGGAACATGGCATTCGTCATCCCCGTCGGCACTCCGGTGATGGTGTCCGCCTCCGAGTACGGGTTTCCGCCCGTCACCCAGCTACTGCAGGCGGTCAGGGCCGAACACGCGGACCACGCAGTGCCCGACGCAGTCACCGCCGGGCCTCCAGCGTTGATGCGGATCGTGGGCCGGGTGGCTGCCGGCCTGAGCGGCGCTCACGGTGACCGACCGCACCGACTCATTGCCCGTGGTGTCCACCGCGGTCACCTGGTAGTAGGACGTGGCCCCGGCGGGTGCCGCGGCATCCGCGTAGGTGGTCCCGGTGATGAGTGCGGCATTGACCTTGGTATAGGTCCCGGCCGCCGATGTGGCCCGATACACGTTGTAGCCGGCCCGATCCGCTGCCGTACTCCCCGTCCAGCCGACCGTGATACCCGTTGCTGCACCAGTCGCGGTCACGCCACTGAGCTGTCCAGGAGCCGTGGTGTCGACCGGCAGGACCTCGATCGCCGAGATCTTGGCTTCGTTGATCGTTGCCGCAAAGGCCAGGTCCACCTTGCCGTCGGTGATCGTCGTCCGGTAGGTCCGGATGATCGAGGTAGCCGGAGCAGCGATCGCGTTCATGTCGAAGTTGGCCAATTCCACGGCGCCACCCTCGAGATTCACGTTGAAGCGGCGCTTCCCGGTGCCACCGGCGCCCCCGTTCGGGACACCCCAGTAGATCTCGGCAAAGTGGAGGCGAACGTCGTAGACGCCGTTGATCACCGGGATCGAGTAGGAGAACGAAGCCGCACTCCGCTCCGTCCGGTACAGCACGTCGTCGACTGTGCCCGCCACGGCCAACGTCGGTGACGCCGAGAAGCTCTTACCAGCGGTGAAGAACTGGTCGGCGCTGAATGCGACACCGGAGGTGGTCACCGCCGGTCCGCCCGAATTGCATCCGGATCGGCACCTGCACGGTGGTAGCCGGCCTGGTCGCAGTGACCGTCCCCGACCTGACCGACTCGTTGGCCGAGGTGTCGACCGCGGTCACCTGGTAGAAGGAGGCCACTCCGGTGCGGTGCGGCTGAGTCCGCGTAGGAAACCGCGGTCAGCGGTGACGAGTTCAGCTTCGTGTACGTCCCCGTCGCCGAGGTCGAGCGGTACACGTTGTAGCCGGCCGAGGTCTGCTGCGGTCGATCCACTCCAGCCCAGCGTGATCGCCGCAGCCGAAGCGGTTGCGGTGACCCCCGTCAGCTGAGCCGGAGGAGTGGAGTCGGCACGCAGCGCACTGGCAGTTGCTGATCTGACCGATTCGTTGCCGGCGAGATCTGTCGCCGTCACCTGGTAGTACGACGTCGCACCCACCGGGGCCGCGCTGTCCACGAACGACGTTCCCGTGACCAACGTGGTGTTGAGCTTCGTGTAGACACCGGTCGCCGACGCCGCCCGGTAGACCGTGTAGCCATCGAGATCCGCTGCGCTGGAGGCCGTCCAGCCGACGGTGATGGCCGTCGCCGACGCCGACGCCGTGACGCCGCCCAGCACGCCGGGTGCAGTAGTGTCCGGCCTGGTCGCCGTGGCCGTGTCGGACCGCTCCGACTCATTGTTCGACGTATCGACCGCCGTCACCTGGTAGAACGACGCCACACCCTGGGGTGCCGCGGTGTCGACGTAGGTGACGACCGAGGTGAGCAGTGTCGCGTTCACCTTCGTGAATGTGCCGGCGGCCGTCGCCGAGCGGTACACGTTGTAGCCGGCGACATCAGTGGCCGTCGAAGCGGTCCAGCTGATCGTGATGCCGGTTCCCGAACCGGCGGCGGTGACTGTCGGCAACTTGCCCGGCGCGGTGGTATCCGGACGGAAGGCATTGCCCGAGGCGGACTTCGCCGACTCGTTTCCGGATTGGTCGACCGCCGTCACCTGGTAGTAGGACGTGGCTCCCGCAGGTGCCGTGGTATCCGAGTACGAGGTTCCCGTCACTATCGCGGTATTCACCTTGACGTAGGCGCCGCCCGCGGTCGTCGAGCGGTAGACGTTGTAGCCCGCGAGATCCGTTGCAGGCGATGCCGTCCAGCCGACGGTGATACCGGTGGCGGAACCGGCCGCCGTGATTCCGGTCAGTCCGGCCGGCGGGGTGGTGTCCGGCCGGGTGGCGCTGGCCGTGGTGGAGCGGACGGACTCGTTGTTCGAGGTGTCCACCGCGGTCACCTGGTAGTACGCCGGGACTCCCTGTGGAGCCGTGGTGTCTGCGTACGTGAGGGCGGTGAGCAGCGCCGCGTTCAGCTTGGTGTAGGTGCCCGTCGCAGAGGACGAGCGATACACGTTGTAGCCGGCCAGATCCGATGCCGAGGAGGCAGACCAGCCCAGGTTGACACCGGTTGCCGCGGCAGTAGCCGACAGTCCGGTTACGGCCGCGGGAGCGACCGTGTCCACCGGAATGATCTCGATGGCTGAGATCTTCGCATTTTCGATCCGGCGGATGAAGTCGATGGTCATTACGCCATCGGTCACCGTGACCGGGAACGAACGCACGATCGCCTTGTCGATTCCGCCTGCGGCCGTCCAGATGTCGAAGTTGGACAGCAACGGCCGTGTTCTCCAGACGGACGTCGAAGGTGCGGGTGTTGGCCGCCGTCTTGTTCAGTTCGGCGAAGTGCAGTCGGACGGTGTACGCGCCGTTCAGCACCGGCACCGCGAATCCGAATGCCCTGGCTCCTGTTGCGGCCGTGCCCGTCCACTCGGTCTGGAAGATCGCGTTGCTCGTCCCAGCCGGAATGCCGGTGATGGTGTCGACCTCCGAGTAGGCGTTACCACCACTGACCCAACTCGCAGCAGGCGGTCAGCGCGGAGCACGCTGACCAACTCGTACCGGACACCGTCACGGCCGGCCCACCGGTATTGATCCGGATCGGATTCTGCACCGGTGGCGCCGACGTGGTGATGGACAGCGGAGTCGAGGCATCGGAAGCATTCTCCGAACTGTCGACCGCCACCACCTGATAGAAGACGGTGCTGGACGCCGGTGCTGTTGTGTCGACATACGTGGAGCCGACCAGCAGGTCGCTGTTCAGCTTCACGTAGGTGCCGGCGGCCGCGTTCGATCGGAACACGTTGTAACCGGCCACATCTGGCTCGGCACTGTCTGCCCAGTCCAGAGCAACCGATCCGACCGACGCGACTCCACTGACCCCGGTCGGGGCCGCAGGCGCGGTGGTGTCGACCGGCACAGGTGCCCTGGCAGAGCACCTCGATGGCAGCGATCGACGGATAGTCGACCGAGGCCCGGAAGGTCAGATTGATGGCGCCGCCGACCACGGTGACGTTGTTGATCGGCAGCACCACAGCCGTGTTCTGACCGCCGGCCGCTGCGAAGATGTCGAAGTTCGACCGCACGGTCGTTCCCTCCACCTCGATGTTGAACAGGCGCTTGCCCGCGGTGTTGTTGCCGGCCGCTCGCTCCGCGAAGTGCAACCGCAGATCGACCTTGGCCGCGCCCTTCGACGGAAGCGTGTAGCTCAGCACCCGCTGGTCCTGGGTCACGTTGCCGACATTGCCCCGGTACGTGCGGTAGAGCACGTCGTCGTCGGTGTTCGCGATCTCCGACGGCGTGACGGCCGCACCTTCAGCAATTGCGGTGGCCGGGGTGAACCGGCCGGTGTCCGGGGTCCAGAGGTTGCCAGCGGTGTCCGTGTAGTTGCCCGGCCCCGCGCTACGTCTAGCCGATA
Source organism: uncultured Actinomycetota bacterium (assembly GCA_963708935.1). Taxonomy (GTDB): domain Bacteria; phylum Actinomycetota; class Actinomycetes; order Mycobacteriales; family Nakamurellaceae; genus Nakamurella. The sequence goes on along the minus strand of CAVPUK010000002.1, from coordinate 780,080 downwards.
GAGCGTCTGCGCCGCGGCCGCACTCGTCGTCGTGTCGCCATCGGCGATGTTGAACGAGTCGAACGTGGCCGTGAACGCGGCACCGCCCTTGTGCGAGACGAACAGACCGGCCGCGCTGCGCGGATCGAAGAAGCGTCCCGTTCGCGGAGGTCGGCAGGCGTGAGGGTGGCCGGCAACACCACGTAGGTGCCACCGTTCACCCGGTAAGCCGCCCGGACCGTGCCGCTGGACGGATCAGCCACCAGGGCCAGATCCAGCGAAACCAGTGCACCCGGGTGTCGGAATGGCCACCGGCGTGCCGACGGTCGTTCCCGTTCCGGCGATCTCCGAGTAGAACTGCACGCTCGGCACCCCGGATTGGTTGATGGCGGCCACCTTGACGAAGTTGTCCTGGTCCGGCCCGAACATCAGTGCCGGCCTGCTCGCTGCCGGCATCCAGTTGGGCCAGCGGCCCGAGCACCCTGGTGCTCACGGTGAACTTGCCGCCGTGCGCGTCGAACGGGACCTGCAGGCCGTTCACCAACGAATTGTCGTTGCTGCCGTTGGTTCCGGTCGTTGCGGTGCCGCTGGAGGTGATCGCCAGCGTCCCGGCTGCCGGTCGTCACCAAGTCCAGAAGCGTTGCGCTGTAGGAGTTACTGCCGACCGTGGTGTCCAGCTTGTTGGGCTGGGTCGACTTGAACCCTGTGCCCTGGCCGTCCGTGTCGGCGAGCGTGCCGGCCACGGCCTGGTCGAAGCCGAGCTGCAGCGTGCGGCGTACCCGGTAGACGGTGCGGGTGCGGACGGATCTGCAGCAGTCTCCGGCTTCATGTTGCTGACCAGGTAAAGGTTGTCGTTGTAGTCGTAGTTGATGCCCGAGTAGTCCATGCCGACCAGCCAGGTGTTCGGGATGATCGCGCCGGACCGATCGCGCGCCGCCCAAGCCCTGACGTGGTGACCGCAGGGACCGGTACAACCGTTGGCGATGTCCGCCGCCGTGGCTGTTCTTCGTCGGATCGCTGGACTCGCCATCGATCTGGATGCCGAACGCGGCCGTCGGGTTGAAGGTGGCCGAAGCCACCGCGGAGGTCGGATTGCTCTTGTGCGGCAACACCGATTGACCCTCCACGCCCTGGTGGGTGATCAGGTTGGTGGCTGCGCCGGAGGCCTTCACGAACGACCGGAACGTCGCCGTATTGCCCTGCGTGTGGAATGCGGCCAACTGTCGAACCGAGACCGGTTGGCGCGGCGTCGGCGCGCAGCCAGTAGGGGCTCAGCACCTCGTCGCCGGTGCCCTGGACTAGGCCGTGCTGGTTGATCGGCACGCCGTTGGCGGTGATCGCGGTGGTGTAGCCGAACAGCTGCGCCAACTCGGCGACGTCCGGCTCCTGGTTGTTCTCCGACTGGCTCTGCCAGAAGCCGGCCAGGTCGACCGCCATCGACGGAGAGTCGACGTCGTCCGATTCGACAATCAGTGTGCCGGCCCACAGTCCGCCTCTGGTCCCGATGGTGGTGGCGTTGAAGCTTCACCGGAACTGTCAGGGCGCCGCCCACGGCGACCAGGGCCGGCAGCGCCGGAGCCGGGTCGACCAGGGCGAACGGTCCGGTGACGCGTCAGTGCGGTGACATTCAGCGCCTCGGTGCCGGTATTGCGGATCAGCAGGTTGGAGACGTCGTGCACGGTGTTGGCCGGAATGAACGGGCCCGCTGACCGGGTCGCAGGCCGCAGCGTCCTTGCAGGTGGTACCGAGCTGCGGGTTCTGGATTCGATTCATCACCAAGCGGTCCGGCGAACGGCACACCGTCACCGTTGTCCAGCACGATGTTCGCCTTGCTGGCGCCCGCTGTGACCACGCTGAAGCTGCTCACCGCGGTGGTGGTGATATTGCCCGGCGCTGTCCTGGGCGCGGGCCCTGACGGTGTGACTGCCGACGGCGGTGACCTCGACCGGGAGCGGTATACGGCTGGAAGGCGCGCACCGTCCAGGCTGTACGACGTACCCGGCGACCCCGCTGCCGACGTCGGAGGCCGACACCGTCAATCGTGGCCTTGTTCTTGAACACGCCGGCCGAAGCCTGCAGGCCTGTCAGGTCGCGACGGAAACGAGGGCGTGCTGTGGTGTCCGCCGTGGTCACCGGCGAATCGATGTCCACATAGGTCACCTTCGTGTTGGTGCCGCCAATGGCATCGATGGTCAGGCGACCGTCGCTGACCACGCACGGTCACGGTTCCGGTGCGGAACGGCGAACCGGTTGTCGGCACGAAGTTCGCGATGGCTGTCGTGCCTTCGACCTGGACGCGGTGGGTCGGAGTCGACGAAGCCGGTAGTCTCCGACCCCCACGGTCACCACATAGGTGCCGTTGGGCACCGTGTACTCCCACGCGCCGGGGCCGGCTCGGACTCTGCGCAGCTGTCGGCTGCATCAGGATCAGCGTCCGCAGCTTGGCCTCCGTGGCGTCCGCCCGGTCCCTGGTCTGCGCAGTCATGTCCAGTGGCGTTGCCGGGTCGGGACAACCCAGCCGAAGCCTCGAGCTGTGGTGAACGCGGAACCGGTGTCGGCAACGTAGCCAGTGGCGACAGTCGAGGCCGCCGGCTGGAAGTCGATCCGGGCGACCGGCGTGCCGGTGGACACCGTGCCGGCCGGGGCCACATTGGTCACCAGGAACACGTAGTCCTGGTAGTCGACCGTTCTGCGCATCCTCGAATGTGACCAGGTAGGTGTTCGGAACGAGCGTGCCGGCCCGATTCTTCACCGGGTAGGTGCGGACGCCGTGCGGGATGTTCGTATTCAGCCCATCCTGTGTGTAGGTCTTCCGGCCGAACGACTTGGAGTCGACGAAGAAGCCGAACGAACCGGTACCCGGGTCGAAGCTGTTCACCCCACCGGTGACGATCGACGGATTCAGCGTCTGCTCGTTGTCCAAGGCGATGGTGGCAATCTCGTTGGTCACCGGGTCACCGCGTGTTCGGGTTGTACCAGCCGAAGGGCAGCAGCTCGTCGGGTGAATACCTGGCCACCGGCGTCATGGTGACGTTGCCCGTGCCGACCTTCTTGAACAGCGGGGCGGCCACTTCGTCACCGATCGGCGTCGGGTTGGTGCCCAGGATGAGGCCGGTGCCGCCGACGTTGATCGGGTAACCGAGCACGTCCACGACGGACTTGAGCGGCGGCTCGTTGTCGCCCTGCTCGCCGTTGGTGGCCAGGCCGTACAGACCGACGTCCAGCGTCGGCTTGTTCGGGTCATCGGAGACGATGCGCATGGCCGCACTCTGCGGGCCGACCGTGGTCGCACCCGGCTTGAAGACGGCGGTGAACGTAGCCGTCGCGGCGACCGGGATGCTCTGCGGCGCACCGGTCACCACGAAGGAGGCGGCGTTGGTGCCGGCAGCGGTCACCGACGAGATCTCCAGCGGCGTGGTCCCGGAGTTGGTCACGACGACCTGCTTGACCGGGCTGGTGGTGCCCTTGACGCCGGAGAACACGAGCTCGGAAACACTGCCGGCGATCTTGCCGGCGCCCGCGGTCTGCAATGGCTTCACGTTGCTCACAAGCAGGACAGCGTCCTGGTAGTCAACCGGGCTGATGACATCTTCCGGAGCCACGATGTAGGCGTTCTCCATCACCGTGCCGTCTGCGTTCTTCGCCTGGTAGACGCGAACCTTGTGGTTGTTCGCGCCGGCCCACGAGGTGTTGAGCGCGTCCTCGCTGTAGCTGGTGTGGCCGAGGGCCGGCCAGGTGAAGTCGAAGCCGAAGGGGGCGTCGAAGTCGTACTCGCCGAGCGTGGTGACGTCGGGCAGCACCGTCTGGTTCGCGGCGTTCGGTCCGTTGAACAGCAACGGTCCGTTCCGCGGGGGTACCCGAGGTGTGCGCGGCAACTGTGACGACATTCGGATTGCCGGTCGGGCCGGCCGGACCGAACAGGGACAGTGCCTGCACGCCGACAACCCGGTCGAACAGCGCCTTGGTGAAGGCGGGCACGGCGACCTCGTCACCGATCAAGGTGCTGGTGGCGGGCAGGTCGTTGTTGGTCTTGTCGGGGTCTCCGACGTCGACCGGGATTTGCAGCGTGTCCAGGATCCACTGCAGCGACGGTTCGGCCGTTCCGCTGCTGCCGACGGCACCGAGGCCACGCAGCACAACCGTGGTGGTCGCATTGAGCGGATCGTTGGTGGCCAGGGTCAGCGCCGCCCCCTTCGGGCCGGCCACCGTCGGGGCGAAGGTCACCGGGAAGGTAACGGTGGCACCGGCCGCGACGGTCGCGGGCAGGGTCGGACCGCCTGCGCGGGCGAACACGGCAGCGTCGGCGCCGGTGATGGATGCGTTGGTGATGGTCAGTGGTGCACCGCCGATGTTCTTCACCGTCACGTTCTTGGCCGCGCTCGCAGCTCCGCCGGCGACATCGGTGAAGACCAGCCGGTCGGTGGCCTGCACCTTGCCAGAGCTGGCTCCGCCCTGCGGTGTGAGCAGCTTGATGCCGGTCGTCGCCGGGTTGTCGGTCAGCTCACTCACGTAGAGGTTGCCCGAGGTGACGTCCTGAGCAATGTCGAGCGGCTGCTTGAAACCGGTGAAGCCAGTGATGCCGGTCTTGGCTGCCGACGGGGTGCCGTCCGCACCGATGTCGAACACCACCACTTCCTGGTTTGCGCTGTAGCGCACCACGATCAGCTTGCCGGCCAGTGCGCCACCGAAGGCGTTGGTGTTCTTGTACTCGATGGTGCCGTTAGCCGAGGCGTGCAGACCCGCGTCGTTGACGTGAGCCAGGTCGTAGTTCGGATCGGACAACTGGCCGAGAGGGTACTGGTTGACCTTGAACAGCGGATTACCGGTGTAGCCCACCGGGTTTCCGGCATTCAAGACATATTCACACCGCTGTGGGTTCGGATGTCCGTAGTACTTGTGCTGGTGGACGTCGAACAGGTAGTCGGTCTCTGCCTGCTGATTGTTGGCGATGGCGGGCACGGCCGGGCCGGTGTAGCCGCCGTCCGGCCGGTTGGCGCAGGCGGCCGGATAGGTGGCCGGCGACGCCGGGGTGGCGCCGCCTGCGGCCGAGCCGTTGGTGCCGGTGTAGAGGTGGCCGTTGCTGTGCCAGACGAGGTCGAAGGCGTTGCGGATGCCGGTGGCGTACAGGCTCAGCGGCGCGTCGGCCGCATACGGGCTGTAGGTGCCGACGTGTCCGGAGACAGCCCCGCGGGTGGGCACCGTGACGTCGGGGGTGGCCACGTCGACCGGCAATGACGCGGGCAGCAGGGCCGGATCGATCTGCAGCACCGAGGCGGAGAGCAGGTGCTCGTTCCGCTTCCAGGTCCCGTCCAGGCCGCCCATGGCGTTCATGGACCCTTGGGTGACGTAGAGCTTCCCGTCATGCCAGGCCGCCGAATTGGTTTCGTGATCCTTGATCGAGCGCGGCAAATTGATGATGACTTCCTGGTAGGTCTCCAGGTTGGGCCCGGACAACCTCGAGATTGCACCGCTGACATCGGGTACGTCGGTGCCGAGATAGGCGTAGTCGTCGGTGATCCACAGAATTGGGTTCGTCGGCGTCGACGCCGGGTCGAACGCCATGCCGATCACCGTGCGGTTAGGGGCGCCCTCCCAGCTCTTGGCGCTGGCGTGGGTCCGGACGGTGTTGATGACGAACTCGTCCGACAAGGTCCCATCGGCATTGATCGTCCAGCGGTAGATCTGGCCGGTGATGCTTCCACCGTAGAGCTTCCCGTCCGGTCCGATGACGAGCGAAGTGTAGCTCTTGCCCGTCGATGCGCCGCTGGCCTTGGTGTCGAAGGCAACGCCGCTGAGGTCACCGCCGGGCGTGCCGCCGGTTCCGGATGCCGTGGTGAAGACCGTGGAGAACGGGAGGAACGGCCGGCCACTCTTGTCCTTCGCGCCCGCCGTGATGCTGAAGCGGTACAGAGTGCCGCCCTCCAGCGGTGCGCTCGGGAGGAACGAGACGGTATCGCTGCCGCCGCTTGTCGCCCCCGTGCCGTCGACGGCATGGCCATCAGAAACCCTGGTCAAGGTGACGTTGCCGCCGCCCAGTGTGGTGTCGTCGACCGCGCCGGTCTCGGCGTTCAGGGAGTTGTCCGCCGTCACGGTGGTGTTGACCACGATCCCGGTGGCGCCGTTGGCGGGAGTCACCGCCGTGCTGTACGGACGTCCGGCCGCATCGATGCCGGCCACATCCACAAAGTCAATCTTGGTATTGGTGCCGCCCGCGGGGCTGAGGGTGAGCCGACCATCGGCCACCACTACCGTCCTGGTAGCGGTGGAGAACTTGGCCGCGGCGCTGGGAACATGTGCCGCAATTGCGTTCTGACCCTCGATGTTGACCCAGTTGGCGCTGTCGATAGCCGTGCCGGCATCGCCGAGGCCGACGGTCACCGAGTAGGCGCCGTTCGGGACGGCCATCTCCCAGGACCCGTCGACATGCACACCAGTGGTGACGCTGGCCGGCAGCTGCATGTGCACGAAGGTCGCCAAGCGCAGGTCGGCCTGGTTTGCCGGCGGCGTCGCGGTGTTCCTGTTGCGTCCGTTGCCCTCCAGCGAGACAGGAGTGCTGGTTCCTACGTTCACCCAGCCGTACAGCAAACCGGTGCCCTGGTTGGCGGCGGTGCGCGAGCCGAAGGCCTGCCCGAAGTCGGTCAGGTAGCCAGCCGGCGGAGCCGTTGTCGCGTCGGCGAAGTTCACCTTGACGTTCAACGCGGTCGCCGGGGTATCAACGGGAGTGGTGCTGGCCACCACTGAGGCCACCGACTCGTTGCCGGCCTGATCGACCGCGGTGACGACATAGAAGTACTGCACGCCGTTCGTCAGCCCAGTGTCGGCGAAGTTGGTCGCCGTCAACAGGTTCACGTTCTGCTTCGTCCCGGTTCCGATGGTGATCGCCGAATTTAGCCCGCGGTAGACGTTGTAGCCGACCACATCCGTGTCGGACGGTGCACCCCAGGTGATGGTCGCGGCGGCGTTGCCCGGCAGTGCGCTGACGCCGGTCGGTGCCCCTGGCGACGTGGTGTCCGGCGCAATCGGTCCGGCACCCACGATGGTCACCCAGTCGAGTTTGGTGTTGTTACCACCAATGGCATCGATGGTGAGTTTTCCGTCCGTAACGTCGACGGTCGACGAGCCGGTCTTGTACTCGACTGCGGCAGTCGCCTGGAAGCTGTTGATGACGGTCACACCCTCCGCCCGGATGGTGTGCGTGCTGTCGTAACACGGTGCAGCACAACCGGTCTTAGCCCCGCCCGGCTGATCACCGACGCCGGCGGTGACGATGTAGCGACCCGAGGGCAGCGAATACTCCCAGGCTCCCGCGATCAGCGAACCGTTGGCGGTCGGCGTCGGAATCACGTCGCCGTACTGCATGTGGATCATCCGGTTCTGCAGGTCGGTGACAGCCCGGGTTCGCAGCCGGGTGTTGGCCGACAGGTCGAGCGGAGTGTGGGTGGTGGTGGTCAGGCTGTCCTGACGGACCCAGCCAAATCCGCTGACGTCGGTGTAGGCCTGACCTGTCGTCCTTGGCATACCCCGCGACCAGCGGAGCGGTGTCCGGCTGGAACGCGATCTGAACGTTGATACCCGCAGCCGCGATCGCCGCGGATACCGAATTGGATGCCGCTGATTCATTGCTCGAGGTGTCGACGGCTTTGACGACGTAATACGAGGTCGCACCGGCCTGAGCCGCAGTGTCGACGAAAGTCGTTGCCGTGACAAGGGTGTTGTTGATCTTCACACCGGCACCGCCTGCCGTTGTCGACCGATAGACCGCATAGCCGGCGACATCCGACGAAGGGCTCGCCGTCCAGGACAGGTTGACGCTGGTGCCGTTCACCGTTGCCGTCAGCGCAGTCGCTGCATTCGGGGCGGTGGTGTCCGGCGCTTCCGTTGGGACAGCACTCACTGGGACCGATGCCGCCGGAGGCATTGCCGGTCTGGTCGTAGGCGAGAAGCGCGTAATAGTAGCGAGTCCCGGCGTCCTGATCACTGTCCAGGAAACTCCGGCCACTGGCCTTGAGCACGATTCCGATGAGCGTGTCGTCATTGATCGCGACCGTCGACGTGGTGCTGCGGTAGATGCGGTACCCACGCAGATCGGGTTCGGTGTTGGCGGACCAGGTCAGTGTGACGCTGTGCACGCCGGCGGCAGCCGCGAGGCCGGAAGGAACGGCCGGAGCAACGATGTCGGCGGGGGTGGCCGAGACCTCGGCCGAGAAGAGCGGACTCGTTGCCTGACGAGGTCGACGGCAGTGATCTTGTAGTAGTACGCGGCGCCGTTCAGGGCGGTGATGTCGACGAAACCAGCTGCAGCGATTGGAGATCCAGTCAGCAGGATGCGCGTCCCGCCCGCGGTGGCCGAGCGGTAGACCTTGTATCCGCCCAGGTCGCCTTCGCCGTTGGCCGTCCAGGCCAGGGTCACCTTGTTGTCGCCGGAGGCGGCCGTGACCTCGCTGGGCGCAGCGGGGGCGGTCTCGTCGGGCGATTGAGTGGGCGTGGCGGCCTTCTCGACCGACGGTGCGGACTCGTTGCCGTTGGTGTCGACAGCTGTCACCGCGTAGAACAGTGCTGCGCCGTTGGTGAGGGCGGTGTCTTTGTACGCAGCTAGGGTCGGGCTGGCGACGCGGTGGGCCGCGTCGACGGTCACCGGGCTGGTCTCGGAGCGGTACACCCGGAACTCGCCGAAGTCCGTCGCGCTGACATCGGTGTCCCAGGCCAACTTGCACCGTGGTGTCGCCGGCGACGCCGAGACACCCTGCGGCACGGCCGGAGCCGTGGTGTCAGTCGGAGTCGCGTCAGCGACGTCGGATGCGTCCGACTCGTTCCCGTCGGCATCGATCGCGGTGACCGCGTAGTAGTAGTGCGTGCCGTTGGCCACCGCGGTGTCGGTGTAGGTGGTGACGCCCGGCGCTGTTGCGGTCAGCCGGGTGGTGTCGCTGGGCTCGAAGTCCGGATCGGTCGACCGATAGATCCGGTAGTTCGCCAGGTCAGTGGCGCTGGCCGCGCCCCAGGAGAGGGCGACCGAACCGTCGGCGGCCGTCGCCGTCGACGTTCTCCGGGATGCCCGGCGCCGTCACGTCCGCGGGAACGATCTCCAGGAAGTTGATCTTGGTGTTGGTGCCGCCGATGGCGTCGACGGTCAGCTTCCCGTCGGCAACCGTCACCGGTCGCCGTACTGGTCTGGAACTCATGGGCTGCCGTGGCTTGGAACCGGTCGATGACCTTGGCGCCCTCGACATTGATCGAATGCGCGCTGTCGTAGCACGGCGCGACGCAGGTCGCCGTCGCTTGCGCCCGGCTGATCGCCGACGGACACCGTGACGACGTACTTACCGTTCGGGCACTGCCACTTCGTAGGCACCCGGCGGCCGCAATGCCCGCGAACGGCGGCGTCGACGTCCCCGCCCTGCATGTGTACCAATGTGCGCTGGAGGAGGCTAATACCAGCGAATGCGCCGGTACGCACATCGCGGATCCTGCCATTGGTGACCAGGTTCAGCGGTGCGTGCGTACCAGGTACCACCCAACCCCGGCCGGCCAAGTTCGTGAACGCTTGCCCGTAGTCCTTGTCGTACCCGTCCGGCGGCGTGGTTGCCTGGTCCTGGAAGTTGATCTTGAGCGGCAGCGCGGCGAGCGCGGGCTGCGTCGGGTCCGGGGTCGCCGTCGCACTGATGCCGATGCCGACTGACGACTGGTTCGGCGTTGTCCACCGCGACGACCACGTATCGCGTAAGTGGTGCCGTTGGCTGCCGTGGAGGTCCGTGAACGCAGATTCGACCGACCGGTGTCGTCGCCGTTCAGCGGCGTGCCGGTGGTTGCGACACGTTGCAGTGCCGTGCCTCGGAAGACGTTGTAGCCCTTGATGTCCGACGTCAGCTGCTGTCGGCCCAGTCCAGCGCCACCGACGACCGTCGCCGGCCGTCGCGGTCAGGCCGATCGGCGCCGCCGGCGGCTGATCCTCGGGCGTCGGCGTCACCGTGATGTAGTCGATCTTGGTGTTGATCCCGCCGATCGGGTCGACCGTCAGGAATCCGTCCGACACCGAGACGGTTAGCGGCGCTACCTCCGGCTTCCGGAATCGTCTTGAAACGCGCCGCGCCGGCGGTGGTCGACGCGGCTACTGCAAACCCGTTGATCGTCGTGGCGATGACCCTCGACGTTGATCGGTGTGACTGGTCGGATCGGAGCCCGGCGCGGAATCTCCGACGCCGAGCGTCACGTCGTAGCTCCCGTTCGGGCACCGCCAGCTGCCAGGCACCCTGCTGGTCGTTGCTCGCTGAAGTTCAGGATCGTGTTGCCCTGCATGTGCATGGTGCTGGTCAGCGTGGGATCGACCCCGCTTTCGGCGGGCCTCGTGCGGCCATTGAGCAGCAGGCTCAACGGAACCTGCGAACCTGGGACGATCCAACCGAAACCCTTGGTGTTGGAGTAGTTCTGGCCGTAGTCCTTGGTCCAGCCCGCCGGTGTCGTGCCCGCTGCATCCTGGAAGTTCACCTTGATGGGCAACTCGGGGTAGTTCGCGGCTCGCGTCATCGATCATCGAACCCTGGACGTCGACCGTGCTACTGGAGTTGGTGGCGACCGCGTAGTAGTACACGCGTGCCTTTGGCTGCGTTGTTATCCGTGTAGGTCGGATCCGTCGTGGTCGCGAACGGAGTTCCCGTCGTCGCGACCGGGAGGTTGTTTCCACGCCAGATTCGATATCCGCTGGCGCCGTCCACTGCGTTCCAGTTGAGCGCAATCGAAGTGCTTCCCGGAGTCGCAGACAGGCCGTTGAGCGGCACCGAGTCGACCGTGACGAACGCGAGTTTGGTGTTGGTGCCGCCGAGCGCGTCGACGGTCAACTTCCCGTCGGACACCGTGGCCCACACCGTATTCGTCTTGAGTCCGGCCGCCAGGCAGCCGGAGGTCCCCGCGGGACGGGGATAGTTCTCGAAGGCCGTGACGCCTTCAACGTGGATGGTCCGGATCTCGGGGTCGCTACCGAGCGAGGGATCGCCGATCCCGAGGGTGACCTGGTATCGGCCATTCGGGACGTCGTACTCCCAGGCCCCCTTGGTGATGTCGCTGGTCGCGTTGACTGTCGGGGCCTGCATGTGAATGAAGGTTCGCTGCTGCGCGGTCGGCACATTCGTTGTGCCCGTCCCGATCGTGCACGCCGTTCGGTCCCTGGTGTTCACCGTGCTCGCATATCCGTATGGCACATGCGTGGCGGACAGCGAATCTTCCCGAATCCAGCCGCGACCGGCGGCCGCGGAGTACGCGAGGCCCGAGTCCCTGGTCCACCCGGTGGCAACGGCCGTGCCGACCGGGCCGAAGTCGAACTTGGCGCTGATCGGCGTGACCACCTCGGCTCCCGCCGTAGAGGGGTTGACCCACTGGGGCACCATCAGAGCTATCGCCATGACCGCGGCGGTGGCTGCCCTTCCCGCCGACCGCGAAGCGCGCGAACGAAGCGGTATGAGCGGCGAGAAGCGTGTGCAGCGCCAGTGGTCACGGTGGAGCCCCCGTAGAGAGATGTCCGGTTTGTACGTGACACCTTCCCTGTGCGAAGGATGTGAGGGCGCCCCCTATCTAGGGGCTTTACCGTTTGATTAAGACCAACGCACTGGGTCTTTACCGAGCACAACTGGGCCTCTTTACCCAGGTGAAGAGTGGGCAAGCTTCAGCTGAGCAGCCAGCGTCACGCTTTTAGCTGAACCATGCGTTTGTCCGCCAACTGACGCCCCTGCGCGCGCTGATCAACTTTCTCGACGCTTGCGAAGACGGCGGGTTTGGGACTCGTGGGACGGAAGTCGGCCCGATCATCCGCGCAGTCGAAGTTGATCAGCGCGTCGGACGGGGCGGCTGCGAGGCGGTCTACGGCTCAGCTGCGGAGTTCGGGGAAATCCTCGAGGCGGAACTCCGTAGTGGGGTTGGCTGCGGCCGGGGCATGGATCAGGTCCTCGCGGCCGCGCAGTTCGACCCGGCGAATCTTGCCGGAGATCGTCTTGGGCAGGTCTGCGAACTCCAGCCGCCGGATCCGTTTGTACGGCGACAGGTGGGTCATCGAATACGAGAAGATCAGCGCCGCAGTCTCTCTGGTGGGCTCGAATCCGGCGGCCAGCACGACGTACGCCTTGGGAACAGCCAGTCGAAGTGGGTCCGGTGAGGGCACCACAGCGGCCTCGGCCACCGCTTCGTGTTCGAGTAGGACCGACTCCAGCTCGAAGGGCGAGATCCGGTAGTCGCTGGCCTTGAACACGTCGTCGGCACGCCCGACGTAGGTGACGTAGCCGTCGGCATCGACGGATCCGACATCACCGGTGTGATAATAGCCGCCCGCCATGGCCTCGGCGGTCCGTTCGTCGTCACCGTGGTAGCCCGCCATCAAGGACACGGGTCGCTTGGACAGGTCGAGGCAGATCTCGCCCTCGCCCATCGTTCCGGACCCGTCCACCGGCACAGCCGCACCCGTCGCCACGTCCACCAGCGCGACGGCGAATCCTGGCATGGGCCGGCCCATCGAGCCTTCCTTGACCGGCTGATCCGGCGAATTGCCAACGGCCAGAGTCGTTTCCGTCTGGCCGAAGCCATCCCGGATAGTCACACCCCAGGACTGCCGCACCTGCTCGATGACCTCGGGATTGAGCGGCTCGCCGGCCCCGACCACCTCACGCGGCGGTGTCGTCAGCGCCGAAAGATCGGCCTGGATCAGCATCCGCCAGACCGTCGGCGGGGCGCAGAAAGTGGTCACCCGGTTCTCGGCCATCACCCGCATCAGCTCGCCGGCGTCGAACCTGGTGTAGTTGTAGAGGAAAACCGTCGCGCCGGCGATCCAGGGCGCGAAGACGTTCGACCAGGCGTGCTTGGCCCAGCCCGGCGACGAGATGTTCAGGTGCACATCACCGGGCTGCAGTCCCAGCCAGAACATCGTCGAAAGATGTCCGATCGGATACGAGATATGACTGTGCTCAACCAGTTTCGGTAGCGCAGTTGTGCCCGAGGTGAAGTACAGCAGCAGGGTGTCATCGGCGGCCGTCACGCCATCCGGCTGGAAATCAGTTGGAGCAGATGAAACTTTCCGTGTACGAGATCCAGTCAGGCACCTGGTCGCCGACTGCGATGCGGACGAAATCTCCGGCCACCCCATCGAACTTCGCCGTGTCGGCGTCCCGGGCGATGACGAACCCGGCATGTCCGCGGTCGACCCGGTCCCGGAGATCAGCCGTGCTCAACAGGGTGGACGCCGGGATCAGCACGGCACCGAGCTTGATGGCGCCGAGGATCACTTCCCACAGTTCGACCTGGTTGCCCAGCATCAAGATGATCCGGTCGCCCCGCCGCACCCCGACTCCGCGCAGCCATACCGCGACCTGATCGGATCGGATCGAGAGCTCTTGGTAGGTCCAAGATCCGGATTGGCCACTCTCCTCCACGATGGCCAATGCGGGCCGATCGGGGTGTTCGGCGGCGATCACGTCGAACCAGTCGAGGCCGAAATTGAACGCAGCCGGTCGCGGCCAACGGAAGTCGCGCACCGCGGTCTCGTAGTCGCTCCGGTGATCCAGCAAGAACTCACGAGCCGCCCGTAGCTGGTCGGTACCGGACGTGGCCGGAGCAGCCGAGTCCGCCGTGGCGTCGCTACCTGGTCCTGACGTCATCGTCATGGACTCCCTTCGTTCCGGCCGGCGTTCTCGCGGACGCTGGTGAGCTGCGGTCGGCCGTAGACCCCAGCCGACACTGTCGAATCCTGCCAAAGGTCGGATTACCCGGGTACGTCAGGCCCGCCGGGCCGAGAATGCGGTGAGCTGTCCGGCCAACACTTCGGCCGAGGCCATCACGGCCGGGTCGTCGGCGAGGTCGGCGGAGTCGAAGGTGGTCACCGCACTGTTGATGGTGAGCCCCAGCGGAGTCGGCCAGCCGCGGAGCGCGTGGATGACCTGCCGGAGCGTTCCGAGGGTGCCGGCGGCGGCCTGCCAGCCACGGGCCACCGCGACCGCACCGACCGCGCGTCCGTCGAGATATGGGCGGGTGTCCGTGCGGAGTTCTTCCAGATAGTCGAGGGCGTTCTTGACCAGGCCCGACACGGTGCCGTGATAACCGGGCGACGCGATGACGACCGCGTCCGCCGACCGCACCGCCTCTACGTACTCGCGTGCGGTCAGTGGGAGCTCCGCACCGGAGTGGTACGGCGGAAAGTTCAGCGCCCGGCCGGTGAAGGACACGGTCGACGCGCCCTGGCGGCCGGTGGCGGCCAAGACCGCACGTAGCGCTCTTTCCGACTGGGAATCCGGGTCGATCGAACCGCCGATGCCAACGATGAAGGTGCTCACCCCTGAGATCCTGCCCGTTGCGGGCGGGCGGGGTGGCCCCGGGTGAGCTGACCCACGTGGAAGCCGGTCTGTGGCGGCCGGGTTCAGTGGGTCGAAAGATCCCAGCCGACCGGACCTCCGGTGCGCGGCGGCGTCGGACCCGAGATCGACAACACGTCGAGCTTGGACCAGGTGAGCGTGCTGCCGCGGGCGATGTCGGATCGCACGGTCGACAATGCCCGGCTGCGCACCGCCGAGCGAGGTGCGACCACCACGGTAACCGTCGTGGCAGACCGTGACAGCAGGCCGATCTGAGTGCCGTTCGGCGAGTAGCTCGCCAGGGTGAAAGTGCCGCTCAAAGCAGGCATGTCGGTCAGCGCGCCGGACGCCAGGTCCAACAGGCGCGGAGGTTGGGCGTCGGCGACGCCCGACGAGCCGAGCACCGCCTGACGGCCGTCGGGGGAAACCGCCAGCGGCACGACCTGAGTGCCGTTCGGGCCGAGCGGACCGAACTCCCTCCGGGCACCGGTCGCCAGGTCAACCTCGACCAGGTTCGGCGGCCCCTGATTCGCCTGATACACGGTGAAGATCACCTTCGAGCCACCGGTGGCCAGGTATCCGGACTGAAATTCGTACGGTCCCGTTGCGAGCGCGACCACGCGGGGGATCAACGATGCCGGATCGACGTCGACGACGCGTGTCGTCGGACCGCTCGGGTTGGTCGAATTTGCGATGAGCAGTAGGTGCCCACTGCTCGGGTTCCAGACCATCGCGAGGTAGGTCGACGCCGGGGACGTGCTCACCGGCGGCACACTGCTCCGGGTGCTCGGCACGACCGAGGGCCCACTGATCGGCGGCACCGGCCGCGCCCTGCCGGTTCTGGCGTCTGCCAACCACACCGTGCCGTTCCCCCGGGCGGACACATCCTGGCCGATCGCAACAAGTTGTCCGTCCGGCGAGAACGCGGCGGTAACCGGCAGTTTGGCGTCGAGCTGCAAGTCGGCGCAGACACCGACCGGGTTGGCGCCGGTCGGGCCAACGCTCACCGACTTCAGACAGACCCCGTGCACCGCATCGCGCACGGCTACGGCGCCGCCGGACGGGGCCAGAGCCAGGACGCCAGCGATGTCCGTCCTGATCGCGGCGGCAGATAGTTGATCGAGCGACGGACTGCGGTACGGCGCGACCACGGCCGACCCGTCGACCGTGCAACCCGCAATGACCATCAATGCGAGCATGCCCGCGACGAGTCGGGTGGCGCCCGCGCGATGACGTCCCCTGCCATCTCCCATGATGTCTGCCAATGTACGTATTCGCAGCGGCGCAGCGGCTCCGCGTGGGGCGAACGGCGGCCCGTGCAACAGTGGAGCCATGGGGTTCGAGCGTGGCACCGACGGACCGCGGGTGATCGTGGTCGCGGTGGACGGGTCGACTACATCGCTGCGCGCAGCCGCCTACGCCGCCGGGCTGGCCCGGCGGCAGTCCGCGGAACTGGTGGTGGTATTCGTGGCGTCCGGATCGACCATGGCCAACTTCGTTCCGGCCGCCGGCTCGGCCGTTGACGAAGCGATGCACGACGTTGCGGCCGGCCTGCGTGAACAGGTGGAAACCGGCACGGCCAGGGCCGGCATCAAGGCCCGGTTCCTCGAGAAGAAGGGCGACCCGTACGCCGAGATCTTCAAGGTGTGCACGGCGGTCCTCGCCGACGCGGTGGTGGTCGGCGCGTCGACCTCGGCCGGGCACCGCCTGGTCGGTTCGATAGGCGTCCGCCTGGTCAGGGCCGGACGCTGGCCGGTCACCGTCGTGCCGTGAACGCCGCGCCGTGAATACTCGTGCCGTGAGTGCCACCCTTGTCGTCGACCAGCTGCCTCACCTGAGCCCAACGGTGGCCTGGGTTACGGTTCGCCCGTGCGCAGCGCTTTTCGATCCGAGAGAAGGCGCCGCCGCGCCTTCGTCGCCGCTGCGGCTGCGCTGGTCATCACCCTGACGTCGTGCACGACGGCGACATCCACCGGGGCAGCCCCAGCCGGCCCGAAATCAACGGTCGCCGCCGAAGCACGGGGTACGACGGCCAGTTCGTCGGAACCGACCGTCTCGTCAACTGCACCCAGGGTGCAACGCAGTACCCCGGCCCACCGCACGGCGGCCATGGCCGCCGGGCCGACGTCGAAGACGCCACGCACCTTGCCGAAACCGTTCGCCACTTCGACATCGGGCCACTGCGTCGCCGGGCAATGCTACGAAATTGGTCCGGTGCATCAGCTGCCCGCCGGCACCGCACCAGAGTCGAGCGGCATTGCCGCCGCCACCTCGCCAGGCAACTTCTTCGTCGTCGACGACGGCACCGGTGCCGACCAGATCGCCGCGGTTCGGTCGGACGGTTCACTGGTCGCCAAGATCGGCGTGTCCGGGATGTCGGCGGGTAACGCCGAAGCGCTGGCCGCCGGACCATGTGGTGACCGGGCGGGTAGATGTCTGTACATCGGCGATGTCGGCGACAACGGCCTGCAGCGGGACCACATCACCATCTATCGCATCTCCGAGCCGTCGCTGTCGCCGGCACCGAAAGAGCCTGTGCCGGCGGCCAAGTGGGACTACACCTATCCCGACGGCCAGCACGACTCCGAAGCCCTCATGGTCGCGGCGGACGGTTCGCTCATCGTGGTCACCAAATCGGCTATCGACAAGACGACCGGAAAGGTGCCACCGCACCGGATCTACCGCGCCGATCACGGAGGTGGTGAACTCACCTTCGTATCGTCGTTCACCCCACCCGAGCCGTCCACGCGACTGCAGTCGCTGTTCACCGGCACCGTCGTCACCGACGCGAACTACGCCAGGGGCCGGGTGCTGCTGCTGACCTACGACGAGGTGATCGAGTACCTCGCTCCCACCGCGACCGCCGACCCGACGAAATTCCCGAGCTGGCCACACCACGAATTACCGGCCCCGGCGATGATCCAGTCCGAGGGCATCACCGCCGACATTGCCGGCTGTGGCTACGAAGTCACCTCCGAAGAAGGGCCCGGCGGAGTCCGAGCCGGGCTGGCCGGAGTCACCTGCCGGTAGTCGGCCCGAATTCCGCGACGATCCCAGCGCAAACACACCAGTAACACAGACCACTAAAGTGCCGTGGCCACCAATTCGGCGATCTGCACCGCGTTGAGTGCGGCACCCTTCCGGAGATTGTCGTTGCTGACGAACAACGCCAGGCCGCGGCCGCCGGGGACGCCGGGATCGGACCGCAGCCTGCCCACGTACGACGGGTCGGACCCGGCCGCCTGCAACGGGTTCGGTACCTCCGAGAGCTCAACTCCGGTGGCGGCGGCCAGTAGCTGAGTGGCTCGCTCCACCGTGATCGGGCGCTCGAACTCGGCATTGATCGACAGCGAGTGGCCGGTGAAAACCGGGACCCGGACGCATGTTCCGGACACCAGCAGGTCAGGAATGGAGAGGATCTTGCGAGATTCGTTGCGCAGCTTCTGTTCTTCGTCCGTCTCGAAGCTGCCGTCGTCGACCAGGTTGCCCGCCAACGGGATCACGTTGAAGGCGATCGGCCGGACGTACTTCTTGGGGGCCGGGAATTCCACGGCATGAGCGTCGTGGGTCAGCCCGGCGGCCCCGTCGACCACAGCCTTCACCTGGCCGTCCAGTTCGGCGACACCGTCGAGCCCACTACCCGACACTGCCTGGTAGGTGCTGACGATCAACCGCAGCAGCCCGGCCTCCTCGTGCAGCGGCTTCAGCACGGGCATCGCCGCCATGGTGGTGCAGTTCGGGTTGGCGATGATGGCGCCGCGACCGCGTCCGACGACCGCCAGCGCAGCCTCCGGGTTGACCTCGGACACCACCAACGGCACGGTCGGGTCCATCCGCCATGCCGACGAGTTGTCGATCACGATGGCACCGGCAGCCGCGAACTTCGGCGCCAGCGCTTTCGAGGTCGAGCCGCCGGCGGAGAACAGGGCGATGTCCAAACCTTCCAGTGAGGCGTCCGCAGCGTTTTCCACCACGACCTGCCCGCCCGCCCACGGCAGCGTCGAGCCGGCCGAGCGGGCCGAGGCGAAGAACCGGATGGAGGCGACCGGAAAGTTGCGCTCCTCCAATATCTTTCGCATCACGCCGCCGACCTGTCCGGTCGCGCCGACGATGCCGATGTTCAAGCCTGCACTCATCGTCCTGTTCCTCCGTAGACGGTCGCCGGGTCGTCCCCACCGAGATCGAATGCGTTGTGCAGTGCCTTCACGGCCGTGTCCAGCTCGACATCGCGGACCAGCACGGAGATCCGGATCTCCGAGGTGGAGATGATGTCGATGTTCACCCCGGCGTCGGCCAGCGCCTCGCAGAACGTGGCCGTCACCCCCGGATGCGAGCGCATGCCCGCCCCGATCAACGACACCTTGCCGACGTGGTCGTTGTACACGATGGTGTCGAATCCGATGACGTCCTTGTTGCTCTCCAGCGCCGCAACGGCTCTCGGCCCGTCGGCCTTGGGAAGCGTGAAGGTGATGTCGGTCTTGCCCTCGGCAGCTCGAGAGATGTTCTGCACCACCATGTCGATGTCGATCTCGGCGTCGGCGATCGTCCGGAAGATCCGCGCCGCCACACCCGGGTGGTCGGGCACGGCGGCCACCGTGACCTTGGCCTCGCCGCGCTCATGGGCCACACCGGTGATCAATGCCTGTTCCACGCTGAGTTCCTCCATGCTGCCGGTGACGATGGTGCCTGCCTTGTCCGAGTATGACGATCGGACGTGCACCGGAACGTGATATCGACGGGCGTATTCGACGCAGCGGAGCATCAGCACCTTGGCACCGGCCGCAGCCATTTCGAGCATTTCCTCGTAGGTGATGGTGTCCAGCTTTGTCGCATCGGACACGATCCGTGGATCGGCGCTGAACACTCCGTCCACATCGGTGTAGATCTCGCAGACATCGGCCTTCAACGCAGCGGCCAACGCCACCGCGGTCGTATCCGACCCACCCCGCCCCAGCGTGGTGATGTCCTTGGTGTCCTGCGAGACGCCCTGAAAGCCGGCCACCAGAGCGATGGCGCCGTCGTCCAGCGCTGCCCGGATGCGACCCGGGGTGACGTCGATGATGCGCGCCCGGCCGTGGGTGGAATCGGTGATCACTCCGGCCTGGGAACCGGTGAACGAACGGGCTTCCGCTCCGAGGGAGTGGATGGCCATGGCCACCAAGGCGTTCGAGATGCGCTCGCCGGACGTCAGCAACATGTCGAGTTCACGACCGGGCGGAACCGGCGAGACCTGCAGGGCGAGGTCCATCAAGTCGTCCGTGGTGTCGCCCATGGCGGAGACGACCACGACGACGTCATTGCCGGCCTTCCGCGTGGCGACGATTCGCTCGGCCACGCGCTTGATGCGCTCTGCTGTGGCTACCGAGGAACCGCCGTACTTCTGGACGACCAGACTCACTGTCTTGCCTCTGCCCTTCGTCTGTGACGTGTCCGGGCTGAGCGCAACCGTTCTCCGACTTCGGATCGCCGCCCGGATCTGTTCAGGCGCCCGCAGTCGGCCACGAGTCGGACGCGCACGGTGCCGACCTCGAACGGTGCGGATCACGATGGTGCCAATTCGGGGAGAGCCGGCGAATACGGCCACCTCGGGCGGGGGCCCGACGATGTCCTATTCGGCTTCAGACTACCTGCGTCGGCGAGGGGTTTCCGCCGACCAGATGCCACTCCCGGTTCGCCGGGCGGCCGTCTGAGAAGTCCTGCGGACAGCCGCCACAACCGGCGAAAAATCCTCGCGCAGTGCTGCCGGGGGCCGGAGAAACACGGCCAGGAACCCGGCGCAACCCGGACGGTCCCACTTCTCAGCCGAGCGGAAGAGCCTGGGACCCGAGACCGATCAGCGAGTCGGTCAAGGCCTTGCCGCGGGCAGCGCTCGCCTGCCGACAGCCCCGGACCGACCATCACGGCATCGACATAGACATAGACATAGACGCGTCGGCTGTGAACAACTGGCCATCGTTAGGCTCAAGTCCGCACCGGGCGGAGGATCGGGACCGGTTCGCCGAACCGAGGAGGGTCTTAATGATCGACACCGCACGACTGGCTACCGCGTTTTCAGCGGGTCTACCCGATTGGGTCCTACCGTTCGTGGCCGCGTACCACGCCCGCACGGACACGTCCGAGGAGCGAATGGCGCTGGTCCACGCCCTCGCCGACCGTAATTTCGTGGCCGGGAACGGCGGCCCGTTCGCGGCCGTGGTGGCGGACTCGGACACCGGCGAGATCGTGTCGGTCGGCGTGAACGTGGTGCTGTCCAGCGGGCTGTCGAGTGCTCATGCCGAAGTCACCGCCATCTCGCTGGCTCAGGTGGCGCTGCAGTCGTGGGATCTGGCTTCGGTTCGGCCCGGTCTGGAACTGGTGGTGAACTGGCGGCCGTGCGCGATGTGCTTCGGCGCCGTGCTGTGGTCCGGCGTGCAGCGACTCGTGGTCGCCGGAGACGGGCCCGACCTGGAACGACTGACCGGCTTCGACGAGGGGCCGGTGGTGTCCGACTGGGCCGAACAACTGCACCGGCGCGGGATTCAGGTGGAGCAGGACGTGTTGCGCGAGGGCGCCATTGCCACCTACACCGCCTACGGCCAGAGCCGATCGCTGGTCTACAACGCCCGTCGCGGAGAGTGAGATCCGTTGTCCTCCAGCGAAGGTGTGGCGATCATCGAGACAGTTGTGCGCTCCGGCGACGTTCGGTTGAACGTAGCCACGGCCGGGTCCGGAACGCCGGTCCTGCTGTTGCACGGCTTCCCGGATTCCTGGCTGCTCTGGCGTGCGCAGATCGATGCGCTGGTCAGCAACGGTTTTCACGTCATTGCGCCTGATCTACGTGGTCTCGGCGGCTCGGATCGACCGGAAGATGTTGCGGCCTACCGCATGCCAGCATTGGTCTCGGACATTTGTGCCGTCATGGACCATCTGGACGTGGGTCGGACGGCCGTCGTCGGGCATGACTGGGGAGCCGCGCTGGCCTGGAACTTCACCCACCGGCACCCGGAGCTGGTCGACCGGTTGGCCGTGCTGTCCGTCGGCCACCCCGGGGCGAACCTGTCCGCCGGCATTCGGCAGCGCCAGCTGTCCTGGTACATGCTCTGGTTTCTGCACGAGGGCGTGGCCGAGAAGGTGTTGCCGGCGCAGGACTGGCTGGCGTTCCGCAACTGGGCCTGGAACGGCGCCGAGCGCGGCACCGACCCGCGAATGGACCGGCAGATCGACGACCTGTCACGACCCGGTGCCCTCGTCGCTGCCCTCAATCTGTACCGGGCGAACATCCGCCCGGAGAACTACTTCGTGGCCGGCGTGCCTCCGATGCCGCACGTCGCGTGCCCGGTACTGGGCGTGTGGTCCGCCGGCGACCCGTTCCTGTCCGAGGAACAGATGACCGGGTCCGCGTCGTATGTCGACGGACCCTGGCGTTACGAGCAGGTCCCGGGTGGACACTGGATCCCAGCCCAGGCGCCGGCGGCATTCAATGCGTTGCTCCTCGACTTCCTGGCCTGACCGTGTTCGCCGCTGGCCATCTGCTCGCGCGGCGGGACGGATTGAGGGTGGTGGCTTGCGAAGGCCACCTGACCCAGGAGTAAGGTCCGTCGCGTGGTGCGCATCGCAGCGGCCGGCGTTCTCGCCGTGAGCCTGCTCCTTAGCGGCCGCGACGGAGCCTGATTCCAGACTGGCTCCTCCGTCGCGGGTCTTTGTGCTGCTGGTCGACATCCCTATCCGGGTGGCAGATGTCGAGCCCGGAAATCCTCAGAAGGATCCATCATGAGCACACCCCCCGTCTCCCGCCTGAGCACTCCCGTCGGCGACATCCCGGCCGATCAGCGGTCGTACAACCGGCAGCGCGGCAGCCAGATGCCGTTTGCCCGGTACACCCCGTTCACTCCGATCGACCTGCCGGATCGCACCTGGCCCACCAAGGTCATCGACAAGGCACCGCTGTGGTGCGCGGTCGACCTGCGGGATGGCAACCAGGCGCTGATCGACCCGATGACGCCGGCCCGCAAGCGCCGGATGTTCGACCTGCTGGTGGCTATGGGCTACAAGGAAATCGAGGTCGGCTTCCCGGCCGCGTCGCAGACCGACTTCGATTTTGTCCGCGAGATCATCGAGCAGGATGCCATTCCGGACGATGTCAGGATCCAGGTGCTGACCCAGGCCAGGCCCGAACTCATCGCCCGCACCTACGAAGCCGTCGAGGGCACGCACTCCGCCGTCGTCCACCTGTACAACTCCACCTCGACGCTGCAGCGGCGCGTGGTGTTCGGCCAGGACCGAGCCGGGATCATGCGGATCGCCACCGACGGAGCGGAGGAGGTCGCCCGGTGGGCCGACAAATACCCGGACACCGATTGGCGCTTCGAGTACTCCCCCGAGTCGTACACGGGCACCGAACTGGAGTACGCGGTCGAGGTCTGTAATTCGGTCTCGGCCGTCTGGCAGCCGACCCCCGACCGGCCGATGATCGTCAACCTGCCGGCCACCGTCGAGATGGCCACCCCGAATGTCTACGCGGACTCCATCGAATGGATGCATCGTCATCTGGAACGTCGCGACTCGCTGGTGCTGTCGCTGCATCCGCACAACGACCGCGGCACCGCTGTCGCCGCCGCCGAACTCGGTTACATGGCGGGCGCGGACCGCATCGAGGGCTGCCTGTTCGGCAACGGCGAGCGGACCGGCAACGTGTGCCTGGTGACCCTGGGCCTCAACATCTTCAGTCAGGGCATCGATCCGCAGATCGACTTCTCGGACATCGACGAGATCCGCCGCACCGTCGAATACTGCAATCAGTTGGCCGTCCCCGAGCGCCACCCCTACGGCGGCGATCTCGTCTACACCGCCTTCTCCGGGTCGCACCAGGACGCGATCAAGAAGGGGTTCGACTTCCTGAACCGGGACGCGGTCGCGGCGGGGGTGCCGGTCGAGAAGTTCACCTGGCAGGTGCCCTACCTGCCCATCGACCCGAAAGACGTCGGCCGGTCTTACGAGGCCGTGATCCGGGTCAACTCACAGTCCGGCAAGGGCGGCGTCGCCTACATCATGAAGACCGAGCACGGCCTCGACCTGCCGCGACGTCTGCAGATCGAGTTCTCCCGAGTGGTCCAGGCCCACACCGACGCCGAGGGCGGCGAGGTGGACGCGAAGGCGATGTGGCGCTACTTCGCCGACGAATATCTGGAGCGCACGACGCCGGTGCAGTTCGTCCGCGCGCAGATCCAAACTCCGGAGGATGCGCCCGACGGCGTGGACACGCTCGCCGCGCGACTGGTGATCGACGGCGACGAACAGGTGTTGAAAGGTCTGGGTAACGGGCCGGTCGCTGCGTTCTGCAACATTCTCGCCGAGGCCGGTCACGATGTCCGGGTGCTGGACTACGTGGAACATGCGCTCTCCGCCGGCGGCGACGCCCGGGCCGCGGCGTATCTCGAGTGCGCCATCAACGGCCAGGTGATCTGGGGGGTCGGCATCGACTCCTCCATCACCCGGGCCTCACTCAAGGCCATCGTCTCGGCGGTGAACCGCTCCGCCGCCCAGGAGGCGGACCGGGACTGATCCGCTGCTGCTCACCCGCCCGCAGCCCACCGCGACCTGTATGACCCCACGTCACTAGTAGCACCGTCGACGCTCATACGAGAGTCCTGGGGTCATACAGGTCCGGCAGGGTTCCGACCGAACGGGCCACAATGTGCAGATGCAAAAGATCGACGTCGGCGAACGACGCCGCCGCCTGCAGACCAGGCACCTGCTGACCCCGGCGACCCGGGCATCGGACGTGCTTGCCGCCGCTGACGCAGTGCTCGCGTTGCACGCGACCGACCCGGCGACGGTGTACCTGTCGGCGTGGGCTCGCATGTCGGGCGGAACTCAGAGCGAGATCGCCGAGGTCATCTACACCGAGAAGCGGCTGGTCCGGATGATGGGTATGCGACGGACGATGTTCGTCGTGCCCGACGATCTGGCACCGGTGGTCCATGCGTCGTCATCGCTGGGGGTCGGTATCACCCAACGAAAGCGCCTGGTGACCGAGCTGCGGCAGGTGGGTTTCGCGGACGACGTGGAGCACTGGCTGGACGAGGTATTCACGGCAACGGTTGCCGCCCTGGAAAAGCGGGGGTCGGCCACGGCCACGGACCTCGTGCAGGATGTACCGCTGCTCAATACGGTGCTGGACATCTCGCCCGGGAAGTCGTACGGCGGTCCGCAGAAGATCACCAGCCGGGTACTGACAGTCCTTGCGCTGCAAGGCAAAATTGTCCGGGGTCGGCCCATGGGCGGTTGGACGACCAATCGTAACGAGTGGTGGCCCGCAACCTCGTGGATGCCGGGCGGATTCGGGAATCTCGACCCTGCCCAGGCCCGGATCCAGCTGGCCACGCGCTGGCTGGAGAGGTTCGGGCCCGCCCCGATCACTGATCTGGTCTGGTGGACCGGCTGGACCCTGGGCCAGGTGCGCACCGCGCTGAAAGCCGTCGCCACGGTTGAGGTCGACCTGGACGGCGCGACAGGATTGGCCCTGACCGACGATCTCGAACCCACTCCCGAGCCGCCGCCGGCCGTAGCGCTGCTGCCGGCTCTCGACCCCACTCCGATGGGTTGGCTCGAGCGCGACTGGTTTCTCGGCGGACACCGCGCGGCGTTGTTCGATCGGTCCGGCAACGTCGGCCCGACTATCTTCTACCAGGGCCGGATCGTCGGCGGCTGGACCCAGAGCCCGGACGGCGAGATCCGGCTGCGGTTGCTGGAGGACGTCGGCAGTCAAGCGACGAGCGCCGTGGAAGCCAGGGCGGCTGAATTGACGGAATGGCTCGGCCCGCTCCGGTTCGTCGCCCGATTTCGGACTCCGCTGGAACGGGAACTGGTCAGCTGATCAAGAGCGCGACAACTACAGGTCAGACTCCAGGCACTGCACATCGGCGAGCCTGCGCAACTGCTGCGGCGTCCGCCCTTCCTGCACATCGACCCTGACCGACGGCACGTCGACTCCCTCGCCATCACGGCCTTCTCATATGTTAAGACATATGAGACTCGCTTGGACAGGTCAGGGAGGTCACACCTCAAGCCGTCAGGCGCGCCCTCGCTGCCTTCAGCGTCGGACCCTCTCGGAATCGCTCGGGAACGGCCAGCGCTCCGTTGCGCACCGCCCGAAGTGCAGCCGTGGCCGCCTTGTCCGTCAGACCGAAACCCGGCAGCCGATACATCCGCCTCGCCCAACCTGGCAGCAGCCCCATCGACAGCGCCGCCAGGCCACCCCAAGCCGGCTGCAACAGTTTCACCCACCCAGACATGGGCGGGGCGGCGATACCCCGGGCGCCACGACTCGCGGCCTTGGTCAGTCTCAGCTCCGGGCGCACCGCGTCGAAGTAGGCGGCCAGCTCGGCGCGACTGGCCGGAACCATGGACGCGGGCAGACCCACTAGTTCCGCCGACCGCACCTGCTCGGCGAGGTAGGCATCTGACTCCGCCGCGGTCAGCGCCAGTCCCCCGCGCACCGCGGTGGAGAGCAGCGAATCAACCTCGGAGCAGTGCACCCAGAGCAGCAGGTCAGGTCGGTCGAGTCGAAACTCTGCTCCGGTCAGCGGGTCGGTTCCGCGAAGTTTGCGGTGGATCCCCCGCACCCGGGCGGCGGCGCGCAACGCCTCGACCTCGGTGCCGAAGGTGATGGTCGCGATGTACTGCGACGTCCTGGTCAGCCGACCCCATGGGTCGGCCTCGAACCCACCGTTCTGCTCGACGGCGGCCATGGCCAAGGGGTGAAGTGCCTGCAGCAGCAGTCCACGCAACCCGGCCACCGCATAGGTCGGGTCGGTGTGTACCCGCCACGTCATGCTGTCGGGCCCGAACAGCCCCGCATCCTCACTCATACCCGACGGTACGTCCCTCCGGCCCACCCCGGATGCGGACAGTTACGCAGTTCGCCAGACCGCGGGAGGTGGTCCGCCCAGTCAGGTAGTGACGATCGTTACGATCGCCACCATGGACCCGGTCGCGGCGCTGCGGCGCATCGCATTTCTTTTGGAGCGCGGGCAGTCGCCGACCTATCGGGTCAAGGCCTTTCGGACCGCGGCTGCCGCACTGGCCAAGCTGCCGGACGGTGAGATCGAAAAGCGCGCCGCAGCAGGTACTCTGACGAATCTGGCCGGGGTGGGACCGAAGACGGGAACGGTGGCCGAGCAGGCACTGCAAGGGGTGATTCCCGACTACCTGGCTGACCTGGAAAAGGACCTGAGGCCGTTGGCCGTTGGCGGGGAGGACCTGCGGGCAGCCTTGCGGGGGGATCTGCACACCCACAGCGACTGGAGCGACGGCGGCAGCCCGATCGACGAGATGGCGATCACCGGCCAGGAGATCGGGCACGAATACATGGTGCTGACCGATCACTCGCCCCGACTCACGGTGGCGAACGGGCTGACCGTGGAGCGGCTGGAAAAGCAGCTTCGGGTCGTCGCCGCAGTCAACCGGGTGATGGGCGAGTCTGCCGGCTTCCGGCTGCTGTCGGGGATCGAATGCGACATCAACGAGGACGGCACGCTCGACCAGACGGATGAGATGCTGGCCAAGCTCGACGTCGTCGTGGCCTCTGTTCACTCGAAACTCCGGTCGGGTTCGCGGGAGATGACGGCGCGCATGTTGGCGGCCGTCCGTCATCCGCAGACCAATGTGCTCGGCCACTGCACCGGACGAATGGTGGCGGCCGGACCGACTCGCGGTCGCCCGACGTCCCGGCCGGAGAGCACCTTCGATGCGCAGCTGGTCTTCGACGCGTGCGCGGAGAACGGTGTCGCCGTCGAGATCAATTCCCGGCCGGAGCGACTGGATCCGCCGAAACGACTCATCACGATGGCCCTGCGAGCCGGCTGCCTCTTCAGCATCGACACGGACGCGCATGCGCCCGGTCAGCTGGACTGGCAGATGCTGGGCTGCGCCCGAGCGGCCGAGTGCGGCGTTCCAGCGGAGCGAATCGTCAACACCTGGCCGCTCGAACAGCTTCTTACTTGGTCAGCAACTCGCGTCCCGGCGTGACCATGGCGGGCACCAGATCGCTGACCAGACTCTGACCGGCAGCCTGTTCGGCGTTGAGTTGTTCGCCGTCGAGTTCGTCTGCGGCAGCGATCGACCGACGCAGTGACGGCAACACCAGCAGTGCCACCAGGAAGGCGCCGATGGCGCAGCCCGAGGTGACCCAGTAAGCGGTGGATGCACCATGGGAGTCGATCACCAGACCGGCCAGCGGAGTCGCCGTCGCGATACCGACGGCCATCCCGGAACCGGTCCACGACATCGTCTCGGTCAGTCGATGGGCGGGCACGATGCGTTCGACCAGGCTCATCCCGGAGATCAGCGCCGGCGAACAGGCCACGCCGGCCAGCATCAGACCACCACCGATCCACCAGATGTTCGGCAGCAGCGGGAGAGGCAATGTGACGACGGCCAGCGCGGCGATCGCGACGCCGAACTGCTTGAGCAGCGACGACTTCAGCTTCGCCACCCCGAAGATCAAACCGGCGAGCAGGGAGCCGAACGCGTACAGCGCGAGCAGAAGACCCGCGACGCCGGCGTGACCGGCCTCCTTCGCATACGCCACCGTGGTCACCTCGAAGGCACCGAAGATGCCACCCATCAGGGCGAAGATCGCGGTGATGCCGAAGACGCCCGGCAGCAGGATCGCCGGGCGACCACCCTTCGCCCTGGCCCGGCCGGACGGCACCGGTTCGGTTGAACGCTGGGTCAGCAGCAGCAACGTGCCGATGACCAGCAACGTGGTCGCCAGGATCGAGGCCGCGGCGGGGAACAGTTGCAGCGCAACGATGGTGGCCAGCGGCGGACCGATGATGAAGACGGCCTCGTCGATCAACGACTCCCAGGCGAACGCGGTCCGCAGGGCCGGATCACCCGACAGCATGGTCGACCACCGGGTTCGCACCAGCGGTCCGATGATCGGCTGGGACGCGCCCGCCATGAAGGCCAGCACGAAGATCGGCCAGGTCAACGGGGTATAGACGGCCACGATGATCATCAACGCGATGGCCGGGACGTGGACGAGAAGTTGTTTGGGGACGATCCGACGCTGTCCCTTGATGTCGATCAGCCGAGAGATCTGCGGGCTGATCGCGGCCGCGGACAGCGCGTAGATCGATGAGACGACGCCGGCAACCGCGAACGAGCCGCGTTCGGCGGAGAGCAGCATGACGGCACCGAGACCCGCCATTGACATCTGCATGCGTGCGAGCATCCCGGCCGCTGAGAAGCGGGCGGCGCCGGGGCGCCGCAAGACCTGGATGTAGGGGCCGAACACTGAACTCACTCCTCACTGGGCTCCGATCCGTGATCAGAACCTGACGATGCCGAAACGTACTGTTTACCGTCCAGCCGGTACAGTCTATCTGTGGCCACCGATACCCGCCAGCGAATATTGCGTGCCCTTCGCGACATCCTGGCCCGCACTGGCAACGCCTCGGTGACCCTCGAGGCGGTTGCCGCCGAGGCCGGCGTCTCCAAGGGCGGATTGCTCTACCACTTCCCGTCGAAGTCAGCGATGTACTTAGGACTGTTGAGCGCGGTCCGCGATACGGTCGCGGCCGAAATGGCCGCGGCGGCCGAACGGTCGGGCGCGGCGCGCGGATTCCTCGAGTACTCGGAGCCGACCGAGGACGACGAGGCGGGTTTCTTCACGTCGCTCATCGCGGCCGTTCGAACCGGGCAGAACGCGGACAACGAGGAGAACGACGCCGCTGCCTCGGCACTGCTCGCCGACATCTTCCGCGCCTGGGAGGAAC
Organism: uncultured Actinomycetota bacterium; assembly: GCA_963708935.1. Taxonomy (GTDB): domain Bacteria; phylum Actinomycetota; class Actinomycetes; order Mycobacteriales; family Nakamurellaceae; genus Nakamurella. Next base: position 751,018 of record CAVPUK010000002.1, on the reverse strand, counting down.
CCATGCGGGCCGCGGTGACCGACCCCGTGCAGGCCGAGAACATCAGGCTGGTCGGCTTCGGCCTGTACTTCTCCGCGTTGACCGGCCTCCCGCCCGTCGACCCGGCCGTGCTGGCCCAGCTGTTCGACCGTCTGGTCCCACCCAGCTGAGTAGAGCTGGCCAGCATGCTCGATCTTCTTGCGTAGCTGTCGTCAGACGGGGTGCGGGGCAAGCACCTCGGCGGTTGCCCAGGAATAGCACATGGCACACCGTCAACGTGGCCGACCGTCGCTGGCTGCTGCGCTTCGACCGCCGCGCTGTGGGCATGGCTCCGCCCTCAGACTTGGTCGTACTTTCGCAGCGTGTTCCGCCGGGGTTTCTGTTGCGGGTCGATCCATCTGGGTGGGATGAACTCGGGTAGGCCGTCGGCGGCCATCCGGATGATCCACTCTTCTTTGTGGATTTCGGTGTGGTGGTGCCGGCACAGCAGGCAGCCGTTGTCCAGGCAGGTGCGACCGAAATCCCTGTCCCAGAAGTTGATGTGGTGTCCGTCGCACCAGTCCGGTGGCCGATCACAACCCGGCCACGCACATCCCCGGTCCCGGGCAACCAACGCCCGGCGGAGGTGCGCGGGGAACGTTCTCGATGCTCTCCCGACGTCCAGGACTCTCGGACTTGCTACCCAGGATCATCGGGATGATCTGCGCGTCGCACAGGAACTTGCGGGCCTGGGCGGGGCTGATCATCGCCCCCGAGTCGAAACTGGCGCCCGAGATCATCCCGGTGATGGCGTCCCAGTTCATCGTGATCGTGACGTGGGGCCGTTCGCCGCCCTGCATCGGGGCAGCGCCGAGGTCCAGGAACCGGCGCATCGCCTCCACCAGGGCCTGCGCGCTCCGCGTCGCGGCCGGGCGGGGGTCGCGGACGCCGTCCTGTTCGGGTCGGGGTGCCGCGAGCCCGTCGATCGCCTTTCTTGACCACTTCGACGCCGTAGTCGTCCAACTGGCCCTTGATCGGCGTCAGACCCGGTCCGGGTGGAGCGGGTGCCGAAGTGCAGTTCCATCTTGGAGGCCGGTGTGGTGTCGTCCAGGTCCCCGTCGGGATCCGCCTTGTCCAGGATCCGTTGCGCGGCGTGGCCCAGGTAGTTCGGGTCGCAGTCGATCGCCGTGTCGACCAGGGTCTGTTCGCACAGGTCCCGCGCTTCGGTCGACGCTTTCGGCGGGACTTTGGCCATGGTCTCGACGATGATCTTGACGTGTTCGGGCCCGACGGCGCCGCAGTCCACCGCTTCGGCGAGTTCGGGCAGGATCGGGGGTGCTTCCGCGCCGGTGGGCATCAGCCGGGGAAGGATCTGTCCGGCGGCGGCGACCCGGGCTTTCGCATCCGCAGGCGAGATCACGAGCGCCTGCCGCAGCAGCGCCGCGGTCGAACTGCAGGACCGGTCCGCGGCCAGGCCTTGGGTGTCGATCTCCCCGGCCTGATGCACCTGGGCGGCGTAGACGGTGCGGGCGATCACCTCGAGCCGGCGACCGAAGTCCAACTGGTCGTCGGGCAACAGTTTCCAAAACGCGCCGTCCACGATCTGCCGAACAGCCGACAGAGCCGTATCGGCCAGGGCGTTTGCCTGGTCGATGTCGGTGAAACCGCCGCTGCCCATATTCAAAACCCTACTCAGCCACACCGACAGTCGACCCCGAATCAGACGCCATTCCAGGTCCTAGCAGATCACAAATAGGTCACGATCTTCGGAGGCCGAAACCACACGCCCGCAACGCAACTCGGCAACCAGGCTCGCGACCCTCGACCACCCCGCTTCTCAAAGGCGCAGTTGATTTGGGTCAGTGGAACTACTGCCCGGGCCTTGAAATTCAACGCAGGGATGAACCTGCCGCTTCTTTGGGACCGCAGTGACAGGAATAGACAATTGCATTCCCGCTGCAAAGTTGATCCACGCCACGAAAGTCCCCAACTTCAGAAGGACGGTCCGTGCGGCGGGTATTCAGCTGGTCGGTGGCGTCCAGCGCGGATTGCGACCCAAGTGCGCGAGCAAGCTGTCGAGCTGATCGGCGCCGGCCGGCAGTCGGACAGCTGGACCGAATGCCGGGGCTGGGCCTGCGGGATCGACCTGAACACGGTTTGCCCCGTCGGGTACTGCGGCCGCCACGGACGCCGCAGCACCGAGGATGTCGTCGGGCACCCGGTAGGTCCGACCGAGCGAGGAGGCAATGTCCCAGCCGTGCACGACAGTGTCGACCAGGTGGGCCAGCAGCGCCACACGGGCCGGAATCGGTGCCGACGGCGCAATCTCGGGCATCCAAACCGTCCGGTCCGACCCACGGTCAGCGAACCCAGCGACCACGTCCGCGGCGGACTCCGCAATGTCGCGTGCCGGGTCCGGACCGAGAACATGTGGCCGCCAATCGCTGAGGTCCTGCCCGCCACCACAGGCGGACGAGGAGAGGCCACGATTCTGGCCGAGGACGTGACTCAGCAATTCGCCGAGCGTCCAGTCCGAGCACGGGGTTGGCAACGCCAGCGCCCGTTCCGGCAACTTCACCAACGCAGAATCGATCAGACCTTGGGCACGCCGGTGCAGGGCGAGCAGACCAGCCGAGCTCAGTGATCCGTCATCAATAGACATAGGTGGATGATCTACCTATGTAGATGGTCTGTCAATGGCTATCGTTGACTGATGCCGGACCGTCAGGAGCATTCACGTCGCGAGCTGGCCGCTCAGTTCTTCCGGCTGAGCCGGGCTTTCATCGCCGCCGAGACGCCGCTGCTGGAGGCCAATGACATCCAGATGTGGGACTACGTCGTGCTGTCCGCCCTGGACACTCGAGTCGCCCCTACCCAGTTGGAACTGGCCAAACTGACCGGGCGGGACAAGACCCGCATCATCGGCAACTTGGACGCGTTGGAGCAGGCCGGCCTGCTGTCCCGGCGCCCCGATCCGGTGGATCGCCGCGCGAAGATCGTCGAGATCTCCGACGCCGGCAAGGAAGTCGTCGCCCGCTGCCGCAAGGCGATCGCCCGCATGGAAGACGAAGTGCTGGCGGACATCCCCGACGGCGATCGGCGCACTTTCCTGAACGTGCTCGGAAAGCTGACCAACGACGTCGCCGATCCAAAAGCTGACTGACCACATCGAGCGGAGAAGAAAACGCCCAAGGCTCCGCGCAGGAGTAAGCCCTCCGCTCGATGCCCGACCGCCAGAATCGATCGGGCCTACGCTGGGCGCACGGGGACGTCCACCAGAGAAGAAGGATATCCATGACGGCGATCGGCAGCGGTACCAAGGATGACCCCTGGCAGCTGCGCACACCGCCAGGCACGTCCGACTACGCGATGTACCGCGACGAGGAGCATGACCCGCCACGACTGGTTTGTGTCGTCGGGTCGACGACGCTCTACTACGATCTGCGCGCCATCGACGATCTGGCGGCCATGTTGAAACAGGCTGGGGACTGGATTCCGCTCGGCAGCGCCGACGAGAACAAGCCGGCCAAAGACGGCACGGTCGAGGCCTGGGGACGGTCCGAGAGCAACCCGGTCGGCGGCTGGTACGGCCAGCGTAAGGGCTATCGCGGACGATTCGGTATGTACCTTCCGCCACTGCTGGAAGCGCTCGGTCTGGCCGAGCTCGAACACCAGCCGCGCAACAATCGCATGCGGGCCAACTAGCCGCCGGCGGTCTCGGCACCCGTTGCGACGGGGGCAGCTGTCGTGTCACTCTGATAGTTGAAGCGATGAAGCTTCGGCTCAGTAGCACGAGAGGACGCCGCATATGACAGCGACGAAACCAGGCGAGGCGGGACAGCTGCGCTTTGGAGACACTGGGTCCACGCACGGGCAGAACGCGCGGTTGCCCGACGGGCGTCCCGTGGTTCGGTTGCCGGACATCCTGCGCGCCAACGCAATCGCCACGCCGGACGCGCCCGCGATCATCGAAGCGGATCGGGTCACCAGCTTTGCCGAACTGGATCTCGTGGCCAACCGGGTAGCCAACGCGCTCGCACGCGACGGTGTTCGTTCCGGCGATAGGGTTGCGTTCATCGGCGCTAATTCGCCGGCCTTTCTGGCGGTGCTGTACGGGGCGGCGAAGCTGGGCGCGATCCCCACCGCACTGAACAATCGGTTGGCGCCACGGGAGGTCAGCGCGATCCTGGCCGATGCCGCACCCGCGGTGGTGGTCATCGGGGCCGGCGACGAGCATCAGGTGCCGGTCACCGTCGCCACGACCGACCTGCTACGCGTGGTCACGGTAGGCGACCAACCAGGCACGGACGGCGCGACGTCGTGGGACACCTGGCTCTCCGACGCTCAGACCACTGACCCTGGGGCACAACAGGATCCGAGCGACACTGCGGTCATCTTCTACACCTCCGGAACCACCGGGCCGGCCAAGGGCATCGAATTGACCGGCCGCAACATCGGCATCGCGTTGTCCCCATTGCAGACGATCATCCAGCTCGATTCCACGTCGGTGGCCACGGCTCCGATCCCGTTCTTCCACATCGCCGGCATCGGGCTAGCGCTGGTCGCCACTCTTAACGGCTCGGCACTACTGCTCGAGAGTGCCGCCACGCTACCGGGTTTGATCGAGCTGTGGGAGCGGCGCAAGGTGTCGCACGCGGTCGTGGTCCCGGCCGTGCTGCAGGTGCTCATCAACGTACCGGCCGCACTCGACGCCGACTTCTCGGCGCTGAAGTATCTGATCTACGGCGCCGCACCCATTCCCGTGCCGGTGCTCACCAGGGCCACCGAGATTTTCGGCTGCGCATTCGTCCAGAGCTACGGCCTCACCGAGTCCACCGGCGGTATCACCATCCTGACGCCGGATGATCACCGCCCGGCCCCGGGGCTGGAGAACCGGTTGAAGTCGGTCGGTCGGCCGCTGCTGGGCAGCCAAGTCAAGATCGTCGACCCGGTGACACTCGAAGAGCTACCGACCGGACAGCGGGGTGAGGTGCTGATCGGTGGCGATCTGGTGATGAAGGGCTATTGGCGCCGACCGGATGCCACCGCAGCCGCACTGCTGCCCGGCGGCTGGCTGCGCACCGGCGATGGTGGATCCGTCGACGAGGACGGGTATCTCTTCCTGCACGACAGGGTCAAGGACATGATCGTGTCCGGCGCCGAGAACGTCTACCCGGCGGAGGTGGAAAGCGTGCTGTCGGGCCACCCGGACATCGCCGAGATCGCCATCGTCGGCATTCCTTCGCAACGGTGGGGCGAGTCGCCCTACGCAGTCGCGGTGGCCAAACCAGGCACCAATCCCACCGCCGACGAGATCATCTCCTGGGCGCGAGAGCGCCTGGCACACTTCAAGTGTCCGGTTGGTGTGCAGTTCGTGGACGAGTTGCCCAGGACGGCGAGCGGCAAGCTGCGCAAGGCCAGCCTGCGGGAGAGCCTGGCCACAGACACCGTGGCGGGGTGACCCCGGCCCCGTACCGGGCGGATGATGGCGGGATGCATGACATACCCATCACCGGCGACATGATCCGGCTCGGGCAGCTGCTCAAGCTCGCCGGAGCGGTCGACACCGGGGCGGATGTTCGACCGATCCTCGAGGACGGACTGGTGACGGTCAACGACGAGGTCGAGATCCGCCGCGGTCGGCAGCTGCACCGTGGGGACATCGTCACGCTCGACGGGATCAGCGTTCGGGTGGTCTGACGGCCTGTTTCGTTTCTCGTTCAGCAAAACCCCTGACATTTCTTACTTGACCGACGTAATATCGCTACATGCGAGTAACCAGCGCTCCGCCGAGTAGGTCCTTCACAGCAACCGCGCGACGGACCCAGATCATCGACGCCACGATCGAGATCCTGGCCGAGTCGGGGTATACCCAGGCCACCTTCAGCCGGATTGCCGAGCGGGCCGGGCTCAGCAGTACCCGGCTCATTTCGTACCACTTTGCCGGTAAGCAGGACCTGATCGATGCCGTGGTGCAGACCGTCCACGCGGCAATCGGCGCACACATGACCGATCGGATGACAGATCTGCCCGATTTGAGAAGTACGCTACACACTTATATCTCGGCGCTGGTGGAGTTCATCGCCACTCATCAGGCCCAGATGCAAGCGCTGATGACGGTCTTCCTGGATCACCGCGATCCGAAAGGAGACCCGACCTACGATGCCGAGACCGACGTTCAGGTGACCGCCCCGCTCCAAGAGATCCTCGCCGCCGGCCAGGACAGCGGGGAGTTCCGCGATTTCGACACCTTCGTCATGGCCACCACCGTCCAGCGGTCGATCGACGGTCTGCCATTTCTGCTGCGCGGCACCCCTGACCTGGATCTGACCAAGTACGCGACGGAGCTGTCCACGCTGTTCGACCTCGCCACCCGAGCCCCGCAATGACACCGGAGTCACCCGATCCGGCAGTCTCCCCCGGCGCAGTACCGAGCAGACGCAGGGTCGGCACCGCGATCAGGGTGGTGCTCGAGCTGGCGCTGCCGGTGGCGCTCTACTACGGCCTGCGGGCGGCCGGCGTGGGGGTCTACCTGACCCTCCTGATCAGCGCGGTCGTCCCGGCCGGCTTCGGCATCTACCGATTCGTCAGGAAAAGACGGGTCGACGGGTTGGCGCTGTACATGCTGACCATGTTGGTGCTGTCGACTGCCATTTCGTTCATCAGCGGAAATCCACGGTTCCTGTTGGCCCGCGACGCCTGGCTGACCGGGGTGACCGGTTTGTGGTTTCTCGTCTCCGCCTGGACGTCCCGGCCGCTCAGCTACCTGTACACCCGGCCGCTGTTGGAACGCCGATTCGGTCCGGCCGGGGTGCCGTGGGACCAGCTGTGGCGACAGCTGCCGAGGTTCCGGCGGCTGTGGCGGGTATCCAGCGTGCTGTGGGCCGTCGGGTTGCTGCTCGACGCTGCACTCCGCGTAGCAATGGCCTACCAGTTGCCGATCGATGAGGTTCCGGGCCTGGGCACCCTGCTCTACGTCGCCACCTCGGTAGTGCTGATCATCGTGACCAACATCTGTTACATCATCGGCGGGCTGTACGAACCCCGCTCTCGGCTCTACGCGCCTCTGGCATCAGCTTTGCCGGACACCGACGAACCGTCGCGCGGCCGGACTGTTCACGGATACAGGTGACAGGCCACCGACGCCGGGGCCGCACCGGTGACCGCCGCGATCGGCAGCAGCACCGGACGCCGCGCCTCGGCGAATTCCAGTAGGACGCCGGACGGAACCAGTGACATCTCGATCAGTCCGGAGAAGAACGGCTCGGCCGGATCCTCCCGCTGCACCGTCTCGAGCACAGCAAGGACCTCGGCGGGTCTGGCCGACTTGATCACACAACGCCCGTCGGTGGTGACCAGTGCACCAAGATCCGGGAACAGTGCGGACTCCCGCTCGAACACCCCGACATCGACCGTCGTCCAGCGTTCCTCGAGTACCACCTTGAGATCCCTTGCTTCCCAACCACAGACCCCAAAGGCCTTGGGACAGCGCGGGTGGAACGGACAACCCTGCGGAGGCCTTGCGGCGTCTGGAATCTCGCCGCGCGGGAGATCGGCCGGTGCAGCCCCGACATGCGAGACGTCGGGAATCGCCTTGAGCAACGCCTGGGTGTACGGATGTCGAGGGTTGGCGAAGATCTCTTCGGCCGTCCCGATCTCCACGATTTTGCCCAGATACATGATCGCGACCCGATCACAGAAGAATCGGGCGCTGGCCAGGTCGTGGGTGATGTAGATGAACGAGATGCCGAGCTCGGTGCGGAGCTCATCCATCAGCAGCAGAATCTTCGCGCGGACGCTCATGTCGAGCATGGAGATCGGCTCGTCGGCCACCAGGACCTCAGGCCCGAGCGCGATCGCTCTGGCGATCACGGCTCGTTGCTTCTGGCCGCCGGACAACTCGGCCGGATACTTCGGCGCAAACCGTTCAACGGGCGCCAATCCGACGCGCTCAAGTGCGGTGGCCACCTGCTGGTGTCGCTGGTCGGCCGGGACTCCGTGGATGCGCAGCGCGTCGGAGATGGCCTGCTCCACCGTCATCGATGGGTTCAGTGCGGCATGCGGATCCTGGAAGATCATCTGCAGTTTGGACCGCAACGGACGCATCGCCGATTCACTCAGCCCCCCGATCTCCCGCCCGCGGTACTTGATGCTGCCGCCCGTCACCGGAGCAAGACCGAGTACGGATCGGCCCAACGTCGACTTGCCCGACCCGGATTCGCCGACAAGTCCGACCACTTCACCAGGCATCACGTCGAGGTTCACCCCGTCGAGCGCCTTGACCGATCCGACCGAACGGCCGAAGAGTCGGCCGACCGCAGACCCGCCCAGGGCGAAGTGCACGGACAGATCGGTCAACGACAAGATCGGCGTTCGCGAGTCCGTCGATTCCACAGCCAGGTCAGGCTTCATCGGCGACCAGCACCTCCTCGTGGACCAGTGGAGCGCGCTCGGCCTCGGTCAGCGAATCGAGTTGCAGCAGATGACATTCCACTTCGCGCCCAGCCGGCAGATCTGTCGTGACCGGGAGCTTGTCCGCACAGATCGCCATGGCCTGTGGACAACGCGGGTGGAACCGGCAGCCGGGTGGCGGATCGCCGAGGTCCGGGGGTGCCCCCGGGATCGTCCGGAGTTCGGTGGTGGTGAGCGAGATGGTGGCGCCCAACAGTTCCCGGGTGTATGGGTGCTTGGGGTCGGCGAAAACCTCGGCCACCGTGCCCTGTTCGACGATCCGGCCGGCGTACATCACTGCCACCCGGTCGCACGCCTGGCCGACGATGCCGAGGTTGTGCGTGATCAGCAGCATGGCCGGCGAGAACGTAGTGCGGATCTGCCGCAGAATGCTGATGATCTGCGCCTCGACCAGCACGTCCAGGGCCGTGGTCGGTTCATCGGCGACAACGAAGGTCGGCCGCACGGATAGAACCAGCGCAATCATGATGCGCTGGCGCATACCCCCGGAGAACTCGTGCGGATAGTTCTTGTAGCGCGAAGGCGGAATGCCCAGCGAGCGGAGCGTCTCGAGTGCGCGGAGGTCCGCGTCCCGCTGGCTGATCTTCTCGTGCGCGCGGATGGCCTCACGGAAGTGATCACTGATGCGGCGCAACGGGTCGAGTCTGGTCATCGGCTCCTGGAAGATCATGCCCAGCCCCGCACCCCGGACGCCTTCCCAGCCTTTGGCCGACATCTCGACCAGATTCGCGCCGCGGAAGTTGATCCGGCCGTCCATCGCTGAACCGGCGGGCCGCAGCCCGAGCAGTCCCCGTCCCAGAGTTGATTTGCCGCAACCGCTCTCGCCGACCAGGCCGAGCACCTCACCGCGCTGCAGGGTGAACGTCACGCCGTCGACGGCCTTGATCGGACCGCCGGCACCGGCGTACCAGACGCGCAGATCGGCAACGTCGAGAACCGAACCGTCATTCGTTGCGGTTTCCGACGGGGCTTTGCCACGGCGCCGGCCCGACCCCTTGCTCGCATCCGCCATCAGCGCGTGTCTCCAATAGTTCCTTCGCCGAAGGGTCTTTCGATCGCCTCATCGGTCATGTCGATGAAGCCATAGACCTCATCGGCGGCATCGTCGTCCGGGATCGCGGTGGGCACGAGCGCCGTCTCGCGCTTGCGGCCGATGTGCCCCGGCATGATCACCTGGGACAACCGTCGTGCCCGCAGCAGCGGGTTCAGCACGTCGTTCAGGCTCTCACCGATCAGCGAGATGCCCAGCACCAGCAGCACGATCGCCATGCCGGGGAACACCGCGGTCCACCAGATGTCCGAGGCGAAGTCCGACTGGGCCTTGTTGAGTTGCGTTTCCCCATTCGGCGGCCGACGACGGCTCGATGCCGAAGCCGAGGAAGCCGAGACCGGCCAGGGTGAGGATGGCGTCTGCGGCGTTGACCGTGGCGATGATCGGCACCGACTGGACGACGTTGCCGAACAAGATAACGCCGCATGATCCCCCACGGCGACGCACCGACCGCCCTGGCTGCCTCGACATAGGGCTCCTGCTTGGCGCTGATGGTGGCATTGCGGACGACCCGGAAGTACTGCGGCACATAGACAACGGTGATCGAGATGGCCGCAGCGAGAATGCCGCCGGACGCGCTCGACGACCCGCTCTGGAAGGCGATCGAGACGACGATGGCCAGCAACAGGGACGGGAATGCGAACAGCGCATCGGTGATCAGTACGAACGTCCGGTCCACCCAGCCGCCGCGGTAGCCGGAGTAGAGACCGAGCGGCACCCCGATGAACAGCGACAGAACCACCGCCAGCACCACGACGATGAGTTCGGTGCGCGCACCATAGATGACCTGGGACAGCACATCGAAGCCCTGGCCGTTGGTGGTGCCGAACCAGTGGGCCGCGCTGGGCGCCTGGAGCGGAATGAACCGGACGCCGTCCGCATTGGTGACGTCGTCGAATCCATACGGGGAGATCCACGGCGCGAACAGCGCAAGTATCAGGAAGACGAAGGTGATCACCGCACCGGTGATCAGCATTGCCCGCTGGACACCGCCGGTCTGCCGCATTGCCGCGAACAGTCCGCGCGACTTTCGGGCTGGTTTGCCCGCCGGGCCCGCCAGGCCGGGACCGACCACTGAGATCGCCATGTCAGTACCTCACTCTCGGGTCGATCAAGGCCGTGGCCACGTCGATCAGGAACGAAAGCACCACGACGATGATCGCGATCACCGTCACGATGCCCTGCACCGCGACGAAATCCCGCTGGATCAGATATTGGCTCAGTGCATAGCCCAGGCCCTGCCATTCGAAGGTCCGCTCCGTCAGGATCGCTCCGCCCAGCAGCAGGGCGGCCTGCAGACCCATCACCGTGATCACCGGGACGAGCGCGTTCCGGAACGCGTGCTTTCGAACCACCCGTGCCCTCCGGTACCCCGCGGGCCCTGGCCGCCTCCACATAGTCGGACCGCATGGTCTGCAGCAGGTTGGTCCGCACCAACCGCAGGAAGATGCCCGCCGTCAGCAGACCGAGCACCAGCGCCGGAAGAATGGTGTGCCGCGCCACATCCCAGATGTAGCTCGGCTGTCCGTACAGAATCGCGTCGATGATGTAGATGTGCGTGTGCGGCGACACGTTCGCGATCGCCAGTTCCGTTGCCGGCTCGGCCCTACCGGACGTCGGAAGCCAGTCCAGCACGACACCGAACAGCAGCTTGGCCATCAGACCGACGAAATACACCGGGGCCGCGTAGAACAGCACCCCGCTGATCCGCAGGAAGACGTCCGGCAGTCGGTCACGATGCCGGGCGGCGATCCGGCCCAACGGAATCGCCGACGCCGGCCGCGACCAGAAAGGCCCAGAACGCCAGCTCCAGCGTGGCGGCACCCTTGATCCAGAGGATCGACGAGACCTTCTGGTTGTCAGTGATCGAGGTGCCGAAGTCGCCGTGCAATAGGTGCCCGAGATACTGGAAGTACTGGGTGAGGATCGGCCGGTCGAGGCCGGCGGCGTGTTTACGGGCAGCGATCTGATCGGGTGGCAGCCGGCCACCGAGCGCCGCGTCGATCGGGTCGCCGATCACCCGCATGAGGAAGAACACCAGGGTGACCAGGATCAGGATCATCGGGATCATCAGGGCGAGCCTGGTCAGCAGATACCGGCGCAACCCGCCGGACGTCGTTGTGGTGGTGGTCATCCGTTACTCCCTCACGCGCCGTGTCGATTGGTGACGGGGAGATCTCCTCGACGACGTCATTCGTGCCGCTGACACGTCGGCCGCGCCTGGCCCGGCAACAAACCGGGCCGGCCGGGCTTGCGCCCGGTCGGCCCGCGACCTGAATCGACGCGATCAGGAGGTCTTGCCGATCAGCCAGAATCGGAACAGGAAGGCCGAGTCGAGCGTCTTGTCGACGCCGGTGACGTTCGTGCCGGTCACGGCGAGCTGCTTGCCCTGCAGCAGCGGCAGGGTGGGCAACTGCCCGGTAGCGCTGATCGTCTGGAGTCTGCTCGATGGCCTTGGTCCGCGCGTCGCCGCTGGTCGTCTGCTCCGTGGAGACCAGCGGGAGCACCTTGTCGATGTCGCAGGGCCGGGATCCGACCTTGGCCGTAGGTACGTCCTTGGGATCATCGCAATAGTGCGCACCGACGAAGTTGTTCGGCACCAGGAACGGTGCGAAGTAGTTGTCGGCATCCGGGAAGTCCGGGAACCAGCCGAGCTGGTACTCCGGGTAGGCGTCGGCTCGGCGCTGCTTCGAGTAGGTGGTGTACTCCGTCGACTGGATGTTCACCTTGAACAAGCCGGTGGATTCCAGCTGCCGCTTGATCTCGCCATACTCGTCGGGCGAGGTAGGCCCGTAGTGACCCAGGGTGTACTGGATGTTGAGGGTGACCGGCGTGGTCACTCCGGCCTTCGACAGCGTGTCGGTGGCTTTGGTCTTGTCAGGAGCGGCACCGAACTCGGTCTTGAAGGCGTCGATGTGGCCCGGCAGGCCGTCGGCGACCATCGAGTAGAGAGGCGTGTAGGTGTCCTGGAAGATGGCCGTGGCCAACGACTGTCGATCCACCGAGTACGCCACCGCACGGCGGATGGCCAGCTTCTGCGCATCCGTGCTACCGGGCATGGTCTTCAGATTGAAGACCAGGTAACGGATCTCGCCGCCCGGTCCGTCGAGCACCTTGACCTTCGAGTCCTTGCGCAGATCGGCAATGGACTGGGCGTCCAGCGAACGCCAGGCCACGTCGATGTCACCCTGCTGAACGGCCAACTTGAGGTTGGACGCCTCGGTGAAGTACTGCAGCGTCACGCCCGAGTTCATCACCTTGCCGCCGTTGCCGTTGTAGTTGGCGTTCGGTGCCAGCGAGGCGAGCTGTCCCTTCTGGTATCCGGCGAGCTTGTACGGACCGGAGCCGATCACCTTGGAATCTTCCAGCAGCTTGTCGGCCGGGAAGACCTTGGAGTCGACGATCGGACCCGCGGAGGTGCCGAGCACGAACGGGAAGGTCTGGTCGTTGGCGTTCACCAGGGTGAACACCACCGTGCTGTCGTCCGTGGCCTTGACGGACTTCATGTTCGCCAGCAGTGAGGCCGGGCCGTTCGGATCATTGATCTTGAGGATCCGGTTGACGGAGAACTCCACGTCCTTGGCGGTCAGCGGATCGCCATTGGAGAACTTCAGCCCCGGCTTCATGGTGCAGGTGTAGGACTTGCCGCTGTCCGTGAAGGCGCACTTGCTGGCCGCGTCGGGCGTCGGAACCTTCTGACCGGCCGGGATGACCAGCAGGAACTGGTACAGCTGGGTCTCGAGCATCAGCGAGCCGTTGTCGTACGAGCCGGCGGGGTCGAGGCTGACCACCACATCGGTGGTTCCGATTTTGATGGCCGGGCCGGTCGGGGCGGCGGCCGACGACGACGGAGCTCCGGAGGCACTGGCCGAGCCGGCCGGAGCGGAACTCGAAGGTCCGGCGCTCGTCGGAGCCGGAGCCGGAGCGGCCGAGCTGCCTGAGGCGGGTGCGGCCGACGACGTCGATGAAGAGGACGCGTTGTCCGTGCGTCCGGCGCCGCAGGCCGCGACGGAGGCGGCGAGCGTGATGGCGCCGGCGGCGGCGATGAGCCGCCGGAATGTGGTGCTGCGCATGGAACCTCTTTCCGCCGATCGATCAGACCGGCTGGGAGTGGAAGGCGGGGCGGCGACGTACTCAAGGCGGGCGCGGCGAGTCGACCGCCGCTCGCGATTTCCAGGACCCTACCGCCCTGGATAGTCACCTGTGCTGAGCCTGGGTCACGTTTGGGAAACGCTTGCGAGTCCAATCGGGTCACAGGTCATCAATCGGGCGCAGCCGCAAATCCTCCGGCCTGGCCACAGCGTGGCGTACGAACGGCGTCGGTTCGCCCATCTGCCCCGAAGATCTTGGTCCGGGTGAGATGACTCAGATCAAGCGTCGACAGAACGACGACCCGAGAACGCCCGACCGAGTGTCACCTCGTCCGCGTACTCGAGATCGCCACCCACCGGGAGTCCGCTGGCCAACCTCGTCACCGAGAGATCGGGGAAGGTTCGCAGCAACCGGATCAGGTACGTGGCGGTGGCTTCACCCTCGAGGTTGGGGTCGGTGGCCAGGATGACCTCGCTGACGCCGGGCTCCGCGATCCTGCGCAGCAACGGAGCAATTCGAAGTTGATCGGGACCGATGCCGTCGATCGGCGAGATGGCTCCGCCGAGCACGTGGTAGCGGCCGCGGAACTCTCTGGTGCGTTCGATGGCCGGCACGTCCTTGGGTTCCTCCACCACGCAGATGACCCCGATGTCGCGACGCGGGTCGCTGCAGATCCGGCACAGGTCACCCTCGGCGACGTTGCCGCACTCGGTGCAGAACTGCACCTCGTCCTTGACCCGCTGGAGCGCGGATTGCAATCTGGTGATGTCACTGCCATCTGCGGTCAGCAGATGAAAAGCCAATCGCTGAGCGGACTTCGGACCGATACCCGGCAACCGGCCGAGCTCGTCGATCAAATCCTGAACGGGACCCTCGTACACCTATCAGGCCCCGGCTATCGGCGGGCGGGGCGGCGAGGTCAACGCGACCGGACCATCGTCATCGTCTTCTTCATCCTCGTCCTCTTCATCCTCGTCTTCTTCGTCATCGTCATCTTCATCGACGAAGTCGTCCAGCGCCGGTAGCCCGAACGCGGAGAGGTCGAACCCACCGGGTGCGTCGAACCCACCAGCCCCCGGCATATCGCCGGCTACCTCACCCATGGCCTGTTCGGCCAGCTCGGCCGCGGCTCTGGTGGCGTCGCGCACCGCGGCGATGACCAGATCGGCCAATGTCTCGACGTCGCTCGGATCGACCACCGACGGGTCGATGACCAGCGCCTTGAGCTGGCCGTCACCGCTGACCGTCGCCGAGACCAAACCCCCGCCGGCGTGTCCGGTCACCTCGGTCAACGCCAGGTCGGCCTGCGCTTGCGCCATGTCGGCCTGCATCTGCTGGGCTTGCTGGAGGAGCGCCCCGAGATCGGGCATGCCGGGCATCATCGCAATTCCTCTTCCCAACCGGTTGCTGGCGACGTGGTCCGCTCGCCGCGGTGCTGCAGCAAGGACAGCACCAGACTACGGCTGACCACCGACCACCTCTGGTTGCCGAGCAACTCGGCGGGACATTTCCTCGAGGTTGCGGGCGGGGAACAAGTACGGGTAGCGGCCTCGGCGCCCTTGACACGCCCGCGGACCTGGCCGAAGCTGTTGCGTATAACGAGTTGGGTTGTGTCTAGCGCAAATGAGGACGCCGTGCTGCGAGTCTGCTCGCTCGCCGATCTGCCCGCCGGGGAAGCGTTGCGCATCGACGAGGTGTCGCCTCCGATCGCGGTTTTCCACACCGACGACGGAGAGATCTTCGCTATCGACGACACCTGCACCCACCAGGATGCGTCGCTGGCCGACGGCTGGCTGGAGGGCTGCGAGATCGAGTGCCCGCTGCACGCATCGAGGTTCGACCTTCGCACCGGTGAGGTAGACGCTCCGCCGGCCAAACGGGGCGTCCGCACTCACACAGTCACTGTCACCGACGGTGAGGTCTTCGTCACGCTGTCGGACGAGGCACCGAACCTGCCGCCCGGCGTCAGCGTTTGACCCACAGTGGCGGATCCCGAGGTGACCCACGCCCGTGCGATTCCCGGCGTGGCGATTCCCGCGAGTTCCGGCGCGGGGAGTCCCGGCGTGGAGAGTCACCCCGTAGGGAGTCCCGGCGTGGGGAGTCACCCCGTAGGGAGTCCCAGCGTGGGGAGTAACCCCGCGACGATCACCGCCGTCACTGTGGTCGGCGCCAGCCTGGCCGGCCACGCGACAGCAAAAGCGTTGCGGCGTAGTGGTTTCACCGGCACGATCACGATGGTCGGGGAAGAGAGCAGCCGGCCGTACGACCGGCCGCCGCTGTCCAAGGACTTCCTGGCCGGGACCACGACCGAAGCCGAGCTGGCTCTCGAACTCGATGACGAATTCCTCGACGCTCGATGGCTCTTGGGCGTCAAGGCGGTCGCGCTCGACGCCGATAGCCGTCACCGTCCGTCTCGACGACGGTCGGACGGTGACGTCCGATGCGGTCGTCATCGCGACGGGTTCCCGGGCGCGCCGGATGCCGGGTGCGCCACCCGGGGTGCACACCATCCGCACCCTCGCCGACGCCGCCGCCCTGCGCCAAGAGCTTTATCCCGGTGTCCGCCTCGCCGTCATCGGAGCCGGCTTCATCGGCGCCGAGATCGCCTCGACGGCACACGCTCTCGGCATCGAGGTGACGGTGATCGAGGCCGCCGCAACGCCGCTGGCGGGGCCGCTGGGCTCGGACATGGGGTTGGTGGTCGCAGGTCTCCACGCCCGGCACGGCGTCCGGCTGATGTGCGGCGTCCCGGTCGCCGGCCTGCTGGGCGAGGATCGGGTGACCGGCGTGCTCTTGTCGGACGGCACCGAGGTGCCCGCCGATGTGGTGGTGGCCGGGATCGGCGCCGTTCCCGCCGTCGACTGGCTGGAAGGCTCCGGAGTGGCACTGGCTCCGGCGGAGTTCGGCGGCGGGGTGGCCTGCGATGCGGTCGGCGCAACCAACGTTCCCGGGGTCTACGCCGTCGGCGACTGCTCGGCGTGGTTCGACGACGCCCGGGGCCGCCACCATCGCATCGAGCACTGGACCGACTCGCGCGATCGACCGGCCGTCATGGTCGCGGCCATGCTGGGCCGGCCGAGCGCGACACCGCTGCGCCCGCCCTACTTCTGGTCCGATCAGTATGGGATCAAGATCCAGTTCGCCGGACGCCGCAACGGCGACGAAGACCTGACCATCGAGGCGGGGAGCGCCGAATCCGGCGACCTGCTGGTGGTCTACCGGCGGGACGGCGAAGCAGTGGCGGTCCTGGGCATGAATCAACCGAAGCTGTTCACCCGCTGGCGCAAGCAATTGTCGACGGTCGGCCGCCCTTGACGGGGCGGCCGTTGACACTGCGGCGGCCGTTGACACTGCGACGGCCGTTTGACCCACCGGTCGGCCTTGACACACCGCGCAGCTGGGCTGGAAACTGACCTGGTTGCACACAGAAGGACACGTTGCACCCTGTGCAACGCTCGCTCGACGACGATGTCGATGGGGTGGCGTCGATACACACCAACCCAAGTGTGAGCCGTTGCGCCGCAGCCGTTCCCAGCGTTTTCCAGCGTTCCCGCCGTGACCGCGAAGGTAATTGACATGACCACCACCGAACTGCCCGAATCGCTGATCTCGACTTTGCCCGGCAACTTCTACACCGATCCTCTGATATTCGACGTCGAGCAGGCCAAGATCTTCGAGCAGATGTGGTTCTGTGCGGCGAGGGGCACCGATATTCCCGATCCGGGCTCTTTCCGGACGGTCCAGGTGGGCACCGAATCCATTCTCATCTCACGTAGCCGCCGGGGCGAGGTGCGGGCGTTCTTCAACGTCTGCCGACACCGTGGCGCAAAAATCTGCACGGAAGAGTCCGGTTCTGTCGCGCGCGCTTTCCAATGCCCGTACCACGCGTGGACCTACGATCTTGACGGAAAGCTGATCGCCGCACCGAATCTCACCAAAATGCCGGACATAGACCGTACTGAATACGGTCTACGGAAGGTGCACATCCGGGAATGGCTCGGCTACATCTGGGTCAGCCTCGCCGACGAACCGCCGTCGTTCGAGGGCACCGTTCTGCAGGAGGTCGTCGACCGACTGGGTGAGCTGTCCAACCTCGAGCGCTACGAGGTCGAGAAGTTGGCGGTCGGCCGTCGCATCGTCTACGACGTGCAGGCCAACTGGAAGCTGATCATCGAAAACTTCATGGAGTGCTACCACTGCGCGACCATCCACCCGGAACTCACCGAAGTGCTGCCCGAGTTCGCCGACGGGCTGGCCGCACAATTCTTCGTCAACCACGGTGCAGCCTTCGGCGAGGACATCAAGGGTTTCACCATCGACGGGTCAGCGGGCTTGGACGAGATCCCGTCTCTCGACCCCGACCAGGAGCGCAAGTACTACGCGATCACGGTCAAGCCACAGGTCTTCATCAACATGGTTCCGGATCACATCATCTTCCATCGGATGTATCCGATGGCCGCGGACCGCACCATCGTCGAGTGCGACTGGCTGTACCTGCCCAGCGTGGTCGAGCAGGGCAAGGACGTGACGAAGTCGGTCGAGCTGTTCGACCGGGTCAACCGCCAGGACTTCGATGCCTGCGAGCGCTGCCAACCGGCGATGTCGTCGCGGGTCTACCGCGACGGCGGTGTGCTGGTGCCCAGCGAGCACCACATCGGCGTCTTCCACGACTGGCTCCGCACCCAGATCTCCGCCTAGCCGCATGGACCAACTTCTCAGGCATGGACGAAGTCGTGCTCTCGCGTCCCACCAGCCCCAAACAGAGAAAGTTGATCCATGCCGGGCCGTGCCAGCTCGACCTGGCTCGGCAGATCCAACCGCATCAGCCCAGGTGGCCCATGCGTTCGCTGATCCGCGCGGCGGCAGCGATCACCGTCCTGGCGGTTTCGACGATGTCGCCGACCGGCAGGCGATAGGCCGGGCCCGACACCGAGACCGCCGCGATGACCGATCCGCCAGACCCGAAAACAGGCGCCGCTACGGCGTTCAGACCGACTTCATATTCGCCCGCGGTGACCGCGTAACCGTCGACATGCACCTGGGCCAGCTGACGCCGCAAGAGTCGGGCGTCGGTGACGGTGACCGGGGTGAACCGGCTGAAGCCTGCGTCGATCACCCGGTCCTGCGCCGAGCGTGTCAGGTACGCCAGCAGGACCTTTCCGGACGAAGTGGCGTTCAACGGCGTCGGCCGACCCACCCAGTTGTTCACCGAGATGGCGCCACCACCGTGGGCCTGATACACGTTGATCACCGAATCACCCTGCAGCACAGCGATATTGACGGTCTCGCCGAGTTGCTCGGCCAGTTCCTCGCAGATCTCCCGGCCCTGGCTGGTGACGTCCAGCCGACCGCCCATCGCGCCGGCGAGGCGCAGGATGCCGTATCCGAGACGGTAGCGCCCGCGATCCCCGGCGACCTCGATCAAACCGCGGGTCTGCAGTGCCCCGAGCAGCCGCGATGCGGTCGACTTGTGCACGCCGATCGCCGCGGCCACTTCGGACACGCCGGCCTCACCGCGCCGGGCCAGGAACTCGAGGGCGGTAATGGCCCGGTCGACCGACTGCACCGCGCTGACCGGCCCGGCCGGTGCGGCGGCTGCCCCCGATTGCCGCGCACCGGACTCAGTGCCCTCCGGGTTGCCCATGACGCAACGATAGGCGCTGCACGCACCGACGTCATCAGCCCGTGCCCGACCGATCATGAGGAGTACCAAGCGTCGTGACTCCAGCGCAGAGTTCGTCATCGACCTACGACTACGTGATCGTCGGCGGAGGAAGTGCCGGGTCGGTTCTGGCGGACCGGCTTTCGGCTGACGGCAGCGCGTCAGTCCTGGTACTCGAGGCCGGCCGCAGCGACTACCCGTGGGATCTGTTCATCCAGATGCCGGCGGCCCTGACCTTTCCCAGTGGCAATCGTTTCTACGACTGGCAATACGAATCCGAGCCGGAACCGCAGATGAACGGGCGGCGCATCGCGCACGCGCGCGGCAAGGTGTTGGGCGGCTCCAGTTCCATCAACGGCATGATCTTCCAACGCGGCAATCCACTGGACTACGAACGCTGGGGCGCGGATCCGGGTATGTCCGAATGGGACTGGGCCCACTGCCTGCCCTATTTCCGACGAATGGAAAACTGCCTGGCGGCCGACCGCGACGATGTGATGCGGGGACGGTCCGGGCCATTGGTGCTGGAACGTGGACCCGCCACCAATCCCCTGTTCGGTGCCTTCTTCGAGGCCGCCGTACAGGCCGGCTACCCGCTGACCGACGACGTCAACGGTTTCCGCCAGGAAGGGTTCGCGCCCTTCGACCGTAACGTGCACAAGGGCAGACGACTGTCGGCGTCCCGGGCCTACCTCCGGCCGAGCATGCGGCGCGAAAACCTGACCGTGCTGACCAGAGCGCTGACCACCGGCATCACCTTCGACGGCAAGCGCGCGACCGGGGTCACCTACGCCCGAAACGGTCGGAACCACAAAGTGTCGGCCGGCGAGGTGATCCTCTGCGGTGGGGCCATCAACAGCCCACAGCTGCTGCAGCTTTCCGGTGTCGGCAATGCGGATGAGCTGCGCGCACTGGGTATTCGCAGCGTCGTGGACCTGCCGGGCGTCGGCGCCAACCTGCAGGACCACCTGGAGGTCTATATCCAGTACGCCTGCACCGAACCGGTCACCATGCAGCCCTACCTGGCCAAGTGGCGGCAGCCGTTCATCGGGCTGGAATGGATCCTGGCCCGAAAAGGCCCCGCGGCGACCAATCATTTCGAGGGCGGTGGATTCGTCAGATCCAACGACGACGTCGCCTACCCGAATTTGATGTTCCATTTCCTGCCCATCGCGGTCCGCTACGACGGCTCGGTCTCGGCGGAGGTGGACCGCACCGGCCACGGTTACCAGGTGCACGTCGGGCCGATGTATTCCGACGCCAGGGGGACCCTGAAGATCACGTCGACCGACCCGCGCAAGCACCCGGCCCTGCGGTTCAACTACCTGTCCACCGACCAGGACCGCCGCGAGTGGGTGGAGGCGATCCGGGTGGCCAGGGACATCCTGAACCAGCCCGCCATGGCTCCGTTCAACGGTGGCGAAACGTCGCCGGGCCCTTCGGTCTCCACCGATGAGGAGATCCTGGCGTGGGTGGCAGCCGACGCCGAGACCGCGCTGCATCCGTCCTGCACGGCCAAGATGGGGCCCGCGTCCGACCCGTTCGCCGTCGTCGATCCCACGACCATGCGGGTACACGGGACGGAGGGCCTCCGGGTGGTCGATGCCTCCGTCATGCCGTACGTGACCAACGGCAACATCTACGCTCCGGTGATGATGGTGGCCGAGAAGGCCGCCGACATCATCCTCGGCCGCGCTCCGCTCGCACCGTCCGATGCGCCGTTCTATCGGCACAGCCACGATTGATTCGGGCCTCCCGCGCTCCGCGCAGAATAGTTGGGGCACACTTCTTGGTGTGCAGCAGAAGCTAACGCAGGCGGCCTCTTTCGGCCAGGCAGCGAAGGCCTACGAACGAGGTCGGCCGCCGTACCCAGCCGAGGCCATCGACTGGCTCGTTCCGGCCGGCGCGAAGCAGGTACTCGACCTGGGCGCGGGGACCGGAAAACTGACCCGCCAACTTCGCGCGCGCGGATTACAAGTGTCCGCGGTGGAACCGTCCGAGGGCATGCGCGAGCAGTTCGCCGCGGCGGTACCCGGAATACCGTGCCTGGCCGGCACCGCGGAGGACATCCCCGCGCCCGACGACAGCTTCGACTGCGTCTTGGTCGCGCAAGCCTGGCACTGGGTGAACCCGGAGCTGGCGGTACCGCAGGTCTCCCGGGTGCTCCGACCCGGTGGCCGGCTCGGCCTGCTGTGGAACATGCGAGACGAACGGGTGAACTGGGTGGCCGAGCTCGGGAGGGTTCTGCGGTCCAACCCCGAACTGCCGACCGAGACCGAGGTAGCCGACCTGGGCGCCGAGTTCGGCCCGGTGTTGCGATGCGAGGTGGAGTGGACCCACGAGCTCACACCCGCGGCGCTGCTGGACATGGTGGCGTCGAGGAGCTATGTGATCACCGCCTCGGCTGACCGCCGGGACGCCCTGACGGCCAGTGTCCGGGACTTGCTCGATACGCACCCGGATCTGACCGGCCGCAATCACTTCGCCATCCCCTATGTCACGCACTGCTTTCGCGCAGACCTGCGTTGACCTGAACCTCACTTCAACTTATAGCGTGGAGGAATGACGGTCACGACCAGCGAACCGACCGGGCTGTTCGCCCCCGGCCTCCGGGCGCTGACCATCGCCGGGGTCACCCTGGTCGCCGTCGAGGCGTTCGAGCAGGTGGCGGTCTCCACCGCGATGCCGACGGTGGCGGCCGCGCTCGGCGGACTGAGTCAGTACGCGCTGGCCTTCGGCGTACCCGCGGCGGCCGGCATCCTCGGGATGGTCTGGGCCGGTAACTGGAGTGACCGGCGAGGGCCGGTCGGTGCCCTGGCGACCGGGTGGTTGCTGTTCGTGGTCGGGCTCCTCATCAGCGGCAGCGCGCAGTCGATGACGATGTTGATCTGTGGGCGGGCATTGCAGGGCCTCGGCACCGGTCTGACCACCGTGGCGTTGTACGTCGTGGTCGCGCGCACCTATCCAGAACGGTTGCGGCCCAGAGTGTTCTCGGCCTATGCCGCCGCATGGGTGTTGCCGGCCCTGATCGGTCCGGCGATCGCCGGCTACCTCGTGGTGCACGTGGGGTGGCGCTGGGTGTTCCTCTCCGTGCCGTTCGTCGCGTTCGCCGCGGCCCTCGTGGGGTGGGGACCGTGCCGCCGATTGCAGCCCTTCACCGACGCCGCCGACAGGTCACGGACCTCGGGTGCGCGCAAGATCGCCTTCGCCGCCATGGCGGGGGTAGCCGGGTGTCTACTCTCGGTGGCCGGCCAGTACCGGCCCGCGATCGGCTTACCACTGACCATTGTCGCCCTGACGATGTTGTTCCTCTCGGTTCCGCAGCTGTTGCCGCATCGCACCTATCGGGCCGGGCGCGGCCTGCCGACCGTCATCCTGCTTCGCGGATTGGTGTCGTCCGCGTTCACCGGAGCCGAGGTGTTCCTGCCGCTGTTGTTGTTTCGCGAACGAGGCCTCTCGCCGGCCGAGGCCGGCATCGTGATCACCGTTGGAGCGCTGGGCTGGTCCGCCGGATCGGCGCTGCAGGGCCGGGTCAGTTCGGCCGGTCGACGGCCCGCCCTGCTACGCCTCGGATTCTGTCTGCTCACCGCGGGAATCATCGGATCGTCGGCCGTCGTCTGGCACCAGGTACCCCTGCTCACCGTCTACCCGACGTGGATCGTCGCGGGAATCGGGATAGGGATGGCCTATCCCACCTTGTCCGTCCTCACCCTCGAGCTGTCCGCCCCGTCCGAGGAAGGGCGAAATACGTCCGCCCTACAGGTGAATGACTCGCTGCTGCAATCGATCACGCTGGCCGTCTCCGGCACCGTATTCGCCGCCCTGGTCGCCCGGTCGCATTCGGCGCCGTACCTGGCCGGCTTTCTCATAGCCGCATCGGTCGCTGCCCTGGGCGCGATCCTGGCCACCAGAGTCCGGCCTCCGGTTGATCCGTGATCACACCAGTTGGAGATCGTCCGCGACCACGACCCCGTCGTGGATCACGGTACGGCCGGGCAGTCGGTCCATGACCGCGGACGCGACCGACTCACCGGCCAGCAGAACCAGATCTGCCGGCTCACCGATCTCGATGCCGGGGCGGTGCCCCTCTCCGCTGATCCGCGTGACCGTAGGGTTCATCACCGATGCGCCACCCTGGGTGGCGACCGCGAGGCAGTGCTCCACGAACGTGCCCACACCCCGCCCGGCCAGCCACAAGCCCCTCGTGTTCCAACTCCCGATGGGCCTTCAGCACCGTATTCGGGTTGATGGCGGTGGCAGCGGCTACTTCTTTGACGGTGGGGAGCTGGTCACCTTCCTCGAGGCGACCGAGGAGAGCCTCAACCGTCCTCACGCCGGGCCGACGTCCTTGATCTGTTCTGTGTGCCGGCGCCGGATTTGCCGACGATGGGCTCGAAAGTTACAACGGCGCTGCAGGAACGCTGGGTCGTCGCATCCCTGCAGCGTCAGAACTGCGGCCGATCAGCCGCCGATCGCGCCACGGCCGGCAACGAACCGGGGGTGCTTTTCCACGCGCCAGCCGCCGGCGGTATAACCGAAGTTGTTGATCGCCAACTGCAACGGCTGGAACGTGCTGTTGCCCTTGTTGAGCGCGACATACATCCCTGCTTCGCCGAACCCGGCCGTATCTGCCGCTCCGTCTCCGGTCAGGTCGGCCAGGAAACGCGGGTGCTTCTCCACCCGCCAACCGCCGGCGGTATAACCGAAGTTGTTGATCGCCAACTGCAACGGCTGGAACGTCCCGTTCCCATTGTTCAACGCGACATACATCCCCGCCTCGCCGAACCCGACCACGTCGGCCTTCCCATCCCCGGTCAGGTCCGGCAGGAAACGCGGGTGCTTCTCCACCCGCCAACCGCCGGCGGTATAACCGAAGTTGTTGATCGCCAACTGCAACGGCTGGAACGTCCCGTTCCCATTGTTCAACGCCACATACATCCCCGCCTCGCCGAACCCGACGACATCAGCCCGACCATCACCCGTCAGATCCGCCAGGAAACGCGGGTGCTTCTCCACCCGCCAACCGCCGGCGGTATAACCGAAGTTGTTGATCGCCAACTGCAACGGCTGGAACGTCCCGTTCCCATTGTTCAACGCCACATACATCCCCGCCTCGCCGAACCCGACGACATCAGCCCGACCATCACCCGTCAGATCAGCCAGGAAACGCGGGTGCTTCTCCACCCGCCAACCGCCGGCGGTATAACCGAAGTTGTTGATCGCCAACTGCAACGGCTGGAACGTCCCGTTCCCATTGTTCAACGCCACATACATCCCCGCCTCGCCGAACCCGACGACATCAGCCCGACCATCACCCGTCAGATCCGCCAGGAAACGCGGGTGCTTCTCCACCCGCCAACCGCCGGCGGTATAACCGAAGTTGTTGATCGCCAACTGCAACGGCTGGAACGTCCCGTTCCCATTGTTCAACGCCACATACATCCCCGCCTCGCCGAACCCGACGACATCCGCCCGACCATCACCCGTCAGATCAGCCAGGAAACGCGGGTGCTTCTCCACCCGCCAGCCGCCGGCCGTATAACCGAAGTTGTTGATCGCCAACTGCAACGGCTGGAACGTCCCGTTCCCATTGTTCAACGCCACATACATCCCCGCCTCGCCGAACCCGACGACATCAGCCCGACCATCACCAGTCAGATCAGTCGACAGGTTGACTGCGGTGGCTACCGGGGCAGGGGGACCGCCTTTGGTCACCGTGGTCGGCTGCCGCAGCCATGCCTCGTGCGTGACCTTGACCATCGAGGGCACGTCGATGATTCCGATCGAATTCCAGGTGAACAGCGCATAACCTGGTTGGGCGCCGTCGACACCGGCCGGAACAGGTACTCCCAGCTGCTGTGCAAGCCAGGAGATGGAGCCGTAGCCACACAGCGCGACGCAGTGGTCCTCGTTGCCGTCGGCATGGAATCCCGTGCCGAACCATCCCGTGTGACCACCGTTCGTCCAGTAAGCGTTCTCGATCTGATCAGCCGCGACGCCGAGCTTGACAGGCCCCGCCGAGATTGCGCTCTGCAGGGTGCCGGCGTTGGTCCAATCAACCGAGAAGTAGGGCCCGTCCTCGTAGACATACGGGTCGTCGGCGAATCCGTCGTTCTGCATCCATCCCATGACCTGTGTCAGGTAGGCCCCTTCGAGCACGCCGTGCCGCGTTGCCCACGCGATGACCGTGTCATCGGTGACGTAGATCTCCGGGTCGTTGCACGCCTTTGCGAACGCTTCTTCGGCAGTGACGCAGTCTCCGTGGACATCGTTTCCCCACATCGAAATGCGGGCCGGCTTGGTCAGGAAGGTCGGTGGTGCCCCGACCGTCGGGCGGTGAGGCCTTGCGGCGGCAAGCGCGTTCCGGGGCGACGGCGTCGCCCCTCGTTTCAGGGTTCGCTCCGGCATTGGGCTCTCCTCCAATTTTGGGCCGACACATTGGGGCCGGCAGGGGCTGACTTGGAGTCAGAGCGTCGTGAGATAGTCGGTGATACTTCTATTGCGTGGTATCCGTCGCAGAATCTGAGTTCGGCTCCGGGCTGACCCGGGCTGGATCAACCTCGGGAACGTACGGCGTCGCGGCCGCGATCTCCGACTCCGGCGTCGGGAATGCACCCCTCTTGAGCGCGGACCGAACACGCGGCGGCTGTTGATCGCTAGGCTTTTCGCCAGGATCATCAACATCGTTCATGGCTGTTCCGAACCCTTCCCGTCCGTCGCCATCAGGCTTACTTCGGTGCTGCCCGGTTTACTCCTGGACAATGAACGCGGCAACCAAAGTAATCCGTTTGCCGCACCCTGACCCACTCGAGCTCGCGCAATCCATCAGGCCAGAGGACACCAGGGCTGCCGTCAGCAAATCGCGGTGCCGTCAGGCAGTGGGCTGCGGGGCTCGCCAGGGCAGCGTGAAGCCTTCGGACATCAATTCGTTCCAGCCGTCGAAGGATGCCATGATCCCGACCATCAGGTTCTGGTCCAGGTCGCCCTGGCGCCCGCCGGCCAGGACGAGCACCGAGTAGCAGTACAGCCAGTAGAGCTGGCTGGCCGGATCACCGATCCGGCGGTCCAGCTCGCTGATCACCGCAGGCAGCAGGGTGATCACGAAGGTACTCAGAGCCGTTGGGGTGGCGGCGATCTCATGGATGCCAGCCAGCAGTCTCTCCCGCATGTCCGCAATCGCAGTCGTCTCGACGGGTACCACATCAGGATGGAAGCCGGGGGCGCCGTGAACGGCATTGAGCACAGCGCTCACCACGGCACCCCCGTGATCACCCGTGTAGTCCTGGCCCGGATTCGCTGGGGAGAAAATCCAGCTGGCGATGGCATCGATGATCAGAATTTCCGCGCTCGGAATGTCCGCGATGGCGATCTCACCGAGGCCCTGCTGGGCCTTCTCCTGGGGCTGCCCGGACGGCCGTGCCTTGTCGCCCGGCATTGCGCCGCCAGCTGACAGTGCGCCGCCACCTGACGTCGTGCCGCCAGCTGACCCTGTGCCGCCAGCTGACCCTGTGCTGCCATCGGAAAGTGAAGAAGTCATGTCAACCTCCATGGCCGCGTCGGCGGCCTGTCGTCGCTGGTTCTCAATCTGAGACGAATCGGTAGCGCACTGCTGCATAGTCTTTCGGGCATGATCCAGGCAGCGGGACGGTTACCAGCACCGGCCGCGCGAGCGATGACGACCAGCCATGGTTGCCACCACTATCGGGCACCCAGACCGTCGAGTCCGGCGCGCAGCATCGCCCAAGGCTGCATCCTGTTGATCTGCTCGCTGATCGTCGCCGTCGGCCTGTTCCTGGAGAGCGCCGGCTTGTCGCTGTAGACCGCTGGCCCGTCACAGGCCTCGGACGGGCTGGTCGGCCCGCTGACGCTCGGCGTTCCGCGAAATCGACTGAGCGCACAGCGGGGCACCCCTCGCCGCGACACGAGGGGCACCCCAGCTGTTCTGGTGGAGCCCGGGCTCCGCTCGCAGCTGTTCGAGCAGAGCCGAAGTCCATCGCCTTGGATCGACGCGCCGGCGACTAGTAGATATTCGACGGGCGGACCATGCCCTCGGCGAGGTCGCCGAATCCGGGGGCCATGATTGCTCCTGGATTGACCAACACCTCTTCCACGATGGCTGTTTCGGTGGTGATCAACAGCGCCGCGATGGATGCTGCGCTCTGCAGGGCGGACCTGGTGACCTTCAACGGGTCGATGACTCCGAAGTCGAACATGTCACCGTATTCACCGGTCATGGCGTTGAAGCCGTGGCCGAGCGGCAGCTCGCTGACGATCTTGACGACCTCGTCGCCCGAGTAGCCCGCATTGATGGCGATCCAGCGCAACGGCTCGTCCAGGGCGCGGCGAACGATCTCTTTGCCCTGCAGGGCATCTCCGGTCAGCTCCAGGCCGTCCAGCGCCGACCGGGCATGAACCAGCGACGACCCGCCGCCGGCCACGATGCCCTCTTCGAGCGCGGCCTTGGTAGCCGACAGGGCGTCCTCGACGCGGTGCTGCTTCTCCCGCAGTTCCACACTCGTGGCCGCGCCGACATGGATGACTGCGACGCGGCCGGACAGCCGGGCGATCCGCAGCTGCAGATTGTCCTGGTCGTGCTCGTTCTCTGTGCGTTCCAGTTCGCGCCGCAGATGGCCGACCCTGGTCTCGATGTCGGCCGCCGCTCCGGCCCCCCCGATGATGGTCGTGCCGTTCTCGGTGACGGTGATCTTGTGGCACTGCCCGAAGTGGTCGACCTGCAGCTGATCCATGCTCAGCCCCGATTCCGGGCTGACCACCCGGCCGCCCATGAGCGCGGCCAGGTCCTCGAGCTCGGCGATGCGCCGATGGCCGAAGCCGGGCGCCCGCACCACCACAGACCGGAAGGTGTTGTGCACGTTATTGGTGACCAGCATGTTCAGCGCCGGCCCGTCGACGTCCTCGGCCAGGATGACCAGTCCGCGGTTGGACTTCCGGGCCTGTTCCAGCACCGGCATCAGTTCCTGGACCTTGGAGATCTTCTGATTGGTCAGGAGCACGTACGGGTTCTCGAAGATCGCTTCCATCCGATCCCGGTCGGTCACCATGTACGGCGAGATGTAGCCGTGGTCGAACTCGACACCGTCGATGAAGGTCAGGTTCAGCCCCAGCGAGGGAGATTCCTCGACGGTGACCACACCGGCCGTCCCGACCCGGTCCATCGCCGCCGCGATGACGTCGCCGATGGCCCGGTCGTCGCTCGCGGACAGGCTGGCCACGTGGGCCAGGTCCTCGATGCCGCTGACCTGGCTGGCCCGGTCGGTCAGGGTGGCCACCACGGCCTCGACCGCGGTTTCGATGCCCCGGCGCAACTGCATCGGGTTCGCTCCGTCGTCGACGGCACGCAGCCCTTCACGCACCAGCGCCTGGGCGAGAACCGTTGCGGTGGTTGTCCCGTCACCAGCCACCCCGTTGGTCTTCATCGCTACTTCTTTGACCAGCTGGGCACCCATGTTGGCAAACGGGTCCCGCAGCTGGATCTCTTTCGCGATGGTGACACCGTCGTTGGTGATCGTCGGTGCGCCGGTGAGCTTCTCGATGATGGCGTTGCGGCCCTTCGGCCCGAGGGTCACCTTGACGGCATCCGCCAGGGCATTCACCCCGGACTCCAGGAGCCGTCTGGCTTCGACGTTGAAACGCAGATCCTTGGCCATGCTGCACAACCTTTCTCGGGTGTAGCGTCGCGGATTTGTAGTGCAGCCCAACGGTGTGTAGTTGGGCGGTTGGCACTTCAGGAATGCTGATCTGTCCACACCTCAGGGTGAACACAGTGAATTTGCCCAATGTGGCCAGCCGTCAGGCCGACCAGAATTGCCGGTGCGCTGCCATGCCCGGCCCGGCGATACGCACGCCCATCGGATCCGACATCAGATAGGCCTCTGGATCGGTGGACAACCCCAGATCGTCTCGGCGCTGCAGCAAAGCGGCCTTCTCGGTACTCGACGGAAGGTCGAACAGCTGGGCGGAGCCCAGCTCATCGCTCTCCCAGCCTCGGTTTCGCAGTAACTGGCCGGCCCGTTCCATGCTGGCCTCATACGCCTCATGCTGGAGAGCCAGCCGCATTTCGGCGCTCTCGCCATCCTTGCTGTACATCGCGGAACTCCTTGTAGCTCTTTCAATGGGGGACTGCGGGTCGGGAGTTGAACCCGATCCGCAGCCCGGTCGCGGGGGCAAAGCGGCGGTGCGGAAGTGCGGCAGCGATGCGAGACCCGACCTGTATGACCCATTGGCACCGGTATGACCGCTGACGGTCATACCGGTGCCTCGAGGTACTACAGGTCGAGGTGGCTCATCGGAGTCAAACCACCTTGAGGTCGAAATCGATGTACTCGGCGGCGTCCTCGGGATTGGCGAAGAGCATGGTCTTGTCATCGAAGTGGACCATGCGTCCGTAGTGGGTCGACATGATCTCCTCGAAGTCCGACTGATCGAAGTCGGACCCCAGGGCGTCGGTGATCTCGTCGAAGTCGAAAGTGATCGACCCGGTGCCGTCGACCCGGATCATCGACGGGTATTCGGAAATGACCACGCCGGGTTTGCGTCCCATGATCTCGGCGACCACGTAGCCGTTCTGGTTGTTCATC
Organism: uncultured Actinomycetota bacterium; assembly: GCA_963708935.1. Classification (GTDB taxonomy): domain Bacteria; phylum Actinomycetota; class Actinomycetes; order Mycobacteriales; family Nakamurellaceae; genus Nakamurella. Next base: position 721,185 of record CAVPUK010000002.1, on the reverse strand, counting down.
AGGGTGACCCCGCACATGTTGGACGATGTGCGATTGATCGCGCCGAATTCGGTCGACTGCACTGTTTCGGTCATGCGGACAGCTCCTTCGGTTCGGTCAGTCCCAGGTCGGAAAGCAGAGCACGGAGGGCATCCTTCGACTGGTCGAGGGACGACTGGAAGGTGATGATCTTTTCCAAGGGCTGCGACCAGATGGGCTGCAGCGCACGAGCTGCGGCCAGGCTCTGCGGGATCCACTTCTCCAGCCAACCCTGCATGACAGCCTTGTTGGCATCACCGTACTTCTCGTCCTTGGCCAACATGGAGTACAGCGACCTGCTGTAGCTCAGGTCGCGGCCGTAGTCGTTCTCGCCGGCGCCGACCACCGTGGGCGTGACGTAATCGCCGTTGCGGGCGGCGATCTGCATGACGAGGTGGCTGCGGAACAGGACTCCGACCAGCGACTCGTACACGACGTTGGTGGCGAACACCGCCTCGGCCCAGTCGCCGATTGCGGTCAGCCGCTCGACGTTCTCGCGAACACCCTGCCAGACCGGGTCGTTCTGCCAGACATCACGGTGCACCTCGCCGTCGAAACCGATCTCGGCTTCCGAGAGATCCAGGTTGTAGAGCGCGAGATCCTGCGCGAACCTCAGCTTGTGGATGCTGTTCACGCACACCGCGTTGTTCAGCATGTTGGTCGGCGCCGATCGCTGAGCGGCGACGAAGACGTGCATGCCCAGGCCGTGCTCCGCGTGCATCCAGGCGCCGAGATTGCGCTCGACGAAATGGATCCAGTTCGGGGTGAAGCCCTGGAAGGCGCCGGCGGCCTTGGCGTTGGCCAGGTTCTGCTGGACCTGCCGAACGATGTTGGCGTTGTTCCGGAAGATCGTCTGTTCCCACTCTTCGTTGGGATCCCGGAACTGGTGCCAGTCGCTGGACTGCAGCGTGGTCCAGTCCTTCGGGTAGCCGCCTGGCGAGTCCGCGAAACCGTAGAGCCAGCCCTGGCTCAGGTGCCGGTCCGGGTCGGGCTGCACGTCGAAGGTGACGTCCTCGTAGGTGGTCGCCCGCAGCTTGGCGGGCTTGAAGTAGTTGTAGGTTCGGCTCTTCGAACTCGGGAAGTCGAGAGCGCCGGCCTCGGCGTCGGTGAATTCCGGCTTCGGGAAGCTGCGAACAGCGGTCGCGGTGGGTTGTGCCATTGGTATGAACCATCTTTCTTGGTGATGGGCTTTGGCGTCTGCGCCGAGCCGATGGTCAGATGACGGACGTGGTGAACTTGTCGAAATAGATCCGATCGGTAGGAACGCCACGGGCCTCGAGAATCGGGATCGCGGCGTCGACCATCGGAGGTGGACCGCACAGATACAGGTCGGCGTCGGTCAGGTCGGCCTCGCGGCGATTCACCACGTCGGTGACGAATCCGGTGTCGCCGTCGACGCCGAGTTCGGTCCAGTCCTCCGGCCAGGTGTCCGACAGACAGGGCACGAACTTGAAATCAACGAGACGATCTGACAGCGCCATGATCTCCGGCAGGTAGAACAGGTCGGTGGCGTTGCGGGCCCCGTAGTAGAAAGTGACCGGCCGCCGGTTCTCGGTCTCGGCCATGTGCCGCATCAGCGACAGGATCGGGGCCATCCCCGCTCCGCCGCCGATGCACACGACCCGGCGGTCCGACTTCGCCCGCAGCGTGAACGTTCCGTACGGACCGGTGACGTCCAACTCGTCGCCAACCCCGATGCCGCTGTTCAGCAGGCCGGAGAAATGTCCGCCCTCGTACTTCTTGATGATGAATTCAATTTCACCGGGGGTGGTGGTCGTGGTGGCCATCGAGAACGAGCGGTGCTGGTCGGTGCCCGGGATCGAAATGTCGGCGTACTGCCCGGGCTTGAACTCGAACTTCTCCGGCGTGATCAGGGTCAGACCGAGCGAGACGATGTCATGCGTCAGCGACCGCAGGTGAGCCACCCGAACCCGCAACTTCTGCAACGGGACCGCATCGCGCAGCACCTCTTCGTCGTAGTTGATCAGCTCGATCTCGGCGTCGCTGTACACGTGGGTCTTGCACAGCAGGATGTAACCCTCTTCGCTCTCGTAGTCTGCGAGGGCGAACGTCGAATACCGGTCCATCTGCACGTCGCCGTCGATGAGGAACGATTTGCAGGCCGAACACTGACCCTCCCGGCATCCGTGCATCAGGGTGATGCCCTGGCGGAACGCTGCGTCCAGCACGGTTTCCGATTCTTCGACCTCCATCTCGAGGTCAACCGGTTCGAACTTGACGCGGTGGGTTTCACCCATGAGGTGTTGCTCCTGATCGAATTGATGGTTCAGCGCTTCGGGAACGGCCCGGCGCCGCCCGGCGGTGGCAGATCGCCACCGCCGGGCGGGATCACAGCTTCAGGAGGAGGCAGCGAAAAGCTTGTGCTCTGCACTCGTACGGCCGCCGGGGCCACCCGCTTTGTAATCGGCGATGTGCGCTTCACGGTCGGCATCCGACATCTGGTTCAGCAGGATGTTCGGGCTGGCGAAGTTGATGCCGCGCATGTCGTCGAGCGTCCACAGCTTCTTCGGGTCATCCAGGTGCAGGTGAGGCTGCGGGATGAGTGTCTTGCCATCGTCGCGGACGTACCCGAGATCGGTGATGATGTCGGCGAGATCCCGGTTGTGGTGCAGGGTCTCCCATTCCCGATGACCGGTGAGCCGGCCCATGTTCGGAGTGGCCCGGCCTTCGTACTCCGGACGGAACGCCACCATGTCGGTCCAGGCGCAGGTCTCGGAGCAGTAGGTCTTCCACGTGCCGTCGACCTTCTCGGTCACCATGTCCTCGCGGATGAGGCACGGCACCATGCAGGTCCAGCAGCGGTGTGGGTACTGGTAGCCGACATCCTCGAAGGCGATCGGCTTGTTCAGTCCCGGGTAGGCCAGGCGGTTGTAGTTCTCCCACCACTTGCCGTACTTCGAGTACCAACCTGGGTACTTGTACTCGAACCATTCGAAGTCGACATCGGTCATGGCGTCGATCCGCCAGTAGTTGACCGGCCAGCCTGTCGCGAAGAACTGGGCGGTCTCGTGCACGTAGCCCTTGTTGATGATCCGGTTCCAGGCCTCTTCGACGAGGTCGTGCGGGATCTTCAGGCCGTACTTCTCGAGCGGGATCAGGTAGCTGCGGTAGTAGTCGTCATAGATCCAGCGACGCCACATCTCTGCGTAGCTGTCGCGCTCCTTGCGGCGGTCCTTGGTGCCGTACTCGATGAACGTACCGATAGCCGCGTCTACCACACAGTGGTTGTTCCACCAGGCATACCGGAGATCGCGCTCGAGCAGCTGACGATTGTCTTCGTCCGCCAAGGCCATCAGCAGGATCGAGTAGCCGTTGCTGATGTGCCGGGACTCGTCCGACTGCACCGAGTGGAAGACAGTCGGCAGCAGGTAGTCGCCGTTGGCCGCGGCTTCTGACGGCATGGCCACGAAAAGTGTGTTGGTGAAAGCTGTTTCGGCGACGACCGTCAGGTAGATGTTGGCCGCGGTGATCGCGTCACCGGTGATGAAGCCTTCACCGAACTGACGACCGATGGTGCCGGCGTAGTTGTTCGCGAACGCCTTCTCCGTCATGTCGAAGCCGGCCGGGTCGATGTAGTGGTTCATGTACAGGCGCTTGAGGTTCATCTGAATCGTCGAGTGCCGGACCTCGTCGATCATCTGCACGGCCAGCCCGTTGTGGATCTCCGGGTTCGGCACCGCATCGATGGCCAGGGGCATAGCCCTGGCCGCCGAGATCTCCGGGAACGGGATGATCGACAGGAACAGCTTCTGCCATTCCATCCATCGTTCCTGGACCTGGCGGAACATGTTGCCGCGGATGGCGCCGTCCATCGCGCCGAAGACGCGGTTGTCCTTCTCCTCCTCCATCGGGAAGTAGGACCGCAGGATCTGCTTGAGCGGGTCCTTCTTCGGGGACTTGTCGAACTTGTAGTCGGTACCGAAACGGGTCGCGGGAGTGGCGAATGTCGGCTCCCAGGACAGCTCGGTGATCTTCTTGTGGGCCTTGCTCAGACTCTGTCTGCTCACTGCTCGTCCTCCTGTGGCTAGGTGGACCCGGATGCGCTCTCGTCCGGGTGTCCGACGACTTCGCGGCCTGGGTTCAGGTCCGGATTGGCGCCGCTGCCGACCCAGTTCTTCTTGAAAACCAGAGTCGGTTCAGCGATCCGGGCCCGGCCGCGGGGCGCCAGGTCAAGTCCTCGTGCCTTGAATCACACCCCCGTCACTCGAAAGGCCCCGTCTCAATCTGAGATCCATCGACGCGCAGTTGTGACGACTGCATAGACTCGTTTGCATCCGACCTCGACGACGCGGGAAAACGTCCTCGCGCTGCCGTCGCCGACACCGACAGCACCCGACGTCTTGCGTTCGACAGGTCTCCGCCCACGCTCAACGAAGGACATTGGCAATGGCGCCACTACCTCGCGCGCGAACGGCCCCTGGCCACCGATCAACAGGTTTGGCTGTCGCCCGGGAAAGCTTTCTCACCGCCGGCCCGATCGACGAGTGCGCCGTCCGCGCGCCGATCCTGACGTCCTGGCAACGATCACGTGCCTTTCGGGTCCTCGCTGACCGCCCGGACCTGCACTTCGTCAAAGAACCGAACCCGCACTCACCGCTGATGCTGTGCTCGGAGCCGATCCTGCGGCAATTGCACGACCAACTCACCGATCAGCCCATCAGCATTGTGCTGACAGATGCCAACGGCCTAGTGCTCGATCGACGCACCCCCCGAGGCCAGTTGACCCGCAAGCTCGACCAGGTCAATCTGGCCCCCGGCTTCAGCTACGCCGAGAGCCTGGTGGGAACCAACGGGGTCGGTACCACCCTGGAATCCGGGCTGCCGACTCTGGTGAGTGGCCACGAGCACTACGCCGAGAACCTGGAGCGGCTGACCTGCGCCGGCGCCCCCATCCATCATCCGATCAGCGGGGCGCTGCTGGGCGCGCTCGACCTGACCACCTGGGCCAAGGAGCCCGGCTCCCTGCTGCTCACGCTCGCGGTCACCACGGCACGGAGCATCGAGCGCAACATGCTGACCGAGGCCAGCCAGGACGAGCTGGCCCTGTTCCGCGACTACATGAGCGCCTGCCAGCACGCCGGTGGCGTGGTGGTGGCCATCAGCGACGAAGTGGTCATGATGAACGACCAGGCCCGGCAGAGCCTCAATCCGGCCGACCAGGCCGCACTGCTGGCCAGGGCCGCCGATGCCAGGGGTCTGAATCGGTCGATCACTCTGGTGGCCGAGTTGCCGAGCGGCGTGATGGCCCGCATGCACTACCAACCGGCGTTCCTCGACGGCCGGTCGGTCGGTGGAGTGCTGCGGGTGCAGTTCAGTCCGAGCTCGAACGCCGTCAACGCTCCGGTGCACCCGCTGGCGCCGGTCACCCCGGCCTTGCCAGGACTGGTCGGCGACTCGGCCACCTGGCTGCGATGTTGTCGTTCCATCGACAACTGGTACCGACACCGGGAATGGGTCGCCCTGGAGGGCGAGGCCGGCGTCGGCAAGCTGGCCCTTGCCCGGGCCGTCCATCAGCGCCACCACCCCACCGGTCGGATGTCGGTGCTGGACGCAGCCGACTGCGACGACGTCGAGGGCTGGCTCGACCAGGTCGCAGAGGCGCTCGCCGAGGAGGACGCGGCCGTCATCCTCCAGCACGTCAACCACCTGGACCCGGTCGCCATGACGGGGCTGGCGGACCTGCTCACCGAGGCTGCTGCGCATTCCGATCAGCCCGGCGGGCCGTGGGTCGCGATCACGATGGCTGCCGACCGGGCCGGCACCGAACTGGAGAGCCAGCTACTTCCGCACTTCCCGCACTCGCTCCAAGTACCCCCGCTCCGCCATCGGCTGGACGATCTGCACCTGCTGATCCCGCACCTGCTCAACCGGCTGACCGGAATGCAGCAGAGCCTGACGTGCTCACCCGAGGCCATGCGTCAGCTGATGAAACTGCCGTGGCTCGGCAACGTCGCAGAACTGCGTGAGGTACTCCGCAAGGTGGTCCGGCTCCGCCGGTCCGGCAGCTTCACCGTCGAGGATCTACCTGCCCAGTGCCGCTCCGGCAGTCGGCGGCAGCTGACCCCGCTGGAGAACCTCGAGCGGGACGCGATCGTGGCCAGCCTCGTTGCGAACAACGGGAACAAGGAGCGCGCGGCCCAGGAGGTCGGGATGTCGCGCGCCACGATCTATCGGAAGATTCGGGACTACGGCATCCACGTGCAACTCTCGGCCAGCCAGTCGGTCACCCGCTCCCCCGCCTCCTGACGCCCTGCCCACCTCCCGGCCCGACTCCTCCGGCAGGGATCAACTTCTCAGGCGTGGACGAAATTGACGACTTTCGTCCCACGAGTCCCAAATCGGCCAAGTTGATCCATGCCGGGCTGATCGGTCTGGAGTTCAGCGGAAGACGACGGTGCGGGATCCGTTGGGCATGACCCGGCGTTCGCAGTGCCACTTCACGGCTCGGGACAGCACCTGGGTCTCGACGTCCCGTCCCGCGGCGATCAGGTCATCCGGGCCAGAGTTGTGGTCGACCCTGGCCACGTCCTGCTCGATGATGGGGCCCTCGTCGAGGTCGTCGTTGATGTAGTGGGCGGTCGCCCCGATCAATTTCACCCCGCGGTCGTGCGCCTGGTGATACGGCTTGGCCCCTTTGAAGCTAGGCAGGAAAGAATGGTGGATGTTGATGGCCCGGCCGGACAATGCATGGCTGGTCGATGCGGAAAGCACCTGCATGTACCTGGCCAACACGACCAATTCGACGTCATGATCCGCCATCAGACCCAGCATCCGAGACTCCGCCTGCGCCTTGGTGTCCGGTGCAACCGGAATGTGTGCGTACGGAATATCGTATGAGGCCGCAAGGGCGGCAAAGTCATTGTGATTTGACACGATCATCGGAATCTCGATGTTCAGGGTGCCGATGCGATAACGGTAGAGCAGGTCATTGAGGCAGTGCCCGAATTTCGACACCATGATCAGCGTCCTGGTCGGGGTCGCCGCATCGACCAATTCATACGTCATCGAGTGGGTGGCGGACACGTCGTCGAATCCCGCCCGCAGCAGGGCCAGATCGCCTGTCCCGCCGACGAAGTCGAAATGGACCCGCATGAAGAAACGTCCGGTCAGTCGGTCGTCGAACTGCTGGCTGGCCAGAATGTTGGCGCCGAACCGCACCAGGTATCCGGTGACGGCGAAGACCAGTCCGGGGCCATCCTGACAGGACAGCGTCAGGATGAATTCACGGCCGGCCGACGGACGAGGAGACACGGCTTACCTCCGGGCTGTTGAATACCGCTGTTGGGTAATACGCAACTGCACTCGCGATGTGCAACGTCAGCATGCTGGCGATCCGCACCGAGGTCAAGCCTCGCGACTCACCGTCCTGCACGGCCTACGGCCCGGCGACATCGCAGCCGGAAGACTGGCATCCCATAGGTCCCTCGACACCGACGGATACGCTCCGATCATGTCCGATTTCAACCGACCGCAGCCGTCGGCCCCGAGCGCCAAGAGCCCCGAGCGGGCACCACGGCCCGGGCGCGCGATCGTCACCGACCCGGCGAGCGGCTCGGTTCAGTCGGTGGACCGAGCACTGACGATCCTGAAACTGCTGGCGGCCGATGGTGAACTGGGCGTCACCGAGATCGCCGGCCTGATCGGCGTGCACAAGTCGACCGCTTCCAGGTTGCTCGGCACCCTCGAAGCGCACGACCTGGCCGAACAACTCCCGGACCGCGGGCGGTATCGCCTCGGCGTCGGCGTTCTGCGGCTGGCCGGCGCCACCAGGACCCGACTCGACATCGTTCATCAGAGCCGCCCGGTGACCCTGGCCCTCGCTGCGGAAGTCGGTGAAACGGTCAACGTGGTGATCCTGTCGGGCACCGAGACTCTCTACCTCGACCAGGTCGCCGGAACATCCGCATTGCAGATCCATAATTGGATCGGGCGGCGGAATCCGGTCCACGCCACCGCCAACGGCCGGGTGCTGCTGGCCCACGCGTCGCCGGCGGAAGCGGAAGCCGTGTTGGCCGCCGCGCTGACGCCGTCGGGCCGGCTCCGCGCGCTGACGACCAATACCATCACCGACCGATCAGCGCTCGCGGCATCTTTGGAAGCCGTACGGCGACAAGGCTATTCGGTGGCGATCGATGAGCTCGAGGTCGGGCTGACCGCTGTCGCGGCGCCGATCCGCGGCATCGATGGCTTGGTCATCGCCTCCTTGTCGGTGTCCGGCCCCAGCTTCCGATTGGAACCCGGTCGGATCGCGACCGTGATAGGTGCGGTCAAGGTCGCTGCGGCAGACATCTCGGAGCGGATGGGCTATCAGGTCCCCACCAGCCGACACCGCCCCTGACCGGGCCGGTGACCGGCCATATGGGTTACCGCCGTGTGTCCACGCCGGGCGGCCTCGAGTGGCCATTCATCACAGCCACGTAAATCTTGGGGATCGGACCCGCGGTTACCACCCGGAACCCTTGACACCCCCTGCGCTGCGTTCCATGCTGTTGCTCAGGAAGCGGGTGGATGCGTAATGCGCAACGCCTCCCTGAACAGCCGCCGGGACCAATCAGATCGGGAGGTGTCGACAGTGAGCTCGAGTCTCGTCGACAACCACCTCGACGCGGGGCCGTCCGGCTCGTCGACCGTTCTGGCGCCAGCCAAAGGCCTGTACATCGGCGGCCGCTGGACGGAGTCACTCGGCGGAGGCACCCGCTCGATCAGTTGCCCGGCCGACGGCTCGCCGGTGGCCACCGTGGTGGAAGGGTCGAGCGCCGATGCCCAGGCGGCCATCGAGGCGGCCCGGATCGCATTCGACCAGGGCGATTGGGCCGCCCTTCCGGAGAAACAGCGGGGTCAGATCCTGCTGCGGACCGCCGATCTGCTGGTTCGGGACAAGGCAATCTACGCCCGGGCCGAGGCGCTGGACACCGGTAAGCGCCTGGTCGAGGCCGAGTACGACATCGACGACATCGTTGCCTGTTTCCGCTATTACGGGGGAATCGCCGGCACGGACGCCGGGCGTGTGGTCGATACCGGCAATCCGGATGCGATCAGCCGCATCGTCTACGCACCGGTCGGCGTGTGCAGCCTGATCACACCATGGAACTACCCCCTACTGCAGGTTTCCTGGAAGGTGGCGCCGGCCCTGTTGGCGGGCAACACCTTCGTGCTCAAACCCAGCGAACTCACGCCGTCGACGGCCATCCTGCTCATGGAGACGCTCAGCGAGGCCGGCGCGCCCGCCGGAGTGGCCAACCTCGTCACCGGCAGCGGCGTTGCGGTCGGCACCGTGCTGACCAGCGACAAGCGGGTGGACATGGTGTCGTTCACCGGCGGCCTGGCGACCGGCAAGGCGATCATGGTCGCCGGCGCCGCCACGGTGAAGAAGGTCGCCCTCGAGCTCGGCGGCAAGAACCCCAACATCATTTTCGCTGACGCGGACATCGAAGCGGCCATCGACTACGCCCTCACCGCCGTGTTCCTGCATTCCGGCCAGGTGTGCTCGGCCGGCGCCCGGCTGATCGTCGCCGAGGAACTGCACGACCGCGTGGTTGACGAGATCGTGGCCCGGGCAGCAGATATCCGGCTCGGTGGCCCCTTCGACGACGACGCCGAGACGGGGCCACTGATCTCCGCAGCTCATCGCGCGAAGGTGCACGCCTACGTGCTGGCCGGCGTGGACGAGGGCGCGATTCTGCGCACCGGCGGCGTCATTCCGACCGAAGGTCCCCTGGCGCAGGGCTTTTACTATCCGCCCACCGTGCTCGACGGATGTGCCCGGAACATGTCGGTCATTCGCGAGGAATCGTTCGGGCCGGTGATGACGGTCGAAACCTTCGACACCGAGGCCGACGCGATCGAGATCGCCAACGACACCGACTACGGCCTGGCCGGGGCGGTGTGGACATCGGACGCGTCCCGCGCCCAGCGGGTGGCCGGGGCGCTGCGACACGGCACCGTCTGGATCAATGACTACCACCCGTACGTGCCCCAGGCCGAATGGGGCGGATTCGGACAGTCCGGCAATGGTCGCGAACTGGGACCGACCGGACTCGCCGAATACCGCGAGATCAAGCACATCTGGCAGAACACCGCACCCGCCCCACAGCACTGGTTCGAGCATCGCATACCGGAAAAGCCGTAGCCACCAAGTTCTCCCACGCTAGGAGATGTGATGACAGCACCAGCAACGGGCACTGCCGCTCCTGATTTCTCGATCCGCAATCTCTGGAAGGTGTTCGGGCACAAAGCGGATCGCATTCCGGCTGACCCGGAGATGGCCAAGTTGACCGGACCGGAGATCCTCGAGCAGACCGGTTGCGTCGCGGCGGTCCGGGACATGAGTTTCGATGTCGGCCGTGGCGAGGTGTTCGTGGTGATGGGACTGTCCGGTTCTGGTAAGTCGACGTTGGTCCGGTGCCTCACGCGGTTGATCGAGCCGACCGCCGGCCAGGTCCTACTCGAAGGCAACGACATCATGAAGGCATCGCCCGGAGATCTACGCGACATACGGCGCAAGAAGATCTCCATGGTGTTCCAGCATTTCGGCCTGCTCCCGCACCGGAGCGTGATCGACAACGTCTCCTACGGCCTGCAGGTGCGTGGTGTCGGCAAGTCCGAGCGCTACCAGAAGGCCCAGGACGTCATTGATCTCGTGGGCTTGCAGGGGTATGAGCGGCGCTTCCCCGACCAGCTGTCCGGTGGCATGCAGCAACGCGTCGGCCTGGCCAGAGCGCTGGCCGGCGACCCCGACGTCTTGCTCTTCGACGAACCGTTCTCCGCCCTCGATCCGCTGATCCGGCGGGATATGCAGGCCGAGGTGATCCGGCTGCACCGGGACATGGGCAAGACGATGATCTTCATTACCCACGATTTGTCCGAAGCGCTCAAACTCGGCGACCGAATCCTGATCATGCGGCACGGCGAACTGGTCCAGATCGGCACCGGCGACGACCTGGTCGGCGCGCCGGCCGACGACTACGTCGCCGACTTCGTCTCGGAGGTACCGAAGGCCGATGTGCTGACGCTGAAGTGGATCGCCCGGCCGGTCGCGGACACCGACTTGTCCACTTCGGCCACGCTTCCGGTCGGCACTGTCATCCGCGATGCCATCCCGGCGGTGATGGCCTCGACCTCTCCCGTTCGCGTCGTAGAGGGGGACCGGACCGTCGGGATGATCGGCCGTGACGACATCCTCGGCTTGGTCGGCCCACGTCGCGGCCACGAGCAGGCAGTTGCCTGATGTCCACGACCACCACCGACGATCCCGCGTCCAGGGGGCGGTTGGAGAAGTCAGAGGCGCAGATCGGGATCGACGCCGACGGCGGCCGCGACACCGCGACCGGTGCACAGCGTCGACTCTCGGTGGCACCGGCGGCACTGTCGATCCTGGTCATCATCGCGATCTGGATCATCGCGCGATTGGTCTGGGGACACCAGTGGACCCTGGCCCTCGACCCGCAGGACACCACGACCATCCAGGACAACCTGAACACCTGGCCGGATTGGGTGGCCCAGAACCAGAATGTCAGCCCGGTCTTCATCTATTTCATCAACTACATCCAGATCATCCTGCAGAACGTCAGCGATTTCGTCAGCGAGGTCTTCTACCAGACCAACTCCGGCCTGGGCATTCCCGAGATCGGCTGGTTCGGCACCACTATCCTGGTCACCTTTCTCGCCTTTGCGATCGGTAACGCGAAAGTCGCGGCGCTGACCGCCGGCGTTTTCCTCTTTTTCGTGTTCCAGGGCCTGTGGTCCGATGCAATGGCGACCTTCTCCCAGGTGCTGGCCGCGATCTTCTTCTGCTTCCTGATCGGGCTGCCGCTGGGCCTGTGGGCGGGCCTGAGCGATCGCTTCAACAAGCTCATCACGCCCGTCCTGGATTTCATGCAGATCATGCCCGCCTTCGCCTATCTGGCCCCGCTGGTGCTGATCTTCTCGCTCGGTTCTGCCTCGGTCACGGCGGCTGTTTTCATCTTCGCGGTGCCGCCGATCATCCGGATCACCGCGCACGGAATCCGGCAGGTACCGGTGACCACCAGGGAGGCAGCCGATTCGCTCGGCGTGACGGGCAGCCAGCGGCTGCGCACCGTGCTGCTGCCGATGTCCAAGCGCACCACGGTGATCGGGGTGAACCAGACCTTCATGGCCGCGCTGTCGATGGTGACCATCGCCGCCTACATCGCTGCCCCCGGGTTGGGTGCCGATGTGCGGAACGCGCTGCAGACGCTCGACGTCGGCACCGCCTTCAACGCCGGCCTCGCCATCGTGCTGATGGCTATCGTGTTCGACCGGGTAACCACCACGGCCAGCCAACGTTCCGACCGACGGACCGAACCGGCCGCGGGCAGCCGCCGGTTGCGGTGGATCGCCATCGGGGTCGGAGCCGTCGTCACCATCGTGGCCATCTATCTGTCACGTACCTATTTGTGGGCCGCACAAGCCCCCGACACCTGGCCGAACTGGGGCGGCTGGATCGCCGACGCCGCGAACAGCGTGTCGTCCTGGGCCCAGCAGAATCTCACGTTCCTCACCCTGACCATCAAGAATTTCATCGCCTACGACCTGCTCAATCCACTGCAGACCATGCTGGTTGATTCGCCCTGGTTCATCGTCGCGCTGGTGATGGCCGCGGTCGGTTTCGTCGCCGGCGGCTGGAAGGTCGCCCTTGTCGTCGTTCTCGGCGTCGGCGCTCTGCTCGCCCTCGGCGTCTGGTCCGACTCCATGGTCACGCTGGCATCGACCATCCTGGCCACCATCGCCGCGACCGTCCTGGGTGTGGTGGTCGGAGTCTGGATGGGCCGCTCGAAAGGGGCCGACCGGGCGATTCGGCCGATTCTCGATGGCGCCCAGACAATGCCATCACTGGTCTATCTGGTGCCGTTCCTCGGCCTCTTCGGCCCGGGCCGGGTCACCGCGATCTTCGCCGCCGTCATCTACGCCGCGCCCGCCGCCATCAAGATCGTGGCCGACGGCATCAGCCAGGTGCCGGCCAACACCGTGGAATCCGCCCTCTCGTCGGGTTCGACCAAGTGGCAGATGATCACCAAGGTGCAGATTCCGATGTCCACGAAATCCATCGCGTTGGCCACCAACCAGGCGGTGATCTATTGCTTGTCGATGGTCGTCATCGGCGCCGCCGTCGGTGGCGGCGGACTCGGCTACCTGGTGATCAGCGGACTCGATAACGCCTCCCAATTCGGCAAGGGCCTGGCCGCCGGTCTGGCCCTGGTCGTCCTCGGCATCATGGTCGACCGGATCACCCAGGCCGCGGCTGTCCGATCCGGGCAGCGGGCCAGGAGAGCCACCGAGATGCGCACGCCCGTGAAGCGCCCCTCCCTGTCGAAGGCGGTGGAATCGGCCGCCTGACCGTCGTTCCCCCGATATGAACCGTTCACCGATCAGCACTCCCGTTCCCCGCCACAGTTTCTTCACCCCAACCCAGGAGCACCCATGCGATTGCAGAAATCCTCCACCGTCAAACGATTCGGCGTCGGCATGGCCGCTGCGGCCCTGCTGATCACCAGCGCCTGTGCCGCCAAGGTGAACCAGTCCGCATCCAGTTCGGCTGCGCCTGCAGCCAGTGCCGCAGCGCCGGCCTCGGCGGCCCCGTCCGCTCCGGCGGCCTCCGCACCGGCGGCGTCCGCGCCCGCGGGGTCCGCGCCCGCGGCCAGTGCCGCTGCATCAGCGGGTGCGGCCCCCGTCTCATCGGCGGCGGCCGGCGCCGCGCCGAAGAAGATGCTTCCGGTCACCGGGACCTGTTCCGCCCCGATCAACATGGCGATGAACGATTGGGTCGGCTACACGGCCAACGCCGCCGTCGTCACCTACGTCCTGGAGAACGACCTCAAGTGCAAGGTGAACCAGAAGGCGCTGGCCGAGGAGCTGGCCTGGCAGGGACTGCCGACCGGCCAGATCGACGTCATCATGGAGAACTGGGGTCACGCTGATCTGACTACCAAGTACATCACCCAGCAAAAAACCGCGGTCGATGCCGGTCTCACCGGCAACAAGGGGCAGATCGGTTGGTACGTCACGCCTTCGACCCTGAAGATGTTCCCGGACATCACCGACTGGAAGAACCTCAACAAGTACTCGGCGAAGTTCGCCACGTCGGAGTCCGGCGGTAAGGGCCAACTGCTCGACGGGGACCCGTCGTTCGTCACCAACGATGCCGCGTTGGTCAAGAATCTGAATCTCAACTACAAGGTGGTCTACGCCGGTTCCGAGGCGGCTCTCATCCAGGCCTTCCGGACCGGCGAGCAGAACGACACCCCGGTGCTGGGCTACTTCTACTCCCCGCAGTGGTTCCTCTCCGAAATTCCGCTGACCAAGATCAATCTGCCCAAGTGGACCAAGGGCTGCGACGACGACCCGAAGACCGTGGCCTGCGACTACCCCGACTACGCCCTGAACAAGATCATGTCGACCAAGCTGGCCAATTCCGGCTCGCCGGCCGCCGCGCTGATCAAGAACTTCAACTGGACCAACGACGACCAGGACCTGGTCGCGAAGTACATCACCGCCGACAAGATGACGCCCGAGGCGGCCGCCAAGAAGTGGGTCGAAGCCAACCCCGACAAGGTGAAAGCCTGGCTGGGCAAGTAGTTTCGCTGGCCCCAGATCTCGATTGACGCGGGTGGCTCCCATCACCGCCCGCGTCAATCGGCCCCAGTTCGCACCGCCCCAGGCGGTGGAACCCCTTGACAGCCGTGTCCAGCTCGGACCAGGCTGTTGCATACAGCGCATTCAGTTGCGTAATACGGAACGGGAGTACTGATGACGCCAAGCTCGGCTACGCAGCCATCCGTCGTGATCATCGGCGGCGGCATCGTCGGAGCCAGTCTGGCCGACGAGCTGACCGAGCGCGGCTGGACCAACGTCACCGTGGTCGACGGTGGGCCACTGCCGATCTCCGGTGGATCCACGTCGCATGCTCCCGGGGTGGTCTTCCAGACCAACGGCACCAAGGTGATGAGCGACTTCGCCCGGTACACCGTCGAGAAATTCAAAGGTCTGACCTACCAGGGCGATCCGTGCTACCTACCGGTCGGCGGATTGGAGATCGCCACCACGCCGGAGCGCGCCGTGGAATTGCAGCGGCGATTCGGGTACGCCCAGTCCTGGGGCATTCCCGGAGCTCGACTGCTCGATCCGCAGGAAACCGTCAAGACCTGGGATCTGTTGGAACCCAGCACCATCCACGGCGGTCTGTACGTCGAAGACGATGGCATCGCGAAGGCCGTCCGCGCCGTGGCCGCCCAGCTCGACCGGGCCACCGAACGCGGCGCAACGATTCTGGAGCGTCACGAGGTCCTTGACGTACTGACCTCGGGCAACCGGGTCACCGGCGTGCGGACCGATCACGGCGACATCACGGCCGACGTCGTCGTCTGCTGCGCCGGCATCTGGGGGCCGAAGATCGCCGCCATGGTCGGCCAGACCCTCCCCTTGACTCCCCTGGCCCACCAGTTCGCCTGGACCACAACGGTTTCACCGCTGGCCGGCCACCTCACCGAAGCCACTCGCCCGGTGCTGCGTCACCAGGACGCCGACCTCTACTACCGCGAGAACGGGACCGGACTCGGAATCGGCTCCTACCGGCACCGCCCGATGCCCCTCAAGGCAACAGATCTCGCCTCCTGGACCGATGCCGAGGCTCGCGGTAGCCAGCCGTCGGTGCTGGACTTCACTCCGGAGGACTTCGAATTCCCGCTGGCCGAGACCGCGCGGATTCTTCCCGGTCTCGGTGAGTTGACGCTCGAGAACGCTTTCAACGGCGTCTTTTCCTTCACCACCGACAATCTGCCCCTACTCGGACCGCACGCCACGCTGGACGGGTTCTGGGTGGCCGAGGCGGTCTGGGTCACCCACTCGGCCGGTGTGGCGAAGGCGATGGCGGAGTGGATCATCGATGGGTATTCCGGGTCGTTCGACCTGCACGCCTGCGACATCAACCGCTTCGAGCGCCACCAGCTCTCGCCGGCCTATATCGAAGCCAAGGACTGCCAGAACTTCGTCGAGGTCTACGACATCCTGCATCCGCTGGAGCCGATGAACCATTCCCGTCCGCTGCGCACCTCGCCGTTCTACCCGCGGCAGCAGGAACTCGGCGGCATGTTCCTGGAGGCCAACGGCTGGGAGCGTCCGCACTGGTACGCGGCCAACGATCACCTCGTCACCAGTGAGCGCAACACGGGCTGGCACGTCCCGGAGCCCGGGGATTGGGCGGCTCAGTTCTGGTCCCCCACCATTGCGGCCGAGGCTGCAATCACCCGGACCGACGTGGCCGTCTACGACATGACCGCGCTCAAGCGGATCGAGGTTTCCGGGGCCGGCTCGACCGAATTCCTGCAGAGCCTGGTCACCGGCAAGATGGCGAAATCGATCGGCGCCGTGACCTACTGCCTGATGCTCGATGTCGACGGCGGCATCCGGTCCGACGTGACGGTGGCCCGGTTGGGCCCGGAGCAGTACCAGGTCGGCGCCAACGGAGCCATCGACGTGGATTGGCTGCGCCGGAAGTTGCGTTCGACGCGCCATGAATCGACGGTCGACATCCGAGACATAACCGCAGGCACCTGCTGCATCGGAATCTGGGGCCCGCGGGCGCGCGACGTGGTCCAGCCGCTGACCGAAGCCGACTTCTCCAACGCCGGGTTCAAGTACTTCCGGGCCCAGACCTGTTTCATCGGGACCGTCGAGGTCACCGCGATGCGGCTGTCCTACGTCGGCGAGCTGGGCTGGGAGCTCTACACCACGGCCGACCAGGGCCTGGTGCTCTGGGATCTGCTGATGTCGGCCGGCGCCGAGCACGGCATCATCGCCGCCGGCCGCGGCGCGTTCAATGCGCTGCGGATCGAGAAGGGCTACCGGTCGTTCGGCGGCGACATGACCAACGAGCACACGCCGACGCAGGCCGGCCTCGACTTCGCGGTCAAACTCGACCAGGAGTTCGTCGGCAAGCAGGCCCTGGTCGCGCGGGCGGACGACGGCCGCCGGCTCTGCCTGCTCACCATCGACGGGCCGAATGACATCGTCCTGGGTTCCGAACCCGTCTTCACCTGTTCCTCTTCTGCCGCGCGGATCAACTCCGCCGGCGCGGATCAACTCGAGCCGAATGTGACGGGTGGGACGGAAGTCAATGAGTTGAACCGCGCGGCGCTAGTTGATCCGCGCGACGCAGGCGGGCGGGCGGTGGGTTACGTGACGTCGGCGGCCTACTCGTACACCCTCGGCACGCCGCTCGCGTACGCCTGGCTACCGGCGGAGCTCACCGCGCCGGGCACCGCTGTGGAGATCGGCTACTTCGACGAGCGCTACCGAGCCGTGGTCACCGCAGAGCCCGCATTCGACCCCGAGATGAAGAAGATCCGGTGCTGACCGCGAGAGTGTGCGAATCGGGGGGGCTCGAATCAGGCGGGTCTGAATTGGGAACACCGGCGTATCTCACTACGGTGGACAGCGGATGCGGGCGATGGGCTCCCGCGACCGAAGCTTGCGCCGCTGACTCAGTCACTGCGAGCGCACACCTCAGGGAGATGCTGCGATGACGACCACCGAGATCAAGACTGCCGAAACGGCCTGGCCGGGACTCAACGCCGGTCTCGCGGAAGCCGATCCCGAGGTGGCGACCCAGATCGCCAATGAGCTGCACCGGCAGCAGAGCACCCTGGAGATGATCGCCAGCGAGAACTTCGCCTCGGTCGCGGCGATGGAGGCCCAGGGTTCCGTTCTGACGAACAAATACGCCGAGGGTTACCCAGGGCGCCGGTATTACGGCGGCTGCGAATTCGTCGACGTCATCGAGAAGTTGGCCATCGAACGCATCAAATCGCTGTTCGGAGCCGGCTTCGCCAACGTCCAACCGCACTCCGGCGCGCAGGCCAATGCTGCCGCCATGCAGGCGCTGATCAAGCCCGGCGACACCATCCTCGGGCTTTCGCTGGCCCACGGCGGCCACCTGACCCACGGCATGCGGATCAACTTCTCCGGCCTGCTCTACAACGTGGCCGCGTACGAGGTGTCCAAGGAAGACCACCGCATCGACATGGACGAGGTCGCTCGGCTGGCCCGCGAACACCAGCCGAAGCTGATCATCGCGGGCTGGTCGGCCTACCCGCGGCAGCTGGACTTCGCCCGGTTCCGAGAGATCGCCGACGAGGTCGGCGCCTACCTCATGGTCGACATGGCCCACTTCGCGGGCCTGGTCGCCGCGGGGCTGCACCCGTCGCCGGTGCCGCATGCGCACGTCACCACCACCACCACGCACAAGACCCTCGGCGGTCCGCGCGGCGGTGTCATCCTGACCAACGACGCCGATCTGGCCAAGAAGGTCAATTCCGCGGTGTTCCCCGGGCAGCAGGGCGGACCCCTGGAACACGTGATTGCGGCGAAGGCAGTGGCGTTCAAGATGGCCGCCGATCCGGCGTTCACCGAGCGGGCCGGACGCACCATCAGGGGCGCCGCGCTACTCGCCGAGCGCCTGGTCGCCGAGGACGTGACCAAGGCCGGGATCTCCGTATTGACCGGTGGGACGGACGTGCACCTGGTCCTGGTCGACCTGCGCAACTCCGACCTGGACGGCAAGTCGGCCGAGGATCGGCTGCACGCCGTCGGTATCACGGTCAACCGCAACGCCGTCCCGTTCGACCCGCGCCCGCCGATGGTGACCTCCGGCCTGCGCATCGGCACGCCGGCGCTGGCGACCCGTGGGTTCGACGAGGACGATTTCACCGAGGTCGCCGACATCATCGCCGCCGCTCTGATCGCGCCGATCGGCGAGCTGGATGCCGAGCTCTCCGAATCGCTCAATGCGCGCGTCGCGGCCCTCGCGGCCAAGCACCCGCTGTACCCACATCTTTCCTACTAGAAGGGCCGAGGACTTGACGCCGCAGGTTCCACCGGGGGCTGATCTCCCGCAACACCCGGAGTTCCTCTGGCGAAACCCGGAACCGCGCCGCCACTATCAGGTCGTCATCATCGGCGGCGGTGGCCACGGTCTGGCCACCGCCCACTACCTGGCCAAGCGCGGTATCACCGACGTCGCGGTGCTGGAAAAGGGCTGGCTGGCCGGTGGAAACATGGCCAGAAACACCACCATCATCCGCTCGAACTACCTGTGGGACGCCAGCGCCGGGATGTACGAGCACTCGCTGAAGCTCTGGGAGACCTTGGATGTCGACCTGGACTACCCCATTCTGTTCTCGCAGCGCGGGGTGCTGAACCTGGACCATTCGCTGACCGATATCCGGGACTCCCGACGCCGGGTGGCCGCGAACCGGCTGAACGGGGTCGATGCAGAGTGGGTGGACGCCAAGGGCGCCAAGGAGATCTGCCCGATTCTCAACATCAAGGACGACATCCGGTATCCCGTACTCGGCGGCACCTTCCAGCCCCGCGGCGGCATCGCCAAACACGACTACGTCGCGTGGGGCTTCGCGCGGTCGGCCAATCGGGCCGGCATCGACCTGGTGCAGAACTGCGAGGTCACCGGGATCGACATCACGGCCGGCAAGGTCACCGGCGTGCAGACGTCCCGCGGCCCGATCACCGCCGACGTGGTCGCCATGGTCGGAGCCGGTCACTCGTCGGTGCTGGCCACGATGGCCGGTTTCCGACTGCCGGTGCAGTCACACCCGCTACAGGCATTGGTGTCCGAGCTGCTGGAGCCGGTGCACCCGACGGTGGTGATGTCCAACGCCGTGCACGTCTACGTGTCGCAGGCACACAAGGGCGAACTCGTCATGGGCGCCGGCGTGGATTCCTACAACGGCTACGGCCAACGCGGGGCGTTTCACGTCATCGAACGTCAGATGTCCGCCGCGGTAGAACTTTTCCCGATCTTCGCGCGGGCACACGTACTCCGCACCTGGGGCGGGATCGTCGACACCACACCGGACGCCTCGGCGATCATGGGACTGACTCCGGTCGAGAATCTGTACGTCAATTGCGGTTGGGGCACCGGTGGTTTCAAGGCCACGCCAGGGGTCGGCGATCAGATGGCCGAGTTGATCGCCACCGGAGCGGTACCCGAGCTGATGCGCGAGTTCTCCCTCGAGCGGTTCACCACCGGCCGTCTCGTCGACGAGCACGGCGCCGCTGCCGTCGCCCACTGAGCTCTTCGGAAGAGACCATCATGATGCTCATCCCCTGCCCGGAATGCGGGCCCCGCAACGAGAACGAATTCCACTACGGCGGCCAGGCGCATGTGCCCTACCCCGCTGACGGCGGGCGGGACCTGACCGACCAGGAGTGGGCCGAGTACCTCTTCTTCCGCGACAACCCGAAGGGGCCGTTTGCCGAGCGGTGGGTGCATGCTGCCGGCTGCCGCCGGTGGTTCAACGCCATTCGGGACACCGCGACCTACGAGTTCCTTGCTGTCTACCGGGTGGGCGAACCTCGTCCCGATCTGGCTGCTCGGCATCCCGGGGGTCCGCCGCGCACCGACCGCGCCGAAGTTGCGATCGCCAACGGCACCACACCGTCTCACGGAACGACACTGTGAGGTCCGCCGTACCGCCTACCAAGACTGCATCCGCACACCGACAACCAGGGGCCGACCGATGACCAGCAGCAGGCTCGCCTCCGACGGCCGCATCGACCGGAAACGCCAGCTGGAGGTGACGTTCGACGGTCAGCCGCTAGACGCGCATCCGGGCGACACCCTTGCGTCCGCCCTACTCGCCTCCGGCGTCAAGGTCACCGGTCACTCCGTCATTCTCGGCCGTCCCAGGGGCATCATGACCGCCTGGTCCGAAGAGCCGAGCGGCATCGTCCAGATCGAGAAGCCTTTCCCGGAGCCGATGCTCACCGCCACCACGATCGAGGCGGTGAACGGACTGGAGGCCACCAGCATCTACGGGCAGGGGCGCCTGGCGGAGACCGGCGATCCGCACAGCTACGACGCGATCCACCATCACTGCGAACTTGTCGTGGTGGGGGCCGGTCCGGCCGGCCTGTCGGCGGCCCTCACCGCGGGTCGCGGCGGTGATCGAGTGCTGCTCGTCGACGACCGGGCCGAGCCGGGCGGATCGCTGCTGACCAAGGATGAGATCGCTTGGGCGGCCGGCATTGTCGCCGAGCTGGAGGTCATGCCGAATGTGGTCCACCTGCAGCGCACCGCCGTCACCGGCTATTACGACGACAACTTCCTCGTCGCGGTGCAGCGGCTGACCGGCCACCCGGCGGCGGATACCGCCGAAGACGCCGTGCGAGAGCGCATCTGGCGGATTCGGGCCGGCCGAGTCGTCCTCGCCACGGGCGCCCACGAACGGCCGATCGTCTTCCAGGGCAACGACGTACCCGGCGTCATGCTGGCCGAGTCGGTCCGGGTCTACCTGCAGCGTTATGGCGTCCTCGCCGGTGAGCGGGTGGTGGTCTTCACCGCGCACGATGACGCCTACCGCGTGGCCGGCGAGTTGATGGCCGTCGGCGCCGTCGTCGTGGTCGTCGATCCTCGGAGCCCGGACGGACAAACTGAGGCGCCCGCGGTCATCTTCGACGACGAAGTCACCACCGGGAGTGTGCTGACCGGATCCGTGGTCACCACCACGCACACCGGTCCGGACGGCGCGCTCAGCGGCGTGACCGTCCGCGGCCCCGCTGGCGAAAGTCTTTACCTGCCAGCAGATCTCCTTGCGGTCTCGGGCGGCTGGAATCCTGCGGTCCAGCTCTATTCGCAGGCCGGCGGTCGACTCGAATTCGACCCCGGGATTGGCTCATTCCGACCGGCCGGCGCCCACCAGAACGTGACGGTCGTCGGAGCGGCCAGGGGTCTGCGCAGCACCGCCCAAGCAGTGGCCGACGGCGCGGCGGCGGGGGTGGAGACCGGCCTCACCGGCAATGCCGTGGTGCTGCCGCCGGCCGAAGACCTGCCCGCCGATTTCACCGCGCCCGCGGCGCTGTACCTGGTGGCCGCGAAGGGTACTGATGCGGCCACCCTGACGGAGCATTTCGTAGACGTGCAAAGGGATGTCACCGTTGCAGATCTGGTCAGGGCGACCGGGGCCGGATTGGCATCGGTGGAGCACGTCAAGCGCTACACCACGGCCGGCACTGCACACGACCAGGGCAAGACGTCCGGGGTGCTGTCGACGGCCATCATCGCCCACGTGCTGGGCGTGGAGCCGGGCGAACTGGGCACCACCACCTACCGGCCGCCCTACACACCGATCTCGTTCGCAGCACTGGCCGGCCGCGAGCGGGGTGATCTCTACGATCCGATCCGCACCACCGGCGCACATTCCTGGCACGTGGCCCACGGCGCCCAGTTCGAAAATGTCGGACAGTGGAAGCGCCCGTGGTTCTATCCGGTCGCGGGCGAGGACATGGACTCCGCGGTTCTCCGCGAATGCGCGGCGGCCAGAACGAATGTCGCGTTCATGGATGGTTCGACGCTGGGCAAGATCGACGTCCAAGGTCCTGATGCCCCGGCGTTTCTCGACATGCTCTACACAAACCTGATGTCCAGTCTGAAGGTCGGGATGATCCGGTACGGGGTGATGTGCACCCCCGACGGGATGGCCTACGACGACGGCACCGTTTTCCGGCTGTCGCCGGACCGCTATCTCGTCACCACCACCACCGGCAATGCGGCCAAAGTCCTTGACTGGATGGAAGAATGGCTACAGACGGAATGGCCGAATCTGCGGGTGTGGTGTGCCTCGGTCACCGAGCAGTGGGCCACGATGGCGATTGTCGGGCCGCGCTCCCGAGCCTTGTTGTCGGCCCTCGCGCCGCAGCTGTCGACCGACAACGACGACTTTCCGTTCATGGCTTGGCGCGATACCACTGTGGCGGGCCTGACCGCCCGGGTCGCCCGCATCTCCTTCTCCGGCGAACTGGCCTACGAGGTCAACGTCGCCTGGCATGACGCTGCGGCCCTGTGGGAGCAGGTGTGGAGGGTGGGCGAGCCCATCGGCCTGACGCCGTACGGGACCGAGGCCATGCACGTGCTGCGCGCCGAAAAGGGCTTTCCCATCATCGGCCAGGACACCGACGGCACTATCACTCCCCAGGACCTCGGAATGAGTTGGGTGGTGTCGAAGAAGAAGGCCGACTTCATCGGAAAGCGCTCGTACGCCAGGGCCGACAACGCGCGCCCGGACCGCAAACACCTGGTCGCGCTGCTCCCGGTGGCCGAGGACCTGCTGCTGCCCGAAGGGGCGCAGATCGTCGAGAACGCCATCCTGCCCGAGCCGCCGGTGCCGATGCTCGGCCATGTGACGTCCTCCTACCGGTCCGCCGCCCTCGACCGGACGTTCGCCCTGGCCCTGTTGAAGGGCGGTCGGGACCGAATCGGTGACACGGTCCATGTCGTGGTCGACGACGAGCCGCGCGCGGTGATCGTCAACGGTCCGGTCGTGGTGGATGCCGAGGGACTGCGACGCGACGGTGATCCCACTGACGCCGGCGATCCCATCCCGAAGATCACCAGCGGCGCCGGGCTTCCGCTATCGCCGCTGGCGGACTACTGCGACCCGTTCGCCCGTCTCTCGCAGGGCGCGGATGCCGGGGTGCGGATCGCGGAATCGCCACTCACCAGCCAGGTCCTGCTCCGCGTCGACCCGAATTCGATTGCTGCAGAACTGGTTTCGGCAGCGTTGGGCACCGCCTTGCCCCGGGTAACCGGGGCGGTGACCTACGCGGGCAGCGATGCCGTCCTGGCTCTCGGTCCTGACGAATACCTGGTCCTGACCGGCCCCGGCCACGGCACCGAACTGGAAACCCGACTGCGGCGAGCCCTCGGCACCGAGCCGGGCGCGGTCACCGACGTGTCGTCGGCCCGCACGATGGTCCGTATCTCCGGCCGAAACGCGAGGCGGGTGCTGGCCCACGGGCTGGCCCTGGACCTCGATGCGCTGCCCGAGAGCAGTTGCGCACAGACCCTGCTTGCCCAGTGCGCGGTGGTGGTGTTCAGCGACGGTCCGGCCTGGACCGACGACGACCTGATCAAGATCCTGGTTCGCAGTTCATTCGCCGCCCATCTGGCGGAGTGGCTGCTGCTGACGGCGCCGGAGTACGTCTGACCGCGCTACTTGATCTTGACCAGCTTGCGCTTCTTCACGGTGTACCCGGCAGGAAGGGTGCCCTCGGCGAGCATTCGGATGGGGCAGCGACTGCAGCGCGGCTTGTCCACGCAGCACTCCTTCTTCGGCTTACCTGACATGCAGGCGAGCCTAGCCTAACCGACTGAGCGGGGCTATCGAAGGTTTTCCATCCGTGGCGATCCGTGCAAGCCTGACGGTCTTGATCTTTCTATATCGGCCGCCCGCGGCGGCACGGCGAATGGGGAAAAGTGGCGCGCATCGACAAAGTAGTGACCTCCGGAACGTTCTCCCTCGACGGCGGAACCTGGGATGTGGACAACAACGTCTGGCTGGTCGGAGACGATCACGAGGTACTGGTCATCGACGCCGCACACGACGCGGAGGCGATCATGCAGGCCGTTGGCGACCGCAAGGTGGTGGCGATCCTGTCCACCCACGGTCACGACGATCACATCGACGCCGCCCCTGCGCTGGCCGACCGGACCGGAGCACCGATCCTGCTGCATCCGGCGGACGCTCACCTGTGGGGAATGAAGCACGAGGATCGTCGTCCGGACTCGGACCTCGAGGACGGCCAGGTGATTTCGGTCGGTGGCGTCGAAGGCACCGTCCTGCACACCCCCGGCCACGCCCCCGGGGCGGTCAGCGTCTACTTCCCCGAACTCGGGGCAGTCTTCACCGGCGACACGCTGTTCAACGGCGGACCCGGAGCCACCGGACGTTCGTTCTCCGACTTCCCGACCATCATCGATTCCATCAGTTCCCGGTTGCTGACGTTGCCGGACGAGACGGTGGTGCACACCAGGCCACGGAGACGACACGACCATCGGCGCGGAGGCCCCGCAGTTGGACGAATGGGTTGTCCGAGGCCACTGAGCAGCGCGTCCTGGGCTCGCCTCCGAACAGAGGTGAACCCAGGACCCGGCCAGGGAGGCCGCCCACCTAGCCGACGATCGCCGGGACCGTTTTGCGCATCATGACGAAAGCCAGCACCGTGACTGCCGCGGCGGCCACCGCTCCCACCAGGAAGATCGTGTTGATGCCGCTGGCCGTCGCGGCCCTCGCCGCCTCCGCGACACCCTGACTGAGCGCGGCCGGTACGTAGGACGCCACCTGCACCCCGGCGCCGGAACCGACTGCGTCGGACAGCTGTGCGTTGGCCGCAGCCGGCAATGGCAGAACATCCAGGCTGGTCCCCATCGCGCTGGTCACGTGGGCGGTGAAGATCGAGCCGAGGGCGGCGACACCGGCGGCCAGGCCGACCTGCCGGAAGGTGTTCGCCGTACCGGTGGCCATCCCGGCCTGGGCCACGGGCACTGCGGCCAACGCCGCCTGCGAGATCAGTGCTGAACTCATCCCGAGACCCACCCCGGCGACGACGAATCCGAACAGCAGGTGCGTCCAGGACGACGACGCATCCAACCCGGTCATGCTGGCCAGACCGATGGCAACGAGCGCGCCGGTCAGCGGCATCGAATAGCGGGTCGGCATCAGGTGGCCGAATTTGGCGGCCGGTGGGGCGGCCAGGAAGGACGCGACGGTCAGCGGCAGGAACCGCAGACCGGCCTGGAACGGCGTGTAGCCCAAGGTGTTGATGAAGTAGAGCGCGACGTAGCTGGTCGAAGCGACCAACGTCGCGGAGGTGATCAGCGCGATGAGCGCCGGGCCCAGGAACGACGGGCGGCGGAGCAGCGAGAGATCCAGCATCGGTTGCGGCGTGCGCGCCTCCCGGATCACGAAGCCGGTCAGTAGCACGACGGTGGCCACCAGCAGCGAGATCACCGTGGCGGAGCCCCAGCCCCTCTCACTGCTCTCGATCAGACCGAGGACCAACGCCACCAGCGCGGTCGACAGCAGCACCGTCCCGGGCCAGTCGGCCTTCCGGGCATTGGTGGCCCTCGACTCGATGAGAACGAAGCGAGCACCAACCAAGGCAGCAAGCCCGACGGGCACATTGATCAGGAAGATCCAGCGCCAACCGGCACTGTCGACCAGGGCCCCGCCGAGCAACGGACCGACCGCGGTCGCGGCCGCCAGCGTGGCGCCGAACGCGCCGATAGCGCCGGCCCGCTTCTTGGCGTCGGGGAAGGCAGCGGCGATCAACGGGAGCGCGACGCCGAAGAGCATCACTGCGCCGACCCCCTGGACTGCGCGAATGATGTTGAGGGTCAACGCATCTCCGGCGAGGGCACAGCCCAACGAGGCGAGCGTGAAGATGGCCATGCCGACCAGGTACAGCCGCCGCCGGCCAATCCGGTCGCCGATGGTGGCGGCGGTGAGCAGCAGTCCGGCGACGGGGAGGGTGTAGGCGTCGACGACCCATTGCAGAGAGCTCAAGGACGAGTCGAGGTCTTTCTGGATGTTGGCCAGCGCGGCCGTCACGATCGTCAGGTCCAGCAGCAGCATGAACATGGCCGCGCAGACCAGGACGAGCGTCCATCCGGGCCGCACCTGATGCGACCGAGCGGACGGCGCTCCCGCACGGGTGGAGCTCGGTGGGGAAACCACTGCGGTTGATTCCATCTCAGCCTCCGGGCTGTTGGGCTACAGGTGTTGTGTTAATAGGTGTACACCCGTAGCGCTACAGTTGTCAACGAACGTATTCGGCGATATCCGCGGACGGATGGGAGAAGATGGACCGATGGCAGCCGACGCCGGGACCACACGGCGCCGCACACCCGCCCGCCGGGGTAGCGGCGAAACACTCCGCACCGAGATCATCGAGGCGGCCAGCGATCTGCTGGCCGAGAGCGGTGATGTCGAGACGATGTCGCTGCGTGCGGTGGCCCGTCGAGTGGGCATTGCCACCACGTCGATCTATCTGCACTTCGCGGACATCGACGGCTTGATTCTTGCGGTCAAGCTCAAGCGCTTCGCCGAGCTCGACGCGTTGCTAGGTGCGGCCCGGACAGCAGCCGGATCGGCCCCGGTCGATCGCGTACGCGCGGTCGGTCACGCCTACGTCGCGTATCGGACTGGAGCAGCCGGGCAACTATCGGGTGATGTTCTCCGCGTCCTCCCGCGGCATGCTGGTCGGTCCGTCCGGCCTGATGGTGGGACTGGATACCTTTCAGACGCTGGCCGCCGAAGTGGCGGCTGCCCTCGGCGTGACCCTCGATGACCCGGACACCCAGTTGGTGGCCACGAACATTTGGGCCTTCGTGCACGGTGTGGTCGCCCTGCGGACGGCCAGGCCACATTTCCCGTGGCCGGACGTCAGGCTGATGATCGACGACATGGTCGACCGCGTCCTCCGATTGGACCCGGGATCGAACATCTCCGCTCAGCGCCGCAGTAGCGGGAGCACCTCCCGACCGAGCATCTCCACGCCACCAACATCGGTCAGCCCGTGGGGAGTGCCGAACTCGACCCGGCTCACGCCCGCGTCGATCAGTGACTGCGCCTGGGCCGCAACCTGATCGGGCGTACCCGCGAACGCGAAGAGATCCAACAGATCATCGGGAATGAGCGAGCCGGCGGCCGCGTGGTCGCCCACCTCCACCAGGGCCGCCAGTTCGGTGAGCAACTCCGGCGCCACGGTGACGGTCGGATCCAATTCGGCCACCACCGCCAGATACATGGCCACCTCACGTCGGGCCCGATTGCGCGCCGCAGCGCCGTCCCGGTCGACCACCGTCACGGCCCCCACCACCACGCCCACCGATCCGGGAGCGCGGCCCGCCCGATCGGTGCCGACGCGGATCCGATGACGCATCACGTCCACCATCGCGGGGTTCGCCGTTCCGCCGATCTTCACCTCGTCCGCGATCTGCCCGGCCAGGGCCGCCATTTTCGGCCCCCAGGTTCCGATGAGCAACGGCGGCCGGTGACCGCTCACCGGATACCGCAGCCGAGTCCCCGGCGCCAGCTGGTAGATCGAGCCGGCAAATCCGGACTCCGAGCCGGTCAGCAGCGCGCGGATGACAGCTACTGCTTGCTCGATTCGGTCCACCGGCGCTGGTTGGTCGAGACCGATCGCGCCCAGCCAGGTCCCGCGGGCCAACCCGAGGAAGGCCCGACCGCCCGACGCCGAATCGAGCGCCGCCAACTGACCCGCGATCTCATAGGGGTGCAGCGTGTACGGGTTCCAGCAGGCGGCGCCGAGGCGCACCCTGGTCGTCGCGGCCGCCATTTGGAGCAACGGCACGATCGGCGGCTGGAACAGTAGATCACCGAACACACTGATCAGGTCGAAGTCGTATCGTTCGGCCCTAGCGGCCAGTTCGCCATATTCGCCGATCGGTTTGTCCGACTGCAGACCCAGCCCGATTTCCACGTGGGACAGGCGGCTCACGTCAGGTCGCCGGCGTCGAGCGTGCGTACCCGAGTCCGTTCGATCCGCATGACCAGTCCCTCCTCCGGATCAGGACAACACACCAGCGAATCCGTCTCGAGCCAGTCGGTGGCCGCCAAACGACGTTGCTTGGCGGCCAGGAACGGCAGCACCGACTGCAGTGCGAAGATGCAGAAGTGTTTGCCGTCCGGGATTCTCAACTGCGAACTGTGGTCCAACTCGAAATAGTCGCCGACCCCGAGCCCACAGACCGAGCGGCCTTCGATACTTTCCACGGTGACCCGCAGATCGAACAGCTGCATGTCCCGATCGCCCGACCCCGGCGTCATCGGGGTACGGCTCTGACGTCTTCGTGGTTGTGGACCGCCCGCCAGCTTCCTGCCGTCAGTCGCCAGACCGTCGTCACCCGAACGCTTTCCGGCGGTGTCGAGTCGTCGAACCGGACCGTCAACCAGTGTCTGGCCAGCGCGGTGTCACCCCAGACGTCGATCACCGGATCGACCGCGTCCAATGCCACCACCGCCGGCCCGCCGGCCGCAACAGGACGACGATCGCGGGCGGCATCGAGTTCGGCCCTGCCGCGAATCAGCTCCGCTTCGGCGCTGTCCCAGAACGTCCCGTCCGGATGCAGGTGGCCGTCGATGCGGCTGCGGTCGCCTGCCAGAAAGCCTGCGTAGATGTCCAGCGTGGCTGCCCAGACGGCGGCCTGCGGTTCGCTCGCAGCAATTGAGTTGTTCACAGTTGACCATCCTCCGTCACAGCACCATCTCCCTCGCCGCACCATCCTGTTTCGGGGTACCGCTACCGGTCAAAGCACTCTGAGCGGCCAGGCTGGAGACGGACGTAGGCTGTGTCAGCAACGGGGTTCCGAGTTCAGGCATGACCTGCTCTCCGAGCATCCGCACGGCGGACAGTGGATCCGGTCCCAGCGGCGGCCCGAAAGACAAATGCTCTGCGCCGAGCTGCTGCAGCGACCGGCACCGTTGCACCACGTCGGCTTTGTCGCCGGCGATACCCAGCCGGAGCATGCGGTCGTCGATCAGCGAGGCCGCCTCTGCGGCCCGGCCCCGTTGGGCCAGGGCCGCGGCCGGCAGGAAGTCGTCCGGTCTCAGGCCGACTTCGGCCAGCAGGTACGGCGAGATCGACGGACCGTAGTAGGCGAGCTTCTCTGCGAGGGCGGCTCGCCCGGCGGAAGCGTTGTCCGACAACGAGACCCAAATGCAGGCCGGAAGGTCGAAATCCGCCGGGTCGCGACCGGCAGCCGCCAGCCCGCTGTAGACCTGACTGCGGGCGGTGGCATAGTGCTCCGGCGGGTACAGCAGCGGGAGAGCTCCGTCGGCGAACCGCCCGGCCATGGCCAGCATCTTCGGCGCCATCCCCCCGACGTAGACAGGTACCGGCCCGTACTGTTCGAAACGCAACACGCTGTGATCCCCGAACCAAGGCGGCAGATCCGCGTCGTCGACGTCGCGATGCCCGAGCAGTCGCCGGAGGGCGGTCACGGCATGCGCGGTGGTGGCCAACGGTTCGCGGCCGTTCCAAGCCGGCCCAACCCAGAAACTCCTCGGATCCGGCGCCGACCCCGAGCAGAAACCGGCCGTGGGACACCTCGGCCAGCGTGGCCGCAACCATTGCCAACTCCGCCACGTGCGCCGAGTACGGGTTCATGATGGCGATCCCGAGTTTGATCCGGCTGGTCCGGGCGGCCAAGACGCTGATCAACACCGGCGCGGAGCGCAGGTACAGGTCGTTGGAGACCCAGAGCTGATCGCACCCGAGCTCCTCGGCCAGCAGCGCGATCGCCAATAGCTCGCTCGGCCGGCAGGTCGTTGTTCAGCCGCAGCGACCAGGTCACTACGCGGCGCCGGAGTTCGACGACGGCGTCGGCTTCCACCTCGACCAGCAGGCCAGTCGACCGATCAGGGCCGCCACGAAGTACAGCGAGTTGGCCGGGCCGGACATCGCCGAGCAGCTCCTGATGCGCGCGGCAGGCCGCGTCGACATCCGCCCCGGGGACCAGCATGATCCTGGTGCGGATGATGTCGGAGTCGCTGCCGCCCAACGCTTCCACCGCGGCAATCACCCGACGGAGGGCGACCGTCGTCTGACCGTGGGTGTCACCGGGCAGCAGTCGGCCGCCGTCCGGTGCCGTGGTGCCGCTGATCGCGACGAAGTCGCCGGCCCGTACCGCCCGGCTGTAGCCGGCCACTCCTCCCACTGGCTTCCGTCCCGATACCGCGCGTGCCGCCATCATGCGGCACCACGGATGACGGCGCCGCCCTGGACCACCAGCGAGATGTTCCGCAGCGCGTCGAGATCGACGCAGTGGGTCGCCGTCGACCGCGATCAGATCGCCGACGTAGCCGGGCCGGATCTGACCGACGTGGTCGTCGATCCGCAGCAGCCGGGCCGCCTGGGTCGAGATCGGACTGCAGCGCTTGCAAGGGCGCTCAACCCGGCCTGGGCCATCAGCAGCAGCTCGTGCACGGCCGCCGGCGCACCGTCGACCAGATCGCCTGGTGGGTAGTCGGTTCCGTTGACCAGGTTGACCCCGGCTCGGATGGCCCGCTGGATGCTCAGCAGGTGATCGTCGGCCGCGGCCAGCGCCTGCTGGATCGAATGTTCCTCGAAATGGTTCGCCCGCATCCAGGATTCGCTGCGGGTGACGCACAGCGTCGGCGTCAGGAAGATGTTCGGGCCCACCAGCATCTGGGCGGTCTCGTTCGTCCAGTCGATAGGCGTGTTCGAAGGAGGTGACCCCCTGCGTCAGGGCCTGCCGGATCGCTACCGAATCGCCGGAATGGGCGACCACGTACTTGTCGTGCTCATGCGCGGCCCGGACCACGCCGCGGATCTCGCCGTCGCTGCATCTCCTGCGAGTCATAGTGCTCTCCCGCTTTCGCCAGGCCGCCGTTGATGAAGATCTTGACGTGGTCGGCGCCGGCTTCGATCTCGGCCGCCGCGGCCCGGTAGAACTCTTCCTCGCCGGTGGCGTACGCCGCGGCCGCCCCCTCGCCGTGACCGCCGACGGTCGAGATCGCACGTCCTGCACCACGAATGCGGGGCGCCTTGATCCAGCCGCGCTGCGCGGCGCGGCGTAGCGACAGGTCGGCCCGGTTCTGCTCGTGCACACAGCGGATGGTGGTGATACCCGCGATCAGTGCCTGGTGCGCCCTGGATGCCGACCGATAGGCCGTGATCGCCGGATCCTCGGCCTCGTCGGTGTCCGAGAACGGGAATACCACCGACAGGTGGGTGTGGCAGGAGATCAGTCCGGGCAGCAGCCAGCGCCCGGCCACGTCCACGACTGTCGCTGCCGGCGACCCCGACGGGCGAACCCGAGGTGACCTCGACGATCCGACCTTCCGGTCCGACGTGCACAGCCCGGTTCGAAAGTCGTTCTCCGGTCAGAACATCAACCACATTCGCGTTTACCAACCACACAGCTAGCTCCTTATGGACGACGAGATGTCATGGGTCGAGCCGGGAGGCTCAGCCGGTCAGCAGGTTCTGGCTCGAGCCGGCCCGCACCAGGCAGGCCACCTCGCGTCCGTCGATCGAGCTCGGGCCGGGATCGATGCTGGTGCAGCGATCTTCGGCGATCGGGCAGCGGGGGTGGAAACGACACCCGGACGGTGGACTGGCCGGGTCGGGTACGTCGCCCGGCAGGTCGACCGGCAGCAGCCCGCGGCCGTCGGCCCGTGGGATGGCCGCGATGAGTGCCTCCGTGTAGGGGTGCACCGGCGCGGCCCAGACCCTTTCGGTGGCGCCGACTTCGACGATCCGGCCCAGGTACATCACCGCGACCCGGTCGGCGATCTGGCGGACAACCGAAAGGTCGTGGGAGATGAAGACCAGCGCCAGGTTGCTCTCCCGCACCAGATCACCGAGCAGGTTCGAGCACCTGGGCCTGCGCCGAGGCGTCCAGGGCGCTGATGGGCTCGTCCGCCACCAGACACTCCGGATCGGCGGCCAGCGTGCGGGCGATGGCGATCCGTTGCCGTTGGCCACCGCTGAACTCGTGCGGATACTTCTCGGCCGCATCGGGCGGCAGGCCGACCCGATCCAGCAGTTCGGTTACTCGTTGCACTGCAGCCCTTTTGGATCCACCGCCCAGCACAACACCGTCGCCGATCAAGTCGCCGACGGTGCGGCGCGGATTGAGCGAGGAGTAAGGATCCTGGAAGACCATCTGCAGCTTCCGCATGGCACCGGATCGTTTGCGGCGGCCCAGCGTGGTCACCGGCTCGCCATCGAACTGGACCGATCCTGCTGCGGCCGGTTCCAGCCCGACCATGGCCCGCCCCAACGTCGACTTGCCGCAGCCGGATTCACCTACCAGGCCGAGGATTTCGCCCGGGTTCACGGTCAGGTCGATTCCGTCGACGGCCCGCACCCTGCTGTTGCCGCGACCGTAATCGACGCACAGACCCGAGACCTGCACCAGCGGTGTCATGCCACGCCACCGGAGACCACAGGGGCCAGCGGATCAACCGGGCAGGCGAGCCGATGCCCGGCGCCGATGGTGATCAGCTCGGGCCGGTCGACGCTGCAACTCGGTTGTGCATAAGGACAGCGTGGATGGAAGGGACAGCCGGGCGGGACATTGCCCAGGCTCGGCGGACTGCCGGCAATGGGCCGCAGGTCGGCCGCTCCCCCTTCCGGGTGCGGCAGCGCGTCGAGAAGTCCTCTGGTGTACGGATGCCGCGGCTGGGCCAGGATTTCCGAGCGCGGCCCGACTTCGGCCATCCGTCCTCCGTACATCACGCAGACCCGGTCGGCCAACGCGGACATCACCCCGAGATCGTGGGTGATGATCACCACCGCCAGTCCCCGCTCCTGCCGAAGTCGTTCCAGCAGACGAAGAATGCCCGCCTGCACCGTGACGTCCAGTGCCGTCGTCGGCTCGTCGGCCAGCAGCAGCCGGGGCTCGCAGGCCAGGGCGACGGCGATGGCAATGCGCTGGCGCATCCCGCCCGAGAACTGTCCAGGATACGCACCGAGGGCCTGTTCCGGATCGGGGATGCGCACGGTGGCCAGCAGATCCACGGCCCTGCTGCGGGCTTCACTCTTGGACACCCCGAGGTGGTGGCGCATGTGCTCGGTGAGCTGTCGCTCCACCGTCAGGATCGGGTGCAGACTGGTGGCCGGATCCTGCGACACCATGGCGATCTGCCGACCGCGGATGTTCCGCAGCTGAGCGGGTGAACAGGTCAGCAGGTCCACCCCGTCGAATCGAGCCGATCCCGCGGTGCGCGCCCCGTGCGGCAGCAACCCGAGCAACGTCAACGCCGTCATGGTCTTTCCGCTACCGCTTTCACCGGCGATGCCGACGATCTCGCCCGTTCCGACCGTCAGCGAGACGTTGTCGACGGCCTTGAAAGAGCCGCGACTGGTGCTCAGCGCGACGCTCAGATGCTCCACCTGCAGCAGATCGGCCACGTCAGTCCCTGATCGCTTTGGCGGTACGCGGATCGAGGGCGTCGCGCAATGAGTCTCCGATAAAATTGAACGCCAGCACCACCGTGAGGATGGCCAGGCCCGGGAACAGCCCGATCCACCATTTGTCGAAATTCTGGGCGCCGGCCGCCACCATGGCGCCCCACTCGGCTGTCGGCGGCTGGGCTCCCAATCCCAGGAAAGACAAGCCGGACAACAACAACACCGCATTGCCCACATCGAGAGCGGCCATCACCAATAACGGACCCAGCACGTTGGGCCGGATGTCAACGGCAAGGGCCCGCAACGGCGAGGCGCCGAGCAGGCGGGAGGCCACGACGTATTGCGACCCGCGCGCCGACAACACCAGGCTGCGGTTGAGCCTCGCGTAGGCCGGCCACGACACGATGACCACGGCCAGCACGGCGTTGCGCAACTCGGGTCCGAGTGCGGCGGCCACCGCCATCGCCAGGATGATGCCGGGAAACGCAAACACGATGTCCGCCAGCCGCATTCCGGCCGAGTCCACCCACCCACCGAAGAACCCGGCCAAGGCCCCGATGATCGAGCCGATCAGCATCGCAAAGAACACCAACAGCACGGCGAGCGGCAGCGAGACTCTGGCCCCGTAGATGACTCGGGAGAGCACGTCTCGACCGAGCTCGTCGGTGCCCATCCAGTGTTGCGCGGATGGCGCCTTGAGCTGCACGAAGTCCTGGGCCAGTGGGTCGCTCGGGGCGATCAACGGGGCGAAGATCGCGACCACGACCCAGATCAGCACCACGGTGAGACCGACGATGGCCAGCGGCTGTCGCCACGGGGACGACGACTTCCGCCGCGCTGCTTCGGGTTCGGCCGGCAGTTGGCCGACCAGACCGTCGTCGGCGTCAAACAGCGCATCCGGCCCGATGGCCGGTTCCGGCGTACTCACGACAGCCTGATCCGCGGGTCGATGACCCCGTACAGCACGTCGACCAGCAGGTTCATCACGATGTAGACGATCGCCACGACCAGGCTGACCCCCATGATCGCAGGCAGATCCAGATTGATGGCGCTGAGATAGGCGTACTGACCCAAGCCCGGCCAGGAGAAGATGTTCTCGACCAGCACGGCCCCCGACAGCAGGCTACCGAAAGCAACGCCGGCCACCGTGATGATCGATATCAGGGCCGGCCGCAATACGTGCCGGAGCACCACCACACGTTCCGGCAGACCCTTGGCCCGCGCGGCTCGCACGTAATCGTTGCCAAGAATCTCCAACACCGACGCCCGGGTGAATCGCAGCAGCAGTCCGATGGTGAAGATGGCCAGCACGATGCCGGGCAACATCAGGTGGTAGAAGGCGGAGCCGGCCAGCGCCCACTGACCATGCAGCACCGCATCGACGGTGTACATGCCGGTGATGTGTGCAGGCGGGGTTTCGGTCGGGTCCAATCGACCGCCACCCGGCAGCAGGCCCCACTTGAAGAACAGCAGGTAGAAGGCCATCAGCGCGATCCAGAAGGTGGGCATCGAGACGCCGCCGAGGCTGACCACCCGCAGGACCTGGTCCGGCCAGCGATCCCGGGTGACGGCGGCGAGAATCCCGAGGCTGACGCCGATGACCAACGACAGCACGATCGCGAAGATCGCCAATTCGAAAGTAGCGGGCACATACTCGGCCAGGTCGGTACTGACCGGCCGATGGCTCTGCTGGGACAACCCAAGATCGCCGTGCAGCACATTCCAGATGTAGTTGAGGAACTGGACGGGAAGTGGCTTGTCCAGTCCGTATTTGGCCCGGAACGCGGCCACCGCGGTGGGATCCTCGACCGCCTGCTGGCCGAGGTTGGCCGCAGCCGGATCGCCAGGAACCAGCTGGGTCAGGATGAAGGACACCAGCATGACGCCGAAGATCAGCACCAGCCCGATGCCAACCCGTTTGAGGATGAAGAACCACAGGTCGCCGTGCCGGGCCCGCTTTCGCGGGCCCGGCACGGTCACTGCGGCAGTGCCGTGGCTAGCCGAGCTCACTGAGGTCGACCAACCAGAGTGCGTTCGCCTTCACGTTCTTCAGCGAATTCGCCGCCACCAAGATCGCCGCGGGCTGGATCAGCGGCATGATCGGCCCCGCCTCGTTCATCATGTTCTGGATGTCGGTGTACTGGCTCACCCGAGTGGCGTCATCGATGGTGGCGGCTGCCTTCTTGCCCAGGGCCTCCAACTCGGGAGCCTGACCGGCCAGCCAGTTCGCCCTCTTGCCGACCACCTGACCGGGCAGAAAGTTGAGATAGTCACTCGGGTCTGGGTAATCCGGGCCCCACTCCCACAGGCCCATCTCTTCCTTGCCGCCGCGGTAGGTCTCCAAGGCAGTCTGCACCGAGGCCGGCGCCAGGTTGACCGTGATGCCAACCTCTTTCAGGTTCGCCTGGACCCTGGCCGCGAGATCGCCGAAGTTGAGTCCGTTGACTTGGATGTCGCTCGGATAGGACAGCGTGACCGTGGGGTTCGTCAGGCCGGACTTTGCCAGCGCAGCCTTCGCCTTGGCCACGTCGCGCTTGATACCGGTGCCGGCCGCGAGCGATCCGAGGAACATCGTCGGGATGATGCCGTTCGCCTGCACGGCACCGGTCCCGGCCAGGCTCACCAGACTGTCGTAATCGACGCCGTAGCGTACCGCCTCCTGGAAGTCGGGATTACTGGTGACCTTCGAAATGGCGGCACTGTTGTTGGTGAAGAGGAAGAACACGTTGGGTGAGGCGCCGCTGATGGTCTGCACGGTCGATCCGAGACCTTCCGCCTGCGCCGGGGAGAGATCGACGGCAATCTGCGACTGCCCCTTGAGCACGTTGAGCTTCTGCACGTTTGCCTGGACATTGCGAACGATGATCTTCTCGTACTTCGGCTTGGTCCCCCAGTACTTCGGGTTGGCCGTCATGACGACCTGAGTAGTGGTGCTGTAGGAATCCAGCACGTAGGGCCCCGCGCCCTCGGACTTGGCGTTGAGCGCCGCCTCAGCCTTGTCGCTCGTGTCGGCACCAACTGCGTCAGAGCCACCTTCAGCCTTGACCGCTTTGGAATTCAGGATGCCCAGCGCCGAGTTGGGGACGATGAACGGAATAGCCGGATTGGGTGCGGCACTGGTCAGCACCACCGTGCTGGCGTCCGGCGCGCTGACGGTGATACCGGCCATCAAGAAGGACGGGTTTCCCTTGAGGTTGGCCACCCGGTTGAGCGAAAAGACGACATCGGCTGAGGTGACCGGGGTTCCGTCGGAGAAGACGGCATCTTTGCGCAGCTTGAACGTGTAGACCTTGCCGTCCGGGGACGCCGTATACGACTCGGCGAGATCGGGAACCGGCTTCTTCACGTTGTCGCCGTCGAAGGTCAGCAGGGTCGCGTACATCGCATGGTCGATCAGCAAGCCCGTCGGCTCGAACATCCGGCCGGGATCGGCGGTCTTCAGCTGAAACGCTGTGTCGACCACGACAGTCCCGCTACTGGTCACCGGCGCGGCCGCACTCGAGGAACTCCCCGAGGCCGCGGGCGCCGCACTCGCGGGCGCCGAGCTGCCGGACGCGACCGGCGCGGCCGACGTACCGGTGCTGCTGGCGGTACTGCTGCTGCTGCAGGCGGCGACGCTGACCACCAAAGACGCGGCCAGTGCACCGACCGTCAATCTGCGTATGCGCATCTGATCCCTTTCACCCGCCGGCGCGGATTCTGACTTCCGTCACCACGGTGCCTCTCGCTGCCGGAATGCAAACGATTGCACTCACCGTTCCACTACGCGTTTGCGCTGTCAATGGGCGGTGTTACGGATGGGAAAACAAACGGTAGAGATAGCGCATCGATGGCCCAGCGGACCCTGATCAGGCCGCGCCGGGCGCTCGGCGCGGCGCTCGCCCGACCGAGCCGCGTTCCACCAAACGGGTTGGAATGCGATGTATTGCAGGCTTGGGAGCCGGAGTTCCCGGGTGGGTCACCCGTTGCATCACCAGCCGCGCCACCAATTCGGCCATCTCGGCCGGCTGGTTGTCGACCACCGTCATGGCCGGCCACCACCACTGCATGATCGGGGCATCCTCGTAACAGACCACGCTCATCTCGTTCGGGATACTGATCGAGAGCTCGCGCAGCCGGGGCAGTACACCGTAAGCCGACTCGTGGTTGGCCACCAGCACCGCGGTGGGTCGACGGGCGCGCGGCAGCGAAATCCAGCGGTCCACCGCATCCCTCCCGGTTCCCGCCGTGAACGGACCAGCCACCACCAGCTCGGCTGGTGTCGGGTAGTCCGCTGCTGCCAGCGCACGCTGGTATCCCTCCAGCCGCTCCCGCCCCGACGTGACCTGATGCGGCCCGCAGACCACGCCGATCCGGCGGTGGCCCTGGCCGATCAAGGCTGCTGTTGCGGCGGCAGCGCCACCCCGCTCGTCACCGAGAACGCAGTCCCCGACCAGTTTTCCGGGTCGGCGGCCCAGATGAACGACGGGAATTCCGTGCACGCGCACCTCGGCGAACGCCTTGCTGTCCGAACCGACGGCCACCACCCCAGATGCGCCCAACTCCATCAGGGTGTGCAGCGCCGCGCGCTCTTGCGCCGGATCGCCACCGGTGATGCACAGCACCATCTGATAACCGGCCTCGGCCAGCTGCTGCTGAAGGATCTCGGCGATGACCCGAAAACTGTTGTTGACCAGATTGGTGATCACCAGGCCCACCAGTCGCGACCCACCGGTACGCAGCGCCCTGGCGCTGGCGTTCGGGCGGTAGCCGATCCGCGCCGCGACGGCTTCGATCCGGGTTCTGGTGGCAGCGCTGACCAAATTGGACCCGGCCAGCGCCCGAGAAGCGGTGCTGATTGACACCCCGCCCTGCAGCGCGACCTCTCGCAGATCATTGCCCACGGCAGCCGGCCCTCCTTCCCACCCCTTGGTGCAGACCTTCATCCTTGGGCCACATCATCACACCTGCGCCCGATAATCCACCGGCTACGCTTTGTTCAATTCGCAAAGAGGGAAATGTTGATGACAAACTCGAACATGACGACGATGACCGAGCTCGCTGAAATCGGGACCAGGATCTGGCGGTGGCGCGCCCGTCACCAGCCAAGAACGCGAGACGACATTCCGCGACTGGAACGAGCGCCGGGTTGGCTGCCCGACTTCAGTGCTGCCACCATCGGGCGGGTGCGACATCAGCGTGACTTGTTCGCCGAAGAGCTCGCCGCCGTCGATCCAGGCCAGGATGTACCGGACATCGTCGACCACCGCCTGTTGCAGTCGGTGCTGGCCAGGGTCAGCTGGGAGTTGGACATCGTCCGGGCGTGGCAATGCCAGCCGCGCTTCTACATCGACCAAGCCATCGGCACCACGTTCGACGCGCTGCTCCGACCTGGGGTCGATGGCGAGAGGATCGCGGAGGTGCTCCGGCTACTGCGCGCCGTGCCCGATATTCTGGCGACCGGCCGGGAGAATCTATCCGGACACGCCACCGTCGAATTTACGGAGCTCGCGCTGCAGGAGCTGCGCGGGATCGAGGAGCGCTGCGCGGATCTTGCCGCGGCCCTCACCGACGTGGCATCGAATCGTGCCGCCGAGATCAAGGACGCCTGCACGACGGCCGGCTCAGCCCTGTCCGCGTTCGGCACGTGGCTGGCCGCTGCAAAGCTGGACATGAAGCACTGGACGCCGTTGGGTGCCAACAACTATCAGTGGTTTCTTCGTGAGGTAGCGCTACTGCCATTCAACCCAGAGGAGTTGCTGGCCATCGGCTCCCTGGAGCTTGATCGGGCGATCGTGTTGGAACAACTGCACCGGAACAGCCGGCGCATGGATCCGACGTCGGCCGCCGAACTGCCGGAAGACGCGGCGGCCCAGTCCGCGGCCGAAGCCAACCTCGAGCGCCAGGTCCGGACGTTCTACGCGAATCAGAACTTGCTCACCCAGCCCGAAGATCTAGGCCGGTATCTCAATTCACCGATGCCCGCCTACCTGGAGCCGTTGCGATTTCTCGGTGTCTCCGATGATCTGACCTCGCCGACCCGGCTCGCCGAGAACGGAGTCAGCTACGTCCCGGAGCCATCCGAGGCCCTGCCTTACTTCTACGCGGCGAATGCGGTCGACCCGCGAGCCGGGATTGTGCACGAAGGCGCGCACTATCAACAGCTAGCCCTTTCCTGGAGCCATCCGCGGCCGCTGCGGCGGCACTTCTACGACTCCGGCCCGAACGAGGGCATCGCGTTCTACAACGAGGAGATGATGTTGGCCGCCGGGCTTTTCGCGGACAGTCCAGACTCGGTCGTCATCATCTACAACTTCATGCGGCTGCGGGCACTACGGGTCAAGGTGGACGTCGGGTTGGCGACCGGCACACTGACCATCGACGCCGCCGCCCGATATCTGGCCACCGAGGTACCCATGGACCTCCAGACGGCGAACGAAGAGGCCGCAGCGTTCGCCGAGGGTCCAGGGCAGGCGATCTCGTACCAGATCGGCAAGACGCAGATTCTGGCGCTGATCGCCGACGCCGTGCGACTGGGCGGCCGGGACACGCCGTTGCGGCCCATCCATGACTACCTGTGGCGCAATGGAAACGTACCGATTGCGTTGTGCCGCTGGGAGTTGTTGGGACTGACCGATGAGCTCGAGCGGATCGGCGTGCATCCCGGACGCGGGTGAGCCAAGGACTCACCCGCTTCCGACGAGCTGTCGGCTCAGTCCGGCGAGATCGACGGGCGAAGCCGGTAGATGGCGGCCCAGCGGGCGGTCGTCAACCAGCACGCCATCTCGGACGACGAGTCGCCCACCGACCAGCACGGTCGTCGGTCGGCCGGACAGGCGCATGGCTTCATACGGCGTGTAATCGGTTGCCATGTGCAGAGTTTCGGTGCCGGCGATCCACTCGCAGTCGGGATCCCAGATGGCGATGTCGGCATCCGAGCCGGGCATCAGGCAGCCCTTCCTGGGGTACAAACCGTTTGTGCGGGCCGGGTTCGCCGCCGTCAGCGCGACGAACGCGCCGAGAGGAAGGCCCTGGCCCACAACGTACGTGGAGAAGATCACCGGCAACCTGGTCTCCACTCCGGGCAGCCCGTTGGGCATCTGCCTGACGTCGTGCCGGTGGGAACGCTTCTGGTCCAGGTCGTAGCAGCAGTGGTCAGAGCCGATGGTGGTGATCGCACCGGTGAACAGCTGGCGGCCGAGGTCGTCGACCTCGCTCCTCGAGCGCAAGGGTGGGCAACAGACAAACCGCTCGGGCTCTTCCCCGGCGTAGCAGCCGTCGTCGAGCACCAGATGGTGCGCAACGGACTCGGTGAACGCCGGCAGCCCGCGGCGACGTGCGTCGGCGACCAGAGCCACGGCGGCCGCGGTCGACTGATGCACGAAATACACCGGTGCGCCCTGTGATTCGGCGATGGCCAGGATGCGGGCCACGGCTGCGGTCTCGGCGAGGACCGGCCGGGTGTCGGCCATCCGATCGGCAGCTGCTCCACCTTCATCAGCAACTCTTCGCTGCGCATCCTCGACGATCGCGTTCTCCTCACAGTGGATCACCACCATTCCACCGAGATCCCGCAAGGTGGCCATGGTCGCCAGGACCGTGTCGTCGTCGGCCATCGTCTCACCGCGATAGGTGGTGAACATCTTGATGGTTCGAACGCCGGACCGTGCCATCTCGGTCAGCTGGTCAGCCGTCGTCTCGTTCCATTCCACTACGCAGCCGTGCAGCGCCGAGTCGCACAAACCCTCGCCTGCCTTGGCGCGCTGGGCATTCGCGGCATCGATCGGTTGTTGGCCGGGTCGCGGAATGGCAAAGTCCACGATGGTGGTGGTCCCACCGAAGACCGCGGCTGTCGTGCACTCGCGATAGTCGTCCAGGGAGGTGAAGGCACCCGAAGTGAAGCCAACGTGGCAGTGTGGGTCGACGCCACCAGGGAGTACCAGCCTGCCCGAGGCGTCAAGTTCCGCCGTGCCGGCCGGCACCTCGCTGCCCGGCGCCAGCAGCGCCTTGACCACCCCGCCGGCGATCAGCAGGTCGGCCTGGCCCTGCCAACCCGCATCGACCACCGTGCCACCCCTGATCACCAGCGGCGCAACGACAATCGCCGGATTGTCGCCCGGAGTTGCATCGCCAGTCATCAGGTCGCCGGTCATCGTGCCGCCAGATACGCATGCCAACCACCGGCATCGCTGATGTCAACGACACCCGGCAGGTGGAGCGCCGCGTCACGCATCCGCATCGAAAGTGACCCGGATCCGTCTGCCAGCTGGATCACTCCCAACTCGAGTTCGACCGGCTCGCGCGGCAGTAGCCCATCGCGCAACACCTCGTAGCCGATCTCGTACAACTCGCCCGGCACCGCCACTCCACCCACGGCGACTTTGATCAGCCCGGGGAATTCATCCCGGACGGAGAAGAACCGGTACAGCGGCGCGGTGTCGGTGGCACCGAGGAACCGGCCGCCGGCCAGCGCCCCACTCAGGCTGCCGCCTGACATCGCCTCTCCGTTGACGAACATCCGAACTGCATTCACGACATGTTCCTCTCGACCAACTCGAATTCTTTCCTGCGCAAGCGATCCGGGCTGAGATCGGCGATATCCATCGGGGGCGATTCGCCGTTGATCAACGCCACGGCGAGATCGCCCCACAGCGGCGCAAAGGTGAACGAATAGGTGCCACCGACGACGAACATGCCGGGTGATCCGGCAACTTCGCCGATCACGGGCATCTCATCCGGAGTCGACGCCAACGGTCCGGTCCAGACCCGATCCAGCGGTCGGGCTCCGATCGCCGGGAGGATTCGTCGCACCTGGGCCAGATTCCCTTCGATGCTGGCCGGTTCGATACCGGCCGAACGCACCGGCGAGAACGGGCCGGCCGGCCAGCCGCCGCCCACCATGATCTGCGCGTCGTCGGTCTGCTTCACCGACAAGCCCTCTCCCACATGGGCGATGACGAACGGCAAGCGCAGGTCGCCGGGGGTCAAAGTGTGCATCTGGATAGCCGTCGGCGTCATCCGGACCTCGGAACCGGCGAGGCGGGAGATCTCGCCGATCCATGGACCTGCCGCATTGAGTACGGCAGGAGCGGACCAAGTCTGCGTCCCGGCGGACACCAGCCAACCCGTCCGGCGGCGCTCGATCGCGTGTACCGGCGTGTTCGTCCGCAGCACGGCACCACGTGCGGTGGCCGTCCGCAGCAACGCGACCGTCACG
Source organism: uncultured Actinomycetota bacterium (assembly GCA_963708935.1). Taxonomy (GTDB): domain Bacteria; phylum Actinomycetota; class Actinomycetes; order Mycobacteriales; family Nakamurellaceae; genus Nakamurella. The sequence goes on along the minus strand of CAVPUK010000002.1, from coordinate 678,176 downwards.
AGTGCGGGGTCGGCGAACCCGTCCCATGGACACCACGTTGCCGCGGCAACGGAGGATCCGAACAGCGGCAACGCCTCGCGTGCCGTCGCTCCGTCGACAACCTCACTGGGAATACCGATCTCTCGCTCCCATCTCGCCTTACGGTGCAGATCGGCGACCTGGGCGGCTGTCTCGGCGACCATGAAGCCGCCGGCGCGGCGAAAGCCGACTGATCCGATCTCGTCTTCCCATGTCTCCCAACGCATCCGGGCTGTGAACTGCAGCGGGAGCAGCCGGCCGACGTCGACCGGCACCCGCTGACCCGGCCGCCTGGTGTGGATGGCCTGGACGTGGACGTTTCCGGCGGTGGTCCCCGATCCCTGTCCGGCCGGCAGATCTCGCTCCAGTACGACGACTCGAAGCCCGGTGGCGGCCGCCCGATGGGCAACGGCGGCACCGACGATACCGGCACCCACCACGATGAGGTCTGTTGTCTGCGCCATGTCAGCTGCCGACGAGAGCGCCGACGCAGGAGGATTCGACCACGTGGCGCAGACCCGCCAACCGCTGCGGATCCACCACCGGCAACAGCGGAGGTCGAACGATCCCGCCCGGCTGGCCGAGCATCGACATGACGGCCTTCAGCTGCGGGATGGGGGACGCGAACACGCCGCTGTAGTCGGGTTTGATCAACCGACCCGAGAGGGCCTGGTATTTGTCGACCCAATCGATCGCGGTCACCCAGTCGGCCGCAGCCACCGCGGCGTAGTAGGGCACAGCGAACGGCGCCCCGACTCCACCGCCGTCGATGTTTCCGTCGCCGCCGATGCTGCGCAGGACGGCCAACCCGCGCCGGTGCAGGAAGGAGCCGAAAACCCTGACCCGGTTCGAACACTGCTCGACCGTCGAGAGCATGGACAGCCAGTCGCCGGTGCTGTCCTTGATGGCGACGACCTGTGGCAGGTCGGCAAGGCGATCGAACAGATCCGGGTGGTGGCCGATGTCGACCGCTACCCCGCGGGGCCAGTTGTACACCATGAACGGCAGGTCGGTCGCGCCCGAAACCTGCTGGTAGAAAGCGAACATCTCGTCCGCCGATGGGTGGACGTAGGGCGGCGGCGTGGCCAGCACGCCGTTCGCCCCGATGGCGGCGGCGTGCCGGGCCAGTTCTGCCGCCTCGTCGGCGGTGTAGGCACTGACCCCGATCACCACCGGGATCCGACCGGCCACGGCGGCAGTCGCGACGCGTGCCACCGCCCTCCGTTCGGCGGCGCTCTGGCTGAACCACTCGCCGGTGCTGCCGTTGATCAGTACGCCGTGCACGCCCTGCCGGACGTACAAATCCATCAGCGCTCGCATCGAGTGCTCGTCGAAGCCGCCATCGACGTCGAACGGGGTCGGAGAAGCCGGCCAGTAGCCGCCCCAGGTGACATCCGTGCGGTCCACTGGACTCCCTCCCTGGTCGGCTGCCTGCGGCGGAACCAGGCTGACCCGATTGCAAACGATTGCATCCAGTGGGCCAGAGGACGCCCGCCTACGTCAAGGGTCGACATTCGAAATTAACACTGCCAAGTCAGAGCTGGTCGAAACGCATTGGAGAAAGCCAATCCGGACGGTGGTGCCGGGTTGCGCTCCGCAACTCCGATGCAGTGGTCAGGGCTCGAGGCGCTTGGCACCCAGTTGGCTGGTCAACAGTTCGATGGCCATCTCCTCCGGGTCGCGGATAGCCGCCCGGACACCGGGATCGAGTTCGTCCCCGTAGTCGTCGGGGATCTCCTCGTCGTCCGGCGGCGGGATCAGGTCCGAGACGGGTTCCTTGATCGCGTTGCCGCGCGGCGGGGCGGGCGATCGCGTTGGGGCCGGCCCATCGGCACCGTCAGCCGCCTCGCAGCGAATGGCCCAGTCGACGCCCAGCACCTCCTTGAGCGCAGCGCGCAGCAAGTCGGCGTTCGCGGGTTCGACCACGCGCCGGGCCATGCCGGCAGCCGGCATGGTGAGGTGCAGGGCACCTCCACCCACAGAGGCAACGGTGGCCGACGCCAACAGGATCTGGGTCGTGCGTCGATGCCGCTGGACCGCTGTCAGCACTTCGTTCCACACCCGGCGGACATCGGTCACGTCGACCTGGCCGGACCCGGTGCTGGCCGGCGGAGTGCCGGTCGGTAGTTGGACGGGCGCGGCCGAGGTCGGTCGAGCATCGGACGCGGCGGCCGGCCTGGAGTTCTCGCCGCTGGACGGTTGAGTGCGTCCCTGCTGCGAGCGGGCCTCCCCGGCGGGGCCACCCACCTCCTCCCGGACGGGACGGCCGCGGGTCGGCCGACTTTCAGCGTTCCGCTCAGGCGGCTGCCCGCCCGCCCGCTCCGGCGCCGGAGCGACCGGCCGAGTGCTGGAAAGACGCGGTGGCGCAGGCAATCCCAGGTCGGGGCCAGCCGCCGACGCTCGGCCGTTCGGGTCAGCTCTGCCATCCTGGCGCGATGGGGCGGCCGGCGCCCCTTGGGACGGACGCCGAAACCGCGAAGCGGGCTCGGCCGTCGCTTCACGCGGCGCAACGTCCGGCGCGGGATCGCGCGCAGGGGCGGAAGCCGCTTCCGGGCGGCTTGGGTCCGGTACAGAGCGCGGCGGCGCCGGCACGGACCGAACCGGGACCGGCGCCGGCGGATGTGACGCGGCCGGCGCGGGCAACTCAGCGCGGGCCTGCTGCCCCGTCCCGGGGCCAGGGTCCTCACCCGCGATCGACATGCGACGTTCCATCCGCTCCAACCGCTGCAACAGTGCACCGTCGGCAAGAGAGGCAGCCGGCAGCAGCATGCGCGCGCACATCAGCTCCAGGACCAGTCGCGGCGAGGTGGTGCCGCGCATCTCGACGAGCCCCGTGTGCAGCACCTCGGCATACCGGGAGACAGTCGCGGTGCCCAGCTTCTCCGCTTGGACGACCATCAGCGCGAGCTGATCCTCCGGCGCGTCGATCAATCCCTTCGTCGCCGCGTCCGGCACCGCCGACAGGATCACCAGGTCGCGCATCCGTTGCAGCAGATCCGCGGCGAAACGGCGGGGATCATGGCCGGCCTCGACCACCTTGTCGACCACCCCGAATACCGATGAACCGTCGCCGGCGGCGAGCGCATCGACCATTTCATCCAGCAGAGCGGCATCGGTGACACCCAGGAGTTCGACGGCATTGCGGTAGGTCACGCCGTCGTCGCCGGCCCCGGCCAACAGTTGGTCGAGCACCGACAGCGAGTCACGGGCCGAACCACCGCCGGCCTGGATCACCAACGGGAAGACGGCCGGCTCTACCAGCACGCCCTCTTCGGCACACAAGCGCTCCAACAGCCCACGCAAGGTCGCCGGCGGAATCAGGCGGAATGGGTAGTGGTGGGTCCGGGACCGGATGGTGGTGAGAACCTTGTCGGGCTCGGTGGTGGCGAAGATGAAAACCAGGTGCTCGGGCGGTTCTTCGACGATCTTCAGCAGAGCATTGAATCCCTGCGGGGTGACCATGTGGGCTTCATCGATGATGAACACCCGATAGCGGGACTCGGCCGGCATGTAAAAGGCCCGATCGCGCAACTCCCGGGTGTCGTCGACGCCACCGTGGCTGGCCGCGTCGAGTTCCACCACATCCAGCGATCCGGGGCCTTCGGGAGCCAGTGCCACGCAGGACGGACAGACGCCGCAGGGATCAGGCGTCGGGCCCTGTACGCAGTTCAGCGAGCGGGCCAGGATTCGTGCCGACGACGTCTTGCCGCAGCCCCTCGGCCCGGAGAACAGGTAGGCGTGATTGATGCGGCCCGCAGCCAGTGCGGTGCGCAGGGGCACGGTGACGTGCTCCTGCCCGACCACCTCGGCAAAGGTCGCCGGGCGGTACTTGCGATACAGAGCGAGCGCCACGGCCCGAGAGTACGTGGTCGAACCGACAGTCAGCTACGGATCACGGCCTGTCCGCCCGTCACGGTGGCGACCTGCGGTGACCAAGAACGAAAGGGGACCCCCGCACCCGTCAGAGCTCACGGACCCTTGCTGCCTTCCGGCCCTGGGGGGGTTGATGAGATGGACGCCGCGGGGGTCCGTCGAAGAGTCTAGCGGCTGTTTGCACCCGTCTGCGACTGGCACACGAGCGATCGTCAGCTCAGTTGAAACCGTCCGGTCAATTTGGTGCCCAATCGGCCGGGCTGTTGTTCGGCCTCGCGGATGCGGGCCCATACCGATGTGGTGGCCTCCCCGTCCCGCAGCCGTTGCAGGCTGGTCCGGCCGGACAGCTTCATCGATAGATCGCTGGGCGTGATGCCAACAGCCTGACATCGGTCTGCGAGCTCAGCTTCCGTCGGACGAAGTCCACTCCCCAACCAGACCTGCTGGTCCGCCTCGCTGATCCCCCGCTGCTCCCAGGCCGCGGAGTGATCGAACTGTTCTGCCACAACAGGTTCCGGCGGCACCGGTGCCACTCGATTGACCACGCCACGCGACTGGGTCGGTACCGGCGAGCTGACCTCGCTCGTCCGGACCGGGGCCGTGGCCTGCACCGGCCGTCGGGAGCGCAAACGGGTTGGCGAAGGCAGCGTTGGACGGAGCAATCGTTGCGGCTGCCACCGGCGCAATGGGTGGCAGGAACAGCGACTGGGACAGCACACCGGGTGCATCGGGTCCAGACGGACGGCCGGACCCTACCGCCTCGGCCAGCGGTTCCAGCACAGCGGCCTGCGTCCTCGGTGCACGGCACCGCGCGCGGACCTTGGCTGCGTCAGATACCCCGATCACGGTCGACGGACCGCGAACCTTCTTTCCGAGATCTTCCAATAGGGACAAAACCTGTTGGGTGCTGACATTCAGTTCCGAAGCCAACTCGTGCACCCTGATTTGCGTCAAACCCGGCCTCCACATCGACGGCTCGGCGAAACCCCGCGCCTGTATACCGTCATGATGCCTCAAAGAAGGTCCATGCGGACGCACCGGACACGCCTGACCGGCTACGGGAACGTCTGACCGTTGATGCGGGCTCATATATCCGTAGTGATCCGGATTCGGAGAGTGATATCGGCCTACTTTTGCCCGCGTAAATAGCCGAGCATCGCCCTGATCCAGGTCACACCATCCTGAGATCAGTTGCTGCTGTCGATGTCTCGGACGAAAATTCATCCTCTCGAGGCATCTGTCCGATATAGCCGCCGGTGGCGCTGCGCCACCAGGGCCAGCCGCAGGGGTCCGCGCACGGATCGGGAGCCGGCTACCGGCCACCCATCCTCGGGCGGGCCCAGGTTCCCCGACGGCGTGCCATTTATGCCGGGCGTCACATCTGTGGCCGCGCGACGACACCGCCGAGCGCCAATAGAACAGCTTTATCGACACCGGACGATTTCCGGGATGGGCGATGACCGTCGTCAGTCGTCAGGCTCGCTCGTCGCTCGTCGCTCGTCGCTCGATGAGCAAAAGGCCTAAATCACCCATACCGCTCTTTTCGGCTGGAGTCCGTCACATCGTCGGTCACCTCCGACCAGGCGGCCGGAGCTCGCGGCTGGTCTGAAGGCGGCGCCCCGGCCGGTATAGTTTCGACCGGAGGATTCGCCTAGTGGCCTATGGCGCACGCTTGGAATGCGTGTTGGGTTAACCGCCCTCAGGGGTTCAAATCCCCTATCCTCCGCCACCGACACCCCCTGACCTGCGGCTACGCAGACAGGGGGTGTCTTGCGTTCAGGGCAGGATGCGAGACCGGAGCCGCTCCTGGACGTGCAACGGGCCCGGACGCAGGACGGATCAGTGGTGCGCGGACTGCTGGACGTCGACGTGAGCACTTGGAATGTGCTGATGTCGTCGCGCTGAGGACGTCAGATCTCCCGCACCACACCACCTTCCACCTGCCAGCGCCGATTCAGCTGAACTGCCTCCAACATTCGTCGGTCGTGGGTCACCAGCAGCAGGGTGCCGGTGTAGGACTCCAGCGCCTCCTCCAGCTGCTCGATGGCCGGGAGATCCAGGTGGTTCGTGGGTTCGTCCAGCACCAGGAGATTGACACCACGGGCCTGCAACAGCGCCAACGCCGCTCGGGTCCGCTCTCCCGGGGACAACGAGATCGCCGACCGGAGAACGTGTTCCGCTTTCAGCCCGAACTTGGCCAGTAGCGTCCGCACCTCCGATTCCGGCCACTGCGGCACCAGGTCGCCGAAGGTTCGCAGCAACGTATCCGGCCCGAGCAGGAGGCCGCGCGCCTGGTCAACCTCCCCCACCTGGACTCCGGACCCGAGGCTGGACGCGCCGGCAGCAAGTTCCAACCTGCCCAGCAGCACCGCCAACAGAGTCGACTTCCCCCCGCCGTTGGGTCCGGTCACACCGATCCGATCACCCACGTCGACCTGCAGATCCACCGGGCCCAGAGTGAAGTCGCCGCGCCGGACGACGGCGCCCCTGGCGACCGCCACGACGCTCCCCGAACGCGGAGCGGCCGCGATCGTGTATTGCAACTCCCACTCTTTGCGCGGCTCGGCAACCTCCGGCAGACGCTCGATCAGTCGCTCCGTCTGCCGAGCCTTCGCCGCTTGCTTCTCCGTCTGTTCGACGCGGAAGTTGCGTCCGACTTTGTCGTTGTCCTTGCGCTTGGTTGCGGCCTTGCGGACGCCGGCATCCATCCAGGCCCGCTGCATCCGGCCACGCTCCTCGAGCCCTGATTTCCGGTCCGCGTACTCGTCGAAGGCCTCGCGCGCGTGTCGTCGGGCCACCTCCCGCTCGGCCAGGTAGGCGTCGTATCCGCCCCCGTAGATCCCGACGGACTGCTGCGCCAGGTCCAGTTCGACCACCGTTGTGACACACCTGGCCAGGAACTCCCGGTCGTGGGACACCACCACCATGCCGACCCGCTGGCCGGTGACGAATCGCTCCAGCCGGGCCAGCCCGTCGAGATCCAGATCGTTGGTCGGCTCGTCCAACAACAGCACGTCGAAGCGGGACAGCAACAACGCCGCCAGCCCCACCCGGGCGGCCTGGCCGCCCGACAGTCCCGTCATCGGGATCTCGGGATCCACCTCAAGGCCCAGATCAGCGAGCATCGATGCGGTGCGCTCCTCGAGGTCGGCCCCGCCCAGGGCCAACCAGCGATCAAGCGCGGCCGAATACTGATCGTCCGCGCCGGCAACCCCATCGGTCAGGGCTGCTGTCGCCCGTTCCAGTGCCAACTGCGCCGCGGCGACTCCCGTACGGCGGGATAGGTGCCCTGCCACGGTCTCGCCCTCGGGCCGCTCCACCTCCTGCGGCAGATACCCAACCGTCGCATCCGGCGGGCTGAGGTTGACCCGCCCGGTTTCCGCCTTCTCCAGTCCGGCCAGTAACCGCAACAGCGTGGACTTCCCCGCACCGTTGACTCCGACCAACCCGACGACGTCACCCGGTGCGACCACCAGATCCAGCCCGGCGAACAGGGTTTTGTCGCCGTGCGCGGCCGAGAGGTCGCGGGCCAGCAGGGTTGCACTCACGCATGGAGATGATGCCAGGCCCGCCGACCGGCCTGGACCTGCGGCGCAATTCGATGGGGCTACGCTGCGCGCCGCGGCAGGCGGAGATCTGAAAGCGGACGGCGACCCGATATTCTGGCCCGACGAACCAACCGGGCGACCAAGCGGCGTTTGGTCCTGGTCGGCGATGGGCGGGCACGACTTCGGAGTTCGAGGCGACGGCAGGTCAGGCCGAGAGGAACCGGTGGCGCGCATGACGAGCGATGCCGCCGCGGCGTCCGTCGGCGAACACCCTGTTGTCGAGCAGATGTCGACAGATCTCCCCGCCGTCGAGCGGGTTCGGATCGCCTTCGACCGCATCGCGGCGGTAGAGCGCCCGGACGTCTGGATCACCTTGCGGTCGGCCGCATCCATGCTGATCGAAGCGGCGGCCATCGACGTGCGGGTGGCAGCAGGAGAGCCCCTACCACTCGCCGGGCTGCTGGTGGCGGTCGCCGACAACATCGATGTCGCCGGCCTACCCACGACGGCCGCCTGCCCTGAATTCGCCTTCCGGCCGGGCGTGACAGCGACCGCCGTGCGTCGCCTGATCATGGCCGGCGCGCTCGTGGTGGGCAAAACCAACCTGGACCAGTTCGCGACCGGCCTGGTGGGCACCCGTTCGCCGTACGGAGTCGTTCGTTGCGCCTGGGACCCGCAACGGGTCTCGGGCGGCTCCGGGTCCGCGGTCGCCGTTGCCCTCGGCATCGCCGACGTCGGAATCGGCACCGACGCCACCGGCTCGGGTCGGGTGCCGGCGGCGTTGCACGGCTTGGTGGGCCTGAAAGCCACACTCGGTCTGGTCCCGAACACCGGAGTCGTGCCGACCTGCGGCGACTACGACTCGGTGACCGTGTTCGCCGGCGGGCTGTCGTTGGCGCGCCGAGTATTGGGCACGATGATCGGAAGCGACTCGGACGATCCGCGCAGTCGGACCTGGCCGGCCGACGTCCCACTTGCGGCGCCGTTTCGGCCCCGTATTGCCGTCCCAAGGGCTACCGACCTCGGGTCGCTTGAACCCGCGTTCCGCACGGCATTCTCGGCGGCCGTGACGAAGGCGGGCCGGGCCGGCGCAGTGATAGAGACCGTGGACATCTCCGGAATGCTGCAGACCGCGGCACTGCTCGCCGACGGAGCAATCGCCGTGGAGCGATTCGCCGCCGTGGGTGAATTCATGTCCACCAAGCCGGCGGGTGCTGATCCAACGGTGGCCTCCATCATCTCGAGCGGGGGCGGGGTATCCGGGCCGGCCGTCGTCACCCATCTCGCGACCTTGCGAGCTGCGAAGGCCGCCGCGGCAAGGACTTTGGCCGGTTTCGACGGTTTGCTCCTGCCGACCACGACCGAGCATCCGACCATCGCAGCAGTGGTGGCCGATCCGGTTGGCATCGATCGCCGAATGGGTACCTTCACCGGCTTCTGCAACCTCTTGGACATGGCGGCGGTGGCGTTCCCGGCCGGAACCGCCGCTGGGGCACCCTTCGGCGTGATGATGGTGGTACCGGCCTTCCATGATCAGGTGGCACTCGATCTGGCTGCTCAGTTCCTCGGTCAAGACCCGGGAGAGGCGTTGCCGGGCAACGGAATCGAGCTGACGGTGTTCGGCGCGCACCTTCGCGGACAGCCGTTGAACGGGCAATTGCGGGGCCACGGCGCTCGCTTCGTCGAGCCGATCCGGACCAGTGACTCCTACCAGCTGGTCGCGTTGGACACCATTCCGCCCAAGCCCGGACTGGTGCGGGTGATCGACGGGGCCGGAGCGGCCGTGGCCGGTGAGCGGTGGCTGATCTCGCCCGCCGGGCTGGGCGAACTGATGGCGAACCTGCCGGCCCCGATGAGCCTCACGAGTGTCGAACTGTCCGACGGTAGCTGGGTCATCGGCTTCGGCTGCTCGTACCAGTCCGCGGTCGACGGCAACGACATCACCGAATACGGCGGCTGGGCGGACTATCTGGCCGCCCGCCCAGTCGACTGAGTCACCGGAGACGCCACCAACACGTCCCGATCGAGATCGGAGACGCTGGTCCGCCCGCAGAGACCCATCGTGAGATCGAGTTCCGCCGCGAAGTTGGACAGCACGTCGGTCACACCGTCCTCTCCGGCCAGAGCCAGCCCGTAGACATACGGACGGCCGATGCAGACTGCCGCCGCACCCAACGCGATGGCCTTGATCACGTCGGCACCACCGCGCACGCCGCTGTCCATCAAGACGGGAATCCGGCCGTCGACCGCGGCCACTACTGCGGGCAGACAATCCAGCGAGCCGCGGGCACCATCCACCTGTCGACCGCCGTGCGTGGACACGATCAATCCATCGACACCCTCATCGACCGCACGTCGGGCGTCCGCGGGGTCCAGCACCCCTTTCAGAACGATCGGCAAGGACGTCAATGTGCGCAGAAACGCTAGGTTGGCCCAGGTCAGCGAGGGGCGTGAGTACACATCGAGGAAGGTCTGCACCGACGCCCGGGGAATGGCCGACCGAAGGTTGGCCACCGTGGAACCCGGATGGTTTCGGGATATCTGCAGTAGCGAACCCAGTGCCGCCGGCAGTTGGCCGAGTCGCGGGGTGCTCGCGGGTCCGGCCGCCCGATCGGCGACGAGTTGCCGGAACACCGGGTCGCTCGTGTACTGAGCCAGACCGTGACCGAGCGCGAACGGCAGGTGTCCGAGGTCGAGGTCCCGGGGTCGCCACCCCAACATGGTGGTGTCGAGGGTGACCACGATGGCCTCCGAGCCGGCCGCCTCCGCGCGCCGCACCAGGCTCGCGACCAGCTCGTCGGACGTGCTCCAGTACAGCTGGAACCAGCGGGGCGCGTCCCCCATGACGGCGGCACACTCCTCCATCGAGCGCGACGCCTGGTTGGAGAAGATATAGGGCAGACCAACGGCGGCAGCACCTTTCGCTACCGCAACGTCGGCCTCGCGATGCACCAGCCCCAGCGCGCCGACCGGAGCCAATAGGATCGGAGCCGGTATCCGCCTGCCGAACAGCTCAACACTGATGTCCCGCGCCGAGACGTCCCGCAGCACTCGGGGCGCCAACCGCCAGTGAGAGAATGCATCTCGATCGGCCCGCACGGTGTGCTCCATACCGGCGCCGCCGGCAATATAGGCATATGCCTTGCGGGACAATCGCTTCTTTGCGCGCTGGTCGAGTTCTGGCCAGGCCGTCGGGACTGCTGGTCGGTGGCCGAGCACGCCATTGGCGTAGATCAGGCCCTGACGGACCCGTCCGGAGAGTCGATTCGACGTCGTCGTCATGTGGACATCCTGCCCGCCGGTACCTCGCACCCCATGCCTACCCGCCGCGCCCGCGCCGCGCCGCACCCCCCGGTCGCCGTCGTGCCCATCGTGTCCCGCGGCACCTGTAGCACCCCCGAGCACCCGTAGCACCGTCGACCGGGCTACGACCACTTCAGCGTCATACAGGTCGCAAGGGGACGGCGGGCCAAATGCCGGCAAAGTGGTGCACGGGTCCGTGACCCGAATAGTCGCCCGACCCGACGCCCGTCCCGCCGATCATCAGCTGATCGGCTGCGGCGATGGCTGCGGTCAGATAGGCCTTCGCGTCCCGCACGGCCGTCAGCCAATCCGGGCCGGCCGGCCGCAGCACGGCGATGGCCGACGACAGCGTGCAGCCGGTGCCGTGTGTGTTGCGGGTGTCGATCCGCGGGCCGCTGAGCTCGTGCACCGCACCATCTTCCAGCGCCAGGAAATCGGTCGCGGTCCGCTGGTCCGCCGAATGGCCGCCCTTGACCAGCACTCGGGCCGCACCCAGTCCTTGCAGCGCCCGGGCCTGATCACCGGCCTGCGCCGCATCGAACGCGGGCTCGGTGCCGAGCAACGCGGCCGCCTCGTCCAGATTCGGCGTGATCAGGTCGGCCAACGGCAACAACTGATTCCGGAGCACGTCCTCGGCCTCGGGTAGCAGGAGTCGATCGCCCGAAGTCGCGACCATCACGGGGTCGAGAATCACGACGGCCGGGCGGTAGGTGCGCAGGGCCTGCGCGACGGCCGCGGCGATCTCGGTGTTTGCGATCATGCCGATCTTGACGGTGTCGATGGCGACATCAGCGAACAGGGCGTCAAGTTGCTCCGTCACGAAGTCCGCCGGGATCGGGAAGACCCCCGTCACACCGGTGGTGTTCTGCGCGGTGAGGGCGGTGATCACGGCGCACCCGTACCCTCCCAGCGCACTGAACGTCTTGAGATCCGCCTGGATACCGGCACCGCCACTCGGGTCCGACCCGGCGATCGTCAGTGCCACCGTCGGATGCCCGGCTGGGCGCGTCACTGAGCCCGCCAGGCAGTCAGCAATTCTCGCGCCGCCGAACCCGGATCCGCGCGCCCGCAGATCGCCGAGATGACGGCCAGGCCAACGGCTCCGGTGGCCTTGAGGGCGGCCATGTCGCCGAGACCCAGACCCCCGATCGCGACGCAGGGCAGCGGACTCGCGCTGCAGATCGCCGCCAGCCCGACGAACCCGAGCGCAGGAGCCGCGTCGGTCTTGGACGGGGTGTCCCGGATCGGCCCGACGCCGAAGAGATCGACGGTGCCGCTGGGCAATTCGAGCGCCTGCGCCAGCTCGGCGGCCGTCGAGACGGACAACCCCAGGTGCTTGTCCGGCCCGATCAGTCGACGGGCGTCCACGGGATGCAGATCTCGCTGACCCACGTGTGCACCGTCAGCGCCGACCGCCAGCGCGACATCAACCCGGTCGTTGACGATCAGCGGAATGCCGGTGCCGTGCAACGCATTCAGCACGGCCGCAGACAACGCCGCCAATTCCCGGGTGGTCGCCGACGGATCGCGTACCTGAACGGCGGTGACGCCTCCGGTAACCGCCAGTCGAACGGTCTCGACCACCCCTGCCGGGCCGCCACACAAACCGGTATCCGTCACCAGGTAGACCGACGCGTCGATCGTGCTCACCCGGTGATCATTGCGTGGTCAGTTCCGCACGAGCCGCAATGTCCTTGGCCGGCAACAGGTCCAGCCCATCGGTGAAGGCGACCGCAAAGCGGCCGACAGCCGAGGTCGTCTGGTCCGCCTCTTCGCCCGCGACACACACCCACGAGGTCGCGGCCGCCGCGGCGAGCACGCCGTCACCACTGACTGCCAGGCAGGCACCAATCAGGGCGCCGAGCGCGCAGCCGACTCCGGTCACCCTGGTGAGCATCGGGCTGCCGGAGGCGACCCGGATCGTCCGGATGCCGTCGGTGATCAGGTCGATCTCGCCGCTCATCGCCACCACGGTGCCGTACTGTCGCGCAACCTCTCCCGCCACGTCGGCGACTTCGTCGGTGGTCGCCGTGGAATCGACGCCGCGACCGCCCGATCCACCGGCCAGCGCACCGATCTCGGAGGCATTGCCGCGAATCACGGCCGGGGTCAGCCCGGCGAATTCGCGGGCCAGTGCCGTCCGCATCGGCAGAGCCCCGATCGCCACCGGATCAAGCACCCAGGGCACACCGGCGCCGTTGGCTCCGGCGATCGCCGCGCGCATACCCAACGCTTGCGCACTCGTCACGGTCCCGAGGTTGATCAGCAGCGCGCCCGCCACGGAGGCGAGAATGCCGGCTTCCTCAGGATCGTCGACCATCGCCGGGGCGGCACCGGCGGCCAGCAACGCATTGGCGGTGAAGTTCGTGACGACGGTGTTGGTGATGCAGTGGACCAACGGAGACCCGGCCCGCACCGCATCGATCACGGTGGCGATGTCGAGATCGCCACCCTGGGCCGGAGCCAAGTCCGTGGCGGATGAAGCCGGGGCAGGGGTCGTTGCAGCTGTACTCATGTGGGGCGTCCCTTCGCAAGCACTACCTTGGCAGGTTCCACGGGTGCTTCTCAGCCGGACTGTCGATCGTCCGGCGCCCCGCGCCGCCCACCACCGTAATGGGTCGATACGCTCCAGGCGCACCCGGCTCACGATGGTTGGGCATGGATCAACTTTCGGTGCATGGACGAAAGGGTCGATTCCTGTCCCTCCCGTACCAAATGAGCAACCTTTGTCCATGCCGGCGAAGTTGATCCATGCGGGACCAGCCGCGGTGACCGACCGACCGACCGCGCAAACGGCCGCGCAACAGCCGAGCAACGAACAACGAACGGACGAAGAGGTCTATGACGACGCAGCGCATCGGCGTGATGTTCGAGCGGGGGCGGCCACCGGAGGAGCTCATCGCCTTCGCCCAGGACGTGGAGCGACTGGGGGTCGACGAGTTGTGGCTGGTCGAGGACCTCGGATGGGGTGGTGCGATCGCCGCGGCCGGCACGGTGCTGGCGGTGACCGACCGCATCGTGGTCGGCATCGGTATCGTGCCCGCGCCGCTGCGCAACCCGGCTCTGCTCGCCATGGAACTGGCGACCCTGGAGCGGCTGCACCCCGGCCGGCTCATCGCCGGGATCGGCCACGGGGTCGCGGAATGGATGAATCAGGTCGGTGCCCTGGTCAGTTCGCAGCTCACGCTGCTCGAGGAGACGATCGTCGGCGTGCGGGCGCTGCTATCGGGCTCACGGGTCCAGTCCGAGGGGCGCTACGTCAAGATCGACGGCATCCAGCTGGTCCATCCGCCGGCCACGGTGCCGCCGCTGTACGCCGGCGTGATGAAACCGAAGTCGCTGCGGCTGTCCGGGCAGGTGGCCGACGGCACCATCCTCGTCGAGGGCACAACGCCGGAAACTGTCACCGCCACCATCAAGACGATCGCGGCCGAGGGTGAGCACCAGTTGGTGGTACTGGCGTTCCTGTGTGCCGAGGACGACCCGGAGGTCGTCCGATCGTCGACCGCGGCGATCATCGCCGAGTGGGCCGAGGTGGCCGGTGTCTCCGACGACGAGATCTACCTGCTCGGCGGGACCGACGACCAGATCGTCCCGAAGATCACGGCACTCTGGAAGTCAGGCGCCGATTCGATCGTGCTCCGCCCGGTCGGGCGCGATCCGCTGGCGATGATCACCAGGACGATGAGCGCGCTGGGCCGGACCGTCAGCGAGTGAGTTGGCCGATGCGGTCCGCCCGGTTCGGGAACGCGGACGTCAGCTCGGCACGGGCACCTAGTTCGAAGTCCGACCACTCGAAACCCGGAACCACCACCGTCGACACCAGACTCCAGTCGCCGGATGACGACGCGCCCTGCCAGACACCGCCCGGCACCAGCAATTGCGGGCAATGCCCGGACATCGGGTCGGGGCCGAGCAATTCCTCCCGGCCTGCCGGAGTGTCCAGGATCAGCATCCGCAGCGGCGCGCCGCCGTGGAACAGGAACAGCTCGTCCGAGGTGCGCATCCGGTGCATGGCCGAAAAGTCTTGCCCGGCAACGAGATAGTAGATGGCGGTGATCCCGCCGGCCCGGTAGGTGCGACGGAACAACCCGCCTTCCGCCGCCAGCGGTTCCAAACCGAGCCGGGCCGCAATCCGCAGTCCTTCGTCCGGGTTCATCCGATGGCCGGGACCTCGCCCGGCTATCAGTTCATCGGCGATCACCGTCATCGACTCCAGCAGTGGACCGCCGAACGTCGTCACCATCGCCACGTCGGAGGCGTCCCGTCCGCGGCCGATCAGGATCCGACCCTTGCGGCGCCGGTTGTTGCGCGGATCGAAGGTCCACCAGCGATCGCCGAGCCAAACCTCCATCCAGGCGGCGAAGTCGTTCGGGGCTCCGTCGACCGGGACGTCCATGTCCGGCAGGTAGCCGAAAACGTAGCGAGCCGGGATGTTCAACGCCCGGCAGAACGAGATGGCCAGATGGGTGAAATCGCGACAGACCCCGAAGCCCGAGTTGTTCACGTCCCAGGCCGTCGACGTGGGATAGCTGCTGCCGTAGGCGAACTGCAGGTGGTTGTTGACGTGATCGCAGACCGCCTGCACCCTCGCGTAGCCGGGCGGGACGTCGGCGAACAGCGACCAGGCCTCGTTGCCCAGCATGTCCGGCAGGCAATAGCGACTGGGCATGATGTAGACCAGCACCTCGTCCGGCAGATCATGCGGGGCGATCTCCGGAGCGCTGAGTTCGAAGTCCTCGGTTTCGTCCGGCACGTCGACGAACGCCCGATAGGTGAACCGCGACTCCCCTGCCGGTAGCACGACGCGCTGGCACCGATTGCCGTAGATGTCGCGGTATTCGTGCCAGTCCAGCGCCGGCTCGAAGGCGAATTCCTCGTCCTGGATACCCTCCAGCAGCGGTGCGACCTGGAAGATCGTCGGTGTGTCAACCTGCGCCCGATAGACGAACTCGCAGCCGATCTGGACGCGTCTGGAGGTCACGCTGTGCTCCTACTCGCCGGGCCGACCCCGGCGGGCAGCCCCGATCGCTCGTCGCGGACAGTGGCGAACAGGCCGCCGGGCACGTTCGTCAGGCGGAGCCTAATCAGATTGTGTTGTCAGCAGATTTCCTGGCGTCCCGGACCCGAAACTGCCCGCCATGTCGGTGTCGGTCGGCGTTGCCCAAACCAGCGGCGCGAATCAGCGTTGGTTGCGGTGCCGCGCGACCGGGGGCTGGTCCACGTCGGGCTCGACCGGCACCGCCGGCGGCACCAGCATCCGCTTCGCCACCCCCACCGCCGCTCGGTAACTCTTGGTGCGGGTCAACTCGCAGAGTCTGTTCTGCTCCTGGGGTGACGGCGTCGGGTTCTTCAGCAGGGCCCGGATCTGCCGCTCGACCGGCAGGTCCCGGTTGCGATCCACCTTCGTCCGTCCGGGCTGACTGAAACCACGCCGCTGCGGTCGGTCGCCGGCGGTGGTCGACCGCTTGTCGCTCGTCCGTCCAGCTCCGCTTTTGTCGGACGACCGCCGTTGTCCGCCTGCAGCCATGACCGTGTCCTCCGATGTCGATACTTCTGTGGGCCGAATGGCCGCAGCTCCTACGGTAGGCGCTGCTGGGACAGATCCAGCCACGAAAGCCCGCTCGGGTCGCCGGAGCCGCCCGGGCTGCGGCGACGACTGGCCTCGAAGGGCGAACGACTTCAGGACCGGGCGGCAGGAAGCGGGTGGGCGATCTCGTCCATGCGGCGCTCGAGGAATCTGCGTTCGGCATCGGTATGCACCAGTTCGAGGGAATCCCGGTAGGCGGCAATGGCTTCGTCGTGGCGACCGGCCCGACGCAACAAGTCCGCCCGCGCCGCCGGTAGCAGGTGATACCCGGTGAGCCGTGAGTCACCCGCCACCTGCTCCAGGGCGATCAGCCCGGCATCAGGACCGTCGCGAAAGCCCAGCGCCACCGCGCGATTCAGCGCGATGACCGGTGACGACTGCAGGGCCAGCAACGCGTCGTAGCCGGCGACGATCCGGCGCCAGTCGGTCAGCTCGGCCGTGCGTGCGGTCGCATGCTCTGCGGCGATCTCGGCCTGTAGTCGGTAATAGCCCGCCGGCCGGCCGGTTGCTCGGGCGGCCGCTAGTGCGGCCAGACCGTCCCGCACCATCTGCTGGTCCCAGCGGGACCGGTCCTGCGTCTGCATCGGCGTCAATTCGCCCTCAGGGTCGAACCTGGTTGCGCGCCGGGCGTGTTGCAGCAGCAGCAGCGCCGTCAGCCCCTGGACCTCGTCATCGGCCGGTAGCAACCTGGTCAGCAATTCGGCCAACCGGATCGCTTCGGCGGCCAAATCGTCGGAACCCTCGCTGTCGGTGATCGCGTAGCCCTGGTTGAAGATCAGATACACCACGGCCAGCACCCCGGCCGTTCGCTCCCCGATGCGGTGCGACTCCGGCACCTTGAAGCTGATCCCGGTGTGCGAGATCTTGTTCCGCGTCCGCAGCAGTCGCTGCGCCATCGTGGGTTCGGTAACCAGAAAGGCCTGGGCGATCTGCGCGGTAGTCAGGCCGCCCACGGTCCGCAGGGTCAACGCCACCTGACCGGCGAGCGGCAGAGCGGGGTGACAGCAGGTGAACAGCAGCCGCAACCGGTCGTCGCGGTAGAGGTTCGGATAGGGGTCGACCTCGGGATCGGGGAGCACCCCCTGCTCGGCCTCGGCCAGCGACGCCAGCCGGCGCATCTTGTCGGCCTCTGTGCGCCGCCGCCGCAGGATGTCCAGCGCCCGCCGGTGGGCGGCGGTGGTCAGCCAGGCCGCCGGATTGTCCGGCACCCCGTCCCGCGGCCAGGTCGCCAGCGCTCGTTCCACGGCGTCCTGGACGCAATCCTCGGCGAGGTCCCAGTCGCCGGTCACCCGGATCAGCCCCGCGACGATCCGGAGTCGCTCGGTGCCGATGGCGACAGCGAGCGACTCCGCGATATCGGTAGGTCGTCGGGTCACTCAGCCCTCGTCGATCGGCCAGAACGGTCGCAGCTCGAGTCGGCCCCCGCGGGCCATCGGATGTTTGGCGGCAATCTCGATCGCCTCATCCAGGTCGGCACACTCCAGGATGTCGAAACCCGCGATCCAGTCCTTGGTCTCGGCGAACGGACCGTCGGTGACCAGCAGCTCGCCGGAACGCATGCGCACGGTGGTCGCGTCCGCGACCGGCCGCAACCGGTCGCCCATCACCCACTTGCCGGTGCCGTCGATCTCGCCGAACCAGGTCTCGATCTCGCCCGGCGCCTCGGGCGAGGGGTCGGGACTGCTGTCGGTGCACACGAACATCATGTATTTCATCGGTTGTCCTCCTCGGGTTGACGGTACGACCTACGACGAATGGCCACCTGGCCATCCGACAGAACCCGCAGCACGATTTTCTACCCTGCGTCTCGAACGGGCGCACCGCCCTTCGCGCGGCACCAGCCGCGGCCCCGGGCGGCGTCGGCCGGACTGAATCAGTGCGCGGTGAGCGCGTTTCTGACCTGCCCGCGCATGTCCCTGACACCGGAGGTGGTGGTGCTCAGCGACTTCGAGACGGCCGACAGGATTTCCTGCACCGTCCCGGCCGCCGAATCCCATTTTGCCTGCACCGCCGAGTAATCGGCCTGCTCATCGCCGTCCCAGGACGAGCGCACGCTGGCCACAAAACCACCCAATTCCGACAACGACGACTCCAGACCGGCAATCACCGAGCCCAGCGACCCACTGGCAGATTCTGCCGTCGCCTCGTTGTAGGAGAAGACGCCACCTGACACCACAACCACCCCGATCGTAAATAGTGATGCGAAAAGAAATCCTGCCGCGAAAGTCAGTTCGGGAAATCAGAACCTGAACTTGGTGGCATCCCAGTCGGCGGAACCGTTGGCCGATGTGAGCGACTCCGTCAGCTGCGCCTCGTACGCGTCGTACAGACCGCCGGCGTTCTTCACATTCCCCTTGATCGAGGCGAGTGCCGCGTTCAGCTCTCCCATCGCTGCCGACCAGGCCGCCGTCAACGCCTCCCAGGAGGCGTACGACGAACCCTTCCAATCCTGCTGCAACGGCTCGACCGCCTGCAGGAAGGCCGCCGCCTGCGCATTCATCGAAGACTCCGACTGCTCCAGATTGGACGCGTGCTGGTTCACCGCATCATCCCGCACCGCAAACTTCGGGCCCATGCCCAAACACCCGCCCTTGATTGACATCCGGTCGACGGCCGGCCCGCCGACGTACAGCTGTGACGATAAGCAGTCCCGCGCTCGGCATGGGGTGAGGGAAAGCGAATGTGGATAACCTTCGTCCGCCGTTCACAGCGCAGGGAGGACACCTTCGCCCGGACCGATCTTGATCTTTCGACCCTGCTCGCGCGGATCGACACCGATAGCGGCCCGTTGCCGAAGATTCTCGTCGGCTGTGGCACCGAGGACCGACTGATCATCGCCAACCGGCAGTTCGTCCGGGTGGTCCAGGCAGCCGGAATCGAGGTCCGGTCGGAATTGGGGCCGGGCGAGCACAGCTGGGCGCTGTGGGACGCCACGATCCAGGACGTCCTGGCCTGGCTACCCCCTGCCGGAGCGACGAACCTCTGGCATGGCGGCCGCTGGTAAGGTCACCCTAACAACGCTGACAACACCGACGACACCCAGGACGCTAGGGGACTTCATGACCGAACCGCGGGAGCGCACCCGACCAGCACCGAAGACGGCCACCGTCATCCGGACCGAGCGGCTCAGCCCGACGCTCACCCGAGTCATCTTGGGCGGCAACGGGTTGCAACAGTTTCAGCACCGGGGTTTCACCGACTCGTACGTCAAGCTCTCGTTTCTGACGCCCGGCGTCCAGTATCCGCAGCCCTTCGACCTGGACCGCGTCCGTGCCGAACTGCCCCAGGAACAGTGGCCGGTGGTCCGGACGTACACCGTCCGGCGTTGGGACGCCGAAGCCGCCCAACTGGCCATCGATTTCGTGGTGCACGGAGACGCAGGTATTGCCGGGCCTTGGGCCGCATCCGCGCAACCGGGGGACGAAGTACTGTTTTCCGGCCCGGGTGGGGCGTACGCGCCGGCCATCGATGCCGACTTCCATCTCTACATCGGCGACGAAAGCGCCCTACCCGCCATCGCTGCGGCGCTCGAGGCGCTCCCGGTCGATGCCACCGGTCAGGTACTCGTCGAAGTCCACGATGCGGCATCGGAGATCCCGGTCAGCGCGCCCGCCGGCGTCGCCGTCAACTGGATCCACGCCGGCGACCGGCCGATCGGTGAGGCACTGGTCGAAGCCGCCGAGAAGCTCGAGTTCCCAGCCGCGACGGTCGATGCCTTCGTCCACGGCGAAGCGGGATTCGTGAAGGATCTCCGCAAGCTGCTCCGGGTCGACCGCGGCGTGCCGCGCGAGCGGCTCTCGATCTCCGGCTACTGGCGGGTCGGAGTCACCGAAGAAGGATGGCGAGCCGGTAAGGCTGAATGGAATCGCCAGGCGGAAGAGGTCGAGCAGACCGCGGGCGTCTGAACCGGATCCGGGTGAGCGCTCTGCTCACATGGACGGCTCCGGTAGCTACTGCAGGCTACGGCTGACCGACACCGCTCACCGTGGCGGAGCCTCCGTCGCGACCGAAGTCAGGGCCGCCGCCCTGGCTCCGGAATTGATCCGGAACCACCCGAGCAGCAGCGCACAGGGAACGAGCAGGCCGCCGAGTCCGAAGACCAGAAACGTTTCGAAGCTGCCGATGCGGTCGACGAGCCAACCGAAGTTCTGACCGAAAAACCCGGTGACGAAGGTCAGCGGCAGGAAGATAGTCGACAGTTTGGTCAGTTGTTCGATCGTCGCGTTCTGATTGACGCTGACCTTGGTCTGCTCGACGGAGATCACTGCGATGTTGGCCTCCAGCACGGTGGTGAGCAGATCCCGTTGCGCGGCAACTTCTTCGTTCACCAGGGTCAGGTGGTCCAGGACGTCGTGGATGTACGGTGCGAGCGCCTCGGGCAGGTTGCGTTCCACCGTGGCGATGACCGCCAACAACGGGTGCACCGCGCGGTAGAAGTTGGTCACCTCGCGCCGGAGGAAGTAAATCCGCTCCGTCGGCGCGACCGCCTGCGAGAAGACCGTGGCCTCCAGTTGTTCGATGTCCCGTTCGACCTCGGCGACGACCGGCGAATAGCCGTCGACGATCTGGTCCAGTACGGCCCACAGCACGGATTGGCTGCCCGCTTCCAACAACTCGGGTCGCCGCTCCAGTCGGGCACGGGCGCCCTTCAGCTCACTGGCCACGCCTTGCCTGACGGTGATCGCGAAGTCCGCGGCGAGGAAGACGCTGATCTCGCCGAAGTCGATCTCTTCCCGGTCGTCGTCATAGCGGGCGGTTCGCAAGATGACCAACTGCACTCCGCCGTCGTACATCTCGACCTTGGGACGCAGGTGATAGTGCTGGGCGTCCTCGACGGCCAGGTCGTGCAGGCCGAACGTGTCGCGGATCTCCTGCAGCTCGTCCGGATCGGGATCGACGGTGCCGAGCCAGACGAAATCACCCTCGTCGCGCTTGGCTGCCGCCTCGGTCAGCGTCATCGGGCCGAGCTGTTGACGACGGCCATTGCGGTAGAGCGCGGCATCCACGATCACGTCGGCTGTTCTCCCAGTCCTGGATCGACCGGCAGGCGTTCGGTCTGCCCGTTCACGGGGAGGGTGCCCAGAAATATGCCGAACTACGCCCAGCGACGAACCGGACCGACCGTGCGCCGGACTACGGCCCCCGGACTACGGAAGGGATTCGTGAACCGGTTCCGGCTCAGGCTCTTCGGCGGCTATCCGTCGGTTTCTCACCACGCTCGAGATAAAGGCCGCGATGATCAACAGCAGGCCAACCAGTCCGGTGATCACCTCGTCCACGTGCACTCCGATCGAGACCAAGAGGATGACGGCCAGCGCGCCGATCGCCCAGTGTGCGCCGTGTTCGAGATAGACGTAATCGTTCAGGGTGCCCTTACGGACCAGGTAGACGGTCAGCGAGCGGACGAACAGTGCGCCGATCAGGCCGAGGCCGAGCGCAATGATGATCGGGTCCGGCGTGATCGCGAAGGCTCCGATGACGCCGTCGAAGGAGAACGAAGCGTCCAGCACCTCCAGGTAGAGGAAGAGGAAGAAGCCCGCCTTGCCGACCGCCTTCGCGAGTTCGGTCGGCCCGGATGAACGCTTCTGCTCGAAGGCCTCCTCCTGGCTCTCCTCGTAGCCCTCGAACAGGGCGCCGAGGCCGTTGACCAGCAAATAGGTCACAATGCCCAGAATGCCGGCGGCGAAAATCGTGGCCGGCTTCTCGGCGACCAGTTCGGCGATGAAGTACAGCGCCATGGCGGCGATGATGACGGAGAGTTGGTCGAGTTTGCCGATCCTGGCCAGCGGCTTCTCCAACCAGGTCAACCAGGTGATCTCGCGCTCCTCGAAGATCCAGTCCAGGAACAGCAGCAGGAGGAACATGCCGCCGAACGCCGCGATCTGCGGGTGCGCGTCCTGCAGCAGGCTGGCGTAGCTGTTCGGGTCGGTCAGCGGACCCTTCTCGAACGCCAACGTGATGGCTTCCGACGGACTGAGATGAGCGGTGACGCCGACGACCAGGAGCGGGAAGATCAACCGCATGCCGAAGACGGCGATGACGATGCCGATGGTCAGGAAGGCCTGCTGCCACTTCTCGCTCATCCGCTCGAGCACCTTGGCGTTGACCACTGCGTTGTCGAACGACAGAGTGATCTCCAGGACGCCCAGGATCAGGGTCAGCCAAGCGGCGTTCCAGCCACCGTAGAAGTAGGCGGCCACCACCGCCGCCAGCGAGACAAGAGCGGAGATCCCGAAGATCCGGGTGGTGCTGTGATTGGCAGCGGGGGCGATCGACACTAGACATTCACTCCGAAGTCGAGGGCAATTCCGCGGAGGCCAGAGGCATATCCCTGGCCGATGGCTCTGAACTTCCATTCGCTGTTGTACCGATACAGCTCGCCGAAGACCATCGCCGTCTCGGTGGATGCCTCTTCGGTGAGGTCGTAGCGGGCCAACTCCGAACCGGTGGTCCGATCGACCACCCTGATGAAAGCGCCCCGCACCTGGCCGAACGACTGACGGCGCTGGTCGGCTTCGTAGATCGAAACCGCGAAGACGACCGAGACGATGTTCGGCGGCACCGCGGCCAGGTCGACGTTGATCTGCTCGTCGTCGCCACCCGCGCCGCCGACGAGGTTGTCGCCCAGGTGCTCGATCGAGCCATCGGGCGAGCGCAGATTGTTGAAGAAGACGAAGTAGGCGTCGCCAGGGATCTTGTGGTTCTCCCCCAACGCCAGGGCGCTGGCGTCGAGGTCGTAATCGGTGCCCGTCGAGGCCCGCACCTGCCAGCCAAGAGCGACGGTCACCGCGGTGAGGTTGGGTGCCGCCTTCGTGAGGGAGACATTGCCACCCTTGCTCAGACTGACGCTCATGACGTGCCTCTCTGTCCTTGACTGGCGTCCGGGCCGGCCGCTCGTTCGCTTCGATCAACGATCGACGCAGCGATCGCGTTCCGGTCAAGTATTCCTGCCCGACCCTCGGCCCCGAAGGGCCGCCCGGCCTCCCAGCGCAAGGTAAAGAGGTTATTACTCGAAGCTTCAACTATCGCATGACGGGCAGGATCGTCAGCGGTCGGCGGCAGGCTCTCGCTGTGATCCCTGTTCGGCCCTGCGCAACGCGTACACCATCGTGCCCACCAGGAACAGGCCGGACAAGATCAGCAGCACCGCCGAGATCCGGTTCACCCACGGCACGTCGACACCGGCGAGGTCGGCCACTCCGATGCCCACCAGAACCAGCGCGCACAGCACGGCGAACGCCGTCCGCAGTTTGCTGCTGGCCACCTCCTTGATCCCGACCTCGGCCTTGTCCTTGGCGTAGTCCAGCGGCTTCTTCGCCCACTCGAACTGGGTCGCCAGCAGCGCCAGAGCGCCTGCGATCAGCAGGAACCCCGGCCCGGGCAACACCAGCAGGGCGATCCCGATCAGCAGCAAGGTAATACCCAGGACCGCGACGACTGCTTTCTTCACCGTTCCTCCAGGGCCAGGATGGGCCGGCCGCCGGATTGCAGCCGCCGGGCCCGTGTCCTGAACAACCGTACGGGCTGCCGGAGGAGGCGGGCCATTTGCTGCCTGATAGCGACCGCCCAGCGCTGCCTGCGGACACGCATCTACCGCGGGCTTCGCGGGCGCAGCCGGACCGAAGTGACGGCTACGTTCACACTCAGTCCGTCGACGCCGATGAATGCGATGTCGACGTTGAGGTGGGCCAGTGTCAACCCTGCCAGCGGGCCGACCAACTCATAGGTCTGGCTGCGCGCGCTGCCGCCGCAGACCACGAGATCGATGTTGGCCCGTACCGCGAGATCGGCGGCGATGTTCAGGGCGTTGGTCACCACCCATAGCGCGGACCGACCGGAGAGCGCGTGCGCCACCTCGGTAGTCGTCGAGCCACCGTTGAGCGCCATCGACACGGGCCCCGCTGGGACCAGCCGTACAGCCGGCTTCGCAATTGCGCGTTTGGCTTCCTGTCGGTGGCCCGGTAGAACCCGCAGCCATGCCAGTGCAACGGTCGATAGTGCGTTGCTTTGACGAACGTCAGCGTCACGCAATACGATGCCTGTCGTTGCACACACGCGACCGTTCGAGGGAGTTCGATGGATCACGGAAACATCAGGCCGCTGGAAGAGGGCATCGAGCGGGATCTCACCGGGCTGAATTACGGCTCGTACCTGCAGCTCGACACCCTGCTGTCGGCTCAGACCCCACTGTCGGATCATCACGACGAGATGTTGTTCATCATCCAACATCAGACCACCGAACTCTGGATCAAACTGGTGATCCACGAACTCCGATCGGCGATGGCGTTGATCGCGGCCGATTCGCTGGGTCCGGCGCTGAAACGCCTGGCCAGGGTCAAGCACATCCAGCAGCAGATGACCGACCAGTGGTCGGTGCTGGCCACGCTGACGCCGACCGAATACGCCCAGTTCCGGGGCGTGCTCGGCAAGTCGTCCGGCTTCCAGTCAATGCAGTACCGATTGCTGGAGTTCCTGCTGGGCAACAAGAATGCCGCGATGGTTGCTATTTTCGCCCATTCTCCGGACCAGCAGCAAATTCTGCAGGACGCGCTGGACGCACCGAGCCTGTACGACGAATTCCTCCGATTCCTCGGGCGACGCGGCTATCCGATCCCGACCCGGTTGATCGATCGCGACTGGCGAACACCGCACACGCTCGACGAGGACCTGGTCAGGGTCTTCGTGGACATCTACGAGCAGCCTGAACGACAGTGGGATGTCTACGAGACGTGCGAGGAACTGATCGATGTCGAGGACACCTTCCAGACATGGCGTTTCCGTCACCTCAAGACCGTTGAGCGAGTGATCGGATTCAAGAAGGGCACCGGTGGGTCGTCGGGCGTGTCCTTCCTCCGGCGCGCCCTCGATCTCACGTTCTTCCCCGAGCTGTACGCCGTCCGCACCGAGATTGGGAAATAGCATGGTTCTTTCGATCGACACCAGCCGCGAGCAGGCCATGGCGCTTGACGTTTCCGACCCACTGGCCGGCTTCCAGCAGCGCTACCTTCCGCAGACGCCCGACGTGCTCGCGTATCTCGATGGCAATTCCCTTGGCCGCCCACTCATCTCGATCGCCGAAGTCTGGTCCGAGTTCGCCCGCGAGCAGTGGGCCGGGCGATTGATCCGCGGTTGGACCGAGGGCTGGATGGAGCTGCCGGAGACCGTCGGCGACGAACTGGCCGCCGCCGCGCTCGGCGCCGCCGCCGGACAAACCGTCATTGCCGATTCCACCACCGTGAACTTCTACAAGGCGCTGCGCGCGGCGATCAATCTGCGTCCGGGGCGCCGCAAGGTCGTGATCGACCGGGATAACTTCCCCACCAACAGATACGTGGTCGAGTCCCTGGTGAAGGATCTCGGGCTGGAGGCGGTCTGGCTCACCGGTACCGATTGCGGCGGAATCAGCGTCGACGACGTGCGGGCCGTACTGGACGACGACGTGGCCGTCGTCACTTTGAGCCACATCGCTTACCACTCCGGGTATCTCGCCGACGCGGCGGCGATCACGACGGTGGCACACGAGTTCGGCGCCCTGGTCGTCTGGGACCTGTGCCATTCGGTCGGTTCTGTGCCGATCTCGCTCGACGCGTGGGAGGTTGATTTTGCGGTCGGCTGCACCTACAAATTCGTCGGGGCCGGACCAGGTGCGCCGGCCTTCAGCTATGTGAATGCCGCGCACCACGCTCGGCTGGATCAGCCGATCTGGGGTTGGCTAGGGCGGCGGGATTCGTTCGAGATGGAACAGGGCTACGTGCCGGCGGACGGGATTCGATCGATGATCTCCGGCACGCCCGCCGTGCTCGGCATTCTGGCCGTCCGCGAGGGCGCCAAAGTCATTGCCGAGGCCGGGATCGACGCGATCCGGGCGAAGATCGTGACGCTCACGGAACTTGCGGTGGCCCTCACCGACGAGTGGTTGACGCCATTGGGATTTGGCCTCGGCTCGCCCCGGGACAGTGCTCGCCGCGGCGGACACGTGAGCATCACCCGGGCCGATGCCCGCGAGCTGTGCGCACAGCTGACGTCACTCGGCGTGCTGCCCGATTTCCGGGCTCCGAACGCGATTCGGCTCGGGCTCTCCCCGCTGCCGATGACCTTCACCTCACTCTGGGACGCGATGGCCGTGATCAGGGACATCTCCCGCTGATGTCGCGGATCGAGACGGCGGAGCCCAGGCTTGGCGCTTCGTCGCCCGGCTCGCTCATCGTGACGTTCGCGGGCCTGTATCTGCGTGACATCGGCGGCTGGATCGCGGTCGCCGACCTCATCAAGCTGTTGGAAGTCGCCGGTCAGGTGCCAACTGCGGTTCGACAAGCGCTGGTGCGTCTGAAGTCCCGAGGATTTCTGGCCGCGGATCGCCGGGCCGATCGGGCCGGCTACCGGCTGACTGCCGAGGGCCTGGCTGATCTGGCTCTCGGGGACGGCAGAATATTCCGGTTCGGCGAGGCCGCCGAGTCGGACGGCTGGGTACTGGCCGTCTTCTCGGTTCCGGAACACGCCCGGTCGGAGCGGCACCGGTTACGAAGCCAGTTGACCTGGCTCGGTTTCGGTACGGTCAGCGCCGGGGTCTGGGTTGCCCCCGCGACATTGACCGAACGGGCCCGGCTGCACATCGTCGACTGCGGGCTGGATGCCTACGTCAGCTGGTTCACCGGGCACGCCCTGGAGCCCGACGTCGCACGTTGGTGGGACCTGGATCTGCTGTCCCGCCTGTACGGCGAATTCCTGGCGAACTGGGAACCTTTTGTCGCACAACGTTACTCAGCCCTCGAGCGCCCGCTGGCCATGGCGAACTATCTGCGCTTGGTTGACAGCTGGCGGCAATTTCCGCGAATCGACCCGGGCCTCCCGGCCGCGCTGCTGCCGCCACAATGGCCGGGGCGCAGTGCATTCGACGTCTTCTCGTCGTTACAGCACCGATGGTCCGCAGACGCCGGGCGTTTCGTCCGGGCTCAGTTGGGGATTTGAGCTGAACCGCTCGGGACTTGAGCCGAACCCAGTTTGGCCTCGCTCGCCATTTCGGTCTGCTCGGCCAGGTCGGTACGACCCGATTCGGTCAGACCGGTTACCACGCCACGGATATCATCCGCAGATCTGTTCTGTCCGAGCTTGTACTTGGCCTGGATCCGGCTGATGACCAGTTCGAGGCCGACGATCGCCCGCAGCTGCCCGTTGATGTAGGTCGCCGGGGCATCGTCGACCGACCAAGGCTTCGCCCGCCTTCCTTCGTGTTTGGCCGTCAACTGGCGCACCATCGACTCAACCCACTCCGGGTCGTCGTGCACGATCAGTTCGCCGTAGACATGGGCGGTGATGTAGTTCCAGGTTGGCACCACCCGGCCGTGCTCGGTCTTGGCCGCATACCAGCTGGGGGTGATGTACGCGTCGTCGCCGCGAACGATCGCCAGCGCTTCACCGATCGCCGGCAGCCGCCACTGGTCGTTGTTCCGCGCCACGTGTCCGATGAGCGTTCCGAAAGGTCGGGTCGGGTTATCGATCCTGGGCGGCAGGTAGATCAGCGGTAGCGGGGTGGCCAGCATTCCCTGCTCGGTCACCGTGATCAGATCGGCCGCGCCGTGCTCAGCGAGCAGGGTGCCCACCGAATCGTCATCCGGCGGCTCAAAATGGGAGGGGATGTACACGGATGCATTCTCCCCCACCGCGATGGTCGACGCCGCCGTCACCAACGCCAGGGGTACGGCTTGCCGATGACCTTTCCATCGGTGTCGTACAGCGTGATCATCGAGTCCCGATTCTGCTTGCCGACGAAAGACCCGAAGATGGTGAACTGCCCGGTGTCTTCGCGCAGGTAGTGGTGCACTTCGACCGCCTCGCCGTGCGCGGGGGTGATGGTCACCCGGGCCGTTCGCTCGTCACTGATTACGAAGAGGAAGTCGGCACCGCCGATCGTTGCTCCGGACGCGTCGCCGGGATCGGCCGGATACAGCTTGTCGGTGAACTGGCGGTACTGGCCGGAGCTTCCCCAGTCGGTGCCGGGTGCCCGGCGTGACTCCAGAGTGAGGGCGACGCCCGTCTTGCTCGGCTGGTAGTAGAAGCGATAAGTCGCTGCGCCCCTGGTGCCCTGGGCGAGGACCTTGACATCCCGGCCGGGGCGATCAGACGGGTAGACGGATCGCCGGACGACGAACGAGAACCGGGTGCCCGTTGGGCTGGTCAAGATCAAGGTGCCGTTTCGCACCGCCCAGCCGACATTCCCCCTCAGGTCGTATGGGAAAACGGCCCGGATCTGCTGGTAGTTGTTGCAGCCGACCGCAGTCGAACTCATCTGGGTGATCTGGATCTGACTGGGTGAGACGGCCACCGGGCCGCCGGAATCGTTGCACCCGTCGTCGATGGCCAGGGCGCCGACGCCGTCGAGAGCGAGGGTGGCATCCATGGCCGCCGGCACCGGAATCGTCTTCCCGGCTGAGGTGATCGAGGTCAGCAGCCATTCGGTCTTGGTCAGCTGATCCGGGTTTTGCCCGGCGGCTTTCGAAGCTGCCGTCGACGTGGCCGGCGGCGTCACACCCGGCGCTACCCTCGTCGGCGCCAGCCAGGCCGACGTCTCAGCCGGGACGAGCGAAGTCGTCGAGTTGCTCCCAACGATCGGCGAGGCGGAGCGGCCGCTCTGCGTACCGCAAGCGGACGCGAGCACGACCACGAGCACGAGCACGAGCACCGTGGTCAGTCGACGAGCTCGCCGCAGGCGTGGGCTTCCCGTCATCTCGGTCCTCTCTTTGGAACACGCTCCATGGATCTTTGCCCATGACGTAACCGGCCCGCGAACGGTTGCATGTGCGCCACGGCGCGCTCGCTCGAGATCGTGACGGAGCCCAGGCCGTCTGACAGGCTGCAGCTGTGCACATTCCGGTGACGGTCATCAGGTGGTGCAGCGCGGTCGGCGTCGCATCGGTCCTGGTGGCCTGTACCACCCCGGCTGTCGCACCCGATCCTGTCGGTACACCGACTACCGCTCCGTCTGCGGCCTCGACCCCGTTCTCGACCGCGTCAGCGTCAGCGTCAGCGACATCGCTCACGACGACCGCAGCAGAAACAGGCCCCACCGAAGCGCCGGCCACGGCTGGACAGCCGACAGCGACCCTGACGTCGACTGCGGCATCGCCACTTCGGATAACCGCGCCGCAGACAACCACCACGAAGAGTTCAGCATCTACGAGCCCCGCGGTGAGCCCGGGTGGGGCGCTGCGTGCGCTGGCCAGGCTGCCGGTCAAGGGCCGCGCCCCGAAAACCGGTTACAAACGGGGCCAGTTCGGCGAAACCTGGACCGACGACGTATCGGTGAACGGTGGGCACAACGGCTGCGACACCCGAAACGACATCCTCCGCCGCGACCTCACCTCGATTGCGCTCAAGCCGGGCTCGCACGGCTGCACAGTCGCCACCGGCACCCTGCACGATCCGTACTCGGGCAAGATCATCGACTTCGTTCGCGGAGTGAAGACCAGCGTGCAGGTACAGATCGATCACGTCGTCGCGCTCTCCGACGCGTGGCAGAAAGGAGCTCAGTCGCTGTCGGCGGAGCAGCGGCAGAACCTGGCCGGCGATCCACTCGAGTTGATGGCGGTCGACGGACCCACCAATGAATCCAAGGGCGCCGGCGATGCGGCGACCTGGCTCCCCCCGGTGAAGTCCTTCCGCTGTACCTATGTGGCCAGACAGATTGCGGTCAAGACCAACTACTCGCTCTGGGTGACGGCGGCCGAGCGGAGCGCGATGGCGAATGTTCTCGCCCGCTGCCCGGGCCAGGATCTCCCCACCGCTGTCGGCACAAACGTTCCGCCGATCACCGCGAACTGACCGGGCATCGGTGTCCGTACCCGCGGAAGAACAGCACCCGATACCCTTCCGCAACACCCTTGGATCGGCGAGGGCCTCGACGAGGAGGATCGGAAGATGGCACTGCAGCACAAGTACCTGCTGGACGAGGACGAGATGCCAACCCGTTGGTACAACATCATTCCCGACCTCCCGTCGCCGCCTCCGCCCCCGCTGCACCCGGGAACGCACCAGCCGGTAGGGCCCGACGACCTGGCCCCGCTGTTTCCGATGGACCTGATCCTGCAGGAGGTCTCGACCGACCGGTACATCGACATCCCGGACGAGGTGCTCGACATCTATCGGCTGTGGCGACCATCACCGCTCTACCGAGCCCACCGCCTGGAGAAGGCCTTGGGCACGCCCGCCCGGATCTACTACAAGTACGAGGGCGTTTCGCCGGCGGGATCACACAAGCCCAATACCGCCGTGCCGCAGGTCTACTACAACGCCAAGGCCGGCGTGAAGAAGCTGACCACCGAAACGGGCGCCGGCCAGTGGGGCACGGCCCTGGCCTTCGCGTGCTCGCTGTTCGGCGTGGACTGCGAGGTGTGGCAGGTCGGCGCCTCGTACGACGCCAAGCCGTACCGGCGCTCGCTGATCGAGACCTTCGGCGGCACGGTGCACCGGTCGCCATCACAACTGACGAATGCCGGCCGGACCTATCCGAAAGGGCACTCGGGCTCGCTCGGCATTGCTATCTCCGAAGCCGTCGAGGTGGCCGCCGGCCGCGACGACACCAAGTACGCGCTGGGTTCGGTGCTCAACCACGTGCTGCTGCACCAGACGATCATCGGCGAGGAGGCGCTGCTCCAGTTGGCCAAAGCCGGCGAGACCGGCGCAGATCTGGTGGTCGGCTGCACCGGCGGCGGGTCGAACTTCGGCGGGCTGGCCTTCCCGTTCCTGCGGGAGAAGATGGCCGGCCGCCAGTCACCGGTGATCAGGGCGGTGGAACCGGCGTCCTGCCCGTCGCTCACCCGGGGTGAGTACCGTTACGACTTCGGTGACACCGCCGGCTTCACGCCGTTGATGAAGATGCACACCCTCGGCCACGATTTCGTGCCCGACCCGATCCATGCCGGCGGTCTGCGTTATCACGGGATGGCGCCGTTGATCTCGCACATCTACGAGCTCGGCCTGATGGAAGCCATCGCCATCGACCAAACCGAGTGCTTCGCTGCGGCCATCCAGTTCGCCCGCACGGAAGGTATCGTCCCGGCTCCGGAGCCGACCCACGCCCTCGCAGCCACCATCCGGGAAGCACTGGCCTGCAAGGAATCCGGCGAGGAGAAGGTCATCGTCACTGCGCTGTGTGGTCACGGCCTGCTGGACCTGGCTGCTTACGACGCCTACCTGACCGGGGCCATGGTCGACTCCGGACTCTCGGACACCGAGCTGGCCTCGGCGCTCTCGAGCGTCCCGGTCCTGATCTGAGGAGTAACCCGTGCGGTCGCTCAGTCGGTGACGGTGACGCCCTTCCAGAACGCGACGTGATCTTTGATCTGCGCCGCGGCGTCCTTGGGTTGCGGGTAGTACCAGGCCGCGTCCGGGTTCTGCTGGCCGTCGACGTCCAATGAGTAGTACGACGCTGTGCCCTTCCAAGGACAGACCGACTGGGTGGCGGAGGGCTTGAGGTAGGCCGAGTTGACCGAAGCGAGCGGAAAGTAGTGGTTTCCCTCCACCATCTCGGTGCTGTCACTCTGCGCGATGATGGTGCCGTTCCAGGTCGCCGTGGCCATGTTGAATCCGTTTCGTCGAAGGAACCTGTGCCTCCTCGACGCTACGCCTGACCCAACGGGAGGTCAGTCCTCCTCGATTTCCTGTTCCGGCTTGGTCAGGAAGAAGGCCAGCAGCAGGCCGATCACCAGTCCGACCACCAGCCAGATCCAGCCGCCGTTGAGGAAGATGGACAGCGCCACACCGGTGATGAGCCCGGTGATGACCCAGATGACCACGGCGATGGCCCGATCGACCTTCGGGGACGGTGGCTTTCCGGTCCTGGGATTTCGCTTCGGCGGCACAGCGCAATCCTAGGCGACCGGGAACCCGTGATCGGCAGGAATACGGGGTGAGTACCGTGGAGTGATGAAGGTTGTCATTGCAGGTGGCCACGGAAAAATCGCATTGCACGTCGAAAGGTTGCTGTCCGAACGCGGAGATCACCCCGTGGGGCTGATTCGGAACCAGGCCCAAGAGGCGGATCTCATCGCGGTGGGCGCACATCCAGTTGTTGTCGACCTGGAGAACACCAGCGCCGCAACTCTTTCTGAACATCTCAACGGAGCCGACGCGGTGATCTTCGCGGCCGGCGCCGGCCCGGGGAGTACGGCAGAACGCAAGGACAGCGTGGACCGGGCGGGCGCGGCACTGCTTGCTGACGCGGCCATCCTCGCCGGCATTCGGCGCTACGTCCTGGTGTCCGCCATCGGGGCAGACGCCGGAGCTCAGCCCGACCACGACCCGGTCTTCGCCGCCTACATGTCGGCCAAGCAGGCGGCCGACGAGGATCTGCGTGCCCGTGACCTCGACTGGACGGTGGTGCGACCCGGCGCGCTGACCGACGCTTCCGGCAGCGGTCACGTCACGCTGTCCACGCGGGTCGGCCGTGGTTCGGTCCCGCGGGAAGACGTCGCCGCGGTCCTGGTTGCCGTGCTCGACGAACCACGCACCGCCGGACTGTCCCTCGACCTCGTCTCGGGACGGCATCCGGTCACCGAAGCGGTGGCCCAGGCCGCGTCCGTCCCGGCCGCCGTCGTCGACGGCACCGAGCATCACGAAGGCTGACGCGACATGGGCCGCACCATCGCCACCAACACCGACGTTGATCTCGATGCCCTGCTCGAATTCGTCCGGCCTCGACACCACATGATCGTCAGCACCTGGCGGTCCGACGGTGGTTTCCAGAGTTCACCGGTGACCGGCGGAGTTGACTCCGCGGGTCGGCTCGTCATTGCGTCCTATCCGGAGCGGGCCAAGGTGCACAATGCGCGCCGGCGGCCCAAAGCGTCCGCGCTGGTGCTGTCCGACGACTTCGGCGGCCCGTGGGTGCAGATCGACTGCGCAGCCGAAGTTCTCGACATTCCCGAAGCGGTCGAGCCGTTGGTCGAGTACTTCCGCAGCATCGCCGGCGAGCATCCCGATTGGGACGAGTACCGGCAGGCCATGGTGTTGCAGGGCAAGTCGCTGCTGCGATTGACTCCAATCCGGTGGTCGCCGGTGGCCACCGGCGGGTTCCCTGCCCGGTTGGCATAGGGTTTGCGTCTCAGTCTTTCCGCGAGGTACCTGCATCGGAGCACATGATGAGCGCACTGTTGAACTCCCTGACCGAGGAGGAGTCAAACCTGGTCCGCGAGACCAAATTGGCCCAGCTGAAGGAACTGGACGAAGACGGCCTGGTCAAGTTACATCGGCGGATCCGACGGGCCCGGAACAAGTACGTCAAGCTGTATCGGCGGAAGGCCAGCGCCAAGGTCGCCGCGAAGGGCGGACGCGGCATCGCCCGGCCGAAGAACACCCGCAGTGCCGGCAAGGCCGAGGTATTCGAGGATGCATTGGCCAGGGTCAGCCGCCGCCTCGCGGCCGCGGCGCGGGCCAGCGCGGCCGAACTGAAGGCCCAACGGTTGTCCGTGGCCGGCAAGGCCACCGCCGGCCCGGGTCGGGCGGCAGGCAAGGCCAAGGGCGTCGGCGCAGGCCGGACGCCGGCCGTGCAACGGACCCCGGATCGCAAGAAGCGGGCCGCATCGACCCAGGCCAAGGGCGCCCGCCGGCAGGCCAAGAAAGACGCTCGCTAGACGGCCCCGGTCATCGTCGCCCCGCGCGACTCGTAGCACCTCGGCCCTGCTGTAGCACCTGGGCCCTGCTGTAGCACTGTCAACGGTGCTACGAGTGCGACGACGTCATACCAGTAGTGGGGCGTCGGGCTACCAGTGCTCGGGGTCGGACCGCCAGCGGTCGGCCCCGCCTCGAGGATGCAGCCCGGCGACGGTCATCGGCGCGTCTTGAGGTAGTCGGCGACGACTTCGGCGCCGAGGCCGTCGAGATCGGGCGCGATGACGCGGCCGCCACAGCGCCGCGCGAGCGAGTCCATGAAGGACGCCAGGCGGGGGTCGTCGCCGAGGATGAAGAAGCTGATCGCGGCCCGACGGCCGGCCAGCTTGTCCAACTCGACGAGAGTGGCTCGCACCGTTCGCGGGTCGGGCGGGTAGGAGAACGCGAACTCGCCGTCCGGCTCCAGATGGGCCGTCGGCTCGCCGTCGGTGACCACCAGCACGACCGGCATCGCATCCGGTTGGGACCGCAGGTGCTCCCCGGCCAACATCAGCGCGTGGTGCAGGTTGGTGCCCTGCACGTAGGCACCCTCCAACCCGACGAGGTCGGCGAGTTCGACCTTCTCCGCTCGGCGACCGAAGGTGATGAGCTGCAGGTCATCTCCGCGGAATCTGGTCGAGATCAACTGATGCAGCGCCAACGCGGTCCGTTTCATCGGGACCCAGCGACCGTCCTGCACCATCGACCAGGAGGTGTCGACGCACAGTGCTACCACCGCGCGACTGCGCTGCTCGGTCTCGATCACCTCGACATCGCTGACGTCCAGCAGGTTCTCGTCCCCACCGGCCCGACGCAGCTGGGCGTTGAGCAGCGTGCGCGGCACGCTCCAGGCCTGGGTGTCGCCGAACGCCCACGGCCGGGTCGAACCGGTTGGTTCACCCGCCGCCCCGGATCGCCGGGTCTCCCGTTCGCCACGACGGGCCGAGACCTGATCGGCGACATCACGCAGCGCCGACTCACCGAGCCGTCGGATTGCCTTGGGAGACAGCCGCAATGATCCATCGTCGGCCCGATCGAACACTCCGCGATCGCGAAGCTCGCGCTCCAGATCGGCCAGGTCACGAACGTCCATCATGGCCTGTTCGCCGAGCGCCTCACCCAGCGCATCGAGGTCGATGTCGTCCAGTCGCGCCCCGGGGTAGCTCTGGGACAGCTGCTCGGACAAGGCATCCAACCGGCCGAGCTCCTCCAACGCCCTGGTGCCTTCGCCGAGTCCCATCGGCGAATCGCCGTTGAACCGGCCGGAGCCGGACCAATCCTCGCCCGGGCGTAGGCCCTGCAGCGCAGCATCCAACTGGGAAAGCGACTGCGCGAGCCGTGGATCGCCGAAGGCCTGTTGCGACAGTTCGGCGAGCTCGGCCCGCTGCTCCGCTGTCATCGATTGCAGCATTCGCTGGGCCGCAGCCGCTCTCGCGGCCAGCAGGTCGATCAGTTCGTCGACGGTCTGCGGCTGCTCCGGGAAATATTCGCCGTGCTTGGCCATGAAGTCCTGGAACTGCTGGCCGGTGTCGGCGCCCTGGGCATGAGCGGCCAGCAGCGAGTTGAGATCGTCCAGCATCTCCCGAATGCGCTCGGTGTCCTCAGGTGTCGCCTGCTCCAGCGCCTGCTTCATCCCGGCGAACCGCTGGTCCAGCATCTCCTTGCCGAGCAGATCCTGGATCTGCTGGAACGTCTGGCGCGCCTCGCTCGACTGCCAGTCGTACTTGCCCAGTTCTCGGACGGCCCCGCCGGTGTCGCCCGGCAGCGTGTCGAGTTCCATCTCCTTGAACCGGGCATCGTCGGAATTCTGCATGCGGCCCAACGTGTCCCGCTCCTGCTCGAGCGCCCTCTCCAGCAGCTCCCGCACTTCCTGCAGGGTGCCGTCCAACCTGTTGTCCCGCTGCAAATCCCGCCGCTTCTGCCAGATCTTGCGGGCCAGATCGTCGAGCCCGCGGCGATTCTTCATCCCCTGTCGCATCAGCTCACGCAGGGCCTGCTGCGGGGAGCTGCCCTCCATGACGTCCTTGCCGATCTTGTCCAGCGCGGCCCGTAGGTCCACCGGCGGGGCCAACGGGTCCGGACCATCGACGAACGGGCCGTAGAGGTATTCATCCCTGCGCTGGTACCGGGAATCAGCCATAGCTGACCGTGTCCCCGTCATCGCTCGGCGCCTTGGCCAGCTTTCGGGTCAGGAACAGCAGTTCCAGGGCCAGCTCGGCCGCCGAGGCCATCGGGCCGGGATCCTCGGTACCTTCGGCACCCAGCCGCTGGGCGATCACGGTCAACACAGCCACGTTCGGCAGCGCCGCGACGACATCGACGGCGGGGACTCGGTCGCCGGTGCGCAGCGGGTGCTGGGTCACCGCCTCGGCCAGTGGCGTCAGGTCCACTCCCCGCAGCCTGGCCCGGGCGGTCTCGGCGGTCGCGCGACGCAGCAGGTGCTCGAGGATCTCCTCCTCGCGACCCTCCTCGCCGGTGGCGAATTCCAGCTTCCCGCGCAGCACCGAGAGCACCGATTGCAGGTCGATCGGGCGGGCGGCCGCCCGGTTCTCGTCGGTCAGTGCCGCCCGCCGGAGGGCAGCGGCCGCAACGGTTTCCGCAGCTGCCACCGAGAACCGGGCGGAGACGCCGGAGCCCTGGTCGATGGCGGTGGATTCGCGCAGAAGGCGGGTGAACCGACCGATGATCTCGAGCAGGTGCGCGGGCACGTCGGCGACCAGGTCGGCCTCCTGCTCGATGAGCGCGACCTCATCGGCCAACCGGAGCGGGTAGTGGGTCCGCACTTCGGCGCCGAAGCGATCCTTGAGCGGCGTGATGATGCGCCCGCGGTTGGTGTAGTCCTCCGGATTGGCCGAAGCCACCATCAGCACGTCCAGGGGCAGTCGCAGGGTGTAACCGCGCACCTGGATGTCGCGTTCCTCCATCACGTTGAGCAGCGCAACCTGGATGCGTTCGGCCAGGTCGGGCAGTTCGTTGATGGCCACGATGCCGCGGTGTGCGCGCGGCACCAAGCCGAAGTGGATCGTTTCGGGGTCGCCGAGCGACCGGCCCTGGGCGACCTTGACGGGGTCGACGTCGCCGATCAAGTCGGCGACCGCGGTATCCGGCGTGGCCAGCTTCTCGGTGTACCGCTCGCTGCGGTGCTTCCAGGCCACCGGCAGGTCGTCACCGAGTTCAGCCGCCCGCCGAATCGATTCGGTGGTGATCGGTTCGTAGGGATGCTCGCCGAGTTCGGAACCCTCGATGACCGGGGTCCATTCGTCGAGCAGGTTGGTCAGGCTTCGCAGCAGCCGCGTTTTGCCCTGGCCCCGCTCGCCGAGCAGGACGATGTCGTGACCGGCGATCAACGCACGTTCCAGCTGCGGCAGCACGGTGTTTCCGAAGCCCACGATGCCGACCCAGGGGTCCCGGCCGGCGCGCAGATCGGCCAAAAGATTCTTGCGGATTTCCGCCTTGACCCCGAGCAGCTGATGACCGGAGGCGCGGAGCTGGCCGACCGTGGTGGAAAGGTTTTCTGGTGGTGTGGTTCGCACGTTCTCCGACGGTACGCCTGGCTTTTTTCGGCCGAGTTAATCCGGCCATTCCCGCACTTCAACACCGCAGTGCCGGCAAATCCCCCGGCCGTCCGCGCCGGGTCCCGAAGCGGAGGCAGTCACCCGGAAGCTCAGCCGGGCACCTGATAGGTCGGGACCAGGATGGCGCGGGCCAGAGTGTGAAAGACCAGATTGAACGACAGGTAGGCCGGGCTGGCGCTTTCGTCGATCTCGAGGGCGGCCACGTCGACCGCATGCACCACGAAGTAGTAACGGTGGGCGCGGTCGCCCGGCGGCGGCATCGGGCCGGTGTAGCCCGCCTGGCCCGGCGTCATTGCGCAACTGGATGGCGCCCGCGGGCAGACCCGTTCCGTCGCCGGCGCCCTGGGCCAGCTCGCTGACGTCGGCCGGGATACCGGCCACCGCCCAGTGCCAGAACCCGCTCGGGGTGGGCGCATCCGGGTCGTAGCAGGTGACGGCAAAACTCCGGGTTCCTTCCGGGAATCCCGACCAGCTCAGCTGCGGAGACTGGTTGCCGTGGCCGCCGGCGTAGGTGTCCGCGGCCGGCTGTCCGTCCTGGACGTCGGAGCTGGTGACCGCGAACGAGCCGACGGCGGGGAGCAGCTCGTACGGATCGGGCGCAACGGGGCGATCGAGAGACATGATGACCTCCAGGGGATTTGACGACGATTCACGACGCTATCAGCGGTGCCCGAGTGCCAGGACGCCCAAACCGCCCGGCTGGTTACCAACCACGAGTGATGCCGCGGCCCTCGCGATAGCCAGCTCCTCGTTGGTCGGCACCACCATCACTGTGACCGGCGAGCCATCGGGCGAGATCACCCTCGGTTCGCTCGAACGCGCAGCGTTCCGTGCCTCGTCCACCGAGATGCCCAGGCCGGAGAGCCCGGTCAGGATCTGCGCCCGGACCGTAGACGCGTTCTCGCCCACGCCGGCGGTGAAGGTGATGACGTCAGCGCCGCCGAGCACGGCCAGGTAGGCACCGATGTACTTCCGCACCCGATGGCAGTAGACATCCAAGGCCAGCTTGGCGTGCTCGTCCCCGGCCTCGATCAGCCCGCCCAGGTCGCGGAAGTCGTTGACGCCGGACAGTCCCAGCAGGCCCGACCTCCGGTTGAGCAAGGCGTCGAGTTCGTCCACGTCCAGGCCCCCGGCACGTAGGAGGTGCAGCAGCGCACCGGGATCGATGTCACCGCTACGTGTCCCCATCACCAGGCCCTCGAGCGGCGTCAGACCCATCGAGGTTTCCACGGCCACGCCGCCTCGGATTGCCGAGGCCGATGCGCCGTTGCCCAGATGCAGGACGATCTGGTTCAGCTCGCCCGGATCCCGGCCGAGCACCGCCGCCACCTGCTTCGACACGTACTGGTGCGACGTGCCGTGAAATCCGTAGCGCCGGACCTGTTGCGCAGCCGCGACTTCGCGGTCGATCGCGTAGGTGTAGGCGGCGGCCGGCAGAGTCCGGAAGAACGCGGTATCGAAGACCGCGACCTGGGGCGTGTCCGGAAACGCATGCATGGCTTGCTCGATGCCGTCGGCGTTGGCCGGATTGTGCAGCGGAGCCAACACCGAGAGATCCCGAATCTGTTGCAGCACCGTGCTATCGACCAGCACCGGGTCACCGAACAACGAACCTCCGTGTACCACCCGATGCCCGACGGCAGTCAGGCGCTCGGCGTCCAACGGTTTTCCCGAATCGACGAAAAGCTGCCGCATCACCTCCAGAGCTGCGGCGTGATCGGCGATCTGCCCGACGTGCTCCGACTTGACTCCCCCGGACTCGTGGACCGCCCTGGCGCCGTCGTCGCCGATCCGCTCGACGATGCCCGTCGCCAGCGCCCGACCGGATTCGACCTCCACCAGCTGGTACTTCATCGACGACGAGCCCGAGTTGATGACCAGGACGGTGGTCATCGGTCCGCCCCGGCCGGCGATTCCTGGGCCTGAATCGCAGTAATGGCAACGGTATTGACGATGTCGACCACCAACGCGCCGCGCGAAAGATCGTTGACCGGCCGGTTGAGTCCCTGCAACACCGGACCGATGGCCACCGCGCCGGCGCTGCGCTGCACCGCTTTGTAGGTGTTGTTCCCGGTATTGAGGTCCGGAAAGATCAGTACGGTCGCCTTCCCGGCGACCAGTGAGTCGGGGAGCTTGGTCGCGGCCACGTCCTGGTCGACCGCCGCGTCGTACTGGATGGGCCCTTCCACCAGCAGGTCGGGGCGCAAGGCTCGCACGATATCTGTTGCTCCCCTTACTTTGTCCACGTCAGCACCGGCGCCGGATGACCCCGTCGAGTAGGACAACATCGCCACCCTCGGCTCGACGCCGAATTGCGCCGCAGTGGTCGCGGACGAGATGGCGATGTCAGCCAGCTGCTCCGCATTCGGGTCGGGGTTCACCGCACAGTCGCCGTAGACGAGAACCCGGTCGGCCAGGCACATCAGGAAGACACTGGAAACGATGGCCGTGCCAGGCACGGTCTTGATGATCTCGAATGACGGCTTGATGGTGTGTGCGGTGGTGTGAGTCGCGCCGGAGACCATGCCGTCGGCCAGTCCCAGGTGGACCATCATGGTGCCGAAATACGAGACGTCCGTGACGATGCCACGGGCCTTCTCGATCGTCATGCCCTTGGCTGCCCGCAATTTCGCGTACTCGGCGGCAAACCGCTCGACCGATCCGGGATCGTTCGGCGAGACGATGTGCGCTGCACCGATATCCAGCCCGAGAGCGGAGGCCTTGGCGCGGATCGATTTCTCGTCCCCCAGCAGGGTCAGCTCGGCGACCCCGAGACGCAGCAGGCTGGCGGTCGCTCGCAGGATGCGCTCGTCCTCCCCCTCGGGGAGCACCACGTGGCGACGGCCGGATCGGGCGCGCTCGATCAACCGGAACTGGAACATCAATGGCGTGATGGCGTCCCCACCGCCGACGTCGATCGCCTGGAGCAACGCGTCGCCGTCGACCGATTCGTTGAACACCCGCAGCGCGGTCTCGATCTTCACCCGCGAACCGGCGGTCAACTGCCCGCGGGTGCTGTGCAGAACCATTGCGGTGTCGAATGTTCCCAGCTCGGTGATGATGATGGGCAGATCCTGCTGGACGCCGTCGATCAGCCTGGCCACCGGCTCCGGCGGCTGGTACCCGCCGGTCAGCACGATGGCCGACAGATGGGGGAAGGTGCCCGACTGGTGGGCCATCACCAAACCCGGCAACAGATCGGATCGGTCGCCTGGCGCGATCACCGTGATGTCCTCGTGCAGCCGGATCAGTACGTTGGGCAACGACATCGCGGCCACCACGAAACCCAGCGCCTCCCGTTCCAGCCACTCCGGATTGCCGCGGACCAGGTGACCGTCGCAGGCCTCGAGCAGCGCGGCGACGGTCGGCGCGAACAGCAACGGCACCTCGGGGATCACCGCCACCGGCAGGCCCGGCCCACGACCGAGTTCGGCGCGGACGGCCTCGAGATCCTCGGGGGTGACCCGGTTGGCGATCAGGGCCACCGGGTGGGCGTGCGCGGCGGCCAGCTCGATCATGGCGAACTCTGCGGCCATCCGGACCTGTTCCGGCGCCCGACCGCGGCCGTGGACCACCAGCACCACCGGCGATCCGAGGTTGGCCGCCACCTTCGCGTTGAAGGCCAGTTCGGTCGGGGTGGACACGTCGGTGTAATCGCTGCCCAGAACCAGCAACACGTCGTACCGGCTGCCGAGCTCGTGGAACTGGCGAACGATCTCCGACAGCGCCGCCTCGGGATCGGCGTGCATGACGTGGTAGCTGACCCCGACGGCATCCGCGTACGCCTGCTCGACGACCGGCTGCGCAATCAACAACTCGACAACGCGGTCGGCGTGGTCGCTCGACTCGGTCACCGGCCGGAAGATGCCGACCCGGCCCACCTGCCGGCTCAGCAGATAGAGCAACCCGAGGGCAACCGTGGACTTCCCGGATTCGCCTTCGGGCGATGCGATGTACACGCTGCGCGACATGGGTGTCAGGCTATCCGGCCGGGCGATCAGGAAGATGAATCGGTTATTCATCAACTGTTGACTTCCTATCGGACGGTCGCCATGATGAAGTCATCAAGGGATGAATTCCTTCTGGCGAGGAGTCGCAGATGAACCCGGCAGTTGTCGTCGACGCGTTGACCGTGGAACGTGGCCGCCGCCGAATCCTCGACGGTCTCTCTTGCCAGATGGCGCAGGGAGGCATCACCGGGCTGCTCGGGCCGTCGGGCGCCGGGAAGTCCACCTTGATCCGCAGCATCGTCGGCGTACAGAAGGTCGTCAGCGGTTCCGTCAGGGTGCTGGACGAGCCCGCCGGCTCGGCCTGGATCAGACGTCGGCTCGGCTACGTCTCGCAGGCACCGTCGGTCTACCCTGACCTCACCGTCAGCGAGAATGCCCGTTACTTCGCCGCTCTCGTGATCACCGGAGCCGGGATGGGGCGGTCCAGGCGCGCAGCGGCACGCCGGAGTGCGGCCCGCGATGCGGTCGAAGAAGTCGGACTGGGAGCCGCCGCCGACCAACTGGTCGGCACCCTGTCGGGCGGCCAGCGGTCACGGGCGAGCCTGGCCTGTGCCCTGGTCGGCTCGCCGCAGGTACTCGTCCTGGACGAGCCGACCGTGGGCCAGGACCCCGTGTTGCGCGAGGAACTCTGGGACTCGTTGCGCGAGAGGGCAAACGCCGGGGTCACGGTCATCGTGTCCAGCCACGTGATGGACGAGGCGAACCGATGCGACCATCTGCTCCTACTGCGCGGCGGAGGCTTGCTCGCCGACGACACACCCGACGCAGTAAAGGCGTTGGCCGGCACGGACGACCTGGATGCCGCGTTCCTCACCTTGATTCGGCGTCAGCAAGAAGTCTCGGCGTGACCACGGCCTCGGTTCGCCGGCAGCAGCGGACAAGCGGGCGTCCCAACGAAGACGGACGCCCGCGCGTCCTCGGTGCGACGGTGCGGCGCATCCTGCTGCAGTTGCGGCACGACCCGCGCACCATCGGCATGATCATCGGCATCCCGATCATGCTGATCGCGCTGTTGTATTTCATGTTCGACGGCCGTCAGGGTGAGTTCGATGCGGTCGCATTGACCATGCTGGCCATCTTCCCGTTCACCATCATGTTCCTGATCACCAGCATCGCCATGCTCCGGGAGCGCACCTCTGGCACGCTGGAGCGGCTGATGACAACGCCGACCCGCAGCATCGATCTGCTCTTCGGCTATGGGATGGCGTTCGGTATCGCGGCCACGATCCAGGCGAGCGTCGCGGCGGGGTGCGCCTACCTGTTGTTCGGAATGGAGACTGCCGGCGGGCCAGGCTATGTGATCCTGGTGGCGGTACTGACGGCCCTGCTGGGCGTCGGACTCGGACTGCTGTGCTCGGCCTTTGCCAGGACCGAATTCCAAGCGGTGCAGTTACTTCCCGTGGTGGTGATCCCGCAGATCCTGCTCTGCGGGCTGTTCGTGCCGCGAGCCGAGATGGCAGGTTGGCTCAGTGTCATCTCAGACGTACTGCCGCTGTCCTACGCCGTCCAGGCCGCCGGCGAAGTGGGGCGGCACCACGACCCGACCGGTCTGTTGTGGCGCGACCTTGGCATCATGGCCGGGTGCGTCGTACTGGCGCTGGTGCTGGCCGCCGCTACCTTGCGACGGCGCACCGACTAGACACCGACGACCAGCTTGAGCCGGGAACCGGTGCGGTGGAATGGATGACAAGCGCCAGGGGGTGACATGTCGAAGCCGGACGGGCAAACAGCGGCGCTCCGGAGCGGCCGGCGGCCGGGCAGCCCGGACACCCGACAACAGATCCTGGACTCGGCACGGAAAGTGTTCGCCGCCAATGGGTTCAACAAAGCGTCGATCCGCAAGATAGCCACCAACGCCGGCGTCGACCCGGCGCTCGTGCACCACTACTTCCGGTCGAAGGACGAACTGTTCCTGGCCACCGTCGACGTGCCCATCAACCCGCGCGAGGTGGTCGAGCAATTGCTTCGGGATGGCACCGAAGGGCTCGGCGGCCGGATGGTCGCGGCCATTCTCGGAGTATGGGACTCGACCGCCGGGAGCGCCCTGCTGGCCGCGCTCCGCACCGCTATCGGGGACCCGGGTTCGACCAGGGCGCTGAGCCAGTTCGTCACGGCGGAGATCATCACCCGGTTGTTGAAAGCGCTCGGCTACCCGCCGGCCGAGGTCGAACTGCGAGGTGCGCTGGTGGCCTCACAGGTACTCGGCATGATCGTCGGCCGCTACGTGCTGGCCGTGGGCGCACTTCCGCGACTGCAGCCGGATGTCATCGCGGCGAACATCGGACCCACGCTGCAGACCTACCTCACCGGGGTGCTGCCGACCCCGGGCGTGGGTCACCTGTAGTACGTCTCGACCGCCTACGCTGCGCCCATGAACAACACGCCCACGGACGACACCAACGCTGGTGGGGCGCCCGGCCCTTCGGATCTCGCCACGCCGGCAGGCGCCGGTGTCAGCAAGCCCGCAGGCGCCGATACTGCCCCAGCGGGCAGCGCCGGCGGTCGGGTGACCAAGGGACAGATCTTTGCCTGGGGGCTCTGGGACTGGGGCTCGTCGGGGTTCAACACCGTGGTGGTGACGTTCGTCTTCTCGGTGTACCTGACCAGCACGGTCGGCAAGTCACTGCCCGGTCCACTGTCGGCCAGTGCCTGGTACGCCATTTCGGTCGGCGTCGCCGGCCTGTGCATCGCCGTGCTGGCGCCCGTGACCGGCCAGCAGGCGGACGCCACCGGACATCGGCGGCGATCGTTGGCGATCTTCTCGGCGCTCGTCGCGGTCTCGGTGATCGGCTTGTTCTGGGTCCGCGACGACTACCACTACTTCTTCCTCGGGGCCGCCCTGATCGGCCTCGGTTCCATTTTCTTCGAGATCGCCGCCGTGTTCTACAACTCGATGCTGCGGCAGATCTCCACCCCGGCCAACATCGGACGGATTTCCGGCTTCGGCTGGTCCATGGGCTACTTCGGCGGGATTTTCCTGCTCCTGTTCTGTTATTTCGGATTCATCTCCGGCGACGGTGACACCAGAGGTTTCCTGAACGTCAGCACGGCCGGCGGATACAATATCCGGCTGGTCGCACTCATTGCGGCAGTGTGGTTCTCGGCCTTTGCCTTGCCCGTGCTGTTCAAGATCCCGGAAATTCCGGCGGGGCCGAAACAGCGACGGGTGTCCTTCGTCGCGGCCTACGGCGTGCTGTTCCGCGACGTCGCCCGACTGGTTCGCAACGACCGGCAGGCCGGGACCTTCCTCTTGGCCAGTGCCATATTCCGGGAC
Source organism: uncultured Actinomycetota bacterium (assembly GCA_963708935.1). GTDB lineage: Bacteria > Actinomycetota > Actinomycetes > Mycobacteriales > Nakamurellaceae > Nakamurella. The sequence continues at coordinate 633,342 of CAVPUK010000002.1, read as the reverse complement.
GGACTGGCCGGCGTCTTCCACTTCGGCGCCATCCTGGCCGCCAGCGTCTACGGCTTCACGTCGGGCAATGTGCTGATCTTCGGCGCGGTGGCCAACATCGTGGCTGCCCTCGGCGCACTGGTCGCGGGCCGGTTCGACGACCGGGTCGGCCCGAAGGCCGTCATCGTCGCCGCCCTGCTGGGTTTGCTGATCAGCGGCTTCGCGTTGCTGTTCGTCTCCGGCCAGGGCGCGTTCTGGGTCCTGGGGTTGCTGCTCTGCCTGTTTGTCGGACCGGCCCAGTCGTCGTCCCGGACGTTCATGGCCCGGCTGACCAAGCCAGGGAACGAAGGACAGATGTTCGGGCTGTACGCGACCACCGGTCGGGCGGTGTCGTTTCTGTCGCCCCTGGCGTTCGCACTGTTCGTGGCCGTGTTCGGCACGGACCGGGCCGGAATCCTCGGCATCCTGCTGGTGCTGGCCGCCGGTCTGGTGATCCTGCTGCGCGTCCGGCGACCAGCGGACCGGGCGCTGGCCACGGTCGGCTGACGCTCGCCGGAATGGCCCGACCGGGACCGTCGTTGTGTCGGACGGGCTCGACCGATGATCAAAGGAGCACGGACCACATGCACGGTGAATACAAGGTACCCGGCGGCAAGTTGGTGGCGGCCGATGTCGAGGTTGGCGACGGAAAGCTGTCGACCGTTGCCATTTCCGGTGATTTCTTCCTGGAACCGGACGAGGCGTTGGACGCCATCAACGCCATCCTGACCGGCCTACCGGCGGAGACCGATGCGGCGGCACTGACGAGTGCGGTCGAGGCGGTGATCGGCCCGGACGTCACGATGGTCGGTTTCTCACCGGAATCCGTGGCGATCGCGGTGCGCCGCGCGCTCGGGCGAGCGACCGGCTGGCATGACCACCACTTCGAGTTGGTCGAGGCCGGGCCGCAATACCCCGCGATGCAGATGGCCATCGACGAAGTGCTGGCCCGCCAGGTCGGCACCGGCCAACGGAACCCCTCGTTGCGCATCTGGGAATGGGCGTCCAACGCCGTGATCATCGGATCGTTCCAGTCGTTGCGCAACGAGGTCGATCTGGAGGCCGCAGCCCGGCACGACGTCACGGTCGTCCGCCGGATCTCGGGTGGCGGGGCGATGTTCGTCGAACCGGGTAACACCATCACCTACTCGCTGTATGTGCCCGGCTCGCTGGTCGAGGGGCTGTCGTTCGCCGCGTCCTATGCCTTCCTCGACGACTGGGTGCTGGGCGCCCTCGCGGACGTGGGAATCAACGCCCGATACGTGCCGCTGAACGACATCGCCTCCCCCGCAGGCAAGATCGCGGGTGCAGCCCAGAAACGGCTGGTCGGTGGCGCTGTCCTGCACCACGTCACCATGGCCTACGACATCGACGCCGACAAGATGCTCGACGTGCTCCGGATCGGGCGGGAGAAGATGTCCGACAAGGGCATCAAGAGTGCCAACAAGCGGGTGGATCCGCTGCGCTCGCAAACCGGACTGAGCCGCGAAGCCATCGTGGACGCGATGATCGCCCACTTCGCGGGCCGGTACGGGCTCACGCCGGTCGGACTGGATGCCGCCACGATCGCGGAGGCGACGGCGCTCGCCTCGAGCAAGTTCTCCACGCCGGAGTGGACCGCCCGAGTCCCCTAGAGGGGCCTTTCGGTGCTGACCCGACCCGCCGACAACCAGTTCGCAAGCGGGTGGGAGCATCACGTCCATGAGCGCCAGCGCCGGCCCGGTATCGATCGGAATCGTCGGGACGGGTTGGCGCGCACAATTCTTCGCCAAATTGGCGCTGGCGATGCCGGATCGGTTCACCCTGGTCGGCGCGGCCGCCCGTAGGCAGTCGTCCGCCGACGAGATCGGCCGGCGCTGGCAGGTCCCGACCTTCCTGGATCCCGCGGACCTGGTCCGCCGGCAGCGCCCTGATTTCGTGGTGAGCTCGGTGCCGTGGCCGGCCAATCCCGGTGTGGTGAGCAGTCTGGTCGCCGCCGGCGCGAAGGTACTGACCGAGACCCCGCCCGCGCCTGACGCCGATGGGCTGCGCCGGCTCTGGGCCGAGGTCGGAGCCGGCCGGCAGGTGCAGGTCGCCGAGCAGTATCTGATGCTCCCCGGCCACGCCGCCCGACTCGCCGTCGTCCGCGCCGGAGTGATCGGCACGCCGACCTCGGTGCAGGTGTCGTCCACGCACGGGTATCACGCCGTGTCCATGATGCGCGGCTTCCTGGGCGCTGGCTCCGCCAGTGTCGGATTTGGCCGAGTGACAGTTTCTGCCAACGCTTTTGTCGCACCGTTGGTCGACCCGCTGCGCCGGGACGCCTGGACCGACGACCCAGCACCGAAGAGCGCGACCACTACGCTGGCCACCATCGACTTCGGCGACGGCAGGTCCGGCCTGTACGACTTCACCGACAACCAGTGGCACAACCAACTGCGCTTCCGGCGGATCCTCATCCGCGGCACGGTCGGCGAAATCTCGGACGACCGGGTGGTCAGGTTGGCCGAACCGCACGCGATCGTTCGGTCGGACCTGCATCGCTACCAACTCGGCCAGGAGCTCAACCTGGACGGCCACGACACCGAGCACATCTCGTTGGACGGCCGGGTGGTTTACCGAAACCCGCTGCTGGGCCTGAGGTTGATGGACGAAGAGATCGCCATCGGCACGCTGATGACGGCAGTCGGCAGCTGGGCTCGGGACGCCGGACCGGAGCCCTACCCCCTCGCCGACGGCTGCCAGGACCACCTGATCTCGCTGGCCATCGACGAGTCCGCGATCACCGGATCGCCGGTCACCACGGCGGTCGAACCATGGGCTGACACGACCTCTTGACGGGCGGTCCCGGACCGCAGGAAGGCGGGAAAACTCTCAGAAACCATCGCCTGGGATGTTGATTACTGTGGGTTTCACGCGGCAAACCTCCAAAAACCAGTGGCCTGAGTCACGACCGTTATGATTCCGCAACCCAGATGTGTTGACTTCACCATCAGTTGGTGGGAAGTTCTGTTCGCATTCGGTGGACGATGGTCGTCCACCTTGAATCGGAGGTCAACGGTGACAGACTCGGACTTCGGGGGACTACTGCGCAAGAGCGGCATGAATCGCCGGACGATGCTGCGCGTCATGGGTGCGGGCATCGCCAGTGCGGCGGCTGTGCCTCTGCTGTCCGCATGCACGGGAACTTCGTCTGCCGCGGCGAGCTCGAGCAGCTCGACCACCAGCGCGGCCGCCGCCAGCACATCCGCGGCAACGAGCTCGGCAGCTTCGAGTGCGGCGTCCAGTGCCGCTTCCAGCGCTGCGGGTGGCGTCGTGGCCAGTTCCGGCGCGTCCAGCGCAGCCAGCAGCATGGCGCAGGTCGGTGGCAGCGTCACGTTCGGTTCCAACGCCTCGGACGCGGTGCCGAAGGCGGCTTACGCCAACGTGTTCAAGGCCTTCAAGGCCGCTGTCGGGACCGATGTCAAGGTCAACACCGTTGATCACAACTCGTTCCAGGAGAACATCAACAACTACCTGCAGGGCAGCCCGGACGAGGTCTTCACCTGGTTCGCCGGCAACCGGATGCAGTTCTTCGCCGCGCAGGGCCTGCTGACGCCGATCGACGATGAGTGGTCCAAATTCCAGAGCCAATACTCCGACGCGTTCGTCAAGGCTTCTACCGCAGCGGACGGAAAGAAGTACTTCGTACCGTTCTACAACTACCCCTGGGCATTCTTCTACCGGCCGAGCGTGTTCAAGGCCAAGGGCTACCAGATCCCCAAGACCATGGATGAGCTGAAGACCCTGGCCACGAAGATGAAGGCCGACGGACTGGTCCCGATCGCGTTCGCCGACAAGGACGGCTGGCCCGCGATGGGCACGTTCGACTACCTGAACCAGCGGATCAACGGCTACCAGTTCCACATGGATCTGGTGGCCACGCACAAGGAGTCCTGGACCGACCCGAAGGTCAAGACGGTCTTCGACACCTGGAAGGGCCTGTTCCCGTACCTGCAGACCGGGGCCCTCGGCCGGACCTGGCAGGAAGCGGCCCAGACCCTGGTGAAGAAGCAGGCGGGTATGTACCTGCTCGGCATGTTCGTCGCGCAGCAGTTCCCGGCCGGCGACACGGACATCGACTTCTTCCCCTTCCCGGAGATCGACTCCAACATTGGCATGGACGCCGTCGAGGCACCGATCGACGGATTCCTGTTGAGCGGCAAGGGCACCAGCGACCAGAGCAAGGCGCTGATGTCCTACCTGGCCACCCCGGAGGCGCAGCTTATCTATCTCAAGAGCGACCCGAGCAACGTCGCGGCCAACAAGACGGCGAGCACTGCGGGCTACAGCGCTCTGCAGAAGCGCGCGGTCGAGCTGATCGGCTCGGCCAAGACCATCTCGCAGTTCCTCGATCGCGACAGCCGACCCGACTTCGCCAGCCCGGTCGTCATCCCGGCGCTGCAACAGTTCCTCAAGGACGGCGACACCAACGCGGTGACCAAGAATCTCGAAGATCAGGCCAAGACGATCTTCACCTCCTGATCTGCTCGGTCTGATCATCACCCCCTGATCTGCTCGGTTTGACCACACGAGAGACAAAAACTGTGACTGCATCCCCACAGATCTCGACGCCCCCGGCGGCGGCTGAAAAGCCGCTCGGCCGGGGGCGCCGGGTGCGCAAACTCAGCTCCCGCGACAAAGTTGTCATCGCATTGATGATCGGCATCCCGACGCTGATCGAATTCACCCTGGTCTGGTTCCCGGCCGTGGCCTCGATCGTGCTGTCTTTCGGACGGTGGAACGGCGTCGGTGCCTTCTCCCGCATCGAGTGGATCGGATTCACCAACTACTCCAACATCTTCACGCTCGACCCGAACTTCTGGCCGGCGATCGAGCACAACATCACCTGGCTGCTCTTCCTGGCGTTCATCGCCACGCCGTTCGGTATCTTCCTCGCCGTGCTGCTCGATCGTGAGCTACCCGGCGGGAAGATCCTGCAGAGCATCTTCTTCCTTCCGGTGATGTTCTCGCTCGCCCTGGTCGGCATCATCTGGCAACTGGTCTTCTCGCCGGACCAGGGTCTGATCAACGGCGTGTTGGGCACCAACGTCGACTGGTTCGGCAATTCCAACATCAACCTGTGGGCCGCGTTGGTGGCGGCCAGTTGGAAGCATTGCGGCTACATCATGATTTTGTACTTGGCCGGTCTGAAGGGTATTGACCCGTCGCTGCGGGAGGCCGCCGCCATCGACGGCGCCAACGGCCGGCAGACCTTCTTCCGGGTGGTCTTCCCGGCCATGAAGCCGATCAACATCGTGATTGTGGTCATCACCATCATCGAGGCCCTGCGCGCCTTCGACATCGTCTTCATCATCAACAAGGGCACCAATGGTTTGCAGCTGCTGTCCACGATGATCTACACGAACAGCGGCGCCGCGGCCCGGGTGGGCTACGCCTCAGCGCTGGCGGTGATCCTGCTGGTGTTCGCCCTGGTCCCGATCATCAGCTATCTGAGCCAGGCCTTCAAGGAGGAGAACCGATGAGCACCACCGTCGAGGCCACCGCGCCAGAGCCGGCCCCGACCACCAGGGCCGAGAGGAAGAAGGTGCTGGCCGGCTCGCCACTCAACCGCGGCAGCCGGGGTGGCCGCATCGCCATCTTGGTCTTTCTCGTCGTCGCCGCCGCGTTGTGGCTCGTCCCGCTGCTGTGGACCGTCTACACATCTCTCCGTCCGAACTCGTACTTCAACGACCACTCGTACTATTCGATCGGCGGTCCGTACAATTTCCAGAACTACATAGACGCGTGGCAGCAGGCGGAACTGCCCAAGTACTTCCTCAACTCGCTCATCATCACCGTGCCCGCGGTCGTTCTCACCCTGCTGTTCGCCTCGCTCGCGGCGTTCAAACTGTCCCGCGTGCCGTGGCGGTTCAACGTGGCCCTGCTCATCTTGTTCACCGCAGGAAACCTGTTGCCGCAGCAAGTCCTCGCCACCCCGCTGTTCCAGATCGCCAAGCACACCCCGCTGCCGCTGTCCGTGTCCGACTCCGGCTCATTCATCAACACGTACTACATCGTCATCGCGGTGAACCTCGCATTCCAGCTCGGCTTCTGTACCTTCGTGATGAGCAATTACATGAAGGCACTGCCGATCGAACTGACTGAAGCCGCACAGGTCGACGGGGCCAGCGTCTGGAAGCAGTACTGGCAGATCATCCTGCCGCTTTGTCGGCCCGCGCTGGCGGCACTCGCCACGCTCGAGGTCATCTTCATCTACAACGACTTCTTCTGGGCACTGCTGTTGGTGCAGAAGGGCGATCGGTTGCCGATCACCTCCGGATTGAACAACCTGAACGGTCAGTTCGCCACGAATTACAGCCTGCTGTCCGCCGGCGCCCTGCTCTCCGCTGTGCCGGTACTCATCGTCTACCTCGTGCTGCAACGCCAGTTCGTCGCCGGGCTTACCCTCGGGGCCAACAAGGGATGACCGCCACGACACCTCACGTCGTCGGACCGAACTCGGACAGGCATTCATTAGGCGCGACCCTGCCCGATCGCTCCGCGCACTTTGCCAGCTCCATGGCCGCCGTCACCGAAAAGCTAGGCGGCCGAATCGCTTTCGGTGGGGACTACAACCCCGAGCAGTGGCCCGAGAGCGTGTGGCCCGAGGACGTCTCCCTGATGCAACAGGCCGGGGTGAACCTGGTCTCCATCGGCATCTTTTCCTGGGCCCTGCTGGAACCGGGGCCGGGCCAGTACGAATTCGGCTGGCTCGACCGGATCATGGATCTGCTGCACGCGGGCGGCATCGCCGTCGACCTGGCGAACGCGTCCGCCACCCCACCGCCATGGTTCTCTCATCGCCATCCGGAGTCGTTGCTGGTCGACGCGAATGGCGTGCAGCGCAGTTACGGTGCGCGACAGGGCTTCTGCCCGTCGTCCACCGCCTATCGTGAGCGGGCCGCCGCGTTGACGCAGGCCATCGCCGACCGATATGCGGAGCATCCCGCGCTGGCGATGTGGCACGTTCACAACGAATACGGCAACCACAACTGGAGCTGCTACTGCGATGTGTCAGCGGCCGCTTTCCGGGTGTGGCTCCGGCGTCGGTACGGGACCCTGGAGGAATTGAATCATGCCTGGGGAACGTCGTTCTGGAGTCAGCACTACTACGACTGGGACGAGATTCTGCCGCCGCGGACTCCCGCCTACCAAACATTCTGCAACCCGACACAGCAGTTGGATTTCTCCCGATTCTCCTCCGATGAATTGATCGAGTGCTTCCGCGCCGAGGCCAAGATCATCCGCGACCGCTCCCCGCTACCCGTCACCACGAATTTTATGCAGTTCTGGAAGCCGATGGACTACTGGCGTTGGTCCCAGGACATGGATCTGATCAGCAATGACCACTACCGGATGGCATCGCGCGGGCCGGAGGGTGCCACCCATGACCTGGCCATGGCGGCCGATCTGGTCCGATCGTTGGCGGACAGGGCGCCGTGGCTGCTGATGGAGCATTCCACCTCTGCGGTGAACTGGCAGCCGCGCAACCCGGCCAAGCCGCCCGGCCAGATGCGCCGGGACAGCCTGTCCCACATCGCCCGCGGGGCCGACGGCGCGTTGTTCTTCCAGTGGCGGGCCTCCCGGGCCGGTGCCGAGAAGTTCCACTCGGGGATGCTGCCGCACGCCGGCACGGACACCGCCCGGTGGCGCGAAGTGTGTGCGTTGGGAGCCGATCTACAGGCCATCGCGCCGACGGCCGGCAGCCGCACCCAGTCCGACATCGCCATCGCCTTCGACTGGCACGCCTGGTGGGGTGTCGAGCTGGACTCGCACCCGAGCGTCGACGTCAACCAGCTGGACCGAGTTCGCGGCTGGCACCGAGCTCTCTGGGAACGCGGCTATACCTGCGATTTCGTTCATCCTGACCGCGATCTGTCGAGCTATTCGCTGGTGTTGGTACCCGCCCTGTACCTGTGCACGGATGAGGCCGCGCGCAACATCGCCGGCGTGGCCGAGCGTGGCGGAACGGTGGTGGTGGGCTACTTCTCGGGGATCGCCGACGTCGACGATCACATCCGGATGGGCGGGTACCCCGGTGCCTTCCGCGAATTGCTGGGCATCCGGATCGAGGAGTTCTCGCCGCTGCTCGAAGGTAGCTCCGTCGATCTGGTGATGTCCGCCGAGTTGAGCACCGGATCGCAGGCCGCGGGTACGCAATGGACCGAACTGATCGGCAGTGTCAGACCTGATGTCGAGATTCTCGCGTCCTTTGCCGGTGGAACATTCCCTGGCAGCCCCGCGGTGACGCGCCGACCGTTGTCCAGCGATACCGGAAGTACCGGCAGCGCCTGGTATGTCGGTACGGAACTCGACGTCGACTCGCTGGCTGCCCTTCTCGTCGCGGCCTGCGGCGCGGCCGGGGCCCAGCCGGCCATGGCGGTGGAGTCGTGGCCGGCCGGCCTGGAAGTAGTTGTCCGCCAGCGCGATCAGCATCGGTACGTCTTTGCGATGAATGGCGGCGCCTGCGCCGCCCCGATCAATTTCGACGGGATCGAACTCCTCACCGGGAAGCCATGGGCAGCGGGTACGCAGCTGCCCGCCGGGCAGGTCGCCGTGGTCGCAACCACATAGTTCCCGTTGGATCGGGACCGTCGCTCGCGATCCAACCGTAGAGATCGCCGAAATCACTCCTTGACTGGGATGGAAGGAAAATCACCGTGCTGGCAACCCAACGCCGCGAACTCATCCTGGCCGCGGTGGAGCGGGCCGGCGGGGTGCGCGTCAGCGAATTGACCGAACTGCTCGGCGTCTCGGACATGACTGTGCGCCGCGATTTGGAGCAATTGGAGGCGCACGGCTGGCTCCGAAAGGTCCATGGTGGTGCGGTTCTCGCCGCGAGCAGTGTCGAGGAACCCGGATTCGAGGCCAAGAGTTTCCTGCAGCAGCCCGCCAAGCGGGCCATCGCGGCCCGGGCGGTCTCGCTCGTGGAACCCAATACCGCAATAGCACTCTCGGCCGGAACCACCACCTGGATGCTGGCCCGCGGCCTGCAGGGGACGGCCGAGGCCCTGTCGGTGGTCACCAATTCCACGACGGTCGCGGACATGTTGGCCGCGGGAGGTCAGCCCAGTCAGATGAGTGTGGTCCTCACCGGCGGCGTTCGGACTCCCAGCGCTGCGCTGGTCGGCCCGATCGCCGACCGCGCCATCGCATCGCTACACGTCGACCGGCTGTTCATGGGCGTCCACGGAATGGATGCCCGAGCCGGTTACACCACACCGAATCTCGCTGAAGCACAGACCAACCAGGCGTTGATCGCCAGCGCCCGGCAGCTGATCATCCTGGCCGACTCCACCAAGTGGGGAAACGTCGGCCTGGCGGACTTCGGCCGACTGTCCATCGCCGACGTACTGATCACCGACGACGGGATCACCGACGACGCCCGCCGGGCGCTCGAGGAGCAGGTCGGTGAGCTGATCGTCGTTCCGGTCTACGAGAACACGACGACCACCGACCTCTCATCCGCACCACGCTCGGGAGCATTCTCTTGACCACATCACCGCAGGCGCCCTCCATTCTCCATCTACGTGGGGGTGGTGTCAGTGTCCTGATCGATGCTCGCGGCCCGGGTCAGCCGTCCGTGCTGCATTGGGGCGACGATCTGGGCTCGCTCGGTGAAGCCGAACTCGCCGACATGGCCCGCGCGCTGATCCCGCCGGTCCCCCGCTCCGTCATCGACGAACCGATGCAACGAGGTCTGGTTCCGGAGCGGGCCCTTGGCTACCGGGGCCGCCCGGGACTCTCCGGTTTCCGGTCGGTGGGTGACCTACGACCCCAGCTCCGACTGACGGCCGTCGAGGCCGCTCCGACCGGTGTGGTCGTGACCATGCTGGATGACCGTGCCGGCCTGTCGATCAGGTCGATCTGGGAGCTCGACGACTCGGGCCTGCTCCGAATACGCAACGAGGTCACCAACACCGGGCCGACCGGCTACCGGCTTGCGGAACTGGCCGTCATCCTGCCGGTTCCCTCAACCGCCGTCGAGATCATGGATTTCAGTGGTCGCTGGTGTCGTGAGCGGGCACCGCAGCGCCACCCGTTCGCGATGGGTGCCTGGACCAGGGAAAACCGGCGCGGGCGTACCGCCGCGGACAGTGCCTTTCTGACCATCGCCGGATCCGCCGGATTCGCCAATCGTCACGGTTGCGTGTGGGCGGTGCACCTGGGCTGGAGCGGGGATCAGGTCAACTGGGCAGAGGCCCAACCGGACGGCACCCGGGTGATTGCCGCCGCCGAACTGTTGGCACCTGGCGAGATCGAATTGGCCACTGGAGAAAGCTATTCGACCCCAACCGTTTTCGCAGCCCACTCGGCCCATGGTCTGGACGGGATCTCCGAACGCTTCCACCAGTACCTCCGGTCGAGGCCTCAGCATCCGTCGTCGCCTCGCCCGGCCGTGCTGAACACCTGGGAGGCGGTGTACTTCGACCACGACCTCGACCGGCTCAAGCACCTCGCCGACACCGCCGCGGCGGCCGGGATCGAGCGTTTCGTGTTGGACGACGGATGGTTCGGTGGCCGTCGCGACGACAACACCTCGCTCGGCGACTGGGACGTCTCGATCGACGCCTGGCCAGACGGGTTGGGGCCCTTGGTCTCGCACGTGGCCGGCCTGGGCATGCAATTCGGCATCTGGGTCGAGCCGGAGATGGTCAATGTCGACTCCGACCTCTACCGGGCGCATCCGGACTGGGTGCTGGGGCCGCCCGATCGGCTGCCGCCGGAGGCGCGTCAGCAACAGGTGCTGGACGTCGCCAATCCGGCCGCCTTCGACTACCTCTTCGGCAAGCTCGACGCGCTGGTCAAGGAGTACGGCATCGGGTACCTGAAATGGGACCACAACCGCGATCTGGTCAACGCGGTACACGATGGCCGGCCGGGTGTGCACGCCCAGACCCTCGCCGCCTACCGTCTGCTGGACGAGCTGAAGGCCGCCAACCCGGGTCTGGAGATCGAGAGTTGCGCCAGCGGCGGTGCCCGGGTTGACCTGGGGATCCTGGAACGCACCGACCGGGTGTGGGCCAGCGACTGCAATGATGCGTTGGAGCGTCAACACATTCAGCGTTGGACGTCCCTGCTGCTGCCGCCTGAGCTGATCGGCGCCCATGTCGGGCCGCCGGTCTCGCACACCACGGGGCGCGTCCATTCGCTGAGTTTCCGGGCCGCGACGGCGTTGATCGGTCACTTTGGGGTGGAGTGGGACATCGACTCGGCCAGCGACGCCGACCGTGCTGCGCTGGCCGCCATCATCGCCGCCTATCAACGGCTGCGTCCGCTGCTGCACAGCGGCGTGACCGTTCATGCCGATCATCCGGATCCAGCGGCGACCCTGTCCGGAGTGGTGGCTCAGGATCGTCTCGCGGCGGTGTTCAGTTACGTGCAACTGGCCGCCAGCGCGACCGAATCCCCTGCGCTGCTGCGCTTCACCGGCCTGGACCCCGATCGGCAGTACCAGGTGACCATCCTGGATCTCGCAGGTGGAGCCGCCAGCATGCAACGAAGCGCCCCCGCCTGGATCTCCGACGGAGGCGTCACTCTGTCAGGCCGTGCCCTGGAGACCGTCGGCCTCGCCACGCCCATTCTGCAGCCCGAGCAGGCGCTGGTCCTGGAACTCTCCGCCGTCTGACACTGCCCCGGCGCAGGAACGTAGAGAATCCGAGGTCATAGTCGACCTCGGATCCACTACGGTCTTTCGACTCTGCCGCGATAGCGGCGGTTCTGCGCCTGAAGCGGTGGCGGATCCGTCAGCCGACGGCCAGCACGAAGGGCAAGACCGCGGTTGCGCCGGCTCGGCGAAGCTCACGCGCAGCCACGGCCAACGTCCAGCCGCTGTCGGTCCGGTCGTCCACCAACAGCACCCGCTTTCCGGCCACCGCGTCGGGCTCACCCAGCCGGTGGCGCCCGAGAATGCCCTTGAGGCGTTGGGCCGAGTTCACCGCAGACGGTGGCGGCGGCCCCTGGTCGACCAGTTCGAAACTAGTGAGCAGCGGGATCTTTCGGTAGCGCGCCAGACCACCGGCCAGATGCTCGGTCAGGACGCGGTGCGTCATCGATTCCAGGAACACGACACCGTCGACGTCGGCTGCCTCGGGCCAGGCGTCGAGCACCTGCACCGCGGCATGGCGCAGCGGCACGGGCGTCTCGGCGTCTGCTGCCCCGGCACGCAAGGCGTCCCGCAGCGCTGAGCCCCAACCGATGCCGTCCATGCGGCCGACCGCCCGACCTTGCTCCGCCCGTTCGCCCACCGGAATCTTGCCGGACAGGGACACCCCGAGCGAGGACATTGCGGTCGGCCACTGCCCGCGCGGATCCACCGGAACGCCTGGCACCGATAGCTTCTCGCGCGCCGCCGCGACTTCCGCCGAGCCGGTATGGGTAGACAGGGTCAGCCCGCCACAGTTGTCACAGCGACCGCAATCCACGCCGCCCGGATCGTCATCGAGTTGGATCCGTAGGTAGTTCATCCGGCAGTCGGTGGTCTCCTGATAACCGATCATCGCCTGCTCTTCTACCCGCCGGGCCTGCGCCACCCGGGCATACCGGTCGGCGTCGTAGCGCCACGGCTGGCCCGTCGCAGTCCAACCGCCCTGCACGCGGCGGACGGCGCCGTCGACGTCGAGCACCTTGAGCATCATCTCCAACCGGGACCGTTTGAGTTGCACCCGAGGCTCCAACGCCGGCAGCGACAACGGCCGGCCGGCGTTCTCCAGTTCGGAAAGCGTCTGCAGCACATCGAATTCAGCCGGGAACCCGAGCGACCCGAAATAGTTCCAGATGTCCTGATCCTCCCGCCCCGGCAGCAGCACCACGGTGGCGTTCTCGACTCCGCGACCGGCCCGGCCGACCTGCTGGTAGTAGGCGATCGGCGACGCCGGTGCGCCCAGGTGCACCACGAACCCGAGGTCCGGCTTGTCGAAGCCCATACCGAGGGCGGAGGTGGCGATCAGGGCCTTGACCCGGTTGTTCAGCAGATCGTCCTCGGCCTGGAGGCGGTCCGCCTGCTCGGTCTGACCCGAGTAGGCGGCGACCTCGAAACCGGCACCGCGCAGGAAGTCCGCCACCTGCTGGGTGGCGGCCACGGTCAGGCAGTAGATGATCCCGGAACCCGGCAGTTCGGGCAGGTGCTCGGCCAGCCAGGCCAACCGGGAGGGTTGATCTGGTAACTGGACGACGCCGAGGTGCAGAGACTCCCGATCCAACGTGCCGCGCAACACCAGCACCGGTTCGGCGTCGGCAATCTGCAGCTGCTCGGCGACGTCGGTGGTGACTCTGGCGTTGGCCGTTGCGGTGGTGGCCAGTACCGGTATCCCCTCCGGCAGGTCCGTGAGCAGCGTCCGGATCCGTCGGTAGTCAGGACGGAAGTCGTGGCCCCAGTCCGAGATGCAGTGCGCCTCGTCGATCACCACCAGCCCCGCGGTGGCCGCCAGTTCGGGCAGCACCTCGTCCCGGAACCCGGGGTTGTTCAGCCGCTCCGGGGACACCAGGAGCACATCGACCTCTCCGGCCCGGACCTGCTGGTGGACAACGGCCCACTGCTCGGAGTTGGCCGAGTTGATGGTCACCGCCCTGATTCCGGCGCGGGCGGCCGCGGCGATCTGGTTGCGCATCAACGACAACAATGGCGAGATGATCACTGTCGGACCCGACCCCTGCTCCCGGAGCAGCGCCGTGGCGACGAAGTAGACCGCGGACTTGCCCCATCCGGTGCGCTGCACCACCAGTGCCCGGCGGCGCTCGGCCACCAGCGCTTCGATTGCCGTCCACTGGTCGTCCCGGAGCGTGGCCGAGTCCGAGCCGACAAGCGCGCGCAGATGCCGCTCCGCCCGATCCCGCAAAGTCCGGTCCCGCAGTGCCGGGATGTCGGTCGCCGTCGTTGTCATCCAGGTCTCCCTCGCCAGCCACATCTTCCAGATCAGCTGCTCGCCACCCCACGGTAGGCGGTCGAGCCGACAGCGCCCGCGTCCCATCCACATCGTGGTCCGGCCGGGCCGAGTCCGTGCCGGACCCCGCCGGCCAGGCTCGTCAGTAGATCCGGGTCGGTCGGACCAGCACCACCACTCGGCGTTGCTCGGCCATGGTGCGGTCGTAACCGTCCCAGTCGTCGTGGGTTCCGCCGGCGGAGACGAACACCTCGCGCAGCATCAGCCGGAGCCGCTCGGCGTCGACGCCGGGGTAGGGGTCGTCCGGCCCGATCAATTCGGCCGTGCCCTCGACTGCAGCCCAGGCCCAACCTGATCGAAAGGTCACCGTCAGGTTCGGCCGCGCACGTAGGTTCCGCAGCTTTGCGGGCCCGTAGGTGACGAAGGCCAGCACCTGCTCTCCGGTGAACGGATGCGTCATCACCCCGGCGTTGACCAGCGACGACTGGATCGTGCCGGCTTCGCGCAGCGTGGAAACCACGGCCAGGAACTGCTCCTTGCGCCCCAACTCGACCACATCGTCCAGCGTCTTCATGGTTACCACCTCTCCTTGTGCCCCCAGGACTTGTGGGTGCTCCCCGAGGAATTATCGGCGGTCCCGGTCACGTTGACCGAGAGGCGAGGCGACCAACCCGCGAGGCGATAGACGGAACACGACCAGAGAGAAGTTCGTCATGAGCGAGAAGCCAGTTCTGCAGCCCGGACCGGATCACCCGATCACGGTGACCGCGAATCCGAATCGAGTGGTGGTGTCGGTGGGCGGCCGAGTGGTGGCCAACTCCGACCGGGCATTGATCCTCCAGGAGTCGACATACCCGGCGGTGCAATACATCCCCATCGCCGACGTCGATCAGACGCTCCTCGAGCGCACCGACAACGCCAGCTACTGCCCGTACAAGGGCGACGCGAGCTACTACAGCATCACATCGGGCGGTGAGCGTTCAGTCAACGCCATCTGGGTGTACGAATCGCCCTACCCGGCCGTGGCGGACATCAAGGACCACGTGGCCTTCTACCCGGACCGGGTCGACGCCATCGCCGAGCAGATCTCGGCCTGACCTGCATCGGTCGGTAACCTACCGACGTGAGTGCAACGGCGAGCGGGGCCGGGCGGTTTGCGCCCAGTCCGTCCGGCGACCTGCACGTCGGAAATCTGCGGACGGCGTTGCTGGCCTGGCTGTTCGCGCGGAGCAGTGGGCGATCGTTCCGGATGCGGATGGAGGACCTCGACCGAGTGGCTGTCGGTTCCGCCGATCGGCAGCTGGCCGATCTCGCTGCGCTCGGGCTCGACTGGGACGGCGAGATCATGTGGCAGTCACAGCGCGACACTGCCTACCGCGACGCGATCGCGTCGCTGGATCACGCTGGTCTGGTCTACGACTGCTTTTGCACCCGGCGCGAGATCCAGCAGGCGGCATCGGCCCCGCACACTCCGGACGGTGCCTATCCGGGCACTTGCCGCCACCTCACGGCCGACCAGTTGGCCGAACGCAGGCGATCCGGTCGCCCGCCGGCGCTACGGTTGCGGGCGGGAGTCGACACCTGGACCGTGCCTGACGGATTGGCCGGTGACTACACCGGCGCGGTCGACGATCTGGTGTTGCGCCGCGGTGACGGAGTGGTGGCCTACAACCTCGCCGTCGTCGTCGACGACGCTGCGCAGGGCGTCGACCAGGTCGTTCGAGGCGATGACCTGCTGAGCTCGGCACCGCGTCAGTCCTACCTTGCGCATCTGCTGGGCCTGCCGCGGGTCGGCTACGCGCACGTCCCGCTGGCGTTGAACATCCGTGGCGCCCGGTTGGCCAAGCGTGACGGCGCCGTCACATTGTCGGACCTACGCGCGCTGGGTCGATCGCCGGCAGAAGTCTTGACCACGATCGCAGCCTCGGTCGGCCTGGCCGCATCCGGCGAGCGGGTCGGACCCCGAGAACTGTTGCTGCGCTTCGCTCCCGCTGAGCTCCCTCGATCCCCGTGGGTGGTCGACCCGGTTCAGCTCACCGATCAGGCCGATCGTCCCGCGTAGTAGTGGCCGAGGAATTCAGCCTTGAACTCGTGGAAACTACCGGCCTCGATACTCTTCCTGATGTCGTCCACCAACCGCACGATGAACCGCTCGTTGTGGATCGTCGCCAGGGTGCAGGAAATCATCTCCTTGGCTTTGAACAGGTGGTGGATATACGCCCGCGTGTAGTTGGCGCAGGTGTAGCAGTCACAGTCCTCGGCCAACGGAGAGAAATCGCGTCGATGCTTTGCCGTGACCACGTTGTAGCGGCCGGCCGGCGAATAGATGGCGCCGTTGCGGGCCACTCGCGATGGGGATACACAGTCGAACGTATCGGCGCCGTTCTCGATCGCGGTGAAGATGTCATCGGGTTCGCTGATCCCGAGCAGATGCCGGGGCATGGTCTCCGGCATTTCCTCACAGCACCAGCGAACGATGGTGCCCAGATTTTCCTTCTCCAGCGCCCCGCCGATGCCGAACCCGTCGAATCCTAGCGGCAGCAGGTCCCGTACCGCCTGCCGGCGCAAATCCTCGTACTGCGCGCCCTGGATGACGCCGAACAGAGCCTGGTAAGGCTTCCCGACGCGCTCGTCGGTCAGCCGGCGGTGCTCGTCGACGCACCGGACGGCCCAGGCCTGCGTCCGGCGGACCGACCGTTCCTGGTACTCGCGCGTATTCATCAGGGTGGTGCATTCGTCGAAGGCGAAGATGATATCGGCGCCCAGCTGATGCTGGATCTGCATCGAGATCTCAGGCGTGAAACGATGTTTCGATCCGTCCAGATGCGACTTGAACGTGACGCCGTCATCGTCGACGGTGGCCAGTCTGGTCTTCCCGACGGCGATCACGTCATCGGACTGCAGACCCTTGACATCCATCGCCAGTACCTTCTTGAACCCGGCGCCCAGAGAAAGCACCTGGAAGCCGCCGCTGTCGGTGAAGGTCGGCCCGGACCAGTTCATGAATTTGCCGAGACCCCCTGCGGTCTCGACGATGTCGGGACCTGGCTGCAGATAGAGATGGTAGGCATTCGCGAGCACAGCCTGCGCATCCAGGTCCGACATCGATTCGGGCAGCACCGCTTTGACCGTCGCTTTGGTGCCGACGGCGATAAAGGCCGGGGTCTGGATGTCCCCGTGCGGCGTACGCAGGACCCCGGTACGTCCCTGGGTGTCGGGCAGGCGGGCCGTCACGGCGAAGGAGCTAGTGGTCACCTACCCATCCAACCAACTCCACGACCTGATGATCACCGCTGCGGCACCTGAGCGCTGAACCGCGCCTCTCAGGTGCCGCAAACGGGGAACTAAACAGCCTTGGTCAGCACGTCGAATTCGTCGTCGGACAGATCGATGAGTGCCGCGGCCACGTTGTCCTCGAGATGGGCGACGGACGACGTGCCCGGAATCGGGAGCACAGCCGGTGATCGGCGCAACAGCCAGGCCAGCGCCAGCTGGGATGGTGAAGCGTTGTGATGCCGGGCCAGCTCATCGAGCGGGCCGCCCGCCTTGGCCAGCTTGCCGGTGGCCAGTGGGAACCAGGGGATGAAGGCGATGTCGTTGTCCTCGGCGTAATCGAGCACGGCCTCGGCGCTGCGATTGGCCAGGTTGTAGAGGTTCTGCACGGATGCGACCGTGATCAGCTTCTGGACGGCCTTGACCTCGTCGACCGATACTTCGGACAGCCCGAAGTGCCGGATCTTGCCCTCCTGCTGGAGGGCGGCCAGCTCGCCGATCTGATCCTCCAGCGTCACCTTCGGGTCGATCCGGTGCAGCTGCAGCAGATCGATTCGGTCGACCGCCAGGTTGCGCAGGCTCAGCTCGACCTGCTGGCGGAGGTACTCCGGTCGCCCAACTGGGATCCACTGGTTTGGTCCCTGGCGGGTGAAACCGGCCTTGGTGGCAATCACCAGGTCATCCGCGTAGGGGTGCAGGGCTTCGCGGATGAGTGCGTCGGTGACGAACGGACCGTAGGCATCGGCAGTGTCGATGAGATTGACGCCCAGCTCCACCGAGCGACGCAGCACCCGGATGGCTTCGTCGTGGTCGGCCGGTTCGCCCCAGACGCCAGTTCCGGTCAGCTGCATGGTGCCGTAGCCGAGTCGGTTGACGCGAAGGTCGCCGCCAATGTCGTAGGACCCGGACGCCTCGGCGGGGCGATTCGTGGTTGCAGTGCTCGTCATGGTGATTCTCCTGTTCGCAGTCCATCACCGGCCACCTGCGGTCGGCACGTGTTTTGCCAACGTCCCGCGGGCTCCAGGTCATCCCGATCGTGAGAATCACCTCGATCGGTGTGGTGACCACGTCGCACGGCAAACGCTCAGGTTCGGCATCCCGTCAGCACAGACCGGTCGTCGAAAGTAGCTCTTACGGCCCCAGTTCTTCGAGCCCATCCTCGAGGTCCAGGGCGCCGTCCAACTTCGCAGCTGCTCCTGACGTCGGCGTCGACGGCCGATTCATCCGGAGGTGGCTGCGAGAAGTCGCAATGACAAGGGTGCCGGAGCCGGGCGGTCGCTCAGCTCCGGCACTGAATTTGGTGCAATGAGCTTCTGTCGTCACGGTCCCGCCGACCGAGCTACACGACTCGGCCCAGGGCTGCAGTATCAGACGCCCGTGGGCCCGTAGACCACATGTTCGCCGTCGCGCAGCGTGATGGCCGTGATGCCGAGGCCCTTGAGGCCGTCGGCATTTGCGTCGACCCACGCTTCGGCGGCGTCCTGGCTGGAGAACGAGGCCCGCGGACCGGCCACGCTCACACCGTTCCGATCGACATACAGCCAATGCCAACTGCCCGAACCCGATGTCGGGGTGATGCGCACCGAGCGTTCGCGAGGACTGGCACCCAGTACATCGACCATCGCGCTCCATAGCGTGCGGTGATGTGTTGGGTGGGTGGCGTTCATTACCCAACCATGAACCGACGATCTGAGAACTGCCTGTGACCTGCGAGGAAATCGCACGACAGGTCTTCACGCGGGGACCGGGCGGGTGGGCGCCCCGAAATGGTCGACGCCCACCCGAGCGGTCTACCAGGTCGAGGGCGCCGGCGGGGCCTTCACTGCCGGTCGGTCGTCACAGGTGATCGTGTTCGGCAGTTCCCAGGAAGCCAGCCACGGGCCGGTGGTACCACCACCGTCGTTCCCGCCCAAGTCGGTGACCGCAAATTCCGATCCGGCCGGCGAGAAATGGAACGAGCCGCAATTGTTGATGCCGACGGCACCGACGTTGCGGGCGTCGACGTTCTGGAACGACGCCGATCCGGCCGACCTGGCGCTGAGCACCGAAGTCCCGGTGCCGTCGACTTTCACGTCCTTGAAGTGAACGTTGGTGATCGAGTAGAGGTCCTTCACCGGGAAGTCGGCCACCAGCATGATCGCGTTGTAGGTGTTGTCGAGGAAGTTGTCGCCGACGACCTCGATGTCTGCGTCGATGTTCTTTTCCAGGGCGTAGAACCAGATGGCCCCGAGTCCGATATTCCAGTTCAGCTCGAAAGTTCCGGCCCGGACCGTGGTGTTGTTGGTGATCCAGACGTGTCCGGTGAATGCCTGCGCGCCGAACCGGGATCCGATCTGGATGCCGCTGCCTTCGCGGATCGGATCTGCGATCAGGTTGTTGGACACCGTATTGTCGGTGCCGCCGTAGAGGGCGATGCCGTTGGCGAGAACCGGTGTCTGAACGGTGTTGTGGTCGAACGTGTCGTTCGCGTCCGCCGTCTTCTCCGACCACATCGCCAGCGCGTCATCTCCGGTGTTGCGGATGAAGTTGTTGCGGGCCGTCGAGTTCGTGACCCCGGTGTGAAAGTTGATGCCATCGGCGATCTGGTCGACGATCTGATTGTTGGTGATCTTCAGGTTGTCCATCGGCCCGTCGAGCCAGATGCCGACCTTGGTGTGCTGGATGTAGAGGCCGTCGATCGTCGAATTGCTCAGTGCCCCACCGATTCCGTTCACCTGGTCGAGATCGATGCGCTCGCGGACATCACCCTCGATCGCGAACCCGGACAGATGGACGTTGGTACTGCCGCCGACCGAGGCGTCCTTGCCGTAGAAGCCGACGCCGGTGTGGACGGAGCCGTCAGCCGCCGGCGTGCTGAGGGCGACCTGATGACCCTTGATGATCGTGTACCAATTGCCGGCCCCCTCGATCGTCACGTTGTCGACGATGATGTGCCGGTTGACCTGGTAGGTCCCCGGCGGGACATACACCTTGAGGTGGTGGCGCTGGGCGAAGGCAATGGCCTGGTCGAATGCGTCAGCAGAATCCCGGCGGCCGAACGGATCTGCCCCGAACAGCAGCACGTTCGCGGCAATCACGTCGACCTTGGGCCGGCCGACGAGTTGGGAATCCATCAGGTCGATGGTGGTGGTCGCCGCGCCCGTCGGAACGGTCAGCCGCACCTTGTCGCCGGCTCGGTAGGTCTGGCCCAGGAGCAGTCGTTGCTCGTCGTAGAAGTGGTTCGGCCGGAAGGGCTTGCTGACCACCGGTGCCGGTGTGGTGGCGTCCGGCACGCAGGAACACTCCGTGATCCACCAGTCCGGGTGGAGCACATCGGCATTCGGGTCGTTGGTGAACGGGTACAGGTTGTAGAGCCAGGCGTACTGCGACGTGAGGGTCAGGGTTTTGCGATGACCGCCGTTCACCGTCACACCCAATGGTGAGGTGATGCCACCACCCGTGGCCGAGTCGGGGATGCTGTAACGAACCGTGATGGCGTTCGCGGCACGGGGCAGGGTGAACTCGACGTACTGCCCCGGCCCGAGCGTGACCGCCGATCGACCGGAGGCTTCCGCGGCCAAGGTATATGCAGTCCGGTTCGGGGCGAGCACGGCGCCATTCGTACTGGCCTTCTCGGCCTCCTGCTCGACGAAGTCGACCTGAGCGCCGCGACCCGCCACCAACGCCGGATCGAGCGCAGCGCGGGTGACCGGTGGCGCCGCCGCCGCGCCGGGACTGGCCGCTGCGGTCCCGACGCCGGCGGCCAGACTGAGCCCGAGAGCCAGCGCGGTAGCCGACGCGATCGTCGTCGACCATCGGGATGGTCGCCAGAAGCGCTTCGCCGCAACACCATTGTTGCTTCGTAACATCGATGGACCCGTCTCTCTGCACGTAGTGGACGTCGTCGACCCCGGCGCGGTGCGCGCCGGGAGTGAGGTGACCATAGGGCGCCCCGCGGGTTGCCACAAGAGCATCGGCCTGAGTTGCATCAGATTGCTTTCCAAGTGCGGCTGTATGTCGATTTCTTGCAAACCCCAGTGGCGCCCCTTGCCGGGCTTGCGGAAATAGCGACGATCGCGGGGTCGGCGGTCCGTATCGATTCCGGACCGAAGACGTCCACTGCGAGTAATCGATCTTGAAAACGCCCATCCGGTGATCATTCCGGCAAGGCCTTGTTTCGCCCACCACAGCTGGCGCACAGTGGCCTGGCAGAGATTCCCATCGGCGGTTTCGCCACTCGTTTCCAGACCCGGAGGTCACCCACTTGAAGGCTTCACGGACGCTCAGCAGACTGGCCGTCGTTCTGGCCACCGGACTCGTCGCGGCGACTCTCTCCGCCGGCGCCGCAGGCGCGGCCGCGCCCGCCGGGCACGGTTGGCAGCAGCACAAGCCACCCAAAGCACCCGTCTCGGTGCGCGTCATCGCGATGAATGACTTCCACGGCAATCTGCAGCCACCGGCCGGCTCGTCCGGCCGGGTCGTGCTCGACGATGGGACGACCGTCGACGCCGGTGGTGCCGTCTACATCGCGACCTGGGTCAAGCAGCTGGAGGCCGCTGTCCCCCATGCCTTAGTGGTCAGCTCCGGCGACAACATCGGCGCCTCGCCACTGGTTTCGGCACTGTTCCACGACGAGCCGTCGATCGAATTCCTCAACGACATCGGGGTGAGCGCCTCAGCCGTCGGCAACCACGAACTCGACGAGGGCTACACCGAGCTGCGGCGCATGCAGTTCGGCGGCTGCCATCCGACCGACGGTTGCCAGTTCCGGCCGAAGTTCACCGGCGCCAAGTTCCCGTTCCTCGGCGCCAACATCTACTTCAAGAACGGCGCACCGGCTGTTCTGCCCTTCACCGTCAAGGTTTCCGGGGGCATCCCGATCGCGATCATCGGCGCCACCCTGCAGGACCTACCGGACGTCGTGCTCCCGTCATCGATCGCCAACCTGAAGTTCGGTGACGAGGTCACGGCGATCAATCGGACCTCCAAGCTGTTGGATCACCTCGGTATCCGGTCGCAGATCGTGGTCATGCACCAGGGCGACGAGTCGAAGGGTGGTGGTCCGAACGCCTGCAACATCGAGGCCGGCCCGGCCACCGCGATCGCCGAGAAGGTCTCACCCAGCGTGGACGCGATCTTCACCGGCCATACCCACCAGCAGTACAACTGCGTGATCGACGATCCGGCCGGCAATCCCCGCCCGATGATCCAGGGCCTCTCGTTCGGTCGGCTGCTCTCGGTGGTCGACCTGAAGATCGACCGGAAGACGCGTGACGTCATCCGGTCGGCGACCGTCGCCAACAACGTCATCGTCACCCGGACCGTCACCCCGGACCCCACTGTCGCGGCCCTGGTCGACCTGGCGGTCTCGAAGTCGGCGCCGATCGCCAACCGACCGGTCGGCACGATCACCGCCGACATCACCACGGCCGCGCCGCCCTCCGGCGAGGAGCCGCTCGGAGACGTGATCGCCGATGCACAACTCGCGGCCACCGCGACCTCGGCCGGTGCACAGATCGCCATCACCAACCCGGGCGGGATTCGAACGAACCTGAACTACAAGTCCTCTGCGGCGGGCGAAGGCGACGGAGTGGTCACCTACGGCGAAGCCTTTGCGGTGCAACCGTTCAGCAACATCATGCAGACGATCACCCTGACCGGCGCTCAACTGGACGCGGTGCTCGAACAGCAGTGGCTACCGGGCCCCAACGGCACCACGAGCATCCGCATCCTGCAGATCTCGTCCACGCTGCACTACACCCAGACCATCTCGCAACCGATCGGATCGCGGATCTCCAACATCACCGTCGCCGGCGTCGCCGTGGATCCGGCTGCGACGTACCGGGTTTCGGTCAACAACTTCCTGGCCGCCGGCGGTGACGGGTTCACTGTCTTCACCCAGGGCACCGACCTGACCGGCGGACCGATCGACCTGGACGCCTTCACCGCGTACCTCACCGCGCACCCGAACCTCGGGCCGCCGCCCGCGGATCGGATCACCTACGTCGGCTGAGTCTCTGCGACAACGCTGAGTCTCTGCGACAACAGGGCGCCGGACACCGGATCATCGGTGTCCGGCGTTCTGCCGTCGACGGCTTGGTTCAGTGCGCGAGCTCGGGGTTGCCTGGGTCCGTCCCGAGACAGAAATGCCGGGCACCCGCGAGGGTGCCCGGCATCTGGTCGAGCTGTGGCGGTGGCGGAGGGATTTGAACCCTCGGAGGCTCTCACCTCACACGCTTTCGAGGCGTGCTCCTTAGGCCGCTCGGACACGCCACCGCCGAGAACTATAACGGAATTCAGGTCCGCTCCCCGACCACGGCCGAGCCGCCGGAATGCGGGCCCAGCCCGCGCGCCCGCATGGACGAAAGTTCGCCGTTTGGGACTGGAGGGACAGAAGCCAACGCTTTCGTCCATGCCGGCGAAGTTGATCCATGCCGGGGAGCCGGGGGTCAGCGGCGGGGGGCGAAGAAATCGACGAGCAGGGCCGCGCATTCGTCGGCCAGCACCCCGCCGCGCACCTCGACCCGGTGGGTGAGCCGGCGATCGCGGAGTACGTCCCACAGCGAGCCGGCCGCTCCGGTCTTGGGCTCCCAACAGCCGAACACCAGCACCGACACCCGGGCCAGCACGATTGCGCCGGCGCACATGGTGCACGGCTCAGCCGTGACGGCCAGCGTCGATCCGGTGAGATTCCAGGTCCCAGCGGCAGCAGCCGCCGCCCGCAGCACCAGGATCTCGGCGTGGGCGGTTGGATCGTTGGTCGCCTCGCGGGCGTTGCAGGCCGCGGCGACCTGCGCCCCGGAGGCGTCCACCAGCACCGCGCCGATCGGCACATCCCCGGTCAACTGGGCGCGATCGGCGGCAGCAAGCGCGAAGCGGATCAGCGTCTCGTCGGCCTTGCGGTCGGCGGCGAACTTCGACACCCGCCCGTCAGACCCGTTCCAGCAGCGCCGTGAACTGGTCGCCGAAGCCGCAGCGCTGGGCGATCAGCGCCAGTTGCTCGTCCGGGTAGAGATCGACCTCGCCGACGATCAACTGCATTTCCTGTTCCGGCACACCGAGATCGGTGAGCAGACTCAGGTCTCCCTCCGGCCAGGGCTCGTCGTCGACCTCGTCCTCGTCCGGGGTCTCGATCTGCAGCAGGTCGAGCACGTCGGCCGCCACGTCGTAGTCCAGCGCCGCGGTGGCGTCGGAGAGCAGCAGGGCAGCGCCGCCGGGAATCGGCCGGACGATGACGAAGAACTCGTCGTCCACGGCCAGCAACCCGAACACCGCTCCCGTGGCCGCCACCCGGCGCAGGGCGGTGATCACACCGTCGAGATCCTCCAGCAATTCTTCGGCGAGCAGCGAGCATTTCCAAGCGCCGTCCTCCCGGACGACAGCCGCAGCGAACCCGTCGATAGTCACGGGAGGGAACGTTACGCAGATTCACGGCCCGTGGCCACGCAGATCAGCTGGAAGCCGATCCGATAGGCAGGCCGCGCGGTCCCGACGATCGGGCAACCAGGCGATGATGGGCCGATGACCGAACCGACTCGGGGCGTTCCGCCCGTCTTTGTGCTGGGGCTCGGCCTGATCGGCGGCTCGCTGCTGCGCGCCGCCGCGCCGGCCACCGTCGCCGCCGGCTGGGCCCGGGGCGCCGAGACGCGCCGGGCCGCCCGCGCCGACGGGCCACCGGATCTACGAGACGCTCGACGAGACCATCGACCGGGCCGCCGAGCAGGATGGCCTGCTGGTCCTGGCGACTCCGCCGAGCGGATACGACTCGCTCCTCGAGGCGGTCTCCGCCCGCTCTCCGCACGCCAAACTGACCGACATCGCGTCCATCAAGGGCGCGGTGGCCGACCAGGTCGCCGCCAACTGCCCTGACGCGCGGTACGTCGGATCGCACCCGATGGCCGGGACCCAGTTCAGCGGTTGGGAGGCCGGTTCGGCGACCCTGTTCGACGGGGCCGTGTGGGTGACCTGCCTCGACGAGGACTCGGACCTGGAGGTGTGGGCCGACGTGACAGCCCTGGCCCTGGCCATCGGCAGCCGGGTCGTTCCGGTGGACGCGGCCGCACACGATGATGCGGTAGCCCGGGTTTCCCACCTGCCGCACCTGCTCGCGCTGGCGTTGGCGCAGGTCGGCGCCGCCGGCGGCGCGCTGTCGTTGGCGTTGGCGGCGTCATCGTTCGCCGACGGCACCAGGGTGGCCGGAACTCGTCCCGAATTGATCAGGGCGATGTGCGAGGCGAACGGGGCGGCGTTGACCGGCGCCATGGACGAGGTTTTGGGCATCCTTGGGGTAGCGCGGGCCTCGCTGGCATCGACAGGTTCCCTGCAGAAGCTCACCTCCGGCGGCCACGACGCCAGGGACGCCTTCGAGCATCGGTCGGAAGGGTTGGTCGGTCTGACCCTGTCCGGCGGGGACATGATCGATCAACTTCTCGCCGTCGGCTCGGCTGGTGGCCACGTCACGGCCGTCTCGGGATGGGGACCGGAGATCCGAGTCGCGGTCCGCTATCCGATCGAGGACTGACCTCCGTCCGGGGCACTTGACTTACCCTTTTGCGAGAGCGGTGGCCTGGTCTGCAGAGTGACGGACCGCCCCAGACGTGAAGGACAGGGCAATGCAGCGGCTTTCAGGATTTATGCGTACCTACTGGACGCGGGGCGAGCCGGGGCGCGAGACGCCACGCTCGCTCGCGGTATTCATGCAGCGGATGTGGCTCGTCGCTCTCGGATTCAAGCTGCTCGGGTCGTCCTGGGACGTGTCGTGGCACTTCAAGTGGTTGCGTGACGACTTCGCGCCACCGCACCTGCTCAACACCGTCGGCACCGGCATCGCGATCGGGCTCGTCCTGGCGCATACCTTCACCGGGTACGGCGTGGAGCGGGTGTCTCTCCGCATCATGCAGTGGGGAACCGGAATTTTCGTGGTGGCCGGCCCGATCGACGTCGTCAACCACCGCGTCAACGGGCTGGATCTGACCGCCTGGTCACCGTCGCACCTGCTGCTCTACACCGGCACGGCCATCATGTTGATCGGCGTCATCCGCAACTGGTACCGGACTTACCCGCGCGACGGCGCGTTCGCCCGCCAATGGGTACTCGGGCTCGTGGGGCTCTTTGCGTTCATGTTCGAGGACCTCTACTTCCCGACCGGCCAGCAGGAATACGGCATCCTCGAGGTCGCCTCCTGGCTGCGCGGCACCCCGTACGCCGAGCCGTCGCTCCTGACGTTCGCTGCCGGTCAGCTGGGCCGACCTGTCGACGATGTCGCTCTGCAGCACTTCGCGATGCCGATCGCACCATGGGTTTATCCGGTGTGGGTGATCGCGGTCTGCGTCGCGCTGCTGGCCCTGGCCCGGATGATGGTCGGCTGGCGATGGACGGCCACCGTCGTCGTCGCGGTCTACGTGGCCTACCGCTGCCTCATCTGGCCGTTGCTGACGGTGTCCACCTTTCCGCCCAGCTACCTCCCGGTCTGGCTCCTGCCGCTCGGTCTTGCGGTGGATCTGATCTTCCTGCTGCGGATATCGCCTTATCTGCGGGCGGTGATCGGGGCGATCACGCTGACCGTTCTGGGCTACGGCGTGCTGTGGCTGAGCACCGTCATCACCGGCACGCCGACCGATCTGGCCACTATGACCATCGCCGAGATCCGCGCCGCTTTCGAGAGCGGGAGCCACCTGCTGACGCCGCCGATCGCCTGGTGGTCCATCTGGATCGCGCTGCCCGCCTCCCTGCTGACCTGGACATTTGTTACCTGGCTGACCGGCCGGACCATGGGCCTGTCCACCCCGCGGCCACCAGCGATCAGTGTGCGGTTCGGCCCGGAGCCGCTGCGCGACAATCGTGGCCGTCTCGATGGCTGGACCCGCGCCGAGCCACAACGCGATCCTTCGGCCGTCACTCCCGGGGCAGCGAACTAGCCGCCTCAGAACGGTGTGACGGACGCCCTGGTCAGCACCACCGCAACACCGAACGCAACGGCCAGGGTGACGACTTCCCATCCACACCAGAGTGCGATGGACGTCCGCTTCCGCTCGATCACCCGGGGCAGGATCTTGCGTCGCACGTGGATTGCCGTGACCGCAACGATCACCATGCAGGCCGCCTTGGCGAGTAACAGCACGCCGTACCGAGTGCTGAAGATCGAACCGGGCAGGTGGGTGACCGGCGAGAGCGCAAGCTCGAGGAGGCCGTTGAAGACGCCGGTGACGCCCACCACGAAGACACACCAGGTGGCCAGTTTCGAGAACCGCGGCAGCGCCGTGGCCAACAGCTCCGGTTCGCGGGCCAGGAAGATCACCACGGCGGCCAGCCCGCCGGCCCAGGCCGTCGCGGCGACCACATGCAATTCCATCGAGACCATCGACAGGTCGTGGTAGTACCAGTTGGAGGCGTGGCCGGTCAGTGGCAGGGGCAGCAGTCCGAATAGCGCGACACCGATACGCAGTTCGGCCGGCACCTTCTCACCGTGCTGGACGGCCAGTCTGGCCAGCCAGAAGGACAGCGCGGCACAGCCTGCGGACATCAGCAGGCCCTTGCCGGCCGCGATGTTCGTGATGTAGCTCCACACAGACGCGGGCGTCGGAAAGTGACTCGGATCCAGCTCGACGGAGAGCAGCACGATCGAGATCAGCGCCGAGATGCCCCAGACGGCGGATGCCCACACGGCCAGCCGACGCGCCCGGCCGACCACCGCCTCGGTGCGTTCAGGCCGGTCGAAGCCGACCAGCTTCGACAGCAGTCCGAGACCGGCGACCGACACCGCGCCCAGATCGAGCAGCGTCCGGAACACCGGGATGCCGAACTTCACGATCCAGGGCGGCGATTCGATCCCGATCACCGGCGCGGCTGCGGTGGCCTCGGTCCCGACGATCGTGACGACCAGCGCGGCCGAGACGACCAGGAGCACGAACGCCCCGGCAGAGGTGACCAGGCCGGCGAACTTGGCCGGGGCGACCGCCTGAGCGGAGGCGAACGGCTTCGGGCGTACGGGCAGCCCCGGCCGTTTGCCTTGCGCTCTGGTCACCCGTTCATGGTGACACGCGCCGTTGACCAGGGGCGAGTACCGGTCAGCGGGCCCGCTGGACCCTGGCGACGTCCCAGACCGGTTCGTCGTAGCTCCCCACCGAGCCACTGGCGTCGAAGACCAGGAAGGCGTCGAACGTCTTGGCGAAGGCCCGATCATGGGTCACCGCGACGACGGTCCCGTCGAACGCATCCAACGCCTGCTCGAGCGCCTCGGCGGAATGCAGATCGAGGTTGTCGGTGGGCTCGTCCAGTAACAGCAGGGTGGCGCCGGACAGCTCCAACAGCAGGATCTGCATCCTGGCCTGCTGCCCCCCGGAAAGCGTGTCGAAGGTCTGCTCGCCCGACCTGGCCAGGCCGTATCGGTCCAACGCCCGCGCCGCCTGTTCGCGCCCCATCCCGGCGCGATGGTGATCGCCGTAGTGCAGGATCGCCAGCAGCGTCTTCCCGCTCAGCTCGGGATGGGAATGCGTCTGGCGGAAGTAACCCGGCCGCACCCTGGCACCGAGAACGACCGTGCCGGTATGACGGACGGGCTCGACCGGGGAATCGGTCACCGGCTGGTGTTCGATGTCGGGGTCGGATCCGCCCGCCGCCAGCAGCCGCAGGAAATGTGACTTTCCCGATCCGTTCGCACCCAGCACAGCGAGCCGCTCGCCGTAGAAGATCTCCAGGTCGAACGGCTCCATCAGGCCGGTGAGCTCGAGCCGGCTGCAGACCACCGCCCGCTTGGCTGTGCGGCCGCCCTTGAGCCGCATCGTGACCTGTTGGGACAGCGGCAGTTCCTCCGGCGGCCCGGCCTCCTCGAACTTGAACAACCTGGTCTTGGCGGCCTGGTAGCGCGACGCCAGGCTGTCCATGTAGGCAGCCTTGGTCTTGTACATGAGCACGAGTGCCTTGAGCTTGGCGTGCTCCTCGTCCCAGCGGCGGCGCAACTCCTCGAGCCGGGAGTTGCGGTCGATTCTGGCCTGGGCGTAGCCGGCGAACGAACCGCCGTGCACCCAGGACACCGCGCCGGCCACGCCCGGTTCGAGGGTGACGATCCGGGTGGCGGACCGGGCCAGCAGCTCGCGGTCGTGGCTGATCAGCAACACCGCTTTGCTCGTTTCGGCCAGCTTGCCTTCGAGCCAGATCTTTCCGGGCACGTCGAGATAGTTGTCCGGCTCGTCCAGCAGGAGCACGTCGTCCGGCCCGGCCAACAGCAGTTCCAGCACCAACCGCTTCTGCTCACCGCCGGACAGGCTGGTGACCGATCTGAACTTGGCGCGATCGTAGGGAACGCCCAGCGCCGCAACGCAGGCCACGTCGAAGGCGTTCTCCTGGTCGTAACCATGGACGTCGGCCCAGTCGGCGAGTGCCTGCGCGTAGCGCATCGCGACGGTATCGCTGTCGTCGGTCATCATCTCGAGTTCGGCCGCGTCGATCCGCGCGGCCACCTCGCGCATCGGCGCGGGCGACACGGTCAGCAGCAGGTCACGGACGGTGGACTCGTCGCGCACGGACCCGATGAACTGCGGCATGACACCCAACGCGCCGGTGCGGCTGATGGCGCCGTCCTCGGCCGCGAGCTCGCCGGTGATGATCCTGATCAGCGTGGTCTTTCCGGTGCCGTTCGGACCGATGAGGGCGGTGACGCTGCCCTGTCCCACCCGGAACGTCACGTCCGCCAGCAATGGCCTGCCGTCGGCCAGGGAGTAGCTGATGCCGGCTACGTCGAGATGTCCCACGTGCACGACAGTTGCCGACGGCCAGAATGAAGTCAACCTGGTTTGCCGACAGGCGGGTTGTTCAGCGATTGCACCTGGTCTGTCCACCCGGCCGTCACCTCGGACGCTGAGCGGGGCCCGACCGGCCGTGCCGTCCGGGGTGCGGACTGCACGGAATCGAGTGAAGATCTTCACGAAGGTAGTCGTGGGATTCGATTTCCCGGGCGACGGGTTTAACCTCGGGCGTTGTGAACACTTCTACGTCGACACGAATGCTCGCCTGGACCTCGGACGACCAGCATCGGCTCGAGACGGTGCGGGTGGTGCTGACCGATCGCGGCATGCGGGCCAGTGGTCACATCGTCAGTGCGTCCGGGGATCCGTTCGGCGTGGTCTATTCCCTGCTGGTCGATCCGGAGGGTCGCACTCGCCGGCTCACCGTGCAGACCGACTCCGGGACCGGCGAACGCACGCTGAGTCTGTCCCGGGTTCCCGGCGGTCAATGGGTGGCCGACCAGGGCAGCGGACCGCGCACGCTGGCCCAGGTCGAGACGGCGCTCGACGTCGACCTGCTGGCCTCCGCATTCACCAACTCGCTGGCCATCCGTCGGCTCGGCCTGCATCGCGCCGTCGGTCAGGCCACGCTCACGGTGGCCTCGGTCGGCGGGCCCGACCCCGAGGTGTCGCCGGTCGAACACGTCTACCGCACCGTATCGGCCGATGGC
This sequence comes from uncultured Actinomycetota bacterium, assembly GCA_963708935.1. GTDB lineage: Bacteria > Actinomycetota > Actinomycetes > Mycobacteriales > Nakamurellaceae > Nakamurella. The sequence continues at coordinate 602,715 of CAVPUK010000002.1, read as the reverse complement.
CAGGGCGCAGTGATCCAGTACACGGGTCCCCTCGGCGAACGCGAGCTCACCCTCGACGCGGACGGTTTCGTCATCCACTTCCCGGGCCTGTCCGACCGTCTGGCCTAGGTCTACGCGCTCCGCGCGCCCCGCCACGCCACGCCACCGGTATGACCCCACCACACCCGTAGCACCGCTGACCGTGCTACCAGCGGCTCGCGGTGCTACCAGTCGGGCTACGACAGCCTGACCTGTATGACGCCGCGCCGCCGGTATGACCCCACCACACCCGTAGCACCGCTGACCGTGCTACCAGCGGCTCGCGGTGCTACCAGTCGGGCCAAGACGGCCCGGGGTACTACAAGCCGCGTCGCCCCGGGTCGAGCGTCAGGGAGACAGCGCGGCGATGGCCGTCAGTAGCCGCTTCTCCGAGACGGGGACCGTCGTGCGCATCGGCTGGGCGAAGCTGGCCACGCGATACTCGGCCAGCAGCCGCCGTACCGCGGCAACGTCGGGATCGGATGCGCGTTCGGGTCGGAGCCGCGCGACCGCCTCATCGATGTGCGCGTTGATGTTGTTGATCTCGACCATCCGCTGCCGATCACGGTCCGGGTTCTCGCGCACCCGCCGAGCCCGGACCGTCAGGGCCTGCAGGTAGCGGCCCAGGTCAGGCAGGTGGGCCGCCGTGGTCGAGGTCAGAAATCCCGGGTGCACCAGCACCCGCAACTCGGCCCGCATGTCGGCGATCTGCGTTGTCAGCGCCGCCCCGTTGACCGCGTCGATCGCCAGTTCGGCTTCATGTGCCTCTTTCAGCACCGACTCGGCCGCCACCACGATGTCCAGGATTGCCCGGTTGAGTTGCGGCGTCAGCTTTTTCACCAAGGCCGAATACCCGTCCGCGGTATAGGCGGGTCCGCCGGCCCAGTCCAGCAGCGCGTCGATGGCGGCCTCGGTCGCGTCGGCCAGCAGGGCGGCGACACTTCCGTGCGGAGTGACGGTGAGAGTGAGCATCTGTTCGCGGGACAGTCCGTTCCGGACGTGACCCAGCGGGCTGCCGGCCTGGCGGGCGATCAACCGGCGCGTTCCCGCGCGCATGGCCCGACGCTGGTCCGGCTCCGACGTGAACACCGTGATGCCGACTGTGTCACCCTCGTCGACGAGCGCCGGAAATCCCTGAACCTCTTGACCGGCAACGGAACTGGTCACCTTTCGTGGGATCCCCTCCGGCGGGTACTCGGTCAGGCCGGTGCGTTCGACCGTGCCGGACGCCTTGGCCACAGCTCTGCGTCCGTCGGCGCGCAGGGCATCCTGCAACGCCGTCAGATCCTTGCCGGTCCCGACCGATCGACCGGCGTCATCCACCACGTTGAAGCCCATCCGCAGATGCGCCGGCACCTTGTCCGGGTCGAAATCCGTTGCCTTGACGACAATTCCGGTCATGGCGGTCAGCCGCGCCGCCAGGGCGACAGCCAAGCCGGCGACCCCGTCGTCCGGCAGCTGCGAGAGCGCTGCCGCAGCGAAATCCGGGGCCGGCACGAAGTTGCGGCGCAATGTCTTCGGCAACGACCGGATCAGCGCTATCGCAAGATCCTTGCGCAGACCCGGGATCTGCGCGTCGAAGGCCGCCGGGTCGATCCGGGCCAACACGGCCAGCGGGATCGTCACCGTCACCCCGTCATCGGCGCGACCGGGCTCGAACACGTAGTCCAGCCCGAGGTCGACACTGCCGGCCGTGAACCTGTCCGGGTAGGCCGCCACGTCAACGTCTTTCGCCCCCGCGGCCAGCAGCATGTCGGGCGTGAACGTCAGCAGGTCGGGTTCGGTCCGAGAAGCCCTGCGCCACCAGCTGTCGAAATGGCGAGACGAGGTCACCTCAGCTGGAATCCGCTCGTCGTAGAGGGCGAACAATGATTCGTCGTCGATGACGATGTCCCGTCGTCGGGCCCGGTCCTCCCGCTCGGCAACCTCGTCCAGAGCGGCCAGGTTGGCGGCGAAGAACGCGTGCTTGGTCTGCCAATCGGCCTCGACCAGTGCGTGCCGGATGAACATCTCTCGACTCGCGACCGGATCGATCCGGTCGTATTGGATCGAACGCGCCCCGATCAGGGTGACGCCGAGCAGGGTGACCTTTTCGGTCGCCGTCACCTGTCCTCGTCTGGCGTCCCACCGCGGCTCGGAATAGCTGCGCTTCAACAGATCCCCGCCGACCTGCTCGACCCAGGTGGGATCGATGGAGGCGACGATGCGACCCCACAGCCGGGAGGTCTCCACCAACTCTGCGGCCATCACCAACCGCGGACCCGATCTGGCCAGGGCCGAGCCCGGCCAGATAACAAATTTGGTGCCGCGAGTGCCCTGGTATTCCCGGCCGGGCTCCAATCGGAGCCCGATGTGTGACAGCAGTCCGGACAGCAGTGCCGTATGGACGCGCTCGGTGTCGATGAAGTCCACCCGGGAGTCAGCCGCCTGCGCCCGGGCCAGCGCGGCGGTGCCCGGTCGCTTGGCCTCGATCGCCTCGGGCGTTCGCTCGACCGGACGTCGACCGCGACGTCGACCGCCAGCCGCCGAGCTGCGACCGGTAGCAGATCGACCGACGTGCTGCGGCCCAGCCCCTTTCGGTGATTCAGCGCCTTTCGGTGAATCAGCGGAGGCAGGGCGACCGACCACCGCGCCGTGCTTGGCCTCAGCTACCCCGACCACGGCCCTGGACTCGGTGTCCATCTTCAGGCCGCGGGCCACCTGGCGCAGTTGCGCATGCAGATCCTGCCATTCCCGAATACGCAGGTAGTGCAGGTATTCCGTCCGGCACATTCGCCGGAACGCATTGCCGGAACGTACTTTCGCCTCATCCGCGAGATAATTCCAGAGGTTCAGCGTGGACAGGAAATCGGACTTGGGATCGGCGAATCGGGCGTGCGAGGCGGTCGCCCGCTCTCGGTCCTCCAATGGGTACTCCCGGACGTCCTGGATCGCCAGGGCGGCGGTGATGACCAGGACATCAGCCAGACAACCGCGGCGGTCGGCCTCCACGATCATTCGGGCCAGCCTCGGGTCCAACGGCAGCGCGGCCAGCGATCGGCCGGTCCGGGTCAGCCGTACCCGGCCGTCGTCGCCGGACCGGTCCAGCGCGCCGAGCTCGGTGAGAACGGTGATGCCGTCGGTGATCTGACGGGAGTCCGGCGGCTCGAGGAATGGGAACGATGCGATATCACCGAAATCGAGCGACGCCATCTGCAGGATGACCGAGGCGAGCGACGTGCGGGCGATCTCGGGATCGGTGTACTCGGGACGACCGACGAAATCGGCCTCCGAATACAACCGGATGCAAATGCCGTCCGCGACCCGTCCGCACCGGCCGGCCCGCTGGCCCGCCGAGGCCTGGGAGATGGACTCGATCGGAAGCCGCTGCACCTTGGTGCGCGACGAGTATCTCGAAATGCGAGCGGTACCCGGATCGATGACGTACCGAATTCCAGGCACCGTCAACGATGTCTCGGCCACGTTGGTGGACAACACTATTCGCCGACCGACGTGGGACGAGAACACCTTGTGCTGATCGGCGGCTGACAGCCGGCCGTACAGCGGCAGCACCTCGACATGGCCGGGGCGGGAGGCGAGGTGGCTGCGCAGAACCTCCGCGGTGTCGGTGATCTCGCGCTCTCCCGACAGAAACACCAAGATGTCACCGTCGCCCTCACGAGCCAGTTCGTCGGTGGCATCGCAGATCGCCTGCGCGAGGTCGCGGCCCTGGTCTTCGCTTCGGCTGGTTTTCGTCGACCTGGCGGTGGCCACGGGCTGGGTCGGCGCCGGCACATCCAGCTCGTCGTCCACCTCGTCATCGACGTCCGCCGCATCGACTCCATAAGGGCGATAACGAATCTCGACCGGATACGTGCGACCGGACACCTCAACGATCGGCGCGTCACCGAAATGCCGGGAGAACCGCTGCGGATCGATCGTGGCCGAGGTGATGATCACCTTGAGGTCCGGCCGGCGGGGCAGCAACTGGACCAGGTAGCCCAGCAGGAAGTCGATGTTCAAGCTGCGCTCGTGCGCCTCGTCGATGATGATCGTGTCGTAGTTCCGCAGATCCCGGTCGCGGCCGATCTCGGCCAGCAGGATGCCGTCGGTCATCAGCTTCACCAGAGTGTTGGGCCCGGTGTGGTCGCCGAATCTGATCGTGTAGCCGATCGCGCCGCCCAGCTCGGTCCCGGTCTCCTCGGCGATCCGCTCGGCGAGCGCCCGCGCCGCGATCCGCCGCGGCTGGGTGTGCCCGATCAGACCACGGACACCACGGCCGATGGACAGGCAGATCTTCGGCAGCTGGGTCGACTTACCTGAACCGGTCTCGCCGGCGACGATGACGACCTGGTGGTCGCGGATGGCCTCGGCCAGGTCGTCCGCGCGCTCGGAGACTGGCAGTTCCGGCGGGAAGGTGATCTCGGGTACCGCTCGCGTTCGCTGGTCGACCTTCGATTGCGCCCGATCGACCTGGATCGCCAGATCGGCCAGCGCGCTCGCCCGTTTGCCCTTGTCAGCGATCCGGCGAAGACCGTCCAGCCGCCGACCGAGGCGACCCGCATCGACGGTCATCAGACCGTCCAGCCGGGAGGCGAGGTCGGCGACAGTTGCCGGAGTCGGCGGGGCCGCCGGCGGCGCTGAGGTATCGGTCATATCAACTCAACAATATGTGTGGACGCACGCGGGCCCGTCGGCATTTTCGATTCGAGGCGTTCGATCCGATCATGTTTCGATCCGATCGTGTTTCGCCGGTCGTGTAGCCAGGGCGACATCGGACATTGGACGCGAAGGTTGCGTCCGTCGTGACCGCGGCTTCACGCGATTCTGGGAGACTGTCGCAGTCGATCTCTGGGAGGGCTGAGGATTGGTCATCGGATACCTGCTCGCCATCATGGCGGCGCTCGGTTCCGGTGTCGGCTCGGTGCTGGAATCGATCGGGATCCGGCGGGCCGGCGCATTCGGTGGAGATACGGACGATCTGGGCAAGATCGGGCGTCAACCGCTCTACATCACCGGCGTGGGGATCGACATCCTCGGCTTCCTGGCCGGTGCTGCGGCGCTCCATCGGCTGCCGTTGTTCCTGGTGCAATCCGTGCTGGCGTTCAGCGTGGGCGTCACCGCCACCATTTCGGCGTTCATGGGTGTGCGGCTGGGCCGGATGGGCTGGATCAGCCTGTCCACCGCCGCGGTCGGGCTGACCGCCCTGGGTCTGTCTGCCGAGCCGGGGCCGGCCCACTCTCTGCCGCCCGGCTGGCGCTGGATCATCGTCGGCATCGTCATTCCGGTCGCCCTGATCGGTTACTACGGCAGCCGCTCGGAATCGCGGTGGTGCGCCGCCCTGTTGGCGTTCGGCGCGGGGCTCGGGTTCACCGCGGTGGCAGTTTCCGCCAGGACCCTGCACCTGCCGCCCAACTTCTTCCAGTGGTTCACCGAGCCGTCGGTCTGGGCCATCATCCTGAACGGGGTGGCCGCCACCGTGGTGTTCGCCCTGGCCCTCCAGAAAGGGACGGCGACGACTGTGTCCGCCGTCATGTTCAGTACCAACACCGTGCTGCCGTCGGTGATCGGGTTGACCCTGCTCGGCGACTCCATCCGCGATGGATGGGCCGTGCCGGCCGCCTTCGGTTTCGTGCTGGCGGTATCCGGCGCCGTCGCTCTCGCGCACTTCGCCACGGTGCCCGTGGCGCCCGTGCCCGCACTCCACCTGCCACACCCACACGCCGAGGGCGACGGTCGCGTCGCGGTCGGTCGCGCCTGACCGGCGTTGTCATCCGTCGGCGCGGTTGCTGCTGTGCCAGACTCGATGACACCCGAAGTACACGTCGCCGGAACGAGCACACGATGGTTCAGTTCGACCTCAGGAAGCTCTTTCGGGTCCCGACGTCGGCCCAGCGGCTGGCCGCCCTCAATCTTCGGCCGGATCTGGCCGAGGTCGCGTCCAGAATGCCGACCGACGAACGGACCGACCCCGACTTGCAGCAGCTCAGCAGCTGCCTGCGGGAATCGGAGTCGGTGATCGCGGTCGTCGAAGGACGGGCCACCCGCCAGCTCGGCCTGCTCGCACTGACGACCGAGCGCGTCATCTTCCGTGCGCACGGAGCGAGGTCGGGAGTGCCCGCCAGCATCCTGCTGGGTGACATCACCACCGTCGACGACGAGGTGAAGTCGATGACCGGCCGAGTGATCTTCCGGTCGGATGACTCGATCGTCGAAGTCGACAAGATCCTCGGCGCCGGTGCGGCCCAGTTCGCCGACGCGACCCGACACCAGCTCGTCGACCCCGGCCCGCTGGCCGCGCGCGACCCGATCCAGGACCTGCTGGATCTGCGCGCCCGCCGGGCCGCCGGAACCATCAGCGAGTCGGACTACCAGGCAGCGCGAAGTCGGCTGCTCGACGAGCTCTGAGCCGGACCGGCCTTGGGGAAGCCGGCCGTAGCTACCCTCGCGACGATGTAAAAGTCAGCCACGCCTGGGGTTTCGCCATCACCAAGATGAGCGGGACGGTGCTGAGCAGGAACGATAGTTAACTGAGCTCAGGATCACTCGCGCCGAAGATGGCGACTGCGCCGGACGGGTGTATTGAGCTCGACTTCGCGGACGGATTCGGTGTTCAGTCCTTGTCATGGAATACTGGTTCCTGGTTACAGTTCTTGAGTTCGTGTCATAGCGGTCCCAAGGCAGTCGATCGTCTTGGGACCTCTCGGATCTTGTGTCCGACATGTCGCACTCGTCGACGAACCCGGAGAGGCGAATCACGTCGCTCTGATCGGTCACATGCAAGGAGAAACAACATGGCACAGGGAACCGTCAAGTGGTTCAACGCTGAAAAGGGCTTCGGCTTCATCACCCCCGAGGGTGACGGACCGGACGTCTTCGTCCACTACTCGGAGATCCAGTCGGGCGGCTACCGCTCGCTCGAGGAGAACCAGAAGGTGACCTACACGGTCACCCAGGGCGCCAAGGGCCCGCAGGCGACTGGCGTCACCGCCATCTGATCTGCGTTGATCCTCGGACCTAGGTCCTAGATCTTCACCTTCAGGGTGGCCACCTCTTCGGAGGTGGCCACCCTGGAGTGCTTTCTGGGGTCTGCAGCAGTAACCCCGCCGCAGTATTCGGCAGCCAAGGAGACCCCGATGAGCAACTCACTACTCGCACTGAGTTTCGACACGGCCGATGCCGGCAAGATCGCCGAATTCTGGGCGCTGGTGCTGGACCGGCCGGTGGCCGAGGGAGCGACGGCACAGTTTGCCGCGATCGGTGTCACCGATGCCGAAACCACCGGGCCGAGGTTGATGTTCCACCAGGTCCCGGAGGGCAAGGTCGTCAAGAATCGCCTACACCTCGACATCATGACCGACGATTTGGACGCGGAGACCGACCGACTTCTGCGCCTGGGCGCGACGGTGCTGAATCAGGCGTCGACCACCGGTCTGGGCTGGACCACGTTGGCAGATCCGGACGGCAACGAATTCGATCTGATCGCTCGCTGATCCGGCTGTCCGCCGACACGGGGCCACCTGAACGGCACGCCGGTGCACCATCGGGGTGCTTCTGGCGCTGGGTGGTCCGCTCGGGCCAGGGCGCACGACCGGGCGCACAGTGCAACCATCAAGCCGGTCGTTCCGTCTCTGGTTCGGCCGATCACCGTCGGGATCCGAGCAAAGGGCATCCGTGCCAGGAGGAAACATGTCGCTGTTACGCCCATTGATCGGCGGAGTGCTCTGCCTTGGCGCGCTCGGCCTGCTCGGCGGCTGCGCCGCCGCCAGCGACGCCCCGGCCGCGTCAAACACAACGGCCACCGCGACGGCGGCTGTCACTACGGCAAATACAACGGCTTCTGGCGACTCGTCGTCCAGCCCGGTGCAGAGTGCGAGCCCCGCACCCACCAGCTCCGGACAGCCTTCATCTTCAGCCCCGACGACCGCCGAATCTGTGTTGCCCATCCAGACCAGCGGACCGGCACCGAGTCGGCTCACCACCCCGTCGAGCGTCGTCGGCGGCACGCGAATGACCTTGGTTGGCACAGTCGAAGAGGGGGTCGAGGCCAGCTGCCTGATCCTGACCGACGAAAAGACCGGTCAGCGGTTCAATCTCACCGGTGGCGACAAGACGGTCGTGCGGCCCGGCGCCCGGGTCACCGTGGTGGGCGTCGTTCGCACCGACATGATGAGCTACTGCCAGCAGGGCCACATCTTCCAGGTGCTCAAGGCCACCAAGGCCTGATGCCGCGGCGGCCGTCTGCGGGCGGGGCGTGGAGTGAAATGCTCGCTGAAATGCAAAAAGGCCCAGAGGCTGGTCGCACCGCAACACTGCGGCGGACCTCTGCCCTGGGCCTTGCTGGAACTCGAGCCGGATGACTCCAATACTCGCGCGCCCCTATCGGTTGACGCGCATTGCAGGTCAGACGGAAACTCAGGCGGCGCGGTACTCGGTGCCGGCCAGCACGCGCTCGCTGATCAGGTTGTGGATCTCAACGCCCTGATCTTCGGCGTGACGCTCCAGGATGGCGGACAACTCCGCCTTCTCGGACTCGGACACGAAGCTGGCCAGCTCGCGCTCCACCCGACGACGGTCGGCGGTCTCCTGCCGGCGAGCTGTGCGCGCGGCGAACAGACCGGTCAACCCGGACTTCTGGGCATTCATGGTGATGACCTCTCTTGGTGCATGTTGACATATTCGGCAGATAGTCCCAGGTGGAACCATCTGAATCGATTATGAACCTGTTTTGCGCCGAGTGCCAGGTCGGCCGGTGTGAGCCATCCCCGCCGGTAGTGCGCGCAACCTGTCCGCTCGACCGGTCCCGATCTCGCCGAGCTTCGGTGACCAGCTCACACAAGACGGGCGAAGGCTTGCCGGCACACCACCGACTCGCGCAGATCGCAGACGGGTGTCGATGATCACCATTTCGCCGCCAGACCGCGCCGTTCGCGCCTGCGGTGGGCGAAACGGGGGTTTACGCCAGGCGTCAGGCCAGGCCGAGAAAGTCAGTCATCACTCCGACAGAGGTCTCGAAGAACTCGTCGGCAGGATCGAGAGTCCCCACGAACTGGCCGAACAATTCGAAGGTGATCATGCCGAACAACTGGGTCCAGGCGACTGCGACCCAGAACACCACCGCCGGCGGCAGTTCGGGTGTACCCGAAGGCAGGTCGGGCGCGAGTCCGGCGGCCACCACCGCGATCTGCCCCCGCAATTGATCGGGCATCGGTTCGTCCGTCAGTGCGTCGATGGCGCCAATCGCCCACGCGTGTTGGATGGCACCCATCAGCGCGGTCGGGACGCGCGCCCCCGGCACGATGGTGTCCTGCGGAGCCTGGTAGTCCGGGATCGGCGAGCCGAAGATGAGGGCGTACTCGTGCGGATGCGCTCGGGCCCAGGTCCGTACCGCGAAGCACATCGCCCGCCACCTGCCCCGGACCTCGTCCGGTGCGACGGCGGCGTCCGCACGTTCGACGGCCTCCCCCAAGGCGTCGTACGCGTCGATGATGAGAGCCGTGAGGAGGTCGTCCCGGGTCGGGAAGTAGCGGTAGACCGCCGAGGACACCATGCCGACATCCCGGGCGACGGCCCGGACCGACAGTTTGACCGCACCCTCGACTGCGACTCGATGACGAGCCGCCTCCTTGATGGCTGCGGTGACGTTGGCTCGGGCGATCTCCCTGGCACTCACGCTTGCGCTCATCGGCCCAGCATGCCTGATCGGAGAGCATTGATCAATGACTGGATCAATGCTCTTGACAACTGAAAGCCTCGGGTATCTACTGATCTCGAACGAGAGCGGTGCTCTCTTAACCTTGAAGGAGCAGGCCATGACCGACACCAGGTACATCCAGCCAGGCAGATTGACCAGAATGTTCAACTCGGTCGTCGCGCTCTGTACCCGAATGGGGCTGAGCATCTGGGGCAGCCGCCAGCTCTACGTACGAGGCAGGTCCAGCGGGGAACTGCGCCAGACGCCAGTGAATCTGCTGACCGTCGACGGCGTGCGCTACCTGGTTGCTCCGCGCGGCGTCACCCAATGGGTCCGCAACATCCGGGTAGCCGGCGAAGGCGAGCTTCGGCTGGGCCGGCGGAGCGAAAAGTTCACCCCGGTCGAGCTGGCCGACGCCGACAAGCCAGTCATCCTGCGCGCCTACCTGAAGCGGTGGAAGTTCGAGATCGGAGTGTTCTTCGATGGCGTCGGGCCGGACTCGACCGATGCGGAGCTGCTGGCGATCGCCAATGGCTATCCGGTTTTCCGGGTGGTGACCTCCTGATCGGCGACAGCCTCGGCACCGAGCGCTGCCCGTCAGACCTTCGTGTGCGCCGCTGTCGACGGCTGGCCCGGCATCCGACTGGATCATGAGCCGTGCGAACGACGATGATTGAGCTGTGCCGGACAGCAACGCCACCGATCTCCTGGCGGACGACGCGGCGCCGGTAGCCCCGGACCGCCGGGGCCGCCTCTCGGTGATCGTGCTGTTCGTCCTCATGGGGACGACTACGGGCAGTTGGGCGGCCAGAATTCCCGGCGTCCGACAACAGATGGCCGTCACCGACGCCCAATGGGGTCTGGCGAACGTCGGTGCGACGGTCGGCAGCCTGATTGCCCTGACCGTCGTAATGGCGTTCATCGCCAGGGTAGGGGCGCGCCGACTGGCGTTGATCGGTGGCCCGCTACTCCTGATCAACGCCCCATTTCTGGCCGGCTCGACCAGCCTGGTGGCGCTCGTCTCCGGACTGTTCGTGCAGGGCATCGCCACTGGCCTGCTCGCCGGCCCGATGAACGCCCAGGCCGTCCAGGTGGAGCGGCGTTACGGCCGGCGGATCATGTCGAGCTTCCACGCCACATTCAGCTTCGGCCAGCTCACCGGCGGCGTCATCGGGATCTTTGCGGCCAGGGCCGGCGTCCACCCGAATGTGCAACTGGCCTGCAGTGGTGTCGTGCTGGGGTTGCTGCTGCTCTGCACCTACCGACGACTGCCAACGGAACGTTCACCGGTGCGGGTCGCCAGAGTGCCGGTGCGGCAGCGCTTCACCCCACAGTTGCTGCTGCTGGCGGGCGTCGCCTTCCTGGCCTCGATCAATGAGGGATCTGCCGCCCAGTGGAGCGCGCAGTACACGTCGGGCACGCTGGCGGCCGGAGCCGCAGCCGGGGCGGCTGCGTACACCTGCTTCACCGTCGCCATGACGATCTCGCGGAGCACCGGGGATCGGCTGGTCAATCGGCTGGGCCAGCGCCTGTTCATCCGGCTCTCCGAACTACTGGTCGCGATCGGGTTCGGAACCGCCCTGTTGATCGGCACACCCGCGTCCGCGTTCGTCGGATTCGCCATCCTGGGACTCGGGTCGGGCTGCATCGTCCCCAGCGTCATGGGTTTGGCCGGCAACCAACCTGGAATTCCAACCGGACAGGGCGTCTCCGTTGTCTCGTTCGGACAATGGCCGGCCATGTTGATCGGCCCACCGCTGATCGGAGCCGTCGCTGGTTTGGTGGGCTTGCGCGGAGCGCTGTTCCTCCTCGTCGCCGCGGCCCTTCTCATTGTCCTGCTCGCCGGTTGGATCCAGCAGACAGACCCGACCGGCCACGTCGTCGCCGGCGGTAGCTCGGCGCCGCGGGCTCCGGCCGGGCAACGATAGGGCGCACGAGAAGCGGATGATTCAGTAATGCCACGCCCTGACCCGGCCGCACGGGCCGACCGCGCCAAGCCGGCTTTCCTGCCCCGATGACGCTCGACCTGATCCTGATCGGGCTGACCATTGCCCTTGAGCCGCTGCCGTTGACCGCCTACCTGCTGGTGCTCAGCTCGAAGGGCGGCATTCGGAAGGGCTGGGGGTTTCTCATCGGCTGGGTCGGAACGCTGGTGGGCATCGTCGTCCTGACGCTCGCACTCACCGGCGGAAAGCCGCCCAGGCCAGGAACAGTGCCGTCGACCACGGCTTTGGTGGTCCAGATTGCGCTCGGACTCGGGCTGCTGTTCGTGGCGTGGCGGCAGCAGGCCCGGCGGGGCCGACCCAAACGCCCCCCGTCCTGGCTGGCCAAGGTCGACCACATGAGCGTGCCGGCCGCCATTGCGCTGGGGTTCCTCGTTCAGCCGTGGCCGCTGGTGGCCGCCGGCGCCGCATCGGTGATGCAGGCAGATCTCTCGGAGACCTCGTCGGTCATCGCGCTGATCCTGTTCTGCCTGCTCGCCACCGGCAGTTACCTGGTCATGCAGGTGTACGTGTCGGTGGCGCCCGCCACCGCAGGGGTACGCCTGCGCGGTTTGAACGACTGGATCGGCAGCCATACCGATCAGATCATCATCGGGGTCTCCGCTTTCATCGGTGCCTGGCTGATCGCGCGCGGCGCCTATCAGCTCCTGTCATGAGCGCTCCCACCAGCGATGTGGTCCTGCCAGCGGTCGGGCTGTTGTTCGCCGGCATCCTGGCCGGCGAGGAATTCATCGTTCGCTATGGCGTCCATCCGGCCTTGAGTCACTTACCCGATAGCGCGCACATCCTGGCCCGCCAGGCGCTGGTGCGGCGGCTCCGTGTGGTGGTGCCGATCGTCATGATTCCCACGGTTCTGATCAGCATTGCTGTGCTCGTCGTCGGTGGGAGCACGGCAGGCCTCGGGTTTCGATGGGCCGGGGTGGTGGCCCTGATCGCGTTCATCCTGCTTTCGTTCCTGGGCACGGTGCCGATCAACATCCAGGTCAACGATTGGAGCGTCGACGAGCCACCGGCGAATTGGCGGCGGACCATCCGCCGTTGGGAGCAGATCGATCTCTTCCGCTCGTCTGCGGCGATCGCCGCATTCATCTGCTTCACCGCCGCCGTTGCCGTTCAACTGCACTGACCTTTGGCCACCGGGACGGGCAGGTCGGCAGCTGCCCGAAACCACAGGAGCCGCCCCGACCTGCGGGACGGCTCCATCGATGGAGCGGCGGCGACGCTTCTGGGTCGGATCGAGCTTGAGATGAGGCCCCTTGGTGGTGGTGTTCTTTCCGTAATTCCGGTCGCCGAAGTCATGCCGATCGCACGAGTGCTGGAAGATGTGCTCGTACGAGAGCATGAGCACGAAGGTGGCCGGGGAGACTCGATTGGATCCGCGCGGCGACAGCTGTGTCGGTCTCAAGCCGGGGATGGCGGCAGCCGGATAGGTTCGGTCATTCTCTCGATCAGCGCCTCCGCCGCAACAGCAAGGAGGGTCCATTCAGTCCCGAGCAGCGGGTCGTCGGCGGCGATGTGCACACGGGGGTGGGGTTCACCGCAGGCCGCCTGGACCTGAAATCCTTCCGCCAGAGCAGCGAACGCCGAACACAGATGGTCGAGGGTGAACGGTGGCCGCATCTGCCTGCGGTAGGTGGCCAACACTGCTGAGTACAGGCGGCCATAGGCCTGCATCGCCTCGACATGCCTGCGCTGGCTGGCCGCAACCAGCTCCGGTTGTCGATAGGCACTGACCCGTAGGGCCAGCATGGTCAGGAAAGCGATCTCCTCGGGAAAGGTCTGGAGATTGGCCTCAGACCCTCGTCGGATGACTTCCTGCCAAGGGCCGCCGGACATCATGACCGGCCCGATCGCCCGTTCGGTCCTAGCTGTTGACTCGTCATCGCGCCAGCGGACTGCCGTGACGGCCAATTCCTGGTGAAAAGCCTTCTGGTCGTCCCACAGCCGGTACGCGGCCCCGGTCGTCAGGCCGGCCCGGTCGAGTACCTCGCTGAGCCGGATGTGGGTGACACCCGCGGTGGGCCCCTGCTCGTGCAGCATGTGCAACGCCGTGTCCATGATCAGACCACGGGTCTGCTGCGCCGTCCGTCGAGTCACTGTGGCCCCCGGCTCCCAGAATTGCCTGCGCGACGAGAACGTCAGCGCATTGGCATTTTCCACCAGTCGCGGCCGGCGCGCCTGTTGCTGCTGATGGTTCGCCAGCCCACCACGATCACCACGAGGAGGACGACGGCCCCCAGGACCAAGAGCGTTGCAATACCCATCCGGACATCCTCCAGCAGTTGATCGCCAGCCGCTTGTGTCGGACCAGGCTGAGCCAGCCTAAGGGACGAAGGCCCACAACGGCCCATCTGAGCATCACGGCGGCGGGGCTTTCATGACGATTTGAGGACTCGCGAGCGGGGGCCGACCGGCCGCAATCCACACCTTCGCCGCAATGGTGGTAAGCCTGACAAACGTGAGTGCCTTCTACGTGGGTCTGTGGGTTGCCGGCGGTTCGACCGCCATCGTCTGGGTGTTGTCCCTCGTCACCGGCGACCATTCCTGGGTCGACCGGATCTGGTCGATCATTCCGGTCGTCTATCTGTGGATCTTCGCGGGTGCGGCCGGTCTGGCCGATACCCGGCTCGACGTCATGGCCGTGCTCGTCACGCTCTGGGGCGCGCGCCTGACGTTCAACTTCGCCCGCAAGGGCGGGTACGCACCCGGCGGCGAGGACTACCGATGGGCCGTGCTGCGCGGCCGGATGACCAACTGGCAGTTCCAGTTGTTCAACCTGTTCTTCATCGCCGCTTATCAGAACGCCTTGTTGTTCGCGATCTCCCTGCCTGCACTGACCGCCGAACAGCACCGCGGCGGTTTCGGCGGCCTCGACGTCCTCGCGGCGCTGCTCTTCCTGGTTCTGCTGGCGGGCGAAACCCTTGCCGACCAACAGCAATGGAACTTCCACCGGCGCAAGCGGGTCGAGTCCGAGGCCGGGCGCCCCAGCGGGGTCGGCTTCCTACGGACCGGGCTCTTCCGGTTCAGCCGGCACCCCAACTACTTCTGCGAGATCGCCATCTGGTGGGTGGTCTTCGCCTTCGGCGCGATCGCGGCCGGGTCGGTCGCCCAGTGGACGATCATCGGCGCGGTGCTGTTGACCCTCTTGTTCATCGGCTCCACGGTGTTCACCGAGAGCATCAGCGGGTCGAAGTACCCGGAATATGCCGACTACCGCCGCAGCGTGTCAGCGATCGTGCCCTGGTTCCCCAAGCGGGTCGCCGACCGCCGCACGAGTCACGCCTGAGCCGGCACTGCCACGTACCCAGCGGCGACACGATCGGAACGGCGAGGACGAATTCGTTGGTCCCGGTCCGTCCTTTCCCGGAGGCGTTAATCCCGGACCTGAGCGGTACCGAATTGAAAATGTTCGACGATCTTTACCCAGGCCGATGAGCCGAACCGATCCGGATGGCCGCACAATATGCAGGTGAACGAGACCACTACCGATGCCGGGTCCAGCACTACCAACGGCGCGGTGGACACGCTCCACGCGGCCCAGGGCACGTTCAGCTCGACCACGCCGTCCATTCTCAGCGGCGCCGACGGCGCGCGGCTCGACCACTTCGCCACCAGCAACTTCCCCAACATCGCCGACTACGCGTTCCTCTCCGACTGTGAGACGAACTGCCTGATAGCCCCGTCGGGCGCGGTCGAATGGTTCTGCCTGCCCCGACCAGATTCGCCGAGCGTATTCACCGCCATCCTGGACCGCTCCGGTGGATCGTTCCGGGTCGGGCCGTTCGGCGTGCAGGTCCCCGCGGCGCGACGCTACCTGCCCGGCACCCTGGTGTTGGAGACGACCTGGCAGACGCCCACCGGCTGGGTCATCATCCGGGATGCGCTGATCATGGGTCCGTGGCACAACGTGGCCGAGCGGTCGAAGACGCATCGCCGGTCCCCCACCGACATCGACGCGGTGCACTGCCTGCTGCGCACTGTCAAATGCATCTACGGCACCGTCGATCTGTCGATGGTCTGCGAACCGGTCTTCGACTACGCCCGCGTCGGCGCAACCTGGAACTACCCGACGGCCGACTACTCCCAGGTGGTGGCCACGGCGCCAGGGCAGCCGAGTTTGACCCTCACCACCTCGCTCCGGGTCGGGGTCGAGGGTCGGGCCGCGATGGCCCGCAGCAAGATGTCGTTGGGCGACTCGCATTTCGTCGCGCTGACCTTCTCCGAACTCCCGCCGCCGAAGGATCAGGCCGACGCCGAAGACCAGATGTGGAGCACGGGTGAGTACTGGCGGGAGTGGCTCACCCAGGGCTCGTTCCCGGACCATCCCTGGCGCGTCTTCCTGCAGTCGTCCGCGCTGGCGCTGAAGGGATTGTCGTACGCGCCCACCGGGGCCCTGCTCGCGGCGGCCACCACGTCACTCCCGGAAAGTCCGCATGGTGAGCGGAACTGGGACTACCGGTTCACCTGGATCAGGGATTCGACGTTCGCGCTGTGGGGGCTGTACACCCTGGGCTTCGACCGGGAAGCCAACGACTTCTTCTTCTTCATCCACGACGTCTGCCGGGACAACCCGGACGCGCTGCAGATCATGTACGGCGTCGGCGGCGAGCGAACCCTGGTCGAGGAGACGCTCGACCACCTGAGCGGGTACGACGACGCCCGTCCGGTCCGCATCGGTAATGGGGCCTTCGACCAGCAGCAGCACGATGTCTGGGGTGCCCTGCTCGACTCGATCTATCTGCACACCAGGTCGCGTGAACAGATGCCCGAGGAGTTGTGGCCGATCGTCAAGGCGCAGGTGGAACAGGCCGCCGCGCACTGGCGGGCCCCGGACCGCGGCATGTGGGAGGTCCGCGGGGAACCGCAGCACTTCACCTCGTCCAAGATCATGTGTTGGGTCGCTCTCGATCGTGGCGTCCGGTTGGCGCGTATGCACGACTCGCACGCCACGGCGGACAAGTGGCAGGCGATCGCGGACGAGATCCACGCGGACATCCTGGCCAACGGCGTCGACGAGCGCGGCGTGCTGGTCCAGCGGTACGGCTCGACCGCGTTGGACGCATCGCTGCTGATGGCACCCCTGGTGCGATTCCTGCCCCCGGACGACCCGCGGATCCGGCTGACCGTGTTGGCCATCGCCGACGAGCTCACCCGGGACGGGATGGTCCTGCGCTACCGGGTCGAGGAGACCGACGACGGCCTGGCCGGCGAGGAGGGCACGTTCACCATCTGTTCGTTCTGGCTGGTCTCCGCACTGGTGGAGGTCGGCGAGCTGGACCGCGCCCACGCATTGTGCGAGCGACTGCTGTCGCAGGCGTCCAGTCTCGGGTTGTACGCCGAGGAACTGGACCCGGAGACCGGCCGGCACCTCGGCAACTTCCCACAGGCCTTCACCCACCTGGCGTTGATCAACGCGGTGACCCACGTGATCAGGGCCGAGGAGAACCCCCACGCGTCCGGCTTCAATCCGGCCAACCGGCAGGGCTGAGCCGGACGGGCCAAACGCTGAGGCGGGCGCAACGCTGAGCGGGGGGGTGAACGCTGGGCCGGGGGAGAACGCTGCGGAGTTGTACCGGGCAGAACGGACCTGAGGTCCAGCACAGCTCCACTTTAGTTTCCGGCCAATCCAGTGGGTTGCGGCCGGATCTGCTTCTGCCGATCAGCTGAGACTGGCGAAGCCCGACGGGTCCGTTGCGCCGGGCCCGGCCACGTTCGCCACGTCTGCGATGGCCAGCACCTGATCGTCGTCGTCGACGAAGGCCACCCTGGCGCCTCCACCGTCGCGTCGTGACTTGAGAACGGCGGCCGGCCCGTATCCGCTGGGGCGGTGCGCGTCACCCCACTGCTGCAGCGCCCCGAGGACCAGCAGCAACTCGCTGCCGGCCGGCGTCAAGTGGTAACTGAATCGCTCCCTGGACCCGGGCTCGCGATAAGCGCGTCGCTCCATGATGCCGGCATCGACCAGTGTCCGTAGGCGAGCGGACAGTACGTCGGACGCTATGCCGAGCGAGTCCCGGAACTCCGCAAATTTCGTCCGTCCGCGGAACGCCTCGCGCACCACCAGAAAGGTCCAACGTTCGCCCAGAACCTCGAGTGTGCGGGCGATGGAGCAGCGCGGGCCATTCGACACCGGACTGTTCGAGAGGGAAGTGGGACTGCTCATGGGAATATCCTAGGCCGATGCTAAGTTTGTTTCAACAACTCAGCCCCGCCGTCGTGGCTGTCGATCCGCACTCCAACTCGACCCGGTCACACGGCCCGGGAGACCAGAGGACAGCCATGACTTCCACACCGACGCTCGCCGGCACACCTGCTACCGCGCCGACGACCAACCGGCGGCGACTGAGCCGTAACGCCAGCTTCTGGACTGCCGCCTTCGTCATCGCGTTGTGTCTGTGGGGCAGCGGGGCCCCGTCGCTGCTCTATCCGGTCTACGCATCGGCGTTCCACCTGACCCCGACGATCACCACCACGGTTTTTGCCGCGTACCCGCTCGCGCTGGTGGTCATGCTGTTCGTAGCCGGCGGCGTCTCCGACCGGATCGGACGACGCGCCACCATGTTGGCCGGGCTGATCGCGATGGGCGCCTCCGTGCTCGCCTTCATCTTCGCGACGGATCTGGCCTGGCTGTACGTGGGCCGGCTGTTGCAGGGTGTCGCGACCGGCCTGGCGCTGAGCGCGGCCGGCGCGGCCCTGCTCGACAACGACGTGAAGCACAGCCCGGTCCGGGTCAGCTCGACCACCACGGTCGCGAACGCCGCCGGGCTCACCCTGGCGTCAGTGGTGACCGGGGCGTTGCTGCAATACGCACCGCTGCCCCGGCATCTCACGTTCATCGTGCTGTTCGCCCTGGTCATCACGGCCACGGTGCTGGTGCTGATGATGCCGAGCCCGGCATCATCGAACAGCGGGTCCTGGAAGTTGCAGCGGATCTCGGTCCCCGCCAACGTGCGCAAGCTGTACATCGTCGCTGCCATCCCGGTTGCCGTGGTATTCAGCGTCGGCGCGCTGCTGCTGTCGTTGGGCGCCTCGATGGTCCGGGAACTGCTGCACACCAACAACGCCTTCATCGCCGGCATCACCCTGTCGGTGCTGACCGTTTCGCTGGCCGCCACCGGGCTGCTGCTGCGCAACCTGAAGCCGCACACGTCGATCATCAGCGGTGGCATCGTCGCGGCCATCAGCCTCGGCCTGTTGCAGTGGAGTGCGGTGACCGGCAGCCTGGGCCTGTTCCTGGTCGCCGGGGCAGTGTCCGGAGTGTCGTACGCGCTGAGTTTCTCCGGTGGGCTGCGTCTGATCAACCACGCGGCCCCGGCGGCGCACCGCTCCGGACTGCTGGCGGCGCTCTACCTCGCCGCCTACGCCAGCCAGGGCGTGATCGCCGTGCTGGCCGGATTGTTCACCACGGCCCACGGCCTGCACGCGGCGCTCGACCTGTTCGTGCCGATCCTGGCCGTCGCGGCGTTGGCCAGCACAGCGCTCGGCGTGCACGACGCCCGGAGTCGGTCAGCCCAGCGCTGAGCAACTGCGCCTGTTGAACTGGGCCGGTTGGGTACAAGTTGGGTAGAACTCCCCATCGCCGCGGGGCTCGATCCGCCTTAGGGTGACAGCGCGTGGAGGGCTCTCCACACTGGTCGTCACCAGGGGGTCGCTGTGGTCCGGTTCCTGCGCCAAGGCGCTGTCATGGTCGTCGTGCTCATCGCGTCGCTGCTGCTCGTCCCGGGCAGCGCAGATGCAGCACCGGCGCGATACAACGAGTACTACAAGTACTTCGACACGGGCCACGCCTACATCCCGTACCACGACTCCCGCTGGGTGCCGCAGGGGCTGACCAAGCTGGGTGAGAACCAACTCGTCATCTCCTATTACGACCGGTTCCACACCCAGAAGTCCCGGATCGCCGTCATCAACCGCTCGACCGGCAAATACGTGAAGATGTTCAACCTCGACACCACCTCGCACGCCGGCGGCCTGGCGATGACGGACAAGTATTTGTGGGTGGCCAGTGACGGGCACCTGCGGCGCTACGCCCGGTCGGCACTGTCGGGCAGGAGCGGCGGCACCCTGCACACGCAGGCCTACCTGCCGGTGAAGGGCAAGGCCTCGTACGCTTTCGCCGAAGGCAACACGGTCTGGATCGGCACCTTCAATGCCGCGCACCGGGACTGGATGTACCAGTACAGCGTGGGAAGCTCCGGAAAGCTGACCTACCGGCAGGCCCGGTACACGCCGTCACAGGTGCAGGGCGTGGTGGTGACGTCGACCAGGATCGTTTGGGCGCAGTCCTACGGGCGGGACAACGACAGCAAGTTGATCGTCTGGCCGCGATCGAAGGTCTACAACGGCTCCACCAAGATCGGCAACTGGGTGACCGCTCCGAACATGACCGAGGGCATGGTGATCGCCGGCGGCCAGATCCAGGTCGTCTACGAGTCGGGATCGGACGAGTACAACGGCACCGCCGACGGCAACGCGGCCGACTACATCATCCGCAGCGTGCACCACGGATCGATGCCTCCGCTGCCGTAGCGGGGCAGATGCTGAGGAGGCGAGCCGAAGGCAACCGGTGACTGGCCGCCCGCGCTGGTAAACCACGAGACACCGGGCGGCCCGTCTGCGAAAGTCAGGCGGTGATCGAGCCGCCGACGACAGCGGTCATCCTGGTCGAGGGACACAGCGATGCGACCGCAGTGGCCGTGCTGGCCGCCCGGAGCGGAATCTCGCTGCGCGCGTCGGGGGTGTCCGTGGTGCAGATGGGTGGTGCCACCAACATCGGTCACCATCTCGATCGCTACGGACCCCGGGGACGCAACGTTCGGCTGGCCGGATTGTGCGACCTCGCTGAGCAGGACATCTTCGGGCGAGCACTACGACGGGCCGACGTCGGAGCGGCGCGTTCGCGTGCGGATCTGGAAGCGGTGGGGTTCGGAGTCTGCGTGGTTGACCTCGAGGACGAGCTGATCCGGGCCGTCGGTATCGAGCGCGTGATCCAGATTCTCAAGGCTCAGGGCGAGCTCGGATCTTTCGGCACGTTGCAAAAGCAACCGGCCCAGCGTGGCCGAGCCGTGCGAGATCAGCTGCGTCGCTTCATCAGTGGCCGGTCCGGCAACAAGGACCGCTACGCGAGACTGCTGGCCGACGCCGTCGCTCTCGACCGAACTCCGCAGCCGCTGGCGTTGGTGCTCGACCGGGCGCGGGAGTGGACGCGCGCTTCGCGGCCCGCTGATGGATCGCGAGCCACCGCCGGCTGAGGGGCGAAGCCGACCCGGCAGGTTGCCACCACGGGACGCTTGGGGCTGACCGGGTCGGCTCACCCGCGCAGGGCGTGATTGATCCGCGCCGCTTGCCGGGTCAGATGGTCCCGTTCGGCCAGGTTGGCGGCGGACCGGGCGGCGTCGGCGTACAACCGGGCCGCGGTCGGCAGATCGCCGGCCTTCTCGTGGAGGTACGCGGAGACCGCCGAGTGACGGGGTAACTCCGGATCCACGGCAGCCAGTGCGGCGAGTCCCGCCAGGGCACCGTCGGCCTCGCCGACGGCAACGGCGCGATTGAGCCGGACCACCGGGCTGCCGGTGAGTCGTAGCAGCTCGTCGTACCAGCCGACGATCTGCACCCAGTCGGTCTCGTCGGCGCGCTGGGCGTCGGCGTGCAGGGCTGCGATCGCGGCCTGCACCTGGAACTCGCCAAGCCGGTCGTGCTGCAACGCCGCCTGCAGGACGTCGACACCCTCGGCGATCATCCGGGTGTCCCACCTGGATCGGTCCTGCTCGGCGAGCGGAACCAGGGCGCCGTCACGTCCGGTCCTGGCCGGGCGGCGGGCGTGGTGCAGCAGCATCAACGCCAGCAGGCCCGCGGTTTCCTCGTCTTCGGTCATCGCCGCCAACTGGCGGGTCAGCCGGATCGCCTCCGCCGCGAGGTCGACGTCACCGGTATAGCCCTCGTTGAAGACCAGGTAGAGGACTCGGCGCACGGTCGCGAGGTCGCCCGGCTCGTCGAACCGCACACTGCCGACCGTGCGCTTGGCCCGGCTGATCCGCTGCGCCATGGTGGCCTCCGGCACCAGGTACGCCTGGGCGATCTGCCGAGTGGTCAGGCCGGCGACGGCCCGCAGGGTCAGGGCGACCGCGGACGCCTTGGTCAGCGACGGGTGCGCACACAGGAAGAACAAGTGCAACGTGTCGTCCGAGGTCGCGGTCGGCCCGGGTGGTGGCTCGACCTGGAGGCGCAGCTCCCGCTCGCGCCGGGCGGCCTCCGACCGGTGGGCATCGAGGAACTTGCGCCAGGCGACGGTGATCAGCCAACCCTTGGGGTCGGCCGGTGGCCGGTCCGGCCAGGACAGTGCAGCCTGGATGAGCGCTTCCTGCACGGCATCCTCGGCGGACGCGAAGTCGACTCCGCGGTGCACGAGGACGCCGATCACCCTGGGCGTCAGTTCCCGCAGCAGAAGGTCGTCCATCAGCTGGTCTGTCCTGGCCGACCCGGTCATTCGGTGACCGTCGGTGGCGCGGTCAGGAACGGTCGGACCTCCAGCCATTCGTGGATCGGCTTGCCGCCGGCGCCGGGGGCCGCCGAGAGTTCGCCGGCCAGCTCGATCGCCCGCTCGTAGGTGTCGACGTCGATGGCCATCCAACCGGCGATCAGGTCCTTGGTCTCCGCGAAGGGTCCGTCGGTGATCGGCGGCCGGCCTTCACCGTCGTACCGGACGAACGTGCCCTCGGGCGAGAGCGCCTGACCGTCCACGTACTCGCCGGTGCCCTCGAGTCGCTGGGCAAAGTCGGCCATGTACTGCATGTGGGCGTCGACCTCGTCCGGGGTCCACTGGTCCATCGGGACGTCGTTCACGGCCTTCGGGTTGCCGCGATAGTGCTTGAGCAGCAGGTACTTCGTCATGTCGATCCTCCTGGTGTGCTGCGGCCCGGTTGGTCGCGTATGCCCTGGGACGGAGCGGCCCTGCCGGTCTCGACATCTTCGGCAGAATTATTCTCCCGGCATCACAGCAGGTTGAAGGGGATCGGTAGCCGGCGCTCAGCCGGCGCCCTTGACCCCGGCCAGCAGCATCATCGCGACGTCGACGACTTCGACGTCCGCTCCGACGGGCTCGGGTTGGCCCTGGCGGGCGGTGAGTCCGTCGGTGAGCATGACCCGGCAGAACGGGCAGCCGGTGACGATCTTCTCGGCCTTGGTGTCGAGCGCTTCGTCGACGCGGTCGAGGTTGATCCGTTTGCCGATCTTCTCCTCCATCCACATCCGGGCGCCGCCGGCGCCGCAGCACATGGACCGGGCCGAGTTGCGCGGCATCTCGGTCAACGTCGCACCGGCCGCGCCGATGAGTTCGCGCGGCGGTGAGTAGACCTGGTTGTGTCGGCCCAGGTAGCACGGGTCGTGATAGGTCACGTTCAGCTCCGCCGCCGGCGAGACCTTGCGGACCAGCCGCTTGTCCCGGACCAATTTGTTGAGCAGTTGGGTGTGGTGGACCACCTCGTACTCGCCACCCAGCTGCGGGTACTCGTTCAGCAACGTGTTGAAGCAGTGCGCGCACGACACGACGATCTTCTTCTGCGCGCGGTTGCCGAACGCGGCGTTGATGGTCTCCACGTTCTGTTGGGCCAGCATCTGGAACAGGAACTCGTTTCCTGCTCGTCTGGCCGGGTCGCCGGTGCAGGTTTCCCCGGTGCCCAGCACGGCGAAGCCGACCGCGGCGATGTGCAGCAGCTCGGCCACCGCTCTGGTCGTCTTTTTCGCCTTGTCCTCGAACGCCCCGGCGCAGCCGACCCAGAACAGGTATTCGTGGTCGTCGTCGATGACGTCGCTGACCACGGGGACCTCGAAATCCAGATCCTTGGCCCAGTCCATCCGGCCGGCCTGGTTCTGCCCCCACGGGTTGCCCTTGTTCTCCAGGTTGCGGAACAGCCCGCCCAACTCCGTCGGGAACTCGGATTCGATCATCACCTGGTAGCGGCGCATGTCCACGATGTGGTCGACGTGCTCGATGTCCACCGGGCACTGCTCGACACACGCACCGCAGGTGGTGCAGTCCCACAGCACCTCCGGGTCGATGATTCCGTTGACCTCGGGCCCGCCGACCAGCGGCCGCCCGGCCTCCAGGACGGCCAGCGGGTCGGAGTGCGCCAGTGCCTGTAGGTCGGTTTCACTCAGCCTTTCTGCGCCTTCCATGTCGATGCCGCCGCCCGCGGCGAGGTAGGGGGCCTTGGCGAACGCGTGGTCGCGCAGCGCGAGCATCACCAACTTCGGCGACAACGGCTTCGCGGTGTTCCAGGCCGGACACTGCGACTGGCACCGTCCGCACTCGGTGCAGGTGGAGAAGTCGAGCCAGCCCTTCCAGGAAAAATCCTCGATCTTCCCGGCGCCGAACGTGTCGACCTCCGGGTCCGCCTTCTCGAAATCCAGCGGCACCCCATTGCTCATCATCGGCCGCAGCGCACCCAGCGCAGTCCGGCCGGACTCCTCGCGCTTGAAGTAGATGTTGAAGAACGCCAGGAACCGGTGCCAGGCCACCCCCATCGTCAGGTTCCGGGAGATCACGATGGCCCAGCCCATCGAGATGATGACCTTGACGAGGGCGACGATCGAGATCGCGGCCAACGACGCCGGCAGGATCTTGCCCAACCCGGTGGAGATCGGCGCCGCCCAGGTCGGATAGGGCAAATTACCGGTCGCAGACTTGAATCCGCGGATCAGGAAGATGCAGATCCCGATGGTCAGGATGACCGTCTCGACGAAGTAGGCCTGCGGGAAATTCGACCCCGCGAACCTGGACCTGCGATTGGCCCGGCGCGGGTGGGCCAGCTGCCGGATGACGATCAGCGTGCCGATCCCCAGCACCGTCGTCAGCGCGATCAATTCGACGAACAGCCCATACCAGGCCTGCTGGCCGAGCCACGGGATCTCGAATTGCGGGTAGAAGGTTTCCCCGACCGCCTCGACCAACGTCAGCACCAGCGCGCCGAAGCCGACCATGACGAACCAGTGGGCCACCCCGACAATCCCCCACTTGAGCATCCGGGTGTGACCCAGGAACTCCTTCACCAACGTGGTGGCCCTGGCCATCGGCGACCCGTGCCGGGTCGGGTCAGGCCCGCCCAGCCGGACCGTCCGGTAGATCTGCACCGACGCCCGCCCCAGCAGCGCAAACCCCACGATGATCAAGGCGGCCGCGATTGGTCCGCAGATCCACTGGACGGCGGTCACCGGAGCTCTCCCCTGGTCGACAACACCGGAACGCTCATCGGCAGTACTCCTTCGCGGGCACGAGGTCGACGGCCTCGATCTATGGCCGACCCTACGAGGTTACCGGCCAGTAACTTGGCGGCTAACTAGGCGGCCGGATCAGCGTCGGGTGTCGTCCCTGCGGAAGTTGAGATGGGAGCGGGACGGCGTCGGTCCGCGCTGTCCTTGATACCGGGAGCCGTACTCGGCCGACCCGTACGGATGCAGCGACGCGGACGTGAGCCGGAACAGGCAGAGCTGTCCTACCTTCATCCCCGGCCACAGCGTGATCGGCAGGTTGGCCGCGTTCGACAGTTCGAGAGTGATGTGACCGGTGAAGCCAGGATCGATGAAGCCCGCCGTCGAGTGGGTCAGCAGACCGAGGCGACCCAGCGAGGACTTGCCCTCCAGCCGACCGGCCAGCGTGTCGGGCAGAGTGACCTGCTCGAACGTAGAACCGAGGACGAACTCACCCGGGTGGAGCACGAATGCAGCCTCGGGCTCCACCTCGACCAGGCTGGTCAGCTCGTCCTGCTGCAGCTGTGGGTCGATGTGCGTGTACTTCGAGTTGTTGAACACGCGGAAGAACCGATCGAGCCTGACGTCGATGCTCGCAGGCTGGATCAACGTCGGATCGAACGGATCGAGGCCGAGCGCCCCGGACTCGATCTCGGCACGCAAGTCACGGTCGGACAGCAGCATGGCGCACACCTTATCGGGGGTCACGGTGACAGCCGGACAGACGGTCCGAACCGGCAATCCAGGTTCGGTATAGTTGCGCCACCACCCCGCGGGTGTAGTTCAGTGGCAGAACTTCAGCTTCCCAAGCTGATAGCGCGAGTTCGATTCTCGTCACCCGCTCCACCGCTTCGTCGTTCCCTGGCTGCGTTTGCCATTGACGTCATCGCGGTCTTTACCCAGACTGCTCTGCATGCCGATCACTGCCGTGCAACTGTTCTCTCTTCCGGTCGCCGATCAGGATCGGGCTCGTGACTTCTACGTCGAGACCTTGGGTTTCACCCTTGTCTCGGACACCGAGATGGCGCCCGGGATGCGTTGGGTGCAGGTCGCGCCACCGGGTTCGCAGACATCGATCACTCTGGTCACCTGGTTCCCGACGATGCCGGCCGGTTCGGTCAAAGGCACCGTCCTGGAAACCGACGACCTCGATGGTGATGTGGCCAGGCTCGAGTCGTTGGGCGTTGCGGTCGGGGAGATCGACAGCCAGCCCTGGGGTCGGTTCGCCACCTTCGATGATCCGGACGGAAACGGGATCGTCCTGCAATCTTCGGCCGCGGGTTCGTAACGAATGCTGGGGCGGCGCCATCCTTCGCTCGGGTGGCTGCGCAAACGTCGGACCGTCTTCCGTCGCACACGCTTCGAAGCTACTGTCGGTGTCGTCAAGGCTCGGGTGCACAGCGCGCTCGCCAGACTCCGACGCACCCTGGCGCTGAACGGCTGACCGGCCGCTCCAGCACGATCAGCCGGACAGTTCCTGCTCGAAGGATTTGACCCGCAACAGGAACTGCTCCGGCCTGACCAGGTGGGGATAGTGACCGACCCCGTCCCACACCTCCAGCTGGGCCTGCGGGATGCGCTGCCGCAGCCACTCGAGGTGATCTGGACCGGGATCGGACCCGTCGAGGGCCAGGTAAGGCGCGCCCACGGTTGCCGTCAGATCGCGAACGGCGGCTTCGACGTGGGCCGCATCGTGATCGAGCATCAGGGACCAGACGCCCAGCACCACAGCCTGATCGAGCCGGCGGAGCCCGACCATGCGCGTCCATTCGCCGTCGGGCACCTGGCCGCGGATCTGGTCGAACATTCCGGTCATCAGGGCCGGAAACTGATCGCCGCGCAACACCGGCGCCAGACTCTGCACCTGAGCCTGCATGCCGGCCAGATCAAGGTTCTGATCGATGTTGATGACACCGCGCACCGGAAACGCAGCGGCGTAGGCCGTGGCCACGATGCCCCCGAGCGAATGCCCGATCACCAGCGGAGGCTCGTCGGTCAACGGGGCGATGTCCGCGGCCATGTTCGCGATGTCGTAGTCGGGCCCGTCGGGCGAATCTCCGTGCCCACGCAGGTCGACCCGCAGCACCCGATGATCGGCCGCGAGGTCGTCGAGCAGCGGATCGAAGAAGAAGCGGTTCTCGGTGATGCCATGGATCAGCAGCAGCGGCGGTCCGGAGCCACGAACGTCATGAGCCAGCTCGACAGTCATGCCCGAAGGTTAGAGCAGGGTCGGTGCATCTTTACTCGTAGCCCTTGCGCGCAATGTCAGCATATGGTTACGTAACTGATCGTGGACGCTCTGGAAGCCCTGGCCGACCCGACTCGTCGGCGGGTCATCGAACTGCTGGGAGACGGCGAGCTGACGGCTGGTCAGCTGGCCGAACAATTCAGCTCGTCCCGCCCGGCGGTCTCCCGGCACCTGCGCCTGCTGCGCGAGGCCGGGCTGGTCAGCGTCCGCGAAGAGGGCACCCGCCGGCTGTACCAACTTCAGCGCGAGCCACTCGCCGACGTCGAACGATGGCTTTCCCAACGGCTGGACGCACTCGACACGGAAATCAGAAGGAGCAATCGTGACCGATGAGCTGCGCACCTCCGGCGACCGTAGGGCGGTGCACCTGGAGCGCACGTACGACACCACACCGGACGACCTGTGGCGGGCATGGACCGACCCACAGCGATTGGCCCGCTGGTTGGGCGTTCCCGCCGGACCCATCGTCGGTGCATCGGGACCGGTCCGGATCTCGATGGGCGAGGATGAGAACGACTGGGTGGACGTCGAAATTCTGCGCACCGAAGAGCCCTGGCTGCTGGAGCTGAGCTGGGAGTTCTACGGCGAGCGGGCCGGTCGGCTGCGGGTGGAACTCGCGGTGGTCGGGCCGAATCGCACCCGCCTGATCCTCGATCATGACGGGCTGGGCGCCTCCTCCACCGGTTATGGCGCCGGCTGGCAGGCGTTCCTGGACGGCCCGCTGGCCGGACTCATCTCCGGTCGGGACGCCCCGAGCGGCTCGTGGGACGACCACTTCACGCAGGCCATGCCCACCTGGCGGGAACGCGCTGCCGCCCTGGGCTGAGTGCAACCTGTATGACTTCGGACCCGCTCGTAGCACCGTTGACCGTCGTACGGGTGCCGGCCGGTCATACAGGTCGAGCGGACGATCCGACCTCAGGGCTGGACGTCGTTCAGATGGTGCTCGACGTCGTGCAGGTAATAGAGACCGAGCGTCTGCATGGTGAAAACCGAGCCGTTGCTGCGGCGACCGGTGCGGCCCCACCCGGCATCGCTCAGCCCGAAGAACGACGCAGCCGCCGAGCTGCCCTCGGCTTCCAGTTCGGCCGCGACCTGCACCGGATTCGCTTCCCAGTAGCGCCGATCCAAGGCCGTCACGTCCTGGTCCCAGTTGGCGAATTCCGGGTCGTCACGCTGCTGGATCAGCCGAGCGCGCTCGCCGAAGACGGCGTGCACATCGCGGATGTGGCAGGCATATTCGAGCACGGACCAGACCTGCGGCTGCGGACGCTCGGCCACATCCGCTCGCGCCAACTCCGCCTGCCATCGCGGGGTCGAGGCGAGCAGTCGGGCGGCAATCGACTCCCGGTCAACGGTCGACGCGTCATAGCCGCACTCGGGGCAGACTGCGCCCAAAACCCACGTCCAGTCCTTGTCATCGGGAATGGGGTCATCAGGAACGGGACGGCTCGGGTCGGCGGAGTCAGCGGTCACGCCGAAAACCCTATTGGACGGCCGGGTCAGCCGTGAAGGCCCAGCCGCTGACGCCGGTGATCGTCGCTACCACCACCACGCCGCCCGGGCGCAACTGCCGATACTGCGGGTACTTCTCGACCAGTGCGTCCACGGCCGGCTCATACCGATCGTCCTGCCACCGGTCTCGGACGATCGCGGCCTGCGCATCCAACCGCACCCACCACAGCCGACGCCAGTCATCGTCATAGTGGTCGGCCAGAAAGCTGACGGCCGCATTCTGCTCGATGTTCCGCACCCGCCTCAACCTGGTCGTGCTCTTGGGCTTGTGGTCCACGGCGAAGACGACACAATCGTCGAGCATCGCGAAGGTGACGGGTACGAGGTGCGGAGCGCCAGCGCCGGTGACAGTGCCGAGCACGGCCACCGGCGCGCAGGAAAATCTCTGCAAGGCAACCTGTTCAGACAATTCAGCCACGCGCCACCTCCCGATGGCCGTCAGAACCGGCCGCGACCTCGTGATCAACGAGGTTGATTCTGCGCCGGCATTCCTGAGACCGCAGCAGCGGCGGCCACCCGACGCTCCAGGACCAATTGCTGCAGACCGAGCGAAACGCCCAGGTAGAGAACCAGAGTCGCGCTGCCCAACCCCGCGATGTCCCTGCCGTCACCCGGTGAGAGGGCAGTCGCCAGTGCATCGATCCCGAAGTGTGATCCGATGGACACCAGCCACAACACCAGGGTCAACCAGCTGCCCTTGCGCCACCAGCCGTCTTCCTGCCGCCAGATCCGGACCGTGTTGGCCCGGGCGTAGGCGAGCAGCGCACCGATCGACAGGCTGATCACCACCACGGTGATACCGATGTCGGAAACGTGGCCAACCCTGTTGATGTACTGGCCGGCCTGGATGACGCCGACGACGCCGAGGATCAACATCAGGCGCGTGCCGCCGTCCGTGTTCACCTTGCGGGCGGCCAACTGCCGCCCGAGGACCAGGGCGACGACAGCCACCCCGATGAGGATGTTCTCGAAGTTCTGCGTACTCACGCCTGCGTCTCCCTGCTCCTGGCGGTGCGGGCCGATGTGCCCTGTTACCAGGTTCGTCCGGCGGGAGGCAGTGCGGATCAACCGGCGGGTGGAGACCGGGTGGAGATCAGACCAACGCGCACATCGGGCTCAGCCCACCCGGACCCGGAAGGCGGCCGCTGACCCGACGGTCGGGCCGGCCAGCACCAGGAAGTAGGTCCCGGCCGCGAGCTCTTCGGTCTTGGCCGTGCCGCAGGATTGCCGGGCCGACACCGCGTTCCCGGCCGCGTCGAAAAGACGCAGCGCCGCTCCGCCGGGCGCGAGTCCACCCACGGCCCTGCCGCACGGGGTCGCGGCAATCGTCAGGACCTGCGACGTGGTCAGCGTCAGGCGGTAGAGCCGACGGCCGGACGCGGGCACGGGGGCCTCGATCTGGCTGCCGAGGTCGAGGCTCTGCGGTGATGTAGCCGTGCCGAGCACCAACGCCGGCCAACCGGCCGCCAACAGGGTTGGGAGTTTCGACCCGGTGGCCGCCGTCGCCAACTCGCCGTCATGCACGACGTAGCCGTCGTCGCCAGTCCGGGCGACATCGAAAACGCACGCGGCGAGATCATCAGACTCGGCCATCGGCCCTGTCACACAAGTCTTTTCGGCCGCCAGGGTGGCCGCCGGGCTGATCGCCGCCGACGCGGTCGGCTGAGCGACCGGAGTGTCGCCGGTGAGCAGGGACTGACCCGGCGGGACGCGCCAGCTGTCGACCACCTGGTCCAGGGAGGCGTCGCTCGGCAGGCCGGGTCGGCCCAGGAAATCTCCTCGCACGCTCCGCGGCCCGGCATCCGGAAGATCCGGCGTCGTCGTCACCGAGGTGCTCGGGACGGCGATGTCCTCCGTATTTCCGCCGAACAACCCAGTGGCGGCGCCCCGGGCGATATGGGAGATGACCGTCAAGCCCAACGATGAGTCGGCCGACATGGCGACGGTCGAGCCGTCCGACCACAGCACTGTGGCGTCCACCACCCCGTCGGCGTCGGGTGGCCACAACCCCAGGGTTGGACCGTCCGGCACGGAGATCTGCCGAAAGCCTCCGGAGCCGTCGACGACCTTCCCGTCGACCGACAACGCCCCGGACAGCACGAACTCGATGCGATGCCCGGGTACCCCCACCGCTGCGGCCGTGACGTAGCTGGCGTCGGTCTGGTAGGGCATCGCTGCGGTGCGGATCTGAATCTGGTGGGCCGGGTCTCCGGTCCTGGCCAAGAAATCACCGGCCCGTTGAGTACTGACCCGGAGGCGGCCGGCGGTGATCAGATGGGGATCGCCCGCCACCCCGCCGGAGAAAGGCTGTTGCCGGGTCGCAAAATCGACCAGCGACGCCATGTCCACTCCGGTTCCCTGAACTGCCTTGGCCATGGCCAACGGGGTGCCACCGACGGGCATCCGGACTCCGGAGCTCTCGAACCGGCCCAGCCAACGGCCGTCCGGCCCGTAGACCAACCGTGGGCCGCCCGCTCCGTCGGTAACCGCGGTATCCCCGGCGTTGTCCATACCCACACACCTGAGCTGTCGTCGGCCGGCTGACGACGGAGCAACGCAACTCACCACCGATCCATCCGGACCCACCCAGCGGTAGGAGCCGTCCGGCAGCAACTCGGCCTGTTCACCCGGCTCCGACCCCTTCCACCTCACGAACCCGACCGAGGGAACGCGGATCGCCGGTTCCGGACTGATGCCGTCCAGCCAGCCGAGCGCCACCACAGCAGGAAACGGCGCGGGGGTGAGCGCCGAGGTCGCTACCGGGCCTGACGGCACGTCAGCAGTGGCCGCCGGCCTGGACGACGGTACGACGGGGGTCACGGAAACGGTGGAGACGATCGTCCCGCTCGGTGGATGGTTCTGCTGTCCCGAACACCCAGTGGCGACCAGGCAACCGATCGCCACCAATCCGACCAGCGTCAGCCTGTTCGGCCGGCATCGGCGCGGGGAAATCACCATCGCATCGTCGCCCTCTTGCCGCCTCGCGTCCAGTCCTGGCGTCACCCGGTCGCGATGTGCCGGCCTCGGCCAGGGCGGCCCGCGAACGGCACGATCGCGGTGGGTGAGCGCGCGAGCCGAGAACCACCCGAACGGACCGAAGTTGTGCCGGCCAGAAACATCACCCTGATGGGCACCCATCCCGGCCGCGGCCGGCTGCGAATCTACATCGGCGCGAAGTGCTCGATGCCTCGCTCCGGTGAATTCGGATGGTGGACGACGGTCCTCGGGCCGTCCAACGAAGGGACCGCACATGCGCAACAAAGTTCTGACGTTCGTCGGGGCGGCCGCGCTGGCCGTCGGCGGCGCGCTGCTCATCACGCCTGGGGCAGCGAGCGCTTCGGCCGCCCCCAGCCTCGATTTCTATGCCGCCCTGCAGCCGGTCGCGGCCAACCACGTGACCGGCAGCGGTGGCGTCTGGATCTCGCTGACCGGCGACTCCGCCAAGTTCACCCTGCAGGTCGACGGTCTGCTGGCCGGGGCTCCGCATCCCGCTCAGCTCTACGTCGGTGCGGCAGCAGCCTGTCCGACCGCCGGTCAGGCTGCCGCGTACAACGGGCATCCGTCCATCGGCTACAACTCGGCGTCGCTCGGCTCACCCCAGGTGGCGCTGACCACGAAGGGCGACACCTCGGTCGCGTCGGCGTTGGCCATGCCTCGGTTCCCGACCGCCGGCGCCTACACCTACACCCGCACTTTCGACGTGCCGCCCGCAGTCGCGGCCGCGGTCAAGGGCGGCAAAGCCGTCCTGGTGGTGCACGGGGTGGACTACAACGGGAACGGCAAATACGACGATGTCCTGGGTGTCACGCCCGGCCACCATGCGCTGCCTGCCGAAGCCACCGATCCGGCTCTGTGCGGCACCTTCGTCGCGGCGCAGATGGCGGCCGCTGTTCCCGCGGGCAGCGCCGACACCGGCGGCGGCTCCACCGCTGCCACCTCCACGTCGACCGAGATGATGCTGGGCGGTCTGGCCCTGCTCGCCGCCGGGTCGGCGACCGTCCTGGCCTTCCGTCGGCGGGTCTCCGGCCAATCTGCCGAGGTGGTGGTGACGAACGGCTTTCGGAGGCTAAATCGATGACAAACGCACGACACCGCTTTTCGCCCGAGAAGGACCGACGCATACCCATCCTGGTCGCAGTGATCTTCGGACTGGTGGGTGTGCTGCTGGTCACCCTCGGAGCCTGCAGTTCGCAACCGGGCCCGCCGCAGCCGACCGCGGCCGCCGCCGGAGTGATCGACTCGGCGCCGGCGGTCATGTCGAGCGGATCGGCCATACCCAGTGCCCTGCCCGACACACGGTCGGCATCTTCGGGCTCCGCGGGCTCGGCTGCGGTGGCACCGACTACAGCGGCACCGACTCCAGCGGCACCGACTCCAGCGGCATCGACGACGACGGCATCGACCGCATCATCGTCGAGCAAGGCTGCCCCGGCAGCCCCTGCGAAAGCCGCGCCGACGAAGACGGCGCCAATCGTCGTGCCGTCGTTCACCACGACGGTCAAAGGCTTGATCCTGCAGGAGTCGAAGCCGGTGTCCCTGTCCATCCCCGCGCTGGAGGTCAAGTCGGCGCTGCTCGACCTCGGACTCAATTCCGATGGCACCGTGCAGGTTCCGTCGCTCACCGACCCCGATTCCAAGGCCGGTTGGTACAAGAACTCCCCGACCCCCGGGTCGGTGGGGCCGGCGATCATCCTGGGCCACATCGATTCCAAGCAGTTCGGCCCCGGAGTGTTCTACGAATTGGGCAACCTCAAGCCCGGCGCCGAGGTCGACGTGACCCGTCAGGACGGAACCGTGGCCGTCTTCAAGATCGATGGGGTCCGGTCGTACCCCAAGAACAACTTCCCGACCAAAGAGGTCTACGGCAATATCGACCACGCCGGTCTCCGGTTGATCACCTGCGGTGGCACCTTTGACCCGAGCAAGCGCAGCTACGAGAGCAACATCGTGGCGTACGCCAGCCTGGTCTCGAGTCGCAAGGCCTGATGGCCGGTCGCCTGCTGCGTCGTCATTTCGCGTCGGCGTAGCAGGCAACCGCGACGGGACGAACCGGGGTCGCTACCGTCGTTCCCGGAAAGACCAGCATCCGCGCGGACTCCGCGGCGGCCACGGTGAGATCGCCGACCAGTTCCGCGGTCTCGATCGGAGTATGGACGACGATCTCATCGTGCTGGAAGAACACCAGCTCGGCCCCCGGCACCGCACGAAGATCGCGTCGGAGACCGGAGAGCCACACACCGGCCCAGTCGGCGGCCGAGCCCTGTACGACAAAGTTCCTGGTGAACCGTCCCCGGTCCCTGGCGATCTGCCTGGCCCTGCGCTCCTGCCCTGGGGTCGCATCCGGCAGCGAGCCGGCCTGCAATAGATCCCACCAGTCCTGGCCCGGTGACGGACTCGTCCGACCCAGTACGGATGCGACGGTGCCGCCCAACTCCCCCTGTCGCGCAGCATCTTCTACGCAGGCCATCGCCATCGGGTACCGCCTGCGCAGCGTCGGAACCAGGCGCCCGGCCTCCCCCGACGTCGCCCCGTACATGGCGCCCAGCATCGCGACCTTGGCCTGCGACCGATTACCACCGAAGCCGTCATCGGCCAACGCGGTGTAGAGATCATTCTGCTGCGACACCTCCTGCAGCACCGGATCACCCGAGATGGCCGCGAGCACCCGGGGTTCCAACTGCGCCGCGTCGGCCACGACAAAGACGTGGCCGGGTTCGGCAATCACCGCCCGGCGCACCAACTTGGGGATCTGCAACGCCCCGCCGCCGCGCGCCGCCCACCGCCCGGACACCACGCCGCCGGGCACGTACCCGGCATGAAAACGCCCGTCCCGCACCCATTCCGCCAGCCAGTTCCATCCGTTCGCGGTGAAGAGCCGGGACAATTCCTTGTAGGCGAGAACCGGCTCGACGGCAGGATGATCGAGCTCCTTGATCACCCACGAACGCGTGGTCTCGATGTCGAACCCCGCGCGACGGAAGGCCGCACGCAGCTCCAGCGGCGAATCCGCATTGACCGACGCGGCGAAGGCCGCATCGATCTGGGCCGCCAGCGCCGACATCTTGGCCGGTCGGGTCCCCGCGGGAGGTCGTGGCCCCAATGCGTCGGTCAGGATCCCATCGAGGACGTCGGCACGCAGCGGAAGGCCGAGGTGACCCATCTCCGCGGCCGCCAGCGCCGCGGCCGACTCGGCTGCGATCAAGAGCTTGAGCGGATTGTTCGACGCCATTCGGTCCAGCTGATCGACGTAGGCCTCGCGGACGACCGTCAACGGGTCGACCGTCGGTGCGTGGTCGGCCGTGGTCTCGAACAGCGCCGGATGGGCGCCGACGTCGGCAACGACCGGGTCCGCCGGGACGGGCAACTGGTGTAGTCGGGCATACACGGCGGCGGCCGACGACGGGGCGCCATATCGACCTTCCCGGCTCAACAGGATCCGCTCGGTCAGGGTGATGTCGTGGCAGCGCAGCGGACTGAAGCCGGCAGCGAGCAGCGGCTGGTAGATCGGGTCCGTCGCGTCCCAGATCCAACGGGCACCCTGGGCTTCCCAGACTCGCAGCAACTCGACCGAATCGATCTCCACCGGCTCGGCTTCCGGAACGCCGCTGTCCGACAGCGTCTGCACCAGCCAGCCTGGCTCGGACCCGGCCCTGGGCGCCAACGCTGCGATCACGCTCCCATTCTGCGGGTCGACGCCGACACCCTGAACCCGCCGCCCTGCGGTTCCGCCGGGCGGTCGGGCCGAGCGCAGGAATACCCGGCGTCAACCCCACCGGCAGCGCTCGACAGCGATCGATAGCGCCCATTGCAGTGGCGACAGAAGTTGCGGTTCGGCGAACCGCAGGCAGGGAAACCGGGAGTGGAGCGAATCACCCGCAGACCCGGAGGGAACATGACAGAGCCCGAACAGAGCGCCAACGAACGCCAGCACACTCCGCAATCGGGGGATCCGGTGCTACACGCCGAGCGGGTGGCCGCGGCGATCAGCACCGAAGAGAGGCCGATGGGCGCTCCGGGTCGCCGGTTCGACCGGCGCGCACCCTTCTTCGTCGGCATGTTCGGCGCAGCCGGGGTGGCCGTCACCTACGGGCTGATCCAGCTGCTCGGCGATGCCCGCGGGGTGCTCATCCTGATCGGGCTGGCTGTCTTCCTGGCGATCGGTATCGAGCCGGCCGTGGCATTCCTGGTCCGGCACGGGCTCCCCCGCTGGGCCGGCGTGCTGATCACCCTGCTGGTCATCCTGGTCGTCGTCGGCGGCTTCCTCGCCGCAGCGATACCGGCCCTGGTGGCCCAGGGCGACCAGATCGTCAAGAACATCCCGGTCTGGGCCAAGGAGGCCCAGGATCACCACTCGCTGTTGGGCCGGCTCAACGACAAGTTCCACCTGGAAGCCAAGATCCAGTCGATCCTGAGCACGTCGAGCTCGCAGATCGCCGACGGGGTCGTGGGCGCCGGCAAGGTTGTCTTCAGTGCCGTCACCGACACGTTGATCGTGCTGGTGCTCACGGTCTACTTCCTGTCGGACCTGCCCCGGATCCGCCGCACGGTGTATCAGTTGTTCCCGGAGACCCGCCGGCCGCGCGCCATCCTGATCGGCGACGACATCGCTTCCAAGGTCGGCGGTTACGTGTTGGGCAACTTCATCGTCTCGGTCGTTGCCGGCCTGCTGACGTTCGGTTGGCTGCTGATCTTCAACATCCCCTATGCCTTCCTGCTCTCGATCATGGTTGCTCTGCTCGACCTGGTTCCGGTGGTCGGCTCCACCGTGGCCGGCATCGTGGTTGCCCTGGTGGCGTTGACCGTCTCGGTGCCGGTCTGTATAGCCACCATCGCCTTCTTCATCGTCTACCGACTGCTCGAGGACTACCTCCTGGTACCGAAGGTGATCGGCCGGGCGGTAGAGGTGCCGGCGCTGATCACCGTGGTGTCGGTGCTCATCGGCGGCGCCCTGCTCGGCATCATCGGCGCTCTCGTCGCCATCCCCACCGCTGCCGCCGTGTTGTTGATCGTTCGCGAGGTGCTGGTGCCCAGTCAGGACCAGGCCTGAAGTCTTGATCAGCATTTGCGGCACCTGAGCTGCTACGACCTAGACAGTCAGGATCTGACCCGATGTCACCCGTCAGCGAACGGCCCGCACACTCGGTGGGCGGCGTCGATAGGCTGCTCTGGTGACCCAGACATCCACCCAGTTCCGGTCGAGACTTTCGTGAGCTCTGCCGGGGCTACACCGAGTGGCCCGCCCGCCCAACCCGCCGCCCGTGCCGCCCTGCTGACGGTCGATGACGATCCCGGCGTCTCCCGAGCGGTGGCCCGCGACCTGCGACGACGGTACGGCGAGAAGTACCGCATCGTCCGGGCCGAATCAGGCCAGTCGGCTTTGGAGGCACTGCGCGAGATGAAGCTGCGCGGCGACGAGGTGGCTGTGCTGCTGGCCGACTATCGGATGCCGCAGATGAGCGGCATCGAGTTCCTGGAGCAGGCCATGGACCTGTACCCCTGGGCCCGGCGCGTCCTGCTCACCGCTTACGCCGACACCGGGGCCGCCATCGACGCCATCAACGTGGTCGACCTCGACCACTACCTGCTCAAGCCGTGGGATCCTCCGGAGGAGAAGTTCTACCCGGTGGTCGACGCCCAGCTCGATGCCTGGCTCAGCTCGGACCGAAAGCCGGTGTCGGAGATCAAGGTGGTCGGACACCGCTGGAACGCCAGATCGTCCGGAGTGCGAGAGTTCCTGGCCCGCAACCAGATCCCATACCACTGGTACTCCAGCGACGAGCCGGAGGCGGCCCGCTTGCTGGCCGCGGCCGGCGTGGACGCCCTGCGTTTGCCCGTGGTCATCGCGCCGGACGGGACGGTGTCGGTGGAGCCCACCGACACTGAACTGGCCGCCGCCGTCGGCCTCACCACGTCGCCGATCGAGGACTTCTACGACATCGTCGTGATCGGCGGCGGCCCCGCCGGGCTGGGCGCCGCGGTCTACGGCGCGTCCGAGGGTCTGCGGACGGTGCTCGTCGAACGGACGGCCACCGGCGGGCAGGCCGGCCAGAGCTCGCGGATCGAGAACTACCTGGGATTCCCCGACGGGGTCTCCGGCTCGCAACTGACCGATCGGGCCCGCCGACAGGCCACCAAGTTCGGCGCCGAACTGATCACCACCCGGGATGTCGTCAACCTCGAGGTCACCGGGTCGTCACGGGTGGTCCGGTTCGCCGACGGAGATTCGATCGCGGCCCACACCGTCATCCTGGCCACCGGCGTCTCGTACCGCCAGCTCGGCGCCCCCGGCCTCGCCGACCTGACCGGCCTCGGCGTCTTCTACGGTTCGGCTCTCACCGAGGCGCCGAGCTGCGCAGCCCAGGACGTGTATATCGTCGGCGGGGCCAACTCCGCAGGTCAGGCCGCCGTCTACCTGGCCAGGACGGCGAGGTCGGTGACCATCGTGGTGCGGGCGGCATCGCTGGCCGCCTCGATGTCCTACTACCTGATCCAACAGATCGAAGGCATCGACAACATCAAGGTCCGGGCCAGGACCGAGGTGGTCGAGGCGCACGGATCCGAACACCTGGAACGTCTGACGCTCTGCAACTGCGACACCGGCGAAACCGAGACGATCGACGCCGGCTGGCTGTTCATCTTCGCCGGCGCCACCCCGCACACCGACTGGCTCGAGGGGGTCGTGGTGCGCGACGATCACGGTTTCGTGCTGGCCGGTCCGGATCTTTCCGTGGAAGGCCGGCCGCCGGGGTGGACACTGGAGCGAGCGCCCTATCACCTGGAGACCAGCGTGCCGGGGGTGTTCGTGGCCGGAGACGCCCGCGCCGAGTCGGCCAAACGCGTCGCCTCGGCCGTCGGCGAAGGCGCCATGGCGGTCATGTTCGTGCACCGCTACCTGCAGAAACTTTGAACTAAATGGAAAGAGCGCTGCCGCTATGTCCGTCACCACTGATCCGATTCCCTGCGACATCGATGAGCTGCGCACCCTGTTCCTGTTCGAAAAGCTGAACGAGGAGCAGCTGGACTGGCTCTGCCAGCACGGCCACACCATTCACGCCGAACCCGGGCAGGTGTACGCCGAGGGCGACGATGCCACCTGCTTTTATGTCCTGCTCAGCGGAACCCTGGTGATGTCGAAGCTGATCGGCGGGGACGACGTCGAAGTGACCAGGTCTTCCCAGGTCGGGGCCTACACCGGCGCCTGGCAGGCGTACATGGGCGAGCACGCGCCGAAGAGCTACGGAAATTCGTTGCGGGTCATCGTGCCGTCGCGCCTGCTCGTGCTCGACGCGGCCGATCTGGCGTTGATCATGAAGGAATGGTTCCCGATGGCGGTCCACCTCCTGGAGGGCCTGTTCTGGGGACAGCAGAACATCCAGCGAACCACCGACCAGCGGGAACGACTGCTCGCCCTTGGCTCGCTGTCGGCGGGGCTCACTCACGAGCTGAACAATCCGGCCGCAGCGGCGGTACGGGCCACCTCTGATCTGCGCAGCCGGGTGGCCGGCATGCGGCACAAGCTGGGCGCCATCTCCGCCGGTTCCTGGGACCGGGCGACGCTCGAGCAGTTGATCCAGCTGCAGGAAAAAGCCGTCGAGCAGGTCGCCAAGGCGCCCACCCTGTCGCCGATGGAAGCCACCGACCGGGAGGACGCGCTGGGCGAATGGTTCGAGGACCACTCCATCGCGGGCGGGTGGGACCTGGCTCCGACGTTCGTGCAGGCCGGGCTGGCCGCTGACTGGCTCGACGAGGTGGAGGCGGTGGTCGGCGACGACGTCCTGGAAGGAGCCGTCCGCTGGATCAACTACAGCGTCGAGACCGAGCTGCTGATGAACGAGATCGAGGACTCGGTCACCCGCATCTCGTCGCTGGTGCAGTCGGCCAAGCAGTACTCGCAGCTGGACCGAGCTCCGTTCCAGGTCATCGACGTCCACGAGCTGCTGGACGCCACCCTGCTGATGCTCAGCGCCAAGATCGGCAAGCAGATCACCGTGGTCAAGGACTACGACCGCACCCTGCCGCACATCTCCGCCTACGCCTCGGAGCTGAACCAGGTGTGGACGAACATCATCGACAACGCCGTCCAGGCGATGGCCGACGGTGGAACGCTGACCCTCCGGACGGCCCGCGACGAGGACTGGCTGCTGGTCGAGATCGGAGACACCGGGCCCGGGATCCCGGACGAGATCAAGAACCGGATCTTCGAACCGTTCTTCACCACCAAGCCGGTCGGTCAGGGCACCGGCCTCGGCCTGGATATCTCCTGGCGGATCGTGGTCAAGAAGCACCACGGCGACCTCAAGGTGATCTCCGCGCCCGGCGATACCAGATTCCAGATCCGACTTCCGCTGGTCCCTCCGGAGGCCTGACAGCCCCGGGCCCTACTCCTGGGTCCGGAAGAGCCGCCCTGTAACCCTCGCCCGTGTCACAC
This sequence comes from uncultured Actinomycetota bacterium, assembly GCA_963708935.1. GTDB lineage: Bacteria > Actinomycetota > Actinomycetes > Mycobacteriales > Nakamurellaceae > Nakamurella. Next base: position 562,585 of record CAVPUK010000002.1, on the reverse strand, counting down.
TCACCCGGAGGAAAGCCATGACGGACATCGAAGGCATCAATCCCGCCGTTCCACCCAGCGGGGCCGGCTGTGTGGAGTGCGAGGCCGTCGGCGGTTGGTGGGTTCACCTGCGGCGATGCGCCGAATGCGGACACATCGGTTGCTGCGACACCTCGCCGGCACAGCACGCCACCGCGCACTCCGGGGCCACCGGTCACCCGTTCATCCGCAGCTTTGAACCCGGCGAGACCTGGTTCTACAACTACTCGGACGAGCAGATGTACGACGGACCGGACCTGGCGCCGCCGGAGAGTCATCCCTTGGACCAGCCGACCCCCGGACCGGCCGGCCGGGTACCGAAGGACTGGATGCAGCACATCCACTGACCGTCGGCCGCGATTCGGTCCATCTCGGGTGGAACAGCCACCTCGATTGGACCGAAGCGTCAGACCCAGGCGGCCGACGCGGAGCCAAAGGGCGCGGCCGGCGTGTCGAAGTGGATTTCGGCCGGACCGACCTTCACCGGGCCGGGCAGCCGGAGCCCTGGCCCCCAGTGTGTTTGCTCGGCGATGGCAGCGCCCCGGTTGAGTGCCTCGATCGGTCCTTCGTCGCGATCCGAACGGAAATCCTCGAGCAGCATGGCCGTCCGCGCAAGCGACACCCGGGTGACGCTGCCCAGACCGGTGCGTCTGCGTTCGGACAACCCGCGCAGCGCGGCCGCCGCAGCGATATAGCCGGTGGCCTGATCGAGCGCCTGGACCGGCAGCGGCGTCGGGCGGCTGTCCGGGTCGCCGTCCGCAGGGAAGGCAATTCCGCTGCTCATCTGGACCAGCGAGTCGAAGCCGCGCCGCCCGCGCCACGGTCCGGACCAGCCGTAGGCGTCGAGCATCACCTCGACCAGACCTGGCCTGGCCGTGTGCAACTCGTGCTCGCCGAGACCGAGACGATCCATCGCACCGGGCCGGTAACCGTGGACCAGGACGTCGGCCTCAGCAAGGAGGGCGAGGACGTCCTCCCGGTGCCGGTGGAGGTCGAGCCGAGCGCAGTTCTTCCCGACGGTCATCTCGATCTCGACCCCGGGCTCTTCCCGACCAGGCGGGTCGATCCGGAGCACCTGGGCGCCGAACCCAGCCAGGAATCGGGTCGCGGCCGGCCCGGCGAGCACGCGAGTCAGGTCCAACACCTTCAGGCCGCCGAGCGGACGTGCCGCCGGGCCGAGAATCGTCGCCCGGTGGGCGATGTCGGTGAAGACGCGACTGACCAACTGATCGTGGGCCACGGCCATGCCCTGATGGTGATTGCGCCAGGCATCGGGCGACCGCAGTGCGGCCGCACACCCGCCGGCCATGACCACCGCGGCTTCCAAGGAGTCAGCCGACCAGCTCGAGACCTGTTGCGCCACATAGGTCCGCTCGACGGACTGCGCCGCCGGGTCGGACACGCCGAGCACGCCGAGGGCCGCGGCCCGGTGCACCGGGTCGTTGGTGTGCAGCCGGATCCATCCGTCTGCACAGCGGTAGTCGCCGGCCACCGAGTCCCAGACCGGCGGTGGATCCCAGCCCTGCGGGGTGAAGGTCATGCCGAACCAACCTCCGGACAGCGCTCGATCCACCGACACCGGCGCGAGCTCGCCGCCATTCGCTGCCCATTCGGCGAGGGCGAGACCAGCGGTGCCCACCGTGGCCGACGCCAGATCGGCCACCGGATAGCGCGAGCTCAGCACCCGGCCGCCAGTCGGGGACGGGCCGAAAGACACCTGCTCCAGCAGGTCCGAGCGGCCGCCGAGCGCGGACCAGACGTGCTCCGCAAGCGTCCGATCGATCCAGGTCATACCGGAAATAGTGCCAGCGCGGCCGGCGAATCGGCCGGGTAGGGCTGTGGTTCGCCGATCACGACGACGGGCGGGGCGGGTCTTGGTTCAACGATCGCCGGATCTCGTCCAGCTTGTCCTTCGCGGCCTGCTCCCGGGCCCGACGTTGCTCGTCGGCCGTCTGGTAGGCCCGCTCTTCTGCCGCCGCCTTCGCCCTCGCCTCCCGATCGGCGGCCGCCTGGGCCAACTCCGCACCGCCGACCGCGGTGCCGAACCGGTTCTCGATCTTGTCCCGGACGTAGTCCAGGCTGGGTACCCCGGCCTCGCTGTAGTCGGGAGCTGGGAGGGATCCGTAGGCCTCCGGGTTTCCGTAGGTCGCCGGGGTCAACAGCGGCGATTCCACGATCTCGGCGTCGATGACGTCCTCGTCGTCCTCTATCGCCGGAGGGGCCGATTCATCGGGTTCGGCGACCGGAGCCGTGGCCGCCGTCACCGGTTCTGTGCCGGCGGCCTCCGTCGGGCCCCGGTCCACCGGCGCCGGATCTGGGCTGGCGCTCTCCCCTGCAGCGTGGTTCATCGCTCTGGTCCTCTCCCGGGTGATGCCCGAGGTTACGTCCTGACCCTGAGTGCCGGCGCTTGCCTAAGTTACCGACGAGTAATAACCTGGGCCTACTCGCCGGTAACTTGTCGTCACAGCAGGGAGCACCTACGCATGAGCCACTATCTCTCCAATCTCCGTGACCTGGAGTTCAATCTTTTCGAAGTACTCGATTCGGGTCGCCGAATGGGCGTCGGACCCTTTGCCGAGATGGACGCCGAGACTGCTCGCGGGGTGCTGACCGAACTGGAGAAGGTGGCGGCCGGCCCGCTCGCCGCGTCCTTCGTCGACGCCGATCGCAATCCGCCGGTCTACGACCCCGACACCTTCTCGGTGACCATTCCCGAGTCGTTCAAGAAGTCCTTCAAGACTGCCATGGACGGTGACTGGTGGCGCCTGGAGTTGCCCACCCACCTGGGCGGCTACGGCGCCTCGCCGTCGTTGCGCTGGGCGGCGGCCGAGCTCGTCCTCGGCTCGAACCCGGCCATCCAGATGTACAGTTCCGGCCCGAACACGGCCAGGCTGATGCACGAAATCGGGACCCCAGAGCAGCAGCAGATGGCCGAGATCATGATCGACAAGCTGTGGGCCTCGACCATGGTGCTGACCGAACCGGATGCGGGCAGCGACGTCGGATCGGGCAAGACCAAAGCTGTCCTGCAGGAGGACGGCAGCTGGCACCTCGAGGGGGTCAAGCGCTTCATCACCTCGGCCGAGCACGACATGACCGACAACATCGTCCACCTCGTCCTGGCCCGCCCCGAGGGGCCCGGGATCGAGACCCGCCCCGGGACCAAAGGCCTGAGCCTGTTCATCGTGCCGAAGTTCCACTTCGACGCCGAGACCGGCGAGCTCGGCGAGCGGAACGGCGCCTTCGTCACCGGTCTCGAGCACAAGATGGGTCTGAAGGTGTCGACGACCTGCGAGCTCAGTTTCGGATTGAACGGCACTCCCGCCGTCGGTTACCTGGTCGGCGAGGTGCACGATGGCATCGCCCAGATGTTCCACGTCATCGAGTACGCCCGGATGATGGTCGGCACCAAGGCGATCGCAACCCTGTCCACCGGGTATCTGAACGCGCTGGAGTACGCCAAGATCCGGGTACAGGGCGCTGACCTACTGCGCTCGGGTGACAAGACGGCGCCGCGCGTGACGATCATCAACCACCCGGACGTACGCCGGATCCTGATGCGGCAGAAGGCCTACGCCGAGGGCCTGCGGGCGACCTACCTCTACACCGCCAACTGGCAGGACCGCATCGAGGCCGAAGAGGTCACCGAGGCGGTCGACCTCACGCTGGCCAAGCGCGTGAACGACCTGCTGCTGCCGATCGTGAAGGGCGTCGGGTCGGAGCGGGCGTACGAGAACCTGTCGCTCGCGCTGCAGGTCTTCGGCGGTTCGGGGTACACCCAGGACTACCCGATCGAGCAGTACATCCGCGACGCCAAGATCGACACGCTGTACGAGGGCACCACGGCGATCCAGGCGCAGGACTTCTTCTTCCGGAAGATCGTCAAGGACAACGGGGCCGCGCTGTCCGTCATCGCCGGCGAGATCGGCCAGTTCCTGGCCGCCCAGAGCACCGACGGCAGCCGGCTCAAGGAAGAACTTGCCTTGCTGAACACGGCGTTGACCGATTTCCAGGGCATGGTCGGCGTGCTGGTGGGCTACGCCATGGCCGCCGCCGAGAATCAGCCCAGCCTGTACAAGATCGGCGAACACGCCGTTTCGTTGCTGATGAGCGCGGGCGACCTGTTGATCGGCTACCTCCTGCTCCGGCAGGCGGTCGTGGCCCAGGAGGCGCTGGACCAGGGCGCGGCACCAAAGGACGTCGACTTCTACACCGGCAAACTGGCGGTGGCGCACTGGTTCAGCCGCAATGTGCTGCCGGAACTGACCGGGCGCAAAGCCATCCTGGAAGCTGCGGACGGCTCGCTGATGGAGGTTCCGGAAGGAGCCTTCTGACCCGAGTCTCCGACTCCTGCGAGAGAAGCTCCTGACGTCCGCGAGACCAAGAAGTGCCCCCGACCGCGCCGGGGGCACTTCTGCTTTCTGAGAGATGTGGGTTCGGCGGCCGCCCCGCGGTTCCGGAGATCAGCTCCGCCAGACCTGCAGGTCCGGGTGACGGTAGAGCAGTGCGACCGCTCATGGGTCGATGCACCGCGGGTCGAACACGACGTGAAAGTAGCGTGAAATACCGGTCCCCTGGCACAGCCATAATTACTGAGGCGAAAAGATTACTGGATCGGGAAACCGGTTGTGTCCCAACGGACCAGCCGAGATCGAATTGCAACATTCACGCCAACTCATAACCAACACACAGCCCAAAGTTCACCGATAAACCTGCCGAGCACAGGCAACATGGAGCTGGGCCGGCGCGTCTGACCTGTTGTAGCGGTCTGATCGCGCCATCGGGGGCGGTATCGGTGCAACCGCTTTCGGCTCCAGGTAGGCCGGCAACACCAGCGGAGGAAAATCGCATGAGCGTCACAGTACGAACGGCAACCTGGGGACGAATGGCAACCTGGGGCAAACGCGCTGCGGTGGCCGGTGTTTCGATTGCCTTGCTGGCCGCAGCGGCCTGCACCTCATCGAACAGCTCGGCGGCCGGGGCGCCGGTGGCGGCAGCTTCGGCCGCCGACGTCAGCAGCGCCGCCGCGACCAACGCGCCGGAAACGGCCGATGTCGCCCCAGCGGTCACCGTTCCGGCAGAGCCCGGCGCTTCGACCGCAGCGCCCGGCTCGTCCTCGGCGGCGCTCGCTCCGACCACCTCCACCTCACTTCCGCCGGTCGAACCGCCCGCGGCCGTAGTGGCCTCCCCCGTGCTCGGCACGTCCGATGTCGACCCGGCTGCACCTATCTCGATCGCCGTGCGGAACGGAACCATCACATCGCTGCAGGTGGTCAACCCAGCCGGCAAGGTGGTCACCGGGAAGCTGTCGGCCAACGACTCGACCTGGGTGCTCGGCGAGGACCTCGGCTACGGCAAGACGTACACGGTCATCGGGACTGCCGTCGGCCTGAACGGCAAGAGCGTCAAGATCAACGGGACCTACACCACGGTCAGCCCCGCCGACGAGGCATCCGCCCACATCTCCCCCGGGGACGGCGAAGTGGTCGGCGTGGCCGCACCGATCATCGTGCGGTTCTCCTCCGATCCCACCGCCCAGAAGGCAGCCATCGAAAAGCGGATGAAGGTGGTGACCTCCCCGGTAGTCGAAGGCTCGTGGGCGTGGATCACCCACGACGGCGATACCTACCCGTCGCTCGACTGGCGGCCGAAGGTCTACTGGCCGCAGTACACCAAGGTGCACGTCGAGGCGGACATCTACGGAGCCGAGTTTTCGGACAGCGTCTACGGCGCGGCCGACGAATCCAGCGACTTCACCATCGGCCGTAACCAGGTGGTGATTGCCGACGCCACGAAGTTCGACATCGTCGTTCAGCAGTCCGGCAAGACGGTCGCGACCTATCCAGGCTCGTTCGGCGGCGGTGACGACCCGAACAGTCGCTTCGGCCTGAGCTCGAATCAGGTCACCAGGTCAGGTATCCACATCGTGATGGACAAGCAGCAGACCGTGTCGATGAGCAACCCTGGCTTCTACACCAACTCGATCGAGTACTGGGCCGTCCGGATCAGCGACAACGGCGAGTTCATCCACGAAAATCCGAATACCGTCAGCGATCAGGGCAACACCAACGTCAGCCACGGCTGTATCAACCTCTCGCCCGCCGACGCGCAGGCCTACTACAACTCGGCGATCTACGGCGATCCGGTCGACGTGATCAACACCAGCGTGCAACTCTCGCCCGCCGACGGGGACGTCTACGACTGGACCTACTCCTGGTCGACCTGGAAGTCTCTCTCGGCGCTGTAACCGGCACGCGAACCGTTCGATCTGCGATCGAAGGGTCTCCTGGCAGCTGGCTCAGCGAGGCAGTTCGGGCCTGATCAGGAGTAGATCAGTCCCCTTCGGCACGGCGTGCGAGATCCAACCGTGACCGGAAAACGCCGATCGGCCTGTACGCAGAAGCCGATGTCCATCCGGGTCAGGCCTTCGGGCGGCGATTCGGCGCGAACTCGAGGGTCAACATGGCCGCGATGGACGGCAGGAATGCGCGCAGCCGGAACATCACGAACCGCCGCTGCCCCAGCACGTGGAATTTCCGCAGGAACGTGTACAGCGACTCCATCTCCAGCAGACCGTCGCCGAGATGGACCAACCGGTACATGGTCTGGCGGATCCGCCCGCGTGACGAATCGTCGAACAACTCCGGGAACGCGGCAAACGAGAGCGACAGGTGGCGGGCACCGGAGGCCCGGGCCCAGGCCAGCATGTCCAGCGTCATCCGCTCGTCGGTGCCGTTGGGCGCGTCCGGCCGCCGGCACGGCACGTCCAGCGAGACCTCCCGACCGCCGTCTGCCGTCCCGTAGCGTTGGAAGCCGACCACGCGCCCGGTCCGATCCCTGGCGATCACCAGCCACAGCCCCGGTATCTCGCCGGTCAGCAGCCGATCCAGAATCATCGAGAAGCCGCGGCGGTTCTCGCCTCGATCGGCGGCCTCGGCCACCGCTCGCAAGTCCGCGCGCAACGGTTCATCGATCGCCGACTCGGCCACGATCTGTGTCGTGACCCCGGCGTTGTGCGAGCGGTTGACCGCCTGACGCAGATTCCGGAACTTTCGCCCATCCATCGTGAAGGTCTGCACGTCCAGCACCACGTCGCGGCCGAATGCCACCGACCGGAGGCCGGGCTGCCCCGGGCTGCGGTCGGCCCAGAGTTCCCGGCAATCCTCGCCCGCTCCGAGCACCGCTACCCGCCAACCGTTGCCCCGGCAGAACCGGTTGAACTCGTCGATCAACAGTGGAAAGTCCAGTCGATGTCCGACCGGATCGCCGCCCACCACCGCGATGCCGAACCTGGTGCGGTAGCCGAGCGCGGCCGTTCCGCGCGCGTTGACGAAGTAGGTCTTGCGGGAGTGCAGCACAAACGGGGCCAGCGGATCGTCCGGGGTTTCGTCGACCAACGGGATGATGGTCGGCAGCAGAGCCGGGCTGGGTTGGGCCTGGTTGGGCAGTACCAAGGCAAATCCAACGAGCACGGTGGCGATCACACCGATGCCCCGCAGGTGCTCGTAGTCTGCCGCGATGGCAACGACCAACCCGATCGCAGCCCAGCCGACGTGTCGGGCGGTGATCGGCCGCCGTAGCCGCAGGCCTCGACCGAGCAGGATGAGAGCGACTGCGGTGGCGTATACCCAGGTCCGTTCGACGGGCGGGACCGTCGTGCGGCGGGCGAGAACGGTGATCAACAGCGCGATGAACAGCACGACGACCGCCGACACATCGGCCGCCCCGACCCACCACCGGGACGCCGAAACCGGCTGTTGGTCCCCGCCTGCCATTTCGGGGCCATCCGCAGCCGGTCTTGCCCGCTCCAGATCACTCACACTCGTTCGCCCACCGTCACTCAGAGTCGCGCATACCGCCCTCACATATAGCACTCAGAAACGAATTCTCATTCCATCACCGGCCGTACCTTTCATGCCAGGTACGTTTCTTTGACCACAGCGGTGGCGAGCGAGCGATCCAACCCCCGAACGGCGGCTCCGGATCGGATGGTGGAGGGGTCGGGATGGCGGGACCGGACGAGCGTCTCGCGGCGATCAGGGCGGTCAGCACTCTGGGCGAACTCGGTCGGCTGGTGGCCGACTGCCGCGCCTGTCCGCGCTTGGTGGCCTGGCGCGAACTGGTCGCGACGGAAAAGCGCGCGGCCTACCGGGACGAGACCTATTGGGGTCGGCCGGTCCCCGGATTCGGGGCCGCCGACGCCTGGCTGGCAGTGGTGGGGCTGGCGCCGGCCGCCCACGGCGGGAACCGGACCGGTCGGATGTTCACCGGTGATCGCAGCGGCGACGTCCTGTACGCGGCCCTGCACCGCGCGGGGATGGCCTCGCAGCCTACGTCGATCTCCGCCGACGACGGGATGGTCCTCACCGGTGCGCGGGTCACGGCGCCCGTGCACTGCGCACCGCCGGACAACAAGCCGACACCGGCGGAGCGGGACAACTGCGCGCCGTTCCTGGACCGGGAGCTGGAGTTGCTGGCGCCTACCGTCCAGATCGCCCTCGTACTAGGAGCCTTCGGCTGGCAAGCGTTGCTGGCGAGTCTGGGCGGGCAGGGCTGGGCCATCCCTCGGCCGCGGCCGGCCTTCGCGCACGGCGCCGAGGTCACCCTGACCGGGCCGGACGATCGGGAGCTCACGCTCCTCGGCTGCTATCACGTCAGCCAGCAGAACACCTTCACCGGCCGCCTCACTCCCGCCATGCTCGACGCCGTCCTCGCCCGCGCCGCGGCGCTGCATCAATCCGGTCGCAGCGCAGCCACCTATTCAACGGGTCCGCCGACCGCGGCTACATAACCGGCTGCGCTGCGCAGCTACGTCCCCAACAGGTCGGCCAGCGGTCAGCCCACGGTCAAGTGCCGCGGAACAGCAGTCGAAACGGAGAGCCGGTCAGTGGTTCGGATCCGACCGCCGACGACCGCGCATCCGTCGCTGCTGCTCCGCCATGATCCTGGCCAGTTCGTCCTGCGCGTCGGACTCGGTCAGCTCCGAGGTTGACCAACGCGAAACCTTTCTCGCGCGCGCCTGGCCCGGTCCAGCCACCGCGTCGGCCGCCGTCGTAGGTTCACCGTCAGCAGCTTCCGCGCTCTCATCGAGCGGGTGGCCGTTCGGAACAGCCCGATGGCCGGCCCCGCGGCGGGTACGGCGTGAACTCGGAATCAGCGCAGCCGGATCGGCATCCTGATCAACGACCGCTTCGAGTTTGGCGACGGCATCGGACACCTTTCGACCGAGCCAGCCGGCCATACTCACCCCTTCCTCTCGTCATCATGTCGCCCACTGATCCAATCGTGGCCCTGCGAGCCGGGCTGGTCGTCGCTGGATCTACGTCGGCAGTGAGCCGCCCGGCGCCGGCCAACCACCCGGCCGGGGCGGGATGAACGCCGGTCGCGGCGGGAGGCTTCCGCCCGGCGGCGGAAAACCGCCCGGCCTCGGGTAGTGCAGTGCCGCCGCGGGGGCGAACTCCGCCTGACCCGGCCCCGAAGCGGAGTAATCGGACTGCGCAGCGGGACTCGTGGCCGGTACGGGCGCCGAGGTTGCCGACAGGACCGCCGGCGGCAACGCGTCGACGGGATCCATCGGGGTTTGATCAACGGTGACCCCGTGCGCGGCCGCCAGAGCGGGCAGTCCAGCGGCCCAGCCGGCGGAAACGTTGCGGATCTTCCACGCGCCGGCCCGGCGGTAGACCTCCACCAGAACCGCCGCGCGCTCGGTGGTCAACCCGACCGCGGCCGCCGTGTGGGCGGCACCGCCCGAAACCGCGACGCCAAGGCCAGGGATGGCGGCCAACGAGCCCGGCACGATGTCGTCCAGCGCCACCGCTACCGCCAGGGTCTCGATCGCAGGCGGAATCGAGGCCAGGTCCATGGTCACGCGATCCGCTGCTACCAACCGAACGGCACCTTCCGGCGAGAACGGCTGGTTGAAGAAGACGAAATCGGCGTCGCTGCGGACCTTTCCGTCCGTTGCGAGCTGGAAGACCATCAGATCCACCGCACCCTGACGAGCACCGGCGACGGCGATGTCCACCGGGCCGGTGACCAGCGGAGCGTTGGCGCCTTTGGAAAGAGCGGTCATGCCACGACCTTAACCAGGCGGCACGCCGGCGCCGGGTCGGAACCCGCCAGGCCCTGGGTGACCCGGGCGATCGCCCGCATCTTGTTGACCGCGTCCAGCGCCGCCACCTTGTACGACTCGGCGAGCGTCGGATAGTTGAACACCGCGTCGACGAGGAAATCGACCGTGCCGCCACAGCCCATCACCATCTGGCCGATGTGCACCAATTCGGTGGCGTTGGTGCCGAAGACATGCACCCCGAGCAGTTCCCGTGATTCGGCGTGTACGAGCAACTTCAAAATTCCGTAGGAATCACCGAGAATTGCGCCGCGGGCCAGCTCCCGGTAACGCGACACGCCGACCTCGAACGGAACATTCTCGCTGGTCAGCTGTTTTTCGGTACGGCCGACGTAAGAGATTTCCGGAATCGAGTAGATGCCGATGGGTTGCAGGTCGCCCAGTTTCCCGCCCACCGATTCGCCGAAGGCGTGGTACGACGCCCGACGACCCTGTTCCATCGAGGTCGCCGCCAGGGCCGGGAAACCGATGATGTCGCCGACCGCATAGATGTGGTCGACGGAGGTCTGGAAGTTCTCGTTGACCTCGAGCCGGCCACGTTCGGCCGGCTCGATCCCGGCCGCCATCACGTTGACGGTGTCGGAGGCGCCCTGTCGGCCGGCGGAGTACAGGACGGTGTCGGCCGGGATCTTCTTGCCTGATTCCAGGATGGTCAGGGTGCCGCTGGCGTGCCGCTCGACGGTCCGGACCGACTCGGAGAACCGGAACGTCACGGCCAGGTCGCGCAGCTGATATTTGAGCGCCTCGATGATTTCGTCGTCGCAGAAGTCCAGCATGGCGGCCCGCTTCTCCACCACGGTGACTTTGGTACCCAGCGCCGCGAACATCGATGCGTACTCGATGCCGATCACGCCGGCCCCGACCACCACCATGGACGCCGGCACCTTGTTCATATTGAGGATCTGATCCGAGTCCACGATGGTCTCGCCGTCGAATTCGACCGTGCTGGGCCGAGCCGGGCGCGTGCCGACGGCAATGACGAATTTGTCGGCGGTCAGATCCTGTTTGATGCTGTACTCGTTCTCCACCTCGACGGTGTGGGAGTCGATGAACTTGGCCGTCCCCGGGATCAATGCCACCCGATTGCGGGAGAGTTGGTTGCGAATCACGTCGATCTCGCGGTTGATGACGTGCTGCGTGCGGGCCGACAGATCAGCGACGGTGATGTCGTCCTTGACTCGGTAGGCCTGGCCGTAGAGCTCACGCTGGTTCAGGCCGGTCAGATACAGCACCGCCTCGCGAAGGGTCTTCGACGGAATGGTGCCCGTGTTGATGCAGACACCACCGACCATGTTCCGGCGTTCGATCACAGCGGCTTTCTTACCGAGCTTGGCCGCGGCGATCGCCGCTTTCTGACCGGCCGGGCCGGATCCGATGACGATCAGGTCGAAGTGGTCCATCAGATGCTCACTCTCCCTCGAGCTGTCAGACCCGGCAGCCGAGCGGCGTCGGCCGTGCTGACACGCAGGTCGGGCGCCCGAAGCAGGCACCGCCCGTCATCTTCGTCCATCCATCGGCGCGTTCAATACGAAGGTGCCCCGGAATGGCATTTCGTCACGCGGATGTGATCTGCCGGACGCGTAATGGGTTCAGCCTGGTCCCACGAGATATTCGTTCAGCGCGCGACACAGCGGCCAGGCGCCGTCCGTCGTGTTGCCGATCACGCTGTGCGTCACCTCCGAGACCGGGTCGTGCACACTGCGAAACGAGACCCCGGCGTCGCAGCCCTCGATCGCTACGGCAGAACCGGTGTCACGCAGCCAGAAGCCGAGCCCGTAACGCCCGAAGCCGGCCGAGGATGAAGCGGGACCGCGGGAACGGAGCAGCTCTGCAACGCTCGATTCCGGCAGGATCCGACCGGCGAAGAGTGCGACCCAGAACCGCCGGATGTCGGCCACCGTCGAATAGGCGCCACCATCGCCGCTCCCGATGACGGGCAGGTGAAACACGTTGGTGCGCCAGATGTCGTCGACCTGGACGTAGCCCACGGCGGCCCGGCCGGGCAGATCGTCCGAGCGTAGGAAGTCGGTGTCACCCATGTCGGCGGGTTGCAGGACTCGGCCCCGCACCAGGTCGGGAAAATCGACCCCACTGACCCGTTCCGCGATCAAGGCCAACACCACGAAACCGCCGTTGCAGTAGCAAAAGCGCTCTCCTGCAGGGAATTTGCGAGGATGACCGGACAGGACTCCGAGATACTGCTCAGTTGAGGCCAACTCCTGGACCGGGACCCCCATCGGATATTCGGCGAGGTCGTCGACGTCCTCATCCAGATAGTCACCGATGCCGGACCGGTGCGACAGCAGCTGCTCGACCGTCACGTCGTCATCGATCAGCGGGAGGTCATCCCCCAGCACAGAACGCGCCGGCGTGGTGAGTCGCAGCCGGCCATCGTCGATCAACGACATGACGACGAGCGCGGTGAAGGCTTTCGAACCGCTGGCCAGACCGAGCTGGCTGTCCGTCGTCATCGCGATCCCGTGCCGGCGGTCCGCCAGCCCATAGGCCTGCTCGAACACCGGCTCGCCCGGCCGGTCGACCCGGACGACGCCGGCAAAGCCCGACTCGACGGCCACCCGATCTACCATCTCGCGCAGATCGCTCATCCTCGAACGCTAGAACCCGGAGCGATGTGCCGACAACCGATTAGATCGGCGCACCTGAGGCAGAAGGGCCTATCGTGCGTCGGGAGCTCCGTCCGGACTACCCGGGCGCGTCCTGGTCAGAGCCTGCGGCACCCTGGATCTGCGTATCCAGCGGCGGCGCGGCAAGTCGCTCGTTAGCCGCAGCGATCCTGGCGAGGACGCCCAGCGCGTAGGCGTCCGCGACCGAATCCGCTTCGATCTCCTCGTCCGGGCGGGGCGGAATGCGCAGGGTGAGCACGAAGCCGGCAGCCGGCCCGCCATCGGAGACCCGCAGACCGACGAAGGTGGCTCCCATCAGCCGGCGCAACTGGTCTTCGCGCGGCAGCCACAACGCTTCCTGGATTTCCACTGAGTCGAGGGCCCACTCGGTCGTGCCGTTGAATCCCAGCACCCTCGCCTCGGGCGGGCCCTGGGCTTCGATGGTCATGTCGCTCAGGGTGAACACGTCACCCTCGAAGGCCGGATCGACCAGACTGAACCGATCACCGGAGGCCGGGACCCAACGCACGCCGGCGTCGCGCAGGGCCATGGCGAGTTCCCGCGAGATCATCGATATCCCCTCCAGGCTCAGCCAGTCGATCTGCGTCAATTCTGCCCGCGACTGCGATCACGGCTTGCGGCCGACGGCGAAGATGCGCCGGAATGGGAAGAGGATTCCCCAACTGCGCGACGGATAAGCGTCACGCAGCGCCGCGGCGTACTCGCCCTCGAAGACGGTGAAATCGGCCGGCCCGAGCACGCTTCGGACCGGGCCCAGCGTCGTCCCCCGCGCCCACTCCAGAACGGCATCGTCACCGTGCAGCACGTGCTGGTAGGTGGTCTCCCAGGTGTCGGCCGACCAGCCGGCGTCGAGCAACAACGCCGCGTATTCGCCGGCCGGCACCATGGTGCGGCCCAAGCGTGGGACCCGGGCAAAACGGGGTGCCCATCGGGGTGATCGCGCCAATTCGAACAACAATCTGTGGGAGGGCGCCTCGAAGTTACCGGGCACCTGCCAGGCCAGCCAGGCGCCGGATGGCAGGGCGTCCGCCCAGCCTCGGAGCAGTTCGAGATGCTCGGGGACCCATTGGAGCGCTGCGTTGCTGACGAGCACGTCGACGTCGGGACCGGGCCGGAAGTCACGGATGTCGGCCAATTCGAAGGACAGTCGCCCTCCCGCGGGCGCGGTGTTGATCATCTCGGCCGAGGAATCGAGGCCGAGCACCTCGGCGTGCGGCCAGCGAGCGGCGAGCGCAGCGGTGAGGTTTCCCGGACCGCAGCCCAAATCGACCACGTGGCGCGGCCGATCGGTAGAAATCCGCCCGAGCAGGTCGAAGAACGGACGGCCACGGTCGTCGGCGAACCGGTTGTACTGATTCGGGTCCCAGGTGATCGGCATCCCTGGACGGTAGGCCCGAGGTCGCGGAGAGCAGCCATAGACCCCGGACAGCAAAGACCCCGGGGGCTGCCAGGTCGGGGGTCCGGCAGCAACCGGGGTCATGAGTGATGTCGCTGGCTGGTAGCCGAGCGTTACACAACCCTTCAATGATCTTTTCGGGCCGGCATCGCGGGCCCACATACAACTGTCGCAGCGAGGAGGAGACCTCGCTGCGACAGTAAATCCGGTCGGCCGTTAGGCCTTGTTGGTGGTCAGAATTACCGAATGCCCTGACGCTGCGCCATCAGGATGATCTCGTCGCGCATCGCGGGGGTGGCTGCACGCTCGATGGCGCGGCCCAGTTCGCGACGGTTGCGCGAGATCTCACGGTTGCTGCGGATTGCGTTGGTGATGCGGCTCATGGTGTGTCCTTCGGGTATCGCTCGAGTACAGGTACTGCGTGTACTTCCGGTAGTTCCGGGTTTCGCTGTCTTACTGACACCAAGTAAGACGCTACGAGACCCCCGTCCGTTACCCGATCAGCCGGTGAACCGCATCACACACCGATGATTCGCCGGTTGATCTCCGATTTGACATTCAGACCGCCGGTGATGTGCCCGCCGGGGGTGAGGTGTCCGGTTTGGCTTCGCCGGCTGTCCCGTGGTCGGTCTCCGGCGGCGGCACCGGCCCGATGGCCGACGCCAGCAGACCGGCGTTGGGCAGGCTGATCGGGCCCTCGTCCGTGTGGACGATCGTGAACATCAGCCCGGCGGTGATGATCACGCCGTCGAACGGGCCACCCAACGCACCGGTTCGGATCCGGATCCGTTCACCCGCGACGTACGGCCGGGCGAACAGCAGCACCAGGCCGGCGAAGAAATTCGCCATCGTCTGCTGCGCCGCGATACCGACCACGACACCGGTCACGGCGCCGCCGATGAGCAGACTGCGCAGGTCAACGCTCAACAGGGACAACACTGCCAGCCCGATGGTGCTGTATCCCAGCACGAAACAGATCAGCCGGATGGCCGAGGCGGCCGAGGCGCTCGAACGACTCCGAACCACTCTGGCCAGTTCATTGCCGACCGATCTGGTCGCCACGATGCCGGCCAGCACGAAGATGATCGTCAGCACGATCACGATGACCTTCAGATAGCTCGGCTGCACCACCACCTCCTGGCCGAACAGGCTGAACACGGCCGGCGTCGTCCGACCCAGGCCGCCCAGGCTGTTTCCGAGGATGAACGTGGTCAGGGCGATCACGACTGCCGGAATCGCCCGCTTGAGATCGGGCTTGGTCTTGTGGTTGATCGATCGCAGGGCCTGGAGAGCCCCCGCCTCGTGGTCCGGTGACGGTTCGTCAGCCGGCGGTTGTTCTGTCATGTCCACCATGCTTGCAGGCGCACGGCCGTGAGCCGCACATCCGTTCGCTGGTGGTTCCTCACTTCCAGCGGAAGTGGACGAACACCCGGCCGAAGTTGTTGGAATCCTTCTCGACGCGGTGGTACAGCGCCTTGATCTCCTTCTGGTCCAGAAACTTGAGCACGTGCTTCTTCAGCGCACCGGACCCCTTGCCCGGGATGATCTCGACGAGCGGGGCCTTCTTGGCGACCGCCTCGTCGATGATCGCCCTCAGTGCCCGGTCGATGTCCTGGCCCTTGTTGTAGATCTCGTGCAGATCCAGCTTGAGCTTCACTGCGTCGTCTTGTCCGGCGGGTGATCCCGAACCATCGCGTCATCCAGCTGGTTTCCGGTCATCTAGAAGACCAAGGACAAGCCCGGGTCGGCCAGCAGCGCGCCGACGTCGGCCAGGAACTGCGACCCCTGCTGCCCGTCGATCACCCGGTGATCGAACGACAACGCCAACTGGCAGACCTTGCGCACCGCCAGCTGCCCGTCGACCACCCACGGCGCATCCTTGATGGACCCGAGAGCGAGGATGGCCGATTCACCCGGATTGATGATCGGCGTCCCCGTGTCGACGCCGAAGATGCCGACGTTGGTGATCGTGAAGGTGCCGCCGCTCATTTCCGACGGAGACGTCCGGCCTGCTCGGGCCTTGCCGGTCAGTTCGCCCAGGGCGACTGCGATGCCGTGCAGATCGAGCTGGTCGGCGTCGTTGATGACGGGCACGATGAGGCCGCGTGGCGTGGCCGCGGCGATGCCGAGATTCACGTAGTTCTTGACCAGGATCTCGCCGGCGTTACCGTCCCATACCGAGTTGATCTCCGGTGTCTTGCGGGAGGCCAGGCAGACGGCCCACGCGGCGAACGCCAGTGGGCTGAGCTTGACCTCGGCGAACTCGGATCGCTTCCGCAGCCGATCTCGCAGCTCCATCATGGGTGTGACGTCCAACGTCAGGAACTCCGTGACGTGGGGAGCGGTGAACGCGGAAGCGACCATGGCCTGCGCGGTCATTTTCCGGATGCCCTTGATCGGCACCCGATATTCGCGTTCGCGGTTCTGCTGCTGCAGACCCGTATGACTTCGCGCCCCCTCGTATGACGGTTGACCCTCAGACGAGTCCGGCTCGGGTACTACGAGTCGTGATCCAGCGGCCGCCTGCTCGATCTCCGCTCGGGAGATGACGCCGTCCGCCCGCCCGGGCGTGACGGTGGCCAGGTCGACGCCGAGGTCCTTGGCCAGCTTTCGGACGGGCGGCGTCGCCTTCGGAGCCAGTGCGGCTGCTGCCGGTTCCGCAGGCTCGACGACGGACGGGACGGGCTCGCTCACTGATTCCACAACTGGGCCCGGTGCCGCCACCCGGGGCACCCGCTGCACGTCGAACCCGAGATCGTCGACCCGCGTGGCCGCGGTGGGCTTGCGGGCCCGTCGGCCCACCGCCGCGCCGGCCGACACATAGCCGACCAGCGTGGCGATGCGACCGTCGGCGGTCATCTCGCCGATCTTCGCGCCGGGTTCGTCCTGATCGGCCGATGCAGTCTGCGGTTCCGGGGCGTCGGAGCCGTCAGGGTCGGTGTCGATGCTGATGATCGGTGTGCCCACGTCCACGGTGATGCCTGGCTCGACCAGCAACGCCCGGACGACGCCCGCGTAGGGCGACGGCAATTCGACGGCGGCCTTGGCTGTTTCGATCTCGACCATGATCTGGTTCACCGTCAACGTGTCGCCGACGGCGACGTGCCAGGTGAGGATCTCGGCCTCGGTCAGTCCCTCGCCGACGTCGGGCATCGGGAACGTCTGGATGTTTGCCATACGGATCTCCCCGTCCCTAGTACGCCAGCACGCGGTCGACCGCGTCCAGCACCTTGTCGAGATCGGGCAGGTAGTACTCCTCGAGCTTGCTCGGCGGATAGGGCAGATCCATGCCGGCCACCCGGAGGACTGGCGCAGCCAGGGAGTAGAAGGCCTCCTCCATCACTCGGGCCGCAATGTCCCCGCTGACCGACGATTCCCGCGGTGCCTCGGTGACCACGACCAGCCGCCCGGTCCGGCGCACGGAGTCGAGTACCGGGTCGAGGTCGAGCGGCGAGAGCGAGCGGAGGTCGATCAGCTCGAGCGAGCGGCCCTCTGCGGCGGCCGCGTCGGCGGCGGCCTGCAGCACGGGCATCGACGGTCCGTAGGAGACCACGGTGACGTCGGTACCGGGGCGACGGATGACCGAGGAGAACGTACTGCTGGGCTGGGCCGATACGTCGAGCGGAGCTTTTTCCCAATAGCGACGCTTCGGTTCGAAGAACACCACCGGATCGTCGCAGCTGATCGCCTCCTGGATCATGAAGTACGCATCTTCGGCGTTCGAGCAGGTCACCACCCGCAGCCCCGCGATGTGACAGAAGAAGGACTCGGGCGCCTCGGCATGATGCTCGACCGCGCCGATGCCGCCGCCATACGGAATCCGCACCACCACCGGCATCTTGACGTAGCCCTGCGTCCGGAACGTCAGCTTGGCGAGTTGGGAGATGATCTGGTCGAAGCCGGGAAACACGAAGCCGTCGAACTGGATCTCGGTGACGGGCCGGTATCCGCGCATGGCCAGGCCGACCGCCGTGCCGATGATCCCGGACTCGGCGAGCGGCGTATCCAGAACCCGGTGTTCGCCGAAGTCCTTCTGCAGGCCGTCGGTGACCCGGAAGACTCCGCCGAGCCGGCCCACGTCCTCGCCCATGATCAGGACCTTCGGATCGGCTTCCATGCTGGCCCGCAAGCCCATGTTCAGCGCCTTGGCCAGCGTCGTCGGGGTGGCGGCCGCCGAATGACCATTCACGGAGCCTTTGTCGAGATGTGCCGCGGCGCTCACGAGTGCACCTCGTCCGCGAAGTCGTCCAGGTAGGCGAGGAACTCGGCCTGCTGCCGCTCGATCTGGTGGTTGGGCTCGGAATAGATGTGGCTGAACATCCGCTCCGGCGGCGGCACCGTCATGGCGATGCAGTGCGCCCGGAACCTGGCGGCCAATGCGTCGGCTTCGCCATCGACCTCGTCGAAGAATGTGGAGTCCGCCATGCCGTTGCGGGCCAGATGCACCTTGACCCGCTCGATCGGATCCAGCAGCTTCCAGGCCTGCGCCTCGTCCGCCTGCCGGTAGCGGGTGGGATCGTCCGACGTGGTGTGCGCATCCATCCGATAGGTGAAGGCCTCGATCAGCACCGGGCCATTGCCGGACCGGCATTCGTCCATCGCCCACTTGGTCACCGCGAGGCAGGCCAGCACGTCGTTGCCATCCACCCGCAGACCGGGGAAACCGTAGCCGTGCGCGCGGTTGAACAGTGGGACCCGCGACTGCCGCTCGACCGGCTCGGAGATGGCCCACTGGTTGTTCTGGCAGTAGAAGACGACCGGCGAGTCGTAGGCCGCGGCGAAGACCATCGCCTCGTGGACGTCGCCCTGGCTGGTGGCGCCATCTCCGAAGAACGCGATGGTCGCTTCGGCGTCGCTCCCGGGGCCAACTTTGCCGTCCAGCCGCTGACCCATGGCGTAGCCGGTGGCGTTGACGGCCTGGTTGCCGATGACGATGCAATAGCCGCCGAAGTTGTGCTCGTGCGGATCCCAGCCGGTGTGCTCGACGCCGCGGAACAGGCCGAGCAGCTGGGTCGGATCGATGCCGCGGCACCAGGCAATGCCGTGCTCCCGGTACGACGGAAAAGCCATGTCCTGCGGCTCGAGGGCGCGTCCGGCGCCGATCTGCGCCGCCTCCTGGCCGAGCAGCGGGACCCAGATCGAGAGCTGGCCCTGACGCTGCAGAGCGTTGCCCTCCCGATCGAACCGGCGCACCAGCACCATGTCGCGATACAGGCCCTTGAGCAGTTCCGCCGACACCTCGAGCGGATAGTCCGGGTGGGCGGTGAGCTCACCTTCCGGGTTGAGCAGCTGAATCAGGTCCTCGCCACCGCTGGTGGCCTTGAGACCTGCGATGACCTGTGCCGGTGACGGGGTCGAGGTGGGGGTCGGCGTAGCGCCGGCCCCGGCCACACCGCGTTCCCGCACTCCTCTGGCTGTTGTCAAGCTGTCGATCCACTGCTGATTGACCACCGGTGTATCTCCTCGTCGAATGGGTCCCGTCTCCGGGATCGCCGGAGATTCGTGGGCGCCGCGCGAGAGACAAGATCGGTCGGCCATGGGTGGGCCGCCGAGCCGCTCGTCGGCGTTGACGGTCAGCTTCGGTTCATCGTCGGTGACACCCTGGCGGGCACACCGAACGAGGAACCTGATTCAGATACTGGCACGGATCCACAGTCGTTGTGATCCCGGCCATCTCCGACCATCGGAGGACCGATGGTCGGCCCTCGGAGCCCCAGTGGCCGTAGTACCGGCGACGGCCATACGATCGACCCCAGCGGAGCGGCCCGCAAGCCGGTTCGGTGCCCAAGCACTTTCGGACGCTGTTTGATCACTGAGGGGTTCACCGTGGAGCTGGAACACCGATTCGAGGTGCCGGTCGGCGTCGAGACCGCCTGGACGACGCTGCTGGACATGGAGAAGGTCGGGCCGTGCTTCCCCGGCGCCACTCTCGAGACCGTCGACGGCGACTCTTTCACAGGCTCGGTGAAGATCAAGCTCGGGCCGATCCAGCTGACGTACAAAGGCAAGGCGAAGATCGTCGAGAAGGACCCGGTGGCGCATCGGGCGAAGATCGAGGCCTCCGGCAACGCGAGCTCGGCGTCGACCGCGGCGATGCTGGTCACGGCGACCGCCACGGCGTTGTCGCCCAGTCGGACTGCCGTCGATCTGGTGACCACCCTGTCGATCACCGGGCGCCCCGCGCAGTTCGGCCGCGGCGTGATGGTCGAGGTCGGCAACAAGCTGATCGGCCAGTTCGCGGACGCCGTGTCCACCCAGCTGTCCGGACGCACCGCCGGGGGCGCGGAGCTGCTGAACGAGGTCAACCCCGATGAGGTCGCCGCCGAGGTGGCGGCCGCGTCCGACGCCGCAGCCGAGGCGGGGACGCAGCCGTATCGCTCAGTGGGCGCGCACCGGACCCTCGGCGAGCCGGCCGAGCCGATCAACCTGCTGCAGTCGGCGGGCGCACCCCTTGCCAAGAGAATTGCGCCGGTGCTCCTGGCAGTGATCGTGCTGCTGATCGTGCGCCGGTTCAGCAAGCGCAAGCGCTCGGCCATCGCCGCCGCGATCGACATCCTCGACACCTGAGGCGCCGTCTCCTAGCCCCCGCGGCGCCTGCAGCCCCCCGCCGCAGCCCGCGGCGCTCGTAGCACCCCGCGGCACCTGTAGCACCGCCGACCGTAGCACCCCGCGGCACCCCCGGCACCTGTAGCACCGCTGACGGTGCTACAGGCGGGCTGAGGTACTACGGGCGCGGGAGAGCCTGGTGGACTCGTAGCACCCCGCCGCACCGGTAGCACCCCGCGGCACCTGTAGCACGGCTGACGGTGCTACAGGCGGGCTGAGGTACTACCGGCGGGCTGAGGTACTACAGGTGGACTACGAACTACCAGCGCGCTGCGGCGGACTACCGGTGCGGCGGTGCGGGTCGAGCTACAGTCCCAGGCCGGACTTCAGCTTCGCCAGCTCGTCGTGCAGAGACGCTGGGACCGTGTCGCCGATGTGCGCGAACCACTCCTCGATGAGCGGGATCTCGGCCTTCCACTCCTCTGGGTCCACGGCGAGGGCGGCGGCGATGTCCGCCTCCGTCACCTGCAGACCCTGGATGTCCAGACCACCGGCCGCAGGCACCAGACCGACGGGCGTCTCAACCGCGCCGGCCCGGCCCTCGAGCCGATCGACGACCCACTTCAACACACGCGAATTCTCGCCGAACCCGGGCCAGAGGAATCCGCCGTCGGCCGACCGGCGGAACCAGTTGACGTAGAAGACCTCCGGTAGCCGGTCCGCATCCGGCCGGAGGCCGAGTTCCGACCAGTGCGCGAAGTAGTCGCCGGCGTCGTAGCCCAGGAAGGGCAACATGGCCATCGGATCGCGTCGGACCACACCGACGGCACCCGTTGCCGCAGCGGTGGTTTCGGATGAAAGCGTGGCTCCCATGAATACCCCGTGCTGCCAGTCCCTGGCCTGCGCGACCAACGGAATGGTCGTCTTTCGGCGGCCGCCGAACAGAATTGCGGAAATAGGTACGCCCGTTGGCTCGTCGTATTCCGGCGCCAGGATCGGGCACTGGTCGATCGGAGTGCAGAACCGTGAATTCGGATGTGCCGCCGGCTGACCCGCAGACGGCAACGCATTTCCGTCCGCGTCCAAGCCTGATGGGGTCCAGTCACGACCTTTCCAATCGGTGAGATGGGCGGGCGGTTCCTTCGTCATGCCCTCCCACCACACGTCGCCGTCGTCGGTCAGCGCCACATTCGTGAACACCGAATTTCCCTCGGCGATCGTCTTCATCGCGTTGGGATTGGTGTGCCAGCCTGTTCCAGGGGCGACGCCGAACAGGCCGAACTCCGGATTCATCGCATACAGACGACCATCGGAACCAAATCGCATCCAAGCGATGTCGTCGCCCAGGGTCTGCACCTCCCAGCCCGGAATCGTCGGCTCGAGCATGGCCAGATTCGTTTTGCCGCAGGCGCTCGGGAATGCGGCGACCACGTAGTGCACCGCCTTTTCCGGAGAGGTCAGTTTGAGGATCAACATGTGCTCCGCGAGCCAGCCCTCGTCACGGGCGATGGCCGACGCGATCCGCAGCGAGTAGCACTTCTTGCCGAGCAGGGCATTTCCGCCATAGCCGGAACCGAACGACCAGATGGCCCTTTCCTCGGGGAACTGGGTGATGTATTTGATGGAATTGCAAGGCCATTTCACGTCGACATCGCCCGGCCGCAAGGGCGCCCCGACCGAATGGAGGGCCTTCACCCAGGTAGCACCGGAATTGATCAGGTCGAGCGCGCGGGTGCCCACCCTGGTCATGATGCGCATCGAGGCGACCACGTACTCGGAATCGGTGATTTCCACGCCCAGCATCGGCACTTCGGCGTCGAACGGGCCCATGCAGAACGGCACCACATACATGGTGCGCCCGCGCATGCTGCCGCGGTAGAGGTCGGTCATGATGGCCTTCATCTCGTCCGGCGCCATCCAGTTGTTCGTGGCGCCGGCGTCGGCCGCGTCGACCGAACAGATGAAAGTGCGGTCCTCGACCCTGGCCACGTCGTCCGGATCCGAGGCGGCGTAGAAGGAATTCGGCTTGGCCGCGAGCCTGATGAACGTGCCGGCATCGACCAGCTTGCCGGTCAGCCTGTCCCACTCCGGTAGCGACCCGTCGATCCAGACCACCGCGTCCGGTTGGGTCAAGGCGGCGACGTCCGTCACCCAGGCCGCGAGGCCCGGATCGACGCTCGGCGCGGTCGGCCTTGCCGCCTGACCGGGCACGGCGTCGAGCCGGGTGCGGCGGGCCGACGCGGTGACTCCGAGGGGCGGATTGACAACGGCGGTCATCGAACCATCTCCTGTTGATTTTCGTTTGATTGCGTTCGAGGAGGTACGGACCCCGGCGGCACAGAAGCGGCGGCGTCCGGCCCACTCTGGCGAGGATTCCGCCGACTTTATCGGCATAGCCTAGTTTTTCTCAGCCAAAGCGGTGAGGCACGCGCCACAGAATCGTGAAAGAGATCGATTCAGAAAACGTGATGGCACACACGTTTGTTCGATTCTGTTTGACCATGCATTGTTGTGCGCGCTCTCGATTTCGAGACTGGGAGGATCGCCGGTGCCGAGCCGCTATTGGGCCTTCGACACCGACGACATGTTGAAGCCCTCGACCCGCATCGGCGGCATCGCGCTCCGGGTGAACCAATCGCTCCACTCCCGCGACAGACCGGCCTCGGTCCGTCCGACCACCGCCGCCTGCCGGAAGATATCGAGCGGCGACATGTTGAAGCGGAAATTGTTCACCGATCCGGCGATCTCGCCCCTTTCGATCAGGAACACGCCGTCGCGGGTCAGCCCGGTGAGCAGCATCGTCATCGGGTCCACCTCCCGGAGGTACCACTGCGAGGTGATCAGCAAACCGCGATCGACCCCGGCGACCAGGTCGTCGATGGTCAACTCCGGATCGCCCCCGTCGACGATCAGATTGTCGGCCACGGGCGTGAAAGCAGCGCCGTACTCCCGCGCCGATGCACGCGAGTGGATCAGGTTCGAGATCGTCCCGTTCGCGAGCAGATCCGTGCGACCGATGGGTGCGGCATTGTCGAAGACGGAGACATCCTCCGACGATGAACCGGTCAGGACGAATGGGGCGGCCTCCTGCCCCGGATAGGCCGGGTCGGCGTAGAGCCACAACGGCAACTTGGTCAGCCGCTCACCGATCCGGGTACCGCCGCCCGGGGCGGCGAAGGCCGAGCGACCCTCATGCGCGGTCCGGCCGCCGGCCGACCAGGCCAGGTACGCCATGAAATCGGCGACGGCCGTCGGCGGCAGTACGGTGTCGTACCGGCCGGGCGGCAGGTCGATGCGTCTGGCCGACCAGTTCAGCCGTTCGGTCAGGCCGGCCGAAAGCGCGAGCACGTCGACGCCGACGAAATCCCGACTCGATGCACCGACCCAGGACGATCGGGACAGATCCGCAGACTTCGCGTTCAGTTCGACCGTGCCGGTCGGTTGCACCCAGCGGCGCCGCACGCCGGTTGATGTTCCGAGGTGAATGGTGTCGACCTCATGCCGGGCAAAGCCGTACAGGAGCCGCTCCCCCGCCCTGGCATCGGCGAACGCGCCGGCCAGACCGGTCAGCAGGTCCGAGTAGACGGCGAACGAAGTGCGCTCGACCCCATCGTCGAATGCCCAGCCGTCCGATCCGGAACCCGGTTGGTTGGCTTCATCCGGGGTCACCAGCTCCGCGTAGTCTCTGGCCCGACCCGCGGATGCCGAGGCGGTCGCCTCGGCTTCCGCCTGGCGGACCACATCGACGACCGCCTGGGTGGACGACGTCGAAGACACCGATGAGTGAACGGTGGCGGCTGCCCCGCCCACGACGGCGACGACGAACCACGACAGCGAATCCGAGACCCCGCTGGTGGTCACGGTGTTGTTGGCCCAGCGCACGTTGGCCGTGCTGGTGGACTTGACCACCACGATGCAGGCATCCGATCGGGCCGCACGTAGGGCGGCGTCGACGATCTGCTGCGGCGTCAGCAGCTGCCGTGCCGCCGAGAGGTCCGCGATCATGCGCCACCCTCCTCGATGGTGTTGAGGATCGAAATGCCACGGAACCGGGCCGACGGAGTGCCGTGGGAGACCGCAGCGACCTGCCCCGGTTGTCCTTTCCCGCAATTGAAAGCGCCGCCCAGCAGATAGGTCTGCGGACCGCCCACCGCGTCCATCGCGCCCCAGAAGTCGGTTGTCGTCGCCTGGTACGCGACATCCCTGACCTGTCCGGTGATCTCGCCGCTCGTGATGCGATAGAAGCGCTGTCCGGTGAACTGGAAGTTGTACCGCTGCATGTCGATCGACCAGGACTTGTCCCCGACGACATAGATGCCGTCGTCGATCCCGGAAATCAGATCCTGCGTCGATCCGCCGCCGGGAGCAGCTTGTAGCGACACGTTGGCCATTCGTTGCAGCGGCTGGTGCAGGGGAGAATCCGCATGGGCGCAGCCGTTCGACCGATCCAGCCCCAGGCGATGCGCGAACACCCGGTCCAGTTGGTAACCGGTCAGGATCCCACCATCGATCAGCGACCAGGACTGGCCCGCAACCCCGTCGTCGTCGAAGCCAATGGTGGCCAGCCCGTGCGGCGTCGTCCGGTCGGCCGTCACATTCATCACCGGCGAACCGTAGACCAACGTCCCCAACTGATCCGGAGTGGCGAAAGACGTTCCGGCATAGGCGGCCTCGTATCCGATGGCCCGGTCGTACTCGGTGGCGTGGCCGATTGACTCGTGGATGGTCAGCCAGAGGTTGGTCGGGTCGACGACCAGATCGTAGCTACCGGCCGTGATCGACGGCGCCTTCATCTTTTCGGCCAGATGCTCTGGAATCGTGGCGATCTCACCGTCGAAGTCCCAGGTGCCGTCGGTCAGATATTCAAGGCCGCGGCCGACCGGTGGGGTCAGCGAGCTCATCGACTCGAAGCCACCGGAGTCCGTGTCGACCGCGACCGCAGCCAGGGTGGGCTCTATCCGCACACGCTGTTGGGTCGTCGTTGTGCCGGCGCTGTCGGCGTAGAACTTGTTCTCCTTGACCGACAGCAACCCGGCGCTCGAGTGCGCGACACCGTCGGCAGCCAAGAGTCGCTCGGAGCGGTCGAGCAGCAGCGCCACCTTGTCGGCGGTTGGTACGGCGAACGGATCCACGTCGTATTGGCTCACCCAGCTGACGTCCCGGTAGATCGCCTCATCGGCCCGTTCGACCCGTTCGGCCACCACGCCGGCGAGCGCCCGCGCCACCGCGACAGCCTGCTCGGCCGTCCTCGCCGCAACATCGGGCGTGGGCACGACCGACGCGGCAAAACCCCAGACTCCGTCGACCACCACCCGCACCGCGAAACCTGTCGAAACCGAGTCGGCGGCCGATTCGACGGCAGCATCCCGCAGCCTGAGCTCACCGGTCATCAGGCGCTCGAACCGAAAGTCTGCGAAGGATGCGCCGGCCCGTGCGGCAGCGGACAAGGCCGCATCGGCCAGGGTGCGCAGTGGGAGCGCGAGGAAGTCGTCGTCGATGGTCCGGATCACAGCACCACCATAGAGACCGACAGTCAGAGCACGCCGACGATCAGGACCTGGCCGACGATCAGGACCTGGCCGCGGCCCTGGCCGCTTGTCGGGCCCGCATCGTTTCCCGCTGCTCGACGAACCGGCTCGCCTGCGCATCCAACGCGACCATGAACTCCGCGAGTTCTTCGCGGGCCTGCTCGCCGGCCGGACCGAAATCATCACGACTGAAGACGTTCCAGAACTTCAGGATCGGCGCGACCACCGCGTCGTGGTGCAGGCGCAGATCGTAGATGCCGGCCTTGGCGATGGTCACCGCGTTACGGGTGTACCCCGGCATACCGGCACCGGGCATTTCGAAGCCGACGACTTCGTCACGGATGGCTTCCATGGTCGCGTCCGGGGCTCGATCGAAGGCGGCGGCAACCAGGTTCCGATAGAAGATCATGTGCAGGTTCTCGTCGAGCGCAATCCGGGCCAGCAGCTGCTCGGCCAGCGGACAGCCCGTGGCCTTGCCGGTGTTGCGGTGCGAAACTCGGGTGGCCAGCTCCTGGAACGAGACGTACGCCACGGTCTGCAGCACGCTCTTGTCGCCGGAGTCGTACCCGGCAGTCATGTGAGCGATACGGAGATTCTCCAACTCGACCGGATCAACGCCCCTGGTCACCACCAGGTAGTCACGCAGGGCGATCCCGTGCCGACCCTCTTCGGCCGTCCAGCGGCCGACCCACTGGCCCCACGCACCGTCGCGGCCGAAGCGGGTGGCGATCTCCCGGTGGTAGGAGGGCAGGTTGTCTTCGGTCAACAGGTTGACGATCATCGCCGTGCGCGCCGAAGGGTCCAACGGCGAATCCTCCGGACGCCAATCTTCGCCCCCCAGCATGGCGAAGTCGCGGCCCTGGCTCCACGGGACGTAGTCGTGTGGCATCCAGTTCTTGAACACCGACAGGTGGCGGTCCAGGTTCTCGGCCACCACCGGCTCGAGGTCGTGCAACAGTCGGGTCTGCAGGCCGTCGGCATCCTTCGGGATGGTTCGGGTACTGATTCCGCTCGTCGTGAGGGTCAAGGTGCTCTCCAATCCGGCCCGCCGGCCGCCCAGCGCACATCAGCCCCACCGCGGGTGCGGACAACAGTGCGTGCGCAGGCTCTACCGGAGAAAACTACCCTGAATTCCCCACGGTCACCGAGGCAGTAAAAATCGCACCAACCCGGAACTTATGAACCGTGATGTTCGTTGTTCCGAGTCGGCCCGCTATCGCGCGGCGCAAATCGGGATCGGCCGGGCGACGGTCGCCTACTGGCCGGTGGCCGCGAGGTACTGGTTCTTGACATCCGCCGAAACCCGACCTCGAACCGAGACCGGAACACCGGACTCATTGGCCCACTGCCGAATGGTGGCGGCATCCGGGCCGCCAGACTTAGTCCGCGATGCGGACCGAGCCACCGAGGCCGGAGCGGTGGCCTTGACGTGGCGACCGGCTCCGACGAACTCGGCGAGCGCCTTGCGCAGGGCCTTGGCGTTCTTGGCGTTCAGGTCGATTTCATACCCGACCCCGTCGACACCGAATGAGACCGTCTCGACGGCCTTGGACCCGTCGAGATCGTCCAGAAGTTTGACATTTGTAACCTGAGCCATGACGTGGCCTTTCGATTCGGATGAACTTGCAACCGCCATCATCTCTCATGATCGTCGAAAACTCACCACTGACCACGGTGCGCCGAAACAAAAGTTTTCGCAGGTACCGGGTAGCGGTTGGGCGGTTCGAGCTGACCGTCATCGATCACCGCCGCTGGTGTCATCCCTCTGCTCTCTTTAGCGAGAATCACGTTCTGCGTGAGAACTGTTCGGTGCCAGACGATCTACGAAATCGCGATTAGCCGACGAGTGTCGGCGAGCAGGCTATCGACGAGATAAGCCGGGCGGCTGGCGATGACCACTACCCCGCCCCGACATATGCCGCACATCACCGGCAATCCGGGAGTTCCGCCGACTGCGATAAACCGG
Organism: uncultured Actinomycetota bacterium; assembly: GCA_963708935.1. Classification (GTDB taxonomy): domain Bacteria; phylum Actinomycetota; class Actinomycetes; order Mycobacteriales; family Nakamurellaceae; genus Nakamurella. The sequence continues at coordinate 534,357 of CAVPUK010000002.1, read as the reverse complement.
GCGAATTTGCAATGCGCAGTGCTCAACGGTGTGAACGCCGCGCCGTCGAACCTGGCACACTCCTCGTCCCTTGGGGCGCGGCGGGTATCGAACCGTCGCGGCCAAAGGGCTGATTCAGGTTGCACTATCGAACGTCTCACTCTCAATGCCACCAGCGGAGCACGGCGGGCACGACACCGAACAACAGCACCAGGCCGGGTACCAGCGCCAGAGTGGTGGCCAACTCCAATCCGTCGAAGGCGCGCTGCACTCGGGCGGCCGCGACGTCGGGCAGTTCCACGAGTCCGCAACAGAGGCCCAACCCGCACAGGGCCAGCAGCGACGGCGCGAGCCACGCTGAGCCGTCGGCGGCTCCGCCGGAGGCCCGGAGTGCGAGAGCAACCGCGCCGGCGACGACCACGCCCATCATCGGTGCGACGTGCGCGGCTCTGGAGAACATCCGACTGCGCAACCCGAATATCGCGACGCCGAGCGCACCGACCACGACGGAATCCAACGCTGCCGAGCCGACGATCAGCCACCCGGCCGCGGCGACAGCTGCGGCCGTCGCACCCCAGACCATGCCGGTCACCGTTCCGAGACCACGCCGGACCACGGACCCGACGGCCGTTCCGGCCACCGGCTGTCCTCGCTCGTCGGCGACCAACAGATCGACCACTCCGGCTCCGCCAGCCGCAACCTGTCCGGCGACTCCGGTGACGGTCACCGCGACCAGGAGAGCCAGCCCGGCCACGCGTTCCGGGGGTAGCCCCAATGCCGTGCCGGTCTGCGCGCCAGCGGCGAACAACGAGGTGACCACGCCACCCACGAGGACAGCGTGAGCGCGGCGGATCACCCCCACCGCCACGAGAGCGACCCCGGCCACAAATGCGACTGTGAACGGAAACCCTTCCCACCGAGCCACTCTCGTGAATTCCGCGGGTGACGCCAGCCGGGCCTGTGGCTGATGCGGCCGCGACCAAGGCACAGAACAGGGTCACCGCGGCCGCCGGAACCACCACGGCACACCCCCAGCCACCGCGCTCGCTGATGAACCATCCGGTGGCTGTTGCGCCCAGCAGGGCCGTCAGCGGAGCGACCCAATTGATCGGCGGCGGCGCCGTCCAACCGCAGGCAACGGCGGCCAGCAGGACCACACTCAGCAGCACACTGGTCACCCCGCGTCGACTTGAGCCGGTCCAGCTCGGCGCCAAGTCGGACACCGATTCGGCCACCGCGGACTCGACATCGTCGACGAACGGGGGCGGCGGTGCGGAGGCCGCCTCGACCAGGTGGAGCTGCGCACCGTCGAGGACGCCCACGTCGTCCAACGATCTCGACTCAGCGATCGCGCCGAGCTCCGGCGTGGCCAGTCGCCAGGCGGTTGGCACCCCGGTCAGGGGCACCGACAACATCCGCAGCACGGTCGGCAGTACTTCGATCAGCGGTGCCTCGGCGGGCACCGAGAGATCGAGCCGACGGTGCGGACCGATGACCGTCACCCTGGTGAATCTCGTTCCCGTGATGTCCCGGACGTCGCCCCTGGCTTGCTCTTCCATCTCGACATCCACTCCCAGCATGAAGGTCGGCGTGCCCGACAGACGCCGGGCACCGCTGACAGTGGCACCGCGCCGCGATCCGGCCGGACACTTGTCCACCGATTGTGGATAGATCTCCGCGGCAGTCGCCGGCTGGTTCTAACCTGACCCCGATCGACCGCGTCCGGCGAGAAATGCGCCGACTGCCGGCGACCCTGAGGGATCGCCAACCGTGACCCGGAGAGGGGTGTGAAATGACCCAACGACTCGTCCACCGCCCTGCGCGTACCGCATTCGCGCCGATGGATTTGTCTCCGGTGCAGCTGCACCCACCGCCCGCGTTGCCGGACAACGGCGCCGGGATGCAGGGTTTGCTACAGGTCCTGATGCCGATCGTGGGCGGGGCCGGGTCGTTGATCATGATCGTGGCCAACCACAATCCGGTGATGCTCATCGCCGGCGGAATCATATTGACAGCAACGGTTCTCGGCGGTGTCGCGTTGTTTGTCGGGCAGCGCACCGGGACGGCGAGACGTGCCACCGACCTGCGCCGCCGCTATCTGGACTATCTGGATCGGGTTCGTGACGACATCGCGGTCGCCGTCCACGCTCAACGGGATCGCGCGCTCCGCCACCATCCCGGCCCCGGTGTGTTGACCGAGCTGATCCGCGACCCGGGCCGGCTGTGGGAACGGCGCCCGGACGACCCGGACTTCCTCGTCGTTCGGGTGGGGACGGGGCCGGCTCCACTCTGGCAGCGCGTGGTTGCGCCGGCCGACCGCGATCCACTGGGCGGATCCGACATCGTCATCGCCGCAGCGATCTCCCGGATCATCGAGCGCGACCGGATGGTCGGTGGCATGCCGATCGGCCTCCCGCTCCGGGGACGGGTCTCCGTGGTCGGACCGCCTGCTGCCCGCCGCCGGGTGGTGACCTGCGCGCTGGCCCAACTGGTCGCCCTGCACGGACCGGGCGACGTGAAGATATTCGTGTGCGTCCAGCGCCGTGTGGCCGACTGGCTGGACTGGCTCAAGTGGCTTCCGCATGCGCTGTCCGATGACGACTTCGACGGAGCGGCCCCGCGCCGGTTGGTGACCGATCACCTTGATGAGCTCATCCGATTGCTGGCGCCCGAAGTCACCCGCCGAACGGCCGAGGCACTGCGGACCGGCGGTCCGGGAGGCAGCACGTCGGCCAGGTTGGGCCCCGGAATCGTGGTAGTCGTCGGCCTGCCGGCTCCGTGCAGTGACCTGTTCCCGGACCTTCCGCCCGGAACGGCCCTGGCCGACCTCGGCGTCTGCCTGATCACGATGGCGGACGCGGCCATCGACGAACCGGAGCAGGTCGACACCCGAGTGAGCTGCGCCGATGACACCGTCGCGGTCGACGCGGTCGGTCCGACGATCGGTGACGATGGTGCGGCGACCCGGGCCTGCGGTGCCAGGTGTGGCACCCCGGACGTGATATCGCCAGGCACCATCACCACCCTCGGCAGGGCACTGGGAGCCCTTCGGCTGGTGGCGGAGAAAAGAGCCGGCACCCCGTTGGGCACCGATCTGGAGTTCAGCGACCTGACGGGCGTCGACGACCCGGCTGACTTCGACACGGAGCAGACCTGGGCCGCGCGCTCGCCGGCCGAGTTTCTCCGGGTCGCCTTCGCGATCGGCCCGGCCGGCCAACGTGTCGTCCTCGATCTGAAAGAACCGGCACTGGGCGGGATGGGGCCGCACGGACTGTGCGTCGGCGCGACCGGGTCCGGTAAGTCGGAGGTGCTGCGCACGCTGGTGCTGACGCTGGCCATGACCCACCGGCCCGATCGATTGTCGATGGTCCTGGTCGACTACAAGGGTGGCGCGACCTTCGCGGGTCTTGACCCCCTGCCGCACTGCGCCGCGATGGTCTCCAACCTGTCGGACGACGCCGGTCTCGTCGACCGACTGCACGATGCGCTGATCGGGGAGGTGAAGCGCCGCCAGCAACTGCTGTCCGACGCGGGCAACCTGCCCAACATCACCGAGTACAGCCGCCGTCGGGAGGTGGGCGACCGGCGGTGCGCGGCGCCGTTGCCGAACCTGTTCGTGGTCATCGACGAGTTCGGCGAGCTGCTGGCCGCCAAGCCCGACTTCATCGACTTGTTCCTCGCCATCGGCCGGACCGGTCGGTCCATCGGAGTACACCTGCTGCTGGCCAGCCAGCGGCTCGAGGAGGGCCGGCTGCGCGGCCTCGAGTCCTTCCTGTCGTATCGAATTGCGCTACGGACGTTCAACACCAACGAGTCCAGGGCGGTGTTGGGTTCGGCCGAGGCCTACGAGCTGCCTCCGGTCCCGGGCTCCGGTTACCTCAAAGTCGATTCCACCGTGCTCCAGCGCTTCCGAGCCGGGTACGTCTCGTCGACCTACCGCGCACCGGCCGACCCCGGTCTGATCGTCGACGCGCCGCCCGTACCGGTCCCGTTTCCGCTGTTCAACGACACCGCCGCGTATCTGGCGGCCACCCAGCCGTCCGCTCCCACCAGAACTGACGAGGCGCCACCGACGGCTCCTACGGTGCTGGACGTTGCCGTGCGGCGACTGGCTTCGGTCGGTGAACGGGTCAGTCAGATCTGGTTGCCGCCCCTCCCCCCTTCAATTGGCCTCGACGTCGCCGGCGGTCCGGCCGCGGTCGACCCGGTCATCGGCCTGCGCTTTCTGTCCTCCATCTCGGGATTCGGCACACCTACCACCGGCAGCCTGACCATGGCGTTGGGACTGGTCGATCTGCCGAGCCAACAACGGCAGCAGCCGCTACTGCTGGATCTGGCTACCGCCGGCGGCCATCTGGCGGTGCTCGGTGCACCCCAGACCGGCAAATCGAACCTGTTGCGCACGCTGGTGGTCTCGACGGCTCTGAGCCACCAGCCGGGCGAGGTGTCGTTCTACTGTCTGGATCTGGGCGGCGGGTCGTTGCGGATCCTCGACGCACTTCCGCACGTGGCCGGGGTCGCCTCCCGCCTGGAGGCCGATCGGGTGCGCCGCACGGTTGCGGAGGTGTTCTCGGCGCTCGCTCAGCGAGAGGAGCTGTTCGCTCGACTCGGCCTCACTTCCGTGGAAGCTATGCGTTCGCGGTCGCGGCAGGGCCGATTGGCCGAACTCGAGGTGGCCGACATCTTCCTGGTCGTCGACAACTTCCCGGCTGTGCGCAGCGATTTCGACGACCTCAGCGACCAAATCCAAGATCTGGCCACTCGCGGTCCCGGGTACGGCATCCATCTGATTCTCACCGCGGGCAGGTGGTCCGACCTGCGCACGGCGCTACAGGCCACGATGGGGCATCAGATCGAGTTCCGTCTCAACGACCCCGCTGACTCGGTCATCGGGCGGAAGCAGGCGGCCAACCTGCGCGCAGATACTCCCGGCCGCTGCCTCGTCGAGGGTGGGCTCCAGGCGCAGATCTGCCTGCCGCAGCTGGCGGCGGCGGACGGCGGACCGGCCATCGCGAGCTCGACGCCCGACACCAGGCCGGCCCTGGAGCAGCTGGTGGCCCAGGTGGCTGGCGCCTGGCCGGGTCATCCGGTCCCGGCCGTCCGGATGCTGCCCCTCGTCGTCGATCCGATCACGCTGGCCCGGGCCGCGGGACCACGCGCGGGAATCGTCCTGGGCCTCTCGGAGACCGACCTACAGCCGGTCGAGTTGGATTGGCGCGGGCCCGACGCGCACCTGCTGGTCATCGGGGACGCGGAATCCGGCAAGACCGCACTGCTCAGACTCTTGGTGGCCGACCTGGTGTCGAAGCACACCGATGAGCAGGTGGTGTTCGCAGTTTTCGATGTGCGTCGGACACTGCTCGATGTTGTCCCGGACGCCTATCTGGGGGCCTACGCCGGCACCGGGTCGGCTGCGGTCGGCATGGCAGCGGGGGTGGCCGGCGAGTTGCGGAGCCGATTGCCTCCCGACGATGTCACCGCCGCCCAGTTGCGGCGACGCTCGTGGTGGCGCGGACCGGAGATCTTCGTGTTGGTCGATGACTACGACCTGCTCGGTGGCGGCGGCGCCGCACCGCTCGCACCGCTGCTGGAGTTTCTGCCGCAGGCCCGCGACGTCGGCCTCCACCTGGTGCTGACACGGCGATCCGGCGGTACCGGGCGCTCGCTGTACGAACCGCTGTTGCAACGGCTGCGCGAAGTCGGAGCCACCGGCCTACTGCTGTCGGGGGACCGGCAGGAAGGCGCGATCTACCCGGGTGTCCAGTTGTGCGTCCAACCCCCGGGGCGGGCCACAGTGGTCCGCCGCGGACGGGCGCCGACCGTGGTCCAGATTGCCCACCAACCCATTCCAACAGCTGAGCCGGAGCGCCCCGACCAACCGGCGAACCGTTCTCGGCAGACAACGGCGGCTGGCCCGATCCGGCCACCGAGCCCGGCGCCCGCATCGGCATCGGCTCCGGTAATCAGCGGACAGTCGACAGGGCTTTCGACCTGGAATTGACCGATCATGGCCGACCAGCGTTCAACCAGAGCGATCAGGTGTTGGTGCGAGAAACGTAGACGAGAGAAATGTGATGGGAGAGGACGCGCCATGTCCGACTTCGTGCAGTATCCGTTCCAGGCGCTGCAGGACGTGGGCCGTGCCGTGGCCGGCATTTCCGAGCGGATCGCGTCGGGCTCGACCAATGCCTTCGAGGTGAACGGACTTGGCGCCGACCAGGATCGGATCAGCGCAGCGCTCGACCACTTTCGCCAGGAATGGGCGGCCAGCTTGAAGAAGCTGGGCGAGAACATCGGCGGTCTCGGCGACGTCAGCACCCAGATCGGCAGGATGAGTGGCGAGTTCGACGGTGCGCTGTCCCGGGCGTTGAGCCCGGGCGGGGCGGCCGGGACCGGAGGGTCCAGATGACGCGCACCACCAGACCGTCTGCGCCCGGCGAGACGATCGCGGAACCCATCGACCTCAATCCAGGTGCCACGTTTCCACCGTTCGCCGTCTGGCTACGTTTGCCCGCCACCTGGTCGCGACTCGACTCGAATCCGGCCACCTGGCGGCAGTCGGCGGATCGCCTGATCGACAAGGAATTCCGCGGCACCCACCTCCGGGCCGGAGAGCGGAGGGACCTGCTCGCGATGCTGGACGGCCTGGTGGCCGATTGCCAACGAGCCGGGGCCGCCCTGAGCCTGCTGACCGTCGGGCGACGACCAGCAGGCGGCGCGGCGAGTTTTGGGCTACATATCGCCTTCGTATCCGAACACCATCCCGCGTCCCTGGGTCGGGTGCACGACAGCCTGCCGAGAACCGGTGTGATCAGTGAGGTCTCGACCCGAACCGGTCCGGCGGTGATGCATCGGGATCGGGTGACGATGGTGGTGCCCGGAAGTGCGGAAATCGTTGCGCTGACGAGCATTCAGGTGTTCGTGCCCATTCCCGACAGCAACTGGACGCTGCTCCTTTCAACGGCGAGCGCCTTCGCGGAACTGACCGACCCGCTGGAATCAGTCGTGCGGGCGGTGGCCGAGAGCGTCGGCATCGACGATCCCGATCAACCCTCGACGCACGACCTTGCGGACACCGACCCGGACTGGGTCGGCGTCGGTGACATCGGCGGGGTCGACGCCGACCGACCAGCGACCGGCATCGAGCGCGGCTTCGGCACCCTCCTCGCCCGGCGGATCGATCCGGCTCCGTTCGGCCGGACGGCCCGGGAGCACCGACGGTGAGCCGGGCCCGACCGAGGCTGGTGTTGCAGGCGCACGCAGCGCGCTCGGCCACCGCCGTGGCGCTGCTCCTGCATGCTCGCGATCGGGGGCCGAGAGACCTGCGGAGTCCCTTCGGTGCGCTGATCGGGTCGGCGGTACTGGCGCTTGTCATGGTGGTCGCGGTGGTCGTCGCAACCCGGATCGGGGCGCTGACCGGCACGCGTTGACCGCACAACGTGGGCCCAACAGAGCAGATTGGATCGCCAAGTCCCACAGAATCAGTAGCGACTGTTAGAGGATGTGCCCATGATCGAAGTTTCCGGCCTGTCCAAGACGTTCGGCAGCACCAAAGCCGTCGACCAGTTGTCATTCACGGTGAACCCCGGGACGGTGACGGGGTTCCTCGGCCCGAACGGGGCCGGCAAATCCACCACCATGCGGATGATCCTCGGCCTGGACAACCCGACGTCGGGCAAGGCACTGATCGACGGACAGCGCTACGCCTCGCTGAGCAGGCCGCTCACCAAGGTGGGGGCCCTGCTCGATGCGAACTGGGTACATCCCAACCGTTCCGCCCGGTCGCACCTGCGCTGGCTGGCCACCTCCAATGGATTGTCCGGGAAGCGGGTCGACGAGGTGCTCGACACGGTCGGCCTGACGGCGGTGGCCGGCAAATCGGTCGGCAAGTTCTCCCTCGGTATGAAGCAGCGGCTCGGACTGGCCGGGGCCATTCTCGGCGATCCGGAGGTGCTGCTGTTCGACGAGCCGGTCAACGGGCTCGACCCAGAGGGCATTCTCTGGATCAGGCAGTTCATGCAGAGTCTGGCCGCAGCCGGCCGCACGGTATTCGTCTCGTCCCATCTGCTCTCCGAGATGGCCGTAACGGCCGAACATCTCATCGTCATCGGCAAGGGGCGACTGATCGCCGACGCCGCGACCGCCGACTTCATCTCACAGTCCACCGAATCCACCGTCCGGGTGCGCTCACCGCGGCTGACCGATCTCGCAGATGTCCTGGGCCGCAACCAGATCCGGTTCACCAGCGGCGAGGATTCGCTGATCGTGCACAGCGCGCCCATCGAGCAGGTGGGCGACCTGGCCGGTGCCGCCGGGATCACCCTGCACGAACTGGCCGGCGTCCAAGGTTCGCTGGAAGAGGCCTTTATGCAGCTGACCGGCGATTCCGTCGAGTACGGCGGTCACGGCTTCACCGCCGGCAACGATCCGATGCTGCCGGTCGGGGCCGCCCAGTCCGGCCCGCCCGCCGGACCACCGCAACCACCGCAACCACCCGGGCAACTCAGTCCTCCCGGACCACCGCCGCCCGGAGCATCGCCGACCTACCGCTCACCCGAAGGGAAGTGACGGGCATGAGCCTGATCGCCGTCGAACGCATCAAGTTGTTCTCCACCCGCTCGCCCTATTGGTGCCTGGGCTCGATCCTGTTGGCCTCGCTCGGCTTCGGTTTGCTGTTCGGCCTGGTCGACCAGGGGCATCAGGCAATTCCGTTCTTCGCTCTCCGGGGCGTGGCGCTCGGCGAGAGCATCTTCATGGTGATGGCCGCGCTCGCCGTCACCACGGAATACCGGTTCAGCACCTTGCGCAGCACGTTTCTGGCTGTCCCGAAGCGCACCAACGTGCTGCTGGCCAAGACCGGACTGCTGGCCGGGTTGGGCGCCGTGGTCGGTTTCGTCTGCGCGATGGGAGCGTTTTTCCTGACCAAGCTGCTGGCCAAGGCACCGCCGTTGCCGCTCGCACTCCAGGGGGACGTGTGGCGAGAGGTCGCCGGTTACGGCGCGTTGTTCGCCATCGCGGCGGTCATCTCGGTGGCCATCGGCACGCTGCTGCGGCAGTCGGCCGGCGCCATCGCCCTGTTGCTGCTGTGGCCGCTGCTGGTCGAGTCGTTGTTCACCCTGATCCCGACGGTGGGGCCGAAAGTGGGCCCCTGGCTGCCGTTCGCGGCTGGCGGTCAGTTCATCGCACCGACGGTCAACGTGCCGGGTATCGACGACGTGGTGAGCACGAGCGGGCCAACCCCGATCCAGGGCTTGCTGGTCTTCCTGGCCACCGGCGTGGTGCTGTGGTTGATCGCCGCCTTCGTGCTGAACAAGCGGGACGCCTGAGGATTCGCTTTTACCGCCCAGACCCACCTACCCTCGCGAGCATGCAGGACTCGCGGATCAGAACCGTTGCCCCGACGGACGGTCTGCCCGCGCATTTCCGTCGGGTGGTCAGCTTCCATCCGCGGGGCGGCCGGCTGAACGACGTCCAGCGCCGCGCCTGGAACGAGCACGCCGACGAACTGGTATCTGGATCCGGAGTCGTTCGGGCCGGACCGTCCGTTCGACGGGGACACGGTTTTCGGTCGATCGGCGCCGCTGGTCATCGAGATCGGCTCCGGGATGGGCGAATCGACGGCGGCCATGGCGGCGGCCCGACCGGACATCAACCTGATGGCCATCGAGGTCTACAAACCCGGTGTGGCCCAGACGTTCCACCACCTGGCCAGGGCCGGCGTGGGGAACGTCCGGGTGATGCGCGGTGACGGCGTGCAGATCCTGACCGATCTCATCGCGCTCCGGATCGCTGGCCGAGGCCTGGCTGTTCTTCCCCGACCCCTGGCCCAAGACCAAACACCTCAAGCGTCGTCTGGTCACGCCCGAGTTCGCCGACCTGGTGACCACACGGCTGCGGCGGGGTGGGATTTTCCGGCTGGCCACCGACTGGACTCCCTACGGGGAGCAGATGCTGACCGTGTGCAGCACCACCAAGGGCCTCCGCAACGCCTACCCGGGCTGGGCCGCGCGGCCGGCCTTCCGCCCGCGTACCCGGTTCGAGCGACGCGGTATCGCCGCCGGCCGCGACATCCTGGATCTGGAGTTCATCCGCCGCTGACGCTGCCCTGCCGCGAGGGCACGGCGTCTCACCTGAGCGGGACTGGCTTGTCGCCCAATCCCATCAGCGGCCCGGACAGCTGCCGTCCCGCCGTCGGCCGGACCAGGCAGGTCGCCCCGTTGGTGGAGATGTCGACAACGCCATCGCCCACCGTCTTGTTGTTTTGGTTGGCCACGACCAGCACGGCCAATCGGCCGCCCGCCGTCGGGTCGGTCAGGCCCGTGTATCTGGTCACCAGCGCTCGGCAGGTGGTTCTCAACAGAAGACCCGACGCATCGGTTGGGCCGAACGCCAAACCGAACGACTCGGCTCCATGCGGTTGGAAGCAGTCGCCGTGGTTCATCGCCCCGGCGACGAGCGATGTCACGCAGGTGGCGAAGGCAGCGGGCGGTGAGCCGAGCTGGAACGTGCCCTTGGCGGACCGCAGATAGTCGTCCGCACTGGCTTGTCCGACTGATTCGGGGTCGAGATATCCCACACAGGCGATCCAGCGCTGACCGACCGACTTCTGCAGGTCCGACGGTTCGACCCGCAGGCTGCGTACCGAAGCCGGCAGCACCACCCACGTCACTGCCGAGCGTTGGGCCGGAGCAACGGCTGCAGCGGTGCCGAGAAATCCGGCCACGTCGTCGTCGCAGGCCGTCGCGCTGGGGTCCGCCACTGATCCGTCGATCGGGGAGACGATAGGCGGTTGAACCTTCGGCGAGGCGACGACGGCCACGACCTCACCGAATCGAGGCCCGCTGCACGGTCCGGTACTCACCGGCGGATAGATGAGCTCCCCGTCGGCCGCCGAATCGGGGGGTCCGACCGGTCGGAGCAGGCAGTCACCGACGGTCGGCATCCTGGGTACCGGCCCTCGCCCGGCCACGCCGGGGATCGACCTCGACATCGTCCCGGGCAACACGACCGCCACCAGCGCAACCAGGATGAGCACGATCAACCCGGCCCAGCGCCGGGCAGGTGCTGTTTGATGTTGCGTCGTCATCGCCAGATCGCCAGGGGTTTTCGCCGTGCTCAGACGAAGGCACTCTTGCCGGTGATGGACCGCCCGACGATGAGCGCGTTGATCTGTGCGGTGCCCTCGTAGGAGTACAGCGCCTCGGCGTCGGAGAAGAACCGGGCCGCATCATGATCGAGCAGAATCCCGTTGCCGCCCATCAATTCTCGAGCCCACGCCGCCGTCTCTCGCAGCCGGGTGGTGGAATACCACTTGGCCAACGCGGCCTGTTCGTCGCGAAAGATGCCGTCCTGCTGCAATTGCGCGACGCGCACAGCCATCCCGAGGGAGGCCGTGATGTTTCCGAGCATCCGGGCCAGCAGATCCTGGATCAGCTGGAAGTGGCCGATCGGCTTGCCGAACTGCTCCCGGCTCTTGGCGTAGGCGACCGCGGCTTCGTAGGCGCCGATCTGGCAGCCGACTGCCGACCAGGTGACACCGCCGCGGGTCGTCCGCAGCACCCGGCTGGTGTCCCGGAACGAGTTGGCCTGCGCCAGCCGGTTGTCGTCGCTGACCTTGCAGTCGGTCAGCACGATGTCTGCGTTCTGCACGGTGCGCAGGGCCAACTTGCGTTCGATCTTGGTGGCCGTGAACCCGGGCGTGCCTTTCTCCACCACGAACCCCTTGACCTGGTCGTCGGCCACGTCCCGGGCCCAGATCACCGTGAGATCCGCGAAAGTCGCGTTGCCGATCCACCTCTTTGCGCCGTTGAGCACCCAGTGATCACCCTCACGGCGGGCCGTGGTGCGCATCCCGCCGGCCACGTCCGAACCGCCGTCCGGCTCGGTCAGCCCGAAGGCGCCGACCAGTTCCATCCGCTGCATCGGCGGCAACCACCTATCCTTCTGCTCCTGCGATCCGCAGAGGAAGATCGTGCCCATCGCGAGACCGTTGTGCACACCGAAGAAGGTTGCGATCGACGGGTCGACGCGGGAGATCTCCAGTCCCAGCCAGCCGGTCAGCAGCTGGCCGGCCGGCGGACGACCGTCCAGGCCGTACGCCAGGCCGATGATTCCAACTTCGGCCATCGGCTCGATGATCTGGAACGGGAATTCAGCCTTCGCCCAGCATTCCTCGGCGACCGGCGCGACGTGCTCGGCCAGAAAGGCCCGGGTCGCGATGACCAGTTCCCACTCCGCTGCGGTGAGCATGGATTCGTAGCCGAACAAGTCACCCGCGAGCAATGGCACAGCCTGACCCGGCGCATCTTTGAGCATGATTGCCAAGGTAGGCGCGGATGCCAGTCCCTGCCACAGCACTCCGCCCGAGGGACGCGAGCGATGCTCAGGACACGAAGGACCGGATCTGCACGCCCGCCGCCGAAAGCGCCGCCCGGACTGCCGTAGCGATCGCGACCGCACCCGGAGTATCGCCATGCACGCAGATCGAATCCGGCTGCACCAGCACCGTTTCGCCGGTCACCGCGACGATCCGGCCGGTACGGACGAGGGCTACGGTCCTGGCCGCGATCTCGGCCGGGTCGTGCAGCACCGCCCCGGCGTCCCGCCTGGAGACCAACGCGCCGTCCGCCCTGTAGGCGCGGTCGGCGAACGCCTCCCGGACGGTGCGCAACCCCGCCTCCGCTGCCTGCTCCAGGAACCGCGAACCGGGCAAACCGACCACCGCCAACGCCGGGTCGTAGGCGACCACCGCGGCCACCACGGCGGCGGCCTGTTCGCCGTGGTGCACGATCGCGTTGTAGAGCGCACCGTGTGGCTTCACGTACCGGACCGTGGTGCCGACGCTGCGGGCCAACCCGGCCAGGGCGCCGATCTGATAGATCACGGCCGCCGTGAGATCCGCCGATTCCATGTCGATGAACCGCCGTCCGAAGCCGGCCAGGTCCGGATAGCCGACCTGCGCGCCGACCGCCACCCCACGTGCAGCCGCGGCGGCCACGCAGCGGCGCAGGGTCAGTGGGTCGCCGGCGTGAAACCCGCAGGCCACATTCGCGCTGCTGACCACCTCGAGCATGGCCAGGTCGTCACCGAGTACCCAGCTGCCGAAGCTCTCGCCCAGGTCAGCATTCAGATCAACCACGTTCACGAGCGATACGCTACGGGCCGGTGGGGCCGGCTCGTTGGCCCGCGGTATCCGACCGGTCCCCAACGTTGGTGGGTGAATTGCACCCATTTCCCAGAGACTTTAAAACTAAACGGTGCGATTCCGGGCTATCGGGTGAATGTATGGGTGAATCTGATCACGTTGATCGGGCTCGCGCGCAGGCTCGGACTAGATATCCACCACACTTTCGTCCGCCATTACCCGGTCCCGACCAGATTGCGGTTTTGCCGGTCGCGCCGCTGAAACCGCGCCGCGCCCAACATCTCTGCCCCTGCTGGCCGGCGGCGAACTGATGCAAATCGGGCCGCCGCCGATGTGCAAGCGCTGTGAAACCAATTCGCCACGTGACCCTGCACCTACGCGGATCCCGAGCAACTCCCCATCCACGCTTCGTAGATGGCACAATGCGAACTGTGATTGAGCTGGGGTCTTTACGTTCCGTGGGGGCTTGGGCGAACGTGGATCTGCGAACGTTGACCACCCGCCGGCGCTCAATTGTGATCGGCGCCGCCGGCATTTGCCTGCTCGTCGCGTTCGCTTCTTCCTACGCCGTCTACCGGCACTTCGGCGCGCCCAGGAACGAGTACGACCTCAAGATCTACTTTGCCGCCCTGAATGAGTGGCGCTCCGGCGGCGGCCTCTACGGCCTGGTCCAGCGGGATCCGACCAACGGCTGGCTCGGGTTTACCTATCCCCCGGTCGCCGCGCTGTTCATGTCGCCGATGACCGGCCTGACCATCAAACCGGTCATCGCGCTGTCCAGTCTGGCCATCTTCGGCTCGGTCGTCGCGATCGCTGTGCTGGCCGTCCGCGAACGGATCACGGCGCGCCGCCCCCAGTTGCTGTTCGTAGCCGGCCTGGCCACCGCGGCGGCCTTCTGCCTCCAGCCGATCAGCCAGACCCTGGCGTACGGGCAGGTCAACACCTTCCTGGCGCTACTGGTCATGTTCGACGTCTTCGTCCTGGGCCGGCGGGGCAGCAAGTGGGCGGGCGTCGGCATCGGATTGGCCATGGCCATCAAGCTCACCCCGGCGATCTTCCTCGTGTACCTGATCCTGTCCCGGCAGTGGCGGATGTTGCGGGTGGCGATGCTGACCGCGATCGCCGCCACGCTGGTCGCGGCCGTGGTGGCACCTACCGCCACCTGGCAATACTTCACGTCCCTGCTCTGGGATTCCAGCCGCGTCGGCGTACCCGACAACACGGCGAACCAATCGATCAACGGAGTGCTGGCTCGTTTCGCCGCGCCGCTTGCTCCCGACAAGATCGCCTGGGTGCTGGGCGCCCTGCTCATCCTGCTGGTGGGAATTCGGCGAGTGCGCCAGGCGGTCGTTGCGGGCGACACCTTGCTGGCCCTGACGGTCACCGGCTTTCTCGGGGTGCTGATCAGCCCGGTCAGCTGGATCCACCACGCGGTGTGGATCCTGCCCGCGATGGTGCTGTCGATCTCTCGGCTCATCTCGACGGTGCCGGTTCGCTGGTTCCGGTTACTGGCGAGTTCGGCGTCGTTCGTCGGGCTGGACGGGGCTGAGCGACGGTACGCCATACGGTGGTTCGGGACCTTGTTTCTCACCGTGACCGGCTTGCTCGTCTTCGTGATGAACACCCGTGACCTCTTCGACCTCCCCGACGCGGGTTACGCCACCCTCGGAGTGTGGGCCGCCGTGGCCGGCAGTGTTCAGACGGTTTGGATGCTTGCCGCGGTCGCTTTCCTGCCGGCCCAGCAGCCTCGACCGATCGCAGCGACCGAACCGGCGATTGCCGCCCCGTCGATGAGCGCCGTCCGGGTAAAGTCCTGATCCGATCCGGGGATTCCGGCACGGCGAGTACGTCAGGGGTGCAACGGATGGCCGGCGGCCAGTTCGATGCCGCCGTTCCTGACCGGACGCCGAAGCCCGTGACCCCGCGCCGAAGCCGTGTCTGGATCGTCAGCGTCGGAGCGTTGTTGCTCTATCTGCCCGACTCGTTGATCCGCCATGCCCGCTTCCACACCGGATTCGACCTGACGATCTTCGACCAGGCGATCGACCAGTACGCGCACCTGCGGGCGCCGGACGTCCTGGTCAAGTCGCAGCTGCCGTTCAACATCCTCGGCGACCACTTCCACCCGATCCTCGTGGTGCTGGCGCCGTTCTACCGGATCTGGCCCGACGCGCGACTGCTGCTGATCGCCCAGGCGCTGCTGATCGCCTTCGGCGTGCACGTGGTCTGTCGGCTGTCGGTCCGCAGGCTCGGTGGCCTCGGCTACTTCCTGGGCGCGGCCTTCGCCGTCAGTTGGGGGATTCTCCAGGCGGTCGACTTCGATTTCCACGAGATCGCCTTCGCGGTCCCGCTGCTGGCCCTGGCGCTGGAGGCGCTGCTGGCCGGCCGCTACACCCAGGTGGTGCTGTTCAGCAGTCTGCTGATCCTGGTCAAGGAGGATTCACCGCTGCTGATCCTGGGGATCGCGCTTGTCCTGGCGGTGCAACGGAAGTACCGACCCGCACTACTGCTCGGCGTCGTCGGCGTGGTCAGCTTCCTGCTGATCATCCTGGTGGTCATCCCGCACTTCAGTTACTCACACACGTACACGTACTTCGCCTATGCCGGCGCGGGCGGCGCGCATGGCCTCGGGGGCCTGGTGTCCTCCGCCGTGCACACCGTGTTCTCCGTCCGGGGGCTGATATTCCTGGGCGCGCTCGCCGCTACCACCGGGCTGGGGCTGCGATCGCCGCTCATCCTGGCCATCCTGCCTACGCTCGGCGCCCGGCTGGTCTCGAACAACTACGCCTATACCGGCTTCCTCTACCACTACAACGCGACGCTGATGGTCATCTGCTTCGTTGCTCTGTGCGACGGCATCGTGCGCCAACGGCGCAGCGAAACGTCGTTGTCCGGACGCCTGCTCAGGATCCAGACGGTCCTGCTGGCCGGCGTCGTCGCCGTCAGCCTGATCCGTGCTCCCACGCTGGCAACTATCGGGTCCACCGTGACCAGCTGCGACCGCTGCCCGGCGGCACGAGCCGCCGTGGCCGCGATCCCGGACGGCGCCCGGGTGGCCACTGACGTGTTCCTGATGCCACATCTGGTGGACCGCGCCCAGGTGATGCAGGCCTACCCGGGATTCGTCGATCCCACCGGGCTGCCGATCAAGGCGGACTGGGTGGTGCTCGACCTGGCCAGCACGTCCTATCAGGCGGGCTGGAGCACCACCCTGTACGACAAGCTCGTTGACTCCGGCCGGTACCGGGAGTTCTCCCGGCACGGCCAGTACGTGGTGCTCCGCTCGACCGGGTGACGAACAGATCAGCCGCGCCGGTCAGCCCGTCAGTACCGCAGTTGCCGGGATGCCTTCGATGCTTTGAAGTAGGCGTTCGAGGCCGGTAGGTACATCAGCACGATGGCGATGACGGCAAGGATGACGCCGATCCAGCCGGTCAGCTGGGTACTGCTGGATTTATAGACGTGACCGTTGACGGTGACCGCGGTGGTCGTCGTCGACACCGAGCTGATGATGGACAGGCCCGACAGCACGGTCAGCACGATCCGGGCCCAGTTACGGCCGGCCCGCATCTTGAAGGCGAAAAGCAGGTACAAGGCGATGAAGATGACGCCGAAGACCACGGAGACGATCTTGACCGTGTTGACCAGCGAGTGCACGTTCACGCCCGAGGTGTCCGCGCCGCTGTCCGCGATGGCCTGCTCCCACACATTGCTGGTGAGGGTGAGAATGATCGCGATCACCGCCAGCACGGCGGCGATGAGATAGATGAAGAACGCGCCGTTGACCGATCCTGGTGGCGCCACCGGTGCCGGCGGCGGCTGCTGTCCGTAGGGCTGCTGCGGGTAAGGCTGCCCGTAGGGCTGCTGCGGGTAAGGCTGCCCGTAGGGCTGCTGCGGGTACGACTGACCTTGGGGTGGCTGACCGTACGGCTGCTCCCCAGCAGGCTGCTGACCAGCCGGCTGTTGACCGTACGGCGGGGGCGGGTAATCGGGGTTCGTCATGGCAGCAAAGTAGTACGAAGCGGCATCGATGTCTGTAGAAATGGCACAAAAGTCCGCCCAACATCAGGTAACTGTGCCGTGGACGAGCCGCAGACGTCCCGAACGGCCGCGATCTCTGCCGCCCAGGCGCCTGCCAGGACCGACGTTTCGCGAAGGCAGGGACGGGTACCGAAAGTACAGACGTCAGAAGTGAGTCCGTACGCACTGCACTACCGGCCCGTCCGATGGCTATCCGGCCGCGACGGACTCAGGCGCAACCTTAAGGAGAACAGCATGGCCCGCAGAACACTGCCCCGATTCACCGTGCCCAGCCTCGACGCCTCCGTCGGCGCTGAGGTTGCCGGGATCCTCCAGATGCGTCTGCACGCGCTGAACGACCTGGCCCTGACCCTCAAGCACGTGCACTGGAACGTGGTCGGCCCGCACTTCATCGGCGTCCACGAGATGCTGGATCCGCAGATCGACGTCATCCGCGCCTACGCCGACGAGATCGCCGAGCGCATCGCGACCCTGGGCTCGCCCGTCAAGGGCACGCCCGGCACGCTGGTCAAGGAGCGCACCTGGGACGACTACTCGATCGGCCGCGCCGACACCATTGCGCATCTCGGTGCCCTCGACGTCGTCTACCAGGGCGTCATCTCCGATCACCGCAAGGCCGCCGACGACACCGAGGAAACCGATCCGGTCACCAACGACATGTTGATCGGTCACCTGCACCAGATCGAATTGTTCCACTGGTTCATCCGGGCCCACCTGGAGAACGCCTCGGGCACGCTGGCCACCACGGGCGACACCACCGAGAAGGCCGGGGCCGCCGACGGCGCCAAGGCCAGCTGACCACTGGCTCCACGAATCCGCTCAGGGGCGGAGCACGTCGCTCCGGCCCAGCGGCTTCGCCCGTCCGCCGGCCCGGTAGAGCGAACTGTCCAATGAGTGACCCACCGTCTGCTCGGCGATGGCCGCGGCCACCAGCAGCGCGTCCAGATCGATGCCGGTGGACACGCCCGTCTCCTCCAGCATGTACACCAATTCCTCGGTAGCGATGTTTCCGCTCGCCCCCGGGGCGAACGGACAGCCCCCCAAGCCGCCGATGGAAGCATCGATCTGGGTCACCCCGCACTGCACCGCGGCCAGCACGTTGGCCTGTCCGGTGCCGCGGGTGTCGTGGAAATGCACCCCGACGTCGGTGTGCCCGCTGCCGACCCGGACGGCCTGGATCAGGTCGACCACCCGCCGCGGGGTCGCCGTTCCGATCGTGTCGCCGAGGGCGAGCTGGTCGGCCCCGAGGTCGACGGCGCGGAAGGCGATGTCGACCACTCGTTCGGCCGGGGTGGGGCCGTCGAAGGGACAGTCCCAAGCGGTGGCGATGATGGCTTCGAGCTGACCGTGCGCGGCGTGCACGAGGTCACCGATCTCCTCGATCAGATCGACGGCGTCGTCGGTGGTCCGCCCGACATTGGCCAGCGAATGGCCGTCAGCGGCGGAGACCACGTACTCGATCCGGGTGAACCCGGAGGCCAGCGCCCGCCTGGCTCCGTTGGGACTCGCGACCAGCGCCGACCAGGTGACTCCGGGCCAGCGGTGCAGTTGCGCGGCAACCTGTTCGGCGTCTGCCATCGCCGGCACCGCGCGGGGCGAGACGAATGCGGTCGCCTCGATCCGTTGCACGCCGGTGGCCACCAGGGCTTCCATCAGGGCAATCTTGTGGTCGAGGTCGACCGGCGCCTCCAATTGCAGCCCGTCCCGCAACCCGACCTCGCGAACACTCACCGCGGCCGGTAGCACCAGAGACATCGTCATAGTTCGGCTCCCTCTTCCTGCACTGCGTCCCCTGACCGTAGGCCGATGGCCGATCAGATGCGGATGACGGTCATCCCGGACCCCGTCGGGCGGTCCATGGCAGCGAACACCCCGGCCGCGTCATCGAGCGAAACCACTTGTCCAACGAGCAGTTCCGGGTGCAATCGTCCCGCGGCGACCGCCTCGAGCATGGCCGGATATTCGTGCGCGGCCATGCCGTGTGACCCGTGGATCTCCAGTTCCCGGCTGACCACCAGGTCCATCGGAAAGGGCGTTGATGCGTCGTCGCCGAGCAGCAGCCCGATCTGGACGTGCCGACCACGACGGCGGAGCGATCGCACGGAGTCGGCCGCCGTCGCCGGACGACCGATCGCATCGACACTGACCTGCGCACCCCCGCCGGTCAGTGCGAGCACCGCCGTGCTGATGTCCGGCACCGTCCCCACCTGCAACGTCGCCGATGCCCCGAGATCGGCGGCCAACCGCAACGATTCCGGTGACACATCGATTGCCACCACGCCGGCCCCCAGGGCGACCGCGATCATCACCACCGATAACCCGACGCCGCCGCAACCGTGCACTGCCACCCAGTCGCCCCGGCCCACCCGCCCGTGGGCGGTCAATGCCCGGTAGGCCGTCGCGAAGCGACAGCCCAACGAGGCAGCGGAGACGAAATCGACCGACCCGGGCAGCCCGACCAGATTGGCGTCGGCCCGCGGCACCGCCAGTTGCTCGGCGAACGAGCCGGGCCGGGTGAAGCCGGGCTGTTCCTGGTACGGGCAGACCTGGGCGTCACCGGCCAGGCAGAACTCGCATGCACCGCAGCCCAGGACGAAGGGAGCGGTAACCCGATCCCCCACTGCCCACTTCGTCACCTCCGACCCGATCGCGGCGATGGTCCCGGCGAACTCGTGCCCGGGGATGTGCGGCAGCGCCACCGGATCGTGTCCCTTCCAGGCGTGCCAGTCGGAACGGCAGACCCCGGTGGCGGCGACGTCGAGAACGATGCCGTCGGCCGGGCAGACCGGCGGTGGCACCTCGATCAGTTCGAGCGGGCCCTCGATCTCGCTGAAGCGCAGGGCTTTCACGGCCCGACCGATCGGATCAGCTGGGTTCGCAGCTCGTGCGAACCGTCGGGACACGCGCCCTCGTAATAGATGCGCAGTCCGACGGGATCGGGAACCGCGGCGAGATAACGCAACCCACCCGGCCCGAACGGCGAGCTGAACACAGGCCCGGCCTGCGGTTCCCACGGACCGGCCAGCGATGGGGCGAACGCCGCACCCGTGCGCTCCTCCCAGTTCTCCTCGGCAGTGGCCCGGCCGTCGTAGAGGGCGAGGTAACCATCGGACAACGCCAGCACCGTGCTGAATCGCACTCCCCGCGCATCCCAGGTCCCCACGGTGCCGCGCAGTGCTGTCCCCTGCCAGACCCATTGCCGCCCATCACTACTGGTGGCGTATTCGGTCGTCATCCGGTCGGTGGCCGCTGGGTCGCCCAATGGGTGGCAGGACGCCCATAGATGCCAGCCGTCACTGGCTTGGACGATGACCGGATCTTTCACGCCGACACCGGCATCACCTGGCAGCACCGTGCGGGGCGCGGCATCCGGCAGCTCCGCAATCGTCGGCGCCTCCAGCAGATCCACCCGCCAATGCTTGGAATTCGGTGTGGCACAGCTGATGTAGAGCCGCCAGCTGCCGTCCTGATCGCGCACCAGACAGGGTCGCTCCAGCGACTCGGCCCGGTGTCGGTCCCGTTCCACGGTGGCAATCGTCTCCAGAGCGATCCCGTCAACCGAACGGGCGATCACGTTCGCGAACCCTCGGCCTTCACCGATCGGTCTGCGCCTGCGGTAGGCGAGATGGATGACTCCTCGGTGGATCACCGCGCTGGGGCCACCGACCCACGCTCCTGGCACTTTCTCGGGCGGCGCCAGCACGGTCACGCCGGCGGCCCAGTCCAGAGCGTGGAGAAATTCGGCGCGGGTCATCGGAAGCGCGGAGATCATCCGCAAAGACTCTCATCCACCGCCTGTCGTGTCGCCCGACCGGCGGTCGGCGACACCGGCCACGCTGGTTCACCCGTCCCGACGGCGCCACCACGACCGGCGGGCCGCGCGTTCGGCAACGGGTGCAACTGAGGGGCTCCGGCGCATCGGCAGGTCCCCGCGGGCGATCCGCGCCAGCCGCCATTCGAAGACCACCCGCTCGACCTCCACTTCCATCAGCGTCATCGCCGGTCCTTCGCCCGGCTTGGCCAGTGCACTACGGATCCGCTCGTTCAAAGCCGCCACCACGGCTCGCACCTTCGCCTCCACCGTCAGGCCGGCGACCGCCGCGGGCAGATCTTCCACCGCCTTCCGCAGCGCAAGCGCGGGCGGGAGGAACGGCGTGCCGGATACGCCCTCCCGCAGCAGATACTGGCGCAGCCACCAGTTCTCGTCACGACGTGCACCCAAGTCGGCCAGCGGTCGCCCGGCTCCGGGCAAGTTGTCGAACAGGCCGCGTTCCTGCGCCTCGCGGATCTGGCGCTCGACGATCCCGTCGATACCGCGACCGACAGCCGAATCGGTCGCCGATTCCGGGTCTGGTGAGGCCATCGGCGTCGGCTCCCTTCGTCGACACGGCACCGGTCTCCATCGAAGGTAACCGCGAAGCCGGCATCCCGTCCTGCCGGTGGCGAGCCGGGCAGGTGAAAGACTCCCGGGATGGCCCGCGTGGTGGTGATCGGTGCAGGAATCGTCGGGGCAAGTGCGGCCCATCGATTGTCGGGCGCCGGCGTCGAGGTCACTCTGGTCGACAATCAGTCAGTCGGCGGTGCCACAGCGGCGGGTGCCGGGATCGTCGCCACCATCAGCTCTCGGTCGGCCGACGCCGAGACCGAGGCCTTTCGCTTCGCCGCGGCCCGCTACTACCCGGAGCTGGTCGAAATATGTTCCGAAGCCGGTCTTTCCGGTCACTCCTACGCCGCCGTCGGGCAGTTGACGCTGGCTGCGGATGACCCGGAGGCAGAGGCGCTGAGCACGGAACTGACGCGGGCCAGTGCATTGGTGGGGCGCTTCGGCCCGGCGGCGGTGGGCAGGCCCGAGCTGCTGACGAGCACGACCATCCGGTCGAGGTTCCCGTTGGTGGGGCCGACGGCAGGCGGGTTGTGGCTACCGGAGGTGGCCCGAGTGGACGGCGATGCGATGCGGCGCGCCTTGGTCGAGCTGGCCGTGCGCTCCGGTGCCACCCGCGTCACCGGCTCGGCCACGCCAGAGGTGCGGAGCCGGCAGGTGATCGGGGCACGCACCGAACACGGGATCATCGAGGCCGACGCAGTACTGGTCGCCGCAGGCGCCTGGTCAGGGCCGATGACTCACACCGCCGTGCAGCCACAGCGTGGTCAGATCGTGCATCTGCGATTGCCGGGTGCCGCGCAGCTTCCGACCCTGGACACCGCAGCCGGGCACTACCTGTTGACCTTTCCCGGCGACCGGGTGGTGATCGGTGCCACTCGCGAGACGGGGAGTGGGTTCGATCCTTCACTGACGGCCGGCGGCGTGGCGCAGGTGCTCAGACAGGGCGTGTCCCTGGTTCCCGCGCTGGCCGGGGCGACTTGGATCGAGGCCAGGGTCGGGCTGCGTCCGGTCAGCCACGACGGCCTGCCCTATCTCGGTGCTCTGCCCGCCGTGGACGGACTCTGGGTGGCCACCGGGATGGGACCGAGCGGCCTCACCGTGGGGCCCTACTGCGGCGCGGTCGTCGCAGATCACATCCTCGCTTCGTTCGACGGGAACGCGGCACCCGCTATTCCGGCGAGCTACCGTCCCGACCGCGCCTGATGCCGGGAGCGCGCCCGGCCGACGTCCGGGTCAGGCCGTCCAGCTCTCGATCGTGACTGGAGGTCATCCAGGGCCGCCGGCCCATCCGCTGCCGATGCGGCCACGCCAACACGTCTGCGGGCCGGTCGGTCCGCACGCAGCTAACGGGGCCGCCGCGCGCCGAGCCGGTGCTTCGGAGCCGCGGGGTCGGCCTGGTCGGGCTCACCCGCGGCCGCGGCCCGCTGGGCGGGCGAATAGGTCATGTTTGCCCGCGCGGCGGCCGGAGCCGCCCCTGCTGCAACCGCACCGCGCAGGGCGACGGAGGAGGCACCGTAGGCACCCATGGCCGCGGCGACATTGCCGGCTCCGGTCCCGTAGGTCAGTGACCGGTCGGCGGCGATGCCCATGGTCGCGCCGACCTCGATCGCATCCTGGTTGGCCCCCATGTAGGAGAACGTCCAGTCGTACTTGTTCTCCTGTTCCTCGACCAGCGCCTTGATCGCCGGGCGCGTCCACTCGTGCGAGGCGTTTTCCATGCCGTCCGTCATGATGCCGACGATCACTGCCCCCGGCCGCTCGTCCGCCGGCATCGCGGCCAGGTACTCGCCGGTGGAGTGGACCAACCGAGCGATGGAGTCGTTGAGAGCGGTCGACCCGCGCGGCTGGAGGTTCAGCGGACCCACCGACTCGATCGGCAACCCGGCGAACACCTCCTCGTATTCGTTGTCGAACTGCGCCAGCGTCACGGTGCAACGCCCGGGCTGACCCTTCTGCGATTCGATGTAGGCGTTGAAACCGCCCTCGGTGTCGGACTTGATGCTCATCATCGAGCCGGATCGGTCGAGCAGGAAGGCGATGTGGGTGTAGGTCTGGTCGGTCATGGCGTAGTCCTCCGGGTCATGTCGCTTGCTCTGGTCATGTCGTCTGCTTTGTCATGTCGTCGTCCGCCGGCGTGGAATGAAGGTGAAAGCAGGCTTTACCGCTCCGTCCTCGTCGTGTTGCTGACGCTGGTCCGCGCGAGCCACCGCGAGCCCCTCGGCGCTGACCTTGCCGCCCTGTGCATAGGAACCGAGGACTGCAGATCTCGCCAGCCTGGGCGGGACCGTGTTGGGCGCGACCTGCGCCGACGATGCAATCGTCCGTAGCGATGCACCGCCCAATGCGGCTCTGGCCATCGTTTCGTCCAGGGCCGAGTTGACCAGCTCGTGGACGCGGGTCAGCAGTTCGGTCAGCTCGACCGCTGAGTCGGGCAGGGGGGCACCCAGTAAGGCGCGGGCCTGTTCGATGGTGTCCAGGAGCGGATCGTTCATATCCGTCATGCTACGCGCAAATATTGCGCGTGTGCAGATATTGCACACTAGCTACTTCTGAAACTGGCTACATCAGAAAGCGGTAGGCCGCCGATCCCGGCTCGATGCGCTCGGACTCCATCGGTGCCGCGGCCATCCGGTCGAGCAGGCCGTCCAGTCCGTCGGCCGCACCCAGTTCGATGCCGACGAGCGCAGCCCCGGTCTCCCGGTTGTTGCGCTTCACGTACTCGAACAGCGTGATGTCGTCGTCCGGGCCAAGCACATCGTCCAGGAATCTGCGCAAGGCGCCGGGCTCCTGCGGGAAGTCGACGAGGAAGTAGTGCTTGAGTCCGGCGTGCACCAAGGAGCGCTCGACGATTTCGCCGTACCGGGAGACGTCGTTGTTGCCGCCGGAGATCAGGCACACCACCGTCGAGCCGGGTCGCAGATCCAGATCGGCCAACGCTGCCACCGAGAGCGCCCCGGCCGGTTCGGCGATGATGCCCTCGTTCTGGTAGAGCGACAGCATCTCGGTGCAGATCGCGCCGGGATCAACGCTGCTGACCTCAATTCCCGCCCCGGCCAGCAGTGCGTACGGAAGGTCCCCGATCTTGCGGACCGCGGCGCCGTCGACGAACGGGTCCAAGGTCTCCAGCCGCACCGGAGCACCGGCCACGAGCGCGGCGGTCAGCGACGCGGCGCCCACCGGTTCCACGGCTGCGATCCGGACCTCGGGCGCCCGTTCCCGGAAGTAGACGCTCAGACCGGACACCAGTCCACCGCCACCCACGGGCACGACCACCACGTCGGGCGCCCGCCCGAGGTCGGCGAGGATCTCGGCGGCGATGGTGCCCTGCCCGGCAATGGTGCGCACGTCGTCGAACGGCGGCACCATGATGGCGCCGGTGGTATCGGCGTGGGCTCGGGCGGCATCGGCGGCATCGTCGAAGGTGTCCCCGATCAGGATCAGTTCGACCTGGTCGCCGCCGTGGGCGCGGATGCGGTCGCGCTTCTGGCGCGGCGTGGTGCGGGGTAGGTAGATGGTGCCGGCGATCCCCAGCGACTGACAGGCGAAGGCGACCCCCTGCGCGTGATTGCCCGCGCTGGCGCAGACGACGCCGGCCGCCCGCTCGGCCGCGGTCAATTGGCTCATCAGGTTGTAGGCGCCCCGCAACTTGTACGACCGCACCACCTGCAGATCCTCACGCTTGAGGAACACGTGCGTGCCGGTGGCCTGGGACAGCCGTTCGCACCGCTCCAAGGGCGTCCGGGCGATCACGTTGGCGATACGACCGGCGGCCAGGTCGATGTCGTCCGCGCCCAGGGCGGCGGCGGTGGGATCGGTGACGACCTGCTCGGAGACGGACACGTACTCCATTGTCACCCGGGTACCTGCCCTCTCCGCACGGTCCGACGGTCAGCATGTGGTGCGGCCGGTCGCGTCGGCCTGGCATCAGCGCACGACCGTTCGCCGATACACACCGCGCACCCGGTACAGCGAACCCGTACTATCCGCGCAGAAACTCACACATGGTTGACCGGTTGGATTGACCTGGCGATCGCGAACAGGCATAATCAACATCAGTCAACATTTTTCAACGAATTCACCCGTGAAGGGACCGGTCCTGGTGCTCGCTCAAGTCCGCCAGGCCCGCATCCTGGACGAGGTGCGTAGGTCCGGCGGGGTCAGGGTCGCTGACCTCACCTCGTTGCTCGGGGTCTCCGACATGACGGTGCGCCGCGATCTGGAGATCCTCGACCGCAAGGGTCTGCTGGCCAAGGTGCACGGTGGGGCCACGGCCGTCGAGACCGCGAGCGCGGTCGAGCCGGACTTCGAGGCGAAGAGCGTCCGCGAGTTGCCGGAGAAAGAGGCGATCGCCGAACGAGCCGCGACTCTGGTGCGTCCGGGTATGGCGATCGCGATCACCGCAGGCACCACGACGTGGACCTTGGCCCGACACCTTGCCGGCGTGGCCGACCTGACCGTCGTGACCAACTCGCTGAAGGTGGCCGAGGTGCTGAACCACCAACAACGGCCCGACCTGACGGTGGTGCTCACCGGGGGCCTGCGTACCCCTTCCGACGGTTTGGTGGGACCCATTGCCGTGCAAGCGATCCGATCGCTGCGGGTGGACATGGTCATCATGGGGGTGCACGGCATCGACGAGCATGCCGGGCTCACCACCCCGAACCTGATGGAAGCCGAGACCAACCGCGCGCTGGCCGAATCCGCCCGTCGGCTGGTGGTGGTCGCCGACCACACCAAGTGGGGCGTGGTGGGCCTTGCCCAGATCGTGCCGCTGCGTGCCGTCAGCACGCTGATCACCGACGATCGGCTCGATCCGCACGCGGCCGCCGTCCTGGCCGATCAGGTCGGCGAGGTCATCATCATTCCCGCGCCCGACGATCCACCGGACGACGACCGCGACCGCACATCCGCACGAGAGAACCCGGACGCCCAGTGACCGCGCAACGCACCTCAGCCCGCCTGGCCGACGGTCGGGAGATCATCTACTACGACGAGACACCAGATCCAGTACGAATTCTCGACGATCCTCGGGACCTCCCCCAGGTCGAGTCACTGTCCACCGCGCGATACGACCGACTCACCGGCGAGTGGGTCGGAATCGCCGGTCACCGGCAGACCCGCATCTACCACCCGCCGACCGACCAGTGCCCGCTCTGTCCTTCTACCCCCAACAACCAGAGCGAGATCCCCTCCCCTGAGTACGATGTGGTCGTCTTCGAGAACCGGTTCCCGTCCTTCGCCGGGACCGGATCATCCGCCGAGATCGACGGACTGTTCAGTACCGCGCCGGGCAACGGCCGTTGCGAGGTGGTGTGTTTCACCTCGGACCACGACTCGACGTTCTCGCACCTGACGCCGGAGCGGGTGGGTACTGTCATCCAGGCCTGGACGGACCGCACGGCGGCCCTGTCCGCCCAGGACGGCATCGAGCAGGTGTTCTGCTTCGAGAATCGGGGCGCCGAAATAGGTGTCACTCTGGCCCATCCGCACGGGCAGATCTACGGCTATCCGTTCGTCACCCCGCACACGGCCGCCATGTTGCGACAGGTGGACGCCTACAAGGCCGAGACCGGCGGCAATTTGTTCGGTGACCTGGTCGACGCCGAGATCGCCGACGGCGCCAGAATTGTCGCGCAGAATGAGCACTGGGTGGCCTTCGTACCATTCGCCGGCCGATGGCCGGTGGAGGTGCAGATCTTCCCGCGTCAGCGGTGCGCCGACCTGACCGAACTGACGGTGAGCCAGCAGCTGGCCCTACCCCCCATCTACCTCGAGGTACTGCGCCGGATGGAGGGTGTCTTCGACGACACCCTGCCTGCCATCACCGCCTGGCACCAGGCCCCGGTGCGCCAGGGCCGCGAAGACTTCTGGCTGCACCTGCAGATCTTCACCATCCGTCGGGCAGTCGGCAAGCTCAAGTTTCTGGCCGGCTCGGAATCAGCCATGGGAGCGTTCGTCAACGACATCAGTCCGGAGGTCGCAGCGCAGCGGCTCCGCGCCGTGGCGGTGGGCGACGACCCGCGTTCCGGCACGCCGGCCGACCAGCAGACATCGGCCAACTAGGACGCTTCGCAATAACGGCGGAGCATTGGAGGACTGGGACATGAAGACGCTGGTCGTCGGTGGGGCCGGTTACATCGGCTCGGTGGTGGTTCGGCTACTACTGGAGGACGGGCACGAGGTGGTCGTGTTGGACGACTGCTCGACCGGTCACGCCGACTCGATACCGCCTGGAGTGCAGCATGTCCGGCTCGACATCAGCCGGGCGAGCGAGGTGCTGGCCGGTGGCGAATTCGACGCCGTGCTGCATTTCGCGGCGAAGTCCCTGGTCGGTGAATCGGTGGCCAAGCCCTCGCTGTACTGGCACACCAACGTGATCGGTTCGCGAGCCCTGCTCGACGCGATCACCGATCACGGTGTTCCGCGGCTGGTTTTCTCGTCCACCGCTGCCGTGTACGGCGAACCCGAGGTCTTCCCGATCACCGAGGACTCGCCGACCAAGCCGACCAGCACCTACGGCGCCACCAAGTTGGCCGTCGACATGATGATCACCAACGAGTGTGCGGCCACCGAACTGGCCGCAGTGTCGCTCCGCTATTTCAACGTGGCCGGTGCGGCGTGGGGTGCCGGTGAACGGCACACCACCGAGACCCACCTGATCCCGATCACGCTCGACGCAGCCGCCGGCCGGCGCGACAAGTTGAACATCTACGGCGACGACTGGCCCACCCCGGACGGCACCCCGATCCGGGACTACGTGCACGTCGCCGACCTGGCGCGGGCCCACGTACTGGCCCTGACCGCGGCCGACCCGGGTGAACATCTGATCTGCAACCTGGGTAATGGCAATGGGTTCAGCGTCCGGCAGGTCATCGCCGAAGTGGAGAGGGTGACCGGCATCGAGGTTCCGATCGTCAGCGGACCGCGTCGACCGGGCGATCCGACCCGGTTGGTCGCCTCCGCGGCGAGGGCCAAGGAACGGCTGGGGTGGGAGCCCCAGCTCGACCTGGGCCAGATGGTCGCCGACGCCTGGGAGTTCAGCAACCGCTCCACCGCGAACCCGGCATGAGTGACAGCGCAACCCTTTTCAGGGCGACCTTCGGGCGCGAACCGGAAGGGCAATTCTCGGCACCGGGCCGGGTCAACCTGATCGGTGAACACACCGATTACAACAACGGCCTGGTGTTGCCGTTCGCCATCGACGCCAGGGCACACGTAGCCGCCGCCCGCAACGACGCCGGTGTGGTGCGAGTGGTCTCGGCCCAGCGTCCCGGCCCCGCGATCGTGCTGCCGTTGTCGCAGATCCAACCGGCGGCCGCGGATCACGCCTGGTCGAGCTATATCTTCGGGGTGTTCTGGGCTCTGGTCGAGTCCGGTCGCGAGTTGGGCGGCGTGGACCTGGCGCTGGATTCCCAGGTCCCGGTCGGCGCCGGTCTCTCGTCTTCCGCCGCGGTGGAATGTGCTGCTGCACTTGCGTTCTCCACCCTCCACGACCACGAGATCCCGCTGCCCGAGATCGCCCGGCTGGCCCAACGCGCCGAGAACGACTACGTCGGAATGCCGTGCGGATTGATGGATCAGATGGCTTCGGCCACCTGCCGGGCCGGCAACGTTTTGTTCTTCGACGTCGGCGAGGACCGGGCGGTGAACATCGCCTTCGATCCGGGCGCGGCCGGGTTGGTGATCGTCGTCGTCGACACGAAGGCCCACCACGCCCTGGCCGATGGGGAGTACGCCAAGCGGCGCGCCTCGTGCGAGAAGGCCGCCGAACTGCTGGGGCTCAACTCGTTGCGCGACATCAGCTTCGACCAGCTCGGCGCCGCTCTGGGCCGACTCGACGACGCCGTGCTGCGACGGCGCGTCCGGCACATCGTCACCGAGAACGAACGCGTCCGCAGTGTGGTCGAGCAGTTGGACGGTGGCACCCTCGCGACCATCGGGCCGGACCTCGTCGCGTCGCACGTCTCCCTGCGCGACGACTTCGAGGTGTCCTGCGAGGAGCTCGATGTCGCGGTCGAAGCAGCTCTCGAGGCGGGCGCGTTGGGGGCTCGGATGACCGGCGGCGGTTTCGGCGGATCGATCATCGCGCTGGTCGATCTGGACAAGGTCGCAGCATTGTCCGACACGGTCGCGGCCGCGTTCGCCGGCAAAGGCTTCACCCCGCCGGTGATCCGCACGGTGACCCCCGCCGAAGGCGCCCGCGTCGACTGACCGCGCGCCGAACGAAGAGAGACACTCGCGACTTGTAGCACCCCGGCGCAGCGGTAGCACCGCTGACGGTGCTACAGGCACGCCCAGGTACTACCGGTGGCCGGCACGCCCAGAGACACTCGCGACTTGTAGCACCCCGGCGCAGCGGTAGCACCGCTGACGGTGCTACAGGCACGCCCAGGTACTACCGGTGCGCCCAGGTACTACGGGTGGCCGGGACGCACGAAGGCGCGGGCCGCAGCGTCACCACCCGAGGGTGGCATCGCGCAGGGCGTCGTAGCTGGCTCGGACCACCGGCGTGGACGGCCCGGTGAACTCCTGGTAGCCGGCCGGAGCCCAGACCGGCGGTTCGCGCGGCACCCGACAGTGCCCAGGCGGCCTGGCGAGCCGCCCCGAGGGCGACGTACTCCCCGGCCTCGAGGACCTGGACGGACTGCCCGAAGACGCCGGGCGCGAGTTGCTGCACCGCCGGATTCTTCGATCCGCCGCCGATCATCAGCACCCGACGGGGAGTGACGTCGAGCGCGTCAACCGCGTCGGCGAGCGAGCACAGCAGCGCCTCGACGGCGGCGCGGGCCAGGTTCTCCCTGGTCGCACCGGACGTGAGACCGGCGAAGACGCCCGTCGCCGACGGCCGGTTGGGCGTCCGTTCCCCATCCAGGTACGGGAGCAGCGTCAGGCCGCCGGCCCCGACCTCGCCGGCCAACGCCAGCCGCGCGAACTCGTCGTAGTCGACGCCCAACAGCCCGCCCACCACGCTCAAGATCC
This sequence comes from uncultured Actinomycetota bacterium, assembly GCA_963708935.1. Taxonomy (GTDB): domain Bacteria; phylum Actinomycetota; class Actinomycetes; order Mycobacteriales; family Nakamurellaceae; genus Nakamurella. Next base: position 503,830 of record CAVPUK010000002.1, on the reverse strand, counting down.
GCGACGCGTTGATCGTGCACACCAGCGGCAGGTAGTGACCGGTGGCGTCGGCGAACCCGGAGACCGAACCGGTCGGATCCGCGCGGGAGGTGTCGGCAATACAGAAGGCGGTGCCGGACGTACCGATCGAGACCACGACGTCGCCGGGGCCGATGGCCAGCCCCAGGGCCGCCGCCATGTTGTCGCCGGTCCCCGCGGACAGCGCAACGCCGTCCGGCGTACGGGCCGCGATCGCACCGGGAGCGACCAGCCGCGGCAACGCGGGCGGGTCGGCGCGGTTCAACGCCCAGGCCGCGATCTCCGGGACCCAATCTCGCCGCGCTGGCGAGTAGTACCCGGTTCCCGACGCCTCGCCGTGATCCGTGGTCATCTCGGACCGGCCGCTCAACTTCCAGGTGAGCCAATCGTGCGGCAGCAGCACCGCGGCGGTACGAGCCGCGTTCTCCGGCTCGTTCTCGGCCATCCAGCGCAGCTTCGTCACGGTGAACGACGCCGGCGGAACCGACCCGATCTCGTCGGCGCAGGCCTGCGGGCCGCCCAGGTGGTCGACGACGGTCTGGATCTGCGGAGCCGAGCGCAGATCGTTCCAGAGCAACGCGTTGCGGACGACCGCACCGGCCGAGTCGAGCGCGACCATGCCGTGCTGCTGGCCACCGACCCCGATCGCCGACGCGCGGTCCAGCAGCCCGGAACCGGCCTGCTGCAAGGCGTCCCACCAGGCATCGGGATCCACTTCGGTGCCATTGGGGTGCGGAGCGGAGGCCTGGTCGACGACCTTGCCGTCGGAAGCCCGTACCAGCAGCACCTTGGTGGACTGGGTCGAGGAGTCGATACCTGCCACGAGAGTTTCGGTCACGCCCTGCATCCTTTCATCAGTCAACAGCTCGATCCGCCCTGATCATTGTGGGGACGCGGCCGACACAACCCGGCCGCCTCGGCTCCAGCCTACGAATGACGCAACGGATCCGCTCCGACCACGACCAGGGTCGGATCGTTGATCAGGGTGTCGATGCCGGCGTGGGCCGCACCCAGCGCAGGGGCCTCGAAGCCCAGCGTCGAGAACTCCAGCCGGCAGGCCATCACCGACCCCCCGAGGACCCGCGATCGCATCTCGGCGGTCATCGCGTCGACCATGTAGTCCTGTAGTGCGGTGAAATGCCCACCGAAGATGATCACCTCGGGGTCCAGCAGGTTGGCCAGCACCGAGGCGCCGACGCCGAGCTGCCGACCGGCCTCGTCCAGCGCGCGGAGCGTGCGGTCGTCGCCCGCCTCGGCCCGCCGGACGATTTCGGCGAGCCGGGCGGTCATGTCGCCCTCGTGCAATCGGTCGCCGGGTGCCGCAACGGCTTCGACGACAGCGTTCATCCCGACCGCCGTCTCCCAGCAACCGCGCCGGCCGCAGGCGCACTTGACGGACGGGTCGCCGATCGGCATGTGTCCAACCTCGCCCGCGAAACCTGTTGCGCCCCTGATGATCCGACCATCGATGATCATGCCGGCGCCGACGCCGATCTCGCCCACCAGGTACAGCAAATTCGACGAACCGGCGGACGGGCCCGACGCGTACTCGGCCATCGCCCCGAGATTCGCGTCGTTGTCGACTCCGATCCTGGTGTCGGCCCACTGCAGCCGACCCATCAGCGAATGGACGACATCGACCTGACGCCAGTGCAGGTTCGGCCCGTAGGCCAGTACGCCCGCATCGATATCGATCAGGCCGGGTAGTGAGAGGTGCAGCGTCTCCACCTGATCCGGGGTGGCACCGCAGTCGGCCACCAGCGCAGCGGCCAACTCGGCCACCTGGCCCATGGCTCTGGCCGGTCCCAGCTCGATCATCGGCAGGGTGAGGCGGCGGCGGGCCAGCACCCGGCCGGTCAGGTCGGTGATCACTCCGGCCAGGTAGTCGACGTTGAGTTCGAGTCCGATACACCGCACCACCGCGGTGTTCACCTCGATGGTCCGCCCGGGCCGGCCCACCCCTCGACGCTGGATGATGCCCTCGATCACCAGGCCGCGGTCGATCAGCTCGGTGACCAACGAGGAAACCGTGGCCTTGTTCAAGCCGGTGTCGTCGGCCAACCTGGCCCTGGACCGCGGACCGCCGGCGGCCAGACTGCGCATCAGCAGGCCGAGATTCAATCGCCGGACCGTGGCTTGGTCAGCCGGCGTCCCGGCGTCGCCAGTGGCCGAAATGGTGCGCATACCGGCCTCCTTGCTGGCATCGGAACGGCAAACTGGGCATCCAAGGGCGAGGGACGGCGCTCGCCGGCCGGAAAAACGGTCGCTTCAGGCCGGCCCGGCGGCCGAAGCCGCCGGGCCAGACGAAGGATGTGCTGCCGGGTACTAGCGGGCCGACCCGGCCCGTCGACGACGGGACAGGGCGTCGACGCTCGCTGCGAGCAGCAGGACGATGCCGGTGATGATGTAGTTCACGTCGGCCTGCAGCCCGAGGAGGCCCAGACCGTTGTTGATGACGGCGATGACCAGGCCGCCGAGGATGGCGTCCCGCGCCTTGCCCTTGCCGCCGAACAGCGAGGTACCGCCGATGACGGCCGCGGCCACCGCGTACAGCAGCACGTTGCCACCACCCGAGCTCGGCGCGACCGAACCCAGCCGGGAGGCGTCGATGACACCGGAGAAGGCGGCCATGGCCGACGAGATGACGAAGCAGTAGATGGTGATCCGGCCGACCCGGATACCGGCGCGGCGCGAGGCCTCCGCGTTGCCGCCGACTGCGTAGACGTAGCGACCGAAGGAGGTCCGGTTCTGCACGAAGGTCCAGATCACCAGCAGCACACCGACGATCGGCGCGATCCACGGGACCCCTTCGAGCGGGATGGGACCCTTGGACCTGTTGGCCGACAGTGCCCAGGTGCCGACCAGCAGCACGATCGCGATGACCACGATGCGGAGGACGACCACGACCAACGGCGCGGTCACCAGATGCTTCTCGGTGCGGCGCTTCCAGACCAGCAGGTTCAGCCCCGCGTAGAGCAGCACGGAGACAATCGAGACGATCCAGCCGACGGTGACACTCATGTTGCCGCTGTCGATGTTGGTGATCGTCTGGTTGGTGACCGGTACGGTGCCGCCGTCGCCGATGATGACGAGCAACACGCCCTGGTAGGCCAGGAAGAAGGCCAGGGTCACCACGAAGCTGGGGATCCCGATCACGGTGACGATCCAGCCGGTGAGCAGACCCATCACCACGCCGACCACGATGGCGGCCAGGACGGCCGGGAACCAGGACCAGTTGTGACTCAGTAGCAATTCGGCCATCACGGCCGCAGCCACCCCACCGATCACGCCGGCGGACAGGTCGATGTGTCCGAGCAGCAGCACGAACCCGAGCCCCATGGCCAGCACGATGATCGAACCGGCCTGCTGCAACAGGTTGGCGAAGTTGTAGACCGTCGGGAACCCGTCGGCGCCGGGCTTGGCGATGGTGAACACGATGACCAGCACGATGAGACCGAGGACGGCCGGCAGGGCACCGACGTCGCCGCCGCGCACCTTGTCGACATAACCCTGGAAGTAGCCGCCCAGACTCTTCGGGCCGGCGTTGTCGCCGGAGAATCCGGTTCTGGCCTCGAGTTCGTCGTTACCCGAGTTGCTCGGGTTGACCTTGCTCATATCCGGGGCGGTCATGTCAGCTCCTCACTCTTCGCGCAAGCGCTCATCGCCATCTTCGCTCCACACTGTGCATGTCGGCTCAGCCGACCCGCGCTGCGATGCGCAGTCATGCGGACACCTCTGCTACTGCTCGGGGCAATCCGATGTCACCGGTGCGACCGGTGGTGATCAGCTCGATGATCTGGCCGGTGGTGACGTCCTTGGCCGCGACGTCGGCGGCCACCCGTCCGAGGTAGAGCGGGGTGATCCGATCGGACACCTCTTTGACGTCGTTCATGTTGTGACTGATGAGCATCACCGCGAGGCCGTTGTCGGCGAGGCGACGGACCAGGTCGAGGACCTGGCGGGTCTGCGCAACACCGAGAGCAGCCGTCGGTTCGTCGAGCATGACGACCTTGGAATTCCACAGCACCGACTTGGCGATCGCCACCGACTGGCGTTGGCCACCGGAGAGGCTGGAGACGAGCTGGCGCACCGAGGAGATGGTCCGTACCGAAAGGGAGGCCAGGGTTTCCTTCGCGCGCGTTTCCATGGTGGCCTCGTCGAGCACCATGCCCGACTTCGGCTCCCGGCCGAGGAACATGTTCTGGACGATGTCGAGGTTCTCGCACAGGGCGAGGTCCTGATAGACGATCTCGATGCCGAGCGCGGCGGCGTCACGTGGGCTGCCGACGGCGGCGGCCTTTCCCTCGTAGATGTAGTCGCCAGAATCGATCGAGTTGATGCCGGCCAGGCATTTGACCAGCGTGGACTTTCCGGCGCCGTTGTCACCGACCAGCGCGGTCACCTGACCGGGGTACAGCGACAAATTCACGTCATGCAGGACCTGCACAGCACCGAAGCTCTTGTTCACCCCCCGCAGTTCCAGGATGGGGGTCTGAGTCTGTGTCATCGGCGTTTCTCATCTCTGTGCTGGCCACTCGACTGGGCAGGCCGAAGGCCGGGACGGATCGAGGCAGGGTTGTCTCGCTGTGACCGTAGAACTTGCCGGTCATCGAGCTTTACGTCGGTACCGCTAACAACGTGTTGCAGCCACAAAAACGGGCGGCGGCGCAGAGGTGCATGCGCCGCCGCCCGTCTTACAGCTGGTGAGGCTGGATCAGCCAGTGACGCCGGCAGCGGTGCACTTGGCCTGGTAGGCCGCGGTGCAGACGTCGGACAGCTTCACGTAGCCGTCCTTGATCGGGACGCTGATGTTGGCCTTGGTGATCGAGACCGGGGTCAGCAGGATCGCCGCGACCTTCTTCTTGGTCTGGGTGTCCTCGATCGTGCCGGTGGTGTCCGGCTTGCTCCCCTTGGCCAGCGCGATGGCGGCGGCGGCCAGTCCGGCAGCCTCCTGCTTGACCGGCTTGTAGACGGTCATGCACTGGGTGCCGTCGAGGATGTTCTGCAGACCCTGGACGGTGGAGTCCTGGCCGGTGACCGGGATGGTCAGGTTGTTCTTCTTCAGGATCGAGATCGCCGCGTTGCCGAGGCCGTCGTTGGCGGCGAGTACGCCGTCAACCTTGCCGCCGGCTGCGGTGAACAGCTGCTCGAAATCGGTGGCCGCAATCTGGTTGTCCCAGTCCTTGACCGCCTGCTCGCCGACCTTCTTGTAGGTGGGGATCGCGTCGAGGATCTTGTGTGCACCGGCAGCGAACGCGGTGGCGTTCGAGTCGGTCGGGGATCCATCCAAGAAGATGATGTTCTTGTTACCGGAGCCGAGGCACTTGGCCAGACCGGCGCCCTGCAGCTCGCCGACCTTCTCGTTGTCGAAGGAGATGTAGGCATCGGCGCTGCCGCCGAGGGTCAGCCGGTCGTAATCGAGGGTCTTGACGCCCTGAGCGGCCGCCTTCTTCTCGATCGCGGCACCGGAAGCGTTGTCCAGGTTGACGATGGCCAGAACGGTGACGCCGCTGGCGATCATCTGGTCGGCAATGGTGGCCATCTGGGTGGCGCTGCCCTGGGCGTTCTGGATGTCAGCCGGGATGTTGGCGGCTTTGAACGCGGCGGCGAGCAGCGGCGCGTCGGCGGTGGCCCAGCGAGCGGAGGACTTCGTGTCCGGGAGGATCACGCCGACCTTGCCCACCTTGGCACCGGCGCTCTGCACGGCACTGACCACGGCGGATGCGTTCGCGGGCGTGGAGCTGGGAGCGACGAACGAAGCCGGCGCCTGCGACGAGGCCGGAGCCGAAGCTGGCCGGAGCCGAAGCTGCCGGAGCCGAAGCTGCCGGGGCCGAAGCTGCCGGGGCCGCAGCCGACGACGAGGCCGGCGTCGACGAACTCGTACTGCTACATGCTGCAACCACGAGCGTCCCGACCATCAATAGGCCGAGAGCAGCGGATGTCTTGAGCCGCATGTACTTTCCTCTCTGTTAAAGCACCGTGGGCCGGGCGACCGAACGGTGGGAAGTCAGGCTGCGATCATGGGCGATCGATAGCCGTACTGCAGGGGGTGCAGGTGCCGATGGGCGGCTGGAGCGAAGTCAGGTACTCACCGGTTCGGTGGTTACTTCTTCAGCGGACGTGGAGACTGCCGGCTCGGCAAGGTTCGTGACCGAAAGGGCACTGCGGATCGCCGAGCGAACTGGGGATGACCGAGGGCGAAACGAGGGATCGGCGGCAAGCCCCGACCACACAGTTCTCGAATCAGACATCAGTGTCCTTCGTTGTTCGGCCACCGCGGCGGGAATACGCCGGGTGTGAGGGACCGGCCGTGAGCTACTTCACGACCAAGGTCAGCCGTCCAACAAACTATGGACCGCTGTTACGGCTTGTCAAGCGGGTCAAAGGTCACCGTTAGGTCACCGTCCATCCAAATTGGTCACGATTGTGACACTGCCTGCGCCGGCAACCGTCGGCACCTGCGAAGACGCGTCACCCGAACGCCGCACAGCGATCACCCAGGCGACTCGGCCGTTACTCAATAGGAATATAGGGATCCACGAACCGGGCCGCCACCGGTGACGATTCGGACACCGGCGGACGTTCCTACCAGGTCGGCGCCGGCCACCAACACCGCCCGGACCTGCTCGATGGTCTTGATGCCACCGGCCGCCTTGACCCCGACCGAATCCGGGACCGCCGCCCGCAGATAGGAAATCGTCGAGGGGTCGGCGATACCGACAGCGCCGCGCGACGCGTTCTTGACGAAGGCGACGCCGGCGTCGATAGCGGCCTGCACGCAGCGTTCCCGCTGACGCGGATTGAGCAGCGGCAACTCGAGCATCACCTTCACTCCGATCGGCGACGCAGCCTCCACCACCGCGGCGATGTCGGCGGCGAACTCGTCGTACCGGCTGGACAGCAGATAACCGATGTTGACGGTGGAGTCCAACTCGTCGACACCGGCATCCACCAGAGCCTTGGCCTCGGCGACCCGCCCGGCGGTGGTGCCGTTGCCGTGCGGATAGTCGATGAACGAGCCGACCCGCCCGGTCGTCCCGCGCATCTCATCGCGCGCCGCCCAGACCCAGGACGGCGGCACGATGGCGGCGTCGAATCCGTTGGTCAGGGTCTCCCGGACGTGCTCGCGCACCTCGCGTTCGGTGATCGCCTGGCCGACCAGGGTGTGCTGGATGCGACCGGCCAACTGAGCCGGCGGCAGGACCAACGCCGGGTGCGGCGGCGGTGCGGGCTCGTCCCGCAGATACTGATCGAAGTCGTTCGACGCGGCAGGTGCGGCCATGGCGGTCTCCTGGTGAACCGATAGACCCTGGCGGGTCGGATTACGAAACCCAGCGTGACCATGGTCTCACGGTCTGTCGGCGTGTTGTTCCCGACGCCTCTGTGGTCCTTAGGCTGTCCCGTCATGCGCATCTTGTCGATCCAGTCGTCGGTCGCCTACGGGCACGTGGGCAACAGCGCGGCCACCTTCCCGCTGCAGCGTCTCGGCCACGAGGTCTGGCCGGTGCTGACCGTGCACTTCTCCAATCACACCGGCTATGGATCCTGGCGCGGACAGGTCATCGACCCGGCGGTGGTGGCCGACGTGATCGAGGGCATCGCCGAACGCGGTGTGCTCGGTACCGTCGACGCAGTTCTCACCGGTTACCAGGGCTCACCCGGAGTTGCCGAGGTGGTGCTGGACACGGTCGCCAGGGTTCGGGCGCTGAATCCGGCGGTGGTCTACTGCTGCGACCCGGTGATGGGCGATGTCGACCGTGGCATGTTCGTGCTGCCCGGAGTTCCGGAGCTGATCCGCGACCGGGTGGTGCCGGTCGCGGACGTAGTGACACCCAACGCTTTCGAGCTGGCCTTCCTGGCCGGTGTGCCCATGACCGAGATCGCCCAACTGCCAGGGCTTCTCAACGCCGTCGAGGTGGTGCGCCGAGCCGGCCCGTCGACCGTACTGGTCACCTCGGTCGAGGGACTCTCGCATGCGTCCGATCCGGACGGCTCGGCGACTCCCGATGACGCCGAGATCGCCATGCTGGCAGTGGATCCCACCGGGGCATACCTGGTCCGCACCCCCCGCCTGCCGATCTCGGTGAACGGCGCCGGCGACGTGACCGCGGCGTTGTTCCTGGCCCACCTGCCATCTGGGGTGCAGACCGCCCTGGCCAAGGTTGCTTCTTCGGTGTACGCGATCCTGCTCCGGACCAGCGAAAGCGGATCACGGGAGATCCAACTGATCGAAGCACAGGACGAGATCGCCCACCCGGCCTGCGAATTCGAAGTGGTCAAGATCCGCTGACCGCGCCCAGGCGGTCAACCCGCCAGGTCAACCGCCGGCCGGCGATGTCAGCAGCCGGTCACCTGCATGCGTCTCCAGGTTCGGGCGTCGACAACCCCGGTGGCCGGTAGCTTCTGGCGCCGCTGGAAGGTCTTGACCGCGGCCTTGGTGCCGGGCGTGTAGACGCCCCAACTCCCACTCAGATCGCTGACGTCGATGTTCAGGCGATTACCCAGCACGCGCTGGAGTTCGCCGATCCAGACGTCCTGCTGACCGACCGCGGCCAGGCGAGGCAATCTGGTCGCCGAGGCCGGACACAGGCACGACACGTACTCCGTCGCGGTCCCCGGGTTGCCGCCCTTGATATAGGCATCGGCCGGGCCGGCCAACCGGGCCGCGCAGCCCCCGTATTTCGAGCCGAACGGGCCGGCGTAGAGCACCACAGTGTTGCTCTGGCTGCTGAACAGGTCGCAGGAATGCTTCGAATCCGCCGCCATGGCACCGCCGGGCAGTTGTCCGCTGGCCTTCAACCTCGCCACGTGGGCGGCGAACGTCGCTGCGTCGAGTTCCGAGGCGAGCTGCACGATATAGCCGCCACTGCAGGCGATGTCGCGCTGCGGCACACCCAACGCCGGGGCCGGCGGCTTCTTAACCGTCGTCTTCGGCGGCTTCGGCTTTGGCTTTGGCTTTGGCTTTGGGGTGGTTTTGGACGTCGTCGCAGCCTTTGCGGTGGGTGCGGCCGTGGATGTGGTCGGTTGCCTGGCGGTCGTCGTGACCGTGATGGTGGCCGGAGCGACGGGCGCCGGTCCCGCTGCCGTGTTCGGGGCTGAATTCTGCAGCCGCGAAGCGGATGCCGTCGAGACCGCCGCACTGGAGGCGGCCGAACTCGAGCCCACGCTGCTCACGGCGACCGGCTGGCCGTCCTTGTCCGCCACCTCATTGCTGCTGCCCAGATGGGGCGCGACCAGGATGGCCGCCAGCAGCACCAGCACGGTGGCCGCGGCGATGCCGGCGATGGCGTAGATGGCCTTGCGTCTTCGCTCGGGTCGTGGGGCGAGCGCTCCTGGCCCCCCGGCAGTGGCCACTGCCGGATACATGCCCGTCCATCCCGGGAACAGGCCGCTCTGCGGCCCGGCCGGATCGTTACCCGCGTCGGGCGCCTGCGACCACGCCTGCGACTGGTCCGACGTCGCCGCGGGCACCATTTCCGTCGGGAACATCTCTGGCACGGCCCGCGAGGGTCCGTCCGACGCCGGGACCGCAGGCAACGACGGAACGGTGGGCGACTCCGCGTCGTCCCCCGTGCGGTCGCGACCCGACCAGACCGGCTGGTCGGCCGGCACCGTCCGGGAGCCGCAATGGGGGCAGTATTGGGTGTCGACCGCGGCGCCACAGCCCGGGCAGGGCCGCGTACCGTTCGGTTGCACCACTGCTGGACACCTCCTGGCCCGATCGGGGTTGACGGCCTCATTCTGCCGGTCGTATGCAGGTCAGATACTCGAACTGTGGTCAATCTAGCGCTGTCGAATCCCCCCGCGAGCCCATCTCTGCAGGTGGCAGCTGCGCACCGGCGAACAGGTGGAACTTGGTCGCCGCTGCCTGCGAACGGGGCATAGCGGACAAACCGGCGAACCTTCGGCCCTGGTCCATCACGCGGCGACTCACGCCTCGGGCACACTCCACCCATGAATGAACCGGCCACGAATCATCCGACCACCGCGGGGCGGATACCCGATCGACTGGCGGACCTGCTGGATCTGGATCCTGTCGACCGTCGGGACACGGAGGCCTTGCTCCAGACTGTCGGCAGCTCGGCCGACGTTGCCGGCGCGACCGCAACGCTGCGCTCCCGGCTCGGCACCTTTCCGCCCCGCCCGGTCAGGGACGACTCGGCAGCACAGCGCTGGATCTGCGCAATCGTGCTGTTCGCCGAGCAGACCGCGTCCTGGCACCGCGACCAGGGCATCGACCAGTCGATCACGGCCGCCACCCTGGCCGACGTCGGACGCCAACTGCGTCTGCACCGCCAGACCCACGGGGTTTTCGGGTTGGAGACCTGGTGGTTCCTGACCATGCACCTGGCCGGTTCCCTGTTCCAGCTCGGTCGCCTGCAGTTCGTGCTGCGTCAGTCCGTCGGCGACGTGCGCACGCCGCCCGGGACGGCTGGTTGGGTACTCGATGTACACATCCCGCCCACCGGTCCGCTGACCCCGGAGCTCGTGGATGCCTCGTTCCAGCAGGCGGTTTCGTTCTTCCGAGAGCATTTCCCCGATCGGCCGGCCGGCACCGCGGTCTGCTCCTCCTGGCTCCTCGACCCCTACCTGGTGGAACAGCTGCCGAGCTCGAACATCAGTCATTTTCAGCAGCTCTTCACCCGCTACACCGATGGCGTTCCGGCGCAGGATGACGTCGTCTACTTCGTCTTCAGGACAAGGAACACCGACCTCGCTGACCTTCCGCGGGACACCAGGTTGCAGCGAGCCGTGTTGGACCGGATCACCGCGGGCGGAACCTGGCGCTCCTACCGTGGGTTCCGCACCCTGGACGCCGCGGCACGCTAGCGAGGTTCGCCGGCGAACTTCCAGTGCGCGGTCACTGATGCGAAGACCTGGGCGTCACCGGCGGCGATCGGCATCGATTTGCCCATCGAGAGCGGCTGGCTCGCCGCGATGTAACTCGGGCCACCTGCAGCGTCGTGCCGTTCGTCCAGCCAGAGCAGATCGCCGAGCATCCGGCCACCCAGCTGGGCCAGCTGGGAGGCCTTGGCCAGCGCATCGGAGAAGGCCGCCGCCCGCGCGTCCCGGAGGGCGAACGAGGGGTCGGACGGGGTGAGCGACATGCTGTCGATCCGGACACCCTCGCCGCCACCGACGGCCACATCGGTCAGCATGCGTTCCATGCCGGCGAGCCCGGTGAGCTGCACGACCAGTCGCTGACCGGCCTGATACCCGAGGAGCACTTCCTGGTTGTCGCGCCAGTCGACCTTGGGCCCGAGGGTGAGGTCGGCCGTCCGCACCGAGCGGGAGTCGACGCCGTCGTCGGCCAGGATGGCCAGCACCCTGGTCGCGCTGTTCGCCGCGGCCTGGAATGCATCACCTGGCTCAGCCCGGACCACCGTGATGCCGAACGTCACCATGACCTGGTCGACCGTGGCAGCCGCCGAACCCGAGCCGGTCACCGTCACCCCGTCGCGCCAAGCCCGTCGCACAGACTCCATGTCCTCGACCTCCTGAAATTGGTCCGTCCAGTGTGCCTGGCTACGCCCGGTGCTGCTCTGCGGGGACAGCGAGGGTGAAAGACGGCCGGCATGGAAAGCTCAAGTGTCACCGGCCGACCCACTGCGAACCGAAAGGAGCTCCCGGACCTATGGACCTGCGTGCCGAGGTAACCGATTGGCCGGTTGGCCGGGTGGCGGTGGCGGTGGTCGGACCGGAGGGAGTCCTCGACCGCTTCGAAACCGACGGCGGCAACGACACGTTCTGGTGGGCGTCGGTCACCAAGCTGATCACCGCGCTGACGGTGCTCGACGCCTGCGCCGACGAAACACTGACCCTGGACCTGGCGGTCGGCCCGCCGGGTGCCACCGTGGCCCATCTATTGGCCCACGCCTCCGGGCTCCCGTTCGAGGAGGGGGCCCCGGTATCGGCGCCGGGAAGCGAGCGTCTCTACTCGAACTACGGGTTCGAGGTGGTGGCAGCAGCATTGGCCGAACGGGCCGGCGGCCCCTTCGACGACGAACTCCAGGGCCGGGTACTCGCCCCACTGGGCATGACCCGGACAGTGGTCGACGGCTCACCGGCGAAAGACGCCGCCGGACCATTGGACGACCTGATCAAGCTGGCCAACGAGTTTCTCCGTCCCACGGTGATCGGGCCCGAAATCGTCAAGTGGGCAACCACTCTCGCCTTTCCCGGGCTGTCGGGCTTCGTGCCCGGCTTCGGGAGGCACCGGTCAAACGACTGGGGCCTCGGATGCGAGATTCGCGATCACAAGAGCCCGCACTGGACCAGCCCGAACAACAGTCCGGAGACCTTCGGCCACTTCGGCCAATCCGGCAGCTTCCTCTGGGTCGACCCGCGGGCGCAGCTGGCCTGCGTCAGCCTGTCCGACACGAGGTTCGGTCCGTGGGCCAGGACCGCCTGGCCCCGGCTGTCCACCGCAGTCCTGCGGTCGTACGCAGGCTGAGGTCGTACGCAGGCTGAGGCCAACCGGTTCGGTCCGTCTCTCAGCGGATCAGAGCGAACAAGGCTGCGGTAAAGTCCGCCGATGGCCTCCCGGACGCAGACTCTGGTCAGGAATCTCGCGATCGCCTGCGTTGTCGTCGGCGCTGCGCTGAGCGCGTGCAGTTCGGTCTCCGGCACCCCGACGGCAGCTCCGATCACCTTGCCCAGCTCGGGCTCGTCGACCGCCCCGAGTTCATCGAGCGCGGCCTCCTCGGCGCCGATCTCCACCGCCGAAGCCGCCACAGGTGAGACGGGACCGTCGGCCACGCCGAGCATGGACCCTTCGGCGCCACCAGCGTCGACGCGACCAGCGACACCAACGGCGTCCAGCCCGCTGCCGGCGGTCACCGTCAACACCACCAATGCCGAGGCCGTGCAGGTGCTCAAGGTGATGAACTCGGCATTGCTGACGCCAGCCGAGGTCGGCACGGGTTTCGTCAAGGGCCCGTACACGCCGCCCGATCCCAAGGACACTTCCGTCAGCCTCCCGTGTGGCGGCACCTCGACCGCGGCCCTGTTCCCGAACGCCCTGCGCACCGGCACCAACATGACGAAGAACAAATCACTGCAGTTCCAGGAGTCGGTCAGCTTGTTCACCGACGCCAAGACCGCTGGTCGGGCCTACGACACCGCGGTGGCCGGGCTGAGCTGCGCCAAGGGATCGATCGAGGGCACCCCCGTCACCATCACCAAGGGCGAGGACGTCACCGCGCAGGTCGGCGGGGATCGCGCCACGACTTGGAACGTGGTCATCGGCAGTGAAGGTAGCGGTGTATTGGTCGCCGTCACCTCCGGATCGATGACGGCCGGATATACCTTCATCGCCGCAGCGGGAGTCAGTTCGGCGGGTGAGGCCAGCCCGCTCAGCATCGCGAAGAAGGCCACTACCAAGTTGATCGATGCCGGTGTCGGCTGATTCGGCGAGTAGCTGCTGGTCAGCACCAGTGTGGACCTGACCGTCGGGCGATACGGCGGCGTGGCACACTTCCGACGATGAGCCTCCTGCTGGATCTCGTGACCGAACGTGTGATGCATCTGCCGCCTGCCCAGACCAGGGACATCAAGGTCGACGACCTCGAGGTGGCGATGCCGGACGGCGCGGTGCTCGAGGCCAAGCGGTACGCACAAACCGGACACTCGGGTCAGCCGGTCGTGTTGATGCGGAGCCCGTACGGCCGAGGTACTTTTCTGCATCTGCTGGGGCGGGCCTATGCCGCTCGCGGCGTCCAGGCCGTGGTGGTCAGCTGTCGCGGCACCTTCGGGTCCGGCGGTGACTGGATGCCGATGCGCGACGAAGCGACCGACGGCTTGGCGACCTACCGGTGGCTCGCCGAGCAGCCGTGGTTCGGCGGATCCGTCATCCTGGCCGGGCCGAGTTACCTGGGCTACACCCAATGGGCGACGGCAGTGCAGATCCCGGAGTCGATCGCGGCCATGGTGCCGCACGTGACGTCATCGCGGCTGACCCTGCCGTTCATCCGGCCGGATGCGCTCGACTGGGATCTGTTGGTGCGGTGGAACTTTCTGCTCGAGAATCAGGAGAAGCCGCGCGCCTTCCTACGAACCGCGCTGGGCCGGAACGAGAAGCAGCTGCAATCGGCCATGTTGACCCTGCCCCGGGATTCGGTCGACCAGCAGTTGGCCGGGCACCGTTGGCCGTTCTTCCAGGATTGCCTGCAGTACGACTCGCTCGACGAGCACTGGACCGACAGCGATTTCAGCGCAGCCGTCTCGACCATGCCCACGCCGGCCAGTTACGTCGGCGGTTGGTACGACATCTTCCTGCCGGACCAGCTGCGCGACTACGCCGCCACGGTCACCTCCGGGGCACCGCAGCGCTTGACCATCGGGCCGTGGGTGCACGGTTCACCGGCCGGACTGGGCGCGGCGGCCGCCGAGGCATTGTATTTCGGGCTGCCGTACGCCCGCGGCGGGACGCCGGGAACCCGGGCCCCGGTTCGCCTGTATCTGATGGGAACCGGCCACAAGGGCTCCGCTGCACCGGGTATCGCGAAGCGAGCGCCCCAGCCGTGGCGTGACTTCGACAGCTGGCCACCGACCGGCTACCCGGCCACCCGACTGCATCTGAACCCCGACAGGACACTCTCCACCGCCGCCCCGTCGGGCGACGGTTCGGGCGAGGACCCGTCCCACGAAACAGCATCCGAATTCCGTTACGACCCATCCGACCCGACACCGTCCGTGGGCGGACCATTTCTTTCGATCGGCGCGGGTCCGAAGAATCAGCAGAAACTCGAAACGCGGGCCGACGTGCTCACGTTCTCCACCGGTCCACTGTCCGGTGCTGTGGAGGTCGTCGGTGAGGTCACCGCGGAGATCTGGTTCGCCTCGAACCGTCCGTCGGCCGATCTGTTCGTCCGGCTGTGCGACGTGGACAAGAAGGGGCGATCGACGAACATCTGCGACGGGATCGTCGGCGTCAACTTCGGTGCCACCGAGATGCGAGCCGACGACCCCGTGCCCATCACGGTCTCGCTATGGCCGACCGCCTACCTGTTCCGCAAGGGTCATCGGATCAGGGTGCAGGTGTCCAGTGGGTCCCATCCGCGCTACGCGCGCAACCCCGGTACCGGCGCGCCACGGGGCAGCACTACAGAATTGCTGATCGCCGACCAACAGGTGTGGCACGACGCCGCGCACCCGTCGGCAGTCGTGTTGCCGGTACTCGCCAGTCACCGATTCCGCCTCGGGTCGCCGCCCGGCACCAAGGCACGTCGAGCCACCCGCGCACCGCGATAGTCCTGGCTGCACTCGGCGGCGTGATCCTCGAACTCGGTCCGAATGCGTTTGCGTTGCGCTACGCCGAGAGAAAGGTGAGCAGCCGAGCTGATTGGGACGAAACGGATTTACCCTCAGTAATTAGAAGGATTCGAGCAAATGGCCTGGCAATAGCGCAGAGTCATC
Organism: uncultured Actinomycetota bacterium; assembly: GCA_963708935.1. Lineage (GTDB taxonomy): Bacteria > Actinomycetota > Actinomycetes > Mycobacteriales > Nakamurellaceae > Nakamurella. The sequence goes on along the minus strand of CAVPUK010000002.1, from coordinate 488,395 downwards.
AGGAATTAACCCTGTTGCCGCACGATTGCCACCCGGAAGCTATGGAGTTTCTTCCCTCGGACCGGAGAGACTGGACGACGCCAGATCCAGGCCGCACCAATTCCGGAGGCACCGTTGAAGTCGAGTTCTCGTGGTTCGCATCGCCGAGGTCTTTCACTGGTAGCCGTCGTCGGCACACTGACAGCCGGCGGCCTGTTGGCCACCGCGCCGAGTGCCTCGGCTACGCCGTCGACCGGAGTGGTGATCAACGAGGTCTACGGCGGCGGGGGCAACTCGGGAGCGACCTTTCGCCGCGATTTCGTGGAACTGCAGAACCGCGGCGCGGTCGAAGTCATGCTGGACGGCTGGTCGGTGCAGTACCACTCAGCGACCGGCACGGGCGCCTGGCAGGCGACCCCGCTGACCGGCACGCTGGCCCCCGGCGCGTACTACCTGGTGGCCGAAGCCTCGGGGGGCACGGGGGGCACGTCGGATCTGCCGGCGGCCGGAGTCACCGGCACCATCAACATGAGTGCGACGGGCGGAACAGTCGCCCTGGTGGATGGCGCCGCTCCACTGTCCTGCACCGACAGCGCGACCTGTCAGGCCGCCTCGGTAGATCTGGTCGGGTTCGGCGCGGCGAGAATTGCCGAAGGCGGCGCGGCACCCGCCGCGGCCAACACCACTTCGGTGGGTCGCGCCGACAAGCCTGATACCGACTCGAATGTCGCCGACTTCACCGCGCAGGCGCCAACGCCTGCGACTGTCAATGCAGCGGTCGCCGGACCGCCGCAGTGCCTTGACCCAACCCCGGGCGAGATCCGTATCCACGACATCCAGGGCACCTCGTTCGTCTCGCCGCTGAACGGGGCGTCGGTGGCCGACGTGCCGGGCATCGTGACCGCGGTACGCAATTCGGGCAGCAAGGGGCTCTTCATCCAGGACCCTGCAGCCGATGGCGACGCCGCAACCAGCGAAGGTCTGTTCGTCTACAACGCCCCGACCGGCTATGCCGTCGGCGACTCGGTGTTGGTCAGCGGCAAGGTGTCTGACTTCTACGCGGATGCCGCACCGGCCACCGCCCAGACCCTGTCCGTCACCGAGATCACCGCACCCACGATCTGCTACCTCAGTCACGACAACGCACTTCCCGCCCCGGAAGTCGTCACCTCCACCAGCGTGCCCGACCAATACGCTCCCGATCTGGGCGGGGCGAACATCGAGGCCACGCCGATCACTCCGGAGCGCTCCGCCCTCGACTTCTGGGAATCGCGAGAGGGCATGCGGGTGGAGGTCGACAACGCGCGAGTGGTCGGCCCGACTGATTCCTACGGGGAGCAGTACGTCACCACCAAACCCGACCAGAAGGCCAGCTACCGCGGCGGCACTTTGCTCACGGCGGAGAACGCAACCCCGTCGGGACGGGTGGAGATCGTTCCGATGAGTGCGAATCCGGACGTCAGCGTCGGCGATCACTACGCCGGTGCCACGGTCGGCCCGGTAGACTATTCGCAGTTCGGTGGATACCTCATCGCCGCAACCCAACTCGGGACGGTCACCCCGGGCGGAGCCGAGCCCGTGGTGGCGACGCCACCCGCCGCGCGGCAATTGTCGATCGCCACCTACAACGTCGAGAATCTCGCACCCGGCGATCCGCCGTCGAAGTTCGACGCGCTCGGCCGCGGGATCGTCGAGAATCTGGCCGCCCCGGACATCGTCGCCGTGGAGGAGGTCCAGGACAACGATGGCGCGGCCGACAGCGGAACCGTCGCGGCCGACCTGACTCTGACCAAACTCACCGACGCGATCGTCGCTGCCGGCGGCCCGAGGTACGAGCCCCGCGAGATCGACCCGACGAACGATGCGGATGGCGGCCAGCCGGGTGGGAACATCCGAAACGTCTTCCTGTTCAATCCGTCCCGGGTGAGCTTCGTCGATTCCGGCAGTGCCACCGCGGACCGCACTTCGGTCGGTACCACAGTCACAGGCGGGTTCGGCCGGCCGGCCCTGACCCTCTCCCCTGGCCGCATCGATCCGGGGAACGCCGCCTGGAATTCCAGCCGCAAGCCTTTGGTCGGCGAATTCCGCTATCACGGCATTCCGGTTTTCGTGGTGGCGAACCACTTCAACTCCAAGGGCGGCGACGGCAACGCCGACGGACGCTATCAGTACCCGGTCCGGACGTCGGAAGTACAACGACTCCAGCAGGCCACGTTGGTACACAATTTCGTCCAGCGCATTCTGGCCAAGAATCCGCTGGCTCAGACGGTGGTGTTGGGCGACCTCAACGACTACCAGTTCAGTCCGGCGCTCAAGGCGCTCAAGACCGGGCGAGCGGACGGCCGTGGGGCCCCTCTGCTGATCGATCTGATCGCCACGTTGCCGACCAGCGAGCAGTACACCTATGTCTACGAAGGTATCTCGCAGGTACTGGACCACATCCTGGTCACCCCGGGGACCTACCTCACCGGCTCGGTTGACTACCAGGTGATCCACATCAACAGCGAGTTCGCAAATCAGACGAGCGATCACGATCCGCAGGTGGTGCGACTGTTCGGCAGCTATCGGCCCTGATGCCTACCGGTTCGCCCGGTCATCGTGGCGCGGGCGAACTGCAACAGCGACAGGTCGAAGTGGCCGGGTTCGACCGCGGCCGACCAGAGGTAGCCCTGGCCGGCTCGACATCCCAGTGACAGTAATGAGTCTCGTTGCACTTCGGTTTCCACTCCCTCGGCCACCACCGACAGACCCATGGTCTTGGCCAATGTGATGATGGCGGCGACGAGCCCCGCATGGACGCCCCCGGATGCGATTCCCGCAATGAATTGCTGGTCGATCTTGAGGACATCGACCGGTAGATGTTCCAGCTGGGCCAGCGATGAATACCCGGTGCCGAAATCGTCGATGGCGATGTGAACGCCGCGACCGCGGAGCTGCAGCAGGTTGGTCCGGACGAGCGTCGAGTCTTCTATGAACGTGCTCTCGGTGACCTCGAGGCCTAGTGCGCTGGGTGGCAGATTGCCGGCCGCCAGCAGGTCGTCGACGCGATCGGCGAAACCAGGGTCAAGGAGTTGGCGGGGGGAGACGTTTACCCACATCACCACATCCCGCCAGTCGGGCGCGGCCGCCCGCCAGGTAGCCAGCTGAGCGCACGACTGCCCCAGGACGAACTGCCCGACCGCGAGGACAAGTCCGCTCTCTTCGGCCACCGGGACGAAGTCGTCAGGCGCGACCGCTCCCCTGGATGGCGAGTTCCAGCGCAGCAGCGCCTCCACACCGAGGATCTTCCCGGTGCCCATGTCGACGCTGGGCTGGTATGCGCAATACAGCTCGCCGTTTGCCAGTGCCATGTTGAGGTCGGCCTCCAGACTCAGCCGGTCCGCCGCCCCTGCCCGCATGTCCGGAGTGAAGGTCGCAACCGAGTTGCGGCCGGTGCGCTTGGCTGCATACATGGCCAGATCGGCGTCGCTGACCAGGTCCACGTACTGGTGTGGGTCGTCATGCCGTGGGTCGTCATGCCGTGGGTCGTCATGCCGTGGGTCGGCTTGCTGTGGGTCGGCTTGCTGTGGGTCGGCACCGTCCGGACGGAGGGCAATCCCGATGCTCGCCGAGAGCGACAGGGTCCGACCATTGATCGTCATCGGTCGATGCAGCGAACCGATGATCTCGTGGGCCAGCGCTTCGACCTCCTCATGGCCGCTGCACGCAGGACGCAGGACGAGGAACTCGTCACCGCCGAACCTGGCCACCGTGTCGTTCAGACCGGCACAATTGGCCAGCCGGGTGGCGACTACTCGCAGGAACTGGTCACCGGCCGCGTGCCCCAGCGTGTCGTTGACGAATTTGAACTGATCCAGGTCCACGAACAGCACGGCCGGCCGACCGGCCGAACCCGCTACGGCGGACTCGATCCGGGACAGGATCGCCGTCCGGTTGACCAACCCGGTCAGCGAGTCGAGAGTCGCGGCCGCCCGCAAGGCCGTGATGTCACGCGCACGGCTGATGGCAACCTCGGCCAGATTGACCCACCTGGCCAACCGCTCCAACTCGTCGAGTCGCGGCACCCTGATGTCCCGGTAGTACAACGCGAACGTCCCCAGCACGTCGCCGTTGGGACCCGGGATCGGTACCGACCAGCAGGCCCGAAGGCCCTGGGGCAGCGCAAGTTCGCGATACTGCCGCCACCGCAGATCCGTCGCGATGTCGGAGACGATGACCGTCCGGCCGGTGTGCGCTGCCGTCCCGCAGGACCCGGCCATCGGCCCGATCGGCAGGCCGTTGATCGCAGCACGATAGGACTCCGACAGGTGCGGGCTGGCCCCATCGCGCAACACCGACCCTTCCAGCAGGTGAATCGAGCAGGTCGTCCCTGGGATCGCAGCCTCGGCGGCCAACGCCAGCGAGTTCAGCACCACCGGTAGTTCGGCCCCCTCGACGATCATCTCCAGCAGGTAGCCGGTGGCCGTGAGCACCTCCCGCTCGCCGTCCAACTCGAACGCCACCCGGTGCAGGTCGATCATCGTCATCGCGTGTCGCCCGAACTGCTCCAGCGCCTGGATGTCGTCCGGTGTCGGGTCGTGCTGACGGCTGTCCCAGGCGCACAACACGCCAACGGCAGTTCCGTCGGCGGCAGTCAGCGGCAGGCCGACATAGAACCTGGCTTCGTCGACCGCGATCGAATCGGTGTCCTCGAGGACGGCGCCTTCGAGGGCGCGAGGAGATCGAACCAGGATCGACCTGCTGTCGACCACGCCGGCACAGAGCCGCTCGACTTCAGGCACCACTCGCCGGGCAGCCGGACGCTGATTTTCCGGAACGTCGACGTCGAGCAGGTCGGCCACCTCGATCAACCCACCTTCGGGTACGACGAGGTAGACCCCCGCATGCCGGGTACCGAATCGTTGGGCGACGAGCGCGACGAGATCATCGAAGACGGCACTCGGCATGTGATCACCGATGCCCAGGCCCACGGAGGCTGAGCTCGGCAGCTCGGCCGGGAGGCGGCCACCGGGCTTCGGGGTCGGGATTGCAGCGATCACGTGGCCACCACCCTCCACCGTTCCGCGAAACGCCCCTAACGACCATATCGGACGCCAGCCTTACCCGCACTTGCTTGCCGGGGACCTCACAGCCGGGGACCGGATCAGGACCTGTTGCCCCACAGGCGATATCGCCGCCGACTGACGTACGCCACCAACTGCGCGCCGATCCGGCCAATCCGGACAGTGGCCGAGCGACGAACAAAAACTGTGGATCAACCACTCACGCGAGCCGGCAATCCGGCCATTCATAGCCGCCTGATCACCTCGGGTGAGACGGTCGAAGGACTTCTGGCCGCCGTGGCCGACGGGGACCGCTTCGCTTTCGATCTGCTGTACGCCCGATTCCTGACCCCGGTATCCCGGGTGGCTCAGCTCCTGATGCGGAACGCGGCTCTGGCCGAAGAAGTCACCCAGGAGGTGTTTCTGGCCGTCTGGCTCGGGGCCGCACGGTTCGACCCGAGCCGGGGTACCGGAAGCGCCTGGATCATGGGAATCGCGAGATCCAGAACGATTGATCGAATCAGGTCGGTTCAGGCTTCACGTGAACGAGACCGCAGCTACTCCGCTCACTACGCTGATTTCGAGAACCCACCTCTTGACGAGGTCGCAGCCCGCCTCGACCGACGGACCATCGAGGAAGCCATGGGTGTGCTGACCCCGAAGCAACGGCAGTCGGTGGTGCTGGCCTTCTTCGGCGGACACAGTTACCAGGAGGTATCCGCCCTGCTGGGAATCCCGCTGCCGACGGTCAAATCTCGCATCCGCGACGGACTGCGCAGACTCCGCGCCCACCTGGAGACGACGGAGCAGCGGGTGGCCGACGCGAACGCTGGACATGCCCTGCGGACAATTCGTGCGAACGTGCTGCCCATCGGGGTACGTGACCCGTTCACGGGTCAGGATCGGAGCTCCGCTAGGCCGAACGGCTGAAACCAGTAGCTGCCCGACGTGACGGCCATCCGGAATTGCCACATCCTCCGAATAGAGAGCATCCGGGTCATCCAAGTGGTCCGAGTGGTCGGCCGACAGGTCGATCACTGATGGTTCTGCCTGCGCTCCAATAGGTGTCGATTCCAGGCACGCCCACCCCATCATTGGCAACTGCACATCGACATCGCTGTCGACCAGATCCTCGAGGAGAACCATGAACAGTGCCAATCGCCGAGGCTTCCTCAAGATCGCCGGGGCCGGGGCAGCCGCCGCCGGTGCGGCCTCGCTCGTCCCGGCCTCGCAATCGGCCGCTCTGGCCGGCGCCGGGGCGCGGACCGGTCCAGTCTCGGCCGCGCCGCTGCCCGCGGCGGCCTCCGGATCGATGGTCGCCTACGTCGACGACGTCTCCAGGGGTGAGCTGGCCGTGATGATCGAGGGTCGAGAGGTAGTCGTCACCGATCACGATCTCGTTGCCCGATTGGCCACCGCAGTCCATGCGGCGGATACCGCTTCGCTCTGAACGCGTCGCGGATCCAACCACTGTTCTGTATCGCCCCCGCCCGTCCTTCAGCTTGCCCTCGAAAGGTCACCCATGTCTTCACACCGCGAGGCACCGGAAATCTCCAAGGATCCGAGCGCCGACAACACTGACGTGTACGCGTTCGTCAGCCCCGACGCGCCCGATACCGTCACCCTGATCGCCAACTTCAATCCGTTCGAGATTCCCTACGGTGGACCGAACTTCAGCGAGTTCGCCGATGATGTCGTCTACACGATCAACGTGGCCAATTCTGGCAAGGCCGAGGCCGACATCAGCTTTGAATTTCGCTTCAAGACCACCATCCGTAATCCGAGAACCTTTCTCTACAACACCGGACCGATCACCTCGATCGACTCGCCCAACTGGAATCGACCCCAGACGTTCTCGGTCACCAGAGTCGAGCGAGCGGCCAACGGCCATTGCTGGTCGACCGTCCTGGGCACCTCCTTCAAGGTGCCGCCGTGCAATGTGGGTCCGCGGAGCACGCCGAAGTACCAGGCGACCTTTGGTGCCGCGGCGGTGCAGAATCTGAAGGGCGGCGGCAAGGTCTTCGCCGGCCAGCGATCGGATCCGTTCTTCGTCGACCTGGGCAGCGTCTTCGATCTGGCCGGTTTGCGCCCACTCAACCCGGCGCACCTGATCCCCCTGCCCGTCATGCAGGGCATGAACGGCCTCCAGGGAATGAACGTGCACACGATCGCCATTCAACTACCCAAGAAGTCACTCACCGCCGGTGGCCACAATCCGACCAACCCTTTGGCTTCGTCGTCGGTGATCGGGGTCTGGTCGTCCACCTATCGGTCGCGAGCACGCGTTTTCGACTCCGGCACCGGGACCTACCGATCGTTCGGCGGCAGGGTGCAGATCTCCCGGCTGGGCAACCCGCTGTTCAACGAAGTGATCAATCCGATGTCGGTCAAGGACAAGTGGAACTCCTTGCCGCCCAGTGCGGATCACCGGTTTGCGCAATATGTCAACCAGCCCGAACTGTCCGGCCTTTTACCGGCGCTGTATCCGGGAGCCTTCCCCAATCTCGACGCATTCAACAAATCCAAGAAGCCACGGACCGATCTGCACGCCATTCTGCTGACCGGAATTCCGGGCTCTGTGCTCGGCACTTTCACCACCTACACCGGGGCCGTCGAGGCCGATCTGCTCCGGCTGAACCTGGCGGTAGCGCCGACCACGAATCCGGCGAAGATCAACAATCTGGGTGTGCTGGGCGGCGACGCCGCAGGCTTCCCCAACGGCCGCCGAGTTTTCGACGACGTGACCACGATCGAGCTGAGAGCCCTTGCCGGGCTGACCCTTCCGCTCACCTATCCGAGCTACCAGAAGGACGTGATTCTGGCCGGCGATGCTGTGCGTGACGGCACCAAGAACACCAACGCCGCGCTCCTACCGGCCTTTCCCTACGTGGCGCCGCCGGCCAGCGGCTACGCCACGATGCCGCCGGTCCCGGCCCCGTAGGCCGCGCAGATCATGGTCAGCAAGGAGAATCCGCACGCGGGGGGCGGATCGGTGGTGTTGGACATCGGCGATGACATCGGTGCACTCATCGTCACCATGCCGGCTTGGATGGAAGATCTCGAGGTCGAGATCATCCCCTCCGGAACGGACCGGCGGCACCGTTACCACCCCACCGACCCGCACCTGCCCCACGCGGATCACGAGCATCCATCGGGACACCACCACGGCCACAACGGCACGGACCAACACGGCCACAACCATGGTTTGCCACCACATGTCGCGGTGGTGCCGCGCCCCGCGCCCGATGGCTCGATCATCCACAGCCTGGTCTACGGAGAATTGCCGACCGGTGCATATGACCTGTACGTCCGGCCCGACGGTGCCGTCATGCTCACCGCCGGCGTGATCGGCGGCCAGGTCACCGAACTGGCGTGGCCAGATACATAAAGCGGCCGACTGACGCGAGCCGGCCGATCGGTCCAACGGCGTCAAAGCTTTCGAAATTGATATCTGCTGCGTATCGACTCGCCGAAGAAGCGGCCTTTGCTGGGCGACCTGAGAAACGAGACATAGGTGGAGTGCGGGACCATGAAGTACTCGTACAGGTCGCCGTGGGTGAACTGGATTTCCAGCACGGCGGTGATCGGGTCGTAGCCGACCGACTCGATCGTCGAGCTCAGCACCGGCTCACGCTCCATCGGAGCCACCACCCCTTTCCGCCTGCGAACCATCCCCTGGACCAGTATCACCGGGCACCGCGATGCCAGGGACTCCGGCCCGGCGATCAGGCGGTCAACCCGTCGGCCACCAGCATGGCCGCTGTCTCCAGCGCTCCGACGAGCTCCGCTCTGGTGCCGAGCTCCGCCGCTCGCACGTCGATCACCGCTGCGGTGGCCGGCTGCGCGAAGCGCAGGATCGACTCCCGGATCCCTTCGATCAGGGCCGGGCCCGAAGCACCCAATTCACCGCCGATGATGATGGCCGCCGGATTGAACAGGTTGCACAGGTCGGCCAGCACGCGCCCGATGGTGCGGCCTGCCTCACCCAGCATCCGTCCGCTGATCGGGTCGTCCAACTGGCTGAGCTCGACCGTTGCCGCGTCCAGGTGAGGGTGCGTGTGTGCGAGTTGCCGGCGAATGGCCTGCACCGACACGACCGCTTCCAGACAGCCGCGGTTGCCGCAGCGACAGAGCTCCATGTTGTTGGCCAGTTGCGTGTGCCCGATCTCCCCGGCCAGGCCGGTGGCGCCGCGGTAGGGCTGGCCGTTGATCACCATGCCGGCCCCGACTCCATGAGATGCCTTCACGTACAGAAAGTCCCGGTATCCGCGCCCGGCCCCCTTGCGGAGTTCGCCGCGAGCACCCAACACTGCGTCGTTCTCGATGAAGACGGGAAGCTCCAAGCGTTCCCGCACTTCCCGAACCGGCGACAGCCCGACCCATCCCGACAGGATGGTCGGCGATTGGACCAGTCCGTTCCGGGAGTCGACCGGGCCAGGGATGCCGGCGACCACGCAGGCCAGCGGCCCGACGCCCAGTCGCTGCGCCAAGGATCGCAACGCCGAGGTCGAGCGATCAAGGGCGTCAGGCGCGGCCTGGTCGACGTCGATCGCCATTCGCTCGTCGGCCAGGATCTGTCCACTGCCGTCAGCAACCGCGGCCCAGACGTGGTTGTGGCCGAAATCCAGCGCGCCGACCGGTGAACCGGAAGGCGTCGCGCTGAGCCGCCCGGCTGGACGACCGCTGCCCGACCCTTGCCCCTTGAGCTCGGGGTGCTGCTCCTGGACCCGCCCGGATTCGATGAGTTTGCCCACCAGGTGTGCGACCGCGGTGCGCGACAGGCCGGTCTGCCTGATCAACTCCGGCCGCGTCACGCCCGGGACGTCTCGGATCAGGTGATAGATCAGGGTGCGACTGCGCTCGCGAGCCGGGCCCATCGGGTCCCAGATCGAGTCCCCCATCGATACCTCGGCCTGTGGATCGATCATGGCCGCTCTCCTCACGTCATGGCGCATCAGCTGGTAATGCATCAAGTCAGCCGCCGGCCGAGTCATCAGCTCAGTCATCAGCCCAGTGGAGTTAAGCCCACATTGGACGTAATTACTCCAGCAGGATGCCATATTTTGGGCATTGACGGTTACATATCCGCCCTTTACGCTGCATTTGTCTCCGGCGGGCCGGGTCACGCTCGATCGGGCAGACGCCCTCCGGTGCTCGCGGATCACACAGCCTCATGGGTCAGGCGTCATGGACGGCGCCCACAGGCGGCTGAGCAGGCACACCCGACACAGCACCGAAGTGAAGCGAAACGTCAGAGAGGACGATTCATGCACACACTTTCCAACCATCGACGCGGCAGGCGCCCATCCCGGGCTCGCCGTGCCGCCGGCGCAGGCGGGGTGAGCATTGCGTTGCTCGTCGCGATGATCAGCGCCGTCCCGGCCTCGGCCGCGTCGGCACCTGCTCCCGCGTTCGGAGTGTCACCGCCAACGGCCGCCGACGCGCCGTGGACCAAGACGGTCACCTACCTGGTCTCGAAGATGACGCCGGCGGAGGAGATTGCCGTCATCGAAAAGGGCACCGACCCCGACAACCATGGCCAGGCCGGCTACCTGGCAGGCGTTCCGCGACTGGGCATCCCGCCCGTCCGACACGCCGACGCCCTGGGCATCAACGTGCGAGCCGATGCCACCGCGTTCCCGACCCGCCTCGGGTTGGCCTCCTCCTTCGACCGGGATGCGTACAACCAACTGGGCGAGCAGGTGGGCAAGGAAGGCATCGCCACCGATGTCGACCTGATCTACGGACCGCAGGTCGACATGGCGCGCTATCCCTCGTGGTCGCGCAACTTGACGACCAACGGCGAAGACGCTTACGTCTCGTCCCAATTCGCTTCGGCTGAGATCAACGGAATTCAGAGCCAGGGCCTGATGTCCCAGGTCAAGCATGTCTCGTTCTACAACGGCCAGGCTCAGTCGACTCCGTCGCTGATCAGTTCGCAAGCAGCCCACGAGGTCTACCTCGCACCGGCCCAGTCCGCCATCCAGGACGGCAACGTCAGTTCGCTGATGTGCTCGTACGCCACCTTCGAGATCGTCGGCGAACAGGATCACCCGGATTACTCCTGCTCGAACTCGAACCTTTTGAACAACATCGTCAAGAATCAGTTCGGGCTCAAGGGTTTCATCACCTCCGACTACACGGCCAGCAAGAAGACCTCCGACATCCTGGCCGGCATGGACAACGAGTTCGCCACCAGCAACCTTTCCGTCGCGAACCTGCAGCCGCTGATCGACACCACTTCGTCGTCGTACGACCCGGCCTACGCCGCGGCTACGCAGAACGCCGTGGCCAGGATGGTCTACGAGGACGAGCGATTCGGTCTGCTGGACAACAGCAAGATCCCGGCCGCCTACCAGTCCGACGTTCCCCAGCACGGCAACGTGGCCTCCACGGACAACAGCACCAACGTCGACAAGGCCGCTGGTTCGGCCGTCGCCCTGTCCCTGGCGGAGAAGTCGGGCGTGCTGCTGAAGAACAGCGGCAATGCCCTCCCCCTCTCGAAGACGGCCAAGATCGCCGTGGTCGGCCCGACCGCAACCCTGATGCCGGCCAGCCCCGGCGGCGAGCGGGCCCGTGGTTACGGCGACCGGACCAACTTCACGCCGCTCAAGGCGATGCAGACCGCGGTCGGCACGGGCAACATCGTCTCGGCACCAGGTGTCGACTGGATCGGCACCACCATTCCGACAGCCAGTCTGCAGACGACCAATGACGCAACCGCTACGCCCGGACTGACCAGGACCACCACCGACGTCAACAACGTGGTGACCACGTCGACGGATGCCGTCCTGGACGGCAAGCAGACGAACCTGCTGCGCGGCAACAAGTACAGCTGGACGGGGTATATCAACGTCGCCACCGACGACACCTACCAGTTGCTGTTGCAGCGCCCGTACGGCACCGACTCCGGCAATCCCGCCGCCTACAACGGCGGCGTCACCCAGGCCAGCTCCGGCGCCGTCACGCTGTCGGTGGACGGCACCATCCGAACCCTGGCCAACCCGGGCGGCAACATCCTGCAGAACGATTTCCCGGATTCGACTGTCGCCTCCAACGGGCAGTATCTGGGGAAGGACAACACCGGCGTCGCCCTGCCGTTGACGGCCGGCCTGCACCAGGTCACCTTCACCTACAACCCGGTGCTGACGGCAGCCACCACCCCGACGGTGCGTTTTGCCTGGGCGCCGCTGAACCAGAACATCGCCAAGGCCGTCACCGCAGCCCAGACCGCTGACGAGACAGTCATCTTCGTCGACGATTCCAGCCCGGGCGTGGCCGCCGGCGCAGGCCCGAACTCTTCGACCACGGCAGCCCTGCGGAACCTGAACGCCAACCAGGTCACCCTGATCCAGACGGTCGGCGCCGCAGCCCGCGCTGCCGGTCACAAGGCCGTGGTGGTCCTCAATTCCGGCACCGCCGTTGCGGTCGCACCCTGGCTGTCCAGCGTCGACGCCGTGCTCGAGATGTGGTACCCAGGCCAGGAAGGTGGCACCGCCACCTCCAACCTGCTGTACGGCGTCGTCAATCCGTCGGGCAAGTTGCCGATGACGTTCCCGATCGACGACAACAACACTCCATTCACCGGTCACCTGGAACGCACCACCGGTAGCCAGGACCCGGGCGAGGCCACACCAACCATCAAATGGTCGGATGGTGTCGATGTCGGCTACCGCTGGTACACCGATCCGGCGGCCAACACCAATGACTACCAACCCCTGTTCGCCTTCGGATATGGCCTGTCCTACAGCACATTCGCCTTGTCCGGACTATCGGCGAAGAATGCCTCCGACGGCGGCCTCGATGTCACGCTGACCGTCAAGAACACCGGAGCCAAGGACGGCGCCACCTCGCCGCAGATCTATCTCGGCGCGTCGCCCGATCTGGCCGCACCCGTCTACAACGCCGACGGCCTGGTCACCTCCGGGTTCCAGCAGTCGGCGCTCAAACTGGTGCAGTTCGACCACGTCGAACTGGCCGCCGGCGCGTCGAAAACCGAAACGCTGCACGTGGACAACCAACAGCTCTCGGCCTGGGACACCGTCGCCCAGAAGTGGGTCCTGGGTACCGGCGACCGCACTGTCAGCCTGGGAGCAGCCTCGGACAACCTGGTCGAATCGGTGACCAAGAACATTCCGGCCACCGTCGTGGCCCCGGCCATCACCACCGATCTGGCTCCGGTCACCAAGGTTTCGGTGGGCGGGACGGTCAATCTGGCCGCGACGGCCAACGGAACGCCGACCCCGACGGTGCGCTGGCAGAACAGCACCGACAGCGGCACCACCTGGAACGACATCACCGGTGAAACCGCCGGCACGCTGTCGTTCGTCGCTACCGCCGAGGACAACGGCAGCCAGATCCGCGCCGTGTTCGACAACGATCTGGGCATGCAGCCGACCACCGCGACCACGCTGCAGGTGAGCAGGCCGGCGCTCTCGGCACCGGCGGTGACCGTCACCGGCGGTGTGAAGGTCGGCGCCGTCACCTACACCAAGGGGACGGTCGGGTTGAAGTGGACCGCATCCACCCCCGCCGGGTCGCTCGGCAGCTACCAGGTGCTCGACGGCGCAACGGTGATCAAGACGGCGCCCGCCGGAACCACCACTGCGGCACTGGCTTTCAGCACCGGCACGCACCAGCTGTCGGTGCGGGCAGTCGCCAAGGACGCGTTGGTCCTCGGTGGTAGCAAGACCTCCGCCAAGTCAACCGTCACGATCGACAAGACCGGGCCGGTGGTCAAGATCGTGCCGCCGGCCAAGCCGACCAAGGCCGCATCCTGGACCAAGGTCGCCGGCACGGCCACCGATGCGGGCTCCGGACCAGCCACGGTCGCGGTCTCGCTGACCGAGAAGAGAGGCGCTGCCTACTACTTCTACAACGGCTCGACCTGGACGAAGGTTGCGACGCAGGCCATCGCAACAGCGAAAGCGAAGAAGATCAGGGTCGCCGTGACCGGTGGAAAGTGGGCGACCACCGTCCACGGAATCGCTGCCGGCACACTGCGTCTGACCAGCAGCGGCGTCGACCGGCTCGGTAATGCGTCGGCGGCCGCGACGGTCAGCCTCCGCCTGACCTGATCCGCCCGCACCCGACGGCCCGCGGTCCCACCACTCGGTGGGGCCGCGGGCTCCGTGCTTGACGGTGGTCTGCGCTCGCCGCAGCAAACGGTGGTGAGTGCACCATGTACCGGTTAGCCTCGGACGATGCCTGATGCGCAACCGTCGACCTCCGCGTGGTTGGTCGAGCAGTACCTGATCGATCAACTCCGCCGCAACGGACCGCTGAGCCGGGGTGAACTCGGTACGCGTACCGGTCTGGCCAGGACAACCGTGGTCAACACCATGCATGGACTGATCCAGCGCGGGATTGTCGGCGAACTCGCGGACAGCACGGACCGGGCCCGACCGGTAGGCCGGCCCGCGGTCCTGCTGACGCTGACCGACCCGGCCGACGTCGTCGTCCTCGAATTGGCCCGGCGCGGATCCGTTCTTTCGCTGCGCGTCGACGGCCGACTCGAACTCGCGACGCTGCCGATCACCTTCACATCCGAATTGGAAGAAATCGGCCAGGTCCTGACCGCGGAGCTGACGGCCCGCGGATTCGGCGAGAACCGGCCACCCGCTTTCCTTGTCGTCTCACTGCCACTGCCGTTGCGTAGTGACCGTGGCGCCCAGCCGGTCTTTGTGGCGTGGTCTGGGCTGCGCAACTCACCGGGCGGCCCGGAGTGGGTTCCGCAGTGGCTCTTGGAGGATCCGGCCGCACGCCTCCGCGAGTTGCTGGGGTACCCGGTTCTGGTCGAGAACGACGGCAATCTCGCGGCCTACGGCGAAGCGCACGCAGGCGCCGGTCGCGGCCATTCCGCCATGCTTCATCTCTCGCTGAAGGAAGGTCTGGGCGCCGGCTTCGTCCTGGATGGTTCTCTGTTTCGCGGCGCGACGGGGATAGCCGGCGAGCTCGCCCACGTCAGCATTGCCGACGAGGGCCTGCAATGTATCTGCGGAAATCGGGGCTGCTTGACCACTTTCGAACCGGGTCCCTTTCTGGTCGACAAGATCGGTTTGCTGTACGGGGAGCCCATGACGTTCCCGGATATCGAACTCCTGGCCGAGCACGAAGACCCGGCCATGCTACGAATTCTCAACGACTTCGGACGAAGACTGGGCCGACCGCTGGCGTCCGTGTGCGGACTGTTGAACTTGGACGCAGTCATCGTCGACTCCCGACTCGGCTCAGCCGGCGTGGCGCTGGCGGGTGGCATTGGGGAGCGCCTCGCGCATCGCGTCACGCCGATCGCCTACCGGGCGATCGACGTCGTCGTCGGCACCTGCGGTGATGCCGCCATTGCCGTTGGCGGACTTGCACTTGGACGCGATGCACTGCTGGGCAAGCCGTCTGGCCTGTGATGGGCCTCTTGGTGTCGTTTCGCCGAAGCTACTGTATCCGTAGCGTGAGCTGCGGCGTGGTCCCTCCGGTCCCGCGTACGGAATAGACGTAAGGGGTGTTGCCGAGCAGGCCGATGTCGGTGAACGAAGTACCCACCACGGTCGCGATCCTGGCTCCACCTTCGCCGCGGAGAATGTCGTAGCTGGCGGTGGGGCTGCCCGACCAGCTGATCGTCAGACTGGAGCTGGTCTGCCCACTCTGGTGCAGGTTCGACGGGGTGCCGGCCGGCGGCGGGGTCGGGGTCGGTGTGATGCCGGTCGAGGGTGGGCTGGAGTCCGTGGGCGTCGTGGGTGCGGTACTGGCCGTGGTCACTGAACTACCTGGTATCACGGTGATCTGGGGTGTGGTCACCCCTGAACCACGGACCGAATACACGTAGGGCGTGTTCGCGTTCAAGCCGCCATCGGTGAAGGTGTTGCCCCGCACACTGGCGATCTTGACCCCCGTCTCGCCGCGGAGGATGTCGTAGCTCGCCGTGGGATCGCCCGTCCAGGTCAGGGTGGCGCTGTTACTGGTGGTGCTGGACCGCAGGTTGCTGGGTCCCGCGCCGGTCGACGTTGTCGGACCACTGGTCGTCGGCGTGGTTGGCGTTGACGGCGTCGTGGGCAGTGTCGGTGTGGTGGGCAGAGTCGATGTGGTGGGCAGAGTCGGTGTCGTCGGTGTAGTGGGGACCGTTGTAGTGGTCGGTGTGGTGGGCGTCGTCGAGGGCGGCGGGGTCTCCCCGGTGGGGAAGTTGATCACGAAACTCGGCGCGGCGACCGGGCCCGGCGTCACCGCGCCGGTGTCGTTGATGACGTGGTCGATGAGCCCGGCCAGCAGTTGCACGGTCAGCAGGTCGTGGAAGCGAACTCCCGGCGTGACGGGAACTTCGAAGGCTCTGGTGGCATGAATGGACGGATCGACGTTCGTGTAGATGTAGCTGCCGCCGCCCCACAGTTCGTGCGTCTTGACCGTGTCGGCCACCTTGTACGCCGCCCAGCCCAGCACGCCATCGTGCTGCCAGGCCGCCTGATTCGGCGGGTCATAGGGCATCTCGTTCTGGAAGAACACGGTCTTGCCGTTCTCCCCGTCCCAGATGACGTTGTATTTCTCGAAATGCTCGACGAACAGACCAGTGGCCGTCACGTTGTCGCCATGGACCACCAGGCCGGTGTCGGAGGTGTTCACCGTCCAGCCGAAGCTGCCCGCAACACCGTGATCGGCGCGCCACGACCAGATGTCGTCGAGGATGACGTTGTCGCTGTTGACCACCAGACCGAGCGTTGTCTTGCCGATGTGCGGGCCACCGATGCGGAAGAATACGTCGCTCAGCGTGGTCGGGTCCGCTGAATCGCTGCAGCTGCCGCAGTGCGGTGCGCCCGTCGCCCTGGTCGAGCCGATCGTCATGAGCGCGGCCGAGTTGACGGTCCCGGCATCGATCATGATGCCGGCCACGACGACGCCCTTGACGTCACCGATACTGACCGGAACAGCTCCGCCGGTCGACGTCACAGTGGCGATACCCATACCGAGCAGTACGGTGTCGGCGTGATTGAGGCTGATCGTCTGGTCCGCGCTGTATACCCCTGGCGTCAGCAGGAGGTTCTTGCCCTGGCTGAGTTGCGCGTTGATGGTCGTGGCCGAATCGGTGGGCTTGGCCAGGTAGAAGTCCGCGAGCGGTACCGCCCGACCCGGTGTCTGACCGCTGACCCAGGTGGGCCCTGAGGAATTGGCCTGGGCACTGGGCACGAAGACGTTGTAATTGCCCGACGAATCCAGGTAGAGGTAGGGCTTCTCCCGGCTGTTCGGGGTGGCCGCCAGCGTGGTGTAGGGCTGCAGGGTGGTGCCGTCCGGCGCGTAGGGGAACGATTGCGCGGGCGCTCCTGGCACGCCGGAGAAGACCTGGTTCCAGACCCCGTTCGACCAGGGGCCGATGGCGCTGTTCCGCACCAGGAACTGTTGCTGGGAGCCGTTGGTGATCGGTCCGGTCTTCGAGTCGGCAATGAAACCGCCGCTCGCCCACTGAGGACCATTGGTGCAGTAGTCCATCAGAGTCAGGTTGCCGTTGATATTCACCCTGCGCATCGGCGAAGCCTGCGACACGGCCCAGAATTCGCCGGTTTTTCGACAGTCGGTCATCGACGCAGCATTGACGACATTGATCGTCAGGTTCGACATCGACCGCCAGAAATTGTTCAATGCTATGCAGTTGTCGGTGGTGATACAGCGGTTGTACACGTCCACGTGACCGTTGATGGTGACATCGGTGGGCGACTGACCGAGTCCCGCAACTTCCGTGTAGTAACCGACCTGGAGAATGAGTGGATCGGTTGCGGTGCCGTACACGCCGGGCTTGAACAGCAGCGAATACCTGGCTGTGCCCATCTCGTTGTCGATCTGCTGGGCCGAGATGGCGCCGACGGCAGCCTCGATGGCAGCGGTCGACATGGACGGATCGAAGATCCGCACGTTGGGCCCGAAATCTGGCGTTGCGGCTGCGGCCGTCACGACAGCCGCTCTCGCCGGCGGCGACGCCGCGCCGGCCACTCCGGCCGTTCCGGTCAGTGATATCGCGGTCGCCAGCGCGACAGAAATGACGGCGAATTTCCGGAAGACGTGAATTCTTGCCTGATTTCGACGGCTGATGGCTGCTCTTCTGCGGTGCGGAAGCCCTGTGAACATGCGGTGCGTTTCCTACCCTTCAGGCCGGTGAAATGATCGAGCACATTCATCGTCGCCTCGAACGTTCGATCAACCCACAGCGTTTGATCAACCCACAGCATTCGATCAACCCACGGCGTTTGATCGACCCACAGCGATGGGGGGATCGGCTTGGATTGGGGACGATGGATGGATGCTGAATTGATGTTGATCACTCGACCCTAGTGCGGCTCCTCGGTCGCCGCTACTCGAGATCTTCTACCGGAGAATGGGTTTGGTCCATTGGTGGGCGGGTCCGCAGGTTGGTGACCGTGCGCGACCACATCGGCTCGACCTGGCCGACAAATGGCTGACGATGCGCCGAGCCCTGGCTGCGCCGCCTGTCGGCTCCTCGCTAGGATTCTCCGACGTGGACCACTTCACCCGCGGGAGCCTCGTCTTTCCGGTGCTCGACTCCGGCCCACGCGCCGGCGAGCCGGTCGTGCTGCTGCATGGTTTTCCGCAGACGGCGTCGTCCTACGACGGGGTTGCCGCCCGGCTGAACGTGACCGGATTCCGCACCGTGATCCCCACCCAGCGCGGCTACACCGGAACCGCCCGCCCAGGCCCGCGGCGTAACTACCGGATGGCCGAACTGGTCGGCGACGTGGTTGCGCTGATCGACGCACTGGGCGTCGAACGCGTCCATCTGGTCGGGCACGATTGGGGTGGCGCGGTCGCCTGGGCGGTGGCCGGACTGTGGCCCGATCGGATCAAGTCGTTGACCGTGCTGTCCACGCCACATCCAGCGGCGTTGGGCGAGTCGCTCGTGCGTAGTTCGCAGGCTCGGAAGTCGTGGTACATGTTGTTCTTCCAATTACCCGTGGTGCCCGAACGGATGATGCGCACGTCGCTCGCTCGGCAGTTGCACCGCAGCGGGCTCGCCATCGAGATGGCGCAGGACTACGCCCGGGCCATGAGCACCGACGACTCGTTGACCGGTGCCTTGAACTGGTATCGAGGATTGCCATTCTCCTTGGGGACGAAGACCGGGACCATTACCGTGCCGACCACCTATGTTTGGGGCCGTACGGATTTCGCGTTGGGTCAGGTGGCCGCAGAACGCACGGGCGCGCACGTGAGTGCGGACTACCGGTTTGTCGTTCTCGAAGCCGGGCATTGGCTGCCCGAGTCCCAGCCTGCGGCGGTCAGCGATGCCATCATCGCGCGCATCGCAGGAAGCTGACGCGTCGTCCCCGCGTCACCGGTGGCGGGAGACGGGCGGCAACAGCAATAGACCGGCGGCCAGGACAGCAACGGCGGCGATCGCACCCGATTGACGAATTCTCATCTGGCAGCCCCAAATCCGATGGGTGGCTCAGCGTCATCGATGAGCCACTGCGGACGCTACAACCGCCGGGTTCGGCAAGTCCATAGTTTGTTAGACCCGCAAATTTCGCACATCGGCATGAACACGGCAAATGGCCTCAGAGCGACGTGTTTTCGGGATCCATAACCTCTGGTGGCTTCTGCCACGGCCAGCGACCGGTGATCTCCAGCTCCAGAGAAAAGCTGAGGAATGTTCGAATCAGCACGATAGCGCCAAGGACCGCAACACCTTCCAGAGTGGGGGTGAGGGCGACCGTCCTGATGATGTCGGCCGCCACCAGTAGTTCGAGTCCGAGCAGGACCGATCGGCCGAGTTGCCGACGGAATAGCCGATAGATGCCCGGACGGTGCTTGCTGGCGCCCACCGCGGCCTTGGCCGTGGCCGCGATGGCGCCGACCACGATGGCGATCACCCCGGCGATGTCAAGGCATTTACCGACGTCGGCGATGACATCGCCGAACATCATGTCGTGCCTCCGAGGGCCTGCACTAGGTCGTTCCAGATATCTTCGACGTCTTCTATCCCGACGGAGAATCGAAGCAGGTTCTCCGGGGTGCCGTTTGCCGCGTCGACCGAATATCGCGCTCGACGCTCGATCAACGATTCAACTCCGCCGAGGCTCGTGGCGTGGGTGATGACAGCGACACGTTCGCAGACTTCGTCAGCCGCCGCGGCCCCGCCCTGCACGAGGAAGGAGATCATCGCACCATATCCATCGTGCAGTCGAGTCGCCCGCTCGTGCCCCGGATCCGTAGCCAGGCCGGGAAAGAGCACGCGTGCGACGTGCGGGTGATCGTTCAGCCGCCGGGCCAGCTCGAAGGCGTTGGCCTGCGCGCGATCCATCCGCACGGCCAACGTGCGCATGCCGCGCAGCGTCAGGTAGGTCTCCAGCGCGCCCGGCACGGCGCCGCCGAGGTCCCGCCGCAGCTTCAGCGCCGCCCAGACGTCATCGGCGGCGGCCACCAGCGCACCCATCAACACGTCGGAGTGGCCGGCCAGATATTTGGTCGCCGAGTGCATGACGATGTCGGCGCCATACTCCAAGGGCCGCAACACCATCGGCGTGTTCCACGTCGAATCGACGGCCACCAGTGCACCCGCCGCATGCGCTGCATCCACCAACACGGGTAGGTCGGCGACGCCGAACGTCGGGTTGGTCGGGCTCTCCACCCACAGCAGTCCCGGTGCGGGATCTGTCGCGATCGCCGCCAGAACTGCTGCGGTGTCACTGATGTCAACGCGACGGACGGTGGCACGACCCAGCCGCTGCTGCTCGTCGAGCAACAGGCTGGTGCCCGAGTAGCACTGGGTCGGGGCGACGATCACGCTGCCCGACACCAGACCCTCGATCACCGCCGCCGCGGCGGCCATGCCGGATCCGAAGCCGAGCGCCCGACCGCCCTCCAGCGCGCCGAGGGTGGCCTCGAACGCCCGGGTGATCTCACTTCCGCCCTGACGCAGATAGTTGGCTTCGGTGCCCGCGTGGAAGGTGGCCGACAAGCTGATCCCGGTATTGATCGGATCGCCGGGGACGGCCGCCGGCCGCCCGGCACCAACCGCGACGGTGGAACGTCGCAGCGAGTTCTGACCGTTGCTCATGGTGCTTACGCTAGCCGTAAGCAACCTGGCTTCTGCTGACCCCACGCGACCGGTAAGCCACCGGGACGCGGCCACGGGCCGGCGCGCGAGCGGGCTACTGGCCTGCCGTGCGGGCGACCGCCTCGAGGCGATCGCGGTAGCCGGTCCACCAGGCCTGGTCACCCGGGGCCAAGTTGTCGTTGTCGGCCCGTAGGCCGGCCGCGCCGTCGATGAGCTCCCGCACGATGTCGGCGTGGCCGGCGTGGCGGTCGGTCTCGGAGACCATGTGCAGCAGGATGCGCTGGAGCGTCACGTCGCCCTTGTCGCCCCACCACGGCACCCGTCCGGCCGCGTCGAGCGGGAGCGCCTCGATGGTGGCATCGGAATGGGCCCAGACCCGCCGGTAGAGGGCCACGATCTGCTCGCGCGACTGATCAGCCGTGGCCCACATGTCGGCGTTCGGTTCGGCGTCATCGTCCAACCAGGGCAGCGGCTCGTCGAACGGTCGCCCGAAGGTATCGCCCAGATACCCCGCCTCGACGCTCGCAACGTGTTTCACCAGGCCGAGGAGGTTGGTGCCAGTGGGCGTCATGGGCCGACGTACGTCGTACTCGGAGAGCCCCTCCAACTTCCACAAGAGCGCATCGCGCGCGATCTGCAGGTAGCGGTGCAGGTCGGCCTTGGGTCCGGGTGCTGTCATGAGTCCAACCTGCCACGAGTAGCCGACACCCGCGGTTCACGGGTATGGACGTCGGCCCGCGAACTTCGGCACAACCCGCAAAAAAGACCGATCGGTACAGTTGACGATGACAGGCGCTGTTCCTCGGCGAACAAAGGTCGCCCACGGCCCGAGGCGCTCGCGTCGTATACCAGGTTCCGCCCAGATCACAGCCTCCCGGGTGCCTTGCGATACCAGCTCAGGGGCCCGATCGGTTTACCCTTTCGTGGTAGGCCTCAACACCGGCAACGAGCCGAACCGCATTCCATCACCGCCTGACGTCCGGCTGCAGCCGGACCATCACCACCCACGTCCCGGGATCCCCGGGGCCGATCTGTCACTGACGGAACGGCCCGGCCAGAACACCGCGGCAGAGCAGGAGCAAATTCATGAGCGCGACCGATGCCCAGTCCGTCACCGACGTCGACCGTCGGTGGCCGGCCGTCGACGCAGGTCAGGCGCCCTTGGCTGCTCCGGCTGTCCCGGACGCCGACACCTCTGACTCAGCCGGCGACGCCCGGCCAGGCGTCCGACTGGTCGTCCAGGTCCCCTGCCTCAACGAGGAGGACACGCTGGGCATGGTGCTTTCCACCATCCCGAAGGAGATCCCCGGGGTAGCGGAGATCATCGTCCTGATCATCGACGACGGCTCCACCGACCGGACCGTCGAGGTCGCCAAGGCGCACGGCGTGACGCACTTCGTCCGGCATGCCCGCAACCGCGGCCTCGGTCGGTCGTTCCACGACGGCGTGCAGCGGGCACTGGAACTCGGCGCCGACATCGTGGTCAACACCGACGGCGACAACCAGTATCCGCAGGAGCGGATCGGCGACCTGGTCCAGCCGATCATCCGCGGGGAAGCCGAGATCGTCATCGCCGACCGCCAGGTGCACCTGGTCGAGCACTTCTCGAAGATCAAGGTCAAGCTGCAGAACTTCGGCAGCAGCGTGGTCAACCGGGCCGCGGGGACCGACCTGCCGGACGCGGCCAGCGGGTTCCGCGCGTACTCGCGGGACAGCCTGATGCTGCTGAACACCATCACCCGCTTCTCGTACTGCATGGAAACGATCATCCAGGCCGGTAACAAGAAGCTGAAGATCGTCAGCGTCCCGGTCGTCACCAACCCCAAGACCCGCGAATCGCGCCTGTTCGGCTCGATGCGCGAACACATCATGAAGTCCGCCGGAGCGATCATCCGGTCATACATCATGTATCGACCATGGGCGATCTTTTCCTTCTTCGCCGGCCTCTTCGGCCTGCTCGGGGCGTTTTTCTTCGTCCGCTACGGCATTCTCCAGCTGATCGGCGACGGAGAAGGCCATCTGCAGTCGATCCTGGTCGGTGCCGTTTCGCTGATCGTCGCCTTCCTGTCGGTCATCATCGGCATCACGGCGGATCTGATCCGAACCAACCGAATGCTGATCGAGGACACCCTCGAACACACCAAGAAGATGCGCTTCGCCACGGTCGACAGTTACCTACCGCTGGGTGACGCGCAGGTCCTGCAGTCACGTCCGCAGACCTCGCTGCAGACCGGCGCAGTCGGACGCTGACCGCGACCCCGGCTGGCCCAGCGGGCTGAACAGCGAAGCGGCGCAACCGATATTCGGTTGCGCCGCTTCGTTTTTGTCGGGTCAGGCCGAACGGTCAGGCTCCGTGCGCCTCGATCGAGACCGGTTGCCACTCGTTCCAGGTGGCCAGCCGCGACTCGTAGTCCGCAGTCGCGATGCCGAGTGGCGCCTTGCCGAAAAAGATTCGTAGCGGCGGCTTGTCGGCGTCGACCACCTTCAGGATCGCACCGCGGGTGGCGGTGGGATCGCCCGCGCTCGCAGCGGCCCTGGACTTGTTCCGGGCCTCGCGGATGTCCGCGTAGGCCGCAATCTCATCGCTGTGCACCGAGGACGGGCCGGCCCAATCGGTGGAGAAACCGCCCGGCTCCACCAGGGTCACGTTGATGCCGAATCCGGCGACCTCCTGGGCCAGGGCCTGCGAGAAGCCCTCCAGGGCCCACTTCGACGCGTGGTACGCACCCACGGTGGGGAACGCGCTGATCCCGCCAATGCTCGACACCTGGATGATGTGGCCGGATCCCTGCGCCCGCATGATCGGTAACGCCGCCTGGGTCACCCATAGGGCCCCGAAGAAGTTGGTCTCGAGCTGCGCCCGCACCTCTTCCTCGGTCAACTCCTCGATCATGCCGAAGTGCCCGTACCCGGCGTTGTTGACGACGACGTCGAGGCCACCGAAGTGCTCGGCAGCCGTTTGAACGGCAGCAAAATCTGCCGTGCGATCGTTCACGTCGAGTTGAATCGGCAACACCGATTCGCCGTACACCTCGACCAGCGAGTCGAGCGTTTCCAGCTTGCGCGCCGTGGCCGCGACCTTGTCGCCGCGGTCGAGTGCAGCTTGCGCCCATTCCCGCCCGAAACCCTTTGACGCACCGGTGATGAACCAGATCTTGGCCATGAATCTCCCTTTTCGCAAACCCGCCATACCACGGTTGATAACCGCCTGACCTTGAAAAGATTCCCTTCGGCCAATACGCGAAACCGGCCCTCCGTGCGGAGGGCCGGTCGCAGATCGTGACTGGGCGAGCTATCTCGCCAGGGTTACTGGCTGACCTTGTCCGCCCGCCGTGGGAGCTTCCAGTTGGGCCGCACGAAGTGGCAGGTGTAGCCGTTCGGGTAGTGCTCCAAATAATCCTGGTGCTCCGGCTCCGCGAGCCAGAACGGGCCGGCCGGCGCGACCTCGGTCACGACCTTGCCCGGCCACAGGCCGGAAGCCTCGACGTCGGCGATGGTGTCGTCGGCGATGCGCTTCTGCTCGTCGTCCTCGTAGAAGATCGCCGATCGGTAGCTGAGCCCGATGTCGTTGCCCTGCCGATTCTTGGTGGTCGGGTCATGCACCTGGAAGAAGAACTCCAACAGGTCCCGGTACGACGTCTGGTCCGGGTTGTAGGTGATCTCGATGGCCTCGGCGTGGGTGCCATGGTTGCGGTAGGTCGCGTTGGGCGTGTTTCCGCCGGTGTAGCCGACCCTGGTGCTGACCACGCCCGGCCTCTTGCGGATGAGATCCTGCATGCCCCAGAAACAGCCACCCGCCAGGATGGCCTTCTGTGTTGCCTGTGTCATTCCGATGCTCCTTCGCTCAGCTCTCCGTCGAGCGCTGTACACCGTATAGCGCTGGTCGCCTCGTACATATTCCAGTATGCGCCGGGGGGTGAACGGGGCTCATCGACCCGCGCCGGCCGCCGCTCGGATGGCCGCCCTGGCCCGCGCGGTCTTGATCGCAGCGCTCAGCGTCTCGATGTCATAGGCACCGAAGTGGCGTTGGCCGTTGATGAAGAAGGTCGGCGTTCCGGATACCCCGCTCGAGTCGGCGGACTCGACGTCCTGGGCGATCCGGGCCGCATAGTCGTGGTGCATCAGCTGCTGATGGAAATCATCGACGTCGAGACCCAGTTGCCGGGCGTAGCCGACCAGGTCCAATGGCTTCAGGTTGTCCTGACGGGTGAGCAGCAGGTCATGCATCTCCCAGAACTTGCCCTGGCTGCCGGCCGCCTCCGAGGCCTCAGCGGCCAGCTGAGCCTGTGGGTGCACGTCGGTCAGCGGCAGGTGACGCCAGACGTACCGCAGGTCGGAATCGTTGAGCAGCGCTCGCACCACCGGCTCCGCCTGGCCACAGTACGGGCACTGCAGGTCGCCGTATTCGACCAGCGTCACCGAAGCGTCCTGAGGTCCCCGGATGTGGTCGCATTCGGAGTCGACGGGGGTGGCCAGGTCGATGAGCTGGTCGGCGTCACCCAGCAGCGCCCTCGCCTTCCGAGCGGCCGGCAGTGCGGCGGTGACGCGGAAGACCACCCAGGTCACGACCGAGGCCAGCACGCCGGCGGACAGCACCCCGAGCTTGGCCTGCGCGAGTTCCTCCCCGTCGAGCGCACGGGCCGCGATCACGAACGAGACGGTGAACCCGATGCCGGCGATCGTCCCGCTGCCGGCCACAGCCGCCCAGCCGACGTCGGGTCGCAGCCGACCGGTGCTCAACCGCTCGACGAGCCACGAGGTGGCGATGACGGCCACCGGCTTGCCGACGACGTACCCGATGATGATGCCCATCGTGATGGGTGCGGCGTAGGCCGACGTCAGGAACGAACTGGACAGGGTGATGCCGGCGTTGGCCAGACCGAACAGCGGCACGATCACGTAGCTGGCCCAGGGCAGATACATCTTCTGCAGGCGGGCATTGGGCGACAGGCTGGTGGTCAGGCCGACCACCGCCGACCGGGCCAGTTCCGGTGTCGGCTGCTCCCGGAACAGGCGGAACAGACCACTGGCCTTCTCCAGATCGGTCCGGGACGGCGAATACGCGCTGGTGACCAGGCCGATGACCAGACCCAGGGCGATCGGGTCGACCCCGCTGGCCAGCAGCGCCACCCAGGCGATGACCCCGAGCACGGCATACACGCCGCCGAACCGCACGCCCGCGGCTCGCGCGCCGACGATGGCCAGCACGCACACGATGGCCACCGCGAGTGGTGCGGCCTGGACCGGGTCGCTGTAGACGACGGTCACCACGATCAGAGCGGCCACGTCGTCGACCACGAACAGCGTCAGCAGGAACACCCGAACCCGTTGTGGCACATTGCGTCCCACCACGGAAAGCAGACCGAGGGCCAGCGCCGTATCGGTGGACATCGCCACGCCCCAACCGTGGGCGGCGGGTCCGCCACCGACGATCAGCAGGTAGATGCCCACCGGAACGGCCATCCCGACCAGCCCGGCCACGAAGGGCAGCAGGAAGCGGCGGCGTTCCCGGAGATCGCCCAGGTCGAACTCACGGCGCGCCTCCAGCCCGACCACCAGGAAGAACAGCGTCATCAGTCCGCTGTTGATCCAGGTCCGCAGATCGAGTCCGAGCGAGTACCGACCCAGGTGGATCGACAGATCAGTGGTCCAGACGGACTCGTAGGAGGCCGGCGCGATATTGCACCAGATCAGCGCGGCGACGATGGCAGCCACCAGGACGCCGGCGCTGCCCGACTCCGTCTGCAGGAAGACCCTGACCGGCGCGGTGATCCCGCGCGTCCAACCGGTGGTGGTGGTGAAGACCGACGAGCCGGACGAGGTCGCAGGTCGATCGGTGGGTGGATTGTCGGAACGGTCGTCGGGCGGTGGTGTGTCAGACACAGTGGGCGGCCCTCCTCAGTTGCACAGCCTAGGAGGAAGGCCGACGGGCTCCTACGTCGGCTTGGTCTCACGGATGTGCACACTGTCACCAGCCCCGGCGCGCTACCTCCAGCCGACTCCCCGACCCCAGACAGACGAAAAGGACACCAGCGTGAGTCAGACCTTCACCACTCAGGCCTGGTCCGCGACATCGGACATCCGACTGGCCATCGACCGGCACCCGTTCCTCCGGGAGCTCGCGGACGGGACACTGACCGAGGCGACGTTCACCGGCTACCTCGTCCAGGATGCGCACTACCTGATCGGCTATGCGAAAGCCCTGTCGCTGTGCGCCGCACAGGCTTCCAGGCCCGAGGACATCGCCTTCTGGGCGGCCGGCGCTCGTGATGCCATCGTGGTGGAACGGTCACTGCACGACGTCAGGGTCGGTGGCCTGCCGGCCGTCGAACCGTCGCCGACCTGCCGGGCGTACCTGTCGTTCCTGCTGGCGACGGCCGGCGAGGGTTCGTACCCGGTGCTGGCCGCTGCTCTGCTCCCGTGCTTCTGGATCTACCAGGACGTCGGGCGGCGGCTCGGGGACAGCGTCCAGCTCGCCGGGCACCCGTACGCCGACTGGATCTCGACCTACGACGATCCGGACTTCGCCGCCGCCACCGCGCAGGTCAAGGCGATCGTCGACGAGCTCGCCGAGCGTGCGGGTGCCGATCTTCGGGAACGCATGCACGTGGCGTTCGCCACCGCAGCGCGCTACGAGTGGATGTTCTGGGACGCGGCCTGGCGCGGCGAGACCTGGCCGGTCTTCCCCGCGGCAAACGGCAACGCCATCAGCGCCGCCACCACAAAGGAGGCGATGGACGCCGACAGCCAGGGGTGACCGAGGGTGTGCAGATCGGTGCCCAGTCGCGTCCACAGGTCGGACCAGCCGGCGATAGAACCCGGGTTGATCAGCTGGTAGGCGACGAATCCGAGCGCCCACGCCAGCAACATCCCGGGCCGGACCGGGGCTTGGCTCGACGTGTCCCACTGCGCGCCCCTGGTCCGGATCCAGGCGGCTACCAGAGCCCCGGACAGCGGGATGAACACCGCCCCGATCAGGTAGAGGAAATTCTGGTACTGACTGATGTCGACGGTCAGCGCGACGACGGTGGCGCCGACGCCGATGATCGTGGTCAGCACCCGCCGGTCCCACCGGGGCGCCATGTTCTGGATCGACACGGCGGTGGAGTACACGTTGGCGAACGACTGGTCCGTCTCCCGCAGCACCAGCACCGCGAACGCCACCGCGCCGAGCGGCAGCGACAGGAACAGATCGAAGATGCCGTCGGGATCCTGACCAAGCTGGGCCAGGGCGACGACTCCGACCAGCATGCAGACGATCTGGGTCACCCCGTATCCGAAGAAGCCGCCGGCGAAGGCCGCCCTGGCACTGCGCGAATGCCGGGAGTAGTCGGCGCCCAACGGCACCCACGAGATGGTCAGCGCCACAGCCGCATCCACGGCGAGCCAGAAGCCGCTCCAGGACCCGGACACCGTCCCCATCGGCCGCTGCAGCAGGCCGATGACCAGCACCACCAGGGCGAGCACGACCAGCACGGAGACATATTTGCGCAACACGCGGATCGCGCCGAGCGGTTTGATGGTCAGCGCGGTGGTGATGGCGCCGGCGATGACCACGCAGACCCAGGACTCCAGGTGTCCGCGGGTCAACGCCTGCAGTCCCTGCGAGATGACCACCAACTCGAACACCGCCCAGCCCAGGCACTGCGCGATGTTCAGCACGGTTGGCAGGAACGACGCCTTGGCGCCGAGCAGGCCACGCAGCAACACCATGGCCGGCGCGCCGGTCTTCGCCCCGAGCACCAGCGTCGCGCCCAGGATCAGGCCGCCGAGCACCGACCCGACCACGATCGCGGTCACCGCGGCGGCCAGGTTGAGCGGTACGGCCCCCGTCGGTTGGAGGATCGCCAGGGCGCCGGCGAAGCCGAGCAGGCTGACGCCGAGATTGCCCCACAAGCCGAGCTGGTCGAGTAGACCGAGCGTCCGTGGAGCCTCCTCGGTCAACGTGCGCGGCACTTCCGATGCTCCGGCAGGGTGCCGATCCCGGGGCCCGGCACTCGGTGATTGCTGCCCCGACGACTGCGGGTCCGGCGACTGCGCTCCGGATGAACGAGATACGGAAACGGACATGACTGCCAACCTCTCCCTGCGCCGGTACTAGCCGGATCAGGTTCAAGCGGTCGGTGGTCGCCGCCCAGTCACGCGACAGGCGCGTTCTCGACGGCGGTCCACCCTCTCAGCCCGATCTGCGGGCTCCCGCGGGGACGTCCCGAGTCTAGAGCGATCCTGCTGAACTCGTCAGCGGCGGCTGACCGTCATGGTCAGGTCTCGAGACGGTTCGGAAGCAGCCCACCCGGCCAGCACTTCGCCCACCGGTCCCACCGTGCTGGCCGGGTCGAGGTAGGCCTTGAGTGCGCGTGAGGCGATCCGACTCATCCCCTGCAAACCCAGCCGACCGACGACGAACAGCGCCACGCCACACGCATCTGCGACCGCCTGCGCGTCATCGGTGTACGAACCGGGCACTGGCACGAACAGCACCACCGGCCGACCGCGGGCGGCCGCAATCGCCTGGCGTACAGCGGTTTCCGTGCCGTCGACGACCGACGCGGCGGCCTGCCCGTCGGCGACGCCCAATCTTCGCAGCCAGGCCGTCGGGACCCCGCCGTCAGTCGGCGACGACGTTTCCGGGGCCGGCCCGAGCGGCTGCCACGAGCCCGGGACCTGGTGCGCCCAGACGTACCTGGCCGCGTCCTGGGCCACCCGCTCGATCTCGGCGCGCTTGCCGGCCACCTCGCGCGCTCGCC
Source organism: uncultured Actinomycetota bacterium (assembly GCA_963708935.1). Lineage (GTDB taxonomy): Bacteria > Actinomycetota > Actinomycetes > Mycobacteriales > Nakamurellaceae > Nakamurella. Next base: position 458,576 of record CAVPUK010000002.1, on the reverse strand, counting down.
GGCCGCGCACCTTCTGATGGCCGGCGAACACGCCGAAGCCGATCGCCCAAACGGCCACACCGACCCAGATGGCGACCTTCAGGATGGGCACGGCGCGGGCGCCGAACGAGCCGACCACCAGCAGCGCGGTGATGGCGACGGCCCCCCAGCCGACGGCCTTGGCCATCGACGACCAGAAGGTCCACCCGTGCGCCGGGACCGCACGCTGTGATTCCGCCGCGATCCTCGGGCCGGCGGTGTCGAGCGCGCGAGCCACGATCGCGGCTGTGTCCGCACCGTCGGTGGCCTGCCGCGCCGCTCCGTCCCACACCTGCTGCAGCAGGCGGGAGGACGGAACCGACGGCTTGGGCATACCCCATCATCACCCCCGGGTGGACCGCGCCGGGTGGCCCAGGCCAGGCACCGGCCCACTAGCCTGATCCGTCAGGAGGATCGATGGATCAGCGGTGGCCGGCGGGGCGGGTACGGGATTTGTCGATTCTGAACATGCCGGACGGTTCGCATCTGGTGGTCGCCTGCGACTCCATCGGCGGGATCGGGCCGAAGCCGGGCGATACTGTTCGCGAAACCGCCTACACCACAGGATATTTCGCGGTAAGAACGGCGATTCTGGAGGTGCTCGCGGTCGGTGCGCAGCCGCGGCTCATCGTCAACAACCTGTGCTTCGAGCGTGGCCAGAACGCGGACATGATGATCGCGGCGATGATCGACGTCGCCGCTGAAGTCGGACTCGCCCCCGCCGACGTGACCGGCAGCACCGAGGACAACGTGCCGACCACCACTACGGGGATCGGCATCACCGTCATCGGTTCTGCGGGCGCCGGCGAATTGCGAAACGGTCGGACGCGGTCCGGTGATGTGGTCGTCTGTCTGGGACTCCCCCGGTCCGCTCCGCGGTACAAATTGACCGTCGGAGAGCGCAGCATGCCGAGCATCGCGGAGGTGCGACAGGCCCTGGCACTGCCCGGCGTACACGAGGCGTTGCCGGTCGGTTCGGCCGGCATCGCCGTTGAACTCGCCGCCCTGGCCGGGCCGGCCGGTCTCGAACATCGCGCCCGCGCCGGTGGGCTGGATCTGCAGGCGTCGGGCGGACCGGCGTCGTGCCTGCTGATATCGCTGCCTCCCGCCGCCCTTCCGGATCTACGGGCGATTCGGGCTGATCTGCCGATCACGGTGGTGGGCCACCTATCCTGACGCAGGATGGACAGTTTCCGTTGAACCGCGCCCATCGAACCCGCAGCAGCCCGAAAGGCCCAAAGATGACAGCCGCCATCGACCCCGGGAAATCACCCGGAATGACTGCCGTACCCAAGGCGCCCGCCGTCGAACTCAACGGCATCAACGTGATCGCGCCGGTCGAGCGCAAAGGCAAGCCCTCCGACCTGTTCTGGCCCTGGTGCGCAGCCAACGTCGGCGTGCTGGGCATGGGCTATGCGGCATACCTGTTGTTCCACAACGTTTCTTTCTGGCAAGCCCTGATCGCCGGTGTCGTCGGGATCGCCACCTCGTTCCTGCTGGTCGGTTTCACCTCCCTGGCCGGCAAACGCGGTTCGGCGCCCACCATGGTGCTTTCGAGGGCCTCCTTCGGCGTGCGCGGCAACAAGCTGCCGACGCTGGTCAGCTACCTGCTGCTGGTGGGCTGGGAGACGGTCACGATGGTGCTGGCGATCTTCGCGGTGGACACCATCTTCACCCGCCTCGGCTGGAGCGCCGGGACGTTGACCCAGGTCATCGCCTTCGTCGTCATCGCCTCGGTGATCGTCGGTGCCGGGTTCCTCGGCTTCGACGCGATCATGAAGTTCCAGAAATACATCACCTACGCGATGATCGCGCTCACCGTCGGCTTCGTGGCCGTGACCGTGACCCACATCCATCCCGCCCAGCTGCGCGCCCTGCCGACGGGAGACGTGGCCGCCGTCGTCGGTGCTTTCATCTTCGCGTTCACCAGCTTCGGCCTCAGCTGGGCGAACACCGGAGCCGACTACAGCCGCTATCTGCCGCCGTCGGTGCGGGGTCGGTCAGTCGTGGGTTGGACCACCTTCGGCGCCAGCATCGGTCCGGTCTTCCTGATCCTGATCGGCCTGCTGCTGGCCGGGTCGGACTCCACGCTCAACGCGGCAGTCGGGGCCGATCCGATCGGCGGTATGGGCACGATCCTGCCGACCTGGTACCTGGTCCCATACATCCTGGTGGCCCTGCTCGGTTTGATCGGCAGTGCGGTGCTGGACATCTATTCTTCCGGGCTGGCGCTGCTCGGACTCGGACTGAAGTCACCGCGCTATGTGGCCGTGCTGATCGACGCCGTGATCATGGTGCTGGGCACCATCTACGTGGTGTGGATTGCCGGGGACTTCTTCAACTCCTTCCAGGGCTTCCTGATCACGCTCGGCGTACCGATCGCCGCCTGGACCGGGATCTTCCTGGCCGACATGGTGTTGCGCCGCAAGAACTACGTCGACGACGACCTGTACGACAGCCGGGGCCGGTACGGATCGGTCAACTGGGCGGCGGTCATCCTGATGATCGTCGCGTCCTTCGTCGGGTTCGGGCTGGTGACCAATGGCCAGGCCGACTGGCTCACCTGGCAGGGCTACCTGCTCGGACCGCTCGACCTCGGCGGCCGCACGGGCACCTGGGCGTCGGCCAACCTGGGTGTCGCCTTCTCGCTGTTCATCGGATTTGTCGGGTATCTGCTCCTGTGTCGCAACCGGGTCAGCGCGCAGGAACGGCTGTCGACCCCGTCGACCGTGACATCCCCGGCCAAGGCCGGCTGATCGAAGAACCGGGTCAGGTGAAGACGCAGAACTCGTTGCCCTCCGGGTCCTGCATCACGTTCCAGTCGATGTCGGAGTCCTTGGGGCGCAACATCGTTGCGCCCAGCTGGCGCAGCGCTCGCCAGTCGCTGGTGACGTCCCAGTGAATCCGGTTCTTGACCGCCTTGGGTTCGGGGACCGGAACGAAATCGAAGGTTTCGATCGGCATGCCCGGAATCTCGCTCACGGTGGAGTAGCCGCTCTCGTGATGGGTCAGCTCCCCGCCCAGCGCCTGCGCCCACCAGGTCGCGATGGCCGCCGGGTCGGCACTGTCGACCACCAGTCCGTGCAGCCGCTCCGTCGGTAGGTCGTCGCGCAGGAAGGCGCAATACTGCCCGCCCTCCGGGTCCTGCATGACGGTCCAGCGCCGATCGTCGCCCGCCGGTAGCTCGACCCGCGAGCCGAGCGCGACCAGATCGTCGATCGACCTGGCGTAGATGTCGAGATGGACCCGCTGCTTGACCTGCTGCGGTTCGGGCACAGCGTTGACCCAGATGGTGTGACCCGGCTCCGCTCCGACCAGCCGTCCGGCCGCGCCGTCCTCGGACGGCTCCCACCGCCGATCGAGGACTTGCGCCCAGAACTCGCCGATGGCGGCGGCATCCGTCGCATCGATGCAGAGATCCTTGAACCGGGCCGGTGGGTTGGCGATAGACATGGCGCCAGTTTGCCCCAGCCAACGTCGGCGGCGTTGTTGGCACTCGTGGGTGCGGTGATCGGCTCGGTGTTCGGGGTGATCTTCGGGTGGGCAGCGGCCGGGGCCGCCTTCGGGCAGGCCCGCCAGTACGTCGTCCTGGCGCTACCGGTCGGTCGGCTGACCTTGGTGATCGTCGGTGCTGTCCTCGCCGGCGTGGTCGCGTCGATCGTCCCTGGACGGCGAGCGGCGACAGCAACGCCGACCCAGGCGCTGGTCGAGGTGTGACCCTTGTCGGACCTGTCGGGCAGGCGTTGTCGGGGCCGCTCCCTAGGCTGGCGCGATGACCGATCGCCGCTTGACCCTGATGGCCGTGCACGCCCATCCCGACGACGAGGCGACGGGCACCGGCGGCGTGCTGGCCCGGTATGCGGCCGAGGGCATCCAGACCGTACTGGTGACCTGCACCGATGGACGCTGCGGCGATGCTCCGGGCGGGATCAAACCGGGCGAGCCCGGCCACGACCCACAGGCCGTCGTCACGCTCCGCGAGCGCGAGCTGATCGCCAGCTGCCAGGTGCTGCAGGTCAGCCACCTGGAACTGCTCGGGTACCACGACTCGGGGATGATGGGCTGGCCCAACAACCATGAGCCCGGCGCCTTCTGGAACACCCCGGTCGACGTAGCGGCGGGCCGGCTGGCCGACCTGATGCGTCACTACCGGCCCGACGTCGTGGTCACCTACGACGCCTACGGGTTCTACGGACATCCCGACCACATCCAGGCCCACCGCATCACCATGGCCGCACTCGACATCGTCGCGGCCGACGAGACAGCCGACAGTGCCGCGAACGGCAGTGGCGGCGTAGCCAAGGTCTACTGGACCACCGCCCCCCGGTCGAAGATGCGGGAGTTCGGCCGCATCATGCGCGAGTACGGCAGCGACTGGGACGAGCCGGACGCCTCCGCCGCTGATCCCGCCGGCGAACCGCGGGAGCCCGAACCCGAGGTCGGGCTGCCCGACGACGAGATCACCACCTGGGTGGACACCGCCGCATTCGGCGGGCAGAAGTTCGATGCCCTCGCCGCGCACGCGAGCCAGGGCGACAACATCGCCTTTCTCAAGATGGGCAAGGAGCGGTTCACCGAACTGATGGGCATGGAGGTCTTCGTCCGCGTCCGGGACACCACCGGCGCAGCACTGCCCGAGGACGACCTCTTCGCCGGTCTGCGCTGACCCGCGCCCACCACCCACGGACCAACCAGTCCGTCCCTGTACTGCGTCCCGATCCGCCGGCAAAGCGGACCCGGCGGCGCAGGAATGGCGACGCGGTGCGAAGGTGGACAGATGACCTCAGGCGCTGGGCAGAAACGTGCCGCAATCGACCGTTCCGTCCATGGCGCGGTGGTGCGACTGAAGCCCAGCCGCGCCGACGCAATCCTGGCCACCGTGTCGAGGCTGGCGAATCACGGCGTGCTGTGGTTCGGCGCAGCCGGAGTCCTGGCCATTTCCGGGCCGACCTCCCAGCGGGCCGCAGCTCGCGGGCTGGTCAGCCTGGGGATCGCCAGCGCCACAGCCAATCTCGTCGGGAAGACATTGGTCGGCGGCCCCCGGCCAGAGGCCGCATCCATACCGTTTGCGCGGCGGCTGCGGAAGTTTCCGACCTCTGGTTCGTTCCCGTCCGGCCACAGCGCATCGGCCGCGGCGTTCGCCGCCGGGGTCGCGCTGGAGCAGCCACTCGCCGGCGCGATCGTCGCCCCACTCGCGGGCGCCGTGGCGTATTCCCGAATTCATGTTGGCGCACATTGGTTTTCCGATGTGGTGGGCGGGGTGACCATCGGCATAGCGGCCGCCGCGGTGACGGTTGCGGTGAGCCGGCCGGCCTGGCTGCGACGACCGACCAGCGAACCACCCGCGCTGGTGGTCGAGCTGCCCGCCCTGCCGGACGGAGGGCAATCATCGTGATCGACGATCCGCGAAGGAGCTCCTCATGAGGAACAACGACGAGGCGTTTCTGCGTCGGGCCATTGCGTTGGCGGCCGCCGGCCGGGCGGCCGGCGAGGAACCCTACGGGTCGTTACTGGTCGACGGCAGCGGCAAGGTCATCGCCGAGGACCACAACACCGTGCTGTCGGACAAGGACATCAGCGCGCACCCCGAGTTCAAGCTGGCCAAGTGGGCGTCGATCAACCTGCAGCCCGAGGTCGCGGCGACCACGACGATGTACACCAGCTGCCAGCCGTGCAGCATGTGCACGGGAGCCATCGACCGGTCCGGCCTGGGTCGGGTGGTATTCGCCCTCTCGAACGCCCAGTTCCGCGAGTTGGAACCGACTGCCGAGTTCGCCTCTGTCCCCCAGGAGGGTCCGGCGCTCTTCGACGAAGCGAAGGTGCCCGTCCAGGACTTCTACCGCTGAGCCGGTAGTGCTCTGCTAACGACCCTTGATCCCCGGAGCCGATGCCGGTGCGCGCGAGGCTGGGGGTCAGTTCTCGGCGTGACCGGAGGCCAACCGCCACAGGGCTTTCCAGTCGATCCGGGGCGGCTGTTGCGGCACACCCGGACGGTTTTTCGGAAGGCGTACGACCAAGGCGCGCGGTCGGATGGTGCAGTGCACCGGCGTGTCGACGGTGATGGCCTCTCCGTCGATCCCGACCGGGATTGCGGCGGAATCGCTGCTGACCACCACCTCGCTCCCGCCCGACAGGAACGTGATCGGGCGGGAGCTTTCGGGTCCGAGCATGCTCAAGGCGTCCGTCGTGCTCCCCAGCCGGCCGGTGACGACGCCGAGCTCGCCCTGGTCCAGCCGGGCACGCCGGCCGAGGTCGAGCAGCCGACCTTCGCCGTAGGGGTTGTTGCTGACCAGGATGGCCGCCTCATCGCTATAGGTGGAGCCACCGCAGGTCAGGGTCAGCTGGGCGCCTCGATCGCCGCTGAGCAGATCCGGCAACATCGCCAACATAGTGCTGTTCTTGTTGTCGCGGTACTCGGGGCTCTGCACCACTTCGGCGTAGGCGCCGAACGACGCGTTGTTGACAAATGGCCGACCGGCGATCATGCCCAGGTCGACGCGCACATCTTCACCATCGACGAGGGCGTCGAGGCAGGTGCTGGGGTCGTCGCGATCGAGCCCGAGGTCGAGGGCGAAATGGTTTCGGGTTCCGGCGCTGATCACCAACAGCGGTATGTCGTGCTCGGCGGCAATGCCGGCCACCAGGGCCTGCGTCCCATCGCCGCCCGCAACGCCCAGCAGGTCTGCGCCGCGTCCCACCGCATCCAGCACCAACGCGGCAATATCGACATGCCCGGGGCCCTCCATCACGAAAACCTCTGCGCCGAGCGCCTCCGCCTTTCTTTTCAGGTCAAATTCGACGACCTTTCCGCCACCAGAATGCGGATTCATGACGATGAAGGCATGTTGCGCTGGCGTGGCCGGCTGCGTCGGCATCCACCGCGGGGAGGAGTGGCGCAGGGCCGCCCTGGCCGCGACGCCACCGAGCGCGAGCAGGGCCAGTGACACCAGCGCGACCGCGACCACGCCCTGCCAGATGAACGCCACGATGACGAATATGAGGGCTGCGATCACCAACGTGAGCCCGATCCACCGAAGCAGGCCGTGCTTGCCGATGAACCAGTAGCCGCCGGCGAGCACCAGGACCGCACCGACGAGCGCGATGATCATCAGAGTCAGTCCGATGAAACCCTCGGTCGCAACCACGACTACGACGGCGAGAAGCATCGCCAGCAGTGCGGCTCTGGCCAGCCAGATGCGGCGGCTCGCCGACCATCCCGACGGAACCGGTGCGGCCGAAACCGCTGGGTCGTTGCGCACAAGTGCCTCCCGAAGGTCTGATGGCCGGACCAGTTCGGCTCACGTCGAGCGACAACGTGTGACCATCACGATAGAGCCAGGCCCCACGTCGCGCCCGAGGTCGGTCGTCGAAGGCACCGAGTCCACAGGGGCCAACCGGGTTCTCATCGTCCCGCCAGCTGCTGTACCACCGGAGCGAGGGCGTCCACGAAAGCCGCATTGGTGCAGATGTAGCTGACACCGAAGCGTTCTCGCCGCTCCACGAGGGTGTCGACCATCTGCGAGACGGATCCGGTGAGCACCGAAACGGACCCGGCCGCGACCAACTCGTCGATGTCCGCGGTCATGTACTGGGCCAGCCATGGCGGAGCCTGGTCGCCGACGCACAACAGGTTGAGGGACAGTTCGACCTTACCCATGCGCTCTGCCTCGCCCGCTCCGACGTGCGCCACCGCAACAGCCAGTTCGTCGGTGCCGGCGCGCGGCGGCAGTCCGAGCGCAGCAGTGTCGGCTATCGCGCCGGCAGTGCGCAACATGCGTGGGCCGCTGCCTGCGATGAGTACGCGAGTCTCCGGGCTTCGGGCGCGGACGGCCCGCACGGTCGCCACGACGGCTGCTATCCGTTCGCTCGGCGACCCGAAGGGCATCCCGAGGGCGGCAGCGTCATGGTCCGAGCCGTCCCGGCCGGCTCCGATGCCCAGTTGGTAACGGCCGTCCGTCAGGACGTGAAGTGTCTGCGTTTCGACGGCGACCTGCCCCGACGTGCGGTTTGACGCAGCCAGGACGTACGGACCCACGTGCAGCGACGACGTGGCCGTGGCGGCCACCGCGCAGGCCACCGCCGGACTCAGAGTGTGCTGGGTATCAGGTACCAGAAGTGAGCTGAACCCGAGGCTCTCGACCTTGCGGGCCAGGCCCGTCCACGAGCTGGCCGAGTCTGACTGGGCGGCCACGATCCCGAATCGGAAGTTGTTCATCGGCCGATCGTCCCAAGTCGGACCGGCTGGCGCATCAGGTAAATTCCCTTATCGTTTCTTGGGCGGCAACGTGCGAGCGAACGCGATACCAATCGAAACCCACCGCTCGAGTTCGCTATCTGTTTGCAGTCCGCTCCGATCGATGCCTAGCCAGCCGTCCATCTCGCGACCACGCATCTGGAAACGGTCGGCAGCTGGACTCTGGATCAGTTCCTCGGTGCGGGCCGGATCGACGCGTAACAGCAGCCCGCCCCGGCTACTGGCGCTCACCGCCATATTGCCGTCGATGAGGAACGCCAGCCCACCGAACATTCGCTTTTCGGTAAGGCCCCTTTCTGTCTCGACGATGGCGCGTACGCGGTCGGCCAGCTCTTCGTCGTAAGCCATGGACATCAGTATCCGCCCGGGACACGTGCCGGGCAGGACCTCCGCCTCGCGCCGCCTACCGATTTCCCCGCGGGTGTGCTCGAACCCCGACTACGCGCGGTGCCGCGCCGCGCCGTGCCGGCAGTGCCGTGCCGTGCCGTGCCGTGCCGTGCCGTGCCGTGCCGTGCCGTGCCGTGGGCATGGGTTCCGCCCTCAGAGCTGGTCCGAACATTCGCAACGCGCTGGACTCCTGGGTGTGGCTCCTGCCTTCAAGTCTCGTCACACCCGCTCGCTGCGCTACGACCGCCGAGTGGCATGGCTCCGCCATCAGACTTGGTCGTACTTTCGCAGCGTGTTCCGGCGTGGTTTCTGTTGCGGGTCGATCCATCTGGGCGGGATGAACTCGGGTAGGCCGTCGGCGGCCATCCGGATGACCCACTCCTCGCGGTGGATCTCGGTGTGGTGGTGCCGGCACAGCAGGCAGCCGTTGTCCAGGCAGGTCGCGACCGAAATCCCTTTCCCAGAAGTTGATGTGGTGTCCGTCGCACCAGTCGGGTGGCCGATCACAACCCGGCCACGCGCATCCCCGGTCCCGGGCGACCAACGCCCGGCGGAGGTGCGCGGGGAACGTCCTCGATGCTCTCCCGACGTCCAGGATCTCGGATTTGCTACCCAGGATCATCGGGATGATCTGCGCGTCGCACAGGAATTTGCGGGCCTGGGCGGGGCTGATCATCGCCCCGGAGTCGAAACTGGCGCCCGAGATCAGCCCGGTGATGGCGTCCCAGTTCATCGTGATCGTGACGTGCGGGCGTTCGCCGCCCTGCATCGGGGCAGCTCCGAGGTCCAGGAACCGGCGCATCGCCTCCACCAGGGCCTGCGCGCTCCGCGTCGCGGCCGGGCGGGGGTCGCGGACGCCGTCCTGTTCGGGTCGGGGTGCCGCGAGCCCGTCGATCGCCTTCTTGACCACTTCGACGCCGTAGTCGTCCAACTGGCCCTTGATCGGCGTCAACCCGGTCCGGGTAGAGCGGGTGCCGAAGTGCAGTTCCATCTTCGACGCCGGGGTGGTGTCGTCCAGGTCCCCGTCGGGATCGACCTTGTCCAGGATCCGCTGCGCGGCGTGGCCCAGGTAGTTCGGGTCGCAATCGATCGCCGTGTCGACCAGGGTCTGTTCGCACAGGTCCCGCGCTTCGGTCGACGCCTTCGGCGGGACTTTGGCCATGGTCTCGACGATGATCTTGACGTGTTCGGGCCCGACGGCGCCGCAGTCCACCGCTTCGGCGAGTTCGCCCAGGATCGGGGGTGCTTCCGCGCCGGTGGGCATCAGCCGGGGCAGGATCTGTCCGGCGGCGGCGACCCGGGCTTTCGCATCCGCCGGCGAGATCACGAACGCCTGCCGCAGCAGCGCCGCGGTCGAACTGCAGGACCGATCGGCGGCCAGGCCTTGGGTGTCGATCTCCCCGGCCTGATGGACCTGGGCGGCGTAGACGGTGCGGGCGAGCATCTCGAGTCGGCGACCGAAGTCCAACTGGTCGTCGGGCAACAGTTTCCAGAACGCGCCGTCGACGATTTGCCGGACAGCCGGACAGCGCCGTGTCGGCCAGGGCGTTTGCCTGGTCGATGTCGGTGAAACCGCCGCTGGTCCATATTCAAAACCCTACTCAGCCACACCGACAGTCGACCCCGAATCAGACGCCATTCCAGGTCGCTCGCAGGTCACGAATAGGTCACGATCTTCGAGAGCCAAAGTGGCACGCCGCAACGCAACTCGGCTGTCCGACTCGTCCCGGTATCCCAGCTCCGCCGCTCTTCAAGGCGCAGTTGCTTTTCCCGGAAAGGACTCCGCACCGAACCTGATTGTTAGTCAGGCAGGGACGAACGTGCCCCTTTTGGGACCGTAGTGACAGGAATAGACAATTTCATCCCTGCCGGCAATGTTGATCCATGCTGACGGCGCCGCCCGCATGCCGGGCTGCGTGTCGCAGCTTTTACTGCGCCGGACGCGTCGGCTGGGTCCCGAATCCCCGCAGCACGGGTGTTCCGTTCACCACGCAATCGGTTTCGCTATCTGCGTGCAGCAAGCAGTTGCTGGACCCCGTCCAGAATCAACCCCAAACCAAACTCCAGGGCTTGATTCTGCTCATCGTCCTGCGCCGCTGAACTCAAAGCCGCGGCCAACGCCGGATATTGCGCTTCCCGACCACGGAGCAGTAGCGAGAGAGATGCGTCCATCGCCGTCTCCGACGTGGTGGGGGCGCCCGCGCCCTCGACAACATGGTCCGGCCCGTCGCCCGTCGCTCCGATGGCGATCAGTTGCTGGGCCAGGTTCCGGACGTGGCCAACCAGAGTGACCGCCACATCGAGGATTTCGCCGCCGGTGAGGCCGATCCCGCTCAATGCGGCGACGGCGGCCTCGGTCCAGCCGAGCTCGTTGGGCCCGATCGCGCGGATTCCCAGAGTTGCCTCGAGTGACCATGGATGCTGGCGAAACCGCTCGAAGAGCTCCCGCGACCACCGGTCAAGCGCCATGCGCCAGTTACCGACAGCGCCGGCAGCCGCAGTATCAACAGCCGCGACCTCAGTCGGACCAGCAGCCGGCGGTGGACCCACTCCGACATCGACCATCAGGGCCACCAGCTCCGCCTTGCCGGGGACGTATCTGTAGAGGGCCATCTTGGTGACACCCAACTGCTCGGCGACCCGCTGCATGGTCAAGCCGGCGAGACCGTCCTTATCGGCGATCTCGATGCCGGCCCAGGCGATCGACTCGAAGTCCAACGTCGGCCGCGGTCCGCGCTTGGGCATCACCTGCGGATCCCAGAGCAGTGCATGGCTCGCCGCCAACTTGTCCATGGCTACTCCTTGTCGAATTACTGCGTCCATCATATGCTGTATCCATCGGACACAGTTTCTATCGATTGGGAGAACATGACGACATCATCCTTGCGCGCGCTCCGCGTTCTGATCTCCGGCGCGGGCGTCAACGGCCCGGCCCTGGCCGGGTTCCTGACCGACTTCGGCGCGGAGCCCACGGTGGTGGAGATCGCGCCGGCGTTGCGTCGCAGCGGCTTCGCCGTCGACTTTCGCGGCACGACACATCTACGTGCCCTGGAACGGCTCGGTGTGCTCGCTGAACTAGAGGCACTACAGACGCACGGAAGCGCGATGAGCAGCGTCGACGAGCACGGCACCGAGATCTTCCGGCTGCCGGCCGAGTTCACCGGCGGGGAGCTGGAGGTCTACCGCGGCGATCTGTCCCGCGTGCTCGTCGAGCGCAGCTCGACAGGCACGGAGTACTTGTTCGGCGACTCGATCACCGCCATGCACAACGGACCTGCAAGCGTTGACGTCGAGTTCGCCAGCGGTCTCTCGCGCACGTTCGATCTGGTGATCGGCGCCGACGGCATCCATTCCGCCGTCCGTCATCTCGCCTTCGGGCCGGAGACGCGCTTCTTGCGAGAACTCGGCTACTACATCGCGGGTTGGGACCTGACCAACGATTTTGGAGCCGGGCAGACGACCGAATCCTTCTCGGTCCCGGGTCGCACCGCGAGCGTCGTCGCCGACCTGCGCGATGCGCACCGCGCCATCGCCCTCTTCGTCTTCAGCGGCAACGATATCCACGTCGGCTGGCATGACGTCGAAGCGCAGAAGCGGATCGTTCGACGGCGCTATACCGGGCTGCCCTGGAGGGTCCCGCGATTGCTCGATGGGCTCGAGCAGGCAGATGACCTGTACTTCGACGCCATTGCCAGGGTGACCGTTCCGTCCTGGTCAAACGGGCGTGTTGCCCTGCTCGGCGATGCCGCCTGGGGAGTGACGCTCGGCGGCATGGGGGTCGGCACCGGGATCGTGGGTGCCTCGGTCCTGGCGGACGAGCTGGCCTCTGCCGCCAGCGACCACCGGGTGGCGTTCGCCCGATATGAGCAGCGGATGCGGCGCTATGCCACCCGCTGGCAGCGGCACGCGAATCCGGGGAAGTTCCTGGCGCCGCGCACCCGTCACGGACTGTGGTTGCGCAACAACCTGTTCGGCAATCCCGTGGCGCAGCGGATTCTTCTCCGTGGCACCACATCGATGGCCACGTCTGTGGAGTTGAACCACTAACCCAGAGCCTCGCGGATCAACCCGCGAAAGTCGTCGTCACTGATATTCGCTGCGGCCGAAGGAGTCAGCTGGATCGTGCCTTTGCTCGTCCGTAGTTCCGGGTGCCGGGCCGCAAAGGCGTCACGGCCCTGGTCCCATCCGTACATCGAAATCCACTTCTTCCAGACTCCGATGAAGAGTCGCCTATCACCCACCATGAACACCGGCATTCCGTAGGACAGCGCGATGATCACCTCCGGATGGGCCTCCACGACGAGCGCGTGCAGACGGTCGAACAACGGCCGGAACGCAGGGCTGATGGATTCGATGTAGTTCTCGACAGCCTGCTCCATCTGCACATCATCCCGGCCGCCGCAGGTTGGTGCCACCTGTACCCGACCGGTGCCCGCACCACAGCGGCAAAGGGGCGTGCGCCCCGCTCAAGTGTGACGACCACACCGTGGTGCGTCGGTCGGTCGATGGCCATTCTTGATGAAGTCGCCGGCAGATACGTTAATTCGATCTCCAACTGACACGGCTATTCAGCTGAATTCGCCGCCCGCAATCAAGAATGAGAGTTGAGATGATGCACCACCCGCCCACCTCGGCCGCCAGCAGGTCAATCCTCGGCCCGATTGAACCGTTCGGCCGCAACCGCACCAACACCCGCACCCGCACCCGCACCCGCACCATCAAAAGCATTTCCGGAACGGTCATGCGCACAGCACCGGAGCGTACGCCGAACCGGCGGACGCGATACGCCGCCCTTCTGGTCGCCGCCACCCTGGCGCTGGGCGGCTCGTCGCTCGGTCTCCCGTCCGCTGCCGCCGCCGGCACGCCGAATTCCAAACCGTTTGCGGCCAGCGACTTGTTCACCTACAAGCAGCAGAACAACCTGTACGTCTCGGCTCCCGGCGTGCTGGCCAACGACACCGATGCAGATGGTGACAAATTGTCCGCTCAGCTGGTCTCGAATCCGAGCCACGGTACCCTGAATGGCTTCTGGGGTGACGGTGCGTTCTCCTACATCCCGTACTCGCACTCGTTCCTCGGATACGACACTTTCACCTACCGGGTTTGGGACGGGACCGACTGGAGCCTGCCGAACACCGTCACCATCTATGCCAAGCCCTCCAACGAGGCGCCGGTCGCCCAGCCGGACTACTACTCGGTGATCGAGAACGGGACACTGTCGGTCAGTGCCCCCGGATTGCTTTCAAATGACGGCGATCCTGACGGCGACGGCGTGACGATCAGCTACCTGGCGTCCAACCCGAAGTACGGCACGCTCTCCGGTCCGAACATCATCGGTCATTTCGTCTACACGCCCAAGCCGGGATTCGTGGGTATCGATACTTTCACCTACGCGATCACCGACGGGAAGCTCGCATCAGTGCCGGCGACGGTGAGCATCCACGTCATGGCCCTGAAGGCGATCCCCCACAGCGATGCCTTTACGGTGCAGCAGGACCACGTCCTGGACGTCGCATCGCCCGGTCTCCTCAAGAACGACGTCGAACCCAACGGGTACCCGATGACGATCGCCGACATCACCCAGCAACCCAAACACGGTGCTGTGCTGTGGTACCTGACTACCGGCGGATTCCACTACGTGCCGAACCCCGGATTCTCCGGTACGGATTCCTTCAGCTACATGGTCAAGAGCGACAATCAGCTCAGCGCGCCGGCGGTCGCCACCATCACGGTCAAGCCCAACCTGAAACCAGTTGCGCACAACGACAGTTTCAAGGTCACCAAGAATCACGCACTCACGGTCAAGGCGCCCGGCCTGGTAAAAAACGACACGGACCCCGAGAACAGCAAGCTCAGCGTGAAGTCATGGAGCAACCCTGCACACGGAACGCTGAGCAAGAAGAGCCCGACGGGCGGTTTCGTCTACACGCCGAAGAAGAACTTCGTCGGATCCGATCGCTTCGCCTATCGGGTCAGTGATGGGAAGCTCTCTAGCGCCAAGACCGCGACGGTGACATTGACCGTCAAATAGCCAGACGTCAGCCAGCCGAGCCGGTAGCCGGCCCCGACCACCAGTCGGGGTCGGCTGTCCGGCCTCGATACCTCCGGACGGCGGACGCGCCTACGATCACCGGTCCTCGTGGACCAGCCGATAGATCACGTAACAGGCAAACCAGGCGATCAGCGCACCAACGGCTACGTCCAGGGCGCCATAGACGATGTCCACCATGGGCATTCCCCCGTCCGATCGAGACGATCCAGCAGTGCAGGTTGCACCACCGGCCGTTTCCCCGGAGCGGCCAACTCAATCCACTTCCGCCCGATCCGTTGAATATCTCACTGGCCGCGGTGGCGGCCGTCCGAGCCGTACTGTCTGTATCAGAGGGACAGGAGGAATCATGGCGCTGCTCAGCAGCCGGAATTTCGGGCGTCTGGTCACGCCCGTCGCGCGGACGGTCACGCCCAAGTACTTCGCCGGATTCATCCGTACCGTGCTGGACCGGGCCATCGACGGCATCGGACCGTTCCCGGGCGCGGCGCTGAGTGCCGACCGCTTGTTGATCGAGAGCAACGGCGACCGGAACGCCGCCATCAAACGCCTGATCAACAATCATGTTCGAGTGGCCGGGGCTCAGGGTCTGGTCACCAATATCGGCGGGCTGATGACAGCCGCGGCAGCCATACCCGCCAACATCACCGGACTTGCGCTGGTGCAGTGCCATCTCATCGCCGGCATCGCTCATCTCCGCGGCCACCACCTCGGCGACCCCCGCGTCCGCAACGCGGTGTTGGCCTGCATGGTCGGCGAGGACAGTCTGGCCAGCCTGCGCACGTCCGGCTCGCTGACACAAACACCGTTGGAGCTGGCCACTGCGGCGGAAACCGATCCCGAGACCGACGATCTGATCTCCCGCATCATCGCCGGCGAGCTGGTTGCGCAGGTCGGTGGTAAGCGACTGGTCACGTTTGTGGGACGGCGCATCCCGCTGCTGGGCGGGGTTTTCGGCGGTACGACCGATGCTCTCCGCACGGCGGAAGTCGGCAAATTCGCCGCCAACGCACTGTCCACGGCCGGGCTGGTCAAGAACTGACAACGGCCGGCGGAGCACCGACACTCGTGGCGTCTTACCCTCCTGCCGGCCGTCGACCCAGACCGGTCAGCTACGGACGGAACTGCGGTTGCCGAAGCGGATCCAGAGCAGCAGGACGATCACCGCGCCGATGAAACTGCCGATGATGCCGGAGGGCTGGAAGAAGCCGCTCTGTGCGTCCTTGTGGAAGATCAGGTAGCCGAGGAAACCGCCGACGAACGAGCCGATGATGCCCAGCACGATGGTCATCAGGATCGAGATGTCCTGTCTGCCGGGCACGACGAGCCGAGCGAGCGCACCGGCGATCAGGCCGATGACGATGATGCTGACGATAAGTCCGAGCATGATGTGCCTCCAGGGTGCTGAACGTCGATGGCGTTCATGGCATCGGCCATAGGAGCCGACGATCGGCGGATTGCTGATCGACTTCGACTCAACCACCCCTAGGGTTGATACGGCACACCCCTAGGGAGGTTATCGCCGAGCCATGGGGCCATCCGAACCTGTCAATCCGATCACCGTCGCATTGGTCGACGACTACGAGGTGGTGCATCGATCACTGGCGCGGCGGCCCGTGACGAGTACCGGTCAGACTGGTGGAATACCTTGACGAACTGCGAGACTCACCCGCCCGACCCGCATGGTGCCGCCGCCGAGCGGAAACTCCTACGTCACGGGCTCGCAGCGCGCCGGAACGCCGGGTCCGATGGTGATGTCGTCCGATCGCCAGGGCGGGCAAGCTAGCCGGCTGTGAGCGGCGTTCCGAGAGCGGCATAGAGGGCCTCGACCAGCGCGTCACCCCTGGCGTTGCCGAGCAACCCCGGTCCCTGCTGGTTCATCGCGTACCCCACGCTCAAGCCACGCCCGGGATCGGCGAATCCGAACGAGCCACCCGAGCCGATGTGACCAAATGCGCCCCGGCCCATCAGCACGCTGCGATCCGTTCCCTGGTCGGCCCGGTTATCCACCGGCAGCATGAAGCCCTGCGAAAAGCTGGTCCGTATCAGCAATGTCGCGTCAGGGCCGCTCTGAAACGTGCGGCCCATGCGGGCCGCCGTCGTGGCCTCGACCCCGGCCGGACCACCCGAGCCGGGACGGGAGGCAGGACCGTACAGACCGGCAAGCCC
Organism: uncultured Actinomycetota bacterium; assembly: GCA_963708935.1. Classification (GTDB taxonomy): domain Bacteria; phylum Actinomycetota; class Actinomycetes; order Mycobacteriales; family Nakamurellaceae; genus Nakamurella. The sequence continues at coordinate 441,699 of CAVPUK010000002.1, read as the reverse complement.
ACGGGCGTTGGTGATACCGCCGGCCGCACCGATCTGCGCGATATGCCCCTTCCGGGTGTTGAAACCGGTTCGCGTCCAGTCACCTGAATTGAATGCGAACAGATTCGGGATCGAGCCGCGCTCGCGCCGCATCGCCGTGTCGAATGGGCTTGGCCCGGGCCGCGAAGTCGGTGGCTGGATCGGTGCCACTCGCGGCTCGATCTCTTCGGGCAGACCCAACCAGAAATCGAGGTTCAGCGGCTCGGCCAACCGCGTGCGGACGATGTCCCCGAGAGCCATGCCGGCCGTCCGGCGAAGGACTTCCCCGACAGTGAAGCCGAACGTGAGCGGATGGTAGCCGTGCTTGGTTCCTGGCTCCCACCAGGGTGTTTCGGCCTCGATGCGGGCCACCATGTAGTCCCAGTCCTCGAGCGCGTCGGCCTTGACCGGGTCGCGGAGCACCGGCACGCCCGCGGAGTGGTCCAACAGCATCGATATCGTCGTGCCGCTCTTTCCGGCTCTTCCGTATTCGGGCCAGGTCTCGATCACCGGAGCGGACAGATCGAGTTCGCCCGCCTGTGCCATCAGGTGTGCAATCAACGCCAGCACACCCTTGGTGCTCGAAAAGACAACACACACCGAGTCGCGCTCCCAGTTGCGGCCAGTGGCCGGGTCCGCAATCCCGCCCCACAGGTCGACCACGTCTCGACCGTCCAACCGCACGCAGAACGAGGCCCCGACTTCACCGCGTTCGGTGAAGTTGCGCCGGAACGTCTCGCCGACCACCTCGAACTGCGGGTCGCACCACCCTCCGACCTCCGGCACGGCCACATCTTCGACGGTCACGAGGCCCGTCCCTGTAGCAGGCTTCGGATGGCCAGATCGGTGTATTCGTCGGCTATTTCGGCCGCGGTCTGTGGGCCGTCGGAGTGGTACCAGGCACTGGTACCGTTCAGCATGTCCAGCAGCGCAAAGGTTGCCAGGCGTACGTCGCGCACCTGAAATTCGCCGGCACGGGCTCCGGCGGCAATGGTGTCGGCCACCCGTCGGTGGTAGTAGCGCCGATGACCGTCTACGACGGCCCGATGTTCGGGGCTCAGCGCGTTCATCTCATGGCGGCCGACGAGATGCTCGACCTGTCGTTCCACCAGATGCAGCACGTGCGCCCGCACCAGGCCGGTCAGCCGCTCGGTGGGCGTACCGCTCTCGTCGAGCAATCTCAACTGGTGCTCGACCGGCTCCCGACTGACCGTCAGGCAGATGGCGTAGAGGATTTCCTCCTTCGACGAATAGTGGTGGTACAGGCTGGCTCCGCGAATACCGAGGGCGTCGGCGATCTCGCGCATGCCAACCTCGTGATACCCGTCGGAGGCGAAGAGGCGAGCGGCCGTCCCGACGATCTGCTCGGCGGTGACCCGACCGGACCGGACCGCCGGCGGCACCGACGCGGTACCCACAGCGGGCTCCAGCTGGGTCACACCGGCCCCGTCACCAGGGATCGACTGTTTCTCAATTCCCGCTTGAGGATCTTGCCCTGGGCATCCACCGGAAATTCGGTGACCACATGAACGGCCTTCGGCGCCTTGTACGCGGCCAGAGTCTCGCGGCAGAACGCGATGATCGCAGTAGGTTCCGGCTCGGTCCCGGGTTTGGCGATGACAAAGGCGGTAACCACTTCGGACCAGTAGTCGTCGGGCAGTCCGACGACGGCCGCGCGCAGAACGTCCGGATGCTGGTGCAGCACCCGTTCGACCTCCTGTGACGACACGTTCATGCCGCCGGTCTTCACCATGTCCTTGACCCGGTCGTAGAAGAACAGATTGCCCTGCTCATCCCGGCGGACCATGTCGCCGGTGTGCACCCAGCCCCCGGCGAAGACCTGCGCGGTGCGCTCCGGATCCTTGTAGTAGCCGAGCATCGCCGATGGCGATCGGCAGAGCAGCTCGCCGATCTCGGCCGGCTGCCCGTTGGCGTCCGCCACGCGCACCTCGAGATGGCTGACCGGCTTCCCGATCCAGGTGGCGTCGTGCTCCGGGATGTCGTCCAGGGTGCGGAACCAGCCGACGGAACCGAGTTGCGATAGCTCGGACTGGCCCCAATAGGTGCCCCAGACCGCCTGCGGCGCAGCGGCAGCCCACGCGTTGATGGCATGCGGGGACACCTGACCACCGTAGGTCATGCACCGACTGACCGATCCGGCAGTGGCCGGCCCGAAATCGGCGTGACCGGCCAGCGCCAGATAGAACGTCGGCGTCTGCGCGATCACCGTCACACCCTCGTCGCGGATGATCGCCAGCGAGGCGGCCGGTTCGGTGGTGGCCGGCAGCACGAGTGTGGCGCCCATCATGGTCAGGGTCGTCATCGAGCCGAGACCGGCGATGGTGTGAAAAGGCATGACGAACAGCCAGACGTCGTCCGGGCCGGTGCGCAGACCCCAACTCCAGGCCGGCGCCGTCGAGATCAGATAGTTCCGGTGCTGGATCAGGACTCCCTTGGGTGCCGCCTCGGTGCCGCTGGTATAGACCAGCATCGCGACATCGAGCTCGTCGACGTCAGCCTCCGGCTCGTCATCACCGGCGCCCGCGGTGAGCTGCGTGAATCCCTGCCATCCGGGAGTCGTTGCGGTGTCGTCGAAGTCAAGACGGGCGAGCTGCAGTCCGGCGCTCGCCTCGGTGACGACGCCCACGAATTCCGCGGAAGTGAGCACCACGGCGGGCTCGGCGTGGACGAGCTGCTGGCGAATCTCAGAGGCGCGGAACAAGGGATTGATTCCGGTGAAGGCAGCACCGATCTTGAGCGCGCCGTAGTAGACCGCGACCGACTCGATCCGGTTGCGCGACAACACGGCGACCCGGTCGCCGCGCTGCACGCCGAGATCCAGTAGCACGTGGGCGGCGCGATTCGCCATCGCGTCGAGAGCCGAGTAGCTGACCGCACTTCGGGTGCCGTCCGCAGCCACCAGGACGAATGCCGTCTTGTCGGGTTGATTGGCCCCGTGCCGGCGCAACTGATCGCCCAGGGTGGCCCGGCCGAGCGCCGCTCGATGCTGCCCGGACAGATCGGCCGGCGAACTCATCCTGCGGACACCAGGTTCGAGGTTTGACTGTCCTGGTCGAACATGGGCGACCCGAACTTCTCCAGCGACACGATGTCTGCCACCGGGCTACGAGTCAGCTTGCTGGGAAAGGAGTTCGCCGGATAGCCGACCGCGATGTGGGCGGCGGTGATGAAGCCCTCTGGGATTTCCAGCATCTCCCGCACCTTGACTTCCTCGATGCACAGCAGCGTGGTGACGGCGGACGCGACGCCCTGCTCACGCAGTGCGAGGCAGAGATTCTGCATCGTCGGATAGATGGACGCCCCGCCGACCACACTGAGCCGGTCCAGCCCGGTGTCCGTCGGGTGCAGGCCGGAGACCTCTGCGCACAGCACGATGATCGCGGGCACCTGCGCCAGGTGCTCGGCGAAATCGTCGGCCGCGGTGACGGCCTTCGGCATGGCCCCCACCTGCACTTCGCCGTCGGCGATGCCGTTGAAGTAGGCCTTCCACGGTGGCAGGTACAGGTCCGCCAGTGCCTGCTTGGCCGCCGCGTCACGGACCACGATCCACCGGACGGGCTGCCGGTTGCCGCCCTGCGGGCCGAACCTGGCCGAATCGAAGGCCCGGTACAGCACGTCGTCGGGCACCTCCCGGTCCGAGAAGTATCGGCACGTCCCAGTGGTCCGCATGGCCTCGGTCAGCTCCATTGCTGCATCCTGTCCTATCCGTGGTTAGGTAACTTGCTCACAGCATGGTGTGGTGCAGGCCACTCGTCAAGACCTAGCAGTGGCCTTTTCTCCACAATCTCAGGGTCGGGGTGGCGTGATCTCAGCCTGCGGCCTATGTTGGCCTAACCGCCGTTACGGACGGGCCGTGCCGTTCGGTCGGGCCGCCCACTCACCGAGCCCGGAGGACCGATGTCCGCTCCCGCTTCCTCACCGGCGATCGACCGATCCGCTCTGGCCCACGCTCTGACCGCCGCGAACATCCCGTCTCTGATCCCGGTGCTGTATCAGCTCACCGGTGACGAGCGCTGGCTCGACGGTCCGTACGCGCCAGCGCCCGGCCGCGGCATGGACGACAACACCTCGGGTGGTCTGCCTGCGCACATCCAGAGCGAGATCCGGGCGGCGGCACTCGATGCCGTTCTGCGCTGGGCCGCCGGTCAACCGGTCGCGGTTCCGGAGCCCAGGGGCGATGCCCTGGTCCGGCTGCTCTCGGTCTGCGTCGGGGAGCCGATGCCGGCGGAATTCGAGCCGATGATGGCCGACATGCTCGGCTTCACCGCGCCGGCCGACCACAGCTCGATTCCCGGGGCTGAGCGGTTCGACGTGGTGGTGATCGGCGCAGGGGTATCCGGGATGGCCGCCGCAATACGGCTGCGATCCACCGGCGCACACGTCACGGTCCTGGAGAAGAACGACGACGTCGGGGGCACCTGGCTCGAGAACACCTACCCGGGAGCGGGTGTCGACACACCGAGCTACCTGTACTCCCTCTCGTTCTTCGAGCGCGACTGGTCAACCCACTTCGGGAAGCGGGACGAGGTGCAGGCCTATCTCCGGGACGTAGCGGACGCCTTCGATCTGCGACCACTGGTCCGCTTCGGAACCGAGGTGGCAACCGCGGACTGGGATGACACGCACCAACTCTGGACACTGGTCACCACCACGGGAGAACACATCCGGGCGAACGCGGTAGTCAGCGCGGTCGGCCAACTGAATCGCCCAAAGACCCCGGACATCAAGGGCTTGGCCGACTTTCGTGGCCAGATCTTCCATTCTGCCCAGTGGCCGGACGATCTCGATGTCACCGGGCGGCGGGTGGCGATCGTCGGCACCGGCGCCAGCGCCATGCAGATCGTCCCCGCGATCGCGGACCGGGTCGAACGGCTGACGATCTTTCAGCGCTCACCGCAATGGATAGCTCCGAACTCCGACTATTTCCGGCCGGTCGGCGACGATGTGCACCGGGTGATGGCCACGGTGCCGTTCTACCGGGCGTGGTATCGGGTGAGGTTGGCCTGGACCTTCAACGACAAGGTTCATCCCTCGCTGCAGGTCGATCCGGAGTGGCCGGAGGCCACCCATTCGGTGAACGCCGTCAACGACGGACATCGTCGCTTCTTCACCCGCTACCTGGAGGACCAGTTGGCCGGCCGACCGGATCTCCAAGCGGCCGCCCTGCCCGATTACCCGCCGTTCGGTAAACGAATGCTCCTCGACAATGGATGGTTCTCGGCATTGAAGCGTCCGGGTGTCGAGCTCATCACATCGTCTGTCCAGGCCCTGGAGCCGACCGGGGTGCGTGCGGCAGACGGATCGCTCACCGAGGTCGACATCGTCGTGCTGTGCACGGGTTTCGAGGCGAGACGCTTTCTGTATCCGATGGACGTCCGGGGCCGATCGGGCCGAACTCTGGAGGAGCAATGGGGGCCCGAGGATGCCACCGCATTTCTCGGCATCACCGTCCCCGACTTCCCGAACCTGTTCATGTTGCTCGGACCGAATACCGCACTTGGCCACGGGGGCAGCATCATCACCATCAGCGAATTCCAGATCGACTACGTCGACGCGCTTGTCCGGCAGATGGTGGCGGCGGATATCGGATCGATCGAATGTCCCGCCGAAGTGGCCGCTGAGTACACCGCACGGGTCGACGAGGCCCACGCCAAGATGATCTGGACCCACCCGGGCATGACCAACTGGTACCGGAACGCCGCGGGCCGGGTGGTGTCGACGCTGCCATGGCGCATCGTCGACTACCGCGCGATGACCAGGGACCCGTCCGTCGACGACTTCATCGTCCGGCCGGCCCCACCGGCCTCCAACTGATCGCCACCATGCGTCCGACCCTCACGCGAGCCCTGGAAAGACGGCATGGACACCCCAGACGCCGTTGGCCACCTGGGTGACCCGGAGGTCGACGGTCGGGCTGGCCACGGCCAGCGCCGTCGCCCGGTCCAACTGGTAGAGATCCTGCATCCAGGTCAGCATGGCGTCGAGCGCCTGGGCCATGGCCTCGTTCAGATCCTCGCTGAATCCGAAAGTGATTCTTCCGGAGGGGGTCTCGGCGTAGATCCCGGGAATCACCGGCTGGGCAACCAGATCCAGCACGGCCGTCGTCGTCATCGGGCACTCGATCGCGGTTCCGGACACCTCGCCGTCGCCCTGCGCCGCGTGCCCGTCGCCCATGGTCAACAGGGCGCCGCGCACCGTCACCGGGAGATAAAGGGTGGACCCGGCCACCAGCGAACGACAGTCGATGTTTCCGCCACTGCCCGGCCGGGGCGGAATGGTCGAGTGCTCGCCCGGGGCGATCGGTGGCACGCCGATGACACCGAGGAACGGCGCCAGCGGCACCCGGTGACCGAACTGATCGGTCCCGATGTCGGTGTGGGTATCCAGGCTCCACAACAGCCACGACGGATTCGCACCGGCGAGACCCAGGCGACGATTGAGGGGCGTGTCCCGGGCCGCGGCCACCGTCCAACCCCAGGGATCGGGCACCAGTGACTCGAGTCGGATCGCCAGCGCCATCCCCGGCAGCGCTCCGTTCACCGCAATCGGCCCCGTCAGGCAGTGCCCTCGAGACTCGGCGAACATCGTCGGTTGAGCCTGACCCGGTTCCTGTTGTGGTTCCAGGTATCCCGACGCATCCAGCGATCTGACCACGACGGTATCGCCGGGGTCGACGGTGAGCACCGGCTTCTGGTTGCGGGCGAAGACGTCCACGGTGGTTGCGGCCGTCGGTTCGAGGTGGTGCACGGTCATGGCATTCCTCGCTGGGTAGTCGACGGCGATCATCAGACGGTCGATCCCCGCCCGACCACCACCGTAGCCACGATCGTTGACTACGGAGTCGTCGGCCCAGTAGCTATGTACATCCGTACATTCTGTGTACCATCGTGCACATGACAGATTCTCCGACCATGCGGGAACGCATGCTCGCCGGCGAGTTGTACATCGCCGACGCCCCCGAGCTGGCCACCATCGGCAACAACGTCTGGCTCGGGGGCGGAGTCATCGTGTGTCCCGGTGTGACGATCGGCGACAACACCGTCGTCGGTGCAGGCGCTGTCGTGGTGCGCGACCTGCCCGCCAACGTGGTCGCCGTCGGCAACCCGGCCCGTATCGTCAAAACGCTCACGCCATGACAGCCGCGGCCGAGCCACATCCAGCGACCAGGCGGCCACGCCGTTACGACCCCGATCGCAAGGGCCGCATCATCACTGCTGCCCTCGACATCATTTCCCAGTACGGCGTTTCCGGTACGACTCATCGACTGATCGCCACCGCCGCCGATGTCTCGCTCGGCTCGATGACCTACTACTTCACCAGCCTGGGCGACCTGCTCGAGCAGGCCTTCGGTCTGCACGCGGAGCGGATGTCCGTGCTGTACGAGCGTCACTTCGACGACGTGCGCACCCACGCCGACCTGGTGGAGGCGATCACCGAATTGGTGCACGGCAGCGGCGCCGGCACCGACCGGGACTGGGCCATCGCGCTTGAGCTCTACCTGGCCGCACTGCGCGACCCGGCCCTCCGAACGATCACCGAGCAGTGGATGGGCCGCAGCCGGGAAGTATTGCAGCGCTTTATCGATCCGGTCACCGCGAAGGGCGTCGACGCTCTGATCGAAGGTCTGATCATCCATCTCATGCTGTCGACCCGACCGGGACCCAGGGTGGACACCGTCCGCTACGTCGAGCGGGCACTGGGCGCCGTGATGGTCAACCCGACGCCCACCACCCGAACTTCCCCGTCAGCGCCAGGCCCGAAAGAGCGATCATGACCTCCCCCACCGCCTATGCCCCACCGACGCCCCCGCAAGTGGCCACCGCGACCAAGGCCACCTACGCGGCCTTCATCGGCGCCGGGTTCGCGACCGCCAGCTGGGCATCGCGCATCCCGCAGATCCGGGACCAGCTGCAGCTGACTCCGGCAAGTCTGGGCCTGGTGCTGCTCGCGGTGGCCGGCGGTTCGTTGATTGCGCTGCCGCTGGCCGGGATCATCGTGCACCGCTTCAACTCCCGCCGCACTGTCGCCGCGATGTCGGTGCTGCTGTCCGTCGGGTTGGTGGTGTTGTCGACCGGTTATCTGATCGGCGTTCTGCCGGTGCTGATCGGTTTCGCGTTGGTGGGTTTCGCCAACGGTGCCTGGGACGTGGCGATGAACGTCCAGGGGGCCACCGTCGAGCGTCATCTCGGGCGCGCCATCATGCCCCGTTTCCACGCCGGGTTCAGTGTCGGCACCGTCGCCGGAGCTCTGCTCGGCGCGGCCATGGTCGCCCTGAAGGTTCCGGTGACTGCGCACCTGATCGGCGTGGCCGTCGTCATCGCGGTCGCCATTCCGATGGCCGTCCGGGGTTTCGTGGCCGACACCGACGACGAGGCGCACGCCGACCCGACCGCCGCGAAGGTCAGTCCGCTGGCCCGCTGGAAGGAACCACGGACCCTGCTGATCGGCGTCTTCGTCCTGGCCTTCGCCTTTGCCGAGGGAACCGGCAACGACTGGATCAACATCGCGCTCATCGACGGCTACGGCGCACCGGTCGTGGTCGGCACGCTCGGATTCGCGACGTTCCTGGCCGCTATGACGGGTGGCCGTTGGTTCGGACCGGCCTTGCTCGACCGATTCGGCCGGGTGGCAGTCACCCGCTGGCTGGCTCTGGTCGCCGTCATCGGCCTGGTCATCTTCGTCTTCAGTCCATCGATCCCGCTCGCCTTCGTCGGCACCCTGCTCTGGGGGGTGGGCGCCTCCCTCGGCTTTCCGGTCGGCATGAGCGCCGCGTCGGATGATCCGCGGGCGGCTGCGGCGCGGGTCAGCGTCGTGGCCTCGATCGGGTACTGCGCCTTTCTCGGCGGTCCGCCGTTGATCGGGTTCCTGGGCAACAACATCACGGTGTTGAAGGCACTGACCGTGGTCGCTGTGCTGATGGCCGTGGCTGCGATGGTGGCCGGCGCGGTGAGGCCCATCTCCGCTGACGGGGCGCTCGACGACCGGGCCGCCTGATGCTTTATTTAAGTTGCCTCTTGATCAAGCTTCTGGTTGAATAGGGGAGTGACGACAGCCCTGCAGGATGCGCGACTCGATGCGATGTTCGCTGCCCTGGCCGACCCCACTCGTCGAGGCATCGTGGTTCAGTTGACCCACGGCGAGGCGACCGTGAACGAGCTGGCCGCACCGTACGAAATGAGCGTGCAGGCCGTTTCCCAGCACCTACGCGTGCTGGAGCACGCCGGACTGATCTCCCGTACCCGGCTGCGACAGACGCGGCCATGTCGACTCGAACCCGAAGCGCTCGACCTCGCGGTGGGCTGGATCGAGCAGAACCGCCGCATCTGGAGTGAACGGTTCGACCAGCTGGACGCGCATCTGCGCAAGATCCAGGAGGAGACATGACCGAGGAACTGGTATTCACCCGCATCCTGGATGCGCCGCGTGAGCTGGTGTTCGAATGCTTGACCAGCCCCGATCATCTCAGCCACTTCTGGGGTCCGAGCGGAACCAGCGCGCCGCTCGATCAGATCACCGTCGAATGCCGCGTCGGTGGCCGGTTCGAGGTGCTGATGCGTGGCGACGACGGTGGTGAATATCTGATGCGCGTTGTCTACGAAGAGGTTTCGGCACCCGAGCGGCTGGTCTGGACCGACGTGGACAACGGCATGCGAACCACATCCACGCTCACCGACCTGGGCGGGGGGCGCACCGAGGTCCAGATCCGGCAGACCAACGCACCGGCGTTCATGCAGACGCCACAGGCCCAGGCCGGGTTCCTCACCTCCTTGGACAAGCTGACCCGATACCTGCTGTCCCTGAACGCGAAAGGTTCATCATGAGCGATCTCCAGGCCGCGGTGGCCAAGGAATGCGTCCGGCTGGCCGATGTGCTGTCCACATTGACAGCGGCCCAATGGGATGCCCCGTCCCTGTGCGAGAAATGGCGCACGCGTGAAGTCATCGCCCATCTGACCATGCCGACCCGATTCTCCCCCGAACGGTTCGGCGCCGAGATGGCCGCCGCGGGCGGTGATTTCACCGTCATGTCGGATCGCGCGGCCGAGCGCGACGGTGCGTTGCCAACCGACGAGCTGGTCGCGGCCATGCGGTCGGAGGTGATGCAGACGTTTGCACCGCCGGGTGGCGGCTACGAGGGCGCGCTCAATCACGTCGTGATCCACGGTCTGGACGTCACCGCGGCACTCGGTCTTGCTCGCGCGTCATCCGATGCCGCCGTGGAGCACGTGCTCGACCAACTCACCGTGGGCGGGGGGTCGGCCAATTTCGGCCACGACCTCACCGGTGTTCACCTGATCGCAGATGATCTCGACTGGAGCTTCGGCAGCGGCCGTGAAATGGTCGGCCCAGCAGCTGACCTCGTCCTGTTCATCGGCAACCGGCGGGTCAGCCTGAAAGTGGCCTAACCCTCCATCACGGTGAAGGTTGTGGCCAGCGAGGCGGTCGAGTCGCCGCCCACCCAGACGTCGAACGTCGAGGCGTCGATGACCCAGTCCCGGACTCCGGCGTTCCAGTACCGCAGCTCCGACGGACCCAGCCCGAACGAAACCGTGCGCGTCTCACCGGCGGCCAGCGCAACCCGCCGGAAGCCCTTGAGCTCGCGGACCGGACGTGAAGCGGAGCCGTGACGCTGATGGATGTACAACTGCACCACCTCATCCGCGTCCGAACCCGCCGCATTCGTGACCGTCACCGTCACCGTCACCGTCTCGCCCCGACCGATCCGCTCGCGGTCGATGGTCAGGCCGCTGTATTCGAAGGTGGCGTAGCTCAGCCCGTGCCCGAAGGGGAACAGCGGCGTGCTGGCCTCGTCCCAGTACCGCTGCTCCTGCTTCTCCGGCTCGTGCGAGCGGGTGTGCGAGTAGATCATCGGCACCTGCCCCACGGTGCGCGGCCAGCTGAACGGCAGTTTCCCGGCCGGTGAGACGTCACCGAACAACAGGCTCGCCGCTGCGGTGCCGCCCTGTGTGCCGGGGTACCAGATGTCGAGGATGGAAGGTACATGCTCGACGGCCCAGCGCAGGTCGAGAGGACGCCCGTTCATCACCAGGAGCACGGTCGGTGTGCCGGTGGCCACCACGGCCTGCAGCAATTCGAGTTGGCGTCCCGGAAGCTCCAGGGATGATCGAGATGCCGCCTCGCCGATCATGTTCTGCCACTCTCCCACCACGACGACAGCCACCTCTGACCCACTCGCGAGGTCGACCGCCCGACGGAGTTCGGCCTCATCATCAAAGTTCTCGGGATCCTGCGGGACATTGCCGGCGAACATGTCGAACATCGACGGGAAGACCCGCAGCGCCGACCGGACGCCAGGTGCGTAGTCGACGCGCGACGAGCCGGACCGCCGCCGGATCCCGTCCAGCACGGTGACCGTCTCGTCGAGATCGTGATCGAAGACCCAGGGCCCCAGCGTGTCCCGCTTGGAGTCGGCGAGCGGCCCGATGACCGCAATCGACGCGACCGACCCGAGCGGCAGCAGATTGCCGTCGTTCTTCAGCAGCACCGCAGACCGCTCCGCGGCGATCCGGGCCACCTCCCGATGCTCCGGATCAGCCAGCACCCGACGGGCGAGATCCTCGTCGACGTAGGGATTGTCGAAGAGGCCCATGCGGAACTTGGCCTCGAGCACCCGTCGCACACTAGTGTCCAGCGACTCCTGGCTGGCACCGCCGTCGGCCACCGCATCCGGCAGGTGGGCGTAGGCCGGGTCGACGATCGCCATCTCCATATCCATCCCCACGCTCACGGCGCGACCCGCTGCATCGGCGAGGTCAGCCGCGAAGCCGTGCGTGGTGAGATTCCGGACGGCGTTGGCATCGCTGACGACAAAGCCCTTGAAACCCCAGCTGTCGCGCAGCACTTCGGTGAGCAGCCACCGATTACCGGTCGCCGGTATGCCGTTGAGATCCATGTACGCAGTCATGATGTTTCCGGCCCCGGCCTCGACTGCGGCCCGGAACGATGGGAGATAGACGTTCCAGAGTTCGGAGTCGGACAGGTTGACCTCGTCGTAGTCACGCCCTCCGACGGCCGCGCCGTATCCGGCAAAGTGTTTCGGTCCGGAGATCAGCCGTTCCGGCGTGCCGATGTGTTCGCCCTGAAAACCGCGGACCTGCGCGACGGCCACCGCCGCCCCGAGGAACGGATCCTCTCCGGCACCCTCGATCATGCGGCCCCAGCGCGGGTCTCGTGCGATGTCCACCATCGGCGCGAAGGCCCAGTGAATGCCAACGGCTCGGGCCTCCCGCGCCGCGACGGCTTGACCCTGCTCGATGAGCGCCGGATCCCACGACGCCGCCATCGCGATCGGCACCGGCAGGATGGTCCGAAAGCCATGGATGACGTCGAAGCCGAACAAGGCGGGAATGCCGAGGCGGTTGCCCTCGATGGCCAGTCGTTGCAGGCGATTGGACTCGGCCGGGTCGGTGACGAAGAGCAACGAACCCGCCTCGCCGCGGGCCAGTGCGGCCTCCACCAGGGCCGGCTGGTTGGCCACCGACAGGATGTCGCCCGGTGCGGGCTCCGCGTCCCGCATGAACCCGAAATAGAAGTATTGGGTCAGTTGGCCGGCCTTCTCGGCCTGCGTCATTGCCGCCATCAGTTCGTCGATCCGCGCGCTGATCGTCTGGTCCGACACTGGCACCCGGTCGTCAACCATCTCAGTTCTCCTCCGGCCCAGCCTCGTTGTCAGGCAAAGAAAGTGTCGCTCGGTGGGGCCAACCTATCGTCTGGCCATCTCGATTGCGCAGCTAGGTTCGTTCTTGGACGATCACACCTTTTCGTCCGCGACCACCGCGGCCTTGGGTCCGACGGAATGCGGTGTGGATCGGGGCCGGGACGCGTACAGAGTGAGCCCGAGCCCGATCACCGTTATCCCCCACCACAACCACGCCCCGCGCCACGGAACCTGCGCGATGAAGGTGACGAAGACCGCGAACAGGGCGGTGGCCGGCAATCGCCGTCGACCCCGAGCGGCAGCGACAAGCGCGACGGCGAGCGTCGGCCACACGTAGTAGGCCACCATGACCGTCTCGAAGACACATCGGAAGGTGAGCGCCATGGCCACCCACCACAGCAGGCGTTCGAGTGCGGCCGCGTCCCAGGCGCAGACCGGATGGGCAGCCGTCCGCCATCGGCGGGCCACGATGACACCACACAAGCAGGCCAGCAGAACCGCCAGCGCCCGGGACGGGCCGGCGGCCACTGCCCCTCCGCCGATCTCCGGTGCCAGCGAAGTCCAGGGCGTCGGGTGATTTCGGCTCGGCCAGTTCGGTTGACTGGTCACCGCCCGGATCGTGGCTCCCCAGTTCGCTGCGGCCGCAGCGCCGAGCAGGACCAGCGCCGGACTTGCTGCGCGGAGCAGGAACCCCGGAATGCGCCGGACCGGCAGGGTCGCCAACACCACCGGCAGTCCGAGCAGAACCAGCGGCTGAACGGCTACGGCGGCCCCGACCAGCCAGGCCGACCGATGTTCCTTCGTCGCGGACAACGCCAGGATGCCGAACAGCAGCAGCGCCACCGCGAAGGCGTCCTCGGGATGGCCGAAGCGGACCGATACGTTCCACAACACCACCGCTCCCGCGGTCGCGAGCAGCGCACGGTTGCGCCGATCTGCGTGCAGGCGCTCGGCGATCGCATCCGCGGCGAACAAAACCGTTGCCGACAGCGCGATCTCGAGCGGTCCAGCAACCAGCCAAGCTGCGGGATAGGGGTTCTGTGCGGTTTGGAACGCAAGGTCGAGGCCCGCGGCATCGACGACGGCACCGATCGGCACCAGGATCAACGCCGCACCAGGAAAGGTGATCAGGGCCGTGGGCTGGGTGTAGAGGCCGCCGAGCTGGAGGTGACGCATGCGTCCGGCCGCGACCAGCGTTCGCCACAGATCGTGCGGCAACGCCCAGGAGTGCTCACCGACCAGGTCTGCACCCCACGTCGTCGTCGCCATTCCGACGAGGATGAGGGCGAGGGTGGCGAGCAACGGGAACAGCCGTCTGACGAGCCACGGTGTGGGCGTCGATCGAGGCGTTGCCGCCAGATCGATCGAGCTCACGTCCACGCGCGCAACCATAACCTCGACCAGGATGGCCTGGCTGTACCTGTAGCACCCAGCCATTGACTGCCACCCTGGCAGTTCCAGGTCGCTCGGCTCAGGCCGGGCCTCCCAGCCCGGCAAGCGCGCCGGGAGCGAATCGGTCCGACAGCGCATAACGCAGCAGAACGACGTCACCAATCTGTCGCACGTCCGCGAGCGTGGCCCGGCGGCCGGAATTCCACGGGAACTGGCCGTCGCCGACGAAGCGGCAGGCCTTGGGATCCCCGACGAAGAACGGCGCAATCACCAGGTGCAGCTCATCGGCGAGATCGAGCGTCAGGAACTGGGTGTGGACCGAGCCGCCACCCTCGACCATCAAACGCTCCACGCCGCGAGCGGACAGGTCCTCGCACAACCAGCGCAGGTCGACCGGCTCACCGCCGTCGATCACGGTCGCGGTGGGGCCGAACCGTGCCTCGGCGTGCGCGGTCACGTCGCTGGCGCAATAGACCAACGCCGGACTGTCGCAGGCGCTGAAGAAGTGTGCGCCGGGGTCCAGCTGGGCACCGCGGGTGACCGTGACCCTGGCGGGCGACGGCGGAAGGCCGAGCGCAACGCGCGCTTCGCGTCGGGCCTGCGTCCGGACGCGCAGATGCGGATTGTCGCGTCGAACGGTCGCCGCGCCGACCAGGATCGCATCGCAGGCAGCACGCACGGCATCGACCCGATCGAAGTCGGCGTCGTTGGACAGCAGCAGTCGCCTTGCGGAGGCACCGGACAGATAGCCGTCGATCGACATGCTGCAGCTCAACAACGTGTAGGGGCGATCAGCCATGCACCAGCTCCTTCGGCGCCGGACGGGACACACTCGGCCGTTGGGGCGATCCACGATCGACCCGACGGGCCTCAGAAATCCAGGCCACCAACATCACCACAGCCCCGGGCAGGCTGGCAACGATGACCATGACGCCGTAGACGACCGCGGTGGCGACGCCCAGCGAGGCGCCCAGGCCGGCCGCGCCGAACGCCCACGCCGCGGCCCCTTCCCGTGGCCCCCAACCTCCGATGTTCGCGGGCACACCCATGGCCAGCAGCACGAGCAACGCAAGTGGGAGAAGCCGGGCCGTCGATACAGTCACCCCCGCCGACCTGGCCGCGATCATGAAGGTCGCGGCGTGGCCGGCCACCACGACGACGGAGGTGAGCACGACCACCGGCCAGGTGTGCCGGGCGAACAGACCCTGCCTGAGGTCCGCTGCTGCGGCACGTCGCGCACGTGCCCATCGGGTGCGGCCGTGCCGCGGGATCAGGTGAACGAGCCCGGCAACCGCGGCGGCGCCCAAGACGGCTGCCGCGACGATCGCCGGCATGGCCGAGCGCACCGGCGATGCGAGCACCATGAGCAGCGCGGCCGCGAGACCCAGCTGGATCACTTGTCCTGCCGTGCGTTCCCAGCCGACAGCACGGAGTCCACGTCCGACATTGCCGGCGTCCCGGCCGTGACTGACACCTCGGTGCACGTCTCCCAGCACCCCACCCGGCAGCGTCGTGTTGAGAAACTGAGATCGGTAGTACGCCGCGACCGCCGGACCGATCGAAACGGGGACACCGAGCCCTCGGGCGACGGCGCTCCACCTCCAGGCGCAGCAGGTGGTGGTCAGGGCGGCCACCGCCGCCGCGGCCAACAGCGAACGTCCGTCGATCATCCGAACGCCGTCCAGAAACGGGCGAGCGCCCAACCGCCAGAAGAGAACGCCAAGGATTGCGGCTGCCCCCAGCAACCGCAACCACCGACCCAACGTCCGGCTCATCCGCATCCGTTTCCTTTGTCGATCGTGTGCGATCGATCCATTTGGTTTCGCTGCCCTGGCATACGCCGATCTGCACGATTGGGTTCAGTGCCGCCGAACGCATCACGGGGGAATAGCCAGCAGGTCGCGGTGATGAACGGTGACCGCCAGCCGTCCGGTCGTCAGCTGTTCGGTGCGGCGCCGCAGATACTCCGTGATCGATCGGTCCAACTCGGGTTGCTGCACGGCTGCCGCACCGGCCCACTCGGCCAGCCATTGCGCCAGGAGGTCGGGTTGCCGACCGTCGAGCCGCCAGGGACTCACCCGCAGTTGAACGGCCCACCCCAAGCCGGCGAAGGCGTCGGCCGCCGCCGTCACCGCGGCGGGTCCGAGCAGCCGCCCGCGCCCGGTGAGGCGTTGCTGGTGATCGTTGAAGGCGGTGACGATGACCCGGTCCAACGGATCGGTGGGGGTCAGCTCGACCCGGCCGACGACGGAGAGCGTCAGCAGCACGGGACAGCGCGCCAGCTCGCAGGACCGGACAAAGCGGTCCAATTCTTCGGAGGTGAACATGTCCAGCAGCGCCGACGCCGTGACGAGGGACGCACCGGCCAGATCCGCCGGACCCAGCCGGGTGATGTCGTCCTGCCGCACCTCGAGCGTGATCACCGCCCCGTCCGCTCCCGTCGCCGGCGGGTCTGCGCGAGCCCGGGCGAGCAGGTCAGCGTCGGTGTCGTGCAGGATCCAGTGCTGCCCTCCGGGGAGCCGAGGCGCCAACCACCGACCCATGGATCCCGTGCCGCAGCCGAGATCGTGCACTACCAGTGGACGCGCGGCGGCCAGCTCACGGGCAAGCTCGAGCACAAGACCACGGTCCCGCGCTGCCGCATCGGCCGGCTCGCGCAGGGCAAGCCAATCAGGGTCGACGTTCGGCGACGCGACCGTCATCGGGACACCCCGGCCAGCACTGCGGAGATGCGCGCGCAGGTGTCGGCCCAACCCGGCAACACCTTCCGCCGCTGCCCGGCGGCACCGCGGAGTCGCGAGCGAAGCTGCTCGTCAGTGAGCCACTCGCGCAGCGTCAGGGCCAGGGCGGTCGGGTCGTCGGAAGGTGTCAGCCGACCGGGTCGATGCCCGTCCGGCCCGAAGCCCAGCGCCTGCCCGACTCCTCCGACATCGGTAGCAACAACCGGGGTGCCGCGGGCCAGCGCCTCCGTCACCACCATGCCGTAGGTCTCGAAGCGCGACGGGAGAACCAGGAGATCAGTTGCGGCATAGACCGTTTCCAATTCAGCACCGATCAGCGGCCCGACCATGCCCACCCGGTCGCCAATGCCGAGTTCCAGTATCTGGTCGGCGAGACGGGCAACAAAGGCGGGATCGCGCGTCCGCGCGCCCACGAACCGGCAGTGCCAGGGAAGATCGGTCAGCCGGCCCAGCGCGGTGACCAGCACATCATGCCCCTTCACCGGGGTCACCGCCCCCACGCACAGCAACTCCCCACCGGCGGCCGTTCCGCGGGCGAGCTCGGCAGCATCAACCCCCGGCTCGACAATGTGTACCCGGTCCTCCGGCAGCGTATAGAGATCCAGCAGAAACTGACGGGCCCAGGCGCTCGTCACGATCACTGCCGTCGCGATCGACAACACACGATGTTCACGGGTCGTAGCCTCGTCTCGGCCGCCGCCCAACGGACCATTCGACCACTGACCACTCGACCACTGCGCGCCCGACCACGGAGCGCCGATCGGCAGGTGGATCAGTAGCACCAGCCGAATTCGATTTGCGATGTGCTGCAACACCTCCGGAGCAGTAGAGGCGACCAGCCCGTCGATCAGGACGACGCCGCCGTCCGGGACGGCGGCCAGCTGGTCGGCGAGCGCTGTGTAGCCGACGTCACCCGGCCAAGGCCAGTCACCCGACACCGCGCGCTCGCGGACCGACCAGCCCAGGGCGGTGAGACCATTGCAGACTTTCCGATCGTAGACATTGCCTCCGCTCGGTCGTGTCGGGTCGTCTATGCCATCCGGCACGACGACGTGCACGGTCTGGTTCCGGTTGCCCGTCACACCGTTCGGCATTTCACAATTCCCGCTCATAGCTGGCCCAGGCGATGTGCGATTCGTGCAGGGTGACGGCGAGACCGGCTAGTCCGCGGGCAGTCTCGCCCAGGGCACCGTCGTTGATCCTGGCGGCCACCCGATCCGCGATCACCTGCGCCAGCCACTCCGTGGAGGTGTTGAGGCCGGCGAAGGCCGGTTCCTCGTCCAGATTGCGGTAACTCAGCTCACCCACCACGGCGCGCAGTTCCTGGGCCGCTCGGCCGATGTCGACCACGATGTTGTCCGCGTCGAGGGACTGCCGACGCAGCGTCAGATCGACCACGAAGGTGGCGCCGTGGAGTCGCTGGGCCGGTCCGAAGACGTCCCCGCGGAAACTGTGGGCGACCATCATGTGATCGCGAACCGTCACGCTGAACATGACCTACCCTTCGGCGTAACTGATGAGGTGGCAGAGAGCCGGCAGGCTGCCCGCAGTCAGGTCGGCCATCACGCCGGGCAACTCGCGAAACGACGACTGGCCGGTGATCAACGCATCGAATACTCTGTCGCGCAACAGATCCAGCGCGAGCGCCAACCGTTGGGACGCCGATCGGCTGCCGCGCCGAGCCGGCGCCACCAGGCCGACCTGGCTGGCCCTGATCGCCAGCCGAGCCGAATGGAATGCGCCACCCAGTGACAAGCGGACTTCCGCGTCGCCGTACCAGCTGAGCTCGATCACCGTGCCCTCCACGGCGAGCAACTCGATCGAACGTTGCAGACCTGCCGCGGTGGCGCTCGCGTGAAAGACGAGATCGCAGCCTCCCGTGGCCTCCGCGGGCGACGCGAAGTCAACGTCGAGAGCGGCAGCTACACCTGCCTTGTCGGTATCGACGTCCACCAAGGTGACGTGGACACCGGGGAAGTGTGACAGCAGTCGAGCCACACAACATCCGATCATCCCGGCCCCGACGACAGCGATCCGGTCGCCGAGTAGCGGCGCGGCGTCCCACAGCGCATTGACCGCGGTCTCCACCGCGCCGGCCAGCACGGCTCTCGTCGAAGGAACATCGTCAGGGATCAGGGTCACCGCAGCCGCCGGGACGACGTAGCGCGTCTGGTGCGGATAGAGGCAGAACACTCTGCGGCCCAATAACTCCGGCTGGCCGCGTTCAACCACCCCGACGTTGAGATAACCGTATTTCACCGGCCCGGGGAAGCTGCCCTCCTGGAACGGCGCGCGCATCGACTCGTAGTGGCTCGCCGGCACCCCACCCCGGAACACCAGCGCCTCGGTGCCCCGGCTCACCCCGGTGTAGAGCGTACGAACCAGAACGTCGGCCGGACCCGGCTCGGGCAGCACCACCGTGCGGATCTCACCATGGCCGGGTTCGCGTAGCCAGAAGGCTTCGACGTCACCGGCTTCACCCTTGCTTCCATCGGATCTGAACCAGATCGTCGTGTTCTTCGTGTGAGTGCTATACACCCTAGCTACGGAGGCACGGTGCAGAAGGTTCAGATCGACCCATTGGTCGGCCTGCTCGCCCAGGTCGCGGTACTCGCCGGGCTCACCGCTGCGACCGGCCTGTCCGAATTCGGTTGGCTGGTGGGAGTGTGGTGCGGGTTGATCACCACCATTGCGTTGACCCGGGGGCTCTCTCGCCGCACCGTGAGCGGGTTGGGGCCGGCCGATTGGGTCACGCTCACCCGAGCGACGCTGGTGGGTGGCATCGCCGCCCTGATCGCCGATTCGTTTTCGCGACCGATTCCGGTCCCGCTACTGGTGATGCTCAGTGCGGTTGCGCTGACACTTGACGCCGTCGACGGTGGAGTGGCCAGGCGCACCGGAACGTCGTCGACGTTGGGTGCCCGGTTCGACATGGAAGTGGACGCCTTCCTGATCTTCGTCCTCTCGATCTACCTGGCTCGGTTCTGCGGAGGATGGGTACTCGCCATCGGCCTGGCGCGCTACGGGTTCGTCGCCGCGGGCTGGTTCCTGCTCTGGCTTCGCCAACCGCTGCCGCCGCGGTACTGGCGCAAGGTGGTCGCCGCCACCCAGGGCATCGTGCTCACTTGTGCCGCTACCCAACTGCTGCCCCGCTGGTTGACCGAAGTCGCTCTGGCCGTGGCCCTGGCCCTGCTGGCCGAGTCCTTCGGTCGAGACGTGGAGTGGTTGTGGCGCAACCGGAAACCTGGTGTAGCGCTGATCAGCAGCGACCAGTCTTTGGCCGCCGGTCGGCGACAACATGGCTAGTTCGATCGAGGACGAGGTCAGACCTGTCGTCGATTCACCGGTGGCCGAGGTCGATAAGCCGGCCCCCGGCCATGGTCGGGTACGCGCGGTGGCGGCGATTGCGACGACCGTGCTGGCGTCCTTGCTGGTCTGGTTCGCCCTGGTCGCGCCCGACGATGTCAGTCGCCTGGCGCCCGGGGCACTTCTTCGCATACCGATCGAGGGCGTGCTCCTGCTGGCGCTCGTCCTGGTGCTGCCACGCGCCGCGAGCCGGGTCGTGGTGATCGTCGTCGGGGTGGCTCTCGGGCTGCTCACGGTGGTGAAGATCCTTGACATGGGGTTTCTCGCCACCCTCGACCGACCTTTCAATCCCGTCTCGGACTGGAGTTACCTCGGTCCCGCGGTCGGCCTGCTGGAGGATTCGATCGGCAGAGCCGGGGGCATCCTCGCAGTCATCGGTGCGGTGTTGGCTATTGCGGCGATCATCGTGCTGATGCCGCTCGCGGTTGGCCGATTGACCCGGCTCGGCGTCCGGCACCGCACGACGTCGATCAGGTTCGTTTCTGTGCTTCTGGTCGGCTGGCTGATCGCTGCGCTCTTCGGCCTGCAGATCGCCCAGGGATCGCCTGTTGCTGCCGCGGCGGCGGCCGACCTGGCCGCAGACGAAGTCAGCCAGATACGTTCCGAAGTAAAGGATCAGCACACGTTCGCCAGCGAGATCTCGCACGATCCGATCAGCATCACTCCGACCAACGACCTGTTGACCGGACTCCGTGGCAAAGACGTGCTGGTGTTGTTCGTCGAGAGTTACGGCCAGGTTGCGGTCCAGGGGTCTGCGTTCTCCCCCGGCGTCGATGCCGTGCTCGAGTCCGGCACCAAGAGCTTGCACTCGGCCGGATATTCCGCGGAGAGTGCGTTCCTGACTTCGCCGACGTTCGGCGGAATCAGTTGGTTGGCGCATTCGACGTTGCAATCGGGGCTATGGATCGACAGTCAACAGCGTTACAACCAATTGGTCGCCAGCAACCGGTTCACCCTCAGCGAGGCCTTCCGGCGAGCCGGTTGGCGCACCGTGGGCGATGTGCCGTCGAACGGCGACGCCTGGCCGCAGGGCACGTCGTTCTATCACTACGACGAGCTCTACGGTGATCACAACGTCGGTTACCGAGGACCATCTTTCAGCTACGCCAGCATGCCCGACCAGTACATCCTGTCCGCATTCCAGCGCTTGGAACTGGCCAAAACCGATCACGCCCCGGTGATGGCCGAGATCGATCTCGTCTCGAGCCATACGCCGTGGGCGCCGTTGCCACGGATGATCCCGTGGAACGAGGTCGGGGACGGCTCGGCCTTCGCCGGCATGCCCGCGGAGGGGAGCTCACCGACCGAGGTGTGGAAGAGCGCCGATCAGGTCCGGGCGGCCTACGGGCAATCCATCGAATACACCGTGAACACCCTCGTCTCGTTCGTCAGGACCTACCCGGACCCCAACCTCGTGCTCCTCGTCCTCGGCGACCACCAGCCCGCAAAGATCGTCAGCGGCGAAGGGGCGACGCACAACGTCCCCGTCTCGATCATCGCCCACGACCCGGCCGTACTCGGCCGGATCGCCCCGTGGGGCTGGGAGCCGGGACTGCTGCCCAGCCCGCAGGCACCGGTATGGCCGATGGACACATTCCGGAACCGATTCCTGGAGGCGTACGGCTGACCCGCGACGACCGGTAGCATCCCGCATCTCCCGTAGCACTTACTGAATGTGACATCAGTGACGAGGTGGCGACCATCGGTGCAGAGGAGGTCACGGACGAGCCTCGTAGACGAGGTTGAACGGTGTTTCGGCGGCCCGGCGGAATCGGGTGAACCCGGCGTCCGTAACCACTCTCCGAATTGCGGCCTCGCCGGCCTGGGCGCCGAGCGCATATCCGCCCGTTTGGGAAAGAGCGTTGGGCACGCACAGGAACGTCGAGAAGTTGTAGTAGACCCGTCCCACGGGGTTCAGATTGTCGGCCACGGTGTCTCCCGCGAACGGCTCCACGATCAACCAGGTCCCGTCCGGCGCAATCGCCTCCCGCACGTGCTTGGCCGCTCCGAGGGGGTCGCCCATGTCGTGCAAACAGTCGAACGTGCAGACGAGATCGAGCGACGAGCCGGCGAACGTTGCCGCCGAAGCGACCTCGAAGCTCACGCGGCCACCGACACCCGCGTTCGCCGCCCGCTTCTCGGCGAGCTCGATCGAGCCGGCGTGGTAGTCAGAACCGATGAACGTGGAGTTCGGATATTCCTGCGCCATCAGCACCGTGGAGGCTCCCAGGCCGCAACCCAGGTCGGCGACGTTCGCGCCACTGCGAAGTTTGGCCTCGACCCCGTCCAGCGCCGGAATCCAGGACGGGACGAGATTGGCGATGTATCCGGGCCGGAAAAACTGCTCGCAACCGACGAAGACGTCCTCGGAATGCTCGTGCCAACCGAGCCCGGCACCGGTCCGGAATCGTTGCGTCATCTCAGGTTCGGCGTGAAGCGCGCCCAGCGCCAGAACGAACGCGCCCGGCGCGTAGATGGCACCCTCCGGATTGGCCAGCACGAAGGCCTGCTCCTCGGACATCGAGTACCGTTCAGCCGCCGGGTCGTAGTCGACGTACCCGCCCGCCGCCTGCCCTCGCAGCCATTCATCGACGTAGCGCGTGCTGGTCTCCGTCCGTTCGGCCAACTCGGAGGCCGTGGCCGGTTTTGCCGCGAGGGCCGTGTACAACCCCAGCCGATGACCGATGACGACGTTGCCGGCCGCCACCGTCGCGCCCAGGTCGGTGACGAACTTTCCGATGAACTCGCCCAGTTTCTCGTCGTTGATCGCCATGACTTGTCTCCGTTTCCATTGTGGGTTGGTCCGACGATGGCAATCCTCCCGGCCGCCGTTGCAGAAACGTTGCAGTCGCGCTGCAACGTGCACTTCCCGGCCGTCCGCTCACCGGTCGGCCGGCGCCTGACCGGCGGAGGCAAGGTGGTGGCGGCGGGTCAGGTGTGCCGACCTCGAGAGCAGGGATCGAGATTCCTGGTGTAGCCCCAACTGCTCGGCGGCCATGGCATCGACCAGGCATCCGGCGGCCAACGGCGCCACCCATGGCACTCGAGCCGCCGCGGCGATCAGCGGGGCCAGCACCCGCCGCGCCCGATCGGCGTCATTCCTGGCCAACCAGGCTCTGGCTACCGCGAGGTAGGAATCCGACCCCAGCAGCCAGGCTGATCCCGGCGGGGCGGCGATCCGTGCGATCATTTCGTCGGCTTGACGCAACAGTTCACCTGATCCGCTGGATTGGGCCAGCGGGCCGAGGCAGCGCAAAAGATAGGCCTCCGAACCCTCGAGGTCGGCCATCGAACAGCCGCGCTCGAGAATTTCGATGGCCGCCGAGCCGGAACCGGTCTCGATCAGCGTGGTACCCAGCAGCGCCGCGGCGCTGGCCCCGCACCAGCCGTGCGGTGCCCGTTCATTCAGCGACATCGCCTCCCGACCCAGTCTGAGCGCCGCAGGGTAGTCCCCGTGCAGCCGGGCCAACCAGCCCAGATGAGCGACGTACCAAGCCAGATAGACGGTGAGACCGGCACGGCGGGTCGCTTCCAGCGCGCTGGTGAATGCCGACTCGGCCACAACCCAACGGCCCGCGGCCACCGCCGGGAATCCCGATTCGAATAACACCCACGGCAACCGGAACGTGTCGCCCAGCCGCCGGAGAAGCGGTTCGAGTTCCTGGACCACCGGAACCAGCTGGCCGATCTCGCCGAGGTACGCGACGGCGGTCTTGCGCCCGTCCAGTGCCGCGGCCAGCGCCCGCTCGTCCCCGGAGCTACGAGCGGCCGCAATGGCGTTTCTGCTGTGTTCGTCCGCCTCGTCGAACCTGAGACCGTTGCAGGCCAGAATGGCCAGCCAGGCCGAAAAATCGGCCTCCGCTGCCCGGTCCCCCAGCGATATGGCAATGGAGAGGCCCTCGCGCAGGTGCCCGGTCGCCTGACGGATGGCCAGTCCGTGGGCGATCGGAGCGTCTCCGCCGAGGGCTCGGCGGGCCAGCATTTCCAGTCGTCGGTCCCCGGCGGTACGGGCAAACCGGAGGGCAGCGTCCAGATCAGCCATAGCGCGGTCAGATTGACCGCGCGCGGACAACGATCTCGATCGTGCCACCAGGGCGCGGCCGGCAATTTCGGGCTCCCGGGAGCGATCTGCTGAATCCAGGCAACGAGTCAGCAGATCTTCTGCGTCAGGCCCGGCGCAGCGCTGCAATGCGTTTTCGCCGGCCAGCAGCCAGGCCCTGGCCGCCCGTGACCAGTCCTGCGCCGCGTGGGCGTGCAGTCCCACCGCCTCGGGTTGGTTGGTCAGCAGATCGGCGGCCCGTCGGTGGTAGGCGAGCCGGGCGGGCCTGGGCGTGCTGTCGTAGAGGACCTCCCGGACCAGATCGTTCACGAATTCGTACTCGTCGCCCGACACCACCAACAGCCTTGCCTCCAGCGCCTCCTCGCTGCGCGAGACAACTGCGCGCAGCGGCTTTTCCAACAGGCCGGCGACGACAGCTGGGGTGAAGGACGAGCCGAGCACGGCGGCTGCCCGCAGGAGTTCGTCGACGTCGCGTCCAGCTCGCCGGACACGCAGGAGGACCGCGTCTCGCAATGACAGCGGGATTCCGTCAGCGCCGTCCCGGAGCCCTCGAAGTGTTTCCACCACGAACAACGTGTGTCCGCGGGTCCGAGCCAAAATTTGGTCTGCGAACTCGGCCTGGCCGGACGCCAAGGCCAACTCGGTAACCGCGGCCCCACCCAACGGACCGACGTCGAGTCGGCGGGAGACGTCGATCAACTCGTCCACGACGTCGTCCCCCTCCCCCGCCCGCACGGTGGCCAGGACCAACACTCGGCCATCGCGCAGGTGTCGGGCGAGATAGTGCAGGAACTCCACCGTGGCACGCCCCGCATTTTGTAGATCGTCGAGGACGAACAGCACCGGGTCGGTCGCGGAAAGCTGACGCAGGAAGGCCGTCAGCGCTTCGAAAGTCCGACGTAGGTCGGTCGGAAGTGGTCCTCGTTCGACGGAGGGCGCGATGCCCAATGCCGCCGCGGCTTCGTCGCTCAACCCTGCGAAAACCCGCCCCGCATCACCCGCAGCCGCCCTCAGTCGCCCCATAGGGAGCGATCGAAACGCCGAGTCGAGTGCGTCGGCGATCGGCTGCAGCAACAGCGACCGTTCGGCTTCATAACACCGGGCCTGCAGCACGGTTGCCCCCGTTGCCCCGGCCACTTTCGACCATTCCGCGCAGAGCCGGGTCTTTCCCATTCCCGCCTCCCCCACGACGAGCATCAGCGCGGGCATCGACGCAGCCGCATCGTTCCAGGCCGCACGCAGAGTGCCGAATTCGTCAGCCCGCCCCACTAGACCGATCGGTAGCCAGGACCGGCCATCGCCCGCTTTACCGAGGAATGGCTCCTCCCGAAGGATGGCCAGGTGTACTGCCCTGGTTTCCGGAGACGGATCCGTACCCAACTCCCGAACCAACAAGGCCTTCAGGTCGGCGAACACCTCCAGGGCATGGGCCCGGTCGCCGGCGGACTCATGCGCCCTCATGAGCAGCCGACAGGCAGATTCGTCGAACGGATCGGCGTCCAGCACGGCCCGCGCGGACGCACGGGCCTCCGCGGCGCGACCCAGG
Organism: uncultured Actinomycetota bacterium; assembly: GCA_963708935.1. Lineage (GTDB taxonomy): Bacteria > Actinomycetota > Actinomycetes > Mycobacteriales > Nakamurellaceae > Nakamurella. Next base: position 415,877 of record CAVPUK010000002.1, on the reverse strand, counting down.
TCGAGAGCCGCCGCGGCCAGCACCAGCTGGATCCGCCGGGTGAGTTCGCGTAGCTCCTCCCGCGCCGGACGTGCCCATTCGACATCGGCATGTACACCTGAGGGGTCCGCAGCCAGGAGATCAGCCGCCCGGGTTGCGGCCGATATCGCCAGCCCGGCATCGCCCGCCCCGAAGTCGGTCTCAGCGCCGGTAACCCACGACGACGCCGCATCCAGGTCAACGCCGACCGCGTTGCCGAGTCGGTAGCCCGCCCGGCTCCCCTGGACCACCGCTGCGCCCAATGCCCGACGCAGCCGGCTGACCAGCGTGCTCACGTTGTCTCCGGCGCGGGCCGGCGCCGACCCGGACCAGAGGAGGTCGGTGATGCGCTCCACCGAGACCGTGTGCCGCCGCTCCACGGCGAGAATGTGCAGCAGAGTGCGACCTTTGCGACTACCCAGCGCAGCGCCGGCGACCAGCTCACCTCGGCGGTAGACGTCGAAGCCGCCGGCGAGGCTGATCCAAACGTCGGCGTCGCTTTCCGGAATCATCACGCCACCTCCTACCCGGAGGGCTTCGGGAACAGTATTCACCCGCACCCCGTGGGCCGTCCGCCGATCGGACTCATCGAGCCCTCGCTGCATTCCTTTCATCATGGGCGTATCTGCCGCGCCCGATCGCGCTCCTATTGGCGTTGTTCAGTGCTGACTCATGCTCTCGGTCGTTGTCCGGTGTGTACCGCCGGTTATCTCGTGCCCCAGTCGCTGTCTGCGCCCACCGTGAGGTCATCGGAGAAATGAAACAAAGCATGCGTTGCCAACGAAATGACCACGGCCCGATTCGCCGTGCATACGCATCCCATGGGGACCGGTCATGAGAAAGTCGGTGATCGACCCGGCGATGAGTTCGCCGATGGTGTTGCGCGGCCGGGTCGTCACGATGGACACCGCGGGAACGGTGCTGGATGAGGCCGATGTCTACTGCCGGGACGGCGGCATCGTTGCCGTCCAGCCGGTGGGGGCGCCTCCGCCCGCGGGATTCGGGCAGGTCACGCCGGTGGAGACCGGCGGCACCCTGTTTCCGGGCCTGATCGAACTGCACAACCACCTGCCGTACGACGTGCTCGGCCTGTGGCAGCTGCCCAAGAAGTACACGAACCGCGACCAGTGGTCCAGTTCCTCCACGCCCGACTATCACCGATTGGTATCCGGCCCGATGGGCGTGCTCGGTCGGAACCCTGACGTCGTACCGTCGATCGTCCGCTACGTCGAGGCGCGGGCCTTGCTGGGCGGCACCACGACGAGCCAGGGCGTGGCACTGGCGGTCGATCCCGGCATCGTGAAATTCTTCCGCGGCATCGTCCGCAACGTCGAATCCACCGGGGACCCGGACCTGCCGCCGGCAGTCACGCACATCGCCGACGTCGAAGCCACCGACGCGGAAAAGTTCCTGGCCCGGATCTCCGGGAAGCAGAAACTTCTGCTGCATTTGTCGGAAGGCACTGATGCCAAGGCCCGCAGCCATTTCCAGGCGCTGCAGATCGCCAAGGACAAGTGGGCCATCACGGATTCGCTGATCGGCATCCACTGCGCCGGGATGACCAGAGCGGACTTCGACATCTTCGCCGCCCACGGCGGATCCATGGTGTGGTCGCCGCTGTCCAACCTGCTGCTCTACGGCCAGACCGCAAAGCTCGGCGATGCCATTGCCGCCGGTGTTCCGGTGGCCCTTGGCTCGGACTGGGCGCCATCCGGGAGCGAAAATCTGCTCGGTGAACTGAAGACCGCCCAGCTCGCCGCAGCCGACGCCGGAGCCACCCTGTCCACCCGCGATCTCGTCGCCATGGCCACCTCGACCCCGGCCGAGATGCTCGGCTGGGGTGCCCACCTCGGCAGTATCGAGGCCGGCAAGCGCGCTGACCTGATCGTCGTCCACGGCAACGCCGGGGCCGACGCCTACCAGAGCCTCGTCTCCGCCACCGAAGCAGATCTCGACCTGGTCGTGATCAACGGCGTTCCGCGCGCCGGACGGCCCGTCCTGATGACCGCTCTGGGCATCACGGGGGCCGAGCAGGTCACCGTCGCCGGCACGCCACGACTGGTGAACCTGGCCCAGCAGAGCGCCGACCCGACGGTCGAGTCCGTCACCATCGCCGCGGCGATCACCCAGCTGACCGCCGCGCTCGCCGATCTGCCCGAATGCGTCGGCCCCGCACGCCACGCCGCTGGCGGGCGCCGCCGCGGTGGAGAAGCGATCTGGCCGGGCCCTGCTGGCCGTCGACGGGGTCATCGACAACCACATGTCCTCGCGGCCCCACCTCGCCTATCACGGGGAGGTGACCGGCCCGAATCTGCACACCGCCTGGATCGGGTCCGCAACAGCGACTCTCGCGGGCGGCACCCGAAAGCCCAAACCGCTGCCCGCATTGCCCCTCGGCCCGCTGACTGCGGTCGACAACCCCGGCTACTACTCCACTCTCGGCGCCGAAGTGAACGTACCCGCCGTCGTCCGTGACGGTCTGGTCGCCGCCGCGTCTCACTGACCCGATCAAAGACAGGACCACCCGATGACCGTTGCCGTCCGCACCCCCACCCGATTGCGTGCCGCGACCATGCCGCTCGCAGTAACACCACAGATAGCGCATCTGCCTGATCTGCCGGCCATCGATTGGGCCAGTATCGGTTCCGCCGCACCGATCCTCCTGGACTGCCCGGCCAATGCTCTTCCGGAGGCGGATACCGTGGTCATCACCTGGACCAGCGCCGAATGGGCTGCCCTGCATCACGTTTTCTGCGGGTCGGACAAATCGGCGCCCTACAGCTCCCGTCGCGCGCGTGACCTGACCGGCTGGCAGCAGTACACCGCAGACCTGCCCACCGGCGGGCCGACCGATTGGCAGTTCTGGGGGGCTTACCGACTCGTCGAGATCGCCGGACGCAAGGTGCTGCTCTTCAAGTCGAATACCCATCTGGACTGGCCCGGGCGGTCCCAACTCGAAGCCCTGACCTCCCTGATCATCACCCAGGTCAAGCCAAGCCTCATCCTGTCGGTCGGTACGGCCGGCGGGACCACCACCACCGATCATGTCGGCACGGTCTGCGTGGTGGACGCGACGGCGATGTACAAGCCCAAGCATCCACCCGCCTCCTGGCAGCTGGATCGCAGTGGCTGGAGCGCCGCAACGGATCTGCTGGACAAACCAGGGTTTCCCGCCCTGCTGCAACCGATCCCGACCACCGAAGCCGACCTGGAGACCTTGCGTGGACAGTTCAACACCCACGGGCACAGCAACTTGACGCTGGCCGAGCTGAATCCCGACCACCTCAACGACGGTGATCCGGTTCCAGTCATCCGCAATCACACCCCGACGGGTGAGGCGCTGCTCACCGCAGCCACTTTCGTGGTGGGTACGACCGACGACACGTACGCCGACTACGCTTGCATCGAGATGGACGACGCGGTGCTGGCGCACGTCTGCGGGCAACACGACGTCGAGTTCGGTGCGGTTCGCAACTTGTCGGACCCGGCCCAGAACGCTGCCCTCACCCCACGGCAACAGGCCGCCTGGGGCAGCCTCATCTACAGCACCTACGGCCTCTACACGAGCTACAACGGGGCGTTGACCGCGGCCGCGATCCTCGGCGGCATGCATTGACCTCCCCGGCGCTGCGGTTGGTCGGTGCGACCGGCAAGGTCAAGGACGGGTACGAGACGCACGGTCAACGAAACGTTGCGGCCACCACAGACCAGGTCTGGGCGGTCATCGAAACCATCGGTGGCCGCAACGGCTTCTTCTCGTGGCCCCTGGCCTGGGCGGTGCGCGCCGAGCTCGATCAATGGGCCGGCGGACCGGGATTTGCTCAGCACCGCGCGCACCCGGGACGGCTCACTCCGGGCGACACCATCGATTTCCTCACCGTCACGACCGTCGAGCCCGGCCGCTTCGTGCAATTCGCGACGGACCGTTGGTCGCCAGGAGTCGGCGCCCTCGAGGTATGGGTCGACCCGGACCCACCAGCGGGCGGCGACGCTCGATCAATTCTCCATCTGCGCGCCACCTGGCAACCCGACGGATTGATCGGCGACGTCTACTGGCTCGCTCTGAAACCCTTCCACCTGATCATCTTTCCCGAGATGCTCCGCCGGATCGCCGAGCTGGCCGAGCAGGGCTGATCCTCGGCCGACTCAGCCGGGGACGTTCTGCTCGAGTTCGGCCAGCCAGATCCGGGCGTTACCGTCCGATGGAGCGCGCCACTCCCCCCGCGGCGAGAGCGACCCACCCGCAACCACTTTCGGCCCGTTCGGCAAGGCCGAGCGCTTGAACTGACTGAACCCGAAGTATCGCTGCAGGAAGATTCCGAGCCAGTGCCGGACCGTCGGCAGGTCGTAGGCGACCCGCCGGTCGGTCTCGAAACCGGGCGGCCAGGCACCCGCGTCGACGTCGGCCCAGGCATGCTGGGCGAGAAAGGCGATGCGGCTGGGCGGAAAGCCGTAGCGCAGCACGTGGAAGAGGTTGAAGTCCTGCAGTGCGTACGGACCGATCTTCTCCTCGGTGCTCTGCGGCCGTTCACCAGCCGCGACCGGAACCAGCTCGGGAGAAATCTCCTGGGCCAGGATCGTGCGCAGCACGGTGTTGGTCTCCGCGCCGAACTGGTCGGTACTGATGACCCACCGGATCAGGTGCTGGATCAGGGTTTTCGGAATGCCGGCGTTGACGCCGTAGTGCGACATCTGATCACCGACGCCGTACGTGCACCACCCGAGGGCGAGTTCGGACATGTCGCCGGTGCCGAGCACGATCCCGCCACGGTGATTGGCCAACCGAAAGAGATAGTCCGTGCGCAGGCCGGCCTGCACATTCTCGAAAGTCACATCATAGACGAGCTTGTCACTCGCGTAGGGATGATCGAGATCCGAAAGGAGCTGGCGTGCAGCCGGTCTGATGTCGATCTCCGCGAAGGTCACGCCGAGCGCCACCGACAACCGGATGGCGCTGTCCTTGGTCTCCGCGCTGGTGGCGAAGCCGGGCAGGGTGAATGCGTGGATGTCGGTGCGCGGCCGGCCGAGGCGATCCATCGCGTTGGCGGCCACGATCAGGGCGTGTGTCGAGTCGAGCCCGCCGGACACCCCGATCACGATCTTCGGATTGCCGATCGCCCGCAACCGCTGTTCCAGCGCGGACACCTGGATGTTGTACGCCTCATAGCAGTCCAGCGCGAGCCGCGCGGGATCGTCCGGGACGAACGGGAATCGGTCGACGGAGCGCCGCAGTCCGACATCACCTTGGGGTGGGTCCAGCTCGAATTCGATGGTCCGAAAGCCATCGGTGCGGTCGGAGTGGGTACGGCGATTGTCGTCGAAAGTGCCCTGACGTAGCCGCTCCTGCCCGATCCGCATCAGGTCGATGTCGGCCACGGCCCGGGTTGGCTGGTCCGGGAAGCGCTCGGTCTCGGCGAGCAGTTCCCCCAGTTCGTAGATCATCGTCTGGCCGTCCCAGGACAGGTCCGTGCTGGACTCGCCCTGGCCGGCCGCCGCGTAGACGTAGGCGGCCAGGCACCGCGCCGACGCGGACCGCACCAGCAGTCGGCGGTCCTCGGCCCGGGCCACCGTGATCGGGCTACCGGAGAGGTTGAGCAAGACGGTCGCACCGGCCAGGGCGGCTTCCGCGCTCGGCGGCACCGGTACCCACATGTCCTCGCAGACTTCGACGTGCACGACCAGCCCAGACAAACCGGCTGCCTGGAAGAGCAGGTCCGGTCCGAGTGGAACCGTCTGACCGCCCAGCGTGATGGTCGCCCCACGGCGGTCGTCACCAGGTGCGAAATGCCGCCGCTCGTAGAACTCGCGGTAGGTCGGCAGGTACGACTTCGGCGCGACACCCAGGATCCGACCGTTGCCGATCACGACGGCCGCGTTGAGCAATCGGTTGCCGTGCCGGAGTGGCGCCCCGACGACGAGCAGACAATTCAGCTCGGCAGAACCCGCCACCACGATTCCGATGGCCTCCTCGACCTGATCCAACAATGGCTGCTGGAGAAACAGGTCATCGATGGCGTACCCGGTGAGCGCCAACTCCGGGAACAGGGCCACCACCGCACCGTCCTGCGCCGACGCTCGCCCCTGCGCCAACACGGCCTCGGCGTTGGCGAGCGGATCGGCGATCGTGGTCGAGATGGTGCAGGCGGCCACTCTGGCGAAGCCCTGGTCGTAGATCGAGTTGAAGTCCACGGGCTCAGTCTGCCAAGCCGGCCCAGGAGCTGTCGCCACCTGTGCATCGAAAGGGTCACCGCGCCCACGTCCAGGAATCCGTGGTGGGTGAGCGCCAAGTCCGGAGTGAGCGGCGGGTCGGTGCCGCGCGGGCAGGTCGACCTTGCCACCCGGTCCTTGCTGAATCGCGGCGAAACCATTTGGCTCTCAGCGCCCCCGAGCTGATTCTGTGGATCGGATGCGCACGCTGATCAGGGTGGTGGCGAGCAGCAGCGCCGCGGCGATGGTGAGGCTGATCTGCATGCCGCCGATGAAGGTCGGGGTGTTGGCGAGCAGGGCGCCGAAGACGGCGATGGCGACCGCGCCGCCGACCTGGCGGAAGGTATTGAAGACGGCGCTGGCCACGCCGGCCCGTTCGGGCGTGACGCTGTCCAGGACGACGCTGGTCATCACGGGCATGGCCACGGACCCGCCGGGTCCGATCAGGATGAGCAGCACCGAGGTCAGCGCTGGGGAGCCCAGCGGCGCGGTGAGCAGCAGGGCGACCAGGCCGATGACCATGGACAACTGGCCGGCTACGGCGGGTGCGCGCGGCCCATACCGGTTACGCAGACGTCCGCTTGCCACGTTCCCGATGACGCTGCACAGGGCAGCCGGCAGGAACACCAGGCCGGCGCGGAGCGGGGTGAGTCCGAGGTGTTGTTGCAGGAACAGGCTGACGTAGAACACGGTGCCGAACCAGCCGGCCATGAACGCGAACCCGACCGCCAGTGCGATGCGAAGTCCCGCGGAGTGGAACAGCGGGAGCGGCATCATCGGATGACGAGCGCGGGCTTCGACGGCCAGGAAGCCGACCAGGCCAACGGCGGCGACGGCCAGCACGCTGATCACCGATGGGTCGACGAACCCGACGGCCCCACCGTGGATGAGCCCGAAGATCAAGGCGCCCAACGTGATCAGCGCCAGGGCCTGCCCGGCCCAGTCGAACGGCGCGGGGCGGCGCGGCGAGTGCGAGACGTACCGGAGCAGCACCAGCATGCCGGCGCAGACGGGCAGGTTGATACCGAAGACCAGCCGCCAGTCGATGGTGGTGAGAAGACCACCCAGGAGCGGGCCCACCGCGCCGGCCACTGCGCCGCCGACGGCCCAGATACCCAGGGCCTGGGCGCGGCGGCGGGAGTCCGGGTAGGCCTCCCGGATGAGCGCCATCGTCGCAGGCAGCATCACGGCGGCGGCGGCGCCCTGGACGAATCGGGCGGCGATCAGCACGCCCGCGGTCGGGGCCACCGCGCAGCCGGTGGAGGCCAGCAGGAACAGCGAAGTACCCCAGCCGAGGGCTTGTTTCGCGCCGATCCGGTCGGACAGGTTCCCGGCGAACAACAGCAGCGCCGCGAACATCAAGGTGTACCCGTCGATCACCCACTGCAGCGCAGCGGCGCCTCCGCCCAGCTCTCCGCTGATCTTGGGCAGGGCCAGGTTGACGATCAGTATGTCCAAGGTGATCAGGAAGAACCCGAGCGAGGACAGCCACAGCACGATGCGCGCGTGCGACCCGTCGGGCGTTCCGCCGCCGGTGGGCGCGGAGATCGAGGTGATGTTCGGATCGGTCACGGCGTCCTTTCGGCGAGAAGTGCACGATCGCAGGGTTGTTCGGGTCACAGGTCGGTTTGGGCTTCCAGGTAATCGGGGTAGCGACCGCCTTCGATGGTGATGTTGGAGGATGCCTGAGTCAGTCGGGCAAGTTGGTCGGCGGTCAGGGTGACGTCGGCGGCGGCGATGTTCTCTTCCAGCCGATGCAGCTTGGTGGTACCCGGGATGGGGACGATCCAGGGTTGCTGTGCCAGTAGCCAGGCGAGCGCGATCTGACCGGGGGTGCAGTTCTGCGCCGCGGCAACGCTTTTCACGAGATCGACCATGGCGGTGTTCTGCTGCAGGGCATCCGGGGTGAACCGGGGGATGCTGGCGCGTAGGTCGTTGCCGGCGTCGAAGGTGGTGGCAGTGGTGACGGTGCCGGTCAGGAAACCTTTGCCCAGCGGGCTGAATGGCACGAACCCGATCCCCAACTCTTGACACACGGCTAGGACGTCTTCTTCGGGTCGGCGCCACCAGAGCGAGTACTCGCTCTGGATCGCGGTCACCGGTTGCACGGCGTGGGCGCGGCGGATGGTGCCGGCGGCGGCCTCGGACAGCCCGTAGTGCTTCACCTTTCCGGCGTCGATCAGAGCCTTGACCGCTCCGGCGAAGTCTTCGATCGGGGCCGCAGGGTTGATGCGGTGCTGATAGTAAAGGTCGATCGCCTCGACGCCGAGTCGCTGCAGGGAGCCTTCGACGACGCGGGCGACCTCGTCCGGCAGCAGCATCCGGCCGCGGGGTGCGCGGGTCGCCGGGTCGATGTCGGCGGCGAACTTGGTCGCGATCACCACGTCATTCCGGAACGGGGCCAACGCCTCGCCGACCAATTCCTCGTTGGTATGGGGCCCGTACACCTCGGCGGTGTCGAAGAAAGTGACGCCGCGGTCGACCGCGGCGCGCAAGAGGGTGATCATCTCTTGTCGGTCGGGTCGGTTGCTGTATCCGCCGGTGGTACCCATGCAGCCAAGGCCGATCGGCGAGACGGTGAGGCTACTGGTTCCCAGGGTCCGTAACGCAGGGGTGGAAGTCATGCATCTGAGTCAAGCCTGGTTCCACCCAGCCAGGCAGGCCGAATTGCACCCTGGGTCTGACAGACCCTCCCACAACCGCGGACCCCGGGCCTACCGTTGCCTCATGGACCAGCAGGCGCAGATCAAGGAGTTCCTGGCGTCGAGACGCGCCCGGATCACCCCGGAACAGGCCGGGGTGCCCATCTTTCACGGCACCCGCCGGGTCCCTGGGTTACGGCGGGAGGAAGTCGCCCACCTGGCCGGCGTGAGCGTCGACTACTACACCCGGATCGAACGCGGCAAGATCGACGGCGCGTCTTTGGAAGTGCTGGAGGCAATCGCCCGGGCCCTGCAACTCGACGACGTGGAACGGGACCATCTGATGGACCTGGTCCAGGTGAAAAAGCCCAAACCGGCGAGCAGCCAGGCGTCTCCGAATCGGGTGCCAATCGGCGTCCGGCATGTGTTGGACTCGATCACCGTCCCCGCCGTGGTGCAGAACACCCGTCTGGACCTGGTCGCCGCCAACACCATCGCCAGAGCGGTGTACTCGATACCCGCCGGCGACGACGCCCTGCCACGCAACAACGCCCGGTTCACCTTCCTCGATCCACACGCCGCCGGCTTCTTCCGGGACTGGGAATCGGTCAAGCGCAACACGGTCGCCCTGCTCCGTGCGGCCGCTGGCAGCGATCCATACGACGAATCGCTGATCAAGCTCATCGGTCAGTTGTCCACCCAGAGTCAGGACTTTCGGCAGCTGTGGGGTGCCCACAATGTGCTGCGGTACCGTGCCGGAACCAAGCGGTATCACCACCCGATCGTCGGCGACATCGAGTTCGGGTTCGAATCCTTCGCCGTCGCCTCCGATCCGAACTTGACCATGCTCGTCTACACCGTCGAACCCCACTCGGCCACCGCCGACGCGATGGCACTACTGGCCAGCTGGACCGCATCGACCACCCCCCAGCACACCCACGACGCCAGCCGCAATCCCGCTATTTGAACCGCGCCCTACAGTGCGTTTGAGACGGGCGATACCGCATCGTGGCATAGGGGCGTGCCGCCCCAGCATCCGTCATGGGCACATAGTCACGCTCGACCGACATATCGAGCTGAAGCACAGTTCGAGATAGCCGGGCGCACCGAAGCGCTCCGTAGCGCGTGCTCATATCTGCGGCGGTACAACAAGTCCCGTAGATCAGTGATGGCGGGCGAGAACCGGCATGAGGTCTCAGTGCAACATGTGGCCGGGACCGGGGAGAGCCTGACCACGAGGCGAGAGGTGGTCCTGGGATTCTGGATCCCGCCGGGCGCCGCCGAGCACTTTGGGCGAGAATGAGGTGTGTTTCCACGGTCCGCCCGCGCAGTCGTGAGCCGATGGTGATGGGTGCACACCGGACCGACATGAGGAGCGGCGATGAGTGCAACAACGACCCAGAGCACCGGCGAGCCCGTGGATGCGCTGGCCGAGCGCATCTTCGTCGAGGGGCTCGGCGCATTCCATCTCGTCACCCTGTACCTGGGCGTCCGACTCGGTTTGTTCCGGGCGCTCGCCCAGTCGCCGGCCCTCACTGCAGCCGAACTGGCGGCCGCCGCTTCGATCGACGAGCGCTACACCATCGAGTGGCTTCAAGCCGAAACCTACGCGGGCCTGCTCCTCGCGGACGGAACTGACTACACCACCGCGCGTTTCACCCTCGCCGACGGCGTCGCGGCGACCCTCGTCGAGGAAACCAACCCGGCCTATGTCGGCGGCGTGCCGCTGGCCGTCGCGGCTGTGGCGGGCGCGACCGGAGCCCTGCTCGACGCGTACCGCAGCGGCGCGGGCGTAGCCGTCGGCGCGTACGGCCCGGAGATGGTGCCAGCGCAGGCGGCGATCAACCGGCCGCTGTTCGTCAACGAACTTGCCGCGTCGTGGATACCGCAGATGACCGGCGTCCACGCCCGGCTCAGTGACACCACCAGCCCCGCGCGGGTCGCCGATGTCGGTTGCGGCTGTGGTTGGTCGGCGATAGAACTCGCGAAGGCGTTCGACCACATCAGCGTCGACGGCTACGACGCTGATGTGGGGTCCATCGAGCAGGCGCGGCGCAACGCAGACGAGCACGGCGTTGCAAACCGGGTGCGCTTCCACGTCGTCGATGCTTCGAGCCGGACCTACGGCGCAGGAGAATACGACGTGGTGTTCTTCTTCGAGTGCGTGCACGACTTCGGCCGACCCGTCCAGGCGCTGGCTGCCGCCCGGGCTGCGGTCACCCCACTCGGCACAGTGATCGTCATGGACGAGCGCACCGGCGACCAGCCGCAGGTCGGCGATCCGATCGAGACGTTCTTCGCGTTGGTCAGTGCCACCTGGTGCCTGCCCCAGAGCCGGGTCGTGCCCGACTGCGAAGCGCCCGGAACGGTTATGAGGGCCGCTACCCTGGAGTCATTCGCGCGCCGCGCCGGCTGGGCCGGACTGGAAGTGCTCCCGATCGAACACAGCTTCTTCCGCTTCTACCGACTTATCGACTGACTCCAGGCACGTCGGATTCCAGCCGGGTAACAGCCACCCGACGGGTCGGGCGAAACCGGTAGCCAGCATCCTGTTCACGTACGCGGTGGTGGGGTATCTCGGCTGGTGGCGGCCCGTGCTGCGCGACGATCGACCGGTTGCCCGGCGGGTTTGGGTCGTGCCCATCATTTTCATCATCGACATCGTGGTAGCGATCCATTACAGCGCACTGGGTTTCGTCAGGCGCGATCGTGCAGGGTGATCTGGTAGCCGTCAGGATCGGCGAAGGTGAACGTCCGGCCGAAGGGCCCATCGATCGGGTCGGCGACGATCAGGTGACCGTCGGCGACCAGAGCGTCGTGGATCGCTTGAACATCGGTGGCGTGGAGCCAGATCGCAGCGCCGATGCCGGGCTGGGCCACGGAAGCCAGGTCGGTACCGGCGACGATGTCGCGGAGTGCGAACGCGATCGGCGTTGTCTCGAAGACGACGGCATGCGGCGGGCCGGCCTTCGAGCGGACAAGCCCGAGGTACTGCTCGTAGAACGCCTGAGAGGCGGCCAGGTCGCGAGCCTGGAGTGAGATGAAGTCGGGGCCGGTAACAGGCATGGATGTGGCTCCTTTGTGTGTCAGGATATTGACATAAAGCAATCTATGTCAGACTGCTGACATGCGTCAAGATGGTGTGGGTATCGACCTCGAGACATCGCTGGGCTACCTCCTCAAGCAGGCCTCGAGCGCGCTCCGTTCCGCAATGGAAGCCGCCTTGCGACCGCTCGGAATGAGCGTGACGCACTATTCGTGCCTGGAGCTGCTGGCCCAGCGCCCGGGTTTGTCCAATTCCGAGTTGGCCCGGGGCGCGTTCGTCTCGAGACAGTCGATGAATGTGCTGCTGCAGGCACTGGAGCGAGACGGATACGTGATCAGACCTGCAGCGGCCCCGGTCGGGAAAGCGCTACCGACGCGGCTCACGCCTCGTGGGCGCCGCAGCCTCGCGCAGGCGACTGTCGCCGTCCGATCAATCGAAGATCTCATGCTGCGGGGTCTTGCCCAGGCCGACCAGAAGGAGGCTCGGCGCATTTTGCTGAGCCTCGTCACCTCCCTACGCGAGGCACCTCGCAATAGCTGAGAATTTCTTCCGCACCCACATTTCTAGCGCAACACCATTTGCCCGCTCCACATTGAGCCTCGTCGGACAATACGATCGCAGTATGTCCGTTGCTCAGGTACGCGATGCGTACGCCGCTCGCGCGGCGGAATACATCGCCCTGTTCGGGAGCATAGAGGCTGCTCCGCAAGAAGATCGCGAGTGTCTTTCGGGCTGGGCACTGAGCATCACCGGCCGCATCACGGACGTCGGCGGGCCGTCACCTTCCGCGGGATCGCCGGTGATTCACCACACCCGTCGAGGCTGGACAGCGCCCACCTGCAGGACGTTCTTTCTTTTCAGATGGATGTCTCGCCGCGCACGTCACGCGATCGGTCAAGGCTTCACAATTTGCTCGACCGGTTGCAGTCCGAGGTGTGCACGTAAGGTGCTGCCGGCGTACGCCGTCCGGTATCGGCCGCGCCGCTGCAGCAGCGGCACCACCTGGTCGACGAAGGTGATGAGTTCGTAGGGCAGAGTCGAACCCATGATGGTGAAGCCGTCGGCGGCGCCGGCGTCCTGCCAGGTGCAGATGTGATCGGCCAGCTGTTCGGGGGTGCCGACGAAGTGGGTCTGCGATGCGCCGCCCGTGACCTGTTGTCCGATCTCGCGGAGGGTGGCGGTCGGCCGCGCCCGGGCGGCCGCGAGCAGTTGTTCGGCGCGCTGGTCACCGGTCGGCGCGGCTGCGCCAGCTGGGCGGAAAACGAAGCGTCGGGATCGAACGCATCCGGATCGAGACCGGCGGTGTACAAAGCGTTCTGCCACCGGAACTCGGGACTGGTCAGGTCTTCCAGCTCCTGCGCGCGGGCCTTCGCTTCAGACTGGGTACCTGCGAGAGTGATCATCAGGGCGGGTGTGACCAGCACCTGTTCGGGGTCGCGGCCGGCCGCCGTGACCTCGGTGTGTAGTCGGTTTCGGAAGTCGATCGCCGCGTTCAGCGTGGGCGGCCCGGAGAAGACGAGATCCGCGTAGCGCGCGGCCAGCGCGATACCGTCAGCCGATTGACCGGCTTGGACCAATACCGGGTGACCCTGGGGTGGGCGGGGAAAAGGCAGTACGCCTTCGACGTCGTAGTACTGGCCGTGGAAGTGGGGAGCGTGCAGCTTGCTGCGGTCGGCCCAGACGCCGAGGGCGCGGTCGCCGACCACCGCGTCGTCGTCCCAGCTGTCCCAGACGCGGGTGACCACGTCCACGAACTCCTGGGCCCGCGCATAGCGGTCGGCGTGATTGGGGTGCTGCTCGCCGAAGTTGGCGCCGGCCAGGGACACGATGGTCGTCACGATGTTCCAGCCGGCTCGGCCGCCACTGAGGTGGTCCAGGGTCGCGAAGCGACGGGCCAGATCCCAGGGCTTGCTGTACGTTGTCGACCCGGTGCCGATCAGGCCGATGTGTTCGGTAGTGGCGGCCAGGGCGGACAGCACCGAGATCGGGTCGAACTGGGTCTGCGGCAGGTGGGTGGCGCGGTATTCGGCGATCGCCAGGTTGTCGGCCAGGAAGATCGAGTCCATCAGTCCGCGTTCGGCGATGCGGGCGATGTCGACGTAATAGGACAGCCCGAGCACGCCGCGGACATCGTCGGGGACAACCCGCCACGCGGACTCGTGATAGCCGTTGGGCCAGATGAACGCGTTGAAATGCAATTCTCTCGAGTCACTCATGGGATCGGCTCCTTCATGGGCGTTGTCGTCACCAGGTGCGGTTCATGCTCCGTGCAGCTGAATCAGCCGAACCATCCGGGGTCCAAGACCGGGGCGCCGCGCGGGCCCGACAGGGTCGGCTCCAGGGATCCCTGCGGCCGGCCGAGGCTTCTACCTGATCTACTGAAAGATCGTCGTCGTGGGTCGATCTGATCAGTCCGGTGCGTCTACTAGGTATCCGTACCAATCATCATGAGGAGCCGTCGTGAAGTACATGCTGCAGGTCATCGGGTTCGTCGACGCCACGTTCGCCGAGGGCGAGGGCCCGACGGCAGCAGAGTTCATCGGCTACCAGCAGGCGTTGATCGGGTCCGGGGTCCACGTCGTCAGTGGGTTCCTCGACGACTACCAGCTGGCGACCTCGGTCCAGGTCGACGGCTCTGGCGAGCAGATCATCACGAACGGCCCGTTCCCGGAGACCCGCGAGTACCTCGGTGGTTGGAACGTCATCGACGTGCCTGACCTCGACGCCGCCCTCGAGTGGGCCGCGCGCAACCCCGGCGCCAAGTACGGACGGGTCGAGATCCGTCCCGTCATGGGTTGAGGTGAGCGAGCCGCAGGCAGCCCACCTCGTGGAGGCCGTTTTCCGGGAGGAGCGGGGTCGGCTGCTGGCCGCATTGGCGGCACGCTTCGGTGATCTCGACTTGGCCGAGGAGGTCGCGCAAGAGGCGGTCGAGGCCGCGCTGACGCGGTGGCCGGTCGACGGTGTTCCCGAGGTGCCGTTGGCCTGGCTGCTGACCACCGCGCGACGTCGCGGCGTCGACCGCATCCGTCGCCAACGGGCCCAGGCACAGCGGTTGGCCGTGTGGGCGGCGGAGGTCGACCGGACCGGTGCCGTGACCGGGCCGGCAGGCGCGGACGAATTACCGGACGAGCGGCTGACGCTGTTCTTCACCTGCTGCCACCCCGCGCTGCCGCTCGAGGCCCAGGTCGCCCTCACGCTGCGCTTCCTGGCCGGCATGACCACCGCGGAGGTGGCCGCAGCCCTACTGGTGGCCGTACCGACGATGCAGCAGCGGATCGTCCGTGCGAAACGAAAAATCACGCAGGCCCGAATCCCGTTCCGGATGCCCGATAGGGAGCACCTGCGTCCCAGGCTTGCTGCAGTCCTCACCGTCGTCTACCTGCTCTTCACCGAGGGGTACGCGAGCACCGATGACGCAGAGCTGATCCGAACCGAGCTGAGCGACGAGGCAATCCGGCTGGGTCGGATCCTGCACCGCCTGCTGCCGCAGGAGGGCGAGGTGACCGGCCTGCTCGCGCTGATGGTCCTCACCGATGCCCGCCGTGCCGCCCGGACCGGCCCCGACGGCGTCCCGATCTCGCTCGAGGACCAGGACCGCCGCCGCTGGGATACCGACAAGATCGTCGAAGGTCGAACGCTCGTGACGCAGGCCCTTGCGATACGGCCGGCCGGGCCCTACGCCGTGCAGGCCGCGATCTGCACCCTGCACGACGAGGCGCCTGACGTGGCCTGCACCGACTGGTCACAGGTCATCGCGCTCTACGACGTCCTTCTCGGCCTGACTCCCTCGCCCGTGGTCGAGCTGAATCGAGCCGTCGCCGTGGCGATGCGGGACGGCCCGGCGGCAGGGCTCGACCTCATCGATCGGCTCGCTGCGGACCCGGCACTGCGCGGTTATCACCACCTGCCCGCGGCTCGGGCGAACCTGCTCACCCGGCTGGACCGGCCGGCGGAGGCGGCCCAGGCCTATGAGGCCGCCCTCGAGCTCGTCCGCAACGAGCCCGAACGCATCTACTTGACGAGATGCCTCGCTGCACTGCGACCGTGACGCTCCCTCACTCCGCGCGGCGCGCACCGATAGAACCAGCGCGGCCCGGGCCTGGTGGCGCAGCCGAGGCCGTGCGGCGGTTCAGGGCCGTCGCAGAGCGTGACGCTGACGACGTACCAAAAGGCCGCAAGGGGGTTGAGTTCGTCAGCCTGCGCGGCGACGGTTGGTCGTCCTGGTGGACGGTGATGATGACGAGGTTGGACTACGGGGCATCCGGTGGTCGCGCCCTCGGGCGTCGAGATGACCCGGTTGGGTGTCGAGATCGAGATCCACGCAACGGAGGGACTGGATCCGGATGGCGTGGTGCGGATCGGGTTTCCTCGCCCGGGCTACCACCCTCGCACGTGGTTGACGAATTTACGCTCTCGGTCTTGACGCATGCTGTTATGGGCATATGATGGAGATATGGCACGAGCAGCTACGACCTTGGACGTCTTCAACGCGATCGCCGAGCACCAGCGCCGAGAAATCCTGGTGGTGCTGAGGGCGGGCGAGGTGCCGGTAACCGAGCTGGCCCACAAGCTGGGAATGACCCAGCCGGGGGCGTCCAAACACCTGCGGGTGCTCCGGGAAGTCGGGCTGGTGCGGGACCGCAAGGCAGGCAAGCAACGCCTGTACGACCTTGACGCCCGTGGGCTGCGACCGGTCCACGAGTGGACCGGCGGGTTCGAGCGGTTCTGGAACGAAAGCTTCGACCGGTTGGACGCGTATGTACAGGACCTACAGCAGCAACGGGGGGAATGAGTTGATGAGCGCGACGGGAAGAGGAGCGCCGCCGCGATCCGCAACTGCCGACCGCGAGATCGCAATCTTCCGCGTCATCAATGCGCCCCGGGAGCTGGTGTTCGAGGCGTTCACCGAGGTTCGGCACCTGGCTCGGTGGTGGGGACCGGAGGGTTTCACCACCACGACGCGGACGTTCGGGTTCCGGGTCGGCGGGGTGTGGGACTTCGTCATGCACGGACCGGATGGGACGGACTACCAGGAGTGGATTTGCTGGACCGAGATCACCCCGCCGGAACGAATCACACTGCGACACGGTGAGTCGGCCAACGACCCGAACGCCTTCGAGTCGGTTTTGACCTTCGCGTCCGACGGCGAGGCAACTCGGATCGAGATGTGCACGGTGTTCCCCACCAAAGAACTGCACGACGAGGCGGTCGAGAAGTACCACGCGATCGAAGGCGGCCAGCAGACCCTGGGCAACCTGGCTGCCTACGTCACCGAAATCGCTCGAAACGGAGTGGATGACTGATGGCCGGAAAAGTGTTCTTCAGCGTGTCGATGTCGCTGGACGGGTTCATCGCGCCCGAATCCAGCAGCGAACTGATGGGGCAGCAGTGGATGGAACTGCAACAGTGGGTGTTCCCGACGCGATTCTTCCGGGAGAGCCTGTCGCTCGGTGAGGGCGGCGAGGAAGGGCGCGACAACGACATCGTGCGGGAGACGTATCTGCGCACCGGTTCGAGTGTCATGGGTAAGCGCATGTTCGACGCCGGCGAGCGAATGTGGCCCGAGAACGCGCCGTTCCACACGCCGGTGTTCGTGGTGACTCATCAGCAGCGTGACCCCTGGAAGCGCCCGGGTGGGACCAGCTTTCACTTCGTCAACGACGGTATTCAGTCTGCGCTAGACCAGGCCAAGCTGGCCGCCGGCGACCGGGACGTCCGCATCTCCGGCGGGGGCGCAACGATCCTGGAGTACTTGAACGCCGGCCTGATCGACGAGTTCACGATCGCACTCTCACCCGTACTGTTCGGCACCGGAATTCGCCTGTTCGAGGGCGTGCATGCGGGCCGCATGGCCCTGGAACCGGTTCGCTCGGAAACGACGCAGCGGGTGACTCACCTGACCTATTCGGTCAGGGACCGGCAAGTGACCCAGCCAATTTGAGCATTGTTCGACAGCCTTTACTCGCGTCGACCAGCGCGGCATTCTGCTGATTACTTACCGAAATGGCGGGGTTCGCCACGGCCGGATTGAGGTAGGTCCGAGTTTCGACCTGACCCTGACCAGGCAGCAGGCCAACGGCAATCAAGCATCGACCGGCGAAGTCGGTCTGGCCGACACCTCGCGCCGCGCGGATTGATCGACGATAGTGAACTCAACCCGACCTGCTCCATGGACGAAACCGACTACCCCAGGAGGCCAGCAATGCCAGCATTCCCTTCGATCACCCACGTCGCTGTGACGGTGACCGACCTCGAGCGAAGCACCCGGTGGTACACCGAACTGTTCGGCGCTGCACCCGTTCTCGATGAGGACGAGCTGATCGGCGGCTTCCACCACACTGTGTTTGCGATCAGTGACGGGCAGTTGTTCGGCCTGCACACCCACCCGCGGCAGGAGGAGGGCAGGTTCGACGAGCACCGCGCCGGCCTGGACCACGTCTCGTTCTCCTGCCGCGACCGCGCCGAACTCCAGACCTGGATGGCGCGGCTCGACGAGCTCGGCATTACCCGTGGCGAGATCGTCGACGCCCACTACGGTTCCGGAGTCTCGTTTCGGGATCCCGACGGAATCGCGTTGGAATTCTTCGCTCCACCGGCCTGACGACCCATGACCGAGCCTGTCGCGGCCATCCGGCTACGACAGGCTTGGCGTTTCCAGTTGTGGTTTGGCTTCAGACCCCACGGACGTCAGGCGTCCGGTGCCCGCTGATCGGTTCCCAGGTCGACCGCCGCCGCTGTCAGTATCGCGTCAAGGCACGGATAGGCAGGAGAACGAATGAACCAGTTCGAGGTCACGGCAAGTGCGGGACTACTGCGCTCGACCCGCAGTGGGGTTCTGCAGTTTCCACACCGGTGGACGGCCGAGGGGGTGACCGTCGAAGTCGAATTCACCGGTGCACATCTGTTGCACCTGGCTGTGGCCGGGTGCGTGCTGAACGATACCTACCGGGAAGCCGCCGAGCTCAACCTGCCCATCGAAGGTGTGCGCGTTCGAGCCCGCGGCGATTTCGACCACCAGACGTGGACGTCGACGGGCATGACCTATTCCGTCGAGTTGCGCTCCGACGCGTCCGCAAGCCAACTGGACGGCCTGCTACGGCGCGTCGATGAGGTCGCCGAGATTCCACGAGCACTGCGCAGCCGCACCCAAATCGATCGGACCGAGCCCAGCGATCGCAGCTGACCCCACCCATTCAGATTCCGGCACTTGCCCCGCCAATGGATTCGACGCGACCCGAAGTGGCGATCTCAGGAATGTCCGGCAGACGTTCGTCCAAGGCGAGAAGATCGGTGAGGTAATGGATCGAGATCTCCGCCCAACGCTTCTGATCCATGATCGAGGCAGCATGGCACGACATTTCGACGCGGTAAGGATCGGCTGTGTCAATTCTCCTACGGTGCGGCCCTGAATCATCGAACGCGGCGGCAGATCCGTAGCATCTGGCTACATGGCAAAGGATCTCGTGTCTGCAGTTGGCCGAACTGCAATGGCGGTAGCGGCCGCCCGGGTAGTGGAGAGCCGGCGGTCGGACGCGTGGTTCACCGACCCGCTGGCCGAGGTGTTGTTCGGCGAACGGGCCGTGCCGGAGCTGCCCAGCTGGCTGGTTCCATCCGTGGCCACCCGGACCAGGTTTCTCGATGACCTCGTCCTGGCGGCGACTGCGGCCGGCCTGCAGCAGGTCGTCCTCGTCGGAGCCGGCCTGGACGCGAGGGCATTCCGGCTGACCCTGCCCGGAGAGACGTCTGTGTTCGAAGTCGACCGGGACGATATTTTCGCCGTGAAGGCCGCGCTCGTCGAGAAGGGCGATCTGGCACCCATCTGTCGTCGTGCGGTGGTGGTTGGCGACATCACGGAAGCGACGTGGCTCAGCCGTCTGCAGGACGCCGGATGGCTGCCCGATCGCCCGACGATCTGGCTGCTGGAAGGTCTATTGGTGTATTTCGAACAGGCCTTCCGGGTCCACCTCCTGAGCACCGTCGCGAAAGCATCCGCGCCGGGGAGCGTGCTCGGCGCCACGATGAGCACCCAACGAGGGCAGGTCAGCCATCCTTTGTGGTTCCCGGCTCCGAAAGCCGCCACCCAGGAATGGATGTCGGACACCGGGTGGCAGGCGAAGACCATCACCTCTTTCGAGGCCAGCGCCCGCTACGGGCGGCCGGTGCCGGCAGAACTCTCGGCTGCCCTGCGCGGCGAACTGGTCAAGGCGACCAACTCCTGATGGCTCATCCGGCCACGGAGCTGTGAGACAGTCAGCGCGGCACGAAAGAGGTGCTGCACGCGTACTTCTGTGCGCCCTTCTGCGCGGTGACCTTGACGACGACCGGGTAGTTCTTGGTCGCGCGGCCGATCTTGTATGGCACCGCCACCTGGCCCTTGCTGGTGGCCTTCGTCCTCTTCGTGGTCGTGGTGGTCTTGTACTTCGCCGCGGTGGTGACGACGACCGAACCAGGAACCTTCGCGACCTTGATGGTCACCGTCGAGTTGGGGTACGGATGGGCGTTCGAGACCACGGCTGAGCAGGCCTTGACCTTCGGAGGAGCCGCCTGGGCGACCGGGACGGCCAGCACAGTGGTCGGAATCGCCAGAGCCAGACCGGCAATGAGTCCCTTGACAGCGAGCCGCACGTTCGACACCTCAATCTCGTCGGGCGACCGCTTGTCGCCTCTGCAGGTGAGACGGGCGAAATCGCCCGCTATCACGCCGCAGTGACCAGGGACACTGCCCTGCGACCCGCCGCCGCAGGCTGGTCGGCAGCGTCACAGCGGTTACCTGGTCTGAGGTCACTGGCGCCATACGGGCCTGTCCGGATGATCGAGGGAGAGGTTCAGCTCGCCGCCAACGAAAGCACGGATATGTCATCACGATCGATTTCCCGCCGCACCATGCTGACCATCGTGGGCCTCGGCCTGGCCGAGGCCACGTTGGCGGCCTGTACGACCGCCGGGTCCCCCGAGGCCGTGGTCACTACCCGGACTGCGGCGTCGACCGGGGTTGCATCGGGATCGGCAAGGCCGTCGGCCACGACCTCCGCTTCCGCCGCAGCATCCGCGCCGCCTGCGGTGTCAGCGCCCGCGTCGTCGGCGCCCGCCTCGTCGGCGACTTCCAGCGCGGCCCCCAAGCCGACCACACCGGTGCATCTGCGCCTCTATCAGGACGACGGCCAGACGTACGGAGTTGGCATGCCGATCATTGCCTACCTGTCGAAGAAGATCACCGACGGCAAACTCTTCGCCAAAGCCACCTCCGTCACCGTCAACGGGGTGCCCGCCGCCGGCGCGTGGTACTTCCAGAAGTCTGCGATCTACCCGGGCTACCCGCTCGAGGCGCACTACCGGACCGAGCAGTACTGGCCGGCCCACGCCGAGATCGCGCTCGACCTGCCGATCAAGGGCCTCTCGGCCGGCAACGGTCTTACGTTCGATGACAGCGTGACGCTGAAGATGAACACGGGCGCGGCAAACATCACCACGGTCGACGGCGCCACCGAGCGGTTGAAGCTGACCACCGACGGCGCGGCCAAGTTCGACTTCCCGGTGTCGCTCGGCAAGGCCTCCACGCCGACGTTCACCGGCACCAAGGTGCTGATGGAGAAGGACAAGATCGAGCGGATGGTCGGCACCACCCCCGGCGACCTCTACGACCTCCAAGTCCCGTGGTCTGTGCGGCTGACCAACTCCGGCGAGTTCATCCACGCGGCCAGCTGGAACGGCGGCAACATCGGCCAGCGCAGCACCTCCAACGGCTGCACCAACCTCAACGTGGACGATGCCCAGGCGTACTTCACGTTCGCCCGGATCGGTGATGTCGCGGTCTACACGAACACCGGCGGCGGACCCATGCCGGTCTGGGACGGTTACGGCGACTGGAATCTGCCGTGGTCGACGTGGAAGCAGGGTGGATCCGTCGCCACCAGCTGAGCATGCCTGCGGACGGTCCACACCGGCGGGCACAATGGATTCGTGGACGAGAACTCTCGCGCCGAACGACGACAGTTCATCCGGGCGAACCACCCGGATCACGGTGGCGACCCGAAACAGTTCATGGCCGGTCTGCGGACCTTCGAGCGCCCACCGATGGGCACCCCACCTGCGGCCCGGCCGACTCAGCTCACCTCGGACGCGGACGCTCCATGGCCGGTCAGCCTGGTCACTCGACTGATCCGAACCCTGCACAGATCGCCAGGCTGATATCGGCGGGATGCTCGCTACCCCATCCACCAGGCGCGGTCGTCCGACCGTTTGGGCAATTCGTAGCCAGGAGCGTCTTTGACCTTCACGCACCGGGTGCAGGCCCGATAACCCTGAGCTTCCCGTCGTCCGTACGTCTCCGGATTGGGGTCGGGGAAATCCACCAGGTGATGCACGCCCAACCGGCACAACATCTTGCCCAGCATGCTGACTCCCGTCCACGCGTCCCGCTGAAGGCCACGTCCGGAGTTCACTTGGCCTTAGTCCTAAGGTACCTACCGCAGCCCGGGAAGCAATGCGTTTCGCGGGCAGCGATAGCACCGGCTCAATGAGCGGCCGACGACCAGGCGGTCATCGCCGCGGCGACACCGAGGTGGCCAGGGTGCGGCGCAGGCCGGACCACGCCATATCGCGCTGGTTTTGCGGCCTGTTCAGCGGTGCCACCGATAATGCTCATCTGATGTTCACTTCCACATGGTCCATTGGCAGGACTTGCGTTGGGCAGAACCGATCGACCCGACCCGGTGGGACCTTCTGCCCTACCGGGCGACCGTGGGCACGGGAGAACATCGACGTTGTCAGCCGATTTCTGACTGTCATGGGTATGCGCCGGGCGCTATCGGGCTGCGCGCGGCTGGAGCATCGCTGCTCGACTCCTGACCACTGTTCGAACCCATCTACCGGAGGTCCTTTCGTGAATGGCGCCGTTGCTGCGAGCACCGATTCAAAGTCCCGAACGTCCGCGAGTTCTGAAGATCTGGAGCTGATCGACCGGTATTGGCGGGCGGCCAACTACCTCTCCGTCGGCCAGATCTACCTACTGGACAACCCGCTGCTGCGCGGCCCACTGCTGGCCGAGCACGTGAAGCCGAGGCTGCTGGGGCACTGGGGCACCACCCCGGGATTGAATCTGTTGTACGCCCACATGAATCGTGTCATCAAGGAGCGCGATCTCGACGCGTTGTACGTGACCGGCCCCGGACACGGCGGTCCTGGACTGGTGGCCAATGCCTATCTGGAAGGCACCTACAGCGAGGTGTATTCGGCGGTCGGCGAGGACGAGGACGGCATTCGCGCGCTCTTCCGCCAGTTCTCCTTCCCCGGTGGCATACCCAGTCACGTCGCACCGGAGACGCCGGGTTCGATCCACGAGGGCGGCGAACTGGGCTACTCGCTGGTGCACGCCTACGGCGCCGCGTTCGACAACCCTGACCTGCTGGTGCTCTGCGTGGTCGGCGACGGGGAGGCCGAAACCGGACCGCTGGCGGCCAGTTGGCACTCCAACAAATTCCTCAACCCGGTCACCGACGGTGCAGTCCTGCCGGTGCTGCATCTCAATGGTTACAAGATCGCCAATCCGACCGTGCTGGCCCGTATCCCGGAGTCCGAACTGGCGGAATTGATGCACGGCTATGGATACCAGCCGCACTTCGTCACCGGCTCCGATCCGACCGACGTGCACGAGCAGTTGGCCGGCACCCTCGACGCGGTCCTGGACCAGATCAAGGCAATCCAACAGGACGCTCGCAGCGGCGAGGCAGGACCGGCGAACCGGCCGCTCTGGCCGATGATCGTGCTGCGCACGCCCAAGGGCTGGACCGGCCCCAAAGAGGTGGACGGGGTCAAGATCGAGGGCACCTTCCGCGCCCACCAGGTGCCGCTGGCTGAAACTCGCAGCAACCCGGAACACCGTGCGCTGCTGGAACAGTGGATGCGCAGCTACCGACCCGAAGAACTCTTCGACGCCACCGGAGCGTTGGTCCCGGAACTGCGGGCCCTGGCCCCCCACGGCACCCGACGGATGAGCGCGAATCCCCACGCCAACGGCGGCTTGCTGCTCCGTGACCTGGTCATGCCCGATTTCCGGGACTACGCCGTCGCCGTCGAACATCCCGGGATCGGCGCCAGTGCGGCCACTGCCGTACTGGGCGGATTCCTCCGGGACGTGATCGCCCGCAATCCGGACAACTTCCGGTTGATGGGGCCGGACGAGACCGCCTCCAACCGGCTGCAGGCGGTTTTCGAGCAGACCGATAGAGCCTGGGACGCTGCAGACTCTCATCGATGACGACCACCTGGCCGCCGACGGTCGGGTGATGGAGGTGCTTTCCGAGCATTTGTGCCAGGGCTGGCTGGAGGGTTATCTGCTGACCGGCCGGCACGGCCTGTTCAACTGCTACGAGGCGTTCATCCATCTGATCGACTCCATGTTCAACCAGCATGCCAAATGGCTCAAGACCACGCGTCACATTCCCTGGCGCGCGCCCATTGCATCGCTGAACTACCTGCTGTCCTCCCACGTCTGGCGTCAGGATCACAACGGGTTGTCCCACCAGGACCCGGGTTTCATCGATCACGTGGTCAACAAGAAGGCCGAGATCGTCCGGGTGTACCTACCGCCGGACTCCAACACCCTGCTGTCGGTGGCCGACCACTGCCTGCGGAGCAGGCACTACGTCAACGTCATCGTCGCCGGAAAGAACCCGGAACTGACGTACCTGACCATGGACGAGGCCATCGCCCACTGCACCAGGGGCCTGGGCATCTGGCCCTGGGCCGGGAATACCGACGGCGAACCGGACGTGGTGCTGGCCTGCGCCGGCGACGTTCCGACCTTGGAGGCCGTCGCCGCCGCCGACATCCTCCGCAACCACCTGCCCGACCTGAAGGTCCGGCTGGTCAACGTGGTCGACCTGATGCGGTTGCAGCCCGATTCCGAGCACCCACATGGGCTGTCCGACATGGACTTCGACGCACTTTTCACCGCGGACAGGCCGGTGATCTTCGCTTACCACGGATACCCGTCGCTCATCCATCGGCTCACCTACCGCCGCAACAACCATCGGAACATGCACGTCCGCGGCTACAAGGAGGAAGGCACGACCACGACGCCGTTCGACATGGTGATGCTCAACGATCTGGACCGGTTCCGGTTGGTCATGGACGTCATCGACCGCGTTCCCACGCTGGGCAGCCGAGCCGCAATCCTGCGACAGCAGATGGCCGACTCCCGGCTGGCCGCCCGCGCGTACACCCGCGAGCACGGCGAGGACGACCCGGCAATCTCCGGCTGGACCTGGCCCGACCGTCGGTTGCCGTGAACAGCGACGGCCACCCGGCCGCCGTCGACATCCAGGACCGACCCGTGCACGAACACTGACCACCACCATCGCCCCCTGTGCACCGAACTCGATCGCGAATTGGCCGCCCGATGTTGCTGGTCGAGCCCGTCACCAGTGCCGTCTTTTTCGATCAATCTTTCGCTCACGGCGTTGTCCCCTCCCAAACGGACGAATGGTCCGATTGCGTCAGCCATGCGGACGCACCGTCCGGTTAGAAACCATAAACGGACCCTTCGTCCGCACCGGTAGGGTAGCCCGGGTGACCGATGCGGCCGGAATTCGTACCGACGCTCGGCGCAACTACGACGCCCTGCTGGCCGCTGGCCAGCAGGTGTTCCGCGAGCGCGGAGTCGAGGCACCGTTCGAGGACGTTGCGATTCGCGCCAAGGTGGGCAAGGGCACGCTGTACCGGCATTTTCCGAGCCGTGAGCATTTGGTGGCGGCGATTCTGCGCCGTGACTTCGAAGGTCTGGCCGCACTGGCGGCGACCATGCTCGGCGAGGAAGCCGCGGATCCGTTCGCACAAGTCGAGCAGTGGCTGACCACGTTCGGAACGACTCCGATGCGCTATCCCGGAATCCGGCCCTATGTGGAAGAGGGTATGTCCGGCGGTCCGTCCGCCCTATCGCAAGCGTGCGCACCGATGAAGGACAGCTTCGAAGCCCTGCTCGATCGCGCCAAGGTTGCGGGTGTGGTGCGGACAGACGTCGAAGCCAGTGGGCTGTTGTCCATGCTGGCGGCGGTGCCGCCGGTAGACCCGCAATCCCGGAATCCTTACCTGGAACTATTACTGGATGGCCTCGCCACACCCGAATGACGGGAGCTCGAACCCGCGGCCCTGCGCCCGCACTCATCGACCCGAACTAGCTCTGGCAGACTCCGGCTATGAGCAAACCCCCGTTCTCCGACAAGGCTCGCGAGCTGTTGGCCCGTCCGAATCCCGCTGTCATGGCCTGCGTTCGGGCCGACGGGCAGCCGGTCAGCGTGGCCACCTGGTATCTGCTCGAGGACGACGGCCGGATCCTGATCAACCTGGACGCCGGCCGCCGTCGGCTCGAGTATCTGCGTTCGGATCCACGCGTCAGCCTCACCGTCCTGGATGGGGCGAATTGGGGCACTACGGTCACGGTGTCCGGCGAGGTCGTCGATCTGACCGACGATCCGGACCTGGCCGGCATCGATCGGCTGGCCACCCACTACCTGGGCATCCCGTACCCGGACCGCGAACGCCCACGGGTCAGCGGCTACATCCAGGCGCAGACCTGGGCCAGCTGGCACCTCTGAGCACGGGTACCCGTCTCTCGCGAAGTCGCACCGACTAGGCTTGCGGGTGCCGGACTATCGGTACACCGCAACATCAATGGAGGCTTCTCTTGGGCACGATCACCACCACCGACGGCACGGAAATCTTCTACAAGGACTGGGGCTCCGGCCAACCGATCGTCTTCAGCCACGGCTGGCCGCTGTCGGCGGACGACTGGGACACTCAGCTGTTGTTCTTCCTGGACAAGGGCTATCGCGTCGTCGCGCACGACCGGCGCGGACACGGGCGCTCCACCCAGACCAGCGGCGGTCACGACATGGACCACTACGCCGACGATCTGGCTGCTGTGACCGCCCATCTCGACCTCCACGACGCCGTTCACGTCGGGCACTCCACCGGTGGTGGCGAGGTCGTGCACTACATCGCGCGGCATGGCGAGAGTCGGGTGGCCAAAGCAGTTCTGATCAGCGCCGTGCCGCCGCTGATGCTGCAGACCGACGCCAACCCCGGTGGCCTGCCGAAGAGCGTCTTCGACGGCCTCCAGGCCCAGGTGGCCGCCAACCGGTCCGAGTTCTACCGAGCACTGCCGTCCGGGCCGTTCTACGGTTTCAACCGTCCGGGGGTCGAACCCTCGGAGGCGATCATCGCCAACTGGTGGCGTCAGGGCATGATGGGAGGCGCCAAGGCGCATTACGACGGCATCGTCGCCTTCTCGCAGACGGACTTCACCGAAGACCTGAAGAAGATCTCCGTCCCGGTCCTGGTGATGCACGGCGACGACGACCAGATCGTCCCCTACGCGGATGCCGGACCGTTGTCCGCCAAGCTCGTACAGAACGGGACTCTGAAGATCTACCCCGGATTCCCGCACGGGATGCCGACCACCGAAGCCGACACCATCAACGCCGACCTGCTGGCCTTCATCCAGTCCTGAACCAGCCCGCTGGCAACACAAAACCGCCGAGCACCCTTCACGGGTGCTCGGCGGTTCGGGTTGTCTTACTTGCTGAAGCCGGCCGTCAGGCCGCTCAGCAACTGGCGACGGCCGATCGCGTACAAGATCAGGATCGGTAGCGTGGTCAGCACGACCGAGGCCAGAATCGCCGGCACGTTGACGCCGTACTGACCCTGGAACGTCCACAGCGCCAGCGGAAGGGTGCGCTTGCCCGGGCTCTGGGTGAGGATCAAGCGGCAGCAGGAACCCGTTCCAGATGGCCAGGCCGTTGTAGATGGCCACGGTGACCAGAGCAGGACGGGTCAACGGCATGGCCGAGCCGCCACAACGTGGTCCATTCGCTGGCCCCGTCCACCCGCATGGACTCGAACAATTCCTTGGGCACATCGCGGATGAAGTTCGACAGGACCAGGACGGAAAGCGGAATGGCGAAGGCAATGGACGGCAGGATGATCGCCAGCAGGCTGTCGTACAGCTTGAGTTTGATGATGATCAGGTAGACCGGAATGATGGTCGCCTGCAACGGAATAGCCAGTCCCATCAGGAACATCCCGTTGACCGACTTCAGGAACCAACCG
Source organism: uncultured Actinomycetota bacterium (assembly GCA_963708935.1). Classification (GTDB taxonomy): domain Bacteria; phylum Actinomycetota; class Actinomycetes; order Mycobacteriales; family Nakamurellaceae; genus Nakamurella. Next base: position 387,857 of record CAVPUK010000002.1, on the reverse strand, counting down.
CTGCCGCGCACGATCGCGAACGCGGCCATGAACGAGACGATCAGGGTCGGCACGATGGCACCGACGGTCACGATGACGCTGTTGATGAAGTAGGTCGCGAAGTCGTTGTCCAGCACCAGTTTGTAGTTCGACAGCGTCGGCGAGGTCGGTGGCTTCAACGGGTTCGTCGCGTAGTAGTTGGACTGCGTCTTGAAGCTGGTGATCACGATCCAATAGATCGGGATCATGACGATGATCAGCCAGATCCACGCAGTCCCACTGCCAACCCAATTCCAGGTGCGCATCCGAGGGCGGCTGCGCACCTTCGGCTCCGCCTCGGGCTTCGTCTGGGCTGCTGGGGTGATGGTGTCGGTCATCTATGCGCCTTCCAGCTGACTGTCGGACGACCCGCCGCCGCCGATACGGCGGAACAAGAGTGCGAGTGCTAGACCGATGAGCACCAGGATCACCGCGATCGCGCTGGCTTGCCCCATCAGGTTGGCTTGGAAGCCGGTGATGTACATGTCGAGAGCCAACACCCGGGTGGCGTCACCCGGACCGCCGGCCGTGAGGACGTAGATCAGGTCGAAGAAGGTCAGCGAACCGACCACCATCAGCGTGGACGACGTGATGATCGTGTACTTCAGTTGCGGAAGCGTGATGCTCCAGAACTGGCGAATTCGTCCCGCACCCTCGATCGACGACGCTTCGTACATGGTCTTCGGAATTTGTCGGACCGCGCCTTGGTAGATCAGTGAATGGAACGGGATGAACTGCCACGACACGATGAAGATCACGGTAGCGACGGCGAGCTTGTCCTGGCCCAGCCAATCCTGACTCAGCCAGGGAATGCCCAGCCCGGCCCCCAGACCGAAGTTGGGATCGAGCAGAGCCTTGAAGGCGACGGCGATAGCCGCCGAACTGAGCAACACCGGGATGAAGAAGAATACGGCCAGTACCCCGCGATAACGTTCGTGGCCGGCGAGGAAGACTCCGATGAGGATGCTGATCGGTGTCTGCACCGCCCACGACAGGATCATGATCACAAACGTGACGTACAGGGCGTGCGGCAGGCCGGGATCGGTGAGCGCCGCCTTCCAGCTGTTCAGCCCGGAAGGGTGAATCGCTCCGATGCCGTCCCAGGTGGTGAAGCTCAGCGCCAGCACGCCGAACAACGGGATCAACCCGAAGGCAACGAAGAACACCACGGCGGGTATCGCCATCCAGGTGACCGACCCGGACCCACCGACACGGCCGGCGCCCCGCGTAGGGGCGCCGGCCCGCGCAACTGTCGGCGCAGTGGTCATCACTTTCCGATGACTGCATTCATGGCGTCGGCGAACTGCTGAGGTGTGATCGAGAGTTGGAACAGCTTGGAGATGTTGTTGAGCAACGTCTCGGCCGACGTCGGGCTGAGTGCCTGATCCCACGACTGCGCGAAAGACTTGGCGCCGGCGGCGATTCCGTACACGAACTTGAGCCAGTCGGCATCTTTGGACGCGGCCAGCAGCTTGTCCGCGCCGTTGACGATCGGGATTGAGCCCGAGTCCACCCATTCCTTGGCCTCGGCGTCGGACAGCACCTGCGTCGCGAAGAACTTCTTGGCGATGGCCTTCTCGTTGTCGGTAGCCTTCGACGAGATGGACATGTACTGGCCCGGGTTGCCGACGGTGTTGCTCGGATCGCCCTTGCCGCCCTCGACCGGGGGGAAGTTCATGTAGCCCAAGGTGGCCGCCCGAGACGAAGTCTCCGCCATCGGTGGCCATGCTGCCGTAGGTCCAAGTGCCGTGCAGCATCATCGCGGCCTTGCCGGTGTACAACAGCGCTTGATCGGCATTGGAATCGGCGGTGATCGAGGAGAAACCCTTGATGAACCCGTCCGCCTTGATCAGCTTCTGCATCTCGGTCAGCGCCTGGATCGACGCCGGGTTGGACCAGGCATCCTTCTTGCCGTCGAAGACGGCCTGGAACACCTCGGGGCCACCGATGCGGTCGAACAGGAATTCCAGCCACATCATGTTTGTCCAGCGGGACTGGCCGCCGAGCGAGAACGGGGCGACGCCGGCCGCGTTGAACTTCGGCACCAAGGCCATGATGTCGCCCCAGGACTTGGGCGGTTGGACCCCGACCTTGTCGAAGACGGTCTTGTTGTAGTACAGCACGATCGGCGCCACCGTCTCGCAGGGCAGGGCGTAGATCTTGCCGTCGACGGTGGCTGCGCCGAAGGACGACGCGAAGAGTCGGCTCTTGACGCCGGGGTTCGCGGCAAACCAGGCGGTCAGATCATCGACCTGATTGGCGTCGACATAGCTCTTCAGCCCGCCACCGCCCCAGCCCCAGATGACGGTGGGCGCCTGGCCGGCACCGATCGCCGTCTTGATCTTGGTCTTGTAGGCATCGTTCTGGAACGTCATCGCCTTGATCTGGGTGTCCGGGTTAGCAGTGTTGAACCGCTTGACCGTGTTGCCACGGATGCCCTCGCCCGGCTGACCGGTGAGGTACCAGTAGCTGGCACTTCCGGCGGCCGGTGCGCCACCGCCGGCAGCTGCTCCACCGCTGGCAGGTGCAGCGCCGCTAGCAGGTGCAGCGCCGCTGGCGGGTGCAGCGCCGCTAGCAGGTGCAGCTGCGCTCGCGGGCGCCGCTGCGCTCGAGGAAGATGTCGAGCTCGGGCCGGAAGTTCCGCCGCAAGCTGCCAGGCCTACGCCGGCGCCGGCGGCGAGCGCAAGGCTCAGGAAGTTCCGACGGGAGGTGCCTCTGGGATCCATAGTGATCTCCGTACTTGAAGGGGCCACAGCCTCGCCGCGGCGGTCTGCGTTGATCGCAAATCGAAGACTAAGTTTCGAAGAACGGAGTGTCAAGAGGGTGCGCGTTCCGAGATCATTGGGTGATCTCTTCGTGATGCGCAACGATTCCACGAGCGGTATGTTCCTCGAAAGCCTCGAAAATTATCGGAATCTGTCGGCATTCTGGGGAGTACGGTTTTCGGAGCATCGTTTCGGAGCAGTGTGACCGACAGCCAGACCAAAGGAGAGCCCCGTGACAACGTTGTCGACCGCTGCGCAGGAAGATCCGCGTCCCGCCTGGCGGGACCCGGCGCGAACCGTCAGCGAGCGGGTCGAGCTCCTGCTGGCCGACATGACGCTCGAGGAGAAGGTTGCGCAGCTCGGCAGCCGCTGGGCGGGCAACGATATGACGTTCGAACCCGATACCCCCGAGGCGGAACCCGCGGCCGACCCCACCGGCTTCATCGTCGCTCCGATGCAGGACGTCTTCGCGGCGGCCGGCTCGCCCTCCCTCGAGGAGGCGAGCGTGCATGGCCTCGGTCAGCTCACCCGGGTCTACGGCAGCGTCCCGCTCACGACGGCCGAGGGAGCAACCGAGCTGGTACGTCAGCAACGCGTTGTGCTCGCCGGGTCCCGGTTGGGTATTCCGGCACTCGTCCACGAGGAATGCCTCACCGGGTTCACCACCTTCGGTGCCACCGTGTACCCGTCGGCCATCGCCTGGGGCGCGACGTTCGACGCCGACCTGGTGGAGCGGATGGCCGCGGCGATCGGTCGGGATATGGCGGCGGTCGGCGTGCACCAAGGACTTTCGCCGGTACTCGATGTGGTCCGGGACTACCGCTGGGGGCGCGTGGAGGAGACCATGGGCGAGGACCCGTACCTCGTCTCCATGCTCGGTGCCGCCTACGTCCGCGGTTTGCAGAGCGCCGGGGTGATCGCCACTCTGAAGCACTTCGCCGGCTATTCGGCATCCCGGGGGGCGCGCAATCACGCCCCGGTGTCGATGGGGCGCCGCGAACTACTGGAAGTCATCTTGCCGCCGTTCGAGATGGCCCTGACGCTGGGCGGCGCCGGCTCGGTGATGAACTCCTATTCCGACGTCGACGGCGTGCCGGCGGCAGCGGACAAATGGCTCCTGAACGACCTGCTGCGCGACGACTGGGGCTTCACCGGAACGGTCGTCTCCGACTACTGGGCAGTACCGTTCCTGGCCATCGCCCACCAGGTGGTGGGCAATGCCGAGGACGCCGGGGTGTTGGCGCTGGGCGCCGGCATGGATGTCGAGCTGCCGGACACGCTCGGGTTCGGACAGCATCTGGTGGGCCGGGTCCGCAGTGGAGAGATTCCGGAAGCGCTCATCGACCGAGCAGCCGGGCGGCTGCTCCGGCAGAAGGTGGAACTCGGGCTGCTGGATCCGGAGTGGACCCCGGAAGCGTCGGTGTCGGCCGCGGCGGGCACCGACCTCGACTCGGCAGCGAACCGACAGCTGGCTCGCCAGATCGCCGAGCGCTCCGTCATCCTTCTCGATCCCGGGGCCGCTCTGCCCCTGTTGGGCGAAGACCGACCGGGCCTCCGGCGGGCGGCCGTCGTCGGTCCGTGCGCGGACGACCCTCGGACCTTCATGGGCTGCTATGCATTTCCCAACCACGTTCTCCCGCGGTACCCGGAGCGCGGGTTGGGAATCGACGTTCCGTCGGCGTTGGACGCCCTACGCACAGAACTCGCTGATATCGAAATCAGTTACGCCGCCGGCTGTCCCGTCAAGGACATCGATCGGTCCGGATTCCCGGCGGCGGTGGCGGCAGCAGAAGCGGCTGACGTCTGCATCGCATTCGTCGGAGATCTCGCCGGCCTGTTCGGTCTGGGCACGTCTGGTGAGGGTTGCGACGCGCCGGATCTGCAGCTCCCCGGCGTCCAGGCGGAATTGATCGCCGCGCTGGCTGCGACCGGCACGCCGCTCGTCGTGGTTGTCGTTTCGGGACGCCCGTACGCCCTTGGGGACGTACACGCCCAAGCCGCCGGACTGGTGCAGGCGTTCATGCCGGGCGAGGAGGGCGGTGCCGCCATCGCGGGTGTTCTGTCCGGCCGCATCCAGCCCGGCGGGAAACTGCCGGTACAGATTCCGCGTGAACCCGGTGGTCAACCCGGAACGTATCTCCAGCCACCGCTGGGCGCAGGGCATTTCGGCACCAGCAATCTCGACCCCACCCCGCTGTTCCCGTTCGGCCACGGTCGGTCATACACCACCTTCGCCCTCGAGGACCTGCGGATCGGCGAGACCGAGATACCGACCGACGGTGAGGTTGCGGTGACGGTGCGGGTGAGAAACACGGGTTCGCGCGCGGGTGATGAGGTGGTCCAGTTGTACCTGCACGACGTGGTCGCCCAGGTGACCCGCCCGATGAAACAGCTCACCGGCTTCGCCCGACTCACTCTCGAAGCCGGTGCGGCCGCCGACGTGACGTTCCAGGTCCACGCCGACCGGACGGCCTTCGTCGGGCGCGAGCTGACCCGGATCGTCGAACCCGGCACTGTCGAGGTATTTGTGGGGACCTCTGCCGCGGACGACAGCCGCCGCGGAGAATTCCGACTGACGGGGCCGGTCCGTACGGTAGGGCACGAGAGGTGCCTGGTGACGCCGGTCGACATCACTCCGGTCACTGCCCGGGCATAGCCCGAATTCACAGGTCAGGGGATCATCATGGGCGGGGTGCCGGGCAGGTCGGCGCGACCGACGCTCGCCACCATCGCCGCGTCGGCCGGGGTGTCCGTCGCCACCGTGAGCAAGGTGCTCAACGGCCGCAGCGATGTCGCCGCTGCCACCCGAATTCTCGTCCAGGAAGTGTTGCAGCAACACGAGTACACCCCCTCGAGCCCGCCGAGAATCGAGGTGTCGAACCACCCGACCGTCGAGGTCGAGGTGGACGGGGCACTGCGGGCGTACTCGACCGAGGTGGTGCAGGGGGTCATCGACGCCGGCGCGCAGCTCGGCGTCTCGATCGTGGTGAGCACCCACGTCGGTGGTGCGGGTAACCGCCCCGCCGAACGGCCTGCGGCCTGGGCGCGCGGGCTGGCGGCGGCCGGGCGGCGAGCCGTCATCGCCGTCACCAGTGAACTGACCCCGGAACATCTGAGCGCGTTGAGCAAATCCAAACTGCCCGTGGTCGTGGTCGACCCGATGAACATGCCGCGGACCAGGGTGACGAGCGTCGGGTCGACCAACTTCGCCGGCGGGTTGATCGCTACCCAGCACCTGCTGGCCCTCGGCCACCGCCGAATCGGCTATGTCGGAGGACCGGAAACGGCGGCCTGCAATCAGGCCAGGGTCCACGGCTTCCGGGCCGCGATGGAGGAGGGCGGGTTATCGATTCCGCCGGAATTCGTGACCACCGGGCTGTTCGACTATGAAACCGGCGTGGCCATGGGTGCCTTGGTGCTCGACCAACCCGATCCGCCGACCGCCATTTTTGCCGGCTGCGATGAAGTGGCTCTCGGCGTCATAGAAGCGGCCCGGGTCAGGGGTCTGCGCGTCCCACAGGACATCAGCATCGTCGGGTTCGACGACACCCAACTCGCCCGGATGGCCGCGCCGCCGCTGACCACCGTGCGGCAGCCACTTCGGGAAATGGGAGGGGCGGCGCTCCGCACGGCCATGCGGCTGGCCGCGGGAAAGACCGTCGAATCCCACCACGTCGAACTCGCCACCGCACTCATCGTCAGAGGCTCCACCGCCGCACGCGCGGACAGGAATTGACCTCTGGTCACCGGCCGTCACGGTCGCACACAGCTCGGAAGGCATGGGTGATGACCCAATGTGACGCCTCGTGACCAATCTTGTTCCCGGCATTCATGCCCGTACGAAAGTGCAAACCGAGCCAGATCCGGGCATTCTTGGTCTCGTCGTCCAGAGCGACACTGTTCGAGTAATGACGTGTCGTCGCCGTGACAGAGGAATAAACATTGAGATCCAGATGGCGTGGGCCGAACAGATAGCTGAAGGTATTGGTGGCCGACCCGGTGATGCACGCGTGCCCGCTTGCGTACTCCGGATAGGGCGGCGTCGTGACCAGAGGCTGCCAGGTCGGGTCCGCCACGGTCGCCGGGTTGCCATCGGTGTCAGCGAGATTGATGGCCGTGATCGGACGCCAGAACGCGAAATCGTATTTCGAACGCCAGCAGGAGATGTTTCCATCGGCGGTGCCGGTGTCGAGCAGTGCGAACGCCCGCGCCGCCGCAACCAGGCCGACCGGATGCCGGGTCAGCCGGTCCCCCAGGGCCACGCGATACTGCAGGACCGAGTTGGCGTTCCAGAACAACGCGGTCTCCGTCTGCGCGACCGTCCGCGAAGACCCGTCCTTGGCGCCCAGAGACTTGCTCTCCAGAAAGTCGCGGGTGTACGCCTTCGAGGTCAGCGCTGCGGGGCCGCGCAACGGAAATTGCTGTTGGCTCCGCAACACAAGGGGCTTGGTGAAGGCGAGCCATGGCACCAGCATGGGTAGGAAACCAGGCGGCGTCGGCCGCCAAACTCCTGGCCTAGCAGGCACAGTCAAAACCTGGGTACCGTTTCGGCCATCAGCCGTTCGCAACGCGATGATGGCCGCCGCCGACGCTTCCCCGACGAGTTGGCCGTCGCTGGTGGATCGCCCGGACGGGACGGTGGACAGGTATGCGGCGTAGTCGGCGTCCAGGTTGGCCACGGACGCCGGAAAATATGTGCTCAACACCCGGTGAGCGGCTGTCGCTGCGGCCACCTCTGCCGACGCGTGCCGTGGGGCCGGACCACGATAGGCGTAGGGCCGGTAGCCGCCGTCGATCGCCACCACGGCATCGAACATCGCAATGGACATGAAGCTGAAATACACACTCGACGATGGGATCGGATTCAGATTTTCGGTGAACACCGTGCGATTCGCGATGACATTCCATTGCGTCACCACGGCAGGGCTGGCTTTGCCGGGTACATCGACGGCGTGAACGGTCGACGCGAAGGTCAGTTGAGCGGCCATACCCAGGCCTGCGATCAACACGACCGACAGACCGCGCCTGAAATTTCCGAGCATCATGCCCTCCTGGAAACAGCGCACAGCCAGAAATGCTGACGAGAACGGGTGACCGGTGCCATGCCGAGTTCAATTGAATATGCTGGCCCTCGTCCAGAGCAGTGTCAATGATTGTGGCCATCCTTTTTTTGAAAACGTCGATCGGGCCGTAAACCGGCGGTAAAACTTCGCCGAACAGCCCAGTCGGGCAGCTCAGCGGGTAAGGCTCTCCTGGATCGCGGTCCGGAACAGTTCGTCCAACGGCAGACCCGCAGCTTTCGCCATCACCGCGATGACGCTCTTCTCGGCGAACGAGCAGTAGAGACCGGCCTCCAAGAACCACGGCTGCCCACTGGGGTCGATCCGGAAGTCGAACAGGCTGTAGTCCCGGCAGCCCAGCGCCAGGTGACAGGCCCGAGCGGCAGCCCAGACCCGCGTGGTGATCGGGTCGGCCGGGTCGACGATCCAGGCCTTCGTGCGTTCCTTGGCCACCAGGTTGAGCTCCCCGGCATCGTCGCGGCTGATCTTGTCTTCGTGGTTGCGGATCGGTCGGTCGGCCGGGTCGACGTTGTATTCCTCGAGCGGCAGGCAGATGAGCTCGCCGGCGCGCACCACGATGCCGCAACGCACCTCGCGGCCGAGCTCCACGTAGGCCTCGACCAGCGCCCGATCGGACTGCTGGAAGGCCGAGGTGAGCGCCGCAGCGTATTCCGCGCGATCGCGGACCAGCGTGACACCGAGCGAGTTGTCCGCGTCCACCGGCTTGACCACCACCGGGGGTTCCATGGCCGGGCGGTCGCCGACCTGCAGCACCTGGCCGGCCGGCACCGGCACACCGCCCGCGGCGACTACCGCCTTCGCCGTGGCCTTGTCGGCCGCCATTGCCATCACATCGGGAGGATTACCCACGTACGGGACGCCCAGCAGGTCGAACAACGACCGGTAGGTCGTCATCCCGGGAAGACAGAACATCTGCGGTACAACCACATCGAGATCCAGCGCCGTCAGCTGTCCGATCGCGTCCGCCAGCGCCAGGGCCGGCGCGTCCGCTATCGCGTCAGGACGCAGACTCGCCGGAAACCGCCACCGCAGATCCGGTGTCACGTAAGCAATGTGGAACTCGTACCGGTCGGGGTCCGCGGTGGCTGCGAGACAATCGCCGGCGTACAGCGACGACAACTCGACCAGGAAATCACTGACGGCGGACCCCACCAGATGCAGCACCCGAAGAACCACGGATCAGTCTCCGGCCGGTTCGACGAGTTTGCCGATGTTGAAGTCGATCCGGACCCACGGTTTGAGGCGCAGCAGATTCTGCAGCAGCAGCCATGGGATCTGCACGTGGTGCACCAACAGAAATGGCAGCGGATCGTTCCAGTCGAAGATGGCGTCCTTACCGCGAGAGATGGTGTCCAGCCGGTCGCCGATCTTGCCCGGCTGCGTCATGAGCCGCCAGATCTCGTGATAGATCCAATAGGTCGGGCGGCTGTCCGCGAGCGGTTTGATCATCGGGAGGTCGGATTCGAGATACGCATTCGCGACGTCGGGATGGTTGTAGAACATGGTGATCGCCGAGTGGGTACGGGGATTGCATTCGATCGCATACAGACGTCCGTCGTCGGCCTCGATGAAATCGAAGCTGACCTGGCCCGTCAGTTTCAGCGGCTCGACGAATTTTCTCACCCATTCTTCGATCTCCGGCTTGTCGACCATCTGGTAGTTGATCTGAAAGGCAGAGGACTCACAGCAGCAGTAGAGCTGGATTTTCCCGTCGCGAACCGTGCTGTGCGTGCAGTATTCCTGTCCTTTGATCATCGCCTGCATGATCCAGGGTGTGGCCGTCGAGATCGGTTTGGACGCCGCGAATGTCGCTGTCTCCTGACGGGTTGGTCGCGGCAACGTCGTCAGATCCATCCGGTGGATGGGATCGTAGGAGATGCTCTTCAGGATGTACGAGTTGTCCGCTTCGGAGAAATCGAACTTCTCGACCTGCCCGGCGGCCGATATCCGATGGGTGTCCGGCACCGACAGCCCCAAAGATGCTGCGGTCGAGGCGAACTCATACTTGTCGTCGAGGGTTCGGATCACCTCCGGATCACAGTGCAACACTTCGCAGTATGCAGAGAGCATCGGCTTGGCCAGCGCGTCGTAATAGCTGGCGACCGGGCTGCAGACCGGCACGTAGACGTCGACACCTTCGTTGCGCACGATAGCCAGCAGCGCATCGACGTAGTCGTCGGACGACGGCTTGGGCACGGTGTAGAACCGATCCACCGCAGTGGAGAACCGGTGCCCGGTCATCCGGTATTTCCTGGACTCGACCAGGATCACCCGGTGGCCGGCGCGATGGAAGGAGCGGGCCAGTTGCAGAGCCTTGGTCATCTTCCCGCCGCTGATCAGGATGGTCTTCGGCACGGCGGCCGTGCCTTTCGGCGGCTTGACCGCCAGCAGCCGGAGCAGCGCGGCCCCGGTGAGGGCCAGGTTCAGCGGCAGGGCCAGCGTCAGGAGGCCAAGGACGCCAACCGTCTTTGTCGCAGTGAGCAGGCGCGCGTCAGCCACTGGCATGCGAGCTGACCATGCCTCGGTGCATGACCCGATCCCCCACCACATCGGCGTGATCGGCGCGGTGCAGTACGCAGCGGTTGTCCCAGATCACCACGTCGCCCGGGGCCCACGGATGCCGATAGGTGTTGTCCGCCGTGGTCGAGTGGCCGTAGAGGAACTCGATGATCCCCGTCGCCTCCGATTCCTCCAGACCGCTGATCGCGACGCAGCGCTCGGGGGTGGACAGGTACAGCGAGGTGCGCCCGGACAGCGGGTGGACGTGGAAGACGGGATGCTCGGCCACGGTTTCGTCGTCATCATCAAGATCGAGGCCGGTCACCACGTGGGTGATCGTCCGTCCAGCCAGCGTCACCTTCAGTTCGGTGGGGAGGGTCTCGAAAGCGCGGTATTGATTGGTGAACAACGTTTCACCGCCTCGGTCCGGAATCTCGACCGCCCGCAGCGCGGTATAAGCGGGTGGGTCCCGGACGTAGCTGGTGTCGACGTGGAAGACACTGCGGGGCGGCTTGGTCCGCCCGACGTTGCTGATCACGTTGAGATCCGGAAAACCGTCCAGCGGGATCTCACCCTTGGAGAACATGAGGTCGCCGAACTGCTGCAGGAAAGTCAGAAACTGTGCGTCGTCGATGTTCTGCTTCGGGATCACGGCAACTCCGTGCTCCGCCAACAGGTGCCGCAGGTCAAGCGCCAGGAAGGCGTCGACGGCGGTCAGCCGGAGATCGGAGATCTCGACTCCGATCGGGTTCAGGATGCTGTACCGCATCGGCTAGCCCGCCGCGGTGAGCTGCTGCAGCTCGTCGACATCGAGCCGGTCGACGCGCAGCGCGGCACCCGCAACGTCCTGGTCGGTCGTGTTCTCGTTCAGGAACGCGACGCAGGCCACCCCCGCGGCCAGAGCGGACTTGACCCCGTCAGCGTTGTCCTCGATGGCCACACAGTGGCCGGGCTGCTCGCCCAGGGTGAACAAAGCGAATGAATAGGCGGCCTCGTCCGGCTTCGGTTGATCGACGCTCGTCGAGTCAACGATGACGTCGAAGTCCTCGGCCTGCACATCGGGCCCCAGCGAGTCGAGCAGGGCCGAGATGTTGGCCCGGGACGTGGTGGTCACGAAACCAACCTTCCAGCCGTTCTTCTTGGCGTCCTTGATCGTGTCCACAACACCCTCACGAGGAGTCAGGCTCGCGGTCGCAAGTTTCTCCTGGAAGAGTTTCGACTTCGTCGCGTGCACTGCCTCGGCGTCGACCGTCTGGCCGTGCGAATTCGCGTAGTCGGCGATCCTGGCCCGACCGCCGCTCTTGGCGAGCATCGCCCGGTATTCCTGCTGGTCCCATTGCCAGTCCAACCCGTGCGCGGCGAACGCCTGGTTGAACGCCTGCCGTTGCAATTCCGAGGTATCCGCGACGGTGCTGATCGAGCCGAAAAGAATTGACGACATCGGTGTTCCTGTTCTGCCGGCGCCGTGTGGCGGCGCACCTGGGGAGTCCGGCCGGTCATGGACCGGGAGGGCGGGTCTTCGAGTTGCACCCACATTCGTCCTGATGCCCGAGACAATCCGGGGACAACCGGACCAGACTCTGCAAAATGGCGCAGCCAGTAAACTCAGCGGTATGTCCCCAGCCACGATCGAGGCGGAGTCGGTCCGGGCCAGGCTGAGCCAGACCCGTGCAACCCTGTCCCGGGAATTGCGCGCCCTCGAGATCGAGCTCGTTCGGACGAGAGATATGCGCGCGAACGGGCCCGATGACGACGAACACGATCCCGACGGGATTCCGTTGAGCTCCGTACTCCAGCTTCTCGAAGGACAGCGGATGCGGCTGGCGGCCGGGTTGCGTGAAGCGGAACGAGCCTTGATCGACCTCGCGGAAGGTCGCTACGGCCGCTGTCAGAGCTGCGCCCGGGCCATTCCCGAGGACAGACTCGAGATCAAGCCCACCACCCGGACATGCGTGACATGTGCCAGATGAAGGCGGGCGGATGTCCGTCACGTTTGACCGGATCAGTGGTGTGATTGGCTCAGGTGGGATAGCGAGCCGGCGATCGAGAAATCAGGGGGGAGACTGACGTGGGCGGTTTTCAGGCTCTGTCGGTCTCGGATGCACTACGAGAGATCCACCGAGTCATCACCGGTATCCACACGCACAGCGACTTCACCTCAACGGTGGAAGCGGTGGCTGACGTCGTGGTCAACGTGGTGGGATTCGAAGTGGCCGTGGTCAGTGTGGTCCAGCCCGACGGCGACCTGAAGACCATCGCCGTGGCCGGCAGCGCCGAGGCCCGCAGCGAACTGATCGGCGTACGCCGGTCGCGCGATCACTACGACCACGAATTCGACATCGCCGACCACTGGGGAGCGCTCCGATTCGTCCCGCACGAGCGAGTCCCGGAGGCCGCTGCCATCGGCTGGGTACCGGACGTGCCCATCACCGCCGGGGAAGACGCCTGGCATCCGATGGACGCGTTGTTCGCGCCACTGCATTCGCGGAACGGGGAATTCATCGGGGTGCTCAGCGTCGACCTGCCGGACAACGGCCGACGTCCCTCGACCGACCAACGCAATCTGCTCGAAGTACTGGCCTTCGAGGCCGGCATCGCCATCGAGAACGCCCAGCTGGGCGATCGGCTCCGCGCCGGCGAGGCGATCTTCCGACAGGCCTTCGATCGGGCCGCCGGCGGGATGGCCCTGATGGGCGTGCAGGGCGAGACGACTGGCCACTACCTGCGGGTGAATCCCGCGCTGTGCGCGATGGTCGGCTACACCACCGACGAGCTGATGCAGCTGAGCCCGCTGGAGCTCACCCACCCCGACGATCGCGACGGCGAATCCGAGCGTGCCCTCGACCTCCTCGCCGGAGTCACTTCGGTGTACCGCAGGGAGAAGCGATACCTGCACCGGGACGGACATTCGGTGTGGGTGAGCGTCACCGGAACGATCGCCCGGCAGCACGACGGCTCGCCGGTCTGCTGGGTCAGCCAGATAGAGGACATCTCCCAGCGCCGCGTTCAGCTCGACCAGCTCAAACACGAGGCCCGGCATGACTCTTTGACCGGCCTGCCGAATCGCACCATGGTCTTCGAGCGTCTGCAGGAGTCGATCGCGACTGCCCGCCGGGACCAGCGCCCGGGGGCAGCCCTGTTCCTCGACATCGACAACTTCAAGGCCATCAACAACGAGCACGGTCACGTGGTGGGCGATCAGGTACTCGCCATGATCGGCCAGCGACTGAGATTTGTTGTCGGCCAGCACAAGTTGGTGGGCCGGATCGGCGGCGACGAGTTCGTGATCATTGCCGACGAGCTGGGGATGGCGGAGGCGCAGGAGCTGGCCGGGCGGGTGGAAGCTGCGGTCACCGCGCCCATCACCCATCGCGGGCGCGATGTCCACGTTCGCATCAGCATCGGCGTCGGCGTCATCCCGACCGACGGCGGCGACCCGGAGAAGATTCTGCATGCCGCCGACACCGCGATGTACGCGCAGAAGGCGGCCGCCTCCAACACGATCTACCTGCGGGCCGAGTACTCGACAACGAGATCAACCCCGGAGACATGAGCCGAACAGCCCGTCCAGGGCCTTGACAGGCAAGTCGTTACTTGCCTATGGTTCCTTCGTGACCGACGTGTTCAAGGCGTTGGCTGATCCAACCCGACGGGCCGTACTCGACGAACTGCTGGACCGGGACGGCCAGACGCTGTTCGAGGTGTGCTCGCGTCTCGCCGGCAAGCATCAGCTGGGAACGACCCGCCAGGCCGTCTCCCAGCACCTGGAACTGCTGGAAAGCGCCGGCCTGATCACCACCCGGCGGCAGGGCCGCTACAAATATCACTACATCGACACCAGCCCGCTTCGCGTCATCGTCGACCGCTGGCTGCCCGACTTCGAGAGGAAACACGCATGAAGATCAACCTCGCCAGTGTGTTCGTGGACGACCAGGCGAAGGCCTTGCAGTTCTACACCGACGTTCTCGGCTTCGTGAAGCGCGCCGACGTGCCTCTGGGTGAACACCGTTGGCTGACAGTCGCTTCCGGTGCCGACAGCGAGATCGAATTGGTGCTCGAACCCGACGACCATCCTGCCGTACAGCCGTTCAAGCGGGCCCTGCTCGCCGACGGCATCCCCTTCACCAGCTTTGCCGTCGATGATGTCGCCGCGGAAACCGCGCGGTTGCGCGAACTCGGGGTCCGGTTCGTCCAGGAACCGGCGCAGATGGGGCCGGTGACAACCGCGGTCTTCGAGGACACCTGCGGCAATCTGCTGCAGATCGCCAGTTCCGACGGGTCATGACGGAATCAGAGGGCTCCGTCACGGCCGAGCGGCCCACCATGCCGGACGGTTACGGACTGCCGCCAAGTACGGACGGTCTGCTTCCCTGGGCCGAGGTTGAACGGGAACTCGTTGCCGCGCAGCACTATTGGCTGGCCACCGTCCGTCCGGACGGTCGGCCGCACGTCGTGCCGCGCTGGGGCGTCTGGCTGGACGGCCGATTCTTCTACGACGGCTCACCGGCCACCCGGCACGCCCGCAACGTCGAGCGGAACCCGGCGATGACGCTGAACCTCGAGAGCGGCACCAGGGCAGTCATCCTCGAGGGCAACAGCATCGCCACCCGAGCCGACCCGGGCGGCTTCGGCGCCCGGCTGTCCCTGGCGTTTTCGAAGTACGCTGACGCCGGCTACGCACCCGAACCGAGCGCCTGGGCGGACGAAAACGGCGGCGGACTGCGGGTCTTCACACCGAGCCGCGGCCTGGCCTGGTTCGACTTCCCGAAGGACTGCACCCGATTCCGGTTCGGCTGA
This sequence comes from uncultured Actinomycetota bacterium, assembly GCA_963708935.1. Classification (GTDB taxonomy): domain Bacteria; phylum Actinomycetota; class Actinomycetes; order Mycobacteriales; family Nakamurellaceae; genus Nakamurella. The sequence continues at coordinate 372,697 of CAVPUK010000002.1, read as the reverse complement.
AGCCGTCTCGCGGCACGGCTCACCCCCGGCGTCGCAGTTCCGCCACCCAATAGCCGCGTCCGCCCGGCTTCGTGGGTGGTGCCGTCGACAGGTCGACCATCGCGACGTCGTCGGCGGCAAACGACTCCATCTCCGCGCGATCCAACAGCCAGGGTGGATGCGGGGTCACCAGTTCGCCCGTTTCGCGGACCATCTGCACCGCGATGATGACGCCGCCGGGAGCGAGCAACCGCCGGACCCCGGCGACGGCTTGCGGTCGTACCGACTGCGGAAGGGCCTGCACCGTGTAGACCTCGACCACGAGGTCGAATACTCCAACCAGCTCCGCCGGCAGGTGCAGCAGATTCGCCGTGCGATAGTCGACGCTCGAGCGCGGATAGCGCTGCCGAGCGGCCGACACCGCCGATTCGGCAATGTCAAAAGCCACCGTCTCGTATCCCCGGCCGGCGAGGAACTCCGCGTCGGCGCCCAGACCGGCCCCGATCACTACCGCTCGCCGTCCGGCCAGGGCACCGACTCGATCGACGATCAGCGGATTCGGTGCCCTTCTGTCCCAAGGCATGTCGATCTCATCGCGGACACCCGCGGACCAGATCTCTTCGAACCAGCGGGTCGGCTCACCGTCGGCGACCGCCTGGATGCCGCTTCGATTCGCGGCTTCGTCCCAATCCCGACTCGTTGTCACACAGCCATTGTCCACCGCGCTCGTGACTGCGGCGATCACTCGCCGCCGACTCGCCAGGTCTCGTCGGGTGGAACCGGGGAGCGCATCGACGAGGCATCCGTCAGTGGTTCGGTCGTGCCGATGTACGCCGCCAGCGCGGGACCGGAGAGAGCGAGGGGCGGACCCATCGGTCCGTCCCGGGCCAGCCTCGCCGTGACCGGAAGCCCACCCCGCGCCGCCGCGATCACCAGATTGCCGACGCTGTCACCGTTGTCACCGCCATGGGCGAGTACCTCGGGAAAGTGCCGGGCGATCGTCGCCAGCAGTCGACGACCGTAGCTCGACCCCAGCGCACCTGTGGCGTTCAGCAGGAGCAGCCCCGAAGGGCGCAACACCCGGGCCACGTCGCCGAAGAATTCCGTGGTACTCACGTCGGCCGGCACCCGCCCGCCACTGAAGACGTCGATGACCACGGCATCGGCCGAATCCGTGGGTAGACCGGCGACACCCGAACGCGCTTCCTGCCACCGCAGATCGATGCCCGAGTCCGCGGAGATCGGCAGTCTGGCCCGCACCAGGTCGAGCAATTCGGCGTGCGACTCGAAGACCAGCTGAATGCTCCCGGGGCGGGTGGCTGCCAGCCACCGAGGCAGGGTCGCCGCACCACCCCCGAGGTGGACGACATCCAACGGGCCGGGCGGCAGGCCATCGATCGTCTCGGCCAACACCTGCACGTAGGGGAACTCCAGATACGCCGGATCGTCCAGGCAGACATAGGACTGCCGCACCCGATCCAGCAGTAGCAGCCACCCGCCCGGCCGATCGTCGTCGGCCAGCAACTCCACCACCCCCCCGGTCACGTCGACCGTCCGGCAGGATGTTCCAGCGCTGCGCTCAGCGTGCTCAAGGTCGACAGCGTGGCAGCGAGTTCAGCGGCCGGAAAGTCGGGCAATACGGTTCGGCGGGCGTTTTCGAACAGGACGTCTCCCCGGCGCACCAACGCTGTTCCTTCGGCGGTGAGCGCAACAGCATTCTCCCGACGCGAATGCTCGGCCGGCCGCGCAGTCATCAGACCCGACCCGATGGCGTTCTCGACCTGCCGACTGACGGTTCCCTTCGTCAGTCCCAGCCGGTCGGCGATGGCTTGCTGGCTCAGTGTCCCCGGATGGGCGTCGACCACGCTCAGCACCAGGAACTGCGCGAGCGAGATACCCAATTCGGCGCGAAAAAGCGTCTCGCCGGAGCGATCCAGCAGACCGGCCACGCGGCGCACCAGAAACCAGAGCGTCGCCAAATCGTCGGGTAATTCGTCCACCACGCCAGCATAACTTATTGTTTGACAGACAACCGTTGCACATGCAACCGTACTGGAGACAACTGTTGTCCAGCGAACGGATGCGATCATGCGAGTCCTGCTTGTTCTCGACCATCCCTACACCATGGAATCCGCCGACAACGTCCCCCACCGGCGCAGCTTCTCCGCTGCGGTCGCGGCAGCGGCGACGGCCGGCGCCATGGACGCCGGGCACCAGATCGATCTCATCGACCTGGCCGCCGATGGCTTTCAGCCGGCCATGACCAGAGCCGATCTGCTCGCCTGGCGGCAAGCGCAGATCGTCGATCCGGTCGTGCTGGACTATCAACGACGGCTCTTCGAAGCCGACCACCTGATCTTCGCATTTCCAGTGTGGTGGGAGGCAATGCCGGCCGCCACCAAGGGTTTTCTCGATCGGGTGCTGACCAAGGGCGTCGTCTTCGACGAGTTGCCCGGCGGGAAGGGAAATCCGTTTCGCAACAAGCTCACCCGGCTGGGCGGAGTGACCGTACTGACCGTCATGACCACGCCAGACAAGGCCTATCGCTGGTGGTACCGCGACCCCACCACCAAGATCATGTTCAAGGGCACCTTCGGCAAGATCGGCGTCAAGAATCTGAACTGGGTCAATTTCGCCGGCATCACCGAAAAGACCGATGACCAGCGGAAACAACTACTCGAGGCCACCCGGCGGCGGTTCGCCCAACTGTGATCGCCAGCAGGCCCGTCAACCAACTTCTTGCGACGATGACCGAGCACCGCTGGTACTGCCCCACTTGCCGGATGGCCGAGCGGGCCGGAGCGACCGTGACCGAGGTGGCCGGCTCGCACGTCTCGATGGTGTCGCATCCGCAGGCGACCATCGACGCCATCCTCGCCGCTGCGTCGGCCGTGCAGTCAGGCTGAGCCGAGCAGCCCACGTTCGAAGGCGACCCGGACAGCCGCAGCACGGTCGCGTACGCCGAGTTTCGGGTAGAGGCGGAGCAGGTGGGTCTTGACGGTGGCCTCCGAGACCAGGAGCTCGCGAGCGACATCCCGATTGGTGCCGCCGTGGGCGATCGCCGACAGGACCTGCAGCTCACGTTCGGTGAGCTGCTCGCCCCTGGTGCGGTCGACCAGACTTCGGGCGGCGCTCGGCGCGAGGACACTCTGCCCCGCGGCGGCCCGCAAGACCGCGTCCACCAGCTCGTCACGTGAGGTCGCCTTGAGCAGGTAGCCGTCGGCGCCGGCGTCGATCGCGGCGTAGATGTCGCGATCCGTGTCATACGTGGTGAGCACGAGAATCCTTGGGCGCTCGCGGTTTTCGGCCCGAAGCTCACGGATGGCGGCCACTCCGTCGCCGCCGGGCATCCGCAGATCCATCAGCACCAGGTCGGGATCGGTCATCCGGACCAGGCGGACTGCCTCCAGGCCGTCCGCGGCCTCCCCGAGGACCTCGATGCGCTGGTCACGCTCCAGCATGCCGCGGATGCCGTCGCGAACGACCGGGTGATCGTCGACCACGATCACCCGGACCGGGCCCGTCGTCGCGCTCATCCCGGCACCGCCGCGCTGACGACGCAACCCGCGCCGGGTTCGGACTCCACCGCGAGGCTGCCGGCGGCCCCGCGCAGTCGCTCGGCCATGCCGGGCAGTCCGTGGCCGCCGGCCGCGGTCGGACCATCGGTGCAGGTCGGATTGAACCCGACTCCGTCGTCGTGGATGTCGAGCAGCACTTCGACGTCCAGGTAGTCGACGCTGACCGAGACCTGGTGCGCCGAGGCATGTCTGGCCACGTTGGACAGCGCCTCCTGGACCACCCGGATCAGGTCGCCGTCGGCGGCCGTCAGCCTCGGATCGCCCGACACCGTCAGCGTCGCGGCCACGCTGTGCACTCGGGACCAGTCGTCGAGCATCCGACCGACGGCCTCGGGCAGCGATCCCTGATCCAGGGCCGCCGGCCGCAAAGCGTTGACCGCCCGCCGGGCCTCGCCCAGCCCCTCCCTGGCCAGCGCTTTGGCGTTGTCCACCCGGCGGCGCGCCGATACGTCGGTCAACGCGCTGTCCGGGATGGCCTCCAGCTGGGTGACGACCGCAACGAGGCCCTGGGCCACCGTGTCGTGCAGGTCCCGCGCCAACCTGGCCCGCTCCTCCCTGGTAGCGACCTCCCTGGCTTGATCCAGCAACCGGTCGTGCAGGTCCTCGTTCCGCTGCTGTTCGATCAGCAGTCGACGGGTGGTCTCGTTACGCCGCAGCACCGCTTCCTCGCGCCGATTCGCCAGCGTGATCGACACGATGCCGATGGCCAGATCAAAGATGAACAGGCCGAAGGACAGGGTGGGATCCGGCAAGAGGCGATCGAACCCGCCGACCTGGACCGCGGCGATCAGCACGCACGACGCCGAGAGCGTGGCCAACAGCCACGGCCCGGTGAAGAAGGTTCCGCAGATCATGTAGTGCGTCCAGATGATGATCCCGCCGAGCGGGCAGATGACGATGATGGCGGCGATCAAGACCAACTGCACGCCGAGGACGGCGAGTCGGCGGTCCAGGCTGGACAGATTCCAGGTCTGCCACCATTCGATCCAACCCCACAGCACCAGGGTCAGGGCCACGACCAGCAGGTGCCGCCCGAGGCCTCCGCCCATGGTCGGCAGTCCGAGCGCGAGCCCGGCGGCCAGCATCAGCCGCAGCAGCCACGGCGCCCTGGTGACCGAGAAAACCGTATCCGGCCATTCGACCTGGGGCCGGTCCCGTAACCACCGGCCTTGCGGTTCCCATTCGGGGATGCGCCGCCAAGGCGAGTAGGGCGGCAGCACGACGCCCTCCGGCCAGGACCCGAGCACATCGGCGCCGCGACTCATTCCCAGCTGAATTTCCGGATCGCGAGAGCGGCCATGGCCACCCCCCAGACGGCGAGCACGGTCAGGTGCAGCACCTGCGGCCAGTGCCCGACGGCGGAATCGGTGAGCGCCTGCGCGGCCGCCCCACCGGGGGTGAAATCGGAGATGTGGCGCATCCACCCTGGCATCAGCGGACGCTGGATCCACAGTCCGGCGAAGAACAGCAACACGAAGAACAGCGCCGATCCGAAACCCGCTGCCACCTTGGAGTTCCGGAACAGACTGGCGATCACCATGCCCACGCCGAGCAGCGCCCACGCGGCCAGCAGGTAGGACAACGCAAAGGCGCCCATGTTGGCCGGCCAGGTAGCGCCGATCAGCGCCGGCACCACCACCATGACGAGCATGCAGGCGATCGACACGGCCAGGATCAACGCGAGCTGCGCGTAGAGCAGCAACGTCGGTGAGACCGGAGTGGTGCGCAACCGCTTGAGCACGCCCATCTCGCGATACCTGGTGAGCACATCCGGCAGAGCCTGCACCGCCAGCAGCGTGATCACGAAGAGCACGAGAATGGGTTGGTAGACCTGGAAGAAGCTGAGGCCACCCAGGTCGTCCGACGGTTTCCGGACTCCGGGAATCGAGGCCAGCACGATGGCGCCGGCCACCGGCAGAACCGCCGTCCAGATGACCACACCCGGATTGCGGGCCAGCAGTCTGGCCTCACTCTTCAACATTGCCTGGCTCGCGCTTGCACTCATGCGCTCACTCCATTCTTGAGATCCTCCTGGGTCAGCGCGACGAACGCGTCGTCGAGGCTGGGTTGGTCGACCCGCAAGTCGGGTGGCGGCCACCTGCCGCTCGTGCAGGGCGATGATCACGGCGGAGGCCACGTTGTCGGTACCGGTCACCACCACCCGATCACCATTGGTGGTCACGGTGTGCACGTCCGGCAGACCTTGTAGGAAGGTAGGGTCCACCGGGGCCGACGGCAGGAAGCTCATCCGCTGGTCGGCGACCACGCCGGCGGCCAGGCCCTCCGGCGTGTCGGCGGCGATCACCCGGCCCCGGTCGATGACGACGACCCGGTCGCACAGCCTTTCGGCTTCCTCCATGAAGTGCGAGACCAGCAGCAGGGTCACTCCGGTGCCCCTCAGGTCCTCCAGCAGCGACCACACCTCACGGCGGGCGGCCGGGTCGAGACCGGTGGTGAGCTCGTCGAGAATGGCCACCCGGGGATTGCCGATCAACGCCAGCGCCACCGACAGTCGCTGCTTCTGGCCCCCCGAAAGCTTTGCGTAGTAGGTCTTCTGCTGTTCCACCAGGCCCAGCCGCTCGAGCAGTTCCCGCCAGTCCCGCGGCTGGCTGTAGAAACTCGAGTACAGCTCGAGCGCCTCGGCGACGGTTTGCTTGTCCGGCAGTCGCGACTCCTGGAGCTGGAATCCGAGCGTCTCCCGGAACACTCTGCCCTCGTTGGCCGGGTCCATGCCGGCGACGGAGATGCTCCCACCGTCCGGAACCCGCAGGCCACCGATGCATTCGACGGTGGTGGTCTTTCCGGCGCCATTGGGCCCCAGGATTCCGAAGATCTCCCCCTCGTCGACGGTCAGGCTGACCCCGTCGACGACGGTGCGGTCGCCGTACACCTTTCGCAGTCCGCGAACATCGATCATTGTCATGACTCGATCATCGCGCCGGCAGACACCCCTGCGCATCCACCGAGCGGAGACAGTTCCGTCAACCGATCGGTGGACGCGGTCCGTCAGTGGGTGAAGGTGGACACCAGGCCTTCAGTCGGCATCGGCGATTCCAGCTTGTCGAGGTAGTCGACCGCGTCCTTGATGTCCAGCATCAGGGATTCGGCCAGATTCCGGCTCAGACCGTTGCGCACCACGATCCGCTGCACCACGATGTCGGTCAGGTTGTCCGGCATCGGGTACGCGGGAATCAACCAGCCTTTCAGCCGTAGTCGCTCGGACAGGTGGTACAGGTTCCAGTTCTCGGTGTACCCCTTCGTCAGCTGCCACGCGAAGACCGGAATGTCGGTGCCGTCGTTCCACAGGTTGAAGGCCGGCATCTTGCCGATCTCGGTGGCGAGGTACACCGCGACATCCTGAGAAGCCTTCTGCACCTTGTAGTACCCGTCGAAACCCAGCCGCAGGAACAAGTAGTACTGCAGCAGAACCTGCGACCCCGGCCGGGAGAAGTTCAACGCGAAGCTGGGCATGTGGCCACCAAGATAGGTGACGTCGAAGATCAGGTCCTTGGGCAGGTCGTCGATGGTCCGCCAGATGACCCAGCCCAGACCCGGGTACACCAGGCCGTACTTGTGCGCCGATGTGCTGATCGAGGCGACGCGCTCCACCCGGAAGTCCCACACCAGATCCGGCTGCAGGAACGGCGCGATCATGCCGCCGGACGCACCGTCGACGTGCACCGGCACGTTGAAGCCGGTGGCTTCCTGGATCTTGTCCAGAGCGGCCGCAATCGCTGCCACGGGCTCGTACATACCGGTGTAGGTCACGCCCATGATCGCCACCACGCCAATGGTGTTCTCGTCGACGTATTTGTCGAGGTCGGTGCCGTCGAAGACCTTGTGCTCGTCGGAGATCGGCACGTACCGCGCTTCGACATCCCAATAATTGCAGAACTTCTCCCAGCACACCTGGACCGCGCTGGACATGATCAGGTTCGGCTTCTCGGTCGACTTGCCGGCCGCGCGGCGGGCCGTCTGCCAGCGCCGCTTGAGGGCCAGACCACCCAGCATGCACGCCTCCGACGACCCGATGGTGGAGGTGCCGATGGAATTGTTGACGTCGGGTGCGTTCCACAGACCGGCCAGCATCATCCAGCAGCGAGTCTCGATTGCTGCGGTCTGCGGATATTCGTCCTTGTCCACCATGTTCTTGTCGGCCGACTCGGCATAGATCTTGTCCGCCTGCGGATCCATCCAGGTGCCGACGAACGTCGCCAGGTTCAGCCGGGCGTTGCCGTCGAGCATCGACTCGTCATGGACGATCTGATAGGCGGTTTCGGGAAGCGACTCACCCGCCGGCAACTGGTTCAACGGGAAGTCGGTCGACTCCCCGGCCCTGGCGAACAGCGGGTTGAGCTGATTCTGGTCACCAATGCCGTTGAAGGCGTGCGGCGATTGCGTGGGGTTCGTGGTCATATCGCGGATTCCTGCCTGTGAGTGAGCCCATGGTGCTGTCACCGGACGAAAAAGTCATCGATCTCAAACGTGCGCGAACCATATCGTCACGCGATCCCACGGATTCGACATCATCCGATCTGAATGAAGATACCGGTCCTGTGGGTCCGAGGCAGGTTGATTTTTCGCAAACGGAAGATGTACGTGGGGCAGCCATTTCGCTATCGGCGCCCGACCGCACTTCGCTTCGCGTGCCGACCAAATTTCTCGTTCAGCCAGATGATGATGCCAACGGTCGGCAGGCACGCGGCGAAGACCGTGACTCCGGTCCACCCCCACTGCCCCACCACCACCGCGGTGATGGCCGACGCGATGGCTCCACCGAAGAAGACGCTGGTCATGTAGACGGCATTCACCCGGGCCCGCGCATCCGCGTGCAGGGCGTAGATGTCGCGCAGGCTGAGCACCTGATGGCTCTGGACGGCCAGATCCAACAGCACGCCGGCCGCGGCCAGGAGGTACAGGTTGGACTGCCCGAATCCGGCCAACGCCACCGCTCCGACACCGAGAACCAGCGCGGCGATGCGGGAAATGGATCCGTATCCCTTGTCGCCCAGCCGCCCGGCGATGGGCGCGGCGACCGCACCCGCGGCGCCCACCAAGGCGAAGATGGCCACCCCGGACTGGGTGAGGTGGTGCCGATCGATGAGCTCGTAGGCGATCGCGGTCCAGAAGGCGGTGAATGCACCGAACAGACAGGCCTGGCTGATGGCGCGTCGCCGCAACATCGGCTCCGTCCGGGCGAGCCCGACGATGGAGCCGAGAAGTCTTCCGTAGCTGGCACTGTGAGTCGGCTGGCGGCGGGGTAGCACCATGATGAGGGCGAGCGAGGTGAGCAGCATCAGGATGGCCGAGATGGCGTAGATACTGCGCCAACCCCAGGCGGCCGCGGCGAAACTGGACACCGTGCGGGCCAGCATGATGCCCAGCAGCAGACCCGTCATGACCTGCCCGACGAACTTGCCTCGACTGTCCGGCGGCGCCAGGTGCGCAGCCAGCGGCACCAGGATCTGGGCCACGACCGACGTGACGCCGATGAGCACGGAGGCCAGAAGGAACACCCAGAATACGGGCGAGAACGCCGCCAACGTCAGTGCGGCTGCAGTCACCACCAGGGTTCGGGAGGTGAGCTTCCGGTTCTCCAGCAGATCACCTAGCGGCAACAGCAGCGCCAGCCCGATCGCGTAGCCGATCTGGGTGACGGTCACGACGGTGGTGGCCGCTCCCCGGCTGACCCCGAAGGATTGGCTGATCAGATCGAGCAGCGGTTGGGCGTAGTACAAGTTTGCCACGCTGGCCCCGCAGGCGAAGGCGAGCACGATGGTGATCAGGCGCAGGCTGCGCACGTGCTCGACGACGGGTGGTTGGGCAGTGTCCGTGCGCATGACGTCCCTCGAGCTAGACAATTACTGAACGATACGTTCAGTTGTAACTGGGCTGTTCGCTCGTTATTCCGTCACCGCGCGATCCCCCGGAGCACCTGATCGATCAGGCGCGACGCGAATGCCTCGTCCAGGGGTTCGTGGCTGAACAGCAGTCGGTAGTAGATCGGCCCGAACAGCACATCCAGGGTGGCGGCGAGGTCCAGGTCCGGCCGCAGCTCACCCGCCTCGATCCCTCGGGCGATGACGGCCGCGGCCAACGCACGCCGAGGGCCGAACCAGCGCTCGCGGAGCGCCTCGGCCACCTCCGGTTGCGACTGCGCGTCTGCGGCCAGGGCCCGCATGAGCGGGCCGGCCGACCCGTGGTTGAAGAGCCGAATTGCGTTCCGCATCAGGGCGCACAACGCCTCCGGCGCGGGCAGCTCCCCCGGCAGCGACCATGATTCGGCCACGTTGACCATGAAGCCTTCGAGCGCGACTGCGCTTCGGTTCGGCCACCATTTGTAGATGGTCGCCTTGCTCACCCCGGCGCGTTCGGCGATGGCCTCCATCGTCGCGGCCGACAGGCCACCTTCCAACATCAGGTCACCCGCCGCGCCGAGGATCGACGCGCGCCGGGCCTCGCTGCGCGGGCGGCCCCGTCTAGCCGACACCGCATTAGTGGTCACGGCGTTCACTTTACCGTCGGGCGCCGACACCGCTCGGGCTTCCGTCAGAGGCTGAACTCGGTGGTCAGGACGGTGAGCACCGGTGCGGCGGTCAACACTGATCCGAGGTCACTGGCCCCGGCTCCCGCCCGCCAGGCCCGATAGGCGGCGTCAGCCTCGGCCGACTCCCATCGCTCGTGCACGACGACGTGGGTCCGGTCGTCCCGATCGACCAGCACGTCGACGCCTTCGCAACCGGGGAACTGTCTGGTGTCGGCCAGCACTTCCCGCACCTTCGCGAAGGCGGCATCGAGCATGTCGGGCTTGAGTCGGAGTTCCAGAAAAGCGGTCAGTGACATGGTTGAAGGCTAGTAGCAATGGCCGGCCGGGTGGATGCCGATGGCGTCGGAAACGCTCCCGCGAAAGCGGCAATTCGGACGTCTGTCCCTCTGGTCCTGCTCAACGGTCCGCTGTCGTAGGCGTGATCTACTCTCGAACATAGGTTCGATTCGAGGGGACGGTCTCGGTGAGTGCAGCGGTTGCGGAGTCAGCGGTGGACGGGTCGTTGGCGGGATTGGAGGCGCGGATTTGTTCGTTGGCGGCCGGATTGGCGGCCTCGACATGTGAGTGGTTACGACTGGTGGCCGAGTTCGACCGGCGCAAGGGTTGGGTCGGGGTGGGGCTGAAGTCGTGTGCGCATTGGTTGGCCTGGTCCTGTTCGGTGTCGCCGCAGGCCGCTCGGGAGTATCTGCGGGTGGCCCGGACATTGGAGGAGTTGCCGTTGATCTCCGGAGCGTTCGCGGCGGGCCGGTTGTCGTTTTCCAAGGTGAAGGCGGTGACCAGGGCGGCTGGGGTGGTCGCGGAGCAGACGCTCCTGGAGCAGGCGCTGGTCCACACGGCGGCGCAGTTGGAACGGGTGGTTCGCGGGTTCCGCAAAACCGACAGTGCCGGGCGGGCCGAACAGGACAAACGGACGGTTCGGTTCTTCTTCGACGAGGACGGGATGCTGGTTTTCGCCGCCCGGCTGCCACCGGATGAGGGCGGGATCCTGTTAGCCGCGATCCGGCAAGCCGAACACAGCCTGTATGCCCCGGACAGGCCGCCCGCCGACTCGGACTCGAGCGCCGCCGACGGCCTGATCGCTATGGCGCAGAACTCGTTGGCAGCCGGGCCGGTGGACTCCTCCGGTGACGACCGGCACTTGGTGGTGGTGCACGTGGATGCTCGGGTGTTGGCCGAGACCGTTGACAGTCCGATGGATCCCGAGGGCCGCTGCCATCTGCAGGACGGACCCGGCGTGGCCCGGACCACCGCCGAACGGTTGCTCTGTGATGCCGCGGTGGTGGCGGCTGTCCGCACCTCGCTGGGTCCGACGATGGCCGGCGAGCCGCTGCGACTGGGCCGTAAGACGCGCAAGATTTCACCCGGTCTGCGGCGCGCACTACGGGTCCGGGATGACGGTTGTCAGCATCCTGGGTGTCACCGCCGGCGACATCTGGAAGCCCATCACGTCCAGCATTGGAAGGACGGCGGACCGACGAACTTGGACAACCTGGTGCTCGTCTGCCGGTTTCATCACATGCAGGTCCACGAGGGTGGTTTCACAGTCAGTCCGGCCCCGGCCGGTTGGGTTTTCCGCCGACCTGATGGTGCCGAGTTGACCGCCGTCCCCGCGCCGCTCCCCGGCCCGGTCCTGGACACTGTTGGCGAACAATGGGATCCCGGACTCATTCACCCCGGCTGGCGAGGGGAACGATTCAGCCTCGCCGACTCCGTCGCCGTCTTGTGCCGCGCCACCCAAAACCACAACACCGGCAGCCACATCACCGAAAATCACACGCTCGACGACCGACCTGTGCTCGACCGCACCACCACCAACTACGGCGATCCGGAATTCGACAACATCATTCGGATCAACGACTTCAGCCGGCACATGACGTGACAGGTGCCCAGGTGGACTTGCCGAACGTCGGAGACCGTCATGTTTCGACGAGGAGATTCTCGGCAAACCATGGGCACCACCGAATACGCAGAACAAAGACTGGATGGCCGATGACCCAGCTACAAAAACCTGACCGGAAGGTTGCGATCGTGATCGGCGCCTCCAGCGGTATCGGCCGAGCCACCTCCCTGGCCTTGGCCACCGCCGGCTGGGCCGTCGTCCTCGCCGCGAGGTCGTCGGACAGCCTGGCCGGCGTGGACGAAGAGTGCCGGGCTGCCGGGGTTCCGACGCTGACGGTGGTCACCGATGTCGCCGACGGAGCTCAGGTCGACGCCCTTCTCGCTCACGCCCTGACCGAGCTGGGCCGCGTGGACGCCGTCATCAACACGGCCGCGGCCGTCGGTTACGGCCGATTCGAGGACGTCCCGGCCGAAGTCTTCGACGCCGCGATCACGGTGAATCTCCTTGGCACCGCCAACGTTGCTCGCACCGCGCTGCGCCACTTCCGTGAGGTCGGTGGTGGTCACCTCGTATTGACCGGTTCGCTGCTCGGCAAAATCGCCGTCCCGTTCATGAGTACTTACGTGACCGGAAAATGGGGCGTCCAGGGCCTGGCCAGAATCCTGCAGATCGAGGCCAGGCAGACACCGGGTGTCCACGTCAGCCTGATCACCCCTGGCAGCGTGAACACGCCCGCCTACAGCCAGGCCGCCAACTACGCCGGATGGGAAGGACGCCCACCCCCGCCGGTGGATCGGCCGGAAAAGGTGGCTGCCGCCATTCTGCGGGCGTTGGACAAGCCGGCCCGGGACCGATCCGTCGGGTTGGCCAACCATCTCGTCATCGCCGGCTTCCGGTTACTGCCAACCGTCTTCGACGCGCTGGTGACGCCACTGATGAAGATCGGCGGCCTGTCCCGCAGGGCGATTCCTGCCACGGCCGGCAGCGTCCTGCAGCCCCAACCCAACGGCGATGCCCAACACGGAGTCTGGGGATTCTTCGGCCAACGCCTTGTGGAGCCCGAGCACGCGGCGGGAAAGTCATCCTGATGCGCATTCAGGTTCGAATCCTCGGTGGACTCACGGCGGCTGTTGGCGCCGCGTTCCTGCTACGACCACATGCCTTGGCCGACCGGATCTCCGGGGTCGGGGCCACTCCGGCCAATGCTGTTGTCCGGGTGCTGGCCGGGCGACAGCTCGCCCAGGGGACCGCCCTGCTGGTCCGTCCGGAACGGGACGTCGTCCGGGCCGCCGTCGGCATCGATACTCTCCATGCGGCCAGCATGGTCGTTGCTCCGTTGCTCTGGCCGACCTACCGGCGCGCCGCTCTGTCCAGTGCCGCGATGGCGACCGCATCCGCGGTTGCCGGCGCGCTGATCCTGATCACCGCGAAAGGACAACATGGCAGATGACGACGAACCTCGGCTGAACCGGGAATTCACTGCGGCTACGAGCGACTCCGACGACCCGCGGTAGCGTTGCCGGATCGCCCAGAGCGGGAGTGAGAAGGAGGCTGGAGTGGACGCGCCGGTGGATCCCGCCAGCTCCGAAGGTCGGGGCACCGGCGGACATCTTGATCGAAGCCGGATCCTGGCCGCTGCCATCGCCTTGATCGACCGAGACGGCCTGCGGGCGTTGACAATGCGCGCGCTCGGCTCGTACCTCGGGGTCGAGGGCATGGCGCTGTACCACTACCTCCCCGGTCGGGAGGCACTGCTCGACGGAGTGGTGGAGACGGTCATCGACGAGTTGTACGGCGATCCCGACGTCCACCTGAGCTCGCCCGACTGGCAGGAGTATCTGCAGCGACTGGCTCACGGGATCCGTCGCATCGCCCTCGCGCATCCACAGGTGTTCCCGCTGATAGCCACTCGGCCCCCGGCCGCGCCGTGGGTGCGCCCTCCGCTGCGCAGCCTGCGCTGGATGGAGTCGTTCCTCGACAACCTCCAGCGCTGCGGCTTTTCCGATCGGGCTTCTGTAGCCGCCTACCAGGGCTTTTCGAGTTTCCTGCTGGGACACCTGTTACTCGAGGTGTCTGCCCAGGGCGCCGACATCGGGCCGATCGACGATCCGGATCCCGGCCGGCCGGACGCCACGGACTTGACCGGATACCCATTGCTGAAACGGATGCAGCCACTGCTTTCGGAGGACCGTTCGTCCGAGGAGTTCGAAGACGCCCTCGAAGTGCTGCTGGATCGCCTGGAAACCCGCGGCAAGAAGTAGCGAACCTCACGAGGTCGACGAGGGCCGGCTTCAGGTGGACAGAGCGGCCCGGATCGTGCCGTGCAGAGTGGTTAGCTTCAGAAGGAAGTGCCGGTCGATATCGCGTCGTTGGCCCATCTCGGTCAGTTGGGCCAGCATCTGCAATCTCGCCGACTCGTCCCGATTGCGCCAGGTTCGCCTGATGTGCTCATAAGTCAGCTGAAATTCTTCCGGCACCCGCTGATCACGGAGTACGCCGCGATCCTCGCTCGACACGGTCGGCCGTTTGGCCTGCGCGTCGTAGTACTCGTACTCCAGATACTCGAATTCGTTCATGACCGACCTCACCCCTCCTATCAGTTCCCCGTTCGGCTGCGATCACTTGCGAACGGGGCTACTTACTCAATTTGTTCGCCAGTGGCCGTGATGGGTTTTGCCACGCAGACGAGCGGACACCAGTGGGTCGGCGTCGATGAGTCGCCGTTCGATCCAGGCAGTAGCGAATGAGTGTGGGGTGATCAATGGGCACGCCGAGCTTGCTGGTGCCAGGTCAGGCAGAACTGGTCGTCCTGGCCGCTCCCGACGGCAGTCCGATCGGCACGCAACGCAAGGTAGACGTGCACCACGGCGACACGCCCCTGCACCTGGCTTTCTCCCTCTACCTGTTCGATGACGCCGGCCGGGTCCTGGTGACCAGGCGCGCGTTGTCGAAGCTCACCTGGCCGGGGGTCTGGACCAATTCCTGCTGCGGGCATCCCGGGCCAGGGGAGTCTGTCGAGCACGCGATCGGCCGTCGCCTGCAGGTCGAGCTCGGCGTGGCCGCCGAGGGTGTCCACTGTGTGCTGCCCGATTTTCGCTACCGAGCTCGGGATGCGAGCGGCGTGTGGGAGAACGAGATCTGCCCCGTCTACGCGGGCCGACTGACCGCTGATGCCGCCATCACCGCCAATCCACGCGAGGTCTGCGAATGGGCTTGGTCGCCCTGGAGCGACCTGCGCGCCGCCGTGTCGGCCACTCCCTTCGTGTTCAGCCCGTGGGCCGTCGAACAGGTCGGGCAGCTCCCGGGGCTGCCACAATGAGCACCGCGCAGCTGAGCCGGTTGGTGGCTCCGCCCGGGCAGTCGGATGTCGAGGCGCACCTCGGCCAGGTCGACGCCCTGCTGGCGCGGGTGCTGACCGAATTGACCGACATCTGGGACACGCTGCCCGACGACGACCGCGGCCCGCTGGACGTGCTCGGCGAGGCCGATCTGCCGCAATTGGTCAGGGCGATGATGGGCAGCGGCGGGAAGCGCCTGCGCCCCACCATGTGTTACCTCGGCTGGCTCAGCACCGGCGGCCGGACCCGGGAGGTGGGCCTGTCGGATGTGGTCAAGGTAGGTGCCGCGCTTGATCTGCTGCACTTGTTCGCGCTGGTCCATGACGACGTGATGGACGAGTCGGCGTCGCGCCGTGGTCTGCCCACCGTGCACGTCCAGGCCCGGCGCCTCCATGAGGCCGCTGCCGCCGTGGGTAGTGGCCAGCGCTTCGGCGAGAGCATCGCGATCCTGGTCGGCGATCTGGCGCAGGCCGAGGCCGGCCATCTGATCGCCGGACTCCCGGCGCACATGCGCAAGATCTGGCGGGTACTCGTGGCCGAACTGGTCGCCGGCCAGCGCCGGGACCTGATCGGCAGTGCCGTCGACAGACGGGATCTCGCCTACGCCCGGGGCGTGGCCAAGATGAAGTCCGGCCGGTACACGGTGCAACGGCCGCTGGAGCTCGGGGCAGCGGCCGCCGGCGCTTCCGCGGCCGCCGCTGCGGCCCTGGCGAACTACGGCGACGCCGTCGGTGAGGCCTTTGCGCTCCGTGACGATCTGCTCGGAATCTGGGGTGACCCGGCGAAGACGGGTAAGCCCGCCGGCGACGACCTGATCTCGGGCAAGCCCACGGTGGTGCTGGCGCTTGCGCAAGGCCGGCTGCGCAGCTCGGCCGGACGAGCCGCATTGTCCAGGGTGGGCTCCGCCGATTTCTCCGCCGCGGACCTGGCGGTTCTGCGCGAGCAGCTCAGTGCCGACGGCGTCGATTCAGCCGTGGAGCTGATGATCTCGGATCGGGTGGACGCGGCGCTGGCCGCGTTGAACGTTCCGGAGTTGGAGCCCGCCGGGACTGCTCAGCTGAGCCAGCTGGCGCATCGGATCGCCTGGCGGGACCGATGAGTGACGTCGTGGTCATCGGAGCCGGGCTGGCCGGCCTGTCGGCCGCCTGCCACCTGACCGGGCAAGGACATCGGGTCACCGTGGTCGAGCGGGAAGCGTTACCCGGTGGGCGGTCGGGCCAACTGGTGCAGGACGGGTTCACCTTCGACACCGGGCCGTCGGTACTCACCATGCCCGACCTCATCGGCGAAGCGCTGGCCGCCGTCGGCGTGCGGATCGACGAGGTCCTGCCGATGCACCGGCTCGATCCGGCCTATCGGGCCAACTTTGCCGACGGCAGCACGATCGAGGTCAGGCACGGACATGACGCCATGCGGGAGGAGATCCGCGCAACCTGCGGCAGCCTCGACGCGGCCGCATTCGACGAATTCGTGGGTTGGCTGCGCCGCCTCTACCTGCTGGAAATGCCCAACTTCATCGACCGCAATTTCGATTCGGCCCTCGGCCTGCTGTCCGCGCCCAGGGCCGCCGCCGAATTGGTCAAGTTGGGCGGGTTCGGCAAGCTGGGGCCGGCCGTTCGGCGCCGCTTCCGGGACCCTCGGTTGCACCGGCTGTTCAGCTTTCAGGCCCTCTACGCCGGCCTCTCCCCCGAGTCCGCACTGGCGCTGTACGCGGTCATCACCTACATGGACAGCATCGAAGGCGTCTGGTTCCCCGACGGCGGCGGGATGCATGCAGTACCAACCGCAATGGCGGCCGCCTGCGAGAAGGCCGGCGCCATCTTTCACTACTCCGCCGAGGTCACCGACATCCTGCGCCGGTCCGACGCCGGCGCCGTGGCCGGGGTCAGATTGGCCGACGGTGAACAGCTCCGGGCCGATGCCGTGATCTGCACTCTGGATCTGCCGGTCGCCTACCAGCGGCTGCTGCCCGATCTTGCCCCGCCGCGAAAAGTGTCGAGCGGCAAGTACTCTCCGTCGGCAGTGGTGTGGCACGTCGGTGTGCGCGGAGTGCCGGATCCAGGCATCGCCCACCACAACATCCACTTCGGTCACGAATGGGGCGAGGCCTTCGACGCCCTGCTCGACCAGGGTCGACTGATGCCCGACCCATCCCGATTGGTCACCATCCCGTCACTCGACGATCCCGGCCTGGCACCGCCGGGATGCTCGACGCTGTTCGTGCTCGAGCCGGTGCCGAACCTATCGGCCGACATCGATTGGGTCGCCGAGCGAGCACCGATGCGGGAACGGCTGCACCGCTTTCTGGAACAGAACGGATACCCCAGCGACGTCGTCACCGAGCAGCTGGTCACTCCGCTGGACTGGAGGGAGATGGGAATGCATGCGGGAACACCGTTCTCGCTGGCTCATACCTTCGCCCAGACCGGGCCGTTCCGCCCCTCGAACACCGAGAAACGCCTGCCCGGAATGGTTTTCGCCGGCTCGGGGACAGTTCCAGGAGTGGGCGTGCCAATGGTCTTGATCTCGGGCAAGCTGGCCGCGGAGCGCGCGCACACCTACCTGCACGGAACGCCGCGGTGACGGCCGCCGTCGAGGCAGATCCGCTGCTGGCCCTGGGTTATCGCAGATGCGCCGAGCTCACCCGGAAATTCGGCACCACCTATTACTGGGGCGCCGCGATCCTGGCCCGACCGAATCGGGCCCAGGTCCATGCTGTCTACGCCCTGTGTCGGCTGGCCGACGACATCGTCGATGACCAGCAGGCCAACCAGAGTCGCACTCCCCTCGAGATCGCCGACCGGCTCGAAGCTTTCGCGGCAGAGTTCCGGGCCGCCCTGGCCAGCGGTGGCAGCTCCGATCCGGTGATGGCGGCGGTGGTTGACACGGTCTTGACTGCCGACATCGACCCGGCCTGCTTCGACCGCTTTTTCGCGGCCATGGCCATGGACCTGACCACCACGACGTACGAGACCTGGGACGACCTCTGCGGCTACATGGAAGGTTCGGCCGCGGTCATCGGCGAAATGATGCTGCCGGTGCTGCGACCGCTGACGCCGGCGGCCAAGGAGCCGGCCAGGGCTCTGGGTTTTGCGTTCCAGTTGACCAATTTCCTCCGTGATGTGAGCGAGGATCTGGATCTGGGCCGGGTGTACCTGCCCCAGGCCGATCTCCGACGGTTCGGGGTCGACGTGACCGTGCGCAGAGTGACGCCGCAGTGGCGGGCCTTCATGGCCTTCCAGATCGAACGGAACCGGGCGCTGTATCGGTTGGCCGACACCGGAATTGCGATGTTGCCGCGACGCTCGGCGAGATGCGTTGCTGCCGCGCGACTGCTGTATTCGCAGATCCTGGACCGGATCGAGGCGGCGGACTTCGACGTGTTCGCCCACCGCGTCCGGGTTCCTACCGCCCGCAAGGCCATCACCGCCGGCCGCATCCTGTTGATCGGGGCCGGCCATGGCCGTTGAACCGGTGCCGATCGCGCACCTGCCGCAGCCCGCCGAGGGCCGGATGCGGCCGACCTGGCGGCAGGCCAGGCCGTCGCGGATCGCGGCGTCCCTGGCCGCAGCGCAGCAGCGCGATCCCGGCGGCTGGTTCGTGGTCGGTACCAGCGCCGACATACCGAAGGATCGCTCGATCACCCGCACCATCGGTGGTCGCGAGGTCGTCCTCTGGCGCGACCAGGAGGGCTCGCTGGTGGCCGGTCCCGGCGCCTGTCCGCACCTCGGGGCCCTGCTGACCGATTGCGTGGTCTCGTCCGGATCCTTGTTCTGTCGGTGGCACGGCTACGAACTCACCGCGGCCGGCGACGGATCGTGGCGGCCCTATCGGGCCTTCGACGACGGCCTGCTGGCCTGGGTCGGTCTGCCCGCGGCCGGCGAGACCGCAACCGACGCGCCGGCGCTGCCGCCACGCCCGGCGCTGCACCGCTCGCTGTCGTCGGTGATCGTTGCCCGTGGGGTCTGCGAGCCGCAGGACATCATCGCCAACCGACTCGACCCATGGCACGGAGCCTGGTTCCACCCGTACGCATTCAGCCATCTGACCGTCGACGAGAGCGCCAGCAACGATGAACTGCTGACCGTCGACGTGGCTTTCCGGCTGAACCGGAGTTGGGGGGTGCCGGTGCGGGCCCAGTTCTTCTGCCCGGACGCGCGGACGATCGTCATGCAGATCACCGAGGGCGAGGGAGCGGGCAGCCTGGTCGAGACGCACGCCACCCCCATCGGCGTGGACAGTCGTGGTCGACCGGTCACGATCGTGACCGAGGCCACCATCGCCTACTCCGACCGGGCCGGATTCGCGGCCGCGCGCTGGATGGCTCCGTTGATCCGACCGGCCGTGCGCCGCACCGCCCGTCGACTCTGGGTTGACGATCTGGCCTACGCCGAGCGCCGGTACCGCCTGCGCTCCCGCGGCGAGCCGGCCGAATAGCCCCACCAGCGCCGCAACTGGGTCACCGCCCTCACCCGACCCGCCATCGGTACGGTCCAGAGGTCGTGGCCGGTCACTCCCCAGCGCGCGAGCAGGGTGTTCGCGGCCAGAAAGCCCGTGGTAGCCGCCCGTTCCATCAGCGCGACCGGCAGGTCACACCGGATGCCGTCGCCGGCCAGCAACACCCTGGGGTCGGGAGTGGTCACCTCCGGGCGTCGCTCCCAGGGCCCGGTGCCGATCAGCGGACAGTCGTCGTTCAGCTGCCACTCGGCGGCCACCACCTGCGCCGGCACGGTCTCCGGATAGACCAGCCCGAGCTGACGGCGCAGCTGGGCCCTGACCTGACGTTCGTCGGCATTCTCGGGCAACGCGTAGGCGTGCAGCTCGACGACGGAGCCGCCGGACTCGCGCGCCCATCGGGCGGCGCCGGCCTCGAAACGGTCGAGCACGGTGATGTTGTCGAGCAGCCCGAAACCGCTGGTGCCCAGGAACTCCTGTCGATCCGGGGCCACCGGTCGGTCCAGCCACAGTCGCCAGACGGCGAACTGCGGAGCCGAGCTGGTCTCGGCGATCCGTTCCCGCCACTCCGGATCGCCCAATTGCGGCGCGCCGGCGACCAGTTCCCTGGTGGTCGCCAGATCGGTGGCCAGCACGATGGCGTCGACGTCGAGCGTATCGATGGAATCAGCCAGGACCAGCCTGACGCCCGACGCCCGGCCCAGGTCGATCTGATTCACGGCTTGCCCGGTCAGGACCTGCACTCCCAACGTTTCCAGGTAGCGGCCCAGCGGCGCCCAGAGCACGGTGTCGTAGTCATCGACGGGTACGTCGAACAGCAGCCCCTCGGACGAACCGAGAAAATAGGTGTGGAACATGGCCACCAATTCGCCACCGGAGAACTGATCCGGCCGGGCGAAGAAGCTTCGGGCAAATACCTCCAGCGCAAGATGTCTCACCTGGCCGGGAAAACGGAGGCGATCCAGAACCTGGGCTGCACTTTCCCCGTCGTAAGCGGACAGGGTGGCCGGGAATTCAACGTCCAGTAACTCCGAAGCGGCCACGACATCGACCCGGGCCAGGTCGCGGAGACTGAAGTTGGGGCTGCGGGCCACGAACGCAGCCAGGTTCAGCGGCGGAGTGCGAGGAATTCGCCCGAACGAATCGGCCGCGCCGTCCGCCATGACCACCGGGTAATCGGGCACCGCGGTGAGCCCGGTCAGCGCGGGATCGGCCCGGCGGAGCAGCGCACGGAGGTTGTAGTACTGCCGGAAGAACGCATGGAAGCCGCGACTCATGGTGACCTGTCCGGCCGAGTTCTGCACCGGCCAGGATCGGACCCGGCCGCCCAGCTGCGGTTGGGACTCGATCAGGACCACCTGGATGCCGCGTTCGGCCAGCCCGACTGCCGCCGCAATGCCCGCGATCCCGCCACCCACTACCGCCACCCGGCGGGATTCCGGACTGCTGGGTGTCCCGGTCTGTGCCGGATGCCGGACGGCACGGCCGTCACGTCCCGGAATCCATCTGGCCGTCATCGATCTCGCCGCTGGGCCGTCGTGCCCAGACGGACCCACAGCGACAGCGTGAGACAGACCAGGGCGAACCCGAAGCCGATGTCCTCCACCGGGGCGTAAGCGAGCCTGAGCCCGGCGATGACCCGCGGGTCGTACTGCACGATGCCCAGTCCGGTCAGCACGCCGTTGACGATCAGCTGGAAGAACAACACGATGCCGTAGCTGACCCAGAACAGCTTGGTCCGCAGCAACGCCGTCCGCAGCAGCAACAGGTCGGTGACGACCGCGACCAGGACGGCAGAAATCGAGGCAACGGTGTAGCCATGTTCGATCACGAACGCTGAGCCCAGGCGGGTCGCAGGTGGCGGACGGCCTCGAAGGTCAGGATGCCGCAGATCGGCACGACCAGGAAGAACAGCAACTCCTCGATGGGGAGTCGACCGACGAAAAGGCCGACCAGATAACGACTGTCGAAGAACCACCAACCTGCTCGGACCGCGAAGTAGTCCCAGACGACGAACACCGCGGCGACCGGCAGTACCGCGAGCAGGGCCCGCTGCCAGCGGCGATATACCCGGGCGGAGAGCGCGAACTCCAGTGGCAGAGTGCCCAGGACACACGCCGCCAGAACGATCAGGTAGCTCAGCTGTTGCACCGCCAACCTCTCCCCAGCTTGCTCGACGGCACCCGTCTTTATGCCTAGTCCCCGACTCCGACTCGGCCAAAACATGCCGCGCAGCGCGGCCCAGGCGGGGTTTGGGCGGGCGGTGTGGTCGGGAATGAAAATCTGTCGGCGGCCGCAGCCGCCGGGACACCCAACCCCGAAAGAGACAGATGTCAGACCACTCGAATCGAGTAGAGAAAACGGCGCCCACCCGATCCAAGAAGCCGCTGTTCCTGGCCCTGGTCGGGGTGGCACTCATCATCGTCGTCGTCATCGTGGTGCTGATCCTGGCCGGTGGCAACAAGACCACTGACGGCACCACCCGGGACCAGCAATCAACGGTATCTCCGCTGGCCACGACCAACGACAAGGCGACTGGGGTCGGCGATCCGGTCAACTAGCGGGTCAGGCAGCGGGAAGCCGGGGCATTCGTGCGCGCCGCCTCGCGGCGATGCCTTCAGCGGGCAGCTTCGTGACTCTCCACGTCGAGGGCAATCGTGCGCTCCAGATGGTGGATGTCGGTCATGAAGCCACGTTCACCCGGCAACAGCGAATGGTAGATCTCCCGGATCTGGCCGAGCATGCGCCGCTTCGTGGCGTCGTCCTGCTCCATCCACGTGTGCCGGATCTGCTGGTACTCCGTCTGCATCTTCTCGAAGTCGTGCTGCTCCACGTTCATGAACTCTCCAGCATCATTGCTCCGGCCAGCGCCCGTTACCGGACAGGTACCCCGCGGCGGCCTAGATGACACAGAAAGATTTCAATTCGTCATCGTCGGGCCGCATTAACTGTGTCGCCGACGCCGACCGGCAACGGCCAGCACAAATCCGGCGGCCAGCAGGAGCATTGCGGTGGACAGCAACGGCGCGACGTTGAATCCGGTGTTCGGCAGGTTCGGTCCGGGGGCTGCCGGGGGGACCGGCGGGGCCGTGGCGGGCGGGGTGGTGGGCAGCGCGGTGGGGGGCGTAGTCGGCGGTGCTGGGGGCGCCGCGGGCGCCGTGTAGGACGCTTCGGCGCTCTGTCGAACATCGCCGCTGCTGAGCTGGGCCCGGTTGGTCAGGGTCACACCTGGTCCAGCGGTCAGAGCGGTACGGATCAGCACCCCGGTGGAGGCCCTGGCGGCGAGGGCGCCACCGAACTGACAAGTGACGGTCGGACCCGTGGCGCTGCAGGTCCATTGATCCACCTCTGAGGTGGAGAAACCGCGGTAGCTCAGACCGGCGGGAAGCTTGTCGGTGACCGTGATCGGCGCGGTGGTGGCGTTGGGCCCGGCATTGTTCACGGTCAGAGCCCAGGTGAGTAGCCCGTCCGGACCGGGTCCCCCACCCTGCAACGTCTTCGTCAGGGTCAGACCCGCGGTCGGGGTCACCGGCGAGGTGAGCATGGCGGAGTTGTTGTCGGGCTTGCTGTCCGGCGTGGTCGACGTCACCGACGCGGTGTTGGTGACCGCCGGGTACGCGGCCGGCCCGACCTGGACGACAAGTTCGATGACGGCCGTCCCGCCAACGGCCAACGGGCCGGGAATCGAACAGGTCACCGTGGTTCCGAGTCGGCACGTGGCGGCCACCCCGACACCCTTGGCGCTGACCGCCGTCAACGAGGCCGGCAGCTGGTCGACAACGGTCGCAACGGTCGGCAGCGAAGTCGGGCCGTGGTTGGTCAGGGTCAGCCGATAGGTGCCGGTGCGGCCCACGACGAGCTTTCCGAGCAGGGTCTTGGTCAGCGACAGATCGGACTGCGCCGGGACCACTACCCGGTCGTCAGCGGTGGCGTTCTTGGGATCCGGATCAGGTGTGGCCGACGACACCGACGCCGTGTTGACCACTGCCGGGTAGGCGGCTTTTGTCACGGTGGTGACCACGTGGATGACTTGCTCGGCACCACCTGTCACGGTGAGCGGGAGCAGGCCCGCCGTCCCATCGAGCACGCACATCACCGATTGACCGGCAATCGTGCAGGTCCACCCAGGAGCGTCGGCCGAGACGGGGAGTAAGCCAGCCGGGACGGTATCGATGACCCGGACATCGTGCGCGGTCGACGGCCCGTGGTTGGCGACGGTGAGAGTGAAGCTCAGCGGGTCGCCCACCCGGACCTGCGCCGGGTCGTGGGTCTTGGTGATGGACAGGTCAGCCTGCGGTCCGACCGGGACAGCGGTGTCGGTGCTGGTGTTGTTGCCCGTCGGGTCGTCGGCGTCGGGATCCGTGGTGGTGCCCGGGTTCACCGTGGCCGAATTGGTCAGGGACCCGGTCGCGCCGACGTCAACGGCGGCGACGATCGCGATGGGCGCTGCGTCGCCGACGGGCAGATCCGCCGGAGTAGCGGCACTACCGAGGGTGCAGGTGACGAGCTGCCCCGCATTCGTGCACTCCCACCCGTCGCCGGTGGCGCTGACCAGGGTGACACCGGCCGGGAGGTTGTCCGTCACCGTGATCGGGGCGGCGATGGTGCCGCGGGAGACGGACGGCCCGAGGTTGGATACCTGCAGGGTCCAGGCGAACTGCTCCCCTGGGATTGCGACGGCATCGGCCATGTGGGTCTTGACGATGGCCAGGTCGGCCCGGGTGTCGAGCGGCACGGTGTCGCTGGCCGTGTTGTCGCCGGCCTCGTCCGGCGTGGTCGAAGCGGTGATCTCGACATTATTGGTGAGGTCACCGAGGGTGTCGGGCCGCACCAGCCCGGTCAACGCGATGCTGTGCGTGCCGGGCGCCAGCGACGAGGTGGCGGTGCACACCACCGTGCCGGATGCCGTACCGGCGGTGCAGGTGAAGTCGTCGGAAACGGCGCCGGCAAAGGTGACCCCGGCCGGCAGCGTGTCGGTGATGACGATGGGCGATGCGGTGTCGGCAAAGGAATCCGACGGACCGGCATTGGCCACCGCTATGTCCCAGCTGAACTCGGTGCCCGCTACGGCTCTGGAACCGTCGGGGTGGGTCTTGGTGATGGTCAGGTCCGCTCTGGTGTCCACATCCACCGTGTCGGTGGCGGTGTTGTTGCCGGCCGCGACGTCGCCGGGCGGCTCCACCGTCATCCCGGGCGTGACCGACGCGTTGTTGGTCAGCTGACCACGGACTGAAGGGGCGACCGCAACCGTGATCGGGAACGAGACAGCGCTGGAAGTTGTCGGCGGCGCGTCGACCACCAGGTCGACGGTTCTGGTGCAGACCACGAGCCCAGGATCATCTGCGGCACAACTGAATTCGCCATTGCCGCCGCTGACGAAGGTGGTCCCGACCGGCAGGGTGTCGGTCACCGTGATGGGGTCGGCCGCCGAGGCCCTGGAAACCGACGGCCCCAGGTTGGTCACGGTCAGCGTCCAGCCGAACTGCCGCCCGGCCACCGCGTTGACGCCCACCGGATGGGACTTGGCGATGGACAGGTCGGCGGCGGTGGTGACCGGCACGGTGTCAGTGGCCGAAGTCGGCACGTCGGGGTCCTGGGGCGTGCCGGTGGAGACGACGGCCTGGTTGGTCAGATCGCCGGCCGGGGCGGCCGAATCGATGCTCACCGTCAGATCCAGGGCGGGCACTGCGCCGCCCGCCGGGATCCGGGGCGCGTCCGTGGTGAGTTCGCAGGTCAGGACCTGGCCCGCGGCCGCGCAATCCCAGGGTCCCTGGTTGGACAGGTACGACATGCCGGCGGGCAGCGTGTCCACGATGCGAATGGGACCGACGGCGTCGGACGGTCCGGCGTTGGACGCGGTCAGGGTGAAGTTGACCGAGTCGCCGGCGGAGACCGGGTCGTTGGCGTCATCGTGGGTTTTGGTCAATGAGGCGCCGGCCAGGGTGTCGACGGTGATGGTGTCCTGGCCGTGCCAGGCGGGCTCACCCGGCGAGTGCGGGGTGCCCACCGTGAGGTCGGCAGAGTTGAGCAGCGTGCTGCCGGTCGGCACCGAGGCCTCGGGGTAGGCGGTCACGGTGATGGTCGAACTGCCGACGGCCAGCGCGTCCCGGGTGCAGGTCAGGCTGGGCAGATCGCAGGCCCAACCGGTTCCGGACAGGCTGGTGACGATCAGCCCCTCCTGCGGGGTGTCGACGACGCTGAGCAGCCTGGCGGTGGACGGCCCCTTGTTGACCACGGCGAGCTGGTAGGTGACGGGATGGTCGGCGTCGCCGGCCACGGCGGCGTGCGGGTCGGCAGTCTTGGTGATGGTGACGTCGGCGAGTTGCTCGATGGGGGTCGGTCGGGTGACCGTGTCGTTGTCCGGATTGGGGTCGAAGACCGGCCCAGAGACCGTAGCCCGGTTGGTGACCGGACCGACGGTGCCCTGATCGACGAGAACGGGCGCGTTGATCGCGGGTGCCGGTTGCAGGCCTGATGCCGCGGTGCCGATGGTGGCCGGATAGCTGCAGTTCAGGTCCGTGTTGTCAGCGTTCAGGTCACAGGTCCAGCCGGTGCCGGTCGGCGGATTGTCCGGATCGTAGGTCAGCCCCGCGGGCAGCGTGTCGGTCACTGTCGTCGGCCCGGTGGCCACCGACGGCCCCAGGTTGCGGACCTGCAGCTGGTACTCCATGAGCCGGCCCGCGACGGCCGGGGTGGTGATCGTCTTCTCGATGGTGAGGTCGGCCTGGCCGGTGACCGAGGAGTCGTCGGTGTCGCTGTTGGACGTCGGCCCCGGATCCGGGGTGTCCGAGCCGACCGTGGCGGTGTTGACGATCGGATCGGCGACGTTATGGGTGGCCGAGATGTGGATGGAGATGCGCACCCGTGCCGTGACCGGGACACCGCCATTGGGTCCGGCAAGCGCACCGGCCAGCTTGCAAGTGACCAGCTGATCGGCGGTGGTGCAGCTCCAGCCGGGCGTCACCGACGTGAAGGTTCCGTTCGAACTCACCGACGCCGGCAGCGGATCGGTGACGACCACGTTCTGCGCATCAGACGGACCGTGGTTGGTGACCGACAACTCGTACTCGCGGTCGGTTCCGGCCACCGGCGGGGCAGTGTCCTTGTCCAGCAACACCTTCGAGATGCCGAGGTCGGCCTGGGGCGCGGGCGTCGTGTTGACCGTGGCCGAGTCGTTCGCCGGATTGTCGTCCGGCGTGGCACCCGGTGTGACCGCCGCGGTGTTGGTGACCGCACGGGTGCGGTCCGACGGGACGAAGACCGTCACGCGCAGGGCTGTGGCACTTGCATTCACCGTGAGCGTGCTGGTCCAGGTGCAGGTGAGCTGACCGCCGACCGGCGGCGGACAGGTCCAGCCGGTGCCGACTGCGGAGACGAAATCGGTACCGGCGGGCAGGGTGTCGACCACCGTGATCGGCCGCGCCGCGGTGGCCAGCGAGACCGACGGTCCGAGGTTGGTCAGGGTGACCACGTAGTCGGCGTTCGCGCCGGGCGTCACCGATCCGGTGAGGGACTTGGTGATCTTCAGGTCCCCGGAGGTGACCAGCGTGCCGGTGGCGGTGTCGGTGTTGTTGTCCGGGTCGGGGTCGAAGGTCCGGTTGCCGACCTGGCCGTCGTTGACCGCCGTCGAATCGGTGATCGCGTCCGCGGGGATGGAGACGGTGACGGTGACCGGCGGGAAGGAATCGCCGGCCGGCAAGCGTGTCGGCGCCGTTGCTGCGGGCACAGGAGATCGCCGCGGTCGTCGGCGTGGTGGTGCAGGACCAGCCGGTCCCGGTCGCCGACTCCAGAGTGAGAGCCGCGCCGGCGCCGCCACCGGGCAGGGTGAGGGTGCGCGGCACGGTGTCGGTGATCAGGAAGGGCCCGACCGCGGTGTCCGGGCCGTTGTTGGTGGCGGTCAGTGTCCAGGTGCCGCTGTCGCCGGCCGTGAAGGTGCCGGCGGTCTTGACCAGTTGTACGTCGGCGGCCGCGATCAGTGCCGTGGCGGAGCCCGTGCCGGACGCATAGGGGCCGACGCTGTTGCCCGTTGCACCGGTCGCGTCGGTGGTGCTCGCGGTGACGTTGTTGACGTTCGGATGCCCGGTGCCCGCGGCCGTCGGCGCATCGGGTCCGGGCGTGGCGTCGAAGGTGATGACCACGCTCTGCCCGGGCGCGATGCCGTCGGTGGCCGGAGCGGTGCCCAATGGGGCGAGGCCGGTCCAGGTCAGCGTCGGACCGGTTGTGCCGGCGGCCCCCACCGTGGGCTCGACGGCGACCGGGCCGCCGTTTCCGGTGGTGACCTTGGCGGACCCGGCTTCATAGGTCCAGTTCACCGGGAGGGTGTCGACCGCGCCGAGGTTGTAGGCGCGGCCGGTGCCGCTGTTGGTCAACGTGATCTTCCAGGTGAACGGCACCCCGGCGTAGGCCAGTCCGGTGGTCACGGCCGTCTTGACCGGGACGACCTTGGGGAAGTCCGGGGTGATTGTGGCGGTCGCCGTGGTGCCCGGCGTGGTGTGCCGACCGCCGCTGTTGGGCTGGCTGTACACGTCGGTGACGGTGGCCGTGTTCTTCTGACCGGCTACGCCGATCCTGGTCGAGGCGGCGAGCTTGGCCTGGTAGGTGATCGTGGCACTGCCCCCGGCGGCGATCGGTCCCGGAATCGACCAGCTCAATCTGCCCGCCGCGCACCTCGCCGTTCCGGCCAGCGTCGTTCCGGCCGGGAGGGTGGCCGGGTCGACGACCACCCCGGCGGGCACGGCATCGCAGACGGCGATGTTGTAGCCGGGGCCGGTGTTGGTGTCGGCGGCCTGGCCGCCGTTGGTGTATTTCAGGGTGTAGCTGAAGACCTGGCCCGGTTCCGGGGTGGTGTTCGACACCGATTTGGCCAGGTGCGACACCGGTTCCGTGACCGTGACCGTTGCCCTCGTGGAGATGTCGGCCGTGTTGAAGGGCGGCTGTCCGCCCCCGGGTGTGTCGTTCCAGGCGATGGAAGCGCCGTTGACGATGGTGGCACCGCGAACCACCGCCGGCGTCACATCGGCCACCACCGCGGTGTAGGTCAGGGTGATCGTTCGAGTCGACGTCTGGGACAGCAGGTCGCCGAGGTCCCAGGTCGCCAGCGTTCCGGTCCCCGACGGCACGGTGGTCGCGTTCGCTGCCGGAACCGTGCACGTGCCCGGCGTTTGAGTGCAGGTGATCGACACGGTGGCCAGCGAACTGCCAACGAGGCCCACTGGCAGCAGGTCCCTGATCACGGCGTGGTACAGGTTGACGCTGGGCGGGATCTGCGCGGCGACCGTGAAGGTGACCCTGGTACCGACGTTGGCCTGGGTCGGGTTCGCGGTCTTGACCAAAGCCGGTACGGCGACCCTGACATTCTGCGTGTCGGTCGCCGTGTAGCCGCGCGCACCGTTCGGCAACGGCGACTGTGGGGTGGGCCGGGCGGCACCCGGGATCGACGAGGCGGTCAGGTTGGCCGTGTTGGTATATACGTGGCCGGCGGCCGTGGTCGAGTCGATCGTCGCGGTGTAGAACAGTGAGGCCGAGACGCCGCCGGCCAGATCGCCGACGTGCCAACCGATTCGGGTGGTACCCACAGCGCAGCCGTAGGCGGCGGCTCCGGTGGTGCTGGTAACTTTCAGCGGGTCGGCCGCCGTCCCGGTGGACGGACTGCCGGCCGGATAACCGGTGACCTCGAGACCGGCCGGGACGCAGTCGACCACCCAGTTGTCGTAGGACGTCGGGCGACCGGCGGTATTGCCTGCCGTCAGCTGGTAGGTGATGGTCTGCCCGGCGCTGTACGGTCCGCCCGGTGATACCGACTTGTTCAGCGTTGGGAGCGGCTCGACCACGGTCGCGTTTGCAGTCGCGGACGTCGAGGTGGGCGCGCCGCCGGCCGGGGTGAAGGCGAAGCGGGCCGTGTCCGTGCGCACGTCACCCTGGCCGCCGACGGCGTTGGTGAAACGGCCGGTGAGCGTGACGATGACAAGCTGATCAGTGCTCGTGTTGTTGGTGTACGTCGCCGGGAAGGTGAGCGCACCGTTGGTCGGATTCTGGGTGAAGCCTCCCGGTAAGGAGGTGGTCACACTCGGATTGTCCGCGTCGGGGGCGAGCGCTGCGGTCGGCGGATGCGCCGCCGTGAGCAGCTCCACCCCGTTGGGCGGCAGGACATCTGCCAGCGAACTGGCCAGGACCGTCGTACCGGCCGGGATTCGAGCGCCGATCTTGAAGGTCAGCAATTCGCCCACTGCGGCCTGTCCGGCACCGTCGTTGCCGTTCTCGGCGATCGCGCTGGTGATGGTTTTGGTAGCGGCCGCGGCGGCGGTGAAGACGTCCGACGGGTCCGAGACCGGCGGCGCCAGTTGGGAATCCACCGGGACGTTTCCGTCGATGTTGTCCGCCGGGTAGTAGGTCGTGCCGTCGACCCCGTCGTCCGCGTCGGCGGAGTAGCTGGATACGTAGGCCGTGTTCGCGAAATCCAATGACGGGCCGACCTGCGGAACGCTTACCCGATAGTCAAGTCCTGTCGTGCCATCGGAAGGTAGCGGGCCGGGCAGCGTCCATCTGAGGATTGAATGGCCGATGACCTTTTGGCCATTGACCACCGGGTTCCAGTCGCCCAGCGACCCGGCATTCCGACACTCCAGGCCTGCCGTCACCTGCGTGACGTCGGAACAGGTGAACGGCACGGGCAACACGTCCCACACCATGATGGCCGAGACCGGCCGGTCGGTGGCCGTCGCGGCAGTTCCGAGGTTCGCGATGTCGACGCGGAAATCGACCACATCGCCCTGCCGGACCTGTTGGTGGTCGGTATCTGCGGGGTTCTCCGGGTTCGGCTGCCCGTTGACGGTGGCGACGCCCTTGGTGATGCCGAGCGGGATGGCCGGGGCAATGGCGAAATTGACCTGGTCGCGCAGCGACCGGACCTGGCCGGCGGAATTCTCGGCCTGCACCTTCATCAGGTTGCCGACGAGGTCAACGCTGCCCGCATCCGCGGGCGTCGCCACGCGCACGGCCACCCTGACCACGAATGTCTCACCGGGATCAACCAGCCGGGTGGAGCCGGACAGATGGCCGAGATCCCAGCTGAGAGTGCCGTCCGCGGCCCCGCTGTCGTCCAACGCGATCTGATCGGCAGGCAGAGTGTTCCCTGGCCCGATCGCCGAGCTGACGTAAGTGGTTCCCGCCGGCAGAAAGTCGGTGACGGTCGGGTTCCGGCTGTACGTGCCCGATGGTGCGGTGACCCGCAGCTCGAAGCAGATGAGGTCGGCCAGGGCGAACGTGGTCCGGGCGGGCGGCAGCACAGGATTTGCCGGATCGACGTAGCCGGAGCTCGGACCGTCACACGAGTAGCTGGTCGAGAACGTGATCGGCAGCGGTTCGATCAGCTTGGCGATCGTGGGCCCGCCGGTGACCAACTCGGCCGAGGACGTGTCAGTGACCGTCTTCGGCCCGGTCTCGGACGTCCCGGCGATCGGCGCGGTGGTCGCGGTCAGATCGGCGGTGTTGTCGAAGGTATCGCCGGCTGTCGTCGCGGTCCCGGCGAGGCTGCCACCCGGGTAGGTGGGCAGCATCCGAGTCGGGTAGGTGACGTGCAGGGTGGACTGGGCGTTCAGGTTGTCGATGATGGTGAACTTCAACGCGAACTCACCCGTGGCCGGGTCGAACGTCACGCTCTGGTAGCTGATCGGGGTGCCCTGGTCGTTCCGCGGGGCCTGGCCGGGCGGGGCGACGCATTCCGCGGTGAACGGGCTCAGCGACGGGTGGGCGGCGAGCAGGTCGTTCCATTGCGACTGCGTGACCAGAGGGCAGACCCCATTCGGCAGGTGGTCGGTGAGCGTGATGTCCTGGGCCGAGGTGTACTCCGAGGTGTCGACCTCCAGCGTGTAGGTCGCGATCTGGCCGATGGTGAACTCGTCCTGCTTGCTCGGTTCATCGCCGGTGGTCTGCACCGACTTCAGCAGCCGGACGTCCTTGGCGGTGACCGTGTGGGTCGCATCGTCGCTGACCGGTGTGCCGGTCACGCCGGTGGGGTCGGTGGGCGTCGGACCCTGGTAGACGCCGGTGACGCCGGCGGCGTTGGTCACTGCCTGGCCGTTGCCGTCCTGTCGGGTGGACGCACCCGTGTTGTTGTCCAGATTGGAACCTTGCTCACCCGAAGCGGGGCCGGGGGTGCCGCCGGGGAAGACCATCGTGTTGGCCCGCAACGGAACCGCCGCTGCGTAGCGGATCGTGAACGTGTCCCCCGGCGCCAGGTTCGGCACCACCGGCGCGGCCCAGACGACCTTGGTGAAGACGCCCGTCAGCGCCGGGGTGGGGTTCGTGACGGTCTGCACCGAAGTCGGGGTGCGGCAATCGTCGACGGGGATGCGGCCGACGCCAAGCGGCGGCGCTCCGGTGTATTCCGGCCCGACGGTGGTGTTGTCGGCCCGGCCGCAGCCCAGGAACTCCAGGTTGGCGGGCAGGTAGTCGGTGACCTGGTTCCCGTTGGTCGCGTCGTCGTCGTTGTTGGTGATCAGCAGGGTGTAGACGGAGACGTTGTCGTGCACCCCACGGAGCAGCTTGCCCTCCGGGCCGGCGTCGCTGGACTTCTCGATGGTGATGGCGGAGATCGTCGTGTTCACCGTTCGGGCGGGACCGACACTGACGACCGGGCTGTCAACCGGAGTACCGGTCTTGTCGAACTTGGGCACGACCCGGGGGTTGGTCGAGGAGAAGTCCTGCGCGGTGTTGGTCACCGTCGATCCGACCGGATACAGCCCGCTCGGCGGCACCACCTGGTATCCGATGGCCACCGTTCCGCCCAACGGCAGGTCGGCCACGTTCGACCAGACCAGGGTCTGTTGCGGGACCAGGGGTGAGGTGGCGGTTGGGAAATGGACCTGAGCGGTGAAAACCGTCGGGTCGCCGACGTCGGCGGGTGTGGTGGTACCCGGCTTGTAGGTGACTCCTGGAGACAGCACGTCACGGAAGGAGACGTTGTACTGACGCACGGCATTCGCGATCGCCGGGTTCGTCGCGGTCAGGGTGAACGCGACGGGACTGCCGGCCAGCACCGAGCCCGGCCCCGCCTTGGCCATCCCGATCGGGGCTGCGGCCGCCGCCGCAGCGGTCGGGGCGAACGCGAACCCGCTCACCGTGACCAACGCGAACACCATGGCGATGACCGCGACCACCGTCACGGTGGGTCTACGCCACGCAGGGTGCCCGGAAACCGCCAATAGGGGACGAACGGCGCCAATCGGCACGCCTAGCCCTCCCCCGCGCCACCAAATCCACCATTTAGGTCAACTTGGTCATTGCAACACAGGAACATCGGCGCTCCAATGGATCGAGCCGGAAAATGTCGTCAAAGCTATGCAGTGCGCTGTGCCGCACAATTTCGGGCTCGAGAGCAACGGGGGGCGCCGTGAAGGGCGGCCTTGGCCGACGGCCGTAAGTAATTGAATTCGGCCAGGTCCATCAATTCTTTGCCCAAGCCGTTCGGGCGCGACGAACCGGCGAGGGACGCAATGAAAGCGGCCTTCGCCGCGGGAGTAGTGGGCGCGGCGGCAAGGTACGCATGCTGCAGCGTGCGTGATGCCGGCGGCGTGTTGCCCAACTGCGCGAGCCGTTACGGGTTGGTCGGCGACCAGGATCGCGGGTCGGCGGGCTCGCTCGATGGTGGCGCACACAGCGACGCCTGCCACCAGCCGACGTCGTGCCACTGTCCGTGCTTGTAGCCCGCGTTGCCGAATACCCCGACCGGCTTGAAGCCGACCCGCTCGTGCAACCGCACGCTGGCCGGATTCGGCAGTGTGATGCCGGCGTAGGCGCTGACGTAACCCAGCTCGCGCAAATCGTCCAGCAGCCGTTCGTACAGGCGGGTGGCGAGCCCGCGGCCGTGATAGGACGGCGCGAGATAGGCCGACACTTCCACCGACCATCGGTAGGCCGGCCGGGATCGGTGCGGCGACGCGTAGACGTACCCCACGACCGCGCCCTGGTCGACGGCCACCCACCACGGCAGCTGGTGCGCCGCCATCCGGGCGGCCATCGATTCACCGGTGGGCGGGACCTCCTCGAACGAGATGGCCGTCCCGGTCACGTAGGGCCCGTAGATCGCCGCCATCGCCGGCGCGTCCACTGGCGTTGCCGCCCGGAGGCCATCGGAGGTCATCGACCCATGATCTCTCGATCGACCTGGTGGCGCACCGGAGTGGTTTCGTCAATGCGGGAAACCCGCGGAAGCATTTCGCGCGCGCCGTGCGCACCACTCCGCAGAATGAGCCCGGCTACTCGGCCGGGTTATCGTCCGTTGCGTCCAAAACGCTGGAGGCAATGCCATACGGAAGGAAGCGGACCTTGCGGCTGCTGTCGGTGTTGTTCTTGTTGGCGCGCAGCGCGTCCAACTCGGTCGCGAAGACCTGTTCGATCTGGGCCCCGCCGTCGCCGTTGACGGCGTAGATGACCCAGACGCCGTCGCCGGTCTGGCCGGTCGTCTCGGATTCGGGCGCCGAACGCGGGCGCCGAGCGCCCTGTTCGAACATCCCCGACCAGCCGGCGCGGTCGCCGGAGGCGCCCAGCAGGCCACCGAACTGCCCGAGTGCGCCGCGAAGTTGTTCACCCGCACCCCGGACCAGCCGATCGAGATCCTCGGGATCGAATCCGTACTGTTCGTTGTCGGCCATGGCGGTCCTCCTGCTGAGATCGTCCGCAACGGCTGCGGCTCACTCCAGTGTGCGTCTTGGCCGGCGGGTGTGCCACGAGCAGTTCGGCGGGCATCTCGAGTTTGTTCGGGTCGGTCAGCGGTTGAACAAGTCAAATGGCTGCGACTGGTTCGGGCGGGTACCGCCCACCCACCAGGTCTGAGCCGTCTTGGGCAGCACGACGCCGCCCAACACGGCGGCGCCCAGGGTCAGCAGTATGACGGCCGGATAGAACCCTGATGCGGAGTTCCCCATCGCCAGCAGCACGGTCAACCAGGCGCCGGCGCAGCCGACGAGCAGCACGATCGTCACGATGCGAGCGAACGTGACCTGAC
This sequence comes from uncultured Actinomycetota bacterium, assembly GCA_963708935.1. GTDB lineage: Bacteria > Actinomycetota > Actinomycetes > Mycobacteriales > Nakamurellaceae > Nakamurella. The sequence goes on along the minus strand of CAVPUK010000002.1, from coordinate 337,956 downwards.
CGGTTGTGCCACGCCGACTTCCGACCAGGCGGAGCACTACGAAACCCAGCAGCACGACGACAACGAGACCCGTGAAGGCGATGCCGAACGCGCCAAGGCCAAGGCCTATTGCGACCGGGCCGAAAATCGCCTGGACCACGGAATGGCGGGCGCATCATCTATGGATGAACCGAATGAGGTTGGGTCAGGCACGCCGGCTTGAGGTGGGGCGGTCGGATCCGCTGGCCCTGGCCGACGCCGACTACGCAAGCTCGTTCGAGGTGGTGATCGTCGACGCGAGAGCGCGGTCGCCGCAGGACTGGGCCCGGGAGATGTTCGAACGGGCGCCTGGCGTACTGCGCTGGCCGGTCCTGTTCGGCTGGTGGGCCGTCCTTCGGTTGCGACCAGGATCCGCCGACTCCCCGGACCGTGTGCTGGGTTGGCAGATCATCCAGTCAACAGCGTCAGCGCTCGTCCTGGAGACCAGGTCGACGCTACTGACGGCTCGAAAGACCTTCTCGGTAAACGCTTCCCAGATCATCGTCACGACGTATGTGCGATACGAGCGGCCGCTGGGCAAATACATCTGGTCGGTGGTGGCGCCCGTCCATCACCGCACGGAGCCGCTACTGCTAACTCGGGCGGTCGCCCACCGGGCCGGCTGAGGCCGGCTCAGCGCAGTCGCCGGGCCCGCAACACCAGGTCGTCCGTGTGGTGGGCGCCGGCGCCCCCGTCGGGTGCGACGCGCGGCCGCTGTTCGTTGCGCTCCACCTGCCAGGCGTCGTCGAACAGGGCGGCGACCATGGACGGCCAGACGTAGTCGGCCGGGTCGAATCCGCTGTCATGCGCCGCCTCCTGGGTTTCCATCCCCGCGTGGTGTACCAAGAGGAGCACGCCGCCCGGCGCGACGGCCGAGAGCAGCGCCCGCTCGGCGGCACCGTCCGGGCTGCGTAGCAGCGCCGGGTACTGGGCAGAGACAAGATCGAAGGTCGCCGGCGGCAACGCCGCCTCGGCCAATCCGGCGTGCACCCAATGGATGGCGACGCCGGCGTTCCGGGCGTGCCCGGCCGCCCGGTCCAGCGCGACACCGGACACTTCCAGCGCGGTCACCTCCCAGCCCGCTCGAGCGAGCCACACGGCGTCAGCGCCCTCGCCGCAGCCGACATCGAGCACCCGTCCAGGGGTCAGCCCCGCGACCTCGGCCACCAGCGCCCCGTTGGGTTGGCCACTCCACAATTGCTCCCGGTCGGTGTACCGGCGGTCCCATTCCGCCTGCACCGCGGGGTCTCCCACGTATTCGCCGGCTGGTGAGGAGGCATCGGACAGTGGCTGTACTGGGGCGTCGTTTTCGGTCACCTGCCTACTGTCACCCATCCGAGCCCGGGGTGGCCACCCCCGTTGCCGATCCGGCAAATCCGCTCCGACGGCGCGATAGGGCCACCTGGGTGAAACCTCGCCCTTACTCTTCCCTTTTGTTCCTAAACCGGTTTATACCTAAAACGGTTTAGTACTACTGGACCGGCACACCAACCCGAAGGGCGCGAGCACCGATGGCATCGAAGCCAACGATCTCCGACGTGGCACAGCGTGCTCGCGTGTCCAAGGGAGCCGCGAGCTTCGCAATGAACGGCAAGCCGGGGGTCAGTGCGGAGACCCGCGATCGAGTGCTGCAAGCCGCAGCGGACCTCGGCTTTACTCCCAGCGCCACCGCCAGAGCACTGGCCGGACGACGCAGCGACACGCTGGGGCTGATCCTGACCAGGGCCCCGGAAATGCTGGGTTCGGACCCGTTCTTCCCGCCCTTCATGGCCGGCGTCGAGTCGGTCATCGCCCCCACCGGCCGGGCTCTCACCCTGCGGTTCGTCGAGCCCGAACAGGAGGCCGCTGCCTATACCGACATCGCCGCTTCCAAACGCGTGGACGGAGTCGTGGTCGCCGACCTTCGGGTCGACGACCCGCGTCCCGGCCTGCTCGCGGACCTGGGTATGCCGTTCGTGACCCTCAATCGACCGGATGTTCCGTCCGTGGGCCCGGCTGTCTGTCTCGACGACCAGCAGGGCGTTCGCGACGCGGTCGACCACCTTGTCTCGCTGGGTCATCGCGTCATCGCGCACGTTTCCGGTCCCCGCAACTACCTGCACGCCAACAGTCGCCGGGACGGATGGTGGCGAATGATCGAGTCGGCCGGGTTGCAGCCGGCCGATCCGATCGAAGCCGATTTCACCGCCGCCGGCGGCGCCCGGGCCACCGAGGAATTGCTCGATCGCGAGGAACCCCCGACCGCCATTCTGTATTCCAACGACCTGATGGCCATGGCCGGCCTGGCCGTGGCGAACCGCCGTGGCGTTGGCGTGCCCCGGGATCTGAGCATCGTCGGCTACGACGATGCCGAGTTGACCGCCTACCTGCATCCGCCGCTGTCCACGGTCCGCACCGACGCTTACCAATGGGGTCGCGCCGCGGCCACCACGTTGCTCGAGCTGATCGACGGCCAACAGCCCGTCGATGTCCACCTCGCCCCAGCGCGATTCATCGCGCGTGATTCAACTGGCCCCGTTCCGGGCACCAGCAAAGCACCCCACCCACAAGGAGTCTCACAATGAAGCGAGTCACTCTGTCCCTCGCGGCCCTGCTGCTCGGCACCATCGCGCTGGCCGGCTGTAGTTCCAGCAGCGGGGGAGGTTCCGGAACCGGTGCGAGCGAAGCCCGTGGGCCGATCAAGATCTGGTACTCGAACAACGAGCAGGAAGTCGCCTGGGGCAAACAGGCGGTGGCCGCCTGGAACAAGTTGCACACCGACCAAGTGGTCACCGCCGAGGAGATCCCAGCCGGCAAGTCGTCGGAAGACGTGATCACGGCGGCGATCACCGCCGGGACAACGCCCTGCCTGATCTACAACACCTCGCCGGCCGCGGTTCCTGCTTTCCAGCAGCAGGGTGGTTTGGTCGACCTGTCCAGCTTCGCCGACGGCACCAGCTATATCGAAAGCCGAACCGACGCAACCATTGCCAAGCAGTATCAGAGCTCCGACGGCCATTACTATCAGCTGCCGTGGAAGTCCAACCCGGTAATGATCTTCTACAACAAGAAGGTCTTCAAGGCCGCCGGGATCGACACCACCAACCCGCCGCTGCACACCTACGCCGAGTTCCTGGCCACGGCCAAGAAGGTCGTCGCGTCCAAGGCCGCAAAGTTCGCCATCTATCCGTCGCCGTCCAGTGACTTCTATCAGCCGTGGTTCGATTTCTACCCAGACTTCGCGGCGGCTACCGGCGGCAAGCAATTGGTCATGGACGGGAAGAGCCAATTCACCTCACCCGAGGGCATGGCCGTCATCAACTTCTGGAAGCAGATCTATACCGGCGGCCTGGCCGGCAAGGAGGCCCACACTGGTGACTCGTTCGCCGACGGCACCGCTGCGATGGCATCAGTTGGCCCGTGGGCGATCTCGGTCTACAAGGGCAAGGTCGACTGGGGCGTCGTCCCCGTCCCCACCGCAAACGGCATGCCCGCCAATCAGATCCACACGTTCTCCGACGCCAAGAACGTCGGTCTCTACAGCTCGTGCCAGAACAAGGCGACCGCTTGGGATTTCCTGAAGTTCACCACCTCGCAGGAGCAGGACAATCAGCTGCTGACCATCACCGGCCAGATGCCACTGCGCAAGGATCTGCCGACCGCTTATGCGTCCTACTTCGCCAAGAACCCCGACTACAAACTGTTTGCCGACCAGGCCGCCCGCACCACGGAGGTGCCGAACGTCCCGAACTCGGTGCAGATCTGGCAGACCTTCCGGGACGCCTGGACGAGTGCGGTGATCTTCGGCAAGTCTGATGTCACGCAGGCGTTCAACGACGCCGCTGCCAAGATCGACTCGCTCGCGAAGTCTTGAGGCGGGACCCATGTCCGCTCCTCTGGCACCCATGAATCCGCCGGCCCAACATAGCGGTAGCAGTCCGGCACCTGGCTCGGCGGCCGCGCCGGCCGGCAACGGTCGGCACGGCGCCGGCAAGCAGCCGGTATGGGTACGGCTGACCGGCCATCAGCCGATCGGGATGCTGCTGTCGCTGCCGTACGCCTTCTACATCGTAGCGATCTTCGCCTATCCGCTCTGCTACGCGATCTGGATGAGCTTTCACCACTATTTCTTCACCGCACCAGGGGTTTCCGTTGCGCACCCGTTCGTGGGTCTGGACAACTACAAGACGGTGCTGACCGATCCGGATGTGCTGGCCTCATTCGCTCACGTCGGCATCTTTCTGATCATCTTTCTTCCGCTGACGGTGGTGCTGTCACTTACCCTGGCCGCGGCCCTGAACCGGGGCATCAGGGGGCAGACCTTCTTCCGGGTTTCCTACTACGTCCCCTATGTCACCGCCAGCGTTGCCGTCGTCGGTGTCTGGCTCTTCCTGTTCAGCACCAACGGTCTCGTCAACAACATCCTCGGCCCATTGGCGCCGAGCCCGTCCTGGCTGATCAGTTCGACCTGGGCGATGCCCCTGATCGCACTGTTCGTCACCTGGAAACAGCTGGGCTTCTTCATCCTGCTGTACCTGGCCGCGCTACAGAACGTACCGAAGGAGCTCTACGAGTCCGCCTCCACCGATGGTGCCAACGGATTCCAGTCGTTCATGTCTGTCACGGTTCCTGGCGTCCGAACGGCGACCGGACTGGTGACCCTGGTGGCGATCGTCACCGGTGCCAATCTGTTCACCGAGCCATATCTGCTGACCGGCGGCGGCGGACCCGCAGGCGCGTCCACCACACCGGTGCTGCTCATCTACCAAAAGGGAATCCAGCAGGCGCATCCCGACGTCGCGTCCGCGTTGGGTGTGATCCTGGTGATCGCAGTGCTGATCATCGGCCTGGCCAACCTGTGGCTCAACGAGCGGGGAAACAAATGACGCTCACCGCCAACGATCCGGACATCACCACGACCGCAACCGGGCGCAAGCCCGGACGCGGCGGCCGGGTTGTGACCTACGGTCTACTCGCCATCGGAGCGTTCGCGTTCCTGTTCCCGTTCTACTACATGGTGATCGGGTCGCTACAGAAGTCGCCGAACACCACCATTGCGGGCGCATTCCCGAATCCGGCGAATCTCACCTTCGCGAACTACACCGCTATCAATGCCCGGCTCGACCTCGGTCAGGCGCTGATCAATTCGGGTATCTTCACCGGCGGGGTACTGCTGTGCACGTTGGTGTTCGGCGTCTTGGCGGGCTATTCCCTGGCCATGCTGAAATTCCGCGGCCGGGGCACGCTGTTCGGCTCCATGCTGCTCGTGCAGGTCGTCCCGTTCCAGCTCCTGATGATTCCGTTGTACGTGATGATCGCCCGCACCTATGGTCTGGGTGACACCTACCTAGGGATGATCCTGCCGTTTGCGATCAACTCGACTGCGGTGTTCATCTTCCGCCAGTACTTCCTGCAGTTGCCCAAGGAGCTGTTCGACGCCGCTCGGATCGACGGGGCCGGGGAGCTACGCACGCTGTGGTCGATCGCACTTCCCCTGGTCCGACCAGCCATGCTCACCGCGGTGCTGCTCGTCTTCATCGGACCGTGGAACGAATTCCTCTGGCCGTTCCTGATCACCAAGGAACAAAGCAAACAGCCGCTCGCGGTGTCGCTCGCGAACTACATCTCGACAGTCCAGGCCAGCACCGTCAACCCGTTCGGCGCCGTGCTGGCCGGCGCCGTCGTCCTGGCCGTCCCCGTGGTCGTGCTGTTCATCGCCTTCCAGAAGCATTTCGTCTCCACCGATCTGGGCTCGGGCGTCAAGGGATGACAGACCCCGACAGAGCAACAGATGTGCCGTACACGTTGACCCGACTGGGGGTGGTCATGTCGCCGGACCCCGGCGAGGAGAACGAGGTCGAGGGAGTGCTCAACCCGGCCAGCGGCCGCGACCCGGACGGTCGGCTCTGGCTGCTGCCGCGACTGGTTGCCGCCGGGAACGTCTCTCGCATCGGACTGGCCGAGATCGAAGTCCTCGACGGCGTTCCCGTCGGGGTCCGGCGCAAGGCCGTGGTGCTCGAGCCCGACAGGGGTTGGGAGCGCGGCGCCAATCACGGCGGCGTGGAGGACCCCAGAACCACCTGGATGCCCGATCTCGGTGTTCACCTGATGACCTACGTCGCCTACGGCCCACTCGGCCCCAAACCCGCGCTCGCGGTCTCCACGGATCTGCGGAGCTGGAAAAGGCTGGGACCGTTCAATTTTCGGTATCAGGATGACTTGGACACAGATCTGAATCTCTACCCGAACAAGGACTTGGTGATCTTCCCCGAACAGATCCCCGGCCCGGACGGGCGCCCTAGCTATGCGGTGCTGCACCGTCCGATGTGGGATCTGGACTGGATCGCGCCTGGCGGCGGCTCGCCGCGACCGGCAGGTTTGGCCGACGACCGGCCCGGCATCTGGATTTCCTACGCCCCGGCCGACGCAGTGACGGACGACGTCGCCAATATGGTCAACCTGTCCGGGCATCGACTGCTGGCCCTGCCGGAATTCCCGTTCGAGCAGCTGAAGATCGGCGCCGGGCCTCCACCGATCCGTGTCCCCGAGGGCTGGCTGCTGATCCATCACGGCGTCACCGGCGAGCTGGCGTCGGGGTTCGACCAGCAGCAGAACGCGAATTATTCGGCTGGGGCGATGATCCTGTCCGCCGACGACCCGGCGCTGGTGATCGCCCGCACCGCAGTGCCGCTGCTAGCCCCCCAAACTCTCGACGAGCGTTCGGGCATCGTCCCCAACGTGGTTTTTCCGACGGCCATCGAAACCATCGACGACCGCACCTTCGTGTTCTACGGCATGGCCGATTCCAAGATCGGCGTCGCCGAACTCACCAGGACCTAGGAGACATCCATGAGGCGAACAGCAACGGCGCTGATCACCGCAACACTTCTCACCGCAGCCACTCTCACCGGGTTCTCCGGATCTGCCTCGGCTGCGTCGACCAGCCCGGCCACGTCCGCAGCCCCGGCCCGCTTGACCAATCTCGCCCACCTCGACTTTCTCAGCGACCGGGTGGCGGTGGCTAACACCGCCGCCCACAACACCTACCGGCTCGCGCAGGATCCGAAGATCGGCGTGGTCTGGGTCTACGCGGACTCCCGGCCCGGCGGCGCGTTCGCACGGGTCGGCGGCGGCAAGCTGAATGCCGCAACCGGGTACTGGGGACAGGGTTCCTACGACACCGACGACATCACCCGCGCCGCCGTTGTCTACCTGCGCCAGTGGCAGGCCACCGGAGATCGGCATGCGAAAGAGCAGGCCTACCAGATGCTTCGCGGCGCTGCCTACTTCCAGACGCTGACCGGCCCGAAGGCCGGTGAGGTGGTGCTCTGGATGCAGCCGGACGGCACCCTGAACACGACGCCGACTCCGGCCGACTCCCCCAACCCGGCCGATTCCGACCAGTCCTATTGGCTGGCCCGGACGTTGTGGGCGTACGGCGAGGGTTACGCGGCGTTCCGGCACAGTGACCCGGCGTTCGCCTCGTTCCTGGCCACCCGGATGCAGCTCACCGTCGCCGCACTGAACCGCGACACCCTGACCAGATACGGCACATACCAGGTGATCCACGGCGTCAAAGTGCCGGCCTGGCTGATCGTCGACGGCGCGGATGCATCGTCCGAGGCGATTCTCGGCTTGTCGGCCTACGTCTCGGCCAGCGGCCCGGGATCGGCGGCAGCCCGAACTGCGCTGGCGAAGCTGGCCCGTGGCGTGGCGCTGATGTCGGCCGGGAGCACCACGTCGTGGCCGTACCGAGCCCTATTGCCGTGGGCGCTGTCCCGGTCCGACTGGCACGCCTGGGGTTCGCAGATGGCCTCCGGCCTGGCTGCCGCGTCGCAGGCTCTGGGCAGCCCCGCGCTGCTGCAGCCCGCCATCGGTGATACGGCCGGATTCACCGCGCAACTGCTCACCTCCACCGGCCCGGTGAACGGTCTGCTGCCCACTCCGGACGACCCCACCCAGATCGCCTATGGCGCCGATGCCCGCGTCCAGGCACTGATCTCGGTCGGTGAGGCCTCCGGCCGACGCGGCATCAGCCAGCTGGCCGGCATCGCCGCCGGCTGGTATTTCGGTGCGAATCCGGCCGGCACACCGGTCTACAACCCGGCCACCGGGGTCACCAACGACGGAGTGCAGGGCAATGGCACGGTGAACGCCGAACTCCGGAGCCGAATCCACCATTCACGGTCTGCTGTCCATGCAGGTGCTGGACGCACACCCGGATCTGGCTCGGTTGGCCCGGTCCTCCGCGGCGATTTCGACCCGGGACGGGCTCAGCGTGATCGAGGCGGAAACGGGCGCGCCGGCTGGTGGTGCGTCCATCGTGACGCCGGATCCGGCTTGGACGGGTGAGTCACTGTGGAGTGGAAAGGCCGTCCAGGTCGTCCCCGGTTCCACGGTCAGCTGGCAACTGCCCGCCTCGAGCCAGCCGCGCTGGATTCAGCCGGTGGTCGAGTTGGTACCCGGATCTTCGGCCAGAACCAGCTTTTCGACTACGTCCGGCCGGCTCGGCACGGTGAACTTCGGCAACGTGGGCCGACAGGGCAATGCCCCATCACCCACTGAACTCGTCCCAGCTGCCCTTTCGCGTCCGGCAGGTCCACGGGCCACCGTGGTGACGGCGACGACGTCCGGCGGGACCGGGCGCATCGACGCGTTGCTGGTGCTGCCGGAGGTCGCCACCCTGGCCGCGTCCGGTGCGGGTCACGGCACGGCCCTGTTGTCGTCGAAGTCCGGCTCTGCCGAGATCCGTGCGGTGACCGTGGCTGGACGCGGTTGCGCCAGGGTCGGCGTCTACGACCGGAATGGTCGGACCCAGAGCCATTACCGGGACTGCGACGGGTCGGTTCGAGTTCTCGTTGCTCCAGGCGGCTTCTCGATCGTGACCAGATAGTGCGCTCGGTCAGGCCGGGCCGAGGATCAATGCAGCTGAACTGCTGAGGGCCAGAGTTGCGACCAGGGCAACCGCTGGCCGGTGCACAGCCACACGGGTTCGCCTTGTTCCTGGTTGTCCAGGTCGTCTCCGTTGTCGATCGAGGCGACCTGGCGGACGGAGGTGAACCAGGTCGCGAGTTTCGCCCTCCCGACGCCGACCGCCAGTGCCGAACCCGTGGCGGCGTCCGCCGGCGGACCCCACAGGCCGTAGCCGTTGTGACCGCTGTAGGCCTGCGGCAAGCCCAACGCCGGGCCGAACCGGTCGATCGCTCCGGCCTCGCCGTAGTTGCCGGTCAGGACCACGGTGCCGTTCGGCGCGTCCTGGTAGGCGCTGGCGACCGTGGCCGCGAATGCCGGCCAGCCCACGGTCTCCCCGGCGTCGGGATTCACGTCCAACACATGGCTGGCCGACAGCCACCGAACCGGCAGCACGGGTAGCGAGATGGTCGCATCGACCAGCAGGCTCAGCGCCAGAACCGTCGTCAGACAGAGCTTTCGCGCTGGCGAACGTCCGCGAGCCACCCAGGCCAGGACGGGTCCGGCGCCGGCCGCGAACAGCACCGGGTACAGGCCGATCAGGTAGTACGGCTTTCCTCCGGTCACCAGGAACAACGCAGCCAACAGCAGATATGCCCAGCCGAAGGCACGGAAATCCCGGAGCCGTCCGACGCCCGGCCGCGCGCCGAGCAGACGGCCCAGCCCGACACCCCAAATCGGCGCCAGGACCGGGCACATGAGCAACAACTCGAACGGTATGAACAGATACCACGGCTGTGAACTGGTCGATCCGCCGGTGGCAATCGATCTGGACACGTCGATGGCCGGCCACTGGTGCTGTGCCTGCCAGATAAGATTCGGCGCCCACAACAGCACGGAAATCGACGCCCCGACCCAGAGCCACCGGCTGCGCAGGACCAGGCGCGGTCCGGCAATGACCAGGCCCGCCAGGACCGCCACGGCGAAGAAGCCGACCAGCCAGTTGTTCTCCAGAGAGATGCCCAACACCCCACCGACTGCGATCCACCAGCGCGAGTCCGCGCCGCGCAGTATCCGGATCACCAGGTAGGAGAGCACCGTCCAGGCCAGCAGGTCGACCGCCGTCGTCCCCAGGGTGTGAGTGATCCCCAAAGTGCCGCCGGCGATCGCCATACATCCCGCGGCAAAGAGTTGGGCGTTGCGTCCGGCCCCGAACTCGCGGGCGATCCAGCCGGTGAGCACCACCACGGCGGCGGCGATCAGCGCGGCCGGCAGCCGGAGCGCGATCAAGGATCCAGGCGCCAGGCTGGACATGATGCGGGCGAGCAACGGCGTCAGGGGCGGTTGGTCCGGATAACCCCATGCCAGATGGCGCCCGGCCGCGAGAAAGTACAGCTCGTCCCGGTGGTACCCGTAGCGGCCCGACAGCAGGACCAACACGCCGGCGGTGAATGCGGCCAGCAGGTAGAGCCACCGAGTGGCGGCCGGCTGCCGTCCGGGATGGACTACGGTGTCGTGCGTCGGCGCGTTGGTATGTTCGGCGCTGCAGACGGTCCGATCGGTCGTCATGGGATTCACTGACCCTCCTGGGCCCGTGTGCCCGGCTCGCCCCGGCCATCCGCCCGTGCAATTCACCGTATGGACCAACCGAACTGGGTGGTAACGGTTTACACCGCCGAAGTGGGGGGTTAGCCCCCCAACTTAGGTCGGTGCCGAAAAATGCGGCGATTGCCGAACGCCGCCTGGCCCTCTCGCGACTGCCGTGGTCGAATAGGTCGTGGCTCGATATGTTGCCTTTCTCCGCGCCGTCAACGTCGGAAATCGGCGCGTCGCCATGGCGACCGCACGCCGGCTCATCACCGACCTCGGTCTGGACGACGTCAGCAGTTTCGTCAACAGTGGCAACCTCCTGTTCTCCGGGACCGGCCGAACGACCGACCATGAGGCGGCTATTCGATCCGCATTGGAGCAGGAATTCGGATTCGAGGTCACCACCTTCGTCCGGACGGCGGCGCAGGTGCGGGCGCTCGTCGAAGACCGGCCGTTCGGCGACATTGCCCCCGGGCACACGCACTTCGCTCTGCTGCCGTTGCACAAGCTGTCCGCGGCCGACAAACGGGCCGCCGAGGGGATGTCGAACGACCACGACGAGGTGTTGGTGCGTGGCCGAGACATCCAGTGGCTGATCCGCTCCAAATCCACGGAGACCACGCTCGGGCCGAAGCAGTGGCGTGAGGCATTGCCCGACAATCCCACCACCGCACGGAACGTCACCATGTTGACCAAGCTGGCCGAGCGCCTTTGACCGCCGGCCGCGCGGAACCAGCACGACGCACTTTGCCGACCCGATGGTCCCTATTTGGTCTTGCCCTGCGGCCTGGACGTAGAACCGGGGGGCTTGATCGCCACGGGGTGAAGTGGCGGCTGGGTGACGGCCCGGCCGGGGCGATCACTCTTCGCGGTTACCACGATCGGTTCGACGTCCGCAGTCGCTTCCACGTCCTCAACCGCGTCCACGTCTTCGATCGCGTCCGGCTCGGGGGCGACCGTAGCCGGTACGGTCGAGTCCTCGTCGGCGCCCGCTGGCTGCAGTGGCTCGAGCAACGGGCTGACTGATTGCGGTTCGAGCATCTGCGGTTCGGCCGACGAGAACCGTTGGTCAGGAATGAAAGCCAGGAAATCCTGTCGCGCGGTCGAACCCGGACTTCGGGAGCGTGACGTCCACCCCGCGAGGTCGAGAGCCCATGGGCCGCTGTGATCCTCGGGGAAGGTGAGGAACAGATTGGCCCGGCAGAAGATGCAACGCTTGGTGTCGAACCTGGCGGCGACCCATTGCCCACTGACATGCTCATTGATGCAGCGGAACTTCGGATTCGCGGACCACCGGGTCGGGATGCCGTCGTCGGACAGTTCAGACTCGAGCCCGGCCAGTGCAGCAAGCCGGGCCACGAGTCGGTGCTCCCGACGTTCCTCGGATCGGCCGCGCTTGGTGACCCGCAACGTGTTCGCCTCCACGAAGAACAGTTGAGCCGGTTCAGTCGCCAACTCCTACACCGTCAGACCTACACCCATCAGAGTGGTGCGTCCCTATTGCCGACGTGTAACAACACCCAGCGCTTATCGTATCCGGCCCGAGGGCTGGCCGGCTGAATCCGTACGAGCCCACCGCGCCAGCAGACTGCCCGCTGTCCGTCATCCATCACGGTTGGGTCACGACATGCACACAAACCACCCTCTCGCCCGATGAGCTCGGAGTATTCTCGATCCTGTCAAGCGTTTCAGGGGGTCTACATGAAGGTCATGCACGTCGGTCAACAGGTCCGAGCCACCCATGGCCTGACGTCGAGCCATCCCAGTGGGTGGATCGTCAGCCGTGGTACTCATGGCGTCGTTACGAGGGTCGTGAACTCCGAGCCGATGCTCTACACGGCCGAATTCCGGGTGTTCGACGGCGAGGCCAGGTCGGTCAGCGTCAAAGGCGTCAGTAGTCGGGACATCGTGCCACTGGTTCCAGCGCAACGCGTTCCGGATCCGACATTGTCAATGGTGTCCTAGGCGTCGATGGTGTCCTCGGCGTCCGGGTCTTCACCGTCCGGCGCGGCCGGCCCCACCAGGTCACCACAGCCAGGCATGTATTGACTGCCGAAATCGCCGTGGTGAGACGAGCGGCTTTCGGCGGTACGTCCCCCCGCAGGCCCCCGACGGCCGCAGCGATCGTGTCCACCGAATGAATGACGATCGCTGTGCGCTCTGCCCGGCGGAGTTCGTCGTCAGCCATGGTCAGGAGATCCGCGCCCAGGACAATGGTCCGTATGCCGAACATCCGGAACGGATAAAAGGCCGCCCGGTTCGCGGCCGGATCGACGTCGAGCCGCTTGACGAGAAGATGGGGTAGGAACAGGCCGAGAAATCCGTTGACCAACCGGACTATGGCCAGGATTCGCCGCGTCCAGGTGCTGGCCAGCGTCGCTCTCAATGGCATGACGGTCTCCTTTCCACCTGCGATCGGGCATGCGCCATGTCGGCTATGGCTGGGCGATGATCCGGCCGGCCGCCAGCACGATGAACAGCAGTTCGGCATGCACGATGTCGCTGTGGGCACCGGCCGGTGGGCCACCCTGGCAGACGATGCGGCTGGAGTCGATGTTGAGGATCCGACCGGGGGCGAACGGGTAGGCAGTACCGACCGGTCCGATCATCGCCTTCGCCGCGCCGTCGACCTGCGCCCCGTCGTGCCCGATCGCGCCCCACCTCTGCTGGTCGATCGACGTCGCCAGATCGGCGGTGTCCTGACGAGACGCCATCGATGCCAACGGGTACAGCGTGCTCAACGAACTGTCGAACGAGGAGAAGCAGGCGGTCAGCGGGCCGTCTATCCGGCTCGGCATGCCGGCCAGCTCCCCGTGCCGGGTCTGGTCGTAGCTCAGCTTGTCGGAGAAAACGTTGTGGGAGAAGGCGCCTTCGAACAAGGTCACCGACTTGACCGGCGACGGGCCGGCGGAGGCGGGGAGGCCGGCCAGCGCGTAGGAGACGAGTCGCGCACCGAAACTGTGCCCGACCAGATGCACCCGAAGGGCCGGGTGCGCAACCGCCAGCCGCCCGACCAAGGGGCCGAGCCCGACCTGACCGACGGTTCCGGCGCGGCCTTTCATGTGCCAGTAGGACGTCTGCCGCAGCGCTTCCTTGGCTCCGTTCCAGAGTCCGCTGATCCGCTCCTGCAACCCGGCGGTACCGCCACCACCGCCCGGCAACTGCACGCCGGAGTCGACCAGCGCCGTCCGGAACACGCTGAAGAGTTCCGTCGGCGTGCTGCCCGCGAGCATCGGCGGGCCGGTGACGGTGTCGCCGCTCTCTCCGTCATCGCCCGCGGGCTCGATCGTCTTGGAGAACTCGTCCATGGCTTGAAAGAACTCGTCGACCTTCTGGTCGTCAGCCTGCCCCAGTAGATCGGCCATGTGGTCGATTTGCGCCGAGGCAGCCGGGAAGAGCTCGTGCAGGGTGGCAATCGTGCTGTCATCCAGCGTCGGTGCGGCCGGTGTCTCGGCGGCCGCAGGCGGCGGCTCGATGTCCGCCACCCCGGCCGTCGGACCAGCCGGAGCCGGGGCAGCCGGCGCGGCGAAATCGGGAGCCGGTTCGTCCGGCCACAGCTCGGACGGCCAGACGACACCGACCAAACCGACTTTCGTGCCCGCCTTCACCCCACTCAACTGGTCCGGCAGCGGCGCAAAGAACCGCTGGTACAGGGAGAGTGCGATTCGCTCGTCGTTGTTCCATCCGTGCGCGAAGATGATCAGATCAGTGACGGCCTGGTCCGCGAGTTCCGTGGTCAGCGCCGTCTCGACGGCCGGGTCTCCGTCGCCGTCCTTGTCGAACCGAAGCTCCCAGAACGGTGCACCCGACACTGTGGTGACCATGCGATCGTCCTTCCGTCGTCCTACTGTTCTGGCTGGTTCGAGTTCAGACCGACTGCAGTGCGCCGAGCAGATCCAGCAAGCCGGTCCCCTGGAATTGGCGATCACGGCCCAGATCGATGGCCGTGCTCACCAGGATCTCCTTGAGCCGATCCGGGGATCCGATGAATTCGCGCCGGACTGACATCAGCGCGGCCGCCGCACCGGAGACGTGGGGCGCCGCCACACTGGTCCCACTCTGTTCCAGATAAGGGGCGACGCTTGCAATGTCACCCAGCATTGCGGGCGTGAGCGAGCCGCCCGCGGCGCACGAACTGATTCGCTCCCCCGGCGCAACCAGATCGGGCTTGTTCCGGCCATCGCCGGTCGGCCCTTTCGACGAGAAGAAGGAGACGCCGAACGTATGCGGGGAGTCGCGATGCGTGGAACCGACGGTGATAGCCAATTCCGAGTTGCCCGGATCGTTGATCGTCATGGGCAGATCGAACGAGCTGGGGGCGACGAACTGGGTGGTCACCCTGCCGTATCCCGAATTTCCAGCCGCCACCACGACCACCACACCCGACCGCACCAGCTTGTCCACCTCCTTGCACAACGGGCTCTGACCGCAGGCGAACCAATTGGCATCGAATTCGTAGCCGAGACTGAGGTTCACCCCGTGGATGCGGAGGGCATCGCCGCCACCGCTGTTCACCTCACGGACATAACCCAGCGCATTGACCACTCGCCCGACCCGGTCCTGGTCGGAGCCCTCACCGTTCACCGCCTTGAGGCTCACCAGCCGCGTTTTCGGGGCCATTCCGGCCAGCATGGACGGGTCGATGCCGTCCCGGGGAACCTGCGATGGATGAGCGGCATCGGCTGCGTTGAAACGACTCTCGGTCACCCGGACGGATCGGCCGGACGTCAACCAGGGGCCGATGCCGCCCGCGATGATGCCTGCGACGTGCGTACCGTGGCCGTCCTCATCGCTCAGGGCACCATCCGCGATCGGATCACCGTGCGCGAGGAACGTCCGGTGCAGGTCTCGCACCGAGGGGTGGGAGAGGGTGTTGTACGAGGCAAAATGTGGATGGTCACCCCAGATTCCAGTGTCGATCACGCCCCAGACGACACCGTCCCCGTCGGCATTGAAGCTGCGTCGGGCGGCGTCGGACTTGATGGTGACGCAAGAGCGGTCCATATGTGGCCGAATGGGAAAGTCGGGCCAGATCCGCTCCAGACAGCGTTGCGGCCAACGGACCGGAACACTGTCCGCCGCAGAGAGTTTCATGACCTGGTTCATCGACAGCAGGCCGCTGGCGTACTGCTCGGTGAGGCGATACGGGCCATCCTGGCCGGTGATGTCGTGCCAGAGCCGGCGCAGTCGATCGAAAGCTGCACCGACGCCTGCGCCGTACATCATGTTGAGCTCGAGCATTACCTCGAACGGCTCATTCGGATCGTCCGTCACGCCGATGCGTCGACGCTCCTGCTGTCCCCGGAGCGGTCCCGCGATGACCCCGCCGGTCAAGATAGGCGCCCCGTCACCGGCACTGTCTGGCGCCGGGTCGACGACACCCGGCGGGCCGACCGCGTCCTGGACCGCCGTTTCGGGAGCTGCTGGTGGCTCGAGGGCTGCCGACGGCTCGGCCACCTCCGCCCGGCCACTGTCGGTCAATTGCGGATGCTGCTCGTCGGTGATCAGACCGGCGCCCGCCAGTTGGGTCAAAGCGAGCCGTACGAGCTCCTGCCATTGGGGTTCGCGCTCACCATAGAGCCGGTCAGTCGGCCCGAATTCGTCGGCGAAGTCGATAGCCACCCTTTCTATGACGGCATTCTGATCAATAGCCGAACCATCGGCCAGCTCGGTCAGAGCCACCAACGTTCGTTTCGACCACAGCTCAGGAGAGGTCACGAGAGGCAACTTTAGTAGCCCCGGGACCGGGCCGGGGGCGTTTCGCGCAATTGCCTCTCATCCGTCGACACTTCATCGCGTCGACACTTCATCACAATGGCGGCCCTGCGAACTCTTGACTGGCATGTCGCCGCGGTCCTAGCCTGTCGGCTGACGACCGCGTAGTGGCCAGTTCAAGGCCTACCGGGACGCATTTATCGGATGCGAGGTGTAGATGGCGCATCAGGTGGCAGTCACCGTGCACGCACCACTGAAGGCCGGGCAGTTTTCCGCCTTGGACCTCCTGCTCCGCGGCGCCACGCCTGGACATCCAATCGTGGCTTTCGATCGGATGCCGTCCGTTCATTTCGCCAGAATTGTTGCTCTCGAGGCCGAGACCGATCTTTCGGGTGAGAAGATCGAGTCGAGTGTCATCTATATGGCCGATGTCGACGGAGGCGCCCGCCGCCATTTGGGTGTTCTCGTGCGGCAGGCGCGCGGACAAGTCGATCTTGTCTTCGGCCATTGTGTCGGCTATCCGACTACGCCAACCGACCAACAACGGATTTCCTGGTTGTACTCCCATCGAGCGCGACCGGCGGCCTACTACGTCCATCGCGTCGGACGCACCGTCGGCCAGATACAGGCCGAAAAGGAGCTGCGCCTTCGCACCGAGCGCATCGCCGACGTGCGCGTCGAGGCCGCAACGCAGGCTGGGTCAACGCCTGCACCGGACGCAGAGGTGCTCGCGGAGCAACTCAGAGCCGAGGTGTTGAGCAGTCCGACCTACCAATGGGCCCACAAGAGCGCACCGGGTCCTGGGCTGTTCTTCAGGCTCCGGGAGACCGTGCATCTGGTGCTGGTGCCGCTGATCCTGCTGCTTTTCCTACCGTTGGTCGTGCCCATCCTGCTCGTCGGGATCGTCCTGATCCGTATTCGGGAGTCCCGCGACGTTCCGGAGTCCGGTCAGGTTGACATGGCGCACCTTGAGAACGTGCGTCAATTCGAGGATATCGCGACCCAGAATCCACTGACGGCGATCGGGTTCCGCAAACCCGGCCTGGTGCGCAAGATTGCGATGTGGGCGGGCCTGGAAGGACTCAGCTACGCCAACCGTCACATCTACAACCGCGACAACCTCGCCGGTGTAAGGAGTATTCATTTTGCTCGCTGGGTGCCACTGGACCAAGGTCGCCGACTGATTTTCGCGAGCAGCTACGATGGCAGCGCCGAAAGCTATATGGATGATTTCATCAATGAATTGCACTGGGGAATCAATCTGATCTTCAGCAATGGGGTTGGATTTCCCGCCACCCGCTGGTTGATCAAAGGGGGCGCCCAGGACGAGATCGCCTACAAGAACTTCCTCGCCCGTCACCAGGTCCCGACACCGGTCTTTTTCACCGCGTATCCCGACCTGACCGCGGTCAACGTCGACTCCGCCTCACAGCTCCGCTCCGGCCTCGCTGATGATCGCGCCGCTGCGAGCAACTGGTTGGGACAGCTATGAGTCCGCTTCGGACGGAGATGTTGGACCTCCGCGATCTGCAGGGCTTGTTGGTCCGCGGGTACGGCCGGCTGCCACGAGCGACCTATCTGTTGATCCACCTGGCCTCCCCCGCTCTCGGCCGGCAATTGCTCGCCGCCTTGGTTCCCATGATCACCGATGCTGCTCACGACGAGCGCACCAGCGCGGTCAACCTGGCGCTGACCGCCCCCGCGATCGCCTTGCTCCGGCCGGAGGGCTGTCCGGAAGGATTCTCCGAACAGTTCGTGGCCGGCATGGCACATCCGACCCGAAGCAGGATGTTGGGCGACTTCGACGCTGACGCACCGGCCAACTGGGTGTGGGGCGGTCCAGGAACCGATGCCGTCCACGTCCTGCTGGCGCTGTTCGCGGCGGATGACGCCGCCCTGGACCGGGCCTTTGTCGAGATCCGGAAGTGGATCGATGCCTGCGCATGCGATCTGGTGGCCGCGCTGCCGACCGACCCGCTGTCCGACCGCGAGCATTTCGGCTTTCGGGACGGCATCTCGCAGCCCCTGATCGCCGGCCTCCCGCGGTCGGCGGGCGCGGGCGACGCCGTTCGGGCCGGCGAGTTCGTCCTGGGCTACCTGAATGAATACGGCCAGCGCACCGAACGGCCGCTGCTGCCACGGTCAGCCGATCCCCATGGCCTGTTGCCGCAGGATGCTGACGGCACCGGCCTGGCCGATCTGGGACGAAACGGAACCTACCTCGCGTTCCGCCACCTGGAACAGGACGTTGATGCATTTCAGGGTTTCCTCGATAGCCAGGCCGCGCCGTCGCCCGAGCAGGGCGACCGGCGGACCCTGTTGGCCGCGCAGCTGGTCGGACGCTGGCCGAGCGGAGCGCCGCTGGTGCAGGCACCGGATGCCGACGACGCAGCCCTGGCCGACGCCAACGGCTTCGGCTATCACCACGAAGATCCGCTCGGCCTGAAGTGTCCCGTGGGAGCGCACATCCGACGAGCAAATCCACGTGATGCCTTGTCACCCGACCCGGGCAGCGCGCGTTCACTGGCGGTGAATCGACGCCACCGCCTGCTGCGCCGAGGCCGAAAGTATTCGGCCGACCCCGGCGCCGATTCCCACGCGACAGCTTCCTACCAGAGCAATCCATACCAGAGCAACGAGCGGGGCATCCACTTCATCACGTTGAACGCCAACCTCGGTCGGCAGTACGAGTTCGTCCAACACAGCTGGGTGAACGACCCGTCGTTCAACGGTCTGGTGGACGCCTCCGACCCGCTCGTCGGCGTCCGGCACAACGGTGGCGGCACGTTCACCATCCCGGCGCAGCCGCTGCGTCGCCGGCATCTTGGCCTGCCCCAATTCGTCCGAGTGCGCGG
Organism: uncultured Actinomycetota bacterium; assembly: GCA_963708935.1. Classification (GTDB taxonomy): domain Bacteria; phylum Actinomycetota; class Actinomycetes; order Mycobacteriales; family Nakamurellaceae; genus Nakamurella. Next base: position 318,889 of record CAVPUK010000002.1, on the reverse strand, counting down.
CGGAGCCTATTTCTTCATGCCGGGGCTGGCCGCGATCCGCTATCTGGCCACCGACCGATGAAGCGGCCCCGGACGAACAAGGAAGGTGTCAACGCCGGACTGGCGGAGGGACCGTTCACTTTCTTCATCGCCCGACCGGCCAGCGATCTGTTCCTGTGGGCCTGGCGACTCGAGCGCCGCATCGAGTTCCTGTACCGGCCCACGTTCGATCGATTCCTTCGCGGGCCGCTGTTCGCACTCGCCCAGGCCCTGCAGAACGCCCGCCGGGAGGACGAGCACCTGGCCCTGGGCCAGGAGAAGCTCCTGCCGGATGAGGACGAACTGACGCGCGACATGACCGACCAGATTGCCGCATACATCCGCGAGAACTGGCTACCCGGTGCCGCCCAGCGTTTCGGCAACACCAAGACGTTCGGGATCCTCCGCTGCGACTTCGTCGTCCTCGAGGACCTGCCGGAAAGATTGCGCCACGGGCTGTTTGCCAACCCGGGCAGCTATCCGGCGTGGGTCAGGTTCTCCGGGCCCGGACCGCTGGCCCCACCGGATCTGGAGGACCTCGGACAATGCTCCGTGGCGATCAAAGTGATGGGCGTCCCAGGAGACAAACTGATGGACGACGAGAAGTTCACCCAGGACCTCATCCTCGTCAGCCCAGCCAGCTTCGTGACGCCGAACATCAGGGAGAACGCCAAGCTGCAGCACTGGGTGCGGGCGAAGGCGCCGTTGGGCTATGCGCTCAAACCGGGCGACACACATCTACTGCATCTTTTCATGCAGTTCTTGTATTCGACGATGCACGCCAACCCTCTTCAGGTGCAGTACTACAGCAATGTTCCATTCCTACTGGGGGACGGTCAGGCGGTCGAGTACTCGTTGAAGCCGGTGGCGAAGGGCCGCAGCCGTATTCCGCCGCATCCGGCGGAGAACTACCTCAGGGATGCCATGGTGCAGACCTTGGCCGATGGCGATTGGGACATGAACTTCATGGTGCAGGTGCAGACGGATGCGCACCTGATGCCCATCGAGGACGCGACCGTCAAGTGGCCGGAGCGTCGGTCTCCGTACGTCCCGGTCGCGAGACTCCACTTTCCATCCCAGCAATTCGACTCCGACGCTCAGCTGCGCTTCGCCGATGTGCTGCGGTACAACCCGTGGCACAGTCTTGGGGCCCACCGGCCCTTGGGTAACTCCAACCGCGCACGCCGGACGATGTACTGGGAATTGGCCAAACTCCGCCAACGAATGAACCAGGTCGAGCATCTCGAGCCGACTGGGGACGAGGTCTTCGAGTGAACCGGAGCCACCGGCCGCTGGCCACGAGACGAATTTTGAGAAGGGCTCTGCCATGGATGTTCTGATTTCCGTCGACGCTATCCAGCACATGCACCAGGCCGAGATCGAAGACCTCTTCCGAAGATCGTCGGCGGGTCCCATCCCGAGCGGAGAAGGACAGGGAACTGTCATCGTGGCCCCTGACACGATCGTCACCGAGACGGCAGCGAAAGTGGCACACCTGATCGCCTGGAAGGGAAAGGTCTTCGATCCGGAATCGGGCACGCTCCGCAACGAGATCGGCCCGCTCGGAAATCTGGGTATCAAGGCCAAGGTCTACAAAGACGTCAGTTGGTTCGACGGTGATGAGACCATCGTGCTCGACTACAGCAAAACCTCCCTGGTCGCCCATTGGATCAGGGACGAGATCCGGGAAGTGGCGCCTGGTCTGTATCTCGGGATCGTGTACTGGGAGCAGGACAAGATCCTGGACTTCACCCTGCAATTCGGTGCTGGCGAATGAGCCCCGAGCGCGCACGGCCATTTCAGAGTTCGCTGGGGTGGCGCGCGTTTGACGCGTTGATGCAGGCCGTCGATCATCGACGCACCTGGTACCGAATGCCCAAGGCGGTCGGGCTGCTGATGCTCATCGGTATTCGCAGTACGCTCCGGCGGAAGAACCTCTACGACACGACGGCGCAGGAGTCCGTCGGCGGCGTAGTCGCCCCGACGTTCACCGCGACGCTGCTGACTGAACGCAGCTCGGACGGGAGTTGGAACGATCTCGACCACCCGGAGATGGGCATGGCGGGCACCCGTTTCGGTCGCAACGTCCCGATTCTCGAGACGTTCCCGGAGCAGCCGCCGCGGATACTCACGCCCAACCCGCGAGAAATCAGCCGTCGATTGATGACCAGGCAGGAAATCCTGCCCGCGACAGCCGGGAACGCGCTGATTGCCTGCTGGTTGCAATTCATGATCAGGGACTGGTTCAAACATGGTCCGAGCCCGTCCGACGATCCGTGGGTACTACCACTGGCCGCGGACGACGATTGGCCGTCACCACCGCTGACGGTGCCACGAACCCCGGTCGATCCGACCGCCCCCACCGACTCGAAACTCCCGGCGACCCACATCAACGTGATGACCCACTGGTGGGACGGTTCGCAGATCTACGGCAACAGCAAGGCCGAGCAGGCTTTCCTCCGGGAGGGCTCGAAGGGCAAGTTGAAACTGGAGGATGGGCTGCCGCCGTTCCCGACGGACCCCGCCCACAACCCGACCCTGGTGCCGGGTTACTGGCTCGGGGTCGGCATGATGCAGACGCTGTTCACGTTGGAGCACAACGCGGTCTGCGATCGGCTCAGCGGTGCCTATCCGACCTGGTCGGACGAGCAGGTCTTCCAGCGGGCGCGGCTCGTGGTGGCGGCCTTGATGGCCAAGATCCACACCATCGAGTGGACGCCCGCGGTGACAGCCCACCCGACGGCGGTCACGGCTTTGCACGCAAACTGGTATGGCCTGGCCGGACAACGGCTGCACGACCTGTTCGGGCGCGTCAGCGGCAGCGAGGTGATCAGCGGCATTCCGGGTTCCAAGACGGAGGAATACGGCGTCCCGTTCGCCTTGACCGAAGAATTCGTGGCCGTCTACCGGATGCATCCACTGATTCCCGACAAGTTCGATTTCCGCAGTGTGGTCGACGACAGCCCGACGAAAGGCCCACTGGACTTCGGCCAGCTCACCGGGCCGGCCGGTGTGGAGGTGCAACGGTCGGAGGAATTCAGCAATCTCATCTATACCTTCGGCACCATGAATCCCGGGCTGGTGACGTTGTTCAACTACCCCGAGCACTTGCAGTCGTTCGTCCGCCCGGACGGCCAACTGATGGATCTCGCCGCTACCGACATTCTCCGCTGCCGGGAGCTCGGCGTCCCCCGCTACACCAGGTTCCGGCGGCTGCTGAACCTACCGGTCCCGAAGTCGTTCAGCGACCTCACCAGCAACGCGACCTGGGCCAAGGAAATCGAAGATCTCTACAACGGCGACCTCGATGCCGTCGACCTCATCGTGGGGATGTTCGCCGAAGAGCGGCCGGCCGGATTCGCCTTCAGCGACACCGCCTTCCGAATCTTCGTCCTGATGGCCTCCCGACGGCTCAACAGTGATCGGTTCTTCACCACAGACTTCACGCCCACCGTCTACACGCCCGAGGGCATGCAGTGGATCGATCAGACCACGATGATCGATGTGCTGCTGCGTCATTGCCCGGAGCTGGTGGGGCAACTGCGGTCCGTCGACAATGCGTTCGCCATCTGGCCCCGCGTGGGCGACAAGGCGCCGGACTGAATTAATTCGCCTCAACATCGGACACCCGTCGACCCGCATTTCGCCGCCACCGCATCGGCTGGGCAGGGTGGGCGGAGCGCGCAAGCCCGCTACAGCCGTGGGTCAACCGGGAGTCAGACCCACTGGTTGAGTGTCATTTTTGCCAGGGCCACAGCCTCAGCGCGGCTCAGCGCCGGTCCCGCCCGGGCCACCAACGGCCGCGGGCCGTCGAGCGGCGACGGCTTGCCGGCGGCCACGAGACATCGGTGCAGAGCGTCGGCCTGGGCATCCGCTCCGATCCGGACGAGCAGCCGGACCACATAACGCAGGCTGAGCCATTGTTGGGTCCAATCCCCGGCGCGCTCCCAATGATCGAGGACCTCGATGAGCGCCTTGGCCGCAACGGCTGGAGTGCCGTGCACAGCTCGGGTGGCGGCCGCCTCCATGAGTGCAATTCCGTGCCACCAGAAGTTCTGGACCTGGGCGGCGAGCGCGGCTGCCTCATCGAACAGTGCCAGCGCCCGGTCCGGGTCCGCCTTCTTCAGCACCAAACCCGTTGCGTAACGGGCCATTGACCGCGCTGTCGGGTTCCCTGTTCCGTCGGACACCCGCACGGATTCCTCGGCGGCGGCGACTCCGGACCTGGGCTCTCGGCGGACGGCATGGCAGACCGCAACGTAGTACAGCGTCCAGACCAGTCTGATCGGGTCGTCCTGGGCGCGAGCGGACATCACCTCGGTCTCCCAGTGCTGCAGCGCGGAGTCGATATCGCCCTCGTACAGGGCGACATCCGCGACAACATCAGCCGGGTAGGCGATCCGGGCCGTTCCCGGCGCAGGGTGGCGACCGTTGGCTCGGCCGGCCAACGTGCGTACCCGGTCGAAATCACCCCGGGCCCACGCACCACGGGCAGCGGCGCCGGCCGCTGCTGCGAACAGCGGATGGTCGGCCGGCGCGATGTCAAGGCTTCGCTCCGCCCAGAGCGCCGATTCATAGCCGACCCGCAGACTCAACAACTCTGACGTCGCCGTCACGAGCCGCAGCACCCGATCGCCGTCGAGGTCGGCGAAGGCCTGCTCGAAGGCCACTCGGAGATTGTCACGATCAGGCAGCGTGCGCTCGACCCACGCCTGCTCGTCCGGGCCGTGCACGCCCTGCGCGGCCAGTTCGGCCAGCTCGGTGAAATACGCCGCATGCCGGCGAGTGACCTCGGCGTGGGCGGTGTCGTTCAGGCGGCCGCGACCGAAAGTTCGCAGTGTCTCGAGCATCCGAAAGCGCGTGCCGGCCGGGCCGGGAGAAACGCCCACCATCGACTTGTCGACCAGGCCGGTGAGCAGTCCGAGCAGTTCGCCGTCGTCGGTGCTCGGTCGGGTGCAGACCCCGCGGACCCCGGCGAGATCGGCGCCGCCCGCGAACACCGACATCTGTGCGAAGAGGTTCTGCTCCGGACCGGTCAACAGCCGGTACGACCAGTCGATCGCCGCCGCCAGGCTCTGGTGGCGGGGTTCAGCCGTCCGCAATCCCCCCACCAGAAGGTGGCCGTCATCCAGCCGATCCGCTACCTCGGCGGCACTCATCATCCGCATCCGGGCCGCGGCAAGCTCGATCGCCAGTGGCAACCCGTCCAGCCGTAGGCAGATCTGCGAGATCGCGCCATCTGTCTCCCGTTGCGGGTCGAAGTCGGGCCGCGAGCCGCGTGCTCGACGCACGAAGAGCTCTGCCGCTTCGTCCGCGGACAGCGATGTCAACGGCCACACCTGCTCGCCTCCGACGCCGAGGGCTTCGCGGCTCGTCGCGAGCACGACGACACCCGGGCAGTGCGCGACGACATCGCCCATCAGCCGGGCCGCGGCCGGGAGGACGTGCTCACAGTTGTCCAGGACGAGCAGCATGGTCCGGGCCCGCAGGTACTCGATCACCGTCTGCTCGATCGAAAGGCCTGGTCGCTGCTGCACTCCCAGTGCTGCGGCGACGGCGTGGCTCACCGGACCGCTGTCCGCCAGCGGGGCGAGCTCGCACAGCCACACCCCGTCCGGGAACCGTTGCCGTTCCCGTTCTGCCAGCTCCAAGGCGAGCCGCGACTTACCCACTCCGCCAACGCCGGTGAGGGTGACCAACGGAGCCACGCCGATGGCGGCAGACACTCCGGCGAGTTCGGCCTCCCGGCCGACGAAACTGGTCGCGCGCCGCGGCAGATTGCCGTCGGTGCCGAGACGGGACGGACCCAGCGCTGGATCATGCGCCAAGATCTGACGATGCAGCTCCTGGGCCGCTTCCGAAGGCTCGATCCCAAGCTGGTCGACGAGCCGCCCCCGCAGCTCCCGGTAGACCCCGAGGGCTTCGGTCTGCCGTCCACTGCGGTACAGCCCGCGCATCAGTTGGACCGCCAGACGCTCCCGCAAGGGGAAGCGCCGGACCAGTCCCTCGGCCTCGGCGACGACCTCGCCGTCCCGATCGAGACGCAGTAGTGCGTCGATCCGATCCTCGATGGCGGCGAGTCGCAAATCCTCGAGTCGGGCGATCTCGATGGCCGCGAATTCGAGGTCGGCGAACTCCGCGAGGGCATCGCCGCGCCACAGCGCCAGCGCCGCATCCAGAGTTTCGACGACGCGACCGTGCTCACCCGCGGCCCGGAACGCGCGGGCGACGGCCAGCCGCCCAGCGAATACCGCGGCGTCCAACTCACCGTCCGCCACCTCGATCAGGTAACCGGGTGGCCGGTGCACAAGACGACCCGGCGCCCCGAGAGCTGACCGCAGGCGAGAGATATACGCCCGCAACGCGTTCAATGCCTCAGCCGGCTGATCGTCACTCCAGAGAGCTTGGGCCAGTCGATCCGTGGACACGACGGTCCCGGGCTGCACCAACAGCGCGGCCAGCAGGGCTCGCGGCTTCGGGCCGCCGACATCGATCGATATGCCGTCGGCGACGACCTCGAGCGGCCCCAGAATGCGGAACTGCACGGTTTAACCTCACTCTTCGAGCGTTGCAAGCCGATTGCAAGCCGTCCCCGCCACCGTAGTCCGGAGGAGCTCGTTCCGATCGAGCTTTGATCAACCTCCAAGTGAGATTCGATCGACGAAACGATCAGAACGATCGTGTGCAGAGGAAGGCCACCACATGAGCATCGCCGTCGGACTCACCCCGCTGGAGACCCGGCGTGACGTCGTCCTGCACGTCGCCGACCGCGCCGAATCGTTGGGCTATGACGCGTTCTTCCTCGCCGAAGGCTGGGGGCACGACGCATCGGTGCTGCTGGCCGAGGTCGCGACCCGGACGAGCCGGATCCGGATCGGAACCGGCGTGCTCAATGTATGGGGGCGCAGCGCAGCCCAGATCGCCATGTTGGCCACCAGCCTGTACGAGATCAGCGGCGGTCGCTTCGTCCTGGGTCTGGGGGCGGGCAGCCCGACGCTGGCCGAAGGCCTGCACGACAACGTGTTTCACGCCCCGATCGCCCGGTTGGCCGCGGTCACCCGACAGGTGCGGGCGCTCCTGGACGGCGGTCGGGTGACCCCGGCCGGCGGCGGTCGCGGGTTGCGACTGGCGGTCGGCCCGTCGGCCGTCCCGATCACGCTCGCTGCTCTTGGCCCGGAGGCGATCAGATTGACCGGGGAGGTGGCCGATAACTGGGCGCCATTCCTGTATCCGGTTTCGGCGTTACCGGAGGGGATCGATCTCTTGGCCCAGGGTGCGACCGGCCGGGCGTTACCCAACGTCTGTCCCTGCGTCCCCGCGGCAGTGTCGCCCGACCCGCACCGGGCGAGAGAGTTGGCGTCATGGTGGGTCGAGTTCTACCTCTCCAACATGGGGCCCCTCTACGCCAAGCGGTTGCGACAGTTCGGCTTTGCCGAGAGCGTCGATCAAGTTGTGATCGCGAAGGGCGCCCCACCGGAGATCCTGTTGGACGAGCTCACCCTGTGGGGTGACGCCGCCACCGCGCACCGGGGACTTGCCCGCTACTACGCGGCCGGCGCCCACATGCCCGTGATAACTCTCCCGCCGAACCTGAACATCGCCGAGCTGGACTCCATGCTCGATGTCTTCGCGCCGGCGAGCACGGGCCAGCCTTTTGCAGATCGGCTCATCGCGCGGCGCCATCCATCTGGGTAGCGGTTGCTGCAACGGCATCAGCCTGCCGTTGACCTACGCCATGGATTCGATCGGTGTCCTGCGGGGCACGGTAAACGGCCCGGCCAGCTACACCGGCACCGAATTCAACACCATCCACGTCGCGGTGGGCACTGCCTTCTACTTCCACTTCGCGCCCGGCGCCAGCGGCCCGGTCCTGGTATCGAGCGACCCGGTCTTCTCGGGCGGACCGCTGGTCTGGTGCGGAAGTTCCTACGACTCCCGCTGCGGGGCCTGAACTCCTGACTCTCTGGCGACTGACGTCGGTCTACGCCAACAGGTCTCAGTTCGCATACCAATACGAGCGACATGCGCGGGGAGCCCTGCCGTCCGGATGGACGGCAGGGCTCCGTTGGTTCAATCGCTGATCAGGCGGCCGAACTCGCCCTACTTGACAGCCTTGGCTGCGGAGGTCAGGGCCACCGTGAGGTAGCCCGCCTTCTTCTCCGTTACCTTGACGGTCAGCTTCTTTCCCTTGTCCGCAGCGACCACGGTGTGGGTCGACTTCGTCCCACCCGCGACTACAGCCCCGCCGCGCAGCCACTGGTACGACAGCGTCGCCCCAGCGGTGTGCGTGGCGATCGACGCGGTCAGCACGTGGCCGACGGTGGCCGTGCCCTTGATGACCGGCGTCGAGAGCGCCAGCTTGCCGACCACGGTCACCGCGGCCGAGGTGGCCGTCGCGGTCGCATAGTTGGCCCTCTTGGCGGTGACCGTGACCGACAACTTGGTCACCGCATCCGCCGCCACCGGGGTGTAGGTCGACTTCGTCGCACCCGCAATGGCTTTGCCGTTGCGCAGCCACTGGTAGGTCAGCGTCGCCCCCGCGGGGGAAACAGCCGCCGTCGCGGTCAACTTGGAACCGACCTGGGCGCTGCCCTTGATGACCGGCTTGCCCAGAGTCAGCACCCCCGTGACGGTGATCGACTTGGCGGCGGAAACGTTGCCCGCCTTGTCAGTTGCCCGATACCGGACGACTCCGGCGACGGTCACCGGTGCCGCGTAGGTGGCCCAACTCGTGCCGCCGTTGACCGAGTACTGGATCGAGGCCACGCCGGACCCTTCATCGGTCGCCTTGAGGGTCAGCTTGCCGCCGGTAGCCGAGGCTGACGTTGTTGGCGCTGTTCCGTCGATCTTCACCGTGACGGTGATCCGGGCCGGCAGGTCATTGGCTGCCGTTCCGAACAGATCGAGGGTGTGGGTGCCGTCTCCGGAGATGGTGACGGGACCGGTGTAGTCCAGCACCTGACCGTTGTCGATCTCGTAGGACAGGTAGGTGCCCTCCTCATCGGCTGCGGTCGCGGTGAACTTGACCGCACCCTGGTACCAACCACTGGCCGGGACCGGGGTGGCCGCAGTCAGCGTGACCTTCGGCGCCGGGCCGACCGGGGGCTTGACGACGCTCTTGCTGTCGGCAACCACGGACGGCAGGCTGGTGAACTGGGCCTCGTACGCCGGGGCCGTAATCCCGGAAACACCCTGGATCGAGGCCAGCTGCTGGAATGCCGAGCTCTGCTTGACGACATTGAGCACATCGATCGCCGACCGCTGCAGATCACCGAGTCGCATGTTGTAACCAGCGGTCGAGTAGTTCCCGGTCACCGTCACCGTGTACGACACGACGGGTGTCGTGGCATCGCCCGGCGTCGCGTAGGTGGGAACGATGGTGATGGCGGCCTTCTGGGTCGCACTGAGTGCGGCCAGCACCGACTGGGCGGCGGCGTAGGCGTTGGCTACCGTCCCGTAGGCGGGCACCGGGGCCACCGTCACGTTGTTGATCGCATCGGTGGTCGACACTGTCGACAGCGAGGTCTTGGACAGGTCGGTGCTGGAGTCGACCGTGGTGCTGATCGTCGTCGTACCTGTTGCCGCCAGCGCCAGCCCGCCGAGCGTCAACGCGTAGGACGTCCGCGTCGGGCTGACCGACTTGGTGTAGGCCGGGAAGCCGTTGTAGTCGATGGTCGCCGGCACCTTGATGGTGGCGTTGATGACCTCGGCTGCGTTGTTGCCCGGCATGATCAGGTCGTTGCCGGCGTACATGGACTGGAGCGCGCCATGGCTGCCGCCCCAGTCGCTCATGACCAGACCCTTGAAACCCCACTCACTGCGGAGGATGTTCGTCAGCGTGTCATAGGTGGCCGAGGTGTAGGTGCCGTTGACCTTGTTGTACGACGACATGACGGCCATCGGCTGGGCGGTCTTGACCGAGATCTCGAAGCCGCGCAGGTAGATCTCCCGCAGGGCCCGCTCGGAGATGGTCTCGTTGACCGACGTCCGCGAAGCTTCCTGGTTGTTGGCGAGGAAGTGCTTGATGGTGACGCCGACGCCCGGGTTGCTCTGCACACCGGCCGTGGTCGCGGCCGAGCTCAGGCCGGCGACCAGCGGATCCTCCGAGTAGTACTCGAAGTTGCGACCGTTGAGCGGGTCCCGGTGGATGTTCATGCCCGGGGCGAGCCAGAGCTGGACACCCGCTTCCTTCATCTCCTTGCCCACCGCATTGCCGACCCGCTGGATGAGGTCGCGGTCCCAGGTCTGCGCGAGCAGTGTGCCGATGGGCCAGGCGGTTTCGTACTGGTAGGTCTTCGGGGTCGTGTTGATCACCGGAGTGATACGCAGCCCGGCGGGGCCGTCGGACAGGGTCATCCCCGGGATGCCCAGGCTCTCGAGCTTGGTGGTCGTGTAGCCGGCGGCGCCGACGGCGGACTGGGTGGTGGTGCTGGCTCCACCGCCTTCGACGATGTTCGCCAGCTGGGTGATCGAAAGCCCGGCCACGAACTGTTGGATGGTGGTGTTGCCCTTGGCGACGTCGTACAGCGTGGCGGCCGGGTTGGTGGTGACCGGCGTGAGCGTCTCACCGGTCTTCGCCACATACGGCGCACCCGTGCCTTCCCAGTTGGTCTGGGTCGGGTCCACGTAAGCCACAGTCGAGGAGATCTTGGTCGAGGTGGCCGGCGCCAGCCCGTCCAGCGTGAAGTACGGCGACGTGAGGTCGACGGTGTTGTTCTGCTGGACCTTGGACGCGTCGTTCGGCGTGACGAACCCGGTGGTGTTCAGTGAGATCGACGGTGCGGCAGCGATCTCGGCAGCCTCGGCCGGGTAGGTGTAGAAGTTCGCCGGATCGCTCTTCAGCTCGTTCGCCGGCGTCTGATCGGTTTCCTCGTTGGCCAGCTGTTCGGTCTTCCACGCCGAGGCCAGGTTGATCTTCGCGGCCACGTGCGTGTTCCGCGAGGAGTCGCCGACCCTGATGACGTAGTCGCCCGGATCTGCGATGTAGGAGGCAGAGGCGGGGTTGTAGGACGCCATCTGCGTGGCGTCGAAGGTGATGGTCAGGATCTGCGACGCACCTGGGGCCAGGTCATCGGTCTTCGCATAGCCGGCCAGCTCCTGGTACGGCTTGTCGATGTCGGATGAGGACTGCGGCGCCGAGAAGTAGGTCTGGACGACCTCCTTGCCGGTGTAGGTCTTGCCGACGTTGGTCACCTTGGCCTTGACCACGACCGACTTGGTATCGGCCGTGACGCTCTGCGCGTCGATCTGGAAGTCGGTGTAGGACAGGCCATATCCGAACGGATACGACACAGCGCTGGCCGGGTCGGTGCCCGCCGGGGTGATCGACTTGTAGAACGAGTCGAAGTAGCGGTACCCGACGTAGATGCCCTCCGTGTAATTCTCCTGCAGCGAGTTGCCGTCATTGGCGCCGAAGGTCCCCGACGCCGGGTAGTAGCTGTACTTCGAGGCCCAGGTGTCGGTGAGTTTGCCGGACGGGCTCACCTGGCCGTCGAGTACCTCGGCGACTGCGTTGCCGGACTCTTCGCCGGCCTGACTCATCAGCAGCATCGCGTCCAGCGGCTTGCCGCCCGCCGGATCGATGGCCCGGGCGTTGATCTGGGGGAAGAAGTTGGTGTCGATGATGCCGCCGGAGTTGATGACGACGGTCACGTGCTTGTAGTTCTGGCCGATCCGCTGCAGGTTGTCGGTCTCGGTCGGCGTGAGCAGGTAGTCACCGGCGGCGTTCGTCCGGTCTCTCCCTTCACCCGAGTTTCGGGCGATCACGTACACGGCATTGTCAGTCGGAGCGGTCGGCTGCACGGTGATGTCGGTCAGCGGCTGCTCAACAGAGGTCGTCGACAAGGGGGTCCAGTACGCGGCACTGGTGGTGACGTTGAAGCCGGCGTTCTCCAGGCCGGTGCGCACATTGATCGTGTAGCGGTTGTTGACGTTGCCCGAGCCGGTGCCGCCCTTGACGGTGGCGTAGGCACCTACTCCGAACAGTGCGACATTGGTCGGCGCGGAGTTGGTGGTCGGGGCGATCGGGAGGGCGTTGTCGTGATTCTCGAGCAGCACCATGCCCTGGGTGGCTGCGTCTTTGGAGAGCTGGGCGTCGGCGAGCTCGAGTGAACTCGGGTCAGGGTTGGTGGTGGCTGCGGAGGCCGCGAAGGTTCCGGACAGCATGAGCGCGGCGGCGACCGTGAGCGATAGCGCCGCCCTGGTTCCAGCCCGCGAGCGGTGTGGATGGTGCATGAAAAGTCGTCCTCTCTGACAACTGGCGTGCCTCACCGATGACTGCGGCACAGGGCAAGCACGCAAAGCCACCGATAGTGACGTCGCGCTCGCATTACGTCCGCAGTGGACGCCGGGAACGTTAGCCGTGCTTATTTCGGCTTGTCAATGGCCTCAATACGGCCACTTCGGTAGACTTTTTGGCTCCAACTAGACGTATTAAACCGACTATGACGGAACTAATGGGCTGGGGCCCCGCTCCGAGTTGCTTGCTGGGGGTCGGCTGTTCAGCGCCTGTGCTCGGGGTCAGGTCCAGCCGGTGCGGCGCTCAACAGGTGGCAGTGGAGTCGCCCACCACGGCAGCGTTCGCTGCGGGCTGGCGTCGCTGGATCGCTTTTGCCCGGAGGCCCGGGCGGCATCCAACCGAGCCTCGAACCGGCAGTGATGGCCGTGCTCGCATCGGCGCCGCATGCCGACCGCAGACGACACGCGCACGCCGGGTGCGGGAGCACCGGCAGGTTCCTACTGGGCAGCGAGATCCGTGAATCGCGAGTAGTGGAGCTGGTGGGCCACCGAGATCGTCATGGTGGGACCATTTCTGTGCTTCGCGATGATGAGGTCCGCCTCGCCCGCGCGCGGGTCGTCGGACTCGAAGGCGTCGGGTCGATGCACGAGGATGACCATGTCAGCGTCCTGCTCCAGCGAGCCCGACTCACGGAGGTCGGAGAGCATGGGGCGCTTGTCGGTCCGCTGTTCCGGGCCACGGTTCAGCTGAGAGATAGCGATGACCGGAACCTCAAGCTCCTTGGCCAGCAATTTCATCTGGCGCGAGAATTCCGAGACCTCCTGCTGGCGAGATTCCACCTTTTTGCCCGACGACATCAACTGCAGATAATCGACCACGATCAACTTCAAGTCGTTCCGCTGCTTCAGCCGGCGCGCCTTGGCCCTGATCTCCATCATCGTCATGTTCGGCGAATCATCGATGAACAAAGGGGCGTCAGAGATTTCGCTCATCCGGCGGACAATCTTCTGCCAGTCCTGCTCCGTCATCGAACCGGCCCGCATGGCCGCCAATCGAATTTGCGCCTCGGCCGACAGCAAACGCATGGTGATTTCCGTCTTGCTCATTTCCAAAGAAAAGATGACAGACGTCAAACGGTGTTTCACCGAAGCGTTTCGGGCGACATCCAATGCCAACGTCGATTTGCCCACGCCAGGTCTGGCCGCCATGATGATCATCTGGCCCGGGTGGAAACCGTTGGTCAGCGTGTCCAGGTCGGCGAAACCCGTTGGCACACCGGCCGAAAGTCCGCCGCGGCTGGCGATGGCATCCATCTCGTCCATAGTCGGCTGGAGTAGTTCCTCCAGCACTACATAGTCCTCGCTGGTGCGTCGCTCCGTCACCTCGTAGATCTCAGCCTGCGCCCGGTCGACGATCTCGTCGACCTCGCCGCCACCGACCTGACCCTCGTTACCGCCGTAGCCCAGTTGCACGATCCGCGTGCCGGCTTCGACCAGGCGGCGCAGCACGGCCTTCTCCGCCACGATCTGTGCGTAGAACGCCGCGTTGGCTGCGGTGGGTACCGCGCTGGTGAGCGTGTGCAGGTAGACCGCTCCGCCGATGCGGGGTAGCGTGCCGGCCTTCTCAAGGTCAGCAGCCACCGTCACCACGTCGGCCGGTTCACCTCGGGCGTACAGATTCAGGATCGTCTCGTACACGGTCGCGTGGGCCGGCTTGTAGAAGTCCACCCCGCTGAGTTCCTCGACGACGTCGGCGATCGCATCCTTGCTCAGCAACATCCCGCCCAGAACCGACTGCTCGGCCGCGAGGTCCTGCGGCGGCTGCCGGTCGAACTGTCCGGGCGTCGATCCTGCCCACCGGTCGTCGATCACCGCCATCTGGGTACCGCCTCCACTTCGTCACGTCATCACCCGGCCAACTGCCGGCACCACCGACTGCGACGCCCTACTCGAGGCCGCCCCCCGAATCGCCGTATCGGGTTCTCGATACGACCGCCACCGAACCTCGATGACCGGCTTTCCTGCTCTGTCTACCCGGGCCCACCGACAGGCGACCCACGCCACGCTCTATCGGATGACCAGAGCGCAGTCGGACGTTAGGCGCCCCAACTCGCACCGCCAAATGACCGTGTGGACATCTTCTGAACAGACCGGGGACGACCTGGGGATGGATTGCCGTCGATGCAGGTCGGCCACCCGGCTCAATGTGGACAGCGTGTGGAGTTCTCCCGAATTCACCGCTGTCGATGCAGGTCAGGAGCCACGAGTGGGCTGGATCACTTGTGGATAGAACCTGTGCGCAGCCGTTCGGCGTTTCGCCTCGGCGTGTCGCGCCAGCGGGGGCTCAACCTCACGTACACCCTTTTGTGATCAAACGGTTATCTATGTCAACTGCCGTTAGCACGTTTCCCGGCAACCGGGCTTGGCGGCCTCATTTATCTCCGCGAACGTCGCGCGACGGCTCGATCCAATCGAGCGGGGGCGGCAGGACACCTTCCATGGTCAGCAACCATCGTTTGGTCTCCAGACCCTCGCCCGGTCGGCCGCCGCTGTAACCACCAAGCCCGTTCTGGGCCAGCACCCGATGGCACGGAATCAGGATCGGCAATGGATTGGATCCCATGATTGCGCCGATCCCGCGCGCCGGAACGCCCGTCTCCGAGCGGTGAGCGAGTTCGCCGTAGGTGATCGACGAGCCGTAGGGCACGGAGTCGTGCAGGGTCTGCAGCACCATCCGCTGCGAACGGCTCATCCCCCGCAGATCCAACGGCAGGTCGAACTCCTGGCGTTCGCCGGCGAAGTAGGCGGACAGTTGGTCGAGCACGGGCGCCACCCGACCTGGCTCGTTGACTACGTCCACGCGGGCAGCCGTCAGGCAATCAGGACCACCCCAGCACACGCCCGCCACTCCGTCACGGGAGACAGCGACGCTCAGCGTTCCGACCGGGGTCGGCAACGTGCCTACCGCGACGTCACGGAGCGGCAGCTCACCGACCGACCCACTCCGCGGCACTCCACCGGAGACCACCCGGGGCGCGGTCGCTGCCCGGTCGGGGGGTACCGCCTCCACGAGCTCCGCCATCCCCCGATTCTGCACCGGACCACCGACAGCCGGCGGGCAGCAGACGGCTCACTGGCACGTGCGCTCCTGATGAGCGTGGATGATCCATGGTCATGACCAATTCCGAGGAAGCGCTGAAGAGTTTGATCGCCGAGATCGAGGTACAAGAGGCCAGCCTGGTATTCAACACCTTCGACAACACTGACGCCTGGCGTCTGGGATGCGCGTTGGTAGCCAGAGCGGAAGCCGACCACGCACCGGTGGCCATCGACATCCGACGCGGCGAGCAGCAACTGTTCCACGCCGCCCTGGCCGGCTCCAACGCCGACAACGATGCGTGGATCGAACGGAAGTGCCGACTGGTCCGACGTTTCGGGGTTTCGTCGTATCTCTTCGGCCGACGACTTGCCGCCGCGGGAAAGAGTCTTGAAGAGGCCACCCTGCTCAACCCGGCCCGCTACGCCGCGCACGGCGGCGCCTTTCCGATCAGCGTCGCCGGCGTCGGCCCAGTGGGCACCGTCGCCGTTTCCGGCCTGCCCCAGGCCGACGACCACCGACTGGTCGTCGAGGTGCTGACCGAGTTCCTCGGCGCAGGACCCGGACCGGAAACAGCTGGCATCTAGGCTGCCGCACTTCGCCCGGGCGCCTCACCTGCTGGCCGCGGACCCGTGGTTCGACGAGCCGCGCCGCCTGGCCAGGTTGGTCGATCTGGGTGGTGTCCGCCCGGATTCGGGTTGACTGTCGTATGGTCGCGCTACCGTCTCGGACGTGGACAAACTCGACTATCTGACTGACTTCCGGCGGGAATCCGCGCGGTTCCACAGCGTCCTGGCGACCGTCGATCCCCGGGCTCCCGTTCCATCGTGTCCCGACTGGACGGCCGAAGACCTGCTCTGGCACCTCACCGAAGTGCAGACCTTCTGGGGAGCCATCGTGCGGGACCGCGCGCAGGAGGTGGAGGAGCGGGAAGCGGTCAAGCCGGACGTCGGTTATCAGGACCTGCTCGACGGCTTCAGGTCGGCCAGCGCGGACCTGGCGCAGGCTTTCGCCGACACCCCCGACGACGTTCCGGTGTGGACCTGGGCCGACGACCACACGGTCGGCTTCATCCGGCGTCGGCAGGCGCACGAGGCACTCATCCACCGGCTCGACGCGGAGCTGGTCGCCGACCGGACGACGCCCATGGACCCCGCACTGGCCAGCGACGGGGTCGACGAGATCCTGACCGTCATGTACGGGGGCTGGCCCGCCTGGTCGACGTTCACGCCGGCGGACCACGTTGGCCGCATGGTGGCCACCGACACGGGTGCGAGATGGGACCTGCGCACCGGTCGATTCGCCGGCACCAGCCCCAACACCGGAAAGTCCTACGACAACCCGACAGTTGAAGTCAGCCGGGAGGCTCTCGCCGCCGACCCGGCATTCACCATCAGCGCTCCCGCCGCCGAGCTGGATGCTTGGCTGTGGAACCGTCGGATCGCCGCTGACCCGACGATCGTCGGCGATCACGCAGCCGCCGAGCAATTTCTCGCCGTTATCGCCGCCGGGATCCAATAGTCCACTGAACCGGGCCCGACCGGGACGATGATGAGGCCATGCGCGTCGCCGTCCTCTCGGACACCCACGCTCCCCGTTTCTGGAAGCGGTGCCCGCCGGCCGTGGCCGAACAGCTGCGGACGGCCGAAGTGATCCTGCACGCCGGTGACGTCTGCACGCCGGCCGTACTCGACGAGCTGGCCGAGTTTGCCCCGGTCCGGGTGGTATTGGGCAACAACGACGGGCCGGACGTCGCTGCCTGGGGAGCGGTCGACACCTTGGAGTTCGACCTCGACGGCCTGGCCGTCGCGATGATTCACGACAGCGGACCTCGCGTCGGCCGGCTGGACCGACTCCGACACCGCTTTCCCACTGCCGGCCTGGTGGTATTCGGCCACTCGCACATCCCGTGGGACGAGACCGGAGGCAACCTGCGAATTCTCAATCCGGGGTCGCCCACCGACAAGCGACGTCAACCGCACGGCACCCTGGCGATGCTCGACATTGCCGACGGGGCTGTCGTCGGTTCGGAGCTGGTGCGGGTCAGCTGACCCTCCACCTGGCCGGCACTCCCTGGCTCGGCGCGGGATCGTCAGCGAGCTCGCCGTCCCGGTCGTAGCCGCTGATCTGCGGAGACGCTCCGGGGAACCGATCAGGGACGACAAATCTAGTAACATCCCTGCGGTCAGAACGTTAGCCGCAGGGCTCGTAGATGAGGATTTGATGAACGAAATACGTCTGGTCGCGTTCGACCTCGATGACACCTTGGCGCCGTCGAAGTCCCGCGTCGATCCGGAAATGGCCTACCTGCTGACGGAGCTGATCCGTTTCGTGCCGGTCTGCATCATCTCCGGGGGACGTTTCGAGCAGTTTTCCATGCAGGTGCTGACCCAACTCGAGGCCGGGCCGGATCTGGCGCGGCTGCACCTCATGCCAACCTGCGGAACCCAGTACTACGAGTGGTCCGGGTCCGACTGGTCGCAGGTGTACTCGGAGGAGCTGACCGACGCCCAGAAGGCCGCCGTCACGAAAGCCCTCACTGAGGGTGCGGTCGAACTTGGTCTGTGGGAAACGCAGACCTGGGGACCGATCATCGAGGACCGCGGCAGCCAGATCACCTTCTCGGCGCTCGGTCAGGAGGCGCCGGTCGACGCGAAGAAGAAGTGGGATCCGACCGGGGCCAAGAAGGAGCTGCTGCGTCAGTACGTCGCTGAGAGGGTTCCCGAACTGGAGGTACGCGGCGGCGGTTCGACCTCCGTCGACGTGACGCGCAAAGGCGTCGACAAGGCCTACGGCATGGAGAAGATCAAGGCCAAACTGGGCCTCACCAACGACGACATCCTATTCGTGGGCGACCGTCTGGACGAGGGCGGCAACGACTATCCCGTCAAGGCAATGGGAATCGGGTGCGTTGCGGTCGAAGAGTGGCAGCACACCGCGATTTTCATCCGCGGTTTGATCGTCACGCTGGCCGCTGCAGCTTCTCATGGGCCACTGACCGAGTGGCCCGCAGAGGTGGCAGCCGACCTGTCTGCCGCCACGATCGGTCCGCGCGCCTAGCTGCCCCGAACCCAGCGACAAGGGCCGGGGCTAGCGGAACCGCTCCGGACGAGTCTTCTAGGCTGGCGGCGCAACTGCGGCAGGCACTCCCGGACCGGGTAGCCGCGCGAGCGTCAGGCACTGCCGGCGAAGTGAGGAGCCCCCAAGGTGATCGAAGCGACGCAAGCCCTGCGGATCGGTGGGGTGGCCATCGACCGCGAATCGGCCCTGGAGTCCGCCCGCGTCTACCTGAGTCGTCGTGACCGCTTCGGTTACCCGGCCTACGACTCGTTCGGCTCCGAGGGTGGCCCTTGGCTGGTCAGTGACGCCGATTTCGTCGCCCCTGTGCTGCTCAATGCCGAAATGAACTCACGCACGTTCTATGCCCTCGAGGGGATCCGGCCGCACCTGGAGAACTGGCTGGTCAAGGTGCCGCTGGACGCGCGCCTGGTCGAGGCCGGGCCGTCGGAGTTGGCGCTGCTGGGTGACCTCTTCGCCGTGCTCGACTCCGACGACCTTCCGGTCAACGCCCGCGGATCGATCCTGGCCAAGGTCATGCACCGCAAGCGTCCGGCATTCATTCCGCTCTACGACCGGTTCGTCGACTACTGCTACCGCGGCGCGGACGACGCACCCGTCGCCAAGGACCGCAAGCGCACCTGGCGCGACTTCCTGCCACTGCTCGGCCAGGCGATCATCGACGACCTCACCACGGAACAGGAGTTCTTCGAGGAGGTTGCCGGCTTGACCCAGGGTCCGGTGATCACCACGCTCCGCGCACTGGACATCGTGGCCTGGCACGCCGGCCGTACCCACATCGGGCCGGCGATCTGGGCGGCGGCAACCCCGGCCGAGCAGCCGGAATTCGACGGCGAGAGCGACCTGCCGTCGATCGACCTGGACGACGAGCACCCCTGACGTCGATCGCCGGTGCGCCGGTAGACCGGCTCAGCGCGGTCCCCACCTGTAGCACCCCACAGCACCGGTAGCACCCCACGGCACCGGTAGCACCGCCGACAGTGCTACAGCTGCGCCCGCGTCATACGGTGGTGCGCCCCCCGACATGCCGAAGGGCGGCCACGGGAATCCCGTGGCCGCCCTCGAGCAGTGCGTACTGTGGGTCAGCCGGCCTTGACGACGAGCGTGACGTTGGCGGTGACGCCCGGGTGCAACTTGACCGACACCGGGTGCGAGCCAACGGACTTGATGTGTCCGCCGGTGTCGATGGAGCGCTTGTCGACGGAGGGTCCGCCGGCCGCCTTGATGGCCGCGGCCACGTCGATCGAGGTGATGGAACCGAACAGCTTGGTGCCGTCACCCGTGGTGTGGGCGGCGATCGAGACGGTCAGCTTCTCGAGCGCCTGCTTGACCTCGTTGGCGTGCTCGGTGCCGCGGATCTCGCGAGCCAGCTGGGCGCGCTTGATGGTCGCGACCTGCTTCTCGGCGCCCTTGGTGGCGACGATGGCCTTGCTCTGCGGCAGCAGGAAGTTGCGGCCATAGCCGTCGCGAACCTCGACGATGTCGCCGGGAGCGCCCAGGTTGGGAACGTCAGCGGTGAGAATCAGCTTCATGAGTTGTCCCTTCCTTATCGCGCGGTCGAGGTGTACGGCAGCAGGGCGACTTCGCGGGCGTTCTTGACGGCCGTTGCGACGTCGCGCTGGTGCTGGGTGCAGTTGCCGGTGACTCGGCGGGCGCGGATCTTGCCGCGATCGGAGATGAACTTGCGCAGCAGGTTCGTGTCCTTGTAATCGATGGGGGCTGCGTTGTCCTTGCAGAAGGCGCAGACCTTCTTCTTGATCTTCCGTACTGGGGGCTTGGGCATTGTTTCTCCAGGAAACGACCGGCAACCATGAGTGCTGCCGGTGATGATTTGAGTTGTTGTTCGAGATCGAGCCGGGCGGAGCGAGCTCCAAACCGACGTTTAGAAGGGCGGCTCGTCCGAGTAACCGCCGCCGCCGGCCGGAGGCGCTGAGCCCCAGGGGTCGTCGACTGGAGCGCTGCCGCCGGACGAACGTCCGCCGGAACCGCCACCCGAGTAGCCACCGCCGCCGGAGTTTCCTCCGCCGCCGGAACCGCCGGAACCGTAGCCTCCACCGCCACCCGAAGACTCAGGTCCGCGGTTCGCGCGGTTGACCTTCGCCGTTGCATAGCGGAGCGATGGGCCGATCTCGTCGACCTCGAGCTCGATGACGGTGCGCTTCTCGCCTTCCTTCGTTTCGAAGGAGCGCTGCTTGAGCCGACCGGAGACGATCACGCGGGAGCCCCTGGTGAGGGACTCCGCCACGTTCTCGGCTGCCTGCCGCCAGATGTTGCAGCGCAGGAAGAGGGCCTCGCCGTCTTTCCACTCGTTGGTGCCGCGATCGAAGGTCCGCGGAGTCGACGCAACGGTGAAGTTGGCGACGGCTGCGCCGGAGGCGGTGAAACGCAACTCCGGGTCGGCAGTGAGATTGCCAACCACAGTGATGACGGTGTCGCCTGCCATGTCCGGACCTACTTCTTGTTGTTACGAGTGCGGCGGACGCGGATCTTCTCCGGGGTGCGCGTGATCTTGGTGCGCAGCACGGACTCGTTCAGGTTCAGCTGACGATCCAGCTCGTCGACGACGGCGGACTGAGCGGTCACCTTGATGACGGCGTAGATGCCTTCGGGGTTCTTTCTGATCTCGAACGCCAGCCGGCGCTTGCCCCAGATGTCGACGTTCTCGACGCTGCCGCCGCCCTGGCGGACGACGTTCAGGAACGTGTCGATCGACGGCGAAACAGTTCGCTCGTCGAGGTTGGGATCGAGGATGAGCAACAACTCGTAGTGACGCGGCGTGGTGGATACGCTCACGTGCACCTCCTATGGACTCGTCGGCCGTGGTCTTTCCGCGGCAGGAGGATGCCGTGCCGGCCTTCGTGTTCCCGGGCGCTTTGACTGCTGAACCCAGAACATGAAAGAGCCCGCCGACGTCGGCGGGCGCAGCACAACTGTTCTAGGTTACCAGCAGGGACGCGACCAGCCCAAATGCTCGCGGGTCCGCGCTTGCCGGGTGGCGCTGGGCGGCGCCGGGCGGTCGACTCGTAGCACCCGAAGCGACCCGTAGGACGGCTGGCGGTACT
This sequence comes from uncultured Actinomycetota bacterium, assembly GCA_963708935.1. Taxonomy (GTDB): domain Bacteria; phylum Actinomycetota; class Actinomycetes; order Mycobacteriales; family Nakamurellaceae; genus Nakamurella. The sequence goes on along the minus strand of CAVPUK010000002.1, from coordinate 297,397 downwards.
ACCGGTGTCGCTGGGTGCTACGGGTGCCGCGACGGGATGGCCGGTGGGGCATTGGTAGTACGCCAACCCCACCCGTATGACGGTCGACGGTGCTACGAGTCACGCGAAGTCATACCGGTCGCTGTGCGCGGCGCGCGGGCGCGGGGCGCGGGGCTCGGGTGCGGTTGCACAGTCCCACGGTGCTTTGCCCGGTCACACCCGGTGCAGAATTACGGGCATGCTGACCGTCCCCGCCTACGCCGCGCCCACCGCCAACGCCAAGCTCGAGCCGACCACGATCACCCGCCGTGACCTGCGTGAACACGACGTCCTCATCGACATCAAGTTCGCCGGTATCTGCCATTCCGACATCCATCAGGCGCGCGAGGAGTGGGGCGACGCGATCTTCCCCATGGTGCCCGGGCACGAGATCGCCGGTCTGGTCAGCGAGATCGGGCCGGGGGTGACGAAGTACCAGGTCGGCGACCGCGTCGGCGTCGGATGCTTCGTGGACTCCTGCCGCGAGTGCGAGAACTGTCTGGCCGGCGAGGAGCAGTACTGCGCCGAGGGTGAGACGGGGACCTACAACGCGCTCGACCGCGAGGGCAACCCGACCTACGGCGGATACTCGACCGCCGTCGTCGTCGACGAGAACTACGTGTTGTCCATCCCGCAGGGCATCGAGTTGGACGAGGCAGCTCCGCTGCTCTGTGCCGGGATCACCCTGTTCTCCCCGCTGAACCACTGGAAAGTCGGTCCGGGCAGCAAGGTCGCGATCGTCGGGATGGGCGGTCTCGGGCACATGGGCGTGAAGATCGCCCACGCCATGGGCGCTGAGGTCACCGTGCTGAGCCAGAGTCTGGCCAAGAAGGCTGATGGCGAACGGTTCGGCGCGGACCACCATTACGCCACCACCGATCCGGCAACGTTCGAAATCCTCAAGAACACCTTCGACCTGATCATCAACACCGTGTCGGTCAACCTTGACCTCAACCAATACCTCTCGCTGCTGAACCGCAATGGCACCTTCGTCGTCGCCGGACTACCGGACAAGCCGAGCGAGTTCGATGCCGGCTCGCTGCTGACCAACCGCCGTCGGCTGGCCGGTACCAAGAACGGCGGGATCGCGGAAACGCAGGCGATGCTCGACTTCTGCGCCCAGCACGGCCTTGGCTCCGACATCGAGGTGATCTCCGCGGACCAGATCAACGCCGCCTATGAACGAGTGGTCGCTAGCGACGTCCGGTACCGGTTCGTCATCGACACGTCGACCCTGGCGGCCGCGGCTTCCTGAAGATTTCGGCCGAGCCGGAATCGCCCCTGCTGGATTGGTGTTGACAACGCAGGTGACCATCGACACGGCTCCGACGAAGACCGCCGGCCGCACACTCTGGGTCGCGGCCGCCGGGACCTTCATCTCGCTGATCGCCTTCACCACGCCGGTGGCGTCACTGGCTGACACCGCCAAGAGCCTGCATGCGGGACCGGCAGCGCAGGCCTGGATCCTCAGCTCGATGAGCCTGGGACTGGCGATCGCCCTGCTCACCTCCGGTGCCATCGCCGATGACCTCGGCCGGCGCCGGGTGTTCGTGCTCGGCGGCGTCGTTCTGGCGCTGGCCAGCATCCCGTGTGCCACCGCGGTCGGCTCCGTCGAACTGATCATCGGCCGGGTCTTCCAGGGCATCGGCGCCGCTGCGATCATCGCCTGCAGCCTGGCGCTGATCAGCCACCAGTTTCCGCCGGGGCCGGGGCGGGTCAAGGCGTCGGGCATCTGGGGAGCCGCGCTCGGCGGCGGGAATCGCCGTCGGTCCGTTGCTGGCGGCCAGTCTCGGCCTGGTCATCAGTTGGCGGGCCGCTTACTGGCTGACCGCGTTGATGGCCGCGGTGCTGGCCATCGCCGGCCGGCGACTACTGGTCGAGTCGCGGGCCGACCACCGCAAACCCATCGACTGGGCCGGCGTGACCCTGCTCGGTACCGGACTAGCTGCCTTGATCGCCGGACTCACACTCGGAAAATCCGGCATCGGGCAGCCGGACGTCCTTACCCTCGTCATCGGGGGCGTGGTCCTGTTGACCGCGTTCGCACTCGTCGAGTTCAGATCTGCGGCGCCCATGCTGGATCCGGCGCTGTTCCGCAACCCGGCCTTCGTCGCGGTCAATGTCGCCGCCCTGGCCACCGGATTGGGCGTCATCGCCCAGATGTCGTTCTTCTCCACCGTGCTGCAGCGCGGGCTGGACAAGACGGAGATGACGGCGGCGCTGCTACTGCTCGGCTGGTCGGGGGTCAGCGTGCTGACGTCCCTCGGAGCCCGACACCTGCGCCTGTCGGGCCGACTGCAGTTCGTCATCGGCCTGCTGGTAGTCGCCGTCGGGCAGGCGAGCATGGGCTGGCTGCAACCGAGCTCGTCCGTATTCCAGGCGCTGCCCGGCCTGGTCATTTGCGGACTCGGCAGTGGCGTCATCAACGCAGCCCTCGGCCGCGAATCAGTGGCCAGCGTGCCGCCCGCGCGGGCCGGCATGGGCAGCGGCGCGAACAACACGGCGCGCTACGTCGGCTCGGCCGTGGGAGTGACCATCGTCGCGATCATGGCCACCTCAGTGCACTCGAGTACGCCCCAGCAGTCGTTGCTGACCGGTTGGAACCATTCCGTCGTCTTCACCACCACCGCGACCGTGCTCGGTGCCATCGTCGTGTTCCTGTGCCGAGCGCGAGTCAGGAAGGCCGGAACCTGAGAAGATCGTTGGCCATGAGGATTCCGCGATGACGGACCGGCCGGCGGGTTACTCGGGCACGCCGCTACCGGAGAAGCTCGGGATCAAGCCCGGCGAGCCGGTCCTCGTCCTGGGCGACCCGCTCACGTTCGACACCGGGACGCTCGGCGTTCCGGTGGACCGGAGCCCCGGGGCCGGCTACGACGTCGTGCTGCTGTTCTGCCCGGACGGGAGCGCGCTGGTCGCACAGTTCGAGATCGCGAAGAAGGCGCAGACCACGGCCGGTGCGATCTGGGTGTGCTGGCCGAAGCGGAGCGCGGGCGTCGCCACCGATCTGACCGACAACGCCGTTCGGGAGTTCGGCCTGGCGAACGGCCGGGTCGACGTCAAGGTCGCTGCCATCGATGCCACCTGGTCCGGGCTCAAGTTCGTGACCCGGCTCGCCGACCGTCAGCGCTGATCCGGGTACGCCTCGACCAGGCCGGGCGCATCCGGGTCCGGATCGTCGTCCGGGTTCGGACCACCTGCGCCCACCGCGACCAACTCGCCCGCGACCGGCTCTGGTGGAGCCTTGCGGTCCTTCCAGAGCTGGACGATCGACGGCAGCACGAACACGTCGGGTGCGTTCGCGAAGATGCCGCCGGACGGATCGTCGTCGCCCGCCATCCGGACCAGATCATCGGCCGGGCGTTGGATCTCCCTGATCACCCGTACCACCAGGACAAGTAGCAGGATGTCCCGCAGGATGGCCGCTCCGACGAACGGGTAGATCGACAGGCCCTTGTTGTCGACACCGGCAAACGAGAACATCAGCAGCATCCAGACCACGACTTCCGAGAACTGCCAGGCCAGCACCGGCCGCCAGCGCGGCAGCGCCAGAACCACCAACGGCAGCAACCACAGGCTGTACTGCGGCGACCAGACCTTGTTGGTCAGCAGGAATGACGCGACGACCAGGAAGATCAGCTGGGCCAGGCGTGGACGGCGTTGGGACGAGAGCGCGAACCAGGCGATGGCCAGACAGGACAGGCCGAACAGCACGAGGGACAGGGCGTTGAGCAGCTTGGGTGAGTCGGCGCCGACGGCATTGTCGAAGACGTGGCTGCCGGACAGCGTTGTATAGATGGCGTACCAGGAGTCGTACTCCGCGGGACGTTGCGAGTTGAGCTTGATGAATTCGTACCAGCCGGCTGGGTACAAGGCCATGATCGGCACGTTGATCACCAGCCAGACCACTGCCGCGGACACGGTGGCTCTGACGAAGGAATTGTATTTTCCGGACCGGAAACAGAGCAGCAGAATCGGTCCGAGCAGCAAGACCGGATACAGCTTCGTCGCGGTGCCGAGCCCGATGAGCGCGCCGGCCAGCACCGGCCGCCCTCTGGCCCAGGCCACCATCGCCCCGGCCGTCATGCCGATGGCCAGCAGGTCCCAGTTCGTGAAGGCATGGACGATCAGCAGCGGGGACAGACACATGATGGCGACGTCCCACACGCGTCGCCTGGCTATCCGAGCCGTCGCGGCCACCGCCCACAGGTAGAAACCGCCGAGGATGATCGCGCCGATGGTGAAGTAGGCGGCGACGTCCAGCGGCACCGGCAGGCCGACGTTGCCGGCGAACTTGACATAGAACTTGGCCAGTTCGGACATGGCCCACATGAAGTAACCGGTGACGACCGGGTACTCCATGTAGTGCACCGTCCCGTTGTCCGTCCACGACGTCTTGTAGGGCAACGACTGGGTGTCGAGTTTGTGGCTGCCGTAGAGCGGGACGACGTCGTTGTAACAGCCGGTGATCCACGGGCGCTGGCCGCTCTGGTCGAGCGTCACTCCTCCCGCCCCGTTCGGGCCCTGCTGGATGCAGGCCGACTTGAACAGCCAACCGAAGATCAGAATCATGATGGCCATCAGTAGGCAGACCCGTAGCGGAGTCAGCCAGGCCGCCCGCCCGACGATGGCGTGACGCCCCAGGGGGCCACCGATGACCTCGGACGCTCGCCGAACCGTCGGGTCGGTCCAGGTCGGGATCACCCGCTCGCTGGGCGAGAGGGACGCGGAGCGGGGCAGCTTGCCCTCGCCGCCGTCGTCATCCTCGTCCGGATCGTCAACCGCGGCGGCCAACTCGGCCTCGCTGAACACCGCATCACCGGTCTTGGTCAGCGACACGGACCCGCCGGTCGCGGCGCCGTCATGCGCGGCGGGCAGCGCTGATATCGCGTCCTCTGTCCGGGCCGCCGGTTCGTCACCGGTCGGCTGCTGTCCGCGATCGTCCACGGCGCGATGCTACTGGGGTTCCCGTGAGCCCGGCGTGTCCTGGCCGGTCGCTGCATCGCCTGCGCCCGCTGTACCACGCCCGCGGCCGCTTTGGCAGTATCCGGGAGTGCTCGACGACGACGCCCTGCCGGCCTATGTGGCCGGACTCGGACTCCCTGGTCTGGTCGACATCCATGTGCACTTCATGCCGGGCAACGTGCTCCGCAAGGTGTGGGACTACTTCGACCGGGTCGGTGATGTGGCGCCCGGCCTGACGTGGCCGATCGCCTACCGGACCGGCGAACAGGAGCGGCTCGACACGCTGCGCCGCCTGGGCGTGATCGGGCACAGCGCACTGGTCTATCCGCACAAGGCCGGGATGGCCGAGTGGCTGGGCGACTGGGCGCTGGACTTCGGCTCCACCACCCGGGGCTGCGTGCCCTCGGCGACGTTCTTTCCGGAACCCGGTGTGCTGGGTTATGTGGCCGATGCCCTCGACCGCGGAGCTCGAGTGTTCAAGTCGCACCTGCAGGTCGGCGCCTACGACCCACGGGACGAGCTCCTCGATCCGGTGTGGGGTCTGCTGGCCGAGGCCGGCATCCCCGTGGTCTGCCATTGCGGCAGTGGGCCGTTTCCCGGCCCGTTCACGGGGCCGGGGCCGATCGGCGAGGTGCTGGCTCGCCACCCGCAGCTGACCCTGGTGGTGGCGCACGCTGGATCACCGGAGTACGCCGAGTTCCTCGACCTGGTCGAGGCGTACCCGAACGTGCATCTGGACACCACGATGGCGTTCACCGACTATCTGAACCGGCTGGCACCGTTTCCCACCGAATTGGTACCGCGGCTGGGCGCGCTCGGTGATCGGGTGGTGCTCGGGTCGGACTTCCCGAACATCCCGCACCCGTACGCCACTCAGATCCAGGCCTTGGTCGATCTGCAGTTGGGGGATGACTGGTTGCGGGCAGTGTTGCACCACAACGGATCCCGCCTGCTCCAGCGCTAGGGCGAGACGGTGCGGCGAAGCACCGTGGCCTCCCACGGTTGCAGCGTTCCCGGCGAACCTTTACTGACATTGGTGATCAGCACCTCGGCGTCGCCCCAGTCCGGAAGTGGCCCTGGGTCGGCTGTTTCACCGGAAAGGTTGGCCAGCACCAGCAGTTCGGTGTCGTCGAGGCGGCGGGTGAACGCGTAGATCTGTTGATCGTCAGCCAACACCATCTGGAAGTCGCCGTTGGCCACTGCAGATTCCTCGTGGCGCAAGCAGATCAGCTTCCGATAGTGCGCGAGCACGGAGTCTGGATCCTTGCCCGCGGCCGCCGCGTTCACTTCCGGATAGTTCGGATTGACCTTGAGCCAAGGCGTACCCGTGGTAAATCCCGCTTGCGCCGAATCATCCCACTGCATGGGCGTTCTCGCGTTGTCCCTGCTCGGCCCGCGCAGTGCCTCCAGTGCGACAGCGGGATCCTGCCCGGCGGCGACGGCTTCGGCGTAGTGGCTGAGCGATTCGATGTCGCGGAAATCCTCGATGGCAGAGAAGGGATAGTTCGTCATCCCGATCTCTTCGCCCTGGTAGACATAGGGCGTGCCACGGTGCAGATGTAGCACCGTGCCCAGCGCTTTCGCCGAACGCACCCGGTAGGCACCGTCATCGCCGAACCGGGAGACGGCCCGCGGCTGGTCATGGTTGTTCCAGTACAGGCTGTTCCAGCCGACCTGGGCCAGGCCGGCCTGCCACCGACCGAGGCTGGCCTTCAGGTCCGTCAACCGCAACGGCCGGTGCTCCCATTTCGAAGCGGCCTGATCCAGCCCGACGTGTTCGAACTGGAAGATCATGTCCACCTCGGCCCGCGCCGGATCGGTGTACAGCACGGCCTGCTCTACGGTGACCCCGGGCATCTCCCCCACCGTCAGGAACTGCCCATCCCGGCCGGCAAATACCTCTTCGTGCATCTCGTGCAGGAATTCGTGGATCCGCGGTCCGTTCAGGAAGTGCTCCGGACCGACCTGTCCCCCGCCGAGGGCGATCCCGTCGGGCAACGCGATGTCCTTGGAGATCATGTTGATGACATCCATCCGGAAGCCGTCGACTCCGCGGTCCAGCCACCAACGCATCATCGCGTAGATCGCCTGGCGGACTTCCGGCTTCTCCCAATTCAAGTCAGGCTGTTTGCGGGAGAACAGGTGTAGGTAGTACTCGCCCGTCGCCTCGTCGAGCTGCCAGGCCGAGCCCGAGAAGAACGAATCCCAATTGGTCGGCTCGGCCCCGGGCTGGCCGGCCGTCATGCCCGCTCGGGGCGGGCGCCACCAGTACCAGTCCCGCTTCGGATTGTCGGCGGCCGAGCGTGATTCGACGAACCAGGGATGCTCGTCCGAGGTGTGGTTGACCACCAGGTCCATCACCAGCTTCATCCCCCGGTCGTGCACCGCGGCGAGCAGCTGGTCGAAGCTCTCCAGTGACCCGAAGAGCGGGTCGATGTTCTGATAATCGCTGATGTCGTAACCGTTGTCGTCCTGGGGGGACGGGTAGACCGGTGACAGCCAGATGACGTCGACGCCCAGGTCCGCCAGATAATCGACCCGGCTGCTGATCCCGGCCAGATCGCCGATCCCATCGCCGTCGGAATCGGCGAAGCTGCGCGGGTAGATCTGATAAACCACCGCGCTCCGGAACCAGGCGTCGGTCGGATCGGCTGCCATCGGGAGTTCGGCCTTTCTCGTCTCGCGCCCGCAAGGATCAGCGCGACTGCGAGACTACTTGGCCGCCCGGCGCCGCCTTGGCGCCTGCTCGCCCTTGAACCCCATCACGAACGACGCGACCAGGTGATTCCACGAGCAGGTGCGGCAGACCTCGACCTGGTAGACGGAGAACTCGCCGAAGCTGGTGGCCATTTTCTCGAGTTCGGGCGGTTGGCGTGCGGAGCCGGCCATGTGCTTGATCTCGTCGCCATAGACCCAGTAGACGTGGGTCAGCGGCTCCTTCCGGCACACCGGGCAACTCACGTCCGTTGGCACGCCGTGGAACTTGGCCGCCCTGATCAGATACGGCGTGGCGTCGCAGACTTCAGTGACGCCGGTACGACCGGACATCACCTCGGCGAGCAGCGCACGACGCTGCAGCGCGTAGTCCACCAATCCTCGCTGAGTCCGCATTCAACAAGCCTACGCGGGGACATTCCGCCCCGATCTCTGGCGTCCCCCGTCGCTATAACCGCACGTCAGACGGCCTGCTGAGGGTTCAGCACGGCGGTTGCCCGGCCGGGGTGAAAGCGACGCAGCTCACAGCGGATCCTGGTCGTGGGCACGCGACCGACAGATGTATCGTAGCGATACTCAGATTGACATATGAGCAGGTTTGTCAACCTGCCGACAGCAGCGGATCATCCGCTCAGCAGCCCCATGAGAGGTGGAGGATGGCCAACGAAAAGAAGCTGGAATCGCGGTCCGTCTTCCAGCTGGCGATCCTGGGACTGCTGGCCGATTCGCCCATGCACGGCTACGAGTTGCGACAGAAACTGAGCACCACGATCGGTTCGCTGCGCGTGTTCTCGTACGGCTCGCTGTACCCGACGCTTCGGCGTCTGCAGGATGACGGTGACATCACCTCCGATCCTGCGGAGATCGACTTGGACGCCGTGCCACTGACGTCCAAGAGGTCCAGGGTCGTCTATCGACTGACTGCCGAAGGCAAGGAGAAGCTGGCTGATCTGCTGGCCGACTCCGGGCCGCAGGCTTCCTCCGACGACGGCTTCGAGATCCATCTGGCGTTCTTCTCGCGGACCAGTTCCGAGGCCCGGCTGCGCATTCTGCAGAGCCGACGTCGACGGCTGGAGACCAGGCGGGACGGGCTCAGCGCCGCGCTGAGCAAGGCGGCCGGCCGGATGGACCTCTACACCGACCAGCTCCGACAACTCGGACTGGAATCAACCGATCGCGAGGTCCGGTGGATCAACGAGCTGATCGAGAAAGAAAGCCACACCAAGGATTCGGCACCCTGACCGGGCGCCGACAGCAGCACGACCACCCCCCCATCACCAGCTCAACACCCCCAACCCGGAACGCTCGACAATCGAGTGGGTCCGCCAAGAGAAGGAGACCCATCATGGGTTCGCATCCCATCCGCGTCGCCGTCGTCGGCGTCGGCAACTGCGCGTCATCACTGGTCCAGGGGGTGGAGTACTACCGCAACGCGGACCCCGCCTCCCGGGTACCCGGCCTGATGCACGTCCAGTTCGGCGACTATCACGTGTCCGACCTGCATTTCGTCGCTGCGTTCGACGTCGACGCCAAGAAGGTCGGGTTCGATCTGGCCGAGGCGATCTCGTCGTCGGAGAACAACACCATCAAGATCGCCGACGTGCCGCCGACCGGCGTCATCGTGCAACGCGGCAACACCCTCGACGGTCTCGGCAAGTACTACCGCGAGATGATCTCCGAGTCCGACGCCGAGCCGGTGGACGTGGTTGCCGCATTGAAGGCGGCCCAGGTCGACGTGGTCGTCTGCTACCTGCCCGTCGGATCCGAGCACGCGGCGAAGTTCTACGCGCAGTGCGCGATCGACGCGGGTTGCGCCTTCGTCAACGCCCTGCCGGTGTTCATCGCCGGGACCAAGGAGTGGGCCGACAAGTTCACCGCCGCGGGTCTTCCCATCATCGGCGATGACATCAAGTCCCAGGTGGGTGCGACCATCACCCACCGGGTGCTGGCCAAGTTGTTCGAGGACCGCGGCGTGCTGCTGGAGCGCACCATGCAGCTCAACGTCGGCGGCAACATGGACTTCATGAACATGCTCGAGCGAGATCGCCTCGAGTCCAAGAAGATCTCCAAGACGCAGGCCGTGACCTCCCAGGTGGACCGGGATCTCGGCGCCCGCAACGTGCACATCGGTCCCTCGGACTACGTCGCGTGGCTGGACGACCGCAAGTGGGCCTACGTGCGCTTGGAGGGCAAGGCCTTCGGTGACGTCCCGCTGGCGCTCGAGTACAAGCTCGAGGTCTGGGACTCGCCGAACTCGGCCGGCGTCATCATCGACGCCGTTCGCGCGGTCAAGATCGCCAAGGACCGTGGCATCGCCGGGCCGCTGACCTCGGCGTCCTCGTACTTCATGAAGTCCCCGCCGATCCAGTTCCCGGACGACCAGGCCCGCGACAACGTGGAGAGGTTCATCGCCGGAGAGCTTTCCGCCTGACCCGAACAGGGAGAGTGCAGTCAGCAGGCCCAATCAGCTGCTGGCTGCACTCTCGCTCGGACGGAGTGCGTCAGGCGGCCCGCGATCGGCGGGAGAGCAGGGCCTGTAGTACCACCACGATCAGCAGGAAGAAACCGCTGACCACCTGCTGCACGTAGCTGTTCAGGTTGAACCCCTGGACGATGAGGTTCTGGATCACGTAGAGCAGGGCGATGCCCGCCAACGTGCCGACCATCGAGCCCACGCCGCCGGACAGCAGTGTGCCACCGATGACGACCGCGGCGATGGCCGATAGTTCGTACGCATTACCGACTCTGGCCTCCTGCCCACCGCCCGACAGGGCCGTGGAGAGCACGCCGGCGACGCCGACGCAGAGCCCGCTGATCACGTAGACCATGGTCTTGGTCCGGCCAACCGGGAGGCCCATCAGGCCGGCAGCCACGTCGTTGCCGCCCACCGCCTGAACGGCCTGGCCGAAGGCGGTTCGATTGAGCACCCACCAGCCGATGGCGAACACGATCAGCGCGATCCAGACCGGATTGCCCACGCCCAGCAGGCTGCCCGTGCCCAGCGTTTCGAAGAACTTGTGGCCTGGTACCGACGGGTGGTTGTTGCCTTCGTCAGTGATGAAGAAGACCAGTCCGCGGACGAAGGTGAGGCCGGCCAGGGTGACGATGAACGGCGGCAAACCGAGCCGGGCAATGATGATGCCCTGGATGAATCCGACCAGCACACACGCGGCGATGGGCACGAGAATGGCTGCTGCGGAGCCGTATTTCGACATGTCGGCCGACAGAATCACGGCCAGCGCGTAGACCGAACCGACCGACAGGTCGATGCCGCCCGAGATGATGACGAAGGTCATCCCGGCCGCGATGATGGCCAGGAACGACGCGGCCAGTGCGGTGTTGGTCAGGTTGTCCACAGTGGCGAACGTCGGCACGGTGATCGCACCGATCACCATCACCAGCACCAGGACGGCCACCGCACCGTTGCGGGAGATCAGCGAGGTCAACGCTCGCGCCCTGGCGGCACCGGCTGCGGCGCTCCGTTCGACATCCGGTACGACGTGGACGGTCTCGGTCTCTGGTCGGGGCGGCAGTTCGCCCTTCTTCAGGATGGGATCGGACGTACTCATGTGCTGCTCCTGGATGTTCGCTGGAGATAGACCGCGGCGACGATGATGACGGCCTCGACCATCTGCGATACCGAATCCGGGATGTTGTGGGCGACGAGGGTGGTCTGCAGCATCTGCATCAGGACGACGCCGGCGACGGTGCCCAGGATGCGTACCCGGCCACCGGAGAGCGGAGTGCCGCCGACCACGACAGCGGTGATTGCGGAGAGCTCGACCAACAGGCCGATGTAGGAGGGATCACTGGCTCGGAGTCTCGCGGTGGCGATCTCACCGGCAATGGCCGCGAGCACTCCGCTGATCGCATAGACCGTGATCAGCGTGCGGCGCACCGGGATCCCGGCCAGCACGCTGGCCCGCAGGTTGCCACCGATGGCCACCAACCGATAGCCGAAGGCGGTGCGGCGCACCAGGACCGTGACGATCACCACGAAAATTGCCGCCACCCACATGACGTAGGGGATGCCGAACAGCTCGCCCTGCCGCACCACCTTGAGGAAGGGCACGAAGAGCTCGACCAGCGCACCGCCGGTGATGACCAGCGCGATCCCGCGGCCGGCGACCAGGATGCTCAGCGTCGCGACGATGGGCTGGACCTTGGCCACCGCGACCACCACACCGTTGAAGACGCCAACGGCGAGCCCGGCCAGGATGCCCAGGGTGATGGCGATGAAGATCGAACTGCCGAAGCCGTTGCTGGAAGCGGGAGCGACGAACTTGGCCAGCACCGCGCTGGCGATGGCCATGGTCGCGCCCACCGACAGGTCGATGCCACCGGTACCGATGACCAAGGCCATGCCCAGCGAGACCAACAGGATGGGCGGCAGTTGGGCGAACAGCAGAGTGACGGTGTCCCATTGGTTGAAATGCGCGGTGAACACAACGTTGTAGAGGACCAGTACCGCGAGGGCCACGTAGACGCCACGTTCCCGGGTCCATTGGCCCCAGCCGGCTTTCGGCCGGAACCCACCTGACTCGGTTGACTTCGGGGTCAGTGTCGCGGTCATGTCGCCACCACGTCGATCTCCTCGGCCGCTGCTCCGGCGATCATGTTCATGATGGCGTCCTCGGTGATGTCGTCGCCGAACAGCGTGCCCAGGCAGGCCCCGTCGCGCAACACCAGCACCGAATCCGAGCCCTCGACCACTTCCTCCAGTTCGGACGAGATCAACACCACGCCAAGCCCTTTCTCGGCCAGTTCGGCGACAAGGCTCTGCACCTCGGCCTTGGCGCCGACGTCGATCCCGCGGGTGGGCTCGTCCAGGAGCAGTACCTTCGGATTGAGGCACAACAACCGGGCCAACAGCACCTTTTGCTGGTTGCCGCCGGACAGCTCCGAGACGCGCTGGTCGGCGCTGGAAGCCTTGATGCGCAGCCGCTTCATGAAGACATCCACGATGTCGGACTGCTTGCGGCGGGAGATGAATCCGCCGGAAGAGAGTTGCGGGAGAGCGGCCAGCGCGATGTTGTCGCGGATGGAGAGTTCAGGGATGATGCCCTCGAGTTTTCGATCCTCGGGCAGCATGGCCACACCAGCCCTGATCCGGGAGGCCGGGGTGGACCGGCCCATCGGGTGGCCGCCCACCTCCACCGAGCCGGAGTCCAGCGGCAGCGCCCCGAAGATGGCCTTCACTGTCTCACTGCGGCCTGAGCCGAGAAGCCCTGCCAGCCCGACGATCTCGCCGGGATGGACGACTACCGAGATGTCCTCGAGAACGAACTTGCGATTCATATGACTGGCTGTGAGGATCGGCGCCTCATCGACAACGGCCTTGCGGCCACCCAGTTTGGTCCGGCCACCGCTCACGATGTCACCCGCCTCTCGGCCCAGCATGCGCGAGATCAGCTGCCGTCGCGTCGTTTCGGCGGTCGGGCCGGTCCACACCAGCCCACCGTCCCGTAGCACCGTGATCTTGTCGCAGGCCCGGAACACCTCGTCCAGCTTGTGCGATACGTAGACCACGGCAACACCATGCTGCTTCAATAGACCGACCACGTCGAGCAGTCGGTCCACCTCCCGCGGTTCCAGCGACGATGTTGGTTCGTCCATGATCACCACGGAGGCCTCGGTCGACACGGCCCTGGCCACCGCCACCATCTGCTGGATGCCCAGACCAAGTTCGCCGAGGGGCCGCTTGACGTCGGCGGCAATGCCGTAACGATCCAGCAGCTGTGCCGCTTCGCGGTTCATCCGCCGGAGATCCAGCCCGCCGAAGCGGGTGTGCTGCTCGCGGCCGAGGAACACGTTGCGGGCGATCGACAGCTGCGGCGCGAGGTGCACCTCCTGGTAGATCGTTTGGATTCCAGCCAGCTGGGCCTCACGCGGCGACGGGAAATGTGCTTCGGCCCCGTTGTGCAGGACCTGCCCCTCGTCGAGTTGGTAGACGCCGGTGACCAGCTTGATCAGCGTGGACTTGCCGGCCCCGTTCTCACCGACCAGGGCGTGCACCTCGCCCGGAAACAGATCCAGGTCGACGCCGCTCAGGGCGAGCGCACCGCCGAAACTCTTGGTAATCCCGCGCACCGAGAGCGTCGGTTCCTTCGCCTGTACTGCGCTCACTCGACCCTGTCCTCCACAATTCGGCTATACGTCGTCATGCTTTGCGTCTGTCTGACAGCAGATTTCCCGCTACCCGGCATTCTGTGCAAGCAACGCCGGGCAGCGGGAATCGTCAGCTCAGTACGCGGTGCCGTTGTCGAGCGCGGCCTGGGCGTTGCTCTTGTCGTACTGGTTGTCCGTTGTAATCGTGACCGCGGGCGCACCGGCGCCATTGACATAGTCGTTCAGAGCCGTGAAGGCTGCCGGGCCGAAGGCCGGGTTCGACTCGATGACGGCGTCGAAGTTGCCGTCGACGATGGCCTGCACTGCGCCCTTGGTGCCGTCGATCGAGACGATGTGCACCTTGTCGATGCCGGACTTGCCCTTGTCGTCGAGGGCCGCAAGTGCCCCGAGGCCCATCTCGTCGTTCTCGGCGTAGATCGCAGTGACATCCGGGTGGGCCTGCAGCAAGGTCTCCGTGACCGACTTGCCCTTCTCCCGGGTGAAGTCAGCGGTCTGCTCGAAGATGACGTCAATCCCGGTGGCATTCTTGGCCTTCAACTCGGCCTTGAAGCCGGCCGTCCGGTCGTCGGTGACGTTGACGCCCGAGGCGCCGAGCAGGATGGCGAGCTTGGCGTTGCCGCCGGTGGCCTTGATCATCGCATCCGCGGCCCGCTGGCCCTGCTGCACGAAATCGGAACCGAGCTGCGGCCCGACCTCCTGGCAACCCTTGACGCCCGTGATGTTGCGGTCGACCGGGATCATCGCCACCTTCTTGGACTTGGCGTAGGCGATGGCGTCACCCAGGCCGGTGGAGTTGATCGGCGAGAAGATGATCGCCTTGGCGCCCTTGTCGATCATGCCCTTGATGTCGGTGTTCTCCTGCTGCGCGTCGGACTGCGCATTGGTCGTGAGCAGCTTGACGCCCCGCTTCTTGGCCTCGTCCACCTGGGACTTGGTGGAGGCGATGCGGAACGGGTTGGCTTCCTTCTCCGATTGCGCCCAACCGATCGTGTCGGTGGCAAAGTCGATCTTGCCGATGCCCAGGTCCGAGCCCTTGCAGACCGGGCCGTACTGGGCCTCCACTCCTGGCCCCTTGGTGGTACCGGTGAGCACTGAGGTGCCACCGGCCGCGGCGATGGCGGCTGGTACCGCGCCGCCGGTGGCTCCGCTGCTGGCCGGCGCACTCGCCGCAGCGCTGGCCGGCGCACTGGCGGCGGCGCTGGCCGGTGCACTGGCGGCGGCGCTGGCCGGGGCACTGGCCGGTGCGGAAGCGGCCGGCGGTGCAGCGGCACTGCTGGCCGCACTGGGCGCGGAGGCCGCCGCACTCGACGCCGACGACGACGGCGACTGGGTCGAACCGCTGCTGCAGCCGGCCAGGAGCAGGATCGCTCCGGTTGAGGCGATGAGGGCAGTTCGGCGATGAGTCTTCATTCTGCGGGTGTCCTTCTGCTGGTGGGGATCGGCCTGATCGGCTCGACTGCGTTGGCGAAACCTCGTGCTGGATAGCGGGTTCGATCTCTGGATCCGGACAGGTGTGCGGTTCGGTGCGGTGCGGCGCAAGGCATTGGCCGAGCGTCGACGCGGCGAGCCGAGCGCCTGGCGGACAGCGCCCCGGTGTGGGCGCGGTCACTGTCTGGCGCTATGTTAACGCTCACACGCGACGTGTCAAGTGATCATTGCATCGATTTCGAATCAATTTGTACCGGAACTGTTCGACACGACAGAATCCTGCCGAATGCACCGCCCAGCGAACCACAGACGAGCCATCCTGAACCGCACACACTCTGTCCTGCAACATCATTCTTTGTCCTGCAACATCATTTTCGTCCGAATCAACGTGTTGGCGGGTTCGCCACAACGCCAGCCCGAGCCATTCGGTCCCGGTCTGCGGAATATCGATCTCACCGTTATCGATGCCCTGACGCACTCCATTCATCGTCGCCGGACGCATCCGCAGCGTTAGCGGGCCACGGTGTACCGGTCCGCGGGATGGGGTGCGTAGGGATCGCGGACGGCGGGGTGGGCGCTGGAACCGAGGCCAGGAAGTGGGGCGACTCGAAGATTCGCCGAAGGGGCGTCGCGGCAGGTGGCGTCGAAGCCATCGTTCGGATCACCCACTTCACCGTCGTTGGTGCACATCCGAGCTCGCCGAGGAGAATCGGTTCCGAGCCGCGGCCAATGTTAACGTTCACACAACGTCCGGTCAAGGGGCTTGACCAAGCTGTTACCTACCCGCCGAATTGGCATTGCCAAACCGATCCACGCAGGTCAGAAGCCCTGCGCCAGCCGATAGTAGGCCTGGTTCCATCTGAGCTCGTTGGAAAAGCCCCGCGCGGTGGTGCTGTCGTCGATGATCAACAATTCCACTGCGGCCATGGCCGCAAAGTCCGTCAGTTCGGCCGTGCCAACCGCCGTGGAAAGGACGGTATGGTGCGGGCCGCCCGCTTGCAGCCACGACTCGGCCGACGTGGACAGACTTGGTTTCGGCTCCCAGATCGCCCGTGCCACCGGCAGTCTGGGCAACGGCTCGTCGGGGTCGACCAGGGTGATCTCGTTGGCCACCAGGCGAAACCGGTCGCCCATGTCGGCGATCCCGAGCACCACACCGGGGGCCGGCGCGGCCGTGAAAACCAGCCGGACCGGGTCCTCCCGGCCGCCGATGCCCAACGGGTGGATCTCGCAGGTCGGCCGGTCCGCGGCGATGGACGGGCAGACCTCGAGCATGTGCGCTCCGAGGATCTTCGGCCCCGATGTGCCCAGGTGATAGGTGTAGTCCTCCATGAACGACGTACCCCCCGGCAACCCGCGGGCCATGGCCTTGACGCCGTGCAGCATCACCGAGGTCTTCCAGTCCCCTTCCCCGCCGAATCCGTAGCCGTCGGCCATCAATCGTTGGCACGCGATGCCGGGCAGTTGCCGCAGGCCGCCGAGGTCTTCGAAGTTGGTGGTGAAGGCCGAGAAGCCCCCTCTGGTCAGGAACTCGCGCAGGCCCGCCTCGATACGCGCCGCGTAACGGAGGGACTCGTGGCGCTCTCCACCGACCCGCAGTTCCGGCGCGACGTCGTAGCTGTCCTGGTAGACCTCGACCAGCTCATCGACCGCGCCGATATCCACCGCATCGACGACCGCGACCAGATCGTTGACCCCGTAGGTGTTCACCGACACACCGAACCGCAACTGGGCCTCGACCTTGTCGCCCTCGGTGACCGCGACGTCACGCATGTTGTCGCCGAACCTGGCCAGCTTCAACGTCTTCACCGCCTGCCAACCGCGCGCGGCGCGCTGCCAGCCACCGATCCGGCTGGTGACCGACGGATCGCCGGCGTGGCCGGCGATGGTCTTCCTGGCCACGCCCAGACGGGTCTGGATGTACCCGAACTCCCGGTCGCCGTGGGCGGCCTGGTTGAGGTTCATGAAATCCATGTCGATCTCGGCCCATGGCAGGTCCACATTGGCCTGCGTGTGCAGATGCAACAGCGGCTTGCGCAGGGCGTCGAGGCCGGCGATCCACATCTTGGCCGGTGAAAAGGTGTGCATCCAGGCGATCACGCCGACGCAGTCGTCGGATGCGTTGGCCGCCAGCATCATCCGCCGGATGGCGTCGGCATCGGTGAGCACCGGTTTCCAGACGATCCGAATCGGCAGGTCATTGCTGCCGTCGAGGGTTTCGGCAATCCGTACCGACTGGCCGGCGACCTGGTCCAGGGTCTCGGGCCCGTAGAGCCCTTGACTGCCGGTCAAGAACCAGCATTCGAGCCGATCGTCTTTGTCTGCCATCGGATGGTCTCATTTCTGGTGTGCGAAAGGGCTGGTGTGCGAAAGGGTCGGGGGGCCGAGAGGATGCAGCGGGCCGGGTTTGCAGCGATGGTGAATCTCAGCTCTGTCCGTACACGTTCTGGTATCGGTGGTACAGCGCATCGATGTCGGCCTGCGGGATCGGCGCCGGAGTGCCCAGTTGGGCGGCCAGATAGACGGTCCGCGCCACCTCCTCGCACATCACGGCGGCCTTGACGGCGGCCCTGGGGTCGCGTCCGATGGTGAACGGGCCGTGGCTCTTCATCAGGACCGCCGGAGACCGACTGTCCCGCAGCGTCTCCACGATGCCGCGACCGATCGAGTCGTCGCCGATCAGGGCGAACGGTCCGATCGGTATGTCCCCACCGAATTCGTCGGCCATCATGGTCAGCACGCACGGCACCGGCCGGCCCAGACTGGCCCAGGCCGTGGCGTAGGTGGAGTGGGTATGCACGACCCCGCCGACCTCGGGCAGGTGCCGGTACACGTAGGCATGAGCGGCGGTGTCGGACGATGCTGCGCGATCGCCTTCGACCACCCGAGCGTCGAAGTCGGTGACCACCATGGATTCTGGCGTCAATTCGTCATAGGAAACTCCCGACGGCTTGATGACCAGCAAATCGCGTCCGGGTACCCGGGCCGAGACATTGCCGGCCGTCCAGATCACCAGTTCGTTGCGCACCAGTTCGCCGTGCAGGTCGGCCAGCTGCGCCCGCAAGGCTTCGATGGTCTCGCTGATATCGCGGTCCGCACCCATCAGGTCCGCACCCGTTCCAGATAGGCCGCCCGCTGCCGCGCCTTCAAGCGATGCATCACGTCATTGCCGCCTCGCCCGAAGTAGTCGTGGAGCAGGGTGTATTCGGCGTGCAGGATGCGGTACTCGGCGACGTTCTCGGGTATTGGTTGGTATACGGCGCGCTCCACCTTGCCCATGACGGCGGCAGCCGCCGGAACGTTCGGGTACGCGCCCGCAGCGACTGCCGCATGGATGGCCGAGCCGAGGGCCGGCCCCTGCTCCGAGGTGATGACCGACAGCGGCAGTTCGGTGACGTCGGCGTAGATCTGCATCAGCATGCGGTTCTTGGTCAATCCACCGGAGATCACCAGCTCGTTGACCGGAACCGCGGAGCTGTTGAAGGCGTCGATGATCGTCCGGGCCCCGAAGGCAGTCGCTTCGATCAGAGCTCGGTAGATGTCCTCGGGCCGAGTCGAAAGGGTCTGTCCCACAATCAGTCCGGACAATTCATGATCGACGAGGACCGAGCGGTTGCCACTGTGCCAGTCGAGCGCGATGAGCCCGTGCGCCCCGATCAACTGACCGGCGGCGAGGTCGGTCAGGAACTCGTGGATCCCGACGCCGGCGGCGTTCGCCCGTTCGACGTAGTCCTGCGGGACACCGGAGGACACGAACCACCCGAAGATGTCGCCGACACCGCTCTGACCGGCTTCATAGCCGAAGAGCCCCTCGGTGATACCGCCGTCGACGACACCGCACATCCCCGGCACCTCGGCCAAGGTCTCGCCGTTCATCACATGGCAGGTCGACGTGCCCATGATCGCCACCATCTGGCCGGGGGCGATCGCGTTACCGGCGGCGGCCGTGACGTGGGCGTCGACATTGCCGACCGCGACCGCGATACCCTCCGGCAACCCCGTCCAGCCGGCCGCGGTGGCGGACAGCGTGCCCGCTGGTGCGCCCAGCCGGCCGATTCTGGCCTCCAACTTGTCCCCGACGAAGTCGGCGAAATCCGGGTTCAGCGCGGCCAGGAACTCCGGGGTCGGGTAGGCCCCGTCCTGCAGAATGCCCTTGTAACCGGCACTGCAGGCGTTGCGTACGTAGGTATCGGTGAGCTGCCAGACGATCCAGTCCGCCGCCTCGACCAGGTGGTCGGTGGCGGCATAGATCTCGGGATCCTCTTCCAGGATCTGCAGCCCCTTGGCGAACTCCCACTCGGAGGAGATCAGTCCGCCGTAGCGAGGTAGCCACGATTCGTCCCGGGCGGCGGCCAGCTCGTTGATCCGATCGGCCTGTGGTTGCGCCGCATGGTGTTTCCACAGTTTCACGTAGGCGTGCGGCCGACCGGCGAACGGCTCGAGCTCGCACAACGGCGTGCCGTCAGAGGTCACCGGAAGTACGGTGCACGCCGTGAAGTCGGTCCCGACGCCGATCACGTCGGCCGGGTCGACGCCGGCGGCGCGAATGGCGGCCGGCACCGCCTGACGGAGCACATCGACGTAGTCCGAGGGGACCTGCAGAGCCCAGTCGGGCGGTAACGGCTGGTCGTCGCCTGGCAGCTGGCGTTCCACCACCGCATGCCGATAGTTGTGTACCGCGGTGCCCAGCTCGGCACCATCGACCACCCGGACCACGACCGCCCGACCGGAGAGCGTCCCGTAGTCGATTCCGACCACGCAGGCGCGCTGCGGATCCACCGTCATTGGTGACCTCTTTCGATGAGATGCGGTTCAGTCGTGCCTGCCGGCCCTACAGGGTTAGAGCGCGCTGGCGCAATTGTTAACGTTCACACTGGGATCCGTCAACCCCTTGCGACCCGTCGACCCGTTGTCAGGTGTCCCGACGCGGCGCGGTGCTCGAGCGCACGACGAGTTGGGCCGGGATCGGGACGACCTTCGCGGCGCTGCGGCCCTCGAGCGCTGCGATCATCGTCGTCATGCACAACCGCCCCAGGCCGGCGAAGTCCTGGCGCACCGTGGACAGCGGCGGACGGAAGAAGGCCGCGCCCTCGATGTCGTCGAATCCGACGATGGAGAGGTCTTCCGGGACCGACAGGCCGGCTTCGCCGAGCGCCTGCATCAGACCCAGCGCCATCTGGTCGTTAGCGGCGAAGACGGCATCCGGCACACCGCGTTTGATCATCTGCCGACCCAGCTCGTACCCGGAGTCCGGCGACCAGTCGCCGACGAGCGGTTCGCGAACCGGTAGTCCGGCGGCCTTCATCTCGTGTCGCCAGCCCCGGACCCTGGCCCGGCCGTCGTAGAACTCGATGGGCCCGGCCAGGTGCGCGATGTCCCGGTGCCCGAGGTCGATCAAGTGACCGACCGCCAACCGGGCGCCGCCCTGCTGGTCGACCGACACCGACTGGTAACCCGCTGACTTCGGAACATCCGACGCCACCAGTACCACCGGCACCGCCGCACCGATCAATTCCGCGGCCTTGGCCACGCTGACCTGCGGCGCGATCACCACCACGCCTTCGACGGCCTGTGCCATGAAGTGCTCCAGGGTCCGCGTCATGTGGGCGGCGTCGGCGATGGACAGGCTGGCCACACTGACGAAATACCCAGCCTGCCTGGCCGCAGCCTCCACCGAGAGCAAGGTGCTCGTCGGTCCGAACAGAGCGGTGTTGATGGTGACTACACCGATCGTCTCCGAGCGGCGGGTGACCAGCGCGCGAGCGGCGGTGTTTCGCCGGTAGCCGAGCTCCGAAATCGCCTGCAGCACCCGGGTTTTGGTTTCGGGTCGGACGTTCGGATGGGCGTTGAGCACCCGTGAGACCGTCTGGTGGGACACACCGGCCAGCCGGGCGACGTCCTGCATTCCCGGCAGCCGGGCCGGTCCGTCCAGGGCCGTCATGGCGCCCGCCAGCGACGCAGGTCGCAACGTGGATCACGCATGTCGGACCCTCCTGGGGTACCGCCGGAAACTCCGGACTCGCCAGCGCAGCGCGGGTGTCCCGCATCTGCTGGGGTCACCGTACCGGCCGGGCCTGAGCGACCCCGCGCTACCAGTCGATCTGTACCTGGTCAGCCAGCCCCACCACACCCACAGAGGTGGCTATGCCCTTGTATCCGCGGGCGCCGCCGTCCAGATCGATCAGGGCCTTCTTCACCGCGTCGTCGACCACTGGCGACGGCTCCTGTCGCAGGCAGAAACGACTGAACTCCACGCATGGTTCGGCCACCTCGAACTGGGTGAGCGTGATGTCGCCGCCGGCCGTGATGATGGTGACCTGCGGTGGCATTGCCCGGCCGCCGAGTCCGTCGGGAGCATCGACGAGGATCGTCTCGCCCGCGATGCCCTCGGTCAGGTGGTCGCCGTACCGCTCCCGCAGCCGGACGTAGTCGCCCGTGCCCATCATGCTGACCCCGCCGATTCCCTTGCGGTCCCGGGATTTCGGATGATCGACGTGGTGTACGTCGATGACCGACCCCAGTCGCTCGGCCAGGCCGACGACGCCCTTCGGCTCGACCTCGATCCGGTGCACCGACTCGATGGCCGACGGGTCGTAGCGGCGGTACGGCGCCCGGCCGACCTTGAGCGGGTCGGTCTGCACCTGCAGCCGGATGATCTGGTATCTCATCCCACCCGCCCGATCCGCGCACGAACGGCCACGGCTGGTTCCGGCTCGATGTGGAAGCGCTGATGCCTGGTGGCGGGCAGTACCTTTCGCACCTCGGCGAGCCGGTCGGGGCTGACATCGACGAGACCGTAACCGGAATCCGCGTTGCCGAGATCGAGCAGCGGAAGCCCGAAGGGATCAAAGGCCGCGGAGCGCCCGATACCCGCCCGTCCAGATTGATCGGCAGCGACCATGTAGCAGGTGTTCTCGATCGCGCGGGCGCGGAGCAGCGTGAGCCAGTGCTCCTCCTTCAGCGGACCCTTCACCCAGGCCGAGGCGAGGGCCAGCACCTGCGCGCCGCTGGACTGCAGCACCCGGAAGAGTTCCGGGAACCGCAGGTCGTAGCAGGTCGCGAAACCAACTGCCAATCCATCGATCTCGATCACCGGAGGGCTCATCTCACCCGGTGCGACAGAATCGGATTCGACGAAGGAGAATGCGTCATAGAGGTGGATCTTGCGGTAGGCGGCGATCACCCCACCGGCGGCCAGCACCACGAGGGTGTTGTGCACTCGATCGGAATCGGGGTCAGGCACGAAGGTGCCGGCGGCGATGGTGATGCCATGCTCCAACGAGGCGGCGGCCAATGCCGAGACGAATGGCCCGTCCAATGGCTGTGCCGCGCGCCGTGGTGCGTCCGGGTCGGTGAGGAAGGAGACGATCGAACCCTCGGGTGCGAGCAGCAGGGCCGCGCCGTCGGCAGCGGCCCTGGCCGCAGCGCGCACCAGGTAGTCGGCATTTGCGGCCGGGTCAGTACCCGGCTCGAATTGACTCACGGCGATGCGCATCGTTACCGCTCCTTCTCTCGAAGCTTCGGATCCCGCATGGATCAACTTCGAGGCTTTGGGACGAGCGTGACAGGGGTCGTCAGTTTCGTCCAGGCCGGCGAAGTTGATCCATGCCGGGGGTCAGGGGACGATGGAGACCATGCGGCCGGGGACGACGACGACCTTGCGGGGGGTGGCGCCGGCGAGCAATTCGACGATCTTCTCATCGGCCAGCGCCAACAGTTCGACCGCTCCCACCGTGCTGTCAGCAGGGACCGAGATCCGCGAACGGACCTTGCCCTTGACCTGGATCGGATACTCGATCTCGTCGGCGACCAGCAGGGCCGGATCGGCGACGGGGAAGGGCCCGTGGGCCAGCGAACCGGAGTGACCCAATCGGCTCCACAGTTCCTCGCTGATGTGCGGGGCCAATGGTGCTGTCATCAGGACCAGCGCCTCGGCGACCACTCGCGGCGTCGGGGCGGCCGACTTCGTCAGGTGGTTGGTCAAGACGATCAGCTTGGCGATCGCCGTGTTGTACGACATGGCCGCGTAGTCGGTGGTGACACCATCGATGGTCCGGTGCAACAGCTTCAGCGTCTCCAGGTCGGGCGCACCGTCGACGACGGTCGTTTGCCCGGTATCCTCCGACACCACGGCCCGCCACAGCCGCTGCAGGTAACGCTGTGATCCGATCACGTCCCGGGTCTGCCACGGCCGCGAGATGTCCAGCGGACCCATGCCCATCTCGTACATCCGGAACGTATCGGCTCCGTAACGGTCGCACATCTCATCCGGGGTCACCACGTTCAGCAGGCGCTTGCCCATCTTCCCGTATTCACGGTTGACGGCCGCACCCTGGTAACTGAACGAGGTTCCGTCAGGCGAGATGACGACATCCTCGGCGGGAACGTAGGTCCCGCGGGAGTCGGTGTAGGCGTAGGCCTGGATGTAACCCTGATTGAACAGTTTGCGGAACGGCTCCTCGCTGGACACGTGGCCCAGATCGAACAGCACCTTGTGCCAGAACCGCGAGTACAACAGATGCAGCACAGCGTGTTCCACGCCGCCGACGTACAGATCCACCCCGCCCGTGTCGTTGGGTCTGGTGGGATCTTTGCCCATCCAGTACTTCTCGACCTCCGGGTCGACGAACACCTTGGTGTTGGTGGGATCCAGGTAGCGCAGTTCGTACCAGCAGGAACCGGCCCACTGCGGCATCACGTTCAGCTCGCGCCGGTAGGTCTTGCGGCCCTGACCCAGGTCCAGCTCGACCGTCGCCCATTCGGTGGCGCGGCCCAGCGGCGGCACCGGAGTCGAATCCGCGTCCTCCGGATCGAAGGACTGCGGGGCGTAGTCGGCCACCTCGGGCAGCTCCAGCGGCAGCAGATCCTCCGGCAGCGCAATCGGCAGGTTGTCCTCGTCGTAGACGATCGGGAACGGCTCGCCCCAGTAGCGCTGGCGACTGAACAGCCAGTCCCGCAACCGGTACTGCACCTCGGCACTACCAAATCCCTTGTCCACCAACCAGTCGATCATCGCCGCCTTGGCTGCGGCGATATCCAGTCCGTCCAGGGAGATCTCGTCGTTGGAGCTGTTGATCGCCGGCCCGGCGCCGGTGTAGGCCTCGTCCGCCGGGAAGTCGGCGGGCGGCTGTACCGTGCGGATGACCGGCAGCCCGAAGCTCGCCGCGAATTCAGCATCCCGCACGTCCTGGCCAGGGACGGCCATGATGGCTCCGGTGCCGTAGCCCATCAGCACATAGTCGGCTATAAAGATTGGGATCTGGGCCCCGGTGGCCGGGTTCACGGCATAGGCGCCGGTAAACACCCCGGTCTTCTTCTTGGCTTCCTGGCGATCCAGATCAGACCGCCGGGCCACGGCCGCCTGATATCCGCTGACCGCCGTCCATGGGCTGGCCGCGCCGCCGGTCCACCGGCCCGAGGTGCCGGCCGGCCAGCTGTCCGGGGCCAGCGACGTCAGCAACGGGTTCTCCGGCGCCAGGACCAGATAGGTTGCGCCAAAAAGGGTATCGGGCCGCGTGGTATAGACCTCGATGCGATCCGCCCGGGCGCCGCCGTCGGCGGGCGACCCACCTCCGCCTACCACCTCGAAGCTGACCTTGGCCCCAACGGAACGGCCGATCCAGTTGCGCTGCATGGCCTTCACCGACTCGGGCCAGTCCAACCGGTCCAGGTCGGCGATCAGCCGGTCGCCGTACGCGGTGATGCGCATCATCCACTGCCGCAGATTCCGACGGAAGACCGGGAAGTTGCCGATCTCGGATTTTCCGTCCGCGGTGACCTCTTCGTTGGACAGCACCGTGCCCAGACCCGGACACCAGTTGACCGGCGCCTCGGAGATGTACGCCAGCCGGTGGCCGGCCAGGATGGTCTGCTGCTCGGTGGAACTCAGGTCGGCCCAGCTGCCACCGCCGGGGACCGGTCGCACACCCGCGGCGAATTCACCGATCAGATCGTCGATCGGGCGCGCCCGCTGCTGGTCCACGTCGTAGTAGGCGTTGAACAGCTGCAGGAAGATCCACTGCGTCCAGCGGTAGAACTCGACGTCGGTGGTGGCGACGCTGCGGCGCTGGTCGTGGCCGAAGCCGAGCCGGCGCAGCTGGGCGCGGTAGCGCGCCACGTTCGTCTCGGTGGTGGAGCGCGGATGGGTACCGGTTCGGACCGCGTACTGCTCAGCCGGCAGGCCGAAGGCGTCGTAGCCGATGGTGTGCAACACGTTACGACCGCGCATCCGCTCGAACCGGCCCAGCACGTCGGTGCCGATGTACCCCAACGGATGGCCGACGTGCAGACCGGCGCCGGACGGGTACGGGAACATGTCCAGCACGTACAGCTTGGCTGTCGGCAGGGTGGCTGCCGGGGCGTCTGCCTCTTCGGCCAGCGGACCGCTCGGGTTGGGCGCGTTGAACGTTCCCTCCGCCTCCCACCGGTTCTGCCAGCGTTGTTCGATCTCGGCGGCCAGTCCGGCGTTGTAGCGGAACCGTGGCCCGCTCTCCGACCCCGGGGCACCGTTCGACGGTTCTTCGGCGGCCACGGATCCGTTCGTCTCCGTCGAACCGGGGTGCTCGCTCATCGCGTCCATCTCTCTCGCGTCTACTGGGTTCATTTGTGTTCCATGCCTGTTCATGAGCTTTGCCTGTTCGTGACCAGCCAGTGCATGACTGCCACTCGATGCCTACTACCGGATCGGGACACAAAAAAACCCTCCCGCGCTCGTGAGAACTCTCGAGGCACGCAAGGGATCGCCGCGCTGCCGGTCATCTACCCAGGATCAACCTGAATCCGATCGTTCAGCGCGGCCCGGAAAGGAGCAACGTCACTGCCATAACCAGCGATGCTACTCCGCCGCGCTTCTCAGTCGCGATTCCCCTCGACCGCACCTGACCGGGGCGAATCGACATTCGGGCACCGCACGCGGGCGACGATAAGATCAATTGGTGTCCAACGCTCCCGCTGCCTTCACCGTGACGGTCACCGTCCTGCTGTTGATCGTTGCCGTGATGGCCGGTATCGCCGCGCGCGGCGGCTGGACGGGCACTCTTCGGCGCGACGGCAAACTTGGCATCCACTCGCCGGCCGCCACGGCCAGCGAGGAAGCCTTTGCGGTGGCGAACAAAGTGGCGGCCCCGGTGCTGGCCGGTGCCGTCCTGGTCGCGGTGGTGTTCGCCGTGCTGGTCTTGTTCCTGCCGATCCCGACCATCCTGACCGTCGTCATCGCCGTCATCGGTCTGGTCGCCGCATCGGCGCTGGTCATAGCGGCCGGCGTCCTCGGTGAGCGGGCGGCCAGGACCATGCCTGTGCCGGCCAGACGGCCCCAGCCGAGCGCCGCATGTTCCGGTTGCGCGTGCGGCGGCAGCGGATGCTCGGGACTGACCCGTAGCGCGGTACCGGTCGACGGCCAAGGGGCGGCCCGGACCACGGCGGCGGCGCCCACGGACGCCCGCTGAGGGTGAGGACCCCGGATCGATCGACGCGGAGCCGCTCAACCGGTCAGCGTCGGTAGGTTCCAGTCGAACCCCGAAAGCGACCGTTCCGGGGTCAGTCGCACCGAGCCACCACCCTGAGGCCACCGACGTGGCACGCCGGAACGCAGACCCGGAAGGGCCGTCAGTTCCGTTCCAGGTCCGCCGGGCGGTAGGCCTCCCAGGCCAGTGGAAATCCCTGGCGCTTCAGCGAGCGGAAGTACAGGTCCACCATGGGGCCGGTCAGGATGTCGCTGTCCAGACCCGGGATGACGAACCAGGCACCCTCCGCAATCTCCGCAGCCAGTTGACCTTCGCCCCAGCCCGCATGGCCGGCGAAGACACGGATTCCGCTGAGCGTGGCCGCGGCCGTCTCCGGTTCGCTGTCGAGATCAACCAGCACCACCCGCCCGGCCACCCGCACCAGACCGAAGCCCTCGCCCGGGTAGTACCCGCCGCGGCTCACGCCCAGGCACATGGCCCCGGACGGCTGGACCGGGCCGCCGGAATACACGGCTTGCGGCCTCGCCACGTGCGAGACCCAACCCGGTAGTACTGAGTGCACTGCCGTCTCGGTGCGTCGGTTGAGAACCAAGCCTGCTGAACCCTCCTCTCCGTGCGCCACCAGGTAGACCACAGTCCGGCGGAAGTGCGGGTCCTGGAGTTCGGAGGTGGCGACCAGCAACATCCCGGCGGCCGGCTGGTAGACGCGCCGGCGCCGTCCACGCCGGCCGGGAGAACCGGGCGTCCCGCCCCGCTTCTCGTTTCCGGATGCTTGGTCATCCGGGCGCTCGGGATTGCTCATCACCACCATCATTCCGTGCCAGGGCCCGGCCGCGGGTAGCAGGGCCGCAAACCGTTCACGAACCGTGTCCGCACCTGCAGGCGAATCGTGTCCCCGGCTGGATGAAGTCCAGGCATCGACTCAGCCGTGCGCACGCACCTTGCGTAACGTTCGGGGGGTGACGCCTCCGCCGATTCCAGTCGGACCGGACCCGCAACCGGGCTCCGTGTCGGAAGAGTCACGCGGCACGGCGGCCGCCACCAGGCAGCCACGGCAACTGCGGGAACCACCGGCGCCCGCAGTGCCGACGCCCGGAACGAAGGCCGAGAGAACTACCCAGCGGCCCTCGGCCCGTGGACTGGGACCGTTGCTGCGGGTCGCCGGGCTGCGACGGCTGGTCACGGTGCGGCTGCTCACCTCGTTCGGCGACGGCGCGTTCCAGGGTGCGCTGGCGAACGCGGTGCTGTTCGACCCGTCGCACCGTTCGTCGCCGGCAGACATCGCTGCCGGCTTCGCCGTCCTGCTGTTGCCCTATTCGATCATCGGGCCCTTCGCCGGCGCGCTGCTCGACCGGTGGAGTCGCCGGCAGGTGATCATCTGGGCGAATCTGATCCGATCGGTGGTCATCGCGATCCTCGCGGTGCTGCTGGCGTTCGGAATCCCGACCTGGGTGTTGTTCACGGTCGCGCTGGTGGTGATCGGCACCGGACGGTTCGTCGGCTCCGGTCTCTCGGCCTCGCTCCCACACGTGATCGCCAACGATTCGCTGGTCGGCGCCAACTCCCTTTCGACCACGGTCGGATCGATCGCGGCCGTCATCGGTGGTGGGTACGCCATCGGTCTACGCGGGGTTTTGGGGCCGAACAACGGGTCCGACGCGATCGTCACCGCGTCGGTCATCATCTTCTACGCCGCGTCGGTGCTGGTCGCGATGCGCTTCGCCGCGCTGGCCCTCGGCCCCGACGAGACGGACGAGCCACCGCAGCCCATGCTCGCCGTCCTGCAGGGATTCGCGGGCGGTTTCAAGCACATCATGGCGCGACCGACGGTGCGTCTGGCCATCAGCATGGTGGTGCTGGTCCGGTTCTGCTTCGGCCTGTCGACGCTGATCGTGCTGCTGCTGTTCCAGCACCATTTCACCGAGCGGCAGGGCCTGTTGCGGCCGGGCGTCCAGGGTATCGGCGAGGTACTGGTGGTGTCAGCGTTCGGGTTGTTCCTGGGCGCGGTCACCACCGCACCGGCCGTCCGCAAGCTCGGCCGCACCCGCTACGTGGTCATCCTGTTGATCGGGTCGGCGGTGGTGGTGCTGGCCGGCGGCGCCCGGTTCACCATGATCTCGACCCTGGTGACGGCATTCGTGCTGGCCTTCTCCTATCAGGCCTCCAAGGTCTGTGCAGATGCGGTGGTCCAGTCCGATTCCGACGATGCGCACATCGGGCGGGTGTTCGCTTTGTACGACACGGCCAACAACATCTTCTACGTGCTGGCCTTCGTCCTCGGGGTCGCGCTCGTCCCCTTCGACGGGCGCAGCCCCGGCGTGGTGATTCTGGTCGCCGTCGTCTACCTGGGCACCGCCGCCGGTTACGGGCTGGGCGTACGCAAGTGGGAGCGGACCGCCCGGCCCGTCGGCGAAGGTTGACCGGGACCGGCGAATTCACCAGTGGCGCAGGGCCTAAAGGTGGGCGAGGCGATTGCGACCGGAGCCTTTGGCCCGGTAGAGCGCGCTGTCGGCCCGGCCGATGCAGGCGGCCATCGTCTCGTCGGGCTCCCAGATGGTGTGGCCGATCGAGCAGGACTGGCCGTCAGGAACGGCCTCCCGCACTCGGTGCAGCATCGCGGCGGCCCGGTCCTCATCGCAGTCGGCCAGCGCCACCACGAACTCCTCGCCACCCCACCTGGCGAACAGATCCGTCGATCGCAGCCGGCCGAGCACGGTAGCGGCGAACTCGCGGAGCAGATCGTCACCGGCCGCGTGCCCATTGGCGTCGTTGAAGGCTTTGAAGTGGTCCAGGTCGACCAGCGCGATCGTCAGCGGCGCCGCCCTCACCTTCGACTGCTCCATCAATACCTGCAGCTGGACTGCCCAAGCCCGACGGTTCAGAGCGCCGGTCAACGGATCCGTGGCGGCGAACCGCTCCAACTCGGTCCGCAACTGCACGGCGTGCAAGGACGCACCCGCCTCGTCGACCAGTACCCGCACCGCGGCTACGGCGCGGTCCTCCATCCCGGAGAGCACGCTGTTCCAGCCGACCTGCAGTACGGCGATGACCTGGCCCTCGACCACCACCGGTTGCCACAGCTCGGTGCCGGTGGGGCCGACGTCGTCCAGGTCGCCCCCGAGCGGCAACAGCATCGGCTGACCGGTCCGTCGCACTTGGTCCGCCCTCGAGCCAGAACCAAACGTCACCGGATCGGTCACCTCATCAGTCACGGCGTCGGTCACGGCGTCGCCCGCACTGACGGTCAGGACCTCGTCGCCAGTTGGTTCGAGCAAGCGCACCGAAGCGGCTCCGGACAGGGACCGGATCGACTCCACCACCACCGGGCGCGGATCGGCTCCGGATTGCACACACCTGGCCACCGCGGCAACGGCGGCCAGCTCTTCCTCCGACTGACGCAAGGCGTTCTCGGCCGCCTTGCGATCGGTGATGTCCTGCAGGATGCCCAACGTCCACTTCTCGCCGCTGGGCCCCGGGGTGGGGGTGATGCTCGCCCAAGCCCAGCGCACGGTGCCATCCGGATGCACGAAGCGGATCTCGGCGCGCATCACCTGATCCGGGCTGCTCAGCTGGCCCAATTCGGAGTCGATGATGATCGGCCGGTCGTCGGGATGCGCATAGTCCAGGGCCGAATGCCCGACGAGTTCAGTCGGCTCGACGCCGAGCAGTCGCCCGAAGGCCGCATTCGCCTGCACCCACAACCCCTGCTCGTCGGACAGTCCGATGGCGACCGGGCTGTGATCGAACAACTCCCGGAAGCGCCGCTCCGACTCCAACAAGCCGGCCCGGACGGCCATCAGCTCGGTGATGTCGGTCGATACGCCGGCCACCGCATAGACCTCGCCGGCCGCGTCGAGTAGCGGGAACTTGGTTGATCGGTACTGGTGGGTGGTGCCGTCGGGTAATTCCAGTTCCTCGTGGAACACCTGCCTGGCACCACCATCGGCGATCTGGGAATCGTTGTGAAGAAACGACTCCGCCGCGGCCTGCGGGAATACCTCGCGGTCCGTTCGGCCCAGCATCCCGCCGGCCCGATGCCCGACGGCCGCTTCGATGGCGGCATTCGCCAGGACGAAACGGCCGCTGAGGTCCTTGGCATAGATGAGGACGTCGGTGTGCGCCAGGACTTCGTCCAGCAGTCTTCGGTTCTTGCCCAACTCGGCTTCGGCAGCCACCTTGGCGGCCATCTCGGACCTGAGGGCTTCGGCCTGGCTGCGGATCTGGAACTGGCTGACGACCTGTCTGGCCAGCAGGGCCAGGTCATCCAGCACGGCCTGATCCAGCTCACGTGGCACCGTGTCCATCACACACAGCGTGCCAACCGTGACGGTCTCGCCGGAGGCAGGGTCAGCAGGGCCGTCGTCCGGCGCGCCAGAACCGACGGCTTCAACCATCACCAGCGGCGTTCCGGCGTAGAAGCGAATACCGGGACTGCCGGTGACCAGCGGACTGTCCCGGAAACGAGGGTCGAGCAGCGTGTCCGGGATGATCATGATGCCGTCACCGGCCATGGCCGACTCGCAGAACGACAGCTTGGTGCTGATCTCGCCCATCTCCAGGCCGACTCTCGATTTGAACAGCAATCGATCGCCATCGACCACGCTCACCAACGCCATCGGCACTGCGCACAGTCGAGCGGCCAGCGCGGTGAGATCGTCGAGGGCAGGGCCGGCCGCAGCGGCCAGCACACCGAACCCGGCGGGCGAAGCGGAGTGGATGAACTCGACGCCGGGTGCGGTCATCGAGGCTCCGCGATAACCACCCGTCATGTTCACCTCTCTCGCGATCGTTGCCCGCTGCCGTTTCGTCACTCTGGACTCAGAGCTCCGCATAGCCAGGGTATCGGGCGCCGGGCCATCCCGACCTGGAAAAGCATCACTTGAAATAGCCGAAGGCCGCCGGCGGAGAAGCAACGGTTTAGCAATAACGGTGAAATCGCCACAGACCGTTACATGTGCTTGCTGGATTTCATCCATTCGAGGAATATCCTCGATACAAGTCAGGTGCCGGCCCACGGAACTGGTACTGCCGTCATCCGTCGAATTGCCGCGATACCAACCGGCCGAGATCGCCAAATCGCTGATGCCGCAACGATGGCCAGTCGGACCCGGGAGCGCGCGGCGAAAGCACGCCACGCTAGACCGGACCGAATGACGAGTACTCTTCATGGTGCTGTCTGCTTCACCTGTTCGGGTGTGACGCCCGTCGCCGGCTCGAAATCATTCTTGTAGGTGGGAACCGGACGGCTGATCCGTATCGCAGAGTGGGGCCAAATTATCTATCCCGACCACAACAGCCGAACCGCAAGATACAGAACTACCTGGGCAGTAGACCTTCATCGCGCGCCCAGCGGAACAGGGCCGCCTCGGCCGCATCTCGATCCAGCGGCCCGTTCTCCAGTCGCAGTTCCTTGAGGAACGCCCAGGCGCGGCCGACGATCGGACCGGGGCCCACGCCCAGCAGTTCCATGATCGCGTTGCCGTCCAGGTCGGGGCGCACTCTGGCCAGGTCCTCCGCCGCCGCAAGGGTGGTGATCCTGGCCTCGAGGCCATCGTAGGACCGTTGCAGCGCCAGCTGGCGACGGCGGTTCCGGGTGGTGCAATCGGCCCGAACCAGCTTGTTCAGCCGTGGCAGCAACGGACCAGCGTCGGTGACGTACCGCCGTACCGCCGAATCGGTCCACTGGCCATCGCCGTAACCGTGGAAGCGCAGGTGCAGGAAGGTCAGATCGGCAACGTCCTCGGTCAGCTGCTTCGGAAACTTCAGCTCGCGCATCCGTCGTCGAACCAGCTTCTTGCCGACGACCTCGTGGTGATGGAAGCTGACGCCTCCCCCGTCCGTGAACTGCCGGGTCGCCGGCTTGCCGATGTCGTGCAGCAGCGCGGCGAGCCGGAGGGTCAGGTCCGGCCCATCGTCCTCCAGCGCGATCGCCTGCTCCAGCACCGTCAGCGAGTGCTCGTAGACGTCCTTGTGTTGGTGATGTTCGTCGCGCTCGAGCCGCAGCGCCGGCAGTTCGGGCAGCACATGTGCGGCCAGCCCGGTGTCGGTGAGCAGGGTCAGGCCGGCCCGCGGATTGGCGGCCAGCAGCAGCTTGGCCAGCTCGGCCGCGACTCGTTCGGCGGTGATCCGCTTGATCTGATCGGCCATGTCCGTCATCGCCAGCACCACCCGGTCCGACGGCCTGAACGAGAGCTGGGCGGCAAAGCGGGCCGCGCGCAGCATCCGCAGCGGATCGTCGGCGAACGACTGCTCCGGCGTCCCCGGGGTGTCCAGCACCCCGGCCGCTAGTTGTCCCAGGCCGCCGAACGGGTCGGTGAACCGGTGATCGGGTAGCGAGACGGCCATCGCGTTCACTGCGAAGTCACGGCGCTGCAGATCGCCTTCCAACGTTTCGCCGAACGTGACCGCCGGGTTGCGGGAGTCGCCGTCGTACAGGTCGGCGCGGAACGTGGTGATCTCCAGCCGGAGGCCCTGCTTGGCCAGACCGACCGTGCCGAAAGCGATGCCAGTGTCCCAGGTCGACTCAGCCCAGCCCTTGACCACAGCAAGGATCTCGTCCGGCCGGGCGTCGGTGGTGAAGTCCAGGTCGTCCTGCATGCGCCCGAGCAGGGCATCCCGAACGGTGCCGCCCACGAGGTGCAGTTCACGACCGGCCCTGGCGAACCGCCGGCCGAGCTCGTCGACGACCGGAAACACCCGGAGTAGTTCGGCGACGGCCGTGCGCTGGACCGCGGTCAACGGGTCGTGATCGTTGGTCGGGTCGTCGGTGGGCACAACAGGTCAGTCTACGGGCTGGACGAAGGCGGACCGCGGCGCGAAATTCGCCCCGGAACTCGGCGGGCGCCCGTTCGGCGAAAGGCCTGTCCATGGCCGCGCCCACTACCATCGGGCCCATGGCTCCCACCCCTGCGCACGCCCCACGGCGGCGCAGGGCCGACGAAACATCGGCCGGCGGGCTGGTGATCCGGACCGAGGACGGCGTGCCCGCCGGCGCGCTGATCGGTCGGCTGGACCGTCGCGGGCGGCTCCGGTGGTCACTGCCCAAGGGTCATGTCGAGGCCGGCGAGACCACCGAAGAGGCCGCTATTCGCGAAGTTGCCGAGGAGACGGGCATCTCCGGTCGGATCACCGCGCGGCTCGGCAGCGTGGAGTACACCTTCACGGCCGACGGCCGCCGGATCCACAAGCGCGTGCACCACTTTCTGATGGAGGCAATCGCCGGCGAACTGTCCGACGCCGACATCGAAGTGACCGAAGTGGCCTGGGTCCCGATGGATCAGATGCCCGTCCGACTGGCGTATGCCGGCGAGCGAAGGCTGGCCGAACGTGCCGCCCAGCTGCTCGCAGACAGCGCGTGAGGGGCGGACGGCAGGGGGGCCGACACCACACCGGGCCAGGAAATACGCCCGGAGGACGGAGCCGACGCGGCGCAGCGGGGGCAGCCGTCAGTCTGCTACTGGCCATGATCGTGCCGTTGCTGCTCGGCGTGGCGGTGATCGATCCAGCGGTCGCCGCCGCCAATCCAGTGGGCTCCGCTGGCGGTGCCAACCGGGAGGCCGCGCATGCCGCCGCACCGGCAACCGGTGCTGCTGCCAGCACGGCATCCGGCCGAGCCACATCGAGTGGCACGACGGCATCGAACCCGGTGGATCCGGACTACCCGTACGCCGGTGATCTGAAATCCACCATCACCGGAATCACCCCGAGCGTGGTGACGGCGACCGCAGGCGACCTGATGACCGTCACCGGCACCGTCAAGAACGTCAGCAAGGGCGAGCTCTACGACCTCCGCTACGTCTGGCAGCGTGGTGATGCGCTCAGCACGGTCAAGGCGGTCAAGACCGAGATCGCCACCCCGAGCCGGCCGTCGGCGGTGATCGGCCAGGACTGGAAGGTGCTGAGCGCCAAGCCAATCGCCACCACCGCTCAGGCGGATCTCGCCGCCGGTGCCAGCATGCGATTCGTGGCCACCGTCGCCATCAGTGATGCCGATGGGCTGGCGCTCACCCAGCGTGGTGTTTACCCGCTGATGATCAAGATCTCCGGCGACATCGGGCAGAACGGAGCGACGCAGTACGAGCGAGTGGGCGAGATCCATCTGCTCGCGTCCGTGCTCTCCATTCCGGCCGCCCGGCCCGCGACCGGCCCGCCGAGCACGGTCTCGCCGCCGGGCGACTCCGGTTCGGGCACCGGGGCTCTCGGTACCGATGCGCTCGCCACCCCAGGGTCGACCACCGGGCAATCTGCTACCGAGTCGACCACCGGGCAATCTGCTACCGAACAGACGACGACCGAGCAGACGACGACCGGGCAATCGAGCAGCCCGGGAGAGGCGGTCCCGGCCACCACCAGCACCACGGACATCCCGACCCAGGGTTTCCCGACCACCCCGACTACGGTCTCGACCACGGCAGCGGCGGACGTCCCGGCAACCGGAACCGGTGCACAGTCATCGGTTTCGGTCTCCTCGACCGCGACCTCCGCCACGACGCCGACCGCCACGACCGCTCCGCCGACCACGAGCAGTCCGACCAGCGCCCATCCGGTCGTCCTGAATCAGTTGTGGCCGCTGGTGGACGGTCCGCACATCGGCGTCGGCGGGGTGTTCCTCAACGATCGGCTGGCCGCGGACATCGCCCCGGGCGGGCGCCTCGGGGTGATCCTGACCGACTTGATGACCCTGAACACGGGAGCCTCGTCGACCACCGTCGTCGTCGATCCGGAATTGCTCGAAGAGATCCAGCAGATGTCGGTCGGCTATCGCGTCATGGCCAACCCGGGCCTGCCCCAGCCGGCCTTGACTCCGGCCACCACCACTCCCGGCACCAGCACGCCAGCGACGCCCGCATCCGCCACGTCCACGTCCACATCCACACCCACACCCACACCCACACCCACTGCACCGTCCAGGACGACTGCCCCCACCGCGACCGTCTCGAAGCCGGCATCGCTGCCTCCCGCCGGTGCGACCCTTTCCGCCCGTGCGACACCTCCCGCCCGCGCGACCTCGCCCGCCGCCGCGGGGACGCCGGTGACCGGCACTGATGTGGCCGACACGTCGGTCACATCAGCCGGGACGACGACCGGGACGGTCTCGGCCGCGGAGGCCGGAACGGTGCCTGGCACCGGTCAACAGGCCGCCATCGCCTTCCTGGCCAGATTCCGCGAAGCAGTTGCCGGCCAGCAGGTGCTCGTCCTGCCGTACTCGGACCCGGACAGCGTCGCGATGATCCGGGCCGGGCTCAGTACCCATCTCGCCGCCCTGATCAAGGGCACCCGCACCACGGCAGCCCGGATCGTGGCCGGAATTGCGGCCCCCGCCGGAGCAGTGACGCCCAACCTGATCACCGATATCTCGTGGCCGGCGACCGGCGCGGTGAACGACGCCACCCTGGCCTTCCTGTCCGCTCAGGGCATGTCGCAGGCCCTCCTCTCACCGACCAGCCTCAAGCATCAGGGCGGGGCCGTCGGATCGGTCACGGTCGACGAAACAGCCGACTCCGGGCGACAGGTCAGCGCCGCGGTGACCGACGCGCAGGTGC
Organism: uncultured Actinomycetota bacterium; assembly: GCA_963708935.1. GTDB lineage: Bacteria > Actinomycetota > Actinomycetes > Mycobacteriales > Nakamurellaceae > Nakamurella. The sequence continues at coordinate 261,138 of CAVPUK010000002.1, read as the reverse complement.
TGCCCCAGGTTTTCGATCTGATCAAACGCGGCAACAGCGCCGGGGCCGCGGTCCGGGTGAACAAGCTGGCCGCGGTGTTGACTGCGGGCAGTATCGACGGCACCGGCACGCCCCTTGTGATCGCTCCGGACAAGCGCTGGTCGGCCAACACAGCCGGCCTTCGACTGCTGTCCGGACTGCTCCGCACCCTGCAGAGTGGCGGGGTGTTCGACGGTCTTCCGCTCTCCGCCATCGCCGCCGGCGCCAAGGTGCCGGCGGTGGTGACTTATCCAGCGGCCGCCCAACAGGCCGAACTCGATCCGGGTTACCTGGCCGACGTGCTGCGGACGACGGGCTGGATCGCGGGAATGCGATCGTCACTGGCCAAATCGGCCGGCGATCGCGCAGCCGACCCGGCGGACATCCTGACGCCGTTGTCCGCCGCGATGACGTCGTTGGGTTCCGCGGCCCTGCGCACCAACAACCGATTCGGGCGGAGCATTCTGCGCACCTCGGCCGAGAGTCTGGGTGGTCTGCAGGCCGGGGTGGTGATCGCCGGTGGCTGCGTCGGTACCAGCCCGACAGGGACCGCATCCGGTGACTGCAGCGCCTCGTACACGCTCGCTTCCGACACCTCGCCCCTGCTGATCACGGTCCGGAACGACCTGCCGTACGTGGCCACGGTGCGGGTGGTGGTGATCGGCGGTGAGTCCGTCGGGTTGACGGCGACGGACCCCGGTGCGCAGCCCATTCCGGCCGGTCGGTCGCAGCAGTTCAAGATCGCCACCAAGGTCGTCAAGGCCGGGAAGTTTCCGCTCGACGTGCAGCTGATCGCCGCCGACGGTTCGGATTGGAGCGAGCCGACGACGATCACCGTCAGTTCGTCGGCCTACGGCACGCTCACGCTGGTGTTGATCGCTGTGGCCGGCGGTGCGCTGTTCGTCATGGTCGCCATCCGGTTGGTGCAGCGGATTCGCAACCGCAACAAACCCGGTGACCCGAACCCGGACGACGAGACGGGCGGTGGCCCCGACCCGGATTCACCGGAGCCGAATTCGGTCCTTGGGGCGGCGAACGCTCCTCCCGACTCGGCCGAGCAGAAGGTTCCGGCGAGCGGCATGCGCAACCCGGGCCCGCCCGATGCGTCATCAGACGAGGCGATCGGGGCGCCGCGTCGCGTTGAACCGCGCCCTGACGGCCGCCCGGAAGGTGGCCGACCAGGCGCGAGACACGACGAAGCAGGGGAGGGCCAGCGATGACTGCACCGCGGCCACCCGGTCCCGCCGACCCGGATTCACCACCGGAGTGGTTCCGTCAGGCCCAGCAGGAACAGGCCAACCGCGACGCCGCCGAGCGGGTCGCCGCCCAGCGTGAACGTCAGCAGCAGGAACAGGCCCGCCGCGCGCACGCCGAGCGCGAGCAGGCCTTCCGGGAGCAGGCCCAACGCGACCGCAGCCGACACAGCGCAGCCCCGCCGGGGCGACAGGTGCGCAGCCCGGTGCGGCAGAACGAGAGCCCGTGGACCGGCGCCCCGCCCGGAGCCATGTTCCCGGCCGCCGAAGACGCCACCATGCTGATCCAGCGCATCACCGACGAGGCCGTGCCGCGGGACGTTCGCGAGGCCGCGACGGTCATGCACTATCCGGCCGACGTGGATCTGATCACCGGGGGGCCGGCCGGCCCGCCTGCCGACCCGGAAATCCCGCAGCCGAACGCCGGCGCGCAGCCGAACGCGAGCGCGGGAATGAAGACGTCCACCACCGCGGGGGTGGTCAGGGCCGGTGCCCTGATGGCGGTCGCCACCGTGGTGAGCCGGGCCACCGGCCTGCTGTCCAAGGTGGCCATGCTGACGATTCTGGGCACGGGGATTTCCAGCAGCGCCTACACCGTCGCGAACACGCTGCCGAACATCGTGTTCGAGCTGTTGATCGGCGGCGTGCTGACCTCGGTCGCGATTCCGCTGCTGACCAGAGCCCAGCGATCCGATCCCGACGGCGGCCAGGAATACACCCAGCGCCTGCTCACCATCGCCGCCGTCGGCCTGGTGCTCGCCACGGTGGTCGCCGTCTTCTGCGCGCCCCTGCTGGCCCGGCTCTACCTGTCCGACAACCAGGCCGGCGACGAGAGCATCGTCGTGCTGACCACCCAGCTCGGCCGGCTCCTGCTGCCGCAGATCTTCTTCTACGGCATCGCCGCCCTGTTCGGCGCGATCCTGAACACCAAGGAACGGTTCGCCGCCAACGCCTGGGCTCCGGTTCTGAACAACATCGTCGTCATCGGCGTCGCCTGCGTGCTGCTGATCGACACGCACGGCAAGGCCAATCTGGTCCACGGTCTGCCCACCCGCGACCTGCTCATCCTCGGCATCGGCACCACCCTGGGTATCGCCGTGCAGGCCCTGGTGATGGTGCCGTCACTGCTGCGCTCCGGGTTCCGCTTCCGATGGCGCTGGGGCTGGGACCCCCGGCTGACCGAAGCCGGCGGACTGGTCAGCTGGGCGATCGTCTATGTACTGATCTCGCAGGTGGGCGTCATCGTCACCACGCGCATCGCGAACAACAACTTCGCCAATCGCAGCGGTACGACGATCTTCAGCTACGCCTCGCTGCTCTTCCAGATGCCCTACGGGATTCTCGGTGTCGCCGTGCTGACGGCGATCATGCCCCGACTCTCCCGCCACGCCGCCGCCGGTCAGCTGGACGACGTCAAGGACGACGTCTCACTGGCCAGCCGACTGTCCGCCGTGGCCCTGCTGCCGATCTCAGCCGCGCTGATCGTGCTCGGCACGGCGCTGTCGGTCCTGCTGTTCGAATGGGGCCACGTCAGCCACGACGGAGCAGTGCAGATCGGACTCACCATCGGTGGGATGGCCATCGGCCTCGTGCCGCTGGCCATGACGCTGGTGCAGATGCGGGTGTTCTACGCGATGAAGGACGCCAGGACACCGACGGTCATCAACGGCATCATGGTCGCCGTCCGAGTGCCGTTGTTGCTGGCCAGCATGCTGCTGGCGCCCAACTGGGTCATCCCGGGGCTCGCCATGGCCACCGCGGTGTCCTATGTCATCGGCGCGGTGGTCGGCGAGATCTGGCTGCGCGCCCGGTTCGGCCCGATGGGCACCACCCGCACCCTCACCACCATCGGCAAGATGGTGATCGCCTCCGGTCTCGGCGGTGCGGCGGCCTTCGTGGCCGTGCACTACACGGTCGGCATCACGCCCAGATCGCACCTGGCTGCGGTCCAGACCCTGCTGATCGGCGTCGTCGTCGGGTTGCTGGTCATCGTGGTCATGGCCATCCTGCTGCGGGTCGAGGAGTTCATCCCGGTACGGCGCCGCATTCTCGGGCTCCTTGGACGAACCGACGCCGCTGCGGCGGTTGTCACCGCCACTTCACCTGCAACGATGGGAGGATCTTCGGGGCCACCCTCGTCGACCAACCCGTTCACGACGGTCGGCTCGAACAGTCCATCCGGTCCAGCCAGTCCAACCAGTCAAAGCAGCCCGAGTAGAGAGCAGGTCACCGAGCGCGTGACGCACGCAGGAGCGGGCGGTCCCCGCGATACCTCCGATCAACCGCCCACTGCCGGCGCGCACGCCGCCACGCCCGCGCTCGCCGGACCGCTGTTCGCACCACCCGCCGCGCGCACTGACGGGTCCCCGGTGACGGCCGACATGGCCAAGTACGGCAGCGGCGACGGGACGGTCAACCTCGGCAGCGGTCCGGCCGGCCCGGACAGCGGTCCGCCGGTCGTGCTGGCTCCCGGGGCCACCGTCGGCGGCCGCTACCGCCTGGTCAGCCTGATCGGTACCGACGATGCGGGCAACCGGTTCTGGCGGGCCAAGGACACGGTGCTGCCCAGGGACATGGCGGTCACGCTGCTGCCCGACACCACAGCCACCTCCGCCACCGTGGCCCGCACACTGCGCGTCGGTCGGCTGCACCACATCGGCCTGCCGCAGACCCTCGACGTCGGCACCGAGCACGGCCAGTCCTACGTCGTCGGGCAGTGGGTCGACGGCGCCACGCTGACCGACCTGCTTGCCGGCGGCCCACTGGAGCCGGACGTCGCCACCTCCATCACGGCGAAAGTCTCCGAAGCCGTGGCCGAGGCACATCGCAACGGCATCGCCCTCGGCGCCATCAATCCCTCGCTGGTGCGGGTCAACTTCGACGGCCAGGTCCGGCTCTCGCACGTGATCGCGCACGGCAATGCCACCCCCGATCAGGACATCCGAGCGGTCGGCGGACTGCTGTATCTGATGCTGACGGGCACCTGGCCGCTGCCGGCAGGCGCGGCCGCAGCCCAGCCCGCGTCCGCCGGCGGAGACATGACGGTGAAGCTCGGCGCCAACGGGCTGGCTCAGCTGACCCCAGCCCCCACTCGGTTGGGCCGCGAGGTGCCGGCCAACGAAGTGCGACCCAACGTCCCGGCCGCGCTGTCCGCGTTGGCCGAGCGGGCGTTGCATCCGGACGACCCGGCGGGGATCCACGCCGTCGGAGCGATTGCGGCACTGCTGCGCCAACCCGAAACCGGACCTGCCGCACAGGCCCAGCCCGTCGATGAACCGGTCCGTCCTACCCTGAACCCGGCCGAGCGCCGGCTGGTCAAGGAGCGCAGAGCCAAGCTCGCGATCGCCACCGTGATGATCGCCGCGTTCTCGGCCTTGATCATCATCGTCGTCGCCAGCCTGGCCAAACAGGTGCTCAGTGACGTCGCCGGTCCCACCGTCACCGGCGTGCAGAAGTTGACCAACGGGCCGGTCACCACCCCGAAGCCCACTCCGAAGACCACCGCCAAACCGTCGACCACGTCGTCCGGGGCGACGACCGGTACCTCCGGCCCCGCGACCACCACTTCGGCCGCTGCACCGGTTGGGGTCGCGCAGAAGATCACCGACGCGACCGTCTACGACCCGTTGGGCAACGGGGTCAAGGACAACACCGACCAGGTCCCGCTGGCCTTCGACGGTAACCAGCAGACCTTCTGGTCCACGTTCGTCTACAAACAGCAGTTCCCGTCGGCCCTGAAGCCCGGTGTCGGGCTGACGCTGGTCTTCGCGAACCCGATCACGCCCACGTCGGTGACGGTGTCCTCCGACACCCCGGACACCACGATCGAGATCCGTTCAGCGGCCGGTCCGGACCTGCCGTACGAGCAGACCACCGCGCTGGCCCAGGGGCACATCATCGGCGGCTCGAATGCCGCCCCTGGTTCGGTCAAGATCAACCTGACCAACGCCCCGAAATCCAAGTATCTAGTCGTCTTCATCGTGCACATGGCCGCCGACGGCGACGGTTTCAGGTCGGACATCAACGAGATCTCGGTTTCTGGAACCTGATCACTACGGCCTGGCGCGCGCCCGACCAGCGCGGGAATGACGGTCGGTAGGCTGACGTTCTAACGATTGTGCGCCGGGAATGTCCGGCCGCAGCGTTGCGCCCGTGATCGACGGAGTTTCCCTCCCGAACAGCGCTGGCCCACCGCACGTTGCCCGAAAGGATTCTGGTGTCTGACATTTTCGCCGCTGTCCCGTCGACCGAACCCGAGGTCGATACAGCCGAGCAGATTCACGACGTCATCGTGATCGGGTCCGGTCCGGCCGGCTACACGGCTGCGCTGTACCTGGCCCGTGCCGACCTGAAACCGCTGGTCTTCGAGGGCTTCTCCTACGGTGGCGCGCTGATGACCACCACCGAGGTGGAAAACTTCCCCGGTTTCGACGACGGCATCATGGGCCCGGAACTGATGGGCAAGATGCGCGAGCAGGCGTCCCGATTCGGCGCCGATCTGCGCAGCACAGATGTCGAATCCGTTGACCTGACCGGACCGGTCAAGTCGGTGACCGTCGACGGCGAGGTCTTCAAGGCGCATTCGGTCGTCCTGGCCACCGGGTCGGCCGCCCGTTACCTCGGTCTTCCCGACGAGCAGCGGCTGGTCGGGCGCGGGGTCTCGGCGTGCGCCACCTGTGACGGTTTCTTCTTCCGCGATCACGACATCGTCGTGGTCGGCGGCGGCGACTCGGCCATGGAGGAGGCGACCTTCCTGACCAAGTTCGCCAAGTCCGTGACGATCGTGCACCGCCGGGAGGACTTCCGGGCCAGCCCGATCATGCTGGATCGGGCCAAGGCGAACCCGAAGATCAAGTGGGCGCTCAACTCGGCCGTCACCGCGGTGCACGGCGACACCACCGTGTCCGGTGTCACGCTGACCGACACCAGGACGGGCGAGACCCGTGAACTCGCCGTCACGGGCCTGTTCGTGGCCATCGGCCACGATCCCCGCTCCGACCTGTTCCAGGGCATCGTCGATACGGACGCCGAAGGTTACGTGCTGACCGGCGGCGACATCGGAGCCGGCCGGTCGACCGCGACCAACCTCTCGGGTGTGTTCGCATGTGGTGACCTGGTCGACCACACCTACCGGCAGGCCATCACGGCGGCCGGTTCGGGTTGTTCGGCCGCTCTGGACGCCCAGCACTTCCTCTCGACTCACCATCTGGCCGTTGTCACCGACCCGGAGCCGGAGATCGACGAGACGACCGGACTGGCTTCGGCCGAGCACATCTCCGTCGGCGTCTGACGCCGGCTTCAAGCCTCTCCCGGGCCCTGTCCGGGTTCCTCACCACGTCCGCAGTTCCCGTTACGAACGAAACCACAAGATTGAGGTTCAACATGGCCACCAAGAAGGTCACCGACGCCAGCTTCGACGTCGACGTCCTGCAGTCCGACAAGCCCGTCATCGTCGACTTCTGGGCCGAGTGGTGTGGCCCGTGCCGCATGGTCGCCCCGATCCTCGAGGAGATCTCCTCGAAGCACGGCGACAAGGTCACCATTGCCAAGCTGGACATCGACGCCAACCCGCAGATCGCCCAGCAGTACCAGATCCTGTCGATCCCGACGATGCTGGTCTTCCAGGGTGGCAAGCCGGTCAAGCAGGTCGTGGGCGCCAAGCCCAAGGCGGCCCTGTTGGCCGAGTTCGCCGACATTCTGGCCTGATTCTTGCCGTTGGGAGGGCGACCTCCCGGCACCGGTCAACGGCCGGGCTCCCTCTTGGGATGCCCGGCCGTTTGCGCGTGGCGGCGTTACGTGTTGACCTGATGTGTCGTCGGAGTGCCCAGGGACGTTGCACAATGGTGGACGCCCCGGGGCGACGATGACCGTCAGGTACGGCCGTCATCGGGCGGTCGACAGGTCAGACCAAGTAGCACCGACGAAGCAGGGACGAGGCGAAGAATGCTGTTGCGACGTGGCGATCGAGGGCAACCCGTCGCAGCTGTCCGGCACGCATTGGCTTCGTTGCAGAAGCTTCCCGCCCTCGACCCGGCCATCGATCCGGCCACGGCCACGTTCGACAACGACATGGACGCGGCCATCCGGCAGTTCCAGCAGGAACGCGGGTTGATCGTCGACGGCATCGTCGGGCCGGTCACTGTCCGGTCGCTCACCGATGCCCGCTGGACGCTGGGCGACCGCACCCTGGCCTACACGCTGTCGGCGGTCATGAGCGGCGACGACGTCACTGCGTTGCAGGTCCGGCTGGCCGAGATGGGCTACAACACCGGCCGTCCCGACGGGATCTTCGGCCCTCTCACGGACGCTTGCGTGCGCGACTTCCAGAAGCACCGCGGATTGTCCGAAGACGGCGTATTCGGCTCGGACACCTACCGCGAACTCAACCGCATCGGCCGGATGGTGACCGGCGGTCGGCCGTTCTACCTGCGCGAATATCAAAACCTGCGACAGGCAGGTCCGCGCTTGCACGGCAAGCGCATCGTCATCGATCCTGCGCACGGCGGCGACGACCCCGGCTGGGTGAGTGGCCAGGTCCGGGCTGCCGACCTGACCTTCGACATCGCCCGCCGGCTGGAGAGCCGGATGGTCGCGACCGGCATGGAAACGTTCCTGACCAGGGGGGCGCACCAGAACCCCACCGCGGAGGAACGCTGCGAGCTCGCCAACGAGGTGAACGCAGACCTGATGTTGAGCCTGCACATCGACGGTTCGCCCTCCAAGCTGGCGACCGGGATCGCCACCTTCCACTTCGGCACCGACTCCGGCGCCACCTCGACCGTCGGCGAGACGCTCGCCGAACTGGTCCAGCGCGAGCTCGTCGCCCGCACCCGGATGACCGATTGTCGGGTGCACCACCGCACCTGGGACATCCTGCGCCTGACCAAGATGCCCGCCATCCAGGTCGAGCTGGGCTACCTGTCCAACGACGCCGAGCGCGATCGCCTGGTCCGCGACGACTTCCGCAACACGCTGGCCGACGGCATCCTGGTTGCGGTCAAGCGGCTCTACATGGACGGCCGGGACGACCCCCACACCGGGACGTTCACCTTCTCCGAGCTGCTGGCTCACGAACGGTCGGTCAGCGGCGCCTGATCTTGCTGCGCTGCTCGTTCTCACGTTGGTACACGTTCAGGCTGGCTGCTTGTTCGGGGTTCGTGATTCGTTCGTACCAACGCACCGCGGGCAATTCCGCGATGACCTCCGGCATCAAGCGGCGGTCGGTGGCGCAGGCGTCCGCTTTGACCGCTCGAAGGAGCGTCGCCGCTGGACCCGAGCCTCGGGCGTCCGGTCTGACGAAGAACCGGCTCACGCCAGGCCGGTCAAGCCACCTCGCGGGATCATCCGGCCAGTGGATCGGGTAACCGTCGACGAGGTGCACCGGCCACAGCGCCTGCACGCAACTGACCAGGTCAGACCGCTCGCGTAGGCGGACGCCTTCTGTGGTGGGGTCGTTCAGATGGCTTATTCAAGCGGGCCGGGGTACGCCGCCTCAGCCTTGTCAGCCAGCACATCGGTCTGTTTCCGCACCACGAAAAACACCACGATGACGGCGATGATGGCCAGCCCGATCGCCACGTAGTTGAAGGGGCCGGACAGTCGCTTCAGCGTGTTACCGGCGGCGTAGAAGCCGAAGGAGTAGATCGCGGCCCAGACGATGCCACCCAGGGCGTTGTAGAGCAGAAACTTCGGCCAGTACATCCGAACGGTGCCGGCCAGGAAGGCAGCGAACGTCCGTAGGACGGCAACAAACCGACCGAAGAAGACCACCTTGCCGCCGTGTCGATCGAACACGTAGCGGCCGACTTTGAGCTTGCGCTCGTCGAGGTGGATTTTGTGGCCGTATTTTCGAGCGAGTTTGTATCCGCCCTTGTTGCCCACCCAGTAGCCGATGTTGTCACCGATGATGGCGGCGGAGGCGGCGACGATGAAGATGATCCAGATGTTCAAGTTGCCCGTGGTGGCCGCGTACAGCGAGGCTGCGACCAGCACCGTCTCACCCGGGAGCGGGATACCGATGCTTTCCAGCGCAATGATCGTAAAGACGGCAAAGTAGCCGAAGGTCATGATCAGGTGGTCGACGTTCATCGTCCGCTTTCTGGGGCTTCGTGGTGTCGGTCGAACCGCTTGAGGTCCAGACGTTCGATGTGCACGCCTTGTAGGCCCGGTTCTGAGCCAGACGGTCAGGATATCCGGCCGGGTTCTGGCAACGATGACTTCCGCAGCCCGTCCTGCGCGAAGCCCGGTGCCGAGATCGAGGTCGTCGACATGGAAACCCACATCCGACCGGCGCGGTCTCAGCCGACCTCGGGCCAGGCGAAGACCGGTGGCCGGTGCTGGGTGTTGCGCAGGGGTCGTTGTTCCAGGTCGTGGCTGGTCGGCGGGATGATCTCGGGGAGCCGGTCGGTGCCCATCCGGACCTGCCACTGTTCCTGGTGGATGAGCATGTGGTGGCGTTTGCACAACAGGCACCCGTTGTGCAGATCCGATGGTCCGCCGTCGGCCCAGTGTTGGATGTGGTGGAACTCCGCCCACCGGCCGGGCAGGCCACAGCCGGGGAACACGCAGCCGACGTCCCGCAGCAGGATCGCGGTGCGGCAGGCGGCGGTGAAGGTGCGCATGGACCGGCCGACGTCGAGGACCTCGGATGCTCCGCCCAGGACCGCGGGGATGATTTTCGCGTCGCAGGCCAGCATGCGTAGTTGTCCGGCGGGGAGTTGGTCGCCGTAGCCCAGCCGGGCCGGCCGGGTCCGGTCGGTCAGGGACTGTTCGTCGATGGTCACGACGATGTGGGGTCGTTGCCCGCCCTGGGTTGGCGCGACGCCGGCGTCCAGGAAATGGGTGACGATGACGACGAGGGCTTGCGCCCGTTTCGTTCCGGCCGACCGGCGGTCCGGCGGCGGTTCCGGCGCGGGGGTGGCACCCGACTCCCCGGATTCGTTCAGTGCGGCCGTGTCGGCTTCGTTGTCCGGCCTGCCTTCTGGGTAGGCGATGTTCGGTGGTGGCGGTTGGTAGTCCGAGGGCACGGATCCCAGGGGTGCCCATTCGTAGGGCAGCCGCGGCGCCCGCCACACCGGACCCACCCCGGCCGCCGGACCGAGGCTGGGATCGTCGTCCGGGCAGCGTTCCGCCACGGTGGGAACGGCCGGCGACGTTTTTAGACCGATGCCCGCCCGCACCGCCGTACTCAGAGCGGCATCCGGGCAGCCTCGTGCCGCACCCGGCGAGGCGATCGGTGCTGGGCTGGGGCCCGGATCAGGCGGCGGATCTGACGGCCGCCCGTCGAGGTGGCCGGGTGGCGCCGCAGCACCGAAACCGTTGCGAGGACAGCCTCCCGCTGCACCGGTCGACGAGTCCGGCGTTACGGCTTGATCAGGCTCGGGTGGTGGGTCCGGTGGCAGGCCGGTATCGGTATCGGTGCCGATGCCAGTGGCATGCCGTGCCAGTGCCAGTGCCAGTGCCAGTGGTCGGATCGTCGGCGCTTCCCGCCTGGTCGTGGCCGGTCTCTGCGGACGGATCCTCGGCGGACGGATCGGCCGGGTCAGCCGGGTCAACGTCAGGGAGGAACGGCTCGGAGGCGTCGGCTTCGTTCACACCGTTGCTGGGGTCGTCAGGGTCGGGTGCACCCGGTCGGTCACGGTCGGGGTCGATGCCGCCGGCTGGCGCCTCGTCTATGCCGTCGCGGTCAGGATCGTCGGGACCGTTGGGCCATTGCACGTCAACCCGGTCGTTGCGGCGTTCCGCGGAGGGGGAGCACATCGATCCGAACGCCGCCCGCAGTGCTTCGGCGGTCAGATCGTCCAACAACCCCCAACACCGGGTCAGCCCGTCCTCCCGCCGTTGCCCTAGGTGGAATTCCATCTTCTCGTGGGCGTCCCGATCATCGGGGGTGCCGTCGGGGTTGGCCATCAACGCTATTTCCCGGGCGGTCTGTTTGAACGTTTTCGGGTCCAACACCGCAGCTTGGTCGACCAGGAACTGTTCGGCTGCTTCCACCACCGTGGGTGGGTGGTGGCGGGGGAACCCGGTGATGGTGGAACAGATCAATGCGGCCTCCCGCACCCCCACCTCACCGGCCGTCACCGCAGCACCGACCAACGGGAACCGGGCTGGTACCGCGGCCCCGGACAGCCCGGTCGAGGGGCAGATTCCGGCGGCCAGGCGGGCGCGGCGGGAGGATTCGTCTTTGCCGATCATGATCACCTGCCGGACCAGGGCCGCGGTGGACTGGCAGCCCTCAGGTGCGGCCACACCGCGGGCGTCGATCTGCCCGATCACCGCGACCGAGGCGGCGGCGAGCCGGCGGGACTGCCGTTCCACCTCGCGCAAAAGATCCAACAGACTCGGCCGTCCCGGGCAGGCTCAGATCGACGGCCAACAATCCGTCGACAGCGGCCGCGACCGCGGCCAACGCGACCACCGCGGAACAGCCGTCCGCGAGGCGCGGCAGGCCGGTGACCTGCGTCGACACCCCCGTCTGCCTGCATAGAACAAGTGTACGACAGCCCACCGACAGCCCGCAGAAGTTGTCCACAGCGACCCCTGGGCAGCACCTGACGACTGGCGCTACAGGTCCCGGCAGCCCGATCCGCGTTGCTCCCGAAGCCGCAGCAGCGCCCGATTACAAGGGCGGGTCCCCTGCAATCTCGTGCCGAAATCGACCCCCGAGCGGCCCGGACCGCGCCCGGCTGACAGGTGCACAACTGACAAGAGCACGGCCAGAGGCGACGACGCTTGCACCTGACGCGGCGTGAGGTCCTACCGTCGTGGTCATGGAGATCCCCGCATCCGCTGGCGGTTGGAAGGTCGGGGCGCTGGCGTCCGCTACCGGTCTCACGGTCCGGGCCCTGCACCACTACGACCAGATCGGCCTGCTGTGCCCGTCTCATCGAACGTCGGCGGGCCATCGGCTGTACACGGCCGACGACGTCACCCGGCTGTACCGGATCAGTTTGCTGCGGAGACTGGGCTTCCCGCTGGCCCAGATCGCGCACGTACTCGACGATCCGAAATGGGATCTGCGGGCCAGCATCACGCGTCACCTGGCCGACACCCAGCGGCGCACACAGGTCGCCGCGGCCCTGTGCGACCGTCTGTCCGACATGGCAGCCGAACTCGGTCGCCAGGAAAATCCCTCCCCGGAAACGCTTTTCGGGGCCCTCGAGGAGATGACCATGCTTGACTCAGCCGTCCACAGCACCACTGCCCTCCTGGTCTACGAAGACCTGGCCGCCGCCCACGAGTATCTGATCAGGGTGTTCGGGCTGACTCCCGGAGAGCTCGAGCTCAACGACGACGGGCAGCCGGTACACGGCGAGGTGCGCGCCGGCGATCAGCTGATCTGGCTGCACCCGCAGGGCGACGGATACCGTTCGCCGAGCGCGCTCGGCGGCGTCACCGGAATGACGGTCGTGGTGGTGGATGACGCGGACGCGCACTATCGGAGCAGCGTCGCCGCCGGCGCCGTGATTGTCGAGGAGCCGGTCGATCAGCCATACGGGGTGCGCGAATACGGCGCGAAAGACCCCGAAGGGCAACTCTGGTACTTCCATTCCCCGCTCGACTGAGTCCCCGCCCGACCAACCACTCAAGACCGGCGGTGCCGCAGCACACGCATGGGCGCGGTGGGCCGGTAGTGCTGTCGCCGAGCCACGCCGGCGAACTCGACGCAGACCTCCGGCGGAGCACCCTGCAACCGCAACGACGTCACCCGATGCAGCGTCCCGTCCTGACGGACCAGGTCGGTGACGTGCAACTGCCCGGCCACGATCGTCTCGAGTTCCGTTGTATCGCCATCATTCTCGCTCACCCGGACAGCGTCGCACCGAGCACCGACAGCCACGCTGACCTGCGAGAAAGCCTGGCCCTAGACCGTCCGCTCGGTCGGATCCCAGCCATCCGGCAGCGCCGGAATGGGGTCGAAGCGGGAATCGACGGTGACGAACGAACCGGAGTCGATGGATTCGGCCGTGGCGAACATCGCGTCGAGCACGTGGAGCGCCAGGGCACCGGTGGCGCGATGGCCGCCATACGCAGATCCGCCGCGGATGGCTCGCGCCATGTCGACAGCACCGATCCCGCGGCCAGCGGGTCGGTGACCAGCCGGGATCAGCTGTTCGTCGTCGGCGTCGGCCGGAATCAGCCGGATGCCGCCGGTGAAACGGTTCGGGTCGGGCGGGGCGATCGTTGCCTCGGTGCCGGAGATCTCGAGGACACCGACCCGCTGCAGAGCGGAGTCGAAGCTGAACACTGCCTGAGCCTTCAGTCCGCCGGCGAACTCGTACAGCGCGCTGACGTGCGTCGGCACCGACACCTCGATGACCTCGCCGGCCCGTGGCCCTGCACCGATCACCCGGGTCGGTCCCGACGACGAACCGAACGCGGCGACCCGGCTGATCGGACCGAAGATCTGTGCCAGCGCGGTCAGGTAGTAGGGAGCCATGTCGAACAGCGGCCCGCCGCCGACCTGATAGAGGAAATCCGGGTTCGGGTGCCATCGGTGAGGTCCGGCCGACTGGAATACGGCGGAGGCGGTCAACGGCTGTCCGATGTCGCCACGCTCGATCATCTGCCGGGCGATCTGCAGGCCGGGCCCGAGGAATGTGTCCGGTGCGGTACCGACCAACAGTCCTGCCGCGTCGGCCTGTGCGACCAGGGCGGCCGCCGCCTCCCGCTCGGACGCAATGGGTTTCTCGTTCCAAACGTGCTTGCCGCTGGCGATCGCGGCCGAGGCGACCGGCGCATGCGCCGCGGGGATGGTCAGGTTGACGATCAGCTCGATGTCGTCACGGCCCAGGGCATCCTCAACAGTGCCGGCATCGGGCACGCCGTAGGCATCCGCCTGCGCGCGGGCCCGGTCCGGGAACAGATCAGCGACGAAACGCACATCCAGGTCCGGATACTGCGCCATGTTGGCCAGGTACTGCTCGCTGATCTTGCCGGCGCCGATGACGCCGACGGCCAAGGGCCCAGTCATACCCATTGGCTCTTCGCGCAAGCGCTCATCGCTACTCGCTCGTTCCTCGCTGCGATGCTCACTCATGTCTCTTGGCTCTTCGCGCAAGCGCTCATCGCTACTCGCTCCGCTCCTCGCTCGTTCCTCGCTGCGATGCTCACTCATGTCTCTTGGCTCTTCGCGCAAGCGCTCATCGCTACTCGCTCCGCTCCTCGCTCGTTCCTCGCTGCGATGCTCACTCATACCGTCAGCTCGGTGGCGAAGGTGAAGCTGCGCCGCACACCTTCGAAGATGTCGCCGGCGTAGTCGTCGAATTCGAGCACGGGGATCTCCAGATGTGTTGCTGCCGCTACGATCTGAGTCACCGGCATGGCACCGTCGCCGAGCGGGAGCTGCTCGAGGTTGTTCTTGTTGATCGGGCCGTCCTTGAGGTGCACGAAGCGCACCCGATCACCGAGCCGGCCCAGGGCGGCCGGCACGTCCTGGCCACCGACGGCGGCCCAGTAGGTGTCGACCTCGAGCACGACTGACGGATCGAGCAATCCGGCGAACACCTCCAGCGCGGGAGTGCCGTCGATGACGTTCTCCCACTCGAAAGCGTGGTTGTGGTAACCGATCCGCAACCCATAGCCGGCTGCCTTCTGCGCCGCAGCGGCCAGATCGTCAGCGACCCCCTGCACGCCCGCCAACGAAGTCCATCGCGCCGGATCGATCATCGGATCGATGACGGTCTTGACTCCGGCGATCGCCGCCGCCTCGAAGATCTTGTCCTGGTCGGCAATACCGTCCGCCAGCCGGGAATGGGCACTCGGCGCGGTCAAGCCGTTCTCGCTCAGCGCATCTCGAAGTCCGGTCGGATCGTCGACCAGGTTGAACGGTTCCACCTGGGTGAGGCCGATCTCGGCCAGCTTGCCGAGGGTCCCGCGGAAGTCCTCCGCCAGTGCCGTGCGGACCGAATACAACTGCACCGACAACGCCGGGAGCGTCCCCATCGTGTTCTCCATTCACATCGCCGTGGATTCACTTCCCCGTGAATCGCCGCTGCCAGCGAAGATACCGCGACCGTCCGATCTCCTCGGCACGGGTTCCAGAGGTGAGGGCCACCCGCTGCGTGTCCATCCCCGGATGGAGGCCGACGACGGCCACGAAGTCCACCCGGGCTCCACCTTGCGGCCGATCCCCGGGCGGCTCCGTGCGAGAAGAGTTATCCCCAGCGGCCGGACCGGCCACCACGTCACGCGATCGAGGAGAACACCATGAGCGAGTTCATGTCGGCGCTGGTCATCAGCGGCAGCGTCTTTGCGGTGATGATGGTGTCGCAGCTGGGCCGCCGTGAGTACAGCTGGCACAAGATCGCCGTGCCGCTGCTGAGCGTCGGCGCGTTCGGTTGGGTCTACCTCCGGCACTTGCCGACGGCCGGCAATGCCGTCTGGTTGTATCTGGTCGGCATGATCATCGGCGGCGTCTTCGCGGTCCTCACCACCTGGTCGACGACGGTGGAAAAGGACCCGGAGACGAAACGTCTGTTCACCAACACCGGTGGCGGCCTTCGTCCTCGCCTGGCTTGTGGCTGTCGCGCTGCGGATCGGCTTCGTCTGGGGCGTGGACAACGTACCCAGCTTCCGGGACCAGGTCGGGATCTTCATGATGAACCATCAGCTGGTCCAGCCTTCGGTCGCGCCGTTCTTCGTCCTCATGGCGCTGACCACCGTGCTCGGCCGGGTCGTCGCATTGAAGATCAGGGCGAACCGGATGAACAAGGTCGACAACTCCAAGCCGCTGGTCGTCGCTGCCGCCATCTGAACTCGAGCGGACGCGCGATTCGGCAGACCAGGGAGTGCGAACATGATGACCGTGACCGAATCATCCAGGCCGATAGCGCCACGAGCGGTCCGGGACCAGCAGACCCAGCTGGCGATCTCGAGTGTCGTCATCATCGCCAGTTGGATCTTCCTGCGCCCGTACGGCTTCACTGGTGTCGACGGCCTGGTCCTCGCCCTGCTGGTCGTCAACACGATCTTCACGCTCGGTCGCTTCCTGCCTATCGGGGCCATGCCGCAACCCGTCGAGTTCACCCTGTTGTGCGGCTGGGCGGTAGCCGCCGCGGCTCTGTTGTCGTTGCGCTCCAACAGTATCGCCCCCGCCTTCGCCTACTTCGTCGCCGGAAACGCCGGCTATCGGCTCGCCACCAAACCTGCCCTGTTCGTCGCCGGCCTGGACGGCGTCCTCTCGACGCTCGGCCTGTGGGTGGTCGGGCAGCACAGTGGTGACGTCTGGCCACCGTTGTTGGGACTGACGGTCGCCCTGCCGGTGTTCCTCGGGATGGCCAACCGCAGCCGCGACTTTGCCGTGGCCAGCGCGCTGGAGGCCGCCCGGTCGGCGCAACGGGCGGCGGCGTCCGAGGCGAGGGAACAGGCCCTGGCCGAGCGGGCCCGGATCTCCCGCGACATCCACGACGTGCTCGCTCATTCTTTGTCCGGGGTCAGCATGCAGTTGGAACTCAGCGAGATGCTGCTGGATGACGGCAAGGAACAGGCCGCGCGGGACGCCATCGGCAAGGCGCACAGCATGGTGCGTGAGGGCATGACCGAAGCCCGGAGGGCCGTGACCGCGCTTCGTGCCGAGACGCTGCCGCTGGACCAGACGCTCCGGGCCCAATTCTGGGGAGTAGGCGAGGTAGCGGTCACCGGCGAACCACGCGAGCTCAGCGTCGAGGCCGGTCAGACACTGATCCGGGCCGCGCAAGAGGCGCTGACCAACGCCCGCCGGCACGCCGTCGGTGGCGTGCTCGATGTCCGGTTGGCCTACCGCCCGAACACGGTGGAACTCCAGGTGAGTAATGGTCCGGCAGTGCGGCCGGCCACGTCGACCATGGCCGTGACAGGGTCGGGGATGGGCCTGGTCGGAATGCGCGAGCGAGCCGCGCTGCTCGGCGGCCGGGTTGAGGCCGGGCCGATCGTCGACGGCCCGCTGGCCGGCGGCTGGCGGGTCACCATGACGCTCCCGATCAACGTCCGCGCCGTGCTGCCGCCCGGCACCGGCGTCGACTCCAACGAGAAAGGGCGCCTGTGACCCAGGACGAGCCGGAACTGCGACTGATCGTGGCCGACGACCAGGCCGCCATCCGCGAAGCCCTGGCCATGATGCTGGACATGACACCGGGACTGAGGGTGGTGGCCACGGCAGGCGATGGCGAGGAGGCGGTGGCCGCGACCGCCGAACACCGGCCGGACGTGGTCCTGATGGACCTGCGGATGCCGAAGATGGACGGCATCGCGGCCACCGGACAGATCACGGCGCAGTTTCCCGAGGTCGCGGTGGTGGTGCTGACCACGTTCGACGACGAGACCTCGATCATCGCCGCGCTGGGCGCGGGTGCCCGCGGATACCTGACCAAGCAGGCCGGCCGCGCCGACATCGCCCGCGCCGCCCGCACAGCGGCCGCCGGTCAGTCGGTGCTCGATCCGGCGGTGCAGGCCCGGCTGGTGGCGGCCGCGACCGGTGCCGGTGCGTCCGCTCCGCCCCAGGAAGGCGCTGCGTCCCGGGACGGCGCTGCCGCACGGGCACTTCCGGATGGCCTGACGGCCAGGGAGGGCGAGGTGCTGACACTGGTCGCGGCCGGCCGCTCCAACCGGGAAATCGCCTCCGGTCTGTTCGTCAGCGAGGCAACAGTGAAGACCCATATCAACAACATCTTCGCCAAGGTGGGCGCCCGCGACCGGGCTCAGGCGGTGCACTACGCGTTCACGCATGATCTGATCTGAGATCAGCGCTCTCGCTCGGTCAAGAGCGTCGCTCTGAATAGAGAGCACTGCCTGTAATCTGGTGTCCGCCCGGGTCCAGGCCCAGGCCCAGGCCCAGCTGAACCAGATCCGAACATTGCACCCCCTCAATCCGAACACCGGCCCCGCAGAGTGAAACCAGTCCGGGTGTCGGACAGGTGAATCACGAACAGGGATTGCTGGAGGAACAACGATGTTGAGAAAGCTTGCGGTCGTCGGTGGAGTGGTTGCGGTAGCCGGTCTGGGCATCGGAGGCGCGGCCTGGGCCGAGACCGACTCCCCCGCCCCCGCGGCCGCCGCCGGGGTTTCGGCCGCCCAAGCCGCGCCGGCCGCTCTGACCAGCTCGGCCGTGCCAACCAGTGGCGCCCCCACCAAAGCGAAGGGGGCGAGGGCAAAGCACCCGCACGCGAAGCGCGCGGCGTTGGCCAAACGGTTGGAGCGGGTCAGTCACGCACAGTGGGTCACCAAGGACGGCAAGACCGGCAAGTTCGTGACGCATGACGCCGTTCGTGGCACCGTGGTCGCAGTCTCATCCACCTCGATCACCATCAAAGCGACCGATGGCACGTCGGAGTCCTTCACCGTGAACGGCAGCACCAAGGTGCACGTCAAGGGGGCGAAGAAGGTGGCCGGTGCGGCGAAGCCGGCGCCCGGCAAGATCTCGGATGTCAAGATCGGCGACGCGGCCAACGTACTCGGGACCGGGACCACCCCGATGACGGCCACCCGGGTCATCGACCGCGGCGTCCCGAGGCCGGCGAAGACGACCAGCCCGGCCCCGACTACGGCCGCACCGACCACGGCGGCACCGACCACGTCCTGACCGCCGGGGTGAATCTGAGCGACCCGGCCTACTGCGCTGTGAAGCGGTAGACAGTGCGGTTCCGGTACTCCTGGCCGGGTCGCAGCACGGTGCTCGGAAAGTGCGGGTGGTTGACCGAGTCGGGCAGGTGCTGCGGCTCCAGACAGAACGCGTCACCCTGGCGCAGCGTGGCGCCGGCCCGGGTCACCACCGACCCGTCCAACGAGTTGCCGGAGTAGAACTGCACGGTGGGCTGGTCGGTGAACAGCTCGAGAATGCGACCGGTGCCCTGATGGGTCGCCACCGCGGCCAGCCGGAGTCCGTCGAACTCCCCGCCGGATCCGTCGAGCACGTAGGCGTGGTCGTGACCGCGAACCAGCAGCATCTGCGGATGCGAAGCCCGCCAACGTTTTCCGATCAGGTTGGGCTCGCGGAAGTCCAGCGGCGTACCGGCTACGTCGACGATCTCTCCGGTCGGGATGAAGTCCGCGTTGACGGCGGCGAACCGATCCGCGTAGAGCGTCAGCTCGTGGTCGGCGACCGAACTAGGTACACCGGACAGATTCAGATAGACGTGGTTCGTCAGGTTGACGGCGGTGGGCGCGTCGGTGATGGCTTGGTAGTCGACGGTCAAGTCATTGCCGGAGACGGTGAATACGACCGAGACATCCAAATTCCCGGGAAAACCCATCTCGCCGTCCGGACTGGTGCGGCGGAGCGTGACGCTCATGTCCGACGCGGTCTCGATCACCGGATCGACGTCCCACTGGTGGGTCTCGAAACCACCCGGACCGCCGTGCAGTGCCGTGTTGCCGTGGTTGCGCGGCACGCTGTAGGTCGTCCCGTCGAGTTCGAACGTCCCCTGGTCGATGCGGTTCGCATACCGCCCGATCGTCGCCCCCTGGTACGTCGAGTCGGTACGCCATCCGCTCGGATCGTCGAAACCCATCGAAACGTCGGCCCAGTTGCCGTGGCGGTCAGGGGACCGGATGTAGCCGAGCCGAGCCCCGTACCCGACGATTCCGACCGAAAGCTCCGGGCTGGACAGTTCCGCATCCACCGACAACGAAGCGCTCCTTCACGACGAGATCGGCTCGCCGATCGCACTGCGCCGCGCGACGAATTGACCGCGGCCAAGCCAGACTAGAGCGTTGGCATCAATCCCAGACCAGGCGAGCGATCTTCGAGTGGTTTCCAGGCTGGCTGGATGCAAGGCGGAGGAGAAGTCCGATACCGCGGGGCTGGGTGGGTGGGTGATTGTGGCCCGGACGACGACAACGCAGCAGACGCTCGGGCTGGGAGCCGCTCGGCCGTGCTACCCATGACGGGTGACCGATTCGCTGAGTCCCCCGCCCGCCGGACGTTCGGCTTCTCGCCTGCCGATCCCGAAGGGTGCGGAGGAGAACGAGAGTGGCTTGACGGTGGTGGTGGCCTTCGGGGCCAACCTGCTGGTGGCCGTGGCCAAGACCGGTGCCGCGTTCCTCACCGGCTCGGCCTCGCTGGTCGCCGAGGCCGCTCACTCCTGGGCCGATGCCGGCAATGAGATCTTCCTGATCGTCGCCAACAAACGGTCGAAACGCCCCGCCGACGAGAATCACCCGCTCGGTTACGGCCGGGAGGCCTACGTCTGGTCGCTCTTCGCGGCCCTGGGTCTGTTCGCGGCCGGCGCCGCGGTGTCGATCACCCACGGCGTCACCGAGCTGGTCAATCCCACACCGGCCGAAGACTTCCGGATCGGCTACATCGTGCTGGGCATCTCGTTTGTGTTGGAGGGCATCTCTTTCCTGCAATCGGTCCGCCAGGGCCGCAGTGAGGCGAACGAATTCGACCGGGACCTGGTCGAGCACATTCTGGCCACCTCGGACCCGACCCTGCGCGCCGTCTTCGCCGAGGACTCGGCTGCGTTGATCGGACTGGTCCTCGCCGCGCTCGGCCTCGGCCTGCACGAGGTAACCGGCTCGCCAATTCCGGATGCCATTGCGTCGATCGCCATCGGTCTGCTGCTGGGTGTGGTCGCGCTGGTGCTGATCAACCGCAACCGACGCTTCCTGGTCGGCGAGGTCGCCGACCCGCGGATCAAGGCCGCCACCATCAAGGCGCTGCTGGCCATGCCCGACGTGTCGCGAGTGACCTACCTGCGGTTGGAGATCGTGGGCCCGCGCCAAGTCAGCCTGATCGCCGATGTCGACCTGTCCGGGGACGACAACGAGTCCCGGCTGGCCGTGCGGCTCCGGGCGCTGGAGGCGCAGCTGACCGACAACCCGGCGGTCGTCGGGGCGGTCCTGAGCCTGTCGGCGCCGGATGAACCCACGCTCACCGGCTGACGGCAGCGTATTTGGCATATCTGGTGACACCGGGGCATATCTGGTGACACCGGGTCATCGCAGGACTAGCGTCAGAAATATCCGAACGTCGGATCGATCGCGAAGGGGAGAACATCGTGGACCGTCTGTACACCGCGCTTGCCGGGTTGCTTTTGCTCGGCGGGGTGGGTGCACTGATCGGCCAGGCCTGGGCCCTGGGAGCGATCCTGCTGGCGCTGGGTGCCCTATTGATGGCTGCTGAGTTCCACTCCGGCCGAACCAAGGGGCGCATCGTGCTGAACGGCGGACCTGACGCCCACCTCGAAGCCATCAAGGCGCAAGGCGTCCAGAACATGCAGTTGGGACCCAACCACGACATGGGGTACGGCGGCCACTGACCGTCGCCCGCGGTTAACGAGTCTCGCCGACTACCAGCCAGCGTCCACTCGACGTCCGCCAGGCCATCCCGATGAACCGCAGCATGATGAACGAGAAGAGCCCGGCCCAGACGCCGCCGAGCCCCCACCCGAAGATCAGCGCGCACAGCGCCAGCGGGATGTAGCCCACGACCGCGGAGACAATGGTGACGGTCCGCATGAACGCGTTGTCACCCGCGCCCAGTAGCACTCCGTCCAGGGCGAACAGGATCCCGCCCACCGGCATCATCGCCACCAGCCACGGCCACAGAACGTGGGCCTGCTCCACGACGGACGGGTCGGAGCTGAACAGCCGCGGGATGAGCGACCAGCCGGCTGCGGTGATCAGGGCGAAGACGAGCCCGGCGACCAGTCCGTAGCGGGAGACCCGCCAGGCGGTGGACTTGGCCGTCTGCGCATCGCCGCCACCGAGCGAGGCGCCGACCAGAGACTGGGCGGCGATGGCGAACGAATCGAGCAGCAGTGCAGCGAAGTTCCAGAGCTGCATGCCGATCTGATGGGCGGCCAATTGCGGCGCACCCATCCGGCCCGCCACCCCGGCGGCCGTCATGTACGACGCCTGGAAGGCTGCGGCCCGGAGGACCAGATCCCGGCTGACCACCAGCTGCCGACGCATCACCGGCCACTGCGGCCGGCTGGGTACGTGCTGACGACGAAGCGCGACGACGCACAACGCGCCCCCCACCCACTGCGCCAGGACGTTGGCGATAGCCGAACCCTCGAGTCCGAGCCCGACCGGATAAACCAGGACGGGAGATGCGATGGCCGACAGCACGTTCGCGAACACGACGATCAAAACCGGGGTGCGGGTGTCCTGCACACCGCGCATCCAGCCGTTACCGGCCAGCACCAGCAGAATGCCCGGCAATCCGAGGATGGCGATACGCAGCCAGGACACGGCGGCCGCGGCCACCGCCTCGTCACTGCCCACGATCAACCGGATCAACGGCTCTGCGATCAGCTCGCCGACGCCGATCAGAACCACGCCGATGATCAGCGCCAGCCAGGACGCCTGAACCCCCTCGTTCACCGCCGCATCCCGCCGGCCGGCGCCGAAGAACCGAGCGGCCCGTCCGGTGGTGCCGTATTCGAGTGAGGTGCCGACCAGGGCCAGCAGCGTCATCACCGTGCCTGCGGCACCCAGCCCGGCCAGCGGGATCGCCCCGAGATGCCCGACCACCGCCGTGTCGACCAGCAGGAACAGTGGCTCCGCCGCCAGCACCACGAACGCCGACGTCGCCAACGAGACGATCCGTCGCGTCGACACCTCGGTCGGTTGGGTCACGCGTGAATTATCGGTGCAGCCGCCGACAGCTTGCTGCCAGATCTGCAGCAGGAATTCCTGGGTTACTTCCTCGGCCTGATGAGCGGGTTAGAAGTGCTCGAGCAGGGCGGTGAACGTCGTCAGGTGCAGCACCCGATCGTCATCCGGGTCGAGTTCGGAGTGCTCGAGCACCCAGGTGTGCTGGTGCGGGATGTACACGGCGTTCAGGCCGGCAGCCCGGGCCGGCAGGATGTCCGATTTCGGGGAGTTGCCAATCATCCAGGTGGCGTCCGGGATCAGCCGATGTTCCGCGGCCACGGCCACGTACACCTCGACGTCCTTCTCCGGGACGATGTGCACGGCCTTGAAATGCTGCGCCAACCCGGAGGCCTTGACCTTTCGGGCCTGCTCCTCCGCTTCGCCTTTGGTCAACAGGTACAGGTCGTGACGCGCGCCCAGCTCGGCCAGCACGTCGACAACGCCGGGCATCAATTCGATGTCGTGGCGCAGCAGCGCGGTCGCCAATGTCTCGATCTCGATCTGCTCGGCCGCTGACACCGGGCGATCATGCAACCGCTCGAAGGTCTCGCCCAGATTTCGCAGGAAGGCCCGGGCGCCGTAGCCGTTGTTCGTCGTGTTCGCGGCTTCGATCTCGTCGAGGATGGCCCGGATCGCGTCTCGGTCCAGGGTCGGATGGGCCAGCCAGTCGAGGTAGTCCTCGACCACGCGCTCGAACAGCACGTTGTTCTCCCACAACGTGTCGTCGGCGTCGAAGATCAGCGACCGGCGACCGGCGGGTGAGCTCATGCGGGACAGTGTCGCATCGCCCGGCGACCCGGATCCATCGGTTTAGGACGCTGGGCCTGCGGACTCAACCGGCAGATCCGTACGCCTCCGCGATGGCCGCGAAGACGCGTTTCGGCTCCCACGACATGTCCGGGTAGGTCGTTCCCGAGCCGGCTTCCAGCATGGCAACTGCCGCGTACGACGCCAGATCCTCGTCGCGCCTCGGGTCGTCCCGGTGCGGCGCCACGTAGGAGCCGAAGGTGTACCAGAAGGCGGAATCGATCCCCGCCCGGTCGAAGGCGGACAGCGATTCCCGCAGGTAGCTGACCTGCTCCTGCTCGTCCCGCTGCAGCGACCCGTCGAAGCGCGGGTCCATGCCGATGTCGCCGACCATCCAGCCGAGCCCGCCCCGAGCACCCGCGCCGAGGTAGGTGCAGCAGCCGAACTCGGTGATGGCCACCGGCTTGCCGTGCCGGAGCTCCCGTTTGATCATCTCGGCGTAGTAGTGGGCGTTGTCGCCGTCGCGGTAGGAGTTGACCCCGACGATGTCGAACGCCGACCAGTCGGGGTCCTCCCAGATGCCGCTGGCGTACGACACCGGTCCGGCGAACGCCGCACGGGAGGCGTGCGCCAACTCGGTGAGTAATTCCTTCGTGCGGCCATGCGCGCCGTCGGCAGCCAGTCCCTTGGCGGTCAGGGCCTGGACCCGCTCCGGCATCGAATCGCCGGGCAGGATGCCGCGCGCGAACAGACTGAGTTCGCAACCCGTCGCCAGCACCACCTCGGCGCCGTCCCGACGCAACCCTTCGGCACGCTCGGCCGAGTCCTGCACCACGTCCCGCACCTCGGCCAGATCGACGTCGATCGGGAAGGGCGCGAACCAGACCGCCAGACCGACCTCCGCAGCACATCGGGCGGCCGTCTCGATCCGCTCCGGCCGCGCTCCGGAGATCCGGACCGCGTTGCAGTGCAGATCTTTTGCGATGATCTCCAGTTCACGGGCCACGATTGTCTCGTCGAACACCGGCCGAGAATCATAGCCAGCAATGATAAATCCGGTGTCGTAGTTCATACCCCGGGTCTTGAGCGTGGTGGTGAGGCCGGTCATCTCCCCGCCTCCGGTTCCTGCGGGGGGCATTCCGCCGCGCGGTCCCGATCGCAGCCCTTGAGCAGACGTTCCATCGGTACCGTCGCTGTGCTGCCCACCACGATCGCGAGCGTGATCGAACCGCCGATCAGGACGCTGGAGAGCCACATCATGGTGTCGATCGGGAGCGTGAAGGCGCCCACGATCCGAGCCGCACATTCGGCGAGCAGGAATCCGGCCCAGATGAGGTTGTAGCGGACCTCGAGTCGCTTGAACTGGCCGGATTCGCCGGCCAGTCGCCGCCAGGCGGCGGTGCGGGCCGGGTCGCCTCTGGTCAGCCACGGCTCCAACGCCGCCGTCATCATCGGCCGGCCCCGGAAGACCGAGACCAGGATGCCGAACCCGACCACACTGCTGATCAGCGAATCCTTCGCAATCATCAACCGCGGATCGCCGACCAGGAAGCTGGACGCGATGCCGACCACGTTGATGGTCAGCATCAGCGCGGCGAGAGCGTTGATGTGACGGTCCCGCACCTGGCTGGTCACGGTACGGATCAGCGGCAGCACGCTGGACGCCGTCAGCGCCCAGACCAACCCGACGCCGAAACCCTTGGTCAGTACGTAATACGTCGCGGTCGGCACCGCGACGTCGATGGCGAGCGAGCGCAGGTTCTGGCCCAGCGTCGGCGTTGCGACCGGATTGGCCGCCGTCTCGACCGGGGCCGTGACGGCTGGGGGTGATGGCTGGGTAGTGATGGCTGTGGTGGACATGGTGGAAATCGTCGTCCGACCTGGGCCAGCGCACTCATGACGTTTGTCATTTGCGGGCCGTGAGATTCCCGCAGCACTTGAGGTATTTGCCCGGATTCAGCATGCTCTTCTCAGCGGTAGATCCCTGAAATGCCCCGGCTTGCCTTCTGGAGCGAACATGACGCTTTTGCCCTCCCCGGCCAGATGAGCTCGATATGACCGTGGCATCGAACGCCGTCGATTCACCCGTCATCGAGATCCGTGAGCCGGGCCGGCCCATCCGCCAGGTGCGGGTGGACCGGGCCCTGGAGGTAGGACGGGAATGCGATGGGGTCGTAGTGGCGGACGAAGGGGCTTCCCGGCGGCATCTGAAGCTGCTCTCCAGCCCGCTCGGCCTGTCCGTCGTCGATCTGGGCAGCCGGAACGGCACCCTGCTCAACGGCGTACCGCTGAGGACCAGGGCGATGTTGCAGCCCGGCGACGTGATCCGGTTGGGCCGCACGGAGATCGTGATGGTGCACGCACCGGTGACCAGGGCCACCCCAGTGGTGCCGCAGGGTGCACAGGCGGGGCCGATGAGCTTCCCTCCGCCGCCTGCCGCCCCGGTCATCGTGGCGCCGCCGAGCCGGGCAGGCACATTCCTGGCCGCGGTCTTCAAAGGCACCGTGCCGCCCGACGGCCAGCCGATGTTCCGCACGTACATGGAACTGCCGAAGCGGGTGCCGCTCAAGGTGTGGCAGACGATCCGGCTGATCAGCGTCCTGGCCTACCTGGTGTTGTGCGTCGCGATGTTCGTCCGGCCGAGCGGCGCACTGTTCACTTTCTTCGGCGTCATCGTGCCGCTACTGCCCATCCTGTTTTTCGTCGCTCCTGGTTTGTGGCGAAACATCTGCCCGCTCGCCGCGAGCAATCAATTTCCCCGATTGTTCAATTTCAGCAAGGCCAGAACACCACCGGCCTGGTTGCGCAAACGGGGATACATCATCGCGATGTGCTTGTTCTTCGGCATCGCCGGCGCCCGGCTGCTGCTGTTCAACGGCAACGGCACCGCGACCGGCATCCTGCTGTCCATCATCATCCTGAACGCATTCATCGCCGGTATCGCCTTCAAAGGGAAAAGCGGCTGGTGCAGCAGTATCTGTCCGTTGCTGCCGCTGCAGCGGGTCTACGGGCAGACGCCGTTCGTCGTCGTCCCGAACAGTCACTGCGCACCATGTGTGGCCTGCACCAAGAACTGTTATGACTTCAAACCACAGCCGGCTTATCAGGCCGATATTCACGACCCCGATCCGCAGTGGAGTGGTCCGCGCAAATTGTTCGTTGCTGCCTTGCCCGGCTTTGTGCTCGGATTCTTCACGCTGATCAACCATTCCGGTATGACGGGTCTGCACGTGTACGAACGACTCGGCATTTATCTCGGGGTCAGCATCGCGCTGTTCTTCGTCATCGAAGCGGTGACACCGCTGTCCATCGGGCTGCTCACCGCGATCTACGGCGCTGCGGCCATCAACATCTTCTACTGGTTCGCCGGTGTGACGCTGGCGAATTCGGTACACACCGTCTTCGGGGTGAGCGTGCCCTGGCTGCGGTGGCCGATCAGCATCATCGTCGCGCTGCTGACCATCGTCTGGATCTCCCGTACCTACTGGTCGGAACACCGCTACCTCGAGGAGAGCGGACCCACCCGAACGCTCATCCCGATCACCCCACTGGCGGCGAAAACCGAAGCGAAGCAGGCGGAATCAGAGCAGGCGGAGGTGCAGTTCCTGCCCGACGAGAAGGTCGTGCAGGCGGAAATCGGGATGAGCCTGCTGGAGGTCACCGAGCGAGCCGGTCTACCGATCGAGGCCGGTTGCCGGATGGGCGTCTGCGGTGCCGACCCGGTGGCCGTGCTGGGCGGCGCTGACTGCCTGTCGGAACCGGAGGACGAGGAGTTGACCACCCTGCGGCGGCTCGGGCTGGCCGACTCGACCCGGATGGCCTGTTGCGCTCGAGTGAAAACTGGTGCGGTGCAGGTGAATCTGACGCCTGAGCCGGGTTCGAGCGGCGCCGGCGATCGGCCGGATCAGTTCGATCGATCGATCACCAGTGTGGTCGTCCTGGGCAACGGCATCGCCGGGGTCACGGCTGCGGACTTCGTCCGGCGCGGCCACCCGGACTGCGAAGTCCACCTGGTCGGCTTGGAGTCGCACGTGCTCTACAACCGGATGGGCATTTCCCGGTTGGTCTACGGCCGCTCGGCGATGACCGGACTGTTCCTGCTGGACGAGCAGTGGTACGCCGAAAAGGGTGTGACCGCTTGGCTCAACACCATCGCGACCGGACTGGACATCAACGCCCGGCGGGTGTCCCTGGGGACCGGCGATGTCCTCGTCTACGACCGGCTGATCCTGGCCACCGGCAGCAGCAGCACCACCCCACCCATCGACGGCTTCGGTGCGCCGGGCAGCTTCGTGATGCGCTCGGCCGAGGATGCAATGGACATCCGGCGTTATGCGCAGCAACACGGCAGTCGTGACGCAGTGGTCGCCGGCGGCGGCCTCCTCGGGCTCGAGGCGGCCTACGCGCTGTACGAACTCGGTCTGCACGTGACGATTCTGGAACGCGGCGCCCGACTGCTCTCCAAACAGATCGACGAACGCGGAAGCCAACTAGTGCAAGCGCATTTCGACCGGCTCGGCATCCGTGTGCTGTACCGCGCGGAGTCCAAGTCGTTGACCGGCTCCCCAGATCGGCAGGGTGCCATTGACACCTTGATCCTGAACGACGGGCGGGCCATCCCGTGCCAGGTCTTCCTGGCGTGTGTGGGTATCAAGTCCAACGCGGACCTGGCGAAACGGGCTGGTATCGCCGTCAATCGGGGGGTGCTGATCGATGATCGGATGCAGACCAGCGCGCCGGGAGTTTTCGCCGCGGGTGACGTGGCCGAGCATTCCGGCCTGGTCCTCGGCCTCTGGCCGATCGCCGCGAAGCAGGGCGAGGTGGCCGCGGTCAATGCCCTGGGTGGGGATGCCCGACTGACCGCCGAGATCCCGGCCACCATTCTCAAAGGTGTTGGCCTGGAACTCTCCTCGATCGGACGGGTGCAGCCCGAGCCCGGCGACCAGGTCTTCGTCGCCGAAGACTCCCGCACCGGCAGCTACCGCCGATTGATCGTGTCCCGCGGCGTCGTCGTCGGCGCCTTGGTGATCGGCCACGAACCAGAAGACCTGGCCGCCGCAACGATGGCGGTGAAGAAGGGCCTACTGCTCGACCCGCCCAGCCTGTCCGCCTTGCGGGCCGGCAACTGGAAGGTGCTCAAGCCAGGCAAACCCGCCAGCGCACTAGCTGCCGCCGGCCACTGAACGGCGGCTCAGGTCGCGACTGCCGTCGCGACGTAGGTGTAGACGCGGCGGCCGATGCGCATGCTCCAGCCGGGCGGCAGCACTGCCACCTGATCGCCGAGGCGCACCCACTCCTTGGCGCCCGGCGCCGCGACAAAAGTGCCGTTGGCCGAGCCGCCGTCCCGTAGGGTCACCGCTCCTTTGACGATCGACACGTGAACCTGGACCCGGGAGATCAGCTGGTCGGGATCCCGGACGACGATCGGCGAGGCCGCCCCGCTCAGCACCGCCTGGTCGTGGAAGGGGTCCCGACCGAACACGTACTGCCGGTCGAGCAGAATCCGGGTGCCGTCGTCGGCGACCAGAGCGCGGTCGGTGACCTCCACGAAAGCAGTTTCCTCGGCGACCGGCCAGGATTGGCGCGGCGCGGGTGAGACAGCGGCATGAGCAGGCGCCGCAGGCTGTGGGGGTGCGATGTCGGCAGGGGTTGGCCGGGGCTGCGTGACATTGGCCTTGGGAGCTGGCTCCGCAGCCGGCCGCGCGTCCGGCGCAACCGGAGCGACCTTGGGTGGCGGCACTGATTTCGACGGCTGCCCGGCGGTCGACGGGGTCAGGACGAGGCCGTCACCGCCGACCAGACCGCCGCGTAGATCCGACCGTCCATCGGCCCTGACCTCGCCGGTTTCGGCCAACGTGATGGCCAGTCGACTGACCGGGCCGGCGACGATCTGGTCGACCCAGGTCGCGGCAGCCGAACCAGTGAGTTCGGTGGTCACGTCTTCACTGGTCACCATGGCCCGCACGGTTCCGTGCAGCAGGAGCAGGTAGCCGTCGTCAAGCGGGACGGCCGCCCCGAAGGCCGGCGCGGCCGACCGGTGGGCACTCATCAGGTCGGCCACCTTCCAGGCGAAGTCGGCCGACGACCCTGCTTCGTTCGACCATTCGTCGAGGGCGGCGAGCAGTGCCGGTACGAACGGCCCGTCATCGGCGTCCGTGGTGGCCAGCACCACGACGGCCGGCCCGAAGCGCGCCACCAGCCCGTTCCCGCGCTGCACCCGGACGTGCAGGCCCGCAGCATTCACTGCTCCTCCTTCATCGGTGCCACTCGTGAAATCCCCGCTGGTCATCGTCGCAGCGCATGCGCATCAGCATCACACCGACCGTCGATATCAGCGAGGTCCGTCAGTACGGAGGAACGGAAGGCACGGGCCGATACCTCGGACGCAAGTGACGTTCACCCACATCGACTCGGCACGTCGGCGCGGTTGACCCGCCGCGGATGACCGTCTTGTTCTCGAAGTCCACGGTGACCTTGCCGAAAGTGGACAGCACATCGGCTTACCGGTATTCATGAGGCGCAAAGATGTTGCGACAACGGACTTGTCGACGACGCGACGGCCATCGCATCAGCCAAGGACTGTTTACCAAATCGACGAGCGACACGATCCGGAAACGCCGGGTCACCGCCGTATTTCAGGATTCGTCCGGTGGGGCTACCTTGTCGAGGAGTTCGGCGAGCACCGCTCGTTCGTGGTCGTCCAGCTGCGCAAACAGGTGCTCGCCGGCTTCTGCGCGGGCCTGGGACATGGCGAGCTGAACCGACCGGCCGTGATCGGTCAGACTGACCAGAATGGCCCGCCTGTTCTCCGGGTCGATGGCACGGTGCACCAGATCCGCTTGCTCGAGGGCGTCCACCAGGCTGGTCGCCGAGCGCGGCACGATGCCCATCCGCGAGGCCAGCTCACCCATCCGCCACGGCCCGTCGCCGCGGGAAACCAGTCGCAGCATGCGTTCCTGCGCCGGAGTCAGACCCAGCGGCGCCAACGACTTCATCGACGACCTGCGCAACCGGTGGGCCGACCGCATCAGTCGTTCCACCAACTCGGCCGTGGTGATGCTCGGCATCGGCCCTCCATCTGTGCTCCACACCCACGGGAACATTCCTGGCCCGATGGCTGTTGATTGTGTCATGCTCATTGTGAGCATACCTCAGTATGAGTTAGGCTCAGCTGGAAAGCAGCGCAGTGCTGGTCCAACGAACAGCGCTGATTCAAGAAGAAGGGAGTGCCCATGACCACGGCCACTCAACGAACACCTCGATCCTCATCCTCCCATCCACGCGCCAATTCCCAGCCGGTCCCCGCCGCGCAGACCGGCGACATCCGGCGCATCTTCGGCCTGTTCGCGCAGTACAAGGCCCAGCTCGGCCTGGTCGGACTGCTCATCGTCGCCTCGTCCCTCATCTCCATCGCCTCGCCGTTTCTGCTCCGCGACATCCTGGACGTGACGTTGCCGTCCAGGAACACCAGAGGAACCGTGCTCCTCGCGCTCGGCATGATCGTCGTCGCCGTCAGCACCACCGTGCTCGGTGTCATCCAGTCGCGGCAGTCCACCCTGGTGGGCCAGGGCGTGATGCACAAACTCCGCGTCGCCGTCTACTCCCACCTGCAGAAACTGTCCCTCAGCTTCTACACCAGGACGCGCACCGGTGAGGTGCAGTCGCGCATCGCCAACGACATCGGCGCCATGCAGGCCACCGTCACCAGCACCGCGACCAGCATCATCTCCTCCGGGACCACCGTCATCGCGACCTTCGTCGCCATGCTCGCGCTGGACTGGAAGTTGACGCTGGTCTCGCTGATCCTGGTGCCGCTGTTCGTCTGGATCTCCCGCAAGGTCGGCGGCATGCGCCGGCAGATCGCCACCACCCGCCAGGAGCGGATGGCCGACATGTCGTCCATGGTTGCCGAGTCGCTGTCGGTCTCCGGCATTCTGCTGACCAAGACCATGGGGCGTAGCGGACAACTTTCTCAGCGCTTTTCAGAGGCCTCGAACGATCTCGCCGACCTGGAAGTCCGGTCCGCAATGACCGGCCGCTGGCGGCAGTCGAGCATCGGCATCATCATCTCCGTGCTGCCGGCGCTGATCTACGTGGCGGCCGCGTTCACTGTGTCCGGCACCACCGGAGTGGTGTCCATCGGCACCCTGGTTGCCTTCACCACGCTGCAGGGCCAACTGTTCCGCCCGATGATGCAGCTGCTGTCCACCGGCGTTGACGTGCAGACATCGCTGGCCATGTTCCGCCGGGTGTTCGAGTACCTGGACCTGCCGATCGAGATCAAGGAACCGGAAGCGCCGGTCAGGCTGGCGAAGGTCAGCGGCGAACTGCGGTTCGACGATGTCTCGTTCGGCTACCCGGGTAGCGATGTACAGACCCTCGACCACGTCGACCTCACCCTGAGCGCCGGGAAGCACGTGGCCATCGTAGGAGCCACCGGTTCCGGAAAAACCACGCTGGGCTACCTGGGTGCCCGGCTATACGAGCCGGTCTCGGGAAGTGTGACGCTGGACGGGGTCTCACTCAGCGAGTTCAGCCAGGTCGACCTGGCCCACGCGATCGGGATCGTCTCGCAGGAGACCTACCTGCTGCACGCCTCCATCGCCGCCAACCTCCGTTTCGCCAAACCCGATGCGACGCAGGAGGAACTGGAGTCGGCCGCCAAGGCCGCGCAGATCCACGAATTGATCGCCGGCCTGCCGGCCGGCTACGAGACCATCGTCGGCGAGCGCGGATACCGCTTCTCCGGTGGCGAGAAGCAACGCCTGGCCATCGCCCGGATCGTGTTGCGCAACCCGCAGATCCTCATCCTCGACGAGGCCACCAGCGCACTTGACACCCGCACGGAGGCTTCGGTCACCGACGCCATCGCCGAACTGTCGAAGAACCGCACGACACTGACCATCGCGCACCGGCTCTCCACCGTCCGGGACGCCGACGAGATCGTGGTGATGGACCACGGGCGGATCGTGGAACGCGGCAGCCACGACGACCTGATCGAGATCGGTGGCGCCTACGCCCGGCTGCTGGCCAGGGACGCGGTGCCCGTCGCCGCCTGAGCTCCCCGCGCAGGACACAGGCCAGGACGCGAGCGATAGCCTTCGGCGATGACCTCGGGCGCACGGCTGATCGTCATGTGTGGACTACCCGGCGCCGGCAAGAGCACCCTGGCGGAAGACATCTGCCGCGCGCTAAGCGTTCCCGTGCTGTCCGTCGACCCGATCGAAGCCGCTCTGCTGCGGTCGGGCATTGCGACAGACCAGCCCGTTGGTCTGGCCGCGTATGTGGTGGCGGAAGACCTGGCCGCAGCACAACTCGCGGTCGGTGTGACGATCGTGGTCGACGCGGTCAACGACGTCGAGCCGGCCCGTGATCAGTGGCGCGATCTAGCCGAACGGTTTCATGTTCCGCTGGCGTTCATCGAGGTGCGTTGCAGCGATCAGGAGATCCACCGCACCCGGTTGCACCACCGGCGGCGAAATCTCGGACCGTTCCGCGAGCCGACCTGGGAGTCGGTGCAGGCCAGGCGATCTGCATTCGAGAACTGGGAACAACCCCGGCTGACTTTGGACTCGCTGGATCAGCCGACGGAGAATCTGGCGGCCGCGCTCCGCTACCTCGACCAGAACTAGTTCGAGCAGAACTGACTCGCGCAGAACCGATCAGCCTTCCAGGAACAGCCGGGTCCAGGCGTCGGCGATCCACTCCGCGAATTGCACCGGTGTCCAGGACCGCCCGCCGACCAACAGGTCCCAGTACTCGGCGGCATTCATACTCCAGATGACGTCGGCCACCTGCTGGTCGGACAGATCGGCGCGCAGTTCCCCCGTCGCGCGTAGGTCGGCCGCGAACATGCGCATGTTGGCGGCGCGGCGTTCGCTGATCTCGGTCCACAGCGCTGCACAGTCGCGGTCCGTCACGGCCGCGTCGCGCAGCGCCAGGAAGACCGGGGCCAGTCGCCGCTGAATCTCCGCGATTGCGTGGGCATAGATCGCGATCTTCTCGCGGGCCGTCCCGGCGGCCCGAACGCTGCGGACGTAGTCGCGATTCTCTGCCGCGACCGCATGCCCGGTGCCGGAGATCGCGGTCTCCACCAACTCCCGCAGCAACGCCGGCTTACGACCGACGGTCGCGTACACCGTGTCGACGGAAACGCCGGCCTGCACTGCAATCTCGCCGATGGTGGTGGCCACGTAACCCTGACGCACGAAGGACTCCCGTGCGGCATCGAGCACCGCCCGGCGGGTGAGTGCGGCCTGTTCCGCCCGACGCGGCGAGCGATAGCTGCGTTTGCCGGGCGGCCGGCTCTTGACCTGGTCGTCCATCGGTCGTACGGTCTCCATATTCATCCGAAGCTGGTTCGGATCAATATACAGGAGTGATCACCATGGTCTACGCCTACATCCAGGACGTGCCGATCCGCGAGGATCTCTACCGCAGCATCATCGCGAAGATCGGACCCGAACCGATCGCCGGCTCTCTGATTCACCTGTGCGTGCGTCAACCGGACGGCCGGTTGCAATACATCGACGTTTGGGAGTCCGAAGAGGCCTGCACCAAGGCCTTCGACGATCGCATTCACCCGGCGGTCGACGCTGCCTTCGGCGGCAACCGCCCGGCGACCGAACCCGCCGTGCACCACCTGGACGTCATTCACGCCAGCGGCGCGCTGCTGCAACCCACGCCGGCCTGACGGCCTGGTCTCGCCACCGACGTGAGCGCGCGCAACCCGCGGGTCTAGGACTGCCGAGCCTCTGGCACCCTTCACGAACCACTCGTTCTCCGGCGAAACGAAGGGTTCACTCATGGAACAGCGCGCAGCACCGGCAGTACCAACCCAACTGGCGGCAGCGGACGGCGATGGCGGCCGGCGCCCCCGGAGGTTACATCTCCCGTCGCTTCGCTCGCCCCGGCTACATCTCCCGTCGCTTCGCTCGCCTGGGTGGGCGGCGCCGCTGTTGACGGCGGTCACCGTCACGTTCGGAGTTCTCGGTTCTGTCGAGCTCACCCACTCCGACACCCGGGATCCGCAGCCCCTGGCGACCGCCGGCGCGACCATCAGCGGCGTGCACAAGACGGTGCTGATCGGGTACAGCCGGCAACATCGGCCGATCGTGGCGTACGAGATGGGCAACCCCACCGCGCCGTTCAAAACCGTGGTACTCGGGTCCATGCATGGCTACTGGGAACGGGCCGGTGAACAGGTGGTGGCCTCCATCCGGAAGCGACCGGTTTCCTCGGCCATCGACCTGTGGGTCATCCCAACCATCAATCCGGACGGCGATGCGTTGCACCAACGCGGCAACCAGGCCGGTGTCGACCTCAATCGCAACTTCCCGGTCGGTTGGACCTACATCGCGCCGACCAGCTCCAAGTTCGACTCGCACTACTCCGGCCCGCGGGCCCTTTCGGAGCCGGAATCCCTGGCCATGTACAAGTTTCTGGGCAAGATCCGGCCGAACCGGATGGTGTCCATGCATCAGCCACTGGACGCGGTCGACGCCACCGACGGCGGCGCCCGTGACATCCGCTTCCGCAACGCACTGTCGGCGAACCTGGGCCTGAACGTCAGCCCGCTGACCTGCTGGTCGCAGTGCCACGGATCCATGACGCGGTGGCTCACGGCGACACAGAAGGGCGCGGCCATCACCGTCGAATTCCCGCAGAGTGTCTCGGCCGCCTACTTGTCCAGCCGGGCGGCTCCCGGTGTGCTCGCTGCGCTCGCCCTCGGCGTGAAAGCACCGGTCCGGGCCAGGATGACAGGCCATCTCGACTCCATCAGAGCCACTCCGGGAACGGTCGTCCTGGCCGGATGGGTCCTCGACCCGCAGCGGCCATCCGCCTCAGGTTCGGTCTCCGTGGCCATCGACGGCCGGGCCGTCCGGACGGTGGTGGCCCGCACGAGCCGCCCTGACGTCAACAAGGCGAAGGGGGCGACCGGCGGACATGGGTTTGCCTTTTCGGTACGCGCCGATCCGGGGAACCGGCGGGTGTGCGTCACGGCCCGCGCGGCCGGCACCAACAGCACGGCGCAATTGCTGGGGGCCTGCCGAGTCGTCAAGGTTCCCGTGTTCACCTTCACCGGCAAGGTGGATCACCTGATCACCAAACCCAAGGCCGTCCGCGTCGTGGGGTGGGCGTGGGACCCGTTGCATCCCACCGGGGCGTCCTGGATCCGCATCTACGTCGACGGTCGGGAGGTCACTCACCTACGGACGAGCATTGTGCGGGCCGACATCAACGCCGCGAAGAGAACCAGCGGACACCACGGATTCGACGTGACGCTGCCGGTCGCGGCCGGCCGGCACACCCTGAAAGTCATCACGCTGCAGGCCGGAACGAGCAGCAAGTCCGTCGTGCTGCCGATCCCGGCCGGCGGCGTGGTCACCGTTCCATCGCGCTGAACCCGGCCGTCACCACGGTGACGATCGGTTCAGCTCTCCGAAAGCGCGGCCCGGCATGGACTGTCCACCGGACTGGTCCGAGACGGGCGGCGTAGCAGACCGGGTGATGGCCATCCCGACGATCAGGGCGCCGATACCGATCAGCATCACCAGGCGCGGCGCGACATTTCGCAGCACCAGCACCGTAACCGCGCCGGTCCCGGCCAGCGCGAACATGGCCAGACCGCCGAGGACGAAGGAGTTGTGACCGATCAGCGAGTGCACGATGGCCGGCCCGAGGGCGCCGTAGAACCCGGCCAACGACCACACCGCGATCAACGCCGGCGCGGCCCGCAACATCGGCGTCCGGATGGCGACCGGCAGGCTCAGGTTGGGCCGCCCGCGCCGTGGCCGAATTGCTGCTCGACGCCGCCACCGCCTAGTTCATCCCGCCGGCCAGTTCGTCCCGACCTGCCCGGTTCAGCCCAACGCGCGGCTCGCGGCGCGGACCAGCACCGGCTGCGCCACCTTGGGCGCCGGGATCGTGATGACGGTGAAGAGCTTTTCCAGCGCGGATTCGACCTCGGCCTTCCAGCCGATGCCGGTGGGCAGTTCGAACCGTAGTCGGGGGTAGCGGCGGTGCGGCTGGATGTCGCTGAAGCCGACCGCTCGGGCAAAACCGGCCGGTAGCAGGCACTTCGGCAGGTCCGGATCCATGTCGGTCTCTTCGATGCTGTCCTCGACACCGAACAATTCGATGGCCCGAACGCCGCGACTGGTCAACGCCTTGACCACCCCGTTCATCAGGTAGCGGGCCAGGCCCTGCCCCCGGAATTCCGGCAGAATCCGAGCCGTCGTGAGCAGCACGGCGTCGGGCGACACGGGTGCGGTCGGAAAGGTGGATGCAGCGGGGACGGCAGTGGGCGGGGCGTAGAGCGCGAATCCGGCGGGCTGGTCGTCCACAGTGACGATCTGGCCGGCCGAGCCCCAGGTCAGCATGACTCCGGAGAGCCAGACCTCTTTTTCGAACCCGGCCTGGTCGACGTCGAGATCGGCCGCGGCTACGGCTGGCAGCTCCCAGTTGACGCAGGTCCGACACTGTTGCGGGAGGTCACCGATCGACGACATGGACAGCGGCACCAGTGCTCGCGTCACGTGCAGTCCGCTCCCTCGTGTTGCGTTTCTTGTGCTGGTGCGTGCCTGGCCCCGTGGCCTCCTCGAATCGAGGGCAACCTTCACAGGATAGGTCGGATGAGCACGGGCACCGGCGGTTGTGACCACGGTGACGCTCGCCTGGCCGGTCCGGCAACGCGTACGGCCCGATCAGTGGATGCGGACTCCCGCCCGCCAGGTGCCCAGCACCGCGGCCACCCGCAGGGCGGCCGGATCAGGGTCCTCCAGGACGGTGTCCAGCCAGACCAGGTCCGCCACCTGGCCGAGATCCAATGACCCGGCGTCATCGCGGAACCCCTGCCGGGCTACGCCGCTGGTGTAGGCGGTGAGTGCGGCTCGCAGGTCCACGCGCTCGGCCGGGTACCAGCCACCGGTCGGCAGACCGTCGGGCGTTTGTCGAGTCACGGCGGTGACCAGACCGTCCAACGGAGCCAGCGCGGTGACCGGCCAGTCGCTGCCGAATGACACGGTGGCCCCGCTGGCGGCCACCGACCGGATCGGGTACTGCAAGGCGGCGCGCGCGGGCCCGATGCGCGGCACGGTCAGCATTTCCTGGGTCGGATCAGGCTGCGCCCACAGCGGCTGGAAACAGGCGATGACGCCAAGCTCGGCGAGCCGGGCCAGATCGGCGGGATCGATGACCTGCAGGTGGGCGATGACCGGCCGCAGGTCGTGCGCGCGAATCACTGCTCGCGCACCTTCGACAGCGTCCAGGGCATCACGGATCGCCGCGTCGCCGATGGCGTGCAGGTGGACCTGGAATCCGGAGCCGGAGAACGCCCCGACGGCGGCGATCAACTCGGTGCGGCCCCAGTTCGGCAGCCCGTGGCTGTGCGGGCAATCCAGATACGGCTCGAGCATGGAGGCGGTGCCGGACTCGATCACCCCGTCCACGAAGAACTTGACCGTCCGCACGGTCAGAGTGGGATCGCCCAGTTTCTCGACCCGATCCCGGAGCCGGCCGAATTCATCGACCTGGTCGCGCCAGCCCGCCGGATCCGCTCGCAGCGCAAGATTCACCCCGATGTTCAGGCCGCCGGCCGCCAGGGCCGCCACATACGTGTCGACCTCATCCGGCTCGACCCACGCGTCCTGCACCCAGGTGATACCGGCGGCCGCGCAGGTCCGGGTGGCGTGGCCGATCGCCGCGATCTGCAGGTCGAGACCGGGCCTGGGTAGGACGGCGAACACCGGGCCGGTTGCGCCCCACTCGCGCAGCGTCCCGATCGGGCTGCCGTCGGGTCGGCGGACGATGTCGCCGTCGGGAGGTTGGGCTGTCCGGGCATCGAGGCCGGCCCGGCGCAGCGCTTCGGAGTTGCACCACAGGGTGTGATAGTCGTTGGCGCGCAGCACCACCGGGCGATCGGGCAGCACTGCATCCAGCCAGCTCGCGTCGAACACGCCGCCATCGCCCAGCGACAGGTCGAAGCCGCCCCCGTAGATCCATTCGACATCGGGATGCGCGGCAGCCCACCCCCGGACCCCTTCGAGCACGGCCGGCAGGCTGTCACCGCGGACCGGGGCGAACCACGCTTCCAGGCCGGCCTGCAACGGGTGGGCATGCCCGTCACCGAATGCGGGCAGCAGCGTGCCACCGCTGAGGTCCACGCGCTCGACGTCGGCCGGCGCATCCAGCTGTGCTCCCACCGCAGCGATCTGCTGGTCCACGACCAACAGCTCCAGCGCCCGCGGAGTGGGCCAGTCGGCCGGGCTCCACACCCAGCCGCCCACGAACAAGATGCTCGTCATTCGCGACCTCCCACCCGGATCGGGGTCGGCCCCCGAACTCGGCCATCACATTGTGAGGCGCGAACGGTCTGTCAGGCTGGTGGCGTGGAGACGATCAAGAAGGTCCGATGGAACGTTGTCGGCCCCGTGCTCGCCATCGTGGTGCTGGCGGCGACCTGGGGCCGCTACAACCTGAGCCCGGTGGTGGTGGTGCTGGTCGCGCTGGTGTTGTGTGCGGCGGTGCTCGCGGCCGTGCATCACGCCGAGGTGGTTGCTCACCGGGTCGGCGAACCCTTCGGTTCATTGGTCCTGGCGGTGGCCGTCACCGTCATCGAAGTCGCGCTCATCATCACCCTGATGATCTCCGGAGGTGACGGCAGCGCGTCCCTGGCCCGGGACACCGTCTTCGCCGCGGTGATGATCACCTGTAACGGCATCCTCGGGATCTCCCTGCTGGTCACGGCCACCAAACACGGCATGGCGGTGTTCAACGCCGAGGGCACCGGCGCCGCGCTGGCCACCGTGGCCACGCTGGCCACCCTCTCGCTGGTGCTCCCCACCTTCACGACCGGCCGATCCGGGCCACAGTTCACGCCCGGCCAGCTGGTCTTCGCCGCGATCGCCTCACTTGCCCTCTATCTCATGTTCGTCCTCACGCAGACCGGCCGACACCGTGACTTCTTCCTGCCGGTCGACACGAAGGGCCAGGTCATCGACACCGAGGATGATCACGCCGAGCCACCGACCAAACGCGCCGCAGTGGTCAGCCTCGGCCTGCTCCTGGTGGCGTTGATCGCGGTCGTCGGGCTGGCCAAGGTCGAGTCCCCGGCCATCGAGAGCGGGGTGGCCGCCGTGGGCTTCCCACCCTCGTTCGTTGGCGTCGTCATCGCCCTGCTGGTGCTGCTGCCCGAAACGTTGGCCGCGACCAGAGCGGCCAGCCGCAACCGGGTGCAGATCAGCCTGAACCTGGCGCTCGGATCGGCCATGGCCAGCATCGGCCTCACCATCCCGGCCATCGCGGTGGCGTCCATCTGGCTCACCGGTCCGCTGCTGCTCGGTCTGAGTTCGACGCAGATCGTGCTGCTGGCCATCACGGTCCTGGTGGCAGCACTGACCGTCGTGCCCGGCCGCGCTACCCGGCAACAGGGCGGAGTGCACCTGGTGCTGTTGGCCGCCTTCGTGTTCCTGGCCATCAGCCCCTGAAGCGCTTCTGCTTGGCGTGCAGCGACGCTATTCGGCGATGTCCCGCCCGTGCGCGGTCAGCGCCCAGATCACCAGGACGTCGAAGGCCACGATCAACAGTGCCCAGACGGGGTAGTACGGCAGCCACATGAAGCTCAGCACGATGCTGGCCGCGGCCACGATGACGGCAAGGGTCCGGGCGAACACGTTACCCATGAACAGCCCGACTCCGGCTGCCAGCACGATGAACCCGCCGATCATGTGCAGCCAGCCCCAGGTGGTGACGTTGAACCGGAACGCCCAGTTCGCCGTGACCGCATAGAAATGACCGTTGATCAGATCTACGAACGCCTGGATGATGTGGAAGAAACCCACGAGGACAAGCAGGATCCCCGCCGTCGCCGTGGCACCGATCGCCAAACCGCTCCGCTGTTGAGTCGCCATGGGGGAAAACATAGCGGGCTCAGAACCTGTCGGCCTTTCGGCGCGCCGTCGGTTGAACCGACGAAAGTCGGGGATGTCCACTAGGGGAGATATCAGGTTTCCGACCCGGACCCTCCCCGGGCACACTGTCCCCACGGCAAACGACGCGTCGCCACCGCAAACATCGGGCAGCACCCTCTCAGTTCTGACTCATCCGGCTCGCACCACCCGCATCACCGAGGAGTATCAACATGACCCAGACCGACGAGGTCGAGGCCGCCGAGCCGGCCGCACCCGATACCAACCGGCGGCTACCGCGGGGATTTCCGTTCTTCGCGATCATCGCCGTCGCGGTGCTGGCTCTGTTGGCCGGCGGTGCCGGCGGTTCGTACCAGGGCAAGCTCTCCGAGGTGCAGAAGAACGACAATTCGTCGTACCTGCCGGCGTCCGCCGAGTCGACCCAGGCATCGAACGAGGCAGAGAAGTTCAATACGTCGCAGTCGATCCCCGGCTTCATGGTGTTCCACCGCGACAGTGGCCTGACCGCGGCCGACAAGGCCTTCGTCGCCTCCTTCTACGCGAAGTTGCCGACCCTGGCGGGTGTTGATACCCAGGCAGTCACGCCGCCCACCTTCTCGGCCGACGGGACGACCGCGTCCGTCTACGCGCCCTTGATCGCCAAACAGAACGGCGTCGCCGTCTCGGGGGATGTGTTGTCCACCAACGAAGACGCGGTGATCGCCGCGGCCAAGCAGGGCGCCCCGGCCGGGCTGCAGGTGTACCCGGCCGGCCCGGCCGGCCTGCTCACCGCATTCATCAGCGCATTCGCCGGTCTCGACGGGACCCTGCTCATCACGGCGGGCCTCATCGTGATCGTCATCCTGCTGCTCGTCTACCGATCGCCGGTGCTCTGGTTCTTCCCGCTGTTCTCCGCAGTGCTGGCGCTCGGACTCTCGTCGATGGTCATCTACTACCTGGCCAAGAACGGCGTGCTCACGCTGACCGGGCAGAGTCAGGGCATCCTGTCGGTTCTTGTCCTCGGGGCCGGCACTGACTACGCCTTGCTGCTGATCTCCCGCTACCGGGAGGAGCTGCACAACTTCGAGCACCGATCCGACGCGATGATCAAGGCCTGGAAGGAGTCTGCCTCCGCCATCTTCGCCTCCGGTGCGACCGTCATCATCGGCCTGCTGTGCCTGACTTTCTCGGAGCTCAACTCCAACAAGAGCCTCGGACCGGTGGCCGCCATCGGCATCGCCTGCACGTTGATCGTGATGATGTCCTTCCTGCCGGTGTCACTTGCTCTCGCCGGTCGCTGGGTGTTCTGGCCGCGACGTCCAACCACGGCCACACCCGTGCCTACGCCGGGGACCGCCGGCATCTGGGGCCGGATCGCCCGTTTCATCGGCAGCCACGATCGCAGGGCCTGGATAGGCGTGACCGTCCTCCTGGTGTTGCTCTGCCTGCTGGGGTTGCCAGGGCTCAAGACCAGCGGTCTGACCACCGCGCAGGGCTTTACCAACACGCCGGACGCCGTGGTCGGGCAAAACCTTTATGACGCGAAGTTTCCGCGGGGCGTCGGGGCCCCCGCCGTCATCGCCGTGAATGCCTCGGCC
Organism: uncultured Actinomycetota bacterium; assembly: GCA_963708935.1. Lineage (GTDB taxonomy): Bacteria > Actinomycetota > Actinomycetes > Mycobacteriales > Nakamurellaceae > Nakamurella. The sequence continues at coordinate 219,033 of CAVPUK010000002.1, read as the reverse complement.
GCGGATCAGGTCATCAAGGTCGCCGCTGCCGTACCGGGCGTCGCCCAGACGCCGGGCTCGGTCTGCGTGCAGATCGACTACGCCAAAGTCGCCAAGTTGCGCACCGCCGGCGCTGCCCCGCCGACCACGATCAAAGCGGGCACAGCCGCGTGTCCACCGGCCGCCCTGCAGGTGACACCGATCGACGGCCGGACCATCGTCAACGCGACGCTCACCGATTCCTACGACTCGCAGGCCGCCTTCGACACGATCGCCCGACTACGCACGGCGGTCCACGCCGTTTCCGGGGCCGACGCCCTGGTCGGCGGACAGTCGGCCGCCACGGTCGATGTCCACGATGCCTCCGTACACGACCGCAACCTGATCATCCCCATCGTCCTGGTCGTGATCTTCATCGTGCTCGCCCTGCTGCTGCGCACACTGCTCGCGCCGTTCCTGCTGATCGGCACCGTGGTGCTCTCGTTTGCCGCGACGTTGGGCGTGTGCGGGTGGGCGTTCACTCACCTCTTCCATTTCGCCGGCGCCGATCAGTCCTTCCCGCTGTTCGCCTTCGTCTTCCTGGTTGCGTTGGGCATCGACTACAACATCTTCCTGATGACCAGGGTGCGGGAGGAGGTGCTGGGGTTCGGGGCCAGGCAGGGGGTGCTGCGCGGGCTCGCGGTGACCGGAGGGGTGATCACCTCGGCCGGCGTGGTGCTGGCGGCTACGTTCACCGTGCTGGGCGTGCTGCCATTGGTGTTCCTGGCCGAGCTCGGCTTCGCCGTCGCCTTCGGAGTCCTGCTGGACACCCTGCTGGTGCGCACCATTCTGGTCCCCGCCTTGGCCCACGACATCGGCCGCAAGATCTGGTGGCCGTCGAAACTCGCCTCCGGCCCGGAGTAGCCAGCTCGGACGACTGAGCCGTTGAGGCCGGAAGCGAAAAGCTGCCGGCCAATCGAATTGCCTACTAGCCGTCGTCTCTTTCATTTCGGACTAGGCGGTCGCTTCCGTCCCACAGCCTCGGGGGGTTGTGGGACGGAGCTCGGCCATGCTGCTGCAAGTCCTACGGGATGACCACCTGTATCTGCGGCGTCGTGACGCCGCCGCCCCGGATCGAGTAGAGATACGGGGTGTTTCGGTTCAGACCGACATCGGTGAACGTGGTACCGGTGACCGTCGCGATCCGAATACCCGACCGCAGCACGTCGTAGGCCGCCGTTGTCGACCCGGTCCAGCCCAGCGTGATGGTGTTGCTGGTCGTCGTGGTCGCGTGCAGTCCCGCCGGTGCGGTGCCGGTGGCCGAGGTGCTCGAGGTGGTCGGCGCCGTGGTCGGACCGGTGGTCGGATTTCCGGCGGTGGAGGTGGCCGAGTCGGTGATGGTCGCCGTCACCACAGCGGTGGTGATGCCGTTGCCCCGCACGGAGTACAGATACGGCGTGTTCTTGTTCAGGCCGATGTCGGTGAAGCTCAGTCCCGTCACGGTCGCGATCCGCACGCCGGAGCGGAGGATGTCATAGCTCGATCCGGCGTTGCCGTGCCAGTCCAGAGTGATCGAACTCGCAGTAGTCGAACCGACCGTCAGGTCGGCGGGACCAGCACTCCCGGTCGTAGCGGTTGTCGGCCCTGTCGTGGGCGTCGTCGGTGTCGTTGGCACGGAGGGAGTCGTCGGGCTCGGTGGGAGTGGTCGGCGCGATGGGGGTCGTGGTCGGCGGCGGCGTGCTGCCACCGCTGCCGCCCTTGTACTGGACCTGGACGTAGTCGACCACCATCGGCACACCGGGTGTGGTCGCCGCGGTGGGTCCGCCTCCGAGCTTGTCCGGGAAAGCGCCACCGACGGAGACATTGAGAATCATGAAATATCCGGCGTGCGTGGTCATCTGGGTCCAGGTGTCGGCCGGGACCTGGCCCTGGTCGACCGTGTGGGTCAGCTGTCCATCGGTGTACCAACGCAATTCGTCGGTCGGGCCGCTTCGATCCCATTGGAAGGTGTAAAGGTGGAATGCCGATTGGCAGGTCGCACCTGGGCAGGTGACGCCGTTGTTGGAAATGCCGTCCGGCTCATTGCATGGTCCACCCCAGACGCCACAGTGCAGTGTCGCCCAGTTCTTGTTGATGCCCTGGACGTTCTCCATGATGTCGAATTCGCCGATGCCCGGCCATGACCACCGATCGGCCCGGTACGGGCTGCCCAGCATCCAGAAAGCGGGCCAATATCCCGCGGCGGCAGCACCGGTCACGTTGGGCATCTGCACCCTGGCCGTGACCTGCATGGTTCCGCCGGTCGCGGGCTTGAAATCCGCCCGGTTCGTCTCGATCCTGGCCGAGGTCCAGTTGCCGGTGGAGTCGCGCTGCGGGGTGATGTAGAGATCGCCGCCGCGGACGTCCACGTTGGCGGAGTTGTTGGTGAGCGTCTCGATCTCCCCGGTTCCGAATTGCGCCGGGCCGCCGGGATAGGACGTTCCGAGATCGATCAGCCAATTGGCCGGATCCGGGAGCCCGCTCCCGCTGAAGTCGTCCTGGAATGTGGTTGTCCAGTCCCCTGTCGCCGCCGCCGAGTTGGGGCTGCTCATGATGCTGGCGCCGAGCACAGTGAGGGACAGACAGGTGACGACAGCCGTCACCCTTGATCGTAGGAACACCGTTGTCCTTCCGAAGGTTTGAATCGTTCTCCGAATCGGCCGACAGAATTCCTGCCCGGTCGATCGAAATACCAGCGACGATCGCTGTATCCCGATCATGGTCGAAGCCGTAGGCGGCCGCCCGACGAATGGGGGTCCGAAACGGAGAGTTCGCCTCATCGCCGAGAACGGTCACGAACAGTGCACCGCGACCGGTGCCGTCCTTGATCATTTGGGGGAACGATCATGTGCGGGAACGCCATCGGCCGCCCCGGTCCAGGACAGGGGCGGCCGATTTACCTACGTCTGCGTTCCGCGGGAGTGACGGTCCTGCGCGGGACGCGCAGACGAAGCTTGTGCATCAACCCATCTCACGACGACGAGCCGCCGCCGGACCTGCTCAGGACCCAGGCGAGCACATACGACTTGGTGGTGCCGTTGTCGATCGTCGTGGGCAGGCTCCCGAGTTGGGAACGGGCAGCCGCCGGATCGGCGAGCGCCAGGTACTGGACCATGTACTCACCGAATTCGACGCCATAGCCGGTGGGCGCGGCCTCGGCCAGGTTCGCCGTGATCCTCGCATTGTCGCCGGCGAGATACTGGGCGTAGGGCCCCATGGGAATCAGCTGGATGCCGAGCATTGCCCCCGGGTCCGGGCTGAACCACGTTGCGTAGTCCCGCTTTCCGCCCCAGTTCAGCGCCACGATCTTGCCGGTGAACTCGGGGAAGGCGCTCAGGTCAGTGTTGGTCCAGTAGAGCTTGGCTGAGTCCGATTCCACGCTCATCATCCAACGGGCCTCGTCGTAGCCGCCGGCGTTGCCCCGCACCTGCTCCCACAGCGCCAGTCCGTTCCAGGCGTTGACCGCCTCCGAACTGGATTCCTGATTGTTGCCGTCCGCGAAAGGACTTGTGCCGGATGCCCAGGAATGGCCGGAATATGGATCGAAATTCCGATATTGCGGGAAATTCACGCTCGCCTGAGGCGAGGCGATGTCGGCCGCGATGAGGTCGACGACGGGCGCGATCTTCTTGGCCAGGGCCGGGTCGTTCTTCGCCACCACCGCGGCGGCGTAGAGCATGTAGCCGTAGTGGAAGTGGTGGTCGTTCATCTGATCGGACCCGAAAGAGGCCTTGAGACCGATCATGGAATGGATGGCCGGGTCGTACACGAAACACCTGTCCGAGCGGGTGGCGCACCCCTTCGGGTCGAACCACATGGTCAGCTGTGCGGTGAGCTTGGTCCGCAGACTCTTGGCCACATCGGTGACTCCGAGTTGCTCGGCCAGCGTCATCAGATTGGCCGCCCGGTACAGGTACTTGCCGCCGAAGTAGGTGTCGTCCGCGCTGAAGTCGATCGCCGCAGCGTCTTTACGGATCTGGGTGACAACGGTCGCCTTGTCCGCGGCGGACAGCTTGGACAGATCGAGCGCGCCCGATGGTGTGGCCAGCGGAACGCTGGTCGTGACCGACGTGCCGGAGTACAGCGGCATCGTGCCGTAAATGCTCGGGTAACTTCCGCCGGCCACCGTGCCGCCGACGATCTTCTGGCCGGCCATCGGCGAGATCATGGTGGCCGCATCGTTTCGGGTCTTGTAGTGCAACGTCGTGTCGACGACATTCCCCACGGTCGAATGGGTCACCGAACCACCGATGACCGGATTGGCCGCCGCCGCGGCCAGCGAAGCCGCCGTCGCCTTGTCGGGTGTGGCGTAGACCGTCAGGGTCGACCCGGGCGTGAGTGAGACCTTGCCCGCGGTATCGACGGTCGCACCGGCACCGACAACGAGCGCGTACTCGTGGCCCGCAACGGTAGACGTGTACACGCCGCCGGGCTGCTGCTTGAAGACCGGTTCGACCGGAATCGTCTGCGCCGTCGCGGCGGTGTAGGTAACGAAGGGCGAGCCCTGGGCCAACAGCACAGACCCCAGGGCGGACCCGGCGGCGGACGAGTACGTGGCCGTGACCGTCAACGTGTCGTAGGCGGTCACCTGCATCTTCGCCGCCCCGAGCGGTAGGTGGATCTGCGGGTTGTTGCCACCCATGATCGTCTTGGCACTCGGGGTGACCTGCGGGAGACCGAGTGCGATCTCCTTATCCGTCAGGGCGACCGACAGCGGCATCGGAAACACCGGCTGCGGTTGCGGACCGAAGACCAGACCGGAGAACCAGCGGTTGGTCGGCGGGACCAGCCCGGTGGCCAGCCGGGTGGGCGCGACCGTGGCGACCTTGCGCTGGGTCACCCCGGCCAGATCCGCAGTGAGCTGCGAATCATCGATCAGGGAAGCCGCCGTCGGCGCAGCAGACTCCGGTCCGGTGGCGGCCGCGGGGCCGGCGGCCGACGAATTCGGGGCCGCGGCGGGGTTGGAGGTACAGGCCGCCATCACCGCCACACCCGTCAGGAGCACCACTATCCGAGCGCGAGTCGCGTGCCCGCCGAACTTTGTGCCCCTCATATGGTTCCGAACCAGCCGGTGACGCGGTGCGTCACGTCGGTGACCACACCGGAGTTGTTCAGATACAGAGTCGCGCTCACCGGTGTACCCACCGCGAAGACGCCGGCCCGCTGCGCCAGATCGGGGCTGTAGGCCTCGACGCTGGTACGGGTCTCGCCGTTCTCGGTGGTGACCTTGAGCTGGCTGACCTTGGCCGGGATCGTGGTGTTGTCCGGCAGCACCACGTCGACCGTCGCGTTCGCCGGAATCCGAGCGTAGTCCTTGGCCGACAACACGAAATCTGCCGATACGTACATGGTGCCCGCCTGCTGGATGGTGGCGATGGTCGAGTTGGCCGGCACGAAAGCGCCACTCGCGTAAGCGACGGAATCGACCTGGCCGGCGTTGGTGGCCGTGATCACCAGGGTGTCCTTGCCCTTCAACTCGTGGGACAGCGAGTTCTTGGTGACCAGACCCTGCGCTAGGTCACGGGCCAGGATGGGGCTTTCGATCTCGAAGAGTGGCTGGCCGGCCTTCACCGCATCTCCGACCTTCACGTACTGCTTGGTGATGGTTCCGGAGTAGTCGGTGCCGACCGGGTAGTCCTCGGCCATCAGCGAAGCGGACTGCCCGGCGATCTTGCCGTTGTTTGCGTTGACGTACATGGTCAGACCAGCGGCCAGGGCCACCACGAAGAGCAGGCCGAATGTCAGGCCGATGCGTTTGCGCCAGGTCATGATGCGTTCTCCTTCAGTGCGAAGCGATCGGCAACGTTGCCATCGGACAGGTCGGCTGCAGCGAACGCAGCCTGAGGTAGTTGCGGAACGTCGACGACGGCTTCGAGGTCGACCGGTCGAACCTGGGTCTGCGCGGCGCGACGATTCTCCCGTCGGCGCCCGGCGTTCTCCCGCCGGATCTTCTTCGCCTCCCGGAAAGCGGTGAGGACGAACAGCCCGAGGATGAAGGTGTTGAGCAGGTTCCACCCCAGGGCGAGCGTCACCTTGGACACCGTCATCGCCTGCCAGATACCGACCACCGAGGTGATCGCCAGGAAGACGAACGCCATCAACTGCTGGGTGATGAAGTTGAAGGGTGAGGCCTTCTTGACTGTCGAGCCGGTGACGTGCCACTTCTGGTCCCGCCGGAAGACGGCATTGACCAGCGCCCGGCCGTAGATCGGGAACGAAGCAGTCGCCAGCATCAACGTCTCCCAGCGGAACGAACCGATGGTGTACAGCGCGACCAACACCTGCATGCCGTACATGCCCAGGTAGAAGAACAGCCAGGTGCCGAACGAGACGCCGGAGTTGATCGGCATCAGGCCCAAGTAGATCTGCATGGGCGGCACCAGCAGCAGCAGCCCGGGCGTGATGCCGGTCAGGTAGAAGGTCGCGGTCCCGAAGTACTGAAGACGCTGGTCCAGCGTGAGCTTGCGCTTGCGCGAAAACGGATTGGACTTCAGCAGGATCTCGAAACCGCCGGTGGCCCAGCGGAGCTGCTGCTTCGTGTAGGCCTCGATGGTCTCCGGGGTGTCACCAGTGGCCAGCACAGTGGAGATGTAGATGCTCTTCCAACCGTGCTGGTGCAGCTCCAGCGAGGTCCAAACGTCTTCCGATTTGGAATCGGTGTACATGCCGCCGATCTGTTCGATCGCTGTGCGCCGGAAGACAACATTCGTACCGACGCAAAAGGCCGCATTGAACCGATTCTTGCCGGGCAGGATGTAGCGGTAGAAAACCGATTGCATGTACCCGGCACCACGGGAGATCAAACTGCCGAAATTGCCGTAGGCCTGCGGGGTCTGCACGAATGCGACGTTCGTCTCGGCGAAGAATGGAATGGTCTGGAACAGGAAATCGGTGGTCGCCACGAAATCGGCATCCAGGATGACGAAGAACTCGCCCTTGGTCACCGACAGCGCATGGTTGATGTTGCCCGCCTTCGCGCCGGCATTTCCCTCGCGGACGATGTAGCTTGCGCCCAACTCCGTCGCCAGCGCCCTGACCTCCTCGGACTTGCCGTCATCGAGGATGTAGGTGTTGTGCCGCCCGTCCATCGCCAAGGCCGCGGCGACCGTGCGGCGGATGGTCTGCAAGTCCTCGCCGTAGGTGGTGATGTACACATCGACCACCACCTGCCGATCGTTGAGGAAGATCGGCAGTTCGGTGCGCTCGGAGTGAGCCAGGATTGCCTTGGCCGAAGGTCCGTACAGCCGGGTCTGCGCGTTGTGGAATCGGTAACCCCGCGGATTGTGGCCGCTGGACAAAATGGTCCACAGCGAGAGCAGCACCTGGAAGATGATGATCGCCTCACACACGACGACGATCAGGTACGGCAGCCAGTTTCCACGATTGTGGAAATTGAAGACGAAGCTGGAATACAGCAGCACCCCGAGGAACGCGAGAAACACCAACATCATCAATGATGGCGAATCCCGCGCTCCGCGCCGGCGGTCGATCGACTCGTGTCGATCTTCCGGCGCCTGGTCGTCCGACATCTGCGGGACGACGTTCAGATTGTTTTGTTTGTCGATTGAATCTTTTTCGGTCATTATCTCGTGCTCCTTGGGGAGCTCAGGACGGTTGGCCACGGAATCCGCACCTGGCGGGTTCGATTGATCAAATCCGCTCCGCCCCCCGGGGCGGCTGTGGTTTGATCCGATGCTCGTCGATGAACGATCGAGGTTTACCTGAAGACCAGCGGCGAGCAGAGACCGTCACTTCCCGGCTCGCTCTGGTGACACCAGCCTCCTGTATCGATCAAGTTGTCGCAACGTTACTCACGCGTAGGGCCCTCGATCGCCCGTTTCAAGTAGGTAAATGTCACTGTGTGTACCCCGGCTGAGCTGCGAGTTCGCTCGACCACTTGTTACCGGCGAGCTACCGCGTCGATTGGGTCACACTAGGTAGTCGTCCCGGGTTTGCCATCGATGCACAGGACGGGGCATGCTCTGCCCGGCCCATCGATTGCGGTTGCCGATCGGAGCCTGCTGTTCGCCACACGACCAGCAGACCGCGGGAGAAGTTAAAGTGCTGGAGTGCCGCATCCGCCTACCGCCGAGCTGAACTGGTGGCAGGCCGGAGCGCTAGCCCTGATCCTCTTCGCCCTGACCTTCGGACTGACCCTGGTGCGCACGCCCTGGGTCCACAAGGTGACGCCGTTTCTGAAAGAGGCGGGCATCATCGCGCTGCTGTTCGCCCTGTGGCAGCGGGCGGGCCAGCTCTCCCAACACAGCTCGGCGGAGGCCTTCAGCCGCGGCCGCTGGATCGACAGCGCCGAGCGATCCCTGCACCTGCCGAACGAGCGCATCCTGCAGGTGGGGTTGGTGGACCACCCCACGCTCGGCCAGTGGGCGAATCTGTACTACGCCGTGATGCACCTGAGCACGACCGGAGCCATGTTGCTCTGGCTGTTCTGGCGGCATCGCGACAAGTACCCGCCGGTTCGCACCACGCTGGCGCTGTTCACCGGGTTGGCCCTGCTGGTGCAACTCGTGTCCGTCGCGCCGCCGCGGCTGTTGCCGCAACTCGGCTTCATCGACATCGCGGAGCGGTACGGGCAGTCGGTGTACGCCGGCGCCGGTTTCAGCGCCCAGGCGCTGCTGGCGATGCCGTCGGTGCACATCGGCTGGTCGATCGTGGTGGCCGGGGCGGTCCTCTGGGCCAGCACCAGTCGCTGGCGGTTCCTGATCCTGCTGCATCCGCTGATCACCCTCTACGTCGTCACCGCCACCGGCAACCACTGGTGGTTCGACAGCCTCGCCTCGGCCTTGCTGTTGGCCATCGTCATCGCCGGCCAGCTGGTCTGGCACCGCTGGCGTGGAACCAGGAGCGCACTCCCGACCCCGGCTGCAGCCTCGCCGGAGCCCGCCTCGGTGAATGGATGACCAGCCAGCGCCTGATCGGATTGATCGGCGGGATGAGTTGGGAGAGCAGCGCGGAGTACTACCGACTGGCCAACGAGATCGTCCGCGAACGATTGGGTGGCCTGCACTCGGCCCGATGCCTGCTCGCTTCCGTCGATTTCGCCGAGATCGAGCAGATGCAGGTGGCCGGGCGTTGGACCGAGGCCGGCGAACTGCTGGCCGACGTGGCGCGCAGCCTGGAAGCCGCCGGCGCCGATCTGGTGCTGTTGTGCACCAACACCATGCACAAGGTTGCCGACCAGATCCAGGACGCAGTCACCGTTCCGTTTCTGCACCTGGCCGAGACCACCGCGGATGCGGTGATCGCAGCCGGCTTGACCACCGTCGGGCTGCTCGGTACGGCCTTCACCATGGAGCAGGACTTCTATCGTGATCGCCTGGCCGCCCGCGGTCTCACGGTGCTGACCCCGCCGCCGCCGGATCGGGCCGAGGTACACCGGATCATCTACGACGAGCTCTGCCTGGGTGTGGTGCGAGACGAATCGCGGATCACCTATCGCGCGCGTGATCGAGCGGCTGGTCAGCGCCGGTGCGCAGGGAGTCATCCTGGGCTGCACCGAGATCGAGTTGCTGGTCTCGGCGCGCGGACAGTCCCGTCCCGGTCTTCCCGACGACCCGGTTGCACATCGAAGCGGCCGTGCTGTGGTCGCTGGAAAATTCTTCGGAACAGCAGGTTGACCCTGACACCGTGTGAGGCCACACAGTAGGAAGCGTCATGTTCACCATCGGAGATTTCGCCAACCTCGGCCGGGTGTCGGTTCGGATGCTGCGTCACTACGACAGCATCGGAGTCCTCCGCCCGGCGGCCGTCGATCCCATCAACGGCTACCGGCTGCTACAACGCCGACCAGCTCTCGCGGCTCAATCGCGTCGTGGCCCTCAAAGACCTCGGATTCACCCTCGCGCAGGTGCATTCGATTCTCGAGGACGCCGTCGACCCGGTTGAACTACGCGGCATGCTGCGCCTTCGGCGGGCCCAGCTGGAAATGCAACTGAACGCCGACAGCGTGCGGCTGACCGGGCGTCGAGGCGAGACTCCGCATCATCGAGGAGGAAGGCACCATGAGCACACAGGACGTCGTACTCAAGCCGATCGAGTCGGTTCGGATCGCCGAGATGACCGCCAGAGCAGATACTTTCGCAGACCGTGGACATCGCGCCCACCATCCAGGCGCTGTATCCGGAACTGATGCAGAACCTGGATTCCGCGCAGGTGCAGCCCACCGGCCCTGCGATCGCCTACTACGAACCGTGGATGCCGACGACTCGGTCATCATCCACGCCGGCATCACTGTCAGCGCCAACCCGTCGCCGGACAGGGCATTTCGTGTCCTGGATCTACCGGCCGTCAATACGACGGCCACCCTGATCCACCACGGCTCGATGGACCACGTCGAGGCGAGTTATCAGGAGCTGGCCAGCTGGATAGAGGCCAATGGATACCGCACCGCCGGCTTCTTCCGCGAGTTCTATCTCGACTACGACCCGGCGGACGTCGAGCACGGCGTCACCGAGTTGCAGGTCCCGGTCGAAAAGGCCTGATCGGTCAGCGTCTCCCTTCCGCCGGGTCACTCATCGGGGTCCCGTATCTCGTCCCTGATCCAGCCGATGTAACGGTCGGCGGAGGCGCCAACGGCCGCCGCGGCCGCGGTCTGGATGACCCGGCCCGCAAACGCACCGTAGATCCGGTCGAAGGCCAGCGGCGCGACGGCGGCGGCGATCTGCCGGACCAGTCGTTCCCCCAGCGGGATCAGGTTCGGGTAGCTACGCATGAACGAGACGGTGGCCCGGTCGTTGTTCACCATCATCGTGTCGCCGACCAGCAGGACGCCCCGGCCGGCGGCTCCGGCCGGCCAGTGCAGCACGCAACTGCCGGGGAAGTGGCCACCACACTGCACCAACTCGACACCGGGCAGGAGCTGCGTCCGGCCGGACCACAATCGGATGACGTCGTCCGGTCGGCGGATCCACCGTCGGTCTGCCTCGGCGTAGAAGACGGGGACGCCGTCGAAGGCCTTGCTCCAGGTCACGGAGCAGCCCACCAGGTGCGGATGGCTGGAGGCGATCGCTGCTACGCCCCCGAGTTCCGTGGCCGCATCGATCAGCTGCTGGTCGAGGTAGCCCGGCGGTTCCCAGAGGACATTGCCGGCCGGCGTCCGGATCAACAGGCCGCGTTGGCCGATGGCGAAGGCGGGCGTGATCTGCAAGCCGTAGAGGTCGGGCTCGAGCTCGTCGAATCGCTCCGGTGTAGTCGCCGTCCATAGCCGGCAGCGACGTCCATACCTGGCCGGTGGCGGGAATGTACTGGCGCTCGTCGGCGCAGATCGCACACCGGACGGGCGGTCGCGCGGTGTTCGCGTGCTCGATACCGCACGCCGCGCAGATCCAGACCGTCATACCGTGTAGTCGAGGATGAGCAGGCCGTGTTCGACCAGTCCGGTGCCGGCCAAGCCGGACAGCTCGCCCGTCCCGGACCCGTGGACGACAGCAGCATCCATCAAGGTCGGGAATCCCTCGCCCATCGAGGCCCGGTGCTCGAGCACGAAACTGCCGGTCAGGCCGTCGAGCATGCCGATAACGCGCTCCTGCGCCACGTAGGACGCCCCGCGCTCGCCGCGAGTGGTCAACGCATGTCCGGTCGCGGTCGCCACCAGGTCGGGTCCGGGATAGGTCTTGGCCAGCTCCACCACACCGCTGTCCGGTCCACCATCGACGGCGTCGGACGCCCCGCCCTCCCATTTGTCCAGAGTGAACGGCGCCTCGAGATGATTGCTCATCGCACCAGCATCCCAACCTTGCGCGGCACCGGCAACGGCAATCACCGCCGTCGACGAACCGGTGCTTCACCTGGCCGACGGTACGATCAGTCGATCCGCCCCGGCATTGACCAGTCCTTCAGCACGCCCGAAGTCCCCACCCGGCGGCGGCCAGAGGCAAGGAAGAGCCATGACCGGGAACAGCCTGGACCGACATATGCCCTTGTATGCGCAGCGCACCGCTGGCATGCGAGCTTCGGCAGTCCGGTCGCTGTTCGCAGTGGCAAACCGCCCGGAAGTGGTCTCGCTGGCCGGCGGGATGCCGTACCTGCAGTCGCTGCCACTGGAAAGCGTGGCCGCAGAGGCGGCACAATTGATCTCCGAAGACGGCTCTGGTGGCCCTGCAGTACGGATCCGGGCAGGGCATCGCCGAGCTGCGCGAGCAGATCTGTCAGGTGATGGCCATCGAGGGCATCACCGCGCACCCCGACGACGTCACCGTCACCGTGGGCTCGCAGATGGCCCTGGACCTGGTCACCAGGGTGTTCTGCGATCCGGGCGACGTCATCCTGGCCGAGGCGCCCTCGTACGTCGGCGCGCTCACCACGTTCGCGTCCTACCAGGCCAATGTCGTGCACATCGAGATGGACGACGACGGGCTGATCCCGGCGGCCCTGTCCGCAGCCATCGAGAGCTGCCGGGCCGGCGGCCGGCGGATCAAGTTCCTGTACACGATCCCGAACTTCCACAATCCGGCCGGCGTCACCATGTCGGATTCCCGGCGGCTCGAGATCGCCGAGATCTGCCGCACCGCCGGTTTCCCGATCCTGGAAGACAACCCCTATGGGCTCCTCGGTTTCGACGACAAGATCCGCCGGGCCATTCGCGCGGACGATGCCGATAACGTCATCTACCTGGGCTCGTTCTCCAAGACCTTCGCCCCCGGGCTCCGGGTCGGCTGGGTGCTGGCCCCGCACGCCGTGCGGGAGAAGCTGGTGCTGGCCAACGAGAGTGCCACGCTGAACCCGCCGGTGTTCAACCAGATGATGGTGTCCAGATACCTGGCCAATTTCGACTGGCAGGGTCAGGTCAAGGCCTACCGGCAGACCTACGCCGAGCGGCGGGACGCGATGATCTCGGCGCTGGAGACCCACATGCCGGAGGGCACCACCTGGACCAAGCCCGAAGGCGGTTTCTTCGTCTGGGTCACCCTGCCGGCCGGTTTCGACACGGCCGCCATGCTGCCCCGCGCGGTCACGGCGCGGGTCGCCTACGTCCCCGGAACCGCCTTCTACGCCGACGGTCTGGGGTCGCGGCAGATGCGGCTGTCGTTCTGCTTCCCGACGCCGGAGCGGATCGTCGAGGGCATCCGCCGACTGGCCTCCGTGTTGGAGAGTGAACTCGACGTCATGCGCACCTTCGGCGCCACCATGGCCACGCCCGACTCCGCTGCCCGTCGGCTCACCCGCGGGCCGTCGTCGCCCTCCCCCGACATCTACTAGAGCTGTTCGACGGCCAGATCTTCAAGGACAGGAGCTTCGCACTCAGATGACGGATCGTCACGTGGTCGTGCTGGCCGGTGGACTCACCCATGAGCGTGAGGTGTCACTGCGGTCCGGATCCAGGTTGACCGAGGCGCTGCGGCGGCAGGGTCTGGAAGTGACGGTGCGTGACGCCGACGCCACGCTGCTCCCCTGGCTGATCGAAACCAAGCCGGATGCGGCCATCATCGCGCTGCACGGCGGTCGCGGCGAAAACGGCGCCGTACAGGGCGTTCTGGAGTTGGCCGGAGTGCCCTACCTGGGTACCCGGTCGCACGACTGCCGGCTGTCCTGGGACAAGCCGACCGCGAAGACCTTGGTGCAGCGGGCCGGATACCTGACACCGAACTGGCTCACCCTGGCGCACAACACTTTCCGGGACCTCGGTGCCGCCGGTCTGATCGACGCACTGGTCGGTCATCTGGGGCTGCCGCTGATGCTCAAACCACACCAGGGCGGCTCGGCCCTCGGTGCGACGATGGTGCGCACCGCGGCAGAGGTCCCGGGTGCGTTGGTGCAGGCATTCGCGTACGGCGACGTGGTATTGGTCGAGCAGTACGTCGAAGGTGTCGAAATTGCCATCTCGGTGGTCGACGGTGAGGACGGCCCACGTGCCCTGCCCGCGGTGGAGATCGTCCCCGACAGTGGCGTTTTCGACTACGAGTCCCGTTACACGGCCGGTCTGACGACGTACTACACCCCCGCCCGGCTCAGCCCGGAAGTAGCAGTAGCCGCCGCCGACCTGGCCATCGGGGCTCATCAAGCCCTTGGTCTGCAGGATGTTTCGCGTACGGACGCGGTGGTCGACGCCGACGGCCAGGTGCAGTTCCTGGAGGTCAACGTGTCCCCCGGGCTCACCGAAACCTCGATGCTGCCGATGTCGGTCGAAGCAGCCGGAGAAGACCTGGGTAGCGTCTACTCGCAGCTGATCGAACAGGCCATCGCCCGCGGTTGAGCCAGCCGGCCATCTGCCGGTCGCCCCGTGCCCGGGAGAGGTTTGTCCGGACGTATCGTTGGGAAATCAACGCGGTGTTGATCAGTGGATCGCACATGCACACTGAAGTGAACTTCGATCGGGGGTAGCTCATGCAGTGGTGGGTGTGGTTGATCATCGTCGTGGTGGTGATCGTGATTCTGGTAGTCGGGGTGATCGCGATCCAGGCCCGGCGCCGCAGCGGTGGCGTCATCATCAGTGACCGTCGCAAGGGAAAGTCGTCATGAGTACGTTGCTGCGAGCCAGCGAATTGGCCCAGCGGGTTGTCGTGACCTTCGCCGGCGAGGACGTCGCGCAGATCAAAGACATCGTCTATGCCGCGAACGGCGGCGAGATCGGCTCGTTCACCCTCGCCGGTCGCGGGCTCTTCGCCGGTCCGCTGAAAGTCGCCCTGCCGTGGGCCAAAGTGGTGGCGCTCGGACCGGACGCCGTCATGGTCGAATCCGAGGCCGATTTCGTCCCGCTGGCCGAAGCCTTCGAGAGCACCGACAGCGGAGGGACAAGTTCTGGCAAGGGCGACATCCTCAAGTCCGAGGTGCTCACCGACGCCGGCACGTCCCTTGGGCGCGTCTCCGACGTCATCATCGGCATCGGCGCCACCCAGGGCGGCCAGGCCGACGTGGTCGGCTACGAGATCGATCCGGCCGAGTCGTTGGGCCGCGGCAAGCAACCCTTGCTGATCCCGTTGCCGGACACGCTGGCCGCGTCCGGCGAACATCTGATGGTCCCGGCCTCGGCCGCCAACTACATCAGCGACAACCTCGGCGGATTCGGGTCGGCCATCGACGCCTTTCGTTCGCAGATGGGCGGGGTGTCCTGATGCTGTTCTCCGAAGCAGTCGGTCAACGGGTGGTCAGCACCACCAGCGCCGCGACCGTCGGGCACGTCGGATCCTTGGTGATCGACCCAGCGGCGCAGCGCGTCGTGGCGTTGTCCTTGAAGAAGACTCCGGTGACCGGTTCCCTGCTGCCCTGGTCCGACATCACCGCCTTCGGTGCGGATGCTGTCACCGTGGCAAGCGAATCGCAGATCATCGAGGAAGAAGGCCGGTACGCCGAGCTGAACTCGAAGGCCCATGTGATCCTGAAGAAGAGGATTCTGAACACCGCCGGACTGCAGGTCGGTACCGTCCGCGACGTCGACTTCGACCCCGCTGACGGACGGATTCTGGGCATCCTGACCGACGACCAGCCGATCGACGGACGGGCGCTGATCGGCGTCGGTTCCTATGCAGTGGTGGTCCGGGCCTAGCCTTTCCCGGGTCAGGCCGCGCGGCTTTCGACCGCTCGAACGCCGGCCGCCGGCCGGCCGCCTCCAAACGCCGCCCGCACCACTATTGTTGCGTTCTATGCCGGACGAGGCCCAGTACTGGGACCACCACGCACCCACCTTCGATGACGAACCGGATCACGGTCTTCGCGACCCGGGCGTGCGGGCGGCCTGGGCTGAGCTGTTGTTGGCCGCGTTGCCACCTGCACCGGCCACCATCGCTGACCTGGGTTGTGGCACAGGCAGTTTGGCAGTATTGCTTGCCGAGCTGGGCTACACCGCCACGGGAATCGATGTGTCGCCGGCAATGTTGCGAATCGCCCAACAGAAGGCGTTGGCAGCAGGTGTGGTGGTCGATTTCCTGGCCGGTGACGCGGCTGAGCCGCCCGTCCCGGCCGGGTCTTTCGACGTGGTGCTGTCCCGACATGTGCTGTGGATGTTCGATGATCGCGACGCAGTGTTGTCGCAGTGGCTGGACCTGTTGCGCCCGGGCGGCGTGTTGGTGTTGATCGAGGGTCTGTGGTTCACCGGCGTCGGGATCTCGGCCGCCGATTGCCGACAGACCGTGCTGCGCCGACGGCAGCGCGCAGAGGTGACCCAGCTCGGGCCCGTCGAAGCGCTCTGGGGCGGCCACGTGGGCGACGAGCGGTACCTGTTGGTCAGCAACTCCTGATCAACGGTTCGAGGTCGACCGAGCTCACTTCCGGCCTGGGGTCCAGTTCATGCCCCAGCCATAAGCCTTGTCCAGCACCGATTGTCCACCGTCGATGTACCTGACCTCGCGCTGGACGACCAGATCGTTGCCCTGGTTGATCAACTGGGCCACGGCACAGATTCGCGAGGCTTGGCTGGACGCGTCCAACCTGACCTCGATCTGTGGCCCGTTGATCGGGCTCAGGGTGACGACCCCGTCGACGGCCGCCCAGTTCGGTGCGCCCTCGTAGATCATCGCAAAGATCAGCACCCGACGGAATCGGCCGGGTTGCTCGAGGTTGATCGACATGTTCTCGCCGGAGGTCACGCCCCCGGTGCGGTCGTCGCCGTCGAGCTTGATCCACGGCGGCCGGTCCAGTGAACCGAAGGAATTCCCCAGTGCCTGCACCACGCCCTTGGTACCGTCCGAGAGTTCGTACAGACAGCCGAGATCCAGGTCGACGCCCTTGGGGGCCTGGGCTTGCGCAGCAAGTCGCTTGAAGAAGCCGCCGGTGGCCGGCGGTGGCGCGACTACGCCGCTCGACCAATTCAGATTGATCCTGATCGTGCCTGAGCTGCCGCCCGATTTGGTGAGGGACACCTGCGGCGCCGAGGCGGTCAGCGTGACCTTCTGCAGCGAGATGGATCCAGGCCCGCCACCACGCGCGAGCGACGCCGTCGATTGGCTCTGCGGAACCGCCGGAGGCGAAACCGGCTGGGGCGCAGGCGGAGCCGCCGCTTCGGCCTCGGCCGGCGGGGTGTACCACGATGGCCCGCTCGACGGTGCCGGCGGAGCGGCTGCAGGTGGTGGCACTGGTGTGGCCGGGGTCGCCGGTCGTCTGGTGTAGTCGATCGCCATCTATTCCCTGCCCGTCATGTCCAAGCCGGTGCAACGCCGGCCGGGGGTCCGGAGCCACACATCGATCGATGGCGACCCCGGACGTCCACCCGCTCAACAACTACGGAAAAGGTCAGATGTTGACGCCGAAGTCGCGGGCGATGCCCGCGAGCCCGCTGGCGTAACCCTGGCCGATCGCCCGGAATTTCCATTCCGGACCATTGCGGTACAGCTCGCCGAAGACCATTGCGGTTTCCGTCGAGGCGTCCTCGGTGAGGTCGTAGCGAGCCAGCTCGTTGTTGTCGGCCTGGTTCACCACCCTGATGAAGGCGTTGCGTACCTGCCCGAACGACTGCGCCCGCGTGTCGCCCTCGTAGATCGAGACCGCGAAGACGATCGACCCGATGTTCGGCGGTACGGCCGTGAGATCGACCTTGACCTGCTCGTCGTCCCCTTCACCCTCACCGGTCAGGTTGTCGCCCTGATGCTCGATCGAGCCATCGGGCGAACGCAGGTTGTTGAAGAAGACGAAGTACTGGTCGGAGACGATCTTGTGATCCTCGCCGAGAGCCAGCGCGCTGGCGTCCAGGTCGAAATCCACGCCGGTGGTGGCGCGGGCATCCCAGCCCAGACCCACCATGACCGTTGTGAGGTTCGGGGCAGCTTTCGTCAGCGAGACGTTGCCACCCTTGGTCAGGCTCACACCCATTGCCGGCTCCTCCTACATTCGCCCGGCAGCACACGATCGGCGCTGCTCGTGATGACTTCTGCTACGTGAACGTGCGGCGGGTGGTGGGAAGTTCCCTCGGTACGGCCCGCCGGTCTGCCAGCTCCGAACGCTACACGGGCGGTCTTCTCCTGGCCCGTCCACGACGAGAATGCATCGACGGCCCGGTCGCGGTGGTCTGTTGGACAATCTGCAGTCATTCGACGGGCGGACCGGCCGACCGAGGGATCCACGGACGGCCCCGCGCCGGTCGCCGTAGGATTCCAAGTGATGTCAACACCCTGGTCGGGACGCCTGTATCGGCGACCGCAAAATCAGGCTGCACAGGCCGCGCAAGACGGCGCTGTCGCGGCTTTCCTCGATCTGGACAAACGCCAGTCGTATGTCAGCGACGCAGTTGAGGCGCTCGACTCGGGCATCAGCTCGACCACCGGATCGACGCTCCATCGGGAGTGGGACCCGGTCAAGCAGCAGAGCTTCGACGCTTCCTCCAAATATCTCGCCGTCGCCGAGTCGCATTCGCTGCAGGATTCGGCTGATCGGCCGACCAGGGTGGATCCGGCCGCGGCCACGACCGCATTCACCGACGTCCACCGCGCGCTGGCCGACGCGGCAGTCGCGGTGGATGCCTTCTATCGCAAACACTCTGACGAACTGGAGAAGGCCAGGTCGCTCCGGGACGCGACACCCAAACTGTCCTCCGATGCCAGGTCGGCGGCCGTCGCCGCAGAGGCCCAACTGACCAAGGCCGAGCAGGACGGATTTGCCTATCCGAGCGTGCTGACCGCAGCCGGCGATCTGGTGGATGCGCTGTCAGCACTGCAAACCGCGGAGACAGTCGGCTCGCCGATGGAGATTCGCCACGCCGCCGCGGCCGTGCACTCCGCTGCCGATGCAGTCGGCTCGAGAATCTCGACCGCCCGTTCGCTGGCCTCCACCGTCCGCGGCTCGTTGAGCAGCGTGAAGACCCGGATCGAGGGCGTCACCACCCGGCTGGAGTCGCTGCCGGCCACCCGATCGGCCCTGCTCCGCGAATTCTCTTCGGACTGCTCCAAGGACCTGACCGGCGCCGACGACCGGGCCCGGCGAGCCCTGGACCAGGCGCGAAAGGAGTGGGCTGCCGCCCAGAGTGCACTCGATTCCGGGCAGCCGGAGCCGGCCGCCCAACACCTGGCCACCGCACGGTCCGAACTGTCCGCGGCTGAGGTCGATGGCGACGCATTGGGCGACCGGCTACGCGTTCTGCGCGCTACCAAGGCGGACCCGACCGCCGCGGCCAAAGCCACCCGTTTCAAGCTGCGCGACGCCCAGTTGCTGGTGGTCGATCGCGGGTTGATCAAGCAATGGGGCTCGGTGCTCGACGCACAGGCCGCACGGATCGACCGGGCGACCACCGACTTGACCGGGCCACATCCGGACTACTGGTCGTATCTGCAGACCCTGCAGTCGGTGGACGCCTTCGTCAAGAACGTGATCGACAGAGTCCGCGGCGAGGCGAGATAGCCGGTTCGACTTCGGTCCCGTTCGGTGTTGCCGACCCACGTTGGATCCCGGCTCACGTCGCCTGTTGATGCCTGGTGCGGTTGGCCGCGTCAGGTTCACTGGGGCCCGGGGCTTCTTGGTGGTCACGGCGGTCATCAGTGGCCGGGTGTCGCCCCGGCCGATCTTTGGACAGCGGAACTGAACGTTGACCAACCCGTCCAACGCGAAATGTTGGACGTCAGCCCCCACACCGGTGGCCGGCTTGACGATCAACGGCGCGGCGTCGGTCCACCAAGGCTCCAGATCCGCCACGGCGGTGTCGAACTGCCCAGCACCGACTGTGGCGGGCATTACCCGACCCGATCTGCACGGTCGGCCCGACCCGGTCTGCACGGTCGGTAGGGCACACTGTCAGCGGATGCGCCGCTCGACCTCGCGCCTCGACCTCGCTGGACGGCCGTCATGGTCGCTCAACTGCCGGTCCGGGCTGCGGTGCCCTGCTCCAGCGAAACGGTCTGTCCCGCAACATATGTCCAGAATTGCCAGACACTCCAAACGAAAGGTCGCTCGTGCGCCACTTCGACCATCTCACGCAGACCGTGCGTGACTACCTGTTTGCGGTGAGTCCGGTCGAGTTCGACAAGGCCAGTTCGCGGACGGTACTGGCGAACGCACTCGGAGCGACTTTGTACGTGCCCGGCGTTCGGGACGATCTTGTCGGCGTCATCACGCGGCGCTCCGACGAAGGCGTCCGGTCAATGGTCATCGATCTCGAGGACGCCGTCGCCGACCAGCACGTTGACCTGGCTCTGAACAACGTGACGCAGACGTTGGTGGCGCTCGATTCTGCTGAGCAGCAGACGCTGCTGTTCGTGAGAGTGCGTACCCCCGAACACATTCGAGCGATCATGGATGGTATCGGCGACCGCTCTGCTGCCCTGACCGGGTTCGTCCTGCCCAAGTTCTCGGCATCGACCGGCGCCCGATTCCTGGGCGAGATCCTCAGTGCCTCAGAACGAATCGGTTCCCGGCTGTTTGCCATGCCGGTATTGGAGACTCCCGATGTGCTCTACCGGGAAACCCGCGACGAGGCATTGTCCGCCGTTCGCGACCTGCTGGGCCAATATCGACAGATCGTCCTTGCGGTCCGATTCGGGGCGACGGATCTGTGTGGGCTGTATGGCATCCGACGCGACCGGGACCTGACCATCTATCACGTCGGCGTAGTGGCCGAGTTGATCGCCGAGGTGGTCAACCACCTCGGCCGGGCCGACGGCACCGGCTACGCCATCAGCGGTCCCGTCTGGGAGTACTTCGCCGGCCACGAGCGGATGTTCCGTCCTCAACTGCGGGCCACGCCGTTCGAAGATCGTGATGCCAAGTCCTTCCGACATCAATTGGTGCTGAACGACTTCGATGGCCTCATCCGAGAGGTGGTGCTGGATCGCGCCAACGGGCTGACCGGCAAAACCGTCATCCATCCGTCGCATGTGGCTGCGGTGCATGCTCTTTCAGTGGTGCCGCATGAGGAGTTCAGCGATGCCTGCGACATCCTCGAGACCAACGACGCCGGCGTCCGCGCCTCCGGTTACCGCAACAAGATGAATGAGATGCGCCCGCACCGGCGTTGGGCCGAGCGGATCCTCGACCGGGCATCAGTGTTCGGGGTAGCCAACCCGAACATCACCCACGTCGAGATCCTGACTGCGCTGCTGGATCGATGAGCAGGCCCATGCCCGCCTCATGGGTCTCCGAGCAGTTCGGCGTGCAACTCCAGACGGTGTCGTCTCCGGTCGGTCTGAGGATCACCGACCTGGTCGGGCTGGCCCTACGTCGCAACCCACGCCGAGCCCACCTGCTGGTGTCAACGGTGCTCGGCAAGCACATCCCGGTCGACCCGGACCTGATCGTCGGGACGGGTCGGCTACTGGGTCAACTGGTGGCGCAGAAATTGGCCGCCGACCCGCCCATCGACCCGCCGGTAGGCCGGTCCGTCGACTGGCCGACATTGACCCAGGCTGCCGTTCACGCGAGCAGTCCACTGCCGTTGATCTCCGCTCTGGACGCAGCCCGCTTCGACCAGAGCACCACCGGGACGGTTGTGCTCGGGTTTGCCGAGACCGCGACGAGTCTCGGCCATCTGGTGGCCGACCAACTCGACGCTCGGTGTTACCTGCATTCGACGCGACGGGTAGTACCAGGCGTCGGGATCGCCGGGACCTTCGAGGAGGGCCATTCGCACGCGACGAGGCACCTCCTACTTCCGCTGCCCAGTTCGTTGCTGAACACGGACGAGCCCTTGGTGCTGGTCGACGATGAACTGTCCACCGGCAAGACGGCCATGGGCACGATCACCGAGGTCCATCGTCGCCATCCCCGATCGCGCTACGTGGTGGCGAGCCTGATCGACCTGCGGAGCCCGGCAGACGAAGCCGAAATGCAAACGCTGGCAGAACATCTGGGCTGCCGGATCGACGTCGTTGCGCTGGTCCGCGGAACTGTCGACCTCCCGCCTGACCTGACCGAGACCGTCGCGCACCGCCTGGTCGAGCTCGACCGACTCGCTGTCAGGCCGGCCTCGATGAAACCGGCTGGATCATTGCATCGCACTGACCTCGCTTGGCCGGCCGCCGTTCCAGACGGGGGGCGCCACGGATTCCTCGCCGCCGACCGCATCCCTTTCGAAGATGCCGTCGGACTTGCCGCCCGGCAGGTGACCACCGCCGTCCGGTCGCGACTGAGGTCGGCGCCTCCTGTCGCGGGTGATCCGTCGGTCGATGTCCGGCGGGTCGTCGTGGTGGGAACCGAGGAGTTGATGTACCTGCCGCTGCGGCTGGCCCAGCACCTGCGACACGCTTTGGACATCGACGTTCGGTTCCAGTCGACCACGCGATCTCCGGTGCTTGCCTACGACGACGTCGGCTATCCGATTCGCCGGCAATTTACGTTTGCCGATGCCGAGGGCGATCCAGCTGTAGACCGGTACCTCTACAACTGCTCATCCTCTTCGCCGACCGACTCGTTCCCGTCACCGACCGACTCGTTCCCGTCGCCGACCGACTTGATGGCTGACCCGGATCTCGTTGTTGTGGTCACCGACACCGCCGCCGATACCCAGATCCTGCACCGTCCGAATGGCTTGATCACCACCCTGCTCGCTGCAGGACTGGACGTCGAGTTGGTCGTGCTAGGAGCGGCCGATCCCGCGGCCCTCGCTACCTCGCGTCTCACGGTCCAACGATCGATACCCCTGCCATCGCCGCTGACGGGTCCCGAGTTCGGCTCGTACGCCGCCACAGAAGTCCGCTGGCTACTCACCGACCTGTCCGGCGTAGACCTCGAGGCCGACACCGCAGTGCGTGAGGCAGCGATCCAGGCCGGCACCTCGCACTATGCCGAATCCTTGCCGATCGAATTTCAGCCCGATGCCGAATATCAGGACTTGTTTGCCTCGGTATTGGCCGAGTCCAGTTCTCGCCTCGCGACGGCGGTTGGTTTGGTGACGGAATTGGTATTGCAGGAGCGCGGACACGATATCGTCCTCGCTTCGTTGGCTCGGGCCGGCACGCCCGTGGGAATACTCATGCGGCGGTGGGCGGCCTTCCGCCACGGCCTGGCGGTCCCCCACTATGCGTTGTCGATCGTTCGCGGTCGCGGCATCGATGCGGTGGCACTGAAGTACCTTGCTGCGCAACATGAACCCTCGGAGGTCGTTTTTGTCGACGGCTGGACCGGAAAAGGAGCCATCGCCAGAGAGCTGTCGGCCGCGCTCGCGGAGATCAAGTCGACCGAGGGTTTGAGCTTTTCTGATGACCTTGCGGTATTGGCCGATCCCGGTTATTGCGTACGCACTTTCGGCACCCGAGACGACTTCTTGATTGCCTCTGCCTGTCTGAATTCCACCGTCTCCGGTTTGGTGTCGCGCACCGTGCTCAACGATGCTTATCTCAGCCCGGGTCAATTTCACGGCGCGAAGTTCTATCGCGAATTGGCCGATAGCGACGTGTCTGCCGTGCTGCTCGACGCGGTGTCCGCTGCCTTCCCTGGGGTGGTTGACCAAGTGCTGGCGGACCTGCCCGCCTTGGCCGGCTCCGACCGGGAACCGACCTTCGCCGGCTGGACTGCCATCGAGGCCATCAGAGCGGAGTACGGCATCGAGTCGGTCAACTTTGTGAAGCCCGGCGTCGGCGAGACCACTCGGGTGCTGCTGCGACGGGTGCCGTGGCGGATCCTGGTGCGCGAGGCAGAGAATCCGGATCACAAGCATCTCCGGCACCTGGCCGCGCAACGTGGGGTTCCGGTTGAGGTTCGACCAGATCTGCCCTACTCCTGCGTCGGACTCATTCGGCGAGTTTCCCGCTCCGAACCGGGTGAAGCATGAGTTCGCCTGCCGCCGCTGATCCTGACCGGGTTGATCCCAACCGGGTTGGGCCCCGCCCGGTTGACGCCGACCGGGTTGATCCCGACCGCAGTGGCACCATGATCGCCAGCGATCTTGATCGCACCCTCATCTATTCGCCGTCCGCGCTGCAGTTGCCGACCGTGGATGAGGAGTCCCCGAATTTGGTCTCGGTCGAGATCCTGGAGGGGCGTCCGAACTCATTCATGACCCTTGCCGCCAGCCGACGTCTGGCCGAATTGTCCTTGGTGGCAACGTTTGTGCCAACTACCACCCGGACGATCGGCCAATATCTTCGGGTGCGCTTCCCTGGCGTCTCACCTGCATTCGCGATCACCAGCAACGGTGGGAACATCCTGTTGGATGGGGTCCCGGACGTGGAATGGCGCCGCGCCACCGAGCGCTCGATCGCCGCCTGCGATGTCACCCTCACTGACGTGCGCCACGAACTGAGGCGGCGGGCCCACGATGACTGGGTGATCAAGCGACGCGTCGGCGACGATCTGTTCTGTTACCTGGTCGTGGATCTTTTGCGGATGCCCGACGATTTCATCAGGTCCTGGACATCGTGGTGCGAGGACCGCGGCTGGCGGGTTTCGGTTCAGGGCCGGAAGATCTACGCCATTCCCCATCCCTTGACCAAGGAGAGAGCAATGCTCGCCGTCGCCGATCGAATCGGCGCCTCCCAGGTCCTGGCCGCCGGCGATGGAGCTCTGGATGCCGGGTTCCTCGCGGCTGCCGATGCCGGCATACGCCCTCCCCACGGTGAGCTGGCCGCGGTCAACTGGCAGCACCCGAACGTGGCGGTCGGCGATCGTCCCGGTGTGCTCGCAGCGGACGACATCACCTCCTGGTGTGCCGCCCGACTTGCCGCGAACTCAGCGACCCGAGCAACCTCCGAGACCTGAGCCCGGCTGCCGTCCCACTGGCCGCGAACTCAACCACCCGAGCAACCTCCGCCGCCGGACTACCGACTTGCCGTGGACGGGCCGGGCTCACCTACCAGGACCACCCGAGACTGACCTCGAGGCAGCGGCGCACTCACGAGATGCCCTGCGGCGCACTGGTTCTCGTCTCCCACAGGCACACGGTCGGCGATCGCGAGGCGGTTGCGTCACTGTGACGTTACGGCGCCTGGTAGTCGCAAGGCAGGTTCGGACCCGGGTTTCGAAGATCTTCGTTTCTGTGCCCTCTGGCCTGATTCTTGGGTCAATTTCTTTCTTGTGGCCTATTGTCCTCAAGTCCCTTCTTTCGGGACGCTTCCATTTCGACGATTCTTCAGGGCGGCCGGCGCCATGATGCCGACGATGCGTTCCAGATCATCAACCGTGGCGAATTCGACGATGATCCGTCCTTTTTGGCGACCCAGCTCGACGCGAACCCGAGTGTCGAAAGTGTCGGATAGCGTGCCGGCGAGCGCCGTGAGGCTCGGCATCACCAGCTTCTTGGGCGCCGCCCGCTTGCTCTTCTGGGTGCGCCCCGCCATCAGTACTACGGCCTCTTCCGTGCCGCGCACCGATAGGCCCTCGGCGACGACCCGGGTCGCCAGTTCCTCCTGATCGCTTGCGTCGTCGAGCGACAGCAGGGCTCGGGCATGACCGGCCGAGAGCACGCCGGCGGCCACCCGGCGTTGCACCGGTACCGGCAGCTTCAGGAGTCGGATGGTGTTGGAGATGACCGGGCGGCTCCGTCCGATTCTCTTGGCCAGTTCCTCCTGCGTGACATCGAACTCCTCCAGCAGTTGCTGGTATGCCGCGGCCTCCTCCAACGGGTTGAGGTTCGCTCGATGGATGTTCTCCAGCAGAGCATCGCGGAGCAGATCGGCGTCCTCGGTGCGTCGCACTATCGCCGGGATGGTGGTCAGCGCCGCCCGCTCGGCTGCTCGCCAACGGCGCTCTCCCATGACCAATTCGAAGCCGTCGGTTACCTGACGGACCACGATCGGCTGCAACAATCCGAATTCCCGCAGCGAGTGTTCGAGTTCGGCAAGAGCGTCCTCGTCGAACACCGTCCGTGGGTTACGCGGGTTCGGTCGGATCTGGTCGATCGGTATTTCTTGGTAGCGCGGACCGCCGCTCACGTCTTCCGGGCCGGCCGTCGACGACACGTCAGCGCCCCCGCTCGGCGCAGTCGCGGTCGGGCTGTCATCGCCAGCACTTGGCGGATCCGCGGGCTTCAATTCGCTCGTGTTGGTGGAGCTGGCCCTATTTTGATCCGTCGACTGTGACGACGGCGCGGACGAGGCTTGGTCCGATTCGGCTTGGTCGCCGGCCTCATCGGGGTGCTGCGCGGCGTCGTCCGAAGTGACCTTCTCCGTCTTTTCGGCAGTCGCGAAGCGGTCGGTCGCACCACCCATGAAGACGTCCGATACGACATTCGTTTGAGGACCAGTCGGAATCAACGCAGCGAGTCCCCGGCCGAGCCCACCTTTGGGTTTGCTCATGACGACTCCTTCGCACCGCGGCTGGCGATCTCTCGGGCTGCGTCCAGGTAACTCATTGCACCTTTGGAGCCCGGGTCATACGTCATTACCGACTGGCTGAAGCCCGGTGCCTCGGACACCTTGACCGATCGCGGGATGACGGACCGGAGCACCTTGGGTCCGAAATGCTTGCGCACCTCGCTCGCCACTTGATCTGCCAGTTTGGTGCGTCCGTCGTACATGGTGAGGAGGATGGTTGACACATCCAGCGTGGGATTCAGGTGCTGCTTCACCAGGTCGATGTTGTGCAGAAGCTGGCCGAGGCCCTCGAGGGCGTAATACTCGCACTGGATCGGGATCAAGACCTCACGGGTGGCGACCATCGCATTAACCGTCAGTAGGCCCAGCGAAGGCGGGCAATCGATGAAGACGTAATCGAACTCGGCCTCGACCCCGTCGATTGCCGTTTTCAGCCGGTTCTCGCGTTCTTCCATGTTGACCAGCTCGATCTCAGCGCCGGCCAGCTCGATCGTGGCCGGGATGCAACCGAGGCGAGGTGCGTCGGGGCAGGTCTGGATTGCCTCAGCCGCCGTGAACTCGCCGATGAGTACCTCGTAGATCGACGGAGTTCCTGTGGTCCGCTCCACGCCGAGTGCCGTACTCGCGTTGCCCTGAGGATCGAGATCGATGACTAGGACGTGGAGTCCGGCGAGCGCAAGCGCCACGGCAATGTTGACCGTCGTGGTTGTCTTGCCGACTCCACCCTTCTGGTTGGCCACGCTGAACACTCGTCGATTCCGGGGCCGCGGCATGGTCAGCTCGCCGCTCTTCACCTCGACCGCCCGCTGGGCCGCCCGCGCTATCGGCGTGTCATCGAAGTCCGGTGTTTCACGTGAAACGTCGGTCTCGAAGTCCACTCGACCTCCTGTTGTCTGGTCCCTCGGTATGAGCTCATCGGGCGGATCTTGACGGCGCGACGATGTCGAGCCGGTTCGCTGATGAGACTACGTCAGGGCAGTCGCGCAAAGCCCGCGTCGTCCACAGCCCTCGCCCTCGACTATGCGGTTCGCGGGGTTACCGGATGGCGACCAGTCGCCACACTCGCGCCCGCCGCTTGTCGCCCATGGTCCCGCCGCTTGTCGCCCATGGTTCGGCCGTAGCGGGGGCAGTGGCAACCCGTCGTTAAGCTGGGCACTCAATCACATGGTCCGTCGGTGCCGGTGCAGCCCGTGTCGTTACACCACCACGAACTCGTCAACCGTGCCGACGTGTCCCGCGCATAACATGCTCACCTTGTGCATGAAGTCCGGCCGCATCTTGTCCTGAACGTCGTCCGACCCAACTGAGGGCTTCTCCCTTGGACAGTCAGGGCGTTGGCAGCCCAACCGACCCCCCGCCCTGCGTCACTATCCTGTCCCGGTGCTGCGCTGCCCCGATGAGTGCCTATCGCTCTCCCCCACCCACGACCATCGATGCCTGGGACTCTGCGGACCGGCATCCGCCCGACCAGACAGACCAGGTTGGGCTTCCGTGCCAGGTTGCACATGCGTAGGCGCACTATGCCGGCGCGGCCCAGCCGACAACCACTCCGGACGACGAGACGGCTGCGTCGTCGTCAAGCGAATCGGCTGCGCGGTTGGCAGTCGGTCGGAATCAAGCACATCAACTCGCACCCCATCGACGTTCACCCGGTGTGCACTCCCGCACTCCAGCCGCGCGCCTAGGGTGAACATTCGGCATCTGTTCGCATGGTCGTGGCGTCACGAGTGCATCTAGCTTCGGCGGAGGATTCACGGCCGACGTCAGGATCGCTCCTCGCCCCTCGCTGTTCATGGTTGTCGCCTACAGCGGGGCCAGTCGAGCAGACTGAACTATCCCGCGCCAACAGACGGTGGTGTTTGCTAGATCCGGGTCGGCACCTCGGCCTCGCTGTGTGCGGCACGGAAAGTTCGACCTTGAGGATGCATGCCACCGCGAATGAACTGCTAGAGCCTGCCCTCCACATCTCGCAACCGCGATCGCCCGGGCCGAGCGAATTGGGTCCCGTTCACCTGTGGTCCGGGACTCCAGGCACCGACTGTGAATTCACCGGGGCAAGTAGCCCGCTTTGGGGTCGGGCAGCATCGCCCGCAGGCCGCCATGAGCCACTCCCCTTCCGTCAGCAAGAGATAGCTTCCGGGTGCACCCGAGAGCAGTCAACCGACTGTCGCCCTCGGGCCCGGCGGACAGCGGGAGACAGTTGGGCTGTGCCTATAGCCATCAGCTGCGGAGGGGCAGGCACGCCTGGTCCGTCGACTATCGGCTCGTCCTGCCTGCAGCCTCCGCCCGGCTGGCCGGGACCGTTTCACGTGAAACATCGGCGTTCATGACAGGCGCCTGCCCGGACCAGGTTGAGGATTGCAAAGGTCCGAAATCAAGAATCACACTGGGATATCAACCCAGCCGCACGGGCTCCTACTAGAGCGGCCCGACCATCTGGAGCGGCCCGACCATCGACGTCCGCCCAAACCATGCACCCGCACCCGCCGCGGTATCTCCGGGTTGTCTCGGCAACGTGCTCTGCATTCCGTGCTTGCCTGCTGCTGTTGACCGCAAGTAGGGGCGGGTCTGTTCTGATGGATCGTGATCCCCGTCGTCCACCGCAGGTGACGCCCACTCCGCGTGCGATACGTGGCGCGACCCTCTGCGGTCAACCATCCAGCCCGTCGCGACACACCGGGGTGCCGTTCAGAAGCCGCGCTGTTCTGACCCGCGGCCAGTCCATCCCGGCCGCGTCATGCAGGACTGTTCACCCCTGCTCACCCCCGACGCGTCGGCGCCATCGTCGGGTGGGCGTGTCCTGTGAGCCACCGGTTCCTCGAAATCGCTCTCTTCAGCTCAAGACGACTGATGCGGGCGCGCCGGAGTCGGCCGACCGGCAGACACCGCACTCGCACCAATACTGTGGCTCGGTCGGTCGACCTGCCTGCGTAGCCGGACGGTCCTTTCCGACGGCCGATCAACCGGGTCTGCCCACGACAACCGGACGAGCGCCCGGCTGGTGATCTTCGAGCCGGTCGCGATCGCCGCCCCGTGAATGTTTCACGTGAAACGGGGCTTGGTGAATCGTCCCGAATGTGAACCGGACGTGATGGCGAGCCAGCCTCCTAGCCACGGGTAGCAGGCCGGGCCAGTGGTCCGACCTCCCATGGCTTCGTGTCCTGGGGCACCGACCACCGCGTCGGGCGTCGCCAGAGTTCGACTGACCCAAGGTTCGACATGCGGCAACCGCCACAGTCCCGTCGGAAGCCTGGCCGGAACGCTATACACAGCCGGCGGGGCCGCGGGATCCGTCTGAGGGTCTCGGGCGTCGCATTGCGGAACGGTCTGGGTGAGCCGACATTCGACCTCGAACAGATTGCCCAGCCCGGCACCAGCAGACTGTCGTCCTAGCGGTGCCGCACTGCGGATTGCACGTCAAGTGCACATTGGTCTCCACGAATTGTCAGTACGTCGCGTCGAGGCGCGTTCCCGGTCAGCGTGGGCACCAGCCGAGCCCCCGAGGCCGATCAGCGATGCCGCGATCGGTTCGCCGTGCGCGGCGATCCGGCGAGATCGGTAACCATCAGATGCGGTGCCCAACCGGCCCCGCCAGCGCCCGTCGTCCGGTCCGATCGGATCGACCACAATGCACACCGACTCGCCCCAGCCTCACGTTGTCGCGGCCGACCATTCACCTCCCGACCTCGGATGGTGATCGCGCCGCTTTCGCTCATCCCCTCTTGATCTGTACGGCACCCAGCATCCCAAACCGACGACTCTTGGACTCGGTCTCGCCCTGTCCGACGATGTCGGGACGGCCTCAGAAGCTCGGGCGCGCACGCTCCTACGATCTGGTGCATCTCAGCGGAAACACCGAGGACGGCGATCCATAACTTTCGCTGGAGCCTGACAGGAAACCGTAACTGGGGGTGATGCTCCCTGGGTTCGAAACCGTACATCCGAGAGCGCATTCGACTGAACGCGTCCCGCTCGGTCTGGACTCCCCTGTTGAAACTGTGTTGACCTATTCATTTGTAGGGCCAGGTCGTCGGAGGGACCATGCTCTCAGATGTGGGGGGGTCGGTCGGTCGCCAGCAAGTTCCGAGACGACGAGAATCGCTCGCCAGGCCGAGGAGTCTCGGCCTTGCCGTCAGCCCCCGCTACTTTCGAACTAGGCTGCCGCGACGAATCCGAGGCGAATTGACGATTGACTACTTCGACTGTCCCCCGCGCTTCATCATCTGCCGGCAATATTGAGCACCGCACACGGGGATTGGTCCACCCGACCTTGACGCACTCATGGCCCACATCAGCGAGCCCTATGCGCGGGAACCCAGCGCCTTCGACTCCGCCGTGGGTCGCTCGCGGCCCTCCGTGTCCGGTCCGAGGGCAAAATGTTCCACGTGAAACATCGCCTGTGGCCGCGATGGCCGAGTGACTGGCTCGGACACCTACTCACTGCTGCTCGACGTGGACGGCGGCGGCCGGACCGACATGCAACCGCGCACAGCAAGCCGCAGCCACGGACCGCCTCCGACACCCCTCAGGACTCATCTCATCGGTCCGACATTCAGTTCGAGACGAGTAATCCACCGGCAAGCCCAGCCGGGAGCCCGGTCGTCACGGGCGGCACCGGATCATCCTGGTCGGCGAGATCCCGGCTCAGGTGCTCGCCGGCAACCAGCGGCGCGCTGAGAGCCCAACCATGCACGACAGAACGACCGAGCAGTTCGGCCCCTGAGTAGTACCCCAGCGAAACGGCGGCGCTTCGGCCAAATCGGTAGCAAGGCAAATATCTAATAGGCACAGTCAATTTAGCGGTCTTCTAGACGCTCGAATGACGCGGCAAGAGGCATCTTCGCGCCGTTCCATCGGCAAGCGTCGGCACCGCACGCGGTACTTACACTGATGTTGTTCGCTGTCCAACGAAAGCCAAACGAAAGCGCAGAGCGAGCGTCGCTTTCGTATACCCTCGTTCGCCTCCGACGAGCTTTTGCCGCCTCACACCGCTAGCAGAGCCATCGCCAGACCCCGACAGTCATCAACACCATGCAGGCAACACACCGCGGACTCCTCCCAGAGCGCGACTGGGATTCTGTCCATGGGCATGCACCAACCGTTAGCTGCGGCAGCCTCAGTCACGCCCTCCCCTGCTGCTTCGTCATTCGCTCCCCGGGCGACCCAATCCCTGCAGAGCTGGGTGACCAAATCAAGCAAGGCGGCCGCCATTTGCTCCGCCTATCGATTCTGACTCAGTGCTGACCAACGACGCCGCTTGGCTCCGAGCAACAGAGGTCAGGTTTGGGTCAGCGTCGACAGCGCCGCCAGCATCCCGCGCCGGTACGGCCGAACGATATCGTCGGCGCGAACTGCAGTCGTCCGAAGGACCAGAGGCGCGAGACGAAATGCCCGCCAGCACCTGGCCGGCCGAACACGAACCTACGAGCCGCCCCCCACCAGATGGGCATGGACCGCGGTACCGCGCAGCGATCAAGTGAACGACGATCGGGCCAAAACCCGTCTGCCCTGCCGACCCGGACCTGGCAGCCCGACATTGGCCTTGATCCGCCCCAATCCGAGCCCCGTGGAGCACGTTAGGAAATCGTCACGGTGACGATTGACAGAACCGCCCTGGTCACTGAATCACGAGGGTCCCGAGGTGAGCCGGCGGCTACCTCAGTCACCATTGACCATCCCGCGTGGCTATTCGCGAGTGCTGAATGTTTCGCCATCAACTGAATCGGGTCCAGCCGAATAGCAGCCTCCGGCTGGCGGGCCAAGGTCGCAGCTTCGGCTTATTTGCGACGGACTTTAGGTGACGAACCTTTTCCTGATCTGCGGCTATTCGCACCAGCTGTTACATGTACACGAATTCCGTGAATGACCAATGTTTCGGGATCCACCACTCCGGCCCCGCAGGATTTCACCGATAGTTCGCTCAGTCCGACGGCAGCGACAGCCGCTCGATCGCGACGGATCTCTTCAGCGGCGCTGGAGCCCTTGAGGGCCAACAACTCTCCACCGATTCGCAGAAGTGGGGCCGACCAAGCCGCCAATTTGGCCAAAGGTGCAACTGCACGCGACGTGACGACATCGGCTCCCCCGCATTCACCGATTACTTCGTCAGCCCGTCCCCTCACTACACGACAATTATCCAAGCCGAGAGCCTCGACGATTTCCAGAAGATATTTCGTCCGGCGCTCCAGTGGCTCGACCAGAACAAATTGGCAATCCGGCCGAACAATCGCCAGCGGTACACCAGGAAGCCCGGCCCCGGACCCGACGTCGACCACGGTGGAGCCCGCGGTCAGCAACTGGCCGGCGACAGCCGAATTCAGCACATGGCGAGACCATAGGCGCCCGGACTCGCGGGGACCGATCAACCCACGCAGCACTCCATCCGAGGCCAACGACGTCACGTAGTCACGGGCCAGAGTGATTCCGTCGCCGAAGAACTCGGCGGCGGTGTCCGGCTCCAGTTCGATCCGATTGGCGCCGTCAGGTCCAGAGAAGGTCGACACCGCCTGCTCCACCGCAGACCCCGTTTGTCCCACCTCACTAGCCATGCTGCTGAGCGTGGCCGGATCGACCGACGCGTCACCGCTACCTGGTTGCATCTAGGGGAGTCCCGTCATCCGAAGGTCTGCTCAACGACCATCATGACCCAGCTAGCCCGACCCAGCCATCGATCCAACGGGGGAGAGGTGAACCGCTCACCAGGTCAGGAAACGGGGCTGACGACGACCCGACGACGTGGCTCCTCGCCCTCGCTCGAAGACTGGACTCCGGCGACGGTGGCCACTGCGTCGTGCACGATCTTGCGCTCGAATGGGTTCATCACCGGCAATTTGATCTCCTCGCCGCTGTCCAGAACCTGTTCCGCGGTCGACACGCCGAGCTCACCCAGCTCGGTGCGACGACGGGCACGGTAGCCGGCGACGTCGAGCATGAGGCGTGAGCGCTGGCCGGTCTCCGCCGTGGCGGCGAGACGCGTCAGCTCCTGAAGCGCATCGAGAACCTCGCCACGTTCACCGACGAGCTTGCCGACGTCGCCGTCGCCGATGATCGACACGACCGCGCGCTCGCCCTCTACATCGAGGTCGATGTCGCCGTCGAAGTCGAGGATGTCAAGCAGACGCTCGAGGTAGTCGCCCGCGGCGTCGCCCTCGGCCACGAGCAGTTCGTGCTTGTCCAGTCGCTTGCCGTTGGACGGCGGTTCGTCGCCCTCCACAACCAGATCCACTGACTCGTCTGCCGGTGCCTCGACGTCGATGTCTTCGGCGATGGTGTTGTTCTCACTCATGGGCTTGCCTCTTCTGTTTCGCGTGCGGGTTCATCGTGGGGCGGCGCGAGCTTCCGGAGCGCCGCCAATCGGGCGGCGCCCACCAATCAGCTGGTGGCGCTCAGCGTTGCTGTCCCGGCTTCTTCTTCTTGGCCGTGGTGGGCGTTGTCCCGGTGGTCTCCGACGGCGCGCCCGACGACGGGTCCGATCCGGCTGCTCCGGTGGTCGACTTCGTCATTGACGGGCGAACGCCGTTCGCGGTGGTCCCGTTGGTGGCGCCCCTGGTTCTCGCGGCATCCGTGGACTTGGCCCCAGTCGGTCGCGCGCCGTTCGTCTTGTTCGCGCCGTTCGAGGTTGATCCGTTGGTCGACCCGGCCGAGGCCGACTTTGAGGTCGGCTGGATGACCGGCCGCTTGCTACCGGCTGCCGGCTTGCCACCTGTGGTCGGCTTGGCCCCGGCGGCTGGTCTCGTGCCCGTGGTCGGCTTGCTGCCGGGAGCTGGGCGGGTACCCGGAGCGGGCCTGGTGCCCTGCGCCGTGCGTGCGCCGGACGTGGGCTTCGCCCCGGGAGCCGGTTTTGCGCCGGGACCAGGCCTGGTGGCGGGTCTCGCGCCAGGCAGCGGCTTGGTGAACTTGGCCGCCTCTCTGGCCTCGTCGATCACCATTGACTCGGCCGCGATCTTCTTGTCCTGGATCCGGTGTGCCACGTACAGCTGGCCGAACGTCCAGGTGTTGTTGGAGAGCCAGTAGAACAGGATGGCCAGTGGGAAGAACGGGCCACCGACGACGACGAACAGTGGGAAGACGTACTTCATCAGCTTGTTCATCAACGCGGCCTGCGGGGCCGCCTCGTTGTCGCCCTGCATCTGCTTCTGCCGGGCCACCGAGCGGCTGCTCGACAGATACGTGGCGATGCCGGCGAGGATCATCAGCGGGACACCGACGGCGATCACCGTGGAACGGATGCCGTCGAGGCCTTCCGGACCGAGGCCGATGCCCTTGGCCGTGTTCTCCCAGGGTTGGGTCATGTACGCCGACAGCGGGGCGCCGCCGAACAGCTTCGCGTCGACGAACGACTGCACGTCGGCCGCAGAGAAGAAATAGTTGCCGTCCTGGCCCGGCTTGAATGATCGGAGCACGTGGAACAGGCCGATGAACACCGGAGCCTGGATCAACGCGGGCAGACAGCCGCCCAGCGGATTGACCCCGGCCTCTTTGTTGAACTTCTGCATCTCCTCGGCGAGCCGGGGCTTGTCGTCCTTGTACTTCTCGCGCAGCTTCTTCAGCTCTGGGGCGACGGCCTGCATCTTCATCTGCGAGTTCATCTGACCCATGAACGGCTTGAACAGCAGTCCACGGAGGGTGAACACCAGGAAGACCACGGACAGCACCCAGGCCCAGGGGTTGCTGGCGCCCAGGAAGAGTGCGAAGACCTTGTGCCAGACCAGCATGATCCCGGACACGGGGTAGTAGATGTAGTCAAGGGAGAAGAAGTCGAAGTTCACGCGGCATTGCTCCGTGTTGTCGGCGCCTCGGCTTTGGCCGGCCGCGCATCTGGGGTAATCACGGCGACACTCGCCGCGTCGTCGGGACCGGTGACAAAGCGATCGGTCACAGAATTCACAACTACCGAACTTCCGAGAGCCCGCTTGCGTTCCCGGACCGGCGGAACCGGATCGTAGCCACCCGCATGCCACGGGTGACACCGACCGATTCGGCGCACCGCCAGCCACGACCCGCGCACGGCCCCGTGCGTCTGCAATGCCTCGACGGCGTAGCTGCTGCAACTAGGGGAGTACCGGCAGCTCGGGGGCAACGCCGGCGAGATAAACCGTTGGTAGAAGCGGATCGGCGCCGCCAGGATTCTGGCCGGAAGCGATGTCGTCATGCCCGTCCTCCGTCCTTGACCGCGGGTCGCGCGGGTGCCCGCGAACCTGCCGGTCGGACCGAAGATGGCTTGGCTGACTTCCGGACCGCCGAGGCCAATCCCGATTCCAGGTCGACACTGAGCTCGGCGCTGGTCGCCGCGGCCGCCGAAGGAAGGGCCCTGATCACCAAGGCGGATCCCGCGGGTAACAAGGCCAACTGCGCACGGACCAGCGGTCGCAGCCGACGAGTCACCCGGTGACGAACAACCGAATTGCCCACCTTTGCGGAAACGACAAAACCGGCGCGTGGCGGCACCTGATGCCCGGTCGGCAACAGATGGATCACCAAGCGCCGGGTGCCGGCCCGGCGACCGCCTCGTACGACCGCAGCGAAGTCCGCTGCGGTTCGCAGACGCGCCTCCGCCGGCAGCACGATGCCGCGATCAGCTGAGAGTCGACTGGGAATCAGGCCGCGATCTCGTTGCGTCCCTTACGGCGACGCGCGGACAGGATCGACCGACCCGCGCGGGTGCGCATACGCAGACGGAAGCCGTGGACCTTGGCCCGGCGGCGGTTGTTCGGTTGGAAGGTGCGCTTGCTCACGGTGATCTCTCCAGGTCTGAAAACTGCGGGACTACTGCTCCGCCGGGCTACGAGGGACAGCACGGACGAGCGGGGGATTCCCGTCGACCGCAACGCCGTCCATCACCAGGCATACCGCCGAATGCGCAGGTCCAAGTGGACTTGCTCAGCAACTGCCCCGACCGGATTTACCCGCTCGAGGCCGTGCGATTCGGACACCGTGCACACATCATTTCGTGCGCACAACAGTCATGTCGTTCGTCGTTCAAACGGCATGCAGCAGCCCGGCACCGTACGGGTCTGTACCCAGGGTAGAGACCCGCACCGGTACGGGTCAAACCAGGCGGGACGCGATATTCCGCGACACGCCGACGGAGGTGCTTGCTTCACCAGACACCTTGTGTGAACGGCAGGTGAGTTGTTAGCGTTCCCCGGGCAATCACCCGAGAAGCACGGGCCGCCCTACCGCTTTCGAATGCACCATCTGGCGTCCGATCCGTCGGACCCTCGGCTGCCGACATTGACGTCCGCCGTGTGATAGTTGACCCCTCGTAACTATCCACACCCGGTGGACAACTCTGTGGATAGGTGACGGCGATGCAGCACGAGAGAGAGGGGATTCGCTAGTGGGGGACGATCCTGCGGACCTTCAGGACGTCTGGCAGCAGGTGGTTGCTGATCTCTCATCATCTCTGACCTCTCATCAGCGAGCCTGGCTCTCCATTACCGACCTCGTGGGGATGATCGGCACCACGGCGCTCCTCGCCGCCCCGTCCGGATTCGCCAGGGACACCATCGAACGCACCTTGCGCGAACCTATTGCCGCCGCCCTCTCGGATCGGATGCAGCTCCCGGTCACACTGGCGGTGACGGTCAGCGACAACACCGACGGCGCCTCGTCCGGGCTCAACCCCGATGGCGACGTCACTGGCCCGCAGAACGGCTTTGGCCAGTCGCTCAACGGTGACTCGTCGCGTCCGCCCATGAACGGCGCGCAGCACAACGGCACCGCTCCCACGGGTAACCGACTGAACGGCGCAGCGCCCGGCAGTAATGGCGGCAACCGGGACGACTCGGAAGAGGACGAAGAAGACGAGGAAGCCGACGCGCTCGCGACGGTGAGCGAGATCTGGCCGACGTACGCCGTCCGCCGCGATGCCGTCCCGGCGAGTTCCGCCCAAACGCGTCTGAACGAGAAGTACACCTTCGAGACGTTCGTGATCGGGTCGTCCAACCGCTTCTCGCACGCGGCGGCCGTTGCCGTCGCAGAGGCGCCGGCTGTCGCCTACAACCCGCTGTTCATCTGGGGTGACTCGGGGCTGGGCAAGACGCACCTGCTGCACGGGATCGGCCACTACGCCCAGCGCCTGTTTCCCGGGATCCGCGTGCGCTACGTGTCGAGCGAAGAATTCACCAACGACTTCATCAACTCCCTGCGCGACGACCGAAAGGTGGCGTTCCAGCGCCGCTACCGGGATGTCGACGTGCTTCTCGTCGACGACATCCAGTTCCTGGAGGGCAAGGAAGGCACCCAGGAAGAGTTCTTCCACACCTTCAACACGCTCTACAACGCGAACAAGCAGATCGTCATCTCCTCCGACCGGGCGCCGAAACGGCTCGAGACGCTGGAGGACCGGCTGCGGACTCGGTTCGAGTGGGGTTTGACGACGGACATCCAGCCGCCGGAGTTGGAGACCCGCATTGCCATCCTGCGCAAGAAGGCCTCGCTCGACGGATTGAACGCACCCGATGACGTCATGGAGTTCATCGCCAGCCGGATCGAGCGGAACATCCGCGAGCTCGAAGGTGCGCTGATCCGCGTCACGGCCTTCGCCTCGCTGAACAAGCAGCAGGTGGACCTGGCACTCGCCCAGATCGTCTTGCGCGACCTGATCAGGGACTCGGTATCCAACGACATCGATGCGGCCACCATCATGGCGGTCACGGCGGAGTACTTCGGTGTCACTCTCGACGAGCTGTGTGGCCAGTCGAAGGTCCGGTCGATTGCGTCGTCGCGGCAGATCGCCATGTATCTGTGCCGCGAGCTCACCGACCTGACGCTGCCCAAGATCGGGGCGACGTTCGGCGGCCGCGACCACACCACCGTCATGCACGCCGCCAAGAAGATCCGCAACGAGCTCGCCGAGCGCCGGCAGACCTATGACCACGTGCAGGAACTCACCGCACGGATCCGGGACCGCTCCCGGCGCTAGCGACCCGCTCACCGAATCATCGGCTGGCGAAGGCAGGGCAGCCCGACCTGGACGCGCGACCACGGTGGGCGCTCCCTCAGCCATACCCCGGGCCGTGTGCGGTTCATCCTCGAAACACAGCGTGCGCCGGCTCCGCATTCCGGGGACGGCATTCCGCACACCCGGGCGAGCCCCGATCAGCCGACGGTGACAACTCGGCATTGCAGCCGGCTCAGTCCCGGACACGCCGATGTTCGCCACGCCGTCAACCACTGCCATTTGAAGATCTTTTAAGTATGCACACCGTGTGCACAACCCTGTGGACAACCGGGGCTCACCGGGGGACAACCTTGCTATCGGTCCGTCGGTGCACATTCGAAGGGCTGGTGCGCTGATCCCGTCCATCCATCGGTCCCCACCCCGCCACGCCCTGCCTGCTGGGCCGATACCCCGTGGTCCACACCGTCCACAGCCCTTACTGTTACTACTGTTTCTCTCTTGTAGAGGGAAGTACTCAAAGGTTATGTGTGTGGACCGGTACGCGGTCGACCCGCGCTGGATCGACCCAGGGGTGACGAGACGGCTTCGATGGCCGTACGGTTGCACTCCCTGGACCCACACCGACGACGCAAGTCGCCCCACCGGATCCGTCATGCCCGTCCGCACCCCGATCTGCCCGCACTACATGAACCCCGCACCACATGAACCCCGCACCACGTCAACGATGTGAACCGAACTGGCGCTCACCGCAACGATCGTCATTCCAGCAGTAACCACCGACAGACATCCTGACCTGCAGGGATGCCGATGTCGGCGGGTAGCAGTTCCGCTCAAGCCAACAGCGCGTCGGAGATGGCGTCGCTCGTTATTCGTGACCACTGGTCATTTTCGGAGGATCGATGAAGTTCCGTGTCGCCCGCGAAGACCTCGCAGACGCAGTTGCCTGGGTTGCCAAGTCCCTGCCCAGCCGGCCGCCCGTCCCGGTTCTCGGCGGCATTCTGCTCGAGGTCGACGGCTCGACCTTGGTCGTGGCGGGATTCGACTACGAGGTCTCGACCCGGGCCGAGGTGTCGGTGGATGCCGATTCGGCCGGCCGAGTACTGGTCTCCGGACGCCTGCTGGCGGAGATCACCAGGGCGTTGCCGGCCAAGCCGGTCGAGATCTCGGCCGAGGGCTCCCGGGTGGTGATCACCGGTGGTTCGGCTCGGTTCACGTTGCCGACCATGCCGGTCGAGGACTATCCGGCGCTGCCGGCCATGCCCGCGGCGTCCGGCAAGGTCGATGCATCCGCGTTCGCCGAGGCGGTGGTCCAGACCGCGGTCGCCGCAGGTCGGGATGACACCCTGCCGATGCTGACCGGGGTCCGCATCGAGATCGAGGGCGACAAGCTCACGCTCGCGGCCACCGACCGGTTCCGACTCGCCGTCCGGGAGTTGTCCTGGACGCCCGACGCCCCGGACATGTCGACCGCGGTTCTGGTCCCGGCTCGCACGCTGGCCGACGCGGCGAAGAGTCTCGGTGGATCCCACGAGGTCATCGTCGGCCTGGGCGACGGACTCCTCGGCCTGCAGGCCGGCGGCCGCCGCACCACCGTTCGCCTGTTGGACGTCGAGTTCGTCAAGTACCGGTCTTTACTGCCGGGGGAGCACACGACCACGGTCGATGTGCCGGTCAGCGAGCTGGGTGAGGCCATCAAGCGGGTTGCGCTGGTCACCGACCGCGGCCATCACCTGCGCATGCAGGTCGGCGATGGGGTGCTGACGCTGACTGCGGGCGGTGACGACGAAGGCCGCGCGGAAGAGGATCTGGGCGTCGAGGCGGACGGTGCGGAACTGCTGATCGCATTCAACCCGTCGTACCTGCTGGACGGGCTCGGCGTCCTACGGGCCGACCACGTCCGGCTGGCCTTCACCACGCCGTCGCGGCCGGCACTGTTGCTGCCCCTGATCACCAAGGACGATGCCAACACTGTCGACGCCGACTACCGGTATCTGGTCATGCCGGCCCGGCTGCCTGGCTGATCCATGCACGTGCGGCACCTGTCGCTGGTCGACTTCCGATCCTGGCCGACGGCGGAATGGCCGCTGCAGCCGGGCGCCAACGTACTGATCGGGCGCAACGGCGCGGGCAAGACCAACCTGGTCGAGGCGCTCGGATACCTCGCCACGCTGTCCTCCCACCGGGTGGCTTCGGACGCGCCGCTGATCCTGCGCGGCTCGGAGCGCGCCATCGTCAGGGCGGCGGTGGTGTCGGACGGTCGCGAGCTGTTGCTCGAGGCGGAGATCACCGCCGGCAAGGCCAATCGGGCCCGGATCAACCGGGCTCCGGTCACCAGGGCGCGCGACATCCTCGGCGTGCTGCGCACGGTGGTGTTCGCGCCGGAAGATCTCGCACTGGTGCGGGGTGATCCCTCGGAGCGGCGCCGGTTCCTGGACGAAGTCCTGATCATGCGCGCCCCGCGGCTGGCCGGAGTGCGCTCCGACTACGACCGCGTCCTGAAGCAGCGGAGCGCCCTGCTGAAGTCGGCGGGTCCCCGCCGGGCCAAGGCTGGTGCCGACCTGTCCACCCTCGACGTGTGGGACGAGCACCTGGCCGCGGCGGGGGCTGCCCTGCTGCTGGCCCGGCTGGAGCTGGTCGTCGAGATGACGCCGCACGTGGTCGCCGCCTACGCGGATCTGGCGCCCACGTCCGAACCGATCGATCTGGTCTACCGATCTTCCCTGGGTGCGGCCATGCCGGTCGATCCCACCGAGGACGAGCTGCGCGCAGCCCTGCTGGCCGAGATGATTCGGATCAGGCCCCAGGAACTGGAGCGAGGGGTCTGTCTGGTCGGGCCACACCGGGACGATCTCGAGCTCAGGCTGGGCGACGGTCCGGCCAAAGGCTATGCGTCGCATGGTGAATCGTGGTCGCTGGCGCTTGCGCTCAAGCTCGGGGGGTTCTCCCTGCTGCGCTCCGACGGGGTCGATCCGGTCTTGGTGTTGGACGATGTTTTTGCCGAGTTGGATACCTCCCGGCGGGACCGACTCACCGAGCTGGTCGCGGACGCGGACCAGGTGCTGATCACCGCCGCGGTCCTCGGGGACGTGCCCGAGGCGCTGGCCGGCAGTCGTCATCTGGTCGCCGACGGGAAGATAGAGCGAGTGCCGTGACCACTGCTGGAGGCAAGCGATGAGCGATGCGGATCCGCCGTCGGGGGCGAGTCGACGCCCAGCCGATCGGTCCGGCGCCGACCTGGCCCGAGACGCGCTGGCGGCGGCGCGCGAGCAAAACGCCGCCCGCCGCAAGGCGATGGCCCGGAACGTGGAGGCGAACCCGAAGGGTCGCCGGTCCGGCTCCGCGGCTGCCCTGAAACGTCGGCGTTGGTCGGGTTCCGGGCCGGATTCGCGGGACCCGGCGCCGTTGGGCGCGACCATGAAACGTTGGCTGGGCGACGCCGGCGCCGGGGCGGACCTGACCAAGGCCACGGTGCTCGGCCGCTGGGCGGAGATCGTCGGCGCCGAGGTCGCCGATCACTGTGAACCGGTGTCGCTGGTCGACGGGGAACTCGTGTTGCGGGCCGAATCGACCGCCTGGGCCACCCAGCTCCGAATGCTGGCGCCGCAGATCGTGGCCAAGATCAATCGCGAGGTCGGCCACGGATCGGTCCTCCGGATCCGTGCCCAGGGCCCTTCCGGCCCCTCGTGGCGGTTCGGTCCCCGCCACGTTTCCGGCCGCGGCCCCCGCGACACCTACGGCTGAGCCCCCATCGCGCCGCTCGGATCAACGTCCCTGCAGGGGTGAAAGTTCGCCGTTTGGGGCTGGTGGTACAGAAATAGACAACTTCGTCCATGCCCGGAAAGTTGATCCATGCCGGACCAGGCGCAACGGAGCGGGCGGCGCAGTCGGTCAGCCCCAGAGGACGGCTTGCCGGCGGCGCCAGCCTGCGGCGTAGCGGAGCCGCAGTAGGCGCCAGAGTGGCTGGGGGAGCAGCCCTTCCACCACCTCGGAGCGAGCCGGATCCAGATCGTCCAGCATCCAGAACAGCGCAGCAGCCATTTTCGACGGCCACGTCGGACGGTGCAGGTTCTTGTCGATCGGCGCCCAGTCGGCTGCCGTCAACACCGAGCAGATCAGGGGCATCGCGTCGGCCTCTTCGTGCTCCAGGTGCGGCTCCAGTACCTGTTCGAGCGCCACCACCGCCTCGTGGACGGCAGGCCGCCCACTGTCGTTCGACCAGGCCGCGGCGGCGGCAGTGAGGGTCGCGATCGTGGAGCCCAACTGATCGTGCTCACCCTGCATCTCGTCGAACGAGCCGCGCAGATCTGGTCGGCGGAGGAGAACCGCCGGCCAGATCAGCTCGTCCTCGGTGGTGTGGTGGTGGTGCAGCTGCTCGAGCACGAAGCGGATGTGGTCGGTGAGTGCCCGGCGCACAGGGGCGCCGACCGGGGTGCGCAGCGTTTCCGCCAGCCGGCGCAGGTCACGACGCAGTGCGTGGTGCAGCACCGTGTTCATCACTTCGTGCTGCTCGGTGGGCAGCTCGGCCGACCGGGCCGGACCGGTCACGGCCCCGCCGGTGGGCTGCGGGGTGACGTGGTGGCTCGTCCGCTGGCCCGACCGCCGTCGGCGGGGGAGGATGAGTTCGCGGGTCGGGACGGCGGGTCCGGCGGACATGGGATCGGCTCCAGAGCAGGCAGGGGATTGGTTGCCCGACAAGAGCCGGCAGCCCCGCCGGTTGATACCACGCCTCGCCGAGTTTCGATCGAGGCCACAGCCGTTTCAGGACCGTTCCGGACGCTGTGGCTGCGACCATCACCCCAACCGAACCAGTTCAGGGCCGCCACGGCCGTTTCAGGGCCTCCACTGGCGCCCTCTTGTCGGTCATACCTAGTAGAATCGACAAGGCAGGGGAGTTCGACGTTCCAGCGTTGCTTGACGGCCGAACTTGCATGCCCCGTACGTATCGCCCATGCAGTGTCACCCACCACTTTTCGGTGTGCGGGTGGCCTGCGCATGCCGGGTGACAGGAGCAGTACCGACGAGAAGCAAGAGCAGTACCGACGAGAAGAACGAAAGGCACCCGTGGCCGGCAAGAACGAATACAACGAAGACTCGATCACTGTCCTGGAAGGTCTCGAGGCCGTCCGCAAGCGGCCAGGCATGTACATCGGCGACACCGGTCCGACCGGCCTGCACCACTTGGTCTGGGAAGTGGTCGACAACTCGGTGGACGAGGCGATGGCCGGCTTCGCCGACACGGTCAAGGTGACCCTTCGGGCCGACGGCGGGGTCGAGGTCATCGACAACGGCCGCGGCATCCCGGTCGCGATGCACAAGCAGCAGAAGAAGCCCACCGTCGAGGTCGTCATGACGATCCTGCACGCCGGCGGCAAGTTCGACTCCGATTCCTACGCCGTCTCGGGTGGCCTGCACGGCGTCGGTATCTCCGTCGTCAACGCCCTGTCGACCAGGCTCGAGGTCGAGATCCACACCGGCGGCTCGTCGTACGAGCAGACCTACACGAAATCCAAGCCCGGTCCGCTGACGACCACGGGCAAGTCCACCAGGACGGGCACCACCATCGCGTTCTGGCCGGACGACACCATCTTCGAGACGGTCGAGTTCTCGTTCGACACCATCACCCGTCGCCTGCAGCAGATGGCCTTTTTGAACAAGGGCTTGACGATCATCCTGCGCGATGAGCGGAGCAAGCACGAGGACGAACCCAATGTTCCGGTGGAACGCACCTTCCACTACCCGGGTGGCTTGGTCGACTACGTCCGGCACCTGAACGCGACCAAGGATCCGGCGCACCCGTCGATCATCGGGTTCGAGTCGAAGGCCGAGGCCATGGAGGTCGAGGTCGCCATGCAGTGGAATTCGTCCTATAACGAGTCCGTGCATTCGTTCGCGAACACCATCAACACGCTCAATGGCGGCACCCACGAAGAAGGCTTCCGAGCGTCGCTGACCACGGTGGTCAACAAGTACGCCACCGAGAAGAAACTGCTCAAGGAGAAGGACGACAAGCTCTCCGGCGAGGACGTCCGCGAGGGCCTGGCCGCGATCATCTCGATCCGGCTGCGGGAGCCGCAGTTCGAAGGTCAGACGAAGGGCAAGCTCGGCAACACCGAGGCGAAGTCGTTCGTGCAGAAGGCCTGCAACGAGTGGCTCACCGACTGGTTCGAGCGCAACCCCGCCGAGGCGAAAACCATCATCTCCAAGGCGATCTCGTCGTCGCAGGCCCGTTCGGCCGCACGCCGGGCGCGAGACCTGGTGCGGCGCAAGGGCGCACTGGAGATCGGCGGCCTGCCGGGCAAGCTGGCGGACTGCCGCTCGACGGATCCGGAAAAGTCGGAGCTCTACATCGTCGAGGGCGATTCGGCCGGTGGGTCGGCGAAGTCCGGTCGCGACTCCATGTTCCAGGCGATCCTGCCGATCCGCGGCAAGATCATCAACGTCGAGAAGGCCCGCATCGACC
This sequence comes from uncultured Actinomycetota bacterium, assembly GCA_963708935.1. Lineage (GTDB taxonomy): Bacteria > Actinomycetota > Actinomycetes > Mycobacteriales > Nakamurellaceae > Nakamurella. The sequence goes on along the minus strand of CAVPUK010000002.1, from coordinate 174,554 downwards.
GGGTGCTGAAGAACACCGAAGTGCAGTCCCTGATCACCGCTCTGGGCACCGGCATCCACGACGAGTTCGACGTGACGAAGCTGCGCTATCACAAGCTCATCCTGATGGCCGACGCCGACGTCGACGGCCAGCACATCCGAACCCTGCTGCTGACGTTGCTCTTCCGATTCATGCGTCCGCTGGTCGAGGAGGGTTACGTCTACCTGGCCTGTCCGCCGCTGTACAAGTTGAAGTGGTCGCGGGGTGAGCAGCAGTTCGCCTATTCCGACCGGGAACGGGACGGCCTCATCGAGATCGGCCAACAGGCCGGCCGAAAGCTGCCGAAGGACGACGGTGTCCAGCGCTACAAGGGTCTCGGCGAGATGGATGCCAAGGAACTGTGGGAGACCACCATGGATCCCGCGCACCGGCTGCTGATGAAGGTCACGCTCGACGACGCCGCCACCGCCGATGATCTGTTCTCCGTGCTGATGGGTGAGGACGTGGAAGCGCGCCGGTCATTCATCACCCGCAACGCCCGCGACGTCCGTTTCCTGGATTTCTAGCAAAACCCCTGTGTCCCTTCGTCTCCGGACGATCCGGAGACGAAGGCCGCAGGAGATTTGATCTGCCCGTTTGTACACACTGTCCATCCACATGTGGACACAGCCGTCACCCGTTTGGTGAGGGCGGAAGATCGGAAGGCCACAAAAAGTGACAGGCCCCACAGACACGTCGGACCACGACCGCACGGAACCGGTCGATATCGAGACGGAGATGCAGCGGTCGTTCATCGATTACGCGATGAGCGTCATCGTGTCGCGCGCTCTGCCTGATGTCCGGGACGGACTGAAGCCGGTGCACCGGCGCGTGCTGTACGGCATGTACGACTCGGGCTTCCGACCGGACCGTGGCCGGGTGAAGTCGTCCCGCGTGGTCGGCGACGTGATGGGCAACTACCACCCGCACGGTGACAGCTCGATCTACGACACCGTGGTCCGGATGTCGCAGCCGTGGTCGCTGCGCTACCCGCTGATCGACGGCCAGGGCAACTTCGGTTCGCCCGGCAACGATCCCGCCGCTGCCATGCGATACACCGAGTGCCGGATGGCGCCGCTGGCCATGCAGATGCTGGCCGGCATCGACGAAAACACCGTCGACACCATCCCGAACTACGACAACAAGACGACCGAGCCCACCGTCTTGCCCGCACGCATCCCGAACCTGCTGGTCAACGGGTCATCCGGCATCGCGGTCGGGATGGCCACCAATATTCCGCCGCACAACCTCCGCGAAGTCGCGTCGGCCGTGGTCTGGTGCCTCGAACACCCGGAGGCCACCCAGGAGGAGCTGCTCGACGCCGCCATGGAGCGCGTTGTCGGTCCCGACTTCCCGACCTCCGGTCTGATCGTCGGGCGCGACGGAATCTCAGACGCCTACCGCACCGGCCGCGGGTCGATCCGGATGCGGGCGGTCGTCGAGATCGAGGAGGACGCCAAGGGACGCACCATCCTGGTGGCCACCGAACTGCCGTACCAGGTGAACCCGGACAACCTCGTCGAGTCGATCGCGCAGCTACACAAGGACGGCAAGATCACCGGCGTCGCCGACATCGCCGACGAGTCCAGCGACCGCATCGGCATGCGCATCGTCATCACCCTCAAGCGCGACGCCGTGGCCAAGGTGGTGCTGGCCAACCTGTACAAGCACACCTCGCTGCAAACCTCCTTCGGCGCAAACATGCTGGCCATCGTCGACGGGGTGCCGCGCACCCTGCGCATCGACCAGATGATCAGCTACTACGTCGCGCACCAGATCGAGGTCATCACCCGGCGTACCCAGTTCCGTCTGGACAGGGCAGAGGAGCGCGCCCACATCCTGCGCGGGTACGTGAAGGCGCTCGACGCCCTCGACGAAGTGATCGCGCTGATTCGGCGGTCTGCCACCGTAGACGTCGCGCGCGAGGGGCTGATCGAGCTACTCGACGTCGACGCCATCCAGGCGAACGCGATCCTGGAGATGCAGCTGCGCCGGTTGGCCGCGCTCGAGCGACAGAAGATCATCGACGAGTTGGCCGAGATCGAACTGATCATCGCCGACCTCAAGGACATCCTGGCCAGCGACGACCGCAAGCGGAAGATCATCATCGCCGAGCTGGGGGAGACGGTCGACAAGTACGGCGACGACCGCCGAACCAAGATCGTGCCCTATGACGGGGACGTGTCGCTCGAGGATCTGATCGCGGTCGAGGACGTCGTCGTCACGATCACCAGAACCGGCTACGCCAAGCGCACCAAGACCGATCTCTACCGGGCGCAGAAGCGCGGCGGCAAGGGTGTGCAGGGCGCGGCGCTCAAGCAGGACGACATCGTGGCGCACTTCTTCGTCTGCTCCACCCACGACTGGATCCTGTTCTTCACCAACAAGGGCCGCGTCTACCGCGCCAAGGCCTACGAACTTCCGGAGGCGAACAGGACAGCACGCGGGCAACATGTCGCCAACCTGCTGGCCTTCCAGCCGGACGAGAAGATCGCCCAGGTCATCCAGATCCGCAACTACAGCGTCGCGCCGTACCTGGTGCTGGCCACCAAGGGCGGCCTGGTCAAGAAGAGCGAGCTGACGGCGTTCGACTCGAACCGCTCCGGCGGGATCGTGGCCATCAACCTGCGTGACGACGACGAACTGGTCGGGGCCGTGTTGTGCTCGTCGGATGACGACCTGCTGCTGATCTCGGCGGAGGGTCAGTCCATCCGTTTCCACGCCACCGACGAGGCGCTACGGCCGATGGGCCGCGCCACCTCGGGCGTGCTCGGGATGCGGTTCAACTCCGGCGACGAGCTGCTGTCGATGGATGTCGCGCGCGAGGGCATGTACGTCCTGGTCTCCACCGCGCGCGGCTACGCGAAGCGCACCGAGATGATGGAGTACCCGGTGCAGGGTCGCGGTGGCAAGGGAGTGCTGACGATCCAGTACGACCGTCGCCGCGGCAAGCTGGTCGGTGCTCTCATCGTGGATCTGGACGCGGAGGTGTACGCGATCACCTCCGGTGGTGGTGTGATCCGGACCACAGCCAAGGAGGTTCGTAAGGCGAAGCGGCAGACCATGGGCGTCCGTCTGATGAACCTGGCCGAGAAGGACAGCCTGGTGGCCATTGCCCGGAACGCCGATGCAGGAGACGATGCGGTGATCGACAGCGTTACTGCTGGCGACGGAGCAACCACGATCGTGTCCGATGCGTCTTCTGTCGACACTGCTGCGCCCGACACGGGGGTGGCGGAGACCGACGTCGTCGATTCGGAGACGAGCGACGACGAAGATCCTGACGGAGGTACGGAGTGACAACTCCGCGTGCAACACCGGCCGGGGCCCCCTCGGCCCAGGTTTCGCACAGTGTGGCCGCTCCGGCTCGACCCGCGGGCAGTACGCCTGCCGGGCCGGTCGGAACCAACGGTGCCGTGCCGACCCCGTCGGCGTCCTCCGATCGCGGCACGTCCACGTCGGCGCCCCGCAAGGTCAAGGGGCAGCGTCGTCCGCCTCGGCTGGCTTCCTTGCAGCTCAAGCGGGTTGACCCGTGGACCGTGCTGAAGATCAGCCTGATCGTCGCCATCGTGATGTTCTTCGTCTGGATGATCGCCGTCGGCGTGCTGTACCTGTCGCTGGGCTCGATGGACGTCTGGACGAAGATCAACTCGACGTACGAGACGCTGGTGACGCCGGACAGCACGACCGGCACCACCGGCCCGCTGGTCACCCCGAGCGGCGTCTTCATCGTCACCGCCGTCATCGGCGCCATCAACATCGTGCTGTTCACTGCCTTGTCGACCGTGGCGGCGTTCGTCTACAACGCGGCGGCCGGCATGTCCGGCGGCGTCGAGATCACGCTGGGCGAGCGCGACTAGGTTTCTGCAGTTCACGACGGGCCGTTCACCTGGGGGTGGGCGGCCCGTCAGTCGTTTGGTATTGGCCTTGCGGCGGCCGAAGCAGGCGCTACCCAGGTGTTGCGGCCCCTGAGTGCACTGACGACCATGAAGCAATATGCGCGTTTCGCCCTCTCCCTGATCGCGGTGTGGGACACCGCGACATCCAAGGGCTGCGGAGTTCTCAGCGGTGGGGATCGCCGGCACGACGCTGGGGATCAAGGTGGTGGGCGGTGACGACGCCCAGACGATGGCCCTCCTGCAGCAGGCGGACGCCAGGAAGTGCAGTTCAGCGGCGTCGGATCCGGCGCCCAACATCCGCAGGGCAGCACCGAGTTCACCGCGCAGGAGGGCACGACCGCCGACCCGGTCCCAGTGACCTTGGCCCGGCTGCGTTGGCTGCGTTGGCGGTTCGTGTGTCGGTTCGTGCGTGGCCCGTCGTGTCCGCTGCTCCGGAGTTCGTTGCTGTTGGTGTGGCCTGCTGGGGCGTCGGCCCAGACCGTCACCGCACCCAGCACGTCGACTGGCACAAGTCGGGGTGTAGGAGCCGCGATTGTGTGGCGCGCTAAGAATCGGGGTTTGGGGCGGCGCGCTCGGATTTGGGGCGGCTCGGCTGGTTACGGTAGTCTCTGGTGTCGCGGCGCCCTCAGGAAGCGGGACTCATTGAAATCCTGAATCGGCGCCGTGAGTGATGTGTGAGGGCCTGTAGCTCAGGCGGTTAGAGCGCTTCCCTGATAAGGAAGAGGTCGGAGGTTCAAGTCCTCCCAGGCCCACGGAGTTGCGTTGCACTGGTGTTTGCTGGTCATGACTGGAAAGGACAGCGCCGATATGAAGAAGCTCCTGCTCCTGGTTGCTCTGGCCGGAGGCGTGTTCATTCTGGTCAAGAAGCGTAGAGATGCCGCCGCTGCCGAAGCTGCACTCTGGGACGAAGCGACCGGCACCACCCGCTAGTTCTTGTGTCTCGTCCGGGATTTGGTCGGACTGCTGTAGCCGGCTCGCCTGCGACTCCCCGTCGCTGCGGGCCGTTTGTTTCTTCCGCTTCGGCCACTATCTGCGGTCGGGTGCGGGGTTCGGGGACGTAGCTCAATTGGCAGAGCACCGCCTTTGCAAGGCGGGGGTTGAGAGTTCGATTCTCTTCGTCTCCACTAGCATTTCCGCTGATCAGCACTGGTGCTCGTTGATGATGCCCTCGTAGCGGACCTAGCGGACCTGGCTCGAGCGGGCCAGGTCACTTCGGCCGGCGAGCCAGTCCACCACCCACGGACCCGTCAGCAGCTTGCCGTGCGACGGGTCGGCGTCGTGGGCGAGCAGGATGGCGCGGTTCCGCCAGGCGACCGCTGCGATGAGGCAGTCCAGGCCGCGTGCGAGTGACCCCGCTGCTGTCGACACCAGCGGTAGAGCAGGTGGAACCGCTGCAGGAGCCGGCGCAGGTCGCGTTCGCGGGCATCGGTGCGCGCACCAGCGAGAACCTCCAGGGGCCGGGATGATTTACAGTCCTGTTGCCGCAGGTGAGGGCGGGAAGGACATGGTCTGGATGGTTGGTAGGAAGCGTCATTCGGCGGAGGACGTCGTCCGTAAGCTTCGCTGGGCGGATGAGTTCACGGCGCCGAAATCGAACTACAGGTTCCGGCCTCCAGGCGGGACGGGCCGATCGGTCTGAAATCATCGATGATCGTGACGCCCACTTTGTTGCTGACTGTTGGTTTGCCGGGATGCGGCAAGACAACTGCAGCACGCAAATTCGAGGTCGAGTACGACGCGCTCCGACTGACCAAGGATGAGTGGATGAAGGCGCTCTACGGTGCGGAGAACCCCTCACCGGCCAGCGAGGTCATCGAAGGTCGGCTCATCGCGATCGCGCTGCGTACGCTGCGTCTCGGCGTCAACGTCGCGCTTGATTTCGGTCTCTGGAGCCGCGATGAACGGTCGGCCTTGCGGTACGCCGGCGATCAGGCGGAGGCATCCGTGGAGATGTGGTACGCCCCGATCAGCTTGGAGGAGCAGCGAAGGCGCCACGATGTTCGTCTCGCCGCAGAACCTCATTCGACCTGGCCTATGTCCGACGAAGAAATGGTGAGCTGGGCGGGCAGGTTCGACGTGCCGTCTCAGGGCGAGCTGGACGGCACCGAGCCGATCGATTCGCCGCCAGCCGGGTTTGCTTCGTGGCCGGAGTGGATGCGAGCACGGTGGCCCGCGAGAGTGTGAATCGCGCCCGAGGTCGCACGACAGCGCGACGCTGGTCGGTGGTCGCGTGACCCACTGCTGCGTCACAAGCGCATCGATGACCGGGTCAGTGATCCTGTTGCGGCGACGGGCGCCGACCGAGTGGTCCTGTAGTACCCCGTCGCCGTCCCGGTTGCGGGCGGACGGCGGCATAGGGCCGGATGCTGTGCACAGTTGGCTGGGCGCTGGTGCACTGCCCGTCGCGGCTGTCACGTCAAGAGATTGAGCGAGCGATGAATACCAACCCGCCGGGGATGAAAAACGCGCCCGCCAGGATCGTCCGCGGGCAGACCTGAAAGCGCCGACCGGTAGACGCGAGCTCTTGTCGAGGGCGTCACGCCATTTTCTCGGCTTACAAGTAAGACGGCCACGGGTGCCGGCCATATCCGGTTGACCGAGCCGCACCGACACGGCGTCGCATCGTGGCCTATTTGTCCTGATCTTGAACGCTTTCTGCGTGGCGGGCGTGAGGTGGGTTGACGGGCGCCGGAGCTGAGACCTTTCCGGGCTCGGCTGCGACCTTGTGCGCCCAGCCGGTGACCGCACCCATCGATGGAAGGACGGTCAATGATCCGGACAGTAGGACCAGCGAGGATGTGGACTGCAGTGTTGGCGGCGGGTGTGGTGATGGTCGGAACCGGTGCGTCGGCGTCGGCAGAGGACCGTCATCACGAGCATGATCGGGGATTTGTTCAAACGAATCTCGTCTCCGACATCGCCGGCCTGGCAGCGCACACTGATGCCAATCTGAAGAATCCGTGGGGTATCTCCTTCCTGCCGGGCTCGCCCCTGTGGATCTCCGACAACGGTGCCGGCGTCAGCACCCTGTATGACGGAGCAGGTGTCGCCACCCCGCTCGTGGTCTCGATTCCCGCCGCGGCTTCTTCCGCGTCGGCCGCTGGCACGCCCACCGGAACCGTATCCAATCCGGCGGGCGTGGGCTTCGTCGTGAGCAAGAGCGGCCTGTCGGGCGCCAGCAGGTTCATGTTCGCCACCGAAGACGGCACGCTGGCCGGATGGAGTCCGACAGTTGATCGGTTGAACGCCGTCACCGTCGCCGATCGGTCGACGGTCGTCGATCCCGAGGGTGATGTCGGCGCGGTGTACAAAGGCTTGGCGATGGCGGGCACTCCGGGTGGGCAATTCCTGTACGCGACGAACTTCCGCTTCGGTCAGATCGAGGTCTTCGACAGCAGTTTCACGCTGGTACGCACCTTCACCGATCCCAACCTACCGTCGGGCTACGGGCCGTTCGGCATCGCGACGATCGGCGACAAACTCTTTGTCACCTTTGCCAAGCAGGACGCACAGAAACACGACGATGTGGCCGGATCCGGGCTCGGCTTTGTCGACGTGTTCAGTCCAGCCGGAAAGCTGCTGCAGCGCTTCGCGTCCCGTGGCAGGCTGAACTCGCCGTGGGGGGTCACTCAGGCACCCGCGACCGTGCGTCAGATTGGTGGCGACATCCTGGTCGGCAACTTCGGTGACGGCCGGATCAATGTCTACTCAACGGGCGGTCGCTTCATTCGTGCGATGTCGGACATCCATGGGCACCCGATCACCATCTCGGGTCTGTGGGACCTCAAATTCCCGGCCGGCGCGCTCAATATCGCGCCCGATTCGTTGTACTTCACCGCGGGTATCAACGGCGAGGCCGACGGCCTGTTCGGTCAGCTGACTGCTGCGCACTGATTTCACTGGTGTCGCCCTCATGGTTCGGCGGTCGCGGCGACTACTTGCCGCGACCGTCGGCTACCGCGCGGAGCCTTGGGCGAACGAGTCGAGACCGCAATAGCCACCCGCTTTCCCGATGATTTGAGGGCGAAGGCTTCCGGATCTGTGCTGCCAAGGCTGGCCGGACGCGATCACGAGCACGATGATGGAGATGCCCGACATCATCGCCAGTTTGACCGCGCACTGCACCACCTCGACCTGCAAGCCGGGTATGACCGGCGTAACCCCCAACGGAAAGGATCAACGACATGACCGTTCGACTCGGCGTTCTCGCGTTGCTGGAGGCCAAGCCCGGCAAAGGCGACGAACTCGGTGCTTTCCTACAAGCCGGCCGGGAACTGGCGGTGGCCGAGCAGGGCACCGTGACCTGGTACGCGTTCAAGATCAGTGACACCAGCTACGGCATCTTCGACACGTTCGAGAGTGGCGACGCCCGGGACGCTCACCTGGGCGGCCAGATCCCACAGGCCCTGGGCCAGGTCGCACCTGACCTGCTCGCCGCCGACCCCGACATCCGTACCGTCGATGTCATCGCCGTCAAGTGAGCGCCCTCCGATGAACGCGGTCATCAAGGTGACAGCGAGGTCGATAGACCTCGCAGCCGGGGAGCCTTGATGTATTCCGGCCGGACGTATCCCTGATACCTGGCTCGGATCCTGGAGGACTTCTCGCGGCCCTCACACCCACCGTGACCGAGCGGTCAAATAGTTGTGATGATCCGTCGCCGATTGGTCGCCCTAAGTCCGGAAAAGTCGGAGGTCTGTACCAACGCCCGCCCCGGGTCGGGCCGTCCTGATCGGGTCAGCGGGGCGAGTGGTCTTGGTAACCACGCGACCAAACGGCCGGACGTAGGCCCGCCAGGGCCTACGGCGAGTGGCGTCGTTGGGTCTTCCCCGGGCATGTGGCTCAGTTGGTGGTGACGGGGGTGGCGGTGATGGTGCCGAATCGGGATGCCACCGTTTGGTTACTGGTGTTGGGGCCGGTGGCTGCGCACTGCAGCGTGATGGTCGCGGGGCCGCTGGTCGAGGTCGTGACGCCGGAGAACGCGAACTGTTGGTAGGTGCTGGCCGTGTTCGGAGCCGGGCCTAGCGCGGGAATGTAGCCGGAGTAGTCCTGCATGTTGCCTTGAACCGAATCCTGCAGGGTGCAGGCGACTGACAGCAGTTCTGCCGGCTGGGCAAGAACGGACACTGAGGCCACGACCTGGTAAGTGCCCGCCGGTACGGTCAGCGGTGCTGTGACGTCGTTGGGATTGCCGTTGAGGTCGCGGAAGGCGAACCCGGCCGCTGACCGGTAAATGTGCACTGTTCCCGATGAACCGGCGGGGCCTTGGGGGCCGGTTTGGCCCGGCGCGCCGGGAGGTCCGGGGTTGCCGGCCGGGCCGGGGGCACCGGGGTCACCTTTGGTGCCGGCGGGCCCTTGCGGGCCAACACTCCCCCAGTTCAGGGGTGTTTCCTTGAAGATCCCTGGCCGGGAGCTACACGCCCCGTCGGGCGGGACACGAACCACCCCGGTGATGGTGTTGACACACCCATGAATGTCCGGGGTTGGGGCGGCGGCGCCGGCGATACCGCCCACCCCGATCAGTAGAGCGGCGGTCAGGACGGCGAGGTTCAGACGACGGCTCATTTCACCGGTATATACCTACTGTCAACAAAACCGACGATGGCCGGTTTTACCGGTCTCGAAAATTCGCTCCCACTGCCTCCAAAGTTCGTTAGGGTGCTATTTGTCAGCGGAAAGTCGTCAGCCAACTACAGGCAGACACATTTAGCCCGTATTCGTTTGTGTGTCTCGGCACTGGATGATGTGATGCTCGTTGTCGCTGGCCGGGTGTGTCCGGCACGGGTTGCTGTCGCGCCGATCAAAGGCCGGGACTGGCCTGTGCGGCGGCGGTCATGTTGGCGATCACAAGCTTCAATGCTCCTGCTGGATGGTGACGAAGTCGACGGTGTAATCGTCGAGCGCGCTGCCGATGTCCATCGAAAGCCCATATTCTTCGATGTTCGTCGCGCTGTCTTTCGAGATCTCGGGCATGACTTTCTCCTTTTCGTTGGTCCATCAGGGTTCGCCGGCTCAGCCGGACCGGCACGGTGTCAGTTGCTCGCCGCACGGCGGTGGCGGCTTGGAGTGCCGCGATGACGAGATCAGCGACGAGCACAGAGGCCAGCACGGCGAGTCGGTCCGGCGGCAGCGGGCCGCCCTTCACGGCAAACCGCATCGACCACCTCGGCGACCGCCCATTCCACGGTCAATGGATCGCATCGCGAAAATGGCAGCAGCCCGAACACCGTTGTCCGGTCCTGATAGGTTCAGTTGTATTGGTGAGACCTCTCGACGGCTGCGCTGATCGGCGGCGGGTTGCTCCGTGGGGTGTCGCCGTGATCCCGGGACTGAGCGCAGCGGCTGGGACCAGAGCCTCTCCACCGTGCTGCGAGAGGAATCGGGAGACATGTTCGCGGCTGAACGTCGGCAGGCCATTCTGGGTCTGATCCATGCCCGTGGGGCCGTTTCGCTGCATGACCTGGCCGTCGCGGTGAACAGCTCAGAGGTCACCGTGCGGCGCGACATCCAGGCCCTGGAACGGGACGGCCTTGTCGATCGACGTCGCGGTGGAGCTGCCCTGCCGGGCGGGCTTTCGCACGAGCAGAGCTACCGCCAGAAGAGCCTGGTCGCCTCCGCGGAAAAGGCCGGAATTGCCGCTGCCGCGGCGGCCCTGGTCGCAGAGGGCGACGCGATCGTCATCGGGGCCGGCACCACCACCGAAGAGTTCACCCGGCGACTCGTACATATGAAAGACCTGACGGTCGTGACGAATTCGCTGTTGGTTGCGAACGTCCTGGCTCGGACATCGGTCGTGGTGGTGATGACCGGGGGTTCGCTTCGTGGGACCACGTACGCCCTCGTCGGCGGTGCGGCCGAGCACTCGATCGAGCAGGTGCGGGTGCGCCGCGCGTTCTTGTCGGGCAATGGGCTGACGGTGGAACGCGGGCTGTCCACGCCCAACATGGCAGTAGCGGGCGTCGACCGGGCCATCGCCGGGGCCGCCCAGGAAGTCGTCGTTCTGGCCGACCACACCAAGTTGGGGGTTGACACCATGTTCCAGACCGTGCCGATCCCTCGGATCACCCACCTGGTGACCGACGACGGAGCCGCTCCCGAACTGCTGTCGGCGATCAGCGCGGCCGGCGTTCAGGTCCACACCGTGCCCCCAACACCTAGCGCGTAAGCGGCTGATCGGGGAGCCGTCAGGCCGTCGCGGCAACCCGCTTCACAGCTGCGCGATCGAACTCGACCAATCGCCTGATCGAAACTGATCGATCAGAGCATCTGAGTGTTACCCAATGTCAGCTCTTGACTACACTGTGTCGTTTTGGTTACCTTTCACCGTCGACGAGCGACGTACACCAGCTACCCACCAGAACTGTGGTCCGCACGGTGCCCGGCAGAATCGCCCGTCCGACGTATCCGTCTCGACCCACAAGGAAGTTGGTCCTGAATGACGCGCTCTTCGAGGAAGTGGTGCGCAGTCGCGTTGGCCACCGCATGCAGCATCGGACTGCTCGCGGCTCCGACCATGGCGCAGGCCGCCGTGGCGCCCGGGCCGGCGGCCGCATCGGAGGCCGAGGCCGTCCCGGCACCTGCATCCGCACCGGCGGCGGTGTCGTCGGACACCTGGAGCGGCAAGACCGCTCCGCTACCCACCCCCTGGACAGCACTGGTGTCGCCGACGAACGCGCTGCCGGACTACCCGCGGCCGCAGCTGGCCCGGCCATCGGTGGCGGCTCCGAAATGGCTGAGCCTGAACGGACTGTGGCAGTACTCCGAGACCGACGGGTTCAGCCCGCCGCCGATCGGACAAGACCTGGCCGGACAAATTCTGGTGCCGTACCCGGCTGAGTCTGTCCTGTCCGGCGTGCAGAAGCACTCCGACTACATGTTCTACCGCCGTACCGTGAATGTGCCACGCACCTTCACCGACGGCGGTCAGCACCTGCGGCTCAACTTCGGGGCGGTCAACTACGACGCCACCGTGTACGTCAACGGCGTCGAGCTCGCCCGGCACACCGGCGCCTACGACGCGTTCAGCGTCGACATCACCGGCGCGCTGCGCGCCAAGGGGCCGCAGGAGATCGTGGTCGCCGTCCACTCCCCGCTCGACAGTGCGACCATTCCCGTTGGGAAGCAACGACTAGACCCCAGCGGAATCTTCTATACCGCGGCATCGGGGATCTGGCAGTCCGTCTGGCTCGAGCCGGTGGCAGCGACCAGTATCGCCTCGTTCACCGCAACACCCGATGTGGCCAGCGCCTCGTTCACCTTCCAGAGCACTCTCAACGGTGACCCCACCAATGAACGCATTGCCGTAGATGTCTACGCGGGCACGAAGAAGGTGGCTGGCGTCAAGGGCGCTGCCGGCGGATCCATGCGGGTCACAGTCCCCAAACCACACCTGTGGAGTCCGACGGATCCCTTCCTGTACACGTTCAAGGTCAAGCTCAGCGGGCACGGGACGGACACCGTCGAGAGCTACGCCGGGCTGCGGTCCATCGCGGTGTCCACGGTCAACGGCAAGCAGCGCATCACACTGAACGGCCAGCCGACCTTCCTGCTGGCCACCCTGGACCAGGGCTACTGGCCCGACGGGATCTACACCGCCCCAACGGATGCCGCCCTGAAGTTCGACATCCAGAAGACCAAGGATCTAGGCTTCAACACCATCCGCAAACACATCAAGATCGAGCCGGCGCGGTGGTACTACTGGGCCGACAAGCTCGGCATGATGGTCTGGCAGGACTCGCCCGCCCTGCCCACCGGCCGTAATGGCTCGCTCACCACCGGAGACAAGGCGAACTTCCGGGCCGAGACGGCCCAGATGGTCACCCAGCTGCAGGATGTCACGTCCATCATCGGTTGGATCCCGTTCAACGAGGGCTGGGGCCAGTGGAGCGTGCAGGCCGCCACCGACGTCGGTGCGCAGATCAAGAAGCAGGACCCGACCCGACTTGTCGATGACCGCAGTGGATCGAACTGTTGCGACACCCCGGGCGATCCGGGCACCGGTGACGTCATCGACTGGCATCAATATCAGGGCCCGGCACTGCCGGCACCCGATGCGACCAGAGCCTCGATCGACGGTGAACACGGCGGGCTGACGCTGACGGTGCCCGGCCACACCTGGCCCGGGGCTCCGATCAACCCGTACGGCTCGGTGAAAGACGCTGCAGCGCTGAATGATGCCTACGAGGCCAACAACGCGGTGCTCCGCGACCAGGGAGCGCCCTATGGCCTGTCGGGTTCGGTCTACACCCAGATCACCGACGTCGAAGGCGAGCAGAACGGGTTCTTCACCTACGACCGGCAGGTCGAGAAGGTCGACCAGGTGCGGGTTCGGGCCTCGAACCTGGCCGTGATCGCGGCAGGCTCGAAGCCCACGCCAACAGCACCCCCGGGTACCCCGGGATTGGCCGGAGTCGACCGTTGGGCGTTCGACGAGACGTCGGGCACCATCGCCGCGGACAGTGTGGGCAGCCACGATCTGACCCTGCGGAACGGCGCGACCTTCGCGCCCGGACTGGCCGGTAATGCCCTCACGCTGGAAGGGGTGAACCAGTTTGCCGAGTCGACCGGCACGCTGATCCCGACCGAGAACACCAACTACAGCGTGTCGGCATGGGTCAAGCTCGACACCGTCGGGGGCGCCTTCCAGACCGTGATGAGCGAGGACGGTGACGTCAACAGCGCCTTTTTCCTGCAGTACTCCGGGGCCGACAAACGTTGGGCGTTCAGCTTTGCCAGCGTCCGGGCGCTGGCCACCACGGTTGGCCAACCGGTTGCCGGCCAGTGGTACCACCTCGTCGGGGTCCGTGACGTGACGAACTCCAAGTTGTCGATCTACGTCGACGGTGAGTTGGCGGGATCGGTCGGAATTCTGGGCGGCGGAGACCGGGGCACCGGCAATCTTGAGATCGGCCGGGGCAAGTTCGGCGGCAACCCCGTCGACTACCTGGGCGGTGCGGTCGACAGCGCCAAGGTGTTCGACCGGGCATTGAGCGCGAGCGAGGTGTCCGCGCTGCACACCCAGGGCCCGGCGGCCTGACCTGCTACCTGTGCCTCGCGGTGCCACTCGATCAGGATCCACCGGGCCTGATCGGGTGGCACCGCACCGCTGAACGCGGTGCTGCTGGGCAGCCAATCTGACGAGACGATCGTTTCAGCATCGAGATCGTGGCTTCGTAGCTCGGGTGTTGTGTGCTGACCGGCCTGTCGGAGCCGATCATCAGTCGCGTTGCCCGTGCAGCGATTCGACGCCTGGACGCTGCCACACTGTGCGCGAGGCAGCGGGATCGGGCTATCAGTGGCCAGTTGTCGGCTTTGTCAGGCCTGCTGGAGTTCGGACACACGATCGCTTTCGACGATTTCCAGCAGGCGCGAAGCCGATGGCTCGGCATGGTTGGAGGTGATCGCGGAGACGATCCACTGGGGTGCCGAGGTGGCCGGCAGGTGCATGGTGGCGAGGCCGGCGGCCTGCGGTTTGGCCGCGACGTGCTGGGGGACGAGGGCGATACCAAGCCCGCGATGGATCAGCTCGAGGAGGGTGTGGATGTCGTCTACGGTGCACCGCACTCTTCGCGCGACTGCATGCGTCGTGCACGCGGCGTCGTTGAGGGAACGCACGCCCCACGATTCCCTGAAGTCGATGAACTCGCGATCACGCAGCTGCGCCCACTGCACTGCGGAGCCTGCGGCTAGCGGATGATCTGGAGGGGCGAGGAGCACGACCGGGCGGCGGCCCAGTTCGACACTGTTAACCGTCGCCAGGTGTTCGGTGGTGGCGACGAACGCGGCATCGAGTTCGCCGGCCCGGATCTGGTTGACGAGATCGTGGGATCCGGCCTGGGTGAAGTGGATGTCGACGAGCGGGTACCGGCGATGGAACCGTTCGAGCAGCGGGGGCACATCGATCACGCCGAGGCACTGTTCGGCGCCGACCCGGAGTCCGCCGGATAGCGAGTGGGTCGCACGGATGACGGCGTCGCGTCCCGCGGTCATCTGGGCGAGCGCGGCGCGGGCGAAGGGGATCAGCGCGAGCCCGGCATCGGTGGGATCGACCCGGCGGGTGGTGCGGGTGAAAAGTGGCGAGCCGAGCTCGTCCTCGAGGCTGCGGATCGCTGCTGACAGTCCCGACTGGGATACCCCACACACTGCCGCAGCTCGGGTGAACTGCTGCTCATCAGCGAGGGCGATCAGGTATTCCATCTGACGCACATCCATCGATCCACTCACTCCGCTTCTCAATTGCATGAGAGTCACTTGTTTTACTTCTGGCCAGTCCGTCCTTAGCGTAGGGCTACATCATCACTTCGGCGAAAGGCATCCTGTGCAGCACCGCACTATCGGCACACGCACCGTCAGCGCGATCGGACTCGGCGGAATGCCGATGTCGATCGAAGGACGGCCCGACCAGGAACGCTCGATCTCGACTATCCACGCCGCCCTCGACGCCGGCGTGACGCTGATCGATACCGCAGATGCCTACCATCGCGGTGCCGACGAAGTCGGCCACAACGAGGAACTCATCGCTCGAGCCCTGCACTCCTACGGGCACGACACGAGCGACGTGCTCGTGGCCACGAAGGGGGGCCATCTGCGTCCCGGTGACGGCTCCTGGACGGTCAACGGCCGACCGGAGTATCTGAAACAGGCGGCGCGGGCCTCAGCCCGCCGGCTCGGCGTCGATGCGGTCGGTCTCTATCAGTTCCACCGACCCGACCCCGCTGTGCCCTACGCCGACTCGATCGGCGCCCTTCGGGAACTGCTCGACGACGGCGTGATCGCGATGGCAGGCATCTCGAACGCGACCGTGACGCAGATCGATCTGGCCAACGACGTGCTCGGTGGCCGACTGGCCTCGGTGCAAAACCAGTTCTCACCGGCCTTCCGGACGAGCCTTGACGAGTTACGGCACTGCGCCGACCTGGGTATCGCTTTCCTGCCGTGGTCGCCGCTCGGTGGGATCGGCCGTGCTGCCGCGGTCGGTGAACAGCATGCGGCGTTCAAGAATGTCGCCGTGGAGCACGGGGTGAGTCCGCAGCAGGTCACGTTGGCCTGGGAGCTCGCACTGGCCCGCGTGGTGATTCCAATCCCGGGGGCTTCTCGGCCATCAAGCGTCCAGGACTCCGTGTGTGCTGTCGATCTTGAACTCACCGCGCAGGAACTTGCCACGCTGTCGGACCTCACCTCCTAGACCGAGCAGCCGCCTGACGCTCACCAGCGCCTGGGCCGAGCAAGGGCCGATGGCGACTGGATGCCGCCCGGGGGATGCCCCCTACCAACGGTCCGGTAGCGGTCGCGGCCGAAGTACTGGATCACCGTCATCGTGCCCCGACCTTTCGCCAGCACAGCCGAGCGGCCACCGCACCGGAAGTTGCGGGAGGAAGTGCAATGGGGACGACGCCACCGGTCCGCGGATGGGGTGAGCGCCTCGATGGGGTGAGTGTTGTGCCGGCGATGCTCACAGAAACCGGAGGACAGGATGCAGGTCTTTGATGGTTCGTTCGCGGTGTCGGTGGAACAAACCCCCTGGGGGGATGTCAGTCTCACGCTGAGCCGGGCGGATCCGCGGATCCAGCTGGACCCGACGGAGACGGTTCGGGTCTGCCGCGAAGTGTGGGCGCTGGTCGGGCGCTCCCAACTTGAGTCTGGGCCGCGTACCACCCGCGCTGTTGGCTGGTAGTCGACGGCGATCGAGCACCCGTTGGCACAGGTGGATTTCGGCTGTCAGCCCTCGCCGGGCCAGCGGCACCCAGCCCCGACTCGGTGCCGCCAGCCGAATAGGACTAACCATTGCTGGGGGTACGGTCGGCCACGCACAGTCCGGGATGCTCGTTGAGCTCGTCGGTGACTTGGTCGAGCTCCTCGGTGCTGAATGAATTCCGGTTGCTGCCTGGCAACCACGGCGAAATGCGGGTCGGCGAAGTAAATCTTCAGGCCGGTGTGTTATTCGATCCGCTCATGATGGAACATCTCGTTCCTTTGGCTGAAGTTCGTGACTATTTATTTGTTGGTGCCGGGGGACACCGAACCTTGGAGGCGTCGCTGGAACAGCACGTAGATGATCAGCACCGGAATGACGGTGATGACCACAGCGGCGAACAGCGCCCCGAAGTCGACCGAATACCCGGCCTGTGACGCGAAACTGGCCATGCCTTGGCTCAGAACGTAGTTACTTGGATTGGTGTTGAGAGCTACGGGCAGCAGGAACTGATTCCACAGGCCGAGGAAGTTGAAGATCGCTACTGCTGACATACCCGGCCCGGCCATCGGCAGCATCACTTGGAAAAACGTCCGCCATTCCCCGGCGCCATCGATCTGGGCCGCCTCGTAGATCTCATACGGAAGAGCGCGGAAGAATGCGTACAGGAAGAACACAGTGAACGGCAACGCGAATGCGACGTAAGTCAAGATCAAGCCCGGCAACGTGTTCAGCAATCCAAAGTTCTTGAGCACGAAGAACAGTGGCACAATCGCCAGGAAGATCGGAAAAGTCAGACCGGCAAGCATCAGGTAATAGATGAGCCGGGATCCGAAGAACGTGAACCTGGCCAGTACATAGGCGCACATGGCCCCGAGCAACATGACCAGTACCAGGGAGCAGCCGACCACGATCACGGTGTTGAGCAAAAACCCGCCGATACCGGAGGTGGTCCATGCACTCACGTAATTGTTGAAACTGAAGTGCTTGGGCAACGACAGCGGCGAACTCAGGATCTCCGTCGTCGTCTTGAACGACGACAACAACGTCCACAGCAGCGGCAGAATGACAAGTGCCGCCCAGAAGGCGAGTCCGGTGTGCGAGAAGGCTGAAACTACTCGGTCTCCTATCGTCGTGCCCGGCTTTTCGACCTTCACGACGACCGGCCGTCCGTCGGATGTCTGCGCCTCCGACGATTTGGTCACCGAAGGTCGACTCACCGCACACCTCCGCTGTCCCGGCCCCCGGTCAACCGATTGACCAGGAACACGATCGTGGCAAAGAGCAACGTCACGATCGCCAGGGTGACACCCATCGCCGACGCATAGCCGAACTGGCCTTTGCGGAAGGCGGTGTTATACAGGTCCTGGCTCATCGTCAACGTCGAGTTGTCCGGGCCGCCCTGCGGATTCAAGGCCGCCATGTACACAAAGGCGTCGAGAGCCAAGATGCCCAGGTAGATGTAGGACGTCTGGATGCTGTCCCGGATCAGTGGAATGGTCACCGAAATCGCGGTGCGGAAGCGGCCGGCGCCGTCGATACGGACGGCTTCGTAGGTCTCCGCCGGCACGCCCTTGATGGCCGCCACGAACAGCACCGAATAAAACCCGACGAAGCCCCAGATGATGACGAACATCGAGGCCGGCATAGCAACGCCAACGACGCCCAGCCAGGCGAACCCCTGGAAGCGATCGAACCCGATGCCGGTAAGAACGGCATTCAGCGCCCCGGCATTCGGGTCGTACACCTGCGCCCAGATCAACCCGATGACGATGGCCGGAATGCAGTACGGGAAGAACGAGATGACCCGGTAGAAGCTTGAAGCCTTGATGCCGCGCACGTTGCCGCGGCTCGAACCGGCAACCGTGACCAAACTGGCCAAGATCAACGCCAGGACGATGGTGACCAGCGGAACGACGATTCCCAGCTTGATGTTGTTGAGAAGCGCCTGCCGGAAGATGTCGTCGTGCCAGAGCTTTTTGTAGTTGTTCAGTCCGATGAACTTGAACGTGCTGGTAAAGCCACCCCAGTCCGTCAGCGAGTAGTAGACGGCCTGCACTACAGGCCAGATGACGAAGATCAGGAAGATGGCCAGCGGGAGGCCGAGGAAGACGACCATGAAGCTCACCTTGTCGAAGGTGAGCTTCTTGGCCTGGCTGCGCCGTGTGACGAGGTCCGCGTTGCGGACCTCGTCTCCGGTGACGACAGGAACGGCCACAATCAGAAGGTAACTTTGGGGATCGACGAGTCGTTGGCCACTTTGTCGGAGATCTCCTGCATTTTCGACGTCAGGCCGGCGACGTCGGTGCCACCCGACAGGAAGGTGTTCCAGACGACCAGCTGATCGGTGTTCATGCCGTACAGATTGATGAACTGGTAGTCGAAGACGTTGGTACCGGCGGCCTCCAGCATCTTGGCCTGCGAAACCAGGGCGGTGGAGCCAAAACCGTCGGCCGGCACCAACCCCTTGACGATGGTCGAGGTCAGCTTCGTCTTGGCGAAGTTGGCCGCCGCATCCTTGCTGAGCATGGCCCGCAGTAGTTCCTTGCCGCCGGCCGGGTCCTTTGAATTGCTCGGGACGATGAACGGCTCACCGGCCGCGCTGTGCAGAGCCGTCTGTGGCATCTTCGAGCTGGCGGTGACCGTGGGCTCCGGAATGCCCGTCATCTGGAAGTCGGGCTTGGTGGCCTTCTTCATCTCGTTCTCGATCCACGAGCCGGACGGGTAGATGATGGCCTTCTGGTCGTTGGACCACTGCGCCTGCGCGGCCGTGAACTGCGTGCCGGCGCCGCCCGGAACGAAGTAGCCGGCCTTCACGATGTTGTGCATCGCGGTGAAGACGTCCTGGATCGGCTTCTGGGACCAGGCGTTCGGCTTGAGGTTCTGCAGTTCGGACAGGACGCCGAGGCCGCCCTCCTTGACAGCTGAATCGATAGCCAGTGTCAGGTAGTAGGTGGCCGCTTCCTTACCCCAGACGAACAGGTACTTGTTCTTGGCCTTGGCCTTGGCGCCAAGGTCCTGCAGGTCCGCCCATGTCTTCGGCGGTGTCCAGCCATTCTCCTTGAACAGGCTGGCCGAGTACCACAGCCCGTACACCGTGAGCACGTAATTCATCGCCACGAACTTGCCGCCGAAGGTACCGGGCGTCTTGACGCCGGCGTACAACGTGTCACTGATCTTCGTGCCTTCGTAATTGTTGGCCTCGAAGACGTCGTCCAACGTCGACAGGTCCGCCAGGATGCTGTTGAAACCGATCGCATTGGCACCCGAATTGTCGATCAGGTCCGGCGGATTGCCGCCGACGAAGCGCGGCTGCAATTGCTGCGAGATCTGTGTGCTCGGCGCGACAGCGACGGTGACGCCGGGATTCTTCTTCTTCATCGCGGCGGCGGCGAACTGTACATAGTCGTATCCGTAACCACCGTTGAAGATGACCGCGTCCACGTTGGCGTCGCTGGCCAGACCGAACGGGTTCGCGGCGGCACCGGCGCCGGAACTCGCACCGACCGAGCCCGACGCGCTGCTGACCGCAGACGGGCCCGCGGCTGACGGTGCCGCTGCAGACGGTGCCGCGGCCGACGGTGCCGCTGCCGAGGCGGCGGTCGACGTCGTGGATGCCGAAGAAGACGTGCCCCCGCTGTTGGTGGCGGCACAGGCGGCCAGCGGGAATGCGGCTGCCGAGGCCAGAGCGCCGCGCATGAAGGTGCGTCGCGAGATGCCTCGTTTCGATTGGAACAGCGGGTTGGTCATGTCGCGCCTCTCCTGGTTCGGGGGTACTGGCTCGTAGGTACTGCGAAGGTTCTCAGCTGGTCAAGCGTTTCGCGCGATGCGCTTGCCGTAACGCGCTTCGAGTTGGTCGTTGTGCTCGTCGCCGCCCGGCATGTTGGCGGACAGGTACACCGGCGGGGGGTATCCCTGTTCGGCCAGACGTTGAACCGTACCGATAGTGAGCAATTGTGCAATGTAGGCGGCAGTCAACGATGACACCGCGCCGATTTTCAGACTGGACATTGCTCCGGTCGAGGAGTCGAGGGTCGAGTCACCATAGGGCGCCAGGTTGTCGATCACAACATCGGCAATCTCCGAAAGGCGCTTGTGGCTCGGGTGTTTCGGTGTGACGGCGTTGGTGTGATCCAGACTGGTGACGGCGATGACGGGGTGACCGGTCTCCTTGGCCTTCAGGGCCAACCCGACGATCGACCCGTTCACGCCGGAATTCGAGGCAATCACGAAGACATCGGCCGGGTCGATCGGGTACAGCCCGAACAACTCGTCGACCAGCCACGGCTCCCGCTCCAATTTGGACCCCAGCGTGTCGGGCCCGCGACCACCCCGCAAGACCAGGTCGGCCAATGCGATGCGGTTTGTCGGGATGAGACCGCCTGCTCGGCCGGCAATCTCCATGGCGAACGCTTGAGAATGCCCCGTCCCGAACGCCTGGATCACTCCGTTCGCGGCAATCGAGTCAGCGAGCAGCCCGATTGCCTCGTCGAACCCGCCGGCAGCGGCTGTAGCGGTCAACGCAGAGATCCGGTGTTCCACCTCGTGATGGAACGCTTCTCCTAGACTGATCAACTGTCACTTCTCTTCCGCCTGCCCTGTCGACGACAGGTGTCTGATTGTTCGTTCATGCTCGAAAGTCCGCCTCTTGCAGCATCAACGTACAATAACTGCGCAAAGCCTCCAAGGGAAGAGCCGATCACGGTGGACGAGAAAACTGATACCTGGACCGGCACACGTCCGTTGCCGAACCGTCACAAAGCGGCTGTTCAGGCGCCGAGTACCGAGCCAACTGTGCTCGCAGTCGACGCCGGCGGCACTTCGACACGCGCTGTCTGGCTGGCCTCGGACGGGACCTGTCTCGGCTACGGGCGCGCCGCCGGCGGCAATCCCGTCTCGCGCGGGGTCCGGGTCGCTGCCGCGCGGTTGGCGGAAGCGGTGGGCCAGGCGGCGGGCCCGGACCGCCGGTTTCCACCCGACAGTGCACCGAACCTTGCGGTGCTGGCGATGGCCGGGGCCGGGGGGGCGGACGCCGAAACGCTGCGGTTGGCGCTGGCCGGGGTGGGCTTCTCCGGGCGGCTGTCGTTCGGCTCGGATCTATTGGCCGGTTATCTCTCGGGCGCGACGGAAGTCGACGGCTACGGCATCGTCGCCGGTACCGGCGCGGCGGCGATCCGCGTGGAGGGCGGCGTCGATGTGGCGATCGCTGATGGCGTCGGGTGGTTGCTCGGCGACCGCGGATCAGGCTTCTGGATCGGTCAACGAGCCGCTCGGGCCACCATGCGAGCATTGGACCGAGCGGCAGCGTTGTCTCCGCTGGCGCTGGCCGTACTTGCCGAGTACCGCATTGCGGTCGCGCCCGGGCCGCCGGTGGGCGGCCGACACGCTGCCGTTCTCCGGGTCGTTCAAACCCTGTACGCGGCGGCCCCGGTCGACTTGGCCACGTTGGCGCCGTTGACGATCCGGTTGGCGACCCAAGGTGATCCTGAGGCATCTGCCATAGTCGGAGCGGCCGTTCAGGAATTACTCGGTTCCCTCGATGCGGTGCTCCGCCCGGACATGTCCGGACCCGTCGTGATCAGTGGTGGCATCGCGCTCGCCTTACCCGGTCTGGTACCAGCGGTCGAGGGCGTGCAACGTGCGCACGGCTGGCCGGTCGATGTGCGCACGGCCGGCGACGGACTACTCGGTGCTGCCCGACTCGCTTTGACCAAAGCCGGATTCCCGCTCACCGACGAGGTGCTCGAGCGGCTCCGAGCCGGCCTGAAGAGGGCCCCGGCGTCCGGATGACAGCCCGTTCCGGTCGCTCCTCAACTCGCTGCGTAGGTCATCGCGGTGGCCGACGGCGCGAAAGTGGGTCAACCGGCGTTCTGCGGCGCCGTCGGCTTGATGAGGACCGGCTGCCCGGTCCGGATGGAGTCCAACGCCGCCTCGGCCAGCACGACCGCCGCCCAGCCGTCACCCGGGTTGACCCTGGGTGCCGCGCCGCCGACGAGAGCGGTCGCAAATTCTTGCAATTGAGCCCGGTAAGGATCGGGTTCCGGCGAAAAGTCCGCCGCCGGGATCGTTGATCGTCGTGCTCCTCCATGTTCAATCGACACCGTGTCACCGTATGCGGTGTCGTGGTTCAGCAAGCCCGATTCGCCCAGGATGTCGACAGTGGTTCGGAACGGCAGGCCAGACACGCCCCACAGTCCCTGCAATTGGGAAATGGCGCCACCGTCATGGGTCAACGCGATCTGAGCACCGACGTGTTGCGGCAGCCGGCCGTCCCGATCTGGCGGACTTTGTTGGGCGTAAACCGCTCTTACCTCGCCGGCGAGCCAGCGGGCCATGTCGAGATCATGAATCATCAGGTCAAGAACGATGCCACCGGATCTCGGAACATCGGCGAACCAACTTCCCGGTAGGGCCGGGCTGGCACCGGTGCGGGAGAATCGGAGCGACCGGGCCGCGCCTATCGTCCCGGCCCGCAGGGCCCTTTCGATCGTCGCGTAGGGCCTGAAGAACCGGACGACGTGTGCTGGGAACAGTTGCACACCCGCTTCGTCCGCCGCGTCCACGATCCGCCTGGCATCCTCGCCCGTTCTGGCCAAGGGTTTCTCGCATATCACCTGCCGCCTGGCGGCGATTGCCGTCAGCGCGATCTCCAGATGGGTGTCGGTAGGTGTGCAGATGTCGACGACGTCGACTCGGTCCAATACTTCAGCGAGACTTTCGGCGAAGTCGATCCCGTGCCGGGCAGCGACCGCCGGTGCGCTGGTCGGCGACTGCACGATCACCGGCACTCCCAACGATTGCCATGCAGTGATGTGCCGATGAGATATCGCACCGGCTCCGATGACACCGATTCGCAGACCGGACAACGCGTTGCTGCCCGTCATTCGCCGCTCCTCAAGAGGGATCTCTGCGCGAGCGGCTCGCGGGAGCAGCTGTTCGGTCGTTCGCGGAACACTGTCGCGGTGAGGTCGCCGGACTGTCACCGTCAGCCTCTTGGGTCTGTTCACGACCTATGCCTACCAGCCGCTCCATTCTTTGATCAAGGCTTGGTTTCGTTCGAATATGGCTGTTCGATCGGACTAACGGTCAAAAGTAGTTGTGTAAGTTACCGAACTATCTAGAACGCGACGCGACCCGGATCTCGTTGCGTGAATCTATCGGCCGGTTGCCGTCTGAGCATCACCGCGTCGCGGGCTGAGTTGCTGCCGCCAGGATGTCGTCCAAGGGGGTGGCGACGCTGCTCGTCTGGTCCAGCGGCCCACCCGGTCCGGGGTCATAATCGGACGAGCTCGGTCGGAGAATCTCGTGGAGGTGTTCAGAACGTGGCGCATATGTTGTGCATCGGAACCGAGAAGGGCCTGTTCACGGCGCGGAGCACTGACGACCGCAAGTCCTGGGAGATCGGTCCGCCGCAGTTCCCGATGACCAGCGTGTATGCGGTCGGTATCGACAAGCGGTCCAGCACCACCCGGCTGCTGGCCGGCGTGACCAGTTCGCACTTCGGTCCCAGCGTGGCGGTCAGCGACGATCTGGGTGCCACCTGGAGCGAGCCGGACGGCCCGCCACTGGCCTTCCCGGAATCGGCTGGTGTTGCCCTGGAACGGGTCTGGCAGTTCGCGGCCAGCCCCACCTCGGACGGCGTGGTCTATGCCGGGACGCAACCATCCGCGCTGTTCAAGTCCACCGACGGCGGCCGGACCTATGATCTCGTTCCCGGTCTGTGGAACCATCCACACCGCCCGCAGTGGGGCGCGGGCTTCGGTGGGCAGGCCATCCACACCGTCCTGCCGCACCCCAGTGATCCGGATCGGTTGCTGGTGGCCATGTCCACCGGAGGTGTGTACCGCTCCGAGGACGGCGGGCTGAGCTGGACTCCGGCGAACAAGGGAATCAAGGCCTACTTCTTCCCCGATCCGTGGCCGGAGTTCGGCCAGTGCGTGCACAAAGTGGCCAGGGACGCCGGCGACCCGGATCGGCTGTACGCGCAGAACCACCACGGCGTCTACCGCTCCGACAACGGCGGGGACAGCTGGGACAGCATCGCCGACGGGCTCCCCACCGACTTCGGCTTCACCATGGTCGCGCATCCGACGAGACCGGGCGTCATCTATACCTTCCCGATCCAGGCGGATGGTCGCCGTTACCCACCCGACTTCCGGTGCCGCGTCTATCGTTCCACCGATGCTGGAGGTAGCTGGGAAGCCCTGCAGAACGGGTTGCCGCCCGGCGAGTTCTACCCGGTGGTGCTTCGGGACGCGATGTGCACCGACGACTCAGATGTCGCGGGCGTGTACTTCGGCACCAGATCCGGCGAGGTGTTCGGCAGCGCGGACGAGGGTGACTCCTGGTCGTTGATCGCCGACCATCTACCCGATGTGCTGTGCCTGCGATCGTTCCAGGTGTGATCCATGACCGATGAGTCGCAGCTGACCGTCCCGGTCACGGTGCTGGTGCCCGGTGTGCTGCGCGCGGAGTGTGGAGGTGCAGCGACGCTCTCGCTGCGGTCCGCGCCGACGCTCGGCGCGCTACTGGACGAACTGGCCTCGGTCCAACCTCGATTGCACCGCCGGATCCGATCCGAGCAATCACAAATCCGGCGCTTCGTGAACGTCTACGTGGACGGCGAGGACTGCCGGTCGACCGGATCGCTGGCCACCCCTCTGCGAGCCGGCGCGGAGGTGCAGATTCTGCCGTCGGTAGCCGGTGGCTGACCCATAGCAATCTATTCGGCGGATTGAAACCGCTCTTCGCCGGCGGTTGGACGCCCGGACGGGACCGCCCAGCTTCGGTCGTGGATTCTCGTCGAGATCGCCGCCACAACCACTGATGTGACTTGTGGTCAGCGGTCTGTCGTTCGTGGACGGATCTCCATTGGCACCGGCCGGCCCGATCACCTCGGTGGTGACGTACGATTCGCGAGCCGCGGGTGAAGTTGCGCCCTGGGCCACTTCGCCGAAGGTTCCGTGCCTACCGGATGGCGTCGAAGGTTCAGTTGGGTTTGTTCTGCTGGGATGTCTGCTACGCGCGATCGGTGCGGGCGGGCGAGTGTCCGGTTCCGATCGTCAACGGAACCCATTGCCGGGAGGCGCGGATGACGATGCCAGGGTTCAAAAGCCAGCGACGGTCGAGGTCGGCCGAACCTCGCGGGGTCGAGGCGGTGCCTTCTGGTAGCGCGCCCGTTCCGGGATGGTTTCCGGGTCCGGTTACCCAAGGCCGGACCGTAACGCCTCCAGATACGGTTGCCGCTGCGAAGGATGGGCAGGTGTTCGCTGCCTTGCGCCGTTCGACAGCCGGGGCAGGCAGGTCCACCTCTGCCTGGATGGACCGGGAGCAGGAACACGGAGACCGGATCGCAGCCTCTGTGCTGGCGGTGCTGTCGGCATCCAAACCCCCTCGGAGTGTCAACGGCCCACGCTGGGGACCTTCCGACGGCGTCCTGCGCCGCACCCCGCTCCCTGCCGTTGAACCCGTGGTCCGCGGCGTGCCGGTCCCACTCCGGCGTGTGGTATCCGAGACTCTGCTTGGTACAACGACTACCGGCGATGACGCCACCGTCTTTCGACTTGCACGTGGGCGGGGTGCGGCGTTGCCCGACGGAGTCGCGGGGCGTGGCTCTTCACTCCTGCGTCCGCACTCCGCTGGCGTGATCCGCCGCGATCCGAGCAAGGTCGGCGAGATGATCGCGAACCTGGATGAAAAACGGGAGCGGGTCGTGGACCCGATCGCTGAAAACGCCGAAAACCTGGGTGAAGTAGGAGAGTCAGTCGCGGCCAATATCGACATCGTGGTGAAGATCAACGAAAAAAGCCTGGAAGAGATGGAGAAGCTCGAATCTGGCGATGAGGGCGGCGGCGATCATGCCGATGGCGATGTTGACCATGTCGATGGAGGTGACGGCCATGTCGATGGCGATGTTGACCATGCCGATGGCGATGTTGACCATGTCGGTGGGGGCGACGGCCATGTCGAAGCCGGCGAGGTCGACCATGTCGAAGGCGCCGAGGAGAATCCTCTCGCGACATTGACGGAGCACTTCGACGAACTCGCGAAGGCCTTTGAAGCGGCCGCGACCGAGGCGCTGTTTTTTGCCGATATGAACAAGATCGTCGGGGGCGCCGCCCAGATCTCCGCCGGGTACGAGTTGCTCAAGGAAGACGACTCGCTGAGCAAGAACCTCGGCGCGCAGAAGGTCGAGAAGGGCGTCATCAGCGTGCTGAGCGGCGGGACAGGCGGGGTATCCCACGGCATCTCGATGGTCTCCGCGCATGTGCCGCTCGTCGGTACCGTCCACAACATCAAGGAAGGCGTGATCGGGGCCAAAGGCGCGATCGAGGACGCGACGGCCGCCGAAAAGCTGCGCCAACAGACGAAGAAGGCCAAACACCTGGTTGACCACAACCTGCCGATGAAGATCAGACAGCAGCGCTTCGGTGAATTCCTCGCCGACTACAAGCAGCAGGAGCTGGCAGGCACCCAGGGCGACACGGTCGAGCAGATCAAAGGCTGGGCCAAGGCCAAGGGCGGAGAGTTCAGCCGGTTTGATGACGCCAAAGAGCAGTTCATGCACGATCACCCGACCGAACCTGACCCTGATGCTGACAGCACTATGTTCCTGTCGTTCCTGGCCGCGAAAGGGATCAAGGATTTTGGTAAAGGCACCAAGTATCGCGACGGCGAAGAGCAGAAGTTCAAAGACTCTCGGAATCATCAGGGAGTCAACTGGGCGTTGAGCCCAGAGGAGAAGCAGTACGAGCAGGCCCGAAATCTGATGAAGGTCGCGGAGTTCGGCCATCGGCGCAAGGCCGAGACGGCGACCGTCGGGGCGGTGGGCGCTGTCGGCAGTGTCGCGTATGGCGTCGGCGATCTGACCGCCGGCGGCGATTTCGGCGCCACCAAGGCCACCGGAGCGGCTCTGAAGGTGCTAAAGAGCGGCTATACGGCAAGCAAGAGCATAGTCAAGAAGTCGAGGCGCATCGAGAAGACGCGGACCGCGAAGAACAAGATTGGCTACGGCGGTAAGAGCGAGCGCGGTGCGGGCTGGTTCGCCAAGCAGCTCGTTGTGGGTGACCCAACGAAGCAGATGGACAAGGCCAGGAAGTCGATAGAGAGCGACGGCAACCGCGGCCAGGGCCGTGAGGGGCACAAGGCGTCGACGCCCGTTCTCGACGGCGAAAGAGCCAAGTTGCTGAAAAAGCTGACGGTGCAGCGTGACCGACGTGCCGCGGACCTGATCGGCTGCCTGAAGGCCGACGACCACCGTTTGCGATACCGGGCGAGAAGGCTCGTCCACGTGATCGCGGAAACGAACCTGGCCGGCGCGATCCAAACGGTGGAGGACGCCGACCTCCAGAGACTCTACGACTTACACCTGACGGCGAACCAGGCCGGCAAGACCAACGCGGCCAAAGCAGAAGCAGCCAAAGAACTGGGACACCTGGAATCCACTCTGACGGAAATTTTCAAGATGCAACTGAGCGGTGTCGGTGGATGACCGCCGGCGGAGCATTGTTCGTCCGGGTGCTGGCGCTACTCGAGACCTGGCAATGGGATACCGCTGTCGACCGCGACGCGTCGGACGGTATCGGCCGTGCGTTGCTCGAGCCATTCGATACCGTGCCCGCTTGGCCGCTCATGCTGGCGGTGCATGAAGAAGCGAGGCGGGTCTTGTTCTATTCGATCTGGCCGGAGCCTGTACCGGCCAGATATCGACCGGGGATGACCGACGCACTGGCTCGGGTGAACGACGGCCTGATCAGCGGCGCAGCCGAAATGTCCATCGACGACGGCGATCTCCGGGTACGTACCTCTGCGGCATTCGGCCACGCCGAGCCGTCCGACGACATCCTCGCCGCTGTGGTCGCCGAGAGCCTTGACGACAACCTGAGTCTGGCCGGCAGATATTTCCCCGCATTCCGAGCCATCATCACCGACGGTGCCGCGCCGGCCCAGGCCGTAGCGCTCGCCGAATCCGGCCAGCCGCACTATGGATAACCTCGTCAGCGATTTGTCCCGCGGCACGCTAGCATCGACGAAGCTGCAGCCGACGAGCCTCAATCCAGCGAATTCACCCGCTGGAAGGCAAATTCAAAAGACGCATACGCCCCGCCGAGAGGTCAGAGAGGTCGCAGCATGCCGGACTTCAAGATGACAAGCGAACGGGCCGGGCACGACAAGACCGAACATGACAAGAAGCCCCAGGTTTCCGCCAGCCAGTTTGCCGGCCCCGATCTACCTCAGCCGCGCTTCATCGCAGTGCCTGGTTTGCATGGTGCACTACCCCCACTTCGACGGCTTCGGGCTGCCGACCCGCTGGGCGGCGGGGAGGTGCCGGAACCCGTCGTCGGCGAGTTGCGGCGGCGGGGTGGACGAGGCGCTGCACTGGAGAGCGACGTGTCCGGACCGCTGGAGCAACATTTCGGGATGGATCTGTCGGCGGTGCGGGTACACACCGACCCTGGAGCCGGGAGGATCGCCCGCTCGCTGCAAGCGACGGCATTCACCCACGGCAACGACATCTACTTCGCCTCGGGTGCGTATCAGCCTGGGTCCGCCGGCGGCCAGCGGGTGCTGGCGCACGAGATGAGCCATATCGTGGCCCAGCGGACCGGGGTCGACCGCGGCGGTCATGGAGCCTTGACCGTGGGTAGAGCGGATGATCCCGCAGAGGCCGCGGCGGACAGGTCCGCCGACCGCGCCATGGCGGCATTGCGCCGGACCTTCGCGTGCGAATCCCGACCGAGCGCCCAGCTTCACCAAGGGGCCGTTCCCGCGCCGCTGCGTAGGCAGGTTGGTACGGTCCTCCGTCGCGAAGACACCGACACCGACACCGACCCGCGGCGAGAGCGGCGGCGGCGATTCGGCGTCGACCATCCAGGCGATCAAGACGTTGCTCGCCGATTCGGCGTTCATCAACAAGTCCGAGAAGGAGATCCAGGCCGGATTCGACCTGTGGTTCGGAAATCGGAAGGGCGACGCAGCCGACGTCGACGTCACGAAGAAGAAGCAGGCGGCGGGTGAGGTCTACGGAGGCTTCGGGGCCGCCGTCACCGGTCGAGCTGCTCATGGTTCGGCCGTGCACGAAATTCCTTTCGGCCTGACCGTCGAGCAGTACCACGCGCTCGCGCAGGCAAGCGCGATCATCGGCGTCCGAGGAGACGCCAAGGGCCAGCTCCGGGCCAAGCTCGGCACGAAGGCATACACCGGACTGAAGGGTGCGGTCTCCGGGTTCGCCGGTGCGAAGGCTTCGGCGCAGGCCAGCGGCAAGATCTCGATGGTCAAAGGCTCTTGGTATCCGGTGGGTGCGGAGCTGTCGGGGTCGGCGTCCGCCTTTGCGGGTGCCCAGTCGAACGGCAGCGCGACATTCACCCTGGCGATGAATCCCGCAGAGTGGGCCGGAATCGGCGCGGATATCGGTGTCGCGTACGACGCCAAGGCCGGTGCCTGGGCCGATGCTGCCGGTGAATTTGTCATAGATCCGCTGCGCGGTGTTGTCCTGTCCGGCTCGGCGTCGGCCTTCGCCGGTGTCTCGGCGGAAGTCGAGGTTTCCGGCAGTGCGAAGTTGTACGGCCGCAAGGCCTTCACCGTCTCCACGAGCGTCTCCGGTTCAGCGGGTGTGGGCGGAAAGGCATCGGGCGGCTTTTCGCTGACCGGCGGGAGATTAACGCTGAAGGGTAATGCGGAGGCCGCCATGGGCCCAGGCATGGGTGGTGGGTTCGGCCTGGAGGCGGACTTCAAGCCAATGGCGGTGATGATCTACCGCGAGATTGCCAAGGCGTCGTGGAAGGCGCTCGCCCGGACGGACGGTGGGGTCAGCAAAAAGACCGCGAACGACTTCGACCTGGCCAAAGATGCACTGGACAAAAACGCCCGGCCGCGCCTCGTGAAATACCGCGACTGGAAATTGAGCCAGCTCGGGGCGAATCTGTCCAGCGAGTACGTGAAGATGGAGAACGTCCAGCTGATCATCGACGAGAACTGGCCGCGGGCGCTCGTCAAGGGCGACGGCAAGGACGTCGACCGCATCGACAAGTACATCCAGGACATGCTCGAGGAGATCTTCGGCAGCGACGTGCCGTACGAGGTCTACGACTCCAGTAGCAAGAGCAACATCAAGAGCACCGTCGGGGCACAGGCGAAGGTGGTCAGAGGAGTCGTCAAGGTACTGCAGTGGACGCCGCGCGATATCGCCTCGATCCTCGCCGGCACGGTGGCCGGCAAGCACAACAAGGGCGGCAACGCCAACGCGCTCTACTCGCCGCACGGCTTGGCCCAGGGGTAGAGAGATGGTCGACGACACCGAGGCCACCGTTCTGTTGGTGCCTGTCGTGGACGAGATACTCGATGTCTCGATGTCCTTGCCGGATGGATGGACGGTCGAGGTCGACGGCGGATCTCGCCTGACGTGCGTTGCCGATGACTCATGGGAGCGCAACGGATTCCGCCCGTCGATCACCGTCGAGCGCTACCCGGGCCGTTCCCGCAGGCAAGTCTCCGAACTCGCCGAAGCGATGCTGTCCGGGATGCGTGAATCCACGGACGCATATCCGGATTTTCAGCTTAGATGGAGCCAGGACGGAGTGGATTCGGACCGGATCGTGCGCTGCTACGACTTCATGCTGCCCGGCACGGAACAGCAGGTCCGCCAAATACAAGGTCTGGTTGCGGACGCCGGCCTCTTGGTCATCAACTGCAGCGAGTCGGCAGATCACCCGCGGCTGGGGAACGCATTTGTCCAGGTAATTCGATCAGCTGTCGGCTGATGTCGGGCGGCGCAAACAGCGAACGGTGAGCGCAGGAGTGTTGACGCCAGAGCTCGCCGCATCGGTTGACCGATCGCCGCCTGAGACGGTCACATGTCAAACGGTGCCCGATTCGTGAATCATGCCGACGATCCCTCCTGCGTGCAGGATTTTCATCGAGGCTGCGAAGTAGCGCGGCGATCGATCGCCGTGGCGCGGCGATCACAATCGACCCGCACGAGGAGACAGCCCACGAGCTGTCCACATTTCTCGACGTGTACCACCAAGCGCTGCTCGGTGCGTCGGAATCCTTAGCGGCAACTGGCAGCTGATTTACGAACACATCGGCTGAGCCACAATGATTGTGTCGTGTCGACGGTTGCGAGGTCGACTAGTACGGGTCGGGCCAATCCGTACAGGGGAGCAAGTCCCGGAGGGGAACGCGTTTATCGCGGCCCAGGACGACCTGCGTATCGAGGTTGGCGGGGTCGATCTGGTGGATGAATTCCCGGCAACGCCCGCAGGGCGGTAGAACATAGAGTTGTTCATCGTCGGCTCGCCAGACCGCAACGATGCGGCTGATGCGATATTCCCCTGCGGTCACCATGGCCGCGATTGCGGCGTGCTCGGCGCAGAACCCTGTGCCTGAGGCGGTGTCGATGCACACTCCGCCATATTCGTTACCCGCATTTGTCACCAGGACAGCTGCGACGTCACCGAACAGTCGATCTCCGACACGGTGCGGGTTCAGCAACAAGGCCGCCCGCTCCACGAGGTCAGCGTTCCGAAAGTCAGGTGACACTGAAGCAGCCTATCGTCCTCGGCGCA
This sequence comes from uncultured Actinomycetota bacterium, assembly GCA_963708935.1. GTDB lineage: Bacteria > Actinomycetota > Actinomycetes > Mycobacteriales > Nakamurellaceae > Nakamurella. The sequence continues at coordinate 142,380 of CAVPUK010000002.1, read as the reverse complement.
GTCGCCACGCAAATTGGGCTGACATCGGTCGTGCACGTGCGCGATCATGGCCGACGTGGACACGGTCGAGGTCATCGTCGCTCATAGCGACCGCGCGACCGTGCGCGTCGGCGATGTGTTCTTGAAGATCGACGCCGATCAGAGCCGTACCGACGTCGAGGTGCAGGCAATGGCAATGGCGCCGGTCCCGACCCCGCAGATCCTTTGGCGTGACCCGCCAGTGCTCGCACTCGCCGCTGTCCCGGGGACGGCGCTGGGTCACCTCGGCGAGGCGTCCACCGGCTCCTCGGCGGCGTGGACCGCGACCGGCGCCGCCGTTCGTGCGCTGCACGACGCGCCCCTGCCTCCCTGGCCCGGTCCGGGCCCCGACCAGCTGGCATCGCATCTGGCCGGTGAATGCGCGTGGCTCGTCGATAACGACGTCCTTCCCATGAATGTGGTCTCAGCCAACCGCCGACTGGCTGAGACTGCATTGCGGCCCTGGGCGCCGGTCTTCATTCACGGCGACCTGCAGGTCGACCACGTGTTCGTAGTCGGTGACGAGGTCACCGCGGTCATTGACTGGTCCGAAGGGGCCCGGGGCGACGCGCTCTACGACCTCGCCACCCTCACGCTCGGGCATCCGGAACACCTCGGTGAGGTCATTGCCGGCTACGGCGCCGAGGTCGACCGAGACCTCATCCGCGCGTGGTGGTCGTTTCGATCCCTGACCAACGTCCGCTGGCTCATCGAGCACGGTTACGGCGCGCCCGAGAGTTATCCCGAGGTGGCCGTCCTGCGTTCGTGGCGGTGAGACTGCACGAAATCGACGTGTGTCGATCAATTCCGCTCGGCCCAATGATATTGGGGCCCTGTTTGGAACGGTCATGACGATGGGCGCTCTGATCGTTGGCACGCCGGGCACACTTGATGACAGACCCCTATCGTGGTGTGCGTTCCTTTGCTGCAATGTGTTCGATGATGGGGCCGGTAGAGAGGCGGGCGACGGAATGCCGTTAGGGAGATCGATCGCGCGATTCAACCGGATCGGGCTGAACCGGCTGACCCGGCACATCGCACCCTGGATGCCGGGCTTCGGGCTCGTCACACATCACGGCCGCGTTTCGGGCAAAGTTTTTCATACGCCGGTTAATGTGTTCCGGCGGAATGACCATTATGTTTTCGCTCTGACCTACGGTCGGGACTCCGATTGGGTCAAGAACGTGCTTGCCGCAGGCGGGTGCGAGTTGGAGACGCGTCGGCGGACGATTCGTCTGGCGCGACCCCGGATCGAGCGTGATGAACACCGCGCGGACCTTCCCGCCTTCGTCCGCGCAGTCCTGCACCTCACGAAGGTCTACGACTTCCTCGTTCTGGACGACAGGCCGAGCATCACGGACTGACGATCCGCGTTGTCGTTTCGACCGCGCCTGTCGATCAGGGATCACCGGCCATTCGTGATACCGACTGAATAGCCCAGCCCCGCAGGTCAGTCGAGGCAGAACTCGTTGCCCTCAGGATCCTGCATCACCACAAAGCCCGTCTCCATACGACCGTCAGGGTCGGCTCGACGGACCCGGGTAGCCCCCAGGTCGACCAGGCGGGCGGCCTCGGTGTCCAGCGCAGTCATGCGCTCGTCGCCTGCGCTGCCCGGGGCCGCACGGACATCGAGGTGCAGCCTGTTCTTGGCGGTCTTGCCCTCGGGTACCCGTTGGAAGAACAGCCGGGGCCCTGACTGGCCCTCCGGGGGCACTGCTGCGGACCGGCTGTTCCGATCCTCGGGCGGGACACCCCAAGCGTCAAGGGCGTCGTCCCAGTTGGCGAAACCTGTTGGTGGCGGCTGTATCTCATAGTGGAGCACTTCGCACCAGAACCCCGCTAGAGCGCCTGGATCTGCACAGTCGAACGTCACCTGGACTTCCCGGATTTTCATGATGCTGAAGCTACCAAGGGGCTCCGACAACCCGCCAGCTCCGATCCGGCACGGTCGAAGGGGACGGAACACTCGTGACTGACCAGGCCCTCGGCCGGCGCCGGCGTCGTCCGGCCCGTGCTACTCGACCGCGCTTGCGCCGGTTGGCGTCGCTGCCGTCGGGATGGCGTTGTCGACGAGGACGGCCGCGATCGCGGCAGCCGTGGCCAACGTCTCGGTGTCGAGGACTCGACTGCGGGCCGAGGCACCGTCCAGGAGCAGCGCCAGTTGTTCGCCGAGCTGTTCGGGGTTGGTGGCGCCGGCCTCGCGGGCAGCGTCGGTGAGCCGGGCGGCAAAAGCTTTCTTGTAGTCGCGGGCGTGTACGCGTGCGGGGTGGCCCGGGTCGGGGATTTCGACGGCCGCGGCGATGAATGGGCACAACGGCGAGTGCACGTCGAACGCGGCGAGCAGGCGTTCGCGAGGTGTGAGGTCGAAGCGGTCGAACACCTCGGGCGCGATGTCCGGATCGAATCGGCGCAGATGTTCGGCGATCAGCTCATCCTTGCCGGTGAAGTGTTGGTAGAGCGTGCGTTTGGACACCTCGGCTACCGCGCAGAGCTGGTCCATGCCGGTGCCGTTGATGCCTTGATCGCGGAACAGTTGTTGGGAAGCGCTGAGTATCCGCTCGCGCGCACCCCTGCCGCGGCGCAGACCCTGCGGCCCCTTCTCCAACTCCGTCATAGACCCAGCCTAGCTCACTCGGGTACCGATCGGTGTGCATAGGTTGCGTCCCGTTCGATCACCCGCTAGGTTAAGTATTCAGATCGGTGTACATAACGCAACTGATCTACACAACAAAGGAGCACACCATGACCACCATCAGCATCATCGGCTCGGGCAACATGGCCGCCGCGATCGGCACCCGGGCGGCGAAGCACGGCCACACCGTCGAGCTCATGAGCCGCAACGCCGCCAAGGCTCAGGCACTTGCCGACCAGATCGGCAACGGGGCCACCGTCGGCACGTTCGGCGCAAAACCGGCGGGCGACATCGTCATCGTGGCGGTCCTCCATGCCGGCGCGGCTGAAGCCGTCGCACATTACGGAGATGCCCTGGCGGGCAAGATTCTCGTCGACATCACCAACCCGTTCAACGCCGACGCCAGTGGAATCGTGACCACCGTGGGCAACTCGGTGTCCGAACAGATTGCCGCCGTTGCCCCCGAGAGCGCACACGTCGTGAAGGCCTTCAATTCGATCTTCCGCGGCGTCATTGCGCAAGACAAGCCGCTGGACGTGTTCTTCGCCGGCGACAGTGCCGAGGCGAAAGCACGTTTCGCGGCATTCTTGGAGAGCTTGGACATGCGGCCCCTCGACACGGGTGGGCTCGAAATGGCCTACGTCCTCGAATGGACCGGCATCCTCCTGATGGGCGTGGCCCGCAACGGCGCCGGCTTCGACGTCGCCTTGGGCGCCGAGGTTCTCTGAGATCTCGCGCCCAGAACTGAGCTGGCCACGTTGGTATTGATCCACCGGCGACCGACATCGAGCACCGAGGTCAGACCGGCGAACAGTCTGGGGTGAGCGCGGCGGTTCGGGTGCTGTGGGACGCATCTGCCAAAGTTGGCCGCATGCTGGGTTTTCGTGCCCAGGAGAGCCTCATTCAGACCGAGAGGGGTTGGCCCGATCAGTCGAAGGTGGGGGTGGCAGACATGTGCAGGCCGTGGGTGCGAAGGTCGGCGGCGATGACGGTGAACGCGGCGGTCAACTCCGGCAGGTCGCCGGCTTCGACGTGGTCGAAGGCCCGGACGAACCATCGCCCGGTGCTACGCATGGCCTGGCGGCCGGTGTCGGTCAGGTGCACCACCGAACGCCGTCGGTCGGTGGGGTGGGGTCGCCGTTCGGCGATCTCGTCCCGTTCGAGGCGGTCGACCAGGGCGGTCATGCTGCTGGTGTTGAAGCCGAGCAGGGCGCCCAGCTCACTCTGACCCATGTCGCCCCTGCCGTAGAGGTAGCTCAGTGCCTGGGTTTGGCTCATGTCCAGGTTCAGGTAGGCGGTCATGTGTTGGCGGTACTGCTCTCCGGCGAGGATCAACTCGCGCAGAGCTTCGACGGCTTGGACCAGGGAGGGTTCGACGGAGTCCACGCGGTGATGGTACGGCAGGCGGGTAGCCAGCTACGCAAGCTACTGACTCGACGAGGGACTCATTTTGGGTGCGCCGCCCGGCTGCGTCGTGGACCCGATTGGCGACTGCTGCGCTTGCCCTGCGGACGGATCGATCGGGTTTCATCGCGGGGGTCGCAGCCCGGCAGCTATGTTGGAGGGTCGCATGGGATGCGTGGTAGCGATAACGGTGTCGATGAGTTCTCGCGGAAGTCAACGGGCGCGGTGGGCAACCCAGCGGCGGTCCACGACCTCGATCCGTCGGCGGCCGATGCGCACGGCCCCGACTTTCTCTGCGTCGCGCAGAGTTTCGTTCACGGTGGCCCGGGTCGTACCGGACATCCGCGCGAGATCCTCTTGGGTGAGACGTACGACGCCGTCTTCCGACGACGTCGGTCAACGTCAGGAGTCTGCGCAGGATGCGGGCCCTGGCGGGAACGAAGAGCACGTCGAGCAGATGCTCGGACAGTCGTGCGATCTGGTCCGACAGGGCGGCGAGAAGGACCGAATCGACGCTCGGATTCCGCGCCCGAAGTCGGTGAAACTCTGCTCGCCCCAAGGCAACCGTCTCGGCCGCTTCGAGCGCCGTGACCGTCGCAGTGCGTCGCCCATCCTCACCGAGCAGGGCTAGTTCACCGAAAGCGTGGCCGGGCGCAAGCACGGTGAGTACGGCCTGCTCGCCTTGCGGAGTTGTCACCCTCACCGCGACCAGGCCCGACACCAGCAGGTGAAAGGTGTCGGCTGGGTCCCCTTCGTGAAAGATCGTTTCACCGGCGTTGAACCGCCTTCGGTGGCCCGCGCTGAGCACTCGGTCGCGCTCTTCTGGAGGTAATCCAGCGAGCACGGCCCAGTTTCGGTGCGCGGGGGCCCCGCCCGCCCGCCGTTCTGAGGGGTCCCGCATTCTGTCAGTATGACCGTAATGTCCATTGATCAGTGCAGCACGTCAGTGGGTCCAGGCCCACGCCCGCCAGCGAGCGGTCGTGCAGAATGACCAAGGCCGCGCTGGAGGAACCATGACGAGTACCGCGCAGACCGAGTTGCTGACCGGGATCGTCGCGGCAACCCGGGAACGCTTGGGTGCCGCGGCCTGCTCGGTGGCGATCCTCGACGGGTCCGAGCTCGAGTTCCGAGTGGCGTCCGGCGCGGGGGCGCGCGAGATCGTCGGCGTGCGGATACCGGCCCATCACGGGATCGCCGGCTGGGTGGTGGCGTCGGGACAGACCCTCGCGATTGCCGACACCCACAGCGATGCCCGATTCGACCGGGACACGGCGCGAGCGACGGGGTTCCTGCCGACCAGCATTCTGGCCACCCCGATCGAGGGCGACGACGGCCCGGTTGGCGTGCTGGAGGTACTCGATCGCGAGGCCGGCCCGCGGGACATGCAGGTGGCTGGTGCCGCCGCCCGCCAGGTTGCGCTGGTACTCCAACTCGTCGAACGGGCGGCGCAGGTCGGTCAGGTGCTAGCCGATCCCGGCCTCGCCGAGCACCTGGCCCTACTCGGCGAACTCCACCGCCTTGACGTCGCTGACCAACGCCTCGCTGCCCGGCTGCTCGCAGCCGTCGTCGAGCACGCCCGGTGAGTAGTACTGAACTGCCGGCCTGGTCGGAGCCGTTCACTGCTGACCGACTGCGGCCGATCCGGCCGTTGCGCTTGCCGACAGCCATCACCCGCGAATGGGCGTGGGGCGACGGCGTCGGCAAGGGGGTTCGCGTCGCTGTGGTGGACAGCGGGATCGACGCCAGTCACCCGGCCGTCGGCCAGGTGCACGGTGGCGTGGTGATAGAGCCGGACCAGGACGCCGTCGACGGGATCAGGATCGTCCCTGGAGAACACGACGATCTCTATGGTCACGGAACAGCCTGCGCGGCAATCATTCGCGGACTGGCGCCCGGTTGCGAGCTCTACAGCGTCCGCGTGCTCGGCCCGGCGCTCACCGGCCGCGGGCGAGTCTTCGCGGCCGGACTGAACTGGGCTATCGACAACGGCATGGACGTGGTGAACCTCAGCCTGAGCACCCGCAGCACGGCAAATATGGAGGCGTTCTACGAATTGGTCGATGCGGCGGTATTCAACAATGTGATGCTGGTGTGCGCGGTGAACAATGTTGCCGGGCCGAGTTATCCGTCGCAGTTCGCCGGGGTCTTCTCGGTGGCGGCCTATGCCGGTCGAGATCCCGAACATTTCCTGGCGAACCCGCAACCACCGGTCGAGTTCGGCGCTCCGGGAATCGATCTCGAAGTGGCCTGGTCGGACGGTGGCACCATCGTCGCGACCGGAAACAGCTTCGCCGCGCCGCACATTGCCGGGTTACTTGCCCGCATCGTCGGAAGACACGGGCCGATCACCACCAGTGAAGCGAAGACCGTGCTGCGGGGGCTGGCCGACAACGTGAAGACCTGACAGCACAGCGGCCCGCCGATGTCGGCGGGCCGTTGTGCTGTCGTCGCTACGGGTGGATCCGCTGACCCGCGGCGTCGTCGTCGGCGTCCTCGTCGGCGAACGGTACCCGGGAGTGGCCCTCGACGTCCTCTTCTGCCTCGTCGACGAACGGCGGGCGGCGCGGCCCTGGAGGTCGTCGGGGGACCGGCGGAGACCCAAGGCGTCGTCCTTGTAGTCCTCGACGAACGATGCGATCCGGTGGCCTTCTACGTCGTCGTTTCCGTCGTCGGTGAGTGGTGCGGCGCGTTTGTGGCCTTCGACATCGTCAATGTCCTGGATGTCGTTGGTCTCGGTCTGGCCCTGGTCGAGTGTCATCTGGTGCTCCTTGGGTTTTCGGCGATCCCTGCGACCGCCTGTTGGACAAATCGTGCACCCGACCGACTCGGGCAACTGTCGGGCAACCGACACTCGCTGTGTTCAGTTGCCGACAGTGGGGACATTCGCAGCGTCCGCGGTGCGGGTCACCAGGTCACCGGTTCACCTCCAGCACGTCTCCTTGCGCAGCAACCGTCACCGGCAGCGGAGCGGAGACCGTCGCCGCCAACAGATCCAGCTCGTCGTCCGTCCGACTCGGGGAATGATGGGTCAGCACAAGGGTTCCCACCTCCGCGCGAAGCGCAAGCGCGATAGCGTCCTGCACCGTCGCGTGCCCGTACTGGTCGGCCATCGCTCGCTCTGATTCGACGAATTGGGCGTCGTGCAGCAGGACGTCCACGCCGGTGATCAGCTCGAGCGCGCGGTCGCTGATCCCCAGGGCCGGGCTGTGGTCGGGCAGGTAGGCCATCGAGCCGTGGGCATCCGACACCCGGTAGCCGAAGGTCCGACCCCCCTTGTGAACTACATCGGCGCAACCAATTTCGAAGCCGCTGATGGGCAGGGAGCCTGCCTCCATTGCCCGAAAGTGCCAGCGGCCACGAAGATCTTCGGGCGCGATGGGAAAGGATGGCGGAGACATGCTGCGGGCCAACAGGTCCCGCCCGGAGCAGCCGTCCTGTGCCGGGAGGTATACGTCGACCGCACTGTCCGGATGGTCGCCCGCGGCGAAGAACGGCAGACCACAGACGTGGTCCCAGTGCAGGTGGCTGAGCAGGATCGATCCGCGAAATGCGGTTCCTCCCATCATGTTTGTCGCGGATCTGATGCCGGTGCCGGCATCCAACAGGAGGGCGGGGTTCGGTTGACCCGAGGGCGTGATCGCCACGCAGGAGGTATGTCCGCCGTAGCGGAGGAAATCGGAGCCGGGAGCCTGTGTCGACCCCCGCACACCCAGCAGCCGGATCTTCACCCGGGACGCGCGGGACTCGGCGTGGCGACCACCGTTGAGGCCATCGACGGCGCGCGAAGAGACGGGCGGCTGGGTGCGAGTGGCCGGCCGATCCGGTCGGCTCGTGCGGCGACGGGCCGGGCACCCAAGGTTTCGGCGAGGGCTCGGGCCTCGGCGGTTGCGTCCTCGGCGCGGTCCGGTTGGCCGGTGGCGGCCAGGAATTCGGCCTGGTCCAGCAGGGCGTGGGCCAGATGATAAGGACTGGCGAAGCGGCGCAGCGCCGCGACCGCGGTGCCCAGCGACTCCTCCGCCGCGGGATCCCCGGTGTCGCCGGCTCGGCGGGCGCGGGCCAGGTCGAGTTCGGCGCGGAGCAGCGGGGTGAGCTGACCCGCGGGGAAGGGCTCGAGCACGGCGAGTAGCTCGACAACCGTGTCGGTGTCGCCGAGGGTGCGGGCGGCGCGGACGGCCGGCGACCAGACGTAGGCCACCCATTCGGCGCGCACCCCGATCGCCGGCACGACGGCCAGCACTTCGCGGGCGTGCGCTAGGGTGCCGGCCGCATCACCCTGGGCGGCCGCGATCAGCGTGTCCAGCGACTCGGCCGTCGCGCGGTCCTGGGAGTCTTCGCTGGCCCGCAGTCGGGGCAGCACCGCCCATTGGTGCGCCGAGACGAGGTCGCCGCGTAGCGCGGCGAGGATGGCGCGGGCGGCGGAGTGCTCGTCGACATCGTCGATGCCGTCGGTGTCGGCGGCAGCGGTCAACGCGGCCTGTGCACCGTCCCAGTCCCCGCTGAGGATCAATGCGTTCGACAGATTGAGGACGGCCATGCCCAGCCGGGCTCGGGCGCCGACCCGGCGGCAGTGCTCACACGCCTTGCGGGCCGCGTCGGCCGCGGCGCGCGGGTCGACGGAGAGCAGCACGTCGGACACATTGATCAGAGCCAAGGCCGCCCGGTCCGAATCGTCGGCCCGTTCGGCGATACGGACGGAATGTTCGTAGTGGGCGAGGGCCTCCTCCTGCCGATTCGCCGTGGCCAGGGACACGCCGCGCATGGAGAACAGCCGGGCCAGCAGCCCTCCGTCGACGTCGAGGGCCTGGCCCAGTTGCAACGCCTCCGAGGTCAACGAGTCGCCGTCGGCAATGCCCGGCCATTGCCGCGTTGATGGCCAGATACGACAGGGCCTGGACGGTGTCGCGGTCGGGTTCCGGTCGCAGCACCTGCACCGCCGCGGTCAGCCGATCCCTGGCCTCGGCCTGCCGGCCCTCCTGGCTCAGCGCCCTCCCGGCGAGCGCTCCCGCGCTGGCCGCCTCGCGGGACCGTCCGGCCGCGTCATGCCCGGCAGCCGCCCGGTCCGCGTGCTCCAGCGCCGCGGCGTAGTCGCCCGCGAGCAGGTCGGCCTCCGCGGCGGCCTCCCACAACGCCGCGCCCTGCACCGACGGCGCGCCGTCGGCTCCGCGTCGCCTGGTCGCCCCGATGTATCGGGGCGGGCCGGCCCGGTTCGTCGATCAGGGTCGCGGCGGCCTGGTAGTTGGCCGACGCTCCGCGGGGTGCAGCCCGTTCGCAGGGCCCGCTCCGCCGCGCGGGCCAGCGCCGCGATCGCCTCCGACCGGATCTGCCCGGCGTCGGGGTCGTCCGGTACCGCCGCCAACGCGTCACGGTAATGCCGGGCCACGGCATCAATCACCTCATCGCCGTCCCCGGCGAAGCTGGCCCGCAGGTGCGCCGCCACCGCCAGGTGCCGGGCCTTACGATCCCGGCGGGACAGGGTCTCATACGCCACCCGGGCCAGCAGGTTCTGCGCGAACCGATACGACCCCCGTTCCGGGGACAACTTGTCCGCGGACACCTGCAACACCTCCCGGCGTAACAGTTCCGCCAAGCCGGCCCGGACTGTGGCCTCGTCCCGGCCGGACACCGCGACCACCGCCTCCGCCGGGAACGAGGTCCCGAGCACCGACGCGTCAGCCACCAACACCCGCAGGTCCGGGTCCAACCCGTCCAGCCGGGCCGCCAGCAGGGCGTGCAAACCATCCGGGACACTCAGCGTCCCAACATCGCCGACCAGCTGATACACCCCTTCGCGTGGGACGACGATGTCCCGGTCGATCAACGACCGGATCGTCTCCACCGCGAACAACGGAATACCCTGCGCCTGACCGGTGATCAACCGCCGGGCCGCCACGGGCATCCCCGGCACCAACGCCTCGACCAACTCCTCCATCGACCGGGAATCCAGCGGATCCAGGGTCAGCGCAGTGCGGTTCCGGCCGGCCGCCCACCCCGGCCGCGCCTGGTCCAACTCCGGCCGGGTGAACGCCAGCACGAAGATCGGCACATCCCGGGCCCAGTCGACCAGATGATCCAAAAACTCCAACAGGCCGGCATCGGCGTACTGCAAATCATCGATCAACAACACCACCGGCTCGGTCGCGGCGAGTCGTTCGAAAAACAGACGCCACCCGGCGAACAACTCCGCCCGAGCCAACGCCCCACCCGGGTCGGCGTCCACCGCCACCCCGAGCAGCCGTCCCAACCGCACCGCCACATAGGAGCGTTCCGCCGGGTCGGACAGGAACTCCGTCATGCCGGCCGCGAGTTTCGCCGCGGCGACCTCCGCCAGGTCTTCCTCGGCGATACCCAGGCGCTGCCGGACGATCTGCGCCAACGCCCAGAACACGACACCGTCGCCGTAGGACAGACACCGGCCGCGGTGCCACCACACCTGCCCGACCAACCCGTCGACGTACTTCTCGAACTCCCAACCCAACCGCGACTTACCCACCCCGGCCGGACCGGACACCACCACCAACCGGGGAGTGCGCCGGTCCACCGCCGCATGGAACAGGTCCTTGACCAGTCGCAGTTCCGCGTCCCGACCCAGCAGCGGAGCCTCCAACCCGTCGACACGTTGCTGGCCGCCGACGCCGGCCAACACCCGGGTCGCCGCCCACAACCGCACCGGAAGGCTCTTGCCCTTCAAACGGTGCTCACCGCAGTCGGTGAACCCGACCGCCGCGGCCGCCAACCGATGCGTCGCATCGTCCACCCACACCTGACCCGGCGTCGCGGCCGCCTGCACCCGGGCCGCCGTATTCACCGCATCGCCGGCCGCCATCCCCTGTCCGGTTGCCCCCAAGGTGACTGCCACCTCCCCGGTCACCACCCCGACCCGGGCCGCCAGGTCAGGAACGCCCGCGCCCGAACCCAACACGGCCACCGCGTTGAGCAGTTCCAACCCGGCGCGGACCGCCCGTTCCGCGTCGTCCTCACCCGCGGTCGGCGTCCCCCACACCGCCATCACCGCGTCACCGATGAACTTCTCCACCACCCCGCCATAACGGTCGATCACCGTCCGGGCCGTGTCGAAATAACCCGACAACAATTCCCGGACCTCCTCCGGGTCCCGCGATTCCGACAGCGGCGTGAACCCCACCAGATCGGCGAACAACACCGAACACACCCGACGCTCCGCCACCGGCGCCCCCACACCATCAAGCCCGGCGGCGGTGGCTACGGCAGGCGGGATAGGGGCCGCGACCAGCGGGGCGGGCTCCGCGGCGACCAGCCGCGACCCGCAGTCCCCGCAGAACTTCTGACCGATCTCGGCCGGTGCGCCACAACCAGGGCACGATATCGCCAGCGCCGCACCGCACTCCGCGCAGAACTTCCGACCAACGGGATGCGACGCACCACAAGCAGCACAGGTCACCGACACCGAGCCTCCTGGATTGTCCGTTTTGCCAGGATAAGCGGGAGCCTTCCACCTCGCCTACTGCGGGTACCCGTCCAGACCAGTTAGCAGCCAAAAATAGGAGAGAGACCCCGGCCCACTGGTCTCGGGCACTCCTGGCCTGTCACTCTGATTTCAGCGAGTTCGGGTTCAGCGGGCGGCCGCCGAGCCGGTAGACGTTCGGGAGAATCGCATCGCCGCGTCGCGCACCAGCGCGGCCGAGGGCTGCGACGCTTCCAGCGCAGCGACGAAGTCCGCGCCGGGAACGCGCAGCATCCGGCAGTTGACCAAGGCCGTCACGGTTGCCGATCGGCGAGCCCCGTTCATCAGGCCGAGTTCGCCCACATAGCCGGGGGCGACCACGGGCGGCAGCGCGATGAGCACGCCCCGCTCGTCCTCGGCGCTGATCGCCAACTCGCCGTCATCGAGCAGCCAGAGCGCGTCCGACTCGTCGCCCTGGCGGATGATCATCTCGCCGGCCGGGATCGTCCGCTCCTCGCCGCTGCGGGCGACCTGCTCCAGCAGCCCGCGGGGCGCGCCAACGAACAGATCCAACTTCTCCAGCAGGGTCAGCCGCGGTTCCAGGTCGGCGGCGCGGGCGGCCTCGCGGTCGACACCGCGCAACAGCGGCAGCCCGAGCAGGCCGATCGTCGGGAACAGCAGCGCGATGACGCCGAGGGCCCAGCCCAGGCCGAAGTGCGCGTACAGGACGCTGCCGAGCACGGCGGTCAACACCGAGCCACCGAGGATCAGTACGTTGACCGTGCCGAGTACCCGGCCCAACACGCTGCTCGGCAGATCCCGTTGCAGCGCGGTGAAGGCCAAGACGTCGACGATGACCATGCCGACGCCCGAGATGACCATCAGGACGAGCGCCGGCGGTATCGAACCGACGAAGACGCTGACCCACAGCGGGACGCATTCCAGCCACAAGGCAGCCAGGATGATCCAGGCGACGCGCCTGGACGCGGCGAGCCTGTTCGCCAGACCAGCAACCACCACACTGCCGAGTGCGTTGGCGGCGATCAGCAGGCTGTACCCGGTGGTTCCGCCGCCGAGATGTTCCGCCAACGCCGGCATCATCACGTTCGCGCCACTGACGGCGGCCGAGTCCAGCACCAGGAACACAGTGAGCACGAACGCCCGGCGGTGCCTGGTCAGACTCGAGATGCCGGCCAGCCACTGCGATATGACGCTTCCGCCCGGTTCGGCAGAACCATGAGAACGCACTCGCAGCATCAGGTAGAGCGCTGCAGCGAGGAGGAACCCCGCGGTGTTGATCAGCACTCCGTACACCGGATGACCGGTCAACAGCAGGAGGCCGCCGATCGCTGGCCCCACCACCACGATCATCCCTTCCAACAGCGCGAAGACGGCGTTCGCTGCGATCAGATCGGACTCCGGTACGACCTCGGGGATCAACGCGCCGGACGCCGGACTCACGGGCGTGTAGACCGCGCCCAGCGCGGCGGCGGCGAGCAGCAGCAACCACAACGGGCCATTGAGCCCCACGACGACGGCCATCCCGACGGTCACCACAGCCGCGGCGAGGGCACTGACCGTCAGCACAGTGCGACGGTCGAAACGATCGGCGAGCACGCCACCGTAGGCGCCGAACACCATCGCACTGATCCACTTGGCGGTGGCCAGTGCGGTGACCCAACCAGGGGAGCCGGTCCGCTCGAACACGTAGGCGGTCAGCACGATGGTGTAGGCCCAGGACGACGACCCGTCGACGATGAACGCAACGATCAGCGTACGAAGGTCGCGACTGGCCAAAGCCGAGGCAAACCGCCCGCGCTTGACAGTCCGTGGCGGGGAAGTGGTATCGCTCATGACGAAGATCGTGCCTTGGCTCGCCCTGACCGAGTGTCGGCCAGCTGACTTTCGCGTCTTCTACTTGGTCGCGATCGTCGTGCTGGATCCGGATGGTCCGCGTAGCGTCGGCGGCAGCCAGGGATAGCTGCCCAAGGAGGCAATCGTGCCGTTCAACGGTTCGACCGAATCTGTTCCCGCCGGGCTGAAGACGGACAAGTTCGTCTTGCGTCCGATCGTCGTCGGCGACGTCGAGATGGACTACGCCGCCGTGATGGAAACGCGGGAAAATCTGCGACGGTGGCAACAGTCGACCTGGCCTGCGGACGACTTCACCGTCGAGGCGAACCGAAAAGATCTCGTCGACCTCGAAGAACGCCATAATGCCCGCCGGGCGTTCACCTACACGGTCCTGGACCCGGCCGGCGCCACCTGTCTGGGCTGTGTGTACATCTTTCCCACGACCGCCAAGTTCCTGGCGAAATCCACGGTCACCCCCGTCGGTGGCGACGAGTGGTCGGACGTGGACGCTGTCGTCTACTTCTGGGTCCGGCTGTCCCAGATGGAGTTGGGAACGGACGAACACCTGCTGGCCGCACTTCGCGAGTGGTTCGCGGACGAGTGGAAGCTCGACAACACCGTCTACGTGACAGGCGAGCCGTTCTTGCAGCAGGTCGAACTCCTGAAGAAAACCGACCTGCGGGTGAAGTTCAGATTGCACGAGCCCGGCAAGCCGGCCGACAGTCTTGTTTTTGGCTGAGCGACATCAGGAAAACCCGTTGGCAGAAGACGACGACCGCTGCTAGTTTGCCGATGGCCGAGCAAATGGACGAGGAGGTGGTACCCGTGAACGCAGTATCGACATGGGTGCTCCCCTCCGGGGTCACGGTCGGACGATAGGTCGTCCGGGAGCGCCACCCGAGAGCCCTCCCGAAAGGCACGACCATGAAATTCACCGGCATGAAATTCAGCTCTGAACAACGCTTCGACGACGGCGTCCTTGAACGCGCATTCACCCTCGGCGACATACCCGGCATGCTGTGGACGCCCGAGTCGGCATCCCCATCTGCACCGGCCCCGCTGATTCTGCTGGGCCACCCGGGCGGCTTGGACAAGATGTACCCCCGGCTGGTGACCCGGGCTCGGCACTCCGCGGCCCAGGGTTACGCCGCGGCCACCATCGAGCTCCCCGGGAGCGGTGATCGGCCCCGTTCTGACGTTGCCGAACAGGCCCGCGCCGACCTGCGCAGGGCGATGAGCGCCGGCCAGTCGGTCGGCGACGACATCGTCGACCGGCTCGTCCTCCCGCTGGTGGAGCAGGCCGTCCCGGAATGGCGTTCCGCCCTGGACGCACTCCTTTCCCAGCCCGAGATCGGCGGACCGGTCGGCTATGCAGGAGGAAACATCTCCATCAGCATCCGGTTGGCGGTGGCCGAACCGCGCATCTCGGCCGCCGTGCTGTTCGCCGGGAGTTTTGTGCCCCGAGCCATTTTTGAAGACGCGCGCCGGGTCACCATTCCGCTGCTGGTCCTGTTGCAGTGGGACGACGAGGGGAACGATCGGCAGCTGGCGCTGGACCTGTTCGATGCGCTCGGCACCACAGAGAAGACGCTGCACGCCAACATGGGCGGACACACCGGGGTACCGGCTTTCGAGGGGGAAGCCGGGAACCAGTTCTTCGCCCGGCAGCTGAAATGATGCCGGGCCCGCTGATGCTGCGCGGGCGCCGGTCAGGCCTTGAAATCCGATAAACGCGTTGGCGACGCTTCGGCCAGGGCTTTGCGGGTGAGCTCGATGCCGAAGTCCTGGCCGTAGACCGGCTGGCCCGGTTGCTGACGCCACGATTCGGCGAGGCTGCCGGCGTCGACCGCGTCGAAGCCCAGTTGCTCGATCAGTTCGAAGACCACTTTCTGGGCCGGCCCTGGCGCCCCGGCGATGGGCAGGGCGATGCGGCCTTCGGCGCCTTGTGGCTTGCCGGCTTCGAGTAGCCGCTTCCACCAGATGCCGTTGAAGACCTTGTAGACGGGAGCGCCGAGTTGTTCGGCGACCCAGACGCTCTCCGGCGTACCGGCCTCGATCTCGGCGATCAACCCGTCCCGCTGCTTCGGGTAGTAGTTGTTGGTCTCGATCACCGGTGCGCCGGGTTTGGCGCCGGCCAGGATGCCGGGCGCGAGATCGGGTACCGCCTTCTGCGGGATGCTGACGATGACCAGGTCGGCGTCATGCGCCGCGTCGGCGGCCCAGACAGCGGTGGCACCGGTCTCCCCGGCGAGCTCCGCGAGCGTCTCCGGATCTCGCGAGTTGGCGACCTTGACGGTATGGCCCAGGGCGGTCAATCGCCTGGTCAGCGTGCCGCCGATCTGGCCGGCCCCGATGATCGAAATCTGCATGACTACAACTCCTCCGGTGTGAAAGAACATCTTCCACACTGCAACCCGTTCCCGAAGGGGCTATTCCGTTGCCGTCGGCTCGTTTCGACGAGCTTCCACCGGTTCCACCTTCGGATGCCGCCCTTATGGTGGTGCGGTGCAGTGCGACTACTTCAGTGCCGGTCAGTGCCGGTCCTGCCGGCTGATGGGGGTGCCTTACCCCAGGCAGCTGGCCGACAAACAGTCGCTGGCCGCTCAGGCGCTGCGGGCCGCAGCCCCCGACGTGCGCTGGGCTGACCCGTTCGCCAGCGCAGAGTCCGGCTACCGGAACAAGGCGAAGTGGGTGGTCGGCGGCGACGAGAAGAATCCGTCCATCGGAATCCTGGACGAGCACCGCGAAGGCATCGATCTACGCAGGTGTGGGATCTGCGAGCCGGCGCTGATCGAGGCGTTCCCGGCGCTCGTCGACTTCATCGCCCGGACCGGATTGGTCCCTTATGACGTCAACCGCCGCACCGGCGACATCAAGTACCTGATCGTCACGGCCGCACCGAGCGGCGAGTTGCTCGTCCGGTTCGTCCTGCGGACGCTGGACCGGCTCGACGACATCAGGCGCCGGCTGCCCGAGCTGCGGTCGGTCCTTCCGCAGCTCGCTGTCGTATCGGTGAACCTGCATCCAGAACACAAGGCGGTGCTCGAAGGCGATCGGGAGATCGTGCTCACCGAGCAGAGCGCACTGCTCATGCGAGTCGGGGACGTCAGCCTGTACCTGGGTCCGCAGTCCTTCTTCCAGACCAACACCGCCGTCGCCGCCGGCCTCTATCGGCAGGCGGCCACTTGGGCGGCCCAGATCGCGCCGACGTCCGTCCTTGATTTGTATTGCGGCGTCGGTGGTTTCGCTCTGCATTGCGCACCGGCTTCCGCCCGCACGGTGCACGGCGTCGAGGTCTCCGCGGACGCGGTGTCCGGTGCCAGGCGGAGTGCGTCCCAGCTGCCGGAGCCGGACCGTTTCACCTTCGATGCCGACGACGCTGCGACCGGGCGGTTGGATGCCGATCTGGTCATCGTGAACCCGCCCCGGCGCGGCCTGGGCGCCACCGCCGCCGATCGGATCGACGCCGGAGTGGCTCGGTTCGTCATCTACTCCAGCTGCAACCCGGCGACCCTGGCCGCCGATCTGGTCAGGATGCCGACGCTGCGGGCGACCGAGGCTCGGCTTTTCGACATGTTTCCCCAGACTTCGCACGTGGAGGTGGCAGTTCTGCTGGAACGACGTTGACATCAGGGGGCCATACGTGACCCGGACTTTGATCGATGTCAGCCGGCGGCAGTGTCCTGGTACGCGGGAGTGAGCTCGGTCCAGCGTTCGTGCCAGGCCGGTGCGGCCCGGTCCGACGACCAGCCTTCAGTGTGCGCGGAACCACCGCAGGCCAACGACCGGCCGAGGTCCTCCAGGTGGACCTGCCAGCCCGCACCGTAGAAGTGCAGCTCACCGACCGGCAGACCGCGCTCCTCGACGATCAGTCTGGTCTTCGAACCCTCTGCGGCGAGCCAGGCCTCGATCTGGGTCTCATCCTCGGCTCCCGGTTCGGCGGTCAACAGCAGGTGGCGCGGCGCCTCGCAGACCTCGACACGAGCCGGACCGGTCCACGTGCTCGTGAACACCACATCGACCGTTCCGCCGAGCCGCAGGTCGCCCGACACCTCGGCGATCCAGCGCGCCAACCGCTCCGGTGACGTGCAGGCTTCCCACAAGTCGTCGATGTCGGTGTCGTACACGTCCTCCACCCGCACCGCTCCACGCGTGTCGTCGAGCTCCCGCATCGTGCCGATCATTCTCATTTCTTTCTCCTGTTCCCTCGGGCGATTTCCGTGTGTAGTGCGTCGAGCCGGTGCTGCCACAGCGCGCGGTAGTTCTCCAGCCACTGGTCCACCTCGACGAACGCATCCGGCCGCAGGCTGTAGACCCGCCGTTGTGCCTCCTGGCGCACCGTGACCAGGCCGGCTTCTCGCAGCACTCGCAGGTGCCGGGACACACCGGGCCGGGCGATCGGCAGGGCATCGGCCAACTCGCCGGCCGTCGCCGGGTGATCTCGGAGAATCTCCAGCACCGTGCGTCGGCTCGAGTCAGCCAGGGCCTGCAGCACCGCGTCCATGAAACGGAGCGTACCCGATCAGGTACGTAACCACAAGGGTACATATCCGGGCAACGAGAGGTGTTTCAGCGACCTTGATGCGGTTGTGGTCGACGGCGATTCAGGTCTTGATCTGGAGCGGCAAGTCCGACCCGTAGGAGGACCGGCAGCCCACGCGAATCGATCACAGCCGTCGGATGGCGAACGTTCGGTTCGTTACCGTGGTCGTCATGATCCGCGACCAGGGGGTGGAGACCCTTCGAGGTCATCCGCGGGAGGCCGTCTTCGACGCCGCGATGGCCAAGGCAAACTGGCCGACGGCTGCCGGTATTCGGATCGGTCCCGAAGCCGACCTGTTGGTCGCCGGCGGTCGGGTCCGGGCGGAGTTGCACCTGCCTGGGCTGCTCTTGGGCGTGACCGGACAGGTCACGAACTTCGAGCCGGGGGTGCGCATCGAAGCAACCGGCACCCAGGGCGGTATATCCGCGTCCATGGCCGTGCGATTCGTTGACAACGCCGAAGATCCGCACCGGCAGCAGCCAGTGGAAACGACGCTGACCTGGCGGTTCGAGGCCCGTCTGCCGTCATGGCTGGCGCTGTTCGAACTGCCCGCAGCGGCGGCGATCAAAGCCGCGATCCCAGTGCTCAGGGCGCGGTTCATCGCCAACATCGTTCGCGATCTGGACGGTCGTCGGCCTGCGAACGACGGATCCCACCCCACCAAAGTCCTCTGACCGTTGACCGCAGGCAGACCGCCTGACCGCCCGACCCGCGCCAGTTGTTCGCAGGAACGGAACTTCAGCCAATGCCGGTACCGGGTGTCGAAATCCCGTCGGCCGATTCGTCGTCTTGGCATGAAGACGAATCGATCTCGCCGTCGTGGTTCCGATATCGCGCGCAGGGTCCGGGCTCAGAATCTGCAGTGGGCAGGACTTTTGGCCGGTCCGTTGCCCGGGCCTCCCGGGCGGCAGGATCGGCACGGATCCGGGTGCATTGCTGACCGCTGAAACCAGCGAGTGCGGACGTTGCCCCTAGCCGAAGGCTCCGTCGTGCTCACCTTTTTGGGCGAGCCGCTGGAGTTGCCGTTCGTGCACGCCAGGCAGCCAGTCGTTGCCGTAGGTGGCCGACGGGCCGATGCGCGGGTCGACGACACCGTGTCCGTCACGCAATGCATTCACGTAAGCCCGATCCTGGTTGATCCGTCCTTGGACCTGATCAGCTCCGCCGACCGACCCGTGGCCGGGGACCACGACCTCGACATCGTCCGCAAGGCCCTCGAGCATCCGCAGCGCGACGAGGTAGTGCTCGATCGGGTCTGCCGCGTCGTTCAGGTCAACCATCGGAATCAAGACGTCGGAGAGCATGTCGCCGGCGATGAGCACCCCCCGCTCCTCGATCAACAGCGACGCATGGCCCGGGGCATGCGCTTGATGCTCGACGATCCGGATTTGCGGGCCGTCCCAGGGAATATGCATGATCTCGGCGGCCAGGCCGGTGATGAGACCGAGCAGGTCCAGCGGTACCTGCGCGGAGATGTCCGGCGGTATGAGTGAGGCGACGCGAGCCCTCGCACCTGCATCCGAGAGCCGATCCCGGACGGTGGCCGCGCAGCTCGCCGTGCCGTAACGGGGTGCGGTGCCAAAACTGGGGTGCCAGAGCAGGTGATCCCAATGTGGATGCGTCGAAAAGCCCGCGACAACGGTCTGACCCGAATCGGAAAGGTCGTTGGCGAGGCAGGCCATTTCGTGCTCCTGCACTCCGGCGTCGACGAGCAACACGCCCGTTCGGCCGTGCACGACAACGGCATTGCTCTGGCAGAAATCGCTCTGGTGGATGAAAACACCGTCCGCGATCTTCTTCAGCACGGGCCAAGGCTACCGCCCGCCACCAACCGGA
Organism: uncultured Actinomycetota bacterium; assembly: GCA_963708935.1. Taxonomy (GTDB): domain Bacteria; phylum Actinomycetota; class Actinomycetes; order Mycobacteriales; family Nakamurellaceae; genus Nakamurella. The sequence goes on along the minus strand of CAVPUK010000002.1, from coordinate 122,673 downwards.
ACAATGATGCCCGTAGGGCCGCGGGCGCAGATTGAGATGGTTCGCCGGCCGTCAGTTCATCAGCTGCTGCTCGCCGGCCCGGTGTGCCGGTAAGCGGCGGCAATCACGTCCAGATAGTCGACGTAGCTGCCGGCTATACCGGGATCGGTGACGTGCAGCTGGTTTTCGGCGTTTCGCTCGGCGTTGGCCGAGAAGTTGTAGCTGCCGGTGGCGACCGTGTCGTCGCAGACCAGGATCTTGTTGTGCATGAAGTCGTGCAGCGAGGTCGGCGTGTACGGCACCGACCGCTTGAAGGCCAGGACCGCCGACACCGCCTGCCAGTCCGCCACCACTGACGCGTCGGCGGGAATCTGTTTCCATTGCCGGACGATCGGGTCCATCTGTCCTTTGTCATAAATTCCGGTGACCGGCACGCCGCGGCGCATGGCCGCGGCGAGGGCGGACAGCAGTGCATGGGAGGTCAGGACCATGGCGGCGATGACGATCCGGGTGGTCGCGGCCCCGACCAGGCCGACCAGTGCGGCGTCGATGGCCTTACCGTCACCAGGGGCGAAGTCCCAGCTGACTACGACGTCGCCCAGAGCAGTGGCGCCGCGGTCGCCGCTACCGCTTCCGTTGATCTTCCCCGACGCCCACATCTGCTCGAAGTCGGCGCGAAAGGCGGCGGCGACCCCCGTCGACTCGACGGTCAGGATGTTGTTCTCCTGCAGGGTCCAGGCGTCGTCGGTGAAGTTCGTCGAACCGGTCCAGACAGCGGGCGATCCGCCCGCTGCGTCTCGGATGACGTACTTGCAGTGCATCAGCTGCGGGGCCGCGGCGATGCCCTTGATCTGCACCGGCGTACCGGCGAAATGTTCGGTGACCCATTCTGCGGTCCCGATCGGAGCGGGGTCGGCGCCCAGGCTCGCGAAATCGGCGGCGGTGGCGTCGGCCGGTTTGCCCTGGTCGTAGCCGATCCGTACGGTCACCCCCCGTTCGGCGGCGGCAATCAGGGCGGACACCACCGGCGCGGCCCGCTCTTCGGTCAGCCGGAAGTCGTAGATGGCGATGTCTATCGATGCGGTCGCGGCGTCGACGAATCCCGCCAGTAGAGCCGCTATGTCGTCCGGTTGACTGGCCTGGCCGCCGTGGCGGGTATCCCTCAAGAACGTGATGTCGATCGGACTCGTCATGTATTCACGCTGTACCTCAGCCGTTGCGGGAGCAACCGAACAACGCATGAAGATCTGCCAACCACCCGGATGGCGCAAGACGGTCGAACGCCCGAATATGCCCAACTGCTCGAGATTGCTGTCCGCCTCGGGCCCAGGACCAAACTCGGTGCCCTAGCCCGAGGTGGGTGGGACCATGAAGTGGGTCAACGACACCGCGCGAGATGGAGACGCCATGACAGGTCAGCGTGTGGTGGTGATCGGCGCGAGTGCGGCCGGCTTGTTCGCGGCCGCTGGCGCGTTCGGCGCCGGCGCCGAGGTCACCGTGCTCGAACGTGACGAGTTGGCCGACGAACCGCTCCCGCGGGCCGGGGTCCCGCAGGGTCGCCAGCCGCACGTGTTTCTCTACCGTGGACTGCTCGCCGCGGAGGAGTTGTTGCCCGGTCTTCGCCGGGATCTCCTGGATGCCGGTGCAATCGTGTTCGACACCGCGGATCTGGCCTGGCTCGGTGACCAAGGATGGATCAGCCGTAACAGCACGTCCTACCAGGTGTTCTCGACGACCCGGCCGTTGCTGGAATTGGTCATTCGCCGACGCGTCGAGGCCCTGCCGCAGGTTCGGATCCGGTCCGGAGTCGCAGTGGTGGGTCTGCGGAAGTCGGCAGGTGCGCGCTGGGTCGTCGAGTTGGCCGACGGCACCGAGGTCGAGGCCGACCTCGTCATCGACGCGTCTGGACGCAGTTCCCGACTCTCCCGCTGGCTCGATGGTCGCATCGACGGTGAGGTCCGCACCACGGTGATCGATGCCAAGATCGGTTATGCCACCCGGGTTTACGTTGGCGATGCCAACATGGGCGATATTCCGGGAGTCTTGATACAAGCCACCACGTTCGACCCGACCGGTGGTATCGCCATCCCGGTCGAGGGGCGTCGTTGGCTGATCGGGGCGGTCGGAATGGGCCAGGATCGGCCGCCCCGCGATGTGGCCGGCTTCGAATCATTTCTGGCCGGGCTCCGCGACCCGGCGTTGTTCGAACTTGCCTGCCGTCTCCAGCCGGTCAGCGACGTGACGGTGCACCGGCAGACGTCGAACACCCGCCGGCACTACCAGGAGAAAACGGATTGGCCCGACGGCGTGCTGGCCATGGGCGACGCCTTGTGCGCGTTCAATCCCATCTACGGGCAGGGTATTGCCGTGGCAGCCTGCGAGGCGGTCCTGCTGCGCGACAGTCTTCGGTCAGGCGTTCGGCCGGGCGATTGTCGGCGCCTGCTCGGTCGATTCGACGACACGGTGGCACTGCCCTGGTCGATCGCTACCGGGACGGACCTACGCTTCGCGACCTCGGAGCAGGATCCTCCGCGAAGCAGCGCCCTGCCGAATTGGTGGACGTCCTCGTTGGTTGCCTTGTCCACTCACGGGAACCGTCGGGCCGCCGAAACTCTCGGCGGCGTCTATCACCTCATGATGCCGACCCGCCAGCTCCTGCACCCGGCTCTCGTCCGGGATGTGTTCCGCGCCAAGATCACCGGCTATGGCCCTGCGGCGCCGCGCCCAGCCGGCCTGCCTGGCTGAGACCAAGAGACACGCTGTGGCAGGAAGCAGTTTCTGCCGGACCCGGGTTGAGCGGAGCCCGAAGGCGCTGCCCGCTGTGACCAGTTCCGCGGGCGCTCGGTGTCAGTAGGAGAAGCGACACGTAGTGACAGGATGGTCGAAACGGAGGCGCGGGGATGTCAGTAGAACTGCTCCAGCAGGCTCGCGGTGGTGATCGCCGGGCGTTCGCCGAGTTGGTCGAACCGCATCGCGGCGAACTTCAGGTCCACTGTTATCGGATGCTCGGCTCCCTGCAGGACGCGGAGGATGCCCTACAGGAGACGCTGCTGTCGGCGTGGCTCGGATTGGAGGGCTTCGAAGGTCGCTCCTCGGTGCGAACGTGGCTGTATCGGATCGCCACCAACCGTTGTCTGAACCTGTTGCGCGCAGCGGGGCGGCGGGCTGTCGCGGCGACGCCGTTGCCAACCGCGACTCCGGAGCCGACCGGCCTGGATCAAGTGGTCTGGCTCCAGCCGTATCCCGATGCCCTGCTCGACGAACTGCCCGATCGCCTGCCGGGACCCGAGGCTCGCTACGAGTCGCGAGAGGCCATCTCGATCGCCTTCGTCTCTGCGGTGCAACTGTTGCCGCCCAACCAGCGGGCGGTGCTGTTGTTGCGCGACGTTCTCGGCTATCGCGCGCATGAGGCGGCCGAGTTGCTCGGGCTCTCCACCGATGCGGTGACCAGCGCACTGAAGCGGGCGCGGGCGCGGATGGACGCAGCCCGCACCGCGGGTGCGAGTCCACCGCCGGCCGACAGCCCCGTGGAGCGGGTGCTGCTGGACCGTTTCGTTGCGGCGTTCGCCAAGCTGGACGTCGACGACCTCCTGGCCCTGATGACAGACGACATCTGGGTGCGCATGCCCCCGCAGCCCTACGAGTATCAGGGGATCGACGCCGCGCGTCGCTTCTTCAGCGCCACGGCCGGTCATCGAGCCGGCATCGCCCGACTCGTTCCAGTCCGGGCCAACAATCAACCCGCCTGGGGCGAATACCGCCGCGACCCGGTCACCGGGAATCTGCACATCGTCGGGGTTCTCGTGATCGGGCTCGCCGGCGACCGCATCTGTCAGGTCATTCGGTTCGACTCGACGACCGCGGCCCACTTCGGATTGCCCAGAATCCTTTTCTGACAATGCGTTTGAACAACGGTCAGGGTTGATTCGACAATGCCGATGGGTCGCCGGGCAGTGTCCTGGGCAAGCCGAACCAGGGCAGCAGGCTGTTCTCGAATCGGGTGGTGGCGCTGATCCGGTCGCCGTCGAGCGAGAGGACGAGCATGCCCGTTCCGTGGCGAACCCCGTTGGGGCCTGGCAGATACATCCCGAACGCGGGCTGGCCGTTGGCCCGGGTCGGGACGAGCTCGAACCGGCGGCCCGAGCCGAACATGATGGCGTAGAAGTCGGCAACAGCTTCGCGTCCCTCGTATTCGAGGGGCAGTGGTGGCATCGACATGAAGACGTCGTCGGTGAGCAGCGCCACGACGGCGTCGACGTCGGCGTTCTCGTACGCCCGGGTGAACTTCGCGACGATCGCCTCCTCCGCGGCCGAATCGACCGCCGGGGGAGACGTGTGCCGGGCCGTCGACCTGCTGCGCTCGAGCCCGGCGCGCGCCCGCTTGAGGGCGCTCTTCACCGATTCGACGGTGGTGTCCAGCATGTCGGCCACTTCGAGGGCAGAGAAGCCGAGGACATCCCGCAGGATCAGCACCGCGATCTGACGAGGCGGCAGGACCTGGAGGGCGGTAACGAAGGCCAGCGAGATGGACTCCCGCCGCTCATAGCGGGCCGCGGGGCCGAGCGGCAGATTGCCGATCCCGTCGAGACGAGCATCGGGATATGGTTCGAGCCAGACGATTTCGCCCAGTCGGGTGGGCTCGGGCGGGTCGAATCCCGGGCTGTCCCAGTCCTTGGCCGGGCGTCGGCTGGCCGCGCGCAGGGCGGTGAGGCACCTGTTGGTCGCCACCCGGTAGAGCCAGGTGCGGATCGAAGCTCGACCGTCGAACCCCGACAGGCCGCGCCAGGCATCCAACAGCGTGTCCTGCAGTGCATCCTCAGCATCCTGCAACGATCCGAGCATCCGGTAGCAGTGCACCTCCAACTCGCGGCGATACGGTTCGGTGAGCACCCGGAATGCCTCGCCGTCTCCGGTCTGAGCTCTGCTGATCAGGTCCACTCCTGCCAACTCCATCCTGGCCACCTCTCCTGCATCTGGTCCGGCTTTCATCTTGTACAGACGCCGGCCGGGGGCTGAAAGGGGCGGTCCATCGGCGCCTCTTTTCCGGAGATCGCGGCGTCAACCTCAGTGACGGCCGACGAAAGGCGGCGGCTGCGGAGGCCCGGGAGACACGGCAATGGGAAAGATCGTTGTGAGCGAGAATGTCACGCTGGACGGGGTCATGCAGGACCCGACCGGCGATGAAGGCTGCAGTTTCGGGGGCTGGTTCGACCCGGCCACGGCGCCTGATCGAGAGTCGTGGGCCGAGGCCGAGTTCAAGGAGGCCGTGCGGAGCGAGGCGTTGCTGTTCGGCGCGCGCACCTATCGCTCGTTCGCCAGTCGCTGGCCGTCCCGTGTCGGCGGCTGGGCGGATCGGCTGAACTCGATGCCGAAATACGTGGTCTCCTCGACGTTGGCCAGCCCGGAGTGGAACAACACCACTGTGCTGGCCGGCGATGCGGTGCAGCAGATTTCGAAGCTGCGGCAGGAGTTGGACGGTGACCTCGTCGTCTACGGCAGCGGTCGGCTCGCACGCACCCTGTTGGCCCACGATCTCGTCGACGAGGTCCGGTTGATGGTTCATCCGATCGTCGCCGGCGCCGGCGAGTGTCTCTTCGACCGGTCGGGCCGGGGCAAAGCGCTGCGCCTTGTCGATGTGCGCACGGTGGGTGCCGGTCTGGCCCTGCTGAGCTACCAGAGCCGATGACGATGACGAACAGTCAGCGCTGGGTGCTCGGACTCACCGCCATCGCGTCCCTGATGATCTCGCTCGATGCTCTGGTGGTCACCACGGCGCTTCGCGCGATCGCACTCGATTTGCACGCCTCCATCGGCGATCTGGAATGGACGGTCAACGCCTACACGCTGACGTTCGCCGTCCTGTTGATGGCCGGCGCCGCACTGGGCGATCGCTACGGCCGCAGACGTGTCCTGGTTGGTGGACTGGCGCTGTTCGGGGCCGCCTCGGCGGCCTGCGCGCTGGCGCCGAGCCTGAGCTGGCTGATCCTGGCCCGCGCTGTCCAGGGGGTGGGTGCGGCCGCCGTCGCCCCGACCGCCCTGTCGATCCTGTCCGCCGCTTTCGGGCCGGCTCAGCGACCGCGCGCGTTGGGTCTGTTTGCATCGATCACCGGGTTGGCCACTCTCGGCGGACCGTTGATCGGTGGGGTGATCGTGCAGAACGCGAGCTGGCATTGGATCTTCTGGGTCAACGTGCCGATTGCGGCGCTGCTGATCCCGCTCATTCTCGGGCGACTGGACCGGGGCGGAAGTTCACCACGGCGGCTGGACTGGGCGGGGATCGCCTTGGTCAGCGCCGCAGCGTTCGGGCTCGTCTGGGCCCTGATCAATGGAAACGGGTCCGGCTGGACCAGCCCCGGGATCCTCGCGGCCCTGGGCGGCGGCGCAGTTGCTCTCGCCCTGTTCGTCGCGTGGGAGCTGCGCACGGACGCACCACTGATTCCGATGCGACTTTTCGCCGCGCCTGCCTTCTCCGTGGGTAATGCCGCCGGATTTCTGCTGTTCGCTTCGATCTTCGGGGGTGCGTTCTTCTTCGCCCAGTACCTTCAGGTGGTTTTGCTGCACAGTCCCACGGAAACTGGGATTCTGTTGGCACCGTGGACGGCGGCCCTCTTCGTGGTTGCCCCGCTGGCCGGCCGCCAAGTGAGCCGAGTCGGGGCTCGGCCCCTGATTGTGGCGGGATTACTGTTGCACGCCATCGCATTCGGCTGGATCGCGCTCGTTGCCGGGTCGGGACTGGCTTACCCGGCAATGATCGTCCCCTTCCTGATCTCGGGGGCCGGCATCTCGATGGTCATCCCGGCGGCGCAGAGCGCCGTCATCGGGGCTGTTCCCGTCGCAGCGATCGGCACCGCCTCGGGAACCTTCAACACCGCGCGACAACTGGGAGGTGCTTTCGGGATCGCCATCACGACAGGCGTTTTCACCGCCCATGGCGGCCTCGACTCGGCTCGGACCTTCAGCGCCGGCTTCGGCCCCGCCGTCGCGGCAGCGGCAGTGCTGGCGCTGGCGGGCGCGATCATCGGACTGCTGCTCCCCCGCCGGAACTCGGGAACATCGAGTCACTCCCGGCCGACAAGGCAGGTCGACAGCGCCAGGAGAACAGCGGATCTCTGAACCGAGGGCGGGTCTATGAATCTGAGGCGGCCGCTGATCTAGGGTTGTGCGATGGCTTCGTACTCGCTCAACCCGGCCGCCGTCGACCACGCCAATGAGCTGATCGACAACAAGCAGTACGTCCTGGACAGCGATTGGGGTGCCGTCCAACCGAACGCCGCGGCCGAGAACGCGTATCTGGAAAAGCACACCTGGGCCGAATACGCCGCTTGGCACCTGGGCCTGACCGAGGGCGCCACCGACGACACCAAAGCCCGCTACGCCTTCGCCTTCGGCGACCTCCGTCGGATCCATCGCACCGGCCTGATCGCGTGCGTCTATCGGGCGTCGGAATGGCGGCACAAGGATGTCGAACTCGCCGCCCACGACTTACTGCAACACCTGGATGCGGTCAGTAAGTAGCCCAGCCGAGGTGACGGTGTGATCCGGCCCGGCGCCCGATAGTTGGCGAGATCCGTCGGCAAGTCGCTACTCGACTCGACGAGCCCTGGTGGCGGGATTCGCTGTGGCTGACACTCGAACTCTGATCCGCCGTGTCGTCGTGCCGGTCCACGGCTCGGGACAGACTCGGCATTGAATGACAGGTGAACTCTGCTCCCCACTTGGACCAACAGGTCCGATCACAACCTATGCTGCAGGCGCAGCCTCGCTCGCTCCCCGACGCAATTGGCTGGGTTGCCATCCGAGTAGACCGATTGAGGAGCACCGTGACGTATTGCCTGGCCATGCGTTTGAACAGGGGTTTGGTGTTCATGTCGGACACCAGAACCAACGCCGGAGTCGACGACGTGAACACCTACCGAAAGCTGCATACGTTCCAACTTGGCCCGGACCGCACCTTTGTTCTGCAGGCGGCCGGAAACCTTGCCACCACACAGGAAGTACTGGATCGCCTGCAGGTTGACCTGCAGGAACCGGGCGATCACGAGAGCCTGGCCACGGTTAAGCGGATGTTCGAGGCCGCGTTGTACGTCGGTCGGGTGAGTCGGGATGTCGTGGCCGAACACCAGAATGCGCTCGCCGCAGTGGGGGCCAACGGCACGGCGACTTTCATCCTCGGCGGTCAGATTGCCGGGGGCGAACCGGAGATCATGATGGTCTATCCCGAAGGCAACTACATCAGGCCCTCCGAGGAGAGACCGTTCTTGCAGATCGGCGAGACCAAGTACGGCAAGTTCATGCTGGAGGTCGCCGTCGAGGCGCATGCAGATCTGACCACGGCCAGCAAGATCGCGATCAGTTCGATGATGAGCACGGCCCGGGCCAACCTCTCAGTCGGACCGCCCTACGATCTCGCCATCTACCGGAACGACGCGTTCGAACTCGATCAATTGCGCCTCGAGGAAGACTCCGACCTGCTCCTGCGTTTGCAGGAACTGTGGCGCAAACATTTCCTGCTGGCGGTGGCCGACCTGCCAAGCCTCACTGAGACATTCGACAAGGTCGCCGCATCGGATCCCGATGGATCGGCGGCCAGCAGCAACGCGGGCCAAGCTGGGGTCGATTCGAGCTGAAATGGAGCGGTCATCCACGGGTGCGGGTGGTGCATCGCGGTGGTCGTCGGCCGCTGACGGTCCATAATCGGGGAATCATCCGGATGACCGGGCAGTCAGTATCAGAGGCACGCGCGGCTTCGCGGTGCGGGCGGGGGTCGGAATGAGTTCTGAGACGCAGCTGCGGCGATCGCCGGAGAGCTACACGTGGCCGTTGGTGGCCATCGCCTTGGTGACTGTGCTGCAGGTGGTCATCCCTCGCGGCGACCGCGTCGGGCCGCCCCTGCTGGTGCCGGCCGTCGAGGCCATCGCATTTGTAGTCATGTTGGTGATCGCGGCCCGGCCTGGACCGGTGCCGGCCAAGGCCCGGCCGTTGATCCTGGTGCTGTTCGGGGTACTCGCAACGGCCAACGCTGTCGCCGCAGGGCGGCTGGTGGTCCTGGTGCTGGGGAACGGAAAGGTCGATGGGGCGGAACTGACTGCCGGCCGCCTGCTGGTGGCCGGCCTCCTGACATTGGCGACGAACGTCATCACCTTCAGTCTGCTCTATTGGCAGTTCGATGGCGGCGGCCCGGCCGGCCGGTTCTCGGACGCCCTGCGCTATCCAGATTTCCAATTCCCACAGACGGCCACCCCCGGCTTGGCCGCTCCAGAATGGCGGCCAGAGTTCGTGGACTATCTATACGTGGCCTTCACCAACGTGGTCGCATTCAGCCCGACGGACACCATGCCGTTGACCCGTCGGGCCAAGTCGCTGATGGCCATGCAATCGGTCATAGCGCTCGGTGTCCTGGTGGTGGTGCTGGCCCGGGTCATCAACATTCTGCCGGCCTGACCGTCGACCTAGACGTTCGTGATGTCCCGGCCGTGGGCGGTCAGCGCCCAGATCACGAATGCGTCGAAGGTGATCAGCACGATGGCCCACCAGGGGTAGTACGGCAGCCAGAGGAAGTTCGCGATGATACTCAACGCGGCGACCGCGATCGCGATCGTCCTGGCCCAGACGGCGCCGGTGAACAGTCCCACCGCCGCAACGAGAACGACCAAGCCGGCGATGATGTGGATCCAACCCCAGGTGGTGATGTTGAACTGGAACGTGTATTTGGCGGTGTGTAGGTAGATGTTGTTGTTGACCAGGGCGACGATGCCCATGCCGATGTGGAAAACACCGACCAGGCCGAGGAACACTCCGGCCATGATCGTCACCGTGACCGCCGTGACACTGACGTCCTGGTCCTGCGCCGCAGAGCCGCGTGTGTTTGTCATGGGCCGATTCTCCCTCAACAGAGTCGGCCACCGCGGTCGGCACGCCGACGCTCGCGCGTTTGTAGTTCCGTCGGGCCGAGGGCGGACGGATGTGGGCTGATTGGTCCATATCGGATCGTGCACTATGTGCTCTGTTCGGAATGCACAATCGTGACGTGGACGCGAAGTCAGACGCCAGACCGACCAGTTTGTCCGCCGCACGGGGTCTGTACTGCCAGGACCCGCTGAGAAAGGTGAACCATGACCGACTTGAGGACGAAAGCGGAGCAGCTGCGGGAGCTGCACCAGGCTGGGCTGCTGGTGCTGCCCAACGTGTGGGATGCGGAAAGCGCAAAGATCGTGGCCGACGCTGGCTTTCCGGTGATTGCAACGGCCAGCGCGGCGATCACGGCCATGCTGGGTTATCCCGACGGGCAGGGCGCACCGCCGGAGGAGATGTTCGCCGCCGCCGGTCGGATCGCCCGGGTCGTCTCGGTGCCGGTCACGGTTGACGCGGAGGCCGGCTACTACCTCCCGCCAAGGAAGCTGGTCGACAGTCTGCTCGAGATCGGCGCGGTTGGTTGCAACCTGGAAGACAGTGACCACCGAGCCGGTGGCCTCGTCGAAACCGGGGTCCAGGCAGAGTGGTTGGCCGCGGTCCGTTCGGCGGCCGACGATGCCGGCGTCCCCATTTTCATCAATGCCCGGGTCGATACGTTTCGTCCGACCAGCGGGTATGCCGGAGCCGATCGGCTCGCCGAGACCATCCGGCGTGGGCGGCTCTATCGGGATGCCGGGGCCGACTGCATCTATCCCATCGGAGTACGTGGCAAGACGGATCTTGCCACTCTGATCACCGAGCTACCCGGTCCGATCAATGGCAATGTCAGCGACGAACTGGACCTGGCCACCCTGCGCGAGCTGGGTATCGCCCGAGTGTCCTATGGACCCAGCCTCTACCGGAATGCCATGGCACATTTCACCTCGGCCGTGCAGAATCTGCAGGCCTGACCCGGTCCGAGCGCTGATCCGGCCGACTCCTCGACATCGATCGCCGCACCGCCAGCCGGGCTGGACGTGTCGACGGATCAGCTAGTGGGCACTGATACGGGCAGGAGTGGCAGTCCTCCAACGGTCAAATCGAGGGAAGGCGAGAATTCAGTGGCCAGTGAGCATTTGGAGCGTGAGCTGAAGTTCGATGCGGACCCGCAGTACCAGCTGCCTGACCTCAAGTCGGTGCTGCCGCGCAGCGGCGGCGTCGAGCCCGCCAGCATCGAGCTGAACAGCCTGTACTTCGACACCGAGCAGCACGACCTGCTGTCCCGTGGGGTGACCCTGCGCCGTCGCACCGGGACGGTGGACGATGGCTGGCAGCTGAAGGTGCCCACCGGCGATGCCCGCACCGAGATCGGCCTCGGTCCGACCGACAGCGACAGGGCGGTGCCCAAAGAATTGGCCGAGCTGACGTTTGGGTTGCGGCGCGGGAAACCGTTGCGACGCATCGTGACTGTGCGGACCAGCAGGGTCGCGCACCGCATCCTGGATGCCGACGGTGCGGTGATCATCGAGATTGCAGACGACCAGGTCCATTCGGTTGCGCCCGGCCGGCATGCTGCCGCCGTCAACACGTGGCGGGAGATCGAAGCCGAGCTCGGCCCAGCCGGTAACACCGACGATCTCGACGCTGTGGCCAGCAAACTGATCAAGTCCGGGCTGACCGCCTCGGCGAGTCCGAACAAGGTGGCGGCCGCACTGGGTGTGGGCCCGGTCGAGGCCCGGGCTCATCGCGGTACTGCCGGCGAGGTCATCCGGCGATATCTTGCCGAGCAGGACGACGCTCTCCTCCTTGGCGACATGACCTTGCGCCGAGGCTTGGGTGGGATCCATCCCACCCGGGTCGCCACCCGCCGGCTCCGTTCTACCCTGCGGATCTTCGCCGACTACTTCGACGCGGACCGCGCAGCGGCGTTCGATGCCGAGTTGTCCTGGTATGCAGCACTGCTCGGTGAGGTACGAGACCGGGAAGTCCAGCGGGCGCGATTTGCCGCAGCCGTGGATGCACTTCCCGACGAGCTGGTCCTGGGACCGGTGGCGGCCGGGATCGAGCAGTATCTGCTGGGGGAGCAACTACGGCACCAGGCGGTGCTGGACAGGGCCATGACCGGCCGTCGATACGCAGCGCTTCTGCGGGACAGCGGCCAGTGGGCGGATGAGCCACCGTTCACCATCGCAGCCGATCGAGCGGCTACCCGGCTACCAAGGAGGTTCGCCGGGCGGCTCGAAAGGTCGACAAGCATCTTGCGGCCGGCCTGAGCACCCACGGGGACGCGGAACTGCATCGCGCCCGGAAGGCCGGCAAACGGGCGCGCTACGCCGCCGAACTTGCTCATGGCGTATTGGGCAAGAAGGCCCGAAAGAGCGTCAAGCGTTACCAGCGGCTGCAGGACATCCTGGGTGACCATCAGGACGGCGTCGTCGCCGCCGATCTGCTTCGCCGACTTGCCACCCGGACGGCTGACAACCCGGGTGAGAACGGGTTCACCTACGGACTGCTGTATGCCCGGGAGCAGAACCGGGCGGACACCAGCCGTCGAAAAGCTGCGGCCTGGGCCAAGAACCACTAGACAAGCGCAGACTGGCCGGGCCGGCCAACGGGAGCGTCGTCCAATTAGAGGCCCTGCTTGCCGAGCCAGGACAAACAGCCGTCCGCCACTTCGGTCCAGCCACCGTCGATGGTCAGCGAATGACCGCGATCGGGGAATTCGATCAGGTCGGTCACGGCGGAGGAATGGCGGTACTGCTTGAGCGTGGACTTCGTAATTGCTTCGGGGACGGTGTGGTCCTGTCCGCCCATCACGAGCAGCAGCGGTCCGCGTCCTTCGTTACCGGTGTCGACCTTCGCCGGCGAATGAATGGAGAAATTCGCGACGGCCGCCTCGAAGAGCGGCTTTCCGGGCGATGGGATCGTCCATCTGTCGTGCAGTGCGTCCGATTCTTCCTCGGGAATGGCGTTGCCGAAACTGTATTTGAACTCGGCCGCCGTCAGCGACACCGCCCGGTGGGAGTTCGCCGGGTTCTTGAACACCGGCAGCGTTGCGCGTAGCGAGGACAGCGGAAGCGGCAGGACCCCTTTGATCTGCGCGGCGTCGATACCGATTCCGGCTACGCCATGATTGCTGCCCAATAGCTTCTCGACGATCATCCCGCCGAACGAGTGGCCGATCAGGATCGGTGTCTCCGGCATGTCGGCCAGTACCTTCGCATAATGACCGGCCACCTCTTCGATTCCGTAACCGGCCACGCTGTCCGGATTGTCGCGTGCTTCCTGGACCGTCGGCAGGTCTCCCGGCCATCCTGGCGCCGTCGCCCGGTAACCCCGGGCGGCGAACCGCTCGATCCATGGATCCCAAGACGTGGCGTGAAGCCAGAGCCCATGGATGAAAACAACTGGAGGTTTGGTCATCTGTATATTCCGATCACTGAGTGGACGTGCCGACCCACCTATCCTGTTGTGCCGGCGGCCATCCGGCTTGCGTCAGGTGACTGAAGCCCGAACCGCGGGAGCGTCCTAACTTGTAGTGGGGTTCCAAATGCCAGGGAAGGACCGAAACGACATGGACACCATGATGGCGCTGCGCGCCCACCGACGAGGCGGGCCCGAAACCCTCGGGTACGAAACGGCACCCCGACCGACCCCGGCCGAGGATGAGGTGCTGATCCAGGTGGCTGCCGCGGCCATTACCTTCGCCGAGCTGACGTGGGACGAGACCTGGACGCGAAACGGGGTCGACCGCACCCCGATCATTCCTTCCCACGAGGTGTCGGGCGTGATCTCGGAGGTGGGTGCTGCGGTCACCGATCTGGAGGTCGGGAGCGAGGTGTACGGCCTCATTCCCTTCGACCGCGACGGTGCCGCCGCGGAGTTCGTGGCCGTACCTGCCGATGTGCTATCGCGAAAGCCCGACACCGTGGACCATGTGCGGGCCGCCGCCACGCCGCTGGCCAGCCCTCACCGCCTGGCAGGCACTCGTCGACCACGCGCGGTGCCGGTCAGGGGAATCGGTGCTGGTCCACGGCGGTGCCGGCGGGGTGGGCGGGTTCGTCGTCCAACTGGCCAGCAGGTTGGGCGCTCACGTCGTAGCCACCGCGCGGGCGCAGGACGCAGATACCGTCCGCGGTTACGGCGCGCACGCCGTCATCGACTTCGAGAATGAGCTGTTCGATGTGGCACCCGCCGTCTACGACATCGTGATCGACACGGTGGGGGGCACCACCCTCGACCGGTCCTTTGCGGTACTTCGCCCGGGCGGCCGGCTGATCACCCTGCAGGCACCGCCATCGCAGGAGCGAGCCGCTGAGTTGGGCATCACCGCAACATTTTTCATCGTGAAGCCGGACCGCGGCCAACTCGCGGCCATCGCTGACCTGGTCGACAAAGGTCAACTCCAGGTCGCTATCGCTGAAACATTCCCACTGGCCAGCGGTCGCCAGGCGTTCCTGAGTGCCGCCCAGCCGCACCGCTCGCCGGGGAAAACCGTATTGATCGTTCGTCAGTGAACCCTGCGGCCGAGAAGGGGACTCCGATGAGCCCCGCTGGAGTCAGCGGGGCTCATCGGCAGCGTTGGACAAGTCAGCTGCGCCAGTAGTTGTTCGCGGCGGCGATGGTTTGGAACTCGATAGCGACGACCTGGCTGGCGGCGATCAGGCTGTCCGGGCTGGTGGCGTAGTTGGGTCGGCCGCCTTTCAGCACGTCCAGATCGGGCTGGATGTTGTGGATGCTGTGCCGGGCGAGCAGAAAGGCGAGGGCGCGGCCGTCGTCGGGCGTCGCGGTGATCAGCGTCCCTCCTGGCACCATGACCAGTTCGCTGTCGGGTAGTCGATTCATGGCGGCTCTCCTTGGGGGGTAATTGTTCTGACCTAATAACACGTTATGGGCACGCCCTCGCCGGGGCCGCAGTCATTTGACTGCACCTGAGAGCTGGGTCCAAAGATGAAGCGGTTCCCCATGTCGATGGGTTCGGGTCCTTTGCTGACGGACCTATCTGCCGGACAGCTGACTTGCCTGCGCGAGATCGCCCAACGCACGGGCGATCTGCGTGCGCGACGTGATGTCGAGCTTGGGAAAGATGCGGTAGAGGTGCGACGCAACGGTGCGGCGGGACAGGTCGAGTTGTTCACCGATCTCGGAGTTCGACAGGCCCCGACCGGCCAGCTGGGCGATCTGCAACTCCTGTGCTGAAAGTTTCGCAGAGACGTTGCCTCCCAGCAGTTCCCGGTGCTCGCCGGTTGCCTCCAGTTCGCCGCGGGCCTGCGCGACCCAGGCGGTCGCCCCCAACGAATTAAAGGTGTCCAGCGCGGACCGCAGCGGCACACGCGCGTCGGATTTGCGCTGCTGACGGCGTAGCCAGCTGCCGTAGGACAGTTGCAGCCGCGCCGCTATCCAGGGCCAGCGGGACAGGTCGTGGCCCAGGCCGGCCAAGAAGAACCGCTCGGCGTCCTGATCGTCGGCCAGCACCGCTCGAGCCTGCAGCAGGTGGGCGATCAACAGCGGTGACGCGGTGATGGTCGCGAGGGTTTCCACGTCGGAGACGATTGCTCGGGCGGCCTCGCCCTGGCCGCACCGGACACCGGCCTCGGCCAGATACATGATGCCGCCGAACTGCTCCCGTTCATGGTGGCTGGGATCGTTCGGATCGAAAACCCGCTTGAGTGTATGGAAGGCATCGGCATGTCGGCCGGCCGAGATCCAGGCGATGCCCCGGACGACCTGGGCGCGACACAGGAAGTTGTTGAGCGTCCTGAGCAGTGGGTCGTACTCCACCGCGGCGACCTGTTGCAGCGCCGAGGCGGTATCTCCCTGCAGTGCGAGGTAGCGGGCCCGATTGACGGCAGCGCCGGCGCTGCCGATGAGTTGCCCGGCCGCGGCGGCCAGCGCAGAACCTTCTGCCGAGCTGGCGGCCACTCCGTCCCAGTCGCCCAGATCCAGGCGAGCCGTTGATCCGACGCCGAGAGCATGGGCCAGTGCGCCGGTTCGGCCCTGCCGGCGCAGTGCAAGTTCGGCCCGGCCGCTCAGATCCACGGCGCGGACCAGATCGCCAACGGCATGGGCCGCGAAACCCAGGACGCGCAACTGCGCACCCTCGGTCACGGCCGGCAGATCCATCGCGTCGAGCAGGGCCATGACCTGGGTGCCCTGCCGGACAGGTTCGGCCAGGGCGAGCGCGAGGACGCAACGGGCGTCCGGTATCGCCGCGTTGGACCGGCCGGCCAGGGACGCAACCCGGGCGCGGTCGGGCGCCGGGACAGCCGCCCACCAGCAACGCTGTGCCGCGATCGTCAGGGCTCTGACGGCCAGGTCGTGTTCACCGGCGTCGGCGGCCTGCTGGTACATGTCGCACAACCGGGCGACTGCCGTGCCGTCATCGGAGATGCCGGCCATCGGCGCTGCCCGAAGCAGCTCCACCCTGATGCTGTTCAGTCCATTGATTCCGCTGTGCTGCGCGGCGACCAGTAAAGACTCGCCGTCGGCCTTGCGGCCGATAGTCCAGGCATGTTCGGCGGCGATCAACAGGCGCCGTGCGCGGGCGTCCGAGCCCGTGGTCAATGCCGCCGACCGTTCCAGGGCGGCAATCGCCGCGGGGAACTGACCGAGAGCGGCGGCCTGTTGGCCGACTGCTTCCAGTTCGTCCGCGACGGAGTCGTCGGGCCCAGTGGCGGCGGACGAGCGGTGCCAGGCGCGCCGCGCGGTCGGTTCCGAAAGGGCGCCCCCCCAGGCACGATGAGCGGCCTGGCGACGCACAACGGATTCCCGTTGCGTGATGGCCTTCCGGAGGAGCGGGTGCCGAAACTGGACGTGGACTTCGTCGAAATGGAGCAGGCTCAATTGTTCGGCCGGGTCCAGGATCGCCGCTGTGACCATCTGGCCAGTGAAAAGCTCTGTAGCTCTTAGGATCTCGGACAGCTGATGAGTCTCGTCGATCCCGGCGATCAGCAGGGCGTCTCGGGTGAGGGCCGGTAGGTCGGTGAATCGCCCGAGGAAGGCCTGTTCCAGCCGGGCGCTGATCCACGGCGTCCGCCCCGGCGAGTCCGGCAGCTGCAGCGCGGCCGGCCAGTTGGCGGCCAGTTCCAGCAGAGCCAGGGGGTTGCCCACCGAGAGGGCGCGGATCTGCGCGCTTTGCTCCTGGGTGAGATGTGCTGCGGCGTGGCCCAGCAGCCGTTGGGCGCTGTGATCGTCGAGTCGCTCGAGAGTCACCTGGCGGAAGGTCTTCTCGTAAGCAGCGGTGGAATATCCCTGCCGCAGGCCACCCAGCAACACGACGGGGACGTCTGACACCCGGCGGGTCACGAAGGTCAGGATCTCGGTACTGGCGGGGTCCACCCACTGCAGGTTGTCGATCACGACGACGGTGGGGCGAACGGTGGCCGACTGGGTCAGCAGGTTCAGGGTGCCCAGGGCCACCAGGAACGGATCGGGAGTCGTCCCGGCGGCCAAGCCGAATGCGATCTGCAGCGCCTGACGCTGCACCGGCGGGAGACTCTCCGCCCGCCCGAGAATTGATCGAAGCAGGCGATACAGGACAGCGAAGGGCAGTGCTTCTTCGTTTTCGTTACCGGTGGCCGTGAGCACGATGCAGTCAGCGGATGCGGCCTGCTCGGTGGCGGCCCGAAGAAGCGTGCTGACGCCGACACCGGGCTCACCGACAACGAGGAACGCCGTGCTCTGGCCGCCAATGGCAGAGACGGCGTCGGCCAGCATCGCAAGTTCGGCTTCGCGGCCCACCACCGGACCTGGGTGGCCGCCCGGTGAGCGCTGGTGCTGTGCCGGGGTGCTGCCCCTGGGCGGCGCTGTCAAGGCCATCGCTTCTCCTCCGACCCTGACCATAGGCTCCTCGGTTGGCTGGCGGCTTCAGTCATGCGACTCGGGTCGGCCGGAGCGCAGCTGCGCCCGCGCCGCCGGAGAAAGATCATTGCTCGCTATGTTGCCCCGCCGTCAGGCGGGTCCGAGCAGCGAGGCCAACTGGGCTCGGGATCGGATGCCGAGTTTGGGGAAGATGCGGTAGAGGTGGGAGCCGACGGTGCGGGGCGAAAGGAAGAGTCGCTGGCCGATGTCCTTGTTCGACAGTCCTGCTGCGGCCAGCTGGGCGACCTGCAGTTCCTGGGTGGACAGCAGCGCAGCGGGCGAGTTGATGGTCGGCGGATCGATGCGTTCCCCGGCGGCTCGGAGTTCCGGGCGGGCCAGCGCGGCCCAGGTCGTGGCCCCGATCAATTCGAAGGTGGCCAGCGCCAGCCGCAACGGCTCCCGGGATTCTGGTCCGCGGCGCTGGCGGCGCAGCCAACAGCCGTAGGCGAGTTGGATGCGGGCCCTGACCCACGGCCACCGGGTGAGGTCTTGGCGCAGTCCCACCAGAAACAGCTCTTCCGCCTCAGCGGCATTGGCCAGCATCGGCCGGGCATAGAGCAGTTGGGTGGCCAGTACAGGGGAGTCGGTGACCCGAGCCAACGCTTCCATCCTGGCCAGGATGCGCAACGCTCCCGCTCGCTGGTCGCAGTGCACGGCCGCTTCGACCAGGTCCATGATGCCGCTGAGTTGTTCGCGGAGGTGATGATGCGGGTCGCCGGGGGTGAAGAGGGTGACCAACGCGTCGTAGGCGTCGGCATGCCGGTCGGCGGCGAGCAGAGCTGTGCCGCGAGCCAGTTGCGCGCCGGCCATGAAATCGTTGATCCCGCGGATGGCAGGGTCACGCTCAACTTCGGTGGCCCGTTGCAGGGCCGCCCCGACGTCGCCGCACAGGGCGACCTTCCTGGCCTCCTGCACCGCTGCGCCATTGGTCCACACCGGTTGCCCGGTATCCCGGGCCAGGGTTCGGGCCTCTTCGGCGCTTTCGGCCGCCCGTTGCCAATCCCCGAGGTCGAGACGAACGGCGGCATGGATGGCCAGGACATGGGACAACAAACCCAGTCGACCCTGGGCTCGCAGTTTCGTCTCCGCTCGGGCGAAGTAATCCGCAGCTTGCGGGTCCGCCCCGATGGCCCGCGCGGCCATCCCGAGCAGCCGGAGATGCTCGGCGTCCTCGACGGTATCGACGCTGATCTTCGACAGGCGGGCCAGCGTTTGGCTGCCCCGCAGCAATGGTTCCGCGACCGCAACCACGGCGATGCAGCGCGGGTCCGTCTGGACATCGGGCAGCCGCTCCGCGACCTGCGCGACCCGGGCTCGCGCCGACGGGCCCGTATCGGCCCACCAGCAGCGCATGGCGCCGCTGAGCAGCAGGTTCAAGGCCAGGTCCACATCGCCCGCGGCATGCGCCTGCTCGGCGGTCGCGCACAGTGCGAACACCCGGTTCGCATCCCCGGGGGCCCCGTCATCGAAGATCTCGCGCAACCATTGCGCCCGGGCCTGATCCAGCGCGGACAGCGCGTTCTGCTCTGCGACGCTGACCAGTCTGTCGACCAGGTCCGCCCGACCCAGACCGAAGGCGTGCTGGGCCGCCAACAGCAGGCGGTGGCCGCGCAACGCCGGATCGGTGGTCAATTCCGCAGCACGTTCCAGGGCGGAGATGGCCGCCATGACGGCACCCCGCCGGATGCTCTCCAGATGGTCGAGGTCCAGATCGTCGGCCACGTCGTCGTCAGGTCCGTCAGCTGCTTGGGCGCGATGCCAAGAACGTTGGTGCGGTTGATGCGCCAGCACTTCGGCCATGGCGGCGTGGGCCGACCGGCGACGCGTGACGCCCTCACTCAGCAGGACCGCTGACCTGATCAGGGGATGCCGGAACCGGACGTGCAGCTCGTCGAATCGCAGGATCTCTGCGTGCTCGGCCGCCTCCAGGACCGCTGCGGTGACCGGCCGGCCGGCCAGCACCGCGGTGCCGGCGATCACGTCGGCCAGGTCTTGCTCTGTGCTCACCGCCGCGATGAGCGCCGCATCACGGGTCAGCGGCGGTAGTTCCGAGATCCGGGAGGCGAAAGTCTGTTCCAGACGCGCCGTCAGTGGCGTCGGGGTGTTGTCGCCGACCCGGTCGTGACTCCGCCAGACCAAGGGAAGTTCGATCAGGGCCAATGGGTTGCCGGCCGCCGCCCGCAGGATCGGGTCCTGATCGCGGAGCACCTCATCGGAGGCGTCGGCCAGCAGTTGTCTGGAGGCTTCGTCGTCCAGACCGAGCAATTCGAGTTGGTGCGGGTCCGCGGCGGAAAGTGGGACCGCGTGTCCCGAGCGCACGGCGCCGACGATCAGGATCGGGTCCTGGCTGATCCGGCGGGCCAAGAAGGCCAGCACATCGTTGGTCGAGGAGTCCAGCCACTGCATGTCGTCGATCACCAGCATGATCGGACCTGCCGCCGCCTTCTCGGTCAGCAGCGAAAGGGCGGCCAGGGCCACCAGGAACAACTCCGGCGGTGGTCCTTGCGTCAGGCCGAACGCCGTCCGGATGGCCCGCCCCTGCACCGCCGGGATTTCGTTCGGCGCAGACAGCATCGAATCGAGCAGTAGGTGAAGTCCGGTGAACGGCGAGGTGGTCTGGGTTTCGATCCCGGTCACGGCCAAGGCCGTCCAGCCGGCATCGTCGGCGAGTGCGGCCGCGCTGCGCAGTAGCTGCGATTTGCCGATGCCGGGATCGCCGTGCACCAGCACTGCAGCACCGCCGTCGGCAATTCTGGACGATGAAGTCGGCGAGCACGCCCATCTCGTGCTCCCGGCCGATCAGGCCGGCCTGCCGCTGCGCTCCACGTCGTGGTTGCGCGGTTCGTTGGATCGGGCCGCGTTCGCGCCCGGTTCCGGTCGCCGGGTTCATCCGGTCGGGCCGGGTTCGTAGCGTCCGTCGGCGGCGGCGATCCGCAGCTGGCGCAGGGCGGCCGTGGCCTGGTGCGACCACCGCGAGGCGCCCATCGAGGCGAAAACGGCATCGGCTCGGTGCAGGTGCTCTCCGGCCGCTTCCAGCCGCCCAGCGCCGAGCAGCCAGCGCCCGTATTCCAGCAGCAACCGGGCATGCAGCCACGGCCACCGACTCAGGTCGCGCGCCAGACCCGCCAGGAAATGGCGCTCAGCGTCGGGAGCGTGGGCCAGCACGGCCCGGGCGTAGAGCAGATTGACGTGCAGGAGCGCGGACGGGGTCAGCGCCGCGACCGTCTCCAACACCGCGAGGATGACGCGAGCTTCCGCGACCCGACCGCATTCCACCGCGGCCTCGGCCAGCAGCGCCACACCACCGAATGATTCCCGCAGGTGGTAACCGACGTCGGCCGGCTCGTACTGCCTGGCCAAACAGGCGAACGCCTCGTCCGGACGGCCGGCGCTCAGCAACGCAGTCCCCCGGGTCTGGTAGGCCAGGCAGACCCGGTCGTTGAGGTGCCGGCGTACCGCTTCGGCCTCCGGGGCGGCGATGAGCTCGAGCGCGGATTGCCAGTCGCCGCGCAGCGCAATGCCGCGGGCTTCGACCGGCACGTTGTTGACCGCGTACACGTCCTGCCCGGTCTCCAGCGAGATACGTTCCACTTCTTCGGCTGCCGACGCGGCACCCGACCAGTCGCCCAGGTCCAACCGGATGTGCAGCTGCAGGGCCAGCACCACCGGCAGCAGCCCCAACTGTCCGTCCTCGCGGAACCGCTGCTCGGCGCGGTCGAGCAGATCGGTGGCCAGCACGAAATCACCCACCGCGTACGCGGCCATGCCGTAGGTGCGGAGCGCATCGCCGTCCGTGATCCGGTGCAATGCGGCTCCGGCCAGGCGAGCCTGCACCTCGGCGCCGCGCAGCACCGGCTCGGCAATGGCGACCGCCACCACATATCGGGGATCGTCCTGAGCCGTGGCCAGCGCGTCCAATCCGCGGAGGACGGCGGCCTGGGCGTCCAGGCCATTGTCGGCCCACCAACAGCGCAGCCCAGCGGCCAGCAACAGGTTCAGCGCCAGGCCTACATCGCCCGCGGCCGATGCATCACTGGCCGACGCGCAGAGCTCCAGCACCAAACCGGGACTACTGCCGACGTCCTCGTTGAGTACCTCGCTCAACCACGCAGCCCTGGCCCGATCCGGTCCGTCCAGGTCGGCGAGGGAGGCATCACGCAGTAGGCGCCGCACCACATCCGGGCGCCCCGCCTCGAAGGCGTAGGCCGCGGCTCGAACCAGCCGCTCACCACGCCGTGCCGACGAACCGGACAGCTGGGCGGCGCGTTCCAAACTCGAGACGGCCGACAGGACCGCTCCCCGGCGCAGCGAATCACCGATGGTCGCTTCCAGCTCGTCCGCGATCCTGTCGTCGGGTCCCGTGATCGATTGCGCCCGATGCCACGCTCGACGGAAGGGTTCACCCTCCGGCAGCACGTCGGCCAACGCCCGGTGGGCCAGCTGACGTCGCGCGACCGTCTCCCGCTGCAGCACACCCGAGCGCACCAGCGGATGACGAAACTGCAACGAGCGCCCGGCGATGTTCACCAGCCCGGCTGCCTCAGCCCGGTCCAGCACCGCACTGGGGCAGGGCTCGCCGGTGAAGGCCGAAGTCGCGGAGAGCACCTCGGCCAGATCGCTGGACGAGTCGGTCGCGGCCAACAACAATGCGTCCCTGGTTGCGTCCGGGAGGTCCTCGATCCGCCCGGCAAATGCCCGCTCCAGCCGCGCCGACAACGTCGGATGGTCAACCGTGCCCGGCGAGCGGGTCCAGGCCGTTGGAAGCTCCAGCAGGGCCAAGGGATTGCCCTGCGCCTGCTGACGAATGCTCCGGCGATCGGCTGCACTCAGGGTCCGCGGGTGTCGATTCAGAATGGCGTCGGCGTCGCGTTCGTCGACGCCGGCCACGCTGAGAACTGGGAACCCCGCCTCCATGAACAGGCCCTCGTGTCCAATCCGCGACGCACCGATGACACTGATACCGGTCACCACGGTCCGGTGCCCCAGGAACGTGATGACCTGGTGCGACTGCGGATCCAGCCACTGCAGGTCATCGGCCAGGATCAACACCGGTCGCAGTGCACTCTCCAGGCGCAGCAGCTGCTGCGCCGACTCCGCGATCAGGAACAAATCCGGCCGCGGCCCGTCGAACAATCCCAGTGCGGTGAACAGCGCGTCGGTCTGACTCCGGGGGAGTCCGCCCGCTAATCCCATCAGCGGGGACAGGATCTGATGCAAACCGCCGAAGGGCAAGTGCATCTCACTTTCAACGCCCAACGCGGACAGCACCCGAAAACCGGCCTCCGTTGCCTCGGTTTGCGCCTGCGCCAGCAACGCGGACTTCCCGATTCCCGGCTCGCCGATCATCAACAGCACCGACCCGACCCGCTCCGCACCGGCGAAAATGCCGCGCAGTACCGATAGTTCTCGATCCCGACCCAGCAAGCGTCGAGGGTCCACGCTTCCTCCCTCGCAGCCGCCTGACGCGCGCGCCAGCACGATCCTAGGTGGCTGCTGCGGGGTGCGGCCTGGGTCATCTGACTGAAGCGCGAAGTCAGTCCGACGCGCGGTCGGTCAGTCAGTAGCGTTTGTAGCTCAGGCGTGAGCAGAGCGTTCTGGTCTCGACCAGGGTCGGCCGACCGTGTCGAAGCGATCAGTGCCACGCTGATCTATCAAAAGCTACTGTCGTTCTGCTTACCCGGTCCGCTATGTTCGCGGGTTGTGCTTGCCATTGGAAGCCGTTCGCGTGGGTGTTCTTCCCGGCTACCTCGCTTGAACGGGTTGTGAGCCTGCTCAGTTGAGTGCGCCGACGGCGCGGGCGATCACCAGCAACGAGGTCAAGAGCGCCGCGGTGGCCTGGGTGGCCATCAGAATCTTCGCGCGGCTGGTCAACGGCATGGTGTCCGTGGGACTGAAGGCGCTGGAATTGGTCGTCGACACGTACAGGTAGTCGACGAATGTCGGTATCCAGTCGGCGACCTCGCTGGATCCGTTGGAGACCTCCACTACCGTGTCCTTGTTTTCGTCCTGACTGAACCGAAAGTCGGCAAGTGGCAGCTCGTTCCGCTCCTTCCGGACCCGCTCGACGGGGCCGCCGCGGTCGAGATCCCAATAGATCAGCCCGAAGGCGATGACGTTGGTCGCCCACACCTGCAACGCCGCCAGTAGCAACTGGCCGGCCTGCTTGGTCTCGGCCACCACCA
Organism: uncultured Actinomycetota bacterium; assembly: GCA_963708935.1. GTDB lineage: Bacteria > Actinomycetota > Actinomycetes > Mycobacteriales > Nakamurellaceae > Nakamurella. Next base: position 98,761 of record CAVPUK010000002.1, on the reverse strand, counting down.
GGGCGTGGATGAGCAGGCCCAGCGCGACGAGGTTGGCGGCCACGATCAATATTGCCAGGGCGAGCGACGCCAACCGGGTGATCCGGGTCTGCCGGTTCAACCGCCATGGGTTTGTGCTGACCACCACGATGAGCAAGACCAGCTCCAATGTCGGGATCAGCAGCCTCGGACCGACCAACAGCGATTGGGGAAGGAGGGCATACAAGGCGATTGCGACGATCACCGCGATGGCCGGTGGCAGCCTGGCCTCGCCTTTCTTGCCACGGCGGGCGTCGTGCCCAGCGTAGGCGGGCGGCGGATCGGCGATGCCTTCGTTGTCGTCCTGGCTCATCGGCGGCGACCGACCAGAAATGCGGCCGCTGCCAGCCCGAGACCGCCTGCTGCGCCTAGTAATCCCTGGTGCTGCGAGGCCCGCACCTGGGCATCGCGGTCCGACGACTTCTGGTTGAAGATGCCGTGGGCGCCGAAAGCCTTCGCCACCGCTCGACCGATGTCACCGCTGGCCCCGGTCACCACTACGACAGGTGCGTTCATCGACACTCCTCGCACACAGCACATCCGAGTACCGGAAAGACTACGTCCGTCATCGAACATCCACCGATCGGGGTTTGCTCGACGCCCGCAACCCCGGGCCCCGCGACGTGCCGGGATCCCGCCATCCGATATCAATGTGGTCTGCTGAACGAGTGTCAGAAGACGGAGGCCGCAATGTCGGAGCGCTGGTACAAGGAAGCCGTTGTCTACTGCGTCCAGGTGGACCTGTACGCGGATTCCGATGGCGACGGATGTGGTGACCTGCCGGGACTGATCAGCCGCCTTGACTACCTCTCCCGACTGGGTGTGACGTGTCTGTGGCTCAATCCGATCCATCCGTCGCCTCGCCGCGACGACGGCTACGACGTCACCGACTACTACGCCATTGACCCTCGGATCGGCGGTCTGGGCGATTTCGCCGAATTGACGCTGCAGGCCCGCGAAAGGGGCATGCGAATCATCATCGACCTGGTGGTCAACCACACCTCGGATGAACACCCCTGGTTTCAATCGGCCCGCTCCAGCCCGTCCTCGCGGTACCGCGACTGGTACGTCTGGAGCAAGCAGGAGCCACCGGATCGCCGGCAGGGCATCGTGTTTCCGGGCGAGCAGACCGAGACGTGGACCTTCGACGACGCCGCCCAGGAGTGGTATTACCACCGCTTCTACAACTTCCAGCCGGATTTGAACTGGAGCAATCCCGCCGTCCGTACCGAGGTCAAGAAGGTCATGGGCTTCTGGTTGCAGCTGGGGGTCTCCGGGTTCCGGGTCGATGCCGCACCATTTGTTCTGGAGCAGGTCACCGCCGGACATGATCCCGGCCCCAAGGATTTTTCGATCCTCGATGACTGGCGCCAAGACCTGCAGTGGCGCACCGGCGACGCGGTCCTGCTGTGCGAGGCAAATGTCGCGCCCACGGAGATACCGAATTACACCGGTACCACGCCAGATGGGCCGAACAACCGGGCCCACATGCTGTTCTCCTTCCTGCTCAACGCCCGGCTGTGGCTGGCATTGGCCCGTGAACAGGCGGAGGCGCTGGTCGAATCGCTCAACACCTTGCCCGCATTGCAAGGCATGGCGCAGTGGGCGACATTCCTGCGGAACCATGACGAATTGGATCTGAGCCGGCTCACCGACGAACAGCGCCATGGCACCTTCGCCGCGTTCGCGCCGAAGTCGGACATGCAGCTGTACGGCAGGGGTATCCGGCGTCGGCTTGCCCCGATGCTGAGTGGAGACCGTCGCCACATCGAACTGGCCTATGCGTTGCAGTTCTCCATGCCCGGCACTCCGGTGATTCGCTACGGCGAGGAGATCGGGATGGCCGAAAATCTGACGTTGCCCGGGCGCGACGCTCTGCGCACCCCCATGCAATGGGACGACGGCCCCAACGGCGGTTTCAGCTCTGCCGATCCCGCGGCTTTGGTCAGCCCGGTCCGGCTGACGGGGAAGTACGGCGCCCGCGCCGTCAACGTTCGAGGGCAACAGCGGGATCCGGACTCGTTGCTGCGCTGGTTCGAGCAACTGATCGGGGTGGTCCGGGAATGCCCGGAGATCGGGGCCGGCACCTGGTCCGTCTTGGACATCCCGGCGTCGGCGTCGGTTCTGGTGCACCGTTTCGACGCCCCCGAAGGGTCCATCCTGTTGCTGCACAACCTGGCCGATGAGGCCGTTGTGGTCGACGTAGGCCGGCAGCCGGGTGTGAACCGCCCGTGGGAGATGTTCGCCGACGGCCCCTACCCGCGGCCTACCGCGACCCTGCGCAACCTGCAGCTGAACGGCTGGGGATATCGCTGGATCCGCCTCCGGCAGGACGGCTGAGCCTTCGCTCGACCTACCCACCGTCCATATCGACGCCTTGGCGCATCTCAATCCGCGGCCATGCGTATCTCGGCACCTGTCCGGGTAAGGGTGGCAGGGGAGTCGACAGGAAAGGTGGAGGCCTGATGTCCGGTGAGGAACCTTCACCTGAAGTTCGTATCGGCACATCCGGGTGGAACTATCCGCACTGGCGCAACAACTTCTACCCGCCCGGGCTGGCGCAGAAACGGCAGCTCGCCTACCTCGCCGCGAAGATGACGACGGTCGAGCTGAACGGCTCCTTCTATTCTCTGCAACGGCCGAGCAGCTACCGCCAGTGGCGGGCCAGCACCCCGGCCGGGTTCGTGTTCGCCGTCAAGGGCGGCAAATTCATCACCCACAACAAGAAGCTCTTGGACGTGCGCGTCCCGCTCGCCAACTTCCTCGCCTCCGGGCCGCTGGCACTGGAGGACAAGCTCGGCCCATTCCTGTGGCAACTTCCACCCACACTGCGATTCAACCCGGAGCGCGTCGAGGGGTTCTTCTCGTTGCTGCCCGCCACCGTTTGGGCCGCAGGCCAATTGGCCGAGGAATGCGATGACCGCCTCCGCACCCGGTTCGGCCAGGATCCGGTGACCTCGACGCAGGTGCTGGCACCCGACACCAGATTGCGGCACGCGATCGAAGTTCGGCATCCGTCCTTTGTCTGCGAGCAGTTCTACGACCTGTGTCACCGGTTCGGCATTGCGATCGTGTTGGCCGACACCGCCGGGCTGTTCCCGGTCATCGATCGTCGGACTGCCGATTTCGCTTACGTCCGGTTGCACGGCTCGCAACAGCTGTACACCAGTGGTTATACCGACCCCGAGATCAAGCAGTGGGCGACTCGAATCGAAGGCTGGTATCCGGAACTGACAGCGGTGTACGTCTATTTCGACAATGATTTCGAATCCAACGCCGCAGTTGACGCGCTGCGCTTGGCGACGCGGCTGCTTGCGCCGGCAGCTCGTCATCACCCGGATCGGCGGGGGTGGAGCCATGACGGCGAGCATGGATGATCCTTGGGGCCTGGACGAACCAGCGGCATCCCACCCCGAACCGCCTCTCGACCAGGGCTAACGCCTACGGCTCCGCCGACGCGTTCAGGGACAAACCAACCTGCAAACCAGTGCGGGCATCAAGTGTTCCGCGGCAACGGCTCTCGCCCTGGTCCCGGAGGGCCGGCGAAGGCCTGGGCGATCCCGATCCAATCGGCGGCGGTGTCGCCGACCACGGCAAGCCCAAGATCGTCGCGGTGCCGGCGCTGGGTGACGAGCAGGCAGAAGTCCAGCGCGTCTCCGGTGACTCGGTCGGTAGCATCGTCCGGACCCCACGTCCAGGTACTTCCGTCCGGGGCGACGAGCTCGACCCGGATCGGTGTGCTGGGCACCGGTCGTCCGTGCAGTTCGTAGGCAAAGGCGATGGTCCGCACGCCGAGGTGGGCGACGTGCTTCAACCGCGCTGACGGAATCCGTTCCGCTCCCAGTGCGTCGGCGATGTCCTGACCGTGAGCCCAGGTCTCCATCAGGCGGGCGGTGAGGGCAGAGGCCGGCCCCATATCCGGCCCGTACCAGGGCAATCGAATTCCCGGGTCGAGACGGGCGAAGCCTGCGAACAGCGCCCGTCGGCTGTCGCGGAACCACGCCAGCAGGTCAGTGCCGTCTCGGTCGTGGTGTCGTGCCGCGACTCGGTCCGGGTAGTCAGAGCCCGCGGCAATGAGTTCTGCCGCCTCGCGTCGGAAGGTGTCCGGCTCAGTGGCTGCGAGCAGAGCTGCCTCGTCGAAGAACGCGAGATGGCTGACCTGATCGGCGATGTTCCAGCCGGCGGCCGGGGTAGCCAGCCGCCATTGCGCTGGGCGGAGGTCCGAGAGCAGCGAATCCAGCACAGCTGTCTCCGCCGCGAGGTCCCCGATCAGTGGGGCAAGATCCATTGGCATCAGCCGACGTCATGTTCGCAGATGGGCGCGGACGTCAGCAACGCTCCACCAGCTGCGCTACCGGCGGTCAGCGCCACTTCGCCGGAGCAAGCCGAGGGGAGTCCAGAGCTACCGCGCCCGCGGCAGCTCTGGACTGGTTGGTGTGGTCCGACATCCGCGGCCGTTCGACCACGCCCGTGCCGGACTGAGGACGGCAGGACCTATCCCGTCGGCTGGCTGGCAAAGGCCGCGTCGAACGATGCGCTCGGCGGGTCGAAGGCCAACCGCCGGACGAATTCGAGTGCCTCGGGCGCGCCCACCAGTCGGTCCATGCCCGCGTCCTCCCATTCGACGGAGATCGGGCCGGTGTAGCCAATGGTGTTCATCATGCGAAAGCTGGCCTCCCAGGGCACATCCCCATGCCCCGTGGAGACGAAGTCCCAGCCGCGTCGCGGGTCTGCCCACGGAAGGTGGGAGCCCATCCGGCCGTTCCGGCCATTCCCGGTCTGCCGCTTGGCGTCCTTGCAGTCGACGTGGTAGATCCGGTCACGGAAATCCCACATGAAGCCGACCGGGTCGAGGTCCTGCCAGACGAAATGGCTTGGGTCCCAGTTCAGGCCGAAGGCCGGGCGGTGCCCGATCGCCTCAAGGGCGGTGACGGTTGTCCAGTAGTCGTAGGCGATCTCGCTGGGATGTACCTCATGGGCAAATCTCACCCCGACTTCGTCGAAGACATCCAGGATCGGATTCCAGCGGTCAGCGAAATCCTGATACCCCGCGTCGATCTGGGCCTGCGAGACCGGCGGGAACATGGCCACGTACTTCCAAATCGACGAGCCGGTGAAGCCGACGACCGTGTCCACGCCCAGCGCGTTTGCGGCCCTGGCGGTCAGCTTCATCTCCTCGGCGGCGCGCTGCCGGACCCCCTCGGCCGTCCCGTCACCCCAGACCTGGGACGGCAGGATCGCCTGGTGGCGGCCATCGATGGGGTCGTCGCACACCGCCTGGCCCTTGAGGTGGTTCGAGATGGCGAACACCTTCAAGTTGTGTCGATCAAGTATTTCCAGCCGGCCGGCGATGTAGCCGGGCTCCTCCGCCGCCCGCCAGACATCGAGATGGTCGCCCCAGCAGGCGATTTCCAGCCCGTCGTAGCCCCATCCGGCGGCCAGCTCGGCCACCTTCTCGAACGGGAGGTCGGCCCACTGACCGGTGAACAGGGTGATCGGGCGAACCATGATGGGTCCCTTCAGAAGACGTTGCGCGTTCAGGGGTATCGGTGCTGGGGCGGCGATATGCCGCCCCAGCACCGGAGTTGGAGCAACTACTTGGTGATCTTCACGGTGACCGTCGAACTCTTGGAGCCGATCACCGAGCCGGGCGCGGTCGGCACGAACGTGGCCACGACGCGGTGCGAGCCCACCTTCGTCGACGACGGGAGCACGTAGGAACCCGCACCCTTGGACGCCGTTACCGTCGCCACCTTCTTACCATCGAGGGCGAACTGCAGGCTGCCGGTGGCCTGCTGCTTGGTATCCAGGGTGACCGTGGCCTTGAAGGTCACGGTTTTGCCAACCTTCTGGCTCGACACGCTGGACTTCAGCGCTGTGGTCGATACGGCCTTGACCACCGTCACCACCACGACCGGTGAGGTCGCCCCGACAGTGGTGCCGGCATCGGTCGGTACGAAGACCGCAGTGATGGAGTGCTTGCCGACCGACAGGGTCCGGGCCAGCTTGATCGTGGCCTTCCCGGAAACCACCGGGACGTTGGCAATCACGCTTCCACCGTCCCGGAACCGGATGGCACCCGCTGCCTGCTGCTTGCTGTTCAGGCTGACGGTTGCCGTCAGGGCGACCGGCGTGGCGGTGCCGAACGACTGACTGATCTTCCCGGTCGCCAGAGCGACTGCGGAGGTGGCCTTGTCCACCGTCAGCACCTTGCTGCCCGACACCGACTCGGCCACTGCGGCGTTCCCGGCGAACCGGGCGGTCAACGAATGGTTGCCCACGGCCAAGTCGGCGAAGGAGATGGCGACCTTGCCGTTCTTGAGCACCCCGGCCCCGATCAGGGTCGGGCCGTCGTAGACCGTCACCAGCTCTGCGCCCAACGTCCCCGCGGAGACCACGGCCACCGTGACCACCGCCGCGGCCCCGACCGGCACCCGAGCGGGCGTGACGGTCAGCGTGGTCACCGACGGCTTCAGGACGACCTGGGCCGGTGCGATGGTGACCGAGCGAACGGCGGACGTGTTGCCAGCCTTGTCGGTAGCACGGAACTCCACCAGTTGCGCCACCGCGGAACGGGCGACCGTGAACGATCCGGTATAGGTCTTCCAGGCCCCACCGGCGATCCGGTAGGACTTGGCGGCCACCCCGGAGGTCTCGTCCGAGACGACCAACGAGACGACCACGATCTGGTCACCGTCGAGATTCGCCGCAGTCTCCGGTGCCGTGGTGTCGAGCTTGACCGGGGTCGAGTGGGTGGCCTCGACATTGCCGGCCTTGTCGGTGGAGCGGAACTGGACCTGCTGTGCCCCTTCGACATCCACGGTGACCGGACCGGTGTAGCTGGTCCAGGCGCCGTCGCCCAGGGCGTACTCGGTGGTGGCGACGCCACTGTCGCCGTCGGCGGCCGAGAGAGTCAGCACCGCCGGTGAGACGTACCAGTCGTTCGCCCCGTTCGGCTGCGCCGGATTCAGCGATGCCACGGTGACCGGGGCGGTGGTGTCACCCGCCTTGGGAATGACGATCGAGGCGGGCGCTTCGACGTTCCCGGCCTTGTCGGTGGACCGGAACTCCACCGTCTGATCGGCCGCTGTCTTGGCCACCGAAACCGCTGCCGTGTAGGCGGTCCACGACCCGCCGCTGATCCGGTATTCGGTGCTCAGCACGCCCGAAGTCGGGTCCACCGCAGTCAGTGTCACCGTGGACGGGTCGTCCCCGGTGACCGTCGCGGACGTGGCCGGTGCCGCCGAGTCGATCTTGACCGCGAGAGTCTTGACTGCTTCGGCATTGCCGGCCTTGTCGACCGCGGAATAGGTGACCGAGTGGCTGCCGTCCCCGGTGATCGTGAGGGGTGCGGTATAGACCACCGATGCCCCGCCGTCCACCGAGACATGCACGACGTCCACGCCGGAGACCGGTGTGCCGCCGTCGACGGCGGCCAGGGCCACGCTGACATCACCGGTGTACCAGCCGTTTTGACCATTGGGGGCGGCCGGAGTTGCGGTGGCCGTTGTCACCGGCGCCACGGTGTCGGCGGTAGCGCCGACGACGTGGAAGTAGTCGAACTTGGCCGATCCGGCCGAAGCTTGGTCGACGCCGATAGCGAAGACGCCCACCTTGCCGGTCGAGGCAACCGGAATGTTGGCCACGGCTTCGGAGAACTTGGTCCAGGTGATGCCGTCGGCCGAGTAGTAACCGGTGAAGTTGTTGTCGGTCCGCTCCAACCTGAGATACCAGGTGTCGGCGCTCAGATTGCTGGCACCTGGCTGCGGGTTCCCGACGACACCGCCGACGACGGTTCGCAATTCGAAACGCCGCTGTAGGGCGGCACCCGGATTGTTATCGGTGATGTAGTCGAGCTTGACGTAGTTCTGGCCGTCCGCGTAGGCCACCAGACCCGTCTGCTGGAAATGTTGATTCAGACCCGAACCGTCGACCTTGGTCTCCAACACCCAGTGGTTCCCGGCCGGCTGATCCTGCAGCAGGACGTTGTTACTGGCGTCCAATTCACCTGGAGTGGTGGTGATCTGGAGACTGCCACCGGCAACCTGGTACTTGCTCTTGTCCTCGCGCAGCACCGACCAGCGACAGCTGTTCAGCGTGCTGCCGTCGAATTCGTCGTCCGGAGTGGCCACCTTCGCAGACGGATCCGGAGTCAGGGTGAAGCTGTCGAACGCGGCATCGGTGACGGTCCCGACCGTATTGGCGAAGGACACCAGACCGATCTTCGGATGTGCGCCCAGCGAGGCTGTCGTCTTGTCGATGGTCGCCCAGGAGGACCAAGTCGAATCGGCTTCGGTCCAGGCCACCCCGTCGGTCGAGTAGGACGGCATCATGTTGGTGCCATCGCTGGTGATCCGGAGATAGACCGTGTCCGGGAGAGCCAGGCCCAGGGCCTTGCTGTTGGACTCGCTCGGACTCGCCGCGACCTCATGGGCGTACTGGAAGATCCGGTCGGCCTGGTTGCTGGTCCGACCCTGCACGACGAACTTCGCATAGTTGTCGTCATCGCCATACACGATGAGACCCGCTTGCTGGTACTGCGTGTAGGCCTTGACGTCGACCTTGGTGGTCGCCTGCCAGGCACCTCCCGGCATGTCCTGCAGAACGATGTTCGGCACCCCAACCGCGGCACCGTACAGGTCGGTCAGTGATGTGGGGATGTGCAGTGCGCCATCGGCAACGGTCAGGTCCTGGTTCTGTCGGATGACGGACCAACGGGTCGGGCTCAATGCATTGCCGTCGAAGTTGTCCGACAGGTCGCCGATGCAGCCCTGGGCCGGTGCGTTGACCTTGACGCTGAAGGTCTGCGTCGCGTGCGCCCCGCCCGGGTCACTCACGGTCAAGGTCACCGTGTAGGTCCCGGGCACTGTGTAGTTGTACTGCGCCTGGGCGGTATCGGCCGTTGCTCCATCCGTGGTTCCGAAATCCCAGTGGTAGCTCACCTTCTCGCCCTCGGGGTCGGTACCGGCGGCGCTGGCCTGCACCGTCACCGGAGCCAACCCGCTGGTCGGGGTCACCGATGCGGCGCTGATGGTGGGCCGCTCGTTGGCGGTCGCCCCCTTACCGATGAAGTCGATCCAGTTCACGTTCATCAGCGAGCCGGTGTTGCCGGCCTTGCGGGCCACGAAATAGATGGTGCCGGTCGTGGTGGGCGCGTTGACCAGGGCTGTGCTGAAGTTTCCGTACTTCTGCCAATCACCGGTGTTGTCGGCGTGGATGGTGCCCAACAGCGGTCCGGTGGCGGGATCGCCCCACCGGATGTCGAAGTCGGCGCCACCGTCGACCGTCGAGGCCACGCGCATCGAGATCGAATCGATGGCGGTGAGGTTGACCCGGTTGAAGGCAATCCAGTCGTCGGACTCGATGTATCCGATGTTGCTGGTGCCGCCTGCAGTATCGGACGTCGCCTCGATCGTCACGCCTGGATCACCGGTAGACGTCGAACCCGCCAGTCGTCCCGTGGTGTCGAAATGCTCAGCCTGGTGGTGCTTGTCCTGAAGCACGACCGAGGTGGTCCCGGTCAGGGCCGGAACGCCGTTGGCGCCACCCTTGTCGGTGTAGGACGCCTCGATGACCCAGAACAGGTGGACGTCGCCACCGTGCCCGCCATCGGCCAGGGTCTCGATGGTGCCGTTGCAACCCGTGGTCTGACTCATCGGATGCGAATGGCTGTCCGCCCCCGAGACGTGCCCGAGCAGGTTCTGTACCTGCACCAGGTCACACGAGATGGTGTGGGTGGTGGTGGACCCGTCCTCGGCGTCGTTGACGGTGAGGTCGTACTTGATCTGGTCCCCGAACTGGAAGAAGCCGCCGTCCGGCGGGCCGGCGATGGTAACGGTCGGCCGGCTATTGCCCGACACGATCGTCACCGATGACACCCCCGTCTTGCCGCTGCCGTCGGTCACCGTCAGCTGCACGTCGTACTGACCAGCTGCGAAGGTGTGGGCCGGCGCGGCCGCGTCCGACGTCTGTCCGTCACCGAAGTTCCAGTGATACGTCAGCGTGTCGCCGTCCGGGTCGCGAGATCCGGTACTCGAGAACTGCACGTTCAGCGGCGCTGGTCCGGAATCGACATCCGCGCTGGCCTGGGCGATCGGCGACCGGTTGCCGGCGATGTAGTCGATTCGGTAGAGGCCGGAATCGCCGTTGTTCTCCCAGCCCGAACCCCAGTCGATCATGTAGAGGCTGCCGTCGGGACCGAACTTGGCGTCCATCATCTTGATGGAGCGTTGGTCGGCCGCGAGCTTGGCCTGCTGGATCGGGGTGACCTTCTCCAGCTTGGTGACGTCGCTGTTCACCAGGAGCGAGTAGACGACGTTGTTGTTCCACTCGCCGAAGATCGCCTTGCCGTCCCAGTAGGCCGGCCACTTGGACGCGGACGTGTTGGTCGCGTCGAAGCGGTACATGGGTCCGGCCATCGGGGCACCGCCGCCGCCGACCTCCGGGAAGCTCTCGGCCGCGTTGTAGTGGTAGTACATGGTGGCCGGAATGGCTGGCGGCAGCTGGCTCAGCCCGGTGTTGTTGGGGGAATCGTTGACCGGTCCGCCGACGCAGTCGTACTTCGCGCCGGACTGCTTGGTCTGGAAGTTCCAGTGGTTGTAGGCATTGTTCGGGCCGGTGCAGTACGGCCAGCCGTAGTTGCCGGGCTTGGCGATGATGTTCCACTCGACCGTGTTCTGCGGCCCGCGGTTCGGGTCGGCCTGACCGGAGTCGGGGCCGTAGTCGGCGACGAATACCGTTCCTGTCTTGGGATCGATGTTGATGCGGAACGGGTTCCGGAATCCCATGCCGTACACCTCGGGACGGGTCTTATCCGTGCCGGCGGCGAAGAGGTTGCCTGTCGGAACGGTGTAGCTGCCGTCGGTCTCGGGGTGGACGCGCAACAATTTGCCGGACAGCGAGTTGGTGTTGCCCGCGGTGCGCTCTGAGTCCCAGTAGGCCCGGCCCGCTCCCTGGTCCAGGGGCGCGAAGCCATCGGAGGCGAAGGGGTTGCTGTTGTCGCCGGTAGCCAGGAACAGGTCACCGGTCTTCTTGTCGAACACCATCGAGCCACCGTGGTGGCAGCATTCCGCGCGCTGCACCGGAACCTTCAGCACCACCTTCTCCGAACCGGCCACGAAGGTATCGTCCGCCGCCACGGTGAATCGGCTGAGCTGGTCGACATTCTCGCTGGTGTTCGGGGAGTAGTAGACGTACATGAACCGATTCGTGGCGAAGTTCGGGTCCAGTGCCATGCCCAGCACGCCGGACTCGTTGGCGGTGAATGCATTCAGCGTGGCGACCGTGCTGGTGTGGTTGGTCGTCTGGTCGATGACCTTGATCGGGCCCTCGCGTTCGACGTAGTAGACCTTCCGGTCGGCCGACACGTCGAGCTGCATCGGGTCGAAGGTGTTGTCGTCGAGCTTGACCAGGTCGTAGTTGGCTGGAACTGAGGCACCGCAATCGGCCGGCACCGCCCCGGACGTGGTCTCGATGCCACCGGTCACCATCTGCAAGAAGGCCGGATTGGTCCAGTTGGTGGCGTCGTGCCCGAGGCCCAGGTAGAAGGACCGGCCACCGTCGTAGTCCTGGCACCAGGCGATCGGATGGTCGGTGCCCATCTGACTGCCGGTGTAGGAGGTGTTGTCCAGCGACGCCAGCACGTGGACCTTGTTGCGCGGGTTGGCGCGGAAGTCGTACAGCTCGTCGGTGAGGGTCAGTTCGTCACCGAGGCCGACGGTCGCGGGGTGCACCCGGTCCTCCAGCAGCACCTTGGTCTGCTGGATCGCGGGGTGCTGGAGGAAGTAGGCGTTGCCGCCGATCAGGCCACCGAACCACGGCCAGTCGTAGTTGGCGTCGGCGGCGGCGTGGATACCGAACCAACCGCCGCCCCCTTCGACGTAGTGCTGCAGGGCGCTCTGCTGGTCGGCGGAGAGCAGAGCTGCGGCGGTGGGGGAGGTGGTGGACAGGAAGATGACCGTCGCGTACTTCGCCAGGTTGTCCGCGGTGAACTCGGCGGAGTCCTCGGTGGCGTGCACGGTGAAGCCGTGTTCCAGCCCCAGTGCGGTGATCCCGGCGATGCCGGCTGCGATCCCGTCGGTGTGCCGGTAACCGGCCGTCTTGGAGAACACCAGGACCTGGTATTCGCCGTCCGCGGTGTGCATCAGCTTCGGTCCGGAGGACAACGACTGCACGGCGCGGGGCGCGATCGGCGCCGCGCCGGCCGCCGGCGCGATGGTCACCGCGCCGACGATCATCAGAGCAAATGCGCTGAGCACGGCCAGGAATCGGGTCGCGATGGAGTGGAGGTGGAGCGGACGGGAGGCTGCGGCATCCCGTCCACCCCACCGCTGGTGGGCCACTCGGACGCCTCCGCCGGCCGGCATCGCGCCGGGCCGGGGATTCGCGGGACCAAACATGGAAGTCCTTTCAGGGTTGGGGAATCGCCCGGGCGCGCGCAGCCGCGTCGGGTAGGGGGAGGGGTGATTCAGATCAGCAGAACGGAAAAGCGCTGGAGCGGATCAGGACTCGAAGGCGGACGGCAGATAGTGGTCGACGTTGTCCTTGGTCACCACGGCTGAATAGAGGGTGAAGCTCTTCGGGACCTCGATTTCCTGGAGGTCACTCAGACCCTTCTCCAGCACCAGCAGCCGGGCCAACTCGATGCCCGACGCGGCCTGAGTGGACGGGTAGATGACGGTCGCCTTGAGGACGCTGTCGTCCGACTTGATCGAACGCATGACGTTCGCCGAGCCGGCCCCGCCGACCATGAAGAACTCTTTGCGCCCGGCACTTTCGATCGCGGCCAGCACGCCGACGCCCTGGTCGTCGTCGTGATTCCAGATCGCATCGATCTTCGGTGCGGCCTGCAGTAGGTTCGCGGTCACCGACTCGCCCGAGTCCGCGGTGAATTCGGCGGCGACCTGGTTGGACACCTTGAAACCGAAACCCTTGAGCGCGTCCGCGAAGCCCTTCGACCGATCCACCGTGAGCGGCAGGCTCGCGATGCCCTGGATCTCGGCGATCACTGGATCGGTCACCTTGGCGTCCTTCAGTTTCTGGCCGATGTAGGTGCCGGCAGAAACGCCCATGCCGTAGTTGTCGCCACCGATGTACGTGCGGTACGCGAACGGCGAGGCGAAGACCCGGTCGACGTTGACGACCTCGATGCCGGCATCAGTGGCCTTCTTGGCGACATCGGTCATCTGGGCGCCGTCGAACGGGAGGATCACGATGGCGTCGACCTTGGCGTTGATGAGGGTTTCGACCTGGGAGATCTGTAGGTTGACATCGTTGGTGCCCTCGACGAAATTGGCCTGGACGTCGGGGTAGGTCGCCACCAGTTTCTTGGCGTGGTCGGTGATCGCGGCCATCCAGCCATGATCCGCCGCGGGCGCCGAAAAACCGATCTTGATCACTTTTCCTCCTGTATTCCCGGCGGTGCCGGCTGCTGTCGAACCGATGGTGGTCAGAGTCGGAGCGGCGGAGCCGGCCGAGGTGGTGGCTGCTGCTGTCGTGCTGGCGTCCGCGCTGCTGCCCGACGAGCAGGCCGCGAGCAGGGCGGTGGTTCCAAAAGTCAGACCGGCGAACAGGAATGACCTCCGGCCGACTGTCCCCGGGGGTGGGGACGGTCGTACGGGTGGATCAGCCGGTGATTGATCTTGTTCGGGCATGCTCTCTCCATTTCGCGTTCGATTGAATGCCGATCGGACGGATCGGCTGAGTCAAAGTCTGGGATCTGTTGCTGTCAGCGGCTTCTACCGCTGGGCTCGATCAGGACATCCGGGTCACGACCGCAGCTGCGAACGGGCGAGGTGTTGTTGCAGCAGGACGGCGATCACGATGATCGCCCCCTTGGCCACCTGCTGGGTCGAGGTATCGAGGTTGTTGAGGGTGAAGACGTTGTTGAGCGTGGTGAAGATGAGCACGCCCAGCACGGTGCCCACGATCGTGCCGCGCCCGCCGGTCAGCAACGTGCCGCCGATCACGACGGCCGCGATGGCGTCCAACTCATAGCCACCACCGAGGTTCGACGATCCGGAATTGGTACGGGCCGAGATGACGATGGCGGCGATTCCGCAGCACAACCCCATCAACGCATACAGCGCGACGGTCTGGCTCCGCACTCCGATGCCGGCCAGCCTGGCCGCTTCCGGATTGCCGCCGATCGCATACGTGCGGCGACCAAAAGTGGTGCGGTTCAACAGCAGCCAACCGAGGGCAGCGACGACGACGAAGACCAGCACCTGGACCGGGACGCCGAACACCGAGGCGTTGAAGAATTTCTTGAACGAGTCGTCCCTGATCACCTGGGTCTTCTTGCTCGAGATCGCCTCGGCCAGACCCTTGGCGGCGACCATGGTGGCCAACGTCATGATGAAGGGCACGATCGGCCCGAAGGCGATGAAGACGCCATTGACGATGCCGCAGAAGGTGCCGACGACGACGGCCACCAGGGCGATCAACCACCACGATGATCCGGACATGTTCTGCACACTCACGGTGGTGGCGCAGACGGACGCCAGTGCGACGAGAGATCCCACGGACAAATCGATACCGCCACCGATGATGACGAAAGTCATCCCTACCGACAGCACCCCGATGACCACCGACAGGGTCAGGATCGTGCGGATGTTGGACTCGGTGCCGAACCTGTCGCCGGCGGTGATCATGCCGATGACGCACAGGACCAGCAAGGCAGCGACCAGACCGAGGTGCCGGGCCGCCGGGCCGGCCATGAAAGACCGTCGCGGCCGACCGGGCTCCCGCGGCGGTGGCTCGCCGATCCCGTTCGGATCGGTGACCTGTGTGCTCAGACTCATGCTGCATGCCCCTTCATGACCAGATCCAGAACTCCGTGCTCGTCGATCGCATCGGCCGGTCCGGCATGGACGACCATTCCGTCGGCCATCACCAGCACGCGATCGGCCAGACCCAATACCTCTTCCACCTCACTGGACACGACGACTACCGCAATTCCGGAATTGGCCAGGCTGCGGATGACGGCGTAGATATCGGAGCGAGCGCCGACATCCACCCCGCGAGTGGGCTCGTCGAGCAGCAGGACCCGGCAGCCACGCTCCAACCACCGCGCCAGCACGACCTTCTGCTGATTTCCGCCGGACAAGGTCCGGATCACCCGGTCCGGATCGGCCGGTCTGATGTCCAAAGTCTTGATCTGCGCCATCGCTGCTCGCCGCTCCGCCTTGCGGCGGGTGAACCCGGCACTGGCAAAGCGTTTCATCGATGCCGCACCCACATTGACCCAGACCGGCTCGAACAGCAGTAGCCCCTGGGCCTTTCGCTCCTCAGGGCACAGGCCAATGCCGGCTGCGACCGCTCCCGGCACCGACCCGCGCCCGACCTGCTGGCCGTCCACTCGCACGGATCCGGAATCAGACCGGCGAGCACCGAAGATGGTCTCCACCACCTCGGTCCGGCCGGCTCCGACCAGCCCGGCCAGCCCGACGATCTCGCCGGCCCTGACGTCGAAGGAGACGTTGCTGAATTCGCCGCGCCTGGTCAGATCCTTGACGGCGAGGACTACGGGCGCCGCGGCGGGCACCCCCGGCCGGGTCGGGAAGACATACTCGATCGAACGTCCGGTCATGAGCTGGATGAGTTCCCGCGTACTGGTGTCCCGAGCGGACAGACTGACGGCCACGGCCCGTCCGTCCTTGAGGACCGTGAGCCGATCCCCGATCCGGCGAATCTCTTCGAGGCGGTGCGAGATGTACAGCACCGCAACGCCTTCTCGCCTCAAATCGTTGACCAGCCGAAACAGGCTCTCCACCTCCTCGGGATCGAGCACGGCAGAAGGCTCGTCCATGATGAGCAGTCGCACCTCGTGCGACAAGCGCTCTGGCCATCGAGACGATCTGCTTCTGCGCCATGGACAATCGGCGTACCTCGGTGGATGGCGAGATCTCCGGATGTCCCAGCCGCTCGAGCAGAGCCCGAGAGGCTGCCGCGGTGGCACCTCGGCGGGTGAATCCGAGGGTGGAATTTTCGTGACCGAGGAAGATGTTCTCGGCCACCGACAATCCGTCGACCAGATCGAGTTCCTGATAGATCGTCGCGATGCCGTGGTTGACCGCGGCCGCCGGATCGGCGAATTCCACGATGTCGCCGCGCCAGGTCAGGTCGCCCTCGTCCGGACGATGTGCGCCGGCCAGAATCTTGATGAGCGTTGATTTCCCGGCGCCGTTCTGCCCCAGCAGGCAATGGACTTCACCCGGCAGTACTTCCAGATCCACCCCACCCAGAGCGGTCACTCCCGCGAACCGCTTGACTATCCCGGTCATCCTCAGCAGCGGAGCCGCTGCCGGGTCGTGCCGTTCTGTTCCACTGTCAGGAGTCGGTCCGCTTGCCACCCCTTCGGCGACCGGCGACGACTCCGACGCCTGGCCATCGGATGGCGACATCGGTACCTCACTTCTCTGTGATTGAGATGAACTATCGATGGGGCAGCACCGGTAGTCAATCGATAGCCTGCGAAACGTTTCGTATTCATCCATTTGGTCTAAGGTCTTGAGAAAGTAAAGACCGATGTGGTCAAGTCGGCCAGCCTCGAACAGACGGCCTCACGCACCGGCATTCTGAGCTTTTGCTCAGCTTTACTCCGGCGTTTCGGCCAGTGCCCGCGTGGCGCGTTCGTCACCCATCAGCCTGCCGACGATTCCATTGATGGCAACGCTTCTCGGCGCGGTGCAGGCTGGGCGATGGCCGGCCGGCGGCGAGCGATGACCCGGTCAGGAGGCAGGTGTCGGGGCGTGTTCGCGGCATGGGACGGGCAAGCCGGCAAGGTACGTCGGCGACGTGCTGAACCGAACCATCGGCGACGTTCCGGGCAGATTACTCTTCGACGGGCGGGCGGATTAGTTGCGCAATGTTGGTGATCGACGAGCCGGCCGCCCGGTGCTCGACCGTTCGACCAGAACGGTCGACAGTTCCAACCGCTCCGATTCGAGTTCTTCGCCGCCCAGCAGTTGCAACAGGATCCGCGCGGCGGCCCGTCCCATCTCGCGGACAGGCTGACGGACGGTGGTGAGTGCGGGGGTCAGCCACCTGGCCTCCGGCAGATCGTCAAAGCCGACTACAGACAGATCACCTGGAATGGACCGTCCACGAGCGGCGGCGGCCTCGTACACGCCCAACGCCATCCGGTCGGAACAGGCAAAGATCGCCGTCGGGGCATCCGCGAGCGATAGGAGCTGATCAGCCGCATCCGCGGCCCCCGTGCGTGTCCAGTCCGCCTCACGGATCAACTCCGGATCGGTGAACAGCCCGGCCGTACGCAGGGCGGAGCCGTAACCGTCCACCCGAGCCCGGCCGTACCGGTGGGCGGCGAGACCACCGATCACTCCGATTCGTTGGTGCCCAAGGGATATCAGGTATTCGGTGGCCGAGTAGCCGCCCGCCCAATTGGACGCTCCTACGGTCGGTACTCCATCGACCTGTTCGGCACCGGGATCGAGCATCACCAGCCTGACGTTCGCCGAAGACAGCAGCCGGCGTTGGGCCGTCGTGGGCGTCACCAGGGCCAGTACGGCGCCACGGCAACCCCGGGCGATCAACCGGTCGGCCCAACTTGCCTCGCCGGCCCGGACTTCTTTGGCCAGGGTGACGATCACGTCGCGTCCGGACTTGGACGCCACCTCCTCCACCCCCGCCAGCATCGAGGTGGCCCAGGAACCCTCGATACCGGGTACGACCAGGTCGACCAGTCCGAAGTCGGTGATGTCGATGTGCTCGCCCTTGTCGTCCGGCAAGGAATACCCGGCCCGGCGCAACAGATCGGTCACCCTGATGCGCGTCGCCTCGGAGACATCGCTGCGCCCGTTGAGCACCTTGGACACAGTCGGCACGGCGACCCCGGCTGCGTCCGCGATCGCGGACAGCGTCGGCGCGCCCGCGGGGCGGCGACGAATCTTGGTGCCCATGGGCACGATCATGTCCGCGTCGGGGAGATTGCGCAAACCACGTCTCGTGGATCGAGGCGAAATCATCGGAGCGACAACAGAATCGCATCACCGCGTCCCTTGTTTGCGCAAACTCTGGCCCCCGCTCACCCGGCATGCGAGGATAGCCCGATGAGCCGAGGCCGAGCGTTGCTAGTCCGGGGTGGGTGGCCGGGACATCGGCCCGTACCGATGTCCGATGCGATGTTGCCCGCATTGGTTGCGGCCGGGTTCGAAGTCGAGGTTCGTGATTCCCTCGACGCCTACGCAGACCAGGCGCTGATGGCCGACCTCGATCTGATCGTTCAGTGCTGGACGATGGACGAGATCAGCGATACCCAGCTGGCCGGCCTGAGCGATGCCGTCCGGGCCGGCACCGGATTCGCCGGTTGGCACGGGGGCATCATCGATTCTTTCCGGGCCAGCGTCGAATACCTGCAGCTGGTCGGCGCTCAGTTCGTCGCCCATCCCGGCGGCTTCGTCGAGCACGACATCATCGTGACGGCACCGGATCACCCAATCATGGCCGGGATTTCAGACATCACGTTGAGCGCGGAACAGTATTGGGTGCTCAGTGATGACTACAACGACGTGCTTGCCACGACCACGCTTTCCGCGTCCGCCGACACCCCGTGGAACCGACCGGTGACCTGCCCCGCGGTCTGGACCCGCCAATGGGGATCCGGACGGGTCTTCGTTTGCACCGTCGGGCACAACCTGAGGGATTTCGAAATACCGCAGATCCGGACCATCATCGAGCGCGGCATGGTCTGGGCGAGTCGCTGACGGAGCGGCCGGCAGCAAAATACTCAGGAAATGGCCAACGGGCCACCGTGGCCGGGAATGCCCCGGTCAACCGGAATCACTTCCTCGGCACTCATGGCCAAATCGGCGATTCCGTGGTGATGGGTCTGCTCGGCCAGCTCTCGGTAATAGTCGGCGACGATGCGCAATGCCGTGTCCAGCGCGTCGAGCAACGTTGCCGCGGCTTGCTCGATGACCGCGGACTCGTGACGTTCAAAAGCGCGTACACCAGTCAGGATCGCATGTTTGAGCTGGCTGAGAAGGTGGGGATCCGAATGCATGTAGGTGTGGCAGAAGGTAACCACCCTCGTATGGTCATCACCGGCAAGTAGTAGGTGTTTGACCCCGGTGACAGATTCGCGGACGAGGCGGTGGTCAGGCCGGGTGATCTGCTCCGCGACGATCCGGTCGAAAGTACGAACGTCAAGGTCTTGATCGCAGAAGCCGACCGTCATTTGCCAGAGGGTGCGAAGGTCCTCGTTGACCAGTCCGTCGAGGTAGCTGATCAGGAATCGTCTGTGTGACTCGATGACGTATTGCGCCTTGAATGGCGTGAGTTCGTCAGTCTGCTCGCCCGCAGTTGTCGCGGCGGCGGTGAAGCCGTAGTCGGCCACCAGCGCATTTTCCATTCCGGCGATCAGATAGGCGAATCGGACCCAGGTGGTGAACAACTCTGCCAGCGGCATGGAACGGAGACCGGCCTCGGTCAGCACGATGCCCCATGTCGCCCCGAACTGCAGCCTTCGCAGGTGCCCGATTTCGTACATCGCCAGTTGGGCGTCGATCTCGGTGTGCTGGTGGTGCAGGACTTTTCGGTATGCGGCTGTGGCGTCCAGACCTGCGTGGTTGCGGACGATGTGGGGACCGCCGATGTGCAGGTGGAGAAACTCGCCGATGTCGTAAACCCTTCCGGCGACGGCCATCCAGAGACCGGCCTCGGGCGTGTTGTGCATGGCGAGGTCCGACACGTCGTATTGCCGGCCCTGTTGGGCGTGGCCCAAGTACGTGGTGAATACATCCAGCCGCAACCGGCCGTCGGCAACCAATTGCCTGATGAACTCGCGGCCGCCGCCGGGTTGGGCCGTCGCGATCGCGCCCAATTCGTCGATGACCGAGGCGGCGAACGGGGCGCTCCCGCAGACGTAGACGTGGGCCTCACGGCCGCCGTCGTGAATCGGCCGCAGGAGTTGCAGCAGGGCTTGGGCGTCGGCGCGGATCAGCTCGGTCACCCTGCTGTGGGATCCCGGCACGGTCGCGAGGTGCGCACCGTCGAAGCGGATGGTCGCGTCGGCGCGGGAAAACGCTACCGACACCTGCAGCCGGCCGGCGCCGACGGCGGCGTCGAGATCGGCATGCTCGACGAATTCAGCCGGCGTGCGGACACCGAGATACAGGAGGTCCGGGCTCTTTTGGATACGAGTGGAGTCGGGGCAAGCGGGGTCGGTGCGAGCTGAGTCGGTGCGAGCGGCGATGAATCCGTGGAACGGGGCGATGCCCGAACCAGCGGCGAACATCACCAATGGACGCGCCGGGTCGGCGGGAAGGTGAAATCGCGGGGCCGAGACAACCTGCAACGACAGGCGACCTCGGCCTTCGGTAGTCACCCGGTGAAGGAAATGCGAAGCGGTGCCGTGCCTTTCCCGGATGTAGGACCACGGCGTATTCCCGGGACAGGGTGCCCACCAGCTGTCCGCCATCCACGACTGGAAGGCGACGGATGCCCCGGTCGAGCATCACCACCGCGGCTCGAGCCAGCTCATCGGTGGAGGCGACGGTGACGGTGTCCCGGACCACGAGCGGATCCATAACCCGGTCCGCGATCGCCCGTCCCCGGTCGAGGAGCAGGCGGAATGCGTCGTTCAGAGACCCGCCGGCCGCCGTCACCTCATCGAAAGCGGGGAGTGTGGCCCGTACGAGGTCTTCCTCGGACACCGATCCCACAAACTGCCCTTCGTGGTCCAGCACCATCAGGTGGCCGACTTCCGAGATGCTGAGCATTTCGGCTGCACGCCTGATGCTCGCTCCGAGTCGGATGAAGGCCGGAAACGGCGTCATGACCTCACTGACCAGCACGTCCCGGTGTCCACTCCTCTTGACGAATGCCAACGTCGGCCAGGCTCGTTGCTGGTCGCCACAATTGTGCGCGGATGACGTCGATTGCGCTTCGTCGGGGTACGCGGGGCTTTCGACTGTTCAGCAGCCATTCCTGACCGAGCGCAGTTAGCCACGATCGTCAAGGGAGGTTGCTGACAAACCGGAACTGCAGGAGAGGGTTCTGTGGGCGCTTCGCGGGTTCAGCGTCCGGTCAGCTCGGCGACGACCGGAGCGAGCACGTCGGCGGCGTTGGCGCCGATGACGAAGTAGGAGAAGCCGCCTTCTTCCCGTCGCCTCAGAACTTCGTCGATGGCCGCGGCTGGGTCGCTGGGCAGCACCAACAGTGAGTTCTGCGCTCGCAGCGCGGCGGGATCGGTGTCAGGGGATGCCATGAACGGGGACACGGCGTCGCCGACCACTGGCACGTGCAGCGCGAGCTCGGCGTCACCGATCGCACGGAAATCTGCTGCCATCGCCATGATCTCGGCCCGGGAGTCGTTCGGCATCGAAGCGAAGGTGACGGTGTCGGCGAGGTCGGCTGCCAACGCCCTGGCCTTGGGACCACGCACGGCCATCACCACCGGCGTGTGGAAGTCCGGACCGTCGAGGTCTCGTAGCGACATGAGAGCGGCACACACCTGGGCCAAGCGCTCGCCCGGGCTCACGACCGGAATACCCAGTTGGCGGAGTTCGTCCTCGATCCCAGGTCTGCCCGTGCCGACGCCCATCTCGAAGCGGCCCTCGGTCAGCATCGACAACGAGTGCGCTTCCCACGCCATACTCCAGGCCGGGCGCAGCGGTGATGCGTAGACCCATGTGCCCACTCGGATGTCGGCCAGAGTCGCGGCGACAGCCAATGTAGGTCCCGGCGCCGGCTGCCATTGCTGGACGTCGGGCATCAGCAGGGTCGAGTAGCCGTTGTCGGCGATCCGGCGCACCTGGTCTCGCCACGCCGGTAGATCGGTCCGGATGGGGGCGACCACCCCGAAGCGCAATGGTCTGCTCCCGCTGGGCTTCTCGTTGTCGACCATCACCGGTGTCCTCCCTGATCGCCCGAACCTCGTGCCGGGCTTTCTGTCACTACGAACGGGCCCCGGCGGATTCCGACAATCCCGTGTCGCCAATTCGGCGCAGACCGCCCGACACCCTGGATGTCCAGGACCGGGCTCAACCGAGGCCGGGTCGCTTCGATCCGGGTTCGAGCCGGGACCTGATCATTTATCTGACCAAGGCTGCACCCTGCGAGAGAGCGGCCAGTTTGGCGAAGACGATGTCCGGATCGACGGCACCGAACCCGGCGAAAGTTGAGAAGCCGCAATCGGTGCCGGCAATCACCCGGTCGGCTCCGACGATGTCGACGAACCGGGTGATGCGTTCGGCGACCACGCGGGGGTGCTCGACGAAATTCGTCGTCGAATCGATGACTCCGGGAATCAGCACCTTTTCTGCCGGGATCTGATCGGCATAGTCACGGAAGAAGTTCCAGTCGTGCTGATGCCGAGGGTTGGACGTCTCGAACAGCAAACCGGCCGGCTTGGCCCTCATCAGGGTGGGAAGAATGACCCCCATCTCGACGTCGTGCGTGTGCGGGCCCTCGTAGTTGCCCCAGCACACGTGCATCCGGATCCGATCGGCAGGCACGTTGCGCAACGCATGGTTCAGCACTTCGACGTGCACCGCGATCAGATCCAGGTACTCCGAATCGCTGCGGCCCTTGTACATCATGTGTCTGCCCAGGCCGAGATCCGGCGAATCCAGCTGCAGGACCAGTCCGGCCGCGACAATCGCCTCGTACTCCGGGCGCATCGCCTCGGCCAGCGCCTCCAGGTATTCGTCCTGGGTCGCGTAATACTCGTTCGGCTGGAATAGCGCGATGACACCCGGGGATGCGGCGTTCATGAACGCCCCGGCCGGCCGGGACGCGCTGGTCGCGGCCGACAGCCGACGGACATCATCGACCAAGGGCTGCAAGGTCAGCGGCGCTACCGGACCCACACACTTGGGCCGTCGGTAGGTCGGCGTGCCGCCACCCTTGGCCTGCCGCTGCAGGAAGGAGGGAAAGTCCTCCAGATCCGCCGGGGGTTCGCGCGGGCTGTCACCGTCGAAGCCGGTGATGCGGTCCTTGATGTAAGTCGCGTACGAGATCTTCGACATCTCGCCGTCCGAGACCAGATCGATCCCAGCGGCCACCTGTCGGGCCACCACCGCATCGACCGCGACGCCGAGTACCTCGTCGAAGCGCCCAGGATCGACGGGGTCGCCACGCTCGGCGGCGAAAACCAGCTCGGTGACCTCCGCTGACCGAGGCAACGAACCGACGTGGGTGGTCAGGATGCGATTCGACATGACCCGGAAGTGTATACGTATGCAAGAAGTTCTGCAGCCCCCGTCGGCCTACAGTGCAGCAAATAGCGCAGATCGCCGACGGACAGGAAAGCGTCATGAGCCATCCACTTTTCGACATCGCCGGTCGCACTGCGTTGGTGACCGGGTCATCTCGGGGGATCGGCCGGGCGTTGGCTCTCGGTCTGGCCCAGGCTGGTGCTCGAGTGGTGCTGAACGGCCGCGATGAATCAGCGCTGGAGGCCACTGCCGTCCAGATCCGGCAAGCAACGGCTGCGCAGGTCCACGTAGCAGCGTTCGACGTCACCGACTCCACTGCGGTTCGGGTCGGCATTGCCCAGATCGAAAGCGACGTAGCAGCTCTCGACATCTGCGTGAATAACGCCGGCCTGCAGCGGCGCGGTCCGTTCACCAGTTTCACCGACGAGGACTGGCACGCCTTGCTGGCCACGAACGTCACCTCGGCGTTCCTGGTGGGGCGGGAAGTGGGCCGGGCCATGCAATCAAGGGGCCGCGGAAAGATCATCAACATCGCCTCGCTGCAATCGGAGGTCTCGCGTCCGGGAATTGCGCCGTACGCGGCGACCAAGGGTGCCATCAAGATGCTGACCAAGGGCATGTGCGCGGATCTGGCCGGCTCCGGAATCTGTGTGAATGCCATCGGCCCCGGCTATTTCGAAACCGAACTCACCCAGGCGCTCGTTGACGACGAGAGTTTTTCCGCCTGGGTTCGTGGCCGCACGCCGGCCGGCCGCTGGGGCCGCACCGAGGACTTGGTCGGCACCTTGGTCTTTCTGGCCTCCGACGCGTCCGCCTTCGTCAACGGTCAGATCATCTACGTCGACGGCGGCATGCTCGCTGTGCTGTAGGCCGAGCGTCGACAGCTCCTCTCGCCCCGGCGAAGGCTCTCGCCGAACACTGCGACGTTCGCGTTCACCATTCTCGGCGGGCGGTCACAAGCCACGCGCCGGAATCGAACCACACGCCGTCGTCGCCGCAGTGGGCCTCGATGACGGTTCGCAGGCGGCTCAATGCGCGCTCGGCGGCATCGTCGGCCAGGTCGCGGATGGGATCCGTCATCTTCAGCGATTGAACGGCGGCCAATGCGGCTGCGGGGTCGGCGCCGTAGTAGACCGGCTCTCGCACCTCGACCAGTCGCACGTCGACGAAACCGGCGTCGGTCAAGATGGCGGTGAGCTCGCCGGGTTCGGCCAGGGAGAAGGCGGCCGCGGCGTTGGGTGTCCCGGCCGCAAGGAGCTGGCCGGTCAGTGCCTGTCTGATGGCGACGTGCCACTCCTGCAGCCAAGAGTGTTGCCAGACCAGCTGGGTGAACGTTCCACCGGGACGCAGCGCCTGGGCAACATTTGTGAACGCGACAGTCGGGTCGGCAAAGAACATGGTTCCGAATCGACTGACGGCGGCCGTGAAGTGCGCCGCCGGCAGCGGGTGGTCCTGCACATCACCCCGCTCGAACCGGACGTTCCGAAGTGCCGCCCGGTTGGTCAACCGTTGTGCCTCTGCCAGCATTGGCGCCGAGATGTCGATTCCGAGCGCGTCCCCGCGCGTCGCCGCGCGTCCGGCGGCCCGGGTGGTCTGTCCGGTTCCGCAACCGACATCCAGCACCCGCGCGTCTGGATCGAGGTCGAACGCTTCCAGCAGCCGCGCGTGGTACCGGCGAAGCTCAGCGTCGTAGTCGAACATGTCGGTTGTCTCCGATGTGCGGTCGACCGCTTACCGGTCGATCAGGCCATGATGACGCACAGGAGTTGACCGCGAGGAGGCGCGGGATGCCGGTGGTGTCGTTGGCCGAGCGGCCGGATCTGATCGACTCCATGTGGA
This sequence comes from uncultured Actinomycetota bacterium, assembly GCA_963708935.1. GTDB lineage: Bacteria > Actinomycetota > Actinomycetes > Mycobacteriales > Nakamurellaceae > Nakamurella. The sequence continues at coordinate 73,724 of CAVPUK010000002.1, read as the reverse complement.
ACATGCCCAGCCCCTGGCCCACCTTCATGCTTCATGGCCGACACTCACCCGTGATTCCGGCGCTGCACTTCGCGCTTTCCGGGCGGCCCGAGCAGTAGCGTGCTACCAGGCCTACGGTGCCTACTGGGGCCGGGGAGGGCACATGCGGTTTGGGCTGGAGGCGCTGTCGGTCGACGTGCCTGCGGAGCAGATAGATAGTGTCCGATCGTTCTACGACGCGCGGACAGCCGGCCGCGGCCCGAGCAGTCTCGCAGAGCTGAGACAGTTGCGGTCAGATCGGTCCGCCCCTGCCGTCGCCGATCCGCCGGCCATCGAAGAACTGGTCGAGGCCGTCGGAAGACGCGTTCCGGTCAGGATCTTCGGTCCCAGTCGCGGCCGGGTGCGTGGCGTCTATCTGGACCTACCGGGCGGGGGTTTCTACCTCGACACGGCCGCGCGTGCCGACGTGCGCAATCGTGAGCTCGCAGACCGTCTCGACATCGCCGTCGTCAGCGTCGATTACCGGCTGGCGCCCGAGCACCCGTGGCCGGCCGCGCCCGATGACTGCGAAGCGGTAGCACTGTGGCTTCTGGAACACGCAGCAACGCGGTTCGGGTCGTCCCGGCTGGCCATCGGCGGGAACTCGGCGGGAGCGACGCTTGCCGTGGTGACCTTGCTGCGGCTACGGGACAGGGGCGCCGTCGGTTCGTTCACCGGAGCCGCTCTCCAATTCGGAACATACGACCTGAGCGCACAGACTCCGGCAGGCCGTCGGATCGCCGATGAGTACTTCCTCCAGGCCTACGTCGGGCACGTGAAAGACCGCACTGATCCTGACATCTCCCCCGTCTTCGGTGACCTCCGCGGGCTCCCGCCGACGCTGCTGACCGTGGGGAGCTCGGACATCTTGTTGGAGGACAACCTCGCGATGGCGGCCCGGCTTTCCGCCGCCGGCAATGACACCGATCTCCGGGTCTATCCCGGGTCGCCGCACGGGTTCACCGGGCACCCGACGGCGATGGCCAGGACGGCCCTCGAGGGTATCGAAAGATGGCTGTGCGACAAGTTTGTCGAACCCTAGGTCGCCGACCGCAGCTCATTCTGGCGACCCACGGGACTCGAGGCGCCGCAACACACCAACATTTTTCGTCGATGGTCCACCTGGTGATCGGCCGGGGCAGCACGGTAATGGCCGGGCGAGATTCAGTAGGTCGCTCGGAAGCGGCGCTCGAACTGTGAGGCGTCGAGTAAGAGCACCTAGGAGCTCAGCGGCAGCCGAACCGATGAGCTGGTCCATCGGCGCAACAGCCGTCGGGCGCAGCATGCCCTGCGTCGCCGAGCGGGCCGGCGGGAAGGAAAAGCGGATTTGATCCAGCGTGGGCTATGCGATCGGGGGGCTGATCGCGCGATGATGGTGTTGGCGGTTGACGACCGCTCCGGCGGCGACTGCCGGTGGCTGCGCTGCAGGAGGACACCATGACCGCACCGGATGATGCAACCAAGGAACGCGGCGCGGCCACGGGTGTGGTCGTAGCACCACCGAGTTCGTTCGAGAAGCGCTTTCTCCACGTGGTCGAGGATTTCAACGACACATCGCAGGAATGGCGACGGCTGTTCTCCGAACTGCTCGGAACGTTCTTCCTGGTGCTGGTGGCCGCGGGCGGCGGAATGATGGGGCAGGCGTTTCCGAACACCATCGCCCGCACGGCCGCGGTGGTGGCTCCCGGCCTGATGGTGATGGCGATCATCCTGTTCATGGGCAAGGTCTCCGGTGCGCACCTCAACCCGGCGGTGAGCATCGCCTTTGCCCTGCGCGGGGACTTCCCGTGGGCCCGCGTTCCCGGCTACATCGTGGTGCAGCTGATCGGTGCGTCGCTGGCCGCCTGGTTCCTGCAGGGCGTGGTGAACGTTTCCGCGAGCTACGGGTCCAACTATCCGGCGCCGAACTACTCCTCCACCAGCGCATTCCTGATGGAAGTGGTGCTGACCTTCGGTCTGGTCAGTGTGATCCTCGGGACCGCTTCCGGGGCGCAGAACCTCGGGGTGATCGGCGCCCTGGGCGTCGGCAGTTACATAGCCCTGGCCGGTCTGTGGGGCAGTCCGATCTCGGGTGCGTCGATGAACCCGTCCCGTACCTTCGGGCCCGACCTGGTCAGCGCGAACTTCGGTTCGTACTGGGTATATGTCGCCGGCCCGATCGTCGGCGCCGTCGTGGCTGTTGGTGTTGCCTTCATCCTGCGGGGTGTCGGCGGTGGCCGGTCAGGTTCGGGTGCGGCCCAGGGAGCCCTGTTCACCGAAGTGGAGCACCCCAACGCCGGACTGTGACGGGCGTGCGGCGGGGTCACCCCAGCGAGGCGCTGGCGGCCCGCAGGTCGTCCAGGGCCGCCAACGCATAGGGCGCCAATTCGTCGTCGACGTCGTGGTCGCCCTCGGACCATTGGGCATAACCGCGTTTGAACGCCAGCACGCCCAACTCGCCGGCGAGCTGCGCGGTCGGGTCGGACACGCCACGGGCAACCAGGGCAGCTGTCATCGCGGACGCGAGGCCGACGCTCTTGAGGGCATCCCGCTCCTGCAATTCGGCGCTGGCCGCGATCGCCGCCTTGAGGCGCGGGCCGAGCTCCCGGTTCATCGGGCCCATCGCGCTGGAGGCGCGCGTCAGACCTGAGGCCACGGCCTGGAGCGGGCTGGCACCGGGGGGCGCCTCGGTGATTCCTTCCACCAGCAGCAGGCTCAAGGTCTCCTGGCCGGCGGCCAGGAGACCTCGTTTGTCGGTGAAGTGCCGGAAAAAGGTGCTCTTGGTGACGCCGGCGCGTTCAGCGATCTGCGCGACTGTCGTCTCGTCGTACCCCTGCTCGGTGAACAGGTCGACGGCAGCCAGCACGAGTCGCTCCCGCGCTCCCGGTTCCCATCGCGCCATGGGTCCATCGTAGGTGATGGGACTTCTGTCCCGTGACTCTGCTACGGTGATGGGACTCTTGTCCCATCACCACCTGGAGGGTCCCATGCGCGTTTTCGTCACCGGCGGCACCGGTTTGATCGGCACCGCCGTCGTCGCCGAGCTGCTCGGCAATGGCCACACCGTCCTCGCCCTCGCTCGCTCGGACGCGTCAGCGCGCGCGGCCGAAGCGATCGGCGCCAAAACTTTGCGCGGGGGGCTCGCCGATCTGGACGTGCTCCGGGCCGGCGCTGGGCAATCGGACGGTGTCATTCACCTGGCCTTCAGCAACGACTTCAGCAGTGCCGATGCGGTCGCCGCAGCGGTCGCCGAAGAAACTGCGGCACTGCTGGCGTTGGGTGAGGTTCTGGTCGGTACCGACCATCCGCTGGTCACGGTGTCGGGCACGCCATGGGTGCCGGGCCGTGTCTCCACCGAAGCCGATCCGTTGCCGACCGACGGTCCGGTAGGCGGGCGGAGTCGCACGGTGATGGAGATACTGAGCCTGGCGTCGCAGGGGGTCCGGAGCAGCGCAATCCGGCTGCCGCGCACGGTTCACAACGAAGGCAACGGTGGGTTCGCCGGCCTGTTGACCCAGATCGCCCGCCAGACCGGCGTATCCGGCTACCCGGGTGACGGTGCCCAGCGTTGGCCGGCCGTCCATGCTCTCGACGCCGCTGTGCTTTTTCGGCTGGCCCTGGAGTCGGCCCCGGCCGGGTCGGCATGGCATGCCGTCGACGACGAAGGTGACGCCGTCCGCGACATCGCCGCGGTGATCGGCCGCCGGCTCGGCGTCCCAGTCGAGTCGGTACCGGGCGAGACCTTCGGCCCTCTCGGGGCGATCTTCGCGATGGATCAACCGTCGTCCAGCACATACACCAGAGAGGCCCTGGGCTGGGAGCCGAAGCATCCACGCCTGCTCGAAGACTTGGAGAACATCCAGCCCTGAGTGCCCTACACGGTCGTGGTCTCCCGGCCTGTCCGCGCTGGGCGGATGCGCGCCACGTGTTGGGGCGGTGGTGGCCGGGGCGGCGGCTTAGGGTGCGGGTGGGTTCCACTCCCAGACGGTCACCTCCGCGTCCACCCCCTTCACGACTCGACAATGCCGGCCAACCTCGGCGAAGCCGGCTCTCCTGGCCACCGCTTCGGACGCGGCGTTGTCCAGGTGCGTCTCCAGGCCGACCGTGGTCGCGCCGGCCGCCCGTGCTGCCGAGACCAACAGCGAAACTGCCGTCGAAGCAACGCCTTTCCGGCGAGCCCATGGCAATACTGCATAGAAGACGCCTATCTCACCATCGGCGTCCCCGAGGCCGGCTCCACAGGTGCCCGCCGCGCAGCCGTCCCATTCGACAACACAGAACACCCCGCGATCCGCGACGCGCTGCCCCCACGCAATCCGTGCCCGCGCTCCGGCCTCGTCGAGGTTCGCGGGATAGGTCGTCCACCGCACGACGTCGGGTTCACGGGAGAGCTCCTGCAGCAGGCCGACATCGCCCATCGTGATGGGCCGAAGACGGACCCGATCCTTGATCAAGCCCTGCGGGGGGAGCACGGGGACCCCACGGGAAAGCATCGACAAATGGTAGCTCGCGAGCTACTCACCTGCGGTGGCATCGGCGGCACCGGCGGGCACCCAAGCGGCCGGTCCCAGACCTACGGCTGCCGATTCCAGCCGTGGAATGCTGACTTGTCGCCGGCGTTCCAGGCATCACGCAGCCCGGGCGCAGCCAGGTCCCAGTCGGGGCGGATCTCGCGGGTCACCTCGCGTAGGTCCTGCCAGAGGTCGGTGGTCGACGGGCGTCCCCAGTACCAGTAGCCGTTGTAGATGCGATGGACGACCAGTCCGGGCTTGAGCACGATCGTGTGCGGGATCATCGGGTCGTGTTCGGGGTCGGTGTACTCAGCGATGTCGAGGTCCTTTTGGACGATGCGACCCGGGTCGGACAGGAACGTCCATTGGGCACCGACCGAAGCGCGAAACTCCTGGAGTTCGTGGTGGGCGTCCGTGGCTATCGTGACCACTTGCGTGTAGGCCACGGCGATCTGGGGATAGAACTCCGCGAGTTCGAGGTGTTGGCGGTGTTCCTTCGGGCAGTAGTGGCCGCGGGCGAGGGTCAGGACCAGCGGATCGTCGCCCTGTAGTTCGCTGAGCCTGCGGGGGATGCCCGTATGGTCGGGCAGCTCATAGTCCGGGAACGTGCCGCCGGTGACGATGTCGGAGCGCATGTTCCAAGCCTTCCGTCGTGCGAATCGTGGGCCGGGTCGTTCATCCGGACGCGAGTTGCTGTCCGTGATGGGAGATCACGTCGGCAGTTCGGCGCCGGCCCGCTCGCGTTCCATGTAGAGGGCATACCAGGCCGGCCAGTCGGGGTCTTCCTCCCCGGTGCGCTCCTCGTGTTTGCCGTGTGCTGCCGCCGCCCGACGCAAGGCAGCGGCGAGGTCGTCCACGGACTCGTAGGTCGTGCTCATGTCTGTCCTCGCGTCGTGCTCATGTCCGCTCTCGCGTCGTGCTCATGTCTGCTCTCGCGTCGTGCTCATGTCCGCTCTCGCGTCAGCGGCCGGGCAGTCGTGTCTTGATCTCCTGCAGCAACCACCCGTTGCCGTCCGGATCGCTGAAGCCCGCGAACGAGCCGTAGTCGGCGTGTTCCGGCGCCGGTCCACTGACGCGCCCTTCGCTCCCGGCGTGATGGAAGATCCCGGTCGTGTCGTGGAACAGCTGGCTGACCTCGACGCCGCGAGCGATGAGATCGGCACGGGCCTGGTCGATGTCGTAGACCGAAAGCTGAAGGCCTTCGACCGAGCCGGGCGGAGCCGCGGTCAGCCCGGTGCCGAAGATGATCGAGCAAAGAGAACCCGTAGGCGTCAGCTGCACCACCCGATAGCCCTCGTTCACGGCGAGATCGGCGTCGAGACGCCAGCCCAGCGACTCGTAGAAGTGCTTGGCGCGATCGACGTCAGAGACCGGCAGCACCACGACCTCCAGTCGGAACTCCCCTGGCTGCACGGGGGGGCTGCCGGCCGCTTTCTCGGTGGTTGCATCGGTGCTCAACTGGACTCCCGTCGACAGGGGCGGTCCACCGGGACACGCCATATTTCGGTGCAGCAACTTTCGTCCTGATTCACCAGGCGTGTCAAGGGCAGCCTCACAAAATCAATGGTCGTGCCTGCTATGTATATCGACCGGCTACACCATCGAGCAGGTGCGGCCGGGCGTCGTTAGAATGCCAAGTCGGTGGTGGCCCGATGGAGTACGGGAAGGCGGCGTAATGGCGACGCTGCTGTCGGTCAATGTCGGCCTGCCCCAGGATGTTTCCTGGAGCGACCGGGTGGTGCACACGGGCATCTGGAAGGCCCCGGTGGACGGCCCGGTCATGGCCCGAAGGCTGAATCTCGACGGAGACGGGCAGGGCGATCTGGCCGGGCACGGCGGCGAACAGCGCGCGGTGATGGTCTACCAGGCCGAGTCCTACGACTACTGGCAGCGCTATCTCCATCGCTCCGATCTGAGCTGGGGCATATTCGGCGAGAACTTCACCGTCGACGGACTGGCCGACGACCAGGTGTGCATCGGCGACCAATACCGCATCGGCGAAGCCCAGTTCGAAGTCACACAGCCGCGGACCACCTGTTACCGGGTAGGCGTGCGTCTCGACGAGCCGCGGATGGCCGCACTGCTGGTCGCCGAACACCGGCCCGGCTTCTACCTTCGGGTATTGCGCGAAGGGCATGTGCGGTCCGGTGACGAGATCGTGCAGATCGGGGCAGCGGCCGAGCGGGTCAGCGTGGCCTCGTCGGATGCGCTGCTCTACCTGCCGGATGGCGACGTCAGCACGATGCGCCGCCTGCTGAAGGTGAGGGCCCTCAGTCCCGGTTGGCGCGGGTCATTCGACGACCTCGTCAACCAGGCCGATCACCCCGCTCCCGAGCGGGCGAATCCGCCTGCTCCGGCGTGGGATGGCTTCCGTCGCATGCACGTCGCCCGGCTGACCCGAGAGACAGATCTCGTGACGTCCGTGTACCTGTGTTCCTTCGAGATGGAGACACTGCCCCCGGCGCTGCCGGGCCAGTACCTCACCGTGCGACTGGCTGGTTCCGGCATTCCTGTTGCGGTACGCAGCTATTCGCTGTCGGAATCCGCACCTGACCATTACCGGATCAGCGTGAAGCGCGAGACCCAAGGCATCGCCAGTGGTTACATCGCGAACGCGCTGGCGGTAGGTGATGTGGTGGACGTCGCCGCACCCCGGGGCGATTTCATCCTGGATGACGGCCACGAGCCGGTGCTGCTGGTATCCGCCGGCATCGGGATTACTCCGGTGCTGGCCATGCTGCAGGCGCTTGTTGCCGGCGGCAGCAGCCGCCTGGTGTGGTGGCTGCATACGACGAAGACACCGGCCACTGACGCCTTGGCGGCCGAGGTCGGCCGGCTGATCGACTCGCTCCCTGCCAGCCACAGCAAGGTTTTCTATACGGCTTGCGCCACGACGGATTCGCCCGCCGGCAGCCGCTTGGACGCGGCAGCGCTTGCGGCTTTGGACGTGCCCACAGACGCAAGCGCCTACGTCTGTGGTCCGATCGGATTCATGGACGCCGTGACTACGGCGCTCGTCGACCTCGGGATCGAGCGCAGTCGCGTTCATACTGAACGCTTCTCATCTCTCTCGGCCATCAACCCCGGAGTAGTGGCCACCGACCTACCTGCCCCGCATCCGCCCCGCTCCGCCGGCACTGGGCCGATGGTGACCTTCGCCCGAGCGGGGATTACCGCGGCCTACAACTCGGACAACGCCAATCTGCTCGAGATGGCCGAGTCGTGCGACATCCCAACCCGCTGGTCCTGTCGCACCGGCGTCTGTCACACCTGCTCGACACCCATGCTCGCCGGAACGGTCGCATATCGCCCGCTACCGCTCACCGACCCGGCGGCGGGGGAAGTATTGCTCTGCTGCTCCACGCCGGAGAGCGACGTCGTCCTCGACCTGTAACGGTGGAACGCCCGGCGCAAACATGGTCGGCCAGAGCAAGAAGGTGGAGGTCCACGAATGCCGTGGTTTCCAGACTTTGCCAACGCTGCCGAACTTGCCCGCCTGGAGACCCGTGCCGCAGGCCAGGCAGATCCGGTCGCCGAGTACCTGACCGTATTGGAGAGCGGGGACGTGCACGCCCTGGAAACGGTGTGGCCGGGAGAGGTGGTCGTCCTGGACCCGCGAGCGGGCGAGATCCGTGGGCACAGTGCATTGCGGCGGTTCGTCAGAGCCAATCAGGCGTGGTTGGCCGAGCATCAGGCCCGGGTCGAAACGGTCGCCTCGACCAGGGCGGGCGGTCGGGCCGTGGTCGAACTGCTCGCCCACCTCGTGGGCAGCGAAGGTGAGACGGACTGGCCGGTCGCAGTAGTCGCTGAATCTCGGGACGACTGGTCGGTGGTGTTCCGCACCTACTGCAGTCAGTGGCCCGTGGACGGACGGCGCCACGTGCGCCCGCCGATTCTCGAATCCGAAGTGGCCGCACCCAGCGGGGTGGTCGGCCGGTATCTGACTGGACTGAGCGGGGGTGATGTCGACGGCCTGCTGAGGACGTTCGCTGCGGACGCGGTCTACCGGGAGCCCATTGGCCAGCATTCCGTCCATCGCGGCACCCGTGAGCTGGGTACGTTCTTTGCCGAGTGTTTCAACGCGGGAGGCGGAATCAACCTCGACCCGTGCGCGATCACCGACGACGGTGTGCGCTCCGCCCTGGAATACAACTGCGCCCGTTGGGGTTCCCACGAGCTGCCGCCGCAGGCCGGGATCGCGGTGTTCGAACGGGGTCCGGACGGATTGCTCGCTGCGGTTCGCGTCTACGACGACATCGAATTCCCCGGACGAGCTCGATGAGAGGTCGGGCCTTTGGACCTGCGCCATTTCGTGTGCCTCCTGGACACTCGGGGACAAGTGCCGCAGCGTCACAGAAGCGGCGCCGAGATCGACCGGCGCAAGGTGATTCGTCGCCAGACCGAGCGTAGGCTCTCTGTTTCCCAGATAGACCTATTCCCCAGTGAACGGAGGAGCATTGGACGTTCCCGAAATCGGAACGGATGCGGGTTCTCCGCAGCGGGGCGCGATGCCGATCGGGTCGGCCGAACGAGAGCGCGCCGATCGTGGCACGCCGGTCACGGTCAGCCACGAAGGGCCAGTCGAGAGCGGTCACAGGTCGACGCTCGAGAGCAAACTGCGCAGCCGCATCGAGAAATGGGCCGGCGAGGTCGGCTATTGGGGACAGGCGGCGAACATCGTCGTGGGCGAGACCACTCCGACCGACTACACAACCCCGCTGACGGCAGCGACGTTCCAGTTGGGGTCGCTCAGCTTTCACTTCGACTGTGTCCAGGACGAAGACGGAGGGATCTTCCGAGTCAGGTTGAGGGGCAGCAAGATTCCGCACATCTCGGACCGAGAGACGCTCGATCGCGCCATGAAGGAAACTCAGCCAAGCGGGTAGCCTCGTTGTCGGGCGATGACCGAGGCGCCGAATTGCTTTCTTCCGACGGGTCGTTTGCCTCTTCGGCGAGTCTCGAGAGGCGGTGGCGCGGATGGGTTCGTCAGATCTGGAAGATGAGCGCGACCGTCTGGAGCTGCGGGCCGATTGCGGGAGATGCTTTGGCCTCTGCTGTGCGCTCCCTTTCAAGGCGTCGGCGGATTTCGCGTTCGACAAGGGCGCGGGGATTCCATGTTCCAACCTGCTGGCGGATTTCGGGTGCTCTATCCATGGTCAGCTGAAGGAGCGCGGCTTCGGCGGCTGTATCGCGTACGACTGCCTGGGAGCCGGCCAAAAGGTCGCCCAGGTGATGTTCAAAGGGCGGGACTGGCGCTCGGCCCCGGAGACCGCCGAGCTCATGTTCCAGGTGCTGCCGGTGGTTCGCGATCTCCATCGCCTCTTGTGGTTCATCACCGAGGCGCTGGATCGCGCCGCTCCTGGGTCTCTCCGCAACCGGCTTCTCCTCGCCTTGGACGAGACCGAGGAGATGACGAGATCCGACCCCGACGGTCTGTCCTGGGGTGATGTGGATTGGCACGGCCGCACGGTCCAGGCTCTGTTGGACGAGGTGAGTGACCTGGTGCGGACCGGGGCTCGCTCGCATGCCCGCTGCGCACATCTCGACGGCGCCGACCTGAGAGGCGCCGACCTGCGCGGAATCAGTCAAGCCGGGAACGATCTGCGGAATGCCGATTTGCGCGGTGCTGACCTGATGCACACGAATCTGCGTGGAACCAACCTGGCCGGAGCGGATCTCACGGGCGCCATCTTCCTGCTCCAGGACCAGTTGAACACGGCCGATGGAAGTGCCACGACACTGCTCTCCCCGCCGTTGGTCGCGCCTCTCCACTGGGCCGGGTAGTCGCGCAGCATTTCTTCCGTTACGACGGGCAGATTCCGGAACCAGAACGTCCGGATCACCTTCTATCGTCCATGTATAGATTTCGAACAGTTCGGACGATGCGCTCCGTCACGGTTGACTGGATCCGGGCCAACCGTCGACAGACTAAAGAGCGGATCGACCCAGGCCATGGCCACTGAAGGAGAGACCAAATGACCGTCACCCCCGACGATGTCGGCACCGCCGAGTTCGACGGCGCCGACCTGACCGGAGCGCGATTTCGCAAGACTCAGCTGGGCTCCGCCCACTTCCGGATGTGTGACCTGTCCGGGGTGGTCATGCGGGACCTCAGTCTGTCGGGCGCGTCCATCGACGGGTGTGAGATCGACGGGCTGAGCATCAATGGCGTGGAGGTGGCTCCGCTGATCGAAGCGGAACTGGTGCGGCGCCAACCTGCACGAGCCTTGCGACGCGCGGCTGAGCCGGCAGATTTGCAGGCGGCTTGGGCCGCGCTGGAGCAGACCTGGGCGGCGCTCGACGCCCGGGTCGCCGAGTTGCCGGCCGAGGCCGTGGAGATTTCGGTGGCGCAGGAATGGTCGTTCGCGGAGACATTGCGGCACTTGGTGTTCGTGACGGATGCGTGGCTCGGGGCGATTCGCGGAACGCCCCAACCGTTTCATCCGTGGGGCATTCCGTTCACCGACCTGCCCGAATTCATCGACCGACCACTGACGGACCTGGGCATCGATGTGGACGCCTCCCCCTCGTACGCCGAGGTGTTCGAGTTGCGGGCGGACCGGGTCGGAAGGGTGCGGGCTTTCTTGGGCGGGGTGACCCAGGAACAATTGACCGAGGAAGTAGAGGGTCCGATCTGGGAGAGTGGCGCGCGGCTCAGCGTGCTGCGCTGCCTGTGGGTCATCCTGAACGAAGAATGCGAGCACTTCCGTTTCGCTCAGCGCGATCTCGAGGTGATCGAAGCCGAGTTGCCAGTCGACGCAGTCGGCGCAGTCGGCGCGGCCGCGCGGTGAGCACGCCTGGGCCGGCAGCCGAAATGGACGTCGGCGTGCGCGAGTATCAGATCAAGGCGTTGACAACCCAAACCTGGGATGCATTCGCGGCCCTCGCGAATCGGCATGGAGGCGCGGGAATGGGTGGCTGCTGGTGCACCTGGTTCCACGCCGAGAAACATTCCGGCTCGCCGACGGGGACCGCCGAAGATGCTCGCGATTACAAGCGCGGACTCGTCGAGACCGGCCGCGCCCATGCCGCTCTCGTGTTCGACGGCGATCGAGCAGTGGGTTGGGCGCAATACGGCAGCCCGGCCGAACTCCCCGGAATCGCCCACCGCACGGAATACCTCGCCGGCGTCGATGTTCTGCCGGACTTCCGGATCACCTGCTTCTTCGTGGATCGCCAAGCCCGGCGATCCGGCGTCGCCAGGGCGGCTCTCGACGGTGCCCTGGGGCTCATTGCTGCGGCCGGCGGCGGTCTGGTGGAGGCCTACCCGCAAGACACACCGGGCCGAAAGGTCTCGGCCACGTTTCTGTACAGCGCCACGCGCCCCATGTTCGAACGGGCCGGATTCGTCTACCAGCGTCCGAAGGGCAAGAACCACTGCGTCATGCAGAAGGTGGTGACTGCACTGCCCACCGCCGCCGGGCCCGCTACCCGGTAGCAGACCGCCGCATCAGTACGTGGATTCAGCCCGTGGGTTCAGCCCGCTGGGCGGACCACGACGGCCGTGCCGTAGGCGATGATCTCGGCCAGGCCGTTGCCGACATCCGAGGAGTCGAACCGGATGCCCACCACCGCGTTTCCGCCTAACTGTCGCGCGTGTTCGATGAGTCTCTCGAGCGCCGTCGTGCGGGCCCCGTCGACGACCTCGGTGTACTGCGGGACTTCGCCTGCTTTGAATGACCGGAATCCGCCCGTCAATCCCTTTGCGAATCCGACGCTCCGCACCACCAGCCCCCAGGACAATCCGAGGCTCTGCTCGATGGTGTATCCGGGCACATCGAAGGTGGTGGACGTGGGGAAATTTGACCGGCCTGGCGCTGTCATTTCGTCGGCTCCTTGTAGTTAGGTCTTCCATTCGGCCCGATTCGATCGGGCCCGGCTGCCTCTGGGACAAATCGTACGCACCAGGTCGGGTCGGGCTGGCGTCGATGGCCACGGTCTGCCGGAGAAGCAGGCCAGCAGAATTCACCTGGTGCGCGACCGGAACGAGCCCGCACCGACGACGTGATCGCCTAGCCCCGGGACGCGCGCGACGACCTTTGCCGCACGACCACCGGAAAGCACTTGTCGACCGCGATGCAGGCGGTGATGATGTGCGCGTGGGCCCGACCAGACGAGCAGACATGTTCACTGCGGACGGCAGGCCATCCGCCGATGACCCCCGTGAGGGTGGGCCAACGTTGGCCGGCGAACGCACGACGTTGGTCGAATCCTTGCGTCGCCAGCGTCTCACGCTGCAGATGAAGTGCGAGGGACTGGACGCAGCGGCGATGGCGCGGCGTTCCGTCGAGCCTTCGACGATGTCTCTGCTCGGGCTGGTTCGACATCTGGCCGAGGTTGAGCGGACGACCTTCCGCTCGATGATGGCCGGACAGCAGGTACCCCGCCTTTTCACCTCCACCGCGGACCCCGATGGCGACTTCAACGGTGCAGTGGCCGACCCCGCGGTGGTCACGCAAGCCTGGGAAGCATGGGCTGGGGAGGTTGATTTCGCCGTGCAGTTCGTCGCCGACGCAGCCAGTCTGGAGGTCACCGGCGATGATCCGCTGAATCAGCACGGCAGCGGCGGTGGGGCGATGTCGTTGCGCCAAGTGCTGATCGGAATGATCGAGGAGTACGCGCGACACATGGGTCACGCTGATCTGTTGCGCGAGCGGATCGACGGACGACTGGGTCAATAATTCGGTCTCACCCGTGAAAAGGCAGCCGGATAGCGAACAGATCTCAGCGTTCACCTGACAACGACCTGGTGCGTTCCCGGCTCGGCGGACGAGCGTGCCCCGCTATCCAGCCGCGCTGCCGCTGGTCTGCTCCCGCGCTTTCATCTCCGCCTCGAACACGTGCGGCGCCCCGCCGGCCAGATGCAACCGAACCTTCTCGGTAACAGCGCGGAACACGTGGTAGTAGTGCTCGTCGTATGCCTCGACGATCTGAAAGCTCCAGTGGCCCGGAATAATGTCCCGACCGACCAGTACCTCGTCGATCTCGGCGGCAAGTTCGTCCTGCCCGGCCAGGCGCAGGGCGGCGACCGCCTCCTGCAGTGCCAGGTCGGCCTGCCCGGACATCCGGTGGAATCCGTACAACAGGCCCCGGGCGTGCTCGATCACCTCGAACGCTGCCGACACCTTCCCATCCGCGTCCACCTGCTCATCAGTGATGCCTGCGGGGCGGGAGTGCTGCGGCGGTCGTCCGGGATGTCGGGCGGAACCGAACTGTGCGATCAGATCGTCGGTCATGGTCGACAGGTACCCGGCTCTGGCCGGGCTCAGACGTGCCGATTGCGCGCATGCTGTGGGCGGCACCCTCAGGGTTGGCCATTCGGCTCGGCGCAGTCTGGAGGAGTGCGATGACCGATGTCTCCGGAGCTAGGGTCCGGTCACGGCCGGCCGAGAATTATCGAGTCGGATGGGGTTTCATCTCCCTGTACACCTTGGCCTATATGGGGACAATTCTGTTGTTCCTGGCGCCTTTGTTGGTCACGTTGGCCTTGAAGGTCAATTCGCTGGTGGGGACCGCACGGGCGCCGAACAGCTTGGCGCTGGTCACCAGCGTCGGTGCACTGGTCGCACTGTTCGGGAATCCGTTCTTCGGCCGGATGAGCGACCGAACGTCTTCGCGGCTCGGCATGCGGCGCCCCTGGATGGTGATCGGGGTGCTGGGTGGCTCGGCGGGCATCGGCATTGTGGCGATGGCGCCCACTGTCATGGTCGTCCTCGTCGGATGGTGCATCGCACAGCTGTTCTTCAACGCCCTGCTGGCTGCCATGGTGGCGGTGCTACCCGACCAGGTTCCGCCGGTGCAACGTGGGCTGGTCTCCGGGGTGCTGGGAGTCTGCCTACCGATCGCCTCGGTGTGTGGCACCTTCCTGGTCCAGTTGTTCAGCGGCAATCAAACCGCCATGTTCCTGGCTCCGTGTGGAATCGGCGGAGTCTTCGTCCTGCTGTTCGCCTTGACCCTGAATGATCGCCGGCTGGCCCCGGCGGACCGGCCGGCCTGGTCGCTCCGGGAATTCGCGCGCACGTTCTACGTCAATCCGCGGAAGAATCCCGATTTCGGATGGGCGTTCCTCAGCCGGTTCATGCTGGTGCTGGCCTATGCCTTTTTGACGACCTACCAGGCCTACTACCTGCTCGAGCACATCGGTAGCGCCGAATCCGATGTGCCCCACCAGATATTCCTGGGCGCACTGGTCCAAGCCGTGGCCGTGATCGCCGCATCCCTCGTCGGTGGCCGCCTCTCCGACCGGACGGGCCGGCGGAAGGTCTTCATCCTCGTCGCTGCGATCGTGTACGGCTCGGCGATGTTCGTGATCGCGATCGCCTCGAGTTTCAACGGCTTTCTGGTCGGCATGGCCATCGGCGGGCTCGGATTCGGCATGTATCTCGCGGTCGACCTTGCGCTGGTCGCGGATGTGCTGCCGAGCAAGAGCAATGCAGCCAAGGACTTCGGGGTCTTCAACATCGCCGGGGCTCTTCCATACTCGATCGCGCCCGCCATCGCGCCCGTCATCCTGGCGGTCGGCGGTGGCAGCTACGGCGTGCTGTATGCAGTTGCCGGGGTCTGCGCGATCATCGGGGCCGCCGCCATCCTGCCCGTGAAGGGCGTCCGGTGAAGGGCGACCCCGATGCGGTCAGAGCGTGCGCCCAGCCGGCTGGTTTGCCGCTGCGGACAGCTCAGCGGTGATGCGGCACGGCTTGAACCCCTTCACCAAGAGCGTGACGCCGGGGAGGTTTCAGTCGTCCTGGGGTCGCGACAACAGGCTGAGCTCGGCCGCCCGCCGAACCGCGGCCCGGCGGTTGTTGACTCCGAGTTTCGCGTAGATGTTTCTGGTGTGAGTGCGCACTGTGTTCAGCGAGATGAACAACCGGCCGGCAATATCCGGACCATCCAGATCGGTGCCCAGTAGCCGGAGCACGTCGAGCTCGCGTGTGCTCAGCGGCTCGACCAAATTGGGCGCGGACGGGTGCCCGGCGGCCGTCGCGGTCAACGTCGCCAGTAGTCGGTGGACCGACGCCGGCGGTTGGCGATGCCGGGCAGCGGTTCTGAGCAGTGCGCTCATGGGTGCACCCTCATCCAGGAATATCCGCCGGTATCCCTCGGGCTCGGCCAGACCCAGCGCCTGGAACAGCGGGGGCATCGCGGCCTGGGCATTGCCCCGGGCCTGGTGGAGAAGTGCTTGCAGAAGCAGGATTTCGATGACACTGCCGGCTCTGCCTCCGGCTTGCGCGACGCGCAGAAGCCGTTCCAGCAGGTCCGCGGCCACCCCGGCGATGGTGCGATCCATTCCATCTGCCGCGGATTGAGCCACGAGCAGTCGGGCCAGGGTGATGTGCTCGAACTCGCGGAGGTAGTTGAGGTCATCGTCGGGCGACAGATCTCGCGCCTGGGCCCAGCCGAGCGCATCTGCCAGCCGACCCTGCCCGATCCATACTCGAACCCGCCAGGCGGCAACGGGTCTCACGTCGGGGAAGTAGTCACCCACGTAGCAGCGCTCCGCCTCGTCCAGATGCACCAGTGCGGCGTCCAGATCTCCCTCGGCCTGTCGTAGCCGGGCCATGGCCAACTGCCAGCGATACCGGTTCTGCGGCAAACCCAGGTGCTCGCCCAACTCCTGGCTACGCAGCAGGTGTCGGGTGGCGCCGGCCAGATCGCCGCGCTCGCGGTGGCATTCGGCGAGTCCGACATGCATGTCCGCCGTTCCGCGCAGCATCGAGCCACCCCGAACGGCGTCCAGGTCGGCGCCGGCCCGTCGGAGAGCCTGCTCGAAGGTGCGTTCGGCATCGCGGAGCCGACCTTGGGTCAGCCGGATGTCCGCGAGCGCAATCGCGCACCCCAGGGTGTCGGCAACATGCCCGGCCCGCAGCAGGCCCGCGGAACAGTCGGCGTACGCGGAATGCGCGGCTTCGAGGTCCCCACCGGCCCAGGACGCGATTCCCAACAATCCTGCCGCGGCCGCCCGGCCGAGATGATCCGTGCCCGCGAGGTCGATCGCCCGGCGGGCATTGTCAACGGTGTCCACCAGGTTCCCGGTGGCCAGGGCCAGCGCGGCTCGATAGAGCGCGATCATGGCCGGCACCCGGCGTAGTTCTTCCTGGTCGGCGGCAAGCATTGCGGTGGATCTAGCACTCGGCGCGCGGCGAAGCCCGCCGGAATCGACCAGCCACCGCTCGGCGTCCCGTAGTCGGGCGTCGACGCCCTCGATTTCCCCACTGGCCAGCAAAGCGCCGGCGAATCCGAGGTTGAGCACTGGCCGAACGCGGACCACGTCATCTGGCAACGCGGCCAGCCAGCGCCGGAGTGATGCCTCCTGCCTGCTCTTGCGGATCTCTGGGATCGCCCGCTCGATCAGGTCGGCAGCGTGCTCGTGGTTCTCTGCGATCAGCGCATGGCGAATGGCTTCGAAGGCGTCACCATTTTCTTCGTACCACTCGCTGGCCCGCCGATGCAGTTCGGAGACGAGGTCCGGCTGCTCCTCGAGCAGGTGGGTCTGCAGCACATCGGCGAAGAGTTGGTGGTAGCGGTACCACCGCCGACGATCGTCGAGGGGAACCAGAAACAGGTTGCGCCGCTCCAGCTTCTCCAACATTGCCTTGCTGGCGTCCCGGCCGGTCACAGCGTCGCACAGTGGGCCGCTGAGCCGCTCCAGGATCGAGGTCGACAGCAGGAAGCTGCGGACGTCATCGGCTTGCCGGTTCAGCACCTCCTCGACCAGATAGTCGACAATGTATCTGTCGTCACCAGCGAAGCCGGCGATGAAGGCGGCCACATCGTCTCGTCCTTGTATCGACAGCGCGGCCAGCTGGAGTGCGGCGATCCACCCCTCGGTCCGGTCGTCCAGCGCAGCGATGTCCGGTGCCGCGAGGGCCAGCCCCATGCCTGCATTGAGGTATTCGGCCGCCTCGGCTGCCGTGAAACGCAGATCTGCGGCGCGGATCTCGACCAGCTCGCCGCGGGACCGCAGCCGTGGCAGCGGTAGCGCAGGGTCTGAGCGCCCGGAGAGGATCAGCCGCAGTTGCGGGGGAATGTTGGCCAGCAGGAATGTCATCCCATCGCGGATGTCCGGAGCATCGATCAGGTGGTAGTCGTCGAGCACCAGCACCAGATCGCTGTCCGTGGCTGCGAGATCGTTGAGCAGGCTGGAAAGCACCACCTCGATCGGCGGCATCGGTGGTTGCAGCATCGAGAGCGCGGCTGCACCAACCCCGTTGGCTGCTCTGTTGACCGCCGTGATCAGGTACGTCCAGAACAGCGTGGCGTCGTTGTCGCGGTGGTCGAGGGTGATCCAGCACGCGGCCCGGTGGCCGGTGGCCGAGGTGGCCAGCCATTGCGCCAACAGCGTCGTCTTGCCGAACCCGGCCGGGGCCGACACGAGCGTCAGGGCCGCCTCCGTACCCCGATCCAGCCGATCGATCAATCTCGTCCGAATGACGCCCGTGCGCGGACCCCGTGGGACGTGGAACTTGGTCTCGAGCAGTGTGCCCGCCATGACCAGCTTCCCCTCGAGAATCACGCCTCGCGTGAGGCGGGAGGGCCCACCGCCACCGTCAAGACCGGCCGTTCACGTCATCGTGCCAGCAAATGGGGAGGCGCAGACCGCTGGCGGCCAAGAGATCCTGGTGGCCGGACCCGGTCAGGCGCTCACCTGGAGATGTTGAGCGGCTGGGTCGTGGGCGTGGGCGCCGACCTCCAGGGTGAGCGCCGTCGGCAGGTCGAGCGATTTTGTGACGGCATTCCAGACCCCCAGGGCCACGAAGCTCACCGGGATGCGGACTTCGACGGTCTCGCCGGCGGCGACCAGGACGCTCGCGAACCCGATGAGCACGGTTTCGCCGGCCCGTTCGGCATCGACGCGTCGTCCGTAGACCTGCACGACCTGGTGCCCGTTGCGGTTGCCGGTGTTCGTCACCTGGGCGGTGACGGTCGCCGTGCCATCGTAGTTGGCCTTGACCGTGCTGCCCGTGATGGCAAAGGTGGTGTAGGACAACCCAAATCCGTGCGGATAGGCGGCCGGCACGTCGAGCCGGTCCAGTAGTCGCTGTCCGTGCCAACGGTCGTAGGTCACCGTCGAGGCGTCCTTGTCGAACGACGGCAGGTGTCGTTCGCTGGTCGGGATGGAATACGGCAGGCGGCCCGACGGGTTGTGGGCCCCGGTGAGCACATCGGCCAATGCATGACCGCCCTCCATACCCGCGTACCACATGGTCAGGATCGCCGGGATGTGCTGGCGCCATTGCTCTGTCAGCACCGCTCCGGCGGCCACGATGCTCACCACCGTGCGCGGGTTGGCCGCGGCGACGGCCAGGATGAGCTGCTCGTCGATGAGACGTAGCCGCAGAGTGGTGCGGTCGCCACCGATTCCTCCGGTCATGATCGGGCCGGTGAGCGGTGTCGGGTCCAGCCCCTCGGGCGGCGGTGGGTACAGGGCCACCAGCGTGGGGTCGGTCATGGTGTCGCCGCCGACATACTCACCTTCGTCGGCCTCGGTGAATCCGGCGACGACGATCGCAACGTCCGCGGCCCGGGCCGCCGCCGCGGCAGCGGCAGGGTCATCCTGGGAGACCAGAGTGATCTGCGCGTCCGGGAACGCCGCGAGAATACCTTCGTACGGCGTGACGAAGCTCGGCGGATGCACGTTCGAAGATCCCAGGTCGCCCATGTTGGCGGCCACCGCCAGTCGACCGATCACCGCTATCCGGCGCACCGTTCGGGTGTCCAACGGCAGCACAGGCGTGCCGTCGACCGCGTCGTTCTTGAGCAGCACCATGGCGCGGGCGGCGACTTCCCGCGCGAGCGCCCGGTGTTCGTCGTCGGCCATCACCTCCGGCTCCGGGTCCGCCGACTCGCGGGTGGCGTAGGAGCGCAGCTGGGCGGCGAGCAGTCGGACGCCGGCCCGGTCCACCATCGACCACGAGGTCTCGCCTGCGTCGAGCTGCCTGGGCAGATGCTCCGCGCGTTGCTGGGTGAACGGCTCTTCGAGGTCGAGGCCCGCGTTCAGGGAGGCCGCCGCGTCCCGGAGACCCCAGATGAAGTCGCTGACCGTGATGCCGTCCCAGCCCCATTGATCGCGCAACACCTCGGTGAGCAGGTAGGTGTTGTGCCCGGCCCAGTCCCCGTTGACCGAGTTGTAGGCGCTCATGATGGCCGCCACACCTTCGTCGACGGCCCGCCGGAAATGCGGTAGGTACACCTCGTGCAGGGTGGCCTCGTCGATCGTGACGTCGACTCGGAAGCGGGCGTTCTCCATCGAGTTCAATGCGTAGTGCTTGGCGCAGGCCATCGCATATTTCTGCACGCCACGGGTCAGCGCCGCCCCGAACTCGCCGAGGTGGTGCGGGTCGTCCCCGTAGGTCTCCTGGATGCGCCCCCAGGCGGGGTGGCGCGGGAGGTTGATGCAGACCCCACCGAAGAAGTTGCCGCCCTGGGCCCGGACCTCCTGGCCAATCGCTTCCCCGACGCGCTCCTCCAGGTCGATGTCCCAGGTGGCCCCGCGGGCCATCGACACCGGGAACGCGGTGCCAGCCCCGGCGACCGACCCGCGGGGGCCGTCGACGAACCTGATGCCGGGAATGCCCAGCCGGGCGACTTCTCCGTGGATGAGCGGCACGGCGTTGTAGCGCACGAACATCTCGCGGATGCCCGGCCAGAACGCCGTATCACCGTCCAACAGACCCAGCCGCTCATCAGGCGTCAGTCGCCCGTAGAGCCGCTCCGCGACCGCCCGTGGCGCGGCTCCGGCCCTGACCTCGGTCACCGCAGCGTCGAAAGTCCCTAGCTCGTCAGTCATCTTCGCTCTCACTGGTTGTTTGCCGCGTCCAGCACGGCGTGCCGGACGGGATCAGGACTTCGAAGGCGCATACGTCAGATGCACCACCCCGTTGTCGAAGCTCTCGCTCCCGGCCAGGGAAAGTGTTGTCCTGGGCGCACCTTCCGGAAAGAGCCTCGGTCCGGTGCCAACGGCAACCGGGTACACGAACAGGTGGAGCTCGTCGACCAGGACGTCCGCGAGCATCGCCCGTACCAGGGTGCCGCTGCCGTACACGTAGATCCCGCTGTTCTCGCGGTCCTTGAGGTCTTGGATCGCCCTGGCGCTGTACCCGCCGAGCAGGGTCGAATTCTGCCAGCTGTCGACGTTGTCGAGCGTGCCGGAGACCACGTACTTGGGCGTGTTGTTGAAGAACGGGGCGCCGGGGTCGTCGGCCCTGTCGCGCCCCGACCAGGCCGGGCCGGATTCGACCCAGGTGGTCCGGCCGAACAGGATCGCTTCCGAACCCTGATCCGTCATCCGGCTCATCGCCTGGCCCATGCCGTCTGTGAACCCGTAGTCGAAGGTGAAAGTCGGCGCGCCGATCACGCCGTCCAGGGTGATGAACTCACTGACGATGATCCTGCCCATCAGGTACTCCTCGCACAACGGTCGGTAGGCGGCGTTCGGCGCCGCGGGCCCTCACAGGGTAAGGGAGCCCTCGAGGTGCCCGACGAGTGATTCGAAGCTGGCCTCCCGTGGAGAGCAGGCCGCTGACTTGGAGCGCGCGATCTTGGTCAGCCACTCGCCGGGATGCCGCCCGTCGCGATGGCGTTCAACCACTGCCAGGGGTGAGTGGCGGTCGCCGCATCACCGGGCGACATTCGTGCCGTGGAGACGGCATCGCTCAGTGCCCGAGTGGTGCGGGCGGGGTTGAAGCGGTCGTGTAGCCACATCCGGTTGGCCGCCGCGGCCGCGGGGGTCGCCGGATCTTGCATCAGGTCGAGAACGGTGTCGACCAGCAGGGCCGGCCGTTGCTCCGGGACCCGGAAGGCTCCGGGTGCCTCGAAGAGTTCGTGGCCGCCGCCGCCGTCGTAGCCCACGACCAGACATCCGGCCGAAAGGGCTTCGGCCACCGGCAGGCCGAAGCTCTCGGACAGCCCCAGAGCGATGAAAACCGTTGTCTGCGCGAGTGTCTGCGCTACCTCGGCCCGTGACATGTGGTCCATCTCGATCAATCGGACACCGCGGGCCGCCGGGTGGACCAGCAGGAGGCGACGGATCAATTCGGCTTCAAGATGCCGTTTGCGTGGCATCCAGGCAATTGTCGGTCGCGGGTGCGGCCCGGGCCGGAAGAGATCCCCGTCTATTACATTGGGAATGACCGCCGGGGGTCGCTGGGAGAGTCGACCGAGGACGTCGGCGCTCTCCCGCGAGACGACCCAGGTGGCCGGCTCGGGCTCCCACCCCGGATAGGGCAGTTCTCGCCGGTCGGCCCAGGCGTGAAAAGACAGAAAGTGATTCTGGCTGAAGATGACTTTGCGGGCACCAGGCGCCGGATCATGGTCCGGGACCACCGCGGACTCGGGGACGACGAGCAGGTCCTCGGCGGCAAGATCCAGCTGATCGGCCTCGATCGTCACGGCCGGGTCGGAATGAAAGAGCGTCACGCCGGCGTGGTTCACCGGCAGCCACAGGACGGCATCCTCGCCCGTCGATCGCAGGACGGCCACGTGGTCGGACAGGACCAGGATGCCGCCGACCGGTCTGGGCGCGGGAAATGAGACATATACGATCCTGCCTGGCATCCGGTCTCCTCAATTGTCCTCGAGCCGGTATGCCACCCTACGGTTCACGGTGGGTCCGATGTTCGTTCCATGCCCGTCCGGGGAACACCTGCCCGAGCAGAAAGGACGGATGTGCCCAACGAACCCAACACCGCGGCGACCCTTGTTGTCGTACCTGCCTTCGGGGCGTCCGATCTCACCGATCAGGTCCTCGCCGACCTGACTCGCGACGACCTGTCCCTTGTGCCCAACCTGCGGATCGTGGTGGTCGACAACAAAGGGGATTACCAGCTGCCGGAAACCCGGGCCGCGCTCAGTGTGCATCGCCCGGGCAGCAATACGCGATGGATCGGAGCCGCGAACTGGGGCCTACGGGCTGCACTCGAGGCCGACGACGACATCTTCGTCGTGCTGAACAACGACACCCGGTTGTCCCGAGATTTTGTGTACTGGCTGGGGTTGTCCCTGGTGGAGAACGACGGCGCAGCGCTCGCCGCGTCGTGCTACGACGATTTCTGGCTGCATCAGCGGGTCTGGGCGCCGCAGGCCAACGCCATAGAATTCCAACCTCGAAGGGCCTACCGTTCCGTTCCGTTCTGCGACGGCACGGCGTTGGCGTTCCGGATGGATCACGTTCGTACGCTCGGCATCCTGGACGAGGCAACGTTTCCCCGGCATGGTTACGGCGCCGATGTCGATTTCGCCCTTCGAGCCAGGGCTGCAGGTCTACGCGCACTGGTCACGGAATCGGCCTATCTGTCGCATTTGCGGCGAGGCACGATGGACCGGCTGCCGGGGGAAACATCCAAGGTTGCCATCGCCGAGATCGTCACCGGGCTGAACGCGCTGTGGGGGGATCGCTGGCGGGAGGCTGCCGGGCTGACTGATCTGGCGTTCGAACCGAACAACACCGGTTGCACGCCGGCCTGGTACCGGAGACGCGGAGCGGTCGCCGCTCCCGCGGCGAACATCTCCGGATAATGCGCACGGGACGCGACCGACCACGGAGCCGCTGACTATGCAAGATGTCGACGACAGGGATCAGAACGCCCGAACTCGGGCATCCTTGCGAACAAGGCCCCCGCGCTGCATCGGGGACACACCGTTGACCGATCGGTCTCGGCCCAGCCAACGGAAAGTCCAGGGCAGTCCACGTGTCAGTCGGAAAGCTGGATCCGTCGGCTTCGGGTATCGATGAGGTCGCGCGTCTCCGGCAGTCCATGCTCGATGCTTCGCAGCGGCTCGACCCGGCCACCATTTCCAGCCTTCTCACGGAGGCTGTCGAGGCTGTCGGGCTGGCCGACTGCATCGACGAAGTCCTGTTGCCGGTCATGGGCCAGATCGGAAGGTGGTGGGCCGCAGGGCAATACAGCATTCCGCAGGAGCAGATGACGACCGAGGCGGTGCGGGCGTGGCTCGACCATCGGGGCACGTTGGTACCGACGCCCGGCCATGCACAGCCGGTGCTGCTGGCCTGCGGGCCTCGCGACCGTCACACCATTGGCGCCGAAGCCCTGGCCCTCTTGCTCCGGATGCAGGGCTGGCAGTGTCGGATGCTGGGTGCGCGCATCTCGGTGGCCAACCTGATGACCGCTGCCTTGGCCATGACGCCGGCCGCAATCATCGTGGTCTCGCACCTCGCTGCCAACCGTGGGCCGGCGGTGGAAGCGCTCAGCAGAGTTCGCCAGGCGGACATCGTGGCCTTCTACGCAGGAAACGCGTTTGTATCTCTGGACAATCGGCGGGAGGTGCCGGGCATTTATCTCGGCACCAGAATCCAGGATGCCTGCAGCATGGTCTGCGGAATACTGGAGACGTCGTCGCGGGCCGGATATTCGACCGGACAACGCGAATAAGGTTTCCCTTGCCTTGCTGGCGGCACCGCGACCATCGGTTTACCGTGACAGCACGGGAAACGCTTCATCGTCATCGTCGAGCCAAGCCGGAGGACCAGATGTCTGCTGCCCTGGAAATGTCCCCGATTGCTGAATGCACAGTTGCGGGTTGCTCCTACAACGACCATTCCGGTTGCCATGCGTTCGCCGTCACGATCAGCGGAGCGGGTGCCGACGCGAATTGCGCCACGTTCATCCCGCTGTCCGCCAAGGGTGGGTTGACCCGGGAAACCGGCCATGTCGGTGCCTGCTCGCGCGCTGATTGTTCGCACAACGAGTCACTCGAGTGTCAGGCGCCGTCCGTCCGAATCGGTGCCGGGCACGACACCGCAGACTGCCTCACCTACTCCGCCGCCTGATTCCATACCTAGATCGGCCGTTCGGTCAACGAGGCCGATCTCGTTTGTCGCCGGGAGGTTATCGTGCACGCCACCAGCATTGTCGCCAACCTTCCGGTGGCCGATATCGACTCCGCCAAGAGTTTCTACCGCGACTACCTCGGGCTCAGTTCCGAGGAGTTCAACATGGGGTGGGTGGCCCGCTATACGTCGCCGTCCACGAAGGCCAATGTCCAGTTGGTCACCCGAGATGCCACCGCGCCCGAGGACTCGGTCATCTCCATCCACACCGATGACGTCGAGGGGGCCTACGAGGAAGCCCAGACGCTCGGGTACGAAATCGTGCACCCGCTCACGACGGAGGCCTGGGGGGTGCGCCGATTCTTCGTCCGGGCACCGGACGGCACCGTCATCAACATCGTGAGCCATCGGGACTGAGCGCGCCTTCTTCGCGGTCCGCTCCGGAGATCGGCCAGGATCTCCGGCAGGCGGACATCCTCGGCGAAGTGCCGCCACGGTCGTCGGGTCTGGCGCACCCGCGATGGGGACTGCGACCCGACTTTCTGATCGAGAGAACGTGACTCGATGTAGCGGGTAAGTGCCTGATCGAGTACGAATTGCACCAAAACGGTGGCTTGTCCAGTATTGGCGACCCGAACTACGGTTTGAGGCAAGCAAGTACCGGCACGTCCGAAGGGGAGTCATGTCCATCAAGCACGCCGATCAGATGTCTCCTCAACGCGCAGTCCGTCGCACGGATCCGGAAGGAACACCGGCCGGTGCTCCATTAAGGAGAGAGTGGACGCCGCGGCCGGCGCCAGGTCTGCTCGCGGGCGAAATGGTCCGCGTCCCAGCATCACCGGCTCACCTGCGGCGGTCTTCCCAGCCGAATGATCCGTTGGGCGGCACGCAGATCCGGGACGACGTCGCCGCCAGACTGGCCGCCCGGCGTGGCCAGGGTGAGAAGCTGCCCAGCGGATTGGCTGCTTCGATGGGCGCTGCGCTCGGCGCCGGCCTCGGAGCCGTCCGTGTTCACCGTGACGGCGAGGCGGCCACCATCGCCCGGTCCATGCAGGCGACCGCATTCACCGAAGGAACTGATATCTACTTCGGGGCAGGCCAGTACTCGGCCGGAACGACCAGCGGGCAGCGCCTGCTGGCGCACGAACTGGCTCACGTGGTGCAGCACTCGCGCGGCGAGCACGCCGGGCCGCGCGGAACGATCGGGCATGCCTCGGATCCTGCGGAGACAGCAGCGGATCAGGTCGCGGACGGCGTGATGACGACATTGCGCAGGCAGCATGCGTGCGGTCCCCGGCCTGCCGATCTGGCCCGGGAGGCGACTCACGCGAACGTGGCCCGCCGCACCGCCTCCGTGCAGATCTTGCGCCAACTCGCCGCGGAGTCCCTGGTGCTTCGCGGCGGAACCTGCTTGGAAGCGCAGTTCACGAACGGCAGCGGGGTGGTGACCGCCAAGGATGGGAAGCTCAGCAAGGTCTCCGTGAACAGCGCGGACGGCCAATCAGCTCTCCAGCTCAGCAACAAGATCCCGCAAGGTCAGGTAGGTCAGACGACGGTAGGGGCGATCCGTGACGCCTCGGGCACCATCACCGAAGACCCGACGAAAGGTAATCCGTCGCACTGCCTCGCGGGCGGCCTGACTGGCGCGCAATTCAATGCCCTATTTACTCCCACAGTGCCCAACCCGACCAAGGCGGCCGAGAAGGCCGCGAAGCGCGTGGCCGTCAAATGATGGCGGATGGCTTGGAGGAGTTCGAACTTCTCACCCTTCGCCAACTGGTGGCCGATGCATCGCCGGCCCCATGGGTTTCCTACGTCGAGGGCCGCGACCACGATTCCGGCGACAACTTCATCCAGGTCAACGACGGCGACGATGCGGACATGTACGTCTTCAGGGACACCACGCCCGCGTCTGCCGCCGACCAGGATTTCATCGCCGCCGCCAGAAATCTGGTGCCCAAGCTGTTGGACGAGCTAGACCGTCTCCGAGCGCTCTAGCTGTCCAACGAGCTGGACCGCCGGTCGTGGTCACAGCAATGACAGCCGTTTGGGCTGGCGTACGACCCGCTCTGGCGTCATGATCTCGTACGTCGGCGGGAGTACGCCAAGTCTGATACGGCGGGTCGGCTCGCACAGTTGCCGACATTCGGACCCACCACCTCAGGGGTACTGGTGGGTCAGGTGGGCTGGAAGTGCGGGTTGAAGATGAAGCCGAGAACGGCGCCCTGGGGAGTGCGGACGGTCGCCGTGACGATGCCGTCGCCGACGTCGGTGGCCGGCGTGTGCTCGGTAGCGCCGTTGTCGATGGCGTCCCGCACGGCCGCGGCCACATCGTCGACTCCCCAATAGGTCAAGGCACCGTCGGCGGGATCGGCGTCCGGGAGCAATCCCAACTCGAACCCGCCGAAGGAATAGCCAACGTAGAACGGTTCGTCGAAATACGGTGTGGTTCCGGTCAGCGCAGTCCACCAAAGCTTGGCTGCGTTCAGGTCAGGCGCGGGGTAGATGACGGTCCGCAGACCGACGAATTGAACAGTCATAGGTCCAAGCTAAGCACCAGACCCCGACAGTCGCTCCCAGCCGGGGCGAATTGAACAGTCGACCGGCGGGAGTCGGGCCAGCGCAGCGCACAATCTGGTCGCTGCGGCGGTGAAGGAGTGATCGGGAGGGTGGCGCGCCGATCGCCCGACCGACGGCGCGCGCCCCCAGTCGACCGCGAAAAGTCAGGCTCTGATTCGCTGCCGGGCGGACGCCCGGGCTTGGGTGACGGTGACCGGTGTGCCTGCCTTCTGCAGGCCGGTGGTCGGCGTGGTCGGCGTCGCGACCGAGGCATGGCGGTGTTTATTCCTCGGTCTGGCCGGCGGAAAACTCGAGTGGGTCCCAATCCAGAATCCGCGATTCGCCGACGAGCCTCTCGAGGACGAACGGGTCTGCGTCACGAAACGCCTCCGCCGCCGCACGGGAGCGAAATATCGCCATGGACCCATCGGAAATGGGGTCTGCGAACGTACCGATCATGATGATCTGACCGGATTTGGCGAACTCGTCAAGGTATGCGCGATGGCGCGGGTAGACCTCGCGGACCCGATCGAATTGGCCGGCCGCAACGGTGTAGAAACTGACGGCGTACACCGGCCCAGGATAGTCCGCGATCACCGACTCCGTCGTTGCCAGCTTTCTAGAATGAAAAACCCGGTCCGACCGGTCAGGAATCGAGAAGCGCCGACCCTCGAGTCACACCTAACGTCGTGGAAAGGGCATCACCACCACCATCGAAGGAGTGACCATGACCGGAGCGTCAAACCAGGGAATCAAGATCGTGCTGCACCCGGTGTCGGATGTGGCCGCCGCCAAGGCGGTCTACACCGCGCTGCTCGGCGCCCCGCCGCAGGCCGATTCGGAGTACTACGTCGGCTATGACTTCGGCGGTCAGCACATCGGGCTGGTGCCGAACGGCGGCCCGCAGGCCATGACGTCGCCGGTGACCTACTGGGCGGTGCCGGACATCGAGGCGAAATTGGCCGAAGTCACCGCGGCGGGAGCCACGGTGCACGAGCCCGCCCATGACGTCGGTGGGGGTCGCCTCGTCGCCACCTTCACCGACCCGGACGGCAACGTCCTGGGCATCGTGCAGGATCGGTGATCGCTCGGGCCATGATCGAATCCGCCGCTCCGGAAGCGCCAGGCCCGAGTTGCGGTTGGTGTGCAGCGGCGGACGCACGGCGCCAAGCTGGTTAGATCGAGCCACGCGACGTCGACTTCAGCACCGCGAAGGCGGCCACGCTCGACGACAGGAGATACGCGATGAGCACCGTCACCAGCAAGGCCGGCCCGGTCGACAAGAGTTCGGCAACAACGCACATCGCCGATCGACATGATCTGATCCGGGTCCAGGGTGCACGCGTCAACAACCTCAAGGACGTCAGTGTCGAGATCCCGAAACGCCGGTTGACGGTGTTCACCGGCGTATCGGGCTCGGGCAAGAGCTCGCTGGTCTTCGGGACCATCGCCGCCGAATCGCAGCGCCTCATCAACGAGACCTACAGCGCCTTCGTGCAGGGCTTCATGCCGACGCAGGCGCGCCCCGAGGTCGACCTGTTGGAGGGGCTGACCACCGCTATCATCGTCGATCAGGAGCGGATGGGTTCCAACCCGCGCTCCACCGTCGGCACCGTCACCGATGCGAACGCCATGCTGCGTATCGTCTTCAGTCGGCTGGGCAAGCCGCATATCGGTTCGCCCCAGGCGTTCTCGTTCAACGTCGCTTCCGTCAGCGGAGCGGGCGCCATCTCCATCCAGCGGGGCGGTCAGACCGTCAAGGAACGCCGGGCGTTCTCGGTGACCGGCGGCATGTGCCCGCGCTGCGAAGGCCGCGGTTCGGTGAACGACATCGACCTGACCGCGCTGTACGACGACAGCAAGTCGCTCAACGATGGCGCACTCACCATCCCCGGCTACAGCATGGACGGCTGGTACGGCCGCATCTTCAGCGGCTGCGGGTTTTTCGACCCGGACAAGCCCATCCGCAAGTTCACCAAGCGGGAGCTGAATGATCTGCTCTACAAGGAGCCGACCAAGATCAAGGTCGAGGGTATCAACCTGACCTATGAGGGATTGATCCCCAAGATCCAGAAGTCCATGCTGGCCAAGGATGTCGACTCCATGCAGCCGCACATCCGGGCGTTCGTCGAGCGGGCGGTGACATTCGCGACCTGCCCCGAGTGCGACGGCACCCGGCTCAACGAGGGGGCGCGGTCGTCGAAGATCAACGGGATCAGCATCGCCGATGCCTGTCTCATGCAGATCAGTGATCTGGCGGAATGGGTTGGCGGACTTGCCGACCCGTCCGTCGCTCCATTACTCCAGGCGTTGAAGGAGAACCTCGATTCGTTCGTCGACATCGGTCTGGGGTACCTCTCGCTGGACCGACCCACCGGCACGCTTTCCGGCGGAGAGGCCCAGCGCACCAAGCTGATCCGTCAGCTCGGGTCGTCCCTGACGGATGTGACCTATGTATTCGACGAACCCACCATCGGGCTGCACCCGCACGACATCCGGCGGATGAACGAACTACTGCTGCAGCTGCGGGACAAGGGCAACACGGTGTTGGTCGTCGAGCACAAGCCGGAAGCGATCGTGATCGCCGAGCATGTGATCGATCTCGGACCCGGCGCCGGTTCCGCCGGTGGTGAGGTGGTCTTCGAGGGCACGGTCGAAGGACTCCGCAACAGCGACACCATCACCGGACGGCACCTGGATGACCGGGCATCGCTGAAGCCGTCGGTGCGAAAGCCGGCCGGACGACTGGAGATTCGCGGCGCCGACACCCACAACCTGCGGGCGGTCGACGTCGACATCCCGCTCGGCGTCATGGTGGTCCTCACTGGCGTGGCCGGGTCGGGGAAGAGTTCCCTGATCCAGGGCTCGGTCTCGGGGCTGGACGGCGTGGTGACGGTCGACCAGGGAGCAATCAAGGGGTCGCGACGCAGCAACCCAGCCACCTACACCGGACTGCTCGACCCGATCCGCAAGGCGTTCGCGAAGGCCAACGGAGTCAAGCCGGCCCTCTTCAGCTCCAACTCCGAAGGTGCCTGCCCGACCTGCAACGGTGCGGGCGTCATCTACACCGACCTGGCGATGATGGCCGGAGTGGCCACCGTGTGCGAGGAGTGCGACGGCAAACGCTTCCAGGCCGATGTGCTGGAGTACAAATTCGGTGGTCGGGACATCAGCGAGGTGCTGGCCATGTCGGTGACCGAGGCCGAGGAGTTCTTCGGTGTTGGCGCAGCCAAAACAGCTGCGGCGCAAAAGATTCTCAGTCACCTGTCCGATGTCGGGCTCGGCTACCTGACCATCGGGCAGCCGCTGCCCACCTTGTCCGGCGGCGAACGGCAGCGGCTCAAGCTGGCCACGCACCTGGGCGAAAAGGGCGGCGTCTACGTCCTGGACGAGCCCACCACCGGCCTGCATCTGGCCGACGTCGAGAACCTGCTCGGTCTGCTCGATCGGCTGGTCGACGGCGGGAAGTCGGTCATCGTGATCGAACACCATCAAGCGGTCATGGCGCACGCCGACTGGATCATCGATCTCGGTCCCGGCGCAGGCCACGACGGCGGCCGGATCGTCTTCGAAGGCTCACCGGCCGACCTCGTCGCCGGCCGCTCCACACTGACCGGCGAATACCTGGCGGAATATGTCGCGCCCTGATGAGTCCTTCGAGGAGTTCACCCATGTGTTTCGACTTGCCTCGACTGGCGTTGCCACACGCGGGCGCAGTGGTTCTCCCGACGCCGCAGATCGTCGGGGGTGGCAGGATGATCGGGGTGACGAGCAATTCGGCCGCTGCCCAACATCTGCGCGATCTCGCGCTGCTGCGCCGCGTCCGGGACCGGATGGACCGGGAGTACGCGCAACCGCTGGATGTCGAGGCCCTGGCCGCCGGTGTGCACGTCTCAGCCGGACATCTGAGCCGCGAGTTCCGGCGCGCGTACGGCGAATCCCCGTACAGCTACCTGATGACGCGGCGGATCGAGCGCGCGATGGCGCTCCTCCGCCGCGGCGACATGAGCGTCACTGACGTGTGTTTCGCGGTCGGGTGTTCCTCGCTGGGCACCTTCAGTACGCGTTTCACCGAGTTGGTCGGGATGCCGCCGAGTGTCTATCGCCGCCAGGTCGCGCCGGCGAGCGCGGAGATGCCGCCGTGCGTCGCGAAGCAGGTGACCAGGCCCATCAGGAATCGGGAGGCACCGGTCGCGGAGGCCGCTCTAACCTGATCGCCATGGACATCACGATTCACTCGAGCTTCTTGCCCCAGGACGACCCGGAGGCCGCGCTGGCCTTCTACCGCGACACGCTCGGCTTCGAGGTCCGCCTCGACGTCGGCTACGAAGGTCTGCGCTGGATCACCGTCGGGCCGCCCGGCCAGCCCGACACCTCCATCGTGCTGACTCCGCCCGCTATCGTGCCGGGCATCACCGATATCGAGCGAAACACGATTCTCGAGATGATGGCCAAGGGCACCTACGGCAGCTTGCTGCTGGCCACCGGTGACCTGGACAGCACGTTCGAGCAGATTCAGGCGAGCGGCGCAGACATCGTGCAGGAACCCATCGAACAGCCCTACGGCGTGCGCGACTGCGCCGTCCGGGACCCAGCCGGCAACCTGATCCGCATCCAGCAGCGTCGCTGACTTACTCGTCCCCGTCCCGCATGACCAATGTCACATTCGTGTCTACGTGACGCGTGGATTTCGTCGTCGTCTCAAAGTCGGTTGCGCTAGCCGAGATCGTCCGTAACTTCGGTGCGATGACCAGTTCTGCAGTGCCCGTGTGTCCGGGTCGTCGCCGGCTTCGAGCGCGGTCTGCAGATCTTGCTCCGCACGCCGTCGTCGTTGTTCGCGACGCAACGCGCCGGCAATGGCCGCGGACCTGCTCGGCGCCCGTCCGGCAGCGATTTCTGAATCCAAGAACTCGATCTGGTCGTTCGGCAGCTCAACCGTGAGCAGCACGCCGACCACTGTGGCATACCAGGAGACCGGGCTCGTAGGGTGCTGTCATGACGGACGCTGCCCGCGGCCCAGAACCATTCATCCTGCACACCGAGCCCGCTGCACTGGACGACCTTCGGGCCAGGCTGCGCGCGACGCGCTGGCCGGACGCACCCGAGGATGCCGGGTGGTCGCTGGGCGCCGACGTCGACTACCTGCGCGAGCTCGTCGCCTACTGGGCGGACGAGTTCGACTGGTCGGCGCAGGAGGCGGCGCTCGCCCGGCTGCCCCACTTTCGCGTCGCGCTCGACGGCCTGAACATCCACTTTGTGCACGCCCGGGCCGCAACATCGACCGGATCCGCCTTTCCCCTGGTCCTGACCCACGGCTGGCCCGACTCCTTCTGGCGGTACACCAAAGTCATCCCGTTGCTGACCGACCCTGGGGCGCACGGTGCCGACCCGGCCGACGCGTTCGACGTGATCGTCCCCGACGTACCGGGCTTCGGATACTCGGACCGGCCAACGGGTCCGCCGCTGGACTCCATCGCCGTGGCCGGTCTGTGGGCCGAGCTGATGAGCGTCCTCGGATACCCGCGGTTCGGTGCCGCCGGCGGTGACATCGGCAGTCACGTCAGTCGTTACCTGGCACTCGACCACCCGGAGAAAGTGGTGGCTGTCCATCGGACGGACGCGGGACTTCCGCTGTATTTCGGCGACCCGGCGGACCTCGCACCTGAGGAGAGCGCGTGGTTGAAAGAGGCGGCGGCGTGGGGCGGAACCGAAGGTGCGTATGCCGCTATCCACCGTACGAAGCCGCAGACTGCCGCGGTCGGACTCACCGACTCGCCGGCCGGACTCGCCGCCTGGATCGTGGAGAAGCTCAGGGGATGGAGCGACTGCGCCGGAGACATCGAACGGAGCTTCAGCAAGGACGAGATCCTGACCAACGTCACGATCTACTGGCTCACATCGACCATCGGTTCGTCGATGCGCATGTACCGCGCCAACTCGGCTATCGCGCCCGCCCAGCTGGCCCGTCGGGTCGAGGTTCCGTCCGGCTTCTCGATCTTTCGCGGTGACGTCGTCCGCCCACCCCGCGCATGGTTGGAGCGCACCGCCAACGTCGTTCGCGCCACCGAGCCCGCGCGGGGCGGCCACTTCGCGCCGTTCGAAGAGCCCGAGCTCTACGCGCAGGAGCTGCGTGAGTTCTTCCGGCCCTTTCGGTCGCAGGTGTGAGCCCGGACGGCCAGTACCTGGCGGCCGCTCGCAGCTCGGCCGGCGAGATGGCCACGGCCGCGCAGGCCTGGATCGACCTGCTGGACGATCAACAACGAAGTGCGGCAATTCGCCAAAGTCCCGGACCGGAGGGCGACTTCGAACGCACGCGATGGTTTTACGTGCCCACCGACCATGGTGGACTCCCGCTGCAGGCACAGACGCCGAAGCAGCAGCAGGCCGCGCTGCGCCTGGCATCGAAGGGTCTGTCCGAGGCCGGATTCGTCGCCCTGAGCACCATCATGGGCCTGGAGAACGTGCTCGACCGTGTCGAGAACTTCAGCGTTGATTGGGGTCGCGAACGGGGCCGCGACCCTGGCTTGTTCTACCTGACGGTGTTCGGCGACCCAGGATCCGACGCCTGGGGCTGGCGTTTCGGCGGCCACCACGTGTCGCTGAACAATCTGGTGCTGGACGGGCGACTGGTATCGGTCACTCCACAATTTTTCGGCGCGGACCCGGCCACCTCGCCGTTACCGGGAGAGGCCTACCTACGACCCCTCGGCCCGGTGCAGGAATTGGGCCTGCGACTGGTGAGGTCGCTCGACGACGAACAGCGCGTCGAGGCGGTGCTGTTCGAGCGCGCACTGCCCGACGTGGTCAGCGGCAACCGGGTGCGCATCGCCGACGGCGACCAAATGATGAGTGTCCCTGACTTGTTCCGGCTGCCCATCACCAATCCCGACGTGCTGGCCCGAGCCCGGGCGCTGAACACCGCGATGGAGGCCGACGCCGCCTACGGCCCGGCCGAACACCGCCTGCTCGCATTGACCGACGCGCCAAAGGGCCTGTCGGCGACCAAGTTGCGCCCCGACCAGCGCGACGTCCTGCGGCGGCTGCTCGGTGGCTACTTCGACCGGGCGCCCGAGTTCATTCGGGATCGTCACCGCCGGCGTTTTGCCGATGATGATGCCCTGGAAGCATTGTCGTTCGCGTGGGCCGGCGGGACCGCTGATCAGGATCCGCAGTACTACCGGGTTCAGGGGCCCGCGCTGCTGATCGAGTACGACAACACCCAGCGCCGGGCGAACCACGTGCACTCGGTCTGGCGTGATCCGACCACGGATTTCGGCCTCGACGCCCTGGCCGAACATCGTCAGCATTTCCACCGCGCCGGTCGTCCGAATTGACGTGTCGAGAACAGCGGCACAGCTTCGTTCTTGGGGTGAACTGCGGCCAACCGGGTCGCATTCGAGAGAGGGTGAAGCCATGCGATACATGCTCTTGCAGGCCTACGGCGGGGTCGAGCTTCCGGGTTGCGTGCCCATGAACGAGTGGGCGCCAGCGGATGTGCGTGCGCACATCGACTTCCAGCAGGCACTCAACGTCGAACTCTTGGACAGTGGGGAACTGGTCGACGCCCAGGGCCTGGCCGGCCCTGACGTCGCGAAGTTCGTCGTGTCGGACGGCGTCAACCCGCCCAGGATCGTCGACGGGCCGTACCCGGAGTCGAAAGAACTACTGGCCGGGTACCGGCTGGTCGACGTGGACAGTCTCGATCGCGCGCTGGAGATCGCGGCCCGATCGTCGGCCGCGCCGGGCCCTGGCGGCGTGCCGATCCAGCAGCAGATCGAAGTCCGCCAGGTGCTCGGCGCACCCGACCCCGAGGTGTGACCGCACCCGACGTCGAGGGTCTGCTGCGCGAACTGGCCCCGCAGGCCCTCGGCGCGGTGGCCCGCCGTTATGGCGGGTTCACCGACGCCGAGGATGCGATGCAGGAGGCACTTCTCGCTGCGGCCGGACAATGGCCGACCGCGATGCCGGCCAAGCCGCTGTCGTGGCTGATCACGGTGGCCTCCCGCCGGCTGGTCGACGAGTACCGGCGCACCGACGCGCGGCGACGCAGGGAGGAGTTGGCCGCCTCGCTCTCCATCCACCCGACTGAGCCGGTCCCGTTCGCGGATGACTCACTGGTGATGCTGTTCCTCTGCTGCGACGACGCCTTGTCTCCCACGTTGTCGATCCCGCTGACGCTGCGTGCGGTCGCCGGCTTGACCACCCGCGAGATCGCCGCCGCGTACCTCGTTCCGGAAACGACGATGGCGCAACGCATCAGCCGGGCCAAGGCCAAGCTGCGGGGTCGGAAGTTCGAGTTGCCAACGGATGTCGCCGGTCGCCTGCGCAGCGTCTGCGAGGTGCTGTACCTACTCTTCAACGAGGGCTACACGTCCTCGAGCGGACCGGACCTGTTGCGCATCGACCTGTCCGGCGAGGCGATCCGGCTGGCCCGGATGCTGCACGCACAGGTTCCCGACGATCCAGAGGTCGCGGGATTGCTGGCGATGATGCTGCTCACCGAGGCCCGCCGGCCGGCTCGGACCTCCCCCGACGGAGCCCTGGTGCCGCTGGCCCAGCAGGACCGTTCCCGGTGGAACCGCGTGCTGATCACCGAAGGATTGGCGGTCATCAACGCAGCCATGGCCGCCCGTCGCCTGGGCGAGTACCAACTGCTGGCCTGCATCGCGGCGCTGCACGACGAGGCGGCGTCGCATGCCTCGACCCGCTGGCCGGAGATTGCCAAGACGTACGCCCGGCTGGAGGAGCTGACCGGTAACCCCATGGTGCGCCTCAATCGTGCGGTCGCGGTGGCCATGGTCGACGGGCCTGCGGCGGGACTCGCTCTGCTGAACGGGCTGGAGCTGCGCGACTCTCACCGGCTATACGCGGTCCGCGGGCATCTGCTGGAAGAGGCCGGGGAGCTGGACGCTGCCGCCCGCAATTACGTCGCCGCTGCCGCTCGAACGGACAACATGCGCGAGCGTGAGTACCTCGTGGAACAGGCCGCACGCGTCCGGCAGCGATCAATGTAGAGGATTCGGCGTCATACTCAACTCCCGATCCTCTACGGTCTTGCAGTTGGAGCTGGATGCCTCAGTCAACGGGCCGGTAGGTCTTCGCCAAGGCGGCCGGGGCAGTCGCCAGCCAACCGTCAACCAGTAGCTCGCGCAACGCCCCCTTCGCCACCTTGTCCAACTGGACGAGGACGGCCGCGTACCCCTCGAAATGCGGAATGGTGAAGAACGCTGTCGGATTCGCCGCCAGGACGGCGGCCTTTTCGGCGAGGTCGCCCACCCGGACCGCCAAGATGTCCCCCGACGGCGGCGCAGTGTCGCCGAACCGTTTGATATCCGCCTTGCTGAATGGCCGTTCCCAGGCGAAGTGTTTGCCATGCACGCACCAGGTCCGATTTCCACGGCTCTCGGCTTCGGTCACCTCGGGCAGTTTCATGGCCTCCCGAACCACGTCGTCCCAGGTCATCATCGGTCTAGTTTAGTGAGATCGGCGCTGGCCGCAGTGGTTCATCACAGCAGGATGCCACCCAGGTTTCGCCATCCGGCGCCGACCACGCCCTTTCGGGCATCGAACATGAAGAGATTCTTGCTGCCTCCCCGCCCGAAAGCGGCGAACCCGAATGGTGTGGTGCCGGGGATGAGCGCGACCGCCCCAAGAACGCCGCCGCCGAGCGGATAGGTGATGCCATTCTGCCGGACGTCCGTGGTGAGGTTACTTCGCACGTAGGCGATGGATTGGAATGGCGATGAGCCGGCCAGCCCTGGTGCCGAACAGATTCCGTACCCGGCGAAGACGAAGCCTGCGGTCGGCCGTCCGGCGGCATTGAAATGCATCTGGTAGAGGTAACCGTTCGTGCCCCGCAGCCCCACCCGCGGGTCGGTGCCTCCGGTAGCCGCCGGCGCTCCGCTGAGCCCACCGCCCAGCCGCGACCAGGCCAGCCACTGGCGACCGTCGTAGTGCCGGGTCCACAGCGCTCCGTCGGTTCCTCGGGCGAAGACGCTCAGCAGCCGGGAACCGGTCGAAAACACCGCCGGGCTGGCCGTGGACTGGAAGCCCAGGTTCTCCCAGGCGGACCACTTCGAGCCGATGCGCCACTTGTGATAGACGTTGTGGTTGACCCCGGTCGCGAAGACATCGAGCCGCTGTTGGCCGTCCCAGGAGACAACTGTCGGTCCGTAGAGCACTTTTCCGCCCAGATTCGTGAACGATGTCGACGCCGCGTCGACATCCCGGAATCGAACGCTGTGGTCGGTCGCGACCACGAAGGCCAGGGTGTGGCCGCCGGCGGTGACCGCGGCCACCGGACTGGGCAGGGCGGGCTTGTCATTGACACACGCGGCGTCGCCGGGGCTCCGGACCGGGCTCACCCGCAGGATCTGGTCCTGCCCGTCACCATCGCCGGTGGCGATGTACAGCGCGCCATCCGGACCGAGTTGGGGCGAACGCAGCCGACCGTAGGCGTTGTCCAGCTGCGGGATGGACTGCTGGGACACCAGTGACCCACCAGCCGTCAGGGTCAGAGCGCGTAGCGAGGTGTCCTTCAGCGCGGCGGCGACGAAGGCCCCGTTCAACGAACCCCAGGCGGCCCCGGAGAGGAAGGTGCCGCCGGACAGCGCCAGCGTCGGGTCGCCGGTGGAATAGACCGCGGCCTGCACGTTCGGCAGCGCCGGATCCGTCATCAGGACGCTCTCGTTGTATGACGGGTCGCCGGCCTTCTTCGGGATCGGGTTGTAGCCGTAGTTCTTCCCGGCGGTCAGTATGTTGACCTCGTCGTCCCGGTAGGTGCCCTGCTCGACCGACCACATCTGGTTCGTTCCGGGGCGCAACGCCAGTCCCTGGACGTTGCGGTGCCCGTAGGTATAGATCAATCTGGTCTTCGCGTTTGTGCTGGACAGGAAGGGGTTTCCGGGAGCCGGCGCCCCGGACGTGGTGACGCGCAGGACCTTTCCATTGAGTACCTGAAGGTTCTGCGGATTGGTGCCGATCGCCGCGTCGCCAGTCCCGATGTAGAGGTTGTGGCTGTTGTCGAACCGCAGCCGGCAACCTCCGTGGCGACCGGAACTCGTACCGATGCCCGTCACCACCGGAGCACCCACCCTGGTCGCCGCGGTGTAGCCGGCATTGATCGTCCATTTGATGACCCGGACGTCGGTCGGTCCGACGTGACCCTGGCAGGTATAGAACTGCCGGTTCTTGGCGAAGTCCGGGTCGACGACCATCCCCATCAACCCCGTCTCGCCGGATACCCAGAGGTCGGAGAGGTTGGCGGCCACCTGGCGGATCACCCCGCTGGGCAGCCGCGCCCGGATGATGCCGGACCGCTGATCGAACAGCATCGTGCCATCCGGGGTGAAGGTGAGATCCCAGGGCAGATTGAGCCCGGTGACCAGCTGGGTGACGGCCAGACCGGGGAGCGCCACTGCGGCTGCCTTCGACGACGCAGCTGCAGCCGCGCTCTGTTCCGCGGCCCCCGCGCTGCCACCGTCGAACGTGAAGGTCGACCCCACGACCAGTGCGGTAGCGATGAGAACAGCCGAACGTCGACGGGACCGCCGGAACATGCTGGGCAGGGACATGGTCTTCACTCCCGAGTGGCCGACTCAATCCTCGATGACTGCACGTCAACCTCAGAATACGTTGTGTGAGTGGATTCGGTCTTCGATGATCGGCGTGCAACCAGCCGCCGGGCGGCTCCGTCATCAGGGTGCGGCACTGTCCCGGGCGCGGCAGCCGCAGGAGGTCGGACATGGTCGAGCAACGGCGGGCACGGCGCCGGCAGCGTCGAGTCGGGGCGGCGATCGCCGCATCGCTGGCGATCGTGGTCACCGCGGCGGGACTCTGGATTGCCGGCCACGATGAACAACCTTCTCCCGCTCCGAGCGCTACGGGGCCTTCATCTGTATCCGCTGCGTCGCCGGCGGCCACCCGAACGAGCCAACCGATCGACAAGGAACCGCCAGTCAAGGCGCAGCCGGCCGGCCTGCGGCTGAGCGCCGGGCACGGTCGGCTGGGCGCCGCACCAGTGCCAACAATCGACGGGAAACCGTTGGGCACCAGGCAGATCGCCGACATCATCGCCCGACTGCCGATCTGGCCCGGAGGGGGCACGCTGGCCCAACCGTTCCAATGGCCTGCGCAGACGATCAAGACGCCCCCGGCGGGCAAGTCCGTCACCGTCCCGTTCCCGGGCACGGCGCTGCGAACAGGCCCGACCCGACGCCGGCCGGACCGCTGCACGTACTGCGGATGCAACCGCAGGGTTCGGTGTCGGTCGCTCCGTTCGTCAGCATCACCTTCGACCAACCGATGGTGCCCATCGCCACCGTCGGCCAACTCGCGACCGGCGACGCCCCCGCCACCATCACCCCGAAGCTGGCCGGCACCTGGCAGTGGATCGGCACCAGCACCGTCCGCTTCGCGGCCGACGCCAAAGACGTGGACCGGCTACCGATGGCCACCGACTTCACCCTCAGGGTGCCGGCCGGAACGCGGGCAGTGAGCGGTGCGACGCTGGCCAAGCGGCCACAGCGACCTTCACCACGCCGGCTCCGACAGTGAGGCACTTCCAGCCCACCGGTGCCGGCATGGCTGTGAATCCGGTATTTCTCGCCGCCTTCGATCAGCGGGTGGATCCGACGGCCGTCCTCCGCGAGGTCAGGGTCTCTGCGGGCGGTCAGTCCTGGCCGATCCGGCCGGCCACCTCGGCCGAAGTGGCTGCGGATGCGAAGGCGGCTGCTGTGGTCGCCTCGGCACCGGCCGACCGGGTGGTGGCCTTCCGGCCCGTCAACGCACTGCCGGTCGACGAAGCGGTGGTGGTGACCTTCCTGGCCGGCACCCCGTCCGCCGAGGGGCCCCGAACCACGGCCAAGGCGGTCACCTTCACCGGACACACCTACGCGCCGCTGACCTTGGTCCGCACCGACTGCGGATACCAGGTCAGCAGCCTGTGCGAGCCCGGCGCCGAACTCGATTTGGTCTTCAGCAATTCGCTGAATCTGAAGACCTTCGACCCCAAGGCAGTTCGTATCAGCCCCGAAATCCCCGGTGGCGCAACGATCACCGCCAACGGGCAGAGCATCGCCATACAAGGTGCGACCCAAGCCGACACCACTTACCGGGTCACGGTGCCGACCACGCTCAAGGACGTTTTTGGTCAGCGGTTGGCCGCGCCGGCGTCCGCCACCGTCGACATCGCCGCGGCGACTCCGCGGCTGGACCCGTTTGCGCAGCCCATCACCACGCTCGACCCGATGGTGGCACAGCCGTCGATAACGGTGAACACCCTGAACCGCAAGGAGTTCCGCGAGCGGGTGTTCCGGGTGTCCCCGTCCGACTGGCCGGCATTCCAGCGGTTCTACGTCAGCACCGCGGACCAGAACTATCGCGAGAACGCGGTGCTGAACGTTCCCGC
Source organism: uncultured Actinomycetota bacterium (assembly GCA_963708935.1). Lineage (GTDB taxonomy): Bacteria > Actinomycetota > Actinomycetes > Mycobacteriales > Nakamurellaceae > Nakamurella. The sequence continues at coordinate 33,466 of CAVPUK010000002.1, read as the reverse complement.
TTGGCCCGTCCTGCTCGATCAGGTAGTCGCCATCGGAGGGGCGAAAAACCGACTTGTCTCGACCAAACTCGACCTGTCGAAGGTCATGAGTGGTCCCAATGCGACCGGTCATGTGGTCGTCCTCATCGAGCCCACCGACCGCGAATCCTTCAACAGCAACGACTTCTGGCAGAACCTGCCCACCCTGACGTGGGCGCAGTCGACCACCCTGGGTCTGGACGCCCTGAACGATCCGACGAATCTGCGGGCCTGGGTCACCGATCTGCGCGACGGATCGCCACTGTCGGGCGTACGGGTGGGTCTGGTCGACGGCGACGGAACCATCGACCAACAACACGCGGCGACCACGGACACCGATGGCATTGCCGCATTCGCGCTCCCGGCAGTTGGTGCCGGGGCATTGCTGGCCACCCGCGGCACCCAGTCGGCGCTCCTGCCGTCGGCCATGTGGAACAGCAGTTGGGCCAAGACCCCGACCAACGACCGTCTGCTCTGGTTCGTGACCGACGATCGCCAGACCTACCGACCCGGCGAGACGGTGTCGGTGAAGGGTTGGGTGCGTCGGCAGGGGTCCGACGTCGCCACCGCTCTCACCTCCGTGACGGGATCGAGCCCCGTTTCCTACACCGCCCATGATGCCTACGGGGTGACGATCGGTCACGGGACCGCGAAACTCAGCGTGCTCGGGGGATTCAATTTCACGGTCACGATTCCAGCCGGGGCCAATCTCGGCAGCGCGTGGATCGATCTGCAGATATCCGGCGTCGCAGGTGTTTCGGGCATCGAATCCAATGACTTCAGCCACCCGTTCCAGATCGCCGACTTCCGCACTCCGGATTTCGCGGTCGACTCTCATGCGTCGAGCAGCGGCCCGTATGTCGTCGGCGACGACCTGACGGTGGCCGCCGACGCGACGTACTACGCCGGCGGCCCATTGAGCGATGCCCCCGTCGACTGGCAGGTACGGACGGCGGCAGCGACCTATGCCCCGCCGGGCTGGAATAGCTTCACGTTCGGCATCTGGACGCCCTGGTGGCAGGTCGGCGATCCCGCCTCGGATTCGGTGTCCGCCGGCGGTCCGATGTCCACTGGTCCGATGTCTACGGACGGGTCATCCACGCCCTGCTGTGGGCCCGTCGATCCGAATGCCAGCAAGGTCGACAAGCTCTCCGGCCACACCGATGCCGACGGTCACCACTACCTCCAGGTCAAGGTCGGCGACCTCGGGAAGGACTTCGCGGGACTGCCGGTCACCGTGACCGCCCAGGCCACCGTCACCGACCTGAACCGGCAGGCCATCGCCGGTACCGCCGATCTGCTGGTGCACCCGGCCGACTACTACGTCGGGCTGGCCGGTAACGACACGTTCGTGCAGCAGGGCAAAGACCTTGCGGTGCAGGCAATCGCCACCGATATCGACGGGGCGGCCGCACCCGGCCGACCCATCACGGTGAGCGCGGCCAAGGTCACCACCTCGCAGGTGAACGGCGTCTCGGTGGACGCCGAGTCCAACGCGCAGACCTGCCACGTCCGGTCGGCCCCTGCGCCGGTGACGTGCACGTTCCGGCCCTCGGCCGCGGGCACCTATCGAATCACCGCCACCATCGTGGACGACAAGGGACGGACCAGCCGGTCGCAGCTGACCCGTTGGGTGGCCGGCCCGGACGGCACCGTCGACTCCTCCGTGCGACCTCCAGCAGCTGACCCTGGTGCCGGACCAGAAGACGTACCAACCGGGCCAGTCGGCGAGAGTGCTGGTGCAGTCGCCGATCCGGTCCGGCAGTGGTCTGCTCACGGTGCTGCACAACGGCATCGTCAGCACCTCACGGTTCGCGGTGGCCAACGGCTCCGCGGTGGTCAGCGTGCCGATCACCGACGGCCGAGATACCCGGCATCACCGCCTCTATCGAAGTGGTCGGGACTGCTCCTCGAGCTGACGCCGGCGGATCGAGTACCCCGCGCCCCGCCTACGCCACCGGGGAGATCGGGCTGACCGTCTCGACCCTGGCCAGGACCCTGAAAATCAGCGCGGTTCCCCGGCAAAAGACCGTTGCCCCCGGCGGCTCCACCGCGATAGACGTGACAGTGACCGACCAGGGCGGAAAACCCTTGGGCGGCAGTGAATTCGAGCTCGTCGTCGCTGACGAGGCGGTGCTGGCGCTCGGCGGCTATGAACTGCCCGACCCGATGCAGGCGTTCTACCCGGAGCTGCCCAACGTGCTGAATGCGGTGTACGGCCGGTCCACGGTGACTTTGGCCAACCCCCCGCCGCAGTCCCAGCGGGCGCCGGCGGGCGTGACCTCGGCCGCTTCGTCGGCGGCGGCCTCGGGCGGCGCTCCGGCTGCGGCGGTCCCAGCCACGCCGATGTCTGCGACGGCGACGGACTCGGCGTCGGTGGCCAGCGGTGGGAAGTTGGCCGGGCCCGGCGCGCCCATCGCCCAGCGGCAGAACTTCGATGCGCTGGCGTTGTTCGTCCCCTCGGCCACGACCAACGCGCAGGGACGAGCCACCATCTCCGTCAAGCTGCCGGACAGCCTGACCAGGTACCGGGTGATGGTCGTCGCGGTGGCCGGTGACAACGAATTCGGATCGGCAGAGTCGACCATCACCGCCGCCCTGCCGCTGACCGTCCGGCCGTCGGCTCCGACGTTCCTGAACTTCGGCGACCGCCTCGAGTTGCCAGTCCTGTTGCAGAACCAGACCGATGCGCCGCTGACCACCGATGTGGTGATCCAGGCGGCCAATCTCAAGGTCACCGGCGCGGCCGGGCAACAGGTGACGGTGCCTGCCCGCGGCCGGATCGAGGTGCGTTTCCCGGTGGCGGCGGACCAGGCGGGCACCGCGAAGTTCCGGGTCGCGGCCGTCAGCGGCGCCGCCGCCGACGCGGCATCGATCGAGCTGCCGGTCTACACGCCGACCACCACGGAGACATTCGCGGCCTACGGCGTGCTGAACGGTGGAACCACGCTCCGGCAGAAGGTGACGGCCCCGAAGGGCGTCGTCGATCAGTTCGGTGGCCTCGAGATCAGCACGTCGTCGACGGCGCTGCAACAACTCACCGACGCGGTCGGCTACCTGGCCGACTACGACTACGACAGCTCCGATGGGCTGGCCGCCCAGATCATCGCGATCGGCTCCCTCGGCGACGTGCTGAAGGCGTTCTCCGCCCCCGGTCTACCGTCGCCCGATGCGCTGAAAGCCCTGGTCGCGGCGGATGTGGCCAAACTGGTTGCGCTGCAGAACGACGACGGCGGCTTCCCGTACTGGCGGCATGGCGACAAGTCGGATCCGTTCAACTCGATCCAGTCGACCCAGGCGCTGCTGGTGGCTGTCGACCAAGGGTTTGTGGTCTCGAAGGACAGTCTGGACCGGGCCGATCAATACCTGGCCGGCATGAACTCGCACATTCCGGCGGACGCGAGCCAGGCCACCAAGGACACGCTCCGCGCCTACGCCCTCAACGTGCGGATGCAGGCCGGGCACCGCGACGCCGCCGGTGCCCAGAGACTCGCCGCGGAACGGGGGGATCAGCTGGCCCTGGACGCGGTGGCCTGGCTGCTGCCGGTCGTGACAGATGCAACCACACGCGCGGCGCTGGAGCGGCGGGTGAGCAACGCGGCCGTCGACGATGCCGGGTCGGCGACGTTCGCCAACGCGGTGACCGACGACGCCTGGACCACGCTGCAGTCGGACCGGCGAACGGACGGTCTCATCCTGGATGCGCTGATCGCCGTCCAACCAACCAGTGACCTCATTCCGAAGATCGTGTCCGGACTGATGGCCGGCCAGACTGATGGGCGCTGGGCCAACGTGCAGGAGAATGCCTTCATCCTGCTGGCGCTCCGGCACTACTACGACGCCTTCGAATCTGCGAGTGCCGATTTCGTGGCCGGCGTGTGGCTGGGGGACCGGTTCGCCGGTCAACATCAGTTCACCGGTCACACCACGGAACGGGCCACCGTCTCGATCCCGACCAGCGTGCTCGTCGGCCCCGGCAACGACGATGTGACCGTGCAGAACGACCGGCACCGGGCGGCTCTACTACCGGCTTGGTCTGCAGACCGCGCCGACCAGTCTGAAGCTCGCCCCGCTGGACCGGGGGTTCGTCGTGTCCCGCACCTACACCGGCGCCGACGACCCCGCCGACGTCACCCGCGACGCGACCGGCACCTGGCACATCAAGTCCGGTGCCAGGGTCAAGGTGAAACTGGAGATGGTGTCCCGGAGCGCGCAGACCCACGTCGGGCTGATCGATCCGCTGCCCGCCGGGTTGCAGATCCTCAACCCCGACCTGGCCACCACGTCGAAGGATCTCGACCCCAAGTCCGCCGCCTCGGCGCAGCCCACCAGCTGGTACTCGACCTGGTACGACCACCAGAACCTGCGGGACGACCAGGCCGAGGCGTTCGCCACCTATCTGCAGGGCGGCGTGTACGACTACAGCTACCTGGCCAGGGCCACCACCGACGGCACCTTCGTCGCCCCACCCACCCGGGCCGAGCAGGTCTACGCCCCGGAGACCTTCGGCCGAGGCGCCTCCGATCTGGTGGTGATCGGCAGCTGATCGACACCGTTGCCCACCCGTCGAAACTGATCCGCCTGAACGGGTTTGCTGCCCAGGTTGTTCATCGATCCGCGACCCTTGGTCGAGGCATGCGGATCCGGTTCCACCATAGGGAGAGTCCGACGGCGACGGCGATGATCAGCCCGCCGATGCCGGCGAACCAGGCGGCCAGGTCGATCTCCTTGTGCGCCACCGTGATGTGGCTGGGCAGATCGCCGAGGGCGACCTTCAGCTGGTCGGCGTTCTGCGCACGGTAGTACTGTCCACCGGTGGTTTTGGCCACGTCCTGGAGCGCGGGTTCGTCGATGATCAGCGGGTTCGCTCCGCCACCGCCACCGCCGCGGAAGCCACCGCCACCCCCGCCGCCGCCGTAGAAGCCTTCGACCTGCCTGCCGGTGCAGGCCATCCGCGTGGGAGTCGTGGTACCGAAACCGATGGTGTAGACGCGGATCCCGCGGGCAGCAGCCAATCCCGCCGCCGTGGCCGGCTCGACCCCCTGGGTGTTCGCGCCGTCGGTGAGCAGAACGATCACATCGGGCGCATAGCCGGCGGCCGCGGCCGTCCCGAGATCAACGCCGCTCGGAGCCACTGAAGGGTCGACAGCCGCAATGCCGTCGATCGCGGTGAGCATCGCTGCGCCGATGGCCGTACCGCGAGCGGTGGACAGGTTCTGGATCGCGGTGATCAACGCGTCGCCGTCGGTTGTCGGCGGTACCAGCAGACCGGCCACACCGGCGAACGTGACCAGTCCGATGCGGACGTCCCCGTGCGTCGACTTGATGAACGAGATGGCCGCTTCCTCGGCGACCGTGATCCGGTTCGGTAGCACGTCGGTCGAGCACATCGAGCCGGACGTATCCAGCGCCAGCATGATGGTGGTGGAGTTCGACGGGACCGGAACCGAGGCCCGCGGCCTGGCCGCCCCGACGCCCAATGTGGCCAGCCCGAGCACCAGCAGCGCGGCCGGGATGCGACGCGTCCATCGGGTCCGCCCCGGCAACGCCGCGCGCACCAGAGCGATCGACGTGACCCGGAACGCCGCGCGTTTGCGCTTGCGTCGCGTCCACCAGGCGAGCCCGAGCACGATCGGAACGACGAGCAGGGACAGTAGCGCCCATGGCCAGCTGAACGTCATCAGACCAGCCTTCCGGTCCGGACCACCGCGAAGACGGCACCGACGCCCAGCAGCAGCAGGGCCAGGCCGATGAAGGCGCCCGCGAGTGGCACCTCCTGGTCGGCGACGGCCAGCCGCAGGTTGATGGTGGACGCGACGCGGTTGAGTTCGTCGACGTCGGACGCCGGGTGATAGGCGCCGCCGGTGGTCTGGGCGATGGTCGTCAGGGTGTCCGCGTCGAGCGCGGTGTGAACCTGGTACTGGCCGGCCTTGACCGTCGTTCCGGCCGCGCTGCCGACCCCGACGGTGTCGATGTGGATGCCGGCGTCCTCCGCGGCGGTCGCGGCAGCGGTGGCCACGTCGGGTGATGCCTGATCCTGGCCGTCGGAGAACAACACGATCGTCGCGGAACCCCAATAGCCCAGTTTCGGCACCGTGCCATCAGCGGCGATGACCACCGGTTTGCCGGTGATCGCCGTCAAGGAGGCCAGGATCGCGGCACCCAGCGAGGTGCCCCCGGATATCCGCAGGGCCTTGATCGCGGTGACCGTGGCGGCCCGGTCGGCGCCGGCCAGCGAGCTGGTGATGGCCCCCTGGTCGAAGCCGACGACGCCGATGTCGACGTTGTCGGGCTGGGCGTTGACGAAGTCGATGGCGGCGGCTTGGGCGGCCTGCAAACGCGTCGGCGCCACGTCGGTGGCGCTCATGCTGTTCGACACGTCCATCGCCACGATGACCGTGCCGGCCTCCCGCCCGACCGGAATCGAGGCCAGTGGACCGGAGACGGCGATGGCCAGCACCACCAGTCCGCCCACGGTGAACCAGGCCCCGAGTTGCCGGCCGCGCTTAGCCGGTATCGAGATACCGGCCGCGGCCAGGGCGGTGGTGCGGCGCCTGGCCACCAGCACAACGCCGACCGCGAGCACGGCCGCGACGAGTACGCCCAGGACCAGCAGCAGCGGGGACGACAAACTCACGCTCGCCTCCGTTGGGTTTCGGTGATCACGCCGAGCAGTGCGTCGACCAGGTTCGCGCCGGTATCGATCTGGTGCAGTGGTACCCGTGCGCGCCGCATGCCGGCCTCGAGGTCTGACTGCCGCTCGTCCACGCCGTCGGCGAACCGGGCCCGGAACAGCGGGTCGCTCGAGTCGATCAGCACCTGCTCACCGGTCTCGATGTCCTCGACGACGATCAGACCGACCTCAGGGAGTGCGTCGTCGACCGAGTCGACGACCCGCAACGCCACCACCTCGTTGCGGTGCGCCAGCCGCATCATCGGTCGTTCCCACTCGCCATCGCCGATGAAGTCGGATATCACGATCACCAGGCAGCGGCGGCGCGCCATCGAGGCGACCGAGTCGAGCATGGCGGCGAGATCTGTGGTCGCGCCGGCCTGGTGGGTCGGCACTCGCTCGAGCTCCCGGCCGATTCGCAGGGCCTGGTTCCGCCCGGTCCCCGGCGGCACGATGCGCGTCTGTCCGGTGTCGTAGAGCACCGCCCCGACCCGGTTTCCGCCGCGGCCGAGCAACCTGGCGAGGGTCAGGGCAAGTTCGGCCAGCACGTCGTGTTTGCCGCGGTCCGGTCCGCCGACGGACATGGAGGCCGACCGGTCGAGCACCAACCACGCCGTGAGCTCGCGATCCTCGTTGAATTCCCGCAGCTGGATCTCATCCAGTCGGGCGCTCACATTCCAGTCGATGTACCGGGCGTCGTCGCCGTCCAGATACGGACGTAAACCGGCGAAGTCCATGCCGGAGCCGCGATGGGCGGTCTGGTAGCCGCCCTGCAGTCGCCCGTCCAGGCGCCGGAGAACCCGCCACTCCAGCCGGAGCAGCAGACGGTCGGGGGCACCTGTCATGGGTTCGAGGACCTAGCGATCCTGCAGGACAACTTCGGGTACCGGCACCGCGCTGCGCACCCGGGTGATGATCGTGTCTGCGTCCACGTCGTCGGCCAGTGCCTCGTACGAGAGCACCAGCCGATGCCGCAGCACATCGAGGGCAATCTCGGCGACGTCGTGCGGCAGCACATAGTCGCGACCGCGCAGGAAGGCCAGCGCCCGGCCCCCGAGCACGAGAGCAATCGAGGCGCGGGGGCTGGCACCGTAGGTGACGTACGGATCCAACTCGCCCAACCCGACCCGACCAGGAGACCTGGTCGCGGCGATCAGCCGCACCGAGTAGTCGACGATGGCCGGATCGACGTAGACCTGCTGCACACTCGCCTGCATCCGCAGCAGCGTCTCCGGGGTCAGAATCGCCTGCGCCAGACCGGGCGGTTGCAGCGCACGCTCGACGATGGCGTGCTCTTCCGGGCGGGTCGGATAGCCGACGACCACCTTCATCATGAAGCGATCGACCTGCGCCTCGGGCAGCGGATAGGTGCCGTCCGACTCGATCGGATTCTGGGTGGCCATCACCAGGAACGGTTCCGGCACCCGGAACGTCTCCCGGCCGATGGTCACCTGGCGTTCCTGCATGACCTCCAGCAGCGCGCTCTGCACCTTCGCGGGCGCCCGGTTGATCTCGTCGGCGAGCAGCAGATTGGTGAACACCGGCCCCAGCGACACCTGGAACTCGCCGGTGGGCTGGTGGTAGACCCGGGTCCCGACCAGGTCGGCCGGAACCAGATCGGGGGTGAACTGGATCCTCTGGAACTGCCCGCCGATGGCGGAAGCCAGTGACTTCACCGCCAGCGTCTTGGCCAGCCCAGGGACGCCCTCCACCAGCAGATGGCCGCCGGACAGCAGGGCGATGGCCATCCGTTCCAGCAACAGGTCCTGGCCGACGATCGTGCGTTTGACCTCGAACAGCACGGTCTCCAGCGGGTTTGCCTTCGCGGGCGTGTTGGCGTTCGCGAATACGGGACTCACAAGCGTTCCTTCCCTTGGATTTTCACGACGTTCCTGGGCTTTTCACGACGCCCGCCGGACGGACGGGCGACCGACTCAGATCTGTGGGCCATCGCCCGGGCCGCTGCCGGCCCCACCGCCGAGGGCGCCGGCGATCGGGACGGCAAATCCGATACCGGCGAACGCGTCGTCGTCGCCCGGATCGGCGATGGAGACCACGATGCCGACGACGAGACCCTTGGAGTCCAGCAGCGGACCGCCTGAGCTTCCCGGGTTGACGGCAGCGTCGAACTGGATGAGGCCCGAGAACCGGCCGGCGTCGGTCTTTGCCGTTCGGTCGAGGCCGGAAACGATCCCGCTGGTCGTGCTGAAGGCGAAGCCCAGCGGGTTGCCGATCGCGACCACGTTCGCCCCGACCGCCAAGCCGCCGCCGATCACCGCCGGAACCACGACCTCGGGCAGGGCGCCGGGGGTCAAGGTGGCCGTGTCGGTCTTCGGGTTGGCCGACGCCACCTTGGCCGATGCTTTGGTGCCGTCGGAGAAGATGACGGTGACATCGCCACCATCGGAGATGACGTGGTTGGCCGTCAGGATGGTGCCGGTATCCGTGACGATGACGCCGGACCCCAGTGAGCCCTTCGACGTCTCGATCACCACGACGGACGGCGCCACCTGCTGGAAGACCTGGGTCACCGGCAGGGTTGTCGCGGTTGTGGTGGTCGGCGCGACAGCGGTCGGTGCAGGCGCGGAGCTGGAGGACGAGCCGAGCCGAAAGGACAGCACCGCGATGACGGCGATGGCCAGGACCAGGACCGCGCCGATGATGGCGACCCAGCGCCAGCCCATGGATCTCGCGGGCGTCTCGGCGGGCGTCGCCGGAGGGTCGACGGCCACGGTACCGGCCCTGCCGAAGCTGCCGCGAAGGTCGTAGTCGTCATCGTCGGGCATGCCCTTCGACGGTCCGGGCGCTGCACCGGCCGCACGCGTCCCAGGTCGAGTCGCGGTGCCCGGCGAACGGTCCATTTTTCCCAATGTAGACACGTTTCCTAGGAACAAGCTGAGCAACCGGGCGGTCCTGGCTGGTGGCGGACCGCGACTCGCGGCAAGTCTCATGATGAGACGGGCACTAATCTTGACTCAATCCAGAAAGCGGGACAGACTGCGGTGGATGGCTGACGGCGAGGACTTCGAGCAGATGTTGCGGGGGGCTGCCCTGCGGGTCACTCGCCCGCGGCTGGCCGTGCTGGATGCGGTCCACACCCACCCCCATGTGGACACGGACGCGATCATCGTTGCGGTGCATCGGTTTTCACCCGGCGTGTCGCGGCAGGCCGTCTACAACTCGTTGCACACCCTGGCCGACGCCGGGCTGCTCCGCCGCATCCAGCCTGCCGGTTCCGTCGCCCGTTACGAGTCCCGCGTGGGCGACAACCACCACCACATGGTGTGCCGGTCGTGCTCCGCCATCACCGATGTCGACTGTGCCGTCGGCGAGGCGCCGTGTCTGACGGCCTCCGACGACCACGGGTACTCGGTCGACGAGGCCGAGGTCACCTACTGGGGTCTGTGCCCCGACTGTTCCGCCGCAAGAACCGCCTGACCACGTTCCACCAGCCTGATCAAGCTCCAAGTCCGCCAAGTCCCGAAAGGATCCCCGTGTCCGAGCATCACCATCACAACGCAGTAGTCGGCGACATGAACTCCGATGAGAGCGAGGCCCAGTGCCCGGTCGCTACCGTCGGACCACGTAACCACCCGACCGAGGGGGCGGGCAACCGCGACTGGTGGCCCAACCAGCTCAACCTGAAAATCCTGCGCAAGCACCCAGCGGTGGCCAACCCGATGGGCGGCGACTTCGACTACGCGGCCGCGTTCAACACGGTCGACCTGGACGCCCTGGCGGCTGATGTCGATGCGGTGCTGACCACCTCGCAGGAGTGGTGGCCCGCAGACTTCGGCCACTACGGCCCGTTCATGATCCGGATGGCCTGGCACAGCGCCGGCACCTACCGGATCAGTGACGGCCGCGGTGGCGCCGGCGCCGGCATGCAGCGATTTGCCCCGCTCAACAGCTGGCCGGACAACGGCAACCTGGACAAGGCCCGGCGGCTGCTCTGGCCGGTCAAGAAGAAGTACGGCCGCAGCGTTTCCTGGGCCGACCTGATGATCTTCACCGGCAACCGCGCGCTGGAGACCATGGGCTTCAAGACCTTTGGCTTCGCCGGCGGACGGCCGGACGTCTGGGAGCCGGACGAGGACGTGTACTGGGGCCCGGAGCAGACCTGGCTCGGCGACGAGCGGTACACCGGCGATCGTGAGCTCGAGAACCCGTTGGCCGCAGTGCAGATGGGGCTCATCTACGTCAACCCGGAAGGCCCGAACGGGGTCCCGGACGCGCTCGGCTCGGCGCGGGACATCCGCGAGACGTTCGCCCGGATGGCGATGAACGACGAGGAGACGGTGGCCCTCATCGCCGGTGGGCACACCTTCGGCAAGACCCACGGCGCGGCCGACCCCGAGCAGTACGTGGGCCCGGAACCGGAAGGCGCCCCGATCGAGGAGCAGGGCCTGGGCTGGAAGCAGACCTTTGGTAGCGGCAAGGGCCGCGATGCGATCACCAGCGGCCTCGAGGTCACCTGGAACTCAACGCCGACCGCCTGGGACCAGAGCTATCTCGAGAACCTGTACGCCTACCAGTGGGAGCTGACCAAGAGTCCAGCCGGAGCCAACCAGTGGCAGCCGAAGGACGGCGCCGGCGCCAACACGGTGCCCGATCCGCAGGACGGGTCGCTGTCCCGCCCGCCGACCATGCTGACCTCCGACCTCGCGCTGATCGTCGACCCGATCTACGAGCCGATCACCCGGCGCTTCAAGGACAATCCCGATCAGTTCGCCGATGCGTTCGCCCGTGCCTGGTTCAAGTTGACGCATCGCGATATGGGACCGATCCAGCGCTACCTCGGCCCGCTGGTGCCGCAGGAGGAACTGATCTGGCAGGACCGGGTCCCGGCGGTGGATCACGAAGTGATTGGCGCGGAAGCCATCTCCGCCCTCAAGAGCCAGATCCTCGATTCGGACCTGACTGTCGCCCAGTTGGTTTCGGCCGCGTGGGCTTCGGCGTCCACGTTCCGCGGCAGTGACAAGCGCGGCGGAGCCAACGGTGCCCGGATCCGGCTGGAGCCGCAGAGTGGCTGGGAGGCAAACGATCCCGACTCGCTGGCGCAGGTGCTGCAGACCCTCGGTGGCATCCAGGAGTCGTTCAACGGAGCCGGGGACGCCAAGGTCTCGCTGGCCGACCTGATCGTGCTGGGCGGCTGCGCCGCGGTCGAGCGGGCTTCCGCCGACGGCGGCCACGCCGTCTCGGTGCCGTTCACCCCGGGCCGCACCGACGCCTCGCAGGAGCAGACGGATGCGGAGTCCTTCGCGGCGCTCGAGCCGAGGGCGGACGGGTTCCGCAACTACCTCAGCAAGGGCAACCAGCTGCCGGCCGAATATCTGCTGATCGACAAGGCGAATCTGCTCAACCTCAGCGCGCCGGAGATGACCGTGCTCGTCGGCGGTCTGCGGTCCATCGGCGCCACCGTGAAGCAGTCGACGACCGGGGTGCTCACCTCGAAGCCGGGCTCGTTGACCAACGACTTCTTCGTGAACCTGCTGGAACTGGGCACGACGTGGAAGGCCACGGCCGAGGATGCCGACCTCTTCGAAGGCCGGAACGCGGCCGGTGAAGTCACCTGGACCGGTAGCCGCGTCGACCTGGTGTTCGGCTCGAACTCGGAGCTGCGTGCACTGGCCGAGGTCTACGCCAGTGACGACGCCGGCGAGAAGTTCGTCCGCGACTTCGTCGCCGCCTGGGACAAGGTGATGAACCTGGACCGGTTCGACCTGGTCTGATCCGACGCGTCGCAAGGCGCATCAACGAAGGCGATCGTGGGTGGACCACCACCCACGATCGCCTTCGTTCGTCATTAACGGCATTGACAGCTGCCCCGGCTGTCGAATTCTCCGGCTGCTGGTCGTCTTCCTGTTGCCCGGACGCCACCGTCCTGGCAGCACACCCCGATTTCCAAGGAGACGACGATGCCGAACAGCACCTGGGATCTGATCCATGCCGAGCGCCGCCAACTGATCGACGACCTGGGGTCGCTCACCGATGAGCAGTGGCGGACCGAATCGCTCTGTCCCGGTTGGGATGTGCAGCAGATGCTGGCGCACCTGGTGGCCTTGACCAAGCAGACTCCGCCGAAGTTCGTCGGCAAATTCGTGGCCACCGGATTCCGGTTCGACAAGATGGTGGCCAAGGACGTCGCCAGGGAGAGCTCGGGCACTCCGGCGCAGACGCTGGCCGAATTGGCGGCGCACGTCCACGACACCTCGGCCCCGCCCGGACCCGTCGATTCGTGGATCGGCGAGATCGTCGTGCACGGCGCCGATATCCGTCGACCGCTGGGCCTCGAGTACCGCCCGTCCGTGGCCACCACCCGCCAGGTGGCGGACTTCTACAAGAACTCAAACCTGTTGATCGGGGCCAAGAGTCGGATCGTCGGCGTGCGGCTGGTCGCCACTGATACCGAGTGGGCCCACGGCACCGGTCCGGAAGTGTCCGGACCGATGCTGTCGCTGGTGCAGGCCATGACCGGTCGGGCGATCGCGTTGCAGGATCTCGGTGGCGCCGGTGTATCGACGCTGGCGGCCAAGATGCCCCACTGAGCTACTTGGCGCCCCCGCGCTACCTGGCGGCCCCCGCGACCCACGAATGGTCCGCAGCTTCGTAAGGGGTCACCTGTTCAGGTGAGGTGCGATCAGTCAGTCCGCCATACCTTCGCTCGGTCAAGCAAGTTCGCCGCAGTTGAAGGGAAACGAAATGACAGCAAGCTCCTATCCCACTGTCGTGCTGGTACACGGCGCATTCGCGGATGCGTCCGGTTTTGCCGGCGTCATCCGCGAATTGCAATCGGCGGGCGTCTCCGTCGTCGCGCCGCCCAATCCGGAGCGTGGCCTGGCGTCGGACGCCGCTTCGGTCGGCGCTGTCGTCGCTGCCATCGACGGTCCGGTGCTGCTGGTAGGCCACTCCTACGGCGGGGCCGTGATGACGCAAGCTTCGGCCTCGTTGTCCAACGTGGTGGGCCTCGTCTATCTCGCCGCATTCGGCTTGGACGAAGGCGAGAGTGTCGGCTCGGTGCAGGCACCTTTTCCTGTTCCGCTGCTGGCCGCCAACGCCCGGCCCAGCTCGTACGACGCAGCAGGTGCGGCAGGCGGACCTGAGCTCTACATCGATCTGGCCACCTTCCGCGAGACGTTCTGCGCCGACGTTCCGGCTGACCTCGCCGCGGTCATGGCCGTATCGCAACGTCCCGTTGCGGCCGCCACGCTGAACGAGAACTGCACCGCCGCAGGGTGGAAGACGTTGCCGTCGTGGTTCATGGTCACCGCGGGCGACAACGCGATCAACCCGGACGTGCAGCACTTCATGGCGGAACGGATGGGCGCAACCACCGAGACGATCCAGGCTTCGCACTGTGCTTTCATCAGCCGGCCGGTCGAAACCGCCGCGTTCATCCTGTCGGCGCTGAAATGAGCCGGCTCTTCGCGGGGAGGCGGCCAGCCGGTCGCCGGTTCGGTGTGGCGGCGGCGATCACCGTCACCTGCGTAGCCGCGCTGGTGGCCGTACCGTCGGCCAGTTCGGCGGCCGTCGCCTCCAGTCCTCGAGTCGCTCCGATGTCGCAGGCTGCGAACCCTCCATACAGCAAGCCGACCATCGTCCTGGTGCACGGAGCGTTCGCCGATGCCAGCGGATGGAGCTCGGAGATCCAGTTCCTGATCGGCCAGGGCTACCCGGTCATCGCGCCGTCGAACCCGTTGCGCGGTTTGGCCAGCGATGCGGCCTATATTGACGGCGTCCTGGCCACGATCGCCGGACCTGTTGTGCTGGTGGGACATTCGTACGGCGGTGCCGTCATCGCCGCAGCCGCGAATGCCGCTCCCAACGTCAAAGCGCTGGTCTACGTGTCTGCGTTCATTCCCGAACAAGGACGCTCGGCGGCCTACTACACCGACCCGACAAATTTCCCGGGCTCGCTGCTGAGTCTCGACGGCGCTCTGGTGCTGCGGCCAACTTACAACCCGACGCTGCCGCCAGGGCCGAACCCGACCAATGACGCCGACGTCTACATCAACCCGACCGAGTTCCACGCCATCTTCGCGGCCGACCGGTCGGCAAGCCAGGCGGCGGTGATGGCGGCCGAGCAGCGCCCGGTTTCCGGTGCCGCCTACTACGAGAAGTCCTATCCGGCAGCGAAACTGCCCAGCTGGGACCTCATCAGTCTGGAGGACAAGGCCATCCCGCCGGCCGCGCAACGGTACATGGCGCAGCAAGCCGGGGCCCACATCACCGCGATCCATTCGGCGCACGACAGTCTGATCACCCATCCCCTGGTGGTGGACGCGCTGATCGTGCAGGCCGCGGCCAGCATCATGGCTCACCAGACCCGTTGACCAACCGGAGCGGCGCGGGCAGCCATGCCGGCGTCGCTCCGGATCATCCTGCCCACAGGGGAGACTCCCATGCCCGACAATGCCCTCCGGATCGCCACGTATCTCGCCGGTTACAAGCCAATCCCGAGCTCGGTTCCCGGCTGGGATCCGCATCGCCAGGCGACCTGGCCGGCGACCACCGCCACCCTGGTCTCCGCCGGCGGGCAGGCGATTCTCATCGATGCGTTGATGACGACGCTCGAAGGCGAAGAGCTGGGAGACTGGATCGCAAAATCACCCGAGGCACTCACTGCCATCTACGTCACGCACGGACACGCCGACCACTTCTTCGGGGCCGCAACCGTTCTCGCCCAGTTTCCCGGTGCCCAACTGGTCAGCCGACCGGCTGTCGCGCAAGCCGCCCGGGAGCAGACGAGTCCCGGCTACCTACAGGTGTGGAATTCGTTCTTCCCGGGTCAGATCACCGATCGCCCGGCCGTCCCGGATCCGATGACCACCGACGACCTCGTTGTCGGCGGTCATCTGCTGCGCACCATCGACGTCGGATTCAGCGACGTCCCCTCGTCAAGCGTGGTGCACGTTCCCGAACTGGCCACCGTCGTCTGCGGTGATGTCGCCTACAACGACATGCACCTGTGGCTGGCCGGATCGACCTCGTCGACGCGAACCGGCTGGCTGCGCGCCCTCGATACGGTCGAGACCCTGCAAGCCGGCACCATCATTGCCGGGCACAAGAATCCCGACGCACCCGATGACGATGCATCCAGGATTCTGGACCAGACCCGCCAGTACCTGCTGGACTTCCACCAAGCCGCGGAGTCCTGTGACACGGCCGCGGATCTCATCTCTGCGGTGCTTGCCAAACACCATCATCTGGGGAACCCGTACACCTTGTGGGTCGCCGCGCACGATCAGCCGGAGCTGGCCGCCAGGAGTCAGTGAACTCCTCCGGACGGCGCCTTGGGGCCATCCGGACCGGCGTCTCGAACCGAATGGGACAGCTGCAGCCGCGAGCGGACGGCGAGCTTGGCGAAAACCGAGTTCAGGTGGGTGCCAACGGTATTGACGCTGATTCCGAGGGCACGCGCCGCAGACCGATTGGTGTGACCGTCGGCAACCAGCCGGGCCACCATCGCCTCGGTGGCGGTCAAGGCACCCCAGCCCGTGACCGGGTGATCGCCGGCCGTGCGTTGACGTCGTCGGCGCACCCCCGCCAGCGAGAGCTGCCGTTGCACACCGGCCGCCGGCCCGACGGAGCCGATCGCGTCGTAGGTGCGCCATGCCTGTTCCAGTCGGCCGATCCCGTCGACGCGATACCCGTTTGTGAGCAACGCCTTTCCGTAGTCGGCGGCGGCGCTGGCGCCCATCGACGGTCGGGGACAGCCCGAGAGGATGTCTGCCGCGGCGCCCAGTTCCTCGAGATTGTCGTCGATCAGTCCGCTGACCTGCAGGGCAACTCCCCGGTAGCTGGGCACCTGTTGGTTGCGGTCGGCGGCGGCGGCGGAATGTTGCCTCGTCTGCTCGGCCAGCGGGCGGTCGTCGAGCGCAAGTGCGATGCCCACCCGCAACCGGAACTGGGCGAGCGATCGCGACCAGTAAAGGTGCGCCGATGTGGTGTCAGCATCCATGAGCCGCAACAGTTCTCGGCTCCGGCTGTGGTCACCGTCAGCTTCCGCGATGCGCGCCTGCACCAGGAGCAAGCTGGGCGACGGATCGGTGTGCGAGCGTTCCGTGTCGGCGCGGGTGACCAGCTCGCGGGCGGCCGGGAGGTCACCACGGATCAACGCGCAGATTGCCATCGCGATCCGGGCGTCCTGACGGTGAACGTAGTTGCCCAGTTCGTCCCCCAACCGGATCAGCGAACGAGCGGCGGCATTCGCGTCCTCGAATCGACCGAGATTGAAGTGCTGCCAGACCTGCGCGCTGGCCAGCGCCGGTGAGTGAATGTCCGAACCTTGTTTCGTTCGTTGGCCGGCCGATTCCAACAGGCGCTGTGCCTCGTCGAACCGGTCCAGGTGCTGCAGCTGCAAAACCTCTTGCGCGAGGAAGTCGGCGCCCAGCAACGTCCGAAGCTCGTGGAAACGCTCGTAGGCCGCGACGTGCCGCCCTTGGTTCCGCGCAATTTCGGCCAGGGCATGCAGCGCGCCGACTTCGGCGTCGCGATCGTCGAGCAGGCGGGCCCGAGCCAGGACGTCCTCGGCCAGGGCGGCGGCTGCGGTCGGGACCGCGATCCGGCTCGAGGCCAGCGCCTGCGCAGCCTGTAGTCGAAGCCGGGTGACCAGGTCGCCCGACGGCCGGGCCAGTTGGCCATTCATCCGGGTGGCCATCTCGTGGGGCCGGCCGGTCAGCCACAGCGCATGAGCCGCCGACACCTGCAGCCGGGCCCGATCATCCTGTCGCCTGGCGTGCGTCAACAACTGGTCGACGACCTCGATGGCCTGGCCGCCGCGTTGCGCCTGGCAGAGCACGCCGACATACTCCTCGCCCACCAGCGCCCACTCCGGGTCAGTCACGGGAATGGCTTCGAAGGCCTGTTGCATCAGCAGTGCTGCAGTCTGCGGGACGACGGCCAGCGAATCCACCGCTGCCCGACGCAGGATGTCGATCGAGCGCCGGTCGCCAGTACGGGCCCCGATCGCAGCGTGGTTCGCCGCCTCGATGGGTCGATGTCCGCCGTCCAGCAGATGGTGCGCGACGAGCCGGTGCAGCCGTCCCCGTTCCGGGGCGGGAGTCTCGTGGTACACGAATTCCCGCATCAGGTCGTGGCGGAAGACCAGCGATTCGCTCCAGGGTTGGAGCAGGCCCGCCTGCGTTGCTTGATCGGACGAGTTCCGACACCAGAACGGGACCTCCGGCAAGCTGATGCGCGTCGGCGATCGGCATCGGTCCGCCCCAGACAGCAGTGAGCTGGAGCAAGCGGATGGTCGGCGGTCGCAGACCTTGCAGGCGGTCGCGCAGGCGAGCGGAGAACGACGGGGGCAATTCCCGGCCATCTCGACCGGCGGCGTGGGCACGCCGGACACCCTCGGCCAGCTCGACCGCCAGGAACGGGTTGCCATCCAGCTGTCCCAGCCAGCTCGAGAGCTGTTGCGACGGTGCGCCCTCCAGCACGTCAGTGGCCAGGTCGATCAATTCCTGATCCGACAGCGGCCCCAGCTCGACGGTGTGAGATCGCAGGCCCTCGAACGACCCGGGCCGGATCAAGGAGTTCGGTGTCTGCACGGGGTCCGGCCGTGCGGCAAGTACCCAGACCACGGGTGACCCCGCAAGCCGGCCGGGCAGCACCCGCAGCAGAAAGCGGCTCAGCGGGTCGGCCCATTGCACATCATCGAGCGCTATCACCAATGGGCTGCGCTGCGCGCGACGGTCCAGCAGGTCGGCCACGTCCTCAGCCAGCCACAGGGGTTGGAGCGACGGCTCGGCCAGTTTGGCGTAATTGACCCTGTCCACCAACGGGTGCGGACCGGAACGCAGGGCCAGCAGGAGGGTGGCGCCCGGGACGAGCTGGCTCGCTTCGTCCGCCGCCGCGTACCCGGTACCAAATCCGCGTCGCCCGGCCTGCTCGAGTATCGCTCGGACGAAGACGGTCTTTCCGATGCCCGGTTCGCCGGTCACCAACAGAACGCTGCCCTCGCCGTGCAGCTGAGCAGCCGTCAGCGCGGCCAGCGCCACCGCCAACTGCTCGGACCTGCCGCGCAACAACATCGTCAGGTCCGGGCCACTGGATCGACAGTGGTCGCCAAGGCGGCGCGCGCGCCCGGTGAGTCGAAGCGCTTGGGCAGCAGAGCCATCACCGCTACGGCGCCGCCGAGTGCGATTGCGCTGCAGATGCGGAATGCGTGGCTCTCGGCTGCTGCGATCCGAACCGGCGACGACGGCGCGGCCAACGCCGAAGTGACCAGGCCGGACAACGCCGCCAGCCCTAGGGCACGCCCGAGCTGGCGGCTGGCATTGACCACGCCCGACGCCACTCCCGCTCGGTCCGCCGGAATTCCGTCGGTGGCCAGCAGGGTGGCCGGCACGAACGATGTACCCAGGCCCCATCCGATCACGATCAGCGGCAGTCCCACGCTGGTCCAGTAGGGGCCGCCGTTGTGCAATGCACTGAGCCAGAGGTAACCAGCGGCGAGCAGCAGCATCGAACCCAGCAGCTGGGATCTGGCGGACAGGTAGCGGGACAGCAACGGGGCACTCAGTGATCCCGCGACGACCGAAAGAGCCGCCGGCAGCGTGAGAACGGCGGCCAGCGAAGGCCCGTGGTGCTGGCCCCGCTGCAGGAACACCGAAATGGCGAAATACAGGAAATACAGATTGCAGCCGACGATCGCGGTCACCGCGATGGCCGCTATCCGGGACCTGCTCATGAACAGGTCGACCGGCAGTAGGGGATCGGCGGATCGGTGTTCGTGGCGGACGAAGAGCGCCAGGACACCGATCCCGCCTGCGATCAGCATGAGGGTGAGCGTCGTCGACCAGGCCGGGATTCTGACCCCGATCAATCCGGCCACCGTCAAGGCCAGCCCGCCGGTGATCAGGATGCTGCCGGGGGCATCGAGCCGGCGTGTTCGGTTCGGCGACTGCGTGGGAGCGATCCTGAGCACGGTGACCAGGATGGTGATGCTGCCGACCAAAGCAGTGAAGAAGAACGTCCATCGCCAGCTCAACTGCGAGGTGAGGACCCCGCCGAGCAGAATTCCGATCACGGCGCTCCCCGAGACGGCGGCCGACCAGATGGCAAAGGCCCGGCGCCGCTCGGTCCGCTGCGGGTAGCTGGTCGTCAACAGACTCAGAGTGGCCGCGGCGAGTACCGCCCCGCCGATGCCCTGGACGGCCCGACCGATCTCGATCACCGTGCTGCTGGGGGCCATGCCGCAGGTCAGCGCCGCGACGGCGAACACCGACAGCCCGATGATGAAGAGTCGGCGATGTCCGAACACGTCGGCCAGTCGCCCCGCCACCAGCGGCAATGCGCAGAAGGCCAGCGCGTAACAGTTGACGAACCACTGCTGCTCCGTGGCCGAGAGGGACAACGCGTCCACGATCGAGGGCAACGCCACGTTGCCCATCGCGATGTCCGACGTGATGAGGAACGACGCCAGGCAACACACCAACAGAACCAATGCCCGCTCCTACGTTCGACGACTCAGGCCAGGGCACGAATGAGCCGGCACTTTGCTAAGGATGCAGCCTGGCGCAACTCGTCAACTACCAAGCACCAGCTCCAACTTCAGCCAGCGCGCCAGATCCTTGATCTCCCTGTCGATCGCGGCGGTCATGGTCTTGTTGAAGGGCACGTCCTGGTGGATGGCATCGACCCGGAGTACCCCGGCCTTGCGGTCGGCGGTGGCGTCGAGCTTCCCGACCAGTCGGTCGCCGTAGAGGATCGGCAAGGCGAAATACCCCCACCGGCGCTTGGCTTTCGGCTTGTACATCTCCAGTTGATAGTCGAACTCGAACAGCTCGACCATCCGTTTCCGGTCGTGGACCAGCCGATCGAGCGGGGAGATCAGCGCCGCTCGTCCCGAAAACGGTTGTCCCAGTTGGGAAGGGTCCACCCGCCATTCGCCCTTGACCCCGTCGATGATGGCCGGCTCGCCCACCTGTCCGACATCCATCGGCTCGACCTGAGCCTCGGTAGTGCGGACGCGAGCGATGCCCAGTGACCGGAGACGGCGCTCGTTGCGGATGCGCAGCGCCTCGTCCAGTGGTACCACCGGATCGTCGGGATAGACCCGATCCGCCAAGTCCCACAGTTGATCCCGACCGCGGTAGCCGGTGATCGCCACCTCGCCCCGGCCCACCATGATCTCCAGCAGCATCCGGACGTTGCGATTGGTGTTCCATCCGCTGGAGATCCACGGCACGTCACAGGTGTCCGGGATCTCACGGGAGGTCAGCGGACCGTAGGACTCGAGTCGGTGCAGGATGTCGAGACGGCAGCCGTCGTTGGCATCCACCCATTCGCGGTTCATCTCCTGCCAGTCCCGGAGTTCACCGCGTCCGGGCCAGACGGCCATCTCCGCGCGGTACAACACCATGTCGTCCATCGGCCGGATCATCCCGCGCAGTTCGACCAGTGTCCCGCGGTCCAGCGCACGCACCAGCTCGGCGGGCGCGTACGCCGACCCGAGCCGGCTGAACAGCACCAGGTCGACATTCGGCGCGACAGCGGCGGTGGGATCGGTGTGCAGCATCGTCAGCCGACGAATGACATCGAGCATGTCTGTCGGCCGAGCACTGTCCAGCAGTTGGGCGCGCACAGCGATACGCCGCGCCTCGACACGCGAGAGTTGGTGGACGGCCACGACAGCAATACCTACCACACCGATCTCGACGGGGGCTTGACACCGGCACCGGCAAGGATGATCGGGCGGAATGCCCGATTCGCGACGTATTCTCTCCCGTGATGGACATCAACGATATTCGGCCGCTCAACTTGTTCGACAGCCTCACCGACGCCCAGCTCGGCGAGCTGCTGGACGCCGGTACCGAGATCCGCATAAAGCCGGGTGTGGAGCTGTTCCACCAGGGTGACCACGCGGATTACTGGTGGGTGCTGGTCGACGGAGCGCTGGACCTGATGCGGTACGTCGGCCGTGAGCAGGTTGTCGTCGGCAAGATGGATGTCCCGGGTCGTTGGGCCGGCGGGTTCCGGGGCTGGGATGAGCACGGCGTCTACCTGGCGACCGGCCGAGGCACGAATTCGGGGCGTGTCCTCCGGGTGCCGGCGCCGGCCTTGCGGGCCTGCTTCGATGAGTGGTTCCCCTTCGGTGGCCACCTGTTCCAGGGCCTGTACAGTACTGCTCGGAGTATCGAATCCACTGCGCGGCAACGCGAATCGCTACAGGCGCTCGGCACGCTGGCCGCCGGACTCGCGCACGAGATCAACAATCCAGCGGCCGCGGCGACTCGAGCAGTTGACGCCCTTGGCGCTACCTGTGACACGTTGCTCGGCACCCTCGGGCGACTGGCGGAGAACGGTATTTCCGCCCAGCAGTTCAGTGCGCTGGACGCATTGCGCAACGGGATCCAGCCACCGGCCGTGGCCCTCGATCCGCTCGCCCTCGCGGACCTTGAGGACGAACTCGCTGACTGGCTGTCCGGTCACGGCCTCACCGACGACTGGATCATCGCACCGCAGTTCGCGGCGGCCGGGGTCGACACCGCGTGGTGTGAACGCGCTGCCGCACTACTGGACGGACCCGCACTGGAGACCGGACTGCAGTGGGTGGCGAGCACGCTGACAGCCACCGCGCTGTTGGCCGAGCTCAAGGATTCGACCCAACGGATCTCGGAGCTGGTCGGCGCAGTGCGCTCCTACTCGCAGATGGACCGGGCATCCCTGCAGCGGTTCCGGGTGACCGACGGTCTGGACAACACGGTCGTGGTCATGGGCCACAAGCTCGGCGGGGTCGTGGTGGTTCGTGAGTACGACCCGGAGCTACCGCAGATCGACGCGTACGCGGGCGAACTCAACCAGGCGTGGACCAATCTCATCGACAATGCGATCGACGCGATGAACGGCTCGGGCACACTTACGCTCACCGCTCGGCTGGACGGAGATCGGGTGGCTGTCGAGATCGGCGACACCGGCGTCGGTATGACGCCCGAAATTGTGGCGCGCGCGTTCGAGCCCTTCTATTCGACGAAAGGGGTCGGCAAAGGCGCGGGCCTGGGGCTCGATATCGCGCAACGGATCATCGTCGAGCGACATCGCGGCACCATCACCATTGATTCCGGGCCCGGTCGAACCGTCCTACGGGTCCGCATCCCGCTCCGGCCGCCCGGCTAATCGATGTCGTTCCCGGCTGCCTCGCCTGCTTCCAGCAGTCGCCGTCCGACGCTGCGGGCCGTCGCCTGGAGCTCGGGGCCGCGCAGGATGCGGTAGTGCGCCGGGACGGCAGCCAGTTGCTCGGCGTACCACCACGGGTTGCTCGTGCTGCCGACCAGTCGGCAGGTGAGCTCGTCGATCGGCGTGAGCTGTCCGAGTGCCCGCGGTAGGCATGGGGCGACCTTTTCGATCGCCGCCTCGATGATCACCTCGACCTCGTATTCCCAGCCCACGGCCAGGTGCTCCTCCAGCACCGCGACCGGGTCCAGATCGCCCGGTACGACGAAGCTCCCGTCGAGCAGCTGCCAGCTCCGCACGCGGTCGATCCGGTACGCCCGCCGGGCGTCGGCGGAATGGGATCGGCAGAGCAGGTACCAGCGCCCGTGTCGCACCACGACGGCCCATGGATCGACGTCGATGTCCCACTCCGACCCGGCCTCGGAGCGGTAGCTCAACCGCACGCTACGTGCACTGTTGCAGGCCTGCACCAAACCGGTGGTGATGCCGGGATCGGGCCGGGCGGCTGCACGATCGGGCGCCGGGGCGGTCGTTCGGCGCACCGCCTCGACCTGGGTGGCCAGCTGCGAAGGTAGCGCTCGCACGATCTTTCCCAGCGCGCTGCCAACCGGGTCAGAGGGGTCACCGGCGTCGTGATGACCGTCCAACACGGCCATCACCAGGCCGAGAGCCTCGGCGGAGCTGAACATCAGCGGCGGGATGCGGACCCCGCGACCGAGGTGGTACCCGCCGTACGGCCCGCGGACGGATTCGATCGGAAGTCCGGCCTCGCGCAGGATGCTGACGTATCGGCGGGCGGCCCGCTCCGAGACGCCGAGCTTGTCCGACAGCCGCTCCGCGGTGATCCCCGGAACGCTCTGGATCAGCTCGAGAGTCATCAGCGCACGCGCTGTAGGGCTGATCTCAGATGCCATCGAATCCTCCTGTGAACCGGAAGGAGAACGTCCGGAACGGAATCTAGCATCCTCGGTCATGACCCAGGATTCCGCTTTGGACACCACGATTCCGGAACCGTCGCTCATGGCCGGCGAGGAGGAAACACTCCTCTTCGCCATCCACCGCTCCCGGGCACAGCTCGCCTGGAAGTGCGGCGGGCTGGACGCCGCTCAACTCGGCCGAACATTCCCGCCGTCCACGATGACCTTGGGCGGCATCCTCAAGCACCTCGCCTTTCTCGACGACTGGACCGCGGTCCGGCTGACCGCGTGCCGGATGCCGGAACCGTGGCGGGGCGTCGACTGGGACGCCGAGCCCGACTGGCCGTGGACGTCCGCTGCGCAGGACTCACCCGGAGAGCTCTACGCACTGTGGACGGCGGCGGCAGCGCGCTGCCGGGCCGCCGTCGATGAGGTGCTCGCCGACGGCGGACTCGATCGGCCGTCGCAGTTCTCCTTCAACCCGGAATATCTACCCAACGCGAGACGACTGCTCGTCGACCTGCACGACGACTACGCCAGGCACACCGGCCACGCGGACCTGTTTCGGGAGGCCATCGACGGCCTGGTGGGCGAGGATCCGCCGCAGCCGTGACGGCTGTCGTGGCCGGGTGGTAGAGCTTCTCGGTGTGGGTCGAACGATCTGATGAGGAGCGAGGAACGCAATGATTCTGGTCACGGGAGCGACGGGAAAAGTCGGTTCGGAAGCTGTCCGCGTGCTGCGGGAGCGTGACCTGCCCGTCCGCGCTTTCGTCCGTAGTGCGGCCAAGGCACAGGATTTGGCGGGTCTGGGTGCCGAGATCGCCGAGGGTGATCTGGAGTCCGTCACAAGTATCGATGCGGCCCTGGCGGGTGTGACGAGCGTGATTCTGGTCAGCCCGGGAGCTGTCGCGCAGGAGCAGAACGTGATCGCCAGTGCCGCGCGCGCCGCGGTCGGTCATGTCGTCAAGGTGACCAGTGACGCGTCGCCGGATTCCCCGATCGCGCGTCGCCGGTGGCACGCGGAGATCGAGGCCGCCCTGGTCGCCTCGGGACTGAACTACACGTTGCTGCGGTCCAATGCCTACATGCAGAACTTCCTGGCTCTGGCGCCGGCGATCGCGCAGACGGACAGCTTCGGATCCTCGACCGGTACCGGGCGGATCGGTCTGGTCGATGCCCGCGACGTCGGCGCGGTCGCAGCCGCAGTCGCCGCGACGCCGGCCGAGCACGTCGGGCAGACCTACTGGCTCACCGGCCCCGAGCTGATCAGCTATCCCGACGGAGCCGCCGTGCTGTCCGAGGTGCTCGGTCGGCCGATCACCTACCGCGAGACCAGCTTCGACGACGACAAACAGGCGATGATGCGGGTCGGCATTCCCGAGCCGGTGGCGCAGATGAACGCCCAGGCATTGGGACTGGTCGCGGCGGGCGACGCGGCCTGGCTGTCCGATGACGTGCCGTCCATCCTCGGTCGGCCGGCACGTTCGTTCGCGCAGTTCGCCACTGACTATGCGGCGGCGTTCGGTCGACGCCCGGCCTAGCCCAGGGTGTTCGCCAGCCGGTCGGAAAGCAGGGCCACGAACGCGGCGGGTTCAGCCAGCTCGCCGCCTTCCGCGAGCAGCGCCATGCCGTAGAGAAGACGGGCGGTGTCGACCAGCGCGGCGTCGTCCGGCCGCTGGTCGTGGGCTGATTTCAGGCCGGCGACGAGGGCGTGCTTGGGGTTGAGTTCGAGCGTTCGCTTGACCTTCGGCAGCGGCTGGCCCATCGCCCGGTACATCTTCTCCAGCGTTGGAGTGAGGTCGCCCGGGTCGCCCACCAGCACGGCCGCCGACGTAGTCAGCCGGTGCGAGAGCCGGACTTCCTTGACGTCATCGGCGAGCGTTTGCGCAAGCCACGCCGTCAGGCCCTCGAAGCCTTCTTTGGTGTCCGCGTCGACGTCGTCGCCGCCCAGGTCGACCTCGCCACGGGCGATCGAGGCCAGCGCCTTCTCCTCGAAGGTCGGCACCGCATCGATCCAGACCTCGTCCACCTGGTCGGTCAGCAGCAGCACCTCGTAACCCTTGGCGCGGAAGGCCTCCATGTGCGGCGAATTTTCCAGCGCGGAGCGTGATTCGCCGGTGGCGTAGTAGATCGACTCCTGACCTTCGGGCATCCGGGCCAGATATTCGCGCAGGGTGGTCGGCTTTTCGGGGTCGTTGGTCGACGGGAACGAGCAGATCTCCAGGATCGCGTCCCGGTTGTCGTGATCGGAGATCAGGCCTTCCTTGACGGCCCGGCCGAGCTCGGACCAGAAGGTCGCGTATTTCTCCGGCTCGTCGTCGAGCATCGTCTTGACCGTGGACAGCACCTTTTTGACCAGCCGCTTGCGGATCAGCTGGATCTGCCGGTCCTGCTGGAGGATTTCACGGGAGATGTTGAGCGACAGGTCATTCGCGTCGACGACACCCTTCACGAAACGCAGGTATTCCGGGACCAGCGCCTCGCAGTCATCCATGATGAAGACGCGCTTGACGTACAGCTGAACCCCGCGCTTGCTCTCCCGCATGAAAAGGTCCATCGGTGCATGGCTGGGCAGGAACAGCAGGGCCTGGTATTCGAAGGTGCCTTCGGCGGAAAGCCGGATCGTCTCCAGCGGGTCCTGCCAGTCGTGGCTGACGTGCCGGTAGAACTCGGTGTACTCCTCCTGGGAGACCTCGCTCTGCGGGCGCGCCCACAACGCCTTGCGGGAGTTGATGACCTCGACCTCGGCCTCGGTCACCGCATCGACAGTGTCGATGTCCTCTTCGCCCTCGGTGCTCCCGGCGGTTCCAGCGGACGGCTGGTCCTTGGCCATCCGGATCGGCCAGGTGATGAAGTCCGAGTAGCGCTTGACGATGCTGCGCACGGTGTACGGCTCGACGAAGTCCTCGAGCGAGTCCTCGGCGTCAGCGGGTTTGAGGTGGAGTGTGACCGAGGTGCCCTGCGGGGCGTCGGGCTCGTCGGCGACGGTGTAGGTCCCCTCGCCGTTGGACTCCCAGCGCACCCCGGCATGGGCACCGGCCTTGCGGGTGATCAACACGACGTCGTCCGCGACCATGAAGCTGGAGTAGAAACCGACGCCGAACTGCCCGATCAGCTCGGTCTGTTCGGCGGTGTTTCCCGACTGGCGGGCTTCTCTGAGCTTGGCCAACATCTCGCCGGTGCCGGACTTCGCGATGGTTCCGATCAGGTCGACCACCTCGTCGCGGTTCATCCCGATGCCGTTGTCGCGCACCGTCAATGTGCGGGCCGCCCGATCGATCTCGAGCGAGATGTGCAGGTCGGACGCATCGACCTCGAGGTCCTTGTCCTGGTAGGCCGCGAGGCGCAGCTTGTCCAGGGCATCGGAGGCATTGGAGATCAGCTCCCGCAGGAAGACGTCCTTGGTCGAATAGATCGAATGGATCATCAGCTGCAGCAGCTGACGGGCCTCGGCCTGGAATTCGATCGTCTCGGTACTCATAGCTGGCAGCGCCCTTCATTCCACTCGGATCCGTGCACCGGACACCATAACGGGGGCCACCCCCGGAGCACTATTCGCCGGTCTGCCCGTCCACCGACTCGCGGATCAGGTCGGCGTGACCGTTGTGCCGTGCGTACTCCTCGATCATGTGACACAGGATCCAGCGCAGGCTGGGGGACCGTCCGTCGGGCCATTGACGGGGAGTCAGTTGGCCGAGGCCATTCGGCAAAGCCGCCCGGAGCAGCCTGCGCGAGTTTTCAACCCAATCGGTCCAGAGGGCGAGCAGTTGGTCGGGCGAATCCTGAGCCGCAGACACCCACTCCCAGTCCGGCTCGGCCACCCAATCCACCGCGGCCCAGGGTGGCTGTGGTTCCTGTTCGTCCAGCCATCGGGCAAACCAGAGGTACTCGACGTAGGCGAGGTGTTTGACCAAGCCGCCGAGGGTCATGCTGGACGCGCCGACGGTCGCAGCCAGGCCTTTCGCGTCCAGGCCGGCGACCTTCCAGGCCAGGGTCGCCCGTTGGAACTCCAGGAATCCGATCAGGGTGCCGGCTTCGTCGTCGGCCAGCGGAGGTTCGGGCCGGCCCTGCTCGTCGATGTCCGTCATGACTCGTGACCCTATTTGGTTCGTCCGCTACGAGTTTGTTGCGGTGGCCTTGAAGAACGTGTAGCAGAACACTCCGTCGGGTTCCGCGGTCCGTTCCAGATCGCGCAGTCCGGCATCGAATCGATCGCCGGAGATCAAGCCCGCTTCAATCGCCGGCCCGCGGACGCCGGAGATCATGGCAGTGAACGTCTTACGGATGAAGCCGTCGGCCAGCTCGGGTCGGCTGCCGTCGACGTAGACCATGCGCGGCGAGACAGTGGTGTTCTGGTATCCGGCCGCCTCGATCAGTGGGTAGAGGCGGCGGCCGATGAGGGCATCTCCGCCGGCCCTGCGTTGCAGAGTGACCTGGCAATCGATCGCGTCACGGGCTGCGTCGCTGTCCGGGTAAAAGTAGGTAGAGCCATGATCGCCCTCGATGACGGTCAGGGTTCCGCCCGGCTTGAGCATGCGGCGCAGCCGGGTCAGCGCCTCCGCCGGCCGGGTGAGGTGTTCCAGCAGGAAACAGACGAAGACGTGATCGAAGGTTCCGGCAGCCAGCGGAC
The DNA here is from genome assembly GCA_963708935.1 of uncultured Actinomycetota bacterium. Classification (GTDB taxonomy): domain Bacteria; phylum Actinomycetota; class Actinomycetes; order Mycobacteriales; family Nakamurellaceae; genus Nakamurella. Next base: position 5,046 of record CAVPUK010000002.1, on the reverse strand, counting down.
CATCGTGGTGGGGCAGGGTGAACACGTCGGCCGGCGCGAACGTGACCGTGCCGACGGCGGCTTTCGTCACCCGCTCCTTGGCCGCGGCCAGCGAATCGCTGGAGATGTCGATGGAGGTGATCTGGGCGCCCGGACTTCGCCCGGCGAGGATGACCGTCTGGGCGCCTACCCCGCAGCCGACCTCGAGGATCGTGCTGCCCGGCGGATATCCCGTGTCACCGTGCAGCAGTTCGACCAAGGTGCCGGCCTGATCGTGCAACCGGAGATTTTCCTCCGCGAAGTAGCCGTGGACGTACTGGTCGATCGTCGTCATCGTCTCGATCACTTTCATCAGTTGCTCTGTCTTGATGTCGTCCTGGTCGTGGTCGGTGTTGTCCGAAATAGCCAGCGCACTGGCCAACCGATTTCGCAAGGCCTGACGGCGACGTAGATCATCGTCGAGTTCGGCCAACTGCGCCCGCAGCATGACGGACGGATCGGGATCCTCTTCCGTCAACAGCGTCGCGATCTGTCGCAGGCTCAGGCCGCCGCGGCGGAGCGCGAGGGCCCGGTAGAGGCGGGTGATGTCCGCCTGCCGGTAACGGCGGTGACCACTCGCCGCGCGGACGGGCGAAACGAGACCCTGTTGCTCCCAGTGCCGAAGCACCCGGACGGAGAGGCCGGTTGCCCGCGACAGCTCGCCGACGCTCCAGGTGTCAGTGGGTTGCGATTCCGCGGTGGCGGCCATACCCAGACCGTAGAACCTGACACGGTGTCAGGTGCAAGGAGTAGCCCGGTCAGCCGACGATGCACGCCCGAGCGCGCTCCAACGAGAGTTCCCGCTCTCGGGCATTGCCGGTGAGGGCTGCGGCCCGCTCGAATTCGGCGCGGGCCTCATCGAACCGGCCGAGCTTGAACAACAGGTCGCCGCGGACGCTCGGCAGCAGGTGATAGCCCTGCAGAGCAGGCTCGTCTATGAGGCAGTTGGTCAACTCCAGCCCGGCGGCCGGACCGTAGGCCATGCCCAGCGCGACCGCCCGGTTCAACTCGACGACCGCGTGACGGGACAACGCCGGCCAGCTCCTCATACAGCTCGGCAATCCGAAACCAGTCGGTCTCCTCCGACGCCGCGGCTCGCGCGTGACAGGCCGCGATGGCCGCCTGAAGCACGTAGGGGCCCCTGGTGCCATCGAGCCTGTCGGCTCTGCTCAGCGCGTCCAGACCGCGTTCGATTGCGGCTGGATCCCACAGTCCACGGTCCTGGTCGAGCAACAGCACCGGCTGTCCGCTCGGGCCGGTTCTCGACGACGTCCGGGAGGATTGGATCTCCATCAAAGCGAGCAGGCCGAGCACCTCGCTCTCGCGCGGGAGCAGTCCGGCGAGCGTACGGCCGAGCCGGAGCGCGTCCGCACACAGCGCGGGCCGCATCCAGTCGTCGCTGGCGGTGGCCGTGTAACCCTCGTTGTAGATCAGGTAGATGACCTGCAGAACCGATGGCAGCCGATCGAGAAATTCCTGACCGCGTGGCACCTCGAACGGCACCTTGGCATTCGTGATGGCCTTCTTCGCCCGGACGATCCGTTGAGCGACCGTTGCTTCCGGCACCAGGAACGCCCTGGCGATCTCCTCGGTGGTCAACCCGCCGAGCAACCGCAGCGTGAGGGCAACCCTCGCCGGCACCGCCAGTACCGGGTGACAGGCGGTGAACATGAGCCGCAGCAGATCGTCCCCGAGGTCGTTGTCGAGCGCCGTGTCGAAATCATCGGTCACGGCCTCACCTCCGGGGTCCAGCTCGCGGCTCATCGCGGCGTACTTGCGATGCAGGTTTTCGTTGCGCCGGAACAGGTCGACGGCGCGTCGTTTGCCGACGGCCATCAGCCAGGCGCCGCGGTTGTCCGGGATGCCTGAGGTGGGCCACTGCTCGAGCGCGGCGACCAGTGCGTCCTGCGCGAGCTCCTCGGCGAGGCCGATGTCTCCGGCCATCCGGGTCAAACCGGCCACCAGTCGGGGGTATTCGGTGCGAAAGATGGCTTCGATCGCGCCATTCGGGCTGGTTCGATCGTTGGCCGTCACGCCTGCGATCAGATCACCGGTCGTGAACGACGCGCAACCACTCCGCTGGTGCCGGCCGGGTGGCCGGCACCAGCGGAGTGAAGGCCTGGCTACGCGTTCGCGGCGTCGTTCGCGGCCAGGGCGGCGGGGTCGAAGCCCGGCGGGAAGTCGTCGTCGCCGAAGATCCGGCGGATGGTGGACTCGCCCGATCCGACGATGCTCAGGAATCGTTTGGTGTTGTCGATGGCTTCTTCCCAAGTGTCGAACTCGGTGAGCGCCCAGCCGCCGATCAGTTCCTTTGCTTCGGTGAAAGGGCCGTCGGTGACAGTGAATTGGCCGTCCGCCAGGCTGATCTTTCTGGTGCCGGTGGCGATCGGGGTGAAGGCGCCGGTGGCGATGAGGTGGCCGGACGCCGATACCTCTTCGACGAACTTCCCCATCTCCGCCATGAGCTCGGGGCTGGGCGGCGGTGTGGGGATGGAGTCGTCGCCGACGGTGTATCCGAGGAATCGCATGATCGTTCTCCTTGCTCGATGTGACTGGACTACTCAGGCGTCGACCGGCCGGTGGCCGGATCGACACCACTCGACCAGAACTTGAAGATTTTTCTAGAGGGTCAGATCGAACGGATGACCGGCCGGGTCGGCGAGAGTTCGGTGCCGCTCACCGTCCCCCTTGAGCAACGCTGCGCCCAGTTCCAACGCCCGCGCCTGGGCGGCCTCGAGGTCGTCGACGATGATGTCCAGATGCGCCTGCTGCGGGTGCTCCGGGTCCGGCCACTGCGGCGCGTTGTAGTCGCTGACCTGCTGGAACATCAGACTCTTGCCGTCTCCCGAGATCAGGCCGCCCTCGGGCCCCTCGTAGGTGACCTCCATCCCCAGAAGGTCGGAGTAGAACCGAGCCAATCCCAAGGCATCCGGCGCGTCGATCGTGACCGCGAACAAGCCCATGGTCGGGCCGACACCTTCACGTTGGCAGATGTCGAAGGGATGGCCGGCCGGATCCGCCAAGGTGATCCAGCTGGGGCCGTCGGCCAGCCGCGTCGCTCCCAGACTCACCGCTCGTTCCGCGGCCGCCTCGTGCCCGTCGATGGTCAGATCCAGGTGGAACTGCTGTGGGCGCTCCTGCCCGGGCCAAACCGGGGGTACGTGATTGTCGGACGGCTGGAGTCCGACCTCCTGCCCGTCTCCCGTCTTCATGATGATCCAGCCTCCGTCGTTCCGGACGATCTCCCAACCGGCGAGGTCGACATAGAACGCAGCCAGTGTCTCCGTGTCCTGCGCATCGAATGCGGCAAGCTCCAAACGCCCTGTGACAGTCATGGGGTCATGGTGCCCCCACTCACCGACAGTCGCACCCGGGCTTTGTTGATCTCCACTAGCCAGGGCTCCAGATCGGATCCGCTGCGGGACTCGGTAATGAACATGTCAAGTTATTCACCTGAGAAAAGGGTGTCTCTTTACGAAACACCGCCGCGGATTCACCTGTGGGGTAGTTACTCGGTGAAATTTCTGACCCGGCCTCACTTTCTATTGCCAGCCGGGCTTCTCACGGGAGATGCTCACGCCTGGCGCGGGCAATCCACTCGCCAATTACACCGAGAGAGGCGCGTATATGCGATCGGTTTCAAAGCGGGGAGCACTGGTAGTGGCCCTGATGACCGGTGTCGGCCTGGTCAGCGTGAGTCCCGGTGTCGCTTCGGCGGCACCGGCCGGCAGTAGTGGGACGACGTCGAATGTCATCGTGGTGCTGCACAACCAGCACGACGACCTGACCATCAGCAAGGGCAAGCAGTCGGCTCGGGTGACGGCCAACCGCCACGACGAGAGCGGGGCCATCGGCGCCGCCCGCTCGCACGGCGCCAGGAACCTCCACGGCTTCGACACGGTCAACGCCTACGTGGCGACCGTGACAGCCGCCCAACAGAGCGCGATCGCCGCCGACCCAGCCGTGGCGGCCATCTACCCGGACCTGCCGATCACCAAGGCTCCCGCTCCCGATCGGGAAAAGGGGACGGCTACCGCGGGCAAGCCGGTACCGCCGACCAACTCCACCACGTGCTCCACCGACTCGAGCAAGCCTTTGCTCGAGCCGGAGGCGTTGCAGGTCACCAACACCGCCTTCCAGAACCCGAGCACCCCGCAGGCGCAGAACCTGTACACCGGAGCCGGCGTCAAGGTGGCATTCCTGGCCGACGGCGCTGGACATCAACAACCCGGACTTCATCCGGGCCAACGGTTCGCACGTCTTCGTCGACTACCGGGACTTCTCCGGCGAGGGCCCCAATGCGCCCAGCAGCGCAGCCGAGGCGTTCGGTGATGCCAGTGCGATCGCCGCACAGGGTCTGCACACGTACAACGTCGCCGACTTCGCGCCGAACAGCGCGGCATCGGCCAACTGCGACATCACCATCCGCGGCATGGCGCCAGGGGCCAGCTTGGTCGGCCTCAAGGTGTTCGGCAACGCCAACACCGCTCCGACCTCACGCTTCATCCAGGCCATCGACTATGCGGTCAGCACCGCCGGTGTCGACGTCATCAACGAGTCGTTCGGCGCCAACCCGTTCCCGGACAACAGCAACGACCCGATCACGCTGGCCGACGACGCGGCGGTCGACGCGGGCGTCACGGTCGTCGCGTCGACCGGTGATGCAGGCACCACCAACACTATCGGCAGCCCGGCCACCGGATCGAAGATCATCAGCGTCGCCGCGACCACGATGTTCCGGTCCTACCTGCAGGAGGGCGGCTTCGGTTCCCAGCTGTCCAACGGGACGTACATCAGCAACAACATCTCGTCGTTGTCCAGCGGTGGCGTCACCCAGAGCGGGCAGGTCCCGGACCTGTCTGCCCCGGGTGATTCGGGCTGGGCTCTGTGCACGCCAAACCCGGATGTCTACCTTGATTGCTCGAACACTGTGGGCGACCCATCCTCGATCCAGGACTTCGGCGGCACCAGTCAGTCGTCGCCGCTGGTCGCCGGCGCGGCCGCATTGGTGATCCAGGCCTACGAGTC
>CAVPUK010000001.1:0-510062 GCA_963708935.1 uncultured Actinomycetota bacterium | reverse complement strand
CATTGGTTCTAGAGCGCCACACCGACAATCCCCTGTTCAATGGCATTGCCGAGCCATTCCCCGACCTTGACGTAAGGCGGCTTTGCTGGCCGGCTGGTGTCCGACCACCGGGCGCCTCACTTCACGCCAAACTGCTGGTCATCGACGACGCCGCCGCCCTTATTGGCAGCGCCAACATCACAGGTGCCGCGCTTGGCAAGAACCTCGAGTGCGGAGTCCTCGTCCGAGGAGGCGACACAGCGCGAAGCCTGCGCCAGCAAGTCGAATCGCTCCGGGCTGAGAACCACCTGCTGCCCACGAACTGACAGAACTGCTGCTAGCAAGTGATGGCGGGCGCGGCGATGACGGTCGGTGGTCGGTGCATCACCACCTCCACCGTGGTGGCGTCGCGTAGGTCTCTATGCCTAGAACATGGGCTGTCTCGGACAGGACAATCCACAACGAGGTCGCCGGTGTTCGAAGTCGCGACCGAGGTGTCAGCGAAACTCAGGGCCCCTGACAATCGACACCTGCACGCTGAGCGAAGCCGGACTACCAGACCCCTTCGCATAGCTCTCGATCCACACCGGCCGGTGCATTTGCTCGGAGGGGAACCATTGATTTCTGATGTGACCTCGCACTTTCCAGGAGCCGGTCATCCGGCGTCCCTGAGCGAAAAGGCTAGGCCCGTTGTATTGGGTGCCTGCCTCATTAGCCGCTACGAGCACCAAGGCCCGGCGGTAGCGGACGGACCCAGCCGCCCTTGCGCTACTTTCCGATGGCACCGACGAAGACCGGCGGTGGACCAATGGCCTAATTCGGGCATCTTCAAGTGATTGAAGATGAATTGTCCGCATCATCGACGTGAAGTAGGCAGCAAGGTCCGCTTGTCCTGGGTCCAGCCGTTTCCCTTCCTCGATCGAGAAGTGGTTCCAAGTCAGCGCGGCTGACGTGCGTGTTCCGAGTCCGGCTGCCCATTGAGCGAGACCCCGAGCATCGATATCGAAGAGATGTAGCACCTGATTCCAGGTCCAAGCCAGGAAGCGACTACGTGATGGGATCCAAACAATTCCATCAGACAAGTCCGACTGCGTCACCCACTTTACGTCTCCCGGTAGCCGTGGCCGCGCGCTCTTGTCGTCACGGATCAGCCGGTCGGCACCATCCATCAAGTACACGAACCGGCCAGTTGAAAAGCCGTATCGAGCCGCCTCAATGAGGCTGACTTTGCTGCACCCGCTCAATCTGTTCGTCCGCGCCATCAACGGTCGCACCGGCAAGCTGGTTTTCAAGCTGCCGAACGAGAGTTTCCTTCTCCTGAACCCACAGATCGATAATCGCCCGGAAACTACCAGGAGTGAAAGACTCGAAGGCTCGGACAGCAGCCTGTCGAACTGGCGCAAGTCGCGAGTCATAGGCTTGCCAGGGTGACTGGCCTACGAGTACCCCGCTCCGCATTGGATACTCACCCGGCAACGAACCGGCCGAGCCGATCGCACTCACAGGCCGCTCGCCAGAATTCACTGTGGGACTCGAGTAGAATTTCACAAGCAATCGCTTGGTTGTATCAGCAGAAATTGACGTGTCAGGGGTGATGTACAAATTTGAACCGGCTTCCCTCAGCAATATAGCAACCTGCTCCGCAACAACCGGAACGTCGACTCGCAAATCGGTCGCAAGCTGCCGGACAGTTCTTCTCTTGCCGTCTTGGCCATAGTAAGCCGGAACTGTGACGCGCATGCTCCGCGGCGACATAATCGATCTTGCGATGCTCGCATTTAGGTCGCCACGATCACACTCGGCGTGTTCCGGAGTGAGACCCATTGCGGGGATGGTTCGAATTATGGCGCTTGCAGTAGAGGGGTCATCGACTCCTAGAGCCGGCAGCTAACTTCAGCATCTACCTGTTCCGAAAGGAGCGACATACCATTGAGCGACTCCGTCTTTACGGTCCGTCGCGGTTCAAATCGGGGATTCGTGCCAGTACGGCAAGCACATGTATTAGTGGTACTCCTATTTCCGTAGCAAATTGGTGGAGACGCCATCGGCGCCAGTGCTGACGTCCTATTTTGGGCTTAGCAGTAGAGCGCGGTGGTTGATCATGAGCGACTTAGTGCCTCCTGACCCTTCATGTCGCATCGGCCTCTATCCTCGCCAACCAAGTCTCCTAGCGGAGCAGCCCGACCAGTTACTGTTGCGGCCGCCTTCAATACCCGCAAACACTTTCGTTCCTCCTGCGGACACTATCCACGCTCTTTCGTCGACTTTGGAAGCATGTTACCCGCCAGACCTTAGGCATCCCAAGCGGCCTACCCTGCTCGGATCAGCGAACCTCCACAGGCCTGGGGCCAGGAAAAGTTGTTCCTTCAGACCTTCGCGCAGTTCGCGGGCCGGATTCGACGGATGAGCCGCACCGACAGCGTGCGGAGCTCGCCGCTCGCAGTCGCCAATCTCGATAGTGACGATGTCGATGGCCCGGATGTCCTCGGTCGACTACTTGACGAGTCACATCGCGGCCGGCGACGGGCGGTCGCCAGCAGCCGGCTCCCCGATGACGCGCTACTACGCGGCGGACGGCTATCCGCCAGGAACATGGCTCGGTTCTGGCCTCGCTGCCCTCGGCGAGGGCTCGCTACATGCCGGCGACCAGGTCACCGAGCAACAACTTCGAGCCTTGTTCGAAAATGGCCGGGACCCCGTCACCGCAGAGCGGATCGGAAACGCTGCTGCCGTCTACCCGACGCGGGCGGAGCGGGTCGAACGACGCACGGCTGCTTTGCCGGCCGCGATGCCTGAGCCACTGCGACTAGCTGCAGCGCAACAGATATCGGCGGAAGAGCGCGACACACCGACGAGGAAGGCGGTGGCCGGCTTCGACCTGACGTTCTCCGTGCCGAAGTCAGTCTCAGCCCTCTGGGCGGTCGGTGACCACGGGCTCCAGGTGAAGCTGTACGACGCGCACCGGGCAGCCCTGACGCAGACGTTGGGCCTGATCGAGAAGGAAGCCCTCTTCACCCGAACCGGAGCGCAGGGGGTGGCCCGAGCCCGAACAGCAGGCATGGTCGCCGCGGCCTTCGACCATTGGGACTCCCGCAAGGGCGACCCGCAACTCCACACGCACGTCACCGTCGCCAACCGGGTCCAGGGCCCGGATGGCAAGTGGCGGACGATCGACTCCAAGTCGCTGTTCCGGGCTGCTGTCGCGTACAGCGAGACCTACAACCTGCTGCTCGCCGACGAAGTCACCCGCCGCGTCGGCGCCGGCTGGGAAGGGCGGGAGCGAGGCCGCGGACGACGTCGTGCTCGCGAGATCGTCGGTGTGCCCGACGGGTTGTTGGCCGTTTTCTCCCAGCGGTCCGCTGACATCGAAGCTGCGGTCGACGTGGCCATCGACCGCTACGTCGAGCGGCACGGGCGACGCCCGAACGCCAGCGCTTTGAACCGGATGCGGCAGCACTACACGCTGGACACCCGGGACAGGAAGAAGGCGACGTCGCTGGCCGAGGCCGTCGCATCCTGGTCGAGTCGGGCGCAGGCCATCCTCGGGCAGCCGCCGGCGGACTGGGCTGCGAGCATCACCAACGCACCAATGCACGCGGTGCTGCTGCATGCGGACGACATCGCCGGGACCGACACCGCCGGCATGGCCACCCAGGTCGTCAACGAGGTCTCATCACGCCGATCGACCTGGACGCGGTGGAACCTGACGGCCGAGGCGCTCCGTCACATGCAGCAGGCCAACTGGCAGTTCGCCACCGCCGATGACGCCATCGCCGTCAGGGACCGGATCGTGACGGCCGCCGAAATGTTGTCCGTCATGCTGACGGCCGGCGAGCTGACGCCGACGCCGGATGCCTTCAGGGAACTCGACGGGACCAGCAGATTCGCCCGGCCGCAGGTCTTCACCTCCCGTCAAGTGCTGGCTGCCGAGGACCGACTGCTCGCCGCGGCGGCCGACCAGAGTGGACCGACCGTCAACCCGGAACGGGCCGCCGCCATCGCAGCGCTACCACTGCCAGGCAACGGATACCGGCTCTCGACCGAGGACCAAGCCCCAGCAGCAATCACCATCGTCACCTCGGGCCGAATCGTGGACGTGCTGGTCGGCCCGGCCGGCACCGGCAAGACCACGTCCATGGCCGGCGTCCGAGCCATGTGGGAAGCCGAATACGGACCCGGCAGCGTCGTCGGACTCGCCCCGTCCGCCAAGGCCGCCCAGGTCCTCGCCTCCGATCTCGGCATCGTCACCGACAACACCGCCCAATGGCTCGCCCAACAACAACTGCAGCCCGCAGCGCGCAGAGCGGATCGCGACGCTGGCTGCGCGTCTCACCGAGGTCCGCGACACAAGCCCTGCCGCCCAGCAGATCCGCCGAGCACTGGACGAGACCCGCGCGCTGCATGACCGGTGGACCTTGAAGGCTGGACAGCTGCTCATCGTCGACGAGGCCGGCATGGCCGGAACCTTCGCACTCGACCGGCTCGCCCAACAGGCAGCCGCCGCGGGCGCGAAGCTTCTGCTGGTCGGCGATCCGCACCAGCTATCTCCCGTCGAGACCGGCGGTGCCTTCGGGCTACTGACCGTGGCCCGCTCGGATACGCCCCGGCTGACCGTCGTCCGCAGATTCACCGACGCCGACGGCAGCCGCCGCCTCTGGGAAGAACACGCAGCTGCAGCCGTCCGGCTCGGCGACAACACCGCGGCCGACGCCTACCTCGAGCACGAACGGCTGGCCGGCGGATCAGGCGACGAGATGACCGAGGCCGCCTACGCCGGCTGGCTCGCCGACGTGCGGACCGGGCGGTCGTCGCTACTCATTGCGGCCGACAACGACTCCGTGCACGACCTGAACGAGCGGGCTCGAGCTGACCTCGTCAAGGCCGGCGCGGTCGACGACAGCTCCACCGTCCGCCTGCACGACGGGCTTCCCGCCGGCCGCGGCGACGTCATCGTCACCCGCGAGATCGACCGCTACCTCTCCGACGGCACCGGTCAACAATCAGGTGGACGCAGAACCGACGGCTTCGTCCGCAACGGCCAACGATGGACCGTGGACCGAGCCCGCCGCGACGGGTCGCTGACGGTGCGACTCCTGGGTGACGACGGCACCGTGACGGCGGCCGGCGTCACACTGCCGGCCAACTACGTCGCCCAACACGTGGACCTCGGATATGCGACCACGGCTCACCGCGCCCAGGGCATGACCACGCAGACCGCCCACGTCCTGGCCACCGCCGCGATGAGCCGAGAAACGTTCTACGTCGCCATGACCCGCGGCCGACGCGGCAACCAGGCCTACCTCGTCACCGACCCGCCCACACCCGGTGGCGCCGTCGACGGCGCCGACGTTCACCTGCACGGATCGGACAGCGAGCCGTGGACCCGAAGGGAAGTCATCAATGCCATCCTCGCCAACACCAGCGCCACCCCCTCGGCGCACGAAATGATCCGCACCGAGCAGGACGCCGCCGGGTCCATCGCTCAACTCGCCGCCGAGGCCGAAACCATCGCCAGCCACGCCCACGAAGCCGCCGCCGCGGAGCTGGTCTTCGCAGCTCTGGGCGATGCACCCGCCACCCGCGCCCTGATCGACGATCCCGACTTCGGTGAGGTCGTCAACGCCTGCCGGTCAGCTCGCAACTGGCAGCTCGACCTGGACCACGCCGTCGTCCGACTGACCCAGGACAACCGGCCCGACAATGCCGCCGAGCTGGGCGAGCTCATCCGGTTCTGGGCCAGCACCGTGACGGCCATGCAGCGCCAACCCCACCGACGCATGGTCGCCGGCATCCTGCCCGACGCGACCCAAGGTCTCGCCGATCCGCAGATGCTCGAAGCGTTGAAATCGCGCTACGAGTTAATCGAGCGCCGGGCCGATTCGGTCCTGGACCGGGCCATCGTCGACGACTCCCCCTGGGTGCGCCACCTGCCGCCAGCCCAACTCGGGCGGACCGCCGAATGGCGCTCCGCAGCCCGCATTGCAGCCGCCTACCGCGACCGATGGCACGTCACCCACGACGGCCCAGTCGGGAAGCCGCCAGAGCAGTCAGCGTCGTACTCCCAGCAAGCCGACTACCGCCGCGCGAAGCAGGCCATCGCCGCCATAGGTGCTTCGCGCCGCCGCCAAGACGAACCTGGTGGTCTTGGACGTTCCACGCCGGACCGCTCGCTGTAGCCCAGAGGAATCCGCAATCTTGCATTCCAAGAACGACTGAGGACCCATGACACAGACGCCGCCCTTCGACCCGACAATGTTCGGCGGCAACGAGGACGTACCGCCTCAGCCGGCCACCGTCGCTTGGGAAGCGCTCAACGCCAATGACTATCGGACCACCCTTGAGGCCCTCGGCCAGTGGCTGCAGTGGCTCGTCCCGACATACCGCGTACCGCCGAGCGTCATCCCGCCGTGCTGGTTCCTGCACCCCGGACTGATCGAAGAACTCGGACACCTGTGGACCGGCTGGCAAGTCACCCGCCATCCCGAGTCCGGGGTCGGCATGATCGGGCTCGATTGGGACAACCACAGAGAACGGAGCACCGCCCGTCTCCGGGAACTGGTCGGCACCGCCGGCTGCAACGGCACCAGCCACTCCGCCAAGCCCGACCCGAAGTTAAATCGCGACAAGCCCCTGTGGCAAGAGCATCTCGCCCGAGAGATTGAGCAACGCACGAACGCATTTATCCGCGCTGGAGCGACTGTGGCTGTCACGGAACTGCTCCAAAACGCCGAGTCACGCGAGGATCAGGAGCACTCGGACCTCAGCGACGACGCCGGTGCCCCTAGGCGCCCGACTGCACCGGAACCTTTCAACGAGCAAACCATCCAGCTCGCGATCAGACGCGCCGACAGCGCCCGCCGCCATGCTCAAGAAGCAGCTCAACGGACTGCAGCTGAGGTCGACCTGGGCAAGGCCCGAGACGAAGTCGTCACCCAAATCGTGGTGGGCAACGGTCACGATATGCAAGACGCGACCTCCGCTTGGCTCGACATGATCCGGGGTGAGGAGCACAGACACCGCCATCAGCCGCTCCGCCTCGCCCAATACCGTTCCCAGGCGCTCCTGCTTGACGGTTGTGCAGATTGGCGTCGATACCCGCCGATCGACAGGCTATGTTCGAGCAGGTTGGGCCCGATCGCTCGAGACAGCCGGGCCGCTGGCATTCCCGAAGAGCACGCGGAATAACAGACTTCTCGGCGTCGGGTTCCCACACGGAGCCGCACGCCAGTCAACGGTCATCCAGGTTCGTTCTCATGAGCTGCACCATCGCGAGAGTCGCCACCCTGCGGCCGAGTCTGCGCCATTGCGGCGAGACGTCCCAGGCTGCGTGTACCGCCCTGTGGTGAAGGCGACAGAGCGGGAGTAGGTCCTCGAATCGCTCCGCTCCGACCCGCCTGTGTTCGAGGTGGTGAAGGTCGATTCGGCGGCTGCCGCAGACCACGCAGGTTGGCTCTGAATCGTTGCGCTTCAGGTACTCCCGGCGCCACCATCGCTTCCGTGCACTCCATACGGTGCCGGCGAGGTAGTCCTGATACTTCTGCCGCCGACCACTTCGACTGGCCGACCAAACCGAACCGAGTCGAGGACTCCTGATGGAGTCTTCATGGTCGCTGATGTTCATGACAGCGGACGCACTTGGCCCAGCGGCCAATTCGGGGAAGGTTCCCGCGGACGCCATCGCTTGCTGCACTTCGCGCCGCCCCGCAGCGAGCGCCTTGGCATCCTGTCGGCGGTAGTAGGCCGTCATCTGGACCAGCATGGGGTCCAGACCTTTGTAGAACATCAGCATCGTGCCCTCGGGGAGTCCGCGGATCTCGCCTTCGTCGAGTACCGCGCGTTGGGTGACGTGCTCGGAGTAGCTGCGTCCGTCGCCGCCGCCGAACGCGCCAATGCTCTTGCCGGTCGATCCGTGCCAGGACAGCTCATCGCGCTGGCCGGCGATCGCGGCGAAGTCCCGTAGGTCTTCCGCTGACGTGACCCCGCCGAGCACGCCGGTGATGGTCGCGGCGTCCCAGATCGCCTTCGCTGCATCAGATCCCCAGGTTCGGGCCATCTGTGACCGGCCTTGGATGAAGACCATGGTCACGATGCCTGAGCCGCCGTAGGCCGAGACGTAGGACGGCAGTGCGGGAAGTGGTGCGAAGTTGGCGATCTCGTCCAGCACGAGGGTGAGGGGCGGGTCGAGTCGGGCGTTCGGTGAGCGGTCGGCGACTGCTTTGCCCACTCGGACGATGTCGTCGACCAGGCATTGCAGCAGCCGAGATGCTGGGTCGTCTTCCTTCGCGAGCAGGTACAGCGTCCCCCGGCCGGCCACGAAGCCGGCCGGGTCGAATTGCTCACCCGCGGCCGGGTCGAAGCGGCGGCGTACTTCCCAGAGGTCGAGGCCGGCGAGTGCCTTGGCGACTCCGGCCCAGACGTTCCCGCGGAACTTCTCCTCACCGTCGACGACGGTGGCCAGTGTTGCGGCCCAGCCGGGTTCGACTCGGCCGAGGTTCGACGGGTCACCTTCCAATTGCTCGAGGATCTCGACGGCGGCCCGGGCGGCCGGGGCGGACTGGGACCAGCGCCAGAGGTCGTCGATTCCCGAGCTCGGCCCAGTCGGCGGCGTGCAGGAGCGCCTTGACGACCTTCTGCGTCCAGTCCTCCCAGAAGGACGCGTGCTCGACTCCGGAGGATGAACCGGAGGACAGGACTGTGGCTCGAGCGGTCGCGACCGCGCCGTCTCGTGACCCGATGATCGGTGACCACTTCACGACTTCGGGGATTCCGGTGACGGACCCGTCGGCGGCGATCACGCCGACGGGTCCGACCTTCTTCCGCGCGGTCATGGTGATCTGCAGGATGTCCGGCCGGATGGAGGTCACCAGACACGGGCCCGGGGAGTCGAGGATGCGGGCGTTCACGGCGTAGACGCCTTTGCCCGCGCCGGATGGCCCGAGCAGCACGACCGCGTCACGGACGGAGGTCCAGACGCCGACGCCGCGGGCACTACCCCACCGCCATCCGAGCTGTTCCGGTCGGGATCGTTCCGCTTTCGGGGTGGCCGGCCGGAGTTCGGCCGCCTTCTTGGTCAGAGCACGTTCGCCGACCTGCCGGCGGATGTCCCCGGGCATCGCCATGCCGGGTCGGGCCGCGAGTCTGTTCACGCTGCGACTGGTTCGGCTGCGGGTCCAGAACACCGCGAACGGCACGATGACGACCCCGAGGATCAGCACCACGCGTGCAGGCGGTGAGCGACCAATAGGTTGCGGTAGATGGCATGTCGGTGCGCCAGGCGGCGGCTGGATCGGAGTGGTGCCACAGCGCGTTGAGGCCCGCGGTGGCCGGTCCGCGCGCCCAGCCGTGCCCGCTGACCTTGGAGGCGACCTGGCCGCCGACCCAGGTTCCGGCGCCGACCAGCACGACGAGCACCACAGTCACGGACAGGGCGAGATCGGAGGCAGACATCCCCGGCGTGCCTCGAGGCGGAAGTTTGGCAGCCGATCTCATCGCGCGGCCTCCTCGGCTGCGGGCCCAACTTTCGACGGGACCGGCGACACGGGACAGGGACTGTCGGTGTCCGCTGCGACCATCTCCTGACCGGCGAGAGAAGGGACCGGACTGATGAGGAAGAACCACCACGGCACCGGCGAGTGCGTACCGGTCGCCGGACGGAGCCCGGCCTGCTAGAAGGTCCGGTTGGGTCACCGCTCTGGAATGGTTGATCCGTGGCCTGCTCGTGGCCGCGGCCGCGTACGTGCTGTTCCAGGTGGGTGTCTTTTTGGCCGTGGTGGTGGTTTTCGTGCTGGTGGTGGTCATCGGTCGGCACGCGGTTCGGTCGAGTCGCTGGTGAGGACGGCGACGTCGAGGCGCCACTGGTCGGCGAGTTCGGTGATCCGGTCGGCCAGGTGGGCGATGTCCGGCGGCAGCGTGTTGCGGGGCAGCGGTCCGGTTCGCTGGGCGTAGAAGCCGGCGCCGACCCATCCGTCGACGCAGCGGTACAGCGTGACCCAGTCACCCCACGGGAGCTTGTGGAGTTCGAAGTGTCGCTGGTCGACCACGTGCGCCTGGTATCCGATGACCGCTTGGCCCTTGATCCGGAGCGGTCCGTCGACGATCGCGTTCGCGCAGACGGTCGCGCGGCCGCCGACCCGGGCCTGCCCTCGGACGGCGGCGATGTCGGTGACGGTGGCGTGTCCGTAGATCCAGGCGCGGTCGGTGACCGATCCGAGCCGGCTGACGGTGGCGTCGCCGAAGACCTGGCCGCGACCGGACACGGAGCCTTGTTTGGCGATCACCGCCCGGCCGAAGACCCAGGCCTCGTCGCTGATCTTGGCCTGGTCGATCACCGAGGCCCACCCGGAGACGGTGGCCGCGCCGGAGATGACAGCGCGGCCGGTGACCACGGCGTGGTCGAGAACCCTGGCGTCGTCGATGATCTTGGCCTCGCCGACCAGGACGCCCCATCCGCCGAGCTGGGCCCGACTGGAGACGGTGCCACCCGCTGCGATCCGCGCGTGCACGCCGATTTTCGACGGCGGCACCTCGACCGGCAGGTTCGCTGGCGACTCCTCGACCTCCTCGAGGTCGGGCGCTTTGGCTCTGCGGTGCAGTTTGATCATCGCGTTGCTCCATCCACGGTCATGCGGGTGTCGGTGTCGAACAGGGCCTTTTCCCGGGCGGTCAGCACGGTCTGCACGCGGAACGAACGGGTCGGCAGCTTCCAGAGCGCTTCGCCCTTGCCGACGCCGGCGACGACGTCACGTTCGGCCTGGGTCATGCCGAGATCGGTGACGGCACGGTCCAATTCGCCGGGTGCCTGGCGGAGGATGACCCTGGTGTCGCAGAGCGAGAGGAGGCCGCGTGCTTTCTGGACGGCGGCGGATCCGACGTGGCCGACCTTGTCGGTGTCGGACAGGGCGTGCATGACGATGACGTTCGATTCGCCGAACAGGCGGGACAGCCGCAGGTCGGCGTTCATCCGGTCGAGTTGGGCTTCGGTGCCGATGATCCGCCAGGCTTCGTCGTAGATCTTGAGGACGTGATTGCCCTTGACGTCCCGCGCTGAGGCGGACACCCAGGCCGACGAGCACAGCATGACCAGCGATTGGAGTAGGTCGTCGTCACCGAGCGCGGCGGAGCCGACCGCGAGCATCGGGGCGTTCGGGTCGAAGCGGACCGTCGACTGCCCGTCGAACAGACCCGCCAAGCTGCCCGTGACCAGCGAGGTGAGCACGGCGTAGACCTGCTGGCCGGTGGCCGCGAGGAGGTCGGCGGAGTAGCCGGCGTCGGCCGCCTCCTGTTGGTCGACGTGGGCGAGGCAATAGGCGACGTGGCCGAGTTCCGGGTTGGTGTGCCGTCGGGCGGCCGCGGCCAGGGCGACCTCGATCGCCGCGACCGCCAGTGGGTCCAGCGGGGCGATCTTCGGCGAGGCGGTGCAGACGAGGGCGATGAGCAGGTTCTGGCGGCGGGACTTGACGATGTCCTGCCAGTTCTGGTCGTCGACCGCAGCGGGTTTGACGCCGCCGTCGAGCGGATTCAGCCTCGTGGTCAGGCCTTTGCCGAGCCGGATGCCCTGGCCGCCAACGGCGAGGGCGAGGCGGACCCAGTCGTCCTTCGGATCACCGGGGACGTGGATGCGTCGGCCGAAGGCCATGCTCCGGGTGGCGTAGGCCATGACGAGGTTCGTTTTGCCCCAGCCGATGTTGCCGGCCAGCAGCATGTTGGTGTTCGACACCAGCGGTGGTGTCCGGTTGTACAGCTCGAGGGCGTCGTAGCAGAACGAGGCTCCGGAGAAGGCGTCCCGGCCGATGAAGATGCCGTTGCCGCCGAGGCCGGCTTCGGCCAGGAACGGGTAGGCCACGGCGAGCGCGGCGGTGGTGGAGCGGTGCTGCGGGCACCTTGAGCGGTTTGGTGGTTCTGCTGGCCCAGGGCCGCTTCTCGCCTGCTTTGGGTGTGCGGGCTTTGTACTCGGCGAGCCGCAGTCGTCGCGCCGCCGCCTTGGCTTCTCGTTCGGCGGCGACAGTCTCGGCGATGAGTGCGTGTCCGGCTCGGGTCCATTCGCGTCGGGTGGCACGTTTGGCCCGTGCTCCGGCGTCGGCGGGGATGATGCCGCCGGATTTGGTGGTCTGTCTGGTCATCAGAAGCCTTTCGTGAGTGGCAGTGCGGCCGCGATGAATGCTTGTGGTTGTTGGCCGGCGAGGACTCGGGCTTCGCAGCCGGCCTGGATGGCGGCCTGCCGGATGACGCCGACGGCGACGGTCAGCTCCTGCAGGGTGGGCGCGGACACGCAGAGGAGTCCGGCGTAGGCCATGTCGCCGTGTCCGGCGTAGATCTCGGCTTCGCGTTCCTGGACGTCGCGCATTTCTGCGGTGTCGGACAGGGCGGCGACCTGACCCATCTTGGCCTTGGTGCTGGCGTCGGAGACGAGTTCGGCTTTGGCCATGCGGATGTCGCGCATGGCCCGCCGAGTCGGGATCGGCTCGTAGAGCAGCGACAACCTGCGCTGCACACCGGGCGTGAGGATCAGCGGGGCCAGGAACGTCGGGTAGACCGCGCTGCGGGGCCATTCGGCCAGCCACAGCACGGAATGGAATCCGCTGTCGCTGCGCAGGTAGTCCCAGTGTTCCTCGACGGCCAGCGGTCCGGCCTGGTCGAGATCCCGCCCCGCACCGGGGTTGTAGTCCAGCACCGGCCGGATCGCCGGGTCGTACGCGCAGCGCAGCTCGAACGCGAGATCCTCGGCGGTCAGCCACCCTTCGACGGCCAGCGACGCGCTGGTCAAGGCTCCGTCGACGATTCGGCACTGAGATCCCAGCACCGTCATCGCTCCGGCGTGGCCGCCGCCGGCGTGCTTGATCAGCGCCTTGGCCTTCTTGCCGTCCAGCGTGATCGCGATCAGCGATTCACTCCGTGAGGACACCGGCCCGGCCACGTCCATCAGTTCCTCGTAGTGCTCCCGGGCCAGGTCGGTCAGCGGATGGCCGTGGGCGTTCCACCACTCCCGCAGCGAGTCACCCGAGTCCGGGACGCAGTACTCGAGCACCTGGGCGTGGCGGATGACGTTGGACTGGCACAGGTTCGCCAAAACCCGGCTCCAGCCGGAGATCTGCCCGTCCTGACTTTCCGCCTCCATCAGCAGGAACGCCGGTTCGCGGACCCGCACGATCGCGGTGTAACCGGCAGTCCAGGGGTCGTGCACGACGACAGAGCCGTCTGTCGCGGTCATCCAGCGCAGACGGGCGCTCTCCCCCGGTAGCAGCAGGCTCGCCGTCGGGCGCGGCTTGGCCGTGGCGCGGAATCCGGACTGCTCGGTCATCCGCCGCCGGGCGTAGTGCCAGGCCACCGGTATCCACTCGACCAGGGGCACTCCGTCACGGCGGAGCATCGCCACCGCGGCGAGCGGAGCGGACACGAAGAGCAGGACTTTCAGCGCTGCGCCGACACCCAGGATCGGCAGAGTGGCGGCGACCAGGACCGCGGCGATGAAGATGGTGGCGGCCTGCGCGCCGGTCAGGCCCATGAAGAAGCCGCGGGCGGAACGGCGCCCGAATCGCGCGGTCCGAGGTTTGGCTGGTTCCGTTCGGGTGGTCGTCGTGCTCATGCTGATTCCTCTTCCGGTTTGGGCAGTGAGACCGCGGGGCTCGGTGGCGGCGCGGCGGGTCCGGATGGCTGCGGCAGATCCGAAACTGCCTGCGGAGCAGGGACACTCGGCCGGGCTGGGGCCTGGCCGTTGCTGCCGACAGCTGGACCGTCAGTGGCCGGTTTGGTGAGCGCTACGGACGGTCCTGGGGTGGCCGGCTGGCGTCGGTAGGGCTCCATGTCCACGACATCGCCTCGGCCTTGGCTGTTGGATTGGGCTTTCGACAGGCCGGCCAGAGTGCCGGCCGGCGATGAGCTCTCGGCTGCCTGTGCCGGTCCGCCGCCGGGTTTGCTACCCACTGCGCCGGACGGAGACGTCGGGGACTGCTCCCCGCCGTTACCGCCACTGTGGCCGCCGAGCTTGCCCAGCGCGTATCCCGCCGCGCCGCCGACTGCACCTGCCGCACCCATGGCCATGCCGCTGGCGCGGCCGACGTTCTGCAGACTGCCCGAGCCGATCTGATGGGCCTGCGAGATCCGGTCCCCGGCGAAGGAAACGAACTTCATCACCGACAGCGGAGCAAAGGCGGCCAGGAACACCCAGACGCCGCCGACCAGGGCGTCGCTGGTATCACCGGTCACCGACGAGGAGATGGCGGAGAACCCGAGGGTGAGGATCACCGAGATGACGAACTTCGAGATCGCCAGCGCGAAGACGACTTCCGCCCATTTCACGATCCAGGACTTGGTGTGGCCGGAGGCCAGACCGGCGGCGGCGAACGGGCCGAACGCGACGGTGCCGATGATGATCGCCTTGCGCAGGAAGAGCACGACGATGACCATCGTGAACGCGATCAGGGCCAGGCCGGCGATGACGGTGACGATCAGCCAGCCGGTCGAATCGATCGCGCCGTCCATCGAGAAGGCTTTCTCCATGGCCAGTTCGGCCTGGATCTGTCCGTCGCCCAGGACGTAGTGGGAGAACTCGTCGACCACGAACAGCAGCGACGCGACCAGGAATGCGCTCATCGCGCCGAGCAGCACCCCCAGGACGCTGCCCCAGACGGCCCGCCACAGCGCACCGGGTGTTCTGGACAGGATCGCGGTGACCACTTGGAGGATGAACAGCAGCCCGACGATCGGCAGGGTGAGGTACCGCATCGTGGTCAGCACGTCCTGGAGCCACTGCGCGCCCAGGTTGATCGTCGATCCGCCGTTGGCGAAGTCGAGTGCTTTGAGCATCATCCAGTTCATCGCCCGGACCGTTCCGGCCGCGATCCGCTCGAGGGTGTCGTTGGACTGGTCGGTCAGCCAGTCGGAGATCCCGGCGACGTAGACGGTCATCCGGTGGCCTTGATGGAGACGATGAGGCCCTGGACGAAGCCGTCTTTGCCGATCGTGCAGGCCCCGCACGCCTGGGAGGCGGCGACCACGACCAGGGTTCCGGACTTCTTGGCGTTGTTGGTGACGGCGACGAGCGCGACCTCGGTCGCGTTGCTGACCATGACGCGGGGCATGTTGGCGAAGATGCCGCCCTTGAGCAGGGCACCGGACAGCCGGCCCAGATCTGCTGGGCCGTAGTCGTATCGGTCGTATTGGTGGTTGTTCGGGCAGGCACCAGTGCTGCCGGCGAGCAGCGAGGCGCAGTTCTGCGCCAGTGTTCGCAAACCTGATTCGGTGGTCACGGCGGGGTTTCCTTCCTCGGTGCGCCAGCTGTTGATCTGTGGGCTCCACGCGTCGGTGCGGTCCAGGACGGTGAATGCTGCGGCGCCTTTGGGTGAGTCGTCGACGACGTAGCTGGCGGGGTCGGCCTGGAAGTTGCGGGCTTCGGTGTCGTAGGACCAGCTGATGAGTCGGAGTCCGCAGCCCAGCAGCAGGGCCGCGGCGAGGCAGATGATCATTCCGCTCTTTCCCTTGCCCGCTGCGTTGGCGTTGGCCGCGAGACTGCCGACGGCCCAGGCGATGCCGTAGCCGATGAAGGCACCGACGGTCAGGACGAGCGCCCAGATCAGTGCTTGGCCGATGAGGTTGTTGATGTGGGTCGTTCCGCCGGTCATGGCGTCGACCAGTAGCGGTAGAGGTCCGGGTCGGCCGGCTGGCCCTCGTTGGACCAGTAGGCGGCGCGGATGTGGACGTCCTTGCCCGGCTCGGGCGCTTCCAGCAGGTAGTCCTGGTTGCCGATGAAGCCGAGGTAGATGGCGACATGCCCCTGGTAGCCGATGATGTCGCCGGGCAGTCCGGCAGCTGCGCGGGATGAGCTGGCCGCCGCCGGTGCGTTGGCCGGAGGAGTTGGTGGGGATGGTGAAGCCGGCCTGCTTGAGGACGTAGGCGGTCAGTCCGGAGCAGTCGAAGCCGGTGATGCCTTGGCAGCTGTTCGACGTGCCGCCGGCCCGGGAGCAGCCCTGATCGGGTCCGCCGCCGTCGGTACCGCCGCCGTAGACGTAGGGCAGGCCGACCGCAGCGAAGCCGGCGGCCAGGCCCCTGGCCATCGCCGCCGTCGGTGCCTTGATGACCTTCCCGGCGACGGCGGGGTCGACATCTGGTCCGCTGGGCAGGGTGACGTCCACTCCGTTCACTGTTGGTAGATGTCGAAGTGCCGGCGGTTGACCGGGAGCGGCGCATGGTGCGACCGGCAATCCCGCGGATCCAGAGGCGAGCAGCTGGTCGGTGATCGCGGTGGCGATCTGCAGGTTGCCGCGGTAGTTGTCACCGAAGCCGAGCACCTTGCCGTCCCGGATATGTTGCCCGTCGAACTCCGAACCCTGGACCGTCTGCGCGGCGACCCAGGGTGGCATCGCTTGCCACCCGTTGATGCTGACCAGGCGGTCCAGGAACAGGCCAGCACTGCCGGCCGGGTCCATCCGGACGCTCTCCGGTCCCCAGCTCGGCATCTGCTGGAACAACCCGCGCGACGAGGGGCCCATCGAGTCGCCGTGCTGCACGTTCTGCAAGGTCGACTCGGTGAAGGCCACCATCTCCACCATCAGCACCCCGGGGCGACCCAAGCCGCGCTGCAGAGCCACGCCGGCGATCGCCCGGGCGTTCGCCGACTGCTCCGGATCCAGACTCGACGGGGCCCCGGTCACGGCACACGACGTCGGCGTACCGAATCCCGCCGATGGGTCTGTAGTGGTTGCGCTGGCGGTGCCGGATCCACCGATCGCAGCCACGACGACGAATGCCGTGAATCCGACGACAGCGATCGGGGCCACAGTGCCGACGAGCCATAACTTGGCCGAGCTGGGCACGGCGATCAGCCGGCCGAGGGTTGGCCGAGTAGCGCGGCCTGGACACGATCCAGGCCGCAGAACGTCACCGCCGGCGCGCAGGCGACCGTGAGACCCATCGACACCGACAACATCACCGGCGACTGGCCCTTCGTGGTGATGGTCTGCACCCCGACGACATCGATGCCGTAGGTGCCGGACTGTGCGCCGATGTCCTGCAACCTCTTGGCAGCCCACTGGGACACCGACACTGTCTGGGCCTTGAAGGTCGCGACCGTCGCCTGGCTGCGGATGGACGCCAGAGCTGCGCCCGTCGGTGTGTAGCGGGCGAGATCGGTCTGCAGGCCTGCGGAATCGCCCAGCGGGACCGGGAGTGCCAACTCCATCAGATCGGCATTGCGGGCCTGGAAGTCGGTGGTCGGCGAGTAGGAGAACAGCGCGCTCGCAACCCTTTCAGCGAAGGTCAGGTAGTTCGTCTGTCGGCCGACGAGCTCAGAGTCCGACGGATCCGAACCCGGCAGATACGGCGTCGAGATTGCCGCGGATGGTTCCTCGACGGAGATCGGCCCCGCCGGCCAGCTACCTGACGACTCCGCGGCCGAGGCAGCAACTGGCGCCGATTCGACCGCTGGCGTCTGCTGACTGTGCCCGCCGACGAGGAGAACAGCCGTGGCCACGACGGCCGCCACGAGCAGACCTGCTGCGACGACGACCCAGGTCTTGTTCCGCGCCCAGAACTCGCCGATCACCGGATCAGAGGTCCCAACCGGAAGGCGACAAACCTGATGTCGACACTGCCGCGACAGGATCTGCGACGGCCTTGCCCCGATCGTTGAACCAGCCGACGAGAACCGCCGCGGCTCCCACGAGCAGCGCGGCCACGAGCGAGATCATCAGCGTCTTCTTGCCGGCTCCGGAATGCTGCGAGTTTCCGGAGAACGAGCCCACCGCCCAGAAGGCGGCGCCGATGATGAACGCGAACACGCAGGCGACCAGCGCCCACGGAATCACGCCCAACACCAAGCCCTTGAACGTGCTCAGCCCCGGGATGCTCTGCTGATTCCCGCCATCCAGTGGACCGGCCAGCAGCGCCGCGTGCGACAGCGAGATAACTGCCGGCCGAGCTGTCGTGAATAGTCCGAAAGACCTCAGTCGTGTTCGAAAGCCAAATTGCCACAACGACTCCCCTTGGCCGCTCAGCGAACACCTCGTGTGATTCGCCTACCCACAAGGTGATGGAGCAGCCAAAATGCGAGCAAGCGTCAACGCACGAGCGAACCGGCCGGACGCGACCATCGGCCGCTCATGACTACAAGAGCCAGGGCTTTGCTGGACGGCTTCGCCGGCTGCAACATCACAACGCCTTCTTCCCCGCTGGCCACCGAGTATCGGGCCGCCGCGAAACCGTCAAGGGCGCCTACGGCGTCACACGTGATCGGCTACGCCGACCCTTGACGGTTCCGCTCTCCGGCCCTTCCTTCGGTTCTTGCCAGCGGGGAAGAAAAACGGTCAGCAACACCGACCAGAGCGAACAGGCCACCTATGCCGTGATGTCGGCAAGGAACTACGTCGACTGCGATCCCCGCCAGTACCAACCAGTCCAGTTCCACCAACCCGAAGGAGTCAGCAATGTCCAGTCACATCGAAATCGAAGGCAACCTCCCCGAAGACCCGGCCCTGGCCTACAGCGAGGCCGGCACCCCCTGGACCCGGTTCAAGGTCATCGTCAACGACCGCATCAAGCAACAGGACGACACCTACGCCAACGGGCCGGCCGTCACCTACTGGGTCAAAGCCTTCCGCAACCTCGCCGAGAACGTCGCCAACAGCCTCGCCAAAGGCGACCCCATCCTCGTCTCAGGCGAACTGACCATCTCCGAGTACCGCGACAACGAAGGCACCACCCGCACCGCCCGAGAGATCATGGCCCGCCACATCGCCGTCCCCCTCACCCACCGAGTCGTCCATCTCGCGCCCAAACTCACACGGGCTACGGATGCCGGCGCCGTCTGACGAGAGATGCCGGCACGGTCGTGCTAAAGCCCGGATCCGCCGCCCTTCACCCAACCCGCTCGGCCACTCGGGCCGTTCGTTTCGCAAACGACCGCACTCAGCTCGGAGGCCACCTCTACCCGACCGGCACAACTTTTGCTAGGTGAGTAGCCTGTACCATCGCCAGTCGTGAAGTACCACGTGGCGCGTGTCGTCGAACCTCTTGGCAACGGATCAATGCTTCTGGTTGCGCGGCGACCAGCTACGAGGCTGGTGGTATTCGTCCACGGATTCAACGGCCATCCCTTGGACGCATGGGCAGATTTCGATGACACTGATGACTCGCCATCGTGGGCAAGAACTGATTTGCTATTCGTCGGGTATGCAGCCTCAACGCACGGAGTGCTGAGCGTCGTACACAGGATACGCAACTTCCTCCCGACCGTATACCCACTACTGTCCGACGCGTACAGAATGTCACCACGCATACCAATAAGGGAGCCTAGCGGACCTTATCGCGAGCTTGTAATTACGGGACATTCACTTGGCGGACTCATTGTCCGCAGGTTAGTGGCTGATGTGGCAAATACTTGGCTAAAGACCATCGGAAGAGTCAGTGAAGAGGAGTGGCGATCGGCTGAGGTTCGACCCTCAATATTGGATGCCAAGACAGTTCTTTTTAGCCCAGCCTCAGAGGGCTTCCAACCCACCGGGTGGCTTGGCGTATTGGATGCAGCAGGCGTTGTGCGACTGACGGAGGTCCGCCTCAAAAAGGCGCAGGCGTATTCAGACCTTCAGCCGTCATCGCAGGTAATCAAGAACACCCGCGAGCTAACAAACGATCTAGTTCGAAGGATGCCGGCAGAGTTGACGGCTCTTGTACCGTTTGTTCTTCCTGGGCGAATCCGGACGATGTTGTTCAGGTGGAAGTCTACTGGACCGACGGTGAATCAGACTCTGCCGATGGCCAGACTCACTCATCGGTCTGCAAACCGCACGTGTCGTACACGCGACCCCGTGAAATCATTGAGAGCCGGCATATCAGATGACTACATATTCGGACGCAGTCCTCAACGCCCATGTGTTCATTGAAGATCGGCTCTCGCCTGCTACAAGGGCCGTCGTCAGCCGTCAATCGACTCCCAACATCACTATGAATCTCCGAGCAATTCAGCTACGGGAGGCTCTTGAATGGCTTCAGATGGGTCTCAGAGTCGGCTTTTTTGATCTAGATACCGAAGCGGATGTGCGAGCGAGAGACGCAATGGTGCAGTACATCGCCCTGCGACCATCGCTAGTTCGGGCGGCGGTCGAGAGCAGTATGCCCATTTATTTTGCAGGAGAGAGTCAGCTAAAGCACCTCGGCACGACTTCACGGGGTTGGCTTATGCAGTATTTCAGCAGCTTGACCGCCCGTACCCAGCAGCCAAATCCGAACCAATCTGCCAGAATGATTACTTTTAGGCTCGACACGACACCTGAATATTTCGAATATAAGCTAGTAAGGTCGATTGCCTACAACGACAGCTCGCTGATTAAGCAAATAGATGACGTATATTTCTACGACCCCACTCAATCCCCTTCTTCGCCTGATCCCTTGATCTTGTTTGGGCAAGTTGTAGAGGAAGCCGTTGGCCGGCAATCTGCCTTTCGGCCACTCGATTTTCGGCGATTAAATGAAATGTTTGCCGACAGCGACGAGCGCAGAATCGATCCGGCTGACTTCGAGTGGAATGCTCCGTGGCCTGGGAATTGGCGGGCTGAAGTGCCGTGGCAGCCGCCGGCGGGACTTGAGGCAATTCAAGATGATCGTCGATCGCGTCATCTTCGCATTTGTGCTGACTATGTCGAGAATTCGATTCGTGCGGGCAATATTGACCTCAATGAAGCTACAGTCTATGCGCGGGTTCTTGAGCGTCTCCGAGGTGAAGTGCATGATGGCTCCCCAATCAGATTCCCGTCCTAGTATGACCCGCTTTTACGCTACCAAGAATGCGCGGCCGCCTGCGGCAATTTACTCAAGGCGCTCCCGCGACGATGATTACTGTCGCAGGAACAACCGGGGCCGCTATCGTCCGCGAGAGTGGCGTCTTCCGCGCCGGTGTGCCGATATGCGCTCGGGCGGCTTCCGCCTTCGCCACCGCCGCCCATCACGATGACGACGCGCCCGCCTACCCGGAGCTGGCCACAACTACTCAATAGCCGGTGACGTCGTGGACATGCGCCGAGCGCGGGCACGATCGGAAGCAGCTGCCGCGATCGCGCGTGCTTCTTGCCGTGCTGGCGAATCGGATGGTGCAGCCAGGTCTTGGGCCGAACGGTATTCAGCGCGCATTTGGATAGTGGACGGTCGTCGGACCTGGTCTGCTCCGCGCAGTCGGTGGGCTTCCCGTTGCGAGATCACGTAGCCAGACCATGACAGCGCCGCCGCCGGCGCCGTGCCAGGATCGGTCGGCCACCGCCCGCGTCAGCTCGCGCGCTGCCCATCCGCGGCCGCGAGATGTGCGCAGGGGGGTGCAGGACACCTTTCCGCAGCTGACTCGCAACTATGGGCGGCAAAGCCTGCTCGACCGCCCGGACCAGCTCAGCTGCGATCGGGTCCAGCGTGGCGACCGAAGAGCTTCGGTGAGGAACTCGTCGCCGGCACAGAGGGCTTGGGCGCGACTGAGCTCGCCGGGCATTGTCTCGCGCGCTGGTGGTGGGTTCATGTTCTTGGTTGAAGTACTTGGTTCGTCTGAAGCTGGCTTCACCCCTGAACGACGCCCGGCTTCAGGTCTGGACGACGCCAGACTGCAGGCCTGCTGACAGTCGTTTCGAGACCTGCAGGATTTGCATGGCTCCTGACCTGCGCCGTTGTCGCGCGATCTCGTCGTCATCGACAGCGTCTGCTGCGAGGCCTGCAGATTCTGCAGGCCTGCTGAGCTGGGAGTTCTCGTGTGCTCTGGACGCGCGGTCGCCGCAGCCTGGTCCTCCGCTACCCGGGTCCGGCAGGTTGTCCTGCGTTGCGGCAGCGTGGCTGCCGGCCATGACCAGGTCCCAGACGGTCGGCGCGTAGGCGCGACTCTTGCCGCGGCGTCGCACGGCGATCTCAGCGATCGCCTGATCGCCTTTCCGGATCAGGCCCTTCGTCTGCAGCGACGACAGGGTCGAGCCGATCGTCCGGGTGGAGACGCCGACGATCTTGGCGATTCGATCCCACGACGGAAACGCGTTCGCTGCCCTTGGGGTCCGCATGCTCGGCCAGGACCATGAGCACGCACTTCTCGGTGGGGTTGGTGGGCACGGGTGCCTCGTACATCGCCCACAGGATGGCCGGGAGGCTCACGACGCGCCCCCAGCCTCGGACGCCTGCCATGCGGCGCGGCGACCGCGCAGCGCGGGCATTAGGTCTTCTCCATCGCGTCTGCGAGCCGGCAGAGCCGCTCGGCGACGTCGGGCATGGTGCTGGCCAGGCCGAGCAGGTCTTCGGCGATCGAGCGCAGCTCCTCGGCGGCGAGCACAGCACCTTCCGGTGAGTGCACACCGACGAGATCTTCGGCCGACGCGACGATCTCGGGGATGGCCGGTATGCCGTGACGGATGATCGTGTCGAGTCGTTCGACCAGTCTGGTGACGCCATCCGGTGCAGCGTCGGCATCGATCGACCGTCGGGACCCAGCTGCTGGCCGCGAGCTACGAGCGGGACGAGGTGTCTCACGGGTCGGTGCTCGCCGATACTCGACGTCGTCCGCGCGCAGCGCGGTCGAAGCCGGCTCAGCATGGGGATGGGGCGCGAGCCCTGCCGCGAAGAGATCCCACGGACAGTCGGCGCCTCCAGGATGCTGGCTCGCCGCAGATCTCGCACTCGAGGAAGACGGACTCGTCGCGAAGTCGCTCACCGCATCGGCCCGGCCTCGTCGCTGTCTGACGAGCGGGCCGCGGTCATGCTGCGACCCGGTGAGATCGACCGGTCCGCAGGTACTTTCCGGTCACGACGCCGCCCACGAGCCGGCGCATCTCGTCGTCGACGCGGAGGCCGGCCGCGCCGACCTGGGCGAAGATGTCGGATGCGCCGGGCTGGCGGTTGGTGGTAGCGCATCCAGGTCCGCTGCCGGCCACCAGGAGAGCAAGGCCGGACCACGCAGCCGCAGGAACGCCCGTGTCGTGGGCAGCGAGCGGAGATTGCCGGCGCCGGCCGTTCATCGCAATCACCGCGGCCGATGCGACGACTGCATCAAGCGGCGGGATCGGATACGCCCAGCCAGCTCGAGCCAGCATCACCGCGACGACTCGCATCCAGATCGGCGCTCGAGGTCGCTCCGACACATCAGCGACCAGCAGCTCGTCGAGCGCGTCCGGCGTGGTCCTGCTCATCGCGTCGTCGGACTTGGCCAGCTTCACCAGGCCGCGGGTCTTCGGTGAGCCGATGCCGGTCTGAGCAGCGGCGGCCTCGCCGGCGTAGGAGCGCTGGGCGACCCGGCGGACGATGGCCGGGGCGGTCTCCGCCTGCCCTTTGAGAAGGACGGAGTTGGCCGCTTCCCAGACGTCGGCCAGGCCCTCGTCGGTGAACCGGCCGGCCGAGTACTTCCAGCGGCCGGCTTCGTGCCGGCAGATCCGCCGGAAGTGCAGGACGGCAGCCGCACCGACGTCGCTGTCCCATCCCTGCACCGCGACGGCGCGCAGCAGACCGACCAGCTCCTCGCCCAGATCGCGTGAAGCCATCGCGGCGGCGGTCACGATGCCTCCTCCCCCGGCGCTGCGACTACGTCGACGAGCCGGCCGGTGAAGAAGTCGAGCTGGACGTCCAGGACCATCGCGATCGCGGAGAGCTCCGCCAGGGTGAAACCAGGCTGACCCCGCAGTCGCCGACTGACCCACCCTTGCGAGCGGTGCAGCGAGACGCCCAAGTCCGCCTGACTGGTCGCCCGGGCGGCCAAGGCCTGACGGACCCGGCTACCCACCCGACGATCGAGCTCAGAAGTTGTCATGCCTCATGTGTACGACTTGAATCGATCGACGTCAAGCATTTTCACACGCTCAGCGTGTGATTGACTCCAACAGTGTGACTATTCGTGATCTGATGGGTAGTGACAGATTGAGAGTGAGCTCGTACAGTGAGCGGTATGTCGATCCCGCTGACAGACCGAGTCACGCTTCGCGAGGCAGTTGCCGCTGAGCTGCGGTCAGAGTTGGCCCGCAATCGGATCAGCGCGTCACGCGTTGCCTTCGCCATCGGCAAGGACCAGGCTTGGATCAGCCGGCGGCTGACCGGGCAGGTCGCGTTCGACCTCGATGATCTTGATGCCATCACAGAAGTACTGGGGATCAGCCCGAGCGAGCTAATGGACGCGGCCAGCATCACGGCGAAGAAACCGCGACGGAAGGTGGCCATTCCGGCCAAGGATGAGGTGGATCTGGAGTGCGCCTGGAGGGATTCGAACCCCCAACCTTCTGATCCGTAGTCAGATGCTCTATCCGTTGAGCTACAGGCGCATGTTCAGTTGTTCAAGCTCGTCTTGCAGGTACTGCTGGCTACCAGTGACCGGGAGGACCACCAGCGCGGAAGCGGAGGGATTTGAACCCTCGGTGCAGTTGCCCGCACAACACATTAGCAGTGTGTCCCATTCGGCCGCTCTGGCACGCTTCCCAGGGCCACCCCAGGGAGGCCACCGGATGGTTACCCTACCTGGGCTCGGGACTGCACCACAAAACCGCAGGTGAGGACACCTACGACAGGCAGCTGGTCATCGAGAGCGCATTGACGTCCGGCTCGGCCGCGGCCGTGCAGCCCTTGACTGCGTAGCCGTCCCCATCCCATCCGTAGACGATCCAGACGGTCGATCCGTCGGCTTGGTCCTGCACGGCAACTCCCACTCCATCCCCCACCGTCAGCGTCCGCGCCTCGGCCGTCGCGGAGGTGATGCCCGGCTGCCCGGTCACATCCGCCCAGGTACCCGCAGCACTCACCTGGTAGGCCGATGCGATTGCGGTGCCATCAGTCTGTTTGGCGATGACGATGCAGCGGCCGTTGGTGTCGCAGCCGAGCTGGCCGCCGGCGGGCGTCGGAAAGGACGTGCCGTAGGTCAGGTTCGCGGCTCCCGCAACACCCCCGTCCCCGCGTAGTGCCAGCAACGCCGCCCGGCCTTGTCCGGTGGCCACCAGCGCGGCGCCCAGCGTGGACGTCACGGCGGCATGAGTGGCCAGCACCGTGCAGCCGGGGCAGTTCGCCAGCGTCACGCTCATCGTGCTCGGTGTGCTGGTCGTCGGTGCTGCCGTGGTGGTCGGCGCCGGAATCGACGTGGAGGACGAGGTCGCGGGGGTACGCACAGCGGACGCGGTGGGCGGTGGAGGTGCCGGCGACGAAGCAACCCCCGGCTTCGAAGGCGTGGCGGGCGTGGGCACGGCAGCCGACGCGGACCTCGTCGGCGCAGCGGGAACGGGCGTCACTCCGGCAGCGGACGGCGCGGCCGCGACCGACGACGACGCAGGGCCCAGCTTCGGAACGGTAACCACCATGACCGCGCCGGCGGCGGGAGCGGCCATCACCGAACTGGAGGACACAGCCGATACCGAGCTGGTTGCCGAGGACGTACTGCCGACCGTGCAACCGGTCAGGCAGAGCCCCGCCACGGTCGCCATCGCCGCCCACAGACCAAGCCGGTGGTTCGGAAGCTGGGCACGCCCCGAGATCCTCATGCAACGTTCCTACACGAGCGCAGGGTCATGCCCTGGTAAGCCGCACGGCGCCACCGGCATGCGTTGCGCGACATCGAACACCCGGACCATTACAGTCCTTTCGGGCCGTCAAGCGTTGCCGGCTCGGAACATGGACAGCAATGAGGTGACCATGACGGTCCAGATCCGGCCGGCGCTCCAATCCCTACCGGCCTACGCCCCGGGCCGGACGGTCCCCGGCTCGATCAAACTGGCCTCCAACGAGCTGTCCTTCCCCACCCTGCCTGCGGTCAGAGCCGCCATTCTCGACGCGGTGGGCACCGACGCCTCCGGCATCAACCGCTACCCGGACAACGGGACCCGAGCCCTGGTCACCGCGCTCGCCGAACATGTCGACGTCGACCCGAGCCACGTGATTGCCGGGTGCGGATCCGTGGCGCTGTGCCAGCAATTGGTGCAGGTCACCTGCTCCGAAGGCGACGAGGTGATGTTCGGCTGGCGATCGTTCGAGGCCTACCCGATCGTCACCCGCATCGCCGGCGCCGTTCCGCTGCAGATCCCGGTCACTTCCGGCCACGCCCTCGACCTCTCAGCCATGGCGGCGGCCGTCACGCCGAAGACCAAACTCATCTACGTCTGCACCCCGAACAACCCGACCGGCACAGTGATACACCGGGCGGAACTGCAGCAATTCCTGGACGCGGTCCCGGAGAACATCCTGGTGGTCATCGACGAGGCCTACCGCGAATTCGACACCGATCCGGAAACACCGGACGGCGTACTGGAGGCCGCCGCCCGACCGAACGTCCTTGCCCTGCGGACGCTTTCGAAGGCATATCAGCTCGCCGGACTACGCGTTGGATACGCGGTGGGTGACCCGGCGGTCATCACAGCACTGGCCAAAGTGGCCATCCCCTTCGCCGTCAGTACCCTGGCGCAAGCCGCGGCGCTGGCCGCGCTCGGCGCCGAGGAAGAACTGAAACCGCGCTGGCAGCAGGTCATCTCGGAGCGAGCAAGAGTCACTGCCACGCTCCGAGAGATCGGCTACGAGATTCCGGAGTCCCAGGCGAACTTCGTCTGGCTGCCACTGCGGGAACGGGCGGCGGAGTTCGCCGCGCACACCGAGGCCAACAAGGTCATCGTGCGGGCGTTTCCCGATGCCACTGGCGGCGTCCGGGTAACCATCGGATCCCCGGCCGAGAACGACGCGTTCCTGGCAGCGGCAGCGTCCTTCAGCTTGTAAGCGACTGGGCCGGCGAATCAACGCGAAGCTGGTGCCGGAGCAATCGCTCCGGCACCGCCGGCCCGTCATGGCAAAACGCGGAGGCGACAGGATTCGAACCTGCGAGGCTTTTACACCCGACCGCTTTCAAGGCGGTTTCCTTAGGCCACTCGGACACGCCTCCGCGTGCCAGCCTAGAGGTCAGCCCCTACCCGACCAAACGGCCCTACCAAGGGTCGAAACAGCAGGAACGGTCAGCTGGTGGGCTGCAGCAGGAACAGTGGGATGACGCGGTCGGTCTTGCGCTTGTAGTCGGCGTAGTCCGGGTAGGCCGCGACGGCGCGCTCCCACCAGGTGTCGTACTCGGCGCCGGTGATCTCCCTGGCCGTCATCGAGAAGGTCTGGTCGCCGTCACGCAGGTCAAGCTCCGGATGCGCCTTCAGGTTGTAGTACCAAACCGGGTTCTTCGGGGCTCCACCGAGGGAAGCAACGGCGACGTACTCGCCCTCATGTTCAACCCGCATCAGCGGCACCTTGCGCACCAGGCCGGTCTTGGCGCCGATCGTGGTCAGGATGATGACCGGCATTCCGCGCAGGTCGGTGGCTTGCGTGCCGCCGGAACCCTCGTAGGCCTCGACCTGGTCTCGGACCCATTTCGCTGGACTTGGTGCGTACTCTCCGTCAACTGGCATACCGCCAGGATATGCGCGGGCGAACGGAGTGGATTTACACCCGACAAACCGGACGTCAACGGCGGCACAGGTCCACAACGCTCACCCGCGCACCCCGCTCACCGCCGCCCGCCCGGCCTCCAGTCGCGCCACCGGCACCCGGAATGGCGAACACGACACGTAGTCCAGGCCCACCTTGTGGAAGAAGTGGATCGACTCGGGGTCGCCACCGTGCTCACCGCACACGCCCAACTTGAGGTCGGGCCGGGTGCGTCGCCCCTCGGTGGCGGCGATCTCGACCAAGCGGCCGACGCCGTCCACGTCGATCGACTCGAACGGCGACACGGTGAACACCCCCTTGTCCAGGTAGGCGGCGAACACCGCTGCCTCCACGTCGTCGCGGGAGAACCCCCACGTCGTCTGGGTGAGGTCGTTGGTGCCGAAGGAGAAGAACTCCGCGGCCTCGGCGATCCGGTGCGAAGTCAGTGCGGCTCTTGGCAATTCGATCATAGTGCCGATCGGCACCTTGAGCTCGACCCCGGCCGCCGCGGTCACTTCCGTGACGATGCCGTCGGTCTCGTCCCGCACCAGGTACAGCTCCATCACCGAACCGACGAGCGGCACCATGATCTCGACGTGCGGTGACTTCCCCGCCTTCGACAGCGCACACGCCGCCTCGACGATCGCCCGCACCTGCAGCGCGAACAGCCCGGGCGTGAGCAGGCCCAGCCGGACACCACGAAGTCCGAGCATCGGGTTCGACTCGTGCAGCCGCTCCACCGCGGCCAGCAACCGGATGTCGGCCGGGTCCGGCGTTCCGGCCGCCTCGGCCAGCGCGACCTTCACCGAAAGTTCCGTGCGGTCGGGCAGGAATTCGTGCAGCGGTGGGTCGAGCAGCCGGATGGTCACCGGCAGTGGATCCATCGCCTCCAGCAGCTCGGTGAAGTCCTGACGCTGCAACGGCAGTAGCGCCTCCAGCGCCGCCTCGCGCTCGGAGGTGCTGCCCGCCAGGATGACTCGTTCGATCAAGCGCGCGACGATCTCCGAGAAACATGTGCTCCGTGCGGCACAGACCGATCCCCTGGGCGCCGAGGTTCCGGGCCCGCACGGCGTCTTCGGCCGTGTCGGCATTCGCCCGGACACCCAGTCGACGGCGGCGGTCTGCGTGCTGCAGCAGCCGGTCGACCGCGCGGACCAGGTCGGCGGTCTCTTCGTCGACGTCGGTGGTGGCGGCGTCGAGTCCCTGTTCGAGGTAGGTCTCCACCGGAGACGGCACCACCGGCACCTGCCCGATGAACACGTCACCGGTCGAACCGTCGATGCTCAGCAAATCGCCTTCCGACAACACGTTCCCATCAACGGTGACGGTCTTGGCCGCCGCGTCGACCAGCAGCGCTTCGGCGCCGCAGACGCAAGTCTTGCCCATCCCCCGGGCGACAACGGCGGCATGACTGGTCTTTCCGCCGCGGGCGGTCAGCACGCCGTTGGCGGCGATCATGCCTTCCAGGTCGTCGGGGTTGGTCTCCTTGCGTACCAACAACACCTGCTCGCCGCGCGCCGCCCAGGCCTTGGCCGTCGGCGAGTCGAAGACGATCCGGCCGACCGCGGCGCCGGGTGATGCCGCCATGGCCTTGGTCAGCAGCCGACGTTCGGCGGACGGGTCGAACTGGGGGAACATCAGCTGGGCGAGTTGGGCTCCGGAGACCCGGGAGAGCGCCTCGTCGAGGGTGATCAACTGCTCGTCGACCAGTTGCGAGGCGATCCGGAAAGCGGCTGCGGCCGTGCGCTTTCCGACCCGGGTCTGCAGCATCCACAATTTGCCGCGTTCGATGGTGAATTCGATGTCGCACAGGTCCCGGTAGTGGGTTTCCAACCGCCGCATGACTTTTCGTAGCTGCGAATTCGACTCCGGATCCATCGCCGCCAGATCGTCCAGGCTCAGCGTGTTGCGGATGCCGGCCACCACGTCCTCGCCCTGCGCGTTGGCGAGATAGTCGCCATAGGCGCCGGTCTTGCCCGACGCCGGGTCGCGGGTGAATGCGACACCGGTGCCGCTGGTCTCGCCGAGGTTGCCGAACACCATGGTGCAGATGTTGACGGCGGTCCCGAGGTCCTGCGGGATTCGCTCGCGACGGCGGTAGAGCCGGGCCCGTTCGGTGTTCCAGGAATTGAAGACCGCCCGGATCGCCATGTCCAGCTGCTCCCGCGGGTGCTGTGGAAATTCCGCCCCGGAATGTTCCTTGACCGCAGCCTTGAACGCGGTGACCAGGGACTTGAGATCGTCGACGTCGAGATCGAGATCGCTGCTGACGCCCTTGGCATGCTTGGCCGCGTCGAGGGCGTCGGCGAAGACCTCGCCGGGCATGTCGAGCACGGTCTTGCCGAACATCTGCAGCAACCGGCGGTAGGAGTCCCAGGCGAACCGCTCGTCTCCGCTGACCTCGGTCAAACCCTTGACGCTGGCGTCGTTCAGTCCGACGTTCAGCACCGTCTCCATCATTCCCGGCATCGAGAACTTGGCCCCCGACCGCACGCTGACCAGCAGTGGATCATGCCGGTCGCCAAGCTGTCGGCCCGCGTCATCCTCCAGATGCCGCAGCGCCATCGTCACCTGTACCCGGAGCTCGCCCGGTTCGCTACCCAGCGACAGGTACTCCCGGCACGCATCGGTGGTGATGGTGAAGCCGGGTGGCACGGGCAGCCCCAGCTTGGTCATCTCGGCGAGGTTCGCGCCCTTGCCGCCGAGCAGGTCTTTCTGATCCTTGTCACCTTCGGTGAAATCGAAGACGTAGCGCGTCATAGCTGACCTCCTTCATCTTCGCCGCTGCAACCCTGCGGCTGCCGGCTGCTCCGCCGAACCATCGGCGAAGGCATCAGGGCAGTGTGGCCCCGGCCAACAGAAAATGCCCGACGACGGATCGATTCAGTGGGCGAGCACACGCAAACCCGGAATGAGCCGGTGGCGTTCCGGCGCACCGACCCGAGGCAGCATGATGAACCGATGGGCAGACAGCGCGAACGCCGCGGTCGGGCGGCCGGGCCGACTCCGGGCGTCTATCCAATTGATTCCGGAACGGCCGAACTGATCCAGGATCGGGACAACCCGGACGGATACCTCTTGATGATCAACCACGTCGAGAGCTCGCACATCGACCTGTCCGATCCCGGCTGGCTCGAATTCGAGTACATGCGCTGGATCGCGTCCGTCATCGAAGACAGCCAGCCCGCTGAAACCCCCATGCGAGTGCTGCACCTGGGTGCCGCCGCCTGCTCGTTGGCTCGGTACCTGATCAATGCGCGACCTGCTTCGCAGCATCTCGCGGTCGACACCGACGCCGAGCTGTCGCGACTGGTACGCGAATGGTTCGACCTACCCAAAGCGCCGGCCCTGCGGATCCGGGTCGGTGAAGCCCGGACGGTGACCGAGTCGCTGCCCGACGCCGGACACACCGTGGTCGTCCGTGACGTCTTCGCCGGCGCCGTGACGCCGCCGCCCCTGATCACCCTGGAATTCGCCCGACAGGCCCGGCGGGTGCTCAAGCCCGGTGGTCTGTACGTGGTGAACTGTGCGGACACCTTGGATCTCAAGGTCGCTCGGCGGGAGATGGCAACGATCGGTGCAGTTTTCGATCAGGTGGCGGTCGTCGCCGACCCGCCCATGTTGAAGGGCCGCCGGCGCGGAAACGTGATCATTGCCGGATCCGATGCGCCGATCGGAAGTGCTGCCCTGGCCCGCGACCTGCTCAGTGGCGCGGTCCCGGCGCAGCTGTGGACGGACGCGCGGGTGCGGGAGTTCGCCCGAAACGCTGTCCCACTGGTCGATCCCGAGACGGCAGACCCCGGCTAACCCGGCCCGTTGGCCAGCACACGATCGATGGCCGCCAGACCGGACCGCAGTTCGTCCTCGCCCGGCCAGCCCCACCCCGGTTGCTGCCCTGCCCGCCTCACCCGGTCGTTCGGGCCTGCCGCAACCCTAGCGGTCAGGCTGCTCTTCGAACCGGATCTGAACGGCCGTACCGGTGACGACAATTCCACCCGTGGCCGGGATGTGCACCGCGATGCGGCTCGGCCGGCCCACATGCCGGCCCTGACGGATCAGCACATCGCCCGGCACCGGCACCAACCTCAGGGACCGCAGGTAACCACCGAACGCCGCGGCCGCGGCCCCGGTGGCAGGGTCCTCGGTGATGTCGCCGACCGGAAAGAGGTTCCTGGCCTCGAACTCGGTGGCGGAGATGACGCGGACGACCGTGACCGTGGCCGGCCATGCCCGCCGATTCATCATGGCCCGCAGCTGATCCGGGTCAAACGTGAACGAATCGAACCGGTCGTCGTCCCGCAGCACCAGCACCGGGTGGACATTGCCCGCGTAGGCGAATCGTTGCGGATAGTCGGTGCGCAAGTCCGCCGTCGACAGGCCGAGCAAGGCCAGCAACTCGGCCAGGACCTCATCCGGGATCTCGGTGACCACTGGCGGGACGCTGGTGAAAGACGCCGAGATGAGGCCGTCAGCGGCCACGGTCTGCAGGGTAATATCGCCGATCGCGGTCTCGAACGTGAGCGCACCAAGCCCGTTTCGTTCTGCCAGAGCCACCGCGGTGGCGATCGTCGCATGACCGCAGAACGGCACCTCCGCGACCGGCGAGAAGTACCGGATGCGACCACGCCGCGGGTCGCCATCGACCGCCAGCTCGACCAGGAAAGCCGTTTCGGCGTAGCCGATATCGGTGGCGATCCGCTGCATATCGGCATCGCTCAGCTCGGCGGCGTCAAGCACCACGCCGGCCGGGTTGCCTCCGTCCGGCGTGGTGCTGAACGCCGCGTAACGCTGGATCGGGTCGGTCGTCATGCGGTTCATGGTCCCAGCTCCGGCCAGGCGTGACCGCCCGAATGCCGGCCCAACCTGGCCCCGGCTGCTGCCGTCAGCGCATGAAGGCGGCGGCCACTCCGGAGTCGACCGGTATGAGCAGCCCGGTGGTGATCGGCAGTGTCCCGTTGGTCAGCGCCAGCACAGCCATCGCGATGTGCTCCGGCAGGACCTCTTCCTTCAGCACGGTGCGCTGGGCGTAGTACTTACCCAGATCCTCCTCCGCGACGCCGTAGGTGGCGGCCCGGGAAGCGCCCCAGCCACCGGCGAAGATCCCGGAGCCGCGGACCACGCCATCCGGATTGATGCCGTTGACCCGGACCCCGATGTCACCCAGCTCGGCGGCCAGCAACCGCACCATGTGCGCCTGAGCCGCCTTGGCCGAGGAGTATGCGATGTTGTTGGGACCGGCGAAGACCGAGTTCTTCGAGCAGATGTTGATGATGTCGCCGCCCAGACCCTGGGCCCGCAGGGCACTCTCGGCCGCCTTGGCCACCAGGAACGAACCGCGGGGCATGATCTGGTACTGCAGATCCCAGTCCACCAGTGAGGTGTCGGCCAGTGAGCCCGCCCTGGTAATGCCGGCGTTGTTGACGATCAGGTCGATGCCGCCGAAAGCGACGATGCCGGCCGCGATACCAGCCTTGACGGCCTCGAAGTCGGTGACGTCCATGGCGACCCCGGCCGCCTTGTCCGGGCCACCCAGATCGAGCGCGACCGCTTCACAGCCGGCCTGGTTGATGTCGCCGATGATGACGTTGGCCCCGTGCTCCGCCAGCAACTTCACCGTCGCCAACCCGATGCCCGACGCACCGCCGGTGACCAGCGCGATGCGGCCGGCGAGTGCCTTGGGCGCCGGCCGGCGCTTGAGCTTGTCCTCCTCCAGCTGCCAGTATTCGACGTTGAACTTCTCGGCCTCGGAGACCGGCTGATAGGTCGAAACGCCCTCGGCGCCACGCATCACATTGATGGCGTTGACGTAGAACTCCCCCGCGACCCTGGCGGTCTGCTTGTCCGCGCCGAAGGAGAACATCCCGACCCCGGGGACGAGCACGACGGCCGGGTCGGCGCCGCGGATGGCCGGCGACTCAGGCTTGGCATTTCGGTCGTAGTAGCCCTGGTAATCCACCCGGTATTCCGCGTGCAGTTCGGCCAGCCGCGCAGCGATCTCGTCGATCGGCGCGTCGGGTGCGGTGTCCAACAGCAACGGACGGACCTTGGTGCGCAGGAAGTGATCCGGGCACGAGGTACCCAGCGACACCAGGTGGGCGAGCTTCTCACGGGACATGAAGTCCAGCACCACGTCGGAGTCGGTGAAGTGCCCGACCTGCCGACGATCCGCCGAGGCGACCGCCCGCAGGTACGGGAACAGTTCGGCGGCCCTGGCCCGGCGCAGTTCTGGAGCCAGAGTCTCCCGGCCCGGCACAACCGGACCGAACGGCTCGGCCACCGAGTTGGCGTCCAGGAAGTCCTGCGCCTGCTTGATGATCTGCAGATTCCGCTGCTCGACCTCGTCGCTCGTCGACCCCCAGGCGGTCAGTCCGTGGCCGCCCAGGACGGCCCCGATCACGTCCGGGTTCTCGGCGAGTTTCGCCAGCGCCCGCCCGAGTTCCCAGCCGGGTCGCTTCCACGGGACCCAGGCCACCGTTCCGCCCCAGATCTTCTCGACGAGAGCTTCCCCATCTGCGGCGCAGGCCAGCGCGATGACGGCATCGGGGTGCAGGTGGTCGACGTGGTCGAAGCCGACCAGGCCGTGCATGGGGGTGTCGATCGACGGCGTCGCTCCCCCGGTGCCAAAGGCACAGAACGGGAAGAAGCCCACCATCTCGTCCTCGAAGTCCACCCCGCGGTAGACGCCATCGAGTGCGCGCACCCGGTCGAGCTCCAAAACGGCCAGGCCGCCGGCCTGGAGCGTCCCCAGATCACCGCCGGACCCCTTGACGTACAACAGTTCCACCTCGGCGCCGGTCGCCGGACTGAGCTGCCGGACCTTGACCGACGTGTTCCCG
This sequence comes from uncultured Actinomycetota bacterium, assembly GCA_963708935.1. GTDB lineage: Bacteria > Actinomycetota > Actinomycetes > Mycobacteriales > Nakamurellaceae > Nakamurella. Next base: position 475,881 of record CAVPUK010000001.1, on the reverse strand, counting down.
CCACCGTAGTTGGTGACCGTCGGATCGGAGCCGAGTCGATTCGACCGGGCCAGCAATTCAGTGACACCGGAGGGCAATTCGGTGCTGCCGGTCATATCAGGCTCCCCATCCTGCGGCCGAACCGCCGACGCGGTCGGCGATGATCTTCTGGCCGTATCCACTTGCGGCGTAGGCGGCAATCGGGTCGGGGTCCAGGCCCATCTCTTCGCGGGTGGTGACCAGCAGCGGCCGCACGTCCGTGTTGTAGGCGTCCATCAGCACTGCATTCGCTCCCAACACATCACCGCTGCGCTGCGCATGCGCCAGCGCCTCCGAGTCGACCAACAGGGCCTTGGCCGTCGCCTCCTGCACATTCATCACCGAGCGGATGATGGCGGGGATCTTGGCCTCGATGTTGTGGCACTGGTCGAGCATGAAATTTATACCGCGTTCTGTCGACAGCCCGTCGTTCTGGACGATCTCGTGCATGATGCGGAACAGCTGGAACGGGTCGGCCGAGCCGACCATCAGATCGTCGTCCGCGTAGAAGCGAGAGTTGAAGTCGAAGGCACCCAACTTCTGAGCCCGCAGTAGGAAGGCCACGATGAATTCGATGTTGGTTCCCGGGGCGTGATGCCCGGTGTCGATCACCACCTGCGCCTTGGGGCCGAGTTGCAGGCAGTGGGCGTAGGAGGTACCCCAGTCGGGTACGTCGGTGTGGTAGAAGGCAGGCTCGAAGAACTTGTACTCCAACAACATTCGCTGGTCGTCGCCCAGCCGCTCATAGACCGCGGCCAGCGCTTCGGCGAGCCGGTCCTGCCGGCCGGAGATGCTGTCCTGGCCGGGATAGTTGGTGCCGTCGGCGAACCACAGCTTGAGGTCCTTGGATCCGGTCGCATCCATCACATCGATGCATTCCAGCAGATGCGCGAGGGCCTTCTTGCGGACCGCGGGGTTGGGACTGCAGACGCTGCCCAGCTTGTAGTCGTCGTCCTGGAAGACGTTGGAGTTGATGGCGCCCAGGCTGACGCCCTGGTCGTCGGCATACTTGCCCAGGACCTCGAAGTCATCAACGGCGTCCCAAGGGATGTGCAAAGACACGGTGGGCGCCACTCCGGTGAATCGGTGCACGGTCGCCGCATCGTCGATCTTTTCCTCGGCAGTGCGGGGGACGCCCTGCTGAGTGAACACCTTGAACCGGGTACCGGAATTGCCGTAGCCCCAGGACGGGGTCTCGATGCGCTGTTGCGCCAGGATCTTCCTGGCTTCGTCCGGAAACATTGAGGCTCCTTGTGATCGGCGTGAATTCATCTGTCAGGCTGGGGCGTCGTTGCCCGGTGGTGCCACCAGGGTCAGAACTGTCCCTGGGCGAGATTGGTGCGCCGCTCGGCAATGTCCTCGCGGGCGAAGAACTTTTCGATCGAGGCGGCGGGGATGGGGGCTGCTCCCCCACTGGCGTACGCGATCGCCCGGATCCGAGCGCCCTTGACCGCCATGTCGGAGATGCCGGCGACGCTGGCCGCGGTGGCCCCGATCGCGACAATGCCGTGGTTGCCCAACAGGACCAGGGACGGCAACTCCGAGGTCTGGTCCACCCGCTTGCGCAGGGCGGACAGGAATACCCGACCGAGATCGATGCCTGGTGTGGCGTAGGGAACATAAAGCGGCCGGCCGATCACCACGGCCTCGTCCGAATAGGCCCACTCCGACCAGGCCGCCTCCGCGTGAACGGAGGCGAGCAGGCCGACGACCGCGGTCGGGTGGGTGTGCGCGACGAATGCGGCCGGGGCCACCGCCTGCACCGCGACGTGCACGAGCGCTTCGATCGAACCGCGACGGCGGCGACCATCCACTACGCCGGCATCCAGGGCCGCGGTGAGATCGCCTTGACCGCTTGCCGGGTCGTCGACGATATCGATCAACGGCTTGACGTCGACGACGACGAAGTCGTCCGCCGTGACCGAGGCCATGTTCGATCCGGACGCCTTGAGGACAACGCGGCCGTCGCCCAGCAGTTGAGACGTATTGCCCTCCGCCAGGATCACCAGATCACGCCCCGGCAGACCCAGGTCGCGGGTCAGGTCGACGAGTTCCTGGCTGACCAGGTCGGGCCGGTGGACCGCCGTCATCTGGCGCCGCCGTATTTTCGATTCGTGAGGCCATTGAGCAGCGCCGCAAAGATCAGCACGGCACCCAGCGCCAGCAGCTGATACTGCGATCCGGCATTGCCCACGAACGAGAGCCCGATACCCAGGTTCAGCCAGACGATCAACAACGTGGCCAGTACGACACCGGCCACCCGGCCGATCCCGCCGGTAATGGCGACGCCGCCGAGGACGGCGATGGTGATGGCCGGCAAAGCCATGCCATTACCGGACGTACCGGCATCCGGCCGGGCCGAGGCGAACTGGGCCACGGTGACCACCGCCACCAGACCTGAGATGAGACCCGAGAGCACGTAGGCCTTGAATCGCGTTGACTTCACGTTGATCCCGGACCACTGGGCGGCGATGTCGTTGGTACCGACCGCATACACGCGACGACCCAGGGTGGTCCGGGCCAGAATCAGCCAGACGATCACGATGGTCGGGATCATGAAGGTGAAGATGCCCAGCGGGAAACTGGGGATGTGGTGCCCCACGATCGGCAGCTCGACCGAATCGGCCATCGACGAGAACAAACCCTGGATCGGCGTAGTGGCAATGGGTGCCTGGTCGTTGATGACGATGGCCAGCGAGGCGAAGGCGTAGTAGGTGGCCAGCGTGGTGATCAGGGCTGGAAACCCGATGTAGGCCACCAGGAATCCGTTGATCGCGCCGCACAAGGCGCCAACCGCCGCGGCCAGCAGGATGGACGCCCACAGCGACCAATTCCACTGGCCGTAGGCGAAGCCGAAGATCATCCCGGTCAACGACACGATCGACCCGACGGACAGATCGATGCCGCCGCGGCCCGACATGATGACCAGCAACTCGGCGAGACCGAGCATCACCAGCGGGACCGCGTTGATCAGCGACTGGGCCAGATAGTCCGGGTTGTAGTCGGCCGTGAGATAGCCACCGGCGCTCATGATGGAGAAGACCACCAGGACCACCACCAGCAGGATCGCCAGCAGGACGATGCGTTGGGTCAGCAACGCCCGCAACAGCTTCGAGCCGACGGATTCGGTCTGCGCCGGGCCGGCGGGCGGCGGAACCGCTGCGGCACCGGGCGTCTTGTCCATGGTGGGGGTGCTCACAGTGCTCTCCTTGCCCGCTGTCGCAGCAGGTCGGCACCGACCGCGATGATGATGAATACGCCGACGAACAGGTTCGACAGGTCGGAACTCCAGCCGAGCTGGGTGACACCGGAACTCACCGTCTGTACGAGGAGTGCTCCGAGCACGGTGCCGAGCACCGATCCTCGGCCGCCCATGATGGAGGTGCCGCCGATGACCACCGCAGCGATCACGCCGAGTTCCTGGCCGGCTCCGACGGATTGATCCAGGGTGGAAGTGCCCTGCGCGATGACGAAGCACGAGCCGAGACCGACCAACACACCGGTGATCACGTACGCCAGCATGATGCGGCGCTGCACCCGGACGCCGGCCAGTCGGGCCGCCTGTGGATCACCGCCGATGGCGTAGAAGTGCCGGCCGCCGGCCGTATGTCGCAGGTACCACCAGGCGATGGCCGCAATCACCACCGTCACCAGGAAGGCGTAGGGGATGCCGAGAATCCGGCCGTTCGGCCCCCGGCCGAAGACATCCAGGGTGTTCGGGATGTTGTTGACGGTGTTGGACCCGAAGACCTGCAGCGCGAGCCACTGGAAGATGTTCGCCGTGCCAAAGGTGATGATGATGGCGTGGACCCGCCCGTAGGCGATCAACACGCCGTTCAACAGGCCGAGCAGCGCACCGACGATGATCGACAGCCCGATGGCCACAGGGAGCGAAACACCCGAGTCGACCATCACTTTCGCGGTGACCACCGAACACACCATGACCGCGCCACCGACGGAGACGTCGATGCCGCCGGTGATGATGATGATGGTCATCCCGACGCCCATCAGCGCCACCGGGGCGGTCGCGACCATCAGGGCGCGCAGGGAACCCGACGCCAGGAACGCCGGCGTGGTGAAGTACAGCACCACCCACAGCACGATGATGGCGCCGATCAGCACCACCTCGGGACCGGTCACCGGGGGCGGAAGTACCCGCCCCTTGGACTTCGGTGGGGCGACGGGCTCCCCGGCCGAGGACTCGACCGGCCCCTGCGGTCCCGGCGAAATTGTTGGTGCAGTCACGCTACTTTCCCTTCTGCGTCGACGGCGCCGGCGGCGGCGGCGAGCACATCGACCTGGGTCGCGTCGGGACCGAACTCGGCCGTCGTGGTGCCGCCCCGCACCACCAGTAACCGATCCGAGATGCGCAGCGCCTCGTACAGATCCGACGTGACCACCAGCACGGCGGACCCGGCCTCGGCAAGTTCGGTGATGATGCGATGGATTTCTTCCTTGGCGCCGACGTCGACGCCCTGCGTCGGCTCGGCCAGGATCAATACGTCCGGGCGTTCGACCAATTGCCTGGCCAGCACGACCTTCTGGGCGTTGCCGCCGGACATGGCACCGATGAACTGCCGCTCGCTGGGAGTCTTCACGGAGAGGCGGGAGATCATGTCCTTCGCCACGCTGCGTTCGCGACCGCGGTCCATCCAGATGCCAAACTTGCTCAGCAGCGGCAGGTGGCCTGCGGAGATGTTGAACGCGATGGGTTGGAACGAGAACATGCCCTGCAGTTTGCGGTTCGCCGGCAGCAGGGCGATGCCCAGTTTCTGCGACTCCCGGGGTGATCTCGGGGCGATCGGCTTGCCGCTCAGCAGGATGCGGCCCGACGTGGCCCGGTCCATTCCGTAGATGGCGGCGGCGATCTCGGAGACACCGGACCCGACCAGACCGTACAGGCCGACGATCTCGCCCGGTCGGACCGAGAGGTTCACCGCATGGAACTTGCCGGTGGCACCCAAATCCTCCAACACCAGCCGGGGCGGCCCATCCGGGATGGTCCGCTCACCACGCTCGTCATTGAGGATGCCGCCGACCATGAGCTCGGCGATCTGCCGGACGGTCAGCTCTTCGATCGGATAGGTACCGATCGTGTTGCCGTCACGCATGACGGTCACCTCGTGAGCGATCCGGAAGAGTTCGTCGAGTCGATGCGAGATGTAGATGACGGCGACGCCAGAGTCGGCGAGTCGGCGTACGACGCCGAACAGCACCTCGATCTCGGCGTCGGTCAGGATTGCCGACGGTTCGTCCAGGATCAGAATCTTGGCGTTGCCCGCCAGCGCTTTTGCGATGGAGACCTGCTGCTGTTCGGCGATGGACAACGAGCCGAGGGTGACGGTGGCGTACCGGCCGGGCAACCCGAGCAATTCCAGCAGTTCGACCACCTTCGCGTTCTGCGCCGCCCAGTCGACCCGGAGGCCCTTGCGAATCTCCCGGCCGGTGAAGATGTTCTCCGAGACGGTCAGTTCCGCGAACAACTGCGGCTCCTGGTAGACGGTGGCGATGCCGAGAGCCATCGCCTCAACCGTGCTCGCGATGGCGACGTGAGCACCCTCGAACTCGATGGTGCCGCTGTCCGAGGACTCGGCCCCGGAGATGATCTTGATCAGCGTCGACTTGCCCGCCCCGTTCTCGCCGACCAGAGCGTGCACCCTGCCGGCCTTGACGGTCATATCGGCGTTCCGGATCGCCCGAACGGCGCCGAACCTTTTCGAGATCCCGGTGAGGTTCAGTCGGGCCAGCCCGGAATCGGGTACGCCGGACGCGGTCGCACTCTCAGTAGTGGTCACTGCAGGTCACTCCAGTCCTGACTCATTCACATCTTGGTCGTTCAGATCACGGGACTCGTTCACTTCGCACTTGTTCAGATCACACTCGTTCGGATCACTGTGTGGGCAGAGCCGCCGCATTGCGATAACAGCGGCTCTGCCCCGTCGAGGTGTTCTTGTGTCGAGATGTGTTACTCCGCAGGTCGTGCCGGTGATCAGCCCTCGCGATCACCGACACCACCCACACGGACGGATCAGTAGTTGAACTGATCCACGTTCCCCTTGACGATTGCCAGCGCCGGTCCGAGCAGCAGCACCTTGGTCGCAGCGTCGTACTTGACCGCCGGCAGCTTCGCGGAAACGTGGTTGGTCGCCGCCGGGGTCTTGCCCAAGGCCAACTGCTCGCCGGCCCAGGCCGTCAGGTAACCAAGGTTCTGCACGTCCCAGAGAATGGAGGCCGAAGACGAACCGTCGGCCAGGTAGGGCTTCATCGACTGCGGGGTCCCGAGGCCGTCGGTGAAGACCTTTCCGATCAGGCCGGCATCCCGAACTGCCTGCGCCACACCGGGTGCGGACGAGGTGCACTCGCCGACCAGACCGGTGAGATCCGGGTGGGCGTTCAACAGGTTGGTGGCGAGCTTGGTGGCTTCGTTCTGGTCTTCACCGGCGTACACGACGTCGACGATCTCCGCGTTCGGGTACTTGGAAGCGGTGTAAGCCTTCTGCACCTTGATCCAGGCGTTCAGGTTCGCGGCCGTCTGGCCACAGGAGACGATTGCGTACTTGCCCTTGCCGCCCATCGCCTTCATCAATGCATCGGTGAGTCCTTCGCCGATGCCCTGCTCGGAGGCCTGGTTGACGAACAGCGAACGCACCGAGTTGGGCGCGTCGGTGTCGGCGGTGGCGACCTTGATGCCGGCGTCAGCGGCCTGCTTGAGCAGCGGAGCCATCGAGTCGGGGTCGTTCGGGGCGACGATCAGCACGTCGACCTTCTGCTGGATGTACGAGCGGACGATGTCCGCCTGCGCGGCGGCGTCGGCCTTGACCGGTCCCTGGTACAGCCACTCGACGTCGGGAAGGGCTGCTGCCGCTTCCTTGCCGCCGGCGTTCATGGCCTCGAAGTACGGGACACCCTGCAGTTTCGGCACGAACGCGATCTTGAACTTCTTGCCCGAGGCGGGTGCGGCGGGCGCGGCGCTCGAGCCGGCCGCCGGGGCCGACGACGCGGCTGCCGGAGCGGAAGACGCTGCCGCCGGCGCAGACGACGCAGCGGCCGGCGCACTCGCGGCCGGGGCGCTCGCGGCCGGGGCGCTCGCGGCCGGGGCAGCGGCCGACGAAGCGGCGGGTGCCGCGCTGGAACTGGTGCTCGACTCACTCTTCTTCGAGCAGGCCGTGAGCGTCAACGCGGCGGCAATGCCTACCGCGATGACAGCTGTGAGTTTGCGGTTAGGACGCATTCGTTCTCTCCCGTGAGGTGGCGCTGTCTTCCATGACAGCTGGTGGGTGTAAGGCAATTTCGTACTCGAACGCACGAGATCCGTCGCGAAAAGGCGATCTCGTTCGATTCAAATGGTCGGGCGCGGATCGACCCGAGGTGGTGCCAGAAAAGCCGAATCAAATGGGTGGAACGAGGTGATGGAACAGGGGGAAGGAATTCATTCAGCCGGCCCGCACTTTCGGTGCGGCTCGCTGTGTTTCGTCGCTCCGGAGCGCCTGGTACCGACCCAGGGCATCCGCCCATGAATCCCCGTAACGAGGTTCATAGGTGACGATCTGACTGCTATCGGCGATCGCCTGTCTGATCTGCTCGGGCCCGTCGAATTCGCCGAGCGTGGCCAACTGCACCGCGCCGTTGCCGAGCGCGGTCGCTTCTGTTGGCCCGCAATGCACTTGCAGGCCGGTCGCATCAGCAGTGAGCTGCGACAACAGCGTGTTGTTGGCCCCGCCACCGACCACATTGACGGTGGTCGGCCGTCGACCCGTGACCAGGTCGATGTCATCCACTACCGCCCGGTAGCCCAGCGCCAACGAGTCGACCACACATCGGGTCAGGGTCGCGATGGACTGCGGAACCGGGATGCCGTTGCGGGCGCAGTATTCCCTGACCCTTCTTGGCATATCCCCCGGCGGCAGGAATTCCACGGCGTCGGGGTTGATGACACTCACCAGACCCGGCTCACCCGCGGCCATTTCGGCCAGATCGGCGTAGCTCAGCGACCGACCCTCCTGAGCCCATTGGCGGCGGCACTCCTGCAGGATCCATAGACCCATGACGTTGCGCAGCAGTCGGATCGAGCCGGCGTAACCGCCCTCGTTGGTCAGATTCGTACGCTGCGATTCGGCGCTGATCACCGGTGCCGACACCTCGACACCGACCAGCGACCAGGTACCGGACGAGATGAACAGCCCCCCGGGGGCCGCGAACGGCACCGCCACCACGGCACTGGCAGTGTCGTGTGCTGCCGGCAGCACCACTCGCGCGCCGGCCAGCGCACCGGCGGCCAGTGGGCCGACCATGGCTCCGACATCGGTACCTGGCTGGACTACGTCGGGCAGCATGTGGGTAGGTATGTGCAAATCGGCCAACAGTTCGGTGGCCCAACGTCCGGTGCTCATGTCGTACGCGCCGGTGGTCGACACCGCGGTGTACTCGGACACGGCGGCGCCGCTCAGCCGATGATGCAGCACATCCGGCATCATCAGCAGCTTGTCGGCCCGTCCCAGCCGGGTCGGATCCTGCCGCATGTCGGCCATCAGCTGGAAAACCGTGTTGATGGCGAGGATCTGGGCGCCGGTCGACGAGTAGATGCGATCCGGACCGACCAGCTCCAGCGCATCGACGAGCGCGCTGTTGTTGCGGTCGTCCCGATAGCTGATCGGATCGTCGATGAGCTCACCGGTGCCCGACAGCAACCCGTAGTCGACACCCCAGGTATCAACGCCGACGCTGGATATCGGGGTCGAGCCGGCCGCGAGAGTGCCCAGCCCCGAGGAGATCTGCCGCCAGAGGTCTTCGATGTCCCACCGCAGCATGCCATCGGACACCCGGGGACTGTTGCTGAAGCGATTGACGATCTCGACCGAGAGTCGTTCGCCATCAAGGGAAACCGCGGTCACCCGGCCGCTCTCCGCACCGAGGTCTACGGCCGCGACGGTGCGGGCCGTCATCGGGAGCCGCCCTGGGCTCGGCGATTCGGCGCAAGCCTGGTCACTGACGCAGTGTTGGCCGCGACCGTGTGAACAGGAACGCCGAGTGCCGCCCACTCCGAGACGACATCGGCCTCGATGTCATCGTCGGTGTACATCGCTTCGATCTGATCGGTGGCGGCAAAAGAATGCAACCCGAAGCCGCCCACCTTCGACGAGTCGAACAGCCCATACACCCGATGGCAGGCTTTGGCCATGAACTGCTTGGTCTGGGCCTCCTCTGCGGACAGGTCCATCAGTCCGTGAACCGTGGAGATGCCGATGACCCCGAAGAAGCCCTTGTTGATCCGCCCCCGGCCGGCCAGTACGTCTCCGATGGGTCCGACCATCGATCCGGCAGAACGACGGAGCACACCTCCCGGCATCAGCACCATGGCCGAGGACTGCTCCATCAGCAGCACGGCGAGACGCAGACCGTTGGTCACCACCACCAGGTCCCGGCGGTCGAGCAATTCCTGCGCCAGGTAGTAGCAGGTGGTGGACGAGTCCATCGCGATGACATCCCCGTGGCGGACCAACGGCGCCACCAGTTTCGCAATGGACCGCTTGACGTCCCGCGAGTGCCGGAGCCGCATCTCGAAAGCGCCTTCGTCGTTGCCGCCGACGCTCACCGCGCCGCCCCGGACCCTTCGTAACATTGCGCGCTGTTCCAACCCGTCGAGATCCTTGCGGATGGTCACGGTGGACACGCCGAACTCCTGTGCCAGGGCATTGACCACAACTCGACCAGTCGCGTTCAGCGCAAGCAGAATTGCCTGCTCGCGAGCGACTTCGTCGAGAGATGCCACGGTGCACTGCTCCTTGTCCTACGCCACGATGCGATGGGAACCACGTACGTCGCCTGCTATCGGGCTGGGGCTCCGAGTGCCTGCCGTCACATCAGCGAACGAAAGTAAACGTAATGATGCGGTGAGTGGGTGTCAATCGAAGGGGGAGTTACGAAAGTCTGTTGCTTTCGTTGCAGAACTCCGAAGGTTTCGCTGATGACGATTCGGTTACTTTCGGTCCATTTTCTTCCCGGCCGCCCACGACGTTCTCGTCCGCTTGGCGTCTGGTAGCCCGGCCACCGGGGCGGGAGTAACGCTTCTAGCCCACCGGGTGGCCACGCGGGGCGGTGATCTGTTACACCCATCTCGGTCCGCCGTTGAGCCGAACCCCCTATGACAGAGATCCATCGCCCAGTTAGTAATGCCGGTCCGATGGGAACCACGACCGGAAACCCCGGGACGGTACAAAACCGTCTAGGAGCGGTCAGCAGAGGGAGTAGACGCAGATGAGCGGGTTCGAGACGGCCACCACCAGAGAGCGGGTGGCGGTGGTCGGCAGCGGTGTTGCCGGCCTCACCGCGGCGTATCTGCTGCAGCGCCGCTACGACGTGTCGCTGTTCGAGGCGGACAACCGTCTCGGCGGTCACGCCCATACCCATGACGTCGCAACCTCGAGCGGCAAGGTCGCCGGTCTCGACACCGGCTTCCTGGTGCACAACGCGAAGACCTACCCCAACCTGCTGCGCCTGTTCGCCGAGTTGGACGTGGCCACCCAAGAGTCAGAGATGTCGATGAGCGTCCGGTGCGATGGCTGCGGTCTGGAATACGCCGGCGCCCGCGGCATCCGTGGCTTGTTCGCCCAGCCGTCGGCCGCCTTGCGGCCGAAGTACCTCGCCATGCTGGTGCAGGTGAAAAAGTTCCATGCCGACGCGCACCGGGTGCTGGCCGCTCCGGATGATCTGAGAACGCTTGGCGAGTTCATCGACCAAGGTCACTACAGCGAATACTTCGCCAACCACTTCCTGCTTCCCGTGGTGTCCTGCGTGTGGTCCTGCGGCTTCGACGGCGCGCGCAGCTACCCGGCCCGCTACCTGTTCGCGTTTCTGGAGCACCACGGCATGCTGGCCGTCACGGGATCTCCACAGTGGCGCACCGTGGTCGGTGGGTCGCGCAGCTATGTGGAGAAGGCCGTCAAGGAACTGACCGCGGTACGAACCGCCACGCCGGTCCGGTCCGTCACCCGGCACCCGGATGGCGTGACTCTGGTGGACGACGGCGGCGAGACCCACCAGGCCGAATACGTGGTCATCGCGACCCATCCCGACCAGGCCCTGGACCTGCTCGCCGACGCCTCAGGCGACGAAACGCGACTGCTCGGCGCCTTCGAATACACGCGATCCCACACGGTGCTGCACACCGACTCGTCGGTGCTGCCCCGCGCCAAGAACGCTCAGGCGTCGTGGAACTATCAGATGGACACCTGCAGGTCGGACGATTCGCAGGTCAACGTGAGCTACGACCTGAACCGCCTGCAGCGCCTCGACGACCCGCAGAAGTACGTCGTCACCCTGAACAGCGCCGGACAGGTGGATCCGTCGACCATCATCGACGAGATGGACTACGCGCACCCGACCTACACGACACGGTCGGTGGCCGCGCAGCAGGAAATCGGCCTGATCAACGCCGGCCGGACCGCTTTCGCGGGAGCCTGGCAGGGCTGGGGATTTCACGAGGACGGCTGCGCTTCCGGCGTGCGAGCCGCTGAATCACTCGGTGTCACGTGGTGACGCTGGAGCGGCCGCTCCTCCGGGTCGCCCCCGAAGCCGGATCGGCGACGGCCACCATCTATCGCACCGTCGTCAAGCATCGGCGAAGCACGGCGACCACCCGGTCGTTCCGCTACTCCGGCTACTACTGGCTGATCGACGTCGACGCTCCCCCGGTGCTCCCGTCCTGGCTCCGCCCGTTCGCCCGCTTCGATGCCGCCGACCACCTGGGCGACCCGGCCCGGACCATCGGCCAGAATATCCGGCAGCTGTTGCAGGACAACGACATCGTTGCCGACCGGATCATGCTGTTGACCTCCCCCGGGTCGCCGGCTACGTGTTCAATCCGCTGTCGGTCTACTACTGCAGCCTCGGCGGTGAGCAGGTGGCCGCTGTGGCCGAGGTGCACAACACGTACGGCGGTCGGCATGTCTACGTGCTGCGGCCCGATGATGCCGGCCGTGACCAGGTGGACAAACGCTTTTACGTCTCGCCGTTCCTCCCGATGGGTGGCCGCTACCTGATGCGCACGCCCATGCCGGATGCGCGGCTGAACGTGTCGATCGCGCTGCGGATCGGCGACAAGACCCCGTTCGTCGCGACGTTGACCGGCCACGGCCACCCGGCCACCACCGCCAACATCGTGGCCGCACTCGTTCGCTGGCCGCTCGTCACGCTGCGCACGTCGGCGTTGATTCGTTGGCAGGGAATTCGTTTGTGGCTCCGCGGAATTCCGGTCCAGGCCCGCCCCTCTGACGCGACGGGTGATGAATCCGCTCGGTGACGAAACCTGCAGGGTCTTTATGCACTATTAGTCACGACTATGCGTCGACTCGCGGCTGGCTGGCTACGTCTGGTCATCATTTAGCTCAGGTTGGGGAAATTCTTCGTACTCGGTGACTGCCATCAGTCAAGCCGCATGCGCTCGCGCAGGCCCAAATCTCAGCGAGCCTTCTCGACCACCAAACCGGCAATGAGGACCCTGCCGGTCGACCCGAAAAGACGATAGATCCACCCGCCACCATCGACCAAGAGCGCGGAGAGCAAATGCGGATATTCCGGTGAGTAGCCCGATCATTCACGGAGGGTCACCCATTTGCCATGTAGCCGCCGAGGGCGGCATGGCCCAGAATCAGACAAGCCACGCCTTAGCCGCAGAACCATCCACAAAAAGATAACGTTCCGTCGACACCTGGCCGACGATCGGTTATGGTTCTGCTCTGCGCGCGGGGGCGTTGCGATGGTTTTGTGCGTCATCACGCGAACAGGGGCGGAAATGGTCAAGGTCAACGGGCATCGCAAGGCGACATCCACGAGGTGGCGGTCACTGACCATCCTCGCCAGCACGGTTGCGCTGGTCTCCACGATGGCGTTCAGCGGGGTGAGCTTTTCCTCCACGCCGACAACTTCCGCCACTCCCGATCAGGCGAAAGCCACCTGGACGGTCGGAGTTGTTTCGGATCCTGCAAGCGGGTCAACAGTCGCCCCCGGCAGTGATGTCGCCCTAACGTTGACGCTGGACAACTCCGGGACCACTGACCTCCCGGCGGGCTCACAGGTCGTCAGTGACCTGACCGGCCCGCTGAGCCACGCCGCCTTGCTGTCCCCAGGCGCGCTCGCGGCCGGCGGTCTCGCGGTCAAGGACGACAAGTTGACCTGGACCGCGCCTGCTGTAGCCGCTCGAGCTACGACCAAGACCCAGTTCTCGCTCAAGGTGGCCGATGATGCGGCCGGCTCCGACCTCACCATCGCCGCCGCCCCGGTCGATGGCCCAGCGTGTGCAGTCGACACATGTCAGACCAAGCTCACCGTGGCTGCGCCCGCCGCGAAGGTCGCTGCCACGACCACGTCGGCTGCAGCATCGACCACTGACAGCTCCACCCCAGCTACGGATACCACGTCAAGCACGACAGCTAGCAGCGATGCTCAGCCACGTCACTCGACTCGACCTCTACCTCTACGTCGCCCACGACATCAGCCATCGACCAGCCCGACGTCAACCACGCCCTCGAGCAGTACGAAGACCTCCGCAACCGATACGAAGTCCGCCACAGCGGCCGAGACACCATCGTCTGCATCGAGCAGCACCTCGTCTTCGTCGGCCGCAACCTCGTCCGCCAAGACTGGTCGTGGCCAATCGCTGGCCGTCGGTGGCGGCGGTCAGCCGAACGCCGTCCCACCGCCCACCGCCAACCACGTCGCTGGTCACCGTGAAGGTCGGCGGGGACCGGACCGGCGTCACCGGCGTGACGCCGTTGCCGGGTGTAACTCTCGGCCTGTACGCGGCGCAGACCGGTGGAAGCTGCGCTGTTCACCTGCCTCTCGGACGTCGACGGGGATTGCAACTTCACCGTCACCGGCACGGCGCCCGCCGCGGGCAACCGCAACGGCGGTTCTGGGTGCGTCAGGCAACGACCGGGGTGCCGGCGGGCTGGTTCGTGAACCAGACGCTCCGCACCGGCGATTCCAGTGGGACGACCAACACGGCGACTCCGTACTCGTTCCAGACCCCGGCGCTGCAGGGCGGGCAGACCTATTCCTCCACCGTGACCGGCGCCAACGGCTTCATGCTCGCCAGCGGCAACGTGCCGAACGCGTCCGGAGGGATCTGGCAGCAGTCCCGGGCGAACCCCGCTCTGCCCACCCAGTGCGGGCTGAAAGTCGCGCTCGTCCTTGACCTTTCCGGTTCCGTGGGCACCACCGGCAACCTTCAGAATCTGAAGAACGCGGCGAACACTTTCACCGACGCGTTGGTCGGGACGCCATCGAGCTTGGCGTTGTTCTCGTTCTCCGAGGTGTCGCCGGCAAGTGGAGCGACGCAGAACTATCCGACCTTGACGCCGGTATCGACCCAGGCGCAGGCGAACGCGTTCAAGGCACGCTATGCGGGCTGGACCGCCGGCGGCGGGACGAACTGGGATCGTGGCCTCGCAGTGGCAGCCGCCCAGGCAGCCGGCTATGGCATCGTCGTGGTCATCACCGACGGCAACCCGACCCGTGTACAACGATCCGCCCGAGGGACCCAGCAGCGACGGACGGCTGCGTGAGATGGAGAACGCCATCTTCTCGGCGAACGCGGTCAAGCACGCGGGTGCCCGCGTGCTCGCGATCGGTGTCGGGTCGGGCGCGACCTCAGCCTACGACGGCGCTGAACCTGGCGGCGATCTCCGGGCCGACCGCCTACAACGGATCGAACGGAACCACCGCCGACTACTACCAGACCACCGACTACCCGGCTGCCGGCGCGGCTTTGCACAGTCTGGCGCTGGGTAATTGCACCGGATCGGTCACCGTGGTCAAGCAGGTCGTGCCGTTCAGCGCACCGGCTGGAACGACAGCCGGGTCAGTGCCCGCGGGCGGCTGGACGTTCGGCGGAACGGCGACCTCGAGCGTCACGGTAGACCCGGGTTCCGGCGTGACGGCCGCCGGAACCGGAGCGCTGAACTTCAACCTGGGCTTCCCAGGCGGCACGACCACTACGAACTTCACGGCGACCGAAACGCAGCAGTCCGGATACACCCTCCAACCAGTGCTACGGTCAGAATGCCGTGTGTACGAATCTCGGCGACGAGCACACCTGTAGGCGGTGACGAACGCGGCACTGGGGTTCACCGTCCCGGTCGGGATCTCCGACCCGATCAGTTGCACGGTCTACAACCGCGCCCCGACTCCGCAGGCGGTGATCACGCTGCACAAGACGTGGATCATCAACGGCCAGACATACAACGACGGGGCGCAGCCCAGCCCGTTCTTCGCACAGGCGACGCTGACCGGCCCGGGTGCCGCCGGCGCCAGCAACCAGGGTTGGGGCGTGACTCGGGGCGGATACTCCGTGGGCAATACCGCCGTGGTGAACGAAACGACGACGATCACCGGCCCCACCCTGTGCACGGTCGCCAGCTCGAGGGTGACCGCGGTGAACGGCACGACTCTCGGAACGCCGGCTCCGCTGCCCTACACCGCGACGCTGTCCGCGCCGGCCAATGACGTCACCGTCACCAACACCGTCACCTGCGACACTCGTCTGACCCTGGTCAAGCAGGTCGTCAACGGTCCGTCCACGTCCTGCCGACGGCGTGGACGCTCAGCGCCATCCCGCCGACCGGGCCCACCCTGTCGGGTCCAACGGGGGCGCCGGCGATCACCAACGCGGCCGTGACTCCGAACATCACCTACCAGTTGGCGGAAAGCGGTGGGGATCCCCGCTACGTGCAGGACGACAACCGAACCAACCTCCAGACCAACCCGCTGTCCACCGGCTCGATGACCTGCGTCCAGATCGACGCGAACGGCAACGTGATCGCCGGCTACAGCGACGGCATCAACGGCGGCGTCTCGGTGCCGTTGGGCTACAGCGTGCGCTGCACGGCGACCAACCGGACCGCGCCGCTGATCCTGATCAAGCACGTGGTCAACGACAACGGCGGCACCGCAACGGCTGCGAGCTGGAACCTGACCGCAACTCCGACCACGCCGCCCGCCGTGCCGGCCGGGCTCATCGCGCAGACCGTCCCCGGCGCGGAGACCCCGAGCGCCGCGAACACCATCTTCGTCCGACCGGGACAGCCGTACACCCTCACCGAGTCGACCCTGGCGGGCTACACGCTCACCGGAATCACCTGCGTCACCTCGGTGAGCGCCACACCCCGGGAGCTGACCAACATCACGCTGGCCGCGAACGAGAGCGGCGTCTGCACCTACGTCAACAACGACCAGGCGCCCAGGCTCACGCTGAAGAAGCAGGTCCGCGACCTCGACGGCAACCTGACCCCCTCCGCCGACTGGACGCTGACCGCGGTCGGCTCGGACTCCACGACGCCAATCAACGGCAAGCCCGCCGATGCGGCCGCCGGCATCGGAGCGTTGGTCAACTGCCGGAATCACCTACAACTTGAGCGAATCCGACGGACCGGCGGGCTACACCGCCGACGCTGCCTGGACGTGCACCGGGGGCGGCACGTTCACCAGCCCGAACAAGATCGTGCTCGCGCCCGGCGAGAACGTCACCTGCACGATCATTAACTCGCTGGACTTCAAGCCGCTGACCGTCGACAAGACCGTCACGGCCAGCTACGACCGCACCTATCTGTGGTCGATCGCCAAGGAGGTCGGACAGACCTCCGTCACCACCACGCCTGGCGGCAATGCGATCTTCCATTACACGGTCACGGCGACTCCGGGCGGAGTCCAGGACTCGAACTGGGCCATGTCGCGGCGTCATCACGGTCACCAATCCGAACAACGTCGCCGTTCCGGCCACTGTCACGGACGTCCCGACCGGAGTCGGCGGGGGTGTGAGCCTGCACGGTGACCGGGGGTGTCGGCGCGACGATCCCGGCCAACGGCAGCTCGACCTTCAACTACGCCTGCACGTTCACCGGCCAGCCGAACTACACCGGCGGCACCAACACGGCAACGGTGACCTGGACCCGCAACGGTGGCGGATCGGCGAGCAGCACGGCTAAGCCAGTGACCTTCGCGCTGGGGACCGAGACCAACAAGACGATCCACGTCCAGGACAACAAGACCACCGGTACGTTCGCAGATCTCGGCACGGCGACCTGGAACGATGCCGGAACGCCGACAAGCTTCTCGATACGACCTGACCCTGGTCGCCGGCGGCGTAGGCGTGTGCAACTCCTACACCAACACCGCACGCATCGAGGAGACGTCACAACAGGCCCAGCAGACGGTCAACGTGTGCGTGCCCAACGTGACGCTCTCCAAGACCGTGTCGGTGGCCAGGGGCGGGACCGTGGTCGGCGGCACCGGAACGCACGTGCTGCCGGGTGACGTGCTCACCTGGACGATCACCGTCGACAACACCTCGACGGTGGCCTACTCGGGCGCCCTGTTCACCGACAACCTGACCAACACCGTGGCCGGCGTCACTCTCGCCGGTGCGCCCGACTTCATCTCCTCCAACCCGTCCGTGGCTCCCACTTGGACTGCAGGCACCAACACGCTCAGCGCGACCGCGACCAACCTCGCGGCCGGTGCTGTCGGTGACCGTCACCTACAGCGGGACCGTGAAGTCGCGGGCTGAGCTGTCTGCGGGCGGTGTCACCACGATCGTCAACACGGTGGTACCGGGTGACGACGTGCCGAACTGCACCACCACCCCTGGCTGTGACACCACGAACCCGGTGGCTCCGCACCTGACTCTGGTCAAGAACGTCGTGAACGGGAGCACCGGCACGGCCTCATCGCCGGACTGGACGCTGATCGCCACCGACGGCGCCGATGCCACGCCGATCAACGGGCCCGGCATCACCAACACCACCGGCCCGAACGCCGACGTGACCAGCGGGAGCACGTACACCTCACCGAACCGCCGACGGATTCCTCCAGCACCGTCACCGACGGCTACACCACCACGGGCGTTTGGTCGTGTGTCAACGCCAACGCGGCATCGACGATGACGACCACCGCGGCCTCGGTGACCCCGGCCGACGGCGCCGACGTCACGTGCACCATCACGAACACCTATCAGCCCGTCGCGACCGCGGCCAAGACGGTGGCCACCACCGTCGAGAACGACAACGGTTCGTGGACGATCACCTACCACGTCGTGGTCACCAACCCCGACACTGTTCTGCCGGCGACCTACAGCCTGTCCGACACCCCTGGCTTCGCCACCGGGATGACCATCACCGGCGCCGTCGGTGACCCAGCCGGACGGAACTGCAGGTCCGGCGTGGGACGGGTCGGGCACCAACATCCTGGCCACCGACCGTCCGTTGGCCGCGGGTGCCACCGAGACCTGGACGATCGCACTGACCGCGACGATCGCCGGAACCGTGCCACCTGCAGACACCGTCTGCAGCCCGCAGGGCGCGCCGGGCTTCGGGTTCTTCAACTCGGCCACGATCACCACCTGGTCGGGCTCGGAGGACACCTCGGCGTGCTCTTCGCCGGTCTTCCCGACGCTGACCAAGCGGGCGGTCTCCGTGCTGCCGCACCTGGTCAGCGGGGCTCCGGACGGCAGCTGGGACGTCACCTACGACATCACAGTCACGGACGCGAGCAGCACGACCGGCGTGGTGTACTCGCTCGATCGACACGCCGCAGTTCGACACTTCGGTGACGGTCAACTCGGCGACGGTGACGAATTCGTCCGACGGGACGAACCCGATCACACCGCTGGTGAACACGTGGAACCCGACGACGAAGACGCTGTCCATCGTCAGCGATCGTCACCTGCCGGCATTCACCATTGACACGCTACACCATCGTGGTGAACGCCACCGCCCCGGCCGACATCAGCACCGATGCCGCCGACTGCTCCGAGGACGGCGCGGGCCACGGCTTCTTCAACCTGGCCACGGCCACGTCGGGCGGCCGGACAGCAGACGGCCGATGCCTGCGCGCCGGTGCCGCACTGGCTGCTGTCGAAGTCGTCCGACCCGGTCTCGGGTTCGACGGTGAAGCCCGGTGACACGATCACCTACACCCTGACCGCCAACAACCCCTCGTCGGCGACGGTCACCGGGGCCACCGCGGTGGACACCCTGCCCACGAACGCTGCCCTGGTGACGGCCGGACTGGACCCGTCGTTGGACGACTCGGTCGCCGGCAAACTGACCTGGACCATCCCGGACATTGCGCCTGGTACTTCGGTGACCGTGTCCTACGCGGTCACGTCGACGCCGGCGCCTACAACCAGACGGTCCGCAACGTCGTCACGACCTCATCCCCGGTGGCCAGTGCGAGGCGCCGCCGACGGAGGTCCCCGAAGTTGCCCGTGCACGGGCGATCCAGGCTGCGGCCATCGATCCCTGCACCACTGAGCACTTCACGCCGCACTATGTAGTGTCGAAGTCGTCGGTTCCGGTCTCCGGATCCACGGTGAAGCCGGGTGACACGATCACCTACACGCTGACGGTCCACAACGACTCGGATGCGACGGTTACGGGCGCGGTTGTCACCGACAATCTGTCCGCAGTGCTCAACAACGCGACGGTCGGCACTGTCGGGGCCGGGGCGTCGATCACCGGAACGACCCTGACCTGGAACGTTCCGGAGATCCTGGCGGGTGGCGCTGATGCGACCGTGTCGTACACGGTCACGGTGAACGCCGGCGCCTACAACAAGACGCTGACCAACGTCGTGACGCCTGGCCCGGGCGGAGACTGCACCACGGCCGCCGACTGCACCACGGACCACTTCACGCCGCACTATGTCCTGTCGAAGACTTCGGATCCGGCCCCCGGGTCGACGGTCCAGCCAGGCAGTGAGATCACCTACTCGCTGAGGGTCCACAACGACTCTGCTGCGTCGGTCACAGGTGCGGTCGTCACCGACGACCTGTCCGACGTGCTGAACCACGCGTCGGTGGTGTCCGTCGGCGCCGGCGCGTCGATCACCGGGACGACCCTGACCTGGAACGTCCCGACGATCGCGGCGGCGGCGCTGATGCCGTCCTGTCCTACACGGTGAAGGTCAACGCCGACGCGTTCGGCGTAGACCATCCGCAACGTCGCCACACCGGGTCCGGGCGGTGACTGCACCACCGAGGCGAACTGCACCACCGACCACCCGTCGGCGGCTTGGACGCTGGCCAAGACGGCTGACCCGGCCAGTGGCACCCCGGTGGACACGGTCGGCTCGGGTGACCCGGACTCCACCATCACCTACACGCTGAAGGCGACCAACTCCTCGGCGACGGCAACGGTGGACGGCGCGAAGGCCATCGACACCTTGCCGGTCGGCGTCACCGTCGTGAAGCCGCTGGCCGCCGGGCTGACGCTGTCGACGGACGGGAAGACCCTCACCTGGGCGATCCCGCACCTGGCAGGTGGTGCGTCGGTCTCGGTGTCCTACAAGGTGACCGTCGAGGACGCGGCGGCCGGCACCACGTTGGACAACGTGGTCAAGCCGTCCACCCCCGGTGGCACCTGTAAGACGGCCGCTGATTGCACCACGCACCATCCGGTCAAGCAGCTGGTTGCCACTGTGGTGCACAGTTGCGTGTTGGATGCGGCGTACCTGGACTACACCATCACGACGAAGAACGTGCCCAACGCCAACTCGCTTCCGGTCACTGCGACCTGGCGGACGGCGGACGGCACCGTGGTCCGGGTGGATACCATTCCGGCCGGTCAGAAGACCGGTTCGCTGCTCTGGCCGGGCATGGTGCTCAACGCGGACGGAGTCGGCATCGGCTTCCCGGGCTGGCGTCCGCTCCAGCAGTCCGACTTCCCGTTGGCGCCTGACGCTGTGGTCTACGGCACCGTGATCCAGGACGAGTCGCTGCCGTCATTCGCCTACCGCCAGCAGATGACGGTGACGTTCAAGATGAACCCGGAGGATGTTGTCTCGACGATCTACCCGGACATCTCGCCGGCCGGTTGTGCGGTTCCGCGGAACCCGAACCTGACGATTACCAAGACGGCGTCGACCTCGACGCTCAACCCTGGCAATGCGTTCAGCTACGGAATCAGCGTCGCGAACACCTCGACGCTGGGTGTGGCCTACCCGGTCACGCTGTCCGATCCGATCCCGGCGACCATTGCGGTCACCGGCATCACGACGAGTACGACGGCGTTCCCGCGCTGGCAGGATTGCACGGTGACCGGTACCGACTCGGCCGGCTTTGGCGGGACGCTGACCTGTCAGCTGTTCGGCGCGCTCTGGGTGTCGTCGACGGCGCCGTTGGTGACGTTGACCGCGAGGCTCAGTTCGTCGGCGCCTGCCGGGGACATCACGAACACGGCGACGACGTGTTGGAAGAACCCGTCTGCTCCAACGCAGGCTCAGAAGTGTGCGTCGGATTCGGTGGTGGTGACCGTGACGTCTACGCCGCTCCCGCCGCCGCCGCTGCCCAACACCGGCGTGCCGGCGACTCAGATGGCCATCATGGGTCTGCTACTACTGCTCAGTGGCGGACTGACGCTGGCGTTGAGTAACTGGCGTCGACGCAAGCCAGGTCGAATCTGACCTGAATCGCACCGGCGAAGGCCGGCACCAGGAGCGAAGAGCTCCCGGTGCCGGCCTTCGTGCCGTTCCGGCTGGTGCCCGTCCTGCCAAGCATCTTCCGTTGCGCTGATCAACTCGGCCGTTTTGGGACGGGAGTGACGAGAGTCAACGACTTCATGCGCGCCGTCGAAGTTGATCAGCGCGGCGGGCGACCGAGATCAGCGCGGCGGGCGACCGAGATCAGCGCGACGGAGAGTTGGGTCAGGGGGCGGGTACCAGCTCCGGTTCCCGCGGATCGTCCCCGGGGGCTTCGGAATCGGTTCGCAGCTTGCGCAACAGCTGCTCGCCCTCGATATCGACGCTGGGGAGGGCCTTGTCGAGCCAGCGGGGGATGTACCAGGCCTTGTCGCCCAGCAGCGTCATCACGGCCGGGACGATGGTCATGCGGACCAGGAAGGCATCGGCCAACACTCCGACGGCCAGTGCGAAGCCGATCGAGGCGATGATCGTGTCCGGAGCCAGGATGAAGCCGGCGAACACCGACGTCATGATGATCGCCGCGGCCGTCACCACGCGCGAGCCCGCGTTGAAACCGCCGACCACCGCACGCTTTGCGTCCGCCCCGTGCACATAGGCCTCGCGCATGCCGGACACCATAAAGACCTCGTAGTCCATGGCCAGGCCGAACAGCACGCCGATCAGCAGGATGGGCAGGAAGCTGATGATCGGGGACGGCGTATCGACGTTGAAGATGCCGCCCAGCCAACCCCATTGGTACACCGCCACCACCGCACCGAACGAGACCGCCACTGACAACAGGAATCCCAGCGCCGCCTTCACCGGCACCACGATGGAGCGGAAGATCAGCAACAGCAGGATCAACGCCAGGCCGACCACGATCAGCAGGTAGACCGGCAGGGCACTGCCCAGCTTCTCGGACACGTCGATCGCCACTGCCGTCTGACCGGTCACCGCAACGGTCGCCCCGGTGGCCTGCTCCCAGCCGGAGGCCTTGGCGCGTAGGTCATTCACCAGATCCTGGGTGCGGAGATTCGACGGCCCGGTGGCCGGAATCACCTGCACCACACCGAGCGTGCCGTCCTCGGAAACAGCGGCAGCCGCGGCCTTGGGCTTCTCCGGCAGCGCGTTGACGTCCGAGACCACCGTCGACATAGCGGATTTCAGCTGATCTGCGGCGGCGCGGCGACCGTGACGATGAGCGGGCCGTTGAAACCGGGACCGAACGATTCGGCCAGCAGGTCATAAGCCTGCCGCTTGGTCGACGTCACCTTTCCGGATCCGTCGTCCGGCAGCGCCAGATGCAGCTTGATGGCCGGCAACGCGATGATGCCCATGCCAATGACGGTGACGATCAGCACCAGCACGGGCCGCTTGGTGACCATCCGGATCCATCGGTTCGGGTTCTCGGCGTGGTCGACGACCGCGTGCTGATCGCCTCAGCGTCCGGCTCGCCAGGCAGTGGCGCGATCTCTGCGACGCAGCGCTTTCTTCCCGGCAGAAGCCGAGCAGCGCGGGCAACCAGGGTGATGGCGATCAGCACGGCGACGGCAACCGTCCCGGCAGCAGCCAGCCCCATCACGGTCAGGAACGGAATGCCGACGACCGACAGTCCGGCCAACGCGATCAACACAGTGAGACCGGCGAACACAACGGCAGATCCGGCGGTACCGGTCGCCCTGGCAATCGATTCCTCCACCGACAGGCCTTGCCTGGACTGGGATCGGTGTCTCGACACGATGAACAGGGCGTAGTCGATCCCGACCGCCAACCCGAGCATCAGGGCGAGAATTGGCGCGGTGGAGGACATCTGAATGGCCCCGGAAGCCCAGAGAATTCCGGCCAGACCCACGGCGACACCGATCAGCGCGGTCAGCATGGTCATTCCGGCGGCGACGATGGAGCCGAACGTGATCAGCAGGACGACGAGCGCGACGACCACGCCGATACCCTCGGTCGAGCCGATCGACGGCGACTGCTTGACCGCTCCCCCACCCAGTTCTATGCGGAGGCCGTTCACCTCATGCGCAGCGGCGAGGTCGGCAATGGTCGTCTGGGTAGCCACCGGTATCTCGGTGATCTGACCGGCGAACTGCACCTGAGCGAAGCCCACCTGCCCGTTGGGCGACACGCTCCGGCCCACGGTCGGCGGGATGATCACCTCGACCTTGGGCAGGCCTTTCGTCCCCTTCAGCACGTCGGTGATGGCCTGCTTGTACTGCGGCTCGGCCAGCGTGTGACCCTCAGGGACGGCAAAGACGATCCGGCCGGTGGCGCCGCCCGCGGCCGGAATCTTCGCGTTGAGCTGGTTGAGTGCCTGCTGGGCCTGCGTCCCGGGGATCGAGAACGAATCCGTCATCACGCCCTTGTAGGCCACGGCGGCTCCGCCGACGCCGATGAGCAGCACGATCCAGGCCAGCAGCACCGCCCATCGGCGTCGAACTGCGAAGGCACCGAGGCGGTACAGCAGTGTGGCCATCTTCAGATCTCCAAAGGTTCGAACCGAGAGAGGTTGTAGTGCAATGCGTTCAGGTCTGGCGAGTCTGCTGGGTCAGTGCGTCGAAGTTGATCAGCGAGAACGCCAGATCGAGGTCTCGGGCCAGCGCTTCCCGTCCGCCGGCCGCACCACTACTCACCCAGCGCTGGGTGCATGTGCGCCCGGCGGCCAGGCAGAACTCGGCGAGCAGCCCCACCCTGATGTCGCCGTCCGGCAGGCAGGTCCGGGCCGAGATGACCGCGGCGATCCGCTCACCATGCAGCACACTGCGCGCGGCCATGGCCGCCGCCAGTTCGGGCTCGGCATCGGCCATGGTCAGGAATCCGGTCCGGGTCGCGGCGATCTGCGCCGACAGGTTTTCCAATACCTCGCGAAGCAGATCCGTCAGCGGGACGTCGGCCGCGGTGCTTTCGATGACGTCGAGGGCTCCGTCCATCCAGGCGTCACTGATAGCGGCCATGCACTCGGCCTTGCCGGCGAAATAGTTGGAGAAGGTCCGGCGCGAGACACCGACCAGGTCGACCAGATCCGCGATGGTGAAACCGTCGTAGCCGCGTTCGTCGGCCAGCTCGAGTGCCGTCGCCGTCAGCGCGGCGCGGAGGCTCAGCTTCTTCTGCTCGCGGAGACCGACCGGCGAAGACATGGGCGACAGCCTAAGTGGAAGTTGCCCAGTGCGCAAATATGCCCAAAGAGCAAGAAACGTTCGCGTGTCGACATGGTGCGCTACCGTCACAATGATCCCTGCTCGCCCGCTGAGACGGGCCGAATGGGGAACTGGAGTGCTGTGAAATTCAACGACAACGCCAACCTGGACACCTCGCAGGTCGAGGACCGCCGCGGATCCGGATCGGGCGGTGGCGGCCTGAGCCTCGGCAAGGGCGGCCTGGCCGCCGGCGGCGGACTCGGCGTGGTGGCGGTCATCGTCGTGGTCCTGATCCAGGTGTTCTCCGGAGGCGGTTCTGGATCTGGCGGGGGCACCGGCGACCTCGGAGGCATGCTGGGCCAGCTGGCCGGCGGGGCCAACCCGACCGGCCAAGCCGACAGCTCGAGTCTGAGTTGTCCCACGGGAGCGAGCGCCAGTGATGACTGCGAAGTGCTGGGGATCATCAACTCCGTGCAGTCGTACTGGGGCCAGCAACTGCCGAAGTCCGGAGCCGCCTACAACGATTCCGACACCGTCTTCTTCAGCGGCTCAACCCCCACTGGATGCGGCACCGGCGAGACCGGAATGGGCCCGTTCTACTGTCCGACCGACGCCAAGGTCTACATCGACCTCAGCTTCTGGTCCGAGCTGAAGACCCAGTTCGGCGCCAACGACGCTCCGTTCACCCAGGCCTATGTGTTGGCCCACGAATACGGACATCACGTGCAGGATCTACTCGGCACCAATTCCAAGGTGTCCAGCGCGAAGGGTGCCACCTCTGGTTCGGTGCGGCTCGAGCTCCAGGCGGACTGCTACGCAGGAGTGTGGGCCAACCACGCTTCGACGGTGGCCGGCAGCGACGGTCAGATCCTGATCAGCGACATCACCCAGCAGGACATCGACAACGCGCTGGACACGGCAGGCAAGATCGGCGACGACTACATCCAGACCCACCTGGGCGCCGGTCAGGTCGACTCATCGCAGTTCACCCACGGCTCGTCCGCGCAGCGAAAGAAGTGGTTCAGCACCGGTTACCGGACGGGGAACCCGGCTTCCTGCAACACCTTCGAAACGACCAACCTGGGCTGACCGCCCCGCATCGGTCAGGGCAACAGCGGAGCCGGGTCGTCAGGAGGAGCTGCCTGTTGCGCGGACAGCACGATCGCGCCACAGATCGCCAGCACCCCGGCCAGGTCGAGCAGCCCCGGAATCTGGTGGAGCGCGACGGCACCGATGACGGTGGCCGTCACCGGCAGCAGCGCGAGCAGGATGGCAAATCGGGCTGCGGTAACCCGGCGCAGGATCAGCTGCTCGAGGGCATACGGAATGACGGAACTGAATACCGCAATGCCGATGACCGCCAGCAGATTGCGCGGATGTGTCACGATCACCGCCGTCGATCCGAAGGCCAACGGGCAGTAGAGGATGGCGCCGGCGCTCATGCCGACGGCCAGCGACGAGATCCCGTCGCCGCTGGTGGCGATTCGACGGCCGAGCAGGATGTAGCCGGCCCAGGCGCCGGCGGAGACGAAGATCGCGATCAGTCCGACGACGGCGCTGTGGGTCCAGCCGCCCTGCAGGCTGACGCCGGCCAGCGCGACCACCCCGGCAGCGGCCAGCACGATGCTCAGCCGCTCCCGCCAGCCGTGTCCACCGATTGCCGCGACGGCCACCGGTCCCAGAAATTCGATCGCCACCGCGGTGCCGAGCGGCAGATGATCGATGGCGATGTAGAAGCTGATGTTCATCGTGGTCAGCACCACCCCGAACAAGGCCGCGGCCGCGACGCTCCGTCTGGTCCACGCCCCACGCCATGGTCGGCGCCAGGCCAGCAGCACCACCGCGGAAACGGCAATGCGCCACCACGCCACCGCGGGCGCCGAGATGATGCTGAACAGGCCGACCGCCAGCGCGGCGCCGTAGTACTGGGTGAACCCGGAGACCAGGAACAGCAACGGCGGCGGCACCCGGTCCAGGCCGGACGACGGCCGGACCGGTGTCTTCACGCCGTCACCCTACTGATCGACGGCCAACCGCAGGCGAATCAGCCCATGCCGCTGACCTTGTCGGCGGCGATCGTCAGGATCAACCGCACCTGGTCGCGCCCTCCGTACCAGGGATAGGCCGTGCCGAGGTAACGCTGGGCGAGCTTCTCGATGTGGTCGACCGCGCCTTCCTTGCTCACCGACAACACCCGGCCGCGGACGGTGAAGTAGCGACTGGCGTCCGCCGGATCGGAGACCGTGACGGCTACTCGCGGATCCCGTTCGATATTCCTGATCTTCTGGAAGCCGTCGACGCTGTTGATCAGGATGTGTTCGCCATCTGTGTCCACCCAGGTCTGGGTGAGCTGAGGCGAACCGTCGGGCATGGTGGTCGCGATGTAACACGGAGCGGGCTCGTGCAACAGCTCGAGCAGCCCCGCCGGCAAGGCGGTCGATGACGTCATCGGTGATCTCCTTCAATGTGGAATGCAAGGAGGGCATGCCCGTCCGGACGGGACCCGAAACTGACCACCGCAGACGGATCAGTTGAACGTGCCGTGCTGACCCTGGGACAGGGCGAGCAGTGCCATCACCAACACGATGACGCCGGTGACGGTGAGCCCGACTGCGACTGCGATCCGGAGCACGACATGCTTGGGTTCCTCGAAGCGGCCGGCCCCGTCACACCCCGAACGATCCTCGGCAGGCGTCCAGACCGGCCACCTGCACGGCCCAACTGGGGCGGTTGAACGTAGCCGGGGTCAGCAGCAGATGCTGGTCGAGGGCCGCCTCGCCGGGTCGGCGCCGGACCACCCGATCACCGTTGGGCACGTATCCCAGCTTTCGGGAGACCGCGTTCGACGTCGGGTTGTCGACGAACGCCGCACTCTCGGCGCGCGTTGCCTTGAGATGGTCAAAGGCAAAATCAACGACCGCACAACGCATTTCGGTGCCAAAGCCCTGACCTTGATGAGCCCGACCCAGCCACGATCCGGTATCCACGGTGCGAGTGACCGCGAAGTTCTCGCCGGACAGTTCCTGAATACCCAACATGGCGCCGCGCGCCCGGACAGCAAAGGGCACGGACCAGTTGTTGGGTGCACTGCTCGCCCGGGTGCGCCAGAAGAACCGCAGCGTGTTCTCGATGAGTTCGTCGCGCGGGGCGTCGGTCCAGGGCATCAGGAACGGCATCATCGCCGGGTCATGGATACCGGTCAGGACGAGGTCGACGAGCTCGGCCAGATCGTCGTCGCAGACGGGCCGCAGGATGAGTCGAGGTGAGGCCAGCCGCAGCCCGAAGATGGGCCAATGCCTGGTCAGGGCATCCCGCGACGTCATGCTCATGGTGCGAGAATGCCATCTCCGGGCGGTTGGCCGGGCCGCGGCACTACCCTCGGGGTCATGTTGGCCATCACTGCGTCGCGACCGGGTGGACCGGAGGTCCTGAGTCTGACCTCCATTCCGGACCCGGAGCCGGGTCCGTCCGAGGTGCTGATCAAGGTGGCGGCTACCGCCGTCAACCGCGCCGACCTGCTCCAACGAGAGGGCAACTACCCGCCTCCGGCCGGCGCGTCACCGATTCTGGGCATGGAGTGTTCGGGCACGGTCGTCGCGGTCGGCGATCAGGTTTCCGATTGGCAGGTCGGCGACCAGGTGTGTGCGCTGTTGGCCGGGGGCGGGTACGCCGAACTGGTCGCCGTGCCGTCGCCACAGGTGCTACCACTGCCGACCGGCGTTTCGTTGACCGATGCCGCTGCGTTGCCTGAGGTGGCCTGCACGGTCTGGTCGAACCTGATCACCAGGGCAGGTCTTCGCGCCGGCCAAACGGTCCTGATCCACGGCGGCGCTTCCGGGATCGGCACCATGGCGATCCAGGTCACGAAGGCTCTGGGTGCCTCCGCAATCGTCACCGCTTCTCGTGACAGATCGCTGGAACGATGTCGCGATCTCGGCGCCGATGTCGCCATCAACTATGCCGAGACCGACTTCGTCGCGGCCCTGATGGACGTCACCGACGGGCACGGCGCCGATGTCATCATCGACCTCATCGGGGCGAAGTATCTGCAGCGCAACATCTCTGCGCTCGCCCTCGACGGATCGCTGATCATCATCGGCATGCAGGGCGGGACCAGGGCCGAGTTGGACATCGGTGCGCTGATGGCCAAGCGCGGCGCCATCATCTCTACTGCCTTGCGCAGCCGGCAGGTGACCGGGCCAGGATCCAAGGGTGAGATCATCGACTCCGTCCGGGACCACCTGTGGCCGCTGGTGGCCGCCGGTACGGTTCGCCCGGTGATCGATGTGGTGTTGCCGCTGGCCCAGGCCGGTGACGCGCACCGACGGATGGCTGAGGGTGGTCACTTCGGAAAGATCGTGCTGACAACAGAATGACGTTCGCCTCCCAAAGTTTTCCGGCCCAGCAGTTCCCAGCTCAGCAATTTCCACTTCGACCGCTGATGAAAGAGAGTTCGACGATGACCGAGCAGCAGAGCGACCGATTCGTCGTGGTCGGGCCGGACGGGCAACCGATGGGCGTCGCCGAGATGCCCGAGCACGCACAGCTGATGCCCGGCCAGGGTGAAGAGTCGGGCAGCCTCGACCCCGGTGATGCCATCGGTGAGCCGGCCAAGGTCATGCGGATCGGCACGATGATCAAGCAGTTGCTCGAAGAGGTCCGCGCGGCTCCGTTGGACGAAGCCAGCCGGGTACGCCTCAAGGACATTCACGCCGCGTCGATCAAGGAGCTGGAATCGGGTCTGACCCCGGAACTTCGGGAAGAGCTGGAGCGCCTGACGCTGCCGTTCACCGAGGATTCGGTGCCCAGCGACGCGGAACTGCGAATCGCCCAGGCCCAGCTGGTCGGTTGGTTGGAGGGCGTCTTCCACGGCCTGCAGGCGGCGTTGGTCGCTCAGCAGGTCGCCGCGCGCTCCCAGCTGGAACAAATGCGGCGGGGCGCCCTCCCACCCGGCGCCTCGCCCGGCTCCGACGCCGGTGGGCACGGCGGCAGCGGGCAGTACCTCTGAGAGCCGTCCACCAGTGACGCCTACGAGCCCCGCCTGAGGTCGCCCCGTTCAGCGCCGTGGAGCCATGCTTGTCGGTCGGGCGCCCTCGTTGGCCCGCCGCAGCCACAGCGCGCCCACCGACCGGCCAACAGGCCGAGACTGGCGGCCGGCGCCTAGGTCACAGCGCGCGGCTGTGCGGTGTCTCCTGTTGACCGGTGTGCGGCCGCACCGCCTGCGGGTGCGGGTCGCCGGGTTTGGTCGGCGCCGGACCGGTGTCGCGCACCCCGCCGGAATCCAGCGCTGCCGGCCCCTGCTCGCGCATGGCCCAGGGCGAACCGTACTCGGTCAAAAGCGTGAGAAACGGGACTGCGTCGAAGGCCTCGGGACCGAGCACGCCGGCGCCGGACCAGGAGCCCCGGGCGATCAATTCCATAGCCACCACTGGGCACACGGCGGTCTGCCAGACCACCGCCTGAGAGTTGTACTCGCGCATCGACCACTCGTTGTCGACGACGTGGTACAGGTAGACCTCGCGCGGATTGCCTTGCTGGTCAAGGCCTTTGATCCAGGTTCCGGCGCAGGTCTTGCCGTGCATCTTGTCGCCGAGAGTGGCCGGATCCGGTAGCAGCGCGGCGATCACGTCTCGCGGCGAAACCATCACCGAGCCGACCTGCAGCCGTTCGGCCGAGTCGATGCCGAGCTTGCGCTGCAGCTTCAACATGTCGATGAACTCCTGGCCCAGTCCGTATTTGAACGTCACTCGCCCGGCATCCAGCCAGCGCGGAATCAGCAGCACCTCTTCGTGTTCCACGTTGACGCACTCGACCGGCCCGATGCCCTCAGGAAATTCGAAGACCTCCGGCTCGGAGAAGGGCGCGGTGGTGAAGTGGCCACGACCTCGCTCGTAGATGATCGGCGGATTCAGGCACTCCTCGATGGTGGTCCAGATCGAGAATGTCGGTGCGAAGTCGTAGCCGTCGACCTGCAGGTTGCCGCCGTCACGGACGCCGATCTCGTCGATCCGGCTGAACAGGTGGTCCGAGGCGTATTTGGCGAACACGTCGGACAGTCCTGGCTCGACACCCATGCCCACCAGGGCGATCCGGTCCGCCGCCTCCCACTGCGCGGCCATCGCGAACTGTTCGTCGCCCAGCATGACGCCCGGGGTGTTGAACGGGTCGGTCGGGTGCGGGTGCGACAGCGACATCGCCATGTCGAGGTAGTGCGACTTACCCTGCAGCGCAGCGCGGAACAGCGGCATGACAAACCGCGGATCGGTGGCGTTGAGCAGCACGTCGCAGCGATAGCGGGTGAGCAGGCCGACCACGTCGTCGATCTTGTTGGCGTCCACCTGCGCGGGGATGAACCTGCCGTCGCCCACCGCCTCGCAGGTGTGCTCCGCCTTGGACAGGTCGTAGTCGGCGACCACCATGGCCTCGATGTACTCACGTTTGGCGGCCGTGGCTACGACGGCCGACCCGACCCCGCCGGCACCGACCAGCAGGACCCGCAGTTTGCCGGCCGCAGAGCGAACGGACGGGTGATTCCGGCCGGCCAGCACGGGTGTCGACTCGTCCCAGATCGTGCCGTCCCGTTCGTCGGCCTTGCGACGGGCGATGCCGGACAACGTCTCGAGAACGACCCGGTTGCCCAGCATCGCGGTCACGTCGGCGTGGTCGTACGGCGGGGCGACCTCGACGATTTCCAGCCCGACCAGGTCGGTTTCCCGGCCGATGCGCCGCACCGCGTCCAGGAGCTCGCGCGGGGTCAGACCTCCCGGCTCGGGTGTCCCGGTGCCGGGCGCCATACCCGGGTCCACCACATCGATGTCAACGGACAGGAAAACTCCGTCGGTATCTTCCGAGGCGAGCCGAATCGCCTCCGTCAACACCTCGTCGAGGCCGCGGCGCTGGATCTCGGCCATCTCGAAGCCACGCATGCCCTGCTCGGCCATCCAGGCCAACTCCGGAGGCTCGGGCCAGTAACCGCGCAAGCCGATCTGGAAGAACTTGCTGCCCTTGACCGCACCCGATTCGATCACCCGACGCATCGGCAAACCGTGTCCGTACAGCGAACCGAATTGGATGTCACCGGTGTCGGCGTGGGCGTCGAAATGGATCACCGAGATTCGGCCGTAGCCGAAATGCTCAGCCAAGCCGGTGATGTCGGCCATCGCGATGGTGTGATCACCACCGAGAATGATGGGGATCTTGCCGGCCTTGGCCAGTTGGGTGATCACACTCTGCAGGGCACGCAGCGACCTGATCGTCTCAGTCGGAGCCATCTCGACGTCACCGGCGTCGACCACGCCCATGTCCAGCAGCGGGTCGACGCGCAGCGACAGGTGCGGACGGGATCCGGTGTGCTCGGAATAGTCGACGGTGCGCAGGGCCATCGGTCCCATCCGGGCACCGGAGCGATAGGAGGTCCCTGAGTCGTACGGGGCGCCGACGATCACCGCGGAGGCTTCGGCATAGGTCGAGGGATCGGACAGATCGCAGCGCGGCACCCCGGTGAATGTCACGTCGGGGCCGTACATTGCGCCGTAGCGCGCCATGGGATTCAACTCTCCTGGTGGTCGTTCGGCCCTGGGGCTGTTCGGGCCGTGCGGTGCTGGTGCTCGCCGTGCTCGTGTGGTCGCGCTGATCCGTTCTAGCAGTGCTGGTCCGACGGGTTCTGCTGTCAGCTTGGCTGCGCCCCGCGTAATGGGCAAGTAGACCTGCCGACTTCACAACACATAGCCCTTAGCTGCCGCTGCATCGATCGATGGGTGGGCGGGCGCGCACGGGTCGAACGTCAGAGGCACGAAACATTGCTGAGTGGAGACATGCCCGCTGTGCACCTCACGCGGCATGACGCTGGGGCCAGTCGGTCAGAGGGGCCCTGGGTCCTCGACTGGCACAGCGGCGCCCGAGGGCTCTCGCGTGGTGATCATTACGAGGTCTCGATCGGGGCCGAAGTGCCGGTGGTTGTCGATTCTGCCGTCCGGGGTACCACGGCGCTACCGTCTTCCATCCTCGCGGCCCACTCTGCAGCATCATGCGCATGGACACCATTACCGCCCCGCCGAGACGCCACCCACGGGCTGCGCTGCCACTTTTGGCGGGATCAACTTCGCCGGCGGGATGAAATTATCTATGCCTGTCACTCGGGTCCCAAAAGAAGCCAGTTCATCCCTGCGACATTGGATTTGCGACCTGCGCGGGATCCTTTCCGAAAAGAGCAGACTGCGGCCTTGAGGAGCGGGAGAGCT
This sequence comes from uncultured Actinomycetota bacterium, assembly GCA_963708935.1. Lineage (GTDB taxonomy): Bacteria > Actinomycetota > Actinomycetes > Mycobacteriales > Nakamurellaceae > Nakamurella. The sequence continues at coordinate 443,033 of CAVPUK010000001.1, read as the reverse complement.
GGGGTGGCGGGCGGGTTTGGCCGCCGACTTGCGTTGCAGGCGTTCGCATTCGGACCTCGGAGATCGTGACCTATTTGTGATCTGCGAGGACCTGGAATGGCGTCGGATTCGGGGTCGACTGTCGGTGGTGCTGAGTAGGGTTTTCAATATGACCAGCGGCGGTTTCACCGACATCGACCAGGCAAACGCCCTGGCCGACACGGCGCTGTCCGCTGTCCGGCAAATCGTCGACGGCGCGTTCTGGAAACTGCTGCCCGACGACCAGTTGGACTTCGGTCGCCGGCTCGAGGTGATCGCCCGCACCGTCTACGCCGCCCAGGTGCATCAGGCCGGGGAGATCGACACCCAAGGTCTGGCCGCGGACCGGTCCTGTACTTCGACCGCGGCGTTGCTGCGGCAGGCGTTGGTGATCTCGCCTGCGGATGCGAAAGCCCGGGTCGCCGCCGCCGGACAGATCCTGCCCCGGCTGATGCCCACCGGCGCGGAAGCACCCCCGATCCTGCCCGAACTCGCCGAAGCGGTGGACTGCGGCGCCGTCGGGCCCGAACACGTCAAGATCATCGTCGAGACCATGGCCAAAGTCCCGCCGAAAGCGTCGACCGAAGCGCGGGACCTGTGCGAACAGACCCTGGTCGACACCGCGATCGACTGCGACCCGAACTACCTGGGCCACGCCGCGCAACGGATCCTGGACAAGGTCGACCCCGACGGGGACCTGGACGACACCACCCCGGCGTCGAAGATGGAACTGCACTTCGGCACCCGCTCCACCCGGACCGGGTTGACGCCGATCAAGGGCCAGTTGGACGACTACGGCGTCGAAGTGGTCAAAAAGGCGATCGACGGGCTGGCTGCGCCCCGGCCCGAACAGGACGGCGTCCGCGACCCCCGCCCGGCCGCCACGCGGAGCGCGCAGGCCCTGGTGGAGGCGATGCGCCGGTTCCTGGACCTCGGCGCTGCCCCGATGCAGGGCGGCGAACGGCCCCACGTCACGATCACGATGAACTGGGACGCCATCACCGGTCTGATCTCGGGCGCCAGTTTCGACTCGGGGGCGATGATCAGCCCCGCCCAGGCCCGCAAATTCCTGTGCGACGCGCAGATCATCCCGATGATCCTGGGTAGCAAATCCGAAGATCCTGGACGTCGGGCGGGCATCGAGAACGTTCCCCGCGCACCTCCGCCGGGCCCTGGTCGCCCGGGACCGGGGATGTGCGTGGCCGGGTTGTGATCGGCCACCGGACTGGTGCGACGGACACCACATCAACTTCTGGGAAAGGGATTTCGGTCGCACCTGCCTGGACAACGGCTGCCTGCTCTGCCGGCACCACCACACCGAGATCCACCAAGAAGAGTGGGTCATCCGGATGGCCGCCGACGGCCTACCCGAGTTCATCCCACCCAGATGGATCGACCCGCAACAGAAACCACGCCGCAACACGCTGCGAAAGTACGACCAGGTCTGAGGGCGGAGCCATGCCTGCGGCAAGCTCGCGGACCGGTGGCACAGCCGTGGGCTCCCCAAACGGGCTGACGGCCCTAGGAGTCGAATCCGAGGCCGAACCGGTCGAGGGACCTGAGCCAGAGGTTGCGGTAGCCGGCCCGGGCATCAGCCCTGGCCGCGGACCAGCGGGTCAGGTTGATCACGGTGGAGCGCAACGGCTCCGGCGGGAATGGCACCGGCTTGGCGCGAATGGTTTTGAGCGACGTCAGCTCGGTCTTCTCCCCCGAGAGCAGGTCCAGCATCACCTGTGCACCGAACCGGGTGGATCCGACACCGAGGCCCGTGTAGCCGACGGCGTAGGCCACCTTGCCGCCGAAGCCGGTACCGAAGAACGGGAAGAACCTGGAGCAGGTGTCGATCACGCCGCCCCAGGTGTGGCTGAAGCGGACGCCCTCCAACTGTGGGAAGGTCGCGAAGAAGTGATCGGCCAGCGTCCGGAAGGTCTCCGGTCGTTGGTCCAGCGCCGGGTCGATCCGGTTGCCGTAGTGGTAGATGACGTCGTAACCGCCCCAGAGGATGCAGTTGTCGTCAGTCAGCCGGTAGTAGTGGAATTGGTTCCCGGCGTCGCTGACCCCCTGGCGCCCTTTCCAGCCGATGGTGTCCATCTGCGCCTCGGTCAGCGGCTCGGTCGCCATCGCGTAGTCGTAGACCGGCACCACATACGGTCGTACGCGTTTGAGCAGCGACGGGAACGCATTCGTGCCCAGCGCAACTCGGTCCGCACGCAGCATCCCGTGGGGGGTCTGCAGCACCATGTCGTCACCCTCGCGGGTCATTCCCTCCACGTGGGTGTTCTCGTGGATCTTGACGCCGAGCGAGAGGCAGGCCTGCGCGAGACCCCAGACCAGTCGGGCCGGATCCACCAGCACTGTCTTGTCCGGCGCGTTGACCGAGCCCAGGTAGGTGGGCGAGTTGACGAGCGCGCGCGTCCCCGTCTGGTCGAGAAGTTCGGCATCGTCGCCGAAGTCGAGCATCCGCTCGTAATCTGCGGCCAGGTCGCCGATCTGGTAGCTCTCGGTCGCGACCTTCAGCTCGCCGGTCTTCTCGAGTTTGCAATCGATCTTGAAGTCCTCGATCGTCTTGACGATCCCGGCCAGGTTGTCCCGGCCGTGCCGCTCCAGCCGTGGCATGTCCTCGGGGTACCAGTCCATCCCGTTGGCCTGGCCGTGCGTCAGTGACGCCGAGCAGAACCCGCCGTTGCGACCGGATGCTGCCCACCCCAGCGTCTTTCCCTCGAGGATGACCACCTCACGGGAAGGATCCTCCTGCTTGGCCAGCAGGGCGGTCCACAAGCCCGAGTAGCCACCACCGATGACGGCGAGGTCGGCTCTGGCCTGCCCCGTTAGCCGCTCGTGCGGATCCGGGGCGTCGACATCGTCGAGCCACCAGCAGATCGGTTCGGCGTCGGCCAAAGAATTGCGGACGGCCTTGGCTCTCGAGCGGCCGGCCGGTAATAGCGGAGACACGCGTTGCTCCTGAATATGACTCGGTGCATTGGAAGGTGCAGTACCACGCTGACTGGACCGAAACGCGTCGAGCTAGCCGAAGATCGTCCGGTGCCACGGTTTACGCGCCGTGCCCGTGCGGTCCATAGCCACGTGCTTGATCTGCGTGTATTCCTGCAGCGAATAAGTGCTCATGTCCTTGCCGAAACCGGATGCCCCGTATCCGCCGTGCGGCATTTCGGAGAAGATCGGAATGTGGTCGTTGATCCACACGGTACCCGCACGCAGCTCCGCGGCTGCCCGCAACGACCGGTGCACGTTGGACGTCCAGGCCGAAGCGGCCAGGCCGAACGGAGAGTCGTTGGCGAGTGCGAACGCCTCGTCATCGCCGGCGAACGGGATGACGGTCAGGACCGGACCGAACACTTCCTCCTGGACGATCGGGTCGTGCTGGGCGACCCCGGTGACGAGAGTGGGCAGCTGCCAGAAGCCGCGGGCGAGGTCACCGCTCGGGAGCGCCCCGGGAGCGATGACCTTGGCCCCGGACGCAGCGGCGGCCGACACCATGCCCCGAACCTTGTCGCGGTGCCGCGCGCTGGACAACGGGCCGATGTCGGTGGCCTGATCCATCGGATCCCCGAGGACCAACCCGGCGAACAGATCGGCGACCCCGGCGACGAAGGCGTCGATCAGCGACTCGTGTACGTACGCCCGGGTGGCGGCAGTGCAGTCCTGCCCGGTGTTGATCAGCGCGCCGGCCACGGCACCGTTGATCGCCGCGTCGAGATCGGCATCGTCGAACACCACGAATGGCGCCTTGCCGCCGAGCTCGAGGTGAACCCTGGCCGCTCGCCCCGAGCAGGCCGACATGACCTGTCGCCCAACGGCAGTCGACCCGGTGAACGACACCATGTCCACGTCGGGATGAGAGACGAGGGCTGACCCGGCGTCGGCACCGGTGCCACTGAGTACTGTGATGACGTCGTCGGGAAAGCCAACGGCCGCAGCCGCTTCCGCGAACAAGACAGAGGTGATCGGCGTTATTTCCGCGGGCTTGAGCACGATGGTATTGCCCGCCGCCACCGCGGGCAGGATCTTCCAGCCCGCCATTTGCAGGGGGTAGTTCCACGGGGCGATGGACCCGACGACGCCGATCGGCTCCCGGCGGATCATCGAGGTGTGATCGGCCGAATACTCCCCGGCCGCACTCCCCTCCAACACGCGGGCCGCGCCCCCGAAGAATGCGGTGTTGTCGATTGTTCCGGGGACGTCGAACCCGGTGGACAACCGGATGGGCTTGCCGGTCTGCGCGGTCTCGACCTCCGCGAGCCGGCCCGCTTTGGTCTCCAACTCGGCGGCCAGGGCGATCAGGAGCGTGGCCCGCTCGCCGGGCGTGGTCCGGGACCAAGTCTGGAACGCGGCCCTGGCCCGCCCCACCGCGACGTCGACATCGGCCGCGGTCGCCAGCGGGTAACTGGCAATGGCCCGGCCTGTCGAAGGATCGAGGATGTGGAACTCTTCGCCCGATCCGCCGGTCGGGATGCCGGCATCGATGCCGTTCACGTTCACCTGTTCCGTCGGGCGGAGATCATCCGACCGGCCACGACGAAGATCAGGGCGATCACCAGCATGGCCGTGCCGACCACGTTGATCTGCGGCGGCAGTGCCTTCTTCGATGCACCCCAGACGAACATCGGGAAGGTGACTTCGGAGCCGGAGTTGAAGTTGGTGACGATGAAGTCGTCGAAGGACAGGGAGAACGAGAGCATCGCCGCCCCAACGACGCCGGGCATGATCAGTGGCGCAGTGATGCGCCGGAAAGTCTGGATCCGGTTGGCATAGAGGTCCTGTGCCGCCTGTTCGAGCCGCGGATCCAGACCCACCAACCGGGCCTTGACGGTGACCACCACGAAACTGAAGCAGAACATGGTGTGGGCGATGAAGATGGTCAGCTGTCCCAGCGGGACGCTCATGTTGACGAACAACACCAGCAGAGACGAGCCCGCGACCACCTCGGGCGTTGCCATCGGGACGAAGATCAGGATGTTGGCGAACGCCTTGCCCTTGAACTCGTGTCGAACCAGGCCGAAGGCAGCGAGCGTGCCCAGGATGGTCGCCGCGATGGTGGCCAGCACCGCGATCTTCAAGCTCAGCACCAGCGATTCGCACATGCCCTCGACACCACAGGGATGCAACCACGCGTTGAACGAGAATTTGGTCCAAGTGTAGTTGAACGAGCCCGCAGGCTCGTTGAACGAGAAGGCCACCACGACGAAGATCGGGATGAACATGTAGATCAGCGCGCACAACCCGAAGAATGTGACGAGATGCTGGCGAACCCATCGGCCCTTGGCGCCCTTGATGGGCGTCGGCGCGATCGGCGTGGTGGCCGCAGACAGCTTTTGCGTTGTCGTCGACATCAGACCAGATCATCCGTTCCGGCTCGGCGGACATAGTAGATGACCAGCACCACGATCGCCGCCATCAGCGAGATGGACAGCGCTGCAGCGTGGTTGTAGTCGCGTACCCGCAGGAACAGTGCATCGATGACGTTGCCAGTCATGGATTGTCGCATCGACCCGAGGAATGTCGCGTTGACGTAGTCGCCCGACGCCGGGATGAAGGTGAGCAGGGTTCCGGACACCACGCCCGGCAGGCTCAGCGGCCAAGTGATCTTCCAGAACCCATCCCAGGAGCTGGCGTAGAGATCGCCGGCGGCCTGGATCAACGCCCGGTCCTGTTTTTCCAGCGACGCGTACAGCGGGAGTGTCATGAACGGCAGAAAGTTGTAGGTCAGACCGAGGATGACGGCGAGTGGAGTTGCCAGCACCCGGTTGTCGGAGGTCAGGCCGAACAGATCGGTGAACCACAGGATGCCGACGTGCCGCATGAAGGACACGACCGGGCCGTCGTCGGCCAGGATGGTGGTCCAGGCCAGCGTGCGGATCAGGAAGCTGGTGAAGAATGGCGCGATGATCAGCACCAGCAGCAGCGGGCGCCACTTCGGGGCCACTTTGAAGGCGATGGTGTAGGCCAGCGGATAGGCGATCAGGATGGCCAGCACGGTGGCGGACCCGGCGTAGACCATGGAGCGCAGGAACTGCGGCCAATACGTCGTCCAGACGTCCCAGTAGTTGCTGAACGCGAACCGGAAGCGGTAGCCCTCCTCCATGCCACCCGAGGTCAACGAGCTGTTCAGCAGCGTGAGCATCGGCAGCACGAAGAATACGAGGAGAGCCAACCCACCCGGCAGCAACAGGAAATAGGGCGTGAGCTTGCCCGATTTCCTCGGTCCGATATCCGGCGGCGGCTTTTCCAATTCCAATTCGGTGGCCGCCAGCGGGCCGGCGGCGGTCAAGACGAGACCTCGGCGGCTTCGGCTTCCTTCCAGGCGCCCTCGTGCAGGCCGAACGTGTGCTCCGGGTGCCAGTACAGCGAAACGGCCTCGCCGACCTTGCGCAGGTCCGTGGCGCTGTTCTGGCTGAAGACGGCAAGTTCCTCTTCGGCGTCCAGGTTCGACCGGACGACGTACTGGGTGGAGACCCCGATGAACGAAGCGTCGATGATGGTGCCATCGATGCTGTTCATGCCGTGGGGCGCGGCTCCCACATCTGTCATCTGGATCTTTTCCGGACGCACGCCCGCTTCCACGGCCGTCCCGGTGGCCGCCATCCGCGAGGCCGGCATCGCCAGCTGCACGCCGTGGAAATCCATCTTGATCACGTCGGCATCCCGGCTCACCACGTTGACCGACAACAGGTTCGTCTGACCGAGAAAGCCGGCCACAAAAGCGGTTCGAGGATTCTCGTAGAGCTCGACCGGCGCGCCCATCTGTTCGATCTTGCCCTTGTTCAGCACGGCGATGGTGTCGGCCATAGTCATGGCCTCTTCTTGGTCGTGGGTGACGTGGATGAAGGTGATCCCGACCTCCATCTGGATTCGCTTGAGTTCCAGCTGCATCTGCCGGCGCAGCTTGAGATCGAGCGCACCGAGTGGCTCGTCGAGCAGCAGCACCTTGGGCTTGTTGACCAGAGCGCGCACGACGGCGATCCGCTGTTGCTGGCCACCGGAGAGCTGGGTCGGCTTGCGCTTGGCCAGGTGCTGCATCTCGACCAGCTCGAGCATTTCGTTGACCCGGCGGTCGATGTCGGGCTCTTTCCGCCGACGTAGACCGAAGGCGACGTTCTCGAAGATCGTCATGTGCGGGAACAGCGCATAACTCTGGAAAACCGTGTTCACCGGCCGCTGGTACGGCCGCTTGTGGGCGATGTCCTCACCGCCGATCAGGATCTGGCCGGCGCTCGGATCCTCCAACCCAGCCACCATCCGGAGGGTGGTCGTCTTGCCGCACCCCGACGGGCCGAGCAGCGCGTAGAAACTGCCTTCCGGCACCGTGAGATCGATACCGTCGACCGCGGCAAAGCTGCCGTAACGCTTGTGCAGCCCGATAATCTGCAGCCCGGCATCGGCGTCGGATTTCGTCGAGTTGCCCCGCACACTCTTGTCCAGCGTCGTCATGAGCTCAGGCCCCCGTCAACTTCGCAAATGCGCGATTGCATCGATTTTCCTCTTCTTCGGTGAGTCCCATGAAGACGCTGGGTCTTGCTCAGCGCTTCCGCCGACGGGAAACACCAGCTCGTTCTCCAGCAGGTCCGGATCCAGTTCCTTCATCACGGTGTCGGTGCCGACCACCGGTGAGATGTAGTTGACGTAGTCCTCTACCTGAGCGGCGATCTCGGGGTCGTAGTAGAAATTGATCAGACGTTCGGCGTTCTTCTTGTGCGGAGTCCGGATCGGGATGACGTAGTTGTCGCTCCACAGCGTGCCGCCGGCATCCGGCAGGTTGAACACCAGATCAGGAGTGTCGGCCTGCAGGCTCACCACATCGCCCGTCCACGCGGCACAGGCGGCGACGTTGCCCTGCACCAGGTCTGCGCCGTAGTCGTTGCCGGTGAATCGACGGATCTGTCCGGAATCAACCGATTTCTGCAATTTCGCGATGGCCTGGTCGAATTGATCCATGGTGAAATCCGATGGGTCGTAGCCGATGTCGAGCAGCGTCAGACCGACGGTGTCCCGCATCTCGGTGAGCAGCGTGACCTTGCCGCGCAGCGCGGGGTCGGTGAGCAGTTGGTCCATCGAGGTGACCTCTTTTCCGCCGGTTGCTGCCGGATTGACCGCAATGCCGGCCAGGCCGGACTGCCAGGTGACCGAGTACTTGCGTCCGGGGTCGTAGCTCACCTTGTCCAGATCGGTACGGAGATTCTTGAGATTGGGAATGTTCGAGTGGTCGAGTTCCTCGAGAAAGCCCAGTCGGATCAGTTTTCCGACCATCCAGTCGGTGACGACGAACGTATCGGCGGCGATCGCCTGGCCGCCGGAAAGCTGCGGCTGGATCTTCGCGAAGTATTCGTCGTTATCGTTGACGTCCTCGGTGTACGTGACCTGGATACCCGTGCTCTTGGTGAACTTCTCGAGGGTTGTCGGATCGCTGGATCCGTCCTCCGCAACGTCGATGTAGAACGGCCAGTTGGCCCAATTCACTGTCTTGTCCGTGTCGGAGAGATCGGCGGCAGGTTCGTAGCCTGTCACCCTGATGCCCGGAATACCGCACGCGGCGAGGAAAGCTGCGCTGCCGGTGAGGCCGGCGCCGCGCAGGAAGGTGCGACGGTCGAAGCCGGCCCGTCCGGCGGTCAATGCGTTCCGCGCGCTGCGAGGGCTTCGCGGGCTTCGATGGGGCGGGTCCGGCGGTGTCCGGCCTGGCACAAGCAACCTCCTGGTCATCTGGCGACGACTCTCGTCACGCTCGGCGCCCCCGCTGATGTGGATACTGACATTCCGTGTACCCAAGGGCAAGTAAATCGACTGTGTGCCTTGCGGTATTGAAGTCGACACGCTCTGTTACTGCGCATGGAATGCCTCGCCGTTCTCCGGGTTGACAGCCACCTGGCCTTCGGGCAGTCGGATCGATCTTTCGCGATCACCGTCGCTTGTTCGCCAGAATCCGGCCACGTACTCGCCGGACCCGCAGACTCCATACCGGTCGGCGGGATCGCCGTCTGGGTGAAAGCCGAGGCGGACGTCAGGATCGGGACGGTGAGCAGACCCAACCCGCCAGGACCTCGGAAACTGTCCCCGAACAGGGTCGGGCCGACAGCGCTGAACACATCCTCGGCGTCGACAGCTGCGCCGTCGGCGCCGGAGCCGCCGGCGCGGTCAACGGGTGCAGTCAGCGTCATGCGCACTCCCAGCTACTCAATCGGACTATACGGTTATCGCAGCTTCAGGCCGTCTGTGCAAGGTTTTCCGTGTTGCCATTTGGTTTCGTCGACGGATTCGCTTGCATTTGGGCCCGATGCACGTCCATCATCATCGCTATGTCCAGATCGTCACCAGGCTTTGGAGCCGACGGCGACGGGTCGGCGACGTTCCGTAGTCGAGGAACGGCCGCCCCACTCGACCAGGTTTCCAAGGCCATCATCGAGCAACTCCAGCAGGACGGTCGGCGGCCGTACGCCACCATCGCCACCGCCGTCGGGTTGTCGGAGGCGGCGGTTCGGCAGCGGGTGGCCCGGCTGGTCGGCTCCGGCGTGGTGCAGATCGTCGCTGTGACCGATCCACTGCAGGTCGGCTTCGCCCGTCAGGCGATGATCGGCATCAAGGCCGAGGGCAATCTCGACCCGGTTGTCGAAGCGCTGTCGGCCATGGACGAGGTCGACTACGTCGTCATCACCGCCGGCTCGTTCGACATCCTGGTCGAGGTGGTCTGCGAGGACGACGAGCACCTGCTCAGCCTGCTCAACGAGCAGATTCGGACCATCGACGGAGTCCGATCCACCGAAAGCTTTCTCTATCTCAAGCTGTCCAAGCAGACCTACACCTGGGGAACCCGATGACGAGCACGATCCCGACCGCCAGCAGGCCGACCGACCACCTCTGGATGCACTTCACCCGGATGTCCGCCTACGACCACGCGCCGGTACCCATCATCGAGCGTGGAGAAGGTAGCTACATCTGGGATACCAACGGGCGCAAGTACCTCGACGCATTGTCCGGGCTGTTCACCGTCCAGGCCGGTCACGGCCGCGAGGAGCTGGCTCAGGCCGCGGCCGCCCAGGCGCGCAAGCTGGCCTTCTTCCCGATCTGGTCCTATGCCCATCCGACAGCCATCGAATTGGCGGATCGGCTCGCCGCCGCCGCACCTGGCGATCTGAACAAGGTGTTCTTCTCCTCCGGTGGCGGCGAATCCGTCGAGACCGCCTGGAAGGTGGCCAAGCAGTACTACAAGCTGGTGGGCAAACCCACCAAGCACAAGGTCATCTCGCGCGCCATTGCCTACCACGGCACCACAGCCGGGGCGTTGTCGATCACCGGCGTGCCGCCGTTCAAGGAAGCCTTCGAGCCGTTGGTGCCCGGCACCTTCCGGGTGCCGAACACCAATTTCTACCGGGCTCCGGAATTCGTGGCCGACGACGAGAAAGCTTTCGGCCAGTGGGCGGCCAACCGGATCGAAGAGGCCATCCTGGCCGAGGGTCCGTCAACCGTCGCCGCCGTATTCCTGGAGCCGGTGCAGAATGCGGGCGGCTGCTTCCCGCCGCCGCCCGGCTACTTCGACCGCGTGCGCGAGATCTGCGACGAATACGACGTTCTGCTCATCTCCGACGAGGTGATCTGTGCCTACGGCCGGCTGGGCACCATGTTCGGCGCCCAGAAGTTCGGCTACCAGCCGGACATCATCACCACGGCCAAGGGTTTGACGTCCGGCTATTCGCCGCTCGGCTGCGCCATCATCTCGGATCGGATCTACGAGCCGTTCGGCAAGGAAGGCGTGACCTTCGCCCACGGCTACACCTTCGGCGGCCACCCGGTCTCCTGCGCCGTAGCGCTGGCCAACCTCGACCTGTTCGAGCGAGAAGACCTGCTGGGCAACGTGTTGCGGAACGAGAACGCCTTCCGATCGACGCTGGAGAAGCTGTACGACTTGCCCATCGTCGGCAACGTCCGGGGCGACGGCTACTTCTATGGGATCGAACTGGTCAAGGACAAGTCCACCAAGGCGACGTTCGACGCCGACGAGAGCGAACGGGTGCTGCGCGGCTACGTGTCGGGTGCCCTGTTCGAGAACGGCCTCTACTGTCGGGCCGACGATCGCGGCGACCCCGTCGTCCAGGTCGCTCCGCCGCTGATCTGCGGGCAGGCCGAGTTCGACGAGATCGAGCAGAAGCTCCGCATCGTCCTCACCGAAGCCTGGAACCGCATCTGAGTCCGGCGACGTTGACAACGGCGGGGGCGACACGGCGGCTCGACCGCGGGCTGAGTCTGTGGCTGGATCGACTGGACGATCCGCTCGTTCCACGCCCTGCTCTCCCCGGTGACCTGACCTGCGATGTGGCCATCGTCGGGGCCGGCTTCACCGGGCTCTGGACGGCCTACTACCTCCAACGTGCGGATCCCGGCATCCGGATCGTGCTGCTGGAGAAAGAGATCGCCGGCTTCGGCGCGTCCGGCCGTAACGGCGGTTGGTGCTCCGAACTGTTCCCCGCGTCGTGGGACAAGATCGCCAGACGCAGTGGTCGCGGTGCCGCGCTGGCGATGAAGGGGGCGATGCGGGCGGGCCTGGACGAGGTCGAGTCGGTGCTCCAGCGGGAAGAGATCGACTGCGACTGGAAGCGCGGCGGCAGCATCGGTTTCGCGCGGTCGAAGGTCCAGCTGGAACGGGCCGAAGCCGAAGTGGCCCACGCTCACGGCTGGGGTGACACCGACGACGACCTGCGGCTGCTGTCCGCCGGCGAGGCCCGCGAACATGCCGCCGCGGCAGGGGTGCTCGGTGCCACCTTCACCCCCCATTGCGCGAGCATCGATCCAGCGGCGCTGGTCCGGAGGCTGGCCGAGCTGGTTACCGCGCGTGGTGCGCAGCTCTACGAAGGCACTGCGGTGCAGGAGATCCGGCCGCACCGGGCGGTGACGGCGACGGGCACCGTCACGGCCGACGTGGTCGTCCGAGCGACCGAGGGTTACACCGCGGCACTTCCCGGCGCGCGGCGGGACCTCATGCCGATCTATTCGCTCATCGTGGCCACCGAACCCCTCGACGAAGCCACGCTGGCCGCCGTCGGGCTGGCCGGGCGGCCCACGTTCAGCGATCACCGGCACGTCATCTGCTACGGCCAGCGCACCACCGACGGACGCATCGTCTTCGGTGGACGTGGTGCTCCCTACCACTACGGTTCCACCACCGCGGCCGCGTTCGACCGCGAGCCGGCCGTCTTCGAATCGTTGCGGCACAACCTGATCGAGATATTCCCGGCCCTGGCCGGGGCGACATTCACCCATGCCTGGGGCGGGCCGCTCGGTGTGCCGCGGGACTGGTACGCCGGTGTCGGACTTGACCGGGAGAAGGGGTTCGCCTGGGCCGGCGGGTACGTGGGCGACGGGGTCTCGACCTCGAACCTGGCCGGCCGAACGCTGGCCGACCTGATCACCGAAACGGGCAGCGACATCGTGGACCTGCCGTGGGTCGGGCACCGATCGCGAAAGTGGGAGCCCGAGCCGCTGCGCTATCTCGGCGTCAACGCCGGCCGACGGGTGATGGAGTCCGCCGACCGCCGGGAGACCAGGACCGGGCGGCATTCAGCCATGGCCAAAGCCTTCGGTCGATACCTGGGCGGCTGATCCTGGCGTGGCGCCGACCGTTCGCCGGGAGTACAGGCCCGGGTCAGAACCAGCGCTCCAGGACGGCCGCCACGCCGTCCTCGCCGTGATGCGGTGCGATCTCGCTGGCGACAGCAGCCAGGTCGGGATGAGCGTTGGCCATGGCCACGCCGTGCCCGGCCCAGGTGAGCATCTCGAGGTCGTTGGGCATGTCACCGAACGCGACAGTGTCGGCCGCATCGATGCCCCACTGCCCCGCCAGCCGGGCCAGCGTCTCGCCCTTGTTCACGCCGGCCGCGGCCACCTCGATCAGGCCGTCATCGGTGGAGTAGGTGATCGAGAGTTGATCGCCGACGTGGGCATCGGCGGCAGCCGCACGCGCCGCCGCTGCCAGGGTGGCCGAGTCACTCAGGCCCCTGACCAGTAGCTTTCCAGCCGGGTCGGCCAGCAGATCGGATCGGTTGAGTGCCTGGTAACCGCCGACCACCCAGGGGTGGCGATAGGTCTCCTCGGCCCAGAAATCATGTTCCGAGGTCCCCAGCCGTTCCACCGCGAGGGCAAACTCGACCCGGTCGGCCAGCGATTCGACGAACGACCGCATGGCCGACGGCAACATCGGCGCACTGGCGACGATCACGCCCGCCGCGATGTCGTAGGTGACCGCGCCGTTCATGCAGACCGCGGTGCCGGTAAAGCCGGCGTCGATCACCGGTCCGAGCCAGACCACCGGCCGGCCGGTCGCGATGACGACCCGAGCGCCGGCGTCCTCGGCCCGGCGAAGCGCGTCGGCGTTGCGCCGGCTGACTCGCATGCCATCCAGGTCGAGCAGGGTGCCGTCCATGTCGGACACGACCAGCCTGGGCGCGTGGGTGATCAGGGAAGGAGCAAGCACTCTCCCATTGTCCCAGCCCCGGGTCACAGCGCCGACCAATGGTTCGGACAGGACCAGGCTTACGTCCCGGGCAGACCCAGCACCCGGTCGAGGTACGGGTTGCGGAACAGGCCGCCAGGATCGACCGCGGCCCGAATCGCGCGCACCTCGTCGAACCGTGGATAACGCTCCGCCAACTGCTGTGCGTCCAGCGTGTGCAGCTTGCCCCAGTGCGGTCGGCCGCCGTAGCCGAGCAGGATCTCCTGGACGGCCAGGAAATACTCGGCGAAGGACTCGCGGTAGTAGCGATGGACCGCGATGTAGGCCGATGGTCGTTGGTAGGCGGTCGACAGCCAGACGTCGTCGGCCGCGGCCACCCGGATCTCCAGCGGAAACGAAATGCGCCAGCCCTTCCGGGAGATCATTCCGTCGATATCGGAGATGGCCTGCGGCAGTGCCTCCCGGTCGATCGCATATTCCATCTCGCGAAAGCGCACCCGACGCGGTGAGGTGAAGACGGCTTGCGAGTGGTCCGTGAACTTACGCACGCTGACCAACTTTGCAGCGGCGGCGTTCACCGTGGGAATGACCTGCGGCATCAGCCATCCGGCTCCGCAGGTCAGCGCGAAGACCCCGTTGGAGGTGACCTCGTCGTCGAGCACGGCCCGCCAGCGCGGCAAGCGATGCGGCTGGCAGTCGCCCGGCAGTCGTCGGTTGGACTTGACCAGCGCTACGTCGGTGTGCGGGAACCAATAGAACTCGACGTGTTCTGCGCTGCCGGTGATCTCGTCGAAGTTCTCCAGGACGGCGGCGAGCGGTTCCGGGTGTTCATCGGCGGCCAGCAGGAACGCCGGGACGCACCGCAGAGTCACCTCCGTCAGAATGCCGAACGCTCCGAGACCGATCCGGGCGGCGGCGAACAGATCGGGGCGGTCCGTTGCCGAACAGCAGACGACGGATCCGTCGGCCAGCACCAGACGCAGCGCCGTCACCTGGCCGGCGATGCCGGTGAAATGTCTTCCCGTGCCGTGTGTCCCGGTCGAAATGGCGCCGGCGATGGTCTGGGTGTCGATGTCTCCCATGTTTTCCAGGGCCAGACCATAAGGGCCGAGCAGGGCCGGCAGCTCCCACAGCCTGGTGCCCGCGCCCAGCCGGACCAACCCGCTGGCCAAATCGACCGAGCGCAATCCGCTCAGTCGATCCAGCCGCAGGCTGATGCCATCGGTCGCGGCGATCGGGGTGAAGGAGTGTCCGGCACCGATCGGCCGGACGGTCAGGCCGTCGCGCTGTGCGCGAGCCAGCACGGTCTGTAGTTCGAACTCATCAGCGGGCATTTCCACCCTGGTCGGGTGGGCCACGACGGAACGGCCCCAGTTCCGCCACACCGTCTGGGTCGCGGTCACAGAAACGCCTGCCCTTCGCCCCGATACGTCGGCAGTACGTCCGTGATGGCAGCTCCGGTCACCACGCGGAATTCGTTCAGATGTTCCGCCGGTTCACCGGCTTTGGCGTGCCGGAGCCACACCTGCTGCCCCACCCGCAACGATGTGGCCGGCCGGCCGCGTAGCGGGGTCTGCACTTCGCCCGGCCCTTCGAGATCGACGTAGCGCAATCCGGGAGGGTCGGCGATCACTGGCAGCCGGTCCTTGCCGACCGGACCGGACGCGATCCAGCCACCGCCGAGCAGGGTAGCCACGGAACGAGAAGGTTTGCGCACCACCGACATCACGAAGAAGGCCGCATGCTCGGGCTGGAAGGCGCCGTAGTGATCGAACAACCCGGGCCCGAAAAGCCCCGAGCCGGCGGCAACTTCGGTGACTGCGGTCTCGGCCGCGGTGGTTTCCAGTGACCCGGTGCCGCCACCGTTGACGAATTCGAGATCGGCGACGGTGCGAACGGCGGCGACTACGGCTGCCCGCCGCTCGGCGAGCTCGGCCGCCGAATGCTTCTGCATCTGCCGCACGACCGCCTGTCGCAGACTCCGGCCGCGGTTGCCGACCCCGGCGATCTGGCCCTCGTAGGCCATCATCCCGACCAGGTCGAAGCCGGGCCGAACTGCGATCGCCCGGGCGAGAGTGGTTGCGGCATCAGGTGTCCGGATCGGCGAGCGGAGAGCGCCGGCCTTGAACGGGCCGGCCCGGAACCCGGCGTCCAGCTCGATCGCCACTCGGATCGGATGGCGTGCGGATGCGGGCATCACGGCATCGACGAGGTCGAGCTGGGCGACATCGTCGACCATCAGCGTGATCTGCTCCGCAGCCGCTGGATCCTGCGCGAGCTGGGCAATCCCCGCGCGATCCACGGTGGGGTACCCGAGCACCAGGTCAGAGAAACCCTTGCTGTGTAGCCACAACGCCTCGCCGAGGGTGTAGCAGAGCAGGCCACTGAACCCCGAAATGGTCAACGTGTCGGCCAGGACGCCTCGGACCCGGACCGACTTGGAGGCCAGCCGAATCGGCTTGCCTGCCGCCCTGCGCACCAGATCGGCTGCATTGGCGGCCAAGGCATCGGCGTCGATGACGCCGAAGGGCGGGTCGAGGTGGGCCGTTGCCGCTCGCAGTTGTTCGAACGTCATACCGGCTCCCCGACGGGTCGTGCGTGCCGGGCGAAATCATCGGCGAACGCCTGCAGTGCGGCTCTGGCCGCGGCGCTGTCGCGGTCGACGAGGTAGTGCAGGGTGAGTCCGTCGAGGACGGTGACCACCTGGCGGGCCAGTACCTCCACCGGAATGTCCCAGCTGATGTTTCGGATCTGGGCAATCTCCTTGATTGTCTCCAGCACGCTGTCGACGTAGCGGCTGTACTGGAATCGCGCGATCTCGCCGGCTTGTGGATCGCGCAGCACCGAGGTGGTGATCTCGTAGAGCACCTGATGCATACCCGGGTCGGCCTCTACCGTGTCCCAGTAGACGGCGAAGGCCCGGCCGACCGACTCGGCCATGGTGCCGTCCTTGCTCACAGCTCCGATGGACGCGGAGACCTGGGCACCGAGCAGGCCAGCCGATACCTCGCGCAGCAGTTCGTCGCGGTTGGTGAAGCAGTAGTGGAAGACACCCTGTTTCATGTCGGCTTCGGCGCAGATCGCCCTGGTGGTCGCCGCAGCAAAACCATCGCGGACCAGGATTCGCCAGGCGGCCTGCAGCAGTAGTTCCCGGCGCTCGGTCGCAGGAAGCCTGGCCACTCGTCCTCCTGGACTTCATTTGTGTCCCGACGTCTCTCGACTACGTCCCGGGATTGGACTCGGCTCCGGCGGGTCAATTGTCCGTACGCATCGTTCGCCCAGCGATTCGGGCCGAACACTGCGGGCAGCTGATGAAGGACAGCGGTCGCGCAGCCGGGGGGGAGGCCGCGCGACCGCTGTCCTTCACCACTTTGACGTGGGCGTGAAGCCTCGTCAAGGGATGGAATGCAACAACTTGGTCACGCTACCAAGTCAGCAACCAAGTCGCTTGTCGAAACGCTTGACGAACCGGCAGCCGACTCCCATAGTGGGCCGAATGGGTCAACTGAGTTATCCGCGTGCAGGCGTGACGGCCGCCTTTTTCGCGCAGGGCATCGGTTTCGCGGTGGTGCTGACCCACCTCCCGGCATTCAAGGACCGTTACGGCCTGGACGACCTGGCCATCACCGGCATCATGTTCGGCGTCGCCGTGCTGGCTGGAGTCGGTTCCACGCTGGCCGGCATGTTCGCCGCTCGGCGGGGCAGCTCGCTCACGCTCCGGTGCGCACTGATGCTGGCCGCTGTCGGTCTGACGGTGACCGGTCTGGCCGGATCGTTGCCGATCTTCCTGGTCGGCGTGGCGCTGTACGGCCTCGGCCTCGGCACTGTCGACGCGTCGGAGAACATGCAGGCCGTGGCCTTGGAGGCCCGCTACGGGCGGTCGATCCTGACCTCGTTCCACGCGGCCTGGTCGGCCGGTGGCATCGTCGGCGCGATCTACACCTCGGTCACCAATTCCTGGTCCCTGACGGTCAGTCTGCCGCCCATCGCGTTGGTCATCGCGCTGATCGCGTTCGCACCCTACCTGCGGGAATCCGCCGCCGACCTGGCGCCCGCCGAGCCCGACGACCTCGTCATTCCATGGCGGCCACTGCTGTTGTTGGGTACAGCCCTGGTCTTGTTCTACATCGCCGACTCCGCCGCCTCGTCCTGGTCGACCATCTACCTGCGGGATGGTTTGGCCGCCAGTGCAGCGCTGGCCCCACTGGCCTACGGCGCGTACCAGGCGACCAGCCTGCTGTCCCGGCTGGCCGGCGACTTCCTGGTGCGGCGCAACGGTGCGGTGAATGTGGTGCGGTTGGCCGGCGCCATCGGCACGGTGGGACTCCTACTCGTCGTGCTGGCGCCCGGACCCGCGGTGGCGGTGATCGGATTCGCCGTGCTGGGCGCCGGTCTGGCCGTTGTGGCTCCGCTAACCTTCTCGGCCGCCGGAGTGCTCGCCGGTGACGGCACCCCGGAGCAGCGCCGTCGCAAGGCCGACGCACTGGTAGCGCGACTGAACCAGTTCAACTACCTGGGTTTCGTCCTCGGTGGGGTACTCACCGGCCTGGTCAGTTCCGGAAGCTCGCTGCGGTGGGGCTACGTGGTGCCACTGATCACTACGGCGATGTTGATCGTGCTGGCGCCGGCCTTCGCGCCCCGGCGACCGGTACCGGCCGTCGCTCCGGACGATCAGGTCGAGCTCAGGAAACGCTGATCGTCGGCCGCGGCCGCACGGTATCGCGCTGTCGTTCGGTGCCGTCGGTGCCCTCGCGTGCCCTCGGTGGCGAGGCGGTGCGTCTCACGGGCCGCAGTGCTCCAGGCCGACCACCAGGTCGACGCCGGCGAGCCGGCCAACCCGGTCCGGAGCACCCGGCCGATGGTTCCGGCCGCTTCGTCGAGGTCGAAGGCACACCCCTCCGGTAGTGCGGGAACCGATGGTGGGGGTGTTCCGATCAGGGTCACCGTGTCGACGATCGTGGCCGGACCGAGGAGGCCGGGCAATTCGCGAGTGGCGATCTCGGTCAGGTTCAGCTCCTCGACCAACACCGGACCGCTCCTGTTCCGCACCTGGTTGCGGATTCGAACAGCTCCTCCCGATTCTCCGGTCCGGCCGAGTACCACCGTCTCCCGCAGACACAACCCGGCATCCCGACCCAGGTCGAACGAGCTGCTGCGCAGCGTGTTTGCCCCGCCGGCGACGACGAACGGTTCACCGTGCCACAGCAGCAGTCCGTCGTCGGCGACGGTGGCGCTGACGCGCCAATTCGAGAGGGCGCCGGCCGAGTCGTAGGCCACCATTCCGGCGGTCTCGACGATCTCCAGCCAGGCGCCCGGTCCGACGTCGAGTTCGAGGTCGACGTGGTCCCCGCCGAGCAGCAGAGCTGTGGTCGCGACCAGCGCGACCTTCGCACCGGTGGCGTTCTGGCTGATCACCCGCGGGGCCAGATTGCCGCCGCGGAGCCGCAGTTTCGCGCGGCCGGCGCCTACTTCGACCCCGACAAAGGTCACGAGCTGGTGTGCTCGTGCGGTTGGGCGTGAGCGTGATCGTGTGGCTGTGAATTGTCGTGGACGTGCAACGTCGCCTGGCCGCCCTCGTCCGTGTGGCTATGCGGTGCCATGGGACCGGGATCGATGGCCACGTGGTCGCCGGACCTGAACGACCCCAGCATGTCTCGCACCCAGGTCATCAATTCGTCGATGGACGAGCGATCCGTTCTCGACAGAGCCAGCACCGGGCGACCGGCCCGGGCCGCGCGGCCGTCGGACACCATCAGCGGTACGTCCACGCCGACATACGGCGCCAGGTCGGTCTTGTTGACCACCAGCAGATCAGCGCGGGCGATGCCAGGCCCGCCCTTGCGCGCCACGTCACCGCCGCCGGCCACGTCGAGCACGAAGATCTGGGCATCCACCAGGGCCGGTGAGAAGGTCGCGGTCAGATTGTCGCCACCGGACTCGACGAGTACCACATCCAGTGGTGCGAAGTCGCTTTCCAGATCCTCGACGGCGATCAGGTTGGCCGTCACGTCATCCCGGATAGCCGTGTGTGGGCACGCCCCGGTCTCCACGGCGCGGATCCGCTCCGGGTCGAGGACTCCGGCCGACCGCAGGAAACGGGCGTCCTCGTCGGTATAGATGTCGTTGGTGATGACGCCCAACCGCAGTTCGGCGTTCAGTTCTCGGCAGATCAGGGCGATCAGTGACGATTTGCCGGTACCGACCGGCCCGGCTACGCCGAGTCGCAGGGACCTGCTGGATACGGTTTCGGGAGTTTCAGGCACGGAACAACCTTTGCGTTGTGGTGGCGTGGATCTCGGCCCACTGCTCGATCAGCGGTGCGCCGTAGGCGGGTATGTCGTCCGGATCGGTCAGCTCGGCCACGGAATTCGCCATCGATTCGATCTCATCGTGTGCGTTGATCACCCATCTTGTCGCATCGACCGGGTCCATCGGGTTGATCTTGAGCGCCGCGGCAGCGATGGTCTGCGCCTCGTCATAGCCGATCAGTCGGGCCAACTGGCCGGGCGCGAGCCCGGCACAGGCGGCCGCGACGCCGAGCACGACAGCTCTGCACGGCAGTTTCACGGCGCCCAGGGCGATGGCCGCGGGATGTCCGGGCCACAGCCGGGTGACCAACCGCTGGTAGCCCCGGCCCAGCAGCACTGACGTCTCGCGCACCGCCGGGCTGATCGTGCGCGCCCGCCAGGCCAGGTCGACGCGGGTCAGCGGAGTCCGGGGTTCGGAACCGCGCGCAACATACCGGGCCACCACCGCCGCCCCGGCCTCCACCGCGGCCACTGTGCGCAGGCGGGCGGTGATGTACCGGGGCACATCGGTGGCCGGCATCCCGGCGTTGACGGCCGGTTCCAGCCCCGCCGACTGGGTGTGCGCGCCGGTGGGCAGCCGGGCGTCGGACAGCAGCATGAGCATGAGCTCGCTGCCGCCCGTGGCCGGTTCGACTGTCGCGCGGATCAACTCGTTGACTTCCGTCACTCTGATCCCATTCGGACCGAGTTGATCCGCGCCGGGCTAGTTGATCCGCGCGGAAGGGGAGGTTGGCTGATCATGCGGGATCAGAACATCGAGTAGAGCTGGGCCAGGGGGAGGACGGCGGCGGGGGCGGGTTCGATCAGCTCGCCGTCCACCTTGATCGCGAACGTCTCCGGATTGATGTCGATGTCCGGGAGGACGTCGTTGTTGATCATCTGCGCCTTGCCGACCTCGCGGGTGGGTTTGACGGCGACCAGTTGGCGTTTCAGTCCGAGCCGCCCGGCCAGACCGTCCTCGATGGCCGCCGGCGCCACGAACGACATCGACAACTCGGCCCCGATGGCGTCGGCGAACGACGGGCGCATCAGCACCGGCTGCGGCGTGGGGATGGAGGCGTTGGGGTCACCGAGGGCGCCCCAGACGATGGCGCCGCCCTTGATGACGATGGCCGGACGCACCCCGAAGAACTTCGGTTCCCAGAGCACCAGATCGGCGAGCTTGCCGGCCTCGATGCTGCCGATCTCGTGCTCGACGCCGTGCGAGATCGCTGGATTGATGGTGTATTTGGCGATGTAGCGCTTGGCCCGGAAATTGTCGGCGGGCTGCGAGCCACCGATGTCACCGCGGCGCAGCTTCATCACGTGGGCCACCTGCCAGGTGCGGGTGATGACCTCGCCGATGCGGCCCATCGCCTGCGCGTCCGACGAGGTCAGCGAGATCGCACCCATGTCGTGCAGCACGTCCTCGGCGGCGATGGTGGTCGCCCTGATCCGGGACTCGGCGAACGCAAGATCCTCCGGCACCGCTGGATTCAGGTGATGGCAGACCATCAGCATGTCCAGGTGCTCGGCCACGGTGTTGACCGTGTGCGGGAGCGTCGGGTTGGTCGAGCCGGGCAGCACCATCGGCAGGCCCGCCAGCTTCAGGATGTCCGGGGCGTGGCCGCCGCCGGCCCCTTCCACGTGGAATGCCGACAGCGATCGACCGGCGATGGCGTCGATGGTCGACTGCACGTAGCCCGACTCGTTGAGCGAGTCCGAATGCAGAGCGACCTGCAAACCCCACTCGTCGGCACCGCGCAGGGCGGCGTCGATGGCGGCGGGAGTGGAACCCCAGTCCTCGTGGACCTTGTAGCCGCCGGCCCCGGCCAGCGCCTGCTCGGCCAGACCTTCCATCGACACGGTGTTGCCCTTGCCGAGCAGCAGCACGTTGACCGGCAACGCATCCATGCTGCGGTGCATCTTCTCCAGATGCCAGGCTCCCGGCGTCACAGTGGTGGCCTTGGTGCCCTCGCTGGGTCCGGTGCCGCCGCCGCCGATAGTGGTGAGGCCGGTGGCCAGCGCCTCATGGATCTGCGAGGGCGACAGCAGGTGCACGTGGGAGTCGAAACCGCCTGCGGTGAGGATCTTTCCCTCGCCGGAGATGACGTCGGTGGACGGCCCGATGTGCAGATCAGGGTGGACACCGTCGGCTACGTCAGGATTGCCGGAGCGGCCCAACGCCACGATCCGACCGTCCCGGATGCCGACGTCGGCCCGGACGATGCCCCAGTGGTCCAGCACGATCGCGTTGGTGATGACGGTGTCGACGGCGCCTTGCGCTCTGGTGGTCGATCCCTGGGCCATCGACTCGCGAATGGACTTGCCCCCGCCGAAGACGGCTTCCTCACCGCCTGCGGTGTAGTCCTTCTCGACCTCGATCCACAGATCCGTGTCACCGAGCCGGATCTGATCGCCGACGGTGGGTCCGTACAGCGCCGCATATTCTTCGCGCGAAATCTCCACCATGAGTTACAGGACCCCGCCGTCTGTCTTGAGTTGGATGCCGGGAATCTTCCGCTCGCCCTGAAAAGCAACGGCGACAACATCTCTGGAGGCTCCCGGCTCGAACCGGCGGGACGTGCCGGAGGGGATGTCCAACCGGAACCCGTGCGCGGCTTCGCGGTCGAACTCCAGAAAGGTGTTGGCGTCCGGCAGATGTAGGTGCGAGCCGATCTGGATCGGCCGGTCGCCGGTGTTCACCATGTGCAGTTCGATGCGTTCGCCATCCGCCCGCTGGTTGAGCACGATGGTGCCCTCGGCCGTGCGGATGGCCCCCGGGCCGGCGGAACTTGCTGATGCCATTGGACTCTCCCTACGCGATGGGCTGGTGGATGGTGACGAGCTTGCGGCCATCCGGGAAGGTGGCCTCGACCTGGACGTCGGGCAGCATCTCGGCGACCCCGTCCATCACCTGATCCCGGGTCAGCACCTCCCGGCCGGCGGACATCAGGTCCTCGACAGTGCGGCCGTCCCGAGCCCGTTCGATCACCCAGGTGGTCAACAGCGCAACGGTTTCCGGGTAGTTGAGTTTGACGCCACGCTCGAGCCGATCACGGGCGACCATGCCCGCCACCGAGAGCAGCAATTTCTCGGTATCGCCAGGTGTCAGATGCATGACGCACTCCCGTCCTGATAGGTCAGCCCCGAATTTTTCCAGACCCTGTCTCTCACGCCGGCTCCCCCGGTGGTGCGCCGCGAACGAGGTAACGCTCGACCACGGCCGCGTCCATGTCGGCCACGGCCTCCAGCTCCGAGGCTCGCACTGCGCCGCAGGCCAACGCCGCGGCCAGGTGCCGGGCCAAGGCGAACGCGGTAGCCGGCTCGTCGAGCACCCCGTCGACGCCGGGCAGCTGTCGGTGGTAGTCGCCGAGCCGCACGGCGGCCTCTGACCAGCCGTCGCGGAAGAAGGCAAAGGTGGCGGCGAAGCGGGTCGGCAACTGGGCCGGATGTAGATCCCAACCCTGGAAGATCCCTTGTCGCAGCGCCCGGGTCACGCCATCGGCGTGTGAAAGCCAACGCCGGCCAACGGTTTCGGCGGTGCCGACCGGCACCTTGTTGTCCGAACCGTCGGACACCCGAACGCCGGTCTCGGCGGCAGCCAGCATCATCAGGCCCTTGGCGAAGTCGGCCACCGGGTGCCGGAGATTCTGGTGCGCGCCGAGGATGCCGAGACTGGCGGTGTAGTCGTAGGTACCGAAATGCAGACCGGAGACCCGGCCGGCGGCGGCATGGATCATCCGGGCGACCGGCACGGTGCCATCGGCGCCCAACACGGTCTGCGGCGTCTCCACCTGGATCTCGAACCGCAGCGAGCCTGACGCAAGCGAGTGGGTGGCCTCGAGCTCGGCCAGCACGGCGCAGAACACCTCGATCTGGGCCAACGAGGTGACCTTGGGCAGGGTGATGACGAAGCCGACGGGCAACGGGCCGAGCCGGAGCAACTCACCCAGGAACAAATCCAGCGTGCGCAGCCCGCGGCTTCTGGTGGCACCACCGAGCGATCGGATGCGCAGCCCCCAGGAGCGGGGCATCGCGGCGCCGGCCACCAGTGCGGCCGCCCGGAGCGCGTGCCCGTCCTCTTCGTCGTTGTCGCCCGCGGTACCGCGATGCGCCCGAAACCCGTCCTCGAAGTCGATCCGCAGGTCCTCGATCGGCTCGGCGTTCAACTTCGCCACGGTCAGGGTGCCGAGTTCGGCGGAGTCGGGTCCGGCCAGCTCGGCCAACAGTTCCTGCCACTGGTCGGGATAGGACTGCACCGCCTGCCGAGCCAGCCCGCCCCACTGGTCGACAACGCCATCGACGAATCTGGGCACCGGGATGTAGACGGTGTGCACACATCCCGGCCCCGCCGGCCCCGGATACGCAGCCGCATAGGCAGTGTCGTCGGGGACCAGCACCTCCTCCCAGCCGGCCAGCAGTTGCGGGCTGAAGGCGAGCACGTCAGGGAATGAGCTCATAGGCCCGGATGGTCAGGAAGTCCTCGTAGGTCTGCTGGGTGGTGAAGTCCACCAACAGATTGCGGGCGTCGGCCAGCAGGTTGCGCCCCCGCGGAACCTCCGCCCAGACGTCGGCGAGCGCCTCCGTGGCGCGATCGGCGATGTCGGTGATGAGCGCGGCATTCACGACTCGGCCGGTGTCCAGGACGGTCTTGGCCTGCCGCCACTGCCACACCTGCGAGCGCGAGATCTCCGCCGTGGCAGCGTCTTCCATCAGGTTGTGGATGGCAACTGCACCGCGTCCTGACATCCAGGTGACCAGATACTCAAGTGCCACCGAGATGTTGCTCTCCAGACCGGCTTCGGTCACCAGCGGTCTGCCCTCGACCTGGAGGGAGGCGACGTCCAGCAATTGGTCGGCGGACACGCTGGCGCCCGTGCCGACCGATAGCTGGTCCACGTTGTTGCCGAGCTTGGCGTCGAAGATCTCCATGCAGACCGGCACCAGGCCAGGGTGGGCCACCCAGGAGCCTTCGTAGCCGGCGTCGGCCTCCCTGGTCTTGTCCGCCCTGACCTTCGCGAAGGCCACTTCGTTGACCGCGGGGTCCTTGGCGGGGATGAAGGCCGCCATCCCGCCGATCGCATACGCCCCACGCTCGTGGCAGGTCGAGACGAGCAGGTCCGAGTAGGCCTTCATGAAGGGTGCGGCCATCGTGATCGAATTGCGGTCGGGCAGCACGAATTCCGGGCCGGCGTCACGGAAGGTCTTGATCACCGAGAACAGGTAGTCCCACCGGCCGGCGTTGAGACCGGAGGCGAAATCCCGTAGCTCGTAGAGAATTTCCTCCATCTCGAAAGCAGCCCAGATGGTTTCGATCAGCACCGTGGCGCGGACGCTGCCCGCGGGCACCCCCACGTATTCCTCGGAGAAGGCGAAGACCTCGGCCCACAGCCGGGCTTCCAGGTGGGATTCCATCTTCGGCAGGTAGAAGGCGGGCCCGAGTCCGCGCGCGAGCAACTCGGCCGCGTTGTGGAAGAAGTAGAGCCCGAAGTCGACCAGCGAACCGGACAACGGTTGGCCAGCCAGGTCGAGGTGCTTCTCCGGGAGGTGCCAGCCCCGGGGACGCATCACGATCACGGCATGATCGCCGTCGGACAACGCGTACGACTTGCCGCCCTGCTCGAGGGTGATGGTGCCGCGGATGGCGTCAGCGAGATTGATCTGGCCGTCGATGACGTTCCCCCAGTGCGGGGTGTTGGCATCCTCCATGTCCGCGAGCCAGACTTTCGCCCCGGAGTTCATGGCATTGATGGTCATCTTGCGGTCGGTCGGACCGGTGATCTCCACCCGACGGTCGGCCAGGTACGGGGGCACAGGCGCAACTTTCCAATCGCCTTCCCGCACCGCGGCCGTTTCCGGCAGGAAGTCCAGCCGCGCGCCATCTGCGACCGCCTGCCGGCGGGTCTTCCGCAGCGCGAGCAGTTCGGTGCGGCGGTCTCCGAACTTTCCGTGCAGCGCAGACAGAAACTCGAGCGCCTCCGGGGTCAACACCCGGGAGATGCCCGGGACGTCCGGTGCGTCGGCCACGATCGAGATGCTCACGGAACTCCTTCACGTATTCGATTCGGCCGGTCCGGCCGCCCAACCACAAGTGGATGTCAGATCATCATGATGGACCGCAGGGCGCCAGGATCGGAGACCGTGCGGCGAAACGGTCACACGAATCCGGCAATTCCGTCCCACGCCCCTGCTGGCGCCGGCGCATCGTCCCGCACCACAGCCGCTTCGATCAGCCCGTACGGCCGATCGGCCGCGTAGAAGACGAGGTTCGGGTTGTCCAACTCCCATTTGCTCAGATCGACCACGAAATGGTGGATGTTCGGCATGGACAGCCGGATTTCGACGATCTCCGGGTGCGCCTCCAGCACGCTCCGGCCCATCGCGAACAGGGTCTGCTGCAGCGAAAGGCTGTGTACCAGAGCGAATTGCTCCAACATGATCGCCTTGACGGACTCGAACGCCGCGTTCCAGTCGAGATCAACCGTCGCCGATGCGCCGGCCTTGGTGTTCCCGTACAGCCAGCGGGCGCTGACCGAGGTGGCCATCACCCGATCATCGGTCTCCACCAGCGAGGTGTACGGCACGTCGGGAAAGCCGTGGAACTCGCTTCCGGTGCTCTTCAGGACGACCAACTTGGTCACGCCGGAGATCACCGTCTCGGTGGCACCGTCCTTACGCACGATCGTGTTTCGTACCGCACCCGGCCCCTTGGTGAAGGAGTGGTCGTGCGGGCCACCTGCCGTCTCGATGCGATCCCACGAATACTGCTCGATCTCCATCCGGGCGCCGGTGACGTACTCGTAGGTGCCGACGTAGTTCCGGGCCAGCCGCAGGGCGAATTCCTCGATGCTCGGCACACCGCCCTTGCGGGCCAGTGCATATGCGGTGTTTTTCTGGGTGTCGGTGGCGATCACCTTGTCGTTGGCGCCGGTCAGGTGCGTGGCGGAGAAATCGCCGATGAGCTGGCTGGTCACGTTGATGTCGGTGATCACGTGCACGGGAGTGGACCGATCGACGTGAACGAGCCTGACTTCCGCCTTCCCGTATTGATTGCTGCCGAGGACGATTGCCATTGGCGTCAGCTCCCGAGATAGGTGGAGTAGGAGAAGGTGCTGGCCAGCACCGGGATGTGAAAGTGTGATCGAGAAGCCGGCAACAGCACGTGCAGCGCGATGGCCGGATAGAAGACCGTCCCGTGAACGGCCGTGAAATACCCTGCGGTGTCGAAGATCAGGCGATATTCCCCTGGCTCGACCGGTTCGGGATTGAGCTGGCCGACGCGGCCGTCGGCATCGGTGACGCCGCCACCGATCTCGACAAAGACACCGTCTGCGGCGGCACCGCCAGCCGCGCAGCCGTTCGAGCACCACGGCAATACCTGCAGCCGGTTTCCCGATGGAGGTGTCGAGCAGGTGGGTGGAAATTCGTTCGATCACGGCGCGACCGCCTTGGCCAACCGGAGGGCGGCGATCTTTTGCAGCTCGCCGATCACTACTCGCCGTTCGGTCACCGGATCGTTGGTCAATCTGTGTTGCAGGTTCTGCAGGATCTCCTCGCCCGACCGGCCGGCGGCGCAGATCAGGAAGATGTGGCCGAACCGCTCCTCGTAGGCGCGATTGCCGTCGGCCAACGCACTCGCGTGGGAATCGGCGACGCCGGCCTGTTCGCTGGACGACCAGGCCGATTCCGTCCCGGTCCCGGGGGCGGCAGCAGCCTTCTCACCGATGCGCGGGTGGCGGTCCAGCGCACCGGCCACCTGGGCCCAGCTGATCTCGGCGGCGGCCGCGGTCCCGGTCGCGTGCAGCGCGGCGAGGTCGCGGTACGGCCGTCCGGCTGTCATCGCTGCGACCCATTCGGGGATGTCCAAACAGGCGCCCAGCAGCTCGGTGGCTCCCGCCGCGTCCAGCCCATTGAAATCGTCCAGGGTGGGGGTCGCGGCAAGTGCGCGATGACGACCGGAGGCGTCGGCAGGCATCGTCATCGTGGATCCCCCCATTTCCGCAGCCGACTCCGGTCTGTCCGGCAGTGCGACCATCCCACGATGATGCCCGCCCATCTCAGCCGCTCCGCCCGTCGGGTCCCCGGCTGTCGCCTCTCCGACCGTCGCCTTGGACAGGCAACGAAGCCGTGAACAGTCCGGTGTCCACTGGCAGTGCGGCGATCGAGCTGTCCAGGTGGTCGAGGTGTTGACCGGCCACGGCGAGCAGCGCCTCCGTGTCCCGCGAGATGAAATGGGCCAGCATCTCGCCGTGCTCGGCGTGCAGCATGCGGCGATTCTCGTCCTCGATCAAGGTCATGGGCTGGAAGGGCTCGGTCACATTCCAGGCCGACTCCAGCATGCCCAGCAGTGGTCGCATCCGCGACGGCGTCACCAACGCCAGGTGAAACCGCCGGCTCTGCACATGGTATGCGCGAAAGTCGTTGTACTGCATGGCTTTGTCCAGAGCGGTCAGAGCCGCAGTTGCCACCTCGTCATCGGCCGGCGTGGCCAGCCCCACCGCGGAGGCCAGGGCCGCCTTTTCCAGCACGCCCCGGACGGTATACAGACCCTGGAATTCCTCGGCCGTCAGCTGTGCGACGTGATACCCGGAATGCGGCCGGTGGTCGACCAGGCCTTCGCCGATCAGCGTGCTCAGCGATTCCCGCACCGGAATCCGGCTGACCCCGAACGCCTCCGCGACCTGGTCTACCGGAATGGGCGTGCCCGGCGGCACCCCACCTTCGAGGATGACGCGGCGCAGTTCGGCCAGGATGGCCGCCTGTGAGCGTCCGCCCTCATCGCAGTGGAGCCGGCGGATCAGCGCAGACGGACGCTTGGTTGCCGGCACCGCTGCTCCCCTCCGCCCAGCGCCGAACGGCGGCGGGGGTCGGCAGGCCAGAGCTCTGGCGGTCACGTCCCCACCGTCGTCCGGCGGTTCATCAACGACTCGCCGGACGGTATCGACCGTATGTTGCCTGATGATGACGCTCAGGATTCGGCCGGAAGAGGGTGCTCAGGAGACAGCGAATTCGCTCAGCAACCCGACGTACTTCTTCGCCGGCGGGGTGCCGAACTCGGACCAGCCGCTGGTCCGCAGCCCCAGCGCGACCAACGATTCGACCGTCTTGGTGGCCGCGGCGACACCGTCGATCACCGGCACACCGAGGGTGGCGCTGATCTCCGCGGCCAGGTCGGCCATGCCGGCGCAGCCGAGCACGATGACGTCGGACCGGTCAGCGGCCAGCGCCTCCCGGCATTCGGCCACGATCAGCTCCCGGGCCCGCGAGCCCGGCTCCTCCAGCTCGAGGACCGGCACCTCGCAGGCCCTGACGTTGCGGCACTGTCGCTGCATCCCGTAATGCGCAGCCAGGTCCCAGGCCCGGCCCGTGGTGCGTCCGAGGGTGGTCACCACCGTGAACCCCCGGCCCAGGAACGTCGCGGCATGCATGGCGGCCTCGGCGATGCCGACCACCGGTCCGCCGGCGAGCTCCCTGGCCGCATCCAGACCTGGATCGCCGAAGCA
This sequence comes from uncultured Actinomycetota bacterium, assembly GCA_963708935.1. Classification (GTDB taxonomy): domain Bacteria; phylum Actinomycetota; class Actinomycetes; order Mycobacteriales; family Nakamurellaceae; genus Nakamurella. Next base: position 413,769 of record CAVPUK010000001.1, on the reverse strand, counting down.
GGCAATGACGTAGCCGTCGACTCCCAGTGTCTCGCCCTTCTCGATCTCCTCCAGCAACCCGGGCACGGAAAGAGCCTCGTCGTAATGACTCTCGATGGATGCCGGACCCATGGACGGGCTCACCGCGAAGATCTCGGTGCCCGGCGCGGCGACCGACCTCGCGCACGCCCCGATCTGCTCCGTCATCGACCACGTGGTGTTCGGATTGATGATCTTCAGCAACATCTACGTTCTCTCCTCCGGAAGGGTCAGCTGTAGACGGGGGCGGGGAGATCCTCGACCGAGACCGAGTTCTTGTAGATCGCGGTGCCGATGTAGTGCAGGGCGAAACCGATTCCGGCGCAGATGAACCAGGTATATGCGGCGACACTCGACGAGGCGAAGAACACGATGATCACGCCGACGACCGCTCCGACCAGGGTGGCCACGATCGCGACCGGGTTGTAGCCCTTGTGGTAGTGGTAGCGGCCGGTCGGGCTCAGCGTGTAGAGATCGTCGACGACCACCCGACGCTTCTTGATCAGGTAGTAATCGGCGATCAGCACGCCGTAGAGCGGACCGATGAAGCAGCCGAGGATGTCGAGCGTGTAGTGGATCGTGTTCGGGCTGTTGTACAGGTTCCACGGGGTGATGAGCACGGACCCGATGGCGGCGATCATGCCACCCATCCGCCAGGAGATCTTCTGCGGGTTGACGTTCGAGAAGTCGAAGGCGGGCGAGATGAAGTTGGCCACGATGTTGATCCCGACCGTGGCGATCATGAAGGTGAGCGCACCGATGATCACCGCGGTGACCGAATCGAGTTTAGAAACCGTCTCGACCGGGTCGGTGATCAATTCTCCGAACACGGAACGGGTGGCGGCGGCGGTGACGACGACGAGGAGCGAGAACACGATGAAGTTGACCGGCAGGCCGAGGAAGTTGCCGCGCTTGATCGCGGCGAAAGACTTGCCGTAGCGGGCGAAGTCGCCGTAGTTGAGCATCGGGCCGGAGAAGTACGACACCACCAGCGCGATCGACGAGAGGATGACCGGAATGCAAGCCCAACCGGTGAGTGTCACCCCGCCGTCGGCCAGGTTGAAGTTGATATTGCTCCAGCCGGCCTTGGCCACCAGATAGATGGCCAGCGCGAACATCAGCACGTAGACAGCCGGCCCGCAGAAATCGATGAATCGGCGAATGGACTCCATTCCGCGCCAGAAGACGATGGCTTGGGCGACCCACATGATCGTGAACGCGATCCAGCCCAGGGTGGAGAGTCCGGCGAAGCCGTGCAGCGACTTGTCCGCCCACGGTGCCAACCCGGGCCAGATCTTCACGGCCAGCAGGACCAGCGCGTTCGACGCCAGGAAGGTCTGGATCCCGTACCAGGCAACGGCAATGAGCCCGCGGATGATGGCCGGGACGTTGGCGCCGAGGACACCGAACGGAATGCGGGAAGCGACCGGGTACGGGGTCCCGGTGGCGTGGCTGGGCCTGGCCACCAGGTTGCAGAGGAAATACACGATGCAGATGCCGACCAGCAGGGCGATCAGCACCTGCCAGGCCGCCAGGCCGAGGGCAAACAGGCTGCCGGCCGTGACATACCCGCCGACGCTGTGCACGTCGGACATCCAGAATGCGAAAAAGGCGTAGGAGCCCCAGGTCTGCTTCTTCAGTGGGGCGAGATCCTCGTTGGTCAACCGCGGGTCGTACCCCGGCTTGATCAGGCCACTGAGTTCGGGAGCCTCGGCGTGGCCATGCCCGGAATGATGCGAACCGATGGGGCCACCCTGGGACGGGATGACCGGGGCGGATCCGGGCGGCGCTGGAGCGCCGACAGTTGCACTGGTTCCGGTGGAGGTGTCTGTCATCAGGACGCCTTTCGAGTGTGCGGGCTGGGTGTGCAGGATTCATGCCCGGGTCGCCGCAGTTGCGGCAGAGATGGCGGGGCCGCCGCGACGCTGCGAGGCAAGAAGAGATCTGGGCGCTAACAGGCCAAAGGGAAAGCTGCCGAACGGTGGGCGATGGGCACCGCGGGTCAGGTGCACCCAGCCGCACGACAATTGGCAGGGCGCCGGGATCTCACTCAACACCCCTGCCGCGCGATGGTCCCGGCGCCCGCCAACAGGTCAAACGGTAGCGACTGTGTGTTGCAAGTCGATGACGGAATGGATATATCTACCGCGGGCCTCGACCGCTCGCGTCTCCGGGCGGCGACTACCAGGCGAGGCTGACCAACTGATCCGGGGTCAACGTCGCGCACCGCGGCGAATTCGATCCCAGCGCCGGCCAGCACCTTGGCATAGGCCGGGGTGGGCAGTAGTCGGAGCCAGTGCGCGATGGCCTCGGCCAGGGCCTCCGGCGCCAATTCGCCCATCAGGTGCAGACGCGAGAACCCTCCGTCGGGAAATACGTCGACCCGGACTGCGGAGACGGTTTCGGCGGAGGTCAGCCGGAACCGGTTGTGCCCGTCGGGCGAGATCTGCGTCTCCGGCAGGATTTCACGCCAGGGATCGCCCTCTTCGCTGCGTCCGGACAGCCGAACGCGTCCCGGCGCATTCCCGAGGAAGTAACCGGTGTCGATGTCGACGTAGGACAGCCGGGACGGACCGGCCAGGGTGACGACGAGGTAGTCGTTGCCCGCGGTCCGGCGACGGGCGGTCTCCCAACCCTCCGACATGGACCGGGCGACGCCGGGATAGAGCACCTGTCGGGCGTCGGAATAGAACATGTCCGAGCACTCGGCGATCTCGCCGCCGTTGTGCAGGGCCGCGAGATCGGTCCGACTGGACAGCACCCGGGGATCCGGCACCGGGGTGCCGAGTACCCGCAGCCGGGCCACTCCACCGTCGGGAAAGATGTTCAGCCGGACGTGGGTGAACGCCCAGTGGTTGTGTACCCGATAGGCGTTCGCCGTGTCTCCCCGCGCGGCCGATTGCGGCACCACGCTGACCCAGTCAGCCGCGGCCAATTCCTCGTTGGACGGGTTCCCGTCCACCCAGGTGGCCTCGAGGGAAACCTCCGGTGGGTAGTTCCCGGTGAAAAAGGCGGTGTCGACGATGATCTGATGCAGCACGCCCGGGACACCGAGGGCCACGACGGCCCAGTCGTAGCCGGGAGTGCGCCTGCGCCGGGTCTCCCAACCGTCATAGATCTTGCCGTGCGGTCCGAACTCCAGGGTGTCGTGCAGGGGGGACCACGGCTGGATCAGTGCCTCGCAGGGTGCGAAGAATTCATCGCTGACGATGCGCACCGAGCCGCCGAGGGCGCGCGAGGCCAGGTCGAGGTCGGTGCGTTTCATGGCGAACTCTTTCCGGGAAGTTCTACGGCAACACGGGCATCCCTGACCGAACGGCCGGAACGAGTGGTCACCCTGATTGCTTGGTCAACAACTGCCCGGCGACCATATCGTCCTCGAGCGCGGTGCCGCGCAGCCACCGCGTGCGCACCACGCCGCGCAGGTCACGGTCCAGATAGGGGGTCACCGGATGCTTGTGCTTGATCGACTCGACGGTCACCGTGAACGTCTCCTCGTCGGCCAGGGCCACCAGGTCGGCGTCCGCGCCCACGGCGATCCGGCCTTTCTTGGCCAATCCGGCCAGCTCGGCCGGTCCGCTCGACATCCACCGCAGCACATCGACCAACGGGATCCCGCGCCGGATGGCCTCGGTGAAGACCGCCGCGAAGCCGAATTGCAGGGATGCGATGCCACCCCAGGCCAACCCGAGATCGCCGACCTCGAGCAGCTTCAGCTCCGGGGTGGACGGCGAGTGGTCGGTGACCACGATGTCGATGGTGCCGTCGGCCAGGGCGGCCCACAGCGCCTCCTGGTCGGCGCTGCCGCGGATGGGCGGGCAGCACTTGAACTGCGGGGATCCGTCCGGAATGGTCTCGGCGGCCAACGTCAGATAGTGCGGGCAGGTCTCCGCGGTGATGGGCACCCCGTCGGCCTTCGCTTCCCGCACCAACTCGGCCCCGGCCGCGGACGACAGGTGCACGATGTGAGCGCGGCAACCGGTTGATCTGGACGCCTCGATGACGGTGGCGATCGCGGCCGCCTCCGCGGTGTCCGGCCGGGAATCGACGAAGGCGGAATAGCTGCGGTCCCTGCGGCGTGGGCGAGGTGTGCAGCACGCCCGGATCCTCGGCGTGCACGAGCATCAAGCCGCCCAGCCCGGCGATGACCGCCATCGCGGCGTGCAGTTCCGGGGTGGACAACGGCGGGAACTCGGGCACGCCGGAGTCCTGCAGGAAGCACTTGACGCCGAACACTCCGGCCGCGAACAGTTCGGGCAGGTCGTCGATGTTGGTCGGGACAGACCCACCCCAGAAGCCCACGTCAACGTGACACCGGCCGCGGGCCGCCTTCTTCTTGGCGGCCAAGGCTTTTGCCGTCAGGGTCGGCGGTAGCGAATTCAGCGGCATATCGATGATGGTCGTCACGCCGGCCGCAGCCGCCGCCGCCGTCGCCGTCGCGAAGCCCTCCCATTCGGTACGCCCGGGCTCGTTGATGTGCACGTGCGTGTCGACCAGGCCGGGAATCAACACCACGTCGTCTGGCAGGGTGATCACGTTGGGGGCCAGCGGCACCACCGAGAAGTCATCAATGGCCACGATGGTGCCGTGCCGGATCGAGATGGCGGCCGAGCGTTCGACCCCATCGATGATGGCCCGTGGCGCCCGGATGGCCAGGTCCAGGATCTGCCGGTTCGTCACCCGTCCGATACCGGCCAACTCGGTAGTCAGTTGGATCGACCCTCGCTTTCATCGTCTTGGTCTCGAACATGCCCGATCTGTCATCCAGTACCTGCATCCTCCGCGACGGCCGCGAGGCATCCGCGAACGGTGCGTAAATGGTCCCCCCATTGATCGCCCCTGCGCTGCAGGTTGCCAAAGCAAGGTTGTCAGTGGGCGTCCGGTGGGTGACGGGGTTGTTACGCGTCGAGAGGTCCCCGGCTGCGCCGATGGTGGCCTGTAGGTTGCTGGGCTATGGCCGCCCCGATCCCCGCTCCCGCCCGCGAAGTGCTGACCTGGGAGCGGTTCGGAGTGGCCTCCCGGCAGTTGGCCGTCCAGATCGCGGAGAGCGGTTTTGCGGCGGAGATCGTCATCGCCGTGGCCCGCGGCGGTCTGCTGCCGGCCGGCGCCCTGGCCTATGCGCTCGGCACCAAGGCCGCGGGGACGTTGAACGTCGAGTTCTACAGCGACATCGAGGAGACGCTGCCGGATCCGATCGTGCTGGAACCGATGCTGGACACCGACGCGATCAAGGGCAAACGGTTGCTGGTGGTGGACGACGTGGCCGACTCCGGACGGACGTTGGCGCTGGTGATGGACCTGGTGAAGCAGCACGGCGCCGACGCCAGATCAGCCGTCCTCTACACCAAGCCCCGAACCATGCTGATCCCCGACTACTCCTGGCGCGAGACCGAACTCTGGATCACTTTCCCCTGGTCCGCCCAGCCCCCGGTCGACATCGCCCGGCCCTGACCCCGCGCGAATCAACTAGCCCTGACCTCCCGCGCGGATCAACTAGCCCTGACCTCCCGCGCGGATCAACTAGGACTGCGCGGATCAAGTATGGCCAAATGTGACCCGTGTGACGCGAGTCAACGAGTTAATCCGCGCGCGGCTAGTTGATCCGCGCGGGAGGGGTGGGGCGGGGGTCAGCGGGTGGGTTCGAGGACCTCGCGGCCGCCGAGGCCGGGGCGGAGGGCTTCGGGGACGCGGACGGAGCCGTCGGCTTGCTGGTGGTTCTCCAGAATCGCAACCAGCCAACGGGTGGTGGCCAGGGTGCCGTTCAGGGTGGCGGCGGTCTGCGGCTTGCCGTCCTCGTCGCGGTACCTGACTCCCAACCGTCGGGCCTGGAAGGTGGTGCAGTTCGACGTGGACGTGAGCTCCCGATAGGTCTGCTGGGTCGGCACCCAGGCCTCGCAGTCGAACTTGCGAGCAGCTGACGTCCCGAGATCACCGGCGGCAACGTCGATGATGCGGTACGGCACTTCGACCGCGTCCAGCATCTCGCGCTCGAAGCCGAGCAGCCGCTGGTGTTCGGCGGCCGCGTCCTCCGGTTTGCAGTAGGAGAACATCTCGATCTTCTCGAACTGGTGCACCCGGATGATGCCCCTGGTGTCCTTGCCGTAGGAGCCGGCCTCGCGCCGGAAACAGGTGGACCAGCCCGCGTAGCGCGTCGGGCCGGCCGACAGATCCAGGATCTCGTCAGCGTGGTAGGCGGCCAGCGGGACCTCCGAGGTGCCGACCAGGTACAGATCGTCGGCCGCCAACCGGTAGACCTCGTCGGCGTGCTCGCCGAGAAAACCGGTGCCCTCCATGGACTCCGGCTTGACCAGCACCGGCGGAACCATCGGGATGAAGCCGTTGGCGATGGCCTTGGACATGGCCAGGTTCAACATCGCCCACTGCAGCTGCGCGCCGACGCCACGCAGGAAGTAGAAGCGGGCCCCGGAGACCTTCGCTCCGCGGGCCATGTCGATCGCACCGATGCCCTCGCCGATCTCCAGATGATCCTTCGGGGTGAAGTCCAACGTCGGTGGCGCGCCGACATGCTCCAGCACGACGAAGTCCTGTTCGCCGCCGGCCGGGGCGCCGTCCTGGATGACGTTCGGGATGGCCTTGTGCGCGATGGTCAACGACTCGTTGGCGGCGTTGGCGGCCGTCTCGGCGGCGCGTACCGCAGCGGCAAGTTCTTTCCCGCGCTCCAGCAGCGCCGGGCGGTCCTCCTTGCTGGCCTGCCCGACGGTGCGCCCGAAGGCTTTCTGCTCTGCGCGAATGGCATCGAAGGCCGCGATCGCGGTGCGGCGCTCGACATCGGCCGACAGCAGCACGTCCACCACCGACGGATCGGCTCCCCTGGCGATCTGGGAAGAGCGGGCAAGTTCGGGGTTTTCGCGGAGGCTGCGCAGGTCAATCACGCCATCGAGCCTAACGGGAGCTCGGCCGGCGCGATGCCATCGCCGGTCGAAGCGGCACGGACCGGGACGCCCTCAGGGCGCTGCGGAGATCCAACCGTGGCGGCCGATTCATCCACGGATGGCATTGGGCCGGACGCGCTCGACCGGCATCATGGACGGATGGGCGTGACGATGACGAACAGCGAGTTCGAGGAATTGGTCTCCGAGGCTCTCGACCTGATCCCGCGCCGGTTCGCCCGAGCGATGGACAACGTCGTCGTGCTGGTGGAAGCCAGACATCCGACCCGATCGCTGTACGGGCTGTATCACGGGGTGGCGCTGACCTCGCGAACCTCGAATTACTCGTGGTCGTTGCCCGACACCATCACCATCTACCGCGAGCCCATCCTGGCCTATGCGCAGGACGCGGAGGCCGCGCGCGAACAGGTCGCGACCACTGTCATCCACGAGGTGGCCCACCATTTCGGTATCGACGACGACAGACTGGACGAGCTGGGCTGGGGCTGAGCAGCTGCGCGTTGGAAAGCGTCGGCCCGTCAGGAGTCGGCGAGCCGACGAATCCGGTACCCACTAGGCTTTGCCGAGCCAGCTGGACGATCTGTTTCCTCGCCCGACCAGACGCCGGCCCGACCGCACCAGGAGCCTCATGCCCACCATCGCCGTTGTCGGAGAGGTTGTCGCCGACGCCGTTCTGCCACCTGACGGAATCGTCGACGGGGCAGCACATCTGACCGTCCATCCGGGCGGCGGTCCGGCCAATTTCGCGGTCGCCGTGTCCCGGTTGGGCAGCACGGCGAGGTTTGCCGGCCGGCTGTCAACCGGCGCTCTCGGCGCCTTGTGCCGGGCCAAGCTCGAAGCGTCCGGCGTCGATCTGAGCGCCTCGGAAGACGCATCCGAGCCTGCCACGCTGGCGATCGCCAAGCTCGACGAGTCCGGCGCCGCGTCGTACGAGTTCTACACCTCCGGCACCGCTGATTGGGCGTGGACCGACGAGACCCTGGCGCCGTTGGTCGACGGTCCGTTTCCTGATGACGACCGGCCGGTAGCGATCCACACCGGCACGCTCGCCCTGGCTCTGCAGCCGTCGGGGCGGGTGATCGAGAACTTGCTGTTCCGCGCCCGGGCGCAGCTGACGGTGTCCATCGACCCGAACCTGCGCACGCTGTTGGTTCCGGTCGAGACCTACCGCGGCGTGATCGACCGTTGGGCGGCGTTGTCCGACATCCTCCGGCTCTCCGAGGACGACCTCGACCAGCTGTGGCCCGGCTGGACTCCCGAGGATTCAGCAGCCCACCTGCACGAACTCGGCGTGCCGCTGGTGGTCGTCAGCCTCGGCGCCAACGGTGCATTCGCGTCGCTGCGCGGTGAGCCGGTACGGGTGCCGATCGCGCCGACCCAGCTGGTCGACACGGTCGGGGCCGGCGACTCGTTCCACGGCGGCATGCTTCATCACCTGGCCGAGGCCGGCCACCTTGGCGGACGACTGGACACCCTGGACCTCGATGCACTGACCGAGTCGCTGACCTTTGCCTCCAAGGTCTCCGCGATCACCTGTTCGCGGGCGGGCGCCAACCCGCCCTGGGCGAGCGAGCTCGGCTGACCGAAGGATCGGCCGCGAGCTGCTCCCACCGCGGGCGTCACGGCCCGGTCGCGGGTCAGGCCTGCCCTCAGACGAACTGGCCCAGCTTGGAGACCGCGTCGATCGGTGTCCTGGCCTGGATACCCTCGCCGACCGCCTGCAGCTTCCAGTTGCCCGCCTCGCGGAAGACCTTGGCCATCACCATTCCGGTGAACGGTTGGCCGCCGCCGAGGGTGTACCGGGCCAACTCGCCGTTGTTGGTCTGGTCGACCAACCGGCAGAACGCATTCGCGACCTGCTCGAACGTCTGGCCCTCGTAGGACGTCACGATGAACAAGATGGTGGTGACCTGTGGCGCAACGGATCTCAGATCGACCACGATCGACTCATCATCGCCCTCGCCCTCACCGGTGCGATTGTCGCCGAGGTGCTGGATCGACCCATCCTTGGATCGCAGGCTGTTGAAGAAGACCACGTCAACGGCCTGCGGACCGGCGAACATCAACGCCGATGCATCGAGGTCGATGTTGACCTCGCGTCCGCCGCCGAACATGCCCTTGCGCTTGATCGGATCCCAACCCAGCCCCATCCGCACCGTGGTCAACGCGACCCCGTCTTCTTTGCGCAGCGAGACTCGTTGGCCCTTCACCAGACTCACCGACTTGCCCTTGACCAGCGACACCTCGCCCGGCGGCCGGGTCGCTGGAGCAGCGGGTGCGGGCGGCGTCACGAGTGGTGGCTGCGTGACCGGTGGCGAGATCTTCGGCGATGCCGGGGCCGGGGGCGGGTAGCCGCCGGGTGGGGGTCCGACCGGCGCGGGCACTGCTGGCGGCGGCGCCGCAGGCGGCGGGCTCGCGGCGTCTGGTCCGGCATCGTCGACAGATACCCCGTGATCCGCGATCAGGTCCGCCAGCCCGCCCGCGTAGCCCTGACCGACCGCGCGCACCTTCCAGTCGGCACCCCGCCGGTAGACCTCGATGGCGATGACGATGCTCTCGCTCGACAGCCCGACCGCCTCGTAACGGATGAGTGGCTGATCTGCCGCGTCCGACACCGTGGCCACCGGGGCCGGGAACGACCCGAATCGCGCCCCGGTGTCCTCCAACGTCACGACCACCCGTACCTGATCGATCGCGGCGGGCACCTGCGGCAGGTCGATCTCGATGCGCCACGGCTGACCGGGTTCGGGCTGCCGACAGCGCACACCCGGCCCGTCCGGCTGATTGAAGAAGATGAAATCGGCGTCCGAGCGCACCTTTCCGTTGGCCGCCACCAGCAGCGCCGACAAGTCGGCCGGCGCGGCGAGTCCAACAGTCACCACCACGGAGGAAGCGCTCAGCGGTGCGTTCTGGCCCTTGGCCAGACTGACGGGCGTTGACATGTCGCTCCTGATCTCAGCGGGCCGACGGGTAGTGGATGGGACGTCGGACGGTGCTGTCGAATCTATCCGTTGCCGGCCTACCGTGCTCGGGACGACGCCGGCCGAACGAACCGCAGCGTGACGATCTGGAACGGCCGCAGGTCGATCGAGGCCGCGCCATCCGCCACAGAAATGCCTGCACCGGAGTCGTTCTCGACCGGCCGCTCCAGCAGGTCGGTCACCCAGACCCGCTCGACGGCGAACGATGCGGACACGCTGACCGACGCGCGCGCGCCGCATGGTTCGTACAGTCGGACGATCACATCCCCGGACCGGTCGTCGGCCAGCTTCACGGCCTCGATGACCGCCGCCCCGGTCAGCTTGACCAGCGGTTCCACCTCATGGGAGCCCGCGACCCGTCGGTTCGGCAGGTTGATCGCGTAGCCCGCCGCCGCTGCGCGTTGGATGTCGGCGCCCGCCACGAGTGCATAGCTGATGACGTGATGCCCCTGATCGGTCTCCGGATCCGGATAACGCGGAGCCCGCAGCAGGGACAGTCGCACCGTCGAACTCGTGCCGCCGCCGATCCGGGAATGACGGGTGACATCGTGCCCGTAGGTGGAGTCGTTCACCACCGCAACGCCGTAGCCGGGCTCGCCGACGTGCACCCAACGATGGGCACAGACCTCGAAACGGGCGGCGTCCCAACTGGTGTTCTGATGGGTCGGCCGGGTGATGTGCCCGAATTGGATCTCGTACTCGGCGTGGTCGGTGTGCACGTCCACGGGTAGCGCCACTTTCAGCAGCGTCTCTCGCTCGTGCCACTGGACGTCGACGGTGAAATCGAGCTGCCGAGCCCCAGGAGCCAACGAGATGTGTTGCACCACGGTAGATTCGCCGAAACTCCTGATCACGGTGACCGACGCCGACCCGTCTGGTTTGGTCAGCAGGACCAGCTCGTCGACCTCGACCACATCTCGGACGGTGTTGCGGTAGTGCGCGTCGAGATCCCAGGCGTCCCACTGATTCGGAAAATCGGTGTGCAACTGCAACAGATTCGCGACGGCCCCGGGCGGCAAGATCTCGCGGTCGGCAGCCAGGTCACGAAGCGAGACGATGAGCCCACGCTCGTCGATGACGACGTGCAGTACGTCGTTGTCCAGCACGACCTCGCCGGCGCGCTGGGTGGCGCTCACCGCCCGGGTGGCCGGGGTGGCCGAGGAGGCGCCGAGCGACGCAACACCATTGACCGGGAACGGAGAGGCATTGAATTCGACCACCTCGGTCCGATCGCCATCGGTCAACGCCTGCAACGCCGCGTCGATCAGCGTTTCGAGCTCAACGGCGACCCGGGCGTAGTTCGCCTCGGCCTCCCGATGGACCCAGGCGATCGAGCTGCCCGGCAGGATGTCGTGGAACTGCTGCAGCAGCACCAGTTTCCAGATCCGCTCGAGCGCGTCGTATGGATAGGTGAGCAAGCCACGCGACGCCGCCGTGGCCGACCACAGTTCCGCCTCACGCAACAGATGTTCGCTGCGTCGGTTGCCCTGCTTGGTCTTGGCCTGCGATGTGTACGTCCCGCGGTGGATCTCCAGGTACAGCTCACCGGCCCACACCGGTGCATCGGAATACTCCTGTTGGGCGCCTTCGAAGAACTCGGATGGCGCCCGCATCTTGACGCGTGGCGACCCTTCGAGATCAGCCGTCCGGCGGGCCCGGCCGATCATCTCCCTGGTCGGGCCACCCCCGCCGTCGCCCCAGCCGAACGGCACCAATGACGTTCCGGCGCTGCCCTTTTCCCGAAAGTTCGCCGCCGCGTGCGCGAGTTCGACACCCGATAGCTCCGAGTTGTAGGTGTCGACCGGCGGGAAGTGGGTGAAGACCCGGGTGCCGTCGATGCCCTCCCACCAGAACGTGTGGTGCGGAAAGGTGTTGACGGTGTTCCACGAGATCTTCTGGGTGAGCAGCCATTCACAACCGGCCTGCGAGACGATCTGGGGCAACGCCGCCGAGTAGCCGAACGAGTCCGGTAGCCACACCTCCCGGCATTCGATCCCGAAATGCTCTAGGAAGTAACGCTTTCCGTAGACGAACTGACGGGCCATGGCCTCGCCGCCGACCATGTTGGTGTCCGACTCCACCCACATCCCGCCGACGGGAACGAACCGGCCGGCATCGATGTGCTCGGCCACCCGCGCGAACACGGCGGGATGATGCTGCTCGATCCACTCGTACTGCTGTGCGGACGACATGGCGTAGACCAGATCCGGGTGGGTGTCGAGCAGATCGACGACATTCGACGTCGTTCTGGCCACCTTGCGAACAGTTTCCCGGACGGGCCAGAGCCAGGCCGAGTCGATGTGGGCATGCCCGACGGCAGTGATCCGGTGCGCGGACGCCGCCGCCGGACTGGCCAGCACCGCGGTCAGTTCCGATCTGGCCCGGGCAGCCGAACCGGCAACGTCATCGAGCACCAGCCGGTCCAGGGACCGCTCGACGGCGAACAGGATCTCGGCTCGACGGGCATCGGTGTCGGCCAGCGAGGCGGCCAGACCCCCCAATACCTCGAGGTCCGCCACCAACTCCCATACCTGCTCCTGCAGGATCGAGATGTCGGCGCGGGCCAACCGGTAGATCGGATCCGTTCCGGCGGTGGACTTCTCACCGAAGCGAGTGGGGCGAAAGAGGTACGGCTCCTGGATCATCGGGTTGGCCGCGGCCTCGATGTAGAGATCAACCGATTCGCCGCCGACCGCATCGTCCACGATCGGAATCCAGCTGTTGAACGGGTTGAGGCCCTTGATCACCGAGCCGTCGGGTCGAAAGACGAGGCCTTCCGCCTGAAATCCGGGCGAATGGGCGGCCCAGCCCAGATCGACGACGGCCTCCATCCGGTTCCCGGCGGCCGACGCCGGTATGGAGCCGGCGAGATGGAACCAACTGGTTCCCCACGGTGGACCCCATGGCTGCCCGACCGCAAATGGTGCGTAGGACGCCTGCAGGGCTCGAGCCGCCGACACCGGTTCACCCTGGCCACCCTCGACGTGCCAGGCCTGCACCTGCAAACCCGCGACCGGCGTGTGGACGGCGGGTTTGATCCGTTCGAGGAGCATGCGGGTGAGCCGATTCTGGATCGTCAAGGTCCTGTCGTGCAACGAGATCGCTCCTTTGCGAGCCGACGAGCGGGTATCGATCGGGCACCATCGAACTATCTGCTGAAAAAGCCCTGTCTTGCCTGTCGAATCGACACCGAGCCACCCTTCTTCGTGCCGGTGAGCAGCAGATCGAATACGCCGCTGCCACCCGGCGGGATCTTGTTGTTCACACTGCCACCGCGCATGGCCAGACCCTCGAACCGGACGGAGCCACCCCGCGGCAGGATGAATTCCGTGGAGCCGCCGAAGTTCGACTGGAATTCCACAGTCACCGTGGTACTGGTCAGGGTGGCCTGGGTGAAGTCCAGCTTGGTGCTGGCGCCGAACCCGCCGATCAGAATGTGGGCCGGAACCAGCCAGTGCCCCTTGAACGACCGCGATCCCCAGCCGGTCAGCTCCAGCACTCCGCCGGCCGCCATCGACGGCGCGCCGGAGAAACCTGGCGTCGACCGGAACGGTGTCTGGGTCGCCGCCGAGGCGGCATCGACGGTGCGCCCGGCGACGCGCAGACCCGGCAGATCGATCAGCACGGCATTGAGATCCGATCGCGTCTTGGCCGCGACGACCAGGGCGCTACGTCGGCTGTACTCCCCCAGATCGATCAGGCCACGGCCAGTCGCCTTCTCCAGCAACGAGAGCACGTGAAAACGCTCCTCATCGGAAACCCGGAGATCCTTCGGGTCGATAGCGGGACCGCTCATCTGACGAGGATATCCGGGCCGCGATCAGGGGCGTTCCGGAACCGGTATCGGATCGTCGAACGGATCTTCGTCGATCGGAGTCGCGCCTGGGCCGGCCGCCCGGTCAGCACCGCCGAGTCCGTCGAGCTCGGACCCGGTCCAGGACACCGCGGTCCACCCTCGTGACAGGTCACCCGACAGCACGACGATGCCGGTGTTGCGCAGGGCGTGGGTGGCGCCGAACTCGTCATCCAGGTTCTCGGCGCGCAAGGAGGCCCACAGCCGGTTCACCGCCCCATGCGCGACGACCGCCGCACCCGCGGCGCCGGTCGCGGCGATCTCAGCGATCACCTCGTCGAAGCGCTCCACTACTTCTCGGCCGCTCTCGCCGTTCGGCCCCGGGCTCCGCTCATCCAACCGGCCCGCCATCCAGCCACCGATCAGCCGCAGATAGCCGTGCACCGACTCGTCGTCGCCGAGCATCTCCCAACCACCGGCCGCGATCTCCCGGAGGCCATCGCGAACCCGGATCTCCAGCCCGCGGGCCGCCGCCAACGGAGCCGCCGTCAACTGCGCCCTGGCTGCCGTCGAGGCGTAGATGAGCTCGATCGGTTCGCCCGCGACCGTCTCCGGAACGGCTGCGGCCTGGCCGAGTCCGAGCTCGGTCAGCCCTGGGCCGGGCGGAACGGTATCCAGGAGGCCGAGCACATTCGACGGCGTTTGACCGTGACGGATCAGAACCAGACGCATCAGTGGGGCTCCTGCGCATCACCGCTGAGCAAACGCGAGACGGCCTGCGCTGCCGCATCATAGGAGTCGCCCGTGGCGAAATCAGGCGCGGGCACGTTGATACCGGCCATCCGTGGGTAGGAACCCAGCCAGCGCATCATCGCGGAGCGCCGGATCAGCGCCGCGACCATGTCCGCCATCGCCGGTTCGGCGATGTGGCCATCGGCGTCGATCAGGAACACATACTCTCCCAGTTTGCTCCGGGTCGGTCGCGATTCGAGCCTGGTCATGTTGATCCCGCGACCGGCGATCTCGGCCAGCACGCTGAGTAACGCGCCCGGCTGATTGTTGACCGAAACGATCAACGACGTCCGATCATTACCGGTAGGTGGCGGTGGTGGACCCGGCAGACGTAACAGCACGAACCGCGTCGTGGCGTCTTTGACCGTTCCGATGTCCTGGACGAGTGGGGTCAGCCGATGCCGTCGACCGGCCACCGGTGCGGCCGCCGCGGCGTCGATTTCGCCCCTGGCCACCGCTGCCGCTGCGGCCGCCGTCGAGGACGTCACCACGATCTCCGCGGCGGGCAGGTGCTGGGCGAGCCAGTCGCGCACCTGCGCGTGCCCGTGCGGGTGGGAACCGACGGACCGGATGCCCTCGATAGTCGTTCCGGGCCGTACCAGCAGGTGAAAGGTCACCGGCACAAAGGCTTCGGCCGTGATCATCAACGGGGGGCCATGGGTCAGCTCGTCCTGGGTCAGCGGCACACCGCCCTCGACAGAGCTCTCCAAGGGCACACACGCGGCATCGGCTTCACCGGCACGCAGTGCTTCCAGGGCAGCGGACACCCCGACCGCCGGCTTCAACTCGACGTCGATCTCCGGCGTCCTGGCCAGCATCGACTGCACGGCCTGCTCGGTGAAGGTGCCTTCCGGCCCCAGGTAGGCCCATCGCTGTTCCACAGTCGTCACCATATCCGCGCCGCTTCGACGGCCCGGAGTGCGCTCACGATTTGCGCTGACCAGCCAAGTGGGCGATACGCCTGGCCTCGCCGAACGGCTCGACCTCGCCGGATGCCGGCAGGAAGTCGACCACGGGCAACAGCGTCCGCGCTGGTGTTGCGACAACCCGGGCCGAGCGGTCGCGCGGGAGATTGCGTTGTTGCCGGCGAGCCAGTGCTACCGCGGGCGGCACGGTCACCCAGACCAGCACCACGCGCGCCGGGGAGAGCTGCCGCGACAGCTCCGACCAGGCTGCGGCCGCTGAAATCTCGGCGGTGAACGGCGCGATCATCACCACGTCCCGACCGAGTCTGCCGTTGTCGCTTGCGATGTCGATGACGCACTGATAGCGGGCCTGACGAATCGGGCCGCGCAGAGCCGGATGATCGAGGTCGTCGCCGGCCCCGACGATCGCAGCCAAGGCCGCCATCAGCGGATTGGTCGCGATGTCCTGGTCGATCACGGTGGCGCCGGTGACCGACGCCAGTGCGCGTCCCAATGTGCTCTTCCCGCTCCCCGCGGGCCCAGCGACGACGTAGGCCAGGCGGGCCGGGGACTCGGAGTTGCGCACGGAAGCGATTCTGCCCCGAATGGGTCGATGGGCCCTACCCGGCTGCTTGACAGTTGGTCCTTGATGCGGGCAAACTTCCTGAGACAACGTTGTCTCAGGACGAGCGAGGTGAGCGTGCGCGGCGATGCGGAGAGCCGACGTGCCACCATGACCGACGTTGCTCGGGCCGCCGGTGCCAGCTTGAAGACGGTCAGCCGATATGTGAACGGCGAGAAGAACATCGACCCAACGCTCGCCGCTCGGATCGCCGAAGCGATTGTCGCGCTGCACTTCCGACGCAATCTGGCGGCGGCCAGCATCCGGCCAGGCCAGCGTTCACAGTTGGTCGGTCTGATCATCGAGGATGTGGCCAACCCGTTCTACGCCACGCTGACCCGCAGCATCGAACTCGCCCTGCGCCAACAGGGTCTGCTGCTGCTGGCCGCGAGTTCGGAGGAGGACCCCGACCAATACTGCCGGCTGGTCGAACAACTCATCGAGCGACGCGTCGACGGTTTGATCGTGGTGCCCCCGAGCGACCCGGGCAGCCGCTGGCCGGCCCTGGCCAGGGAGGTACCCGCGCTGGTCATGCTGGACCGACTCGACCCACAGATCGACGCCGACTCCATCGTCGCCGACGACGAAGGCGGCGGACGCGACGCCTGCGCCCTGCTGATCGAGTCGGGATGCGAACACATCGCCTTCATCGGCGAACGACTGGCGCTACCCACCATCGCCGGCCGGTACCGCGGCTACCTGGCCGCCCACAAAGCAGCCGGCATGCGTGCCGATGATGGGCTGGTCCTCGACGGTGTCCGCACCACCGAGGAGGTGTGCGCTGCAGTCACCGCGTTGCTACAGTCCGGGAGCCCGGTAGACGCAGTATTCGCAGCCAACAACCGCGCCTGCATGGGTGCACTCCGGGCCTTCCGGGACGCCGGAACGCGCCGCCCGATCGTCGGTTTCGACGACTTCGAGGCCGCCACCCTCGTCTCGCCGGCGGTCACCGTGGTCGCGCACAGCGTGACCGAGATGGGCCGGCTGGCCGCGGAGCTGCTGCTGAGCCGCATCGCCGGCGACCGCTCACCCAGCCGGCATCTCACCCTGCCGACCACGACGGTTCTCCGCGGTTCTGAATCCCCAGCACGTCGCTCACCCAAGAAATCCACGGTGCAACAACCCCCACAAGAAAGTCGGCAACGATGATCCAGTACAAACTCAATCGACTTTTCAACCCCACGTCCGGGCGTCTGCTCGATGTCGCGGTCGACCACGGATTCTTCGGCGAACCGGCCTTTCTCAACGGGATCGCTGACCTGACGGCGGCCATCGACACCCTGGTGGCGGCCGCGCCCGACGCGATCCAGCTGACGATCGGTCAGGCCCGCCTGCTGCAGAGCCGGCCGGGGCGATTCAAACCGAGCCTGGTCCTGCGGTCCGACGTCGCCAATGTCTACGGCGCGCAACTGCCGGACCGCGTCTTCAGCATTCCGATCGAGAACTCCGCACAGACCGCCGCCCAGTTGGACGCGACCTGCCTGGTGGTCAACATCTTCGACATCCCCGGACAGCCCGAGCTCAAGGAACAGTGCATACGCAACGTCCTCGCCCTGCGCGCCGAGAGCACGAAGCTGGCGATCCCGCTGATGGTCGAGCCATTGGTGATGCGCGCCAACAACTCTGGCGGTGCCTACCTGGTGGACGGCGACCTCGACCGGATCACCGCGTTGGTCCGGCAGGCCGTGGAGCTCGGCGCCGACCTGATCAAGGCTGACCCGACGGACGAGATCTCCGACTATCACAGGGTTGTCGAGGTGGCCGCCGGAATTCCCGTGCTGGTCCGCGGTGGCGGTCGTGTCGCCGACGACGTCCTGCTGCAGCGCACGGCGGACGTCCTGGACCAAGGCGCGACCGGCATCGTCTATGGCCGCAACATCATCCAGCACCAGGATCCGGCCGGCATCACCAACGCCCTGATGGCCGTGCTGCACGAGAACGCCTCGGTGGAGCAGGCCCTCACCCTGATCGGAGCGGAGTCCTGACCATGAGCGAGCATCGCGCGGAAGCAACCATGAGCGTCTGCCCGAAGACCGGAGAAATATCATGACAACACGCGAGCAGGTCAGGGTCGGCGTGATCGGCGCCGGGCTGATGGGTAAGGAATTGGCCGGCGCGCTCGGACGGTGGTCTGCGCTGCAGCATTCAGCCGTGGATCCGCAGCTGACCGCGGTCTGCGACGTCAACGCTCCGGCGTTGGACTGGTTCCGGCGAGTGTCGTCCGTGCAGACGTTGACCGACGACTATCGGCAGCTGCTGGACGGGTCGGTCGACGTCGTCTACGTAGCCGTGCCGCACCACCTGCACGAGCAGGTCTACCGCGACATCGCCGCGGCCGGAATTGATTTCCTCGGCGAGAAACCGTTCGGTATCGACCCGGGCGCCGCGGCCTCGATCGTCGACGGTATCTCCGCATCGAGCGCCTTTGTCCGGTGCTCCAGCGAGATGCCGTTCTATCCAGGCGTGCAGCAGGCGATCGACTTCATCCAACAGGGCCGGATCGGCCGGGTGATCGAAGCCAACTTCTCGTTCCTGCACTCTTCGGATCTCAACGTCGACAAGCCCATCAACTGGAAGCGGCAGACCCAGTTCTGCGGCCAGATCGGGGTCATGGGCGACCTGGGTATGCATGTCACCCACGTGCCCTTGCGCCTTGGCTGGCAACCGGTCTCAGTCTTCGCGCAGCTGCAGGAACTGGTGCCCAGCCGACCGGACGGCAAGGGCGGCATCGCCATCTGCGACACCATCGAGAACGCCACGCTGTCCACCCGGGTTTCCGCAGCGGCCGGTGACTTCCCACTGACCCTGGAAACCAAGCGAATCGCGCCCGGCGAGATGAACACCTGGCGGATGCGGGTGGTCGGCATGGACGGCGGGGTCGAATTCAGTACCCGCTACCCCCAGTCGTTGAAGGTGATGACCGTTCGGGACGGCCAGCAGGTCTGGGAGGAGCGGATGGCGGGCAGCCAGTCGGCGCAGCCCACCATCACGGGCCCCATCTTCGAATTCGGCTTCACGGACGCCCTGCTGCAGATGTGGGCGGCGTACTTCGCTGAGCGAGCGGGTGAACTCGGCGACGCTTTCGGTTGCGCCACGCCGGGCGAGGCGCTGGCCAGTCACGAACTCTTCGATACCGCCCTGCTGTCGAGTCAGACGCAGCAGACCGTGCCCTTCGCTTCCGGATCGAGGCGGAGGCACCAGTCGACCGACGTTGGCGGTGTGATCGGGCGGTAGCCATCGCACCGTTCATCGGGACGCGGATCGGGACGCACATCGTGGGTGGACCAGCGGATCCACTGAACCGCAAAGGCTTCCGAAGAGAGCCATTGTCCGGATCTACTGAATCGATCGAGAAAGCCGGCGTCGAAAATCCCGTTTCCCAAGCCTGCATTCCTAATGTCGGACGGTTATCAAACCGTAACCGGACGGCCTTGTGTCGGCCATTGACAACGCTGTCACTGGCGGGGCAGAGTGGCTCCTACCAAGCCCGCAGTACCGGTGAGCAGCGTTCAGGGCTCATTGCCGGGCAGTAAATGACAACGCTGTCAAGCGTTGTGGGGATCATCTGGACCCGACGTCCGATTGGTCCAGCCGCTCACCCCGGCAGCAATGACCGCAGGCGCCACCGAGGCCGCCGGCAGTGGCAGGAGGCGCAGATGCTCATCGCTACGCCCAACCTGTCTCTCGACATCACCATCCGGCTCGCTGCACTACGGCCGGGCACCGTGGCCAGAGCTACGGCGACCGACACGTCGGCCGGCGGCAAAGGGGTCAACGTAGCGAGGGCGGCCAAGGCTCTCGGGACCACGCCCGCCATCGCCGGCCTTCTTCCGGACGAGGACGGCGAACGCCTCGAGAACATGCTTGCCGGCGAAGGCATCCTTTTCCATCCCGTCCCGGTGAGCGGAGTCCTCCGCGTCGCCAGCATCCTGCTCGAGAACGACGGGCGGGTCACCGTGATCAACGGTCGTGGACCGGACGTCGATCCGGCCCACTGGAACCGGTTCACCACTCTGATCGCCGAGCGAGTCCCTGGTGCGCAGGTATTGATCTGTTCCGGTTCGCTACCGCCCGGTGTTCCGGATGACGGCTACCGTCAACTGGTCGACATCGGCCACCGGGCCGGCGTTCCGGTCATCGTCGACGCGGCCCCCGCGGTCCTGCGTGAGGCCTTGAAGTCAGGCCCGGACCTGGTGTCCCCCAACCTCTCCGAGGCGGAGGGCCTGTTGTTCGGCCGGGTGGACGAGCAGGTTCACGAAGAGGGCGACGACATTGCCGAGCGGGCGGTGCTGGCCGCCCGGGCCTTGCACGCAGCAGGTGCCGTCCGAGCCGTGGTGACAGCCGGCGCTGCGGGCGCAGCGCTGTGTACCGCCGACAGCGCCTGGTGGCTACCCGCCCAGCCGGTGAGCGTCGTCAACCCGATCGGCGCGGGTGATTGTTTCGCCGCCGGTGCCGGTCTCGCCCTCGTTGCGGGCGCATCCGACGTCGACATCGTCCGCCGCGGGATGGCCACCGCGTCCGCGTCCTGCGAGACGACAACCGCCGGCCGGCTCGACCACCGCCGGGCCGAGCAGCTGTTCCAGGCGATCCGGGCCGAGCAGATCGATATCCGTGAGGTGGCCGGATGATCGGCCGCGCAACGGTTTACGACGTGGCCAGAGTTGCCGGTGTTTCGATCAAGACGGTGTCCAGGGTGGTCAACGGGTCCGAGCAGGTCTCCGACAGCACCCGGGCCCGGGTGCTGGCTGCCGTTTCCGAACTCGCCTACGTCCGCAATTCGGTCGCGCATTCGCTGCGCACCGGGAGCGGCGACGCGATCGGCGTGATCATCGATTCCATCGCCGACACCTTCTTCGCGAAACTGGTTTCGGTCATCGAGGAACGGATGCTGGCCGAGGGCATCAGCGTGCTGATTGCCTCCACCGGGCGCTCGAGCGCACGAGAGCGCGGGCAGGTCGCCCGGCTCGCGGGTCAGAACGTCCGCGCCCTGCTGATCGCGCCCAACGGGGACGACCATTCCTACATTCCGGACCTGACCGGTGGCCTGCCGGTGGTGCTGGTGGACCGCGGCTGGGAGTTGCCCGGCTACGACACGGTTCTGGTGCAGGACAGAGCCGGCGCAAAGGCGGCCATCGACCACCTGATCGCCGGCGGCCACCGACGGATCGCCTTCATCGGCGACAACGACGACCTGCCGACGATCGCCGAGCGGCGACTGGGTTACCTCGACGGATTGGTGGCCGGTGGCATCGACGTGGACGAAGCGTTGATACGCAACGGATGTGGCGAGCCGGAGCCGGCCGCTGCCGCCACGGCCGAACTGCTCGCCCTGCCGAATCCACCTACTGCGGTGTTCTCGTCCAACCCGCGGGCCAGCCTCGGGGTGGTGCGAGCCTTGCACCAGGGCCTGCGGACGGACATCGCCATGATCAGCTTCGGCGACTTCGCCCTGGCCGATTCCCTCGAGCCGGCGGTCACGATCGTCGACCAGGACCCCACCCCGATCGCCGAAGCCGCCGTCGACCTGCTGTTGGCCCGGATGCGCGGCGAACCCGACGAGTCGACCACCATCGTTCTGCCCGTCAGTGTGGTACCGCGAGGATCAGGAGAGTTAGCACCATGCAGCCGATAGTGATGCCGCCCAACATCATCGATCATTTCTATCTCGGTGGCGAGCGGATCGCCGAACTCCGTGGCGTCGACATGCCCTCCCCCCGCCGCCCGGAGGAATGGCTGGCGGCAACGACCTTCCGAGCCGGTGAGCCAGGGGTCGGCCCCAGCCGCACCGAGAATGGCGAACTGTTGCGAGATCTCATCGCCGCCGATCCGATCGGCTGGCTCGGGAGCGACGAAGGGCCGAGCGGTGACAACGGAATTCTGGTCAAGCTGCTCGACCCCGCTCAGCGACTGCCGGTGCACGTCCATCCGGATCGTGCTTTCGCCACCTCCCACCTGAACTGCCCGTACGGAAAGACCGAGGCCTGGTACGTGTTGGCCACGTCCGGCGACTCGCCATCTGTCTGGCTGGGCTTCACCGAAGACGTCGACCCGGCCGAGCTCAGCCGCCGGGTCGACGCACAGGACTCCGACTGGATGCTGTCCCGGATGAACAGGATCGACGTCAAGCCGGGAGACGGGATCCTGGTTCCGGCCGGCACTGCCCATGCCATCGGAGACGGTGTGTTCGTGGCCGAAGTGCAGGAACCGACCGACTTCTCGATCCTGCTGGAATGGTCGGTGACCACCTCCACGCGCGAGGAGTCGCACCTGGACCTGGGTATGCCGCTGGCGCTGAGCGCGACAAATCATCACGCCTTCTCGCCCGGAGACCTCGCCGCCCTCATCGTGCACACCGATCCGACCGGCACCGGTCCGCTGCCGCAGCGGCTGCTGCCGTCGGCTGCCGACCTGTTCTTCCGGCTGGATCTGCTGGCGCCGGAGTCGGGGACATCGCCCGGCCTGCCCGCCGGCTTCGCGGTTGGCGTGGTCTTCGCCGGTTCCGGGCAGATCGTCTCTTCCCGCGGTGAATCCGTTGTCGCACAACGAGGCCAGGTCTTCGCCATCCCGGCCGGTTTTGGTGACTGGTCGGTGTCCGGGGACCTGCAGTTCATCGCCTGCCGTCCCGGCGCCGGCTGGCCCGCGACATTGTTGGCGGCCACATGACGAGCGAATCGGCTGCCGTGCCGGTACTACTGGGCGTCGACGTCGGCACCTCGGACTCCAAGGTCCTCGTGACCACGCTGCAGGGACAGGAGATCACCGCGGTCTCCACCCCGACGAGCTGGCGCAATCACGGGGGCACCTTCACCGACACAGATCCGGAAATGCTCGCGGCCGGGGTCTTCGCCCTGCTGGACCGCGCCGCAACCGAAGCACGAGCCAAAGTCGGGCCGGTCACCGTCGAGGCCATAGCCATCACGGGAATGGCTGAAGCCGGCGTCCTGCTGGACGAGAGCGGTACGGCGCTGTACCCGATCCTGGCCTGGTTCGATCCGCGGGGTGGCGCGGAGATCAGGCAGCTCCCGGCCGCGCTGCTCGCCGAGTTCTGCGGCCGGACCGGCCTGCCGGTTTCCGCTCTCGCCACCATCGCCAAGCTGGCCTGGATGCGTTCGCAAGGCACAGAATTGGCCGGCAAGCAATGGCTGAACGTTCCGGAGTTCCTGGTGCATCGACTCGGCGGGGTCCGCGCCTCCGAGATGTCACTCGCCGCGAGAACAGGCCTGCTGGACCAGGATTCAGGCGAATTGTGGCCGGATGCCCTGGCTGCGATCCAGGCGCCGGCCTCGCTCATCCCGCCGCTGGTGGTGGCCGGCACGCCACTCGGGCGCGCCACCGGACCGGCAGTCCCACCGGCGGTGCACGGCGCGGTATTGACCATCGCCGGGCACGACCATCCCGTCGCGGCGGTCGGCTGTGGCACTACCGGCGCCCACGAGATCTTTGATTCCTTCGGCACCGCAGAGGCTCTCGTTCGGTCGGTGGAGGGCAACCTGGACCGCGATGCACGAGACCGACTGGCGTCCGCCGGAGTGAATTCGGTGCACCACGTGCTGGCTGGGCGACGACTGCTGCTCGGCGGCACGAAGGCGGGTCTGTTGCTTCGCCGGACCCTGGACATGCTGGGCGCCGGCAGCGGCGAACGGCGCAACGAGCTGGACGGGGCCGCCTGCGATTTGGCCGAAGCGGCCTCGCTCAGTGGATCCCCGGCCACCGAAGGGATCGTGGTGCGGGGGGCGGCCAACGATGACGGGACGCTCCGGATCAGCGTGACCAGCGACGCGGTCACCCCGGCGGCGATCTGGCTGGCCACGCTGGATCACGGGGTGGACGAAGCCGCGAGGTGTCTGGATCTGATGGCCGCCGAGATCGGCCCGGCCACCGCAGTGGTGGTGGCCGGCGGCTGGACCAGGATGAAGTCCGTCCGTCGGTCGAAAGCTGCATCTCTTCCGAACGTCAGGTTCTCGGATCGTTCGCAGGCAGGCGCATTCGGCGCCACCATGTTTGCCGCCCACGCCGCGATCGCGGCAGCGGAGCTCTCCACCACAGGTGACCACAGCGCGAATTCTGTGCTGGCACCGAACGGGCCCAGTGCACAGTTCGCTGCCCGTTACACCCAGGCCGTCACCCCGACGGCATCCCACGCACGGACCTTCGAGGAGATCACCACATGACAGGCTCCACCACCAAGACCGGTCTTGCGGGCATTGCGACCAGCCAGGATACTTTCGCCATCGTCGCAATGGACCAGCGCAACACCCTCAAGCGGATGTACCACGCCGTCGGCGTCCCGGATCCGTCCGACGAGGAACTGGTGCAGATCAAGGCCGACACCGTGCAGGCGTTGCGCGGCAGCGCCTCCGGCTATCTGCTCGACCCGACCTTCGGCACGCCGGCCCTCAAGTTGCTGCCCGCTGAAGGCCCGGCGTACGGCGTGCTCGTCGCCGCCGAGCCATCCGAACGCGGCACCATCAACGGCGAGCCGCGGGGCCACCGCGACCCGGCTCTGAACGCCCAGTGGGTCAAGGATCAGGGTGGCGATGCGCTCAAGTTCTACGTCCAGCTGCGCGCCGACCGGAAGCCTGGACCCGACGGCGTGGACACGACAGCCGAAGTGCTGCAGGTAGTCCGTGAGGTCATCGCCGACTGCCGCGAGGCCGGAATCCCCAGCGTCATCGAGAATCTCATCTTTCCGCTCGCCGGCGAGGACGCCGCCACGCCGGCCCAGAAGGCCGATCGGATCATCGAGGCCGCGGTACTGCTGGACGAGCTGAAGCCGGATCTGATCAAGCTCGAGTACCCCGGTGACGCCGCCTCCTGCCGCCGGTTGGCCAACTCGATCAAGGGCCCGTGGGCCGTGCTCTCCGCCGGCGTTGCTTTCGACGAGTTCGCGGCCGCACTGCGGGTCTCCTGTGACGAGGGTGGCACCAGCGGCTTCATCGCCGGCCGCTCCATCTGGAAGGACGCAGTCGGTATGGAAAGGCAGACCCGCCAGGCATTCCTGGCGGATGAGGGAAAGCGTCGCCTGGACAACCTGGTCCAGGTGATCGACGGGCGTGCGCGCCCATACACGGAGGTGACAGCGCGGTGACCCCCATCCTTGAAGCTCGCGGTCTGTCGAGGAGCTTCGGCCATGTCCGAGCCCTCGACGGTGCGGATTTCGATATCAACGCCGGCGAGGTGGTCGCCCTGATCGGCGACAACGGCGCCGGCAAATCGACGATGGTGAAGGCACTCTCGGGCAACCTGGACCTCGACGAAGGTGAGATCCTTTTCGAGGGCAAAGAAATCGAGATGACCACTCCACAGCAGGTCTCCGAGCTCGGCATCGAGGTGGTGTACCAGGACCTGGCGCTGGCCCCGCATCTCGATCCGGCGCAGAACGTCTTCCTCGGTCGGGAACTGCCGGCGAAGGGATTCCTCGGCAAACTCGGCTTCATGGACAACAAGGAAATGCGCAAGCAGTCACGCGCATTCTTCGATGAGCTCGGCGCGACCGTGCGGTCACTGACCGCGCCGGTCGGGTCCATGTCCGGTGGGCAACGGCAGGGCATCGCCATTGCCAGGGCCATAGCCTGGGCATCCAAGGTCGTCTTCCTCGACGAGCCGACGGCCGCCCTGGGCGTGGTGCAGACCAAGAACGTCTTGGAAACCATCAAGCGAGTGCGCGACAAAGGCATTGCAGTTGTGCTGATCTCGCACTCCATGCCGCATGTGCTCGAGGTCTCCGACCGGGTTCAGGTCATGCGCCTCGGCTCACGCGTCGCAACCATCCAGACCAAGGACGCGAGCGTAGAGATGTTGGTCGGTGCCATGACCGGTGCCCTGGATCTGCCGAAGGGAAGTGCGGCATGACAATCATCTCGCCCACAGCCACTGACGTCGCGATCGACGACGAAGAAGGCGAATCGACCATCCGACGACTGCTGAATCTGCAGTCGGTGTGGATTCTCGGTGTCCTGGTCGTCATCGTCGCCTTCTTCGCCATCGCCGGCGGCTCGAAGTTCTTCTCCGCGGCCAACTTCTCGCTGATCAGCCAGAACGTCTCGGTGCTGGCCATTCTCGGTGTCGGCATGACCTTCATCATCATCACCTCGGGCATCGACCTGTCGATCGGCTCCGTTCTCGTCTTCGCATCGGTGATTTCCGCAAAGGTCATCGAGGCCATGGGTGGCTCGAGCGCAGGGGCGGTCTTCGTCGGAATTCTCGCCGGCCTGGTGGCCGGCGGCGCCTGGGGCTTCATCAACGGCTTCCTGGTGGCCAAGGCGAAGGTTCCGCCCTTCATCGTGACACTCGGTACGCTGTCGGCCGCACTGGGTTTGTCGCAGGTCATCACCCAGGGTCTGAACATCACGCTCGACGAATCAGCGCTCACCGACTTCGGGATCTATACGAAGGTGCTCGGTGTACCGGCGTTACCATTTGTTGCCCTTATCGTTGTTGTTATCGGTGGAATTTGCTTGCACCGGACCAAATTCGGTCGGTACACTTTCGCCATCGGCTCCAACGCGGAGGCGGCAAAACGTGTGGGCGTGAAAGTCGATAGGCACCTGATCGCTGTCTATTGTTTCGCCGGCGTTCTCGCCGGCGTTGGTGCCGTGCTCTACCTCGCCCAGTTCGGTACCACCACGATTGCCGGACAGTCGCTGACCAACCTCAACGTCATCGCTGCAGTGGTCATCGGTGGCACGTCGGTCTTCGGTGGCGAGGGCTCCATGTTCGGCACAGTTGTCGGACTCTTCATCCCGGCCGTACTGCAATCCGGATTCGTCATCATCGGCGTCCAGCCGTTCTGGCAGGGAGTCGCTGTCGGCGTCGTCCTGATTGCCGCTGTCTACATCGACCAGACCCGACGTGCGGCGGCTCTCCGCGGCGCGAAATCCTCCCGACGCTCGGCTAAAAAGCCCAGCGCGAAAAAGTGAAAGGAAACGCAATGAAGCGGTCCCTCGTCCTCGGCGTCGCCGCCGGCGCCGCACTGACGCTGGCATTGGCAGCGTGCTCGTCGTCCAAGCCCTCGGACTCGAGTTCCAGCGCATCATCATCCGCGGCTGCATCTGCGGCCGCTCCGGCATCCTCGGCTGCAGCTCCGGCATCCTCGGCGGCCTCTTCGGCGGCCTCTTCGGCACCCGCCTCCGGCGCGGCGTCGTCAGCGCCGGCGTCCTCGGCCGCCGGTTCGTCGGGCGGTGCGGCTGCACCGACCAAGGCCAAGAAGGACTACAAGGTCTCGTTCATCCAGGGCGTAGCCGGTGACAACTTCTACATCACGATGCAGTGCGGCATCCAGGACGAAGCAAAGAAGCTCGGCGTCACGGTGAACACCCAGGGTGCCACCAAGTTCGACCCGACTCTGCAGACTCCGATCCTGGACTCCGTGGTGTCCTCCAAGCCGGACGCCATCCTGATCGCCCCGACCGACGTCAAAGCCATGCAGGCCCCGCTGGCCAAGGCCGCCGCGGCCGGAATCAAGATCGTGCTCGTCGACACCACGGTCAACGACCCGTCGTTCGCGGTGTCCCAGGTCTCGTCCGACAACCTCGGCGGCGGGAAGGCGGCCTTCACCGCCATCAAGGCCCTGAACCCCAAGGGCGGCAAGGTTTTGGCGATCTCCGTCGATCCCGGTATCTCCACCACTGATGCCCGGGTGAAGGGCTTCGAGGACGCGGCCAAGGCCGACTCCAGTTTCACCGACCTCGGCGTGCAGTATTCGCACAACGATCCGGCCACTGCAGCCCAGCTGGTGACGGCCGCGCTGCAGAAGGACCCCGACATCGTCGGCATCTTCGCCACCAACCTGTTCGCAGCCGAGGGCTCCGCCACCGGCATCAAGCAGGCCGGCAAAGTCGGCAAGGTCAGCATCGTCGGTTTTGACGCCGGCCCGGACCAGATCGCGGCCCTGAAGGCCGGCACCGTGCAGGCCCTCATCGCCCAGCAGCCGGCCACCATCGGCACCGACGGACTCGACCAGGCCATCGCCGCGCTGGACGGCGGAACGACCACCCCGAAGATCCAGACCGGGTCCACGATCATCACCAAGAACAACGTGGACACCACGACCGCCGCATACAAGGCGGCCTGCTGATTCAGCATGGCGCTCCCGGACCGGCGGCCTGATCGCCGGCCCGGGAGTCGTGTTCGACCGGATGCCCCCGAGCTCTGCGCTCGGGGGCATTTCGCTGTCTCCAGGAGCCCCGTCACAGGGAACCGCGGGGTTCCACCGCCGCGTGATCATTCGATGCAACCGGTTGAATCTCCGATTCGGTAGCGAAGCCAGCCGTTCGAATTGGTCCGACACTCGCCGATGCCGTCTGGATCGTCTGACCGCCGGACTCGGCCCTCAGCCTTGGCAACGACCAAGGTCGGCGCCGGGATAGTGTCGCAGTCGGCGGAGTATCGACTTCGGCGACCGGAGGTGGCCACGGCGTGACATCGACGCGCGTTACGCTGCAACAGGTTGCCGACCGGGCCGGCGTGTCGAGGACAACCGCCTCGTTCGTGATGACCGGCCGCCGTGATATGCGTATCTCCGCCGCGGCCCAGGAGCGCGTGATGCAGGCCGCCCGGGAACTGAACTACCGACCGAGCCTGGTGGCCAGGGCGCTGATGAACCACCAATCGCAGACAATCGGGCTGATCTCCGACCAGTTGGCCACCGAAGTCTTTGCGGGCCAAGCGATCCGAGGTTCGCTGGCGACTGCGGTCCGCCACGAGCACATGCTGTTCGTGGCGGAGACTGGCGGCGACCGGAAGGTGGAAATGCGTCTGGTGCAGGACATGTTGGATCGCGGGGTCGGCGGGTTCGTCTATGCCTCGCTCTACACCCGGCGGGTACAGCTTTCCCCCGCGCTCCGTGACCAGCCGGTGGTCCTGCTCAACTGCGTGGCCCGGTCACGGGGCTTCAGCGCAGTGGTGCCGGATGAACTGGAAGGGGGCCGAACGGCGGCCCGACTCCTGTTGGAAGCCGGGCATACCGACCGGATCTTCCTGATCGGCGAGACCCCGGCTCAGGTGCTGGCCGGCGTCGAGCGGCGCACCGGCATCGCCAACGAACTCCGCAGTTCCGGGCTCGAGCTAGCCGGGCAGGTGGACACGATCTGGTGGCCGGAGCAGGGTTATCAGGCCGTCCGCGACCTGCTCGCCTCTGGCGCCAGTCCGTCCGCCTTGATCTGCCTCAACGATCGCCTGGCGCTTGGCGCCTATCAAGCCATTGCTGAGTACGGACTGACCGTGCCCAGCGACGTCTCGGTGATCTCGTTCGACGATTCGGATTTGGCATCGTGGATCCGCCCCCACCTGACGAGCATCGCCATTCCGCATTTCGAACTGGGCAGACGCTCGGTCGAGTTGCTGCTGGACAGCAACAGAACCGCCGAGCTGCATCGCATTCCGATGCCCCTGTTCGAGCGGGAATCGGTGGCCGCCCCGCGAACGCGACGCCCCTGAGCTATCCGAGCTGCCCGGACGCCCGCTCGGGCGTGATGCTGATGACGACCCGCTTGTCCGCGACCATCGCCCGCCGGTAGTCGGCCCAGTCCGGATGCTCGCCGGCGATGGCGCGGTAGACCTGGTCCAGCAGGTCCAGTGCGTCTGGCTGGTCGACGATGTCTGCCCGGCCGTCGACCTGGACCCACGAACCGAAGAACCCGTCGGTGAACACCAGCACCGAGGCCGCCGGATCCCGTCGGAGGTTGGCGACCTTCGCCAGGCCGTCACGGCTCGAGATCACCACCTTGCCGTCGACCACGCCGGAATTGACCGGCGACATCTGCAAACTGCCGTCGCGCCGCCGGGTGGCCAACACGGTGCGATCGTTCTGGGACACGAAATTCAGCGCATCATGGATCTCCATGCCAGCAGTCTGGCACCTGGATCGAGACGTGGTGGAGGCGCCTGACGGTGCCGTCAGCCGGCTTGGAGTTCGGGGCCCTGGGCTTGTAGTTGGGCGAGCCGGGCGGGGTCCTGGACGTTCATCCAGGCGATGACGTCGCGGAATGGGACGCAGTAGGTGTTGGGCTTGCCGCAGTTGGCCAGGACGAAATTTCCGATGGCGTCGGAGTAGGCGTCGTTGTTCCAGGCGTTGAAGTGGTTACCCAGGATCAGTGGGGCCCGGTTCCCGTGGTAGGTGGCGTTGTACATGTCCTGGTAGGTGGCCTGGACCTGCGCGGAATCGGTGGCGCTCTGCGCAGGGGTGACACCGTCGGAGCTGGCGTTGCGCTGGGTGTAGTAGAAGTTGTAGTCCATGGTGATCTGGAAATGGCTGGTCCCGTGCATCGGGAACTCGGCCATGCCGATCTGCCAGATCTTGTTGTCCGTCGACTTCGTCGGCCAGGAGATCCCGCGACGGGTGAACGACGAGTCGTAGGTCATCCCATGGGCTTTCAACGCCGGGAACAGGTCCTCGGCGTGCCCTTCAAGACACGGGGTCCGTTCACCCTTGACCTCACTCGGGTCCAGGTTCAGTTTCGTCGTCGCCGGCAGACCGTTGTTGGCGTTGACGTTTTTCACCAGGGAGAAGAACTGGTCCAGCTCGTTGTTCCAGTCATCGGTGTTCCAGTCGTTGCCGCCCGGCGGGTTGTCGGAACAGAAATGGCCGTTGAAGTGGGTGCCGATCTCGTTGCCCTGGGCCAGCGACTGGTTCAGGTCGTTGATCTGCACCGGCAGGTCGCTGGGCGCTGTTCCAGGAGATCGACGACTTCCCGGGGCCGTGGCCCGGCCCCTGGTACTTCGCCTTGGTGGCGTCGGAAAGCATGTACGTCCCGGACAGGAACCCGGTGAAATGGAACGGCACCTTTTTCATGATGTCGAACCAGTACTGCCATTTCTCGTGCCAGCCCACTCCGTCGAAGCTGACCACGATGAACTGCGGGGCCTTCTCACCCGGCTTCAGCTTCTTGGGCACGAACCCGTCCGGCAGCGCTCCGGCGGGCGTCCCCGCGGACGTCGTTGCCTTGCTCGGGTCCGGCTTGGTGGTCGGTTTGCCGGAAGACGAATACTTGGTGGTCGCGTCGCTCTTGCCGGTGGACGTGGCTGCCGTCGAACCCGGTGTCGGCTTGGCCGTCACGAACATGTTGCTCGTGATCGTGATCGCCGCTTCGTCAGGGTTGGAAGTGCAGGCAGAGACCATGAGGGCGGCCGACATCGCTACCGCCGCAACTCTTGCCCGGGTCTTCCACGACCGTCTCGTCACAAATCCTCCAGTGGCTTCCCTCGCCGACCAGCTGTCTGTCGACGAGTAAAGGGTTGTTCAATGAACTGAGGTTCCATTATCTCAGGCTGTGCGTCCGGCATCGTGCTGCGCCACACGCAGCAGCAAGCGGCACGGTCGATCAGTACTGGATCAACCCGTCGCACTTTGGCCACTTGTCGTACGGGCAACCACCGAGGTTCGACTTGTGGTTCTGGAGTGCGGCGATGACTTTCGGATCCTGCGCGTTCATCCAGTCGACCAGGTCGCGGAACGGCACACAGTTCACCCCGGGTTTGCCGCACTCCGCCAGCGCGAAGTTCGCGACCGCGTCGGAGTACGCGTTGTTGTTCCAATCGTTGAAGTGGTTCCCGATGATGATCGGTTCGTGGACTCCGTCCGTCTGGGCGGCCTTCAGCATGTCTTCGTAGGTAGCGAGGACCTGGGCGGAGTCGGCCTTGCTCTGCGCCATTGACGGGGCGGGTCCGCCGGCCACGGTGTCCGGTTCCTGTTGGGCGTAGAAGTTGTAGTCCATGGTGATCAGTGGGTGTCCGGTGCCGTGCAGCGGAAATTCGGACATGCCCATTTCCCAGATCTTGCCGTCGTTGCTCTTCACCGGCCAGGACAGACCGGTTCTGGTGAACGAGCTGTCGTAGTCCATGCCGTGCGCCTCGAGGGCTGGGTACAGATCCTCCTTGTGCCCGGTCAGGCAGGGGGTGCGCTCGCCCTTGATCTCCGGTGCGGTCACGTTGAGTTTTGCGGTGATCCCGTTGTTGACGTCGACGTTCTTCACCAGACCGAAGAACTGGTCGAGTTCGTTGTTCCAGTCGTCGGCGTTCCAGTCGTTGCCGCCCGGCGGGTTGTCGTCGCAGAAGTGGCCGTTGAAATGGCTGCCGACCTCATTGCCCAGGGACAGCGACTTGTTCAGGTTGTTGATCTCCACTGGAATGTCGGATGCCGAGTCCCAGGGAATGGATGACTTGCCGACGGCGTGGCCCGGTCCGGTGTATTTGTCCTTGGTCTGATCCGAGAGCATGTAAGTGCCGGACAGGAATCCGGTGAAATGCAGCGGGACCTTCTGCATGATGCCAAACCAGTACTGCCACTTCTCGTCCCAACCGGTCCCGTCGAAGCTGAACACCACGAACTGCGGTGCCTTCTGACCCGGCTTCAGTTTGGTGATCTTGAACCCGTCCGGCTCGGTCCCGCCGGCCGGCACTCCACCGTTGTCGTTCGCCGGCACCGACGTCGTGGCCACGCTCGATGTGCTGGTCGGTTTCCCGGAACTCTTGGTTCCGCTGGCGGAACTCGACGATGACGTGCTCGAAGTCGAAGATCCGCTCGGCGTGGGCGAAACCGAGCTGGTACTGGTCTGGGGAGCCAGGACGTTGCTGGTCACCGTGATCGTCGCGGTACTGCCGCTGGTGCAGGCCGACAACGCCACTGATCCGGCGACGAGCAGGGCGAGCCCGGCGAGGGGTCGCCGAACCCTGGATCGTTGCGTCTTCCTCATCAAAAGTCTCTCCCGAACAAATAGCCCATCGCAGTCACCACACGTCATCCCGCGGGAAGACGTGTGGGTTTCATGTCGGTTGCCTGTGTCCGATACTTGCCGCCGCACCGTGGAATCACGGTAAGGCCGGCCCGTCGTTGGGACCTGTCGTATCAGTTTGCGAGGCAAAATTCCCAGGACGACTGGGCACTATTCCCAGGTTCACAGGATGCCGTCCACATCCGGCTTTCACCCGATCACACCTACTCTTGGCCTCGTCATGACGACTCCTGCCTCCCCTCCTGCCCAGCGTCGGCGCAACTGGCTCACCCTGCCGCCCGCCGACGAGTTCCAGCTCACCGAGCGGCGCGATACGCCCCGCTCCATGGGTGTCGAGCTCACCATCGTCTTCCTGATCACCCTCGGGATGAGCGGGTTGACCTCGCTGGTGGGCCTGATCGAGACGTCGATCAAGGCGCACCAGGCCCAGGTGGCACTCAATCACTACGCCGTCTCGGTCACCGCTCCGAAGTCGACGGTCGGACTGATCGATCTGACCAGGCAGCTGCTCTCGGTGGCCCAGGGGCTGGCCTGGGGGGCGATCGGTCTCTACCTGCTGTGGCGCGCCGGCATCAACGTCTCGCAACGTCTCGGGCTGAACCTGCGCCGACCCGGCTGGGACATCGCCACCGGCCTCATCCTGGCCGCCGTCATCGGCATTCCCGGCCTCGGGCTCTACCTGCTGGCCAACCACCTCGGTATCAACCTGGCCGTGCGGGCCAACTCGCTGACCGACGCCTGGTGGCGCCTTCCGGTGACGGTGCTGCTGGCCATTCAGAACGGGTTCCTCGAGGAAGTCCTGGTCGTCGGCTACCTGATCACCCGACTCCAGCAGATGCGCTGGCCGGTCTGGGGCATTCTGCTGACCAGTGCCGTGCTACGCGGCTCGTACCACCTCTACCAGGGGTACGGCGGCTTCGCCGGCAACGCGTTCATGGGTCTGGTCTTCGCCTGGTTCTTCCTGCGCTTCCGCCGGCTCTGGCCGCTGGTCATCGCCCACTCGATCATCGACACCGTCGTCTTCGTCGCCTACCCGCTGCTCAAGGGCCACGTCAGCTGGCTCCCCTAACCCGCGGCCGCCCGCACGACCCGTAGCGGCAGCCCGGGGGCGACTCGTAGCACTCCACGCAACCTGTAGCACCGTCAGCGGGCATACGAGTGCGCCGAAGTGCTACAGGTGCCGGACCCGCGCTCGTAGCGGCAGCCCGGGGGCGACTCGTAGCACTCCACGCAACCTGTAGCACCGTCAGCGGGCATACGAGTGCGCCGAAGTGCTACAGGTGCCGGACCCGCGCTCAGCGAAGCGTGAACTGCCGGCCGAGGATCCCGTCACGGGCCCGGCGCTGCGCGGCGGTCAGCGGGTCGTCGACGGCGAGCGCACGATCAAGGCGGACCGCGAACTCCCGGACCGGAGAGTCCCACTCCGACGCATGGGCATCGCGGTCCAGGTCCCAGACCGGCACCAGCCGGCCGTGGGCGCGGAACGAGCCGACATAACGCGAGCCTTCGCCCAGGTCGAGTTCGTCGTCGACGGCCAAGCGGGAAAGCGCTGCCATGAGGGGCTGCTCGTCCTCCGGCCGGACCCAACGCAGGTGAGCCTTCTCGCCGGCATCGACCCAGTAGGCACCCGGCAGGTCGGCAACGCGAGCGGTGGGCATGATCGCCGTATTCGCCTGCTCCAACGAGAGTGCGACCTCGCTGCCCGGTTCCGGTTCCTCCTCGAGCCACCAACCGAAGGAATCGTGCACAGTGACGTCGAACGGCTCGTTGACCACGAGGTCCCCGAAACGCGGACCGGCAACGGCACGACCGACGACCGACAGCACGCTGGACGGGTCGGCAGCCAAAGCCCATTCGAGTGCCGCGGCAAGGTCGCGTGAAAGGTCACCAGAGTGGGTCTGGACCTGCATGCCGAGCAGGATCGACCCGTCGGAGCGGGTCAGGGCGGCAGCCGCAGCGGGCAGTACGGTCGCCAATGTGATGGACGGCACATCTTTCGGTGGATCCTGCAGAGTGAGGCTGACCGTCGCGGACGGAACGAACTCGCGCAGCGCGATCAATTCGGTCTCGGCGGCCAGGCCTTCGAACGGGCGGGCGACGATCATCTCAGCCGCGTCAGCGGCCCCATGGCAGGCTTTGTAACGTCGGCCGGAACCACACGGACAGGGGCGCCTCGGGTTTTCGGTCGAGGTCTCGGTCTGATCTGTCGACGCGGTATCGGCACGCAATCTCGTCTTCTTGGACACAGCGCCACCGTATCGGACCTGAGCGTGGCCGACCGAACTCCGCGAAAGCCGCAAATCGTCCTGTCGCCTGTGGGGGTGGTGTGACATTTTGCGGTGCGCAAGTACTCTGCTGAGAGTCGGGGGCGTCGGGAACTTTTGGTGTTCGTGCGCCCCATTCGGTGTGTGATCACTCGAATACGCAGCGGCGCCGCCGGTCTACATTGGCCACCACATGGGTGGGTTCACCACCGGCGTATCCGAGGATGATGACTTTGCCGATCGATGACGTATGGCTGACCGGCGAGTCGGTTGCCGGAGTTCCGAGCCAACGCATCCAGGGCAGCGGATCGGCCGCGTCAGGTTCGTCAGCGGCGTGGTCGGGTGCATCGTCGACTGCGCCACGAAACGGCGCTCGCGGCCATCACTCCGCCGTTCGCGAGCACTCCGCCGTTCGCGAGCACTCCGCCGTTCGCGAGCAAAACGGCGACCATGCGACGCCCAGAACCGACCACAGCGTCACCTCCGGCGACGACCGCGCCGACCGCCGTGGTGACGCCCACGACGACCGCTCTCCGGCCGAATCGGAATCGGGCACCATCGATGCGTCGAACAGTGCGCCCACTTTCGAGCCCACGCCCAACTTCGATCCCCAGTCGTTCGATCCCACGTCGTTCGATGCCACATCGTTCGATCCCACATCGTTCGATCCCGCATCGTTCGATCCCGGGCCGGACCTCCCGCCGCTGCCCACTCTGGTGCCGCTGCCCACGTTTCGCCCGCTGAGTCGGTGGTCGGGAGATACGCGCGGGGCCGAATTCGTCCAGGCCACCCACGTGCCCGACGCCGAGCCGGTGACCCAGACGCCCGCCACCGAACAAACTCCCGACGCCAAACAACCCGCCACCGAACAACCCGACACCGAACAACCCGACACCGAACAAGCTGCGGAGGAGAGCGCGGGCGCGCCCGAGGCTGCCGAGGCGGCCGCCGGATCCGAGCCTCCCGGCGTACCGGCGGCGCCCCTGGCCGTCGGCACCGAGTCGCGAACCGTCGTTGCGGACGCAGACCAGACCATTCGCGTGTCCGGAGTGCAGCGGGTGGGAGCCTCGACGAACGGCATCGCGTCGGGCCCGGTGGCCCCGGATGCTGCGCCTGGAAGCTCGTCCCAGTCGGGCGGCACCGGTGAAAGCACCCGGCGCCGCCGGCGTGCAGTGGAAGAACCAGCGCCCGGGTCCAAGATCGCTGCCGACCCGGCGCGAGATGTCGACGCGGGTCAGCAACGCCCGCCCGCCGCGAGCACAGAGAACTCCACCCAGCCGGCGTCGCGGTCACGCACCGTGCTGGTGCTCGGGGGTAGTGGAACAGTCGGCAGCGCGGTGGTCAGGGCACTGGCCGCGCGCGGCGCACGCGTCGCAGTGCACCACGCCAGCAGGGCCAGTGAGGCGAAGGTGTTGGTCGACGATCTGCCCGGTCGCGGTCATCTCGCCATCGGTGCCGACCTGTCGGATTCCGACGACGTGGCCGCCCTCATCCATTCGGTGGCCGACGCGTTCGACGGGCTGGACGTCGTCATCAACGCCGCCTCGGCCGGCCGGCCCGTGGCGCGGGCGTCCGTGGTCGGCAGCTCCCTGTCCGACTGGACCGATGCCTGGACCAGCACCCTCACCGTGGACGTCCTCGGCGCGGCCACCGTGGCCCACGCCGCGGCCGCCGCCTTCGTTGCCCGCGATCGCGGCGGCCGGATCATCCTGCTGGCCGCGAAGGGGCGGCCGTTCGAAAATGGGCGTGACGCCATGCGGATCGCCAGCGAGCAAGCCGTCGGCGCACTCGGCTCCGCCCTGGCCGAGGAACTGGCCCCCTACGGGATCGGCGTCATGGTCGTCGGATCGGGCTCGGCCGCGGCATCGGGCTGGTCACCCGAAGCGCTGGCCGAGACCGTGGCCTGGCTGGCCTCGGGTCCGGCGGTAGCGTTGCCGGGCGCGGTCTTCAACATCGGTAGCTGATCGCGGCCGGTTGCGGCCGGCGGAGTGGTCGAGGACGACGGCTGGATTTCGGGAGTCCGGTCGGCCGGACCCGGTTGCCCGCCGGATGCCGCCTGAAGACCACGCGTCGGCTCGGGCGGACCGACGATCCACGTCGAGTGGCGCCCGACGCCCGGACCTCGCAGCAGCACACGGAAACGGCGGAGCACCAGCGCGGCGAGCAGCGCAACGGCGGCTGCGGTCAGGTCGACGAAGATGTGTAGTTCGACGGTGTCGGCGACCGCCTGATCGCTGGTTCCGAACGCCTTCACCAGGGTGATCAGCACCAGCACGGCGTTGACGATCCACGCTGCCCACCAGGCGATGACCAACCCCGACATCCGTGGGCGCCGCCCGGAATGCGGCGCGCTCAGCAGTCCGTCGATCTCTCCTGCGACCACCCCAACGCCGAAGACGTTCCACCCGGGAAGCACCAGGCGCGCGACGACCGACGCCGAGGTCCGGCTCGGCTCGAGACCCACTCGCACCGCGGCCAGACGATGCAGGCGCACCAGCAACGGCACCGTGACGACCGCGGCGACCATCCCCAGGACCACCGCGGTCAACGAGGCCAGAGCGACCAGCCGGTCCGAGGCAACGACCGTCGGGCCGGACAGCACTTCGGTTCGGCCGCGCAACATCAACGCGTACCGCCACATCTCGCCGCCGGCGGCCGCCAGCGCCGCCAGGCCGGTGAGGGTGCACAGATAGACGGCGAGCAGCAGTCGGCCGAGCGGAGCGGCAGTCAGCTGCTCCGGTGCGGATACGTTCGCCCGGCGCCAGACGACCGGCGGGAAACCCCAGGCGGGATGGCCGCCCCGGTAGCTGGGCGGGCCGAAGTAGGGGCGGGGTGCGGATGGGCGGACGGCCGGTTTGGGTCTGGCAATGAGCGGCGGATCGGCCCGCCAACGTTGCTGCGGCAACGGAGCCGAGCAGTACACGCAGGTCCGCACGCCGCGAGGGAGTGGCGGCTGGGTTCGCCCACACCGGGCACACCGCACGCCTGGTTGCGCAGCGGCCATGCCCTCCGAAGGTCGTTGGGTTGGCGCACTGCTGTACCCGGCCTGCGCCCAACTCGGTCCGTTCAACGGGGAATTCGCCTCAGATGACTTCTGGTTCGGCGCCCGAATCCGACACCAACGGCAGACCCAGGCCCGCCCAGACGGACATACCGCCGGCCACGTTGACGGCCTCCCAACCGTTCGCGTTGAGGTACGTGCTGACTCGCTCCGAACGGCCACCCGACCGGCAGATGACGAACAGCGGTGCAGCGTCCGGAACGTCGTCCAGCCGTCCGGCCAACTCGCTCATCGGCACGTGGACCGCATCGGGAGCGTGCCCTGCCGCCCACTCGTCGTCCTCCCGGACGTCGAGCAACACCCGCTCCGCGGGAAGCTCGGCCACGGAGATCTCGGCCCGGCCCTGGATGTATCCGCCTGGATTGCTCACCCGTCCATCCTTCCACTGCCGCGACCGGGCGGGTACGAGGAGCCGAACCTCGCGACGCCCCGCCGCCACTTGTATGACGCCACGGGCACCTGTATGACCGTCAACGGTGCTACGGGTGCGCCGACGTCATACCGGTCGCGCAGCGCGACAGGATCGCAGCCGAATTGTGGCGCGGGCGGGCGCGACGATCAGCGGATGAGTCGGGAAAGGCGCCGATCGGCCAGTTGCTTGCCACCGGTCTGACAGGTCGGGCAGTACTGGAAGGATCGATCCGCGAACGACACCTCGGCCACGGTGTCCCCGCAGACCGGGCACGGCAAGCCCGTCCGGGCATGCACCCGCAGCCCGGTGCGCTTCTCCCCCTTCAGCCGCGCGGCCTGCGCCCCGGCCGTTCGCGCAATGGCCCCGGTGAGCACCGAGACGATCGCGGAGTGCAACGAATCGATGGCCGCGTCGTTCAGTTTTCCGGCCGTCGCGAACGGTGAAAGCTTTGCCGTGTGCAGGATCTCGTCCGAGTAGGCGTTGCCGATTCCGGCCAGCACGGTCTGGTCGGTCAACACGTTCTTGATGCGCCCGCTGCGGCCGGAGAGCAGGGTTGCCAGTTCGTCGCGGCCGATCCCCGTTCCGTCCTGGCCCATCGCGTCCGGTCCGAGCCGGGCCACCCCGGGGACCTGCATCGGATCGGTCACCACCGCCGCGGCGACCGACTTCTTGGTCCCGGCCTCGGTGATGTCGAACCCACCCGACTCGAAGCGCACCCGTAGCGCGATGGGTCCGCCCATCTTCGGCGGCACCGCCGAGATCTTGTCCGACCAGCGCAGCCAACCGGCTCGGGCCAGGTGGATCACCAGGTGCAGCTGTGCGCCGTCGGGCTCGCCGTCGGCGACGGTGATCAGGTCGAGGAACTTGCCGTGCCGGGTGGCACCGGTCAGCACCCGACCGACGAGCGCGGAGGCCGGCGGGTCGTAGGTGGTCAGCACGTTCAACGAAGCGATCGATACGGCCACGATGTGCTGGCCACCGGCGTGGTCGGCCACGAACCCGGCCAGCGCGCTGACCTCAGGTAACTCGGGCATGCCGCACAGTCTGCCAGCCGGACGTGCCTTACGCGCCGGGCCGCGTGGCCCTGGTCGCCAGGATTCTGCTGGTGCGACCCGCGACCGGCCTGGCATTGTCGAGGGCGTGCGCGATCTGGAGCTCGACGAGACCACGGTGCTGCGCGGCCGCGGCGTGGTGTTGCGGACCTGGCTGCCGGAGGACCTGGACGAGCTGCTCGAGGCCTGCCAGGACCCGGAGACGCAGGCCTGGACCACGCTGCCCAGCCCGTACCTGCCAGAGCACGCCGAGCAGTTCCTGGACGGCTGCGCCTTGCGCTGGGTGCAGGGCCTGGCCTCGTTCGCGATTCTCGACTCGACCGAATCGACGTTGCTGGGATCGATCGGCTTCGTCGGCATCCCCGAGGAAGGTGTGGTCGAGATCGGCTATTGGGTCTCCCCCACTGCCCGCAATCGCGGCGCAGCCACGGCCGCGACCAGCGTCGTCTGTGATTGGGCGCTGGACGTGCTCGACTTCAATCGAGTCGAATGGCAGGCCTACGTCGGCAACGAAGGCTCTCGGCGGGTCGCCCAGCGGTGCGGCTTCACGTTCGAAGGGCTGTTGCGCGCGCGCGGATTTCAGCGCGGAGAGTTCAGGGACATATGGATCGCCGGCCTGCTCAAGGCAGACCGGCGTCCAGACGTACCCCACCTGCGGTAATCGCGATTTCGAGCGACTACCGGGCAGGTTCGGACTACTTACCGAAGACGTCCTTGGCAGCGTCCTTGATCTTCTCGCCAGCCTGCTTGACGTGCGACGACGCCTGGTCGCCCTGGCCCTCGGCCTGCAGGTCCCGATTCCCAGTGGCACTGCCGGCCGCTTCCTTGGCCTTGCCCCCGAGCTCTTCGGCCTTGTTGTCGATCTTGTCGCCCAGTCCCATGACGGACCTCCCTCGTCGAAGAAAAATGCTTCGTACGGGGTTGGTTTCTCGTCGGCCGTGCCGGCAAACGTCAGGACGACGTGCAATTCCTGAGTGAGGGATAGTCAGCGGCGATCACCAGCCCGAACGCTCGTAGTCCTTCAGGAAGCAGCCGTACAGATCGTGGCCCAGTTCGCCCTGCACGATCGGGTCGTAGACCCGGGCAGCGCCGTCCACCAGATCCAGCGGGGCGTGGAAGCCCTCCTGGGCGAGTCGGACCTTCGTGTAGTGCGGGCGTTCATCGGTGATCCAGCCGGTGTCGACGGCCGTCATCAGGATGCCGTCGCTCAACATCTCAGTGGCACTGGTCCTGGTCAGCATGTTCAGCGCGGCCTTGGCCATGTTGGTGTGGGGATGTCCGGGACCCTTGTAACCGCGTCCGAAGACGCCCTCCATCGCCGACACGTTGACGATGTACTTCCGGCGCGCCGGACTGGCCGCCATGGCCGGCCGCAGCCGGCTGATCAGCAGGAACGGCGCGGTCATGTTGCACAACTGCACCTCGAGCAGCTCCATCGCGTCGACCTGGTCGACCGTCTGGGTCCAGCTGTTGATCGTGTTGAGGTCCGGCACCAGCCCGCCGGCGTCGATGGCCCGCCCGGCGAGGTGCATCTCCGTGGAGGCGGAGCCGGCGA
Source organism: uncultured Actinomycetota bacterium (assembly GCA_963708935.1). Lineage (GTDB taxonomy): Bacteria > Actinomycetota > Actinomycetes > Mycobacteriales > Nakamurellaceae > Nakamurella. Next base: position 372,673 of record CAVPUK010000001.1, on the reverse strand, counting down.
CCATGGCCATCCGGGAGAGCTCGCCGCCGCGCAGGCCCGGCGGCAGGTGCGGCAACGGATGTTCGGACAACGAACCGGCCAGCGCCATCGGATGGGCGTCCGAGATGTGATCGAAGGTCAGCAACTCGGGAAGTGGTCCGTCGGGCAACGGATCCGACTCGGCCGCGGCCAGCGGCGCATAGGCGCCCGGCGACCGGCGGACCGTCTGGGCGGCGTTGTTGATCAGGATGTCCAGCGGTCCGGCCTCGGCGACGGAGTCGGCGAGCGCGGCCACCTGGGCCGGGTCCCGCAGGTCGATGCCGACGATGCGCAGCCGGTGCAGCCAGTCGGCGCTGTCCGGCATCTCGGTGAACCGGCGCACGGCATCACCGGGGAACCGGGTGGTGATCGTGGTGTGCGCGCCGTCGCGGAGCAACCGCAGCGCGATGTACATGCCGATCTTGGCCCGGCCGCCGGTGAGCAACGCCCGCCGGCCGGTGAGGTCGGTGCGGGCGTCGCGGTGACTGCGGTTGATGGCCGCGCAACTGGGGCAGAGCTGGTGGTAGAACGCGTCCACCTCGGTGTAGTCGTTCTTGCAGATGTAGCAGGGTCGCGCCTTGATGAAGACGCCGGCCAGCGCGCCGGCGGCATTCGAGACCAGTGGGATGCCCTCGGTCTCGTCGTCGATGCGCTGCGGTGATCCGGTCGCCGTCGCGGCCACCACCGCCTTGTCCGCCGCCGCGATGGCGTCACGCCGCTCCGCCCGCCGGGCGTTCTTGACCCCCTTGAAGATCTTGGCGGTGGCCCGGCGTACAGCGATTGCGTCCGGGTGCTCGGGGGGCAGCAACTCGGTCTGCCTGATCACCCGGAGTGCCGTCGCCAGCTCGGCCGGGTCGATGGCGATCCCGGTCGCGTAGGTCGTTGGGTCGCTCGGTAGATCCACCATCTCGGTCACCCGTCAACGATAAGCAGCAAATTGGCGGTCATCGACCGCGATGCCCGTCGCGTGACCCGTCAGCACGCAGGCCCTGTTCAGCGACTGGCCAGCTTGGTCAACTCGGAGCTCTCGACGATGCGCAGGTCGGTGCCGTCCGCGGCGATCCGGAGCATGGCCCTGGCCAGCTGGTCACTGCCGATCACGTACTTCGGCGCTACCCGGGAAAGCATCGGATACAGGCCGCCGGTGACCCGATAGATGTTGCGGTACAGCGTGTTCTTGGAGGTGACACCGTGCCTGGGTTGGATGTAACCGGGCCGAAGGGCATAGCCGTCGAACGGCAGCGAGAGCACAGCGTTCTCGGTTTCGCCCTTGACCCTGGCCCACATCATCCGGCCGCGTTCGGTGCTGTCGGTGCCCGCGCCGGAGATGTACAGGAATCGCAGGTGCGGGTTCAATTCCGCCAACTCCCGAGCGGCGGCCATGGTGATGAAGTACGTCACCCGGCGGTAGGCCGGCTCGGACATCCGGGCCGCCGAGACGCCGAGGCAGAAGAAGCAGGCGTCGTAACCGGTCAGTTCGTCGGTCATCGAGCTGAAGTCCAGAAAGTCGTCGTGCACGATCTGGGTGACCTTGGCGTCGTCGCAATCGACCGGGGAGCGCACGACCAGCAGCACCGCGGTGACCCGGGCGTCCAGCAGGCACTCGCGCAGCACCGCCTGACCGACCATGCCGGTGGCGCCGAAGATGATCACCCGCATGCTCCAGGACCCTCCTCCGGATTGCCGCAACGAGCACTGACCCTATCCGCAGCGCGGAGACTGCCCGGCCGGGCGATCACCGCAGACCGGGCCTGGCATCGTCGGACACTGGCATCATCTGACAGCATGTTCCGATTGGCGTTCCACGCACCCCGAATCCCCGGCAACACCGGCAACGCCATCCGCACCGCCGCGGCCACCGGATGTGAACTGCACCTGATCGAGCCGCTCGGATTCGACCTGTCCGACGCGAAGCTCCGGCGGGCCGGCCTTGACTACCACGACCTGGCGTCGGTGACCGTGCACCCCGATCTGGACGCCGCGTTCGAGAATTGGTCAGGGGCAAGGGTTTTTGCATTTACCACCAAGGCCAAGCGGCTCTACACCGATATCGACTACCGGCTCGGCGATGTGTTGCTGTTCGGTGCGGAACCATCGGGCCTGCCAGCGGACGTACTGGCCGACCAGCGGATCACCGAGCAGCTGCGCATACCCATGCTCGTCGGCCGCCGATCGCTGAATCTGTCCAATGCCGCGTCCATCGCCGCGTACGAAGCCTGGCGGCAGAATGGATTTGTCGAGCCGGCGGGTAGCACTATGGCGACGGGTCAGAATGACAACTATGACGAAGAACCTGCGCAATGATCTGCGCATCCTGGTGGTCGGCGCCGGCGCCACCGGAGGCTATTTCGGCGGCCGACTGGCCGAAGCCGGCCGGGACGTCACTTTCCTGGTCCGGCAGCATCGCGCCGAACAGCTGTCGGCGGACGGCCTGCAGATCGTCAGCGAGCACGGCGACGTCACGCTCCGGCCGGAGCTCGTCACCGCCGGGCGGATCGATGGTCCGTACGACCTGATTCTGGTGACGGTCAAGGCGTATGCCCTCGAGCAGGCGTTGACCGACTTCGCCCCCGCGGTCGGCCCGGACACCCTCATCCTGCCCACCCTCAACGGACTGCACCACATCGATGCGTTGGCGGAGAAGTTCGGCGAGCGGGCCGTGCTCGGCGGGGTCTGCGTGGTCTCCACCACTCTCGACGCCCAGGGCCGGGTGGTCCAGCTGGCCGGCATGCAGGACCTGACCTACGGGCTGCGTGCGGACACAGCCCATCCCGGCATAGCCGCCGTCGACGACGGCTTGCAGGACGCCGGGTTCACCGCCAGGCTGACCGAGAACATCGTGCCGGCGATGTGGCAAAAGTGGATGATGCTGTCGTCAGTGGCCGCCATCAACTGTCTGATGCGCGGCACCGTCGGCGAGATCGTTGCCGCGCCAGCGGGTGTCGCCTTCGCCGAAGCCATGCTGGCCGAGACCTCCGGTGTCGCGGCAGCGGCCGGCTACCCGCTCGCCGAGGCGGGCCTCGCTTATATCCGCACCATGGTGACGACGGCAGGTTCCACCTTCAGCTCGTCCATGTACCGCGACCTGCAGGCCGGGCAGCGCGTGGAGGTAGACGCCATCATCGGCGACCTGGTGCGCCGGGCCGACGGGCTCGGCGTCCCGGTCCCGCTCTTGAAGCTCGCCCTGCTGAACCTCGAGATCTACCAGGGCCGGACCCAGTAGGTCTGCTCCACCGGCCCGACCGTGCGCGGTCGGAGTTAGCTGGCTCGGCCGCGCGGGTAAGGGAAGTTCATGGCTTCCATCGTGCGAGCGAACGCCGGCTGCTTCGGTGCGCCGGCTGTTGCCTTGTTCGAGCCGGGATGCGCCGGCGACATCTGGATCACCCGCCGTTCAGTGACGATCCACAAGATTGCGCGCCCACCCGGGTGAGCGTCGCCTCCGAATGACTGGACAGATTATTTCCCAAGCAATCCCTTGCTGACCGGGTGTTCTACTCAGTTGGCAGCCCGTTGAAGGAGTCATGACATGTCGTTGCTCGTGCCCGCAAGGACCCGTATCCGGGTCACCCCGCAGCCGTCCGCCGGAGTGTGGCCGGGACTGCACGACGTGTCGCGCGCGCCGGTGCACGCCGCCATCGCCAAGCGCCTGACGAAGGCTGCCGTGAAGAAGCTCCCGCTCACCATGGCTTTCCCGGACGGCAGTAGCTGGGGCGCCGGCGGCCCGGTGCTGCAGGTGGTCAACCCCGAGTCGTTCTTCCGGCGCCTCGGGACCGAGGGGCTGATCGGTTTTGGCGAGGCCTGGATGACCGGCGACATCACCACCGGGGGTTGGAGCGTGTCGCACCCCGCAGCGGACTTCGACGTCGCCGACCTGAACGCGGCCTCCGACGAGCTGGCGGCCGCGCTGACCGTCATGGCGAAGCGGATGTCCGTGCTGGTGCCCGGCGTGCTGCAGAAACTGCGTCGCGCCTGGCAGACCCGACCGCCCAAGGAAGAGGAGAACACCCTCACCGGGGCCAAGGAGAACATCCACCGGCACTATGACCTGTCGAACGATCTGTTCGAGCAGTTCCTCGACGATACGATGACCTACTCGTCAGCCTGGTACGAATTCGGCGACGACCACGAGACCGATCTGCAGAAGGCGCAACTCCGCAAGATCGACGGCATCCTCGACCTCGCCCGGGTCCGTCCGGACACCCACATCCTCGAGATCGGCTCCGGTTGGGGCGCGCTCGCCATCCGGGCGGCCCGGGAACGGGGAGTCCGGGTCACCACCCTCACCCTGTCCGAGGAGCAGAAGGCGCTCGCCGACCGGCGCATCGCCGAAGCGGGCCTCGCGCACCTGATCGAGGTGCGGCTGGAGGACTATCGCGCGCACGCCGCCACCCACGTCGGACAGTACGACGCTGTCGTCAGCGTCGAGATGATCGAGGCAGTCGGCGAGAAGTACTGGGGCGATTACTTCGCCTCGATCGACCGGATGTTGGTCCCCGGCGGCCGGCTGGGCCTGCAGGCCATCACCATCGCGCACGACCGTCTGCTGGAGACGCGCAACGGCTACACCTGGGTCCACAAGTACGTGTTCCCCGGTGGCATCCTGCCCTCGCTCACGGCCATCGACCAGGTGTTGGCCGCCGGCACCTCGCTCCGCGTCCAGGAGAGCCGTCGGTTGGGTCTGTCCTACGTGCCGACGCTGGAGCAGTGGCGGCACCGGTTCAACGCGCATCTGCCGAAGATTGCCGAGCTGGGTTTCGACGACACCTTCGTCCGGATGTGGAACTTCTACCTGGCGTACTCGCAGGCCGGGTTCGCCGCCGAGTACCTCGACGACTACCAGCTGGGTATCGGCCGCCCCTGACCGAGCCGAACGGGCCGAACGGGTGAACCTGGATGTCTTTCACCTGTCGGCCCATCACTCCCCGTTCACCGTACGAATTACCTGCATGTTGGTGAACGCCAGCGCCCGCGGCCAGGCCGCCGGCCGGCAAGGAGGGTGAAGATGTCGACGAACAACAGGTCCCGTGGGCGATCGCCCGAGTTGCAGCAGTTGTTGGACGAGGCCGCGGTCGCCCCGATGCTCCCGGTTCAGCGGATGCTCCCGGAACAGCGGGGCGTCCGCCCGGCACGTCCGCGCGACGATGCCGTTCCTGCCCAGCGCCCTTCGGCCGACGCCGGCCGTGCGGTCGGTCAGCCGGCCGGTACGGATAGTCAGTCGGCCGGTACGGATGGTCAGTCGGTCAGGACCGACGGTGAGGCGTCACCGGCAGATGATCCCGAGCCCTACCGCGCGCCCCGCCGCATACTCCGGCTTTGGTCCCCGGACCTCCCCCGCCGGCGTTCATCGCCGGGCCGGCACACGCCCCGGCCGTTGCGGCTGCGGGTGGTGACCGAGCATGTGGCCCGCCGACCCAGCCGAGCGGCTTCGGCGCCGGTGGTCTCCAAGCTTGCGGTCGTGCGGGTGGCCGGCGGCCAGACGACCTCCGTGACAAGAAGTCCAGGAGCGTCCCACCAGCGGACCCGGCGCACCTTGAACCTGCACACACTCAACGTGCGGACCATTCGCTACCAATCCGCAGACCCGGACAGCTCCTGGCGCCCGGAACCGCACGAAGTACCCCAGCCAGTGGCCGTCGTCGTGCCGGCACCTGTGGCCGCGGAGACGTCGGCTCCGCCGAGCTACCCGATCCTGGTGGCCAGGGCCGCAATTCTGGCCGCAGCCGACAGCCAGGCCGGCGCCGCGCACTTGCCCCGCCAGCGGTCCAGCCGTCGCCGGGCTGTGGTGCTGGCCGGTGGCGTCGCCGCAGCCGTCATTGCCATCATGGCTGTCGTCGTCTTCGCTGTCGGTCAGCGATCGGGCACGTCGCCCGGGGCAGAGGGCGCAGGATCTGGCGCGAACACCAGCACCCCGGCGGTCAACACCCCGTCGGCTACTGCGGCCGCCGCGGTCGGAACCGGCAAGACTTCCGCAAAGGCGCCCGCCAAGAACCGTCCGGTGGCGCCGGCTGCAGCCTCGACGCCGCCCACGGCGGCGCCGCAACCGGCTGGCATCGCTCGGACGACGCCCGCGACCGGAACACTGACGTCGAGCCAGGTCGAGGCCACCTCGGCGCCGAAGGAGACACCGACCGCTGCGCCGACTCAGCCGGCCGAGCCGGCCGGCGACGGGGGCACCGCGACCGTCGTCACGGGGATTTCCAAGCTGACCGGGTGGGTCGTGATCGGCACCACGCCCAACCCGTGACCGATCCGACTGGGAACTCGACCCGGGAACGGCCCTAGTAGGGCGGGCGACCGAGCGGCACCAGCCGGAAACCGGCAGTGGCGGCCGCCGTGGGGTCGATGATGCTGCGGCCGTCGACGATGACCCGACCGGTCATCCCTTCCGCCGTCTTGAGCAGATCGAGTTCACGGAACTCCGGCCACTCGGTCAGTACGACCAGCACAGCCGCCCCAGCGGCAGCGGAATAGGCGTCGGGCGCGACCGAGATGTTCGGACGGTCCTTGGCTGCCCTGATGTCGGCCGAGATCGCCGGGTCGAACCCGCGGAGCTGAGCGCCTTCCGCCGCCAGTCGGGAGGCGACGGCCAACGCCGGTGAATCACGGAGGTCGTCGGTGCCGGCCTTGAAGGTCAGTCCCCAGAGCGCGACCTGCACCCCGTCCAGCGAGCCACCGGCGGCCAGTCGCACCTTGTCGGCGACCCGATCCTGGGCTTCGTCGTTGGACACCGTGGTGGCCTCGAGCAGCGGGAAGGAGACGTCGTTGTCGGCCGCGATCATGGCCAGTGCCCTGGTGTCCTTGGGGAAACACGAACCACCCCAGCCCGGACCGGTGCGCAGGAACTTGGGGCCGATCCGTTCGTCGAAGCCCATTCCGCCGGCGATTTCGGCGACGTCGGCGCCGACCGTCTCGGCCAGCGCACCGACCGAGTTGATGAACGACAACTTCATGGCCAGGAACGCGTTCGAGGCGTACTTGATGAGCTCGGATGACTCCGCCGAGGTGACCACGGAGGGTGCGCCGAACTTCTCGTACAGCTTCGCGACCGCGACCGCGGCGTCCCGGTCGGTCGATCCGACCACGATCCGGTCTGGGTTCATGAAGTTCCGGACGGCCGTGCCCTCCTGGAGGAACTCCGGATTCGACACGACGGCGATGTCAGTCCGGTTGACCGTGGCGGTGATGTCCTTCGCCGTACCGACCGGCACCGTTGACTTGGTGACCAGGATTGCGCCTGGGTCGAGCACCGGGCCGATCTCGGCGACGACGTTGTGGACGATCCGGAGGTCGGCGCGGCCGTCACCACCGTCGGGTGTCGGCAGACACAGAAAGATGTACTTGGCCCCCTCGGCCGCCGCGGCGGCGCCGTGGACGAAGGTCAGCTTGCCCGATTCGATGCCGGCCGCCACCATCTCGTCGAGGCCGGGTTCGAGGATCGGCACCTCGCCGCGGGACAGTGCTGCGACCTTGCCTGCATCGACGTCGCCACACACCACATGATGACCGAGGCTGGCCAGGCAGGCACCTGACGTCAGCCCGACGTAGCCACTGCCGATCACTGCAATATGGCCGTCGGCCATAGGTTCTCCTTCAATACATCCAAGACGTCTCGGGCGGTGAACGCGAGCTCAGCGCAAGCACCGCGATCGTGGCATCGTACGCTGAACGGCATGCCGAACCCGACTCTGCGACGCCTGGGCAACTCCGGTCTGGCGGTCTCGGCCACCGGTCTCGGGTGCAACAACCTTGGCCGAACGGGCACGGCGACCGCCGATCTGGACGTCAGCCGCACCGTGGTCCACGCGGCCATCGATGCCGGCATCACGCTGTTCGACGTCGCCGACATCTATGGGTCTGCACCGGGGGTGAGCGAAGAATTTCTCGGCCGGATTCTGGGTGACCGCCGGGATCGGATCGTGCTGGCCACCAAGTTCGGCATGGACGCGAAGGGCGCCAACGGACCCGATGACGGAGCGCGAGGTTCCCGGCGCTACATCCGGCAGGCGGTGGAGGGTTCGCTGCGTCGGCTGCGCACGGACTGGATCGACCTGTACCAGCTGCACGAACCCGACCCGCTGACTCCCATCGGCGAGACGTTGAGTGCGCTGGACGATCTGGTGCGCGAGGGCAAGGTCCGCTACATCGGCCACTCCAACTTCGCCGCTTGGCAACTGGCCGATGCGGCCTGGCTCGCTCGCGACGCCAACCGCACGCCGTTCATCTCCGCGCAGAACGAGTACTCGCTGCTGCGCCGGGACATCGAGAGCGAGCTGGTTCCGGCGGCGACCCGTTTCGGGGTCGGGATCTTGCCGTTCTTCCCGCTGGCCAATGGATTGCTGACCGGAAAGTTCCGCCGTGACGAAGCCCCAGCGGGCACTCGCGTCACCGATCTGAAGCCGGCCCTACTGCAATCGGCACCCTGGGACGCGCTGGAGGCGCTGGCAGACTTCGCCCAGGAACGGGACCTGACGATGGTCGAAGTGGCCTTCGGATGGCTGCTGGCGCAGCCCGGGGTGGCCTCCGTGATCGCCGGAGCAACGTCGACCACCCAGGTCACCGCCAACGCGGCTGCGTCTGGGCGGTGGGCTCCCGGACCAGGCGGACCTGGCCGCCATCGACGTGATCTTTCCGCCGCCGGTCGGTCTCGGCTACCGCTGATCCAAGGCGACGGATCTGCGCACCTGGGTCCGGCCGTGACCTTCCCGGAGCCTGCGCTGCCGGCGTAGGGTCCGGCCAGGTTTTCGGACGACGGCTGATCGAGGGAAAAGTGTGCCGACATTTCGTGCGATGACGGTCCAGCGCGGGCCGGCGCACTACAGCCGTCGTGATCGCCGTGGTCCTGACCTTCACCGGTCTGTCGGTGATCACCGTGGCCGAGGCCGAGGCCGCCCCGTCTCTGCGCACGGCGCGGCGGCCGGCCAGCGGGACTGAACCCGCGGAGCGCGGCTCATCGCTCCGCGACCGGTTCGTCACGTTGAACATGCAGTCCGACGGCAACCTGACCGTCCGAGCCGGCGGCCATCTGCTCTGGGCCGCCAAAACCCGGGGCCGCGGCAACTACCTCCAGCTGGACCGGACCGGCAACGTCCGGAGTTTTCAACTCCAGCAATCGGCTGCTGTGGTCCACCCACACCAAGGGTGCGACGAACCATCTGGTGCTGCAGAACACCGGTGAGCTGGTCATCCGTCGCCCCAATGGCACCGTTGTCTGGCACCTGGGTACCCGGGCGGTCGAGCTCGACGCCGGATCGGCACTCCGGTCCGGCCAGTTCCTGACCGGCAAGGGGCGACAAACGCTGACGATGCAGCCGAACGGGTGCGCTGGTCCTCCGGCGCGGGGCCACGCTCTGTGGTGAGCTCGGCACGCAGAACCATCCGGCGCCTTCCTCAATGTGCAGACCGACGGGAACGCTGTCATCTACACCGGCGGCAGCCGCGAGGTGCTGTGGAGCAGCGGGAAGGCCGGCGCGAGGGCCCGGCTGATCCTGTCGCCGGACGGCAATCTCGCGCTGCTCTCGGCGAAGGGCAGGTTGGTCTGGCAGACGTTCACCGGCAAGCAGACGAGCGCGGTCGGCCGTCTGGCCGCTCAACTGTTGTCGATGTGGGGCGGCAAAGTCACCGGCCTCGCGGGCGTCCGAGCACGATCTGCTGGCGACCCGCGCCAACCAGACGGTCGTCAACAGCTGCGGCCAACAGTCCGAGTCGACATCCGGGTGGTCAGGTTCCTGGTTCAGATCACCGGCAAGTACCGGATCAAGATCAACAACATCATCACCGGGCACAGTTGCGACTCCGGCAGCCATCCCAAGGGTCGCGCCATCGACGTCGCCACCGTCGACGTCACTGACCACCGGCGCCTCGACCAGCTTCGGCGGACGGTCCGGGCCGAACAACCTGTCCTTGGATGCGGCGTTCGTCAACTACAGCTCCACGTTGCTGGCGAACGGCGCCGGTCTCGGCCAGCGTGGCTGCCGCGGGCAGTCAGCCGCTCACCCCCGCGCGGGCGTGCAGTTCTTCGCGGACGCCTGCAATCACCAGCATGTGCAGGTGCAGCCCAGTCGCTGATGCGCGGCTGCAGTTCGCGGTCCACCCGAGTTTCGCGGTCCACCCAAGTTTGTGCGGTCAGCCCACGTTTGTCAGGAGCCGGGCAGCAGCGCCGGGAACGGCGACGTTTGCAGGGGCGTGACCTCGCCCGAGGGCTGCAGGGTGCCCAGCCAGGCCGACACCTGCTGCAGGTTCAGGTTGCTCGGGCGGCGGGAGATGACGCTCTCCCAGCGGGTGAAGACCGCCTTGGTCAGCGGTTTCGTCGGATCGATCGGCGTCGTCCAGGTCACCGCATTCGGGAAGAACGCCACCACGGTGATCGGGCCCTTGCCCGTCCAGTTGGCCTTGATCGCGGCCATCGTCGCGGGCGTGGCCGCACTGACCGAGACCACCTTGTCCGAACAGGTCTCCTGCAGCGCGGGCAGGGCCGAACCCATGATCGGGTAGGCCCCGGCCTGGACGATCAGCCCGTCACCGGCCGCACTGCAGATGTTGTTGACCAGCGCGTATTCGCCGACCCCCTCGCGGGAGTTGTACATCTTTCCCCAGGTCAGGACGGGTAGCACCAGCAACACCACGGCGGCCAGGACACCGACCCAGCGGAGAAACCTCGGCAGGACCATCACCAGGGTGCGCATGGTGAACACGGCCGCGATCGCGGTGGCCGGTATGACGACCGGCATCAACCTGCGCAGCGCCCAGATCTGGTCCGGCGTGATCGAGATCTTGGTCAGATAGGCCAGGCCGACCACCACCGGGACGGTCCACACGACGAGTAGCCGCGGGTCACGTTTGCGGCAGAACTGCACGGCGATCAGGACGGCGCCGATCAGCGCCGCCACCACCACAACCCAGCTCAGGTACCAGGCCAGCCAGTTGATGGTGTATTCGTCGTAGCTGCGCGTTCCGTCGATGGCCAGACCTTCGGACTTCTGTCGGGCGGCGATGGAGCCCTCGTAATCGAGCCCGTCGCGGTTGTGCACGAAATGGTTGACCAGCCACCACGGCCGGCTGACCATCACCAGCGCGGCGACGCCGACCACGATGCCGGTGGTGATGGCCAGCCCGCGACGGTGGTCGGCCATCCACCGCGCCAGCGGCCCGGTAACGCCGCGCAGCAGGCTCAGCCCGACGCCCAGCAGCAGGATGACCGGCATCAGCACGAACACCGGGAACAACTCCGCATGCAGGCCGGCCAGATATTTCGGGCTGTGTACGGCCAGATCGAGCCAGCCGAGCGCTCCCGCCGGTGCGGCACCGGCCGCGAACACCAGGAGCGCGAGCCGACCCTCGCGGCGGCGGACGGCCGACACCGGGGCGATGGCCAGCAGGCTGAGGGCACCCAGCGCGGCCACGATCGTCAACCCGCCGTCGATCCTGGCGATCATCGTGCCGCCGGCGAACGCGCCGGCCAGCGCGAACAGCCACAGCCGACGCTGTTCTATCGCGACCCAGAGGGCCACCAGCATTCCGCAGACGAAGATCATCGCCAGCGGTTCGGTGTACGGCATCCGGGAAAAGGCGGCCAGCGGCATGGTGACCGAGAGCAGCAGCACGGGCGCCAGACCCCACAGCGGTCCCAGGATGCGGCGGGCCAGTGCGTATACCCCGAGCAGGCCGAACGCGCCGATCGCCACGTTGCCGGTGAAGACGCCGTTGCTGCCGGCCGCCCAACCGAACATGGCCAGCACACCGGGGAGCAGATCGTTGCCCTGAATGTGGTTGACGGCGCCGGAGTTTCCCTGCAGGAAGTCGGTCAGCACGCCCGGCACCTGGCGGGCGAGCTCGGGTAGCGCCGGGTCGAGGGCCACATCGGGGGTGGTGTGGTGCATCAGGTACAGAGCGGAGAGGGTGTACTGCGCGGGATCGCGATCGAGCCCGATCATCTCCGCGGTATGACCACGCTGCACCATGTACCAGGCCATCGCCATCACCAGCGCGCCGCCGGCCCCGGCCACCGCGGCCCGATTGACCTGCGGGGACTGCGGCACCAACCGCCAGGTCAGAATCAGCGCGATGACGGCCGCGGGCAACACCAGCACCGGCCGGAACTGTCCGACGAGCAACGCGATGGAGATGACCACGGAGACGGTCAGGATCCAGGTCATCAGCCGGTCGGGAAGCGAGACGAGGAACGCGGCCAGCCAGCTTGTCAGCTTCGACCGACGCCCGCCGGGCGGCGAATCCTGATCCGTCGTCGCCACAGCAGTCGTCGCCATATGGTCAGCTCTCAGTTCGTCATCGGTACCGGTGCTCAAGATGCCCTGTCGGCCTGTGAACAGGCTGGGAGCATCGTGCGCCGCGGGTGCGTGACGGCACTGCCATGATCAGGCCGGTCACTGCAGGTCAGGATATTTTCGGCCCATTCTACGGGTGCAATCGTCCCTGAGACTCGAACGCGGTCGGCCCTGGTGTGGGCACCACGTCAAGCGTCGCCGCCCGGAACCTGGCGTGTGTGCGACCGTCAGGCCTGGTGCGGGTACCGAACCGCGGTGGCGGCCTGGAACGTCTCTTTGATCGACCTCGGTGACGTCCAGCGCATCAGGTTGGCGGCCGAGCCCGCCTTGTCGTTGGTGCCGGAAGCGCGCGCTCCGCCGAACGGCTGCTGCCCGACGACGGCGCCGGTCGGCTTGTCGTTGACGTAGAAGTTGCCTGCTGTGAACCGCAGCGAATCTGTCGCCCGAGCCACGGCGACCCGGTCACGGGCAATGATCGAACCGGTGAGCGCGTACGGCGACGCGGTGTCGACCTGCTTCAGCACGTTCTCGAAATTCGCGTCGTCGTAGACGTGCACTGACAGGATCGGCCCGAAGTACTCGTTGCAGAACACCTCGTCCGCCGGATCCGTGCCCAGCAGCAGTGTCGGACGGACGAAGTACCCGACGCGGTCGTCATAGGTTCCGCCGGCGATGACCTCGATCGAGTCCGTCGCGTGGGCGCGATCAAGCGCAGCCTTGAGGCGGCCGAACGACCGGTCGTCGATGACCGCGCTGGTGAAGTTCGAGTAGTCCTCGACCGACCCGATGGTCAGCGCCTCGGTCTCGGCGATCAGCTGGTCCTTGAGCGCCGGCCAGAGCGAGCGGGGGACGTAGGAACGGGAGGCGGCCGAACACTTCTGCCCCGAGTACTCGAAGGCACCGCGGATCATGGCCGTCCGCAGCACGTCGACGTCCGCCGAGGCGTGGGCGACGATGAAGTCCTTGCCTCCGGTCTCGCCGACCAGTCGCGGATAGCTGCGGTAGGACGCGATGTTGTTGCCGATCCCCTTCCACAGGTCCTGGAACACCCGGGTGGACCCGGTGAAGTGCACCCCCGCCAAATTGACATCCGCCAATAACACATCGGAGATCTCGGGGCCATAGCCCGGCAGCATGTTGATGACGCCCGGCGGCATTCCGGCCTCGGTGAGCAGGTCCATCGTCAGCGAGGCAGCAAGCTGCTGGGTGGTGGACGGCTTCCAGATGACGACGTTGCCCATCAACGCGGGTGCGGTCGGCAGATTTCCGGCGATGGCGGTGAAGTTGAACGGCGTGATTGCGTAGACGAAACCCTCGAGCGGGCGGTGGTCGGTCCGGTTCCAGATGCCCTTGCTGTTGGCCATTGGCTGCTCGGCCAGGATCTGCCGGGCGAAATGTACGTTGAACCGCCAGAAGTCGGCCAGCTCGCAGGCCGAGTCGATCTCGGCCTGGTAGGCGGTCTTGGCCTGCCCGAGCATGGTGGCGGCGTTGATCCGGGCCCGCCACGGGCCGGTCAGCAGGTCAGCGGCGCGCAGGATGATGGCCGCGCGATCGTCGAACGAGAGCTCGCGCCAGGCGGGTGCGGCGTCCAACGCGGCCTTGACGGCATCGGACGCGTCCTGCTGCGTCGAGTTGGCCGAGGTGGCCAGCACTCGCGCGTGATCGAAGGGGGCGACGACGTCGAAGGCCTCACCGGCCGGGCGACGCATCGTGCCGCCGATCACGGCACCGAGTTCGAGCGGGGAGGTGAAGTCCTTCAGTGCCGCGCTCAGTCGCTCACGCTCGGCGCTGCCTGGGGCGTAGTCCAGCACCGTCTCGTTGATCGGCAGTGGCGGGTGGGTGATGGCGTCCATATCAGGCTCCTCGTTCGTCGGTTGGCACGCGCGGCGGTTCGGCTGCGTAGTGATTTCGCGGGTTGGGCTCAGCCGCGGCTGAGCATGGCCCGCAGGAAGAACAGCAGGTTGGCCGGACGTTCGGCGAGCCTGCGGGTGAAGTACCCGTACCAGTCGGACCCGTACGGCACGTACACCCGGACCGTTTTGCCCTCGGCCTTGAGCCTGCGCTGCTCGTCCGGCCGAATGCCGAACAGCATCTGGTGCTCATAGCTGTCGGGCCCACGTCCGTTGTCGCGTGCCAACTTCGCTGCGATCTTGATCATCCGGGGGTCGTGCGAGCCGACCATGACGTACCCGTCGCCGGCCATCAGAACCTTGAGCGCACGCACGTAGGCCCGGTCGACCTGCTCGGGACCTTGGAAGGCCACGGATTCTGGCTCGTGATAAGCGCCCTTGACCAGCCGGACCCGTGATCCCTTGGCAGTGAGCTCGGCAAGGTCCTTGGGGGTGCGAAGCAGCATGGCCTGAATGGCTACGCCGACGTCCGGGTGGTCCTGCCGCAGCTCGCGCAGCGTGTCCAACGTCCTGTCGACGGTGGTGTGGTCTTCCATGTCCAGGTTGACCCGGGCGCCGGCGCCATACGCGGCGTCCGCGATCTTGCGCGCACCGATCAAGGCGTAGGCGTGACCGTGAGGCACATTCCCCGTCGCTCCGGGTCCCGTCAGCGCTTGGCCCACGGCGGAGAGCTTGACCGACATCTCGACGCCCTCAGCCAGTCCGGCGGCGGACAGGGCCTCGATGAGCTCCAGATAGGCGGCGACGGTGGCGTCGGCCTGCGCCGCGTCGGTGGTGTCCTCGCCGAGGTGGTCCATGGTGACCTGGAGGCCAGCCGCCCGCAGCGATCTGACCGCGGCGACGGCGTCAGCGGTCGTTTCGCCCGCGACGAACCGCTGCACGACGGAGCGCGTGACCGGCGTGCGGACGGTGAGGTCGCGGACGGCGGTGTTGGCCGACATGGCCAGGATCGGCTTGCGCAGTAGGTACATCCGGAGATCCTCCTGGTCGTCGTGATCAAATGCCGTGCTAATCGGTCAGTCGTACGATTAAGCTAAGGGTATCAGGACCGGGTCGTCGCGTCACTGGGTCGCCGCCCACACCCGATCGGCCCAGCCCGTCTCAGGGCGCGAGAAGAGTTGGGGGGTCGCCATGGAAGATCACCGTTTGCGGCACCTGCAGGACGCGGGGCCACGTCCAGGCGCCGGAATCAACGCTCAACCGGCCACCAGGCAACGCCAGCCGCCCGAGGTCAGGCGCAGGATGCTGCTGGACGCGGCACGGGGAGTGATCGCCGAGCGTGGACTCCACGCGACCACGATCAGGGACATCGCCGCGGCGGGCGGGGTGGCGGTCGGCACCGTGACCTATCACTTCTCGGGCATCGAAGAGGTGTTGGCCGGCGTGCTCGAGGACGAGACCACCGGTTACTCCGCCGCGATCTGGTCTCGCGCCGCCACCGCGACAACGGGGTTGGCCGGACTCACGGCGCTGATCGACGGCCTGCTCGCCTCCGACGATCGGACCAGGGAGCACTGGAAGCTGTGGCTGGACTTCTGGGCACTGGCCGCGCACTACCCGCAGTACTCGACGTGGCAGTCGCGCGTGTATCGCGACCTGCACCAACTCACCCGGGACATCCTGACGCGCGGACAAACCGACGGTTCGCTCGTCGTCGCAGACCCCGCCGGGGAAGCGATCGAGTTCATCGCACTGCTCGACGGTCTCGTCGTCCAGGCGTATCTACCCCAGTCGCGATTGTCGCCCCGAAAGGCCAGGACGGTCCTACATCACTATGTGGAGATCTCGATGGCCGCCGGCGCGAGTCCATCGTCCTGAACGCCTGACCTCGCCATCCAACCCCGCACCGCGGCCAGCGCGGTGGCGTCGAACAGGTGCCGACGGATCGCTTCGTCAGGCGGCCCGCGATCGGCCATCACCAGCGACACCACGCCGTGGACCGCAGCCCAGATCGCGAAAGTGATGGTCATCGGGTCGCCGACGAGGACGCCTGATTCGACGCCGGACCGAACCACCGCCGCCAGCGGCCCGATGGTCGACTCGGCGGCGGCCTCCTGCTCCGGCGTGCAAGCGAATCCACCGAGCGCCTGACCGAACATCACCGCGTACAGGTGCGGGTGTTCGCGGGCCCAGCTCCAATAGGCCCGGCCGAGCGCCATCAGGTCGGTGAGGGTGTCGCCGCTGACCGCGACCGCGAGCTGCGAGGCGCCGAAGCTACTGAACGATTCCTCGAACAACGCGCCGAGCAGTGCCGGCTTACCACCGAACAGGGAATAGACGGCGGTCGTCGAGGTGCCGGCGTCGGCGGCCAACGTGCGGAGCGAGAGCGCTGCCATGCCCCGCTCGGTCACCAGCCGTCCGGCGTGGTCGAGCAGTCGCTCCCGCAAATTCTCGTCGTGAACCCTTGGCCTGGCCATCCTTCGATGTTACCGTAACGGTGTTTTGAAACAGTGTTATCAAACTCGCCGAACACCACGGAGGCCACGTCATGAGTGAAGTCTTTCCAGGTCGGTTCACCACCCGTGCCCCCGAGGAGGCCAGCGCCGTCTTCCTGATCGGCATGCGGATCAACACCGTGCGCGGAGTCCCGAAGGCGCTGCCCGTCCTCCGGGCCATGCCGAAGATGCTCAGCTTCCTGTCCCAGCATCCGGAGTCCGGCATGCTCGGATTCCACAACTGGGTTGGCCGCACCACCATCCTGCTGTCCTACTGGCGCACCGCGGCCGACGTGCAGCGATTCGCCTCCGATCCAGACGCACCGCACGCGCCGGCCTGGCGGGAATTCAACGCCAAGATCGGTGCGAGCCCGCACGTCGGCGTCTGGCACGAGCTGTACACGATCCGCCCTGGTGACTCCGAGGGCGTCTACGTGAACATGCCCAGATTCGGAATGGCGGCCGCCCGCGAACACATCGCGGTCGGCCACGGCATGCGCACCTCCAAGCAGCGGATGGCCGCCGGCGGGTCGATCCGCCCACACTGACCGGCCCGTTCGAATCGGCCAGCAACCTCGCGCTGATCAACTTCGAATGCGCGGACCAACTCGTTGACAGCTGTCCCACCCGTCACATTCCGGCCAAGTTCGTACGCGCATCGCTAGTTGATCAGCGCGGGCGAACGGATCCGAGATGGCCGGGTGAGTCAGAAGCCGACGACGGGGTGGGGCGTGTAGGGCTTCTCGAGGCGGGCGATCTCGTCGTCGGAGAGCACGACATCGACTGCGGCGACGGCATCTTCCAGGTGCGACATCTTGGTGGCCCCGATGATCGGCGCAGAGATGACCGACTTCGACAGCATCCAGGCCAGCGCCACCTGGGCGCGCGACAGCGAACGTTCGGTGGCGATCTGGGCGACCACGTCGACGATCTCGCGATCGGACGACGCCGTGTCGTACAGCGTCTTGCCGAACTCGTCCGTCTCGGACCGCGAAGTGGTCGTGTCCCAGTCCCTGGTCAGCTTGCCCCGGGCCAGCGGGCTCCACGGGATGACGCCGATGCCCTGATCGGCACAGAGCGGATGCATCTCCCGCTCTTCCTCGCGGTTGAGCAGGTTGTAGTGGTCCTGCATGGTGACGAACCGCGTCCAACCGTTGGCGTCCGCGGTGTACAGAGCCTTGCTGAACTGCCAGGCGAACATCGACGACGCGCCCAGATAGCGCGCCTTACCCGCCTTCACCACGTCGTGCAGCGCCTCGATGGTCTCCTCGATCGGCGTCCACGGATCCCAGCGGTGGATCTGGTAGAGATCGACGTAGTCGGTGCCGAGTCTGGTCAGGCTGGCATCGATGGCGCTAAGGATGGCCTTGCGCGACAGACCCGCCCCGTTCGGGCCCGGCGCCATTCGGCCGTGCACCTTGGTGGCGATCACCAATTCGTCACGGTTGCCCAGCTCCGCGAGCGCCCGACCAACGATTTCCTCGCTGGAACCGGCCGAATAGACATTCGCGGTGTCGAAGAAATTGATCCCGGCATCCAGGGCGGCCTTGATGAACGGCCGGCTCTCCTGCTCGCCGAGGGACCACGCGTGATTTCCGCGGTCCGACTCGCCATAACTCATGCAGCCCAAGCAGATTCGTGAGACATCCAAGCCGGTTGAGCCGAGTTTCGTATATTCCATACGCTAAATATTAGTCCGCGTCGAGTTCCGCCGCCGTGGGTACCTCGGTCGCCCGGTCGGTCATCCACTGCCGGAGGGCCAGGGTCGCCAGCACGTCGTCCTCGTTGTACCGCAGGATCCGGTCGGCCAGCTCGCGGTCGATCGGTCCGACCGTTCCATCTGCCTCGATCGGTCGGCCAATGCCGGCCAGGCCGGCTCCGACGGCCACCCGATACCAGGCCATGGAGTTCTCGCCACCTGGCTCCGGGTCCCGCCAGGAGAACCCGGCGACCGGGGCCAGCGCCTTGAGTCGCATCGAGCCGGTGACCAGGAACTGCTCCTTGATCTCCTGGTAGATGTCCACCCAATCGCTGGACGTGCAGAACTCGTCGACTTGCGCGGGCGACGGCATGCCGGAAACGTCCGGGTAACGCGACGGGGTCGACCGGAGCCAACGCTCCTCGGCCGACCGGGAGTAGCAGTACGCCGCGAAGGTCAGCCCGTGCTTCGCGGCCAGCGATCGCAACTTCGCCAAGTACGCCCAGAACGCGGCAAAGGCCCGTCCCTCGTCGGCGTCGGGCAACGGTTGCCAGCTGACGAACGGGCGGTACCCAGGCGTCAGGCCGAGATCGGCGACGGCCGGGCCGGTGAGGTACGTGCCCCAGAGGTAGGCGCCGTCCTCGAGGAACGATTCCATGTCGACGTCGAGTTCGAGGTCGGCCCTGCGCACCTGCACGCGCTCGTTCTTCCGAACCAGGGTGATCCCACGGAGCCAAGCCCGCGCCCTGGCCCGGGCGGCACTCGGCGGCAGACCGGTCAGCGGCAGGACGGCGGCCGCCGTGGCGTCCATCTCGGCCAGATCGTCGACCGTCGTGATTCCCGCGCCGTGCAGGACGTCGACGTCGGCGCCCGCAGCGATGAGGGAGATGTCCCGACGCGCCTCGAGCTCGGCCGAGCACACCGGCCACCACGAACACCGGCGACATTCGCCGATTCGGGATGCCACGGCCAACGGTGCCCGACCGTTGGCCGCAGCAGAGGCAACGGCCAACCGATCCGCGAACCGCAGGTCGTAGTCGGCGAGAACGGACGCACCCGGGAGGTCGAGCTGGTGCCAGGCGATCACGGTGCCGTCATCGGCGCCCCGGCCGATCACCCCGCCCATGGCCGCATTGCTGGCCAGCCCCAGTTCGCTCAGCAACCGGTGATGATGCGCGAGAGCGAGCGCGTCGGCAGCATGGGGCCGCAGCTTCCGTCGCACATCGGCTGAGACGGCGAGCGGCTCTCCGATCGGGGAGATGAGCGCGCCGGCCCCCGGATCGGTGGTGCGGTGCGAGCGGATGACGACCGGTCGGTAACCATCCCCGTCCCACAGCAGCACGTCGGGAATTCCGAATCGGGTGCCACTGCGCAACGAAGGTGCCAGGACGATCGCGGGTCGGTCGGCGCTGTCCGGGCGCAATGGTCCTTCATCAGAGATGACCGACCGCAGCTGGGCGAGCGCCTCATCACGGTGCGCGGCGCCGTCGGCCAGCCGGAGCTGCAGAGCATCGTCCGGCGCGGAGCGCTGCGACCTGACGGCGACCGGGTCGGCGTCCAGATGCACCCGGCGGCGACACCGCCCGGCGGCGGCCGGGCCCAACCTCACCGGGATCTCGACGAGGTCGAGCCCGGAGACGGTCGACGAATACCCGGACCGCTGGTCCGCGGGCCCGGTGGCGCTCGAACCGGCAGGCATCATCGTCGCCTAGCCTAAGAGGCCGGACTGGGGTGTGCCGACCTACGCCTCTAGTCTGTGCACAACGACTGCGCCGACACCTGGGCGGCATGTGCTGGTGCGACGACGGGAGAGCACGACATGTTCGGTAAGAAGAGCACCGGCGAGACGATCGCCGACAGCGGGAAGAAGGCGGCCAAGAGCGCCGAAAAGGCGGCTAAGAACGCCGAAAAGGCGACCAAGAAGGCCGGCAAGGCTGCCGAGAACGCAGTTGAAACTGCGGAGAAAGCGGCCGCCAAGAATCAGCCGGCGAACATCGTGGAGACCCTGACCCGACCCCGGACGGCCCGGCGCGCCATGCGCGTCGTGAAGATCGCCGGACCGGTGCTGGCCCCGTTCGCCCTCGAAGCCGCCACCGCGACCCGGGGCTTTCTAGACGAGCGCCGGGCGATCAAGCTCGGCGTCACCGCGGAGGAGGTCGCCGCGTATCGCGGTCCGACCGGTGCGACCGCCGCCCGCATCGCCTCCCTGAGATCGGCCGTCGACGAACTTCGGCGCCGCCGGACCACCGATCTGCAGGTCACCAGGTTCGCCGATGTCGCCAGGGCCCGACTGACCGATCTGAATACCGCCGTTCACACAGCCGCCTCCATGCCGGCGTCTCGTCGGCGGAGCACGCTGCACGCGGTCGGCAAGGAGCTGAACCAGATCGAGGCAGATCTGATGACGTTCCTGGTCGGTCGACCGGTCTGATTTGCCAGGCCTTGCACACCGGGCACCCGAGCCGGATTCCAAGGCGGCTGTCATCTGGGCCCGGTAATCTTCGGTCCGTGCCCGGGCCCACCACCCTCCCCTGGAGGCTGATGCGATCAACCGCTTTCGCGGTCGTCGCAGCTCAGCTGGCCGCGCTCGGGCACTCGATCGGCGGCGGCGGCGCCCCCGACCTGCCCGTCCTGTTGATGGGTGCGGCGACGATAGGCGCGATGGCGACCGGGCTGACCAGATCGCGGCGCTCCTGGCCCGCCATCTTCGGCGTACTCCTGGTCTCCCAGCTGGCATTTCACCTGCTGTTCTCCGTCGACGTGCACGACATGGCCGTCGGACATTCGATGATCCCGGCCGACCCGGTCCGGATGTTGGCCTTTCACCTGATCGCTGCGGCGCTGTCCGCCGTGGTGCTGTCCAGGGGCGAAGCCGCCCTGTTCGCTCTGTTCGCGCTGTTGCGCCGCTACATCCTGTCGGTGATCCGGCGGCTGGTCGTCGACGTCCCGGCGAGCTGGACCGCGTCGTCGGTTCCTTCCTTTTCGCCCCGTCCGGCCGGAGCCCTGCTGTCCAAGAGTCCCAGGAGAGGGCCACCGGCGCTGCGCTAGCGACCCCCCGGATCGCCTGCGGTCCGGAAAGTCTTCTGCTCGCCGCCGCCGGCCGCATCCAGCGACAGCCGGCCCTCTCCTGTACGCCTTTCGAAGAAGGACTCACATGTCGATTTTCCGACCCGGTCGGCTGCTCGCGTTGAGCATGCTGACCGCCATCGGCCTGACGGTGGGCGCGGGTATCGCCTCCGCCCATGTCACCGTCAACCCGAACACCGCCGTAGCCGGTAGCTACACCAAGCTCACCTTCCGCGTCCCCAACGAATCCGCCAAGGCCAGCACCGTCAAGGTCACGGTCAACTTCCCGATGGATCACCCGTTCGCCTCGGTCTCGGTCAAGAAGGAGCCGGGCTGGACCGCGAAGGTCACCACCTCGAAGCTGACCACCCCCGTCTCGGACGACGACAATGCCACGATCACGCAGGCCGTCAGCAGCATCACCTGGACCGCAGACGCCAGCGGCAAGATAGCGCTGGGCGAGTTCGCCGAGTTCGATGTATCGGTCGGGCCGGTACCGATGGTCCCATCCGTTGCGTTCCAGGCCATCCAGTCCTACGACGACGGCAGCGTCGTGAAGTGGGACGAACCGACGCCCGCCTCGGGCGAGGAGCCGGAGTATCCCGCTCCCGTGCTGACCATCACGGCGGCCACCGACAGTGGCAACGCCGCACCGGCTTCGCCGTCCGTCTCAGCAACCTCGGCGAGCTCGGCCGTTCCCACCGCCACGGTCTCGGCCGCGCCAATCACCACCTCGTCCGACAACACCGCCCGGATCCTCGGTGTCGTCGGGATCATCGTCGGCGCACTCGGGCTGCTGGTCGCTGCGGTCGCGCTGCGGGGCAGGCCTAAGGTCAAGCCGTGACCAAGGTGCGCTTGCTGTCCCGGCTGGTCGGCGCGCTATTGATCACCGTCGGCATCAGCGTCTGGTTCGCCGGATCCGCGTCCGCCCACGACGTGCTGATCTCGAGCAACCCGGCCGACAACGCAACGGTGCAGGTGGCCCCCACAACGGTCAGCTTCACCTTCGACCAGCCGATCCAGAACTTCGACCCGGTCGTTTCCCTCGTCGGCCCTGACGGCAAGCAGTACGCCACAGGATCTCCGCAGATCAGCGGCAACGTGATCACCGGGACCGTCGGGGCCGGACCGGCCGGCACTTACACCGCCGCCTATCGGATCGTCTCGGCCGACGGGCATCCGGTCACCGGCCAGATCCACTTCACCCTGGCGGGCGACGAAGGTGTGCCTGCCTCTGGCGTCGCTGTGTCGGACGCCCCGGCCTCCGGGAGTGAGCCATCGGGGGATGCGGAGTCCACGGCGGCAGTCTCGGCCTCGGCCGGCCCGACCTCGGGAGCGGCCGCCACTGGGGCCGCCGCGGGTTCGTCGGGCGGGTTGTCGGCGTGGTTGTGGATCGGGCTGATCGTGGCGGCATTGGTCATCGTGACGGCTGGGATTGTGCTGTGGCGCCGGCCGGCCAGAGACCGCGACAGCGACTACTGACCGGCGACGAGCTGAACCCGGCTCGCCCGAAAACGCAGCAAAGCTCGGGCGAGCCGGTCGGCAACTCGGTCAGCACCATGACCAGCTCGGTCAGCCCATCACCAGGCAGGTCGACGACGCCGTGGCCAGAACGACCCCGGACGGATCCCGGACGTCGGCCTCGGCGAATGCCACCCGGCGTCCGGGCTTGGTCACCCAACCGTGGGCCGTCAGTTCGACCCCGCCCCGTACCGGCCGCAGATAGCTGACCTTGATCTCGACCGACGTATAGCCGACGTTGATCGGCAGGGTGGAGTGCACCGCGCAGGCGGCCACGGTGTCCAGCAGCGTGCAGACCAACCCGCCGTGTACGACACCGATCGGGTTGTACACCGACTCGTCCGGCAGACAGCTGAACACCACGTCGCCCAACTCCACCGAGATTGGGTTCATCCCCACCAGCGAGGCGATCGGCGGCGGCGGCAGACGGCCGTCGCGAAGTGCCTGCAAAAATTCCAGACCGGTCAGACCCGCCGCGGAAGCGGCCAACGTCATCGGGTCGTACCAGGTGACCATCTTTGAGCGGGCCTCGCCGAAATCAGCCCATTCCCGGTCCTGTGCCACCTCTGAGTCCGTCATGACAACCCAGCCTAGGGGAAGCCAGTCAGGCCGGCTCCGGCAGGTCGAATTCGGCTCCCGTCAGACCGTTCGACATGTCCCACAACCAGCGTGCGGCGATCGGATCCGCAGCGGCGCCAGACACCGAGGCGCGGTGGGGACGGCCCTGCAGGACATAGGCCGGACCGACGAACGATCCACCGGGCCACGACCGGTCGACGGCCGCAGCGATCTGCGACCTGGCCCCTTGGGCTGCACTGGAGCCGAGGATTGCGGTGGCTTTCCGAGATACCCAGACGATCGGTCCGGGGTGGTCGTCGCGATCCAACAGTTCCGTCGCCGACCAGCCGGGATGGGCGATCACCGACGTCACCGGCGAAGCTGCGGCACGGAGTCTGCGATCCAGCTCCAACCCGAACATCAGGGTGGCGAGTTTCGACTGCCCATAGGCGCCCATCGGTGAATACCGACCGTTCTGACTGAGCCCGCGGTCCAGGCGTGCGGCCGACCGATGCGCGATGGAAGACACAGAGACCACCCGACCGGCCGACGCCTTGGTCAGTGCCGGGAGGAGTTCGGCCGTCAGTAGGACATGGCCCAGGTGATTGGTCCCCATGTGCATCTCGAATCCGTCCGCAGTGGTTTCCCGCTGCGGCACCAGCATCACGCCGGCGTTGTTGACCAGTACATCCACCGGTCCGCGGACGGCCTCGGCCGCACCGAATGATCGAACCGAGGCCAGGTCGGCCAGGTCGAGTTGCTCGACCCGCACCTTCGCGGTCGCCGTGTCGGCCACGATGCGTTCCGCCGCCGCCACGCCCTTCGCTTCGTCCCGCACGGCCAGCACGACCTCGGCGCCCGACCTGGCAAAGGTCAGCGCGCTCTGGAAACCCAGCCCGGTGTTGGCCCCCGTCACCACAATGCGCTGGCCGGCCAGGTTGCCGATGCCGTCGGTCTTCCATGCGGACACGCGCACTCCCTGTTCTTCTTCATAGCGTGCTGGGCGATGACTGGGGCCGGGTGCTGCCCGTGCTGGTTCTAGCCGCCGTGCTGGCTGCTCGTCGTCGTGATTCTGTGGTCATGCCGGTGGCCAGGTGCTCAAGATCCTCGGTGCTTCATCTCCGGTGTTGATTGACGTTGTTGGTGATCGACGGCGAAGCCGACGCTCACTCTGTTGTACTCCGGCGACCCGACACCGCCGCCACTCCCCCGGTTGCCGGGCACCGGCTTGCGTGCGACCGGCTTGCCGTGCAACCGGCTTGCAGGGCAACCGGACGGCCGCGACTGACGACCAGCGACCAGCGACCAGCGAGGCAACCCGGTGAGCGCTGCGGGTCGGCACTACTCACGCGGCGACGGGGACCTCGGCGATCTTGGCATGACGTAGCAGGGCGATGCAGCAACCGGCCGTCACCAGCAGGACGAGTGCCCCGGTCATCGCCACGCCGTGCATGCCGGCCGTAAAGGCGTAGCGCGCGTTCTCGAGTACGGAGTCGCCGACTGCGCCCGGCAGTTGCGCCGCCACCACGGTCGCGCCGGCCAGCGTCTCCCGCGCCTGGTCGACGGCGGCCGGCGACAGGCCGGACGGCAGCGCGACATGGCCGGTGTAGATCGCGGCACCGATGCTGCCCAGCACGGCGATGCCCAGGGCGCCGCCGAACTCACTGCCGGTCTCGAGGACGGCAGCGGCGGATCCGGCCCTCGCAGGGTCCATCGCCCCCATGGCCATCTCGGTGACCAGCGTCATCACGGCGACCAAACCGGCGCTCAACACGCCCGCACCGATCAGCAGCAGCACCAGCGGTGACGTCGGTTGCACCCGGGTCAGCAGCACGAAACCGAGGCCACCGAGGACAAATCCGCCGGCCATCACATACGCACGATCGAGTCGCTGGCCCAGCCGGGCCGCGACGGGTGCAGCGGCGCCGACCAACACCGACGGGGCCAGACTCCACAGCGCCGCCGCAAACGGCGTCATGCCCAGCACCGACTGCAGGAACTGCGTCAGGAAGACGGCATTCCCGACCAGCGCGAACATCGCGACGGTGTTGACCAGGACCGAGCCGCTGAACTGTCGGCCGGCGAACAACGACAGATCGAGCATCGGATCCGCAATCCGCTGTTGCCGCAGCACGAACGCAACCCCGATCCCGACACCGACCAGGACGCACGCGAGGTAGTCGACGCTGAAGCCCTGCGCTGCCCACTCCTTGATTCCGTAGATGGCAGGCAGCACGGCCGCGAGCGAGAGACCCGAGCTGACCAGGTCGAACTGCCCGCGACCGGGCGTCCGATATTCCGGCAGCAGCACCGGGCCGAGCATCAGCAGCAGGACCATCGCCGGGATGTTGATCAGGAAGATGGATCCCCACCAGAAGTGTTCCAACAGGAACCCCGACAGCACAGGACCGAGCGCGATTCCGCTGGTCATGACGGCTGTCCAGATGGCAATTGCGGTGGAGCGTTGCTTGGCGTCGTGGAACATGTTGCGGATCAGGCCGAGGGTGGACGGCATCAGGGTGGCGCCGGCGACGCCGAGCAGCGCCCGCGCCCCGATCAGCATCTCGGCACTCTGCGAGTAGGCCGCTCCGATCGACGCCAGGCTGAACCCCACCGCACCGATCAGCAGCAGCTTGCGCCGTCCGATCCGGTCACCCAGGGACCCCATGGTGAGCAGCAGCCCGGCCAGCACGAAGCCGTAGATGTCGAAGATCCACAGCTGCTGGGTGGCGCTGGGCGCCAGGTCGGCGCTGATGAACGGGACCGCGAAATATAGGACGGACACGTCCATCGAGACCAGCAGCAGCGGCAACGCAAGGACGGCGAGGCCGGTCCACTCCCTGCGCCCGGCCATTGGCTTCAGGCCGACTGCGACGGTGTCGTTCGTCATCTCGGTGCTCCTCATCTGTGTACGTGGCATACTGTGGACGTCGTACGCAGACCGTAGCAAACGTGTGTGTACCCTGTAAACAGATATTTTCGGATTGCTGGGCGGCTACCGTGACCTGGTCAGCGCGGAGCGATCGACCGATCAGGAGGGGCACGGGTGAGCGACGGCGCAGCGCCCGACCAGGTCAGGGCGACCGATGTCCCGGTCGATATTCCGCCGTTCCTGCGCATGCTGTGGCACGGCGAGGAGAACACCCGGCCTGGACCCAAGCGTGGAGTCGACCTGCTCACGATTGCCACCGTCGGGGTCAGGATTGCCGATGCCGAAGGCCTTTCCGCGGTGTCGATGCGCCGGTTGGCTACCGAGATCGGCTTCACCACGATGGCCCTGTACCGATATGTGGCGTCGAAGTCGGAGTTGGTGGCGCTGCTGATGGACCACGCCTACGGTGACCCGCTGCCTCGTCTGGCCGCATCGTCCGACTGGCGCTCAGCCCTCGCGGCCTGGGCCACGGCCAACCGGGAGGTCATCGCGGCGCATCCATGGATCCTGGAAATTCGGATCACCGAACCGCCGCTGACGCCGAGTCAGATCGGCTGGATGGAGGTCGGCCTGTCGGCGTTGGCCGACACCGGGTTGGGTGAGCAGGAGAAGCTCTCGTCGATCCTGTTGATCGACGTGTACGTCCGAGGACAGGCCCAGCTCGCCGTCGGGATGTCGGGCGGCATCGAGTCACAGCAGGACGCGATGCAGTACGCCAGCAGGCTGCGCGCGCTGACCGATCCGGACCGGTTCCCGCGAATCCGCGCGGCACTGCTGTCCGGCGCACTCGAGGACTACGAGAGCGACTTCGCCGTGGACGAGTTCGCCTTCGGGCTGGACAGCGTCCTCGACGGCATCGAGGCCAGGATCCGCCGGCGCCGCGACCACCCTTCACCACGCGGTAAACCCGCCGGTGGGGTCAGTGACGCTCCTGCCTCGGCATGACGACCTCTCGGACGATCAACTGCACCGCTGCGGCGACCGGAACCGCGAGCACCGCACCGGTCACTCCCAGGAGCGCGCCGCCGATCAGCAGGGCGACCACCACCGCGCCCGTCGAGATGTCCACCTGCCGGCGCATCACCCGCGGATAGAGCCAGTAGGCCTCGAACAGGTGCTGGGCCAGATAGAACGCGCCGGCGATGATGCCGATGGCCAGCGACTGGGTGAAGCCCAGCAACGTCATCGAGATACCGACGATGATCGGTCCGATCACCGGGATGAAGTCCAACAATGAAGCGCCCAACGCGATGGCCCAGGGATACGGCAACCCGACGATGGTGGCGAAGAGGCCGGCCACGAATCCGGCCTGCAGCGACACCAGCGTGGCGCCGAAGAGGTAGCCGCCCATCTGCTTGAGGATCTTGTCGCCCAGATCGGTGACCCTGGTTCGCCGGGTCGCCGGCACCAGTCGGTAGGCAGCCGACTTGATCTTCGGGAAACCAGCCAGGAAAAAGAGCGTGAGCACGAGCGCCACGACCAGATCCGCGGCGATCGAGGCCACGGTGACACTGGCGCTGACGATGCTGCCGGCGGCCCCGCCGCCGATGGTCTGGATGAAGTTCGAGTCCTTGATCGCGTTCAGGATCCCGAACTTCTCGTTGAGATTGTTGATGGTTGGGTTGTGCTGCAGGTTCGTGATGATGGTCGGCACGGACTTCACGAACGTACCCAGCTCGGTGACGATCGGCGGAACGATTGCGTAGATGGCGCCACCGATCACCGCCATCAGGCCGAGAAACACGATGGCCACCGCCCAGCCGCGGCGCAGGCCCCGCCGGACCAGTCCGCTGACGGCGGGATCGAGCCCGATGGCCAGCAGGGCGGCGACGGCGATGACGATCAGCGTGCTGCGCAAGGTGTCCAGCGACAAGAAGGTCACGTAGGCGAGCAGTAGGCCAAGCCCACCGAAGAACCCGATGCGGAACGGGTGCAGCGGTGGACGACCGGACGACTTCTCGGCGCCCGCCGCGACCACTTGCTCTGCGGCCCGACGACTGGCTTCCTCGGCCGCCTCCGCGGCCTGCACGGCCCGCGCCGTTCGCTCGGCCATCATCCGGTTGGTCAGCGTCGCGATCGTGGAGCCCAATCCGGCCAGCCGGTGCCGTTGGATGACCGCCTGGGCCGCGACCGGGTCGCCGGCGGCCGCCGCTGCATCCTCCGCAGCCTCTCGGGCCCCTTCGGCGTGGTCCAGCCGAGCCATCGCGTCCTCGAGGGCCTGGCTCAGCGCTTCGGCCTCGAGGGCCTGTGCGTCGGGGGCTGAACGGACTCCTGTGTCGCCAACGGAACCTGGCGTTGAACGGTCGACAGCCTGAGCGTCCCGGTCCGGCGACACGCTGCCCGTCATCCGGCCGGCACGATCAGGTCCGCGTCCGCGGGGTGCCCGGTGACCCAGACGGGGATGTACGGGCAGCTGGGGATGATTTGCACGCCGGACGCTCTGGCCTGGTCGAAAACATGCTGGACGAGCTGGGACGCCAGCCCGGTGCCGCGGAACTTCGGATCCGCATAGGTGTGCACGATGTCCCACACTCCCGGACGGTCGACGTAGTCGAGCACGACGGCTTCCGCTCCATCGCGCGACAGCCGGAAACGGCCGGGGACGGCCAGGTGCTCGATCGTCACGTGGCGGGCACCGTCATCACCGGACTCGGCCGCTTCGTTCTGCATGCTGCGATGGTGGCACAGCAAACCGACAGCGCGGGCGCACTACCCCCGAGCAGGAATTCCAAGCCCAGCAGAAAAGGTCCGTATGCTTCTTCAGTCCTGGTCCGGGCGCGCCCTACCCAGCGAGCGGCCCGCCCTCGACCCGGAACTGGTCGGCGAGGTGCTCGACCCGTGTTCGTCGATCCTGTCGACCAACGGACCCAGCGGTTCCTGCGCCGGATCATCGATGCCGGCCGGCTCTGACCGGCGCCCGCCGACCCCGGCATCTCGCTGCACCCGGGCGGCCGGGCAGTCCGGTGTGGCACGCTCGCTGACAGCGAGAACACTTCGAGCCGTGCAGAGATCGTCGGATGAGAGCGTGGTCAGATGAGGGACACGGAAGTTCTGGTCATCGGCGCCGGCCTGTCCGGCCTGGTCGCTGCCGCCGAGGCGGCCGACGCCGGTCGGCGGGTGTTCCTGCTCGATCAGGAGCCCGCGGCCTCCATCGGCGGCCAGGCCTACTGGTCGTTCGGTGGACTGTTCCTGGTCAACAGCCCGGAGCAGCGCCGGCTGGGGATCAAGGACTCGGCCGAGCTGGCCCTGGCCGACTGGCTCGGAACCGCTGATTTCGATCGACCCGAAGATCATTGGCCGCGGGAATGGGCCAAGGCCTACGTGGACTTCGCGGCCGGCGAGAAGCGATCCTGGATCAAGGAACAGGGCATTCCGCTGTTCCCGATCGTCCAGTGGGCCGAACGCGGTGGCTACCAGGCCGGCGGCCACGGCAATTCCGTCCCCCGGTTCCACATCGCCTGGGGCACCGGTCCCGGCATCCTGACCCCGTTCGTCCGGCGGGTGATGGACCACGTTCACACCGGCAAGATCGTCCTGCTGTTTCGTCATCGGGTCACCCAGCTGACCACGTTCGGACGTCGCGTCACCGGAGTGGCCGGCGAGATCCTCGCCCCGTCCGCTGTGGCCCGCGGCGAACAGTCCAGCCGCGAGGTGGTGGGCGAATTCGTGCTGTCCGCCGGTTCGGTGATCGTGACCTCAGGCGGCATCGGCGGCAATCACGACCTGGTCCGCCGCAACTGGCCGGCCGGCTTCGGCGAGGCGCCGGCCAACATGATCTCGGGAGTGCCGGCCTCGACCGACGGTCTGATGCTCGGCGTGGCGCAGGCCGCCGGCGGCCGGCTGATCAACGAGGACCGGATGTGGCATTACCCGGAAGGCATCATCAACCACTCGCCGATCTGGCCGTTGCACGGCATCCGGGTGCTCTCGGGTCCCAGCCCGCTCTGGCTGGACGCCACCGGGAAGCGTTTGCCGACACCGCTTTTCCCCGGGTTCGACGCCTTGGGTACGGTCCGGCACATCACCTCGACCGGTCACCCGTATTCCTGGTTCCTGACCAATATGCGCACCGTCGGCCCGGAGTTCGGCCTGTCCGGGTCGGAGCAGAATTCGGACCTCACCGGGCGTTCCGTGCGGAAGCTACTGACCGAACGAGCCGGCGGCAAGATCACTCCTGCGGTACAGGCTTTCCTGGACCGCGGCGTCGACTTCCTGACGGCCGATACCCTCCCCGAGTTGGTGGCCAAGATGAACGGTCTGGCCGGGTCCGACCTGATCGACGCCGACGACGTCGGCCGCACGGTGGCATTGCGCGACGGACAAGTGCGGTCAGGGTTGGGCAAGGACCCGCAGGTGGTGGCCACAGCCGGGGCGCGCCAGTATTTCGGCGACCGCAGGATGCGCACCGTGGAGCCGCACGAGATCCTCGACCCGGCGGCCGGCCCGCTGGTCGCGGTGCGCCTGCACATCCTGACTCGTAAGACCCTCGGCGGACTCGAGACGGACCTGTCGTCGGCGGTGCTGGGCGCGGACGGCGCCGGACCCATTCCCGGCCTCTACGCGGCCGGTGAGGCGGCCGGGTTCGGCGGGGGTGGCGTGCACGGCTACCGGGCCCTGGAGGGCACCTTCCTCGGCGGGTGCCTGTTCAGTGGCCGCACCGCAGGCCGGGCCGCCGCAATTCTGGCCTGAAGGTTGCGGCTTGCCGGTTCCGACACGGCCGGCAATGGTGCGCTCGCGGGCCCGTCGGCGTGGCCGATCGGAGCGGTCGACCGGCCCCGGCGCGAGTAGTCGAGGCCGTGCGGGGAATCATTCGGACATGACCTCACGCCCGATCAGAATCGGTGTCCAACTCCAGCCCCAGCATGCCGAGTACGCCCAGATCCGTGACGCCGTCCTCCGCGCCGAGGACAAGGGCGTCGACGTCGTCTTCAACTGGGATCACTTCTACCCGCTGTACGGGGAGCCCGAGGGCAAGCACTTCGAGTGCTGGACGATGCTGGCCGCCTGGGCCGAGCAGACGTCGAACGTCGAGATCGGCGCGCTCGTCACCTGCGGCGGCTACCGCAATCCGGAACTGCTCGCGGACATGGCCCGCACGGTCGACCACATCTCCGATGGTCGGCTCATCCTGGGCATCGGTTCCGGCTGGTTCGAAAAGGACTACGACGAGTACGGCTACGACTTCACCACCGCGGGCCAGCGCCTCAACCTGCTCGGCGAGTACCTGCCCCGGATCAAGTCCCGGTTCGGCAAGCTCAATCCGGCGCCGACGCGGGACATTCCCGTGCTCATCGGCGGCGGCGGGGAAAAGAAAACACTGCGCTACGTCGCGGAATACGCGAACATCTGGCACGCCTTCGGCGACCAGGAAACAATGGCCCGCAAATCCGGGATTCTGAACGAACACTGCGCCGCCGTCGGGCGTGATCCGGCCGAGATCGAGCGGTCCACCGCTCTGGAGGGCGGCCCGTCCGCGGACGGCAGCGCCGACGCGCTGGCCGAACTCGGATTCACCCTGTTCACGGTCGGTTTGTCCGGCCCGGACTACGACCTGTCGAAGCTGGACGCCTGGCTGTCCTGGCGAGATCAGCGCAACGGCTAGCCGGCGTGCGGTGGCGGCGGTCCGGCGGGGGTTTTCGGACCGTCGCCCGATCGGCCGCATCGGATGAAAAGATGCTGGCCGGCGTGCAGAGCGACGCCCGGGAGGCACCCGCACGGGGCCGGGCCCGAGCCTCGTTCACCGAAAAGGTGCCACCTCGTCACCAAAGCGTCACATCACACTTCGGTGTCGGTGGTAACGACGGGCCCCTGGATTGCGTATAAAAGGGAGGAGGCAAGAGAGCCGTCGGGGCAAGTTTCTGATGCACGGCCAAGGGGATGATCCGCGGGATCGAACAGATCTTTTCCGCAGATAGCAACTGCACGTCAAAGTTTTTTTGATGTGGGTCACGTATCAGCGTGACAGCCGGCCACTCCTGGACTCACAGGTATGTGCGTATCCGGAAAGACAGCAGATTGGGCCATAGCGTGCTTCCCGCGGCCAGAAGTTACCTCGACATGTTCGAGGACGAAGAGACGGTGCTGCCCGAGGTCGAGCATCCGGCCTACGGCGCCATCCGAGTTCCCGACGGCCGCGCGCTGGCTTGGGCCGAGTACGGCAGTGCGCGTGGGGTGCCCTGCATTCTCATCCCCGACGTCGGGTCGTCCCGGCTGGCACCAGCCTGGCTGCTGCACGACTCCGCTCTGCCCTCCGCGGTCCGGTTGCTGGCCATGGACCGGCCGGGCACCGGCGCGTCCGACCCGATCGGTCTCGGCGGCCGGGAAGACCCAGCCGAGGATCTGCGGCGGTTGGTCGACACTCTCGCGGTCGGACGAGTTGCCGTCATCGGCATCGGGCAGGGCGTCGACGACGTGTTCGCCTTCGCTGCTCGCTACCCACGTCTGGTCGCATCGGTGTCGGCGGTATCGGCGCGGCTGTCCGAGCCAGTGCCAGGACGACGCAGCCTGATGCATCCGTTCGCCGACCGCTCCCCCCGTACTGCCGGCGGTGTGCTCGGCTCGTGGCTCGGCGCCATCGGCAATGGTGCGGATCTGACCAAGGAATCCAGCTGGGCCAAGGGCGTGTCCAGGATGACCGGGGACGCTGAAGCGGCTCTCGGTGATCGGTGGCACGAGCCGGACTTCCGCGCCGCGGTGGCCACTGATGCCGAGCAGACGCAGGGCGCCTGGGGCACGGTCACCAAGCCGGCCGTCTCCCCCGAGTGGATCAACCATCTGAGCAGCGACGGGGTCCGCGCCCACCTCTGGCATGGCCAGAAAGAGGGCGCAACCACGGTCTCGGACATCCGGTCCGCCGTCGGCGGCCGCCCGGGCTGGGAAGTTACCGGCGTCGCCGGGCCGACCGCAGTGCTCGGCATCTGGCCCCAGGTGCTCTCCACCGCGGCGAGCTCGTTCAACACCGCCTCCGCCGCCTGACCCTGCCTCCGCGCGGATCAACTCGGCCCGCGCGGATCAACTCGTTGACTCGCTGCTCACCCGTCCCAAACAGGCGGAGTTGCGCCGCGCAACGCTAGTTGATCCGCGCGACGGGGCTAGCGGGAGGCCAGGTCCCGGTCGGGCAGGGCGTTGGTCCGGATCGCCTCGGCGTACCAGTGTGCGGAATCCTTGAGCGTCCGCTCCAGGGTGTCGAAGTCGACCCGGATGATGCCGAACCGGCGGTCGTAGCCCCAGGCCCACTCGAAGTTGTCCAGCAGTGACCAGACGAAGTAGCCCCGCACGTCCACGCCGGCGTCGATGGCCGCACCGACGGCATCCAGGTGCCGGTACAGGTAGTCCACCCGGTTGTCGTCGTGCACGCGGCCGTCGTCGGAGACGACGTCGTAGAACGCCGCGCCGTTCTCGGTGATCATCAGGGGCGTGGCCGGGTAGCGCCGACCCACCCCCAACAGCAACTCGGTGAACGCGTCAGGATCTATGTTCCAGCCCATCGATGTGTACGGGCCCGGCTGTTGGATGAACTCGACGTCGTCGGCGCCGACCCACGGGCTGAACTCGCCGTCGCCGTGACCGTCCGCCTCCTGCCGCTCCCCGGTTCCGTCGTATTTCCGGGCTCGACTCGACGAGTAGTAGTTCACGCCGAGGATCGACAGTGGCACGTTGATCAGCTCGAGGTCGCCGTCCTGGACGAACGCCCAGTCGGTGACCTGCGCGGTCTCGCGGAGCAACTCGTCGGGGTAGTGGCCCTCCAACATCGGCTGCAGGAATGCCTCGTTGCCCAGATTGTCGATCTTGGCCACGGCCGCCAGGTCATCGGGCGAATCGGGATCCACCGGGCGCGTCACGTGCAGATTGAGCGTGACGGAGATCTTGGTGTCCTCGCCCAGCACCGAACGGACGGCCCGGCCGGCCAGTCCGTGCGCCAGGTTCAGGTGATGCACGGCCGCCAGCGCAGCGGCACCGTCGGTACGGCCCGGGGCGTGCACCCCGGCCGCGTAACCGAGGTAGGCCGCACACCACGGCTCGTTCAGCGTCGTCCACACCGAGATGCGGCTGCCCAGCTCCTGGGCCATCCGCTCGGCGTAGGCGGCGAACTTGTAGGCGGTATCCCGGTTCGTCCAGCCGCCCGCGTCCTCGAGTTCCTGCGGCAGGTCCCAGTGGTACAGCGTGGCGACCGGCTGCACGCCGGCTTCGATCAGCGCGTCGACGAGATTCGAGTAGAACGCGATGCCCTCCGGATTGAATTCACCCGACCCGCCGGGCTGCACTCTGGGCCACGAGATGGAGAACCGGTAGGCCTGCAGACCCAGATCTTTGATGTGGCCGACATCCTCGGCCCAGCGGTGGTAGTGGTCGTCGGCCACGTCTCCGGTATCTCCGTTGAGTACGCGACCAGGGGTGTGCGAGAACGTGTCCCAGATCGACGCGCCGCGTCCACCCTCGTTCACCGCCCCTTCGATCTGGTACGAAGCGGTCGCCGACCCCCAGAGAAAACCTTCGGGGAACGTGCGGGAGCTGGTCGTCATCTGGGTTTCCTGTCGCGGTGTGAAGGGTTCGGCCGGATCACGAGCGTATCGGGGCGGCGGTGATCGGGCACACTCGGCTCGGCGAGCGGCGCTCGGGTGGATAAGGTCATCCACGTGTCCAAAGTCCTCACTTCATTGCCGGTCGGCGAGCGCGTCGGCATCGCGTTCTCCGGTGGTCTCGATACGTCCGTCGCCGTGGCCTGGATGCGCTCCAAGGGCGCCATCCCGTGCACCTACACCGCAGACATCGGCCAATACGACGAGCCGGATCTGTCCAGCGTGCCGGTCCGCGCCCAGGAGTATGGCGCGGCCATCGCGCGGGTGGTGGACTGCCGCGCTGCTCTGGTCGAAGAAGGGCTCGTCGCCCTGGCGTGCGGTGCCTTCCACATCAGGACGGGCGGGGTGCCGTACTTCAACACGACCCCACTCGGGCGGGCGGTCACGGGAACGTTGCTGGTCAGGGCCATGCACGAAGACGGCGTCGACATCTGGGGTGACGGCTCGACGTACAAGGGCAACGACATCGAGCGCTTCTACCGCTACGGCCTGCTGGCCAATCCACGGCTGCGGATCTACAAGCCGTGGCTGGACGAAGCCTTTGTCACCGAACTCGGCGGCCGTAAGGAAATGAGCGAGTGGCTGCTCGCCCAGGGCCTGCCGTACCGGGACAGCGTCGAGAAGGCCTATTCCACCGACGCCAACATCTGGGGCGCCACCCACGAGGCGAAGACGTTGGAATTTCTGGATTCGTCGGTGGAGATCGTCGAGCCCATCATGGGAGTCGCACACTGGGACCGCGCCGTCCAGATCGACACCGAAGACGTCACGGTCCGGTTCCACCAGGGCCGCCCGGTGGCGATCAACGGCGTCGAATTCGCCTCCGCCGTCGACCTGGTCCACGAGGCCAACACCATCGGCGGGCGGCACGGCCTCGGCATGTCGGACCAGATCGAGAACCGGATCATCGAGGCCAAGTCGCGCGGCATCTACGAGGCACCGGGTATGGCGTTGTTGTTCATCACCTACGAGCGGCTGGTCAACGCCATCCACAACGAGGACACGCTGGCCAGCTACCACAACGACGGACGCCGACTCGGTCGGCTGCTCTACGAAGGTCGCTGGCTGGATCCGCAGTCGTTGATGCTCCGCGAGTCATTGCAGCGCTGGGTCGGCAATGCAGTGACCGGTGAGGTCACGCTGCGGCTGCGTCGCGGGAACGACTACTCGATCCTGAGCACGGCCGGCCCGCACCTGAGCTACCACCCGGAGAAGCTCTCCATGGAGCGCACCGAGGACGCGGCGTTCGGTCCCACTGACCGGATCGGTCAGCTGACGATGCGGAACCTGGACATCGCCGACTCGCGCGCCAAGCTGGAGCTCTACGCCTCGCTCGGCCAGCTGGACGCCGAGCAGACGCTGGTCGGCAAGCTGGAAGCAGGCGAATCCGCGGCCATCGCGAGCCTGCTCGCCGCGCCGGACAGTGACGTCGACGACGCCAACGATCGCTCGGCGATGGACCTCGGCACCGACTGATACAGCTATAGGGCGGTATGGTTAGCTGTATGAAAGCGACCATGAACCTCGATGACCAGCTGTACAGACGGGTCAAGATCCGCGCCGCCGAGCAGGGTCGGACGGTGACGTCGCTGGTCGAGCAGGCGTTGGAAGCGTTGCTGTCCGCTCACTCGACCCAGCCGACGGCGGGTCGCTTCGTGATGCCCGTTCTGCCGAGCGCCGGTGGTGTCGTACCCGGTGTCGATCTGACCAACAACGCCGCCGTGCTCGACCTCATGGACGCCGGCTCGCCCGTGACCCCGCGGCAGTGATCATTCCGGACGTCAATGTGCTGGTGGGCGCACTACAGCCGGACGATCCCCACCACGCCGGGTTGGCCGTGTGGCTGGGTCAGGTTTTGAATGCCGTTGAGCCGGTTGGCTTCTCGTTGCCCGTGCTTTCGGGCACCGTTCGTGTCCTGACCAACGGGAGGATATTTCGGAGCCCACCGGCCGCGGTCGACGTCATCGCCGGGCTCGACCAGATGCTGGCCGCGCCGGCGGCCGTCATCGTCACCCCCGGTCGACGCAACTGGCAGATATTCTCCGCACTGTGTCAGCAGCCCGAGGTGAGCGGGAACCTGGTGGCCCACGCTTTTCATGCGGCGCTGGCAATCGAGCACGGGGCGACGTTTGCCACGCTGGACCGTGACTTTCAGTTGTTTGCCGGCCTTGAGGTCGTCAATCCGGTCGACGGCGCATGACGGTCAGTCAGAGATCAGCGATGCGGGCGTTTCACTGAGCTACGCCAACCGTAATGTTCGCCGCCCATAAGGTTCACAGTCGGTACCACTCGTCCATTCCTCCGTTGGTCACATGGTTTTCTGGCCGTCGATCGTCTCGCGGATGATGTCGGCGTGGCCGGCGTGCTGGGCGGTCTCGGCGGCGATGTGCATAAACACCTGACGGGCCGAACGGCGGCCGTCCGGTTCGAACCACGGCGCCTTCGGCAGCGGTTGCGCGGCACCGAGATCCGGCAGTGTGACGACCAGCTCGTCGGTCCGCCGCGCGACTTCGTCGTAGGTCTCGAGCAATCCCGCCAGCCTCTCCCCGGGCAGCATCTGGAAGCCGGCGACTCGGGCGGCCCATTCGGCCTCGCCCCACTCCGTCCAGTCCTTGTCGCCCGCCAGCGCGGAGGGGCCTTCGACGATGAACCTGGCCCAGCCGGCCTCGGTGTCGCTGACGTGCTTGATCAGACCGCCCACGCACAGCTCGCTGGCGGTGGGGTGCGATGCCGCCTGCTCGTCGGTGAGGCCGTTGGCTGTGAAACGGAGAAAGGCTCTGCGCGTGCGAAGCAGTTCGAGCAGGTCGGTGCGCTCGTCGACGATCACGTGGCTGGTGTTCAGGTCGCTGGTGTTCAGGTCGGTGGTGTTCATGACGGTGTGCCTTTCATTCGTCGGGCCGGTAATCACCAGTCTAGAGACGATAGGTGCCAGTTTCTGTCCTGAATACGGGGACAATGAAGGAATGGCTGCGACGAGTTCCCGGACGCTGCGACTGCTGTCGCTGCTGCAGAACCACCGGTATTGGTCGGGCGACGAGTTGGCGGCTCGCCTCGAGGTCTCGGTCCGCACCCTGCGGCGAGACATCGACCGACTGCGCGAACTCGGGTATCCGGTACGCGCGAACCGCGGCGTGGACGGCGGTTACCAGCTGCTGGCCGGCGCCTCCCTGCCCCCACTACTGCTGGATGACGAGGAGGCCGTCGGACTGGCCGTCGCGCTGCAGACCGCCGCCCAGGAGCCGGTCGCCGGCATTGCCGAGGCAGCCTTGGGCGCGCTGGCCAAACTCACGCAGGTGATGCCACCGCGACTGCGACACCGGGTCGAGGCCTTGCGCGCTGCGACAGAAGTTCCGGGGTGGGCGGCTGAGGCCCACCGCGCCTCCGACCCCGAGACCCTGATGACCATCGCCCTGGCCTGCCGGGACGGCGAGCGATTGACGTTCGGCTATCGCTCAGCGACCGATGCCAGGACCGACCGCGACGTCGAGCCGCTCCGGCTGGTGTCGACGAGCCGTCGCTGGTATCTGGTCGGGTACGACCTGGACCGACAAGACTGGCGCACCTTCCGGTTGGATCGCATCGACGAGCCGCGGGCCACCGGGCAGCGATTCCGCGCTCGCGCACTACCGGCGCCGGACGCCGCGTCGTTTGTCCGGCAGAGCATCGACCGGCTGACCTCGCTGCACGAGGTAGAGGTGGTCGTCTCCGCACCGGCCGAGGACGTTCGCACCCTCGTGGGCAGGTGGGGCGATGTCACGCCGATCGATGACGGCCGGTGCCGCTTGATCATGAAGGCGGAATCGCTCGACTGGCCGGCCATGGCGCTCGGGTCGCTCGGCGCGCCATTTGCGGTGGTGCGTCCGCCCGAACTGATCGACGTACTGCGGACCTGGTCCGGACTGTTCGCCGCGGCTACCCAACCGTGACCGTGACGGGGTTCATCGGCTGACGTAACCGCCGCGAGCGTGCCATGTCTTCAACACCAGCCCGACGTCCTCTCGTTGTTCTTCGGCGATCGCGCGCTCGAGCGCGCTGGACAGGTGGTCGCGCAACAGGACCCGGGCGCCGCCGGCGTTGGATTCGATGGCAGCCTCCACCATGGCCAGGCTGTGGATGTTGTCGTGCACCTCACCCATCGGAACGAACCCGGTTCGCAGGGCTCGGACGAATTCCCGGAGGGAGCCGGCGATGCCATCGTCGAGCAGATCCGTTGGCTGCCGGCGCCTTCTCGCTCGCGACCCAACGGTACGTTCGATCACCGGCACCTCATCGCCGTTCCACAAAGCGGAGCCGTACTCCGCGCTGGCCCGCCAGGATCCGTTCCACGACGTCTCGAGGCCGGGGCTGCACCACGTCCCGGTGAAGACATATCGTGCGCCGGAGGACATCTCGAAGATGGCCGTGCAGCCGGCGTCACCGCGGTACCAGCTCCACGCGGGGTTGTACTCCTCGCAGTAGACGGCGACCGGATCGCTGTCCAGCAGGAAGCGTGCCGAATCCAGTTGGTGGACGGCCATGTCGAGCAACAGCGGATGATCCATCTCATCGCGGAAGCCGCCGAAATGCGGAGCCTTGAAGAATTCGGTGGTCAGCACGCCCATCCGGCCGAGCGTCGACATCTGGTCCTTGAACGTCCATAGTTGCGCGTTGTACCGCCTGGACTGGCTCACCATGAACAGCTCGCCGGTGATCTCGGCGGCGGCCGCGAGCGAAAGTCCCTGTGCCACAGAGCTGGCGACCGGCTTCTCCCCCAACACCGGCAGTCCGGCGAACAACGCCGCGGTCGTGACCGGGTGATGGGCCACCGGCACCGTCACGTCGATGACCGCCTGCCCGCCGCTGCGCCCCGCGACTTCCACCGCATCGGTCCCCACCGCCAGGTCCAGACCGGTGCCGACGGCCGCGGCCCCCGCCGCCTCGGTGTCCAGATCGACCAGACCGACGAGTTCGACCTCCGGGCACTCGCTGATCGCCGCCAGCCAGGCCCGCCCCATCCCACCGACCCCGACCAGCACGACCCGTAGCGGCTGTCCGTCGTCAGGAATGATCCGAAAACTCATGCTGGCACTGTCTTTCTGGTCGTCGGGCTGATGCGGCGTAGATCGTCCGGCATGGATCAGGCGTCGGCTTCGATGGCGCCGCGATAGTGCTGGCCGTTGTAGAAGTCGTCGATGTCGTAGCGCAACAGCGTCGGTGCTTCCCGATCCGGACGTACCGATCGAGCCCATTGCACACCGTTGGAGATCACCCGGCGAACGTCCTTGTGGAAGTAGACCGGGAAGTCCTGGTCACCCGGGCTGAAGTAGAAGATCTTGCCGAAGCCGCGTTTGAAGGTACAGCCACTCCTGAACACCTCGCCACCAGTGAATCCGCTGATGAAGACGAGCTCGTCAGGCACCGGGATGTCGAAGTACTCGCCGTACATCTCCTGCTCGTCGATGACGATCGGGTTCGGCACGCCCTGGGCGATCGGGTGGGTCGGATCGACGGTCCAGACCAGTTCCCGATCGTGCTCGACTGCGCCAGCGCAGCGTGCACGTGGTGCCCATCAGCTTCCCGAAGATCTTCGACCAGTGGCCGGAATGCAGCACCACCAGTCCCATGCCGGCGAGCACATGACGATGCACCCGATCGACGACCTCGTCGTCGACCTCACCGTGGGCCGCGTGCCCCCACCAGGTCAGCACGTCGGTGTCGGCCAGCACCTCCTCCGTGAGTCCGTGTTCCGGATCGTCGAAAACGGCGGTCCGCACGCGGGCCGTATCGCCGAGATTCTCCCGAATGCCGGCGGCGATGGCTCCGTGCATGCCCTCCGGGTACCTGTCCCGCACGTGGGCTTCGACCTGCTCGTGGCGATTCTCGCCCCAGACCAGTACTTTCAGTTCTGACATTGCGAGGTGCTCCTCAGATCGTTGGAAAAGCCGTTACAGCAGAGACTATTTGACCGCTCCGCCGGTAGCCCCGGCGGCGATGAACTTCTGCGCCGGCACCAGCAACACTGGGGCCGGCAGCAAGCCGAAATCGTTGTAGGCGCTGTACAGGGCGCTGGCGACCACGATGCCGGGATTCATCTGGTTGATCAGGATCGCGAACCGCACGAGATTCGTGCCCCTGATTTTGCACTGCGCCAACGTGCGGCCAAGACCTGCCACGTGCGGGGCCCGCGTGCCGGTGTCAGGCCGATGCCTTGAGGAACTGGTTCAGCGCTCCGCTATCGGTGTCCAGGATCCATTTCCAGATGGCGCTGGAGACGATGAGTGGCAGCAGCCATGGCAGCAGTAACAGCGATCTCAGCAAACCCGAGAGGCGGAACCTGTTGCGGAAGAAGATCGCCAGAGAGAGTCCGATGACGAATTGCCCGACGATCGAGCCGACGGTGAACAGTGCGGTGTTGATCACCGCCTTACTGAACACCGGCATGTTCACCACCGCCGAGTAGTTCGCTGAAGCCGACCCAGGGCGCGACTCCCGAGAAAAAGGTGCTCGACGTGTAGTCCTGGAAGCTCATGGTGACGTTCTTGACGACCGGGTAGCCGAAGAACAACAGCATGTACAGCACGGCAGGGACCAGGAAGAGCCATTGGAACAGGCGCTCCCGGTTGTGCGGACTGCGCCGGCCCCGGTCGGTGCGCTGGTCGCTGGACGCTCGATCAGACACGGCGCCGCTCCCGCTCGGATCTCAACTCAACAGTGTTGGACATGGTCGAAATCAGTTCAGCGTCGACGGCGGCTGGTCTTCAACGGCGTCCGCCGGGGAGGCGCCTACCGGTCAGCGCCGACTGGATCGCGGTATAGAGCGCGGTGGCGGTCTTCGGCCAGCCCTCGCCAAGAATCGCGGTCCTGGCCCGAGCGGTCTCCACTGTCTTGGTGAAGGCGGCCATCTTCGGCGCCTCTCTTCAGCGAAGGTCGGCACCCAGGCTGACCTTCGACGGCACGGTTCCGCGTGCGGCATGCCATGGCAATCTGGTTTGCATCACTGTTGAGGCAGGCAACGATCTTCGCGCCGTTCTTCTCGTTGTCCGCGTTGCCCGTGTTCGGCACGGTCCACACCTCGCCGCCCAGCGGGGCCTGCGCCACTCTGACCGGCCTTGTTCACCGGGATCGGGACGACGCCGTAGTTCAGCCCCTTGACCGCATCAAGCGCCGGGAACTGCCACGGTCCGTTGATCATCATTGCGGCTTTACCTGCGGCGAACTGGTTCTCGGCGTCGGCCTGGGTCCAGTTCAGCGCGCCCTTGGACAGCGAGCCGTCCTTCATCAGGTCAACCCAGAGCTGCAGGGCCTCGGCGACCTCAGGGGTGGCGATGTCCTTCTCCGACGCCACCGTTGGACCACATGAACGGCAGGAAGGTCCAACTGCCCTCGTAGGTGGCGTTGGCGTCGAGCGCGATGCCGTACTGGCTGCCACTGGTCAGCTTCTTGGCATCGGCTTGCAGTTCGGCCCAGGTGGTCGGCGGGGTGATGCCGGCCTTGGTCAGCACGTCCTTGTTGTAGAACAGCGCGATCGAGTTCACGGTCGGTGCGAGCCCGTAGATCTTGCTCTTGTAGGTGCCCGCCTGCAGGATGCCCGGTGCGTAACCGGCGGTGCTGATCCCGTAGTCCGACAGCGGGGTGAGCGCACCGGACGCGGCGATCTGCTGCATGTCCGGGTTGTCCAGCATCAGCACGTCCGGCAGCGTCTTGGACGACGCGTGCCCGTCCGGGCCGGCCCTGCCCAGCGCGGGTGCACTTGGCCAAATGCCGGCAGCCAGGCGGGGGGGAACCGGGTCCGACTTCGCCCAATGCCGTGCCGCCGCCGGCGGAAGACACGGTGACCCGGGCGGGCGAGTCGAGTCCCGGCTTTGCCAAATGCGGGCAGCCAGGCGGGGCGGAAGCCACGCTCGTCCAGCGGGCTGAAGTCGAAGTCCCCACCGCCGCTATTGCCGCATATGACCCATCCTGGGCGATTAGCGAGGAAATGCGTCGCAATAGACTTGTCCGGTCAACCGCCGCTGACGAACCCGGGGTTTGTCGCTACCGAGTCCAGTGTTTACTGTGGCCATATGCCCACTGCCTCGTCAGTGCCCGACCATTCCGCTGCTCCGGTCTCCCCGCCGGCCGATGTTTTGTTGCGTATTCAACATCTGGGCAAGACATTCGGACAATTCACCGCGTTGCACGACGTCAGTCTGGAGGTCAATCGAGGAGAGGTGGTCGTCGTCGTCGGGGCCTCCGGC
The DNA here is from genome assembly GCA_963708935.1 of uncultured Actinomycetota bacterium. Taxonomy (GTDB): domain Bacteria; phylum Actinomycetota; class Actinomycetes; order Mycobacteriales; family Nakamurellaceae; genus Nakamurella. The sequence continues at coordinate 329,458 of CAVPUK010000001.1, read as the reverse complement.
TCGGGTAAATCCACTCTCTGCCGTTGCATCAACCGCATGGAGAAGCACAACTCGGGAACGATCACGATCGACGGGGTTGAATTACCCGAAGAGGGGAAGCAGTTGGCTCAGTTGCGGGCCGACGTAGGGATGGTGTTCCAGTCCTTCAATCTGTTCGGGCATCTGTCCGCCATCGAGAACGTGATGCTCGGACCCGTTCGGGTGCGCAAGATGTCGAAAGCGGATGCCCGGAAGCTGGCCCTCGAACTGTTGGATCGGGTGGGCATTGCCGACAAGGCCGACAGCATGCCCGCCGCCATGTCCGGCGGTCAGCAGCAGCGGGTGGCCATTGCCCGAGCGCTTGCCATGCGGCCCAAAATCATGCTGTTCGACGAGCCAACCAGCGCACTCGACCCGGAAATGGTCAGTGAAGTACTGGACGTCATGGTCGAATTGGCCGCCGCCGGGATGACGATGTTGGTGGTCACTCATGAAATGGGCTTCGCCAGAAAGGCAGCGGACCGTGTAATTTTCATGGACGCGGGGAACATAGCCGAGACGGGTACACCGAACGATTTTTTCGACCGACCGACCACTGCACGGGCGAAGGATTTCCTGTCGAAGATCCTTGCGCACTGACCGACGATTCGCCTTTCTCGCCGTGACTGGAGGTGATTGACCGCCGCATCCGTCAAATGTGGCCTCCATCCCTTGCTGTTCGGGTCAACAACGTATCGGAGAAAGGTTATCTATGTTCACCTCTCACAGGTCTCGCTTGATCGGAGGCCTACTGGCCGTCACCGCCACGATCTCCTTGGCCGCCTGCAGCTCGTCGAGTACCGCGTCTCCGAGCTCCCCCGCCTCGGTCGTCACCTCGGCACAGGCCGGTGCGTCGTCGACGGCTGTCATGCCTTCGGGCTCTTCAGCCGCCCCAGGATCGGCAGCGGGCTCCTCTTCCGCATCCGGGTCGGCCCCTGCCGGGTCGGCACCCGCCGGATCGGCCTCTGCCGCCCTGATGACCGGTTCGGGCACGGCGAGATCGACCCGGCCACGTATGACAGCGTCATCGCCGGCGCACCGAAGGCGGATGCCGCGACGGTGTCCGCCAACGCCTGGGCGAGCGCCATCAAGAGCCGCGGCACGCTCCGGACCGGCGGCACCGATTCCGGGCCGTTGTTCTCGCTGCTCGATCCGGCGACCGGCAAGCTCACCGGCTTCGACGCCGGTCTCTCGCAGATGTTGGCGCAGTACATCATCGGCCAGCCGACCACGAAGCTGACCGTCACCACCGTGGACACCCGGGAGACATTGATCCAGAACGGCACGGTGGACGGGGTCTTCGCCACCTATTCGATCACCCCGGCCCGGGCGGAGAAAGTAGCCTTCGCCGGGCCGTACTTCATCTCCGGGGCAGCGATCATGGTGAAGAAGGAGAACACCGACATCCACGATGTGAAGGACCTCGCCGGCAAGAAGGTCGCCACCGAGTCAAACTCGACGTCGGTGACGGCCCTCAAGGAGCAGGTGCCCACAGCGTCCCTGCAGCTGTATGCGGAGGATGCGCAGTGCCAGGCGGCTGTGCAGCAGGGTCGTGCGGACGCGTACGTGCTCGACCAGTCCATCCTGATCAGCGACGCCATCAGCAACCCGGCGGTCAAGGTGGTCGGCGAGCCGTTCACGGTCGACCCCTACGGGATCGGCATCACGAAGTCGGACCCGTCGGCCAAGAAGTTCGTCGATGCCTGGCTGCAGAAGATCTATGACGACGGCTCGTGGGCAAAGCTCTGGAAGGCCACCCTCGGCACCGTCGTCGACGGGGACGCTCCCGCACCGCCGAAGATCGGCTCGGTCCCCGGTTCCTGACTCAGGACGACGCTCGACCCGTTGCGGTGACCCCGACGACTTCCCACGTCACCGCAACGGGGCACACCGCCCGTAGGAGGCACCGATGAATGTCGTTTTCGCACATTTCCCCGAGGTGCTGTCGGCGCTGTGGACCACTCTGCAGCTGGCCATTCTGAGTTTCGTCGGAGCCCTCGTCATCGGGACCGTGGTGGCCATCATGCGGATCAGTCCGGTGGCGCCGCTGCGGGCGGCCGGCCTGGTCTACGTCGAGTTCTTCCGGAACATCCCGCTGTTGAGCCTGCTGTTCCTCGTCGTCTTCGGGCTCCCCGATCTGAACGTCACGTTCAGCCTGTTCATCAGCGTCGTGGTGGGTATGTCGTTGTTCAGCGGGGCATTCGTCTGCGAGTCGGTTCGCACCGGCATCAACACCGTGCCCATCGGCCAGGCCGAGGCCGCACGGGCGATCGGGCTGACCTTTACCCAGTCGCTGCGCCGGGTCATCCTGCCGCAGGCGTTCCGTTCGATGATCCAGCCGCTGGTGAACATCTGGATCGGCACCTTGATCGGCACCAGTCTGGCTGCCGCCGTCGGCGTGTACGAGCTCACCGCCGAAGGTCAGTTCCTGCAACTGACCTACGCCGGCGGCCTACCGGTCTTCGGCGCGATTGCCCTGCTCTACATCGCGATGGCATTGCTGTCCGGCGGGGCCGGCGCCTGGTTGGAGCGAAAGGCGGCGATCGCCCGATGAGCGCGAACCGGGTCCTGTTCGACGAGCCCGGGCCGAAAGGTCTGCGGCGCATCCGCATTGCGACCATAGCTTCGCTGATTCTGATCGCCCTGGTGATCTACGTTGCCATACACCGGTTCTCCGAGAACGGCCAACTGACCGCGGACAAATGGAACTCTTTCCTGAAGCCGGGCATCCCGACCTTCATCTGGCACGGACTGCAGAACACCTTGAAGGTCGCCGGATTGTCGGCCATCTTCGCGTTCCCCCTCGGGGCCGTGCTGGCCTTGGTCCGGCTGTCCCACAACCGGGCGCTGCGCTGGATGTCGACGACCTACATCGAGTTCTTCCGCTCGACACCGCTGCTGCTGCTCATCTACGTGTTCTTCCTGGCCCTCCCGCCCCTGGGCATGACATTTCCGTCGTTGTGGATGGTGGTAATTCCGGTCGTCCTGTGCAACACCGCGGTGCTCGCCGAGATCTATCGGGCCGGCGTCCGGGCGCTGCCGAAGGGTCAGGGCGAGGCCGGTCTGGCCATTGGCCTGACGAACATGCAGAACATGCGATTCGTCATTCTGCCGCAGGCGATCCGCATCATCATCCCTTCGTTGGTGACCCAGCTCGTGTCACTGCTCAAGGACTCGACGCTGGCCTTCGCGGTGAGCTACCCCGAATTGATGAAGACCGCAACCAACTTGACCGCCCGATATCACAATTTCATCCAGACCTATCTCGTCATCGCGTTGATCTTTGTGACCATCAACGTGCTGCTCTCGTATCTGGCCAGGGTGCTCGACCGTCGGCTGTCCAGAACGAGGGCGAATTCCGGCGGAAACGACGAGGACGCACCACAAGAGCCACTGGTCATGCCGATGGAGACCGCGCCGGGTGGCGGGATCATGCGGTAGCCGTTGCCTCGTCGGTGATCTCGCGCAACCTGGCCGCAACGTCCGGATGATCCAGATGCTCGGCCCAGCCCAGCGGGGTGGAGTCGAACCGTCGGTCTCGGACGTTCGGGTCGGCGCCGAGTCGCAGCAGCGTCTCGACCAACTCGAGATCGCCTTCCCCAGCGGCGAAGTGCAGTGCGGTCTCCCACTCCTGCTCGACCGGGATGTCCTGACGACCTCTCGCATCGATGTCGAACCCCATGGCCGCCAGCAGTTCCACGCCGCTGACCGAGCCGGCGACCGCCGCCCGCAGAATGAGAGACGGGTGACTGCGGCGGATCGAATCGAGCAAACCGGCGTTCCCGGCCAGCGCCGCGGCGGCGCGATCGGTGTCTCCGGCGAGCAGAAACCCGACGAGGGCGGTCTCGCTGTCGACCGCCGGCGCCGTGGCCCCCAGTTCCTCCAGCAGCGCGGCCACCTCCGGCCGACCCGAGATGAGCGCCAGCTCAACAGGAGTCGACGAATCCAAGCCGAGGTACCCCACGCCGAACGGGCCGCTGAGGTCGACATCATGCGCGGCGAGCAACCGGATGCGGTCCTCCATTCCGTGGCTGACCGCCCAGCTGAGTTGGTTGCGGACGAGCTGTTCCGGGCTGAGAGTGACCTCGGGCAGGGCCCGATGCCACGGGCCGCCATCGCCCGATCCGAGACCGTAGTCGAACAGGAGCTCCAGGTGAGAGTCGTCCGCCTCGAACATCCTGTTGTACAGGGCCTGGCCGTCGTTGGGGTCGGCGCCGGCCTCGAGCAGCAGGCGACCGAGCATGAGGGCGTGCGGATGGTGTGGCTGGTTGCTGACGCCCTGCTCGCCCGACCCGAAGACGCCGGTGAGCGCCGTGAAGGGCGTGGGTAGCCCGTTCCACAGGAATCCGGCGTTCGGATCAGCTCCTGACCTCAGCAGCAAGCCCGCCGTAGTGAGCACGTCGGCCAACGGCACCTCCGGGTCGTATCGCGCATACGTCAGGTACAGCAAGGGATCCCAGGCCAGCGGCCCACCCTGACGGATGGCCAGCGAGGGATCTGCAGTGAGAAGCTGCTCGACTGCGCGGTGCTCCGCAGACGCACTCGCGGCATAGATGTTCGCCCGACAGATCGATGGGTCGACGTCGAGCAGTTCGCGGGCGACCGCCCATCGCGCCGGTCCGTCATCGGCCGAATACCCCAGCACCGCATGCCGAAGGAAGACGTCCACCGGCGAGGCGTCGGACATGTCGGGCACGGGGGTTCGGGTGAAAGTGGCAATCACTTCCAAGGTCGCGACCAATCGCGACCAGGTCGCAAGGCCGTAGCTGCGCGCGAGAACGAGTTGGGCCAGGTGCAGGGGAACATCGCCGAGGTCACCGCCGGGATAGTGCTCTGCGGCCAGCGCGGTCGCCGTCGCGTCGCCGGATCGCAGACGTCGCTGCAACTCTCGCGCCTGTTTGCGCAATTGGACGAGCGACGGGTTTTCCGGAAGAGAGAGGGTAGGCACGACGGCCTCCTTTCGGTTGATCCCTGGGGTCCGCGTCTCAGGGGCGAAAGGAGGTATGGCCACATGCGTGCCCGCAATGGGCATGCACAGCTACTGATCAGGTGGACTCTGCCCTGCCCGCGGACCGGTGGCGCCCTGCTCGCCGACATCAAACTTACTCGCCGAGTGCACGGCCGCGCCAGTGCTCGGAACCAGAACGTTCAACGCTCCCGGCACGGCGGTGCAGGTCACCGGCAACTGGCCGACGAACTCGCCGTCCGCGTAGGCCGTCACGTCGGGAGCATTCAGCGACACGGAGGTGGCACGAAAGGTCAGCACTTCGGCGTACCGGAGGTGGGTGCCCGAATAGACCGAGGGAAACAACCGAACCAATTTGGCCCGGCTCAGCCGGGAGACAACGGTGACATCGAGCAGGCCGTCGGTCAGGGACGCGGCCGGGCAGATCTTCATGCCGCCGCCGTAGGACGGGCCGTTCCCGACCGCAACCAGCATCGCGGTGATGTCCAGATCCTCGCCGTCCAGGCTGATCCGATAGTCCAGTGGGCGGAAGGACGCCAGCTCGGCCACCATCGCCAGGTTGTAGCGCACGCGGCCGTGCGGCCAGCGCATCCGGTTGCCGCGGTCGTTAACCTTCGAGTCGAACCCGCTGGCCAACACGGCAGCGAACCACCGGTCCCCCACCCGGCCGAGGTCTATCGCCTCCCGGCGCCCGTCGGTCACGACATCCACCGCTGCAAGCAGCGATTTCCGCGGAATACCCAGCGACCGGGCGAAATCGTTGCCGGTCCCGCAGGGCACGACGGCGAGGGCGGTCGAGGTGCCGGCCAGCGCTTGGATAGCGGTGTGCACCATGCCATCGCCACCCACCGCCACCAGGACCGGAATCCCGTCCGAGACCGCCTGTACGGCAAGGTCTTCTGCCTGCGACGCGGTGCTACCGACGAGCTCGCGCACCCTCCGGCCGGCGCCGGCGAGCCGGGCGACGACCTCCCGTCCCACGGTCACCCCGCGGCCGGCGCCGGCAACGGGATTGACCAGGACCGCCACGTCCTCGACGCTCATTCGGCCAGACGCTACACGCGGCCAACGGCTTCCTGCCGCCGGCACCGAGCGCGCCATCGAGGTCGGTTACAGCACAGTGAGCGCTTCTGGCAGGCCGGGGACGCCGGGATCGTCGAGCACCAGCAATCTTCCGGCCAGCGGCTGCGCCTCGAGTTGCTGGGGAGTCAGACCGACTCGGGCGGTCGTGATGAACAGGGTGCGCAGGTCCGGGCCGCCGAAGGCGAGGCTGGTCGGGCGCTGAACGGGCATCGGAATCACCCGATCCATTGACCCGTCAGGCGCGTACCTCACGATTCTGGAGCCGTCCCACTTGGCCCCCCAGACGAAGCCATCGGCGTCGACAGTCAGACCGTCGGGGCTGCAATCGTCGTCCACCGCGAACAAGCTCGGATTCCGAATGTCTCCCGAGTCGATGTCGAAGTCGTACCGCACGATCGTCCGGGTCTCGGTGTCGGTGTAGTACATGACCGAACCGTCCGGGGAGAAGCCGGCACCATTTGAGCACCCGATGCCCGACAGCACCCTCGTCCAGCTCCCATCGGCCGAGAACCGGTACAGACCAGCGGTTTTCGGCTCTCCGTCCAACACCATGCCGCCGATCCAGAATCGGCCGGCCGGGTCGACGGTTCCGTCGTTGTAGCGGGTGCCGGCGAGTTCGGCCTCCGGGTCGGCGACGAACGTCAACTCACCGGAAGTCAGATCGAAGGTGTGGATCCCGGTGCGTAGCGCCAGCAGCAGGCCGCCTTGCGCGCGAATCGCGAGTGCGCCGACCAGCGAAGGTAGCGACCAACTTTGCGCTGCGGAAGCACCCCAGGCCCACCGGTGCAGCGCCGGCGCCTCGATGTCGATCCAGTAGAGCGCCTGCTCACCCACCGACCACACCGGCCCCTCACCCAAGGAGCAATTGACGTGGGTGAGGGGCCGGATGTCGGTTGTCATACCGGTCAGCGTGCCCCAAGGACGTGCTCGACGGCCAACTGGTTCAGGTGCACGAAGGCGTACGAGCGCTCGCCGGCCTTGTCTGCGTCGAACTCCTCGAAGGCAGACTGGTCGGCCAGCAGGTCGGCGCGCGTCTCGTCGACGGCGATGGTCGGCTGCGCCAGTTCACCGATGCCGGACGCGGCCAGCGCCTCCTGAACCTCGGGGTCGGCGCGGAAGGCCAGTGCCCGCTCCTTCAGCAGCAGGTACATGCGCATGTTGGCCGCTGCCGAGGCCCAGACACCGTCGTAGCCCTCGGTTCTGGACGGCTTGTAGTCGAAGTGCCGCGGCCCGGTGTACTTCGGTCCGCCGTTGGGGAATCCGTTCTCCACCAGATCGACGGTGAAGAAGGCGGACAGCAGTTCGCCGTGCCCGAAGACGAGGTCCTGGTCGAACTTGATCGACTTCTGGCCGTTGAGATCGATGTGGAAGAGCTTGTCGGCCCACAGCGCCTGCGCGATGCCGGTCGTGTAGTTCAAGCCTGCCATCTGCTCGTGGCCGGTCTCCGGGTTGACCCCGACGATGTCGCCGTGCTCGAGCTGGGCGATGAACGCGAGTGCATGGCCGACGGTCGGCAGCAGGATGTCGCCGCGGGGCTCGTTCGGCTTGGGCTCCAAGGCAATACGGATGTCGTAGCCGGAATCCTTGATGTGGGCGGCGACGGTGTCGACGCCTTCGCGGTACCGATCGAAGACGGCGTTGAAGTCCTTGGAACCGTCATATTCGGCGCCCTCGCGACCGCCCCACATCACGAACGTCTCGGCACCCAGCTCGGCAGCCAGGTCCACGTTGCGCAGCACCTTACGCAGGGCGAACCGGCGGACGCCGCGATCGTTGCTGGTCAGGCCGCCGTCCTTGAAGACCGGGTGGGAGAACAGGTTGGTGGTGACCATCGGGACGGTCATCCCGGTCCGGGCGAGGGCGGCGCGGAAGTCGGTCAGGATCTTGTCGCGGGTGGGAACGTCCGACCCGAACGGGATCAGGTCGTCATCGTGGAAGGTGATACCCCAGGCGCCGAGCTCGCTGAGCTTCTCGACGGCCTCGACCGGATCGAGCGGAGCGCGAGTGGCGCCACCGAACTGGTCGGTACCCGTCCAGGACACGGTCCACAGGCCGAATGAGAACTTGTCGTCGACGGTCGGAGTGACCGGGGGCGTAACGGGCATGACTGCGACTCCCTTGTCGGTGGCGACAACATGGTGTTGTCACGGTTCGAGGATTTGTTGGTTCAATGAACTTATAGGTCCCACCGGCTATGGTCAACCTCATGACGGAATTCGGCCCGACCCCTGGAGCCGGCCTCACGGGCCGGACGGTCCGAACCCCCGCGCGGCAGGCCAGCCTTCGGGAACACAACCTCGGCATGGTGCTCGACCAGATCGTGAACAGCGCGAACCCGCCGTCCCGGGCGGACATCTCGGGCACCACCGGGCTGACCAGGGCGACCGTCTCCGCACTCGCCGACCGACTGCTGGCCGGCGGGCTCATCTCGGAGTTGGCGCCGCTGAACTCGCAGCGGGCCGGGCGCCCGGCGGTGCCACTGGTTCCCGCCTCGCGGTCGCTGATGGCCATGGGCCTGGAGATCAACGTCGACTACCTGGGGGTCCGGGCGATCGACCTGACCGGGGCTGTGCTGGCCGAGCGCGTCACGGCCGGCAACTTCCGGATGACCGATGCCGCGCCGGTTCTGGAAGCGTTGGCCGGTCTGGCCGCGGATACGCTCGCCCCGTTGGCGGCCGAGCACATTCCGTTGGCCGGTTGCTACGTGGCCGTCCCCGGACTCGTCGACCGCGACATCGGGCCGCTGCGGCTGGCCCCGAACCTCGGTTGGGATTCCGTGGACGTGGTGGGCTTGTTGGCCGCGGCCCCACGGATGCCGCGGATGCCGATCTGGCTCGCGAACGAGGCGACCCTGGCGGCTAGAGCCGAGGCCGAATCGCTGCGAGGGTCCGACGTGCACTCGTTCTTCTACGTCTCGGGCGAGATCGGCATCGGCGGCGCCTCCGTGAACGATGGCGCAGTGGTTCCCGGGCGCCACGGCTGGAGCGGCGAGATCGGGCACACGCTCATCGACCCGGCCGGTCCGCTCTGTGGCTGTGGCGCCACCGGCTGCCTGGAGCAATATGCCGGCAAGGATGCGCTGATGCGGGCCGCCGGACTGGACCTCGACCTGCCGATCGATGCGCTGCTCGCGACGGCCGGCTCCCAGCGCACCGAGGCCGCGCTGCGCACCGGCGGCCGGGCACTGGGCACCGCCCTCGCAAATGTCGTCAACCTGATCGACGTCGACACCGTGGTGCTCGGTGGCATCTATGCGCCGCTGACGCCTTACCTACTACCGGACATCCATCGTCAGCTGATCGCCAGGGTGCTGTCCCATCCCTGGTCGCCGGTCACCGTCCAGTCGGCCGTCGCCATCGACTATGCGGCACTCACCGGCGGCGCGATGACCGTGCTCGGGGAGATCGTCCGTGACCCGAACGCCTGGATGCAGCGGGAAGCACGCGGATGAACGACGAGGCTCGGACCGTGCAGAGGTGACCGACTTGTCCTACTTTCCCGGTACCGGACGACGCACCTAGTACCTTCCGGCTGTGACCTCCATCAGCCAGGAGTCCTCCGACCACACGGCAGCGGAGCAGGGCGCGCCGCCCGCGGAGCGTCGGCCATCCCGCGTCAAGCCGATCCCGACCCATCCTTTCGCCCCACCGACGCCAGGGCAGGAGCGGGTAGCCAGATGGACGGTGCTTGCCTATGCCGTCATCTCCGTCGTCTCGTTGGCATCGTGGCCGGTCCGGCGGTTGGCATCCGAGCGTGGCTGGATCGACGTGACGGCAGACATCCTGAACCTGCCGGTGTCGCACAGCTTCTTCGGCGCCATCCTGCTGTTCCTGCTCACCGGTGCGCTGGTGCGGCGCAAGCGGTTTGCCCTGTGGATCGTCCTCTTCTTCCAAGTTCTCGGTGTGCTCGCCACCCCAACGTTGATCCTGCTGAAGACGACCGGAAAACGGGCGATCGGCACCCGGGTGATTCCCGACGACGGGTTCGGCCAGATCTCGATCTACCTCGCCTCGGCCGTCGGCCTGACTGCTGTCGCCCTGCTCTTCTGGGCCAGGCCGGCGTTCCCGGCCCGCCGCTCGCCCGGGTCGAGATGGGCCACCCTGCTGACGTTGGTAGTCGGGATGTTGATCTCGATCGCGCTGGCGATCCTGCTGGCCGAGGTCTACAACGGCTCGTTGACCCATCCATTCGTGCCGGTTCTGCAGGGGTTGCGGGCCGCATTCGGGCTGGATACCGACATCGACCGCTATCCGGGCATTCGTCGCCTACCGGTGTGGATCACCTGGCTGACCGGGTTTGTGTCCACGGTCGTGCTGCTGGTCGCCGTGGGCGTGTTCCTGCGCTCCGGGCGCGCCCGGCAGACCATCGACGGAGAGACCGAACTGTCCATCCGCAAGCTGCTGCTCGGACCCGGGCCCGACGATTCGCTCGGCTACTTCGCCACCCGGCGCGACAAGACGGTGCTGACCAGCCCGGACGGCCGGGCCGCGATCAGCTATCGCGTCATTGCGTCGGTGGCCCTGGCGTCGGCCGATCCGTTGGGCCCCAGGGACGCGTGGCCGGGAGCGATCCACGCGTGGCTGAACGAGGCCAGGACCTACGGCTGGGTGCCCGCCGCCCTCTCGCCGGGCCGGGAGGCCGCCCAGGCCTACGTCGATGCCGGTCTGCGGGCGATCCCACTGGGCGACGAAGCGATCATCGACGTCAACGCGTTCACGCTGGCCGGGCCGGCCATGAAGGCGGTTCGGCAAGCAGTCGTCCGGGTCCAACGGGCCGGTTACACCGTGTCGATCAGGCGGCACCGCGAGATCGACCCCGCCGAGCTGGCCGGACTGGCGGGGTGCGCAGAAGCCTGGCGCGGAGATGCGCCGGAGCGCGGCTTCTCGATGGCCCTGTCCCGACTCGGTGATCCCGCGGACGGATCGTGTCTGATGGTCGTGGCGCACCATCCGGACGGCACCCCGGCCGGGCTGCTCTCGTTCGTCCCGTGGGGTCAACGCGGCGTCTCGCTCGACCTGATGCGCAGAGAGCAAGACGGCATCAACGGACTCGTGGAGCTCATGGTCACCACCCTCATCGAGCGGAAGTCGGACTTCGGGTTGCAGCGAATCTCGCTGAATTTCGCCATGTTCCGGGCCGTGTTCGCCGAAGCGGAAGAGTTCGGGGCCGGACCGGTCACCAAGCTGAACAACGCTGTGCTGGGCGTGTTCTCACGCTTCTTCCAGCTGGAGAGTCTCTACCGCTCGAACGCCAAGTACCGACCGAGTTGGGTTCCCCGTTACCTCTGCATCGACTCACCCCTCTCGCTGCTGCGGGTGTCCATCGCCGCCGGTATCGCAGAGGGTTTTCTGCCCCAGCTGGGCCGCCGGGAACGGTTGAACGCCCCGCCGGCCCCACCCTGGCTGGTCGCCGCGATTGCGGAGGCGGAGGAACAGGCGGCCATCCAGCGACCGCCGACGTTGCGCCGGCCCCGCGAACAGGAACGCATCCGGCGGGCTCGCACGTCGGTGCTCGAGGCCGCGGGCATGCCCGCCTATCCGGTGTCGGTACCGCGGACCGGCAGTCTGGCCGAAGTGATCGCCCATCCGAACGGCGATGTCGTCAGCGCCACCGGTCGGATCGTCGCGCTCCGCGATTTCGGCGGGGTGAACTTCGCCGTCATCAGCGGGGAGGGCACCACCCTGCAACTGTTGCTGGACCGCGGGATCGTCGACCAGCGGGCCCTCCAGCTCTGGCGGCGCGGCGTCGATCGCGGTGACATCGTCAGCGCTACCGGCACTCTCGGCCTCAGCCGCAGTGGGGAGCGGTCATTGATCGTCGCTGACTGGCAGATGGCGGCGAAGTCGCTGAAGCCGTTGCCGTCGCTGCGCATCGGGCTGAAGGACCCGGAAGCCAGGGTCCGCAATCGGTCGCTCGACCTGATCGTGAACCCGGAGTCGTCCAGGATTCTGGCGGCCCGGAGCGTGGCGGTCGGCGCGCTCCGGACCGCTTTTTGGACAAGGGGTTTCGCAGAAGTCGAGACTCCGATCCTACAGAATGTGCACGGCGGGGCGACGGCGCGCCCGTTCACTACCCACATCAACGCCTACAACCGGGACCTTTCGTTGCGGATCGCTCCGGAACTGTTCCTGAAACGATTGATCATCGGTGGGACCGGCCCGATCTTCGAGCTGGGCCGCAATTTTCGCAACGAGGGAGCCGACGCCACCCACAATCCGGAGTTCACCTCGCTCGAGGCCTACCTGCCGTTCGCCGACTACAACATCATGCGCACGATCACCGCCGACGTCATCCGGGAGGTCGCCGTCGCGGTCCACGGTTCACCGGTCGCGATGCGGCCCAACGCCTCCGGCGCGTTGGAGGCGGTGGACCTGTCCGCTCCATGGGCGGTGGTCTCGGTGCACGACGCGGTCAGCCGGGCCTGCGGTCGGGCCATCGACCCCGGCACGCCTGCGCCGGAACTCGAGGAGATCGCTGCCGCACACCAGGTTCCGGTGCACGACGGGATGAGCTCCGGGGAGTTGGTGATGGACCTCTACGACCATCTGGTCGAGGGAAACACCTTTGCGCCCACCTTCTACATGGATTTCCCACTGGAAACCTCGCCGCTGACCAGAACCCATCGCACGGACCCCAGACTGTCCGAACGGTGGGATCTGGTGGCGTTCGGCATGGAGATCGGCACCGCCTATTCGGAGCTGATCGACCCGGTCGACCAGCGGGCCCGGCTCACCGAGCAGTCGCTCCGGGCAGCGGCCGGCGATGAGGAGGCCATGGAGATCGACGAAGAGTTCCTCGGCGCCATGGAACTCGGCATGCCGCCGACCGGCGGACTCGGGTTGGGCGTGGATCGCGTCGCCATGATGCTCATCGGTACACCGATCCGACCCGTGCTCACCTTCCCGTTCGTCCGCCCCCTCGACCGGTAACCCAGCCCCGGTCGGGCCCCAGTGGTCAGGCCGATGCGTCGGTCAACGCCGCGAGCTGCTCCGCGGTCAGCGACAGCTCGGCCGAAGCAAGCAGATCGGCTACCTGAGAGACCTTGCTGGCGCTGGCAATCGGGGCGATCACGGTCGGTTGGGCAGCCAGCCAGGCCAGCGCAACGGCCGTCACCGACGAAGACTGCTCGGTTGCTACCTGGTCCAGCGTGGCGAGCACCTTTCGACCGCGGTCGTCGAGGTATCGGGCGGCACCGTCGGCCCGAGCACTGTCGCTGTCTGATGCGCCGGTGCGGTACTTGCCGGTGAGAAAACCGCTGGCCAGCGCGGAGTACGGGACGGTGACCAGGCCCTGCGCCTGCACCAGGTCCTGCAACTCGCCTTCGAAGTCGTTGCGGTGCACCAGGTTGTAGTGCGGCTGCAGCGCAACATAGCGAGGCGCCGAGCTGGCGTCGGCAAAGGCGAGAGACTCGGCCAACCGGGTCGGGCTGAAGTTGGACGCGGCCACGGCCCGGACCTTGCCTTTGGCCACCAGTTCCGTGAAGGCAGCCACCGTCTCCTCGACCGGAGTCTCGGGGTCGTCCTTGTGGGCGTAGTACAGATCGATGTAGTCGGTACCCAACCGACGTAACGAGCCGTCAACACCCTTGAGGATGCTGGCCCGGCTCAGCCCGGGCGCTTCGGCAAACGAGCCGACCTTGGTCGCCACGACGATCTGGTCGCGGTTACCTCTGGCGGTCAGCCATCGACCGATGATGGTTTCCGACTCGCCGCCGCTGTTGCCCTGGCCCCATGCCGAGTAGACGTCGGCGGTGTCGACGAAGTTGCCCCCGCCGGCGGCGTAGGCGTCCAGCACCTCGAACGAGTTCTTCTCGTCGGCGGTCCAGCCGAACACGTTGCCGCCGAGGGACAACGGGAACACGTCGAGTTCGGTGCCAGGGATGTTGCGCGTCGAGCTGCTCGTGGTCTGCGTCAAGGGGTCGCTCCTATGCTCGTCTTTCTGCTGTCTTCACTAGAACTCCTACCGCCACTCACCCATGCCGAAACGGTGAGGTGGCGCCCGTCACAGCACCGGCCGTCGGCTTGGCTACGCTGGCCGCCATGGATCCTCTTGCCGCCCACCGCTCTGCCCTGCGCCAGTTCGACGACCGGGTGCAGATCATCCGGGACGACCAGTGGAACAACGCCACCCCCGACACGGAATGGGACGTCACCGCGCTGGTCAGGCATCTTGTCTACGAACAGCTCTGGGTTCCAGAGCTGTTGGCGGGCCGGACCATCGCCGACGTCGGCGACGCCTTCGACGGTGACATCCTCGGTGACGACCCGAAGGCCGCCTGGACTGCAGCGTCGGCCGCCGCTCAGGCAGCGTTCGCACAGTCGGGTGCTCTCGACACCCAGGTGCATCTCTTCTTCGGCGACGTATCCGCTTCGGTGTACCTGTGGGAAATGATCGTGGATCTGGTGGTGCACGCCTGGGATCTGGCCGAGGGCATCCGGGCATCCGACCACATGCCGAACGATCTGATCAGTGCGGCACTCGACCGGGCCAAACCGATGGCGGCCAACTTCGCCGGCTCTGACCTGTTCGCACCGCCCATCCCAGTGCCGGGCTGCACCGACGACCTGACCGAACTGCTGGCTGTGCTCGGTCGGCGGCGCTACTGGTCGGTCAGTCGATAGCGCGGTCGGCATCGAGGTCCCAGGACATCCCGTCGCCGACTTCTTCTCGCTGCCCATGGACGAAGCGGCTGAGTACAGCTACCACCGGACACCTGCCTCAGCTCGAGAGCCCCGACGAGTTGCTCACCCGGATCGTCTTACTCACCCGGATCGTTGTGGCGCGGGCGAGTGCTCAGCCGCCCACGGTGGCCCCCACTTCACCGATGGCCTGATCCAGGATCTCCAGGCCGAGACCGATTTCCTCGGGTGTACTGGTCAGGGGCGGGGCGATCCGGAAGGTTCCGCCCATGCCCGCCAGCTGCACGACGTTCATGTGCAGTCCTAGCGCCAGGCACCGCCGCGTGACATCGGCACCGAGCGTGTCCGACCCTTGCTTGGTGGTGCGGTCCACCACCAGTTCCACCCCCTGCAGCAGGCCGCGACCACGGACATCTCCGACAATCGCGTGGCGGGACTGGATCTCCAACAGACCATCGCGCAGCAGTCGTCCCTTGGCGCGCGCCTGCACCGCCATGTCGTCGCGTTCCAGCACGTCGAGGACGGTATTGCCGACCGCGGCCACCAGCGGATCGGAGACATGCGTGGTGAAGAAGAGGAATCCACGGTCGGCGGCCGTCTGTTCGATCTCCGCCGACGTGATCACCGCCGCCAACGGCAGCCCGGCGCCCAGCGTCTTGGACAGGGTGAGGATGTCCGGTACCACCCCGTCCCGCTCGAACGCGTACCAGTTGCCGGTGCGGCACAGCCCGGTTTGCGCTTCGTCCAGGATGAGCAACATGCCGCGCTCCCGGCACTTTGCTTGCAGCGCAGCGAGATAGCCCAATGGCGGTTCGATGACGCCGGCCGAACTGAGGATCGGCTCCACGATGCAGGCCGCCAGACTGCCGACCGACTGGGCGTCGATCATCGCGAACGAATGGTCGAGTTGCCGTCGCCAGTCCAAATTGCCGTCCGCGTCGACGAAGTCGGGTCGGTAGGGATTGGGCGTGGGGATGGCGAAATTTCCCGGCGCGACCGGGCCGTAGCCGTGACGCCCTGAGCTGTAGGTGGCTCCGGCCGCACCCTGTGTCATGCCGTGCCAGGAACCGCTGAAGGAGACCGTCTCGAACTTGCCGGTGACGAGCTTCGCCAGCCGGAGCGCTGCCTCGTTCGATTCGGCGCCGGTGGTCAACAGCAGGACCTTCTCCAGCGGATCGGGCAGCGACTGCGCCAACCGCCGGGCCAGGTCGACCACCGGACGCGACAACATGCCACTGAACAGGTGGTCAAGCGTCGCAACGGATTTCCGCACGGTGGCGACGATCTCGGGATGCGAATGGCCGAGGATCGCGCTCATCTGACCCGAGGTGAAATCCAGCAGCTTGCGCCCGTCCTCCGTCCACAGGAAGCTGCCGGCCGCTCGAGTGATGATCTCCGGGGTGAACGAACCGCCGTAGCGGATCAGATGCCGGTCGGCGTCGACCCAGAACTGATCGGCCGAGTTCTCGCCGGCGGGCGCAGTGGATGCCGCAGTCATCGTCATTCGTCAAATCTATCCCGGTCGCCGGTTCTTTCAGATGCTGATCCGAGCCCCCCGGCTCGGAGATCAGGTCACCGGGTCGACCAGGCGATTCAGGTACCCATCGAGGTTGATCAGTTCGGCCTCGCTCAACGGCGAAAAGGAGTCGTTCACCACCTGCTGGAGGATGACGTCGCCGGCCTGGCGCAATTCGTCGCCCTTCGCGGTCAGCTGATGCCGCACGGCGCGACCGGGGCCGGGCACCCGCTCGATGAGCCCGCGATCGATCATCCGGCCGGCCAGCGCCCCGAAGGACTGGTCGGGAGGCCACTCGTCTGTCACCGGTGACATACGCAACCCGATGCGCTACTGTCACCGGTGACACAGCGGTCGCGAGCAAGCGCAGGAGGACCTCGACGTGAGCACGATGCGCGAGGTCGGAGCGCTGGCCGGGGTCAGCGCGAAGACGGTGTCCCGGGTGATCAACGGCGACCGCTACGTCTCCGCCCAGGTCCGGGCCAGGGTCGAAGGAGCCGTCGCCGAACTCGGCTACGTGCCGAACATGCTCTCGCAGACCTTCCGGGCCGGCCGCGACAGTGCCATCGGCATCGCGGTCCCCGACATCGCCGATGCCTTCTTCGGCTCGGTGATCCAGGCCGTCGAACGACAGGCCCGGGCCCGCACGACCGCCGTCATCGTCACCAGTCTGGGCGACGACCCGGCCACCGAACAACTCACGGTCGAGACCCTGTTGCGTCGCCAGGTCGCCGGATTGATCATCGCGCCGATTTCGACCGACCAGTCCTACCTGTCGGCGTGGCAACCCCGGACGGAGCTGATGTTCATCGACCGCGCCGCCCGGCGGATCAGCGCCGACAGCGTGATCGAGGACGACATCGGTGGAGCCACAACCGCTGTCGGTCACCTCATCGACCGGGGGCATCGCCGCATCGCGTTCGTCGGCAACGCCGCGGCGGTCGTCACCACCGGTCGTCGGCTGGCCGGCTACCGGGCCGCCCTCGCCGAAGCCGGCATCGGCGCAGATCCGTTGCTGGAGAGGCTGTATGCGGCCGGTCCCGCAGGTGCTGTTGTGTCGTTGCGCGATCTTCTCGACCTGAGCGACCCGCCGACGGCCATCTTTTCGTCCAATTCGCAGGGTTCCCTGGTCCTCGTGCCCGAGCTGCAGAGCCTGCGCCGCACGGACGTGGGTTTTGTCAGCTTCGGTGACTTTCCGATGGCCGAGGCGCTTCGGCCGTCGGTCACGGTGCTCGACCAGGACCCGGAACAGGTCGGCCTGGCCGCCGCTCAAAGGCTTTTCGCCCGAATTGACGGTCTGCCGGCGCCACGCAGGCGGCACCTGGTGCTGCCCGTTCCACTCGTCGTCCGCGAGTCGACACCGCCTTATCCATCACCGCCGTGTCCATCCCCTTTTACCAACCGTGATACCCCGATTCGACGAAGAGGAAAGAGCAAGAAATGAGTGAATTCGACGGCCGCACCATCCTGGTCACCGGCGCCGGCGGAGGCATTGGCGGCGCCACCGTCCGGCAGTTGGTGGCCAAGGGAGCCGAGGTGATCGCGGCCGGCCGCAGCGCCGAGTCGATCGTCGGAATCGTCGGCGAAACCGGCGCTCACCCGCTCGTTTTCGATCTCGAATCCGAAGAGAGCATCAAGTCCGCCGTCGACGGTCTCGATCTGTGGGGTGTGGTGAACTGCGCCGGATTCGGCGGTGAGATCGCCAGTCCGCAGGACACCGACATCGACGTGTTCGATCGGGTGATCAGGATCAATGCGCGGGGCGCCCTGCTGGTCATCAAGTACGCCGCCCGCACCCTGATCCGACTCGGCAAGGGCGGGTCGATCGTCAACGTGTCGAGCCAGGCCAGCCTGGTCGCACTCACCAGCCACGTGTCCTACGGATCGTCGAAGGCCGCGCTGGACAACATCACCCGCGTCTCGGCGCTCGAACTGGGCCAGTACGGCGTGCGGGTCAACAGCGTCAACCCGACCGTGGTGATGACCGACATGTCCAACTTCTACTGGGGCCGCGATGACATCGGAAAGCCGTTCCTGGAGCAGATGCCGCTTGGTCGTTGGGCCACCGAGGACGACGTCGCCGGACCCATCGTGTTCCTGCTCAGCGACGCGGCCGCCATGATCAGCGGCGTGTCATTGCCCATCGACGGTGGTTACACCAGCCGTTGAGTGCAGGCGGTCCGCTCCCCGGTCAGGACGCCGAGATCGATGCCGGCGCATCCGCGTCGGCGCTCCGCCGATGCCGCAGGTGCGAGCCGATGATGGCGACCAGCGCACCGACCACCGCATAGACCGCAATGACGACGACATGGCCGCCGATGCCGGTGCTGCCCAGGTAGACGATCCGCCGAACGGCGTCGGTACCGGCGCCGTTCGGAAGGCCGTTGCTCAGGAACCGCCAGAACGGCGGCAGCAATGAGGTCTGGTAGGCACCGCCGGCCGACGGGTTGCCCAGGATGACGAAAACCAGCACGGTGATGCCGATCCCGAGCACCCCGAACAGCACCTGGAATGCCATCGTCACGGTGGCCGCCGCGGTCACCAGCAGCGCACCGAGCCACCACAGTGCCATGAAGTGTCCGGTGATCGCCCCGAGCACCTGATCGACGATGAACGCGCCGCCGAACCCCGAGACGATGGCGTAGGGCACGATCGCGCCGAGCCGGAAGTACGCGCGCCTCGGGGTGGCCGGGCGGGCGCCGGCGGACACCCCTAGCAGGGCCGCCATCAGGTACCCGCCAACGATCCAACCGATGACCAGGTAGAAGCCGGTCAGGCCGCGACCGTCGCCGGGTTGTAGCGGCACGATGTCCTGAACCTGCACCGTGCGCTGCTGGCTCGCCTCAGCCTGGGTGACCACCGTCGTCACCGCGGACGCCACCGACACTCCGCCGCCACTGGAGACCAGCAGGGTGTCGGCCGTGCCCTGGGTGTCGATGAGCAGAGCCGCCGACAGATCACCGGATCGAATCTGCTGTTCCGCCGTCGCGCGGTCGGCCACGGTCACGGCTTGCAGGGGCGACGCGGGGATCGCGTTGAGCTTGGCCACCGTCTGCTCGGACGCCTGCACCGAGGAGGAGACGACACCCAGCGGGATCTGCTGCGGCGTCGGGGCGTGGAAGGCACCCACGTAGGACAGGATGAAGCCGAGTTGCAGGAACAGCACACCCAGGATCAATCCGATGGTGCGCAGCGAGACTGCATCCCGGAATTCTTCCCAGAAGCCCTGTGCAGCAACGGGTTCCTCGGGAGACTCGTGTCGCCCGTGCCCATTGTGGCCACCGTTGCCGGCCTGCTCGGTTGTCGTACTCATGTGTCGTCCCTCTTCGATCTCGCTTCGGCTGCCGTTCTACCGATACAGTAATGTATCCGATACACCAACGTATCGAAGTGTGATGGAGCATCCATGCCTGCTACCCCTGCGCCCCCACCTAGCCGCAACTCTGCTCCCCGCGTGAGCAAACGGCGGGCTGAAACTCGGGAGAAACTGCTAGCTGCGGCCGCGGACGTTTTCGCCGAGCGCGGCTTCGGTCGAGCAACGGTCGAGGAGATCTGCGAACACGCCGGCTTCTCCCGCGGCGCCTTCTACTCGAATTTCGACAGCTTGGACGAGTTGTTCTTCGCGTTGTACAGCGACCGGGGCGCAGCCGTCGTCCTGGCGGTGGGCGCCGCGGTGGCCGCGGCGCCCACCGGCTTGTCTCTCGATGAGGTGGTGGAGCGGGTGGTGGCCGCCCTGCCGATCAGCCGGGAGTCACACCTGCTGAATCTGGAATTCGCCGCCCACGCACTGCGACACCCACAGGCCGGTGTGGCGCTGGCCGACCAGCGCCGGGCGCTGCGCGATGCGCTGCTACCGATTCTGCGCGTCGGTCTGCAGCACTACGAACTGGGCACCGACGAACTGAACGACGTCGCCCGAGCCGTGATGGCGGTGCAGGACGGGATGTTTCTGCAGGAATTGCTCGAGCCCGACGATCCCACCCTGCCGATCCTGCGGCGCCGGATCCTGACCCGGGTGGCCCGGCTGCAATGAGCTGAACTGTTCGGCGCGGACCGAACAGTTCAGCTTCTACAGTCGGCTCATGACCACCACCGATCTGCCGCCCGACCGGACCGTCGGTACCGCCCGCGGGCCGGTGATCGCCGCGGTGGCCGTCACCGTCCTGGCTTGGGCCTCCGCGTTCGTGGCTGCGACGGCTGCCGCCGTTGCAGGTCACCCAGCTGGCCTGCGCGATCGGCGCCGTCGCGCTGCTGCCCTGCACCGGTGGACTCGTGCGGAACCTGTCGGACGCGTCGGGTGGGGCGATCGCGGCCCTGTGCTACCTCGGCCTGATCCCGACCGCGCTCGCCTTCGGCACCTGGGCGTTCGCGCTCTCCCGGATGACGGCGGGCCGGCTGGGCGTAACGACCTATCTGGTGCCGCCGCTGACCATCCTGCTGGCCTGGCCGCTGCTGGGTGAAGCGCCCCCACCGCTGGCGCTCGCCGGTGGGCGATCGCACTCGTCGGCATTGCCGTGAGCCGGCGCCGATGACTGGCGATGCTGCGGCACGCCGTAGGCCCTGGCGTCCTTCGCCGCCGTGCTGGCGGACCGCAGCGGACGGGCGATGACCACGTCGCCAGCCTGCCGGACCTGTCCGCCTGAGGAACTCGCCCTCGTCGGGCTGCATCCACGAATGGATGACTGGTCGTATCAGCGTGTGGATCCCAACGGTGGGACCCATTCCGACTCGAGAGGCCGAATTATGAGACTGCGCAGCACCGGCATCGTTCTCGCCCTGATGAGCTCCGTCTTCGCCCTGGTGGTCTCCACCGCCGGCCCCGCGGCGGCCACCCCGGCAACCGCCAAGGCCGCGTCGCTGAGCGGTGTCACCTCGGTGACGACCGCCCCCGGTATCGCCTCCACGCTGATCGGCGCCGGTGTCATCCCGCTGCCCGTACCAGGCACCTCGTTCCATCCCGGCTACAACCGCGGCCTCAACGTCACCTACGGCTTCCGCATCACCGGCGGTAACCCGGATCTGACCGGCCCCAGTGGTGACATCCTGCACAGTGGCGGCATCTACTTCACCTCGCTGCGCGGAAAGCACCTCGAGATCGGCAAGTTCGACATCGATCTCGCGGCCGGCAAGATCTTCGCCACCGAGGTCAATTTCGCGTCGGCCCGCATTCCGGTGCTGGACCTGGGCCTGGCCAATCTCAAGGTGGCCACCAAAGGCAAAACCACGGTGCTGTCGGGCATCTCGCTCAAGCTCGACCCGGCAGCCGCGGGGGCGCTCAACGCCACCTTCGGAATCAAGCTGCCGACCGACGGCAGCCTGACCTTCGGATCGGCCGTGGTCACGCTGCGAGCGTGATCTCGCCTGGCCGCTGAGCGAGCACCGCTCGAGACCAACACTGCTCGACGAACACCGCGAAGGGCGCGGCCATCATGGCCGCGCCCTTCGCCTGTGCCCAGTGGCGGTAAAGCGTTTCGCACCACAGACTGGCGGGAGCTGTACATCAGCGGCCGACAGGAGACCCACCATGAGCGAGCCCGAGTCCACCGAGACCACCCCGGACTCATTGGCGAGGGCCGCCGCAGCCGGGCCACCCCTGGCCTGGGACGACGGGGACACCAGCCCCGGCGCGGCCAACCAGGAAGCCGGCGGGCAGCACGACTCCCCCGCGGCTCTGGACGAGGAGCTGGTGACCGAGGGTAGTGCCGCGCCGGACCCGCTCTTCAGCATCTATCGGGAACCGGAGGAGGAATTGCGTCAGGAACGCCGCGACTGAGTCGGGCACATCAGATTCCGCCGCGGG
Organism: uncultured Actinomycetota bacterium; assembly: GCA_963708935.1. Lineage (GTDB taxonomy): Bacteria > Actinomycetota > Actinomycetes > Mycobacteriales > Nakamurellaceae > Nakamurella. Next base: position 307,436 of record CAVPUK010000001.1, on the reverse strand, counting down.
ATGAGCTCAACGGCTTTTGTGTCTCGGATCGACGGACCATCGCCGGTTGCTTTCGGCGAATCCGATACGTGTTGTAGCCGATCGAGTACGACAGCAGCCCGACCAGGATGGCGATCAGGAACGAGATCAGTGTCATGGACAAATCTTGGCCGTCTGCGTATCCGGGCACATCAGGGAAAACCCCAATTCTCACGATGAAATCCTCGGCCGGGCGAGATAGTTCAGTCGGGCGAATCCGTTCCGGAGTCAGGTGACCGTGATCCTGCCCAAGGTCCGCGACCCGCGCTTCATCACCATCCGCCGCGGAGGGACGCTCACGGACGCCGACCATCACCTCCTGGCCATCTGGGCGGCGACCTGCGCGGAGCACGTGCTGCACCACTTCGAGTCAGCGCAGCCGCACGACCCGCGGCCTCGCCAAGCAATCGAGCGGATTAGAGCCTGGGCCCGCGGCGAGATCAGCATGTCCGACTCCCGGGCGGCGGGTGGCCACGCCATGGCGGCGGCACGAGAGCTGACCGGCGCCGCTCGGCACGCGGCCTTTGCCGCCGGCCAGGCAGGGGTGGTGGCGCATGTTGCCGCGCACGAGCTCGGCGCCGCCGCCTACGCGATCAAGGCTTCGAGAGCAGCGGCCGGCGATCGCGAGAGTGCCGGGCGGCTCGAATGCCGTTGGCAGCGCGAGCAGCTCCCCGACCCGATTCGTGAACTCGTCCTTGACGATCAACAGTTGCGAAACGTGATCTGCTGGTCGGTTTTCGATTGTTGACCAGCGTCGCCACGGTGTGCACCGCTCCGGCCGACCCAGGGGCCCACTCCTCTTCCGGCCCGCACTGGCACGTCGCCCCGACGCGGCATCCGACTGAGGTGCTGGAAGTCCCCCGGCCAGGCCCGACATCACCGCGCAGGCAGCGTCACATCGGCGACATCCTTGTCGGGCCGCAGCCCACGCCAGACCGGATGCCGGAGGTGACGGTCGGGCGTCCATTCCGAATAGGTCACCTCCCCGACCAGGACCGGACGCACCCAGTGCACGCCGACGGTCTCCGGACGCGGCATCGGGCCGGTGACCGGGGATGTCTTTCGCGCCAACGGTTCGAGGGTTCGCAGCAGGTCGTCCAGCAAAGCATCGCTGAAGCCCGTGCCCACCCGGCCGACGAAATCGAATCCATCCGCAGTAGGCAACGCCATCAGCAACGCACCGATGCCGCCGGCCCGGCGTCCGTTCCCCGGGCGCCAGCCGACGATCACCACCTCCTGGTCCTGGATGTTCTTGATCTTGATCCAGGTGCGGGAACGCTTGCCCGGCATGTACACCGAGTCGCCCTTCTTGGCGATGATTCCTTCCCACCGCAATTCCCTGGTGCGCTGCAGCGCCTCTGCTGCCGGGCCGGGCATGGTCTCCGGAACGGAGAAGACCTGGCCGTGCGGATCGAGAGCCGTCAGCAGGCGCCGCCGGTCGTCATAGGACTTGCGCAGCAACGAGACGCCATCCAGATGCAGGATGTCGAAGATCTCCAGGCGCACGGGCACGTCGCGGGCGACCCGTTCGATCTCCGACGGCTTGATCAGCTTCATCCGCCGCTGCAGCCGCGAGAAGTCCGAGCGGCCGTCCGCGTCGAGGGCGACGATCTCACCGTCCAGGACCACGACGTGCCCGTCCAGAACCGTTGCCACCTCCTGTAGTTCGGGGTAGGCGGCGGTGACGTCGTTGCCGTTCCGGCTGACCAGGCGGAAATGGCCGTCGCCGATCTCCACGATGGCTCGGACGCCGTCCCACTTGCCCTCGAAATGCCAGTTGTCACCGCCGATATCGGCCAGCGTGCCGGCCGTCGCCAGCATCGGGAGCAGGTCGGTCGGGGGCGGCCGGTGCGCGATCTTGCGGTCCGCACCGAACTTTCCACCGGCCCGCGGCACCACCTCCGCCAGATCGGGCTGATCCTTGGTGCGCCGCATCAACCACTGGTTGCCCTTGGCCGCGACGCCCGGGCCGGCCCCGGGTTTCGTCCGGATGAGGGCGAATCGGCCGCTCGCCCGGGCGCCGTCGAGCGTGACGATCACCTCGTCGTCACGCCACTTCTCGAGGCTGTAATGGCCGGAATCCCAGATGGTGACGTCGCCGCCGCCGTATTCGCCGTGGTTGATGGTGCCGGCGAAGTCGGCATATTCGAGTGGGTGATCCTCGGTCTGCACCGCCAGTCGATTCTGCTTGGTGGTGGTGGGAATTCCCCGCGGGACCGCCCAGGATGCCAGCACTCCGTTGTGCTCGAGCCGGAAGTCCCAGTGCAGGGCGGTGGCGTGGTGTTCCTGGATGACAAAGGTGTCGTCATTGCCCGTCGTCGGACCGGGCGACGGATCCGCAGGCGGAACGGGCTCAGGGGTCCGGTCCGCTGATCGCTTCGACCGGTAGGCGGCCAATTTGTCCGAGACCGAGGCCGGGGCAGCCGGATCGAACGGATTGATCCCGTCGTGCAGCCGCTGGAGCACCTCGCGGTATTCGAGGTGCCGTAGGTCGGGCTCCTCGAGTTCGGCCCAGGTCCGCGGGGCGGCCACGGTGGGCAGGTCCTTGCCGCGCAACGAGTACGGCGCGATGGTGGTCTTGTTCGCGTTGTTCTGCGACCAGTCGATGAAGACCTTTCCGGGGCGCAGGGCCTTGGACATCCGGGAGACCACCAAGGCGGGCATGTCCCGCTCGATCGTTTCGGCCAGCAGCTTGGCGAACAGCGAAACCTCTTCCGAGGTCTGGTTTCCGGGCAGCGGCACGTACAGGTGCATGCCCTTGGATCCGCTGGTCACCGGATAGGCGACCAGTTTCAGATCGTCCAGCCTGGCCCGGATCGCCTTGGCCACTTCGGCGCATTCGGCCAGTTCGACGCCGGGACCGGGGTCCAGGTCGAAGACGGCGCGATCGGGCAGCCCCATCGACCCGTCGGCCTTGAACCGCCACTGCGGGACGTGCAACTCCAACGCGGCGTTCTGCCCCAGCCAGGCCAGCGTGGCCGGTGAGTCGATCAACGGGTAGGTGATGGTCCGCTCGGAATGCGGGATCTCCCGGCGGGGAACCCAGGCCGGCGTGCCCTTGTCGATGTTCTTGTGGAAGAACGGCGCCGTGTCGACACCGTTCGGCCACCGTTTACGGGTGACCGGGCGCCCTTCCACCAGCGGGATCATGGCCGGAGCAACTTCGGCGAAGTAGCCGATGACGTCGGCCTTGGTGGTGCCGGACTGCGGGTACAGCACTTTCGACAGGTTGGTGAGGCCGAAACGGTGCCCGTCCATCTCCACCTGTGCGCTGTCCCCGGCCATGGGACTAGATGGTAGGACGCCGCCGCTAACCTGCAGTGGTGACCGTCGAATTCGATCCCGCGGCCGTTGGCTTCGACCCTGCGGACCCGTCCTTCATCGCCGCGCCGTATCCGATCTACGCCAGGATGCGCGCGCTCGGGCCCGTGCTCTACTACCCGGCGCGGGATCTCTATCTGCTCACCGGATTCGGCGAGGTCAACGCCGCGCTCCGGGACCGGCGCCTGGGACGGGCCTACCGGCACAGGTACACCGACGAGGAGTTCGGTCAAGCCGGACCGGATCCGAGGTGGGAGCAGTTCAACGCTTCCGAACGCTGGTCACTGCTCAACATCGAACCGCCCGACCACACCCGGCTGCGCCGGTTGATCACCAAGGTTTTCACGGCCAAATCCATCGCGGCCCTGCGACCGCAGATCGAGGCTCTCGCCACCGAACACCTGGCCGCGGCGCTGGCCGACAGGAATGGGCAGTTCGACCTCATCGCCGACTACGCGCAACCGTTTTCGGTCGCCGTGATCTGCACTCTGCTGGGCGTGCCGCCCGGCGACGGCCAACTGTTGCTGGGTTGGTCACACGCCATCGTGAAGATGTACGAGTTCTCCACCAGTGACGACGAACGGGCCGGCGCCGAGCGGGCCGCCGACGAATTCATCGGCTACGTCCACGCTCTGATCGCCGCCCGCCGGGAGCGGCCCGAAGCTGATCTGATCTCCGAGCTGGTCGGCGTCGCGGATCAGGGCGAGCGACTCTCACTGGACGAGATCGTCTGCACCGTCATCGTTCTGCTCAACGCGGGCCACGAAGCCACGGTGAACACCCTCGGCAACGGCATGCGGGCCATGCTGACCCATCCCGACCAATGGGCCCGCGTCACCGGGGGCGAGGTGGCGCCGGCCGTGGCTGTCGAGGAGATGTTGCGCTGGGATCCGCCACTCCAGCTGTTCGAACGCTGGGTGCTGGAAGACGGGGTCAGCATCGGCGGCCGGGACTTCGCCGTCGGCGAGCGGATCGGGATGATGTTCGGCTCGGCAAACCGGGACCCGGATCGCTTTCCCGATCCCGACACCTTCGACGTCGCGCGCGGCGACGCCACGCACATCGGTTTCGGCGGCGGCCTGCACTTCTGCATCGGCGCACCGCTGGCCCGCTTGGAGCTCGAAGTGTCGCTGTCCAAGATCAGCGCCCTGGAGAACCTGGCCTTGGCCGAGTACCCCGACTACCAGCCGTATTTCGTCATCCGCGGGCTGGCCTCGCTGAATCTGCGGGTGGGCAGCTAGACCAGCGTGCGGCGGACGATGTCGGCGACCACTTCCTCCAGATCGCGGTGCTGCTGAAAACTGCGGCGCTGCCGATCAGCGCCGTTACCGTTGTTGCGCAAGCGGTCCACGCCGGCCTGCACCAACGGCAGGTCGCCGTAGGAGGTCAGCGAAGGCTCCAGCCACTCGACCAGCCCGTCGATGACGTCGAACGCGGGAGCCAACTTGCGTGACCTCGGGTCCAGCAGATCGCCGGACAGGCCGTGCCGGGCCGCCCGCCACGACATGCCCTTGAGCAGCTCGGATCGAAAGTCCGGCGCTGCCTCCCCGGCCTGCCACTGGGCGGCCGCCGTTTCCACCAGAGCGCGCGCCAGGACTGCCACCAAGACCGCGTCGTCGACGTCGGTGCAGACGTCGGCAACCCGGATCTCCAGAGTCGGATAGTGCGCGGACAGCCGCGCGTCGAAATAGATCATGCCGTCGTCCATGGCCGCTCCGCTGGCCAGCAGGTCGGTGATCGACGTGTCGTAGCCGGTCTCGTCCCCGAAACCGGCTGTCGGCCCGGCGGTCGGCCACAGGCCCCAGACGACGGTGCGGTAGCTGCCGTAGCCGGTGTCCTTGGCCTGCCAGAACGGTGAGTTCGCCGACATCGCGGTGATCACCGAGAGCCAGGGCGCTATCCGGTCCAGCACCGCCACGCCCTCGGCGCGCGACTCGATAGAGACGTGCACGTGCTGCCCGCAGGTGAGTTGCTCGCGGGCCAGCAGGCCGAACTCCTCGATCATCAAGTGATAACGGTCGTCGTCGGTCGCCGTCGGCCGCACCTTGAGCGGGCTGGTGGCCACCGCCGCGATGTGGGCCCCGTGTCCTTCCGCCGCGGAGGCCAACTCCCGGCGTAGCCGGCGTAGGTCGGCCGCCAGGTCGCCGGCAGAGGTGGTCGGCGATGAGCCGATCTCCGCCTGCTCCTCCTTGAACTCCCGGTCGATCGGCGGCTGGTTTCCCTCCCTGCCCAGGTCAGCGCGGCGATCCTCGGCCTGCTGAACCACCTGCTCGCCGGCGGCCGTGGCCGTGCCGTCATCGGGATCAACCAGGAGTAGTTCTTCTTCGACCCCGAGGGTGCGCATCGGCATGCCAGGAAGTGTCCCCTATTCGCGATACCAGGGGATTACGGGCCGTGACTGGACTTCGAACTCGGGTCACCCGCACCGAGGTCGATGGTGGTGATGACCCTGACCAGGCTGGGTCTGACCGGAGTCGAGCCGAACCCGAACCGCACCGGCGGCTCGACATCCCGCAGTCCACCGAGGTCCGACCCGTCCCACGACGCTGCGATACGCGAAATCCGATGCAGGTCCAGCGCCGCGTACCACTCCCGGCGACCGCCCCCGGCCGTGCCCCGGGTGCGCACGCCGGGCATGACCAGCCGCGCGATCGGGTCCAGCATCGCGCTCCACCACCGGGCCCTGGCCACTGCCCGCGGAACGGCCACCAACAGCCGGCCGAGCAGCCCGCGGCCGGCGGCGGTCAGCTGCAGTTCCAGCGGTCCGGCCATGATCGACCAGGTATCACCGGCCCTCGAGTATTTGATCGGAACGACACGAATCTCATCGAACCGGTAGGTCGCCGCCACGAATTCCGCGACCTCGTCCGACGGCGCCAGAAGCGTGCGCCACCCGTCGGCCCGCTCCACCATCACGTCTGCGATCGGGCCGAGCGGCGAGGACGGCCACATTCCCACCACCAGCCGAGTGCCGGACGCGGTGCCCACTCCCGCGATGGCTCCGTCGAAGATCAGCATTCCCCGAACCTATTTCTTCCGTTCGGCCGACTTGGCCGGGAAGCTATGCACGGGAACGGCCGGGCCAGCCGAACGTCCTTGCACCATGCGCGACATCTTCCGGAACTTCGGCGCCGAACTGCTGTGGGTGGCCATCCCGAGTCTGCTGGTCGTCGGGTTCGCGATCACCCGGTTGCGCCGAGTTCCCGGCTCGCGGCCGCACAACGTGCAGGTCGTGGCCAGGGCGCTACTCGTCGTCATCTCGCTGGTCGCCGGCGCCATGCTGTTCAGCCCGGTGACCCAGACCGTGCAGTCCCGCTTCCTGGATCTGCACCTGATGACGACACTGCAGTCCTCCTTCCAGAACCACATCATGTTTGCGCAGATGGTCGGCAACCTGCTGCTGCTGTGCTGGCTGGGTTTTCTGTTGCCGATCGCCTTCCGTCCGATCCGACCGTGGCTGGCGGTGCTGATCAGCGCCATCGCATCGATCGGCATCGAAACCGTCCAATACGTCATCGCCGTCGGCCGGGTCAGCTCGATCTCGGACGTCTTCTTCAACACCGTCGGCGCCGCCGCCGGCGCGATCGCCGCGATGGCCGTCCGACATCGGCTGCTCGATCAGCGACCCCGGCCGGTTGCCCCGATTGCGATGTATGGGAACGTGCCTTCCTGACCCTTGCTGCGTAGGAGGCACGACTGATGGGCATTCTCGACTCGTTCGACCTCACCGGAAAAGTCGCAGTGGTGACCGGGGCGAATCAGGGCCTCGGTAAGGCATTCGCCCGCGGTCTGGGAGAGGCCGGCGCGAAGGTGGCGGTCCTCGGCCGGAATGCCGCCCGTAACGAGGACGCCGCCGCCGAATTGGTGCTCGACGGCATCGTCGCCCGTGCGTTCACTGCCGACGTCACCGATCGGGCCAGTCTGGAAGCGGCGGCGGACGGCATCGAGGCCCAGCTGGGACCGGTCGACATCCTGGTGAACAACGCGGGTACCTGTATCCACCGTCCGGCCTTCGAAGTCACCGACGACGAGTTCGCCCAGGTGATGAACGTCAATGTCACCGGGGTCTGGAACGGCAGCCAGGTCTTCGGCAAGCGGATGGCCGTCGCCGGCAAGGGCGCGATCGTCAACATCGGGTCCATCTCCGGGCAGATCGTCAACCGACCCCAGTGGCAGCCCGCCTACAACGCCTCGAAAGCGGCCGTCCACCAGTTGACGAAATCCCTGGCCGCCGAGTGGGCTTCGCTGGGGATCAGGGTGAACGCGGTGGCGCCCGGCTATGTCCGGACCGAGATGGCGCCGGTCGACCGGCCTGAGTTTCGCCGGTACTGGATCGAGGATGCGCCGCAACAGCGGGCCGCCCTGCCCGAGGAAATTGCGCCGACCGTGGTTTTCCTGGCCTCGGACGCCTCGGCGTTCATGACCGGGTCCGTGTTGGTCATCGACGGCGGCTACACGATCTATTGAGCCCGACGGCCCAGGTGCGACTGACTAGCAAAGGAGCGCAGCATGACGACCGTCCTGGTCACCGGCGGCTCCGGCAACCTCGGACAGCACCTCGTGCGGCAGCTGCTCGACGGCGGATATGACGTCCGGATCGCCAGTCGGCGGCCGGCTCCCGTCGGCCGGAGTGCTGACGCCACCTGGGCGACCGTCGACTATCGCACCCGCGCCGGGCTCGACGCTGCGCTCGCCGGGGTCGACGTGGTCATCCATTGCGCCAGCGGCTCGGCGAAGGGGGAGGCCGAGACGATGGCGGCGTTGTTGTCCTCCGGCAAACGGGCCGGACTGGCCCATCTGATCTACATTTCCATCGTCGGTGTCGACAAACTTCCGATGGGCTACTACCGGGCGAAGCTGGCCGCCGAGCGCGCGCTGATCGCGTCCGGCCTTCCCTGGACGATTTTGCGGGCGACGCAGTTCCACGACCTCGCCCTGAGCCTGATCGCGGCAATGTGCAAGCTGCCGATCGCGGTGGTGCCCAGGAGCGTCAGCTGTCAGCCGGTCGGCGTCGCGGAAGTGGCCGCGCGACTCGTCGAGTCAGCCGGAGGTCCGCCGGCCGGCCGCGTTCCGGAACTGGGCGGCCCCGAGATCATAGCGTTGACCGAACTCGCCCGGACGTATCTGAACTCGGTGGGACGGAAAAGTCCTGTCATCGCGATCCCGTTGCCCGGCAAGTTGATGAGGGGCCTACGCAAGGGCTACGGACTGACCCCGGAGCACGGCGACGGCGTGCAGACCTTCACCGAGTTTCTCCAGGTCAAAGCGCTCTCAGGCGACTGAGTCGTACGGATCGCTGTATCGCAGCATGGGCGTGCCCTCCTGCGCCCGCACTCGCCATGGCGAGAAGATCAGCGTGCCCAGGAAACCGATGAGCAGCGCGACCAGCACCCCGATGTTGGAGTAGGCCCACGCCCCGGATCGGCCACCCATGTTGAATCCGTCCAGCAGATACCCCTGCCAGGTCAGCCACCCCGCCAGGCCATTGGTGACCAGGCCCCAGCCCAGGAAGGTGCCCACCACCACCAGCGCGATAGGGACCCACTGGATGTCCCCATATCGACCCTTCGGGTCGAACAGATCCGGCTCCGCGTAGTCCTGGCGCCGCAGCAGGATGTCAGCCAGCATCACCCCGGCCCAGGCCGCCACCGGAACGCCGAGGGTGATCAGGAAGCCTTGGAACTGAGTGAAGAACGAGCCGTGGGCGAAGAAGACGACCGCAATGGCGCCGGCGACCATGATCGTTCCGTCGATCAGGGCGGCGACGTACCGCTGCACCTTCAGCCCCAGGCTCAGCAGAGCCAAGCCGGACGAATAGATGTCCAGCACCGCGCCGCCGACCAACCCCAGGACGGCCACCAGCACGAAGATGACCAGGAACCAGGTGGGCAGCAGCTTGGCCAGGGCCCCGATCGGATCCAGTGCGATCGCCGCGCTCAGCGCCGGCGAGGAGCCGGCCAACATGAGGCCGAAGATCACCAGGATCGCCGGCGCCAGCGCACCGCCGAACGTGGTCCAGCCCACCACGCCTTTGCTGGACACGCCCCGCGGAAGGTACCGGGAGTAGTCGGCGGCGGCGTTGATCCAGCCCAGACCGAAAGCTGTCATCACGAAGATGAAGCCGCCCAGCACCGCAGTGGCGGTGCCGGCCGGGTGGCTGGTCACCACCGAGAAGTTGATGTGTTTGGCCACCAGGATCATGTAGACGACGGTGAGTACACCGGTGATGATGGTGATCCATTTCTGCATTCGCATGATCAGGTCGAAGCCGGCCACCCCGGCGAGAATGGTCAACGAGGTCACCACGATCATGGCCAGAATCTTGACCCAATTGCCCGATCCCCAGCCCAGTTGCTCGAAAACCGTTGCGGTGGCCAGGGTCGCCAGGATGACCAGCACCGTCTCCCACCCCACGGTCAGCACCCAGGAGATGAACGAGGGCAGCTTGTTGCCGCGCACGCCGAAGGCGGCCCTGGACAGGATCATGGTCGGTGCCGAACCGCGTTTGCCGGCGATGGCGACGAACCCGCACAGCAGGAACGACACCACGATGCCGATGACGCCGAAGATCAGCCCCTGCCAGAACGAGACTCCGAAGCCCAGGATGAAGGCGCCGTAGCTCAGCCCGAGGACCGAGACGTTCGCTCCGAACCAGGGCCAGAAAAGGTCACGGGGCTGACCTTTTCGCTCGCCCTCGGAGATCACGTTGATGCCGTTGACCTCGATGGTGACTGCCGCAATTTCCTGCGTCTGGCTGGCCATGGGTGAATTGTTGCATTCACGAGTTTTCTTGTCCTCGTCACACCGACGACACACCTGCCGACCACGCTGGAGCGATGACCAGTTCTGCAGTCGCTGCGCCCGTGCCCGACCTGCGCGTGCCGCATCTCGGTGAATGCCGGCACGATTCACCGCTGGCCAAGTACATCGCCGGACGCCGGACCAACGAGCACTATGTGGACGAGCAGGACCGCGTGCTGTTCGACGACACGGTCAGTCTCGTCCGCGATCGCGGCCTCTCGCTGGACGACCTGCCGAGCTTCGAGCCGGGCGGCCCGCGGCGGCAGATCTTCTTCGCGCCGGGCACCGCGAAAGTCGCCATCGTCACCTGCGGTGGGCTATGTCCCGGTCTCAACGACGTCATCCGAGGACTCGTGCTGGAACTCTGCAACCATTACGGGGTCGGCGAGGTGAGCGGGTTCCAGTACGGCTTCGCCGGGCTGATTCCCGAGAGCAGCCACCCGATCGTGACCCTGACGCCGGACCGGGTGAACAAGATCAACGAGCAGGGCGGCACGATTCTGGGCACGTCCAGGGGCGCCCAGGACCCAGAGGTCATGGCGGACACGCTGGTGGACAACGGTATCGACATCCTCTTCGTCATCGGCGGCGACGGTTCGATGCGTGGGGCCGCCGGCATCGCGGAGGTGCTGATGAGGCGCAAGCTGCCGATCGGTGTCATCGGCATTCCGAAGACCATCGACAACGATATCCCTTACATTGGACAGAGTTTCGGATTTCAGACGTCATTCAGCATTGCCGCCCAATCGATCCAGGCGGCTCGCGTCGAGGCGCAGTCCGCGGTGAACGGAATCGGCCTGGTCAGGGTGATGGGTCGGCACTCCGGCTTCATCGCCTGCTATGCCGCGCTCGCCAACCACGATGCCGATTTTGTGCTCATCCCGGAAGTGCCGTTCACGTTGGACGGCGACGCCGGCCTGTTGGCCAATCTCCGGCGCCGCGTGGCCGAGAAGGGCAGCGCCGTCGTGGTTGTCGCCGAGGGCGCCGGTCAGGAACTGGTCAGCGCGTCGGGTCAGGATGCGTCGGGGAACACCGCCCTGGCCGACATCGGAACGTTTCTGAAGGATCGGATCACCGCGGACTTCAAGGTCGCTGGCACGCCTTTGACCCTCAAATATCTCGATCCCGGCTACGCCATCCGATCCGTGCCGGCCCAGGCCTCCGACTCCGTCTACTGCGTGCGACTGGCCCAGGCCGCGGTGCACGCCGCCATGGCCGGCCGGACCGACATGGTCGTCGGGCGTAGACACAATCGGTTCGTGCACGTGCCGATCGCACTCGCCGTCTCGGTCCGGAACCAGGTGGCGCCGGACGGCGACCTCTGGCTGTCGATCCTGGAATCCACGGCCCAGCCGTTCGAGATGCGCTGACCGGTCGTCGCGGCGGTCAGTACAGGGTCGGGCGCCGTCAGTACAAACTGGACCCGGACAACGCAAAGAGCAGAAGGTCGATACCGGCCAGCGCCACCGTGGCCACGAACAGCACCCGGCTGTTCGGGTGGCGCAGCCCGGTCAGCACTCCGGCAATCGCCAGAGCGACGATGACAGCGAGCGCGACCCAGCGCCAGATGGTGAGTTCACCGGCGCCGAACAGCACCAGGAATGATGCGATGACCAGCAGGATCGGTCCGGCGATGGCGGTGGCTCTCGGGCCCAGATGATGGAACGCTCCCGTCACGCCCGTCGCCGCGTCCGACTTCAGATCCGGCAGCACATTGGCGGCGTGGGCGGCGATCCCGAGTACCGCGCCGGCCGCCATCGCCCACCAGGCCGGCCAGGGGTGACCGGGCAGCGCCAGCGTCGCGGCAGCGGGCAGCGCGCCGAAGCCGACCGCGTACGGCAGCCAGGAAAGGACCGTGCCCTTGAGACCGAGGTTGTAGGCCCAACCGGCCGCGACCAGAGTGAGGGCGGCGAGTGCGGACGGGACACCGAGCGCGAACGAGACGACGATCGTGACAGCGAGCGAGATGAGGGCGGCCGTCCGGACGACGGGCAACGACACATCCCCCTCGGCGACCGGCTTGTCGAGCCGCCCGGCGGCCTGGTCCCGGGTCGCGTCGATCCAGTCGTTCGACCAGCCGATGGACAACTGCCCGCTGAACACGGCGGCGACGAAGACCAGGCCGGTGCCCCACCCGAGTCCGGCCAGTGCCGCCAGACCGACACTGATCAGCGTGACCCCGGCTGTCGGGATGGGATGGCAGGACAACGCGAGGGCCCGCAGGGTCGAACCGCGCTGCGCCATGCGGCGAGCCTATGTCGGTGGGGGCGGGCACCATGGACTGATGCTGCTGTCCCGGCTCGTCACCACCTCGGCCGATGTCGCGTCCACCCGCTCCCGCTTGGCCAAGCGCAAGTTCCTGGCTGACTGCATCGCGGAGAGCGCCGGCGAGGATGCGAGTGGGGGGTCGACCGAGGTCGAGTTGGTGGTGACCTACTTGTCCGGTTCGCTGCGGCAGCGCCGGACGGGTGTTGGCTGGGCCTCGTTGTCCGCCCTGCCCACGCCGGTCGACGAACCTGAGCTGACCGTCGACGACGTGGACGCCGCGTTCGAAAGCATCGCGACACTCGGCGGTGCCGGCTCCGCGGCCCTGCGCGCAGCCGGCGTACAGGCCCTTTTCGCGCGTGCCACCGCTGCTGAACAGCAGTTTCTCCGGGCGCTGCTGTTCGAGGACCTGCGTCAGGGTGCGCTCGATTCACTGGTTCAGGATGGCGTGGCCGCGGCCTTCGAGGTACCGGCCGCCGCGGTGCAACGAGCGTCCATGCTGCTGGGATCGACCGCCACGGCGACGGGTCTGCTGGCCCGTTCGGGTCTGGCTGCGCTGGAGGCCGTGGGTCTGCAGGTCGGTGTCCCGGTGCGGCCGATGCTCGCGGCCAGCGCCCCGAACGTCGACGCCGCCGTTCCGAAATCAGGGCTCCCGGCGCTGGTCGATGCCAAGCTGGACGGGATCCGCGTCCAGGTGCATCGGGACGGCGAGCTCATCCGGCTCTACACCCGCAGCCTCGACGACATCACCGATCGACTGCCCGAGATCGTCGAGGCGGTCGCCGCCCTGCCTGCCTCACGCCTGGTGCTCGACGGTGAGGTCGTCGGCCTCGGCGCCAAAGGTCGGCCGCTGCCGTTCCAGGTGATCTCCTCCCGGACGGCCAGCAGCGTCGACGTCGCGACCGGTCGGGTGCAGACACCGCTCTCGCTGTTCGTCTTCGATCTACTCCACGTCGACGGACGGGACCTGCTCGACGAGCCGCTGTCGGTTCGTTCCCAGGTGATGGCCGAGGTGCTGCCGGCCGACATGCTGGTCCCGCGGCTGGTGGCCGACTCGGCCGAATCGATCGGAGCCTTCTTCACGGACGTGGTCGACCGCGGGTTCGAAGGAGTGGTGGTGAAGAACCTGGCCGCTCCCTATGCCGCCGGCCGACGGGACTCCGGGTGGATCAAGCTCAAGCCGCGCCACACCTTCGATCTCGCGGTCATCGCTGCCGAGTGGGGCTACGGCCGGCGCGAGGGTTGGCTGTCGAACCTGCACCTCGCCGCGCGCAACCCCGCCACCGGGGAACTGGTGATGCTGGGCAAGACGTTCAAGGGCCTGACCGACAAGACACTCACCTGGCAGACCGAACAATTTCTGGCCCGTGAGATCCGGCGGACGAAGACCGTCGTCTACGTCGACCCGCCCCTGGTGGCCGAGATCGCGATCGACGGCGTCCAGCGCTCCACCCGCTACCCAGGCGGAGTCGCGCTGCGTTTCGCCCGGGTTCTCCGTTACCGCGACGACAAGACCGTCGACGAGGTGGACTCCCTCGACTCCGTGGTCGCTCTCGGGGTACTGGCTGACTGAACCGGCCGGCGGAGTGGACCTTTGCCGCGGGCATGTAGTTCTCCGGCCGGCGCGCACTGGTCGCGCAGCTGGCCCATCATCTTGCTCGACCGTTGTGAAGGTGTGACGGGATTTCGGTCCCTTTTGCCCGTCATCACTCCACAGCGTCACCAGGTGCGAGACTCGGGTATGGATTCCTTCGACTACGTCATCGTCGGGGCCGGATCAGCCGGCGCGGTGCTCGCCAATCGGCTCAGCGCGGACAGCTCCGTCTCTGTGCTGCTGTTGGAGGCCGGTGGGCGGGATCGCAAGGCGGCGATCCACATTCCGGCCGCGTTCTCCCAACTCTTCCGCTCGGAGTACGACTGGAACTACGACACCGTCCCGCAGCCGGAATTGGCCGGCCGGCAGATCTATTGGCCCAGGGGCAAGATGCTCGGCGGGTCGTCGTCGCTCAACGCGATGATGTGGGTGCGGGGGTTCGCCGCCGACTATGACTCCTGGGCGGAAAAGGCCGGCCCGACCTGGTCATGGAGTTCGGTGCTGCCATACCTCCGGCAGGTGGAACGGATGACCGGTGCCCGGAGTTCCGATCAGGGCTCGTCCGGCCCGATCAACGTGGAGCCGCAGCGCAGCCCGCGCTCCCATACGGCCGCCTTCCTGACCGCCGTGCAGCAGGCCGGGATGCAGGTGGAGCAAGCCAATCTCGCCGAGCCGGCGGGTTTCACCCAGACGATGGTCAGCCAGCACCGCGGCGCCCGGGTCAGCACGGCCGACGCCTACCTCAAACCGGCTCGGGGACGAACCAATCTCGTCGTCCGCACCGGTGCGACCGCCCACCGGGTGCTTTTCGACGGCACCCGCGCCACCGGTGTCGAATACCGGTCCGGGACGAGCACCCTGCAGGTGACCGCGCGACGGGAAGTCGTGCTGTCGGGCGGGGCGGTGAACACGCCGCAGCTGCTGATGCTGTCCGGCATCGGCGACCCGACCCAGCTACGAGCGGTCGGCCTCGAGGTGCTGGTCGATTCGCCCGAGGTGGGTGCGAATCTCACCGACCACTTGATCGCGGGACTGGTGCCGGGGGCCTTCGGTGACACCCTCTACGCCGCAGAACGACCGATCGAATTGGCTCGATACCTGACCCGACGCCGAGGCATGCTGACGTCCAATGTCGCTGAGGCGTACGGGTTCATCCGCACCCGGCCCGACCTCCCACTGCCAGATATCGAGATCCTCTTCGCGCCCGTCGCCTACGTGGCGCAGGGCTTGGAGAAGCCACCCGCCCACGGACTGACGATCGGGGCGATCCTGTTGCAGCCCAAAAGCTCCGGAACCATCTCGTTGGTATCCAAGGATCCGGACGACAAGCCCGACATCGACCCGCGGTATCTGAGTGATGCGGACGGGCACGACCGGGCCACTCTATTGGCCGGGCTGGCCGTCTGCGAAGAGTTGCTCCGCACGCCGGCACTTGCCGCAGCCACCAACGGGCGCTTTCTGGCCCCACCGGGCAGCGAAAGCTTGACCGAGGAGCAGCGGGATGCCCTGAGCGTCAACGAGTTCTCCCACACCCTGTACCACCCCGTTGGTACGGCGCGAATGGGCTCGGACCCCGGTTCCGTGGTGGACCCCGAGCTGCGGGTGCGGGGCGTTCAAGGCCTCCGGGTGGCAGATGCCTCGGTAATGCCGAATATCATCCGCGGCCATACCAACGCTCCGTCGATCGTGATCGGCGAGAAAGCCGCGGACCTGATCATCGCCAATTCGCGCTGATCAACCTGGCTCAGGCCCTGACTCAAATCGGTTTCAGGAAAGCATGTCTCGAACCATCGGGGCCACCTTGGTGCCGTACAACTCGATGCTGTGCATCATCTTCTCGTGGGGCAAAGTGCCGTTGCTGTACTTCAGATCGAAGCGATCGGCACCGAGAACCCTGACGGTTGAAGCGATCTTCTTCGCGACCGTTTCGGGGGACCCGACGTAGATGGAGCCTTCGACTGCGTCCGCCTCGAACCGAGCTCTCGTCGGGGCCGGCCATCCGCGCTCGCGGCCGATGCGTGTCGTCATATCGCGGTAGTGCGGCCAGAGTTCGTCCTTGGCCTGCTCATCCGTGTCGGCGATGTGGCCGGGCGAGTGCACGCCGATCGGCGCCGGAGCGGTGCCGAACTGTTCCTGCGCCCGATGGAACAGATCGGAGTAAGGCGCGAACCGCTCGGGC
Source organism: uncultured Actinomycetota bacterium (assembly GCA_963708935.1). Lineage (GTDB taxonomy): Bacteria > Actinomycetota > Actinomycetes > Mycobacteriales > Nakamurellaceae > Nakamurella. The sequence goes on along the minus strand of CAVPUK010000001.1, from coordinate 291,258 downwards.
TCGCCGCCGATGATGGCCAGCAACAGACCGAATCCGTAGTGCGCGGCCCGCACGACGGACTCCGGACTGCCACCAACGCCGAGCCAGGTCTTCAGTGCGCCAGATTCGGTGTGCGGGAAGACGGACTGGTTGTCCAGGCTTGATCGCGTCGTTCCCGACCAGGTCACCGGTTGCTCCTCCCGGAGAGCGGCGAACAGCTCGACCTTCTCCTCGAAGAGCTTGTCGTAGTCGGACAGTTCGTAGCCGAACAATGGGAACGACTCGGTGAAGGAACCCCGGCCGAGGATGACCTCGGCGCGACCGCTCGACACGGCATCCAACGTGGCGAAACGCTGGAAGACGCGCACCGGGTCGTCAGAACTCAGGACCGTGACGGCGGAGCCGAGGTGGATGTTCTGCGTCTGCCCGGCGATCGCCGACAGCACGACATCCGGTGACGTGACGGCGAAGTCGGCACGGTGGTGCTCACCGATGCCGATGAAATCCACACCGATCTGATCGGCCAGGACGGCTTGGTCGACGAGGTTCCTGATGACCTGGGGCTGCGGAACCGCCTGGCCATCGGCGCCCACCGTCACATCACCGAACGTGTCCAGTCCGAGTTCCAGCTGCGCGCTCATCAGATCCTCCAAGATCGTTCACCGAGTCCAGTATATGACACGTCAACAATCTTCGTGACGCCGTATTCCCGCTGTTCCAGCCGTGGGTCCTGGAGCCACGTAGGGTATGCGCACCAGGGTGTCATCTCGAGGAGGAGTCGGTTAGCCGTGCGCATTACGCCGTTTTTGTGGTTCGACAGCAACGTTGAAGACGCGATGGACTACTACGCGGGCATCTTCCCGGATTTCGAGGTCAGCAACGTCGTCCGCAACGGCCCGGGCGCGCCCGGGCCTGATGGTGCCGTGATGATGGCGAGCTTCGAGCTGTGCGGCCAACAGTTCATGGCCCTGAACGGTGGCCCGCAGTTTCCGTTCACCGAGGCAGTGTCGTTCTTCGTCTCGGTCGAAACGCAGGAAGAAATCGATCACCTCTGGTCGTCGCTCACCGCTGACGGCGGGGAGGAGAGTCAATGCGGCTGGCTCAAGGACAAGTTCGGGCTGTCCTGGCAGATCGTCCCGACTGCACTCGGCGAGCTGATGGGAGACCCGGACCCCGGCGCCTCGGGTCGCGTCGTCGAGGCGATGATGGGCATGCAGAAGATCGACATAGCCGCACTTCAAGCCGCCCACGACGCTGCATAGAGCACTTACTTGGTGAGGCTGACGCACCGCCAGGTGGGTTCGGGGGGCGTCAGCCAAGCGACTGGCCTCAATGGCCGTGCGGTGTGTGTTGAGCTCTCGTGCGGTGATCGGGTGCGGGCGCGAACGAAGACTGTTCCGCGCGATGCAGTCGTGATCAGTGCGCGTGATCCGCCTGGGCGTGGTCCGCCTGGGAATCACCTTCGTGAGAGTGGCCTTCGTGCGAGTGCCCGGCCGACTCGGCGGCAACGGCTGCCCGCACCTCTGCCATGTCCAGGCCCTTGACACCCTCGATCACCTGGTCCAGCGCCTTGCGCGGCAACGCCCCGGGCTGCGAGAACACCAGGATGCCCTCGCGGAACGCCATCAGGGTCGGGATCGATGAGATTCCCGCCGCGCCGGCCAACGCCTGCTCGGCCTCGGTGTCGACCTTGCCGAACACGATGTCCGGGTTCTCGTTCGCGGCCGCTTCGTAGACCGGGGCGAAGTTGCGACACGGTCCGCACCAGGCGGCCCAGAAGTCGACGAGCACGATGTCGTTGCCGAGCACGGTCTCCTCGAACGTGGTCCCGGTCAGTGTGGATGTAGCCATGCGAATCCTCCGTCGGTCAATGTTGTAGCTGTTCCAACGTCCGGTGTGGGAGACCCATTCCCAGCGGGAGCGGGCGTCAGCACCTCCCACCGTTGCCGGCTCCCCATGCGACGGACGCGTGTGCTGCCGCCGCAGCAGCGGCGGGCCGGTGGGTGGGCGACGCGTCCGACAAGCAGCCGACGCGCGTCCAGCGCCCAGCCGACGTGGCCGGCGCAGCAAGAACTGCGACATGCAGCCCGGCATGCGGGCGGCGCCGTCAGCATGGATCAACTTCGGATGCGGGCGGCGCCGTCAGCATGGATCAACTTTGCCGGCAGGGATGAAATTGTCTATTCCTATCACTCGGTTCCCAAAAGGGGCACGTTCATCCCTGCGTTGATCAAAATTGAGATCCTGCGCAGCATCCTTCTTGGGAAAGGCAACGGCGCCTTGAAGAACGGGGAGCCGGATCCGTGGACGAGTGGGCAGCCGAGTTGCGTTGCAGGCGTGCCAGTTTGGCTCTCGAAGATCGTGACCTATTCGTGACCCGCCAGGACCTGGAATGGCGTCTGATTCGGGGTCGACTGTCGGTGGGCTGAGTAGGGTTTTGAATATGGACAGCGGCGGTTTCACCGACATCGACCAGGCAAACGCCCTGGCCGACACGGTGCTGGCCGGACTCCGGGACATTGTCGATGGCGCGTTCTGGAAACTGCTGCCCGACGACCAGTTGGACTTCGGTCGCCGGCTCGAGGTGATCGCCCGGACCGTCTACGCCGCCCAGGTCCATCAGGCCGGGGAGATCGACACCCAAGGCATGGCCGCCGATCGGTCCTGCAGTTCGACCGCGGCGCTGCTGCGGCAGGCGCTGGTCATCTCGCCTGCGGATGCGAAAGCCCGGGTCGCCGCCGCCAGACAGGTCCTGCCCCGGCTGATGCCCACCGGCGCGGAAGCACCCCCGATCCTGGCCGAACTCGCCGAAGCGGTGGACTGCGGCGCCGTCGGGCCCGAACACGTCAAGATCATCGTCGAGACCATGGCCAAAGTCCCGCCGAAAGCGTCGACCGAAGCGCGGGACCTGTGCGAACAGACCCTGGTCGACACGGCGATCGATTGCGACCCGAACTACCTGGGCCACGCCGCGCAGCGGATCCTGGACAAGGTCGATCCCGACGGCGACCTGGACGACACCACACCGGCGTCGAAGATGGAACTGCACTTCGGCACCCGCTCCACCCGGACCGGGTTGACGCCGATCAAGGGCCAGTTGGACGACTACGGCGTCGAAGTGGTCAAAAAGGCGATCGACGGTCTCGCCGCACCCCGACCCGAACAGGACGGCGTCCGCGACCCCCGCCCGGCCGCCACGCGGAGCGCGCAGGCCCTGGTGGAGGCGATGCGCCGGTTCCTGGACCTCGGAGCTGCGCCGATGCAGGGCGGCGAACGCCCCCACGTCACCGATCACGATGAACTGGGACGCCATCACCGGCATGATCTCGGGCGCCAGTTTCGACTCGGGGGCGATGATCAGCCCCGCCCAGGCCCGCAAATTCCTGTGCGACGCGCAGATCATCCCGATGATCCTGGGTAGCAAGTCCGAAGTCCTGGACGTCGGGAGGGCATCGAGGACGTTCCCCGCGCACCTCCGCCGGGCGTTGGTTGCCCGGGACCGGGGATGTGCGTGGCCGGGTTGTGATCGGCCACCGGACTGGTGCGACGGACACCACATCAACTTCTGGGAGAGGGATTTCGGTCGCACCTGCCTGGACAACGGGTGCCTGCTGTGCCGGCACCACCACACCGAAATCCACCGCGAGGAGTGGGTCATCCGGATGGCCGCCGACGGCCTACCCGAGTTCATCCCACCCAGATGGATCGACCCGCAACAGAAACCCCGACGCAACACGCTGCGAAAGTACGACCAGGCCTGAGGGCGAAGCCATGCCCACTGCCCGGTACCCGATGCCGAGGACGATGGTGCCGTCATGGGAAGAGCACGGCTTCAGTCGACCAGGCCCATGGGCCGCCTGCCGCCGCCGCCAGCACACCACCGCTGCGCTCACCGGCCGCCCCGCAAGGGTGACTCTCCAGCACGCTCTGACAACCAGGGTGGACTGGAACGCCCCGAGGCCATGCGCAAAGATGACGGCTGCGCAAAGATGACGACTGTGAGACCGACTCCCCGGCTGCTGAAATTCGGCGACGGCGCCATGCTGGTCGAGTTCGCTGCGCTGCACGAAGTGCTCGATCTGAACCGCGCACTCGAATCTGACCGACCGCTGGGTGTCACCGACGTCATCCCAGCGGCGCGCACGCTTCTCGTTCAGTTTGACACCGAAGTTATTACCTATCAACAGGTATCGCGGTGGGTTCTGGGCGCCGGGAGCGGAGCCGCCGTCCCGGCTGAATCGGCAGCCGTAACGATCCCAGTTCGCTACGACGGCCCAGACCTGGCGTGGGTGGCCCAGACCTGCAGCTTGACACCGGAACAAGTAATCGCCCTGCACTGCGAATCCGAATACACGGTGGGCTTCTCCGGGTTCGCGCCGGGCTTCGCCTACCTGGTCGGACTACCCGCTTCGCTGCACGTTCCGCGTCGATCTTCACCGCGGACGAAGGTACCGGCGGGTTCGGTCGGGCTCGCGGGCGAGTTCACCGGCATCTACCCGGCCGACTCGCCGGGAGGCTGGCAGCTGATCGGCACCACCGATCTCGCCGTCTTCGACATCAACCGAGAGCCGCCTGCGCTGCTGGTTCCGGGCACCCGAGTCCGATTCGTGGCCGCGACGTGAGATCGCTGACTGTGGTGGCACCCGGCCCCTTGAGCACCATCCAGGACCTGGGCCGACCGGGACTCGGCCACCTCGGAGTCGGCACGTCCGGCGCAGCTGATCCCGGCAATCTTCAACTCGCCAACCAGCTGGTCGGCAACGAGAAGGGTTTTGCAGCTATAGAAATGACCCTCGGGCGACTTCGGCTGCAGGTCAATTTCGATGCCGTCATCGCCATGGCCGGCGCACCCTGTTCATTCACTGCAGCAGGTCGCGCCGGAAACATGAACGCGCCGATGGCCGTCAGCGCCGGCGACGAGATCCGCGTTGGCGCGCCGACCGTCGGACTCCGGACCTATCTGGCGGTCCGGGGCGGCATTGCCGTTCCACCCGTCCTCGGTTCCCGCTCGACCGACACGCTGTCCGGCATTGGACCCGAGATGCTCTGCGCCGGAATGGTTCTGCCGATCGGCGATGACCCGAACGGCGCGACCGACGGTGGATTGGTCGGGGTCTTCGACCCAGCGGAGTTCGCTTCCGGCCCGATCCTGAACGTGGTCCCGGGACCGCGGGATGACTGGTTCACAGCCGACGCATGGCGAACACTGTCCAGCGCCCTGTGGACGGTGACCGCCGAGGCAAATCGGATCGGCATCCGACTGTCCGGCCCGACGTTGGAGCGACGAGTGACCCGGGAATTGCCATCCGAACCGATGGTGGTCGGCGCGTTGCAGGTGCCGCCCGACGGTCAACCAATTCTGTTCCTGGCCGACCATCCGGTGAGCGGCGGCTATCCGGTGATCGGCGTCGTGTCCCGGGCTGATGTGCATCTTGCGGCCCAGCTACGCCCGGGGCGTTCGGCGCGCTTCCGTGCCACCTGATCGAGGGCTGGTCTACGGCGCGGTCAACCGCTCGACCGCCCACACCACGGCCGCGCGGCGGGAGGCCGTCAGCTCCGCAGTCGGAGCGGGGTCCACAACCTCGGGCGACCCGGCCGACCACGCAGTGGCGATGCTCAACACCATCGCAAGCAGCTGGTCGGGAGGCAGGTGCGCGCCCACCGCACCCGCGGCCTGGGCTGCGGCGATGGCCTCGAACTTGTTCAGGGTGCCCCCTACGGCCGCCTCCGGCAGCAGTCCGGCCGGCCGCTCCAACCCGTGCCAGCGGGCCAGCCGGGTCAGCTGCGGGTGCCGGTCGGCGTGGTCGAACAGCGCGCCGGCGTACCCGGGCAGATCGTTGACGTCGATGGGCACGGTGTCCAGCAGCTGACCGATGGCGGCGGCGAAGATCGCGTCGAACAGTTGCTCCTTGCTCCCGAAATAGATATAGATCATGTTCTTGTTCGCTTGGGCGGCAGCGGCAATCCGGTCGACGCGGGCCCCGGCAATTCCGAACGCGGCGAACTCCGAGGTCGCCGCGGCCAGAATGCGGGCTCTGGTGGCCTGCGCGTCGCGTTTCACGTCATCACCCTCTCATCGCACCCCCGAACTCACCGCACCCTCGAGGTCTGCTTCCTTCGCCTTCTTGACCCCGAACACCAAGTTCATCACGCGGTCGAAAGATCGGTCGGTCAGCACCCGCCGGACGAACAGCATCGGTTTGGCTCCACCGCCGACGACGTACCGGATGCGCGGTCGTTTCGCGGTCGCAGCCTTCTCGATCGCACGGGCGACCACGGAGGGCGGCGAACCGAGCCGCTTGTTCGAGTCGGCAGATTGAAACACCGAAGCCAATTTGTCCGCCTGCCTCGCGTAGACGCCGCCCCCGGAGGTCGCTACCAGGTTGTCGGCCGCGATCCCGCCCCATTCGGTACGGATCGCTCCGGGCTCCACCACCACTACCTGGATTCCGAATGGCGCCAGCTCGAGCCGCAGTGAGTCGCTCAGGCCTTCCACGGCGAACTTGGTGGCGTGGTACCAACCACCGAGGGGCTCGTAGATCTTTCCGCCGATGGACGAGATGTTGACAATTCGACCGCTGTGCTGCTGTCGCATGGTCGGCAGCACCAGCTGCGTCAGCCGGGCGAGTCCGAATAGGTTCACCTCGAACTGGTAACGAGCGTCGTCCATCGGCACGTCCTCCAGCGCACCGTAGGAACCGAAGCCGGCGTTGTTCACCAACACGTCCACGCGGCCGGTCTCCGCGAGGACCTTTGCCACGCCCGCCACCATGGCTGCGTCGTCGGTGACGTCCATCGCGAGCACTCTGACGCCGGCTTTCGCCAGCGCGGCCATTCGGTCGACGCGCCGCGCGGCCCCGTAGACCGTGTAGCCCGCCGCCTTCAGCCGGAGCGCGGTGGCCTCGCCGATTCCTGACGAAGCCCCAGTGACCAGTGCAGTTTTCTCGCTCATGTTCTCCCTTTCGATGGAGTTCTGACTATCTGGTTAGACAGTAGGCCGCCCGGGCCCGTCGCCGTCAAGCTAACTGGTTAGTCAGTCATTGTGGGAGAATGCACAACGCCGCTGCCCGCTGCTTGGGCTGGCTGCGGTCGTACTGTGGGCACGGTGACCACCCTGGCCGCGGTACACGGCGTACTCCCGGAATACCGATACCCGCAGGACGAGATCACTCAAGCGTTCGCCGAGGTCTGTCTCGGTGGTTCGAAGGGCAACGCCGCCAATATCGCCCTACTGCGACGACTGCACGCCAATTGCTGCGTCGATTCGCGACACCTTGCGCTCCCGCTGGAGCGCTACCGGGAGCTCAGGGACTTCACCGAAGCCAACGATGCCTATCTGGAAGCGGCCGTCGAACTGGGCGCCGCGGCCGTCTCCGGAGCACTCGACGAGGCCGACATCGCCCCGGGGGAGATCGACGTGATCTTCTCCACCACGGTCACCGGGCTCGCCGTCCCGTCCTTGGAGGCGCGCATCGCCGCGCGGGTCGGACTACGTCCGGACGTGAAGCGGGTCCCGATGTTCGGACTCGGGTGTGTCGCGGGCGCCGCTGGCATCGCTCGGATGCACGACTATCTGCTGGGCCGGCCGACCCAGGTCGCTGTGCTGCTGGCGGTCGAGCTCTGCTCGCTGACGGTCCAGCGAGACGACCGGTCGATGGCAAACCTGGTGGCCAGCGGGCTTTTCGGTGATGGCGCGGCCGCCGTAGTCGCCGTCGGGGCTGACCACCGACACGCAGACGCCGGACCCAAGGTGATCGACACCCGCAGTCACCTCTACCCCGAGACCGAACGCACCATGGGTTGGGACATCGGCGCCGCCGGACTGACGATCGTGCTCGATGCCCAGGTCCCGGCACTGGTCGAGCAGTACCTGGGTACCGACATCCGCGGCCTGCTCGCCGACCACGAGATGAGCGTTGGCGATGTGGCACATTGGGTTTCGCATCCGGGCGGCCCGAAGGTCATCGAGGCGATCGAGAAGGAACTGGAGCTTCCCAGGGACGCCCTGGAGCTGACCTGGCGATCACTGGCGGAAGTCGGCAACTTGTCGTCTGTTTCGGTCCTTCACGTCCTGCGCGACACGTTGGTCAAGCGCTCCCCTGTGCCGGGCACACCGGGCATGCTGTTGGCCATGGGCCCCGGGTTCTGTTCCGAGCTCGTTCTGTTGCGCTGGTAGCGGCGGATGTCGGACGGCTGGTACATCGCTCTGGTGCTGCTGGTCGGCGTCGAACGCCTGGTGGAACTGGTGGTCTCCAAACGCAATATCGCCTGGAGTCTGGCTAACGGCGGACGCGAGTTCGGCGCCGGCCACTACCCGGCGATGGTGGCGCTGCACAGCGGCTTGTTGGTCGGTGCGGTCGTCGAAGTCGTGGTGGCCGATCGCCCCTTTCTCCCCTGGTTGGGCTGGCCGATGCTGGCCATACTCGTTGCGGCACAATCACTGCGGTGGTGGTGCATCACCACCCTCGGGCGCCGCTGGAACACCAAGATCGTGGTCATCCCGTCGATGCCGTTGGTGCGGAGCGGCCCCTATCGGTGGTTCAAGCACCCGAACTACGTGGCCGTGATCGCCGAAGGAGTTGCGCTGCCGCTGATTCATACGGCTTGGGTGACGGCAGTGGTGTTCACCGTGCTCAACGCGTGCCTGCTGACCGTTCGGATCCGAGCCGAGAACAACGCGTTGGCAACGGTATTGCCGGCATGATCGATCTGCTGGTGGTCGGCGGCGGCCCGGCTGGATTGGCGACGGCGATGTACGCGGCCGAGGCCGGGCTGCGGGTGGTGGTGTTCGAGCCCAGGACCGGCCCGATCGACAAGGCGTGTGGCGAGGGCCTGATGCCCGGCGCCGTCCGGGCTCTCACCGACTTGGGCGTGGACCTGCCGGGTATGCCGTTCGTCGGGATTCGCTATCTCGACCGCCGGCGCAGTGCCACGGCATTCTTCAACGGTGGCAACGGTTTGGGTGTTCGCCGGACCTCGTTGCATGACGCCATGACCAGGCGGGCTCGCGAGCTGAACGTCGAATTCGAACCCGTCGCGGTGACAGATGTGTTGCAGGATACCAATTCCGTGACCGCAGGAGGGGTACGGGCGCGATATCTGGTGGGCGCCGATGGTCTGCACTCACCGATCCGTCGACTGCTGGGGCTGGAGTCGCCGCCACACGGACCGCCGCGCTGGGGCCTGCGACAGCATTTTCGGATCGCACCGTGGACCCGCATGGTCGAGGTGCACTGGGGTGCCCAGTCGGAGGCCTACGTCACGCCCGTAGGTCCGGACGAGGTCGGGGTCGCGGTGCTGTGCTCGTCGCGTAAGCCGCTGTCCGACCATCTACAGGATTTTCCGCGACTGGCTGAGCGGTTGGCCGGGGCACGGCCGGGTGGCACGGTCCGCGGCGCCGGACCTCTGCGGCAGCGAACCATCCGCCGCGTGAACGGTCGGACCCTGCTGGTCGGTGACGCTGCCGGGTATGTGGACGCGCTGACCGGCGAAGGCATCAGCGTCTCGATGGCCTGCGCGAGATCGTTGGTCGGTGCGATCGCCCGTGATGAACCCTTGCGATACGAGGCGGCCTGGCTGCGGGACACCCGCCGCTACCGCTGGATCACCGAGACCCTGCTGCATACCCGCCGGTTGGCCGGAGCGGCGATCGTGCCTGCCGCCGACCTGCTGCCTGACGTGTTCCATCTCGCGGTCGGCCAGCTCGCCCGTTGACCCGGATCATCCTCACAAATCGGCATGAAATCGCCAGGTGGCGTAAATCTCCTTACCCAGGCTGAACATCTCGGTGTGGTTACATAGGCAGAACTCAGGATCCGGTCGGATCATCATTTCGCTCATTGGGGACTCTTCCGCATGCGCTTTTCCTCCACCATCGGTCGGGCTGTGGTGGCCCTGGCAGCCGCCATTACGCTCGCTGCCGGCCTGTCCGTATCCGCCGAAGCGGCCGCGGTGAAGGCCGCGCCCGTGGCACCGGCCGGGGTGCGGATTGCCATCCACCCCGGACTGCACGGCTTTGACAGCCTGGCGGTCGAAAACCCGACCCAGATCAACTGCCTGCGCAGCGCCGGCTACTCGTTCGACATGGTGAACACCAACGACCTCACCAACTCCGAGTACAACGCGGCCGCCGCCGCCGGCATGAACGTGGTGCTGTTCCAGGGCTACTACCAGCCGTACTGGAAGTCCAGCGGTTACGGCACCAGCCAGGGTAAGAAGGCAGTCGCCGCGGCCGCCAAGATGAAGTACCCGACCGGCGCGATGATCTTCCTGAACCTGGAGGCCACGAACAATTCCACGCCGGCCGTCATGCGGTGGTGGGTGACCCACTGGGTCGCGGCCGTCCGCGCCGGTCATTATCTGGCCGGGGTGTACGTAGGCGCCAAGCCGGGCCTGAGCACCGCCACGCTCCAGGCGATCACCGGACTCAATGTGTTCTGGCGATCGGCTTCCACCTCGGGCGTTCCGGTGATGACCCGGGGGTACGCCGTGACCCAGCCCGCCTCGCTGTTCAACAAGAAGGTGTGCACCACCGTCATCGACGGCGACATCGCCGGCAAGGACGTCCACGGAACGTGGCTGACCGGGGCGTCGTTCCCCCGGCGCTGACCTCGCGAGGCAACACCGGGCCCGACGCAACACCCTGGCCCGGCTGAACCCGAGCCCGACGCAACACCCTGGCCCGGCTGAACCGGGCCGACGACACCTGGCCCGGCTGAACCCAGCCGAGCGACCCGAGCTGACCAGTGGCCGGCACCAAGAGGTGCCGGCCACTGCTGCGTCCGAGGAACGATCAGTCCGAGCGGCTAGCGGCGGTCAGGACGTGGTGGGGGCGGCGCTGCTGGTCGAGGGGGCCGCTGTGCCGGTGGGCGGCGCCGGCTTCCCACCCGGGCCCGGGCCGTTGCCGGGACCGCCGGCCGGGGGGCCACCGCGGCCGCCCCGACCCCACGGGCCGCCCGGGCCGCCCGGGCCGCCACCATCCGGTCCGCCGGCGGGCGGGGTTGGTCGTTTGCCAATCGAGGTGGCGTTGAGCGAGGTTCCATTCGCAGCTACCGTCCCCTCCGCGTAGATCTCGGTTCCGGACGTCAGTGCGGCCTTCAGCCCGTCCGCGTAGGTCGTCTTGCTGCTCACCACGATCGTCCTGGTGAACCCGTCACGGTCCTTGATCAGCACGGTAGAACCGGACACCGAGGTGACAGCGCCGTCCAAGTGTGGCTTGGGTGTCGGTCGCGCCGGTCTCGTTCCCATGCCGGGTGCTGCGCTGCCACTGGTCGGCGCGGTCACACCGCTGGTCGGCGGAGCGACGGTACTGGTGGAGCTCGTCGGCGCCGAGGCCGACGCAACCGCGGTGATCCCGCCGCCCAGGATCGCGATCGCGGCGATCCCGCCGATCGCGGCGAGTCTGAGGTGGCGTCTGGGCCGAACCGGCTGCGGGGTCGCTGCCTCGCCGATCGGCGGGATGTTGTTCGTCATGATGTCCTTCCGCTGGTCCGACGAGTTGCTCTCGTCGAATACGTCGACTCTGTGCTGCGCGGCTGAACGGACCCTGAAAGCACCGTGACTCGCCCCGAACACTCAGCGATCCCTCAGGTGCGGCGCGCACAGTGAGATATGGATTCGGATGCGGCACGGGTTTTGGTGGTCGAAGACGACGCAGTGCTCAGGACCTGCATCGATGACGGCCTCGCCGACGCCGGCTACCACACGCGGACCACGGCGGACGGTGTTGGTTTCGCCGCCCTCGTCGAGGAGTTCCGGCCCGATGTCGTCGTGCTGGACGTGATGCTGCCGGGTACCTCGGGGCTGAAGCTCGCCCGTCATCTACGCGAACACACCCAGGCCGCGGTGTTGTTCCTGACCGCCCGCGACGCGGTGGCCGATCGGCTGGCCGGTTTCGAGGCGGGCGCCGACGACTACATCCTCAAACCATTTGTGATGGCCGAGCTGTTGGCCAGGACCAGGGCCGTCCTGCGCAGGTCCGGCAAGCTCCGGTCCGGGCGACTGCAGGTCGCCGACCTGCTGGTCGACGAGGACAGCGGTGAGGTCTTCAGAGCCGGTCGAGGCCATCGCGGTGACCGCGACCGAGCTGCGCCTGCTTGCGTATCTCGCCCGCAACCGCGGGCGCGTCCTGTCCAAAACCCAGATCCTCACCCAGGTGTGGGGCTATGAGGCCTACGACCCGAACCTCGTCGAGGCGTATGTCTCCGGTATACGTCGCAAGCTCGAGAGCCACGGCGACCGACTGATCCACACGGTGCGGGGCGTCGGTTACCGGCTGAGCGAGACCGACCCGCAGATGCGTGCATCGTGATCGGCGCGCAAACGGCCGGCGAAGAGTCGCTGACCGATTCGCCCAGGGACGAGGCGCTGAAGACTGTCTCATTGCGACGCCGCGTTGCCGTCTGGACGTTGCTGCTGCTGGTGGTCGTGCTGACCACTCTCGGTCTGGTGGTCAACTGGCTGCTCGGCGATGCATTGCGTTCCGATCTGCGGCAACGGCTCGAGGACAAGGCCAGCTACGCTGCGGTACTGCAGGAGCAGGGGGTGTCCGGCCAGACCCTGGCTGACCGGTTGACCGGTGGTGGCGTATTCAGCACCTTCACTTCGGGCAGCCATCAGTTCATCGGACGCGACACCGAGCCGCCGCCCGGGCGACCTGGAGGTAGCCCCGGCCAGCGTCCCCCCCGGCCCGCGCCGGCCGTGGCCCCGAAGATCTCCTTCAACGATGTGGACGGCAGATTGATTGCCACCGTCGGCCTGCGTGACGGCACTCTGGTGCTGTCTACCAACGAAAGTGACGTCGCCAACACCCTCGGCCGCCTCCAACAGATCGAGCTGGTGACCGGAGGGATCACTCTGCTCGTCGTCGGCCTGCTGCTGACCACCGTCGTCCGAGCGGCCCTCCGACCACTGGACCGAATGTCGCTGCTGGCCGGGCGCATCAAGGACGGGACCCGCGGTCGGCGGTTACGGCCGACCAAGCCGAAGACTGACCTGGGCAGCACGGCAGCGGCTTTCGACGACATGCTGGACGCTTTGGAGAGCGCCGAGGCGCAGGCCAGGGCCGCGGAGGAGCGGATGCGTCAGTTCCTGGCCGATGCCTCCCACGATCTGCGTACCCCGCTGGCCGGTGTCATCGCCGGCGCCGAGCAGTTGCTGCGACATCCGACCGGCCGCTCCGAGCGGGAAGATCGTTTGGTCCAAGTCATCCGGCAGGCGCGGCGCGCGGCCCGCCTGGTGGACGATCTACTCCTGATGACCAGGCTCGACGCTGCCGCGCAGTCGGGCGGCACCGGCCCGCGGGCGCAGCACCGCACGGTGGATCCGGTCGACGTGATCGCGCGGGAGATCGAGCTGCTGCGACTGCGGCGACCCGACCTGGACGTTCAGTGCGATGACGAGGGCCCTGCCGCCGTGGTCTTCGCCGATCCCGATCAACTGCATCGGGCGCTGGCCAACCTGCTGGAGAATGCGGCCGCCGCGACCCCGCCGGGCGGACGCATCGTCGTCACCCAGTCGCTCGTCGACGGTCAGCTGCTCATCCGGGTCATCGATACCGGCTCTGGCGTTCCCGATTCCGAGCGCGAACGGATCTTCGACCGGTTCGTCCGGCTCTCGTCATCGCGTCAGGGTGTGGGTTCGGGTCTTGGTCTGCCCATCTCCCGCACCATCGCCCGAGCGAGCGGCGGCGATCTACGTTGCCTTCGATGGGTGGGCGGGGCCTGTTTCGAGCTGTCCTTGCCGGGCCACGCGCCAAGTGGAGCTGAGCCGAGCTTTGTGTCCGTTTAGCGCGGTACGCCTCCACACCGTTCGGGCCAGGCGTCGGGCACGGAGTCAGGTCAGCGATCGAGCATGGCCTCCTCCAGATCCAGCTCGCGTTGCACCCGACGCAGGACCTCGTCGTCGATCCGACCGCGGTCACGCTCCTTGATGTAGACCGTTCGCTCCTCATTCAACATGTCCCGGCGAAGTCGGCGGTACAGCTCCGACGGTGTCTCCAGGCGCGTTTCATCCTGCGGTCCGAGCCGCTCCCAGGCCGCGTTGGCCCTGGACTCCGCCGAATTGCGCAACTCGTCGACGATGGGCGCATTAGCCGGCAGCTCGGTCTCGGCCAGCTCGTCCAGACGCTCGACGGCGGCCTGTGCGGCCTGCTGCGCCGCCTGCGCCTCGGCCAGGGCGTCCGCCTGGTCCTCGTCGAACGGCAAACGCACCCGGCGGATCAACCAGGGCAACGTCAAGCCCTGAACGAGCAGCGTCGCCAAGACCACGGCAAATGCACAGAGCAGCACCAGGTCTCGACCTTCCAGCGGTTCGCCGTTGTCCTTCGTCAGCGGGATGGCGTAGGCGGCGGCCAGCGTCACCACACCGCGCATCCCGGCCCAGGCGATGACGGCCACCATCGCCGTGGACGGTCGTTTCTCGCGGTCGCTGATCTTCTTCGAGAAACGTCGGGGCAGGTAGGTGGCCGGGAACATCCAGACGATCCTGGCCAACAGCACGGCCAGCACCACGGAGATGACCAGCCAGGTGACCTGCGTGTTGTCTCCGCCGTGTAGTGCCTGCACCACGGAAGGGAGCTGGAGCCCGATGAGGCCGAATACCAGCGTCTCCAGCACGAAGTCGACGGTCTTGGTGACCGAGCTGCCCTGCAGCCTGGTGGCGTAGTGCATCTTGGGCAACTTGCGGCCGATCAGGATGCCGGCGGACACGACGGCCAGCACACCGCTGCCCCCGAGTTGTTCGGCCAATGCGTAGGCCCCGAACGGGAGCAGCAGGAAGATCGCCACCTCGACCAGGGAATCCGAGAGCTTGCAGAGGAACCAGGCGCCGATCATGCCGAGAGCAAGACCGACCCCTACCCCGACGACGACAGCGAGCACGAACAGCCCGAGGCCGTGCCAGATCGACACACCGCCGCCCAGCGCGGCGATCAGCGCGATCCGGTAGGCGGTCAACGCGGTGGCATCGTTGAGCAGGCTCTCCCCGCTCAGGATGGTCAGAATGCGTCTGGGCAGCTTCAACGTGCGGGCGACAGCCGTCGAGGCGACCGCGTCCGGCGGCGAGACCACCGCGCCCAGAACCAGTGCCAACGCCCAGCCGAGCTTGTCGCCGGCCACCAGGTAGGCCACCGCGCCGACCACCACCGTGGTGAACAGCACCAGGCCGACCGACAACAAGGCAACCGGCCGGATATTGGCCCGTAGGTTGAGGTAGGAGCTGTCCAGCGAGGCGTTGAACAGCAGGGGCGGCAGTACGCCGAACAGCACGATGTCGGGGTCCAGCTCGATGTTGGGGATCCACGGCACGAACGACAGCGCCAGACCGGCCACCACCAGAACCAACGGGGACGGCAGGTTCCACCTTCGGGCAGCGGCTGCGATGGCAACCGCAGCGACCACTAACATCAAGATCGTGGCGCCTGACATGTTCCGGCCTCCTGTAGTTCGGGGTTCGACTCGGTTCACCGGGCGCCTTCGACCTGTCGCCGAGCCGTAGCCATGGCCCCGGCGACAGCCGCGACCCGCAACTGCTAGTGACGCTATAGGCCTGGCGAATATTCGTTTGTTCGCCCAGGGCCGCAACAACAGATTGGACGGACGCCCATGGGCTGCAAACACGTGACAGACCTGGGACCGGAACCGACCTACGCGTCGCCCGCGGTGTGCGAGGAGTGCCACGCTCAGGGCATCGCCACCTGGGCCCACCTGCGGATGTGCCTGACGTGTGGCCACGTCGGGTGTTGCGATTCGTCCCAATATCGGCATGCCCGCGCCCACTTCACCGAGACCGGTCACCTGTTGATGCGATCCATCGAGCCCGGCGAGGACTGGAAATGGTGCTACCTCGACAAGACGATAGCGACCTGAACATCGTGAGCGCTCAACCCCGGCGCGGCTCGGCCGGAGCAGCTCATCGGAAGGCGCCCGTGACTGGCGCGAAGTCGGCGACGTCCGCGGGGCCACGCAGCTCGGCCGGTGCGACGAAAACCGTCCCGACGCCGAGTTCGACCAGAGACCGGTAGCGCCGGGCCTGTTCCGCGGCCGTGCCCGCCCTGACTGCCAACGACTTCGCCGAAGCGCGACCGCGGACCCGTTCGATCCGGTCAGCCACATCGTCCCGATCGCGCCCGATGATCGGCACGTCCAGCACCGTGACGGCTACTTCCGCTGGGTCACGGCCTGCCTCTGCGCAATACCCGCGCAGCAGCTCGACCTTGGCCGCCACCTGCTCCGCGGCTCCCTGCAGGTTGCAACCGTCGGCCAGCCGCGCCGCGATGCGCAAGGTCCGACTACCCCCACCGCCGACGATGATGGGAAGTCGGCCGACCGGCCGTGGGTAGCAGGTGGTCTCCGGAAGTTGCACGTGCTCGCCCGCGTACGCCTTCGTGCCGGCCGACCACAGCGCGTTGAGGGTCTCGAGACAGCGTTCCAATTGGTCGAGTCGCGTCCCCGGGCTCGGAAACGGCAGCCCGAATGCTTGATGTTCGCGGTCCCACCAGCCCGCTCCCAGTCCGCAGAAGGCCCGCCCGCCGGTCAGCACGTCCAGCGTGGCGGCGGCCTTGGCGATGATGCCCGGAGCGCGGAACGTGACCGGCGTCACCAGCGGCCCCAACCGCAGGTCCAGGTCCAGCCCGGCCAGCATGCCGAGCGTCACCCACGGTTCCGGAATCGGCTCCCAAGCCCGACCGACCTGCGGAATCTGGATGAGATGATCCATCAGGGCCAGGCCAGTGAACCCGGCTTCGGCCGCTGCTCTGGCCACGGCGCCCAGCCAACCGGCCGGGTCCTGGCCCCAGGGAAATCGGGAGATCTGCAGGATGAATTCGAGCTCGCGGGCGGGTGGGTCAGCGGGGGACGACTCAGGCCTCGCATCCGCTCCGTCGGCGGGCTCCGTCGTCGGCATCGCGCTGCGGATCACGAGCACTTCGTCCCAGCCCTCGCCGCTCAGTTCGTCGAGCACCTGAGCCGATCGGCGCAGCTGGGCCGTGAGCGCCGCCGCCGGCACAGGTCGGTCCCTGACCACATTCCGGGCCCGACAAAGCGCCGGCGGCGTATCGAAGATGACGGTCACGGCACGAAGACCGGCCGCTCGAGCCAGGGCCAGATAGCCACGGCGACGAGCCACATCGAGGCCCAGGGTGTCGATCACCGTGGTCAGCCCGCGACGGACCCTGGCCGTCACGATGGAATCGAGCACGTTGAACGCTGCCACAGATGCCTCGAGGTCGCCGGGCCCGGTGCCCACCACCGCGCGCAGCTGATCGGAGGAAACGACCTCGGTCCTGCGGTAGTGGGCGCTCGCCCAGGTCGATTTGCCGGCGCCCGATGCCCCGATCAGGACCACCAGGGCGGGATCGGTCAACCCGGGAACCGGTGGCTCGAGCATGTCGGGGAGTCTGCTCTGTACCAGTCCGGAATGCACGACGCGGGGGGCGCAATGCGTGCGCTACCCGGAGCACCGTGCGCGCTGCACAGATCAATGTTCGCCGCACGAATCAGCTCGCAGTCAACTGTTCCCGGCGAGTTGGCCCCGGAGAGCCTCTGCTGAGGGCGCAATCACCCGGTGGCCGGCGGCGCGCCTGGGAGACTTGAGCGATGGTCTCCCTTCGTCGCCCACGTGTCCTGTCTCCGCTGCTCACCGTGGCCGCCGTCACCGCCGCCGTCGGTCTGGTCGAAATCGGCCGAGCCGCGAAGGGTCTTCCGTCCGCGATGGGTGCCTCCCAGCGCCGGATCCAGTCGGACGTGGACGGCTCACCCAGGTACGACGACGGCGTGTTCCACAACGTGCTGCCGGGCACGACCTTGGCGCCCGGGTCCAGCCGCAGCCTGCTGCGGGCGCTCCTCACCCGTGGCGATCGGGGCAAGCCGAAGGGTGCGATCCCGCTGACGCCAGTGGCGCCGCTGACCGACGCGGCAGATCTGGCCGTCACCTGGATCGGTCACGCCAGTGCGCTGATCGAGTTGGACGGTCGTTGGATCCTGGCCGATCCGGTCTGGGGCGACCGGGTCTCACCGTCGGCCACCGTGGGCCCGCGACGGCTGCACCCGGTCCCGCTGACCATGGACCAACTGCCGAAGCTGGACGCGGTGATCATCTCGCACGACCACTACGACCACCTCGACCTGCCGACGGTGCGGACACTCGTCGCGGAGCAGACCGCGCCCTTCTTCGTACCGCTGGGGATCGGTGCGCACCTACGCAAGTGGGGCGTGCCGGACGACCGGATCGTCGAGCTCGACTGGAACGACACCGCCACCGAGAACGGCATCACTCTGACGTGCACGGAGGCCAGGCACTTCTCCGGCCGCGGCCTGAAGCGCGATCTCACCCTGTGGTCGTCGTGGGCGCTGACCGGACCTGAGCACCGGGTGTTCTTCGGCGGCGATACCGGCTACACGCCCGCGTTCGCCGAGATCGGCGCCCGGCTCGGGCCGTTCGATCTGACGCTGCTGCCGATCGGCGCCTACGGCGAGCAATGGCCGGACATCCACATGAATCCCGAGGAAGCCTGGCGCGCGCACGGCGACCTCGGCGGCCGGCTCATGATGCCGATCCATTGGGGGACCTTCGATCTCGCCTTCCACAGCTGGGCCGAGCCGGTGGAGCGACTGCTGGCCGTCGGCGACGAGGAGTCGATCGTGATCCCGACCCCGGGCGGCCGCGTCGTGGCCTCCGAGCCGCACACCCTCACCCGCTGGTGGGCCGACCTGTAGCACCGCCGGTCACTCGTAGCATCCCAAGGCGCCCGTAGCACCGTCGACGGTGCTACGGGCGTCCCCGCGTACTACAGGTGAGCCCCAGGCGAACCCCGCCCAGGTGGGACCCCATCCACGCAGACCCCACCCGGTCCAGCTACTGGGTGACCGCCGAGATGACCACCGGGGTGTGCTTGGTGTAGTCAAGCTCGTCGGACTGCAAGACACCGGCTGGTGTCAGCACATCCATCACCTTGGGCAAGCTATTCAGATCGGCGGTGCAGTGCGCATCACTGGACGCGGCGGCGCACTCCCCGAACTGGTAATCCTGCGGCAGCTTCTGGAATCCGCGGGCCTGGTCCGAGCTGAACCCGTCCTGCCCGGTCAGCGTGAGCGCGTAGGACCACCCCGCTGCAGGCGTTCCGCCCAGTGCGGCCTTGTCCACCGAGAAGGTGATGTACCGCGAGATCTGGTTCGCACTGATCGAGATGGTCCCCTTCGTGGTGCCGGCGCCATCGACGAAGCGCTGACCGAAGCCCTGCACCTCCAGCAGACGATTCCACGGAGTGGCCAGCTGGTAGTTCCGGGTCGGGAACGAGGCAGCCGTGGACGTTGGCGTCACACCGGGGATGGTCACGTACAGGTCGATGAGTTGCGCGCCGAGCGGGCTGCCGAACGTCGGCGCCAGGTTCCCGGTCTGCGCCCGGAAGGTCACCGTCGTCCCGGTGTCGTACACCTGGAAGTCGGTGAGGTCGTATGCGCCGGCATGGAAAACATCCGCCGGTGTCGGGTAGGCGTAGTTGCCTGGTCCGTTGTCGTCTCCCGGCCGGATCGGCCGAATCGAACAGCAGGGTTCCCTCCACCACGTCGCTGTACACCGTGCGGACGGCCTGGGCCGTACCGCCTTTCTTCGCGGTGCTCGTCACCACGATGACGTTGTTGCCGGCGGCCAAAGCCACCGGTACCGAGAACGTGCCCGCCGCACCGATCTTTACCGTGGCGATGATCGACGCGCTGTTCTTGTCCGTCGCCACGTCCGCCACGTCGACGGTGGCACCCTTCTCCGCCGTCCCGGTCACCATGATGGTGCCGGTGCCCGGCGAGTTGTCCGCCGGGAGCGGTGACGGTCAGCGTGGTACCGCCCTGGGTGTGCTTCACGTAGCGATCGACGGTTTGCTTCGGCTGCTCGAGCACCTTGTGGGCACTGAGATCCGCAACGAGTCGCACCTGGGACGCGCTGCCCCAGGTCAGCGGGGCCGCCGAGCCGGCCGGTTTGCCGTTGACGAAACCGATCGAGGCTGTCGTCGGATCGGTGCCGAACGCAGAGGCCGCGAGATCAGCGGTGTCCCAGGCCTGTTCGGGCACCAGCCCGACACCGGAGGACATGTTGTCGATCGACGCGAGCAGCTGGCCCGCGTACGCCCGGTTACCGGTCACCATTTCCTGCTCGCCACGCTCGGCCGACAGCACCGGCCACACGTGCCCGGTCCCCTTGTTCGACGGCGCCCACGGCGCACCGAGCGTGGTGCAACCTCCGGAGAGACCGGGCGTGCTGCAGTCGCCGTACCCGTCGCCGTTGTAGCGCAGCCAACCGGGGCCGCTCGGCGTCTGCTTCATGATCGTCGCATCGACGACCTTCAACGAGTTCTGCACATCGGCATCATCGGCCGAGAGTTCGCCCAGACGAACCAGCTCCAGGAAACCGGCGTCGATCACGGATCGCTGATCCAGAGTTGCTCCGCCATTGCCGACGTTGTAACGTGATGGCCGCGTTCGGGTCACCGGTCTTCGACAACCGGATGAAGTACGGGTCCGTCGACAGCGGGCCGTTGGTGGTCACCGACCAGCCCTTGATGCTGCGCTGGTACTGGTCGGCGGTGGCCAGGTAGACCCGGGCGGACGCCGCGTCTCCGTGTTGTTTGGCGATAGTGCCGGCTGCAACCAGGCCGGCGATCTCCGCCGCGATGGTGGAAGGCGAGTATCCGCTCTGCTCCTCCCAGCGCTCGGGACCGCTAGCCGGCCCGTGGCTGATCAGGAAGTTGGCCGCCGCCTTGATGTGCGGCCACAGCGTGTTGTCCCCGCCGAGGCCCGACTGCAACGCCATCAGGATCGGGTAGGCGTCTTCGTCGAGCTGGTTGTTGAACGAATCAGGCGCGGCCTTTCCGTTCAACAACGAGTTGCGCGGCATCGAGCCGTCCGGCTGTTGTTGTTGCAGCAGCAGAAATCTCGTGGTGGCCCGGGCGGTCGAGATATCGCCGTCGGTCAGCAGACCGGTGAACGCCTCGTACAGGTCGCGGGCGAAAACCTCGCGGTAGGAACCGAAGTACGTATTGGCCGGGTCGCCGGCCGACACCGCCTGCCCCCAAGGGGATGCCATCGAGGCCACGACCGCGCCAGGAAACGTCTTGTCCTCACTGGCTTTCAGCACGTTGGCCGAGACGTAGTACTCCTTCACCGCGGCCTTCTGCTGGGCCCGGTTGAGGCCCGGCAGCGACCGGGATGGCCGGTGCAATCCGGCGTCGTATCGGAACCAACCCGACTCGTACTGGGCGAGCAACTGCAGCAGCGAGGTCCGTGCCGTGGCACCGGCCGTGGCGATCGCCGCCGCCTGGCTGGTGCCGAAGCCAAGGGCCAGGGTCGCCGAACCGTCCCGGCCGAGCTGGATGGCGGCCGTCTGCTCGACGTTCCCACCGGTGGCGCTGTCGTATTGCGGGCTCAGTGCGTGCGCGCCATCCAGCTGGGACAACCCGTCGCTGGCCGTACCGACGAAGCCCGAGCTGACCGCGCCGAACGGCCGATCGGCCCGCAACGCCAGATAGCTGGGCACCGCATAGTCGCGATTGGCCGCATTCGTGGTGGTCACCGTGTCGAACGAGACCGGAACGGCGGAGCCGGTCGACCGATCGACGACGGCCGAATCCGCGCCGCCGTTGCCGGTGCCGCCGCCACCGTTACCGCCGACGGTCGCGTCGAGCCGGACGTACAGCCGGAAACCCTTGGCCGCCTTCGCCAATGGCGTGTACTTGGTGTGCACGACGACGCTGTTGCGTTTGGCGTCGGTCAGATACGTCGTGGTCAATCGATACTGACCGGACTTCGCCGTCGACGTCACCGTGCAGGTCATCCCGGTGGGGTCGGCCGACACCGTGTAGGTCATGTCCCTGGTCTGCAGGTCCGTGAACGTCCGACCATCGCTGACCAGGAATTGCATGGTCTCGACGTTGGTGGTGTCGATGGTCGGGGCGTACACGTCGGACAGCACGCCGTTCGCGACGGTGTACCAGATCTTCGAGTTCGTGTTGCGCGCCGTTCCGAGGCAGTCCTTGCGCGCCAGGTCGAAATGGCTGAGCCCGCCGGGTGCACCAGGTGCACTGGTCGGCGCGGCAGCAGCGGTGCCCGCCTGTGCCGGGAGTGCGCCCAGGCCGCTGATGGCGAGCACAGCAGCAAGGAGAACCAGTCGGACTCGACGACGCATCGTTGACCCTTTCGGCGAACCTGCGCACGGACCCCGATGTCCGGCGCGACGCATCATTCGATCCCCGCAGCGTCTGCGTGTCAAGAGCCGACCAACGAAATGCCTGACAGCAGAAGTGCTTCCCCGTCAGGTCAGTTCAGAAACGAGCAATTCCATCAAGAGACCGTCGTGCCAGCCCGTGCCGTCGGGATTTCGTTCGTATTCGCGCAGCACCCCGACGGTGCGAAACCCGACAGCCGCATAGGCACTGATGGCGCGATGATTCTGAGCCGCTGGGTCGATGACGATTCGGTGGTGACCACGCTCCGAGAACAGATACCGCGCCAGGGTACGGACCGCCTCGCGGCCAATTCCTCTGCGCTGCACCACCGGATCCAGGAATATGTCTATCCCGGCATGCCGGTACATGGGGTCCAGTTCCTCGCTGTACTGCACCAGGCCGACGACCGCATCATCGACCAGGACCACGAACTGCACGGTGCCGGAATCCTCGTCGGCGGGCCAGTGATCCCCCTCCTCGTGCTCACCCCACCACCTGGACACCTCGGGCGTGCTCTGGATCGCACTCAGCGCCGGCCCGTCGCCCACCACGACAGGCCGCAGGATCAGGCCGTCTCCCGTCAGGACCACCGTTGGGCTCATGGACACCACGGTAGGCGTCGGAGCACTATTCGTCCGGTCAACAGCTACACGCGTCGGGTGAACTGTGGGCGGCCAACGAAAGCGCGGCGACCGTACGGCGTCCGACGGAAGCCCGGAGTCAGCCCGCCAGCTTGGCCTGAACCTTGGCCAGCGCCGGGTTGGTCAACGAAGAACCATCCGGGAACACGACTGTCGGCACGGTGCGGTTGCCGTTGTTCAGACTCTGCACGATCGCCGCGGCGGCGGGGCTGTCATCCACATCGATGTCAGTGAACTCAATCCCGGCCCGGTCGAGATCGGTGACCAGCCTTCGACTGAAGGGGCACCAAGAGGTCGTGTAGACGGTCAGTTCGCTCATGCTCATCTGCAACGTGCGCCCGGGCTCGCTGATTCCGGATTGGCGATTGCGGGCGCGGCGACTCAGGCAACGCTCCAGGTCGCGATCCCGGGCCGTCTGGTCAGCGCAGTGTCATCCGATCACCGGCTGCGAATCGCCGCACGGTCCACTCGCCGCCGGCCGGCATCGCGAGGTGAGCGTGGCCCAGACCGGCCACCGTCAGTTCGCCGTCGAGGACCGAGACCATGGTGTCCTCGTCGATCGCAATTCCCGGCCGGTCGGCCAGCACCGCTGCCGTCAGCAGTCGGGGCAGGGTGCCCCATTGCGCCGCATGGACGTCGACGACGAAGGGCACCAGGTCCAGACCGGCTACCACCGTCACCTCGTCCAGATCCTCGGCAGCATCCTCGGGGATGACCGGCCGGCCATCGAGTAGCCAGCCGCCGACCACCGCGGACGACGACGCGATCGATGCACCGGCGGAGAAGCCGCAGTAGGGCCGCTCGCTCAGCCAGTCCCTGAGCTGCATAGACACCGGTCCGACGGCGGCAGCGTAGGCGGGGGTCAGGCCGCCGCAGACCAGTAACGCATCGGCGCCGGCCAGTGCTTCGAGGTCGAGCACCTCACCGATCGGAACGAGCACCGGAAAGGGCCGACACGACGACAATTCGACCAGGACCGAGGCCCACCGCTGGAACTGATCCGGCCCGTCACCCTCGTCGATGACCAGGCAGGCGATCCTGGCGTTGGCACCGGCCTCCCGCAGGAAGGGGCCGTAGACCAGCGCCGCGGCAGCGGCGCTCCAGCCGCCGCCGATCAGGTACACGCCTGCCGTCATGCGACCCTCCTGGCTCCCGGTTCGAACCAACCTAACCATCGCTGGCACTGTGAGGGCGTGTTGTTCTCCGGAGAACCCTCTGCCGACGTGCGCGTGCCGCGCGTGGTGATCGAGGCCGCGGCCGGCGAGCGGATCACCCCGACCTGGATCAACGAACTGGGCGGTCTGACCTTCGCCCTTGGCGACGGTCCAACCCGACGGTTCATCAAATGGTCGCCGCCCGGCGGCATCGACCTGCGGCGGGAGGCCGGCAAACTCCGCTGGGCTGCGCCGTTCGTGACGGTGCCGCCGGTACTCGAACTCGGGTCGGACGGCGAGGGCAGCTGGTTGATCACGTCCGGGTTGCCCGGCCAGAATGCGGTGACCGCGCGGTGGAAGGCGGACCCGGCGACCGCGGTAGCCGCCATCGGCATCGGGTTGCGCGAGTTGCACGACAGCGTTCCGGTCGCCGACTGCCCGTTCAGCTGGTCGCAACCTGATCGACTGGCGGTGATCAACCATCGCATCCCGCTGCTCGAGCCGTCCGGATGGCATCCGGAGCACCGTGATCTGACGGTGGGGCACGCACTGGGCCGCCTGGCCGACCCACCGCCCGTCGATCAACTGGTCGTCTGCCACGGGGATGCCTGCGCCCCGAACACGCTGCTCGACGACGACGGAAAGTGCAGTGGCCGAGTCGATCTCGGGGCGCTGGGCGTGGCGGACCGGTGGGCCGACCTGGCCATCGCCACGTGGAGCACGCAGTGGAACTACGGCCCCGACTGGGAGGACCCACTGCTGGAGGCCTACGGCATCGCGCCGGATCCGGATCGAACGGCCTACTACCGACTGCTCTGGGATCTGGGTCCTTGACCCCGAGACCATTAGCCCGCCTAAACTATTCCCAGCGAACCGCTCGACCCGGAAAGGTGTAGTGCATCAACCCATGTCCGACTCGATGACGACCCAGACTGTGATGATCGCCGGAGACGGGGGCGACCGGGTCGAGGCGTACCTGGCTCGCCCGGACACCCCGGACAAACGCGGCGGGGTGGTGGTGATCCACCATCTGCCCGGCTACGACCGCGGCACCAAGGAGATCACCAGGCGGTTCGCCGAACTCGGTTACGACGCCATCTGCGTCAACCTGTACTGGCGGGAGGCGCCTGGTGCGGCACCCGACGACGCCGCGGCGGTGGCGCGCGCGAAGCGCGGGATTCCGGACTCGAGATTGGTCGGTGACGTGGCCGGCGCCGCCGCCTACCTGCGGTCGCTACCCACCAGCAACGGAAAGGTCGGCGATATCGGCTACTGCTCGGGGGGCCGGCAGAGCGTGCTCGCTGCCTGCAATGTCGACCTGGACGCCTGTGTCGACTGCTACGGAGCCTTTGTCACCGGCACTCCACCCGAGGGCTTTCCGCTGCAAGTCACCAATCTTGCCGATCAACTGCCCGGCCTGCGTGCGCCGTTGCTCGGACTGTTCGGCGAGGAGGATTCCTATCCCAGCCCAGCGGCCGTGGCCGAGCTCGAAGAAATCCTGCGCGCGAACGCAAAGAGCTTCGAGATCCACAGCTATCCCGGCGCCGGTCACGCGTTCTTCTCGACGAACCGGGTCGCCTACCGGGTCGAGGCCGCCAACGACGGCTGGGAACGAATCACCGCCTTCTACGGGAAATACCTGACCTCGGACGGGGAGAATTGAAATGTGCACCTACCTCACGGTGAAGACCGGGATCGACGGCAGCGCAAAGGGTCCGGGCAGCCAGTGGTTTCATGTCACCGACGGTGTCGTCTATTTCGACCATCCGGTGCACGCCATGGCCGAACACACATTGAACATCGATTTCTCATCGCCGGTCGGTGGCCCGGCGGCCAGGGTCGCCGTCGAACTCACCGCCAGTTCGGCCAGGACGCTGATCGCCGCCATCCAGGAAGCGCTCGACTCCGCCCCACCCGAATTGACCCGCTGATGCCGGGCGATCGGACCACCCAACGGGTCTGCTTCCTGCTGCAGATCCGGCCCGACAAGCTGGACGAATATCTCACCGCGCACGAAACGGTCTGGCCGGAAATGCTCGAGGCACTGCGCCGGACCGGATGGCGCAATTACTCGCTGTTCGTCCGGAAGCCGGACGGGCTGGTGGTCGGCTATCTGGAGACCGATGACTACGCCGCGGCCCAGGCGGCAATGGACGCCGAGGAGATCAACTTGAAGTGGCAGGCCATCATGGGGCCGTATTTCAGTCTGCCGGAAGGGGCCAGGCCCGACGACGGCTCGGTCAGGTTGACCGAGTACTTCCACCTGGCCTGAATCGCTGCCGGCGTCATGTGGGACCCCAGGACTCCAGCCGGCGCCGGGAATGGAACTGCCGCTGCTCTCCGGTGATCGGGTCGGTGAACGCTATCGATGCGGCCAGCAGCTGGAGCGGAGCCGAGTAGTCGTCGAACGGGACGTCCAGCAGCTTGGGATAGAAAGGATCGTTGACGATCGGAATGCCGAGGGCATTCATGTGCACCCGGATCTGATGGGTCTTACCGGTTTTGGGATCGACCCGGTACAGCGCCCGCGCGTCACGTACGTCGACCAATTCGATCCCCGTCTCGCTGTTCGGCTCGCCGTCGATCTCGTAGGCGGTGGGAGTGCCCCGATCCTTGATGATGCGGCTGCGCACGGTCCGCGGAAACTGCAAGTCGGGGTCGTACCGGGCCACCGCTCGATACGATTTCTGTACCGCGCGCCGGGCGAACATGGTCTGGTAGGCACCCCGTTCACGGTGCCGGAGGGAGAACAACAGCAGGCCTGCGGTGATCCGGTCCAAGCGGTGCAGCGGCGAAAGGTCCGGCAGTTCCAGCTCACGGCGGAGCCTCACCACCGCCGATTCCACGATGTACGAGCCGTTCGGCAGGCTGGACAGAAAGTGCGGCTTGTCGGCAACCAGGATGTGCTCGTCGCGATACAGCACGTCCACCTCGAACGGCACCCGCGGCTCCGGCGCGGGATCGCGGTACAGGTAGACGAACGAGTTGGGTCGGAACGGCATCTGCTCGTCGACCGGCACGCCGTCCCAGTCCACCACTTCGGCCTGTGCGACCTTCTCCAGCAGCCGTACCCGCTCCACGTGGAATCGGGCCAACAGGTAGTCGAGTGTGGTTCCCCACGGCCCGCTCTCCGGCAGCCGTACCCGGCTGGGATTCAGCCCGTCCCGAACGGGCAACGGTGGCCTACGACGACCCGTGCGTTCCTGGCGTCGTCCCATCTGATCCAGGGTGTCACATCGGCGAAAATCCACCATGCCCGGCGACGCCTGGCCGTACGCTGACGCTGTCGGTCCGCCGGGCTCTCCCCCGGTTGATGCGACGGGTGCGGGGGGTGCAGATGCGCAGAGTGGGCTCGGCCCGCTGGGTGCGGAGTGCTGCCGTTATGCTGGCCGCCGCCGTGCTGGCGTGCGGATGTTCATCGACCGTCCCGGGTAGTGCAGTCATGGCCCGGACCGCAGCGCCCACCTCTACCGGCGCCGCTCCGTCGACGTCCGGCAAGCAGACCCGCGCACCGGAGACCTCACCGTCGACCACACCGACGCCTCAACAGGACCGGCCGCACGTCACCTCACCCGGCCCGACTACGACCGGCGGCCGCACGGATGACCCCTACGACCTGCAGCTTCGCCACGACGCCGCCTTCACCTCCCTGATGAAGGCACTGACCTCGGACCTGAAGTCCGGGAATGTCGCCGACTTCGTCACGCCGTTCGCGCCGTCGCTGACCAACCAGATCCGCCATTGGTTCGCCAATACCCGAGCACTGGGCGTCACCGCGGCAATGTTCGCCCCGTCGGATGACTACACCACGGCCGCCACCGATTCCGCGCGATCGTTTACCCGGAGCGTGGTATTGGGAGTGCGGACACCTTACGACGACGACGATTCGATGCCAGGAATCGTCTATGGCGCGAACGTCTCGGTGACATCCAAGGCTGGACACCAGGTTCTGACGATCACCGCCTGGCAGCCGAGGTATGTGGACGATCCGATGTACTGCACCTGCACCCGCAGCGTGGCGCACACGTCGTCGACGGCCGTCGTCACCGACGCTGCCGACGACGACCTGCGACCGTGGTCCGCAGTTGCGCTCGACGCCGCCGGCGGTGGGATCAGCTGGTCGCACACGCAGTTGCAGGGCGCTGGCCTGGTCGCTCCGAAGGGTCAGGTCATCTTTCTGGCCGACGAGCCGTTTCGATGGTTCCTGTCCAAGGCCGGACCGGCCCAGACGTCGAACGTGACCGCCGGTCTGCTCGACGCCCGAGGCCGCTACCCCGGTACCCGGTACTCGACGCAGTCTCGGATCGTCCTCACGCTGCAGGCGGCCGACGGTTCCCTGGTGCCCGACGATGCCACCGGACGCCAATACGTCGCGGACGTGATCACCCACGAATCGACCCACCAGCTGATGAACCGAAATTCGACGCTGCCCGGCCGCTCGGCGAATTCACCGCCGACCTGGGTCGTCGAGGGAATCGCCGTCGCTGTGGAGACGCTGTACCGGGATTCACTCGGCGATGACGCCGATGTCGGCTATCCGGAACCCAATGATCCGAAGAACATCCCAGGCAGCTGGTTCGCCGACCACCTCACTGATCAGATGCCAACGCAGAGCCAGCTATATTCGTCGTCGTCGGAGGGCGCCGGTTATTACGCGATTTCCGGATCGGTATTTCGCTACATCTTTCGGGAGTACGGATATGTCGAGATGATGAAGGTGGCCAAGGCGATGTATGCCAAACCGGCGCAGAATCCGTTCGATTTCTTCCCCGATCCCGACCACCCCGGATCGGACCTGTCCGCGGCCACAGCGAAAAGCCTGTGGAAGAACTGGTTCGTGGATCACTACGAATGACCAGTCCGGCCGGCGCGGTCGCCCGCCTCAGCTGGTGTTCAAGGACCTGACCGTGATCGGCCACCTGTCCGGCTCGCCCGCCTGGCGGCGACCATCGCTGCCTATGCAGACGCCAGTGTCGACCCCGATGTGCTGGTAGCGGCCACCGTCGGGCTCGATCACGCGCCGCAAGTGGTGGCCGGCTGGCGCCCGCCCGATGCCGGATCCGGCCCGAAGATCCACATCGATCCACAACGCTGATCCGAACGGGTCCGGGTCGCGCTCTGCGTCCTCGTCCGTGGCTCGGTCAGACCGGCCAGACCAGCGGGAACAGGGCGTGGTCCATGACCGCGCCGTCCGGCAGTTCGGCCTCCAGACCGTCGAAGGGGGGTGAGGTCCGCCAGCGTCGCGGCGCGTGCCGCGCCTCCTCGGACAGATACCTCAGCGACAGCACCCGCCGCCGGCCGGCGAACGGGAAGCCGGGGGCGCCGTGGACGGTGAGGAAGTCGAAGAAGATGGCGTCACCCGGCTCCATCTCGAAGCGCCGAATGGTGAATGCTTCCCGGTTCGCCTCGATGTCCGGGAGTTCGGCCAGCGTGCCTTCCGGGAACCATCTCGCCTCGCCGGCCAGGAAGGTGCGTGGCATCAGCCACGGCCCGCGGTGCGTGGTCGCCACCAATTCCAGACAGCCGGCTTCCGGCACGCGATCGACCGGAATCCAAGCGCTGACCCCCCGGCCGTCGACGTTGTAGTACGGCTGGTCCTGATGCCAAGGGGTCCGCTGGGTGGTACCGCCCTCTTTGACCAGGACGTGGTCGTGGAACAGCCGCACGGTCGGCGAGGTCATCAGCTCGGCCGCGATCCGAGGCGCCTCGGAGTACCTGGCCAGGCGCTCGATGGCCGGGATGTCGGTCCACCTCCGGAAGTCTTCGGTGAACGACCCGGGATCGTTGGGGCTGCTCGCCACCTGCGCCAACGGGCCCGGCGCGGCGAGCACCTGCTCGATAGCCTCCGCCGCCAGCGCAACCTCTGTGGGTGAGAGGACGCCCTTGACCAGCACCACGCCGTCCCGTCGATAGGCTTCGACGTCCGCTGGGGCAATCACTGGGGCATTGTGCCGATCGATTGAAGACTCGCTCATGCGCAGGACTGTAGCGCCGTTCACCTGGCCACCCGGTTGGTCTCCCACGCTCCGCGCAGAACACCCCCGAGCCGCACAGAACAGTGGTGCCGGCACCACGACGAACTTGGTGGATGCCCCGTCGTCCAAGGCGGACGCTCCCCGCAGACTGGTCTCAGGCCGGAAACGACGGACGTGCGCGTTGACGTATCAGGACACCACCGCATCTGCTCTGACTGCTGGAGAACAGTTTGTCGCCCGGGCACTCCCACCCCCGCACCGTCCACGAAGGAAGTCCATTCACCATGACCAGGCTGATGACCCGCATTCGCCCGCTGACGTCGCCGATCCAACGGGCATTCAGACTCGACCTTCGCAGCCCTCGCGGCACCTCGAATCGGCACGCTGTCGGTGTGACGGTGATGGTGCCCGGCGCCGACGAGCGGCTCATCACCAGGACCGAACTCGATCGACTCCGCCGTACCCTGCCCGGCCTGGTCGCCTGACCGCACGGCGGTGCGGTGCCGCGTGTGCGCGGTTCGTTAGCGTGACCCGGTGACCGCGCCCGGGGAAGAACGAGCAGATGCCCAAGAAGTCCAGCCCCTGTACAAGGCCATCCTCGACGCCGCGATGGACGCCGTCGTCACCATCGACCAGCACGGTCGGGTGTTGGAATGGAACATCTCTGCGGAACTGATCTTCGGTTACTCGGCGGACGAGGTACTGGGACGGGAACTGGGCGACCTGATCGTGCCCGCAGACACTCGCCATCTGCACCGCGCCGGGCTGCATCGGTTGGCCGGGGGCGGCACGCCGTCGATGCTCGACCGGCGGGTGGAGGTGATGGGGCAGCGCGCCGACGGTTCCACCTTTCCGGTCGAGCTCACCATCACCAGGGTCGTCTCGACCGCCGGAGTGATGTACAGCGGGTTTCTGCGCGACATCAGCGATCGGCACCGCATGCTGGCCGACCTCAAGGCCAGCCGCAGCCGGCTGATCAGCGTGTCCGACGATGCCCGCCGGCGGGTCGAGCGAGATCTGCACGACGGAGCCCAGCAGCAATTGGTCGCCCTGGCCATCGCCCTGGGGACGGCACGTCAACAACTCGAGACCGATCCGCGGGCTGCCGCCGACTCACTCGACTCGGCACGAGAAGTGCTGGTCAGCGCCATCGCCGAGTTGCGGGAGCTGGCCAGAGGCATCCACTCGCAGACACTGATCGACCGCGGCCTGCCCGGCGCCCTGCAGGAATTGGCCAGGCGTTCAGCCATTCCCGTCGAAGTGACCGTCGATCTCCCCGACCGGTTCAACGAGCACGCCGAAAGCACGATCTACTACTTCGTGGCCGAGGCGCTGACCAATGCGGCCAAGCACGGCGCCGGCCAGGCCAGAGTCGCGGCCGAATTGGTGTCCGATGCGCCGAAGTTGTTGCGCGCGAGGGTGACCGACGACGGTCCGGGTGGCGCCGACGTCTCGGCCGGAAGCGGGCTCAGGGGTTTGCGCGATCGTCTGGCCGCCGTCGACGGGGAGTTGCAGGTGCACTCCCCCATCGGCGGCGGCACTGAACTGATTGCCACGGTGCCACTCGACTGATCAACGGCAGTTTGCTATTTCATCAGAACCTTTCAGCGAGCCGAGGGGTCGTTCTCGTTGGCTCGGGCTCTCGCCTGGGGGTTCGCAGGCGGGTGTGCGGTCGTGGTCCAGGAAGCGAGCAGCTTGAGGGCGTCGGCGGTACGGGAGGCGGGTTCGGCGGCGTAGAGGGTAAGAGTGAGGCCAGGTTCGGAGAGCATGTCCATGCTCTCGTAGGCCAGGTCGAGTTCGCCCACGGTGGCGTGGTGAAAGCGCTTGGTGCCGGCGCCGTGCAGTCGTACGTCGTGACTACTCCAGCGGCGGCGGAAGTCGTCGCTGATGGTGGACAGCTCCCCGACGAGATCATGCATGCGCGGGTCGTAGGGGTCACGCCCGGCTTCGGCGCGCAGGATGGCGACGCACGTGTCCGCCGCGGTGTCCCAGTCGGGGTAGAAGCGGTGAGCGTCCTCGTCGAGGAAGGTGTAGCGGGTGAAGTTGGGCACGACTCCGGTGGCGCGTTCGTAGAGGCTGGCGTGCATGGCACGGCCGAGCTGGTTGGTGGCCAGCAGGTCCATCCGGCCGTTGCGGATGATGGCCGGTCCACCGGTGATGGTGTCCAGCGCCCATTGCAGGGTGGGATGCGGGGTCCAGGTGGCGCGGCCGCGGCGGGCGGGGCGCAGCATGGCGCCGGTGCCGTCGGCGGCCTGGGCCAGGTGGAACAGGTGAGCCCGTTCGGCGTCGTCAAGTTTCAAAGCCCGGGCGATGGCGTCCAGGATGGAGGCGCTGACCCCGCCGAGGGCGCCGCGTTCAAGTTTGGCGTAGTACTCGACGCTGACGCCGGCCAGGGCGGCGACCTCGCCCCGTCGCAGGCCGGCAACGCGGCGTTGCCCGACGTCGGGAAGGCCCGTATCGCGCGGGGTCAATTTCGCCCGTCGGGTGGTGAGGAACTCGCGGACCTCGGCTCGGTTGTCCATGTCGACACGGTAAGGCGCTGACCAGTGGTGAGGGATGCCCTGCTGGTACACGTCACCGCAGGGACTTCCACGCAGGCGGCGGACGCGATGACATTGGAGCACCACAGCAAACCACCACTGACGCCACCGACGATCGGCCTGGAACGGAGAATCAGCACTGATGCTCGTGCACACCCCGGTGCGTATCACCAAGACCGTCCTGGCCACAGTGATTCTGGTCAGCACGATCGCGCCACTGGCCACCGACATGTACGTGCCGGCCTTCCCCCTGGTCGGCCGCGACCTGACCGCCACGGCGACCCAGGTCCAGCTGACCTTGACCACCTTCTTCATCGGAATGGCGTTGGGTCAGCTGATCGGCGGGCCGGTCTCGGATGCTCGAGGTCGTCGCCGTCCGTTGCTGCTGGCGTTGGTCGTGTTGACCGTGGCGTCGCTCGCGTGTGCGTTCAGCCCTTCGATCACTGCGATGATGGTGGCCCGTTTCGTGCAGGGTTTGTCCGGCGGCTGGGCGATGGTCACCGCCCGGGCGGTCATCGTCGACCTGTCGCAAGGACCTGAACTGGTCCGCCGGCTCAACCTGGTGGCCGGGGTCGGCGGGATAGCCCCGATCGTCGGGCCGCTGCTGGGGGCGATCATCCTGGAGCTCTCGCACTGGCGGGTGTCATTCTGGGTGGTCGCGGCCCTCGGGGCGCTGATGATTCTGGCCGTCGCCATCGGCATACCGGAATCGCTGCCGCCTGATAAGCGACACCGCGGCGGGCTGGCCCAACTCGGCGACGCGGCCCGGCAGGTCATCGGAAACCGCGGTTTCGTCGGCTACCTGATCGTGATGGCCTTCTCGATGGGTGTGACGTTCGCGTACGTCGCCACCTCGACGTTCATCCTCCAGACGATGAACGGTCTATCGCCGATCATGTACTCGGTCGATTTCGCCGTCAACGCGGTCGGTCTGGTCATGGCGACCTTGCTAGCCGCGCGGCTTGCCGGCCGGGTCCCGACTCGCATCGTCATCACCGTCGGGCTGGCCGTGACGGGCGTCGCCGGGGTCCTGCTGCTGGTCGGAGCCCTGGTGTGGGGCACCCCGCTCGTCGTGGCGGTGGTGGCGTTCTTCCTGTTGATGAGCGCGCAGGGCCTGGTGGGGCCGAATGCGGGTGCCATGGCCTCGGCCCAGGTGCCCGAGCACCCCGGCACCGGCTCTGCGGTGCTGGGATTCCTGCAGTGGTGCATGGCCGGTGTCATCGCACCCCTCGCCGGCCTCGGCGGTGAACACACCGCTGTCCCGATGGCTCTGATCATCCTCGTCCTGGTCGGCGTGTCCCTGGCCGCGCTGTACGTCCTCACCCGACCCGAAGGGGACCACACCCAAGACCGCACTGTCGCAACGGCTGACGGCCGACGCTGAGGACAACAGCCCGACCGACCACCAAAGGACCTGATCCACCGCCCGCAAAATCCAGATCGTCCGACATCGAAACCGAGAAGGAAACACCATGCGCTCCACCGTGATGCACGCCCCAGGCGACGTCCGCGTCGAAGACCGCGCCGAACCCACGATCACCGCCCCGACTGATGCGATCATCCGCCTTTCAGCCACCTGCATCTGCGGGTCCGACCTGTGGCCCTACCGCGGCGCCGACCACCTCGACCACCCGACCCCGATGGGCCACGAATACGTCGGCATCGTCGAAGACATCGGCTCCTCGGTCAGCACGATCAGACCTGGGCAGTTCGTCATCGGCTCGTTCTTCGCCTCCGACAACACCTGCCCGGTCTGCCTTTCCGGCTACCAAAGCTCCTGCCTGCACCGGGAGAGCATCGGCGCCAACGGCGCCCAGTCGCAGTACCTGCGCGTTCCACTGGCCGACGGCACCCTCGTCGCCACGCCAGAACTGCCCTCGAACGACCTCGTGCCGAGCCTGCTCGCCGCCTCCGACGTGCTGGGCACCGGCTGGTTCGGCGCCGTGGCGGCCGCGGTCGGCCCCGGCAAAACCGTCGCCGTCGTCGGTGACGGCGCGGTCGGACTTCTCGGAATCCTTGCGGCCAAACAGCTTGGTGCAGAACGAATCATCGCGATGAGCCGACACGAAACCCGACAGGAACTGGCCGTGCAGTTCGGGGCCACCGACATCGTCACCGATCGCGGCGACGACGGGGTGGCACATATCAAAGACCTCACGGATGGTCTCGGCGCACATTCGGTCATCGAGGCCGTCGGCACCCAGGAATCCATGATGCAGGCCATCGGATCGACCCGTCCCGGCGGACACGTCGGTTTTGTGGGCGTCTCCCACGACGTCGAAATCCCCGGTGAACAGCTGTTCTTCTCTCACGTGCATCTGCACGGCGGGCCTGCCCCGGTACGCCGGTTCCTGCCCGACTTGATCAAACTCATCTGCGACCGAAAGATCAACCCGGGCAAGGTCTTCGACCTCACGCTCCCACTTGACCAGGCGGCCGAAGGCTACAAGGCCATGGACGAACGCCGCGCCATCAAGGTGCTGCTGACAATCTGAGCTCGCCAACTGCATCCCCCCAGGCCGTCGGGTGCTCGGCGGCCGATAGGTCATGATGGCCACTCCAGCGCCCTGCCGATCGGGTTGGGGCCCCGACATCAAGGAGAAACACGCATGAAGATCACCCCCAGCTCCGGCTCCTCCGGACGCGGGCCGGAAGACTGGTTCACCGGCACGGTGTTCATCGACTCCGTCCGAAACCCAGATCAGCAGTCAGCGATCGCCTGCGCCCATGTGCGGTTCGCCCCGGGCGCCCGCACCGCATGGCATTCACACCCGAAAGGTCAGACGCTCTACGTCACCGACGGCATCGGCTTGGTGAGCCGGCGGGGCGGCGAACCGGTCGAAATCCGGCCCGGTGACGTCGTCTACATCGAGCCAGGTGAAGAACACTGGCACGGCGCCACCCCGACCCGATTCATGGCTCACGTCGCCATGCACGAAGCCGACGAGCAAGGCCAAGTGGTGACCTGGCTCGACCACGTCTCCGATGCCGACTATCACCGACCAGCATCAACAGCGGGACAGTAACGACCCAACCGGGGGCGCGCCACGGTCCGAACTCACCGGGCCTGCGTGCGAATACTGCTCTCGGTGTGAATGTACGGCCCCGCCATGGAGCGGTTGGACTACTTCGCCCCTGACCGGGTGGGGGTGATGAGTCCGGTTTCGTAGGCGTAGATGACGGCTTGGGTGCGGTCGCGGAGGTCAAGTTTGGTCAGTATCCGGTTGATGTGGGTTTTCACGGTCGAGTGCCCGATGATGAGCTTCCTGGCGATTTCTGCGTTGGCCAGGCCGGCGGCGACGAGGGTGAGTATTTCGGTTTCTCGTTCGGTCAGCGGGGTGCTCGGTTCCGGCGGCGTGGCGGTTTCTCCGCGTTTGACGTAGTCCTCGATGAGGCGGCGGGTGATCGCCGGGGCGAGCAGCGCTTCGCCGGCGGCGACGGTGCGGATGGCTTCGGTGAGTTGCCCGGCTCGGACGTCTTTGAGCAGGAATCCGCTGGCGCCGGCGCGGAGGGCCTCGAAGACCCAGTCGTTGCGGTCGAAAGTGGTGAGTACCAGCACTCGTGGCGGGTGCGGCAGGGCCAGTACCTGCCGGGTGGCGGCGAGTCCGTCGATGCGCGGCATCCGGATGTCCATCAGGACGACGTCGGGTTGCAGCGCCCGGGTCAGCGAGACCGCTTCTGCCCCATCGGCGGCTTGGCCGATGACGGCCAGATCTGGTTCCCGATCGATCAGGGCCCGGAAGCCGTCGCGGACCAGGGCCTGGTCATCCGCCAGGAGGACCGTGGTCGGGGCTGGCGATGCCGGGGCGGCTGGGTCCATGGGGGTGGCAGTCACGCCCGCACCTTCGCCGGCACCGCGGCGGAGGGGAAATGAGCGTTCACTTCGAATCCGCCGAGATTGGTTGCCGTGAAATGTACGTTCCCGTCGTAGAGAGCGGCCCGTTCCTGCATACCGACCAGACCGCGGCCGGTACCGGACTGCGCGATGATCGGGGCGTGCCCGGCGTCGTTCCGCACGGTCAGCGCGACACCTTCCGTGTCGTGTTCGACGCGCAGCTCGACGTGGGCGCCCGGGGCGTGGCGGATGACATTGGTCAATGCTTCCTGCAGGATCCGATACACGGCGAGATCCAACCCGGGTGACAGCACGACGTCGCCCTGCGCGCCGCTGTCGTCGACGGTGAGTCCAGCGCTGCGGGCCCGGTCCAGTAGTTGCGGGAGCTGCTGCAGCCCTGGGCTGGGCGGCGGCGTGCGCTGGTCCAGGTCCGCAACATCGGCGGCCTCGTTGATCTGCAACAGGCCGAGCATCCGGCGCATCTCGCCGAGGGCGTCCCGCGCGGTCGATTCGACCGCCTGCAGGTGACCCCGAATTTCCGCCGTTTCCTTTGCGGAGCGGGCTTGATCCAGCGGCTGGTGGTCGATCAGGTCCTCGAAAGTTGCTTGGGCGGCGACAGTTTGGACGATGACCACCGAGAGCCCGTGACTGACGATATCGTGCAGCTCCCGGGCGATGCCGGCGCGTTCGGCCGCGACGGCGCGCCTGGTCACCTCAAGTTGGTCGCGGGCGGCCAGTTCGGCTTGGAGCCTGGCCGCAGCGGCGGACCGGAACTGCCGGCTCACCAGCCAACCGGCCGACCACATCGCCGTGCAGAAGGCCAACGACAACGCAAAGTCGGGCGCACCTCCGCCGGCCGGGTCCACGAAGCTGGCGTAGGCCAGCATCGCCACCCCGAAACACCAGGCCACGATGGCTTCCCGGTTCGTTGCGATCGAACCGGCGATCGCAAAGGTGAACAGGGTGCCGAGGAACTGTGCTCCAGTGCTCTGCGGCGTCACCGCCAGGCCAACGGTCATACCCAGGAACGCCGCGATACACGCTGCGAGCGGCTGCCACCGAAAACCCAACAGCACCAGCACCGAGAGGGCCGTCACCACGGCGGCGGCCGGCTCGGGTGCGGTGCTGCCGGCGATCACGCTGATCGTTTCGGCGGCAGCGAGCACGACCACGATCATTTCCAGCCAGCCTCGCCGCAACAGGTCCACATAGCGACGGTAATCCCGACGGGGCCGTCGGGCCATCCATCGCGCGATGGACATGAGACCGGAAGTCCCACCGCGGGATGGACGCCCCCAGGCGGCGTCCTTTCCTATCGTCGAGACACCCCCAGGGGCCGGAACACCGATCCGCCCCATTGACTGGATGGAGCCCACCCATGACCACATCTCAACGGCTGACCCCGCTCTCGGGACTGGCCGGCATCGCCTGCATCGTCGGCGGCCTGGCCGCAGACGCCGCACCGACCAGTAGCTGGCCGGACGCCCGGATCACCGGCTGGTACGCCACCCACGGCATGACCCACTGGCTGCTGTCGGCGTGCCTGCTCGCCCTGGGCGCCCCGTTTCTGCTGATCTTCACCGCCGACCTGGCTGCCCGGCTCGCCGACCGTGGCGCCGGACGGACAGCCACCGCGGTCGTCGCCGGTGCCGGCATCACCTGGGCCGCCACGATTCTCGTCGGCGCCGCGCTGTACGCGGCGGTTCCAGCCGCGATCACCTTCGCCCAAGCCCCCGCACCGAGCCCGGACATCTCCCGATACTTCCTCGGATCCGCCTACGGGGTGTTGGTCATGTTCAGCGCATTCGCAGCGGCCCTGCTGGCCGCCGCGCTCAGCCTGACCGCCCTGCGCTACCGCACCCTGCCCCGATGGCTCGCCGCCGCCGGGATCCCGGCCTCGATCCTCATGCTGGCCAACGCGTGGCTACCCATGGCGGCCATCACGCTCTGGTTCGCCGCGACCAGCATCACCCTGACCGTCGCCCACCGGGCCCCGGCCAGCCGCATCTCCCAACCCGCAATGGCCACGGCCAGCTGAAACCGCCTGCTACACAACAGACACCAGCAAACGACAGCAACCCGAGGAGAAGATCAGTCATGCCCACCACCGTCACCCGCAAGCTCGTGGCCGGCGCCGCGGCCGCCACGCTCATCTGCCTGACCCCGTTGGTCTCCGCACACGCGGATCCCATCACCCCAGGCACCGCCGACCGGCAGACCTGCGGTGCCCCGCGCACCGTCACCACTCTGCAATTCACCGCCCACGACGAACCGGGCAACCAGAGTGTCGATGATCTGGGCACCCCGAGCCCCGACGGTCCCGACATCGGTGACCTCATCGCCTTCACCCAGACCCTGACCCGCAACGGCAAGACCGCCGGCCTGGTCCACGTCGCCGCCATCGTCGTCGACCACCAACGACACCTCAGCCACGCCGACGGCACCATCGAACTACCCCAAGGAACCATCGAGGTCGCCGGAATCGTTGCGCAGACACCGACCTTCACCCTCGCCGTCACCGGCGGCACCGGCCGCTACATCGGCGCCACCGGCGATCTGAGCTTCCACCTCACCGACACCTCCCAAACCCTGACCCTGCGCGTCATGGGCAATTCATGAAATCCGATTCCGCCGGATGTGTTTGTGAGCTGTCAGTTTGCGTGCGAATTCCGGTCAACCTCGGCCCAGTCCCGCATCGCCGGCGTTCTGGACGGCGACAGGTGTCAGTGCTCCGACAGGTAGAGCAGCACGGCCCGCACGCGATGATGTGCGTCGGCGTCGTCGGACATGCCCAGCTTGGCGAAGAGCGCGTTGATATGCCGTTCAACACCGCGGACCGTCAGGAAAAGTCGTTGCGCGATAGCGCCATTGGTCCGGCCCTGGGCCATCTCGGCCAGCACCTCCAGTTCCCGCGGGGTCAGTTTCGACAACGGCGAGCCAGGCGGACGGCTGCCCACCCGCACCAGGTTCTCAACCACCTGCGGGTCGATCACCGATCCGCCTCTGGCGACTTCCATCACCGCGTTGATCAGCTGACCGGGCTCAGCGACGCGTTCCTTCAGCAGATATGCGCGGCCGGACGATCCGTGTTCCAGCAGATCCAGTGCATGCTGTGGATCATCCCGGCTGGAGAGCACGACGACGCCGGTCTCCGGGCTACCCTGCCGCAGCTCTCTGGCCACCTGGATGCCCTCGTCGGACAACCCGGGCGGCATGTGGATATCGGTGACGACGACATCGGGTCGAAACTCGGTGATCGCCGCTCTGAGTTCGTCGGCGTCGGCGCACACGGCGACGACCGTCAGTCCGGGGTCGGCGGCCAACAGCCCGCGCACACCCTCCCGTACCAGCAAGTTGTCCTCGGCCAGAACGATCGACAGCATGCGGGTCACTCTAGGGACCTGGGCCGGAAACGCGAAAGTAGAACGCAAGCCGGCCGTACGTGCACCCACCGTCGTCAGCCGGTCCGAGTGATCCAGGACGATGTCGGCAGGCTAGCCGGAATCGGCTCGCGCCAGAGGTTTCCGGCCGGCAGCGGCAGCAGGCCAAGCTTCTGGGCGATGCGCTCCAGTAACCAGAGGTCGTGCATGAAGGCGTGCGGAAGCGGCGATGCCACCTCCCGGACCGCGACCAGGCCGAGCTCGGACCCGGTCACCCTCAGTCCGTGCCAGATCGGCGCGAACACCGGAACGTCGCCCACCGCCTCGGCAATGCCGACCGGTAGGGCCGCCCATTCGCCCAGCACCGTTTCGAATCTCGGCGACGACGCCAGCACCCAGGTGGCAGATTCATAGTCCCCGCTGGGGAACCGGATCTCGACCATCCGACCCTGCCGCAGACCGGACAACCTGTTCACCGTCCCGATGACATCCGTGTCGGACTCGAGGCCAAGATTGAGAAAGGTCATCGGTAGCAACCTTGCGGTGCCGAAGCTGGGCACAATGGGCTTTTCGGGAGCCAGCAGGGCGGCGGTCATCAGATCAGATCCTTCTTTGGGTCGAAAGCTTGCTCGATGCAGGAATTCTGATCGCTCGTGCCGCTGAAATCGACGGTGTCACCCGCCATATCACCCGGTGCGCAGGTACCTGTCACGGGGTGGTGCCAGCACCTGGGCCGATCGGGCGTGACCTGTTCTCAGGTGCTCGGCGGATCAAGGTCGAGCATGGAACGCGCCCGGTCGGTCAGCGGGACCGCTCCACATTCCTGCGCCAACAGCAACGCATCGGTGAGATCCGAGGTGCGCTGCGTACGGTCCCCACTTGGAGTGACGCCCGCCCTGGCCAATAGACATTCGGCGAGTTCCAGCCGCGCGATCGACGGCCGCAGCAACCCGACCGCCTTATCGAGCAGTTGCCTGCCGCGCGGCCCGCCGTTCAACTGGGCAAGTACCCGCAGGGCCCGGCCGGACGCGCGCGGCGCTCCCCACTGGGTTGCGATCGCGAACTCCTGGTCGGCGAACCGCATGGCCTGCTCCTGCTCGCCCAGCTGCCAGTGGCAGAGCGCGGCCTCGGATCGCCACGGAACCTGCGCCGGATTGATCCCACCGCCCGCGGTGTATCGATCACCGGCCAGCAATGCGTAACGAAGGCCTTCGTCGGGACGGTCAGATAGCCGATGCAGCGCGGCAAAGGCGCAGAGGGCGAAATAGGTGAACGGACGATCCGTCGGCGCAGAGGCCAACTCGGACCAGGAAAGGACATCGGCGGCCTCATCGAAGCGTCCCATGGCCAGGCAGGTGTTGGCCATCACCGCGGCCACGAACGACTTGTTCCGCAGCCCGAGGACCGAGGTCGACCACCGTGCCGTCCGGGCGTCGGAATATGCGCCGGTCAGTTCGCCACGCAGCAGGCGACCGTGTGCCCGGTAGGCGTAGGCACCGGACGCAGCGAGCAGTGAACCCTCGTCCCTGGACCGCAGCACCGCTCGATCCAACGCCGGCAAGCCTTCCGGCCGATCGGCCAGCAGCAGAACGTTGACCGCGATGGGCACCGGCCCGCGCCGCCCTGCCTCGCCGGTGATCCGCACGCCGTCCGAGATCGCCCGCAGGGCCCGGCCGACCGCATCCGGCTCGGCACGAGAAGCCTGATACAGGGCGAGCACACCGTCGAGCGAACGCCCACCGGGGCCGTCCGTCGGTGCGCGCTCGAGCAACCGGTTCAACTCGTCCTCGAGACCCGGTAGCGCCGGGTTGTTCACCGCAATCATCGCGGTCAAGCTGTCGAGGTAGGTACGAATATCCAGATAGGAGTCCGCTTGCGGGTCTGGGCTTTTCGACGCGGGGCCGGGCGGCAAAGGCAACGAGTCCTGCTCCTGACGGATGACCTCGAGGCCCTCGTCGATCCGACCGGTCAGCAGTAATGCGGCGACCAAGGTGCCGGCCAATTGCACGTGCTCGTCCGGGTCGCGGTGGTCAGGCAACAATTGCCGTAAGTAGTCGACAGCGCTCGGCAGGTCAACCTGAAAGGCGGCATCAGCTGCTGCCAGCAGCATCTCGCTGCGATCGGGGCCATCCGATGCGGTGGCCAGACCACGACGCAAATAACGCAGCGCACTGTCAGGCGACCCTCTTCGCATTGCCTCGGCCGCCGCCCTGGCCAGCAGTTCGGTCGGAGAGTTGTTGCGACCGTTGGATGTCGGCTCGTCAGCGTGGTCTTCCGCTGGAAGGCGACTGTCCGCGATGTAATGGGCAGCAACGCTTTCCACCCCGACGTGGGCGGAGGCGAGTAGTTCTGCGGCTCGTCGGTGGCCCTCCATTCTGGTAGCTGGATCGATGCTCTCGTACACCGCGGCGCGCACCAGAGGATGCACGAACTCGACCCCGACATCGGGCCGGCCGCGCACCAGACCCGCATTCACCAGGGCGGCGACGCCATCCGGTACATCGACGTGGGCGCCGACGAGCTCCGACAGCTCGAACAGTCGTGCTCCGTCCCCGAGAATGGCGACGGCGTTGATCACCAGGATCTGCGCCTGGGTCAGCGTCGAAAGCTGCCGACTCACCCGATGATGGACAGCGCGGGCACCGATCCTGGCTACCAGCGAAGTATTTTCAACCACCGGTGCGATCCGATCCGCCGTGGCGGCCGCGGCCAATTCCCCGAGCACAAGTGGGTTACCGCCCGTTTCTCGAAAGCAGACCGCAGCGAAGGCCGCGTCTGGTCGCGCGGCGAACAACCCGGCCAACACCTCGTCGGATCCGGCGCGACTCAAAGGCTTCGGTCGGAGCACGAGAGTGTCAGGGCTGCCGATGATCTCGTCGAGTATCGGCTGGCGGCCCGGACCGGTATCGGGCCTGGTGGTCAGGAACAGCAACACCCTGGCCTCACGAATCTTCGCCGCCAGGAAAGCCAGAAACCGGAGCGACGGCGAATCCAACCAATGACAATCGTCGACGATCAACACCAAGCCTGCATCTCCTGCCGCCCGGACCACCGATTCGAACAGAATTCGCAGCATTGCGAAGTCCCCGGTGCGCGTCGTGTCCGGAGCTCTTTCAGGCTCGGCGTCCGTGGACCCCGGCACACCGGCCAACAGGGTGCCGATCGCCCCGAACGAAACGTCCTTGGCCAGTTCGGTGCCGCGCGTACTGAGCAACCTCAGTCCGTGGTGGCCGGCCGAAAGCTTGAGCGCCGCGACCAGGGACGTCTTTCCAATACCCGGCGGGCCCTCGACGACGGCGACCCGGCCGGTCCCGGCGAGCAGGTCGGTCACCAATCCCGCGATGCCGGTCAGCTCGGCCGACCGCTCCAACAGCATCGAGCCGCGATCATCGACCACCGCCTCAGTCATCCGGTGAGCGTAGTTGGCTGTGCTGGATCCTCTCTTGCCGCCACATTGGGTTGCCCCGTGTTCAGTGGCTCCGTGCGCAAATGCTCAGTGTTCAGTTGCTGAGGCGATGCATGAGCCGTCGGATGACCGGGCCCGCCGCCAGTCCGGTGCCGACCGCCGAAATCGTACTGATGGCCAGATCGATCGAAACGCGGCCCTCGTCCGCCCAGTACACATCCTTGAGGTCGAGCAGCAGCGCGAACTCATCCACGATCAGCGCAAGACCGGCTCCGTAGGCGAGCGGCACCGCCGCATGCGGCTTTCGGGAGTTCCCCCGTACCGCCATCGCGCCGACCCCGGTCAACAACCCGATCCCCCATAGGTAGTGATGGATGTGGGTGCCGCCGATCGAGACGTTCCGGAACGGGCCCCTACCTGCCTTGATGCTGTGGGTGATCCCACGGACCGCCCCGAAGGTCGCCGCGAAACTCGTCCAACCGAGCAGTACTGCGCGACGGGCCGGGTTCAGCTCCTCCCGAAACGCGGCCTGCACCTCCTCCGCCGCATCGGTGATCATCGTCGTCATGCCCTTCAATGTAGGTGCAGCGGAAAATGACTGCCTCCGTCAGCTGGTTTCCGCATCGGTCTGTTTCGATGTGAGGATGACGCGCCCGGACGAGCCTCCACCGCTGGATCGCATCGCGCTGGACGCCTCGCGCGACGCGGGTGACATCGACCCAACGCTGCTGGGTGACTTCCTGAGCGTCGTCGTGAATGCGGTGGCTCACGGCACCCGACTCAAGCGCCGCGATTTGGAGCGGTACGGCGAAGTCGGGCGACAGGCAGCGGGTGCCGGAGTGGCGCTGCGGGCGCTGGTCGATCTATACCTCTCGGCCGCCTGGCGGCTCTGGCGCCACCTGCCCGAGGTCGTCAGGGCTGACCAGGATCCGGCGGCCGTCGTCCTGGCCGGCGAAGTGATGCTCCGTGCGGCCGACGATGCGGTTGCCATTCTGACCGAGGGATATCAACTGGCCCGACGAGATCTGGTGCGGACTCAGGCGGCCGCGCAACGGGAGTTCGTAGACGACCTTCTGGTTGGCGGCGTCCAGGCACTCGCCGGCTTGGTGGAGCGCGCGGCCCTGTTCGGTCTCACCTTGGCCGGTCCTCACGCGGTGGTGGTGGTGAAGGCCGAAAAGCCTTTCACTGACTCGTCTCCGTTGACCCGCCTCCTGGAACGCTCCATCCAGGGCGCGAAGGCGGACTCCGATGCCCTCGTCACCACGAAGGACGGATCGCTCGTCGTCATCTTCGCGGCTCCCGACCGCAACGCCATAGACGAGGTCATCGCCGGGCTCACCGGCAGTCTGCCGAACCCGCCGGCTGCCGGCGTCAAACTGAGCCGCACTGCCGCCGTCGGCTCATGGCAGATGGGCGTCGGCCGGGCTCAACAGGGCCCGGCCGGCGTCCGGCTCTCTTTCGAGCAGGCCCAAGAGGCTCTCCACCTCGGTGGCCGGCTCGGTGGTTCCGGACAGGTCCTCGATGCCGCAGAACTGTTGGTACACCGGGTGTTGGTCCGGGACGAGGCGGCCATGCTCGA
This sequence comes from uncultured Actinomycetota bacterium, assembly GCA_963708935.1. Classification (GTDB taxonomy): domain Bacteria; phylum Actinomycetota; class Actinomycetes; order Mycobacteriales; family Nakamurellaceae; genus Nakamurella. The sequence goes on along the minus strand of CAVPUK010000001.1, from coordinate 246,559 downwards.
GCTCGTCGATGTGGTGCTGACGCCGCTACTCTCGGCCAGGGGTGGGGCCGAACCGTTGCTGCGCACTCTCGAGGCCTACTTCGCGGCCGGAGGTAACGCGTCGCTGAGCGCGCGTTCGCTGCACCTGTCGGTTCGCGCGTTGACCTACCGGCTGGAGAAGATCGCCGCTCTGAGCGGCCGAGACCCGGCGGACCCAGCCCAGCGCTTCGAATTGCAGACCGCCGTCCTGGGTGCCCGGCTGCTCGACTGGCCGAACACCGTCGACCGCTGATTTCCCCGCGCGAGCCATTTCTTTTGCCGTACCCACCGTTCTCGCATGGATCAACTTCGCCGGCGGGGATGAAAGTGTCTATTCCTGTCACTCCGGTCCCAAAAGGGGCAAGTTCGTCCCTGCGTTGATCAAAATTGAAAGCCTGCGCAGTCATCCGTCTTGGGAAAAGCAACGGCGCCTTGAAGAACGGCAGAGCCGGATCCGTGGACGAGTGGGCAGCCGAGTTACGTTGCAGGCGTGTCACTTTCGGCCTCCCGAAGATCGTGACCCATTCGTGATCTGCCAGGACCTGGAATGGCGTCTGATTCGGGGTCGACTGTCGGTGTGTGCTGAGTAGGGTTTTGAATATGGACAGCGGCGGTTTCACCGACATCGACCAGGCAAACGCCCTGGCCGACACGGTGCTGGCCGGACTCCGGGACATTGTCGATGGCGCGTTCTGGAAACTGTTGCCCGACGACCAGTTGGACTTCGGTCGCCGGCTCGAGGTGATCGCCCGCACCGTGTACGCCGCCCAGGTCCATCAGGCCGGGGAGATCGACACCCAAGGTCTCGCCGCGGATCGGTCCTGCAGTTCGACCGCGGCGCTGCTGCGGCAGGCGCTGGTCATCTCGCCGGCGGATGCGAAAGCCCGGGTCGCCGCCGCCGGACAGATCCTGCCCCGGCTGATGCCCACCGGCGCGGAAGCACCCCCGATCCTGGCCGAACTCGCCGAAGCGGTGGACTGCGGTGCCGTCGGGCCCGAACACGTCAAGATCATCGTCGAGACCATGGCCAAAGTCCCGCCGAAAGCGTCGACCGAAGCCCGGGACCTGTGCGAACAGACCCTGGTCGACACCGCGATCGACTGCGACCCGAACTACCTGGGCCACGCCGCGCAACGGATCCTGGACAAGGTCGATCCCGACGGGGACCTGGACGACACCACACCGGCGTCGAAGATGGAACTGCACTTCGGCACCCGCATCCACCCGGACCGGGTTGACGCCGATCAAGGGCCAGTTGGACGACTACGGCGTCGAAGTGGTCAAAAAGGCGATCGACGGGCTCGCGGCACCCCGACCCGAACAGGACGGCGTCCGCGACCCCCGCCCGGCCGCGACGCGGAGCGCGCAGGCCCTGGTGGAGGCGATGCGCCGGTTCCTGGACCTCGGCAGCTGCCCCGATGCAGGGCGGCGAACGCCCCCACGTCACCGATCACGATGAACTGGGACGCCATCACCGGGATGATCTCCGATGCCAGTTTCGACTCGGGGGCGATGATCAGCCCCGCCCAGGCCCGCAAGTTCCTGTGCGACGCGCAGATCATCCCGATGATCCTGGGTAGCAAGTCCGAGATCCTGGACGTCGGGAGAGCATCGAGGACGTTCCCGGCGCACCTCCGCCGGGCGTTGGTCGCCCGGGACCGGGGATGTGCGTGGCCGGGTTGTGATCGGCCACCGGACTGGTGCGACGGACACCACATCAACTTCTGGGAGAGGGATTTCGGTCGCACCTGCCTGGACAACGGCTGCCTGCTGTGCCGGCACCACCACACCGAAATCCACCGCGAGGAGTGGGTCATCCGGATGGCCGCCGACGGCCTACCCGAGTTCATCCCACCCAGATGGATCGACCCGCAACAGAAACCCACGGCGGAACACGCTGCGAAAGTACGACCAGGTCTGAGGGCGGAGCCATGCCCACAGCGCGGCGGTCGCGGCGGAGCAGGCGGTGAAAGCTTTACCAGGCCGCCGCACACGGTGGATACGCAAGGCACATGGGTGGTGCCGATATTCGGCAGTTTTCTCGCTCAGTGACAGCCGAATACTGCCGTAGCTCCGCAGGTGTCTCATAGGCAACCTGGAGACATCGAAGTCGTTGGCTTCGAAACCGTCTTTGCTCGCACAACCATCAGGAGCACCACATGACTGTCCCCTTCTGGGCCTGGGCCGCATTTGGCGCCGTGGTCCTGATCATGCTGACCGTCGACCTACTCGCCCACCGGGGCGCTCACATCATCAAGTTCAAGGAAGCCGCGATCTGGAGTGCGGTCTGGGTTGGCGTGTCATTGGCCTTCGCCGGCGCCATCTGGGCCACGATGGGCAGCGGTCCGGCCGTCGACTTCACCACCGCCTGGCTGCTCGAGAAATCCCTCAGCGTCGACAACCTGTTCGTATTCGCACTGATCTTCGGGTACTTCAAGGTCCCCCGCGAGTACCAGCATCGGGTGCTGTTCTTCGGCGTCATCGGAGCACTCGTCTTCCGCGGCATCTTCCTCGCCGCCGGTGTGGCCATCGTCAGCACCTTCACGGCAGTGCTCTTTGCCTTCGGCGCCATCCTGATCTACTCGGCCATCAAGCTCCTCAAGGACGAGGACGAGTCGATGGACCCGGGAAAGAGTTTCGCGGTCCGCTTGCTGGGCAAGATCGTGCCCGTCTCCGAGGACTACCACGGCACCAAATTCTTCTTCAAGGAGGCCGGCAAGCGCATCGCCACCCCGTTGCTCGCCGTCGTGGTTGCGATCGAAGCAGCCGACCTGGTCTTCGCGGTGGACAGCGTGCCCGCCGTCCTCGCCGTCAGCGACAACACCTTCATCATCTACTCCAGCAACGCCTTTGCGATTCTCGGCCTGCGGGCCCTTTACTTCCTGTTGGCCGGCATGCTCAAGAAATTCCACCTGCTCGGCAAGGGTCTGGCGTTCATCCTGGCCTTCATCGGTGTGAAGCTGTTCCTACAGGCCGGGCACAAGGTCATCTCCACGTCCATCCCGGAGATCCCCTCGCTCGTCTCGCTGGCTGTGATCATTCTGGCGCTGACCATTTCGATCGTTGCGTCGCTGAAGTTCCCGCTACCGCCGGAAGATGACGACGCCGAGCGGTTGATCGACCAGCTGGAAGTGCCCGACGACGAAAGTCGACAGCTCGACCGTCGAACGGACGAGGTCGGCGCGCCGGACAAGGAGCGCGCCAACCTGGTGAAGTCGGTCGGCGGGAGTCCAACCGGTTGACCTGAACGCCGAAAGCCCCACCTGCACAACGCAGGTGGGGCTTTGCGGTGCCAGGCAACGCTAGCCCGGGCTTACCAGATCCGGACCCGTTCCGCCGGGTCCAGCCACATAGCGTCGGACTCGGTCACGCCGAACGCTTCGTAGAACTCGTCGAGGTTGCGGACCACCTGGTTGCAGCGGAACTCCGGCGGCGAATGCGGGTCGATGGACAACCGGCGCTGTACCTCCTCCGGTCGGGTCTTGGTCCGCCAAGCCCTGGCCCAATTCAGGAATAGCCGTTGCGCCCCAGTCTCGCCGTCGATGACCTCGGGCTCCTTGCCCTCGAGCGCGAGAAGCCAGGCCTGATAGGCAATCCCCAGACCGCCTAGATCACCGATGTTCTCGCCGATGGTCAGCGCACCGTTCACGGTCTTGCCCTCGGCCCCGGCCGGCGAAAGAGTGGAGTACTGGTCGATCAATTTCCCGGTCAGCGCCTCGAACGCCTCCCGGTCGGCGGTCGTCCACCAGTCCTTCAACGCACCGGTACCGTCGTACTTCGAGCCCTGATCGTCGAAGCCGTGGCCGATCTCGTGACCGATGACCGCGCCGATCGCGCCGAAGTTGGTCGCGTCGTCGGCCTCGGCGTCGAAGAACGGGGGGCGCAAAATGGCGGCAGGGAAGACAATCTCGTTCATACCCGGGTTGTAGTAGGCATTCACCGTCTGGGGCGTCATGAACCACTCGTCGCGGTCGACCGGGAGGCCGATCTTGGCCAATTCACGATCGAGTTCGATGGCCGCCGACCGTCGGGCATTTCCGACCAGATCATCCCGGGTGATGACCAGGCCCGCATAGTCCCGGAACTTGGGCGGGTAGCCGACCTTGGGATTGAACGCCGAAAGCTTCTCCAGCGCCTGGACTTTTGTCTCGGGGCTCATCCACGACAGATCGGAGATGTTGCGCCGGTACGCCTGCAGCAGGTGCTCGACCAAGATATCCATACGGCGCTTGGCTTCCGGGCGGAAGGTGCGCTCGACGTAGAGCTGGCCGAGGGCCTCGCCGACCGCAGACTCGACCATCGAGATGGCCCGCTTCCACCGCGGCCGCAGCTCGGGCGTCCCGGAGAGCGTCCGACCGTAGAAGTCGAAGTTCTCCTCGACGAATGCCTTGCTGGAGAGCGGAGCGGCGGCCCGAATGACCTTCCAGGTCAGCCAGTCCTTGAACTGCGGGAGTCGGTCCTGTGTCAGCAGACCGTTCACTGCCGAGAAGAACGGCGGCTGCATCACGACGACGTGATCCAGCACTCCGTCGGGAGCGGACAATCCGTCGAGCCAGGATTCCCATAGTTCGGCGGGCAGCAACTGCGCCAGGCCGGCGAAATCCATCGGATTGTGGGTGAGTGAGCTGTCCCGGCTGCGGACCCGATCCCAATGCGCGGCGGCGATCTCGGTCTCCAGCGCGATCGCCGAATCGGCGCGGCGTTCGGGGTCGTCGAGGCCGGTGAGGGTCAACATCGTGACCACGTGCTTGCGGTAGGCCGATCTGATTTCGGCGTATTGGTCCTCGCGGTAATAGGACTCGTCCGGCAATCCGATGCCGCCCTGGTAGCAGACCACGGTGTACCTGTCCGGGCTGTCCGGGTCGGTATCAACGCCGAAGCCGAACAGGCTGGACACGCCGTCACGTTGCAGTCGGCCGAGCAGCCGCGCGAACCCGGCCACGTCGTCAACAGCGTCGAGCAGTTGCAGGTGCTGCCGAGCCGGTTCGCTGCCCTTGGCCTCGACGGTGGCTTCGTCCATGAAGCTGGCGTAGAGGTCACCGATCAACTGCTCCGGCGAACCCGGCTCACCCGAAGCAGCCGCAGCTTCCTCGACGATCTCTCGGCAGGTCGCCTCGGACTGGTCCCGCATCTCGTGGAACGCCCCATGGATGGACTGGTCTGCCGGTATGGAATCCTGCGCCAACCACTCACCGTTGACGTGGGTGAACAGGTCGTCCTGCACCCGGGGGAGAGAGTTGGCAACTGTGCTGCTCATCAGTGAAGCTCCTCGTTTCGACGGTCCAGTGAACGGTACCCAAACTCGCGGGTCGGTGAGATCGGCCGGTGCAGATCCCGATGCCGGGTGGGCGTAGGAATGGACTGAACAGGGTACGGACGTACGGGCTTCCACCGTGGGGCCTTATCAAGAACACGAGGAAGTGGGCAGACGCATGACCTGGGTAGCCGTCACTGGAGGTAGCGGGAAACTCGGCCGAGCGGTCGTGGTCGACCTGTTGGACCACGGATATCAGGTGGTCAACCTCGACCGGGTGCCGTCGCCGGAGGCACGTGCGGTCCACGTGAAGGTTGACTTCACCGACTACGGCCAGACGTTCGAGGCACTGCACGCCATCGAGGATCGCTACACCCGGATTGATGCCGTCGTGCACCTCGCCGCGATACCCGCGCCCGGTCTGATCACCAACGCGGCCACCTTCGACAACAACATCACCAGCACGAACCATGTGTTCGCTGCCGCGAAGGCTGCGGGCATCAAACGCGTGGTCTGGGCGTCCAGCGAGACCGTCCTCGGCCTGCCGATGGGCCCGGACAACCCGCCGCCATACCTACCGGTCGACGAGGAATACCACCCGCGGCCCGAGTCCTCGTACTCGCTGGCCAAGACGCTTGAAGAAGAGATGGCGCTGCAGTACTGCCGGTGGGATCCCGAGCTCACGATGATCGGGCTGCGGTTCTCGAACGTGATGGCGGTCGCCGACTACCAGGCCTTCCCGTCGTTCGACGCCGACCCGAGCCTGCGGCAGTGGAACGCCTGGGGCTACATCGACGCTCGCGACGGGGCGCAGGCCGTCCGGCTGGCGCTGGAGTCGGAACTCTCCGGCCGCGAAATCTTCATCATCGCGAACGCTGACACCGTCATGACTCGATCGAGTGCCTCCTTGGCTGCAGAGGTGTTTCCTGACCTCGAAGTGCGCAAGGACCTCGGCGAACACGAGACGTTGCTGTCGATCGACAAGGCCCGCCGAATTCTTGGATTCGTGCCGCAGTTCACCTGGCGAAATGAGGTTTGATTTCGTAGCGAATGCTTCATGCCGCCGCATACAGTAAGTGCATGACGACTGACGCAGAGCGATCGACACACAGCACCAAGGGCGCGTATGTGTCGGGCGGCCAGGATTTCAAGCGGGACACGAACTACATTGCCGACCGGATCCTGGCCGTCGGCGCGGACAGCACGGAGCCGGACAGCACGGAGCCGGCGGTCTGGCCCGTCGAGGCCGGCCGCTATCGCCTCGTCGTCGCCCGTGCCTGCCCGTGGGCCAACCGCGCCATCATCGTCCGGCGGCTGCTCGGTCTCGAGGACGCCATCTCGATGGGTATCTGCGGCCCGACCCACGACGCCCGCAGCTGGACCTTTGACCTGGATCCCGGAGGCGTCGACCCGGTGCTGGGCATCGAGCGCATCCAGGACGCCTACTTCGCTCGGTTCCCGGACTATCCGCGTGGCATCACCGTCCCGGCCTTCGTCGACATCCCGACCGGGCAGGTGGTGACCAACGACTACCCGCAGATGACGATCGACATGTCCACCCAGTGGAAGGAATTTCACCGGGAGGGCGCGCCCGACCTCTACCCGGAGCATCTCCGTTCGGAGATCGACCAGGTCGCCCACCGCGTCTTCACCGAGGTGAACAACGGGGTCTACCGCTGCGGGTTCGCCGGTAGTCAGGCGGCCTACAACAAGGCCTACGACCGATTGTTCGCCGCGCTGGACTGGCTCACCGAGCGATTGACGAACCAGCGCTTCCTGGTCGGCGACACCATCACCGAGGCGGACGTCCGCCTGTTCACGACGCTGGCTCGCTTCGATCCGGTCTACCACGGTCATTTCAAGTGCAACCGCGAAAAACTGGCCGAGATGCCGGTGCTGTGGGCCTACGCACGGGACCTGTTCCAGACGCCGGGCTTCGGCGACACGATCGACTTCGACCACATCAAGCGGCACTACTACATGGTGCACACCGACATCAATCCCACCCAGATCGTCCCAGCCGGCCCGGACCTCGCCAATTGGCTGACCCCGCACGATCGGGCGGCGTTGGGCGGCCGCCCATTCGGGGACGGGACACCGCCCGGACCGCCGATTGCCGCCGAGGTCGTGCCCGTTGCCCACTGGGCGGGTTGACCGAGAGCGACGCCTGCGGCGCACCCCAACCGGAAAGGCGCCGGTAACGAGCCGGTCATGCAGCGAGACCAAGCTGGCTTGGTGACCCCCGCCGCGCCGAACGCCGACCGGCCGGCCCCGCCGGCCGCACCACTTCCTGTCCTGCACCAGCAGCCAGCTGGCGCCGAGCGTGACCGGCTGGCCGAGTCCGACGCCGCAAACAGCCCGTGGCGGCTCTGGGGTCCCTATCTGTCGGGTCGCCAGTGGGGCACCGTCCGCGAGGACTACTCGGAGAACGGCGATGCCTGGTCGTCCTTTCCCTTCGACCAGGCGTATGCCCGGGCGTACCGCTGGGGTGAAGACGGTCTCGGCGGCATTTCGGATCGCTTCGGCTTCGTCAATTTTTCCGTGGCCTTGTGGAACCACAAAGACCCGATCCTCAAAGAGCGGTTGTTCGGCCTCACGAACGACGAGGGGAATCACGGGGAGGACGCCAAGGAGTACTGGTGGGCCGTCGACGGGACGCCAACGCACAGTTGGATGCAATGGCTCTACCGCTATCCACAGGCCGAGTACCCCTACCAGCAACTCCGCGACGAGAACGCCCGCCGCGGACGGCACGAGCGGGAGTACGAGCTCGGCGATACCGGAATCCTCGACGATGAAAAGTTCTTCGATGTACAGATGACGTACGCCAAGGCCGGCCCCGACGATTTGTGCATCACGATCACCGCCACGAACCACGGGCCGGAAGCGGCGCCGTTGGACATCCTCCCGCAGATCTGGCTCCGCAACACCTGGGCCTGGGGTCGAGATCGCCGACGCTCCACCATCGATCAGTTGCTGCCGCCGACGTTGACCGTCGCCGGGCTCGAGGCCGTCGAGTGCCGGCAAGGCTTTCTGGGTCACTACTACCTGGCCGCCGAAGGCAGTCCGGATGTGCTCTTCTGCGAGAACGAGACCAACGCGGTCGGTCTGTTCGGGGCTGCGGCGAACCCAACGCCCTACACCAAGGACGGAATCAACAATCGGGTCGTCGGCGGCGAGAAGAAGGCCGTCAACCCCGGCCTGAGCGGAACCAAAGCTGCGTTCTGGTACCGATTCCCGAACATTGCGGCCGGCGAGTCGGTAGAGGTCAAGCTCCGTCTGTCGATGGCTGCGCCGAGTCGCGAGACGTTCGGTGAATCGTTCCTCGCGACCAACGCGGATCGGCTCGCTGAGGCCGACGAATTCTACGAGGGAGTGATCAACCAGAGCATCTCGGCCGCCGATCGACACGTTGCGCGTCGCGCCTACGCCGGACTCCTGTGGGGCAAACAGCTCTACCGATACGACGTCGACCAATGGATCAAGGGCGATCCGAACGCACCCTCACCGGCCTCGCGCCAGCGGCAGAGTGCCAGAAACTCGCACTGGGGCCAGATGTCGCTGGCCGACATCATCTCCATGCCGGACGAGTGGGAGTATCCGTGGTTCGCTGCCTGGGATCTCGCGTTCCATGCGATTCCGCTGGCCCACGTGGACCCATCATTCGCCAAGGAACAGCTGGTGCTGATGTGCCGCGAGTGGTCGATGCATCCGAACGGCCAACTGCCGGCCTACGAATGGGAGTTCGGCGACGTCAACCCGCCCGTGCACGCCTGGGCCGCCTGGCACGTCTATCGGATTGATGGTTACCGGGACCGAGAGTTCCTGGTTCGGGTGTTCACCAAGCTGCTGCTCAATTTCTCGTGGTGGGTGAACCGGAAGGATTCGACCGGTTCGAATATCTTCGAGGGCGGGTTCCTCGGCATGGACAACATCGGCCTGTTCAACAGGTCTGCCCCGCTGCCGCCCGGCTTTCGGCTGGAACAGTCCGACGCCACCAGCTGGATGGCGTTCTACTGCCAGCAGATGTTCAAGATCGCCCTGGAGCTCTCCCGCTACGACAAGGCCTGGGACGACGTCGCCACCAAGTTCCTCGAGCACTTCCTGTCCATCGCCAACGCAATGAATTCCTTCGGCTCCAGGAACATCTCGCTCTGGCACGAGGACGACGGCTTCTTCTACGACGTGCTGGTCCACCCCGACGGCACCGCGCCACATATGCGGGTGCGCTCCATGGTCGGGCTGTTGCCGATCCTCGGGGCGACCGAGGTGCCGGCCTGGATCACCGAGGACTGTCCCGACGTCACTGCGCGGCTGCGCTGGTTGCAGCGGCGGCGGCCGGAGCTGGTGGGGCCCTTGCTGTCCCGCTCCGGTGACGGCGGCCGCAAGATGCTGCTCTCGCTGGTCGACCCGGAACGGCTCCGCCGCATCCTGGAGCGGATGTTCGACACCGAGGAGTTCTTATCCCCCTTCGGGATCAGGTCCCTGTCCGCCGCCGCCAAGGACGTGATCACCGCCGAGATCGGTGGCCGGCAACTCCAGATCGAGTACGAGCCAGGCGAATCAAAGACCGGGATGTTCGGCGGCAACTCGAACTGGCGCGGCCCCGTCTGGTTTCCGGTCAACGTTCTCCTGGCCGACAAATTGCGGACGTACGGTCGGCACTTCGGCGATTCGTTCCAGATCGAGATCCCCACCGGCTCCGGTAACATGAAGAATCTCAGCGAGGCGGCCGACACCATCGACGGCGGCCTGACCGCGCTCTTCCGGCCGGTCGACGGTCGCCGGCCGGCCGATGGCAAACGCATCGAGGCGAGCGACAATCCTCTCTGGCAGGAGCATCCCACTTTCAGCGAGTACTTCGACGGTGACACCGGTGAAGGTCTGGGCGCCACGCATCAGACCGGCTGGACCGCCCTCGTCGCCCACCTCGTCAACCCGCGCCTGCCGCCCGATCCCCGCTCCCGCGGCTGGGGTTGAACACCGACGCCCCAGTCATCCGGGCTTATCCGGCATGGATCAACTTCCTCGGCATGGAGGAACGTTGCGTGTTTGAGACAGATGGGACAGAAATCGACAACTTCAGCCCTGCCTGCGAAGTTGATCCATGCCGGGGGCCGGGGCTTACGCGGGGTTGAAGTAGGTCTCCGAGCAGCCGCAGCCAGATCTCGCTGACGGTTGGGTAGGACGGCACCGCATGCCAGAGCTGTTCCAGCGTGACCTTGCCGATGATCGCGATCGTGGCGGCGTGCAGCAGATCCGAGACGTCCGGCCCGACGAAGGTGGCGCCCACCAACGTCTTCGCGTCGTCGTCGATGACCAGCTTGGCGCGGCCCTGATAGTTGTCCCGCTGCAGCGACGTACCGGCGAGCCACGCCATGTCGTACTCGACCGCCTTGACGTTGACGCCCTTGCCGCGCGCCTGCGCCTCGGTCAGGCCGACCGAAGCCACCTCGGGATCGGTGAAGGTGACCTGCGGAACGACGTCGTGATCAGCGACGTCGGTGGTCCAGGGGGCATCGACAGACCGGCCCTCGGCTCGCGCCGCGATGACGGCACCGCAGATCCTGGCCTGGTACTTGCCCATGTGCGTCAGGAGCGCCCGGCCGTTGAGATCGCCGATCGCATAGAGCCATTCACCGTCCACACCATCGACGCCGAAGTGGTCGTCGACGCTGACGTAGCCGTGGTTGGACTTTGCTGCCTCGGCCAGCGAACCCGATCCGAGATCGATCGTTTCCAAACCGATGTCAGTGCTGGCCGGCACCCGGCCGGCGGCCACGAGCACCTCGTCCACGGTCACCGACTGGTCCCCGAAGCTGACGGTCAACTCGCCGCCGTGGATCCTGCCTTCGCCGGTCGCCTGCGGGTTCTCCCGCCGCACCCCGTCAACGGTCGCTCCGAGGTGGACCGTCACGCCATTCGCCCTGAACTTGTCGACGACCGATTCGCCGGCGAAATCTTCGTTGCGCGCCAACAGCTTCGGTGCCGAGCCGATCACGGTCAGCTCGTCGACACCCAGCCCGTTCAACCAGGTGGCGGCCTCACAGGCGACCACTCCGCCTCCGATCACCGCCATCCGGCGCGGGATCTCGTGGATGTTGGTCGCGTCCCGGGATATCCACGGCAGCGCCTCGCGCAGACCCGGAATCGGCGGCACCGCGGCGGTGGTACCGGTATCCAGCACCACCGCGAGTCGCGCGCGGATGGTCCGGACGCTGCCGTCCGCGGCCGTCACCTCGACGGTCTTGGGGCCGGCGACCCGGCCGTGGCCGCGAACGACATCGATGCCGACACTGGTCGCCCAGTCCACCTGCGAGGTGTCGTCGTGATGTTTGACGATCTCGTCGCGACGCCTGAGCACCGCCGCGCTATCAAGTGAGTGATCCCCGACCAGGCTCTGCACGCCGGGCAGATTGCGGGCGTTGTCCAGCACCGAGATCGGCCGCAGCAGCGCCTTGCTGGGCATACAGGCCCAGAACGAGCATTCGCCGCCGACCAACTCCTTCTCGATGATCACGGCCGTGCGATCACTGCCCTGGGTCGCGTACTGGGCGACGTTCTCTCCAGGGGGCGCACCCCCGATCACGACGACGTCCCAAGTGTCCTGTTCGGCGGATGCGGTATCGGGCATGGGTAAACCGTAACCCGACGCTCCCACGCCCCATCTGCGGGGATCGCGGCGCGGACCACGCACGCCGACCCGTACGCCGCGGGCGGCACCCGTATGACGCGGACGCACTTGTAGGACGCGGGCGGCACCCGTATGACCGTCGACAGTCCTACGAGTGGGCCCAGCTCGTACAAGTCGCCCAGCGCGCCGAACGTCAGGCGATGGTGAGGACGATCTTTCCGCGGACGTGCCCTGACTCCGAGAGCCGGTAGGCGTCGGCGGCCTGCTCGAGCGGGAAGGTCCGTTCGATCGGAAGGGTGACCGTGCCGTGTTCGACCGCCTTGACCGCTTCGCGGAGCGAGTCCTCAAAACCAGGCTCGTTGCCGTCGCTGACGATGACGCCGGGTCCGGTGATGCTGAAGTCGGCGATGGTGACCACGGGGTTCCCCGGAACCACGAGGTCCAGGGACCCCGGGATCACGCCCGCGCCCGAGCAATCGATGACCGAGTCGATCGGGCCGGTCGCCACTGCCCGGACCCGGTCCTCCCAGCCGTCGCCGTACAGCACCGGGATTCCGCCGAGGGATGCGAGGTAGTCGGCGTTCTTCGCGCTGGTCGTGCCGATGACGGTGGCGTCGCGCGCCCGGGCCAGCTGGGTGGTGAACAGGCCAACCCCACCGGTCGCCGCGTGGAGCAACAGCGTCTGGCCCTCCCGCACGCCGGCCAAGGTCAGCACCCTGATCGCCGTCGTACCAGCCACCTTGATGGCGGCGCCGGTGACGAAATCGATGTCATCGGGGAGCGCAACGACGTCCGCCGACTCGACCAGGACGTAGTCGGCGGCCGTGCCTGTTCCACCGCCGACCACTCGGTCACCAACGGCCAACCCGCTGACGCCGTGGCCGAGCGCGTCGACCACGCCGGCGAATTCGAAACCGACTCTCATCGGCTCCTCGATCGGCTTCCCAGCCGACATGTAGCCGCGCCGGATCTTCCAATCCAGCGCGTTCACCCCGGAGGCGTGCACCCGCACTCGGAGCTGACCGGGGCCGGGATCGTCCAACGGGACGTCCGTCACCCGCAGGACCTCCGCGTCGCCGTATTGCTTGTAGGTCAGCGCTCTGGGCATGGTGTTCTCCTCAGGTGCGGAACGGGCGGTTGGAGACCGCGGCCGGACTCAGACCGGGCGGGTCTGCGGTGCGTTCTTCGCAGTCCCGGCCGGATCGCGTTCGACCACGTCGCCGAGCGCCTCGTCGATCCGCTTCAGCACCTCGGCGGAGAGCTCCACCCCGGCAGCCTTGACGTTCTCGTGGACCTGATCGGGCCGTGAGGCCCCGACCAGCGCCGCGGCGACATTGTCGTTGGCCAGTACCCACGCGACGGCCAGTTGAGCCATGGTCAGGTCGAGTTCGGCCGCGATCGGCGCCAGCGCCTGGACGCGGGTGAGCACGTCGTCCTTCATGAACCGCTGGATGGTGTCGACGCCACCCTTCTCATCGGTGGCCCGCGAACCGGCGGGCGGCGGCTGACCCGGCAGGTACTTGCCGGTCAGCACGCCCTGGGCGATCGGTGACCAGACGATCTGCGAGATGCCGAGTTCGCGGGACGTCGGCACCACCTCGTCCTCGATGACGCGCCACAGCATCGAGTACTGCGGTTGGCTGGAGATCAATTGGATTCCGAGGTCAGCGGCCAGCGCGTGCCCGGCACGGAGCTGGTCGGCGGTCCACTCGCTGACCCCGATGTAGAGCACCTTGCCCTGCTGGACGGCCAATGCGAACGCCTGCATCGTCTCTTCCAGCGGCGTCTCGGTGTCGAACCGGTGGGCCTGGTAGAGGTCGACGTAGTCGGTCTGCAGCCGGGTCAACGAGGCATTGATCGATTCGGCGATGTGCTTGCGGGACAATCCGGTGTCGTTGGGTCCCTTGGGTCCCGTCGGCCAGTAGACCTTGGTGAAGATCTCGACCGAGGCGCGGCGTTCGCCCTTGAGCGCCTCACCCAGTACCGACTCGGCCTTGCCGTTCGCGTACGCGTCGGCGGTGTCGAAGCTGGTGATGCCGGCATCCAGGGCCGCGCGGACACACTGCGTTGCGACATCGTTCTCCACTTGGGAACCGTGCGTGAGCCAATTTCCGTAGGTGATGGCCGAGATCTTGAGCCCGGAGTTACCGAGGTATCTGAATTCCATTTCATAAACTTAGCCCGGGTGACGGTCGTCCAAACCTGGGGTGGCGGAGCATGACAGACGGCGCCCTATGACAGCGCTGATCCTGGTAGTGGTTCTGACCGTCATCACGGTGTTGTGAGGCCGTAGGGACCGGCTCTGATTGCCCTTGCCCGCGCTGATGGTCGTCGTCTCGGGCCGGCGTCGCCTTCATTGGACCTACGCAGCGTCTCCGGCTAGACCCGCACGGGCCGCAACCCTGCCGGGATGTTCGGTCCAGTGCGTGGATCGCGACCCGGTGCCAGGGTTGCGCCGTCGGTCAGCGGCCTGCCGGGGTGATCTTGTCCACCGCGGCGGTCAAGTCACCGATCACCTCGAACGATGCCGGCTGGTCCGGATGCGGGAGACTGAAGAGCGCCTGGTCGATCCCGATCTCGGCCAACTTGCCGAACCGGTCGATGGCCTGTTCGAGGCTCTGGCTGTCACCGGCGCCGTCGCGGGTGATCGCGCCACGACCGAGGGTGGTCTTCTCGATCTCGGCGTAGTCGCGACCAAGACGGGCACAATGCTCTTGCAGCACGTCGAGTTTCGCCTGGATGGCCGGGATCGGCATCTCAAAGATGTTGCACGCGTCGGCGTACTGCGCCACCATCCGCAGCGTCTTGCGCTCGCCGGTGCCGCCGATCAGGATCGGCGGATGCGGCCGGCTGACCGATTGCGGGTGATTCAGCGGACGTTCGAGCGAGTAGTGCGCACCGACGAACGGCGACTCGTCGTCGTTCCACATCTGGTGAGCGAGCTGCAGCACCTCTTCGAGTCGTTCGAAGCGCTCCTTCATCGAAGGGAACGGAACCCCGAGACCCAGGTGCTCCTCGCCGTTCCACGCCGCCCCGATACCCAGGTAGGCCCGACCGCCGGAAAGGACGTCGAGCGTCGTGGCCGTCTTGATGAGTAGGCCGGGATAGCGGTAGGTGACGCCGGTGACCATCGTGCCGAGCTTGATCCGCTCCGTGGCGCCGGCGGCGAAGGCCAGTGCCGACCAGCCCTCGAGCATGTCCTGTTCGGGCGGACCGTTCACCGAGATCTGGAAGAAATGATCCATCACCCAGAGGCTGGCCAATCCGGACCGCTCCGCATCGACGGCGATGCGGCGGAAGGTCTTCCCGGTGTCCTGCGGGGCTCCTGGCCATGTGAAGGCATTGACTTGAATTCCAAGGCGCATGAGGTGCGTTCCTTTGCTCGCTACGGCGAACGCTGCACGGTGCGTTCCGCGTCCTTGTCAACGTAGACCCGTCGCGGCTGGAGGCGCCGTGCGCCAACCTGGGCGAACGAGGGAAATGGTCGCCTCGAAACCGCCGAAAACGAGTATCTTTGCAGCTAACCGCGACGAAGCGAGGTGGGGCGAAGATGGCCGAGAGCAAGTTGTGCAAGCTTGGGCTGCATGAATTCGTCGACTTCCCCGACCCGAATCCGGAGACTCACGGCCAACGGGAAGCGCAAGGCTACCGCGCCTGTACGCGCTGCCCGAAGATCAAGGAGGCCAGCATCTATCACCCACGGACGGCGTTGGTGGACGCCCGGTCCTGGTGGTCGGCCTAGCTCAGCTCGGCCTTGATGTCGGCCTTGAGCGCCTTCTCCACTTTCGAACGCGGCAGGTCGGGCCGGACAGAGTGCACGAGAAGCGGAGTTGACCGGGAGCGAACCGATTCGCGGATAATCTGGACGGACCGATCGCGACGGCGATGCGGCCCATCAGCATCAGGTTCAGAACAGCGGGGATCATTCGCATGTCCGAGACGTCCGCGCCGCGGTCTGCCGAAAGGCTGACCGACACCCGGCCGCAGCCGGCCGTCTCGTCGGGTCCGGCCGGCTCCGATCGGGACTTCCGGATGTCGAAGTGGCTGCCCTGGGTGGTCGCCGCCGCTCTGGCGGTCTTCTACGCGACGGTCTCGATCCGTCGCCATCTCGAACTTCTCACCAGCGCCTACGACCTCGGCATCTACGACCAGGCGGTCCGCTCCTACTCGCAGTGGCAGCTGCCCTTCAACACGATCCAGGGACCGCACTTCGACGTACTCGGCGACCACTTCTCGCCCGTACTGGCCCTGCTGGCCCCGCTCTACTGGATCCACGATTCACCGACCACGTTGCTGGCCGCCCAGGGTGCGTTGATCGCGATCGGGGTCGTGCCGCTGATGAAGTGGGCGATGCGCTCGGTCGGCCTGGGTGCCGGTCTGGTGGTCGCATTCGGCTACGGGATGAGCTTCGGCGTGGCCAACGCCGTCACCTTCGACTTCCACGAGGTGGCGTTCGCCGCACCCCTGATGGCCTTCGCAGTCGTCGCGTTCGGCGAGGGCCGGTTGACCCAGTCGGTGCTGTGGGCCGCGCCATTGGTGCTGGTCAAGGAGGACCTGGGGCTGACCGTCGCCGTGCTCGGACTACTAGTGGCCTGGCGCGGTCGGCGGCTTCTGGGCCTGCTGACAGCGGTTGGCGGAGGGCTGGCCTCCGCACTCGCGGTGCTCGTCATCATCCCGGGTGTCAGTCCGGCCGGCCACAACAACCACGCATCGAAGTTCGGCACTTCCATCGTCCACCAGGCGTCGATCCTGCTGACGCCGGACGTCAAGATCGTCACTCTGGTCCTACTACTTGCGCCGACGGTGTTCCTCGCCGTCCGGTCGCCCATCATCCTGCTGGCCGTGCCAACAATCCTGTGGCGATTCCTGTCCACCGATCCGTCGTATTGGGGCACGAGCTATCACTACGGCCTGGTGTTGATGCCCATCCTGTTCGGCGCCTTCATCGACGTCCTGCGGAGGCGACCGGCCGGAATGAGGTGGATCCTGCTGGCCAGCGTCCTGGTCACCGCATACCTGATCCCGCAGAACGGCTTTGCCCCGGCCTTCGGCTCAACGCTGTGGCATACCAGCCAGTCGGCCACAGCGACCAAAACGTTGCTGGCCAGGATTCCGGACGGTACGACGGTGGCCGCGTCCAATCAATTGATCCCGCAGCTCACCGATCGTGAGCACGTGACGCTCATCGGCCGCACCCCGCTGGCCGTTTCCCGGCCGGAATACATTGTTTCCGAGACCGGCAACGTCGGCTTCCCGCTGGGCTCGGACGGCCAGGCTGCGTGGCTCGCCGATGCCCGAGCCCACGGGTACCGGGATATCGGCCAGGCCGGCTCTGTGGTGCTGCTCAAGCGGGGGTGACCCCGGGATCATGCGGCCGCATGCATGATCCCGGACACCGCGGGCCGCCCCACCGTCAGGTTCGAGCAGGCATCACGCCGAGCGAAGCCTTTGCCGGGCGGGAACAACGGCCTGGATCTTCTGCAGGAGGCGCTTGAGTTCGATTTGCTCGCCGAGGTTCAGACTCGCCAGCATGTTGACCTCTACGCGTTCGTGGGCGGCGGTGAGACGGGCTCGCTTCCGCTTGACCGCGGGTGTGGGCGAAACGAAACTCTGCCTACCGTCGCTGGGATCGGCCACCCGGACGATCAGATTGTCGCGCTCCATCCGACGGAGGGTCGCGGCCATCGTTGGCTGCTCGACGCCGACCGACCGCGCGATATCCGCCTGGGTCGCTGACCCGCCGTTGTTGACCAGGAAGTCGACGACGGCGAACTGGGCGGGCGTCAGGCCCAGCGGTGCGAGCTGGCCGGCGAACTCGGCCGACGTCCGACGGGCGAGCTGCGAGATCAGTTCGGTCGCCAACTCATCCGAGTCGGAACCAACCTGCGGCTCGACCTTGCGTCGGCTCTTTCGGGTGTCCGTTGCCATTCTTCCTTGCGCCTCCCGGATAGTCCGCCGTGGCGGCGGATTCAGCTTCGATTGAACCACTCGGGTCGGCGTCGACCTGGTGGGCGAACTATGCAAAAACAAATGCCGACTATGTACTCTGTCGGGCCCCTGGTGGGCGCGGACTGCGCCCACCACCGGAGCCACACCAGGTATTCCCAACCGCGCGGGAAGCCAAACTTTCGCCGGGAGAACCTCGAGCCGCAGTTGCCGGATAGCCGGTCGACTCGGCCACCTGATCCGGGGTGCGGCAAACCCGATTCAGCTGTGGCAACCTGATTCGGCTGTGGCAACCTGATTCACATGAGTAGCCAGAGTCTTGTCTTCGGCACGGATGGTTCGTGCCTGCGGAACCCGGACGGCCCCACCGGTTGGGCCTACTACGCCCAGGACGGCCGCTACTCGTTCGGTGGTCGCGCGGTCGGCACCAATCAGATAGGCGAGCTACTGGCGATTCTCGCCGTCCTGCGGGACTTTCCCGACCAGCCGCTCGAGATCCAGTCGGACTCGGCATACGCCATCGGCTGCTCGTCGACCTGGAAAGCCGGCTGGCAGCGAGCCGGCTATGTACGCAAGACGGGACCGATCGCCAACCTCGACATCATCGTCTCCATCCACGAGCTGCTCGACACCCGCCGCGCACCCGTTGTCTTCGTCAAGGTGAAGGCGCACCTGCGCGACGAGACCGTGCACCCGCTGAACGTCCGGGCCGACGAACTGGCCGGCCGCGGGGCGAGGGCGGCGCAGGCGGCCCGCGGCGACATCGTCGAGTCCGGCACTTGGAACCTCTCCGCGACCGACCCGACACCGGCCCGCGCGGGATCGCACCAGGATGGTCAGCTGCCGTCCGTGACCGCGCTGACCCGCCCCAACACCGAGCAAATCCGGCCCAACGCTGCGAAAAGCAGCTCCGAGGCCGCCGCGCTGGAAACCACCGGCTTCCTGTTCTGAGCGCCGCACCACCGGTTCGCCCGCATCGCTCGCCGGCCGGGGCCGATTCGTGTGTCTCAACGAGAACGGCCCCAGCGGCGATCTCTCGCCGGCCGGGGCCGATTCGTGTGTCTCAACGAGAACGGCCCCAGCGGCGATCTCTCGCCGGCCGGGGCCGTTTCGTCTGTCTCAACCAGAGTGGGCGAGGGGGGAGTTGAACCCCCACCCCGTTTCCAGGACACGGACCTGAACCGTGCGCGTCTGCCATTTCGCCACTCGCCCGAGCAACCGGTAGAGGTTAACACGCAGTCCGGATCGGGCCGAAATCCGCAGAACAGCACCCACATCGGGCTGACAACCTTTCGAACGCACGGACGTCCACTAGTCCGCACCATTACGATCACTGCTGAGGTAG
This sequence comes from uncultured Actinomycetota bacterium, assembly GCA_963708935.1. Lineage (GTDB taxonomy): Bacteria > Actinomycetota > Actinomycetes > Mycobacteriales > Nakamurellaceae > Nakamurella. The sequence goes on along the minus strand of CAVPUK010000001.1, from coordinate 227,362 downwards.
ACCCCGATCGACCTGCGGCAGCACGCACGGATTCAAGGAGGTGGCGATGGGCGTCATCCAAAGTTTCGAACGCAAACTGCAGGGCGCGGTCGCCGGCACCTTTGCTCGTCTCTTCGGCGGATCGGTGCATCCGGCCGAGGTCGCTGACGCGCTGCAGAACGAGGCCGCCGGCCATCTGCAGCACCAGGCCGGCCGCACCATTGCCCCGAATCGGTACACCGTCCAGCTCGGGCGCACTGATCACGGCGGCGTCGGTCAGGACGAAGAACGGGTCGCTTCAGCGTTGTCCACCATGATCAGGGAGTATCTGGACGAGCAGGGCTGGCAGACCTTCGGTGACGTAGCGGTCACACTGAAGGAATCAGACGTTCTGCACACCGGACAGTTCCGCATCAGCTCGCTAGTCGACCCGGATGTCGATCGGCGTTCGGCCCATCGAAGCGCAGGAGTGCGACCCATGACCCAGCAGCCCGAGGACGCCGGCCGCCCGCCGGCGAACCAGCCACCGAGCGGTGCCCAACCGGCCTACCCCGGCGGCCCGGTCCCGGATCCGTCGCACCCCGCCGAGCAGCCGGGGTGGGGGCAGCCGGGCTACGGCCAGCAGTATGCCGAGGCCGGCCAGCAGCCGCCGGCGCCCGGCTACGGCCAGCCTGGTTATGGACCGCCGCCCGGCTACGGCCAGCCCGGACAGCCGTACCCGCCATCGGGCCAGCAGCCCGCCTACGACCCGGGTTACGGCCAGGGTTACGGTCAGCAGCCGCCACCCGGATACGGCCAACCAGCCCCGTACGGAGCGCCCGCCTCGAACCCATACGGTCAGCCGGCGCAGCCCGGCCAACCGGATTACGGGCAGGGCTACCCAGCACCGCAACCCGGATACCAGCCGCCGCAGCCCGACTACCAGCAGGGCTATGCGCCCCCACCGCAGCAGTACGGTCAGCCCGACTACAACCAGGGCTATGGAAACCCGGGCTATGGCCCGCCGGCCGGATATCAGCAGCCGGTCGACGTCCAAGCCGTGCTGAGCGTCGACGACGGATCGCACCGTACCTATCAGTTGCAGCGCGGTTCCAACATCATCGGCCGTGGCCAGGATGCCTCGTTCCGGCTGCCGGACACCTCCGTTTCCCGTCGGCACGTCGACATCTACTTCGATGGTCAGATCGCCGTCATGCACGATCTCGGTTCCACCAACGGAACCTCGGTCAACGGGTCAACGGTGCAGACCTGGCAACTCGCCGACGGCGACGTCATCCGGGTCGGTCACTCCACCGTCGTCTTCGGTCTGCACAGGTAATTACGGACATCTGACTGTCATGCCTGCGCTGATCCTCCAGCTGACCAGGGTGGGATTTCTGATCCTGCTCTGGCTGTTTGTGCTGGCTGCGATCAGGGTGGTGCGGGCAGATCTGAAGATGGCCTCGGATCCTCGGTTCGACGGGCGCGGATCCGCTTCAGGACGGCGCGACACCAGAGCTGCCACCCCCCTGTCTGCGGGGTCGATGGTTCCGGCGATCCTGGTTGTCACCGCAGGGTCTTTGGCCGGCACCCGGCTGCGGTTGGGCTCCGGCAGCATCCTGATCGGTCGGGCCGAGGATTCCACCCTGGTCCTCGACGATGACTACGCTTCCACCCGGCACGCGCGAATCGTTCAGCAGGGCAACGGTTATGCAGTAGAGGACCTCGGGTCCACCAACGGTACCTACCTCGATCGCAGCCGGATCACCGCCCCGACACCGGTTCCCGTCGGCGTGCCGATCCGGATCGGCCGCACCGTCATCGAGTTGCGCCCATGAGCCCGCATCATCCGAGTGAGCCGCCTCGATGAGCCACGTCCTCCGATACGCCGCGCGTACCGACCGGGGTCTGTTGCGGGCGAACAACCAGGACTCGGTGTTCGCCGGCGACCGGTTGCTGGTGATCGCCGACGGCATGGGTGGGCACGCCGCAGGTGACGTCGCTTCCCGGCTGGTGGTCGCCGCGTTCGTGGATCTCGACGAGCTACCGCTGGGCAGCGACATGGTCCGGCCACTGACGGACGCCACCCGGGAGGGCAACTCCGCCATCGCCGAGATGGTGGACGAGAACCCGGAACTCGATGGCATGGGCACCACGCTGACCGCCCTGTTGTTCGACGGACCGGTGGTCGCCCTGGCCCACGTCGGCGATTCGCGGGCGTATCTGTACCGCAACGGCGTGCTGCACCAGATCAGTCACGACGACACGTTCGTCCAGTCGCTGGTCGACGACGGTCGGATCACCGCTGACGAGGCGGCCCACCACCCGCAGCGCTCGCTGCTGTTGCGGGCACTGAACGGCACCGAGATGGACCCGTCCATCACCATGCGCGAGACCTCGGCCGGCGACCGATTTCTGATCTGCAGCGACGGACTTTCCGATGTCGTCTCCCCCGAAGCCATCGCCGATGCACTCGCCGGCCCGGACCCGGATTCGGTGGCGGACACGCTGATCCAGTTGGCTCTGGTCGGTGGTGGGCCCGACAACGTGACGGTGATCGTCGCCGACGTCGTCGAGACCGGGTCGCCGGCCGGCTTCGGCATCTATCCGGGCGGGATCGATCCCGAGGCCACCGGTCCGATGCAACCGATCCATCTGACCCAGGTGATGCCGAGCGTGCCGCTGCCACCGATTCCGGAGGATGTGGCGGCGAAGCCGGAGTACGCCTCGCCCGAGGAGGGGCCGCACCCGGACGACGACTACGCAGACGACGAATACGACCCCGACGACCAATACGCCGCGGGGTCGGCGGATCAGTTCAGCGCCGACGACGGCGGGGACAAGGACGAACGACAGATGGTCTCGGCGCCACCGCGCCGCAGTTGGCATCGGCGGTGGGCGTTCGGACTGGCCGTGCTGGTCCTCATCGGGGTGGCGGTGAGCGGTTCGCTGCTGTGGGCGGGCAGCAAGTACTACGTCGGGGACAACAGTGACCAGGTCGCCGTCTTTCGCGGCGTCAACGGATCGCTGCTGGGTTGGAAGTTCGCCTCGGTGCAGGAGAACTCGTGCGGCACGGCCGCCGATTGCACGCCACTCAAGGTGGACGACCTGGTGCAGGCCGCGCGTGACCAGGTCAACGCCGGGATCCCGGTCAGTACGCTGGCCGACGCCAGAGCGGTCATCAACCGGCTGACCTCGCAACAGCTGCCGCCCTGCCCGACCCCGGGTTCGCCGAGCACCGTGGTGATCAGCAGCGGCCCGATCCCGTCGTCGGCGCCCGCGTCGAGCGCACCCGTGTCCGGCGCACCCGCATCCAGCGCACCCGCATCCGGCGCACCGGTTTCCGGCGCCGTGGCGTCGAGCGCGTCCGTGTCGAGCGCGGCGCTCCCACCGAGGACCACCCCGGCCCCCGTCGTGCCGCCGGTGAAGACCACGGCCAAGACGACCCCGAAACCACCCGTGCGAACCACCGTCAAGGTGACCCCGAAACCGCCGGTCAAGATCATCCCGCGACCGCCGGTCAAGATCACCCCGAGGCCACCGGTGAAGACCACTCCCCGGTCGTCGATACACACCCTGACCACCACTAAGATCGTGCCGCCGACTCCGGTCACGACCACGGTGACGGTCACCGTCAATCCGCAGGGCGTGCTGGTCACCCCCTCACCTCAGGGCCTGCGCAGCGAGGGCATCTTCAGCGCAGCCACCACGGCAGCGAAACCGCCGGCGAAGACGACACCGGCCCGGACCGCAACTTCCAACCCGCCGACCGGTCCCGTGACCAGGTCCGCTGACACCCGGGTCGCCCCGACTGTCACGGTCACCAGCACGGTTACCAGCACCCCGACGCCGTCGCCGACCCCGACCTCCACCGGAACGCCGCTGGTCAGCCCCCCGGCCGAGCCGGGCGTCACCTGCCGGTTGGTCTCGTGAGCCGATCCGATCCTGCCGTTGGCCGCCGTTCCCTGGCCCGCGGTCGACCGACCGGGCGTGCCGCCGAACTGTGGCTGCTCATCTTCGCGGCCGTCATCGTCACGTCCGCGCTCGTCATCGTGGAGTTGAACCAGGGCCGCGGACTCACCTTGCACCTGGCGTACTACGGCGGTGGATATCTGCTGGCCCTGACCTTCGCGCACCTGATGATCAGGCGTTTCGCGCCCTACGCCGACCCGGTCCTGCTGCCGGTGGTGGCCTTGCTGAACGGCATCGGGCTGGTGATGATCTACCGGCTCGACCTGGCCGCCGCCGTCAAGGCGGCGGCGAACGGCGTGGACGCGCCGCCGGCCCAGGCGCCGGCTCAGCTGCTGTGGACCGGTATCGCGCTGCTGCTGTTTCTGGGCGTGTTGGTGGTCATCCGCGATCACACCGTGCTGGCCAAGTACTCCTACACCCTGCTGTTGGTCGGTTTGATCTTCCTGGCCCTCCCGGGTGTGCTCCCGGCCAAGTATTCAGCCGTCAACGGCGCGCAGATCTGGATCAAGATCCCGCACCTGTTCTCGATCCAGCCGAGTGAGTTCGCCAAGATCGCGCTGATCATCTTCACCGCGGCGTTCCTGGCGTCCAAGCAGAACCTGCTGAACACCGCAGGCAAGAAGATCTTCGGACTGGTGCTGCCCAGGGCCAGGGACCTGGGACCGCTGCTGTTGGCGTTGATCATCTGTCTGGCCGTGCTGGTCAGGGGCAATGACCTCGGTACCTCGCTGCTGATCTTCGGCGTGCTGCTGATGATGATCTACGTGGCGACCGCGCGGGTGTCGTGGCTGATCATCGGGTTGATCGGTTTCGCCGGCGGCGCCTACCTGGCGTATCGGCTCTTCTACCACGTGCAGGTCCGGGTGGACATCTGGCTGCACCCGTTCAACGACCCACTGAACACCGGGTATCAGTTGGTTCAGTCCCTGTTCGGACTGGGCACCGGCGGGATCTTCGGAACCGGGCTGGGCGCCGGGCGTCCCGACATCGTGCCGTTCGCCTCCACCGACTTCATCAGCGCCGCACTCGGCGAGGAGCTCGGCCTGGTCGGGCTCTCCGCCATCCTGGTCTGCTACCTGCTGCTCGGCGGTCGGGGCCTCAGGGCGGCCATCGCGGTCAAGGACCGCTTCGGCGCCCTGCTCGCCGGCGGACTGGCCTTCTCGCTGGTCTTCCAGATGTTCATCGTCGTCGGCGGAGTCACCCGGTTGATCCCGCTCACCGGCCTGACCACGCCGTTCCTGTCCTACGGAGGATCCTCCCTGCTCGCCAACTACATCATCCTGGCGCTGCTGATCCGGATCTCCGACTCATCGCGCCGCCCGCCCGCGCCGAAGCCGGTGAAGAAGGTGCCGCTGCTGGAGGCGCGCACCGAGCTCGTCCCGGTCACCAAGGGCGAATCGTGAACAGGCCGCGCTCGTGAAGAGACCGCTGCGCCGGGTCGGTACCGCCATCACCGTGCTGATCGTGCTGCTGCTGGCCAATATCACCTACATCCAGGTGGTCAAGGCCTCGGCGTACCGGGCAGACCCGAACAACCAGCGCACGGTCCAGGCGGAGTTCACCCAGCCACGCGGGCAGATCACCACCGCCAAGGGCACGGTGCTGGCCCAGTCGGTGCCGATCAACGACACCTTCAAGTACCAGCGCAAATACCCGTTGGGTGCGATGTACGGCGCGGTGACGGGATATTTCTCGTCGCTGTACGGCGCCACCGGCATCGAGCTGTCGGAGAACTCGATCCTGTCCGGCGATGACGACAACCTGATCGGCGATCGGTTCTCCGATCTGATCACCGGCCGCGATCCGCGCGGCGGCAACGTCCAGCTGAGCATCATCAACGCGGTCCAGCAGGCGGCCTACAACGGGCTCAAGAACAAGAACTACGTCGGGGCGGTAGTGGCGATCAAGCCCAGCACCGGAGCCATCCTGGCCCTGGCCACCAGTCCCGCCTACGATCCGACCCCGTTGGCCAGTCACTCCGAAGCAGTGCAGAAGGCCGAGTCGAAGCGGATCAACTCATCATCGCCGTCGGTCCGGCTCAACCGGGCCACCGGCGCCGTGCTCCCACCCGGCTCGACCTTCAAGCTGGTGGTGTCCGGGGCGGCCCTGCAGAACGGCTACACCCCGACGTCGAGCGTCACCGGGGAGGCCACCATGAAGCTGCCCGGCACCGGGGGGGCCACCCTCTCCAACTTCGAGGGGGAAACCTGCGGTGACGGCGGCGGCGCCGACGTCACCCTGACCGAGGCCCTGGCCCACTCCTGCAATACCGCTTTCGCGACGCTCGGCATCGAACTGGGCGCCGACCCGATCCGGGCGCAGGCCACCGCACTGGGTGTCGACCCGGCCGGCTTCAACGTCGGAATTCCCGTCGTCGGATCCAGGGTCGGGCCGATGCTCGATGACGCCGCCGTTGCGCAGAGCAGTATCGGCCAGCGGGACGTCGCCTTCACGCCGATGCAGAACGCCATCGTCGCGGCGACCATCGCCAACCACGGGTCACGGTTGGCCCCCTATCTGGTGGACAAGACGACGAAACCCGATCTGTCGACCATTTCGCAGACCCAACCCACTGTGATCAACCAGGCCATGCCGTCATCGGTGGCCGACAACATCCGCGACATGATGATCCAGTCGGAGAAGGACATGCCCGGTGGCAACCCGTTCGCCGGACTCGTCATCGCCTCCAAGACCGGCACGGCCGAGCACGGGACGACGCCGAAGACCACGCCGCCGGAGTGCTGGTACGTCGCCTTCGCTCCGGCCACCGATCCGCAGGTCGCGGTGGCGGTGCTGGTCGAGAACGGCGGAGACCTCGGCCTGTCCGCCACCGGTGGCGCCGTGGCCGGCCCGATCGGGCACGCCGTCATCAGCGCCGCCCTGACGGGCCAGTGACCATGACCCTGACCCCGGGGCTGCTGCTGTCCGAACGCTATCGACTCACCCATCGCATCGCGATCGGCGGCATGGGCGAGGTGTGGGCCGCGGACGACACCCGCCTGGCCCGCGGGGTGGCGGTCAAGATCCTGAAATCCGAGCTGACCAGCGACCCGGAGTTCGTCGACCGTTTTCGGGCCGAAGCCCGGATCACCGCGTCGCTCAACCACTCGGGGATCGCCGCCGTCTACGACTACGGCGAGGTCGCCTCGAACCTCGGAGGGCCGCTCGACACCGCCTTCCTCGTGATGGAACTCGTTGTCGGAGAACCACTCTCAGCCGTACTGACGCGACGGCCGCGGTTATCGGTATCCCGCACCCTGGATGTGGTCGAGCAGTCCGGCAAGGCGCTGCAGGTCGCCCACGCCAGGGCCCTGGTGCATCGCGACATCAAGCCGGGAAACATTCTGATCACGCCGACCGGCCAGGTGAAGATCACCGACTTCGGCATCGCCAAGGTGGCCCACCAGGTTCCGGTGACCAGGGGTGGGATGGTGATGGGCACGGCGCAGTACCTCTCGCCGGAGCAGGCGGCCGGGCAGGAGTCGCACCCGCCATCGGACGTCTACGCGCTCGGCGTGGTCGCCTACGAGTGCCTCGCCGGCGTCCGGCCGTTCAACGGCGAGAATGCCGTCGCCGTCGCGATTGCCCAGGTTCATGACGAGCCGCCGCCGCTGCCGCCGGACATCCCGGCCCCGGTGGCCGCACTGGTGTTGCGGATGCTGGCCAAGGACCCGGCCCGGAGATTTCCCGACGGCGGGTCGGTGGCCAGAGCGGTGGCGGTGGTCCGGGACGGCGCCCGGACCGGCTACGGCGCCCAGCCGATCGGCTTCCCCACGGGGGCAGGACCGGTCGCGAACCGGCCGCAGCCCGGCACCACCGGGCCGACCGCGTTCGGCGCGGCTGCGGCGCAGGCACCGACCGGGATGGTTCACGGCACATCACCTCGGCGAGATCCGGCCGCCGCCTACCCGGTCCAGACCGGATACGCGGCCCCCGCCTATGCACCGCCTCCGCGGCCGGCCGTCCTGCCACCCGGACCCAGAGTCGTCCGCCCGGCCCCGGTGAACCGCCGGACCGGAATCGCCGCCCTGATCGCCGTCCTGGTACTGGTGATCGTCGCGATTGCCGGTGCGATCCTGCTCACCCACACGGCGAACCTGGGCAGCCTGCGGGACGGTTCGACCACCGGCGTCGTCCGGATGGGTTCGCACAGCCTCGGTCCAGGCAACTTCTCGGCCGTTGGCGCGTCGTATCAGTGGCGGACCTGACGGTTCGTGTGTTCTGCGTGCACATCTGGTCATCAGCTGAGCGCGTGCAGGTGGGGCAGGTAGCCCTGAGATGGGACAATGGCGTGCGGTAGTCAGCGGTTGACCGGACCATCGGCTCCTGCGCGCCAGCTCACGGAGGTCTGCACGGCCCGCCGGATCCGATCCGGATGGCTTGCGGTAGCTCTTTATTCGACCCCGGAACGGGGCCAACGCGACACGATGATGAAGGACGGCGATGACGGGACATCTGTTCGGCGACCGCTACCAGGTCGGCGACACCCTCGGCTTCGGCGGGATGTCGGAGGTCCACCGTGGTCGTGACCTCCGGCTCGGCCGAGACGTGGCGATCAAGGTGTTGCGGGCCGACCTGGCTCGGGATCCGTCCTTCCAGACCCGCTTTCGGCGCGAGGCGCAGAACGCGGCGTCGCTGAACCACCCGGCCATCGTCGCGGTCTACGACACCGGTGAGACCCAGGGCGAGGCCAGCACCATTCCGTACATCGTCATGGAGTACGTCGACGGCGAGACGCTGCGGGATCTGCTCAAGCGCGAAGGCTCGCTGTCGCCGAAGCGGGCGATGGAAATCGTCGCCGACGTCTGCGCCGCCCTCGATTTCTCCCACCGACACGGCATCGTGCACCGTGACATCAAGCCCGCGAACGTGATGTTGACCAGGGCCGGCGCCGTCAAGGTGATGGATTTCGGTATCGCCAGGGCGGTCGCCGACGGCCAGGCCACCATGACCGCCACCGCTGCCGTCATCGGCACCGCCCAGTACCTCTCGCCCGAACAGGCGCGCGGCGAGGCAGTGGACGCCCGCTCCGACGTCTACGCCACCGGCTGCGTGCTGTTCGAACTGCTCGTCGGCGCGCCGCCGTTCACCGGTGACTCACCGGTCGCCATCGCCTACCAGCACGTCCGCGAGGACCCCAAGGCCCCCAGCGCCGTGAAACCCGGTCTGCCGCACGAACTCGATTCCATCGTGCTCAAGGCTTTGAACAAGAACCCGCTGAACCGTTACCAGACCGCCGCCGAGATGCGCTCTGACCTGGTCAGGGCGCTGTCCGGGCAGGCGGTCCACGCCACCCCGATCATGAGCGACGAAGAGCGGACCCAGGTGTTGCGGCCCGGTCCGCAACAGGTCGGCGTGGTTGCCGGCCCGTCCCTGCTGGCGCCACCGCGCAGTCCGGTGCCGGATGAAATGTGGGACGACGACGAACCGGACCGCTCCAAGAAGGTCTGGGGTTACGTCGGCATCGGAGTGCTGTGTCTGGCCCTGCTGGCCGGGGCCATCATCCTGACCCTGAAAGTCACCGGGGGTACCGCCAAACCCGCGCAGGTCGCCGCACCGCAGGTGCAGGGCATGACGCTGGCTGCCGCGGAGAAGTCCATCACCGACATAGGCCTTACGGTCGGGACCACCAAGACAGTGGAATCCGCCACCGTGCCCAAGGGCACGGTGACCAAGCAGGATCCGAGCCAGGGCACGCCGATCAACCTCGGCCAGCCGGTCAACCTCGAGGTCAGCAAGGGCGTCTCGGCCGTCATCGTGCCCAACCTGAAGACGTTGAGCCCCAGCGAGGCACAGGCCCAGCTGGCCAAGCTCAACCTGCTGATGAAATCAACCCAGGTCACCTCGACCGACGCGGAGAAGAACACCGTGGTTGGGCAGAGCCCGGCGGTGAACACCTCGGTGAAGCCGGGCAGCACGGTCACCGTTCAGGTCGGCAAGGGGCCCGATTTCACGACCGTACCGGCGACGTCCGATCTGGTCGGCAAGTCCTACGACCAAGCGGTGGCCACGCTCAAGGCCGCGAACCTGACGGCCACCCAACAGGTCGTCGACGGCGTGGAGCCGCTGAACACCGTCACCAAGGTGGTCGGAGTGAAGCCGGGGGCGAGTGTGCAGGAAGGTACACCGGTTGTGTTGCAGACCTCCAACAACCAGCTGTTCGTGGTGCCGAATCTGGCCAACCTGAGCACCGACGATGCCGCTTCGCAGCTCAACACCCTGGGCTGGACGGGTAGTGCCAACAGCTTCCAGAAGTACGCATCGCCCAGCACCGACGGCACGCTGATCGGCAAGATCGCCAGCGGCCCCCAGGAGGTGACCAACCCGGACGGCAACGGCACCACGCAGAAGCCGGGCCAGGATCCGGCGGTCGGCGACACCGTGCGGAAGACCGCGTCGTTCAAGGTGGTCGTCTACAGCAAGAAGCAGATCAGCATTCCGACGTTCACACCGGGCCAGACAACGACCGGCGATGTCGTCGGTCAGCTGCAGGATCTGGGGGCGACCAACGTCACCGTCGTCACCCAGAAGCCAGCGCCCTCTGCCGCACTCGCGAACACCTACATCTCGATGACGCCGAACAGCGGCAGCGTGGTTGATTACGACACCGCAATCACGGTGACCGTGTGGGGCGATGCGCCACCGCCTCCGACCACAAAGGCGACGCCCACAAAGCCGGCCACGACCCCGGCCACCACACCACCAGCTACCACCCGCGGGGCCAATCCCCCTGGCCGGAACCCACCGGCCCCGCCCGGCGGCTGATTCGTAGCGAAGGCCCGGATCGACCAGCGGTCGGTTCGGGCCTTCTCGCGCGCGCGCGCCGGGTGGGTGTGGATCCGTAGCCAAACCGGGCCGGCCTCACAGCGCCTTGACATGGATTCACCGAGTGAGTCCAAAGCGCCGCTCAGCTGATCCACACGGTGGCGGTCGATCATTACTGACATGAGCGAAGACTTCTCGAGGCCGCAGGACCAGAGCAACACCGATTCGAACGATTCGGGTGCCCACGAATCGGCGGTGAACGACTCGACTGAGTCTTCGCACCAGCCGGACCACCTTGCGCAGCCCTACCCCACTGCCCACTTCAACACCGGCGAATACCGCCACAACGACAACCCGGCCACCGTGGCCCCGGCCGCCGGGGTCACCGCCCAGGACATGACCCCGATCCAGGGTGAGCCCGCCGGTCACGACGCCCAGAGCGACAACACCGGTCCCCTGGCTCAGACCGGTGGGTCGGCGCAGTCCACCGCCGCGGTCTGGCAGCCCCGCCCGAGTGGGGCGTTGGCCGCGGAGGCGTGGTCGTCGCCCACCGCCACCGGTAGCTACCCGGCCGGAGCCGGCAATTACGGCAGCCAGTACCGCGCCGAGAATCCGTGGGCGCCCGCTGGGGCACCGTTCACCGGAGCCCAGCAGACCGGACAGTTCGGTGGCGCCCCGTACAACGGGTACGGCCAGGCAGCCGGCTTCGGTTACGCCGGCATGCCGCCGGCTTCGACCGTCAATGCCGCCGCTCCGGCTGGTGGCGGCGTCGCCACCACCCCACGGAAGGGCCGCAAGACCGCTCTCGTCGTGGCCGCGGCTGTCGTCCTCGCGCTCGGCGCCGGATTCGGCGCCGGCGTCGCCGGTGCTCACGTCGGCAACAGCGCCTCCGCCACCGACAGCTCGCTGAACCAGCAGACGACCTCCCCGGTCGTCTCCGACTCGCAGCCGGTTGCCACGGGCAGCGTCGAGGCCGTCGCCGCCAAGCTGCTGCCGTCGGTCGTCTCGATCCTGTCCGTCTCCTCGAGCGCGGAAGCCGAAGGTTCCGGCGTCATCCTGTCCTCCGACGGGCTCATCCTCACCAACAACCACGTGATCGCCGGCGCCACCACCCTGACGGTCAAGTTCAACGACGGCACCACGGCCACCGCCAAGGTGATCGGCTCCGACGCCACCGACGACCTCGCGGTCATCAAGGTCTCCGGTGTCTCCGGCCTGGCGGTCGCCACCCTCGGTTCCTCCGCGAACGTCAAGGTCGGCGAGCAGGTCGTCGCCGTCGGATCGCCGCTGGGCCTGTCCGCCACGGTCACCTCCGGCATCGTCTCGGCGCTCAACCGACCGGTCCGCACGGCGGCCGAGGACACCCAGGGCCAGCAGCAGGATCAGGGTCAGGGCCAGCTCGGCCAGGGCCAGGATCCGACCCAGACGCAGACCTCCACCAGCCAGGACACGGTCCTGAACGCGATCCAGACCGACGCCGCGATCAACCCGGGCAACTCCGGTGGTGCATTGGTCGACATGAACGGTGCCGTCATCGGCATCAACTCGGCCATCGCCTCGCTGTCCAGCGGCAGCTCCCAGTCCGGCTCCATCGGCGTCGGCTTCGCCATCCCGATCGACCAGGCCCACCGCATCGCCCAGGAGATCATCAACACCGGCCACGCCACCCACGCCGTCCTCGGCGCCTCGGTCGGCGACGCCCCCGTCGGCACCTCAGCTACGGCGCAGGCCGAGGCCCAGGCCGGCCTGAGTGTCGGCGCCAAGATCGCATCGGTCACCGCCGGTGGCGGGGCGGCCGGAGCCGGACTCGCAGCGGGCGACGTCATCACCAAGGTCGGCAGCACCCCGGTCGGCTCGGCCGACGCGCTGATCGCCACCATCCGGTCGAGCACTCCCGGTGGCAAGGTCGTGGTGACCTACCTCCGCGGGTCGGACACCAAGACCGCCACCGTCACCTTGGGTTCGGCGGTTTCCAACTGACCTGAGTGCCGCACTGACGCACTGGTTGTCGAAGGGCCCCAGCAGATCTCACGATCTGCTGGGGCCCTTTTGCGTTCATCGTTCCGCGGCACCGGCGCAGGTCAGCCAGCCATGATTCGGAGCCGTTCCACCTCGTCCTCCAGGGGCGGCACCAGTCGCCCGGCCGCCGCGTCGCCACAGATGATCAGCCAATTGGCCAGCAACCGGTGGCCGCCCTGGGTCAGCACCGACTCGGGATGGAACTGCACTCCCTCGACCGGGAAGTCACGGTGCCGAACGCCCATGATCACGCCACCCTCGGTGCGGGCGGTGACCTCCAACTCGTCCGGCACCGTCCCGTTCACCACCGCGAGCGAGTGGTAGCGGGTCGCGGTGAACGGCTGCGGAAGCCCAGCCAGCACCCCCTTTCCGTCGTGCAGGACGGCGGAGGTGCGGCCGTGCAGCAATTCCTCGGCGCGATCGACGACACCGCCGTAGACCTCGGCAATCGCCTGGTGACCGAGGCAGACCCCGAGCACGGGCACCCGCCCGGCGCACCAACGAACCATCTCCTCGGTCACCCCGGCGTCAGCCGGAACACCTGGCCCTGGCGAGAGCAGCACGCCGTCGACCTGCATTGCCTCGACGTCGGCCACGCTGACCTCGTCGTTGCGCAACACAACGCATTCCGCGCCGAGCTGCTGCAGGTACTGGACCAGGTTGAACACGAACGAGTCGTAGTTGTCGACCACGAGGATCTTCGTCACTGCCGTGTGCGTCACCCGCACAGTTTTGCAGATGGGCGGGCCCGGCGAGGTGCGCTCAGTGGAGGCCCGCTCAGTTGGTGGTGACGTGATCGAACGGCAGGTACGGCTCCAGCCACGGGAAGACGACGAAGAACAGCAGCGCGACGACGGCCAGGATGATGATCAAGGTCTCGAGCAGCTTGACCGCGACGGGGCCGGGGAGGTGACGCCAGATCCAGGTGTACATGTCTCAGCTCTCGTTCAGCTCGGGCGGCAGGAAACCGGCCGCCTTCTTGTAGCTCTTCACCAGGACGCCGTGGATGATCATGCGCTGGGTGTCGGAGAACTGCGGGTGACAGGTGGTGAGCGTGATGAGCCGCTCGGCCTTGGCCGGAACCGTCATCGACTGGACATGCGGGACCGGTAGCACCTCCGCGTAATCCGACGGCACGGTGATCTCCCGGCCGAAAGTCTGTGCGTACGGGCCAGTCTGCGGGGTCACGGCGGCGCAATGCGCGTGCGGCGTGGTCTTCCACGAAGCGATCTCGCCCTGCATGGGGAGCACCCGGTAGATGAACCAATCGCTCTGCGTCTCGATCACGAGAGCGTCACAGGAGTCCAGCAGGCCCAGCTCGTTGAACGGCGAACCCTTCGACACCCGGTGGCCGGCCACCGCGAAATTGCCCTGCTCCCCGGGGTATTGGCTGTCGGCATAGTGGCCGGGCCCGACGTACAGATCATCGGTGGACGTGCCTTCGATGATCGTGAACGAGTAGTCCGGCCCGAAGGCCGGGACATAGATCTTGGCGAAACCCTGGCCATCGATGGTCTGGTAGTTGCGTTTGCGAGTGCGCGGGTCGGCCACCAGTTTGTTCGGGTCGGTGACCGTGACGACCTGGGTGCCGGCCGCATTGCTGGCCCCGGTGGCGGCCGCGACCGTTGTCGGGCCGGCCTCCTGGCTCCATTGCCGATCCATGGCCGCCGTGGCCTTTTCCTGCTTCTCGTGCCCGAAGATGTCGGTCACGTAGACCTCGTAGACCACGAACAGCAGGACCACCAGACCGGCAGTGATCAGCGTCTGCCCGATCCCCCTGGCCACCATTCGGACCCGATCCCGAGGCGGCGGCGGTGTCTCGGTGGCCCGCCCCGCGACACCAGCGGGCGTCGTGGGCTCAGCAGCCGCCGGGACCTGGGTAGCAAGTTGCTCGGCGGCAAGACCGGCGGGAACGGCGACCGGTATGGCCTGGGTTGGCGTGTCGTCCCCAGCAGGGGACCCGGTCACTGCTGCTTCGGAGTCGGCGAGTCCGGGGGCCGGCTCGCCGTCCTGCGCGGGCACCGCCTCGGTCGGCAGGTCGTCGTACGGCGTCCCGACATCGGGTAGGGCCGCGCCGGAACGGTCGCCGGCTTCCGGCGGCGGCAAGCTGCCGTCGGGTGTCGGATCGTCAGCGGCTCCGGGATCGCGGGGTGCCGTGTCGTCGGACGGCGGGCCGTCGGTCATTTCGTCTCCTGATGGGCAGCGGTCAAGCGGACGAGCCCTGCATAGGCCGGCAGCGTCACGTTCGCCACCGGATCGATCTCGAATCCGAGTTGGTAATGCTGGACGTAAGTCTGGAACAACGCCACGCCGGGTTCCGCGTCCAAGGCCCCCTCCATCTTCGACGAGTCGCCGATGGCGGTGATCACGAACGGCGGTGAGTAGGCACGTCCCTGCAGCAGCAGGGTGTTACCGATGCACCGCACGGCCGAGGTCGTCACCACCCGCTGGTCCATGATCGTCATCGCCTCGGCACCGCCGGCCCACAATGCGTTGACTACCGACTGGACGTCCTGCTGGTGCACCACCAGGTCGTCCGGATCGACACCCACCGGGTAATTGCCATCGGAGTCCCGCTGGGCATCGGAGAGGGAAACCCGCAATGCGGGACCGGTGACGGCCGTCAGTCCGGCCGGCGCCTGCAGTGCATCGCCGGCCGCCAACGCCTTGGTGACCTGGGGTGACAGATCGGAGCCCGCGAGGGCATCGATCTGGCTCTGCACCACGGCCGCCTTCGACTCCGCGGTCGCGACCCGGGTGGCCGCCCCCTGTACCAGGCCGGACAGGTCGACCGACCGGTTGCGGATGTCCTCGCCGTGCGAATACGACCTGGCCGTGCCCATCAGCACGCCGGCCAGGAGGAAGACGACCACGGTGCCGATGCGCCAGGCGCGCTGCTTCGCAGTATGCCGAGCCTGCCGGACACGAGGCGGTGTCGGCCCGGTCGATCCGGTAGCGGCCGTCGATCCGGCAGGCCCCGGGGGAGGTGACGCCGGGACTTCGGACATCGTCGGCACCCCTCCCTCTAGCTGAGCTCATCGACATCTGACCCACCGAATGATGACAATCCCCCAACGCCCGTCGCCGCGGAACCTGGAAAGGACGATTCGCTTGTTTCACCCACGAATGACCTATGACTCCGCCGTGCGAGCGGCGGATTCACCAGATCGGCATGGCAGCGTGACGGTGTTCAGCACGTACGCTATGCGCAGGCATGTACGGTTCCGGTTATCCGGTCCCGACAGTCAGCCGACCAGCAGGTATGCACCTGAAGGACGGAATGCAGGCCGATCGGCGGGCTCTTGCAACGCAGATCATCTCGGGCCGCCGGTCCGGGAGCAACTCCGGGCACCGGCCGGGAGCAGAAGGCAGTTGCCCACGCTGCAGTTCCATCGCAGCCGGGCATCGCACCACATCAATGAGCAGCGAGGAATGACGTGCCCAAGTCCAAAGTCCGCAAGAAGGTTGCCGTCAATACGGCGACGTCGTCGACGCAGGCCAACGAAAGCGCCTACACCGCGACCAGGATGCATGTAGCCGCCCCGTCGGGGCCGATCTACATCGGCATCATGCTCGGGCTGATGCTGCTCGGCCTGCTGTGGCTGGTGGTGTTCTACCTGTGGGGCAACGACATCGCCTTCATGAACTCGCTGGGCAACTGGAATTTCGCCATCGGCTTCGCCCTGATGATCGCCGGCCTGCTGATGACCATGCGGTGGCGTTGATCTGCCGATATGCCGCAGCGGTCGGCGCAGGGCGCAAGCCCGTCCGATGACCCGTGCAGCAACGGCCGGAGACTGCCGGGCGGGCGAACAACACGATTGTCATTCATCCCCAGTGTGGACAACTCCTGTGGACAGCTCCGTTGACCGAGGGTGAACCGGGTCCGACGGGCCCCGGATCCCAGGTGTGGGGGGTACGCCCCCTGGTCCCCGCTGCGGCCGGCCTGCTCTGCGCGGGTTTCGCCGTCTGGTTGCTGATCGCGACCGCCCCGGAGGATCGCCTGGTGGCCGGGGCTGGAGTCTGTGTCAGCGCCATCGCCGCGGGCGTACTGGTGACCATGCGGCATCGATTGACCGCCGACCAACACGGCTTCGTCGTGCGCGGACCGCTGAGCTCCCGAGCGATCGGCTGGGATCAGGTGGTCCGGATCTCCGCTCCCACCCGTCGACGGCGTGGGCTGGCGTCGTCCGCGTTGGAAGTTGATCTCGATGACGATGGGCTCATCGTGCTGGGCAAGATCGAAGTCGGCGCCGACCCGGCGGAGGTAGCAATGGAGCTTCGTCAGTGGTGGCGGCCGGGCCACAGCTAGCGCGTGCGGCTCGGCTCCGTCCCGCTCAGGCCGTGCAGGGTTGGAAGTAGCCGTCCGCACCGATACCGCAGTATCGCTCGATGATCTGGCTGTCCCGGAAGATCACGGCGACCGCGATCACCACCAAGATCAGCACGACCGCACCGATCTGCACCTTCTTGCGGATGGCCGGCGGGGGGTAGACCATGGCCGCCGTCGCGGCCGCGCCGACGACCAGTCCGCCGACATGGGCCTGCCAGGAGATTCCGGTCAGCTGGAAACTGAGATACAGGTTGACAGCCAGCACGATGATCAGCTGTCGCATGTCGAACTTGAACCGTTTGAAGACGATGAGCAGACCGCCCATCAGACCGAAGATCGCACCGGAGGCCCCGACCGTCGGACCGAACGGGTCGGTGAACAGCATCACGGCGGCCGACCCGCCGAGCATCGAGAGCAGATAGACCGTCAGGAAACGACCGCGGCCCAGCAGCTGTTCGAGCGCCACGCCGAGGAAGTAGAGCGACAACATGTTCAGCCCGACATGGATCAGCGAGACGTGCAGGAACCCGCTGGTGAAGAGCCGCCACCACTGACCGCCGGCCACCAGCGTCGGGGCGAGCGTCCCCGAGCGGTAAATTCCGGATGGTCCGAGATCGACGCCGGAGCGCGCCTGGATCGCGGTGACCAGGAAGACCAGCAGGTTGATGCCGATCAACACGTAGGTGACCACCGGCTTGCGGCCCAGCCGGGCGCCGGTGACGGTGCGTTGCACCGGCTGGTTGGCGCGACCCTCGGCCACGCAGGCGCGACAGTGGAACCCCACACTCGCCGGAGTCAGACAGTCCGGGCACGCGGGTCGGCCACACCTGGTGCAGTGCAGGGCGGTAGGCCGGTCCGGATGGAACGCGCACGTCTCCGTGGCGGAAGACCCGGAAGCGGGTTGGCCATAGTTGAGCCGGGCAGCGGGCTGCTGGGTGGGCGGCGACACTGGCGGGTACTGGCCGGGATAGGGCGGCTGGAACGGACCGACCTCATAGCCGCCTGCCACCGGTCGGCCACCGGCCGAGGGATCGAATCCACCCGGATACGCGGGACCCCCAGGAGGGCCCTGGCCGGGCGGCGGGGGGATCGTCATGTGTTCACCGATTCACCTCGCGCGCCGAACCAGGGATCCTGGGGTGCCGAGTTCTGTTGGTGCCGACTCGTACTGCGACGAGGATCAGGCCTGGTCCGCGTCTTCGATGGTGATCGAGTTGATCACGACGTCGTCGGACGGTCGGTCGAAACGGTCGGTCGCGGTGCCGCCGATGGCGTCGACGACGGCGCGCGAGTCGGCGTCGGCCACCTCGCCGAAGATGGTGTGCTTGTTGTTCAGGTGCGGGGTCTTGCCCAGCGTGATGAAGAACTGCGAGCCGTTGGTGCCGGGCCCGGCGTTGGCCATGGCCAGCAGGTACGGCTTGTTGAATCCGAGCCCGGAGAAGAACTCGTCACCGAAGGTGTAGCCGGGGCCGCCACGACCGGTACCGGTCGGGTCGCCGCCCTGGATCATGAAGCCCTCGATCACCCGGTGGAAGATCGCCGAGTCGTAGAACGGGCCAGAGGTCGATCCGGAAGCGTTCTTGCCGGTGTACTTGCCGGTTCCGTCAGCCAGCCCGACGAAGTTGGCCACCGTCTTCGGGGCTTCGGTCGCCAGCAGCTGGATGCGGATGTCGCCACGGTTGGTGTGCAAAGTTGCGTAGAGGTTACTCACGGGCTCCATCCTGCCATGACGGCGCGACAGTGCTGGTCACAGCGCGTCCGCTCACCCCGTCAGCCCTGGGCGCCGGCGCAGTAGTCGGGAGCAGGTCCGGTTTGCAGTTTCAGCCCGTAGATCGCGCACACCGCCATCACCCTGGCTTTGATCGACGGGCTCTCGTTCTCCTCCGCGATGACGGCGATGTTGCCCTTCGACACCGCATAGACGGACTTGGCGTTGGAGTCCTGCGTCATCTGGCCGGCCGAGGTCATCGACCCGCCCGTCCACCCCGCCGGCTCGGAGGCCGGTTGTGAGTCGGCGATCGGCACGTGCTGGTTCACAGCGGCCACGGCCTGCTCAGGGTTGGCCGCCTTGATGATCCGCACGCTGCCCATCAGACCGCCGTCGGATCGGTAGAACACGCACATCGGCTGCGGTTTGAAATTGACCAGCTCGGTGTCGCCGTGGTGCTGGCCGGTGATGTCCGAAACCACATCAGCACTCAGGTACGGGCACTCACCGGTGACCGCGGCCGGCGCGGCGGTCGGCTTGGGCGGGCCGACCGTGACGGTCTGTCCGGGATTGGTCTGGGTGATCGTCTCGGTGATCGTCGGGGAGACCTTGGTCGACACCTTGGTCGGCGCCGCGGTCGGCACCGCGATTGTGGTGCTGCTGACCGGCATCGACGTCGCAGTCCTGCTGACGGGTGCCGAGGTAACCGCAACGGCAGCCGCACTGGATGTCGCAGCATCCGAAGGCGACCCGCCGGCGGACGACGTGGCGGTACATCCTGCCAACAGGAGGGCCAGTAGCCCGGCACCCAGGACTGCCCGCCCAGACCGACAAACCCTTGCCCACCCGGTTCCCGTTCGCATCATTCCCGCTCCCGCCCTCCCTCGCCATCGCGTCACCGGCAGCGCGTCACCCGGCATCGCATCACCCGGCACCGCGGTTACCCGGCCCCGGGCGACGTCTCCATCGCGAGGGTTCGTGACAACGTCGGATGCTGCACCCCACCGCCCATACCAGCGAGGTTATCGGGGCGAGCATGAGGTTCGCGTCGGATTGCGTCCGCACCACAACCGCCGCTGGTCAGCGCGCTGGGGCGGGTGAAACGGTAGTCTGAGCTCCAGTGATCGACCGGCCGCAGGGGCCAGTTGCCGGCCCAGGGAGTGTCTCGTGGCGGTGACCCAGCGGCGCAGCACGTCCCAGCGGGCCGTCATCACCTCGGTGCTCGCCGGGACAGATGAGTTCGTCTCGGCGCAGGACCTGCACGCGGCGCTGCGCGGCTCCGGCTCCACCGTCGGGCTGGCCACCGTTTATCGGGCGTTGCAGGAGATGGCCGCCGCCGGCGATCTGGACGTGGTCCGGAACGAAACCGGCGAGGTGCTGTACCGCCAGTGCGAGCAGCCTGCACATCACCACCACCTCGTCTGTCGATCCTGCGGCCTGACCCAGGAAGTGGCCGCACCCGGCGTGGAGCAGTGGGCCCGCGCCGTTGCCGAGGAGTACGGCTACGTCGACCTCGACCACCAGGTCGAACTGTTCGGGCTCTGCGCCACCTGCGCCGCCAAACGCTGACCCGCGCGGATCAACTTCCGCAGCGCGGATCAACTGCGCCTTCTTGGGACGCAAGTGACGCAAATGGACGACTTCATCCGCGCGGTCCGACGACCTGGGCTGCGGCTGTAAGCGACCGGTAATCCCTTGGACCCGCTCGGATCGGCGAGGACGGGTCGACACTGGATTCGCGGGGCAGGCTCGATCTGCCGCCGATCGAAGTCTCGACCGCTCGATCCGACCAGTGGGAGGTGCGCGGCGTGCTGGTGCTGATCTCGATCGGCCTGTTGGCCGGTTTGATCACCGGCGTCTCACCGTGCGTGCTGCCGGTCCTCCCGGTTGTCTTCTTCGCCGGCGAGACCGACCCGACGTCGCCGGCCGGGCGGCGGATGGGCCGCCCGCTGGCGGTCGTCACCGGCCTGGTGCTGAGTTTCTCGGCGTTCACTCTGCTCGGCAGCATCGTGCTCACCGCCCTGCATCTGCCGGACGCGTTGCTCCGTTGGGCCGGCCTGGTCGTCCTGTTGCTGATCGGACTCGGCCTGCTGTTCCCGCGGTTTGACGATCTGTTGCAGCGACCCTTCCGGCGGGCGCGGCTGTCCACACCCGAGCGGAGCGGCAACGCATTCCTGCTCGGGCTGGCGCTCGGCGGGCTCTACGTGCCGTGCGCAGGTCCGGTGTTGGCAGCGATCAGCATCGCCGGCGCCGCTGGACAGGTCAGCGGAACCGTTGCCGCGCTGACCATCTCGTTCGCGGTCGGCGCGGCGATTCCGCTGCTGATTTTCGCGGTGGCTGGTGCTTCACTGTCGGTTCGGCTGTCTTCATTCCGCCGACGGCGTCGAGGTTTCCGGATCGCGGGGGGCACCGTGATGGTTCTCCTTGCGGTAGCCCTGGCTTTCAACCTGACCGACGGTCTCCAGCGCGCGGTGCCGAACTACACCCAGGCGTTGCAGGACCGATTCGAGAACGGCGAGGCGGCCCGACATGCGTTGACCGCCTTGGCCGATCCCCGTTCCGGCGGGGATTTGCCGAGTACGCCGTCGACGAACCCGGATTCGGCCGCAATGACCGGGCAGGTGGCGAAAGGGCCTGTGGTGCATTGCATCTCCCAGGCCAGGACGCTGGCGAACTGCGGTCCCGCGGCCGCGTTCGGGGGTATCTCGGCCTGGATCAACACCCCCGGGGGTGCGCCGGTCTCACTAGCCGAGTTCAAGGGCACGGTTGTGCTGGTCAACTTCTGGACCTTCTCCTGTATCAACTGTCAGCGGGCCCTACCGTTCATCAGGTCCTGGTACGCCGCCTACCACGCGAGCGGACTCGAGGTGATCGGCATACACACTCCGGAATTCGCCTACGAGCACGATCTGGCCAACGTGCGCGATGCCGTGAAAAGCGAAGGCATCGCGTACCCGGTCGGCCTGGACAACTCCAGCACCACGTGGCGCAACTATCGAAATTCGTACTGGCCCGCTGCGTATCTGATCGATGCGCAGGGCACCATCCGGCACATCGCCAATGGCGAGGGTGGATATGCGAACAGCGAGGCCCTGATTCGCGACCTGCTCAGGGCTGCGAACCCGGCCGTCACGCTCCCCGCGCCGGCCGATCCGGCCGTCCCCGCGGGCTGATCGAATCGAGCGGAGGGCCTGATGGCGGGGGTCGGCCGATCTGGGCGAATACCTCCACCGCTCGACACCGGTACGCCGTCGACGCGCGGGACGTGGGCCGTGGGCTACCGAGGAATAGCCTGCAGTGGACAATCCACGCCCGATCAGGTCCACAACCGCCGTACCCGAGGATGAAACAGATGACTGAAGCGTTCATGCCGTTGATGCGAAACGGTCTGGATCCGGTACCGGGCCTGGCCGAGCGCCAGCAGCAGGAGCCGGTGAGCAAGCTGGAGTTCCCGTTCGGCATCACCGCCTGGCTGGTCACCGGGTATGACGACGTAAAAGCAGTCATCGGCGACACCAAGAACTACAGCAACGACTTCTCGAATGTGGTGGCCAGCGCCGGCGGACAGGCGACCGCCGACCAGGATCCGGGCGGGCTCGGCTTTGCCGACCCGCCCAACCACACCCGGCTGCGCAAGGCGCTGACCCCGGAGTTCACCGTGCGGCGGCTGTCCCGGCTGATCCCGCGAATCGAACAGATCGTCGAGCAGCAACTCGACGTGATGGCCGCCAGCGGCTCGCCCGTCGACTTCGTCGAGACCTTCGCGATGCCGATCCCCTCGTTGGTGATCTGCGAGCTGCTGGACGTGCCGTACCCGGACCGGGCCGACTTCCAGCGGCTGTCCGGCTCGCGTTTCGACATCTTCGGCGGCGCCGGGACCGGGCTCGACGCGATCAGCGAGTCATTGAAGTACATGGCTGAACTGGTTGCCCGGCAGCGGCAGCACCCAGGTGACGGTCTGCTCGGGATGCTCATCCGGGAGCACGGCGATTCGATCGACGACCGGGAGCTGGCCGGTCTGGCTGACGGTCTGCTGATCGGCGGCCACGAGACGACGGCGAGCATGTTGGCCCTCGGCGCGGTGCTGCTGCTGCAGCATCCGGACGTCGCCGAGCGACTGCGCACCGACGACGACGCGGCCGGCCCGACCGTCGAGGAAATGCTCCGCTATCTCACCGTGGTCCAGGTGGCCTTCCCCCGGTTCGCCAAGCACGATCTGGAGCTTGGCGGCAAGCAGATCAAGACCGGCGAGATGGTGCTCTGCTCATTGTCAGGGGCCAACCGTGACCCGGAACTCGGTCCACACATGCAGGATTTCGATCCCAACCGGATCTCTCCGCACCTGGCGTTCGGCTACGGCGCCCACCGCTGCGTCGGTGCCGAGCTGGCCAAGATGGAACTCCGGATCGCCTACCCGGCGCTGCTGCGCCGGTTCCCGGAGCTGCGCCTCGACGTGCCGGCCGGCGATGTGTCGTTCCACGAGTACTCGGTGGTGCACGGCGTCGACACGCTACCGGTCGCTTTCTAGGAAGCCCGGCTGGCCGCGCGGCTTCCAGGTTGGCTGGATGCAAGGCGGAGAAGGAGTCCGATACCGGTCGGGCCGGGTGGGCGGGTTCTGTTACGGCGACGCCGACAACGCGGCAGACGGCCGGCCTGGGAGTCGCGCGCAGATCAGCCGCCGAAGGTGATGTAGAGCAGGTACACGTTCAGCCCGACGATGAGCGCGACGACGACGGAAGCCAGAACCGTGGTGATCCGGTGGTTGACGAACTCACCCATCACGTCGCGGCGCCGGGTCAGCAACACGAGCGGGATCAACGCGAACGGGATGCCGAACGACAGCACCACCTGCGACACCACCAATGCGTCGGTGGTCGGCAGTCCGAGGGCCAGCACGATCAACGCCGGGACCATGGTCAGTCCGCGCCGGAGGAACAGCGGGATGCTGCGCCTGATGAAGCCCTGCATCACCACCTGACCGGCGTAGGTGCCGACGCTGGACGACGACAGGCCGGAGGCCAGCAGCGCGACGGCGAAGGCGAGCGCGGCGGCGCCACCGACGTACTCCGCCAGGCCGGAGTGTGCGGCCTCGATCGAATCGACGTCGGTGTGTCCGGTGGTGTGGAACAGGTTGGCCGCGATCAGCAGCATCGAGAGATTGATGACGCCGGCCAGACCGAGCGCGATGTACACGTCGTACCGGGCAAAGCGCAACAGGGTGCGGCGCTCGCCGTTGTCGGCGGGGCGCACCCGGCCCTTGGTCAGTGCGGAATGCAGATAGACGACATGTGGCATGACGGTGGCGCCGATGATGCCGGCCGCCAGCACGACGCTCCCCGGTCCGTCGAGCCGCGGCACCAGACCTTGCACGGCCAGCCGCGGCGACGCGCCCACCACGGCCAGGTCGTAGATGAAGCCGGCGAAGACCAGCGCCAGCAGCGCCATGATGGCCAGCTCGAAACGCCGGAAACCGCGCTGCTCGAGCGCCAGGATGCCGAAGGCCACGACAGCAGTGATCAACCCAGCCGGTAACAGCGGGATCCCGAACAGCAGGTTCAGCCCGACGGCGGCACCGACGAATTCAGCCAGATCTGTGGCCATCGCGATCAGCTCGGCCTGCACCCAGAGCCCGCGGGAGACGCGCTTGGAGAAGTGCTCACGGCAGAGCTCGGGCAGATCCTTGCCGGTCACCACCCCGACCTTGGAGGACAGGTACTGCACCAGCATCGCGATGGCGTTCGCGGCGACGATGACCCAGACCAGGAGATAGCCGTACTTCGCTCCCGCGCTGAAGTTGGTGGCGAAGTTGCCGGGGTCGATATACGCCACCGCGGCCACGAACGCGGGGCCGAACATGGCGAGCGTGCCGCGCACCCGACCCCGGGCGCGGAGCTGCGCCAACGCGCTGCGCTCGGGGGCGCTCACGGTCAGGGCGACAGGCTCGACGCGGGTCATCTGGCTTCCACTTCGTCAGGTTCGCACGAACGCAACCTAAAGTTCGTCTCAACGAGAGATATCTTGTACCTGCCGTTCGGAGCGGACCGTGTCCGGGTTGGCCGAACTGGGAGACAATCGACTGGCCATGGCAAACCTCGAAGCTCGGTCGCAGTCGGTCGAGGACTATCTGAAGGAAATTTTCTCGCTCGGCGAGCGCGACGACCGACCGGTCACCACGTCGCGGCTTTCCGAGCGCCTTGGCCTGAGTTCCTCGTCGGTCTCGGGAATGTTGCGCCGGTTGGGCGCCCAGGGGCTGATCGATCACCAGCCCTACGGCGAGATCGTGCTGACGGGTGTGGGCCGGTCAGTGGCCCTCCAGATGGTGCGCCGCCACCGGTTGATCGAGATGTTCCTGGTCGCTCACCTGGGTTACAGCTGGGACGAGGTGCACGATGAAGCCGAGACCCTGGAACATGCCGTGTCCGAGCAGCTGGTCGAACGAATAGACAGCGCGCTCAGCCGCCCCCAATTCGATCCCCACGGTGACCCGATTCCCGGACCGGACGGCGAACTACCGAGCCTGATTGCTCAACGCCTCCCGGCCCACCCGGTGGGCCACACCGGGCGACTGGTCCGGGTGGACGATCAGGATTCTGCCGTCCTTCGTCATCTGACCGAATCAGGGATCGGATTGGGACAGACGATCGAACTGCTCGACCGGCTGCCGTTCGACGGCCCTTTCCTGGTTCGTACCGAAGACGGTCGGGCTCATCACCTCGGCCCGGCGCTGGCCGAAGCGCTCTGGGTCGACTGACCGGGCCCCTCCCGCCCGAGCCCGGTCCTCACCCTTTCGGGTGACCCTGTGAATCATCTGGTCATTCCCACCATCCGTTCGACGAGTTGCACCGAACGGACTGCATGTGGACAACGAGGCCAAGTCGCCGGCAGCGCCGTCAAGACGTACTGCCATGACCAAGCCTCGCCCGCTATCTGAAACCGGGTAGCCAGCCGCATCGCCTGGCCTGCAGACCAAATGGCCGCAGTTGAACAATGCCTCCGAATCTGAAATTCGGCGACCGCAAAAGGGGAGAAATCTCTGGCGTTCTACTCCGCTGCGCTGGACGCAGCTCCGACAGGTCCGTGCGAATACCCGGCTCCAATAGCCAAACGGACACGTTCGCTCAAGCAGTAAAACAACGAGTGAAAGGAACGACCGATGGGAGATCCAAAGATCTTCGACGGAAAGCCGGTACTGCAGTTCAGCACCGGCACCAACCGCCGAAGCTTCCTGAAGTACGCAGGATTGGTGGGCGTCGGAGCCAGCTTCGTCGCCGGCGGCATTCTGAATGCGCCCTACGCAGCAGCAAACGCCCCGGCAGTGTCCAAGGGCGATCTCGACATCTTGAATTACGCCCTGACGCTCGAATACCTCGAGTCGGATTTCTACCAGATGGGCCTTTCCAAGGGCTTCCTGACCGGCCGTGACCTGGAACTGATCACGCCGATCGGCGACCACGAGAAGGAGCACGTCACCGTGCTCACCTCGACGATCAAGTCCCTCGGTGGCACCCCGGTCGACAAGCCGAAGATCACCTACCCGGCAGGTACTTTCGACTCGAAGGCGAGCTTCCTGAAGAACGCCTCCGCGTTCGAAGAGCTGGGTGTCAAGGCCTACCACGGCCAGGTGCCGTTGATCCAGAGCGGCGACGTGTTGGGTGCCGCCGCCTCCATCGCAGGCGTCGAGTCGCGGCACGCGGCTGTCATCGCGAGCCTGATCGGCGGGGACCCGTTCCCGCACCACATCGAGGAGCACGTCACCATGGCGACCGTGCTCGCCGCCGTCAAGCCACTCATCAGCTGATAACCGGAGAAAGGAACTTTCATGTCGAGAAGTGATTTCGTACGCGGCCAGATGACTGATCTGTCTGCACCGCAGGCTCTGTCAGCTCTGAACAACCGTTGGGCACTCGCGGCCCCTGGTGACTTCACCAGTGACGTCGACGTCCTGAACTACGCCCTGACCCTCGAGTACCTCGAGTCGGCGTTCTACCAGCAGGGCCAGTCGGCCAATCTGCTGACCGGCACCGAGAAGGCCTACCTGGACAAGATTGCGGCTGACGAGGCCAACCACGTCACCGCCATCACCGCCACCATCAAGCAGCTCGGTGGTACCCCGGTGGCCGCACCAGGCGTCGATTTCGGCGGCTCGTTCGACACCCGCAAGAGCTACCTGACCACCAGCCACACGTTCGAGAACGTCGGCGTCGGCGCCTACCTCGGTGCCGCCGGCTACATCAAGAACAAGGCTGTGCTGCAGGCAGCGGCCGGCATCTTCGGCGTCGAGGCGCGGCACGCCGCCGTCGTCGGCAACCTGCTCGGCCTCAAGGCCGAGGGCGGCGTCTACATGGGCCCGTTCGAGACCGGAGTCAAGCCGGCCACCGTCCTGGCCGGAGTTGCCCCGTTCATCGTCCAGATGAGCACCACCCCAACGGGTGCCGCCGATACCGGCGGCGGCTCGGCGGCGAAGGACAGCAACACCGGACTGATCACCATGGGTGGCGCGGCACTGCTGGCCGGTGCGGGCGCGGCCGTCTACGCGGCCAAGCACCGGGCACCGGAGCAGGCCGAGTAGTCAGCGGTACGCATCAACAGCAGCACTTGCCGCGGCGGGGGAAATCAATCCCCCGCCGCGGCACGCTTTTATCTCCAGTTTTTGACGGTGATTTCGAAAGGCGACAGATGAACCCGCGACGCACCTCCCGGCCCGGTCTTCCCCTCAACCGCATGCGCGCGCAAGCCGTTGCCGCCCTGGGCACGCCAACCGACCCGTTGGTGAAGCCAGCAACCTCGGCCAGCCCTGCGAACACGACCCGTCTGACTCGGTAGTCCGCGAGGTTTTCAAGGCCGGTTATGGTCCGTTCATGGCCCGTATCCTGATCGCACCGGATTCGTTCAAAGGCTCGGCCACTGCGCTCGAAGCTGCGCAGGCCATCGGGCGGGGCTGGGCCTCGGCACGGCCCCGCGATCAGGTCCGCCTCGCTCCCATGGCCGACGGCGGCGAGGGCACCATCGACGCGTTCGCCGCGGCGTTGCCGGCGGCAGTCCGCATCCCGGTCACCGTGACCGGGCCGGACGATCGCTCGGTCGACGCCCACTGGCTCCTGCTGCCTGACGGCACGGGAGTGGTCGAGCTGGCCTGCACCAGCGGGATCACGCTGCTCGACCCACTCCGACCGATGACCGCTCACACCCGAGGCTTCGGGCAGGCAATCGCCGACGCGCTCGATCACGGCATCGAACGCCTGCTGCTGGCCATCGGCGGCAGCTCGTCAACGGACGGCGGGCTGGGCGCGCTGGCCGAATTGGGCGCCGTATTTCTCGACGAGCGCGGCCAACCGGTCCGCGACGGCGGCGCCGGACTGACCGACCTGCACACCGTCGATCTGGGTTCGCTGCGCGCTCTACCGGCGGGTGGCGCCGTCGTACTCAGTGACGTGACCAGCCCACTGACCGGCCCCACCGGAGCAGCTGTCGTCTTTGCGCCGCAGAAGGGGGCTGACCCAGGAGATGTCACCGAGCTCGACCGGGGACTGAGCAGGCTGGCGTCGTTCGCGGTGCACGGTGCCGATCCCGCTGCCCAGGGCGCCGGAGCCGCTGGGGGGGCCGGGTACGGGCTGATGCTGTGGGGCGCCGCGCTGTCCGCCGGTTCCGATGCCGTAGGTGACGCACTCGGAATCCCGGCCCTGGTCGAGCAGAGTGACCTCGTGATCACCGGGGAGGGCCGCTTCGATGGTCAATCCCTGGCCGGCAAGGTGCCCGGTTACCTGTTGAGCCATGCCGAGCGCGCCGGCGTACCGCTGGCCCTGATCGCGGGCGCGATCCAGGCGCCAACCGAGCGGTTCGTCGCGGCCCGATCGCTCTCGGATCTGGCCGGCTCTGCCCAGGCCGCTACCTCTGCCGCCGGGCCGTGGCTGGTGGCGGCCGGTCGCGATCTCGCCGTGCGGCTCCGACCTGGTAACCCCAACGCCGCTACCCGTTGAGGTAGGCAAAGACGCCCTGGGCCAGCGCTTGCGCATATCGGCGTTGGCCGGAACTGGACGACATCAAGGCTGCCTCGGTCGCGTTCCGCATGTTGCCGCACTCGATCAGGATCTTCGGACGCATCGACAGGTTGAGACCGGTCAGGTCGTCCCGCTTCCACAGACCTCCGCTACCAAGCGTGTTGGACGGCGGGAAGCCCTCGTTCTCAGCCGCCTTGGCGATACACGCCGCGAGTCGCAGCGATTGGGCGGCGATGGCCGAGCCGGCCGGCGGTCTGGTAGCCGTCAGTACATAGAAACCGCGCACCTCGGCCGGAGCACCGTCTCCGTGGATGGAGACCACCGCGTCCGCGTCGGCGTTGTTCTCCGTCGCTGCCCGCTTGTTCGTGCACGGCCCGACGCTGGTGTCGTTCGACCGGGTCATCACCACCGTGATGCCCTTCGCCTCGAGCAACGGCTTGAGATAAGTCGCCACCTGCCAGGTGAATTCGTGCTCGGAATACCCGTCGTTCGTTTCGGTCCCGGTGGTATTGCAAACATGGCGCTGGCCGTAACCGCCGTCGATCAGCTGGTTGATGATCTCCGGGTGTTCGTCGTTGCCTCCGTTGTGACCGGGATCGATCGCCACCACTTTGCCCGACAGTCCCCCGGAGGACACTCGCCTGCTACTGGAAGTCGTCGTCGGGGATGCCGACGTGGTCGAACTGGTCGTCGGCTTCGCGGTACTGGATTTCGTGATCGGCTCGGCGGTCGTCGATTCCGAGGTGCTGGCCGTCGTCGGCGGTGCCGCACTGGTGTGGGTGGTCTGAACGCTGCTCGTCGTCGGAGTAGCGGGCGGCGTGGTGCTGGAGGCAGTGGTACTCGGGACAGTGGTACTCGGGGCAGTGGTCGAGGCTGACGTTCGGGTCACCGGCCGCAGCGGGATCAGTGTCCTGGCGGTCGTGCTCGGTGGTTCGAGACCGGGAACAGTCACCTGGGCATGTCGGGACGTGGGACCGAGCACTGTAGATGTGGTCGTCGCCGGCTTGGATGACGAAAGGACTGACGGTGCTGACTGATCTACGACCTTGCCGCAGGCGGCCAGCAGCAGGACGGTCATGCCTTGGCCTGCGGCGATCAGCGCGGCGCGTCGATTGGGATGTGGAGACACCCGACCACCCTGACAGTCGGGAGCCGGTTCTCCGGGGAGGCACGCGGGTTGCGGGTAGAACCGACAGAGATTGCCCGGACTTCCGTCTCGTTCGGATAACGGTGGAGATTGCGCCCATCCGCCGCGGAAGTGACCCCGAACAACACATGTCAGCCCGGAAGGTTTCCGAGTTGACGTTCCAGCAGGCAAAACCCCTGTAGCACAAGGGATTGTCGACCTGTCCCGATAGGGCAGGGAATTTCGGCAGTTTGAACGTCGCTACCGGTATGCCCGTTTTACCGCGCCCGATTCACGATGCCCGATTCACGCATGTCCGATTCGCCCATGCCCGATTCACCCAAGCCCCCATCACGCGTTGCCCAGGACACCAGCATCCGGGAGCGCCATCGACCAGAAGGAGCACCACAAACATGATCATCAAGCGCCTCACCGGACTCGCCGTCGCCGGCGGACTGGCTCTGGCCCTGGTTGCCTGCGGTTCCAGCAGCACCACGACCGCCGCCAGCGCGCCCAGCTCGGCAATGAGCTCGGCCGCCGCACCCATGTCCTCGGCCGCCGCACCCATGTCCTCGGCCCCGATGTCGTCCGGTGCCATGTCCTCCGGTGCCATGTCCTCCGGTGCCATGTCCTCCGGTGCCATGTCCTCCGGTGCCATGTCCTCCGGTGCCATGACGTCCGGAGCGATGAGTGCATCCGCCCTGGTCGGCCCCGGTTGCGCCGCCTACGCCAAGGCTGTGCCGTCAGGTGCCGGCTCGGTCGGTGGGATGGCCGCCGATCCGGTCGCCACCGCTGCCAGCAACAACCCGCTGCTGACCACCCTGGTGGCCGCTGTCTCCGGCAAGGTCAACCCGAAGGTGAACCTGGTCAACACCTTGAACAGCGGCGACTTCACCGTCTTCGCCCCGGTTGACGACGCTTTCAAGGCCGTCGACTCGGCCACCATGAAAACGCTGACCACGGACAGCGCGCTGCTGACCAAGATCCTGACCTACCACGTCATCGCCGGTCAGCTTGATCCGACGCAGCTTGTCGGCACCCACAAGACCGTCGAAGGCTCGGACGTCACCGTCACCGGATCCGGCGACAACCTGAAGGTCAACGGCGTCGGAGTGATCTGTGGGAACGTCAAGACCAAGAACGCCACGGTCTATCTGATCGGATCAGTGCTCAGCCCCACCAGCTGATCCCGCTCCCGCCGCAACGGCGGCCCGCATCATCGCAACACCGAAGCACCACCACCGCACCGCCGCACCACCGTTCCAGCTGAAGGCCCCGACGGAACTCCCGCCGCCGGGGCCTTCGGCCTTTCAGTTTCAGCGAGCGGCGCGGGCGTCCCAGGCCTGCGCCACCTCCCGCGGGATGCGTCCTTTCGCGGAGACCACAAACCCCTGCTCGGTCGCCCATTTCCGGATCTCGGCGGCGCCAACCCGCTCGGCGGCAGCCCGTTCTGTCTCGATCTCGACGGCCGGCCCAGGGGCGAATGACATCTCGACGCCAACGGTGTGCCGGGCGGCGGACAGCTCGGCCAGACAAGCCCCGAGCCAGCGATACACCCACTCCTGGGCCAGGTCCCTCGTCTCGCAGAAGACGATCGGGACGGATGGGAACCTGGCCTGGGCCTCGGCCAGGGCTTCCGCGGCCGCGGCTCCGGCTACATGCTCGAGCTTGAACAGCCTGCTGTAGCGGTCCTCGATCACCACGGCGGCCCGGGGAAGCGCAGTCAACTCGGCCAGGGCGAAGGTGAGCTTGCCCGACAACAGGCTGCTGGTCAGGTCTTCG
Organism: uncultured Actinomycetota bacterium; assembly: GCA_963708935.1. Classification (GTDB taxonomy): domain Bacteria; phylum Actinomycetota; class Actinomycetes; order Mycobacteriales; family Nakamurellaceae; genus Nakamurella. The sequence continues at coordinate 195,701 of CAVPUK010000001.1, read as the reverse complement.
ACCGTTTTCCGCTCCACCGCGGCGACCACGACGGTGTCCATCTCGACCGCGTAATCACCGGCCGGGAGTCGGCGGCGAGAGGTGGTGGCCTGTTGGTGGGCGAATCGGTACGGATACTTCTCGGCCGTGTCGACGACGATCTCCAAGACCTGTCCGTGCGCCCTCGCGGTCGGTATCGCCACCGCCGGCCTGGCCTGCTTGGACGTTCGCGGCGACTGCCAGAAGATCATCTCCCGGCCGCGCGCCATCGTCATCACCAACTGGGAGCGGTTCTCCCGGGCCCGTTCGAGCACCAGGTCGATCGCCGGGCCGCGCCGCGTGCAGGACCGTACGGCGTGCCGCTCGACGATTTCCGCGTCGGCCGGCCATTCGATGGCCCGGTGGCAGTACAGCTTCTTCTCGCGCGGCCAACTGCTCTTGGTCTTCAGAACGATGCCGCGGTCACCGAGCGGGATCCGGATCAGGTACGGAAGCGTCGAATCGGGCTCGGGGTTCCGGGCAACGAGCAGGTCCGCAGGCATGGCACTGATTATTCGCCTGTCGCCGCCGCGACCGGGCCGCGGCGCCGGCACAAGCGGGGGGTAAGCGGGTACCGATTACCATGCGGATTCGACCCAACGTCAGGTGGCACCGGATGACTCGACGACAGACGTGACGGCACCGAAGATCGGCCGCCCCGGCGGTCTGGTGTTGACCCCGGGCGCCGGCGCCAGCCGGGACCATCACACCTTGGTCGCCGTCGAGCAGGCCGTCGCACCGCTACCTTGCCTGCGGATGGACTTCCCGTACCGGTTGGCCGGACGGCGGGCGCCGGACCGGGCCCCGGTTGCCATCGCTCACCTGGTCGAGCAGGCTGCGCACTTTGCCGACCAGCAGGGCGTCCGCCCCGATCAGCTGGTCCTCGGGGGTCGGTCCTACGGTGGGCGCATGTGCTCGATGGCGGTGGCCGAAGGACTACCGGCCGCTGGACTGGTGTTGTTGAGCTATCCACTGCACCCGCCTGGTAAGCCGGAAAAACCTCGGGTGGAACACTTTCCGGACATCCGCGTGCCCGTACTCCTGGTGTCCGGTGAACGGGATCCCTTCGGATCACCGGCTGAGTTCGCCGACTACCTCCCGGCGATTCCGGGCCCGGTGACCCAGGTGTGGCTGTCCGGCGGACACGACCCCAGGGCGGACGCCAAGATCTGCTCAGCGGTCGCCGAGTGGCTCAGCACCCTGAATACCTGACCGCATGTACCTGACCACCGTCGAAAGGAACCATCACCGATGCCGACGACCGACCCCACGAAAGACCTTCTGCTGGACGCATTCGGCCGAGTACACGGGCTGGTGGATTCGCTGACCAGCGACCTCACCGAGGAGGTGTCGGCCTACCGACCCGACCCATCCGCGAACTCCATCGGATGGCTGATCTGGCATCTCAGCCGGATCGCGGACGATCATCTGGCCGACGCGGGTCGGACGGAGCAGGTCTGGGTGTCCCAAGGCTGGGTGGACCGGTTCAGCCTGCCATTTGCGGTCGACGCCACCGGCTACGGTCAGGGCGAGGATGAGGTCGGCGCGGTCCAGGTACCCGCGGAATTGCTGTCCGGCTATCACTCGGCCGTCCACGAGGCAGCGGTGCGCTACATCAACCAACTCGACTCCGAAGAACTTGCCCGGGTCGTCGACGAGCGGTGGGATCCCCCGGTGACGGTCTCCGTCCGACTGGTCAGCGTTCTGTCGGACTGCCTCCAGCACGCCGGCCAGGCCGCCTACGTCCGAGGGCTGGCCGACCGCCGCTGACCGCGGGAGGTCAGGTGCGTTGTTACGGCGATCAGCGGCGCGGTTGCGGCGGTCAGCGGCCGCGCAATGGCCGCCGACAATCAAAAGTGATACGCCGACGTGCCGTCCGCTCGCCGGCCCGGGACGGCCGCTCCCGGCGGGCACCCATCCGGACGTAGTAGCTGATCAGGTGCTTCGAAGCCGGGTAACCGATCACTACAGCATCGGCCTGCTGCCACTGCGGGTACGTCAGGTCCATCAAACGACCGGCGAAGTCGTGGCCGTCGGCGCGCGAGACGAGCGAGGTGAGTACGTACGTGGTTCGCCCGTCCGAGCGGAGCCGGAGTTCGCGCTTCAGCGTGACCCACTCCGGGTTGAGCACGGCGAACTCGATCAGGCCGATCAACTCGACCACGGCAGGAGCCACCACGACCACACAGACGGCGATGGCGACCGATTGCAACTCGTACGACAGCAGGGTCACCACCACCGCCGATAGCACCGCCATCCAGCCGAGGAAGGCACCGACCGCGATGGCCGAACTCTGGTGGTGCCGGCGTGGGGTCGTTCCGTCCCAGTAGGACAGGGAAGCGTCCGGGGTGTGACGGATGTGCCCGGCAGTCAGCCCGACGATCGCCATGTGCAGCGGCCAGAGCCACGGCACAACCAATGGGCCCAATATCGGGACTTCGCCGAGCAGCGTGAAGCGTCGCGTCCGGTCGGTCGCCACCCTCGCACCCTGCCGAACCGTCGTCACCGAGAGCGAAACTACTGGAAGTGCGACCACCGGAAGCGCCGGCTCTGGCCGGGGTACCGCCGGGAGCACCACGGCCGGGACAGAACCGGTGCCACTGATCCGGGGTCGCACCCGAGCCAACGGAAGGGCAGGCCCACCGGTCACCGTCCGTTCGATGACTCGGCCGGTTGGTGGAACTGCGAGAATCGTCATTCCCCCATGGTCTCGCGCATTTTGCGGTAGTGTGCCCGCGCGGTGGTCAGCTGGCCGCGCAAATGGCTTAAACACGCCACGTTCGAACCCCCAATTGCCGGCACTGTCTCAGATGACGCGCGTTATCGCCCGGCACTGTGACCCTTACCGACGGCCAACGAGGCTGTCGGGGTCTACGGGCAGAATGTGCGCCATGCAACCGGAACAGGTCGTCAGGCAATTGTGGGACCGGATCTCGGCACGCGACTGGCCGGGCGTTTCGCGGCTACTGGCCCCCGATGTTCGTTTGGCGTGGCCGGCCACCGGTGAGACTTTCGTCGGTGCCGACAACTTCGTGGCCATCCAGTCGGAATATCCCGAAGGCTGGTCGATCAACGTGCTGAGCGTGCTCGCGCAGGGTAGGACCGTGGTCTCCGAGGTCGAGGTTCCGCACGTCGAGTTCGGCGTCTTCCGGGCCGCTTCGTTCTGGAGCGTCAGCGGTGACGTGATCATCAGCGGAACCGAGTACTGGGTCACGGTGGGCGGCGAAGAACCGCCCGGTTGGCGAGCCCGCTACGCGCTGCCTCGGTGAGCGGAGTCCGGTCAGGCTAGTTGCGGGCTGTTGCCCAATATCGCCGTGGTGAGGGCCGACGCGGCGTCGGTGGGCGCCCGAGAGCCGGTGAGCAGCACGAAGTCGACTTCACCGAGTTCCGGAAGCCCCGCCGCCGGCGGGATCTCGATGAGGTCGCGGGGGGCCAGGCTACGCGCGAAAACGGCGATACCCAGCCCGGCCCGGACGGCGGCCAGCACGCCGTTGACCCCCCGCACCGTGCAAGTGATGCGGTAGGGCATGCCGACCCCGTCCAACGCCTGCACCGCAATGGATCGGCTGAGGCTCGGCGCCTGGTAGGCCACCAGTGGAACCACCCTGCCGCTCTCCACCACCGTTCCCGCTGCCGCGGCCCAGACCAAGCGGTCGCGGCGCACCACGGCAGCCCGGGGATCGCCGCTCTGGTGTTTGACGAAGGCCAGATCGAGGTGGCCTGACTCCAAACGCCGGTGCAGATGTCCGCTCTGACTGACCGTCAGTTCGAGGTCGACCCGCGGATACAGCCGCCGGAAGTCGCGCAGGATCCGCGGCAGCGCGGTGAGCGCGAGATCGTCGGAGACACCGAACCGCAAACGACCACGAAGCCCGGACCCGGTGAAGAAGTCAGCCGCTTCCTGGTGTGCAGCAAGGATTGTCCGAGCAAAGGTGACCATCGCCTCGCCGTCCGCGGTCATCGTGACGGTGCGGGTGTCGCGGAGGAACAGTGGGCGTCCCACGGCGGCTTCGAGCTTGCGGATGTGCTGACTCACGGTGGGTTGCCCCAGGCCCAGTTCCAGTGCGGCGTTGGTGAAGCTGAGCGATTTCGCCACGGCCAACAGCGTCCGCAGTTGCTCGGGGTCGTACATGACACCTCCCGCCGATTCTCGTCGATAATTACGAAACGTAATGGAATTGATTGCATCAATCAAGTTGGTGAATGAGTGAGTCAGCGACCAGGATGGGAAGGTAATCGACGACCTCGACCACGTTGGGAATGCACTTGTCCTCCCGGAAGCACCACAGCACGGCAATTGATCCACAGCTCACTTCGACCGACTCCGGCGGAATGTTCGTCTCACTCCGCACTCGCAACTTCCGCATTTTCGTTACCGGCCAACTCATCTCGAACATCGGCGGATGGACCCAGCGCATCGCCCAGGATTGGCTGGTCCTCACCCTGACGGGCAGCGCCACCGCGGTCGGCCTGACCACCGCACTGCAATTGCTGCCGACCATCGTGCTCGGGCCGATCGGTGGTCTCATCGCCGATCGTCATTCCAAACGCCTTGTCCTGCTGGTCACGCAGTCCGTGATGGCGGCCTGCGCCGCCACGCTCGCCGTGCTGGTGATCGCCGGCTCCGTGCAGGTCTGGCAGATCTACCTGCTGGCCACGGTTCTCGGGGTCGCCGCCGCGGTCGACAACCCGACCAGGCAGTCGTTCGCCAACGACCTGGTTGGCCCCGCGCTGCTGCGCAACGCCATCAGCCTGAACTCGGCGGTGTTCCAGCTGGGCGCCTTGGTGGGCCCTGCCGTGAGCGGCGTGTTGATCAGCACCGTGGGCATCGGCTCGGCGTTCGTCATCAATGCGGTCTCGTTCCTGGGATCGCTCGTGGCGTTGGTCCTGGTCCGTACCTCGAGCCTGGTGACCGGTGTCCGGGCGTCGTCCGCACCCGGCCAGGTCCGTGCCGCGGTGTCCTACCTGTTCGGCCGCCCCGAGATGCGCTATCCGGCTCTGCTCGCCGGGGTCTGCACGTTCTTCACCATGAGTTTCCCGGTCACCATGGCCGCGTTCTCGCACTCGGTCTTCCACGCCGGCCCGAGCGGATTCGCCCTGCTCACGTCGATGCTGGCGGCCGGGTCGGTGGTCGGGTCGTTGCTGGCCGCCCGACACGGCACCTTCCGGCTGCGCGGGCTGGTGGCGCTGGCCGCCGCCCTGTCCAGCGCCCAGGTGGTGGCCGCGTTGGCTCCGAGCCTGATCTCGCTGGGCGTGGTGCTGCTGGGTCTGGGCGGATGTCTGGTGTTGTTCGGTATTTCCGCCAACGCCACCGTGCAGCTCGCCGCGGCTGATCACATCCGCGGGCGGGTGATGGGCCTGTATCTGATGGCGGTCCTCGGCAGCGGGTGTATCGGCGGCCCCGTGGTCGGTGCGATCGACGAGCACCTGGGTCCACGGGCCGGACTTCTGCTCGGTGGTCTGGTCCCGGGCCTGGTCACCGTCGGCGTCGGGCTGGTCCTGGCCAGATCCTCCGGCATCAGGACCGGCCCGGCGATCAGGGCCCGAATCCTGCTCGCCGGCAATCGGCTCCACCTGAGCTCGGTCGGGCTCGAATTGACTCGGCAAAGATCCGACGTAGCCCCCCGGTTTGGCTACCATCACTGAAGGAGGCCGCGCGATACCGCTGGCCCCGTCGGCTCGCGGCGTGTGCTCTCAATCATCCAGGGACGAAGGCGATGGCCAACGGTACCGATCGGCCGGGTCCTCGCCAGCCCGACCTGCGACCCGATCAGGCGACGTCCGGTTCCGGCCGATTGTGGTCCTCCCGGATCGGGTTGGTCGGCACAGCCCTGCTGGCCGGGTTCGCACTGCTGATCCTCACCGCCCTGCCGCACATCACCGGCCCGAGCTCGGTCACCACGGCCATCGCCGACCTGGGACAACTGGTCGCCGCGTCAGCCGCTGCGCTGGCCTGCTGGCGGACATCGCGATCCACCACCGGACGGATGCGCAAGAGCTGGGCGGCCATCTCCCTCGGTTGTGCAGCGTGGGCGGTGGGCGAACTGATCTGGACCATGATCGATCTGGTCGAACCCGGCACCATTCCGTACCCGTCGTGGGCGGACGTGGGATTCCTGTTGTTCCCGGTCGGGGCAGTCGCCTGCCTCTTGCTGTTCCCCCCGGCCGGTGGCACCAACACGATCTCCCGATCTCTGCTCGACGGCTGCGCGCTCGGCGGCGCCCTGCTCGCCATCTATTGGGCGATCGCCCGCCCGGACCTGCTCGCGTCGGGCCCCGGCAGCGACCTCACCGGCTTGCACCTGGTCGTCACCATTGCGTACCCGGTCGGGGACATCCTCATCATCGGGCTCGCCTTCTACCGCGTCTCCCGCCCGACCCGACATCGGCTGCCGCTCGCCCTGCTGGCCGGCGGCGTCTCGGCGATGGCACTCGCCGATGCCGGATTCGCTGCTTTCACCTCGGACGATGAAACCGGGCGGCTCGCGGACGTCGGCTGGGTCGCCGCGTTCCTCTTCCTCACCTTCGCCGCCGTGGCCGGTGGCCGTCTACTGGCCATCGACCGGGCGGCCGGGGTCAGTCCGTCGCCGAGTCAGCCGCCGGGCGCGAGCATGCTCCCGTACCTGCCGCTCGCTCTCGCCGCCACCACCATCGGAGTGGGGGCGATCGGTGGACATCCGCCTGGGCTGATCGAGACCATTGCGGTCATCGTGGCGGTCGCAGCCGTGTTGTTGCGGCAGTACCTGACCGTTCGCGACAACCGCCGACTGATCGAAGTGGTCGCCGCCCGAGAGGACCAGCTGGTCCGGCAGGCCTTCCAGGACCAACTCACCGGCCTGAACAACCGGGCGTTGTTCACCGATCGGGTAGCTCACGCACTGGATCTGCACCGCCGTGACCTACGGCCGCTGGGTTTGTTGTTCTGCGATCTGGACGACTTCAAGGCCGTCAACGACACCTTCGGTCACGGCGCCGGCGACCAGGTACTGATCAGGGTGGCCGAGCGCCTGCGGGGCGCGCTCCGTGACGGAGACACCGTTGCTCGGTTCGGTGGCGACGAGTTCGCGGTGCTGCTCGAGGACGGCAGCGAGCCGACGACGGTGGCGGCCCGGATCATCGATGCGCTGCGCGCACCGTTCGTGGTCAATGACCAGACGATCCACATCGGTATCAGTGTCGGGGTCACGGATCTGAACGGCATGTCGCCCATCCCTACCCTGGATGAGTTGCTGGCCCATGCCGACGTGGCCATGTACTCGGCGAAGCGATCGGGAAAGGGTCAGCTCGCGCTCTACGACTCGTCGATGGTGCTACCCGCGACCGTCGATCTTCGACTGCGCGAGCCCCTGCGGGTGGCCTTGCGGACGGGCGGTATCGCCGCGGTCTACCAGCCGATCATCGATCTCGCCGACGGACACATGGCGGCGGTCGAGACCCTCGCCCGTTGGATGCACGATGGCCTGCAGATCTCTCCGGTGGATTTCGTGCCGCTGGCCGGACGCGGAGGGTTGCTGGCCGACCTGACCGATCACATGCTCGACCAGGCCTGCGCCCAGCTGGCCAGATGGACGCGCCAGTTCGGCGATTCGGATCTTCAGATCGGAGTCAACATCCCGCCGCAGCTGATCATCGATCTCGACTTCCCGGAGCGGGTCGGTCGGCTCTTGAGCCAACATTCGGTGCGGCCCGAACAACTGACCCTGGAGATCACCGAGGATGCCCTGCTCGGTGACCTGGTGACCGCCCGCACCGTCACCGGTCGGTTGCGAACGCTCGGCACCTCGCTCTCGCTGGACGATTTCGGTACCGGGTACTCGTCGCTGGTGCACCTGCAACGAATCCCGCTGGATGCCTTCAAGATCGACATCAGCTTCATCGCGGAGATCGACCGGGACCCGGAGGCGGAACGGTTTCTCCGGGCCTTGCTCGCGCTCGGACGGGATCTCGGGCTGTCCGTCGTCGCCGAAGGCGTCGAGCGCGAAGCCCAGGCCGCCACCCTGAGCAGGTTGGGATGCCCGATGGCACAGGGTTTTTTGTTCGCCAGACCAAGCACCGCCGCGGAGCTGGAGTCCGGACTGCTGGCGCCCGGTGCGATCTGGTCCCCGGCCGCGTCCTCCCGGCCGTGGCGGACCGTACCGGGGCGGTCCTGATGGTGGGATCCCGGCCAACAGCCTGATCAGCGACCCTGCCGATCCGGCCTCCCGGTCGCCTCAGTCGGTCAGTAATCCCCGTTGGCGCGCAACGGAAACCGCCTCTGTCCGGGAGTTGGCCGCCAGTTTGGCCATGATGTGACTGAGGTGCACGCTGGCCGTCTTGTCCGAGATGAACAGCGCCTCACCCACTCTGCGGTTCGACAGGCCGGTCGCCACCAGAGCCAGCACCTCCTGTTCTCGTGCGGTGAGCGGACTCTCGATCGGTTGATGGTCCCTCACCCCGGTCAGGCGAAGGCGGCCGCGTTCGGCCAGCTCCAGGATCTCGGCGATCATCGGGGGGGCCGCTAATTTTCTGGCCTGTACCAGGGCATCTCGGAGCAGCCCGGCAGCCCGGTCCCGGTCCCCACCCGCCAGGAGCAACTGCGCGAGCCGCACGGCCGCGTAGATCTGCTCCGGTATGCGCTGCGCCGCAATCGATTCGGACAGCACCTCGGACCACTGCGCGACGGTGTCGGCAGCGGCGGCCCGGTCGGCTTCGGCGCGCAGTCGCCGCAGCCAGCTGCGCCCGTAGGGACCAGCCAGAGCCGGCGTGACCGGCACGGCCTCCGCGGCCTCGGCCAGCCGGCGGGCAGCGGCGACGTACTCGTCCGCCATGCCGTCCCCGGCCTGTCGGGCGGCCAGAGCCAACCCCGCCAGCGCGGCCGCGTGCCTGGCTCCCAGCAGCAATCGTTCGGTCTCCCATCCGGCGTAAGCCAGGTCCGCCCAGGCAGCGTTCGCGGTTCGGACGGCATCGGCGTAGCGGCCCTGCGCGATCCGCAGGTCGACCTCGGACAGGTCCAGTTGCACTTCGGAGAAGTAGTCGCCGAGTCCGCGCAACCGGGTCAGCAACGGCTCGGCGTCCGGATCACCGCGGGCGACCAGCACGGCCACCGCCTGGGTGGCGAGCATCCGGCCGGCGTCGGTGGGCGCATAGACCGCGGCCAGGCTGTCGGCGAGCACCTCGTCCCAATTGCCGGTCGCCCCGAGCACCCAGCCGCGCATCAACCGCAGGTCCAGACCGTACGAGCTCCAGCTCAGGCCGGCCTCGGAGGTCAATGCCACACCCTCGTCCGCCGCGGCCAGGGCGCCGGCCAGATCACCGTCCTCCATCAGCTGGGAGGCCTGGAATCGCAGCGCTCTGACCCGCACACTGAAACCATCCGGGCCGGTCGTCCTGGCCAGTGCGTCCGCCAACCGGGGCATCTGGGCCTCGGGCAGGTAACCGCGGCGGACCAACAGGTTCAGGGTGATGAGCGCGTCGGCCGCAATCAGGTCGGCACCAGTCTGCTGGGCAATCCTGGTGGCCTCGGCCAGCATCTCGACGCACGCCGCCGGATCCTGCCTGGCCAACATTCTGGCCCTGGTGCTGAGCACTCTGGCCCGAAGCGGGCTCGGGTGATCTGCGGGCAGCAGCGCCAACGCTTCCCGCGAGGGTGCGTCGTCGTCGATATCCGCGTCGAACTGCAGGAGGGCGAGCCGCTCCCGGGTCGCGGCGCGTAGGTCGATGTCTTCCGGGTGGAGATCCGCTGCCGTCACGGCCGCGCTGCCGTAGGAGACCGCCCGGGCCGGATCGCCGGCCGCCGAGGCCGCCTCTGCGGCTCTACGGAGGAGATCGAGCCGGTCTTCGCCGGATCCGAGACGATCCATCAGCGAGACGGCCTGCTCCAGGTGCCGCAGGGCCTCGGCCGGGGCGGCCATCCCCTCCGCGAACGCCGCGGCGTCGATGGACGCGGCCAGTGCCCCCGGGAGATCGTGGCTGGCCAGCCGGTGGTGGGCAAGCTCTCCCGGGCCACCGGTGGTGTCGACACCTGAGGTCAACAATTCAGCGAACCGGGCGTGTAGCCGCACTCGTTCGCCGGGCAGCAGATCGCCGTAGACCGCCTCCTGGAACAACGCATGCCGAAAGGTGTACGTCTCCCCGTCGGTCGTCAACAGCCCGGACTCGACGGCATCGCGGAGCCCTTCCTCGGTGTCGGCTTCGTCCGCCACCGCCACCAGAAGGTCATGCTCGACGCGCCGACCGGCCACCGCGGCGGCCCGGACCGCCCGCCGCCCGGCCGGGCTCAACTCCTCGACGCGGCTCATCAAGACGTCCGCCAGCTCTTCCGGTAGGCGAGTGTGGGCGTGTGCGGCTCGACCGGCCCTGACCAACTCCTCGGCGAAGAAGGCGTTACCTTCGCTGCGGGCGTACACCCGATCGACCAGCCTGGCGTCCACCGGCGACTCGGTCTGTTGATCCAGCAGCTGGGCCAGTTCGAGCCGGCTGAACGGGCCGAGCCCGACCCGTTGCACGTCGGGGAGGCGGGCGAGTTCGGCGAGAAGCGGGCGGAGTGGGTGGCGTCGGTGCAGGTCGTCCGTGCGGTAGCTGGCTACAACCGAGATCCGACCCGCCCGTAGGGTCCGGGCCAGAAAGGCGAGCAGATCGCGGGTGCTCCGATCCGCCCAGTGCACGTCTTCCAGGACCAGCAGCACCGGCGTCCACGCCGACAGCACAGTGAGCACTCGGTGCAGACCCTCGAACAGCTGCCCCTGGGCCAGTCCTTCGGACACCGGGCTGGCCCGTTCGCTACCCTCCCGCCCGTCGGCGGACAGCTGCGGCAGCAATCGGCCGAGGGCCGGCCGGACGGCCGATTCGTCCCGCAGCACCTGGGCTCCGACCGGGTCCGCCTCGACCGCCCGCAAGGCGTCGATGATCGGCAGGTAGGGCAGACCGAAGTCGCCGACCTGCACGCACGACCCGACCAGAGCCATCCCGCCGGCCGCCTCGACCATGCCGACCAATTCCTGCAGTAGGCGGGTCTTGCCCGTCCCTGCGTCTCCGCCGACCACGGTGAAGGTCGGCTGCGAGGTCGCCGCGGCTGAGGAGAACGAGCCGATCAGCTGGGCGAGTTCGTCGACGCGGCCGACGAAGGCATGGGTTGGCGAGCGGGACACATGGCTATCGTTGCGCAACAGGATGGCCGGCGACCAGTCCGTGCAGCGCGTGGCCGACCCGGTGCCACAAATCCACACCGACCGCGGTTGGCGGATTGCGGCGCAGGGGCCGCGGTGGGATCGGCCTTGGCTCCCGCGCGGACCGCATCCGGCGCGCGTGATCGACTTCCGGCCACCTGCGGCTGTCCGCCCGGGCGAACTGCGTGTTGCGTTCGGACATCAGGCTCTCGGCTACGTACCAGTTCATCGTCATGACCACGACGTTCGTCGTAAGAACTGCCGATTACATGAGGTGAACGCCTTATCTTGCGGCTTGCGCCGCCTCAGATCCGGCCCAGCCCCCTCAGATCCGGCCCAGCCCCTTCAGGTTCGAATCCTGGCGCTGTCGATAGCCGCGGCACTGACCGGATCGGGGGCCGAGCCGCCGAGATGCCTGGGCAGCCACCACGCGTCCCGTAGCCGAGCCGGCCGATCCGGGTAGCCCCGCTGCACCGTGTCCAGCATCTCGGCCATGCGGTTGCGGAGCACGTCGCTGAGCTCGTCCGGGGACTGCCCGGGATGCGGCTGGATCGGTTCGCCGACGACCACGGTGACGGGCACGTGTCGGCGCAGCGAGTATCGGCGGTCGACGGTGATCAATCGGTGACCGCCCCAGGTGATCACGGGTATCAACGGAACCTGTTGCTGCACAGCGAGAGTGGCGGCGCCGCGCTTGAAGTCCTTCAACGTCCAGGCCCGGCTGATGGTGGCCTCGGGAAATACGCCGACCAGCTCCCCGCGCTGGAGCGCGCGGGTCACACCAACTCAGTCACATGCCGCCGGCAATGCGGACGGTCGTTCCCGAGACGTAGCCGGCGTCCGGGCCGAGCAGCCAGGCGATCGCACCGGCCACCTCGTCCGGCTCGCCCACCCGCCCGAACGGAATCCGGCCGGCGACCCGATCGAGTCGGCCGGGATCGCCAGCGGCGGCATGGATCTCGGTATTGATCGGCCCGGGAGCCACCCCGTTGACCCGGATGCCCTGCCCGCCCAGCTCTTTGGCCAGACCGACAGTCAACGCGTCGACCCCGGCCTTGGCCGCTGCGTAGTGCACGTACTCGCCCGGGGATCCGGTGGTCGCCGCCGCCGACGAGACGTTGACGATGGCGCCGCCGCGGCCGCCCCGCTCGGTGGACATGATGGCGGCCGCCGCCCGGCAGCACAGCACCGTGCCGAGCAGGTTCACCTCGATCACCCGTCTGATGATGCCCACCGGGGTATCGGCCAACGGCCCGATGTGGAGTGTGCTGCCGGCGTTGTTGACCACCCCCGAGATCGTCCCGAACCGTTCCACGGCAGTAGCGAACAGTTGGTCCACGTCATCGGGCTCGGCCGCGTCGACTCCGATCACCAGCGCCTGCACCCCGACCGCCCGCGCGCGACGCGCAACGTCCTCGCACGACTGCCTGTCCTGGAGGTAGGTGAGCACGAGGTGATGGCCGGCGTCGGCCAGTCTGAGCGCGGTCGCTGCGCCGATCCCACGTCCGGCGCCGGTGATCACGGTGACGGCGGCTGTGGTCATCCCAGCAGTATCGCCGCTCGTTCGAGCATGCTGCGGCCGGCTGCATTCCTGGCGAAGATTCGTTAGTTGGGCCCGACGCTGCGAGTAGAAGCCGCCCACCCCCAGCAGGGCTGACCTACCAGGTCGCTCGTATCCTGCGTCCATGGGTTCTGCGATACCCGACCCGGCGCCGCCCGCGGCGACCATCGACGACGTCGTCGCGCGCATGCAGGCGATCAATGGTGCGCTGCCGCCGGACGACGGTGTGGCCTGTTTCAACCGGATGTACCTGCAGGTCACCGTCGGGGTGAGCCACGAAGTGAGCCAGGGCGGGTTCAGCGACCCGGCCTTCATGGCCCATCTGGACGTCGTGTTCGCCAACCTCTACTTCGACGCGGTCGATGCCCTGTCCGGCCCGGCCGCGGGGCTACCCGCAGCCTGGCAACCGCTGCTCAGCGCCCGCAGTACCCCCGGCATCGAGCCAATTCAATTCGCGCTGGCCGGGATGAACGCACACATCAACCACGACCTTCCGCTGGCCGTGGTGCAGGCGTGCACGGATCTGGGCACCGCGCCGAGCGATGGCAGCCACCACGCCGACTACCAGAAGGTCAACGCTCTGCTCGGGGCGCTGGATAAGTCTGTGCGCCAGTCGTTCGAGCCGCCCGAGGTCGTCGCGGTCGATCGGCATGTGGCCGCGGTGGCCGACATCATCGGCAACTGGAACATCAACACGGCCCGGGACATCGCCTGGGACACCGCACTGGCCCTGTGGGAGATCCGCGACCGCCCGTTGGCAACGGCGCTGCTGACCGGCGGCTTGGCCCGAACCGTCGCCATGGCTAGTCGCGGGCTGCTGCTCGCGGTTTGACCTCGGCCCGCTCTTTGCTCGGGCTCGGGGGTCGTTCGAAGAGTTGGGCCACGCCGGCGGCACTGAAGCAGAAGGCGCCGAGAGCCGTGCCCCAGACCACGAGTTGCTCGCTGATCTCGGCACCCGTGGCCGGCCGCAGATATGCGCCGATTCCTGAGATCAGGAACAGAATCGAACCGAACTGATTGACCGAGACGATCCACCAACCGAGCGAACGGGGGATGAACCGAAAGCGGCCGTTGCAGATCTCGACGATGGCCAGGTGGCCCGAGATCAGGAACAGCACACACCCGATCATCTCCGGCGCCCAGACCAGATGGTTGTCCTGCTTGCGGTCCAGGTTGGAGATGAAGACGTCCACCAGGCTGACGGCGAAGGCCAGCGTTCCGGCGAACAGCACGAAGGCCGATGACCAGCCGGGTCGCATCGGCTCATACGCCCACCAACGCCAGCGTCGCTCTTCCAACGATCCGTCGGACCCGATCGTCCTGGGCGAGTTGACTTCCAGCACGACGGACGCGTACCCACCGATGGAGAAGAACACGCCACCCACCAGGAACACCACATTCACGGTGTCCGGGGAGGCGCTGGAATACCCCGCCAGCAGAGCACCGACGGTGAACAGGGCTCCGCCGACGACGAACGCGATGGCTGCCAACGCGTTGCAGCGGATCAGCCGCACCGCGACGGCGGGCCGTACCCGGATGCGTTTGACCACGCCACCGACGAACGTCTCGATGTACCCCTCGCGGCGCGCCCGGCGCGATTCCCACGTGGTCGTGGATCCGTCGGCATCCCGCCACTGCAGCCGGCTGACGAAAGGGCCTGCGCCGGTGGAACTCTGTACCTGGGAGCCCGCCGGTACGGCAAATGCCGTGCGGACTTCGGCGTGGCCGGTCATGGCGTCAGTTTGGCATGCCGCGCGTATCGGGCAGTTGCACCTGGTCCCAGCGACGGCCCGGGACTGCGCAGACCTACCGTCAGGAGTCGGCCAGCCGGAACGCCAGCTCGGTGTCCCAGTTGTCCAGGTCCGGCTCGACGGTCGGGTCGGTGAGGTAGTTCTCGAGGCGCGATACCCAGTGATCGCCGTCCGGATGCTCGGCCTTGTCCCAGACCAGTCCCTGCGCCTGCGCCCAGGCCAGGAGATCGGCTGTGGCCGCCATCAGACCCGCCGGATGGCCGTGATGCACGACGACGGCATAACTGCCCGATGGCAGCTCCGCACTGAAGATGTCACCGTGGTCGTCGGGCGCCACCGCCACCGGAACCCCCGCCTCCATCACCATCTCACCGGCCATGTCGATGACGTTGTACTTGAGGAAGGGTGGTCCGGACGGCTCGATCCCCCGCAGCCGCAGAAATCCGAACAGCTGCGGGAAGCGGTCGGCGATCTCCGGAATTGTCGCCATGGTGACGCTCGCTCGAATACCGACGTAGAGCTGACTGTCCCGGTGGACGACGGACGGCGTGGTCGGCATCTTTCCTCCTGCTGGGCTGCACAGTGGTCAGGGAATATTCTTGCCCGACCCCTCAACGCGCGCACCCCGAGCTACGTTGAGGTAGGTATGAACCGAATCAGGGACGCCGAGTTCTCGGCTTATGTGGAAGCTCGCGGGCGAGCCTGGGAGCGATACGCCTACGCCTTGACCGGAGATGCCCACCGCGCCCAGGATCTCGTCCAGTCCGTGCTGCTGCAGGCCTATCGTCGCTGGCCTCGCATCAGCGGTGTGGAACAACCCGACGCCTACATCCGGCGCATGCTGACCAACGGCTACCTGGACTGGCGTCGTCGTCGGGGCAATGCCGAAGTTCCCATCGAGGTGCTGCCGGAAGGCGAGTCCGGACCGGACCTGGCGATCGGCGTGGTCGACCGCGATGAGCTCCAGCGCGCCTTGCTCGAACTGAGCCCCCACCAACGAACGGTGCTCGTGCTGAGGCACGTCGAGGGTCTCGACGACGATGCCATCGCCGAGATGCTCGGCTGTTCCGTCGGTACGGTTCGCAGTCACGCCGCCCGCGGAAAGACCCGGGTTCGCGCCTTCCTGTCCGAAACAAGTTCTGGCCCAACAGTTATCACAACCCCCGGGCGCGAGGAGAGTCGATGATCACGACAGACGAAATTCTGCAGCAGGCGTTCGACGATCTCGCTGATCGCGCGCCACACGACGATTCGCTGGACGCGACCATCAGGCGCCGCTCCCGCTACCGTCGGGCGGTCACCCTGGCACCGCTGGCCGCGGCCGTCGCGGTCATCGCAGTCGTCGGCACGGTGCTGCTGGTGCGCCCGTCGGTCGGTGACCGGGCGGCCAGCCCGGCCAGCGCCTGCGCACCGATCCGGTCGGCCGTGCTCCCCACCTGGGCAAGGGCCGGCTTCAGCGACCCGGAGCCCAGCATGCCGTTTGTCACCAGCAAGTCCGGGGCCATGGTGGCGATCATCTTCGCCGATCCGCTGATTTCACCGGCGCTCCCGAATCTGGGCAACAAGATTCTCTGGGTGACCAATAACGACGATTCGGTCGGGGACGGCCTGCACATCACCGGCCATCTGGAGAACGGCAGCGCCACCATGCAGACCACGGTCGAGGGCGGCCCCGGCCCGTCGCTCATCGACGTCCCGCAACCGGGCTGCTGGCAGTTCGACCTGGCCTGGGGCAGCCATCGCGACACCATCGACATCGCTTATGCCACTGACTGATCGGCCGCTGGAGATTCCCTTGATCGCCGCGGTCACCGACCGTCCGCGCACCCCGAACGGCTGTCCTTGGGTGCGCGGACCGTCGAGCCGGTGCGGTCACCGTCAGCTCTGCTTGGACGCGAGCCGCCCCATGCTGGAGGTGGCTGCGTAGCGAGACCCGACGGCTTGCGGGACCGCGCGACCGATCTGCTCGAGATCGTCGGCGGTGAGCTCGATGTCGAGCGCCGCGAGGTTCTGCTCCAGATAACTGCGGCGCTTGGTTCCCGGAATGGGCACCAGATCCTCGCCCTGCCCCAGCACCCAGGCCAGGGCCAGTTGGGCCGGCGTCACGTTCTTCTGCGCGGCCAGGTCGCGCACCACCTGGACGATCTGCTGGTTCTGCGTCAGGTTGTCGCCCTGGAATCGGGGATTTGCCCGACGGAAGTCGTTGTCCGCCAAGTCGTCCACGTTGGTCACCGCCCCGGTGAGGAACCCCCGACCGAGCGGCGAATACGGCACGAACCCCACTCCGAGTTCCCGTGCGGTGGGCAGGATCTCGTCTTCCACCTCGCGGTACCACAGCGAGTATTCCGTCTGCAGCGCAGCGATCGGGTGGGTGGCGTGCGCTCGGCGGAGGATGTCCGGGCTGACTTCCGACAGACCCAGGTAGCGAACCTTTCCGGCCGCGACGAGTTCCGCCATCGCGCCGACCGTTTCCTCGACCGGCGTGTTGGGATCGGGTCGGTGCTGGTAATACAGGTCGATGTAGTCCAGGCCGAGCCGTTTCAGCGAGGCGTCGGCGCTGGCCCTGACGTACTCGGGACTGCCGTTGATGCCCCTGGCCGTCGGGTTCGCCGGATCGCGGACGATGCCGAACTTGGTGGCCAGCACCACTTCGTCCCGCCGACCGGCAATGGCCTTGCCGACCAGCACCTCATTGGTGTGCGGCCCGTAGATGTCCGAGGTGTCGAGCAGAGTGACCCCGAGATCGAGTGCCCGGTGGATGGTCGCCGTCGACTCCGCGTCGTCGCCCTGCCCGTAGAACTCCGACATTCCCATGCAGCCGAGTCCGAGTGCCGATACTTCGAGATCGGGTCCGAGTTTCCTGGTGCCGAGAGTCATCCTGCTGTGCTCCTTGCCCGCTTGGCGCGATAGTTGTCGATCTTCGTGTTGATGGCGTCGAGGCTGCACTGAATCTCCCGCAGCTGTCGCTCGACGTTGACCCGGTGCGCCTCCAGCAGCGCGATGCGGTCGGATTCGGTGTGTTCGCCCGCCCTGATGAGCTCGACGTAGCGCCGAATCTCCCGGATGGGCATACCGGTGGCGCGCAATCGTCCGATGAAGTCGATCCGAAGCAGGTCACTGTCGCCGAAGCGACGCCGCCCTGATTGATTCTTCGCCACCGGATCCAGCAGCTCGACCCGTTCGTAGTAGCGCAACGTGTGCACCGTGACACCGGTGACGCTCGCAGCATCGGAGATGCTCAGAGCGGTCGCCGGTGCCGAGCTGTCCGGTGCCGAACTCTCTGGTACTGCTTCGCCGATCACGGTCACGCCGTCGACGGTACGACTTCGAGCGCGCTCGAAGTCAAATGGCGAGGCTCTCAGCTCGCCGAAGTCGCGGTCGGGTGGTAAACCTTGCCCGTTGCGGTTGGCGAATCCACCTTGGAGTTCTCGATGCGTGCTGTGCGTTTGCTGGCCCTGTCCTTGGTTGCGATCGTTTTGACCGCATTGGTTGCTACGCCGGCGCAGGCGGCCACGCCCGGGTACGCCGCCCTCGGTGACTCGTACTCGTCCGGGCTGGGCGCCGGCAGCAGCTACAGCGGCGGTAGCTGCGATCGGAGCCCACAGGCGTTCTCGGCGCTCTGGAGCGCCACGCACGCCGGTGTTCGGTACGTCTCCCTGGCCTGTGCCGGCGCGACGACCAACGACGTCGCCGTGCAGGCCCAGAGCATTCCGGCCGACACCAGCCTGGTCAGCGTCACCGCCGGCGGCAACGACGTGGGCTTCTCCACGATCATGACCACGTGCGCACTGCACGGCACGTCGGCCTGTGTTTCCGCGGTCAATGCCGCGGAGGCCGTTGCCACCAACGCATTGCCCGGCAAACTCGACGCCGCCTACGACGCTATCCGGGCCAGGGCACCGAGCGCGAAGGTGGTCGTCCTGGGCTATCCCGCGTTCTACCAGCTGAACGTCTTCTTCTGCATCGGCCTTTCCTCGACGTCACGGGCCAAGATCGACGAGGGCATCAACGTCGTCGACGGTCAAATCGCTTTGGCCGCCAGCCGTCATAGCTTCACTTTCGGCGACGTTCGATCGGCGTTCGTCGGGCACCAGTTGTGCAGCGGTAACAAATGGCTGCATGCCGTCGACCTCGCCGATATCGAGGAGTCCTACCACCCGACAGCGTCCGGACAGAGCCAGGGCTACCTGCCGGTCTTCACCAGAGCGGCCGCCTGATCCCGCCACATCACCGCTGGTCCGGCGTTAAAATTGGGGTATGTGCCGAAACATCACCGAGCTCCGCGGTCTCGAGCCGGCCGCCACCAACGACGAGGTCGAAGCGGCCGCGCGGCAGTACGTCCGCAAGGTCACCGGGATCCAGAAGCTGTCCGATAGCAACCGGGCGGTTTTCGAGGCCGCCGTCGCCGAGATCGCCCACATCACCGGCCACCTGCTGGCCGACCTGCCCCCGCGCAAACAGCCCCCGCTGACGGTCCCGCCGCTGCGCCGCCCCGAGGTGCAGGCCCGCATCGCTGCCAAAGCCGCCGCGGCTGCGGTCTGAGCCGTAGCGCCAGGCCACGCCCGCAGCGCCAGGCCACGCCGGTAGCACCAGGCCACACCCGTAGCACGCAAACCCACCCGTAGCACGGCTGACCGTCCTACGGGTGACTCGGGGTGCTACCGGTCGCCCGGCGAAGCGACCCAGCGTCAGTTGGTGACCAACTGGGGGTACATCGCGCTGATCGGCGCCGACAGGTTGCCCTTGACCTGACGGCTCACGTCGTCGGCCAGTACCTCGTAGTCGCCTGCTTCGATCGCGGCCACGGCTTGCTTGGCGATGAGCGCCGGGTCGGTCTTCGGTACGTCCAGGTCTCTGACCATGTCGGTGTCCATGTAGCCGACATGCAGGCCGGTGACCACGGTGCCCTGGTCGGCCAGCAGCACCCGCAGCCCGTTGGTCGCCGACCAGACCGCCGCCTTGGAGATCTCGTAGCCACTGCCGGTGGCGAACCAGGACAGCACGGAGTGAACGTTGAGCAAGGCGCTCTGCGGGTGCTGCGCCAGGATCGGCGCGAACGCCCGCGCCACGTTCAACGTGCCGAACAGGTTGGTCTCCAGATCGATCCGGATGCCGTCGATGTTCTCGTCCAGAATGCGGGTGCCGGAGACCAGGCCTGCGTTGTTCACCACGATCGAGACGTCGGGGGCAGCGAGCACGGCGCGCCGGACCGATTCGAGGTCGGTGACGTCCAGGGCAATCGGCACGATGCGTGGGTCGTCGCTGCTTTGCAGAGTCCTGGACGCGGAGTACACCTTCGCGGCGCCGCCGGCCAGCAGCTCGTCGACGAGCGCCTTGCCCAGGCCGCGGTTTCCGCCGGTGACCAGCACGTTGGCGCCGTTGATGTTTGTCATTTCGAACCATCCTTAGGTTGCTGAGTTGGTCTGTCCAACTCAGCCGGATCCGGTTCTATTCCGTCGATCGACCTGAAGATCTTCTGGCGTTGCGTGGCGCACGGTGCGGCAAAACTGTCGAGAGTTCGCCCGACTAGGACGGCTTGACCAGCGTGGCGCGCCCACGGTCGAGCGCTGCGCGCACGGCGCCTTGCAAGGCCGGCCATTCACCGAGGGTGGTGTGCTCGATCCGCACCGGGCCGGGCCAGTCCGCGCTGACTCTGGCCCGGACGCGATCCACGATGACGGGATGGCTGCCGATCGGGCCGCCGAGAACGATCAATTCCGGATCGACAACGGCGCAGGTGGCCCGGATCGCGTCTCCGACTGCCGCCACCAGCTGTTCGGCCCGCTGTCCGTCCGCCGCTGCGGGCGCGTCCAGGATGGCCAGAACCGCGTCGACGTTCAGCGCCGGAGCCACCGCACCGCCGAATCCAGCCTCACTCAACACGCGGGCCAACGTGGGGCGGCCCGTGGCGGGAGCCAACAGCTCGCCGATCTCGCCGGCCAAGCCATGAGCACCGCGGACCAAGTTGTCGCCGATGAACAGGCCCAGACCCATTCCGGCTCCCACGTACAGGTAGGCGAAACTGCTCACCTTTCGGGCCAGTCCGAATGCTCGTTCCGCGAGGGCGGCGAAGTTGACGTCGTTGTCGACCAACAAAGTGGCGTCACCGAGGTCGGGCAGCAATTGGTCGAGCCGGACATGCCCTTCCGGGAACGGCGAGTCCGGCATGGCAATGATCGCCTGACTGACCGGGTCGACGGGATTGGCGACCGAAAAAGCCGCGGACCGCAGCCGTCCGTGTGACGCGGTGCCGGCTTTGACCGCGGTCCGCACCACGCGATGCAGCAACGCAATCTGCGCGGCGGCATCACCGTGACCGACCGGCGGATAGTCGCGGTCCGTAATCACGCTGCCCAGCAGATCGACGGCACGGATCCGGGTGCCGGCCTGGTCCACCTCGAGACCGAGCGCCCACCCGGCCCGCTGCGCGAGTTTGTAGTACGTCGGAACCCGGCCTCGACGGCCGGCCATCGCTCCGGCGGACTCCAGCAGCCCGGCGAGCTCGAGCCGTCGAACGGATTCGGAGATGGTGGGCTTCGAGATGCCGGTGGCGGCGGCCAGCTCGAATCGGGTGACCTGGACGTGCGAGAACACCTGCTCCAGAACGGTTTTGTCCGTCATCTCGCGCAGCAGAGCCAGACGCGGCAGCTCCCGGACGGTGCTGTCGTCGGACTCGTCCATCACACCCCTTGCCCTTGTCTGCAACGCGTCATACAGTAGCTGGCAGTTCTAGTAATCATTCCTAACCAGATCGGATCGCGATGACCTCTCACGACGCTGTGACCACCGCCGAACTGCCGGCCGACTTTCCTTCCGCGATCCGGCAGGTGAAGACGTCAGTTGCGCGAGCAGATCGGCGACTACGCCGGCGCATTCGCCGACATCGAGCAGGAGATGCGGGAACAGGTGGCCCGAATTGTCGCGGCGCGGGAATCCGGTGAGCAGATCTGGCCGGTCGTGCAGTACACCGACATCGCCGCCGGCACGGTTCCCGACGACCTGCTGGCCAAGATCCGCCAACGAGGCTGCGCCGTGGTCAAGGGCACCTTCCCCCGGCATCAGGCCGAGGATTGGGATGCCCAGCTGGTGAAGTACCTGGACAACAACAACTTTGACGACGTGTATCAGTACGTCGACGACGGGGTGTTCGGCGGTCTCGCCGCAGCCAAACCGTCGATCTTCCCCATCTACTGGTCCAAGCCACAGATGGAGGCCCGCGAGGATCCGCGAATGGTGGCCACCCGGCAGTTCCTGAACAGTTTCTGGAAGTCCGAGTCGGAAGGCCAGATCTGGTTCGACCCGAGCCGCGACACCGCCTACCCGGATCGGGTTCGCCGTCGAGCGCCCGGCACCAACTCCGGTGGCCTTTCCGCGCATACCGATTCGGGGTCGGTGGAGCGCTGGCTGCTGCCCGCCTACCACGGCGTATTCCGGCATGTCTTCTCCGGCGACTGGCGCAAATACGACCCGTGGGACGGCGCCTACCGGACCGAGGTCCACGAGTTCTCGTCGACTGTCATGTGTTCGGCCTTCCGGACCTTCCAGGGCTGGACCGCGCTGTCTGAGATGCATCCGGAAGATGGTGTGCTGCACGTGGTTCCGATCGTCAATGCGATGGCCTACATGTTGTTGCGGGCGTTGCAGGACGACGTCCCCGATGACGACCTGTGCGGAGCGGCGAACGGTCAGTCGCTGCCGATCACCGAGCAGTACCACGAGCTGTTGCTGCCTGCGCTCACCCCGATCCCGACGGTCGAGCCCGGCGACACCGTCTGGTGGCACGCGGACGGTATCCACTCGGTCGGCCCGGTGGAGAACCAGCAGGGCTGGGGCAACGTCATGTACATCCCGGCCGCTCCGTATTGCGAGAAGAACGCCGCCTACGCCCGGGCATGCGGCGAGGCCTTCCTGGCTGGCGTCAGTCCGAGCGATTTCGCGGCGGAGGACTACGAGGTCAGCTGGGCCGAACGGCCCACCCTGGCCGACCTGAACCAGACCGGCCGGGAGCAACTCGGGTTCTAGGCGATTTCGACGCCGATCGCGGCCAGACTCGACTGCCAGAGGTGATCGCGGAGCGCGGGATCGTCATGCTGCCAGGGAAGGTAGTGGGTGGATCGGACGCGGCGGTCGTGCCAGAAGCCGCCGGAGCTGTGCGACGGGACATCCGCCGCCGCGAGCCAGACGGCGGTGTCGGCACCGCCGGCCGGGGTGCGCAGGATGGGTTTGGTCAGCTTCGCGAACCCCGGAATCGAACCGGTCACCCCCGGGGTCGCGGCCCAACCCGGGTGCATGCTGTGCACGACCGGATCATGCCGGTCGGCGAAGTGCGCGGCCAGCTGCTCGGCGATCACCACCTGCATCCGTTTCGTCCGCGCGTAGGCCCGCACGCCCTGGTATTCGCCGATGCTGAACTCCAGGTCCCGGACGAGCGGCGCGGAATACATGCCCCCGGACGACATCCAGATCACCCGGCCGTCCCGATCCGCCTGCAGCCGCTCGCGGAGCGCGAAAGTCAGGGCCAGTGGACCGAGAACATGGGTAGCGAAAGCCATCTCATGCCCTTGCTTCGACAGCGTGCGCTCCGGTGGGATGACGCCGGCGTTGTGGATCACAGCGCGAATCGGCCCGTCTGGCAGAGCGCCGGCGAGAGCTGCCACCGAATCCAGGTCGCTGATGTCCGCCTCGTGCACCACCAGATCTGCCTCGGGCAGCTGCTCGCGAATTCGATCCGTGGCCGTGATCAGGCGGTCGGCGTTCCGGCCCACCAGGTGCACCCGGGCACCCAGCGCGGCCAGCCCGGCGGCGCTCGCTTCGCCCAGACCGGAACTCGCTCCGGTGACGATGATATCCGCAGGACCGGTGAACGGACCGGCGTCCGGTGACCACCAGTGTCGGCGCAGCGCCGGGCCGATCGAACTGAAGCCCGGCACCACCAAGGCGTCCAGCAGCTTGTCGAGGGAGGAAGTTGCCGCGCGCGTAATCGCATGAGTTGTCATCCCTGTCGATGGTACGAGCGGTACCGTCGGCGGATGGCAACACTGGTCAGCTTTCACGCTCACCCGGACGACGAGTGCATCAGTTGTGGCGGGGTGATGCGCAAGGCTGCCGACGAGGGGCACCGGGTCGTGCTGGTGGTCGCCACTCGCGGCGAGCACGGCGAGGTGCCGGATGGTTTCCTCGCCGAAGGCGAACAACTGTGGTCCCGTCGGGTGGCCGAAACACAAGCTGCCGCAGACATTCTCGGTGTCCAACGAGTCGAATTCCTGGGTTACCGGGACTCCGGGATGATGGGCGAGCCGACCAACGACCTACCGGGCTCCTTCTGGACCGCACCCGTCGAAGAGGCCGCCCTCCGGCTGGCCGACATCCTTCTCGCGGAGAGCGCCGATGTCCTGACGATCTACGACGACAACGGCGGGTACGGGCACCCCGACCACATCCAGGTGCACCGGGTCGGTCAACGGGCGGCAGAGCTGGCCGGGACCCGACGGGTCTACCAGGCCACCATGAACCGGGACTACATGCGGCGGGGAATGAAAGCCTTTGCGGCGCAGGCCAAGGAGGCCGGACTCGAGATCCCGGAGATCGACGGGGACGACGCCAACTTCGGCAAGCCGGAGGTGGAGTTGACTGCGCAGGTCGACGTGGCGGCGTACACCGAGCAGAAACGGGCGGCGATGCGCGCCCACGCCAGCCAGATCAGCGAGGAATCCTTCTTCCTGGCCATGCCCGAAGACGTGTTCGCCTACTCGTTCGGCGTCGAGTGGTTCATCCGGCTCGGGCAGGGCCCCGGGATCACCGAGACCGATCTGATGACCGGAGTCTGAAGGCGCACGCCCGTAGCACCGCTGGGCACCCGTAGCACCGCTGGGCGCCTGTAGCACCGCTGACGGTGCTACAGGCGGTGCGGAGTACTACAAGTGCCGCGGGGACGATGAAGAGCTACTTCCTCTCGCGCCAGACCCGCTCGAACGGGAGTCGCCAGGCGTGCGGCGCGATCAACTGGTGGATGGCGTTCGGGCCCCAGGTACCGGGCGCGTAGGGCTTCACCGCGGGCGGGTCGTCGAGGAGCGGAATCGAACGCTCCCAGAGGCTTTCGATACCTTCGGCGGTGGTGAACAGGGTGTGATCCCCGCGCATCGCGTCCAGGATCAGGCGTTCGTAGGCCTCGAGAACATCGGCGGCGCGGTCGGTTTCCTGAGTGGCGAACTGCATGGAGAGCTTGTCCAGCCGCATGCCCGGCCCAGGGCGCTTGCCGTAGAACGAGAGTGAGACCTTGGACGCGTCAGCCAGGTCGAAGGTCAAGTGGTCGGGACCCTGGGAGCCGACCCCGGAGCCCGCTGGAAACATGCTCTTGGGCGCCTCCTTGAACGCAATGGAAATGATCCGCTGGCCCTCGGCCATCTTCTTACCGGTGCGGAGGTAGAACGGGGTGCCTGCCCAACGCCAGTTGTCGATCCGGGCCTTCAGAGCGATGAAGGTCTCGGTGTCCGACTCCGGTGCGACACCGGCCTCGCCCCGATACCCCTGGTACTGGCCGCGCACGACGTGTTGCGGCTCGATCGGCAACAGCGACCGGAAGACCTTGTTCTTCTCCTCGCTGATCGCCCGCGGCTCCAAGGCCGTCGGCGGCTCCATCGCCACGAAGGCCAGAACCTGGAAGAGGTGGGTGACCACCATGTCCTTGTAGGCACCGGTCGATTCGTAGAACTCGGCGCGGCGGTCGAGGCCGAGCGTCTCCGGAATGTCGATCTGGATGTGGTCGATGAAGTTGCGGTTCCAGATCGGCTCGAACAGGCCGTTGGCGAAACGGAAGGCCAGGATGTTCTGGGCCGGTTCCTTGCCGAGGAAATGGTCGATGCGGAAGACCTGGCTCTCGAAGAACGTCTCGTGGACCTGGTCGTTGAGCGCAATGGCACTGTCCAGATCGGTGCCGAACGGCTTCTCCATGACCACCCGCGAGCGCTGTACCAGGTCGGCGTCCTTGAGCATGGTGATCACCGCGAGGGCGGCCTTGGGCGGAACGCTCAGGTAGTGCAACCGCAACACCTCGGGCCCGAGTTCCGCCTCCGCCTTCGCCACTGCCTCGGCGAGAGCACTGGGGCCTGCACTCTGCGGCACGTAGTGCAATTTGCCGGCGAACGACGACCACTGGTCCTCGGTGAGCTTG
The DNA here is from genome assembly GCA_963708935.1 of uncultured Actinomycetota bacterium. GTDB lineage: Bacteria > Actinomycetota > Actinomycetes > Mycobacteriales > Nakamurellaceae > Nakamurella. Next base: position 170,057 of record CAVPUK010000001.1, on the reverse strand, counting down.
TGGGTGCCGAACTCCGAGACCGCCTGGCGGGCGAACTCCCGGAACGAGACATCGTCCATCTCCTCCAGCGACGTCCCGACCACCTGCACGTCGGGCGCCAGAGCCGAGAGTGACAGGTGCGTCAGCCCGGGGAGCAGCTTGCGTCTGGCCAGGTCCCCGGTTGCGCCGAACAGCACGATGACATGCGGCGAGACGTGTTCGCGAACGCTCCGCGACGGGCGGGAGCCAGGGGCCGGATACGCGATGCTGTCATTGTCAGATGTAGGCACCTGGAAATGGTCCCACCAGCACTTCCGTGCCGGCACGCCGCCCTCGGCCAGTTCACATCGGGTCAAGCCGGGTTCATCTGACTGTTACTTCAGCGGTCTGAAAGTCAGCGACAGTTCAGCCTGCCCAGTGACTGTTTGCTGGCCAACACGCGCAATGCGGCGGCGTTCACCTTGGTCCGAAAGGCCGGTGATACCGCGGCTTGCGCAGTGAGGGCGGCCGACATCGGCAACAGGTCCGACGCTTGGACGGTCAGCGCCATGTCGCCGCCGGCCTGGACGAATCTGACCGCGCGCTGCCCGACGCTGACACTGCTGACCGCTACGGCAGCGCCGAGATCGTCGGAGATCACCAAACCCTTGAAGTGCATCTTGTTTCGCAACAGGCCGGTGATGATCGGCTCGGAGAAGGCGGCGATCTGCTCGGCGTCCAGTTGTGGGTACCGCGCAGAGGAGACCATCACCGCCGTGGTGTGGGCGTCGATGGCGTCCTGGAAGGGCTGGAGAAAGGCGTCGTCCGCGGTGGTCTGGTCGTCGACCACGTCCGCCGAGGTATCGGTGTTGGCGGTGACCCGCCCCAACCCCGGGAAGTGCTTGACCGTGGTCCCGAGCTTCACCCCGAGCATGGCCTTGACGACGGTGACCACCGAGTCGCTGACGGATTCTGGATCAGAGCCGTACTGCCGGTCCTGGGCTCCGATCGGCGGATTGTCCGAGGCGGTGCCCTCCGGCACCACGTCGGCAACCGGGGCCAGATCCAACGTGATGCCGGCTTCGACCAATTGGCTTGCCCATTGCGAAGTGTTGGCGGACAACGTCTCCGTCGACTCCTGACCCTGTTCGACGGCCGACGGGATGGGCGGGAAGTCCGGTCCGCGCAGACTCTGCACGTATCCGCCCTCCTGATCCACGGCGACGTGCAACCCCGCCCCTGACACCTTTCCGGCCGCCTTCTGCAGCTCGGCGATCTCCGCCGCCAGCGACGTCGAGCCGGCGGTGGACTTGCCGGACAGGAAGACGCCGCCGACCGGCAGCGAGTCGACCTCGGACAGGCTGGAGGTGATGCCGTCCGCGGGAATGCCCACCATCAGCAGTTGGCCCACCCGCTGAGCAGGACTCATCGTCGCCAACGTGCGGGCGGCGCAACCGGTCGGCGGCGCCGCCGGATCGGTGGTGCCGGTGGCTGAAGTAAGCGAACTGCCGCCGGACTCGCTGCTGCTCGCCGGGGCAGACGACGTCGATGACCGGCTGGTCGGGGACGAGCTGACGTCCGGCGAGCTGGCCGCCAGGGATGACGAAGCCGCGGTGGCGGGTGCACTGGCGGACGGCAGCTGCGCTCGCGGTGACGGAGCGCGTCACCGTGGTCACCGCTGATGTGCTGGTCGCCGTGCACGACGCCAGCATCAGCAGCGATAGACCGATCGCAACACGACGCATGACGCAGCGGGCTCCGTTCCGGATGATCATCGTGAAGTGGGCTCGGCCAGTATTCCGCACCCGACGCCCCGACCGACCCAGCAATTGAACCGTTCAGCGGGCGCCGACCTGCGCGACCGGCGGCACGTGCGCCGCGTGTGGCCCCGCGAGAACCGCCGGGTCGAAACGCGGCTGGGTCATACGCGACCGGTTGGAACGCTCAGCCGGCGGCGAGCCGCAGTCGCAAGCCGCTCGCCCTGGCCGCCGGATTACCGACGGCGGCACGCAGTTCCGCCACCGTGCCGACGAGGCGCACGTGCTGCTGCGCCCTGGTCAGCGCCGTGTAGAGCATTTCTCGGGTGGACAGCGGCGAATCGACCGGCGGGAGAACAACTGTCACCCGTTCGAATTGGCTGCCCTGGCTCCGGTGCACCGTCATAGCGTGCACGGTCTGCACCTCTGACAGTCGGCTGGGCGCGAAGTCGACCAACTGTGGGACCCGGGCGAAAACGGCCCGGACGCTGCCATCCGGCTGTCGGACCACCACTCCGGTATCGCCGTTGTAGAGGCCCAGCGCGTAGTCGTTGACGGTGACCAGCAGCGGACGGCCGACATACCACTCGCCCTCACGCGGGTCGCCAGGAACATCGGCCAGCCAGCGCTCGATCTTGCGGCTCCACGAGTCGACCCCGAACGGCCCGGACCGGTGGGCGCACAACACCCGATGGCGGTCCAGGTGCGCCAACGCCGCTCGGGCGTCTCCCGCCAAGGCCGCCTCTCGGATCGCGGTGGCCGCCTCGACCACATCGGCGCGGATAGCGGTTTCCGCCTCGGTGAGCTCGAGGGCCGGGTCGTGCCGGTCCAGGACCGTGATGGCCGCGTCCGCGTCGCCGTCCCGGACAGCCGTGGCCAGATCAGCAATGGCGCCGCTGAACCGCCAGGTGGTGCCCAGTACCACCACCCCATGGCGACCGCGCTCGTCCGTGCCCACCGGCAGCGACGACGTAGGCGCCGGTCGGGCCAGCAGTCCGCCGACCAGGTCGGCCAGCACGGCACCGGCCTCCACCGAAGCAAGCTGATCGGGATCGCCGACCAGCACCAACCGGGCATCGGGGCGCACCGCTTCGAGTAGTCGGGCCATCAAGGTCAACGAGAGCATCGACGACTCGTCGACGACCACCACATCGTGCGGCAACCGATTGTCCCGATCGTGCTTGAAGCGGTTCCGATCGCCGGGTCGACTGCCGAGCAGTCGATGCAGGGTGGACGCCGTCACGCTGCCGATACGCTCCCGGTCCGCCGGCCCGAACGCGGCAGTGGCATGCTGCACCGCTTCCTGCAACCGGGTAGCGGCCTTTCCGGTCGGTGCTGCGAGCGCGACCCGCAGGCCCGGACCGTGCTGCTCGTGCAGGACAGCGAGAAGTCGCGCCACGGTGGTGGTCTTGCCGGTGCCCGGGCCGCCGCCGAGCACCGTCGTCCATCGTCCGGTCGCCACTTCGGCCGCCAGTCGCTGGCCGGAGTCAGGTTCGAAGAGGCGATTCAGGCTGCCCTGCAGTAGTTTCGCGTCCACCGACGGCGGCAACGCCCGCTCCCTGGCCAGTAGGTCGGCGCGTACCTGATCCTCCTGGCGCCAGTAGCGGTCCAGGTACAGCAGATCGAGGTCCCAGCGCAGCGGACGCCCCGGCCCGACCAACACACTGCGGTTCACCCTGGCCGCCCAGGTCGACTCGTCCGGCCAGGGCAATGCCGGATCGATCCGCGAAACCTGCTGGAGGTCAACGCAGACCGACCCGCCGCGTACCCCCCGGACGGCCAGCGCCAATGCGAGCCGGACCGACTCGTCCGGCTCACCGGCCAGGTCGGCCAACCGGTCCGCCACGTGCACATCCGCCGCGGTCAATACCTCCGCGAGATTGAACACCCGAAGCAATCCGGTGGCCCGGGCGGCGATCCGAACGTCAAAAGCATCAATCGTCCCCGGTGCACCGGCCCAGCCGTCCGCGCTCATCTCGCGCCCTGATCCAAGAGCGTGGAGAGCTCTTCGACCATCGCCGCCGGTGGCCGCCACCCGAAGACGCCGCACGGCTCCCCGTCGACCACCGGGGTGTGGGCGCCGGACATCCCGCGCACGTACAGGTACATCGCACCACCAAGGTGTTGCTCCGGGACATACCCCGGCTGCCGCCAGCGCAGAAATCGATGCAGCGCAACGGAATAGAGCAGAGCCTGCAATGGATAGTCGGAGTGGGTCATCGCCTCCCGCAGCGCGGCCGGCCGGTAGTGCCAGGCAGACAGCGGCTCCCCACCATCCCCACCCAGCCAGTTGGTCTTGTAGTCGACGATCAGGTAACGCGGCCCGGGCAGCCGGAGCACCGCATCCAGGCTCCCGGTGAGGTAGCCGCGCAGCGCCTGCCACGACATCTCCGGCGAGGCCAATCGATCCGCATAGTCGACGATCGGGTCGGCTCCGCTCAGATGGCGCCGCAGCAACGGCGCCAGTTCGCCGAGCGTGACGTCGGCGGACGGCCGATCGCCGCCGGCCAGCGGCAGTTCGAAATCGAGCTCGGTCAACCGATCCCGGGTACTGAAGTCACGCAGTTCCAACCCGCCCGCGAGCGGACCGAGCGGGGTGGTCATGACCGGTAGCAGGGCCGCTGCGAGTTGGTCCGGCGTCACCTCGCCAGGATGCCGCGTCAGCTGCTCCGCGCTCCGCATCCGCAGCTCCCCGAGCAGATCCATCGCCTGCGGGTCGACGGTTTCCAGCACCGCGTGGACCAGGGTGCCGAACAGGGTTCCCGCCGGCAGGTCGGCCATCGGCGACAGCACGGCCCGCAGCTGATTGTCGGCCCCCAAACCACCGTCCGAGTCACCACCGTCCGAGTCACCCCCAGGATCACTACCACCCAGGCCCTCGGGTCCAATCTCGCCGGCTATCACCTCGTCGTCCCGTTCACCGGTCTCCGGCTCACTCGCCACCCCGGGCAGGGCCTGCTCACCGGCTGCGGACAACGCGCTGTACGAGGCCCGGCGCCACGAGGTGTCGACAGCTCGGAGAAACATGCCGACACTGAAGCCCGTATCCGAGGTCGGCGCGCTCGGCGCCGCGACGAAGGGCGCCGGTACCGCGTCCTCGACCGCAGGTCCGCCCCTGGCCTGCAATGCATCCAACCGTTCGCGGACCTCGTCGTCACCGGGCAGGGCGACCTGGTCCGGAATCCGGCCGCCGCCGGCCGATCGACCGAACAGCACACGATGCAGGCCCGAGTCTGCCGTGATGTACGAAGGCGCCCACCACGTCACGGCCTGGGACTGGGCCCTGGTCAGACCGACGTACAACAGCCGCAGCGTCTCTCCCGCCGATTCCTGGGCGGCGCGTCGACCGCGGTCCTCCCGACCATCGGAGCTGAATCCGCCGACGTCCAGCACGCGCCGGCCGGCATCGTCGTGCAACAGCAGCACATTTGGCTCGTCATTGATCCACTGGTCGGAGGCGAACGGCAGGTAGACCACCGGAAATTGCAGGCCCTTGCTGACGTGCAGGGTCATCACCTGGACGGCGGCGGCATCGCTGTCCAACCGGCGGATCCGCTCTGTGCTCTGGTCGACGGCAGCCTCCGAACGGCGCCGACGCAGCCAACCGACCAAGGCGGCGAGCCCGAGTCCCTCCTCGGCGGTCGCAGCCTGCAGGCCCTCGCCGAGGTGCCGCAGATCGGTCAGCCGACGTTCGCCGTCCACTTCCGCCAACAGCCGCCCCGGCAGGTTCTGCTCGGCGAAGATCACTTCGAGAACCGCAGCCACGCCGCGGGTTTGCAACAAACCGGCCCAGACCCGCAGCATGGCGCCCAGCTCGTCGGTCAGGCCATCCCCGCCCTGATCCAGGTCCGCAGCGGTCCGGCCCAGAAACGGCGTCAGGGCCGCCGCGCGCACCCGACCGGCGCGGTGCGGCTGCTCCAACGCCTCCAGCAACGTGAGCCAGTCCTCGCCGGCCCGGGTGGCGTAAACACTGCCGGCTCCAGCGGTGACCGACGGAACCTTGTGCACGGCAAGGGCTTCCCGGATCATGGCCGCCTGCACGTGAGTGTTCACCAGGACCGCGACATCACCGGCGACCAGCGGCCGATCGTCGAAACGCGCGCCGGAGGCCAGTAGCCGCGCCACGTCCGCAGCGAGATCCTTCGCGATCAAAGGGCGAACCTGGGCGATCGGGACCTTTTGCCGCGGGTTCTTGCCGAACTGGGCCCGCTTCACCACCCGCAGTCGAAGCGGGGCCGGCGCCGGCACCCCCGACAGCCTGGACCCGGCGTTGGCGGCCCGGACCGGCCGGACGACGATGTCCGGATCACCCAGTTCAGCCCCGTCGAACAGCACCTGCAACGCGTCCACCAGCGGCGCGTCGCTGCGCCAGTTCCGGCCGAGGGTGGCGCGGATATCAGCGGTTCTGGCCGCAGCCAGATAGGTGTAGACGTCGCCACCCCGAAAGGCGTAGATGGCCTGCTTCGGGTCGCCGATCAGAATGAGGGTGGCGACCTGCGCAAAAGCCAGTCGCAGCACGTCCCATTGCACCGGATCGGTGTCCTGGAATTCGTCGATCAGGACGATCTTCCAGCGGTCCTGCATCCGCAACCTGGCCGCCGCGCCATCCGGCTGCAGCGCGTCCGCGAGGCGACTGAGCAGGTCGTCGTACCCGAGCAATCCGCGCTGGCGTTTGCGGCGGTCCACCTCGGCCCTGACCGCGACGGCAAAGCGGAAGCGCAACGCCGACACCGAATCCGGCGGCTCGGCGGACGGCTCGAGCCGGGCGTCCGGATCGTCGACCGCCCTGCGGCCCAACAGCAGTGCCATCTCACGATTGATCGGCGGAGACTCCGCGCCGGCGGCGCCGAACCGTCGGACGAACAGATCATCCACCACCTCCACTACCAGGTCGTCGAGGTTCTCGACCAGCGTCGAGCCGGAATCGCTGTCCCCCGCAACACCCAGTCCGGACAGCACCTGCTGGCAGAACTGGTGCGTGGTGGCGATGGTGGCCGCATCGAAATCGGCCAGGGCCCGGGTGAGCCGACCCCGCCTGACCCCCACTTCCAGGTCGTCGGCCTCGGCCAGCAGGACGATCAGCTCGTTATCGTGCCGGCGGGCGCTCACCGGATCGGCCAACGCCCGTTCAGCACTGACCAGCTGCTCGCGAACCCGTTCGCGGAGCTCCTGGCTGGCGGCCCGACCGAAGGTGACCACCAGCAGTTGGTCGAGCCGGGCCACACCTTCGGCCACGTACCTGGTGACCAGGGCGCCGACCGTGTAGGTCTTGCCCGTGCCGGCACTGGCTTCCAGGATCGTGGTGCCGACGGGTAGCGGATCGCGGATGTCGAACGGCATCGGCTCCAGCAGGTCGGGCGCTCGCGCGGTCACAGCGAAGCCATCCGGCGGTGCTGGAGGAGCGGGGCCCACAGGCGCAGTGACAGCTCAGCGAGGCGGGTCGGTTCACCGGCCCAGGTCTCGTCGGCCGGTGGGGGCTCGTCGAACACCTCGTCGTAGGGGGCGAGGTGTCCCCAGACCAAAGTGTGGGCGGCATCGGCGTCCTCGCCCGGAAACTTCCCCGAGGTCCAGGCCCGCCGCGCCCGGAACTCCGCTTCGTGCTGGCCCTCCATCTTCGCGACGGCACCCGCGTACTCGACGGACGTCTTCAGGGGCAGCGGCAATGGTTCGCGCAGACCTCGGTCGTAGAGGTCCACCAGGGCGTCCAGGTAGCTCCGGGCCTGCTGTTGATCGAGCGGGCCGAAGGTCGCGCTCCGTGGTTGACCGGGTTCGCCGCGGCCGACCGCCACGGCCGTCCATGGCCGGTCGGGGTGCGCGGCCGTGAGCGCGAGCAGCGCTATCCACACCGAAAGCTGTGGCTTGGCACCAAGTTTGCTGTAACCGATGGTCACTACCGCAGTGGCGTGCACGCCGGTCACCGTGCCGCGCAGCTCTCGACCGCCGGCCAGCGGCACCAACACGTCAACCGATCGGCGGGGCGGCCCGACCAGGGCCGCGGTGTGATCCACCAGGGGTCCCACCTCGCCCAGTACCTCGTCCAGGGTGGCCTGGCCCAACGGCCCCGGTGGCAGCACGCCACGCCGCCATTCGGCCTGACGGCAGGCCGCCTCGTCGATCCCGGACAGGCGGTCGCGCAATAGCCGATCCCCGACCGCCCATTTCTGCAGGTTGTCCAATTCGACGGTCAAGCTGTCGGACGGCTCATCCTCCTCGAACCGGGTGGCCACGTCGAGCCGTTGGCGCAGGAATCCGCGGGCCGGATGCAGCAGGAGCGCGGTCAGATCGGCGAGGTCGACGTCGGGATCAGGGCGGGCAGGCAACGGCTCGGCCAGGAACGGGGGTGGGCGGTGCCGGGGCCCGACGGTGGCGCGGGCCCCCCGCAGGGCTACCGGATCGAAGGTGAACGGCCCGGGTCGGCCCAGCAGCCCGGGTGTCACGTTGCGGGGATCGAAAGGTTGCAAAGGGTGTCGGGTCAGTATCTGCCGGACGATCGGTGAACCATCTGCACCGGTTGCGGTTTCGTCCAGCGAATCGAGCAGCTCACCCAGCGGCACCGCCGGTGGCCGGGTCGCTCCGGTGCGCTCGTCGGCTCCGGTGTAGGTGATCACCAGATGCTCCTTCGCGGCCAGAATCGCGTCGAGCATCAGCTGTCGGTCCTCGCCGCGGGCGTCGCGCTCACCGATGGCCGGATTCCGGGCCAGGACGTCGTCACCGTCGGGTCGGGGATTGCGGGGAAACACCCCGTCGTCCAGCCCCAACAGACAGACCACCCGATGGGGCACCGAGCGCATCGGCACCATGGTGCAGACGGTCAACGTGCCGGTGCGGAAATTCGCCCTGGTCGGACGGCCACCGAGCCGCCCGCGCATCAGCGCCCTGACATCCGACAGGGTCATCCGAATCGAGACCCGTTGTCCGGCCGCTTCCGTGACGCCAGCCAGCTCGCGGCGCAGCTCGGCCCGCTGCCAGCCGTCACTGGTGGAGACGTCGGTCAGAGCATCCACCGATCCGTTCAGAGCCTCCAGCCAATCCTGCAGCGGACGTTCACCGGTGAGCTGATCCAGGGCGAACTGGAGTCGGTCCAGCAGCTCCGCCAGCCGCCCCGCCAACTCCACGTCCCCGCTGCCGACGTCATCCAGCGGCAACGCCAGACCCAACCGATTCCCGTCCTCGTCGGCCATCGCCACCCCGAGCAGGATGCGATCCAATCCGGTGCGCCAGGTGTTCTGCGGAAAGCGCTGCAGCCCATACTGTTCGCGATGTTGGGCATCGATCCCCCAGCGCACGCCGGACTGCGCCACCCATTGGGCGAGCCGGTCGAGGTCGTCGTCATCGAACCCGAACCGGCGCCGCACCGGTGGCCAGGACGCCAGATCGAGGACGTCCGAGGCACTGACCCGGCCGTCCGCCAGCTCGAGCAGCCGGGCGACCGTGGCCAACAACGGATTCGTCCGGGTCAACGCACGGTCCGCCAGCCGCACCCGAAGGCGATGCGCGGGATGGCCTTTCGTCTCTGGGACCACATCGGCCAGACCGAACGCTGCGGCGATCAACGGGGCGTAGACCTCGATGTCAGGGCACATCACCAGCACGTCTCGCGGCTCCAATGTCGAATCGTCGGCCAGCAGCCCGACGAGTACTTCGCGCAGCACCTCCACCTGGCGAGCCGGACCATGACAGGCGTGGACCTGCACGCTGCGGTCAAACTCCGCGATCGTGATCTGAGCCGGATCGTGATCGTCACGGATGTTGTGTTGCAACGCCCCGAGCAAGGTCTCGGGCAGGGCCTCCGGGCGGTGGTAGACGTCGATGTGGGTGGTCGTATTCAGCGTCAACTGGAATTCGCGCGCGTCGCGGCCGAGGGAGGCCAGCAACGGATGATGTGCCGCCGTGGCGGTGTCATCCGAACGTCGCGACGGGTCCGGGAGCCGACCCGCTAGTCGCTCCCACAGCACGGGCGACGGGTGTGGGAGCCACAGGTGCACCTCGCGATGGGTGGCCAGAGCGGCGAGCACTTCGAGATGCCCGCTCGGCAACCTCGTCGGGCCGAACAGCGACACCCGCTCGGGCAGAGCGGTCGAGTCGACGTCTGCACGAAGTCTGATCACCGCCTGGTCCCGGCGCTCGACCGGATCGGGAACATCGATGAGTTCCCCCACCCGTCGCCAGAGTTCAGCCTGCCAGGCCAGATCGACCGGCAGCGCTGCGCCGAGTCCGTCGGTGTCTCGATGCTCGGCCCAATCGGCCAGCATGGCTGGTCGGTTGGTCGAATAGCTGTCGAACAGACCGGCCAACCGGCGTCCAACGGCGTATCGGCGGCCGCGTCGGTACTGTTGTTCGTCCGGCGCCCCACCCACGCCCAGATGCCGGCCGAGGGTCTGGCACCAGTCCTCGCCGGCACATTCGTCGATGACTTCCAACAGCGGCCAGACCAGCGCATCCGGCGCCCACGGGTCGACGCGCCGATCAGGCCCGTTGATGATCTCGTTGATCAACGCCACCGGCGACGGGAACCGCAGGCCGGCGCAGATGCCGTCGGCGTGACCGTCCCGTCGGCCGAGCCGATGGGAGAGTTGCTGCTCGAGCCACCGCTCGACGCCTCGCGCCGGGACGGCGACGACCTCTTCCACGAACACGTCGTCCAGAGGGTCGGCCAACAGCTCGGCCAGTGCCGTGGCCAGGGCGTCCGACCGTTCCGCGCGGTGGAGGAGCAGCGCCATCGTCAGAGCCCCGCGTGCCGTTGCATGTCCTCAGCCTTGCAGATCGGGATCCACCGCAGCCCCGGGTATCAACATCGCCGGGGTCAGGTCAGTGCATGGGCGCACCGGTCAGCCGGTTGGCCAGCGTGGACATCGTGTAGGTGCCGATACCCAGCACCACTTCGAGTGCATTGGCCCTCGTGTAACCAGCCGCGAGGAAATCGTGCAGGGTGACGTCGTCGACCGCCCCCGAGGTTTGCACAACGGCGATGGTGAACCGTTGGATCGCCGCCAGCTCCGGTTCCGTCAAAGGTCTCGAGTCCTGCAGCGCAGCAAGGAGTTCAGCAGAAACTCCGAGCGCCGCCAACCGCGCGCTGTGCATGGCGATGCAGATGTGACAACCGTTTCGGGTGGCGATGGTCATGATCAGCACCTCGCGGGCGATCGGATCCAGCGTCGTGGTCTCGAACAGCGCGCTGGCCCTGAGAAATCCTTCCAGGGTCTGTGGCGACTCGGCGAGGCGGGCCACCGCCGGTGTCAGCGAGCCGAGATGGCGGATCGTCGACTCCATCAGACGGCGGGAGCCGGTCGGCGCCGAATCGAGAGTGTGATCGATGAACACATCGGTCGTCATGGGAAGCCTCCGGTAAACTAGACAACATGGTTGACGATACCGTAAACGTGGTTGACGATTCTGGCAAGGGCTTCGAGCTTCCGCTGCTCTTGCTGGCCGGATTTCGGACCTTGATCGACCAGTTGCACGCCGAGTTGGCCGCCCAGGGTCATCCTGATGTTCGGCCGGCCTTCGGCTTTGCCATGCAGGCCATCGGCTTTCGCGGAGCGACGTCGACGGAGATCGGACAGCGCCTTGGCATTTCGAAACAGGCCGCCGGCAAGACCGTGGATCGGTTGGCCGGTCTGGGATACGTCGAACGGGCCGACGACGCCAGCGACGGCCGCCGCAAGCTCGTGCGGCTGACCCCGCGTGGCATCGACTCGCTCCAGCGCGCCGCCGCGATCTTCGATCGACTGCGAGCGAATTGGTCGGTTGCCATCGGACCCGACCGGCTACGCGACCTCGAGGCCGACCTGCGCACCATGACGCCCGGTCACGCCTTCCGGCTCGACGTCTCCGGCTGGCTGGGCGGCTGAGCTCTCAGCCGGTACGGACGGCGCTCGATTGTGGGGCCCGATCCGCCGGTCGGCCGAACTGCACGCCCTTGGCCTCCTTACCGAAGAAGGTCAGCAGGGCCACCGCCAGCAGTACCGGGATGATGGTCACCGCCAGCGCAAACGGGTAACCGTGACTCTTGGCCAAGGCCTGCTGGATCGGCAGGTTGAAGGCGGCCAGGCAGTTGCCGAGCTGGTAGGTGACGCCGGGGTAGAACCCGCGGATCGCATCGGGGGACAACTCGGTTAGATGGGCGGGAATGACGCCCCACGCGCCCTGCACGGCCACCTGCATCAGGAAGGATCCGAGACACAACATGGCCGCCGTCTGCGAATAGGCGAACAACGGGACGATGGGCAGCCCGATCAGGGCGCAGAACACGATGGTGTAGCGCCGACCGAAGCGCTGCGACAGCCCACCGAACAGGATCCCGCCACCGATGGCGCCGATGTTGTAGATGACGCCGATCCAGGTAGCCGTGGTGGGCGACAAGGCGGCGCCACCGTCCTCGGTGGCCTTCAGGAAGGTCGGGTATATGTCCTGGGTACCGTGGCTCATCCAGTTGAACGCCGTCATCAGGATGACCAGATAGATGAATCGGCGGATTATCTTCGGGTCGGCCACGATGTCTCGGATACGCGTCTTGGTGACCTTGAGATTTTCCTGGGTTCGCTCCCAGGCCTCCGACTCCTGCACCCGGCTGCGGATGATCAAACTGATCAAGGCCGGCACGATGCTCAGCGCGAACAGCCACCGCCAGGACAGCCCCAGTTCGTTGACCACCACCTGGTAGGCCAGGATCGCGAACAGGTAGCCCATCGAGTAGCCGGCCTGCAGCAGACCGGAGAAGAAGCCACGCCGCGCGTTCGGGATCTTTTCCATCGCCAGCGCAGCTCCCAGCCCCCATTCGCCGCCCATCCCGATGCCGTAGAGCAGCCGCAGGATCAACAGCACGGTGAAGTTCGGGGCGAAGGCGCACAGAAAGCCGACGATCGAGTAGTAGACGACGTCTGTCATCAGCGGGATCCGGCGCCCGACCCGGTCGGCCCACAGGCCGAACAACAAGGCCCCGACGGGCCGCATCAGCAGGGTGACCGTGGTCAGGAACGCCATTCGTTCCAGCGAGACGCCAAATTCTTTTCCAATATCGGCATAAACCAGGACAACCAGGAAGTAATCGAACGCATCCATCGTCCAACCCAGCTGGGCGGCCAGGAACGAATTGCGCTGATCCTTGGTGAGCTTCGGCTTCTGCGGCGCTGCGGTAGTGGACATAGCTCTCCCTTTGTCCGGCGAAGTAGTCATTCGGTTTCCGCGAATGCGGCACTTGAAACGCGCGGATCGGGGCTGCCCGATCATCTCGGGGTGGGTGCGGCAGACTGCTACTCGTGAACACACTTGCGGTGAGCGCCGGGCCTGATGCCGTTGGCAGCATGCTCTGGGTGGCGGGCATCCTGCTGGTCGTCGGTGCAGTGGCGCTGCTGATCAGCAGGCGTGGTCGGCGGCCCGGGTCCCGCAAGGGCGACCCGGAGGACTGATCGGACTAATTGGGACTGATCAGGGCAAGCGGCGAATCCCGGACGCCACCGCCCGCTGCCATGTTCGATGGGAGAGCGTCTCGATCAGGTGCGCCAGTCGGGCGTCATTCCCGACCAATACCCGCGGGCGTCCACGCGCGGCTCCCCGCAGAATCACGGCAGCGGCATCCTCCGCCGAGGTACGGGCGAGCTTCCGGTCGAAATAGTCCGAGCGCCCGGCGATTGGTTCGCCGGCGTTCACGGTGCCGCTGCGAGCGATAGCGGTCTTGACCCCGCCGGGGTGGACGCAGGTCACCTGGACCGGCAGTTTGGCGGCCAGCATTTCCATCCGCAATGTTTCGGTGAACCCGCGAACCGCGTATTTCGCCGCGACGTACGCGCTCTGCGACGGCATCGGCACCAGGCCGAACAAACTAGAGATATTGACCAGGTGGCCTTGACCCGAGGCAATCAGATGCGGCAGAAATGCCTTGCTGCCGTTGACAACACCCCAGAAATCGACATTCATGACGCGCTCGATGTCGGCGAATGACATGCCGAGCACATTGCCGCCGTGTGCAACTCCGGCGTTGTTGATGACCAGGTGCACGCCGCCGAACTCGGCTGCGATGGAGTCCGCATACGCCGACACGGCCATCCGATCGGTGACATCCAGGCAATCCGCCCTGGCCCGTACACCGGCCATTTCCGCCGTCTCGGCCGCGCTGCCCTCGTCGACGTCGGAGATCGCCACCCGGGCCCCGGCCCCGGCCAACTGCAGAGCCAACGCCCGACCGATCCCGGACCCGGCGCCGGTCACCACCGCGACCCGGCCCTCGAAGGTGCGGGACCTGATACTCATGGGCCAACCGGCCAGGACGGATCTCGCCCGGTCAGCGCCAGCACCCGGTCGAAAATCGGGGCTCCATCCGGGATCTCCCGCGGCGGACCGAACGGGCCGCCATCCTGTCCCGCTGCCTGGCTCGCGAAGCTCAGACAGACGCGGGCCGTTTCCTCGTCACAGCGGTAGTTTTCACCCAGCGCTCGGGCCAGATCCCAGCCGTGCACGGTGATCTCGTTCAGCGCCACGGCACCCATCACCTGAGCCGGCAGCTCGGTGCCACCGGCCTGCGTCACGCCCTCCCAGGCCGCCGGCTCATTCCACGCGTTGACCAGGTCCGTCAACTGCTGGTCGAGCTGCGCCCGCCATCCCGGTTCCAACACCGGCCACACCGAATTGGGATCCGTGGCGGTCAGTGGACCGAACTCCTTACCGGCAGAGGCACGAAAGGCGGCAGTCAGCCCGACGAGATGGGCGAGCAGTTCCCGCAACGCATATCGGTCGCACGGTGTTCTACCATCCAGATCAGCGTCGTCCGCTGCCGGCAGCAGCGCGCGGAGTCGGGCGGCTGATGGTTGGAAGTCGGGCAGTTCGCTCATCCCGACGAAGTTAGCAGCGGCGGGATGGCCCCGCCAGGGGTGCGCTCACTGACCATCGACCGCGTCGAGCAACCAATCCATCGCCACGGGACACGCTTCGAGAATCGAAATGTGCCCTGCATTGGGCCGTAGCCAGAGCTCGGCGTTTGGGCAATTCTGCAATAGCCAGTCGGCGTGGGCGGGCGGCACCACGCGGTCCAGCCCGCCTTGGGCGAGCAGGACGGGCGTGGCGATGTCCTTGACCTGGAAACCCCACGGCGCCACAAAGGCCAGGTCGTCGTCGATCAGCCCGTCCGGCCACGCCTCACCGGCGTGGCCGGCGTCGGCGCCCAGCGAGGACCAGCTGCCGGCCAGCACAGCCCAGTCGGCCGAGGTGAAGCTGTTGACGTCGAATTCTTCGATCTCGGCGTAGTGCTCGCGCTCCCGGCGACCGACGACCGCGGAACGCAGCCCGCCATCGGACACCATGCCGCCGAACCAGTCGAAGCTCGTGGTCAGTGGCGCAAGGCTGGCCAGGCAGGCCGTGCCGACCACCCGGTCCGGGAGCAGGGCGGCGCAGGCCAGGGCGTGCGGACCACCGCCGGAGGCGCCCATCACGGCGAACTGACCGAGCCCCAACGCGTCGGCGAGCTGATCGACGTCAACCGCGGCAGCGGCCACGTCCCGACCTGGCAGCGGGCTGGAGCCGCCGTAACTCGGTCGGCCGTACGACACCATTCGGATCCCGCGTGCTGCGGCAGCGACGGTCAGCGGTTCGAGCAGGGCTCCGCTCTGCGGCGAGCCGTGGTGCCAGAGCACGGTCAACGCGGCACCCTTTGTACCCATGTCGTAGAGATGCAACGAACGGCCATCGGTCAGCGTCAGGTCTCGTTCATCGGCCACGGCCGAAGGTTAGTCCCGACCCGGCCGGGGCGCAGCCCCCGAATGGCGCGGGAAACTCACTACAGTTGCGGTCGACATGTTAGAGACCCTGCACGAATCCGATCGGCCGGTCGACCTGGCGGCGACCATCGGTCCGCTGCGCCACGGCCCGGGCGATCCGTGCCACCAGCAAGGCGCCGACGGCTCAATCTGGCGTACCTCGAGCCTGTCCGCTGGACCGGTGACGTATCGGCTGACCCAGCAGGGCACGCATCAGATCCGTTGCCAGGCCTGGGGTCTCGGATCGGAACAATTGATCGAAGGGCTGTCCGGCCTGCTGGGCGAGCACGATGACGCCACCTCCTTCGCTCCCGAACACCCCAAGCTGGTCGATGCACACCGGCAGCATCGTGGGCTACGCATCCCGCGCACGGCAAGGGTGATGGAGTCGCTCGTCCCGGCAATCCTGGAGCAGAAAGTCACCGGCAAGGAGGCGTTTCGGGCGTGGCGCGTGCTCGTCTCACGGCACGGCTCGGTTGCGCCCGGGCCGGCACCCGCCGTGATGCGGGTGCCGCCGACGGCCGAGCAGTGGCGGCTGGTCCCGTCCTGGGATTTCCACCGGGCCGGGGTGGATCCGAAGCGGGCTCGGACCGTGGTCACGGCCGCCCGGGTCGCCGGCCAGCTGGAAGGCTGCGCCGCGTTGGCGCCGGCGGACGCGAAGCGACGGTTGATGTCGGTCGCAGGTATCGGCGAGTGGACCGCCGCGGAGGTCGGACAACGCGCGCTGGGCGATGCCGACGCCCTGTCCGTCGGCGATTACCACCTGTCCGGGGTGGTGGGCTGGACCATGCTCGGCCGGCCGATCGACGATGCCGAGATGGTGGAATACCTGGAGCCGCTGCGACCGCACCGGCATCGGGCGGTGCGACTGCTGGAGGTCAGCGGGCAGGCGTTCAAACCGCGCTTCGGGCCGCGCCTGACCATCCAGGATCACCGCGGGCACTGATCGAGCAGGACTTTCAGTTGGTCAGCAGGATGATGACCAGGGCCACGATGACGATGGACCCGATGATCGGCACCAGCAAGCCGGGCCAGGTCCACATCCAGAAAGTCTTGGCTTCGGTGGCCGCGGGTCCGTTCGGGCCTTCGTCGACGAAACGGCGGAACATCTGCGTATCCGCGATGGCGTGCGGCTCGTCCGCGTCTGGGTTGGTCATGGGTATATCCAACACCACGAAGGCCCCTACCTGGGCCTAGCCGGAATCCCGGCAGGTTAGTTGCGAGCGTCGGAAGGGGCGGGCCTCCGATCCAGTTCGGAGCTCCGGCCGGCCCGTTTCGGGTGTCGCACAGGCCCGCATCCGGAAGCGGTCCGTCCGGATTCCGTCCTATCGTGGCCGTCATGACTGACGAAACGAAGGAACATGCAGGTCAGACCAGTAGTGCCGACCCCGGGGCGATCGAGCCGAGCCAGACCGGCGGCAGTTGGACCCCACCGCCCTGGGAACCCCCCATCGCCGGCACCGAGACCGGACATCTGCTCGGCGCCCTCGACCGGCAGCGGGCCACCTTCAGATGGAAGGCGGACGGCCTGACCGCCGCAGACCTGAACACGAGAATTGGCGCGTCCGCGCTCACCCTCGGCGGTCTGCTCAAGCACCTGGCCCTCGTCGAAGACGAGAAGTTCACCGGCTGGCTGTCCGGCGCTCCCTTGGGTGAGCCCTGGTCGAGCCTGGGCGGGCCGCCCGACGGCGACGACGCCGACGAGTGGGTGTTCTCGTCCGCGGCGAACGACTCGCCCGCTGATTTGTATGCGCTGTACGACGGTGCGGTCCAGCGGTCGCGCGAGCGCCTCGCCGTGGCGCTGACCGGCGGCGGGTTGGATCAGCCCGTGCACGTCGAGTTCGGCGACCTGGGCCATCTCAGCCTGCGTCGGCTGCTGTTCGATCTGCTCGAGGAATACGGGCGGCACACCGGCCACGCGGATCTACTACGTGAGGCCGTGGACGGACGCGTCGGCGAGGATCCGCCGGCCGACTGGCAGCCGAGCAGCCAGGTCGTCGCTGCTGGAGCTTGATCTAGCCTGCAGCAATGGTTCCCGACTCGTTCATCGATTTCTTCGTCGCAGCCGTCGGCGTCACCGGTGCACTGATCGGGCTGCTATTCGTCGCGGTCAGCCTGGCGCCGCGCCGGATGCGCGATGAGCACACGGCTCATCTCGCTCGATCCCAGGCCTCGGCTGCGCTGCTGGTCTTCACCAACACCCTGACCATCGGCTTGCTGGGCTTGTTCCCGGACACCAACATCGGCTGGGCGGCGTGCGTCATCGGCGGGCTCGGCATCGTCTACAGCTTTTCCGTCGCGCGACTTGCGCTAGCCAGGGCCAAGGTGGACAAGGCGACCGGACGGGCACTGCGGCAGATTGCCATCGGTGCGCTCATCATCAGCGGTTTCGAGACCACCGCCGGTCTGCGGCTTGTCATCCACCCGCAGAACCTCGGCGCCGTCTACATGCTGTGCGCGGCGATGATCGCGGCCGTCCTCTTCGGCATCTCGCGGGCCTGGGAACTGGTCGGGCTGCACGACAACGGCCTGTTCCACTCGCTCGCGGTGATCTGGCGCCCGGAGGCGGCCGACCCCGTCGACGGTCCGGAGGATCCGGCGCCGCTCTGACGGGAACACCCCGAGCCTTGCCCCGTCGAGGTCGGGCCGATACGTTAAGAGCTCGTGATGGCGTGAGGAAGCCGGTGCAATTCCGGCACGGTCGCGCCACTGTGTGCGGATCCTCGGATTCGTGAGTCAGATCTTTGGCCATCGCGATGCCCTCATTCGATAACGGGACGCTGGATCCCGGAAGGAGCCCCACACATGAGCACCGCCACACCCCACGCGGTACCAACCCCGGTCGTCATCCCCCTGAACAAGGCGGCCGTCTGGCTGGCCACGGCCGCGTTCCTGGCCCTGGCCGTCTACTACTTCATCGGCGTCGACCAGGGGGCCACCTCGGTTTTCGGCAGCAACATGGGGATCCACGAGTTCGTTCACGACGCTCGTCATTTCCTCGGCTTCCCCTGTCACTGACGATCCGTCGAGCTAGGGAAAACTGAAGAATGGCGCAACGACTTCTACTTCGCGGCCTGCTCGCCGGCGCCATCGCCGGTCTGTTGGCCTTCCTGTTCGCCCGCATCTTCGCCGAGCCGGTGATCAGCCGGGCCGTCGACTACGAGTCCGCGCGCGACGCAGCGCAGAACACGCTGGACAAGGCCCTCGGCCTCCCGGTCTACCCGGAGGATCCCGAGATCTTCAGTCGGACCATCCAGGCCAACCTGGGCATCGGCGCCGGCATGATTCTGTTCGGCGCGGCGATGGGCACGCTGTTCGCCGTGGTCTACGCCGTCTGCCTCGGCCGGGTCGGCCTGCTCCGGCCCCGGACGCTGTCGGTGCTGCTGGCCGGGGGCGGATTGTTGGCGATCTACCTGGTGCCGTTCCTCAAGTACCCGGCCAATCCGCCGTCGATCGGGCACGCGGACACGATCAAGGAACGCAGCGGTCTCTACCTGCTCATGGTGCTGGCCTCGATCGTGTTCCTGGTTCTCGCCGTGTTGGTGGGCAAGCGACTGCAGTCGCGATGCGGCAACTGGAATGCCTCCCTGATCGCGGGTGGCGCGTTTATCGTGGCCATCGGCATCGTGATGGCGCTGCTGCCGCAGGTGGGCACCCTCGCCGCCAATGTGGCCACCTACGGCTCGCATGCCACCGAGACGCCGCTGCCGCTGACCGATGCCAAGGGAAACATCGTCTTCCCCGGGTTCCCGGCCGACGACCTGTACAGCTTCCGGCTGTACTCGGTCTCCGCCCAGCTCATCCTCTGGTCGGCCATCGGGCTGATCTTCGCCCCGCTCGCCGAGCGCCTGCTCCGCCCCGCCGGGCGGGCCACCGATCGGGAAACCGTCATCGTCTGACCCCCGCCGCGCGGATCAACGCGCGGATCAACTAGCCCCGCGCGGATGAACTCGTCCAGTTTGAGACTCCTGGGACGGGAGTCAACGAGTTCATCCGCGCGGCGTGCAGATGGTTCCCGGCGCTGGGCCTCAGCCCCGTCCGGCCCGCTGGGTTTCCCATTCCTCCCTGGTGATCGCATATTCGACGTCGCCCTGTTCGTCACCCGGAATCTTGTAGGGCCATTCCGCGTGAAAGACCCTGACCCGCCGCATCCCGCTCTTTTCCATCACCCGCCAGGATCCGACGTTGACCACCATTGCCGACGCCACCACCCGCCGCACCGCGAACTCAGCGAAACCTTTGTCGATGAGAGCGATCGAGCCTTCGGTGCCATAGCCCTTGCCCCAGAACGGCTTCCGGAACCGGTAGCCGAGCTCGGGTTCGTCTGCCGGGTGACCGGGCTCCGGGCGGAAAAGGAACCAGCCGACGAAATCACCGGATCCCTTTTCGATCACGGCCCAGAATCCGTAGCCGGCATATCTGCGGTAGTAGTCGAGGTAGGCCGGCAGATAATCCGTCTCGATTTCCTCCCGACTGGTCAGCACCCCACCGGTGATGTGGAACATCACGTCCGGGTCACCGTCCAGCTCGACCAGATTGTCGACGTCATCCATGGTGAATTGCCGAAGGATCAGCCGTTCGGTCTCCAGGAAGACTTCCATGGATGAATGTTAGTGGTCATCGCTACCGCCGCCACCTGATTTGCCCAGTGCCCGATCATTGTCGTGGGTAGTCCATGCGGAAGTCGCCCAGCCCTTCCGGACATCCGCTTGGCAGCGTGTTGATAGTTGTTGCTGACGCCGAGGTCGGATCATAGAAGCGCGGTGAGTTCCAAGTTGACGCCGTCCGGATCCTGGAACGACAGGATGGCGATGCCGGAGTCCGTCAGATCGGTGACCTGACCGTGCTCGATATCCGCGTCGGCCAGACGCTGTTCCGCGATGACCAGGTCGTCACGCGACTCCACCATGAAGCTGACGTGATCCAGGCCCGTTCGCCCGGAGTCGAATTTCTGTCCGTTGGGGGCTACCGGCCGAAGGCCGAAGAGCGCGCCGGACGGCGTCTGGAAGACGGTGCCACCGTAGATCCTGGTCTGGTCGTCGCGCACTCCCGGTTGATCAGCGATGTCGGACTGGTCGATGGCTACCGGCCAGCCGAAGACCTGCTGATAGAAGGCCTTCGACCGTTCGATGTCGGTGACGGTCAATCGGACGTGGGCGAAGCCAGAACTGTTGATGAGTGCCATGAAGGTCTGTTACCCCCCGGAACAGACCATCAATCCGCACGCGGGCCCCCGACGGGCAGCGGGGCCCGCGACCGACATCAGATGGCGACGCCGAAGTCCCTCGCGATGCCGGCCAGACCCGAGGCGTAGCCCTGCCCGACAGCGCGGAACTTCCAGTCGCCGGCCGATGCCCCGTCGCCGCCGCGGTAGATCTCACCGAAGACCATGGCCGTCTCGCTGGAGGCGTCCTCGGTCAGGTCGTAGCGGGCGAGTTCTTTGCCGTCGGCCTGGTTCACGATGCGGATGAAGGCATTCCGCACCTGACCGAAGCCCTGCTGCCGGGCGTCGGCCTCGTAGACGCTGACCGGGAAGACGATCTTCGAGACTTCCGGCGGCACGGCCGCCAGGTTGACCTTGATGGACTCGTCGTCGCCGTCACCTTCACCGGTCAGGTTGTCACCGGTGTGCTCGACCGATCCGTCCGGCGACATCATGTTGTTGAAGAAGATGAAGTGCTTGTTGGACAGCACCTTTCCATCCTGCTTGAGCATGATGGCCGACGCATCGAGGTCGAAGTCGACTCCGGTGGTGGTCCGCGCATCCCAACCCAGGCCCACGGCCACAGCGGTCAGGCCGGGCGCCTCCTTGGTGAGTGAAACATTGCCGCCCTTGGTGAGGCTGACTCCCATGGTTTGCTCCGTTCGAAGCCGGTGACGACTCGTGCGGTCGTCGACTTCTTCCACCATGCGTTGCGCAATTACGGCACTGACAGGGTGAAAGCCGGCGATCAAGTCCGTTCTTCGTTGCCGAGGTTCGGCAGTTAGCCGACCCAGGAGGTCGATCACTCGACCGGCAGTCCGTACCCTCGCGCCGCTTCCGCCATTCGTCGGTCACTTTGGCCGGCGCTGATCGGGGCGCTCGAGTTGGTCAGCAGAAAACGATGTGGCGGGGTGCGGCCGACTATCAGACGCGGTCGTACTCGTCGTGCCGGCGCCACCAGAAACCCGCTTCGTTGCGGCCGAGCGGGGCGCGGTCGAGCCACTGATACATGCCCCATACAGTGTCCAGACCCCGCTCGTAAGCCGAGTACGTGTGGTAGATCTCGTCGTCGTCACGGATGAAGGCGCTCAGTCCGGGCCCTTGCTGGCGGTAGGTGGGCCAGTCGGTACCGACCGAGGCCGATATCTCGGTCATGAAGGGATTTTCGATCCCGGAATCGGCTGGTCGAACATCCATTGCACGGTAGTTGTAGTCGACAAATCCGGACTGCCATTGCTCCGCGGTGTGGGTTACCTCGAAATCGTAGTTGAAATCGCTGCCGAACGAGGAGGCCCACGGAAAGCTCCAGCCCATCCGGCTCTGATATGCCAGCAGTTTGTCCAGTGGTGCCTGCGAAACCGCGTGCAGTTGGACGTCGTGATTCGCTAGATGGACGACAGAGGCGTCGAAGCCGTCTGCGATGGCCGAGCAACTCGGGCAGCCGGCCTGGTAGTCGGGCCCGAACATGAAGTGGTAGACGAGGAGCTGCGATCTTCCGCGGAACAGGTCTCCGAGTGTTGCTTGGCCGTCGGGGGTTTCGAAATGGTAGTCCTTGTCGATGCGGACCCACGGCAGCGCTCTACGTTGTCGGGCCACTTCGTCGCCCTGTCTGGTCAGCGCTTTCTCGGCTGTCAGCAATTGGAGCCGCGCGGCAAGCCATTCCTCGCGCGTTCCGGTCCGGTTTTTGAGCATTGGCCTTCTCCTTTTCCTATTGGTTCGGCAAACTCCGGTATTTCAGGCGGTGTGTCGAACACATCTACATCATGTGGGTCATTTCCGGGTTTATCGCTGGGCTCAGACCCGGAATCACCGCAGGTGCAAACAGAATCAATAGACCCAACCCGACGATCGCGACGGCCAACGGGACATCGATGGCCGGTTTGGTCGGCAGCAGCTTCTGTAGCAGGACCAAGACGGCCACCACCGACATCCAGAGGACGCTCATCGGGCCGAGCGCCAACAGAATCAGGGTCAGTCCTGCGCTTGAGCCGAGGCAGCACAGCCCGTATTCCCATCCCGATACGATTCGCTGACGGCAGCGCCTGCGAAAGTGACGTTTGGCCGGGGTGAATTCGTACACGCCGGCCAGGACCACCAAAATGCCGGCCACCGAGGCGCTGTGCGGCCTGTAGACGGCGATAACGAGCAAGCCGATCAACGCCCAGACGAGCAGGTACGACGCGATGAACGCGTACACGGCACCGACCCCGCCTACGCGACCCCGACGAACCACTGCCGACGCCGCACCGGGCAGCATCATCGCGGCCATCATCGAGGTCCATATCCCGATGAACAAGGCGAACGGCCCCAGTCGGGTCTCGACGCCCGCGTCCATGCCGTTCATCTGGGTCACGGCATAGGACCAGCACAACACCGCCAGTCCGAGCGTGATCGACAAGGCGGTTCCCGCCGACGCCGGCCTGATCTTCGTTGTTGTCCGATTCATGGAGCTCCCTCCGGCGACGACCAACTATTTCGACACTGGCCCCGATTCCGGGGGCCGCTGTTCGGTGGACTCGGCCAAGGACTTGATCGCGGCCAGTCGCTGATCCCATTGCCCGGCAAGATCAGTCATCCACCGGGCTGTTGCTGTCAGCTGGTCGGACCTGACGGCGTAACGCCGCTCGCGCCCCACCCTGCGGCTGGCGACGAGCCCCACGTTCTCGAGCACCGAAAGGTGCTGGACCAGAGCCTGTCTCGTGACCGGCAGACGATCCGCCATTGCGGTGGCGGTGGTCTCGCCCGAATCGGCGACCAGGTCGAGAAGGCGGCGCCGGGTGGGGTCGGCCAGCGCTGCCAGTACCTCGTCGACCGTCATGGCATCACTCCTGGGCGGTGCGGGCCAGGTCGGCCAACTTCTCCGTCCATCCCTCGGAGTGCGACTGCTGCGACGCGTGCCATTCCCGGCCGGCCGGAATCGTCAGGGTCGCGAATCCGCTTTCGCACAGGGCCAGCCGCGTTCCATCTGCCTCGGGTTCCAGGGTGAATTCGACCAGCGTCGAGTTCGACTCGGTGGCCTGCTCACCCGGGTGGGCGGCGGCCCAGCGATAGGCCAAGTACCGGGGTGGTTCGACGCTGACGATCAGGGTCGGAAAGGTCATCTCGCCGCCGTGCTCGATGATCATCGTCCCGCCTGGCCGGAGGTCAATCTCTGTCGGCGTGCCTTGCCCGAACCAGATACCGACCAGATTCGGCTCGGTCAGAACGGCCCAAACTCGCTCGATCGGCGCAGCGATGAACGTCTCGCGCTCGACTCGATCCGGTGATGTCATGTTGCCTCCTCGAAATGATGTGCAAGTCCAGACTTGCACTGATGAGACAATTGCGCAAGCCCCAACTTGCACGTTATTGAGACAACCTGAGGTTGACGCCGCGTCGCCGTCAATCTACGGTTGACGCATGACGAATCCTGCTGAGCTCACCCCGACCGTTCGGCTCGACGATCTGATCGATGCCATCAAGCTCGCCCATTCCGATGCCCTCGACCAGCTCACCGATGCCGTCATCGCCGGCGACCACCTCGGCGATATCGCCGATCACCTGATCGGCCATTTCGTCGACCAGGCTCGACGCTCCGGCGCTTCCTGGACCGAGATCGGCCGCAGCATGGGCGTCACCAAACAGGCGGCACAGAAACGGTTTGTCAGCAAGGGTGACTCGGTGGAACTGGATCCTGGAGAGGGCTTCAGCCGATTCACGCCACGGGCGAGAAGCGCGGTGGCCGCAGCTCAGGATGCAGCCAGGGCGGCATCGAACGACGCCATCGATGCCAACCATCTGGTGCTCGGGCTGCTCGCCGAGCCGGAGAACGTGGCCGCGAGGGCAATCGTGGCCCAGGGCGTCCAGCTGGACGACCTCCGTCGAGTCGCCCTTGCCGTACTTCCTGCGCCCGGTGGGGCGGTCCCGGAGTTCATCCCATACAACGCCCAGGCGCGCAAGGCACTCGAACTCACCTTTCGGGAGGCGCTTCGACTCGGCCATAACTACGTCGGAACCGAGCACATACTGCTGGCTCTGTTGGAACTGGAAGACGGCACCGGTGTCCTCGCCGGCCTCGGGGTCGAAAAGACGAGGACGGAGGTCGCGATCGTCGAGGCTTTGGCTGCGATTCGCGCCGATCGCGGGGAGTAGCGAAGGGACGGCGGCTCATTCCGAGGCGAGAGCGTTGCTCTTGACAGTGGAGCCTGGGTTGCGCAATCATCTTGTTCCGAGAGCATCGCTCTCTTCCAAGAGCAATAGTCCGGAATCGGAAGGTAGCCAATGACGTCGTCCGTCAAGTTCACCGACATCTTGTACTTCCTGGCCGAGGTCGGGGTCTACGTCGCGATCGTCTGGTGGGCGTTCACCCGGGATATACCGACGATCGCCCGCTGGGTTCTCGGGCTCGGACTGCTGGCCGTCTTCGCCGTATCCTGGGGCCTGCTGGCTGCACCGAAGGCATCGATGGCCCTCCACGGCCTCCCTGACGTGCTGTTTCGCCTGCTGTGGTTCGGCCTTGGGTTCGCCGCCGCGGTCGTCGTCATCGCTGAAGCGATCTGACCCGAGCCACCGGGACGTCAGTCGCTGACGTCGATCAACACCTTGCCCACGGCGCCATTCTCGACCGCGCCATGGGCCACGGCAGACTTGTCCAGCGGGAAGTGATGCTGGGGAAGAACAAGCTTGAGCGCATCGTCCGCGAGAGCAGCGCTCACCGCATGGATCGCATGTTCCTTGGCACGGTGCGGGATGCCATAGATCATCACGAACTGCCACCGGGCGTTCGGGATCATCAATGGCCGGATCGGGATGGACACATCCGAGCCGCCGTCCTCCGAGTAGACCGCGATGGAGCCGAAGCGCCCAACGATCGCGGCGTCGAGTTCAGCGTTGGTCGTCGCCGATACCTCGACGATCGTGTCGACTCCGGGCGGGATGATCTTCCGCACCTCGGCGGCCACGTTCGCCTCGCGGTAATTGATGATGTGGTCCGCGCCGGCCAGGGCGGCCAACTGGGCCTTGCCCGGGCTGCTGACCGAGGTGATCACCGTCGCGTCCGACCAGCGGGCCAGCTGGATCGCGGCATTGCCGACGGCACCAGCACCGCCTGCGACGAAAACGAATCGTCCGGTCAGGGCGCCGGGACCGAGGCGTTCCGGGCCTCCTTCGGTGACCGTCAGGCAACGGTGCGCCGTCAGAAACGGGATGCCGAGACCCGCTCCGAGGTCGAAGGATGCCGAATCGGGCAACTTGACGGCCTGGGCGTGCGGAACCAGTGCGTATTCCTGGGTCGTGCCCTCGGTGCGCTGGTAGGCGGCCTCCCAAATCCAGACCCGCTGGCCGATCCGATCGCAGTCGACGTCGGGCCCGACCGCCTCGATCACCCCGGCGCCGTCCTGCCCGGGCACCTGGGCCGGCTCGACCGTGGCGGATACGGCTTGGCCCCGGCGCGACTTCCAGTCGGTGGGGTTCACTCCCGATCGATAGATCCGCACGCGTACCTGACCGGCTTCCGGCTCGACCAGCGGCTTGTCCACGAGGGTCAATACCTCAGGCGGCCCGGTGCGGGTGTAGACGATGGCGCGGGCAGTGCTCGAATCGGTCACGAGATCTCCTCAGGACTGGTGGACGAGGTGTGGCGTCGCCCCGCATCCACCATAGGCACGGCTCGGCCGGGGGTCAGGCCCAGAGGTCGTCCAGAGCCGGCATCGCTACCCGTGGCCGCGGTACCCGCCCAGAACTCACCACGGATGCCCGCACCGGCACCAACTCCTCGACGTCGAGAGTCGCCACCGCCGCCTCGTCCAAGAACCTGCTGACCTGGGCGAAGCTGTGCTTGTCGTCCCGACCGAACCGATGGTGCGGCATGCGAAGCGGCGCATAGAGAAACAGCTCGTCGGCCGCTCTGGTCACGGCCACGTAGAACAGTCGCTGTTCCTCGACCAGCCCTTCATTGCTGGTCAGCGCCATGTCCGAGGGGAATGCGCCGTCGACCAGATGCATGACGTGCACGATCGGCCACTCCAGGCCCTTGGCCGAATGAACAGTCGAGAGCACCAGGTAGTCGTCGTCCAGGTGCGGCGGGCCGGCCAGATCCGAAGTGGAGGCCGGCGGGTCGAGAGTCAACTCGGCGACGAAAGC
This sequence comes from uncultured Actinomycetota bacterium, assembly GCA_963708935.1. Taxonomy (GTDB): domain Bacteria; phylum Actinomycetota; class Actinomycetes; order Mycobacteriales; family Nakamurellaceae; genus Nakamurella. The sequence continues at coordinate 143,271 of CAVPUK010000001.1, read as the reverse complement.
GGCCAGGTCCGGTGCCATCGCGGCGGCGGCGATGAGCCGCTCGAGATCGCCCAGCCTCGCGGCCGAATCCGGATAGCGAGCGATCAGCAACGGCCGCAGTGCGCGCAGGCAGGCACCCGCCCGGTCTGCGACCTTGACCAGGCCGCGGGCCGCAGCCACGCCGTCCAGGGTCGCGGTGAGCGTCACCCGGCTCATGGCCGGTGCCCTGGACACCGCCTCAGCTGCCCAATCCCCGGAAAGGTCAGCCGCGGCAACGGTTTCCAATAGGTCCCGGGCTCGGGCGGGGCCGATTCCGTCGTGCAGTCGGAGCAACCGGTACCAGGCGACTTCGTCAACCCGGTTGGCCGTCACCCGCAGGATGGCCACCAGATCTTTGACGTGCGCGGCCTCCAGGAACTTCAGACCGCCGAATTTCACGTACGGAATGCGGCGGGCCGTGAGCTCGATCTCCAGCAGGTCGCTGTGATGACCTGTCCGCATCAGGACGGCCTGGTCGCGCAGCAACCGCCCCTCAGCCGCAGTGGCCAGCACCGCGTCGGCAATGGCGCGGGCCTCGGCGGGTGCGTCGTGGCAACGCACCAACTGGGCCCGCCGACCGCCGTCGCGTTGCGAGTGCAGCGTCAACGAATGGGCCGAACCGTCGGACAGCAATGCAGTGGGTCGCACGGCATTCGCGAGATCCAACAGGCGCTGCCGCGACCGGAAATTCCGTTCCAGCCGAATCACCGTCACGTCGTCGAGGGCCGTGGTCAATCCGATCAGATGGTCGCTGTTCGCGCCCCGGAACCCGTAGATGGCCTGAGCGTCGTCGCCGACCACCGTCAGGCCCCCGCCAGTGGGCCTCAGGCCCAACACGATGTCGACCTGCGTCTGATTCACATCCTGGTATTCGTCGACCAGCACGTGATCCCACCGGCCGGCGATTTCCGGCCCGAGCACCGGATCGGCCAGCAGACTGCGCCAAGCCAGCAGCAGATCGTCGAAGTCGAGCATTCCTCGGGACCGCTTACGAGCTACGTAGGCCCGGAACAACTCGGTGATGGCCGTCGAATGTGGTTCCAGCCAAGGAAAATCAGTGGCGATCAGCGCCCGCGCCGGGGTGCCGGTGCTCACTGCCCTGGAGTACAGGTCGATCAGCGCCGACGGATTGGGCATCCGAGAGTCCTTGTCGGCCAGGCCGTGGTCATGCCGGAGCAGATCCATCGCGTCCGCCGAATCGGCCCGGTCCAGCACCGACATCTCCTCCGGCAGTCCCAGCACTTCGGTGTTCCGGGAAACCAGTTGGTGCGCAACGGCATGGAAGGTGCCACCCTGCAGGCGGCGCGCCGCCTCCTGCCGGGTGCACATGGCCGCGGCCCGGCTGAGCATGTCGTCAGCGGCACGACGGGTGAAGGTGAGCAGCAGGATCCGCTCGGGCGGGACACCACGATCGATCAGGTTCGCCACCCGCGCCGTCAGCGTCCGGGTCTTGCCGGTGCCGGCGCCCGCCAGGATGACCAGCGGCGAGTTGCCGTGGGTGGCCGCCGCCAGCTGGGCGTCATCCAGCCCTGCGTCCCAACCAGTGTCGAACATACGTCCGAGCATAGTGCGGCCCGGGCCGAACCGGGCGCCCCACGACCGCAATTTGCCGCCGGGATTCCGCCTCCGCACCATCCCGAGGCCACCGGAACCGGCCCGGTGACGGGCAGGGCCGCTGACCTACCTGGGCTCGCGCCACGCCCGTAACCGACCGGCCGCCGCAAGCTCGGCGGCAATCTGTTCGTGTCCCGAACCGATCATCCCGCAGGTGATCCGCAGGTGCGGAGCGCCGCCGGGTCGGGCCGCGAAGGGCCGGCCGGCGGCCGCCCCGATCCGGTGCGCCGCCAGCCGGAGCAACGCCGCGGTCTCGTCGAGGACGGGCAGCCAGATGTTGATGCCGTCCCGGGCCGTCACCTCGACCCCCTCTCCGGCCAAGGCAGTCACGAGATTCGCCCGCCGCTGCGCGTAGATCTCCCGCGCCCGTGCCACCTCGTCCAGGCTCTCGGGTCGGGTGAGGAGATCGAGCAGTGCCGACTGCAACAGCCGACTGGTCCAGCCCTGGCCGAGCCGGCGCCGCTCGGTGATGTGGTCGATCAAGGTCGCCGGCCCGCTCATCGCCGCCAGACGGAGGTCAGGTCCGTGTGATTTTGAAAAACTGCGGATGTGCAGGGTCTGCGCCGGCAACGCTTGACCGACGCTGACCGCCGGGCTGGTGCTGATGGCCCCGGTGGAATCGTCCTCGACAATCACCACATCGGCGCCGCCGAGCAGGTCGGCCAACTCGGCGATCCGATCGGTTGAATACGAGACACCGGTGGGATTCTGGGCGCGAGGCTGCAGGAAGATGAGTCGAACTCCAAGATCCAGAGCAGCTTTCAGCTCGTCGACCAGCATTCCCTGGCCGTCCAACCCGACTCCGATGAATTGCACGCCGACGGACTCGAGCCGGTCGAGCAGCGGAGGAAATCCTGGATGCTCGACCACCACCTTGTCGCCGAACCGCAGCAGGTGGGTCACCACTTGATCCATCGCGTCCATAGCCCCGTCGACGATGGTGAAGCGGTCCGGCGAATAGGGCCAATCCTGTCGGAGCACGTCGACCAGCTCAGGCAGCACGTCGTCGTCCAGGTAGCTGTTCAGCACACGCCGCTCGGGGATGCTCCGCAAGGCCGTGGTCAACCCGGGCAGCAGCGCGGGATCTGGCATGCCGGTGGCCAGATCCACCTCGAACAGGGACGTCCGATCGACCGCCTGCCGATATCTCGTCGGCCTGGAACCAGCGGGCCCCCGGGCCGCGCCGGACCGGATCGCGACCACGGTGCCGCGCCGCCCATCGGTGTGCAGCAGCCCGCCGCGGACCAACAGCGCCCAGGCTGATGTCACCGTGGTAGGTGAGAGCCGCAAAGTCTGCGCCACCAACCGGATCGGCGGCATTCGATCGCCGTCGACCAGGACGTCGTCGCGAATGGCACTGCTGACCGCATCGGCCAGCCCGCGGCTGGTGCCGGCGCGCAGCCGGGCACTCAACTCGTCGAGCAAGACACCCGTCATGGCCACCTCCGGGGGCTCAGCATGCTCGACATGCCCACAAGGTAACGCCGATGTGGCCGGAGAAAAAGGTCTGTGCTGTTACAAATGCGCTCTTGTGCCAAGTACCGCTGGCTCGTAAGTTGGGCATGCATGACGACCAACGATTCCGAACTCGGCGCCCACATCAAGAAAGTCGACAGGGCGCACGTTTTCACGTCCTGGGCCGCGCAGGACGCCATCGACCCGATGCCGATCGCCGGCGCCCTGGGCAGTGAGTTCTGGGACTACGACGGGAACCGGTTCCTGGACTTCTCCTCCCAGCTGGTCAACGTGAACATCGGCTACCAGCACCCGAAACTCGTTGCTGCCATTCAGGAGTACGCCGGGCGACTGTGCGCGGTCGGTCCCAACTTCGCCAACGATGCCCGCAGCGAGGCCGCGGAAATGGTGGCGGCCCGGGCACCGGGCGACCTGGAGCGGGTCTTCTTCACCACCGGCGGCGCGGAAGCCAACGAACACGCCATGCGCATGGCCAGGGTGCATACCGGACGGCAGAAGATCCTATCCACCTACCGCAGCTATCACGGCTCGGTGGGTAACGCCCAGGTCGCCACCGGTGACCCGCGACGATGGAGCGCCGAGATCGGCGTCAGCGGCATCGTGCATTTCTGGGGTCCGTACGCCTACCGTTCCGCTTTCCACAGCACGGATGTGGCCCAGGAGTGTGAGCGCGCCCTGGAGCACCTCGAAGCGGTGTTGATGGTTGAAGGGCCGCAAACGGTGGCGGCGATCCTGCTGGAGACGGTGGTGGGCACCAACGGCGTGCTGGTGCCGCCGGACGGCTATCTCGCCGGGGTCAGAGCGATCTGCGACAGGTACGGGATCATGCTGATCTCCGACGAGGTGATGGCCGGGTTCGGGCGATGCGGCGAGTGGTTCGCGATCGACCGGTGGGGAATAACCCCCGACCTGATCACCTTCGCCAAGGGCATCAACAGCGGTTACATCCCGCTCGGCGGGGTGGTGATCTCCGAGCGAATCGCCCAGACCTTCTCCACCAGGCCGTATCCCGGCGGCCTGACCTATCAGGGCCATCCGCTGGCTTGCGCTTCCGCGGTGGCCAGCATGAAGATCTTCGAAGAGGAAGGCATCGTCGAGCACGCCCGGACGATGGGCTCCGACGTGATCGGCCCTGAGCTGTCGGCGATCGCGGAGCGACATCCTTCCGTCGGCGAGGTCCGCGGTCTCGGTGTCTTCTGGGCGCTGGATCTGGTCAAGGACCGGAACACCAGAGAACCGTTGGTGCCGTACAACGCCACCGGCGCCGATGCGAAGCCGATGGCCGAGTTCACCGCTGCCTGCAAGGCCGGCGGGCTGTGGCCGTTCGTCCACTTCAATCGCACCCACGTAGCGCCACCGTGCACCACCAGCGAGGCAGATCTGCGTCGCGGCCTGGCGCTGCTGGACAACGCGCTCACGGTGGCGGACAGCCACTACACCGGAACTGATTGATGCGCCGAACGAGTGAGAGTCGCATTCCCGACACAGCGCCGATACCCGGACGTAATGTGTTCTCAGCACAATTGCCCCACCCGGCCCGTTTTGCCATTTGCGACAGCAGGAGGAGTACACCGAAATGACCGTCATCAAGGCCGCGCTGACGCAACTCGCATGGACGGGCGACAAGGCGTCCATGATCGACCTGCACGAAGATTATGCCCGCAAGGCGGCCGCCCAGGGCGCACAGGTGATCTGCTTCCAGGAGCTGTTCTACGGTCCCTATTTCGGCATCGTCCAGGACCAGAAGTACTACGAATACACCGAGAGCATCCCCGGACCGACGGTCGAGCGATTCCAGGCGGTGGCCAAGGAACTGGGCCTGGTGATGGTACTGCCGATCTACGAAGTCGCCAACGAGGGTGAGTACTACAACACGGCGGCGGTGGTGGACGCCGACGGCACTCTGCTCGGCAAGTACCGCAAGCACCACATTCCGAACCTGCCCCAATTCTGGGAGAAATTCTACTTTCGCCCCGGCAATCTCGGCTATCCGGTATTCCAGACCGCGGTCGGCCGGGTCGGCGTCTACATCTGTTATGACCGTCATTTCCCCGAAGGCTGGCGGGAGCTCGGTCTCAACAACGCCCAGATCGTCTTCAACCCCTCGGCCACCAAACCAGGCCTGTCCAACCGACTGTGGGAGATCGAGCAGCCGGCGGCCGCGGCCAACAACCAGTACTTCATCGGCGCCAACAACCGGGTCGGCATGGAATCCGACGAGTTCGGCGAGGACGCCGTGCGGTTCTACGGGTCCAGCTACTTCGTCGGCCCGCGCGGTACCTACATAGGTGACGTCGCTTCGCAAGGCGAGAACGAGTTGGTCATCCGTGATCTCGACCTGACCGAGCTGACCAGGGCCCGCAACGACTGGCAGTTCTACCGCGACCGTCGCCCGGAGTCCTACGACCAGATCACCGCCCCGTAGGGAGAACGACATGACCACTTTGATCAGCGGTGGCACCGTCGTGGGTCCGACCGGGGCCAGTCTGCAGGACGTCCTCATCGACGGGGACACCATCGCGGCGGTGCTGGCTCCCGGGTCCACCCTGCTCGGCGTCGATGTGGCCTCATCGGTGGACCGGGTCATCGACGCCACCGGAAAGTACGTCATCCCAGGCGGTATCGACGCGCACACTCACATGGAGATGCCGTTCGGCGGCACCAAGGCCTCCGACTCGTTCGAAACGGGCACTCGGGCCGCTGCCTGGGGCGGCACCACCACCATCGTCGATTTCATCGTGCAGACCCACGGACAGCAGGTGATCGACACGGTCGCTGCTTGGCACGAGAAGGCCGGCGGCAACTGCGCGGTCGACTACGGCTTCCACCAGATCATCGGCGACGTCAACGACGATTCGCTCAAGCAGATGGACGCGCTGATCGCCGAGGGCATCACCAGCTTCAAACTGTTCATGGCCTACCCCGGGGTATTCCTGTCCAGTGACGGGCAAATCGTCCAGGCCATGCAGACCGCGGCCGGCAACGGCAGCCTGATCATGATGCACGCCGAAAATGGTTCAGCCATCGATGTTCTGGTCCAGCAGGCCCTGGCCCGAGGTGAAACCTCGCCCTACTACCACGGGGTGACACGGCCCTGGCAGGCCGAGCAGGAGGCCACTCACCGCGCCATCATGCTGGCCGACATCACCGGCGCACCCTTGTATGTCGTGCACGTGTCGGCCAAGCAGGCCCTGACTCGCATCGCCGAAGCTCGTAACGAGGGCAAGAACGTATTCGCCGAGACCTGCCCGCAGTACCTCTATCTCTCGCTCGAGGAGAATCTCGGCGCACCCGGATTCGAAGGCGCCAAATGGGTCTGCTCGACTCCGCTGCGGTCGCGGGCCGAGGGTCACCAGGACGAGCTCTGGAAGTTCATCAGGACCGGGGACGTGACAAGCGTGTCCACCGATCACTGTCCGTTCTGCATGAAGGACCAGAAGGACATGGGCATCGGTGATTTCTCCAAGATTCCCAACGGTATCGGCTCGGTCGAGCACCGGATGGATCTGCTCTACCAGGGTGTGGTGGATGGCCGGATCAGTCTGGAACGCTGGGTCGAGGTCTGCTGCACCACACCGGCTCGAATGTTCGGCATGTATCCGCGCAAGGGCGTCATCGCCGCCGGTTCGGACGCGGACGTGGTGATCTACGACCCGGCCGGTCACACCTCGATCGGGCTGGGCAAGACCCACCACATGCGGATGGACTATTCGGCCTGGGAGGGCTATGAGATCGACGGGCACGTCGACACCGTGCTGTCCCGGGGTCGGGTGATCGTCGACCGCGGCGAATATCTCGGCAAACCGGGCGACGGCCAATTCATCAAACGCGGCCTGTCGCAGAACCTCATCTGATGGATTTTGGGGTAGTGCTGCAAACCGACCCGCCGGCAGCCCGGGTCATCGACCTGGCTCGCCGGGCCGAGCTGTACGGCTTCAGCCACGTCTGGACGTTCGACTCACACCTGTTGTGGGAGGAGCCGTTCGTCATCTACAGCCAGATCCTCGCCACCACCCGCAAGGTCATCGTCGGACCGATGGTGACCAATCCGGCCACCCGGGACTGGACCGTGACCGCGTCGCTGTTCGCCACCCTGAACGAGATGTTCGGCAATCGCACCATCTGCGGCATCGGCCGTGGCGACTCGGCGGTCCGCGTCATCAACGGCAGGCCGGTCACGCTGGCCACCCTGCGGGAGGCGATCGAAGTGATCCGCCCGCTGGCCAACGGGGGTGCCGCGCAGTACAAGGGGAATACCCTGCGCTTCCCGTGGAGCGAGGGTTCGGAGCTGCCGATCTGGATTGCTGCCTATGGACCACGGGCATTGCAGCTGACCGGCGAGATCGGCGACGGCTTCATCCTGCAGTTGGCCGATCCGGACATCACGGCGTGGACGATCGCCGCGGTGCGCAAGGCCGCCGCCGATGCCGGCCGTGATCCGTTGGCCGTCAAGATCTGTGTCGCCGCACCGGCCTACGTCACCGACGGTTCCGACGCCGCGCTGCAGCAGGGCCGCGATCAGTGCCGTTGGTTCGGCGGCATGGTCGGGAACCATGTCGCCGACATCGTGGCCAAATACGGGACCAGCGGCGGGGTTCCGAAGGCATTGACCGATTACATCGCCGGCCGGGAGGGCTACGACTACAACTCGCACGGCAAGGCCGGCAATGACCACACCTCGTTCGTGCCGGACTCGATCATCGACCGGTTCTGCTTGATCGGATCGGTGGACGAGCAGGTCAGCCGGCTCAAGGAACTGGAGGCGCTCGGCGTCGACCAGTTCGCGCTGTATCTGCAACACGATGCCAAAGACGCGACGCTGGCCGCCTACGGCGAGAAGGTGATGCCCGCCGTCAAGGTGCGCATCGCGGCCAAGACGTGAGGGCTGGATCGTGAAGACCCGAGTCGCCGCGCGCCGGGTGGGCCTGGTGCTGTTGGCCCTGGTGCTGCTCGGCGTGATCTGGGAGCTGTACAAGGATCTCGGGCCGGCCAACGGGGTCAGCGTCGGCGGGCTCCGGGTGCTCCCCAGGACCAGCGACGCCGCCATGCCGCACCTGGGTTCGGTCTGGAGCGCCTTCGGTTCGCAGGAGGTCTCGCTGGCCGGAAGTTCTTCGGTGTTCGGGTCGATCGTGGCGGCCGGCTGGTACACGCTCAAGCTGGCCCTGGGCGGCTTTCTGGTCGGCGTGGTGATCGGTGTCCTACTGGCCCTGCTGATGGATCGACTGGTGATCGCGGAACGGGCGCTGTTGCCGTGGATCGTGCTCAGCCAGACCGTACCGTTGATCGCCATTGCGCCGCTGATCTCCGGCTGGGGTGCCGGTGTGCACTTCGGCGGATTCCAGTGGCAGCAGTGGATGTCGGTCGCCGTCATCGCCGCCTACCTTTCCTTCTTCCCCATCTCGATCGGCATGCTGCGCGGACTCAAGGCGCCCAGCGCGGTAAATGTGGAGTTGTTCAATTCGCTCTCGGCCGGCTGGTCAACCACCTTGTACCGGCTCAAACTGCCTGCGGCCGTGCCGTTCCTGATCCCCGCGCTCCGACTCGGTGCCGCTGCATCGGTGGTCGGCGCGATCGTGGCTGAGACGTCGATCGGCGTCCCGGGCGGCATCGGCCGGGTGATCATCGATTACTCCCAGCAAGCCACCGGTGATCCGTCCCGGCTGTACGCCGCCGTCATCGGCGCGGCGCTGCTCGGATTGATCGCCGCCGGACTCATCTCGCTGCTCGACCTGGGCCTGCGCAGTTACCAGAGGGGACGGACAGCATGAGCGAGGCAGCCGAGCAGTTGGCGGTACACATTTCTGCGGTCAGCAAGGTCTTCTCCGCTCGCAAGGGTGACGTGACGGCGCTCGACGGTATTGACCTCGACGTGGCCAAGGGTGAATTCGTCTCCCTGATCGGACCGTCGGGCTGCGGGAAGTCGACCCTCCTGCGGGTGATCGCCGGGTTGATCCCGGCCAGCGCCGGGACTGTCGAGGTCAACGGCAAGTCGGCCGAGCAGGCCCGCAGGGACCAGGAGTACGGCTTTGCCTTTCAGCAGGCCGGACTGTTGGAATGGCGTTCTGTCGCCGCCAATGTCGAGCTGCCGTTGGTGGTGCACGGGGTGTCCAAGGCGAAGCGCCGGGCCCGCGCGCGAGAGCTGCTCGACCTGGTCGGGCTGGCCGACTTCGCCGAGCACCACCCGCAGGAGCTGTCCGGCGGCATGCAGCAACGCGTCGCCATCGCCCGGGCGCTCGCCGAGAGTCCGTCATTGTTGTTGATGGACGAGCCGTTCGGCGCCCTGGACGAGATGACGCGGGAGCGGATGCAGGGCGAGCTGGTGCGTATCGCCGCCGAGACCTCCGCCGCCGTCGTCTTCGTGACTCACTCGATCTCCGAGGCGGTATTCCTGTCGAACCGGGTGGTGGTGATGACGCCGCGGCCAGGCCGCATCTCCGAGATCGTCGCGGCTGACCTGGGTTCCAGAACCCTGCAGACCCGCGAGACACCGGAGTTCTTCGCGGTCGTCACCAAAGTGCGGGAGGCGTTGCGCGGGCGGACCAACGTGAGCGAGCCGGCATGACGGCGACATCCGATCGCGCCACCAGCCCTGGCGTGCTGACCAGTGATCCGGTGGCTGCCGGTGCGTCGCTACTGCGGCGCACCGGATCCGCATTCAGCTCCGTCTGGCCCCCGATCGTGCTCGGTCTCGTGGTGCTCGGTTTGTGGCAATGGGTCGTGACGGCGTTCGATGTGTCCAGTTTCGTGCTGCCGGCGCCGTCCGCGATCTATGCCGCACTGCGGGACAACTTCGACCGCGTCCTGACGGCCGCCAAAAGCACCGGCTCGAACGCGTTGGTCGGCCTGCTGATCGGCACCGTGTTGGCGGTCATCGCGGCGTCACTGGTGGCCAGGTTCCGGGTGGCGGACGAGATGATCACCCCGCTGGCCGCCGCCGCGGCGACCATGCCGATCGTCGTGCTGGCCCCGATCTTCAACACCATGTTCGACTCCACCTCGACGCTCCCGCGGCGATTGGTCGTCACCGTCGCGACCTTCGTCCCAGTGTTCGTCAACACCGCCAGAGGCCTCAAGCAGATCACCCCGGTGCACGCCGAATTGATGTCGAGCTACGCCGCGACCGGGATGTCGACGTTGCGCCTGGTCCGCATTCCAGCCGCCCTTCCTTACTTCTTCACCGGAATCCGGCTGGCCGCATCACTTTCCGTGATCTCGGCGGTGGTGGCCGAGTATTTCGGCGGCCTGCAGAAGGGGCTCGGCCCGAAGATCACCTCCGCCGTTGCGGCCAGCGACTACGCACTGGCCTGGGCGTATGTGGTCGGCGCGATCGCGCTCGGACTCATCTTCTATCTGGCCGCTCTGCTGATCGAGAGCATCGCTATGCGGTCGAGGCAGGTGTCCGGCTGACCCTTCCCGCCTGATCCGCCAGACGGCAGTGTCGCCGGTTCCACGGAGCACTCTCACCACAGAGCACTCTCACCACAGAGCACTCTCACCACCGGCACTCTCACCACCCGGAACGAACCCCACACCCGAAGGAGCTCGGAATGCACAGAAGGATCCGCACGGTGGTGGCTGCGGCCACCGTCGTCGCCGCCGGCATCGCCATGGCGTCGTGCAGCAGTAGCAGCAGCACCGCGGCCACGAGTTCGGCGGCCTCATCGGCGGCATCGGCGCCCGCATCGGCCGCGTCATCAGCAGCGTCAGCCGGATCCTCGGCCCCAGCGTCAGCCGGATCCTCGGCCCCGGCGTCAGCCGGTTCGTCGGCCGCGGCGTCAGCCGGTTCGTCGGCCGCGGCCTCGGTGCCGGCCGGTCCGGCGGTGAAGATCAAGATCCAGTTGCAGTGGTTCAACCAGGCCCAGTTCGCCGGTTACATCGTGGCGCTGAACAAGGGTTTCTACAAAGAGCAGGGGCTGGACGTCACGCTGCTGGAGGGCGGCACCACCATCGTGCCGCAGACCGTGTTGGCGCAGGGCCAGGCGGACTACGCCATCGCCTGGGTACCCAAGGCGCTGCAGTCACGGGAGCAAGGTGCCAACATCACCGATGTCGGGCAGGTGTTCCAGCGCTCGGGCACGACGCAGATCTCCTTCAAGGACAAGAACATCACCACGGCAGCCGACCTGAAGGGCAAGAAGGTCGGAAACTGGGGCTTCGGCAACGAGTTCGAGTTGTTCGCCGGCATGACCAAGGCCGGGCTCGACCCGTCGTCGGACGTCACCCTGGTCCAGCAGCAGTTCGACGAGAACGCTCTGCTCAGCGGCGATATCGACGCCGCCCAGGCGATGATCTACAACGAGTACGCGCAGGTGCTCGAAGCCAAGGATCCGAAGACCGGAAAGTTGTACACCCCGGCGGATTTCAACGTGATCAAGTGGACCGACGAGGGCACCTCCATGCTGCAGGACGCCATCTGGGCCGACACCAAGAAGCTGACCGATCCGACATACCAGGCCACCACGGTCAAGATGCTCACCGGCAGCTTCGAAGGCTGGATCTACTGCTCGACCCACGCCACCGAATGCCGCGACATCGTCGTGAAGTCCGGATCCAAACTCGGCGCGAGTCACCAGCTGTGGCAGATGAATGAGGTCAACAAGCTGATCTGGCCGTCGCCGGCCGGGATCGGCATCGTCAACCAGGCCGATTGGGACCGCACGGTGAAGATCGCGCAGACCACCAAGAATGCCGACGGCAAAACTGTGCTCACCAAGGCACCGGACAAGGACGCCTTCACCAACGTCTACGCACAGAAAGCCCTGGACGCCCTGAAGGCGAAGGGGATGGATGTCACCGGAAGCGGTTTCAAGCCGCTGACGGTCACGCTGAATGCCGGCGGCGCCTGAGCTATCCATAGCCCGCGAAGACCGTAGTGGATCCGGAGTCGAGTATGACCTCGTATCCGCTACGGTCTTCGCGCGTGACGGGCCGCAGCTGAACCTGATCTCCGATCATCCGGTCGGATTCGGTTACAGGTGCCGCCGTTCTGGGCACTGAACCTCCCATGCGGACGTGGGCGGTGGCATCTGCAGCGGGAGCTCCGATCGCCATGATCGGCGGCTGGTCGCTCTCCCAGTCCCGGCAGCCGCCGGGCTACGACCCGGTCACCCAGACCATCAGCGCGCTGGCTGAACACGGTGCTGCCGATCGATGGATCATGACGCTCGGACTGTTCGCCATGGGCGCCTGCCACATCGCCACTGCCGTCGGCCTCCCGGAGGCCGGTAGGTCGGGACGCGGCCTCCTCGCCCTGGGCGGCGGCGCCGTCATCCTGGTCTCCCTGCTGCCGCAACCCAATGCGCTGCATCCGGTGTTCGCCGGGATCAGCTTCGCCGCCCTCGCGCTCTGGCCGGCGTTCTCCCTGGTGCCAGCGCGGTACATCGGGCTCATCGCCACCGCGATCCTGCTCGGACTGCTGCTCTGGTTCGGGCTGCAATTGAACGGCGGCCAGTACCTCGGACTCAGCGAGCGGGTGCTCGGTGCGGCCGAAGCCGGCTGGCCCCTCGCTGTCGTGCTGGGCATTCGCGCGGCGCGCTGGCCCAGCGTTGTTGCCGCCGCGGACTGAGCGTTACCCGGCGGGGAGGCCTGGCATAGCACCGCGGGCTGCCCAAGGCCGGCCATCGGGAATCCAAACCTCGCCCCACATGCGCAGATGCGGATATTCGATGCGAATCTATGGATCTTGGATTCCCGTCGACGCTATGTTTGCCGGCGCGCGAAAGGTGGAACCGCATACAACGGCCCACTTTCGAGCCCACAGATGAGGAGTCAACGATGACCGATCACGGCGTATCCAGACGCACCGCACTAGCCGGTCTGGGAGGCACAGCGCTCGTCGGCGCACTGTCGACCGGACTGATCGCACCAGGCACGGCAGCGGCCGCCCCGGCCCGGGCGGCGACCCCGGCAGTCACGAAGCCTGTGAGCAGGCCGGCGAAGAACCCGAAACTCGAGGCCCGGGTCACCGCCCTGCTCAAGCGGATGACCTTCGCCGAGAAACTCGGCCAACTCCAGCTGATCAATCTGCCTGACCTGGCCAAACAGTCATTGGCCGGCACCACGCCCTGCGGTGGCGTCTTCTCCGTCGTCGGGGCGACCACGCTGAACGAGTTGCAGAAGATCTCCGTCGAGCAGACCAGGCTCGGCATCCCGCTGATCTTCGGCCTCGACGTGATCCACGGCTACACCACGAACTTCCCCATCCCGCTGGCCCAGGCCTCCAGCTTCGACCCGGCGGTGGCCACCAGCGACGCGACGATATCGGCCAGAGAAGCCAGGCGCAGCGGCATCACCTGGACGTATTCACCGATGATGGACGTCACGCACGAGCCACGCTGGGGCCGGATCGCCGAGGGTGACGGCGAGGACCCCTACCTGGCCAGCCAGATGGCCGTGGCCAAGGTCCGCGCCTACCAGGGTGATGACTACTCCGCACCGGACAAGGTCGCCGCCTGCGCAAAGCACTACGTCGCCTATGGCGGCGCCGAAGGCGGCCGCGACTACAACACCGTCGACGTCTCGATACAGGAATTGCACAACCACTACCTGCCGCCGTTCAAGGCCTCGGTGGAAGCCGGGGTGGCGACGGTGATGGCTGCGTTCAACACGGTGGCCGGCGTACCCGCCCACGCCAACAAGTACACGCTGCGGCAGATTCTCAAAGATGCCTACGGCTTCGACGGCTTCGTGGTCAGCGATTACACCGGCATCCAGGAACTCATCATGCACGGGGTCGCCGGCGACGGTGCAGATGCGGCGAGCGCCGGCATCAACGCGGGGGTCGACATGGAGATGGTCTCGACCAACTACGTCGACTTCGGCCGACAGCTCTTGACCCAGGGACGCATCAAGATGGGCGAAATCGACGACGCGGTCCGCAGAATTCTGCGCATCAAGTTCGAGTTGGGCCTGTTCGCCAACCCTTACGTCGATGCGAGCGGCGAGGTCACCAGCGTGGCCCCAGCCGCACGTGCCGCCGCGCGCAAGGCCGGCGGTCGCAGCGTGGTCTTGCTGAAGAACGACAATGCCGTGCTGCCGCTCAAGAAGTCGGCGAAGCTCGCGGTGGTCGGTCCGCTCGCCAAGGCCACCTACGACCTCAACGGCACCTGGTCCGGGCTCGGCACCGGAGCCGGCACCACCCCACCGGTCACCGTGGTCGACGGGCTCACCGCGGCCGGCGCAAGCGTCGCCTATGCGCTGGGCTGCGACATCGAGTCCACGGACGTCTCCGGCTTCGCCGCGGCGGTCGCGGCGGCCAATGCCAGCGACGTCGTCGTCTTCGCCGCGGGCGAGAGTGCAGCGATGAGTGGCGAGGCCTCGGCCCGGAGCGACATCGATCTGCCCGGCGTGCAACAGGACCTGTTGGCCGAGTTGGTGGCGACCGGCAAGCCCGTGGTTGTGGTGCTGTTCAACGGCAGGCCGCTGACATTGCAGTCCACGCACGACACCGCAGCCGCCATCCTCGAGGCCTGGGCGCCCGGTGTCGAGGCCGGCAATGCCGTGGCCGATGTGCTGTACGGCAAGGTGAACCCCGGCGGGAAGCTACCCGTGTCGTTCCCGCGGGCCGTCGGCCAGATCCCGATCTACTACAACCATCTCAATACCGGGCGGCCCGCGGACCCGAACAACAAGTACACGTCGAAGTATCTGGATCTGCCGAGCGGTCCGCTGTACAACTTCGGATTCGGGTTGAGCTACACCACGTTCGCGATCTCCAACCTGCGATCGAGTTCGAAGCGGCTCAACCATCGGAACGGCGAGATCGCCGTGAAGGTGGACGTCAAGAACACCGGCAAGGTGGCCGGCGACGAAGTGGTCCAGCTCTACATCCACGATCCGGTGGCCAGCATCGCGCAGCCGGTCCGTCGGCTCCGCGGCTTCCGTCGGGTGACGCTGAACCCGGGCCAGAGCAAGACGGTCTCGTTCACGCTGAGTCGCAAGGATGTCGGGTTCTACGACGCCCAGGCGAATTTCGTCGTCGAGACCGGTGAGATCACGATCTATGTCGGCAACAGCGCGGACGCGACACTGTCAGAGACGATCACCGTCTTCTAGCAGGTCGTCGGGCACCACCAGCTGATCCGACACGGGTGGCGGCGCTTCCTGCGTTCGAGCGTCCATCTGCTCGACCAGGAAGCGCCAGATCTCGGAGACCACGGACACCAACGGCACGGCCAGAAAGGCACCGGTGATCCCGTACAGGGAACCACCGGCCGTGACGGCGAGCAGCACCACCGCGGCGTGCAGGTTCATGCTGCGCGACTGCAGGACAGGTTGTAGGACATTGCCTTCCAGCTGCTGTACCACGATGATGATGATGAGCACGATCAGCGCCGTGGTGAACCCCTTTGTTACCAGCGCCACCAGGACGGCGATCGCTCCCGCGACGAAAGCACCGACGATCGGGATGAACCCCCCGAAGAACGTCAGCACGATCAACGGAAGGGCCAGCGGCACACCGAGAATCAGCAGCCCTGCACCGATGAAGAACGCGTCGACGAGACTGACCAGCCCCTGTGTCCGGATGAACGAGCCGAACACCTTCCAGACCCGCAACGAGACCTCGGACAATGGCCTGCCGACCCGCTGGCCCACCGACCGCTCCATCCAGGGCAGGAAACGCGGCCCGTCCTTGAGGAAGAAAAAGACCAGGAAGACGGCGCTGAGGAGTCCGACGACCAGGCCCAAGACGGTGGTCACTCCGGTGAACACACCGGCGGCGATGCTTGTGGCGCTGGCCTTCAACTTGTCCGTCAGAGCCGTGACCGCGTCGGAGATCTGATCCTTACTGATCCTGAACGGTGGGCCTTCGAGCCACTTCTGGGTCTTGGTCAGACCGGCACCGGTCTGATCCGCGAGCTGCGGCGCCTGGGAGACGATCGACGGGACGATGAACGCGATCACGCCGGCGACCACCAGAAACCCGGCCAGCAGCACCGCCGTGGCGGCCAGCGCCGGCGGCCAGCGATGGTTGCGCAACCAGGCCGTGACGGGCCAGAGGACCGAAGTGATCAACAAGGCAAGCACGACCGGAAGGACGATGACCCAGAATTTGCCCAGGATGTAGCCGATGACCCAACAGCCCGCCGCGATGATGACGATCCGCAATGCCCAGCTCGACGTCCAGCGCAGACCGGTACCAATCTGTTCGCCCCGATCCCGGCCGCGGAATTTCTTTTCGACCGGCATGCGGCCCCCTTCTCCAAATGCGGATCACCGGACGACCGCCTGGGTGCTGCCCATCCGGTTTCAGATTACCGAGGGAGCCAGAGTTTGCCGCGCAACGCCCGGATCGCCGTCGCGCACGATTGGCCGGCGATATCGACCTGATTGTCCGGATCCTTGCATTTCCCGACCGCTCCGACGTTTTGACGAGTAAGCCTGTCGACTATTGACCCCAGCCGATTTGCTCTGCCGCCAAACATAATCGCCGGCTTGCGGCAGCGCCTGGCAACGCGTGGCAACTTATGGCAACCGATTCTCCGACGCATGTACGTCGCTTTACAGTCGCCGACACACAGGATCCGCCGACGTGGCCGGATCCGCCGGAAGGAGTTGACCATGCGTCGATCGCGTCGGATTGCGTCTGCGGTGGCAGTTGTGGCCACTGCCGCGCTGGCCCTGTCAGCATGTAGCAGCAGTAGCAGTAGCAATTCCGGGTCGGGCGGCGGGGGCAGCCTGGATGTTTTCGTCGGCGCTCAGCCCAACTACCCCACTCAGTTCGCGCAGTGGTCCAAGGACGTGACGGCCAAATTCAAGGCCGCCACCGGCGCAGACCTGACCATCGAGACCTATGCCAGCAGCGCTGAGGAGACGACGAAGATCCAGGCGTCCATCGTCAGCGGAACGGGCCCTGACGTTTATCAGCTCGGTACCACTTTCACGCCGGTCGCCTATGCCACCAAGGGTTTCGTGACTCTGACGGAGGACGACTGGAACAAGATCGGCGGCCGGGCCCGCTACATCCCGGAGGCCTTGGCCATGTCCGGACCGAACGCGACCACCCAGATCGGCATCCCGACCGCCATGCGTCCCTACGCCATGGTCTACAACGTCGACATGTTCAAGGCCGCCGGCATCACCAGTCCCCCGACCACCTGGGATGCCCTGGTGGCCGATGCGAAGAAACTGACCAAGGGTGACGTCTACGGCCTCGCGATGGACTACGCCGACGGCTTCGATCCGTGGAAGTACATCTGGTCGTTGAGCGAGCAGGCGGGCGGCCCCTTCGTCAGCGCGGACCTCAAGACGGCACTGCTCACCTCCCCGCAGGTACTGAAGGCCACCGGCCAGTACTTCGACTTCCTGACCAAGTACAAATTGGCGGACCCGGCCAGCGCCGGCTGGAAGAACGCCGACGCCATCGCCGCGTTCGGACAAGGTAAGGCGGCCATCTTGCCGCTGGGCGGCCCTGGCAACATCCCGAGCCTGGAGTCCTCGCCGATGAAGGGCAAGTACGCCTTCGCCCCACTGCCTTCGATCCCGATGGGAATGACGGCCCGTCCGGCGGGTGCTCCGGCCGCCCAGAGCATCGTGTCCGGCGACAACGTGGCCATCGCTTCGTATTCGAAGAACAAGGATCTGGCGCTGGCCTACGTCAACATCGTCACCAGCGACGACATGCAGGCCGAGCAGTTCGCCGACTTCGGCAACCTGCCCACCAACAAGGCGGCGTTCACGGCCTTGACCACCAAGAACCCCAAGCTCGCACCGTTCGCGATCGCCGAGAAGGGCTCGACCCCCACGGCCTTCACGGGTGCTTGGTCGGACTTCCAGAACGGCGTGACCAACACGGTCGTCCAGTCTCTCCCTTCGCTGGCGAAAGGCAGCTATGACGCCGCGGCCGTTCAGACCCTGCTGGCCACCGCGAACACCGCGGCCCAGTCCAGCCTGGACCGAGCCAACAAATGACCAGCGCATCAGTGACCGAGTCCCCGTCGTCGGGTAGCACCCCGGCGGCGGGGGCTGGGAAGCCGGGAAAGGCTCGAAAGGAGCGAACCCCTGGTGGACGTCCACTGTGGCTGATGTCGCCGACGCTGATCCTGCTCACCCTGGTGATCGTGATTCCGTTCCTGCTCGCCGTGGTGATGAGCTTCCTGGATCTGGATCAATACACGCTCAAGTCATGGGTCAGTGCCCCGTTCATCGGTTTCGACAACTATCGCGAGGCGTTCGCGACATCTGGTCTGCTTCACTCGATCTGGATCAGCGTCGCGTTCTCGATCCTGACCACGCTGGTCTGCGCACCCATCGGCCTGATCGCCGCACTCGCGGTCAACGCGTCGTTCCGCGGGCGCTTCCTGGTCCGATCGGCCTTTCTCATCCCCTACGTCATTCCTTCGTTCGTGACCGCCACGGTGTGGCGGTTCATCCTCAAGCCCAACGGCGCGTTCGACCAGTTCCTGTCGGTGTTCGGCATCCACGGCGAGCAGTGGCTGATCGGCAACAACACCTTCTGGGCCCTGGTGATCGTGGACATCTGGGCATCCTGGCCCTTCGTCTACATGATGACCATCGCCGGCATGCAAAGCATCCCGAACGAGCTCTACGAGGCCGCCGATATGGACGGAATCAGTTGGTTCAACAAGATCCGCTACGTGGTGATCCCACAGATCCGCAACCAACTGGCCCTTGGGTTGTTGCTGTCCACACTGGCGCACTTCAACAACTTCACCCTTCCGTTCGTGCTGTTCGGCTCGCCGGCGCCGAACCCGGTGCTCACGCTGCCGGTCAACATCTATCAAACCTCCTTCCAGACCTTCAGATTTGGGTTGGGTGCAGCCATGTCGGTGCTCTCCCTGATCCTGCTGATGATTCCGGTCATCTACTATCTGCGGGCCTCGAAACTGACGGCCGCGGCAGGGGACGAGTGACATGACAGAACTCGTAACGGAAATAGCGGCCACCCAGCCGGCCCGCGGTCGGCAGACCCGTCCCCGAAATCCTCAGCAACTGCTGCCCCGTTGGCTGTCCATGCTGATCGTCACGTTGCTGTTGCTCTCCCTGCTGCCGGTGCTGTACATGCTGCTCATCTCGGTCACGCCAGACTTCGATGCTGCGGCAGGCAAGCTCTGGCCGAGCCAATTCGTCTTCGAGAACTACGTAAACGTCTGGTCCACCGTTGCGCTGGCCCAGGGTCTGTGGAACAGCCTGGTGGCCTCCCTCGGGGCGGCCCTGATCGCCACCTTCCTCGGTCTCGGCGCAGCATACTGTCTGGCCCGCTTCAACTTTCGTGGACGCGGACCGTTCCTTACCTCCCTGGTCGGCTTTCAGTCGATCCCCGGTGTCATGATCATCCTTCCGCTGTTCGTGGTGTTCTCCTCGTTCGGCTCGGCCATCGGGATTCCGATCGTCGGGACCAGACCCGCGCTCATCGTCACGTATCTGACCTTCGCAATTCCGTTCGCGACCTGGCTGCTGGTGACCAACCTCCGGCAGATCCCGATAGCGTTCGAGGAAGCTGCGATGATCGACGGTCTCACCCGCTTCGGCGCCCTCCGCAAGATCATCTTTCCGCTGATGCTCCCCGGGATGGTTGTGACGCTGGTCTTCTCGCTGCTGGTGGGCTGGAACGACGTGCTGTTCGCCAGCGTGCTGACCTCACCATCGACCCAGACGGTGGCCATCAAACTGCAGACCTTCGCCGTCACCACGGAGAACGGCTCCCTGCCGCTCTATGGTCAACTGATGGCAGCCTCGCTGATCTCGGCCGCACCGGTGGTCATTCTTTACATGATCTTCCAGCGGCAGTTGGTCGGCGGTCTGACCGCCGGTGGGGAAAAGGGTTGACGGACTCAGCAATTTCCCGCCTGCCGCCCGGTCCTGACGTCCGAACTTCCGCCATTTTGCAGAAAGACCTGCCATGACCATCCTGCAGAGCACGGCAACTCCGCTGACGCTGCACGCCGACCGCTTGCTGCCCACGGATCCGGCCGTGCAGGCGATCGCTCGCGATCTCTACGCATCGATCAGTGATCATCCGATCATCTCGCCGCACGGCCACGTCGACCCGGGGATGCTGCTCGCCGACCAGCCGTTCGCCGACCCCACCAGCCTGCTGTTGCAACCCGACCACTACGTGACCCGCCTACTGCACGCCAACGGAGTGTCGTTGGCCGATCTGGGGGTCGCGAGAGGCCCCATGTCGGAGAAGGAGGCGCGCCGGGCCTGGAAGCTGCTGTGCACCCACTGGTCGATCTTCCGGGCCACCCCGGTGCGGTACTGGTTCGATTCCGAGCTGGGCGGCATCTTCGGCGTTACCGAGCGACCCAGCGAGGCGAACGCGGACCGGATTTACGACCAGATCGCGCAGCGATTGGCCGAGCCGGAGTTTCGACCGCGTAACCTCCTGCGGCAGTTCGGTATCGAAGTGATGGCGACGACGGACGACCCGGCCGACGATCTGGCTGCGCACCAGGCCATCGCCGGCGATCCGGACTTTCCGACCAGAGTGCTGCCGACCTTCCGGCCGGATCGGTACCTGGAGCCGGGCGCGCCGGGCTGGGTGGTCAATGTCGACCGGCTCGGTGTCGCCGCGTCGACCGATGTCGACGACTACGCGGGATATATCGCGGCGCTGGAGGACCGCCGGCGGTACTTCATCGCCAACGGGGCGGTCTCCGCCGACCACAGTCATCTCGACCTGGACACCACACCGCTTGATCGCGCGGACGCCGAGCGCATCTACTCGGACGCGCGCAGCGGCACCGCGACCATTCGAGATATGACGGCCTTCCGCCGCCACATGCTGAGCGAGATGGCTCGGATGTCCTGCGACGACGGGTTGGTCATGACTGTGCACCCCGGCATCCAGCGGAACCACCACGGGCCCACGGCGGCGGCGTTCGGGCCCGATACCGGTCATGACATCCCGATCGTGGTCGAATACACCAGATCGCTGCAGCCGCTGCTCGAACGCTTCGGCACCCACTCCAATCTGCATCTGGTGCTGTTCACCGTCGACGCGGATACGTTCAGCCGCGAGATCGCGCCGCTCGCCGGGTTCTACCCGTCCGTGTTCGTCGGTGTGCCCTGGTGGTTCCTCGACAACCCGACCGAGATCCGGCACTTCCAGCAGTCGGTCTCCGAAACCGCCGGGCTGTCGAAGCTTTCCGGGTTCATCGACGACACCAGGGCCTTCTGTTCGATTCCGGCGCGGCACGACATGTCGCGGCGGTTGGACGCCGGGTTCCTGGCCGGATTGGTCGCCGAGCATCGGCTGGATCTGGACGAGGCGCAGGACAGCCTGGTCGACCTGGTCGATGCGCAACCACGGCGGGTGTTCAAACTATGACCGGGCCGGAGCGCTTGACCAGGGCAGCAGACCGGGTCGGCCCGGCGGCACCGGTGCGAATCGTGCATCTGGGTCTGGGCAACTTCTTTCGCGCCCATCAGGCCTGGTACACCGCCCACGCGACGGACGGCCAGGACTGGGGAATTGCCGCGTTCACCGGGCGGTCGAACGAACTCGCCGACGACCTGAGCACCCAGGACGGTCTCTACTCACTGATCACCCGGGCAGCCGACGGTGACACGGCAGAGACCATCGCGGCCATCAGCCGTGCTCACCCCGGCCCCGATACCGCTGCACTGGTCGGCTATCTCGCGGATCCGGCTGTCGTGGTCGTCACCCTGACGGTCACCGAGGCGGGATATCGGCGTGGACCGGACGGCCGTCTCGATCGAGCGGCTCCGGACGTGATCGCCGACACGGAGGCCATCCGCCGGGCCGACGACTCGGCATTACGAACGACGCCCGGCAGATTGGTCGCCGGACTGCTGGCCCGGCGCGCGGCCGGCGGTGGCCCGTTGGCCGTCGTACCGTGCGATAACCTGCCTGAGAACGGCGCCGCGGCAGCAACTGTCGTCACCGACTTCGCGTCGATGGTCGACCCGAGCCTGGGCGCCTGGATCGAGCAGAATGTGCGGTTCGTGACCACGATGGTCGATCGCATCACCCCGGCCACCGCCGATAGCGACATCGCTGCAGCCAAGGAACTGATCGGTCTGGCCGACGCGGCTCCGGTGGTCACGGAGCCGTTCAGCGAATGGGTGCTCAGCGGCGAGTTCCCGGGTGGCCGCCCGGCCTGGGAGACCGCAGGGGCGAGATTCGTCACCGACATCGTGCCGTTCGAGGAGCGAAAGCTGTGGCTGCTCAACGGTGCGCACAGCCTGCTCGCCTACGGGGCCGGCGCTCGCGGCCACACCACCATCGCGGAGGCGATGGACGATCCGACCTGCCGGGTCTGGCTCGAGCAATGGTGGGACGAGGCCGCAACGCATCTCACGTTGCCGCCCGGGGACGTCACCGACTACCGCAACGCCCTCGTCGAACGTTTCACCAACCCGCGGATCCGGCACCTGCTGGCCCAGATCGCCGCCGACGGCTCGCAGAAGATACCGATCCGGGTGGTACCTGTCCTCCGTCGAGAACTGGCCGGGGGCCGGATTCCAGCCGGAGCGGTGCGGGTGGTCGCCGCCTGGATCAACCACCTGCGCGGCGCCGGCGTCCCCGTCAAGGACGCCGACGATCGAGTCGTCGAGCTGGCTGCGGGACCGCTCGATGAAGCCGTCACCCGAATCCTGGACTTCCTCGACCCGGCGCTCACCGCCGACCAGCGACTGGTCGACGCGGTAGACGCAAGCTGCACCGAACTCGCCTCCGGCTGACCAGCCGACCGAACTGACTGTCGAAAGACTCGCCAACGCAAGGAGTATCGCCATGTGGACACTGTCGGGATTCGCCGACGAGATCGATCCGGACCTGGAAGCCCAGTGCCGGCTGCTGAATGATCTCGGCATCACCTATCTGGAATTCCGTTCCGCCTGGGACGTCAACGTTCTCGATCTGAATGACGATCAGTTGGACGAGGCGGAGAAGATCCTGGCTGCGCACTCGCTATCGGTCTCGTCGATCGGCTCGCCCATCGGGAAGGTCAACATCGAGGACGATTTCGAGGCCCATCTGGTGCGCTTCGATCGCGCCGTCGAGGTCGCCGCCCGCTTCGGCGCCCCGTACATCCGCATCTTCTCGTTCTTCCTGCGCCCGGATCAGGCGCCGGCGGACTACCGCGACGAAGTGATCCGGCGCATGCGCGTGATGGCCGAGCGGGCCGAGCAGGCCGGCGTGGTGTTGTTGCACGAGAACGAGAAAGAGATCTTCGGTGACGTTCCCGAGCGGGTGCTGGACATCGTCGAGTCGGTGGACCTGCCCAGCCTGCGACTGGCCTGGGATGCGGCCAACTACGTCCAGGTCGGGGTCACCCCGTTCACCGCGGCGTACGAACTGCTCAAGCCGTACACGGTCTACATCCAGGTCAAGGACGCCATCCTGGCCACCGGTGAGGTGGTGCCCGCCGGCCAGGGAGACGGGCAGGTACGCGAGACGGTGAGAGCGCTGTTGGCCGACGGCTACGACGGCTTTTTCTCCATGGAACCCCACCTCGGCTCCACGAACCCGCTCGGCGGTTTCTCCGGCGGAGACCACTTCGTCCGCGCCACCAAGGCTTTCACCGAAATTTTGGACAGTGAAGGGATCACCTACGCATGACCGGCACCGAGCAGCAGCGGATCCGCTTTGCCGTGATCGGGGCCGGGGTGATCGGCGAGGTGCACACCCACGCCCTCACCGCCATGTCCGATACCGCCGAGTTGGTCGCAATCGCCGACAGCAATCCGGACAAGGCCGAAGCGCATGGCCACCCAGTACGGGGTCGCGGAACACACGGACGACATCCGAGGTCTGTTGGCCCGCGCCGACATCGACGCCGTGACCATTTGCACGCCAAGCGGTCTGCACGCCGACCTGGCCGTGGCCGCGCTCGACGCCGGCAAGCACGTTGTCGTCGAGAAGCCGATCGACATCACGCTCGCCGCGGCGGATCGCATCATCGAGGCCGAACGGCGGTCCGGTCGGAAGGTGGCCGTGATCTCCCAGCACCGGTTCGACAAATCTACCGAGAAGGTCCTCGAGTCGGTCCGTTCGGGCAGTCTGGGCACGATCACCTCGGCGATCGCATCGCACGCCTGGTGGCGCGGCCAGACCTACTACGACTCCGGCGACTGGCGCGGCACCTGGGCACTGGACGGTGGCGGCGCCATCATGAATCAAACCGTCCACACCATCAATCTGTTGGTCACCATGGTCGGTACGCCCGTCGAGGTATTTGCCTACACAGCATGTCTCGCGCACGAGCGGATCGAGGTCGAAGACACCGCCGTCGCCGTGGTGAAGTTTGCCTCCGGAGCGCTGGGCATGATCCACGGCACCACGGCTGCCTACCCGGGCCTCGACGCCAATCTGCGCATCTTCGGTTCCAAGGGGTCTGCCGTGATCTCCAACGACGAGCTCACCTTCATTCACGAGAACGAGGGCCCGGCACCGGAAATCAAGTTGTCCGCCGGTACCGGGGTCAACCAGGTCACCGACGACTACCGGCTGGGCTCCGACGACACAGCGCTGGGCAAGGCCCACCGGCGCCAGTTGGAGGATTTCGTCACTGCCATCCGAACCGACGGACAACCCCGGGTGCGGCCGGCAGACGCACGCACCTCGCTTGCGGTCATTCTCGGGCTGTACGAGTCCGCAGCCACCGGTAAGCCGGTCACCCTGTGACCCCCGGGCCCCGTTTGGCCGTCAATCCGATCGCCTACTGGCTCGCGGGTGGGACTCCTGACCGGTCCACGGCGACACTGGGCAGAGCGTTCACCGAGCTGGCCGAGATCGGCTACCAGGCCGTGAAAGCGGACGTGCCGTACGACATGGACGCCGACGACTATCTGCCGTGGCTGCGGGGCTTCGGGCTGGGCCCGGCGCTGAGCCTGTACTCCGGTTCCTTCGACGATCTGGCCACCCACCGTCAGACGGCCGATGCGCGCAGGCAGTTTCGCCGCCGTCCAGGCCCGGCTGGGCCAGCGCATCTGCATGATCTCGACCATCGAGCCGCCCGGATCACCCCGGATGCAGCACCCCGCCGTTGGCGCCGATTTCGACGCCGGCCGACTGGCCACGGTGGTGGACGGAATCGCAGCCGCCTGCGAGGCGATGCGAGCCGAGGGTGTGAGAGCGGCGCTGCACCCGCACGTCGGGGGATGGGTCGAGACCGAGGCCGAGGTGCGTGCGGTGCTCGACGGGGTCGGTCCTGATCTGCTGGCCTTCGGGCCTGACACCGGACACATGTCCTGGGCCGGAATGGATGTCGCAGCGGTAGTGGCCGACTATTCGAACCGCATCGTCGGTGTGCACCTCAAGGACACGTTCGCCGCCGGCATCCAGCGCGCGAAGGCGGAGGACCTGGATTACCACGAAGCCACTCTGGCCGGCCGGATCTGGGCCGAACCAGGTACCGGACAGGTGGACCTGGCCGCGTGTATCCGGGCGTTCCCCGCGGATTTCAGCGGGGACTACATGATCGAAGTGGACATCCCGTCCGTCCCGTTGCGCGAGTGCCACCAGATCGCCTACGACTGGGCGCTCGCCAACCTGCCCCTGGGCGCGAGCGCCCCGCGCAAAGGCCAGGCGTGACAATGGTTCCGCTGCGGGTTGCGGTGATCGGCTGCGGCGACATCGCCTCCGTCCACTTCGAAGCGATCCTGGCCAACCGGGACGCAGAACTGGTAGCCGTGTGCGATGTGGATGCGGACCTGTCGGCCCGGACCGCGGCGCAGTTCGGCTGCGCGGCGCACACCGACCTCTCGGCCCTGTTGGCGACCGCCCGCCCGGACGTCGTGCACATCTGCACGCCGCACTACCTGCACGCCCCGATGGCCATCCAGTGTCTGCAATCCGACGTGCACGTGCTGCTGGAAAAGCCGGTGGCGACCAGCGTTTCGGATGGCGAGGCCGTGGTCCGGGCGGCGGCTTCGAGCAACGCAGTGATCGGCGTCTGCTTTCAGAACCGTTACAACGACACGTCGGAGGCACTGCGAAAACTCATCGACGGCGATGCGCTGGGCCGCGTCCTCGGCGGCCGCGCCAGCGTGACGTGGTTCCGCGACGAGTCTTATTATCGCCGGCGGCCCTGGCGCGGCACCTGGTCCCAGGGCGGTGGCGGCGTCCTCATCAACCAGGCGATCCACACCCTGGACCTGCTGCAGTGGTATCTCGGCGACGTGGTGGACGTCCGGGGCCACGCCGATCGGTTGTTCCTGCCCGACCCGGTGCAGATCGAGGACACGGCGATGGTCCAGCTCCGGCACGCCGGCGGCGCCCGCTCCATCTTCTACGCCAGCAACGGCTACCTGGAGAACGCCCCGGTGACGTTGGAGCTGGTGGGCACAGCCGGAACTGCCAGACTCCACACCGATCTCACCGTCACGTACGCCGACGGAGCCATCGACGTCACAGCGGCGGCGCAACTCGGCTCCGGTGAGAAGGCCTACTGGGGCGCATCGCACGGGCTGCTCATCGACGACTTCTACCGGCACGTTCGAGATCGCCGGCCCTTCTGGATCGACCCTGCGGAGGCCCTCAAGGCGCTGCGCGTCATCAGCGCGGTCTACGAACAGTCGCCCGGGCTGCGCTGAGCGCCTCGCGGACAGTCAGCAACCGGTTGCCCCCGACCGGCCGGGAGCTCTAGAGTGACGGTCACCACAGCCCCCAGGTCGATCAACGAGGTGACATGGCGCAGGAACGCGATGGCGCGCGCTCGGTCACCATCTACGACGTTGCCCGCGAGGCGGGAGTCGTCGCTTCCACCGTCTCGCGCGCCTTCGCCCGCCCGGGTCGGGTCAATGCGGTGACGGCCGAACGGGTCCGGGTGGCGGCCCAACATCTGGGCTACCGGGTCAATCCGCTGGCCCGGGCCCTGCCCACGGGGAAGACATCGATCATCGCGCTGACCATCTCCGACGTCAGCAACCCGTTCTTCACCGAGATCATCCGCGGCGCCCAGGCGGCCGCCGCCGAGGCCGATTTCACCATGATGCTGGCCGACGGCCAGGAATCGGATGTGCTGGAGCGCGAGGCGCTGGAACGGTCCATACCGATCGTCGAGGGTTTGATCCTGGCCAGCAGTCGGTTGTCGGACGCGGCGATCAAGATGACGGCCAAGCAGAAGCCGATGGTGGTACTCAATCGCTCCATTCCCGAGGTTCCCAGCCTGGTCACCGACAACCTGTCCGGCGCTCGCCAGGTGGCCGGGTATCTGCACCGACACGGCCATAAATCCATCACCTACGTCGCTGGGCCCGAGGCCTCGTGGGCGGACGGCGCACGGTGGCGTGCGCTGCGCACGGTGGCCGCCGAAATGAGCCTGACCACCAAGCGAATCGGACCGTTCCCGCCGAATGTGAAGGGTGGTCAACTCGCCGCCGAGAAATTGGCTGCGCACCCGCCTACGGCGCTCTTGGCCTACAACGACCAGATCGCCATCGGATTGATCCGCACCCTCGTCGCGGCCGGCATCGATGTGCCGGGTGAGGTCAGCGTCATCGGTTTCGACGACATCTTCGCCTCGCGCCTCATCACGCCGGCACTCACCACCGTCGCGGCGCCGCTGCGCCAGATGGGGGCGATCGCCGTGCACAACCTGCTGGCCGTCATCAAGGGCGCGCAGCCACGAGCCGGACAGTCATTCGTGGTCCCCACGCACCTGGTCGAACGGGAATCGGCCGGTCGAGCCAGACATTAGAACGCCGGTCCGGGTCCGGCTTCTCCATCACGGCAGCGCCATGTCAGGTGCCAGCACGATCTCGAATCGAACTCGGGTCCAGGTCGAATCCAACCGGCGGCCGTTCGGTGCGGGACGGGATGCATCCAACCTCTCGAAGTCCTTGATCAGCGAGTCCTTGACCCCGAAAACACTGTCGCTGTCGAGGAAGTCGCCGCCGGCCACGAAGATATGGGTGACCAGGGTGCGACAACCGGCCGAGCTCACCATGAAATGCAGGTGTGGCGCACGCATCGGCGAGCGGCCAACCGCGGCGAGCATCGCACCGACCGGTCCATCGTCGGGAATCGGGTAGGGGGTGGGCGTGATGGCCCAGAAGGAATACCGGCCCCGCTCGTCCGCCTCCAGGAAGGCCCGCGCCGCAGTCCGGTGGTCGTCGTACTGGACGTCGTAGAGACCCTCCGCATCCGCCTCCCAGACTTCGATCCTCGCCCCGGGCAATGGATTTCCAGCCGTGTCGGTGACCGTGCCCTCCACCCAGCACGGCTCCCCTGGGGCACCGCCGGCGATGTCGCCGCCGAGCTCGACCCGGGGTGCGTGTTCCACGAAGAACGGCCCGAAGACGGTCGCTTCGGTGGCATCCGCGAAGGCCTCGTTGTTGATACCCACCGTCTGCATGGACGCGCCGAACACGTCGGAGAGCAACACGAACTCCTGGCGCCGATCATCGGTGATGTGCCCGACGCCGGTCAGGAAGTCGATGCCGAGTTGCCATTCCCGCTCCGTCAGCCTGACCTCCCTGAGGAAGGCATGCAGGTGTCGGGTGAGGGCCCGCATGAGCAATTTGAGGCGGGCATCAGCACGCTCCGTCGAAGGAGGCGAGCACGCGATCGACCAGCTCGGCCTCGCGTGCGCTCTGCTCATCCGACCGTTCTCCGCCCATCGGCTCAGCCTGAACTCTCGGGAGCCCACCCGCAACCAGACCGACCACCTTCGACGAGTGGTCCGGCAGCGACCCGCCGATCTCACGCCGACGCTCCCTCCCCCCGTTCGCTTCCCGCCAGGGCGCTGGTCGGCAGCCAGGAAACACCCAGTGCCGCAGCGATATCCACCAGCGCGGCGCTGTCGGCCCCGGCTGAGTCCGCAGTCGATTTGAACCGGCCCAGCATGATCTGCGCGATGGTCTGCTCGATCGTGTCTTCGGCGTAGGCGATCCACCACGGGCACACCTGGTGATCTCGATGGGATCGGCCCAGAATCTGCCGGCCCTGCAGCCCGGAATACCGGACGTTGTGCATGACGGCCTCTCTCGGAGCCGACGTCGCGTGGTTACCGTCGGCCAGGAATTCACCAGCCTGCAGGGACAGACTGGTCGTCGGGGTGAAGACGACGACCGGCGCTGCCCCCGTCTGGAATCGAAGGCGCTCCTGCTCCAGATCGAGGCCGCCGGTCCTTCCGCCGTAGATTCGGGCGACCGATACCCCGGTCGCTTCCACCGCCGATGCAATGGGATCCGCTGCAGCACCGATGAATTCGCACGACACGACAGCCTGGCGCCCGGCATGAACCACCCTCACCGCCCATTCGGCAGTGGTCGCGGCCCGAAGCATCGAGGCCTTCTGACGCAGCCGTAGCACGGCTGCCCGTCCGGCGGAGGCCGCCAGGCGCGGTTGGCTACGGACCTCCCGGTCGGCGGCGAGCGCCTCGATGGCCTGACGGAACTGCATCCACGCGGTCTCGTAGGCGAGACGCTCGTCCCGGCTCAGCTCGGTCGGCATCAATTCGAGTGGCGCAGGCCCCCACGGCGCCGGCCGGTACAGCGCGAGCGGAGGGCGCGCTTCGGTCAGCCAGGACCGCATGGTCGACGTGGCCTCGGCCTGAGTCGACGCATCGGCCCGAGCGGCGTCATCCCAGGTCCACGATCCGAAGCTCTTGGCGAGTGGTAGACCGGCCTCGAGCAGGCGGCCGCCGAAGTCGGCCCACCGGGTCACCGGCTCGCCGTGCAACTGCGCCAACAGCGGTGCCAGGTAGGTCATCTCGGCCGGATGGTTACCGGGTGTTGCCGTGAGATGGAGCACGAAGGGCGCTTTGCCGTGCGGCGTCCTGAACCGCGTGACGGTCCGGAACCGCCGCACCCGGGCGGTGTCCGGGTTGCGATAGAGGTGCGCTTCGTCGGCGACCACCAGATCGAAGGTCCATCTCGAACGCCCGGCAGCCAGTAGATGAGGCAGCTCATCCGGAGTGCAGATCAATACGCGTAGCTCCGCGGTCCCGGCGCCGCGGATGGTCCGACGCCAGTGCGGAACGGTGATCTGCTTGGGCCGATCCACCAACACCAGCACATTGCGGACGCCCCGCTGCTGCGCAACCGCGAGGATGCCCAACCAGGCGGTCAACGTCTTGCCGGTCCCGACGTCGTCGGTGAGCAACATGCCACGGGCCGGCTGACCGTCGATCAGGGTCCCGGCGGCGGCCAGGATCGCTGCCGCACCGTCGAGCTGAAGTGGCCGTGGCTCCAACGCCACCACCGGGACACCGGTCGGTCCGGGCGCCTCGTTGGCGTCGTCCTCCATCCACCGCTGCCAGCTGAACTGCTCCGACCGAAACGGCTGCAGCGCAACGGGAAGCGTGGCACCCACGTAGACGTACACCTGGCGGGACGCATCCCAGGTTGCGCCCGGAGCGGGCACCCGGAACGGCACCGCCAAGCACCACAATCGCTCGCCGGCAGCCACCTGCACCGGGGCGGGCGGCAGCTTTCCGGGACGCGCAGCGAACCGCCTCCGGCGCCGCGCAACCCGCATCGCCACCAAAGCCCCCAACGGTTGCACCCGACGTGAACCCCGACCGTACGGGCAATCCGACGTATCCGGGCGGGGACCCGCCCGTCAGCTCTCGACGGTGTAGATCGCCCAGAAGTCGCTGGCCATCCGGCGGTTGGTCAGCATCGCGTACGGCATGGAGCAATAGCCGTTCAGCCCCCAGTCCGGGCCCCAGGAATTTCGCACCCAGAATCGCTCGGTGCTGTCGTCGTAACCGACCGCCAGCACAGCATGGCCACCCAGGACCGACTCGCCCTTGGCGGGGAGTGGAACCACGCCGGTCGTGGCCACGTCTTTGGACTCGAAACTCTCGTGGACGGTGAACCCGAAGACGAACGGGGTACCGGAGGCCAGACAACCTTTCATTTCGTCGAGTTGCTGGCTCACCGACCCGTACTTGATCGATTGATGGGTCTTCGCCACCGTGTAGCAGTGCCGGCTCGGCCGGGCGGCGAACTTGCCAGTGTCATACGGCCAGTCCGTCTCGGGGCAGACTCCGAGCTTGCCCACGGTCTTCAGACCGTCGCGAATCATTGCGCCGCTGTCGGTGTCGACGGAATGCTCGATGACCCGCTCGTTGTAGTAGATGAACAAGCGGGACGGGATGAAGTCGCTCAGCTTCTGCTGGTCCTGTTGGAATTGGAAGGCCGCGCCGATGGCATTGGCGGTGCAGCTCCCGAGCTGTCCCTGGTCATAGATCGGCGGACAGCTAGGCCGCAGATCAGCGGATGCCGGCAGGTCGGCGACCACCGCGCGCGGAGCGGCGAAGATGAAGTCCCGAGAGTCGGGCAGGTCCGGGACCCAGCCGTAGTGCTGCGTGGTTCGAACGCGCAACGCCTCCAGCGGGTCGGTGGTCTGATCGGGCATATCCCCTCCCGGGGTGAGAACCGGCGGCAAGCCGCTCGACGCGGACGCAACCCGTTGGCCGGCCCGGGAGCGCATGCGCTCCACCGAACAGGAGACTCAGCGCAGGCCACAGATACGCAATCCGGACGAACCGCTACTTTCGGCCGGAGACGACGGCGGGGCCCCGTCCGTGGGTAGCTGCGACGAGGCTTGCAGACTGACGCAGTGCCGGAAAGCGAGGACGCGTCGACGACGGGTGACCACCCACCCGAACGTCGCTGGCGCGCGCTGGCGGTCTGCCTGGTGGCGCTGTTCGCGACGTTGCTGGACGTCAGTGTGACGAACGTGGCCCTGCCCTCGATCGGTCGGGCCACCGGCGCGGGACCTTCGCAGCTGCAGTGGGTGGTCAGTGGATACGTGCTGGCCTTCGGTCTGGTGCCGGTGCTCGCCGGGCGGCTGGGTGACGATCGCGGCCGCCGCCAGATGTTCGTCATCGGTGTCGCCGGTTTCACGCTGACCAGTCTGATCGTGGGCTTGTCACCGAACGCAACGCTGCTGGTGATCGCCCGCCTGGTGCAGGGGATCTTTGGCGGCCTGATCAATCCGCAGGTGTCCGGCCTCGTCCAGCAGATGTTCCGCGGCAAGGAGCGGGCCAGGGCATTCGGCCTGATCGGAACGGTGGTTGGCGTCGCCACGGCGGTCGGTCCTGTGGTCGGGGGCGCACTGATCGGTATCGGCGGACCGCAATTCGGTTGGCGGCTGGTGTTTTTCATCAACGTGCCCATCGGCATCGCCGCGATCGTGCTCGGCCGCCTCTGGTTGCCCGACCCCCCACCGGGTGGCCGGCGGCATCGGCTCGATCTGCTCGGCGCCCTCCTGTTGGGTTTGACGACAGCCTGCGTGCTGGTGCCGACGGTGGAGTACGACAGCCTGCATGACCCGCGCATCTTCCTGCTCCTGGTCCCGGCGGTCCCGCTCGGTGTGGCCTTCTGGCGGCGGGAACGCAGACTGACCCGCGCCGAGGCAGATCCGCTGGTCGACATCCGCCTGTTCCAGCGACCGTCCTACGGCGTGGGCGTCGGCCTGGCCCTGTTGTATTTCTGCGGATACACCGGTCTCCCGCTGGTGCTGGCGTTGTATTTCCAGGACGGTCGCGGTTTCTCGGCCCTGGAATCCGGTCTGGCGGTCACCGCGCTCGCGCTCGGGTCGGTGATCGGCGCGCCGTTGGCCGGCCGATTGGTTCCCAAGGTGGGCCGGCTCCTGGTGGTCATCAGCTTGGTGGTGTTCGCCGCAGGTGCCGTCGCCATCGCCATCGTCGTCCGGAGCGGCCCGGACGATATCGCGCTGCGTCTCGCACTTCCGCTGTTCATCCTGGGTCTGGGTAGCGGAGGCATCATCACTCCGAACCAGGTGCTGTCGCTGTCGGCCGTCGACCCGGTGATGGGCAGTGTTGCGGCCGGGGTGCTCCAGACTGCGCAACGCCTCGGATCGGCGATCGGTCAGGCCGTCTTGGGGGCCACGTTCTTCGCGGTTGTCAGTTCCTCCGGTGCGGGAGGAATTGGTTACTCGAGGGCCGTCACCGTGGTCGTCGGTGTCACCCTCGTCTTCATCGCCGCGGCACTGCTGCTCGGGGTCCTGGATCTACGCCACTCCCGCCGAGTTGCCCGCACCGGCAGCGCGCAATCTGCAACCTGATCGGGGGCCCGACCCCCGACGGGCCAGGCCTGACCTGGTCAGGGATTCAGGTTGTCATTCCTGTCGTGCACACCACCCCCACCATTGGCTTTCACTTTCATTTCAACTGCTTTCGCATCGGCGGTCACTCAGACATGCAGCTTCTCCCGCGCCTTGTCCACCAAGGTGTGGGCCAGCGAGACCGGATGGAACGCGCGAGCCGCGGCGGTGAGCTCCCGGACCGATTCTGCGTCCAATTCGAGGTCGGCCGCCGCAACGTTGAATTCGAGTTGTTCGACGCTGGACGCACCTGGAATCACGACCACCCGCGGCAGACTGAGCAGCCAGGCCAGCGCCACCTGGGCGGGCTCGGCGTCGTGCGCCGCGGCCACCTGCCGGAGTAGATCCAGCAGCGGTTCGGCCCGCCGGAGGTTCTCGGTGCCGAACAGCGGATTCATCGACCGAACTCCACCCGGCCGATGGTCGGCGGAGTATCTGCCACCGAGCAGGCCCTGGGCCAGCGGGCTGTAGGCCATGATCATCCGGTTCTCCTGCGCGGCGAACGGGACCAGCTCAGCCAGCGGATCCGGTCGGGCCAGCGAGAACTGCACCTGATTGCTCACCACCGGCCGGCCCAGGGCATCATCGGCCTTGCGCCAGCGATCCAGCGAATAGTTGGAGACGCCGACGGCGCCGATCCGGCCCTGGTCCATCAACGTGCGCATCCCCCGCATCGTCACCGAATCGGGCACCACCGGATTGGGCTGGTGCACCTGGTAGAGCGGGATCCGGTCGAGCCGCAGCCGATCGGCGCTGCCCTGTTGGCGGCGCAGCACCACCGGTGGGAACGGTGCGATGGGCAGGATCTTGCTGGCCACAATCACCTCGTCGCGGTCGTTGCCGAGCGCCTTGCCCAGGATTCGCTCGCTCTTGCCAGTGCCGTAGATCTCGGCGGTGTCGAACAGATTCACCCCCAGTTCACGGGCCCGGTGGACGATCTCGGCCGCGGCGCCGGACGCGTACCCGTCCCCGTAACCCCACTCGCGCGACCCGAACTGCCACGTACCCAGCCCGACGCGACTGACCTGACCAAGCCCTTGCACCTCGATGAACTTCATGGCTCCAGTGTCACCCTGATGTGCTTCGAGCCGGCCAGATGACAGGGGAGCCGCGTTGACCGATGCCTGCTACCTTCTCCTGCCGCGTACGGTGTACCCGGCGAGGTAGCCGGCCCCGAGCAGCGCACCGACCTGCACCGCGGTGGGCACGCCGACCAGCAATTGCCGGCGGACGGGTCGCAATTCATGAACGGCCCAGCCATGACGAACGGCGACCTCCAGGAGGTGCCGATCGGGATTCACGGCGTGTGGGTAGCCCACCGCGTCCAGAAACTCACGGTCGTGGATGGTGTCGGCGTAGGCGTGGCTGCGTTTGAGGTTGATGTTCTCCCGCTCGGCGAGATCGCGGATGACCCTGGCCTTTTCGGGTCCGTACAGCAGCTCGCCGACGATGCCCCCGGTATATCGGCCTTCCTCGTCGACTTCGCCGACGGACCCGTAGGCCCGATCCATGTCCAGCGCCTGCGCAATGGGCTCGGCGATGATCGCCGGCGACGCGGTCACCAGATACGTGAGGTCGCCGGCTGCGCGATGCCCGGCGATCATCCTCGCGATGTCCGGGTAGACCCGAGGCAGGATCTCCTCGGTGGCCAACTGCCGACCCCAGGCACGCAATTCCGATTCGTGGCGCCCGGTGACGAACGACAACGCGTCCAGCCGGATTCGCTCCTCGTCGCGATTCGT
This sequence comes from uncultured Actinomycetota bacterium, assembly GCA_963708935.1. GTDB lineage: Bacteria > Actinomycetota > Actinomycetes > Mycobacteriales > Nakamurellaceae > Nakamurella. The sequence continues at coordinate 108,411 of CAVPUK010000001.1, read as the reverse complement.
GCCGCGGCCCGACCGTGCTCTCGCCTGCTCGATGGCCAGCCGGGCGAGATCTGTGGCCCGATAGATGTCCCGCGCCCGCAGTCCCTTGGCCAGCAGAAAAAGCGAAGACCCTGGGATCAGCGTGCGATCGAGGTCGAAGAAGGCGGCCGAGCGGGCCGATCCGGGCGGGGTCGATGAATCGAGGGCCATGGAACCCGACCCTACCCAGCTACCGGAGTCGGCACCGGGGCCGATCAAGGGTTGACCGAGAACAACACCCGCTCGGCCGGGGCAAATCCCTCGGGACTGCCCGCCGCCAGCCAGGTTTCGGTCGGTGCGTCGGTCGGCAGCCATTCTTCGCGCCAGATACCCATGGCCAATTCGAGGTTCTCCAGCGACGGCCGGAGCTCGGCGGACAACGGCGTGCGCAGATGCTCCGCCCACAATTGCACCCGCAGATCACGGACTGCCGTGCCAGTGGTCACCATGGCCGCGCTCATCTCGCTGTCGGTGCCGACCATCGAGCGGCTGAAGAAGTTGGCAGACCCGATGCAGGCGAAAACGTCGTCCACCAGCACCAGTTTCGTATGAACGGTGAGACCCTCGACGCGGTGCATGATGAGATTGCGGCGCTTCTCGGGGGACAACCGACGCAGAATCCGGCGTTGCAGATCACCGGTCACCTTGCGCTGCAACTTGATACTGCCTCCGCCGTCGGACGGATCCTTTCGTCCCGACCCGACCAGGATGATCCGGACACCACGCTTGGCCGCGTCCCGGAGAAGCGCATACAGCCCATAACGTCGGCTGCCGCCGGGCATTTCGTAGAAGTACTGGTCTTCCAGGTAGATATAACGCTGGGCCCCCCGAATGGCCGCGGACAGGGTGTCGAAGACCTCGTGCACGCCGCCTCTGGGCAAGGTCTGCCACCGAACCCGGGTCATGAATCGGAGAGTGAAGACCTTCCATGGGCTGATCGAGCGCAACACCCGCACCGCCGTATTCGGGTAAGCGCAAGCGGCCGCGACCGGAGCCGGTGGCAGCAGGCGCGGGCGCAACGGCGGGTTCAGCACGGCCCACGAGAACGGCGGTCGGTAGTAGTAGCGCCGCGGCAGGGTCGAGACCTCCTGCCAGCGCCAGCGATACAGCTCCCAGACCCGGGTGGCGGCCGGGCCGGTCAGCCTGGCGGCTCCGTCGTGCCAACCCCAGCGTTCCTTCCGGCTGGTGAGCAGTGTTCGGTGGGGCTCCGCGTCAAAGCGGCTGGCCACCAGATCGATGCCACCGCAGTAGGCGATGAGCGTGCCGCCCAAGTGCATCAGAACGATCTTCTGGTGGTTGACGCCGATTCCCGCACCGGTCCAGTCCAGCAGCACCCGGTCCCGCAACGGCGGCGCCCCGGTCATTCCGCCGGCCACCGGCAGCCATCCACGCATCCGGCTGGCGGCGAAATCGTTGGCCCGGAAAGGTCCGATCTTGGGCCACGGCAGCGAGCCGCTCAGTACTGCGCCGGACAGCATGACCCGGACGTCGACTCCGGCCGCGGCCTTCTCGGCGAGCAGGTCCACGATCGGCCGGTATCCGGGATCCGTCGCAGCGCGGCCGGTCAGGTCCATCTCGGGTTCCATCTGCAGACCGGAGATGAAGATGCTGTCGCCGGCCTGTGCCGTCACGATCAGCGCATGCAACTCGGTGAAGTACTCGACGCCGTCGATGACCGCGTCCCAGGTGCTGTCACCCATGAAGGTCGGGCAGTCGTCGGTCGACGGCACCAGGTAGCGCGCGGCCAGCTCCTCTAGGGACATCGAAGGCAGTACTCCTGTCTGGGCGGCGGTCGCTGTCCGTCACAACGTACCGGGGCGGATAGACCGTGTGCCCTGCAGCTTCGCTCACCGGGATCGACTGGACACGGCCTAAGCTCGCTGGATGCCGGAGATCAGCTGGTGGGGGCACGCAACCGTCACCATCGAGGATTCCGGCGTCCGGGTATTGACCGATCCGATCCTCACTCCGCTGGTCGGGCATCTGCGTCGTCGCCGCGGCGCCCTACCCACCCCGGCCGCGTTGTCGGCGGACGTGGTGCTGATCTCGCACCTGCACGGTGACCACCTGCACGTCCGGTCGCTGCTGCGGATGCCGGCGGGCACCAAGGTGCTACTGCCGAAGGGGGCGCTGCGGGCGATCCGGGCCCTGCGGCTGCTCAAGGCCTGCGAGTTGGTGGAAGTCAGTGCGGGCGAGTCGCTCGATTTCGGCCCCGTGACGGTTCGGGCCGTGGCCGGCCACCACGACGATCGCCGGCATGTGTTGGCCCGACGCGGCCGCGCCGAGCCGCTCGGATACGTGGTCGAGGGCGCGCAGCGCACCTATTTCGCCGGCGACACCGACCTGTTTCCGGAGATGGCCGACGAAGTCGGCGGATGTGACGTGGCGCTGCTCCCGGTCGGCGGGTGGGGACCCGGCCTCGGCCCCGGTCACCTGAACGCTGTGCGCGCCGCGGACGCCGCGGTCGTCGTCGGTGCCAGCGACGCCGTTCCGATCCACTTCGGCACGTTGTGGCCGATCGGGATGGACCGCATCCGGCCGGACGAATTCCTGGGACCGGGACACAATTTCGTCACCGCGCTGGCCAAGGTTGCGCCCCGCATCACGGCCCATCTGCTCGCTCCGGGTCAAACCGTCCGGCTGGGTCCGTGAGCTCAGCCGCCCTGAGCGCAGCAGCGGCTGCGACGGTGGACCCGGCCACCGTTGCGATGGTCACCTACCTCACGCTGTTCTTCGGCGTGCTGGTCGGAGCGATCGTTCCGGTGATCCCGACCGGCGCGCTGGTCAGCGCCGCAGCGGCGGCCACGCTCTACTCGAAATACCCGGAGACGGTCGTACTCGTCATCATCGTCGCCTCGGCGGCGGCGCTGATCGGCGACATGGCCCTGTTCGCGATCTGTTCCACCCGAGCCGGTTTCCGGGTCCTGGCCTGGTTGCGCCGCCGCACCAAGCCCGATCTGTTGGACAGGTCCCACCGGCAGCTGGACGAGCACGGAATCCGGCTGCTGATCGTGTCGCGGCTGATCCCGGCGGGTCGGATCCCGGTGATGGCCGCTGCCCTGCTGGCCGGCATGTCGTGGCGCTGGTACCTGATCGGCGACGCCATTGCCTGTCTGGCCTGGTCGCTGACCTACGCCGCGATCGGCATTCTCTCCAGCTCGATCTTCGACGAACCCTGGAAGGGGATCCTCGCCGCCATCGGGTTGGTCATCCTGGTCAGCGTGGCGCCACCCGCGTTCAACTTCCTGCGCAGCAGGGTCCGCACGCACGGTTGAACGTTCGGTCGCAATGAGCCTTTACTGCGGCGAATTACCTCTTCCGCTACGGTCGCCGTTCGGGAAGGATCCGATGCATGATCCGTCGCCTGATCTCGTCCGCGGTTGTGGTTGCCGTCGCCATCACGCTGGCATTGAGCCTGGGAGTTGGTCCGGCGTCGGCCGACCCGGCTGCCCCGCCCGGCACACCGACGGCGGCCTCGTTCAACGGAGTACCCAGCGTCGGAGCGATCTTCGACGACGGGTTGTCCAATCCGCATTCCTGCTCGGCCAGTGTCGTCCGCAGCCCCGGCCGGAACCTGGTGCTGACCGCCGCGCATTGCATCTCCGGGTCCGGCGCCGGGTTGCTGTTCGCCCCGGGCTACGTCAACGGCAAGACGCCGTACGGGGTGTGGACCGTGCAGCGGGCCTGGGTCTCGCCAACCTGGATCGCGTCACAGGACCCGCACGCGGACTACGCATTTCTCCAGGTGTCGGCCCAGGTCATCAACCATCGCCGGGTCAACGTCCAGGATCTGACCGGCGGGTCCGTTCTCGGTGTAGCGCCACGCGCGGGCACCACCGTCACCGACATCGCCTACCCGTACGGCATCGATGATCAGCCGATCAAGTGCGTCAATCGCATCGTGACGACGGATGGCTACCCGACGTTCAACTGTCATGGCTATCCGGGCGGCACCAGCGGCAGTCCGTTCCTGGTCGAGCACCGCGGCCTGCCGAACGTCGTCGTCGGGTTGATCGGCGGCCTACACCAAGGCGGCTGCTACGAATGGAATTCGTTCTCGTCGCCGTTCGGGCTGGAGACCTATCGGACCTACCTGCGTGCGGCGTTGGGACGCCCGGCTGACACTGTTCCCGAGGCCGGAAGCGACGGTTGCTGAGCCCTACTGGCTCTGTGCAGTGGTCGTCGTCTTGGGCGCGGTTGTCGTTGTCGGCGGGTTGGTCGTTGTCGAAGGGCTCGTGGCCGTACTCGGCACATTGGTGTTGCCCGCGAACGGCGGCGGGGTGATCCGGTTGTGGTTCTCGTGCACGTGGAACCTCTTCTTGGCGCGATTGCCGTTGCCGCCCACCGAATACAGCTCGATGTCCTGCGTCCGGTCGCCGGCGTAGCAGCCCAGCTCCGACAGGTCCTGCGAGCCGTGCCAGCTGTACGTGCCGTACGAGCCGACGAGTCCGGGGTTGTCGACCGACAGGGCCATGCCGGTCGCGTCGGCCAACTCCCAGGACACGATGAGGTGGTATTCGCCGTCGTCATCACTCAGGACGCAGCCCGCTGATGCCGACACGAAACGCGGGTCCGGGCTCGAAGGAGCGTTCTTGGTGTGGGACCCGCCACCGGATCCAGATCCGGACCCACCGCCCGTATCCGAACCGCTTCCCGAACCCGAGTCGCTTCCCGACCCGTCGTCCGAGCCTGATCCGCGCCCGGAGTTGGTCTTCGTGGCCTTGCTGGTGGTCGTCGCCGAAGCACTGACACCGCTCGCACTCTCGCTCGTCGACGCAGATGCACTGGCTGTGCCGCCGGCCGCCGAAGCGCTCTGTGAAGCGCTGCCGGATGCGGCGACACCATCGCTGATCTGGGCAGCTGCCGTCGCCTCTGCAGATGCCGCTACCGCCTGTCCCCCGGCGCTCTGACATGCCGCAATGGTCAGCAGCGCGGCCACGCCGATCGCGATTGCGGCGGTCGTTCGTAGGACCCGCTGTTTCACATTCATGCCGGACTCCCCGCTTCGGGCGCCCGCCGTTGCGCGGGGCGTCAGTGCAGCAAAAGAGTCGTGGTGATCAACATCAGATACATTGACCCGGTCTCATGGTGATCAGCTGATGACAGGCTGATAGCGACAGCAGGCCGGCTACGTCAGTCCCGCAGGTCGGGCCCGATCACGATTCTCGACCCGGGCTGCACAGATCTGGTCCAGCCCAACCGATCCAGATGCTCGAGCAGGGGAATCGCGACCCGGCGGGTGGTGCCCATCGCCGCTCTGGCCGCGCTGGTGCTGAACGGCTGCTGCAATTGTTGCAACTGCCGCAGCGCGCGACTGGGGGCGTCGGGCAGCAGCACCACGTCGTCGGACAGCCGCAGTATGCGGCCGACCCGCTCCGCAGCCGCCAACTCGGCTCGACCCAGCTTCAGCTGCGCCAGGTCCGGCCGCTCGGGCGCGGCAAACGCATTGTGCGCCAGTCTGTTCTCGATTTCACGGATGGCATGTTCAGCCGCCCCGAGCGACGGCTTCGAGCCGATTTGCCGGACGCGCCCGTCGGATACCTCAAGGCCGGCTGCCACCGCGATTCTAAGCACCAACCCGGCGTCCGGCACGTCAACGGCGCGGCGCACGGCCTCCAGCGGCAGGCCCGGCTGCAGCGGGTGAGCACGATCATGGTGCGCCAACGATTCCACCACTCCGGCGATCCAGTGATCCCATTGATCTTGCGCGACGAGCCATTCGCCCTCACGACGCAGCTGCGCAGGCTGATCCACGTCAATCCCCAACCGCCGAAGCTGGTCGACCCGCGCAGCACCCCGCCGCTCGACCTCCTGCTGCAACGCGGGTAAGCCGTCGACAGCCGACAGCTCCTCTCCTCGGCGCGCCGCTGCGCCCCGGCGCCGTAGCCGCGGTGGGGCAACATCCAGAATTTCCACGCCGCCCTCGAGTCGCCCCAGACCGGGATTGCGCAGGATCCCCCGATCTCCGGGCTCGAGCGACAGTGGGGTCGAGAACGCCAGCCTGACGACGCCGTCGCCCAACGGCCGGATCCGCACCGGAAAAGCACCGGAACCCAAGTGCAGTACAGCGTCACCGGGCAATTCAGTGGCGGTGGTGCGAGCGTCGACCTCGGTGGTCATCGCCCAAGCATCCGGAGTCAGCAGCGCCATCCCACGCTGTATCGCCTGCGCGGCAATACCTCGGAGATTCACAGCCACTCTGCTGACCGCCGAAACCTCGTCAGCCGAACGACCCAGCGACTGCAACCCCTTGACCCGCAACAGCTGCCCGTCGAGATCCAGCGTGTCACCCACCGACAGCGTTCCGGCCGCCAGCGTCCCGGTGACGACGGTCCCGCTGCCGCGGATGGTGAAGGACCGATCCACCCAGAGCCGAACCCGCCCGTCGATGCGAGGTTGCGGAAGCCGAGACGTCAACCTGACCAGCGCATCCCGCAACGCATCGAGACCCGCTCCAGTCCGCCCCGACACCTGGACGGCCTCGACCGTGCCCAGACTGCTCTGCGCAATGTGCTCCAGCGCCTGCGCTGTCGCCGGCCCAGGGTCGGCCAGATCGGACCGCGTCACGACCAGAAGCCCATGCTGCAGCCCGAGCGCATCGACAGCGGCCAGGTGTTCGGCGCTCTGGGTGCGCCAGCCCTCGTCCGCGCCGACCACCATCATCACCGCGGGCGCCGGACCTATCCCGGCCAGCATGTTGCCGATGAACCTTTCGTGGCCGGGCACATCGACAAACGCCACCGTCGGTCCTTGGGGCAGGGTCGTCCAGGCGAAGCCGAGGTCGATGGTCATCCCGCGGGCACGCTCCTGCGCCCATCGGTCGGGTTCCATCCCGGTCAACGCCCGGACCAGGGTGGACTTTCCGTGGTCGACGTGACCGGCGGTGGCAACGACGTGCACAGCTCAAACCGTACGTTCGGAGGCTTGCAGGACCGCGAAACCTAGCTGCTGGTCCAGATCTTCGGGTACACAACGCAGGTCCAGGAGCAGTCGGCCGCCGGAAATCCTGCCCAGCACCGGAGTCTCGCCGATCCTCAACACCGATGCGAGCTCGGTCGGCAGCGCCACGGCCCACCCAGGCAACGTCACCCCGGGCGCGCCGCCACCACCAACCGCGCCATCGCTCGGCACCACCTCGCCGCCGACAGCAGCTGACAGCATCTCGGTCCGACGCCGCAGAGTATCCGGATCAGCATGCAGCGCAATTGATGTCGGAGTGTGCGGCCCGCGCAGCGTAGCCTCCAGGGCGGCCAGGGTGAGCTTGTCGCACCGTAGTGCCCTGGCCAGCGGATGTCGACGCATCCGGTCCATAACCCCGGCGTCACCGAAGATCAACCCGGCCTGTGGGCCGCCGAGCAACTTGTCCCCACTGCAGGTCACCACGTCAGCTCCGGCAGCCAGGGCCGCGGTCACGTCGGGTTCGTCCGGCAACAGCCGGTCCGGCACGAGCAGTCCACTGCCGACATCGGCGATCAGCGGGACGCCGAGCGTGGCCAACGCGGCGGTGGTCACCGAGGAAGTGAATCCGGTGACCTCGAAGTTACTGGGGTGGATCTTCGCCACACAGCCGGTGTCGGGACCGATGGCATCGGCGTAGTCGGACAGTTTCGTGCGGTTGGTTGTGCCGACCTCGCGAATGCGCGCGCCGGTGGACCTCATCAGATCCGGTAGCCGGAATCCGTCGCCGATCTCGACCATTTCCCCACGACTGATGACGACCTCGCGCCCGGCGGCGAGGGTGGTGATGGCCAGCAGCAGTGCCGCCGCGCCGTTGTTCACCACCAGCACCCGCTCGGCCGCCGGTACAGCAGCCGCCAGGGCGGCGAGCGCCCCTCGACCCCGGGGAGCTCGTACGCCGAGCCCGAGATCGAACTCCACATCCACATACCCGCTCGCCGCTACCATCGCCTCGACCGCAGCCGGAGACAACGGCGCCCGACCCAGGTTGGTGTGCAGCACCACTCCCGTCGCATTGATCACCGGACGCAAGGTGGTAGCCCGCTCGGGCAACATTCCGATGGCCCGCTCAACAATCTGCTCCAGCGGAAGCGATCCGGCCCGAGCCTGCGCGAGCGCGTCCACCACGGCTTCCTTCACCAGGTCAGGTCCGAGTCGAGTCGCGGCGGCTACGAGCCTCGGGTCAGCCAGCACCGAGTCGGTGCGCGGCAGGGACCGTCGAGGATCGTCCATCGGCCGCCCTTCGTTGCAGCCCATCCGTCGGTAGGGCTGTCGGCGGAGGCGGACGGGAATCGAACCCGCCGAACCGAGATACTCGGCTCCACCGGTTTTGAAGACCGGGAGGGCCACCAGACGCCTTTACGCCTCCGCCGCACACGGTAGCCCGGCCCGCCCGCCGTCAAACCCACGCGTATGGCGGGCTGTGCATGGGTACGGTCGGATGATGACCGCGAGCACCGCCACGACGCCATCGCCGAACGCGCTGATTCGGCTGACCCAGTACGCCCACGGCGGCGGTTGCGCCTGCAAGATCCCGCCCGGCGAGCTCGAGGACATCGTCCGGGGTCTGACCGGACTCAGCTCGCCGGATCTGCTGGTGGGACTCGATGACGGAGATGACGCCGCAGTGGTCAGGCTCGACGAGCGAACCGCGCTGGTGCACACCGCCGACTTCTTCACGCCGGTGGTGGACGATGCCTACGACTGGGGCCGGATCGCCGCGGCCAACGCGCTCTCCGACGTCTATGCCATGGGCGGCCGCCCGGTGGTCGGCGTCAACCTGGTCGGCTGGCCACGTGACGTCCTCCCACTGGAACTGCTGCGCGAGGTGCTCCGGGGCGGTCTGGACGTCAGCCGGGAGGCCGGTTGCCACCTCGGCGGCGGTCACAGCATCGACAGCCCCGAGCCGCTCTACGGGATGGCCGTCACCGGTGTGGTCGACCCGAAGCGATTGCTGCGCAATGATTCGGCGGTCGCCGGCACGCCGATCAGCCTGACCAAGCCGCTGGGCGTCGGCGTCCTGAACAATCGGCACAAGTCAACCGGTGAGACCTTTCCGCAAGCCATCGCGTCGATGGTGGCGCTCAACGCCAAGGCCTCGAGGGCCGCAGTCGACGCGGGAGTCACCGCCGCCACCGACGTCACCGGCTTCGGACTGCTCGGGCACCTCTACAAGATGGCCAGGGCATCCGGGGTCAGGGCGGTCATCAACGCGTCCGCGGTGCCCTACCTGGACGATGCGCGCGAGGCGCTGCGGGACGGTTTCGTCAGCGGCGGTACCCGGCGGAATCTGGACTGGGTCCGGCCCTTCCTGACGTCGGCGGTGAACGAGGACGAGCTCCTGCTGCTCGCCGACGCGCAGACCAGTGGTGGACTGCTGATTGCCGGCGAGATACCGGGAGCACCGGTCATCGGTGAGTTCGTCGCGGCCTCAGAGGGAGCGACCGTCGAGGTGCGTTAGAGCTTCGCGGCCTTGCGTGCTTCCATCCGCTCCCGTTGCGGCACCACCGTGTACTTCGGGTCCCTGGCCGACGCCTGCCCGGCGTGGAAGATGCCGAACCGGGTGCAGGCCGAGCCGGCCAGCAGCGCCACCCCCGCCACGGCCGACAGCGCCCGGCTGCGGTGGCCGACAGCGGCAACGATCGCACCGGCCGTGGTGAGCACCTTGCTGGCCCGCATCAGCTTTCCGGCGGTGCCCTGGTGGAGAGGCTCCGCCGCGAGCCCCATGGCCGGCTCCCGCAGGTGTTCGGCCACCAGATCCAGTACTGCGCCCCCCACGGCCAACCGGCGGGCCGGACCGGAATCGCCCAACGAAGCACCGACCAGCCCGAGGCCGCCGGCAGCCGCCGCGGCCGAACCGGCGAAGACGAAAGGCAACTCCCGGTAACCCTCGTGCCAGCTCGGCGTCGCGGTGTCGGCGAGCAGCACCGCGGTATAGGAGGCGATGGCGGGGGCCAACAGCGCGGCACCCAGGCCGGCCGGGCGGCCGGCCATGTTGGCCAACTTACCGATTGGGGCAGGCAGTTTCGGGAACATCTTGACGATCTCGACCGCTCCGGCCAGTCCGGCCAACGGGCCGTAGCCGGTGAGGATCCAGGTGCCGACGGACATCGGCGACGTGTACTTGGCCACCCGCAGCATGTTGACGAATCGCTCCGGCCGTCCCAGGTCATGCACCAGGGCGGCGAAGCTGAGGCTGATACCCACCATGGCGCCGAGGCGTCCGGTCCTGCGCAGCGTGGTTCGGCCGCTCAACTCCGCGCCGGCGGCCAGCAAGGACGATCCCGCCGCCACACCGCCGAGGAACAGGTACGCCGGGATGTCGGCCTCCCACGGCGAAGCCTTGACCACCGGACGTCCGTAGTAGGAGGTGAAAGTGGCGTCCGGCACCATCTTTCGCTCACCACCGCCACGACCACCGCGCAAGCCACGACCACCGCCACGACGTCGTCCGGCGCCGTCACCGCGGCGGGACCCGACGCCGGCCCTGGCGTCGGTGAGGTACTCCGGCGAGGTACTCATCGGCGACGGCCCAGGAAGGCGCCGATCGATCCGACCAGCAAAGTGAGGGCAGCGACGGCCGCGTGACGGTACATGTCCGACAGGTCTCGGGTGGTGACGACCGGATCAGGCGGCAGGCCGTAGACCTCCGGCTCGTCCAGCAGCAGGAACATCGCCCCGGCACCGCCGATCCCGTCGTCTGGGTCGGCGCCGTACAGCCGGGCCTCGGGGACGCCGTCCTGGTGCAACGCCTCCAACCTGGCCGCGGCCCGCTCCCGTAGCTCGTCGACGTCACCGAACTGGATCGACTGGGTGGGGCAGGCCTGCGCGCAGGCCGGGTTCTGGCCCTCACCGATCCGGTCGTAGCACAGCGTGCACTTCTGCGCGATGCCCACGTTCTTGACGACCTTTTCGTCGCCGATGCGCCGGTCGATCACTCCGAACGGACAGGCCGGAACGCAATAGCCGCAGCCGTTGCAGATGTCCTCCTGCACCACCACGGTGCCGAACTCGGTACGGAACAGCGACCCGGTCGGGCAGACGTCCAGGCAAGCCGCGCTGGTGCAGTGTTTGCAAACATCAGAAGACATGAGCCAACGGAAGTCGGTCCGCTCCGCCGGGTCGGCTTCCGCTCCGGGCAACGAGAACGACGGCATCCCAAGGTCTGTCGCCGGCGGGCGCGATTCCTGCACCCGCGCCGGTGCCGACTGCTCGATGAACGCGACGTGCCGCCAGGTGCTGGCGCCGAGCGCCCCGGTGTTGTCGTACGACGAGCCGAGCAGGTCGAGTCCGTCCTCGGGGATCCCGTTCCATTCCTTGCAGGCGACCTCACAAGCCTTGCAGCCGATGCAGATCGAGGTGTCGGTGAAAAAGCCCTTGCGGGCCGGCGGATCCACCCACCCGGAACGCACCGCGGGATCGGGTAGCGAGGTGGTCATGAACGTCCGTCCTGTTCGCCGAGCGGTGTGCGTTGCTCGTTACCGGTGTCGATGGTGATCCCGGCGCGGGTCTGATAGCCCTTCACGAACTCGAGCAGGGCCTGCCCGGTGGGTCGCCGTCCGGGTCGGATGTCGCAGGATGCCACCTTGCTCTCCTGGATGTGCACGTTCGGGTCCAGGGTGACCCCGAAAAGGTCGTTGGCCGAATCACCGCTGACGATCGCGTCGCCGCCCACCCCCCAGTGATAGGGCAGCCCCACCTGGTGAATGGTGTGACCGCCGACCCGCAGCGGTACCACCCGGTCGGTGACCATCACGCGCGCCTCGATGGCGGTGCGGGCCGTGACGATCGTGGCCCAGCCCATGTGCTCCAGCTTGCGTTCCTTCGCCAGCGCCGGCGAAATCTCGCAGAAGAATTCGGGCTGGAGCTCGGCCAGGTACGGCAGAAAGCGACTCATCCCGCCCGCCGTGTGATGTTCGGTCAACCGATAAGTGGTGAACACGTAGGGGAAAATTTCCGCACCGGCCGTCTCGCCGGACGGATTCTGCAGATTGTCCGTGCGCCGGAACACCTGTCGGGTCGGGTTGGCCTGCTGGCGGTAGAAGGCGTTGCTGACCGGCGATTCCTGCGGCTCGTAGTGCGTCGGCAAGGGCCCGTCGAGCAGACCGGTGGGCGCGAACAGCCACGCCTTGCCGTCGCCCTGCATGATGAACGGGTCGTCACCGGCCAGCCCTTTCGGTCCACCGGTGCCCGGTTCAGGTCGATAGTCCGGTGCCGTGTCGGCCGGGAAGTCCGGCACGTCGTGGCCGGTCCAGGTCTTCTTCTCGGCGTCCCACCAGACCAGCGCCTTGCGCTCGCTCCACGGTTTGCCGTCGGGATCGGCGGACGCCCGGTTGTAGAGCACCCGGCGGTTGGCCGGCCAGGCCCAGCCCCACTCCGGAGCGACCCAGGATTGCTGTTGTCCCGGTTTGCGTCTCGCCGATTGGTTGACGCTGCCTGCGTAGACACCGGTATAGATCCAACAGCCACCCGATGTCGACCCGTCCGCCTTCATCTCGGTGTAGCTCTTGAGCATCTCGCCCGCATGTTCGCCGGTGAGATGCGATCCGTTGATCTCCTGCAGCACCGCCTCCGCGGACGGCTCACCCTTTTCGTCCACCGGGTAGTCCCACACCAGATCCTGCAGCGGACGGTCGCGCGGAAGCGTGGAATTGGCAACCTTCTCACGCAGCATCCGACCGAGGTGGAAGAAGAAGTGCAGGTCACTACGGCACGCTCCAGGTGGTTCGACCGCCTTGTGGTGCCACTGCAGCATGCGCTGGGTTTGGGTGAACGAGCCGTCCTTCTCGACGTGGGACGCGGCAGGGAAGAAAAAGACCTCGGTGCCGATGTCCTTGGTGACGAGTTCGCCGGTCGCGATCTCCGGCGAGTCCTTCCAGAAGGTCGCCGACTCGATCATGTTGAGATCCCTCACCACCAGGTACTTCAGGTGGGACATGGCCAGCCGCTGCATCTTTCCGTGTGCGGACCCCACCGCCGGGTTCTGCCCGAGGAGCATGTAACCCTCGACCTTGTCCTCGAGCATGTCCATCACGGTCTGATAGGTCCCGTGGTCGCCCGTCAGTCGCGGCAGATAGTCGAAGCAGAAATCGTTGTCGGCGGTGGCCGCGTCACCCCAGTACGACTTGAGCAGGCTGACCGTGTAGGTGTCCGCCTCGGTCCAGAAGCCCTTCTGGTGCGGGCTGGCGATGGTGGCCAGATAATCCTGCAGATTCTCGTGTTCGCCGACCTTCGGCATCGGCAGGTAGCCGGGCAGCAAATTGAAGAGGGTGGGGATATCGGTGGAACCCTGGATGCTGGCGTGCCCCCGCAGGGCGAGGATGCCGCCGCCGGGACGACCCATGTTGCCCAGGAGCAGCTGGATGATCGCCGCACCGCGGATGTACTGCACGCCAACGGAATGGTGGGTCCAGCCGACGGAATACACCCAGGCGGTGGTCTTCTCGCGCCCGCTGTTCCTGACGACCGATTCGCAGACCTTGACGAAGTCTGCCGGCGCGACGCCGCAGACGTCCTGCACCATCTCCGGCGTATAGCGGGCGTAGTGCCGCTTGAGCACCTGGAACACGGTCAATCGATCCTGCAGCGTCTCGTCCCGCCGGACCCGGCTGTGCGGAATGTTCGCGCCGTGGCCACCCATCTCATGGCCGGCTCCACGCTCGGTCTGGGACTCCTCGTCGTTCGGCGACTCGTCGGCAGCGGAGTCCTTGATGTCCTCTTCCTCACCGGCAGCCGCAGACGTCGACGAAACCCCCTCGTATTGCCAGGAAGCCGTGTCGTAGGTGCCCGTCTCCGGGTCGTAGCCGGAGAACACGCCGTCCAGATCGTCGACGTCGACGAAGTCCTCCCGCAGGATCGTGGCGGCATTGGTGTAAGCGACGACGTAGTCGTGGAAGTAGGCGTCGTTGGACAGGATGTAGTTGACGATGCCGCCCAGGAAGGCGATGTCGCTACCGGCGCGCAGCGGTACGTGCTGGTCGGCGACCGCAGACGTGCGAGTGAACCGGGGGTCGACGTGGATGATCGTGGCGCCCTTGGCCTTGGCCTCCATCACCCACTGGAACCCGACCGGATGACACTCGGCCATGTTCGAGCCCTGGATGACGATGCAATCCGCGTTCGCCAGGTCCTGCTGAAAACCGGTGGCGCCGCCGCGGCCGAAGGAAGCTCCCAAACTGGGAACGGTGGCGCTGTGTCAAATACGGGCCTGGTTCTCGATCTGGATGGCGCCCATTGCGGTGAAGATCTTCTTGATCAGGTAGTTCTCTTCATTGTCCAGGGTGGCCCCGCCCAACGCGGCGATGCCCAGCGTGCGGCGAACGGGGTTCCCGTGCTCGTCGTGGTCCTGCCAAGTCCGTTCGCGGGTGTCGGCAACGCGGTCGGCGACCATCTTCATGGCGGTGTCGAGGTCGAGGGTTTCCCACTCGGTCCCGAACGGACGTCGGTAGCGCACCTGCTGCTGCCGGCCGGGGGAATTGACGAGCTGCTCGCTCGCTGATCCTTTGGGGCACAACCGGCCGCGGGAAATCGGCGAGTCGGGGTCGCCTTCGATCTGGACGACTTTTTCGTCCTTGACGAAGACCTGCTGGCCGCAACCTACGGCACAGTACGGGCAGATGCTTTTGACCACCCGGTCCGCCGTGACGGTGCGCGGCAGATTGTCCCGGGTGTGTGCGGACTGGACCGCGGCACCGCGGCCGGACCCGTCGGCGCTGGTCAACTGACGGACCACCGGCCAGGACAGGAAAGTGCGCTTCAGGTCCACCTTCTGCCCACCTTCCTGACTCGAGAACATTCTGCAGGTACCGCGTTGGCCACCCTATTCCCGCTGGCGTCAATACCTAACGTCGGCTGGCTCGAAACTCATCGGGAGCCCCAAGTCCAGCCACGCCTGCACCCCACCGATCATGTCGGTGGCCTTCGACAACCCCAGAGATCTCAGGCTGGCTGCGGCCAGGCTCGAGGAAAATCCCTGCCGGCACACCACCACGATCACCAGTTCGGGCCCGGTGGCCTCGGCAATTCGCCACGGGCTCGTCGGATCCAGCCGCCACTCCAGCACGGTGCGATCGATCACCAGCGCCCCGGGCAGGTTGCCCTGGACCGCGCGCTGGCTGTCGGTCCGGGTGTCGATGAGCAGAGCGCCGGACGCAACGGCCGACTGCACCTCCGCCGGCTCGAGTCGCGCCACGCCCAGTCGTGATCGGGTGAGCAACGCATCGACGCGAGAACTCATGGGCTCCATTCGTTCATCATTACCTCGAGTAACTGCCGCGGGCGCCAAAGGTTTGAAAGCAAACGCCTCGGGCCACTGTCTGTGGGTTGAAAGTACTCCCGGTCCGCCTCTCTTGTAGACGGGTCCGCTCGAGCGGTGGCCTCAGCCATCGCCTTCCCGCTTCGAAGGGACACCGATGTCGTACAACACGCCGCAGCAGACCGCCGAGGTCGCCATCGTTTCCGGCACGACCAAGGCCATGATGAGTCCGGCCAAGATGCTGGTGGGTGGCTTTCTCGCCGGCGCCTACATCGCCTTCGGCGGTCTGCTCGCGATCGTCGTCTCGGCCGGCCTGAAGCCCGAACAGTGGGGTGGGCTGATCACCCTCATCACCGGCGTGACCTTCAGCCTGGGCCTGGTGCTCGTCATGGTCGCCGGGGCCGAGCTGCTCACCGGGAACATGGCCGTTATCCCGCTCGCCTTGTTCGCCCGTCAGGTTTCCGTCGCGCGCATGTTGCTCAACTGGTTCTGGGTAGCCATCGGAAACCTCGTCGGCGCCGTGTTCGTCGCCTACTTCCTGGCCGACAAGACCGGCGTGCTGTCGAAGGTCGGGGCGCTGGGCGCGACCCAGGGCTACGCGCGACTGGGCGCGCTCGCCATGGGCAAGGCCGTCAGCGAGACCCACCTCGAACAGTTCATCCGCGCAGTCGGCTGTAACTGGCTGGTCTGCCTGGGTGTGTGGCTCGCTCTGGCCGCTACCGATGTCGCCGGAAAGATCTTGGCCATCGTCTTTCCGATCACCGCTTTCGTGGCGCTCGGCTTCGACCACGTGGTGGCCAATATGTTCTTCCTGCCGGCCGCCTTCTTCCTGCACACCGGTGGCGTCACCTTCGTCAACATGGTCGAGAACCTGGCTTTCGCCTTCCTGGGCAATGCGGTCGGTGCGGCACTGTTCGTCGCCGGCGCTTATTGGTTCCTCTACGTCAGGAAGACGCCTGACACGGCTGTAGCAACGCCCGAAAGCTCCGTCCAAAACGGTCGACCCGCCAGGACCGTCGAATCCGTCGAGTCGAACTAGGTCTCGGCCAGCGGTACGTTCGGCGGGAGCCTGACGAAACCCGTCGGGGGTCGGCACCAGAGAGGTGAGCAACCCATGCTGGGATTGCCGGAGAACGTTGAGGTCTGCCTGTTCGATCTGGACGGCGTATTGACCGACACCGCATCGGTGCATAGCGCAGCTTGGAAGCAGACCTTCGACGAATTCCTGCAGCGGCGCGACGGCAATGGCTTCCGGCCGTTCGATCAGGACGACTATGAGAGCTACGTGGACGGCAAGCCCCGGGCCGACGGGGTGCGGGACTTCTTGGGTTCTCGGGGGATCCAACTGCCGGAAGGTGACCCCAGCGACGGGGCGGAAGCTCCCACGATCAACGGCGTCGGCAATCGCAAGAACGAGCTGCTGCTGCAGAGGATTCACGCGGACGGCGTGCAGGTCTACGAAGGTTCCCGGCGTTACCTGGAGGCGGCCAGGAACGCCGGACTTCGCAGGTTCGTGGTGTCCTCCAGCGCGAACACCACCGACGTCCTGCGGGTAACCGGCTTGGCTGAGTACATCGAAGGACAGATCGACGGGAACACGCTGCGCCAGAAGAACATCAAGGGTAAGCCTGCCCCCGACTCGTTCCTGGCCGGGGCCGCGCTGGCCCAGATCGACCCGCGCAACGCCGCGGTCTTCGAGGACGCAGTGGCGGGGGCTCAGGCCGGCCACGCCGGCGGCTTCGGTTTCGTGGTGGGCGTCAACCGTATCGACGACCGGCACGCGGCCGAGCTGCGAAGCCATGGGGCGTCGGTGGTCGTCGACGATCTCGGGCAACTCCTGGACCGCGCATGATCGACGACGAGCGTTACCCGGTCGAACCATGGCAGTTGCGCGAGACCGGCGTCGACCTGACGATGCTCGGCCAGGCCGAGTCGTTGTTCGCATTGTCCAACGGACACATCGGCGTCCGCGGCACCCTGGACGAGGGCGACCCGTCGGAACTGCCCGGCACGTACCTCAATTCCTTCTACGAGACCAGGCCGCTGCCCTACGCGGAGGCCGGCTACGGCTATCCCGAGTCCGGGCAGACGATCGTCAATGTCACGGATGGAAAGCTCATCCGGCTCATGGTCGACGACGAACCATTCGACCTTCGCTACGGTGAGATCACTCAGCACGAGCGAATTCTCGATCTCCGAGCCGGCCTGCTGAGGCGCACGGTCGATTGGACATCGCCGTCCGGGCGGCCGATCAGGATTCGCACTACCCGGATGGTGTCGCTGACCCAGCGCGCGATTGTCGCGATCCACTACGAAGTCGAAGCGTTGGAGCCGACCAGGGTGGTCATCCAATCCGAGTTGGTCGCCAACGAGGAGACGCCGCCGCTTTCCGGCGATCCGAGAGTGGCCGCGATGCTCGGTCGGCCACTTGAAGCCGAGGACCACGGCGGTGGCGAGCTCCGCGCCCGGTTGGTTCATCGCACCAGGGCCAGTCGGCTCCGGATGGCGGCCGCGATGGATCACCGGATCGACGCACCGGATGGGCACGCCGCCGAGCTGGCCGTCGAAGCCGACTGGGCCAGAGTCACCGTCGGCGCCAAACTCGAAGCAGGACAGAAGATCTCCCTGACCAAGTTCGTCGCCTACGGCTGGTCGAGCCGAAGATCACTGCCGGCGCTCCGTGATCAGGTCGACGCTGCGCTCACCGCAGCCATGCATACCGGGTGGGACGAGATGGTCCGTGAGCAGCGGTCGGTGCTGGATGAATTCTGGCGCGGGGCCGATGTCGAGATCGACGGCGACCCGTCCATCCAGCAGGCCATCCGATTCGCTCTGTTCCATGTCTTCCAGGCCGGTCTGCGGGCCGAGCAGCGACCGATAGCGGCCAAGGGCCTGACCGGGCCCGGCTACGACGGACATGCATTCTGGGACACCGAGATCTACGTGCTGCCGGTGCTGACGGCCACCGCTCCCAGCGCCGCGGCCGACGCACTGCGCTGGCGGTTGTCGACGCTGGATCTGGCCCGTGAACGTGCCCGCACGTTGCACCTGGAGGGCGCGGCGTTCGCTTGGCGCACGATTCGTGGGCAGGAGTGCTCAGGGTACTGGCCGGCCGGCACCGCCGCGATGCACATCAACGCCGATATCGCGGTGGCCGCCATGCGGCTCGTCCGGTGGACCGGCGATGAGAAATTCGAGATCGAGGTGGCGCTCCCGCTGCTGGTCGAGACGGCCCGGTTGTGGATCTCCCTGGGCTATCACGGCCATGACGGGGATTTCCACATCGATGGCGTGACCGGACCGGACGAGTACAGCGCGGATGTCGACGACAACACCTACACGAATCTGATGGCCAAGGAGAACCTGAGTTGCGCGGCCCAGGTATTGCGACGTCATCCCGGGGCGGGTGACCAACTCCAGGTCACCGACGACGAGATCGAGTCGTGGGAGAAGGCCGCCGCCGCCATGCATGTGCCCCACGACGAGGAGCGCAATATTCCGGCCCAGGACCGAAACTTCAACCAGCACCAGGAGTTTCCGTTCCAGACCGCGCAGGACGAGAATCGCTACCCATTACTGCTGCACGTCCCCTACTTCGGCCTCTATCGCCGCCAGGTGAGCAAACAGGCCGACCTGGTGCTGGCCCTGCACTGGCGTGGCCAGGAATTCGACATTGACCAGAAGGCCAGGGCTTTCGAATATTACGAGGCCCTGACGGTTCGGGATTCCTCGTTGTCGGCCTGCACCCAGGCCATCGTCGCTGCGGAGGTCGGTCAGCTGGATCTGGCCAGCGACTACCTGGCCGAGGCCGCGTTGATGGACCTGCACGACCTCGAGCACAACACCAGGGACGGGTTGCACATCGCATCCCTGGCCGGCGCCTGGCTGGCTCTGGTAGCGGGTTTCGGTGGCATGCGCGACCACGACGGACAGCTCTCCTTCCGGCCCGCTCTGCCGACGCAGATCAGTCGGCTGGCGTTTGCGGTGGGTTGGCACGAGAGCTGCGTCCACGTCGAGATCACGCGCGAACAGGTGAAGTACCGGATGACGGGTGACGCCAACTCCACGCTGTCGCTGCTGCACTTCGACGAGCCGTTCACCATCGGACTGGATGCCGCGGTGACGATGCCGATGCGCATCACCGAACCGATGACGCCTCGACCCCGGCAACCAGTCGGGCGAGCGCCAAGGTCGGCGACAAGCGCTGGGAAGCAACAGGACTGACCCTCAGCCGATGGGTCAGGTGCCGGTCCGTTCCGGCGGCCCGGCCTCCCGCAGACACCCGCCCTCGAGGTGCAGCCACCGGTTCACGTTCACCTCCGTCAGGAAGCGCTCGTCGTGGCTGACGACGACAAAGGCACCCTGATAGGCGGTCAGTGCCGATTCGAGCTGCCCGACGCTGACCAGGTCGAGATTGTTGGTCGGCTCGTCGAGCAGCAGCAGCTGCGGTGCCGGCTCGGCGAACAGGACGCAGGCCAGGGTGGCGCGCAACCGCTCGCCACCGGACAACACCCCGACCGGCAGGTGGATGCGAGGTCCGCGGAACAGGAAACGGGCGAGCAGGTGCATCCGCTGAGCCTGCGCCATCGCCGGAGCGAACGTCACCAGGTTGTCGAGCACCGAGCCGGCCGGGTCGAGCAGGTCGAGCCGCTGGGACAAGTAGGCAATGCGCCCGTCGGTTCGCCGGATCACGCCGCCCTCGGGTTCGAACTGGCCGCCGATCAGTCGCAGCAGGGTAGATTTCCCGGCTCCATTCGGACCGGTCAACGCGATTCGTTCCGGCCCGCGGATATCGATCGCCACGCCCCCGCCGGCGAAGACAGCACAGCCGCCGTAATGGATCTGCAGTCCTTCGCCGTGAAACACCGTGCGCCCCGGCGGGACGCTGGTCGCCGGTAGCTCCAGCGCCATCGCTCGCTGTTCCCGGAGCGAGCGCTCTGCATCGTCCAGGCGGGCTCGAGCGTCGTCCAGCCGTGCCGCGTGTGTCTCGTTCGCCTTGCCCGCGGATTCCTGCGCGCTACGTTTCATCGCACCCGCCACGATCTTCGGCAGGCCGGCGCTCTTGATGTTCCTGGCCGCGGTGCCGGCCCGGCGTGCGGCGCGCTCGCGAGCCTGCTGCATCTCCCGCTTCTCCCTCTTCACCTGCTGTTCGGCGGTGCGAATCGCACTCTCGGCGGTCTGCCGTTCGGCCTGCAGGGCTAGCTCGTAGTCGGCGAAATTGCCCCCGTAAGAGCGGATGTCGCTGCCCTCCAACTCAAGGATCCGGTCCATCCGATTCAGTAGTTCGCGGTCGTGGCTGACCAGCAGCAGACACCCGTTGAACTCGTCGATCACGGCGTTCAGCTTCCGACGAGCGGTCAGATCCAGGTTATTGGTCGGTTCGTCGAGGAGCAGTACCTTCGGCCGCCTCAGCAGTTGCGCGGCCAACCCGAGCGAGACGATCTGCCCACCGCTGAGTGTGTCCAGCCGACGATCGAGCTCAAGGCCATCGAGACCCAGCCGGTCCAACTGAGCGCGCGTCCGGTCCTCGATGTCCCAGTCGTTGCCGATGTCGGCAAAGACCGCGTCGCTGGCATGTCCGGCCTCCAACGCGGCGAGAGCCTTGATGCTCGAATCGATCCCCATCACCTCGGCCACAGTGAGCCCGCCGAGCATCGGCAGTGACTGCGGCAGATAGCCGAGTGTCCCGTCGACGAAGACGGTTCCACTACGAGGCTCGAGTTGACCGGCGATCAGCGCGAGCAACGTGGTCTTCCCCGCTCCGTTCGGTGCCACCAGACCTGTCCGACCCCCGCCCACAGCGAAGGACAGGTTCTGGAACACGGGCGTGTCGTCGGGCCAGGAGAAGCTCAGATTCGAACAGACGACAAAGGTGTCGGACATACGGCGACCTCAGACATTCGCGGACCGGCGGCAAAGCCGACAAGACAGGGGCAATGGTGCGACTCCGACCGCAGCAAGCCAGAATGTCGGCCTGCGGATCGATCCAGTCCGGCATCAGCCGGAAAGGTTGCCGTCACTCACACGTTGTGATCTCCCTGTTGTCACGGATGATGATCGTCGCGAATTGCGCACCGACTGAACGTAACACTGGCCGCTAGCCGATTTCCGCCAGAAAGGCGAGGACGCGTTCCATCAGCAAGCGAGTGGCCGCCTCATCGTAGGACGGCAAACTGCTGTCGGTGAACAGGTGCTCGTTTCCCGGGTAGAGGAACAACTCCGCCTCGGGTGTGGTCTTGACGAGTTTGCGGGCAACCTCGATGTCGCCGTCCTCGACCAATAACTCGTCCTCCTCCATCGCATGAATCTGCAACGGAACGCCCTTGGGCCACGGGACGCCGAACTCCTGCGGGTCGATGCAGGCATGGAACAGCAGTGCCCCCTTCGGATTCGGCCTGGTCTGGGCCAGCATCTGGGCCGGCATCGCACCCAACGAGAACCCGGCGTACACGATCTCGTTCGGCAGGCTGTCGACGGCGTCCTGGCCGCGTTCGACGACGGTGTTGAAGCCGATCTCCCCTGCGTGCTCGATGCCTTCGTCCAGGGTGGTGAAGGTGGCTCCGTCGTACAGGTCCGGCACCGTCACGTTGTGCCCGGCCGACCGCAGTTCGTCCGCGAACGCGCGCACGCCGGCGGTGAGGCCCTGGGCATGGTGAAACAAGATGACGTCGGTCATTGCTGCTCCTCATCGGTGCGTATGTCTGGACCCCGTACTTCCTATGTGCGAAGGGTACTGACGACCGGCCCCACCGGTGCGTCCCAATCGATGGTGTAGCGCTGCTCCCAGCCCATTGTCTTCTCCGGATTCATCATTTTGAACATGATGGGCATCATCAGCTGCATCATCTTTCGCGCCACCGGGCCAGGTGCCTTGGCGTGATTGATGCGCGCACCGCGCTTGGTGATCTTCTCGACCCGCGTCCGACGCAGGCTCTCGTAGGCAGCGAAGGCTGATCCGGCGTCCGGTAGGTCGCGCAGACAACGCGCCAGCTGGATGGCACTCTCGATAGCCAGCGAGGCGCCCTGTCCGGTGCTGTTCGATGGGGCGTGCACGGCGTCGCCGACCAGCACCATCCGACCGCGGAACCAGTGCGGCACCGGCGGCATGATGTGGATCGCGCCGAGGACCTCGAGGGATTCTTCGGTGGTGCGCTCCGCGAACTGCTCACCCGGGTGGTCACCGGCGTAGGTCTCCCGCAGCGTCTGCAGCCAGGTGCCCTTCGGGTATGGCCCTGGCTTCGGTCAAGGTGAGGTAGTCCTTCGACGGAAGATTCGCCCCCCAGGCGACCTTGCCGTCGGGAGTTGTCCAGTAGAGGTAATAGGCCCGGGCTCCGAAGGCGAAGGTCATGGTGCCGGGCGGTTCCTCGCCATTCACATCGACGTACCCGCCGAAGCCGAGAAGACCGGTGTAGTTCGCACTTGGCGCATCGGGGTCGATCAGGGTCCGGACTGTCGAGCGGACCCCATCTGCGCCGATCAGGATGTCGGCGGTCGCGGTGCTGCCGTCGGCGAACCGTGCCGTCACGCCGTCGGCGGCTTCGTCGACGCCAACAAGTTGCCTGCCGTACTCGAAGGTCACACCCGCATCGACCGCCGTGTCGTGCAGGATGCGGTGCAGGTCGCCGCGATCCACCATCTGTAGCGGCGGCAAGTCTGTCATAGTCGGTAGCGCACCGAGGTTCTTACCGGCGACGGACATGGCCGTCGCGGTGATCGGCAGGGCGACCGCGCGCACCGCCTCGGCCGCCCCGATGACGCCCAGGGCGGCTAACCCGTTCGGCGCCAGCGCAAGTGCGCTGCCGATCCCGTTGGACGCGGCTGGGTAGGTCTCGTAGACGGTCGCGGCCAAGCCGGCCTTGCGCAGGGCCGCGGCGGTCACCGGACCGGCGATCCCAGCGCCCACGACGAGGGCAGTTCTGATCGTTGACATGCTTGTTCTCCTGTTCGTTGGTGACTGCGTCGCCGACCTGCGGGAGAACCCGGATATCCTTGGTTTGCCAACTCGTGGCCGGGTTCGCCTCTCGCAGGCGGCGGTTTCGGGGAAGGTCCCGGTGGCGGTGTTCCAGCACCGCGCCGGGACCTGGTCTTTCAGTCCTTGACAGCTCCCCTCTCGGCGAGTTCGGCGAGATCGGCCGGCATCTCGCCACTCCGGTGCCAGGCATGCCAGCGATCGAGATCCGGGTACGTCCCGGACGTCAGTTCTTGAAGCAACGACCTGACCCACGCGGCCTCTGCGTCGACAATTGCCGCGGTGTATTCGTTCTCGAGCAAAAACAGGCGAGGTACCTCGGCGCCGGCCTCCTCGATCGATCTGCGCTGGGCTGCTGCCGCGGCGTCAAGACTGTCCAAGCGAATCTGCAGCAACTCGATCACCTCCTGCGGGGGCAGGGCGGCGAGAACCGAAAGCCCTGCCGCGAAGCGCGGGTGCTCGGGACTGACGCTGGAGAGCAGTTCCCGTGTCCAGTCGACGAGTTCCCGTCGGCCGGCGTCGGTGATCTGGTAGATCGTCCGCTCCGGGCGGGCGCCCGCGCGGGCGTTCCCGATGTTCTCGAGAAAGCCGTGCTTCTCGAGGTTGTCGACGACGGTGTAGAGCGAACCCCACTTGATGTCCATGTCCTGCTCTTTGCCGCGAGCGCGCATGATCGACGCCATCTCGTAGCGGTGCATCGGACGTTGGTAGACCGTCGACAACACAGCCAACGCCAGCAGGTTGGCGACCTTACGTCGTGCGGCCATTCTCGTCTCCCTTGATACTCGTAGACGAATATACGGCTACGAGTACTCGGTGGCAAGGCATGAGTCTTATGAGCACCGATCTCGGTCCGCCGCCTTTCGGGGTCGGCGCCGTGGCGCAGCCCAAAGTCTGATCGTTGGGCGCCGTAAGCGACGCGGGTCCCACGGCGATCACCACAACTCAGCCCACGCGGGGAGCTGCAGCCGATGCGCCGGTCTGCAGCCGAATCTGATCATGACCGACCGGACCTTGTTCGGCGACGATGAACCGGCCCACCTGATCGGACGCGGGCCGATTCCGGCGGCGTTGGCGCGGGCATTGGTGGCAGGCCACGCGGACAGCGAGACCACCCCTGGCCGGACATCTCGACTCTCGAAACCCGTTTGTCCTTCGTCGTTCTCGACGCCGGCTGAGTTGTCGCACGACGTCGCTTGACGATCAGGGCAGGATGTTGCCCGCCGCCAAATAGATCTGGTACCACTCCTCGCGGGTGATGGTGATGTCGCCGGCCGCGGCGCACTGGGTGAGGCGATCCAGGTTCATCGTCCCGGTGACGGGTTGCATTTTCGCGGGATGCCGGAGCAGCCAGGCGATCGCCATCGTCGTCGACGACACGTCATATCGGGCAGCCACCTCATCGATGGCCTTGTTCAGCTCGGGGAACTTGTCGCTGCCCAGGAAAACGCCTTCGAAGAAGCCGTACTGGAACGGCGACCACGGCTGGATGGTGATGTCGTGCAGCCGGCAGTAGTCGAGCACGCTGCCGTCCCGATCCACGGATGTCTCCCCGAGCATGTTCACGTTGACGCCGTTGGAGATCATCGTCGCGTTGGTGATGCTGAGCTGAAGTTGGTTGGCCACCAAGGGTTGCCGGACCCAGCGACGTAGCAGGTCGATCTGCATCGGCTTCTGGTTGGAGATGCCGAAATGCTTGACCTTGCCGGAGGTTTCCAGTTGATCGAAGGCCTCGGCGACCTCCTCAGGCTCGACCAACGCGTCGGGCCGGTGCAGCAGCAGCACGTCCAGATAGTCAGTGCGCAGGCGCCGCAGAATCCCGTCGACCGAGGTCAGGATGTGGTCCTTGGAGAAGTCGAAGGCCACGTCGGGTCGGATGCCGACCTTCGACTGCAACGTGATCTGGTCGCGGACGGCCGGCGTCATACCGATGGCATCGGCGAAGATCTCCTCGCACCGGCCGCCGCCGTAGACATCGGCGTGATCGAAGAAGGTGGCCCCGATATCTACCGCGCCCTTGACGAACCGCGCTGCCTCGTCCGCCTCCAGCGAGTCGATCCGCATACAGCCAACCGCGACCACCGGCACCAGGAGACTGCTCGTACCCAACGTCATTGTCTTCATGCGGTCAGCTTGCCACGCGGGTTAGTTGGCCTCCGCGGTACCAGCCACCGGCGCACCGACCGCGGCTACCCCGTCCAATGTGGCAACGACTGCGGCCGCTGGCCCATCGATGACCGTTGCGGAACTCTTGTCGCGCCGAAGCTCGTCGATCCGGACCAGCGCGACTCCGCCGACGATCAGCAATCCGCCGACCAGCTGTATGCCCTGTGGTAGCTCGTTCAGCAACAACCAGGCGAACAACACGGCGAACAGCACCTCGCTCAGTCCGACGAACGACGCCAACGTAGCGCCGAGCATGCGGGCCGCGATGATGCCGACCGCATACGCCGCGGCGGCGGCTACCACCGAGAGGCCAAGTACCGGCACCCACCACGGGACGGTCGACCCGGCCAGCTGCACCGTCGAGGCTCCGGCACCGAGCGGAAGCACGCCGATGAGGCCGAACCCCAACAGCACCACCGACCCGACGCCCATGCCGACGCCGGCCATCGCTACCGGCGGCAGCGCATCATCAGTCCGCGCGGAGATCAGGTAGAACGCGGCGAGGCCGACAGCGGCACCAAGACCCCAGAGCACGCCGATCGGGTCGATCTTGGTCCCGCCGGTGAGGTCCAGCACCAGGGCCAGTCCCACCAGCGCGAACACCGAGCCCACCACCGTCATGCGGGCCGGCTTCCGGCCGTGCCGGAGCCACATCCAGCCGACGACCAGGATGATCCCGAGATACTCGAGCATCAGGGCGACGCCGACAGAAAGTCGCTGCACAGCGTTGAAGTAGAAGACCTGAGCGCAGGCCACGGCCAGAACCGAGTAGAGGAGCACGATCTTGCGGCTGGTCCAGAGCAGCTGCCACCGTCCCCGAAGCGCGAACCAGGTGGGCACCGCCAGGATGAGAGCGCCGAGGCTGATCCGGATCAGGATGACCAGGGCCGGCGTCCAACCCGCGGTGATCAGCGAACTGCCGAAGGTCCCGGAGGTACCGAAAGATGCCGCCGAGAGCAGGGCAAATCCCAGACCTACCCCGGCTCCGCGTGAAGCGCTCATCGCTCCGACCTCGTTTCCCAGTTTCGAATCGAGCTGTCATTACTCAACATGGCTAGACTGATGACGCTAGTACCGGTCCCGTAAGGAGTCAAGGTGGTTTTCACTCATGACACAGAGGTCGCGCTCGCGTTCGCGGCCGCTTTGGTCAACACCGACGTCAATGCCGACAGCGATGTCGACCGGCTCCCGGACGTGGCCGCGCTCGACGATCTCATGTCGGACTGGACCTGGACCGGCACTCGCACGCACGACGACCGGGAACTCCAGCAGGTCCGGGAACTGCGGCCACGGCTGCGCACGATGTGGGAATCGGACAAGGACGAGGTGGTGGTGATCGCCAACAACCTACTGACCGAATTTCATGCGCTGCCCCAGTTGGTCAAGCACGACGAGTGGGATTACCACCTGCATGCCACGCCCGGCGACGCGCCGCTGGCCACTCGCATGGCGGTCGAGGCGGCGATGGCCATCGTCGACGTCGTCCGCGCCGACGAACTCGACCGACTACGCATCTGTGGGAACTTCGACTGCTCCGATGTACTGGTCGACCTGTCCCGCAACCGGTCGAAGCGGTATTGCGACCTGAGTTGCAGCAACCTCGCCGCGGTGCGGGCCTATCGCTCCCGTGGGTCCGGTTCGGGCAGGCCGGACGTGGCGACCTGAGTTGCGGCCAACCAGGGAGAGCCGTTCCCAGGATGCCGGACCAGCGGCGAGCCATGATGGCAGCATCCAACGCACCGAACTGGCCGATTTTCTCCGCCGCAGGCGAGAGGCCCTGCAACCAGGAGATGTCGGGCTCGCCAAGGGACAGCGACGGCGTACGGCCGGCTTGCGCCGCGAGGAAGTGGCACTGCTGGTGAGCAGCGGTGAGTGTTGACCGTCACGATGGTTGACGACGGAATCACCATTCATTCTTCTGATGGACACCGACTGGCCGATCGGCAGACTGACGGTATCGGCGGCCAGGTCGCCGCTTGTAGCGGCCGGCGGACGCTGCGACGGCCTTTTCACCCCAGTTACTTCCTGGTATCGGCACGGTCGGTCGACCTCGGCACAGATGCCTGCGGAGCGGTGACGACATCGGGTACACGGTCATTCCGTTTGAGGTACCCCAGCGGGACTTGTCACCGGACGGGTGTTGCGGGACGCCTGGACTCCTACATCCCGGACGCCTGCGGCGTTGTCGTTAGGGGTTCCCCCTTCGGGGCAGCCAGACCGTGGCCGTCGACCCGCCGGGTGGTGCGCGTTAGGGAGCGGCGTCAGGCCGGTGGGTTCCAGATCAGGCAGCGATCAGCCGTGGCGTGCCGCAAGATCATGAAGTCCCCGTGGACGTCCCATTGGCGCGGCTACGCCCGTCGACATTCCTGGGTTCGCCGTGCGACTGCGGGGTTGACTGCGCCGGCCGAACGGTGAGAGCGATCGGCGGTTGGCGTGCGGCTGGAGCCGCGATGAGCCGAAGACGTCGCGGCGGGACGACAGATGTGATCGTCCCGACGTACGTTGAAACTACTCCCGCGGGGTGCATCCGGCCGTTGATCCGTGGCGGACGGGCGGTGCGTCAGATTTCCCGTGTTCCCGGGAAGTTTCTGGTCGAGAATGTGGCTTGTGGATTGCAGGCGCTTCGGCGGTGGCTGGCGGGCGGGTGGCCCGGTTCGGGTTGAGCGCCCGTCGGGCGGTGCTGCTCGGTGCGTGCTTGGCGGCTGCGGCCGCGGTCGCGGGGATGCTGCTCAGGCAGTCTGCGGTGCGGACTCGTTGCCGATCGTGGATGCGGCCAACGACCCGGCGCAGTTCGTGCCATTGGCCGTCGCCTTCTCGGCGTGCGCCGCGCTGCTGTGGGGGTATGGGAGGGCGCGGCCGGTCGCGTTGGTGATGTTGGTGTCGGGGGCTCTGACCGGGTTCGGCGCGTTGTGTGTCGGGCTGGAGTCCTACGTCGCGCCGAGGTCGGGCGCCGTGACCGCTGGCATGGACGGCGTGGGAGGGATCGCGGCCGAATTGGGGCTTCTGGTGGCGTTGGTCCTGCTTCCGCAGGTGTTTCCGGATGGCCTGTTGCGTGGCCGGGGATGGCGCGTGGTGGCGTGGGTCTCGACCGCGGCCGCGTGGTGACCTCGACGCTGAACCTGGTCGTGGTCTATCTGCTGGTCGGTGACCAGGAATGGCCGTGGTCGTTGCAGGCGGTGGTCATCGCGGTGGCGGGACTGCTCGGTGTGGTCAGCCTGGTGGTGCGGTGGCGTGGGGCCGCCCGGCCGGTGCGGCGACAGATTCTCGGGTTCGTGATTGCGTCCGCGATCCCGGTGGCTGCCCTGCTGGTGACTTTGTTGCCGTCGCTGTGGGACGCGAACGTGGACTGGCTGTTGATGTTCTGGCCGATCGGCGTCGCGGTCGCCGTCCTCGTCGCGGTGGTGGGCTACGACTTGTATGACGATCCGGACAACGGCGCGTCGGGTCGCGATCTATGCGGCCATGGTTGCCGTGTTGAGCGGGGTGTTCGCCGTCGTCCTGGTGGTGCTGCTGGCCGCGTTGTCCGGGCGGGTGGTTGCCGGCCAGTTCCGGTGGGTGGCGGTGGTGGCGGTCACCGCGGTGATCTTGGCGGTGGACCCGGCACGGCGCCGCCTGTTGACCCGGATCGAGCGGCAGTTGCTGGGTCAGCGGTCCGACGTGCTGCCGGCGCTGTCCCGGATCGGCGGCGGGTCGGCGCCGGAGGCATACTCCACGATCGTGGGCACGGTCGCTTCGGTTGTGCGGTCTCCCGGAGTGGTGCTGTCCGTGCAGGACCGCGATGGGCTTCGGGTCGTGGCATCGTGCGGGCAGCCCTCACCAGATCCGGTGTTGCTCCCGCTTTCCTACGGGGGCGAACTGGTCGGGGAACTCGCCATCGCCCCCCGGACGCCGGGCGAACGGTTCCAGGTCGCCGACGACAAGCTGCTGCGGTTGCTGGCCGTTCAGGTCGCGATCCAGCTGTATTTGGCCCGCCGCGACGCCGAGCTGACGCAGCTACGGCAGGAGACGCTGCAGCAGTCGGCGGCGCAGCGGGAGCAGCTCGGTCAGGACCTGCACGACGGCCTGGCGCCCCTGCTGGCCGGGGCGAGCCTGACCGCCGACGCGCTGCGGCGCGGCATGCCGCCCGGCTCACGCGACGAAGCCGACGCCGCCCGGCTCACCGACCGGCTGCTTCAGGCCAGCACCGAGGTCCGCAGGCTCGCCCACGACCTGCAGTCCACGGTCCACGACCGCGGCCTGGAACGGGCGATCAGCGACCACATCGCCGGCCTGCACGGACCCGGAGCGCCGAGCGTGACGGCGCAGATCCGGGTCGGCGACCTCCCTGCGGCAGTCACCGAGGCGGCCTACCTGATCCTGCTCGAGGCGATCAACAACGCGGTACGGCACGGCCATCCCCGCCACATTCGGGTCAGCGTCGACCAGCAGTCGACGGAGGTGTCGATCACTGTCGAGGACGACGGCGACGGCATCACCCAGCCCTACATCAGCGGCCTGGGCATCACCTCCATGCGCCGACGGGCCGACGCGCTGGACGGTGGGCTGCAGCTCGTACGCCGGCCCGGCGGAGGAACCATCCTGACCGCGACCCTGCGGAGCCACCCGTGACCGTCGGGGTGCTTGTCGTCGATGACCACGCCGTCTTCCGCGAGGGCGTCCGTGCGCTGCTCGACCGCATCGACGGCATCCAGGTGATCGGCGAGGCCGGCACCACCGACGAGGCCGTCGCCGTCGCCGCCGACCTCCGACCGGACGTGGTCCTGATGGACCTGCACATCCCAGGACCTGGCGGGGTTGCCGCGACCGAGACGATCCTGGCTCACTCCCCCGAGACCGCCGTCCTCGTCCTGACCATGCACGACGACGACCTCCACCTTCGCGACGCCATCCAGGCAGGCGCTCGCGGCTACCTGCTCAAGGACTCCGGTTCCGACGCCATCATCGACGCCATCCTCGCCGTCCACCGCGGCCAGTTGATCTTCGATCGTGGTGTCGCCCAACACCTCCGCGCCGTCACCACCGGCAGCGCCACCCGACGGGTCTTCCCCAGCCTGACCGACCGCGAACTCGACATCCTCGACCGCATCGGCCGCGGCCTCAGCAACGACGTCATCGCCGCCCGCATGGGCATCAACACCAAGACCGTCCAAAACAACGTGTCCACCATCCTTCTCAAACTCGGCGCCCACGACCGAGCCCACGCCGTCGCCATCGCCCGCGACGCCGGCCTCGGAAAATAGGCGACACCCGCCGACCCGGAAAACTTCCCGACAGCATCGGGAACCAGGCCCTCCCGTCCCGGGAATGCCCGACACGACACTCAACGCGTGGCGATCACCTCCGCACTCCACCGACCAGACGAACGCGGCAGCAGCCAACCCGCTCCGCGCCGGGTCCTCCGCGGAACCGCCCAAGAACCGGCGCGAGACACGCGAAGCATCATCACGCGACGGCGATCGAGAGCAATCGGCCCGAGCCGCTGCACTGTCGGTCTCGTCGCAGACGCCAGGAGGACGCGGCTGTCGCAGGCTCGGGTGAAGCCGTGATCGAATCATTCCGCAGCGTCAGTCGGTCCCCAATACTTCATCGACTTGTGGCTGATATGGGGATGGCGGCGGCGGTATCGCGGTATCGGTGCGGGGCTGTTTTCTTCGGCAAACCGCGCTAGAGGTCGAGCAACCGGGAGTGTGGGCTAAGGAATGGAACCCACCCCCGGACCTGCCGGATCCAAATTCAACAGAATTTGACAGCATTGTAGCCACGGAACGGCGCGCCGATTCCGTCGCGACACGAAAGTGAGTTTGATATGAGGAACAAGCCATACGGCTATGAAGGTGCCGGAACAGCCCGAGCCCTGTCCTTGACGGCCGACGGACGGGCGCTTACCACTTTTTGATGCCATACGGTTGGGCATTGTTCGACCTCGGCAGTGTCGTGGGAGCGCCGGCACCGAAGGTAACGCCGCAGGGATACACCGCGAACGGAACTTCACGTGTGGTTTATCTCGGAACGGATGATCGGATTCATGAAGTGGCGCTCGGGCCAAACGAGTGGACTCATTTCGACATGTCGGAAGTCTCCGGCGTGCCGCAGGCGGCCGGGCCACCGTACGGTTATGAGGGCGGCGGCACCGCGCGGGTCGTCTTCCGCGGCCAGGACAGCCACATCCACGAAATCGCGCTCAACCCCGGCGGCTGGGGACACTTCGACATGCACCCCGCAGGCACACCCAACGCGGCCGGGGACCCCATGGGTTACGAGGGCGGCGGCACCGCGCGGGTCGTCTTCCGCGGCGAGGACAGCCACATCCACGAAATCGCGCTCAACCCCGGCGGCTGGGGACACTTCGACATGCACCCCGCAGGCACACCCAACGCGGCCGGCGACCCGCCATGGGTTACCGAGGGCGGCGGCACCGCGCGGGTCGTCTTCCGCGGCGAGGACAGCCACATCCACGAAATCGCGCTCAACCCCGGCGGCTGGGGACACTTCGACATGCACCCCGCAGGCACACCCAACGCGGCCGGGGACCCCATGGGTTACGAGGGCGGCGGCACCGCGCGGGTCGTCTTCCGCGGCGAGGACAGCCACATCCACGAAATCGCGCTCAACCCCGGCGGCTGGGGACACTTCGACATGCACCCCGCAGGCACACCCAACGCCTCCAGTGATCCCACCGGATTCGGGGACCGACGGTGTTGCCCGAGTCGTGTTTTACGGCCCACCGAATGAGCCAACACTTGGATTGTTGGAGATGGACTCGAACACCTCGGGTCTACCGCGACATTACCTTCCCCCTCCCGCCCCCGAGGCACCGCACATCATCGGCATCGGAACATCCGACCACAGCCTCCAACCGTCCTGGACAGGACCGGATCCCGCTACATTCGATGGGTCATTTGACCTCGAATCGAGCGACGACCACTTCGAGAACAACGGCAACTCCACCACGGTGACGGAAAACACTTACCTGATCACCGGTCTGCAGTCTGGAACACAATACGAGCTTTCGCTCGGCTACATCGACAAATGGGGCAGAAAATCGGCCCGGGCTAACGCAACCGTTCAGACCACCGGCAATCCGCCCCCACCACCCACGACAACCATCCCGCACCTGATCGGCACCACGTTGGCGGTTGCCTACCCACTGTCGGACCAGGCACACCTTCAGCCTGGACAGATCACCTTCTCGGCAGCAACCACCGAAATTCGGAACGACCACCTTCAGGTGGACGAGCAAGACCCGCAAGCGGGGGCGCAGGTTGCTCAGGGCAGCAAGGTGGACTTGCGTGTCCACGCGATCGCAGACCCGGTCCCCACGTACAGCAAGGTCACAGCGAGCAATGAGACAGACGACGCCCACAGCGTCGACCTGTACCTGATCGACCTGGCGAGCCCGAGCATCGCAGCACCGCTAGGAGCCCTCGCCTACCAGCACACCATGAGCATCCCACTCGCGAAGAACAAGACCTACGACGCTCGTCGCAGTTACCTCACGCGTGATGGTTGCCCCTCCTCCGATCCATTCACCATCAACTGCCAGCGCGACACACTGCCGGCAATCCGTGGCGGAGACGGAACCAGCCCGACCTACCCCTGGACCCTGTTCTGACCCTCTGGGCTGACCCCGGCTGGTTGACCCAGGTCGCGTGAAAGCCTTGCCGTCCACGATGGGCAGGTGGGCGGGCTCCACGAGGCCATGGCCGCGCGGCAGGCTGACCCTGAGCTCCCAAGGCCATCAATGTCGCCGATAGCGGATCGGTCTGCCGGCGACGATCTGTCGGCCGGAGCCCGCCGGCCCCAGCAAGATCACGGGAGCCCGGCACGCTCGACGGTGCAATTCCGAGGCCGATGAGGCGGTCGAGAACCTGCCGGTAGAGCTAGCGAAGCTTCCTGAACCGAGCTCGCTGGAGACGCTCGGCCTGGCATCGAACTAGGATGGTTCTACCCCCAGGGGCCGGACCCGGCGGTGCTCTGCGGTGTGAGATGTCCGACGGCCGCCACCGGTTTCCCATCCGCCGGGCACCGCCACACCGCGGCACCGTCAACGAGGCCCGCTGTTAGGGGGTGGGTAGTCGGATGCGTCGGGCAGGGCGGCCAGTTCGTCGGTGCGTTGGGGAACAGCTCGTGGATGGCCCGATTCCTGCGCGGCGTCGGCGATCTCGGCCGACCATCGACGATTCGGGATCGCCGTCGACAGCCTGAACCTGCCACCAGCCGCCGTCCGGGCCGACGACGTACACCGGGAACCACTCCGAACCGGCCCGCCCCTGGTCGACGAGTCTCACCGGAGGGAACCCGGAACCCACCAGGTCAGCGATGACCGGCACCAGAGCCCGATCCCACGTGCCGTCCACCACCCGCCATCCTCATTCGAGCCAAAACCATGGCGCCGCAGGCAATCGATCGATCCGATGGATATCGCCTCCTCCACCGCGACCGTCCGACCGTATGCAGCCTCGAGCCGCAAACCCGCCGACGCTCAGCGTCACACGGATCCCGTAGCCGGATCCCGCTGCGGTGACAGCGACGATCTTGGCCGCGACCAGCCCGGAGTGGCAACTGGGCACCCCAAGGCGTTCGGCTTGTTGGGCACTGGTTGCGCGCGGCTTCGATTTGGCACGACGAGTCCGGCTCCGTCCGCCGGCGCATCGGACAGTGCCGGCGAGCAGAACCCGAACACCCCGTTGTCGGCGTCAGTGATCACGAGTGCCCGACAATGCGTCGTCCGTGCCCTCGATGTGCAGGGCGAAACCCGCACCGTCGGTAAGTTCGGTCGGCGGCGGCCGTTTCCGGTACAGGCGCGCCGCCCAGTCCGGTGCAGCGGCCCGCTCACTTCTTCGTCTTGGTCTTGGTCTTCGTCTTCGCCGCCGCCAGACGGCGCTGCACCTCGTACTCGAGGAATTGAACGTTGCCGATCTGGGTGGGGTCGTTCGCGTCAATGGCTTTCAGCATGTCCGCGAGCTCGACTTCGGACGCCGTGGCGACCTTTGCGATGTAGGTGAGGTCGATCTGCTGAGCGCTGTCGGTACTCTCACTTTGGCCGACGTCTTTGGCCTTGCCTATCTTTTCGCGCTTCTTCATATCCTTTGAGGTGCGGGGCAGGAACTCCGTTGGTACCCCGTCGCCGGCTAGGTCGCCACGCACCTTGGCGAACGACTTCTCAATCTTCTTCGGGTCGCGGATCATGTGCTCGAGCACGGCGCCACGCCCGCGCTTGTGGTTCCCGTCGTAATCGATGCTGTTCTTGGCGGCGACCAATTGCTTGGCATCCTTGTGTTTGTTCGCCATATCCGTGAACTTGTCGCCGACCTTGCCGCCAAGAGTCGTCAGCCCGCCCGCGGCCGCTGCGGGCTTGGCCAGGAGCTTGTCGAACCCGGTCTTCTCTTCTTTCGCGCTCTTGATGCCCGTCGGCTTCTTTTTGACACCCAGTGTCTCGTTGACCGAGTCTTTGGCCTCGTCGATCTTCTCGGTGACCGTCTTCGGGTCCCCTTCGGCGTCCAGGCCGTCGAGCACCTTCTCGCGCAGTTCCTGCATCCGCATCGTTTGAATCTCGGTCGCGGTAACGCCGTAGTCCAGCAGGATCGTCCTGGCGTAGGTCAGCTTGTGCTTCTGAGCGGCGACAATGAGGACGTCTACCGACGTGCCGATGTCGTACTTGAGCAGGTCGCGCGATGCCCCCTCTTCGTGCTTGACCTCGTGCTGCTTCTTGGCCGTCGCCGATTGGCTCTCGTTGACCGTGTCGTAGATCGTGTGGCCCAGCGAGTGCGCGAGGCCAGTCACGGCCACCGTGAGCTTGGCGGCAAAGGGAATGCCAAATCCGCCGGCGCTGGCGATCTCGGCGATGTGGAGCCCGACCATCGTTGAACTCTTGGCAATATCGAAACCGGCCTTCTCGACCTGCTGAACGTTTCGCCGGTTGATCCGGCCGATCGACGCGGCGAGGGGCGCCTTCCCAGCCAATACGGCCTCGTCCAGCGACTGGAGTCCGGTTCCCAGTCGGGTCGACACCGGGATGAGCTCGAGGGCACCATCGATAACGCCGAGCACCGATATCACCAGACCCACGATCGGGATGGCCGAGCCGGCCTCGTTGACCACCGTGCCCACGCCCCCGAAACTTGCCACACCCTCTTTGGCCGCGATCAGGGCGTTCTTGGTGAGCGCGGCGGCCGACGTGGTGACGCCGACCGCCTTTTGCGTGGCCACCAGCTTCGCGTCGCGGTCGGCAGTGCCCCGCCTGATGTCCTGGATGGTCGACGCGAGGCTCAGGATGTCCGAGATGAGATTGAATACCTGGCCCAGGCCGGACGTGCTCGTTCCGACCAGCTCGCTGATCTCGGACCCAGAGTTCTCGGTCGCGCCGCCGACACCGCCGTTGACGACACCTTTGGTGCCCAACTTGGTTGCCTTTCCGGCGCCGGTGATGGCCGAACCTGCGTCGCCGAAGTAGGTAGCGGCATCCTCGACCTTGCTGTTCGGGAGGTACTTCTCCTCGCGCAGCTTGCGTTCGGACTTCCCCTCGACCCGGGCTCTCTCACCAGCGTGGACCGGACGCTCTTGTGCTAATGCCGCCAGCTTGGACGTCGCCTTGTCCTGCGCTGCCTTCGTGTCGGCTGCGGCGGCCTCGGCCGGGTCCTCGCCCTTGCTCTCCGCGGCCCGCGTAGCGCTGTGGTCGACCGACCGAATCTTTTTCACCTTCTTCAAGGCCTTCTCGGGTTTCAGAGGGACGCCGTGCGCCTTCTCGTTCGCCTGCATGAAGCTCGCGACTTCGCCCTGCTCGTCACTCGCATCCTGCAGCCGCAGCTCCCGCACCTCCATGAGCGCCTTGTCGAAGTCATCGAATCGCAACGGCCGGAAGGCACGAATCTTCTCCGACGCGTGCACCCACACGAGGTCCGCCGCCTCCTCCTCGGCGAGCTGCGCCTCGTCCTCCTGATCCTGGGTTCCCACCTGCGAGGTGATGCGCTGGCGGGCCGCGATGCGAGCCTGACGCTCACGGTCGAGCATGGCCTGGAACTGCTGCTCGGTCGCCTTGTGGTCGTCAGTCTTCTCGACCTTGGCCTTGGCGTCACCGGCCGTGTAGCCGCTCCCAATCCGCTCGCTGTGCTTCTTGTTGGACTTGTTGCCGGCCTTCGCCTCGAGCCGCGCCCGCGCGTCCGCGGCCTTCATCGCGGCCCGGGCGTCGAGCAGGGCTTTCTTCTTGGCGGCCGCGGCCGAGGTCTTCTGCTTGGTGTCGTCGCTTTTTGTAAGAATGCCGGTGACCTCCCGGCGAACGCTTTCGGACTGTTGCACGGTGTGGGCCAGCTCGTGCACAAGCAATCCCATCCCTGACTCGGCCCCGGTATCGGGCATACCGTCACGGAAAAAGATGTCTGGCCCATGAGTAAACGCCAGCGCCGACATCGACCTGTTCAACTCATTGGCACGGTCGTCGGTATGTAGCCGAATACCCGACAGGTCAGCGCCCATTGCCGGTTCCAGCCGGGTTCGCAACGGCCCCGGTATCGGTCTGCCACATCCGGTGGCGGAATGCAACGACGCCGCGCTGCCCGCATCCAGGTCACCGCCCTCGCGTCCGATAGCGGATCGTTGCGACATCCGGCGCAGCGCGTAGGGCACCGGACGAAGCGGCGGCGGGGCAGCAACACGCTGAATCCCGTTGGTTCGGCGTAGCACGTCGAGCACCGAGCGGGCAACCCGGTCGGCTTCCACCTCAGCCGGATCATGGGCCGCGCCAACGGACACCTTCGTTTGAACGGGCCACACCAAACCGGGCACCGGAACCATTTGATCAGTCGCTCCTGGCACCCGCTGCTCAGGCACCGGAGCTGGTCGTTCCGGATTCAGCCGCGCCTTAACCTTGGCTTGTCGGGCGGCCACCGGCGTCGCAAACGAACTACCCACCTGATCCCTCCAAGTCGTACCGCCACGCCTACCCGCAAGCACTGAAAAGGCAATAGGGCACCAGCTTTTGAATCGCCCCGGGCTTGTTGAGGGCCGGCTGTCCGCGGGCGTGCGCTCGCGGGAGACGTCCCGAGTGTAGTACCTGGGTTCGATTTCAGCTGATGTGCTGTAGGCGAGTGAGGAATGGATGCGGGTGTTGTTGAACCAATCGTGTAACTTGTCGAATTATCTGGTTCTGGCGCAGGTTTCGTGATGCCGGCCGAGCTGCGATCGCGTGTATGGAGGCTGCAGGTTCTGCGGCCGCGTCCAGGTGATGGGCGGGTTAGGTCTATCGGCTGCGGGAGCGGTGAGAGCTCTTAAGGCTGCGTGACCGACATGCGTTGGCGTCTATGGGTGTCGGCCGATATCGCTGTTCGGTTCAGGACGCCAGGATCAGTTTCCTGAGCAGGTCGTGGTTCGCCCGTCCGAACAGCTGCGTCTTCCGGGCTTTGATCTTGTTGACGGTGCCCTCTACCGGACCGGAGTTGTACTGCTGGGTCAGACCGGCGGTGACGGCCGCGATGTCACGGCGCAGCCCGACGGTGAACGACCTCAACGTGGGCAGGTCGTGGTCGACGGCGGCGATCCACTGTGTGAGCTTGTCCTGGTCGCCGGACAGGTCCTTGATCATGCGGGCGAAACCGGCGACATGCCCAACTGCGGCGTCGATCTCGGGACAGCGGGCACGAATCGCCCTCATCCGTTCCTCGTCCGTGGCGCTGAGGTGGCCGGGCAGGCCGGTGATCCAGGCGGTGACCTGCCTTACCGGCGGCGGCCGGTTCCTCTTGACTTCGACGAGGGTGGCCGAGTCGATGCGGCGCCATGGCTTGAGGTAGCGCTCGAGGATCGGGTAGCTGCCGGTGTAGCTCTGCTCCACGATTTCGGCGTGCAGCGCGGTGGCGTTGCGCACGCCGGCCGCGAGTCGGTGGTGCAGAAAAGGCTTGAATGGGTCCAGCTTGCTGGTCCGCACCCCGCCTGCGACCAACTCCTCGGCAGAATCGGCGCGCAGGTAACACCGCACGGTCTTGACGTCCAATCCGAGCCGACGGCCGATCATCGGCGCCGACAGGCCCTGCACCTGCAGCGCACGGATCTCAAAAACCGCCAACGGGTCCGCTCAGACCGTGTCGTGCGCAGCTGATCCAGTACCGCCGTCCCACCCGGCCTGCTGGAACAGCGTTCACCGTCATCGGTTGGCGCCAATGCCGGGACAGGCTCGTTCAGGCAGGTGTGGTGCGCGGCGACCAACGTGTTCACCTGCTGGCACAGGTTGTCCCACAAATGCCACCGGTCGGCCACTTGCCGGGCGTCGGGTGCACCTTGACGGGCTCCGTCGGCGTAGCCGCCGGCGCGGTCCCGGCAGATCACCTTGATGCCGGGGTGGACGCGCAGC
Organism: uncultured Actinomycetota bacterium; assembly: GCA_963708935.1. GTDB lineage: Bacteria > Actinomycetota > Actinomycetes > Mycobacteriales > Nakamurellaceae > Nakamurella. The sequence continues at coordinate 69,708 of CAVPUK010000001.1, read as the reverse complement.
CAGTCGGCGAACTCCACGGTGCCCTGCCCGTCCAGGACGTCACCGGCCGGTTCCCGTCGCCGAGGTCGACCAACACCGTGCCGTACTCACGCCCGCGTCGCCACGCGAATTCGTCGACACCGAGGACCGTCACCGGCCCGACGGGCGGGTCGGGCAGGCTGCGGATCCCGCGTAGCAGCGTCGACCGGCTGACCGGCATGCCCAGCGCGGTCGCCAATCTCGAGCCGGCCCGCCCGGCCAACGCCAGCGCGATAGCGACCAATGCATCCTGCGCCCCGGCGGTTCGCTGGGTATGCCGTTGGGTCAGACCCGGGACCTGCTCGACAAACGTGCCCGCTGAGCAATCGTCCTGATCGCAGAAGAACCTGCGTACCCGAAGGCGCAACTCCGTCCGCTGACCGGCGACCGGTAGGTCCACCAGACGGCGGCGGTAGCTGCTGTGGACCCGGGTCGACACCCGGCCGCAGCGGCCGCATCGGGCTCCCCGCGCCCGCGGATGCGCGGCGATCGCCACCACCCCGCCGACCCGCCAGACGTCCTCGACCACCACCAGCGACAACTGCGGAAACAGAACCCGACAAGAACAGCAGCTACCAGCCATACCTCCAGAACACCACCTGCCCCGGCTTGGGCAGGTCAGGTCACTCCACGGACGGGTAACGATCAAGAACCGGCGGCATCACGAAACTTGAGCCAGAACCAGATACTTCGACAAGTTACAAGCGAAGGGTTCCAGCACGCAGGCGCCGACCGTCGGGGCTGCGGGCATCGCAGTGGTCGCGGCAACACCGGCGACCGACCTCGAGTGAGCCAGGGAGGCAATGACCACAACGGCCAGGGCGACGACCACCACGAGCACACCCGCCCAGCGTCCTCGCATGACCCAGCGTAGAACTCGCGAGAACAGGTGCGTCCCGAAGATCGATCCCGTTCCGGTCAGCGTTCGCTATACGGCGATCTCGTGATCTTTTCTAGGCCGTCACTGAGAGCCCACCTTCCGTCTCCGTAGCGCATCTGGGTCATGCCAAGCATGGCGACCCGGTCGGCGACAACGTCCGCAACGGCACTCGCGGTAAGACGGTGCTGACCGAGGCCACCGGGCACGTTCAGATCGATGTGCCCCGGGACCGGGCCGGCACGTTCGAACCGCAGATCGTGAAAAAGCGGCAACGCCGGCTCAACGGCGTCGATGAGATCGTGTTGTCGTTGTATGCGAAAGGTTTGACCTCCGGGGAGATCTCAGCGCACTTCGCCGAGATCTACGGTGCTTCGGTGTCCAAGGAGACCGTCTCGCGGATCACCGACAAGGTCATCGAGGAGATGCAGTCGTGGCAGTCCCGGCCGTTGGACGGCGTGTACGCGGCGGTGTTCATCGATGCCCTTGGTGAAGATCAGGGACGGGCAGGTCGCTAACCGGCCGATCTACGCCGCGATCGGGGTCACGCTGGATGGGAGCAAGGACATCCTGGGGTTGTGGGCCGGCACCGGCGGTGAGGGCGCCAATTTTGGATGAGCGTGCTGACCGACTGCGCAACCGCGGCGTGAAGGACGTGTTCTTCCTGGTCTCACGGCTGGGGTGGTTGTTACGGGTGCTCGGGCACCTAGCTTTCTCCTGGTGGGGCCCAGCGTTGGGGGTCCGATTCGAAGCGGCGCGCGCAGTGTGCTGAGCAGAAGTAGTACTCGTCCTCGCCGTGGCGCCGTAGGGCTGGAGGATGTGTCGGATCGACCCACATGTGACACACCGGGTCGGAGACCAGATCGTCCAGTCGCCTGCCGCGTAGGCGGTGGTAGAGGGAAGACAGGCGGGCAGCGGTTGTTTCCATGCCGGTCATGGGTTCGCCTTCCATTCGGTTTGGGGTTGCCAGATGTGTGGTGATCATTGCTTTTTGCGATAAATGCTCATCGCGAGCGGCGCGAAAACGGCGGTGAGTACGGCCGCAGAGATAAGGACCCATCCGACCTGGCCGGCGGCCTGGACGCCGTTCATGAGTGCGCGCTCGGCGTTGACGAGGTGGGTGACGGGGTTGATCTGGACGAAGGTGCGCAGCCATCCGGGAAGGGTGAGGGGGTCGACGAAGACGTTGCTGGCGAAGGTCAGCGGGAACAGCACGAGCATGCCGATGTTCATGACGGCGCTGGGTGTGCGCATGAGCAGTCCGAGGGTGCTCCACAGCCATCCAAGGCCGAACGCGAAAACCAGTACCAGGGCGAGCGCGCTCAGCACGCCGACGGCGCCACCGGCGGGCCGGTAGCCCATCGCCAGGCCCAGCCCGATCACCAGGGTGGAGGCGATCAGGTAGCGGCCGACATCGCCCAGTAGCGCGCCGACGATGACGGCCGGCCGCCATATGGGCAGTGAGCGGAATCGGTCCAGGACGCCTTTGGTGAGGTCGGTGTTGAGGCCGATGCCCGTGTACATGCTGACCATGAGGATGGCCATGACGAGGCTGCCGGGTAGCAGGTACTGCAGGTAGTCGTGGGTGGATCCGGACAGCGCTGCACCGAACAGATAGGTGAACAGCAGGGTGAAGATGATCGGGATGCCGATCACGTCGCCGAGTTGCTCGGGGGTGTGTTTGATCTTCAGCAGGGCACGCCAGCCGAAGGTCAGCGACGCGGATGGCCCGGACGCCTGCGGTGGGCGCCGGCCACTGGCCAGGGCGGATCGCAGGGCTCGGTCGAGGCTGGCTGCTGGTGCGGTGGTGGTCATGCGGCGGGCTCCGCATCGGTCGGCGCGGCCGCGGGGCGGCCGGTGAGGGTCAGGAACACGTCATCCAGGCTGGGCTGGCCGAGGGTGAAGTCGGTCAGGGGCACTCCGGCGTGGATCAGTTCTTGCAGTGCCCGGGTGGCGTGCTTCGGGTCGACTGGGCCGCTGGAAAGCAGGGCCGGGTCGGGTTGCAGGTGAGCCGGGAGGTGGAGGGTGGAGGTCAGCAGCGCGGCCGCCCGGGCCCGCTGCCGCGGGTCGCTCACCCGGACCTGGAGCGTGCCGGCCCCCACCGAGGCCTTCAAATCGGGGACGGTGCCTTCGGCGATCACGCTGCCGTGGTCGATCACCGCGATCCGGTCGGTGAGTTGGTCGGCTTCGTCGAGGTACTGGGTGGTGAGCAGCACGGTGCTGCCCTGGGCGGCCAGCGCAGCGACGATCTGCCAGACCTGGTTGCGGCTGCGCGGATCTAGCCCTGTCGTCGGCTCGTCGAGAAAGACCAGCTCGGGTGTGACGACGATGCTCGCGGCGATGTCCAGGCGGCGCCGCATCCCGCCGGAGTATTTGCGCACCTGCCGGCCGGCCGCGTCGGCCAGGCCGAACGCGTCCAGGAGTTCATCGGCCCGCGCCGCGGCGCCTGCCCGCCGGTGGCCCAGCAGCCGGGCGAGCAGGATGAGATTCTCCCGCCCGGTGAGCTCATCGTCGAGCGAGCTGAACTGGCCTGTCATGCTGACCCGGGCGCGGATCTCCGCCCCCTGCGCCTGCAGGTCGTAGCCGAGCACCCGCACCTGCCCGGCGTCGGGCCGCAACATGGTCGCCAGCATCCGGATCACCGTGGTCTTGCCGGCCCCGTTGGGGCCGAGCAGCCCGAACACCGAACCCGCCGGCACCGTCAGGTGAAGTCCGTTCACCACCCGGTTCCGGCCGAACGTCTTCACCAGGCCCCGGGCCTGCACGGCGTTGTCGCTTTGGGAACCCATCGCCTGACCCTTCTCCGCAGCCACAGAAGCTTGACAACTGTGTCAAGGCTAGGTCCGCCTGCTAAAGTTGTCAACCGTGTCAGAGATGATGGTGGCGGGGACCCGCCGACGGCGACGCGCGGACGCCCGGCGCAACACCGCGACCATTCTCGACGCGGCAACGCGGGTCCTGTCCGATCGGCCCGAGGCCAGCATGGACGACATCGCCGCTGCGGCCGGGATCAGCCGACAGACGATCTATGCGCACTTCCGGTCGCGTGACGCACTCGTCGACGCCCTGCTCGACCAGATCACCGAACGGGTCGCGGACGCCATCAGCGCCGCCGACCTGGACACCGGCCCCGCAGCCGCGGCGCTCATCCGGTTCCTCGACATCAGCTGGCAGGCCATGGGCGACAACCCGTTCATGACCCACCTGGCCACCCCGCCGGCGAGCCCGGAGCAGGAACACGACCGGCACCAACCGATACTCGCGCCGCTGCAACGCCTCATCGCCCGCGGCCAGCACACCGGCGAGTTCGACGCGACCCTCCCCCCGACCTGGCTGCTGGCCGCCATCATCGGACTGGGCCACACCGCCGGGGAAGAAGTCCGCGCACAACGACTCACCCCGGACCAGGCCATCGACCACCTGCGCCGCAGCATCCACCGGCTACTCACCCCCCAACAACCACCCGCCACCTGAAGGCGGCACCCGGGTCTGGTCATGTCGGCGGATCCACCGCTCTCCGTCAAGCCTCCTGGCCCCAAATCGACCGCGTCCCGCAGCGCAGTCGTCGCGCGAGACCCGGCAACGCCGGATGTTGTTGAGTCCGGCGATCTTGGCAGCATGCTCCGCAGCGGCACTGCCACTGTCGGGCGGCGCGCAGGGTCACTGGGAGGGGTGAGAGTGGAAGGCACAGCGCTGCCGGTGTCCCGATCGTCGCCACTGGTCAGCTCGGGTGCACGTCGGTGTCTGGGCTCGCGGCCAAGCCGATCATCGATTGCGACATCGTGGTGAACGGCCCCGACATCGCGGCGGCGGGGGGCGGTGTTGATCAGCGTCGGCTTCACACCACTGGGCGGGCTGGGGGTCTCGGACAGCTGGGCCAACACCTATGTCGCCGAGGACGGGTGCCCATCGATGCGGAGCCACCTGGCGCTGTGTGACACGCGCCGGGCGGATGCCGCGCTTCGGCGTGAGTATGACCAGGTCAGGAAAGCAGCTCGAAGCGACCGCTGCTGCCAACTTCGACGCCAACGGCCAGGAAAAATCCCCGATCATCGGCACGATTCTCGCCGGACTGACCCGGTCGGACCTCGATTCGATCGCCGGCAATCAGGTCCCCTCCCACGACGACCAGGCCCTGGTGGCCGATCACCTACCGTCCGTCGCTTTCGCGGCCATCTGTGGGCGAAAAAGGGTTGCCATCGCCGGGCTGCCTTCATGGCCGCCAGTGGGCAGAAACCGGTGGCCAGTGACCGTGCAGGGCCGTTTTCCGCTCAACGTCTTTTGGTAAGCCACAACGACCGCCGGGCGGCGATGCCGGCCGTCGTTTTGCGAGCGTTCGTTCGGCGTCCGGCTCCGCCAGGGCTGCAAGGGTCCCGCCCGAGCGAAGGCCGTGGCTGGACCCGGGTCGGCCGGGATCTGCCGGTCAGTGTGTATCAGCCGCAGCCCGAGCGGGTTACCTGGACCGTTGATCGGTGGCACTGGATCGGGTGGCGGTCCATCCGGCGGCTGCCAGAGCGATGACCATCGCGCCGGCCCGAAGGATGTTGGCTCGGGCGAACCTGTCCAGGTCGGCGGCAACGGCCGCCGTCGGGTGGTCGATCCCTGCGCGTAGGCCGATCATGATCGGCGCCGCGCGGGACGTGGCCATCAGGTGGGCGACGGTCGCGGCCGCTACGGCGATCGATCCGGCTGCTCGCCCGGTGCCGGGATGGTCGGTCATTCCGATCGCGGCCGCGGCGAGGCTGGTCGCCGCGGCGCCGAGGCCGAGGGCTGGATACCACAGCAGGCCGTTCCGTAGATCGGCTGCTCGCGCGTAGTCCAGGTAGGCGGCTGCGCCGATGCGGTGGCGCGCCGGTAGCTGTTTGACCGCCTGATCCAGGGTCGCACCGGCGGCGACTCCATTGATCGCCGTCGCGATCACCATCCATCGTGCTGCCCGATGCATGACTGCCCCTTCCCCGCTATAGGTAGTGACGCTACTCTTAAAGGCAGCGAAGGGAGTCGCCGTGTCAGGTTGGCTCGGGCCGGATGTCAGCGGATCGGCCGAAGGGTGATCACCATCGGCGGGTTACCGATTCCCCATGCGGGACCGCTGTTTTTCACTGTGCTGGCGGTGCATGTGCTCGCCGGCAGCGTGTGTGTTGTCGCGGGCGCCGTGACGGCCACCGCACCCAAGCGGCCGGGTCGTCACCCGCGAGCGGGGACCGTGTATGTCTGCGGTTTGCTGGTCGTGGTGGTGTCGGCGGGTGTGCTGGCCGTGCTGCGGTGGGCCCAGGATTGGCGGTTGTTCCTTATCGCGGGTGTGGCGGCAGTGTTGGGGTTCACCGGTTGGTGGGCCCGGCGGCGCCGGCCGCGGCGGTGGTTGCTCGTCCATGGTGGCGGGATGGCCGGTTCCTACATCGTGTTGCTGACCGGTTTCTACGTGGACAACGGCCCGCACCTGCCGTTGTGGGATCGTCTCCCGCCGATGCTGTACTGGCTGCTGCCGGCCGTGGTGGGTGTGCCGCTGACCTGGCGGGCGCTGCACCGCAACGGCGCGATCGGCCCGCTCAGCCGGCGGCGCGGAGAAGGGCGCAGCGGCGTGCCGCCGCCCCCGCCAGGACGAGCCGGGTCGCGCTGATCGCGGTCGCCGTGATCAGTGCCGGTGACCAGCCGGCGTCCAGCAGCAGGACACGCCCGATCAGGGTGATGTCCACGAGCACGCATCCCGCACCGGCCACGACGCCGGCGACCCCAGCCGTCTCGGCGGTGACGGGCAGGATCCGCGCAGCCGGACCGGCCCCGGCGATCGCGACCAGCGCGGTCGGCACGATGATGAACAGCAACGCCGGAAGCCACGGCAGCCCGCTGAGCAGCCCGCTGATCCGCTCCGGGAGGCTCGCGGTCACGTTCCCCGGTCGTCGTGCACCGGTGACGGCGAGCAGCCAGACAACGCCGATCAGCGGGCCGCTGCTGACCAGTGCCACACCGGTGCGGTGGGCCGCGTTTCCGGTGAGTTCCCGAGCGAACTGGGCGGCGAGGTGCTGGGGGTTGCCGAAGGTGTGGATCGCGGTGTGGGCAACCGCGGCGGGGTTCGGCCCGCGAGTGTTGCTGATTTGTTCGACCACGCCGTCGGCGATCTCGGTGATAATTGCCGCCCGGGTTCGGCGAGATCCCGGTAGCGCGGCCGCCAGCTCCCGCAGGTATCCGGCGACCACCGGCCGGGCATCGGGGTCCAGGTCGTCCAGCTGGGTGCTGATCAGGTCGCGGGCGCCCATGCCGGACCGCCTCCTCCGCCCATTACCGTGGACACCGCCCCGGCGAACTGCCACCACGACACCCGCTGGTCGACCAGGGCCCGACGGCCGGCGGTCGTCAGTTCGTACACCCGCCGACGCCGCCCAGTGCCCGAGGACCAGGATCCCCGGACCAGGCCGCCCCGCTCGAGACGATGCAACGCCGGATAGACCGTGCCGGTGGGCAGGTCGAAAGCGCCGCCGCTGCGGGCCCGCAGCGACTCGATGACCGCATACCCGTGAATAGGGCCCGACTCCAGCACAGACAGCAACAAACCGTCCAGATGACCCTTGAGCACCTCTGCCCTCATAGATAGCAACTCTACCTTTCAGCCCGTCGTCGGCAAACCCCACCGATGGTCGGCCGCCAAGCTCACCGTGGCCCCAGTCCGCCACCTCCCGGGGGTGTCATCTCCTATCGTCATCGGCTGCCACATCCCCGTCGACAGCTGAGCGGGGGCTTGACTGGTCAGGCCGGAACCGTCTACGCCACCTAATCCTGTCGACGGCACACCCGTGCAGGTCTGGGACACCGACGAACCGTCCGAACGAGGCATCGACGGAATCGACCGCATGCGCCTGGTCAGAGACGATTGCCAAACATGTCGCCGCTCTGGCGGCACAGGTGCAGCGGCCACGGACACCCAGAGCCAACAGAGGACGCCATGACGAAACTTGCCCGCATTTCATACCGACACCACTGGTCCCACAGCCAATTCGTTATGGCGGGCGGGTTCATCGCGGCGGACACTTGCATCTATGAACGTTGAACTTCTCGTGGTCGCGGACTGCCCGAACGAGGAGTCGGCCGCGGTTTTGCTGCGGACCGCTCTGGACGATGTCGGCCTGCGCGACGTTCGGGTCGCGGTCACCGTCATCGGCTCGCAGGAGCACGCCGAGCAGCGGCGCTTCACCGGATCCCCGACCATCATGATCGACGGTGTCGACCCCTTCGAAGACTCCGGTAGACCGCCGGCGATGGCTTGCCGTGTCTATCCCAGTTCGGGTGGCCCGAAGGGCATCCCTGACCTGCGGATGCTCCGGCAAGCGCTCAAACGAGCCGCCGACACCACCGGTCGGACACCTGCACGCGCATGACCGATGCCGTCGACCAGCTTCTGCAGGCGGGTCTTGCCGCCTGGATCGCCGGTGATCTCGCCTCGTTGGAAGCGGTCCTGGACCCGCAGGTGAGCCTGCTCGGAGTGCAGGCAGGCCCCTGGGACTGCGCGGGCCGTGATCAAGTCATGCAGATGCTGCGGCTGCGGCAGGCCCAGCTCGAGGGACAGCTTCAGCCACTTGGTCGGATCGACCGCGTGAACGACCACACCTACATCGTGTCCACCGGGAACCGTAACCAGGACTCGGATCCCGGTGCGGCTCCTGTCGCAACCCGCATCACGGTTGTCGGCAACAAAGTCACCAGGATGCAGCAGTTCCACCCCGCGCCCCACCGGTCCGATCAGGTCGGCTCCCGGGACCTCCCGGTGACCGCCCCGCCAATTGACGATGACGTCGCCGAGGCCGCGGTCAACGCCATCCACGCCGGCGACGTCGCCACGTTGCAGCATCTGCTGGCCGAGCATCCGGAACTAGCGAGGGGTCGGATCACCAGTCGCGACGGGCGCACTCTGCTCCACGTGGCCACGGACTGGCCCGGACATTTTCCCCACGTCGCCACCAGCATCCGGACACTGGCCGCAGCGGGTGCCGACGTCAACGCAACATCGATCGGCGCTCGCCCCGAAACACCGTTGCATTGGGCCGCCAGCAGCGACGACGTCGAAGCCCTGGACGCGCTACTGGACGCCGGCGCCGACATCGACCCGCCCGGCGGCGGCAGCCCGCTGTTCAACGCGACGGCCTTCGGTCAGTGGCGGGCCGCCCGCCGCTTGCTCGACCGAGGGGCACCCGCCGGGCTCTGGGAGGCCGCCGTCATGGGCTTGCTGGAAACTGTCGAACAGCAGTTCACCGACGAACCCCAACCCAGCCAGGAAGATGTCGACGACGCATTCTGGGGAGCCTGCCACGGAGGTCAACAGGCCACCGCTGCCTTCCTTCTCGACCACGGTGCCAATATCAACTGTGTCTGCTGGGACAACCTCACACCACTTCAGGCCGCACAGCGCTCCGAAGCCGAAACGCTCGCCAACTGGCTACGCGAGAACGGCGCAACCTAGTCGACGTCCGAGGCCTCCGAGATGGAGTAAACCCAGCATCGGCCCACGTGGATGCGTTCTTCGACCGGGAGGGGATCCCGTTCCGGTCACCGCTCGGGCTGCGGGGCGGGATCTCCAAACGCTGTTCAGCTGATGTCATTCAGTAGCGGAGCCAATTGGTTGTCGAGGATGTCGCGGATCATCTCCGGGTTGACCCGGAAGTACTCGTGAACAACCACGTTGCGCAGACCAGCAATTGAAGCCCACGGGATGTCTTCGTGTTCGCGCTTGAAGTCCTCGGGCAGTGACTTCACTGCCTCACCGACAACGGCGAGGTTGCGGAGTACGGCGTCGTAGGCCATCGACCCCAGTTCCACTGAATCGAGATGATCGCGGTAAGCAATGCACCGCGAAATCGCGGACCGGATGTCCGTCAGGCGGTCCGCATCCGAGCGGCTCACACTGCGACCGCATCGGCGAGGGCAGTGGCCGAGACCTCGTCACGCAGTAGCGCTGCCGTGACCACATCGACTCGCACGCCGAGCAAAACACTCAGTTCCTCTGCGAGCCCGGCAACGGACAACAGCTCATTGCCGGCCCCAGGGACCAAGTCGACGAGCAGATCCAGGTCGGAGTCCTCTTTCGCATCGCCGCGTGCCACTGATCCGAATAAACGCGGGTTGCTGGCGCCATACCGCTTGAGCAACTCAGCGATGTGGTCTGCCTGCTGCGTGAGGGCAGCGCGAAGCCGCAGCGTCGCTGCCGTCGACTCACTCATCGCTCAAGAGTAGCGAGGGAACCGCCAGTGGGCGTCATCGCCGAACCGCCCGTCGGGACCGGCGTCTGGTCGCTGTGCGGGGTGTGCTGGAGGTATCGACTTCGGTCGCTGCTGTGAGTCGCCGCGCCGCGGCGACCCGGCCACTCCTCAGGAGGTGCGCCATGGCGGCGCTTCTCATCGGCTACGCCCGCTGCTCCACCGACCAGCAGGACCTCACCGCCCAACGCGACGCGCTGGCTGCGCTGGGCGTCGCCCCCGCCCGGATCTACGTCGATCACGGGTTGACCGGCACCAACCGGGAAAGGCCGGGACTGCGGGAAGCGATGGCCGCCTGCCGGGAAGGAGACACCCTGGTGGTCACCAAACTCGACCGGTTGGCCCGTTCGCTGCCCGACGCTCGGGCCATCGCCGACGAGCTGACCGTCCGGCAGGTTCGGCTCAGCCTCGGAGCCTCGGTGTACGACCCCAACGATGCGGTCGGCCGGTTGCTGTTCAATGTGCTGGCCATGGTCGCCGAGTTCGAATCGGATCTGATCCGGCTGCGGACCCGGGAGGGCATGAAGGTCGCGAAAGCGAAGGGTCGGCTCCGGGGCAAGCAACCCAAGCTCAACCCGAGGCAGGAAGCCCACCTGGTCGCATTGCTGGAATCCGGGGAACACAGCACCGCAGAGCTCGCCGACCTGTTCGGCGTCGGCCGGTCCACCGTCTATCGAGCAGAACAACGCCACCTCGCCGCCATCCGAGGGTGACCCGCCCGGCCGTCCCGCAGTCACTGCGGGACGGCAGACAGTAAGAGTGTTCGGACCGCCGCTACTTGCCCCGTAGAACGTTCCTCCTGAGGGCACCGACGGTTCGGCTGCCGTTGTATCGAGCCCGGCAAGACCTAACGGCCACGGGTAGCGAGTTAAAGGCCGGCGTCGAGGAGTGCTTGGGCGGCGACGCGGGATGTGCTGGCGATGGAGGGGTCGTGGTCTATCCAGGCGGCGGTGATTCCGCCGTCGTAGATGAGGTGGAGTTGCCGTGCGAGTTCTAGGGGGTCGGCGGCGCCGGCTTCGACGCAGAGCGTGGTGAGCAGGCTACGGACCCAGGCGCGGAACTCGGTGGCCGCCTGGGCCACCCGCCCGCCGAGGGGCGCTTCGGCGAGGGCGGATGCGAAGGCGCAGCCGCGGAAGCCGGGCTGGGCGAACGTTTGGGCTTGGACGTCGAACAGGGCCAGGATGCGTCGCCGTGGGTCGCGGTGCCGATTGACCTCGGCCATCAGCCGTCCGGTGGTGCCGTCGTGGCGCGCCTGCAGGTAGGCCAGCACGAGGCCCTCTTTGTTGCCGAACAGGTTGTAGAGCGACGCCTTGGCCACGCCCGCCCGCGCCAGGACACGTTCGACTCCGACCGATTGGACGCCTTCGTTGTAGAACAGTTCGTCAGCCGCGGCCAGCAGACGGTCACGGGCCGACCCCCCCGGCACGGTCCTCTGGTGATCGAGGTCTCCGGTCTGGGTAGAGGTCGGATCAGAAGTTGTGACCATTCCGCTGACTATAACGGTCGTTCTAGCTGATCGCAAGGACCTACATCAGTGAGGTAGACAAGATTTCTAGCTAATGGGCGCAAAAGCGCTGCTATGAGTCGCACTTGGTCGTGTTTGCGGCTCTCGTTCCATACGATCCGGCTGTTGTCTTTCTGATAGAACGGGCGGTACAGTTCGGCATCTCTAAGGAGCAGACATGACAGTTCAGCTGGATGTAACCCCGCCGGTCGCGGTCGTGACGGGTGCGACCTCGGGCATTGGGCGGGCGGCCGCACAGCGGTTGGCCGCGGACGGGTTCTCGGTGATCGTGCACGGCCGGGACGCGGCACGCGGGGCGGAGGTGGTGTCGGCGATCGAGGACGGCGGCGGGCAGGCCCGGTTCGTTGCCGCGGACCTCTCCGACCCGGGCGAGATTTCTGGCTTTGCCGATCAGCTGGGCGATATCGATGTACTGGTCAACAACGCGGGCATCGCCTGGTTCGGTCCGACCGCCGATCTTGATGCCGCGACCTATGACAGGTTGTTTGATGCGAACGTCCGCTCGGCGTACTTCGTCGTGGCCGCGGTCGCTCCCAAGATGGTCGCCCGGGGCAGCGGCAGCATCATCAACATCGGCAGCATGGCCGGTCAGATAGGGATGGCCGGCGGGGCCGCCTACAGCGCGACCAAAGCGTCGTTGGCGTCATTCACGCGTTCGTGGGCCGCCGAATACAGCCCGTCCGGTGTCCGGGTGAACACGGTCTCGCCGGGCCCGGTCTACACCGCGGTGCAGCCGCCAGAAGAGACCGAGGCGATCGGGGCGACAACCATCGTCGGCCGGGCGGCGCAAGCCGCGGAAATCGCCGAGGTTATCGCGTTCCTCGCATCGGCCACGTCGAGCTACGTCACCGGCGCCGTCTACGCCGTCGACGGTGGGCGGACGGCGATCTGATCATGACGTCCCCGGATCCTTTCTCTCTGGTCGGCCAACGCGCACTGGTCACCGGAGCGACCAGCGGCATCGGCCAAGCCACCGCACTCGAACTCTCCCGGCTGGGTACCGCGATCATCGTCCACGGTCGTGACGCCGTCCGCGGCGCCGCAGTCGTGGGCCAGATCGCGGCGGCCGACGGGACGGCAGAGTTCGTCGCCGCTGACCTGGCCGAGCCCGGCGGAGTGAGCATGCTGCTCGAACAGGTCGGGGACGTCGACATCCTGGTCAACAACGCCGGTTTCTCGTGGTGGGGTCCGAGCGAAGAACTGGGCAGTGAGGGTGTCGACGATTTGTTCGCGGCCAACGTCCGAGCGCCGTACCTACTCACGGCGGCCCTCGCCGCCCGGATGGCCAAACGCGGCCGCGGAGCGGTCATCAACGTCTCGAGCATGGCGGCGACGGTCGGGTTGGCCCGCGGCGCCGCCTACAGCGCCACCAAGGCAGCCATGGCCGGGCTGACCCGCTCCTGGGCCGCCGAGTACGGACCGCGGGGCGTCCGCGTCAACGCGGTGGCACCAGGCCCGGTTCATACCGGCAGCCGGGCCGACACCGAACGCATCACCGCTCTCGGTCAGACAACGATCCTTGGACGTGCCGCCCAGCCGGAAGAGATCGCTCGGGTCATCGCTTTCCTGGCCTCGCCGGCCGCCAGCTACATGACCGGAGCGATGATCGCCGTCGACGGCGGCCGCACCGCGATCTGACCACCCTCGAAAGGACTCGGAAGCACATGACGATCACCATCTACGCGACCAGCGTGGACGCGGCCGACGCGGCGACCGTGGCGGCTTTCTGGGCCTCCGCGCTCGGACGCGACCTGAACCCCGGAGCCACGCGAGAGTCGGCGACGCTCGCCGCAGCGGACGGGAATCAACCGATCCTGTTCCACGGCGTATCCGAGAACAAGACGGTGAAGAACCGGCTCCACCTCGACCTGATCAGCACCGACTTCGACATCGACCTGGCCCGGCTGCTCCGCCTCGGCGCCACCGAGCTGGCCGCCTTCCCGGCCTGGACGACACTGGCCGACCCCGAAGGAAACGAGTTCGACCTCATCCGCGGTTGACCCGTCCCACCCACCCGGCCTTGATAAGCCCTCCGTCCAAGGAGTCCCCGTTGACCAGCCAGCAGCCTGAGTACCGGCCAAGCGCCAGCGAACGAGCCCGCGACCAGGTCGCCCGATACGAGGCCAGCGACGGCACCGACGGCGGCGAGCTCAACGGACTACCCGTGGTCATCCTGACCAGCCGCGGCGCCAGCAGTGGCGCGCTGCGCAAAACCCCCATCATGCGGGTCGCCGACGGCGACAACTACATAGCCGTCGCCTCCTACGCAGGAAACCCCCGCAACCCGGCCTGGTATTACAACCTGCGCGCCGACCCCGATGCCGAGATCCGCGACGGTTGCCACCGCATACCGGTCCGCGCGCGGGAAGTCTCCGGTGACGAGAAGGCCACACTCTGGGCCATCGCCGACGCCGGCAACCCGGCCTATGCCCACTACCGAGCCACCGCCGGACGCGACATCCCCATCCTGATACTCGAACCCACGCCAACCCAGAAATAACGCCCAACCAAGATCGGCGGAGCAGAACATGTCGCACCCGGCCCTGGGGTTCCCGGTCAGCCGATCGGACGCAGGAATTCACACGGGGTCAAAGACGCTGCTGCCGTCAGCAAGCTCGCTTCAGGATTGCGTCCCGGTCACCGATCCTCTGCTGGGGAAGGGGGCTGTGGCCGACGGGTGGTGCTTCCACGTTCAGAATGCGGCGTGAGTGGGGCTTGCGGCATGACCTGGGTGGCGCGGCAGACTCGAACGTCCAACAAACGGAAAGGAGAGTTGCAGATGTCCAGACCGCTCGACGACGGCCCGTTCTTCCATGGCACTACCGCGGACCTGAGCGTGGGGGAATTCCTCACTGCAGGCCGTCGATCGAACTACCGTCCCGAGATCGTGATGAACCACATCTACTTCACCGCTCGTCTCGACGGCGCCGGCCTCGCTGCGGAGATTGCAGCAGAACTTGCAGACGGCGAAGCGATTCCAAGGCTGTATGAGGTCGAGCCAACCGGGGCATTCGACAACGACCCGAACGTGACCGACAAGAAGTTCCCCGGTAACCCCACCCGGTCGTACCGCAGCGGCGACCCACTGCGAGTCGTCCGCGAGATCACCGGGTGGACCAGGCTGACAACCGAACAGCTGCAGACATGGCGGGGGCACCTGTCGGTGCTTCGCGCGAACGAGCGTGGCGAGATCATCAATTGACAGTGCGCGTCGCACCCGACGGCCGTACCTCACTGTTCGCGTCGGTTGTGGATCGGTGACCGGACCCGGGGTCCTCGCTTCGTCGAGCTGGGTTGGTCGGGCGACACGATGCGGTATCGACCGAAGATTCGCTCGATCAAAGGACGGCGCGGTCGAACATGCTTCCGCAGTGAGCGCCCTGCCTGACATCGGGGTGACCGGGCTGATTAAAACTTGACATCCTCCGCGCTGCACGGCCGTGGGTCGCACCCGCCTGGTTGGAGGCATGATCGGGCGATTGGGTCGGCAGAGTCCTGGCCAGGGGCGAGGTCTCAGTCTGGTGGCTTTGTCCTACTCTCGGGGCGATTGGGATCGGGGTGCACGGTGATGAACAGCGACCAGGCCGGAGCGGACGGTTCGTCGGGGTACTGGGCGAATTCGTCGAGCAGGCTCTGCAACCGGGTCTGGAAATCGGCCATGTCAGCGGGTGACAGTCGCAGGCCCAGGCGCGAGGAGTCGACCTGATCGGCGGGCACGAGTGCGACTTCCTCCAGGAAAGTGTTCAACATCGATCGGTCCATGGCCGGTGTGCTGAGCGTCCAGGACTTCCGGGTGGACAGGTACGGGACTTCTCGAGCCCCTCGTGTCCCGCGGCGTACCTGCTGTGCGGCGAGGAATCCAGTGCGGACGAGGGTGCGGACGTGATGCAGGGTGTTGGACGGATCCATTCCGAGGATCCCGGCGATCTCCTTGTTGGTACGAGCCTCGCCGAGGCAGATCCGCAAGATCCGGAGACGCAATGATGACGCCAGCGCCTTCGCTTCCTGATCCGTCGCCGGACGCCGCTCCGTCATGGACTCATCCTAGCCATTAGTGATTGACAAAGCCCAATCACTGTGGCGAGGATGGCAGGATGACGGCATCCGACCACCAGCAGACCCGGGGCCGCCGCGGCGGCCTCTGGCACCACCTGGATTTCCGGCGGTTGTGGATCGGCGAAACCGTCAGTCAGTTCGGCTCCATGATCAGCCAACTGGCATTGCCGTTGGTCGCGATCACCGTGGTCGGGGCCACGACGTTCCAGGTCGGACTACTCACTACCGTCGAAACTCTGGCGTTCTTGTTGATCGGTCTGCCGGCCGGGGCCTGGGTGGACCGGATGCGGATGCGGTCGGTCTTGATCGTCAACGACCTGATCAGGGTGGCGGCCCTGGGCTCGATCCCGGTTGCGCAGTGGATGGGTGTCCTGTCCATCGGCCAGCTGTACGTGGTGGCTTTGGTGGTCGGGGTATCAACGGTCTTTTTCGACGTGGCGTATCAGTCCTACCTGCCACAGTTGGTCGCCCGGGAGCAATTGGTCGAGGGCAACGCGAAACTTCAGGCCAGTGAGTCGGTCGCGCAGATCGCCGGTCCGACGATCGGTGGTCTGCTCATCCAGGCGCTCACCGCGCCGATCGCCGTGGCGATTGACGCTCTAAGTTTCCTGTGGTCCGCGGCGTGGGTGGCCTCGATCAAGGTACGGCCGGCCAAGCCGGCGCGGTCACCGGATCGTGCGCTCGGTCGTGAGATCGGGGAGGGTCTGCGGTTCGTCCTGGGCAACCGGATGCTCCGGTCGATCGCGATGTGTACCGGGCTGTCCAATCTGTTCGGCGCGATGTCCGGGGCCGTCATCTTCGTACTGCTGGCCCGGCAACTCGGTCTCTCGGCAGGCTGGATCGGGGTACTCACCTCGACCTCCGCACTAGGTGGTCTGATCGGCTCCTTGGTGGCCACGCGGGTGGCCAGGCGGCTGGGCCAAGGTCCGACGATCTGGATCTCGGCGTTGGCCACCGCACCGTGCGCGTTCGTCGCCCCGTTCGTCCAGAAGGACTGGACCCTGGTCCTACTCGCCGCGGCTCAGATCATCATGTGGATGGCAGTCGTGGTCTACAACATCACCCAGGTCAGCTTCCGACAGGGTTTGTGCCCGCCTGCGCTGCTGGGACGGATGAACGCCACCATGCGCTTCCTGGTCTGGGGGACGATGCCGCTCGGGGCATTCCTTGGCGCTGTTCTCGGATCCAGCGCGGGCGTGCGGAAGACCCTCCTCCTGGCCGCGATCGGCGGTGCACTGGCCTTCCTACCGGTGTTCCTGTCTCCGCTGCGCCACATGCGCGACCTTCCGACCCAAGAAGACGTCGTTGCGGCAGGGTCCGAAAACTGAGTATCCCGGTAGCCGATCGGTGACCGGACACATATCGCCGCCGGGCGATCAAGCAACGTTGGGCCGCCGCCGACGCCTAACCACTGGCCGGTGTAGCACCACCGGAACGAACACCGTGCCGGCTTTATCTACGCTGACTTCAGCAGCCGCCACTACGATCCCCGGTACGGTGACAGATCGACCGGCAGGCACGGGCCCGAATCTCTTACGGCACAGACAGTTGAGCCCAACTCGCGGGCGGGGTCGGCATGATCGATAAGCCCAATGGAGACGGCCTTCAGCGGTAGCCGCTAACGCCCAGGCCCACCGCATACGCCTTGTTGGCGATGCTCTGCTGAGGGTCGACAGTATTGCCGAAAACGTCGGGCGGGATCGTGCCGTCGTCTGGCCAGTGCATTTTCGGTGCTGCTGGGCTCTGCGGACGCCACGTTTCTGACGGGACGGCTGGGTAGCGTTCGGCCAGCTCCTCGATGGTCAGCGAAACGGTCGGCACATCGTGGGCAGCGCTCCAGGCGGCCGCTACCTGAGCCCGCTTACGGCCTGATTGCTTCGAAATACCCAGCGCTTTGCCCAGCTCGGTCAGCGTCGGACCACCGGAGGCAGCGGCGGGCAGGTCGGCGATAATCGCCGACTGCGCCTGCTCGGTGGCACGGCGCAGTTCTTCCAGAAACGACACCGAAGCAAGCGTTGCATCGTTGATGGTCCGGCGGACCTCAGTTCGACGGCCCTGCCGAAAATCTGTCTCGTGTGCGAGATGCTCCTCCATACTGCGAATTGCGCCAGCACGTTGGGCGAGGTTCAGCACGCAGGACAATAATTCATCGGGGGTCATCGTCGTAATGTCCACCCAGACACCCTTGGGTGTCCAGACTGTTGACCATATCTGTCTTGTTGGTCTAGCGCCCGTCGTAGCGTCCTGCAACTGTTGGTCGCCGGTAACTGGAAGCGTCCCGCACGGCCGGTCGGCCTCGAGCAGCTCCCTACAGCGGCGGCTCCAGATGGCGATGGCGAGCGCAATTAATGTTCGCAGTCAGTCATCCCTCCCGGCTCCTGTCGGCCCTGGGCTAACTCCATCGAGAGTCTCAATGTCGGTCGCGGGCGCACAGAGCCCGGAGGTCCATCGCCGACCGGTCAGCGACCCCGGCTTCGGATACACCCGATCAGCGCAGGCAGTTGGGCGGCGGGCAGCTAGCGACAACCGAGGTGCCGCGCAGTCCGGCAGCGTTAGACGCTACGTTTCATTCATGACGAAGCCGGTGATTTTCGCTTTGGTGGTCGTGCTGGCGACCCTGCTGGTCGCCGCCTGGATTGGATACCGACGCGGCCGCGGTGGCCCGGATCGCGGCGCACCTCTTGACCTCGATGCCAACGGCGATGCGCACGGCAGCAGTCATCGAGGCTCGCATGAGGCCGGAAGTCATCACGGCGGCCCGGGTCACCATGACACCGGCGGCGGCCACGGTTGGTTCGGTGTCCATGATGGAGGTGGCTTCGGCCACGGCGGTGGGTTTGACGGGGGCGGACACGGCGGTGGCCACGGCGGCTGACCGTAGTCCCTCGGGCAGCCGGCCGGAGAACTCCAAGGCCATCCCGCACCCGGCTCGCTCGGCAATCCCACCGAGATGATCGTTGTCTTGGTCGCCGGCTGCCCCGGCGCCTGGTACCGGCCACCGCACGACGATCGCTGACCGGCGATGGTTCGCTAATGGGGATGCTCGGAGGAGGTGATCGTCGTTCGACGATTGCTCGAGACGCCAGGTGCGCGGAGAGTCAGTCGAGGGCTTGGCGGCGGCGCTGCATGCCGGACGATGACTCGACGATGCGTGTGCTCGCTAATTCCATGCGGTCGGCCACCGGGGACGGTGACCTGCGCCCGGTGAGGCAACTATTCGGGGCTGAGTAGGCCCGGTTGTGAGGAGTGGTGAGCTGTGCCGGATGAACCCGATCTGCTGGGCGAGGCGTTGACGGCGGGTGCGGACCTGGTCAGCGGGATCGCCCAGCGAATTCCGGGGGCGGCGGCGGCGGACTTCGCCCGCACGGTGATCGATCCGCAGGTGGAGCAGTTCCCTGGGTTCGGCCAGGACGTGGGGTTCGACCAGGACGACACCGGGTTCCAGCGATGGTCACTGCCGCAGGGTCTGGCTGCCCGGTTGTTCGGGATCTTCGAGTCGATCGTCGAAAATCTGTCCGTGCCGCTCGTTGCTGGCCTGACCTCGAACGCAGACCCGCAGGCAGAGCAGCACGCGGTCTTCGGCTTCTCCGTGGGCGATGAGTGGATGAAGGACGTGCAGCTTGCCCGGCAATTCCATCCGGACCTGCAGCCGATCGCCGAGCGGCTGGGACAAGCCCTACTCGAGGCAACCACGGCAGTTTCAATGGCCGCGGCCACATCGGTGCGCGCCGAAGCTGAGCTCGCAACGGAGCACGGACGGCTTCATCTGGCTGTCGCGGTGGTCTCGGCCGCACTGACGACGACGGCGCAGGGCGTTCCCGATTCCGGAGTGATTGTTCGCAGGTCGGTGACCTGCGGGCTGGCCGTTGAGCTTGCCTTTGACCTGCTGCGCGCCTCGCCGGCACCGGACGGTTACCGGCAGGCCCTGCTGGAGCGGGCGCGCGAGTCCTACCTCTATCCGCGGGTGGCCTCCACGAACGCTCCGACCACAGACGAAGTGGTGTACTTCCTCGAACCCGAGACCGAAAAACCCGTTGATCGGCCGTCCTTCAGCCAAAACGGGCTGGTGCAAACCGTGCCGGGCGGCTTCGCCATGCTCGCCGGACCCAGCCATCAAGCGGTGCATGTCAGCTTGCACGTGGACCAGGGGCCGCCTGCCGCGGACGAGGGGATCGGCCCGGAGATGGTGGAGATCTCGTGGACCGCTGGGCGTGGCGGGGCGAGCACGAGCGGGATGACCGACATGACCCCACCGTGGCCTGGCGACTACCGGATCCGGGTGGTCGCATCCGGTCGGGACCGCAGCCAAACCTCCCTGGAAGTGTGGATCTGGCAGGCTCCGGCCGCACCTGCCGTGGTGCTGAAAGCAAAGGACCGCGTCGGTGCCGTGGCTCGCGGTGAGCTCGACCCCGCCGACCCGGCGCCGGAAGAGCCGTACGGCTGGATCTGGGACACCCATCTCGAACCGGCAGCGACCGTGACCGTGATTCCTGCGGCCCGAATCGAGGACGTCGCGAGGGCGTTCCGCGCAGCCCGTCCGATCAACATCCAGGCCGCGTTGGAAGGCCAGTTCGAACCTCCCACAGTGATTCTCCATCCGGTCAACGGCGCGGTCCTTGCCGTCGAGGTGAACGGCTGGGTCGGTGCGATGCCGCACGTGCTGGCCGACGCGTCGGTAAGCGGTCGAGCAGCCAGCGTGTACTGGAGTGTCAACCGCTGCAACACACTCTCGTTGGCGGCGGACGGCACATTCGTGATTGCAGAAGAACTGCTCGGAAGCCAGGAGAGCCCGGCGATCATCGCGTTGATGAGCGGGGTCGACCCCGACGACATCGTCGCTTACGGCCGCTTCGCCTTCGTCGCCATGCAGCGCTACACCGGCGTCACCTTCACCCAAGCCGACCTCGACCGTGCGCTCACCCACGGCCAAGCATTCGAAGTCGCACTCACCGGCAACGAGTACGACACCTAGAGGCGCGACTCATGTCCGATGCCGGCCAATGCTCGAAACGCGTGGTCCCGAGAGCGCCCTGGCGCGCCATCGACGTCCAGGGTCAAAGCAATTCACCGCGGGCCGACCCGCTCAGCGAAGGATAGCGGCCGAATGCCCAGGCGAGCACGAGCGCAGGCCCCGTCACGGGAACTGCATCAGTAGCCGATCCTGTCCCGGTCACCAGATTTGACGTGACCGCACATCATTCGGCGGGGTCGTGAACCAGGCTCGAAACTAATCGGCGGCCGCGACGGCTTGCTCGTCGATATCGGAGGATTCAAGTGCGGCAATGTAGGCCGCCAAAGCGGCGGACCGTGAAGCCGTGGTCCACCATTCCCAGGTGACGCCGGGTTGCCAACGTTCCCTCGCCTGATCTGCCCTTTCCCGCATACCGTTGATGAACGTCACCGAGCGCGGATCAGCGCTTGCGCGGGCTTTCCGGAGCTGCTCACCCGTTCCTTCGGGCTTTGGCCAATACGCGCGCGGTGATCTCGCTGTCAGGACCGGGTTGGGCGGTCGCACCGCAGGCCAGAATGGCACTGCTTGTTGTGCTTTCGCCGTCGCCGACGACTCGGGATACCGCCGGCCCTGCCGCCAGCGGCGGGATCACCCCAGTCATCGCCCGGCGCACGGGGAGGCGCTGACCGATCGGTGACCGGAGGCGGACGGTTGGCCGGCCGTGGATCCGCAAGCGGCGAAAATCCGGCAGAGCGTCGAGCTCAGCGCGTGGCGGTTGCCTCCGTCTCCCATGGGTTGAGGAATGGGACACCGAGGGGTTCGAAGTGTTTGATGTTCCGCGTTGCCACGGTCATCTCGCCGGACTGTGCCACCGCGGCAATGAGGGCGTCGTCAAATGGTGCGTGTTCCGGAACCCGGTAGGTCGCGAGGATCCGCGCGGCCGTGAGGTCGAACGGCAGCACTCGGTCGGCGAAGGTGGGCAGGACGTGATCGTCGAACCAGCGGCGCAGGATCGTTCCTTGCCTGGCATCGGACCGCTCTTTGGCGATCACCCCTCGCTCGATCTCAGCGACAGTCGTGGCCGTGACGAACTGGTCGCCGACGGGGATGGAAGCTGCCCAAGCCTCGACCGATCGGTTGCGCCCCCGGACTCGTAGCGCAGACACCACGTTGGTGTCCAGGAGATACTTCACAGCTCCGCAGAGCGAGCCGTCAGACCCAGGCGCTCAGGTTCGAAATCGATGTCGGCGCCCTCGTCCGTGCTCAGGAGGTCGATGATTGTGACGGGCTCACCCGCGAGAGCCTTGGTCAGCACGTCGCGCGCTTCTGCCTCGACTGACCGGTGACGCTGCTCGGCGCGCGCACGAAGTGCAGCCTTGGTACCTGCGGGAAGGTTGCGGATCAAGATTTGCTCCACGATGACCACCTCCGATATCACCACAACGATATCACCTTGTGTTCGGTCGATAGCAGCGGCTGGGCGCACCGCCGCTGCTCGCCGCGGTGCCCGCACTTCCAGTGTCATTCTTGGATAGCAGCCAGGTGGCGTTGCTCCGCCCGATACACAGTGGAACGGCCCACGCCGAACAGGTCAGCTAGCTCAGCTGTGCTGTAGTCGCCGGACTCGAGCAGTGCGACCAGGTGCGCTTCCTGACGCGAATTAAGCTTGGGCTGCTTACCCGCAACCGGCCCTTCGCCTTCGCAACCTTCATTCCCTCGCGGGTCCGCAACCGGATCAAGTCAGATGCGAACTCCGCGATCATGGCCAACACGTTGAACAGGAACCTGCCGACCGCATCATTGGGGTCGTACACCCAGCCGCCGATGTTGAGTTTGACCTGCCAGGCGGTCAGCTCATCGGCGATCGCCCGCGCATCGGGCAACGAACGGGCCAGCCGGTCAAGCTTGGCGACCACCAAGGTGTCGCCTTCTCGGCAGGCCGCCATCGCCTCGCGCAAGCCCGGGCGGTCCCGGTTGGTACCGGTCAAGCCGTGATCGACGTAGACGCGGGCAGGTGCGACACCCAGCGCAGCGAGCGCGTCGCGTTGCGCGGTGAGGTCCTGCTGGTCGGTGGAGCAACGGGCGTACCCGATGAGAAGCGCCGCCATGACGCACCTCCTGTGATGGGCCGGGTCACCGCTGCGCGGCGACTCACAGCGGCAGCCGAAGCCGATATCACCAGCCCACTCCCAACGGCGCTGTGCCGATAGTCGATGGCGCACCGCCCGCCGCGCCGCAGAAGTGCTGGGCGCCCTTGGCACACATGACCGGATTCCGGCGGGAACTGGGTGGGACCATCGATGCATGCCTTTGTTCCTTGGCGGCCCGCCCGTAGACCAGGCCACCCTTAACGCAGCAGGCGCCGACCTGGCCTCCGCCGTCGCCGGGCGGGTCTCGCTGGACACGCCCGACACTGAACGGCTGCTCCGCAGAGTCGATACGAGCGCTGGCTGGCGACAGTTGTATGACGGTCCCGCGCCGGCGAACTTTGCCACAAAGCCGGGCGATCCGCTGCCGCACATGGTGGAGTTCGCCGCGCGCCCAGTGACTCCGGCTGGCAGACCCCTTCCTTCCTGCAGCAGCACGACGGCTCCTTCACCTGTACCTGGTCGCCCGGCCCCACGAGCTCTATGAGGAGTAACCCGGCGGCCCCGGTGCGGGCCTTGCGGGGGAAGACGCGCGGCCAGGGACACTGGCGTAGTCACGAGGTGAAGGTGTTCGCCGGGCCGAGCTCGCTGGACCCGGCACACCGCTCACCCTGAACAAACCCGCCATCGTCCCAATTGACGAACGCTGACCGAACGGGATCGGCCAACGGGGCCGCGAGCAGTAGCCAGAATGGAGAGTGTGCCGGTCGGAACGGGTGACTTCGAGTTGACCTTGGATGAGTTGCAAGTCGTCACACGCTGCGCCGTCGAGAGCGCGGAGGAAGTCCTCCCACTGTTCGAGCAAGCGGATCCCGACGATTCCCGGCCGCGCGCAGCTATCGCGGCGGCATGGACGTTTGCCAACGGTGCCGCACGAACGAAGTTACAGCGCGTCACCGCCTTGGACGCGCACCGCGCAGCGAATGCTGTGGCCGACAAGGCCGCGCAACACGCTGCACGCGCAGCCGGCGATGCTGCTGGCGCCGCGTACCTTCACCCGCTCGCAAACACCACCCAAGTCGGCCACATCCTGCGCCGCTGCAACCAACGCGGCCCGCGCAGCCGAGTTGAGCGCAGGCGGCGACCCGAACGCCGGGACTGCGCTCATTGGGGAGGCTAGTCGACGCGCGCCGCCCATCCTGATCGACGTTCTGAGCCGCTATCCCCTCGCGCCCGCTGGCAAGAGCCGCGTCGCCCGTCTGATGAAGATGCTGGACACTTCGCTACGGTCGCCCCGCTGACGGATCGTCCACGGGGCGCCTGCGCGCCCATGCCGCTGGCAGACTCTTGTCACCAAGTCGCGGGATGCACGAATTGGGCAGCCGGCAGGCCGAGCCATTGGGTCAGGCGCATGGTGAGGTCCATGTCGGCCAGCCGCGCGGTGCGGAGGTTGGTCAGCCGGCTCGGTGTGAACCCGAGTTGAGCTGCCAGTGCAACCCAGGTGAGGGTGCGCTCGCGCCGCTGGACGTCTACGGCGCCGTAAAGCTGGGTCAGATCCCATCGCAGCCGAACATCGGGGCCCGCCGTCGGCAGCGCGACGTCGCCGACGTCGCGCCGCTGTCCGGTCAGGAACTCCTCCGGTGCGCGACCGAGCCATTGCAGCAGCATCAGGGCGTACTGGCAGGACATCGAGCCGCGCTTCACGGTTCGTACGAGGGCGCCAGCACACACTGAATGGTCGTTCAGTTTGGCCCTCAGTGCGCTGGACTGTTGCGCCAGCGCGTCGGCAACTGCGGGCCATTCCAGGCTGGACTCGACACGATAGGCATCGAGCGCAGCGACCAGCGCGGGCCCGTCGAACACAGCCGGATCGACCATGCGCGGAAGTGAATCACAACCGACCGTCAATCCCGCTCTGAGTAGGTGCGTAGAAGACGTACCCACGTACACCGAGCCTCCACTGAACCTGCGTGTCCGGTCGCAGAACCGGCGACCACTAAGGGCGGTGAGCGCGCCTGAACTGGAGCAGTTACGGCCCGATCATGCCGAACCTGGGCAAAACTGCGGCGTCGAACCGGGTCATGGCGCTGACCTGGTCGCCGGCCAGCGTGATCACGATGAGGCCGACGGTGTGGGATTGACCGCTCAGGCCGTGGTGGACGGAAAGGCCAAACGCGGGTTGACGGTTGGCGCGTGTGGGTCGCACACGTCCATGCCAGCCGGACCGGAACGCGGTCGCTCGCAGGAATGCAGCGGCCGCGGCCGGGCCCTGGTATTCCAGTGGCAGCGGTGGCATGGTCAGCCACGCGTCGTCGGTGAGAAGTGCCACGATGCCATCCACGTCCGCCGCCTCGAACGCGTCGCTGAGTCGTTTCACCACGTTCAGTTCGGCCGGCGAACCCGGCGGCGGGGCGTCTCCGGCCGATCGCTTTCGCTGGGTGAGCGTGGCGCGGGCGCGTTGTAAGGCGCTGGTCACCGATTCTTCGGTCGCTCCTAATATCCCGGCGACCTCTCGGGCAGGAAATCCGAACACGTCACGCAGAATGAGCACGGCTCGCTGGCGAGGCGGAAGCAACTGGAGCGCCGTGACGAAGGCCAGGGAGACAGATTCGTGCGTTTCGTAGCGCGCCTCCGGGCCAGGCGACCTGTCGGGCAGGCCTTCCAGTAGGAAGTCGGGAAACGGCTCAAGCCAGTGCATCTCGCCCAGTCGCGTCGGTTCGGGCAATTCGAAGCCCTCCGGCGGCACTGTCGTGGGCAGGCGGCGCCGCGCAGATCGCCGCGCGTCCAGACACCGATGAGTTGCTATCCGGTACAGCCAGGTCCGGACCGAGGCCCGTCCCTCGAACCCAACCAACCCCTGCCAAGCCGACAACAGCGTGTCTTGCAGCACGTCCTCCGCATCGTGCAGCGAGCCGAGAAACCTGTAGCAGTAGACCAACAACTCCCGCCGGTGCGGCTCGACCAGGTCAGCAAACGCCGCCCCATCGCCAGCGCGGGCCCGCTCCAGAAGGTCCATCCCACCGCCTCCGCCGTACCCGTCCGGTCAGCCACTGTACTGACGCCATCCAACGCCAAAACTGGGCGGATCTCGCCCACCCAATTTTTCCCTCTCGCGGCGCCAGTAAAGACGGAAACACACCCGCCTATGAAAGGACCATCATGGATACCACCACCGCAGTCGCCGCCGCCCTCGACCACGTACAGGCCTGGAGCAACCACGACTTCGCCCTTGCCCGCGCCGGTTTGGCCGAGGACGTGCACGTCATCGCGCTCACCACTTCGCCCTACCCACCCACCACCGACCTGCACGGCATCGAGGACTACATGGCCGGCCTGACCCAGTTCGCCCAAGGCGTCCTGCCGGGCAGCCTCCGCGTCGCGTCGGCCATCGGCGACGACCGCAATGCCCTCCTGACAGTGACCGTCGAGGTTGACTTCGGGCAGGGCCGGACCGCCCTACCCGGCGCACGCCTCTACCTGTTCGACAACCATGGCAAGATCCAGAAGGAGCAGGTGATCTTTTCCCAAATGAAGCTCTGACTCCACGTCAGGCGGTGCACTCCGGTTCGCCGGATCGGATCGGCCCACTCGCGGGCGCCGCGCCGGGCAGCGTCCGGCCGCCACCGCGTCCTCAACCCATGCTCTGATCGTCTCCCGTAGGGACGGCTGAGAAGCCTTATTTGCGAGGCTGGAGCGCAGTCGCAAGAATGTCCAACCGGTCACGGATCGGCTGATCGACCAGCTCGCCAACGCCACCGTCGAGGCGGTCGCCGACAGTCGGGCGACCTGGCGGGAAGCGAACCTGACCGCCGAAGCGCACCGCCACGGGCCTTCTTCGCATGGTCTTGGATCTGGCCGTCGAGGAGCGTCGCATCGCCACCAACCCTGCCAACACGATCAAGGTGCCCGCCGCATTCACTCTGTCCGCGGCTATCTGACCTACCAACAGGTCGAGCACCTCGCTCCGAAATCTCCTTCAAGCCGATCGGCTTGAAGGGCGGCGGGTTCCGAAATGAGGAACGACCCGTCACGGAACGGTGGTCCGGTTCCTGGCCTACGCCGGGCTCCGGTTCGGTGAGATGGCGGCGTGGAAGGTCAGCTCGATCGACAACAGCCGCCGCCGCGTATTCGTCAAATGACTCGGCGTCGGAGGTGAACGGTCGCATCGTCTGGGGCCGCCGAAGACCCACGAACGCCCGATAGCTCGCAAAGTGGGCCTGAACTGCGGAAACTTGGTCGAGCTGCGGGGAATCGAACCCCGGACCTCTTCGATGCGAACGACAACCAGGCGAATCTTGACCTGCACAAACCTCGCACAAATGGCATCTGAGCTGGGAATACACTCGCGGGTCATCATCACTGATCATCACGGTTTCTGCGCCAGTTGTGGGCAAATCGTGGGCACGGATGAACCAACACCTGAACTACGGTGTCGGACGGATGTCCGTGCAAGCCAGTCACGAGCAGCGCCGCGGCGGCTGCGCAAGCCATCGGTGACCGGTCAGGCATGTCATCGTCCGCTAGGACAACACGATCGTCAGGTAACGCTTGATCGGGAGCGCCGCTGGTTGAAGGGGACGACAGCGGGAGGTTGCCTGCTTGGCGGTCGTTGAGTGACCTGCAGATGTTGGAGCGTCTGCCGCGCATCGCGGAGGTGGCAGCGCAGGTCGAAGATGCGCTGACCGGATGGGTGACCGAGTGCCGACGCCGGGGAGCCTCCTGGGCCAGGGTGGGTGCGGTATTGGCGATGTCGCGGCAAGCGGCCTGGGAACGGTTCTCCCATGCCGGCCGATACGAATTGCCGGCAGCCGAAGGGACCGCCGAGCATGTGGGTGGTTTGTGGCGCAACCGCGATTTTCGGCTGATCTGGTCGGGCCAGGCCCTGTCAGAGCTGGGGACCGGCATCTCCCAGCTGGCCTATCCAGTGCTGATGCTTACGATCACACGGGCTCGCCAGGTCAGGCCGGAGCGTTGGCTGCAGTTCGGGCGCTCCCGTACGTGCTGTTCGGGTTGCCCGCTGGGGTTGTAGCTGCTGGCGGGACCCAGCCCATGCGGAGCAAGGCAGCGGCGCGGAAGAAAACGCTCAGCTGGGTGCGCTACTCCTGACCATGCTGTTGCTCGGCCTGGTCGTAGTGGTGACGGCGATCGTTCTCGTGGTGGTGCTGGTGTAACCGAGTCCTGTGCTCGGCGGTCGCTCTGAGCTCAGGTGGCCGTCGAACCCGACGGGGCCGTTGATGGGGTCGACCGGTTGAGGTCGGCGGCGCCCAAAGTATTGCCGATTGTCAACCTGGCCCGAATCCTGTCCGGCCCGTGATCGGACTGCTGTGCCCTCACGCCCGCTGCACAGGTCTGGTCGCCACAATGATCCGTGACTTCGATGGGTGCGCGGTGAACCTGACCAGTGCGGCGTTGGTATGGGCCCTTGGCCTGGCAGCTGTGGGAATGTTCGTGTGGACGGTGATCGCTTGGCCGAAGGCGGCGGGCGCGGGATGGTGGGCCATCTCGCGTCGTATTGGGACCCAACTGGCCGTCGTGGTGCTGGCCGTCGCCGCGGTCGGAGCGGGCCTGAACCGTGAGTACGACTGGTATTCGAACTGGGCGGATCTGGCTTCGTCGTTCAGCAGTGCGCCCCCGGCGGTCGAGATCGCCCAGGCCGGGGCGGCGCCGTCGGCCGCCGCGGCGGGGCACCTCGACGCTGGCACTGCCGCCCCGAAATCGGACGCCGTGGCCGTGGGCTCGGCGGTGGTGGACAGCGCGGCCTCGCTTGGTCTCAATGCTGATCCCGGCCCTGACGGTCAGTACCGGACTTTTCAGGTGCCGGGCCCGATCAGCGGACATTCCGGGCCTGTCACGGTCTGGTTCCCCAGTGACTACGGCAGCGCCGCGCAGGACCATCATCGCTTCCCGGTGATCGAGGGCTTCCACGGGGTACCGGGCTCGCCGTCGCAATTCAACAGCTCCGCGATCCACGCCGGCTCGACACTGAGCCAGGAGGTTGCCGCCGGACATCTACGCGACACCATCATGGTGCTGCCGAACTACACGCCGCACCAGGTCGACACCGAGTGCGTCAACGGAACGAACACCCAGCCACGGATGGAGGACTGGGTCACCAAGGACGTACCCGCCTGGGTCGACACCCACCTGCGGGCGGATCGGGATCGTGGCTCCTGGGCGACGATGGGTTTCAGCGCAGGTGGCTGGTGTGCCGGAATGGCGGCCATGCTGCACCCCGAGACCTACGCTGCGGCGATCATCCTGCTGGGCTACTTCCAACCGACGTTCGAGCCTGCCTACATTCCGTTCACGGCCAGCAGCCCCGAGGGCCAACACTACGACATGGCCAGGTTGGCGCGTCAGCAGCCACCACGAGTGGCGCTGTGGCTCTTGACGTCCAAAGCCGATCCCGTCTCCTACGGCACCACCAAAGCCCTGCTGTCCGACGCCAAACCACCACTGTCGATCACCGCGACCGTCCTGACCAACGGCGGCCACCGAACGTCGGTGCTGCTCCCGTTCATCCCCAAGTCCTTCGATTGGCTGGGAAGCAACATCCCCGGCTTCGCCCCCATCCGGTAGCCCGTCTGGATCCATCTCGTCGAAGCGAGCCAGCCGCACGTTGCTGGTCACCGCCGACGGCGACGCGAGTCGCCAATTGAGTCGTCGCCAGGTAGCCACGTTCACTGACTGCCGATACCGGTTGCCCGTCGCATGATCGGCGAGTCGGCGGCGGTTCGTTGCGCCCTCGGTTAACCGCCGCCGCTGGACAAGCCGGCGATGAGATTGATGGTGGTGGCCAGGATGACGGCTCCGAACAGGTAGGACAGCAGCATGTGCCGAAGCGCCGCGGCCCGGACCGTATGGGTCTTCAGATCCGTGTCCGACACCTGGAAGGTCATGCCGATGGTGAAGGCCAGGTAGGCAAAGTCGGTGTAGCGGGGCGGGGCGTCCTGGTTGAAGTCGATGCCTTCGTCGGGTCCGTCGTAGTACAGCAGCGCGTATCGCAGGGTGAACAGGGTGTGGATCAGCAGCCAGGACAACGCGACACTCAAGATCGCGCCGCCGGCCAACAGTCCTGCCGCAGCGCCCTTGGCTGAGCTGGCCTCACCCAGCACCAGACCGACCGCCGCCAGGCTGATCACGGTTGCCCACAGCACCAAGGCCTCGGTCGCTTCCCGGGACGGGTCTTCCCTGGTGGCGTGCGCCGACGTCTGGGTGGCGTTCATCCGGGCTACCGATAGCCACACCCACAGGTCGAACACTGCCGCTGCCGCGGCCCAGCCGGCGACCGGCGCAAAAACCCACTTGCCGAATACCCCGACCAGTCCGGCAACCACCACCCCGACCAGCACCATCACCACCAGGCGGGTCCGCGAGCCGGCCGTTCGGAAACCGCGGCGGCACTGCTCGTCGGTCAACTCACGTCCATCTGGCATGACCGCAGTCAACAACCCCCGCCCCGACCGCGGGCCTCGCCGCGCCGGACGCCGACCGGGGATTCACTCCCGCGAACCTGGTGCCGCGTGATCCGCTGCCGCGGGTGCCCTTCGACCTCCCTTGTTCGCCGATCTACGATCGCACCTTCTTCGGGCCCGGCCGACGCATCCAGACTGTGCCCAGCGACCCGGTGGGGCTACCGATCCGGTGGGCTGGCGCTCCTGCCGCGCCTCCGCTGGCCGCTGGTACGGCAGGAACCGTCCGCGGTGTCACGGTCAGAACTGCCGGCATCACCGAGACCGACGGGATCGTACGCGGGGCGTCGATGGTCGAGTTCGAATCGCTCGAAGCCGCGATAGAGGTCGCCAAGGGCAGCCCGAACCTCGCCTTCCGCGGAAGTGTTGAAGTGCTTGAGGAGCTCGGCGTCTCTCGGTAGCTCAGATCGGGGACAGCCTCGCTCACGTCGATACGCTTCTCGGTCCGACGAAGCCCGACGCCGGGATCGGCACACGAGCATCGCCTACCTCCGTACAGATACCCGTCAGTTCGGCGTTCGAAGCGGATCCCGCGAGCGGGACGGCGAAGGTGCGCCTGGGCTCGGCCGGCGTCGTGCAGGGAGTGTTCTTCACTCGCTGCACTTTCGAGGGCCGTCGGGCAGTCGCCGTCGACAACTCGCCATGGCGTCGCGGTTGCTGTGGTTCGTTGACTCGCCATGGCCTCGCGGTTGCTGTGGTTCGTTGTCCGCGCCCACTTTCGAAGATGAACCGACAGGGGTGTTAAGCGTCCACGCTGTACCTCATCCGGCGACGAAAGACTGACCTTGGTTCGACTTGAAGCACGCCGCAGGCCGAGCGTGGTAGCGGTGGTCATCGCCTTCGCCATCGTCATGGGCATCTCGGCCTGCGGGGAAGCGAACGTGATGAGGGCCTACAACATGGACGGCTCGGCTACGAGCGAGTTCGTCGCCGTCGTGGCTGACTTCACGGCGGCCGTCCACAACTCCGACATCGACCATCTCAACCAAATCAAGGATTCTGATGGGTCCGCCGGAGGCGTGACGGAGCTCATCGCCGCCTACGGTGGGGCGACGTTGTCGGTGTTGTCCTACGACTTCGATCATCCAGGAGAAGGCGGCGCCGAAATCGCTGTGATTTGCACCGACGGCGGACGGGCAACGTTCAGCCAAGGTTTCCTCGGCCGAGACAGCAGGTGGCGACCGGACATCCTCGGTGTGCAGGCAAACACGCCAGACACGGACGCTCCGTTGCCGGATGAAGCGGTTTCGGCGTCGTTCCCCACAACGCCCGTGACCACCTCGACCACGAAGCCTGCGGTGACTTACTGGAACCAGTACCCGCCCTGCTCGAGCAAGCTCGTTGCAACTTCGACCAGCTGACCGGCCGAGATGCCCCGGTTGCGGATCGGAATACGGGCACTGTCCGATTCCCACAAACGACGACTGCGCAGTTAAGCCCGATCGGGTGGCCGCGCACGAAGCAACGGACACACGGGGCCCTCAGCCACACCGACGCGAGGTCACTTCATCTCTGCTTGACTGCGGGTATGAGGAACCTGAGGGCGCCCGGGCAGGATTTTTCAATCACAGTTTCTCGGCCCCTGACGCGCACGACCAGGGCACGCGCAGCCGTTGTGTTGACCGTTTCGCTCGTGTTGCTCACCGTTGCCGTGGTCGTTCTGATCAGACTCGGCGCGAAGTGGACAGCCGACGGGATCGCCGCCGACGTCAACCAGACAGGTGGCAAAACTTCGGCCGGTGACCTGTGGTTGGCAGTTGGATCCGTGCTGGCATGCGTTGTGGCCGCAGTCGGTGTTGCTGACTCCGCGATCCGGCTCTTGCGGTCGCAAGCACAGGAGGATCGGTGACTGGTCACCGATCCGCTTCCGGGTCTCCGCCGCATGATCATCCATGGCTTCGTCATTTCCGTCGTGCCGGCCAGCCACGGCTCGCCACGGGCGGTGGCAGCCTGTAGGACGTCGGCTGGGCCGCCGATCGCCTGGATCGACATGGCACGATGCTCACCGTGAACGAGCTTGACGAGATGCTGTCGGGTCGCAGGTTGGTTTACCGGTGGGCTCTGGGTAGTCCCGCGGCATGGGTGGTGAGCCGGTCGGCGAGTTCGGCGGCGTGGCCAAGGGCCAGGAGGTGGCCGCCGGGTAGGACGTCGACCTCGACGCCGAGCCGCTGCCCGGCCAGTCGGCGCTGCAGATCGAGCGGGAAGAACCGGTCGTCGGCACCGGCGAGCACCCGCAGTGGCACGTCTGGCCAGCTTTCGAAGGTGCAAGGCTGCCCGAACGGCGTGTCCGAGGGCCCCCGCTGGTCGACGGGTAACGAGGCCAACACCTCTGCCGGGACGTCATGGAGGAAGTAGGTGTCGGTGTCGAACTCCGGCGGATAGCCCCTGGCCACGGCGGCGTCGTGGCGTGCCTGCTCCCACCCCACCGCGTCCCACCACTGGCCGGGTGTCTCGCCGGGGAGCGGGACCATCGCGTTAAGCAGCACGATCGCCCGTACCGGCACCCGGCTGGCGACCATAGCCGCGGTGAACGCGCCCATCGATTGGGCCACCAGCACCGTGTCGGTGCACCCACCGATTGCGGCCAACGTGATGTCGGCGTACTCGGGCAAGCCGAGTGCGGGATCGTCCTCGCGGATATCCACGGCAATCGCCGCATGACCTCGCGACTCAAGCTCGGGCACCAGCCTGGACCAGTAGCTGGCGTCACCGCCGGCTCCTGGGATCAGCACGAACGTCTCCATGTGTTCCTTGCCTCTCGCGCCCACGTCAGCGCGGTCGCGGATCGTTCAGTTCGGCCATCCTGCCATCCGAAGCCCGCCGCCTACCGGTGGGACCGAACAGATAGATAGCGACCGACCGAGGCGCGACTGCCCCGCTCGTCGTTCGCGCAGCGGGCGAGCCTCGTCGCCGTTGGCGCCACGGACCGGACCCATACACGTGAGTTGAACGCGACCGTCAAGGCCTTCGATGCGACGACGCGTCCGGATGCCCTCAACGGTCCCGTCTGATGCCTGCCGTGTGGTCTCTCGTTTAGCGAAGGCCGACGCCGCCCAAGACGTCGAGCGGAGTGGTTTCAGGCGAGGCGCCGACGAGCGCAGGCATTGACGCCGCCCAAGCTCGGATCGTCGCGCTGCGGCGAGCACTTTCCCACGCATCTTTGCTGGACCAGACTTCCGTCAAGTACACGAGGTCGGCCGAGTCCGGTGCGCTGCTGACGATCATGATTTCGCAGTCAGCGTTGTCACGCTGAATCTCGACAGCCTCGAGGAACTTCGCGATGAGCTCCTCGCGTTTGCCGGGCGCAGCAATTAGTTGCGTGTGCTGAGCGAACCGGGATGTCATTCGTGTCTCCCTTCGACCGTTCAATCGTCGACGACCCTAGCCTCTCAGGCGCGACCGCGTGACGGCCGCGTGTCTCGGCGAGAAGCGCGCGGCGAGTGCCAGTCCCGCTCGCCGATCGTGTTCCGGCCACCGATCCGGCTGCGGGTGGGCGGCTGCCGTCGTGCTGAGAGAGGATCGGCGCGTGAACGACATGCAGATCGACCAGTTCGACGAGCGCGATAGCGGCTGGCAGCTGTCGACGCCTCGGTTCAGGGTCTACCTGCATGGCAGCGGCGAATCAGCGACCGCCGGATGGACCGACACCTACGACATCACCGGGGCCGACGTCGTCCAGGTCATCGACTGGGCCCAGCGGCAAGCTGGCACTTCGCTGACCTATGCCGTCGCGCTCGTCTATGACGACCAGGTGGAAGAGCAACTCAACCCTGGGCATGGTCGGGGATTGGTGTGGCTGGCCGGAATAGACGGAAACGACCAGGCCACGAATCATCATGAGGCGGACGCTCAGGCGCGGATGTTGGCCCGGCGTCGAGAATCCATCACAGTTCCGGCTGCGGACCAGATGCCGCGATGTGCCGGACCCGTACAACGACGGCACCATGACGCGCAGAGATCATGGCCGAAACCGGTGGCGTATCACGCCTGACACTGGCCGTCGTCCGACGACCGTCCGAGCATCGATCCTTGTGGGACTGCCGTGCTTGACACCCACGGGCTTGTAACGGGATACCAGAAACGGCTGCCTGGCACTCGGGAGACTTCAGAAAGACCCTAGGCTTTCACTGGTGCGTGACTGCCCTACCGTTGAATGTGTGCCCACTAGAGAGCAGATGATCAGCGTTACCCGGAGTTGGTGGCCGAAACCTGGATTGAGGGTGCGGCTGGTGTGCGGCACCACCGCGACCGAGCGGCTGTCCGACGTGCAGGCGCGGTGTGACGATCCCCAGGATCCGTCGCCCCACGCGGATTGGCAGACCGAAGCGCTGATAGCGGCAGATCTTGGTCTGCTTGTCTTAACCGGAAATGATGCCGACCGAACTGTCACCAGAACAGAGTTCGGTGACGCGTGGGCCGCGACGTTCGACCCCTCCGATCTTTTCGCGAAGGTCCCGGACCGCTGGCCCCTGCCGGGCCCGGGGAAATTCGAGGTCGATTACTTCCCGCTGACCAAACGCCCGGACTTCTCCGTGTTCGCTCTCACTGGCCCGGCGGTCGCCTCCGTTCATCAGGGCGGCTGGAACTTGGTCAATGGCTTTGGGCAACCCGAGCCGAACCCGGTCAGCGCTGTCGAAATGCACAGCACCCTGGACGACGGCACGAAGATCAGTGTGCAGTCGGCCGACGGCGACATATCCGCACTGCCGCTGCACTTGGCGGACCCCAGCACCCATCACGCGGTCATCGAGCAACTGACGGCCGCCACCATCGCGAAATCCGCGCCGTGGCAGATACGGCCCCTGGACGTCGACGGACACCATCGAGAGTTCCTCGTCCTGGATCTGCGCAGCGAGGCTCTACCGGAAGGGGTTACCGGACCCGCCTTACTCGCGTTCACCCAACTCGACGACACTCAGATCACCATCGTGTGCGACGACCCGCGCGTGAATGTCGCGCTGGCCAGGATCGCCAGCGTAGATCTGCTCGGCCCGAAAATTGGTGCAGCCGGACCATGACGAGCCTAGAGTTTCCAGCCTAGGTTTGGAGGTGGTGACCGCGAAAGGCGCGGTGCGCCAGGATCGGTGACCCGAACGGCTGGAAGTATCACTCGGATACGTCCCGCCCCGTCACCGCTTCGGGAACGGTGACCGGTGACGCCGGAAGGTGAGGGCGGGACGACCGATCGTGCTGTCCGACCGCGGGCGAAGAAGATCTCGGCTTATGGTCGCTCTGTGAGCCGAATGTTCCACGTGAGTTCTGTCCGCAATCGCGAGTCGATCGAGTTGCATGGGCTGGATTGGTCTCGGATGTCCGGCGCACCGGGCATAGCGGGCAGCCGCGAGCCGGAAGTCGAAGGGATCTTCGTGGCCTTGGACTACTTCACTGCCGAGTTCTTCGTCAGGATGAACAATACTGGCGGGCCCGTGGACGTCTGGTCGATCGACGACGCGCAGGAAGCCGACCTGGTCGTGTCCGACAGTGGGTTCAGCTATTTGCCGTATCGCCTCGGTCCGCAACGACTGCTCCGTCTGGACCAGTTGCCCCTGTCGCCCGTTGAAGTGGTCCACCAGGGGGGCAACTCCAGTGGGACCTATCGGTCAAGCCTGACGATTGCCCTGGACGACGGGACTGTGCTCTACGACAACGCAGCTCAAGAATTCATCGCCGGCGAGTCAGACGCCAGATAGCAGCAACCCGCACATGTCAGCAGCCATACGATTCCGCACCGATGCCAGATGAGGATGCTCCGACGGTTCGTGCTGACCGGGGCTCCGGGCAGCGGAAAGACCTCACTGCTGCTCGCCCTGCGTGCTCGGGGGCACGCTGTCATCGAGGAGGCGGCGACGGACGTCATCGTCGCAGTACAGGCCCAAGGGGTCGACGCCCCTTGGGAACGCGACGACTTCGTCGACCTGGTGGTGGCGTTGCAGCGGGAGCGGCAACTGCGGCCCGTACCCGCCGGGACCATGGTGCAGGTGTTTGATCGGTCGCCGCTGTGCACCCTGGCGCTTGCGCAATACCTGAAGCGCCCGGTGACCCCGCTGCTGATGCAGGAGGTTACCCGCGTGGTGCAGGAGCAGGTGTACGACCAGCGGGTGTTCTTCGTGCGCCCGCTCGGCTTCATCGAACGCACCGCCGCGCGGCGGATCAGCCCCCGCGACGCACTCGCATTCGAAGCCGTGCACGAGCAGGTCTACCGCGATCACGGCTTCACCCTTGTCGACGTCCCCGCCGGGCCCGTCCCGTCCCGCGCCGACGCGCTCGATGCTCACCTCCTCGCCGCGCGGACCTAAAGGTGCCGGTTGCCGAATTCAGTCGGGCTAGGCGGCCCACGGGATCGGATCCGCCCCGATGGCCACCAGACTTCCCGCCAGTTTCCGGTCACCCGTGGCGCTGATGCCGCACACCGCTTGGCTGTTGGCCGGTATCTGCGCCGCCGTGACCGAGCCGCCCTTGCCGTCGGTGACCTGCAGATGTACCGCAAGAGCACCGCCGGCGGTGATATCGGACAGCCGGGTCAGTCGGGAGATGAGCCTGCCGCAGGACACGCCCAACCGTGCTCTACTGATTGCAGCCTTCCCAGTGCTGCCGACGCCGAAGATCTCGGCCCGATGCGGATCGCCGCACACAATCGGGACGCTGTCGTTGACAGCGACATCGGCGACGCAGGTACCCAACTGATCACGGTCGTAACCAGTCGTCAGGGCATCCCGCAAAGGCAGGCCGTAGGCCGCGGGCAGCTCACCGCCGCCGTCAGTGTCCTGCCGCAGAAAGACGATGCAGGCCAACCAGTGTTGCCCCGCGGTTTCCTGTCGCACAGACGGTCTGGACGCCACACTGTCGACGGCGGGCAACACGTACCAGAACGAGAGGGCCTGCACTAGCCGCCGCCCGCCGCTAGGGGACCCGATATAGGTCAGCGCCGCCAACGAGCAGTCGTCCATGTTCGGATCCATCAACTCGGTGATCGTTCCGTCTGCGCCGACGGTCACCGACGGCTTGGCCGGATCGGCGATAACGGCGGCTACTTCGCCGTACCGGACGCCCTCGCACGGGCCGATGACCAGTTGCGGATACACGTACTGATCGGTGCCGCTCTCATGAATGCCGACCTCCTCAGGGTTCCACGGCGTCGTCCCCGGTACTGGAACGCATTCGCCCACCGCGGGCGCCCCGGAAACCGGAACAGCCACCGGGTCGCCGGAAATCGCACGAGGTGCGACCCGCGCCGAAAAGGCCAAAGCCGCCAACACCAGCACGATCAGAACGACGCCGACGATCCGCGATCGATACATGATCAACCCGGTCACCCCCATCGGCTTACCCGCGGAGCTCGTCCACCTGCACCTCAAGTATCCCGCCAAGAAGACGCCCCCGAGGGCCCTGCCCACGGCACGTTTCAGGTGGACGTTTCAGGTGGAAACCCCGCACCGTCTCATGACGACGGAGCGCCACGGGCGCTGCTTGACCCGCGTCCCCGCGTCCCCGCGCCCGTGCGACGCCCGGTCCACACCGACGGCGCCCTGAACAATCACCGGGCCCATTTCGGTCGCGGTCGTACCCCCGCGTTCGGTAAATGGCGAAACACCCAGCATTGACGGCAGCAGCGGGTGTCCGGCAACGCGCCCAATCGAAAGTCACGACCAACGATTCCGACCGGTCTCGTTTGGGAAATCGGCCATGCGACGGCAGAGTCCTCGTTCCGGTAGCCGATCCTCCTGCGGCGTAACGGAGGCGCTGTCATCCGGTGAGGCCGATCAGGGAGACGAAGCGATCCCTCGACTTCGCGGATGAGTCATGTGTCAAACGCCCCAGGAAACTGAGACACGCGGTTTACTGTACGAATGTGAGCGAGTCCGCCCTAGAGATGATCGACTTCTCGCGTGCTGACGAACCCGAACCCAGCGGGAATCAACGCGAGGACCTGGTGGCGTGGCTCGACTATCAACGCCACGAGTTCCTTCGCAAGCTTCGTGATCTTTCGCCAACCCAACTGGCCAGCTGGCCCGTGCCGCCGGTCGAGCTTTCCGTACTCGGACTGGTTCGGCATCTGCGTCAGATGGAGCATGTCTACCTCGCCTGGGGCTTTGACGGAGGAACTCGCCTCGACTACTACGGCGACGATGACTACGCCGGGGGTAGCGCCGACACCGTAGAGGATGACATCAGCGGCTATCTCGCCGAAATCGAACGGTCCGATGCTGCATTGGCAAAGCAGCCCGCGGTCAGCTCGACGGGGCTCGGTCACGGACAGCCCCTCGGGTTCGTGCTCGTGAAGATGATCGATGAGTACGCCTTGCACAGCGGTCAGGCTCACATGATCCGTTTCGCAGCGCTGGGACGCTTGCTCCGATGAGTGGCGCATCCGTTTGTCCTGCGCCGGTCACCGATCGACGAACGGGCGGTGGCGAAGCGGGAGGGCGATGAGGCCGACCATGGTGGCGCCGGAGGCGAGAATCCAACCAGCCCGATCACCAATCAGCCTTGCGATGCTCGCCTTGGATCTGCCGGGGTCGATAGGAAAGCAGCACAACACCGCGTGACCCGGAGATGCGGTTCGCCACGGTGTCTTCGCGATGCCGCCGATGTCCCCGCTGCGGAAGATGTCTCCGAGGATCCAGAAAAGGCACATGAAGCGCTCCGACCTCGGCCGCCAGGCCTTGGGATTGAGGCCACCGGTGAGGAGCATCCTGCGCGAGGGTGGTTGAGAGTGCGTTCAGGCGGTCCGGCCGGCTGTTTGTTCAACCGGCCGGACCTAGGCGACAACGACGCCCGGGGCGCCGTCATCACCTGTCACAGATGTACCCGACTGGCCAGACTCTGAACGAGCGGGGTTCAGTTTCGGGAGGGGATTTCACCGGTCTGCACAATTTCCAGGGCCAGGTCGTACAGCTTCCGGTTGCGGTCCTGGCTGGCTCGCCGGAGGTTTGCGAACGCTTGATCCTGGGTGATATTTCGTCTGTTCATGATGATGCCCAGGGCTGCGCCGATGTCCCGGGCGTGTTGCAGCGCGAGTTCCAGGTTGGTGATTTTTTCGACTTGCGCGGCCTGGTTGAAGGCGATCGCCGCGTGATCGGCGAACGCTGCCGCCAGCTCGATCTGGTCCGGGGTGAAGCCGGCCGGCTGCTGGGTGTACAGGGCCAGTGAGGCCAATGGCTGGTCGTCGATGAGCAGACAGAACGCGAGCACCGTCCGGAATGAGAGCGCCGAGACAAGTTGTTGCCCGTACGCGGGCCACCGGTCGTCGGTGGCCAGGTCGTCGACCTGCACCGTGCAACGCTGCAGGATGGAGTGCCAGGCCGGCGCCGCGCCGGCCGCACGCTGGAACGCCACCAACTCCTCCGCCGTCGTGTAGTCGGTCGCGGCCAGCAGCGCCGGCGATGCACCGGGACGGGGCAGACCGATCAACGCCACCAGGTCGGCGCCGGCGATCTTGTCGGCCAGCTCGACGATGCGTTGCAGGGTGTCGTGCCAGCCGTCGGCCTGCTGCAGTTCTCGGGCCGCCTGGGAATACCACCGTGCCGTGCTGACCGCGGCCCGCGCGTCGGCTGCGGTCACCGCGTCCAGCTCGTCAACGGGTTCCACGCTCATCATCACTTGTCCTGACCTCCTCGAAGCCAACGAAGAAACCCCAGCTCTGCCGGGCACCCCTGGCGTGGCCATCACTTCCCGTCGATCGGTCGATGATCCAGTTCGGTCCGCAGGTCGGCGTTCGCCGACTCCAGGTGCAGCACTTTCTCGATCCCGGCCAGGTTCAGGCCCTGCTCGAGCAGCTCACCGATCCTTCGGAGCCGGACCAGATCGTCGCTGCTGTACCGGCGGGTACCACCGTCGGTGCGGTCCGGTGCCAGCAGCCCGTGCCGCTCGTAGGCCCGCAGGTTCTGCACCCCCAGACCGGTCAGCTCCGCCGCCACCGAGATCCCGTACACGCCACGCCCCGGGTCCTGCGCCCGATCCGCGGTATCCGTCACCGTCACTCCCAACAATTTATCTGGACTGCTCTTGCCTTCAGTGTCCCACCGGTGCTACAAAATATCTATCCCGACAGCCATACATCAGGGTTGTTGGGATACGGATAGGGCATCGAGCACATTGACTGTCTGTGGAGGTGGAAACCATGCTGATGCGCACTGATCCATTCCGGGAACTCGACCGGCTCACCCAGCAGGTACTGGGGACCACGGGGACCTTGGCCCGGCCGTCGGCGATGCCGATGGACGCCTGGCAGCAGGGTGAGGAATTCGTCGTCGAGCTCGACCTGCCCGGGGTTGACCCCGCTTCGATCGATCTGGACGTGGAACGCAACGTGCTGACCGTACGAGCCGAACGCCCGGCCCTGCCCGACGATCGGGAATTTCTGGCCGCGGAACGGCCCCGCGGGGTGTTCAGCCGTCAACTGATCCTGGGTGACACCTTGGACACCGACCGGGTCCAGGCCGCCTACCAGGGCGGGGTGTTGACCCTTCGGATCCCGGTCGCCGAAAAGGCGAAGCCCCGCAAAATCCAGATCAGCCAACCCGAGGAGGAACACCAGAACCACCAACTCATCGACGCCTGACCCACCCATCCGTCATTGAGCAAGCGCAGCAACGTCATCAGTGAGCGCAGCAAAAGGGAGGTGAGAACGTTGGACACCCCGCAAGCCGACCAGAACGTCGCCGATCAGGCCCAGTTCATGGGTAGCTGGCTCGACGAGCAGATGTTGCGGGACGAGTTCGACGCGATCATCGCCGCCGCATGGCCGGCCGAACAGACCTGCCGGACCCGCGGCCGCATCGCGCAAACCTGCGCCTACCTGATGCCGCGCCTCCCCTCCCCGCCCTGCGGCGCCGTTACGCGCCGCCCGGCGAACCACCAAGGTGGCTGCGGCGTCGACCAGCACGGCAGGGAACGCTCACCGCCCGTCCACACCTGACCCGTCGACAATCCCGCGATCAGAACACTTATCGGCATTCAGGAGGTGAACGACACCAAGAACATCCCCAATTGCTCACCATCCACCCTGCGGCCCCCGACCCCCTCGGTCGGGGGCCGCACTCATCTGCCAGCGAACTACCACAATTTCGCCCGTGACGACGTAATTGCCTGCAGGCGTACGTAGGTGTGCGCACCGCCTGACGGCACCGTTACCGCGCACGCCCTCAGAACCGCACCGTGACTCGTCGCCGCGCGGACGCAAGAGGGCCCCTTGCTTACTCCCTGGTGTCTGCTACTGGACGGGCGAATCCGGCCGAAGTTGGCGTTCGCAGGCCTGGACGTCTGTACGGGTCGTCTCCACAGATGGCGGCGCGATCGTCGACGTCGCCGGGCGACTGGCTGACGTCCGCTCATCGTCGCGTCGCGTCGTGTGTCGTAGAACGAACGATTGACCGGAACGGGATCGGCTATCGAACGAGTCGAGCTAACCCGCCGGTCGGGTCAGCTTGCTATGGCACGAATCAGTGTGTCCAACAAGTCGGAGGGGTCGTACACAACGACGATGCCGTCGCTAACCACTCGTCGCGTTCCAGGATCGACTGGATCGACGGCCGCCCACGGTGGCATCCCAATACCAACCTCGACAACAAGACCATCATGTAGCCGGAGGCGCCGCTCCTGGATCGCTCCAAAGTCTTCCGCGCGGATCAACTCGGCCCGCGGATCGAAGAACGCAAGCCAATCTTGCCTCTCGAGCAATGCCGCAGGATCCGTCGTCAGGACGACCAAGTCGACATCAGAGGTCGGTCGGCCAGCACCTCTGGCATAGGAACCGACAAGGCCCACAGCTACAACATGCGGCACGACTTCACCCAGCCGCTCCGCAGCGTCCAAGACCACTTGGACGGCTTTTGGCAGCGCGGGCACCGGCATAACCAGATCATCGCTCGCCCAGAGAGGCCTAGCGCGCCATGTCAACGACGTCCCCGCTCACGAGTAGGAACGCCGTTGTCTTGGACCGGGCTGGGGAGACAATCAGGCATGACCTTCGTGCCGCCCGCGGTGGCCCAGAGTGCCCGACCTGCTGAATGGGTGACCTCGCGGATTGATGTCTTTGCCAAGCCGTGGGTGAGCGGGATGGTCGGACCGG
Source organism: uncultured Actinomycetota bacterium (assembly GCA_963708935.1). Lineage (GTDB taxonomy): Bacteria > Actinomycetota > Actinomycetes > Mycobacteriales > Nakamurellaceae > Nakamurella. The sequence goes on along the minus strand of CAVPUK010000001.1, from coordinate 27,407 downwards.
ACTTCCAGGCCTATGCACGGATCTTCCACCCGCTGGACGACGAGCCCGACACCACGCGATGGGCCGACGTGGCGCGGAGCCAGGGACGGGTCATGCATGCCGGTGCGCAGTGGGCCCAGATCAACCCGGCTCCGGCGGAACTGCGTGACGGACGTAGCTTCCCCGGTGAGCCGCGCATGGGGCACCTGGACGTTCGAGCCTTGACCGCACTGTGCGCGATCTTGACGAGCCGGACGGAAACCCCAGCACAGTGTTGGTTCGCGGTGTGGGACGGCTGGGGCTGGGAGCATCCGGGGGGAACCGCTGTGCTGCGGTCCAGCAATTCGGGCGAGCCGCTGTCACCGCTGGAAATGGCACCAAACGAGTGGCAGCTGGACCTCACCGGGCCCACCTTCGCTCTTCCCGGACGCCAGTACCGCCTGTTCGGTGGCCCCGTCGCCGCGGCCACCCGTATCGGTCAGTGGGTGACTGCGGACTGGTTCGATCCGCAGTCACCCAGCATTTTCTGGCCCGAGGACCACCGTTGGTGCGTGGCCACCGAGGTCGACGCCGACACCACCCTGATCGGCGGCAGCCGCGAGCTCATAGAGGAGGTCATCAACTCGCAGTTGCTCGAGGCGCTGCCCATCGCACGGGATGCTTTGCAGTTGGACACGATCAACCCCAGGTGATGCCGGTGCACGTCCAGCATCTCGCCTGTCAACAAAATCCCACACAGATTCCCGCAAGCGGTTCCGCTTTCGGCACCACGTGGGGGTACGGGTGTCGACCGGACGTCAGCGGGCGTCGCTGTGGGCAGTCGGTGCTTTTGCGGCCGGTGTCGGGAGGGCCGGTCGACCGGTGTGCGCCGTTGACGCCGGGACGGTTCGCAGGGCGTGGACCCCGATGGCCAGGAGTGCGGCGAAGAGCAGGTAATCGCTGACCATGGCAAAGCCGCCGGGGAGCGGGAAGATCCCGGGGATCACGGAGACCAGGAGCAGCACGCCAATCCACCAATCCAACACCCTGCCGCGGAGAACCGCGATTCCGAGGCAGGTCAGGCCGACGAGGACCGCGACGAGCGCGACCATTTCGAATTGGTCGAAACCTTCTACGCTGGACGGAATTCCGCCGTGTGATTGCATGTACGGCTTGACGTAGGCCTCGAGGATCCCCTCGCCGATGTTGAGCATCACCAGCGCCAGGTACGTCCCCCCGACGCCGATGAGGGTCAGTCGCGGCGTGCGATCCCCATTCGCGAAGAGCACCACCGGGAGGCCGGCCACCAGGATGATGTTGCCGGCCAACGCGATGCTGTACAGCGCCGTCCAGTGCGGATTGGCGTAATCGGCGTGATCGCCGCCGCCGGCGACTGCCGTGACGAGCAGGTAGCCCAGCGCCGCCACGGCGGCGCCGATGATCAGGGCCAGCGCTCCGGCCCGTTGGTACAGCGGAGTCATGATGATTGCCTTCCGTTCGGGTGGCCGGCCCGGACGGTCGGCTGATTCCAGCAGCATCGATCGGCAAGGGGCGGACGGGCATCGGCCCGCAGAGGGTTGTCGCTGCCCGGCCGGAGGTTTTCCGCGTCGGCAATGCACACCGGTTGGCGGACGTGGCTGCTGCGTGAGCACCAGGACCGCCCGGCATAACTGGTTCTTCCGGAGGATGTGGGGCCGGTCCGACGCCGGTAGTGTGCCGCCATGCCTACCCGCTGGTGGCGGGGATTGACCCCGCAGGACGTAGCGATCGCGCTGGTCGTCACGGCCTTCGCGCAGCTCGATCTGTGGACCAACCTGGAGGGCGCCAACCACTACGGCCCGACCGCCGTGGCTGCGGCGTGCAGCGCTGTCGCTACCTTGGCGTTGGCATTCCGCCGGATCGCTCCCACCATGACCGCGTGTGTGGTCGCCGCCGCGGTCGGCGTTCCACAGTTGTTCACGGTACTGACCTTCGAACTCTGGGGCGACTTCCTGCCGATGGTGATCGCCGCCTACTCGGCCGCCCGCTACGCGACCGCGCGACGGGCCGCCCTCGGCTATGCGGCCCTGTTCGCGGCGGTCGCGGTGGTGTTCTTGCGGGTGCCCGCCGTGGGATCGGTCGCCAACATCCCGATGGCCGCGATCCCGTTGCTCGTCGCCATCGTCTCCGGTCGACTAGTGCGCGATCGTCACGCACGCCACCAGATTGCGGAGCAACGTGCCAGCAGTCTGGCGGCCGATCGAGACGCGGCGATCCGCGCCGCCGTGCTCGAGGAACGCGGTCGGATAGCCCGTGAACTACACGACATCGTCGCCCACAGCGTCACGGTGATGGTCATCCAAGCCGGAGCCGCCGAGGACCTCCTCGAACGGAATCCGGCCGCCGCGCGGCGATCGCTGGAACACGTGCAGGAGACCGGGCGGCAGGCGGTCGCCGACCTCGGCCGGATGCTCGGCCTGCTGCGGGAGCCCGAACCGGTACCCGCCACCAGCGAGTCGGACGGCGCTATCTCACTGCTCCCCCAGCCCGGCGTGGACGACCTCGACGACCTGATCGCCCAGTTCATCGACGCGGGCCTGCCGGTCGAGATCTCGGTGGAAGGACGACCCCGACCGCTGGCAGCAGGGGTGGGGCTCACCGTCTACCGCGTGGTGCAGGAATCGTTGACCAACGTGATCAAACACGCCGCCGGCGGACCGGCCAGGGTCCGGATCGCCTACGACGACAACACCATCGCCGTCGATGTCCGGGACGGCGGAGACGACGCACGATGGACACCGCCGGTCGGGTCGGGCCAGGATCGGGCCGATCACGTCGGGCATGGCCTGGTCGGCATGCGGGAGCGCGCGGCCATCTACGGCGGCTCCATAACCGCTGCAGCGCAACCGGGCGGTGGATTCCAAGTGACCCTGACCCTGCCTTCGGAACCCGGATCCACGAACGTGCCATCGTCGGAAGCCACTCCGACCAAGGCGCCGCCGACCGCCCTGACCGGCGCGGCAGACCGCGGGACCGCGGCATGATCCGAGTGGTGATCGCCGATGATCAGGCACTGGTCCGCGGCGGTTTCTCCTCGATCCTCTCCGGTCATGAGGATATCGAGGTCGTTGCCGAGGCCGCCGACGGTGTTGAGGCGGTCGACGCAGCACTCAGGCACCGGCCCGACGTGATCCTCATGGACGTGCGGATGCCCCGACTCAACGGCATCGAAGCCACCCGCCGAATCCTCGGCACGGGCAGCCCTGCCCGGATCCTGATTCTGACCACGTTCGACGCCGACGAGTACGTCTACCAATCGCTGCAGGTCGGGGCCAGCGGCTTCCTACTCAAGAGCGCACCCCCGCGGGAACTCGCCGACGCCGTCAGGACCGTCGCAGCCGGGGAAGCGCTGCTCGCACCCGAGATCACCCGCCGACTCATCGAGAACTACCTCGCCGCCCCTCGCCCGCACGCCGCCGCGCCGGCACTGTCCACCCTCACCACCCGCGAACGGGAAGTCCTCGGCCGCATCGCCGCAGCGCGCTCCAACGCCGAAATCGCCACCGACCTATTCCTCTCCGAACTGACCGTGAAAAGCCACGTCGCACGGCTACTCGCGAAACTCGGCCTCCGCGACCGAGTCCAGGCAGTCGTGTTCGCCTACGAGAACGGCCTCGTCCGACCCGGAACCCGATGACCGTCGCGTCCCGCGGACGGAGATCGACTTCTCTCTTGATCGCACCAACTCGATCCTTTAGGGCATCCGTATTCCAATTCACTAATCCAACGACACCTATTCCCATCGCAACCGATCGGCGCACAATGGAAACATGCCCACGACGCCGCACCTAGCCGCGTTGTTCACCCGACTGCCCAAGGGGTGGTCGGAGATGACTTACCTCGGCCGTCACTACGGCGTGACCCGCACCGTGCTGGCTAACGGCCGAATCCAAAAGCTCTACGCCGAAGAACTCGGTGGCGTCAACGTGATCAGCGCAAATTTGTATGACGGCGAGAATCTACGGCCGTGCGAGATGCCAGCGTCAAAAGTCGTCGAGTTCCTCGCTGGGGCATCGCTGTCGAGCCCCAGGTAGCTCGCGGCTACGCCAGCGTGCGGAGGCCGTGCAGTCAAAGCCAGCTCGCCGCGGCCGACTTCGGTTCGGCTCATTGACCCGTGACGCAGCTGCCGCGCCTCCCGATGTGGGACTGCCGCCAGGGCCAACCGCCTCGAGGAACAGTGATCGGCCACTGATGTGTCCCGGATGCCGCCGACGTCGCCCGCCGCGAGTGGCCACATTTGCCGCGGGAGTTGACCGGTGAGCGTCAGCCTGCGTCGATGAGCTGCTGCAGGAGGTCCTGCAGCTGTCGATGTCCGCTCGCGCCCAGGGTCTGGCTGATCTTGGCCTCGATGCCCTCGATGGTCACGATGCCTGCAGCGATGCACGCACGCCCCTTCCGGGTGAGCGTGATGAGTTTGGCGCGACGGTCGGTGGGGTCAGGACGGCGTACTAAATACTGCATGGCCTCCAGCTCGTCGACGAGCTCGCCCATTGCCTGCGCGGTCATGTTGGCGCCGCGCGCCAACTCCGAGAGGCGGGACCCCTCCGGCCTGATCTGGCTGAAGACCGCCGAGTGCGACGGCTTCTGCGGAAACCCCGCACCCACCACCCCGTCGACGATCTTGAAGCCCAACAGGCTGTAGGCCCGCCCGAGCAAGGCGATGGTGTTCACGGTCTGCAAACGGGGGTCTTGCGCATCCATGGAGAACGTCCTAAGGTATCTTGAATATCAGGTAAACCTTACTGCACGTCGTCACGCGGCGTGGCCAGGAACGACGGTCGATCAGGGCGGTCCAAATGAACCAGGTCATGAAGCGAGCGATGCGAGCCGCGAACACGGCCGCCGTGTGGCTGTATCGCCGAAGCGGCGGGCGCATCGGCGGCACAGCCAAGGGCACCCACGTCCTGCTGCTGACGGTCGCCGGGCGCAGGACCGGCAGGCCCTTTACCGTCCCCGTCTCCTACTTCAAGCACGGATCGGATTATGTGGTCACCGGGTCCGCCGGCGGCGCGAAGCACGACCCCCAGTGGATTCACAATCTGAGGGCGGCCGGACAAGCGGAGGTCGAGATCGGCCGCGAGCGTGTGGCCGTCGACGGCCGAGTCACGGGTGGCGCCGAGCGCGACGGGCTGTGGCACGGTGTGGTGCTGGCTCAGGCCCCGTTCTTCACGAAGTACGAGCAGAAATCCGGCCGCGTGATTCCGGTTGCCACGCTGGTGCCGCGCCCCTGAAGGGCCTCATCCACTTCAAGGCGCTGCGCAGCGACGCTGTCTCGCGGCCCATCTGCCCTATAGGCGAACACTTCCCGGTCAGCGATCCGCTGCCGGGGTATATCTGGTCGCGGGCGTGACGCAGCGTTCGTTCTCGTCTTCGGATGAATTTCGGCCACGCGTCATCGTCCAGGGCTGATCCTAGGAGGTTTCGGGCAGAACCCTCGGACTGCTACGACGCCCGCTGATCAACTGACACTTGGTGCGTAGCGTGTCAGTTGGTCAGAGGTGCTGACCGTTTGCATGGCAGAGGAGTTCGTTCGTGAGCAAAGTTCTGTTCGTCGTCACCGGCGCCCGGTTCTGGACGTTGGCCGATGGTTCGCATCACCCGACCGGTTTCTGGGCCGAAGAGCTCGTTGCCCCCTACCGCGCGTTCACCGGCGCCGGCTACGAGGTCGTGGTGGCCACTCCGGGTGGAGTCGTCCCGGTGGTGGACCAGGGCAGCCTGGCCGCCCAGGTCAACGGGGGCCAGGATAAAGCCGACGCCATCGCATCCGAACTGGCCGCGATCGAGCAGCTGCGGGCACCCCTGTCGCTCGAGAAGGCCGATCTCGCCGACTATGTGGCTGTGTTCTACCCGGGCGGCCACGGGCCGATGGAGGACCTGGCCGTCGACCCGACCTCCGGCAAGCTACTGATCGACGCGCTGGCATCGGGCCGCCCGCTGGGCATCGTTTGCCACGCCCCCGCCGCCCTGCTGGCCACCGATGGCGGGGACGGTTCGGTGTTCAGCGGCTACCGCCTGACGGGCTTCACCAACGAGGAGGAGACGCAGGCCGGCCTGGCCGACAAGGCCAAATGGCTGCTGCAGGACCGTCTCGTCGCACTGGGCGCGGATTTCCGTGAGGGCGAGGCGTGGGCTGAGCACATCGAGGTCGACCGTAATCTCTACACCGGGCAGAACCCGGCCTCCTCGGCCGCTCTGGCTGCCGAAATGGTGAAGGCGCTGCAGGTCGCCTGACCGCTGACCGGCTGGGTGAGGTACTCGACGCAACATACCTGTGCCTCACCCGGTACGGCGTCCGAAGGACGACCGTCGAGGACATCGCCGCCGCCGCCGGGATGTCCAGAACCGCCGTCTACCAATATGTCCGGAGCAAGGACGACGCATTCCGTCGACTCGCCGCCCGGCTGCACAACCGATCTCTGGTTCTAGCTCGCGAAGCATCGGCGGCTGACAGGCCGACCGGCGACCGCATCCGCGGCATCCTGGAAGCCAAAATGAACCTGGTGCTTTCGCTGGCCGGCGACTCGCCGCACACCGCCGAGCTGCTCGACCAGAAGGCCCGCCTGTTCGGCGACATCTGTCACCGTTTCAGCAACGATATCCACCAGGAACTCGTTCAACTCTTCGACGCCGCATCCGTCCGCGATGTGACACCGGCCAGGCAGGCGCCATCTGCCTGGCATTGGTGACCGGCCTGGAGAGCGCCAAAAATCCGGCCACACTGTTCAATGCCGCCATCGGGGCGCTGCTCAAAGCCTGGAACATCGACCCGCAGGTCAAGTGATCTGGCAATTTCACATCCACAGGCATGGGTATTTCATGGTCATGTCGTTGCCCGGCGGCCACGGGATTGCTACGGTCCCTCCGGGCGACGTCGCCGCCCGCTGGCCGGGAAACCGGTCGGCACGTGGTTGTCGTCCCACCGGAGCCCATGATGCGTCGTACCGTCAGCGCTATCGCAGTAGCCCTTTTCGTCGGCGCTTTGGGCGTAGTTGCCGCGGGGCCCGTCGCGGCGACGGCGGTGCCTGCAACGTCCAATTACCACCCGACGAAGGCTTCGTCTTATGTGGCGCTCGGTGACAGTTATTCCTCCGCAGCGGGTGTCGCACCATTCGTCGCAGGCTCCCCACCTACGTGCAGTCGCTCCTTGCTCAACTACGCGCACGACATCGCCGGTCAGACGATGCCCTCCTCGTTCACCGACGTCACGTGCAGCGGCGCCAAGACGTCCGACTTCTTTTCATCGCAGGCCGACGGTGTCGCCCCGCAGCTCGATGCGGTGACGAAGCACACCCGCCTCGTCACCATGACCATCGGCGGGAATGACGAGGACGTTTTCGCCGACTCGTTCTTCGGTTGCGCCGAGATCTCGGCAACGGACGTCCTGGGCAATCCATGCGAGCAGAAGTACGGGTCCACCTTCGTCGACGAGATCGTCGGCCAGACCTACCCGAACGTGGTCGCCGCCTTGAAGGCGGTACGGAAGAAAGCCCCCGGTGCGACGATCGTGATCATCGGGTACCCGCGTATTCTGCCCGCCGCCGGCCAGCTGTCCTGCTATCCGGCCATCCCGATCTCCATGGGCGACGTCCCGTGGCTGAATCACGAACAGGACGTGCTCAACGGTGTAATCCGCAAGGCAGCGCTCAAGACCGGAGCACGGTTCGTCGACATGGCGCCGAGCTCAGTCGGCCGGGATGCCTGCCAGCCTGCCGGCCGGCGATGGATCGAGCCGGCCGTCGGACCGATCAACGCATTCCCCTTGCACCCGAACGCAACCGGTCAGGCGGCCATGGCACGGCAGACCCTCCGACAGATCGGTCGCTGCCGATAACTGCCAGTCATCGAGGCTGACAGCCGGGCCGCGAAATGGCCATAGGTGCGACGATCCGCGACCCGGATAGACACCCCTAGGTCATTCGGCGCGCACCGGCCGGAGCAGGCAACGCCGACCGACGTACGTCAGGCGATCCCGGTCCGGTCCCCGATCGTCAGTCGGACGTCGCTCTGTGGACGGCTTCCTCGACCGGGGAGCGGTCCGCTTCCACCCGGTTGGGATTGATGATCTCAGTACCGGCCAGCGGCGGCTGGGCCATGAACTTCACTCGCTTTCCGTGGTGTCGTTGCGCGGCATGGACGACAAACGGATGACACAGCCACACATCGCCGGCTTCGCCGGTGGCAACGGCTTCCGGCAAATGGTCGGTGCGGTCGGCGAGAGCACAAGCCGCGTCGACAAATCCCCACGGTTTACCGTCGCTAAACAGCTGCCGCGCCGCATCGAAATGGCTGCCCAGTCGCAGCCGCGTAGGCGCGTCGTCCGGGCCGACGTCGCTGAACAGGAACAGCAACAGAAGTAGGCGTTCGCGAGAGGTCGGGTCCACGATCGGGTTGCCGACCGCGTCCGTACCAGTGGCCTCGATGTGCCAGCCGACGTCGCCGGGATCTTCAGGGATTGGGAAGCGGATCGGGAAAGTCCCCAGTCCCTCGAGCGGCACCCAGCGGCCTACCCCGGCGAGCTGATCGAATGCCGCTCGCAGCCGCTCGGTGTTGGCCGCCGAGGCAAACGGTGGGTCCGCGCGGCCGTCCAGGCGGATGACCGGCTTGGTCCAGGTTGATGGATCGTGCTCGTCACAGCCCGTTGCCGCCCACAGCAGCCGCCGGCACTCCTCGGCGATCTGGCGTGGAAATGCCCCGCTTAACCGAATCGCGCCGTCGCAGACGAACGTATCCACGTCGTGGACGCTCAACACCGGTTTGGCCACGACCTCGATACTATGGAGAACTGCCAATGGTTTTTCGGTCAGGATCCCGTTCGGTCACCGTTGGGCACAGGGACGAACGTGGACGAGATTTGGAAAACCATGTCGGCCGATGTTTCAGTCGATCTGGCCCGAAGACGCTAAGGATCGATAGTGCCGGCCGGTCACCGATTGCGAGGTGTCTGCTTGACGTTTCATCAGCGGCACGAATCACCGGATCGGTCATCAAACAGGCAGAAGACCTGAGCGTCACCCACTTCGGCGGCCCCGATCCCGCTGACCGCGTTTTGCGGTAGCCAGTGACCGAGTTCTACACGTTCTCACCGAGCTCACTGCAGACATCCGAACCTTGCGCTCAGGTCGTCATCGTGGTGGCAGCCGCCAGGGCGGCAAGCTCGTGCGCCGACAACCGTGCAGTTTTCGGGCTTGAAAGTTCATTCCGACAGTCATTTTCCTGCCACAGTTCGGACGATTAAAGTCCGCCGAAGCCACCCCCGAAACGGTCACTGCCGGCCGGTCCGCCGCGACTACCCGGCTCTGCGTGCCCGTCATCGGGTTGACCGACTCCGTTGTGGTTCGGTGTGCGAGACCTCCACACGGCCAGCGCGACCAGGAGCATCACCGCGATGACGGCCGCCACGATTATCGTCATTTCCGAAACATAGTCCAGTTCGGGCCACGAATGAGATGGTAGCGACCTCGCGTCGCAGATCGCGGCCCACCTGAGATTGTCACGCTGCCGGTTTTTGGGGGGTGGTCGCGTCCAACCCGGGCGACTACCCGGCCAGCGATCGCCTTCGGTGAGGCAGGGCCACTGATGGCAACCGGTAAACGAGCTCACACTTCGTTTGCTCGTCACCGATAGCGATAGACAGCGAATGGTGCGTCAGGATGGCTACCTTGCCGCCCCTGCACCAGGCCATTCCGATGGATAACCCCGGCTGGCAGCATCCCCAGGCGACGCATGACCGAGCGCGAGGCGTGGTTGTGGACCTCGGTGAATGCGATGACCGGGATACCGGGCTCGTGCTCGTCGGCCCAGTTCAACGCTGCTCGTCCCAGTTCCGTCGCGTATCCGCGCCCGGTGAGGGCGTCACGCACCACCCAGCCGACCTCCAGGACGGACTCGCCGGCCAGTTCGAAGCGGGACAAGCCGCCTCGGCCGACCAGGTCGCCGTCTCCGCGCCGGCGCGCCATCCACTTGCCGATACCGTCCTCCGACCAGCGCCGAGCCATTCCGGTCGCCCAAGCGGTGATCGTGGTCCGGGTCCAGGGCCCGGTCCAATACCCGACTTCGGGGTCGGCGTACAGCCTGACCAGGTCCTCGACATCCCCGAGTCCGACCGGGGTCAGCACCAGACGCGGCGTCAACACTGCGTCCGTCGGATCCAAGGTGAGCCCCCCTCCGATGGGCACGGCCACAATTCTCCCGCATCATGACAGTCCGCGGCAGCGCCGTTTCAAAGGAGGAACGGGGACCGGAACGGAATCCTCGACCGGTCAACGATCGGCGACCGGTCGGCGCGCGGCGGCTTGCTCGTCGATCCCGGAGAGGGGTGCCGGGCGGGCAGAATAGGACGATGGTCGAGCCGTTCGCGCCTGTGGTGTCCGATGCTGAGTTGCAGGATTTGCGGGACCGGCTGAACGCGACCCGCTGGCCGGATCGGGAGACCGACCCGAGGCAGGGTGTCGCTCTGGCCGACTTGCAGGCGCTGTGCTCATATTGGTCGCAGGACTACGACTGGCGGCGGTGCGAGCGACGGCTTGCGTCGATCGGCTGGTTCCGTGCATCGGTGGGCGGCCTGAACATCGTTTTCCTGCATGCCGGTTCGGCCCGGGCGGGGGCGTTCCCTTTGATCCTGACCCACGGTTGGCCTGGATCTGTCATGGAATTCGTGGACGTGCTGGAACCGTTGACGGCGAGGGGCTTCACGTGTGTGGTCCCATCGCTGCCCGGCTACGGCTGGAGTGACAAGCCTTCGGTTGCTGGGTGGGGGGTAGGACGCATAGCGCGGGCCTGGGCGGAGCTGATGGCTCAGCTGGGATACCAGCGATACGGCGCGGTCGGCAGCGACTGGGGCACCAGCGTGAGCGCCGCCCTGGCTCAACAGGATCCGGGCCACGTCGCCGGGGTGCATCTCGTGCCTCCACTCGCGCCGCCGCTGCCCGGCACGGCCAGGAAGGACCGGCGACCTGACGAGGCCGGTTACTCGACGCAGCAACGCACCCGGCCGCAAACAATTGGGTACTCACTGGTCGACTCGCCGGCGGGCTTGGCCGCTTGGATCACCGAGAAGACCGGCGCCTGGACCGATCCCGGTAGCACCTTGTCTCGGGACCAGGTGCTGGACAACGTCATGCACTACTGGTTGCCGGGCGCGGGTGCGTCGGCGGCCCGGCTGTACTGGGAGAGCTTGGGTGATGTCGCCCGCTGGCTCGATGGGCCTCTTGAGGAAGCCGATATCGTGCGCGTCCCGGTTGGCTGCAGCGTCTTTCCCTATGAGCTGCATCGACCGACCCGACGTGAGGCCGAACAGCGCTTTCCCGACATTCGGTACTGGGGTGAGCCCGATCGCGGCGGCCACTTCGCGGCGTGGGAACAACCCGCCCTCTTCGCCGGCGAGGTCGAATCCTTCTTCGGGCCGCTCCGCTGAAGCTGCCCAACAGCGTGCAGTTGGGCTCCGTATCACAGCCCAATAAAGCTGACAAGGATGGAGCCGGCGTGCCCAGATCAAGTCGGCCTGGGTAAACGTCGACGGTCCGCACGCCGAAGTGTCCGTCGCTGTGCACGGCCTCAGGGGGCGGTCCGAGGAACCGGTGGCCGTCCCTCAGGGTTGCGGGACGGCCTAGCAGGTCACACTCGAGTGGCGGCGCCCAGAAACGGTGCCGACCACGAGTGGGCAGCACCGGTGGCCCTGGCCGTGCAGGGCCGTTTTCCGCCCCACGTCTTTAGCGCTAACCGGGACGAAGGTCAGTACGATCCGGACCATGGGACAGAAGGTCGTTGGGTTCCGAGTCTCGCGGGTCGTCGGTGCGTCTAACGCCAGCGTTTGGCGGGTGCTGGGCGATTTCGGGCACGAGCATCGCTGGACGAAATCACTTACCTATTGCGAGCGTGACACGGCCACCGTCCGGGTCGGCACGTGGCGAACCTGCGTTCTGCCAAGGCCGCTCATGGGGCGGACGAGAGTGCGTGAGGAACTTGTCGAGTTCGCGCCCTGCTCGGCTTTGGCCTACGAACTGGAAGGCGGGGCTGGTCCTTTCGCAACGGCGCGCAGCAGGTGGAGCACCCTTGAGCGGTCAGATGGCACAACGGAATTGACGGTCGTCGGCGAATTCGTCCCGCGTGGGTGGATTGGCTACGCAGTGTGGCCGCTGTCCAAGCCCGCCGTCACCGGGTTGACGCGGCGTGTGATCGGCGAGCTAGATTCGTTCATCGCGAGCGCATGACCCCGGTCGCAACTCAGGTGATCGCGGCATCGCATCGAAGGCACTTGAACTCTGACCCCCCGTGCGGCCGGCAGGTGCCAATGGGGATCCTCGATCGGACTGGGGTGGACCTCAGGGAAGTCGCCTCCCGACCCATCTGATCGGACCGCCGAATACCGGGGAGTTCTGCCAGCCGCGCTGCATGACGGCCTTTCGCGCGGCTCGGAGGGCGTCTCGTGTCTTGACTGCCGGTCCAGTCTTCGATCGATCCTCGATCTCCCACGCCCATTTGCTCAGCGAATGGGCGCAGCGGATGCACACTGCCACCTCGGGATGCTCACCCAGGTGCGCCATCTGCTCAACGGTGCCGGAGCATCCGCAGCACCAGCACAGATCCACGGTGCCGGCCTGGTCATTGCGGCCGCCTTCCGATGTGCTCGTCATGAGGTGAGTCTGCGCTGATCCACGCGCTGCGGTCACCAATCGCTTGGCTTGGCAGCCCGCCGACTTCCGTGACGAGCCGACGTAACGAACGCCAAGAGACGTGCCGGCCCGGGCTGTGCCGTACCTCCCCGCGGTTCCGGGTGACCACTTGTCCCGCGAAACGAACAGTGACATGATTCATCTATGGTGATAGATAAGCGGTTGATCGGGCCCGGGGATGGCGGGGTGTCGCCGATCGCGTTCCGGCTGGACCCGGCATCGGGGGTGCCGACGTATCTGCAGCTCGTGCAGCAGGTCGAGCACGCCCTGCGGTTGGGCTATCTGAGGCCCGGGGACCGGTTGCCGCGGGTCCGGGAGGTGGTGGCCGACCTGGCGATCAACCCGAACACCGTGTTGAAGGCCTACCGCGACCTGGAACAGAAGGGTTTGACATCGGGCCGGCCCGGCCAGGGCACCTTCATCGACGCCACACTCGGACAGGCCACGCTGCCCCAGCTCACTGAACTGCGCCGGTCGCTGCGTAGCTGGCTGGAGCGGGCCGACGCGGCCGGGCTGGACGGCCAGGGAATCGTCGCGCTGGTCACCAGCGAGCTGCGGGATTTTGCTGAGCGCCGCGACCTCAACGCCAGTCGCGGCGGACGGCGGGATTCCGGGCGGGACGCGGGAGCGGTGTCGTGAACGTCATCCAGACCGCGGGCCTTGGCCGCCGTTACGGCAGCAACTGGGCGCTGCGGGACTGCACCCTGGCCATCCCCGAGGGTCACCTGGTCGCCCTGGTCGGACCGAACGGCGCCGGCAAGTCCACCCTGCTCAATCTGATCGTCGGGCTGACCCACCCGACGGCCGGCGAGGTCACGGTGCTGAGTGGGTTGCCGGCGGGTTCACCGGCTGCCCTGGACGGGATCGCTTTCGTGGCGCAGGACATGCCGCTGTACCGACATCTCTCGGTCGACGACATGCTGCATCTGACCCACAATCTGAACCTGCACTTCGACACCGCCTACGCCCGCCGCCGGGTCGCCGAATTGGGCATCAGCGGCAAACACAAGACCGGCAAGCTGTCCGGTGGTCAGCGGGCGCAGCTCGCGCTCACCCTGGCGCTGGCCCGGCATCCGCGGCTGCTGGTTCTCGACGAACCCACCGCGCCGCTCGACCCGCTCGCGCGACACGATTTCATGGCCACCGTGATGACCGCGATGGCCGACGACGGCGTCTCGGTTGCCCTGTCCTCACACAACTTGGCCGAATTGGAGCGGGTTGCGGACTATCTGGTGCTGATCTCCCACGGTCGGGTCCGAGTAGACGACACGGTCGAGCACCTGCTGACCGAACACCGGCTGCTGACCGCGCCTGCGGCGGAACAGCTGCGCGGCGCGTGGGAGGTCATCGAGTCCACGATGACCGGATCGCAGTCACACCAACTTGTTCGACTGGTCTCGCCGGATACGGCGTTGCCGCCGGGCTGCGATTCGCGGCCGGTCGGCATCGAGGAGCTTGCCATGGCCTACCTGCGGGAGGCCGCGCTGTCCCCGATCCCTGCCTTGACGGGGGTGCCCCGGTGACCGTGCTCGCGTCCGCGCCGCAGGCGCATGTGCGTCCGGTGCCGTGGCGGGCTCTGGGCTGGGTGATGTGGCGACGCTACCGCTCGGCGCTGGTCGCCACCGCCGCGGTGCTGGCGGTGATCGGGGTCTACCTGGTGGTCGAGGGCGCACGAATGCGGTCGGTGTTCGCGACGTACCTGGCATGCACGCCGAACCACTCCGCGAAATGCCAGTTCGCCTGGGACACCTTCCGTCAGGGCTACGGGGCGCCCGGTATGCCCGGCGTGATCTTGTTGTTCCTGCCCGGGATCGTCGGTGCCTTCGCCGGCGCACCGGTACTGGCCCGGGAGTTTGAAACCGGAACGTTCCGCTTCACCTGGACCCAGGGTGTGGGACGGATGCGGTGGGCGCTGGCCGCGATCGTTCCCGGGGCCGTCGGCGTGGCCGTGATCATGGCAGCGTTCGGGGCGCTCGTCAGCTGGCACAACCAGCCGCTGGTCGACGGCGGGCTCACGCCCCGACTGCACGCGACCGTCTTCCCCGTCACCGGTGTCGCCGCCGCCGGGTGGGCGCTGGCCGGGTTCGCCCTCGGCGTGCTGGCCGGGCTGTTGTGGCGCCGTGTCCTGCCCGGGCTGGCCACAGCGTTCGCCGCCTGGTTCGGCCTGGCGTTCCTGGCCGCCCAGATTCGTCTGCACTACCTGACCCCGCTGACCACCACCAGTCTCGAACAGTCCGGCCGCGACTTCGAGATCGACCAGTGGTGGACCAAAGGCGGCGTCCGCGTCGACGACGCCCAGATCAACTCCGTCCTGCAGGCCATCGGATTCCAGCAGAGCGGCGGAGACGGAAAAGTCACCGTCGCCCAACCCGGCGGCGGCAGCAGCATCGACCCCGTCCAATACCTGCTCCAGCACGGCTACACCCAAATCACCAGCTACCAACCCGACAGCCGATACTGGACTCTCCAATGGATCGAGTTCGGCGCCCTCGCCGCCCTGAGCCTCCTACTCCTCGGCGCCGCATTCTGGCTCCTACGTCGACGCTCCACCTGACCCGCCCTCGGGGCCGCTCATGCCGACGGGACCCAGGGTCGGCGACGACCGAGAGACTTCCAACGACCAATCCAACCGCCCCCCGGGGAGCCGGCCGGTGACAGCGACCGGCAAGGCCAGGCCCGGTGACTCTTCGTGATCCGTGCCGTGCGCAAGCACAGATGGGCCTGCCGCTCCGCCGATATTCGGGGGAGGTGCAGGCCCATCACGTGGTCTGGAAGGTGAGGTGGCCCCGGTGTCCGATGGACAGCGGGGCCACCCAGTCCAGCGGGGGTACTACTTCTTGATGGTGATTGCTGCCGAGGTCAGCGTGAGGGTGAGGTAGCCCCTCTTGCGCTCCGTCACCTTGACGGACAACTTCTTCCCCTTGTCAGCGGTGACCACGGTGTGGGTCAACCTAGTCCCACCAGGGATCGCCGCCCCGTTCCACAGCCACTGGTAGGCCAGGGTCGCTCCGGCGGTGTGCGTGCCGACCCAAGCGGTCAACACGTGGCCGACAGTGGCCGTGCCCTTAACCACCGGGGTCGAGAGCGCAAGTTTGCCGACCACGGTGACTGCGGCGGAGGTCGCCGTCGCCGTCGCGTAGTTGGCCTTCTTCGCCGTCACAGTGACCGACAACTTGGTCACCGCATCCGCAGCTACCGGGGTGTAGGTCGACTTCGTCGCACCCGCGATGGCCTTGCCGTTGCGCAGCCACTGATACGTCAGCGTCGCACCGGAGGTGACGGTTGCCGACGCGGTCAGCTTCGAGCCGACCAACGCGGTGCCCTTGATGACCGGCTTGCCCAGGGACAGCACCCCGGTCACGGTGATCGACTTGACGGCGGAAACGTTGCCCGCCTTGTCGGTCGCTTTGTACTGCACCAGTCCGGCGACGGTCACCGGGTGGGTGTAGGTCGACCAGCTGGCACCACGGTTGACCGAGTACTGGATGGACGCGACGCCGGACCCGTGGTCCGTTGCCGACAGGGTCAGCTTGCCCCGGGCCGCCGAGGCGGAGGTGGTCGGCGCGGTCCCGTCGATCTTCACCGTGACGGTGATCCGGGCCGGCAGGTCGTTGGCCGCCGTTCCGAACACGTCGAGGGTGTGGATGCCGTCACCGGTGATGGTCACCGGTTTGCTGTAGTCCAGCACCTGGCCGTTGTCGATCTCGTAGGACAGGTAGGTGCCCTGCTGGTCGGCAGCGGTGGCCGTGAAGGTGACCGCACCCTTGTACCAGCCGCTGGCTGGAACCGGGGCGTTGGCGGTCAGGCTGATCGACGGCGCCGGCCCGACCGGCAGTTTGACGACGCTCTTGCTGTCGGCAACCACTACCGGCAGGTTGGTGAACTGAGCCTCGTACGACGGCACGGTGATGCCGGTGACGCCCTGAATGCCGGCCAACTGCTGGAACGGCGTGCTCTGCCCGATCACGTTCAGGATGTGGATCGCGGAACGCTGCAGATCACCCAGCCGCATCGTGAACCCGCCGGCAGCGTAGTGCCCCTTGATCGTGACGGTGTACGACACCACGGGAGTGCTGGAGTCGCCCGCCGTCTGGTAGGTCGGCGTTACGGTGACGGCTGCCTTTTGAGCCGCGGGGAACTCGGAGGTGTTATTCAGTGCCGCCGTCACCGAGGCGTACGCGGCTGCCACCGACCCGTACGGCGCAAGCGGGGTCGTGGTCGCGTTGAAGTTGGCGTCGTAGGTGACAGTGGTGGACAGCGGCACCTTGGAAAGGTCGGTGCCGGAGTTGACAGTGCTGGTGAACGTCTGGTCACCGTTGGCGTCCAGGGTGATGCCGCCCAGGCTCAACCCGTAGCCGGTGAAGCCGAATGCCGTGTAGACGGATTTGGTGACGGCGGGCAGTCCGTTGTAGTCGAGGGTTGGCGGTACGGTCTCGAGGTTGTTGAGGATCTCGCCGGGGTTGCCGCCCGGCTCGATCAGGTCGTTGCCGGCGTACATGGTGGCAACGGGATTGTGACTGCCGCCCCAGTCGGACATGACCAGGCCCTTGAAGCCCCATTCACCACGCAGCACGTTGGTGACCAGGTCGTAGTTCGCGGAGGCGTAGACGCCGTTGATCTGGTTGTAAGAGGTCATGATCGCCATCGGCTGCGCGGTCTTGACCGAGATCTCGAAGCCGCGGAGGTAGATCTCCCGCAAAGCCCGCTCGGAGATCGTCTCGTTGACGGCGTTGCGGTTGGCTTCCTGGTTGTTGGCGGCGAAGTGCTTGATGGTGACGCCGACACCTGGGTTGCTCTGCACACCGGTGGTGGTGGCGGCCGAGGTGAGGCCGGTGACCAGCGGGTCCTCCGAGTAGTACTCGAAGTTGCGGCCGTTGAGCGGGTCGCGGTGAATGTTCATGCCCGGGGCGAGCCAGAGCGTGACGCCCGCTTCCTTCATTTCCTTGCCGATGGCGTTGCCGACCTGCTGGACCAGGTCGCGGTCCCAGGTCTGCGCGAGCAGGGTCCCGATGGGCCAGGCGGTCTCGTACTGATAGGTCTTCGGGGTGGTGTTGATCTGCTGGGTCAACCGGAGACCGGCCGGCCCGTCGGACAGTGTCATCCCCGGGATCCCAAGGCTTTCCAGTTTCGGGGTGGTGTAGCCGGCCGCACCGACGGCGGACTGGGTGGTGGTGCTGGCCGATCCGCCTTCGACGAGGTTCGCCAGCTGGGTCACCGACAGGCCGGCGACGAACTGCTGGATGGTGGTGGTGCCCTTGGCCACGTCGAACAGGGTGGCGGCAGGGTTGGTGGTCACCCTCTGGGCCACCTCACCGGTCTTGGGCTGATAGGGCAATCCGGTTCCTTCCCAGTTCTTCTGGGCCGAATCCACATACGCCGTGGTGGTGGAGATCTTCGAGCCGTCAAGCGCGTAGTACGGAGACGATGAGTCCACCGTGTTGCTCTGCTGGTACGGCGAGGCGTCGTTCTTCGTCACGAACCCGGCGGTGTCCAGCGACAGCTTGGGCGCACCGGCGAGGTCGATCGTGTCGCTGGGGTTGACGTAGAAGTTCACCGGGTTGCTGGTCAGCTCGGTCAGCACCGGCTGCGGGGTCGGCGTCGAATCGGTCAGCTGGTTCGACAGCTGCTCAGTGGCCAGCGGGGCGGCCAGGTTGATGGTCGCCGCTATGTGGGTGTTCCGGGAGGAGTTACCGACCCGGATCAGGTAGTTACCGGCGTCCATCACGTACTGGGCCTTGGCCGTGTCGTACGACGACATCTGGGTGGTGTCGTAGCTGATGGTCAGCACCTGCGAGGCTCCGGGTACCAGGTCGTCGGTCTTGGCGTAGCCGGCCAGCTCCTGGTACGGCTTGTCGATACCGGTCTGCGGCGCCGAGAAGTAGGTCTGCACGACCTCCTTGCCGGCGGCCCTGCCCACGTTGGTGACCTTCGCCTTGACCGTGACCGTCTTGGTGTCAGCGGTCACGCTCTGCGTGTCGATCTGGAAGTCGCTGTAGGACAGGCCATATCCGAACGGGTAGGTGACGGCGTTGGACGGGAGTGCCTTGGCGAACGAGTCGAAGTACCGGTAGCCGACGTAGATACCTTCGTTGTAGTTCTCCTGCTCGATGTTCGCGTCGTTGTTCCCGAAGGTCGCCGAGGCGGGGTAGTAGCTGTAGTTCGACGCCCAGGTGTCGGTCAGCTTGCCGGACGGGTTTACGTCGCCGTCCAGCACCTGCGCCAGCGCGTTGCCGGACTCCTGGCCGGCCTGGCTCATCAGCAGCATCGCGTCCAACGGCTTACCGCCGGCCGGATCCAGGGCCGCCGCGTTGATCTGGTTGAAGAAATTGGTGTCCACGATGCCGCCGACATTGAGCACCACGATGACGTGGTTGTAGTTCTGTCCGATCCGCTGCAAATCGTCGATCTCGGTGCCGGTCAGCAGATAGTCGCCGGCCGCGTTCTTACGGTCTGAGCCCTCACCGGCGTTCCGGGCTACCACGTACACCGCCGTGTCGGTCGTCGCGACCGTGGGCTTGACCGAGTCAGCGGTCAACGGCTGCTCCACCGACGAATAGTCCACCGGGGGTGCGCCGAACCCACCTGAGCTATGTGAGTACTTGGTGTCATAGGCACTGGTCATCGCGTTCCAGTAGGCATCGCTGGTGGTGACGTTGAAGCCGGCATTCTGCAGGCCGGTGCGCACGTTGATCTTGTAGCGGTTGTTTACATCGCCCGACCCGGTGCCGCCCTTGACGGTGGCGTAGGCGCCGACACCGAACAACGCGACATTGGTCGGCGCGCCGTCGGTGGTTTTGGCCAGCGGCAGGACGGGGTTCTTCTCGTCCAGAGTTCTGCCAACCTCCTGATGGTTCTCCAGCAGCACCATGCCCTGGGCGGCGGCCGACTTGGACAGTTGCGCATCGGTGAGCTCGAGCGCAGTCGGATCCGGATTGGTGGTCGCCGCCGAGGCCGCGAAGGTCCCCGACAGCATGAGCGTGGCGGCGACCGTGAGCGACAAAGTCGCCCTGGTCCCCCCACGCCGGCGGTGTGGATGATCCATGAAAAGTCGTCCTCTCTGACAACTGGCGTACCTCACCGATGACCGGCGGCCCGCGCGGGGGCACCAACCCACGTCGTGGGCTGCCGTGCCTGTATTTGGGTCCGCCGTGGACGCTCCGAACCCTAGACGGGCCGATTTATCGGTGTCAATGACCTAATAGCACCCGTTTTCGGCACCTTGATCAATGTTTAATGACCATCTTCGACTTAATTAGACGAATCGATTGATCTACAGTCGACCGATGACCCTCACCCACGAGCGGTACTCGCCGCGGACCGCACCCACGAGGACCTGTACCGGCTGATCTGCACCCGCGAGGAGGCGAACCGGGGCCGAACTGGTCGAACTGACCGGAATGTCCCGCCGCGCGGTGAACCACGCGATCGGCCGGATCATGGCCCAGGGGCGCGTCACCGAAGCCGAAACCCGTGCCAAGGGACCCGGAGCCGGTAGCACTTTCCGGTCGAGTCGCCCGGCGACGTCGACGATCGTGCCGCCATCTGTGGCGACGAGCCCGCACGGACGTCCAGGCCTGCGAACGCCAACTTCGGCCGGGTGCGCCCGTCCAGTAGCAGAGACACTCCGACTGGGTCGCATCGGACACGAATCAGAACATTCCGTTTTTGTTCTCCGACGTTTCAGGGACAACTTGAAGCACGTCCCAGTGCTCAACGACCTTGCCTTCGTCATCAAGTCTGAAGATGTCGATGCCCGCATAGTCTTGGTCTCCGGGCCAGGTCTGCCGGCAGTGCAGCACGACGTACACACCTTCGGCAATCGCACGGATGAACTCGACGCGCTTGCCGGGATACTCGCGAGCCATCCGCTCGAAGTAGCTGATGAACGCTTCCTTGCCGTCACCCACGTGCGGGTTGTGCTGCCGATACTCGGCCCCCGCGTACCGCTCGATAGCCTCGCGCGGACGGCACTTGTTGAACATCAGGTCGTAGAACGCCTGCACGCTCTCCTTGTTGCGTTCAAGGACGGCACTCATAAGGGCTCCTCGCGGTAGCTGCGGAATATAACTGAGAGCCGGTGAGGTATTCGTCGCCGCCTTCGTCCTTGCCGCAGCCCGCGCGTCGCGGGTGAGGGGCAGCTCAACGACGATGCCGGTAGGCGATCGGCCTGCGGTTGCCCACTCAGTCTGACGGCCCGCGGGTGACGCCCCGGGCCGACCCGACCGGCCGGCAGGTACTTGAGGTGCTCACTCGCCTGCAGCTCTCGTGCGATTGCCCTCAGTTTCGATCGGTGCGGGCGGCCGTGCACGAAAAATCAAAGCTCCGGGCCGACCACATCGCCGCAATTGCTGCAGCCGTTGGCCAGGGCGGTGTTGGTCAACTCGTCGAGAGGAATCCCAGCAGGGTCGCGGGCTCGTCGGCCGCGACCGGAGGCTCCGGTCGGCCCTGCTCATCGACGTCGGTCATGGAGGAGGACTCTATGACGGCGGCGAATATCGGGACGGGTGTCCAACGGCCGCCAGCTGTCGGTGTCGTCGGGGACGATGACACGATGGTCAGGATTGCCGATGGCACTGCCGAGCGTTGGGACGACGTCGTCGCCGTCATGGGCACGCGAGGTGATCCGTCTCGATGCTGGTGCCAGTGGTTCCGGCTGAGCCGCTCGGGCCTGGATCCAGCGACCCGGCCGCAACGCCGAGAAGCGTTGAACGCCCAGACCCGCAACTCGCCGCCGCCGGGGGTCTTGGCCTACGACGACAAGGACGTTCCGTCGGGCTGGTGCGCCGTGGCGCCGCGAACGGACTACCCGCGGCTACTCACCTCGAAGATCGCTGCTGCCACCGACGACGAGCCCGGACTGTGGTCGGTGACCTGTTTTGTCGTCCGCGTCGGCGCACGTCGGAAGGGGTTGGCCGGTGTGCTCCTGGAAGGAGCAGTTGACCTCGCCCGTCGCCACGGCGCCGGCGCCGTCGAGGGGTACCCGGTGGATCTGGCCGTTCGTGCGGCGTCGTCGGCCGAGCTGTTTCATGGCGCGCTGTCGCTGTTCACCCGGATCGGCTTCCGTGAGGTCGGCGAGCGGGTGTCCCCGGCTCGTCCAGTGGTTCGTCTTGTGCTGTAGTCCTTTCTGCCCCGCTCGCGATCGCACGGGTCAACTCGGCAGCGCTGGTGCGCTGCGCCATCTGGCAGGCAGAACGCCGTCACGTTGGCTTCGCGTGCAGCGTAGTGGTCACGTCGGTGGTGCTGGCGGCGTGGGTCTGGCCATCGCCTCGGTGATGATCATCATCTGGTGATGACCAGACGAGCACTGGTTGGGCTACCACCGTGGCGCTCGCGTTCTGCAGCATGGTGACGGCGAGAAGTGTCCGCCGGTGGCGGGCTTACCTACGTCAGGCGGGTGACGGGTTAGCAACGTGCTGACGACTGACGGCCTGCTCGACCCGGCGGCCAAATACCGAAACATCCGGCGTACCCCGGCACCCGAGCGTCACCGGGATGTAGCCGGGCGTGGTTTGCGGGTCAGCTCTGGAATTGGCTGTCGCGTTGCGGCGTCCACAGGTTGGTGTGGTCTTCGACTTCGATGTCGGTGAGGGCGGTATCGAGTGCGGTGAGGAACTCGGTGATCAGGTCCGCCGGGACTCGTCGTCGCCACATGGCCCACCAGTAGAACACTGGGGTCGGATTGATGATGGGCACGCTGGTGATCGGCAGCCCGGGTGGTAGCTGCATTCCGGCGCCGACCAGTGATGGTGGGGCGGATCGGTCGGCGACTTGTTCGAGCCAGTGGTCGAAGCCGAACGTGGAGCCGGTCTGGTCCACGGTCAGGTCGAATGTGCAGGCGAGTTCGGTGAGCAGGTCGGTCCACTCGGTGGGGGCCCCTGCGGTGGGGAACCACAGGGGGTGCGCGGCCAGGTCTGCGAGTGTGATTCTGCTGGCCCGCTCCAGTGCGTGGCCGCGGGGGACCAGGAGCCGGATCGGCTCGGCCAGCACCGCGCGGGCATGGATGTCGGCTGGCCAGGGCGTGTCCACGGCGCCGGGCCGGCCGAGTGCGATGTCGGCGCCGCCGTTGCGCAGGGTGGCGACGGCGTTGCTTGCGTCGTGGCGCATCACCGCCGATAGGTGTAGGTGGGGGGCTGATTTGTTGACCGCACGTATCCGCGGCAACATCGCCAGGTGTTCGTCTAGCACGTCGACGGTGAGCGCGCCGGGGCCCGCCCTGGCCACCGCGGCGGCGGCATCGATGGCATCCACGGCTGTTCGCGCCTCGGGCAGCAGGCGCCGCCCGGCGACGGTCAAACTGACGCCGCCGCGGCCCCGGTCGAGCAGCCGGATGCCCAGGGTCGATTCCAGCCGGGCGATCCGTTTGGACAGGGCCTGCTGACTGATGAACAAGCCGCGCGCGGCGTGGCCGAAGTGCAGTTGGTCGGCCACCGCCACAAACGCCCGCAGCAGTGTGCTGTCCAGGTCCATGCGCCCATCGTTGCCCACAACCAGCGGTTGTCAATCGGGCGACATCGCTGTTGGACGCCCGCGCGCCCAAGGGTTTGGCTGAAGATATGACCCACACCTCAGCGCCGCCGCCGGCGCAGATGCCACGCCGCAGCACCTCCCTGGCGGGCGTCACCGGGCAGAAGCGATCGGCCACTCCCAGCCCGCAGTCAGCCATTTCAGACGCGGTGGCGGTCCGGGTCGAGCATCTGCGCAAGGCTTACGGCGGGCATGTCGCGGTGGCGGATGTGTCCTTCTCCGTCGCGGCCGGTGAGATCTTCGGGATCCTGGGCCCCAACGGTGCCGGTAAGACCACGACCGTGGAATGCGCGCAAGGCCTGCGCAGGCCGGACGGCGGCCTGGTTCGGGTGCTCGGTCTGGACGCAGGGCGAGACAGAAGGGAGTTGCGTCGGCGGGTCGGATCGCAGTTGCAGTCCTCGGCGTTGCCGAACCGATTGAAGGTCTGGGAGGCATTGGACCTGTTCGCCTCGATGAGCCCGCGCGGTGATGGGTGGCCGGTCCTGCTGGAACGTTGGGGGCTGGCGGACAAGCGCAACGCCTCGTTCGCAGATCTGTCCGGCGGCCAGGCCCAGCGGCTGTTCGTGGCGTTGGCGCTGCTCGGCGCGCCGCAGGTGGTGTTCCTCGATGAGCTCACCCAGGGCCTGGACCCGGCCGGTCGGCGGGTGGCCTGGGAGTTGATCCGAGAGATCCGCGACGTCGGTGCCACGGTTGTGCTGGTGACGCACCACATAGATGAGGCCGAGCAACTGTGTGATCGGCTGGCGGTCATCGACCATGGCCGGGTGATCGCCCAGGGAACCCCACAACAGCTGATCGCCCAATCGTCCTCAGGGATCCGGATCCGTTTCAGCACCCAGGCCGCCGACGTGTCCTGGCTGTCGGCGGTTCAGGGCGTCGGTGAGCTGACCCGTCGCGGGCAGCACGTCCAGATTCACGGCACCGGAGCAGTGCTCGCACTGGTCGCCTCCGCGCTGGTCGGTCACGGGATCGTGCCGGTGGATCTGCGGGTCGAGCAGCCCACCCTCGAGGACGCCTACTTGCAACTGACCAGCCGAACCGGCCAAGGGAGAAATTGATGCGTGCGCTGCGCAAGCTGACCTGGGTCGAGCTCAAGCTGTTCGCCCGCGAGCCGTTCTCGCTGATCTTCACCCTCGCCTTCCCGATCGTGCTCCTGGTGGTGCTGATCGGCAGCTTCAAGCCCAACGATCCCGCCTTTGGTGGCCACCAGCCCGCCAACTACTACCTGGCCACCTACATCGGCGTCGTCATCGGCACCATCGGTCTGATCGCCCTGCCCGTGCATCTGGCCACCTACCGCGAACGCGGTGTTCTGCGCCGCTTCCAGGCATCCGGTGTCCCGACCTGGGTCGTGATCGGATCTCACCTGTTCACCGGCCTGGTGATGGCCGCGGCCAGCAGCGTCGTCCTAGTGCTGGCCGCAGTAATCATCTTCGGCGCCGCCCTGCCACACGAGATCGGCCCCGTGGCCGGCTCGTTCGTCCTCGCGACCCTGACTTTCCAGTCGATCGGCTTTTTGATCGGCAGCCTGATGCGGACGGCCCGAGCCGCCCAAGCGATAGGGATGCTGCTGTTCTTTCCGATGTGGCTGCTCTGCGGCGCCGGCCCGCCCCCGGGCGTGATGAGCGCCGGCATCCGTCACCTCTCCAATGCCCTGCCACTGACCTACGCCGTCCGGGCGATCCAACAACCATGGCTCGGCGCCGCACCACGACCGCTCGACCTGCTGCTCCTGACCGGGATACTCGCCGCCGCCGGGACGCTCTCGGCCCGCGCCCTACAAACCCGGCACTGACCCCAGCCGGGCCGGTAACAAGGTGATCGTCACCGGGCGGCACCAGGACTCGCTGGACCAGATCGTCGACGAGCACGACGGCATCGATTCGATCCTGCTGGACGTAGCCGATCCGGAATCCATCGAAGCCGCACCGAGCTCACCGGCCGGTATTCCGCGCTCAACGTGCTGATCAACATGAGCATTCTTGCCACCCAGCCGGACGCGGAGAGATCCGGGTCGAGCGGGTCAACGTGCTGCGCTTCGCCGAGGTGAACGGGGAACTACGACCGGGTACTGGCCGGGCTCAGCGGTCACTGACGCTGGTCGCCAATCCAGAGCAAAGACGACTGTGGGGCACAGCCAAAGGCCGTGCCCCACTGTCGTTCTCGACGCCTACTTGATGCTGTACGCGTATGGCAGGTCGATCAGCTCGTCTCCGTCATCCGTGGCGAAGTTGAAGTTGTCGATGTACAGGTGGCCGTTGGCCTTGCTGCCCTTGGCACCGGCGGGCGTGATGGTGACGGTGATGGTCGCACTCTCGCCCGGCTGCAGGTAAACCGGACCCGGGCCCGACGATGCCTGCGTGGACGTCGACTGCGACGCGGCATTCGACGAATCGAGGCTGGCAATCCCCGAGATCGTCGATCCAGCCTTGGCTCTGGCTGCCGCCTCGAGCTTGAGGTGGTCGAGCATCGTCGGGTCCGGGGTGGCCGTCGCGATCCCGCCCAGCCAGATGTCACCAGCCGCGTTGGAGGTGACGTTCGGGTCGAACAGCTGCGTGTGCGCAATGGCCGTCACGCTGACCGTTCCTGCCGGCGCGCCGGCGTCACCGAACGGTCCGCTCTGCCCGATATCAGCGGCCCACAGCCCCGGGGTCACCTGGGCGGCATTCACGTTGACCGTCGCGCCGTTGCCGATCGCCGCCGAGTACAGCTCGGGCTCACCTGGCGACGCAAAGACATCCAGGTTGACCGGCTGGTCCGCCGTGGCCGCGAAGGTCAGCTTCGGGGTCTGGGTCGGTACAAGCCACTCCGGGTAGACACCCTCCGCGACGGGCAGCGCCAACGGCTGCGTGACTCCGGATAGCTCAGCCAGTGGCAGATCGCCGACCGCGTCGAGACGTCCGTCGGCGAAGTAGGTCTGCGGCGCTACCCCGGTGTTGGTGATCTTCACCGGAACCTGGACGGACTGGCCCGCGGCCAGCTTCGTCTTCGCGCTGGTCGGCAGGTTGGCCGACACCTTGACCGTGTTGTAGGCGACCTTGACCGTGAACGGCTGCTGCAGTTCGAGGCCGCTGACCACACCGGTGGCGATGGACAGAGTCCACCGCCCAGGGGCCGGATCGCGCCGGTAGACCTGGAACGCGTTGCCGCGCACAGCAGTTCCGGTCGCGTCGAGATCCTGGTTGCTCTGTTGCGAATAGACCTGGCCGTCCGGTGCCGTGAGCACTCCGTTGACTGTTTGGTTCGGATCGTTCCAGGTGACACCGACACCGAGGTCCTTCTTACCCTTCGGTACGTCGACGTAGTAGACCTGGCTCTGCTCCGGGTATGAGGCACGGCCGTTGCCACCGGTGAACACGCCGATGAAGGTGGTGTTCCTCGGCGGGACGATGGCCCGCAACGTCATCGGCACCGAAGTGACCAACCCGGAGGTGGTGGTCAGCTGCACCGACGCCGACACGTCACCCGGCTGCGACGGCAGCCTCGCCCCCACATAGACGGTGCGGGTCGCGCCGGCCGGGATCACGACGGGGGTCGCCACCCCCGCACTGGTGTAGTTCTCGGTGGTCGCGGAGTACTGGAACGGGCCGTTGAACCCCGTGCTCTTCGACACCGCGAAGTAGGCCTTCCACTTGCCGCCCTTGGGGTACCGGACGTCGACGTGGCCATAGTTGCTCGCCCCCTGCGGGAGCGAGTATGCCGCGTAGGCGCCGGTCGGGTCGATCAGGATCACCCGGGGAGCGGCGGGTGCCGACGGGGTGGCGAACGACACGTCGAGCCGGTCCTTGTTGGCCGGGACGGTGAAGTTCCGTTCGACGTAGCTCCTCGGGATGCCGAACTGGTCGATGTAGGTCGGTGCGGTCGCGGTGTTCAACGTGACGGAACCGTAGGCCGCTGAGACCGGGGTGCCCAGCGTGCGTGCCGAGGACTTGACGATCTGGGTCTTGGTACTCACATTGCGCACCGCGAGCTTCTGCACCGAGACCGATCCCGGATAGCCCTGGGGAGACAGTTGCGTCTTGTCGACGACCAACGCGGCACCCGTTACCTTCGGCGTGGCCGTGGAGTCCGCCCAGCTGGCGGCGGCCTTGACCGCGGCCAGCGAGTTCACCAGGCCGGCACCCTGCTCGTAGGCTGGGTGGCCCAGATCCTGCGCCGTGCTGGTCAACAGCCGCTTGACCAGGGCCGGCGCGGGACGGACGCCGTGGTGGGTCG